>CAVZCU010000001.1:0-140367 GCA_963773845.1 uncultured Gemmataceae bacterium
CCGAACGAGCGTCTCGAATTGTTCGTCAGTGTCTGTCACGCGATTCAACATGCCCATCAGAAGGGCGTGATTCACCGCGACGTCAAACCGTCCAATGTTTTGGTGACGTCGCACGACGGCAAGCCCGTGGCCAAGGTGATCGACTTTGGCGTCGCCAAGGCGATTTCGCAACACTTGACCGAGCAGTCGATTTACACCAACTTCGCGCAAATGATCGGCACGCCGCTCTACATGAGCCCCGAACAGGCGGAGATGAGCGGCCTGGACATCGACACACGTTCGGACATCTACTCCCTGGGCGTTCTGCTCGACGAGTTGCTCACCGGTTCGACGCCGCTGGAGAAGAAACGCATCGCGACGGCCGCCTATGACGAGATGCGCCGGCTCATTCGCGAGGAAGAGCCGCAGAAACCAAGCCAGCGGCTGAGCACCTGCGATACGCTGCCGAGTTTGGCGGCCAGCCGCAAGACGGAGCCGGCGAAGTTATCGCGGATGCTCAAGGGCGAACTCGACTGGGTGGTGATGAAGGCGCTGGAGAAAGATCGGACCCGGCGTTACGAGACGGCCAACGGGTTGGCCCGCGACATCCAGCGCTACCTGGCCGACGAGGTGATCGAGGCCCGGCCGCCGAGCCCCGGTTACCGCTTCAAAAAGTTCGTCCGGCGACACAAAGGGCAGGTCGTCGCGGCAAGCCTGCTCCTATTTGCATTGCTTGCCGGGATCACTGGCACGACGTGGGGGCTTCTGCGGGCCGAAAGCGCCCGCCGTGCGGAAGTCGTGCAGCGCGAGATCGCTGAGGAGAAGGAGAAAAAAGCACTCGATGCCGCCGAAGCGGAACGCAAGGCGACGGAGGAGGAGGCTGCCCAGCGGAAAGTGGCTTTGGCCGCCGCCGACGCAGAACGAAAGGCGAAGCGAGCAGAGTCGGTGGCGAGAATAGCCGCCGAGAAAGCGCACTGGCAGGCATTTCAGGCTCTGCAATCGTTCACGAACGAATTGATGACAAAGCAATTCGCGGGCAAGTCTAAGCTAAGCGACAACGAAAAAGCGATCCTTCGAAACGCGCTGAGACAGTGGCAGACTTATGCAAGATCGCGGGGCGAAACCGCGGAGGGTCGTGCTATTCAAGCGGAGGGCGCGCACCGCGTCGCCACTCTACAACAATACTTGGGCCAGACGGCGGACGCGGAAAAAAACTACCGGACCGCGATTGGCATTCGGGAACAGCTCGTCGTCGAGTTCCCCGCCGATCCGCAATACAAGTTGTCACTAATTTCCAGCCATGACCAATTGGGTCTACTACTCGTGCTCCTAGGGAAAAAGACGGGTGCGCTGGAGCAGCTTGAGAAGGCACTCACGGTGAGTGAGGCACTCCTGGCAACGGAGCCATCGAATAAGCAGTATCGGTCTAACGTTGCGGTGAGTCAGAACAGTCTGGGAAGACTGTATTGGAAATTTCATCAGAAGACGGAGGCGGAATTCCACTACCGTGCGGGAATAACCGTCGCGGTGAAACTGGCTGCCGAGGATCCCGCTAACGAGCAATATCAGCAGAATGTAGGCGCCTTCAGTTCCAACCTCGCACTCTTATTGACGGATAATGGGCCGACGGCCTGGAAGGAAGCCGAACAGGCATTCCTTAGAGCGACCGAGATTGGCGAGAAATCCCTCGCTCGAAACCCTGAAGACAGATGGATCTTGTTTTCACTCGCCGCAACGCGCAACAATCTTGGGAACCTCCTGAACCAGATGGGTCGGTCATCGGAGGCTGCGGAACAGCACCGTAGAACCTTGAAAATGCGAACGAAATTGGCTGCGGAATTCCCCGCCGTTCCCTCCTATCGATTTGAGGTTGGCTCCAGCCACAACAATTTGGCGAATGCGCTAGCCCGTCTGAAAAAACTCGACGAGTCGCTCGATCACTTCCGACAATCGGAAGGCATCTTCGCACAACTGGTCGCTGAATACCCGGAGGTGCCCGAGTACAGACTCAGGCTTAAACTGAGTCGAGGTTTCATAAGGAATACGCTGTCGCAGCTTGGAAGGACCGACAAAATTCTGGACTCCGCCAGAAAGGAAGTTGCCGACGGGGAAAAGCGAGCCAGCGAAGCCCCAAAAAGTGCAGAGACCCGGGAAGAACTGATTAAACGATACCGGTATCTCGCTGCGCAACTCGCGATCGTTGGGAATTTGGCGCAGGCGGCGGAGCAGTTTCGAAAGGCGCTGGCCGTTTGCGAAGGATTAATCGCCGATTTCCCCGCCGAAGGCAAGTACCTCCAGGAGTGGGAGAAGTGCCTCGCGAAGCTTGGTGGGCTGTTGGCCGCGGCGGGAAAGCAGTCCGAAGCTGTCGTTCAATATCGTCGTGCGATCCGGACGATGGAAAAGACGCCTCGCTCAAAGCCCATCGACACAAACCGTTGGCAATCCTTCGCGCGAACCCAAAACAGGTTGGGCACTCAACTGTTGGCAATGAAAAAATGGGAAGAGGCGGCAGACGCATCTCGCAAGGCCATCGCTCTCGGTGAAAAGCTAATCTCCGAATCCCCCAGCAATTCCATGCATCAGGCTGTATTGGCCTCCGGACGATTGAACCTCGGCTTTTCGTTGGCTGGCCTCGGCAAATATTCGGAAGCAGAGGTTCAGTATCGAAAGGCGATCGGCCTTTACGAGAAGCTGGTCGCTCGGTTTTCGGCCGAGCCCGATTACCGCTCCACGCTTGCCTATGCTCATGCCAATCTGGGCGCGATGTTGGCCGGTCTCAGCAAGTGGGAAGCGGCGAAGGAGCAACATCAGAAAGCACTGGCCATCCGCGAGAGTTTGGCGAGCGAGTTTCCCGGAGTCGAACAATTCCGGCTCGATCTGAGTCGAACTTACAGCGACCTCGCAGCCATGCACAGCGGCGGCGAACGGCCCGCCGACGCTTTGCCCTGGTTTGAGAAGGCGATCGCGATCCAGTCGGCGGTGGTCAAGAACGACTCGAAATCGGTGATTGCCAAGCAGTTTCTTCGCGACAGCTACCAGGGCCGAGCCAATGCCTTGGGCAAGCTTGGTTAAGTCGAAGAATCGCTACGCGACTGGGACAACGTGGTCGAGTTTAGCCCTCCGGAATCGCTGCTGGACGCAAAGATTGAGCGCACTTGCAATCGGGCCCGCGCCGGCAAAGTGGCCGAAGCAGTCTCCGAGGTGACTGAGCTGGCGAAATCCGACTCCACAAACTTTGAGCAGTGGTACAACTTCGCCTGCGTCTACGCCGTCGCCAGCGGCAAGATCGCGGGTAAGAAGCAGGAGTACGCCGACCGGGCGATGGAACTGTTGCACATCGCCGTGAAGGCGGGCTACAAGGACGCCGCCCACATGAAGAAAGACACCGACCTTGATCCGCTCCGCGAACGGGAGGACTTCAAGAAGCTGATCGCGGAGTTGGAGACGAAGAAATAACTGCGGAGGACGAAAATAGCTCTCCGGGTCGGCTCGTACGGTAGAATAAAGGCTGGGAAATTGGAGGTGGTTACCATGACAGTGACAATTCGCGATGTGGATACTGCTACCATCCTTGCCGGCACGGCAGGATCGGTCGAACTGTGTGGTCCGGACGGTCGGGTGCTCGGTCAGTTCATGCCCGCCCCTCGCCCGGGAATGCGGTTCCCCGAGTTCGGCGTCTCCGACGAGGAGATGGACCGCCGGCTAAACGACCCGAATGCCAAGTGGGTAACGGGCGACGAAGTGATGGCCCGGCTCCGTTCGCTCCGGGATGTGCCGTGATGTTCGAGTATCGCTGGCTGAACTCCGTCCTCGACAAACTCGCTGGTTTCTACGTCGCCGCCAACGTGCCCGAGCGAGACCGGATGGCGGGTGGCGTCGAACGGTTCAACGCCCGGCTGGTCACCGAGCCGCTGGAGATCGGCGAATCTCGCGACGGCGGATATCGGGTTGCATTCATCCCGCTGCTTATGGTGTTGTTTCACGTCGATGTAGCCAATCGCCAGGTTCGCGTTACAGACGTCATCCGATATGGCCACTGACCTGACGCACTGAGTGGTGCCGTACGGCGCTCGGCAATGAACCCCGTTGACATTCTCGCTCAGGTCCACGACGAACTTCGCGAGTTCACGGCCATGAAGGCGGGCTACAAGGACGCCGACCACATGAAGAAAGACACCGACCTTGACCCGCTACGTGGTCGCGACGACTTCAAGAAACTGCTCGCGGAGCTGGAGAAGCCGGTGGGGCGGAAGAAGTGACCCGCTTGTATCTTCAACTGGCAGCAGTTCAAACATGCACCCGCCGGTTGTAAACCCACCATTCCAGCAACAAGAAAACCAAGACCGCCAACACGACCCAGCGCCAGAGTTCGCGGGGCTGTTTGCGGCTGGGGCCGGCTTCGATTTGCACTTCGCCGATCTTGACCGCGGGTCGCGGCTCGATTTGGCTTTCGTTCGTGTCGAACAGGTTAACGGCAAATTTGCGCGTTTCATCGCCCCAGGTCACTTCGTACACGCCCAGTTCGTTGGTGCCGCCAAATGAAAACGCGGCGCGCGTGCCCCGTTCCAATTTCTTGGTTGAACCCGAGGGCGTGCGGACCTTGATTTCCTTGATGTCCCCGAATGGCCGGATCGTCTTCGGCATGCCGGGTCGCACCGTCTCTTCCGTGGTTGAGTCGCGGACGTTGCCGAGCGTGTAAAGGACATTGCGGAGAAATAACGGGAACAGCGGCTTCAAGAACCAGCGCGTATTCCATTTGGCGTCGTTGGTCGAAAGCGGAAATGCCACAACCAGGTCCTTATATGCCTGCCGAGAGAGCGGGAAGATCAGCAACAAACCGTTGTCCCCCTCCACGAGCCTGGGGGTCCTGGGGGGCAGGTTGGAAAAACGATACGCCTCCGCGATCTCCAATTCATACCAGCCGCGTAAGCCGCGCATGACCGGGTCCGTGTCGGCCCAACCGCGAATCTGCGGAAACTGAACCGTTTGCACGCGATTTCCGTCGTCCTCGCCCCCCATGTGCCAGGGCGGCGGTGGATAGCCGACGAACATGGTGTTCGACCGGGGCATATCGTCCACGCTTGCCGGTCCGCAACGGTCGAAAATGACCAGGTCGTACTTGCCGTCGCGGGCCGGCTCGATGTAGCTCTTGGACTCCTTGAGTTGTGCGGGCTTGATGAACACGACATCCGCCACTTGCTGCGTCGACCGCGATTCAAAGAAGTATTGAAGCAGGGGATTCCCGTCGGTGACGATCAGGATTCGTGCCTTGCGAACAATGCCGAGCACCAGCCAGGCTTCATCGTCGGCCGCGAACGCATCCTTGTTCTTGGTCAGCCGGACGTGCAATGTGATGTCCGCGTTCTCGGCGATGTCGGTAAGGTCGAATTTCGCCGTCGCTTCACCTGGCTGATCCTTGCCGGTATTTGTTGGTGAAGGATCGTCGGTATTGGGCGGCTCAAATTCCCTTTTAGGAATGGTCAGCGACCGGTGGCGAACATCCTGCATCGACTTGCCGCCCGAAAGCACATCGAGATCGACGCCGACCCTGGCAGGCCCATTGCGATAGTTGAGAATTCGGACGAACGCTTGCACGCGAGTCGGGTCATCCTCATCGCGAACGGCGTCGAAGCGAACGATGCCGACGTTATCCGCATTGCCCGCTTCCTTGGACCCCGGCGAATGAAATGTCATTTGCAAGTTGGCCAGGGCGAAATTGCTCACGTCGGCGAATCGACCATCGGAATACAGATGCACATCGGCCTGAATCCCCTCGGCGGCGGCGTAGGTTCGTTCCTTGCCTGGCTCCGGATTCGCCGGGCGGACGGCCGCATCCTCGGTGGAAAAAAGGGGGTTTGCCAGGCTCGCGGCCAGGTTCATTGCTTCATCGACTTGCGTCGGATTGTTTGTTGACTCAATGTCCGCGACGGCTTTGCGCAGCAGCATTCGGTTCGACGTATACGATTGCCGAATCTCGGCCGTCGAGTTGAAAAGGATGACCATGCCGAAGTCGGCGTCGGTCGCGGCATCGATTTCCTTCATCGCTTCCGACTTGGCCCATTCGAGGCGATTCGGCTGCACGTCCGTCGCCGACATGCTCGCGGAGTTGTCGATCATCAAGATGTAATGCCGCCCGGACGCCTTGGCGCCGTGAATCCGCGGCGCCAGCACCGCATAAATCGCGGCCAGCAGCACGAGCAACTGTAGCAGCAAGAGAATGTTCTTTCGCAACCACTGCAGCAAGCGATTGACGTGCAGATCCTCGATGCTCTTCTTCCACAGAAATGTGCTCGGCACGGCTTGTGGCTTACGCTTGAGTTTG
The DNA here is from genome assembly GCA_963773845.1 of uncultured Gemmataceae bacterium. Lineage (GTDB taxonomy): Bacteria > Planctomycetota > Planctomycetia > Gemmatales > Gemmataceae > SIAJ01. The sequence continues at coordinate 6,302 of CAVZCU010000001.1, forward strand.
AGGAAATAGAGCAGAAGAAGCCCGAGCGGGACGAAGAACAAGAGCAGGGCGGCCCACGAGGGCAGGGCGGTATGATGGCTCAGGCCGACGCGCGATTCCAACCACGCATTGGCCTGACCGCTGTAGCCAGCCAACTCGGCGGCGAACAGGATGATCGCCGGCAGGCTCAGAATCGCCAGCACGGCGATCGCGATCGGAAACCAGTAGCGGAAGAACATGCTCGATACTCTAACAGGGACACGCGGAGAAGTCACTTGGCGAACGAGAATGACAAAACGATTGCCGACGTGACGTTTCGTCGGCCGGACGGCACGCCCGTGCAACTTTCCGAATTATTGACAGGGCCAACCCTCCTCGTATTTCTTCGCCACCTGGCGTGAATTCCGTGTCAGGCCCACCTGGTCGAGGTGGCGAATCGAATTGCGGACTTCAGCCGTCTCGGAGTGAACGTCGTAGCTGTGTCGATGAGTTCAGCCGAGGGGCTTTTCCGCTATCTTGCCACGACGAGTTTGCCAATTCCAATTCTGGCCGATCCCGATCGTACCGCGTACGCCGCGTTCGGATTAGGCCGCACGACGTGGTCCCGCCTCATGAGACCGGGCATCATCTGGGGGTATCTCAAGCTCATCGCTCGCGGCGCCAAGGTTCGCCGCGTGCCCGAGGGTGAGGATGCGCTGCAACTTGGTGGGGACTTCCTCGTGAGTCCCGACCGCCAGTTGATATGGGTGCATCGTGGCGGCGATCCTTTGGATCGACCTTCGGTGGAACAATTGCTTGCTGTCATCCGCGCGAGGGTCATTGACGACCGACTGCCATCCTCTTAAGGAAAACAATGGCCTACCTGCTCGCCGGAATATCGTTGTTCCGTCACGTCGCAATTTGAGAGGACCTCTTCGATGCCGTCGTTGCGTTACCCGATCTGGTTCCCATCGCTGTCTGTCGTCATCATGACTTCGGTAATGCCGCTCGTGGCCGGCGAACGGAACGAGGCGAAGGATGATCCCTCGCAATACGAGTACATGCTGCCGAACGATTCGCTTCGTCGTCCTGTAATGCAACAGACTCCCATGACCTTTGTTTCCCGTGGGCTCAATCGCGCGGAATGGGAAAAACTGCCCAACCTCTTCAACGAAGTGACTGAAACGATTGTTGATCCCGTTTCCGGCAAGTCGGTCGCTCGCAAGGCGATCAGGGTGAAATTGCCTTTGGGCATCAACGTTCCGCCCACCGTTCCGTCCCAGAATCCCATGACACTGGAGCGCTGGCAGCTTGGCCGGAAACTGTACTACGATCCGATCTTGTCATCCGACAACACTGTTTCGTGCTCCACTTGCCATAGCCCGGACAAAGGCTTTGGCGACCAGCACAAGACGTCGACCGGGATCAGCGGCAAGCTGGGTGGGATGAACGCGCCGACAGTGATCAACTCGGCATTCAACCATTTCCAGTTCTGGGACGGCCGGGCCGAATCCTTGGAACACCAGTCGCAGGGGCCGGTCGGCAATCCGGTGGAGATGTTCGCGGGCACGCCGGAAGATGCCTGGCATGCGGCAGTCAAGCGCATTCGCAAGAGCCCCGTTTACGCCGGCTTATTCGAGAAGGAATTCGGCCACCCCGCCACGCGCGACGCGGTTGCCAAGGCGATTGCGACGTTCGAGCGAACGGTGGTCGTGGGCAATTCCGTTGAAGATCGGGCCGCGGTCGCTGCGCGTGCTCGTGCGGAGGACGAGGAGAGCACAAAGTTTGACTCCATTGCCAAGGACTACGAGACGGTTCTCAAGGCCGCATTCGCGAGCAAGGATGCCCACGCATTGACGTCGCTCGGTCTCGATCCGGCCAAGGACTCGGGCCGAATTGCCGAAGTTGCTAAGTCCATTAGCAACGGGCGAGTGCTGTACTTCAACAAGGCTCGGTGCAACAGCTGCCATGTGGGGGAAACATATACCGATCACACCTTTCACAATCTCGGTGCTGGTGCAGTCAATGGTAAGGTATCGCTCGCGCAATCCGGGCGATTCGCGGCCTTGCCGATCGGCGCCAAGGACCCCGCCATGTACGGCGCCTTCAAAACACCGGGGTTGCGGGCACTCCTAGCTAGCAGACCATATATGCACGATGGCAGCGAGAAGACGCTGGAGGAAGTCGTGGAGTTCTACGACAAGGGAGGCATCGCAAATCCATACCTCGATAGCAAGATGCGCGACACCGACGCGGAAAAGGCCTTCATGGCTGCGAAAGCCCGGGGTACAAAGTACGCTGGCCCACAACCGACAGTCTTCACCTCGGGCGGCTGGCCGATCATTCCGAAGAAACTGGAGCTGACTCCGGCCGAGAAGAAAGACCTGGTCTTGTTTCTGCGAGCGCTTGAGGGAGATCCCATTAACGAGGTCCTCAAGCCGAGTGATCGCCAGTGATGGAATCGGAATTGTTCGGATCGAATTGGCTCTTGGAACTTATCACGTGATTGGACCGTTAACTGCTCTCGAACGGCGAGTTCTCGGCGTGCTTGTGGAAAAGGCCTTGACCGCAGCCGCGCCGGAGCCCCTTTCCCTCAACGCGGTCGTGATCGGGTGCAATCAAAAAAGCAACCGCGACCCCGTGATGAATCTCGATGAGCCGGAAGTCGATTCTTGCCTGGAGGGCCTGCAACGCAAGGGCCTTGTCTTTCGAGTGACCGGCGGGCGGGTCGAGCGCTGGCGTCACAATCTTTACGACGCCTGGAAAGTCGCCAAGCCCGAATTGGCATTCCTGGCCGAACTTCTCTTGCGCGGCCCGCAAACCCTGGCGGAGGCGAGGTCGCGAGCCTCGCGGATGGAACCGCTGGATCAAGACGCGGCCTCGGAAATCGTCAAGAGCCTGGTCGAACGGGGCTACGTCGTATGGCTTTCACCTCCAGAGCGTCGCGGCGCTCTTTTAACACACGGATTTCATTCCGCCGACGAGCTTCAACGGCACCGGTCGGCGCGTGGGAGCGGAGCGTCTCCCGAAGAGGAAACGGGGCCAGTCGCGGAAGCACCCGACCGTCTGAGCCAACTCGAATCTCGATTGGGGCAAGCGATTGCAGAATTTACAACGCTTCGAACGGAACTTGAGCAGGTTCGCAATCAGTTGGCCGATCTTAAGCGTGCCCTGGGCGCTTCTGATTGATTGCCTAGCGCAAGTGCCGACTTGCACCACGTCTTCTTCGCAGACGGGGTTCAACCCAGTGGCATGAGTGCAGTTGCCCCGCTCGCCGACATTACCTAGGTGGCCTTGCTCGCAGTCCCTTGACCGAGTATAGATCACCCCCCGACTACCAGGCTTCAACGAATTTGGCAGGAGGCCAACGTGAACACTCGCCGCCCTGGCTGCGATGAGATGGACCACCAAGATGACCGTAAGTCGCACGCCCTCGTGCTCGCGGCTGGCTCGTTACGCTCCGGAGATGCCGGCCATTCTCCGGGCAAATCGGCTATGCCGGGGCATCCCGACGAAAGGGTTTCACTGTTCTGGCGAGTCTTTGGCGGCACGATTCTCAGCATCGCGGCTTTGATCGCGATTACCCTTTACAACAATCAGGCGTCATCGATCACCGAGTTGCGCGCGGAGGTCAGTCGACTCAGTGAAGCTCGCGCGGAATCGGTGAAGAAGGAAGAATTCAACTCGCGTACGCAAGCGATGTGGGATCGAATGCAGCAACTTCAGGAAATGCGCGTCACGGTAACCACCTTGAAAGAGCAACTCAGTGGATACAGCAAAGACAACGGCAATCTGAAGACGATCCAAGACAAAGTCGCCCATCTCGAACAGCGGCTCCGCACCGCCGAGGACGACCATAAAGCTCTGGCGAAAACGGAATTAACGATCATGGCTCTCGAACAAAAGGCGATGGCTCGCGATGCGCAGCTGAAGGCGGTTGAAGACGAGCGAAAAGAATTGAACAGACAATTGCAGGACCTTCGAGAACGTCTGGCCAAGGTCGAGGGGGCCACGGAAATCAAGCCAATGCCCAAGAGTCCGGCCTCCAAAAGCCAGGGCGATTGATTGCTTTTCGCATCGAATATCTAGGCGAGCGGCCGACCAACGGCTGCTCGCCGTCTCATCTCTGGCGAAGCAAGTCCTTTCCCTGTCGAGCTTTCTCAAGTACCATTCCCTGAATGCGGCTATGTGAGTCGCCTCCGATTCACACTTTTTTAACTCCTTGTTGCAATCGCAGTGTCGCCCGGGTCCGTCGTATGGATGAGGAACTATGACTCAGCCCGGCGCGAGCCCGACCCTGGGAAGGCTCGCGGCGAGTTCCGACGGACCTCCCCTCGCGTCCGCGGAACGCCTCACCCGCGCATTCAATGACATGCGCGATGAACTCGTCAGCACCTTGCTTTACCTCCTCGGCAATCGCGAGGACGCCCAAGATGCTGCGCAAGAAGCCTTCGTGAAGTGCTGGCGGACGCGGGAGAGCCTACCCGACATCCAGAACTTGCGGGCGTGGATCTTTCGCGTCGGGCTGAATGCGGCCAAGGACATGCAACGATCTGCCTGGCATCGGCGCTCGAAGCCGATTGCCGGAGATGAAACCATGATCGTCGGCCGGGAGGTTTCGCCCGGAGAGCACCTGGAAGAACAAGAGGATCTCGGCCGCCTGCGCCTGGCGATTCTGGAGCTGCGCCACGACGAAAAGGAAGTGTTCCTCTTGCGGCAGAACGGCGGATTCACCTACGAGGAAATCGCGGACATCCGCAAAGCGCCGGTCGGAACCGTGAAGACGCAGATGCGATCGGCCTTGCAGAAACTTCGGAAAATCCTCTCCTGAGATGGTGTTGAGACGGGGCAGTGGCGGAGCTGAATTCGCGTGAATTCGGATCCAAATTGCAAAGGCATGAGACTGAATTCCGGCGAATTCAGCTACGGCGGCGGGCTCAACCATGTCCGATGTCACTCGCTACGAAGGCCTGATGCTCGAGCACCTGTACGGACTGCTCGATGCCGCCGAGGCACACGACTTGGAAGCTTTTCTCGCTACTCCGGAAGGCGAGTTGCTTCGGATCCGGAGCCGAGATTGGCAAGCGAAACTGGCATCCGTGTCCCGCACGACCTTTCCGAATTTGAGTTTCTCTCCGCCTGCTGAACCGAAATTGACCTTGCCCGTTCGACCGGCGCCGTGCGCGGCAACGACGATGAAGATCGTCTGGACGCGATGGATTGTAGCGGCCTCGCTCTTACTCGTTTTCGGCGGGCTCGGCGGACCGGCCGCGTATCAATTGGTCGGCTGGTATGCCCAATCATCCGAAACCGAATCGGCTCGAGTGGATGCCCGGACCGCGCATGAATCGGTGAAGACGCTGGATACCGAGCACCAGGCCGCCCGCGAAGCCATTCGAATCGAACACGATCGGGCCGTTGCCGCTCATCAAGCGGCGAAAACAGCCTATCTCGACGCTCTCGCCAGCGCCCGCAAGGCAATCGATCAGAAGGATTTTGTCGTTCGCTTGCGTGGTCCGGACCGGATTCAGCCCGGTGCGCCAAACGAGTGGCTCATCGACACGCTGACCAAACAAGGCGGATATGGTTCGCCGAAGAAAATTGAAGTGGTCGTCAAGGACCAAAAGGACAAGGAACTGCTCCACGAAACGCACGGACCCACGCACGGCACCACGCGGCTCAAGTTGCCGGTTTCATTTTGGGACAAGATCCAGGCGGGTGACGACTTGTTTCTTCAAGTCGTCGCCTACACCGACGACGATCGCCGCAGCGTGTTGGCCGAGCGCATCCCACTGGCTCGACCGGTCTATGTCACCCAACTCGTCACCGACAAGCCGCTCTATAAGCCCGGCGAAATCGTTCGCTTTCGGTCGCTGACGCTCGATCGGGCCACGTTCCTGCCGCCGGCAAACGACCAGATGCTCAAGTTCCGCCTGCGCAAACCGGACGGAGCGATGTTTCCGATTGCCGAAGGCAACGGACGGTTGATGGATGGATTGAAACCCGTCATCGGGCCCGACGGCAAGCCCGTTCGCGGCATCGGCGCCGGTGAATATGAATTGCCGGTCGACGCTCCCGGCGGCGAATACACGCTTGAGGTCGTCGAAACCAACCCGGCAACGGGTCGCGATACGCTGCTCGATGCGCGAAAGTTCCTGGTGAACCGCTATGTGCCCGATATCTTCGAGAAACGGCTCGAGTTCGACGGCAAATCGTATGGGCCGGGCGATTACGTTCAGGCGCGACTCGAAGTGTCGCGCACCGCGGGCGGGCCGATGAAGGACGCCAAAGCGGTCGTGAATGCCCGGATTGATGGCAAGACCGTTTTCAGCGACAAGAACGTCCACTTCCAGATTCAGTCGGAGGGCACCAGCGGGCAGACGAAGGCCGTTCTCGATATTCGCTTTCAGATCCCCGCTGATCTTTATGCGAACCGCGGATTGAATAAGGGACCCATGGATGCGGTCCTTGATGTCGCCGTGCTCGATGGAAGCGACACCGAAAACATCGTCCGTCCAATTCCCCTGGTGGAAAAGGACCTGAAGGTGGAGTTCTTCCCGGAGGGTGGCGACCTTGTGGCCGGCGTGCCGTGCCGAGTGTATTTCCAGGTCCGCACACCGCGTGGCAAGCCAGCCGACATCAAAGGCGCGCTCACCGACGGAAAGACCACGCTTGCCGAGGTCGCGACTCTGACCGATGCCGAGAATCCGGGGGTCAATCGCGGCCAAGGCGTATTCACGTTCACACCCCGGGTGGGCACGAAGTATTTCCTCAAACTGAGAACGCCGGTTGGCATCAACGAGCCGACGAAGGAAGGTTTTCCGCTTCCCGAAGCGAAGCCGGATGGCGTCGTTCTCACCGCAATGGATCCCGTGACCGAGATGGGCGCTCCGATCCGCGTTCGTGTCCAGGTCGGCAACGGTCCGAAGACGCTTCATATCGGCGCCTATGCCCGTGGACGATTGATTGCTCAGCAGCAGGCGGAAGTGGAAGCCGGCAAGCCGATCGACTTGCAGCTTCAAGGCGATGAATCGCTTGGCGGGGTGACGCGAATCACCGTGTTCGAGGAAATCCAAGGACAAGCGGGCCAGAACGCAACATTGATGCCGCGGGCGGAACGCCTCGTCTATCGCAAGCCCGGCAAGCAACTCCTTCTGACCGTCAATCCGGACAAGAATCGCTACGCTCCCGCGGGCAAAGTCCGCATCGATATCGGCGCCGTCAACGAAAAGGAAAAGCCAACGCCCGCAATTGTCATGATCGGCGTGATCAACCAGAGCGTGATCGCAATGGCCGACAACAAGACCGATCGCTTACTGCCCACGCATTTTCTGATTGCAGGCGAGGTCAAGAACCCAGCCGATCTGGAACATGCCGATTTCCTCTTAACCGATCACCCGAAGGCGGGCGTTGCCCTCGATCTGCTGCTCGGAACCCAGGGCTGGCGGAGATTCGCGGAACAAAACATCTTGCCGAACAACCCGACCGAACGTCGCGACGTCGTGCAATTGCTCGTCGCTCACGGCCGTGGTATGTCGGCCCCGCTCGAACTTTATCAGCTCGAACAGAAGCGAGTCACCGCCGATTACCAGCCGAAAGTGGAGCAAGCCAGCCTGCGACTGTCTGAGGCGGAGTCGCGCTGGAATGCTTTTCGTACCAAGGCGGAGCCGGACTTCCGAAATCGATTGGCGGCGGCACAGGCCAAGGCCGATTTTGCCGACAAGCACTATCAGGCATCTTCCGCGGAGCTGTACCGATTCGAAACGCGTGCCGCCACCGCTCGCTCGTGGGCGTTGCCGCTGTTCCTGCTTGGACTGATCGTTGTGATCTGCGGCGGGGCGGCGCTGGCCATCACGCGGACGGGAAAGCAGCGCCGGGCCTACTTTGCCACCTCCGGCGGTTCGCTTGCGCTGGCGGTCCTCGTTCTCATTGCGATCGTAACGACCCGCGGCACAAGTGAGTCCGAGCTGGCGTTTGCTCGCCAACAGCTAGACGATCGAAATAATGCGGTCGTCTTCGGCCCGCGACCGCCAGGCACTGTGAACGGTGCGGCTGCCGCTAATCTCGCCAAGGCGGACGCCAAGCAAGCGGAACCGGAACGGCCGGTCCCCGCCGTTGGGGAAGGATTCCCTCCACCCGCGCCAAAGGGCGGCGGACCGAATTGCGCCGGCGATGCCGCGCATGAAGGCCGATCCGGCCGGTCAGTTCAAGCCTGCACCTGGCGCCCACAACAAGGTCATGAACCGGAACATCGTGCCGCCGGCCATACCACCCGTTGCAGCCGGGCCGGGGCTTCCAGCGCCAGAATTGCCCCAGTTCCCCGGTGCGAAGGATGAGTTTCCGGCCGGCCGGCTGCCGTTCGTCGTCCGAGAATACGCCCACCAGCGGGATCCTTCGCTCGGCGCGATCCGGAGCGACTTTACTGAAACGGTGTACTGGCATCCGGTGCTGGTGCTGCCCGATAGCGGCCGGACGAATATCGACTTCCAACTTTCCGACGATATCGCTCGCTATCAGATACTCGTGGCGGGCCACACGACCGACGGTCGGATCGGCGCGGTGACCAAGACGATCGAAGCGCGTAAACCGTTCACCGTTGATCCGAAGCTGCCGCTGGAGATCACTAGCTCCGATGTGGTCGATGTGCCGGTCCGTGTGGTCAACGATAGCGACGACCGCCGCGCGGTGACGTTCACTCTGACGCCGTCCATGCTGGCTGTCGAAAACGGCGGCATCAAGACGCCCGATGGGCGGGTCAAGGATACGATCGACCTCGCGCCGAACGGCAAAGGCCGCAAAATATTCCGCTTGAAACCAACCAATCTGGAAGGCAAAGCGACATTGACCGTGGCCGGCGACAGCGACCCGGCCGCCGAACCCGATTCTGTTGGCCGTGTCGTCAATGTCGTTCCAGAGGGATTCCCGGAGGTCGGCTCGTTCAGCGATATGCTCGAATCGCGGGCGATCGGCAGCGTCACTTTGCCGAAGGATCTGGTGAAGGGCACTCTCAAAGTTCGCCTGGAGGTTTATCCGACCTCGATGGCCGATCTGGTCAAGGGACTGGATGGCTTGCTCCGCGAGCCCAATGGTTGCTTCGAGCAGACTTCGACCACCAACTATCCCAACACGTTGATCCTCGACTACTTGAATCAGACGAATCAGGCCAACCCGGCGGCCGCGAAGCGAGCCAAGGACCTGCTCGACCGCGGCTATGCCCGGCTGGCCTCTTTCGAATGTCCGGACACCCCCCAAAAAATCAAGCAGGGGTTCGAATGGTTCGGCGCGCCGGACATGGCCCACGAAGCGCTCACGGCCTATGGCCTGTTGCAATTCAAGGACATGGCCCGCGTGCACGCAGTCGATGCCGAACTCATCAAGCGAACGCAGGCGTTCTTGCTGTCGCGCCGCGATGGCAACGGGGGCTTCAAACGCAATCCGCGGGCTCTCGACTCCTTCGGCGGAGCGCCCAAACATACGACCGACGCTTACATCGTCTGGGCCCTCGTCGAAAGCGATCCCGACGATCAGGAGAAAATGGATCTTGCCAAGGAGATCAATGCCCTCAAGACCGAGGCGCTGAACCAAGATTCCCGCGGTGGGAAAGACTCCTACTTTGTGGCCCTCACGGCGAATGTGCTGCTCAATCGGGGCGACCGCGAGACGGCGATTCAACTGCTTGATCGCTTGAAGGATAAGCACTTGAAGGCTGGTGCGGTCACAGGCGGCGAGACGAGCATTACCCGCTCCGGTGGCCGCGACCTCGAGATCGAAACGACCGCGATCGCCATGCTCGGCTGGCTGCGGGCGAACGACACGAAATACGCGGCGTCCGATCAAGGAAGCGACGCGGTGGATCAGCCAGCAACGTGGCGGCTATGGGGGGTTTGGCTCCACGCAATCGACCATCATGGCGCTCAAGGCTCTCATCTTGTTTGCCAAGAAGAGCGCACACCCGGCGGAGGCGGGCGACATCAACCTAATGGTTGCGGGCAAGCCCGCTGGCACACGGAGATTCACTGAAAACGACGTCGAGATTATCGCTCTCGACGTGGACAAGCCGGAGGATCTCTTCCCCGCCGGGGCCAAGACCGATGTCGAGATCGTCACCACCGCGAAACATGCCTATCCGTTCGCCTTGAGTTACACGTATACCACTCGCACACCGGTCAGCGCTGAAAAATGCGCCGTCCGGCTTGAAACTCGGCTCGGCCGGAACCAGGCGAAAGAGGGGGAGACGGTGCCGTTGACCGTGACCGTGGAGAATCGGCAGAAGCAGGGGCAGGGCATGGCGGTCGCGATCGTCGGCCTGCCAGCCGGCATGAAAGTGCCAACCGATATGAAACAACTCATCGACCTTCGCGAAAAGAAAGTCGTCAGCTTTTTCGAGGTTCGTGGTCGCGAGCTGGTGATATACTGGCGAGAACTGGCCCCCGAACAGAAGATCAATTTCACCGTTGATCTGGTGTGCGATGTGCCCGGCGAATATCGCGGGCCGGCCAGTCGTGGCTATCTTTACTACAATGCCGACTTCAAGAACTGGGTCGAGCCATTGTCGATCAAGATTTTCCCCATGGCCCCCAAGGACGAGGCGGTTGCCCAGAAGTGACTCGCACCTGAGGTAGGGGAACGCGGCCCCCGGCCCAGTCCGGGGGTCGCGGTATTTTTATGGGCATCGCCAAGAAGGCGCCTCCAACATTGCGTGAACTTTCTGTCCCGCTAAAGCTCTCCTTGGGTGGATGGCAGCACCCCGCCTCAAGATCGATATCCCCTTCGCCACCAATTCCGAAGTCGGCGAATTGGTGCGGCTCTTCGAGTCGTGCGAATTGCCCTACGAGCGGTGGACGCATCGGGCCCATATTGCCGTCGCCGCGGTCTATTTGAACCGATTCTCATTGGACGAAGGCACGACTCGCGCTCGACACTTCATCAACCAATATAACGTCGCCCGTGGCGATCCCTCCGGCTACCATGAAACGATTACCGTTCTGTTCATGCGCCTGGTCGAACGGGAAATGCGGATTGCGCCGACGGCGGACCTTGCGACCTTTGTGAATGACCTGGCGGGACGGTTCCCGCTTGGTTGGCTGTTGCGATACTATTCGCCGGAGTTGCTGTGGTCGGCGGAAGCCCGAGCCGATTTCATCCCGCCGGACTTGCGGCGACTGGATTTCTAGTGGGAACGTTTCGACACAACGGAACAAAGTTGCACTAAGAAGACTGACCGATTTCTCCGTGCTTCTTTGTGTGATCTTTGTATTACTCACTACTGATTTTTAGTTGCCATAACACAATTCTTATGCGGCGAGTGCGAGTATTTGCACATTGGTATCGTGGATGTAGCTGATGGCCGTGGCGAGGAGTCGGCCGCGATCGGTGATTTTGTAGCGGTGGCTCTTGGGGATCTTGCGGATCAGTCCGTGGGCGCGGAGTCGTTGCAATTGCCGCGTCACGCGTCCGCTCTGGCGTTTCGTCTCGACCGGGTTGGTCGGGGCTGAGCCAGTCAGGAGCATGCGGAGGTCGCGATTCCGGAAGCCCGCGATCGCGAACTCACCCCGGTTGATCGCGCGCAGCAACGCGCCATCGTCGCGCGACATCAAATTCAGTCCCCGGTGGCGACGGCCCGCTTTGGTCACCGGCCGGCTCGCGGCCACCAGAGCCGGGCCGAGCGTCTCGGGGGACTCGACGGCCGCGAGGGCCGCCAAGTACGACTCGTTGGCCGCTTGCGACAACTGGCAGCGACGGTACAGGTCCGCCACGCCCCGCCGCAGTGGTTGCCAGGCCAATCTCCCGCTCGGATCGCCTTCCTTCGGACGGTACACCTTCAAGCCTTCCGCCTGATGGATCGTCGTTTCGATCCGCAAGATGCAACCGAACTTGTCGTACATCTTCAAACTGTTCCGACCCAGGCGGTGCTTCACGCGTGTCCCCTCGACGCGCGTTTTCGTGCTGCTCACGACTTCGCCTTGAAAGCGACCGTCCAACGCTCCGGCCTTTGTCAGCCGCTGCTGCAAGAAGCGCAGCACATCGGGGCTCGACAGGTTCTCGGTCGCGTGCCGAACCAACCGGCGATACAACGGCCGCAACGCCGCCACCGAACGAAACGCCACGTCGGTCGCCCACTCCGTCTGTTCGGCCGTCCAGTAATAGTCGCGGAGTTGCCACTCGGTCAGCAGCCGCGCGAACTCCGGATGCGACTCGCGAATCACGCCGGTCAACGTCGCCGACCAGTCCGTTTGCAATTGTTCGTCGAACAGGGCCTGCGCCTTCGGGAAGTCCGCCACCCAGGCCAAGCTGTTGTCTCGGCGCTGGTACTCGATGCCCGCCGCGTCGAGTTGCCGAGCCAGCCACTCGCGGCCGTTCAGGCAAATCTGCACGGACATCGGGAACCACGTCATCAGACGGATGTGCATCATGCCGAAGCGCGGATGGCGCAGGTAGATGTAATAGTGCAAACACTTGCGCTGGGCCGACACCAGTTCCAGCATCCGGGTGGCCGCGTTCTTGTACAGTTGAAAACTGCGACAGTTCTCGACGCAACTGAGGACGGCAATCACGCCCGTGAAATCGTCCGCCACCGCGTGCTGCCGGATCAGATCGTGGACAACCGCCTCTTTGTCGATCGTGCCGGACAAGTAAACCACCTTGCCAACGGGAGTCGTCGCGGCTAACCGTTCGGTGGCGAGCTTCAGTCGCCGGGCCGTCCCGTCAAAGAAGCTCTTGAATGCGACCAGCAAGACCTTGAGGAAGCCCAAGTAGCGGGACAAGCCGTCGGCATAGCAGATCGAACGTAAGGTGCCTCGAAAGCGAACACGATCCAAACCTGAAAGAACTCCGTGGATATGGTCGCTGTGCTGTTGTAAGAAGGTCTGCATGGCATGCTCCGGTTGCTGAGTAATGTGCGCTAACACCACTCTATCCAACCGGACATGCCTGCTTCATTTGGTTGCGGCCAAGGGCCGCGCTGTGCCTTTGTGGTGTGCTCTTCGGCTGGCGAAAAGGGGGATGAGGAAATGGGCCGACGCCGCGAACTGGCCGGATTGCGAGTCCTTGTCACGGGGGCCTCACAGGGCATCGGCCGCGCGATCGCCGTCGAGGCGGCCCAACGCGGCATGAAGGTGTTAGCGTCGGCACGCAATCTCGAACTTTTGAATCAACTCGCGGACAAGGTACGCAAGAACGGCAAGACTCTCGAGGTGGTGCAATCCGACATCGCGACCGCCGAGGGTCGCGACGCCATGGTTCGGGCCGCGAAAGACAAGTTCGGCGGGCTGGACGTGCTCATCAATAATGCGGGCATCGGCGCCACCGGACATTTCGCCGACTCGACGCCGGAAGTGTTGCGCTCGATCATGGAGACCAACTTCTTCGGCACCGTCGAGACCACGCGGGCATTCTTGCCGATTTTGATGGAAGGGAAGACGCCGGCCGTCGTCAATATATCGTCGATCCTTGCCAGACGGGCGATTCCCGGACGATCGCTCTATTCCGCCAGCAAGTTCGCACTAGAAGGCTGGATCCAGGCCGTACGTGCCGAGTTCGCTCGCTTCGATATCGACGTCATCACCATCAATCCGGGGCTGACGGCGACGAACTTCTCGCAGAACATGCTGGAAAAGCGAGCGAAGCAAAGCCTGGATCACATGCGCGGCATGACCTCCGAGCAAGTGGCCACCGCCACGCTCGACGCCCTGGCGGCCGGCAAGAAGACGGTGAGCCTGACACTGCAAGGCAAGGCCCTATTGTTCGCGGCCAGGTTCCTGCCGGGGTTGGTGGATCGCATCGCGAAGAAGCGCGTTCGAAAGATCTTCAAGGACGAGATCGCGAATCGCAATCAGAGAGATTCTGTCCGGAAGTAGGTCCGGCGAGCCGAGCCGGACCATAGGAATGTAAGTAGGTCCGGCGAGCCGAGCCGGACCGGCTTGCGCCCTGAGATTGCGTCGCGCCGTTCGGGGGCTGCCCGCTTGATCCGCCTCGGCTCGGCGGACCTACTTAATGTGCTTGAAACGGGGAATCGCCCGCAACACAATTGGGTATCACGTCTCGATTTGGAGCACGACCATGCGTACCATCCCGTCGCTTGCATTGATGCTCGCGTTATCCGCTCCTGCGTTCGCGTGTCTCAACGACGCCGAATTGATCAGCCACGAGCGCGAATTCAAATCGCAATACGAGGGCTCGGAGTATCAACCGCCACAGCCGACGCAGGCCAGTTCGACCCGGCCGTATCTTATCGGCAGTGCCGGCGTGCTGATGGCCGTGGCCGGATTCGGTGTGCTTCTTCGACTTCGTTCCCAACCAAAATAGCCGATGAACAGTCTGCGCGTCTGGCTGTTTGCCTTTCTCGTGTTTACCGCGTCAATCGGCGGATGCGTTGGTGGCTTGGCCGCTGCTCGGTTCGCTGCGGACGATGGCGCGGGGGTCATTTACGCGCCATTGCCACATCACGTCGCTCCGTCGCCGGACTCGGCGTCGTTCCGCTTCACGATGGTTCACGACATCATTCATGAGCGCTACCCCCGTCACGGCCAAGCGTTCTACCAGGAGCGCGACCGTCTCGCTCGCGACAAGCTCGCCGTCTTACATCCCGATTCGGTAACCGCATTCGCCCTCACGGACGACATCGCAGTCGGCCTCGATCGCCGCGGTCGAACGGATGAAGCCATCGGCCTTATGCGCGACAAGCTGAAACGCCAGCACGCGCTCGGCCTTCAGGAGAACGACCTCTACTCGACCTATGCCAATCTTGGCCAGTTCTTGGTGCACGCCAATCTGTGGGCGATGATGAGCGGCGCCGCAGAGGCACGTGAGCGGGTTGAGGAGGGGCGTGACCTGATACGCAAATCAATGGAGGTGAATCCAGAGGCTCACTTCGGCCTGGAAACGTGGCACCTGGTGGTTATAAGCTTTCTGCTTGACGCGAGTTACCATCTGAAACTTCTCCGCAATTGCGATCTGATCGGGAATCGACTTGACCGCAAGGTGGAATTCATTGCGCGGCAGAAGGCTGAGCTTTATGACAAGGACAGCCAAGAGGACCTTGCGCGGGCCTACGCCCCGTTCTGGGTCGGGTTTGTTGAAATGAGAGGATGGACCCAAGGTCCATTGCCGGACACGTTGGACCCAGAAATGCGGAAATTCATTCGAGATTATGTTGCCGAGGTTGGTGGCGAAAGAATGCTCGATGGTTCGCGCGGCGCCGGTCGCGGCAAACGTGCCCCCTTCGATGAGCCCGCTCTCTGGCTAATTGGCGAATGGCGGCAGGGCAGCGGTCCCAATCCGCATTACGCTCTCTGCCTTGGCGAGATCATGTTGCGCGTCGGCCAGCGGTACATCGCCTGGAATTGCTTTGAGCGAGCGTCGCGCATGGCCGAGCAATTTTGGCCGACGCCCGAGTTGCAACAGGTTCTCCGCGATCATTGCAGGGTACGACAGGCAGCAATTGAGCAATCACTGCCTGCGGACGAAGCCGCCGGTCTGAGGCCCAAATTCGAAGCGGAACTCGCGTTGGGCGAGAACTACCAGCGCGAGTATCAGGAGTACGAGGAAGAAAAGATCCGGTCCGGCGCCAACTTAAACGACGAACATTTCTACGACGAATTTCATGCGACGCACCAGCCGATCGCCTCGAAGATCGGGTCTGAAGAGTGGTACGCAGGATCGACAGAGCACACCCGAGTGCAGGCGAGGTTCCGGGCATTCTGCGAATGGGGATTGTTTGCAGGTGGGGCGACGCTACTCCTCACTTCGCTCGTGCTCCGATTCTTCATCGCGGCCAGTCCGCCTTCATCGCCGAGGCAGTTCGTATTGCGGTCGAACTGAGCGAATTCAATCAGCGCTCAGAAAGTCTGTGCGATTTCGACACAACGCTCGGCCGTTGCCTCTTTCGGGTTCTCCGTGAATCCTTGGCAAAACTTGCAAATCGCCGAACGGCACGTCGAATGCTTTGGTCCTGTCCAACAACTAAAAATCTCCAACGGGACACGGCCATGTATCGCACGCTCATCCGCCAGTTGTTCGCCGATTCCGCTCGACCTAGCCGCTCGGTTGGCCAATTGCTTCACGTCGATGAACTGGAACACCGGGCCAACCCAACGACGGCCGTCTTCACCGCGGGCACGGGAGTCCTGGCCGTGGACGGCTCCGCGGTCAACGACCGCATTCTGGTGCGAGAACAGGCCGGCGCTTTTCGCGTCTACGACATGCGTGCCGGGTTCCCGATCCTGGTGCCGATTCAAGACGGGGCCAACTTCGTGGCATCCATCCCCGCCTTCGCCGTCGGCAGCGTCGAGGCGAACGGAGGCAATGGGAACGACCTCATCGACCTGACCGGCGTCCAGGTTCCGGCAACGATCAACGGCGGAGCCGGATCGGATGTCATTATTGGCGGAATCAGCGACGATGTGATCCACGGCGGAACGGGCAACGACGTGATCGCCGGTAGCGCCGGCAACGACGAGATCTTTGGCGATGAAGGCAACGACTTGCTTGGCGGCGGCTTCGGCGACGACACGGTCAGCGGGGGTGCGGGCAACGATATCATCAACGGCCTCACCGGCAACGACAGCCTCTCAGGCGACGACGGCATCGACCTCATTTTTGGGGGCCCCGGTAACGACACGATGACGGGTGGAATTGGCAACGATTATCTTCAAGCCGATTCGGGCGACGATCAACTCGATGGTGGAGACGGCAACGACCGTCTATTGGGCGGGGTCGGCGACGACACGATGAATGGCGACGCCGGAAACGACATCATGGGTGGCGGCCTGGGCAATGACACCATGAGCGGCGGCGACGGCAACGACAGTTTGTGGGGAGCGTCCGGCAATGATTTGATTAGCGGCGACGCTGGCCTGGACCGACTCTACGGTGAAAGTGGCAACGACACGCTGAACGGCGGAACCGACAACGACAGGCTCGATGGCGGAAACGGCGACGACAATCTGAACGGCGACGCCGGGAACGACTATCTCACCGGCAGCTACGGCAACGACACGCTTGACGGCGGCGCCGATACCGACTTTGCCGGCGGCGGGCCGGGGACCGATACTGGCTCCGCCAACAACGAGACCCAGGTGAATATCCCCTGATTGAAGGTGGGTGCGGTTTTTGACCGGAACCCTGAGCCCAACACAAAGGCACGAAGATCACACAAAGAAGAGCCATTCGCTCTTCTTTGTATTACTCACTACTGATTTTTAGTTGCCATAACACAATTCTTATGCGGCGAGTGCGAGTATTTGCACATTGGTATCGTGGATGTAGCTGATGGCCGTGGCGAGGAGTCGGCCGCGATCGGTGATTTTGTAGCGGTGGCTCTTGGGGATCTTGCGGATCAGTCCGTGGGCGCGGAGTCGTTGCAATTGCCGCGTCACGCGTCCGCTCTGGCGTTTCGTCTCGACCGGGTTGGTCGGGGCTGAGCCAGTCAGGAGCATGCGGAGGTCGCGATTCCGGAAGCCCGCGATCGCGAACTCACCCCGGTTGATCGCGCGCAGCAACGCGCCATCGTCGCGCGACATCAAATTCAGTCCCCGGTGGCGACGGCCCGCTTTGGTCACCGGCCGGCTCGCGGCCACCAGAGCCGGGCCGAGCGTCTCGGGGGACTCGACGGCCGCGAGGGCCGCCAAGTACGACTCGTTGGCCGCTTGCGACAACTGGCAGCGACGGTACAGGTCCGCCACGCCCCGCCGCAGTGGTTGCCAGGCCAATCTCCCGCTCGGATCGCCTTCCTTCGGACGGTACACCTTCAAGCCTTCCGCCTGATGGATCGTCGTTTCGATCCGCAAGATGCAACCGAACTTGTCGTACATCTTCAAACTGTTCCGACCCAGGCGGTGCTTCACGCGTGTCCCCTCGACGCGCGTTTTCGTGCTGCTCACGACTTCGCCTTGAAAGCGACCGTCCAACGCTCCGGCCTTTGTCAGCCGCTGCTGCAAGAAGCGCAGCACATCGGGGCTCGACAGGTTCTCGGTCGCGTGCCGAACCAACCGGCGATACAACGGCCGCAACGCCGCCACCGAACGAAACGCCACGTCGGTCGCCCACTCCGTCTGTTCGGCCGTCCAGTAATAGTCGCGGAGTTGCCACTCGGTCAGCAGCCGCGCGAACTCCGGATGCGACTCGCGAATCACGCCGGTCAACGTCGCCGACCAGTCCGTTTGCAATTGTTCGTCGAACAGGGCCTGCGCCTTCGGGAAGTCCGCCACCCAGGCCAAGCTGTTGTCTCGGCGCTGGTACTCGATGCCCGCCGCGTCGAGTTGCCGAGCCAGCCACTCGCGGCCGTTCAGGCAAATCTGCACGGACATCGGGAACCACGTCATCAGACGGATGTGCATCATGCCGAAGCGCGGATGGCGCAGGTAGATGTAATAGTGCAAACACTTGCGCTGGGCCGACACCAGTTCCAGCATCCGGGTGGCCGCGTTCTTGTACAGTTGAAAACTGCGACAGTTCTCGACGCAACTGAGGACGGCAATCACGCCCGTGAAATCGTCCGCCACCGCGTGCTGCCGGATCAGATCGTGGACAACCGCCTCTTTGTCGATCGTGCCGGACAAGTAAACCACCTTGCCAACGGGAGTCGTCGCGGCTAACCGTTCGGTGGCGAGCTTCAGTCGCCGGGCCGTCCCGTCAAAGAAGCTCTTGAATGCGACCAGCAAGACCTTGAGGAAGCCCAAGTAGCGGGACAAGCCGTCGGCATAGCAGATCGAACGTAAGGTGCCTCGAAAGCGAACACGATCCAAACCTGAAAGAACTCCGTGGATATGGTCGCTGTGCTGTTGTAAGAAGGTCTGCATGGCATGCTCCGGTTGCTGAGTAATGTGCGCTAACACCACTCTATCCAACCGGACATGCCTGCTTCATTTGGTTGCGGCCAAGGGCCGCGCTGTGTCTTTGTGTTGGGTTCTTGCGTGCCGGCCTCCACAAACTGAGCGGCTATTGTTCGTCGCCCACGCAGACAAAGTCGCGAATCGCTTCCAGTTTCTTCGGCCCAATTCCGCCGACGCGGCGCAATTCTTCGACACTGGCGAACGGTCGTTTCTCCCTCGCATCAATGATGCGCTGGGCCAGGACCTTGCCGATTCCGGGTAGGCAGGTCAATTCGTCGGCCGAGGCCGTGTTCACGTTGATCTGCTCGCCGGGCGGCAATGCCTTCGCGCCTTTGACGCTCTTCGTTGACTTCTTGCGCGTCAATCGTTCCGGCTCTGGCAGCGGCTCGGCGGGCACATCGGCCGGATGAATCGCCAGCCAAGGGCGAAGCTTGTTGAGCGTCGCATCGCCGATGCCATGAACCCCGGCCAGATCGTCCACCCGGCCAAACTTGCCATGTGCTTCGCGATGGAGAACGATGCGCTCGGCCAGCTGCGGTCCAATTCCCGGAACCTGCATCAATTCGGACTTCGTTGCCCGGTTGAGATCGACGCGATGAGTGACACTCGCTTGCAGAGTCGTCGGCCGAGTGCCATAGCGATCGTCGTACCGGCGCCAGCCGATCAGCGCGGCGATGCCGACCAACAGCATCAGGGCGGCCAATTGCCCCCGGCGAGATAGAGCCGGCGGCTTGGCCTCATTTGGTGCGTTCGGAGGCGGCACCGGCGGAACGGGAAGAGCAGATTCCGGAACCATCAATTCTTGGGTGGGACGGATTTTCAATCCGTCCGTCTTCAAGTAGGACGGATTGGTAATCCGTCCTACTTGATCTACGCACCGATGGTACCGTCAGCGAAGGGAGATTACCACATACCGGCACCACTTTTCGAGGAAATGCGAACGGCGAATGATTCGCTCGTCGAGTCGATCCAGCCAGCCGCCAACTGCCGATTCTCGTCGCCAAGCACGCCGAATCATGCCAAACAACTGGTAGCCACGAACATCGATGGCAGTGAAGTGCGAATGGAGCGGAAGGAGGTCGCGCGTTCGCAGCGGTTGTTCGTCCGGGGTGCGATGCTTGCCAGGGTAGGGGACATATTTGCGAACAAACTGCAATAGAAAGTTGCCGCCCCAGGGTTCGCAAAACACCGCCACACCGCCGGGCCGCAGAACTCGCCGGAGTTCCGCACCCGCGCAATGCAAATCGAGATGATGCAGGATGGCGCTTCCCCAGACTGCATCGAACGAATGATCCGCAAATGGAAGATGCTCCGCGTCCGCTTGCAGGAACTCCGCAATCACGTCATTGGCAGCCGCTCGGCGTCGAGCCTCGGCAACATATCCCGCCGAGAGATCGAACCCGGTCACGATCGCGCCCCGGCGCGCCATCACGACCGAAGCCATGCCGTGCCCGCAACCGTAGTCGAGAACGCGTCGGCCGCTCAATGCACCCAGCTGTTGCACGGCGGGCCGAATCCACGTTTCGTGATCGAGATAGTCGGCATCGTTGAACCGCAACGCGGCGACGTTGGCGAATCGCGATTCACGATCCGCCGCTTGACGGTCGTGAAAAAGCTGCTCGGTTTGCAAACGCGGAAGTGCAATCATGCCCGGCACGATAACCGGAAAGCCCCTCCACGGACAAGAGGACGTTTCGGCTTGCCCCGCACTCGCATGTGGACGATATTAAATACATCCCGCCTTTGCGACCCTTCGCCCAATCCCGCCTGGTCGCTGGAGTTTTTTGGATGAAGCGACTTTTGAACTGTCCTGGTCCCATGACGCGCCGGCATTTTCTCGGTGCCGGCACGTTCGGCATTGGCGCATTGACGATGCCCGAACTGTTCCGCATGCGGCAGCCGCCGCCGAAACGTCGCCTTTCGAGAACACCGCAGTTATCCTGCTTTGGCTTCCGGGCGGCGCGCCGCACCTGGATATGTATGACATGAAGCCGGACGCCCCGGAGGACTATCGCGGAGCGTTTCGGCCGGTCCATACCAATGTGCCCGGCATCGACGTTTGCGAGCACCTGCCACTGCACGCCAAGTGTGCGGACAAGTATGCGGTCATCCGCTCGATCCACCACAACTTCGCCGATCACGGCGGGGGACACAAGCGATTCCTGACCGGCCGTGATCCGAAAGAGCCAACCGGCTTTGTCAACGATCACCCGATGGTCGGCTCATTCGTCTCGAAGATTCGCGAAGCGCATAACGGTGGGCTACCCAACTACGTGGCGGGCGTTGATGGTGGGCGGCAGCAGGTCGACACGTTCAGCTTCGGGGCCGCGTATCTCGGCCAGGCGACAACGCCGTTCATTTTCTCCGGTGACCCCGCGGAGAGCAAATTCAGCGTCAACAACCTGAGCATCCCTGCGGCCCTCGCTGACAGATTGCACGATCGCGAATCGCTGCTCACTCGATTTGACACCGTTCGCCGGGATCTCGATGGTTCCGGCGCCATGGATGCGATGGACTCGTTCAACCGCAAAGCAGTCGAACTGGTGACAAGCTCCAAGGCGCGCGACGCGTTTGATCTCTCGAACGAACCGATGCACGTTCGCGATCGCTATGGCATGCACCGCTACGGCCAGCGCTGCTTGCTCGCCAGGCGATTGGTCGAAGCCGGCTGTTCGTTCGTGACAATGGTGCTGGAAAACCCGTCCCCGCCGGGCGGGTCGTTTCCGAAGGATGTGACCTACAACTGGGATTCGCACGCGGTGAATTGCCACATCTTCACGGACGCCAAGTATCGCTTCCCGCCTTACGACCGGGCGGTGACGGCGCTCATCGAAGACTTATACGCCCGTGGACTCGATCAACGCGTAATGTTAATCGTGACTGGCGAATTCGGCCGCACGCCGAAACTGGAATATCAGAAGAGCGACAACCGCCCCGGACGCGACCACTGGCCGCAATCGATGTCTCTGATTGTCGCAGGCGGCGGCATGAAAGTCGGCCAGATCGTCGGCTCAACCGATTCCAAGGGCATGCATCCGAAAGACCGGCCGATGAGCCCGAACGACCTGTGGGCAACGATGTACAAGCACCTGGGAATCAATCCGGAGCAATCGTTCCCGGATCACACAGGAAGGCCGATGCCGATATTGCCGAACGGGGAAGTGATTCGAGAATTGGTTTAGGCGAGCGTCGAGGCGTCAGTCCGACGTGGGCTTGTGCCCGCAATGTGCTCGTATCGTATGCAACGGCGAGCGTCGAGGCGTCAGCCCGACGTGGGCTTGGCCCCTGAATTGAGTGCATGCGTATCCGAGGGGCCAAGCCCACGTCGGGCTGACGCCTCGACGCTCGCCGTTGACCCGGCGGAGTCGAAAATGGATCGCCACTGGCTTCTCTCGAACACGATGTATGGGACATGGCTGCCGGGTTCCGAACGCGGGTTCGTCGGCCACGTTTGGGAGCACCGCCCGGAGGAATCGCTTGATGATCGGCGCGTGATCCACAATTTGCCGGGAACTCCGTACGACGAGGATTTGGAAGGTTTGGAGCGGCGATCAAGAGAGTTGATGTCGGGACCACCGATCCATTTCGAACATCGCCATGCGGAGGTCTACCAGAAACAAATCCTAGAGACCGCTGGGTTCCGCAAGTGGAACGTTCTCGCTGTAGCGATCATGTACAATCACTTCCATATTGTCGTGGGAGTGATCGGTGATCCAAAGCCCGGCAAGGTACTTGGAGACTTCAAAAGCTGGGGCACGCGCACATTGAGCCGGGAGTTTGGTCGACCAGCGTCGGGGACTTGGTGGACGGAGCGCGGCTCGAAGCGCAAATTGGGGGACGAGGAAGCAGTGGTCGCGGCGGTTCACTACGTACTTTACGACCAGCCGGATCCATTGCTAACATGGTCGCCCGAAACGGGGCTGCACTTTGGCAAACCACCGCGCCGTGCGGGCAAATAGTGCCAAGAGGCGAGCGTCGCGGCGTGAGCCCGACGTGGGCTTGGCCCCTGAATTGAGCGCATGTGTAGTTGGGGGCCGAGCCCATGTCGGGCTCACGCCGCGACGCTCGCTATTGCCGATAAAAGGAGCCGTTTGCGGGCGGAGCGACGTGTCAGTCAATGGCGAGCGTCGAGGCGTCAGTCCGACGTGGGCCTGGCCCCTGAATTGAGCGCATGCGTATCCGAGGGGCCAAGCCCACGTCGGGCTGACGCCTCGACGCTCGCCATTGCCCAGTTCGGTAGGTCGGGTGTTCTAAAGACTGGTTTTCGTGCATCGCAGTCTGTGGATACTTGATTTAGCATCAAGGGTGCTAGATGCCTAACGCCTTCTCCCATCCGACCTTCTCCCGCCGCACGATGTTGCAGGCCGGGGGAATCTCGTTGCTCGGCCTGGGCACTTCGCACCTCAATTCCCTCGCGCCGAGTCCTCGTCCAAGCACCCCGCGAAGGCGGTTATCTACATCTTTCTGTCCGGCGGATTGGCTCAGCATGAAAGCTTCGATTTGAAGCCGGACGCTCCCGAAGACATTCGTGGCGAGTTCAAGCCAATCGCTACCAAGACGACCGGCGTGCAGATTTGCGAATACCTGCCCAAGCTCGCGACTCGATCGGATAAGTGGGCGCTGGTGCGTTCCTTCACGCATCCGTCCAACGATCACTCGGCCGGACACCTGATCATGTTGACCGGTCGGAGCCAGTTGCCGCCGGGCTTCAACCCGAGCCAGCCGAAGGATAGCGATTGGCCATCGATTGCGTCCGTCGCAGGCGCCGTCGCGCAACGACGAAACAACCTGCCGCCGGCGGTCGTTCTGCCGGAAAAACTGATCCACAATACCGGCCGAGTCATTCCCGGCCAATTCGCCGGCGTCATGGGTCGGCAGCATGACCCGTGGTTCCTCGAAGCCTCGAAGTTCGAGCCGCGGGCCTATGGCGCTTATCCGGAATACGAGTTCGATCACCAGGAACGGCCACACAAGCCGATCCGCAAGGATTTCCAGATACCCGATCTGTCGCTGCCGCAGGGAATGGACCCGACTCGGTTGTCGTCGCGGCTCGACATGCTCAAACACATCGATGAGCAGCGGCAGAGTCTCGATCGCGGGGCTCGATTCGGCGGGCTGGACGCGCAGCGCCAGTCCGCGGTGTCGCTACTCACGGACATCAACGTTCGCCGGGCGTTCGACATTCGCCGACAGCCGGAAAAGGATTTGGACCGCTTCGGCCGTAATGCATTCGGCTGGTCGCTGCTGCTGGCGTCGCGACTGGTCGAAGCGGGCATCAGTCTTGTGCAAGTGAATCTCGGTAATAACGAGACCTGGGACACGCACGGCAACGCGTTCCCACATTTGAAAGACAAGCTCTTCCCGCCAACTGATCAAGGCGCTTTCGGCACTGATCGATGACTTGCACGATCGCGGCTTGCTCGACTCGACGCTCATTGTGATGGCCGGCGAATTCGGCCGCACGCCAAAGGTTTCCCGCCTGCCGCAGTTCTACAAGCTCGCCGGCCGCGACCACTGGGGCGCGAGCCAGACGGTGTTCCTGGCTGGCGGCGGCATCAAAGGCGGAACGGTCATCGGCAGCACGGACAAGAACGGCGCCTACCCGAAGATGGATCCGCAAAGTCCGGAAAACTTGGCCGCGACGATTTACCAATCGCTTGGCATCCCCCAGGACATGATGTGGAAAGACGCTGAGGATCGCCCGCACCGCGTCTATTACGGCGAGCCAATTCGGGGTTTGTGAATTTGGCTATCTGCTGGCAAAGCCGTTTTTGCAAGTCCTTCTGGCCCGGCGTTTTAGGACAAGGCCTGAAGGAGCCAGTGCCGAAACATAAAAACAATTGAACCTTTCTGGAATATCCGATATCTTATTATCAGCGACCAAGCGTGGGCCGGCAGTAGCTGACCCCGGGCTCAGCCCTTGGCCGCTATTTTTATTCCCATCCGCTTCGTTTGTGCTCATTGGTCAACCAAGCCACAATGTCCGGCCATTTTTCATCCCCAATATGCAGTAAGGCATCAAGCAACTTAATTCCATTGTCATCGAATGCTTTAATTATCCCGCCATTTCTCGCCTCTTCCTTTTTTCGAGCATGAAGGGAACAAATATCGCAGAGCTGCAATATCCGGCTTTTGTGCGAGTCAATGAAGAATCCCTTTTCGATAATGTGCGACAATCGCAGCGGTCCATCCGCAACTCGCAGTAACCGAATCGATTTCTCAACGTTTCGAACTATTTCCTTATTCTCGTCCGAGATGAACATCCCCAACGCGCTGTTCTCGGCCAAGTAATCATTGACAACCATCGACGTTAGCGCGAAGGCGGCAACGTGTGGATTGATAACTACGGCATCTGGGCCGAATGTATGATGAAGCCACTTCTGAAAGCGCTTCTTCACGATGGCCCGATAAGTAAATCGAAGATTATGGTCCTTTGCAACCCCGAGCTATGCGTCGCGAAGCGCTACGCGCTTCCCGACCGGGATGTTCTTAAAGGACCCTCGACTCCCGCGAAGATCGCCGCCGTGAATTTCCGCACCTGCGGCAGCCAAATCGGGAAATTCAGATTCGAGCGCCTTTTCGAGATCCCGCTCCAATTGTTGCCAACAAGACTCGGGAACGATCAAAGCCCCCAGCACAAAAACCGGTGCTCGGGGTCGTTGAGATTCGTTCCCGAGTTTCCAGATTCATCGCAATAAACCAAATGCATGTTGGCCACCCTAAAGCAGTCACATGATCTCGAATCGAAACTCAGTGATCGGTGCTTGATGATCGTCGCCAACGCACAACTTTGCAAAGAAAAAACTGGGCGATTGAGTATCATGCCGCGCGATTCAGTTTAATCCCCTCGATGCGATAGACATATTCGCTCAACGCAGCTGTCGTAACGGCGCCGAAAGTGTGCCAGAGCCAATGTGTGCCCATCGGCAAAAGAGGTGGTTCCCAGGTGTCGGCCAGGCGAAAAAACCAGGCAATGACAAACGATATCAAGGCAGTCGCCACCCAGCCGGCATGGTGAAAGCGCGTCCGCAACAGAATGATCGCCAGGGGAACCAAGATCAGCAATGCGAGGCAAGCATACGAAACGTTGATTGCCCAAACGGGGGGTAGCCTCCATTGTCCGAGTACCTGAAGCAACGCGAGTGTCGCAATCATAATCACGAGGTGCGTGATTTTCGGCCCGAGTCGAATCCACCAATAGATGCAGACTGCCAGTCCCAACACGTAGATCGGGATTAAATCCATCAAGAAAAAGCCGACCCAATTCCGCAGACCGTGATAAAGTGTACCGCCGATGCCGCCGACAAGGAGTATTGGCAACGCGACGGCCAGGAAAGTATGCCGAAAGAGCTTTCCCCGCAAGCGGATAAACCAATAGACCACAATGAGCACAAAAAGGAACGCGGTGGCGGTGTTCCAAGGCTCGGCGATTGTTCCGGGGTATGGACGTCCGGCACGGATTTCAGCCGGCGTCTCTGTATAAAGTGGTCCACGATCGGCTCCGCGTTGGGTTTGCCACGAAGTATGGGTTGGGTCGGCCATTCGCTGATTGTCCGGGGTTTTCAATGCATTATCGAGGCAAATTCGCCTTGCTTGACAGGGCCAGGCAGTGGCAAAATCCACACCGGTTTTTCTTGCTTGACGCCCCTTCGCGCGCTTCCTAAGAAGCGCTTACAAATCGGACCCGTCCCATGGCGCAGAACCTTGTAGCGACACGGGATCGGGCTGAACGCCCATATTATCGCAAATGGATCCCGCCGGCGGGACCGGGTCCCCTTCGCCGAGCGGTTTTCTGGCTGGATTTTCCGCCCGTGGAATCCGATGCCAGAGGAAACTACGGACTCGCTTACCCTGTTTACGAGGATAAATCGATGACCGGCCGCACCGAGATGTTCACGGCCGTCCTCCCCGAAGCCGACCCCTCGGTGACTGCCCCGTGGCTGGCCCCGGAGGAGATCGCGCCGCCGTTGGTCGCCCGAGACGACGACGAGGAAGAGGAAGCTGCCGAGGAGGAGGACGACGAGGATGATGACGACGACGAGGAAGATGATTTCGACGATCTCGACGACGATGAGTTCGACGACGATGAGTTCGACGATCTGGATGACGACGAACTCGATGACGAGGAATTTGACGACGAGGAATTCGACGACGAAGAGTTCGACGATGAGGACGAAGAAGACGACGACGATGATGAAGAGGAAGAAGAAGACTTCGCCGACGACGAGGATTGATCTTTCTCAACAGGGATGTGCAGTTCGCTGGCAAAAACGACGAATTGCCAACCCGTCCCCTGGCGCTCGATTTGCCTTTGGCCGGTAGCCGCCCTAAACTGGGATAGCGACCGGCCAAACTTATTTTCTCACCGCCCATTCCAAATAATGACTAGATCTCACGCCACGATGGCCCTGCCGACACCGACCGGGGCCTCCGCGGCACGGTGGTTGGGTCGTACCTGGGCCAGGCTCAGCTACGGTCGAAAAGTTGAACCAACCTGGCTCGAAACCAACGAGTTTTCGCTCTCCATCAAGGACCTGCCTTCCCCCTTGAGCGGCTTGCGCATCGCGCATCTGACGGATTTTCACGGCGGACACCACCTTCCCAAATCATACCTCTCCCACGTTGTCGAGCGAACGCTTGAACATCAGCCGGACGTCATCGCCCTGACCGGGGATTTCGTGCACAAGGGCTATCGACATGTGGATGACGTTGCGAAAGCCGTTGGCAAGCTGCATGCTCCGCTGGGCGTTTATGCAGTTCTCGGCAATCACGATTTCTCGGTGCGCAACGCCGCTCGGCCTGCGTCGCTACCGCGGATTGCACCGGGCCGTGACGTCGGCGCTCGAAGCGCATGGCGTCCGCGTGCTTCGCAATGAATCGGAAGTCGTTGAGCACCAGGGGGCCAACGTTGCAAGTGGCTGGCGTCGAGGATCTGTGGTCCGGTGAGTGCGATCCGAAAGCCGCTCTCGAAGGGCTGTGTTCCAAGTCGCCGCGTCTCATTTTGGCCCACAATCCGCTTGACCGTCGAACATCTCGGCGAAGAACGCTGCGACCTGATGCTGAGCGGCCATACCCACGGCGGACAGGTCAATTGGCCGGGCATCGGCCGTCTATTCATCTCCAAGAAGGCGAGTCGGTTGCCAGCCGGCCTGTGCCATCACGGCCATACACCCGTCTACGTCAATAAGGGCGTCGGCTTCGGCTGGCGCTTCCGTTTCGGCGTTCGACCCGAGGTGGCTTTCATCAAGTTCCATCGAGCGTAACCGATTCAACACTCGGTTTGATTTCAGGCCGCGCACGGAGAGCCAGCGCATGAATTGCGTTCGGTGAATCGTGGGCGATCGCTCCGGCCGCTACGAGAACCAGCCGCTATTCGGAGTCGCTTGACGGTTGCGAAAGTCGTCCACGATCTCGGGCAATCGTGCACAACTCTCCGTGCGGGCATCGAGATTCTTGCACGTTCGGGCCGCGGTGGCAGGTCTGGCAAGCGAGGAAAGCTGGCAATCTGTGCCGTGGTAAGAATGACTCGAGCTCGCAGAGTAAAAGTTGCCCTCCCATTGTAAGAAATCTTCTGGTACTCTTGCGCCCGTCGATTCGGGGGAGAGTATTGCCAGGGAAATGGGGAAGCTGTCCAAAGCCTGATTCGACGCCCCGAACAAGGAGGTTCGCGGTGGCCCGTCGATGGCGTCTGCGCAACAAACTGTTGCTCGGCCTCGGGCTTATGCTCGCTTGCGTCGCCGCGCTCTTCGCGGGGACGGCCTATGGCCTGTCCTCGTACATGGGGGCGATGAAGACGACGGACAGCAAGCTCAACGAACTCCTGACGCTCGATCAACTCAAGCCCGATGTCGAAGCCATTGTGGTCGACCCCGGTGTCGACCGCCGAGCCGTCCCCCTTCGAAGACGCTCGCACCGGCGAAGTCCGCCGCGCCAAGCAGCAAACTCGACCAGCGCGAAGACCGTATTCGATCACTACAAGGCGCTCTTCGACGAAACCGTCCGCCGCAATCGCGACCCCGATCCCTATCAGGACACGCAACTCATCGGCGTGATCGAAAAGGCGTTTGCCGATCTGGCAGCGGCCATCGAGCAGTTCGAGGGACCGCAGAACGTCCCGACGAAGCAATGGCCGCTCGTGCCGACGAATCCGGCGGTCGCCCGTCAACATCAGGTGATCCTCAAGGCCATCGACGATCTGCGCAATGAAGTCGCCCGCGACATGTACGATCGCATCGGCCAGGCCCGCACCGATCTGCGGCGGACGATCGTGATCGTCGCATCCGCCAGCGGCGTCGCCCTCTTGCTCGTGCTCACTCTGATCAGCCTGTTCTCCGGCTGGGTTTTCAAGCCGATCCGGGACTTGCAGGCCGGTGTTCGCCGGGTAACCGAGGGCGATTTCAGCCATCCCATTGATCTTGAAATCGGGCGACGAACTGGAAGATCTGGCGGTCGCATTCAACGGCATGATGGCCCGGCTGCACGAAGTCTATCGCGATCTCGAACATCAGGTCGACGAACGAAGCCGGCAACTGGTGCGCTCGGAACGGATGGTCAGCGTCGGCTTCCTGGCCGCCGGCGTGGCTCACGAGATCAACAATCCGCTCGCCTCCATCGCGTTCTGCTCGGAGGCCTTGCAAACGCGTTTGTCGGACTATCTGGCCCGCAATCCGCACGAGACGGATGTGATCCAAAAATACCTGCGGATGATTCAGCAGGAAGCATTCCGCTGCAAGGGCATCACGAGCCGGCTGCTCGAATTCAGCCGGATCGGCGAACATCGCCGCGAGCCGACCGACATTGCGGAATTGGTGCAGGGAGTTCTGGAAATTGCCCAGCACCTGCAAACTTGTCGCGGCAAGCGAATCATTTTCCAGCCTTATAGTCGGGTCGTCGCGGGGGTCTGCGGCGAGGACATGAAGTCGGTCGTTTTGAACCTCGTCGTGAACGCATCTGGAGAGCATGGAAGAGGGCGGCGTGTTGACGATCACGCTCAAGGTGGTCGGCTCGTCCGCGGAATTGATGTTTACGGACACCGGTTGCGGCATGGCGGCGGATGTGCTGGAAAACATCTTCGAGCCGTTCTATACCCGCAGCCGGACCGGCAAGGGGACCGGCCTGGGGCTGTTCATCAGCCATCATATCGTGACCCAACATGGAGGCGAGATTCGGGCCACGAGTGCCGGACCCGGTCAGGGGAGCACGTTTACCGTGCGCGTCCCGCTGACGCCCGCCCAGGTGCAGGAGGATCGCCCAGGAGTTCTGCCGTTCGGCCAGGCACGCAAAGTCGCCCACCCGGCCGCGATTACGTCGGAGGATGGAATTGGCCACGCCGCCTAATAGCCTTCGCGTCCTGTTCGTGGACGACGAAGTATCGTTGCAAGAGTTGATGCGGGTCGAGCTGCCACGCCTCGGTCACGAGGTGACGGTCTGTCCCGACGGCCGCTCGGCGATCCGGACCTTGGAGAAGGCCACGTTCGACGCCGCCATTCTTGACCTCAAGATGCCGGACATGACCGGCATCCAGGTCCTCGAACGGCTCAAGCAGGTTTCGCCAGACACCGAAGCCGTGATGATGACCGGCTATGCCAGCAAGGAAACGGCCGTCGAGGCGATGCGGCTCGGGGCGTTCGATTACATCGAAAAGCCGTGCAAGCTGGTGGAGATCGAAGCGATCCTGCTCAAGATCGTCGAACGGCGAAAGCTCAAGCACAAGAACATCGCCCTGCAAACTCGCGTGCAGGCTGTCGAAGGGCCGAACCGACTGATCGGCGACTCGCCGGCCATGCAGACGGTGCAGCGGCTGATTGCGACGATCGCTCCGACGGACGCGACGGTGTTGATTCAAGGGCGAAACCGGCACGGGCAAGGACGTTGTCGCCCGCACGATCTATCAGCTCAGCAAGCGCGTCGACATGCCGTTCGTTCCCGTGAATTGCGGGGCTCTGTCGCCGACGCTCGTCGAAAGTCAACTATTCGGCCATCGCAAGGGGTCGTTCACCGGCGCCGATCGCGATCACAAGGGGTTCTTCGAAGTCGCCAACGGCGGCACGCTGTTTCTCGATGAACTCGGCGAGCTGGACAAGAACATCCAGGTCAAGTTGCTGCGTTTCCTCGAATCAGGCGAAATCTATCGAATCGGCGACACGGAACCGATCCGGTCGGACGTGCGCGTGATCTGCGCCACCAATCGCGATTTGCGAAAGATGATCGCCGAAGAGGAATTTCGCGAGGACCTTCTGTACCGCCTCAACACCTTCGAGATTCATTTGCCGCCGCTACGCGAGCGCAAGGCGGATATTCCGGCTCTCGCCAAGCACCTGTTGGCTCGCACGGCCAAGCGATCGATCGAACAGGTGGAAGGGTTGCTCACGAACGAGGCGATGAGCGTCATTCTCGAGTCGGAGTGGAAAGGCAATGTCCGCGAACTCGCCAACGCGATGGAGTACGCGTACATCGTGGCCGGCGGCGGGCCCATCACGGCCGCCCACTTGCCGCAGCACGTGCGAACGAAGATCGCCGCTCGACCGGGCCCAACTGCGGTCCCGGCGGCCGCTCCCACGATTCTGCCAATGCCGCCCGCGATCGGCACTCGAACGCTGCACGATATTGAGATGGAACACATTCTCCAGACGCTCGACAAGAACGGCGGCAACAAACCGACGACGGCCAAGGAACTCGGCATCAGCCTGAAAACGCTTTACAACAAGCTCAATCGCTGGGAAGAAGAGAAGCGCCAGGCGGCAGGTTGAAATCGGCTGCCGGCATCGGCAGAGAATGCTCGTCGCGATCGAAGCTTTTCTTGTTGATTCCCGGCTCTCGTCCGTTTAATCTCAATTCTTCATCTCTTCAGCAACTGCCCAGCTCTTCGAGGGAGCCCGACGTGGCATTTTTGGCCCGTTGTCCGCAATGCAACCATTTTCAGGTCTGCATTTTTGATGTGGACAGCAAGCTCAATCTCAAGTGCGGCGAATGCGGAACGGTGTTCCCGTCGATCGCCAGAGCCGCCGCCGTCAGAGATGGATTGGGCGCTGGCGATCACATTGCACGAATACGAATTCGAGCCATTGCGGCCGGTAACCGCAGATATGGTTATTGTCCAGGATCTGCCGTCGGTGTACCCAAAGCGCCGCCGGTCACGAAAATCGCGGCTGGTCGCGCAGTTGCCAAAGCGCCAGACCAGAGCCCCGATTTCTGGCCAATCCAACCGCGGAATTGGCAAAAGATCCGACTGCGCAGGGCCCGGACCCCTAGGGTCTGGTCCCCAGGAGATTGCCACGATAGCCGGTTAGCCAACGGAGGAATCTGTTTCGTTAACCATTACCTCGCATAAACGTTATATTCTTCCAATCCATATCACGCATCGCAGAACGTGCACTCATGAGCGATCGCTTACATTTCTTGGTCAAGCAACCCGCTCACGGTTCTGAGAGGAGTCGGGTTCGTCGCAGTCGCACTGTTCGCCTCGGCCACAGGGAATTCGGTGGTTGATGAGCAAGCGCCAGTGCGCCCCTGCAGTTGACCCACGGAACCTTATTCGTGCAGGGCTGACTCTGCGAATTCAGTGTCCATCGAGACAAGGATGAAAGCCATGAGGATATATTGGCTGGTTTCACTCATAGTAACAGCCTTTTTATCAGTTCCGTGTTTAGCGTCAGCCGGGGGTTTCTACGATGCGCAAAGCAACACCTGGAACGCGACACACGTTGTCGTTGTTGAAAACGGGCGGGTGGCTGAAAGTTGGATGGGGGACTTCAAGGTCGGCGATGTCCTTCCCGAAGGCGATGCCCGATTCACCCGGATTCCCGTGCCTGGCCCGGACCCCTTTCGCGAGCGTTTCGGCGAGAAGTTGCCGTCCGTCTCAGGGAAGCGGATGGTGCTCTTCCTGGCCTATGTTCCGCAGGAAGGCAAGGACCCACAGAAGCGAATCTGGATGGGGGCCGACGCACCGGGGCTTGGGTACGTGTCGGCAACGGCGGTCGCCTGGGTTGAAGGCGACCGTGTATACTCCGTCTACCAGCCAATAAATCCTGGTGATTACGCACTGCGTGCGGACGGCACCGTTGCTGGCTTGAGACAGCGTGTAGACTTTGGACTCGCACTGCGGACCCAGTTCGCCGCCGCGAAGGCGGACAAGAACTGCGGACGGCGGGCTGAACGCCTCGCATTTCTGACACCATATGTGGCCCAGTTTGCCGGTTACTATGGTGAAAGTGATTGTTTTGAGGAACTGGAAAAGTGCGGCAAGCCGGCCGTCCAGTATTTAGTTCCGTGGGCGACAGAAGAGAAAGGGAAGTACTGGGGGATAGCACTGTCGACTCTTTCTCGGCTCGGCGACGATGGTTTCGACGCAATGGCAAAGATTCTAGACGACGAGGCCAAGTTCTGGAAGGCCGTCGCTGACGATCTTGGCCCGACCGAGTGGATTGACCAGACACCGAGGACCGACATCCATGCTTGGCACCGCCCATACCATCTGCGGCGCGTCTTGGAGGCCGCTCAGGCCATGAAGTTGTCCGCGAGGAACAAGGAACGACTGCAGGCGCATGCCGGACTCAAGGAGCTCGACAAGCTCCTGGCAAAGCCGCGCATGAAACCGGAGAAGTCCGACATGGAAAGAGCTCATGAGATCATCCAGGACATCCTGGCTGACAAATCCCGAGTCCGCAAGTAACCTTCTCTTCACGCTCGCCGAGCGAGATGCCCCCGCGTCCCCGTCCCATTTCCCATACAAGCGGTCTGTATTGACCCCCTTTCCGGGCAATCTTAGACTGAATGCTGCTTTTCCTTTGACTTTTGCCGCGGGCGCGTTCCCGCGATTGATAGGACGGACCCCCGATGGCTACCGAACAGCTCGAAATGGGCATCCTTGAGAAGGTCGGGGAGAAACTCTCCAATATCCCCGATGCGGTCATGAAAGCCATGACCCGCGTTTTCGGCTCGAGCAACGAGCGCTTCGTTCGCAAACTGGGCTTCATCCCCGCCAAGAATCCCGAGGCGCCGCACACGGTTATTCCCGGTTCGATGCTCGCCCGCGTCAATGAACTCGAACCGACCATGCAGGCGAAGACCGACGCGGAACTCAAAGAAATGGCGCCCAAGTTCAAGGAACGGCTCGCCCAGGGGGAAACACTCGACGACATCCTGCCGGAAGCGTTTGCCGCCTGCCGCGAAGCCGCCAAGCGCGCCAAGAACATGCGCCACTACGATGTGCAAATCGTCGGTGGCATCACGTTGCACCGCAATAATATCGCGGAAATGGTGACCGGCGAAGGCAAGACGCTCGTCGCCACGCTTCCCGCGTACCTGAACGCTCTCACCGGCGATGGCGTGCACATCGTCACCGTCAACGATTATCTTGCCCGCCGCGACTGCGAATGGATGCTTCCCATCTATCAGGCGGTTGGCATCACGGCCGGCTACATCCAGTCCGACATGGACCCGAGCGATCGTCGCAAGGCCTATGAGTGCGACATCACCTATGGCACCAATAGCGAGTTCGGCTTCGATTATCTGCGCGACAACATGAAGCCTGCTCGCTGGGACGACGAGCGCTTCCACCCTTACTACCGCCAGGTGCAACGCAAGCTCAACTACGCGATCATCGACGAAGTCGACAACATTCTCATCGACGAAGCCCGCACACCGCTGATCATTTCCGGTCCGGCCTTCAGCGATGTTCGTCGCTATGAGGAAGCAGACAAGATCGCCAAGCAGCTGGGGGAGTTGGAGACGAAAGCCCGTGCGGAACTGGCCGCGGCCGGTACGCCGATCGATGCTCCGCTCAAGCCGGGTGAGAAGCGCGAAATGGGGGTGTTCTTCGAGGTTAAGGAAAAGGAAGCGCACCGTCCACTTGACCGACAAGGGCGTTCGCGAAGCGGAGCGCCTGGCGGGCGTCGAAAGCTTCTACACCGCCGGCAATATGGAATGGCCGCACTTGATCGACAATTCCCTCAAGGCTCATCATCTCTATTTGCGCGACCGCGATTACCTCGTGATTCCGAATCCGGAAACGCGCGAGATGAGCATCATCATCGTCGATACGCATACGGGCCGTGCTCTCTTTGGCCGGCAGTGGAGCGATGGCCTGCATCAGGCAGTCGAAGCCAAGCACAAGAAGGACGGCGTGCAGATCAAGCAGGAAACGCAGACGCTGGCGACGATCACGCTGCAGAACTTCTTCCGCATGTACAAGAAGCTCGCGGGCATGACCGGCACCGCCATGACCGAGGCCAACGAGTTCTGGAAGATCTACAAGCTCGACGTCATCGCCATCCCCACCAACAAAGTGATGCGGCGGTTGAATAATCCCGATTTGGTCTATCGCACCGATCGCGAAAAATGGGACGCGATCATGAAGGAGCTGGTCGAGATTCACAGCACCGGCCGGCCGATCCTGGTCGGCACGACGGACGTCGCCAAGTCGGAAAAGCTGGCGACGATGCTCAAGCGCAAGGGGATCAAGTTCGAGCTTCTGAACGCCAAGCCCGAGAACGTGGCCCGCGAGGCGGACATCGTCGCCCAGGCTGGCCGCAAGGGGGCGGTGACCATCGCCACGAACATGGCCGGCCGTGGCACGGACATCATCCTCGGCGGCAACCCGGAAACGATGGCCTGGGCGCAATTAAAGGACCAGTACCGCAGTCGACTCGATGTTCCGGAAGACGTCTGGAAATCGACGGTCGATGCCATTGAAGCGAAAGAGCAAACAAAGACGGTGGGCCGCGAGATTGCGTTGATGGGTGGCTTGCACATCCTCGGCACGGAGCGCCACGACAGCCGGCGAATCGACAACCAGCTTCGTGGCCGGGCCGGCCGGCAAGGCGACCCCGGTTCGTCGCGTTTTTATCTGTCGTTGCAAGACGATCTGATGCGCCTCTTCGCCGGCGAGTGGGTGGGCAACGTATTGACTCGGCTGGGCATGCAAGAAGGCGAGGCGATCGAATCGCGTATGGTCTCGCGGCGCATTCAGGGCGCTCAGAAAAAGGTCGAAGAATACCACTTCGAGTCGCGGAAGAATCTGCTCGAATACGACGAGGTGATGGACACGCAACGGAAGCGGATTTATGGCAAGCGCCAGGAGATTTTGAACGACTCGAACTGCAAGGCGATGATCCTCGAGATGATCGAGGAGCAAGTGAATTCGGCCGTCGATCGCTTCATGAATCTGGACTACGGGGCCGCGAGCTTCCGCGAGTTCGCCAGCAATCGGCTGGGCGTCGAGTTCGAAGAAGGCGAATTCCGAAATGTCACCGACTTCGCGTCAGCCGACCAGATTGCTCGCGACAAGGCCATTCGCTTCATCCCGACGGTGATCCAGGAGGGAATCGACGAAAACTTGAGCGCCGACGAAGACGAGAAGGACTGGAAATGGCAGGAAATGACTCGGCTGGTCAATGCCAAGTACGGGCTGAAGTTCAAGGAGAATGATCTCAAGAAAGTCGGCCGCGAAAACCTGTCGCAATACCTCCTCGAACACGCCACCAACTCCATCGGCGAAGTCGATCTCTCCGAAGGAGCGCGGTTCCTCGATCGCGCCTGGGGCGTTAGCTCGTTGTGCGACTGGGCCAATGCCAAGTTTCGCATCGACCTCACTCCGGACCAGGTCGGCAACCAGGACGAAACCGAAGCGAAGGCATACATCCTGGACAAAGTTCGTGGCGTCTACCGGCAGAAGGAAATCGACTTCCCGGTGCAGGTGGCCATGAGTTCCTTCATGGCCGAGAAAGCAACGGGCGTCGCTGGCCAACAGCGCTACAACCGCGAGGGCCTTTACGCCTGGGCCCGGGCACGCTTCCCACGCCACACGCAGGACTTGACCGAGGAGCAGTTCCGCACGGAGTCGCGGGCCAACCTGCGGGCCCAGATTCAGAAGATCAGTGCCGATGCGTATCCGACCGCCGATCAATCCGAGATCGATGCCCACATCGACGACGCCATGTCCGGCACGCGCGCCGCCGAGGAGGCCGATGCCAAGGAATTGACCGACTGGATGAAGCAGACGTTCCAGATCGAGTTGGATTTCGCGACTCTTGTTGGCAAGGCGCCCGAGGGAGTGCGTCAGACTTTGTGGAACGCCTACGACGATCGCTATCGGCCGGAAATGCACCGCATGGAGCGGAATCTCCTGCTCGAAATCGTCGACTCGACCTGGAAAAACCACTTGTTGACGATGGATCATCTCCGCAACGTCGTCGGTTTGCGGTCGTATGCCCAGGAAGATCCGAAGACGGTTTACAAAAAGGAAGGCATGGCCGAGTTCGGCCGCATGTGGGAAAATCTCGATGACCGCGTGACCGACATGGTCTTCCGCGTCGAGGATGCCCCCGAAGAGGCCATGCAAGAGGCGCTATGGGCCGGAGCAGTCGCGTCGCAGGCGCAAGCAATGACCATGTCGCAGGCGGCCCGCAACGTGCCCGCGAACGACTCGCTCGCCAACGCGACAACGAACGCCGCCCCCGACAAAAAAGCCGAACCGATCCGCAACAGCGGCGAGAAAGTCGGCCGCAACGACCCGTGCCCCTGCGGCAGCGGGAAGAAGTACAAGAATTGCCACATGAAGATGGCGCAGAAGATGTAAGTAGGTCCCGCGAGCCGAGCGGGACCGGGCGGGCCCCACGAGACGGCGCAACGCAAATCGCGGGTGCAGGCCAGTCCGCCTCTGAAGCGGCGCGGCGTTGAGTAGGTCCCGCGAGCCGAGCGGGACCGGCGGGCCCCACGAGACGGCGTAACGATATTCGCGGGCGCAAGCCGGTCCGCCTCGGCTCGGCGGACCTACCTAAGCGGCGTTGAGTAGGTCCCGCGAGCCGAGCGGGACCGCGCGGCCCCAGGAAACGGCGCGAGACGTTTCGTGTGCGCCAGCCGGTCCGCCTCAGCTCGGCGGACCTACCTAAGCGGCGTTGAGTAGGTCCCGCGAGCCGAGCGGGACCGCGCGGGCCCCACGAGACGGCGCGAGGCGTTTCGTGTGCGCCAGCCGGTCCGCCGCTGAAGCGGCGCGGTGTTGAGTAGGTCCCGCGAGCCGAGCGGGACCGCGCGAGCCCCAAGAAACGGCGCGAGGCGTTTCGTGTGCGCCAGCCGGTCCGCCGCTGAAGCGGCGCGATGTTGAGTAGGTCCCGCGAGCCGAGCGGGACCGCGCGGGCCCCAGGAAACGGCGCGAGACGTTTCGTGTGCGCCAGCCGGTCCGCCTCGGCTCGGCGGACCTACTGACGAGACCTTAATGGTTCGCAAGCCGAAAACGACCGCATTTTGGTGGGGCCGACTTCCGCACTGGGAAGTTGAAAACGGTCGGTACTTCGTCACAATGCATTTGGCCGGTGCGATACCCGACCAGGGGAACGAGCGCATACGCGCCATAGCGGCAGAGCTCCGAAGAATCGAGAACCCAGGCGATGATCAACGACTGGCCATCCATCGCCGCATCTTTGAGGAAATGGAGGAATGGCTCGATCGAGCGGCGGTCGTCACGTACTTGCAGCAACCGGAAGTTGCGACGATGGTCATGGAAGCCATTCAATTCCGGCAGACCCGTGCATGGAACATGCTCGAATTCGTCGTGATGCCGACTCACATGCACCTGTTTTTCGAGATTGGCGATCGGTCGTTGAAGCGCGTGCTGGAGCAATTCAAGCGCTGGACCGGGCACGAGGCGGGAAAGGTCCTCGGGTTGGACGGGAGCCGGTTCTGGCAGGACGAGTGGTTCGATCACTGGTCGCGATCAGACGAAGAGGACGACCGGATAGCGAAGTACATTCGCCGAAACCCTGAGAAGGCGAAGTTGGTGAAGTCGTATTCGGAGTGGCCATACGGTTCCTGGAGGGGGGTCCAGGTAGGCCCCGCGCACAGCGGCCCTGAGTAGGTCCCGCGAGCCGAGCGGGACCGGGCGGGCCCCACGAGACGGCGCAATGATATTCGCGGGCGCAAGCCGGTCCGCCTCGGCTCGGCGGACCTACTGAAGCAACGCATCGCGGCACTGAGTAGGTCCCGCGAGCCGAGCGGGCCCCACGAGACGGCGCAATGATATTCGCGGGCGCAAGCCGGTCCGCCTCGGCTCGGCGGACCTACTGAAGCAACGCATCGCGGCACTGAGTAGGTCCCGCGAGCCGAGCGGGCCCCACGAGACGGCGCAATGATATTCGCGGGCGCAAGCCGGTCCGCCTCGGCTCGGCGGACCTACTGAAGAGGATTTCTGCCCCCGTGCTGTTAAACGTTCTCTACGGCCTCGCGATCCTTATCCTCTTCCCCTGGCTGGTCGTTCGCTCTTTTCGCACTGGCCGCTATCGCCAGAGCCTATTGGCCAAATTCCGCGGCTACTCCGGCGCGATTTCAATCGATCGCTCCACCATCTGGTTTCATGGTGTCAGCGTTGGTGAAGTCCATCTGCTCCGACAACTCGTGCGGGCGTTTCGCGAACGGCATCCGGACTGGCAGGTCGTGATCTCCTCGACCACCGATACCGGCCTGGCCGAGGCCCGCAAGCACTTCGCCGATCTCACGGTGATCGCTTACCCGTTCGATTTCTCCTGGGCGGTTCGGCGGACGATCCGGGCGGTCGCACCGCGGTTGATCGTGCTGGCGGAGAGCGAGCTTTGGCCCAATTTTCTGCGGACCGCGAATCGTGAACAGGCGCCGGTCGTGGTCGTCAATGGTCGAATGAGCCCGCGATCGTGCCGTCGCTATGCCAAAATTGCTCCAATCGCTCGCCGATTGTTCTTCAATCGTGTCGCCGCGTTCGGAATGCAATCGGAGGGCTATGCCGACAACCTGCGGAGCCTGGGCGTGACAACCGATCGCATTCGTCTCACGGGCAACGTCAAATACGACGGCGTGCTGCTCGACCGAGATAACGCGAAGACGCGCGATCTCGGCCAGGCGATCGGGATTTCGTGCAATGATCTGGTCTGGGTCGCCGGCAGCACCCACGATCCCGAGGAACGAATCGTTCTTTCCGTATTCAGCCGGCTGCGCGATCGATTTGCAAAATTGAAGCTGATCCTCGTGCCCCGCGCACCGGAGCGATTCGACGAGGTCGCCCGACTGATCGAAGCATCCGGACTTCCGTTTGCCCGCCGCAGCCGTTGGCCGGAATCGGGTGGCCCGTATTCGGTAGTCTTGGTCGATACGCTTGGCGAACTCGGCGCCGCCTGGGGTCTCGCGACCATTGGCTTCACCGGTGGAAGTCTCAATGACAAGCGGGGTGGACAGAGCATGATCGAGCCGGCCGCGTTCGGCGCGCCGGTCATGTTCGGCCCGCACACGTGGAACTTCCGCGATGCCGTGACGGGGTTGCTGGAAGCCGACGGCGCATTCCGTGTTCACAACGAATCGGAGTTGGAACAGCGAGCGACCCAGTTGCTCGGCGATGCCGAGTTGCGCCAGCGAATGGGCGCTGCCGCCGGTGGATTCGTCACGAGTCAACAAGGAGCAACGGCACGCACGCTCGATATGATGGACGAAGTCATTGCGAGTTCGAAATGAATCAGCCCCTGGCTTATCAAAACGGGCAATTCCTCCCAGCGTCCCAGCTTTCGATCCCCGTGTACGACGCCGGCTTTGTCTGGGGTGCGACCGTGACGGATCGAGCGCGCACGTTCAATGGCCGGCTCTTTCGATTGGATGAGCACCTTCACCGGTTTCGGCGAAGCTGCGAGCTGGCTCGCGTGCCGCTAATGCCCTCGTATGAAGAACTGCGGATCGCATCCGAACGGCTTGTCGCTGAGAATCTAGGAGATGGCGAGCTTTCGATCATCTGGATTGCCACGCCCGGGCCGCTTCCAGCTTTCGCCGCGATGGAACCGACCAAGCCGTTGGTCCCAACGCTCATCGCCTATTCCTGCCCAATCGACTTGATACGATTCGCCCAGCGCCAAACAAATGGAGTCTCACTCGTCAGTTTGCCGAAGATCGTGGCGATCGATCCGCACATCAAGCACCGAAGTCGATTAGCCTGGTGGATTGCCCAGCAGCAAGTTCGCGATCGCGATCCCGATGCGGAGCCGCTGTTACTCGATCTCCTGCGGGATTATGTGTTGGAAACACCGACTTCAAACGTATTGGCAGCGTTCGAACACGAATTGGTATCGCCTCTCGCGGTTGATGTGCTTGACGGGGTCAGCCTGGGAGTCGTCCAGGAATTGTGCAGCCGCCTCGGCATTTCGTTCCGTCGGAGGAATATCGGGTACGAAGAGTTCAGTCAGGCCTCGGAGATACTGTTGACGAATACCACCGATTGCGTGGTTGGCGTGTCGAAGCTCGACGGCCTATCGATTCCGTTTCCCGGCCGGATCCGGACACGTCTAATGGACGCCTGGAGCGAACTGGTCGGCGTCGATCTCCGCGTCATCGCCGGATCATTCTGACGTTCTTTTGTTTCACGGGGGGTGAAATGATTTCAAGAGGTGACAGAGAAATGAAGCAAATAAAGACACTTCTCACTGAATACGACAGCCCGTTGGGAAGGTTGGGCAAGTTGAGGTAGCTTGAAAATGCCTGTGTCCTTACGTGTGTGTTTTCCAGGACGGCACACGGGGACACAGGCATGGACGCCATTGTCGGTCGCATCAAGGTCGTGAAATGCGCTCCCAAACGCCAACCCTGTCCGCACTGCGGGCAAGAGGGACGACGCAAAGGATACCTCCCCTCCCGCTTCGTTGTGGACGTCGAACCCGCAGGAGGCGTCTGCACCATCGAACTGCGCATGGCAGAATATCGAGCCACCTGCGGTTGTTGCAAGACCTTTCGCTCCTGCCCGCCACCAGATGCCGTCGATGTCGAGCCCTGGGCCACCTACTCCAACCGGGTCCGCGACTTGGTGGTTCGTCGCCTGATTGAAGACAACCTGTCCGTCGACCGGCTTCTCCATTCGCTCCAGCGTGACTTTCGCTTAAAACTGTCTGAGGGTTATGTCTACCAGTGTCTGGAATGGAAGGTCGGCCAGGTCAACATGGCGGAGTATCGCCGATGGACCCAAGAACGGTTTTCGGGAACGCTGTGCATCGACGAACTGCATCTTGGCGACCGCACGTTGCTGATGGCCACCGACCCGATTGCGGACATGGTGGTGGGGTTCGCGTTAGTGTCCCGCAACGACCATGACCACATGCGGTCCTTTCTGAACAACCTAAAAACCCACGGATTCCAGCCCAAAATAGTCATCAGCGATGGATCGCCCCTCTACCCAGCCGTGATCGAGGAACTTTGGCCGGAAGCCAAACACCAGTTGTGCGTGTTCCATTTGTTGAAGGAAATCAACACGGACATCCTGGATGCGTTTCGTCGGTTACGCCGGGAAGCGTTTCCGAAAGCGAAGTCGAAAGGAAAACGCGGCCGACCCTCGAAGGCTCGGGCGAAGGCGCAGAAGTGGGCGAAGCGGCAAGCCGAACGCTCGAAGTTCGTTTGGGATCATCGCTACTTGATCGTGACGGGTCCAGAAAAGATGAGCGCGGAAGATCACGCGAACGTGTCGAAGATGATGCGCTACGTGCCGGGGTTGAAACAGTTGCGTCAGTTCGCGTTAGCAGTGCGGGACGTCTTGGATCCGACGATCAGCCGGGCCCAGGCGTGGAATCGGTTTCGGAAATTGCAGGGCAACAAACCGTATCAAAAGGATGCCGATCTGCGGCGGGCGCTACAGAAACTACGGCGTGAGAAGTTTGTCAAGGCGATCGAGTATTTGGCATGGACGCATCGGAGGAAGATCCGCACGAACAACCACGTGGAGCGAATGAACCGCGTGATCCGTTTGAAAGAGAAGGTGCGTTACGGCTGGCGGAAGCGTCGCAGCGTGGTGCGGTACTTGGTTCTATCGCTGGACGGAATGCCGCAGCGGCAAAGCGCCGAGCCACCAGAACCGAAAAAACGCTTGCAACGCAGGCGAAAGCGCAAACTTGGACCACAATAGCTGTCGTGTTCAGTGAGGAGTGTCCAAATAAACGACCGCCATGCCCGCACGGCCCAAGGAGTTTGACACCGAGCAAAACCCCTGGGTTCACACGATCGATCGACGACGGTCGATTTTCCGAGAACCGAAATTCCACATGCAGAACGTACACAACTGCTCCTAGACTTACCCCCCAATCGGCCGTAAAGTTGTGTGTACCTTCGATGTATGCCGCCCTTGGCTCGCATTGCCCTTGGGGGCCATGTAGTTCTCTCCCGGCAACGCAGGACCTTCCGGAATCATGCGAGTGGATAATCCTCAGCCTAATCGTCGTCGGCCGCGTTGGTGGCTGCACCT
The DNA here is from genome assembly GCA_963773845.1 of uncultured Gemmataceae bacterium. Classification (GTDB taxonomy): domain Bacteria; phylum Planctomycetota; class Planctomycetia; order Gemmatales; family Gemmataceae; genus SIAJ01. The sequence goes on from CAVZCU010000001.1 coordinate 49,319, forward strand.
CGCGGTCGTGACGGGCGTGATCGCGGCGCTTGGACCGGCCGCTCCCGAGGGATCGTCGGCCGCTTCGGGCTGGAGCCCATTCGCTTCGTTCTTCGACACCGCAACATTTTCCGCAATCGAACAAATCGGCGTCGCCATCGCCATCGTGGTTGCCTTGTTCGCCCTGGTCTATGCCGGAGTGCTCGGTAATCGCGTTTCGGCGGCCGAACGTGGCACCGCGGGCATGCAATTCATCGCCCAAGCCGTGCGCGATGGATCGAACGCCTATCTCCGCCGGCAGTTCACGACTGTCGGTGTCTTGCTGTTCTTCCTGACAATCGGCATCGTGCTGACCAAATGGCCTTGGGATATGGCCGAGCCAAATGCGGACGACATGCGCGTCGTCGCCATCTCGCGGCGCCGCCTTCTTGCTCGGCTCCGTGTTCTCGGCGACTGTCGGCTTCTTTGGCATGCGATTGGCCACAACGGGCAATCTCCGTGTCGCTGCCGCCGCCCGGCGCGGATTCGCACCGGCAATGCGGCTCGGCTATATGACCGGAACCGTCACCGGCATGCTGACCACTGGCCTCGGCCTGCTCGGCGGTTGCCTCATCGTCCTGGTCATGGGCGAAAAGGCCTATGAAACACTGCTCGGTTTTGCTTTCGGCGGCTCCCTGCTTGCGCTGTTCATGCGCGTCGGCGGGGGTATTTACACGAAGGCCGCGGATGTTGGCGCCGATCTGGTCGGCAAAGTGGAACGCGACATTCCCGAAGATGACCCGCGCAACGCCGCCACCATCGCGGACAACGTGGGCGACAATGTAGGCGACTGTGCCGGTATGGCTGCCGACGTATTCGAGAGCTACACGGTGACCATGGTCGCCGCGATGATCCTTGGCTATGCGGCGTTCGGCACGCGGGCCATGCTCTTTCCACTGTTCGTCCAGGCGCTCGGGATCGTCAGCAGCGTCATTAGCACGTCGCTCGTCGGCCGTAAGGAGGGCGGTGGCGGTTCGAGCGGCGCGATGAAAGCGATCAATCGCAGTTTTCGCGTCGGTGCGGGTCTGACGTTGCTCGGCATATTGCTTCTGGGCGCGATCTATTTGCGTTTCGACAAGCCCTATATCGTGACGCAGGCGGTCGAACGCGGTCTCTACCGAGTCGCGGAATTTCGAACCGCGATTGGCTTGCCAGTCGTCGGCGCCGAGGAAGGCCCCGCTTCGATCGCCCTCGACGATGCGCGCCGCAACGAGGCAGCTCGGGTTTGGAAGGCCCTGCCGGCCGACAAGAGAACCGCCATTGCCAATGTGCCGATCACGCATGATGTGGACGGCAACCCCGTCGACCGAACGGTGTTTGAGGAAGCCGATCGGCTTGTCCCCGTTCGCGAGGGAATGGATTTTCGTCCGGCATTCGCGTGTCTGGTTGGAATTGCGCTCACGTTGGCGCTCATGTTCTGTACCGAATACTGGACGAGTACCGAATTCCACCCCGTTCGTTCGATTACGAAGAACTCGCGCACCGGCGATGCGACCAACATCATCCAGGGCATCGCCGTCGGCTACGAAAGCACGGTCTGGGCCGTCATTCTGATTGCGGCCGCCGTATTTGCCGGCGTGTTTATTTACCAGGAATCGAATAGTCCGCTGTTCGTCGCATTCGGTGTGTCGCTGGCCGGCATCGGCATGTTGGCGCTCACGGCGGACACCCTGAGCATGGATGTCTTCGGCCCCGTCGCGGACAATGCGAATGGCATCGGCGAAATGGGATTCAATCGCGATCCGGACAGCCACCGGGCGCTGCGCCGGGCGAGCCGGACTACATTCCGGAGCCGGAAGTCCGAGTCGCCCGACAGATCCTCACCGATCTCGACGCGACGGGCAATACGACCAAGGCGATCACCAAGGGCATTGCCATCGGCTCCGCGGTCATCGCGGCCGTTTCGCTGTTCGCCAGTTTCATCGCCGTGCTTGTCAAGGGCAGCGAGGAACGCATTGGCCAGTTGACGGCCGCCGATTTCCATAGCAACGCCGGCCTGCTGTCAGTCGCTAGTCCGGAGGTGTTCATCGGCATGCTCATCGGTGGAGCGGTGCCATTCCTTTTTAGCAGCATGACCATCCGGGCCGTCGGCCGGGCCGCGTACCTCATCGTCAACGAATGCAGGCGACAGTTCCAGGACAAGGACGTTTGGGAAGGGCACAAGCGGCCCGATTATGGTCGGGTCGTCGATATCTGCACGGGCACTGCTCAGCGCGAATTGGTCGGCCCCGGCCTGCTCGCAATCTTCACGCCGATCCTCGTCGGGTTCCTGCTTGGCCCATACGCCCTGGGGGGATTCCTTGCCGGCATGATGGTCGTTGGTCAGTTGCTCGCGGTCTTCATGGCGACGGCCGGCGGCGCCTGGGACAATGCCAAGAAGATGATCGAGGATCAGGAACGCACCGAAATCTCCGGCAAGGGCTCGCCACAGCATAAGGCGAGCGTTACCGGCGATACCGTCGGCGATCCGCTCAAGGACACGGCCGGACCCGCGATCAATCCGCTGATCAAGGTCATGAACATGGTTAGCCTGCTCGTGTTGCCCTTGGTCCTCACCTACAACATCAAATCGGGCACGCACAGCAGTTCGTTCGTCGGCTATCTCGTGATTCTGCTGGGCCTGATGGCCGTGAGCTGGTCGTGGTGGCAATCGAAGCGCGACACGCTCGAAATGCAAGAGCTGGATGAACAATACGAACGCGACCTCGAAGCCGCTCGCAAGAAGAAACAAGCGGAAGTGGCAGCAAACCTGTAGCGGGATCCGCCGGAATTCAAAAGCAAATGACGATTGTTCGACTGGCAGGCGGAGTGTGCGCTCTGCTCCTGATTGGGTCTGCCTCAGTTGCCGACGAGCAATACGGCGTGCCGCGTACGATAGTCGCGGTTAGCAAGCATAAGGGCTTCATCCTTCGGCCAAAGAAGCCGACCGCGGATGGACCTCATCCCTGGGTTTGGTACGCTCCCACATTCATTGGCGGGTATCCCAATTATTCCAATGAATGGCTCTTTGCCCGGCTGCTCGCTCGCGGCTACGCCATTTGCGGAGTCGAAGTGGGCGAATCATATGGCAGCCCGTCTGGCCGCAAAGTCTATTCGGCCTTTTACGACTTGATGATCAAGGACTACAAGTTGGACGCGAAGCCGTATCTCGTGGCCCAGAGTCGGGGTGGGCTAATGCTCTACAACTGGGCGAGCGAGAATGCGGGCAAAGTGCGCGGCATTGTCGGCATCTACCCGGTCTGCGATTTGCGCAGTTATCCCGGTCTGGCCAAAGCCGCCCCGGCATATGGGATGACCGCGAAGGAATTCGAAAGCCATCTCAAGGAACACAACCCGGTCGATCGCCTCGAACCGCTGGCGAAAGCCAGGGTGCCGATCTTGCACATCCACGGCGATGCCGACAAGGTTGTTCCACTTGACGCGAACAGCCAAGCGCTTGCGAAGCGATACAAAGTACTCGGCGGGTCCATCGAGCTGATTGTGATTCCCGGCAAGGGCCACGCGGAGGTTCCCGAGTTCTTCCGATCGGAGCGGGTGTTGGCTTTTTTCAAAGATCGCCCGTGATTCTCTGAGCGGAAATTCCTGCAGCAGCGAACGTCCCTCCGCCCGCCCCGATCTTCATAAGTTCGACCTCATTCGCCTTCTCACATTCAAAAAAACCAAATTCTCCAACTAGCGTGTCGATTTCGGCAGCGGCCGTTCGACGGGTTGATGGCGTGCGATGATCGCTCGCGACAAGCGCATCCACGTGAACTTCCCATTGAGGAGAGCAGGTCATGGTGCGGGGACTACTGATTTTCGGGCTGGTGCTGACTCTTTCGACGGCGAGCATCGCGGGCGATAAGTCAGCGGCCAAATTGCCAGCGCCGCCGACGAACGCGGCTCTGGAAAAGTTGAAGAAACTGGTGGGCACCTGGGTCACGGTGGACGCGGATGGCAAACCGACCGAGGAAATCGCGTCGATCATCAAAGTGACGGCGGGCGGCAGCGCCGTGCACGAGACGTTGTTTCCGGGTCAGCCACAGGAGATGATTTCGGTTTACACCGTTGATGGTTCGGATCTGATCATGACCCACTATTGCGTGCTCGGCAACCAGCCGCGCATGAAGGCCGATCCGAAATCGCCGGCCAACCAGATCATCTGGAAATTCGCCGGCGGAGGCAATCTCGACCCGAAGAAGGACAAACACATGCACGCGGCAACGCTTACGATCGTCGATGACGATCACATCGAAGTGAAGGGCATCGGCTGGGAAAACGGCGGTCCCGCGAAGGAAATGTGCTGCGGGATGAAGTTGGCGCGGAAGAAGTAATCGGCAACGAATGGCCCCGGTAGAATGAGGACGCCGCTGGGAAAGACACATTGCTTCAACCGGCCGCGTCCTTTTTTCGTCCCCATTCAACCGCCAGCGTTCGCCCGCAAGATCAGAAGCGGCTGGCCATCAACGACGCGTTTTGGTGACGGCACGGGGCAACAACATCAGTCCGGCCCAAGTCCGCGTTGTAGCGATCGGCTCGGCGATTCTCCATGGCGGTCGCAATCTCGCTGCGTTCGGGTTCGCCGGTTTGCAACGTCAGTCGCCGGTAACGCAGCATGGCAAAGACATTCATTCGGCTCTCTTCATCGTGAAGCCAACCGGAACAAGCGCGAAGAAAGATCCCGCGCTCCCCTCAGCAACCGAGTGGCTCGATGCCAAGAGGGCGCCATGAGAGAAGCGCTCCCAAATAACAGAATACCCTAGCCAACAAGGAATCGCGAATCGACGGTCGGATCAATAAGTAGGCCGGCGATCTTGGGCGGGCTCTTGAACCGCCCAGCCGCGAAGTGGAGCGACGCGTCCGCACTTCCAACTACCGTAAGGCCCGTAAATGTGCTGGCCGTCCCGCCGACGATCGAATCAACACCGCCCACTCGAGAGAAACCAGCGCCGACGATACTTCGGACGCCCGTCACGTTGCCGCCAATCTTCACAACGCCGATCGTGCCGGCCGCAAAGTTGTCGTCACCGCCGCCGAACTCGTGATCGGCGCCGAGGTCCGCTCCGGCAAGGACAATTGTGTCGACAAAGTTCTTGCCAACACTGATATTGCCAATCGCACTGGCGTTGATCGTCGCACCGATGAAGTTGCCGCCGACACCGAGTCGGCTGGCTTTCACGGCGATCGGGCCGGCACGCCCCAGAAGGCGAACGTTGCCCGTGAAGTCACCGCCTGAAACCGTCAGCGAGGAGAGCGCTGCGGCCTTGCCGAGCGCTGCAGCCGGTGTCGTTGACGTAATTTGACCCGTGAAGTTCCCCCCAGTCATTGAGATCGCCCCAAAGTGGTCGGCGGTGAGTGAACCCGTAACCCCGCCTCCATTGACGATGATATTTCCGATCGGGCCGCTGGTCGTGATTGTTGATGTGAGCGGACCGCTGACTTTGACTGGCCCGAAGGAGGCCGCGTTCCAGACACCGGCGGCGAGAACCTTGGCATTAATCGGTCCGACAGCGCCGGATACTTGGAGGTTCACGTCCATCCCGCCGGAAGTCGTCGTGAGCCGACCCATGCCGGCGGCGACAACTGTTGCCGTGTCGATCGCGGTAGCCGTCAGGCTGCTAATAACGCCCGGAGTCTGAATCAACGTGCTATTGTGAATTTGGCCAGCAGAGATGGTGAGCTTGTCCGTGGATACACCACCGACCTTGATCGCCGGGCTCGCCAGTTCCGAATCGGCGGTCAGAATGTCCCGCACCTTGATCGACCGGATTGCGCCGGCGAAATCGAGACCGTTCATCACCAGGTTCGATGCGGTCGCCGTGAACGCCCCAAGAGCGCCCGTGCCGATCACGTCCCCAATCGTCACGATGCCGTCACCACTAACTTTGTTCTTCTTCACCGACACGGTGATGAAACTCTTCGTCGTGGTTCCGTCTGCAAGCAGGTAATCGAGCGGCCCCTGGTCAGTTCCGGCTGGATCGAGTTGCACGGCGTTCAACGTGCCCGGACCTGCGAGCTTGACGGTATACGTATCGCCATCGGTATCCGTGAACGTATGTGACTTCACGACTGGAATGAGAGTGCGCGAGACGGCAATGGTCGCATCGGGCGTTACGGGAGCAGCTTCGATGTTTCCGACGAGGTCCGCCGCCCGAGTGTAGAAGTCATAGGTGTGATTGAGTTGGCCGGTGAAAACCGCAGTCGTCGCGGTGGTCCCGGTGAGGAACGGCGCGAATGGGCCGCTGTTGTCGGACACGAACACGTCGTATGTCGCGAGTCCGGCTCCGCCCGCATTGTCCGATCCACTCCAGTTGACATGGAAGTCTGGCCGGTTGGTCGTGGCGAAGGGGAACGCGGTGACGGAACTGGTCGGTGCCGTACTGTCGACCAGGATGTTGACGCCGAACGACGTGCCTTCGGTGACCGGAGTCAGGAAGACGCCGGTCGCTGGCACCACGCCGGTGAACGTCGCGAACGTTCCGGTATGCGATGGGAAGGTCATCAGTGTGAAGGCGTCGCCATTGGTCGGCGTGTAGCCGCTGATGATCGAGAACCCAGCCGTCCCGTCAAGCGCTGCCCCCGTCGCAATGACTTGGCCGAACTGACCGCTTGCGGGCGCGCCCCCAAGTTGGAATTCAGTCGTCCCGGCCGCCGTCTGTGTAAACGTGCCGTTGACGGTGAGCAGCGACGCCGGGCCGAGTGCCAGCGTCCCCGAGTTGGTGAAATCCGCAGGAGTCGTCAGGTCGCGGCCTTCGAGCAGCGTGAGCGATCCAGTATTCGCCCCGAGGCCGTCGAACGCCGGCGCGATCGCCGTACCACGTAGCGTGACGTTGGCCGAATTGGTCGCGAGCGTGGCGACGCCTGGGAATGTGACGCCGGCGCCGGAGTGCACGTCCCACGTCCCGCCCGTCAGTGTCGTTCCGGAAATCTGAGTGACGGGGGCGTTGAGAACAAATGATCCAGCCTGGACATCGACCGTTCCGGTATTGTCGAGTGACACGCCATCCAAGCGAGCACTGCCGCTATTGGTTCGCAGCAGAGTCCCCGCATTGTGGAATGCGTTGTTGGTTCCACCCAGGAGGTTCACGAAGGCGTGGTCGCCGGCGAGGCTGACCTCGAATGTGCCGCCGGATTGGTTGTTAAGGGTGACGTCTCCGCCGAAATCGACCCGTCCGCCGTCGGTAATGGTCCCAGTATTATTTAATGTCACGTTGATGAGATCCGGGTCGCTGAGGTCCGCGATGCGAATGGTCCCGGTATTATTCAGCGTGCCATTCTGCATCGTGGTTGTTGCGCCGGACATGGTGAAGACACCGGCCGGGAAGTTGATGCCGACCGTTCCGGCGCCCAGGTCGAGTGTGCCGACGGCGAAGTCGACGTGTCCCGCCCCGGCGCTTGTGAAGTTGCCATTGAGCGTGAGGTTAGTCCCGGCGTCGAAGCGCAGAGCGGCGCCGGTCGCGATCGACAGCGGGCCGGCTGCGAGCGAACCCGCGGAATTGAGCAAGAGCGTGCCGGCCGTAATCGTAATCGCGGCGCCGAGATCGTTCTGGAACGGGACCCCATTGGTTCGGGCGGTTCCCGGACCGCTCCGCGTCAACGTGCCGGCATTGCGGAACAGGTTGTTCGTGCCCGCCAGGATGCTCGCGAATGCGTGGTCGCCGGCAGAGTTCACATCCACCGTGCCGCCCGATTGATTATTCAGCGTCGTATCACCGCCGAAGTCGATTTGCCCTCCGTCGGTGATTGTGCCGCTATTGTTCAGCGTCATGTTGACGAAATTCGGGTCGCTGAGGTCCGCGATCCGGACCGTTCCGGAGTTATTGAGCGTTCCATTCTGAAAAGTTGTGGACCCGCCGGAAATCGTGAGGACGCCGGCGGGGAAGTTGAAGCCAACGGTTCCAAAGCCGAGGTCGAACGTGCCCCCGGTCAAGTCGATATGCCCTGCCCCGGTGCTTGCAAAATCGCCGCTGAGCGTGAGGTTCGTCCCGGCGTCGAAGCGCAGGGCGGCGCCGGTCGCGATGGAGAGAGGCCCAGCCGCCAGCGAGCCACTCGAGTTCAAGAGCAATGTACCGGCCGTGATGGTGATTGCGGCGCCCGCATCATTTTGAAACGGGATGCCATTGAATTGTGCAATTCCCGTGGCGCTGCGCTTCAAGGTGCCGGCATTGTGGAACGAGTTGTTCAGGCCGGCAAGGTTGTTGAGAAAACTGAAGTCGCCGGCGAAGCTGATGTCGAATGTTCCCCCCGACAAATTGTTTAGCGTCGTGTCGCCGCCGAAATCGACCCGCCCGCCATCCGTGATTGTGCCGCTGTTATTGAGCGTCATGTTGACGAGGTCCGGGTCGCTGCCATCCGCAACGCGAATCGCGCCTGTATTATTGAGAGTCCCGTTTTGAATCGTCGCAACACCGCCGGAGATCGTGAAGACCCCGGCCGGGAAGTTGAAGGTGACCGGCGACCCCCCGAGGGACAGTGTGCCGCCGGCAAAGTCAACATGGCCCGTCCCGGTGCTCGAGTAGGAACCGCTCAAAGCCAGGTCAGTCCCAGCGTCGAAGCGAAGGGCGGCCCCCGGCGAGATCGAGAGGGGCCCGGCCGTAAAAGTTCCGCTCGTATTGACGAGCAGAGTGCCGGCAGTGATCGAGATCGAGGCTCCGGCATCATTCTGGATTGGCACGCCGTCAAATCGAGCCGTGCCCGTACCGCTCCGTCGAAGGGTGCCGGAGTTGTGGAAAAGGACGGTGCCGACGCCGAGATTGTTCAAGAAACCGAAGTCACCGGCGCCCGTGATGTCGAACACGCTGCCGAGGGTGTTGTTGATCGTTACATTTCCAGATAGGTCGAGGCGTGCGCCGGCTTCCAGAACGGTGCCGGTGTTATTGAGCGTTACATCCGTGAGGTTCGGGTCGTCCGTCATGGTCAGCGTTGCGTCGTTGCGAAACAGCCCCTGCCAGGTTGCATCGCCGCTGAGGCTGCACGTTCCAGTCAGCGTGGACAGGAGGCTTGAGGTAAAAGTCCCCGCGCTCATCTGCAGATCGTTGATGTCGGAAGCTTGCGTGAGCGTAAGCGAGCCGCCAGCGATGGCGAGATGATCGTTTCCAGTCATCGCGATCGAATCGACGCTCTGCGGCGATGTAATCGAGATGGTGAGACCTGCATTGGCATCGATGACAACTTCATCGCCCGGGCCGGGCACCAGGCCCGTGCTCCAGTTGGTTGGCGCGCTCCAATCTCCGGAAGCGCCGACCCAAAACACCGGCGCCGGTTCAATGCGTTGTTCGAGTGGCTCGAATGCCAAGGGGCGTTTGCGCCGAGCACGAATTCGTCGCGGGTTGAGTGGTTTTGCCTTGACTATGGGGAATAGCATTGCTTGTCTCGTTCATCGAGTGTGGTCGGATCGGCAGCGGCGCCCCTGCTTCGCAAACGCAATGCCGGAATGCGGCGGAGTGCGCGAACAAGCACAATGCGCCACCGGACAAGTCAAAAAGCCGACGGACATCCGCATCCGAAGCTGGCTCCGAGTGGGCGAATTGGCCCGTTCGTCGTGGGGGAGTGGTCGCTTCCGCCCAGCCAGGGACAACACGATCGACGCGCATTCGCGAAGCGGATGCGCGGTATTCGTAGAGTTTCGTTCTCGGGATCGATAGGAAATCGTGCCCGGAACCCGCCCGAGCCGCGCGCGAATTGCCAGAGTATTCTGCATTCGAAACGTGCGATCGTGACTAAATGAGTCTCAGAAGTCGGTCGGAGTTAGCGCGAATTGGCATGATGCTTTGAGGTCGAACGAGGAGATTTGGCCGCATCGAAGCCATCAATCGGAAGGGCGAACGGGACTTGACACGTTTGAATCTTTCGCGTGGTAGTACATTGGGCCTGGATGATATGAATTCGCTCGCGGAACGCATCGCCTGTAGCCACTTTTATCTAGTCAATATCTTCCGCATGAGTAATAATCACTCGGGATGATTTCTCCCTCTTTCTGACTCGACGATCCGGAACCATGACCAAGATTTTCAACCTCTGCCGCCAACCCGGCTGCAAGCGATCGCGCCGCGTTCGTCGTCTGCAAATTCAGCCGCTTGAGGACCGCGTCGTCCCGACTGTGGGCGATTTGCTTCACACGTTGACTCCGCCAGGCGGAACGGGCTCGTTTGGCTGGTCGGTTGCGATCAGCAGCGATTATGTCGCCGTCGGATCGATCGGCGATACCGTCGATTCGGTGAGCAATGCCGGCGCCGTGCATCTCTACGATGCCAATACAGGCGATTTCGTGCGCACCATTCCCAATCCCGATCCGCAATCGGGCGATGAGTTCGGATACGCGGTGGCAGTATCGGGGGACCTGGTGCTTGTCGGCGCCCCGACCGACAACTCGGACGGGGCGCACATCGGTGGCGCCTACCTCTTCCAGGCCAGTACGGGCGATTTGCTCTGGACTCTGCACAATCCCACTCCGGAGTTGATCAATCCGAGTTATTTCGAATGGTACGGCTGCTCGGTCGGCCTCACGAGCGGGGGCGTCGCACTTGTGGGCGCTTACCTGGAAGACACGACGGCTCTCTATGCGGGCGCCGTTTACAAATTCAGTACGAGCGACGGGAGCCCGCTTGGTCAACTCGTCGCGCCAGAGCCCGAGGGCGGCGATGATTTCGGCTTCTCGATCGCGGTGGGCTGCGGACGCGTTGCGATCGGCGCCGCAACAGATGAAGTCTCGCCCGGTCCGAAGGACAGCTCGGGCGGCGTTCATCTCTACGACGAAGCAACTCTGACCTATGAACGCAGCATTTACAATCCCACGCCGCACCCGCTCGACTTCTTTGGCTGTTCAGTTGGTTTGAGTGGAACGAATCTGGTGGTCGGCGCCTACAACGGCGACGCGGGCAGCACGGCTGACGCCGGGAGCGCATATGTTTTCGATGCTGCCACCGGCGATCTCGTGCAAACGTTGACTTCGCCGACGCCGACCGCGAATGATCGCTATGGCGCCGCGGTAGCAGTTTCCGGGGATACGGTCATCGTCGGCGCGCCTCAAGATGCCCACGAGGGCACTGGTACCGGGGCGGGGTTCATTTACGATGCTCCCTCGGGCGTCAAGCTGGCCACGCTTCTCAATCCCGTCGCCAGCGGCACCAGCAAGTTTGGCAGTGCCGTCGCGGCCGACGGAGCCAGGCTGGCGGTCGGTGCATCGTCGACCGGCAATGCCTACATTTACGAGGGACGGATCACCAGCTCGCCACCCACGGCCAACGACGATTCTTTCAACGTACCCGAGAACGCTTCGGCAACGACACTCGATGTTCTCGCCAACGACACCGCGGACGATCCGAGCCTTCTTGCAGTGACGGACGTAACTCAACCGACCCACGGTTCCGTGACCATCGCCGTGGATGGCAAGTCGGTTCAATATACCCCGAGTTCCAATTACATTGGCCCGGACGCGTTTACGTACACGGCAGCGGACCCCAACGGGTCGTCGACCGCGACGGTCAGCATTATGGACGAAGGGCCGCCGCAACCGCAGGACGACTCGTTCAACGTTCCCGAGAATTCATCGGCGACGACGCTCGATGTTCTGAGCAACGATATTGCCGTTGAGCCAAGTCTGCTCACCGTTTCCGCAGTGACGCAGCCGAGCCATGGCACGGTCACGATTTCCGTGGACAATAAATCGGTTCAGTACACGCCGGACCCATTCTTCAATGGGCCGGACAGCTTTACATACACAGCCCACGATGCATTTGGCTCTGTTGATGCGACGGTTAACATGACTGTCGATCTGGTCAACAATTCGCCGCAAGCCGGCGACGACGAGGCGACCGTTGATCAGGATTCCGGCGCGAATGAAATCGACGTGCTTGCCAACGACTCCGATCCCGATTTCGGCCAGACGGTTTCCGTCACGCAGGTGACGCAGGGCCATCACGGCACGGCGGCAATTTCCGGCAGCGGAACCGGACTGACGTACACCCCGAACAACGGCTACGTCGGCCCGGACAGTTTCACGTACACAATCTCGGACGGAAACGGGGGCACTGCGACCGCGAGCGTAGTCGTCAGCGTGCAGCAGACTGGCTCCGTGAACAATCCGCCGGACGCGCTGAATGACCAAGCAACGCTCACGGAAGACGGCGGCGCGCAAACGATCGATGCTTTGCTGAACGACACGGATCCGGACTCTGGAGATTCACTGACGATCACAACCGTCACGCAGGGCCAACACGGAACGGTCACCATCGCCGCCGACGGCAAGTCACTCACGTACAGTCCAAGCGCCAATTTCGCGGGTCAGGATTCCTTCGTTTATGCGATCAGCGACGGTCGCGGCGGCAGCGATTTCGCATCGGTCGACGTGATGGTCAACAACGACGTGTCCGACCGACTGGAAATCGTCACCTCGCCGGGGATTATGACGTTCACCGAGGGCGACGCCCCGGTGACAGTCGATGGCGCACTTCGCGTTTCGCCGAACAACGGCGGCATCAAGAAAGTTCAGGTCAAGATCACCTCGGGGTACGTGAAGGGGCGAGACTTTTTGCTATTCACGCCGATCAAGGGGCTGCGAGGCTCGTTCAATCGGGCGTCCGGAACGCTGACACTGACCGGCAAACCGTTGACCTTGAATCCGGAAGCTATTCTCCGCGAAGTGATCTACAAGAACGCCAGCCCCGACCCGGTGGCGGGTATCCGGACGCTGTCCTTCACGGCATTTGATGCGCTGGGAGCCGGCGATCCGGCGTATCGCCAGATCGACGTGGTCGCCATCAATACGCCCCCAGCGATCGTGGTGTCCGGTCCGACTCTTACTTACAAAGAAAACGCGCCGGCCGTGACTGTGGCACCGAGAGTTAAAATCACCGACCTGGATAATACTTTGGCCGGGGGCGCACGAGTCGCCATCACCGGCAACTTTGCCGCCGGTGAAGATGTGCTCTCGGTGAAGCTGACCCCGGGGATCACTGGAACATACGACGCCGGCTCCGGCGTTCTGGATCTTTCGGGCACGGCGACGCTGACGACGTATGCCAAAGTACTTCGCTCCGTCAAATACTCGAACATGTCCAACGCACCATCCACCGATCTGCGAACCATTTCATTTACGGTGACGGACGGACTTCTCCCGAGTGCGGCCGCGACGCGAACAGTGACTGTTGTTGCGGTGAATGATGCTCCGGCGATCCACGCATCGGGCCATAGGTCGTTGCCGGACGTCAGCATGGGGGACCAAAATCCATCGGGCGATACGATCGCGGAATTGCTCGGGACATCCGTTTCCGATCCGGACGCGGGTGCGCTGGGTGGAATTGCTATCACCGCTCTCACAGGGACCACAAACGGCACATGGCAATACTCGATGGACGACGGCGCAACCTGGCAACCGATTGCCGGCGTGTCGCCGTTGCGCGGACTGCTCTTGCGAGATACCGACAGGATTCGCTTTGTTCCCCAAGCCGGTTTCACGGGCCAAGCGACGATCAGCTATCACGCCTGGGACCAAACGACTGGGACCGTCGGTCAGTTGGCAAGGCTCGGGGTGGGCGGATTGTCGAGGGCATTCAGCGTGGCCAATGAAACCGCGACGGTGAACGTGGTGTGAAATCAGTCGTCCGTCGATGCCGACTTCGACCCGCTTCGCAAATCGCGAATTCATGGGATTTGCGAAGAGGAAGGCGAAATAGCGCCACTATACCGGCGCAACCGAACTGCTTCTTGCGAGTAATCTCCCGAATGGCCAAGGCGCGTTCGATCGACGCGAAGCTCAATCGCTTGCGAGCAATCGGGAGTGAGCCGGCGAGTGCCGCGCATTTAGTGAAACTTCGCGATGCGCTGGGCGACAAGTCCAACTTCGTCGTCGCCGCAGCGGCGGAGATTGTTGGTGAACGCGGGCTCATCGAACTGGCCCCGAACTTGGTTGAGGCGTTTCATCGCTTTGCGATTGATCCGGTTGAAAGCGACAAGATCTGTCGAGCGAAGATTGCAATTGTCGAAACCTTGCACAAGATCGAATACGACGCCGAGGATTTATTTCGCACGGCGATTGCGTTTGTGCAAGCCGAACCGGCATGGGGAAAGCCGGAAGATACCGCGGCGCCGTTGCGGGCGATCGCGGCGTTCGCCTTGGTTCGTTTGGCTCCCCGCGATTTGTTGATCTTGCTCGCCCAATTGCTGACCGATGTGGAAAAAGTCGCTCGAGCGTCGGCGGCGAAAGCGCTGGGAGCGTGTGGGCAATTCGCAGCCATTCCGCTCTTGCGGTTTAAGGTGCGAACTGGCGACGCGGAACCCGAGGTCATCGGCGAATGCTTGAATGCTCTTATGGCTGCCGACCCGAAGGAGTCGATTCCGTTCGTGGGCCAATTCTTGCAATCATCCGACGAGGAAATCGCCGAGGGGGCGGCACTGGCACTCGCCGAATCGCGGCGGCCCGAGGCACTCGAACTTCTCAAGAAGCACCGGCCCAAGGCAATGGGCCGATCTCTCGAAAGCGTCTTGCTTTTGGCCATCGCCATCACGCGGCTGCCGGCGGCGATCGATTTTCTCTTGGATGTGCTTACCGAAGGAAGCCCCGCGACCGCGATGTCGGCGCTCGCGGCCCTGGCGATCCACCGGCATAACCCAGCGGTCAAGGATCGCGTCAAGGCGGTGATTGACAAGAAAAAGGCCGCCGGGCTGCGCGAACGGTTTGAACGCGAATTCGGCAAGGAAGGCTAGCAGGCGATTAAGTCGTGTAAGATGGGAAATGGAAAAGAAACTTCGGGAGAGCGATCGTGGTGTACGAGGCATCAATTTCAAAAGCCAATGAACAGTTGGCGAAGCAGATCAACCGAGAGGCGCGGAGCGATCCAAATTCGCCTTATGCCAACAAATTCGTTGGCATTGCGAATGGCAAGGTCGTCGTCGTTGCAGATAGCTGGCGCGAGGTCGACTTGCGACTCAGAGAGATTGAGCCTGACCCGGCCAAGTGCTACGGTGTCGAGGCGAGTCGAGATTATTCAGTAGTGGAAGAAGTCTAAAGGCCATCCCCATGCCGCCCGTCATATGGCCGTTGCGATTTGACCGGCCTTGCATCGAAGTCAGGCTGCCCGCTCGGGGACGGCCATTGCTCCGGCGGCTGATTGCCGATACCGGTGCGGGCACCCGGCAATCTGCGTTCGAATTGGTCCTAACTAAAAAAGACTGTCTGTTGGCGGCGGGAAAATTGATCGGCGAAGTTCAAGTCAGTGGAGCGTATTCGGGAAATTACCCGGTGTATCTTGTGGAAGTTCGAATTCCGTCCTTGAGGTTTGTCGATTCAGTGCCTGTGGCGGGTGTATCGCACATCCGCCATGGTTTCCATGGAATTGCAGGTTTTGCATTTCTGAATCGTTTTCATTATGGCAACTTTGGCGATCCCGACCATTTCGGCCTCCAGTGACAGCCCCGTTCCTTCGGACCGGCGAGCGCGATAAAATCGCGACATGCTCCCCTTACCTCTCGCAAACTCGTTTTTCGAAACGCGCATTCATCCTCTGACTGGGAACGAGCAGCACTTGCTCCGAGCCATGCCGGTCATGCTGGGCGTTCTCTGCATATTGGCGATTGCGTATCGCTACTACAGCAAGTTCCTCGCGCTCAAAGTCGCGGTGCTCGACAACCGCCGAGTGACGCCAGCCCACCAGTTCGACGACGGGCAAAACTATCATCCGACCAATCGCTGGGTACTGTTCGGCCATCATTTTGCCGCGATCTCCGGCGCTGGCCCGCTAATCGGCCCCGTGTTGGCGATGCAGTATGGCTATGCACCGGGCTTACTCTGGCTCGTGATCGGCGTATGCCTGGCGGGGGCGGTGCAGGACATGCTCACGATGGCCGCGTCGGTCCGGCGGGGCGGCAAATCGCTCGCGGAGATCGCCAAAGCGGAGTTGGGCAAGCAGGCGTCGATCATTGCTTCGCTAGCGATTCTGGTGATCGTCGTCGTCGCGCTCGGTGGGTTGGCATTTGTTGTTGTCAAAGCCCTCGGCGGCGAACAAGCAAAGCTACCCGCGGGTACGATCGTCACCACGCCCGCGGGAACAACAGCGGAGACGATTCCAGTTTCGGACGCGATGACCGACATTGTCTTTCCCGCGAATTGCACCGTGCGCTACCCAAACGCCACCGGTGTAAGCCGCCGACCTGAATCATTCCGCGTTCGGACTTCCGCGGCAGCCCCATCACACGGTCCCATTGGACAGACCGAATATGTGCTGCCCAAGGGAACCGTGCAAGTCATCCCCGGCAGCAGTTGGGGCACTTTCACGATCGCTTGCACAATTCCGATCGCCCTCTTCGTCGGCCTGTGGATGTATCGCATTCGCAAGGGGCATGTCATCGAGGCGTCCATCATCGGCGGCACGTTGACCCTTGGAGCCGTCGTGCTCGGCGCGTCGATTCCGCACTCATCGCTCGAACAGTACTTCAATCTCAGCCAGCATCAGACGATTATCGCGCTCGCAGTCTACGGCTTCATCGCCGCCGTCCTGCCAGTTTGGCTATTGCTCACGCCGCGCGATTACTTGTCGAGCTTCATGAAGGTCGGCACGCTCGCCTTGCTCGTGCTCGGTGTGATACTCGCAAACCCGACGCTACAGCATCCGGCGTTCAACGAGACATTCCAATCGGGCGGACCAACGTTCAAGGGGGGCGTCTTCCCCTTTGTGTTCATCTGCGTGATGTGTGGGGCGATCTCCGGCTTCCATTCGCTCGTCTCGTCGGGCACGACGCCGAAGATGATCGACAAGGAAAGCGACATTCGCCCGATCGGCTATGGCGCCATGCTGACCGAAGGGCTGGTCGGCGTCGTCGCCTTGATCGCCGCCGCCGCGATGCCGCCCGAGTTGTACTACACGATCAACGTCGATGTCGAAAAGGTGCCAGAGTACCAACAACAACTCGACAAGATGTACGCCGAGATTGGCGCGACGCCCGCGGCCAAGGAGAAGATCAATGTTGTCGGCGTTCGCGAAGTCCATCAACTCGATTTGGCCGAGGTAGAAGAAACGGTCGGCGGCGAATCGCTGCGTGGCCGGACTGGGGGGGCCGTTACGCTCGCCGTCAGCATGGCCATGATCCTCACGCAGGCGTTCGGCTGGGCGGACCAGCAACTTCATGGACTCATGAAATACTGGTACCACTTCGCGATCATGTTCGAGGCGCTGTTCATACTGACCACCATTGACGCGGGCACGCGCATCGCCCGCTATCTGTTCCAGGAAACGCTCGGCAAAGTGTATGCGCCGTTTGCGCGCCCCAACTGGTGGCCGGGCGCAATCCTCGCGACCGCGCTCGTCACCGTCGGCTGGGCCAGCCTCGTCTGGAGCGGCGAAATCCGCACCATCTGGCCCATGTTCGGCATCGCCAATCAACTGCTCGCGGTCCTGGCGTTGACGCTCGTGACCACCTGGCTCATCAACTCGGGCCGCGGCAGGTACGCATTCGTGACGATCCCGCCAATGTTGTTCGTCATGTCCACGACCCTGACCGCCGGTTCCATCATGACCTGGGAGCGCCAGCTCAGCCCACTCAACCTGGGGCTAACGCTGTTCATCATTATTTCGGTATTCACGATCGTGGCGATTGCGATTGGGAAGTGGCTGCAAAGGGTGCGTCAAATGTGATTGGAATCGGGCTTGTCGAGCCCGCTGCAAATGTTGTCAGGGCTTGAACTGAATATCGCCGGTCGCCATACTTGGCTAGGCGTTCGTCTGACACACTTCCATGGACTCCTCATGCCAATCCGCCCGCCCGAATTCGACGACGACCGCTCAAGCTCGCGCTCGAAAAGCCGGAAGAAGAGCAAGCGCAAGAAGAACTCCGGTCGCACCATTTGGCTGATCGTTCTGCTCGGGCTGGGCATGGCTGCGTTCCTCGCCGTCGCGGTCATCGTCGTCATCCGGCATAACTCGCATCGCGATCGAGATCTGGCCGCGGGAACGAATGGGCCGACCGGCGGTGCCAAGGGTGTCGCGGGCAATGCCAACCTCGGTGCCGAGCTACTGACGAACGGCAGCTTCGAAGACGGACCGGAACCCGACTTGGACGGTCCGGGGTTCACGCCAATGGAGGCCGGTTCAACGGCAATTCCTGGCTGGACCGTGACCCGTGGCAGCGTCGATTACATCGGTCCCTATTGGCAGCATGCGGACGGCCGGCGAAGCATCGATCTGAATGGCAACGAACCGGGCGCGATCGCGCAGACCTTCCGCACCCAGCCGGGCCGAAAATATCGGCTCACATTCAGCCTGGCGGGAAACTTCTGCGGCGGCGGCGAGCCGGCCATCAAGACCTTGATCGTGACCGCGGCCGAAAGCCGTGCCGAGTTTTCCTTCGACACGACTGGGCGGAGCTACGAGGAAATGGGCTGGAGCACCCATACCTGGGAATTCACGGCGGTCGCAGCACAAACTACTCTGGAATTCACGAGCACAACAGAACTCCCAGTGGCATGCGGCCCAGCTTTCGACAAAGTATCGGTTAAGGAGATGGGCAATTGATTGGGAGTCCGGAAGCCTGCTGTATCCGAGAATTCTCTGGGCGTTGTTGCGGACGGGTGCGGAAGGCGGAACGTTGCGGCTTGCTTTCACCAAATGCCCGATGCGGCCGAAACCGAAATTCCTATTAATTTCCAGATGGAACCGACCCGGGCATTGATTCCAGCTGAACGAATCGAGCGAGCCATTCTGCTCATTCGGGGGCAGAAGGTGTTGCTCGATCGGGACCTTGCCAAGCTCTACGGCGTGACGACCAAGGCGCTGAACCAGGCCGTCCGGAGAAATCTCGCACGCTTCCCGGACGATTTCATGTTCCGACTGACGTTGGAGGAGGCCGAATCGATGCGGTCACAAATTGTGACCGCATCCAAACGCAACGTGCGCTTTCAGCCCTATGCCTTCACCGAGCAAGGCGTGTCGATGCTCTCCAGCGTGCTCCGCAGCAAACGTGCTGTTCTTGTTAATATCGAAATCATGCGGGCGTTTGTACGCATGCGGCAGATACTTGCCACCCATGTCGATCTCGCCCGCAAACTCGAAGCGCTCGAAAAGAAATACGACGCGCAGTTCAAGGTAGTCTTCGACGCGATTCGCGAACTCATGACCCCGCCGCCGGAACCGCCCCGCGGCAAATTCGGCTTCGCTCGGGATCGACTGGAGTGAGCGATTGGCGTCGGCGGAGAGCGAGTTCTCATCCATGCTCGGGCGGCAGGTCGAGGCCGGGCTCGTGGTTGCTGCGTCGGGCCTGTGAAGCCTTGAACGAGGCGGCTTCATCCAGCTTGCGATTGCTGTCGGCTTTTCATCCGCGGGAATAGTAGCTAAAATTCTAGCGTTCAACGTACTTGGGATGATTCCATGCCGAACCATGACACAGACCTGCGCGGCCAGATGGAGGAACTTCGGGCCGAGAACGACCGGCTGCGGAAACAACTCGCCGAGACGCGAGCGCAGCGGGCCGAGTACATGAAATACCTGTCGGAATTCTTGCCACCGGTCGACCTGCCGAGCGAGGCGGAGATGGCCGAGCAGATGAAGCATCTTAGTCCCGGCAGAGCAGGTCATGCGCGAACTTGACGAGATGCTTCACAACGGTGCGAAATGATCCCCGACCCGGCTCCGCCATTCGAAGTCGGGATGAGCGACAATTTGCGCGAACACATCCGCGACTTGCTACGATGGGCAGCCGCCCGGGGAATCGGGATTTCATTCCGCGACACAGTACGAGATATTCTGGCCGCTCTGAGAGACGACCCGCGAGGCGCAGGTGATCCGCTCCGTCAGTTGCAAGGCCTTTCGTCGCACTTATATCGCCTGGTTCGCGAACGGCTGATCGTTCATTACACAGTTCACGACCGCATTCCGATGGTGACGGTTTGGCAGTTTGAACCCGGGCCGGGACATCCCCTCGCGCCGCCACCGCCGAACGGGAACTGACTTGTCGCCACGATCACGTCTTCGACATCGTGCCCCCATTCCTAGGCGAACTGCGTATTCCGCAAGCGGCAATCGACGTTGCGCGGCCGCGGCAGTGAGTTCCGACTCATGGTCGGGCGGAAGGTCGAGGGACTAGGTCTGGGTTGCTGCCTCGGGCCTGCAGGTTGAACGACGGCCGCCAGGCGACAAGTCCATTTGGTACAATCGGAACGAGTGGAGGGCGAGAAATGACCACGCATGTCACAGCGATTTACGATAATGGCGTGCTTCGGCCGACGAAGCCGTTGCCCCTCAAGGACGGAGATCGAGTCGACTTCACGGTTGACTTGCCGGCCGGCCCGGGTACTTCGGACGATGTGCGACAGCGAATCCGGAGTGCGAAGACGTTTGACGAATGGATTGCCGCGGCCGATGAGGCAGCCAAACACGAACCGGCCGATGGATATG
Source organism: uncultured Gemmataceae bacterium (assembly GCA_963773845.1). Classification (GTDB taxonomy): domain Bacteria; phylum Planctomycetota; class Planctomycetia; order Gemmatales; family Gemmataceae; genus SIAJ01. Next base: position 69,697 of record CAVZCU010000001.1, read on the forward strand.
ACTTGTTGGAGGCGTTGAACGAGACTCGCCGCCAGGCCGGTGAGCGTCTGCTATATCCACCCGAACGCGAGGGGACCGACTGGTAATGGCGACCGTTCTTTTGGACTCTGGACCACTCGGCATCTTGACTCATCCCCCTAATCCGCCACACGTCGTGAAATGCCGACGTTGGGTCGCCAATCTCCAGGCCGCCGGCTGGCGCGTGATCCTGCCCGAAATCTCCGACTATGAAATTCGCCGCGAGTTGCTCCTCCGCGCGAGCGCAACGGGGATCGCGCATCTGGATTGGCTCGGCGGCCAACTCGAATATCTACCGCTGGCAACCGCCGCGATTCGCCAGGCCGCCGAATTCTGGGCCCAGGCTCGAAGAGCGGGCACGCCAACGGCGGGGCCGGGCGAACTTGATGGCGAGGCGACCCTCGCCGCACAGGCCATTACTCTCGGCGATGCAAGCGCGATCGTGGATATCGTGCCGTGATTCAGTGGCAACCGAAGTTGTGCGGCCTCGGCAGCGAGTTCCGAGTCAAGTTCCGGCGGCAGATCGGGGGCTGGGCTCGTGGTTGCTGCCTCGGGCCTGTGTAGCCGGGAGTCATTTTTGGCACTTGCGGTGGAGGGGTGCCGTCGATGGATCATCGCCCGAATTCAGAATGCCCCGTTTTGTTTCCTGTTGCTGTGCTTTCTTACGGTGGCGAGATCGGTCGTCGAGTATACTCTCATGGCACCGCGATGATTGTCGAATCTGCGATTGACTCAACGTTGACGAGAACAACGATGCTCAAACTCGCCGCTATTTCCAGCGCGTTGTTGGTTTTGTTCATTGGTTGTCAACCGCCAGACGACGCTCCCCGACCGACAGCGGACAACCAGGCAAATCCGCCCGCTGTGGACTTGCCGGCTCCAAAGGCTGAGCCCGATAAGATTGTCACGCGAGATTTGAGCGAGTTTGGTATTCGGGTCGTCATAGATTTGCCGGCGACAGCGGAAATAAGCGAGTATTACAAGCAAGCATTTTGGTCCATTGATGTTTCAAATCCTGCATGGTCGAAGCAATCCAGGGATTCTAGAGTCGAGATCTCCATCAAAGAAGACAGGTTCAAAGTACCGCTCGCATTCTTTAGGAAATCGCTAATAGACATTGACAAGGTTACGACCTTTCTAGTTGATGAACCGGACACATTCGTCGCTCAATTGCCGGACGATCAGTCGTACAGAATTCTTCATCATTTCGCCGTGGCCGGTGAGTCCTATAGCGCGTCTGTTTACCGTATTCACGACCGAAAGATAACTGACCAGATTCTAAAGTCCATTCGCTCCATTCGCGAGACTGCGGCCCAGAAGGAGGCGAATGACCGCGATGCAGCCGCTCTGGCCGCCTTCACGAAAGCGGGCGGAGAGTTGCAGTACGGAAAACGGCGCTGGGCCGTTCTCAGCGAGGACAATTTCGACGAACAGGTAAGATGCCTCGGAACTCTACGTTTCGATGTGGTGTCCGTGAAACTACAGCAAGCTTCCCATGCATTAGAACGAATTAAGATCCTCGGGAACGTCAATCGCCTCCGAGCACTTTGGGTCGAGGGGTTTGCGGTCAACGACGACGTAGCGGAGGAGATCGCACAACTAACCAACCTTGAGGAACTGGAGTTCGTCGGCTGTCCAACCGCAGTTACTCATGCCGGATTGCGATCGCTTGCCGCGTTGAATAATCTTCGAGTTCTCGCTGTTTCGGGTTCGAATGTGCGCGCCAGAGCTGGTCCAGTGGACTTCCTCGGCACAATGACGAAACTGACGGAGTTGGAACTTTATCGGTTTCCGATCAACGACGCGAATACCAACCAGATCGCCGAATTATCGAAACTTCGGAAGCTCAATTTGGCAGGCACTCAGATAACTGACGTTGGACTCGTGCGCTTGGCTCGTCTCAGCGACCTTGAGGAGTTGAACCTCAGCGCGACCAAAATCACCGACAAAGGGGTTAGAACCCTATATGGGCTTACCAAGTTAAAGAAGATTAGACTTCCCAACACGATCTCGAAGGCAGTCATTGTCGAGCTAGGCAAGCTTGATTCAACCCCGCTCGTCGAACAGGATGGCTAACGGCTTCGCGGGCGTCGAAGCATGAGGGACCGCAAACGAGGCCATGCTGGGACATGCTGAATTCCGGCCAACCTCCCAGGGCGTCCGTACGACACGCGATTCGTAGGCTGCTAAGTCACCCAACGAGGCCGCCGCGATGATCGCATACATCCCCAACAACCTCTGCACCCTCGCACTTCTTTTCGCCTTTGCCAGCGTCGTCACCGCCGACCAGCCGCAGGCCACCAAGCCGATCGCCATTCAGCATGACATCGCTTACCGCGATGGACCGAGCAAGGCTTGGCGGCTGGATTTGGCTTTTGCGAAAGGTAACGGCGGCAAGCCGCAGCGGGCTGTCAAGTCGGGTCTTGCTGTCGTTCGCGACACCATGCTAAAATACCTCAATGAAGACCGTTGCAGAAATTGAAGACGCCGTTGAGAAGCTGCCCGCAGCGCAGTTGGAAGAACTCGTGGACTGGCTGGAAGCGTTCCGGCTGAGGCGGGCAACTCCCCCATCAATTGAATTGTGGCTGCAGCGCGCCCGTGGCGCGGCTCGTTCCGGCGCAACGACGGCGAACATCATGACACTCACCCGTGGTGAGGAGTGAATCTTTTCGACAGCAACGTCCGGTTGGATATTGCCACGGCCGACCCCGTTTGGCTCGCCTGGTCCGAATTGCAATTCCGCAATGCGGCGACACAGGTAACGCGAGCTGTTGCCTGCTATCACGCCTATTTCCCGAACGTGACGCTCATCACACCCCCTTGACGGCAGAGCAAATTAGGGATTCTCGCAGATTCCGCTAATTTGGCGTTCAACCAGCAAGGTCCCCGCAATGCTCGCATGTTCCCCCAAAAACCTCTGTACCTTCGCATTTCTTTTCGTCGTTGCCGGCATCGCGGCCGCTGACCCGCCGCCGACCGCCCAGGCGATCACTATTCAACATGACATCGCCTACCGCGATGGGCCGAGCAAGGCTTGGCGGCTCGATTTGGCTTTTGCGAAAGACAACGGCGGCAAGCCGCGGCCTGGGATTGTGGTCATTCATGGCGGCGGGTGGATCGAGGGGGACAAGTCGAGCTTTGCGTCACGCAAGCATGGCGTGCCGGGCAATATCGAAGACTTTGCGCAACTGGGCTTTGTTGCCGCGACGATCAATTACCGAATGTCGGGTGAAGTGCCATACCCGGCGGCGCTCGAGGATTGCCAGTGTGCGGTGCGGTGGCTGCGGGCGCACGCGAAGGACTATCACCTCGATCCGGACCACATCGGCGCTTACGGCAACTCGGCCGGCGGACATTTGGCTCTGCTCTTGGGCCTGAACGGCCGGGAGACGGGCAACAAAAGCGATCGTCCTTATGGAGAACAATCGAGTGCCGTGCAAGCGGTCGTCAGCGATAGCGGCCCGGTCGATCTCCTTTATCAGATCAAACAGAACCGATTGAAACACGTGGTTTCGAAATTCATGGGCGGCCTTCCGGAGGGCGGGCGAACGGCTCTTTACAAGAAGGCGTCGCCGATGTTTCAGATCAGCAAGAACGCCGCCCCGATGTTGCTCATCTATGGCGGCGCCGACGAGCAGGTCCCGGTGGAATCGGCCGACCGGTTTGTAGCGGCGCTCGATAAGGTTGGGTGCAAAGACGTGACCTACCACCGACTCGCGTACGTCGATCACTGCCCGCACTCGCTGGTGCGCGTTCCCTGGCTCAAGACAGTCGTCGACGAGTTCTTCGAGCGGCACGCTGTTGCATCCAAAGACCGCGACGGACATCCAGCGACGGGTGCGCTGAGACGCGGCAGCCTCAGAATGATCGGCTCCGTAAATAGACATTATCGCGCATAGGGGGATGGAGAAAACGCTGGCCATCTTGGCCGCCTTGGCCGCCTTCCCCCTTTTAACCAGACATTTCCGCCCATCAGCCACATTGGTCCCAGAGGTTTCATTGCAAAGGCGGTTGCGGGGCAATCTCAGGTTTCTCGGGAATTGGACAAAGAGCCGAGTGTGATTGCGATGTTTTGTCGCAATCACACGCGGCTCCTCGATGTGCATTACGTCTCAGGACGCTGCCAAAACCACGGCTAGCTAACGATGAAGAACATCGACATCGATCCCGCGATTGTGTCGGACCCTCCGGACGTGATGTTATCCGTTGGCCCAAAGTTGAAGACCAGATCGTGGAACGGGGACGTCGCCGCCAGCAGGTCCTTGCCCTGGAAGACCGGCCGAATGGCGTCGTTTCCCCCATTCTCGTTGGCCTTCGCCCCTTCGAGCCCGCCCAAGTAGACGGACGTGTACGTGCCGGGATAGCTGTCGATTTCGATCACTACCCCTTCGACAGCGAAGAAGTCGTCCTTCGTCATACCGAACGAGTACGATCTATGCGAGTCGGAGATGAGCCCGGGCAACTTGAGCGTGTCGCCGTCACTAATGTTGATGCCGTAAATGTCGGGCCCATTGTTTCGCAGTGATTGTTGGGTTTCGCCGGAGTCGAGGGCGGGCAGGGCGGCCTCTATTTCACTTACACCCCCCGGGAATGGGGTCGATTGAAACGTGCCGGTTAGGGTGGCGTTCGCCGAGACTACGGAGGTAAAGTTGTTGCTCAGCCCGGCCGGCTGGGTGCTGTCCGGCAGGCGGATGCCCCAGTCGAATCCGAAATCGCCCGGTCCCGCCCCGCCTGGATCGCCGTCGCTGGTGATGCCCAGGCTGGTGAAGTACACCGTCACCTGGAAATCCTCCACGAGGGGGTTAGTATTCGCGGCCAACTCCTGGCCGTCGTCCCGCGAGTCGCCGTCGGTGTTGCCGTTGTTCGGGTCGGTCATGTGGTTCGCGTACTCTTCGCCGTCCACCAGACCGTCGAAGTCGGCGTCAGCGACGAGCGGATTGCTGAACACCTGCCGCGGGGCCTGGCCGACAACCCGCACCACCCACCGTTGCTGCTCAATGTCGACCAGCTCCGCTTCGGCTCCATCCGATCGCTCATCGTTGTCGGTGTCGGAATCGAGGGGGTTCGTTGTAATGACGCCCAGCGAATTCCCGCCAACGTCGTGCGGCAGGGTGTACCCCTTGAGTTCGAGGATATCGTTGATTCCATCCCCATCGGAGTCGGCCGAACTCGGGTCCGTGCCGAGGAAGAATTCCTCGAAATCGGTCAGCCCGTCGTTGTCGGTGTCGACGGAAGCGTTCGAGGACGTGCGGACGTTGTCGCTCAGCGCTCCGTCGGCGTATGGGGTGGTACTCACGCCGTGGGTCAACACGTGCCAACCGGTCGTCTCCACGGGATCGGGGAGACCGTCGCCATCCGTGTCGACGTCCGACCCGTCCGTCGGATCGAGGCCGACGGACTTCTCGAACCCGTCGGAGAACGTGTCGCCGTCGGTATCCGGATTGAGCGGGTTGGTGCTTCGGTTGATAATCGAGCCGTCGGTGATCCGGGTGATGTTGAAGCCGATGACCTCGGCCGCGTCGTTGATGCCGTCGCCGTCCGTATCCAGCCGGATCGGGTCGAGCACGTAGTCAGTCGGCCCGGTCTGGAAGACCTCGAACCGGTCGCGCAGTCCGTTATGGTTGGTGTCATTCCAGCCGGCCGGGGCCTCGAAGAGGTCCGATCCGTTGTACTTGTTGAGCGGATCATCCCCCGGCTTCGGGGCGTCGAAGTTCGAGTCGGCCCGCCGGGGGGACGAGAACACCGGGTAGGTCTTTTGCGGGGTCGTCACGGTCCAGCCGATCAGCGACTCGAACCGGTCGTCGAGCCCGTCCTTGTCGGTGTCCTGTCCGGCTGGCACGCCAACGACGGCCGTGACCGAGGCGGTCAGGTCGATTCGGCCGACGCTGCCACCGGCGATGGCATCCGTATTCGTCGAGTAGAAGCTGTAGACACCGCCGCCGAAGTTGTGGATGTAGTAGTGGCCGCCCGCCTTCAGCCCGCCGCCGTCGGCCGAGACGGCCACGGCATTCCCGGTCGGAAGGTTCGGGTCGACGGCAAACGTCACTTGATCGATCGCAGTGTCCGTCGACGTCGGTGCGGCAGTTCCGACCGGCGTGGGACTGTCGGACGTGTGCAGGAAGAACTCGACGTCCGACGTCAACCCATCGCCATCCAGATCCTGAACGAAGTTCAGGCTGACCGGAGAGTTGGACTTCAGGATCAAGTCGCTCAGATTGCTCGTCGAATCGATCCCGGTGGGCGTCAAAATCTCCCAGAACTTCTGATTGAGGGAGTCGTTGCCCACGCCCCGGATGCGGTAAATGCGCTCCCGGCTGCCATCCATGAACGTCGAGTAGCTGTTCAGGATCTGATCCTGAGTCAGGTTGGCGGTCGGCGTGGTCGCTTCATCGTAGCGGGTCAGCCCGAGGCTGCCGAGCGCTTGGAACAAGGTGATCCCGGCCTCCTTGGCGGCGGCATCAAAAATGGCCGATCGATCTGGTACATAAGTGTCGTCGGCCGGGGTGATCGCGCCGTCGCCGTTGTAGTCAATACCGAGCGACCGGCCAAATGCGTCAAAGAGCTCGCGGGGCGGAAGATCGATCTTCCCGTCGCCGTTCGTATCCGTAATCGGCCGCCCCTGACTGGTGGAGATCCGATGGACCTCCGTTTCGTCTCCCGGCTGGTCGTCGGGGTTCCCGCCGCCAAGTTGGTTCAACAGGCTGCTCGCGCCGCCGAAGTCGACCACCAGTTGAGACGTGCGTTCGACCACTTGCTGGCTAGTGAATGCGAAGTTGCGGTCGAGTTCGTCCAAGATGTCGTAGTTGCTGATCCGGAAAATCAGCCCGGTCGGGTTGGCCATCAGGGCCTCGACCAGGGCGGGGACGATGGTTGTATTGGAGAAGATGAATGGCCCGCGGTTGGTCACGAGCGGCCCAAGAGTGAACCCGTCGTCCGGCTCGCTGTCCGGCAGAAGAGTCGCCACCGGGGTCAGCTTGGAGTGGTCCAGCGGATCCTGGATGAAGGCCGTCACCTGCAGGTTCTTAACCCGATAGGCCAGGTTGCTCAAGTTCCGGAGGCTGACCGCCACTTGCATCGTGGCCCCCTGGACTTCGCGCTGGACGTTGAATCCGCGGGTAACTTCCTTGTCGGTGCTTAGCGAGTTCTGGTAAGCGAGTTCGGACTCTGAAGCCGACGTGTCGCTGGACTGATAGGTGTAGCCACCGGAGAAACCAGCCTCAATGAAGTTCCCCTTGCCGCCCGCCTCCGACTCGTGGCCGAAATCCAGGTGCGCCTCGACGGTCACCGTGTCGTCGCGGGTGTGGGACAGGCTGCTGCTGTTCGTCAGGGTTGTCGAGATCTGCCGCGTCTCCAAGTCACGCTGCTCTTGATCGTGGGTTTCGGTGAACCGCACGTCGAGTTGCAGGTTGACGCCACCGACCGAGATTTCCGGTCGAGGCAAATCGGACACCAGCATGTTGCGGTTGCCGAGCAGTTCGTCGCCGTCGGCGATCTGGTCCCCGTCCGTGTCGGCGAAGTCCGGCGAGCTGTGCAGGAAGCTGGTCTCCAGGTAGTCGTCCAGCCCGTCCTGGTCGGTGTCCTGGTTGGTCGCATCGGAAAAGATCTCGTTCCACTCCACGTAGTCGGTGAGCTGGTCACCGTCCGTGTCTGGCCGACGCGGGTCGAACCCAGTGTTGTATTCCTGCGCGTCCCCGAGTCCGTCCGCGTCCGTATCAGCAAGAAGCGGATCGCTGGTCACCCATCGAGTGACTTCGTTCTGGACTTGGACGACGGTCCCGTTCGGCTGGGTCACGCTGTGAGTGCCGAGGAGCTTAATCACGACCGGCCAGCCATTCAGTTCGACGTTATCCGTAAGCCCGTCTCCATCCGTGTCGACCAGGTCGGTCTCGGACGGCGCCTGGCCAATAAATGTGGCCCGGGTGGGGTCGACAAGAATCCCGCCCTGCCAGAACGGTGGCGCAAGGGCGGTTCCCCCGAGATCCCGGACGTTGACGACGGCGACCGTATACTGCTCCGCACTTTGCGAAAGGGTAGTGAGTTCGACCGCCATCCGATCGTTCGAAAGGAACCGGGCGCCAGTGATGTTCAAGCGGGCCGTCCCGCCCCCGCCCGACTGAACGACGCTGTAGTTGGCCGGATTGACCGCCGAGTTGTTCATTGGGTTGCTGAACGAGACGACCACGGTCGTGTTTGAGGTCGCGTTGGCGCCGACCACTCGCGGCGCGCTCGGGCTGACGAAATCCGATTGCGTGAACGGGATTGTCAGGCTCGTCGTGTGCAATCCATCGCTGACCGCGACTTGAATCGAGAACTGGCCGATAAAGCCAGGCTTGGTGTGAACGGTGATCGTTCCGTCGGCAGCTATGCTGGCACTGAATTGATCGCGCGACGCCGCGTACAGCCGAGCCGGTTGCTGATAATAGCCGGGGCCGAAATCAGCCAGCCAGTTGATCCTTCCACCGATCTTGCGGTAAAGAGCACCTTCTGGAGTGATAAACAACTTGGTGGCGCCACTACCCGCCGACATCCACTTTTCCTGCAAGTTCAGTGAATTCGGCGCCGGCTTCGCGGTGGGCGACAACTGCAACCGCTGGTCAAGAAGGTAGGCGAGGTCCTGGTCCTTGGGCCGAATCAGCAGGTCGAGATAATAAAAGTAGGCCGGCGGAAGACTGGCGATCAAATCCCCGCTGGCCTTCCGCAAAGTTCCGTCCCAAACGTGTAAGTCGCCGCTCGGCAGAATGAAATAAAAGCCGCTCGTTCCTTTGAGCCATTTTTCGCCGGCCTTGCCCCAGTTGCCCGGCCGACCGCTCGCCGTCAGCCCCAAGTCGTTGGAAAGGAAATAGGCTTCCGAACCCGCGGCCTTAAGGGAGTAAGTGAGCGCATCGCCATCCGCGTCGGTCGCATCCAGCTTGAACGAGAGGGTGTCCTCACCCACGCCGAGGACCTGCGGGCCAGGGTCGGTGACATCGGGCGGGCTCACATTGGCGAACGTCACATGGAATGATTGCTCGGATGCATTGGAGGCGTCGCGAGCTTGCACTTCGACGGCAAAATCTCCAGCCACTCCGGATTGATCGTTGATCTGCAACAGGCTTCCGATCATGCTGACATCAAGCCGATTCGGAACTGCATGGACGAGTCGGACCGGATCCTGGTAATAGGCCGGGTCCAAATGGGCCAACAGGGTCAACTTCGCTCCGAGGGGTTTGCCCGATGCCAAATACAACGATCCATCGGGGGTGATCGCGTAAAAGTTCCCTCGCCCCGTTAGCCAGATCTCTTGCTTGCCCAGACTATTTGCGGCCGGCTTCGGCGCCAGCGACAGCCCCAGCCGTTGGTCGAGGACATACGCCAAATCGTAATCACTGGGCTTCGTCAACAAATCCGGGTAGTAAAAGTAAACGGGCGGAAGCGATGCGACCTTCGTCCCAGATGCCTTGTTGAACGTGCCATCCCATTGCGACAGGTCGCCATTGGGCGTGATGAAAAACCAGCCGTTCGAGCCCTTCAACCACTTTTCGCCCTGGCCGCCCCAGTTGAGTCCTCGCCCGCCGGCCTTCAATCCCAGATCGGTTGCGACGAAATAGGCCTGCGAGCCAGCGGCGCGCACGCTCACGCTAACGGGATCCCCGTCTGCGTCGTTAGTCACGACGGGAATCTGCACCGTTGTTTGATTCGACGCGATTGTCTGATCGGGGATTGCAGTAATCACGGGCGCCGCGGGCACGGCACGGTCCTCGAGCGATTCCACACGCAGCCGATTTCGGACCCGGCGGTTTGATTTGCCGGTGGCGGCTGCAGTTTTCCAGATTCGCGGCCAGAATGGGGGGGACATCTGACATTTCCTCGAAGGGGTGCGTCACGGGATACCGGCTTGGCATCCAAACCGGAACACGGGCGAGGTACGTAATCACTGGATCATCTGGCCAAACCAGCCAATGTGCCAGGCGGACGTCCATGCGTAAAAAACCCGGAACTCATTAGTCGTGCGGCAGATAGTCAACGCGAGATTAAGCCGCCACCTTCAGGAAGGTACGAACCTTCGAGTGCGGGCACAACATAAAAATCGTTACGACCAGAACTTTTCGCAAAGTCGTCACAATCGATAAGAACTGCTGTCGTTCATGAAGATGAACGTCAAATCGAAAGGTTGAACGAAGCGAATCGCTTCGATGTGGGTTCTTGGCGCAGCAATACGGCTAATCCGCCCGAGTTGTGATTTGATCGACCATTGGCGGCTGGTTGGCCGGCTGTTCGAGGAGGTTCTTGCGGGCAGCGGCACTGATGGCGAAGCCGCTCTTGTCGAGCAGTTCGAGAAGTTCGCGATCTTCGAGCACTTCCTTATCAATGAGTCGTTGGGCGACGGCATCGAGGGCATTGCGGCCATTTTCCAGAACCGTGCGAACCTCGCCTAAGCAGCCGTCGATGATGGCCCGTACTTCCAGATCGACTTCGCGCGAGGTTTTCTCGCTGCACGCGCGACCATCACCCATGCCGCCTGGAAGAAATGCCGCGTCGGGCGTGGAGAGATAAATGCGGCCGAGCCGGCTCATGCCGTACTCGCGGACCATCTGCGTCGCCAATCGATTGGCCGTGTTCAAATCGCTCGTCGCGCCGGTCGAGATTTCCCGCAGCGCGATCTCTTCGGCAATCGTCCCGCCGAGCGCGACCTTGATGCGAGCTTCCAGTTCGCCGCGCGTCATCAACATGCGGTCCATATCCGGTCGTTGCAAGACATATCCCCCGGCCAGGCCGCGGGGAATGATTGATACTTTGTGCACGGGATCGCTGTTCTCGACCGCGCACGCGACCAGCGCATGTCCCGCTTCGTGGATTGCGACCCGCGTTTTTTCTTCGGGACGCATGATGCGACTTTTGCGTTCGAGGCCGACGGCGCCGCGTTCAATAGCTTCCTCGAAGTCGCGCATCTGGACGATCTCGGCATTGCGCCGAGCAGCGAGGAGGACAGCCTCATTCACGATATTCGCCAGGTCCGCGCCAACCGACCCTGGGGTCAGCGCCGCGACCTTGCGCAAGTTGACGTCGCTCGATAACTTTTTGACAGCTTTGACGTGGACGCGAAGGATTGCCTCACGACCGTCGATGTCCGGGCGATCGACCACCACGGTCCGGTCGAATCGTCCCGGCCGCAGGAGTGCCGCGTCCAGGATTTCCGGCCGATTGGTTGCCGCCATCAGAATCACGCCGGAGTTGGCGTCAAAGCCATCCATTTCGACAAGCAATTGGTTGAGCGTTTGTTCGCGCTCTTCGTGAGATGCCATTGAATTGCCGGACCGCGACCGGCCCATCGCGTCGAGTTCGTCGATGAAGATGATGCACGGCGCCTTGGAAGCCGCTTCACGAAATAAGTCGCGGACCCGGGAAGCCCCGACACCGACGAACATTTCGACGAAATCACTGCCCGAGATGCTGAAGAAGGGCACATCGGCTTCGCCAGCGACCGATTTCGCCAGTAGCGTTTTTCCCGTGCCTGGAGGGCCAACGAGCAAGACCCCTTTTGGAATCCGGCCGCCCAGGTTCTTGTACTTGTCCGAATCCTGCAAAAAGTCGACGACCTCTTTCAACTCGGCCTTGGCCTCTTCGATCCCTGCGACGTCCTTGAACGACATCCGCTGATCGTCGCCTTCGTAGAGTCGGTGCCGCCCACGGCCAAAACCAAACGGCCCGCCGCCCATTCCGAACCAGCGGCGAGCAATCAGAACGCCACCCAGGACAAGCAGGACGATGACGAGCAAGTACGTGATGATTTCCATCATCGTCGCGATGACCGATTTCTCGCCTTCCGCCTGGAAACCTGGGGCATACGTATTCAGCAGGGCAAACAGAGTCGGATCATTCTCCACTCCATGCCGGCTGCACCGGAAGAGGATGGGTGTCGAGGATTTGCCATCGGATTCGGGAGCCCCGGGCACGCGGTCGGCAAACGTAACCTCGCCCTGAATGCTGGTCGGCCCCACGCGTACGTTCGAGAATTGCGCGTCCGGCGCCTGAAGGATCTGCTTGAACGTGCCGTACCCAATGTTGACCACGTTCGGTTCGCGCGCGTAGAACACGTTAATCGCCAACACAATGAAGACAGCGAAGACGATGCCATAGCGCCAGGTGTATCGAAACCGCGACGGTCGTTTTTTTTCCATTCCTTACTCCGCCATGCTCCATCGGAACTCAACAACGCCAGTCCACTCCTGTCCCGGCGCGAGTTCGCGCCAACCGGCATCCACTCCGGACGGTTGCAGATTTGCCGCATTGGTGACGCACGTATAAGGTTCCACGCAAACCGCGTTCCGATGCGGGGGCGTGAAAAGAACGACTTCCCGAAAGTCGCTCGTGGTCCAAATCTCCAGACAGCCCGGCTGCTCCGAATGCGAAAGTGCCGCCCGCAAGAGCAGGCCGCCTTCGCCAGATCGAATGGCGCCTAAATCACTGTAGACGGTATCGAGTTGAATGTTTCCAATCGGGCGTGGCTGATTCCAATTGAGTTGATCGGGGAGCGGAGCCTTTTCGCCGATCGGCAAGTTGTCCTGGAGCGGCCAAAGCGATCGGGATCGCAAAGCCAAAATGTATTGCGAGACATCCGGGTTGTCGCCGGGTAACCGGAAATAGGGGTGCAAGCCCACGCCAAACGGAAATCGCTCAGCACCGATGTTGTGCACATTCATCTCGATTCGCAAGCGATCGGGCTGGAGGCGATAAACCACCGAGAGCATGCCGTCGCCGGGCCAGAGTTTTGCTGCATTGGGGACTTGCGTCGAGAGCTGGAAATCAGCCTGCAGCCAGGCCCCGTGTGCATCGGCGCCGGAGCCGGCAATGCGCCAAGCGTAGCGCGGAGCGAATCCGTGAATCGCATTCGCATGAGCCGGGTCGTTTTTCGGCAGGTGGAATGCATTGCCGTGGTAATCGAACTCACCATTGCGAATGCGATTGGGAAAGGGAAATAGAATCGGCACGCCGCTCCGCGTGGGCACTGGGTTGGAATACCAATCGGGCGCGGCATAAAGCAAATCGTGGCCATTGGTCTGCCAGCGCAAGCAGTTGAAGCCATGCTCCGGCCAAATCTCCGCGAACGAGCCGAAGTCGGTCCGTGCGAGCGTGTATACCGCGCCGGGACGCCCGCCGGCCGTGCGCTCTTCGGTATCGATGTGATACAACATCCGCTGTCGCTCTGTGCCAAGGCGTGTACCGTTATTCTATTCCTGAGGCCAATCGGTGCCGACGTTCTCAGCCAGCAGTCTCCGTGGGTTCACGCGCAACGTCTTTGAGGCCACAGGTGTGCCCGCCCTGGATGCGGAGCGAATCGCCCACGCGCTGGTCGAGGCGAACCTGCGTGGCCACGACTCGCATGGCGTCATTCGCATTCCCCAGTATCTCGGATTCATTCGGGAGAGGAAGCTGGTCGTCGGGGCTGAACTGACCACGCTGAATGAAACGCCCGCGCTTCTTGCGGCCGACGCGAACTGGGGACTCGGCCAGGTCCAGGCCCACCGACTACTCGAACGATTGCTGCCCAAGGCCAAGGCAATCGGCCTTGCCGGTGGCACCCTTCGGCGGTGTGGACATATCGGCCGGCTCGGAGAGTATGCCGAGTGGGCGGCTCAACATGAACTGGCGTTCTTTGCAACGGTCAACTCGCACGGCTCCGGTCGACGAGTAGTGCCGCCGGGCGGAACCGCCGGGCGCATCAGCACCAATCCCGTTTGCTTCGGAGCGCCGACGGCGACGGATCCGCTTGTCCTCGATTTCAGCACCAGCGCTGCGCGGAAGGCAAGGTGCGGGTCGCATTTCAGAAAGGCGAGTCGATCCCCGAGGGCTGGATCGTGAATGCGGCGGGACAACCGACGACAAACCCCGCCGATCTCTATACCGATCCGCCGGGCTCGCTCCTGCCATTCGGCGGTCCGCAAGCCTACAAGGGCTTCGGCCTCGGTTTCATGATGGACCTGCTGGCCGGCGGGCTTTCGGGTGGCGATTGCAGCCGGCCCGATCGACCAATGCCGGGCTTGGGCAACGCCGTCGTGTTCGTCTTGTGGGATGTGAGCGCGTTTGGCGGACCGGATTGTTTTCTTCAATCAGCGACTGAACTGACCGACTACGTCCGCCAAACACCACGCTCGCCAGGCACTTCCGAGATCACGTTGCCAGGTGATCCGGAACGGCGGATGCGCGAGCAGCGATCGCGTGAAGGCGTGTCGATCCCGGACGGAACTTGGAGCCAGATCGCGAAATTGGCACAGGAACTTTCCGTTCAAATTCCAGTCAACGGTTGATTTCATGTCCTTCCCCATTGCAGTATTCCTGAGCGGCAGCGGGATGACGCTGCAAAACCTTATCGACCGGATTAGCGCCGGCACGTTGCCAGCGCGAATCGTGCAAGTGGTATCGAGCCGGCCCGGAGTGTTGGGCATCGAGCGTGCCCGCAAGGCCGGTTTGCCGGTCGAAATCGTCGAGCGAAAGTCATTCCCGAGTATCGAGGCATTCAGCGAACGCAATTTCAATCTCTGCCGCCAATCGGGCGCCAGGCTCGTTTGCCTATGTGGTTATCTACAACTCCTGCGAATCCCGGAGGACTTTCGCGGCCGCGTCATCAACATCCATCCGGCTCTGCTGCCTGAATTCGGCGGCAAAGGTATGTACGGCCATCGCGTGCACGAAGCCGTTTTGAAGTGTGGGTCAAAGACGTCCGGCTGCACGGTTCACTTGGTCGACGACCAATACGACCACGGGCCGATCATCGGGCAACGCACGGTCGATGTGATCGAGGGCGACACACCGGACACGCTCGCGGCCCGCGTATTTCAAGCGGAGTGCGAGTTGTATCCGGAGGTGATTTGCGCGCTTGCCAAAGGAGGCGCTGCGGTTGGTGATCGTTGAATTGACAACTGCCGCTCAATGCCGGAGCCGGCTCAGCGACTCCTTGGCCTCAATAGCCAGCCGGACTCCTTTCTGACTATCCGCCCAAGCACTCAACACCTGAACGGCGTCCGGCGTACCGATGCCCTCGAGGACCTCGCATGACCGGAGTTGGCGAAGGTGGTCCGGCGTCCACCCGTCAGCGTCCTTCAGGATTTGGTCGAGCCGGCGGCCGGCCTCACCGGTCGCCTTCTTCCGAGCGGCCTCCAGCTTGGGGCCGACGGCATCGACTGCGGCGGTCAGCTCTCGCTGGGCCCGCTCGCGCACCGCGAATTGTTTGGCGTCTAGGTCCCTCAGCCACTGAGCCACTTGCGCATTCGTTGGGGCCGGCGCGGTTTTCACCCGCTCCTTGAGGAACGCGACCGCCTCGCTCGGGCTCGCCCGCAATTTGCGGATCGCGCTGAAACCGGTCTTGGCATCCGCCGAAGCCAGGTCGGCCCAGACAGCGTCCGCCTTGGCCGGGTCCCACTTGCCGGGTTTGCCGATCAGGTCCCAGACGTAGACCGGGCCGTCCGGGCAGCTTGAGACGGCCTTCGCGCCGTCCGGGAAGAAGGCGGCCGACAAGACGCGGCCCTGGTGCTGAAAGTGGGTGCGCTCCCCGCCGGTCGCGATCTCGACGACTGTCAGTCGACCGGCCTCGTCGCCGACCAACAGACTCCGGTTGTCGGGCGAGAGAGCCGGATCAGCTAATCCATAATCGCCAATCCATGCCGCCAGCCGACGGCCCGTCCGGGCGTCCCACAGGCTGACACAGGTCTTGCGCAGGTTTGCGTCGTACCGGCCGCGGCTGACGATGCGGGTGCCGTCCCGACTAAACTGGATCCCGTCGAAGAAGGACCACGGAAGAGGGTCCATCTTCCACGCTCGCCCTGTTGAGTGATCGGTCACCACCACTGCGGAGCACTCGGGGCCGTCCCCGCTCCCGCCGGCCCATGTTCCAACGACGGACCGGCCGAGGCTGCGGCCGTCCGCGGCGGGAAGGACCCCCAGGACCCTTTCTTTCGCCGGACCCTTCCGAAGGAACAGAATTTCGCCGGTATGGGCGTCCCATACGCGGGTCGCCGGTCCCGATACGGAGATCGATACGTGCCGACCGTTCGGACTGAGATAAAGCTGCGACTGGGGCTTGCCATTTAAAGGGATCGAATGGCCCTCGCCGCGGGTTGTATCCGTCACTCGCAGCGCAAATGTCCCTATTTTCCCGTCCTTGCCCGGCTTTTGCAGCAGCTCGATTGCCACCTTGCCGTCGGCCGACACGTCAGCCCGGCTCAGGGGCAACTGCACCCGGATCCCCTCGATCCCGTCACCAGATAGGCGCACTCCTGGGCCGCCGCCCGCCGGCCAACTCAACCAGCCCTGTTGGATGTGTCCGAGAACCCGCTTGCCGTCGTCGGTGACTCGGACACGATATAGCGGCGATGGCGGATTGGCTGAACGCGGAAGGGCCTTCCAATCGCCAACTGAGAACAAGGCGACGAACCCGTCGCCGGCAAGGGCCAAGGTCTTGCCATCCGGCGAAAAGCCCGCGGTCGTCGCTGCCGGTAGTTTGGCAACCGCCGCCGCGTTGTCCGCAGCGGAAAGGTCCCAGACCCGTGAACCGAACCTTCCCGGCCCGGCTAAGTACCGAGAGTCAAAGGAGAAGGCGGGCCGGTCGAACTCAAGGCCGGCGGTCAACGTCCGGACTTGCGCCGGCTCGCGCGCCGAGATGACGGCGACCGCGCCCCCTTGCGGATCCCGGGTGGCGGCAAGCCGGCCGTCCGGGCTTACACTGGTCCCGCGCGAGTCCCTGAACCGGGGGCCCGGGCTCGGGAACTTGCACACCACTTTCCCCGTTCCGGCGTCCCTTACTTCGGTCTGGGGATGTTGGGCTATGGCGAACCACTTCCCGTCGGGTGTTAGTGGCAGCACGGCCGATCCCCCCGGGTGCTTGCACGACCAAAGCTCGCGGCCTGACTTCAGGTCCCACATATAGGCGCGCACCAGGTTGACCACGAGCAGGGTCCGCGACCCGTCCGGAGTGACATCGATTATGTAACTCGCCTGTTGCTGGTTGAACTCGGACGAGCCGGTCAATTTTCCATCGGTCAAAGTGTAGAATGCCACTTTCGTCGAGCCGCGCCCGGCCGACCCGACCGCGACTCGCTTCCCATCGGCCAGGAAGCGCACGACTAGCGGAATCTGGCCTTCCGCGAGTTGGAGGTTGTGAAGCACCCGGCCGGTAGCCAATTCGAAAATGATCACGCCCTTTGAGTCGGCGCAGGCCAGCAGTTTGCCGTCCGCGGAGAAAACGACGGTCCGAGCGGTTCCGCCGAACCGGAGCCGGGCCGCACCCAGCCGGGCAATTGCGCCGTCAGGCAGCGCGATGCCATCCGCATCAATGTGGCCCCTGTGCACAGCGGGCTGGCCAAGACCAAGGCCGGCCACAAGCAACACGGCGGCGAGGGAAAGGAGAATTGGGCCGGACGAAGCAGTCGCGCGAAAGCCGCTTTGGGGGGCGTGCGGCGAATTGTTAGCACTCATGGCAGAACCCCCGGGGTATTCTTCGCTGTCGGGCTGTTGGACTACTTGAGCGCCTTGTCCGCGATATCCGTCCGGAAGTGCGCCCCCTTGAAGCTGATCTTCGCCACGGCCTCGTATGCCCGTTTCTTGGCGGCTGCAAGTGTGTCACCGAGCGCCGTGACGCCGAGGACGCGGCCACCATCCGTGACGATCCGGTTGATGTCGAGGCGCGTGCCGGCGTGGAATACTTTGACGTCGGGCATCCTTGATACTTCATCCAGCCCCGCGATCGGCTTGCCCACTTCATACTTGCCGGGATAGCCGCCGCTCGTCATGACCACGCACACGGCGGGCCGGGGATCCCACTCGACCTTGCTTTCATCCATTTCGGAAAGCGTCTCATCGACAACCGCCTCGAGCAAATCGAGCAGGTCGCTCCGCAGTCGCATGAGCAATGGCTGCGTTTCCGGGTCGCCGAACCGCGCATTGAATTCGAGCACCCGGGGGCCTTGATTCGTGAGAATGATTCCGCCATAAAGAAGGCCCTTGAAGGGATAGCGGGCACGCTTCATGGCATGAACGACGGGCACGAACACATCGCTCTCGATTTTCGCCATCAGGTCCGGCGTCCCTTTGGGCGCGGGACAATACGCGCCCATGCCGCCAGTGTTCGGCCCCTTGTCCCCGTCAAAGACAGCCTTGTGATCTTGTGTCGGTGGCAACGGCAAAATGGAACGTCCGCCGACCAGGGCCAATACGCTCAGTTCTTCGCCTTCCAGTCGCTTCTCGACCACGACTTGGCGGCCGGCCTTGCTGCCAAACTCTTCTTGAATCATGACACGTTCGAGCGCCCGCTTCGCGTCCTCGGAAGTCGTACAAACAATGACCCCCTTGCCGGCGGCCAGACCGTCTGCCTTCACAACAACGGGATACTCGCGCGTATCGACCCAGTACTTCGCGGGTTCGGAGTGATCGAAGATCTTGAACTCGGCAGTTGGCACGTCCGCATGTCGCATCAACTGCTTGGCGAAAACTTTGCTGCCCTCGATTCGCGCCGCGGACTTGCTTGGCCCGAAGATGCGCAGACCTTCCTTCTGGAAGATATTCACGATGCCATTCACCAGCGGTTCTTCCGGACCAACGACCGTGAAGCCAATCTTCTCCTTCTTGGCAAAGCGGAGAAGTTTGTCGAGTTCGTTGACATCAATTGGAACATTAACGCCATCGATCGCGGTGCCGGCATTGCCCGGAGCGCAGAAGACTTTCTCGACACGGGGCGACTGTGCCAGCTTCCAGACCAGTGCATGTTCGCGCCCGCCCTTGCCGATGACCAAGACTTTCATGGTGTCCCCGAAACGGTTCGAGTTGTTCTAACGTGTTAACAGGTGGAGGCAATGCGCGTTGCTAACCCATCTTCACCGAGCTTTGCCATGCGAGTAGAATGCTTGCATTCCTCTTTCACTCTGCCGGATCTCCGCCAATGAAAGCCCTGTTTTTAATTGCCGATGGTTTCGAAGATCTCCAGTTTTTCTGTCCGTTTTACCGCCTTCGGGAAGAAGGCGTTGCAATTACGATTGCCGCCGCGGTGGACAATCGCACCGCGGTCGGTTTGCATGGCTATCGTGTTGAGCCCGACATGCCCATTCCGGAATTGAATCCCTCCGAGTACGACATTCTGGTGATTCCCGGCGGTCGGGCGCCGGAGAAACTTCGGCTTCGCGAGGAAGCCGTCGATCTGGCACGGACGTTCGCACAGGATGGGTCGCTGATCGCTGCCATTGGCCATGGGCCGCAATTGCTTTTGAGCGCCGGTGCCCTGGACGGCAAGTCGCTGACGTGCGACCCCGGAATTCGCGACGATATTCGCATAGCCGCTGGTTCGTATCGGGATGAAGAAGTCGTCGTCGATGGCGCATTGCTCACGGCCCGTGGCAACGACGACTTGCCGGAATTCTGTGGCCAGGTGGTGGCGGCGCTCGGCGCTCGGGCCCACTAGTCTCGCCGCTTGGCGCGCCGGATTGTAAATCAAGTCGCATGAAAACGTTGGCCGACTTCCGGGCGGTTTATGATCTGCCACTTCCGGATTTAATGTTTCGTGCCGCGGTGGTTCATCGCGAACATCGCCCGGCCGGCGATATTCAGCGCTGTGCGCTGCTCAGCATCAAGACCGGGGGTTGTCCCGAAGATTGCGGCTACTGCTCCCAAAGCGCGCATTACAAAACGCCAGTAGAACGCGAGCCGCTAATGAGTCTTGCGGAAGTCAAGCAGCGGGCTCGAGAGGCCCGCGATCGCGGCGCGACTCGATTCTGCATGGGCGCCGCCTGGCGCGGTCCCAACGATGGGCCGGAATTCGACGCGGTTCTCGATATGGTTCGCGAAGTACGCATGCTGAAAATGGAAGCGTGCGTCACACTCGGCATGTTGACGGCCGACCAGGCGCAGCGTCTGAAGGATGCGGGCCTGACGGCATATAACCACAACCTCGACACTTCCCGGGAGCATTATCCCAAGATCGTCACAACGCGAACATACGACGATCGCCTGGCGACATTGCGTCACGTGCAGGACGCCGGCATCTCGGTTTGTTGCGGCGGGATCATTGGCATGGGCGAGACCGAAGACGATCGGCTCATGCTGCTCGTCGAACTCGCCAATCTCGCCACTCCGCCGGAAAGCGTGCCGATCAATTGCCTAATGCCGGTCCAGGGCACGCCGCTCGCAATGGCCCCGGCAGTCGATTCGATTCAATTGGTTCGACTGATCGCCACAGCCCGGATCGCGTTTCCGACGGCACGGGTCCGCCTGAGTGCGGGACGCGACCGCATGAGCCGAGAACTGCAAATCCTTTGCTTCCTCGCTGGCGCCGACTCGATTTTCTTTGGCGAAAAACTTTTGACGGCCGGCAATCCGGATGAGGATGCCGACGCCGCGTTATTCCGATCGATGGGCCTGACGGCGCCGAAAGTATGTCGCACATAAGCCTATTGGATCGCTGGCGCACCACACTCGAGCAGCTCCATGCCCAGGGGCGGTTTCGAAGTTTTGCCGTCTCGTCGGGGATCGATTTCACATCCAATGACTATCTCGGTTATGCGACTCGGTCGAATCCACCGGATAACGCGCTGAGCCGCTCCGGTGCTGCCTCGCGACTGTTGCGCGGCCACCATCCAATCTGGGAGCAAGTCGAGTCGGCACTCGCCGATTGGCATGGAGTAGAAGCCGTGTTGATGATGACGAGCGGGTATTCTGCCAACGAAGGACTGATTTCGACATTGATGGAGCCGGGCGATTGGGTGGCATCGGACGAATGGAATCATGCGTGCATTGTCGATGGACTGCGTCTCGCGCGCAGTCGTCGATTCATTTTTCGACACAACGACTTGAACCATCTCGAAGAGGGACTCAAGAACGAGGCGAATCGCAACCAGTCAGGCCGGCAACGATTTGTTGTCACGGAATCCCTATTCAGCATGGACGGCGATCGCGCTCCTCTGGCGGAAATCGCGGAATTGGCAGAGCGCTTTGGCGCGCACTTGGTTGTAGATGAAGCGCACGCGACCGGTTGTTTCGGGCCGCGAGGATCCGGCTGCGTCGATGAAGCTGGAATTCGCAATCGCGTGCTGGCCACGGTGCACACCGGCGGTAAGGCACTGGCGTTGCCTGGCGCGTACATTGCCGGATCGAGCTTGCTCAAGGATTATCTCGTTAACCGATGCCGGCACTTGATCTTCACGACCGCCATGCCTCCAGTCGTGGGTGGCTGGTGGCTTCACGGACTATCGCGGGTTCAGAATGATGACGTCTCCCGACACCGTCTTCGCCGCAATGCCGCCATGTTTCGGACCGAATTGACACGGCGAGGCCTGACGGCTCTCGGGACGGAATACATCGCACCAGTGGTAATCGGGAACGATGCGCCCGCAGTCGAGACTGCATCGCGGGTGCAAGCCGCGGGATTCGATGTACGGGCGATCCGCCCGCCAAGCGTGCCGGCCGGAACTGCCCGCTTGCGAATTTCGATTCACGCCGACCATGAGCCGGATACATTGATTCGACTTGCGGAGACGTTGGCAAGGGCCGTTCATCATGACTGACTTCGTTGTGGTCGGAACGGACACCGACGCCGGAAAAACCACATTCGCACTTCTCTGGTTAACCGCGTTCAACAGCCATTACGCGTATTGGAAGCCAGTCGAAACGGGCGAATCGGATACCGAACGGGTTCGTCAACTTGTTCCCAGTGCGATGGTCTTTGATCCCGTGATTCGGTGCCCGGCTCCGGTCGCACCAGCGCTGGCCGCTCGCCACGAGAGCAGGGTAATTCCAAAAGCGGAAGAAATTGCAGCCGCACAACCGAACGCAACCGAATCGCTGCTCATCGAAACGTTCGGCAGTCCGCTGTCGCCGCTCAATGAGCATGAGTTGCAAATTCTGTTGATTTCGCGCTTGCGAGCGCCTTGCATGCTGGTCAGCCAGTCCTCGGTGGGAGCCATCGGCCGATCCCTCGCGGCAATTCGGGCACTGCGCGACGAGGGAATTCCCGTTGCGAGTGTCGTTTTGCTCGGGCAGCCGGATGAGTACGCGGAGACGGAAATTCGCAAGCACGGCCAGCTTCCCGTCTTTAGTGTGACGCTGCCACGTGAATGGGATTCGCAACACCTGCAGTCCGCGGTGGTCGAGCAACAATCGGTTTTCGAACAATTGCGTCGCTGCATCGACGAGTCGAAAGGCTCTTCGCGTGGCATCGATTCAACGCAGTTGCAAGAGCGCGATGCCCAATCGGTTTGGCACCCGTATACGCCCCTCAAGGGGGGGGCGTTACCACTGCCGGTCGTCGGCGCCGAAGACGAGTTTCTCGAACTAGCCGATGGAAGGCGGCACATCGACGCGATCTCCTCGTGGTGGACGATCCTGCACGGCCATCGGCATCCGCCATTGATGGCCGCGTTAAAAGATGCCGCCGCGCGCATGGATCATGTCCTGTTCGCCGGAGTCACGCATCCCGCGGCGGTGGAATGTGCCGAAGCATTGCTGGGCACCGTGCCGTGGAATGGCGGTCGCGTGTTTTACTCGGACGATGGCAGCACGGCAGTCGAGGTCGCGCTCAAGATGGCGTACCAGTTTTGGTGCCATCGGGGTGAGCCGCAACGAACGTTGTTCGTTGGCTTTGAAAATGGATATCACGGCGACACGTTTGGCGCTATGGCGATCGGGCGCGATCCCCTATTCTTCGGGCGATTCGAGCCCCTGTTGTTTCGAGCCGAACGCCTGCCGGTTTCGGCCGATCAACTCGATTCGTTGCTAACTCGCCATGCACCGGAAGTGGCAGCGGTGATTATCGAACCGCTCGTTCAGGGCGCCGGCGGAATGCGCATGCATTCGCCCGAAATACTGCGCGCTATTCACTCAGTCACTCGACGGCACGGAGTCCTATTCATTGCCGATGAAGTAATGACCTGCGGCCGGACCGGCGCCTTCTGGGCACATACCCACGCGCGAATTGCTCCGGATCTCATCTGCGCCGCCAAGACCCTCGCCGGCGGCGTGCTGCCGCTGGCGGCGACGCTGGCTTCGCCGACCGTGGTCGCCGAGTTTGAGGTGCCTGATCGGGATAAGACCTTTTTCCATGGGCACTCGTTCACCGCCCACCCACTCGCATGTGCGGTTGCAGCGGCGAATCTGCGCCTGATGTCGGATGGCAATTGGTTGGCGCACTCGATGCGAATTGAACAGTTCTGGCAACAACACGCCGGCCAGTTTGAGACTGCGCCAAACGTGAGCGATGTTCGCGTTCGCGGAACAATCCTGGCCGTTGAACTTGATGCGGCCGGCGGATATTTGTCCGACGTCGCTAGTTCCTTGCGAACAACGGCCGAGGAGGCTGGCGTCTTTCTCCGGCCGTTGGGGAACATTGTCTATGCGCTGCCGCCGCTTTGCACTTCCGAGGAATCGCTTTCCCGGATCATCGAGGCAATTCATATCGGAATCCGCAAACTGGGCGATTGATGACCAGAACATTTTTTCTTCGCGTCCAATCTGCATGAGAAATCGGTAATGACTGCTCAGCCACTGGAGCTTGAATTCGGCTTCAAGATCGCGGGTGGACTTTTGGCCGCATGAATCGAACAATGAAGAGCGACTTGTTTCATGGACTTCCGATGTCAACCGCTACCTGTCCATATTGCAACGCCGTTTTGCCGCCAGCCGAAGGCGTGGCCCGTGTGACTTGCCCGCGATGCGGCGAATCGATCGTCGGAAGCAACGCACTCGCCGGAACAACGCCGACGCCACCCGCACGCATGCGGCCAGAAGTCCCGCCGCCGGTGACCCGACGACGCTGGACAATTCTGGCGGCGGTAATCATCTTGCTGGCGGTGGCGAGCGGAGTTGTGTTCGTTTGGCAAACTCGATTCAAGTCGCGATCGACGGTTCCGCTCGGCGAAGAAACCCGATCAGTGGTTCGACCGGTCGATCTGCCGGGCCTCGGCTATCTACCGGCATCGAGCGACGTCGTCCTAGCAATTCAGGTGCCGTTTCTCATGGACAAATTGGGCCCGGAAGCCGAAACCGATCCCGCCAAAGCCCTTGTGCGACTTGGATTGCCCGAGGTTGTCGTCGATACAGTCGAAAAAGCAAGCGGAGTCGGCCTCAAGAATGTCGAACAATTGGTCGTTGGCGTCGGAATTCAAAAAGCATCGTTGCCGCCACAACTGGTTGTCGTGGTCGTGACGCGGCAACCATACGACCTGGGCCAATTGCTGCGAAAGACCAAGGCAACGACGCTCAAGCGCGAAGGCCGGACGCTCCACGTCGCGAAGACCACGGGCGTCATCAACGTGCACTGGTGGAGCCCCAACGACCGAGTTCTGATTGGCACGCTCCAGCCGCGAGATTTCGATGAGGTGCCGAATAAACCGCACGCCGGCGTCGAACACTTCCCCCCGGAGATTGCCGAACTCATCCGCGACCGCGTGGCCGACGACTCGTGTGCGTGGCTGGTCGCGTCATCGGACAAATGGGCGCAAGCAATCAATCCATACGTATTCTGGGGCATCCCGCCGTTCAAGAATCGCGAGGATCTCGTTTCGCCGGCCGAACGCCTCCGGTCGGTTGTAGTCTCGGTGCCGCAGCAATACGGAGTGCCGGTCGATATTCAAATCGACTTGAAGACCGCCGCCGGAGGTGATCAACTTCGAGCGAATTTGCGTGAGCGATTTGCACACGAACCGATCGAGGTGACGGGAGACGGAAACACGTGCCGGGTGACGACGCCATTCGATATGGCGCGCATCAGCTCAGTGCTTTCGCGATTGCTGCAGGAAAAGTAGGACGGATTTGCAATCCGTCCTTCTACCTTCGACGATTGACAAATCCGTCCCACTCTTGGGAACATCGTTTCGACCTAGCCTTTGAGCATTTCATCATGCCGCATGCCGCTGGGCGGGACATCGGCTTTCCGGCAATTCGCGAGCGCTGTCTTGGCCCCGGCGTGCTGCTCGGCATCGTT
Source organism: uncultured Gemmataceae bacterium (assembly GCA_963773845.1). Classification (GTDB taxonomy): domain Bacteria; phylum Planctomycetota; class Planctomycetia; order Gemmatales; family Gemmataceae; genus SIAJ01. The sequence goes on from CAVZCU010000001.1 coordinate 94,649, forward strand.
GTCTTCCCATTCGATGCTTACGGCGCCATCGAAGCCGACGCGGTTTAATTCAATAAAGATCTCTTCCAGCGAATTGGCGTCGCGAGCGGTCCCGGCCGTGACGAAATTCCAACCGTTGGCCCAATGGCCCATCGGCCGGTGTCCGCCGAGTCGCCCGGCTCGACAGTGTTCACGCGCCACCCAAACGCCTTTCACGTGGGCACAGTGAATGAATTCTGGGAACTCGCGAATGAACTGCACGACCGAAACGTTTTGCCACTCGAGGTGCGAGCCATCGAGGTTAAAGCCGACGACTCCTTCGTAACCCCTCTTGCACATGAAGTTGATGTAATCTCCGGCCGATTCGATATCCCCCATCGCTCGCTCGCTCGGATGACATTCGAGATCAAACGTCACCCCGTATTTCTTGCACTCATCCCAAACGGGACCGAATCGTTCCACCAGCAACTCCAGGCTCACATCCCGGACATCAGGAATCGGGTGCCCGTCCATCGATGTCGGCAGCGGCGGGAAGAGGAACCAATGGCTCCAGCAATGGGCCGGCGATCCGACGAAGCCGGGCAGGGCGACCTTGCGATCCTGAAGCTTGCTCATGTGCCCGGCGAGGCGCACACAAGCCATCAGGTCCTTTTGCGATTGCTCGTGGATGAGCTTGCCCACTTGATCGGGAACATAGTAGGGATCAGTTCGCGGGGGCTTGTTGCCGGCATCGCGCCAGGCCTTGTATGCCTTTCGCGCTTCCGAATTGGCGGCCTGGAAATTCAGCGACTTGGCGCTCGGTTCATCGCCGAGACATTGACCCTGCAGGTGTGTCGCGATGGTGAAGATTTCCAGGCCATGGCGCTTGGCCAAATCGACGCGCTGCTTGGCGTAGGCGGCAGCGCCCGAATCGGTATCGCATTGACGCAGATCGAGTTCCCAGGATGCTTCCTCCCAGCCGTCGAAGCCGGAATCCTGCACGAACTTGATCCACGGTTCGTAAGGGACGTTGCCGAACTGCCCGCGAACGAGGCCAATTTGGTGGTAGGAGCCTTTGCCGTACCGGTGCTTGGAAGTTTGCTTGAAGCCCATCGGAGAGGTCCCTTGGGTGAGTGACAGTGTGGATTGGAGAAGAGTGTACGCAGTCAAATCGGGAGTGCAAGAACTCAAGGGAAGACAACCCGGATGTCGGCAATGGCTTGCGAACAGCGAACTGGGTCGGAGTCAATGGCGTCGAGGAGGGCTATCTGATTTCTCGCTTCACTTACGGCGTTTCTTGCAGCCGTCGAAGTTTGGAATATCGGGTCGAGGGCAAGATCGTAGTCAGCCCTATTGCGCAAGGACGAAAGCCGGCCAAAGGTCCCGGCAATTACAAACAAATCTGGATTCTTCGGAAGCGCGAGCGCTGCGAAACGTCTCGATGCGACGAGCGCTGGGGAATGGGGAAACCCCGGCGGCGAAGTGCATCGCGACACTCCAGATACAGAGCGTAGTAGACTCTCGAAATGGCAGATCGCCAATCAGACTCTGCTCGCATTTGCGACAGGTGCGCGGCGGTATCCAGAAAATCACGGCCGCGCATGACCATTGGCCTCATATGACTCGAGAACAACGAAATGGCGGTAATCACGTCCAGAGAACTTCGTTGCTACCCATTCCAGCCATTTCATGTGCGGTGGAGGGTCGGTTGAACCACGGTCAGGAATAGTCGGCATGATAATGACAACAGGATCTTCCTCGTCCGGCACTCCCGGATCGAATTCGCATTTGATCCGCGAGGGGTTTGGATAATACTCAGGCACCTTGTCGAGTATTTCCTGAAACTGTGTCTGCAGCCCTAGTTCGGCGACGTACTCTGTCACCGCGGGCGAAATAGCGATTGGGATTTCCGTCGTTGTCATCGCTCGGCTCCTGGCTGCCAATTGCGGGGACTATGTTCGTCATCATAACAAAATCCGTGTTGACGCGGCCTCAAGTCCATAGCCGTCCGCCCAGCCACCCGTTCTTCAGCCCGCACATTGTCATCAGCATTTGCCCACGAATCCACGGCAGCCGCGGCATGATTGGCAGCGCGAAATCTCGCCATTTGGCTCTGAGCCAACCGTCCCCTTGAAAGAAGGGCGACAGAATCAAGGTGATCGCACTGTAATAGCGAATGTGGGCGGCCCGCATCCTTCGATACAAGCGAAATGCGGAAAAATGATCCGGGGTCCGATTCACGCAGTCGGCGAGCGTCCAGGCGTCGAGCAACGCGAGGCTGCCGCCCTGGCCAAGATGCGGGCTCATCGCATGGGCGGAGTCGCCGAGAAAGAGCAAATAACGATTGAACCAGCGCGGCATCCAGACGTGACGATAGGTTGTGAATACCAACTGCCGTGCATCTGTAATCGAGTCGAGCAATTCTCGCGACTCCGGGCAAAATGCAACCAGTTCGCCCTTTAGTTTGCCAAGGCCTCTTTGCAACAACGTATCAAGCTCGCGGCACGGGACTCCCCAATACAAACTGCACCGACCATAGCCGATGGGAAGGATTCCGAGCAAGTTGCGAGTGCCGCGGCACACCTGGTAAAGTTTGTCGCGGATGGAGTGGCATGGCCCCCTCGCCCACAGCGCCCCGTGGTCGTATTCAATCACTCGAAACGGCAAACCCGAAGTCTGACGAAGTGCCGATCGCGAGCCGTCGGCAGCGACGACAAAGTCGAATGGACCATGTTCACACTTGGACTTGTCGATCAGATAGACTCGGTCGTCGCGAATCCGATGCGTCGTAACCTCGCAGCCCAATCGCACGTCGATCGGCTGAGCCTCAACCGCTTCTCGAAGCAGAGAAAAGAGCACGCCCCGGTGCACGCCGTACGCCCGGTATCCCGGCTCGAAGTCGCGATACGGCAAGCGAATCAGATCGCGGCCGTCGCTTCGAATGGCGTGCAATTCTTCAATTGGGGCGGCATCGGCAACGACTCGTTCGAGCAGTCCGATTCGTCTGAGAACCGCTTGACCGGATGGTTGCAGAAGAAGGCCGGCGCCGATCGGGCCAACGCTCGTAGCCCGTTCGAGCAGTGTAACGAAGTGACCCGATCGCGCCAGGAGCGACGCGGCCGTTGCTCCCGCAATGCCGAAGCCGACCACGCCGATTCGGTATTGGCGGGGCATCAGTGCACACTGTCAAGTAGCTTGATATACTCCCGCATCCAAGCCGGGTTGTCGTGCCAGGTCCGGGCGGTCACTAGATTGCCACTGACGACCACTTCGCGATCGGCATAAGTGCCACCGAAGCTCTCAATGTCCAACTTGCACTTGGCCACGGTCGTTGCTTCCCGCCCCTTGAGCACACCGGCGGCGGCGACGATTTCAATCCCGTGGCAAACCGATGCCACCGGCCTCTTCCACTCGAAAAACTGACGAGTGAGTTGCAAGAGGTCGGCATCGTAACGGAGATATTCCGGAGCCCGGCCGCCGCTGATAACCATGCCGGCATATTCCATGACCGAGACATCGCGGAAAGCCACGTCCGCCGCTAAATGATAGCCCGGCGATTCCCGGGTGATGTCCCAGCCCGGTGGCCGCTCGTGTTGTACCAGGTGGTACAATCGCTTCTCCGGGCCGCCGACGTGAACTGTATAGCCTTCCTCTTTCAATCGGAAGAGCGGATAAAAGGTATCGAGCACTTCGGCGGCGTCGCCGATCACCAACAGGATGCTCCCCTTGCTCATTTCGGCCTCCGCGGCGTAGGGTGAGAGAGAGGATTGTATTCGTGGACGACCCCCTCGTGATCGTCGAATTGTTCGGAGTCGCCCGACACCGTGCGGGCGTGGCCGAATTGTCGGTTCGCGGCGTGACGATCGGGGAGCTAATCCAGGCGGTCGCGTCGGCGTGTCCGAAACTTGGTGATCTATTGTCTGCAGATGGGTCGCTATCCCGACGGTATCTCGTCTCAATTGATGGTTGCCGGTTCGTGGCCGATCTCACCGAGTCCATACCCGCGAATGCACGCGTGTTGATTCTCGGGGCCGAGGCCGGAGGATGAATGGTGTTCGGCTATCACGGTCGCTATTTGCGGATTGATGTCTCGACCGGAACGGCCGAATTCATTCCGATTGCTCCGGAGATCCTTCGCCGATTCATTGGCGGGGTGGGCCTAGGAACCTGGCTCCTGTCTCGCGAAGCGATGAGCCGCATCGATCCGTTGGCGCCCGACTCGCCGCTCGTTTTTTGCTTCAGTCCGCTCGTCGGCACGCCGCTCACAACCTCGGCCAAATTCGCGGTTGTTGCCAAGTCGCCGCTCACACTTCGACTGAATGACGCTCTCTCGTCCTCGCACTTCGCGATCGCGGGTAAACAGTGCGGAGCGGACGCACTTGTCGTTGTTGGCAGGGCGGGCTTGCCGAGCGTCCTGATCGTCGACGATGGGTCGATTCGGATCGAGACTGCCGACAGCCTTTGGGGATTGCCAACCGATCATGCTGGGACTGCGCTACGCGAGCGATTTGGGCCAACGTTTCAGAGTGCCATCATCGGACCAGCCGGCGAACGGCTGGTCAAGTTTGCGACGATCAGCCATGCCCATCGCCATGCGGGTCGCGGGGGCCTTGGGGCGGTGATGGGCGCCAAAAACTTGAAGGCAGTGCTGGTTCGCGGCACGCAGCGCACCGAAGTTGCCAATCCCACTCGAGTCGTCGCACTCGCAAAGGACTTGTCGCGACGATCGTTCGGACCGGCGACCGCGAAATATCGCGAGCTGGGAACCGTGGCCAATCTGCTCACGTTTAATCGGCTGAATGCGCTGCCGACGCGGAACTTTCAATCGGGCACGTTTGTCGGCGCCGAGGCGATTTCGGGCGAAGCCCTCAACGATGGCCGGCGGGTTGCGCAATTCGTGTGCGGCATGTACCATTGGATGCGAACACATTTATTCGGGATCGATGGGACAGGGCGTTCGGCTGGAGTATGAGAGCCTGTTTGCGCTCGGACCATTGTGTGGTATCGCCGACAAGGATGCGATCCTCGACGCCGCCCAACTGTGCGATCAACTTGGCATGGACACCATTTCGGCGGGGGCTACGGTCGCGTTTGCAATGGAATGTGCCGACAAAGGATTGTTGGCTGCGCCGACGTTGCGATTCGGCAATGCCTTCGCACTTTGCGAAACGTTGAATTTGATTGCTCGCCGCGATGGAATTGGCAACCTGCTTGCCGAGGGAACTCGTGAGGCGGCCAGGCAAATCGGAGGAACAGCCCCGGAATTTGCTCCGCATGTCAAGGGGCTGGAGATCCCCGGCTACGAGCCACGGGCCTTGCAGACCATGGCCCTCGGATTCGCGGTCGGCTCACGCGGCGCCGATCACAATCGATCGGGCGCCTATGAGGCCGATTTCTCGGCCAAGGCCGATCGACTCCGCGGTTCCGATGAATCCGCTCTGTTCGCGATCGAGACGGAGGACCGCAGCGCTCTGATCGATTCACTCATCCTGTGCAAGTTTTTGCGGGGAGTATTTACGGACATTTATGAAGAGTCCGCCGAACTGCTGGCAGCGACGACCGGCTGGGACGTCACGGGGACCGAACTCCGTGAAACGGCACGACGAATCGTGACCGCTAAAAAGCTATTCAACGTTCGCGCGGGATGGACATTTGCCGAAGACACTCTGCCTAAGCGGATGCTGTCCGAAGGCCTGCCGCCGGGAATCGGTCCTGGCGCTTCGTTGCCCGCCGAAAGGTTGCAGACCATGGTGCAAGCTTACTATCGCGACCGAGGCTGGACCGAGGAGGGGCGAGTGCCCGAGCAAGTGCTCCGCGCTTTGGATCTCGGCGATTGGCTGGTCGAAAAGTGTGGGGACGCTCCATGATTCGAATTGCCGGAATCGTCTTGTGTGGTGGGCGCAGCAGCCGGATGGGCCGGGCCAAGGCGTGGCTGCCATTCGGGCAGGAGTTGCTTTTGCAACGAACAGTACGAATCTTGAGCGAAGTCGTTGATCCGATCGTCGTCGTCGCCGCTCCAGACCAGGATGTGCCGCCGCTGCCCGATCACGTCGATATCGCGCGCGATGATCGCGAGTTTCTCGGGCCCCTCAATGGATTGGCGCTCGGGTTGGCCTCGCTTCAGAATCGAGCCGACGTCGCTTATCTCTCTTCGTGCGATGTCCCATTTCTGCAACCGGGATTCGTTCGCCGGGTCATCGAGCGGATCGGCGACGCGGACATCTGCATTCCCGAGGCATCGGGGTTTCGCCATCCACTCGCAGCAGCTTATCGGATCAATTTGCTCCCGACTGTGCAGTCACTGATCGCCGCCGGCCGAATGCGGCCGGTGTTCCTCATGGAAGCGCGACCGACCGTCATTTTGCACGCGCAGGATTTCGCCGATGTGGACCCGACGCTTCGGTCACTTCGAAATGTCAATACTCCGGAGGAGTACGAGCGTGCGTTGCAGGAGGCCGGTCATCCGCCGATCGGATCGGCATGACCCCGGCTCGTTTTTGGAACAACCGGTCGGTCCCTCTCATCCAGCAGCAAGGCGACGGGAAGTGGTCGAGCCGGAACGATGGGTTCGCTCGCCAAAACAGACCTGCGTGTGGGAGTCATCCTCGCCGGGCGTTCGCGAAGCAAATAGGCTCCCCCAGCAATTGCGAGGCACGTTCCGGTTGCGATGATTGCCAATAGAAGAGTGACTCGTTCCACCTCAGACGGCTCAAAGCCTTTGCCGAATAGCGAGCCGAACCATCGGCAGGCGAGAATGACCGCGAATGCCAGGGCGGCAGGGGACAGGGCCCGATTCGCCCAACGAGCGTGCGGCGATCCTTCCATCTTGCGCCCCAGAAAGCCACAGCGAGACTCGCGAGAGCCAACAGGAACACGGCGCGGGCGATGACGGTGTTTGCCGTCCACGGGCGAACCTCGGACGGGATTTCGTCCGCGAACCAGTCGGCAGCTAACCAAATGGCGACACCCGCGAGGACAAGCCCAATGACCCTCCACATCCATCGCGCCAGCGCACGATGAACCCAGTTTGCGGAGATGCAAATCAGCGATCCGGCGAGAAGCGCGAGTACGGCCGCGGAGTGTACGAGTCGATACGGCTCCGTCCATGGGCGGACGGCATCTGGAATCTGACTGGGAAATCCGCGCAACGGCCAGAAGAGCACCGGCAAGGAAAGCGAGGGCGATCGTAATCCAAATGGCGGAGGAAATACTGCGAGCCTGAAATGCACGCCGGAGGGCCGCAAGTCCCAAGAGACCGAGAAAAAGAGCGCCCGCGAGGTACCCGATTTCGGCTGTATTCAGGCCAATCCCCAGGTATTCACCCAGGTTGAACTCGGAATCCCAAGCCAGCGCGAACATGACCACACCCCGAGCATCACAGACCTTCCAACTCCTCGGCCCGTTCTTTGAAGCCCTCTCGAACCTTGGAATTCATCAACACGATCAGACACCAGATGCCGACGAGCGAAAGGCCTAGAACGACGGCGATCAGAAGGAAACCGAGCACTCCGAGGATCATGAGGATGATCATGGCCATCATGATCCCGCTTGGAATGTAAATGACCAGGGCCATGATGGAACCAATGATGGACCAGGTGTAGGAGGTCAAATCGTGCATCTTCGAGGCGCCCATGCACATGATCCCGCCAAAAGCGAAGATGAACGTCGCATAAATCATGATGGTGACGCGGGGCCGGACAAATGGCCGGATCGTCGTTGCTTCACAGAAAATGATCGGCCAGGCGCCGTAAATGAAAATGAACACCGCGACGATGCAACTGAACAGTCCGAGCCGGAGCAGATAATTGGATGGCATAACCGTCTTGAACATCGCCGGGCCAATATTGCTCTTGGCAAAGCGATCGCGCAAGCTGCCGAGGTGAATCTCGGGCTTCACCTCGTCGCCGGACTCTTTGATTACCGAGTACGGATTGCTGTCCTCATCCTCTTCATAGGCGGGCTTGGGCGGCGGGGCCGGGGTCGCCCCGGCAAGCGCATAGCCTGCGGCTGCCTCTTCCTTGGCCGGTTCCTGTTCTTCCGCCATGGGATGAGCCGCGAAGACCGCCTCGCACTTCGGACAGCGGATCTTTTTGCCGGTCGGAATTGCCTCGGCGCGTCGCAGAACGGCATGGCAGTCGGGACACTGGTATTTCGGCATCGGGATATATCCGTGGGACGGAATTGGAATCCGTCCAAAGCATGGACGGATTCCAAATCCGTCCCACGCGAATGATAAAGCTAATTCTCTTCCAATACTCTACCCGGCCCGGGCGGCTTTTGCCAGACGCTAATGTTCGCTGGCTGGCCAAGGACTTCCACGCGCAATTGCCGTGTGGGTTCCCAGCGGCACGGTTTGATCGCTTCGCGTAATGCGTCCGATTCGGAGACCAAGAGCACCGCGCGACCGCCCGGTCGAAGAACGCGGTTGAATTCGCGGATGGCCGACCGATAGAGCGGAGTGATTTCCTCCGGCGTCGACAGTTGCTTGCCAAAGGGCGGATTGCATACAATGCGATTCACGGACTCGTTGGGCAGCGGCAAACGTCGGGCGTCCCAGTGCACGAGCAAGGCTGGGCCGACACGGTGGAGATTGGACGCCGCTGCTCGCAGCATACTCATTTCCCGATCGCCGCCCCAGACTTCGATTCGTCCAGCCTTGCGAATTTTGCTCAGCTCAATTTGCTCCGCCAGTATCGTCCCGGCGCCACACATGGGATCGAGAAGAATATCTCCAGGTCCGGCGCCCGCGAGGCGGACCATCGCCGCGGCGATGGTTGGCCGCAAGGACGCCGGCTGATGCTCGACCTTGTACGCGCGATGGCGCATCGTGCGATCCGAAAGACGCAGGCCGCAAACTGCGGTCGCGCCGTGAATCGTTAGCCAGATTTCGACGGCCGCGTTCTCTTCCGCCGGCTTCCACGAGGCGGGGAACACGCCCGCCAGTCCCTGGGCGAGCGACTTGCGCGCATCAATTCGCCGGTAGCCATGCGTGCCGATCATCTGAGCAACCAGGCGATAGCTCGGCTTGGCCTTCGGCTTCGGCCGAATCGCGTGATGCAGGCTCAAGAGGTGCTGCCAGTGGGCCTGCTTGGCAGTCCACTGTCGAATCGACTTGAGATCCTCGGCCTTGTAACTCAGACTGTCGGTTCCCCAGGCAAGAAGGAAGACGTCTTCAACGGTCCGCAGACGGAGCAATTCGGGCCCGATTTCCGGAACACGGAAAACGACCGTCCCCTTGTCGGCCTTCTTGACGTCTCCGCCCAGGTCGCGGGTGATTTCATCGGCGGCAATCGCTTCCAGTCCGGGATGCACGAGCGCGTAGCAAGCGGGGATCTCTCTCTCGGTTCGGCGGGATCGGGACATACGTGAAATAGGCCTCCCGGCCGGTCTACCGCTCGATACTCTCTGGGATCACGCTATTGGGCCATTTTTGAGCGGGACCTTGTCCAATTCGTGCCCAAACCCCTGAGATTCTTGCCCGATTCTTGCCAAAAAGCGCCTTTGCCCGCGATTGTGACAGCCAAACGGCGATTTGTGGCAACCAAGGCGCGGTTTGAGTCGGCAAATCGTCGCTCTGTGTCTTTGGCCATTTCGGTGCCTGGCGGCCGGGTTCGGATTCATTGCATTGCCCCCCCGGTCAGGCGCCCCCGCTTTCAGAGCCTCGACACAAGCCATTGGCAGAAAACAGATTGCGCCGAGCCTAAGGAGAACTCTTCGAAAAATCCAAGACGCGTGCAATGCATTTCGGAATCTCAGTCATTTCTGGCGGCTAATGCTTTGAGTTTCCGCGGCCCAGTGTCAGCCAAGCAATTCCTTGACGAGGGCGGCCAACAACGCGGGATCCTTTTTCCCCATCAAATGAACAATCCGCTGTTGCGGAATCTCCAGCTTTTTCATCGTCGCTTCGACCGTCAGCCACAGCTTTTCCTTCTTTTTGCCCTCGGCCAAATACAGTTCCGTGACTAGCTCGCTGAGTCTTTGCACCTGAATCTTGTCGAGATTCTGGTAATACCGCTTGATAATCCCTTGTTGGTGACGGGTGTAATTCTCGAGCATGGCATCCCCGCGGCGTGGCGGAATAGAATCACTTCACTGTACCTGGTGTGAACGGAATTACCAACGTATGCGTGCGGTTGTCCAACGAGTTCGATCTTGCCGAGTTGTCGTCGCCGGGGAAATCGTCGGCGAAATCGGTCAGGGCCTTCTCGTCTTGCTCGGCATCCGGACGGGCGACACGGCCGAGCAATGCGCGCTGGCTTGCTGATAAGATCGTCGGCCTCCGGATCATGGCGGACGACCAAGGCAAGATGAACGTGAGCGTCGCGGACATGGGCGGCTCGATCCTGGTAGTCAGCCAGTTCACGCTCTATGGCGATTGTCAGAAGGGGCGTCGGCCGAGCTTTATCGATGCGGCTCGACCGGAAATCGCGGAACCGCTCTACGAAGCATTTGCCAACGCGATCCGAATGCAAGGCGTGCCGGTGGCAACCGGCCGATTTGGCGCCGACATGCAGGTGGAGTTGGTCAACGAGGGTCCGGTGACGGTGATTGTGGAAACGCCCGCGTAATTGGATCAATCGCCCCTTCCATTTCTGCTACAACCCCTTAATATCGAACACGGTAGGCCCCTCTCCCCTGCAAACTCGAACCCTCATCCGGGCGTGTCTCATGAACCTTTTTGCATTGAAACTCGACCGCCGAATGGCCGTTGGTGCGGTCGTCGCGGCCGGGCTCTTGTTGGGACTGGGTTGCGGTCGCAACCCCGGTCGCCGGTCGGCCGGAACCACGCAGGGCAGTGGAGCAACGACCGGCGAGTCGCAGGTCGAAATCAAGCCCATCAAGCCGACACCCACGGGCGGCGATCCCAACGTCATCAAGATCTATTCCAGCATGCCGCGAACCGGCAGCGCCAAGGCCCAAACGGACGCCATCGTCAACGGCATTCGCATGGCCCTCGACGAATCGGACAACAAGGCCGGCAAGTTCTCATTGCGCTACGAAGACCTCGACGACGCCACTGCCGCCGACGGCAAGTGGACCGCCGAGCGTGAGACGGCTAACGCCAACAAGGCGATGCAGGATCCCGACTGCATGATCTACATCGGACCGTATAACTCCGGGGCGGCGGCTGTCTCCATCCCGATCCTGAACGAAGGCCGGCTGCTGATGATCTCGCCAGCCTGCACGGGTGTCGGCCTGACGAAGAAGGGCGGGGAACCGGGTGAACCGCAAAAATACCGACCGACTGGCACAATCAATTTCACTCGCGTCGTTCCGACGGATGACGTTCAAGGCCCCGTCGGCGCCGAATTCGCCAAGTCGGTCGGCATCAAAACGGTTTACATCCTCGACGACAACGAAGTTTACGGCAAGGGACTGGCGAATCTGTTCCGCGATACTGCCGAGGACATTGGTTTAAAGATCGTTGGCAAGCAGGAAAGCATCGACTACAAACAATCGGATTTTCGCACTCTGATGGCCCGCATCAAGAACGAATTCAAGCCGGACGCGATTTACTTCGGCGGCACTTCGCAAACGGGCGCCGGCCAGATCGCCAAGGACATGGTCAATGAGGGTCTCGGGGACAGCATATTAATCGTCCCCGACGGTTGCTTTGAAGCGGCGTTCATCCAGGCGGCAGGGGCCAACATCTTCAAGAAGCTCAAATGTTATGTGACCTTTGGCGGCCTCCCGCCAGACAAGTTGGAAGGCAAGGGCAAGGACTTCGTCGATCGCTACAAGAAAAAGTTTCATACGATGCCCGAAGGGTACGCGGTTTATGGGTACGAGTCCGGGCTCGTCGCCGTCGAGGCAATCCAAAAGGCAGGCAAAAAGAATCGCGAGGCGATCACGGACGCATGCCTGGGCATTCGCAACTTCGATCGCGGGGCGCTTGGCAAATGGTCGTTCGACGCGAATGGCGATACGACGATGACCACGTTGTCCGTTATGGAAGTGAAAAATGGCGACTTCGCGTTTGTGAAACTGTTCAGTCGGAAGAAGTAAAGGAGGCGAGCGTCGAGGCGTAAGCCCGACGTGCCTGGCCGCCCGAGGGCCCCTGACACGTCGGGCTTACGCCTCGACGCTCGCCGTTCGTGTCAAACAGGAAACCCTCGTGATATCGCTCGACTTGCTTGCGACCACACCGGCTGGCAGTTTCGACAATTTCATCCAATATTGCGTGCAGGGCTTGATGTTCGGGGCGCTGTTCGCATTGATTGCGCTCGGCTACACGATGGTGTACGGCATCATCGAGTTGATCAACTTCGCGCACGGCGATTTGTTCATGCTCGGCACGATGATGGGGCTGACCGTTCTCTATTTCCTTGGCATCAGTGTGACGACTGCGGCGGATGCGAGTCTTGGCTGGACGGCGCTCGCCATTGCGCTCATGCTCCTCATTGTGCCGACCTTCTGTGCCGGCTTGAATTGGACGGTCGATCGCATTGTTTACAAGCCGCTTCGCAATGCCCCGCGACTCGCTCCGCTCGTCTCCGCGATCGGCGTCTCCTTCGTGTTCATGAACATCGGTCTCTTCTGGAATGGAGCCATTTACGAAGACGGCCGGCCGGTTCCCGCCGCCTCGCCGCGAGCGTTCCCCGATCTGATCCCGACCAAAAACCTGGTCGCCGAATCAAGCGGCTTTCGATTCACCACCAAAGATGTGATGATCGTCGTTGTCACCGTGCCGTTGATGGTTGGCCTGACGCTGTTCGTGAGGCGAACGAGCCTCGGCAAGGCCATGCGCGCCACGGCTCAGAATCCGACCGCCGCCCGGTTAATGGGCATCAACGTCGATCAAGTGATCGGCGCGACGTTCCTCATCGGCGGAGCGCTGGGCGGAGTCGGCAGCGTCATGTATGCGCTTTACATCAATACGACGAGCTATCAGGCCGGCTTTCAGATGGGTCTCTATGCGTTCACGGCGGCGGTATTGGGCGGCATCGGCAACATTCCAGGGGCCGTACTCGGTGGACTTGTGATCGGCCTGGTGCGCTCACTGGGCAGCGTCTACGTGGGCGAGACGTGGAACAGCGCACTGATCTTCGCCATTCTCATCCTGATCCTGGTGTTCCGGCCCTCCGGACTCCTTGGCGCACGCACGCGGGAGAAGGTATGAGTCATACTCCCGCATCCCCGACATCCGTGCGGTCCGGAATTCTCCCCAAGATCTGCTGGATTCTATTCTTCGTTGTGGCGTTTCTGTATCCGCTGATCCCCGGTCTCGATGATCGCGTGTTTCAGATCACGCAGCAACCGGTTGGGGGGCGACTAACCTCGATCTTCGTTTATGCAATTCTGGCACTGGGACTCAACGTGGTCGTGGGCAATGCCGGCCTCCTGCAATTGGGGATCGGCGCTTTTTTTGGATTCGGTGCCTACATCACGGGCATCCTCACGGTCGAGGAATACCCGTTTCAAATGAATTTCTTTGTTTGCGTCGCCGCGTCGGTGCTGGGCTCGGCTTTTCTTTCCGTACTGTTGAGCGCTCCAGTGCTTCGTCTGCGCGGCGATTACTTTGCCCTCGTGACGCTCGGCTTCGGTGAAGTGGTGCGCTTCACGCTGCGCAATCTCGAGGAAGTCACCGCGGGCACAAAAGGATTGAAACCAATTCCTTCTCCGGAGATCGTTCCGTTCGATTTGTTTGCAATCAATTGGTCGAATTATCGCAGTTACTATCTGTTGGCACTGACGATGCTGCTAGTCATCGTGGTGCTCTTGCGAAATCTCGAGCGTTCAGCAGTTGGGCGGGCGTGGGTTTCGTTGCGGGAGGACGAGTTGGCGGCAGCGAGCATGGGACTCAACGTCGCCCGCCTTAAGTTGGGAGCGATCGCCCTGGCGCTGGCCTGGCGGGCCTGGCGGGTTGCCTGTTTGCGTTTGTCCTTCGCAATACATCCGATCCGGATCAATACGGCTTTAACGTTTCCATCATTACGCTTTGTTGCCTGATTCTTGGCGGCGTGGGCAACCGGGCCGGCGTGATTCTGGGCGTGTTCCTCGTGTTCGGCTTCGACAACCTTTTTTCCCCGATTGCTGATAGCTGGCTGCAAGAGCGGCTTCAGCAGACAGCCGATCCGAGTGGAGAAATTCGGATTCTCGGAATGCATATCGGCAACACAGGTTCATCCTTCCTGTATTTCAATGGCTGGCGGTTGGCGTTATTTGGCCTCGCTCTCATTCTCGTCATGCGCTTCCGCCCGTCGGGCCTGATCCCGGCTCGACGCGGAATCGGGGAGGGGGGCTAAAGCCATGTCCTTGCTCACCGTCGAGAAAGTGACGATGCGGTTCGGCGGCTTGACGGCCGTCAATCAGGTCGATCTTGCAATTGAGCCGGGCGAGATCTTTTCCGTGATTGGCCCAAACGGGGCCGGCAAGACCACGCTCTTCAACGCGATCACTGGCATCTACCAGCCGACCGAAGGGCGAGTGCTGTTCGAGGGTAAGGAACAATCGCGGCCGCTGACCTGGATGAGCATTGTTGCCTTTATCCTGGTCGGCATGCTGACTGCCGTGCTCGGGTTCATTGCCGTCGTCGACGTGGATCGCTTATGGCTATCGGCGATCAAAAGGCAGATGGCCGACGTATTCGCGGAAGAGGAGCGGTTGCCCGCGAACGAGAAGGGCACGGTACAGTTCTACTTTGGCGACGCGATGGAGGATGCGATTGCCTTTATCAATGCGGAGCCAGCCGTCGAACGCCGAAACAGCCTTCGGGGAGTAACGTGGCGCGTCATGTCGGCGGAAGGCGAGACGCTTTCCCGTGCGTACAACGATTCGGCGATAGCCTGGCGGGTTCGCGATGCGATTCAGGATGACGACTTGCAAGCCACGAAGAAGGGCAACCAGTGGCGAGTTGAAACTCCGGACAAGGACCTCGTGTTTCAAGGCGATGACGAAAGCTACCGCGACTGGCAGGCGGCCATCGCCAAAATGCGTGACTCGCAACCGCGCAAGCGAATGAAGATTATCGTTGCGATGCTGGGTGGCCTCCTGATCGGCAGCCTGGGTTCGTTCGTGATCTGGCGGCGGTCGCGGCGAACCACCGATTACATTGCTCATCTCGGCATCGCCCGCACATTTCAGAATATTCGCCTGTTCCAGAACATGACCGTTCTGGAAAACGCGCTCATCGGAATGGACCGCCGGTTCTCGGGCAATTTGCTGTACATGGCCCTTCGGGTGCCCAAAGTCCGCCGCGAGGAGCGTGAGCTTTCCGCCAAGGCCGACGAACTGCTGGCGTTCGTCGGGCTTTCCGGGCGGGACCAGCTCCTGGCCAAGAATCTGCCCTATGGAGATCAGCGGCGATTGGAAATCGCCCGGGCTCTGGCTTGCGAACCCAAGCTGCTGCTCCTCGACGAGCCCGCGGCCGGGATGAATCCAAAAGAGACCGCCGACTTGATGGGACTCATTCGCCGAATTCGCGATCGGGGAATCACCGTCCTGCTCATCGAACATCACATGAGTCTGGTGATGGGCATCTCCGATCGGATTGCTGTGCTCGATTATGGCATCAAGATCGCCGAAGGGACCCCGACGGAAGTGAAGAACAATCCCAAGGTCATTGAAGCCTACCTCGGGAAGGAAGAAGTGCACTAAAGTAGGTCCGGCGAGCCGAGCCGGACCGGGCCTAAAGTAGGTCCGGCGAGCCGGACCGGACCGGGGCCGGGAGTTCCGATAGGGCATGACGCACTAACAGGCCGCAAGCGGGTCCGGCTCGGCTCGCCGGACCTACTCAGTCGGTCCGCCGAGCCGAGGCGGCATCAAACTTCATCGGTGGCGCAGCGCGGTCCGGCTCGGCTCGCCGGACCTACAGAGGTCAATTGATGGCGTTGCTCGATGTCCAGGATCTGCGGGCCGGTTACGGGCCAATCGAGGTGCTCAAGGGAATCTCGTTGTCCGTGAACGAAGGCGAAATTGTCACGGTCATTGGCGCGAATGGCGCCGGCAAGACAACGACGCTCATGACCATCAGCGGTTGCGTCCGAATTCGCGGCGGCCGCATCGGGTTCGCGGGTAGCGATCTCGCGAGCGTACCGGCTCATGAGATTGTGAAGCGCGGTCTGGCGCAATCGCCGGAAGGCCGGAAGATCTTTCCGCGCTTGACGGTGCTCGAAAACCTGGAAATGGGAGCGTTCACGCGCAACGACAAGCCGGCCATTCGCGAAGACATCGAGAAGGCGTTTCAACATTTCCCGATTCTGAAGCAACGGCAAAAACAGCTCGGTGGCACTCTATCCGGCGGCGAGCAGCAGATGTTAGCGATCGCTCGGGCGCTGATGTCGCGGCCAAAACTGTTGTTGCTCGACGAACCGTCGCTCGGTCTCGCCCCGATGATCGTGCTCAAGATTTTCGAGGTGATCCGCGAATTGAATCGAGAGGGCGTCTCAGTGTTGCTGGTTGAGCAGAACGCTCGGCTGGCGCTGAAACTCGCGCATCGCGGCTATGTGATGGAAACGGGCACCATCACGGCGACGGATCGAGCGGAAGTGTTGCTCAACGATCCACGCATCCAGGCGGCGTATTTGGGCGAGTGAAACGTTGGCGCCCAATTGTCCGTGAACCCGCGACGCGGAGTCTTCGGAGCGGAGCGCGTTCTAACGATTGTTCGCGCTCCGCTATCGCGTCGCGGCTTCACGAGGCGCATTCACTCCACCGGGACAGCGTTTGCCGATGAACATCACCCGTCTTGAAACGATCCAACTCAATCTGCCGGCTACGCGGGGGCGGGTGTCACTGTCGCACCCCAAGCCCGCGACGAGCATGAGCGCCATCGCGGTTCGAGTTCACACGGACCGCCCGCATGTCGGCCTCGGATTCACTCTGAGCGATGTCGCTGGCACGGCGATTCGCAACCTGATCGAGGCCGAATTGTCGCCTCTCGTCGTCGGCGAGGACGCGAACGATACCGAGCGCCTATATGCCCGTTGTCAGGCCCGCTTCCGCTCCACCGGCTGGACGGGGCTCGCAAGCCGGGCATATGCGGCCATCGATATCGCACTTTGGGACCTGAAAGCGAAGTCCGCGGATTTGCCGCTCTTCAAATTGCTCGGCGGCGCTCGGTCGGCGGCTTCCTGCTTTGCGGGCGATCTGGCGACGCTCGGCGCCGAAGCGGAACAGACGATTCGCCTGGCGAGGCCGCTCGTCGAACAAGGTGTGCTCGGAGTGGCCATTGACGTCGGCAGCGGCGACGTCCAGCAGGATGCCGACCGAGTCCAGCAGATACGCGACGGACTCGGTGAATCGGCCTGGCTGGGCATTGCGGCGGACGGCCGCTATGACCTCGGCACCGCGCTGGCGATGGCTCACTTTTACGAGGAGGACGTGGGCATTGACTGGATCGATTTCCCCATCGCGGTCGACGATCAGATGGGATATCGGCGGCTGGCCGAACGAATGGAGGTGCCGTTGGCACTCGGGTCATCGTTCGACGATCGCAATGCGTTTCGGAGGCTGCTCGAACGGGGCGACATTCGCGTCTTGCGGCCAGATCCGCTTCGGCTCGGGGGCATCACTCCGCTTTTGAAGATTGCGGCGCTCGCGGAATCGTACCAGGTTGCCTTGGTGCCATGCCGGCTGCCGGAAGTCGGCGTCCATCTGGCTTGCGGGCTGCCGAACATTCCGATGGCCGAATGGGGGTCATGGCTGGCGAGTGCGTTCGTGGACCCGGTTACGCCGCGTCACGGCAAACTGGTTCCTCCGACTGGGCCGGGACTCGGACTCGAATTGAGCCCCGATGTCGTCGGCGGCGAAAGAGCGCGGATTGGGCGCACCCTTGCTGATGAGAATTACATTCTGCTAGAATGCGCTGAGAATCGCAGCGTTGCCCGGAAGGCATCCCCATGAAGTGCCAGCACTGCCCCAAACTCGCGACTTTGCAGATCACGGAGATCCACGGGGAGAGCAATTTCGAGGAGTTTCACCTCTGCGATGAATGTGCGCAGAAGTATCTCTACGAAACCTCGGCGAAGAAAAAAAAGAGCGACGGGCACGATGCGCTCGGCGGGTCCGAGAAACAGTGCGATCAGTGCGGGACCAAGTTCGTCGATTTCCGCAACACCGGGCGACTGGGATGCCCACACGATTACGAGGCGTTCCAGGCCGAGCTTTTGCCGCTCCTGGAAAGCATTCACAGCTCGACGCGGCATGCCGGGAAGACGCCGCGTCGGCCGTCGCAACAGGTGCGAACTCAGGAGTTGTCCCGGCTGCGCAAAGACTTGCTGAAGGCCGTGGGGTCGGAAGCATACGAGGAAGCGGCCAGGTTGCGCGACCGGATCCGACAATTGGAAGAGGGTTAAGTGAGTCGGTCCCGTTTGGATGGCGGGGCCTGGTTCGTCGGGTAGTAGCCATGAAATGCCAGTTCTGCTCGAACCCGGCGACGGTGCATCTCACGAAAATCGTGAATAAAGACAAAAGCGAAATGCATCTGTGTGAAACATGTGCTCGCGAAAAGAATGTGACCGCTCTGCCACCGCAGGAATTCAACGTCCCCGCCCTTTTGCAACTGGTGTTGTCACAGATGCCCGTGCCGATACGTCCTTCACCCGCCGATACGATTTGCCCGGAATGTGGGACCCCCTACGCTCATTTTCGCGCTCAAGGCCGATTGGGATGCCCCCACGATTACGAAGCCTTTCGATCGCTCTTGGAGCCGCTCCTGGACAAGATCCACAATGGAGCGACTCGGCATGTCGGCAAGATGCCCCGACGGCATCGTCGGCGGTTAGAGCAAGCTCGAAGGGTCGAGTTGGCCGCCCAACTCCAATCGGCGGTCGATGCCGAACGTTACGAGGAGGCCGCACAATTGCGCGACGCGATCCGAGCGCTGGGGGCCGCCGATGAATCTTAACGCCATGACCGCGCGGCTGGGCGAATGGCTTCGGGGCGCTGGCCCCGAGTCGGACGTCGTTGTCTCGACGCGCATCCGCCTGGCTCGCAATCTCGGCGAGGCGGCATTCACGACGCGAGCCACGCCGCACCAAAAGGCGGAGACCGAATCTCACATCCGCGAGTCGATCTGCTCGCTCGACCTGCCATCGCCTTTGACTTACATCAACGTGGCGACGCTGCCGGCGGTGGACCGTCAGTTCCTCGTGGAACGGCAACTGATTAGCCGCGAGTTGGCCGGCGTGTTGGATGGTCCCCGAGGCGTCGCCTTCGACGACCGGGAAGCCATCAGCATCATGGTCAACGAGGAAGATCACCTGCGGCTGCAGTCGATGCAAAGTGGTCTCAATCTGGAAGGCGCCTGGGACGCGATCGACCAGCTCGACGACCTCATCGAATCGCGAATCGAATACGCCTTTAGCGACGACTTCGGCTATCTCACCGCGTGTCCGACTAACGTCGGCACCGGCATGCGCGCCAGCGTCATGCTCCATCTGCCGGCGTTGGGGCTGGCGAAGCAAATCGACAAGGCGTTCAAAGCGCTGCAGAAGATCAACCTGGTTGTCCGTGGACTCTACGGCGAGGGGAGCCGGGCGCTCGGGGATTTTTTCCAGATTTCCAATCAGATCACGCTTGGGAAGAGCGAGGTGGCGTGTCTGAACGACATTCGATCGGTCATTCAGGAAATCATCAAGTACGAGCGGATGGCCCGCTCGACGCTCATGCGCGAGGCCCGACAGACCATCCACGACAAGGTCGCTCGGGCGCTCGGGACGCTTCAATCGGCAACGATGATGACGTCCGAAGAGACGATGGAACTGCTTTCCGCGGTTCGGCTCGGCGTTCATCTCAAGCTGGTGGGGGATCTCGCGCCGGTGACCGTCAACGAGCTGTTCATTCACACGCAGCCCGCGCACTTGCAAAAACTGGTCGGCGAGCCACTGGATGGCGAAGCGCGAAACGCGGCCCGTGCCCGCTATCTCCGGACGCATCTCCGCTCCGCGGGAACCGGAGCCTAACCACGGATGGGAGCCATGCGTCAACTCAGGATCATTCACCTCTCGATTTTTGCCGGATTCCTGATCGCCTGGACGATCGCTCTGCTCGTGCGCATCCCCCACGAGTCGGCGGAAAAAGTTCTCGGCGGTCCGTGGCATGTCTTTCTCTTCGGGAAAGGATTGCACGTCACTGCGTATGCGTTTCTGACGATGCTCGGGGGGACAATTGCATTGTTTGGCCGGCGTTGGTGGTGGGTGGCGCCCGGCCTCGTCGTGCATGGCAGCTTGATTGAGTTCTTTCAACAGTTCACGGGGCGCACCGGCCGGATCGAAGATGTGGGTTTGGACTCGATTGGCATCGTGCTGGGAACGTTGGCCATCGTGTACTGGCGGAAGATCAAAAGCGGGCGCGGTCCGCGGGAAGGATTGTCCAGTCCGGCATCAGAGGTTGATTCGGCTGGGCCCTCGCGGCATCCGCTTCCCACCAGTCGGCCCAGCCTCCCACGCCAGCGGACAAGCGCTAAACACCACCGATTTGGACAACAGTCGCTGGGACTCGGAAATCAATTCGGGTCCGTCGTCATACGCAAAGAACTCCGCTTTACCACTCGGCATGGGAATGATGAGCCCCTCGGGGGTTGCGTCGAATGGATACGCTTGCGGGCCCAAAAGCGTGGCGATCTGCTCGCGAACGGCGTGAACTCCCGCGTATTTGTAGAGGCCCGCAATCGCGCTTGCGAGCGCGGCACGCTGGGCGGACGATAATTGGTTCAAGCACTCGCGGCCGGCAATGGCGGCGACAATCCACCCGCCAAGTTCCTCCAGGGTCACGACGATTCGCTTCGAGTGATCGCCAAACGAGAGAGCGATCAGAATCCGATTCGGAGTGAGCAGCGGCGGTTCCGCATGAATCGGCAGGTCGCCCCAACCTGGTGAATCGAGCAAGTGCGAAACGAAACCCCGCTCAACAAGGCGGTGCACGCCTTCGGCCACGTGTTCCAGTCGATGCAGGTACTTCGATGCCGATTCCGGATTTCCGGAGCGGACTGACTTGCGCAACTTGGCGAACGTCTTGGGTACGACGCCTGAATGAAAACCCGGGCGGAGCAGGGCACGCACCGTTTCGCCGTGCGCCAACCATGGCGGGGCGAATGGTCGGCGACGAGTTCGCTCGGTAAAGTTTCCAATTCTCGCGCAATTCCCACACCAGGAATCCGAAGATCCCCGGGATGCCAAACACAATCGTCCCCATTGTTTTTTCGGAGATTTGAAACTGCTTGGCCAGCGAGGGAATCAGTGGCAGCAGCAGCTTGTGCGAAACCGTCACGACGGGGAAGTGCTTGATGGGGTTGATTTGCGGTTCCACGAGCAGGTTCCACGCAAAACGGAACACATAAGTCACCACAAACCAAAATGCGCCGAATCCGACCTTGAATACAAAGACGGCTCGACTCTGACCGGGCCGAAAGCGCAGCCATTCATCGACGGCGTAAATGGCGCGGTCGATGGCTTCAAATATGGCTTGGAAGAAATGCAATATCAGGGTCAGCAGACCGAGAAGGAAATTGACGGATACTAGCCGCCAGATTCGGCTCGCCGCCTCGTCGACGTGGTCCTCGAAGATTCGTCCGAGTGGCGTGCGAAGAAACGCACCGACGAACAGTGCCGCGCCGCTGGCCACCAGGAGCGCCGACGGCCAGTCCCGAGTGATCAACTCAATTGCCCCGCCGAACAGGATCCCAACGAGCAAGGGAGTCATCAAGTAGCGGCGAACGAAACGCGTGACACGATTGGCAATGAGTGCATGAATGAGGGGCGATCGAGAAATTGCTCGGGGCAATTTGACAAAGATCCATTTGGCCGCCTGAATGGCTCGGTTCCGAAACGCCGGCCAGTGCATCAACAGGAATAGTAATACACCGACAACGAGCCATTCCTGCCAGGTGATTCCCTTGTTGCCAAGGTCCGGATTGTCGGCCAGGGTGCCCGCGGCGCCCCCGGCTAGCATGTTGAAGCCCTTGACGGTAGCCGACCAGCCCGAAAGCCAGTTCACGAGGCCTTCCCCAGCGCCGACCATATGCCGAATGGCCTCGATCAGAATAAATGACCCGCCGAATGGCAATGCAACGAATCGGGTGAACAGCCGGCCCGGGGCGGTGCCAAAAAACAGCGAGCAGCCGCGTTGCAGTGCCCGCATGTAGACTTCACCGCGACGATACACGCCGTCCAGCCGAACGGCGAGCAGGCGATTGGCTCGAATGAGCGCATCGCCGTGAATCCATTCGCCGGCGTTCTTGAGGTCCGGCAGTTTCACTCGGTTGCGTGCAATGGCGTCGCGTAGATCGCCAATGCGCAGGAACCCCCGAGAACATGCGCCATCTAACAACTCTTCAACCAGTTTGTCGCGCGAAACACGTTCGGCGACCGAGGCCGGGACCAGTCCCACTTCATCCAGGGTGGCAATGATCGCCGGTCGGAGGTCGTTTCGGGCCCGGTGTTCCACCTCGGCAGCCGCGTGTTCGACCAGTTCGGTAATCCGATCCGCCTGATTACTGCGGCCAATGCGACCCGCATATCGCTTTGCCGCCAAGAACCGGCGATGCGCCTCGACCCATTTCGTGCGCGGCAGTTCCCGCTTGACCGGACGCCGGCCGAGTGTGACCATCCATTCAATTACATCCGCCGCGAATGCGGGTCGCTCGATTGCCAGACACGCCCGTTGCAGTTCGTAGAGGAGCCGCCGTTCCGCTGGCCAGCCGCTTGCTGCCGCAGGAGGCAAAAGCCAGTGAAAGGCCTCTCGCCATTGCGCAATGGCTTCCGCATCCAAGTCGACAACCGGCCGCAGTCGATCGATCAACCGATCGAGGCGCTCGATCGCTCCGGAATCACCACCTCGCTGCAACAAGATAGCCGCGCACACGTCATTGCCGCGTTCGGCCCACGTGCGCACGCGCCCGCGGTCCGCTTCCGAGATGGCGACCGGGTGCCCGGGGATTTCTTGGTCGACAAGTTCGCTCGATCGGATGTGCAGTTTCGCCGGTTCTGGCCGGATCTTTTCAAAGATTTGGCCAGCATCCATGAAGGAAAAGAGCCAGCCCAACGAATCGTCGTTTGGGCGAATGCCGGGAAAGAATACATCCCAGTCGTTCGGACAAAAATGAATCAACTCGCAACCGAAAGCGACCAGTTCGCGAGCGACGGCGACGGAGTCATCGTCCTCGAGAATCAGGTGCTCCTCCTCGAGCACGCCCCGAATTGCATGCCAGGCAGCTGGTCCGAGGTCGCGCGGCAATCGAATCAACTTCGATGCATCGATTCGCCCGCTTTGCAGTGCCGCATCAAACTCGCGGTCGACGGCGGCATGGAACAACTCGCGCCACACATGAAGCCAGGTCGCGGGCCCGATTGTCGTGGTCGGCTCGGCAATGAGCAACAGACGCGATGGTTCGTTCTCACCAAGACCAAGTTCCGCTGGGCTGAGCGATTGAGTCAATTGGTCGCGGTCGATCCAATATGCGCGGTCGTGGACGACGGCGTCGCGAAAACCGTGGCGTTTGTCCGTGAACCGAATCGCCCGCCAAAGTGCCCGTCGCGGAACGATGCGCAGCCGGCTCGATCGCGCGAACCGCGGCGCGAAATTCATCGAGATCCGACCGATCCGGCATGAATTCTCTCGTCTGGTCAGAGGAACCAATTGGAAAAAAACTTCCAGCATGTGATTCTTGCTCGACAAGAATTCTTTACAAGACCTTGTCCAAGCAAAACTTGAGTAGCCTTGGTCCAGCCATTGCGATTTTGAGATTCCGCCCGCTTTTTTCCTGGGCTGAATTATAGTATGGGTACCTGGGCCATCTCTCGCCTAACGGGTGACGAACAACTGTCACCATAAGCCCCCAACCCTCAGGTAAGCCTTTCATATGCCAGCCCCCGCCACAGTAGACGACCTGCTCAAGCTCGTTCGAAAGAGCGGAATGATCGACGAGCCGCGACTGGACGCTTACCTGGAGCGCCTTCGGCTCAGCGGCCCCATTCCCGCCGACGTCCGCAAACTTGCGGGCGGAATGGTGCGGGACGGTCTGCTGACCTATTTCCAGGCCGAGCAGTTCATGCTCGGCAAATGGCGCGGCTTCACGATCGGCAAGTACAAGCTCCTGGAACGGATCGGCTTCGGCGGCATGGGCCAGGTGTTCCTGTGCGAGCACATGTACATGCGCCGTCGAGTCGCCATCAAGGTCTTGCCGCCCGCGAAGGCGGAAGAGCCCGCGGCGCTCGGCCGCTTCTATCGCGAAGCGCGGGCAGCCGCCGCCCTGGACCATCCGAATATCGTTCGCACCCACGACATCGACCAGGACGGCAATTTGCACTTTCTGGTCATGGAATATGTTGATGGTTCGAGCATGCTCGAGATCATCAAGAAGAAGGGCCCGATGGCCGTGGAGCGCGCCTGCCAGTACGCCGCCCA
The DNA here is from genome assembly GCA_963773845.1 of uncultured Gemmataceae bacterium. Classification (GTDB taxonomy): domain Bacteria; phylum Planctomycetota; class Planctomycetia; order Gemmatales; family Gemmataceae; genus SIAJ01. The sequence continues at coordinate 118,952 of CAVZCU010000001.1, forward strand.
GGCGTCGCAGGGGCTCGAGCATGCGTTCCGGGTGGGGGTAATCCATCGCGACATCAAGCCAGGCAATATTCTCGTCGACCGAATCGGCATTGCCAAAATCCTCGATATGGGTCTCGCTCGGTTCTACCACAGCGACGACGACATGTTGACCAAGAAGTACGACGAGAAGAGCGTCCTTGGCACCGCGGACTACGTGGCTCCGGAACAGACGATCAATAGCCATGATGTCGATGTGCGGGCGGACATTTACTCCCTCGGCGCAACGTTTTATTTCCTGCTGGCCGGCCATCCGCCATTTCCGGAAGGCACGGTTTCGCAGAAGCTCATTGCCCATCAAACCCGGACGCCAGTCCCAATTTCGGTCATTCGGCCGGAAGTCGGTCGCGAGCTAAACGCGGTCATTCAGAAGATGATGGCCAAGTCGATCACGGACCGTTTTCAAAAGCCAGGCGAAGTTTACGATGCGCTGCGTCCGTTCCTCAAGTCGGAGGTGGGGATGCCGCCCGAGGACGAAATGCCAGTGCTGAGCCCGGCCGCGCGGGAATCATCGTCGTCGCCCGCAATGGCCGGCAGCCATTCCGGTTCCTTCCGGCAGGATTCGGCGATTCTGCGTGCCGAAATCATGCAGAGGTCGGGCCGCATGTTGGCCGCGAGTGGGGGACGATCGCCGGCTAGCCTGCATTCGCTACCAACGGCCGTTGCCATCCCACCGTCTCGGATGGGAACGACCGGCAATTCGCCGCTGATGGGCGGCGCATCCTCCGGTAATTTGCCGCAAGCTCAATTCGAACCGCCACCGATGAAATCGCCCCTCGGATCAGCCGCGATTCCGCCCATTCCGAATCCCACGAGGCCGTCGAACGAAACCGCCCGTCTGGCGGAAGCCACGAATCGAACCGCCTCACCATTCCGGGTGGACGAAGTGACCGATCCGGCGAGACCCAAACGCGAACTGCATCCCGTCGTTAAAATCATTCTGGAATCGGTGTTGGTCTTCGGCGTCTGCTTGGTTCTCTACTTCATCATTCGCCAGTTCTGATGGCCGCGGAACGAAACCATGGAAGAAATGGAAACGAAGTGGACTCGACCCCTTCTTTTCCGTGTCTTCCGTGCTTGGATTCCGTCCCACTCTACTTCCGGGCTTCGTTGAGCAATCGCGCGCTGGTTTCGAAATAGCGTCGCCGGCGGCGATTCTGCGCGGACGGCTCGGCCTGCTTCTCGCGCAAATCGTCGAGGTTCGCCAAACAGCTTGGACAGGCGATGGTCTTGAGATGAAAATCAATGTAATTGTGTAAGTCGGCGTCGAGCACGCCGTGCAGATAGCCGCTCAATTGCTCGCGAGTGAGACAACTGAGCCGATCGCGTCGCCAGACGGCGCCCAACGAATGTTCGCCCCGATCGCGCTCGTCGCGCACCTTGCTCAGACGCGTCCGCAACTCGGCGGATGTCCGCAAAAGCTTTTCGATCCGGGCGGTTTCCGGCTCGTCGAGTGCGTCGTCGAGGTACGCGTGCAACTGTTCGCGAGTCACGTCGGCCATGACAGGTCCCAGGCAGGTGTTGTGTCCATTAGTATACGATACCGTTTTCACAACTCCACCCGCAATCCTTGTCCGTAACCTCGGTGTTGGCTAACGCCACGGGCTAGTCCCAACAAGCGGTCCGACGTAAAAAACTGTTCGCGGTCCGGAATCTCGCGGAAAGGACATCCCATGCCCATCGCCTCGTCGGCTCAAATCCATGCGACAGCGATCGTCTCGGCTGAAGCCGATGTTGGCGCCAGTGTCCGGATTGGGCCCTACACAGTTATCGATGGGCCCGTCTCGATCGGCGCGGAATGCGTGGTCGGGCCGCACGTCCATCTGATTGGCCCCTTGAGTCTTGGCAAAGGAAACCAGATCGGCGCCGGAACCGTGATCGGCTCGGACCCCCAGCACCTCGGCTACCGCGGCCAGCCGACGCGAACCGAGATTGGCGATCTGAACATCGTTCGCGAGCATGTGACGGTGCATCGCGGTTCGCACGTGCCCGGCTACGGGGTGACTCGAATCGGCAGCCGCAATTACCTCATGGCGAATTCGCACGTGGGCCACGATTGCAAAGTTGGTAACGACTGCGTGCTGGTGAACGGCGCCCTCATGGGCGGGCACGCGGAGATCGAAGATCGCGTGTTCCTTTCCGGGAACACCGTTATTCATCAATATTGCCGCATGGGCCGGCTATCGCTTTTGATGGGATTGGAGGGCATCGGCCAGGATGTTCCGCCGTTCTTGACCGTCAAGAATCATCGAACGCTGCTCGGCATCAACCTCGTCGGCATGAAACGGGCGGGTATTCCAACAGCGGACATCACGGTCATCCGCAAGGCCTGTCACATCCTCTATCGCTCCGAACTTCTTTTCAAGCACGCGATTGAGAAGCTAGACGAGACGCTGGGCAGCCATCCCCTGGTGGCGGAGATGCTGCGATTCATTCGCGCTTCCAAACGAGGCGTGATGCGGTCGATGGGCGGGCGAGCGAGCAACGAAGCGGACTGACTGCCACGAAACGCATTTGACATGTGAATCGGCTTCGCGTCAAGCTAAAGTCAAGTCAGGCGTCCAGTCATCAGGCCCGCTCACCTTGCAGAGGGTTTCAGATGTACCGCTATAGCTACTTTACTGCGACCGAGGAACTACTGCTTGTATTGGCCGGTCTGCAAGCCGCGACTGTCTTGTTGTTCATTATTGTTGTCAGTGCATCGGGTCGATCATCGAGGTGGACCATCGTTGGGATTAGCGCAGTCTCGATTCTAATGCCAGTGGCGTACATGTTTTTTGCCGGCTATCACGAGCGATACGTTAGCGGACCACTATTCTGGCAACCGGTGCTTGGCCTTCATGCCACCAGCAGTCGATTCGCAATTACGGTCGGACTGTTCGTCTGGGTGCCGCTCATCATCCTTGGCGCGAAAGGCTGGTTTCGAGTCCATAGTGCCACCAGAGCGAATCCCCGCGCAAGATCCATGGATTCCGAAGGAGGTAATCGCTGATTTTTCCCACCCCCTCTTGTTCCACCCAACCCGCATTCGCATAATGCCTCTTCCGATTTCCGCCGACCACGGGAGGCAGCCCGGCTGTGGGGCTGCTCTTGTTCGTTAATGCGGACCTCTAGTAGGGCCGGTTGTTATGGCAGATGCAATCAAACTCAAGAGCGAGCCGCGGCCCGGTAAAGGGAGCCGCGACGCCAATCGCCTGCGTAAGGCCGGGCGTATTCCCTCGGTGGTTTACGGGCACAAAATGGACCCCGCGTCGATCACGGTGGGCCGTGACGAATTGCTCTTCGCGTTGCGGCACCACGCTCGAACGCTGCAACTCGATTTGGACGGCAAGAGCGAAACCGTTCTGATCCAGGAGGTGCAACACGATCACCTCGGGTCGAGCGTTCTGCACATCGATTTTCGCCGTGTATCGGCCGACGAACGCATTCGAACCACCGTTGCGATTGAGCTGCGTGGCACAGCGCCCGGCATGAACTCCGGCGGTGTTCTGGACCAGCCGTTGCACTCGCTCCATATCGAGTGTCCCGCTCTGAACATTCCCGATTCGATCCGGGTGAAAATCGATACCCTACAAATCGGCCAGGCGATTCACGTCAAGGAAGTCGAAATGCCCGCCGGGGTGAAGGCTCTCGACGATCCCGATTTGGTAGTGGTGCAGGTGAAACAACAGATGGCGGCGCCAGAACCGACCGCTGCCCCGCCGATCGAAGGCGCTGCCGAGCCCGAAGTCATCACCAAGAAGAAAGAGAAGCCGGCCGAGGAAGAGGAGTGACCGTTGGTGTTTCAAGTTTCAAGTTCCATGTTTCAAGTTGGGTTTGAAGCGCGGGACCGTTGGAGTTTCAAGTTCCAAGCTTCAAGTTGGGTTTCAAACTTGGAACTTGAAACTTGAAACCCGAGACTTGGAACCTGGAACTGTGTATGAAGCTGGTCGTGGGTCTCGGTAATCCGGGGCCGAAGTACAACGGGACGCGACACAACATTGGCTTCGCCGTCGTCGATTACCTGGCCGCCGGTCCCGGAGTGAACAGCTGGCGATCGCGCTACCAGGCAGACGTGGCGGAGATGGTGGAAGGCGTCGAGCAAGTGCTCCTGGTGAAGCCGCAGACGTTTATGAATCTCAGCGGCCGATCGGTGTGGCAGATTGTCGATTTCTACAAGCTGCCGCTGACCGAATTGCTTGTGATTTGTGACGACATAGCCTTGCCTCTCGGCAAGCTCCGGGCACGGGCCAAGGGATCGGACGGCGGGCAGAAGGGGCTGCGGAGCATTGAGGAGACTCTGGGGACCCAGGAGTACGCTCGGCTACGAGTCGGAATTGGCTCGCCGGACGAACACCTGGACGCCGCCGACTATGTGTTGAGCCGTTTCAAGCCGGGCGAGCGAGCGGTCGTCGAAGATGCGATTGCCAAAGCCGCTCAGGGTGTGTTGACCTGGATTCGATTGGGTATCGACGTGTGTATGAACCAGGTGAATGGCGAGGACAAGCCGAAAAAGCCGAAGGCGGATAAGCCGGCCAAGCAAAAGGATCAGAGCGACGCCGACACGAAAAACCCTACGAAAACCGAGAATTGAAGAACCATGCCAGTTAACAGCTACGAGTGCCTGTTCCTCCTCGACCCAACCAAGACAGCCTCCGATATGGAGGGGGTCAAAAACGCGTTGAACGGGACGCTGGAAAAATTCGGCGCCGAAGTGCTCGCCAGCCGCAAATGGGATGACCGCAAGCTGGCGTATCCCATCAAGGGGCACAAGAAGGGCGTTTATCATCTGGCCTACTTCAAGGTCGACTCGCGGAAGATCAATGAAATGGATCACGACCTTCGATTGAACGAAGCCGTGCTCCGTCACATGATCTCGGCGATTGACCCGAAGTGGGAAGAAGAGATGCTGGCCGTGGCGAAGGACGAGCATCGCCAGGCACTGCAGGTCATGCACGAAGAGTCCTCCGAGGGCGGCGGTGGCGGATTGCCGGGCGAGGAAGGTGCACCGCGGACGGAGGAATCGGGCGATCGAGGGCGTCGAGGCCCCAGGCGATCGCCGGAGGCCGAGGTCGGCAAAGAGTAAGTTCGAGTTTTTCGCTACTGAGATTGGCTGTCGTTGGTGAACATGTGTATCATGGCGCAGAGACCCCCCAATTTCCTTTACATGGGTGATCTCGAATACCCCAGGAGCGACCCATGGCCAATTTGAACAAGGTGATCCTGATCGGCCGTCTGACCCGCGACCCGGAGTGCCGGACGTTTTCCACGGGCGGCAAGGTTGCGAAATTCGGCTTCGCGGTGACCAACCGGCGAAAGAACTCCCAAACTGGGCAGTGGGAAGATGAGCCGATGTTCATCGACTGCGAGGCGTTCAACCGCGGCGAATTCGGCAAGTTGGCGGATACGATCGAAACCTATTGCCGCAAGGGCAATCAGATTTGTATCGAAGGCCGGCTGCACCTGGATCAATGGGACGACAAGAATACGGGCCAAAAGCGCAGCAAGCACAAGTTGGTCGTGGAACAGATGCAACTGCTCGAACCGCGACAGGATGGGCAGGGCGGTCTGCGCGCAGATGGCCGGGGCAGGCGCGCCTGCCAGCAGTCGCGCATCGGCGCCGATGCCGGACGATGAACCGCAAGCCGGTAATGGCGACGAAATTCCGTTTTGACAAGTAGGTCCGCCGAGCCGAGGCGGACCGGGCCGCGGGCCCGGAATGGCGATAACCCTTGTCAGGGTACAACCCGGTCCGGCTCGGCTCGCCGGACCTACTGAGAATTTCGATGGCGAAGCAAAAGGAAGCGACCAAGGCCAAGGCCAAAACCAAGCCCTTGCCGCAGAAGAAGATCAAGCAGCGCAACCAGGTCAAGAAGGGCCCGCACGGCGGCGTGCGCGTTGTTCTGGTTGAAGACGTAACGCACGTCGGCAGGCAAGGGCAGGTCGTTGAAGTCAAACCGGGCTTTGCGCGAAACTACTTGATTCCCAACGCCCTGGCCATCATTCCCTCCGAGCACAATCTGCGGCTCCTCGAACGATACAAGATCCGTGTCGAACAGGCGCGCGAAGCCCGCAAGTCCGATATCAAGTCGCTGGCCGAGCAGATCGCACGAACCAAGAGCATCAATATCGAAGCAAACGCGACCGAGGAAGGACACCTCTATGGCTCGGTCGGCCAGCAGGAAATCGCCCGGGCGATGCGGGGCAAGAATCTCCTCGTCGAGCCGGACATGATCAAGCTCGCCGAGCCGCTCAAGGAACTCGGCTACGATATCCCCGTGCAAATCGCACTTGGGTATGATGTCGAATCGACAATACTCGTGAATATCCTACCCCAAGCGGTCCCCCGCCGGTGATCTCCGCCGGGTGGCAGTTCCGAACGAAGAGATTTGGATTAATAGGGCGTTTCAGAATTAACGGGGTTGCAGCGGAGCATGAAGCGTGAGCGAAGGCGACGCTGGAATTGCCCGAGGGTCCGGTGAAACACGGGGCAATCGTCGCCTTCGCTCACGCTTCAGGCTCCGCGGTCACCAATCCTGAACGCCCTTTAAGAAGACGATTAGGATTAGGAAGACGATTACGAGCAAGATTAGGAGTCAGAGAAGGATAGTTCGTTCAGCCGCTTGTCCATGCTCCTAATCGTAATCCTGCTCTGAATCTTCTTCCTAATCATAATCTTCCTCCTAATCCTTCTCCTCTTGTTTCGTTGACGACGATGATGGGCCAACGGACACGAAGTCAAAATGGGCGATACCCCTGGCTCCGATCGACTGCCTCCTCACAACCGCGACGCGGAGCGCAGTGTCCTCGGTTCCATGCTCCGCGACAATGCGGTCATCAATGATGTGATGCAGTCACTGGATACCGAGGGGTTCTACTTCGACGCCCATCAAAAGATCTTCCAGGCGATCAAGATCATTTACAACGATGGGCACCCCGTCGACATTCTGATCCTCTCGAATCACCTTCAACAAGCCAAGCAACTCGACGACGTCGGCGGCTCGGTCTATCTCGCCGAACTCTGGGAGTCGGCGCCGACCGCGGCCAACGCGGAGTATTACGCCAAGATCGTCCGCGACAAAGCAATCGTCCGCAGCCTGATCCACGCGAGCACGGAAATCCTCCGCGACGCCTACGACCAGGTGAATCCCGCGGAAGAGATGCTCGGCGTCGCCGAACGCAAGGTGCTCGACATCGCCGACAAGGGGGTGACGAGCAATACCTATACGATCGAGGAAGCGATTGGCCATGCCTACACGCGAATCGATCAACGGGCCGGCGCACGGATCCGAACGCGATCAGCGGCGTTCCGTCCGGCTTCATCGACCTCGATCAATCTGACGGCTGGTTTTCAGAACTCGGAACTGATCATCCTCGCCGCCCGGCCGAGCGTTGGAAAAACGGCGATGGCGCTCAACATCGTTCGCCACGTCATCGTCGAGGAACAGTTGCCGGTTCTATTCGTGAGTCTGGAACAGACCCGAATCGAACTGGCCGAGCGATTCTTGGCATCGCATGCTCGGGTTGATAGCCACAAGATTCGTAAGGGACACATCGGCTGCTGACGACATGGGCAAACTCATCGCCGCCGGCGATGTCTTGCGCAACGCTCAGCTCTTCATCGACGATTCGCCTTCGCAAGGCATGCTGCGAATCATGGCCAATGCTCGCCGACTCAAGATTCGCAGCCATATCCGATTGGTAGTCATTGATTATCTGCAATTGATCGAACCGGAAAACCGCCGGGATCCGCGACAGGAGCAGGTCGCGCAGATTTCCCGCCGCCTCAAGCATCTGGCGCGCGAGCTGGAAATTCCCGTAATGGCGCTTGCCCAGGTCAATCGGTCCAGCGAGGATCGCACGGACCATCGACCACGCCTGGCGGACTTGCGCGAATCGGGCTCAATTGAACAGGATGCCGACACGTGTCTGATGTTGCACCGGCCAGGCCGATTCGACGGTTCGCTGGAAGATAATGTCATTGAGGTGATCGTGGCCAAGCAGCGTAACGGACCGACCGGTGAAGTCACGCTCGCGTACTTGAAGCACTACATGCGTTTCGAGAACTACGCCGGCGAAGGCACGTTCGGAATGGAGTGAGTGTCCCGATGCGGGTCGGTAGCGGCCATGATACCCACCGGCTGATTGAAGGGCGGCCGCTCATTCTCGGCGGCGTGCGCATCCCGCATTTGAAGGGCTTGGCCGGCCACAGCGATGCCGATGTCGTCCTACACGCCGTCACCGATGCACTTCTCGGCGCCGCGGCGCTCGGCGACATCGGGGAATTGTTTCCCGATACCGATCCCAGATATAAGGATGTCGACTCATCTCAATTCGTCGTCGAAGCCCTTCGGCGACTGAACCTCGCCGGCTGGAAACCGGTCAACTTGGATATTACGATCTTCGCTCAGGAGCCGAAACTCGGGCCATCCAAGGGGAAGATCCGCGACAACGTGGCGGCCCTATTGCATTTGCCCATCGATGCGGTGAGTGTGAAGGCCAAGACCGGCGAGCAAGTCGGCCACATCGGCCGCGGCGAGGCGATCGGCTGTCATGCGGTGGTGCTGGTCGAGAGCATTGAGTTGCGGCGAAATCTGGCGTTGGCGGCTCCCCCCGCTAACGCGGGAGGCTCGCTAGAGGCTGGCTCGCTAGCGAGCCAGTCTCTAGCGAGCGAGCCAGCCTCTAGCGAGCCTCCCGCGTTAGCGGGGGGAGCAGCCGGCAAGCCCCGTCCAAAATCCACGACCAACGGCAATTCCGTTTCGAAAGGAATTCCAATGCCTGAACTCCAAGTCTACAGCACATTGACTCGCAAGAAGGAACCGTTTCCGAAGCGGCCCGGCGACGTTGTCACCATGTACGTGTGCGGGCCAACAGTTTACAAGCCCAGCCACATCGGCCACATGGTCGGCCCGGTGATCTTCGACGCCGTCAAGCGCTATCTGGCTTACCTGGGGTACTCCGTCAAGTGGATCGTCAACATCACCGATGTCGATGACAAGCTGATCAAGCGCGCCGGTGAACTCCAGACGACCGTGAAAGAACTGGCCGAGAAGATGACGGCCGATTATCACGAGTGCCTGAAGCGGCTTAACGTGACCGGCATCGACTTCTTCCCGAAAGCGACCGAGCACATCCCGGACATGATCAAGACAATCTCGGGTTTGATCGAAAAGGGCTATGCCTACCCGGCCGACGGCGACGTCTACTTCAACGTGACCCGCGACGAGGACTATGGCAAACTCTGCGGCTTCGATCCGGAAGAACTCGAGGCCGGCTCGCGCATCGAGGCGAGCACGAAGAAGAAAAACCCCGGCGACTTCGCACTTTGGAAAAGCGCCAAGCCCGGCGAGCCGTCGTGGGCCAGCCCCTGGGGCAAGGGCCGGCCGGGCTGGCATATCGAATGCACGGCGATGGCGATCAAGCATCTCGGCGACACGCTCGATATTCACGGCGGCGGGCTCGATCTGCGTTTCCCGCATCACGAGAACGAGTTGGCCCAGTCAGAATCGGCGACCGGCAAGCCGTTCGCACGCATATGGATGCACAACGGTCTGTTGAAGATGGGCAGCGGCAAGATGGCCGGTTCGGTCGGCAACGTGCTCAATGTCGAAGAGGCACTCAAGCACGTTTCCGGCGAGGCCCTGCGCTTCTTTATCCTGAATACGCACTATCGCTCGCCAATCGATTTGGGCGAATGGGACCCTCGCGATCCGCAGTCGCCGCGAATTCCGCCGGGGCTGGAGAATGCGAAGAAGGCCCACGACACGTTCATGCGCTTCGCCGAGCGACTTTGATCGCGTAACCGGCAAGAAGTTCTACGAGTTAGCCGTCCCGAGCAAGGTCCAGGAAGGCCGCAAATTCAGCCGCCCGGAGTTCGGCGAGTTGCTGACACGGTTCCGCGAGCACATGGACGACGATTTCAATACCGGCGGAGCGGTCGGCGTTCTCTTCGAATTGGTTAATTCGCTCAATCGGCTGGCGGATTCAGCCAAACTCGAGGACCCGGCCAAAGCCGACGCCACCGGTCAGGCGCAATTCGAAGAAGGGGCATTGCTCGCCAAGGAATTGGGCCAGATCCTCGGGCTGTTTTTCGAAGCCCCGAAATCTTCGGCACTTAGCGGTGACGACAAATTGTCAGCGGCCTCATGCAACTGGTGATCGAACTTCGCAACAACTTGCGGGCCGAAGCCAAGAAGATTACCGGCAAGGACGACCCGACAAAAAAGATGCTCTTCGGGCAGACCGACATCATTCGCCAACGCCTGGCGGAACTGGGAATCACGCTCGAAGATCGACCCGCGGGAACGACGTGGCGGGCAGAGTAAGTTCGCCGCTCGCGGCGTAGCGTCCGGGCAGTAGGTAGAATAGACTCATGTCCACACCCCGCATTCTCGGCATCGACCCCGGTCTCAATACGACCGGCTATGCCGTCATTGAGGCGGCGGATTCTGCCAAACTCCTCGAAGCCGGAATCATCCGCTCGACCGAACGCCGTGAACCTGCCGACATGGCGGAACGCCTAAAGGTGCTTTACGATGGGGTGATGGAGATCATCGAACAGTTTCGCCCAACCTATTTGGCGATCGAGCAGTTGTACGCCCATTACGACCATCCGCGGACCGCAATTCTAATGGGCCATGCCCGCGGAGCAATTCTCTTGGCCGCCGCTCAGAAGGGTTTGACGGTTCACAGTTTTGCCTCCACACAGGTCAAGAAGACCATCACCGGCAGTGGCCGGGCGAGCAAGGAACAAATGCAACTCTCGATGCTTCGTGAATTTCGCCTCGCCACCATGCCCGAACCAGCCGACGTCGCCGACGCAATGGCGATCGCCCTTTGCGGATATTATGAGCGATCAGCGATCAGCGGTCAGCGGTCAGCCAAGCGAGGCATGGGAATTCGTTTCGCCGCATTTGACGAGCCGCCGATAATAACCGATCCGGCTGACTTCAGCGGTCAGCAGTCAGCCAAACCTGGTTGGAGAATTCGCCTTCGCGTTTGACCAAGTCGCTGACTGCTGACTGGCTGACCGCTGATAGTTGAAAGCTGACCGCTCTAAAATGATCACCAAAATCACCGGCACCCTGGTCCGCGTTCTCGATGAGGAGGCTCGCCTCCAAGTCGGGCCGTTCGAGTATCAGGTGCTCATTCCCGAATGCGTCCGACGGCAGATCCAGACGCGGACCGGAGTCGAGATCACTTTTCACATTCTCGAATACATCGAGGGGAATCAGAACTCGAACCGGATGATTCCCCGGCGCGATCGGCTTCATCACCGAAGCGGAACTCGACTTCTTTGAATTGTTCTGCACAGTGGACAAGATCGGCGTGAAGAAGGCGCTCAAGGCGATGGGCCGGCCGATCAAGGAAATGGCCGACGCAATTCAGCGACAGGATGCGAAATGGCTGACGACAATGCCGGGCATTGGTAAGCAATCCGCCGAGCAAATCATTGCGACCTTGAAGAACAAGGTGACGCGATTCGCGATGGCGGTCGTTCCACGCGAAGCGAGCGACGGACGGCAAGCATCGCGCTCAAGTTGTTGATGGAACGATTTTCGAGGATGCGTATTCGGCGTTGCTCAGCCTCGGGATGTCGCCTGTCGATGCGCGAAACCGGCTGGATCAGGTGGCCACCAGCGGCAAGCTTGCAAGACTGTTGAGGATGTGTTGAACTTCGATTTTTCGAAAACCGTGATAGGTTGGTTACCGGGAGTCACCCGATGAGTTCGAACGATGTGCCGAAATGCGATTTGCCTGCTCGTTGGCGATGATGGCTGCAGTCCCCCTTGTGGTCGCCGACGAAAAGGCGGAATGGAAAGCATTGAAGGGGAATTGGACCATCGACAAGGCAGTCCTTAATGGGCAGCGATCAAACGGCGATATTCAAGTCGGCCGTACTTGACGATGAACGAAGGGAAATACACATTGAGACCTGGCGGCAATAAGGACAAGGGGACACTGAAGATCGACCCGGCTGCCAAGCCCAAGCGAATCACGATCACGGGCACGGACGGCCCCACCAAGGGCAAAACGATGCAAGCCATTTACGAGATCGACGGCGACACGTTCAAGGTCTGCTATGCCCTGGACGGCGAGGCGGCGCCCGAAGGCGTTGGAGTCCAAGGAGGGAACGAACACTTTGTACGTCGTGTACAAGCGTGAAAAGCCGAAGGACAAGAAATAGGACGATGAAGCCGATGGCAAGGACACCCGTTGTTACCGAGTTACCAGACGACGACCGCCAGCGCGATGCGGCCCTGCGGCCGAAATTTCTTCGCGAGGTCATTGGCCAGACGGAAGTCGCGCGTCGTTTGGCCATTGCCGTGAACGCGGCCAAGAAACTGGGCGAACCGCTTGGCCACATTCTCTTTGACGGCCCGCCGGGGCTCGGCAAGACGACGTTCGCGACCGTTTTGCCTCACGAGTTGGGCACATCGATTCAGATGACGAGCGGCCCGGCTCTCTCCAAGCCAGCCGATTTGCTTCCATTCTCTGACCAACCTGGAAGAGCGGTCGATCCTGTTTATCGATGAGATCCATCGCACGCCGCGGGTGGTCGAGGAGTTTATCTATCCGGCAATGGAGGATTTCCGCGTCGATATCATTCTTGGCGAAGGAATGAACGCCCGGACGATCTCGCTCAACCTCAAGCGGTTCACGCTGATCGGCGCAACGACGCGCAGCGGCATGCTATCGAGCCCGATGCGCGACCGCTTCAAGATGCAGGAGCACCTGGAATTCTATAGCGTCGAAGAACTTGCTCAGATCGTGCGCGTCAATGCCGGCAAGCTCCATACGCCGATCAGCGACGAGGCGGCGCTCGAATTGGCTCAGCGATGCCGGGGCACGCCGCGCATCGCCAACGCCCGGCTCTGGTGGGTGCGCAATTATTCGCCGCCAGCGAAGCCGATGGTTCGATCACGCTCGAAATCGCCCGGGCGGCGCTCGAAATGCAAAAGGTGGATCGCGAGGGACTCGATAAGCAGGACCGCCGCTATCTCGAAACGCTGATCGATGTGTTCGCCGGCGGGCCGACCGGCGTGGAAGCCATTGCCGCTACCATGAACGTCCCGAGCGACACGCTCAGCGACGAGGTCGAACCGTTCTTGCTTCGCGAGCAATTCGTCGTTCGCACGCCCAGCGGCCGAATGGCAACGGTGAAGGCGTTTCAACTTCTCGGCCGCGAAACCCCGCGACCCGACGCCGATCCGCAGTCGGGATTGTTTGATTTGACCTGAAATAAGCAAAGATCCTGACTAATCACAACATCGTACGGTCAATTGATGGAGGATTCGGCATCCTCAGCCCGCCTCGATCCAGTGGGTGATGGAGAAAAAAGTTGGCGGAGCTGGCGGAGACTCTGCCATTTTGGCGGTCGCCAGTTCGAGATTGGGATAATCAACCACGGATGGTGTCGACAACAGAGTTCGTATCGTCCGCTGACGCCAATCCGTGGTTCCTTCGCCGTCTTCTACTCCGCGACTTCAAGGATGCACTCGATTTCGACCGCGATGTTGCCGGGCAAGGAATTTGTGCCAATCGCGCTGCGAGCGCCGACGCCTGCGTCCTCTCCGAACACGTCGGCCATCAATTCCGAAAAGCCGTTGATCACTTGCGGTTGATCGCCGAACGTGTCAGTGCAGTTCACCAGGCCGAGCGTCTTGACCAATCGCTTGACCTTGTCGAGTGAGCCCAATTGGTCCTTCACGGTTGCGAGAATGGCCAAACCCACTTGCTTGGCCGCCGCCTTGCCTTCTTCGAGATTGAGGTCCTTGCCGACCTTACCGGTGATCATCGTCTTGTCCGGTTTGAGCGGCCCGTGCCCGGAGACGTACAGCATGTTGCCGACTTTGACGGCGGTCTTGTATTTAGCGACCGGCTTGGGCGCCGGCGGCAGCATGAGATGCAGTTCTTGCAGACGGGTTTCCGGATTGCTCGGCATGATGGCTCCTGTAAGGCAAGTCCAGGGGGATAATCAAATTACAGGATATGAAATTGCGTAGAACGGATTGGCAATCCGTCCGGGCCCATGGGATGGATTGCCAGCCCGTCCCACGATATCAACCGACCATTCGACATGGATTGGCGCGGTCGGCGGACATCGGCGCCTCGCCATAAAACGACTCCCCTGCTTCCGCTCGACGGAGCAGTTCATCACACGGTGTCAGATAGGATCCGCAGCGCTCCGCATAGTAGCTCAGCCGTTCAGCGACGTAAGCCAAGCCAAGGTCGTCCGCGTGACGCAGCGGTCCGCCAATTCTCGGGGCCCAGCCCATGCCGAATGCCAGGGCCATGTCCACGGTGGCCGGGTCGGAATCCGGCTCGTCGGCGAGGGCCGCGGCCGCTTCGTTGATCGTCCGCAGGATCACGCGCTCGATGCCTTGTTGTAAGGCATCGTTCGAACCGAACAGGTAAGGCGCCACGCCATCGTGGTCCAGGTCTTGCCAGAGCAGCAGACGGGCGACCCGATTGGGTCGAGTGGTCGCGCCATAGCGATAGAACCCTTCGCCGACCGCCTTGCCACCGCAGCCATAGGGCAGAAGCCGCTGGAACAAAAGGTTGCGGCAAGAACCCGTCTTCGCCGAGCCATTTGCAAGTGGGCGGTCCACTCGGCGAGTCGATCGAGGCCGATCTCATCGCACCATTCCAGTGGGCCGCGTTCCATGCCGAATCGGCGGCAATTCGCGTCGATTCGATCGATCGGCAAACCTTCGGCGACGAGCCGTACGCCTTCCGACAGGTAGGCGAATTGCACGAGCCGAACGAGTCGGGCTGGCCGATCGGCCACTTGCACGGGGACGAGGTCCCACGCTCGACACCATTTCAACAACGCCGCCGTTGTACCGGAGTCAGTCATCGTCGTGGCGACCAACTCGGCAACTGGTTGCCGGGCTGACAGATTCGGCAGGTGCAGGCCGGCAATTCGACCGGGCCGCGACATTTCCGACTGGATCGACTCGACTGGCACCGCGGAGCTGGCGGTCGCCAGGATCACTCGGGGTCGAACGCGGCCTTCCAACTCTTGGAAGACATTGCGTTTGATGCCTGGATCTTCGGAGGCGGCCTCGATGACAAAATCTGCATTGTCGAAGCCGATCCACTCCGTCGTCGACCGAATCGAGTTCTCCACGACTTGTCTGGCATCGGCGGAAAGCTCCTCACGTCGCCGACAAGTCGCCAAATGGCTGGCCACCCGGCGGGAGACGTCGCTGGCCTCGATCGGCGACCGCTCTTGCACGAAGATCTCGTGACCGTGGCGGGCCAAATGGCAGGCGAGTGCGGTCCCCAATTCGCCACCGCCAACGATACCGATCCGCCGCGGCAAAGGCGGGATGGGATTGACCGGCTCCGGGTAAAATCGCGCAGCGGTTGCTGCCGTCACGTGCGTGGCCAGCATTCGCCGGGTTGCCGGATCGTCGGCGAGCCGGGTCATCGCCGCGCGCTCGGCGGTCAACCCCTCGCCCTCCGACGAGAAGCCGGCCGCCACCGCCCGACGCACTTCGGAGTGCAAAGGCGATTGATTCTGCCTGGCGGGGTGGTGCAACCAGCGAAGCACGGATGGCCCAACGAATCGACGCAATGCCACGCGCGGAATCCCGCCAGCTTCGATGCGGACGTTCGCGCAAGCGATCCACGAACGTCATGAGATCAATTCCGGCTCGTTGCGTCGACGAAAGTTGATCGACCAGTCCAAACCGATGAGCAGCGGCCGCGCCCAAGCGAATTTCGCCGAACAGCATGCCGAGACCGGTACGCGTGCCAATCAATCGTGGCAAGCGATGCGTGCTCCCCCAACAGGGAATCAGTCCGCGCGAAATATCCGGAAAAGCAAAGTTGGTTGCGGTGTTCTCGATCGCGAATCGGAAGCGGCACGCGAGCGCGAGTTCGAGTCCCGCACCGATGCATCGGCCTTCGATCACCGCGACGGTCGGGCAGGGGAGGCGAGTGAGCTTACGCGTCACTTCTTGACCACGGCGGGCGAATGCCGCAAAGTCGAGCGGCGACGAGAAACGGGCCAGTTCCGCAATATCGAACTCGTCGAGGAAGACGCCTGGCCGGCTGCTGCGGATGATGAAGACTTCGGGAGACGGCAGCCGGGCAATGCGGTCGAGAACGAGGGACAACTCGTTCAACCCACTCAGTGTCAAGGAGTGCGTCGATCGACCGCGAAAGTCGAGCCAGAGAGTGACCACCTGGTCATCAAATTCGACGCGATAAGATTGCGATTCGTAAAGCATGCCACGACGGCTCCATCCGGACAAGGTGTGCATCCCTGCACAAACCGCGATTTTGGGCTGATAGCCACTCACACGTCAAGGGGAACTCAGGGGACCGGGTATGCCAATGATTCCGGGAACGAGGCTGCCCGCGATTGAATTGCCATGAAGATTGGCGTTTAATTCGGCCGCCCCCGCTACACACCTCTCAAAACGAATCCAACTTTTCCGAACTCATTCGCGAAACGGCTGTAAGTGATTGGCTATAGAGGAGTTAATTAGTTCGGCCGTGGTTTTTCAGCTGCTCGGTCACTGGGCAGTTCGCCAACGAGTTTCACGGTTTCACATCCCTTCCCCGCGCCGAAATCAGATTACGAGAATACAAGTGAGATTGTTTTACTCTTGTGCGCCAATCCGGGGCGAGGAATCGACGCGATCATGCCGATGGCGCCGCTCCTCAGCCTTAAACCGGTACGATAACGCCGTATCGCAGACCCGGAGTCCGTGATCATGACCGAACCTGCCAACGGTCCACAACCCATCGACTGGGCGATCGCTGCGATTCGTGGATTGCACCCTGTTCGCTGGGCTCTCGCCTTGCTCGGCATCCTGGCGACGCTCGTGGCGGCGGCTGGTCTGCAGGCGATTTACGAAGGCGCAGCGCCGGATTGGGCCGGATGGTGGAACGGGCCCGTCGAGAATGTGCGAAGCCTGGGTAACGACATCGCCCGGCGCTCGTTTGTTGCCAATGCCGTCCGGATTGGAGTTGCCCTCGCCGCCATCAACGCCGCCTGGTGCTTGATTGGGGCGTGGATCGCCCGGCATGAGTTGCTCGCTCGACGCAAGGGCGACCTCTACTCCATGCCGGAACCGGTCGGACCCGGCCCAAGCACACTCGTCGTTCGCCAAGCGAAGAATCTGGCATTGTGCTGCCCAACGTCGCTGGCCCTCGTCGCGCTCTGCCTTTTCCCGGCGTTGTTAATCGGATTGCTCAACCACTTGGGCGGTGTGGGGGCAATCCTCGTCGCGCTCGTGTTGCCGCTCTTGCTTGTGTTCAATTTGATCGTGCTGCTGCTTACGATTGGCATCTGTGCTTGGCCGCTGATGGCGGTCACCATTGCCGCGGAGAACAGCGACACCTTCGACGCGCTCAGCCGGGCTTACAACTACTTATTAATGCGGCCGTTTCGCTTCCTTGTATTCATGGGCATTGCCATTGCGGTCGCCGCCATTCCGCTAGCGATTGTGCTCGTTCCGCTCGCCGACGTGATCGCGGGTTTGCCGCCGGGCGTTGGCCAAATTGTCTTCTGGCTCGCGGCCGGTCTCTCGATGTCGCTGTTCTGGTCGCTATCGACGCTGGTCTATCTTCACCTGCGCACCGCGGTGGACAATACGGACGTGAGCGAACTCGTCGTCGATCCCAAATCTGAGCCCGCACCGCCGGCAACTCAAAAGACCGAGACATCCAAGACCGAGCCGACGCCGGGACGAATCGGCACGATGCCGCTCTTGATGTTGCTGATGATCGTCGCTTGGTGTTTGACAGTCTGGCTGTTTCGCCAGACAGGCGGTGAGCACACGGAATGGTTGAATTGGGGCCTGGCCGATGGCTTCGTCCCGCGGGCCGACGGGCTTTACAAAGTGGCCTCGCTCATCGCGGGTCTGTGGGCCATCCTGTGGGTTTCGGCGCCGCTCGTCGTATCGCTGCGGCGATGGATCAAGGGCGATGGGGCGGCGGCGAAAACGGAAGTGGAAAAGGTGTAGGGCCGGCGGAACGCACGAGCCCCGGGGCGAAGCGCCGATGGTGGGTTCCGCGACCCCCCGCTTGCGCTCCGGGTCGCTCCACCCACCCTACCTTAACAATGAGGTGAGTGCGTTCTTGTTCACGGCGCAACGATCATGAGTGACACGTCGATCCGCATCGTTTCGCTCAGACCGGACAAGAATCGCCCACTCGATCTGGACTTGAGACACATACTCGCGGTTCTCAAACCATTATTGCCCCACGTCACTTGGCGCGTTCGGAACCTCGACTGGTTGGGAGACGAAACAAGCGAGAAGCTATGCGAATTAGTGGCGAATGCAGGCAGATCTGGGTATTGGATCTCGTCCGAACAGCTTTGCATTCGTGCGGACGATGTGTATCAGACGATTGAGGGAGAATTCTCGGCATTCACACGTGATCCGGATCCGTCTTCCCTTGCTTTGAGCGATATAAGTCTGAGACCTATTCCGCTCAACAATGCACTTCTTGTGATTGTGGCGATTGACGGCACTTCTTTCGAGGTTTACTCGAAGGACTCAGAATACGTCGAGCAGCTCAAGACGAGGTTAGGGGCGTGCGAGCAGGATCCACGCCAGTATTCCTGAGCCGAATGGAAAGCGTAGATGCGCCCCTCTATCCACTCTCCGACCTTTTAGACATTAGCCGCCAAAGCTCTATCCCACCCCCGCCAGCACCTGCCCCCGGCTACGGCCGGGGTCGGCTTTTTTTTCGGCTTTGTACACCAGACCCGCGGCGACGAAGTCGCGGAAGAGAGGATGGGCTTTCGTCGGCTTTGACTTGAATTCCGGATGACATTGCACGGAGACGAACCACGGGTGCTCCGGCAACTCGAGTACTTCCACGAGCGAGCCGTCGAGCGTCGTGCCCGAGACGATCATTCCGGCTTGATGGAATAGCCCGCGATACTCGTTGTTGAACTCGTAGCGATGGCGGTGGCGCTCGGCGACGACGTCCGCCTTGTATGCCGCGTGAGCCCGCGTTCCCGGTGCTAATCGGCATTCGTACTTGCCAAGCCGCATCGTCCCGCCGACTTGAGTGACCTTCTTTTGCTCGTCGAGGAGGCAGACAACTGGATCCGGTGTTTCGCGATTGAACTCGGTCGAATTCGCGTCAGACAGGCCGAGCACATGGCGGGCAAACTCAATCGCCGCACACTGCAGCCCCAGGCAAATGCCGAAGAATGGAATGCTCTTTTCGCGGACAAAGCGGATGGCATCGAGCTTGCCGACAACGCCGCGGCGATCGAACCCGCCAGGAACCAAGACCGCGTCGGCCCCTGCCAACACCTTCTCGGCGCCATCTTGTTCGACCTTTTCGGCCTCGATCTTGCGAATGTTCACCCGACAGCGATTGGCGATCCCCGCGTGGATCAGCGATTCGTAAACGGACTTGTAGGCGTCGTGATGTTTGACGTACTTGCCGACGACCGCGACGTTGACCTCGCGATCATAGGTCCGCATCGACTCGACCATCTGCCGCCAATCGTCGATTTGCAAAGCCTGTGCATTGGTCAGGCTGAGCTTCTCGACGATCAGGGCATCGAGCTTGTTGTTCACCAGGCTGAGCGGAACCTCGTAAATCGTGTAATCCTTGTCGCGCTCTTCGATGACCGCCCGGCGTTCGACATTACAGAACTGAGCGATCTTCTCGGCCTCGTCCTTCGGTAATTCGCGCTCGGTCCGGCAGATCAATACATCGGGCTGGATACCAATCTTGCGCAGCTCGCCGACGGAGTGCTGCGTCGGCTTGGTCTTCGATTCGCCTGCGGCTTTGAGGTACGGCACCAGTGTCAGATGGATGTACAGGCAATTCTGCTTGCCGACGTCCAAGGCAAATTGCCGAATGGCTTCGAAATAGGGCATGCCCTCAATGTCGCCGACGGTGCCGCCGATTTCGGTGATGACGACGTCAACATCGGGAGTGGCCAGCTTCTTAATACCCGCTTTGATTTCGTCGGTGATATGGGGAATGACCTGAACCGTTCGGCCCTTGTAGTCGCCGCGGCGTTCCTTGTTGATGACCGAGAGGTAAATCTTGCCGGTGGTGTAGTTGCAATCGCGGTTGAGGGGGGCGTTGGTGAAGCGTTCGTAGTGGCCGAGGTCGAGATCGGTTTCGGCGCCGTCGTCGAGCACGTACACTTCGCCGTGCTGATATGGGCTCATGGTTCCGGGGTCGACATTGATGTAGGGGTCGAACTTTTGCAGCCGCACGCTCAGGCCGCGGCGTTCCAATAAGAGACCGATGGAGGCACATGTCAGCCCTTTTCCGAGCGAGCTGACAACACCCCCAGTCACGAAAATGAACTTACTCATGCGCTAGAGGTCCTCGCGGCGAAGTGATTGAGACCCGAACCCAACACAAAGACACAAAGTTCACACAAAGAAACACCAAGAGAACGTGGTGTCCGTCGGCTCGGAATCGCGCTGAACGCTTTCTTTGTGCTGCTTTGTGTGAACTTTGTGTCTTTGTGGTGAGTTTTTGGCCCTAATTTCACTATACCGGAATCCGGCAAGCGGACCATTTTTGCCAGGAATCACGTGGAATTTTTGCCGGCACTGGCGCGATAATCGGCCACGAATTGTGCGTAATCCGCTGGCGTGTCGACGCCTCGGCCGGCATGGGCGACAATCCCTACGCGAATTGTCCATCCGTGTCCCAACGCGCGAAGTTGCTCGAGTTTCTCCAGCTGTTCAAGCGGATGGGGAGGCAGAGTGGAAAGCGCGAGCAATGCGTCCCGTCGATAGCCGTAAAGCCCGAGATGATGCAGGAACAACGGCGGCCGACGGGCGAAGTCGGGCTGGGCATCGCGAACGTATGGAATCGGACTGCGACTGAAGTAGAGGGCTCGGCCGCTGTCGTCGCAGACGACTTTGACGCAATTGGGATTCCGGTACGTCTCGTCATTGGTAATGGGCATGGCCAATGTCGCGATCTGGGCATTGGGATCGCCGCGCAACAGATCGGCCAGCAATTCGAGCGACTGCCGGCTCGATCAACGGCTCGTCGCCTTGAAGATTGATGATGGCATCGACATCGAGAGATGCCGCAACCTCCGCGACGCGATCGGTGCCGGACTCATGATCGTCCCGGGTCATGACCGCTCGTCCGCCAAAACTCTCGACCGCTTGAACGATTCGAGCGTCATCGGTGGCGACGACGACGGCCTCAATTCCTTGGACCCGGCAAGCCTGCTCGTAGACGTGCTGAATGAGGTACTTGCCAGTCTCGCGAAGGAGCGCCTTGGCGGGCAAGCGCGTGGACGTGTAGCGGGCGGGAATAACAATGGCGGTTCGCATGCGGTGAGTTTAATGGAGCAAACCGCTGGCGTGAAGACAGATCGCGCGAGTTGCCACCCGGTACCGAACCCACCACAAAGACACAAAGATCACACAAAG
>CAVZCU010000002.1:0-43945 GCA_963773845.1 uncultured Gemmataceae bacterium
CAGGCCAACATCTCGCGCACCACGTTGCCGCCGGGGACGAGCGATACGGGCGATTCGTTTTGTCGCGGATCATCGTTTCGAGATCGTAGCCCAGGAGATGATAAACCGTCGCCAGCAGGTCCTTCGGCGAGACCGGCCGATCGGTGACCGTGCCGCCGTGCTTGTCGGTCTTGCCGACGACCTTGCCACGGGCGATGCCGCCGCCCGCGAAAAGCGTGGAATAGGCCTGTGCCCAGTGATCGCGGCCGCCGCCCTTCGCCTTGTTGATTTGCGGCGTTCGGCCGTGCTCGCTCAGGACGACCACGAGCGTCGAATCCAGCATGCCGCGTTGATCGAGATCGTTGATTAGCCCATAGAATCCGCGATCGAACCCGGGCATCAACTCATTCTTCATCCTGGGATAATGTTCCCAGTGTGTATCCCAACCGCTGCCCGCCAGGCCGAACTCGTCCCAGAAGACCGTGACGAACTTCGAGCCGGCTTCGACCAGCCGCCGGGCCGCGAGGCATCCCTGGCCGAACACGGTCATGCCATAACTTTCGCGCAGGCCGATCGGCTCGTGTGCAACGTCGAGCGCGTCGCGAACCTTGCTGGTGCCGATGAGCGAATACGCCATCTGGCGATTATTGTCGAAGCCGCTCGGCACTTGCTCGCGGGTGCGCCGAGCGGTATCGAATTGTTCCTGCAGCGAACGTCGAGCGTTGAGCCGGTCGATCGTCAGGTCGGGGATCATCCGCGTGTCGCCGAGCGTGAACTTCGCGTCGGGTCGAATGCCGACGTACGGCTCCTTGAACGTCTCCGTTTGGCCCGCGAGTGTTTTGGTGATCTCGCGTGTCGCGGCGCCGACGAATTCCGTGAAGTGCGGATGATACGCTCCACCGAGGAACGCGGGGTAGGGGCCCGCTCGTGGCACCTCGCCTGTCCGCCGGCTACTGAATGGCCACGGCATGGCGATATTGTCCGGAACCGGTTTGCGCTTCCCCTTGAGCGATTCGAGATAAGCCACCACGCTGCCGATGAAGGGCCAATGCCGCCCGTCGTGCGGGCTCAACTCCATGGCTACGTCGATGTCTTGCACGCTCGTCGTGGCGTAGGCGACACCGTGGATCGGGTATTTGTGCGTGACTGATCGCACGACGGTGACGCGATCCATGATGCGGGCGGCATGCGGCAACAACTCGCAGACGTCGCAGCCGGGCAACGAAGAGCGGATCGGCTTGAGTTCGCCCCGAATCTCGACCGGGGCGTCCGGCTTCATATCGGCCAGCTCGAGTTGGCTCGGGGAACCATAGAGGAAGAGCAGAATGCAGTTCTTCGCCTTACCGAACGCTGGGTCCTTTTCCGTTTCGCGCGGTTGGCCGGCGCGAATCGTGTCGGCGAGCGTCAGGCCAAACAGGCTTAGCCCGCCCGCCCAAAGCGCATCGCGGCGGGAGATGCCGTCGCAGAACCGTTTCTCGGAACCAAGGACGCGAAGCATGAATTAGCCGGTTGCGTTAAGCACAAAAATCAAGATCAGGCAGGAATTGTATGATCGGCTTTTCGGCAACCGAATGCAAGTGAGAAAACAAAGCGTACGGAATTCCATCGGGGAGTCGAAAGCGGGGCGATCATCCCCACAGGCCCCGCAGACGATCCTTCTCGGCCACGCCGAGTGGGAACTTCTTGCTTAACGGATGATCGGCGATGCCGGCGAATTCGCGTAGCGCCTCGTGGATGTGCTCGGGCCGCACGCGGATGCCCTTCTCCTTGTCGAGTTTCAGGGTCTTGCGGATCGACCGGGATCGCGAACTGCTTCTCGTCGGTCGCGCCGATGACCCGATTGCCCTTGATGCCGTGACCGAGGAACAGGACCGAGCCGATCGACCAGTGATCCTTGCCGTTGCCTTGGTTGTAGTTCGGTGTCCGGCCCATTTCACTTTGGACAACGACCACAAGTTGCTCGCGGATCTTCAATTCCCCGGCCCGGCGGATCATGTAGGCGATGCCGGCGAGGAACTCGGGGATCAGCTTCATCTGATCGGTGTCGTTGTTGGCGTGGCTATCGAACTGACCGATCGTCAGGTTGGCGGAGACGCATACGCCGGCCTTGAACGAAGCCAGGGCGATCTCCGCCTGTTGCGCCAGCCGCTCCTTCGGGATCGTACTTCGGGACGTATTGTGTGACGCGCTCCAGTGCTTTGGAATTGACTTGCGCCGCGTAGAGCATGTTCTCCGCCCGCTCGACGCGTGGCAAGCGCGGATCAGCCGCCTGGGCCGCGTTCTCTTCGCGGAGCGCCGCCTCGATCCGGTCGAGCGCGAACTTGGCGTGGTAGGGCGAGTGTGCGTTGCCCTCGATCGCGTCGGCGTTGGCAATCTTCTGCAAAGACGGCAAATACGGGACGCGAGACATGGCCACGAGGTTGCCGGTCGCGGAGTAGTTGCCGAACGTGAGAAACGCGAGCGGGCATTCCGGTCCGCGGCAGGCGGCGACCAGGGCAGCGAACGTCGGATAGGCCAAACTGTCGAGTTTGCCCGTAGCCATGTACCGGGCGCCGGGCGAGTGATTGTTCACCGAGTAGTCGAGGCCATTGAAGGTCAGCAGATCGCTCCCGAACTCGCTGTAAAAGTCCTCGTTGGGCATCCCACCCTTGGCGTGCTTCTTGATCGGGGCGAACTTGTGCGATCCCTTCGTCAGGATGTCGCCTTCCTTATACAGGCGGTTGATCCCGTTGACCCCCTTTGGGTCCATGAGATATGTGGTGTCCCAGCCGCCGGAAGCATTGAAGACGACGTAGTAGGGGCCGCCGTACGGCTCGTTGTTCTTCTCGGAGGCATGCGCTTCGCGAGGCCGAAACGGGACCGCGAGCCCGAGGCCAACGGCAGGCGCATGCTTTGAGGAAATCACGTCGCATGGGAAAGTTCTTTCCGCGCACCGCAAGCGGCGAATCATTCGTACAGAAACTCCTGCCGCCGCAACAGGTACGTCACCACGCCGCGCCAGGCTCGAATCGTGTATTTCGGGTCGTTCGCCACGGCCCCGCCCTGCCGACACGACCAGGCTTCTTGCCTATCCAATCCCTTTTGCTCCTTCGCGTCGGCCACGATGCCCGCGAATAGCTTGTACGTGCGCGTCACTTCCGCGAGTCCGCAGCGTCGTATCGGCCGAGGATTCGCTCGTGCAAGAACGAAATCGCCTTGCGGATCGCCACGTCGTTTTCCGACGACGAACCCGGGTCGATGCTCGGCTCGATGCCAGGAAACAGCCGCCGCTCGGCCGCGGGACGGGCGAAGTCCTTAGCCACGTTCTTGCATGCCACATCATTCGACATGATGCGCTGGATCGCCCCCATCGCGCCGCTCGGGTCCGTCGCTCTCTCGGTGACTTCCTTCGAGTCGATCCCGCCGTAGAGCATCGCCATCTGGTCGGTCAGACGGCCCCATTTCTGTCCGAATACCGCAGTGATCTTTCGTTCGACTTGCTCGGGTGACAGCATCCGGACCAGTCCCACGTCGTCCAGCTCCGCCCGCCGCTTGGGATTCTTCATCACGGTGGCCAATCCATCGGCGCGATAGAACGGCGAGGCCGCCCATTCCTTGAAGGCGGTCTTCAGGTTGAACCCCGACTGGGCGAATGCAGTCGCGATGCGCCTCGACCTCGCGGCGTTGTTCCTGGTACGCACGCCGTTTGGCGGCGAATAGGGTTTCATCCAGGTCCTTCGGCGGCAGCAGCACCTTGCGGCCGGTGAGGATGTAGTACACGTGCTCGACCATGGCGACCGCGAACCGGGGGTCCTTCGCGGTGTGCTCGCCGAGCCACTGGAGCGCTCGCCATCGTTCCGAAGGGGGCAGATTCTTCGCCCTCGAAGCCGGGGCCGAACATGTCCTGTGAACCAGCCGCCCTTCCGCTTGCCGTACACGCCCCGGTCCGCGAAGCGCCAGTAGTCCTGGAACAATCCCGCGACCGGGTCGAGTGTCTTGTGGCAGACGACGCACTCCGATGCCTCCATGGTCGGCGCCTTGAACTTCGCCGTCACAGCCGCGGCGTCCGACACGCGAGCAGCCAGTTCCAGCACATCCACGCCGAGGAAGTGCTGATAATACATGCGTGCCCGCAAGCGGTTGCGATTGGTTTCGGTCGTCGGGTAGCGGGTCAAGTACTGAAACGTGCTCAAGACGCCGGCATGCGGATAGAAGCCGGTCGCCGAGTCCTGATTCTCCGACTTGCTGCGGCCGACCAGCGCCTTCAGCTGGACTGGGATGTATTCGAATGGATCCTCTGGATTCTTGAACTGGCTCTTCACTTGTTCGAAGATTCCATACCCGCGAGCGGTGTATGGACTGACCATGATGTAATCGGCAGTGACGATCTCGGTGAACGGCCGATCGTTCCGGACGATATGTTCAATCAACCGCATCGGTTCCTGCAGCAGCGCCTTGCGGTAGTCGTCGGCGAGTTTGTAGCCGGCCCGCCGTCGCTCGTTCTCGTCCTTGATGCGGCTCAGGTCGAATTTCTGGTACCAATGCCGGGTCTTTTCAAAGTGCTCGTAGGAAAGCACCGTCTGATCTGCGTTCCCGTCGACGCCCTTGGTCAAGAAAATGTCGTTGAACCCTTCGCGGAGGCGCGCATAGAAGGCGTCTTCCTTCATCACCGCGTCGAGAATGGCGGGCATTGCCTTCAACCCGTCCTTGGCGACGGCGGCGAGTTCGACCTCGGTCGGGAGCCGGCCCGCCAGCGACAGAGTAAGCCGGCGCAGCAGTCGGCGATCATCGAGCATGACGACGCCATCGAAGAACGGCGGCGCTTTCGGATCGATCACGGCCACGTCGGCCCTTGGAGCGTTCACTCGGCGGACGAATGTCGCGAGGATGCGGTAGCCCGCCGAGTCGGGTTTGAGAACGTCTTTGCCGCCATGCTTCAACTGGCCGACGACCTTCAGCAGCAGCCGCGACTGGTCCTTTTCCTTGAGTTGGGCCATCCTTGCGAAGGCATCGCGATTGTGCCGCATCGCCTGCTCTTGTGCTGGTCCCTGGACCCGGCGGGGATCTTGTAGAACAAACCGGCTGTCCTCCGCGTCGCCCCCCTTCTTGTGGCATGTCAAGCACTTGGCGACGCCTACTTTCCCCCACACTTCCTCCTTAAAGAATTCGTCCGCCGCCGCGGCACACGCCGGGCCCGAGTACTGCTTCTTTTCGTCGCCCCGGGACATCGATTGCGCCGAACATCGCCGCGACCAGAACGAGCGTGAGGAATCGGAATCTCAAGGGCATGACAGAACTCGTATCGCGAAAAGCAGGCGACGCCCGAACGAAATTGAGGTCAATCGAAAACGGGAGGAGCGCACGCTCGGCGGGAGTAAGCTGACCGTACAACGCACGTTATCGTACAGCGGCAATCGTCCGGGAGCAATTGGTTTCGCGCCTGCTGGCCAGCCGTTTGTAATCTTGAATCCAGTTCTTACGCTTCCGCAGCCTGAATCAGAGCGCGGATGTACCCGTACGCGAATGCACGGCTCGCGTCTCCATCGTTGGGCGCACTGACGGCATGGTCGTACATCAGCATGCCGTCGTATCCGACTTCCTTGTAGGTTCGCATCGCTTTCCACATGTCGACGTCGCCCTCGTCCGGATAGACCTCCTGGAAGTCATTGCGATGACCGCGAATGTTGCGGAAGTGAACGTTGACAATTTTGCCCCGCGTTCCGAACCAACGAATGACGTCGTAGATCTCCTCGCCAGGCTTTTGCAGCATCTCGCTGACCGTTCCCTGGCAGAAGTTAAGTCCGTGATAGGGACTTTCCTTGATGCCAACGAACCGCTTCAAGCCCTCAACGGTTCCGAGCACCGCGTCGACGCCTTGAAACCCGTTGGGCACTCCCGGATCTTGCGGATGGCATGCGAGGCGCACCTTGTGTTGCTCGGCAACTGGAACGACGCGTTCGAGGAAGTACGTGATTCGTTCCCAGTAATCGTCGGCCTTGACTTGGCCTGCACGCGTCTTTCGATCGGCTTGCTTCTTGGCATCGGCAAGTTTCCAGGTGCTGTAGCGGGCGCCGCCGCGACCGGCAGTGCGTGCGGAGCGTGGAACGCCCAGAAGCGTCAAATTGTATTTGACGCGCTTCACGCCGACGGCCGCACAATTCTCGATGTGCTTCTGGAAGCATTCAATATCGCGATCACGATCGGGGCTCTTGCCAAGCATGATGGCTGGGCGATCGACGCGGTCGATGTGCGTTGAATTGAGAAAGGGCTCCCACATCATGGCCAGAGTGATTTTCGCCGCCTCGCACAGGTCGCGAATCTTGCTAAGTTCCTCGACCGACCAGTAACCGCGTTTGGGGTTCTTGGGCTCTGGCCCGCCGCAGACATGCGTCACGCCGAATCGCTGCCAGATTTGCACGCCCTCCGCCGTGGTCGGCCGCTTTTGGCAACCGAGCTTGAGCCGACCGCGGATCGACTGCGGCTTGGACGCCGGTCCCGCGGCCATCGCGCTGGATGTCGCCAGCGCACCGCTCGCCAAGCCGAAGGAAATCCGCCCGAGAGCGCCCCGCCGATCGACAGGAATATCGACCTGGCCCGAATTGTTCGACTTCATGGCGGATCACCTGTGGTCGGGAAAGGCCGCGTGATTATGCAGTGAGGGCGGTCGATATTCTAAATCGACTTCACTGGATGCTCAAAGTAAAGTGCGCTGGCCCGCCTTGCGTTTCCCAAATTCGAATGCCTCGGAAAATCATCCCCTGACAGTGTCCGAACGGGCGTACCTTGTTCGTTGTAGCACCGGAGGACGGGAAGAAGTGCCCCGGTCCAATCAGATGAAACCATTTGGGGAATTGACTCATGCCGAAGTTTCTATTCATCTATCGCGAATCCACTGTACGCGAGGCCAAGCCGTCGCCGGAGGAAATGCAGGCTTTGGCAGGTCAATGGTATGCCTGGATGCAGAAGTTTCAGCGCCTCGATCGTGCCCGGAGGCGACGGATTGAAGCACAGCGGCCGAGTCCTGAAGGCGGGACTCGTGACTGACGGCCCCTATGTCGAAGCCAAGGAAATCATCGTCAGCTTCACGATCATCCAGGCCGACAACTACGAGGCAGCGCTGGCGATCGCCCGTGCATGTCCCCCCGGCCACACAATCGAGATCCGCGAATTCGCCGGCTATGCATGAGGGAACGCCGAAGCGCCTTTCTTCGACAGTCCGCTCTGGACGTAGGTCCGCCGAGCCGAGGCGGACCGACCGGCGCTGACGAACCGCTTGCTGCCATCCGAGGGGGCCGGCCCGGTCCCGATTGGCTCGCGGGATCGACTCCGCCGTAGGTCCGCCGAGCCGAGGCGGACCGGCCGGCGCCCGCAATTCGCGTTTTGTCGTCTCATTGGACGCGGCCGGTCCAGATCGGCTCGCGGGACCTACGGCGGAGTCGGTCCGCCGAGCCGAGGCGAACGGGGCGGCGCTGACGAACCCCTTGCTGCCATCCGAGGGGGCCGGCCCGGTCCCGCTCGGCTCGCGGGACCTACTCACGCGGACCAACTTCAGAGACGAAATGGATGCACAGGACGCTCAATTTCTTGCACTCTACGAGTCGCGTGAAATACAATGTCTCCGATTGCATCGATCCACCCTTTGGAGCCCTCTTGTGCGTCTCATCACACTCCCATTGCTGGCCGCGGCTATGATTGCCGGCCCGGCCCTGGCCGATCCAGGAAAGCAAGATCTGGAAAAAGCCCTCGACAGGGCGAAGAAGGACAAGAAGTATCTGGCAGCCGTCTTCACCTTGTACAACTGAGGAACCTGCCAGGAGTGGGAGAGTCAGGTGTTTAGCTCCCGTAAGGGGGGGCCGGTTATGGCCAAGAAGTACCTGACCTTACGCTTCAACCTCCGCGGTGCGCCGGGGGCCGAACTTGCCGCAAAGTATAAATGCGGACAATGCTCTGTTGCAATTATCGATGGCGAGGGCGAAGTCGTCGCCCGATTCCTCGACCACCCCAAGGGGTACGAGATCGGCGACACGATCGCCGCCATCCCGGATGTCGCGGCCGGCTACGAACAACTCGCCAAACTCAAAGAGAAGGGAATCACCAAAGCAAATGCGGGTTCCGTCGCGACCGCGTTGAAGAGAATTGGCGAAATGGAATCGAAAAAAGCGACCGAGACGATTCTCGAGTATGCCAAGGACGACCAAGCGCCGCCGGCACTGCAACGCGGCGCGATCCTGGCCCTCGCCAAGCAGCCGGAAGCCGCGAAGGAACTGGTGCCGTATCTGACCGACAAGCGTTATCCGATCAAGTCGGCGGCGAAAACGACATTGCCGGCCATGGGACTCAAGGGATTGCCAGCCCTGTTGGAGGGCCTCGCCTCCGACAATGTCGAAGTCCGGGCCGCATGCTTCGGGCCGGCGAAGGCCGTGACCAAGAACGGCAAGATCGCCAAGGACCTCACGTTCTGGAAGTCCGGCAAGGAAGAAGCCCGGGCCAAAGCATTGGACGAATGGAAGACATGGATGGAGACTCAATCGAAGCCGAAGGAGCAAAAGGGGGAGCCGAAGGCGAAGAAGTGAGGTGATGTTTGACTGGTGACGGGAATAAGGGGGCGTTCTCAATCAGGCGCGATTTGAAGGCGCTTTTTAGGACGCCCCCCTTTTTGGCGCTCGGCGATTGCCAAGCGCCGGGCCTAGGCTGAGAGAATTCGTTTGGGATGGTGACGCCCATCCCTTCTGGAAACCGTTTGACATGGAAAACCATGCTTCCCGGGACGATACGAAAGTGGTTTGAATGACGAGCGTCTCGAAACGGTTGCGGGATCTCTTCCACAATAGGCAGCAGGTATTTGTCCGATATGACACTTGCCGATCCGCGAAACAGCCCGCCACGCATGAGCCAACTCCGCATGCTGATGTAGCACGTTTTTTTGCCTCCAACACGCCGCAACAATTCGTGTATCAATTCGGCGTGAGCGGGTAGAAGTAAGATGGAGACGACTTTTGGCCCTGATACCTGATTAAAGGAAGGGGACATGGCGATCAGCCAGACCAGCGAGGTGGTGCACTACCTTCGCCGGGGCGCGACTTCTTGGCGACGGTGCGGGACGGAGCGACAAACAGCTGCTGGAGGATTACATGAGCCGACGCGACGAGGCGGCTCTTCTGGCTCTTGTGCATCGCCATGGCTTTATGGTCTGGGGCGTATGCCGTCGTGTGCTCAACAACTATCACGACGCCGAAGACGCTTTTCAAGCCACCTTCCTGGTCTTCGCCCGCAAGGCGGCTTCAATTGCCACAAAGGAGTTGCTGGCTAACTGGCTCAACGGCGTCGCCCATCAGACGGCGTTGAAAGCGAGGGCGACCGCCATCCGCAGAAAGGGGCGTGAGAGACAGGTGAGCGAAATGCCCGAGTCCGCCGTGGCCGATGAAATCATCTGGCATGACTTGCAGCAGGTGCTTGACGAAGAATTGAGTCGCCTCCCTGACAAATATCGGGCCGTCATCGTCTTGTGCGATCTCGAAGACAAGACCCGCAACGAAGTCGTGCTTCAACTCGGCTGTCCCGAAGGGACTGTTGGAGGACGGCTGGCAAGAGCGCGGCGGATGTTGGCAAAACGACTCGCGAAGCGAGGCATAGCCTTGTCGGGCGGGGTGTTGTCGGACGTGTTGTCGCGGAAAGCGGCGTCGGCATGTGTGCCGCCGTCGGTCGTTTGTTCCACAATCAATGCCGCGTCCCTCGTTGCGGCGGGACAGGCGGCAACTGAAGGACTGATCTCCCTCAAAGTTGCCGTCCTGACGGAAGGGGTACTAAAGGCTATGTTCCTGAGCAAGTTGAAAAGCACTTTGGCTTTCATGCTGGTCGCCTTCACTTTCACCGGCGGCGCCGGATTCGATCTACAAGATCCAGGCGGCTGACGATACCAGTAATGGCGAGCGACAACGAACCATCCAGCGGGCCGATGAGCCGGCCCGTGCGAAGGACGATAGGTCGGCGGATTTGCAACGCCGCGTCGGGGAACTGGAGAAGCAAATCCAGTCCCTAACGAGTGAAGTGAAAGCACTCGAAAAGAAAATCAATACTTCGGCTGCGAACCGACTGCCAAGACTGAGGGCAGGACTTTCCAACTCCACAATCGGAATGCTGAGGAAGTTGACCAAATACTTTGGGACATGTACCGGAGCAAGACCGGTAAAGAGGTTCGCATTGGCATGGACAATCCGACCAATGCACTCATTATTGTGGCGAGTCCAGGCGATCTCAGCGTGATTGAGAAACTAGTCGAAGAACTTGAGAAACTCCCAAGAAAAGGTCAAAAGCAAGACGGGGCTAGGAAGTGAGCCGGATTGGTGAGTGCACGGTGAGCGGCGGGCCCGGTATAACTCGAAAATGGGCGCCAGTTTGCGGAGACGGCATCGGAACGAAACGATCGATCACCTCGATGGTGGTGAAATAAGGCCTCCGGTCTGCCTTGGCGATCGCCCATACGAATCCGCGCAGCAATGCAATCGACATCGTGTCCGCAAACTGGTCGCCGACGCATGAGCGAATCGCAGGCACTTGTTGAGCACTTCTTTCGCCACGAGTTTGGCCGGCTGGTCGCCTTGTTGACGCGGTCATTCGGCATGCGCCGGCTCGACTTCATCGAAGACGTAGTGCAAGCGGCGCTTGTGCAGGCATTGGAATCCTGGTCTCGCCGCGGCGTGCCGGAAGACCCGGCCGGTTGGCTTTACCGAACCGCCCGCAACCTCGCGATCGATGCACTGCGGCGCGAGCAAGCTCACGCCCGGGCATTGACGCGCCTGGTCGAAGGCGCCGAGTGGGAATCGTCGCCGTCGCCCATCGAAGCGCATTTCGCCGACGAGATCGGGGACGAACCGCTTCGCCTGCTCTTCGTCTGCTGCCACGAAGCGGTGCCGGCCGAATCCCGCGTCGCCCTGGCGCTCAAGACGCTCTGCGGTTTCAGCACCGCGGAGATCGCCCGCGCGTTGCTCACCACCGAGGCCCACGTCCAGAAGCGGATCGAGCGGGCGCGAGATCGGCTGCGCGAGCTGGATGTGAGTTTTGACACGCCGGATGCGGACGAGTTTGGCGCTCGGCTGGACGCAGTTCTCGCAGTCATCTATCTCCTGTTCACTCAGGGCTGCTTCGTCACGCATGGCGACTTGCCGATCCGCCGCGACCTGTGCGACGAGGCCCGCCGGCTGGCGCGGATACTTGCCGCCCAAAGTAGCAGGCACACTTCATGCGCCGCGGCTGACGGCACACGGAGTGTGCCTGCTACTTTGGGCGACCTCCCGGCGGTCCGTGCCTTGCTCGCGCTCATGTGTTTCCATGCGGCCCGCTTTGACGCGCGCATCGATCTTGACGGCGCCATCGTTCTACTCGAGGAACAGGATCGCTCGGAATGGAACTGGAGCGACATCCGCGAAGGCATGACATGGCTTGCCAGGTCAGCCGCCGGCGACGAATTGACTGTGCTATCACCTGGAAGCCGGCATCGCGTGGGAGCACTGTCGGGCGGCCACATTCGCGGACACCGATTGGCGACGCATCGCCGAATTGTATAACACGCTCGATCGCATCGCGCCGTCGCCGCTGTATACCCTGAACCGAGCGGTCGCCAAGGCGTACTTGCACGGCCCGCGAGCCGGCCTCGATCGCCTAGCCACCGTTCCGCCGGAAAATGTCCCCGCCCGCTATCCGGGCTGGCACACGGTGATCGGTGAGCTTCAATTCCGTCTCGGCCAGTACGCGGCCGCCGAGCGCGCTTGGCGCGAAGCCCTACGTTTTACCAATGCCAGAGCCGAGCGCGAGTTTTTGCAACGCCGCCTCGCTGCATGCCGGCCCTGATGGACGCGATCCCGCCGCCGATTAACCGCGGCCGAAGGGAACAGTTGCCAAACGGTTCGACGCGTTACCGGAGTCTGCCATGTCCGAACGGAGCCGCTTCTCCGCCGCAGAACAAGCCATCATCGCCCGGATCGAAAAGACCGGCGCCGCGCTGGAAAAGAACCGGCGCGGCTGGGGCTTTGTCAACGCCGGCGACAAGGCACTCAAATTGATCAAAGGCATTTCGGGCCTTCAGTTTCTCGATCTCTTCGAAGCCTGCGACGAGGGGGACGTTTCGGACGAGGGACTCGCTCACATCAGAGGACTGACCGAGTTGCGCTACCTCCGCTCGGCCCCGGGATCTCGGACAAGGGACTGGCGGATTGGCCGCGCTCACCGAGTTGCGCGAACTGCGCCTGGACAGTGCCCGCGACGTCACCGATGCTGGGCTTCAGCATCTCACCAAGCTCAACAAGCTGCAAAGCCCTCTCTCCAATACACCGACGTTGCGGGTGCGGGCCTGGACCATTTGGCCGGCCTCAAGAAACTCAAAGAGCTTAATCTGGACGGAACGCCCGTGACGAAAGAAGCGGTCGCGGCGATCCAAAAGGCTTTACCCAAGTGCAAGATCCTCTGGGATCGGCCCAAAAAGGCAACGGCCGCCAAGTCCACCAGAAAACTCAAGAATGCGTCGGCGGAGACTGCCCCCGCCGCCGAATGCGGCTTGACCTTGCGGGCGACCCTGCGTGGCCACGCCAACAAAGCCGGCGACGCCGCCTTTTCAGCCGATGGCGCCATGCTCGTCTCGATCGCTTTCAACAAAGTCCTGCTATGGGACGGGGCGACCGGCGCCAAGCTGCGACCGATGGAACTCAAGCAAGGCTCGTTGTGGGGCGCCGCCTTCACTCCCGATGGCAAGCTCTTCGCGTCGGGCAGCAACGGAAGCTGTGTCTTCCTCTGGGACACCGCTTCGGGCAAGCAGAAAATGTGCCTGGAGACGCCGAATTCCGTCTTCACGGCGCTAGACATCGATGCGGGGGGGAATCGCCTCGCTGCGGGCGGCCAGGACAGCAAGGTCTATCTGTGGGAATTGCCAGGCGGAAAGCTGCTGGGCGCCTTCAGGCCACGGCCGGCGATTTCTTCAGCGCGATCGTCTTCAGCCCGGATGGCAAAACGCTGGCAACCTGCGGCCGCGAGCCGGTCATTTCCCTTTGGAGCATTCCCGACGGGAAAAAAGAGCGGGAACTGCAAGGCCCGCCACACACGGACGAGTACATGATGATCCGGGACGTGGCCTTCAGCCCTGACGCGCGACTCTCGCCTCGGCTCATCCCGATTGCTCCATTCGTCTATGGAACGTCGCGCAAGGCAAGGAACTCGCCGCCATCCAGTGTCCCATGCCCGTCTCCGCCCTTGCCTATCACCCCAACGGCCGTTCGCTCGCCGCAGCCAGCAACGGCGATGCCCTCGTGAGACTGTGGGGAGTTGCATCGGGACAATGTGTGGCCGATTTTCAAACCAACGCGGACTGGAACGCGACGAACCTCATCGCCTTTAGCCCCGACGGCAAAACGCTGGTGACGAACGGCAAGGGCGGCAGCTTGCTGTTATTGGGGGTCGAGGCCTGAGG
Organism: uncultured Gemmataceae bacterium; assembly: GCA_963773845.1. GTDB lineage: Bacteria > Planctomycetota > Planctomycetia > Gemmatales > Gemmataceae > SIAJ01. Next base: position 13,415 of record CAVZCU010000002.1, read on the forward strand.
GCGGCAATAAATGGCTCGCCTGAAAAAGGGGAGACCTATGCGTAACCACTGCTCGCGCCGATCAAGAATCCTGCGCCGCCGCACCCAGCGTCGCGCCGGCAGGTCAACGAAATTCACAAATGCAAATCGCAGATAAATCCATCCCCGCAACTGTCGGCAATAGCCTAACAATTGGAGACGACGCGAGTCGGGCGTCAAACGGTCTTCGCTGGCGCAAAAGAACGAGCACGGAGACATCGGCCATGGTAAACACAATGGTTGACGGTACATTTCGCCAGACGAATTTGAACAACGAATCAGCCGAATACCTGACCAGGCGTGAGGAGCTTCGCCTCGCCGAAATCGAACTCATGCGCCAGCGCGAACGAGTCGCCGAGTTGCGCCGTCATCTTCCGCAAGGCGCCGCGATTCAGGATTATCACTTCCAGGAAGGGCCGCACGAATTCAGCGCCAGCGACGCACCCGCGCGCACGGTTCCCCTCAGCGAACTCTTCACCAAACCCAATCGCGCGCTTGTCGTCTACCACTTCATGTACGGGAAGAAGCAAACCAAGCCTTGCCCGATGTGCACCGCCTGGATCGACGGCGTCAATGGCGTCGCTCATCACCTCGCTCAGAATCTCGACTTCGCGGTCGTCGCCGCGGCCGATCTCCCCACTCTGCGCGCCCATGGGCAGGCGCGCGGCTGGGACAAGCTGCGTCTTCTCAGCGCCGGGGCCAACTCCTACAAGTTCGATTTCGGCAGCGAAGACCGCGAAGGCAACCAGGACTCCACCATCTCCGTGTTCACTCGCGACGCCGACGGCACGCTGCGTCACTTCTACAGCGCGCATCCCCGAATGGGCCCCGACATCCAGGAGCGTGGCATCGACTTGCTCACGCCGATCTGGCACTTCCTGGACCTTACGCCACAAGGCCGCGGGAGCTGGTACGCCAGCCTCGCCTATGGCGCCAAAGTCCGTGCGACGTAGTCGGCGTGGCCCGCGCCGATCGACAATTTCACGGGCAGGACCTAATCTGGCATGGAGTGGGCGGCTCGAGTTCGACCGCGGTCCTGGAATGAACACAATGGCTAACAACAAGTCCAAGAGACCGGCGAAAATCGCAAAGAAGGCCGCCACAAAGCCGAAGCTCCTCGGGGGCGGCAACCCGCAGATTGCGAAGGGCGACGGCGATGCCTCCGTGCAGGCCTACATCGCGGCCATGCCGGGCTGGAAACGCGAGATTGGGAAGCGCCTCGACGCGATCATCGTGCGTGCCGTGCCCAACGTGCAAAAGGCGGTCAAATGGAACACGCCCTTCTATGGCATCGAGGGCCAGGGCTGGTTCCTCGGCTTCCATTGCATCACGAAGTACGTCAAGGTAGCGTTCTTCCGCGGCACTTCGCTGCGACCACTTCCTCCCGTTGAATCCAAGCAGAAAGAAGTGCGCTACTTCCACATCCACGAGGACGATCAGCTCGATGAGGAGCAATTCGCTGATTGGGTGAAGCAAGCGAGCCGGTTGCCGGGGGGGCGGATGTGAGGGGCCCATCGTCGCGATTGGCTTTGTGGCTGGCTACGGAGGGTTGGTCGCCTGTCGCAAATCCGCATGCTCAAACGCCGATGCCATGCGGTCGATTTCAGATCCACGTATGCCGAGCCGCTGGGCCTCGTTTCGCCACGATGCGACCGCTTGGCCGACTTCGTTCGCGATATGGCGAGCGGTCTTGTCGTCGATTCCGAAATACTCGGCGACCTGGTAGGCAAGCTCGAGCGATGCGGTCTGATCCTGCTCATCCACCGCGAGGCTCAAGACGCGCGGCCGAACATCGGTAGGCGTCGGATTGAGATCATAAGCCGGCGCCAGCCGCCAGCCGGCCGGGCCTTCCCAGAGGAGTCCGTGATTGCGCAAATGATCATCAACGTTGGAAATCAAAATCGAAAACACGACTCTGCGCCATAGCTCGACCAAATCCTCGCGGGGCGCTGCGCTGCATTGGCGGAGCGCGTCGGCAATTTCCAGATAGCTGTGTGACTCGTTATCGCTTGCTCCGAGCAAGCTCATCGCGGACAAGAAGGGAATGCGGCAAGTGCCCACTCGATCGAAACGGCTCAGCAATAACACCGACCGGTTCGCAACGGTTTCTAATCTCCCTTTTGACGCCTTGATGCCGGCGGATGAAGCCAGGCGTAGCGCCAGGGCTTCCCAGGCGGGTTGATCGATTTCATCGCCTGGGTGCGGAAACTTGGCAATCAACAAGCGATCATCATGATCGCGGACCGACGCTTTCGGACGCGCTCCGCCCAATGATGAGCCAGGGGCAAGCAGCAGGCGCAGATCATCGTCAGTATCTTCGTCGGCGGCGATGCGATCGGAAGCGGCGAGCAAGGCCGGCAGTTCTACGAGCGGTGGCACTCGCGGACCAGCGCCGGTGATTGCCAGGAATGGTCCGCCGAGTTGTTCGGCAAATCGCAACGCACCTTGGCGCGTTTCGTCGTTGACACTGAGCAGGCAATCGATTTCGTTCAAGGGGCGGGGGGGACGTTTCTCTGCTTTCGCACGTTGCCGCTCCGCGCGGCGCATCAGCATGCGGCCCCACCGATCCGGCGCGGAGTCGCCGAAGGCACCGAAGATCGCTTGGCCGGAATGAGTATGGTGCGATAGATCGTGCAAGACCAGGGCGGGCTCCAAGGCAAATCTTGACGGATGGCTGAGCCAACTCGCATCGTAGGTGAATGTGGCGCTTTCGCGGTTCTTGCGAAACCGTGCGTAAAGCGTTCCGACCAGCACAGGCTCGCCATTCAAATCGACATAGACATAGGCGGTGCGATCGCTCATGGCTGCGCTTCTCGCTTGCGTCGCGGTAGATAAATCTTCTGCGGCAGGCGCTCCTCTTCCAGATCCAAGCCAATGTCGTCGGCACGGACGTCGGCGAGGTCGGCCAGGCGCTTGTCGAGCCCCAGGATGAAGAGTACCGTCGCGTAAATGCCGAGTGATACTTGCGGAGCGCCCTTCTCGACGCGGGCCAGCGTGGCCCGGCTGATCATGGCGCGCTTGGCCATCAGCGTGGTCGGGATGCGGCGACGCCGGCGTGCGTCAGCGATATCCTCACCCAGTTTTCTTAAAGCGCGTTTGACCGGAAGCGGCAAAGATGGAAAGGCCTTGGATCGCATTTATCGTCTCATGTATAAGGCAGTAACTGGTATTACTGTATCATATATTGTACATTAATTAAAGCAGGCCAACCCGGACACATGCACGCAAAACCGTGTTTGCGATTACTTTCTTCCGTCCTGGCAGGCCGGCAACCACCAATAGCCAAGAAATATGTTGGGATTGGCGGCAAACGGAATGCAGAACGCTACTGGAAGTTCATGGGTATTGCCAAGACCCAGGCGGCGGCATTAGCTGTCGAGGGATATGCCGCGCCTGACCTTCTGAAAGCCATCGACGAATGCAATTATTGCAAATTCTCGATGCCTGTGACGGAGACGAGAAGAGCAAAGCGGAAGAACTAGGGAAATCGCCACCAGCTTCTCGGTCATCCAGGCCGATGCCTTCGACGCCGCGCTGGCGGTCTCCCGAGTGTGTCCGGGGGACGACAAGTGCGGGCCGAACTGCGCAGGCCGCGTGCTCGAGATCCGCGAACCGGCCGGCCATGCACGAAGCGAATCGCGCACCGCTGGAGCACTTTTTTCGCCACGAGTTCGGCTGGCTCGTCGCCGTGCCGCCCCGGTCGCTCGGCGTGCGCCGCACTCCGACTTGCTGGGGGTGAGCAATGGGTATACGATGGGTACACAACTAAAGAGGCCGGCCCATGGCGAGAACTAGTTCCACTACCACGAGCAAGGAAAGCCGCTTAAGCATCCGCGTCGATCCGAAGCGGAAGGCGGTAATCGCCCGCGCTGCGAAACAGCGTGGGCGCACCATCAGTGACTTTGTCCTCGAGAACGCCTACCAGATGGCGACCGAACTGCTGGCCGATGAGGGGACGATCGTGCTCAGCAAGAAGCAGGTGGCTCACATCTTTGAAGTGCTCGATAATCCGCCCGCAACAAGTGTCGCGGCGATTCGCAAGCTCCTTACCGAGCGGTCGATTCTGGATGGCTGAATCGGAATTCACTGCCGTTGCGCCCCTCGACGCAGGACACGACCGGACCGCTTTTGATTGCGGCGTGCCGGCGCTCAATCTTTACTTGCGGAACTACGCAATGCAAAATCAGAAGAAGGGCATCGTGCGCAACTACGTAACGGCGCACGCGAATAGCAAGGTCGTAGTCGCCTACTACTCGCTGGTCTACTCGGCGATAGACCAGAAACTGCTCCCTTCCAAATTGGCGAAGGGTCTGGGCAAGTACGATATTCCGGTAATGCTGCTGGCGCGCCTGGCCGTGGACCATCGCGAACAGGGCAAAGCCCTTGGCAAGGCGCTACTCAAGGACGCGATCCTGCGCACCATGCAGGCTGCCGAGATCGCCGGTCTGAAACTGCTGCTCGTGCAGGCCAAGGATGAAGCCGCGGCCGATTTTTACCGCAAGCACGGGTTCGACCCGGTAGTGGACGACCCCTTGAAGCTGTTCCTACCGGTGCCGCTGTCTCCCAGTTGAACCGGTTCGGCGGGCGACACGGTTCAATGAAACCTGCGAAGCACCGTCGAGAAAGTGACCACAACCATGAAGAAGACCAAGAACGGCTCGAACGCCGGAATCGGAGGAGACTCATTCTCTCAGGAATTCAACGCGCGAATCAAGTCGCTGAATGATTGGCGCGGCGAGACGCTCGCTCGGATCCGAATGCTCATCAAGCAGGCCGACCCCGAAGTGATCGAGGAGGTGAAGTGGAGGAAGCCGTCGAACGGGATGGTGGGCGTTCCCGTGTGGTCGCATTCCGGCATCATCTGCACCGGTGAGACCTACAAGAATGTCGTCAAGATGACCTTCGCCAAGGGCGCCTCGCTCCCGGATCCTTCCGGCCTTTTCAACTCCAGCCTCGAGGGCAACACCCGGCGTGCCATCGATTTCCATGAGGGCGACACGATTGATGACAAGGCGCTCAAGGCGATCATTCGCGCTGCCGTGGCACTGAACTCGTCGGCGCCCGCGACCACTCGCCCCGTCCGCTCTCGGAAAAAACCCAAGAGCGATTGAGGGGCGTGGTGCAATCGGGCGCCTTCGAATACTGCCAGCGATTCGCCACGTCACAGCACTGGCGTTCGAACGATGGAAGAATCAATGGCCACGTCGCCTTCCATTGCGTTGAGGTCCGCGATGCCGCCGCCCTTGGGCAAGGAACGCGTGAATGGCGGGTTGGACAGATCGCTACGCACCATGAGGGGACTCGACGGGCGAACAAACGTGTCCGCTCCCGTTCCGCCCTGGTAATAGTCGCGGCCGCCGCCGACCATCGTGTCGTTGCCCGTACCGCCAATCAGGTAATTCCGGACGGCGCTATTCGGCACGAACAGGTGATCGTTCCCAATCCCGCCCCAAAGTTCGTTCTTTCCGTAGCCACCGTCTAACTGGTCGTCACCGGCGTCGCCTGCGATGTAATCGTCGCCGTCGCCGCCCCACAGTGAGTCCGCTCCCCGACCGCCCCTGATTATGTCGCGTCCATCGCCGCCGTCAATCTTGTCGTCGCCATCGCCACCGAGCAGTAGATCGTTCCCAGACCCGCCGCGAATGCTGTCGTTTCCCGCGCCGCCGTTCACATAAACGCTCTTGGTTCCATCCATCGTGAAGGTGTCGTCGCCGGCGCCGCCATTGAATACGATTCGGCCGGTGATTTGCCGTTGCCAGAGCGATGACGAGACGCCGTTTACCGTAATCTGCAGGAGCGGTTCCGTCTTCATGATGATCGTCCGCACCTGGACAACGTCCGCGTGACTTGTTCCGTCGATGACCAGGTCGCCGGCGGCGAGTTTCGCTGGCGTCAGTCGTGCTCCGAGCGATTCGACATTCAGCATGGAGCGGCGTGCAAGTGTGGTTGCGGACATGGAAGTTCTCCCGTTTGTTGGTTGCAGGTTTTGGGTTGTCAATTTCGTTCACCTGCCAGACAAGCGAGACACCTCATGGCAACCGGACTGGAATTCCTTCACAGCGACAGATTTTTTTTATTGGCGATCGACGGACCCTGAGCCCTCGCCAGATTGAATTACGTAAATGAATCGCAAGCAAGCGTTTGCGACAAACTATCCAATCGTGGCTAAGGCTCCCTAAACGGGGATAGAAGTTCAAACGGCCAAACCCCAGTCGACGAGAATCGGACAAATCACACCCGGATCGCCATCAAACGGCGGCCGCCCGATGCCGAAATGAGACCTCCATAGGTCATCTGTCCATCCGAGATTGTTTCAAATCGAGCATGCCTCCTATTTGCGCCTGCGCGGCTCTCCCAACCCTGGTTCGCTCCCCGGGCAGCTCCGCTGAGCCGTCGCACTACGCGCGACATTGGTTGCGCAGTCGTTAACAGGTTTCGTGGCGGCAAGTGAGGCCACCGCGGCAGTCGGCTTCAAACTCGCCGACGAACGATCGGATCGAGATGGAGTGACCTCCTCGATTGCCAGCGCCACCAGTTCACGCGAACATGAGTTGCTTCAGTCGCAACTTCGCTCGAACATACCGCTGCCGTGCTGCTTCCGGACTGATGTCCAGGAGCGATGCCGCCTCGCCGAGTTGAATCTCTTGAATGTGGCGAAATTGGAGGATCTCCCGATCGCGCGGAGATAGCTTCCTGAGAGCGATGGCGATGCGCTCGGCGAGTTCCTTGGCTTCGACGACCTCGCGGGGACCGGGACGGCCGCAATACAAAGCGCAGTCCAGGCGAGTAACCGACGCGTGACAAGTGAATTTCAATTCGCGCTTGATATCACGGCAGGCCGCCCGATGGTCACGCCGGGCACTGAGCAAGCGCTCGTAAGCAGTCTTCCTCACCCACATAATGAACGGCATCGGCCGGCGCTTGACGAAATCGCGTAAGCGTCTCGCGATAACCAACAGCGTCTCTTGCACTATGTCGGCTGGATCGAGTCGCGGCCTTATCGCCGTGTCCCAGTGTAGATTCACGAAAGCTCGAACGTCGTCGTAGCATCGGGCCATCAACTCGGCGGCGGCCTGCACGTCGCCATTGGCAACGCGATCCAGGAGCGTCAACGTCCCCGGTGTGTCCGAGCAAAATGGCAACGAGAGCATGTTGATTCCCACGGCAGCCGGGGCAATGTCACCCCGACAAGCGATGGGAACCGGGCAAAGCGGACGGAAATCTCGCCAGACGACAACCGGCTCGACGGTTTTACAGTCCGCACCCGTTGGCAATCAGAAGGGAGTCGCAGAACTGATCTGCCGAATGAGTTGAAGTAAATCGGGACGAGAAGTCGGCTATCGAACACTTCCTGGCCAGCTTCCAGGCAGTGGATGCGATAACGCATGCCTTTGTCGGTGAATGACGTCCTCGGCGCGAGCGGGCGATGTTCCTCGTGATCCTTAGTCGCTGCACGCTCCGCCATGCCGTACGATAGCCGGTATGAGCGAGGTCACGCGCATTCTGGCCGCTGTTGAGCAGGGCGATGTCCACGCCGCCGAGGAACTGCTACCGCTCGTCTACGACGAATTGCGGAAGCTCGCCGCAGCAAGATTGGCCTCGGAGAAGCCGGGGCAGACACTTCAGGCGACGGCACTTGTTCACGAAGCGTACGTCCGGCTCGTCGGGGGAAAGCAAAGCCAGGAATGGGATAACCGGGGCCATTTCTTCGCGGCGGCGGCCGAGGCGATGCGCAGGATCCTTCTGAATCGCGCCCGCGACAAAGGTCGCGTCAAGCGAGGTGGTGAACGCGTTCGCGTCGATCTCGACCAAATCGAACTGGCCCTGGACACCAACGACGAGCAGTTGATCGAACTCGACAACGCGCTCACTCAACTGGAAGCGACAGACCCCGAAGCCGCCCGGTTGGTGAATCTGCGGTTCTTCGCGGGACTCAGCATGAAGGACGCTGCCACCGCACTTGCCCTCGCTCCGCGGACTGCCGAACGCCAGTGGGCCTATGCCCGGGCCTGGCTTTATGCCCGTCTGCGTCCGGACGACGATCAGTAAGGACGCATGCAGAAATAACCTGCCGAGGTCGTGTAGGACGGATTTGCAATCCGTCCGGTTCTCCAGGACGGATTGCAAATCCGTCCGGCTTTCCAGGACGGATTGCAAATCGGTCCTACGGGGAATCCCGCAACTTATTCTTGTGCGGATCCCGATTCGAAATGGCTCCCCATAATTCTTGGCGGGTTTTGCCAAAAACGGGGCATTGACTACTGGAACACGATCGGAATCGTCCCATGTGCGACTCGCAAACCGACTCGAAGGCGATTTTTCTCGATGCCCTGGAATGCAACTCGGCCGATGAGTTGAATCGCCTTCTCGGACTCGCGTGCGGCTCCGACACGGACTTGCGAACAAGCGTCGAGAAGCTGTTGCGAGCCCACCAGGACGCCGGCGCTTTCCTCGGCGGGGCCGGGAAAATCGATGCCGCGAGCCACCAGCCGATCACCCTCCCCCCCGGCACCCGTGTCGGCCCGTATCTCCTCCGCGAGCAAATCGGTGAAGGAGGCATGGGTCTCGTTTTCGTCGCCGACCAGGAACACCCAGTCCGGCGGCGCGTGGCCTTGAAAGTCGTCAAGCCGGGGATGGACACTCGGCAGGTGCTGGCCCGGTTCGAGGCGGAGCGGCAGGCGCTCGCCCTCATGGACCACCCGAACATTGCCAAGGTGCTCGACGGAGGCACCACTGGCGAACCCCCAGCGTTAGCTGGGGGGTTCACGGTCCACCACCCCCCAGCTAACGCTGGGGGTTCGCCAGGCCGGCCCTACTTCGTCATGGAACTCGTCCGCGGCGTGCCGATCACGGACTACTGCGACCAGGCCCGGCTCACACCCCGACAGCGGCTCGAACTCTTCCTCCCGGTCTGCCGGGCCATCCAGCACGCCCACCAGAAGGGCATCATCCATCGGGACATCAAGCCGTCGAATGTGCTGGTCACGCTGTACGATTCCCATCCGGTGCCGAAGGTGATCGACTTTGGGATCGCCAAGGCGGTCGGGACTGCGTTCGCGGACCACTCGGTGTACACGGGCTTCGCCCAGCTCGTCGGCACGCCGATGTACATGAGCCCCGAGCAGGCCGAGATGACCGCCCAGGATGTGGACACCCGGGCGGACGTCTATGCACTCGGCGTCGTCCTGTACGAGTTGCTCACCGGCACGACGCCGTTCGACGGCGAGACATTACGGCAAGCCGGGTTCGACGAGATGCGCCGGATCATCCGGGAGGATGAGCCGGCCAAGCCGAGCCATCGCGTGACCACGATGTCCGCCGAGAAGCAGTCGACTTTGTCGGGTCAGCGCGGAGTGGATGGCCGGCAGCTCGGCCGCCAACTGCAGGGCGGCCTGGACTGGGTGGTGATGACCTGCTTGGCGAAGGACCGCACCCGTCGCTACGAGTCGGCCGGAGCGCTCGCCGCGGACATTGAACGATACCTGCGGGACGAACCGGTCACGGCCTGCCCGCCCTCGACCTCCTACCGCTTACGGACGTTTGCCCGTCGGAACCGACGTGCCCTGGCAACGGTCGGAGTGATTGCGGCGGCGTTGATAGGGGCGACCGCGGTCAGTGTGTGGCAGGCAGTTAAGGCTCGGAATGCACAGAACCAGGCGGAAACCGAACGCGATCTGGCTAAGACAGCTGAGTGCGAGACCGCAGCCGCTGAGAAGCATGCGAACACCGAGGCAGCCATCGCCCGGGCTGTCAACGATTTTCTGCAACACGACCTGCTTCGGCAAGTCAACCGCTCACCACTGGGCGCGGATGAACTCGACGGGAACTCCGACCTGACGGTGAGGGAAGCGCTCGACCGGGCGGCCACGAGGGTCGACGAGCGATTTCAGGACCAGCCGCTCGTGGAAGCGGCGATTCGGTCGGCGATCGGCGATGCCTACTGTAGCTTGGCCCACGGAAAACTCGCAACGGTTCACTTCGAGAAGGCGCTCGACTTGCGCAGGGCGACCCTCGGCCCCAACCATCCGCACACTCTGGCCAGCCGACATCGCCTGGCGATTCACTATTGCTCGGCGGCGGTGGGCCGATCCGGCGAGAGCATTGTGATGCTCGAGGCGGTCGTGCAAGAAAATGCCCGCTTGTTCGGGCCGGCCCATCCCTTCACGCGCCAGTGTGAGTGACTTGGCCGAAGCCTGCCGGGTCGCGGGGCGGTGGGACCTTGCCATCTCACTGGCCAAACAGGTGTTGGAACAACGCATCGAACTCTTGGGCCCGACCCATCCCGACACCCGTGTCGCCATGCACAGGCTCGCCATGATTTATGGCGGCGCGGGCGTCATCGATGAGTCCCTTGCCTTGCACGAGAAGGTGCTGGCGCTATCCGAGGCGGCGCAAAACCCCGATTACTCGGCCATGAACAGCTACGCCCGGGTTCTGCAAGCCGCGGGACGGCTCGAAGAGGCCGATGCTTGCCTGCGCAAAACCCTTGAGCGACACCGGAAGCTGAGCGATCGCAGAGGAAGAGAAGCTGGGATCGCGATTGTGCAAAGAATCCTGGGCCAGAATCTGCTGCTGCAAAGGCGTTATCCCGAGGCCGAAGAAGTAGCTCGGGACGCTCTGGCCTACCTGGAGAAGGAAGGCCAGGATGAAAACTGGGCTCTCTATTACACCAAGAGCCTGGTTGGCGGCGCGCTCCTGGGGCAGGCGAAGTATGACGAGGCGGAACCTTTCCTGGTGCAAGGGTACGAAGGCATGAAACAGCGCGAGGCCAGGATGGACGCCGGCTTCAAGAAGTTGCTGACACAGGCCGGCAACTGCCTCGTGAGCTTCTACGAGGTGACGAACCAGCCGGAGAAGGCTTTGGCGTGGCGAGAGAAACTCGCCGCAGCGATTGGAGATCGCATCCCCTGACGAACACACAGTAACTCTCTTGACCTGATCCCCGGTGATAATCCGCCGGCCCCTTCCCTTTCCCTGGAACTGGCGTGTGCCAGCCCGGGGCCAGGGAAACTGTTTCCATTGCAAACCCACGGCCCCAAGGTACCTCCACCCATGAAGTCCCTACGTCCCAAAACCCGCAAGTCAACCACTTCAACTCATGTTCGCTGCCGCCTAAGCGTGGAGAAGCTGGAAGACCGCACCGTGCCTACTTTAATCGCATCCATCGGCGCGAGAACGGGCCAAGAGTTGTTCGATATCAGCGTTAACGGCCTTAATGCTAATTGGAGCCACCGAGGCCGAGCTATTGCCGAGGATGAGACGACCGGAGACTTGGTGGTGCTGGACCTCACTAATGACAGCAACTTACGCCTACTGAATCGCTATCTTCCAAATGGAACTTTGATCAACTCGATCCCAATTGATAATGCAATCACAGGCTGGTCGGGTGTAGCCTGCGATTCCGTTGGACGAATCCTGATCGGCGGGCGATTTGATCAGGGTGCCATCGGAAGCGACTTTGCCATAGCCCGATACAATGCGGACTGCTCCCTGGATACTAGCTTCGGCACGAATGGCATTGTCACTATCGACATGGGGTCGGCTATTGAATCCACGAAAGACTTGTCCATCGACGACCAGGGGCGGATTCTTCTCATCGGCGACACCTACGATACAGCCACCGGAAGATCCCATGTCGGGCTGACCCGGCTAAACTCCACGGGCCTTCTGGATATCAACTTTGGTGTGAGCGGGAAAGTCATCGGAAGTTACTCCGACGACGATCACGGCCTTAACCTGAAACAAGACTCAACCACGGGAACGCTGGTGGCACTCGCCAGCACAACTACCGGCTATCGTGTTCTGCGCTACTCGGCTGATGGAGGGCTAATGTCCTCGTTCAACATCGGCATCGACGAGGGCTCTCAAAACGCGTCTATCACCGGCGGTCTGTCGATCACACCTGACGGGCACATCTTGATTGGAGGTGGTACAGCCCCCAGAGGCGACCGAGGTGGCTTTGCAGTCGCTTGCTACAACTCCGATGGCACAAGATACGATGCATTCGGAGTCAATGGTGTGGCCACGATCGACCTAGTGGCAAATAATGGTGGTTATTACTTCTACAGTGCAACCTATGGCATGACGCTGGATGCAAATGGCAGCATCGTTCTCGCTGGCTCAATCGACTATGCTGATAATGACTATTCGGACCTCAGGTTCCTTGGGCTTGCCGCGTTTACGATGGCAGGGCAGCCAGATCCCGGTTTCGGATACTATCCGACTCCGGCTTCCGTCACATTACAAGTCGATTCGGTTCAGATCAGCGATGTTACCCACGAATTGAATTCTCTTGCAGCACCGACCAACGATTATGGCGCCGGCCCTGTCGAGGTCCCGGTCGTGGTCACCTTGACCCTGACCAGCGGCAGTTATCACGACGTCGTCGTCAGTCTCCAGCCCAACGTGACGCTCATTGTCAATGGCCTGGATGGCAGCGCCACATTCGTGGGCGGATCGCCGGCGTTCATACTCAACTCGGGCAATGTGATCGTTCACAACGCCACCTTCCAGAATGCCACCAACGCCCCGACCATCCTGGTGACCGGTGGCAACCTCACGCTTCGCAACGACACGATTCAGGAGAGCACCGGCTTTGCCGCGGCGGCCATTAGCGTCACCGGCGGCAGCGTCGATCTTGGCACCACTGCCGACCCAGGCGGCAACATCTTGAATGTGAACGGCACGGGTGAGTTGATTCACAACACGGGCACAGAAACGATGTCGGTCATTGGCAATACGTTTGAGAAAGATGCGACGGTCCTGACCTCTCCCTATCGCATCCAAGATTTGATCTTCAATGCCCTCGATGCGGGAGGCGGCGGACTCGTCAGCTTCGATGATAACAACGTCTACGTAACCGGCGGCAAGAATAACATCCAGCGTGGCATCGACGCCGTCGCGGATGGAGGCACGGTCAACGTCGAGTCCACTGTAACGGCCAAGTTCACGGTCGGCGCCAAGCTGCTAACCGTGGCCTTCCAGAACGGACCGAGCCTGGGTCTTGTGGCCGACCCGCTTCAGCCCGATCAGGTCATGCTGGTCGCGACCGGCACGTCGGCCAACGACAGGATTCGCATCAAGGGAGCGGAAGACGATCCCAATAGCTTGAAGGTCAAGTTCAACGACAAGGACATGGGCAACTTCAAAATCAAAGGGCTGTTTAGCACGCCGATCAGCCGAGTTGTCGTCAATGGAATGGCCGGCGACGACGACATCAAGGTCGATGACGATGTTGCCATCCCGGTCTGGCTCTATGGCGGCGACGGCAACGACAGCCTGAAAGGCGGCAACAAGGACGACGTCTTGCTCGGCGGTGCCGGCAGCGACCTCCTGGCCGGCAACGAGGGACGCGATTTGCTCATCGGCGGGACGGGCGCGGATCGCATCATCGGCAACGCCGGCGACGATATCCTGATCGCCGGCACGACCGACTTCGACGCGAACGAAGCCGCCCTGGCGCTCATCATGCAGGAATGGACGCGCCTTGACGCATCTTTCGCCGTGCGGGTCGGCCATATGCAAACCGGCGATGGCTTGAACGCGGACTATTTGCTCACGGACAGCACGGTCCACGACGACCAGACTGCGGACGTGCTCACGGGCAGCGACGGCGACGACTGGTTCCTGTTCAACAAGGACGGCGACGGCGGCGTGAAAGACAAAGTGACCGACATGTCCACCTACGAGTCGCAATACTTCGAGGACATCGACTGGTTGAGCAACGGGCTATAAGAATCTCGCGGTCCTGAACTGGCTCGCGGTTCGATGGAGAGGAAAAAGGCGCCGGGAACCGATTCACCCGAAACGGTACTTGATACCTTCTCGAAATCGTGCCTTTGAACCAACGGCTTCCGGTGGCAAATCTTTCCCTGAAATGAAACAGCCCTTCGACGTTCTCGCCGAAGGGCTTGCTTCTGAAAAAAGTCGGGCTGGCGGGATTTGAACCCACGACCTCCTGCACCCCAAGCAGGCGCGCTAGCCAAGCTGCGCTACAGCCCGAAAGAACCTGTCGCAGAAGGGAGACTTCTGACATGGGGTCAGGTTCAGATGAAAGTGTATGGGGCAATGCCCCTTCATTTCAAGCAATCTTTGCGCGTCTCCGTCCGGTCGCGCGGGCAACGGCGGTAATCTCAACCCATTCCTTCGGCTGGCTTGCCTTGCGACCGTCCATGTCCTTGGCTACATTGGACCGAACCACATCCTTTTGCCTGCGGAGCCCGTGGACATGTCCCTGGGAGTCGATCGGGTCTGCGTGATCATCGCCCGCACTCGGCACAAGATGGTCCAGATTGAACTGGACGAGGCGGTAAACCGCGGGGCTCGGTTCATTGAACTTCGGCTCGACTTCTTTGCCAGGGCGGTCGACTTCAAACGCCTGTTGCCGCACAAGAAGTGTCCCTGGGTCGCCACCCTCCGCCGCCATACGGACGGCGGCCGCTGGAAGGGAACCGAAGAAGAACGGCAGATGATCCTCCGCCAGGCAATCGTCGCCGGCTTCGATTGGGTCGACCTGGAAACCGATTTCGCCGACGAGATCAAGCGCTTTCGAAATGTGAAACGGATCGTCAGTTACCACAATTTCGTAAAGACTCCCGATGATCTCGAAGGCATCTACGAACGCATGACCGACCAGGACGCGGATGTCCTCAAGATCGTCACGATGGCCGAGCATCCGAGCGATTGCATGCGCGTTTTGAACTTGATCAAAAACGCGAAGAAGCCGACCGTCGGCCATTGCCTGGGCGAAATGGGGTTGCCCAGCCGCATCCTGTCGTTGCGCTACGGGGCTCCGTTCTTGTTCGCCGCATTCAACAAGGAGCGTGGCATCGCCCCCGGCCTGCCTTCGCTCGAAGAAGTGAAGCGCTATTTCCACGTCGACGACATTAACGCCGAAACCAAAGTTTATGGCGTCCTGGGCGATCCCGTGTCACAATCGTTCAGCCCTGCTCTGCACAATCTCATGTTCCGCCGCATCGGCATGAATGCGATTTATCTGCCATTCCGAGTGCCGCGGGGCGAATTGGTCGAATCGCTCCAGGCATTCGCAGCGGTGCCGGTCAGCGGATATAGCGTCACGATTCCACACAAAGAGCCGGCGGCCGCACTCGCCGTCGCCAGCGACGAGCGCGTGCGTGAAACGGGGGCGGCCAACACGTTGGTCAGCCGATCGGACGGCTTTCACGCCTACAACACGGATTACGAAGCGGCTCTTGAAGGGGTCCGCCGCAACATGCCTGTGGAGGACGGTCGCCGCAAGGAAATCAAGGAATTGTCAGCCATGGTGCTGGGCACCGGCGGGGTGGCGCGTGCCGTGGCCCACGCCCTGCATCGCGCGGGGCAAGTCCGCTTTACATCGTTGGCCGCACGGCCGACAAGACGGATAAACTCGCCAATGAAGTGCACGGCAAGGCGGTCGAATGGGGCGCCCGGCACAATGTCGATTGCGGCATCGTGGTCAACTGCACGCCGATCGGCATGCATCCGAACCTCGACGAAAGCCCAATCCATGCCGGCTACCTCAAGCCTGGCATGCTCGTTTTCGATACGGTTTATAACCCCGAGCAGACGCTGCTCATCAAAGACGCAAAAGCCCGCGGTTGTGCCGTGTTGAGCGGCGTGGAAATGTTCGTTCGCCAGGCGGCCATGCAATTCGAATTGTTTACCGACGAAAAGGCGGATCTGGAAGCGATGCGCGAAATCCTGCGGCGTGCGCTGTCGCCGCTGACATACAGGGACGACCCGGAATAAGAGCCGGGGAACGAGCGGCCAGGACGGATGGCAATTCCGTCCCATTGTCGAATTGCAGCCCTCGCATTGCACGACCGTTAAAAGCTTACCTCCATGGCGATGAAGCTGCTGTAGATCTTGAGATTCTGCGACTTGCCTTTCACGTTCCCATCCGAGAGGAAGAACGTGAAACTCCCCGAGCCGGTGAAACGTTTTACATCGAAGACGACTTCTGTGTCGCCATTTGGGTCCTTGAGCTTGATCGGAACGGCAACGGCTTCGTTCAAACCAGCTTGAACGATAAAAATCGTGGCGAAGACTTGGGAGGGCAGTTGTTTGCCCTTCACGAATTTGTGTTGAAACTTAATCTTGAGCTTGCCTCCTTCCGCCTTGATTGGCTTATCCTCTTTGGGCGCAATCCACAGTCGATCGCCGGCCTTGTGAATGACCGTATCGAAGTCGAAGCTTGCCGGGGCGCTCCAGTTCTTGCCACCGTTCGATGAGGTTTTGGCCGCCATGGGCGGGGCGGGAGCCGATCCGCCTTTCGCGGCAACCATTGCAGTTTTGTCAGCGGCAGGTTTCACGGCTCGCAAATCGCTTTGCTCTTTCTCGAGCTTGGCGAGCTGTCGCGTGGCGGCCTTGGACTTGTCTTCGGCCGCCTTCAGCGCCTTGTTTTTCGCTTCGACCGCCCTTTGCAATTCTGGCAGGCGGGCGTCGGCGGCGGCGGCAACGGCCTCGGCGGTCTTGGCCCGCAATTCGGCGTCTTCGGCTTTCTTGTTGGCGGCCGCGGCCTGTTCGCGGAGGGGGTTCACTTCCGATCGGGCCATGAAGAACATCGTCATGCCGCCGCCAAAGCCGACGATGGCCACGATGCCGCCGATGAGCATCGGAATCATGGAACGGCCGGTTGACTTATCCCTCGCCAACGACCGGCGATCGGAGCGATAGTGACCGGATTTCGGGGCTGCGTGGCTGGCGACCTCTGTTACCGGAGCGGTCGCGAATGAAAACTCGTTCTGATCGGCTGGGGCCGCCACCGGATAGCTTTCGCGCGGCCGGCTCCCATGTACTTTGATCGACGGCTTCGATTGTCGACTGGCTCTATGATCGGTGGCCGGCGCATCGCTCGCAAAAGTGAACTCGTTGCCTTCCTCCACGATGGTTTCCGCGATTTCGGGAACATAGATCTTATGTCCCTGCGGGCATTTCCCCTTGCGCCCAGCCATCTCGTCGCGTAACGAATAGGTCTTGCCACAAGGTTCGCAAAAGACGTTGATCGACATCGCGTGCCTCCCGGCTGGCGGCGCCAATTCGCGACCGCATTCGACGCGGTCGATCAAGGATCCGCCTGCCTGGCACCAGCTTAACCATCCGGATGACAGACACAAGGAGAAAAGCGAATTTTGCGCTTACTTGCGTGGCCGAATGGAATTCTCGTCCGGAGGATCGATTTCGTCGGCGAGTTTGGTGAGATCGTTCAGGATGCCCCGCAGGGCGGCGGTGCGAAACTTTAGCTCATTCTCGGACTTTTGAATCATTTCCGCAGTGTCGTCGCCGCTCTTCAGTTCATTCCGCGCGATTGCCTTTCGTTCCAGCGCGGATTCCCGCGACGAAAGAGCCTTCTCGGCAAAAAAAGCTTGGGCTCGCAATCGGTCGCGTAGCCTCAGGAGTCGCTCGCCCTGAGCGACCATCTTGGAGTCCGTGCCAACCTCGGATTCGATTTTCGACGTCGACCAACTTTGATCGGGCTCAATCGTGGCTAGTAATCGGCCCACTTTGGTTTTGGCCAATCGAAGCACAAGCGCATCGTATTCCGACATGACTTTTTTGAACTCCGCTTTGGGATCGTCGGCCTTCGTTTTCGCCGCGACGCCCATCTCCTTCGCACATTTGTCGAGATCGGCGAGGAGAGCGGCCATGCCGTCCTCCGTCGTTTGCAGAGCGCGCTCGGCTTGCTTGAGTTCCAGCTTGGCTTGTTCCCATTCGGACGCCGAAAGCACACCGGCCTTGTAATTGGGTTCCTTGATGCCGAACTCCAGCTTGGCTTTTTCCCATCGATCCAGGGCCTTTTGTCCCCCGGGAACCAGCAGGTCGAACCGTTCTCGAATGACGAGCAATCGTTTGACCCGGGCGGCGTCGAACTTGTTCATGCCGGACGTTACTTTGTCTGGGTCGGCCATGGGTCCCGCCGTGAGCAACGCCGACCCGATCTTGGTCTTTTCGATTTCCGCCATCAACGCACGGAATTCCGCATTGCGCTTCTTTTGGCGGGCTTCCGAATTGCTGAAGTTCGATATGGTTTTGGCAGGACTCGGTGGGAGGGCTGGCCGAGCGCCAAGTTGTACCGCAAGCTCGCGAAAGTTCTTGAGAATGTCGAGCAAGCTCGCATAATCCGAGTCGAATTGACTTTGCAACTTCTCGCGCACGGCCTTCGGCGCCTTCGAGTCTAGCGCTTCTAGCTGCGACGTAGTTTTCCAGGCCCTTTCTGACAACGCCTTATATTGTTTGTCTAATTCCCGGAGCTTCTTTAGCTGGTCGAGAAAAGCCTGATTTTGATTTGCAGGCGGTCTCGGAAGCGCTTTCCAGATCCCGTCATATTCGTGGTAGACTTGGTTCAATTTCGTCCACCATTCCGAGCGCGTTTTCCGTACCGATTCCTCTTTTGACTTGTCGATTACGATCTTGCCAGCGGGTTGGCCAATGCGAGTGTCGCCCGCCATGACCGGGGCCGGTTCGATCGACACCTTCACCACCTGCTTGCCGTTCTTGGTGATCGTCACGATCTCCGGAACCACATTCGCCGGTTTGCCGTCCTTGGTCGCCGTCACGTGATAATCGCCGGGCTTCAAACGCACTTCCTGCGGGCCGGCGCCGGTGATTTTCAACTCCTCGCCGTCGAGCGCGACTTTGATCCCCGGATCGTCGATTTCGACGATGAGTGTTCCCTTCGGCGTCTTGAAGGTGAGCACAATCGCGACCATCGCTGCCGCGGCTAGCAAGCATAAGGCAGTGACCCACCACTTTGTCGGCTCCTCGTGTTCCGCCGGCTCCGTTTCCGATTCGTCCGGCGGGACCGGTTCGGAATCGCGCGGCGGGCTGGACAGGAAGCCAGCCAGCTTGAACGAAACATCGGCCGAGAGCTGGAAGCGCTTGCCCGGCTCTTTTTCGAGAAGCTGCATGATGATCTTCTCCAGTGCCACGGGAAAATCGGGGATTGTCTCCCGGATCGGCCGTGGCGGATGATTGGTAATGCGATTGAGAACGCCCATCGTCGAATCGGCCCGGAACGGCGGGAAGCCAGTAGCGAGCGTGTACAGTACGCTGCCAAGACTGAACAGGTCGCTGCGATGGTCGACCGTCTCGCCGCGCGCTTGCTCCGGCGACATGTAGAGCGGTGTTCCTTGCGCAACGCCGCTTTGGGTTAGCCGGGCATCGTCGGCGGCACGAGCCAGGCCGAAGTCGGTAATCTTGACGCGTTCGACGCCGTTTTCGAGCAGGATGTTCGCCGGCTTGATGTCGCGATGGACCAGGCCTTGTGCATGCGCTGCGGCCAGGCCGCGAGCGGCTTGATGGCCGATGCGAGCAATCTCCGCAGGCGCCAGGGGGCCGTCGCGATCGAGCCGTTGCTGCAGCGAGATGCCGGTGACGTATTCCATCACGATGTACGGCAAGGCCTCGCCCGCCTCGACGGCATGGATGGTCACAATGTGGTCCTGGCTTACTGCAGCGGCCGCCCGGGCTTCGCGAAGGAATCGTTGCCGGGCCGTACCGCTGGGAGCGAGGTAAGGGGCCAATACCTTGATCGCGACCGGCCGCAACAGGTCCGGATCAAGCGCTTTGAGCACGATCCCGAATGCGCCGCGGCCGAGCACTTCGAGAACCTGGTAGCGACCGAGCGTGCCGATAACGCCAGGCTGGTCGGACGAGCTCAAGAAATCGAGCGCGATTGGCAAGTCCAATTGGGCATCGTGCAATTGCTCGCGCACTCGATGCAGAGTCCTGGTCATTTCCGCATCATCGACTGGTTTCGCGGCCAATCGATTGGCATCGCGCAACCAGCCCGAAGAGCCAACGGCCAAGTCATCGAGAACGTGCTGGCAACGCGAGCACCCTTCCAGGTGCGCTTCGAGTTCGGCGGAGTCGCTGGCGTCGGAGTCGGCTAGGAGCGCCTGCCAGCGTGAAACATCGGGGCAAGTTCGGGTTTGGATCATAACGCAATCTCCGGTGGGCCAAGCAGGCACGCTTGGCGAGCCGATCACTCAATTGGCGAGCCGAACGCCGTAAGGCGTCGGGTAATGACATGACCCGACGCCTTACGGCGTTCGGCTCGCCAAGAAGGCTCGCTCGGCTCGCCAAGATGGCTCGCTCAGCGCGCCAAGATGGCTCGCTCGGCGCGCAAGAAGGCTCGCTCGGCGCGCCAACTCAGCGCTTGGCTCGCCGCCTACTCCTCTTCCACATCCGCGACCGCCTCGCGCAATTTTGCCAGCACCCGGCCCTTAGCCAGGTAGATGGCAGCGGGCGTCATGCCCGTTTCTTTGGCAACGGTCTCGGCGCTTGCGCCATCGACGGCAGTCCGCCAGAATGCGGTCCAGGTATTTGCCTTCACCACCGGCTTGACGTGTTCGCACGCCCAGGCAAACAACCGTCGGCGACATTCGAGATCCCAAGTCTCCGCGGCTGAATCATCCGGAATCTCATCGACCAGCGCCACTCCGCGAGGCCGCCGCGACTGGGAGCGGCGAAACATTTTCAACTGATTGCGAACGATGGCGAACAACCAGCCGCGAAACCGGCCCCGCTCCGCATCGTATTGCGATGACCGCATGGCATTGGCGACGTTCCGGCAAACGTCCTGCGTCAGATCGGCCGCATCCGCCGATTGCAGGCCGCCACGGCGGGCGAAAGCGAATACCGCTGGGGCATACACATCGACGAATGTGCGCCACGCGGCGGAATCCGCGGGGTCGCGCAGACGTACAACGAGGCTAAGCCGGGTATGCGGCAAATCGATCATGCGGACCCCGAAAACCGGTTACCGCCAATAATTATGCCGGATGTGGCCGAATCTATTGCGAAAATATGCATTCGGCGACTCTGCCGCCGAATGCATAGGAAACCGGCAGTGTGTCATTTCGATTCGACCGAGTGCATTGTTGGACGCTGCACTCGCCTCATCAAGAAGAAGAAGCACGACACACCCCCGTCCTGCATCATCGCGCACCATAAGGCAGCATCTGGAATCATCGCGTACCATCGCGCATTCACCTGGCACCAAAAGGAATTCACAGGTCGCCGCGGGACGTCCTTGAGAGCCGGAGTCTATCGAACTACCAAGTTGCTCCCCCGTGCCCCATTGGGCAGCAACAGCACGTTTCCAGCCCGCTGGCCTCCGTTGAGCAAGAAGTGCGTTGCATTGCGGGTCGACTCCGCGCTCAGGCCGGCGATCATCATTGCCGAGCGGCCGTTGTTGAGCGGATGGACACACGCCGCCAGCACCGCGCTGCCCGGATGAGCATAAAGCTTCTTGCGCACCTCGAACGAACCGGTGTCGAACTTCACGGGAAACGACTTCCGCCAATGGTTGGACAACTTGTTGGTTGTCGGACCGCCAATTAAAAGCACGTGCTTGTCGGCGATCTTGTCGGGCGACGCCGATGCTTGGACGTCCGACAGGATCGGCACAATGATGTTCGTACCGTGCTTGGCGATTGACTTCTGCAACAACTCGGCCGTCTCGCGATTCGCTTCCACATCGGCGGCGGTGCCGTAAACGATGACCGACTTCTCCTGGTCCTCCGCCCACGACCGAACGGTAAATCTCGTTCCCTGGCTGCCTGCCGCCCGATCGATCTCCCAGTCGATCGCGTCGGCTTTGCGTTTATTGTGGTTGATGAACGAGATGAATTCCGCCCCGGTCACGACCTTGCCGGCATGATCGTGGCCGAATTGGTCCATCAATTCGAGAAAGCGCTCGTCGCCAATCGCCCGACGCAACCCGTGCAAACGGACGACGCCCCGGCCGGTTTCCGAATGGACGAACGAATCACGCTCCGAAAGTGGATCCTGATGTTCGCCAACTTCATGATCTGTCGCGGGAAGAATGCGAATCCGGTACAGGTTCATTTCCACTGCCAGTCGATCCTTGTCCTCGTCGGTCAATTGCCCATTGTCGTGCTCTGCTCGCAACGCCTGTTCCATGGCGACCGTGCGCTCGTAGGCCGCAAAGCCTTCTGTGAGCCACAGGTCCGCATCCGATTTGGGCAGCAGTGTGCCGTGCCATGCCGGCTTCGTTGGCGGCGGTCCAACGGGTTGCCGGTCGCCGAAGGCGACAAAGCCTTGCGCCTTGGACGGCAGGTCGACCACTTGCGCGGTTGTGTGCGTCGAGGGGCGCGCGAATGAAGAATCGTCCAATCGTTGGGCACAAGCGGCACGATTTCCGGAAAAGCACTTTTTTGTGCATCGGTCGGCTGCCAGGTTCCGCCAATGGGCGGACCGAAGATCGCATGGGTCTTCAATTCCTTCGCGAGCGCCGTCGTCGTCACCTTGGCATCGAGCGATGAGGCAGCGCAGATTGGCGGGGTGGAGAATGCGCGCTTGCCGGACTCCGCCGTGATTTTGCCGCGGTTGTCCGCGTAGAATTGCAACCACTTTTTGTCGCGGACACTCGGCGTCCAGGCGCTCGCGTGCGGCCGATCGCGCAAATCGCTGAACGTGTCCAGGCGGACTTGCAAGTCCTTGACATTGTTGCAGCCCCAATAGAAGCCGCGGGTACCGCCGAACCATTCGTCCTTGGAGGAACGCCAGAGCCTGGTCGAATTCGTGCCCAACTCGAACATCGCGATCTCGTTCGTCTTCGTGTCGGCGATCAGCCATTCGTTCGTGTAGAGCCCGTTGTTGCCATCCGAAAGCGCCTTGACGACGTCGTCGATGGATTTGCCGTATTGCAACGCCTTGCGAATGCGATTGGTGAGCGGAATGCCGTTGACATTAAACCGCGTCTGATCGATCGTCGTTTCGCACACAATCAACCCCGCGCTATTCAAGTAGTAGTCCATCCCGCTTTGGATCCCTCCTGGATATGACTGCATGAGCACGCGTTCGCCCTTTTCGGGCTGGACATCGAGCCAGACGTTATAAAAGCGTGCGGCGTAAAGGCTGAACATGGTAATGTGCCCGAAGACGATCTTGCCGTCGGCGGTCGCTGGGCCGACGGCGGCAAAAGCGCTGCAGTGCTCCGCCTTGGCGGCGGGCATGGCCTTCGGTTTTCGTTTCGGCAGCTTTCGACCCTCCAGACCATTCGGCAGGGCTTCGAGGCCGCCGTCGAGCGTGTCGATTTCCGCCCAACAGTTCAAGGCGACAATGTCGGTCAAATCAATCGCCCGGCCGTCGAACTTGGCGCCGGCCTCAGCGGCCCCGTCCGCTATTCCCTGCATCTCCTCGAGATATTCCGAATCGAATTTGCGCAGGAATAAGGCTTTGGTGAGTCGGCGAACACTCTCCCACGCCGACGACGGGTCCTTGGATCCTTGCTCGGCCGCGAAGCAGCGCACGTAGGCGGCGATTTCGGTGGCCATGAGCGTGCCGTGCTGCACGCCGCGCTCGTAAGGTTTACCCTCAACGTGCAAAACAATCCAGCCGGCCTGCGGATAGCGATACGCGGGCCCATGTCGCCGAACGCTAAGCGAACCCGGCGAATAGTCGCCGGCCAGGAGAGTGAACGGGAGCAGCAGAAAGACAAGGATAGCGCGCATGATTGGCTTCTAATTAAGTGCGGGAGGGGTGTGGACAGATTTACGCGGAGCGGTGAGAAAGCACAAGGGCGCCGAAGTGCTGAGGCGGCTGTCCCGCTCGAATCAGAGCTTGCGTTGCAAGTTTCGATCGTGGAAAATCTCAGAATAAATGTGCCCCAGTTCTTCTCGGGGGTGGTCATGCAACCGCGCTTCGCGTTTCAAATCGTGGCGTCGCTGCTAATCGTCGGCGCTCTCCTCCTTCTGACCGGGCCTAAGTACGACGCGGCGCCACTACTTCCCGAACGCTGGCCAACCGAGCGAGAGCGCCTTGTCAAAGAAGGTGGCGGAAACGCCAAATCGGAAGAGGCAGTCAAACGCGGCTTGGCCTGGCTTGCCGAACAGCAGAAGAAGGATGGCTCGTGGGAATTCGACGGCGTCAGCAAGGACAAGATTGCGGCGACCGGACTGGCTCTGCTGCCGTTTCTAGCTGCGGGCGAAATGGATCATCCGGTTCGCGGTGGCGGCATTTATCGAGGCGAATATCAAAAGTGCGTGGCTGGCGGCATCAAATGGCTCATGAGCAAAATGTATGCGGACGAGAGCGCTAACCAAGGCGGATTCTTCGATACGACGAGCATGTATTCGCAAGCAATTGGGACGATTGCACTCAGCGAATTCGCTGGCCGAGCGCATAACCCGAAGGCCGCCGCGAAGGCGAAGCTGGCGGTCGAATTCATCCTGAGAGCCCAGGGCAGGAACGGTAGCTGGGGCTATACCGGGACGCAACCATCGGAAGGCGATACGTCCATTGTCGGCTGGCAGATCGAAGCAATCCACGCTGCGGAGCGGGCCGGCATCAACGTGCGCAACCGCGACAAGGCATACCAGAAGGCGAGCGCGTTTCTGGAGAGCGTCTCATCGGATTCGGGCTCGAAGTATGGTTATCGGGCCAAGGGGGGAACGCCGACGCTCTCGGCCGTCGGTCTCCTGAGCCGGTACTACATGAAGGAGATGAGTCCACGGCATCCGGCGTTTGCTCGGGGGGTGGACTATCTCAAGCAAGTGCAGCCGCCGCAGAAGAACAACTTCGACATGTACTACTACTATTACGCGACCCAAGTCATGTTCCGTCGTGGCGGCGATGATTGGCATAGATTCTGGAACCCGAAAATGCGCAGACTTTTTGATTGGATGGCAGGTAACCGACAAAGACAAAAAAGCAATCGGTTCCTGGCCCAAGGATCAGGGACACATCGGCTCGATGTGCGGCAGACTCGGAACCACCGCCTTTGCACTGTTGACACTTGAGATCTATTACCGCAACTCGTCGATTCCCGGGGTTTCGGTCGACGAGGAGCAACTCAAGAAAGCGATTGACGAGCAATTGAAGAGATTGCCGAAGAGATAAGTGGATTTGTGTTCTACTGAAGCATGTAAAACGGCCAGGAGCCAACGCTCCTGGCCGTTCGGCTTTTTTCAACGCGCTCACCGGCGAATGTAAATCCCCGAGTTATAACCTTGGCGGACGACGACCGGCGCTTCTTGGCTCGCATAGTCCGCATCGAGCTTCACTGCCTTGTCGTAGTCTTCTTTCGCCTGGTTGTACTGGCCCAGCCAGCGGTAAGTCCAGGCTCGCTGATAGTAGGTTTCTGCCCGGTTCGGGTTGATCTTCAGACTGCGATTGTGGTCGGCGAGCGAGGCATCGTAGTTTTCCATTCGCCTGAGGCAGTAGCCGCGGCAGCAGTAGCAAATATCCGCCCGGTAGCCATCGAGGTTCTTGCTGGAGCGTTCCAGGGCGATCGTGTAGAGCTTGACCGCCTTCTCCCAGTTGCCTTGCTCTTTCAAACAGTCGCCGACGCAGGCTGCATGGATGGGATGATGCGTCGGATCCAACTCGTCAGCCTTCAAATGCATCTTGATCGAGTCGTCGTATCGTTTGGCCCGGAACAGCATCTGCCCGAGTGCCGTGAATTGTTTGGCGTCGCGCGGCCGCAACTCGATGGCCTTCTCCAGGTCGGCGATCGCATCGTCCATCTTGCCCTGCTTCTCGCGGGCCAGTCCCCGGTTCTTGACATACAGCGGATCGGTCGGGGCGTAGTCCATGGCCCGATTAAAGTCGGCCTCGGCCTCGTCGAATTTCTTCAGCTCAAATTGGGAACAGCCGCGATAGTTGTAGGCTTCCACCGATTTCGGCTCGATGCGAATTGCGTTCGTGAAGTCGGCGATTGCTTCCTCGTGCTTGTTCATATTGGCCCGGGCTCGACCGCGGTAGAAGACGGCCTTGTAATATTCCGGTTCCAGCTTGAGCGCCTCATCCAGATCGAGAATTGCGGTTGCGTTGTCGCCATAGAAGAATGTGGCCATGCCGCGACCCAGGCGAGCACGGGCATTCTTGGGATCGAGCTTCACGGCCGCGGCGAAATCCTCCCGAGCCATCGCGAAGCGCGATTCCGACAGCCGTCGATCGCCGCGTGCGATCAACCCGGACACGGTCTTCGGTTCAACCAGGGGCAGAGAGACCGCGAGGAACGATCGCAACTCCGACAGGTCGATGTGATAACTCACGTTGCGAGCATCGACGCTGCAAGCAAAGTGGACGGCCACCAATTCGCCGTGATTGTTCACGACTGGCCCGCCGCTGTTGCCCGAGTTCGTCGAGATATTCGACTCGACCTGCCGCATCCGATGGCCGTAGTGGGGGACTTCGACGACGTTGCGAACCTTGCCGTCAACCCAGCCCCAGAGTCCGCCGCTTCCGCGTGTCGCGGCGCCGATCGTCATGATGTCCTGGCCCTGCTTGGCCGACCGCGTCGCCAGCGGGAGGGCGGCCGTTCCCGCCGGCATCGACTCCAGCTGCAATAGCGACAGGTCGCGTTCCTTGCTTCGGTCAATCACTTTTGCCCGGATCGGGTTCACATTCATCCGGTACCATTGCGGGTCAGTCTGGACGGCATCGGCCTTCTTGTAGGCGAAGTAAATTTGCGCCTCATCAAAGCCATCGACAACGTGGTAATTCGTGATAATCAGCCGCTTTTCACGATCGAGGACCCAGCCAGTTCCTGAGCAATTGGGCAACACGACCCAGCAGGTGGCCTTCAGAGTTTTTTCGTATAACTCTTCTGAGGACAACGTGTTATGGCTTGTCTCGGATTTCGGTGCAATCTGTCCCGAAGCAATGGCCGGAACGCCGAGAGGGATTGCCAACACCATGGCGGCCAGCAGGCTTGCAACTGAGTTTCGGGATTTGTGTCGGACGGTGTTCATCGCTAGTGCCTCTCGGATTTGCGGTGGATCGCTGAGGATCGTCAATTCCTCTATTGGGCTAAGCGACGAATGTGACAGAAATGTGTCAGGGAAATTGGGGAAATTTGGGGAGAGCGGTGAACGTCATGGTTCGGTTGTAAAATGTCCGGGAGGACCTGCCAATGCCGCTGCGAGATCACTTTCGTTCTCCGGTAAATGACCTTCACTCGTGGGATGAGTTGCACGGCGTCTGGCCCACGTTTATTGTCATGGCTCTGAAGCCGAGACTTCCTCGCGGGTATATCGCTACGGCTCGCGTTCATTTGGCCTCCCCTGAGGTCGATGTTGCGTCCTATGAGTCGCTTTCATTGTCGCATGCACAGTATTCGAACGACGAAACGGGAGAGGCTACGACTGCGATATGGACTCCACCAAAACCTTCGGTGGATGTCATTGCCGATCCTCCGGATCAAGACGAATACGAAGTCCGCGTTTACGACCGCGAGCACGATCGGCGGCTCGTCGCCGCTGTGGAAATCATCGGCCCGTCGAACAAGGACCGGCCAGCTAAGCGGAGGGCATTTATCGCCAAATGTGCCGCACTGCTTCAGGACTGCGTTTCGGTCGCGATTGTCGATGTCGTCACCATTCGCCACGCAAACCTTTACAGGGAATTGTTGGAGTTCGTCCGACAAGATGACACAACCCTTGGGACCAGGCCGCCGTCCACCTATGCCGCCGTCTGTCGGTGGACACAAAAGAAGGGGAAAATGCGTTTCGAGTGAGTGGGCCAATCCTTTAGTTGTCGGGCGGCCCCTCCCGACCCTGCCATTGTGGCTCAACGACGACCTGGCTGTGCCACTCGAACTAGAGACCTCGTACGAGCAGGCCTGCGACTTGATCGACATTAAGTGAGCCCCTCGAGTCATTCCGCCTATGCCGATTGCACCGCCCTTCCATTTTTACTTACCGGCAAAACCGGCACATCCCGCTTGCCCAATTGCCCGCAAATCCGCTAGCCTACACACATTCGCCACGATTCCCGAGGTTCCTCCATGCGCCGCCTACTTGCGTGCACATTTGTTCTCACCCTCTTTCCGTCCCTCGCCCAGCCACCCCAAGTTCGATGACTTCGACAAAGTCGTCGCGGGCGCCAAGGCCTACGAAGGCCTGTTCAAGCTCTACCAGAAGGACGAACACGTCTACGCCGAAATCCAGCCCTTTCAATTGAATCGACCGTACCTGTGCGCGATCTCGCTGGCGCGCGGCGGCATGGATCAGGCCGGCTGGACGCTCAACGGCGACGAGCAATGGGTCATCGCGTTCAAGCGCGTCGGCGACAAGATTCACGTCATTCGCAAGAACGTCCACTTCAAGCCGGGAGGGGCCGATCGCGCGCGCTCTGGAAACGACCTACACCGATTCCGTCCTGCTGGCGATGCCCATCAAGTCGATTCATCCGATTCGCCAGTCGATCTTGATCGACTTCAACGACATCTTCTTCACGAACTTCGCCGACCTCAATTTCGGCATGATGGACGGCAACCGCACCTCCTGGGACAAGGTCAAGACGTTCCCAAAGAACGTCGAGATGCAGGTCGCCGCGGTCTTCACCGGCCGGCCACGTCGACGACACGGTCATCGACGCCGCGGCAACACGGTCATCATCCACTACGGCATCGTCGAGCTGCCCGACCGCGGCTACCGCCCGCCTCGCCGACGACCGCATCGGCTACTTCCTCAGCGCGGTGAAGGACTTCGGCAGCGATAGCAAGGACACCGCCTTCGTCCGCTACATCAATCGCTGGCGGCTCGAACGCGCCGACGGCTCGCCGTGGAAGGAGGGCGGCAAGCTCGTGCCGCCCAAGAAGAAGATCGTCTTCTGGATCGAGAAATCGGTGCCCGATGAGTATCGCGCGGCTGTTCGCGAAGGCATCCTCGAATGGAACAAGGCGTTCGAGAAGATCGGCTTCCGCGACGCCATCGAAGTGCGGCAGCAGGAAAACGAGGACTTCGACCCGGAAGACATCAATTACAGCACCTTCCGCTGGATCGCGACCGACCGCGGCTATGCGATGGGGCCGTCGCGCGCCAACCCGCTCACGGGCGAGATCATCGACGCGGACATCATCTTCGACGCCAGCATGGTCCGCTTCTACAAACGCGATCAGCAGACTTTACAAGAACGCGAAGCCGGGATCACCGGCGTAGCCGGACAGCCCGATCCAGGCCGCACGGCGCGGCTGGACGCGTGCCGCTTTCCGCCGGCCGCACGGCCGAAAGCTGGAACGACAAGGCGATCGCGAGCGATCCCTACGCCGCGATGCGCGCGCAGTTCAAGGCGTACCGCAGGGGCTGTGCCAGTGTGCGTCGCAGAAGCAATCTGAACTGGGCCTGGCGCTGGCGGCCATTGCGGCCGCGGCTCGACCTCAAGCCCGGCGACAAGCTGCCGGACGAGATGATCCAGCAGGCCATCAAGGAAACGGTCATGCACGAGGTCGGCCACACGCTCGGCCTGCGGCACAACTTCAAGGGCAGCACGATGCTGAAGAACGACCAACTCCACGATCTGGCCGATCACGCGCAAGCAGGGACTGGTCGGCAGTGTGATGGACTACAACCCGGTCAACCTGGCTCCCAAGGGCGTCAAGCAGGGCGACTTTTTCACTTCGACCATCGGGCCGTACGACTACTGGGCCATCGAGTATGGCTACAAGCCCCGTCGCGGCGGCACCGACGGCGAGAAAGGCGGAACTGGCGAAGATCGCCAGCCGCGGCGCCAAGCACGGGCTCGATTACGGCACGGACGAGGACCTGTTCACCGCCGACCCGAACATCAACCAGTGGGACCTGGGCGCCGATCCGTTGAAATTCGCCCAGGACCGCATGGCCCTGGCCGAGGAATTGATGAAGGGACTGGCGGATCGCGTGGTCGACAAGGGCGAAGGCTATCAGCGCGCCCGCGTGGCTTTCAGCTTGATGCTCCAGCAGTACGGCAACTGCCGCGTTCCTGGCGGCTCAGTTCGTCGGCGGCGAGCATGTGTAACCGCGATCACAAGGGGGATGCCAAGGCTCGCGATCCGTTCGTGCCCGTGAAGGCCGCCCGGCAGCGCGAGGCCCTGAAGTTCCTGCAAGACCACATCCTGACCGACAAGCCGTTCAACTTCCCGCCGGAGCTACTGCGCAAGCTCGCGGCCGACCGCTGGCTGCACTGGGGCAACGAACGTGCCTTCATGCGTGGCGTGGATTCCGGTATCAACGATCGCGGATGCTCGGCATCCAGCGCGTTTGCTTGTTCGAACTGCTTGCACGATCGCTCGCTGTCTCACTTGCAGGACCAGGCTGCCGAGGGCGGAGAAAGGACGGCGGCCGTCACCATTGCCGAGGTCATGCGGGCGTTGAGCGATTCCACATTCGCCGATCTGCCGACAGCCGCTGACAAGCCCGCGGCGGAAAAATCGAGCATCATTCGACGAAATCTGCAACGCGCCTACGTCGCGGAACTGACGCGACAAGTGCTCCGCGGCAGCGTGCCGGATGCACGAAGCCTGCGCTCGGATGCACTTGCGTGAATCGAGCAAGCGCATCGATCTTGCCCTGGGCGACAAGAAGATGCCGCCGGAAGACACTTCGCGAGCACACCTGGAAGAGACAAAGGAACAGATCGCGAAGGTGCTTTCGGCGACGATGACCCAGCAGTAAGGGATTTCCAATCGGCGAGCCGAGCGCCTGTCAAGGCGTGCCGAACGCTCACTTGGCGAGCCGAGCGGCGTAAGCCGCCGGGTAATGACAGCACCCGACGCCTTACGGC
>CAVZCU010000003.1:0-46331 GCA_963773845.1 uncultured Gemmataceae bacterium
ACTTGGCAATCTGTTGGCGTTTCTGGTGTTTTCCGCGTTTTTTCGCGGTCTTCCTTTCACCTAAACGATATTGTCGTTTCCAGGTTCCTCAAATCGATCTCTGACTCCCCCAATGGGCCAGTCGCGTTGTCGAGTGCGAGGCCCGCTCGATAACTCCATTGCGGAGGTGTTGGATACTGGTCGATCCAGCGAGTGCCAAAGATGATGATCAGCGGACGGGCTGGATTCAGCGGGCGACCACGTCTGTTTGGTCGCTGCAAAAGAAAGCCGTGATTGGATGAGGCCAATCAAGTTCGTTTGTACCGATACTCTGGGACTTCTGCCCGCCGACATCGCCCGGCGCATTCTCGACCTCGCCAACTGGCGCAACTTCACGGGCTACGGCGCCTTGCCTGGTATCAAGACGGCAGAGTACGAAGTCCGAGCACCCGGCGTCGTCGGCTCCCGCATTCGTGTCACCAACACGGACGAATCGAGCCATGTTGAAGAGATCGTTGATTGGCAGCCGGAGCACTTTCTGCGACTCAAGATGAACGAGTTTTCGCCTCCGCTGTCCCACTTGGCAACCGAGTTCGTGGAGTCGTGGGCATTTCAGCGGATCGACAACGGGACTACCGTCACCCGCTCGTTCGAATTGCATCCGAAGTCCGGTTTTGCCCGGCCCGTGCTCTGGTTGATTTCACGATTACTCCGACGGGCGATTGTCCGACATCTGCGGCAAATGCATGACCTGGGCCGGGCGACGATCAACAATCATTCCACGTGACAGTATGGAATAACGGGGCTAAGTTGCTGACCCAAGGCCGCAGCCCGCCGAAACAGGAAATTGCCGAGCGCCTGAGGGGCGACAACGATGAAATCGACCGTCGATGAAATCCGACAGCGGTTCGACACGGACGTCGAGCGGTTCGCCAACCTCGAGACCGGGCAGTCGGCCACGGTCAACGCGCCGTTTGCGATGGAGCTGATCGCACAGGCAGCCGCGGCGACCACGCCAAATGCCCGTCGCATTCTCGATGTGGGTTGCGGGGCCGGGAACTATTCCCTCAAGCTGCTAGAGCAGCTTCCGAACCTCGATGTCACGCTGATCGACCTCAGCAAGCCGATGCTGGAACGAGCGACGGAGCGGTTGGGACGGGCGACCACGGGCAGCCTCAAGACCATCCAGGGCGACATCCGGGAGATCGAACTTCGCGACAGGGAATTTGACATCGTCTTGGCCGCCGCGGTTCTGCATCATTTGCGTACCGACTCGGAGTGGCGGGAGGTCTTCGCCGCATTCCATCGGGCGCTGCGGCCTGGAGGTTCGCTCTGGGTATTCGATCTGGTCGAAAGTTCGATTCGCGCCGTTCAGCAACTCATGTGGCGGCAGTATGGCGAGTACCTGACCCAGCTCAAGGGCGACGCCTACCGGGACCATGTGTTCGCCTATGTTGAGAAAGAAGACACGCCCCGCCCACTCTTGCGGGCGGGCGCCGGCGTCGCGGCGTCGAAGCGTTCGAGGGGCGTCGGCTCGGTCGCTTCAGTGAACGACTGGTAAGTCGGGTCGAACGTTGTCCGGAAACCCTCCATCGGCCCGTAACGGTTCTTTTCGCACTGAAACGCCACGCCCGGACCGTCGGCGTCGGGAACCAACAGATAACACGCATCGGCCCCGAATTCGAGTTCCGACGATCCCCGGAAGGAAGCCAGGTTCAACCCGCAGTAGGTTGAACCCGACGCGCTCTTCTGGCGAGACACGGCCGCGGCACATAGCACGGCCGCCCCGGAATTGCAGAACCGGCGGAGGATCGACATCGCCGTTTCAATTCGTTCGCGCTGGTCCTTCGTGTCGGTCCCCACTGTGAACCGCTGAACATAGTCGAGGAGCAGTACATTCGCCCCGAACGGATCGGCGGCCGCGGCGACGTGTTCGAGGGCGAACGGCGGTCCCAGGAAAGCAAGCGATGAAGAGCAACGTCGGCCGTCGACCGCCGGCATTGGGCTATCGCGTGATCGAGTCCACAACCGGTGAGCCGGCGATCGAATGGACCGGGCCGGTCGACCTGTCAGCGGATGGCTTGTGCCAGAAGAAGATCAGTACGATGGTCAAGGCCTGCGACCGAGCGATCGACTGGCTCAAGCGGGAATTGGCGGACGGCCCGCGCAAAGCGTCCGAGCTACATACGGCTGCTGCCGAAGCGGGGATCCCGGAGCGCACGCTGAGGCGGGCGAAGATCGATTTGCCAGCGCGCTCGCACCGCCTCTGGGACCACAAAGCGAACCGCGGCGAATGGTACTGGTACGACCCGGACGCGCCGTGGCCGAAGCAAGCGCCGTTCAAGAAACCCTTCGAATTGCCGCCGGTGGAGCTGCCGTGAGGGGGAGGTTTGAGGGCTTCTGACATCATCGAAGCGTGCCCCGGCGCCATCGAAGATTAGGCCATTCGTAGGAGACCAGAGTTCATGCGATTTCGAGTAGGAGTGCGTTGAAACCCGCCTGGCGAAAATGCACATCGGCCGTGAGGGCGTCTGTGATTCTTTCCTTCTGCATCAGCATGAAGGAGACATAGTCGGTCAGGCCCCACTCCTTATCGTCGTGCTCGCGGTAGAATTCCTCGGCCTGACGCTGTAATTCGTCGGTGATCGAAGCAATTCGATAACCATCTTCTTCGCGGAATCGTCGCAACAATTCAGCTCCCTTCGCGCGGCGATTCAACCGGGCGAAGCCGTCGCCAACCTCCAACAGGATTCCTGGATGGAGCAGCAGTGTCGCCTTCTGCTTGAGAAGCTTCTTGTCGAGCTTCTTGGCCTTGGCATGATGTGGATCGCGATTGTTTTCGAGAGCGACAACAATGCTCGTGTCGAGGAACACGGTTGGGAGCGGCACGGATCAATACCTCCGCCCCGTAAAGCTTTCCACGTCTTCGGAATTGATACGGTTGCCCCAGTCCTCGCTGTTCTTCTCGGCCCACTCAACGAGGCTGGTTCGCGGCTTCTTCTTGCTCGGCGGCGCCGGCTTGCCGTTACGAGGAGCGCCATTTGTCGACAGCGCGTCGGTCAGGAGGCTGACGACCTCGTCTTCCAAACTGCGCTGCGAATGTTTGCGCGAGCTCGAATTTGCCTAAGTAAGCGTTCCGGCATGGAAACGGTAACCGTACGGGCTGACATGGCTGGCACCTTCGGCTTGGCGTTGATTTTATGGCAAAGCATGGCATTGCGCCCAGGCAGGATCTAGCCACATGCGATAATCGAGCTGCTTTCGAAGAGCCCGCGTCCGAACATTGTGGCCTCCTGGCCTGTCGAATTAGGACTGGCCGATTGGCAAGGGGACCCAATGATGACGAAATTCAACACGAATACCTTTAGCGACGACGAACTGCACGCCGAATTCGACCGGCTATTCCCGCACGGGTTTTCCGGGCCGGATGTTGTGCGAGAACTCGCCCCGGATGGTTGGGAGAACTCGAAGCTCGTCGCCGTGTTTCATCCGTCTGCCCAACAGCGTTGCGAAGAAGCGGTCCGAATGCACCGCAACCTCGCGAGTCTGCGCCGGACGAACGATGAACGACCGCTGCCGCCGGAGCCAACGCTCGAAGAGATCATCCGCGAACAGCCCTCGACGCCCGTGGAAACCGAGCGCGAGGTCCGTGAGTTGGTCGGTCAGTGTTTGTGGGATGTCTTTTCTGAAAACCACGAAGTGATTGGGCCCGACAATCGCGTGCTCGACCTCGGGTCGTTTCGATCCAGTGGCGGGTTCATCGCTGACGTCTTGAACCGGCAAATCGGCACTGACGAATACGATTACCTCGACTTCTATATGGGCACGATCTGGATCGCCCAACGAGCTGACCTAACGCCCGCGTATCGGATGATCTACCGGCGGCTTCAGGCCCAGGGGCTCGATTGGATGTATCAATTCCCCCGGCTGTATGCCGTGGACATGCGTCCTTTGAACGAAGCGCTTGATCGCGACAACGAAGCGGATTGGACGGACTACGATCCTTCGGAAGCATTGGTCAAGGAAGAAGCCGACCGCGACAAGGACAAGAACCTGGCTGAACTGCGTGAGTCGCTTGACAGAGCGCATGAGTCGGCGATCGAAGAGGCCCTACAAGCCCCGCCGCCAGCAAGGGTGCGGGCGTATGAATCGGTCTACGGTCGATTGCCGGATGGTTGGCCGCCGGACTGCGAATGAGGGAGTCGAACAAGTAAACTGCGTATGTAAGTTCTCGCGACAGGTCTGTTAGGTCGTTGGTATATTCTGCCATAGTTCGGCCGTCACAAATCGCGACAAGTGGCCAAGGTTCGTAGTCGCGACAATTATGTTCGGATCGTTGAGAATCAGTGCCTGGGCGCCGACAATTGCGTCGGCATCGAGGGAATCGGGGCCGGATGTGGGCAGACCAAGTTGACGGACCTGAGCCCAGAGTTCGGCAGCGTGCTTGAGCTGGGCCGAGTCGAGTCGGATCGTTATGTTGTCTCGCAAGAATTGGTCGAGGAGGAAGATGGAGCGAGTTCGATTCGCGCGGAGTAACTCACGCCGCACTTCATAATCAACAATTTCCGGAATGAACAACAAGTGGCCATTCGCACGCAACGACTGCGCCCACAGCTGACATCGGCGAGCCTCACCGCGTGAATTTGGAAAACAGAGCAACCCGAGTGGACCGGAATCCAGGGCGATCAGTCGGGTCACGGCTTCGTGCTCCCGGCATCGCTCGGTTGTGAGTTGGGGAAATGTAGGCGGGCGTCGTTGAGCCGGCGCACGTAATTTTCAAGGTCGTCCTCTTCGGCAGTTGCATATTTTCCGTCCAGCAAGTCTTGTAGGTGATCCACAGCCGTCGCTTGGTTCGGAAAATCCGGCACAGAGCGCTCGATGACGGCTGATAGATATTCAGCCGGCGTCTTGTTGAAGACCTTTGCGAAGTACTCCACCCGGGCGCGGATATCTTCGCTAAGTTCGATATTCATCGCTTGGCCTCCCCTGAGCGCTTATTCTACGCAAAAGCAAATGACCGCGCCTATTGGAAGAGAGTTGGCCAATCGGGTCCGAATCAATGTGGTCGGAGCGGTTCGAGAGCCTTGCCGGCTGAATGCCGTCGACATGCGGCCATTAAAGGAAGCACTCGATCACGGCAAAGAATCGGGTTGGACGAACTACTATCCGTTGGGGGCATTGGTGAAGGGAGGCGCCGACCGCGAACTGGACAAGGACCTCGCGAAGCTGCGCGAGTCGCTCGACAGAGCGCATGAGTCGGCGATCGAGGAGGCGCTACAAAACCCGCCGCCGGCAACGGTGCAAGCGTATGAAGCGGTCTACGGTCGATTGCCGGATGGTTGGCCGCCGGGAGGCTAATGAGGCCACGATAGCACATAGGGTTTGCACTCGTAAAACCAATGAGTCCGACCATGTGACAACCGCAGACCGACACGACTTGGAAAGTCAAATGCGGATCACCAGCCGATTGCGAGGCGCTTCGTCGCTGGCTTCTCAGCCGCATTGAGCTCGACCGAGTCATGACGCAAGTCGTTCGGACCATGCCGGGCGGCGTCGAGCACGAAGAGAGCATTTCGCACCGGCTCGGCGATTTCTTTGCAGCAATTCGGCTTTTGCCGGACGCAGAGGCGGACCCCGCCTCGTTTCGGATCGCATTTCAAAGGCGACTGAACGCCGGCCGATTTTGGAAGGACCTGATGGTTAACCTGCTCCAGGAGTTGGAGGCGAGAGGCCAAATTCGGCGATCGAACTGGAGTCGAAAGGCGAGAAGGAACCAGTTGCCACGACCTCGAAGTGATTGGGCCGTATGGTTGCCTGCCTGATGTCAAGGCGGGCAGTGGTGAACGGTACTGGTACGACTCGGACGTCTCGTGGACACAACGAGCGACCTCCTCAGTGCCCCTCGAGTTTCTTCCGATGGAATTGTCACGTGGCGACGCATGATGCTGCGCCGGCATTGGGCCAGTTGAGTCGCAAGTAAAATTGCATAAAGAGTTGCTGAAGCGATCCGCTTCACGTGTCGCCCATCGCGGTAGTTAACGGCTCGCCAAGCGCTTCAATGCCGCGGCGGCGTCGGCCGTCAACTTGCCGGGGCCACCCTTCGCAAGCTTTGCCAGCAGGTCCTTCGTTTCCGGCGTGCCGAGGTGTTCCAGGAGTTCGATGGCCCGACCATGGCGCAGTCGCTGCGGGTCGTTGTCCGGCTTCACGTGCCGCTCGAGGAACTTCGATAGGCGCTCGCGGGCTTCCGGGTCGGTTTCCACGTTCAACCGGGCTCGCACGTGCCGCACCGCCGTTTCTCCATACAGGTCGAGGGCCTGGATCGCCGCCTCCCGAGCCGCGAACGACTTTGCTGCCAAGTTTTTGAAATGGGAGGCCAGTTCGGCTGCCGTCGGGCCGCGGGGGACAGGCTTGAGCCTGCTCGCGGCCAGACCCACAAAGCCGGCTGGGTCCGCAGCGAGCTTGGTCATCGCATAGAAGCCGCGCCTCGCGTTCGTGGCTCCCAGTTCCTTCCAGAGCGAGTTGCGCTCCTCTGCCGACAACATTGCCGGCTTGCCGTGGAAGCCAACGTCCCACCAAAGGACCGTCGTATCACCCGAAGCGGACGCCACCCGTCGAACGTCGTTGGTAGGCGTATCGATTGAGAGGATCGCATCGCGGTGGCCGGGTAGGGTGGCGCGGAGCTGGCCGGTCGCCACCTCGTAAATCTCCAAAGTGCCCAAGTCCGCAGCCCAAAACAGCGTCCGCCCGTCCGCGGAAAGGGCGAAGTCCTGCCCGCCCCCGATCTGGTCCGGGCACTTCGCGTCAAACTCCTGGATCAGCTTGCCGGTCAGCGAGTCGACCGCGAAGAGGCCGTAGGGCATGCCGGGCTTGCGGCCGCGGAAGTCGCCTGGGAGCGTCAAATTGCCAGAGAGCAGCAGTGTTCGGTCAGATGCAAATCCCAATGTGTGGAAGCCAGTTTCCGACTCTGCCAGCCGGCGGACGCGCTTGCCAGTAGCCAGATCCCACAGGTCAACGATCCCAATATCCGACCGCTTGTCCGCAGGAGGCAGCCCGTCGCGGTCCAGGTTGAACTCGGCAATGGTGGCAAAATGCCGACCGTCCGGCGAGACGGCAATCGATTGGACCCAGTATCGCCCATCCGTGTACTTGGAGCGCGTATCCGTAGACCACAACTTCGTTCCGGCCGGCCAAGCCCACGCCGTCAAGTTGTTTGCCGCGTGAGTCAAGAGGACCTTTCCGTTCGGAGTGAATCGAAAGCCGGCAGCCGATACCTTGGACAACCACGCGGGAGTGGCGTCCATTCCCGTACCCACATCCCACATTCGCAGCGTCTGACGCGAGCCGACCGCGGCCACCACGTGCCGACTGTCTGGTGTCAGGCGGCACATGAGGATCTCGGCGCCGGCGCGATCCACTTCTGCTCCGTCCCAGTAACCGGATCCCAGACCCGGATCGATTGATCCTTCCCCGCAGTAACGACAACGCTGCCATCGGCCGACACCGACACCCGCTCGACCTTGAGCTGGTGCCCGCCGAGCGGCAGGGCATCCGTGCCTGTGGCCAGGTCCCAGACGCGAATCACGCCGCTGAGCCCGGAGGCGGCAACCCGCTTACCGTCGGGCGAAACTGCCAGCACCCGCGGCCGGTGTAATCGCTCGCCGAACGTACGCATCACCTTGCCGGTAGCGACGTCGGTCAGCCGAATCATCCCGTCCGTTCCCGTGCTGACGAGGCTCTTGCCGCCGGGAAGGAAGGCAAAAGTTGCGTACCCGTATCCAGGCGAACCGTCCTTGGGTGAGTTCGGCACGATGTGACCATTCCGGCCGTCGAGATCGGCGAGGTAGATGTCCCCACTTTCCAGTGTGAGTGCAATTGTCGTATCCGTCGCGATCACGTTGGACTCGCGCGATCCGGCAGGGCCATCAAAGGTTCGAACGATTTTCCCGGCCGCATCCCACACGACGATCGTCGTGACTTTCGCATCGTCTGCCGCGCACTGCGCCTAGTAGCCACTTGCCATCAGGAGTAAAGCTCAGTGTTCGACCCAGACACGGCGGGGCGGCGAACTCTGCCACACGTTTGAGATTGGCGAGCGAGTTGGTAGCGTTGAGTTCATAGATCACGACGGGGCCTGGCTTGTCGTCGACGCTGGTGGCGACGGCGAGTCGTCGCCCATCGGGAGAAGCGATGATCGCGTCGAGAACCGGTGGGTTAGGTTCGCCCGGCTTGACGACGACGTATTCGGGTTTCTTTAGTGCATCCGGTCGGTCGGCGGTAAAGTCCCAGACTACGAGGTCGGTTATTAGTTCGCGGCTAACGCCGCCCAACCCGGCCCGCTCAAAGACGCTAAGCCCCGGCCGGCCAGCAACCCACCCGCACGCTTGGACGCTCTGATGAGCAGTGCGGACGGACCGGACGTGCCGCCCGGTGACCGCATCCCATAGGTCAAGCTCGCCGTGCTTCCAGTCGACGTTGCCCCACGACACAATCTGTTTCCCATCCGGGGAGTACGCGAGGGCGTCGACCTTACAGCCTGTCCTGAATCGAGTACTCCCGAACCGGGCAAGGGCGTGTTCGGGTAGCGGATCAGGCTGTGCGCTGGTCACGCTGGCAACGAGGAGCAGACTGGCAAGCGTGTGGCTCATCAGTTTCCAGCGTGGCAAGGGCGGGATGATTAGGTTGGACTGCCAGCGACAATGTCGCGACCCGGAATAAGGGATATTCGGGGACATTTTACATTTTCGATTTCGAGTTTGCAAAATCAGAATGTGCTTTGCCGGCCTCCTGTTTTTAGCCCCGCGACGGCTCCAAGGGGTCCAGGCTTGGCCGCTATGCTCGGCGCGGGTAACATATCGAAGGTGAATCAATTGCGAGCTAGTGAGTAATGGTCCTACCCATACAGCCCGATCTGCAAAACGCGTTGGCGGCGGCGCGAAAGCAGAGCGTCACGCCCGAGGAACTGGCTGTCAATACGTTGCGACAGCAATTCTTGCCCCGGCCACTTCCGTTTGAGCCCCGCGACGAGTGGGAACGCGATTTGCTGGAAGCGGCTATCGATTGCGGAATATCCCTCACTAACGAGGCCATCAGCAGCGAAGGGCTCTACGACTAATCGCCCTTTGTTCACAACGCTCGATTGGTCGCCGTCTGCCACGTTCATACAGTTACGCATGTATTGACGTTCAATACAGGTCATTTCGTGCGCTTCGCGGCGTTTGGACCGGGGTTGACCATCGTTGACCCCGCGACTGTCTAAAGCGGAGCGATCTAGCTGTACATTTCGCATCCCGTCCGTCGTCGATAGAACGTCATCTCGCATGCAAATAAGTGCTCCAGCGATTGCAGTGAAGGCGAAATATGAACAACACCGTTCTGGGATTTCGGCAACTTGTCGCGATCATTTCATTGTTGATCGCGTGGTCGGACATCGGCGCTGCTGAGACGCCGCCTTTGTGGGGGAAGCTGACCGGCGGTCCTTATGCCGTGGGTTTCAAGTCGACTTGGCAATTGGATTACTCGCGTCGCTATAACACGACGTTCGACGACAAGACGACTTACGCAATCGGCAAAGCCCCGCGGCCCATCCTGATCAACATGTGGTATCCAGCGAAGCGGGCTGACAATGCCCGGGCAATGCCACACCGAGACTACCTGGCGATCCAGTCGGCCGATCCGCATCTGGCCAAGTTCTCGATCAAGCTTGCCGACTACGAGTACGGGGTCATCGCCAAGGAGGTCATGGAGAAACGGCCGAAGGATTTGACCGACCGTGAAAAGACTCTGCTGAATCAATTCCTCGACATGCCGACCGCGTGTGTTCGCGAGGCCCCGCCGGCCGTCGGGCGATTTCCGCTGGTGATTTACCATTCGGGAGCGGGGTCATCGTTCGAAGACAACGCGGTCTTTTGCGAGTTCCTGGCGAGTCATGGCTTCGTGGTGCTGGGCAGCGCGTTTCCGGATCAGAGTGGCAAGTCGTTTAATACGGACAACCGCGAAGGGTCGGCGCACGACATCGCTTTCCTGATTGCTTATGCCCGGCAGCAGCCGAATATCGACTGGAATCACATTGGCCTGATCGGCCACAGTGCCGGCGCTCAGGCTTCGCTGGTCTATCGGTCGCAACCGGGATCGCCCGTCGACGCGGTCGTCAGCCTCGATACGACACAGGATTATCACGGCGTCAGCGATCCGCTCTGGCACTTTACGCCCGAAGTCGTCAAGAATGCCAAGAACATCGACTGCCCTCTCTTGATGGCGGCTGGCCCCAATGCCTTCTTTGAACTTGCCGATTCGCTGCGATCCGCCGAGCGCTTTTATTTCACGCTCAACGGCATGGCCCACAACGATTACATCGCGCAAGGCGGGATCCACAACGACCGCCTGTATCAACTCCATCTCGGCGACCAGGCCGTGTCGGCGGACGCCAGGGCCGAGGAGAAGGCCGCTATGGAAAAGAGCAAGTCGGGATACGAAGCGCTGTGCAATTACGTTCTCCGGTTCTTCGAGGCGATGCTGAAGGCCGAACCCGCCGGCAAGGAATTCCTGGCGAAGCAGTATCGCAGTACGCAATTCGGCGGCACGGATCCGCACGTCGAATACGTCCCGATCGGCCGTACCGGGCCCGACGCCTACATGGCGGGCTCCAAGGTGCCGCCAACGCCCCGGCAATTGCGCCCATTCTTCAATGAACATGGAAGCGAGAAGACGATCGCGCTGCTCAGGCGATTTCGCAAACAGTTCGCAACGCACCCGATCTATACGGAGAACTTTGAGTTTTACCTGGTTATCGATCTGCTCGATCAGAACCGGATCAAGGACGCTCTCGCCTTCCGCGACGAGTTTCGTGAGTCGGGCCTCGACTGCAACAAGGCCTTGCTGGCGATCGGCAAGGGCTATCAGAAAATCGGCCTGGCGCGACCCGCCGCCATCTTCTACAAACGCCTTCTTCTCCTGGACCCATCAAACCGCGAAGCGGCGGGGAAGCTGAAAGAGGTCGAAGAAGGCAGCAAGAAGTAGCGAAGAGATGGCTTGCGCTCCGTCACGTCCGCTCCTGCTTTTTGAAGTTGTGCGCCTCAAAAGGATTGCCAAAAGCAGCCGAGCCCGAAGCGCAACGCGAACCCCTGCGCCGCGGGTCGGCCCGGTCTTCCCGGGCGATTACAGCGCCTGGGGAGGGCGAGGCGGGTCAGGCTTTGCCAGTCTATTTGGTCCGAAAACATGGTGCCTCGGGTAGTTCGGCGTTGCCCTCCCCATGAACTGCCTTGCGGCGGGCGAGGAACATATATACGATTCTTGATTCGTTTGCCAATGGGGGCGAAGAACCCCCTTTCCCCCACGCGAATGGGGGAGCGATTTTCTTGCTTTTCAGCCGACTATTCCGGTGCCGGGGCGGCCTTGGGCGTCAACTCGAAGCCGAGAGCGGCGGCTTTCTTGCGCAGCGTCCGCTCGGCTTGTGCTCGCATCTTGGCCGCGTACTCGGCCATGCCTTTGACGACGTATTCCGTGCCGTACTTGAGCATGCGATAGACCAGACGAGCGAGCTTGTGCGCCGTCGCCGTGCACGCGCCGCGACCGCCAATCCGCGAGCGCATGCGCCGATAGAACATTCCCAACGGGGTCATGGTTCGACCCACGGACTCCGCGCACATTCGCAAGGCACGCTTGACCCGGCCCGAGCCCTTGCGTGGCGATGTCTTCTTCTCGGTTTGGTTGCTCGTCGAGGTCTTCGGGCACAACCCCAGCCAACTGGCAAAGTGCCGCTCGCTCGGGAAGCGCGAGACGTCGACGCCGATTTCCGCCAGAATCACCAAGGCCGTGCCCACTTCAATCCCCTCGATGGCCGTCAGGTCGACCCCCAAGGCCTGGAACAATGGGCCGGTCGCCTCAAAACGCAAGTCATTCTTCTTGCGACCGCGCTGGCGGGTCTTGGGCGGCACTTCCCGGTTGCCTGACCGATTGGGCAAGTTTGCCAACTCGAGTGCAATCCGCTGATCGCACTCGTCGATTTTGCCTTGGTAGTAGCGAAATAATGCTCGCGCTTGTTCCAGTTCGAAGAGGTGTTCCGGCTGCCAGAGCCCCTCGAGGGCCCGAGCGAATTCGGCTTTCGTCTTGGCGCACTTCGGTGAGGCGAGGCCGGCCAGGAGGTCCGGACACCGCTCGCCGCCGAGAATCGCGTCGATAATCGCCAGACCCGACCGGCCGGTGATGTCGGACAAGACTTCGGTGAGTTTGACATTCATCTGCGTGAAGCGCTTTTTGCGTGTGCTGCACGTGGCCGGCCGCGTATCGGATCAGCATCTGCCGCTGACGGTGGTAGGCGCGCAACGCCTGCACCGACTCGGGAGGACGGAACGAACCCCGCAGCAACCCGTACGCGTGCAGCCGCTGAATCCATTGGCAATCGAGAACGTCGGTCTTGGGCCGGGCGCCGCAGGTGCGCAGTTGGCCGGGTTCGACCAGGAAAGCCTCGAACCCTTCCGCTTCCAGCAACTCGAACAACGGAATCCAGTAGACGCCGGTCGATTCCATCGCCACGGTCGTGATGCCCTGCCGACGCAAGTGGGCGACGATCTGGTGCAGGTCGGCCGTGTAAGCGCCAAATGTGTCGACCATGTCCAAGCCGACGCAGACGACATGATTGTCCGAGTGCACGTCGATGCCGGCGGCGTGCGGATTCTGCACGACCATCGGCGGCGGCGTCACGCGGAATTCGCGAACCGGACTGGCTTTCTTGCGGGCTTTCAGTTTGCGACGACTCAAGATGTCCTCCATTTCGCCGGCGAGAAAAGGGATGGGCGAGATGGCGGACAAAGTGAGAGGGGAACGGGGAAAACAGCAATCTCCCCAACGGGATCAACGCGTCGATGCGGACATCGACGCCAGTCACCAATGAACCGGCCACCAACTCTCGGGCCAGGCTCGCGTTCGGGCACGAAGCACCAAGGACGAAACGGCCACAACTCCATCCGCCACTATCAATCGTAACAGCGAGTCAAAACCGTATCTCCCGTTCACGGGAAGACCGGGCCGACCCGCGGCGCAGGGGTTCGCGTTGCGCTTCGGGCTCCGCCGAACCGCATCAGCGCAACTTCAAAACTCCTGTTTGAGCCGCAGCGTCACTTGCACGTTCTCGTTTCCGAGCACGCTCCGGAAGGCGCCCATGGCCATGCGGGCATCGGCCTCGCTTAGCAGGACCAGTTCCCACTTGCCGGCAGTAGCGTGGGTGAAGGTGAGGCGACCGACGACCAGGTCGTCCGCCCGGGATTCCTCGAACATGCCCGGCTTGGGCGGTTCGATGCGGGCCTTGGGCGTGGTGTCGGCGGTCACGTGGAAGCTGAGCTTGTCCGATTCCGCTTCGGCCCGCAGCTCGGCCCGCGTCATCCGGTCGAGCACGGCCGCTCGCTGGGCTAGCTTTCGCCGGGCGACGTCGTCAACGTCCGACCCAAGCACCCCGCCGCCCAAGCCGATATCATGCCGGCGGGAAAACTCCTCGCGCACGCCCGGCCGGTCCATCATCGCCTCGACCAGCCCCCAGCCGAACGGCCCGGCGTGAAGGACCAACAGCTCGCGCCTGCAGGGATAGATCCGGAAGGCTTTCGGGTGGCGGAGCGTGGACCCCGGCGGGTATGCGGCGACGAAGAATTCTGGCTCGAGGTCCCCGTCTGGCTCAACCTCATCGTCATCGACAAATTCGACGTCGTCGTCAACGAACTCGACCTCGTCGTCATCTTCCACAGGCTCGAGGTCGTCGATCACTTCGGGCCCGGCGTCGGCGAACGGGCGGGACGCGTCGGCTAGGCGATAGGGAGCAGCGGACTCTTCCACGTCGAGGTCGGTCACCGGTTCATCGTCCGGGGAGGCTGGCACGACGAGCGATCCGCCGCAGCCTGGGCACGGGGAGTGCAGCCCGGCCAGGTGGTCGGGAACTTCGAATTCCGCGCCGCACGTACAGGAGAAGGAGATGGCCATCGGCGGAGTCCGTGAGAGGCCGGAATCGCCTGGGAGTCGCCTTTACGGTACCCGATAGCGGGTCGCGAGTCCAGAGGCTGAATTAATTAAGAAGAACCCAATAGCGAGACACCACGGTCGAATCCGGTAAGACGACGGATTTGGGTACGCTAATGACGGGGAAGCGTTAGGCGACATTTTTTCACCACAGAGCACACCGAGGACACAGAGAAGACGGATTTGTTTCATGTCTTCTCTGTGTACCTCGGTGTCTCTGTGGTGAGGAACCTAAACGACACCGCCGTTGATGCGGATGATTTGGCCGGTGAT
Source organism: uncultured Gemmataceae bacterium (assembly GCA_963773845.1). GTDB lineage: Bacteria > Planctomycetota > Planctomycetia > Gemmatales > Gemmataceae > SIAJ01. The sequence continues at coordinate 14,254 of CAVZCU010000003.1, forward strand.
GAATGCTGCCGCGGGCGACGCCAGCCAGCGGGCCGCGGCGGCGACATCTGCTGGCAGTCCCCAACGCTTAAGCGGCGTCTCGTGGGCGACTCGCTGTTGCCAGCGCTCGGATGCGCCTTCGCCCCAGGCGGTCTTAATCCAGCCGGGAGCCAGGCAGTTGACCCTTACCCGCGGGGCCAGATTACGGGCCAGGCTTCGCGTGAACGCCATCACCGCCCCCTTCGCTGGGGCGAACAGCAGTCCGCTTTCGCCTTCGAAGCCGGTCTCCGCCTGATCCCAGCCCATCGTCAAGATCACGCCCCCGGCTCCTGCTTGCATTCGTTCGCCGATCGCCCGGCACAAGCGAATGGTGCCGGTCACATCGACCGCGAGGAGAGCTTCTAGCTTTCGCTCGAACGGCCAGTCGGCCGCTTCACCGGTGACCAGATCGACGCCCGCGTTTTGGACGAAGATGTCGAGCCCGCCCCACGTTTTCCACGCCTCGTCGATGAGTCGTTCACAATCCGCCGGCGAAGAAATGTCGGCCATAATCATGTGCGCTCGCCGACCCCTGGCGGCAATTGCCTGCGCGACCTCGCCGGCCGCATCGCGCGATCGTCGGGAGTTGACGATGACATCGGCCCCGCCGCGCGCCAGTTCCAGGGCAATTGCTCGCCCGATGCCGCTCGTCGAGCCGGTCACCAGCGCTCGCAGGCCAGACAATTCTTGACCCGCGGCAGTCTCCATTCGTGGATAAATCCGCGGCGGCTGCGGATCGGGGGGTAACTTCGCGAGAAACTCGCGAATGGATTTCCGGATCGTCGGGTGCATGAATTCCGGCGCCAAATCGGCAAGGGGTTGGAGAACAAATCGCCGTTCGTGCATGCGTGGATGCGGAACGATCGGGTCGGGTCCAGGACGCACAAGATCGCCGTAGAGGATCAGATCGAGATCGAGCGTTCGCGGAGCATTTGGCTCGCTGCGGATGCGGCCGAACGAGCGCTCAATATCCAGAAGTGTCTGCAAAAGCTGTTCGGGCGAAAGGAGTGTATCCGCTTCGGCGATCGCGTTCAGGTAGGCGCCGGACTCGGCCGGTCCACCGACCGGCGCCGTCTCGTAATAAGGTGAAACGCGGCGGATCTTGATTTCGGGAGCGGCTCGCAGTCGAGCAACAGCGTCATCCAGGTACCGCTGCCGGTCGCCAAGATTCGACCCGAGTGCCAAGTACACACGCGTCATGGGCCATCTCGAAAATGACGAATGACCGACGAATGACCGACGAATGACGAAGGATGGTTTCGTCATTCGTCGGTCATTCGTCGGTCATTCGTCATTTTGATCCGCTTACTTCTTCGCTGGAGCGGCAGGTGCGGCGGCGGCTGCACCTTCCTTGGCCTCGCCCTCAGCGCCTTCGGCGGCCTTCTCCTTCTTGGCTTTCTTGAGCACGATCTTCAGCACGCGGACCTTGGGCAGGCCAAAGGGGCTGCGGCCGTCGGGCCATTTTTCCAGCTCTTGCAATTTCTTGATGCGCTCGGCCCGCGTCAACACGCTGCGATTCGCGGAGCCGGCCGATCGGCGTCTGAGTGATTTATCGATGGACATTGCTATTGTCGGTGGTCAGTGGTCAGTAATTGTCGAAAAGATGATACTATACTCTGCCGAACCATTCGACAACCACAGACCATGCTATGCGCTTAACACTGGATTACGGCCGTACCGGCCTTGATATCAATCTCCCCGACGATCGCACGATCGGCCCGCTCGCCATCCGCGAAGCACCGCCCCTCGCCGATCCCGAGCGGATGCTGGAAGAGGCCCTTCGCCAGCCGATCGGCACACCCCCGCTCGCCGAGTTGGCCAGGGGAAAGAAAGATGCCTGCATCGTCATTTGCGACATTACCCGGCCGGTTCCGAACAAGCTCATTCTGCCGCCCGTGCTGCGGACATTGGAAGCGAGCGGCATTCCACGCGACAAGATCCTCATCCTCAACGCCACCGGCCTGCATCGACCGAACGAAGGGGCGGAGATGATTGAAATGGTGGGCGAAGAAATCGCCGCCAATTATCGCATTGAGAATCATCATGGCAAGATACGCGACGAGCACACTTATCTTGGGACGACGCCGAACGGCGTCCCCGCGTGGATCGATACCCGCTACCTTCAAGCCGATCTCAAGATCACCACGGGGCTCATCGAACCGCACTTGATGGCGGGCTACTCGGGCGGACGCAAAGTGATCTGCCCGGGTATCGCGGCCCTGGAAACCGTCCGCATCTGGCATGGCCCGCGGTTCCTCGAGCATCCGAAGGCCGATTGCGGCATCGTCGTCGGCAATCCGGTACACGAGGAGAACACGCGAATCGCCCAGATGGCGGGCTGCGATTTCATCGTCAATGTCTGCATCGACGGCAAACGGCAAGTGACCTGGCTGGGCGCTGGCGACATGATCAAGGCCTGGCACCGCGGGGTCGAGTTCTGCGAAGGAGTCGTCAAGGCCGGCGTCCGTGAGCCGGTCGATGTGGTCGTCACCAGTTGCGCCGGCTATCCGCTGGACACCACCTGGTATCAGGCAGTGAAGGGACTCACCGGTGCACTGCCCATCGTCAAAAAGGGTGGGACGATCGTGATGGCCGCTTCACTCACCGAAGGACTCGGCGGCCCAGAGTTCCAGAAGCTGCTCAACACGTCGAATTACATGCAGCGCTTCCTGCCGGGCGGCCGTCGAGCCCCAATCGCGGACGCCTGCGAGATGGACGAATGGCAACTCGTGATGATGTCCAAAGTCCTCGATCGCTGCAAAGTGAAGGTCGTCTCCGACGGCCTTCCGGCAGAAACGTTGCGAAAATGCCTGGTCGAACCGGTCCCCACCGTCGAACAAGCTGTCGCCGCGTCCCTAGCCGAATACGGATCCAGCGCCAGACTCGCCGTCATTCCCAAAGGCCCGTACGTGCTTCCGTTCGTGGCGGGATGAGCATCAGATCAATTTCGCCGAACTGCTTCGGGGAGATTTCGGACCTGTTGCGTGACCTTATTTCGACGAGTCCGCTATGCCTATCGAGATCAGGAAATTTACCTGGACGTCACCAAGCCGGCCGTGCCGCTTTTGCCTGAACCTTCAAGGCGATAGCGTGTTCGCCGATTTCGATGTCGATATCGACGAAAGAGTGTTCCTGGTCCGGATTTCATTTGATGGGTACGGTTGCTGCACGCCCGATGAGAACATCCAAAAGATGAGCCGAGTCGACTCGCGCACTCTTATCGATTTGATTGAAGCAGACGATGTCAATTGTGACGAAGTACGTGGGATCCTTCGTCGGTATTTTCAAGAGAACCGCGATTGCATTTGGCAGGACGCTTTGGAGAAACACGGGCTCGTGCAAAACTGACGGGCGCTTGGCCGTTTCGGCACTCACGGCTTTACGTTCCCTGATAGAATCGGACAAGCAATTGGTTCAATCGGCGCCGCCGCGTGGCTTCTGAGATCGCGCGCAGTCGACCTCTGACCGGTTAACCGTGCTGTGGAGTGGCGGAGGGCACAAGTCAAATGGCCACGACCGGGCATCTGCAATGGTTCGTCGAGGAAGTCATCGACGCGTCGCTCGACCGGACGTGGGAGGCGGTCGATGACTTGTCGCTGATACCCCGGTATCATCCGGTGGTCCGCGACGTCGAGTTGCCGTCGGGAGTAAGCCGCCGTGCGCCGGGAGTCGAGTACAAATGCATCGTCCCGACGGGCCGGCGGCGCGGCTGGTGCGTTGAAAAGGTGATCGACCACGTTCCGCTGCAGAGTACCACGGTCGCTTTCACTGCGGACTCTTGGGGGCTGAGCAAACTCATCGACAACTTCGTGACGGAAGTAGCCGTCGAGGCGACGGAAGGAACGAAGACACGCGTCACTCTCCGGGGCTTCTATACTCCCAAGGGATGGCGAGGCAGAGTCTTCAATGCGCTGGTCATCCGTCGCACCATGCGGATGCGTGCCCGCGCCACATTGCAAGGGGTCAAGCATCTGTTGGAGGACAAGCCAGCGCCAAAAGCAATGGTCGCCGACACCCGCAGCGCAAATACCGCCTCCATTCCATTCCACGCCAGGGTTCGAATTCGAACTGCGGACCCGGAGAAGGTCACGATCAATGGCCGCCTGGGTTACATCGCCGGCAAGACTGAGGAACCGACCGATGATGGCCGATACGGCTACGGCGTGTTCGTCTATGACCTGGCTCGCGTCTGGAGCTGTCGCGAAACGGAACTCGAAGTCACAGGCAAGTTTGACGAACATGCGATGAAAGTGTCCGAGCAACATCGTCTGCGGCTTGCCGCGAAGAATATGGGATAAAAGTGTTTGTCCCGTCCGATTCGACCAAAAACACCAATAGCGGGCGAAGAACAGGCAACGCATCTCGGGAGTCCCGGTCACGAGACTTCTCGCCGTTCAGCTTTAATCATTGGACATGGCCCCGGGTGCCATGTCCACGGCTTTGCGTGGACATGTTGGGGCCGGCTCCCGGGGCACTATACCCGCTCCGGCGAACCGACGGGCGGCTGAAGCCAAACTGCCAGAAGTCCCGTGAACGGGACTCCGGAGCCGGTTTTCGAATCAACCGACACCCGGCGTGAACGCCGGGCCTACACCTGCGCGGCAAGTCCCGTGAACGGGACCGAAGAACCAATTGACTCTTGTGGAATGACGATCGCGGGCCATTGAAAGAAGGATGACATCAGTTCAGAATACGCAATGCGATCGCCCGCTTGAAATGGCGGCTATTCACGCAAGATGATACGTTCCACCCTGCTTTGCCGACACATTGGTTAGGCCCCCGAGGAGAAACGGTGACCCGCCTGCGAATGTGGAGCTGGGGGATGAGACGAAGCGCTCGGCTACCAATTTGGGCGCAGTTCGCTTGCGGCGTCTTACTGTTCGGCCGTGCATCGTCGTGCCGCGTTGGCGGCATTTCCTCGGCCGGAGCGTCCTGACGGTCGCAGGGCTCTCTGCCGCTCGTTGGTGCTATGGAGTGCAGGAGTTGAGCTGGGCCAAGCATCGCGGGGCTCCTTGACGGCCAACGGCTTTGTTGGTATCCTCGCGCCGGCCGACAATGGCGACGTTCATTCCCTCACGCGCAAAGCGCAGTGCGGTTGCAAGACCGATGCCCGCGTTGCCGCCGTTGATCAGGATGGAACGGTTGGATATGAGATGCTCCGGTCGGGATTTCGCGCTAACCTGGCGAACTATCGCCGCCGAGTCCACCCCGTTCGGTGGTATACAACAGAGCCAAGCATTTCTTGCACGTCACCGCCTCGTGATCCTCAGTCGCGATGCCTTCCATTTGGGCTCGATGGGCCGCTTCCTTGTCGCGGGGATTGCATAGGACCATGCCATCCTCATTGAGGGCGTGCTTGTCTCGCTTTACCCGTTTGTCTCCGCCCATGAAATCTCCTCACTCTTTCGCCAGGTAACTCGCAAATCGCTTCGACTGGTGGACCACTTCGCCCTTCTCATTCTTCACGACGATCAGCGTGGCCGCGTGGTCGATCGAATCGATCTTTTTGACGGCCGTTTCTGCCGGTAGGATGCTCGCCATTTTCGTCAAGCTATCGGCGTATACGCCCTGCTTAGCAATGACCGTTACACTGCGCCGGCCTTTGAGGCCGATACCCGTTCGGGGATCGACGATGTGCGAATAGCGCACGCCGGCGATTTCGACGAATTGCTCGGCATCGCCCGATGTGGAAATCGCCGCATCCACCAATTGAACCTGCCGTCGTTCTATGTCGCCCGGCAATGGCGCAATATCGATCCGCCAGCCCTTGCGGCCGGGGGGTGCTTTCGAGACGGCGATGTCGCCGCTTGCCGCGACCAGTGCGCTTTGGATGCCGAACGTCCCAATCACTTTGAGCGCCTCATCGGCCGCAAAACCCTTGCCGATGCCGCCGAGATCGAGCAACATGCCGGGCACCGTCAGCGTAACGGTTTTTTTCTCCGCGTTCAGTTCCAGTTTCTTGTAACCGACCGGTTTCATCGCGGCGGCGAGCACATCCTTTTCGGGAAACTCGCGGTCCTTGCGCGCTTGCCGCCAGAGCCGCACAATCGGACCGACAGTCACATCAAAAGTCCCCTCCGAGAGCGCAGCGACCTCCTGTGCTTTCGACAGGACATAGAACAGTTCATCGCTGACTTTCACGGGCCCGGCCGATTTCTTCGCGCTTTTCTTGCAGAGCTTTATCAGCTCGCTATCCGGAATGTAATCGCTCATGACCTTGTTCAGCAGTTCGACGCGCGCGAACGCGGCCTTGGCCGCCTTGTCTGCCGTTTCCTTGCTGGGTGCGTAAAGGACAAGGCGAAACTTCGTCCCCATGTGCGGCTCTTCGTATTCGAACCGCATCGGCTCATTGGCCCAAGCGTGACAGGCGAAAAGAAGGACGGCCAATGATAGGACTCGCCTCATAGAATAGTCCCTCCACTTGCTTGGCGCTCAATAGTACGCATAGGTCCCATACGACTTATATGCCCTATGAGGCAGACGAGCGGCCCGATGGAGAATTTACCCGTCATGTTCCGCCGCATCCAACTCTCCGCCTTACTTGCCGTGGGCGGGATTGTTATTCTTGCCGCACTGGCCGACGACGCGAAGCCGGCCAAGGCGCCGACCAAACATCAATCGTACACCGAATCGCTCGACGGTCCCGAAGGGAAAGTCAACTTCGAAATGATTGCCGTCCCCGGTGGCGAATTCATGATGGGCAGTCCGGATTCGGAGCCCGGTCGCCGGAAGGACGAAGGTCCGCAAGTGAAGGTGAAGCTCAAGCCATTCTGGATTGGCAAGTGCGAGGTCACGTGGGACGAATTCGATCTCTATTTCCGCGTCGGCAATACGAACTTGGAAAAGAAGGAAGGCGAAGACGAGCCGAAGAAGGGTGCCAAGCCGCTCGCGCCAGCCGACGCCGTTTCCAAGCCGACCAAGCCGTATGTCGACGAAACGTATGGCTTCGACCGCGAAAAGCATCCGGCGATCTGCATGACACACCATGCAGCGATGAAGTACTGCGAATGGCTATCGAAAAAAACCGGCAAGGACTATCGCCTGCCGACCGAGGCGGAATGGGAATACGCGTGCCGGGCAGGCACCAATTCGGCATTTGGAATTCCCCCGGGGGCAAAGCTCGAAGATTATGCCTGGTTCAAGGGCAATTCGGGGATCGAGGCCCGGCCGGCCGGCGCCCCGCATCCAGTCGGGACCAAGAAGCCGAACGCCTGGGGCATTTGCGACATGCACGGCAACGTCATGGAATGGTGCATCGACCACTACGTGGCCGACGCCTACAGTCGATACAACTCGATGCTGAAGGGGGGATTCATTCTCAACCCCGTCTTCAAGCCGACGGAGAATAAATGGCGCCATGTCGCTCGCGGCGGGCACTTCAAGGACCGGCCGCCCGAGCTGCGCTGCGCCGCTCGACGTGGTTCGGAATTGAAATGGATGAAAGACGATCCCCAGGAGCCGCAGAGCATCTGGTGGCTGACAAACTATCCGATCATCGGCTTCCGCATTTGCCGCCCGGTGGAGCCCGATGAATTGACCGGCATTACGTCGAAAGTGGTAAAAGAAAACAACGAGGAATTCAAACCGTAGCAAGAGTGGCATAGGACGTATGGGACTGATAGGACCTGTACGTCCCTTGAGTTCTATACGTCCTATTGGCTCCCAAATGAGGAACTCTCCATGAGCGAAACCGTCAATCGTCGCGAATTTGTCACCGCCAGCGCTGCCGTCGCGGGCACACTAATGCTGTCGAGCAAGATGTTCGCCGCCGGCGCCGGCAGCATCAACATTGGCATCGTCGGCTGCGGCGGGCGCGGGTCCGGCGCCTTGCAAAATGTCCTCGAGGCGGACAAGGAAGTCAAAGTCGCCGCCATCTGTGACTTAATGGAAGGGCGAGCCAAAGGCACGTTCAACAACTTGAAAGCCAAGCACGGCGATCGACTGCTCGCGACCGAGGACACCTGCTTCCACGGCCTCGACGGCTACAAGAAGTTGCTCGCACTACCGCAAGTCAACTACGTGATCTTCGCCACGCCGCCGGGCTTCCGGCCCTATCACCTGGAAGCCGCGGTCGAGGCGGGAAAGAACATCTTCACCGAGAAGCCGGTCGCTGTCGACGTCGCTGGCATTCAAAAGGTCTTGCAAGTCGCCAAGAAGGCCCAGGCCAAAAATCTCAAGATCGTGGCCGGCACACAGCGTCGACACGAGGCCGGCTACATCGAGTTGATGAAGCGGATGCACGACGGCCAGTTCGGCGACATCCTCTCTGGCCGGGTGTACTGGAACGGAACCACGCCGTGGTTCCACGCACGCGAGAGAGGCATGACCGACGCGCAGTACCAGCTTCATAACTGGTATCACTTCTGTTGGCTGTGCGGCGATCATATCGTCGAGCAACACGTCCACAATTTGGACGTCGCCAACTGGGCGATGAATGCCACGCCGGTCAAAGTCGGCGGCATGGGCGGGCGCAGCAACCGGCCCGTCGGCGACCCGAAGATTGTGGGCAATATCTTCGATCACTTCGCGCTCGAATACGAATACCCGAACGGCGTCGTCATTCAGAGTTACTGCCGGCAAATTGACGGTTGCGACAACAACGTCTCGGAAAGCTTTGTCGGCACCAAGGGCAAGACCTACTCGACCTCCGGCGTCTACATCGCCAACGGCAAGGAGATCGGCCAGCAGACTGCCCCGTACGTTCAAGAACACCGCGATCTGGTGGCCGCGATCCGCGAAGATAAGCCGATCAATGAACTCGAGCGCGTCGCCCACAGCACCTTCAACGCCATCCTCGGCCGCATGGCGGCATACTCGGGCAAGACGCTGAAATGGGACGAAGTCCTGAACAGCAAGCCCGGCGACCGCTGGTACGAGGACACCATGGTGAAGAACCTGTCCCTCGATATGGAGTTGCCGGTCGATCGCGTTCCGGTGGTGGGCAAGTGGCGGCCAAAGAAGCGCATCTAATCAATGACGAATGACCGACTCTGGGAATGACGAATGACCGACGCATGACCGACGCATGACGAATTGTCGTTTCGTCATGCGTCGGTCATTCATCGGTCATTCGTCATTTCGATAATCGCGGTATAATGGCACCGCGATGTCCCAATCCAAGCTATCGTTGCCGCTCTGGACCGAGCGCTTTGCCGCCCCGCTGGCCCCGGCCTCGGCAGCGGAGATGAAGGCGCGCGGCTGGGATTATGTCGACGTCGTCTTCGTGACCGGCGACGCCTACGTCGATCACCCGAGCTTCGCGATGGCGATCCTGCATCGCGTACTCGAAGCCGCCGGCTTTCGCGTGGCGATGCTCAGTCAGCCCGACTGGCGAGGTGTCGAGCCCTGGCGGCAGTTTGGCCGGCCGCGATTGTTCTTTGCGGTCAGCGCCGGCAACATGGACTCGCTGATCAACCATTACACCGCCAACAAGAAAGTCCGCAACGACGACGCGTATTCCCCCGGCGGTCGGATCGGCTTGCGACCGGATCGGGCGACGTTGCCGTATTGCCAGCGCTGCCGCGAAGCATTCCCCGGCGTGCCGGTCATTGCCGGCGGCGTCGAGGCAAGCCTGCGGCGACTGGCCCACTACGACTACTGGAGCGACACCGTCCGCCGTTCGATCCTGCTCGATAGCAAGGCCGACCTCGTCGTTTATGGGATGGGCGAGCAGGCGATCGTTGAGATCGCCCAGCGCTTTGCCGCGGGCAAGACGGTGAAGGACATGCGCGACCTGCGCGGCGTGGCGTATGCGCTCGGGGCTCGCGAATCTTCGGAGTTTCAAGTTTCCAGTTTCCAGTTTCAAGTTGAAAATCGAGGCGAGACTGGTTCTGAACTGGAAACTAGAAACTTGAAACTTGAAACAACTCCCACGATCATCTTGCCGAGCTACGAGGACGTCAAAGCCGACAAGCACGCCTTCGTCGAAGCAACGCGGCACATCCACATCAACACGAATCCGTTCAACGCTGCCACGCTGGTGCAGTTTCACGATCGGCAAGCAGTAGTGACGACGCCGCCCGCTTTTCCGCTTTCCGCCGAGCAGATGGATGCGATTTACGATTTGCCCTACACGCGTCGGCCGCATCCGATGTACACGGAGCCGATCCCCGCGTTCGAGATGATTAAGGACTCGGTCACAATCATGCGTGGCTGCTTCGGCGGCTGCACGTTTTGCTCGATCACCGCCCACCAGGGTCGGATTATCCAGTCGCGGTCGAAGGAATCGATCGTCACCGAAGTTAACAAGATGGCGGCTGACCCCGAGTTCAAGGGGGTCATCAGCGACGTCGGCGGCGCAACGGCCAATATGTACCAGATGCGCTGCACGCGGCCGGAAGTCGAAGCGAAATGCAAACGCCTGTCGTGCATTCATCCGACGATCTGCAAGCTGCTCGGCTCCGACCACGGACCGACCATCGATCTCCTGCGCACGGTCCGCGAACAGGAGGGGATTCGCAAAGCCTTCGTTGCCAGCGGCATTCGCATGGACCTGGCCCAGCTATCACCGGAATACGTGCGCGAACTGGCCGAGCATCACGTGGGCGGCCGGCTCAAGGTTGCACCGGAGCACACGAGCCCGGGCGTGCTGTCGCTGATGAAAAAGCCATCAATCGACAACTTCGGCGTTTTCGCGAAAGCCTACAAAGAAGCCTCAAAGGAAGCCGGCAAGTCGAAACAATCGCTGGTCCCCTACTTCATCGCCAGCCACCCCGGCAGCGGCCTCGCCGAGATGATCGACCTGGCGATCTACCTCAAACGCAACGGGTACCGGCCCGACCAGGTACAAGACTTCATCCCAGCCCCTTTCGATATCGCGACGTGCATGTACTACACCGGCATCGACCCGATGAGCGGCAAGCCGGTGCAAGTCGCCCAAGGCATGCGCGACCGCAAAATGCAAAGAGCGCTGATGCAGTTCTTCAAGGCGGAAAACTACTTCACTGTCCGCGAAGCGTTGATTGAAGCGGGTCGCGCCGACCTGATCGGCGGGTGCGAAGGGTTGATTCCGACCAACCCGCCGAAGGAGGCCATCGAGGCCAAGCGCCGGCAGGCCAACGATGTGTTGCGAGGCGACCACTACCACACCGTCGCGAATCCGGCGCAAGGCGAGAAGCCAGGCGAGCGCGGGGCGGAGCCATCGAAACCGACGGGATACCGACCCGGGCGAAAGACGCAGAAGAGGCGACCGGGGAAGCAGAAAGGTGGCAGTGCCGGTCCGCAACCGTAGCCGGCGGTGTATTAATAATCGAGTCCGCTCCTGTTCGCGTTTTGGCGAGTTTTCAACCGTGGTCAACCTCTGGGGGATGATGCATGAACGGACGAATCTTGGGACTGGTCTCATGCACCGTGTTGGCGTACACGACTGGGTCACTGCTGGCCCAGCCGGGGCAACCGAAGACCGCTGAGAGGAAGGCGCCGGACAACGCTGCCGACGAGGGCAAACCGGCGGCCACCAACATCGGCAACGCACAATACCCGCGGGTTCACGCGGACGGACGGGCGACATTCCGGCTGAGGGCCCCGGACGCCAAGAAGGTGCAGGTATTCACGAACTATGGACTGGGGCCGCGCGGCCACTGGGACATGACGAAGGGCAACGACGGCACATGGACGTTCACCTCGCCGCCGATCGTGCCCGGCTTCCACTACTATGCATTCCTCGTGGACGGGGTCCAGATGAACGACCCCGGCAGCGACACCTTCTTCGGCACCGGCAAGCCGACGAGCGGGATCGAAATCCCCGACAAGGGAGTGAACTTTTTCGACATCAAAGACGTGCCACACGGCGAAATTCGCTCGCGGTGGTACAAGTCGGCGGTGACGGGCAAGCAGCGGCATGCGATGGTCTACACTCCGCCGGACTACGACGCCGATCCGAAGAAGAAGTATCCGGTGCTCTACCTGCAACACGGAGCCGGTGAGGACGAAACCGGATGGGGCAAGCAGGGGCACATGAATTTCATCCTGGATTACCTGATCGCGGAAAAGAAGGCGATGCCGTTGATCGTGGTGATGGAGAAAGGCTACGCCACGCGGGCCAATGCCGCGCCGCAACGAACCGGACCAAGACGGGGCGATGGCGGGGCGTTCGAGAATGTGGTGGTGAAGGACTTGATCCCGATGATCGACTCGACCTATCGCACCCTGACCGACCGAGACAACCGGGCCATCGCCGGGCTATCGATGGGGGCCGGCCAGGCGATGCAGATCGGGATGAGCCACCTGGACACGTTTTCCGTGATCGGCGCGTTCAGCGGCGTTCGCCCGCTCGACACCAAGACGGCCTTCGGCGGCGTGTTCGCCGACCCTCAGGCTTTCGACAAGAAGTTGAACCTTCTCTACCTACACTCTGGAACGGTCGGCCTGGATGCGGGCATTCACAAGGCCGCGGAATCTCTTTATGGCACTCTGCACCAAGGCGGCAGCAAGAACGTGGCGTTCCGTGACGCCAAGGGGCTTGGACACGAATGGCAGACCTGGCGACTCGCCCTCCACGACTTCGCCCCGCGGCTGTTTCAGCCGAAGAAATGACCGCGGAGTGTGCCACGGACAGTGGCGGTGTCCCATTCGACATCGCGAAAAAGTAATCGCCGCCGTAGCATCTGGAAGTATGACCAACCACAGAGAAAAGATCGCTTCGTGAAGGGACGCCGATGAAAGCGGGACGCAACGATCCTTGCCCGTGCGGCAGTGGCAAGAAATTCAAGAAGTGTTGTATGTCGAAGACTGCTCCGGTGAAAAGCGGTGTGCTCGGAGGCAGTACCCTATCGACTGAAACATTTCGTCAACCTGCGAATCGCGCCGAACCGTCGGTGGCGCCTCTCGTCGCTCTACCAAAATCGCCTCCTCGACCGCCTGACCCGGAACGGGAAAGATGGGAGGCGTTTTGGAACGAGTTCAAATCGAAGGATTATGAGGGCCGGAGAGCTTTCTTCCTTCGGACGCTCGACGACCCGGAGCTGATATTCGACGATTCGGCGTTCGAAATGCTGAGTCGCCTTCACCAGGATGCGGTAGCGCACGGCGAGCGGGCGCGCTTCGCCGAATTAGTCGGCGCGCTTGCGGATCGGCAGCCCGAAGTTTACCAGGAAAGCGCCCACTTTTATCTCTCGTGGCGTCTGCAGGACGCTCTCGCGGACGACTCGCCGGACGTTCTACTTCTGACTCGGCAGTTGGCGGCTCGGGCTGACCGGGACTTCGACACCGTTCATCGCAGCCTGCACGCCTTGGCGTACCACGGTCAGCTCGCCACGATCCTCGAGGGGATGCACATTGCATGGCCCCTTGTGCAAGCGTCGGACGTTTTTCCGTGGGTCATCGCGGAGTTCGGCGAGACGGGAGCGGACTACGAGATTTACAACTACCTCGAACACACGCCATCTCCCGATCCACGCGACCAGGGATTGCTTGACCGGATCCGGCTCTTCGTCGCCGATCCGGACATTGACCAACTGGCCGAACACATTGACGACGTCGCGGGTCAAGCCGCCCCGACCTGGACTTTGGACGACTTCACTCTGCCGCCGGTGCGCAAAAATCGCCGCGACGAATGGGACGAAGAAGAGGAAGAAGACGAGGACTCACGAGATCCGGGGGCGCAAAACCTGGCGCGCCTGATTTCCCAGTTTGTCGGCTACCTGCGCCGCGAGGAAGGAGTTCCTTACCCCAAGGGGGAGCTGATCCGGGATCAGCTCTTCGCGTATTTCATCCGGCGTCATGAAGGCGACCTCAATCCAAGGCTGAGCATGCTCGAACAAGCGATGAATCCCAAGAAAAAGTTGCCGCCCCCGCCCAGGCCGAGCCATCCCCTTTGCCCCGAGCGAGTCACATTCGAAGTTCACCTGGCAGGCTTGGTCGGTTTCATGAACTGCGCAGTACCACACTGCGACCGCCTTGTTCGAACTCGTTCCCGCCTGGCTGCGATTCCTGGAGGCGCGCGGCCTGATTGATGCCAACCAACACGCCAAAAACCTTGAAGAGCTACAGCCCTTGCACGCCGAACTGCTGCGGCTAATGGAATCGTATCGCGATGATCCGGCATTGCTTCACGCTCTACAGACATGGCCGGCGCGCGCTGAAAAGCCAACTGACTTAGCCGAGCGCCCGGGGTAATTGTCGGCGATGAAGTGCGCTGGGTCCATGACTGGAGGCCGTTTGGGCGGACACGTGCCATGCGGTCACGATATCGCCCGCAAGCAGCTCGGTTTTTTGAACACTCCCACGTGCATGTACGACACCAGCGTCGATGGCTGCGCGATCCAGGCTCAACCGGCGAAGGAAGCCATCGAAGCGCGCAGGCATCGAGTCAATGACGCAAGCCACTATACATTGTGTCACCAACCCGGCCAAGGGCGGGAAGCCTGGAGAACGTGACCTTCCGAATCCCGACTACCAGCCAGGTTGGAAGTCGGCGCGGAGGCGGCGGGAAAACTGACGGACGGACGTCTCAATCCCTGGTCATAGAAATGCCATACCGGCCCAGGATGAGGAGAACCAGGGGCTATGACAGATTTCACTCCGACCCAAGGCCGATACTTGGGCTTCATACACGCTTACATCTGTCAGCATGGCTACCCGCCCGCCGAATCGGAGATCGCCGCGGCGATGTGCGTCTCGCCGCCGTCCGTAAATCAGATGATAAAGACCCTGGAAAAGAAGGGACTCATTCTGCGTCAGCCCGGCATGCCCCGTGCCTTGCAAATCCTTATCCCGGAAGACGAGATTCCGCCGTGGAACAGCAAACAGCCAAAGCACCCTGCGCGAGCTGACAAGCCGCCCAAGCGCGACGCCAAGCCCCCGACGACGCCAACAGCGAAGCTCTACGTCTTGACTGTCTTTCTCACCAATGGGCCTGTGAGCGAGAAATTCGCCAACAAGGTGACCAGCCGCACGATTGAAATCCGCGGCGACGAGACGCTAGAGCAACTGCACGAAGCCATTTTTGAGGCGTTTGACCGTTTCGATGAGCACCTCTATGAGTTTCAGTTCGGCAAACGGCCGTTCGATCCCGCCGGACCCAAGTACGGCGTTCCCGGCCCGCACGAAAGCCCGAAGGGATACGGCGATGCCCGCACAACCACGCTGGATGCACTCAAATTGAAAACCGAGCGCGTCTTCGGGTACCTGTTCGACTTCGGGGACGAATGGTTTCATCAGGTCCAGGTGGAGCGGATCGAGCAAGCGATTCCTACCGTCACCTATCCGCGCGTCATCAAGCGATTGGGCAAGTCTCCGCCGCAGTATGCTGAAGAATAGGAGCAAACGATGTCGACCTCCAGGACCAGACGCGGACCGGACTCTCTCCTTGAGCAACTCGATACCGCGATCGGAAAGGCAATACAGTCGGCGAAGTTTTTGGTCGCCGGCCAACTGCCCGTTGTCGATCCGGGCCTTCATGTCGACGGGTTAGGCCGTGTGTCGCTCCCACTGAAACGCGGGATAGCGAAATCGTTGATCGCGGCCTGCCAGGTTGCACCCTATGGGAAGGGCACGGAGACGCTGGTCGATACCCGCGTCCGCAAGACGTTTGAACTCGATCCGCAGAAATTCCGGCTTGGCGACGAGTGGGACTCGGCCATCGCTAGAGCTACGCGAACATTCGCGGACTCGCTAGGATTGCCCGCGGACCAACTCGAAGTCCGGCTGTACAAACTGCTGGTGTACGAGAAGGGTGGGTTCTTCCTGCCACACCGCGACAGCGAAAAACACGATCGGATGGTGGCGAGCCTGATTGTCGTGCTTCCCAATCCATTCGAAGGTGGGCGGCTGATCGTTCGGCATGGCGCCGCCAGGCAACAACTGGCGTTCGAGGAAGCAGCGGCCGGCAGGGGTCCCTGTTTCGCCGCGTTCTACGCCGATTGCGAACACGAAGTCGAGCGCGTGACTCACGGCGTTCGAATTGCTCTTGCCTATAACCTGGTGCTGAAACCGGGGACGAGTTTGCAGTCGGCGAAACGAACCCCTGCCGCCGACCGGCTGGCCCAGGCGATCGGATCGTGGGTCACGCGCCAGCCGGCGACGCCGCTGGTCTTCGCGCTGAACCACCACTACACGCAACGCGGGCTGTCGCTGGATCTGCTGAAAGGAGCGGACCGACAACTCGCAGCCCTGGTGGCGCCGGCGGCGGCGAAGGCGGATTGCCTGGCGCATCTGGCGCAGGTTTCGCGCCATCTCTCGCAATTCGCCGATGACGGCAGCTTCGGCGACAGTTACTCTCGCTATTCCTACCGTGCCCCGCGGCGACATGCGGTCGAGATTGGCGAGACGTACGAAGACGAGTTAAACGGAACCGAGTGGACCAATCTCCGTGGCCAGAAACAGCCCTGGGGAACCATTGCGTTCGACCTGTCGGCCATCGTTTCGTCGGTGCCGATCGACGACTGGAAACCGACATCCAAGCAGTTCGAGGGTTACACGGGCAACGCCGGCAACACGCTCGACCGCTGGTATCATCGGTCGGCGATCGTCGTCTGGCATCGCCATCATCACTATGAGGTGGTTGCAAGTGCCGGCGTGGCCGAGAGCTTCCCGCTCTTCTGTTCGATGACGAACAAGCTGGCCAAAACGCCGAAGAAGCGACTCGAAGCCGCCCGCCGCGACTGCATTCTCTTCGCCCGCGCCATCGTGGGTCAGTGGCCGAGTCGTTTCATCGGGTACTGGAATTCCCGCCGCGAGGAAGCTTCGCTGCTCGACGATTTTCCCAAGCATTTGCTGATGCTGCACGATCGGGACACCATCGCGACGTTTCTGAGAAAACTGGCCGAGCAAGATCCGATGCTGCATCTGAATTCATTCGTGGTGGCCGCGTGCCGCGAGTTCGGATGGACCGCGTTCGCCCAGGAATTGAAGCAGATGATCGCAGCGCGGACAGATGGGGGCGAGCGACCGGAGATTCCGCTGCGCGATGTCGAATGGCTATCCACGTTTTGTTGCGATCCATCCGCGGATTCAGACAGATCGATTCTTGCCGGCGAATTGTGCGCGATCGCGGTGGAACGATTCTGCGAACTACCTCCACAGCTACCAGCCTACTACTCGCATCACAATCGCCGGGAAGTTTCCGTTGCCGAAAAGTCGCTCCCGTTGCTGCTCCAGTCGGTGGCGGCAAGCGGCCGCGACGAAGACCTGTCGCGAGTGATTCAATTCATTCGGGAATTGCCAAACGAATTCAGCCTGGACGACTGCCAGGTTCCCGCCCTGAAATCGTTGATTCCATGGTCGCGGCAACAGTTCGGTTCGGTTCACCCACAATTCCAGTCGTGGCTCCGCGCCGTGAGAGAGCAACTAGAACGTGCCACCGCCACAGAACCAACGCCACCGGCCGATTGGGCGCGTCCCGCGGATGTCGATTGCGACTGCCAGTATTGCGCTCAGCTCAAGGCCATTCTGGCCGACTCCGCGCACCGGGTCGGCCGCATTTCGGCCAGCGAATACAATCGAAGCCACCTGATCGACATGATCCGTCGGCACCAGTGCGACGTCAACCATGGACTTGAGCGCAAGGGGAGCCCCTATTCCTTGACGCTCACGAAAACGAGCGGCTCCTTTGATCGGGCCGTCAAACGGTTCGAGCGAGACTGCCGCCTCTTGAAGGCGTTACCCTCGATCTCCTGATCTCTGCCGGCTATTGCCAGGATCCATTGCTTCATGCGGAGAGCCGAAGCGTCGACCTGCTTACGAGCAAGCTGGTCCAGTTCGCCCAACGTGTTGCTGATGCAATTTCTCAAGCCTGCGAAACGAAGGAAGTAGCTGGCCCAACCCGACTCAAGAGGATCACCATGAACAAGTAGCTCCCGTTCTTCGCGACGTTCGCAGTCGGCGGCCTGTTGCTAATCGAGATCCCGGCCGAGGCGCAGCCCCGCGCCACGCCGGACGATCTGGCGAAGGATCCGGTCCTGTTCCTGAGTACAGCGCGTCAGTTGCTCAAGTGGGACGAGCCCGCGGAACCGGCGAAGATCCTCGGGCCGATAAACTTCGTCGGCACCAAGGGCCTCGGTTCCTACTTGATTGCCGGATCCGAAGGCCACGTCCTCGTCTATACCGGCATGCCAGGCTCGGGGAAGATGATCGAGAAGTCGATCGCCAAGCTCGGGTTCAAGCCGAAAGATGTGAAGCTCATCCTGACCGGTCACGCTCACATCGACCACGTGGGCGGGCACTCCTATCTCAAGAAGGCCACCGGCGCCCGCATCGCCATGATGCGCGAGGAAGTGGAGCTGTTCCAGTCCGGCGGCAAGGCCGACTTCCATTACGGCGACTACAAGTCGTTCGCGTTCGAGCCGGCCAAGGTGGACACGGTCTTCCGGGACGACGACGAGATCAAGCTTGGCGACATCACCATCAAAGCCTTGCTCACGCCCGGGCACACGAAGGGCTCGACGACCTACGTCATGAAGATCGTCGCCGAGGGCAAGAAGTACACGGTCGTCTTCCCGGATGGCACCAGTGTTAACCCCGGCTATCGCGTCGCCAAGAATCCGTCATACAAGGGCATCGCCGACGACTACCGCCGGACGTTCCGCACGCTGGAAAAGCTGAAGCCGGACGTTTGGCTCGCGGCCCACACGAACGTCTTCGACTACGACGCCAAGCTCGCGAAGGCGGCAAAGGTAGGCGCCCAGGCGTGGGTCGATCCCGAGGGGTACCAGAAGTTCGTGGCCGGAGCGAAGGCGAAGTTCGAAGCGGCGGAGAAGTGATGGGCGACGACCTTGAATCCGCTGAGTCCCGCGGATCGGAAAGACCTGGGATCTCCCCTTATTGCTGCTTGGCGTGAATCACTTTTTCGCCGGCTTGTCTTTACGTTCGGGCACGACCATTTTCTCTGGCGAAAACTTGCCGCCAATCGAAATGCCACCCCCAAGCGGCTGATAGATCTCAATCGCGATTTGTTTGTAGGGAAGGGGTTTCTCCTTCGTCGGTTTGTCGGTCAAGGTGATTGATGCGATGGCCATGATCGGCCCGCTGTCGTCGGGCACATCGGCAAGCGGCTTGCGACCCGCGCGTTCGGGGAAGAACTGCTTCATCAAGGCGACATGCGTATCGCTGTAATACCACTTGATCGCGGCTTTTTTGTTTTCGAACCAGGCGAAGATGACGGACTTGCCGCTACCGGTCTTGGCGATTTCGACACCGAGGCAACCGGGCGACTTCTTGAGTTCGCCCACGAGATCGGGCAAGCCAGCGCGGGAATCCTTGGCGGGCGGATCAGCGGCCGGGACATACCCGGTCAGAAAGACGACCGAAGCGACCGCGGCGTAGAGAGTTTTGGTCATTGGCGAATCCGCATGGTTGGAGTCGGAGAGAACCGTGATTGCTTATTCGCCGAGCAATCCGAGATATTGCAAGGATTCCGACTGCACTCCCGATCGGGGGTCATGCATCTCCGTGCTCAAAAGTTGTCGCGATCCAAGCGACCGCTCGGGCCGTCCGATTGCGGGTGCCAAGCACATGAGCGAACGCAGCGAAATCATGGAATGTCTGAAGTGAGCGCTCGCGTCGCCCCAGAATAAGAACTGACTACCTGATGCTTTTGTTTTTTCAGGCCCAGGCGTTCAAGGCATCCACCGCCCCACCGCCGAAGGCGACAGGGCGGATTCCCAATCGCGAACACTCTCGCGAATCATCGTGTAGTGCAGCGAGCGTTGCCGCGGAGCGTGCGAAGAGAACTGTTGCCTGTGTTCGGATTATGGGTCGAGCGGTACCGATACTGGAACTCCAAAGATTTTCAAAGTGGCCGCAAGCCACGAAGATGCCCAGCCGGAGCATTGCCAATGAAATCAAACGGGCCAGGTCGGTCAGGTCTGTTTGTTTGAACCAAAGAGAACAGACCAGACCTGACCCCTTTATTTCCCTGGGCCGGATTCGATTGGTTGCGACGAATCGCCGCTACTTGGACGGGTATACGGTATTCTTCCAAGCAAATACTCTGGGATCCTCGTTCAAATAGTGCAATGCCCGGATCGCGGCCGCTTCGTTCGGGGTCCTCTTGTAGAGGAAGACCTTTCCGGTCTTCAATACCTTGTACCAAACCTCGTATGTCACATTCGCCGGCGCCGTCGGGCGGCCGGCAAACGTGGTCGTTTGTGGCTGCGCGGTGGCTTGATGGCCTGCGCTTCCAATCGCCAGCAGGCCAAACAGAATCGCAGTCAATGACTTCTTCATGGCTCTCTCCGTTGTCGGAAGTGAAAATGTCTCTGGACAGCACATCGCTGTCTCGCTGCTCTCTCCGTCTCGATACCCCTCAAGCGCTATGCGATTTTTGACAAATCTCGTGGAATGTCGCCAACAAGAAAACCCAGCCGCGGCATCGTCGATACGGCGGCTGGGTCGAGATGATCGTTACACGGCGGGTTCGTCAGCAGCCCACTGAAATTCCGGGGACTAGCGGTCCGATTGAACCGTTTTGATCCAGTAGTGTTGGTTCGGATACGTTTTGTTCATGAGCGAGACTCGCCTTCGGGCAGCCTCATAGACCGTGTACGTCGCATAATGGCGGACTTCTCCAGTCCTTTTGTATCGGACCCAGACTTGGTAGCTGACGTTGTCGGTCGGACCAGCAAAACTCGTTGGCGTCTGCGCCTGGGTAGCGGCTGGGCTTTCGGCGGCTGCCATCACGGTTAGTCCAAGCAGGATCGCGGTCATTAACTTTTTCATGACTCTCTCCATCGATGTGTTTTGAAGGAAGCGGGACCGCACATTGCTGCCCCCTTCTCTCTCCGGCACAATGTTCAAAAGCCGATATGCGAATTCCGCGATTTTCCGAATGTGTTGCCGACAACAAGAGTAAAACCGGCGACGGCATGGCGGATGTGGGCCGGGTTGGAATTGCCGACCGCCTGCAACTTCTCCGCGTTATTCCGGAATGCAGCGCACTCCTGCCGCGATTCGTTGTTTGAAGGGACTTCTGGGAGGATCGTCGATTTGCGCGATTTCCTCGCCAAGCCCAGTGCAGAAATTGCGAGTGCGGTGCGCGATCCGGTTCCGGACTTGAACCAGTTCTCGCAGCGCTCGTGTCGGCCGGTCGCTACTCGATAATGATCGAGGCAGGCTGTGGGCGAGCAATGACTCTTTCACCGGCGGCTTCGGGGCAAGCTGTATGCGGATTCCGCTTCGCCAACCCGACTACTCCGTAGCCGTCTCACTGGCCGAAGCCATTGACATGATCCAACGCGAAGCAAGGTCGAGGTCAGCCGGATCAAATTGTTTCTCACAACGTGGTCGAACCCCACGCCAGACGCGGCTAAGCCGACGACACGTTGGCAACATCGTGCGAATTGACTCCGCAAGTCACCAACACCCAAAAAGGCCACGCCGAAGTCGCCAGAAGGAAAACCTCGCAACGAACCGACTAGCGGCAATGCGATTGGCCGGACGGATACGAAAAGTCGATCACGAGCGATCGCCTGGTGGAATCCATCCCCGACAGAAATACACCCCGCCGGGCGGCAAATTCCACAACACGAATTGGAAACGGACCTCGCGAAAATAGCGACGATAGATGTATCGGTAGACCCACGGGAAAGTCGTGAGCTGGCGGAACTCGCCATCCGGACCGAGCACCTGTGCCGCCTGGTCGATGACCGTGTCGCGATCGGCCTTCGAGAAATGCGTCAGCGGCAGGCCAGACAGAATGTAATCGACGTGATGAATGCCGCGCTCAGCAAGCATTTCCGCGAGCCGCCGGGCGTCTCCTTCCACAACTTCGAGGGACGGGAACTTCTGCCGCAAAGCCTGACAAAAATCTGGCAGATATTCGTTGATGATGAGCCGAGCGCCCGGTGGCGCCGCTTCGACGAGTGCATCAGTCACGGGCCCGGTGCCGGCTCCGAGTTCAACGACGCACTTCGTCCTCGACCAGTCGATCCCTTGCACGATGGCCCGAGACAAGGAACGCGAACTCGGCGCAATCGTGGCAACAGTCTTGGCGTTCGAGAGGAACTTGCGGAGGACGAGCCAAAGGTCACGCATTGTTATCTCATGGCGAGCGGAGCCGCGTCAGCTGCCCGATGATGACGCGCACATCATATCGGGCCGCTGACGCGGCTCCGCTCGCCTTTAGAACTTGAGCCCCAACTTTCCCAGCCGCTCTACTGTTTCGGCCATCAATGCGTCTTCATCTGCTTCATCCTTGGCAATGTAGGTGGCGGAGAAGCGCAAGTAAGCCCCGGCGTCATCCCACGGCACGCAACTGACCGATTGCTCGGTGATTAAGAACTGCGAGACATCCTCCGCCGACTTGAAGTCGCGGCCAGTGCCGGCGACCGGGGCCTTTGCATACAAGAAATAACTCCCGCCCGGCATGCGGCAGTCGAATCCGACCGTTTGCAAAGCGATCACCAGCTTGGCCAGCCGACGGCGATACTTGGCGCAGACTTCCTTCGGAATCTCGGGAGTTCGCAGAGCGGTCGCCGCCGCGTGTTGGATTGCCATGAATTGCCCGCTGTCCGAGTTGTCCTTCACGTCGGCATAGGCCTGCACAATCTTCGGATGCCCGCACACCCAGCCGAGCCGCCAGCCGATCATGTTGAAGCCCTTCGACATCGAGTGGACCTCGACACCGACGTCCTTCGCTCCGTCGATTTGCAGGAAGCTCAGCGGATCGCCCTGGTAGGTGAGCAGAATGTGGGCGGCATCTTGAACGATCACGACCTGGTGCTTATGGGCGAACTCAACTACGCGCTTGTAGAAGTCACGCGTGGCGACCGCCCCGGTCGGGCTGTTCGGGTAGTTGATGACGAGAAGCTTGGCCCGTTTCTTGATGTGGGCCGAGATGCCATCGAGATCGGGGAAGAAGCCATTCTTTTCCAAAAGCGGCAGCCGATGAACTTCGCCCCCCAGGTACTTCGTGTGCGTGCCGGCGACGGGGTATCCGGGCACGGTCATCAGCGTCACGTCGCCGGGGTTGATGAAACACATCGGCAACATCGCGTAGGCCGGCTTCGAGCCGATGCAGTGGCAGATCTCAGTAATCGGATCAAGCTTGACGCCGAACTGCCGGAGCATGAACTCGGCCGCGGCGTCCTTGTAGTTCTGAATGCCGTTGTCCGCGTAACCGCGGTTTTCGACCTTGTCCACCTCGCGCTTGAGCGTTTCGCGCACCAATGGGGCGGCCATGTCGTCGTTCTCGCCGATGCCGAAGTCGAGCAGCTTGCGCTCTGGATACTCGGCCAGGGCTTTGCGCTTCGCCCGCTTGATCTTCTCGAACTTATAGATCTCGGTCCCCTTGCCGTAGTTGGCCCCGCCCATGCGGTCGGCGAAGAGGGATTGAAACCAGGGGTCGGCAGAAGCGACGTCGGTCATCGGAACAGGACTCCTATGAGAAATTGGAATGTATTTGTTCTACCGGGGTCGTGTTGTAGGAAAAGCGCCATTGCCGGATGGGCCGGTTACCTGCTAGGATTCCCCCTCACCACCCAGGAACGGACTCCAGGGCCGCGTCATGCTTGCCGCTTTGAATCGCCAATTCCTCCAGCCGCTGATGGCATGGAATGCCGCTAGCCCGCATTTGAAGCACCTGCGCACGTTGGAGCGGACGCAATATGATCCGCTCGAAACGATCCGCGAGCGGCAATTGACTGCCGTCCGCGACATCGTCCGCCACGCCTGGAGCACGGTCCCGTTTTACCGGGAGCGCTGGCAGGCCGCCGACGTGCATCCGGGCGATCTGCGCCTCGCTGGATGAATTGCGTGACTTCCCGATGCTTACGAAGGCCGACATCCGGGCGAACGGCGACCGCCTGCTGTCTGACACATTTCGCGGTCAGAAGCTTTTCACCAAGACGACGTCCGGTTCGACCGGCGTACCACTGACGGTGTTCGTCGATGCCGATGCCATGGCCTGGAAGCGGGCGTGTACGATCCGCTCCGACCAGTGGAGCGGCTGGACGCTCGGCGAGCGTGTCGCCCGACTGTGGGGCCACGGCGCGGCCGAACGGGGTGGCTGGAAAACAAGACTGATCCGCTGGCTTGTCTATCGCGAAAGCTATCTCAATACGCTGGGCATCGACCGAATGCGCCTGCGGGCATTTGCCGATCATTTGCGGCGCAATCCGCCGGGACTCCTTTTCGGCCACGCGCATTCGCTGTACTTGCTAGCCGCGTACGCTCGCAAATATTGTCCAGAGGCGATCCGTCCGAGCGGGATCATTTCCGCCGCCATGACGTTGCACGGCTGGCAGCGATCCGTGATCGAGGAGGCGTTCGACCGGCCGGTCACCAACCGCTACGGCTGCGAGGAAGTCAGCCTCATCGCCTGCGAGTGCGAGGAGCACAATGGGCTGCACCTGAATGCCGATGGCGTGTATTGCGAGGTCATCCCCGACGACCGGCTGGACGCCGGGCCAGGCGCCGGCCGATTGCTCGTAACGGATTTGACGAATCGAGCCATGCCCCTGATCCGCTATCAGGTCGGCGACGTCGTTGTTGCGAGCGATCGCACTTGTGCGTGCGGCCGGGGGCTGCCGCTCATCGAACGGGTGATTGGCCGCGAGGCCGACTATGTGCTGACGCCGGCCGGCGTACTGATATCGGGCATTTCGCTGACGGACCATTTCGCCACTGAGATTCGTGGAGCCGCCCAGGTGCAGATCGTGCAGGAGAAACTCACGTTTCTTCGTCTGCGGCTGGTCCCCGGCGAGGGCTTCGGCGCAGATTCCCAGCGACAGATCGAATCGTTGGTGCAAAAGACGTTTGGTCCGGAGATGCGGCTGCGAGGTGGAACTTGTCGATGCGATTCGACCGGAATCCTCGGGGAAGTACCGCTTCTGCATTTCGCCGGTCGCGACGGCGTATTTGAAGTCGCTTGCTCCGTAAGCTGGGATTCGAAGCCGATGGCTGCTTAAGTGACTTTGGCGAGCCGACCGCCGCAATGCGGCGGGTGTTGGTTTCAATCCGCGACATCACCCGCCGCCTTACGGCGGTCGGCTCGCCAAACCGCGGTCGGCTCGCCGAATTGGCATCGCCACTATCATGAACTCACCCGCCGTCAGCGTCGTCATTGCCACGCGAAACTACGGCAGATATCTCGCCGGTGCTATTCGGTCTGTCATCGAACAAACGTGCGGTGATTTCGAAGTCGTCATTATCGACGACGGATCGACCGATCAAACGCCGGTCATTGTACAGCCATATCTGGCCGACCAGCGAATTCACTACCAGCGAACCGATGGCCTCGGACAATCGAGAGCCAAGAACTTGGGCATCCAACTCTCGCAGGCTCCGCTGATCGCGTTTCTCGACGGCGATGATGAGTGGTTGCCTAACAAGCTCGAACGTCAGATTGCACTTTTCACTAATCCCAAGGTCGGCCTGGTATATAGCCGGCGAATGCTGATGGATGAGGACGGGAACGATCTCACTACGCCGCAAGTGGCGCTGGCTCGCGGCCAGCTATACGACACGTTCCTGGTGCAAAACCCGGTTTGCTTCTCATCCGTCGTCGTCCGGCGAAGTGTCTTTGAGGCGGTCGGGGTATTCGATCCGAATTTGCAATTGGCCATCGACTACGATCTCTGGCTTCGCGTGTCGCGACACTTTGAATTCGACTACGTGGACGAGCCACTGGTGCGGTACCGAACGGGCCACGCGAACCTATCGAGCCGTATTGTCGAGCGACTCCAAACCGTACTGGCGATTCTCCGACGGTCGTTGCTTCGACGGCGGAATCGTGAATTGGCCGAACCGAAGTCGATCGGACAAGCGTGGGGCTCGACCTGCCGAACGATGGGCTTCGTGCTGCGAGAGAAGGAGCCAATCGCTTCGGCGACGTGGTATGGTCGAGCCATTCACTACGACGGGCGATGGGTCGCAACGGCAAAAGCAGTTATCGGCAATTTCGTCCGGCGAGGCATGTGGACTTCTGCTATGCAATCACGTCCTCAATCACCTTCCCCCTTGAAATCGGGAATGGCCGATTGAGTTTGTCGCGGATTTCCGTCGTTGGGTCGATTCCCAAGAGATCAAAGACTGTGGCCGAAATGTCCTCCGGTCGCGCCTGCCCGAGTGTTGGGTAGGCGCCGATCTTGTCGGAGGCGCCATAGATGTACCCGCCCTTCACGCCGCCGCCAGCCATGACGACGGTGTAGCATTGCGGCCAGTGGTCGCGGCCGGCCAGCTTGTTGATCCGCGGCGTGCGGCCGAACTCCCCCATCCAGAGCACCAACGTATCCTTGAGCAATCCGCGCTGATCGAGGTCTTCGAGCAATGTCGGCAACGTTTGATTGGTGATCGGCAGCAGGTGGCTTTTGAGAATTGGATCCATTGGCTTGCCGTCGAAGCCGTGAACATCCCAGCCGCCCTTGGGGCCACCAATCGATTGCGAAAAGTAGACGTTGATGAATCTGGCCCCGGCCTCGACCAGTCGCCGGGCCAGCAGACAGCCCTGGCCATAAGTCGTACGTCCATATTGGTCGCGGAGAGTCGTCGATTCATCAGACAGGTCGAATGCCCTCTTGAACTCCTTCGAAGTCAGCATCGTGACCGCCTTCTGATAGGACTCGTCGATTCCTTGCGCGACGGCCGACTGTTCCAGAAGACGCGTCTGTCCATCGATCAATTTGAGCACACCCTTGCGGTGTTCCATGCGCTCGGGGCTAATGGATGCGGGCAGTGTTAGCTCCGGCAGGCAAAAGTCGGAGGAGTTCGGGTCGTTGGTGAAGAAAAACGGGTTATGCGCTTTGCCGAGAAAGCTTGCTTGCTGCCCGGGAGTGATCGAGCCATCGCGGATGACGTGGGGGTAGGCAACAAAGGTCGGCGTTCCCTTGGGCGCCGGAGCGAACTTGTCAACGATTGAACCGTAGGCGGGAAAAAGATCGATTGAGTCGCGCAGCCGCTGGTCGTCGGTTGGCGGAGCCATGCCAGTGAGGCTGTAATAGCCAGCCGAGTTGTGGTTTTTCATTGAGTGCTGCACGCAGCGAATGACCGTCAACTTGTCGGCCACGTCCGCCATCCGCGGCAGCATTTCGCACACTTGCAGACCCGAAACCCTTGTCGAAATTGGCTTAAACGAGCCGCGCACTTCAGCCGGGGCGTCCGGCTTCATATCGAACGTCTCATGTCCCGGAGGCCCGCCGAATTGGTGAAGAAAAATAACGGCCTTGGCGCGTGGCTTGCCCTTACCTTCCGCGCGAAGGAATTGTGGCAACGAGAGACCGAACAGACCGGCTCCGCCAATTTGAACGATTTGTCGCCGATCAAGCGATGGTTGGCTGGCTGAAATCACAGCGGCTCCTCAAGATGACGACGACGCGCCGTTTTCGGATCCTGTCTGCTGTTGCGCCAGTAGCCTTTTCAATCGGGCGATTTCCGCGTCGGCTGCTTCGGCGCGTTGGCGTTCGGCTTCGGCCCGCTGGTGCTCGGCTTCCGCGGGAATAGGGATCACATTCCCATCGCGATCAAAAAACCGAAGCCAGGTCACATTATCCCGGACATATTCGCCATCCCATTTGCCGAGCAGCAAGTCCAATTCATCGCAAATCAGTCGACCGTTCTCATCGGGACGAATTGGAATGTATCGTCGCTTCTCGAGCTGCCAACCCTCCAAAACGCGCGTTTCCGGGTCATAGACGAAATAATTCTTCACTTCCAGGGTATCGCGATAGACGCGGAATTTCGTCCCGTGATCCTCATCCCGGGTCGACGGCGATGTCAATTCGATGACTACATCCGGCCGCCGAAGGTTCTCGTTCCAAACAACCCAGCATTCCCGCGTTGGTTGCCGGGTGGTCGCGCCACGTAAAAGAAATCCGGACCGCGGAAATCCCGATTCCGTGCCTGCTGGGGGCTGAAGTAAATGAACGTGTTGCCGGCGACGTAATAGTCATCGCGGTCGCGGTAAAGGTACTCGATCTGCTCGATCAGCAGATTGATACATTTACGGTGCCAGATGGTTTCCAAGGGCTCACCATCGTCGGTAATGAGTTCGAGTGATTCCAACTCGGCCAGCACTCGTGCCGCCTGGGCAGCTTCGGCGTCTGGCGATACCACGGTCCCTTCCATCGATCACCTCCGCAGCAAGAACTCCTTCGAGTTCAACAATCCCCATACTACATCTTCCAGCGCCTCGCGTCGGTCCTTCGCGTGGGCCAGATAAGCCGCGAGCTTATGCGTTTCCGCTGTCGTCGGTCGGCGGCTCAGTGCCGATAAGTAGAGTGCCGCAATGATCTCCGTGTCCGATTTTCCCGACCTGAGCAATTCGGCGATTCGGTTGTTCGGATCGGACAACATCTCCTGCAGCATTTCGCCAGTCAGTAGTTGAAATGCCTGCACGAGGCCGACGTTTTCCGACCGCTCGCATTCACAAGTCAGCAGCCGTTCCGGCTTGCCGAACGCTTGTAAAAATCGCTCCGCCTGTCCGGCTCCCCGTTTTCGACGCGGCTGCGACGGCGCTGCAACCTGGCCGGCTCTCATCCCCCTGGGATAACCGTCGAACTTCGGCGACGAACCGGTCACTTGCGCAACGGCGTCGAGAAGTTGCTCGGCGGCGAGGGGTCGAATAAAAGCCTTCGAAAAGTGAAGATCGTCGTTCGCGTTCGTCGCGGCCGGCAACGAGGATCGTTGATAAGCTCGTGACGTCAAAATCAATCGGACGAGAGCCCGCAAATCGAAGCCGCTTGCGGCAAATCGGTGTGCGAGATCGTCGAGGAGACCTTCGTTGACCGCGGGATTCGACGAGCGAAAGTCGTCGATCGGTTCGACCAGACCCCGGCCCATCAAGTGGAACCAGACGCGATTCGCCTGCGCTCGGGCAAAGTACGGGTTGTCCGGCCGGGCGACCCAATCGGCAAGGATTTGCAATTCGTCGCCTTCGCTCACATGCCGGCGGTGGCCCAACAATCGCGGAGCCATCACATCATCAGTCCGCGGGTTCTTGAGACCCGAATCACGGCGCATCACGACGATTTGCTCGCCATTGAATTCGTGCTTGTCGAGTTGGTCGCGTCGATTGTTTTCCACGATCCGATAGTCGATGCGCCCGAAGAAGGCCGCGAATTCATGATAGTCGTCCCGCGTCCAGCGATCGAATGGATGATTATGACACTTTGCGCATTGCAATCGGATGCCGAGAAAAACCTCGCGACTGCTTCGGACCGCAAATACGGATCTCGGAGCGAACGATAGAGATTGGTCGGAGGGTTTTGATAGGTGCTCCCGCGAGCGGCGATGATTTCCCGAGCAAATTCATTGAGCGGCTTGCCCGCTGCGATCGAATCACGGATCCATTGATGAAAGACGCGAACTCCCTTTCGGTCGAGGGACTTTTCCTCATTGCGAAGCAGGTCGCTCCACTTTTGCGCCCGAAGTCGGCAAATTCGGGTCGCCGCAAGAGGGCATCAATGAGACGTTCACGCTTGTCCGGGGTCTCGTCGCCAAGAAACGCTTGCACTTCTTCGGGCGTCGGCAAAATGCCCAGCGTGTCCAGGTACACCCGTCGCAAGAACATCGAATCATCGGCCACGGGCGAGGGCGTCAATCGCAAGGACTTCCATTGTGCCGCCAGGTGCTTGTCAACCGGGTTGGCGGATTGTCCATCCGACCAGGTAAAGCTTTCGCGGGCCGGCAGGAACGCGAGCGTGACCGGAACCTGCCGATCCAAATAGCGAACAATTATGTTCAGCTCGCCGTGCCGCAGCTTGGTCATGGTGCCATCAGCAGCGATGTTCACGGTTCCGACCACGGTCGGTTCGAACACCACCAGGTGCGTCAGATTTCGATTCGTTCCATCGGCGAAGTGACCGACCACGTCGATCTTCACCTGTCCGGCTGGTTCGAACAAAATCTTCGAGCGAGGACTGACTGACAAGCCAAGCAGTTTCGGGGGGTTGTCATCGCGACACCCGCCGGCAATCCAATCTCGGAGAATTCGGTACTCCGCCGAATCGACGGGGAATCGGGGCCCGCCTTCGTGCGGAACGCGACCTGTGGCTTTCCGCAAGATCAGGCTCTCGGCCGGTCGCACGGTATCCGTGCGCCGGGCTTGCATGTCCCGAGTGAGCGTCTGAAGATCCATGTCCGGGTTCTCGCCGCGTAAAGACAAGCGGAAGCCACCCTTGCCGTTGAAATTGCCGTGACAAGCTCCCTGATTGCAACCGGCACGCGACAATACGGCCATCACCTCCTGGCGAAATGAAACGGGCGCTGCATGAGCGGAAAGGGCCACGCAAAGCAATAAGAGGAGACTCTGGCCACGCATGTCGATCTCGTACGAACGGCGACTCAGGCGGGATATTGAAAGTATCTCAAAGTGATCGGCATGACGC
The DNA here is from genome assembly GCA_963773845.1 of uncultured Gemmataceae bacterium. Taxonomy (GTDB): domain Bacteria; phylum Planctomycetota; class Planctomycetia; order Gemmatales; family Gemmataceae; genus SIAJ01. Next base: position 44,529 of record CAVZCU010000003.1, read on the forward strand.
AACGGGGCCAAAGCAGATTGTCGGTCCCGATTCGAAGTGGCCGCGTGGGACTTCTCACTTGCACCGTTGGAATCGCTCTTCACCCGTGTGGGGGCGCCGGGGAAGGCATGGTCCCGTGGCCAGTTTGCCGAGTCATGTTGAGACGCAGAACGATCCCCTGGCAAGCGCCGCACTCAGTTCCAGCACGCGTGGTCACTAGAAACTTGAACTGTCACCGTTTCGCGCGTTGCTTCCCATTCCGGTTGCTGGCCCCCACAACGATGGGCGAAAGGAGGACCGCGAATCGTCCCAGGGCGCTCAAAGCGGAGGCCATTCGTGGTCCATACCTTCACGTTCGATTTGGGCAACCGCGTCGCGGGTAATTCCGAACTTGGCAGCAACTTGCTGCCGCGACTCCGCGACCGAGATTCCCCGGTCCTGAGCTTCGACAATCGCGGCAAAAATCTCCCGTCGGCGATCCTCGGACAGACTGTCGGACAAATCGGACACGGCTCTCCTCCTGATCGGCAACCGGGCGTGCGTTCGGATGAACTTGTCGGCCTTCTATGACAGATTACTGTAGTCGATGCCGATGTTCCGGCCCCCTGAAATGTACTAATTGTTGGAAACTAGCAAGATTTGTCATGTTTTCCGTGGATCGATAGTCAGATTGACGGAATTGCGCGTCCAGTTGATGCTGGGACCGCGGAGTTTCCACTACAATTCCATCCTCCCGCCGACTGAGCCGCCCGGCGCGGTTATTTGGAGAGAATCCGATCGACCCTCATGAAGTTGGTTCCGACAACGCACCCCTTCTCAAGCCGTCGCACTGCTCCAAGTGACCACGGCGATCGGGGTCGCTTTGCCTTTTGCAGGTCTGGTCGCCGCAGTGGCGCTCCTGTGGGGATGGGGATTGACTTGGGTCGACGTCGGATTACTGGTCGGCCTTTATCTGCTTACCGGGCTCGGCATCACTGTCGGTTTTCACCGATTGCTAGTACACCGCTCGTTTGAGACTTACACGTTCATCAAGTTCGTGCTCGCCGCCCTCGGCTCGATGGCTGTTCAGGGTGCGGTAATGAAATGGGTGGCCAATCACCGCCGACACCACCAGCACAGTGACACCGAAGCCGACCCGCATTCGCCGCACCGCTACGGGCGCAGAGTCCTGGCTTGGCTGAGAGGCTTTTGGCATGCACACATTGGTTGGGTATTCCTTCCAGAACCGCCCCGCTTATCGCGCTACGTTTCGGATTTGCACGGAGTCGGACTCTGATTGCAGTCGACAAGCTCTTTCTGGGCTGGGTCGGGTTGGGGCTATTGATACCGGCGGTCCTGGGCGGATGGTTGACGGAATCGTGGATCGGCGTTGTTCGTGGGCTATTGTGGGGCGGCCTCGTGCGCGTCTTCTTCGTGCACCATGTGACTTGGAGTGTGAATTCGATCGGACATCTCTGGGGCTCACGTCCGCACGACTCCAACGATCAAAGTCGAAATAACTATATCCTTGGCATCCTGGCTTTCGGCGAAGGCTGGCACAACAGTCACCATGCGTTTCCCACGTCCGCTCGCCATGGTCTCAAGTGGTGGCAACCGGACCTCAGCTATTTCGTCATTCGTCTCCTTGCCATCCTCGGTCTCGCCTGGAACGTGCCCTTGCCGCCGAAGGGAAGCCTATCCCGCGTTTCGCACCCGGATGACATCGGGGGCAACTCAGAGAACAAGGCAATTGTCTGTTAACCCGCAGTTCTCGCTGCTAATAGCAACTACCGCCAGCGTCCTAGTTTGTTGACCGCAGCGATACCTAAGCGTCGCGTCGTAGGA
>CAVZCU010000004.1:0-261370 GCA_963773845.1 uncultured Gemmataceae bacterium
TCGAGGCTAACGTGCCGGCGGCGGCAGTAATCGCGTAGCTCGCGACCGGGCTGGATGGGGTGGCGTCGGTCGACAGGCTCGGCACCCCGGCGACGTCACTGGTGGCCAGCGTGTCGCCGTTCTGGAACCCGATGTAACTCGCCGTGAACGTCGGGTTGCTCGTCCCATATGGCCGCGACGCGTTGTCCGCCGTCACGGTCAGGTTTGCCGGGGCGATCGCCAAGCTGCCGGGCACGAAGGTCAAGTCGTAGTTCGTGCCGAGCGCCAGGGACCCCTTCGTGATCGCGTACGGACCCGCAGCGACGCCTTCGCCGGCGTTCCGGATCAGGCCGCCGGTGAACGTATCGTCGAATGCCAAGCTGCCGGCAGTGACCCGATAGGTGAGGGCCGGGTCCGGGTCGCCGTACGTCTTGGCCTGCCCGTCGGCCGCCACCGTGACCGGCCGAGCGCTGATCGTGAAATCTGCCGTGTTGTAGGTGATGTCGTAGTTGGCCAGGTGGCCGGTCGCGGTTAGGGCCGCGCTGATGGCATATGGCCCGCCCACGACGGTCTCGCCGGCCGTCCGACTGTAACTCGCGGTCACGTGGTCGCCGGCCAGAAAGCCGCTGAGAGCGCCGGTCAGGGTCGGGTCGCTGTCGCCGTAGACCTTGCTCGCCGCGTTCGGCGTGACCGAAGCGGCCTTCTGCGCGACGTCAAGCGAGCCGGTGTACTCGGTGAACCCATCGTCCTTGTCGATGATGCGGGCGTAGACCGTGTAGAGCCCGGCATCGAGGCCAGAGAAACTCGCGGTTTCGCTCGTGTCGCTGCTGGCATAAGTGGCGGAACCGGTGGTGTCGGCGCCAATCGAGAAAGCGTAGTGGAAGCCGGCGTCCGTGTCCGTTGACGACGGGTCGGCTGCGCTGGAAAGCGTCGCGGTCGCCGAGCCGCCGTAGATTGTGCCGACGGACGATAGGGACGCGGTCGGGGCCACATTGCTGACAATGATCTCTGTGGAGTAATCCCGGTATCCACTGTCCTTGTCGAAAATGCGACCAAATACTGTGAAGGTCCCATTGTCCGGGAAAGTGAACGGCTGCGAGGCCGACCCCCCAGCGGCAGCGTACGTGGTGGGCAGCGTCGCCGCATCGGTGGCGAAGCTATACCGGAAGCCGTGGTCGCGGTCCTGCACCGCCGGGTCGTAGGCGTCGGTGAACTGCACCGTGACGGGACTCCCCTCCGCGACCGGTCCGTCGTTCGAGAGCGTGGCGGTTGGGGACACGTTGGTAACAGTGATCGTGGACTGGTAAGTCGAATAGCCGCCGTCCTTGTCGAACACGCGCCCGTAGATCGTATAAGTGCCGCTGTCCGGGAACTGGTCTAAGGTGAACACCGGAACCGGACCTGCGCCGTTCGAGGTATAACTGTCCGCGAGGACGTCGAGGCTCTCTCGACAAGCTGTATTGGAACCCGGCCGCGGTGTCCGGACCGGACGGGTCGGACACGTCGACGATGAATCGGAGGTGACCCCTTGCCCCTCGTTCAGTTCACCGTCACGGTCCTTTTGGGAGGACTGCGGTGGGTGCGACGTTGGTCACCTGCACGGCGACCTGGGCCGTTGCTGTTCGGGCCGGGCCGCCGTCGTCCGTCACGACGATGCTGAAGGTATAAGTGACCGGCCCGTCGTCCGGCGGCCACGGGAGAACTGGCCCGTCACCGGGTCGACGGCTTCGCCCTCCGGCGCACCGTCCAGGGAGAACCGGAGGTTCCCGGCCGGGTTGTCCGCGTCAGTCGCCGTGGCGGTGAAGGCGGACGCGTCCCCCTCGGAGACGGAGGCGATCGCCGGCACCCCGGCCAAGACCGGGCGGGTTGTTGACCGGTGAAATCGTGAGCGTGACGGTCGCGACGTTTGAGTTGAGCGACGTGTCGTTCGCTTGGTAGGTGAAGGAATCCAAGCCGTGGTAGTCGGCGTCAGGGGTGTACGTGAACGACCCGTCCGGGCGCAGGTCCAGGGTGCCGTGTTGGGGGCCGGCGACCAGGGCGGCCGTCAAAGGGTCGTTGTCCGGGTCCGTGTCGTTCGTCAACACGCCGGGGGCGGCGACGGTGAGAGCCGTGTCCTCGGCCGTTGAATAGCTGTTGTCAATGCCGACCGGCACCCTGATCGTCCAACCCCTCGATCCGGGCCACCGCGAAGTCGTACCCGGTCCCCGGCTGGTACGAGTACCCGCCGACCATGACCTTCCCGTCCGCCTGCGCGGCCACCGAGTAGCCGATGTCGTCCGAGCCGAAGTCGACGGTCGCCTTGCCATCGCCGTCGAACGAGGCGTCAGGACTTCCGTCGGTGTTCAGCCGGGCCACCGCGAAGTCATACCCAGTTCCTGGCTGGTATGAATACCCACCGAGTAGGATCCGCCCATCCGCCTGGACCGCCACCGACTGGCCGATGTCGGACGTCGTGCCGAAGTCGACGGTCCGCTTGCCGTCCCCGTCGAACGAGGCGTCGGGACTTCCGTCGGAGTTCAGCCGGGCCACCGCGAAGTCGGACCCGGTCCCCGGCTGGTCCAGTACCCGCCGACCAAGACCTTCCCGTCCGCCTGCACGCCAACTGAGAAGCCGAAGTCGTACGTGTTGCCGAAGTCGATGGTCTGTTTGCCGTCCCCGTCGAACGCGGTGTCGAGACTCCCGTCGGCGTTCAGCCGGGCCACCGCGAAGTCGTACGCGGTCGTCGTCTGGCTCGAGAACCCCGCGACCAGGATCTTCCCATCCGCCTGCACGGCCACCGAGGAGCCGGAATCGTTGGAGGAGCCGAAGTCGATGGTCCGCTTGCCGTCTCCGTCAAACGAGATGTCGAGACTCCCGTCGGCGTTCAGCCGGGCCACCGCGAAGTCGGCCCCGGTCGTCGGCTGGATTGAGTACCCGCCGACCAGGATCTTCCCATCCGCCTGCACGGCTACCGAGGAGCCGAAGTCCGACCGGTTGCCGAAGGAGATAGTTCGCTTGCCGTCCCCATCAAAGGTGGTGTCGAGACTTCCATCACCGTTCAGCCGGGCCACCGCGAAATCGTACCCGGTCCCCGGCTGGTTCGAGTACCCGCCAATGAGTATCTTCCCGTCCGCCTGGACGGCCACTGACAAGCCGATATCGGACGGGGTGCCGAAGTCGATGGTCCGTGTGCCCCCGGTCCCGAACCCGCCGTCCAGGGTTCCGTCCGTGTTGTACCGGACAACGGCGAAGTCATTCCCGGTCACTGACTGGAACGAATACCCGACCGCCACGATTTTTCCGTCCGCCTGCACGGCCAACGACCCTGAATTGGCGATAAAATCGTCCGACGGTCGGCCGAATTCGGTCGTCACTCTGCCGTCCCCGTCGAAACCGGTGTCGAGGCTGCCGTTGGTGTTCAGCCGGGCCACCGCGAAGTCGGCCCCGGTCCCCGGTTGGCCGGAGTACCCGCCGACCAGGACCCTCCCGTCCGCCTGCACCGCCACCGAGTACCCGTAGTCGTAGGTGTTGCCGAAGTCGATGGTCCGCTTGCCGTCCACGTCGAAAGACGCGTCGAGGCTGCCGTTGGTGTCCAGCCGGGCCACCGCGAGGTCGGCCCCGGTCGGCCCCTGGTAGGAGTACCCGCCGACCAGGACCTTCCCGTCCGCCTGCACCGCGACGGAGTACCCGTAGTCGTAGGTGTTGCCGAAGTCGACGGTCTGCTCGCCGTCGCCGTCGAAGGACGCGTCCAGGGTGCCGTCGGCGTTCAGCCGGGCCACCTCGAAGTCAACCCCGTTATACGCGCGGTACCCGCCGACCAAAATTCTCCCGTCCGCCTGAACGGCCACCGACTGGCCATAGTCGTCGGAGCCGCCGAAGTCGATGGTCCGCTCGCCGTCCCCGTCGAAGGACGTGTCCATGCTCCCGTCGGCATTCAGTCGGACCACCGCCAAGTCCAACCCCGTCCCCGCCCCCGGCTGGTACGAGTACCCGCCGACCAAAATTCTCCCGTCCGCCTGAACGGCCACCGAGTTGCCGATGTCGTATGAATTGCCGAAGTCGACAGTCGCCTTGCCGTCCCCGTCGAAGGCGGTGTCGAGACTGCCATCAGTGTTCAGCCGGGCTACCGCGAAGTCATTCCCGGTCACCGACTGGTAGGAATACCCGCCCACCAGGATTCTCCCATCCGCCTGCACGGCCACCGAGTTGCCGTAGTCGTTCGGACTGCCGAAGTCGATGGTTCGCTTGCCGTCCCCGTCGAAGGACGTGTCTAGGCTGCCGTCGACGTTCAACCGGGCGACCGCGAAGTCGGCCCCGGCCGGCTGGTCCGACTCCCCACCGACCAGGATCTTCCCGTCCGCCTGCACGGCCACCGACCGACCGACGTCGTTTGTGTTGCCGAAGTCGACGAAGACTTTGCCGCCGGACCCGAACCCGGCGTCCAGGCTCCCGTCCTGCGCTGTACCGTACTACCACGAAGTCGTACCCGACCGAATGGTCCGAATAGCCGACCGCCACGACCTTTCCGTCCGCCTGGACGACGGATTGGGCGATGTCGTCACTTGGGCCCGTACCGATGCTGGTTGTGACCATCCCGCCGGTCCCAAATGTCGGATCGAGGGCCCCAGCAGCCGGTACATCGCGGGCCTCAAGAGAATCGAAACTGAGCCGAGTCCGCCGGCAGGCCTTGGAACACTTTGAGTTAGAAGACAGCTTGGCAACACGTCGAATCCAATTCGTTCGCGTCATGTCGTCTCGAGGGGGAAAGGCGGCCTGCCGGTTGAGCGTCGGCCCGCCGGGCAGTCCACGGCGGTCGGGCCGATCGAGAATTCGTCTGCGCCCAGCGCGCAAAGGGAGCGGATCGCACCGCTCGCACGGTACGCGAAGCCCACTTGCTAAAAAAGCAGTCGCCGCGGCTGCGAGTCGCGGCGGACATTGGGCGAGGGCGATTGGGCGGTCTCCTGGGTGCCAACGGTCCGGCGAGTTCCGGGTTACTTACTTACCCACGGACTAGCGCCGAATGTGACAGGAATTCCGATCGAATTGCCTGCCTTCTGATCGCGCCGAGGGCGGCGGCGGGGCTGCGCGAAGCTTTGCAACAATCCGGTCGTTACTCCGACGTCACCGCGAGTAATATCATTCGGCGATCGCATGCGACTCATTTCCCTCGTGAACTCGAGCCACCCGTTCGCCTCCCCACGTGTAATGGAAGGGCGGCGTAAATCCGTTTTCGTCGAGGGTCAGCTCGAACGGGTCCGAGACGGCGATCATCAGAAAGCTGCTGTCGACCACGTCCGCGAACCGGCCCGTACACTCGCTCATGATCGGATTGAATTCGGCCACGAACACCGCGTCGAACCTGCCGTCCCCATTCGGGAACACCCGATCGGTCGCAGCGTGTTCGGCCCCGTTGGCCGTGTTGCGGTCGGTGCCGGACAGCTGGTCCCCGTTCTTCGACACCCACGCGAACATCCCGTCGAACGTGCCGGATTCAGTTGTCGGGCCGAAGCTGAATGCTGAAGCTTCGGGCCCGCTCAGGGTGAGGATGCCGCGCTCGCCAAGCGGTCCGGGTGGTGGGCAGGCCCACGCTCGTGTTTCGTTCCGTTCGGGATCACTTCTTGCCGGAGCCGACGCTCGAGATGGTTCCTTCAACCCGGGCCGTAACGGCAGAAGTGTCCGGATCGACCGAGATCACGTAACGCGTCACGCCGCTGGCCCCTTCGAAGCGACCGGTGCCGCCGTCGATCGTCAGTGGCCGGTCGTGAAGGGGTTCGCTGGGTCATCGGGGATGACGTTTCCGTAAAGCGAGTCGCCATTGGCCCCGTACTTGACGTAGGTGGAGAACACGCTGTCAGGGTCGTTCGGATCAAAATCGGGATTGAAGAACTGGACGGCAGTCACGTTACCGAGGTGGGTGGCCGTCCCCGAGTAATGGGCCACGCCATTCACGTCATTCCCGAGGTAGTCGAGAGTCTCTTTGAACGGCACGGTGCCGTCGCCGGCGGTCGCGACCGCCCCGGCCCAGTGGACGCCTGCGAACGCCAGAGCGCTGGCGAGACAGATCGAACTGATGCGGAGTCGAGAGGAGATCGTCACGATTAAGCTCCCAAGGGGTTAAGGGTCTGCAAAAACACGTCAATCCGCATCGATCGCGGTGCGCAGACCGTCGCGCCGGGAACGATGCCGTACCAATGAGCCAATGACACCCGCGGTCAGCGGACGAAAACCCCGCTGCGTTGGCAAGTCCCGGCGGCGGGCGTTGGGCGCCGACGGCTCGACGCTTTCCTGGCTGCGAACGCCCGGCGAGTTCCGGGCTACCTAACTACCCACGAACCGGCGGCCAATGTGACCGAGAATTGGCAAGTTTTTCGGAAACTTCTCGGCCAACGCCAAACGGGTCAGGCGAGAGCGGGAAAAAAGTTGAACAGGAACTCGCGACTTCGGCGAGCGAAAATATCGGGTCGAAGGGCATGGGCGAAAGTGCCCACGAAGTCGCCGGTCCTCGGCCGCGGCTTTGGCGAATTCTACCCGAAAAGAGCCGCCAAGTTAACTTGATAGGAACCGGAATGAGCTGGTTTGATACGGTATTCGCCCGAGATCGCGACCGCGGAACCAGGATTCTCAGTCGAAGCAGGTGTTGGGTAAGAGAATGTCTGGAGAAGCGTGCCCGACGTACTCCCAAAGAAAGGCGGCACCGCCGTTGGTCACTGCTGTATTCGCACCCGTGCTTCGATAATGATGGTGTTTCCATCGATATCGACGTCAAATCCAAACCGATCGTCCAGGTGCGGGACATGGTTAGCTAGGCTCGCTAGCAGGGATCCGCGTCTCGACCGGCAGTGCCGGATTCACGCCCGTCGCTCGTCGCAACCGTGGGTCGACGAACACAAAGGCCGCGAAGTGGCCGGTCCGTCTCCGAGACCGTGTTCATCGAGAACCACTGGCAAGGCCTTCTGGCCCGGGTGAAGTGTTCCTGCTCTCCGCCACCAATGTTTGCTGCACCATGGACACCACGAGCGTCGCGCCGCGGGTCCCCAGTTCAGGTACCCAGTACGATTTTGTCAGCGTCAGTTTCGGCGCGGGAGTGAGGCAGGAGGGTGAATATGACTGGCCCGAGCGCCCCTGGGTTCCGGAGTTCGGAGCCTGCCGTCCGCGACTTGGGCGCCGGGTTCCGATTGGACGCTGAAACTGGTTGAGGTTAGGCACTTGGGCCAGTCAACCGCGATATTTCCCATGAGAAGTCTCACCGAATCTGCCGATGGCTGCAGGACAAATCGCGGTCGGGCCGCAGGTGTCCGGGCATGCCAATCCCCAGGGCCCGCCAGCTTCGCTTCGGCTCGGCGGCGGCGGGAACCAAGCGCCAATGCTGCGTTGGCCGGGCGATTGTGGAAGACCACGGTGCGTGGCTAGCGTTCCTGGTCGGCGTCGTGTGCGCCGAGATGAGCGACGACGCCGGCATATGGGTGGGCGAGCTCTCGACCATCGTGAAGCACGTATGTTTCTGGCCGGCCGGGGAGCGAACGACGCGGCGGAAGAAAGATCACAATCGGCAGCGGACATGAGGAAGCGACCCGGGACAGTTCTGGAGGCGGCTTCGACGACAAGGGCGATTGAGCGTCCAACCCACGAAAACCCCGACGAATTCACGCGGCCATTCAAAATGGCTGCTTTCAGCCCGGAAGCGGGCACAATGGGCAACTAGCAGCCGGTTATCGTCACATCCCGTTGGGCACAGCTCTGGCAACCTCCCAGCGATCAGGCAAGCGCTATTGCACAGGGTAAGGCGTCGCCATCACGCCCCCGCCAAATTTCACGCTCATGCCGAACAGAATGGAGTCCGCTGATAGGTTGCTCCGGACGACACTTGCGGGCACCGGTCCGGCAGGCGTGACGATGTTGCCGTCGATCGAATTGTCAAACGCGTGCATATAGGCCACCGACAGCGTCAAATCGCAGGTGACATCCCACGAAGCGCCGAGGTATCCCATGTGCCGGGTGATCGTCGGCGACGCCACGTTCGCAAAGGTCTGATCGTTCGGGATCGGATTCTCGTTCCAGCTGAATCCCGCACGGAGCGAGGTGCAATCGGTCGGGCTGTATTGCGCCCGACCGCGACCGCAAAAATGCTCCGCCAGCCCAGGCCCAGTAACGACGCGTCGGCGCCAAAGCCTTGATCGCCAAACCCCTTGGCGTTGGCGTAGTCGTAGTAGCGCACATCGGCGGCGAAGACGAAGCGATCGATGCCGGTATAGGCCGCTCCGACCGAGTAAATCGCGGGCGGGTTCAGGGTGAATTGCAATTCGCGGGCAATGCCCAATTCATCGGCGGAATTGAATCGGAACGAATGAAACCATTGCGGACTGCGGATCGAAGCGCCGACGCCCCACTCCTCTTCGTGATAGTACACTCCCGCATTAAAGCCCGCGCCCCACGCATTGCGGCCATGCGTGCCATTCGGATAAGTGGCGAAGGCATCGCCATTGGCGTTGTCCGGTGCGCCTATCACGCCCGGGTCCACTTTCAAGTTGGCCATGTCGAGGTTCAACGCCAGGCCCACCGACAACTGGTCGGACAAATTGCACGACACGGCCGGCGCGATTTGCAGAACCTGGTACTCGGAGAAGATCGGTCCAAAACCGAGCCCCGCCGGGGCCGGGGCGGTCAGAACTGGATTGACAAAGCTGCCCGGATAATTGACGCCGAAGCCGGCCAGACTGAAGACGCCGAGCCCGAATGCCAATGGCGATCCTTCCGGCACGTATCCGAGCGCGATGGTCGGCAATGCGTATGGCCCGCCGTCGCTCCAGGACGCGCCTTCGAGACCGAATGGCGGAAGGCCGGGGCCAAAAGCGCCCGGAGCAACGGCCGATTCCAGCCGACTGTGCACATAGAGCAATTCGGCGCCGGCTTCCAGTTCCGAACGCTCCAGCCCCGACAGTGTCGCGGGGTTCCAGTAAATCGCTCCGGCCGGACTGAGCGGCGCGGCCACCGATGCCCCGGCCATCGACCGGTTGACCGGCCCGACCCCCGAAATCACCGCACCCACCTGGGCGCGCGCATTTCCACCCCAAGCGGCGCTCACGCCACGCCAACGCAACAACCGCTCGGCTTAGGAATGGGCGGGGAGCAAACATGGCGACGGCCTCGGCAGAATCTGGGGTTTGCCGAATTCATCGTCTGTCCGGGACCGTCTCTTCAAGAATTGGCCAAACTTTGGAATTGGCGTAGAGGGCGGACCGTGGAGGCAGGCGAGATGGGCGAAGCCAGTGGACGACGGATCGGGCGCAGAATGGATAATTGTGTTGCGAAACCAGTGCGACTCCGGTAAAAGCAATCGTCTCTCCCCTCGCGAATTGTCCCGACAGCTTCTGGTCTGGTCAAATGCCCACGAATTCATCGCCTACGCCAATCGGTCGCCTCGCCGCTCCATTGGTTGCGATCGCGATCGCCTCTGGCCTCTATTTTGTCAGCCAAGAGCCAGCTCTCTCCGAGTCCGATGCAATCCAGCTCGCCAGTCGTTTTCACTTCGACCGGGTGCCATTGCCGGAACTGCCCGGCCAGAATCCCAAAACCGCACGGGCCGTTCATCCGAGTCTGCGGCACCTTTCCGGGCTGATCTCCTGGGTGGGCGCATCGGTCGCCCTTGCCGACTTGGATGGCGACGGGCTGCCGAATGACCTCGTTCAGGTCGATCCCCGATTCGATCAGGTCCTCGTTGCGCCGGTTCCCGGAACCGAAGGCCGCCAGCACCACTACAAGCCATTTATCCTCGATCCATCGCCCTTGCCATTTGATCCAGCGACGATGGCTCCGACCGGCTGTCTGGTCGGCGATTTCAACGAGGATGGCCTTGCCGACGTTCTCGTTTACTATTGGGGCCGCTCGCCGATCTTGTTTCTGCAACGGCCGAAACCTGCGGACGGAAACCAGACTCTTTCACCTAGCCAGTTCTCGGCGTGTGAATTAGTGACGCCCCATGAGCGCTGGTACACCTGTGCCGTGACGCAGGCCGACCTCGATGGCGATGGCCATATCGATCTGATCCTCGGAAATTACTTCGCCGATGGATCGCACATTCTGGATCCGAACGGAACCGGCAGCGAATCGATCTGCGATTCGTTGTCGCGGGCATTCAATGGCGGCCGGAAACACCTGTTCCTCTGGCAGGGAGGGAGCGGCGGAGCGAATCCGTCCGCGCAATTCGCCGAGGCCGACACGGGACTGGAACCGGATGTGGTGGCGGGCTGGACCTTCGCCGTGGGCGCGGCCGATCTCGATGGCGATCTACTCCCCGAGATCTATTTCGTCATGGACTTCGGCCCGGATCGGCTGCTCCATAACCGATCGAAGCCCGGCCAGCTGAAATTCGCCTTGCTGCACGGCGAGCGAACGCTGACGACACCGCGCTCAAAGGTGCTCGGCCGCGATTCGTTCAACGGGATGGGCGTCGATTTTGGCGACCTCAACGGCGATGGTTGGCCGGACATCTTCGTGAGCAATATCACCGGCAATTTCGGTTTGCACGAGAGCCACTTCGCGTTCGTGAGCACGGGCGAGGTTCAGCGCATGCGCGAAGGCGTGGCGCCTTATCGCGACGAAAGTGAAAAGCTTGGACTATCGCGCAGCGGCTGGGCCTGGGAGGCGCGACTGGTCGATTTCGACAACGACGGCGTGCTGGAAGCGATGCAAGCGACCGGTGCGACCAAAGGCGCGGTGAATCGCTGGCCGGAACTTCAGGAGTTTGCCCTCGGCAACGACCAGTTGAGTTCGTATCCGCGCATTTGGCACGACTGGCGGGCCGGTAAAGATGATATCTCGGGCGGCGATCACAATCCCTTTTTTGTGCGGGCCCAAGACGGCCGTTATTACGATGTTGCCCACAAGCTTGGCCTGGCGGAGCCGATGACGAGTCGCGGGATTGCCGTGGCCGACGTGGATGGCGACGGCCGGCTCGACTTCGCATTGGCCAACCAGTGGGGACCATCGTTCTTATTTCAAAACGCCGCACCGAATCCCGGTGCTTTCCTCGGACTCAATCTGCGCCTGCCCGTCGGCAGCGACCTGCCGAAAGAAACCACCGTGCATCCGGGTCGCCACCGATTGCGATTGCCCTCGCGGGCGGCGATTGGCGCCACGGCCAAAGTGCACTTGCCCGATGGCCGCGTGATGGTCGCGCAGGTGGACGGCGGGACCGGCCACTCGGGGAAGAAATCGCCGGAGATCCACTTTGGCCTCGGCGAGATCGACAAATCCGCCACGGTTCGAGTCGACGTTCGCTGGCGCGGCAGCGACGGACAGATTCGCGACTACACGACCGAATTGCCACCGGGCTGGCACACCGTCGTGCTCGGCAGCGCTGCCAGCGCGACAACGGGAGGTCGGCCATGAACCTAGCGAACCCTCCCGGCGGGCCGCGCTACACGCCCGGGCACCTGGCGGCGCTGCGTCGATTCTCGATCGGCATCACGGTGATCACGCTCCTGGGGCATTTCTATCTCGGCTTCGAGCAGTCGTACGCCCAGCCGCTGGTGGCACTGGCCACCGCCTACAGCGTGCAGTTGCTGCTCGAGGTCGTCGAAGCGTGGAGCACCGGCCGCCGGCCGCGATTCCTGGGCGGTGTTCGCCATTTCGTCGACTTTCTGTTGTCCGCTCACATCAGCGCGCTTGCGGTCACGATGCTTCTCTATTACAACGATCGCCTCTGGGTCGTGGCGTTCGCGTCGGCCGTGGCCATCGGCTCCAAGGCCGTCTTCCGAGTGCCCTATGGCAATGGCACCCGGCATTTCTTCAACCCCTCAAATTTTGCGATCACGGTCACACTGCTGCTATTTCCGTCGGTGGGCCTCACCATGCCCTGGCAGTTCGCCGAGGAGACCGGCCCGCTCGGCGACTGGCTCGTTCCAATCCTGATTGCGGGCATCGGCCTATTTCTGAACGGCCATTACACGAAGCGGTTGCCGGTGATCTTCGCGTTCCTGGCCGGCTTCGTCGTCCAGGCGCTGTGCGCGGCCTGATCCACCAGACGTCGGTGATCCCGATGCTGGCGGCAGCGACCGGCCCGGCGGCGATCATATACACATTCTTCATGCTCCCCGACCCGGCGACGACGCCGTCGAGCGTCCGCGGCCAGATCGCCTTCGGCCTGGCGGTAGGAGCCGTCTATCTGCTCTTGGTCTCGCTACACATTGTCTTCGGGCTGTTCTTCGGGCTAACGATCGTCTGCGCAATTCGGGGCCTCGGCCTCAGCGTTTGGGCGACGCTTGCAGAGAAGCCGATCGCGCCTCCGGTACTGGCAAACGCAACGGCGAACGGTTAGAAGGAGTGTTTTACACACGCGGAACGTGTGTCACCTCAACAGCAAATTGCACAAGAGGTTATGGCGGCTGAGTGCATCATTTCGGCTCGTCCGACAATCTGTCATTGCCGAATCTGACCAATTCCGGTCCGCAACAGGGCCCGCGGCTCGCTTGTTGGCTAAATCGGCTCGACCCGATCACAAACGAACCCGAGGCGGTCATGAAGAAGGCGACCAAAAAGGCACGGTTGGTGGTGGAATCTCTGGAAGGCAGAGAACTCATGGCCAGCGCCTTGACCGCCAGCTTCGATGACGGGCTGCTGCGGATTACCGGAACCACCCTGTCGGACCAAATCACGGTCAGACAGTCGAAGGGTCTGATCTCGGTTGCTGGCCAGACGATCCACACATCGGCGGGAAACTTCAAGTCGATCCCGGCCGGCCAGGTCCGGCGCATCCAGATTCTCGGGCTCGATGGGAACGACTCAATCACGATTGCCGGTACGGTTACGGCACCTGCGTCCCTCGATGGCGGAGCCGGGAATGACAAAGTCTCGGGAGGGGCCGGAAATGACTCGATCACGGGCGGCGACGGTAATGACAAGTTGTCCGGCGGGACCGGCAACGACAGCATCTGGGGCGGGGCCGGGTATGACCGGTTGGACGGCGGGGTGGGGGACGACTTCCTGTACGGCGGCGGGGGGATTGACAGCCTGACCGGCGGCGCCGGGAACAACACCCTGGAAGGAGACCTGGCCGACCGGGTATTGAACGCCGGAGGCGGCACGAACCGGGTCGACGCGGGCGATGCCAACGGACTGGCGATCAAGTTCGCGGCCATGACCCCGGCTGCGGCCGCGTCGATTCTGAAACTGTACCCGGCGGCCGACGCGGCCCGCATCTTGTCGGACACGAACTGGTTCAACCCAGTTCGGGCCCGGCAGGTGCTGCAGGGGTACGACAATGTCCAGAGCTTCGACCTGGTCCTGGTCCAGATGGACCCGCACACGGCGGCGGCGATCATCCAGACGTGGGACTGGGCCGGCCAGTCCGAGGTGTTCGCCTACATGCACCCGGGAATGAGCGGGGTGGCCGGCCTGACGCCGCTCTTGGCGGCCCGCATCCTCCAGACGTACGCCCCGGCCGACGCGGCCCGCATCTTGTCGGACACGAACTGGTTCAACCCAGTTCGGGCCCGGCAGGTGCTGCAGGGGTACGACAATGTCCAGAGCTTCGACCTGGTCCTGGTCCAGATGGACCCGCACACGGCCGCGGCGATCATCCAGACGTGGGACTGGGCCGGCCAGTCCGAGGTGTTCGCCTACATGCACCCGGGAATGAGCGGGGTGGCCGGCCTGACGCCGCTCTTGGCGGCCCGCATCCTCCAGACGTACGCCCCGGCCGACGCCGCCCGCATCTTGTCCGACATGAACTGGTTCAACCCAGTTCGGGCCCGGCAGGTGCTGCAGGGGTACGACAACGTCCAGAGCTTCGACCAGGTCCTGGTCCAGATGGACCCGCACACGGCGGCGGCGATCATCCAGACGTGGGACTGGGCCGGCCAGTCCGAGGTGTTCGCCTACATGCACCCGGGAATGAGCGGGGTGGCCGGCCTGACGCCGCTCTTGGCGGCCCGCATCCTCCAGACGTACGCCCCGGCCGACGCGGCCCGCATCTTGTCGGACACGAACTGGTTCAACCCAGTTCGGGCCCGGCAGGTGCTGCAGGGGTACGACAATGTCCAGAGCTTCGACCAGGTCCTGGTCCAGATGGACCCGCACACGGCCGCGGCGATCATCCAGACGTGGGACTGGGCCGGCCAGTCCGAGGTGTTCGCCTACATGCACCCGGGAATGAGCGGGGTGGCCGGCCTGACGCCGCTCTTGGCGGCCCGCATCCTCCAGACGTACGCCCCGGCCGACGCCGCGCGCATCTTGTCCGACATGAACTGGTTCAGCCCGACCCGTGCCCGGCAGGTGCTGCAGGGGTACGACAACGTCCAGAGCTTCGACCAGGTCCTGGTCCAGATGGACCCGCACACGGCCGCGGCGATCATCCAGACGTGGGACTGGGCCGGCGAATCCGAGGTCCTCGCCTACATGAATCCGGCTCTCGCTGGCCCGGTCGGGATCGGTCCCGCAGACGCGGCCCGAATCTTGATGTTGTTCACGCCCCAGGACGCAGGCCGAGTGCTGTCCGACATGAACTGGTTCAGCCCGGCCCGTGCCGGACAGGTGCTGGCGCAGATGGCAAGCTTCATGAACGCGGAGGCCGTTCTCGTCACCATGAGTTCGACGGCCTCGGGGGCAATCACTGGCACCTTGCCGCCCATAGAACGGAAATGGTTCGCATGTGCCGGATCGCATGGACCACTCGGAAGCCCGATCAGCGACCTGCAAGACGTACTTGGCGGGCAAGTCTGTTACTTCGAGAACGGCGCGATCTTTAGCTCATCGTTCGGAACGTTTGAAGTGGATGGGGCGATCTGGAAGACCTACCAGCGTCTCAAGCAGCAGGGCCAGGACTACGGTCTACCCACATCAGATCCCGAAGTAACGGGATACGTGCAGCCGCCAGCGAATATCCAAAATGTCCCAGGGTTCTGGCTAACGGGCATTCCCGCGTATCAACAGTCGTTCCAGAACCAGAAATGGATTCAGTGGAATCAAGCGACCGATTACACCTACACTTGGGACCTCGGCACGGCCATCAGCAAAAGGTACTTGGATGCGAATGGCCCTCGAGGCATCTTAGGGACGGCGTCGAGCGATGAATTGCAGACCGTGAACGGCGGCCGAGTCCGGTACTTCGAGGGTGGTTCAATTTATTGGTGGCCATCGACCGGTGCCTTTGTCTTGTACGGGGCGATTAGTACCCAGTACCGAGCACTCCTCGGCCCCGCAGGCCGACTCGGGATGCCGACAGGGGACACCGAGGTCAATCTGGAAACGTACGCGCAACACTTCGAGCACGGACTGCTAGTCGCAAAGATTGGCTCGGACGCCGCCTACACATTCATTGGAGGGGCCGATGCGAACCCGTGCGCTGTGCGAAATGCCAATTTCGTGTTCCAGGACAGCTACATGCGGGCAATGGTCGGGACGTCGTTCGCGGGGGCAGACAACGACGATCTCCGGAAGGCAATGTTCGATCTGTATCGGGATCCCCAGCATGCGAGTGCCGCACTCCTCCGCAAGATCGCCTACCAGCGTCAGCGCCCCGTCGAAGAGATCACGGCTGAGTACATGCATTTCCTCGACGTGCTGGGGACACGTAACGATAACGAAAGACCCGAGGACCTCTACGACGCTGGCTGGGCACATATGGCTTCTACGATCCAGCTACGGTTTGGGAAGGTGCTGGGGGACGTATTTGGCATCGATCCAGTGTTCGGAGCCCTGTTGGATCCGACAGGGGGAATCGTGGGGCCTGGCAATGTCAACCTTAACCCGATGGGCAGCGAGGTACTTCGCTACCACGGGATATTCCACGATGCGGGCGGTACTCTTCAAGAGTACTTCGGGATTGGACCGGGTTCGAATACTATCGCGCCGATGGTAACGTACTTGCACGTCTTCCCGCCGATATTCTGCGGGATATCCCAGGGATGCGTGGACAGACCTACGGAATCATCTATTGGATGTACGTATTGGGAGCCGTTCCGGGGGACTTCCACGTAAGCGTAACATACCAACAGGTGGAAGTATCGCCGGGAGTATTTGTGCCTATACCGAACGTGTCGATGACTGGGAATCTGTTCGGGGGCAACGGGATTACGATCCAAGCCAGCGTAGGCACTGGCGGTCAAAGCGGTTTCGAGGTGCAGGTGCTGGGTGGGGACTTTAGCATTGGTACGGACGGGCTAGTAGTGGGCGGCGTGCGGATTTTGTAAGCCCCCGGAAATAGGGGCGAAGGAGTCCGAAGTAACAAGTCTCAGCTCTTCGGCACCACAAAGCTCATATGCAGCTCCGCGTGGCGCAGGTGGAACTGGTCCCACTCGTCGGCCCTCATCCGGCCGAGGATCGGGTGAGGGTGACGCGTTGGTTCCTGCTTGAACCGCGTGATCGCTTCGCGGAGTAGAGCCAGGCCTTCTGCCGTCGTCGTCTCGCCGGGCCAGACCACGTCGGCCCGGCGAAAGCCAAAGAACCGGAAGCCGGGTTTGATGCCGTTCGCCAGCAGGTTCTTTTTGACGATCAGTCGCGTCACCCAGATCGCCGGCAGCGGCATCCGCCAGGTAAAACCACACGCCGAGCCGGTGATCGCGTACGCCAGATGCCGAAAAATCTGGCCGAGCGACCAGTTACCCAACAAGGTGACGTCCGAATTCGCCATCCGCTCGGCCTCGCCAAGGAACTCGTCGAGCGATTCGTAGCGTACGTTTCGGCGGCCTATGACACGCTTCGTTTCAATGGGCATGGGCTCTCTCCGGGTGTCAATCGGGTTACGTCACCGTCGCCGCCTCCCGCACGGGGCGTTCCATCTCCTCGATCGCCGTCTCCGCGTCCCGAATTTGTTGGTCGGCCTCGGGTCGACCGAGCTTCTTGGCGAGTCGGCCGCGGACGAGAAGCGACTGGGCGTGCTCGTATTTGGCATTCTGCGCTTCGGCCACGCGGCAGCTCTTTTCCGCGAGCTTGAGCGCCTTCCGGGTCTTGCCGACGGCATCCAGGATCAAGCTCCGCTCACGCAGTGCCAGCGGGTAAGCTGCAGGGAACAGCCAGGTGAGCCGGGTGGCGAGCCGGGCGCGCGTGCGGGCGTGGTTGCGGAGCCTGCGGGCCTCCCTCGGATCGTTTTGCTCTCGCGCGTTCGCACGCACCCGGAGGCCGGAAACCAGCATTGGAAGCACCAGGATCGTGTGTGAGTTGATGCACCGGGACGACCAGGCCATGTCGGCGGCGCGCTCGTAGCACTCGAGGGCTTCCTTGGTGCGGCCGTGGAACGAGTGCCAGTACCCCTCCGCGAGGATCGCGTGAACCGTCGACATGACGTCGTCGGGCCGGCACGGGATCAGGCCCTTGAGCCGGTCGAACGGAAAGTTCCCGCCGGTCGCCCGGGCCCAGAGCCAGCTCGAACACATGGTCCGCGAGTCGCCGATCCTCGCAGCGGACGTGAACGTCAATCGGGCCTCGGCCACCGCGTCGGCGAGCTGGCCGAGTCCCAGGTGGCAGCACCCCTTGTGGAAGTGGGCAAGGTGCACGCCATACGGGTCGCCGGCTTTACCGAGCGACTGAATCGACTCGGTCAGCTCGGCCAACCCCTTCTCGTAGATCGCCGCCGCGTACAGGCCGATGCCGTAGAAGTAGTGGGCCAGCCCCTGGCCCAGGACATCGTCAAAGTCGTGGGCCAACGCCGTGGCCCGGGCCCCGTACCGCGAGCCCCGCGACGACCAGCCGAGCATCGCGATAATGCACGTGTGCGCCGCGTACGTCTTCGAAAGGGCTGACGAGTTGGGGAGCTGTTCGGCCCGGTTCAGGTTGGCGAGGTGGTCCCAAAGCAGCTTGATCGTGCTCTGGAAGATGTACGACTCGGACATTCGGAGCAGGAATTCGACCGCGAGCACCCGTTCGCGGGTTGGCTCCTTGCGGTGCAGGAAGAACGGCAACAGCGTGTGCAGGCCCTGAACGACCGTCTCGCGCACGATCCCGACCCCGAATCCGAAGAGCGTCCGTGGCACCCAGTAGCCGAGTCGCCGCAAACCTCGTTCCAGGACGGCGGCGCTCGCCGCCATCCCGCCCTGGTAGAATGCGACCCGGCCCAGCAACAATTCGATCTCCGCCTTGCGGACCGGATCTTCGACCCGGTCCACGATTGCCTGGAGCCGGGTTTCGGCCTCGGCGTACTTGCCGGCCTGCATCAACGCCTCGCCGAACCCCTGGGCGATGCGCAGCCGGGCGGCGTCGGAGGCGCCCTCCGCGTTTCGGTCGGCGACTTCGAAGTTGGCGATCGCCACCTCGAGTGCCGACTGCCGCCGCGCCTGTTCGGCCGCCAGGAGCGCGTAAACACAGCCCTTCTTCCGATCGCCCGCCGCGTCAAAGTGGTAGGCGAGGTCGTACACGCGGGGGAGTGCCTTCGTCCCAGGGTCACCCGGTTGGTCGACCAAGGCGTCAACCGATTCCGGTCCGCCCCCCGCATCGACCTCGATGACCTGGGCCAGAGTCGCGTGCAGAGCCTGGCACTTCCCTTCGTCCATGTGCCGGAGGACGGTCTCCCGGACCCGGTCGTGGTAGGTGTCAACCAGCGGACTCTCGTCGGGACCGACCAGCCGGACCAGGCGCTCGTTCCGCATCCGGGTGACCGTCGCGACCGCTGATTCGGCATAATCCGCCGTGCGCGCGGCCTCGTCAAGCGACAGCGCCTGCCCGGACACGGCGACCACGTCGAGGAGCGGCCCCGCCTCGGCCGGCAGCCGACCCAGTTTCCGGCGGATCACCTCATCGAGCGGGACCGGCTCGAACGAGTCGGTGTCCGGGTCGAAGCAGCCAATGAGTTCGGTGAGCAAGAACGCGTTGCCGCCAGTTTCGCGGGCGAACTCGGCGGCCCGCCGGCGGATCGCGTCCGTGTCCCTGCCCAGAAGGTCGATTGCCAGTTGGACGCAATCGGCCTCGCCGAGGGGGCCGACCCGGACCTCGGTGTCGGAGAACTGCACGTCGTTCTTGGCCTGGAGGTCCTTCCAGGAGCGGAGGAACGCACTGCCGGCCTGCTCGTCGCTCCGGTAAGTGCCGACGAACAGCAGGGCCGGGGCCTCCGGCGGCCGGAGCACCTCGAACAGGGCGGTGGCGCTGTCCGCGTCGCCCCACTGCAAGTCGTCGACGAACCACACGATCGGCGTCCGGCGGCTCAGCCGGTCGAGCAACGCACGCAGCGCCCGGAACGCCCGCTGCCGCACCTGCTGCTCGTCGAGGCCGGTCACCCGGTCGAGCCCGGACTCGGCAATGACGCCCACCCGCTGAAGAACCGGGAACACCTGGGCCAGGATGCGGACATCGTCCGGAATGACTAGCGCCGCGTCTTTTTCCGGCAGTCCGCGCAGATGGCTCGTCAAGGCATCGATGAGACTGTCGAGCGCCTTAAATGGCACCGATTCCCGATCGTAACAGCGGCCGGACATGATCGCCAGTCGCCCATCTTCACGCAACGACGATAAGAAGTGGTCCGCGAGTGCGGTTTTTCCTTCGCCCGATCGTCCGCTGATGAACACGGTCACCGGCTCGCGATCGCGCTCAAATCTCCGCGCCACATCGCGCAGGACCGACAGTTGCTGTTCGCGTCCGACGAGCGCGTGGCTCGCACCACCGGCCGCCGGCGACGCATTCGGTGCCGAGGTGGAAACGAGGCGAGCGATTTCGAGGGGATTGGGTCTCAGTGCCGGGTCGCGCGCCAGCAGTCGCATGCTCAATTCTGCCAGGTCCTTCGGGATCTCGGCGCGATCCGGAAGCGGCGGCGCATCGTGTGTTTGTTTGTCTTGAAGAATCCGCCACATTCGTCCAGCGAAAGGCGACTTGCCGCAGAGGGCCTCGTAGAGCATGACGCCAACGGCGTACCAGTCTGCGGCCGGCGTGATGTGCTCCCCGGCCGCTTGTTCCGGGGCCATGTAGCGTGGTGTGCCCGCAACCTTGTCCAGGCTACGGGAGACCGTCGGCGTATCGAGTTCCGCAACCAATCCGAAATCCAGCAGGATTACCCGCCCCTCGTGCGACACGATCACGTTCGAGGGCTTCAAGTCGCGATGGACGACGTGTCGCGCATGCAGCGCCATCACGCCGGTGATGAGCTGCCCCAAGGCCAAGCGCAATCGTCCTTCATTCAGTTCTTGGCCCGGCCGCACAAAGCGAAGAAAATCGGTTCCTTCGACGAGGTCCATCGTGAAAAACCAATGACAACCGTCCGATTCGAGCGTGTGCAGTCCAATCAAATTGGGATGATTGAACTCGGCCATCGAGCGGAATTCGCGCTTAAAGCGGTGTAGCGCGGGCCCATCGACGGCAGGTAAGGTTTTCAGAGCGACGCGTGTGCCACGCTGCGAGTGAATCGCCTCGAATACGATGCCCATACCGCCGCGACCGAGTTCGCGTACGAGTTGATAGTCGGCGATCCGGCTGGCCGCCGGCGCTGGCAATGCGGGAGCCGGTCCGCCCGGCGTATCGCCACCGGCCGCGATCGAAACGGACGAGACCTCCAAGAAGAGACCCCGGACCAAGGGCGCAAATTCGGGGAACTGCGCCAGGTACTCATCGAGAGTCGGCTGTTCCCCGCGTTCGCGGCGGTGCTCCAATTCGATGGCCAGCAGATTGCGCAAGAGCGGCGGCCGCGAATCCGGGGCGACCCGATCAAGGTAGTTGCGAATGGAGGGATTTGACCCGTGTTGCCATTCCTCGGCAAATGCCGAACACGTGGATAGAACACTGTCGAATGAGCTGCGGTTGGAACCCGAGTCAACGTCGACCGGCTCGTAATCACCTGTGGCATCACGGTCGTTTCGGTTCGATGGAGAAGAGCCGGTCCGACTCGCGGCCAGTTGGCCGAACTTTCGCAGCACCTCGATGCGTTCTTCCAGCGACGCCAACAACTCCGGCCGGTCGGCGCACAGTTCTTCAGGTGCGATCGCCTCCCCCAAAGCAGCAGCCGATTGCCATTGATCGACAAGCCGGTCCAATTCGTCTTGTTCGTGCATATGCGTCGAGCCCGAGCGCCATTGATCGATGTTCCGCGCTGACCGATACGACCTCGATTGAATCGCTAGTCCTGCCGCTACGATTGCTCGCACCGGCGCTTCGATTTCCTCGATTGCCGCCTCGGCGGTGTGTAGTTGCTCATCGGCTTCGCGCCGTCCCAGTTTCTTGGCCAGTCGGCCACGAACGAGCAGTGATTGAGCATGTTCGTACTTTGCCTTTTGTGCTTCAGCGACCCGGCAGCTCTTGTCAGCGAGTTTGAGCGCCTTCCGGGTCCTCCCGCAGGCGTCGAGGATCAGGGCCCGTTCCCGAAGGGCCAATGGGTAGGCGGCTGGGAAGAGCCAAGTCAGCCGGGTCGCGAGCCTGGACCGCTTACGAGCACGATTTCGTAGTCGCCGAGCCTGCCTCGGGTTCTCGGCCTCGACTGCGTCGGCCCGAAGGCGCAATCCCTGGACCAGCATCGGCAGCACGAGAATCATGTGCGAGTTCACACAACGTGTCTTCCAGACCGTGTCGGCAGCGCGTTCGTAGCACTCGAGTGCTTCCCTGGATCGCTCGTGGAATGAGTTCCAGTACCCTTCGGCAAGGATTGCGTGGACGCTCGACATCACATCGTCTGGACGGCAGGGGATGCAACTCTTGAGTTGGTCGAACGGGATGTCCCCGCGAGTTGCCCTGGCCCACAGCCAACTCGAGCACATGGTCCGCGAGTCGCCGAGTCGAGCGCTCGACTCGAAGACCCATTTTGCCTCCGCGACCGCGTCGGCCAGGTCGCCCAGGCCGAAGTGGCAGCAGCCTTTGTGGAAGCGTGTAATGTGAACCTCCCATTGATCGCCGGCCGACTCGAACAAGCGGATCGCCTGGGTCAACTGCGAGAGTCCGTTTTCAAAGCGCGCACCGGCGTAGTCGCCGATCCCCGTGTAACTGCAGCTGTTGCCTTGAGCCCAAATGTCGTCGAAGTCGCGAGCGATTGTGACGGCATAGTCGCCAAAGCGCTTGCCGCGCGACTGCCAGCCGAGCATCGACATCATCATTCCGTGGATGGAAAGACTTCTGGCCAGTAGAGGCGAAGCAGGAAGTTGCTGAGCCCGATTCAGGCCAGCCAGATGCGCCCACAACATTCTGGCAGTGTCCTGGAAGCAAAACGGGTGAAAGACCTCGGCCAAGAGACGCACGACCAGGTTACTCTGACCAGTGGGCTCGCGCCGCCGGACGAAGAATGGCAAGACGCTATGGATCCATTGAATCATGGTCTCGCGCAGAGCGCCCGCATGATTCCGAATAACGTTCCGGGTACCCAAACTTGCAAACGACGCAGTCCACGCTCAAGATGAATGACTGCGCCATTGAGATTTCCTTGCTTCAAGCAAAGCTGGCCCTGCAGGCAGTCGATCCCACTCCTATACTCTTCGTCGTCCAGCAGGTCGGTTGCGTCCGTCAGTTCAACGGCTGACTCCTCGTCACGCCCGAGGAGCATCAGCGCCTCGCCTGCTCCGGCGGCAATTCTGTAGCGAACCGCATTCGACACTTCGACGGAGTTCCGTTTCGCGGCTGCGAAATTATTCACCGCCACTTCCAGCGCCGACTGTCGCCGGGCCTGTTCTGCCGCGAGCAGGGAGTACATCCACGCTTTTTTCGTCTCGCCGGCGGCGTCAAAATGGTATGCCAGGTCGTAAACTCGGGGAATTGCCTGGTTGGCGTCGCCGCGGCTGTCCGGGCTCGTTTCGAGCGCCGCCATGCGTTCCGGCGAAAGGCCGCCGACCTGTGTCTCAATCACCTCGGCCAGCGCCCCGTGCAGCGTCTTGCTGTGCCTGTCATCCATCCGCCCTAGCACCGTCTCCCGCACCCGATCGTGGTACGTGTCGATGAGGGGGCTGTCCTCGGATCCGATCAGGCGCACCAGGCGCTCGTTCCGCATCCGGCTGACGGCTGCGACCGGCGACTCCGCCTGTCCGGCCGCCCGCGCTGCCTCGTCCAGGGCCAGCGCCTGACCGGAAACGGCCACCACGTCGAGCAACGGCCCGGCCTCGGCCGGCAGGCGCCCGAGCTTTTGTGCGATCACCTCGTGCAGGGGCATCGGGGCGAACGAGTCGGTGTCCGGGTCGAAGCACCCGATCAGCTCGGTCAGCAGGAACGGGTTGCCGCGTGTATCCTCGGCGAACTGCGCGCCCGCCGGCGGATGGCCTCGGTGTCCCGGCCGAGCAGCCCGACCGCCAGCTCGGCGCATTCGTCCGGGCTCAGCGGCCCGACCTTCACCTCGACGTCGGAGAACTGGATGACGTTCTTGCGGCCGAGCTCCTTCCACATTTGCAAGAATGCGCTGCCGGCGGTTTCGTCACTCCGGTAGGTGCCGATGAACAAGAGCGGCGGTGCTTCGGTCGGCCGCAACACTTCGAATAGTGCTGTGGCGCTGTCGGCATCGCCCCACTGCAAATCGTCGACGAACCAGACAATCGGCGATCGCCGGCTGATCCGCCCGAGCAACGACCGAAGTGCTCGAAACGCTCGCTGTCGCACCTGCTGCTCATCCAAACTCGCGAGCCGAGTATCTGTTGCCTGTGCGACCACTTCGACTCGCTGCAGCACCGGAAACACCTGGGCCAACAAACCGATGTCGTCGGGCATCAGCAAGGCGGCTTCCGTCTCAGGCAGAGATCGCAGGTAACTTCCCAGCGCGTCGATCAGCGAATCCAGGGCCTTGAACGGGACCGACTCGCGGTCGTAGCAACGGCCCGACATGACCACCGATCGACCGTCCTTGCGGAGTTGCGCAAGGAATTGATCCGCCAGAGCCGTTTTTCCTTCGCCCGATCGGCCGCTGATGAAGACCGTCGCCGGTTCGCCGCTCTTTTGCACATTGCGGTACGAATCCATCAGGGCCGCAAGCTGCGTGGTGCGGCCAACGAGTTCCTGTTGACCCCCGTCCACCGTGGACGGCGCAGGTATGGAAACCGCCGAGACGGCTCTGGCAATCGCGAGTGCATTCGGCCGATTGCGCGGATCACGGGCTAGCAGGCGCATGCACAATTCGGCCAAATCCGCGGGAATCTCCGCCGAGGTCGGCAACGGCGGCGCGTCGCGGGTTTGCTTGTCGTGGACGATTTGCCAGAGCGGCCCCGAGAACGGCGATTTGCCCGACAATGCCTCATAGAGCATCACCCCGACGGCATACCAGTCTGCGGCCAGTGTCGCCATGGAAGCCGCCGCTTGCTCCGGCGCCATGTACCGAGGCGTTCCGGCGATTCGTTCGAGACTTCGCGATTGACCCGGCTTGTCCAACTCCGTGACGAGGCCGAAGTCGAGCAGCACCACCCGGCCTTCATACCCCACCATGACATTGGACGGCTTGAGATCGCGATGGACGACGTGCCGGGCGTGCAGAGCCATGACTCCGGTGACGAGTTGCGCGAGTGCCGCTCGCAACCGCGACTCGTCCAACGATCGCGGTCGCACATAGCTGAGAAAGTCGGTGCCCTCCACCAGATCCATGGTGAAGAACCAGTGGTTCCCATCCGCCTCGAGCGTGTGCAGCCCGATTAGGTTCGGATGGTTGAAATCGACGAGTGTCCGAAACTCACGCTTGAATCGTGACAGCGACGCGCCATCCACCGACGGCAGCGTCTTGAGCGCGACCCGCGTGCCACGTCCCGCATGAACCGCCTCGTACACCACGCCCATGCCGCCACGACCGAGTTCGCGCACGAGCCGGTAATTGCCGAGTCGTTGGACAAGGGGCAGCTTTTTGGCGGGCGTTTGACGATGATCTGTTTCGCCGCCCGCCATTGACAGGGACGACATGTCCAGGAACACTTCACGGATGACGCTGGCGTACTCCGGGAACAGCGAGATATATTCGTTCAGGTGGGGTTGCTCGCCGGCGCTACGCCGGCGGTCCAATTCAATGCCAAGTAGGTTCCGCAGGAGGGGAGGACGTTCCTCGACCCCGACTCTGGCAAGCGCATCCTGAATCAGCGGCCGTGACGCCGTTGACCAGTATGCGGCGAACGCTTCACAGGCAGAAAGGATGTTTTCGAATGAGCCGGTGACGCTTTTGGGATTGGCAGTGGACGGTGGGTGGCGGCTCTCGCCTGCGCGAGCGATCGCCGGCGAGCGCGCGGCTTCCGAGGTAGCAGAACGATTTGGCGTATCGGCTTGCCGATCCTCGGAGGCGATTTGGTGAAATCGCCGCAATACGACGAGCCGTTCTTCAAGCGCCGGAATCAGTTCCGGACAATCCGCGCATAGCTCGGCGGCAGTCGCCGGACGTCCAGCCTCGGCCGCCGCGAGCCAATGATCTTGCAGTTCGTCCAACCGTTCGTTGTCCCTCGTCATGAGAAGGACCCGTGGGGATAGTTCGGTTGCGGCGCATGGCGAGGGGAGCCATTACGCCTGGACCTCTTTTAGCTCGGGGAGATCTCCGTTCAGTTCGGAATTCAGCCGTCGGCACGCTTGGGCCCAAATTCGACGTACTTGACGATCGCTGATTTGGAGCAATTCGGCAATTTCAATTTGCGTCCAGCCATGATACAGGGTCCGACCGAATACTTCTCGAAGATCGGTGGGCAACTGCTCAACCGCCTCGTGCAGCCGAGCCCTGCGATCAAAATCGCGGTCGATGGATTCGGGCATTCCAAGTCTCGAGTCGTTATCGCCGAAATCACTCATTGATTCCATCAGGCGCCGGCGCACCGCGAGGGAGCGAGCCAGATCGAGCAACTCGCGGCGCATCTGGACGGTGGCGAGATCCTACCTAGGAGGTCGAGGTCATGGCCAGTCTATCTGATCCTGCCCCGTCTGCCAGCGTTATCCAGACCGATCGAGTCGAAGGCGGCGAGCCAGTCCAGCGCGCGATCGTCGCATCGCTCAAAGACAACGGAACCCCGCTCCCCATTCTGTTCTTGCTGTCCAAGTGGAGCGAACGCAAACGCGCATGGCGGACCCGCGATGTCTATGCCGTCGAAGAAATCCCCACCGGCATTGACGGGCGGGCGTTCCGGTTGCACCGCCATCCCGATGCGATCGCCGACGAGGGACCCGACGCCGATCGCTGCTATGGCGTCTTGGTCCACCGTAACGGTCAAGATCATCTCTGCGATTGCAAGGGCTTCGCGCGTACGGGTCGCTGCAAGCACATCGAAGCGCTACGCGGCCTCATCGACGATGGACACCTGGAGCACCCCATGGCGGGCGCTCCGGTTCCGGACTGGCCCAGTCCGGAACAACTCGCCGCGGATGCAGAAATGGACCTGCCGTTCTGATCGCGCGTACCTAAGGGGCACGGACGCCCCGCTCGACCATCACCCGGCATGCCTCCTGGCTCCGCCCTCGGGGCGCAAACTCAGCAAAAGTTCTACGTCGTTTGAGCCCTGGAACGCTGACCGGTCGATTTCGGCTTCCGGCCGACGATGAGAGCATACCCCGTGTGCGCGCTCCGGAAGATGGTTTCGGATTCCTGGATCGTCCGCAAGCCCCGGAAGCCCCAGCGTTTGCGCATGTGCCAATACGCCGCCAACTGGCCGCGAATACCGAGCTGCCTCTTAAAATCCTTCGCCCATTGCGGAATTAGGTCCGGCTTTGCCACGGCCACGACATCCACGAGCCCGGGCTGTTCCGCCAACCGCTTCCAGCCGTCGAGGGTCTCGGCATAGTCGTCTTCGATCTCGCCGCGGCGACGCCTCAAGGACTCCGGGGTGGTTTCCTGCCAGCAGAGGTCATGGAAACTAACGTAGCCGCCTGGTTCGACGACTCGCGCTATCTCCTGGAGCGCGGCCGCTTTGTTCAATAGACAGATCGTGCATTCAGAGATCGCCACGTCAAACGTATCGGCAGCGAAAGGCAAGTGGTGCACATCGCCCTCACTGAACTCGGCGGGAAGATGTTGGACCTCGGTCGTTTTCCGCACGCTTCACTATCGCTCGGGAGGCCATCGGGTGACCCGCGCACACGGCGATGCCCGTCGAATCGCGAGACGGTCATGGGCTTAATGGCAACGATGCTTCGATTACAGTGGTCACCGTATTTCAATGCACCCGGTCGAGGTGATTCCGTTGGGTCAGATCGAGTCGAGTTCAGGGAACGGCAATACCGGCCCGATGTCCGCCCGCATTCGACCGATTTATTCCAACCGATATACTTCCAAGCCGACCGCGTTGAGCTGCGCGGGGAGAATTCGCACGGATTCGCGGTCCTTGTTCTTGTCGTCTTCACTGAGTTGCGTCCACGGCACCATGCTGTGGTGAGCGCGCTGCGTCGGACGACGTTCCTCCATCCAGCGGTCGTGCTCGAGCATCGCCATTTTTTCCACTTCCTCTTCGGTGAACGCGTAAAGCGCCGGAACGTCGGCCGTCCGCCAATCGCAGCCAATCGCCGCTAACTTAACGGGAATGTGCGCAGCCTGCTCCCGATTGGAATTCTTGTACAGGGACGAGAGCGCTTCCCACGGGGCCATGGAAGGATGTTTCGGATCGCGTTTGCCTTCTTGTGACTCGACAAATGATTCATGGGCCAGGCGGGCGATCGTGTCCAGGTGCTCGCCAAGATCAAGCGACAGGCTTACCAGCGCTTGGAATTCAGCGGCTGGGACGTGAAGATCGAGCTGTTCCACAGGCGGCAGTAGCGAGGTTGAGAATTCCGTGTAGCCGGCGATGCGGCTCATGTCGAGAATCGCCTCGATCGACCGGACCCCATGCCGATACCGGGAAACGTTGAGCAACGCGCGGACGACCGATCCCTGGACACGAGCCGCGCCGGTTTTGGGATCGATGAGATGCTGCCGCTTTCGCGTCAGGAATGAGCGCAAGAGCAAGGCCCGCCGGATCATCTGGACGCCAACCGGGTTGCCAATGGACTGGACGTCGATGTACCCCCGAAGACGACTCAGGAAGTCGGGCGCCTTGGCCACCGTCATCTTGTCGTCGCCCGACAGCGCCTTCGCCTGAAACTGGGCATACGCGGTGCTGGTCCCGCCCGCGAAAACGAAGATGGCTCGGCCGATCACGTGGGTGAAGGCGCCGTCGTTGAAGACGCCATCCTGCATCGGCGCCAGAAAGAACTTCAGCCAGGACAATTCGCCCGTGGACGCACAATCGAATTCGTCAAAGAACACCAGCGGCACGTTGCCCCGGAGTGCGGAATCGCGGACATGGTGCAGGGCGTGGGCCAGGTCGGTTGGGGATTGCCACTGGGAGACATTGAACTCGAATTTCTCGATCTCGCCGGCTTCGGGGTTCGCTCTCGAAAGCGCCTTAGCGACCTGGACGACGCCGAAGGACTTGCCGGAGCCCGGCGCCCCAAACACCGCCAGGCAGAGGGGTCGTTCCGGTTTCTTGGTCTTGAGGAACTCTCGGATGAGATTGCGAATCGTGCGATAGCTCTCAATCTCCTGCCGATCAATCAGTTCCAGGCCGCCAAAGCGTGCGACTGGAACATACGGTAAGACCTTGTCGACCCCCTCGCGGACCAACCGTGCGGCCAGTTGGGCGTTCGGGCATGCCCGCTTGGAATCGAGAATGCGCCAGGAGCGAAAGTCGGCCAGGTCGCGCTCGTAGCGGGCGGCGACGGCTCTCCCTTGTTGCCCGCCCGGAATTGCCGACAGTGTCGTCGGCTCCATGCGCCGGGGATAGGGAGTCAGATCGACACTGTCGATGCGAAAATCCCGGACTTCGGCTGGGTCGAAGATCTCCTTCCCAGGGTACAAGGGCGCTGGAATCTTGACGTCTTTCTTGCAGACCCCAAAGCCGAGTTCGAACAGCCTCCGGCCCGCTTTCATTCCGATGCAGATCCCTTGGCCAAGTGTCTGGACCGCGTCTGGCGAAGAGTCGGACTGCTTGATCAGCTGAGCAGCAAGTGCCGAGGCCAGCGCCGAGCCGAAGCCAGTCATGGTGCCACGGGACTCGGATGAAAGATCCCCCTCGATCTTGTCCGGGCAATACCAGAGTCGGGCCGTGCTACGGCCTTCGTAGCCTCCCTCGACGTAGAGCACTCCTTCCAGCCCGAGCGGGATAACGAGATGCGCAAACGACAACAGGAACCGCAGTTTCGGCGTTCGGTGCAACGCGATGACGATATCCGTTGCCGTTCGCTCCCAGGACAGCGAGCGACTGATCGCGCCGTCGGCCTCGGCGCAGATCTTCCACATTGAGTAGCGCGATCGTCCTGGCGTCATGATGCGCTCGAAGGAAAAGCCCCAGATCCGCACCATCCAATGGCCGGCGCAGCTTGTAAATGATCCGCGGCGTCTGGCCTGCTTGAATCGCCCGAGGCCAATGGGGAACTTCATCCGAGCCCCAGCCCGGTTTCCGATTGCGAAACCCGTTGCCGGGATCGTCCAGGACCACCACGGTTGCCCTGTCCGGAGTGCCCTGCTCCAGGGCCACGCGAATCAAATCTGCCGTGGATGCTGGCCCGGCAAATCCCTCGAATGAGGACACGCCCAGGACGAAGTCCTTCCCGGCCGACTCGCGTCGGCATCGATCCAGGGTCAACAACGAATGAATAACTTTGTCCGGCGACAATGAGTCGATGGTCTCCTGAGCAAGCCGTTCCGGACCGAAAACTCCAAACTCTGCACTGGCAGCAGTGCGCGTGAGTTGCGCGGTCAGCCAGGCACCGCCCCGATGGGCGTACATCCGTCGGCCGCCCTGCAACTCCCAGTTATCGGGCGGTTTGGTGCCGGTGACGATGCTGACGGGATCTAACGGGATGGAAAGCCAATCGATGCAAACGTCCCCTGCCACAACGATGGCCTTGTCGGATGTCATGATGCGTACTCTCGGAATTGAAGCCAGGACCGTAATCGGATCAAAGGACCAATGCAATGATAATCTCCGATTTCGACGCCGCTCAACGTGGGCAGTGACGCAACTTGCTTGGGTCCACTGAATGCTCGTACGATCGAGGTTCCTCCAGCAAATGCTTGTTCTGGCCAGTCCATTCGTCATAATGCAGCGACGCGCTTTCTCTCCCGAGGCCCTCCATGTCCAGCGCCTGGCGAACCGTTCGCGTTTTCATTTCCTCGACCTTCCGCGACATGCACGCCGAGCGCGACTGGCTCGTCAAACGGGTCTTTCCGGCACTGCGGGAAAGGCTTGAGCCGCATCGCGTTCATCTGGTGGACATCGATCTCCGCTGGGGCGTCACCAAGGAACAGGCCGACAACGACGAGGTGCTCGATATCTGCCTGTCACAGATCGACGACTGCCGGCCGTTCTTTCTGGGCATTCTGGGCGAACGCTACGGCTGGGTGTCCGACCAAGTGCCCGAACGCGTCACCAGCAAATGGGGCTGGGTGCAGCATCATCTCGGCAAGAGCATCACCGAACTCGAAATCCTCTACGGCGTGCTCAATAACCCGGCGATGCACAGCCACGCGCTGTTTTGCTTCCGCGACCCGGCGTTCCTGGCCCATGTTCCCGCCGAGCGTCGAGCGGACCTGGAGCCGGAAAGCCCCGAGCACTTGCAGAAGCTCAATGCGCTGAAGCAAGCGATTCGAGCGTCGGGCCTGCCCTTGTTCGACAAGTATCCCTCCCGATTTGCCGGGCTGCGACTCAATGGGACCGTGCATCTTGAAGGGCTCGAAGAGTTCGGCAAACGCATCCTCGACTGGCTGTGGGATTCCATCCGCCGCGAGTTGCAATTGTCCGACGTACCGCCCGACCAGACCGCCGCCGCGAGCGACCCGATGGCCGAGGAGCAAAGCTATCACGAGCGCTTCATGGAATCGCGCTTGCGCGTCTACATCGGCCGCGAGCAATTGCAGCAAGGCCTCATTGACTTCGCGACGGGCAGCGACGAAACCCCTTGCCTGGTGACGGGACCATCGGGTTCGGGCAAGTCAGCGGCGCTGGCGAAATTCGTCACCGAGTTCGCGGCGAAGCATCCGGACACGCTGGTCATCGCGCACTTTGTCGGCGCCAGCCCCGCGTCGACCGGTTTGCGGTCGATGCTCCATCGTTTCTGCTCACTGTTCAAGCGGCAATTCAACCTGACCGAGGACGTTCCCCCCGATACCAACGGCCTGATCACGACGTTTCGCCAGTTCGTCGAAAAAGTGCCAACTGACCAGCGCGTGGTCATCGTCATCGACGCCTTGAACCAGCTAGACGAAGCCGACAACGCCCAGCGGCTGACGTGGTTGCCGTGGAAGTTCCCGACGCACGTGAAGCTCGTCGCCAGTTGCATCGCCGACCCGGGCCGTGAGGAACCGGTGTTGCAAGCCTTCGCGAACCGGCCACACAAGGCGATCGCGGTAGAGCCTCTGACGCCCGGTGAGAGGCAGGCGATCTTGAAGGAAGTGCCGTCCTTATCGGCGAAAACGCTCGACCCCAGACAGGTGAAACTGCTGCTGGACAACCCAGCGACCGCCAATCCGCTGTTTCTTCTGGTTGCTCTCGAGGAACTGCGTGGCTTCGGCTCTTACGAGCAACTCAACCAGCGAATCGAACAATTGCCGCGTGAAGGCGAAGCGGTCACGACGCTATTCAGCCAGGTCATCGAGCGCCTGGAGAGGGAGTTTCAGCCGGAGGCGGTGCGCTCGCTTCTCTCGCTTCTCGCAAGCGCCCGGCGTGGCCTGTCGGATCGAGAGTTGCTTGATCTCTTGGAGGGACCGAGCGTGGCGACGGAGCAAAGCGCGAGCGACCTGTTCCCGGTCCTGCGCCAGATCCGCTCCTATCTGCAACATCGCGGGAAGCTGTGGGATTTCTTCCACCGCAATCTCTTCAAGGCGGTTCGCGATCACTACCTGCCCGGCGACGAGTTGCGCAGTACGGCACATGCCCGCCTAGCCGACTACTTCAAGAGCCTCGATTACTTCATGGAATCGCTGGACGAGCAACGCGCCCGTGCCAAGCGCCTGCCGCCGACCCCGCGGCCGGCGAACGTCCGCAAGGTGGACGAGTTGCCTTACCAGTTACTTCAAGTGGCCAAGCTGTCCGGCAAGGATGACCCGAAATCGCCGCACTGGGACGCGGTGGCCGACCTGTTCACGGACCTGCACTTCCTGGAAGCCAAGGCGGAAGCGGTCGCATGATCTTCGAACTCGTACGAGATTACGCCGACGCCCTCGCCACGATGCCGCGCGAGCATTCGCGCTATCGCATCCTCAAGCTCCTTGATGAAGCCATTCGCCGCGATGTGCACTTCATCGACCGGCATCCGACGACGTTCTTTCAGTGCCTGTGGAATACGTGCTGGTGGTACGACTGCCCGGAGGCGGCGGGGCATTATGATTTAGCCAAGCGAACGCAAAGGGGACCGCTGCCGTGGGAAGTTGCAGGGCGCCCGTTATCGGCATTGCTCGAGCAATGGCGTGAGACCAAAGACCGTTGCGAGCCGGGATTTCGGTGGTTGCGATCGTTGCGTCCGCCGCCGCTGCACCTGGGAACGGCTCAGAAACTGGTCCTCCAAGGTCACAGCAATGTGGTGGATGGCGTGTGTTTTTCTCCCGATGGTCAGCGGATCGCCAGCGCTTCTTGGGACCATACAGTGCGTGTGTGGGATGCGTCCAGCGGGGCTGAAGTGCTCAAAATACAGGGGCACACACGCGAGGTGCATGGCGTGTGCTTCTCCCCTGATGGTAAGCGGCTTGCCAGCGCTTCGGGGGACGAGACGGTGCGCGTATGGGATGCGTCCAGCGGGACCGAACTGTTCCAACTTCGGGGACACACGGGGTCGGTGCGAAGAGTGCGATTTTCGCCAGATGGTCAGTTAATCGCCAGCGCTGGCGACTTTAGGGTTTGCGTGTGGGATGCGTCCAGCGGGGCCGAAGTGCTCGAACTCCGCGGGCAAATCCGCAGCGTGACCACTGTGTGTTTTTCGCCCGATGGTCGGCGGCTCGCAAGCTCGACTGAGGATAAGACAGTGTTCGTGTGGGATGTGGCCAGCGGGGCGAAGATGCTCCAGCTTCGTGGGCACACAGACTCGGTGAACTGTGTTTGCTTCTCCCCGGATGGGAAGCGGCTGGCCAGTGCTTCTGGGGACTTAGACTACCCGTCTAAGGACAATACGGTGCGTGTTTGGGACGTGTCGACTGGGACTGAGGAACTCCGGCTCAAGGGGCATTCGCGCGAGGTAATATGCGTGTGTTTCTCCAGCGGTGGTCAGCGGCTCGCCAGCGCGTCACGGGACAAGACGGTGCGCGTGTGGGATGCGTCCAGCGGGGCAACCGTCGTCCAACTCCAGGGACATACGGACTGCGTAACCAGCGCGTGCTACTCGCCCGATGGTCAGTGGCTCGCCAGCGCGTCACGGGACAAGACTGCGCGTCTGGGATGCGAGTAGCGCCGTCGAAGTGCTCCAACTCCAGGGACACACAGACTCGATAAGAGGCGTCTACTTTTCCCCTGACGGTCGGCAACTCGCCACCGTGTCTCTTGACAAGCTCGTGCGCGTGTGGAACGCGCGCAGCGGAACCGAGGTGTTTCAACTCAAGGGACACAAGGATGTGGTGTTTAGCGCGTGCTTCTCTCCCGATAGCGGGAGGCTCGCAAGCGCGTCTTGGGACAAAACGGTGCGTGTGTGGGACGCGGCCAGCGGAGTCGAGGTGCTTCGGCTCCAGGGACACACGCACGGCGTGACCAGCGTGTGCTTTTCCCCCGACGGCCAGCGGCTTGCCAGTGCGGCTTCTGACGGGACTGTGCGTGTGTGGGACGCGGCCAGCGGGACGCCGATGCACCAACTCGCGGGGCACCCGGGGGTGTTCTGCGTGTACTTCTCCTCCGATGGACAGCGGATCGTTAGCGCGTCGGGGGAAGAAAAAGTGCGTGTGTGGAATGCGACTAGTGGACTGCCTTTGGAGGCTGATGACGAGGCCACAGCCACTGAGGCGCGAGCCTTCGCTGCCGGACCTGCAAACGTCGCTCGGCGAGCAATCGAACGTGGACTCGACACAGTCCTCGAAGAAGCGAGCACGGGCCATCCCATCGGCAGGTTCCCGGCTACACCTCTCTACCGCTTCAAGTCGTCTCCTTCTAATCGCACGTGGGCCGGCGGGGTCGATTGTTACATCTACCTTATTGCCCTCGAAGGCAATCTGACCGAACTCGAATTGGCGCCTACTGCTGAGGCTTTGGGGATTCAGTCATGATCTTCCCCCTCGTCCAAGACTTCGCCGACGCCCTCACCGCGATGCCGCGCGAGCACCCGCGCTATCGTATCCTCAAGCTCCTTGATGAAGCCATTCGCCGCGATGTGCACTTCATCGACCGGCATCCGACGACGTTCTTTCAGTGCATGTGGAACACGTGCTGGTGGTACGACTGCCCGGAGGCGGCGGGGCATTATGAGGAGCCGGAGAGTGGCTGGAGCACCGGCGGACCGCCTTGGGAGTTACCAGGGCCGCGAGCCTGCGACTTGTTGGAGCAATGGCGCGGCGGGAAGGAGCAGTTGACGACCGGCTTTCCGTGGGTGCGGTCACTTCGACCCGCTTTGGTACGGCTGCACAGCGGACTCAGCCGTCTGTTTCGTCACGCCACCGATGTGGCGCTGACGTTGGCGGCGCCTCCAGAGGGCCAACGCCTTGCCACCGCTGGCGCTGAGGGGATCATCCGCCAGTGGTCAGTGGCGACCGGAGAGGAATTTCCAGTGCTCGCCGGCCACCGCGGCGTCATCGACTGTGTTGTTTACTCCCGGGACGGACGACGGCTGGCGAGCGGCTCGCGCGACGAGACTGTGCGCGTCTGGGACGTCGAAGCCGGGGCCGAGTTACGCTGTCTCAAACAGCCGTCGTCTGTGGCCGGTAGCCAGCACGCGCTTTCCGTTGCTCTCTCGCCGGACGGGCGCCTACTCGCCACCGGGACCATTGACGGCTACGCGCGGATTTGGGACGTCGCCACCGGCATGGTGCGACACCACCTGTTCAAAGGCGGCTATTCCAATCGCGTCCAGGGCGTGGACTTCGCTCCGGATGGCTCGCGCCTCGCCAGCGCCAACAGCGATGGAAACGTTTATGTCTGGGACGTCCACACGGGCAAACCAGTCCTCATACTGGATGGTCATCAAGGCGACGTCAACAAGGTATTCTTTTCACCCGACGGCAGGTCAATCGTCACAGCATCCGCCGATGGAACCGCAAGGATCTGGGATGCGGTCTCGGGCAGAGCAGCGGCGACTACAGGGGCACGAAGGGTCCGTTTACTGCGTCGCTTGGTCTTCTGATAGCCGTCTGCTGGCGACCGGCGGCCGTGACCGGACGGTCCGCGTGTGGGATGCGGTCGGCGGTGCAATGCTGGAACTGTTCTGCGGCCATGAGGACTTCGTGACGGGCATCTCCTACCTGCCCGATCGCTGCCACCTCGCGAGTGTCGCGTTGGACCGCGGGATTCGTGTCTGGCGGCTTGGCGGCGGCGAACCGCAGCCACGGCCACGCGGCCACACAGACCGTGTGACTTGCCTGGCGTTCACCCCGGACAGTCGACTGCTGGTGTCTGCTGCGGAAGACGGCACGGTGCGCCTCTGGAATCCGCTGGCCGGTGAGCAGATACAGTGCTTGCAGGGCCGTGCAGCACGGCTCGAACACTTGGTACTCTCCTCGGATGGGCGATTCGCCGCGACCGCCGGATCCGGTCGAACCTTCCCATCATCAGATCTGAATGACTATGCCATCCACGTATGGGACTTGTCGCTGGGACGGCTTGCGGCCCTTCTTGTCGGCCACGAAATCCCAGTCCTGACGCTGAGCTTTTCGGCCGCAGGCGACGAAGTCTACTCGACCACCTACGACGAGACGAATCGGACCTGGAGTGTCGCCACCGCGAAATGCCTGCGAGCCACGCCAGCGCAACGAGTCATGCCACCGGCTCAGCGCGATGTTGACGGGATCGCCGGACCGGTCACCCAAGGTTCGTCGGACTGGGCCATTCGGACCGCACCCGGCGGCGCAGTCCGTGGGTGGTTGCCGATCGCGCCGAGAGTCAGCGCCGTTCCGTCCGACGCCTCTGGCTTTGCTGCGGCCATCGGCAGTCACCTATACGTCTTCCGGATCGAAGGAGGCACGTGAGCCCACCATGATCTTCCCCCTCCTCCACGACTTCGCCGACGCGCTGGCCGCGATGCCAGGGGACCATCCGCGCCGCCGCATCCTCGCGCTCCTCGACGAAGCAGTCCGCCGCGACGTGCACTTCATCGACCGGCATCCGACAACATTCTTTCAGTGCATGTGGAATACGTGCTGGTGGTATGACTGCCCGGAGGCGGCGGGGCATTATGATCTTGCCAAGCAATCAACAGATGAATCACTGCCCTGGGAATTGCCTGCGGAGCAGCGCCTGGCGTAATTATGGTGCGCTGGCGCGACGAAAAGGAGAAGGCAACACCTGGCTTCACCTGGCTGCATTCGTTGCGGCCGCCGGCGATGCAACTGGGAACGGCGCTTAGGGCTGTGTTGCGGGGACATACCGAGGGAGTATTGGACATCGCGGTGAACGGCGACGGCAGCCGCGTCGTGACTGGATCGACGGACAGGACAGGCGCCTGTGGGACACCCGCACCGGGCAATGTTTGCTCGTACTCGAGGGACATACCGATAATGTGCGCGCAGTCGCTTTGAGTGCCGACGGCAACCGCATCGTCACAGGCTCTACCGACAAGACGGCGCGAATCTGGGACGTTCACACGGGTCAATGCCTCCGCGTGCTTGGCGGCCACCGTGTTGACGTACGCAGTGTTGGGGTCAGCGCCGACGGCAGCCGCGTGGTCACCGATGGCTCGTGGGACACCTGGGTGTGGGACGGTCAAACCGGTCAACGCCTGGTGCGGCTCAAAGGACGCTCGGACATGGTGTCTGCCGTGGCAATCAGCGGCGACGGCGGACTAGTCGTCACCGGGTCGCGTGAAGGCATGGTGCGAGTGTGGGATGCTCGCATTGACCAGACACAAGTCGAAAAGCCAGGATTTGGTCGCTGGCTTCGTTCGCTTCTTCCCAGGAGGCCGAGACAGGGGAAATGCCTGTTCGAGCTTAAGGGACACGATCGTGAAGTGCGAAGCCTTTCGCTCAGTAACGACGGCAACCGCATTCTGACTGGTTCGCCCTTCGACACGACGATGATGATGCGACTTTGGGACGTGCGCACAGGGCAAAGCCTTCGCACCCTGAAGAAGCCACCAGGACCGTCGAGCATGGAAAGCGTGGCATTGAGTGCGGACGGTCGCCGGATCGTCGGCTGGCTATATGGCGGGACCGTCCGGGTCTGGGATGCCGACACAGGAGAGCCCCTGCACCGATTGCGCGGTTTGGCCAGCAATGAGGGGATCGTCGCTGTGAGCGGCGACGGCAGTTGCATCGTCACTTTGTTTGGCGGTGACGCCTGGGTTTTGGACGGCAACAAGGGCGGCAGCCTTTTGACGCTGCACAAGCACAATGTTGGCATCGTCAGCCTCGCCATGAGCCGCGATGGTCGGCGAATTGCCACGGCGGGGGCCGACGGGGCGCGAATCTGGGATGTGCCGCTTGCCCAATGTATTGGTGTAATCCATGATTCTGCTGCCAACGCCACAAGCGTTGCGCTGAACCATGATGGCACTCGTGCGGTAATTGGATGTCACAACTTTGTCGCAAAAGAGGATAGTGCCCAAGTGTGGGAT
This sequence comes from uncultured Gemmataceae bacterium, assembly GCA_963773845.1. Classification (GTDB taxonomy): domain Bacteria; phylum Planctomycetota; class Planctomycetia; order Gemmatales; family Gemmataceae; genus SIAJ01. Next base: position 37,495 of record CAVZCU010000004.1, read on the forward strand.
ACGCTGACCTCCCAACTCCTGCTCGACCTGCGCGGCCATCAGCATTTTGTGCAGTGTGTCGCCATCAGCGGCGATGGGACTCGCATCGTGACGGGATCTTATGATCAAACGGCCCGGATCTGGGACGGTCAAACCGGGAAGTGCATACTCGTCTTCAAAGGTCATGCCAAAGACATTTATCGGGTCGCGCTCTGCGAAGCGGACCGGCGCGTAGTCACATGGTCGCGGGACCAAACGACTCGGGTATGGGACACTGCCACGGGAGCGTGCCTGCATGTTCAACACGACGCCGCCCAAACCCCGGCAGATGACGTTGTCCCACAGTTCGTCGCACTCGGTCAATTCCTTGGGACAACGATCCAGGAGCGACTCTCCCAGCGCCCGGTGGCGTGGGCGGCGGAGCGATTGGAGAATATAGTTCCACATCCTTCGGGCCGCATGTGGGCGGGCGTAGTGGACGAAGGTCATCTCAGCATAATGGCGCTCCAGGGGGACGAGTTTCATGAGGGACCGCCATGATCTTCCCCCTCGTCCAAGACTTCACCGACGCCCTCGCCGCCATGCCGCGCGAGCATCTGCGGTATCGTATTCTCAAACTTCTCGACGAAGCGATTCGCCGCGATGTGCACTTCATCGATCGGCATCCAACGACGTTCTTTCAGTGCATGTGGAATACGTGTTGGTGGTATGACTGCCCGGAGGCGGCGGAGCAGTTTAGTCCCGGCACTTGGCAGCAGCCAGATACGCGCTTGCATGAGATTGTTGAATCCTGGCGAGACCGCAAGTTACAGGCGACGCCGGGATTCACCTGGGTGCGTTCGCAACGTGCGCCGGAACTGGCCCTGGGGGTCGGATTGCATGCAATCATTCCGGACATGCCTGCCCGCAATCGCTGGACGGCCCCGTCCTTTGGGTCCAACGGTCGCGTCGCAACCTTCGGTGACGGAAGGGTGACCATCGCCGACTTAGGCACCGGCGCAAAGGTACGATCGTTCCAGTTGCCGAGTCAGACCGTCGACGATGGCACGTTCTTCGATCGGGGCCGCCACATTCTTTGTGTCGATCGCAAGGAAGTCTCCGTTTGGGACGCGGAGACCGGGACGATGATCATGTCTGGAATCGGGCCGCCCCCCTATTTCGCTGTCGAGGACTATGCGTACGACTACAGCCGGATCTTCCCGACCAACGCGGGCCTGCGAATTCTCACCACGACGAGCGAGTCCTTTCAGATCTGGAATCCCGTCAAGGGCGAGTCAATTTTTCTGCGGCGCAAGCAAGTCGGCCAACATGTCCTGGCGCTGGCACGCGATGGCCGGCGGCTTGCCATCGCCGACGACAGTCATGGTCAATCCAGTTACCCGATTCGCATCCTTGATATTCAGACTGGAACGCAGTACCCGGCATGTATTGGTCACACGGACGGCGTTGAGTTTGCCACGTTTGCCGCGACGGAGCGATTCTTAATGAGCGCGGGAACCGATCGAACGCTGCGTTGCTGGGCTACCGACTCGGGTCGACAACTCGCCTGCATCGAGGCCCATGAAGGCGCAATCAACGCAATGGCGTACTCGTCCAGGCGGCAGTTCGTTGCAACGGCAAGTGTCGACAAGATGGTGCGCATCTGGGACTTTGCCAAACGGCAACTGAAATGTTGTTTGTCCATGGATAACTCCATCACCTGCGTGGCGTGGCTGGACGACGGTCGCTGGCTTGCGGTCTGCTCAGGTGATCGATTGTTCATCTGGGACGCGGATAATTTAGCGCCGACAACGCCGCCTATCGGACATCGAATCGAACAGTATTCGTCCTCGGGACCGCGCGGGAATGTCTATCGACAGCTCACGATATCGCTATCCGCGGACGGGCGGCGACTCTCCACGACCGATGCGCTCGGCGTCACACTCGAGTGGGACCTCGCCACGGGTAGACCCATGCCTGCATCAGGAAACGAACATAGCCTGAGCACCATGCGTCCAAATCACGACGCGCGTTACTCGTGGCAAGCGGTTGACGGGGTGAGCGAAATGACGCTGAGCGACACGAAGAGTCAAACGATGCTTGCTTGGTTTCCTGCCCTGCTTAATCAACGCGTCGGACATCCCACCAGGCCGGCGTGGGCAGGTGCGACCGACAACCGAGTTTACTTTGTTGCATTGGAACCGGAGTTTGAAATGAGCGCGGATCCTGATTACGACGAAGCGACGACATGATCTTCCCCCTGGTCCAAGACTTCGCCGACGCCCTCGCCGCCATGCTGCGCGAGCATCCGCGCTATCGCATCTTAAAGCTGTTAGATGAAGCGATCCGTTGCGATGTGCACTTCATCGACCGGCATCCGACGACGTTTTTTCAGTGCATGTGGAATGCCTGCTGGTGGTACGACTCCCCGGAGGCGGCGGGGCACTACCAGCGACCGAACGATGAAGTCGGCCCTGCCCCGCGGGAGTCGCCGGTTGCTCGGCAGTTGGCGTCGCTGGTGGAGACCTGGCGCGCCCGGAAGGAGCGGGCGACGCCGGGCTTCGCGTGGCTTCGCTCCCTGCGGCCGCCCGCCGTGCCCTTGGGCACGGGCCAGCGACTCGTCCTCCAGGGCCACACCGACGCCGTCCGCGCTGTGTGCTACCTCCCCGACGGCCGCCGGCTGGCCAGCGCCTCGGAGGATGCGACATTGCGTGTGTGGGACACCGCCAGCGGCGCCGACATCCTTCGACTCGTTGGGCACTCGGCATGGGTTATGGACGTATGCTGTTCGCCCGACGGAAGGTGGTTGGCCAGCGCCTCCGCCGACCGTACGGCCCGCGTCTGGGATGCGGCGACCGGTGTGGAACGGTTGCGGCTGGTGGGCCATTCCGACTACCTGACGGCCGCCTGTTTCTCTCCCGACGGCAAGCGACTCGCTACCGGGTCTCGAGACAAGACGGTGCGCCTGTGGGACACCGCGAATGGCGGCGAATTGTTGCGGCTCGAAGGCCACCAGGACCACGTCAGCGCCGTTTGCTTCTCTCCCGATGGCACCCAGTTGGCCAGCGCCTCCTTCGACGGCGCCGTGCGACTGTGGCACCCGGGCGCGGCGACCTCCTGCACCGGTTGGACGGGCATGAGGGGCCAGTGTATGGTCTCTGCTTCGCTCCCAGCGGCCGGCGGCTTGCGAGCGCCGGTTTCAAAGAGGTGGTCCTCTGGAACGCCACGGCCGGGACCGCGACAGGCCGATTCGGCGGCGGCGCGGGAGGGCTGGGCGCAATTGATTTTTCGCCCGACGGCTGTTGGCTCGCCGAGGCCACGGACAATGCCATCTGCGTTTGTGACGCGGCGACCGGCGCGGAGCACCTGCGCCTGCCCGGCCATTTTGATGGCGTCAGCGACGTTTGCTTTGCGCCCGACGGCCGGCAGCTAGCCAGCGCCTCGCGCGACGGGACAGTGCGCGTCTGGGACGCGGCCACGGCCGCGGCACCGCGCCGCGCACACCGCCACGCCAGCCTCGTGAACTACATCTGCTTCTCCCCCGACGGCCGGCAGGCAGCGAGCGGGGCGCTCGAGGGGCCGGTGTTCGTCTGGGACGCCGGCACCGGGCTGGAGCTCTTCCGCCCGCAAGGCGAGATGGAGATCGTCTGGCACCTGGGTTATTCGGCGGACGGCCGGCTCCTCGCCGGCGCGGCGGCGCCCGGACACGCGGTGAGAGTCTGGGACGCCGCCACGGGCGAATGCGTGGACCTGCGGCACGAGGGGGCGGGACGGGCGCTGCGGCCGTACCCCTCGACGCTCGCGCCGAGCCGCTGGCGCGTCGCCAAGATCGGGTTCGACACCGTCGTCCAGGACGCGGCGGCCGGGCTCGCGGTCGCCGCCTTCCCAACGACGCCGGCCGAAGGATTCACGACCGGACCGCACGGTCGCCCGTGGGCCTGGGCCGGCCGGACCTGGGCGTGGGGCGTCGCCGAGCACGTGTACCTGGTCACACTCGAGGGGCCGTACGCGTTTGCGGAGCAGGGAACATGATCTTCGATCTCGGCCGCGACTTCGCCGACGCTCTCGCCGCGATGCCGCGCGAGCATGCGCGTTATCGCATCCTCAAGCTCCTTGACGAAGCGATTCGCCGCGACGTGCACTTCATCGACCGGCATCCGACGACGTTCTTTCAGTGCCTGTGGAATACCTGCTGGTGGTACGACTGCCCGGAAGCGGCCTCGCGCTACCGTCGGAATAACTCCGAAAACGCCGAGCCGGTGCCATGGGAGTTCGGTGGCTTTCGGTTGGCGAGTTTGATGGAGGCGCTGGCGAAGCGAGTTGGAAGGGAGGCGAGCCGGTGCTGCCTGGATGCGCTCGCTCAAACCGCCGTTTCCCCATTTGGGCGCCAGTTTGCAAGCTGTCTATGCAGGTCACAAACGCGAAGTCATGGGAGTCGCGAGCGCGCCGATCGTCCATGGATCGCGACAGCCTCCTTTGACAAGACAGTGCGGCTTTGGGACATGGACACCGGTAAGGCTCAACAGTGCCTGGAAGATCAGTTCAGCGCCGGGAAATCCTTGACCTTTTCGCCCGACGGACAATTCCTCGCGTTCGCACGATCGGGCATGAAAGACCGCTCCGTCCGAATCTGGAATGTCGATGCCCAGAAGGAATCTTGCCGACTCTTCGCACCGAAATACAGCGTCGAAGGACTGGCCTTCACGCCGGATGGCCGCCGTCTCGTCGGCGTATCAATGGATGGATCGATCACCGTTTGGGACGTAGCGAATGCGGAAACTGTCCACACGCTCGAAGGTATCGGCGAGGTTATGCGAACGGTTGCTTTCGCCGCCGATGCCACGCAAGTCGTGACGGGATGCGATGCCGGCGTCGTGCGCGTTCGGGACGTCGCGAGCGGCGTGGAGCGGCACTGCTTTCGACAAGTCAGTGGGGTTCAATGCGTTGCCATCTCTACCGACGGCCGGTTGATTGCCGGCTCTTTTCGCGATGAGAGACTGCGTATTTGGGATGCCGAAAGTGGCGAATCGCTCTTCGAGGTTAACGGCTCGCAACTGGTCGCGCTAGCTTTTTCTCCGGTGTCGCGAATTCTTGCTTCGGGCGGCCACGACCGGACCATCCGCATTTGGGATCTGAATCTCGGAAAGGAACTCCGTTGCCTTCGCGGGCACGAAGGTCCGGTTGTGGACCTGAAGTTTTCGCCTGACGGCCGGTTCTTGATCAGCGGTTCGCACGATGGCACAGCGCGCCTTTGGGATCCTATTTATGGTGAAAACTTGCGCACGCTTCGTGGCCACGATTCGCGTCCCGTCAACCTCGCATTTTCACCGGACGGTCGTCTTCTCGTAACTGCCGAGCGCAACCTCCTCGCCTGGAATGCCGGCACGGGCGAACAGCTTATGGACTACGAAAATAGTGAGTTCAACGAGGACCTGATTTGGTCTGTAGCCGCCATGACTTTCTCACCCAATGGCCGTCAACTGGCCCTCGGATATCGCAACGACATGATATGGTTGTGGGATACGGCGAGCGGAATGGTATTGGATGATCTCAGGCAGCGGCGTGGAAATGATCTACCATCATTCCGCCCAATCGTGTATGAGTAGGCCTGTCTCAAGGAGGAGACGGCCATGTCACCGCTCACGGAAGATGTCATTCAGACCATCCAGTCAGCCACTAAGCTTCTTACCGGCTATCGGCGCCGACAGTTCCAAGCCGAGACCGCCATCAAATACTGCAACGGTTCCGCCCGTGAGGCGGAGACGACCTTCGGTTGGGGACGTGCAGCGGTGATCACGGGGCTCGGCGAACTCCGTACCGGCATCCGTTGCCTGGACGCCTGTCACCTCCGCGGACGCAAAAAGACCGAAGAACTCTGCCCGAAACTCGAGGAGCATGTCCATCGTTTGGTCGACCCCCATGCGCAGGCCGACCCCAAGTTTCAGACCACCCTGGCGTTCACCCGGATCACCGCCAAGGCTGTTCGCGAGGCCCTGAAAGCCGAGCCCGAGTTGAAGGGCTTCGTACCCTGCCGGCAGACGGTGGGCTGTCTGCTCAACCGCCTGGGCTACCGGCTCCGCCGGGTCCTCAAAGCCCGTCCCGAAAAAAAATTCCCGAAACCGACGCGATCTTCGCGAACGTCCAAGCCGCCCGCATTCGGACGGCGAGCGAAGCGGACACGCTGAGAATCTCCCTCGACACCAAAGCGAAAGTCAAGATCGGCGAATTCTCCCGCGGCGGTCAGGCACGCGGCATCGAACCCGTCAGGGCCGTCGATCACGACATGTCTCCCGACGCCGTGCTGGTCCCGTTCGGCGTGCTGGAGTTGAATCGCGGCAACGTGACGATCCAGCAACCGTGGTTCCTGTTCGGCCATTCGAAAGAAACCAGCGACTTCATCGCCGATGGTCTCGATCAATGGTGGAACGAGCGGAAGACGGTTCATCTGGGCGTCCAGCGACTGCACATCGAACTCGATAATGGTCCCGAGATTGCCAGTTGCCGCACGCAGTTCATGAAACGCCTCGTGGAGTTCGTCGATCGCCACCGGATCGAAGTCGAACTGGTGTACCTGCCGCCGTACCACAGCAAGTACAATCCCATCGAGCGTTGCTGGGGCATCTTGGAGCAGCACTGGAACGGCACGCTCCTGCATTCGATCGAGCAAGCCTTGCGCTGGGCGGGCACGATGACATGGCGGACGATTCACCCGTTGATCCGCGCGGTCACCACGACTTACGAACGCGGTGTCCGGCTAACCCAAACCGCATTTGCCCCCATCGCGAGCCGCTTGATCCGTTCCCAGACCTTGCCCAAATGGAGCCTCATCATTGAGCCCCAGTGACCGGTAGATTTATTTGCGCGGCTGCCTCAAAGGACTCGAAGGCGACGTCAAATGTCTGACGTACTCGCACAATGGCCGGTATCTCGCGAGCGGATCGAGCAAGGGAACTATTCACTTGTGGGAAGTCGCAACGCGATCGAAGCTCGTGGACTTGCTGGGTCACACTTCGGAAGTCGAAAGCGTTTCGTTTACTGTGGACGACCAATACTTAGTTAGCGAATTGCGCGACAAGACGCGCCGCGTGTGGGATTGGGCCGCCGGGAATTGCGTCGAGGTGCTGCGCGCCGAGGACTTTGCCGCGAGATCAAGTTCAACAACTCATGGACTCCGGTGGCGGGACGACCGGATTGAATCAACCTTGATCGATGCGGAGTTGGACGTCCCAGTCGGATGGTATGCCGCCAATCTATATGGCGACTTTACTCCACACCCATTTGAACGGATTTGGGCCGGTAAGAGCCGAGGCCAACTCTGCCACATAAAGCTTGAACGATTCGGTAACAGTTCACCTTCCCTTGCCAGATTCCCGGAGAACGAGAGTTGATCTTCCCCCTCGTCCAAGACTTCGCCGACGCGCTCGCCGCCCTGCCGCGCGAGCATCCGCGCTATCGCGTTCTCAAACTCCTCGACGAAGCCATTGGCCGCGACGTGCACTTCATCGACCGGCACCCAACGACGTTTTTTCAGTGCCTGTGGAACGGGACAAACGATTCTCAGGATGCGGCTGGCCAAATAGCGAAACCGGCTGAACCGCTTGAATCGTCGGAAGCCGCGCTATGGCGGTTGGTGCAATATTGGCATCAGGCTCGAATGCATGCCGATACCGACCGGGTCTGGTTTAGGTCGATCGGGCTCCCCATAGCGGGGGCTCAGCCTTGGCAATCGCGAACCGGATCGAACCAGTCGCGACGGTCCGCCGAAGCAATTCGTATTCGTTGGTCACGAACCAAGCGTGGTGACGGTGGGGATTTCTCCCGTCGGACGGTTCACGGGTCGTCGACGCCGACCGTCATCGGCCGGACCCGTGCCTGGATTGATCGGGTCGGGCCGCGATATCCGCCGGCAAATCAAGGCGTTGTGAGACATGCGGGTTGAGCGCGTGCCATTCGTCCCATCGACCGAAGTAGCCAGACCCGCGTCGGCGGGTCGGACCGGAGCCGGTTTGCCGCGCTTCGAGTTAACGGCGCTTGGGGAGCATCGGGGGGTTCGCCTCGTCGGAATTAGTTTGGTTGCAAGCCTTCTCGCCAGACCTCGGGTGAGACGTTCGACGGGGTGGCGGCAACACGACGCCTTCGAGTGAGCCTCGGCGTACGCGTGTTCGTGAGGGGCTCAGCGCGGCGACCGTGTTTCCAACAGCGTCAGGGATCACTTTTTTTCCGTCAGGTTCGGCACGAGTTTCGGATCGTAGGTGGAGCCCTTCGCCACCTGGATCATGGTGATCCGCACCTTGGTTGGCAAATACTTCTCCGGGTCGGTCCGCTTGTGGATGTGACCGCTGCCGCCGCTGTCATCCTTCATCACGAGGTGCATCTCCTTGATGCCCTTCTCCCAGACGATATGGTCGTTCTGCCAGAACGAAGTCATCTTCACATCCCGCTCGTAGACGCCCTTTTCCTTGTACACCCCGGTGCCGGTGCAGCCATACCCGTTCTTGAGCCCCTTGTTCGGGATGTAACACAATGTCCAGGTCGTGGGGGCGCCGCCCGCCGGTTTCTCAAGCACTTCGAGCCGAATGTGGACGGTACCGTTCCGATAATCAACGGGGCTCGTCCAGTCCTTGGGCCGCTTGGCGTTGAGCGCTTGGCCGCGGACGTAATAGTGCGACTTGCTGGGCTTGGAATTGTCCGCGTCCTCCTTGGTGTAGGTCAAGGTGACGTCGAACAGCACGAATTGCTGCGCGTGAGCCCGGTGGCTAGCCATAAGAAGCGTCACGCCCGCCAGCGCCAATGCGTTCGCATAAAGCCATCGAACTGGTGCCATGGTGGCCTCGCGAATGGTCGCCATCCAATCTCTGTCCGCCTACCGTCAAGTCTATGTGGTCCGCTTTGAATCTGCTCTTCGTCTACTCCACTCTGCGATCCAGAAATATCTACGAAATCACCGAACGGTTACTTGCGCCAACCGAATCTTTGTCCAATTGCAACTTCGACATGGAAGTAATGTAGAGGCAACATGAGCATGGACCGCGACAACCGCCGGACCGATAACGAGTCCCAGGCCAGCTTTCTGCGGCTGTTCCTTGCCGCCGAGCGGGAGGTGTATCGGTCGGTTGTCGCGCTGGTCCCGAGCCTCGCCGACGCCGAGGAAATCGTCCAACAGACCGCGGTCGCCCTGTGGAGCAAGTTCGATCAGTACGACCCGTCGCGGCCGTTTACCCCCTGGGCGTGCGGGTTCGCCGTCAACATCACCCACCAGTGGGTGGCCCGCCGACTTCGCTGGCAAGCGCTCCTCGATGGCGGTCTTGCCGAAGAGCTGACCCGGCGCCGGGACGAGATGCGCCCGCAGTTTGAGAACCGCCTGCGCCACCTCGACGGCTGCCTCGAAAAACTCGCGCCCGAGCAACGTGCAATCGTCGAGGCGTACTATTTTCGACGGAAGGATGTCACGGAGATCTCGGCGGAATCGCAGCGGTCCGTCGATGGCGTGTACAAGTTGCTGCAGAGAATTCGGTCCATGCTCCGCCACTGCATCGAAGCCGCCGCTCAAGCTGGAGAAGCACTCCCGTGAACTTTCCTTCGCCAGAGTTCCACGCCTCACTCAGTGCGATGTGCCACGGGACCGCGTCCGATGACGACGTCGCCGCGGTCCACGCGCTGTTGCGATCGGACGGAGCCGCTCGAGACGAGTACCTGTGGGAGGTCGAACTCCACGCTCGACTCGCTTCCGTAGCCTCCCTGCCAACGACGTCCGGGGCGGTTGCTCATCAGCGGTCACGACCGGCGATTCGCAGGTCACTCCTGGCTCGCCGGGGCTCGCGCGTGCAGTGGGCGGTGGCTGTTCTCTTGCTGATGGCCATCTCGGGCGGAGTCTTTTGGGCCGCACGGAACCTGCGCAACCGAGAAAAGGACGCGTTGCAAATACCACAGGACCCACCGGCCATTGCGAACGCCGGTCAACCCGTCACGCCGGACGATCCCGCCCGCGCCCGAGCGCCAGGCAGTCCGGCGGGGGTCTACCGACGAACCGTACGGTTCGCGTTCGCCGCGGATGCTCCGATCATCGTGGGCACGGGCCGGGCGGATCCGATCGAACTCGGGGCGGAGGTGCCGTATGAGGAGAGCGGGCACACCCTGCACGTGTGGGACTGGACCAAATCAGGATTGAGTCGCGTCTTGAAAGACACGCGGCTGTGGCCGCACGATCAATTTGTCCTCTCTCCCGATGGCAAGCTGCTCGTCTGGGCGAAGGGCGACATTCTCGAACTGACGAACGGTGGGCGATCGAAGATCGATCTGGGGGGCGAGTTCCACGTCGACCAGTTGCCGCGCATCGAGCGCCTGCAGTTCGCTCCCGATGGCAAGCGACTGGCGGTGTTCGTGTCAAATCTCGTGCTGACGAAATCGGCTCACCCGCTTCGCCACGAGGACGTTGCCACGAAGCAGACCGTTCAAATCGTCGAATTCCCTTCGGGAAAACTCGTCTCCGAGTTTCCGGGCGGAGCGACGCCGGAATTACCTGTAGCGTTCTCCGCGGACGGTCGGCGATTCGTGTCCCAATACGCCGTGGGCAAGTCGGGTCAGAAGATCGTGGAGCGGAGCGCACGGACAGGTGAAGTGATTCGCGAATACGAGCCGCACCTGCGCGAGTTCTCCCCGACAATGGATTGGTCCGCCGACGGAAAAACCCTGGCCGTATACGACAGTGCGGGTGAGATCTTGCTATGGGACACCCAGACGGGCGAATTGAAGCACACGATCTCCAAGTTGTACCACTCGATGGAGTATCTTCGATTTTCGCCGGACGGCAAGTTACTCGCATTCAGCACATTGCGTCCGGGATCGGCAATGTTGCTACTGATCGATGTGGCAAGCGGAACGGTTGTGGGCTCTCGGCCCCAGAAGATTCCAGGCAATATTCATTGGTCGCGCGACAGCAAGTCGCTCGACGTGATTGCGACGGGAAACTCAATTGCCGAGCGGCCCGGTGCGGCCGGGGGCCTCGCTGTATTCAACGTGTTCCCGTCCGTCGAGACTTTCCGGGTGGCTGACTTCCGCAAGTAATGACCTGACGGCCGAACCTCTCTGAGCGGGGCGGAGGCGCGTCCCTGCCGGCGGCTGACGTGACCCCGGCTGACTGCCGCCGCCTGAAGAATCTTGGCCCATTTCGGCCGGCGGACGTACTTATCCAGTATGTCCGGCGCGCCGTGCAATCCCTGAAACACTTCCTCCACAAAGTGTCCGATGAAGCCCAGTTCGAGGCGGACGGCCAGCTTTTGCGGCGCTTCATCGATGCCAACGACCATCGCGCCTTCGAAATCCTGCTCGACCGACACGGAACGATGGTGCTGGGTACGGCCCGCCGTCTGGTCAACAATGCGGCTGATGCCGACGACGTTTTTCAGGCGACATTTTTGAGTCTAGCCCGGCTGGCGAAGACGATTCGCCGGGGGCAGTCGGTTCCGAATTGGCTGTACACGACGACCTATCGCATTGCCGCCCGCGTGCGCAAGCGGCGAGCCATCGCGATCGAGAATGTGCCGGAGCCGTGCATGGCGGCCCCGGCAGAAGCCGACCTGGCCTGGCGCGAAGTGCGAGCCGCCCTCGACGAGGAACTGTGCCGCCTGCCCGAGCGTTTGCGCCTGCCGCTCCTGCTTTGCTATCTTTCCAGCCTGACCCGCGACGAAGCCGCCGAGCAGCTCGGCTGCTCGGTCCGTACCCTGAAGCGCCGGCTGGAAGAAGGTCGAGTCGCCCTGCGCATGCGGTTGGAGCGCCGCGGCATCTCGGCCGCCGGTCTGGCGCTGGCGGTGTTGTCGCCCACTGCCCTCGACGCCGAAGTTTGCCCGGCGCTGGCCCAATCATGCCTCGACGCTCTTTCCGGGAAAGAACCGGCTGCAGGCGTGTCGGCTCTCCTCCTCAGCACGTCCACCACGTTCAAGGGCATTGCGATGAAAGCAGTTATCGTGTCATTGGCTCTCGTTGGTCTGGGGATCGGAATTTGCGTAAGCTTCGGCCGCGCCGACCCGCCCAAGCCGGACGAAACGAAGAAAGCGGAAGAGCCGAAAGCCACGGCGAAGCGCGTCGATTCCCTGGGCGACCCGCTGCCCGATGGGGCGATCATGCGCTTCGGCACACGACGTTTCCGCGAGCAAAGCTTTTGGCAATATCGACCGGATGGAAAATCATACCTGATGCCGCATGGCTCGGAGATTCGTCGCATTGATGCGAAGACCGGCGTGGTCGTGGAATCGTGGCCGATTGGCAGGAGCCAAGGGGATTTGTCCTGGGCCGGGCTTTACGACAGCGTGGTTGGTTTTTCTCCGGATGGCCGGTACGTTTTATTCACCAACGATTACATCCATCATGGTGTGGTCGACACGGCACAGGAGTGGCGTCTTACGCTTTACGATCTCACCGAACGAAAACAAGTCTGGTCCGTTTCAAAGAAACTGGAGGCGAAGGATTGGCCAGACGGGAATATGTGTGTGTTTTCCCCAAACGGCAAATGGTTTGCCACTGGCCGTGACCATGGCCAAGGAAAAGAAGTCCGTCTGTGGGATGCACAAACCGGAAAACAACTTTGGCAACTTCACAACCAAGGCCAAGGGCAAGCGCTCTCGCGGACACCGGTTGGCTTCGTGGACGACGGCGAAACGGTGGTCCTGCAAGACTATGAGGGCACCGTCTCTCTGTTCGATCGAGCCACGGGAACGGAAAAGAAGTCGTTTGCAACCGGTCCGCGGAAGGGTTGGGGCCAAACCTTGCTTTCACCCGACGGCAAACATCTGGTCATCTGCACTTTGCAACCCCCCACGGTCTGGGATTTGGACGGCAGGAAAGTGGCCGTGCTGGACGGTCACAAGGAGTGGACGTACGTCGCCACGTTTTCGCCGGACGGCAAAAAGCTGTTTACCGGCGGCTTCGATCGCTTCGTGATCGAACGCGAATGGCCTTCGGGCAAGCCGATCGGAAGGATTGCACTCGATCGCGATCGAGTCTTGAGATTAGCTGTTTCTCCCGATGGAAAACGCTTGGAAGTCGTCTTCGAGGGCGAGCAAGCGCTCATCTTCTACGATTTGGCGACGGGGAAAAAGCTGCCAGAGCCGATCGACAGTCACCGAGCCACAGTCTATGGCGTCGAGTGTACTCCCGACGGTTCGCTCATTTCCTTTGGTGCTGATCGATCCGTCCACACATGGGACCTCAAACAGGGCAAATCCGTCGCACAATTCGCGGTCGATCTCGACTTAAATGGCCGCGGATTCGCCCTCAGCGCCGATGGCACACGCGTCGCCGTTCCCAATTTTGATGTCAAGAGCATTGACATCTATGAGCGCCTGACCGGCCAACGGCTGCGGAATATCCCGGTCGATGAGTGGTTCTCGAATCAGCATCTTGCCTTTTCACCCGACGGCCGATTTCTGGCCTCGATCGTCGGCAGCCGCCGATCGGCGCAAATCTGGAATCTGGACACCGGCACTCGCGTGCTGAAAGTCAAAGCGGAGAACACCTGCAACACGGTGGCAGGAGGCTTCAGTCCCGACTCGCGCACGTTCGCCTTTGGCGATGGCGGACACGTCCGGATTTGGGACACGGCCACTTGGAAAAAAGGGACTGGATTTGAAACTGTCGCACCCTGGGGAATGGCGGGCTTGGAGTATAGCCCCGATGGCCGCACGATCGCAACGGCGAGTGAGTTCGGCCATGATGGCGTTCGGTTGTATGAAGTCGCCACCCGGCGCGAACGCGTTCACGTCCGACCGCAAGGCTCGACAAGGAGCATCCTACGGTTCTCCCACGACGGCCGCCTGCTGGCGTGGGTAGACAAGGACAACAGAATCCAAGTGCTGGATGTCAGGACGGGAGTGTTAGCCGGACTATTCGCCGGCCACGACGACGCGATCACCGGCTTGACATTCACGCTCGACGACAAGGCGCTCGCGTCGTCGAGCGCCGATTGCACTATCCTCGTCTGGGACGTATCGGCCAAGACCGTCTCGAAAACGACGCCGGACGGCAACTCGGATGCGGATTGGCAGGCGTTGCGGGGCGAAGACGCGCAGAAGGCGTTCGCAGCGATGCGCAGGCTCGCGGCCGATCCGGTAACAGCATTGAAAATCGCGAGCGAACTCCTCAAGCCAGCCAAGCCGATCGATTCGCAATGGGTGGCGGCCCGACTGCGCGATCTCGATCATCCGAAGTTTGCCGAACGCGATCGAGCGACTCGCGCATTGGAAGAGTCCGGTGATAGAGTTGCCGTTGCTCTCGAGAAATTTCTGGCCACCAAGCCATCGGCCGAAGGCAGGCAACGTGCCGAAAAGATCCTGGCGAAAATTCGCGGTCGAGATCCCACGGATCAAGTCGCCCAATCCCTGCGCGCTATCGAGGTATTGGAATGGCTCGGCACGGCCAAGGCGAGAGAACTCGTCGAGAAACTTGCGAAAGGGGCTGACGGTGTGTCAATTACGGAAGCGGCAAAAAGGAGCCTCAAGCGGTGGAAGGCCACTGCGGACTAATTATTGCCCTTTCAACGGATGTCGTTGGCAGGAAGTCATCCACCTCAAAGGAGCGTCGCGTGCTTCGGTCATATCGAACGACTTAGCGAACCGTTCAAACCCAAAGTGCTTTATCAATCGCGGATTCACTTTGGCAAAAGCGTCCACCAGCGTCTTCCCGAGCGCGCGGCGGCGGTGCCAACCGCCTGCCGAAAGACAAAAAGTAAGCCGAATCGTCCAGGCTCGACCGCGACCCGCTGCCGACTGCTCCCCTACAAGAACTCCCCCAACCGCATCGGCACCGGGTTGGCGGGCGCGTTTCGCGACTGGAAGTCGTCGTCATCGTCTTCATCGACCTGGAATGGACCGCCAACCGGTGGCCGGTCAAGCCGGCCGAAGAGCACGAGGGGCTGGCTCGATTACCACTTGGAGATCGACCCGCATCGGGCGATTTTGCCGGAGCACAGGGGCTGGCCGCCGTATATAGTTGAGGACGACGCCAACCCGCTGGGGGGAATTCGTCTGAGGCGGCGACCCCGACTCCCCCTTCCGCTCAATGGACGGTTCGATGACCAACGGCTCGCGACGAGAATTCCTTCGCTTCGGCCTTTCCGCATTTGGCTCCCTATCCCTGCCGGCGCTTTACCGACTTCGCGCGGAGACGGCCCAGGCGAAGAACGGCGCGCGTACGGCGATCATCATCGTTTGGCTTCGCGGCGGCGGCAGCCACTTGGATACTTACGATCCGAAGCCTGATGCTCCGTCCGAATATCGCGGACCGTTCGCCACGCTTCAGACGCGCACTACCGGCATGCGGATCACGGAACTATTGCCTCGACATGCGAAGATTTCTGATCGCTTCACGATTCTTCGCTCGATGGCTCACTCCGGCGGCGGCCACCCGGCTGGCTCCCTCCAACTCTTGTCGGGCGACTCGGATCCGCAGGACAAGCTCGCACTGTTCGGCCAGATCTGATGAGCGTCGCCCATCGGCTGCGCTTCGATCCACGGCGAACGCTTCCGAACTATATCGGCGTCAACCCAATCGTCCGTTACGACAACTTCACCATCGCCGGCCCGGCCTACCTGGGCGAGGCGTACGCACCCTTCGCCGTCGCCGGCGACCCGAACGCGCCCAACTTTCGCGTGCCGAACATTGGACTATCGGACGCCAGCGAGCGCGAGCGATTCGCCGGCCGGTCCAAACTCCACGGCAGCTTGAACGCGCTGTGCCGTGAGTTCGATCGGTCCCGATCGACCGACGGACTCGACGCGTTTCAGAAACAGGCGATCCACTTACTGACCAGTCCGGACGCGGCGCGGGCTTTTGATCTGAACCTCGAAAGCCCGAAAGTCCGCGACCGCTACGGGCGCAACACCTGGGGTCAGCAACTGCTCATGGCACGCCGGCTGGTCGAAGCGGGCGTGGAGATCATCACCAGCGAATTCACTGGCCCCCTTTGTGGCCGAGTGCAGAACTGGGACGATCACGCCGTCAATCATCACGTGTTCGATGCTCTGAAGTATCGCGCGCCGTTCTTCGATCAGGCGGTGACGGCGCTCGTCGATGACATTTACGAGCGCGGACTCGACAAACGGGTGTTGGTCGTGGTGACCGGAGAGTTCGGCCGCACCCCGAGAATCTCGTACGTGGCCAGCAGCGGCGGCGGCGTGGCGAGTGGAGCGGCCGGGACCGTACAACCGGGTCGTGATCACTGGCCGCGCGCCAACTCGATGCTCTGGGCGGGAGGCGGCATTGCCACCGGCCGCGTCGTCGGCGCGACCGACCGACTCGGCGAGGACGTGGTCGATCGGCGGGTTGGCCCGCAGGATTTCTTGGCAACAATCTATCATCACTTGGGCATCGACTACGCGAGTGTGACCTTGCCCGACCAGACCGGCCGGCCGATTCCCATCGTTTCAAACGGCAAGGCGATCCCGGAACTCGTCGCATCGTGACGCGACGACGTCGGGATCCACGGCCATTTCGCCAAAGTCGGATCGGGTTGTGTCCCCGCGAGCAATTCCGTCCGCCGGTGTTGCGTGGCCAATGCCGGCGCTTCTGGTCAATGGCACCGTTCACGTCTTTCCGCATGGCGCACAGGTACCATCGGCCGGAAAGCCCAGTTGCGCCAACGAGGTGCGGGCCGGTCTTTTCCGCGGCCCGTGCCGCCAGCCCTAAGAAAACAGCTTCGTTACGGGGGTGCCCGTCACGATCCGCGACGGGCGGTTGGTGAAGTCTTCGTAGTGCGTGTTGGCGGGAATACCGAGGGCATGGAACAGCGTCGCCGCCAGGTCGCCGGGCGTGACCGGGTCGGCGAGCGGGTGCGCCGCCTGCTTGTCGGACCGTCCGTAGCTCGCGCCTGGCGTGACACCCGCCCCCGCCAGCACCACCGAGTAGCACGCGGCCCAGTGCTTCCGTCCCGGCGAGCCGCGGCCCACGAATGTCTTTTCGATCGCCACGCGCGGCGCCCGCCCGAACTCGCCCATGCACACGACGAGCGTGTCCCTGAGCAGTCCGCGCTCGTGCAAGTCTTCGAGCAGCGCCGAAAAGCTGTGGTCGAACCGCGGCAACAGGTGGCGCTTCATGTCCTCGAAGATGTCGTTGTGTGTATCCCAACCGTAGTAGTCGGTCTCGCCGACGTGGAAATCCTGCCCGCGGATACTGTGGTTGAAGAACACCGTGACCCACGGGACCCCGGCCTCGATCAACCGCCGCCCCATCAAGCACGCTTGCCCGGCGCGGAACCGGCCGTAGCGGTCGCGGACTTTCGCGGGCTCCTGCGCGAGGTCGAAGGCGTCGCGCACCCGCGGCGTGTGCAGCAGTTCGTAGGCCTGCCTCACCAGGGCCCGCTGGCCGTCGGTGGCGGGCAGTCGCTCACCGGCGTGCGTCGCCGCTTCAAGTCGATGCGCCAATTCGGATCGCTCACCGAGCCGCACGGCGGGCAGGTCGGGACGCGGGGTCATGCCGGTCAAAAGGGTGGTGCCGTCGGTCACGTCGCCGAGGTCGAGCGGATCGTACCCGCGACCAAGGACGCCGCCGTATTGACCGGGGCCGGGTTCGATTGGCGTTAACAAGGGGCCATTGACGTGGAACGCCGAGTGGGGAAACCGGCTATCCGGCCGCACGCGGTGGAGGATGGCGCCTAACGCCGGGGCATCGGCGCCGGTCGGCTGCGGGTTCGACGATTTGCGCGGGTGGAACTGGCCGGTCAATGAGAGATAGCACGCCGATCCGTGGTCGAGGTCGTCGTGCGTCATGGACCGCAACACCGTCACGCGGTGCTGCAACTTCGCCAGCCGCGGCATATGTTCGCAAACGCGGAAGCCCGGCACGCTCGTCGCGATGGCGCCGAATGCGCCACGCACTTCCGCCGGGGCGTCTGGCTTGGGGTCCCAGGTATCGAGCTGGCTCTGACCGCCGCTAGTAAACACGACCAGCACCGACTTCGCGCGTCCGAAGCCGGGGCGCGCAGAGGTCGACGACGGCGCGGCGCGGCCGAGACGGGACCATCCCAGCAGGGCGGGAATGCTGACGCTGAGCCAGTCCCGGCGCGAGGGCAGACGGCCCACCGGTTGGAGGCGGGTGTGGAATCGCGTCATTGGTACCGGATATTATCGCACACCTGGGCGCCAGGAGCCAGTGGGTTCGTCGAAGCCTCGATGCGACCTCACCGTCCTCGGCGACAAGAGCGCCAGGCGCGGAGAATTGGCTCTCACGACGTTCAGTCGGCTCGAGGATGGGCGGCGTGAGGAGCTGGTTTCTTCTGGACTCTCAGCGTGCCGCAATTATGATGGCGCAGCGCCGTCATGACAAGGCCGCCCTCTGTTCAGAGGAATACCATGAAGCACTCGATCGGTCTTCTCGCCGCCATTGTTCTCCTCACGGAAGTGCGCGCACAGGAGATTAAGCGCAACGTCGCCTACGCCGATCACGCGGACGTCCGCCAGGTGCTCGATCTTTATTCGCCGAAGAATGCCAAAGACCTGCCGGTGGTCTTTTGGATTCACGGCGGCGGTTGGCAAACGGGCGACAAAACGGACGTGCAGATCAAACCGCAGGCTTTCATGGACAAGGGGTTTGTATTCGTCTCCACCAATTATCGACTCTTGCCGAAAGTCGACATGGCGACCATCGTGCGCGACGTGGCCCGGTCGATCCATTGGGTCCACGACCATAGCGCCGAATACGGCGGCGATCCGAAGCGATTATTGATCATGGGACATTCCGCCGGGCGCAACTCGCCGCCTTGATCTGCACGGACGATCGCTATTTGAAGGCCGAGGGACTGTCCCTGGCCATTATCAAAGGCTGCGTGCCCGTCGATGGGGACACGTTTGACGTGCCAGCGATCATCGAGACAGCGGAGACTCGTTGGCGAGTGCACGGTTTGCCCCCCGCGAAATTCGGTCACCGCGAGAAGTTTGGCAACGATTCGGCCAAGCATCGCGACTTCTCCGCCGTCACGCACGTGGCCAAGGACAAGGGCATTCCGCCGTTTCTCATTTTGCACATCGCCGCCAATCCCGATACGACCGCGCAAGCACAGCGCCTGGGCAACGTGTTGAAGAGCGCCGGCATCCCCGCAACAGTCTTCACCGCCAAGGAGACCACGCATAACAAGATCAACGCGGATCTCGGCAAGCCCGATAATCCGGCCACGAAGGCGCTGTTTGAGTTTCTCGGCAACGTACTGAAGAAGTGATTCTTGCCGCCATTGCGACGAACGCTGTTCGATGTGGATAATGACTGGGCGAAAGCCGAAATTGGAGAACGGACGCATGGCCGAGACCCAACTGCCGTCGAGACGAATTGATCGTTGTCTTCCGTGGTCCTGGCTCGTCCTGGGACTTGGGATATGCGGCCTCGGGCCGTTTGGATCGACGGCATGCGCGACCGAGCCGGACGCGAAAACGTCAGGCGACACGTCCAAAGCGTTTTTCGCGCGGTATTGCCAGACATGCCATGCAGGGAACAAACCCAAAGGGGACTTCCGCCTCGATAGTCTTTCGGCAGACTTTGGCAGCAAGGCGAATCGGGAAAGATGGCTGACGGTCCTCGAGAAAGTGAAGTCCGGCGAAATGCCGCCCAAGGAGAAACCGCGGCCGGCAGCGGACCAAGTCAATGCTCTCACCAATTGGATCCGTGGCCGCGTCGAAACGGCCGGCGCCAGTCGGGGACGAGTCGGCTTACGTCGCTTGAACCGAACCGAGTACGAAAACACCGTCCGCGACTTGCTCGGCGTCGAGATCGATCTCAAGGACGTGCTGCCCGCGGAGACGGTGACGAACGGCTTTGACAACAGTGCCGAGTCACTGCACGTTTCTTCGTTCCTGATGGAGCAATACCTGGAAGCCGCCGACAAGGTGCTGGACGCCGCTATCGTCAACGGACCAAAGCCGTGGATGATCAAGAAACGCTTCGACATTAAGAATGAGAAAACCGTCAAACCCAAAGGAAGCGTCTATCGCCACCTGGACGATGCCGTCGCGATCTTCAGCTCCTGGGTCTCGGCGAACATTCAGGTGACGCTGTGGAATTTCTACACGCATTTCCCGGGCAAGTACCGTTTTCGCGTCTCGGCCTATGCGTTTCAAACCGACAAGCCCATTACGTTTCACATGACCGCCGGCGCCTTTGGCGCGGTGACCGAGGAGCGTCTTCTCGGCTATCACGAAGTGCCGCCCGGCAAGCCAACCGTGATCGAGTTCGTCGATCACCTGGATGCCAAGAATTTTGCCCGCATCGTCGTCGATGGCTTGGGCGTGACACCGCCCGTGATCGAAAAGGTTGGTGCGGAGAACTACAAGGGACCCGGCTTGGCGGTGCAGTGGATCGAAATTGAAGGGCCATTGCACGATACCTGGCCACCGGCAAGTCATCGCAAAGTCTTCGGCAATTTGCAGCAAGCACCGGTGCCGACCGCCGCCGACAAAAGTCGCGTGGAAGTCGTCTCGAAACAACCCCTCGTCGATGCTGAGCGGCTCCTGAAGAGCTTCATGCGGCGGGCGTTCCGCCGAGCCGTCACCGATGCGGAGGTCAAGCCATTCCTCGCTCGCGTGAAAGCCAAGCTGGACGCGAAATTCTCGTTCGAGACCGCGATGCGCGTCGGGTTAAAAGCTGTCCTGGTTTCGCCAAATTTCCTATTCCTGCGTGAAAAACCCGGCAAGCTCGACGACTTCGCGCTCGCCAGCCGGCTGTCTTACTTTCTTTGGAGTTCAATGCCCGACGAGGAATTGCTCAAGCTCGCGGAACGGGGCAAGCTGAATCAACCAGACACGCTACGCCAACAAGTGGAGCGGATGCTCAAGGATCCAAAGGCCATCGCCTTTACCGAGAGTTTCGTCGGCCAATGGCTCAACTTGCGCAAGATCGACGACACTTCGCCCGATCCGACGCTGTACCCGGAATACGACGACATCCTCAAGGTCGCGATGGTGAAAGAGACGCTTCTGTTCTTCGACGAGGTGCTCGAAAACGACCTGAGCCTGACCAATTTTGTGGCCTCCGACTTCAGCATGCTCAACGGCCGTTTGGCCCAGCACTACGGCATTCCTGGTGTGACCGGCATGGAGTTTCGCAAGGTGACGCTGCCGAAGGAGAGCCATCGCGGTGGCGTGCTGACCATGGCGAGCACCATGAAAGTGACCGCCAACGGCACGACGACGTCGCCGGTCCTGCGCGGGGCCTGGGTGCTCGACCGCATCCTGGGAACGCCGCCGCCCAAGCCGCCGGCTGACGTGGAAGCCGTTGAGCCCGACATTCGCGGAGCGAAGACCATTCGCGATCAGCTGGCCAAACACCGTTCGCGAGCCGAGTGTGCGAGTTGCCACGCCAAGATCGATCCGCCGGGGTTCGCGCTGGAAAGCTTTGACGTGATCGGCGGGTGGCGTGAAAACTACCGCAGCGTCGGCAAGGGCGACCCGGTCATTTTGAACGGCCGCAGGATGCGCTACCTGAAAGGTCTGGCCGTGGACGCAGCCGACGTGTTGCCCGACGGCCAGAGATTTCGCAACATCGACGAGTTCAAGCAAGTGCTGCTAAAGGATAAAGACCGACTTGCCCGCGGCCTGACTGAGAAGCTGCTGAGCTATGCGACGGGGGCAGCGCCAGCAAAATCGGATCGCGCGGAGATTGAAGCGATCGTGGCCAGGATTCGTCCGAAGAATTATGGATTGCGAACGCTGGTGCATGAGATTGTGCAGAGCAAGGTATTCCAAAACAAGTAGAGCATGGCGTTCGGCGTTTGCAGCGTAGAGCCAATGGCTTTCCAAGAATCGGTACGCCCAGTACGTGGGGACCGGCTAAGCCAGTACCAGGGAGTGTGGGGAATGACTAAGGCAGCCGCGCAAATAAATCTACCGGTCACTGGGGCTCAATGATGAGGCTCCATTTGGGCAAGGTCTGGGAACGGATCAAGCGGCTCGCGATGGGGGCAAATGCGGTTTGGGTTAGCCGGACACCGCGTTCGTAAGTCGTGGTGACCGCGCGGATCAACGGGTGAATCGTCCGCCATGTCATCGTGCCCGCCCAGCGCAAGGCTTGCTCGATCGAATGCAGGAGCGTGCCGTTCCAGTGCTGCTCCAAGATGCCCCAGCAACGCTCGATGGGATTGTACTTGCTGTGGTACGGCGGCAGGTACACCAGTTCGACTTCGATCCGGTGGCGATCGACGAACTCCACGAGGCGTTTCATGAACTGCGTGCGGCAACTGGCAATCTCGGGACCATTATCGAGTTCGATGTGCAGTCGCTGGACGCCCAGATGAACCGTCTTCCGCTCGTTCCACCATTGATCGAGACCATCGGCGATGAAGTCGCTGGTTTCTTTCGAATGGCCGAACAGGAACCACGGTTGCTGGATCGTCACGTTGCCGCGATTCAACTCCAGCACGCCGAACGGGACCAGCACGGCGTCGGGAGACATGTCGTGATCGACGGCCCTGACGGGTTCGATGCCGCGTGCCTGACCGCCGCGGGAGAATTCGCCGATCTTGACTTTCGCTTTGGTGTCGAGGGAGATTCTCAGCGTGTCCGCTTCGCTCGCCGTCCGAATGCGGGCGGCTTGGACGTTCGCGAAGATCGCGTCGGTTTCGGGAATTTTTTTTCGGGACGGGCTTTGAGGACCCGGCGGAGCCGGTAGCCCAGGCGGTTGAGCAGACAGCCCACCGTCTGCCGGCAGGGTACGAAGCCCTTCAACTCGGGCTCGGCTTTCAGGGCCTCGCGAACAGCCTTGGCGGTGATCCGGGTGAACGCCAGGGTGGTCTGAAACTTGGGGTCGGCCTGCACATGGGGGTCGACCAAACGATGGACATGCTCCTCGAGTTTCGGGCAGAGTTCTTCGGTCTTTTTGCGTCCGCGGAGGTGACAGGCGTCCAGGCAACGGATGCCGGTACGGAGTTCGCCGAGCCCCGTGATCACCGCTGCACGTCCCCAACCGAAGGTCGTCTCCGCCTCACGGGCGGAACCGTTGCAGTATTTGATGGCGGTCTCGGCTTGGAACTGTCGGCGCCGATAGCCGGTAAGAAGCTTAGTGGCTGACTGGATGGTCTGAATGACATCTTCCGTGAGCGGTGACATGGCCGTCTCCTCCTTGAGACAGGCCTACTCATACACTATTGGGCGGAATGATGGTAGATCATTTCCACGCCGCTGCCTAAGGCCTTGTTTTACTCGGCACTCGTGGTCGCGACACTTGCTTTGACTCTCGGCTGTAATCTGAATCAGCCACAAAACAACATGAACGATCCTGAAATCGCACAACTCGACGAGGCCGTCCGAAGAAATCCAAACAGTGCCGAAGCCTATTGGAGGCGAGCATCTGCTTGGCACGCCAGAGATAGATTCGACCTTGCATTCCGTGACTACGATGAGGCCATTCGCGTGGATCCGACCAATTCCGTCTATTACGATGCCCGAGGCTTCGCTTATCACATGGACAATCGACAGGAAGAGAAAGCTCTCGCCGATTACGGGGAAGCCATTCGTCTGGACCCTGATAACCATCATGCGATGAACAACCGAGCTTACTTGCTCGCCACCACCATCGATGACAGATTTCGCAATGGCACGAAAGCACTCGGGGATGCAAGGAAGGCTTGCGAGATGACGAATTGGAAGAATTCGGGATACTTGGACACACTTGCAGTTGCCTATGCCGAGATCGGTGAATTTGAGAAAGCAATCAAATGGCAGACAAAAGCCCTGGAAGATCCCGCCTTTGAAAAGGATTGGGGTGACAATGCGAGAAAACAGCTGGAATTATTTCGCCAGAGAAGGCCATACCGCGAGTGAAAGCAGCGTACAAAATGCGACCCGTCGAATTCAGTCAAGAGGACTTTTCAATGACTTTTCACCGCCGAACCTTCCTCCGAGCCGCGGGTGTATCGCTGGCCCTGCCCTGTCTCGACGCGTTCTCGCCGGCTTACGCCGCCGATCCGCTCGCGGCGCGTCGACGCATGGTCTGCATCTGCACGCCCCTTGGTTTGCACCCGCCCTACTTCTTCCCCGAGAAGACTGGCAAGGACTACGAATCGACGCCCTACCTCGACGTGCTCAAGGATTTCCGCAGCGACTATACAATTGTTTCCGGACTGTCGCATGCCGGAATGAGCCCTGGGTTTGCCCATCAGGCCTCGGCCAGCTTTCTGACCGGCATCCAAGGAGCGGGGCGGCCCGGGTTTCACAACGCGATTTCGCTCGACCAGTTTGCCGCGGAGAGAATCGGCGGGCAAACGCGCTTCGCCAGCATTGCCTTGTCGGGCGAAGGGGCAGGCCTTTCCTGGACGCGGACCGGCGCGCTGCGTGCCGGCTTCGACCTCGCCAGCGAAAGTGTTCGCCAAGCTCTTCCTCGACGGCAAACCCGACGAGGTCAAAACGCAATTGAATCGTCTCGAAGACGGCCGGAGCATCCTCGACGACGTTCACGACGAAGCCAAAAGCCTGCGCTCCAATCTCGGCGCCGACGATCGTGATCGGCTCGACGAGTACATCACCAGCGTCCGCGAATTGGAAAAACGAATGGCGTTAAACGAAGAGTGGTCGAAGAAGCCGAAGCCCAAGGTCCACGTCGCGCCGCCCAAGGACATTCCCAATGTGGCCGACCTCCTTGGCCGGACGCGGCTCTTGTTCGACCTCACGCACCTGGCGCTGCAAACCGATTCGACGCGTCTGGTCACGATCATGCTGGGCGGCTCGACCAGCGTGCCGCCGATTCCGGGCGTGTCACTCGGCCATCATGATTTGTCGCATCACGGCAAGGATCCACACAAGCTCGAGCAACTCAAGATCGTCGAAGTCGAGACCATCAAGACGCTGCGCGACTTCCTGGCGAAACTGAAACAGTCCAAGGAAGCAGGCGACACGTTGCTCGACCGCACCATGGTCTATCTCGGCAGCAACCTCGGCGACGGCAGCAGCCATTCCGTCAAGAACTTGCCCGTGCTCTTGGCCGGCGGCGGCTTCAAGCACGGCCAACACCTGCACTTCAATCCACAGAATCCGCCGCCCTTGTGCAATCTCTACGTCAGCATGCTGCAACGGCTCGGCATCGAGGCGGACAAGTTCAGCACCGGAACGGGGACGTTGACGGGGCTGGAGATGGCGGGATAATCACTTGCGTTTTGGCTTCTTCTCGCCAATCTTCGCCGGCGTGACCTCCTCCAGCGTCGTCGCCTCGACGACATGGTCAATCACAATCGTCTCCGGCACATCGATAGAATCGCGCATGAATCCCACCTGGAAGAATGCGGGATTCTCGTCGAGCAGCGTCGCCGTCATCGTTTTCGCAACGACCTTGTCGCCGTCGAACCAAACTTCGACAAAGCCCTTCTTGGGATCGCGCGACCATAACACGTGGACGGCAAAATCGTGCCAGACGCCGGGAGTGAATTTCCCTTTGCCGGTCCAGTGGAGGGCATACGGCACCCGAGTGCTATACTGGATATCCTCGCCGCGAACCTCGAACGACATCAACTGCCGCCAGCTATTCCTGGTCTCGAAGTAGCCGACCGAGTGGTAATTGGCGGTCAGTTTCTTGGGCACGAAAACGCTCCAGCCGAAATAGCGCTCCGTTCCCCCGGCCGTTCCCGGCGGTTTAGGCTGATGCTGAAACTCGATGCGATCGAGCTTGCCCCGTTTCGCGGCATTGGTCCCATCGATTCGCAGCGCGTACTTGCCTTCGCGCACCGGCTCGGTCACAATCTTGACCGCGTCCGATTTGGGCGCGCCTGGCCATTGCGATGTATCGCCGGTCTCGAAGTCGCCCCGCCAGATCACCTCGGCCGAGAGGTCGGTCGCGGACGTCAACAGAATCGTTAACAAGAGTTGGAAACGCGAGGTCATGATTGCTCCTGACGGAATTCCTGAGGTCCCAGCGCGCGGCACATATCAGTGACCACGTAGGCGGTCCATGGCCGGCGGACACCATGAGCATCGCGAGAGCAGGCGAATTGCAGTCACGATCAAGGTCGCATCGACACCCGCCACGGCAACCCAAACATCGCCCAGAAACTGTGTCGGACGAACGGCACTTGTCCTGCGTTTCGTAGGTTCGTCCCATTGGGCCGCCACTGGTTGTCCAGTGTAGGTCAAGCGATTCGGATGCGCCAAATATTGCGCACGAGGTCAAAGCGGAGTTTCTCGGATGGAATCGATGCGGGCAATCGTTATTCGCACTGACGATGGCGCGGTCGTCATTCCATCGTCGGCTCCCGCGGTTTGCCCTCCTCCGCGCCCGCTTTTCGGGACCGTGCGCGATTGGATGGTGTAGTCCCTCACTTCCTTTTGGGGACGATCGTGTCCCCGTGGGTCCGCGAGTCCCCACGGGGGCTTTTCATCTGTCTCGGACGGAGGGGCATTGGTCGACTTCCGATTACGGGCTAGAGAAGCTCTCGATCCGACACGATCAACCAGCCGGGTTTGACGTTCCACAACGAGTCAGGCTTGGGGTTCCGCCGGATAGGCAACGAAATAACCGCCGCTTCACGTGCGAATCGCGCCCTGGAGCGCGCCCTCGTCGTCGAGCAACTCGCGTGGCGTTCTAAAGAAGAGACGGCTCTCTCGGATCGACCGCGATCAGTCCCTGGAAGGACTGCAGCACTTCGATTATCAACAGATAGTCATTGAAATGCTCCATTTCCGGATCGGGTATGTCGCTACTGACTTCGACGCGGCGGCCGCACGCGGCAATGTCCTGGGCATCGTCCGAACCGCCGATGTGAGCCGCAATTTCGCGTGACTCGTCGATAACTGCAGGCGACTCGTTCAAGACCAGTTGGATCTCCCAATCCGCGGCCGAGACGGCGATCGTGTCGGCCTTCAGATCCACGGCGAATGTCGGAAAGCGCGCCGAGAGTCTTCGGGCGGCTTCCGGCATGGTGAAATCACTGTCGGGCTTGAGCAACCCAAAGGCACGGTACATGGTCGGCTTCTCGCAGACTGGTTATCGAGTCGAGGTGATTGTAAGGAATGGATGATTGCAAGGCCGACCCCAGCCCTAATCGTGCTTGCGGATCGGTCGTTGGTTGCTGTCGCTTTCCGCGGAATCGTGGAGGAACGGGTTCGCCGCCCGGCAACGTGGGCACTCCGGCCCGATCACATCGCGGGCGCAGGCCCGGCAATACCAGGGAGTGGCGGTGGCCCCGTTCTGCATCCGCTCCACCTCCGCCGCCCGTTCCCGGCGGCGGACGAATACGTACAAGCCGCCAACAATCAGGATTGTGGTGCTGAAGCAGAACCAGGGGAACCCGCGGTCGGCGGCCGGCTCGGGGGCCGCCGGCGCGGCGTCGTCGCCGCGTGAAACGCTTCCAGAGAAGAGGGCGAGGGCGAGAGCCAGGGCGGTCCGGGCATGAATCGAGTGCCACATTTTGCCAACCCGTTTGGGACCACCGGGCGAGCACCGAGGAAACGTGGGAAACGGCAAACTGGGTGCCAAAAGCCGGCGCCTGTATGTCAGAAGACAACAACCATTCAACTTGACTCAGCGGAATGGCCATAGGGGCCCGCCAGCGTAACAAGGCGAAAGGACACGCTTAATGACGCGCGGCCGTCAGATCAATCGGCGTGTCGGACCGCCGCGCGCAAGGGAAGGCGGGTGGCGGCGGTTGGGATAAACTCGGCCACTCATTTCGTTCCGGCCCCATCAACCGGCTCGTCAACTCGGCCGCCCGGATTGATACCTTCCCGGACATTGTGTCCACAATCTCTCCAATGGGACGAAAGCCGCCGGCAAGTCTCTTTTGCGCCAAGCTCAGGCGGTCCAGACTCGATCCACCAATCGCTATCATCCAATCGGTTCAACCAGCGAGATCGTTCCGGGTTGAACCCCGCGGCCGGCCAGCGCACATTGCTCTTATGTTGACCGCGGCGCTGCCAATGCGTCACGACGGCGATCCGCTGCGAAGCAGAGTAGGAGTAAGATGAGGACCAGGATTAGGAAGAGGACTAGGAGCAAGATCAAGAGAAGGAGTAGGACCAGAAACGGCCCGGCGAGCATCTGGCTTTCGTTCTCGGACTCCTAACGTGGGCTTCGCCCACCGCCCCATGAAGAAAACAGGCATCCGACTTTCCAAAATGATTGTTACCAGCAGTCACTCAGAAAGCGGATGCCATGAAGACAGTATGCTCGTTTTGCGGCCAGTTTGCCAGCATCATCTCCTGGGTTTTGTCGTGCTTTGACCGGGTTCTTTTCAAAGGGCATTTGCCGATCAGCCGTGTCGATCAATTCGAGTGTTTCATCGATTACGTCTTGAAGATTCGCCGTGCCGATTTCTTGAAGGACGTTGGGCCGGTGTGGTCGGATCGTTTGGTCGAACACGCCAAACGCTTCGCCGAGCGGTCGCGGCGTCCTTACCTGTACTTCACCGGCAAGATCGACAAGGACGCCTGGGCCAAGGAACAGCTCAAGCAGTCGCCAGGAGTCGATGGCCTGGTCGGCATCGTGTGCGTCATGGAAGCCTGTCGCACCTTCAAGCTTGCTCCCCGCAAGGATCGGCCGGGTTTCGTGTCCCGGTATGTGCCGCAGCGCGTCTTGTACTACTACTTCGTCGACAAAGACCTGGGACTCATGCACGTCCGCTTGCAGACCTGGGCACCGTTCACTTGTCAGGTGTATGTCAATGGCCACGACTACGTGGCGCGGCAACTGAAGGAGAAAGGCATCGCCTTCGAGCAAGTTGATAACGCCTTCGTGGAGTTGGCCGATCCGTCGGCGGCGCAGCGTGCCGCCGACCGCTTCGTCAAGCTGCCGTGGCCGAAACTCCTGGAACGCTACGCGCGGCAAGTCAATCCGCTGTTGTTGACGGAACTGAAGGGCCTCAGCCATTACTGGGTCATCGATCAGGCCGAGTACGCGACCGACATTTGCTTCGCGAGCCGGCACGCGCTGGCGGCGTTGTTTGTGCGCTTGCTGGAGTTCGCCTTGCTCACCTTCAGTCCCAAGAAAATCTACTGCTATCTGGGGCGTAAGTGGCACGAGCGCTTCGATGGCGAAGTGCAAACGCACTACAAGTCGGTGCGTGAGCCCGGCGCGTGCATCAAGCACTTCATGAAGCGAAACTGGCTGAAGATGTACGACAAGTTGGGTTTGCTCCTGCGCGTGGAGACCGTCATCAATCAACCCGGAGAGTTCAAAGTCTTGCGGGAATGTCGGCATCGGGACGGCACCACGTCAACGGGTTGGTTTGCGATGTGCAAGGGCGTTGGCAATCTGCACCACTATCAAAGACACGCCTTGGCCTGCAACCAACGATACCTGGAGGCGCTGGCGGCCGTCACGGATCCGACGCCGACGTACGACCAGCTGAAGGAGTTGACCGAGCGCCAGCATGAAAAGGGCCGCAGCTATGCGGGGTTCAACCCGGCCCGAGCTGAGGAAGCTCGGCTCTTTGCCGCCGTGCTGGCCGGCGACCACATCGCGCAGGGGTTCCGCAACAAAGACATCCGCACGGCTCTCGACGCCCAACTCGGCCGGGACGCGAAAGGCCAACGCCGAAGTGCTGCGATTGGCCGACTCTTGAAACGTCTGCACGTTCGCGGCTTCGTGGCAAAAGTTCCGCGAACGCGCCGCTGGCGAGTCACGGATCAAGGCCGGAGTGTGCTCAGCGACGCGCTGCGAACATATCGCCGCTACGCGCTAGCGGCTTGAGTAAAATGTTCTCCGCATCCTGCGTAGAAGGTCAGAGGAAAGACCCTAATCCTCTTTTCCTCGGCGGGACATTGACCGCGCAGCCGTCAAATAGAGTGGATCCATGAGGAGATGGTTATGGCACACCGGACGATGACCGTGTCCCATATTGCCAGGGCCCTGGCTGGCGCCGCGGAAGTTGGGTCCGACCGCGACCTGCTGGCGCGGTATGTGGGATCTGCCGACCAAGCCGCTTTCGCAGCCCTGGCCGCCCGGCACGCCGGCATGGTCCTCGGGGTCTGCCAGCGGGCCCTGCCGCGCGCGGTCGATGCCGAGGACACGTGTCAGGCCGTATTCCTTCTCCTGGCGCAGAAAGCATCCCGCGTTCGTTGGCAGTCATCGGTTGCCGGGTGGCTCTACACGGCTGCCCGGCGGGTCGCCCGGAACGCGCGCTTGTCCGCGGAGCGCCGCGCCCGCCGAGAGGCTCGGGCCGCTGTCCCGGAGGCGGTCGCCCCGGTCGATGCCATGACCGGCGGCGAACTGACTGCCGTCCTTGACCATGAACTCAGCCGCCTCGCGCCCCGATACCGCGACCCATTGGTCCTGTGCTGTCTCGAAGGGCTTGCGCAAGATGAGGCCGCGAGCCGGCTCGGCGTCCCGATCGAGACCCTGCGGCACTGCGCCTCAAACGCGGTCGCAAACGCTTGGCCGCCGCACTATCGGCGCGTGGGTGCGACCTCGGCATTGCCCTCCTGGCCGTCGCCGCCTCGGCCACGGCGGCGACAGCATCGCGGCTGGTCAAATCGATTCAGGTTGCCAGGTCCGGGTCCGCGTCGCCCGCTGCTGTCGCCCTCGCTCGCGGCATCGGACATCCGCTCCTGACGCCCATCCGGTCCGTGATGCTGGCCACGTTCGTCGCCATCGCGGCTCTGGGGCTCGGGGCCACCGTGAACCCGCACGTGTCCCAGCCGCGGAAGGACGCCAACTTGCCGGCCGCCGAAAAGGCGCCCGCCCTGGCCATCCTCGGGGCCGGCCGGTTCTGCGCCAACGCCCCGGTCGGCGACGCCCGGTACAGTCACGACGGGAAACGGATCGTCGGGTATGCCGGCAGCACGCTGTACGTCTGGGACGCCAGCGATGGGTCGCTCCTCCGAACGATGGAGACGAAGATCAGCGGGCTGCCCGAGGCTGCCTGGCCGAACGAACGCGACCGGGCGTTCGCGATGCACCCGAAGAAGCCGCTCGTCGCCTTCGGCGGCATCCGCGACGGCAAGACCGTCCTCCAGGTATGGGACTTCGATACCGGCAAGCGGGTCGCCGAAACGATCACCCCGTATCGGGCCCTGCGGGTCCTCACCTGGACGCCCGACGGCACGCGGCTGCTGGAGCGGACCGCCGTCCGTTGGAATTACGATCCGGCTAACAACATGTACGGCTATCAGCTGCCCAACTTGTCACTCCTCGTCGTTCGCGACGGCGAGCTGAAAGCACTTCACCGCCACCAGCTGCCAAAGAGTAAGTATGGGGAGGACAGTTCAGTGATGATGCACCCGCTGCCGAATGGCAAGGAAGTGTTTCTCTGGCAGAGCGGCACCGACCCGACGATCTACGACATTGACGCCGGCAAGGTGGTCCGCCCGCTCGGGTATAAGAGCACGGCCTTACCTTCCGGGTTGGCGACGACGCCGGACGGCAAGACGGCGATCATCACCTGTTCCGAGCTGATCTCGCTCGTCGACATGTCCAACGGCGCAATCCTGCACCAGCTCCCGATCTTGCGTGGTGGATGGGAACGGCCGCGGCCGCTCTTCTCTCCTGATGGGCGGACCGTCTACATCTTCGACTTCCAGCCGGTCGCTTACGACGTGGCGACCGGGAAGGAGAAGTGGCGGGGGATGTTCCCGACCATCCACAACCTCGCAATGCGGACGTGCGATGTTTCCCCGGACGGCTCGACCCTGTTATGCATGCATGGCTACCGGGTTGCCCGGATCAACACGGCCACCGGAACCGAGCGCGACCCGCACACCGGCCTGTCGCTCCCGTCCGGAATCACCTGGTCCCCGGACGGCAAGCGCCTGTTCACGCGGGCCGTCCGCCATGATCGAACCTGGACGGCCTGGGACCCGGCAACCGGCACGCGGCTCTACGATCTGTTGCCGACCGGGTTCGTCAAGGACAACGAGTGGAAGATGATGCCCGACTTGTTCTTCATCAACGGCGGCCGGGAACTCGTGGCCGGCCTGGAGAAGAGCGAGAAGACCGAACGCGTTGGGCCGAAGGAACTCCTGGTGTTCGACGCGGCGACCGGGAAGCCGTTGCGCCGGCTGGGCGACCCGCTGCCGAAAGAGCGATTCCAATGGGCGATCCCGATCGCCGTCGAGCCGGACGGGTCGTCCGTGGTCATGCAGGTCTATACCGTGTCCGGCCCGCCGGCGCGCCTGGCGCCGCTGCCGCAGCGCCCGACACTTTCGCGGAGTACACGTTCCACACGACCCGGTGGGACCCCGTCAAGAAGACGTCCCTCGCCGAGTGGCTTGTAACCGGCAACTATGTGGACAACGTCCGCCACTTTGTTCCCTACGCCGTCAGCCTGGGAGTGGAACAGGTGGATTACAGCAAAAAGGACAAGAAGCTCCAACCAACGAAGGTGCGATGTTACTCGCTAGCGGACGGAAAGCTGGCCCACGAATGGACGACCGGGTTCGCCGGAATCCAGACGGACCGGGTGCAAGGGAGCTTCTTGCTGACGACCGGGTACGAGAGTAAGTGGCTCGCCCGCAGGAACGGGCACGCACTCGACTTCGCTCCCCAGCCGCCGTACGCCTACGACGTGTGGGAGATTCCCACGGGCCAGGGGATCCGAGCGTTTGAGACTGATCGGCGGGCAACCGCGGTTCTCGGGCCAGGCGGGCAATACATCCTCCGCGTCCGCGTCGATGGGGCGGTCGAGGTCTACGAGCCGTTCGTCTTGAAAAAGGCGGTGACGACGGTGGGCGCCCGCCCGGCCACAGGAGTTCGAGTTCTCGCCCGATGGCGGGCGGGTGGCAGTGTCGCTCGCGGATACCTCGGTGACGATCTGGGACACAGCCCCGTGGAGAGCGGCGATCGACGCGGCGGTGGCGAAGGAGGTCCCAACCGACCTGGGCCGACTGTGGGACGACCTGTCCGCAGACGCGTCCACCGGCCTGCGTGCTGCCCGATTGCTGACTGCTGCCGGGGACAAGGGCGTCGCCCTTTTAAAGGGTAAACTCTCGGCTCGCCAAGCACCCAAGGCGGACCGCATGGCCAAGCTGATCGCCGACCTGGATGCGCCGCGGTTTCGGGTGCGCGAGAAGGCCGAGGCGGACCTGCGTGCGCTGGGCCTGCCGGCCGAGCCATACCTCCGGCGGGCTTTGAAGGCAAATCCGTCTGCCGAGGCTGCCAAGCGGATCGAGGCCATGCTGGTCGCAATTGCCGCCCACAAGCTGTCCCCGACCGAGGTGCGGGAACTGCGAGCGGTCCAGGTCCTGGAATGGCAGGGCACTCCGGCCGCTCGCGAGCTATTGGCCGGCTGGGCCAAGGGCGACCCGGCGGCGGCCCTGACCCGAGCGGCCAGGGGAATCGGGCGCTAAATGGGCAATCCCACTGTCTGGCAATTGCGCCGGTCCATACGGCCTTGAACCGTACTTGAGCGATCTCGGCGCGAATCATCAATCCTTCAAGCCTTCAAACGATCGGTCCGACCTGCAACTGCCATCCGAGCTAAAGAACTCTAAGGGCGTTTCGGCGCCAGTCTTGCCAGACCAATCGTGGCCCAGGAGCTGGCGGCGCAAGTGATCGGCGTCAGGAGTTTCGCACTCCCGGGCGAACCATTCGGCGTCGACCGAGAAAGCATTGGCCAACTGCCGTCCGGCTTTTGCGTGGCAACGAGGAAGTCCATCCCGCGCTGGAGTGCGGGTCGTTCGGCCGTGTAACCGGCAAGCGACAACGCATACAAAGTCTGGCCGGTGGCAAAGGCGTCGCTCTTCAATTCCGGAACCGTCTGGCTCCAACCGCCGTCAGCGCGTTGCAGGGCAAGCAACTCGTCAATCGTCGTTTGCATCGTTTTGCGGGGTTTGCCGGCGCGAACCGCCAGGAGCAGTTTCAGGACTTTGTCTTGATGGAGATCCGAGGACTTCGCCGCGTCGAGCCAGGCAATCGCTTTCTTCAGCGCTTCGCGCAAAGCTATCGGCGCATCTGGTCCCGTTTCCCCTTCCAGTGCCATGATAATCCAGGCGGCGTCCGTGGTCTGGCTTTCGTTGATGGGCGGTCGCCGCAAAGTCGCAAAGAATTCCCACGAACCGTCGGGCTGCTGCTTCTTGACGATTTCCTCCGCGATCCGCTTCAGGCTTTGTTTTTGGCCGTCTTTCAGCGCAGGCAACGACCGCGCCGCGACGGCCAGGAACGGGAGTCCCATGTTCAATCCTCGACCTTGGGGGCGCGGGTCGGGTGGGGCAGCCGGATTGGGAAAAATCTTCGAGGCCAGCAACTTGTCCTTGCTGCCGAGCAACGACTCGAACGTGTCGGCCAGGTACTTCTTGTCGATTCGATACCCCTGCCGGTCGGCCTCGCTCAGGGCCCAAAGCGGCATCGGCACGTGATGGCAGGCGGCGCATCCGCGTGTCTTGAGCCACGCGGCGCTTTCAGTCTGCAAATAACCGATAGCGCGCTCGACCGTCCGTTGGATCTGCGGTGTGGTCGCGTGTGAGATTGCCTTTGGCGCGTCGGCAAGCACCGGCCGAGAAAGGCAAAGTCCGAGAACAAACAACGCGAACGCGGATGTGTGCGCGATGGAGGAAACCCTTTGCCCGCTGGGCGATCAGTGCCAGAGTCCGGGCTATTTTACAGCGCCACCGGGCCTTGCAATAGAACCGGGCAGTTCCCGAACGGTCGAAGGGATTGGCTCAGTAAATAGACATTATCGCGCATGGGGGGATGGAGAAAACGCTGGCCATCTTGGCCGCCTTGGCCGCCTTACCCCTTCTAACCAGACATTTCCGCCCATCGGCCACATTGATCCTAAAGGTTTCATTGCAAAGCCGCGCCACCACGTTAAACGCCTCGGTGACATCGACGCATGGCACTCGGCCAAGGACTTCGTCCGCGGATCGCAACGTTTTTAAGTTTCGGCTGTGGCCGGCATCGCTTCGTCCCTATCGCTGCTTGAGCTAGTGCCGTTCGTCCGAAACGCCGAATTCGATCGGGCCGAAGGGCGAGAAGCACGCATGGCGCGCGGCATATACTCACGGCTAGCGCTCGACACCCGCTAAGGGACGACCGTCCGATGGGCAGTTGCGAAACGATTGTGGGTTCAAAAACAGTTGATAGGTCGGTGCAGTAAATCGCGTTCCGGTTGCGCCTTACGGGCACTTGGCGCGAGCCATTTGTCGCGGCGGAGTATATCTTCAGGCACATGAGCGACGTCACGCGAATTCTCTCGGCCATCGAGCAGGGTGATTCCCGCGCCGCCGACCAGCTCCTGCCGTTGGTCTACGACGAATTGCGCAAACTGGCGGCACGGAAGCTGGCCTTTGAGAAGCCGGGACAAACACTGCAGGCGACGGCCTTGGTTCACGACGCGTATATCCGGCTCGTCGGTAGCGACCAAATGCGCCAATTTAATGGCCGGGGCCACTTCTTCGCCGCCGCGGCTGAGGCCATGCGCCGGATTCTAATCGACCAGGCGCGTCATAAATCCAGCGCGAAGGCGGGCGGGAAGCTTGACCGAGTGGATTTGCCGGTTGTCGAACCCGCAGTTGAGGGGCCTGCAGTCGACGTGCTCGCTCTCAACGAGGCGCTCGAGCAATTGGAAAAAAAGGATCCCCGCGCCGCGGCGGTGGTGAAGTTCCGCTTCTTTGCCGGGCTCACCACTCAACAGGCCGCCGACGCTCTCGGAATCTCGCTGGCAACCGCCGAAAACGACTGGGCCTACGCCAAAAGCTGTCTCCGGCTTCAGCTCTCCGATGAGCGGTGACGGAGTCATTGAGGTCACTTCGCGGACTCGTTTTGAAAAAACCGTTAGGGGAACCACCCGCCGTTTGCGCACTGGATGTGAGAGCGCGTTCACGGTGGCCTTCGAGACCCGACCATGGCAAATGAACGCATCGACGAAAAAGAGGTGTTCAACCGCGCTCGCGTGATCACCGCTCCCGAAGAGCGATTGGCTTTCCTGCGGGAAGCATGTGGTCAGGATCTGGAAGCCATGCATCAGGTTCTGGAACTGCTGCGAGTTTACGATCAGGACAAGAGCTTCCTGGAATCGCCCGCGGTTGCGGCTGGCTCAACCATCGCTCACGATCCGGTGGAAGTTCCCGGCACAGTGATCGGTGCGTACAAGCTGTTGGAAGAGATCGGCGAAGGCGGGTTCGGCGTCGTCTTCTTGGCCGAGCAGACCCAGCCGGTCCGGCGAAAGGTCGCTGTAAAAATCCTCAAGCCGGGCATGGACACCCGGCAGGTGGTCGCCCGCTTCGAGGCCGAGCGGCAGGCCCTGGCGATCATGGATCATCCCAACATCGCCAAGGTGCTCGACGGCGGCGCTACCGCTTCGGGCCGGCCGTTTTTCGTGATGGAGTTGGTCAAGGGTGTGCCAATTACTGAATTCTGCGACCAGAACCACCTGACGCCGCGGCAACGGCTGGAATTATTTATCCCAGTGTGCCAGGCCGTGCAACACGCGCATCACAAAGGAATCGTCCACCGCGATCTGAAGCCAAGCAACGTTCTCGTGTCGCGCCACGACACGACACCCGTGGTGAAGGTGATCGACTTCGGCGTGGCCAAAGCTCTCGGACACGAGCTGACGGACAAGACGCTCTTCACCGGTCTGGCCACGATGATCGGTACGCCGCTGTACATGTCGCCCGAGCAAGCGGGGATGAGCGATCTCGACGTGGACACGCGGAGCGACATTTACTCACTGGGCGTTCTGCTTTACGAATTGCTGACCGGCACCACGCCGTTTACCAAGGAGCGGTTTCGGGAAGCCGCCCACGACGAAATTCGCCGAATTATCAGGGAAGAAGAACCGCCGAAACCGAGCACGCGACTGTCGGAATCCACGAACTCGATCCCATCGATCTCCGCCCAGCGGCAAATGGAACCGGCCAAACTCACGAAGCTCGTTCGCGGCGAACTCGATTGGATCGTCATGAAGGCGCTGAAAAAGACCGCAACCGCAGGTACGAGACAGCGAACGGTTTCGCGATGGATGTGCAGCGCTATCTGAACGACGAACAAGTGCAGGCGTGTCCGCCATCGAATTGGTATCGAATGCGGAAGTTCGCCCGTCGAAATAAGGCGGCGCTCGTGGCTGCATCTGTGGTAACCGTGGCACTGTTGGCAGCCGTCTCGACACTGGCCGTCAGCACTGTGCTGATCTGGCGTGAAAGGGAGCAAACCCGCCGCGAATGGCAACGAGCGGAACAAGAGAAAGGCCGGGCCGAAGTCGATCGACGGCTGACCCGCAAGGCACTTGATGAGATGACATCCGAAGTGGTCGAAAGCTTCCTCGCTCGCGACCCCAAGTTGACAGCCGAGCAGCAACGGTTCCTCGAATCAATGCTCGGATATTACGAGCAATTCGTAGCTGAGACAGGTTCGACCGAGGAGGCACGAGTCGCCATGGCCGATGCGCACGTCCGCGTCGGCGTCCTTTGCCAGCGATTGGGCCGGGCGAAGCAGGCGGAGGACGCCTGCCGCAATGCGGAGCGGTTGTGGACGCAACTGGCCGCCGACTACCCTGCAGAGCACGAGTATCGCCGGAATGCGGCAGTGAGCCGGCACAACCTGGCCAATTCATTGAGAGATGCGAACCGGCTGCCGGAGGCCGAAACGGCACTCGGCGCGGCCCTCAGTGTCCATCGGCAACTGGCCGAAGAATTTCCCACGCTTCCGGCGTACCAGAACGATCTAGCGGGCGCGCTGGTTGACCTGGCGCAAATCCGGATGCAACAGAATGATTTGCAACGCGCACGCCAACTGCTGGAGGAAGCCCGTCCGCATCACGAGGCCGCTTTGAAAGCCCAGCCGCGCCACCCGGTGTATCGGCAGTTTTACCGAAATAACCTCATGAGATTGGCAAGGGTCACCGCCGATATGGGAGACTATCGTGCGGCACTGGCGGCCTTGAGGGATTCTCTTACCCAATCAAAACTGTTGGCCGCCGACTTCCCCGATGACCCCGCGCACCGCAGAGTTATCGCGTCCACGCAGAGTTTGATGGCGGAGTTCCTGGCAAAAACGCATGAACTCAAGGCAGCGGAAGCGGCTTACGCCGAAGCCCTGGCCAGCCAGGAACGGCTTGCCGACGATTTTCCCGGCGTGCCGTTGCATCGCCACGAACTGGCAGTTACCTATCAGAACCTGGGTGTGCTTCTCTTTAACCAACGCCGCGTGGAGGAAGCCCAAGCTCCCTTGCGCTCCGCTTTGAAGAACTGGCAGTTGCTCGTCCAGCGGTATCCTGCCGTGTCCGAGTACCGTAATGGTCTCAGTGTTTCGCACAATCACCTTGCCGCTCTTTTGGCCACATTGGACCGGCCGAAGGAGGCCGAGCCCGAATTCCGTGCGGCGCTCGGGCTGCTGCAGGAGTTGACGAAAGATAAGGGCGCCTTGCCCGAGCACCGCTTTCGCCTGGCGGACACGCACAATAACCTCGGCACGCTATTGTCCACCCTGCGCCGCTGGCCCGAAGCCGAAAAAGAATACAAGATCAGCCTGGCGATCCAGGAGGACCTGGTTCATCAATTCCCCGCCGTGCCGCTCTATGCCGTGATGCTGGGGCGAACCTATTTCGACTTCGGCGAGTTGCAGCGGGAATGCAGCCGGCCGGAAATGGCGCTGGAATGGTACGACAAGGCGATCGCCGCGGCTCAGCCTGTGCTGCGCAAGGAACCGCGGTTTGCCATGGCACGCAGGGTTCTTTACAAGACGTTTTCCAGTCGAGCTGAGGCGCTCGGCATGCTGAAACGCCATCAAGAGGCGATCAAGGATTGGGATCGCGCCATTGAAACGGCCGACGAGAAGCTTGCTGATCTCCGGCTGAAACGAACTTACGCGCTCATCCGTGCCGGCGAGCACGCCCGAGCCGTTGCCGAGGCTGAACTTCTCGCCCACGCGACGAATCCCGTGAACGATGACTTTTACAATGCGGCCTGCGTTCTTGCCCTGTCGGCTGCCGCCGTTTCGACCGACACTCAGCAGTCGGAGCGCTACGCCGCACGTGCCGTCGAGTTGCTGCGACGTGCAACACTGAAGGGCTTCCGCGACGTGCAGCACATGAAGAAAGACTCTGACCTCGACGTGCTACGAACGCGCGAAGATTTCAAAAAGCTGGTCGCCGAAATGGAAAAGCAGAGACCTGCTCACTAGCAAGCGGGATCGATTCAGCGAACGAATCTACCCCATAGTAATCAAGGCTTTGGCCCCTCGGCGCATAGCCTCGCGCCAAGGGACCGCTGTACATCGCAGGCCGAATGGTCGAAAGGACCCGTCCCATGACCTCGACATCGCGATTCAAAGCTCTGCGAAAGTGTGGCGCCGACCGTCGCGCGATCCGGCATCTGGCCAAACTCCGCCTGGAACAACTGATCGATCGGATTACTCCGAGTTCCGCGCCGGCAACGGCCTACGGCAACCTGCCCTTGGCATTTGAAGCCAATCAGGGCCAGGCTGCTCCAGCGGTCGATTTCCTGGCCCGTGGCAGCGGGTACACGCTGGCCCTGACTCCGTCCGCGGCCGTTTTGTCGATTCAGAACGGTTCCGCCAACGATGTGCTCAGTTTCCAGATGGTTGGCGCCAATCCGTCGGCTACGGTCACGGGCAAAGACGAATTGATTACCAAGACTAACTACCTGATCGGCAGCGATCCGAGCCAGTGGCACACGAACATTGCCAACTATGGTCAAGTGACCTACCAGG
The DNA here is from genome assembly GCA_963773845.1 of uncultured Gemmataceae bacterium. GTDB lineage: Bacteria > Planctomycetota > Planctomycetia > Gemmatales > Gemmataceae > SIAJ01. The sequence goes on from CAVZCU010000004.1 coordinate 77,008, forward strand.
GTGCGTATCCCGGCATCGACCTCGTTTATTACGGCAACCAGCGCCACCTGGAATATGACTTCGTGGTGGCGCCCGGCGCCGATCCGGGAGCGATTCACATGTCGATCCAAGGAGCCAAGGGCATCGCGCTCGATGCTCAAGGGAATCTCGTAGTCCACACGTCGGGTTCGGACCTCGTGCAACAGGCGCCGATGGTTTATCAGAATGTCGGCGCGGCACGCCACGCGGTCGCCGGGAAATTCGTGCTGGAAGGACACAACCAGGTCGGCTTCCGCCTCGGAGCATACGATCACAGCCGGTCGCTCGTGATCGATCCGGTGCTGAGCTATTCGACCTACTTGGGCGGGAACAGTGAGGAGCAGGGCAAGGCCATCGCCGTGGACGCCGCCGGCAATGCCTACTTGACGGGGTATACGTATTCGGCGAACTTCCCGACCGCCGGGGGGTTTCAAAACGTGAACGGCGGTGGCAGTGACGTCTTTGTGGCAAAGCTAAACGCATCGGGCAGCGGATTCGTTTACACGACCTATCTCGGCGGCGCCTGGGGCGAGCAGGGAAATGGCATCGCTGTGGATTCCGACGGCAACGCCTACGTCACCGGGGCTACGCTCTCGGGGAATTTCCCGGTGAGTGTCGGCGCGTTCGACGCAGCTAACACCGCTGGTTTCTACAAGGGCTTCGTCGCCAAGCTGAACAGCGCGGGCTCGGCACTGGTCTATTCCACTTATCTTGGTGGAACGGGAGGATCCGATGAGGCCCGGGCGATCGCCATCGACGCTGGCGGTAATGCCTATGTCACTGGAGCAACCTCGTCGAGTGACTTTCCGACGCAAAACGCGGTGCAACCCAGCCACGCCGATGACTTTTATGGATCGACATCGGGCTACATCGACGCCTTCGTGACCAAGCTCAACTCAACGGGTACGGGCCTAGTCTATTCGACGTTCCTGGGCGGCACGGGCAACGATCGTGGCGATGGCATTGCCCTTGACGCCGCGGGCAACGCCTACGTTACCGGATTCACGGAGGCCACGCAGCCGACCAATCCGAATTGGGGAATCATTGCTTTTCCAACAACTGCCGGGGCGTTTCAGCCGACCAACGCGAGTTCGAGCAGTGTGCCATTCGTGACGAAGCTGAACGGCGAGGGATCGGCACTGGCCTATTCCACCTACCTCGGCGGCACGAACGGCTACGCCGATTGGGCTTCGGCCATCGCCGTGGATTCGTCCGGGAACGCGTACGTGACCGGTTCCACGCAGGCGTCCAACTTCCCGACGACCGCCGGCGCCTACGACCGCACCTACGGCGGCGGCATCGATGCCTTTGTCTCCGAACTCAATTCCGCTGGCTCGGCGCTTGTCTATTCCACTTTCCTGGGTGGCAGCAACACCGACCAACCGACCGGCATCGCTGTTGATGCTGCCGGCAACGCCTCCGTTGTGGGGATCACCGGCTCGACCGATTTCCCGGCGGTTAACGCACTGCAACCGACGCGCGGCGGCTCGTATGACGCCTTCGTCACCCGGTTGAATGCCACGGGGTCGGGGCTGATCTATTCGACCTATTTGGGCGGCACCAGCAATGACTATGGTGAGGACATCGCCATCGACAATGGTGGCAGCGCGTATGTCGTCGGGGGGACGACTTCCGCGAATTTCCCAATAACTCCAGCCGCGGCCCAGCCTGCCAACGCCGGGGGCGAGGACGCCTTCATCGCCAAGATCGACCCCGTGTCGAGTCCGACCTTCGCGGTCAGCGGCTTCCCGTCGCCAGTCACGGCGGGCGTAGCCGGCACGGTCACGGTCACGGCCAAGGATGCCAATGGAGACACGGATGGCGGCTACACCGGTACGGTTCATTTCACCAGCAGCGATGGGCAAGCGGTCCTTCCCGCCGATTACACGTTCACGGCGGCCGACGCGGCGGACACACACCTTTACCGCCACGTTGAAGACCGCCGGCAGCCAATCGATCATGGTCGTTGACACAGCCACCAGCAACATGACCGGAGGGCAGTTCGGGATCACGGTGCGGGCGGCGGCGGCAAGCACCTTCGCGGTCACCGGCTTCCCGTCGCCAACCACGGCGGGGGCTGCGCACTCCTTTACGGTCGCAGCCAAAGACGCCTATGGTAATTCGGTGACAAGCTACCTGGGCACCGTGCACTTCACGAGCAGCGATGCTCAAGCTGTTCTTCCGTCTAACTACAAATTCAAGTCGGCCGACGCTGGTGTCCACACATTCAGTGCCACGCTGAAGACCGCCGGCTTGCGGTCCGTCACGGCGACCGACACCCAGTTGTCGAGCATGACAGGATCTCAGGCGGGCATCGCGGTCAACGCGGCGGCGGCGAGCAAGGTCCTCATCACCGGGCCCGGCACCGTTTCGGTAGGCATTGCGTTCAGCCTCACGGTGACGTTCATGGACGCCTACGGCAATGTGGCGACCGGCTACACCGGCACCGTCCACTTCACCAGTACCGACAGCACGGCGACATTGCCCGCTAACTATACGTTCACGGCAGGCGACCAGGGCGTGCATACATTCAGCGGCTTGGTGTTGCGCAAGAAGGGCAATCAAAAGATCACTGTTACCGACACGCTGAACAGCTCGCTGACGGCTAGCGTTATCGAGAAGGTAGTCTAACTGGCCCTGCCAGGGTCGGACCATGTTGTGGCCCGACCCCGGTCCGAGTTCGGATTCATCTGGGAAGTCGACATGCATACGCTCCCTCTTCGAACTCGGCTTCGATCTGGACGTTTGTCGTTTTTCGCAATCCGTTGGATCCGGCGTAAGAAGTCGCCGTCGGCGTTCGGCAGACGGCGATTTTCTTCCGGCTACTTTTCTGCTTTCGCTCGCTCGACAGTCAACACCTTTACCTTACGTTTCTCGACGCTCAGTTTGAGCCCGGTCTGGTCGGCGAGATTGTTGAGGACCGCGGCGGCGTTTGTGTCCTCGGCGTACGTGTCGATTCCATTGGCGGGGTCCTTTAACATGGGTGAGCGAACGTTGTAGTGCCACGAAATCCGACGTGGCAACCCCTCGATCTTGCCGGCCGCCACGCGATGATTGATGTGCCGTTCGACGTGGGCCAACAGTTCGTCGAAAGCTCCCGTTCCGCCGCCGCCCGTGCGCCGATCGACCAGAGATTTGCCGAAGACCTCGATCTCATTCTGCTTTCGCCCTTCCAGTGGTTTGGCAGCGTACTTGCCCGATAGCACGAACACTTCGCGCTCCACTTCCTGGAAGCGAAATGCCGCGTCAATCTTGCATTCCTTCTTTAGAATGGTCCCGAGTTGTTGCGCGATCTCTTCCGGGCTCGACCCATCGGCAACCACGAAGTCCCCGGTAACTTTCACTTCGAGCAGGCCGTCCGGATCCTCGATTCGGGTGCGCGGAATGCCGCACGTCATGTCGAGCAAGCGTCCGAGCGCAATGCCCTCGTCCGGCTTGACGGGAAGCGTGTGTTTGCTGAGCGCTAGCGGGGCCCAGTCGCCCTTCCAGCGCAACACCGTGAAATACTCGTCGAATGGGATGTTGCCGCCGGCGCCGCTGCCGAGCCTTTCGCCGAGGTATTGGGCCCTGCATTTCGGATAGGGTGGGGCGATTCTTTTGACGTGTTCGCCCTTCTTCAACCCATATTGCTCGCGAAATGCTTGTTTCCATGCCGGCTCGGTGGATGACTTCTTCCGTGCCGGCCCTGGTTGCTTCGCCGGCGGCGTCGCTTGGACCTTCGGGGCGCCGGCCGTTGCTGGATTCCGCGTGGCGAATCCGATCGTCGTCGCAGCCACGAGCGCCACGGCCAGCGCCGCCATTCCGGCTGTACGGAGTTTCTCAAGTAGGAGCATTTTCGTGACCTCGTGTGCCAATTGCGAGACGGCATCTCGGGGCGAAGTGACGGCGATGCGGAGGAGCTTCATCATCTGCACTTCCGAAACGGCGTTGGACCGCGCCCCGAGCGTTGCCAGCACGCCCAGGCCGCCGGCCGAGGCGAAACCGCGGAGCTTCATTCGTTTTGCCAGCATGCGGTGGGCGGTCGCAAGCCGACTGGAGATGGTTCCATCCGCAATGCCCAGCCGGGCGGCGGCAGCGCGGCGCGTCAATCCTTCCAATTCGCACAGGACGACGGGCTCGCGGTACCGGGCGGGCAAGCGGTTCACTTCCTCGTCGAGAGCCGCCAGCGCTTCGGTATCGCTTGGATCCGCGGGCAATGGCTGCACTGCCTGGGCTTCCCGCGTGCGCCGTTTGAATGCCATGGCTCTCGCCTTGAGTGCGGTGCGATAGGCGACGCCGTGCAAGAACCCGCCGACACATGGATATTCAGTCAGCGTCGCCGCCTTGCGGATCAGCACGATGAATGCCGCCTGAAACGCATCATCCGCATCGACTGCATTGCCGAGTACGCGACGGCACGTGCCGAAAACCATTCCCCCGTGTCGCCGAACCAACGTGGCGAACGCTGTCTCGTCGCGGCGATCGATGAATCGATTCAGCAACTCACCATCCGGCGTGTCGTCGAGCGCATGCCCGCCCGCTACTCGCCGCAAGGTCCGCGACAATGATCCCGGCGACGCGTTCGTCATGCACAGGTTCCCGGGGGCTGTTTGCAATGCTATGCCCAGAGAGGGAAGAATTCGTCGGTGGATTTGTCACTTCTTGACTCGCGAATGGAAACTGCCTGACTTACCGTGGTTGGACGGTCATCAGCCTTCGAAATCAATGTTCGTCGGCACGGCCCGTTCGCGACCAACAAATCCGTACAACACATCTGAATAACACGATCGTCACTCGCTCGATTTGCACCTCATGTCGCGCCGACTCTTACTTTGGGCTTTCACCTCGTCCTTGGCCGGTTTCCTGTTCGGCTTCGACACGGTCGTGATTTCGGGCGCCGAGAAGTTAATTAAGAATCTTTGGCAGCTCAGCAATACCCTGCACGGGTTTGCGATGGCCTCCGCACTATGGGGCACGGTGCTCGGCTCGCTCGTGGGATGCGTTGCCGGCCGATCGCTTTGGTCGGAAGCCCACGCTCCTTTGGATCGGGGTGCTCTACCTCGTTTCCGCCGTGTGGTCGGGATTGGCCCCGGACGTGTATTCGTTGATCGTGGCGCGCTTCCTCGGCGGTTTGGGGATCGGCGTCTGCACGGTGGCGGCGCCGATGTACATTTCCGAGATCGCTCCGGCCAAGTACCGCGGCCGCTTGACCGGGATGTTTCAGTTCAACATTGTGTTTGGCATCCTCGCCGCATTTCTGTCCAATGCCCTGCTCGCTCGGATTGGGGAAGATAGTTGGCGGTGGATGCTCGGCATCGTCGCGGCGCCGGCGCTTGCATACACGCTTCTCTGTTTCTCGCTGCCGGAAAGTCCACGCTGGCTGATCGCGCGAAAAGGGGACCGCGCCGCCGGCCTGGTCGTTCTTCGCAAGATCAATTCCACCGCTTCGACTGCCGAGTTAAATGCGCTCGCCGACGACATTTCGCGGGGTCCGGCTGTTACGGAGCTGTCACGGCGATTTTGGACTCGGCGTTTGCGCCAGCCGATTCTGCTGGCATTTCTGATCGCGATGTTCAACCAACTGTCGGGCATCAACGCCGTCTTGTATTTCGCCCCGCGGATCTTCGAGTTGACCGGACTCGGCGAACAGGCGTCCCTGTTGACGTCCGTCGGCATCGGCGTCACCAATCTGATCTTTACGCTGGTTGGATTGTGGCTGATCGATCATCTTGGCCGACGGACCCTGATGTACATCGGCTCGATCGGTTACATCGTTTCGTTGGGCGCCTGCGCTGCCGCCTTCTTTACCGAGACTTATTCCATCGTCCCTGTATGCATTTTCGCTTTCATCGCCGCACATGCGGTCGGACAGGGGGCGGTCATTTGGGTGTTCATTTCCGAGATATTCCCGACGACCTACCGGGCGGCCGGGCAATCGCTGGGCAGCTCCACGCACTGGGTCTTCGCCGCCCTATTGACGACGTTCTTTCCCCTAGTGGTATCAACTGTCGCTCCAGGTTTCGTCTTTCTGTTCTTCACCGGGATGATGGTGCTGCAGTTGGCCTGGGTGGTCGCGCGGATGCCGGAGACCAAAGGTATTCCTTTGGAAGAGTTGGAGCGGAGGCTCGGAGTTTTGCCTTAGCTCGCGAGCTTCGCCCACGAAATTGCGACTTCGATAGGAGAAGACCATGCCGGGGCGTTTCGCCGTTTTCGCAATGTATCTGGCCGTGCTCGGACTGGCGCCAATTCGGGCCGCCGAACCGGAGATCGTATTCGCCGACTTCGAGGGTGAAACATACGGGGACTGGTCCACGACGGGCACGGCTTTCGGGAGCGGACCCGCCACGGGCACTTTGCCCAACCAAATGCCGGTTGCCGGTTACAAAGGCAAAAGGCTCGTGAATTCCTACCTCGGTGGCGACAAGAGCACCGGCACGCTCACCTCCCCGGAATTCGTAATCAGCAGAAAGCACATCAAGTTTCTCATCGGCGGCGGCGGCTTCGCCGGCAAAACGTGCATGAACTTGATTGTCGACGGCAAAGCAGTCCGCACTGCCACCGGTCCGAACTTGGATCCCGGCGGCAGCGAGGAATTGCACCCCGAGTCCTGGGATGTATCCAGTTTCCTCGGCAAAAAGGCGAAGATCGTCATCGTGGACGATGCCACCGGCGGGTGGGGACACATCAACGTGGACGAGATCGTATTCAGCAACTCCCCGGTCCAGAAGCCCGTCCGCGACATCATCGCCGCGAAGCGCTACCTTCGGTTCCCGGTGAAGAACAAAGCGCCGATTCGACGCGTGAAGGTCCGCGACGGAAACAACATGATCGCCGAATTCACTATTGAGCTGGCGAACGGCGAAGCCGACTGGTGGGCGACATTGGACGTGGCAAGATTTCATGGGAAGACGTTGCGGATTGAAACGTCCGGGTTACCGGAAGGTTCTCATGTGCTCGACGCCATTGCGGCGGTGGATCGCGTCAGCGGCGCCGATGACTATCGAGAGAATCTGCGCCCGCAATTGCACTTCTCGCCGAGCCGCGGCTGGAACAACGACCCGAACGGCCTGGTGTACGCCGACGGCGAGTGGCATTTGTATTTCCAGCATAACCCCTATGGCGTGGAGTGGGGCAACATGCACTGGGGCCACGCCGTCAGTAAGGACCTGGTTCACTGGAAAGAATTACCGATCGCAGTCGCGCCGCGGAAGTTCGGCGATTGGGCGTTCTCCGGGATGCTGTCGTTGATCGCGACAATACATCAGGTTGGAAGACCGGTGAAACCCCCCTGATCGTCGGGGCCTATACGAGCACGGGACGTGGCGAATGCGTCATGTATTCAACCGATCGTGGCCGCACCTGGTCCGAATACGCCGGCAACCCGGTGGTCAAGCACGCCGGCCGCGACCCGCGCCTGCTCTGGCACGCTCTCACGAAGCATTGGGTCATGGCCGTATACGACGAGAAGGATCGCAAACGGTACATTGCCTTCTACACTTCGCCCGACTTGAAAGCGTGGACCTATCGCAGCCGAATCGAAGGCTTTTACGAATGCCCGGACCTGTTTGAGTTGCCCGTTGATAGCGATCCCACCAAGCGCAAATGGGTGCTGACGGCAGCCAATAGCAATTACATGGTCGGGGAATTCGACGGCGCAACATTCACGCCCGAATCCAAGATGATCGCGGGCAACAGCGGTCGCGGCTTCTACGCCGCCCAGACGTTCACGAACGCGCCGGATGGGAGGATAATCCAAATCGGTTGGCTCCAGGCTCCTTCTCCCGGAATGTCATTCAACCAGGCAATGTCGCTACCGCTCGAACTGGCATTGCGATCGACTCCGGACGGTTTGCGCCTGACGCGTATGCCGGTCAAGGAATTGACAACCCTGCGCGGCAAGTCACGGACAATGGGCCCAGTTGACGTCAAAGCGGGCGATCGCCCATTGAATGATGTGGGCGGCGAATTGCTGGAAGTGCGGGCGGCGATCACGCCAGACGAGGGGTGTCAGTTTGCGCTCACGGTCCGCGGCGTTTCAATGTCCTATGACGCGAAGTTGCAGGAGTTGCGGATTGGCGATCACAAGCTGAGCCTACCGCTCCGAGAGCATGAGGTCGATCTCCGCATCTTTGCCGATCGGACGGTGTTCGAAGTGTTTGCTTCGGATGGTTTGGTCTATGCACCGATGCCGGTGATCCCAAAACCAGACAATCGAGCCGTAACATTCGCAGTGTGCGCGGGAAAGGTCCGAGTGGAGCGACTGACGGTTAATCAACTCGACTCGATATGGAAGAGGTGAGCATTAATACCCCCATTGGCGAGCGTGCGAAATCGCTCCGCTGCTTCGGGCTCATCTCGATAACGTCGAACGCGTTGCGATATCGTGCTTCTCCACACCGTGATCAGTTTTCTCGATGAGCTGACCAATCGAATCGTTCTCGTCAACGCAAACGATCCGGATCTTGCCGACCAGCGGACGATTGGCGACGGGGCGACTGATCACCAAGATGTCGCCAACCTTGAGGCCCTGCTTGCTGCCGACGGCGATTTGGACGAGGTTCTCGTTGACTTCGGTCACCATCCATTTTGGTTCGTTCGGAGTTCTAGGGAGCGGGTCCCCTTCCGGGCCAACGATCTTCTCGAGCAAAGCGTCCACGGCGGGCTTGTTGTGTAATCTCTTCATTGCCAGGGACCGCAACTCTTCGGGGCCTTCAGCATTGCGGCCGTTCACTTTCAAGTTAGGCCGGTAGAGCCAGCGCAATTGTTGGATCAGCGTATCGCGGCGGGAGATGAGATTCTCGACAAACACGGCTTGCTTGTACGCTTCCATTTGTGCCATTTCGCGCGCCTGCGCCGCGCCGTGCGCGTTCGGATCGTCGTCGTCGGGGCCATTGCGAATCGGCCCCAGCGGTGGTCGCGCCGGCTTCTTTTCCGGAAGATCTTGAGCCAGCACTTCGGCATATCCCTGGAGCAACGGCTCAGCCGCGAGCCTGCGCCGTTGGGCAATCGGCTTGACGGTCGGATCGACTTCAGCGGCGCTGCCCAAGTAGCTGTACATTGTTCCGCGCTGGACGGGGTCCTGGCTTATTGCCAACATCCTCTGACCGTAACGACGAACGCGTTCGACCTGTTTTGTAATACCACCCTGGGCCGCCACGTGAGCGACATGAAACAGAATCCGCGCCTGGTTCTGACGCTGGGGGTACTGTTTCAGAAGTTCCGCCGCCTTGGCTTCGAACTCAAGGTACTTCTCCTCGGAACCGTGACGATACTCCTTGTCCAATCGCGCGAGTTCCGCTTGCAGTTCACCGGGCGGTTCGGGATCGCGATTGAGCTTCGTTGGCGGAGCGGGCTTTTGCTCTTTCTCTTCCTCATCCGCGAGCCATTGAATTGCCCTCTTCAGGGTTTTTTCTTTCTCGTCGTTCCTGCCGAGCACCGGGAACAGCATCGAACGAATATCATCTCCTCGCTTCTGATTGGCCAGCAGCCTGAAGCCGAAGTCGACTGGATCGCGGCCGCGCAGGAAGATGGCCGAGCCGATCGCCACCTCGCGGACCTCAGCCTGATTTCTGAGATTGCCGGGCCCTTCTCCGAAGCGAGTCGTGGAAGGCCAGTCCATGCCCGACTTGTCCGCGAAAAGAGGTGTCAAAAAAGCGGCGTCCGAGCTGTCGCCGAATCGGCGGAGCACCGAGATCCATGTGGCCCGACAAAGAACCGGCGCTTTCCCGTCGGCGATCACTCGGCGGGCGAACGGTAGGAGTTGCTTCTGTTGCGGCGCGCTCAGCGCTTTCAGATGCTCGGCAACGACGGGCCAGCAATTGCGCTGCTCCAGCCAATGAGCCAACAGCAATAGCATGACGCGACCGGATTCGGCGGCGTTGCCCCCTGCATCGTCGATGACGATGGAGTGATCGCGCTTTTTCGGATCGATCGCGAGCCGTTTGCCCCGAAAAGCCAGGTCCAGGCCGCGACCGAAACGAATTCGCGATTCGCCGTCGGCGAACTGTCGGTCCGAGGCGTCTTGCTGCGATAGCGGGTACTTTGGGTCGGTGTTTTTATAGCTTCCGAGCAAGAGCACATACGCCACTTCCTCAGGCTGATCGCAAGGCCAAATTGGAATCATAAAGCGGACGGTGAGATTACTCTCATAGCGCTTGCCGATCTCGCGCACCGCCGAACGATACAGATCGCCCGCCTTTGCGGGATCCGCGTCCGCAGCGTCTAAATTCCGAACCCAATCGTCTCGTTTCAAGATCGCGGCGAAAAGCTCGCGGCTCGGTTTGCTGTCGCCAACCATCGATACATAGCGCTTCCAGATGGGATGATCAAAGGTCGCCTTGCGCTCGATGTCTGCTTGAAACGCCTCGACGAACCTGGTCAGTTCTTTCAGACGGATGAGCGGCAACAAGCGTTCGCAACGCCGCGCCACTTCTTGCTCCGAACTCATCGTGCCCGCTCGGACCGCGGGAATCGCCTTCGCACCGAGCGCGAGCAGCGCTTTCTCCGCCGCTTCCCGATTCGCAAACGCGTTATCATTCAATTGCCGGACCAGTTCCTCCGGGGAGTGTTGCGCCTTCGTCGGCGGCGTCTTTGGATTGACGCCAGCCGCGTCTGGGTTCTGACCGGACTGCCAATGGTGCACGACCAGACCACAAGTACTCGAGCCGAGGATCAGGGCCGATACCAACACACCCGTCAGAATTGTTTTCTTGACGGCCATGGCCCCGAGCATTTCCTGTGCAATCCGTGAAGCCTTCTGCGGGATTTGTCCGACGGCGTAGCCGCATGCGAACATCGACGCGGCCCGCGGGACTACCGCACATTGCAGCGTGGAAATGAAGAGCCCATGGGGGATGCGCGCCGCCGCATGTTTCGCGATCAGCGCGGACATCGTTCCGCCCGATAATGCAATTCCGCGCCGGGCCAGCCGCCTGGATAACATCGCTCGCGCTCGTGCCAGCCGGCTCGATACGGAGCCTTCCGGACACCGGAGGTGTCGAGCGGCATCCTTGCGCGTACGTCCCTCGACATCGCACAAAACGATAACCGCTCGATAGCGATCGGGCAGACGGCCCAATTCCTCGTCGAGCATCGGCCGCAGTTCGTTCCAGCCGGACTCCGGGGCGGCTGCCGGCTCCGGCGTTGTGGCCATCGTCTGTTTCTCTCGATTCTGTCGCTTCAGGTTCTGAGCACGAAGGCGAATGGCAGTTTGGTGAGCCACGCCATACAGCCAGTTGCCGACCAGATCCTTGGGCGCGATCGACGATGCCTTGCGAACCAGCACGAGAAACACGGCCTGGAACGCGTCCTCAACGTCTTGCCGGCAGCCGAGCACGCGGCGACATACGCCAAGGACCATGGGGCCGTGCCGGCGCATCAGCGCCTCGAAGGCGCCTTCGTCCCTTCGCTCAATGAAGGCCGCAAGCAGATCGCCATCCGACCGCTCGGCAACAATTTGAGTTGCTGCCGACCAGCGCAGGCGGCCCAGAACGCCGTTCAATCCCTCGGTGGTCATAATCGTCCCGGTTCGAGCCCACGCGGCATTATCCATTATTCCGCACTCGCCGGCATTTTCATCCGCGACTTTTGTCACAATCCGGGTCAGCATCGAACAGTCGGTGTGTGGCTTGCTCAATTGCCTTCGTAGGAAAACACTGCCTCAAGACGAACGACATCGATCGGCGTCACGCCTGCCTCATCCGCCATTTCTGTGGGCGTCCCGCAGGCCGCCGGCCGGGATCGACATGCACGTATCCGAATGAATGACAATCCAGGACGAATTCGTCACCGGGAGCGAAAAGCGATGGCTGAGCCACGCACGCCGACAAGCGGGTTGTGTTAACCGAATGGGCGCGTGGGCAAGCCGTGACGATTTTGCCGGTTCAGGCGACCAGGGAGTCTACGGAATCTGCGGAAGAAATTAAAACTGGGTGGGAAACCCTTGCCGCCGGTGTAATGTTCATTTACTGTATAAACCGTTACGCTCAATTTTACTGTACTCGCAGAAACGCAGGCGAAGCCTCCCACCTTCTACCCGCTTCGGTGAAAAAGGACTAATCGATGAGCCAGTCTTTGTCCGCACTATTGGGCCGCACCTTCGCGCACGACTGAATCACACCTTAGGCAGCGCCGTTCGTCGCAAACCCAAGGGCCGGCTTAAGGTGGAATCGCTGGAAGACCGGGCGGTGCCGGCCATCTTCACGGTGACCGCTATCGGCGATAACGGGGGAGTCGACCCGAACCCAGGCGACGGGACCGGCACCCTGCGCCAGGCAATCGTCGACGCGAATGCCACGCCGGACGACGACCAGATCGTGTTTGACGGTTCCCTTTTCGGCAGCGCGCAGACGATCACGCTGGAAGCCGGCCTTGTTACCACTTCCGGTGGCGGCGGGCTGACTATCACCGGTCCCGGAGTGGGCCTGTTGACCGTGCAACGAGACCCCGGGGCCGGGAGCGACTTCCGCGTGCTCACCTCGAGTTCACCCAACTTGAGCCTGAGCGAATTCACGATCTCGGGCGGCACGGCACAGGTGGGCGGCGTCGCTTCCACCGGCACCACCAATCTCGATCACATGGCGATCACGGGCAACAATGTCAACAACGATATTATTGGCGGCCTCTACGTCGCCGGCGGGCAAACCGTCACCATCACTAACAGCGTGATTTCAGGGAACTCCTCGACGCAAGCCGGCGGCATACAGGTTGGCAGCGGCGCCACCTTGAACCTGATCGATAGTGACGTCTCCAATAACAGCTCGACGACAGGGGCGGCAGGCGGAATCGTCGCGCAAGGTGGCTCGACAGTCAACATTGTCGACAGCACGATCACCGGCAATACATCCACAACTGCCGTTGGTGGAGTCTATATTGCCGCTGGCAGCACACTGACTGTCCAAAACAGCACCATCTCCGGTAACTCTACAGACGGGGATGGCGGCGGAATCTTCGCCAGTGGCTATAACGCCACGCCAACCTACTTCTCCACGGTAACGATCATCGACAGCACCATTTCCGGCAACACAGCGACCGGTAAGGGCGGCGGAATTTACGCGAGTCTGTATTCGTCGCTAACGGTGACCGGCAGCATTATCTCCGGCAACACGGCGGGCGGGAACGGCGGCGGAATCTATGCGTTCGCCTATGCTTCCGTAACGGTGGCCGACAGCACCATCTCTGGCAATATCTCCGGCGGGGAAGGCGGCGGAATCTATTCGCGTTATTTTGGTCCCGTGACAGTCACCGACAGCACAATCTCCAACAACACCGCCGCAACTTCCGGTGGAGGAATTTCCGTCCGCGACACCAGCGATGTAAAGGTGCAGAATAGCACCATCTCTGGCAACACCGCTTCGGTCGGCGGCGGCATGTACTTCGGTTACAACGGCTCCCTGGCGATGTACGGCAGCACGGTTTCCGGCAACCACGCCACGACAACCGCCGACAGTCTCGGCGGCGGCGGCATCTACTTCTTTGGCACGGCCAGCACCGTGAACCCGGCCTTCCCCAACAGCCTGGTCATTGTCAACAGTACCATCGCCAACAACGACTCGGCCAGTTCGGGCGGCGGGATCCTGTTGAATACGTTCACCGGCGGGCTCGCGATGGGCAACGTGACCATCGTCGGCAACAGTGCCGCGAACACCAACTCCGGCCAGGGCGGTGGCGGCATTGCCGTGTTCGGCGGCACCAACGGAATCAAGATGGCGAACACCATCGTTTCCGGCAACACGAACGTCAACGGCCCGGACATCCTCAGCAGTCAATACGTCTACACCTTCTATCAGCGCCATCGGAAGTTCCAGTGGCTTCACGGATGCGGGCGGCAACGGCGACCTAACCGTTGGCACGAACCTCTTGCTCGGAGCCTTGGCCGAAAACGGCGGCCCCACCGAGACGATGGCGCCCCAGCCCGGCAGCCCGCTGATCGACGCCGGAAACGACACTTACGGCGCCCTGGCCGGCGCCAACGACCAGCTCGGCAGCGGCCACGCCCGCATCTTCGGCAGCCACGTTGATATCGGCTCTTACGAAGTGCAGCCCCCCACCGTGGACATCGAGGTGGCTGCCGCCCAGGCTGACCCGACCAACGGCTCGCTTAGCTTCGACGTCCAGTTCAACGTGCCGGTCACTGGGCTGACTGCGGGTTTGTTCAATATCACGTACGGCGGGACCATCGACTCCAGTGGCGCGACCCTTAACCTGGTTCAGGATCCACTCGACGAGACGCACTACACCTTCACCATCAGCGGCCTGACTGGCGAGGGCGACGTGACCGTCGCGCTCCCGGCCAACTCCGCCGTTGACGGCTCGCTGACCGGCAACGCGGCCTCGACCAGCACCGACGCCACCGTCCACTTCGACGCCATCGCGCCGACCGAGACCGTCGCCGTGGCCAGCGGTCAGGCCGACCCGACGAATGGCGACATCAATTTCGACGTGCAATTCGACGAACTCGTCTCCTCTTTTGATTTCAGCAACGTGACCTTTACCAGCGGGCCGGGCCTGACCATCGGCGTCCTGACCGGCTCGGTCACGCAGGACGCGGGCGACCCGACGCTCTACCACGTCACCGTCACGGGCGGGCTCAGCGGCGACGGCTTGCTGACCGCGACCGTGGATGCGGGCGCCACCACCGACATCGCCGGCAACGACAACATCGCGGCCGCGGCCGGCGCCTCGGTGGAATTCGACAACTTGGGGCCGGTGGCCACGATCGACCAGGCCGCGGGCCAGGCCGATCCAGCCGGCGGTACCTCGGTCAGCTTCTCTGTCGCCTTCAGCGAGCCGGTCGCCAGCTTCGACGGCTCACAGCTCGACTTCAGCGGCTCGACGGCCACGCCCCTCGGGCCCGTTGGCTCCAACTTCACCGTCCAGGTGACCCCGGTCGACGCGACTCACTACACGGTCACGGTCGGCGGCGTCGCGGTTGGCGGCACCATCGTCGTCGACCTGCCTGCCGGCACCGTCAGCGATCTGCTCGGCAATCTCAACACCACGAGCAACATCGTCGACAACTCGATCACTCTGAACCCGCCCGGCACGCTGCAGTTCTCGCAGCCGACCGTCACCGTTTCGGAGCAGGGCGGCGCCGACGTGACCTTCACCGTTACCCGCGCAGGCGGTACCTTCGGCACGTTGACCGTGGACTACAGCGTGGACGCGGGCAGCACCGCCACCCTGGGCAGCGACTACACGTTCACGCCCGGCACCCTGACTTTCGCGAACGGCGATAGTACCGCGCAAACCTTCACGGTCCATGTCAACGACGACAATCTCGCCGAGCTCGACGAGACGGTAATCCTGTCGCTCAGCAACATGACTTACGATGACGGCGTGAACGGCGTGGTCTCTCTGAACGAGAACCTCGGCACCCCGTCCACGGAAACGCTGACGATCACCGACTTCGAGGAGGGTACCTTCCAGTTCAGCACGGCGGCGTACAGCGGCAACGAGGGGACAGACGTCGACATTACGATCACCCGCACCGGCGGGACGGACGGACCTGCCAGCGTCGACCTGACCCTTTTGGCCGACACAGCCGACGCGGCCGACATCGGCACGGCCCTAGGCACGTCGACGATTAACTTCGGCAACACCGACACCTCGCAGACCGTCACCATCCACATCAACACAGACGGCCTGAGTGAGGGCGCCGAGAGAATCCTACTCCAGCTCGACAACGCGCAACCGCCCGGCGCCCAGGTGGGCGCGGTCGACACGGCCACGCTGACCATCGCCCCGAGCGACCCGGTCCCCCTGAACGCCGCCAACAAGTTCACCCAAAAGTTCATCGACGACGACCAGGACACGGTCATCGTCAAGCTGACGGGCAAGCAGACGGACGCGACTGCGACCGTGAACGTGTACCTCGACAACCAGACCCCGGCCAGCCTGCAAGGGCCGATCTCGTTCATCGACCTGGTCAACACGGACCCGGCCAAGTCCAACCTTTTGATCAACGTGATCAAGGCGAAGAAGGCCGTGAACCCGACCGCCAATGGCATCACCACCATCGGCGGCGTCAACGCCCCGGGCCTGAATTTGCTCAACGCGGGCAAGGTCAACCTCGATGGCCTGCTCGGCCCGGGCATCACCGACTCCGGCTTCCTGGGCTCCCTCACGCTGGGCAACGTGCTCAACGGGGCGGATATCAGCGCGGGCAGCTCCCCCGACGCCAAGCGAACGAAGGTGAAGCTCGGCGCTGTCGGCGACCACAGCGACGTGAGCATCGCGAACGCGATCAGCACGTTCTCGGCCGTCTCGTTCGGCGACGGGACCATCACCGCCCACAGCGCGACGTCCATAACGATAAAGGGCACCGCCAAGACGCCAGCCGCCGACCACCCCGGTGACTTCGGGGCCACTTTGAACCTGAGCGGCGTGGACGTCGCCTTTGGCAAGCCGACCCTCAACGTGCTCAAGGTGGCCGGCTCGCTGTTGCCGACCGCTGACGTCAACGTCGCCGGTAAACTGGGGACCGTGACGGTCGGCACGGCCAAGAAGGGCAATAGCTTCGACGGTTCGCTCACCGCCGATGTGGTCACCGCGATCACGATCTTCGGCAACCTGACGGGCGACATCACCGTGACCGGATTGGGCGTGGACACCGGCAAGCCGGCGCTCGGCAAGCTCGCCGTGAAGGGGGTGAACATCAAGGGGGTAGGCGAGGTGGGTGGCACGGTCGATGGCGCGACCATTCACGTGGGCGACGGCACCAACATCGGCAACGTGACCAGCTTCTCCGCGGTGAACTTCTTCAACAGCGAGTTCTTCGCGGGCTACGCCGGCGCACCGGACGGTAGCGACGACAATTTCAACCCGGCCGGCGCCGCGGGCGGAACCGTGGGCAGCTTCACCGTCACCGACACCTACGCGAACAGCAACGCGGTGGCCCCTCTGTTCAAGAAAGTGTCGATCAAGAACGTGACCACGGCGAACCCGACGACCTTCGGCCTGTTCGCGCAGGCGTTCACGAAAATCAAGATCACTAACCCGGCGATCACGGCCGCCTCCGACACTCCGGTAGGCCAGTTCTTTGTGAAGGTGGTGTAGTTCGCGGGATCTTGGCAAACCTCGCTCGCCGGCCGTAAGGCCGGCGAGTTCGTTAATGGCGTTCGATCAAGCCCGACTACTTCGATCGATCGCAAACCAATGCGGTACGATCCATGCTGGCCGAAACGAGTCGTCTGTTGTCCGCGCTAAAGGCCAATGATGTCAGTTCCCGGCCGGCCTGTCTTCTCAACAATTTCAGCGAGGGCTCGTGTTTCGCAATCGCCCGGAGCCAACGCCGGCCACGAACGACCGCCGCGGACAAATGCCACTAGAATGTCGCTTCGACGGCATGCGCTCCAAGCCGAGGTGAAGCCCATGATCCAAGAGAATGACGTTGAAAAGGTCGCCCGCTTCCAAGCCGCGTTGAACCAACTGGTCGAGCGGATCGCCGAGGATCGCTACGTCCTCGCCGTCGTACTGGTGGGGAGTCTGTCCGCGGAAACGATCTGGCGCCGCGAGTCGTTATGGCTGTGGATCATTGAGGCCGACGGCGTTACTCGACGCCTTCCGAGCGACGGCAACGACGAACGTATCTTCCGCATCCTGGTCGAAGACGGCATCAACATTCACGCCGAGGTGATTCCCCGCAGCCGGTTCAAGAAGATGGTCGAGGGCGCATCGCGAACCGCGTTCTCGTGCAATTTCTTCGCCGAGCGCCAAATGGTTTATACCAAGGACCCGTCCATCCAAAGCTGGTTTAAGAAGGCCAATAGCTTGGCGATCAAGGACCAGGAGCGCGAACTACTTGACGTTTTCGACTTGGACCATCCACGCAGTACGCCACGCGCGGAAGCGACTGGAAATCAAGGGCGACTTGGACCTGGCGGCGCAGGAAATCCTTGGGGCCGCGCACAGCGTGGCTCATACGGAAATCATCCGCCGGGGCCAAGTATGCGAACATGACGTCATTTACCGCGCGATCGACGGCGACCCGGCCCTGTTTCAAACCATCTACCTGGACGTCCTCGCCAAGCGCAAGAACCGGCGGGTCTTGTCGGCGGCGCTCGATGCGATTGACGGGTATCTCGATACGCATTACAAGGCCCATCTCAAACCGCTGCTGGGCTACCTCCAGAAACAGAACCGGCTCGTGCCGTTGTCGGAGATGAGCGACTACTTCGCCTTTTCGCAGTTACACCCGTGGCACCTGGAGTCGGCGTGTGAATGGCTGGAACGCAAAGGCTTGCTGCAAAAACTTTCCGCCCCGTTCAAGCTGACCAAGCGCAGCACGGAACGGGTTGAAGAACCGGCGTACCTGCTCGACGACTGATATGCGAACCACCATCCAAATCCGCGGTGCGCGCGAAAACAACCTGCAAAACGTCGATGTGGAGATCCCACGCGACAAGCTCGTCGTCGTCACGGGCGTCAGCGGGTCCGGCAAGTCGTCGTTGGCGTTTGATACGCTCTACGCCGAGGGCCAACGACGCTTGCTGGCGTCGATGTCCACATTCGCCAAGCGGTTCGTGGGTCAACTGAAAAAACCGGACGTCGATTTTGTCAACGGCCTGTCGCCGGTTGTATCCATCGACCAGAAGACCGTCGGCTCCAACCCACGCTCGACCGTCGGGACCATGACCGACATCTCCGATTATCTGCGGATGCTGTTCGCCACGATGGGGACGCCGCACTGCCCAAGGTGCAATGAGGCACTGGCGATCCGCACCCCGTACCAAATGATGGAACATTTGCTGTCGCTGCCACGTGGCACGGAGTGTGAGGTGCGGGCGCCCGTTTACAAGATTCACGGCGAAGACTACGAGTATTTGTTCGAGCAAATCCGCGTCAACGGTTACCGACGGGCGCGGATCGACGGCAAGCCGCGCGACCTGGGCGATCACATCGAAATCGACGAGGACGAGGAACACTCGATCGAGGCGGTGATCGACTCGTTCATTATCGGCCCCGGCATCGACCAGCAAGTGGTCACTTCGCTGGAACACGGTCTGAAGCTTGGCGAAGGGCTGCTTAGCTTCCACATCGTCAAGCCCAAGCATCTCGGTGCGCCGCACAAGAGGTTCTACGATGGGTTCGGCTGCGGCAAACATCGACTGGTTGCCGGCGAGATGCAGGCGTATCAGTTCACTTTTAACGACCCGGCCGGCGCCTGCCCGACGTGTGCGGGCATTGGCACCTCGATGCGGGTCCATCCGACGCTGCTGGTCCCCGATCCGAAACGAACTATCAACGAAGGCGCGTTTGTTACGCGCGGCGATGAGCAATAGCCCCGATAGTTGGGGCGGACGGCTGCTTTTCAGTCTCGCCGCCCATTACGGCTTCAGCCTCGACACTCCGTTTCAAGACCTGGCCGAGAAACACGTGCAGATCCTGCAATACGGCACGAGGGGTGAACAGTTCGAAATCAAGCTGCCTCCCAAGGCCAAACTCGGGCAGCAGCACGTTGGCAAGAAGATGAAGTTCAACGGCATCGTCAATCACCTCGAACATCAGTATCGGCAATACCGCAAGCAGGGCACGTCCAACGCGGGCATGGACGAGTACCTCAAGAAAGTGATGGTCGAATACGACTGCCCGGAATGTGGCGGCGCACGCCTGAAGCGCGCCCGTCGGCTGGTCACCATCAATGACCGCAATCTCTTCGACGTCGGCGCGATGCATCTGCCCGATCTGCTGGCATTTCTGAAATCGATCAGACCGACGGCCCGACAGCAAGCCATTGCCGAGACAATCGTTCGCGAAGTCGCGACGCGACTGGAACTGCTCATCGCCATTGGGCTCGACTATCTCAGCCTGAATCGCCGCTCCGCAACGCTCTCCGGCGGCGAATCGCAACGAATACGATTGTCATCGCAGATCGGATCGGGCCTGATGGGGATGCTGTACGTGCTGGATGAACCGAGCATCGGGCTTCACCCCAAAGACAACGTCAAGATGATCGAGACCTTGAAGCGGCTTCGCGACCTGGGCAATACGGTCATCGTTGTCGAGCACGACGCCGACACGATCCGGGCGGCGGACTACATTCTCGAAATCGGCCCTGGACCAGGCGTGCATGGGGGGAAGATTGTCGCCGAGGGACCGCTGAAGAGGATTCTCAAGGACGAGCGCTCGCTCACTGGCCAATACCTGAGGCAGCGGCGTGGAAATGATCTACCATCATTCCGCCCAATCGTGTATGAGTAGGCCTGTCTCAAGGAGGAGACGGCCATGTCACCGCTCACGGAAGATGTCATTCAGACCATCCAGTCAGCCACTAAGCTTCTTACCGGCTATCGGCGCCGACAGTTCCAAGCCGAGACCGCCATCAAATACTGCAACGGTTCCGCCCGTGAGGCGGAGACGACCTTCGGTTGGGGACGTGCAGCGGTGATCACGGGGCTCGGCGAACTCCGTACCGGCATCCGTTGCCTGGACGCCTGTCACCTCCGCGGACGCAAAAAGACCGAAGAACTCTGCCCGAAACTCGAGGAGCATGTCCATCGTTTGGTCGACCCCCATGCGCAGGCCGACCCCAAGTTTCAGACCACCCTGGCGTTCACCCGGATCACCGCCAAGGCTGTTCGCGAGGCCCTGAAAGCCGAGCCCGAGTTGAAGGGCTTCGTACCCTGCCGGCAGACGGTGGGCTGTCTGCTCAACCGCCTGGGCTACCGGCTCCGCCGGGTCCTCAAAGCCCGTCCCGAAAAAAAATTCCCGAAACCGACGCGATCTTCGCGAACGTCCAAGCCGCCCGCATTCGGACGGCGAGCGAAGCGGACACGCTGAGAATCTCCCTCGACACCAAAGCGAAAGTCAAGATCGGCGAATTCTCCCGCGGCGGTCAGGCACGCGGCATCGAACCCGTCAGGGCCGTCGATCACGACATGTCTCCCGACGCCGTGCTGGTCCCGTTCGGCGTGCTGGAGTTGAATCGCGGCAACGTGACGATCCAGCAACCGTGGTTCCTGTTCGGCCATTCGAAAGAAACCAGCGACTTCATCGCCGATGGTCTCGATCAATGGTGGAACGAGCGGAAGACGGTTCATCTGGGCGTCCAGCGACTGCACATCGAACTCGATAATGGTCCCGAGATTGCCAGTTGCCGCACGCAGTTCATGAAACGCCTCGTGGAGTTCGTCGATCGCCACCGGATCGAAGTCGAACTGGTGTACCTGCCGCCGTACCACAGCAAGTACAATCCCATCGAGCGTTGCTGGGGCATCTTGGAGCAGCACTGGAACGGCACGCTCCTGCATTCGATCGAGCAAGCCTTGCGCTGGGCGGGCACGATGACATGGCGGACGATTCACCCGTTGATCCGCGCGGTCACCACGACTTACGAACGCGGTGTCCGGCTAACCCAAACCGCATTTGCCCCCATCGCGAGCCGCTTGATCCGTTCCCAGACCTTGCCCAAATGGAGCCTCATCATTGAGCCCCAGTGACCGGTAGATTTATTTGCGCGGCTGCCTGAGTGGCAAGAAGTGCATCCGCATGCCGGGCAAGCGAAGGCCGTCCAATGGGAAGTCGATTGTCGTGCGTGGCGCCCGCCAGAACAATCTCAAAAACATTCGCGTCGATATTCCACTGGAGCAGTTCGTCTGCATCACGGGGGCGTCGGGGTCGGGGAAGAGTTCTTTGATCCATGGGATCGTCCAGAAGCGGCTGTTTTCCCTCCTTTACGACAGCCGCATTCTGGCGGGCGACCACGACGAACTGACAGGCAGCGAACACCTGAGCGATGTCATCGACATCGACCAAGTCGCCGATCGGCCGTTCCTCGCGATCCAACCCGGCGACGTACATAGGCTTCTACGACGCGATTCGAACACTCTTCGCCGAAACCAACCAGGCGAAGCGACATGGCTACACAGCTTCGACCTTTAGCTTCAACGTCAAGGGCGGCCGTTGTGAGGAGTGCACGGGCGAAGGCACGATCACCACGCAACTTTCGTTCATGCCGGATGTCGAAGTCCTTTGCCCGACGTGTAAAGGGGCGCGCTATAACCAGGACACTCTGGACGTGAAATACCGCGGCAAGAACATCGCCGAGGTGCTGGATCTATCGGTTGAGGAGGGCGTCGAGTTCTTTGCGGATCAACCCGCCATTGCCCGCAAGATCGCGGTGCTGAATGATCTGGGGCTCGGCTACCTCAAGCTTGGCCATCCGTCGACGATTCTGTCGGGCGGTGAAGCCCAGCGCGTCAAGCTTGCTGGCGAACTCGGAAAACTCAAACGCGGCAAGCACAATTTGTACATTCTCGACGAGCCGACGACCGGCCTGCACTTCGCCGATATCGACCGGCTCTTGCAGAGCTTGAACCGTCTCGTCGACAACGGCCACTCAGTCGTCGTGATCGAGCACAACCTGGACGTAATCAAGACTGCCGACCACGTCATCGACCTTGGCCCGGAAGGCGGCCACAATGGCGGCCGGCTGATCGCATGTGGCACGCCCGAGGAAATCGCGGCGTGCAAAGCGTCCCACACTGGCCGGTTTCTGGCCGAATTGTTGACCAAGTAACGGCGGTTGAACGATCTGTAAAAGTGCTAGTGGACGACGTCGCCCCGTGCCGGGTCTGGACATTAATTCCTGCTGCAGCAGTCCTTCGGTGGGACCGCTCCGTAATCGCTCGGACAATCGACTTTGTCAACTATTCCGGTGGCTTTGGAGTTAGACGATGCGACCACGACGTGGGCTTCGACTACCTGGCCCAAGGCCATAAGGGTGCAGCGACAAAGGGAACTTGTCGGCCTTCTGGGGTGTCACCATGATGAAGGGTACTCCGCGAGGAGTCCCGCATGGCAGAAACATTCAACGGGTGTCGTCACCATCGCTGAGAATTGAGCATGATTTAAGACATCGAGAAAAGTCGTATCGGCCGCGTGGTGGAATGGCAGACACAGGGGACTTAAAATCCCCTGCTCCGTAAGGGGCGTGTGGGTTCGAGTCCCACCGCGGCCACTGCTGGATTCATCGCAATTCGCTTGTTTTTCTGGTGTTTTCGCATCGTCCGGGGGGTCGCTGGACATTCGCCCTTCCGTCTCAGCAATTCTCAGAAAATCTCCCCCTTGCCCCGGTTGCGGGGCAAGGTTTGGGGCAAGGTTTTTTGCCCTTCCATCGGTCCCCGTCGCGGCCAGTGCTTGCCGCTCGGCTTGCGGGCCGGTCGAATCGACCGGCGGCAAGGCGCCCACGGCCGATGCCAGGTCCAACAGCGTCGCATGCGCGTAGCGGCCTAGCGTCAATTGAACCGTCGAATGCCGGGCCAGCGTCTGCGCCGTCTTGGCGGATGCGCCCGATTGGACGATCCGCGAAATGTAGGTGTGCCGCAAGGCGTGGAAGTCGGCGTAGCGGCCTTCACTGTCGCAGTAGGACAGGAAGTCGCTTCGCTCGGCTTCCGTTCGCTGGCGGGCGTCCTGGAACGATTCCAGCCACGCGGCGCGGGCCTTCGCCAAGTCGCGGCGGATCAAGTCGGCGGCGTTGTCGCGCCACTTGCCGGGCCAGACGGGTTCACCGCTCGGCTTGCTTGACAGGAACGTGCAAAGCACGTCGGCAAGGTCCGCGGGCAAGGGCTGTACGGCAGTCTGGCCGTTCTTTGTGTACGCGGCCTTCGCCGTCACTGTCGGCGGCTCGGCTTCAAGGTCGAAGTCTTCCGGTCGCACTTCCGCCAGTTCGGAAACTCGCAAGCCGGTCCCCGCGGCGGTCAGATAGAGCATGCGCCGATCCGGGCCGGTCAAGTCGCGGATGTTATCGCCGCTCGCCAGGGCCGCGGCCGAAAGGCAAGCCATTTCGTCGGGTGAGAAGTCGCGGCGCTCGCGGCGCACGTCCGCCGCGGCGTTAGCGAGTTTCGACATGCCGGCCAGCGGGTCAACGGCAGCGCGTTTGTCTTTCCACAACCAACGGGTGAAGCCTTTCACGGCCAGCATGTAGTAGTTCGCCGTCGTGATGCCGAGTCCCTTGCCGCGGAGATTGGCCAGGAACGCCAACAGCGCCGACGGTTGCACGTCGCCCAGCTTGATAAATCGTGCGCCGTCCAGACATGCCATCGCGCGGGCGATCGTCCGCGAAACGTGCGATGGAGTGTTGCCCTTTGCGGTCAAGTAGGCTTCATAGTCCGTCAGATGTTCCCGCAAGGGCCGCTTGGCGTGAATGTCGAGCGGGTTGACCAGTCCGGCCGCTTCGCGAAGACCGCGGCGTTCCAGTTCGGCGGCAAGCGTTTCGGTTGCCTTGCGGTCGCGGTAGCCCTTGACGGTGTGGCGTATGCCGTCGGGGGTGTAGTAGCGAATCTGCCACGTTTGAGAGAAGCGTAGCCGGCGGGTTCCTTCCTTGTTCGTGCGGACCACATCGGTTTTGCCGTTCGGCCATTGAACGCGGGCAACGGGAATCGGCTTGCCGCTCTTTCTCGGCTTGGCGAAGCGCTCGAGGATCTGAGTCCCGACGGGAAACGGTTCGGAATAGGAAGGTCTTCGCAGTTCTGCCATTGCCGGTATCCCTTCTCAGAGGCGGGCCGGCCAGCGCTGGGGCCTCTGAGTTCCCCGAACGCCGGCGCACGGCCCAAAGGATCGAACGATTCTACTTAGCACTCCGCTCTAAAACTCTCAACACTTGCACGGGGTTCCACGGTCGGCCGCGGCGGGTTGTGTGCCCTTCCGAGTTCAGCCGCTCGGCAATCGCGGCCAGCGATAGCCCGGACGCTCGCCATTCGGTCATCATCGGGGCGAGGTCCGCGTAGGCTTCATTCGCGGCCTTGGCGCGGGAAACGATTGACCGCTCGCGTCCCTTTGCCACGGCGTCGGCCGTCAGATTGCGGCATTGCGGGAGTTCGGCGCCCAGCTTCCCGCCGCGGGCCTTGTACGCTTGCAATGCGGCCTTCGTGCGCTGCGAGATCATTTCGGCTTCGTGTTCGGCAACGCAAGCGAGCAAGTGAATCGTCAGCTTGTTCGCGTGCGGGTTGTCGCAAGCCACGAAGTCTACCTTGCTCTCCAATAGGGCCGACAGGAACGCGACGTTCCGGGACAACCGATCCAACTTGGCAACCACAAGCCGGCCTTTCGATCGGCGGGCGTGGGCCAGGGCCTTTTTCAGTTCCGGCCGGTCCGCCAGCTTGCCCGATTCCACTTCGGTGTAGAACGTCGTCAATTGCTGCCCTGCGTGCCGGGCGTAGGCTTCGATGCTCGCCTTTTGCGCTTCGATCCCCAGCCCGCTTTCGCCTTGTCCCTTCGTTGACACGCGCAAGTAGCCGATAATCGCTGCCATGTTGGCACCCTTGTTTGGCGTTCACTGCCCGAACAAGGGTATATTACATATGATTCAACGGACAGTCAATCACATTTTACGCTTTTTCTTCCCCCGGTTCAGCCGGCGCAAGTGTCTTTCCAGGGCATCGGCCCGTTCCGCCGCAACTCGCCGATCCGCCGTCGCTAGCTTGGGGTTGTCGGCAACGGATCGGTGAAGAGCGATAATCTCCCGCTGGTCCGCCACGGGCAAGAGCGCCAGCCGCTCGGCTTCGGCCTTGTACTCGCTTTCCAGTTCGGGGGTCATCGGGATTCCCTTTCGGATCAAGATCGTTCGTCTATGGAGCAGCCAGCCGGGTCCGTGCCCATGATGGCCATCGGTCTGCTGGGGTCCGCAGTCGCTTCTCTGGCCAGCCGGTCAAGGGCATCGATAGCGGCCTTGAACGCCGCGAGCCTTTGTCGAGCAAGTTCGGTGCGAAGGTCCAGGGTTGCCTTTCAGCGTACCGTCAGTGCTACGCCCAAAAACCCCCACGAGAGGACTGAACCATTCGATCCTCTCGTGGGGGTTTTTGCGATTCACCCACGCAAGGCGTCCAACCCGGACGCGTTCAGCCAGTCGGCCATCGGTGCCTCTGTAGCATCCCCCTCCCCACTTCCACTACTTACACTACTTCCACCTATTACCCTTGTTCCCCCGGTTCCATCCGAAGTGGGGGAAGTGGGGGAACCGGGGGATGTGTGGGAAGGGGCTGAAGTGGCGGCCGGGCGTGTTACCCAGTCCCGTGGGTCGCCGAATCCGCTCCACCATTCGCCGTTCAGCCCGTCGGCCTTGCGATTATGGAGTCCGTCGGCCCTTAGCTCGGCTTTGGCTTGCTTCACGTTGTCGAACGTAAAGCCGGCGGCCTTGGCGGCATCCAGAATCTCGCCAGACGGGTACGCGTACTTCGCCAGGAATTCTTTGATCCACTCGCGGCAGCGTGCCACCTTGTTCTTGTCCTGGGGCTGCTTTGTTGCCATCATCCGGTCTGCATCGGCGCGAACGTTGCCCTCAAATTCGAGGCGGGCCATTTGCTCAGCAACGGCGGCGAAGTCATCATTGCCGAGATCGGCGAAAGCGGGATGCTTCCGATGTGCCGCGGCCTCGTCGGCAGTGAGTCGGTGAAGCCGGAACGCAAGCGCGTCGCGTTCGATGCCGAGTAAGTTTGCCTTGACCGGCATCATAAACCGTCGTTGGTCATCATCGGGATCCTCGCCGATGAGATAGGCCAGACGCACGGCGTTGACATAGCCGGTACTGCCGGCAATGCGATGGACTGCCCTTGCTCCGTTCGACTTGTTGACGTGGGCCACGACTAGGACGGTCGCTCCCGTCGCTTCGGCCAATTCGTTCAAGGGGTCGAGCACGCGGCGCAGCTCGCCTTGCTTATGATCGTCGATCCGGCATCGGCCGACAAATGATGCAATTGGATCGACGACGATCAGCCGCACGTCGGGTCGCTTGTGGACTTCAGCCTTGAGTAATCCAACGTGTTCTAGTCCGAAATAAACGTGCTGAGGCTTGCCCTTGCCCTTCGTGGTCACGTACGGGACGCGTGCAACGCGCTCGAGGTCGGCCCCCTCTGCGACGAGCGACGGCAGAATAACATCCTCGGCGCCGTCTTCCGCCGCGAAGAGAATCACTCGACCGGGCTCGTCCGGCTTGTAGTTCACTCCGAACGCGGGCCGTCCATTAGTAATTCGCGCCACGAGTTGACGGGTTAGCGTCGATTTGCCCATGCCGCCGTCGCCTGCAATCAGCACGAGCTTCCCCAACGGAACACGACCGGGCACGAGCCACTTGATCGGCTTCGCTTTGAGTTCAGAGAGCTTCTGAAAGACGATCGAAGGGACGCCATTTCCTTCGGACATGGAGTCAACTCGCTTTCAGTCGGCGGCCAGTCGCTTGTATCGCGGCCCACGTCCGGCCATCGGGACAGCCGGCTTCTATCCACGCCACTATTTCGTCGCGCCGCCAGCGAACGGTACGGCCCAGCTTGACGGCCGCTGGCAGTTTGCCGGCGGCACGCAAGCGATGCCAGGTCGCGCGCGACACGCCGGCCAGGGCCGCGGCTGCGGTGTCGGGAATCAAGAGCGCGTCGAGGGTGTCAATCGACATGGTGTTCCCCTTTCCGCGGGGCCGGCCGATCCCGGTGCGCTCGCGTGGCCGCACGCAACAGGATCAGCAGCGCCTTGCGCTCGCGGTCAATCGTGTCAATGCGTTCGCGGATTGTCGCGGGGTCTAACTGGAGGACCAACGCGGCCGGGTCAGTCGGTGGGTGAGATGTTGCGTCCATGCTCGGATCGTAAGCCGGACGCGAGACGGGATGTATGCCGGATAGCTACCCGGTAACTACTTCGTGGCTGTCTTGGTTCGGACGCGGATGAAGTAGCCTTCGCCCTTGTTTTTCGGGCGTCGGACTGTGCCGGGAAACCTTTCTTCGATCGACTTGACTACCTTTGTGACGTTGTTTGCGCCGGCCTTTGTGAGTGCGGCAGTGTCCAGCGCGATGTCACGGTCGAGAAACGCGACGAGAATGTTGTGCTGTTCCGGGGACAGATTGACCGGGGTGCATCCGTCGGCAGAGTAGGACTGTTCGCCGTGATACCAGACTATCCGCTGACCGGGCAATGCGTTCGTCCCAACTTGCTCCGTCGGGACTGATGGGGCCGGCGCTTGCTCTTCCGCCGGGCATAGGTCCGGGAAACACTCCGCTATTTCCCGGTCGCATCGGTGCTGATACTCGACAACCATCGCGACGCGAAAATCGCATAAACGGGCATTGCGAATGTCGCCCTCGGGGTTCGACAGAATCACTTTGGCAGCTTGTAAGATTTTTTCGGAGTCACCAGTGAGCGCGATTTCAAAGAGTGAGCGCACGTCGCGCGTCGCATCGTTATCGCCGGGCGTGCAATTGACAATCGCATCTTGCATCCCGCATTCGAGTATTGCATCCGCGGCGACTATCAGCCGAGCAGTCAAAACACTAGGCTTGTCTTCGTCAGGGCCGATTCCACGGGGCACACTGTAGAGGGCGTCGTCCAGTCGGTGCCACCGGGCACTTTGCAATTGGTACAACTCGCCTAACTTGCGTTTGCGCGAGGCCAACTCTTCCGCCCGAATTCGTGATTCGGTCAGGAATGTTAAGGGATCCGTCATGGAGCATACCCTGGAAAAACGGCGGGCCGGCGGGGTGCCGTGGTGGGTATGCTCGCCACGCTCACACCGCCGGCTTTGTCGCGGGTAGCTACTCCCGCGGCCGGTGGGTGCATTGTATCCTTGGCGCTAACCCCGACTCACCCAGTGCCCCACCCAGCTTATCCTGCACCCAGAGACAGCCACGATGGTCGCGCCGAACCAGTAGAATAAATAAAGGACATCGTTGACGAGACTAGGAGGAGCGATTGTGCCGCGAATGTTCCGCGCCATGAAGAAGGGCGAAGACAACAAGCCCACTGTGGGTCGAGGTTTTTGTGAACTAGGTGTTAGAAGTACCGAGATCGAGATCGACGAGGATGGAAACGCTGTTCCGAACGAAAAAGGGATGTCTGTCGCGCCTGAATGGCGGTCGCTACATCTCTTCGTAATACCAAGACGGTTGGGGACCGGCGGCCGCGGCAAGGACACGACGTTTTGCTTTCGTCGGGGCGATGGCCCGTTCGATCGAGGAGCATGTGGAAATGGGCTAGAACTGGTGCCCGACTCCCCTACCCACGGCGTCGTGCGTCCGGCTCAGGTGGTCCCATTGAACAATTTCCTTCAGAATCTCGGCGCCACTCGTGACGAATGGGTAATAGAAGAGACCTAATGATGCCCCCGCGTCAGTTTCCACAGAGCCCCGCTTACCAGGAAGTGGTCAGGGGGCTTTTGCGTATGCATCAGTACACGGCCGAAGGTCAAGATGATTCCGATGAGGCGGACGCCCTTCGGCAGTCGATGGGCGAACCTTGGGCACGCCTCACATCGATAGAACGCGCACGGATCGAGGGCCTATCGAAGGATCTATATGAGATTACTGATCAGCCAAATGCGAAACTTCCCTTGCCGATGAACCCACAGGCCCAGGGCAACTTGAATGAGGCTTATGAGGCGCGCGAGCGTGGTGAGTGGGACCGCGCACTTTCGATCTTGCGAAGGTGGGGCAAATACGTGCCGCCGCCTTTGCTCGAGTATCTACGTGCCAAGATCTGGGAAGGAGTTGGCGACGAAATGGTCGCGGTCCTTTTTTTCGAACATGCCTGCAAGCTAGATCCCGGTAACGAAACCTTCCTGACGATGCACCTGAGCGCCTTGAAGACCTTAGACGACCCACGGGCCAAAGCCATTGCGGATAAAGTTCTCGCTGAAAGTACGAGCCATACACCGGCCTATGTAATTCAGGCGGCGGATGTACTGTTCGGTGTATGCGCAGATCCCAGAACAGGACGCTTCACCGACCTACCGACGGCTAATCGGAGCCCTTACTCCGCTCCTTTCCAAAATTGGTCAGGACGGTAACGAGCCTTCATGGGAAGTCGGTTATGTCCTCTTTCTGCTTGCTGCCTGCCACCGCTGGCTGGGAGACACAGAGCAAGCGTATCAATACTACTCGCGAGCACTCGCCTTAGATCCATGGAACGAAGGCCTCCTAATTTCCCGCGGCATCCTCGGGTATGGCGTCAATCAAGCGTCGATCACGGATTTTCAAGAGGCCGTCCAGATGAATTCGCAGAGCGTCTGGCCGTACTACTTCCTCGCCCATTACTTTCTCCAGAATAACCGCATGGAAGAGTGCCGAGTAATGTGCCAGCGCGGCGTGGAGAAGACTGGCCAGCCGCGAGTGCGTAGCGAGCTTTTTGAGTTTCTTGGCATTGCGATGGGCAGCCTTGCCTATCCGGCCTCGGTTGTCCAGCATGCGTTTGAAGAGGCAATTCGGATCGATCCATCGAATGAGCGGGCCCGGCTGAATCTGCAACGCTATAACATCGCTCGTGCAAACTCGACATTGCCTAATGACTGGGACCGACCGTCAAACGCTGCCGTCCGTAGCGCAAGCCAATGGCAAGCTCGCATGCAGTCTGCGCCAAAAGAATGCCGAAGCCTCGTACCGGCGTAGAATGCAATTCCTCGGTGTTCTTATTTCACTCCAAGGTGCCCGATGTCGGCCCGCATTTTCCTCATCCGTGTCCTTTCCGTTGTCTTGTTCTCTTCTTGCATGTCGGTCGGTGCAGGCGCATTGGCTGAGCCGCCGAAAGCAGCGACCAAGTCCGAAGAGCTGTTCGCATCCTTGCCAAAGGATTCATGGCCGAAGGGTGGCAAGGACGGAGCGCCAGAACGAAAAGCAGCGGAACTATGGATGAAGAAGAATCTGGTTGGCACTCAGATTGAATGGACTGCGACTATAACCGAGGTGCGAGCAGAGAGTGACGGAGATACAATCCGGTTGTCGCTGGCGCTGGATACCACTGCCTATGCCGGGTACGGTGGCCTTTACGGCTTCTTGCCGTGGCCAACAACAAAGGCATTCGGCGATGACCTAAGAGTTTTGGTGCATCCCAATCAGCAGGTCACGAGCTTCAAGGGCTACGGGTTCCTCTATGGAAGGCTCTCTCCGGAAGAGGCAAAGACGATTAGAGCGCTGAATGGCAAGAAGGTAAAAGTGCGGACCTCGATCCGAGAGGTCCATTGCGAATTCGATACCTTGCGTAAGCTTGATTCACGATTCAACTCTGAGCCTCCAAAGAATTCCAAGTCGAGTGTAGTGGTTATTCTAACAGTCAACGCGCCCATTCTTAACGACGTGGTCGATTCTGCGCGTGCGGCAGAACCGAAAGACGATGGGTACTCGAAACTTCGCAAGTTGATGCCAAAAAAACAACTCGAAATTGTCGATCAGATCGATGCTTTGCACGAACTGAAAGAGTCTGCCAATTTAGAGAGCAACGGCTTGAAGAAGAGAGAGATACTGCAGAAGTGGCGATCAGACAGCAAGAAGCTAAACAACGATGTGGCGAAACTGATCACCCGCGAAGGCTGCAAGAACTGGGTTGCGGTTTTCAATTCGTCCGGACCCTCCAAATTGGATGCCTTGGTCGCGAACAATGTCACATCCCTCAGAATCTCCTTAACGTTTCGGGGTCTAGACGAGAAAAGCAAAGAGGTCGTTCGGTCACTGAAACAAGGCGATGTGATTCGCTTTACGGTCGCTCCCGATCCGAAAGCGAACTTTGTCGTGTTCTCGATCACATTCAACGGATCGAAAATCGTGTCGATCGAGAAGATCCCAGTTGAATGATTCGGCGGTGAAGCCTCATCAGCTTTCCTCTGATTTGCTTTCCCGATCTTCGTCTGCGCGGAACCGCTCGACCTCTTGAAGGATTCGTCGGTCCATTTCATCGGCCGGGTTGAGTTTCGCGGGGTCGAATCGTTCGAGCCAGCTTTTGACGACAATCCTCTTGAGTTCGACCATTCGTTGTAGTTCTTCATCGGTGGCATGTGTCAACACTTCAGCCTTGTCCGCTCGTTGACGGGCACGTCCACAGTTGGGGCATGGGCCGGGCGGCGCGGCCTTGTTCGCCCTCTGAACGATGTCTGCCCAGATTCTGGCGCACTCCTCATTCTCGCGGCAACGGAATTGCTTGTCGCCTTCTTCTGATCCGCAATGCGCGCTGCAATAAATGCAGGGGATCAGCCGGGCGTCCCGTTCCAGGCGGCGCAGTCGGCTGCTTACCCTACGCATCCGTTTTTCTTCAATTCGGCGCGGCGGTCATCGTCGGCAAGGCGGGCTTCAAGAGCGCCTACCCTTTCATCCAGTTCAACGGCTTCCTTTATCTTCACCCCAAGTTCGAGGATCGACCGGGCGGCCCCTAAGCGAATGGCCGGGCTTTCGCAGTCGAGTAGTACACGCAGTGTCGTCGCGGCCGCGCTCATGCTGTCGGCCAGTTCACCCACGGCCCGGCCCACCATATCGGCACGATGTCGGGAGACGATCTGGCGGAAGTCGGGATCGGCCCAGCGGCGGGTTGCGGTCCGCTCGCCGATGCCTACTTCCGCCGCTGCGTCGCGGACCGTCTTGCCGGCGGCGAGTGCCAGGGCAAGGGCTTCATCAGCGTTTCGTCGGCCACGGTGAGCCACGGTCGGCCGCCTCTCACATTGAGAACGTCATCGATCCTTGCTGGCCGCTCTTACCATCGCCACGATACCAGCGCGGATCGCTTCCGGCAGCGCCGGCCAGCGGTCGAGGATCAGCGCCAAGTCGGGATCGGACTGCGATTTACAGGGCAAGGAAAAGGGCAAGGTTTCCGGGCCATTTGACGCAACTGGCTTCTCAGGCTGAGACTTGCGGCAAGAGTCCTGGGGACTTAAAATCCCCTGCTCCGTAAGGGGCGTGTGGGTTCGAGTCCCACCGCGGCCACTGTTGTCGATGGGATGAAGGGCTACGGAACGGGTCGATTGCAGCCATCGGAGAACTTCTTCGGTCCGTTCGAGGATCGTTGGGAAGCGCCGAGTCGAGTTGGAAGCGACTCGATCCATTCGTGGCCCCATCAGCCGAGGCGCTGAATGCACACCCGGAAGGCCGTGGCAAACTCCTGTTTCTATTTTGCTCGCAAGCGATAGAAGCCCCCCTTGAGTTCCTCGACGCGCTGGTAGGAATCGTCCAAATTGATCGTCGTCTCGGCCCCGCCAAGAACCAGATAGCCGTCCGGCTGGAGCACGCGCGTCAACCGCCCGAGAATGGACTTTCGCGTCTCGACGTCGAGGTAGATCATCACGTTGCGAATCATGACCAGATCCATCTTCGGCATACTGGGCCACGGGTCCGCCAAGTTGAGTTGTTGAAACGTCACCGCCGAGCGGATGTTCGCGTCGATTTGCCAATCGGTTCCGTCGTGGTGAAAGTACTTGCGGATCAAGCCCGGCGAAAGGCCCCGGCTCACTTCGACGTGCAAGTATCGGCCCTCGCGACTGCGGTGGAGCATCTCTTGAGAAATGTCGGTCGCCAAGAGAAACACCTTCCACCCGGCCAGTTCCGGAAAGTGTTCGCGCAAAATGATGGCAATCGTGTACGGTTCCTGGCCGGTCGCACAGGCGGCAGACCAGATATTGAGCTGCTTTTCACGACTGCGGGAGCGCAGCGAGGGTCGGAAAAACGGCGTCTCTTAATGTCTCGAACGGATGGAGGTCGCGGAAAAAGGATGTTTCCGTCGTGACCATTGCTTCGACAAGTTCCGTCAACAGTCGGTCCGACGGTCGGCGACGAACAAGATCGATGAAGTCGCTGGCCGTGGCCAGTCCGTGCCGCTTGGCGACCGGACCGAGACGGGATTCGACCAGGTATTCCTTGCCCGGTTCGAGAACGATGGCGGCGCGATCCCTTAACAGCTTGGCCGCGAACGAAAAGTCGCTTGGGTTCATGGCGCCCCGCTTCGCAGTGCGCTGACCCGGCGGACAATCTCGCCGCCAACCTGCGCGAGCGGCAGCACTTTATCCGCGAGCCCGGCCCGGACAACGAAGCCCGGCATGCCCCAGACGACGCTGGACGCCTCGTCCTGGGCAATGACTTGACCGCCCGCCGAGCGGATCGCTTCGCTACCGCGTAGTCCGTCCTGACCCATGCCCGTCAGAATGACCGCCAGGCAGTTTGCTCCAAACGAATTCGCGATGGACCGAAACAGAGGATCGACGGCCGGCCGGCACGAGTTCTCCGGTTGATCCTGATTAAGCCGAACGCGGACGCTGCTTGCGCTTCTAGCAACCGTCATGTGAAAATCGCCCGGCGCGATCCAGGCTCGGCCGGGCCGCAGTTCAACTCCTGATGTCGCCTCTTCCACCGGAATCGACCCGATGGCGCTCAGTCGCTCCGCCAGCAATTTGGTGAATAAGGGGGGCATATGTTGAACGATCAGGATCGGCACTGAAAGATCGGCAGGCAGTCCGCGAAAAATCTCGGCGAGCGCATTCGGGCCGCCCGTCGACACGCCAATGGCAACGACATCAACCCGAGCATGCGGCCCTTGCGTCGGGCTGGTAACGAGCGGCGGCGCCGACGCGGGAAGCGAAACGGCGACCCGGTCCCGACAGAGTGCCTTGATCGCGGGGATCAACTCGTCGCGGATCACCTGGCGGGACGAGTCCAGGCCGCCCGGGCCGGAGGGCTTGGTAAAGTAATCGCTGGCGCCGAGAGCCAAGGCGTCGAGCGTGGCTGCTGCGCCCCGCTCGGTCAACGCGCTGAACATGATTACTGGGACCCGCGGGTGCGTTTTGCGGAGTTCCGCCAACGCCGCCAATCCATCCATCTCGGGCATTTCCACGTCCAGAATGACCAGATCCGGGTTGACCTGGGTCATTCGCGCCAGAGCGATCCGTCCATTGGCGGCCGTCGCGGCGATTTCGATTTGCGGGTCGGCCGCCAACTCCTCGCTCACGACTTTGCGAATCAACGACGAGTCGTCGACTACAAGCACCCGAATCTTCGCCATCAAAAGTCCTCTCATCGCCATGCGATGCGGTCGGGAATTCGGAACTCGGAGCCGCTTGCAGACTTGGTCGCTGGAGCGGAGCCTGAAGCGTCAGCGAAGGCGACGCCGAAGCGCTTTTCGGAGAAGATGTTGCAGTGTATCATTACTCCAGCTCCGTCGGCGTCGCCTTCGCTGACGCTTCAGGCTCCGCTCGCTTTTTTCGAGTCTCTAGAAGCGCGCGACTTCAAAACTGGCGCTTCGGGCTCTACTTGCACAATTGAATTCTGCAACGCACTCCTATTCCTGGAGCTGCGCGACCAGCTTTTGCAAGTCGACAGCGAGTCGCGACAATTCGTCGGCCGCGCTCTTGGTATTGCTGGCTCCCTCGGTGGTGCTACGGGCCGTCTGCGCAACCCCCGAGATATTCTGTGCAATCTCGTTGCTTCCCTTGGACGCCTCCACCACATTGCGGCTGATTTCTCCCGTCGTTGCCGTTTGCTCCTCGACGGCACTGGCGATCGTATTCTGGATATCGTTGATTTGATTGATGACGGAGCTGATCTGGCCGATCGCTTCGACCGCTCCTTTACTGTCGCCCTGAATCGCTTCGATTTTGCGGCTGATGTCCTCGGTCGCCTTGGCGGTCTGCTTGGCGAGTTCCTTGACCTCGTTGGCGACCACGGCGAATCCTTTGCCGGCCTCGCCAGCCCGAGCCGCCTCGATTGTCGCATTGAGGGCGAGCAAGTTCGTCTGCTGGGCAATCGATGTAATCACTTTGATCACGTTGCCGATCTCGGCGCTCGATTCGCCGAGCTTCGCGACCGTCGCATTCGTATGCTCGGCGACTTTGACCGCGGAGGTTGCCACCTTGGCGGCGTCGTTGGCATTCTTGGCGATCTCTTTAATGCTGGCGCCCATTTCTTCCGCCGCCGTCGCAACCGTGGCGATATTCCGACTGACCTGTTCCGCCGCGGCCGACGCGACACTCGCCTGGGCCGCTGTCTCCTCGGCATTGGCGGCCATTTGCTGGCTGACGCTCGTCAACTCGTGCGAGGCGCTCGCCAGCGTCTGCGCTGTCTGGCGCATCGACGACTCGACGAGGACGAGTGCCGTGACGTCCGACGAGTATTTCACCACCTTGATCGGCCGGCCGTTCAGATCGAAGATGGGGTAGTACGAGCCCTGGATCCACACTTCGTTCCCGCCCTTGGCAATGCGCTTGAATCGTCCGGATGTGGATTGGCCATTGGCGAATTTAGCCCAAAACTGGCGATATTCGGGACTCGCCGCATACGCGGGTTCGACGAACAGGCTGTGGTGCTTGCCCTTGATCTCATCGAGCCGGTAGTTCATCAAGGCCAGGAAATTCTCGTTGGCGGTTTCAATTGTCCCGTCCAGTTGAAACTCGACGATTGCCTGCGCTCGGCTGATGGCGGCGAGCTGCCCTTGATAATCCGCATTTCTCAATTTGGAAGCGGTGACATCGGTTGCGTACTTGATGACCTTGAAAGGCTTGCCATGGTTATCGAGGATGGGCGTATAGGTCCCGCGGATCCAGAGCTCGCGGCCGCCTTTGGCGTGGCGCTTGTACTCGCCAGTTTGCGGCTCGCCGCGATTAAGCGCCGCCCAGAAGTCCCGATACTCCGGCCCCATGCGGGTCGCCTCGTCCACGAACAGGCTGTGCGTCCGGCCCTGGATTTCCTCGAGCGTATACCCCATGATCCGAAGAAAAATCTCGTTGGCGGTCAGAATGCGGCCATCCATCGCAAACGAGACCACCGCTTGCGAACGATTGATCGCCGCCACCTGGCCAACGAATTCGGCCTCGATCTTCTGCTGCTTGGTCACATCGTCCCAGGTCACCGAGTAGCCCAGCGTCTTTCCGTCGGCCCCGCGGATGGAGGTGATGGTCGTCTTGAGCGTGATCTCGCCGAATCCAAACTCGGTCTCGTGGGGCAAGGCGGATGGATCCTGGAGGATGCGCTCGACGCGATGCTTGTCCTTGTGGAATCGATGAATGGATGTCGCCGACCACGTCGTCGACTTCCACTCCGAAGACCTTGCGAAACTCCGCCTCGAACGACCGCAGCGTGCGCAGTGCGCGATCGTTGGCGAAAATGATCTCAAAGTTCGGGTCGGCCAGGAATACGTTCGCTTGCAATCCCGCGAGCGTTGCTTTGAGAAAATCCAGTGAATCCAATCGGCTCGACGGCTTCGTTCGGGCCAGGGCGGTTCGTCCTCGGTGTACGGTCTTTGCCATTGAATGGGCTCCAGAAATCCGGGGTCAATCGGGGTGTCCGTCAAGTTTCGATTTAGTTCGCTGTTTCCATGGGCGAAAAGCGTGGGTTTCCATTGTTCAGAGCGGCGGTTTTGTCGACGTCGAGCAAAAGAAGCAAGCGATCGCTCAGCTTGTACGCGCCCA
This sequence comes from uncultured Gemmataceae bacterium, assembly GCA_963773845.1. Taxonomy (GTDB): domain Bacteria; phylum Planctomycetota; class Planctomycetia; order Gemmatales; family Gemmataceae; genus SIAJ01. Next base: position 114,128 of record CAVZCU010000004.1, read on the forward strand.
GGATCAACTCGCGCCACGCGCCCACGATCGTATCCGGCAGTTGCTCGAAAGCGGCATCCGGGACTTCGACCACGTCGCCGATCTCGTCCACGAGAAGGCTGATGGCCCCATCGCCGGTCTCCACCACCACGTTTACTGGCTCAGCGTCGGCGGGGAGTTCCGGAACGCCGAGTCGTCGGCGCAGGTCGATCGCGGTCACAATCTGACCACGCAAGTTGATCAGCCCGCGGACCGCCGGCGGCGCCAGCGGGACACGCGTCAGTGGTTGCGAGCGCATGACTTCCTGAACCTTCAGGACATCCACGCCCAGGCACTGCTCGCCCAAATAAAACGTGCATAATTGACGCTCGGCCGTCATCTCGCGTCCTCTCGTAATTCAGTTCCCATCACTCACAATTGGGTGAGTCCTTGAACGCTTTCCCCTCTCCCCCGCAAAGCCGGGAGAGAGGGGTTCCTCGGCGGCTCGGCCGCATTGCTTCTCCGTGGTGGGTTCGGGACCACCCTCGCCCTCGCAGCGGCGCTTCTCGATTCAAGCTAAGGGTGCAGCCCCCACGAATTGCGGGACATCGGTAACGAATGCCATCCGCAGCATCGCCTCGACGTCCAGGAACTCGGTCACCCGCCCTTGTACCACCGCGGAATGCAAGACGCCGGGCCGCGTACTGCGGGCCGTCGCGACGACTTCATCTTCCACAATGTCCAGAATGCGATCGACAATCAAACCAATCTGCTCGCCGCCGACGGAATAGACGACGACCGGAACGGGCCCGCTCGCCTTTTCGAACGCAGTCTGCCGTTCTCCGTCGTTCCCCAAAGCTCGGGCCACGTGGATGAGCGGCAGAATCTCGCCACGATATTGCACGACGTCTCGGCTGCCGATGATTTCCAGCTCCGCTTGCGCGAACTCTTCAAGCCGCGCGACCTGAGCGAGCGGAACTGCCATCCGTCCGCCATTACGCATGGAGAAGAGCAAGAGCGATTGCTTCGCGGCGGCCGTGCTGGCGCTGGGACGGTCCGCCGGCTCGTTCAGGTTCCGAGCCCGGCTTCCCGCAACAACCCCGACCCGCTGGGCAAGCCCCAGAACGTCGAGGATCAGGGCCACGCGACCGTCCCCCATGATGGTCGCGCCAGCGTAGACGTTGATGTTCTTGATCTGTTTCTGCAGCGGTTTGACGACAATTTCCTCGGTGTCGTGAATGGCATCAACGACGAGTCCGAACTGGCGGTCATCGGCCTGGAGGACGACCATGTTGACGCCGCCGTCATTAGATCCACCCCCGCCGATCTGCAGTTCCCGGTTCAAGTTCACGAGTGGAAGCAGATTGCCACGCAGCCGGTAGAGCTGGGAACCTTGGACCGCCTCGATGCGCTGCCGAACCTGATCGGCTTCGACGTGCACCAGTTCGAGCAAACTCACCTGCGGAATGGCGAACCGTTCGCCGCCGCTTTTGACAATCAGAGCTGGAATGATCGCCAGTGTCAGTGGGATCTTCATCCGGACGATGGTGCCACGGCCGAGGCTGCTTTCGAGGTCGACCGTTCCGCCAATGCGCTCGATGTTAATGCGGACGACATCCATGCCCACGCCCCGGCCCGAGAACTCGGTCACCCGTTCGGCCGTCGAGAACCCGGGCAGGAACGCGAGGTTGACGAGTTCCCGCTCGTTCATCCGAGCGGCCGCCTCGTGGGCGACAAGTTTCAGCGCGATAGCCTTGTCGCGCACCCGAACGGGATCGATGCCGCCACCATCGTCGGTGATTTCGATGATGACTTTGCCGCCCTCGTGAAACGCATGCAGCGACAGTCGGCCCTCGGCCGGCTTGCCCCGTTCGGCACGCACGGCAGGCAATTCAATCCCATGGTCGACCGCGTTGCGAACGATATGCGTGAGCGGGTCGCGAATCGCTTCGATGATGGTTCGGTCCAATTCGATTTCCTGGCCGTCCATCTCGATGCGCACCTGCTTGCCGCAAGCGACCGCCAGATCGCGGACGACGCGCGGAAACTTGCTCCAGACGTTGCCAATCGGCTGCATCCGGGTTTTCATGACATTCGTTTGCAACTCGGTCGTCAGGAGATTCAACCGCTGGATCGTGCCAAGTAAGGGCGCGCTGTCCTGATCTCCAGCCAGTTGAATGATCTGGTTTCGCGCCAGGACCAATTCGCCAACCAGGGTCATCAATTTGTCCAAGAGTCCCACGTCCACGCGAACGGAACTATCCGCCACAGCGGTCCGGGAATCGGCCGGAGACGCATGATTGGTCAGATCACTTGTCGACCGAGGTTCCACCACGGACACCGGCGACGGCGCCACAGGGGGCTGTGTCGCGGAGCCTTCGCGCAATCGATCGAGTTCGCGCACCAACTCGGTGTAGTCGCCCGAGCCTTCGCCACCGCTCGCTTCCACCTTTGCCAAAACTTGCCGAATCGCATCGACCGTCTGCAAGAGCGCGGTGGCGATCGGCGGGCTCATCACCATTTCCCCGGACCGCAGTCGGCTGAGCAAGTTCTCCGCCGAATGGGCCACGGCTTGCAACTTGACTAATCCCAAAAAGCCGGCGCTCCCCTTGACCGTATGCAGCGTGCGGAACACGCGGGCGAGCGTCGAGCGCTCGGTCGGGTTCTTCTCGAGCGCGACCAGGTCGGCATCGAGTTGCCCGAGGTTTTCGTGCGTTTCGAGAAGGAACTCGCGAATGACGTCATTCATGGCAATCCGATCGATTGCCCCCGCCATGGGACGACTGGGCCGATTCCGTCCGCGGCCCACAATCAACAGTGCGCCTCAGAACTCACTGCGGCGAGCGGAGCCTGAAGCGCAAGCGAAGGAAGACTACTCACCTTCGCTTGCGCTTCAGGCTCCACTTCGACAAGCGAAGGGAAGCTATTTGCCTTCGCTTGCGCTTCAGGCTCCGCCCCTGCGGCAAGTTCCCTAACCGGCTCTCAACACAGCCGGTCGACGATCGCTTGCACGTCGACCTGCAAGAACTGCTTGCCGCAAATGCCGGCGACGCCGAGCCGGCGCACCGGATCGAGGATCTTGGGATCCGTTTCGGTGGTAACCATGATGATGGGGATGGCCGCGGTCCCCGGCGTCTGCCGCAGGTATGCGACCAGGGCGTGACCATCCATGAGCGGCATGTTGTAGTCGGTGACGATGAGGTCGAACTTTTCCCGTGCCGTGGCAGCGATCGCCTGGGCGCCATCCGCGACTTCGACAAAATTGGTGAAGCTCAGTCCCTGCAAGACACTGCGTTCGTTGGCGCGGGCCACCGAGCTGTCGTCCACAATGAGCACCTTCATCGCCGCCCGCTTGTTCCGGTTGGTCACTCCAGATGCCGACCCCTCAATCCCGGCTACCGAAAAATCGGTCGACGCCGGTCCATGCGAGTTGCCGGTCACGAGGCTGAGAGATTGTTGCAATTGGGCCGAAGTAAATGGCTTTTGCAGAAGGATGGTTCGATTAAGCTGGCTGAGTGAGGTCGAGTCCGTCTCTTCCACGTCGCTTCCGATCAGGACGAAGCCCGGCGCGTGATCCTTGATTTCGTCGCGAACCTGCTTTGCCAATTCGATGCCGGTCATGTCGTCGAGGTACAGGGTAGCGACGATCGCGCCCGGCTTCTGGGCCCGTACCGCGGCGATGGCGTCGGCCCCATTAGCAACCACCCCGGCGACCGGGATCTGCAGGGCATCCAGATAACCGCGAACGACTCGCGCCTGCATCCGCGATGGCTCGACCACGAGCACCGAAAGCGGCGCGACCGCCGACGGCGAGGTCACGATGGTCCTTTGGTCCGACCGGGCCATCGAGACCGACGAATCCGACTTGGACGGAAGGATGGTGGTCGTGTCGGTCGCGGGCAGCGGCGCGGCGCCGGCCCGGCTTGCCAGGTCTTCCAGGACCGTCACCACCTCGGCCATGGATGCATAACGATCGTTGACGTTCTTCGCGACCATCCGTTTGAAGATGTCGTCCAGCTCCGGCGGGATGTCCTCGCGGACAGACAACAAGGACGGAATGGGCGCTTCCCGGTGGCGCACGAGAATCGACATGGCGTTGCCGCCGGCGTAAATCGCCTTGCCGGCTAGAAGGAAATAAAGCGTGCAGCCCAGGCTGTAGATGTCCGCCCGGTGGTCGATGGTCGTCGAATCGACCGCTTGCTCGGGGGCCATGTAATCGACCGTGCCGAGAATGCCGCCGGCTTGCGTGATCCCCGTCGATGATCCACCGCCCGCCGCCGGGTTGAGCCGGGCCAATCCCATGTCGGTGACCTTGACGACACCCGTCGAATCGAGCAACAGGTTGGCCGGCTTGATGTCCCGATGAATGATCTGCTGGGAATGAGCGTACGTCAGTCCACGGGCGGATTGAAGAGTGTAGTCGATGGCCCGAGCAATGCCGAGCGGGCCGGTCTTCGCGACGATGGACGACAGGTCGCGGCCGTCGACAAATTCCATCACCAGAAAGTGCCCGAGTTCGCACTCGTCGGCATCGTATGCCATCACGATGTTCGGGTGCTTGAGCCGGGCAATGGTTTCGACCTCACGCTGGAAGCGCTGGATGAACGACTCATCGGTGCTCAACGCGGTCGCCAGGACCTTGAGGGCAACCACCCGCTTCATCCGCCGGTGCCGGGCTTTGAGCACGGTGCCCATGCCGCCAGCGCCGAGGCGATCGAGCACGTCGTAGTTGCCCATCCGCAATTCATGGCCGCGGCCCTGGCTGATGGCATCGACTTGATAAGCCGTCAGGGCGTCGCCCGAGGTGAGTGCATGTGCCAGGCCAATCGCGTCGGCGTCGGGATGGGAATGCGCCAGTGTCTCGATCGCGCTGGCGGACAACAATTGGCTGTCCGCCAACCGGCCGAGAAAGTCGTCTCGGCTGATACCCACATTGGCTTGCGTTACATCCATCGAGAATCCGCCCCGGGTCGATCGTGGAGTTCGTTCGCTTGAGTTGCGGCCAGATTCTGGGAACTGCGAGGCTTACGAACGAAAGGGCGCTCCGGACGGACAACGGGACGTGTCCACTGAAGGGGGATCGCTGCAAGCGTGGCGCAAATCTACTATATTTCTCGACTTATGTTTTAGCAATTCGGCAGAACGCTTTTAAAGGCGAAAAGAGAATTATCGAGCGTTCAGCCGGTTGCATCAAGCCAAAGCGTGAGTATCTGGCGAGCTGGAGCGCGCACGTCAAGCGCCCAAGAACGGATTCACAACTTTCGACGTCGACCTAATCATGACGTTGCGAATCAGCACTAAGTCTATGTTTGGCATGTTTTGCCCCGGATCATCCAGATTCAACTGGATGTGCGAAATCGGCCCCGGCCGGTCCCAGTAAGTCCCCGATCGCACACCGGCGTAAGCACATCGGCTGCCAGGCGGTGCGTGGCCATGAATTTCAAACCGCGCATTCCGCGAGGCCTTTTTCGGTGCCAGCCCGGCCCGCATCTAACTCAATTCGGCCGACGATTCCCGCCGCGGGTTACTGACCCGGTCGACTCAATCGGTGGCACACGTCTCGCCGGTTTCATCGTACGCCGCCGATCGTACCGAGCCCGCCGCGGAGCGGGCATGGCACTTGCTTTGGGAACTCGAACTCGCATCCGGACTCGGGCTATCGCCCACGGCCCGGCCGGATCGAGCGAGCACCGACTTGAGGAGAAGCCATGACCCGTCGCCCGCCATTCCGGTTCGACCTCGGGGACGGGGATGACACCCTGCACATCGACATCGCCAACGTGGATGGGACGCCGGCGCTGAACCCGCTCCCCCTGTACACCCGGTTCCAGTCCAGCCTGACTTTTCTCGGCCGTGCCGGTGCGGATAACGTCTCGCTCGGGAACGCCGTAACCGGCACTGGTGTGTGGCCGTGGGCGACGCGGTCAGCCTGTTCGGTGGGGCCGACAACGACACGCTTGGCCTGCGGCCAACCGGACCTGTCGGCAACCGGTATCTGCAAACCACTTTTGAAGATTTCGAACTCGGGGACAACCTGTGATTAACCTGGCGCCCGCCCCGACACCGCGAGTGACCTCATGCGATGCACGACCTTGAATCTGACTGTCTTGGAAGACCGCGCCACCCCGGCCACGTTCGCCTACGCGGCCGGCACCCTTACGGTCACCGCCGAGACCGGCGACTTCCTTGTGGTCTGCGCCAAACGTCGAAAACGTGCCCGGCTTCCTGCGGGTGACGACCGGCCTCGACGTGTTTGACAGCGGGGACAGCCAACTGGTCCGCAACATGGTGGTGAATGCCCCGGCAGCGGACAATTACTCCCTCACCTTCCTCGTGGGCACGGGTGTGTCCCTAGCCAACCTGACGGTCCGCGGGGCAGCGACGACCACCGGGGTGACCATCCCGTTCGACTTCCGGCTGGCCGGCAATTTCACCTTCACCGGCCGGCCGGATACCGGGAACGACACGATCACCGTGTCCGACGGCGCTCAGCTGAACGGGAACGTGACCCTCAACCTGGGCGGCGGGACCAACAACGCGCAGTTCCAGGGCGGCCGGGTCGGCGGGAATCTCGAGGTGACCGGTGGGGCCGGAGACGACACGGTCAACCTGGGCCTCATGGGCCCATTGACGATCGGTGGCAACCTGACGACCAACCTCCGGGCTGGGTTCAACCAGCTGACCGGGGCGGGCGCCAACTCGATCCTGGTCGGCCGAAACTTCAGCTACACCGGCGGGACCGGCGACGACCGGGTCGACTTCGACACGAGCGGCGCCCAACTCCGGGTCATCGGGTCGGCCACCGCAAACCTGGGCGGGATGACCGGGGCCATCATCCCGCCCGCGAACTTCTGGCACACGGCCGATCTGACGGTCGGCCGGAACTTCGCGGTCCGTGGGGCCCTGGACGTCCATTTGGATGGGGAAAACTTCATCGGCGGCAGCCTCACTGTGACCGCAACCCCCGGCTGGACGAATCGGTTAAGCATGGGCATCTCGCTCGCCCCCGGTGCGAACACTCAGTCGTCCACCATCAACGGGAGCTTGCGGTACAACGGCGGCGACTTGGAAGACCTGGTCACCCTCGACCACCTGACGGTCCACCGGAATGTGGACCTGCGGTTCGGGGCTGGGCCGGTTTCCATTGCCTACCTCGGGGTGAGCCAGAACGCGACGGTTGTGGTCGGGGGGCGCTGAGCCTGTCAAGCGCAGCCGACGCTGGGAGTTTTGTCCTGACCCGGCTCCGGGTCGACGGCCCGACGACCGTCCGGACGCTCGCAGGAACCGACGGGGTGGTGATCGACGACTCGGACTTCGCTGGGACGGCCACGTTCGACCTGGGCGGTGGGATCGACCTTGTCCGGATCGACGCGAGCGACACAGACCTCTGGGCCGTCCCATTGACCCGGCTCACCCGGTTCGAGGGCGCGCTGACGGTGTACGGCCGGGACGGGGCGGACACCGTGATGCTCGGGGACGACCTCACCGGGACCGGGGTCTATGTCGGCGGCCCGATCCGGCTGGTCGGCGGTGTCGGGATCGACGACCTGCAATTGCGAACGGCGCCGCCGCCCAACAGCTACCTGTCGCCGTCCCTGTTCGAGGACTTCGAGACCGGGGACACGTTTTGACCACCCCACCTGGTCCAACCCACCCGAGTGACCTCATGCGACGAGCGGTGCCATTGCTCACCGATTTCGTTGCACGGGGCATGCAATGATTGCATGAGGTGACAGTGCAACTGAATGCCCGACGGTCCATAGGTCTGACAGAGACTGAGCCCGGTTGGTTCGACTTCGTCAGATCAGCATGAGATCCCGCTGCCGGATTGAGAGGAACTCGCACCCCGCGGGCGTAACCAGCACGTCTTCCTCCAGCCCGACGATCCCCGAATCGGTTGACACCCCAAGTTCCAGGGTGAAGACGTTGCCGGCTTCGATCACGCCCTCCACATTGCGGCCATAGCATGGCCAGCGCGGCCCCAGCATGGTTCCGCCGTCGTGAACGGCCCGCCCGAGTCCGTGCCCGAGGCCATGTTTGAATTCGGGATAGCCGGCATCGATCACGACCTTCCGGGCCGCCGCGTCAACCTCGAACCCCCGAGCGCCGGGCCGCAGGACCGCCGCCCCCGCATCGATGGCACGAACGACCGTGTCAAACGCTCGTTGCACATCCGCCGGTGGCCTCGATTCACCCGGCCGTCGCACGTACCACATCCGCTGCAGGTCCGAGCAATAGCCCTCGCGTCGCATGCCCAGGTCGACGTGGACCAAGTGCCCCGGCTCGATGCAGAGCGTGGCCGACGGGTACGAATGGCCCAGATCGGATGCGGGGCCGCTGTTGACAATCGGACACCCATCTGCTGGCCAAGCCGGCGTCACGCCAAGGTTGGCGAATTGCTCGTGAACGAACGCCGCCAGGTCGCGTTCACTCCGTCCGTGCCGGATCTGCGAAGTGAGCTGATTGACGATTTCTTCGGTCATGGCCACGGCCTGGCGGATGCGATCGACTTCGCTCGCAGTCTTGCGACCGCGAAGCCGCGCCAACAATGGGGCGGCAGTGGTCAACCGATCCTGATAGGGTGAGCCATTCAAGAGTTGCTGCAGCAACAACCAGTGCCCATGAGTCAAGCCGTCGGCCGTCACGTCGTCGAGACTGTAATTGAGCCCGATCTGTTTCGGATTAAGCTTTTGCAACACTGCCAACAACGAGCCTCGGATGTCCTCGTCGTAGCCAGATGACGTCATGGAAAACACTGCGAGCTTTAATGGCCGATGTGTCAAAGTTGGCAACAATGGCAATGCGTTCGCCGCCCACGCCAAATAAGAACGCGGAATTCCGGACCACATCCGCACCAACAACCAGGTCAATGCCCGGATCCGGGTGCAACGAGGTTTCTCGCGCGAAGATCAGCCAGCAATCGATTCCGGTCTCAACAAGCAGCGCCTGGGCCTGATCGGCCTTCTCGTGCAACAACATAGCCATCCTCGCTGGCTCAAAAAACGGATCGTGTGTATCGGTCTCACTACCGTTCTATCGGAAGGCAATGGAGCAGCCTTTGTCACACGTTGAGTCAATGTACGCAGGTGATATGGAAGGCCACTTCGGCCAGTCGCAAATTGCGCAACTTATTGGCCGTTGCACGGCTCAGAAGAGTGGACCTTTGGTAAAGCATCCTTTTGCATGAAGACGTTTTCAGCAGTTCCCGAATTGCCATTCATTGCGACGTCTGTCGTCGACTACAAGTGTCGACCCTGACGGCGTCCCGTTCTCCTAGAATGAGCTGCCACGCTTACTTTGAATTCGAAGTTTCCACCATCGGAGGCTTATCATGGAAATCGGCGCTCGCAATCGACTCCTGGCGACCGTTACGGAAATCAAACGGGGCTCGGTGATGTGCCAGGTCAAAGTGAAGCTTGCCGGCGGGGAAGACATGGAATCGGTCATGACCCTCGATTCATTGGATGACATGAAGCTCAAGATCGGCGACAAGGTTCGCGTCGCGGTGAAGGCGGTCAACGTGCTGCTATTGAAAGATTGAGTTGGGGCAAAGCGGTGCGCGAACCAGTTGACGGCTTCATCGACGTCCGCACTTCCTGCCCCGGCGATCCGAAGCGTTACGCTCCAGGACCCCTTCCTGCGACTCACGCACTGCTTTAGACCGAGTTTCGACTTTCACATCTCCACAAGGTTGCCTCAAGTTCGCAGTGGCAAACCGATTCGGGTTCGGTAAGTCGACGCGATTCGGTCGCCGACGCCGTTTTTTCACCGCCGGTCCGCACTGGATGATTTCGCGCTTCTATAGTTCCACTGCCTTGTCAACAGAGATTGCTCCGCTGTGCCTGCTCGTGACCGGTACTCCAGGGGAGTCGTGTGTGCCACGGGTCGGTAACTCCAAGCCAGCGATCATTTTCGAAGGAAAGGCGAACGTTGCAGACCTCATACCGGACATGTTTCCAGCGCATCTTTTCTCTTGCCGCTGTCGCCACGTTGTTCCTGGCCTCGTCAGCATGGTCGGCTCCTCCCGATTCGAAAGATCTTGACAGTCATATGCAGAACCCGTTCGTCGATGCGACCTTTTATCGCAACGTGGATTATGTGGCGGCGGTCAATGCGGCTGCCGAGCTACAGGGCGGCATAATAGGCAGGCGGATGAGGCGGGTGGCCGACTATCCGACATTCGTCTGGCTGGACAGCATTGCCGCGGTCCACGGGACAAACGGATATCGCCGCAGCCTGGCAGGGCATCTGGACCTGGCATTGGAACAAGCCGCCAATGCCATTGGCATTGTGATTTACAATCTGCCGAACCGGGACGGCGCTGCCCTGGCCTCCAACGGCGAATTGCTGATTGCCCAGAAGGGTTTGGAGCGATACAAGCGGGACTATATCGATGCAATCTTCGACGTTATCAAACGGGCCAAATACGCCAAGCTGCGGATCGTCATGGTCATCGAGCCGGACTCACTGCCCAACCTGATAACCAACTTACGTTTCGCCAAGGTCAAGGAAGCCGAATCGTCCGGCGCGTATGTTCAAGGCATTCAATACGCCATCGGCACGCTGCGATCCCTCAGCAATACGTACGCGTATGTTGACGTCGCGCACGCCGGCTGGATGGGCTGGTCGGCAAACTTCAGTCCGTTTGTCGAACTGCTCAAAAAGGTGGGCTCCGGCATACCCGGCGGCAACAAGAAAGTGGACGGCTTCATTAGCAACACGTCCAATTACAACGTGTTCGTTGAGCCCTATTTGACTGGCGATCAGCGCATCGACGGGCAACCTGTACGCTCGTTGGCGGGTTGGTATGATTCGAACGATTTCATTGACGAACATTCCTACGCCACCGCTCTACGCGACGCATTGACGCGGGGAAGCAATGCCTATTCGGCGAGCGTGGGCCTGTTGCTCGACACTTCGCGCAATGGCTGGGGTGGTCCCAACCGGCCGACCGGCCCAAGTACATCCACGGACTTGCATACCTTCGTGCGCGCGACGACTCTCGACAAACGCATCCACAAAGGAAACTGGGGCAACCAAAGTGGCGCAGGTATTGGCGCCAGGCCCGTCGCGAAGCCGGCGCCCCACTACCATGCCTTCGTCTGGGTTAAGCCGCCCGGCGAATCGGATGGTTCCAGCGTGCTGATCCCAACCGGCCCGGAGAACCCCAGCGGCAAGGGATTCGATCGGATGTGCGATCCCACATACCACGGCAACTCATTGAATGGGAATAATCTCACCGGAGCCCTGCCGAACGCGCCGGTCGCGGGTCACTGGTTTCAGGCTCACTTCGCCCAGTTAGTGCAGAACGCCTATCCCCCATTCGAGCCGACGGAACGCAAGAAGTGATGCTCCGACGCAATGGCGCCGAAGTGGTCCAATGCGACCTACATGTCATCGCGGTGTTCCATCCTTGCAAATAACCACATGCCGAGCGCGGTGATGGCGACCGTGGCGGCCAAGAGCACGATCCAGGCCGTTTGCGGGCTTACCGGTACGAAGAGCGAAGACGTTTCCGTCGGGACATTCTCGGAGTCGGCGGCGGAATAGAGCAGGCACCGGGTGTAGTAATTGATGCTGAGCCGTTTTAGAGTGCCGGGAATTGGCAGCTCGCTGAGCATGGTTTCAAAGAAGAAGGCGTACACCAGCGCCACGATCGCCGGCCGCTGAAACATAGCGCCGAACAGATGAAACAGCGCCGTGAATGCCAGCGTACCGGCAAAAACTCCCGGCGCGTAGAGTGCGAACGCGCGACGACCGATTTCGCCGCCCGCCAAGCACAATGCGCCGAATCCACCGAGCGTGAGTGCCAGGCACCATGGCAGCACTCCCAGGAATTTGGCCAGGTAGATGGCGGACCGCGGCAAGGGTCGAGTCATCAGCCAAACGAGAGATCGCCCTTCCCGTTCCTGGCCAAGCGCAGCCGTTCCGAAGCTCAGGCTGAACAACGGCATCAAAAAACCCAGGAATAGCAGGAACACGACCCAGCGCGAGAATATCGCGAGCGGTCGTGTTTCCGTGCGCATGCGATCCATGTATTCCGACTGATCAATTGCCGCGTGAGCCATCCCGCCCGCGACGAGTTCCACCGTGTAGGGCTTGTAGCGGTTCATTCGCCATTCGAATCGATCCCAACCCGCCGATACCGTGAATGCGAGCACAAGCAATAGGCAGACGGTCAGCAATCCGATCGCGATGCCGACCATCTGGCGCACATGCGCTTGCCGTTGAAACGAAAAGCCGACCAGGAACAGCCAGGCTCGGAGCGCCGAGTGTGGAGCAGGTGCCTCAATGCTCATGGGTTGACGCTCGCCAAGGTGCCGGGGTCGAGCGTGATCTCGTTTCTCTGGAAATCGATGGTCAGGATCTGAGCGTTGAAGAAGTCAAGGCCGAGCAGGCCATCGACATTGACACTGGGTGGAAGCGGATGCGCGAGTACGATGAGATTGCTCAACGATCGTCCCAGAGCGGTCAACCGGGTCACCGGAAGCCGACGGACGTTGATCACGCCAGCAGCAGTAGTGGCGGTCGAATTGGCTGGAAAAATCGACAAATTGTAACCCACAGATTTGAGAGCGCTCGGATCAATGACCGTTCGACGGGCTCCGGTATCGAGGCCGAGGCGCACGATCTGCGACGTCATCGGGCCGACGATTTCCGCCTCCACGACAATCAGCCGATGCGCGGGGTTGAAACGGAACTTCATAAAATGGCAAAATCGTCCGGACCAATTGCCTCGCCCATGTACAAGATAGCGCTTCGTTTCGGGCGGATTTCCATCGCTTTTCTGCGGACTTCGTGCCGATCTTTGCTGTGGCATGCGACTACGCCCGAGCGAACCTTGAGGTCCGGACCAGTATCGGGCTCGAGGATCAGCACCCACTCATCAGGGTAGTTGGCCTCGATCTCACTCCAAGTCATGATTTGCGCCATTGAAGGCCCCCTCAACTGCCAACTGGGTTCCCAGCATTTTCTCCGGATCGAGTAGGGAATTCAACCCGTCTCACGTTCTCCCGCTTCCACCGAGCAAATAGCCCAGCACCGCGTGGGCCGATTCGTCCAGCGGCTCCAGGCGCGCCACCTCCAATTCCTCGCTCACCACGAGCCGGCCAAAATCCTCGAAGAAGCGTTTGGGGTTGCGGGCCCGGACGATCAGTGACCCGTGGGTGGCGTTCGCCAGCGCAATCGGATCCAGTTCGACACCGACCACGTCTGGACAACTCACAAGCAACGCCGCGACGCGTCGCGAGTCGCCGACGTCGATTCGCACCGAGAGCGGTTGATCATCGAGCATGTCGCGAATCTGCATCACGGTGCCGACGGCGGCAATTCGACCACGCGTGAGGATCGCCACGTGATCCGTCAGTTTTTCGAGCTCCTCAAGCTCATGCGAGCTGACGAGCAGGCAGCGTCCCTCCGCCGCCAGGTCGCGAAACAGTTCAAGCATTTCCTGCCGACCGATGGGGTCGATTCCGGAAAGCGGCTCATCCAGGACGAGCAATTGCGGATCGTTGAGCAGCGCTTGGGCCAGCTTGATGCGTTGTCGCATGCCTTTCGAGTATCCGCCGATCTTGCGGTTGGCGCGATTCGCCATGCCGACCCGTTCCAGGATCGACTCCGATCGCCGAATCGCATCCGGACGCCTGAATCCGCAGAGCCGAGCCATCGCCCGGATGAAATCGCGGCCCGACATGTCCTCGTAGAACGCGTCGTTATCGGGGCAGTAGCCGACGAGCGACTTTTGCCCGCCAGTCCCAAGCATCCCAGCCGCGAATCGTGACCCGCCCCAGGCTTGGCTTGATCTGCCCGGTCGCCAGTCGCAAGAGCGTGGATTTACCGGCCCCGTTCGGACCGACGAGACCGGTGATTCCGCCGCGGAGTTCCAGCGTGACTTGATTCAAACCAATGACGGGACCATACCACTTCGAGACACGCTCGAATAGAAGGACCGGCTCGCGACTCGGCGGATTTTGACCCATGCGATCAGGCGACGATCTCCACGGCGCGCACGCGCCGGCTCAGGTAGAGCACGCACGCCAGGCAGACGACAATCACAACAATGCCGGCTTCACGGTAGGCGGGTTGTTCCTGTGAGAACGGCCGCAGCAGGCGATGGTCGGTCCCAAAGCACCACTGACCGAATAAGTACATGTCGTTCCAGACGTCGATCAGCCGCCAACGCGGCGACAAGTTCAGTCCATCGACGAGCCAGCGCTGGACTAATCGGGCGAGCACGAAAGTTGCCGTCCAAAACATCACCAGCGGAACGGTTCGCCGCAGCCACGTCGCCGTGACCAGGAGCAGGAGACTCAACGTGACAGTCAGCGTAAGTCCATAGGCCAATATGCCGAACAACAATCTGGGGTTATTGGTGTAATACTCCCAAGTATCAATGAACCCGTATTCGATAAATAGCAATAGGCCCGGCAACGTCGTCATTGCGGTCACGAGTACGGCGACTGCAAGGGCCTTGCCCACCAGGTAATGCCGCCTGCCAATGGGTTTGGACAGAAAAAACGGCAGGCTTTTGTGCTGAAAATCATTGCCGATGACGATGGATCCCGCGAACGCCAAGAGCACCATCACGATGTAGCCTTCGGTCCACATGAAGTCGCCGAACGTGTCGGCGGAGCCATTCATGTGCAGGGCGTCGCGCAGCATCATGACGAAGAACTCGGGTCGAATATTCCGTCCGAGCACGCCGCCGGTTCGCACGACCGTTTCGGTCACGCGTTGTTCGAGAAAGATCTGGAGATATTGGCCGAAAAAGTAGAGCAGGAAGATCAAGACGCTGAAGGCGTAGAGAACCCAGAACATCCGCCGGCCCGCGAGCAAGCGCAGCGACGAACGAGCAATCGCAACGGAGCCGTACCACGGCCCGCGCCGCGGCGAGACAAGGGTGCGGTAGCGAAGCAGCGGCGGTGAGGAGGGTGCGGCGGACATCGGATTGAAGCGTGACGGCTAACCTTGCGCCGTTCGCAGGAACATTTCCTCCAGCGTTTCATTGTCCGGCAGAACGGAGCGCACAAGGGCCCCGCACTCATTCGCTTTTCGGAAGAACTCGCGGGCCTTCCAGCCATCGGGGACCGCCACCCGCAATTCGCCCTTCGCATTGTAGCTAATCACGCGCGTGCCCGCCGACTCAAGCGCGGACCGAAATGCCTCGACCTCGCCTTGAACCCGCAACGCGAACCGGTCGTGCCGCCGAGTACACAATTCCGCCACCGAGCCCTGACCGCGTAGTTCACCGCCAATTAAGATCACCACCTGCTCGCAAACGGCTTCGACGTCGGCCAAGAGGTGCGTGCTGACGATCAACGACTTGCCGAAATCGCGACCGAGTTCGAGCAGGAGCCGCAACATCGCATCGCGGCCAGCGGGGTCGAGGCCGCTCGTCGGCTCGTCGAGTAAAAGCACGGGCGGATCGTGGACCAGCGATTGCGCCAGCTTGAGCCGCTGCTTCATGCCGGTCGAATACTCTTCCAGCCGCCGATAGCGGGCTTCTTCCAGTTCCAGATACGTCAGCACTTCATGCGCGCGGCGAATTGCTTGCTTACGCGGCAGGCCATACAACTCACCCGCCAGGCAGACGTAATCGACCCCCCTTAGGCCGGGCACGAGCGCGTCCGCCTCCGGCATGAAGCCGATCAGCCGCCGCAATTCGTAGTCGCCTTCGCCTTCGTGATTCGCGGAAATTGAATGGTCCAGCACGCGGCCTGTGCCGGTTGTGGGCGACAGCAATCCCATCAAGATCTTGAGCAGCGTCGATTTGCCAGACCCGTTCGGTCCGAGCAAGCCGACGCGTCCAGGCTTCAGACGCAACGACACATCGCGCAGCGCGGCGACCGTGCCAAACGTCCGGCCGATGCGGTCGAGTTCGATGAAATGGTCCACACCGTTCAAGATAATCACGGACCGGAACGACGGCAGGGCTTAAACCAAGTCGAACTGCTCGATACGCGACTGCAATCGTCGGTTGATTGCTCGAATCGGCCTTCAGTACTCGCTTGTTCCCGGTCCGACGGTGACCGTCCACCGGACGCCGTTGGGGGGTGGGAAATGCGTGGCCTTCGGCGAATAGTGGAGCACATCGACGCAGTATCCTTTCCAGACCTCCAGCCGCATTTGACGCTCCGATTTGTCATCTTCGCCCAGGCCAGTAAACCGCGGCGTGGCGACCGGGTTGTAGACCGGCTGCCCGTTGAGGATTCGATCGTAGCGGCCCATATAGATTGCGTTTTCGCCGCTCCAATAGCCCGTGTGATTGGTTTTCTGATCGTAGTCGTCTTTGTTTTTCATGTATACCCAGTCCCCGGGCACCATGTTGGCCCGACCGATCTTGTCGCCGTTCGCCTCGTAATTCTGCTGGTTCTGCGGCAGCAATCGGGCCACCGAGAGCTGGTTCCAGTTGTTCAAAGTCCCGAAAACCAGGCCATTGGGAAACAGGGCATTGAATGCGTCGTGGTCAAGGACCGCCGCCGCGGAATAGAGGATGGCGATCTGAATGGTTCCGTAGCACTCGCCATAGTAGTCCGCGTCCGGAATCGACATGATCGCGGCGTACGCGTCATTCCCTTTGGACCGAAATGCACGCGAGGAATTCGGATCGCCGGGGTCGGCCGGAATCACCGACCAGTAAGCGGGATTGGCGGTCGGCGCGTGATACTCATGTGTGACCGGGTCCGTGCCCCAATAGCCGAAGTGCAGACCCAGCGTATTGACCTGGTCGTTGGTTTGCCGGCTGACCATGTTCATGAAGTGGACGATGTCGACACGCAATTCGACATTCTTCTCGGCGGCATCGCGGTTGGGGAAGTTGAATTGCCGGCTCGGAGCGTGGTACATCGAGTTGAAGATCTGCCGTTGGAGCGGATCCTCGAGCTTCCGGATGGCCGCCACGTTGTTGCCGGTGAACACCTCGCCGGATTGCTTCTCTTCCGGCACCGTCAGGTACTTGATGTAGGCGATGTAATCGGCCCTGTTATTCAGCACCTGATGCTCGCCAATGTAGAGACTGGCCGGCACCTCGCGCGCTTCGAGCGCTTCACAATGGAGGGCAACAACCGATTGCTGCCGCGAGGAGCCGTCGTTCGTCAGTCCGAGTGAGGACAGGAGGGCAAACATGGAAACTCCAATGAAACAGACCCTGCGACTTCATAATCGAGTAAGCGGCGTGAGAGGATTGGAGCAGGGCGGAAGAAATGGGATTGCGTCGCGGTTTCGATTGGTGCCGCGAAATAGCTGGCGGTTCAGGCGCGAATCAGGATCGCGCCCTCGCCATTCCGGAGGCGCACGTAATTCACGACTGGCCCGAGCATGCCGTCCGCATGCAATTCGCGATAATTGCCCGGCAGCCGGTGAACGGTCGCTGTGGCATTGTCGGTCGTCCCCGTGCGGCCCGATTTGTACGACAAGGGCTTGTAGAGCACAAGCGCGTTGTCGTAGGTCCGCTGGTAAACCTTGTAATCCAGATAGGGCCGCTCCGGGTCTCTGCCCTGAGCGAACACACTCCATGTCCCCCGCGGCTTGCCCACGTTATATTTCACCGCGTCGGTCCAGTGTTGCGTCCAACTGCTCGACGGCTGATAGCCGCCGTTGAACATCACAAACGTGCGGTTGGGGTCGGCCAACAGATAGTAGTAGGCAAGCGACGCAATTTGCGTGCGGGGGTCCGTCGGCGAGCCGCCGGCCGGATAAGTATCGAGAATCGCATAACCGTTCTTGCCCATCAGTTGGAAGCGATGGGCGGTCTGATTCGCGAGATCGACATACTGCTGCCAGGTCGCGGTCAACGGCCGGAGAGCAAACTCCTCCACGTATGAGATGCCATGTTTGGCCAGGGGGTCTTCACTGGCGCCGCTGCCGGCCGTATTCGCGAGCACCCATCGTGGGGCGATACCGGCGTCGATGCCATTCACCAGCGTGGCGTAATCGTCGGCATAGCTGCGAATCGATTCGCGCAGGATCGACGGATTCACTTGGAGCCGACCGAATGAGTTGTCGAGGAATAGTCCGTCGGCCCCCGGATTCGCGGCCAGGAACCGCCGTGCGTAATCGACGGCCCAAACGCGCAGGCCGCGGTCGGCCGGGTTGGCGGCGAAGCGCATCTGCCCGTATGCCGGATAGAACAGGCGCGTTTCATAAACGAAGCGGGCATCGAACCCCGGCCGGCGATGCGCGTATTCGGCATCGGACAGATAGCCGTCGAAGTTGCGATCGGCCGAATAATCGAATGCGGGAATGGTGCCGGCGGGTTTGCCGCGGGCGTTCACATAGTCGCGGCCCAACAGGGTGTTGGCGATGGGAGCAGTCCCATCGCTCGTCGTGCGGACGCGAATGTAATAGAGAAACGCCGAATCGTTGATGCTCGACGTCCGCCAATCGCTCGGGGGGTCGAAGGTGATCGTTCCGGAACTGCGGAGGTTGTTGGTGGTGTTGGAAAGCGTCCGCAGTGGCTTCCAACCGGTCGGTTTGCCCTGAGCGTCGCGCGTCGTCGCGTATTCGAGCGTCGCGTTCCAACTCGCCGAGCCGGCGCGACGGAGGTTGATATTGATCTCGCGAAACTTCTCCGGATACCCGATCACGACCGATTCGCCTTCGTCGCCGAACTGGAGCGGCAACGGCGAACTTCGAGCCGTCTGCGTGAAGTCCGTCCAGCCGATAAAATCGCTGCCGCGCTCCACCGACCAGAACCAGTTCACGGGACGCGATGAGGCACTATCGCCCGTGAATGGAGTCGCCTTGGCGACGTGGTAAAATGCCCCTTCACGGTTGTAGCCGTGCCGGTCGGCATAGTTGAGCCAATCGGTAAGCAACTCGCCGTAGATGTTCGACACATTCGTGTAGAGCATCTGCGGAGTCGAGGGGGCTAATGCGTCAAACTGTTGCAGATACGAGGAATTCGGCACCACCAGGTCGACGCTATTTCGGAGCAGGTTTTGCTCAAATGATCCGACCGGTGTTCCCGTATACGCCAATTCCGCGACGCGAATCCAAGGGTAATGTTGGGTCGTGCCTTGCGAAACGGAAATGGCCGACGTCGCGGCAAGCGAAGAATAAGTAGGGACAGACGCGCTTGGCAAGTCGCGGCCGTCGAGCGGCTCAAGCGAAAGCCGAATGGTTCGCCGCGAACTCATGCAAGGAGATTCCGTCGGTTCGAGTGGCGAACCATAACGTGAGTCTCCGGCATGTCAACCTGGCTTTGGCGGCCCGACTATTTCTTGGCAATGAATTCCAACATGGCCTTGGTCAGCGGATCGTTAACGTCGCTGGCCATCTTGACGATGATCGAAATGTGATTGCGATCGAGCTTCAGCAATTTCGCTTCGCACTTGCAACCGGACAGTTTCTTGCAAAACTCCTCGGCCATCACGTCGAGGAACGGAATATCCTTGTTTCCGTATGCGAGTAGAAACGGCGGATCGTTGGCTTGCACGTGGCTGAGTGGCGACGCCGCTTTGCACACGTTCGCGTCCTTGCCGAACACATCGCCCAGAATGATTGGAGTGATGGTGTAGACGCCGCTCAGTGCGATCACGCCGCGAATGTCCTTGGTCGAGCACTTCACCGCTTTGAGATAGGATTCGTCCGTCGCGAGCAAGGCAACGAGATGTCCGCCCGCGGAATGGCCGCTAATGAAGATCCGTTTCTGGTCACCGCCATAGGTGCCGCAGTTTTCCTTCACCCATGCGAAGGCCTTGGCAACGTCGTGGATATGATCCGGATGCTTTACGGCGCCATCCTTGCCCGTCAGCCGATAGTTGATGATCGCCGTGCCAATGCCTTGTTTCGCGAACAGCTCCCCCAGCGCGCCATACTGGGACTTGTCGCCGGTTTTCCAGGCTCCGCCGTGGACAAACATCATGACCGGAAAGTTCTTCGCTCCCTTGGGCACGTAGAAATCCAGTTTTTGCCGCTTGGGATCCGCATTCTTGGCCGGGTTGTAGGAGATATCCAAATGCTTCTCGACCTCGAATTTCGCCCCCGCGGCCGGCGACAGGGCCGGACTCAGAAGCAAGGGAAGCACAGCGGCGATCGGACGGAGCATATCGTTGCACTCCGAGAAAGGAATCATGTCAAATTGTACGCGCGTGGGCCAAATGCGACTGGCCCTCAGTAACTAACCCGACTGCGACAAAAATGTTACCAGCAATTTCGAGATCCGCTCCGCCGGCTTCGACGCATTGGCAAGCACTTCACGATGATCGAGAACACCTTCGGCCAACCCAGCCGCCTTGTTGGTAATACACGAAATGGCGGCGACTTCCATTCCCAGTTCCCAGGCCGCTTCCGCCTCGAATGCCGTGGACATGCCCACGGCATCGGCGCCCATCGCGCGCAGGGCGCGAATCTCCGCTGGCGTTTCATAGCACGGGCCAGTGACGGCCGCGTAGACGCCGGCTCGCAACTGACGGCCGTGTTCGCATTCGATCCGCTGAAGCAATTTGACAAGCCGCTCCGAATAGGGGGGCGATGTCGTATCGGCCTCGAGCCCACGCAGACAATCGCACCGCCTGGAAACCTCGGTCGCGGACACCGGCTTTTGCAAAAGGAGATGCCCACGCAATACCATGAGGTCGCCCGGCCCAAGCGATTCGTGAATCCCGCCGGCCGCGTTGGTCAGGAGAAGGACCTTGATCCCTAGCGTGGACGCGACTCGGATTGGACGGGCGACATGGTCCCGCGAATGCCCTTCGTAGCAATGCAAGCGACCGCGAAAGACCAACAAGGGCACGCCGCCACAAACTCCGAGGTCGATTTTTCCCCGATGGCCATGTACGGATGGCGCCACCAGCCCGGGGATGTCGGCAAATGAAATCGTTGCGAGTTCCTCAAACCGATGCGGCGCCGCCCCAAGTCCGGAGCCGAGCACGACCGCGGCGCTCGGCCCGTGGCTTTGAACAGCGGCGGCGAATGATTCGAAGGCAGACATGCATCACTCGAGCCGCGAGTCGCCTTCATAGGCGTCTTGCTTGCCGTTCAGGGCCGCCAGAATGACGTCGGCACAGGCTTCTTCCAAGAGTAAACCGGAGTTGAGCACGAGGTCGAAGTCATAGGGGTCGGTGCTGCGACGGCCAAAATGCTTGAGCAAGAACTCGGCGCGGTATTCATCCCGCTGGCGGACGAGATTGGTGGCAGCCTCACGCGTCAAGCGCGACCAGTCGGCCATGTGGGCGATGCGATCGGTCAACGGCGCCACAACGCGCACGTGCAAGGACGACGCACGGGGTAGATAGTATCCGGCGCCCCGACCGACCAGGATGACCTCGCCGCGTGAAGCGAGAGACAGGATGAGGCGAGGCATCTCGCTCCCTTCGGCCCGCGGATCGAATCCGCGTTCGCGTCGTAATTGCTCCAACTGAGAGTCGATCCAAGTCGCCGCGTCGGCCGGCACGTCGGCGAGGATCGGTTCGCGTGCCGCTTCGTTGGCACAGAGAAACTCCAGCAGTTCCTGATTGTAAACCTGCCAACCCAGCCGCTTACCGACACGTCTGGCGATGCTTCCGCCGCGGGCGCCCGCTTCACGGCTGATGGCGATTGTGATCCCAGCCGGCGCAACCGGGCGCAAAACGCGATCGCCGCGATCGCCGTGCAGCGGAGTGGTGGTAAGGTCGGTCATGGTCTCGATCCGCGGCATTTCCGTCCACGGGTGTTTCGCTGTCGTCGAAGGGCGAAAGCAGTCGTGGTATGACAGAGTGTATTCCTCTCAGGTTCGCCAGCCAGCCACGGGATCGCCGAAGGACGCATCGATCGCAATCGCACGGTGACTCGGTGCGCGTTGGGCGTTGAGCGCGGAAACGAGAGCAACCGGTTGCGCTGTCATTTTTCTCAAAAATCCCCTTGCGTTTCGCCCGCGCCGAAATACGAGGAAGGACGCGGCCATAGTGCGCATGCCCTTCCCAAAGTGGAGTTGAGCCAATTTGACCCAGTTTGACCCAAAAAACTAAAGATGTTCGCGCGGTCCGTCGCCACCGGTGGAACAAAATGGAACAGAATGGAACACTCAAAAAAGATGTTAGTCGCGCGGATGTCACAAAATGTCACGAAATGTCACAGTAAAAAAAGAACCTACGCCAAGTCCGGGACTAGCGCCTGCGGCATGCGTAGCGGAACTCGCCAGAGTTCCGTCTTGGTCCGCCCTAACGGAGGTCGGGCGACCAGCCCTTTCAACATGATTCCATCTTGCCTGTCTTACCCATTTTTGGGATTTATGGAACAGAGCAGTTATTTGTGGAATCATGCCAAGGAGGGCAAAGATGGCCGCCGACTTTTTCAAGGATCCAATGTTTCGCCTGTTCGCCAAGGAGCGGCCGATAGCGACGATGGCGCAGTTGGCTTTGCGCCATTTGCTGGATGACAGTATCTTGAAGCGAGTCTTCGAAGAGCACGCGGAAGCGCAACGCGAACACGTCATTTCGTTCTCGGCTTTGACGCAAATGATGGCCAGCGTCGTGCTGAATCAGGAGCCGAGCGTCAACGCCGCCATCCAGAAGATGCGTCAGGAGCTCGGTGCGTCGCACCAGGCGGTCTATGGCAAATTGCAACGAGTCGAGACGAGTACCTCGCGTGGACTTGTCACCGACTCCTTCCAGCGCGTGGTGGCGATGCAGAAGGAGTTTGGCCGTCTGGGTCGCCGGGACATCGCCGGTTACGAAACGCGGATTCTCGACGGCAATCATCTGGCGGCCAGCGAACATCGCCTGAAAGAGACGCGTAACAGCACCGCCGCGCCCCTTCCCGGCAAGACACTCGTCGTCTACTGTCCGCGGCACAAAGCGATTGTGGATTGTTTTCCTATCGAAGATGGCCACGCCCAGGAGCGTTCGGAGCTGGATGCGGTGCTCAAGACGGTGCGCAAGGGACAAGTCTGGGTAGCGGACCGCAATTTTTGCACGCTCAAGTTCTTGGTTGGCCTGGCGACCGCGGGGGCCAAGTTCATCATCCGTCAGCACGGACAATTGCATGGCACGCCCGTGGGAAAGCTCCGCAAGATCGGCAGGACGGCGACGGCGGTGGTCTATGAACAGAAATTCCGGCTGCCGGAACACGATGGCCGAACGCTGATGATCCGTCGCGTGATCGTGAAGCTCCGGCACCCGACACGAGACGGGGATCGCGAGTTACTCCTTTTGACGAACGTTCCTCGCCAAAAGGCCGATGCGGTGCAAATCGCCGAGCAGTACCGTAAACGCTGGCGGATTGAGACGGTGATGCAGCATTTGACTGACACGCTCCGTTGCGAAATCAGGCCCCTGTATTACTCACTACTGATTTTTAGTTGCCATAACACAATTCTTATGCGGCGAGTGCGAGTATTTGCACATTGGTATCGTGGATGTAGCTGATGGCCGTGGCGAGGAGTCGGCCGCGATCGGTGATTTTGTAGCGGTGGCTCTTGGGGATCTTGCGGATCAGTCCGTGGGCGCGGAGTCGTTGCAATTGCCGCGTCACGCGTCCGCTCTGGCGTTTCGTCTCGACCGGGTTGGTCGGGGCTGAGCCAGTCAGGAGCATGCGGAGGTCGCGATTCCGGAAGCCCGCGATCGCGAACTCACCCCGGTTGATCGTGCGCAGCAACGCGCCATCGTCGCGCGACATCAAATTCAGTCCCCGGTGGCGACGGCCCGCTTTGGTCACCGGCCGGCTCGCGGCCACCAGAGCCGGGCCGAGCGTCTCGGGGGACTCGACGGCCGCGAGGGCCGCCAAGTACGACTCGTTGGCCGCTTGCGACAACTGGCAGCGACGGTACAGGTCCGCCACGCCCCGCCGCAGTGGTTGCCAGGCCAATCTCCCGCTCGGATCGCCTTCCTTCGGACGGTACACCTTCAAGCCTTCCGCCTGATGGATCGTCGTTTCGATCCGCAAGATGCAACCGAACTTGTCGTACATCTTCAAACTGTTCCGACCCAGGCGGTGCTTCACGCGTGTCCCCTCGACGTGCGTTTTCGTGCTGCTCACGACTTCGCCTTGAAAGCGACCGTCCAACGCTCCGGCCTTTGTCAGCCGCTGCTGCAAGAAGCGCAGCACATCGGGGCTCGACAGGTTCTCGGTCGCGTGCCGAACCAACCGGCGATACAACGGCCGCAACGCCGCCACCGAACGAAACGCCACGTCGGTCGCCCACTCCGTCTGTTCGGCCGTCCAGTAATAGTCGCGGAGTTGCCACTCGGTCAGCAGCCGCGCGAACTCCGGATGCGACTCGCGAATCACGCCGGTCAACGTCGCCGACCAGTCCGTTTGCAATTGTTCGTCGAACAGGGCCTGCGCCTTCGGGAAGTCCGCCACCCAGGCCAAGCTGTTGTCTCGGCGCTGGTACTCGATGCCCGCCGCGTCGAGTTGCCGAGCCAGCCACTCGCGGCCGTTCAGGCAAATCTGCACGGACATCGGGAACCACGTCATCAGACGGATGTGCATCATGCCGAAGCGCGGATGGCGCAGGTAGATGTAATAGTGCAAACACTTGCGCTGGGCCGACACCAGTTCCAGCATCCGGGTGGCCGCGTTCTTGTACAGTTGAAAACTGCGACAGTTCTCGACGCAACTGAGGACGGCAATCACGCCCGTGAAATCGTCCGCCACCGCGTGCTGCCGGATCAGATCGTGGACAACCGCCTCTTTGTCGATCGTGCCGGACAAGTAAACCACCTTGCCAACGGGAGTCGTCGCGGCTAACCGTTCGGTGGCGAGCTTCAGTCGCCGGGCCGTCCCGTCAAAGAAGCTCTTGAATGCGACCAGCAAGACCTTGAGGAAGCCCAAGTAGCGGGACAAGCCGTCGGCATAGCAGATCGAACGTAAGGTGCCTCGAAAGCGAACACGATCCAAACCTGAAAGAACTCCGTGGATATGGTCGCTGTGCTGTTGTAAGAAGGTCTGCATGGCATGCTCCGGTTGCTGAGTAATGTGCGCTAACACCACTCTATCCAACCGGACATGCCTGCTTCATTTGGTTGCGGCCAAGGGCCGCGCTGTGCTATCCCAAAGCGGCGCTATTTGGTTTTGCCCTGGCGTTGGTCATGTACAACGCGCTGGCGATCATCCTGGCGGCGATCAACGCGGCGCACGGCCCGACCCAAAGTGAATCGGTGTCGTATTTCCGCCTGGCGCTCGAGATCGCCCAGGCGACCGATGGCATGTTGATCGCCTTGCCGGCCTCGCGCTGGACCCAGGTCGCGGAAATAGCGCCTGCTGAACTGGCGCGGGAGATGCTGCGGATCGCCCAAGGAATCAACATGGACTACTACACCAAGACCAATCGCGGACCGAAGAAACCCAAACGCAAACGCCGGCACGAACGGCGCAAAGTCCATGTGTCAACAAAGAAACTGCTCGACCAACGCACGGCATAAACCATGTTGAAAGGGCTGCTCTGGCGACTTCCGCTACGATGCGAGGCGGTTATCCGTACGCATCGACAACAAATCGTCGATGCGCACCCGATAAGGGCCCAAAATGTCGCCTCTCAAAAAGATCCGACTCCATTTCCGCTTCCTGATCCGCTGGTCGCCCTAACCGTAATAGTTGGAAAAAATGAAATCCATGCCCGTGCTCGGGGTCATTTCAGGTGGAGTTGTCGGTCGCCGACTCGCTATTTCGATGATTCCACGGGCGGCCGCGAATAGTCTTGGTCGTTGTTGATGACTTTGGTGAGGATGACGCATGCTGTTTGAACTCGATAGCGTCACCAAAACCTATGGCGCCGTCACGGCGCTCAATCATCTATCCGTTTCCGTTCCCACGGGTGCAGTTGGATTGCTCGGTCCCAATGGCTCCGGCAAGACGACCATGATTCGGACCCTCCTCGGTCTCATTTCGGTCGACAACGGCACGGGCTCCATCCTGGACATGGATTTTCGCACTCAGCAGCTGGATATTCGCCGCCTGGTCGGCTTCGCGCCGGAAGACGAATGCCTCTTCCCGCGTGTGGCGGGCGTTGAGTTCGCTGCCTACGCGGGGGAACTCGTGGGAATGAAGGCGAAGGACGCGATGCAACGAGCCCACGAAGTGCTCGACTACGTCGGTCTGGGTGAAGCCCGCTATCGCCGCGTCGAGACCTATTCCACGGGCATGAAGCAACGGCTCAAGCTGGCGTCGGCCATCGTTCACGATCCCAAATTGTTGATCCTCGATGAGCCGACCAACGGCATGGATCCGGCGGGACGCGAAGAAGTGATTGAGCTGGCGCGCGATCTGGCCCACAACAAGGGCATGAGCCTGATCTTTTCCAGCCATCTATTGCCCGATGTCGAGGCCGTTTGCGACCACGTTCTCGTGCTGGGCAGCGGGCGATTGCTCGCCGAAGGAAAAATCAAGGACTTGAAACAGGTTCACAATCGCTGGTTCGAAGTGCGTCTCAAGGCCGACCCGGTGAAGTTCGTCGACAAGTTGCAACGTCTGGGCTGCACAACCGACCAGCGGGAAGATTCGCTACTCGTCCGCGTGCCGGATGGCGAATCGCCGCAAATGATCTGGCAAGTCGCCGCGAACGAGGGCGAACAGATTCGTTTCTTGCGACCGCAACGCAGCACGCTCGAAGAGGTCTTCTTGAAAGCCGTGGAGCAACCGTAATGCCGATCTTCGATCAAGGCTATCAGCACTGGTCGGGGGAATTAACCAGCCATACCTGGCGATGGCTGGCGATCACCCGCCACGGCGTGCGCATTGGCATGAAGAACCGGCTACTGCGAATTCTTTTAATGCTCGCCTGGCTGCCCGCGATTTTTCTCGCCTTCAGCTTGTGCGTATGGGGTCTCCTCGAGCAGAAGTCCGATCTCGTCAAACCGTTGATGTCGATGCTCGATTTTCTCGGGCCCGAGATGCTGGCGGACCCGAAGGCCTACCGCGTCGAAGTCTGGACGATTTGCTTCGATTACTTCCTGCTCACCGAGTTGCGTTTTTCCATGCTGGTGGTCTTGCTCGTCGGCCCGAGCCTCATCAGCCAGGATTTGCGCTTCAACGCGTTGCCTCTGTACTTTTCGCGTCCGATTCGTCGGATTGACTATTTCCTGGGCAAGCTCGGCATTATCGGTGTATTTCTGGGGTTAGTGCTCATTGTTCCATCGCTGATTGCTTATGTGCTCGGGCTTCTCTTCAGTCTGGACATTTCCATTATCCCCGACACGATTTCGATCCTGGTCGCCAGCATCGCCTATGGGATCGTCATTTGTCTCTCCGCGGGCTTATTGATCTTGGCGCTGTCGTCGCTATCGCGAAGCTCGCGCTATGTCGGTCTTTTTTGGTTAGGAGTCTGGTTCGTGAGCAGCATCGTGGGCACCGTGCTCGAAGGGGTGAACCGCGAACATCGGATGCACGAGACCTACCGAAAAGCCGCGGAGGCCCAGCGCGCTCAAGCGGCAGCTCCGCGGCCCAAGAACCCCGAGGAATGGCAGAAGCAACAGATGTTGCAGGCCAATTCGCAGCGCCGAGTCTGGGCGGAAATTCAGCATGCTGAACTCGAAGCGGCCAAAACCGACTGGCGGCCGCTCGTCTCGTACACCGGAAATCTCGCTCGGCTGGGCCAGAGCTGGCTGCGTACGGACCGCTGTTGGGACCGGCTGAGCCAGAATGTTCCCGAGGAAGACCGCGACCAATACCTGCTGCGAAGTAAAGGTCCGCAATACCCTTGGTATTGGTCCGCGATCGTCTTGCTGTCTCTTGTTGGAATCTCCGCATGCATGCTGAATTTCCGCGTGAAGTCGCTCGACCGGCTCAAGTGAAGCCGATCGTCGAATTCCGCGAAGTGTCGAAATGGTACGGCAATGTCATCGGCATCAACAAGCTGTCGATCCGCATTCCCGCCGGCGTCACGGGGTTGCTCGGGCCCAACGGCGCCGGCAAGTCGACCCTTTTGCAGTTGGCCACGGGCCAGCTCTTTCCCAGCCAGGGTCAGGTTCGCGTTTTAGGACAGCCAGTCTGGAACAACCCCGGCCTCAATCGCTACATCGGCTTTTGTCCCGAACAGGACGCCTTTTACGAATGGATGACTGGCTGGGATTTTGTTTACACCTCCGCTCGACTGGGCGGCCTGGCTCGTTCCGCGGCGCGCGAGGCTGCGGCACGTACCCTCGAAGCCGTCGGAATGACGAAGCACAAGGACCGCGTCGTCCGCGGCTACTCCAAGGGGATGCGGCAGCGCACCAAGCTGGCCCAAGCACTCGTTCACGATCCGAAGGTTTTGTTCCTCGACGAACCGTTTACGGGGACCGATCCGGTCGGCCGCCGCGACCTCATGGAAATCATTCGCGACCTGGGCGCTGAAGGTAAGAGCGTCCTGGTGTCGAGTCATGTCCTGCACGAAGTGCAAACGCTGACGCCAAACATCATTCTTCTCAACCGCGGTCGGTTGGTTGCCGAGGGTCAGGTCCGCGACATTCGCGATCTGATCGACAAGCATCCGCACCACATCGTGTTGATTTGCGATGAGTACCGCAAGCTGGCCGGCCGAGTGCTGACGTGGGACGACGTGGAAGGAGTCCGCGTGCTGGCGCGCGACAAAGGCCTCATGGTCGAGACGCGTTCGCCGGACGCGTTTTATTCGCGCTTGCCGAAGTTGTCTCTGGAGGACGGCCTGGCGATCAAAGAGGTTTATTCGGACGACGACAGTCTCGAAGCGGTCTTCAAGTACCTGGTGAATAAATGAAAGAGCTTACGGCCGACCCCCACGAGGCAACCGATTCCGGCCCGGCCGCGGCCGTTCGTCCGTCCGGCGCATTCAGCCTGGTGGCGCTCTGGACGCTCTATGTGTTGACCTTTCGGCAACATCTGCATGGCCGGCGTTGGATCGTGATCGGGGTCCTTTTCTTGTTGCCCGTGGGCCTTGCGATCCTGATTCGGGCCACCGCTCCGGAAGCGCCGAAGATGGTCAGCGAGTTTCTGCTGGCCTTCATGTTCATCCCGCAGGCATTGTTACCGTTGATCGCTCTGGTCTACGCGTCCGGGATCATTCAGGACGAGCAAGAGGAACAGACGCTGACCTACCTATTGATTCGGCCGATTCCGCGTTGGGCAATCTATGTGGTGAAGTTGCTCGCGACGCTCACGACGACGGTGTTGCTGACGACGATCTTCACCGTGCTGACTTATGCAGCCATTTACATTGGCGCTGACACGGGCGGGACCAATATTCCGCTCAGGTGCCTGAAGGCCGTCGCGATCCACAATCTCTCGGTGATCACGTATTGCTGCTTGTTTGGCTTAATTGGTTTGTACACGCGACGGGCATTGATTGCAGGCATCCTCTATATGGCGGTCATCGAAGGCCTCCTCGCCAACCTGCCGTTCGGGCTCCGTTTCATCACGATAATCTATTACACGCGAATCATCGCTTACCGTGCGATGGACTTCTCGTTTACCGAGCACGGGCGACGCGAAGACATGGCGGCCGCGGCCTGGCAACTCGACGTGCGCAACGACCCGGACCTGCTCAAACATCTCGCCCTGAACGAGTGTGTCCTCGTCTTGGGGATCGCAAGCGTGGTGTGTATCGCCTTCGGCGCCTTGTTGTGCGCTCGCCGTGAATTCCATGTCAAGACGCCGGACGCCAGTTAAGGAGTTGGACCCAGAAACACGGGAGTAGAACCCGACACGAAGACACGAAGAAACGTGACCCTTGTCCTCTTTTGTGTCTTTGTGTGATCTTTGTGTCTTTGTGTTGGGTTCTACTCTCGCGGCCAGCGCATGCGCAGCAGCCCTCAGCCTTTCCCATCAACTGAGCTGCGAGCTGCTATCCCATCTTCTTCAAATCAAGGAACACGATACACGACGGGTTGCCGACCGGAATGTAGTGGCCGGTAAAGCCGAGACTGCCGGTCTTGCGATCCACGCGGAAGACGGCGATGTTGTCCGCCCGTTGATTGCAACAGTACAGGAATTCGCCCGCCGGGTCGAAGGCGAAACTTCGTGGATAGTCCCCACGGGTCCATTCCTCGCCCACGAGTTTCAGTTCGCCAGTCGGTCCAACCGAAAGAATGCCGATGCTGTCGTGCAGCCGGTTGCCGGCGTAGACGAACTTGCCATCGGCGGACACCAGGATTTCCGAGCAGAAATTGCTGCCCGCAAATTCGGATGGGAGAGTCGAGACCGTCTGCCGGGCGGTCAGTCGGCCCGCCTTGGCGTCATAGTCGAAGCGGACGACCGTCGCGCCTTCCTCTTGGATCGAGAACAGCCAACGGCCATTCGGGTGGAAGGCGAAGTGCCTCGGGCCATCGCCCGGCGGCAGGGACACAGCCGCCGGCTCGTTGGCCGACAGGAGGCCCTTGGTATCGTCGAATTTCCAGACGAAGATCTTGTCGAGCCCGAGGTCGACGTGCAGCACGAAACGACCCGATGGGTCGGCCTGAATCATATGCGCATGCGTTCGGTCGTGACCGCTGATGGCAAAGCTGCCCTTCGGAGCGTGGGCCGCCTTGGTCGGGCCGACCTTTCCGGCATCCGTCTTGACATCTGTTGGCTCAGCCAGCCGACCATCGTCATGAATGGGCAAAACGGCAACGGAACCGCCAAAATAGTTCGCCACCAACACGAATCGCCCGGACGGATGGATGCTCACGTAAGTTGGTCCCGCGCCGCCGGACCGGACAGTATTGAGCAGTTCCAGCTTCCCGTTTTCCCGATTGATGGCAAAGGCGCTGACCGTGCCCTCTTTGTCCTTGCCCGAATGGTCGGTTTCATTCGCGGAGTAGAGATGCGTACCGGCGGCGTTCAGGGCCAGGCTACTCGGACTCGTTCCCATCTCGTGGACCCCCAAGGGGGTCATGGCGCCGCTAGTCCGGTTCACTTGGAAGAGGTGGATGCCACGCCCGTTCCCCGGCGGCAGGTCCACTTGGGTGGGCAGTACATCCTTTAGTGGGGAACTGTACGTGCCGACGTAGGCCAGGAGCGGCCGGGCCGCTGGATCAGGTTCGGCCTGGACTATTTGCTCCGTGAGTGCCGCGGCACCTGTAACGGCAGCGGATTTGAGAAAGGACCGTCGGGAATGGTCAAGTGCATCCATAAGGTTTTCGGTTTATACCGGACTGATTGGAAGAAAGCGGGAACTTGTCGAGGCCAGGTTGGGGACGATTCTATCGAACTTGGGACCGGTCGCTCGATGGGACGTATCGTTTTGGTCGGCCGGGAACTCAAGTTTCCTGTGGCAGGATCACAGTTGCCTTGTTGTCGCCTTCAAAACTTGGTTCGCTCCCACATCGAATCGCAATGAAGAAAATAGACGAAGTGCCCGCCAAAGGGGACGCCATGGCCGACCTTCCAACCTCCGACCCGATCGCCGACATGGAGGAAACACTCTTCCTGGACTGCGTTACCCTCATTTCCGCCGAGGCCCGCGCGCAAATGGGACCTCCCTCAGCCTGGGATTCGAAGGTATTGGACCAACCGCCCGACCACCGAATCGGACGACGGCGTCGGATCAACCGAAGGGTCGGTGTGGCCGTCCGCGGCGGATCGCTCGGGCTTGGCCCCGACTTGGGCGGCGGCCTGGTGGATGCGTCTGAAGACGGGCTGGGCCTGCGACTCAAGGGCGCTGTGATGGCCGGCCAGGAGATTACCATTGAACTCTCGCTGCCGGGAGTCAGCAAGCCCTTCCGGGTGGTGGCCGAAGTTCGCTGGTGTCGGCCGGACGCGGCCGGAATGTTCCTGGCCGGAGTGCGTCTGCGCCGGCGCTTGCCGTACGCGGCGCTGACTGACCTGACCCGGTGACTGCGGCCAAGTCCTCGAGCCATTCTGGCAGACGTTTCCGACCATCCGCTCCCGCAAACCATATCTCAACACAGTTGCTCGAGTCCATTTGGGCTCCTGGAATCTGCCACGCTTGTTGAGACTACGGTCGAGGAATTGCCATGAAGGTCCGGGTCGTTTGGGTTGTGCTGGCGTCGTTGACGTGTCCATTCTTGCCGGCGACTCGGGCCGCCAATCCGCCGAAGCCGGTGAAGGTCTTCATTCTCGCCGGCCAGTCGAATATGGAAGGACAGGCGGTCGCGGACCTGGACGGCAAGGACTACAACGGCGGCAAAGGCACGCTGAAAGCGCTCCTCAACGATCCCGTCAAAGCTGCACTCGTCAAACATCTCCGCACCGAGAAGGGAACTTGGACGATTCGCGATGACGTTTGGGTGCGATACCAGCGCGAGAACCAGCCGCTCCTGGCCGGTCCGTTGACGGTTGGCTTCAGCGTCTATGGCGACGCGCACCACTTCGGTCCGGAACTGCAATTTGGCTTCGTGATGGGCGATCATTTCGCCAATCCGGTATTACTCATCAAAACGGCGTGGGGTGGAAAAAGTCTGTACCAGGATTTTCGACCGCCGAGTTCCGGTGGCAAAGTCGGTCCTTACTACACAAAGATGATCGCCGAAGTTCGCGACGCGCTCGCGAACTTGAAAATGGACTTTCCCCAATACTCGGGCCACGGCTACGAACTGGCCGGCTTTATTTGGTACCAGGGCTGGAACGATGGCGTGGACCCCGAGCACGCCGTGCCGGAATACGAGCAGAATTTGGTCAACCTCATCAGGGACGTTCGCAAGGACTTGAAGCGCCTCGCCTGCCAGTCGTGATTGGCGAACTCACCGGCCCGTGGGTCAAAGCGCCCGGCGCCTGGCAGACTCTTCGCAAAGCCCAGGCAGCCGCCGCGGCGCGACCGGAGATGCAGGGGACCGTGCTGTTCGTCCCAACACACGACTTCGTGCGGCCGGCGCAGGATTCGCCCAACCCCGGCCATGGCCACCACGAATTCGGCAACGCGGAGACCTATTTTCTGGTGGGCGACGCACTAGGTAAGGGGATCTTGAAACTGCTAGCGGCGCATGCGAATGACAAGCCGATTGCAACGAAGCAACGGCCCGAACCCCTCAAGCCCCTTTCTCGCACGCTCAAGAAGATCGAAGGCTGGAACGTCCGCGTGGACGATCGACTGCTGAAGGCGCCAAACGAGGAAATCGGCGATCGAGCACTCAGGTTCCTCGAAACCAAATTGAGCGACATTCGCGTGGTCGTTCCGGCCGACAAGGTGAAGAAACTCCAGGGCGTGACCATCGTGCTCGATCTGACGAATGGGAAACTGACGAGCATGCAATACCACCCGAGCGCCGGCTGGCTCAAGGCCAATGGTTACTCGACCGATTTGGCGAAGTGTGTGCACTTGCCCCGGGCCGCGGACTTGCCGACCAGGCGGAACATCAACGAACAGCCTTGGGTCATTCTTCACGAATTGGCCCACGCCTATCACGATCAGGTCCTGGGCTTCGACGAGCCGCGGATCCGGGAAGCTTTTGCGAAGTACAAGCAGAGCGGGCATGGCGAGAAGGTGCTCTTGTTCAACGGTAAGCGAGTGCGCCACTACTGCGCTGACCGATCACAAGGAATTCTTCGCGGAGATGACCGAGAGCTATTTCGGCGTCAACGATTTCTTTCCCTTTAATCGAGCCGAATTGAAAGAAGCGGAGCCCGAAATCTATGCTTTGTTGCGGCAAATCTGGGACGCGCCAAACGCCCCAGCAAAGCCGTAAGTACTTAGGGGCGGCGCGCTGACTTGAGCCGTAGCGATATCGTCGCTTCGCTAATCGCGGTCGACCCAGACGGCAACTTGCCGGTCAATCGGAACTTGAGGGCGTCATTGTCTCGGCAGCGTGCGCCCGGAGCGACCTGGATGCGCATGGAAATCACATTCTCGCCGTCTTTCACATGCACTGTTTCGGCCGAGTAGTTTGCCGGTTCCACCAGCTCGACGTTGGCTGGGCCCGTGAAGTTGGACGTTCGGTCCACAAACAACTTGCAGGTGAAGACAGCGTCGGCGGAAACCAGCAGTTCCTTGCGCTGGCGTGCAATTGCACGACGGGCGGCAGCGTGCGGATCATGCAACGCTTTTCGCAGACCGCCAAGACCGTTTGCTTCTGGCCCCATCTATCAACAAATGTGGCATAACCTTGAACGTACGGTCGCGAGTGATGTTGCACGCTGGCATGCATCGTTTCCGGCAAGTACACCAGCGCCGCCGCGTTCTTGGCACCGGCCGGGACAACGGATTCGACCACACGAATCCCGTCGAGGTCCTGAACTTGTCGATCGCATAATTGCAGAATGATCGGCCCATGGAATCCATTCAGGCGTTCGATAGTCAGCGCATAGGGATAAACCGTTCCCCGGTGCGCATATTTATAGGCTTCGTTGCACGTCAAACGGAACAGCGGTTTGTGCTGGACGGTCAGGAACAATTCCGTTCCTTCGCGACCGATTGACGAAACCAACGCGGGCCGTTCGATCATCCCTCCATTGATGTTCGCGCGACCAACGAGATGCGCCATCACATCGGTTGGCCGAGCGTCGTCCTTCGCGGTCAAGGTCAGCTTGAGTCGGGACACGTCTGAAGGGATCGTCGCGGCTTTCATCTGCACGCCATCGGGCAAGCCGGCGGTCTTGAGATCGATCGGGCCGGTGAAGCCTCCGGAGCGATGAACGATCAGATCCACCTCGGTCTTGCCGCCTTGCGCGACGTTCACGAAATCCGGCTCCAATCGCAACGCGAAATCCGGACGCGCAAGACGCACGGTCAGGCGATAGATAAAGTCGGACCCGCCGTTGGTGGCGCCTTGGAGGTCGCGAAGCCGAAGTCGAAATCGGCCGTCGGCTGGCGCCGTCCAGTCCAGTTCAATGGCCCGGTCCGGCGCGTCCACCGTATTCGCGCTCGCCAGCGTGCGGCCCTGGTCATCCAAAAGGGTGAGAACGGGCATCGCTCGCGAATCGCTGGGAAAGGGCCGGCATGCGATCGTGACCGTTTCGCCCTTTTTCGCTTGGAAGGCATACCAATCGTCCTCGTGGGCCGTGGAAAACCGCCCGGAAACCGTAACCGGCAAAGTGAGTTCCATCGCCTTGGGGGCCGATTGATTCCCGGATGCTTCTACCACTTCGCGATCCTCCGACGCCAGGAGGGGCGCGACGCCGCCAATAGAAAACGGTCCAGGCGTCCTGGGAAACGTGGTTTTCAATCTTTTGATTCTGAACGTTTCGTTCCCGCTCAGCGTGTATAAATCCAGCATTCGCGTTTCGCCTACCCGTGCGGCCGGCGGAAATGCCAAGGGCGCGTACGCCGCTGTCGAGAGGGTGATTCGGTAAACGTACGCCGGCCCGCCGCCAAAGCCGAGATTGGCGATGTGCAGGCGATAGTCGCCTGTCTCCAGGGCCTTGAAGGCCAAAACGGGATCGGAGCCGACCCGAACCTCTTGCGTTCGCATCCGGGCGCCATGCGAATCGGTGAAGGTCACGATCGGATCGAGCGGCGACCCGATGCGAGCCGCCAAAATATCGCTGACCACGACATCGCCGGCCTTCGCTTGGAAGACGAAGAAATCTTGGTCGCGTTCGCCGGCGATCTGCCCGTTGATGACGACCGGTGTGGCAACGCGTTCGGCCTGTTCGGAAAGCGAGTTCGGTTCGGTCTCGATGAATTCCGGCAATTCGCCCACCAGAAATGGCCGCGGCTGTGTGCCGCCCCAAGCCGCCGACGACCCGCCAATGCTTTAACCCCGTTTGGGCGTTTGCCGCGATCTGGATCTCCGACGACCATTCGCGCGGATAGGTGATCGCAGCGCCCACGCCGTCGGCGTCGCGTGGCAGTCGGCGAACCGATGGTGCAAAGCGCGCGTGGACTTCCGGCCCAAGCTCGTCGGCCGCGGTGACGCCGCCGCCATACAGCTTGAACCTCATCCCGGGCGGCAAGCATTCGCCGCCGACTCGAACCTTGACGGTCGTACCCCGCTGGCCGCCCGCCGGGAAGATATGGGTGCTCGATGGTTCACGGGACGGGACCGCCTG
Organism: uncultured Gemmataceae bacterium; assembly: GCA_963773845.1. Classification (GTDB taxonomy): domain Bacteria; phylum Planctomycetota; class Planctomycetia; order Gemmatales; family Gemmataceae; genus SIAJ01. The sequence continues at coordinate 149,885 of CAVZCU010000004.1, forward strand.
ACCGTGCGCAGTTGCCGCGACGGCGACTCCGGCGAGCACCAACGGAAAGAAGCGCGAACGCATAGGAATGTCTCAATCAGGCGAATAATTCCAGCACCGGCCTGCCCCCCGACGCGAGTTCGACCGGTCGTCCGGTCGGCGTGTGGACCTTGGTCGCTGGATCGATCCCGAGGGCGTGGAGAATCGTCGCTGTCATATCGGGCGGAGTGATCGGCCGATCGGTGACCGACGCGCCAATCTTGTCGGTCGCGCCAACGATCAGGCCTCGTTTCAACCCGCCGCCGGCCATGACGATCGAAAACGCTTGTGGCCAGTGATCGCGTCCCGCCATCGTGTTGATTCGCGGCGTTCGGCCGAACTCCGACGTGACCACCACCAGCGTGGAATCAAGCAGACCGCGTTCCTTCAGATCGGAAATGAGGGCCGCCAACGCGCGATCGAAACCGGGAACCAGCAAATCGCGCAGGCTCTTCGTGTTTTCGCGGTGCGTATCCCAGTGACCGTTTTCGATGCTGACAAAACGACAACCGGCTTCGACCATTCGTCGCGCTAGGAGACAGCACTGGCCAACGCTGGTCATCCCATAAGCTTCGCGGAGCGTCGGTTTTTCGTGATGGAGATCGAACGCCTCCTTCGCCGCCGGCGACGTCATCAAGCGAAATGCCTTGTCGTAAAACGTATCGAGTGCCCGAACATCGCGGGCGACCGATTCCTCACGTTCGCGACGATTGATCGCGCAAAGCCTCCTGCCGTCGGATCGCCCGGTCGGCGCGAATCCCTTCCGGCAAGACAACGTCGCGCACACTAAACTCGGGGGCCGCCGGGTCGGATTGAATTACGAACGGGGCGTAGCTCGGACCCAAAAAAGCCGGCCCACCGCTGCGCAGAAAGCAGGGCACGGACATGTACGGCGGCAAGGCGGCGCCGCCCTCGGTCATGCGGGCAACCATCGAACCGATGCTCGGATGGACGTTGTTGTTCTTTGTCGAGTTAAAGTCGCCCGGGCCCGGCGTATTGCCGGTCATCATGATGTGGTAGCCTCGGCCATGATCGGAGTCGCCGTGTGTCAGGCTCCGCAAAATCGCAAGCTGATCGGTAATCTTGGCCGTATGCGGAAGCAGATCGGTCAGCCCAATCCCCGGCACCGCCGTTTTGATCGGCTTGAAATCGCCCCGAATCTCGCGCGGCGCTGCGGCCTTAAAGTCCCACATGTCGTGGTGGGACATGCCGCCGAGGATAAAGAGGAAGATGCAATTCACGTCCCGCTTCTGGATCGGTGAAGATCCCTGGGCGCCTTGCAACTGCAGGAACTGACCGAGCGACAACCCGCCGACGGCGCCGAGCCGCAAGAACGCACGCCGATCCACCCCGTCAGCAAACGTATGCATTGTCGATCCCTCCGCTGCAACGGTCATCGCGAAAACAAAAAGTCATGCGAATTCAACAAGGCCCAAGCAAAGTCCTCGGCCGCTTCTCGCGGCGTGGAACGGGCGAACAACTTTCCAGCCGCTGTTTTCTCTTTGTCGGTCGGGCGTCGGCCCCAAGCAGCAAGACACAGTTCCTCGACGATCTCATCCGGGGTTTTCTTTGCCGCCAGCAAGCGAGCCACGCGGCCGGACGGGTCCGCGATTTTCTCCTCTATTTCCGGGGCATTCAAGAGGTGTAGACATTGGGCCATGGTCGGCTCGCTGGTTCGACCGCACGCGCATGGGCTCAGCCGCTCGGATCGACCGAAGATGTCCAGGAAATACGATGGCGCGCGATTGTCCCACAATTCGATGGCCCGCGTCCCACGGGACCGACCCGGAAATTCTTCGGCGCCGCCGTGACCGCACAAATTGCATCGAGCAGGACTTCGGCCGGCAGCCGGCGAACGCGGTAGTGCGAACCGTATTGCTCATCGTCCTGGTTCGTCGAGTTTGGCACACTCGACAACTGATACGCCCTCGAATTGAGGATGAGCCTGCACACCGACTTCAGATCGTAGTGGTTTGCGACCAGTGTCCGCGCCAAATACTCGAGCAGGGGTTCGTTGGTTGCCGGATTCGTGGATCGCAGATCGTCCTCCGGTTCCACCAGTCCGCGGCCGAAAAAATGCTTCCAAAGACGATTGACCGCCAGCCGCGCGAACCAGGGATTTTCAGGCTTCGTCAACCAGGCCGCGAGCAACGGCCGCGGATCGCCCGTGGCGTCCGCGGGCAGGGCGGTCCCGCCTGGCGGGCGGGTCGCGACGCGCCGCTTCGTGCTCGCCACCGTCATTGCGGGCTCGCCCCCGGCGTGATAAACAAGTTCCTCGTCGCCGGACAAGTGCTTGCGCTTCAGACCCGCGAAATAGCCGGCCAGACCGTAGAAATCGTCTTGTCCCCATCGCTCAAACGGGTGGTGATGACATTGAGCGCATTCGAGACGAACGCCGAGAAACGCCTGACTGACGGCTCGCGTGATCTCCTCGGTCGTCGCGGACGCCCGATAGAAATTGACCGGCCCATACCGGTGCGATGAACCGCTCGAGGCAATGAGTTCCCGCACCCACTCGTCGTAGGGGCGATTGCGCGACATTTGTTCGACCAGCCAACGGTGCATTTCGAACGCGCCGCGGTCGCCGAGCTTGTCACGATTGACGAGCAAGATGTCGGCCCATTGCATCGCCCAGAAGGCCGCGTATTCGGGACGGTTGACGATTTTGTCGATCCGCTTTTTCCGCTTTTGGACATCGCGGTCCGCCAAAAATGCACGGACCTCCTTCGGCCGAGGCAGCGTGCCGATCGCGTCGAGGTACGTGCGGCGGAGAAATGTCGCGTCGTCGGCGCCGTCCGACGGCACGATGCCCATCGTCCGCAGTTTGGCCCAAACCAATTCGTCGATTCGGTTGTTGATCGGCAGAGTCGGATAGGGTTTTGGCGCGTCCGGCCTCGGAACCTGGAAGCGAACGGCGGCGACATGGCCCATGTAGCGAACGGTAATCGCGGCCTCCCCCGGCGCCGCCCCGGTCCGGACCAGGCCCTGGGCATCCACCTCGGCGACATGGCCGGCGTTACTCGAATAGGCGGCCGCGGCGGTCACGTCGCGCAAGCTGCCGTCCGTGAATACCGCAGTCGCCAGAATCTGTTGTTCCGCCCGAAGGCCGAGAACGCGTTCGCGGGGGCTGACCCGGATCGACGCAACATCCGGCGCGCCATTTCGTCCGACTGGCATGCCCTGCATGAGCCATTGGCGAATGACCTCCGCGTCCATGCTATCCAGAGCGATCCGGCGCCCGCCCCCGTGAGCAATTTGCCCCGTGGCCTTGAGCAAGAGCAGGCTATTGTCCGGGGACGCGGCGAAGGTCCGCCGGCCGCGCGCCTCCTTCACCAGCGCGTCGTAGTCGGCCGCCGGATCGAATCCGAACACCGAAAGCCGGAATCCATTTTGACCCGACGCTTTCCCGTGACACCCGCCGTTGTTGCAGCCGTGCTTGGAGAAAAGCGGCACAATATCATTGGCAAAATGGACGGGCGGGTAAGTCGCAAGCCCATGGACTTTGATCGCGACGGCTCCTGTCAGACTGCCGTAATGCACATGAACTTGGGCCACGCCGTCGGATTTGGCCAGGATCACAGCTTCGCCGACGGTGACCACTTTGGAATTAGAACTCTCGAAGTCACACCAGCGAGTCAGGTCCAACAATTGGCCGGTGCGCGTTCTTCCGGTGACCAGGAGCTGTTGACGCCGGTTGGATCCATTCAAGTCGATCGACGCGGGCTCAACTATCAGAGCTTCGACATTCGGTCGAGCGGTGGCGAGGTTGTCTTTGGCGGTCAAGACGCGGCCGGGCAGGGCAACAACAATCAGAACAAGCGCGAGCAGAGGTCGCATTTCTGAGACGCTCCGAGGTGGTCGACCGCTCCGGCGGGAGTGGAGGCGGGAGTTCCAATGGCAATCTGGATGGAGTCTAATCGCAATTCATGCTCAACACAAGCGCTCTGAATTCTTCGTCAGCGGAATTGCCCATTCGTCGGCGGCTTAAATGGACACGGACTTGTGGAGCGAGACAAGTCGCCCGATCATTTGCGACGGAGTCGCCGAAAGGAACAAACATTTACGCCGCCGCCAAATTGCCATGGCGATCCGCCTCGGCCACAATTGTCCCCGCTGCGTTTATCCGCCCAGGGTGCCGTCATCATCAAAGATCGTCGCTTGCCCCTGATTGTCCGCGAGGCTCGCGTTGGTAACGCTGAGCAGGTTCAAATAGAACGTCTCGTTCGACTCGGCCAGCATGTCGCCGTTCACTGTGATCGAGATTGTCTGGGACGTGCTTCCCGGCCCAAAGGTGACCGTTCCGCTCCGGCTGACGTAGTCGCCCGCGGCTGCCGACGCCGTCCCGTCGGCGGTGCTATACGTGACCGCGACGTTCTGCCCGCTCGGCCGGGAGAGCAATAGCTTGAAGCTGAGCGTCTTCGTCCCTGCGTTGCCTTCCGCGATCATGGCGTCCGAAATGGTGACGAATGGCGACACGTCATCATTCAGAATGGTGGCGGTGCCCCGGCTGTCCGCGATCAGGATGCCGACCGGGTTGCTGAGGTTGAGGTAAAACGTTTGATCCGGTTCGTCCAAAGCGTCCCCTAGGATCGGCACGTCGACGGTCTTTACGGTCTCGCCGGGGGCAAATGTCGCCGTTCCGGATACGCCGACATAGTCGGTTCCCGCGCTCGCGGTCGCGTTGGCAGTTGCGTAGTCGACCGACACGGGCTCGTCTCGTGGCGCCAACAACCGGATCGTGCGGGTCGCCACGCTGGCCCCACTGTCGCCTTCGGCCACGGTCACGTCGTCGACGACCAGGCTGTCGTCGTCCTGGATCGTGCCAGTCGCCTGACCGTCGCCGAGCGTGGCGTTCGCGACGTTCGTGAGGTTCAGGTAGAACAATTCGTCGGTTTCGGGGGATGTGTCCCCGGTAATCGGGACGCTAATGGTTTGGCTAAGGCTGCCGGGACCAAACGTGACGACGCCGCTGCGCGCCTGGTAGTCGGACGCGGACGTCGCCGTCCCGTCGGCCGTGGCGTACGAGGCGGTAATCGACTTGCCGCTGATACCGGACAGTTTGACCGCAAACGTCAGGTTCTTGGTTCCCGTGTTCCCTTCGGAGACGGTGGCATCCAGGATCGTCAGCGTGGGCACGGGGTCGTTGTTGTCCACAATGGTCGCGACGCCGGTCGCGTCGGTCAAGACCGCGTTGACGGGATTCAGCAGCTTCAAGTTGAACGTTTCATTTGCTTCGTTGATCCGGTCGCCGGCGACCAGTACGTCCACGGTCTGAGAAGTTTCGCCCGGGGCAAACGTGAGAACGCCGCTGACACCGGCGTAATCGGCGCCGCTGCTGGCGGTTCCATTCGACGTGGCATAGTTGACGGTGATCGGGTCGGCGGCCTGTGGGCCAGTCAGGCTGACCGTGAACGTCGCAATCGAGAGGCCGTCGTCGCCTTCGGTAACCGTCAAGTCATCGACGCGCAGACCCGAGTCGTCGTTCTGGATGCTTCCGGAAGCGATCGCGTCGCCCAGGATGGCATTGGTCGGGTTGCTCAAATTGACGAGGAACGTCTCGGTCGGCTCGGTGGTTGTGTCGCCGCGGAGAACGACGCTGATGCCTCGCGACGTCTGGCCCGGGGTGAACGTGACCGTTTGCGTGGATGCGGTGTAATCGGACCCGGCGGTCGCCGTGCCGTCGCTCGTCGTGACGACGACGGTAATCGTCTGGGTGCTGGCCGCCGACAGGGTCAGGGTGAAGCCAAGTGACTTGGTCCCGCTGTTCCCTTCGGTCGTGACGGCATCCGCGATGGAGACTGCGGGCAACGGATCGTCGTCGATGATGGTGGCGACCGCCTGACTCTCGGCGAGCGTCGCGTTCGTGATGTTAGTCAGATTGAGGAAAAACGACTCGTCGCCCTCGTCGACGGTGTCGCCGACGACCGGAATGGCGATGGTCGCGACCGTGTTCCCCGCGCCAATGCTGATGGACCCGCTTCGCGGCTGGTAGTCCGCGTTGGCCGCCGTCGCGGTTCCGTCGGCCGTTGTGTAATAGATGGTGACCGACTGGCCGCTGGGGCGCGACAGGTTGACGGTGAAGACGGCATTTCGGTTTCCAGAGGCACCTTCCACCACCACCGCGTCGCTGACGGTGACGGCGGGCATCGCATCGTCGTTGGCGATCGTGGCAATGCCCTGAGTGTCGCCAATAATGGCCCCGTCAGCATTCGTCAGGTTGAGAAGAATCGTTTCGTCCGCTTCCTGACCCTGGTCGCCGATCACGACCACGTTTATGGTTTTCTCGGTTTCTCCGGGGTCGAATGTCAGAGTGCCGGCCTGCGACATGTAGTCCGACCCCGCGGACGCGGTCCCGTTGGCGGTTGCGAAGTCAACGGTCACGGGGTGATCTCGAGGCGTCAGCAGTCGCACCGTGAATTGGGCCACGGTGGACCCGCTGTCCCCCTCGGTGACGACCGGATTGTCCACCACCAGGCTGTCGTCGTCCTGGATCGTCCCGACGGCCAGGTCACCGACGAGCGTGGCATTGGTCGCATTGCTCAGGTTCAGCAGCAGTGTCTCATCGCCTTCCGAATCCGTGTCGCCGGTCACGTTGATCTTGAGGGTCTGTGTCTGGTTGCCGGCGGAAATGGTGAAGGAACCGGCGGCGGCCGTATAGTCCGATCCGGCAGTCGCCGTGCCGTCGGCCGTGTTGTAGTTGACCGTGACGGGTTGCCCGCTGACCGCGGACAGGGTGAGCGTGAAGGACAGCGATCGGACCCCGCTGTTGCCTTCGACGACCGTGGCGTCGCTGACGGTCACCGTCGGGATGGGGTCGGTATCCTCAATGGTTGCGCGCCCCTGAGTGTCGGCGATGGTGGCGTTGATCGCGTTGCTCAGGTTGAGGTAGAAGGCCTCCGACGCCTCGTTCCGCAGGTCGCCCAGGCCAAGCACGGTCACGATCTTCGTGGTTTCGCCCGGCGCGAAGTTGACGGTCCCGGTCGCCGCAATGTAGTCGCTGCCGGCCACGGCAGTGTTGTTAGCCGTCGCGTAATTCGCCGTCACTTCGAACGGCACGGCCGCCGATAGGTGGACCGCAAATTCGATTGCGAATGTGCCGGAGTCGGTTTCGGTCACCGTGCTGTCGTCAATGGAAATCGACTGGTCGTCGGTCAGGATGGTCCCGACTGCGAGGCCGTCCATCAGGATCGCATTCGTGGCCGCCGACAATTGCACCGGTACGGTCTCGGATGGTTCGAGGTCGGTGTCGCCGGCGACCGGGACGGTCACGTTGAAACTCGTAGCGCCGGGGGACAGCGTGAAAGAACCGCTTACCGGGGTGTAGTCGACACCCGCCGTCGCCGTGCCCGTCCCCGTCGCGTAATTCACGGTGACCGGGAAATCACTCGGGCCCGATAGCGTAACAGGGAAACCGAAGTTTTTCGTCCCGGAATTTCCCTCGACCAACGAGGCGTCCCCAATCGACATGACGGGCAGGGGATCATCGTTCAAGATGGTGCCGACGCCTTGCCCGTCCGTGGTCAGCGCATTGGCGGCCGAAATGTTGACGAAGAATGTCTCGTTCTGCTCATAGCGCGTCTCGCCCTTGACTGAGACGGCGGCCGTCTTAGTCATCTCACCCGGTTGGAACGTGACAGTCCCCGTGACTGGCACGTAGTCCGCAGTGGCCGCCGCCGTTCCCGGCGCGGCCGTGTACGTTACCGTCACCGCGTGAGTGCTGGGCGCCGAGAGCGTCAACGGGAAAGCCGCGGCGACGGTGCCGCTGTTCCCTTCGTTGACCGATACATCGCCGATCGATACCGACCGTTCGTCGTTTTTGATCGTGCCGACCGCCTGGCCGTCGGCGATCGTCGCATTGACTGAGTTGTTCAGATTGACGAAAAGAGTCTCGTCCAGCTCGTCGTCCACGTCTCCGGAAACGGCGACGACGATTGTCTTTTCGACCTCCCCGGGCTGGAAGATCAGACTGCCAGTCGCGGGCAGGTAGTCCGACCCGCTGGTGGCCGTCCCGTCCGCCGTCGCGAAATCGACTGTCACCACTTGATCAATCGGGTTCGACAGAAGGACCGGAAATGCGACCATGGTCGAGCCGCTGTTGCCTTCCGTGATTTCCACGTCGCCAACGCTCAATCGTGGCGGGGTGGGCACCACCATCAACGACCAACCGTCGATCGTCCCGCCGAAAAGGCTCGTGACTTCGAGGGTCCAGGTCCCCCGCGTTGATTGACTGTCCATGACCGACAGGGGCGTATCCGGACGGAATGTGCCCGTGTACGGTGGACTGCCGCTCGGGAGCGTGCTTGGGGCCTCGTCCGAAAAGATCGTGCCAACGAAATCGGTCCCTTGCGCTCCGCCGGCCATGGGCACGAGAGAGGACCGGGCCCCCGTCGGCGCGATGAGTGCGGCGCTCAAGAAGCTGACGTCCGGAGCGCTCAGGTTAATCCGCACGTCCAGGTCGGCGATGCCGAGGTCGTCGGCAACATTCAGGGTGGATCGGGTCGTCCCGAAAGCGGCCAGGCCCTTGGGTGTGTCGGTCGAATTGAACACTTGCTGGTCGCCCAACGTGAATGCCGCGGTGAACTGGTCCTGGGTCGTTTCGCCCAGTATGCCGTCAGCGTCTTGGTCCATCAGATTGCCGGCTGGGTCGGCGATCGCCGGCCCCATCACCATCGCATAATTGCCGCGAGTGATTTGGGCGCCGAACGTGATGTCGAACTTGCGGTCGAATGACCCGGCAACCGGGGTCACACCGGAAATCGCGATCGATCCATTGGGACCGACGAAAGAGGCGATGTCGTCGACCGCGAACGTCGCGGGGTCGACGGGCTCGTTGAATGCAACCCGGATTTTGGTCACGACGCCGCCCACGCCGCCGGACGGATCGCTGCCCACAATCCGCGGGCCGTCCAGATCGAGGATCGCCCGCGCAGCGTTCAGCCGTCCGCTGGTCAGAACCCGCCCGTCCAGGCTCGGCAAATAGTCGACCGAATTGAACACCCGGTCAATTACCTGTTGATAGGTCCAGTCCGGGTGCAGACCGCGAACAAGAGCCACGACGCCGGTGACATGCGGAGTGGCCATCGAAGTTCCGCTGAGCAAGCCATACTGGTTGTTCGGCAAGGTGCTCAGGATGTCCACGCCCGGTGCCGCGAGATCCACGGACGTCGCCCCGTAATTGGAGAAGGAAGCCAGGCTGTCGTTGTCGTCCGTGGCGGCGACCGAGATGATGTTGTCCGCGTCGAAGCTCGCTGGGTAGAACCCGAGCCCATCGTTGTCGCTGGTGCTATTGCCGGCCCCGGCGACGAAGATGTGTCCGAAGTTCGCCGCGTTTTGGATCGCCTCCTGGAACAGCGGGTCAGAGTCCTCGGCGGCCGAGCCGCCGTAACTGTTGTTGGAAATCGTGGCGCCGTTCTCAACCGCGTAGTTCAGGCCGCGGATCGCGTTGGCGACCGTACCGTTGCCGGAGGCGTCCAGGAACTTGACCGCCATGATCCGGACGTTCCAGTTAATCCCCGTCACACCCAGGTTGTTGTTCCCGACGGCGCCGATCGTCCCGGACACGTGCGTCCCGTGGCTGTGGTCGTCCATGGGATCGCCGTCGTTATTGGCGAAGTCGTACCCGTGGACGTCGTCCACGTAGCCATTCCCATCATCGTCGATGCCATTGCCGGAAATTTCGCCGGGGTTCACCCACATGTTGGCAGCGAGATCCGGGTGCGTGTAGTCGACGCCGGTATCGATCACCGCCACGACCGTATTTGGTGAGCCGGTGAACACATTCCACGCCTCGGGGGCGTCGATGTCCGCATTGGCTGTTCCGCCGGTTTGCCCCGTGTTGTTCCACCCCCACTGCTCGCTGTAGCGGGGATCGTTGGGGGTTTGGTTCACCGACAGCCGGTAGTTGAATGAGACTTCGCGAACGGCCAGGGTGGACCCCGCGCTCAGCACCGCGTTGGCAGGCGTTGCGCCCGCGCCCAGTTGGACCTCCCACACACCAGGCACTAGCGCCAGTGGACTCGACGAGACGGCGCCGGGAATGCCAAGCGCGTTCGGGTCGATCGGCCCCGGCTGGATGCGGACGAGAATGCTCGAGGCGTCGTACGAAGTGGGATCGACGGTGAGTGCGTTCAGGCCGACGACCGCGGGCACCTCACGGCATTCGAGCGCTTCCACGCGAATGATTCCGCGGGCTTCCGGGCCTTGCGTTGACTTGCACGCAGGTGTGTAAAGGGCTGACGGCGGAGCATGGGTCGTCCTCGGCGCGGTCCGAGATCCGCGAATGAGTGTGGAAGACGTGCCGCGACTCAAGCAATGGAGTTCATGGGCAGCGTAATTGAATGAGCAAGGTAAATAAGGACGCGCGTGCCCGCAACAATTTTCTGGCTGATCCCACACGGAATTACCGAATTGCGTTGCGGCCAAACTCGGATTGCCGCCGGCACTGAAAATCATCAGCGTTCACGGGCCGGTCAAGCTGCTCCCGTCAAAGGTCGCCACTCTTGGACTGTGGCGAGCGGAGAATTCGCCCGGCGCCACTGCTTGACGGACGCCACCGGCGTTGCAATAGAACGGGGCAGTCCCCCGAACGATCGAATGGAATGGCTCCATAAATAGACATTAGCGCGCATGGGGGGATGGAGAAAACGTTGGCCATCTTGGCCCCCTTGGCCGCCTTCCTCCTTTTAACCAGACATTTCCGCCCATCGACGAGATTGGTCCCAGACGTTTCATTGCAAAGCCGACGTCACCAGGCGATTGGCCAATGGCAATTGTCATGATGGCGTCCGTCAAGCAATGCCAATCATTGACCGCGCAGCAAAGGCTCCGACTAGCGATTGGGGTCTCGGGTGAAAGATCGGACCGATCCGAGTCGAGATGGGAAGGCGGCGCTGAGTCTGTCGGATAGCTCAATTAGCAGATGGTTATCGGGTATGACGCTGATGGTCTCATGTTTTTCCGGGAATGCGGTGAGATTATCCCCCCGGCCGGAAGCCGGTAAAGGAAAATGCGCCGTCGGACTCAACCCAACTTCCGACCGGTGTCATCGCCTTTTCGAGGAGGGAACCTTCCATGTTTTGGCTCCGTTTTGTGCTGCTCGGGCTGATTCTTATGTCGGCGGGCTGTTGCTGCTGGGGTTCCGGTTCAAATTATGGGCCGGCGGGCGTAGTCGCTTATCCACCGACTGGCGCCGGGTATGCCGGATCATCCTGTGGTTGCGGTCAGTGACGGCCGCCCGGAGGACTCTCCCAGTCCAGTGAGCCGGTCGATACGCGAGACTCATGTCATCGCCCGCGCGACGCGGGGAGCGGCACATGAGTAAGCCGATTCCCGGTCCGGACGGGCACATCCTCTCCGGGTTTGGCGCCTGGTGGGGTCGCGCGCCACACGTTGCTCGAGCGAGCCAGTCGCCGGCCGGTCTCGAAAAGCCGGCGCATGTCGGTCGGGTCGAATGAGGTCGACGTGGCCGGGACCGGGACATCCGAGGGTATCGCTGCTTGCCGATAGTTCATTCCGGTCGCCTGAGCGATGGAATACAGGTGACTCAGATCCCCGCGCGTCTGGGCATACATCAGGGCGGACACCGAACTGGTCACGATCGAGAGGAACTGGGGGGTTACGGGCTGGGCGTCGCTGTAGAGCTTCCCGGCCACAATCACGTAAACGTTCGACCCGTCGAGCGGGCGCTTGCCGAGGGCGGCCAGCCGTTCGCGCGGAACCTCGGGCGGACGAAAGAACAGGGACGCCGTCACCCCGCCGTCGACGTGGAGTTCGTCATACTTCCGGCCGTCCACCTCGACTGGGATCGAAACTGGCGGTAGCAGTCCGGGCAGGGAGGAGGACGCGAGGAGGACCTTACGGAACAAACTGAGATCTTCGGGTCTTCCGCGGGCGGCGATTGCCCCCATATCCCAAACCACCAGACGGCGCGAATCCAGGTGGGTGGTGCCAACGTACAGTCGCCGGCCCCTGCGGTGCTCCGTCGCCACCTGCCGTAATAGCTTGGCGTCAACTGCTTGATCGATCAGCCTCTCTAACGGACGAGAGTCGGCTGCCGAGTCGGAAAGGAGAATGGAAAGGCTCGGCCGGCGGACGAATACGTCGCGGTCGGAGAGCCGGGTGTAGAACCATTTCAACTCCGGGTCGCGGCTCGGGCCGAGGAAGGCCAGAGTGCCCACCAGCGCGCCACTGCTGACACCCGTGACCACGTCAAAATCCGGTCGGGCGCCAGTCTCGGACCACCCGGCCAAGACGCCAGCCGAGTAAGCCCCATACGCTCCGCCGCCTGACAGCACCAGGATGTTGAACGAACCCGGAGCGTCCGGCAACGGTCCGTCCGGATGTGAAGTCGCCGTCTGCAAGTCCAGGACGGTGACCATATTGTTTGAAGCGTCGCGATTCGCCAGACCGGTGACCGGGCCTGGACCGGCGGAACTGCTGCCCGACCCGGTCGGCGACCGGCAGCCAGCCAGGCCGAGAACAACCAGGGCGGCGATCGACTGCAGCGGCAGGGCCACGCGAATTCTCCCGGGACCGGCGATTGAATAGCGTCGTAAGCGTAACATTGGATGTCATGCCCGGACGGGTTGCGGACACGAGAGTTGTGGGCAAACCCTGCGGTCTGGACAGGTTGTGCGGTCTGTCCCGGTGGCGTCACTCTCTCCGCAGGCGGTGCAGTCGGGCAAGTTCCCCTGAGAGTTCGCTCGCCCATTCAAATTTCTGGCAAGGCTGGACCAGGTAACTGGTTGGCTGCCGACCCTGGCGTTGTCACATTCCCCTGGCTATTCTGCCCAAATGATCTCCATACGCCAATTCATGCCGATCTCCGTCGTCCTAGTCGCGGTCGTTTCAATTTCCCGTGGCGATGGACCGACAGCCAAGGGCGATCTGCCGCGGATTCCTGCGAAGTCGCCGGCCGAATCCTTGAAGCAATTTGAAGTCGCGCCCGGCTTCCACGTTGAACTCGTCGCGGCCGAACCGCTCGTGCAGTCGCCGATGGCCTGTGACTGGGACGAAGACGGCCGACTCTACGTCGTCGAACTGCCCGAGTACAACGGATACGCAGGCACCCGGCCGCACGGCAAGGGACGTGTCGTACTCCTCGAAGACACCAATGGCGACGGCGTGATGGACAAGCGCACCGTCTTCGCCGACGGTCTCGATTACCCCACGGGGATCATTTGCTGGAACGGCGGCGTTTATGTTGGCGCCGCGCCGACTTGCTTTATTTGAAGGACACAAAGGGAACTGGAAAGGCGGACGTGCGCCAAGTCGTTCTCACGGGCTTCGGCAAGGACAAGGCCGGTGAGGGTCAGCTCAATTCCTTCCACTGGACGCTCGACAACCGCATTCTGGTTTCCACGGGCCTTGACGGCGGACAATTGAAGCAGCCGGATGGCAAGATAGTCTCGCTACGTTCAATGAATGTCTTGCTCGATCCGAAGACGAATCAATGGGAATTGACCAGCGGCGGCGGGCAACACGGTATGTCGATCGACGACTTTGGCCGCGTGTACGTCTCTGGAAACAGCGATCCGTTTCACACTCTGGCCTACGACGCCCGATACCTGAGCGCCGGCTCGCGCGTGCAGGCCCCCGCGGCATCGGTCGATATACTTCCGAGCGGCAAGTTTACGCGACTCCATCGCATCAGCCCGGTCGAGGGTTGGCGAGCGTTAAGAACCAAACTCCGCAAGGAAGGCAAGGTACCCGGCTCGGCGGAAGGGGGTACGCCGGCCGGTTTCTTCACCGGGGCGAGTGGCGTCACCGTCTATCGCGGCGATGCATTTCCCGCCGAATATCGTGGCAACATTTTCGTCGGCGAGGTCGCGAACAATCTTGTATTTCGCGCGACGCTGAAGCCGAATGGCTCCTTGCCATTGGCAGAGCGCGCCGACTCCGATCGCGAGTTTCTCGCATCCAAGGACGTTTGGTTCCGTCCCGTGCAACTTGCTAATGGGCCGGACGGCTGCCTATATGTCATCGACATGTATCGGGAATTGATCGAAGGGGCGGCGTTTCTCGCCCCGCAGGTCTTGAAGAATGTCGATCCTTCGGCCGGCATCGACAAGGGACGCATTTGGCGAATCGTTACCGATGGCTATAAGCACCACGCTGTTCCCGCATTAGGCAAAGCGAAAACAGAGGAACTGGTCGATTTGCTCGATCATCCGAACGGCTGGCACCGCGATACGGCGAGTCGATTGCTCTATCAGCGACAACCGCACAACGGGGCGATCCAGAAACAACTCGAACAGTTGGTCGTGAAGGGCAAGACCGCCCAGGGGCGGGTGCACGCACTCCACGCCCTGGCGCCGTTAGCGGGCAAAGGGGACAAGCTGCTCAAGATCGCTTTGAAGGACCCGGAGCCCCGTGTTCGCGAGCATGCGTTGCGGTTGTGCGAGTCCCCCCGGCGGGTTCGACTGGTCAGACGCCGATCAACTCTGTTCGCAAGGACCTCTCGACTTACGACATTTGGAATCTGCGCATCGACCCTGATATCGGCGTCCGGATCCAACTCGCCAATTCCCTTCGACACATCCAGGTGTATTCTGCGCAACCGGGGGACTTGCGCGCAACGAAGGATATGTTCTTGTTCAGTTGGCGCTCAAGGACGTTGCCGATCCCTGGATGCGGCTAGGGCTTCTCAGCGGTATGGGCCCGCAGCACCTGGACGTGGCCATCGAACAATTAGCAACTTCTCAGTATTTCCGGGGCCAGCCCGACGGTTCCGCGTTCGTGATCGCCCTGGCCGAATTGGCGGCGTCCGAACCGAATGGAGCCCATGGGCCGACCCTCTTGCGGGTCATCGCAACGCTCGCACGCGGCTCCAGTGTCAGTCGGCAGGACCGCGTATTAGCGCGAGCGGTGCTTCGGGTAGTGCGGACGCGAGGATCGGGAAACACACTCGCGGTGCTCGACAATCAACAATACGCCCCAACCATGAAAGCGATCTACGATGAGCTTTTGAAAGACGCGGTCGTCACTGCGAAGGACTCGCGCAAGCCGACCGCGGCACGCGTGGCAGCCATCCATGATCTTCAGATCACCAAATTCCGCGACGTCTCACCAGTTCTCGAGGAGGCGATCAAGGCGACTCAGCCGCCGGAAGTGCAAATTGCCGGCCTGGAAACGCTCGGCCGCTTCGGCGACGATGCCGCTCCTGCCATGATCCTGGACGCGTGGCCGGCGATGACTCCCAAAGTGCGAATCACTGCGACCGAAATCCTCTTGAGTCGCAATAACTGGGTGACTGCCTTTCTCGACGCCGTCGAAGCACACAAGATCGCTCGGGCCGACGTCGATCCCGCCCGAGTCGCGCTCTTGAAAAGATCGCCGGCGCGGAATATCGGAATTCGCGCCGCTAAGCTATTTGCCGCTCCGCCCGATCGCAAGAAGGTATTCGATCAGTATCGCAAAGCCCTGGACCTGACGGGCGATGCGGTCAAGGGCAAGCTCGTGTTCAAGAACAACTGCTCGACCTGTCACAAGCTGGAAGGAATCGGCGTCGAAGTCGGGGCCGACCTCAAGGCGATTCGCGATCGCGGGTTGGAAGGGGTCCTGCTCGCTATCGTCGACCCGAATAAGGAAGTGAAGCCCCAGTATCTTGCCTATTCAGCGGAACTTAAGAACATGCGCGTGGTCACCGGTCTGATCACCGCGGAAACCGCCACGGGCTTCACCATTCGCCGCCAGGACGGAATGAGCGAAACGATCGGCCGCAATGACGTGGAAAACCTGCGAAGCCTGGGGATTTCCTATATGCCAGAAGGCTTGGAAAAGCAGATCGACATCCGTGCCATGGCGGACCTGCTGGCGTACTTGAATTCGATCAAATAAGTTCCCAGTCCGCAGTTTCCAGTCCGCAGTCAAAACCACTGGGGACTGGGAACTGCGGACCGGGAACTGATCACGGGCCGATGGCGCCATTGAGCCGTTCGTAAGTTAGCACGCTGGGCTGGTTGTTCATCCAGAAGCGGTGCATTTCCTCGCGAGCCTGGCGCAGATCTTCGGACTCGTTGAGGAGTTGGTTCATCCGATAGTTCGGGTCGCTGTCGTAGCGGTTTAGGAACAGGCAGCCGGTGTTCGGCAGCACCGCCATCAAAGCTACAACCCCCAGAAGCAGTTTCCGACGCATATCGCGCATCCTTTCGAGCCGACGCCGATGATCCGTCCGGCCCGTTCCTTGGACTGGCAGACGGAGGAAGTCCCCTTGTCGATACCATCGGCAAAATCGACCCGTGGACTTGAACCGGCAATGCGAAAGTTGGGTAGAAAGCGATCAATCGTTGCGATTGATAGGATGCCATCGGCCTCCACCTGGTGGAATGATCATTACAATTCACAATTGGGCACTTTTCGATGCCAGTATTTTCGACGTATTCCATCACGGCTGGATCGAGGAACTCGTGAAACGGTGGGATTGAGACAAGTGCTCACGCGCAGAATAATCCGCGATACCTGCGGCCGGCAGCGGAAGCGAATGGGCTCCTTGCCGGAGAGGCCGCGATTGACGTGCAAGACTGTCGGCGGTTCGTGGAATGTGCCCATGTCGTAGCGCCGACTGTAGGAGCTGGGGACGAATAGTGAACCAAAGATCGGCAGCCGAACTTGTCCGCCGTGATTGTGTCCGCTGAGCATCAGCCGGCACTCATTGCGTTTCGCCCAGCCGATATTGTCTGGCGTGTGACTGACCAAGAGACGGAATCCCTCAGGGCAATTTGACAGATCCGGTGGCGGGCGAAACCACGGGCCTTCGTGACCGATTGCGATCAGCCGTTCCCCACGCACCTCCAATGCTTCCCAGCGATTACTGACGACGCGCATGCTCAGCCCGGCTAGCCGTTGCCGCACGCCGGCATAATCGCGCCACCAATCGTGATTGCCCATAATGGCAAGCGCCGCGATGTTCCAGCGCAGGGGACTCAAGACTGGTTCAATCCAGTCGAGATATTGGTCGTCGTCGATGATGTCGCCACTGAGGACGACGAGATCCGGAACACCGTCGGCCATCGATCGCCGGACGACGAATTCATAGAACTCACGCGCCGGCGTGCCGTAAAAGTGCAAATCGCTGAGTTGCAGGATTGTCAGGCCGTCCCAACCCGCCGGCATGCCGGGCACTCGCAGCGTCAGCGTGGTAATTTCGAGGTTGAATACGTCGTTGATTCGAAGCCGTCGCAATGGCTCGATATTTTCCGTCGCCCACGGGCCGATAGCCCAACTCCTTTTCCACATCGACGGTTGCCATACGCTCGTCGAGCACAATGGCCGGTCGGCGACGAAGTAATCGGCAGACGGTGACCGCGGGGAACACCAATGCTCCCATCGCAATGCACAGCCACGCATAAATGACAGGGGCTAAGTATGATCCATCACTGAGTGCTTGTCGACCCAGCGCAATTAAGTCAAAACCCACGAGCAGTGCGAAAGCAACCGGGCCAGCAATTAAGAGCAGGCCCCAAAGATTCCGTTGCGTCTTTAGGATCTGGCGGTGAAATGGGTACGAGTAAGTGACGTTGATGCTGAGCATCAGCAGATAGCCGTGCCCGATGGCCGCCGCGAGGAAGAGGAGAAGAGTCACCAGCAAAGCGATCTTCCGGAATCAAGAAACCACACCGACCGGAACCGCATTTTTCGGCGGTGGGCTTGGCGCTGGACTTGTCAACGCTTTGAGCAAGACGGATTCTTGAAATGGCTTGAACAACACTGGCAGCCAGTACCCGTCTTGCTTGGCGTTCACCACGGTGTGGCAGGAGTCGTATTCGAAGCCCTGCGTCAGAATCACGCGGCCGAGCGGCACCGCCTTTA
This sequence comes from uncultured Gemmataceae bacterium, assembly GCA_963773845.1. Classification (GTDB taxonomy): domain Bacteria; phylum Planctomycetota; class Planctomycetia; order Gemmatales; family Gemmataceae; genus SIAJ01. Next base: position 167,711 of record CAVZCU010000004.1, read on the forward strand.
TCAGCGCCCGATATGCCGCAGTGCCGCCCATATCCTTGTGCCGGACGGAGACCAGCACCACGTCGTATGTCCCCGCCTTCGCCATGGCGATTCCTTCGGCGGGGTTGGAAGCCGCTTCCACAACGCAGCCCCGGCGTTCGAGAATGAAGTGCGCCGATTTGCGAATGCGTTCGTCTGCATCGATTACCAGCACTCGCATCCCATCCAGCTTCGGGTCGGTCGCTGGATTCTCCGGTCGGGCGGTTTCATCGCCGACGCGCCGTACAGCGAGCTTGATCTTACGCGCGTCGCCGAGTACACGCCGGAGCGAATCCACCAGGTCTGGCCGGTCGCCCAGGCGCTCAATCAAACCGCTGACGACCCCAAGCAAGTCATCCGCGGGCATGGCGATGTCGCGATTCACATTGTCGATCACGCCGGCCGCCGCGAACTGCTCCTGGGCATGTAAGAGATTGAGCGTGTTTAGACTTCGCGCCAATTCTCGGGCAAACAACTCGGTGAACTGCAAATCCTCCGGCCCGAATGCATTAACGTTGGGACTTTCCACATTGAACGTGCCGATCACCTGGTCGTGAAAGAGAATCGGCACTGTCATCGAGGATCGAGCCCCGGCGGACCCTTCAATGAAGTGCGGATCGTTGGTCGTGTCCGTGCACAGATAAGGCTGGCCAGTCGCGGCCACGAAGCCGGTTACCCCGTTTCCGTCAGTACGCGCGTAGAGTTCCCGAGTCGCCGCCTCGGGCTTCATTCCCTCTTCCATTAACGGAACAAGTCGCAGGGTCTTCGGGTCAAGCATCCGAATTTCCACGACGTTGTAATGGAGGACGTCGTGAACGTATCGCCGGAGGTTTTGTTTGAGTAATTCCACCCGACATTCGACATTCAGGTCGGCCAGCTGGTCGGGATCCAGAGAGTCCAAGTCCTGACTGGCGAAATAGAGAGCATTCAGCTTCTGCTGGCGGGCCGCGGTCGCGGTGACATCGTCGCACAATGCCACCAGCTCGACGACTCGGCCATCTTCGCGGATGGGGGAGACGGTCACATCGAGCAAAAGGTTGTTGTTTTGGCGGATTCGGAAGCAGGCAGGGGAACCGTGAAGAGCCGCTTGAAAGGCGTCGTCGGATGGGCGGGTTTCCGGCGGAGTTTTAAGGGCATCGAAGAATCGTTTACCCACCGGTTGTTCGTCACCGCACCAAGCTCGAAACGGGTCATTGGCCCAGCGGACGATGAGATCCGGTGAAACGACGGCAATGCCCTTGTCGAGAGCGCCGATGATGTATTCGGCACGCTTCAATTGATCGTCCGGGCCGGCACCGCCTGAGCCGTCATGTCGCATCGTCGTCACGTGCCCGCCTTCCATCACAGGAGGGGTCTGGAATAAGGAATTATAACCATTGCCTGGCGATTAAAACAAGAACGAGCCGCGAACCCTACCCCAAGTCAGCGGCCCAACTGAACAAATCCATGAACCAGCAGATCGTCCCCCAATTGCTCGATCCGCCAGTCGCTCAGAGTAGTCGCTTCGTCGATTTCCGCAATACCCAAACTGCCGATCGGCGACATCGCCGCCCGTCCTCCAAACAGTTTGGGCGCCACGAACGCGTGCACCTCGTCGATTTCCCCTGCGTCCCGAAAGCGCCCGAGCGTATCAGCTCCCCCTTCGACCAACACATTGGTCATTCCGCGTTGTGCCAATTCCGTCAAGACCGATTTGACATTCAGGACGCCGTCCGATGATGGCAACTCCAGTAAATCGACCCCGTTTTGCCGCCAAGTGGCCAGTCGTTGCGCTCCGGCAGTAGTTGTAACGATTAGAATCGGCGCCGCTGAAACCGAGTCCAGCAATCGACAATTCGCGGGCATTCCTTCAGCCGATTCAGTCAAGACAACGCGCGTGGGGGTACGCGGACCGGCTGGCCGGGCGGTCAGCAGTGGGTCGTCCGCAACCAAAGTTGCCCGACCTACCAGGATAGCATCCATCTTGCCGCGGAGTTCGTGGACGTGCGCTCGCGCAGCCTCACCGGTGATCCATTGAGACTTGCCCGTTCGCGTTGCAATTTTCCCATCGAGGCTCATGGCCCATTTTGCGTGAACCCATGGACGTCCTGTGCGCAAGCGCTTGAGGTATGGCGCGTTCAGCCTCCGAGCAGCGGCTTCGCCTATGCCGACCTCGACGACGATGCCAGCTTCCCGGAGACGGGCGGCTCCCTGCCCCGCGACCTGAGGGAACGGGTCGAGCATCGCGACGACGACCCGGCGTATCCCCGCCTGAATCACGTCAAGTGTGCAGGGCGGGGTTTTACCGAAGTGACAGCAAGGCTCCAACGTGATGTACATCGTCGAACCCTGTGCCGATTCGCCCGCTTGACGGAGTGCGTTGACCTCGGCATGAGCCTGGCCGAATTTCTCGTGCCAGCCCTCGCCAACCACGTGTCCATCGCGAACGACGACCGCGCCGACCAGCGGATTGGGCTCGACCCAACCCCGGCCGCGCTCGGCCAGTTCGAGGGCGATCGACATGAAGAAGTGGTCGCTCATTTGACCAGTGATCAGAGGTCAGAAGTCAGAAGTCAGCATACGCGGCGAAAAGTTTTCGGATTTTCCGCGAACCAAGTGTTGAGTCGTGCGTCATACTAGCGAACGATTCAAAATGATGTCTGGAATTCACGAGGCGAACCGCTTACTAGCATACACGATCATGATTCGATCCTGCCACCTAACGAAGCTCGAATGCCTTAACGGCGAATGCCGTTGGTGCGATCGCTGCGTCGCGTTGGTGATGGCGTATCGAAGTGGTCACGATCCTGGATAACCCCTTCCGATTGCATGAACCATGCAAGGCCGGGGAATCCCAAATAGGATCCCCGGCCTTGCAGCGTTTATGGGGATCGCGGAATCGGTCCGTTCGTCTAGCGGAATAGGACGCTGGTCTTTCAAGCCGGTAACGGGGGTTCGATTCCCCCACGGACCACTGGATTGATGATTGACGATCGAAGATTGCCGATTGAAGTTTGATTCGACCCGTAGCTCAATGGCGGAGCAGGCCGTTTACACCGGACAGGTTGGGGGTTCGAGTCCCTCCGGGTTGACTGAATGAATGAGGCGCAGGTGTTAGCGGCAGCATCCCCGGCTCTTACCCGGGTGGTGAGGGTTCAAGTCCCTCGGTTTAGGCCCCACTGATCCGAACGCGATTTCCCCACCCTCAAAGACGTGCCGCGTCCGGGTGCTCTTGCCTTCCAGCCGCGTATGCACGGTGATCCCTGCTATTCGACGCAGGCACTGCCGGACCGCTGGCGTTTTCACCGATCCGAAGAAAGACGACCCGCACTCTACGTCCATCCAATCGTCCGGGTTGTCGGGATCGCGGCCCCATTCCTGGGCGGCACTGCGGAACAGTATCCCGAGCCAATAGAGGCTCCTCAGAACTTCCATCGCCTCCGCGCTCACGTCGGCCTCGCTCGGGGGCCGCTTCCGCAATTCGGCCTCCAGCAACTCACGCTCGGCCTTGAGCCGCTCGATTTCAGCTTCGATGGCCGCCACATTTTCGGCGCTCGTGGCGTAGGCGAGGTTGCGGCGGGCCGTCTCGATCTGTCCGGCCAGCGTCTGCGATTGCTTCTCGGCTCGCTTGCGGTCGTTCGCCGGTTGCTTCGGTGGAGCGACCAGCGATCGCACCTTGGCGAACGCCTTCGGCAGGTCGCCGGGTTGCAGCTCGCCCCGCTCCGCCTTCCACGCCAGCGCCTCGCCGTCGATGGACAGGAACTCTTGGTGCAGGTAATCGGCGATGGAATGCAGGACCCGGTCCTCGCGAATCGTGGTGCCCTTGGGACACGTCCGCTCGCCCTTCGCCGTGCCGTCCTCAGTCTTGTCCTCGCGATGATTGCCGCATTCGTAGTATCCGCCCTTCAAGACCCACATCGGACCGCCGCACTTGCCGCACCGCAGCAAGCCGGAGAGGATGTGCGGATTGTTCTCGGGCGTCCACGGCACGTGGCCCGTCTTGCCCTGGGACAGTATCGCCCGCGCCCGCTCGAAGGTCGGTCGGTCGATGATCGATTCGTGGTGGTCGCGGCGGACGATCCACTCGGACTCCGGCTTGCGGCACCTCTTGCCGCCCTTCACGATCCGGCCGTTGCGGATCGTGTGGTATTTGCCATAGCTGTACTTGCCGGCCGCGAAGTCGCCGGTGTAGGCCACGTTCTGCAGTATCACCTTGATGGTATCGCCGCCCCACGGCTTGCCCCGTCCGCCCGGTGATGGATAGCCCTCGGCTTGCAACCGGCGGGCGATCTCCTCCATCTGCCTGCGGTCGTCCACGAACTCGCGGAAGATGCGTTGCACTATCCGCACGTGAGCCGGGTCGCCGAGCACGAGCCGCTTGTTCTTCCGGTCGCCATCGATGGAGTACCCGTAGGGCGACGAGCCAATCCAACTGCCGCCGTTCGCGGCCTCCATTTGTCCCCGTGCCACGTCGCGGCTCAGGTTGACCAGATACTGATGCTTGACGTGCTGATCCACTTGATAGGTAAGCCAGCCGGTGAACTCGTTCCAGTCGATCGGCCCCTTGTCCACCGTCACCAGCCCGATCCCGGCCCGGCCGAACAGATAGGTCCAGTAGCCGCCCTCCTGCGGCGAGAAGCGCCCGAAGCGGGACTGGTCCCAGCACAGGATCACGTCGAAGTCCCGGCCGTCCTGTGCGTCGGCAAGCATCTGCTGAAAGGCGAGCCGGTTGGCGGTGTCGTCGCCGCTGATGCCCTCGTCCTCGTACCACCGGACGATCCGGTAGCCCTTGTCGTCGGCGTATTGCCGGACCGACTTCTTCTGGTCGTCGATGCTGGTGTCTTGTTCGTCGGTCGAGCAGGCGCATAACCGACGGCGGGAATCAACCGGGACATGACCGTACCCCTCGCCCGCACCCCAAGGAAGAAAAGACGGGCGGCCGGCCAATCCGGGGTACGGATTAGATGGCCCCGAGCAGGTAGCTACTCCCGCTCGGTGCCGCCCAGGGATAATTATATCAGGCTTCTCGGACCGGCGCTAGCCCAGCCCCGGCCGGCCCCGAATCGCCCCAAAGAAGTCCGGCGACGAGAATCAGAAATGCCGGGAAGGCCGTGCTGGTCGCTTCTGCGGTGCGTCATCAAGCAAAGCTAGCTTGTCGCCGGATGGCACGTTGAACGAGTCTCGGAATCGGGTTACCACGTCAGGCCACTGGCCGGTGCGAGCGAACACCATCAACACGCCCTTGATGAAGTTGTAAATCCCCTCTCCCGGTCTGTCGGGCATGTAGGGTTGCATCTGATTCTCGAATTCACGAGTGGTGACGTCCGCTCCCGCGGCCAGCTTTTGGTAGGTGGATTCCATCACGTCGCAGATGCCGTTGCGCTGCTCGCGGTTGAAGTCGGACTCCAACACGAGATGCGACCACGGGTCGTCGATGGAGTCGAGGAAGGGCATGATGTAGCCTTCTCGGTCTTCCAAACGTGCGATTCGTTTCTCCAGGTTATCGAGCCTTCGTTCAACTTCGGTCATGACTGGTCCCTCCGAATGTGGTTGTGATCCGACGTGACGCTCACGTCAGCGCACCGATGGTACCACGGCCTTTGGCGGCTTTTCGTTTCGGACGAAGATTGCAAGTGAAGAGGGGGATCACGCCCCTCTTGTAGCGGTGAAAATGCTCGAATACACCGTCGACGTCCAACAGGGACTTCTTCGTTTCGCAGCCCCATTCGCGGACCACTTGCAGATTCAGCTTGATGAGACGCACCGTCACGCCGTGCTTGCTGGCGAACGCCGCCGCGTTCACGCCAAGCTTGTTGTCCCAGAGGGCCAGAGCGCGGTCGAGCATGATCCAACGCCACAAATCTTGCGGCATATTCTTGGGCTTCTTGGCAGGAAACGGTTTCATGGCGCAATGCTCATGCGCCGTTGGCGGGACGTGAAGCTATATTTCATCCGTGAAACTAGGTTTCATGGGGGCTGAAGAACGTGCCTTCAAATGATGGGCGATGCCGGCCCGGCTGGAGGGGCCGGAGCCGGCACCGGCGACGGCGCCGCAGCGACCGCTGCGCGTCCCGACGACCAATCGGGCCGCCCCAAGTTCAGGGGTCCCAGAGAGTCGGCGTGGCCGGGAAGGGACCGACCACGCCGGCGGCCGTGAGGCCGGCACCCTGCCTTCCGAGCCAGGGCCTCCCTTTCTCAAGGTGTCACCAGTTGCCCCAGTCGTCAGCGATCCCGCTCGCGGCCACTTCCTTCTTCGGCTTCGATGCCGGAGCCGCGTAGCAGTTCGCGATCGGATCGGGCACGACATCCAGGTCGGTGTAAACATGGAATCCGCCCGCGCCGTTCGCGACGAGCAACTCGCTGGCCGGCTTGGCAGGCGCGATCGGCCGGGCATTCGTCGCGGGCGGGTCCGGTGGGCAATCGCTCGGCCCGTAAGCGTGGCCCGCGTTGACCGTCGGACCGTGCGCGCCCCGTGCCCCGAGCAGCGGCACTGACCGATTGGCTCGCCGGTCGCGGAGCAGGTGGCTTCGTTGATTACAAGATTCATCGTGTCATCTCCTGAAAGGGTGAGGGCGGTTGAAGGGCGGCGTGTTGCTCGTGCCGCTCTTGCATTCGGCGGCGAAGGTCGGCGTCCCGTTCGGCCCGTCGCTCGGCGGCCTGTTCCACGGCCGGGAGAGGTTCGCCGTCGATCTTGATGCCGGCGAGGGCCGCCTTCACTCTGTCACGCCGCTCGGCTTCTTGACGGGCGGCCCACTCCTTCGCCTGCCGGCTGCGTGCCGCCAACTCGGCTTCGCGTGTTGCTTCTTTCGTGTGGCCGAGACCAATTTCCAAAATCTTGATAATGCCGCGGATGGTTTTCACCTCATCCGCTGCTTTTTGGACTTCGCCGATGCCCGACTCGTCGCCCGATTCCAGGAGTCGCTGCCGTGTCTGATGGAACCGGTCTCGCGCTCGGATAATCTGGCTGGTCCAATGTATCTTCTCTGCCGATAGCCTTTCTTGGCTCCCCTCCTCGGCAGGCTCCCACATGTTCGTCCATTGGCCGGACAGCGGATCGCGTCGGAGCACGGCCCCGTCCGCGAAGAACAGGCAACCGGCATTGGGACCGCTCGGGACGCCGGCGTCGTTCGAGTCACCGTCAACTAGGTCCGGCAGCGCCGCGGCGATGCCGTCCGCTCCCCCGTGCCGAGTGCAGAAGTCGGCGACCGCTTGTGCCAGCCAGACTTCGGCCGGCTGGTTCGGAACGAACGGAAAATGTCCAGTCATCGAATCCTCCCTTTCGTGTTGTTCAGAATCTCCGAAGCCGTGGTGAATTCCCCATCGACTCGCGAGCCACTTGCCGCCAGCCCTCTTGTTCCTCGCTGCCAAAATAGGCAGCGGCTTGCCGCATCCGCTCGGCCTCGCGCTCCCACATCGACATCGGCCGGCCGGCCGCATCGTCGGGGGACCTCGTGCCGGCCGTCACCGGCCGCTGGCCGACGGCGTCGCAAACGCCGGCGAGGCAGTTCGCGAGGTCATCGTGGCCGCCGGGCGGATGATCGATGGAATCGCGGCCGCCGCTCCGCGTCCGGCGCTGAAGCGAGGCGAGTTGCACGATCAGCGTGTCGTCGTCGAGCAGCTCGACCTCGCCGGCCGTCAGTCGCGGCAGCAACTCGGCGTACAGGACCGCCTTCGGCTTGGCGATCTTGTGAATCGCCTCCGCTCGCTCTTTCCACACGCTGGTCGAAGCCCGGTTGTAGAGGATGCCGTGCGACGCGAACGCGGTCCTCGACCACTCGGCGGCGTAGGCGTCGCCGATGGCCCGGTCGCAGCCGTAGCGCCGGAGCGTCGCTGCCATCGCGGCGACGACCTCATAAGGATTGTGCGGGGACTTGAACCGCTCCAGGCAGTCGAGCACGACGACGCGATCTTCCTTGTGCGCGATCGCGACGGCGGCGTCGTCCTGTCTCCCCCCGCTCACGTCGCAGAAGGCGGAATAGGCGATGGCGTTGCGGGGCGGGAGTTCCTTGCGGCCGGGGACGACGAGAGCCTCGACCACGGCCCGGCTGATGAACTCGTCCACATCCTCGCGGAACAAGCCGGTCGCGGTGCAGTATTCGACGCTCGCCGCGACAGAGTCTTCGGCTATCGCTCTTTGGACAACGGCCTCACTCAGCCTCGGGTTCATCAGGAGCGAGGGGGCGTTCCAGCAGAGCACGTCGCAATCGTCCTGACCGAACGCACGCTTGAACGTCTGGTAGCAGTAGCCAGCCGCCTTGAAGGGCGTGGTGCTGCAGAACAATCTGCCGCCCGTCGTCGCCAGGGCAGGGCGCAGGGCACGGATCAACTCCGTGTCGTTCTTGACCTTCGACTCCTCGGTCAATCCGAAGAAGGCGACCTCGTCCACGATGGCACCTATCAACGAAAAGCCTCGCGTTGATTGGTGCGAGCCGGTGAGTATCGCAATCTCGATTCCGTTCTTGAGCTTGAATCCCTCACGCTTCTCTTCTTCCACTTCGGCTTCGAGGATCGGCGAGGACTGAAAGACCGCGCGCATGTAGTTGTGAATGATCCTCGATTGGAACCGCGTCGGGCTGATGATCGCGAGCATGCCGATCTCGCCGGCGGACAGCCTCGCCTCCTTCCCCGAAAGGACAGCTTCCGCAGCTCCGACCATCGCGATCGTTTTTGACTTGCCTGACCGCCTGCCACACAGCAGCAGGGCTTCGGTGTAGCCGCCGGCGCCGAGCTTCTCGGGATCGCGGCCGGTGCATCGCTTCACCACCTCGTGCTCGGCCTTGGTGGGCTTCAAGCCGTAGAGCACCTTCAGGAAGGCGATCCAGTTTCGCCAGCTCGCCAGGTCGCCGTCGTCGCTGCCGCTGACGTAGCTGCGGAACAAGTTGCCGTCTTGAATTGCCTTGATGATGTCGGGCTTCATCGATCCCTCTGGCTTTGGCTTGCCACATGCGGAGGAGGAACGCCGCGCCGTGATGTGAACGTCTCGACCAGTCCGGGCACCTCATCCAACGCCCGCAGGTGATCGTGCGCGAGTTGCTCGGACTCCGCGAACGTCATGCCCTCGGCGATGATCCGCCACGGGCCGCGAGCGATCCGCAACCACGTCAGGTAGGGCGCCGCGATCTTGCACTCAGCGAGCATCGGCCGCCTCCGTCTCTTGCTCGGCCGCACCGTTGGCGATGTACGACTTGAGGTCAATGGCCTTCATCTGCCGCTCGATGCCCAAAGTCTTGGCGATGCCCAGCAAGCTGTTGCACCCCTGAATCCAGGGGCCGAGCATCCCGCTGACCGATTTGCCGTCGGTTGACTTCGCCATGTCGCTCTCGATCTTCTGCAACACCGACTCCAGCCACAAGAACCGTTCCAGCAGGCTCGACTTGATGCCGCTCAATTCCTTCGGCCGCCCAGGTCGGTGGCGATGCTGTCGAACCGATCGCGCAGCAATCGGCACAACTCGGTCCGCTGGTCCAATGAGCGGATGAAGCCCGGCGCGAACTCGGCCGGCACGTCGGCCGGCTTGCCGTTCCGGTACGGCCGATCCGTCTTTCTCGCGTACTTCTTCGCCACCGCGTCGCCCTCGAACAGATAAACGCATCCAAGCGCTAAAGCGTCTTGATACGTTTATATTTTAGGGGAAAACGGCCCCCCAAGGCTAGCCTAAATAGGGGGAATCGAGGGGGTAATTTGGGGGGTCAAAGGGCCAATAGACGGGCTACCTGGACGGCGTTGAAGCGTGCTCCTCGCCGCGTGGTATGGCCGTCCTCATTCAGTCGGGCAGCTATCGCGGCGAGGGACATCCCGGACTGGCGGAGTGCATGGACCATCGGCAACAGATCGGAGTAGGCATCGCGGGCCAGCCTCTTGCGTGCGGTGGCGGAAGCCTTGTTCCCCGCCTCTGCCCCTGCCCGTCGCTTGTCCTCCTTGCCGGACCAATGACCGGGACGGGCCGATCCGAGCAGCGTCCCGCGAGCCTTTGCAGCCGCGAGCGAATCCTTGGTGCGCTTGGATATGGCGCGGGCTTCCTCTTCCGCGACCGCCGCGAGGATGTGGATTGTCAGCGTGTTTGCCTGGGGATTATCGCAGCAAATGAAGGGCACCTTGGATTCCAGGAGGTTCGCGAGAAACGCCACGTTGCGGGACAAGCGGTCGAGCTTGGCGATGACGAGCGTTGCCTTCGCCCGCTTGGCATGGGCGATGGCCTTCGCCAGCTCCGGGCGATCATTCCGCTTCCCCGATTCGACCTCGATATAGAGCGGCACCAGGAGGCGGCTGCTCGTCTGAGCCGCGTAGGCTTCAATGGCGGTTCGCTGGGCATCCAGGCCGAGCCCGCTCTTGCCTTGCTCCTTCGTGCTGACCCGGCAATAGCCGATGATCCCCGACATGGCACGTCCCCCTCTTCGCAGTTCGTGGGCTATCCATGCCATTATAACGTTTGCCTTAAGGAACGTCTAGGCAAATGTAATAGAAAGGGGTAGCCCCCCGGCGGGGATGGGGATAGGGTAGCGCTACTCGCAAACGCCAGGGCCAGCCCATGATTCGCCTCAAATGCCCGTACTGTAGCAAGAAGTTGAAGGTCAAGGACGATGCTGCCGGGCAGCACGTACGTTGTCCTTCATGTACTTATTCGTTCGTGGCAATGACCGATCCAATTGGTTCAGTTCCAGATATGCAATCTCATACCGGACCGCTTCCTGAATGGATGAACGAGAGACGATCGCCAGAATGGGAGAATATCTCTGCTAATAATGACCCAAGGCGCGAACGCGAAACGGGACCTGGCTCGCCACGACTGAAGCGTCGGCGCTCGTCGGCAGCGCCTTTGTGGATTGGGCTCGGCATTCTCGGTGCGCTGGTGTTTCTGGGGGTGGGGGGAACCGTCGTCGTGCTCATTATTCAGCGGCTGAACCGCACCGGTCCTAACGCGCCTGCGGAAGGTCGAGTGAGGCTAACCGACGAGCAGAAGGCGGCCGGCGATTCAGCCACCAAAGAATTGGGTCGCATCGAGGCGGCAGTGCAAGTCGGCGTCAGCTACCAGAACTACAGCAAGCTGGTGATCGATGCGAAGGCGGCAACAAACGAAGCGAGCCGGACACTTCCAACTTGTGACTTGCGTACAAGGATCAGCGAGGCGATGGACGCCTACGCCGACGCGGGCACGGTCTGGAACGACAAGATATTCCACCGGGAACGGGGCGTCGATTCGGCGATCATCGCGCGATACGAACTGAAGAGCGATGAGGACCCTGACGTTGCTTTGCAGCTCATTTGGGCCGTTGCGGATTCCAAGTTGAGGGCGGCACGAGCCCTCCAACAGTGATTGCGTCTATCGGCGACATGGCATATTAGACGAATTGTGACACAACGGGCCGAGGCTCCCTATGAACGAGATCATCCATTCGGAAAGCGAAGCGACTCGACTCTTCATGGAGGAGTCGAAGTGGATGAAATTATCAGATGGCGCGCTGTCGCGAAAGTTTCAGCTCGCCGAAATTCGCATCGACAAGTGTAACTCCGGGTTTCAATCGCGTGTCGAAGTATACGACATCGAGCCACACGAGGGGCGTGTCACAGCCACTTTGGATGAGGCAAAGGAAGATGCATGGCGAGTCTTTAAGGCCTACATCTTGTTCAAGATGGTCACCGCGCCGTTGCCGCCGCCAGCGAAACAAACGTAACGTCTTGTTGGACTACGGGTGCGTCGCACTCATTCGGCCGACCCACCCGGCCGCCAAGTAAGCGGCCTCCCACGCCTCGTCCTCGCTCCGATACAGCCGCTCGCTGAAACGGACCTTGTCGGCCTCTGCCGCGACCCACGCCCGAACGCCTTGCGGCGTCTGCCGCGTTCGCGGATCGACCACGCCCACCAGCCGGATTCTTTCGGCTGCTCGAATACGGTGACGGTCAGGCGGCCGAACCGGGCCGTCATGTTGCCGTTCGCGGAGCTTAGATACCGGGGTTCGCGGTTCATCGCTTCACCCCCTGCCGAGCGGCGTCGGCGAAAGGATGGCATCCTTCACAGAGTGGGAGGCAATCGGTCAACTCCTCGCAGCCGAGCCGCTCGTAGGTCCGGTGATGCACTTGCAGCGGCTTCGCCGCGTAGCAGACGGCACAACGATTGCCCCAGTGCTCACGCACTTGCCGCGAGAATTGGAACCAACGCGGCGTCTTGAGCATGGCAGCGTAGCCGGGCGGTCGAGACGGTGCCGCCGGGATAGCCGGGTTAGCCGGGTTTCCCGGAACGGGGGGCAGCCACCGTTCCCAGGCATCCAAGAAGTCAGCCCGGTGATACCCTCGGGCCGACTGATTCTTGTTCTTGTTCGGTTTGATATCGTAGGGTTTCAACAGGCTGGCGAGCTTTTCGTTGTTGATGGGGCGACCGTGGTTGTACTCCGACCATCCCTCTCCTTCCCTCTGCTCCAGCCGAGCGATCAATTCCGCCGTCGCGATGAATGTGCATTCCTTCCCGAAGATGTCGCGGCAGGCGCTCGAGCAGGCGCAGGCCGGGGTCCGCCATCTCGACTTCCCGCTTGTAGTTCTCCAATCCCAAGGCGAACGCACTGAGATCATCGATCAGTCCCGGCGACTCGACCATGAGCACGGCCTGGAGTGGCAGAAACAACTCAGCCATCCGATCACTTATGTCAAACGGTTCCAAATCGGCGTAGGATTGCTTTGCCAACTCCCGCACGCTCTCGTCCGCAGCCCACGCATCCAGTTTTTCGTGCAGTAACTTCCCTTCCTTCTCGATGTCCCGCATTCGGGCGCGCCGCACCTGCTCGCTCTTCGTCTTCCGTTTGAGCAGGATCGGCAGGCACCGATCGGCCAGCGGGCCGGTCAATCCGCCGATCAGGGCGACGGCCTTGGGGCAGTAGCTCGGGAACTTCTTCGGCGTGTGGTCCTGTCCTACGCACCGCTTCACGGTCGCGTCCTTGGTGATTGCTCCGCAAAAGAGGTCATATAAGACCTGGCTGGATTCGGAGCCGGCGCGGATGAGGCCTTGGGCCTCATCGTGGAGGAGGGTCGGGCGATCCGTCTCGATGCTCCGGAACATCGACGCCGACGAAAGGTTCACATTCAGTTCGGCATTCCGACAGACCTGGAGCAGTAACTCCAGCAGCCGGGTCTTGCCGCACTCCTTCTGAATCGAGGTGATCCCCAAATGGGGGAATCGATCCCAGAGGTCGGCCAGCCATGAGGACATGACCCACGCGGTCACTACCACCGCAGTCTGCTGGGGCATGTAGACGTAGCCCGTCAGGTAGGCGAAAACGGCCTCCCCCAGCCCGGCCCCGGCCCCCTGCCCGGAAACCCGGCTATCCCGGCTATCCCGCCTATCACCGATGACCTTCAGCTCGTCCGGATCGGATTCCACAATGGCATCCGCCACGATCTTCCGGGCAGCCTCGGCGGCAGCGCCGGCGCCACGCTCGCCGAATCGTTCCCAGAACGTGATTCTGGGATGGCCGTTAGCAATCGTGGAAAAAGGCTCGGGAGCGCAGCCGGGCCGCGATGGGCCGGGGTATAATGGGGCTGCCGGGCTTCACTACGCTTGGCATGTCGGTCTCCTGTTGTTGGTACCTGTTGACTTGACCCGCCGGCGTTCGTACCGTCGGCGGGTCGCTTCATTTTCACTTCTTGCTCTTGCTCTTGCTCTTGCTCTTGCTCGTCTTCGACTTCGGCAGGCCGGCCGCCTCGCGGAGCGAGGCCATGATTCGGTCAGGATCGGGCAAGCTGAGCTTGGCCTTCGCCTTGGCGCCGAGGCGCTTGATGCGACGGTCCAGCATCACGACGTGCTTCTCGTCATCGGGATGAGTCTTGGTCTCGGGGTCCGTCGGCCCGAGCTTCTTCATGATGGTCTCGCTGGCGTATGGAGCCGTGTCGTCGGTCGTCAGGCCAACGAACCGCTCGGCCTCTTCCTGGGTCCATTCGGAGTTGCGGGCGACCGTGTCAGTGAAGAACTGCCGAGACATCGGCCGCCCCCGGCGAATGTCCGCGTACCACCAGACCCCAAATGTCAGCCCGATCAATTGCGCCAAACTGAACTCATGCAGCCGGCCCCGGCCGCGGCCGCCCCGCACGCTCGGGGTCAGGCTCCCATCCTTGATCCGGTCACGCAACCATTGCGGATCGACCCGCAGGATGCCGGCAGCTTCGCCGATAGTGAACAGCATCGATTTCTTCGCTCTCGTCATTGGAATGCCCCTTTCATGCCGTGTTCCCATCACTACCTATCATTCCCTATCTTAGCCGATTCGCCCGGCCGGGGAAAGGCGAAAGCCCGCGATCTTTAATTCTTAAAGGGATTAAAAAGCCCCGCCGGGCGAGCGTGGCGCAAGTTCCCCAGCGTCCGCCGTCCGTAGATCGGAACGCCGCGAAAGATTTTTGGATTTTGAGCGAACCATCCGACGGGGCCGAGCGTCACACTAACACGACCATGATGAGTACCTGCCACTTACCGAAGCGTGAAAACCATGCCGGCCTCGACCGGTGGTGTGGTTGTAGCATCGCCCTAGTCGCGGCTTGTCGAAGCGGTCACGATCCGGGATGACCCTGCGGAGTGCATGAAAACATGCAAGGCCGGGGCTCCCAAACAGGAACCCCGGCCTTGCGGCGTTTACGGGATTGAGATGTTAGCGGCAGCATGCTCGGCTCTTACCCGAGTCGTGGCGGTTCAAGTCCGCCCGGTCCCATAGATCGACGGTCCGAAGGAAATGATAAGAGGCCGCGAGTGGGGTTTGAACCGATTAACCTTCAAGTCCCTCGGGCCTCACTAGTAGGTCCGCCGAGGCGGATCAGTCCCGCTTGGGTCGCGGGACCTACGCCGAAACGCACCCATGATGTAGCGGCTGCCTGCCGCCTTGCCATGGCGGATGTGCGGGTTCAACTCCCGCTGGGTGCTTTGGGATCAGAAGTCAGAAATCAGGGGTCAGAGGTCAGTGAGTTTGACTTCTGACCTCTGACTTCTGCAAAAGAGGCGACACCGTCGAGTGCGACGGACCCCTCAAGCCCTTGTGGTGCAGTGGGAGCACACCATTCTGTCAAGATGGAGGCACGGGTTCAATTCCCGTCTGGGCGCTGCGAGTCTCAAGTTTCAGGTTCCAAGTTTCAAGTTGGGCCTGTGCAACTCGAAACTAGGAACTTGAAATTTGGAGCGACGAGAGGCACGGTACGCCAACTGGCAGAGCGACCAAGCTCAAACCTTGGAGAGTGTGGGTTCAACTCCCACCCGTGCTATTGAGTTTCAAGTTCCGAGTTTCAAGTTCCAGGTTGGTTGTCTGCAACTTGGAACTTGAAACTCGGAACTTCGAGAAGCGTCGGATGGCGCTGGGACGCCGGGCGGTCGGTAAGACCGCCGCATTTGCTGGTCAGGTTCGATTCCTGAGCGACGCACTCCCAGGTAGGACGGATTTGCAATCCGTCCTTCCGAGTGGGACGGATTACCAATCCGTCCTACCAGAACAAACGCCCAGGGGCCGCGCTCACGGCCCGTTGAAATGGTGATGTAGCCCAATCGGCAGTAGGCAACGGTCTCAGAAGCCGTTCAGTGTGGGTTCGAATCCCACCGTCACCACTGGAAAAATTGGCCAGGTGCGCGAACTGGTATAGCGGTCAGGTCGAGAGCCTGATGCTTGTGGGTTCGACTCCCACCCTGGTCACTGCGGAGTGGACTGGAGTTGGTTTCCAGCACGGTCTCATAAGCCGTCCGACGCCGGTTCGAATCCGGCCTCCGCAACTTCAGACGTCAGACATCAGAGGTTAGACATCAGACACCAGAGGTTGAACCTCGATCCATTGACCTCTGATGTCTGTACCGGGGGCGCATGTGCCAAGGGTGGCGAGTCTGTCTTGCAAACAGACTGTGGTGGGTTCAATTCCCACCGTCTCCACTGAATGTTGGAAGGTAGCCGGATACGGTTGGCCGGGCCACGGTGCTAACGTGGTTTCCCCCTGGGGAATGCGGGTTCGACTCCCTCACCTTCCGTTGGAAAAGCCCTGGTGGTGAAACGGAAATCATACCTCGCTTCGAACGAGTAGGTCCGGGTTCGACTCCTGGCCGGGGCACTTGTCAGAAGTCAGAGGTCAGAGGTCCGGATCGATTTCTGACCTCTGACTTCTGGTCGCTGATCTCTGTAGCAGTCCCGTGGTCCAGTGGCGAAGACGGCTCCCCGACACGGAGGAAATCGGTGGTTCGATTCCACCCGGGACTACTCGGAGGTCAGACATCAGTCACTAGACATCGGACACCAGACAACAGCGCTGCCAGTCCGCTGTCTGATATCTGGTGTCTGGTATCTGATGTCTGGTGTCTGGTTTCTGGTATCTGATGTCTCAAACGGATGGGCCACCCGATTGGCGACGGGTCTCGCTTGGAAAGCGAGCGAGCCGCAAGGCCTTGTGGGTTCGACTCCCACCCCTTCCGCTGTGTCTGTGGTGTAATGGATGCATTCGAGGTCGTGACCCTCGCGGTGCTGGGTTCAATTCCCGCCAGACACCTGCTTGGTAGGTCCGCCGAGCCGAGGCAGACCGGTTTTCAGGGGCGTGCTCCTGGGAGAGCAAACTGCTTCCAAACCAGTCGCACAGGGTTCGAATCCTTGCGCCCCTGCTGAATGGTAGTCGGCACACTCCGTGTGCCGACATAACCGCACACGGAGTGTGCGGGCTACCTTCGATGCCGGTGTGGCTCGACACAGAAAGGCGCCGCACCCGTAATGCGGTCGATGTGGGTGCGAATCCCACCGCCGGCTCTGAAGAGAAATGACGAATGACCGACGAATGACCGACGAATGACGAAGGAATAACGAAGCTCGAATGACCAAGAATCCCAAGACCGTTCGTTCGACCTGTAGAATTCGATCTTCGTCATTCTTTCGTCATTCGTCGGTCATTCGTCATTTCAATTAGTCCTTGGAGTGTGCCGGACGCACGCGACTCTGCGAAGGTCGTAGACCAGGTTCGATTCCTGGCGGGGACACTTGAGGCAAATGACGAATGACCGACGAATGACGAAACGATCCTTCGTCATTCGTCGGTCATTGGTGGGTCATTCGTCATTCCTGTACATGACGCTCGAGCCAGATGGCGAGGCGGCCGGCTGCAACCCGGCAGAAGTGGGTTCGACTCCCACGGGCGTCTCTATTCAAATCCATGCTGCTTGCGATGGTAAGGTCCATCGAAGTCGATGGTGGACTTGAACCGCTCGTGGCGCCCGTCCCCGGCAAATGGCTTGACTTTCGCCAGCAAGCGATCCAGTTCCTCTCCGACGAGCGGCTTGAATTCGCGGGCGATCTGTAGATTCTGCTTGAGCACGTCCATCGAGTCGATTCCCGTAACGGCCGACGCGATCGGCTGCGACAGAGCAAAGCGAATCGCCTCCTCCGGCGTGCAGATCTTGGCCGCGATGAGTTTGCCCCCCGCCTCCTTGGTGCCGCCGCCGAGTGTTTTCATGCCGATTACGCCGGTCCCTTGCTTTTCGGCCATTGGACAAATCGTCGCGACGAAACTCCGATAGAAGTGATCGCACACATTCACCGGCATTTGCACCGTGTCCCATTTATGAACGGGGAACATCTTGGCGTGGATCAGTGGAGACTTGTGACCGGTGAAGCCGACGAAACGCATCTTGCCTTCTTTCTGCATCTTCAGCAACTCAGCCAGGCCGCCTTTCTCGACGACCCACTCGGGGTCGTTGTCCCAATTGATCTCGTGCATTTGGATCAGATCAATGACGTCGGTTTGCAGGCGGCGGAGACTGTCTTCAATCTGCTTGCGGACTTCCTTGGCTTCGCGCGAACAGACCTTGGTCATGAGGAAAATCTTCTTCCGCCACTTGCCGCCGTCGGCTGCGAGGCCCTTGCCCATAATCTCTTCGCTGCCCCCGTCGTGGTAATCCCAGCAGTTGTCGAAGAAGTTGATCCCCTCGTCGATGGCGGTGTGCATGATCTTGAACGCCTCCGCCTGATCCTTCACGGCGCCGATGTGCCAACCGCCGAGGCAAATGATCGATACCTTTTCGCCGGTCTTGCCCAATGGTCGCATGGGCAGGCCGGTCGAGGGGCGATCTTCGCCTGTCGCGTCCGACGCGAGGGCCAGGGCAGCAGTACCGGCGATTCCGGCCTGGAGAAATTCGCGGCGAGATTCAGCGGCAGACATGCGAGGCTCCACGGGGCGGGGGACGGCGGGCAATCGTGAAATTACCGCGCCGTGGAGCCATAGACAACTGGACAATCCGACGGACGCTTATTTCTTGGCTTTGGGCAGGTCAACAACGGTCACGTTGTCGGTGTTCTCGAAAGTGTCCTTTCCGAGCCCGCCATTGAGCCGAAGGTCCCGCGTGGTGAGATCGTCGGCGCCCGTGACGTTCAAGGTCATGGCATCGACGCCGTTTCCGCCGCAGAATCGGGCTGTCAATGACCCGGTGCTGGGGGCGGTCTCACCGGTTTCAGAATTCGAAGTCAAGTCGGCGTTGAGGTTGCCAACGACCACATCCTTGCCATTGCCGCCGTACGCTTTGAAGGACGCGTCGCCCATAAGGACGCCCGAAAACTCCTCGTCGATGCTGTCTTTGCCGTTGCCACCGGCGAAGACGACCGCGAGTTTACCGCCGGCTCCCACGTTGGCCCCAATGCCGTCGAGGCTTAACGAGTCCTCGCCGTTGCCGCCCCAAGCGCGGATCAGCAAGCTCGCTGGGTCATTGAGATTGGAGTGAACGGTGGAAAGAAATGTATCGTCGCCGTTGCCGAGATAGGCATTAACCGTTCGCGACCCCAGGAGATCCGCGCTCAAATTGTACTCGACGCTGTCCGACCCGCTGCCCGCCGCGATTCGGATCGTTGTGATTGCACCTTGCGACGTGTAGGTCTGGCCATCGATTTGAACGACCACGTTGCCGGCGTTGCTGGTACCGTCGTCCGTGATGACAATGTCATTGGCAAATTGATCGCCACGAACGACCAAGGTGCTGCCCGTCTCGACCACGCTGACGCTGGGCAACGCACGCTCGTGGAGTTGCTCCAAGCGAGGCACGAAGCGGCAATGTCTACTACGACCGAAGCGATTACGCATCTGTCAGACTCCCTGCAAAAAGAGTGGAATGCCAGTGCGCCCTGGGCGTGCCGCACTCGTCAGGGGAGATCCATTGGGCGCTGGGGACGGGAAAGATGGGCTGAGGGGGATTCGAGAACGCCCGTGTCACGACTGTCAATGAGGCGTCCAACTGCGATTGTAGATCGCTGACCGGGTTCAGGCGGAAAAATCTCTAAATTCCTTAGCCGTCACACGATGGGATCATCATTTTGCCACCGATGATTCAAGCCGCACCTCATTTCTTCAACCATACGACAGCGTCGATGACGACATAGCCGTCGGTTCCGTCGTTGCTGATGATGACCTTACCCGATTTTCCTTTTGCGAACTCAAATGTGCCGAGCGACACGAACATCGACGAAATGGTTGGCGTCTTACGCTGATTCACTCGCACCCTTGTTCTCCCGCCGGCGTGGTAAACAACGACAGGAACGTTGGTCGCGCGATTCGGATTGGGAGAATAGCACAGACGCACTTCGTACTTGCCCGCTGCGGGAAGATCCGGCGCGAACGTTGCCGACTGTTTGCCATCTTTCGCGGCGCCATCGTGCCGGTAGCCGGCGCCGACGTACGGGCCGACCGTCGTGCTCCCTGTCTCGAATCCCTGGCGTTCGGCTTGTTCATCATCGACCACGATGCCACGGAGCGTTTTCGGATCGACTCCGCCGGCTTGTTTTTTTCTCGGCAGGTCGAGCACTTGCTTATCCTTGAGCAATCGCTCTTTCAATTTCGTGTAATCAACTTTTTGCACGTCGACCTTGTCATCAATCGCCAGACATGCCGCCGTCGCAGCACTCTGTCCGAGGACCATGAACACCGGCTCCATGCGGATCGAGCCGTAGGCGATGTGCGAACTCGACAAGCAGACGGGCACGAGCAGGTTCGGACACTCCCCGGCCTTCGGCACGATGGACTTGTAACTGATCTGGTACGGCCCGCCGGGATTGACCTGAACGTCGCCTTCATTTTGCACGAATCCCTCAGGGGTCACGTAGCGGGTGCAGTTGTGCGAGTCCATGTTGTAGGAGCCCATGCCGATCGGCTCGGGCGTGATGCGCTTTCGCCGGCAGTCCAGTTCGGTCATCACGTAATCGCTGACCATGCGACGGGCTTCGCGGACATAGATCTGATGCGGCCAGTTGCCGTTGTCAGTGAACTCGTCCTTCGCAAGTCCCCACTTGGCCATCTCGTCGCGAATCTTCTTGGGCACCCGCTTGTGATTGGCGAGCGTCCACATCAGCCCCTTTTGATACGACTCGTGTTCCTTGATGATTTTCTCTCGCTCTGCATAGGAGGCACGAGCGTACTTGTAGTTCTGGCCAATGAAGTCGGTGCTGACGGCGCAGTTGTTGTTGGTGTCGGTCTTGCCGTTGGGGAGCATGTCGATCTTGAGCGGCAAGCGCAGGTCGCCGGCTTCGAAGTTGCGGAAGAGCAGCTCGTACTTGGACTCATCGTAATCGGCCGGCTTCGGAAACGGGACCGAGTTCTCCTTCACGTTGCTCATGCACATGCGGAAGCAGAACGCTTGCAGCCGGTGATCGCCCTCGCCGTCGCCGGGCAGGGGGTCTTTTTCGATGCCGAAGAGCAGCCCGCTGGTCGGGTCGCCAGCCTTCACGAACGGGTCGACCTTCACGACGAAGCGGTGGTTGTGCAGGTTCTTGCCTTTTTCAACGCCGTTCAGTGTTTCGCGGTACTTGGAGTTGGGGTCGCGGCCGACGGTGAAGGTGACCACCGTCGCCGCCCGCATCAAATCGCCTTCGTAGGTCGCGTCGATGAAGACCTTCGCCGAGTATTCGTTCTTTAAATTGGTTGAAAACGCCCAGATTCGGTCGACATCGCCCAACTCGGTTGAGCCTGGGAATAGCCGCTCGCCCGTAACTACCTTGATCTTCGCTTCCTTCAACATCTCCCGCAGAATCTGCTCCGCGACGTGCGGCTCGAAGGCCCAAATGGCGTCGTCTTTCGGCCGGTAGAGCTTGTAATCTTCGCGCTTACCGTACTTCCAAGCCTTGGGGTCGTCGTAGTGTTTTTTCACCCGCTGGTAAAACTCGCGGGCGATGCCGCCGATGGCCGCTTTGTTGCCGGAATCGGTGAAGCCTAGGCCGCCGGAGGTCAGGCCGCCGATGTGCTTGCTGGGCTCGATAAGCACGACGGACTTGCCCATGCGCGATGCTTGAATGGCGGCGGCAACGCCCGCGGCATTGCCGCCATAAACGCAGATGTCGTAATCGGCCGCCAACGAGCGCGACGCGATGAGTAAAATAATTGCAATTGCACGATACATGACAAAACCCGGTGAAGCCGCGACGCGCAGCGGAGCGCGTGAGCCGGCCGCCGCGGATGACAAGATCCAGTCTACTGAGGCTGCCGCGTTCCGCGCTCCGCTGCGCGTCGCGGCTTCACGAGATTGTTATGCGCCGCCACATCGGTACGCGCCACATCCATCTGGATGTCACCGACAGCACCAACAATCGCGTCGCCGAGTTGGCAAGTGATCCGGCGAACGCGGGCGTTGTCGTGACTGCCGACTTGCAGTCGCAGGGGCGGGGTCAACACGGGCGCATCTGGCACAGCCCGCCGGGGACGAACGTCCTATTATCGGCACTGCTGTTTCCCCCTCCGATGCTTCAGCGACCCGCCATTCTCACTGCATTTGCGTCAGTGTCCGTGGCGGAAACCATTCTCCAGGTCACTGGCAAGCAAGCGAGCATCAAGTGGCCCAACGATGTCCTGCTCGGCGGCAAGAAAGTGTGTGGAATCCTGATCGAGTGCGGGGGGCCATACTTTGTCGTCGGCCTTGGGCTCAATGTCAATCAATCATCTGCCGACTTTGAGCAGATGGAATTGCCCGATGCAACGTCCCTCTCGCTTGCGGTCGGGCAAACGTTGGACGTCCGAGGAATCGCCCAGCTGCTGATCAGCAACATGGACGAGTTGTATGCGCGCTTGCTCGACGGCGAAATTGCCGCCCTGGAGGAGTGCTGGGCCTGGCGGATCGGAAAAGCCGGCGGCCAGCGCATCACGGTCGAACTGGCGGACGCGAACGAACTCCACGGCCGATTGCGGCGCGTGGGATTCGATGCGCTCGAACTGGAACTGCCGAGCGGCGAAATTCGCCGACTCCGACCCGAGGAAGTTCGTCACTTGCGCTAGCGTCTACCGCGAGAGCGCCGCGTCGTCCGCATCGGACGCGTACACTGTGCTGAACACGTCCTGAAGCGTCGCCTCGCCGATCAACATGCGAACGCGCTCGAAGACATCGGAACCGAGCAGGACATAGCGCCGCCGGGAAGCCGGGTCCACCGCGTAGCTCAAAGTATTAACCGCCTGGGAAAGCTGGCGGCTTTGTTCATGGGTGAGAGTCACCGTCATGGTTCATCTCTGTAAGAGTTCGAAGATCAAATCGTGAAGGTCCTGGGAAGTCGCTTGCTCGCCGGCTGTGAAGAACGCTTATCGTTTCCACGCCTGCGTTGGTGTTCGCGACTCCTCTGAGCCACGATTGCACTTAAAGCACTCCCGATACCACTCCACCAGAGTACACTCGAAATCCGGATTGTCCATGCGGACTTTTTTGGCGCCACGATTCTTCCTTAAGCGTTGCGGTTGTCCCTTCATTTGACCGACCTATACTGACCATCCGCCCGAATAGGGGCACGCGAATCCTCGTCTATCGAGGAAAGAGCCTCTCCCGCCTGGTGCGTCCACGTCCAGAAGTGGTTGTTGACATCGTTACACCCAGAGGTCCCATGTCGTCGATTTCACTTGCAGTCCTTGCCTTGTCCTTGACCGCGCCCGCTGCCAAGGGGACCGGCGCGTCCCTATCGGATTGGCCGCAGTGGCAAGGACCAAAACGGGATGCTCATTCCCTATCGACGGGTCTTATGCAAAAGTGGCCCGCTGGTGGCCCGAAGTTGCTTTTCAAATCGGACAAGATTGGCGTGGGCTACGCTGCCCCCGCGGTGGCCAAGGGCAAGCTCATTGTGTGCGGCGCCGAGGATCCGAAAGAAGGTAAGAACGAATTCGTCCTCTGCCTCGATCCAGTCACGGGAAAGGAAATCTGGCGGACACCGGTTGAAACAAGTCCGGGGCGGTACAACTTCGGCTACGGGAATGGCCCGCGGAGCACGCCGACCATCGAGGGTAATCGAGTTTATGTCCTCGGGGCCAAGGGTGATCTGCTCTGCTTGAATCTCGCCGACGGAAAGCGCGTTTGGGCAATCAACCTCGTCAAGGATCTGGCTGGATCGATCCCGAATTGGGGTTACGCGGAATCGGTGCTGATCGACGGGCAGAAGTTGGTTTGCACGCCCGGAGGCAGCAAGGGAGCGATCGCCGCTCTCGACAAGACGACTGGCAAGGTCCTGTGGCGAACCGAAGACTTGAAGGATGGCGCCGGCTATTCCTCCTTGATCATTGCCGACGTCGGCGGGAGCAAGCAGTACATCACCCAGACCATGCAAAACGCTTGCGGCGTGCGTGCCAGTGATGGCATGCTGTTGTGGAAGCGCGGCGACCTGATGCGGCGAGTCGCGGTAATTCCGACCCCGGTCTTCTATAAGGATCATGTCTTCGTCACGGCTGGTTATGGCGCAGGGTGCGAGTTGATCAAACTGAGCAAGAGTGGTAGCGACGAGATCAAGGCGGAGAAGGTGTATACCAGCAAAGTCATCACCAATCATCACGGCGGCGTTGTTCGCGTTGGCGAATACCTGTACGGACACAGCGATCGGGAAAATCAATGGGTCTGCCTGCCGTTCCTCGAAAAAGACGGCGAAGACGGGCCCAAGCCTGCCTGGACCAGCAAGAAATTGGATAAAGGCTCGGTTTCGTATGCCGATGGCCATCTCTATTGCTATGGCCAGAGCAAAGGGGACGTCGTTCTCGTGAAGGCAACTCCCAAGGATTGGATTGAGGACGGGCGCTTTACCATTCCGGAGCACAGCAAACTGCGACCAGGCTCTGGCGGCGTTTGGGCCCATCCGGTCATTGCAAACGGCAAACTCTACCTTCGCGATTACGAGTGGCTCTTCTGTTTCGACCTGATGGGCAAGTAACGACGCTTTGAATTCGCGTTCATCGTGTCACCGATTCATGATTGAATCCGGCGATGTCCGTGCCCCACGGGTGCACGCCCTTTTGAACGAGGTCGTGCCCGGTAATCGGTTCTATGCCCGCAAATTCGCAGGTTGTGATCTCAACGATCTGACCGGGTTGCCGTTCACAACCAAAGCAGAACTGGTTGCGGACCAATTGGAAAACCCGCCATACGGAAGCGGTCTCACCTATCCATTGGATCGCTATTGCCGTTTGCACCAGACTTCCGGAACTTCGTCGGGCCGGCCGTTGCGATGGCTCGACACACTGGAATCGTGGAATTGGCTCCTGGGGAACTGGGGCGAGATCTTTCGCCACGCCGGCCTGAGAAAGGGCGACGTCGCGTTTTTTCCATTCTCGTTTGGGCCATTCCTTGGATTCTGGACCGCGTTTGAGGCAGCAGCCTGCGAAGGTTATCTGGTCCTGCCGGGCGGCGGCCTTAGCAGCACCGCACGGCTTCGATTCTTGCTCGATCACGCGGCAACGATCGTCTGCTGCACACCCACCTATGCCCTGCACCTTGCCGAGTTAGCTGCGCAAGAGGGAATTGATTTGGCGGGTTCGCCGGTCCGAATGCTGATCGTCGCCGGTGAGCCCGGTGGAAGCATCCCGGCCACTCGAGATCGCATCGAGTCCGTCTGGGGCGCCCGCGTCATCGACCATTATGGCATGACCGAAGTTGGACCCGTTGCGGTCGAAACACTCGATTCTCCCGGCGATTTGCTCGTGCTCGAGAATCGGTATATCGCGGAATTGCTGGAACCGAACGGCGATCGGCCAGCCGGCGATGGCCAGATGGCGGAATTGGTGTTGACCAACTTGGGACGCGTCGGTTCGCCGCTCATTCGGTATCGAACCGGCGATTTGGTGAAAGGATGTCGTAAGGCGGACGGTATGGTTCTGAAGGGGGGGATTCTCGCGCACGGACGACATGATCCACGTCCGTGGGAATAACCTCTACCCCGCCGCCATCGAATCCGTTGTTCGCCGTTTCCCGGAAATCGCCGAGTTTCGGATCGTAGTCGATCGTTCGGGTCCACTCGCCGATTTGGCCCTGGAAGTTGAGCCGATTCACGGAAAGGAAGTACGTGGCCTGGCGGAATCCGTCGCCCGTGCGATCCGGGACGAACTGTTGTTCCGCGTGCCGGTGTTCGCGGTTGCTTGCGGTTCGCTCCCCCGATACGAAATGAAAGCCCGGCGGGTGGTCGTTAGGGATTGAATTGCGAAAACGTAATTAAGCTTCGTTGCAAGAATTGCCTGAAGAAACCGCGGAGCCTGAAGCGCAAGCGAAGGAAAATGTCTCCCTTCGCTTGCGCTTTATCTCCGCTCACCGGGTCGATTTTGCCCCAGGCTCTTAAGTGTTCGAAGACCGGCGTTTAAATTCATTACGGTCTGGTCGCCGTTACGAGGAACTCTCCATGAGACGATCCAGCAGGCTTGGTCTTGTTCTCTCGGCATTGTGTAGTTTGTTATTCGTTGGTGACGCCACTGCTACCGATTGGTTGCACTGGCGCGGGCCCGAGCAGACCGGTTTCTCTGCGGAAACGAATCTGCCAGACGATTTCGATCCAAACACGCCTGGACGAGGCAACCTGGTGTGGAAGCAGCCGTACGGCTGCCGAACGACCCCACTCGTCATGAACGGCAAGGTCTATATCACCGGGCCCTTTGGCGACAATCCGGGTGTGCCGGGCCCGAAAGAGAAGCTGCACACGGGCGAACGCGTTGTCTGCTTCGATGCGGCGACCGGCAAGGTGCTGTGGGAGAAGCACTTTAACGTCTTCCACACGGATATTGTGACCAATCGCCTCGGCTGGCAGCCGCTGGCCGCCGATCCCGAAAACAAACTGGTTTTTGCGCATCTGACCGGCGGACAACTCCTCGCCTTCCACGCGGATACCGGCGAGCTTGCCTGGCAACATTCATTGACCGAGGAATATGGCCGCGTGTCCGGGTACGGCGGACGCATCGGCGGCGGGCCACTTTATGATTCCGGTCTGGTCATCGTTGGCATCGTCAACGCTGCCTGGGGTTCCTATGCGCCCGGAGCGAACCGCTGGATCGCGTTCAACTCGAAAGACGGTCAGGTCGTTTGGTGGGCTCAGGCGAAAGGGGCGCTCAAGGGAACGTACTATTCGAATCCGGTCGTCGCCGTGATCGGCGGCCAGCGATTGATGATTACCGGAGCGGCGGATGGCGCCGTGCATGCGCTCCAGGTCCGCACCGGCAAAAGCGTGTGGAGTTACCACTGCGCGTCGGGCGTCATTAATCCTTCGCCGGTCGTCGATGGCAACCTTGTCTACATAGCCCACGGCGAGGAAAACCCGGAGGGCGGCGGACTCGGTCGCGTTGTGTGCCTGGATGCCAGCAAGGTAACCGCCGGCAAGCCGAAGCTGGTCTGGGAATTCCGTCGCGGCATCCGCTTCGGTTTGGCCTCGCTCGCTCTGGCCGACGGTCGGCTCTATATTCCCGACGATTTTGCCAAAATCTACTGCTTCAACGCGAAGAACGGCAAGGTGCTTTGGAAATACAACTACGGCAAAATTGCTCGCGGTGCGCCGCTCGTTGCGGATGGCAAGTTGTACATTGCCGCCACCGATGCAAAGTTCGACATCATCGCGCTCAACGGGAACAAAGAGCCCGACGAAGCCAAGACACATACGGTTCACTTTCGCAATAAAACCGGCGCTTCAGGTTTCGTGGAAGTGAATAGCACCCCGTCAATCGCGGACGGAAGAATCTATTTGTCGACGCGCGACGAAATCTATTGCATCGCCAATCAGGGGGCCAAGCCTAGCCAAAACACGGCTAACGTCCCCGCGCATGGCGCCGAAGGAGCGCCGGGACCGCTGGCGCAACTTCAAGTGCTCCCGGCCGATATCGTGGCCAAACCGGGGGAAACGCTGACTTTCACGGTGAAAGGATTTGATGCCAAGGGCGTGCCTGTCAAGGAGGACCTGGACTCGGTCACCTGGTCGCTGCCGAATCCTCCGCCGCCGAAGGCGCCGCCCGCGAAGGAAGGCGCTCCACCGAAGAAGCCCGCTTCGCCGCCCCCGCTTGACGGCATGATCGAGAATGGCAAAGTGATCGTTGGAAAGAAGCCGGCGCAGCAGGGGCTCGTCGAGGCCAAGGTTGGCGCCCTGAACGGTTTTGCCCGCGTTCGAGTTGCCCCGCGCGTTCCTTATCATCAAGATTTCGAGAAACTTCCGCTCCACTCCGTACCGGCAGGCTGGGTAAACACGGCGGGGAAATACTCGGTCGTCGAGGTCACCGGACCGGACGGCAAGAAGTCGAAGGCCCTGTTCAAGAGAAACGACAGCGCTCGACCGCCGCTCGCCCGAGCGATCGCCTACATTACGATGCCCGACGCGACCGATTACACGATCCAAGCCGACGTTATGGGTGTGGAAGTCCGGGAGAAACTGCCGGATGCCGGTGTGGTCGCCAATCGCTACACGTGTTACCTCGACAGCAAGACGAACAGTGAAGGCAAGCGTCTGTTCCATCTGATTTCGTGGGAAGCTCTGCCGCGGGTGAACGTGGAAGTCCCGTTCGATTGGAAGTCGGGCACGTGGTACACCGTGAAGATGATGGTCGACGTCCACGAAAAGAGCGGAATGGTTAAGTGCAAGGTTTGGGAGCGCGGCAAGGCTGAGCCGGAGAATTGGACGATCGAATTCACGGATCCGATGCCGAACCGCAATGGCTCGGCTGGACTGTACGGCTACATTCAGAACGCGGAGACGGGAACCACGGGGTCGGAAGCGTATTTCGACAATGTGGCGATCACTCCCAACGGCAAGAAGTAACCGCCTTCGTTTAGCGTGCGAGCCGCTGACTCGCACGCTCCCGCCCTCACTAACAATTCAAGGATTCCAGATATGTGCTCTCGTTCGTGTCAACTATTTGCCGGAGTACTGATTCTCGGGGCGGCGGTCGCGACCGTGGTCTACCTGACCCCGCAGCGCCAGATTGTCGCCGAAACACCAAATGTGGCGGCGGCCAGCAAGGGCGATCATGCAATGTTCGGCGGGTCGCCGGGCCGCAACTTTGTCAATTTGTACGAGACCGGCCTCTCCGCCGAGTTCCCGAAGAGCGAAGACGATCCCAAGGTCCACGTCATCGGCAATCGCTTGAAATGGAAGGAAATGCTGGGCAGCCGGGCGTACGGGGGGCCAATCGTCGCCGGCGGTCACATCTACTGCGGCACCAACAATGAGAACCCGCGCAACAAGCGCGATCGCGCCAAGCCGACCGACGACAACCCGGACGGCCCGCCGATCGACAAGAGCGTCCTGATGTGCTTCGACGAGAAGAATGGCAAATTCCTCTGGCAGATGGTTCACGACAAGCTGGCGTCGGGCATCGTCAACGACTGGAGCCACGAAGGTCTGTGCTCCACGCCCGTCGTCGAAGGCAATCGCGTGTATTACTGCTCCAATCAGTGTCAGGTCGTTTGCCTCGACGCGAATGGGTACCTCGACGGCAAGAACGACGGCTTCCAGGGCGAAAAGTATAAGGAAAAAACCGATGGCGACGTCATTTGGCACTACGACATGATGAAGGAGCTAAAGGTCTTTCCACATAACATGACCGATTGCTCCCCCTTGATTGTCGGCGACCTGATTTACGTTGTGACGGCGAACGGCGTGGATGAGAATCACATCAATATCCCGTTCCCCGACTCGCCGAGTTTTATCTGCTTGAACAAGAACACTGGCAAGCTGATTTGGAAGAGCAATCTGCCTGGTCGATCGATCATGCATGGCCAATGGTCGAACCCGACGTACGTCAACGTGAACGGCAAGGGCCAAGTGGTTTTCCCGGGTGGCGACGGCTGGCTTTACGGTTTGCAGCCAGAAACCGGCGACGTGATTTGGAAGTTTGACGCGAATCCGAAGAGCAGCAAGTACGAACTCGGCGGCAAGGGAACGCGGAGCGATTTCATCGGCACGCCGGTCGTTTACAATGGTCACATATTCATCGGCACCGGACAGGATCCGGAGCACTACGACGGCATCGGCCACTTCTGGTGCATCGATCCCTCGAAGACCGGCGACATTTCCTCGGAACTCGTCGTCGACGGGAGCAAGGATCCCCCGGTCACCAAACCGAATCCCAATAGCGGCGCAGTCTGGCAATACGGCGGCGAGGACATGCGCCCGTTCGTCAAGCGCGACATCATCTTCGGACGCACCATGAGTTCGGCATGTGTCGTCGATGATGTCGTGTACATTTCCGACATCGCCGGCTACGTCCATTGCCTCGACGCCAAGACCGGCAAGAAGTACTGGCAATGGGACACCAAGGCTGCCGTTTGGGGCTCGTGTTTCTACGTCGACGGCAAGGTGCTAGTTGCCAACGAAGACGGCGACATGTTCATCTTCAAGCACCAGAAGACTCATGATGTCATGGATGAAGTAGACGAAGGATCGAAGGCCGGGGCGGCGGCCGCGAAGAAAGCCATGGCGGCCGGCAAGGACGAGGCGGACGCCCGCAAGGCTGGCAATGACGCCCGCGATGCCGCGATCCAGGCCGTGCGTGAAAAGGTCAAGAACAAGTACCTGCTGCAAAAGGTGGAAGTGGGCGAAGCCATCCGCAGCACGCCGGTCATGGCGAATGGCACGCTCTACATCATGTCCGAACGCACGCTGTTCGCGGTCAACGCGAAGTGATGCTCTATTGACACCGAAATTCCTGGGCCGACCCTCTGGGTCGGCCCATTTCATTTGAAGATTCAAACGCGTCGGATCCCATTGTCACAATCTCCAAATATTCATTGTTGCCGCCGATCGAAATACATAAGTTAGTTCGAGCCCGCCATCGACCCTACCGGTGATGGTGAGGTTTCCGTCCATTGACTCGGCTCTCCGGTGGCAAGACGCTTGCCGCGATAACCGGCGACATCGGTCAGCACACCGTTAGTCCTCAACCGGCCCGGGACTTCGACACAGTCCCGATCGGGCTCGCAATCAAGGACTCGGTAACCAAACAAATTGAAGCACCAGGATTCGCCTCTTTGAATCGCCCGTTAGGAGAATGTACGGATGCTGAGGATTTTCGCTGTCAGTCTGTGCCTGGCCGTATCAGCTACGGCCGCCACGAGACCGCAACCGCCCAAGGGCATTCCCTGGCCCGGCGGGGTCTGGCCGAAGGATGGAAAGGAATATTCAGCTGGATCGTTCATTTGGATCAAACAGGCCGACTGGGACAAGTATGTAGCTGCGAAGAAAAAGTGGGAAAAGGAACATCCGCAGGTCGAACATCAAGGCACCGAGGCCCTCGACGAAGTCAACGCCACACGTGCCAGTCGCGGATTGCCGCCATTCCAATACGACGAGGGATTAACGCGGGCCGCCCAAGCGTGCTGCCAATTCCGTGCGGATCGATTGATCCAAGGCCACACGAGCAACGATTTCGCGTTCGTCCCGGCCGGGTCGTTTGCGAGCGCCGGCGGATGCGCCGCCTGGGAGCCTTGGATGGGATGGGGCGCATGTTGCACCTATGAGCACTACACCTATGCCGGCGCGGCCTATGCAATGGGCAGCGATGGGCGGCGGTACATGCATCTGTTCGTGCGCTGACCGGACCCTTAGCCCGGGGGTTCAATTGGCCCGTGCTTTAGGAATGTGTCACGATAAAATCAGGCTCTGGCCGCGGCCAGAGCCTGTTTCATTTCGGCGCTCCGGGCGACTTCGAGCGGTGTCACGCCACGACGATCAGCCGCGTGGGAATCGGCCCCGCGCCGAACGAGTAGCTGGACGATTTCCAGTTGACGGCAGTTGACCGCCCGGCGCAACGGCGTTTCTCCCTTGGCGTCGCGCGCATCGACGGTTGCGCCATGGTCGAGCAACGCTTGCGCTACCAGCGCATGGCCGTGGCGCACAGCTTGATGCAACGGCGTGCCGCGAGTGGGGCCGCTCACGACATCGGCGTTAGCGCCGGCATTAAGGAGCACGCGGGCGACATCACCCGTCACGGCGCGATAGAGCGGCGTGTGGCCTTCCGCCTCCGTGGCGTCGGGGTTGGCGCCTAAGCGAATCAGGGCCGCCGCCAACTCGGCCGCTCCAGCCATCGCGGCGTCATGAAGTAAAGTCTGGCCGCGCAATCCCACAAGCCGGACGCACGATGGATCGCGTTCAACCTCGGCGATGAACCGGTCGCGTGTCGCCGCCCGCAAGCTGGCGTGAAGTGGCGAATCCGGTCCGATCAGCCGAGATACGCCGGCGTAAGCTTCGGTCATCGCCTGCAAGTGGCGAAAGCGACTCAGGTCATCGCCCTCGGATGGATCCGTGTCGAGGTCGCTGTGCGCCAGCAAAGTCTCGATCACCTCCAGCGGCTTCATCTGCTTGGGCCGGCGGCCGAAGCGTCGGTCCGCACGACCGGTTGGATCGAGCCACACGGTGAGGGCGTGGCTCATGAGTTCCGCGTGCGGAACCAAACGCAGCGGCAGCATCGATCGAATGAGCGCGATGTCACCGCGCGACACCGCGTTGAAAAGGTTCTCGGCCTCCGCGATCCGATTCCACTGGTCTGCTAGCCGCGAATCGAACCGGTCGGTCCCGAGTGGGCAAAGTGTCGTCTTCGGCGCATCACCCGTGTTCACGAGCGCGTTGGCCGCGAATTCGAGATGTGCGAGGAGTACGGCTGCCTCCGCGGCGGGGATCTCGACTTCGCGCATGGCCGCCTTCATGTTGGCCAGCCAGGCGTCGCGTGCTCGGGCATCGATGGCGAATGGCACATGTCGGCGACCGAGCCGCGCCCCGCGGAGGTCGTAGACGGGCGGACCGCCCAACCAAGTCGTCATGAATTTGGTCAGGGCATGAATCGCACAGGTCAACGTCTTGCCGTAGAACCGGCGGATCACCGGATCGCGATCCACGCGCGCATAAAACGCGGCCACCAAACGCTCGACCTTTTCGCCGCCAATGCGTTCGTAAAGCGTCGCGTCCACGCCGGCAACGGCTTGGACCCGGCGAACGGGCGGGGACTTGCTCTTGGGCATTTCGGCTCCCCGAAGAACTCAACGAGTCGTCAGCCTTCTACTCGTAGCATAGGGCCCCGGGCGGGCACTTGTTGTCGTTGCTCGTTGTGCAGGGCGGTTGCAAGTTGCCGGCAACGCCGGCAACCTGGCAACGAGTTGCTACCGACATTCACGCCGGCGATCTCCCTGTTCACAATGGATGTGGTTTGTGAACTCGCGAGGTAGCCATGTCCCCAACCGACACTTATTTGCCTAACCCCCTGACTTACTCCCAAATGGCGAACGCCGGCAACGAGTTGCCGGGCTGGCTCTGGCAGGGGTTCATCGCCTTCGAATCGATCACGCTCCTCACCAGCCGCTGGAAGACCGGCAAGACGACGCTGCTCTCCGTGCTATTATCGCGGCTGGCGACCGGCGGCGAGCTGGTGGGCTCGCCGGTCGCGGCCGCGCCGGCCCTGATCGTTTCCGAGGAGAGCCCGGCGCTGTGGGTGGAGCGTGGCCGCAAGACGCCGTTCGGCCCCGACACGCGCTGGCTGTGTCGCCCCTTCGCCGCCAAGCCAACCCGCGAGCAGTGGTTCGGACTGGTTAACCACCTGGCGAACCTCGCGGCCGGCAGGCGGACGCTGATCGTCATTGATCCCTTGGCGATGGTGTTGCCGGGGTTCGATGAGAACAACGCCGGCACGATGATCGACTCGCTGGGGCCGCTGCACTGTCTGACGGCGGAAGGTCACGCGGTTTTGCTGCTGCACCACCCGCGCAAGGGCGCGACGCTCGAGCCGCGTGGCTCCGGCGCGCTTGCCAGCATCATGGACATCTTGATCCAGATGGACGGCTCGCCAAACGAGTTGCAACACCCGAACCGCCGCTGGCTGCGGTCTCGCGGCCGCGTCGACGGCGTTGTCAGCGAACGGCTGATCGAGTTGAACGTCGAGCACACCGATTACGCGGCTCTCGATCCGGCCGCCGAGGACCTGACCGACGGCTGGTCGGTGATCGAGTGGGTATTGAAGGACGCCCGCGAGAAGTTCACGCGCGCACACATCCTGAATAACTGGCCGGAGATGCGGGACAAGCCGCATCCGGCGAGCCTGTGGAAGTGGCTGGAGCAGGCCGTCAGCGATGGCCGCGTCCAGCGCGACGGCGAGGGCCGACCACACCGCCCATTCCGCTACTGGCTGCGCAGCCGCGAGCACTATTTCTTCCCCGACTTGCCCGAACTGGACCCGCCGCCATACACACCGGAGATCACGCCGGAGGAATTCGATTACGCCCAAAAGGTGGTCGATCAGAACAAAGAGAAGCGGAGAAGGGCGAAGATATTGAAGGAGGAACGCAAGGGGTGATGTCGAGTGCGGCGGACAGAAACGCTCGTTCCATCCTGCTTGCCGAGCTGATGAAGTATCTCGGGCAGGGGATCGCCAAAAGGCCCGATGTTCGGCGGATCGTCGCCGGCCATGCCGACATGGCAATGCTCAATTCGCCGGTCGCCGCCGCGGGTGAAGGCCCCGAGAGGACGAAAGGCGGACGCCAGCGGGCTCGTCAAATAACGGACTGCCCCATCGCGGCAGCTTTCGATGGCGGTCGGTTACGGCAATGCGATCGTGTTGGACACGCGCAGGCCACGGGTTTTGACATCGTCGTCCGGTTTTGAAAGCAACGCGATCCAGAACTTCTTGTATTTCTGCTTTTCCTCTGCGGACATTTGGAATGTATAGGCGCCTAGACGCCGATCCGATGCGTTCGGCTCCGGCTTCACGTCGAGAACGTGCATCCGATCCGATTCCATTACGACTAAACGATTGGTCGGCGGCATTTCGGCTCCGACGAGCATTTCGTAACTCAGGACAACTTGAGTTGTGCCGTCCGCCATTGGTTTCAATTCCATCGAGAGTTTGACTCGCTGCTTGGCGGCGGCCCGCTCGCCGTCTGGGCCGGTCGTCTCCTTTCGCAATTCTCCGATTCGGGCGTCCGGCGCGAGAAACTCCGGCTCCTTGTCGTCGGCGACAAGTTCCTTCTTGGGCTCGCGTGACCCAAACACCCCGGCCCGCCAACCGAGGAACACGACCGCTCCCCCCAGCAAAATGAACGCCGCGATCAAGCCGAGAATGTAGGCGACGCCGTGTGACTTTTTCGCCTCTTTGCCGCTGGATTTGTTGCGGCCCTTTTTGCCGCCAACTTTTCGGCGTGGGCGATCATCGTCGTCATCCGCATCACGTCGACGCCGTGAGCGCAGGGATTCATCGTCATCGTCCCCTCTTGTGCGCGGCTCGTCGTCATCATCGGGTCGGCGACGGCGCGGCCGTTCGTCGTCATCGTCTTCCGAGCGCTTGGAACTTTTGGCTTCCGCGGACGTACCAGGGCGATTAGCCAAAAAGACGGCATCGCACTTCTTGCATCGCAGTTTCTTGCCGGCGAAATTGTCCGGGACGGTCAGTCGGGCATCGCACTCGGGGCACGAAATGGAGAACGACATGGCACACCTGCACGAGTCAAACCCAGGCGAGTACCGAACAGTATAGCCACATCCGCGCTTCGGACGAAAATCCGGTAGTGGGTCATCAGCGTGTTGATCTTGCGTAATCGCGTGGAGTTGGGCAAGATACGCCGTCGCTGGTGGCAGAGGCCGGCGACGGGAGGCAAGGATGCCGCCAGAACGTCCACTCTTTAGCCAAGCGTTCATTGGCAAGGTCCGGGAATGGATTGCCATGCATCATGCAGTTTATCCCCATCTCCCGCCGCAAGGCATTTATTTCGAGTCGCTGGTCCATCGTGCATTCCTTCATAGCGGCTGGGGCGCTGACGAAGTAGTCCTTACCAACCCGAATAGTCCAAGAGCGGACATTACTGTCGGCAAGACACGGCTGTCGCTCAAGACGGAAACGGGCAACATTACCCGTCGAAACCGCATCAGCATCACAAAGCTCTGCACAACAGAAACCGGCGAGTGGACATCGGAGGCGCTGATCCGGCACGCGATGTCCCACCTGTCGCGTTACGAAGGAATCTTGATGCTTCGGGCGATCTGGGAACGGGCGAATGTTATCGACTACCAGCTTGTCGAGATTCCGCTTGCGCTGTTGAAAGAGATGGAAACCTGCACGGCGCTACCAGTCGGCAGGAGAAAAGGACGGCAGAGTCTTGGGTTCGATGTTCTTGATGGTGAGGACGTTGCCTTTCACATCCACTTCGACGGCGCAGACGGGAAATGCCAACTCCGCAACTTGCGAGTAGATCGCTGTACTATGCTTGCCGAATGGGAGCAATTGGTGCCTGCCGACTAGCTACTCACATTTCTTTGACTTGCGAAACACCAGCCAGTAGCAATGCTGCCGGCGAGCGTGGTGAGCAGTCTTCCATCTCGGGTCTACAATCGGCCCCTTGCGAATCTTGACGATGCAGTCGCAAGCGGTGAAGCCGACCATCTCCGCAGCCTTGAGCAATTCGACGTGCGCCCACTGGAAGCGGTGGCCGTGAATGTAGTCAGCGATCTTGCAGAACAAAATGCCTTCTGGCACCAGCACGCGAAATGCTTCGGCCACGAAGGGCGGATACAGGTGCGTGAAGTTGTAGCCATTCCCGACCGGCGATTTGTCTCCTAGACCGAATCGCGTATTGAAGTCTTTCTTCTTGTCCTTCCCCTGATTGGGAATGTGAGGTGGGTCATACACCACCACGTCGAAACTGGCATCCGCAAACGGCATGTCCCGATTGTCGCCCACAACGTCAGGCTTGTTCGCGGGGTCGATGTCCAGGCCGGTAACGGGTCGTGAACTACCTTCCCAAAACCGGCCCCGATTGATCGTCGCATCCAAGATGCGTTCGGGACGTTTCCGGGGGTAGAAGTCGAGCATCTTTTCCAGAAGCTCGGCATCGGTGCCGAACCATACCGAAGGAAGCGGGTCGTATCGCGAAGGCTCCGCCGGCTCCGGGTGCGGATAGAGTTCGACCGTTTTCGTTCGGCGTGTTGCCATTCCTTCCGCTCCTTGCTCGGCTTAGACCATTGCCACGTTTCTCTTGAACGGCTATGGTAGAAGATTATGCGAAAGCGGTCACGCAAACAAGCTCGGTTGCCCGATCTAAGCGAACTAGCCTTCGCCATTGTCCAGACTGTCGCTGGGGAAGCGAAGCCACAGCCGGCCGATGACGGCAAAGACCCGGCAGCGGTTGCGCTGGGTCGCAAAGGGGGGTTGAAGGGCGGTAAGGCCCGCGCGAAGGCGATGACGAAAAAAGAGCGGGTGGCGTCTGCGAAGAAGGCGGCGGCGGCCCGCTGGGGAAAGAAGGATTAGACCTGATGCCCGTCCGCATCTTCTGGCGGCTCGGCTGGACTTGAGGATCACAATTGGACGCTGGCTGAGTTGGTCGAAAAATCAACACAATCATGACCCATTACCAAAAATCCAATTCAGCGATCGGACGACGTCATTGACTCGGGCGAGATCCGGTTCTCGGAACCGGCCCTCCCATGGCTTCAGCGATGAAATGATCAGACAATCTGCTTGATGATTTTCCCGACGACGAGGGTGAGACGTTCGCGGCGGCCGAGGTGGGGGAAGGTCAGTTTTTCCTGGTCGAGCCCGAGCTGGTGAAGGATTGTAGTATGAACGTCGCGAACGTGATAGGGATGCTCGACCGCGCGCAGGCCGATCGCGTCCGTCGCTCCCACGGCCTGGCCGCCTCGAATCCCGCCGCCGGCCAGCCACATCGAGAAGCCGAGGTTGTGATGATCGCGTCCGGCGCCATCCTGGGCCTCCGGCGAACGGCCGAATTCGCCGCCCCACATGACCAGAGTCGAATCGAGCAGTCCCCGCCGCTTCAGGTCGGTTAGGAGCGCTGCGACGGGTTTGTCCGTCTGGCCGGCCATTCGTTTATGGTTTTCGTTAATGTCCTTGTGCGCATCCCATTGCGTGTTCCCGGCTCCGCCGCCGGACACCACGACCACGAAGCGAACGCCCTTTTCGACCAGGCGCCGAGCAAGCAAACATCGTCGCCCGTAGTCGTCCGTCGGTTTCGCGCCGACGCCGTAGAGTTCGAGCGTTTCCTTTTTCTCTTTCGTCAAGTCGAACAGCTCGGGGGCCTCCGTTTGCATCTGAAACGCGAGTTCGTACGAGCGAATGCGGGCGGCGAGATCGTCATCGTCCGCGCCGTTCGCTTCGTTCAGTTCATGGATCAATTTCAGGGTCTTTTGCCGTTCCGCCGGTGCGACGCTCGATGGTAGATCCAGATTGCGGATCGGCCGGGAGCCGCTGCCAAACATGGTCGGCTGGTAAACCGCGGGCAGGAAGCCGTTCGAGTACATCGGCTGCCCTGCTTCCAGCGCACCGTGCGGGTCCGGCATCACGACGTAACTGGGGAGTGACTGGCTTTCCGAACCGAGGCCATACACGATCCACGAGCCCATGCTCGGAAATCCCGGCGTCACCCGCCCGCTGAACAACTCGTACTGTGCCGCGGAATGAACGACCTTGTCACAGTGGCACGACCGCACCACAGCGATGTCGTCAATGCACCTGGCCGTGTTCGGGAACAGATCGGACACTTCGACGCCGCTCCGCCCGTGTTTGACGAACGTGCGGGCCGAGCCAAGCAGCGTCGCCCCCTTCTTCACGAACTGGTATTTGGCTTCGCCGAACTCTGTCGGCCGCGGCTGACCGTTGAGTTTATTCAGAAGGGGCTTTGGATCGAACGTGTCGAGATGCGATGGTCCGCCGGCCATGTACAGGAAGATCACGCTCTTGGCCTTGGCCGCGAAGTGGGGCTTTCGGGCGCGAGCGGATCGGAGGCGCGAATATCGTCGGCGACGAGGGACGACAACGCCAGCACGCCGAATCCGCCAAACGCCTCGGTCAAGAATTCACGGCGAGTTCGAGTCAGAATGCGGTGCATCGGTCAATTCACGTAAAGAAAGGCGTTGAGGTTGAAGATCGCCAGAGCAAACTCGCGCAGCGGCTGCGACTTCAGGAAGGCGATACTCAGTTGCATTTCGCGCATGGTTGGCGGTCGGCCGGCCGCGAGACGGTAAGCCAACTCGACCTGCGACTTTCGGTCGACGCCCCCTTCTTGGCGGAGTCGCTTGGCAAACGAGTTCGCAAGGCTGTTGGCGAGGGTCCCGTTCAAAAGTTCGAGCGCTTGCAGCGCGTGCGTGCTCGACTGACGCCGGGCGCAGCTCGTCGCGGCGTCGGGCTGATCGAATGCCTGCATGAACGGAAGGCGCAAATTCCGTTTGGCCAACAAGTAAATCGAGCGGCGGTCGTGTTCCGAAGGGTCGGGAGTGATTGTCCATTGCGACGGAGCATAGAGTTGTTGCACCAAATCACGATCCACTGGAATGGCGACGCTCGGTCCGCCCGAGTGAAGATTCAATCGACCGGCGACACTCAACATCGAGTCGCGGATTTCCTCGGCCGTCAGTCGCCGCCGGGGGTATCTCCATAGAAGCCGGTCGTCGGGGTCCTTTTGCAAGCCGGATTTCGAGGGTCGCGACGATTGGCGATAGGTGCTGCTCAGAACGATGAGGCGGTGCAAGTGTTTGACCGACCAAGCCGAGGGAGCAGCAAACTCACTCGCGAGCCAATCGAGCAGTTCCGGGTTGCTCGGACGGCCGGCGTTAATCCCAAAGTCGTTCGCCGTGTCGACGATGCCCGTGCCGAAATGCCACTGCCAGATGCGATTCACCATCACTCGCGCAGTCAGCGGGTTTTTCGGATCAATGATGGCTCGGGCCAGAATAGTCCGCGGATTCGGAGTGTCGGGAGCCAACTCGGCGGTTCGAACGGCAAAACCAATCTCCAGTAACTTCGGGCCGACCTGTCGCCCTTGGTGATCGGTGTCGCCCCGCTTCAATACATGGACGGGAGTTCGTTTGGCGGCGACGTCTTGCACCGTAGAGAGGGCCGGCAAGGCCGGCGGCAACTTCGCCTCCAACGCCATCACCTTCTCTTCGGCTTGCATCCGCGCGTCGCCGGTGAGCTTGACCATCGATTTCTGCAACTTCTTGATCTCGGACTGAATCTTGTCGGTCTTCGCCTTCCACGCCGCTTGCTCGCCGGCAGTTGCCTTGACGACGTCCCGTTCCTGGGCCGCCGCCCAGAACGATTGAAAGCAATAGTAATCGTCCAGCGAGATGTCATCGAACTTGTGATCGTGACAGCGGGCACATGCCACGGTCAGTCCCAGGAAAACAGCCCCCGTCACATTGGCCATTTCGGTCATCACTTCGTTGCGGCTGAATGCGATTTGCGGATTGCCGGCATTGCGGCGCACGGGTCCCAGGCGGTTGAAGCCGGCGGCAATTCGAAGCTCATCGCTTTCGGGGTCGATCTCGTCGCCGGCGATCTGTTCCAGCACAAACCGGTCATATGGCTTGTCGCGATTGAACGAGTTGACGACATAGTCGCGATATCGCCAAGCCCCGGAGAGATGGCGATCGTACTCGAAGCCTTCCGATTCCGAGTAGCGCACGACGTCGAGCCAATGCCGGCCCCATTTCTCGCCGTACTGCGGTGAAGCGAGCAACCGCTCAACGAGTTTTTCGTAGGCGTCAGGAGAATTGTCGTTGACGAACGCGTCGATTTCAGCAGGGGAGGGTGGAAGTCCGAGCAGGTCGAATGTCACCCGACGGATGAGCGTGGCACGGTCGGCCTCGGGCGCCGGCGACAGTCCGTTCTTCTCCAGACCAGCGAGCACAAAGGCATCAACAGGCGTGCGGATCGCGAACTTGGGACTGTGAATTCTTGGAACGTCCGGCCGTGCGCACAGTCGTAGCGACCAGTGCGTAGCCGGCTCACCGGCAATCAGCGATCCGGCGAAAAGCAACGCGAAAACAACGACGTGCAATTGCATGGGAATAAAGGCGGGCCTATTGCAGGCAGTTGACTGCGGACAATTCGAGTGTACCCGGAAAAGCGGTCCGATGGGATGGTTTTTCCAAACACCAGGATTGTCGGGCTCAGCCAAGTTGCAATCCCGACGACGGGCTGGTCGCCATCATTGAGCGGAGAGGGCGGGACGGCAATTGAACTTTTTATCGCGGGGGTGAGGGGTTGGGACACTAAATTGCAGCAATTTCTCGACACTCCGAATTGCTACCAGACGAGCCCATCGGGCCGGCCGTAACGACACCGCGACCGGCCGCGGGGCGGTGAGGAACTCCAAATCTAACCGGACCTATGGCCCACGCCCGGTACATGAAGAAGGTTCAGCGGCTCGTCCGATTTAGCGCTTGGCTGGCGGGACTCCCTCGAACTCCTCCACCGATGCAAGAACGGTAGCCCGCTTCTTGACCTCCCCGCCGGGAAATTTCACCCCGCTGAAGAAGTCGATACGCAGCTTGTGCGTGTCCTTGAAGTCGGCCAAGTTCACCTTGTCCGGGAGGGCCTTGCCTGACAGGACGTTCCTCGACGGGGCGTTCTGGAATAATACCCCGAAGGAATTGGAGTTCTTGTCCCCGCTATGATGGTCCATTTCCCAGCCGGCCGGGAGGTCGAGGTCGAAGGCCACCACCTGGACATGCTCGGCGTAGCTGAACGCTCCGCTCTCTGCCCACACGTCCCCGGCCGACCGGAACTCCAGGTCCCCGATCCGAGCGCTGATGGCATTCTTCTTGGACTCGTAACGCCCGTATTCCTTCCCATCCGCCTGAAGGTCCTTCCCCCGCATGTCGTAAGTAATAGCCACTTTGATGACGGCTCCGACCTTGAACGGGGTGACACCTCCGTTTTCCGTCACACGGGCGGTGAACCGGTACGTCCGAAGGTCCGGGTCCGCGGCCGGCCTCAACGGGGCGGCGACCAGTTTGTCGTGCTCGTTGGAAGGCCCGACGGCGACCGCCCCGACGAGGATCGCGGGGCATACCATCGCCAGCCATTCAATTCGCCTCATTGCTACTCCCTGCGTCGCCGAATACGGTTACATCACAACGCGCCGCGCCGGGGCTGTCAAGCAGTCACTTTTTTGATCCGCCGTCGGCTGACAAAGGGCTCGATCTTAGAGACACCGCGACGTGACACCAAAGGCTAGACTTCTAACATTTCCCGAGAAGAACGGGCATTTGCAGCTTGTGTATTCTTGTTCAGTTAAGTAGGATTTTGGTATCTCTTGGTGTCTCCACCCGGTCGGAATTGAAGTGCTATCGCCGGACGTTCCGGTGAGATTCCGACTCCGACAACCGACCTAAGCTCACCTATCTCAACTTCTTCGAACGGAGAGGGCGGGATTCGAACCCGCGGTGGAGTTTCCCCCACACAGCATTTCCAGTGCTGCACAATCGACCACTCTGTCACCTCTCCGACGCCGTGCATCTTATTTGTCGTCCCCGCGCAGCGTCAACTACGGTCCGACCACCTTACGTTAATGTGATGTCATGTCCGCTCAGCACCCGGAAACCGCCGGCGCAGGATCAGATAGTTGCGCTCGATGCGGATTCCGCCAATCCCCTCGACATACACGCCGGGTTCCAACGTCACAACGTCACCTTCGACAAGTGATTCCGTTGAATGGCGAACAAAATAGGGCGCCTCGGGATGACTCAATCCCAGGCCGTGGCCAGCGTGGTGCGGAAAATAATCGGCTAATCCCGCTTTAGCAAGTGCAGCGCGGACCGCGTCGTAGACAGTCTGACAGGCAGCGCCGGCTCGGAGTTCGGACTCGCCAGCCGCCATCGCGGCGACACAGGCGTCGAACAGCCGGCGCTGGTCGGCCGTCGGTTTGCCGCCGACGACCAGCGTATTCGTGAAGTCGCTTCGATAACCAAAGCGGACAACCGAGTAGTCGAGAATGAATGTGTCGCCGTCGCGGAGTTGTTGGGACGTGGGCGGTCCGCCGCGTCGAGCCGAGCCGGGTGATACCGCGAAGTCGCCGTACACGATGACCGGGCATCCGGCCGCCGCGGTACAGGCGGCGAAGACCCCCTGGTAAACATCCAATTCGGTCATTCCGGCGCGAATGTTCTGCCTGGCCCAGGCGTGGCCGGCGTCGGTGGCGCGCATGCATGCATTCAAGACGTCGATCTCGTCCGGGTCTTTTCGCCGGCGCAGTTCGGAGATGGTTTCGATCAAGAACGGGGAAGAGGAATCGGCGAGGTCGTCGTGAATGCGGCCGCCGTGCGCTTCCAGTGCTGGCCGCAACTCGAGGCGACGAGGTCCGCGGCCCGGTGATTGGCCATCGTACCAGGGGACGATTTCGCAATGATCGACGTGTGCCGATTGCACGGACTCGGGCAGACGCCGATCGTGATAGAGAGTCGCGTGACCGTCCGGTCGAATGGCCAACAAACCACCGAAGTCGGCCCCGAGACTAAACGGATCGACGTGGAAATTCGCCAGGTAACGAAGATGAATCGGATCGGCCAGGACGAGTTCCGGCACTTCGATCTTGTCGCGAAGCGCATTCCACAGACGAATGCGGCGAGCACGGCAACCTTCGGCGGTGAGCATGGCAGACTCCCGATTCGTCGGAGTGGTCGGTTGGTCGTAGGTTACAGTTGAGAGTTGTTATTGCCCATGTCCCGATTGCGGTTCGTACCCTGTGCCGACTTCCTGCGAAGCTGCCCGCATGACCAATTTGCTCGATCGCCGCGAGCCGCGCGTCCGCCGCATGTTTGACGGGATCGCGCCGAAATACGATCTGCTCAATCATTTGCTCAGTCTGAATGCGGACAAATCCTGGCGGCGACGGGTGACGCGGCTGGCGCCCTTGAACTCGGGCCCGCTTCTCGACGTCTGCACGGGAACTGGCGACCTGGCTTTGGAATACGATCGGGCTACGGGAGGGACCGTGCCCAT
Organism: uncultured Gemmataceae bacterium; assembly: GCA_963773845.1. Classification (GTDB taxonomy): domain Bacteria; phylum Planctomycetota; class Planctomycetia; order Gemmatales; family Gemmataceae; genus SIAJ01. The sequence continues at coordinate 210,647 of CAVZCU010000004.1, forward strand.
CGTCGGCGTGGATTTCTCCGGGAAAATGCTGGCCCATGCGGTGCGCAAAGCCGCCCGCCGCGAATCCAAGCCCCGAATCCAATTCATCCAGGCGGATGCCCAGCAGTTGCCCTTTCCATCCAACACGTTTGAATTAGTCGCGGTCGCCTTCGGCTTACGCAACATTACCGACACCGATCGCGGACTCGCCGAGATGACCCGAGTCGCCCGGCCCGGCGGGCGCGTCGCGGTCCTCGAGTTTTCGCGTCCGCGCCATTGGCTTCTCGGCCGCGCTTATCGGATTTACTTTCGCTATCTATTGCCGTTCATCGGCCAGATGTTCTCGCGGAGCGCCGACAAGGCATACGTCTATTTGCCCGCGAGCGTCATGGAATTCCCGGATGGCGAAGCGCTGGCGAGTCGGATGCGCACGGCGGGACTGCGGAATATCACAATGAGTTCGTTCGCGTGCGGAATTGCGACCTTGTACGTCGGCGACAAAGAAAGTAGGACGGAGTAGTTGTAATCCGTCCGCCGTCCGGCCGCGATCCTTAGCCCACCCTGAGAGTTTCGGATGTCCCGCGATCATTTGCTGGTTCGAGCCGCACGTGGCGAAGTTGTCGAGCGAGCCCCCGTATGGGCCATGCGGCAGGCGGGACGCTGGGACCCGGAGTTCGGCCGTATCCGCGATGGACTTGGGTTTTACGAGTTCTCGGAAAATGTCGCAAAGGCGGCCGAGGCATCTCTTTGCCCGCGGCGGTTTGGCGTGGATGGCATTATCCTCTTCTATGACATCACGACGCTGCCTTTGGCGATGGGTTTGCCGTTTGAATTACGGCCGCAGCAAGGACCGGTCCCCGACCGGCCGATTCGCTCGTCGTCGGATCTCGAACGACTGAATCCCAACCCGGAACCGGACTCTTACAAACACATTATTGAGTTGCTTCGAACGGTGCGGCGTGAGCTGAATGGCGCGTTGCCCGTCCTCGTTTTTGCCGGCGCCCGTTCACGGTCGCGGCCTATTGCATCGGGACCGGCAAGCACATGGACCAGACCCGGCGGTTTGCCGCGGATCAGCCGGACGTTTGGCGGCGCCTGCTCGATCGACTGTCGCATGCAACGATCGGATTCCTGAACACGCTCGTTCGCGAAGGGGCCAACGTCTATCAACTCTTCGACTCGTGGGCCGGCGAGTTGACGGTCGATGAATACGCGAATTGGGCGCAACCCTATCATCGCGAGATCCTCGCGGGCGCGACGGGCGTGCCCCGGATACTGTTTGTCAAAGAGTGCCCGTACCTCGAGCCAATGACGCAGACGGGCGCGGAGGCCATCAGTCTGGGAACTCGGCACGACCTGGCGGAAGCACGGCGGAAGTATCCCGACCTCGTTTTCCAGGGCAACGTCAACTCGGACCTACTTCGATCGGGGACTCCGGACCAAGTGGCGGAAGCGACTCGTCAGTGCGTACGGGAAGGCGGCGGACATCGCCACATCGTCAACTTGAACCACGGCGTGGACAAGGCAACTCCGGTCGCCAATTTCGAAGCCTTCATCCGGGCAGCGAAAGAGTAATCGCTTCAGCGCTTCCCAGCCTCGATTTTGGATTTGGAATGAACTTGTTTTATCCCGTAGGCGTAGTTAGGATGCTAGGTAATACAAAATAAAATCCACGGGAGGCTTACATGCGTCGTCGACATTTCTTGTGGGCCATCCCGTTCGCCGCGGCCGGCTTGACGTTCGTGCTATCCGGCTGCAAGGGCGGCAAGACCGCCGACCCCTGGGAATCGGCTGGCAAGAGGCCGAAAGTTCTCGTCTCATTTGCACCGCTGTACAGTTTCGCATCGTCTGTCGCGGGGGATGATGCGGACGTCAAATGTTTGATGACGAGCCGGGGACCGCACACGCATGGCGATGCAACCGCTCGCGAAATCGAACTCTCCCGTGGCTGCGACGTATTTTTCATTAATGGCATCGGGCTCGAGGAAGACGCGGACGGCATCGCGACCAAATTGCAAAAAGTCGTCGTCAATCCAAAATGGAACGTCGTCAACCTGGGCGACAAGATTGATAAGTCCTGGCTACACGCGGGCGGTCATGAGGAAGGCGAAGAGCACGACCACTTGTTTGACCCGCACATTTGGCTGAGCCCCCGCTGTGCGAAGAAAATGGTTGAGGGTATTCGTGACGAATTGAAGCGACTGGATCCCGGGCACGCCGCGGGCTACGACAGCCGGGCCGCGGCTTACCTGGCCAAGCTGGATCGCCTCGAAGCGGACGGAAAGGCGGAGCTGGCCGCGAAAAAGAACAAATGGATTGTGTCGTTTCACGATTCGCTGGGATATTTCTCGGAAGCGTTTGGCGTGAAGATCGCCGATTCCATCCAAATCGATCCGGGCAAAGAGCCGACGGACTCCAAACTTGAGGAAATCATCCAGGCTTGCAAGAAGCACGATGCGCGGGTCATCGCCGTGGAGCCGCAGTTTTCCGATCACACAGCCGCCCGAGCGATTCGCGACGCGCTCCGGGGATTGAAGGATCATCCCATCGACGCGGTGTTCGCGGAGGTCGATCCATTAGAAACTTGCGATGACGCCGACCTTTCGCCCGAATTGTATGAGAAGGTCATGCGTCAAAATCTGGAAAGACTTGCAAAGAGCTTGCAATGACCGACATTCTTGCGCACATCCGGAATCTGCGAGTCGTTCTCGGTGGTCGGACGATCCTGAATGGAATCGACGCCGACCTCAAACGGGGACAGATTACGGCGGTTGTCGGACTGAATGGCTCGGGAAAGACGACCTTGTTGCGGACATTGATTCGCGAGTGTCCCTTTGCCGGCGAAGTCAAGTTTTTTTGCGGTCACGATCACACGCATCACCGGCCGGAGTACGTGGGCTATGTGCCGCAACGTTTGAGCATCGGCGCTCGACTGCCACTCACGGTGCGGGAGTTTTTTGGGCTGGCGCTGCAGCGTCGGCCCTTGTTTTTCGGCGTATCGGCCGCGGTGACCAAAAAGGCGCAAGCCATGCTGAGCCGGGTCGGCGCCGGGCACTTGCTCAGTCGGCCGGTGGCCACGCTCTCCGGCGGCGAGATGCAACGTGTATTGCTCAGCCTGGCCTTGGAACCGCATCCAGAACTGTTGTTGCTCGATGAGCCCGCGGCGGGAATCGACTTTGCCGATCAGAAGCCGTTTTATGACCTCCTTGCGGAGATCAATCGCGAGCGGAAGGTCACGATTCTGATGGTGACGCACGATCTGTCCATTGTGAGCGACCGCGTCCACCACGTATTGTGCTTGCAGAACGGCCGGATCGAGTGTCAGGGACCTCCGGAAAACGTGTTAACCCCGGACGTCATTTCCCGGATCTTCGGTCAAGGCAAACAACTCTATGAACACATCCATGCCGACGGGGCGGCATGCGGTCATAGCCACTCGCACGGGCATAGTCATTCGCACGGGCAATAATGCCAGGCGGATTGCCCATCCGTCCCACCTTCACCTCTCTTGCGCGAAGTTGCTGCCAAGTCGGCGCTCGAAGCGTAGAATTGCCTATCGATTGTTTGCTCGTCTCATGCGAACCGCGCCAGAGCCGCTGGCGTACAGGAATCAGGCGACTGGTGCGCGAACTTGATCCCCTAGCCCAGCTGTCCGACGAGGACTTGCTCTCTCGGTTCCGCAAGGGGCAGCGAGAAGTGTTCGGGTCGCTCGTTCGCCGCTACCAACGTGAGTTGTACGGCTACCTGCGACGATACCTCGGCGACGCCGACCTGGCCGACGATGTCTTCCAGACGACATTTGTCCAGGTGTTCGCCAAGGCTGGTCAGTATGAACCGGGGCGCCCGGTTCGGCCGTGGCTTTACGCAATCGCGACGAATCAGGCCATTGACGCCATGCGGCGAATTGGCCGGCACCCGGCGATTAGCCTGGAACAGACGGAAGCCGAGTCGGATGGCGAACGCCGGGGTTTGATCGAGTTATTGGAGGCACGCGAAGCCGAGCCATTCGAAAATGTCGATGCGGCGGAGATGCGCGACCTGGTTCGGAACTGCATCGACCGCCTGCCGGGTTTCATGAAGCAGGTCGTGCTGATGGCCTACTATCAGGGATTGAAATATCAGGAGATCGCGGAGACACTGGAGATTCCTCTGGGGACAGTGAAGTCCCGATTGCACGCAGCGTTGGTGAAATTGACGGAGATTTGGAACGCCGAAGTCCCCAGCCCGCAATCCGTAGTTCCCGGTCGAGGAAAGACCCGAGTGCGGACAGCGGACTGACGACTCAGGACGGGAGATTCGCCGTGGAAGAAAAGCTCCTCGGCCACTTATTGAAGGCCAACGATCCGGAAACGGATCGCGAAATCGAAGCCCGACTACACGACGATCCGGTCGCCGCTCGCGATCTGGACGTATTGCGTCAAGCGATGGCGCCTTTGGAATGGGACCGCGAGGAATTCGAACCGCCGGCCGACCTTTGGGTGCGTGCGCTATCGCGCGTGGCGGAACATATGGTCGCGACCGAAGGACCGCTGACGCCGCCGCATGCCGACGTTACGCAAGAGCTGATTCGACGAGCGGCGCTTTTGTCGGGTCCTTCGCCAGTCGCGCCGCGCATTTCACCGGCGGCCCCGCCGACATCCGAGGCCGTCTCCGTTGCTCCGCGTCGGCGAAATGTCATCGCCGTTGTGGGTCTGTCCGCGGCGGTGTTGGCGCTGGTCTTTCCCGCTGTGATTCAAGTACGCCAGCACGTACTGCAGACGACGTGCACGAATAACATGGGGCAGTTTTACCGCGCCGCCTCCGGATATAGCGAAACTTTCGACGGACATTTCCCGCAGGTAGAAGAAGGCAAGACGGCAGCGACTGCGGCGGAGACCTTGAAGAATACCGGATACCTTCCACCCGACATGCGCGTCACTTGTCCCGCTGGGCGTACCGACCAGGCGGGGGCAACGGCGCTGGCGAACTATGCCTACAGCCTTGGCTTCCGCGACGAAAGCGGGCAACTCTGGGGACTGGATCGAAAGCCCGAGAACGACTTGCTGCCCATCATGTCGGATGCCCCAATTCGTCACGGAAAAGAAACATGGCCCGGCAATCACCGGCACGGACAGAACGTCTTGTTTGCAGGGGGCAACGTTCGATTCTGCACAACCTCCCTGGTTGGAATTGATCGCGACGATATTTTCTTGAACGCCGACGGGCGCGTCGGAGCGGGTCTATTCCGAACGGATACCGCTCTGGGCCGGCCCGAGGAACAGCCGTAATTCAGAGGTCAGAGGTCAGACTTAAGCAATTCCTCGCTGCCGAATTCCGAGATTTGATCTCTGACTTCTGATCTCTGATCTCTGGCTTCTGATTGCTGTCCACCCACGCGAATCGGCGTCTTGCAGATCAGACACGGAACGATCTTTCCGCGGTCGTGCTCCTCGACGAGCATGAACTTTCGACAATTCGGTTCCGGACATTGGACGGCAAAGACCATCGCGATTCCCCAGGTCTGCGAAATGCGCTTTGTGCCATTATAACTGCTATTTGCGGATTGCATTGCGAACGATGGGCAGCATGGTCTTCGCGATCACCGTATGACCGCGGGCATTCGGATGAACGTGGTCGGTCATCCAAGTTTCGATGTCCGTTCCCCCCTTCGCCGCCTCCATCCAGACTCGCTGATGATCGACGAGTGGAACGCGCTCGGCGGCCGCGACGGCCCGGCATTCTTTCATGTACGCATCCATTTGCAATTGCGGATGCTTGCCGGAGCCGTCGGGCGGATGTCCAGCGCCGTAGTAATTAGTCGTCATCAGAATGGGAGTAATGTCGGCGTTGCGCAACTCGCGGATGATCGACGTCAAGTTTCTTCGGTATTCATCGATGGGAATGCGCGGAACGGCTTTTCCTTTGTCGATGTAACTGTCGTTGGCCCCATACATGATGGTGACGATGTCCGGCTTCTGGTCAATCACCGCAGCCTTCAGCCTCTTGAGCGCCTGCGCCGAATTCTCGCCACCGATGCCGACGTTGAGCACGTCGGCGTCAATGCCATCATGTCGCAGCGCCGCTTCCAGCCGCGCCGGGAACGCCTCTTCTTCCTTGACGCCGGGCCGATAGCCCTTCGTAATCGAGTCGCCCAGGCAGACAACCCGAATGGGCTTCCGCGTCATCCACTCCGAATTGAACTTGGCAAGGATGAGCCCTCCTTGACGCTCGTAGAGACAATAGATCCAGCCATCAGTGCTCGCGGCGAGATCCGAGTAGCCGCTCAGCCCCGACTCGATCGCTCGGCGGTATTTCCATGTCTTCGCGGGCTCGTCGCTGACGTGGATGGATACATTGCGCCGGTCGCGGCCATCGGTGTTGTGCGGATTGGAAAAAAGCACGCGATCGCCCACGCGGAGCACGCTGCCCATGCAGATCGGCTCCGGCAATGCCGGGTCGCGAACCGGCTTCGACCACCTGGTCGCACCATCTTTGCTGAAACTCACGGCTCGTTGATGCGGCGCCGATTCGTGGCGGATGTTGAGCAGCACGCGGCCGTCGGGAAGCTCGACCGCTTCTGCCTCGCTGGGGTTTGTAAGCTCCGGATGCTTGACGACGATGTCGCCGCGCTTCCAGGTCTTCCCCGCGTCGTCGCTGAAGATTATCGACACGGCCGATGGGCGATGGCCGTGGCCGCCCTCACCGGTCGATAACCAAACCGGCACGATCAGGCGGCCCGACTTGGACAGTCGAATTCCGTGGCCGGGGCCGGTGGCAATCACTTTCCAGTCATACTCGGGGCGGAAACTCTCGAGTGTCTCGGTGATCTCAATGGGGGGTGCGAATGTCTTGCCATCGTCTTCGCTTCGTGTGTAAAAGCAGCGCATATACTCGACGCAATACAGAAAGTGCACGATGCCGCGATCGGCGATCAGCGTTGGATTGTTGATGGTGATGTTGGGAAATTTGCCAAGCTTTTGGTTGATAGCCACCGGGTTCTTCTCAAATCCGCTACCGACGTCGAGCTTCTTCGCATCGCTCCAAGTCTTGCCGCCGTCTGCGCTGCGGCGGTAAAGCAGGTCGATCGCCCCCCAGTCGCCCGATGCCGACTTGCGTGCTTCGCAAAAAGCGATGACGGTTCCCTTGTCGGTCACCGCGAGCGAGGGAATGCGATAGATCGCATAACCGCCCGTGCCCGCCTCGAAGAGCCTTCGCTTTTCCAGGCTTGGCTCGGCGGCAGCCGCGGGGAGGACAAGGGTCAAGAGCAGAAATGTGCGCATGATGTATGATTAGGTAGATGCGCGTTCCGTGGCCTGTACTGATGCTCGCATTGACGCTGCCGACGGCTGGCGCATTCATCTACTTCGTCGTTGCCGAACCGGATTCACCGGTGTTTCGGATCAGCTACACGGCAGCCAAGACCATTCAATTCGCTCTGCCGATCGCGACGATTCTCGTAATCGATCGCACGCACCTGTTTCGTATTTGCCTCTCTACTTCGTGGACTGATTGGCGGCGTCGGGGTCGGGCTTGTCATGGCAATCGTCATCGTCGGCGCGTACGTCCTATTGTTTCGCGACAGTCTGCTGGTCACGGGCTTGGCGGAGGCAGTGCGTTCCAAGGTGACGGGGTTTGGCATTCATTCGCCGGCCAGCTTCGCGGCATTCGCTCTGTTCTTGACCGCGGTGCATTCCTTTCTGGAAGAGTATTATTGGCGCTGGTTCGTGCATGCGGCTTTGCGTGAGCGACTGCCGGCGATGGCGGCCACCGCCGTTTCCTCGCTTGCGTTTGCAGCCCATCACGTGCTTGTCTTGCATACGTATTTTCCCGGCCGCTTCTGGTCCGCCACCCTGCCATTCTCGGTCAGCGTGGCAGTCGGCGGCGCCTGTTGGGCCTGGCTGTTCGATCGTGGGAAATCGCTGGCTGGGCCATGGGCTGCCCACGCACTCGTCGATGCCGCGTTGATGGCCATCGGGTTTGATCTGCTGTATCGTTGACACGGGCCGTTCGGCCGAGGAATCGATATGAACATTGCGCTCATCACCGGAATCACGGGCCAGGACGGCAGCTATCTCGCGGAGCTATTGCTCGACAAGGGCTACGCGGTAAACGGCGTGGTTCGGCGCTCGAGCACGGAGGCCTTTGAGCGCATCTCTCACCTGCGCGATCGCATTTCGCTGCACCAGGCCGATCTCAACGATCTGGCGAGCCTGGTCGAAGTCGTTCAATCGGTGCGGCCCACCGAAGTGTACAACCTCGCTGCTCAAAGCTTCGTGCCGACCAGTTGGAAGCAGCCGCTGCTCACCACGGACGTGACGGCCATGGGGGTCACGCGCGTGCTGGAGGCGATTCGGCTTGTGAATCCCAAGGGCATTCGCTTCTACCAGGCGTCGAGCAGTGAGATGTTCGGCAAGGTCCGGGCGACGCCGCAAAATGAGCAGACCCCGTTCTACCCGCGCAGCCCTTATGGCGTCGCCAAGGTTTACGGGCACTTCATCACGGTGAACTACCGCGAGAGTTATGGCATGTATTGCGTTTCCGGGATTCTCTTCAATCACGAGAGCCCGCGACGCGGCAAGGAGTTCGTCACCCGTAAAGTGACCGATGCCGTCGCCCGCATCAAGATTGGGTTGCAGAAGGACCTGCGCATCGGCAATCTCGAAGCCCGACGCGATTGGGGCTATGCCGGCGACTACGTTCGCGCCATGTGGCACATGCTGCAACAGGACAAGCCGGACGACTATGTCGTCGCGAGCGGCCAGTCGCACACCGTTCGCGATCTCATTGAAATCGCTTTCGGACACGTCGGCCTCGACTGGCAGAAGCACACGGTTCAAGACCCGCAGTACATGCGGCCCGCCGAAGTCGATCTCTTGCTCGGCGACGCGAAGAAGGCCCGTGAAGTGCTCGGCTGGAAGCCGGAAGTGAGCTTTGAGCAATTGATCAAGATGATGGTCGATGCCGATCTGAAGCGGTATGGGGCGTAAGCATGCGCTCGTTGATTACGGGAGCGACTGGATTCGTCGCCGGGCACTTGGCCGATGCGCTCGCCGCGGCTGGGCACGAGGTCACTGGGCTTGCACGCTCCGCGGGTTCGCGCTTTGGCCCGGTCACGTTTCCGCTCTACTCCATCGACCTGCTCGACATCGACGCCGCGGAGAGCGTGCTTCGCGAAGCGCAACCGGAGTGGATCTTTCACCTGGCCGGCTATGCGAATCCCGGCCAATCGTTCCGCGATCCGGCCGGCGCCTGGGCGGGGAACCTCGGCGCGACGCAGGCGCTCTACGATGCCATCGTTCGCGTCGGGATTCGGCCGCGAATTCTGTACGTTTCCAGCGGACTCGTGTATGGCGATGCCGGGCCGGGCGAACACGTCTGCGTGGAAGACACGCCGTTGCGGCCCGCTTCCCCGTACGCGGCCAGCAAGGCCGCCGCCGACTTGCTCAGCTATCAACAGACGCGCAGCCCGGGTCTCGACATCGTTCGCGTCCGGCCGTTCAATCAAATCGGCCCCGGCCAATCGGCGGACTACGCGGCGCCCAATTTTGCTCGGCAGATCGCGTCCGTCGAGAAGGGCAAAATGCCGCCGGTCATCGCGACCGGCAATCTCAGCGGTCAACGCGACTTGACAGACGTGCGCGACATGGTCCGGGCCTATCTTCGCTTGCTCGAGGTGGGCATGACCGGCGAAGTCTACAACGCGGGCTCCGGCCGCACCTGCGTGATGCGCGAAGTGCTCGACCGCCTGGTCGCGCTCGCCCGGGTCGCCGTGAAAGTGGACGAGCGATCCGATCCGGCCCGGGCGAGCGACACATCGGTCAGCCGCTCGGACAATCGCAAGCTCCGTGCGGCGACCGGCTGGAAACCCGAGTATTCGCTCGACCAGACGCTCGCGGATATTCTGGACGATTGGCGAACGCGTACATGATTCCCGCGAGCCTCCGACTCGGGACGGCCATCAAAAATGGACACCAACGCCCACGAACGGGCCAGATAAGGTCACGTCGAGCTTGAAGAGGTCCGGGCCTGCGCCATCGGTTCGATCGATCTTGAACCAGCGATACCCGCCGTAGATCGACACGCAGTCCGTGCATTGCCAGTCGAAGCCGACCAGTGCGTTGCAGGCGCGCTTGGACGAGCCATCGATGTCGAATCCGCCATAGTCGCCGCGGGCAAAAAGAGCGAGGCAATCCGTCACCTGCACGCTCCCGCGCAAGCCGACCACCAGGTCCCACCAGGCGTTCGTCTTGTTGGACGGAGTGAGATCGATTGGTTGCACGGTGATCGTGTTGGTGAAGTTGTAATACCGTGCACCGGCGAGCACATCCAACGTACAGCCGCCCGGGCACGGCCCAGTATTCAAGAGGCGATAGAACCCGAGCAACTCGAGGAAGGTGCTCTTCGACTCGACGCGAAAGAGTCCATCGAGTGGTCGCGCATTGAGATACATCAAGTCCGTAATGAAGCCGACGTCGTTGACGCCGCCTTCGACATGGAGCATGGCGGCGCCGCGCAGGTCCGGAAGCACCTTGCGAATCGCATCGCCCACTGACAGATCAACGTCTGCACTCCGTGTACCCGAGGCAATCGTTCCTTTGATTCCAGGCATCCAGCCATACGGAGCCACCAGCAGCCAGGCTTCGTCGGGTGAACTCCGTCTGCCGATGTTTTCGGCAGGCAGCGGCTGCAACATGCCGGGATTACTGGCAGGCATGGCGCGTGGAGCACCCATGCTCTGATCGGGCGCGGCGATGGCCGTAGAGCCATCGCCCTGCGGCAACGGCATATAGTTCGGAGCTGAATCGCCAAATGTTGGCCTAGTCTGTGCCTGAGCGGCGCTCACGAGGATCGCGACTGATAGTCCTGTCGAGAAGAACCGAAGAGTGGTTGTCATGATCACGTCCTCCTTGACGGGATCGATCGCGTTTGGCAATCGTCCCATCTTTGGGACGAAGCGAACAATCGATCTTGCAAGGAACATTTAGGGACCAATGGTTCCCTTGCGACAAATTGCACAGATTGGGCCGGATGGCCGATCGCCGACGACAGCAATTGCATCGACTGCACCAGATAGAGGATTTGAGCAAAAGATGTGTATTTCATCGCTTGTGAATACTGCAAGCCATAACCACCAGACCGGCGCGCCTCGTCCGCATCTGTTGTCCGAGTCAGCCGGCAGTTTATCGCGGTGCTAACGAGCCCGGCGGCCGCCTGGTTTGCTGGTCACCAAAAGATCGCCGTCCGGATGGTGAATGAATCGGCCGAACTGGAGCCGAAGTTGGGATCGACGGGGATCGCACGGACGTAGTTGAACATGAGCCGAGCGTTGTTGCTGAGATACCAATTGACGCCCAGCGTCAGCGTCGTCAGGCTGTTGCCGACCTTGAGACCATTCGGCGCGAGCGCCAAGTTCGGGCTATCGAAATTGAGGTACGCCCACCGAGCCGTCAACTCCCAGGCGCCAGGCCCACGGGCGAGATTGTCCTCGCCCTCCATGCACACAAACGGCGAGCGAACGTGCGTCTCGCCAAAGGTGCCGAGTTGCTTGTCGTACTCGCGATGCTCTCCGGTAATGAAGTAACTTGCGAAGACATACCCGCCTTGCAGGAACACGGGCCCGCCGCCGATCTGCTCGATTCGCGTTCCTTCCCATTCCGCTTGGAACGAAAGCGGCCCGAGCACAAGGGCCGCTTGCAGGTTGAACAGTTGACTCTGGTTCGCGGGGACGGTGATGTTCGGCACGAATGGAATCAGGGGATTGTCGCCAGTCTGCAATAATGAAGACTGCGGCCCTTGCTGAAAAGTCACCACATCGTTCTTGGCATATCGCTGCGAAAACGCCCCACCAATATGGAAAAGGTCCACGCAGTCGCCGTTCTCTTCATACCACGGCAAGCCGGTTAGGCGTCCGGTAAAGGCCATATCATTGTCGTCGCCGACGTCGGTCCCCGTGCTGTTCGTCCCGGAGCGGAATGCGCCCGCTTGAACGACAATGCGCTCGTCGTCGCTGTACGAGAAAAAGCCGACTCCCCAATTCCGCGTTGGGTCGAGCGCATTGGCAGGCGATCGCTCGGTAAACGAAAACCAGCGGCTCGAGGTATACCCTTCCAGGCTGAATGGTTCGCGCATATTGCCGACGCGGACTTCGCGCAGCCACGGCAGCTTGTTCACGGCCATGTACATGTCGCGGAACGCCACGACACCGCCGGCAAAATCGAACTCGGCCACCCAGCGCGTTTGCTCGCCAACGTCGCCCTCGGCGCCAAGCCGGGCTCGTCTAAAGCCGACCACATTGCCGAAGTTGCCGTAAAGCAGTTGATCCTTCCGATCCTGCGTGCCCGTGATTTCGTCGGCCTCGATTCGGCCGCGGACCTTGAAGTGGACTTCGCTCGGAATGATCGGCGTCGTTTCAATCGGCGGCGGCGGGCCCGGCTGAATTGGCTCACCGGGCGAAGTCACCGGCTTCGTCGCGGCTGCGGCAGGCGGAGTCGTCGCTGGCACGGGCAGCACGGCATCCGCGGCAAACTCATTCGAGGATTGCGTCGAATTGGACGACGGCGCCGAGGGGATCGCGCGTGGATCATCGGCGTGCGCTCTTCCGCTGAGAATGGCGAGTCCGATCACCCAGGGAATCAGCAATCGTGGCATTGACTTGATTCCCATCCGTTTGACAGTTTACACAGATCGCGCAAGAAATTCCGATTATGCCAGCCGAGAGTCACATCGGCCGAAATCGTTCGAAACTTTACTGAAATAGCGTTGAGTTTCGAACCGCACGCGCCGACGACCACGCGGTTGGGTAGACCAAGCGTTGCCTAACATAAGCCGATGATGTTTGTTGCGTTTTAGAGTGAACGCATGCCCGCCGACCCCACTGGCTCCGTCACCCAGTTCTTTCACCAGCTCCGGGCCGGGGACCAGGCTGCCGCCCAAGGCTTGTGGGAACATTTCTTTCCCCGTCTGATTGGACTGGCCCGGCAGTCGCTGGCCGGTCGGCCACAACGGGTCGCCGATGCCGAGGACGCCGCCCTCAGCGCCTTCGCCAGCTTCTGGCAACGTGCCGATGACTTCGCCGCCATTGTGAACCGGAACGATTTGTGGAAGCTGCTCGGTACGATCACCATTCGGAAAGCATTGCGGCAAGCTCGACGCGAATCGGCCGACAAGCGTGGCGGAGGACGAGTGTTGAGCGAGGCGGCTCTCGCCCGTCCGGACGGTTCGGCCATGCCGATCGACGAGGCTGCCGGTAGGCTGCCGGCTTCCGACTTCGACGTGTATTCGACCGAATTGCTCGACGGCTTGATCCAGCACTCCGCACGATCGCCGTGCTTCGGTTGCTCGGACACACTAACCGGGAGATCGCTCAACAACTCGACTGCACGGAGCGCAAAGTTGAACGCAAGCTAAACCTGATCCGCTTGGAATGGGAGAACGAGTGGCCGGGGTAACAGATACCGGCGTCAGCTGGAATCGCCAGAATTCGCCCTCGGAATCGGTAAAGTCCCATGAATTCTGGCAGAATCCAGCTCGGACTGCGCTTGGGCTGGACCGCAACATCAAGGATTACAGCATCGATTCCCCGTATTTGCTGCAATCAACTCAGATTCGTGTCTCGCGTCGACGCTGCGAACCGCATGTTCCCGTCGATCATTCTTGACCCGAACTTACAGGTGCCCAAGCCATGAAACGCACCAAATCAACTCGGCCGGACCTTCCAGACCCTCGAAGTCCGCGAAGTGCCTGCTTTCGTTACGAGCTTTCACTCCGGCAATCTCAGGATCGTCTTCAACAACGACGCGACGACCGCCCAGTCGGTGGTGATCTCAGCGATCAACGGAAAGGTGACGCTCAACGAGAGGGCGATCCATGTCAAATCGTCGGCCGTTCGATCGATCACGGTCATCGGTTCGGACTTCAACAACTTCATCGACCTGCACTTCGTTTCGACCGGGACCGGCTTTCATCGGCTGGATGGCAAGATCAATCTCCAGGGCAAGGGCGGCGACGACGTCCTCATGGGCAGCCAGTTCGCCGACAAGCTCAGCGGCGGCGATGGCTTTGACCAGCTCTACGCGGGAAAGGGAAACGATACGCTGAACGGCGGCAACGGGGACGACTGGATTTACGGTGGCTACGGCAAGGACGTCGTCATTCCCAGCCAGGGACACGACTTTGTCGACGTAGGGCCGGATAACTGAAGTGGACGTGCTGTTGGACCGGGTGACAGACCGTTGCGCGAAACGGAATGTACGGGCGAGGCTCAGTCAAAGAGATGTTCCGAGGAACCGACCGGACCGGGGGGAAGGTTTCCGCGGCGAAGATGGGCGACTCCGCAATTCATCGCCACCGGCTCATGCTGAAAAAAATCCAAATCCCCCTTGCCCTTCGAGCACCTCGAAATATTGGATGGATGGCTCAGCACGCCGGTGCGGCTCTCGGAGGTCGAAATGTCCCAAAATGTCCCGAAATGTCACACCAAAAAAAGATACTGGAGGCGGTTCTCATGACGTGACACGATTTGACACCTTTTGACACCAAAAACAAAAGAAGTTTGCGGTCGGCTCGTTCCGATAGTTGTGCGACAAACCCCCAAGGCCTTGACTTCCGACTTGCTTCCCGGCCTTTCGTGCCCACAATATTCATTAACGACTCGCCCTTGTCGTCCCGCCTGGTTTCCCACCTGTTTTTCTCCTTCCGGAGGACCCTCCTGTGCCAACTCGCTTTTCTCGTTGGCTTTTCCTCCTCGCCGCGGCCACTGTTCTGCGCCGCCGGCGTTTGCGGACCTTTACAACAAGTCGACCGCGCCCGTCGAATCAGATGCCGTTGCCCAAGCCGGCCGACGTGCAGTCGCTCGCGGTCTATCCCACAACAGCTTGACGATCAACGGCATGGACGACGCCGCCCAGCTGGTCGTGACCGCCACCTTGAAGGATGGCCGGCTGCAAGACCTGAGCGGCGACGTCGAGTATGCCGTCGCCGACGGCAAGACCGCCCGTGTGCTGCCAAGCGGCCGCGTCCTGCCGCTTGCCAATGGCAGCACGCCAGGTCATCGCCAAGTTTGGCGACAAGTCGGTGACGGTTCCGGTTACGGTCAAGCATGCCGACGAGAACCTGCCGATCAACTTCCCGAACCAGATCGTGCCGATCTTCACCAAGCTCGGCTGCAACTCGGGCGGCTGCCACGGCAAGGCGAGCGGCCAGAACGGGTTCAAGATTTCGCTCTTGGGCTACGAGCCGGAAGTGGATTTCGCGGCACTCGTGAAGGAAGCCCGCGGCCGGCGCGTGATGCCTTCGGCCCCGGATTCGAGTTTGCTCCTGCTGAAGGCGACCGGCACCGTGCCGCACGGCGGCGGCAAAAAGATGGACGAAGGATTCGGACGAGTACCGCCTGGTGCGTCGTTGGATCGCGGCCGGGACTGCCATATGGCAAGGACACCGGATCCCGTGGTTACCGAGTATCGCGGTCTACCCGGAGCACCGAGTGATGACCCGGCAGAACAAGCCGCAATTCGCGGTCATACGCCCACTACTCGGACGGGTCGATCGAAGACATCACCCGCCGGGCTCAATACGACTCGAACGATCAGGAGATCGCGATGGTCGATACCGTCGGGTCTCGTGCATACGCTCGGCCTGAGCGGCGAGGCGGCGATCATGGCCCGCTATCAGGGTCACGTCGCCACGTTCCGGGCCACGGTGCCCCTCGGCGCGAAGACGCCCGCATTGGCAATTCCCCGAGAACACGATTGTCGACAAATTCACTGCCAAGAAATGGAAGGATCTCGGTCTGGTGCCTTCGGAGCTGGCGAGCGACGAGGTGTTCGTTCGCCGCGCTTACCTCGACCTGACCGGCACACTGCCGACGCCGAACGGTGTCGTCGACTTCGTCAGCGACAAGGACGCGAAAAAGCGGGACGCCTTGGTTGATCACCTCGTGGATTCGCCCGAGTATTCCTATTTCTTCGCCAACAAGTGGGCGGACATCCTGCGCGTCAAGCGCGGCCGCGATGGCAACTCCGCCCAGCGAGCACAAGGCACATTCGCGTTCCACGACTGGATTCGCGAAGCGATGGCCAACGACAAGCCCTACGACGAATTCGTCCGCGACATTCTTGAGCGCCACCGGCGACGAGACGAAGAACCCGCCAACGGTCTGGTACAAGGACCTGCAGAAGCCCGAGCAATTCGTCGACGACACCGCCCAGGTGTTCCTCGGGCTGCGGATTGCCTGCGCGAATTGTCATCACCATCCGTACGAGAAGTGGAGCCAGGACGATTACTGGGGACTTGGCCGCGTTCTTCGGCCGCGTTGGCAAGAAGCAGTTGCCGGTGCCCGGCGTTCAGAACCAGACAAGCGTTGCAGATCATCTACACGCGGCCCGACGGTACCGTGACCAATAAGCGCACGCAGAAGCCGGCGGTCATCAAGCCGCTCGACGGCGCGCCGATGGAAATCGAACGCGGCGACGATCCGCGGCAGAAGCTGGTCGACTGGATGGTCGATCCCAAGAACCCATTCTTCGCGCGAGCCGTCGCCAATCGCTACTGGGCTCATTTCTTCGGCCGCGGCATCGTCGATCCGATCGACGACATGCGCGTGACCAACCCGCCGACCAATCCGGAATTGCTGGATGCGTTGGCCAAGGTTGTCATCGACAGCAAATTCAGTCTGAAGACGCTGGTGAAGACGATCGCCAAGAGCCGGACTTATCAGCTCTCGGCGATTCCGAATGAGTTCAACAAGCACGACAAGCAGACGTACGCTCGATACTATCCGAAGCGCATGAGCGCCGAGGTGCTTCTGGACGCCGTCTGCCAGGTAACCGATTCGCCCACCCAATTTGGCGGGCTGCCGCAGGATCGTTTCGCTCCGAAGCGTGCGATCATGTTGCCGGACGAGTCGTTCAATTCGTACTTCCTCGATGTGTTCGGCCGGCCGCAACGCATCAGCGCTTGCGAATGCGAACGCGTCAGCGACGCGAACCTGGCTCAGGCCCTGCACCTCTTGAATTCGGATGAGATTCAGGGCAAGCTCACGCGGCAGAACGGCCGTGCCGACACGCTTGGCGAGCGCCAAGGACACCCGCTCGGATGCCGAGAAGATCGAGGAATTGTTCATGTGGGCCTTTGGCCGCAAACCGACTGCAAGCGATTTGAAGACCTCGCTGGAGCACATCGAGAAGCACAAGACGAGCAAAAAGACCGCTTACGAGAATATCTTGTGGGCGTTGATCAACACGAAGGAGTTCGTGTTTATTCAGTGACGGTCGGTCGAGTCGAGTTGCTCTTAATGGGTCGGCTCCCGAACGGGCCGACCCTTTTTTTCGGTTCGCTACAAATCTCTCAACGGTCACTTCTGGAGAGATCTCGTGACAACTGCAAACTTCGACGCGCCGATCGATCTTGGCCCGAACCTGCCCATGGCGGTGTATCATGCAACCGAACGCTGGCATCCCGAGCGAATTCATGCGCTCGCTCTGTATTGCAGCGACGGCCGTTGGGGTGAAGCATTCGACGAATTCTGCCATCGGCATCTGCAAATCCCCCGATACGATCGCTGGGCGGTGCCGGGCGGATGCACCTGGCTGACCGGCCGCCACTCGGATTCCGCGCACATGGAAACCGCCCGAGTTCAACTCGATTTCCTGGTTCGCGTTCACGACCTTGAGCGGGTGGTTCTGATCTCACACCACGGCTGCGCATGGTATGGTCAGCACTTGGAAATGACTCCGGACGAGTGCTTGCCGGCTCAGGTCGACGATCTGAGCCATGCAGCGGCGACATTGCACGATTGGCATCCGGGGCTTCACATCGATGCCTATCTGGCCATGCGCACGCACCACTGGTTCACTTTCCACAAAGTCCCTGTCTTCGCCGCGGCCCCAGTAATGCCGAACGATAGCCGTCCGAATCAATTGTCCAAAGGGGAGACTCGAATCAATTAGTGGCCGTTGCCATGTGCCAATCGAACGGCACTCGAAATGGTCATTCAGGCGATCGTTAATACCTGTCCGAAAGTTGGCCGGTCGGCCGGTTGCTGGCCAATATCGCTTGGTGCCAATTCGGCCAAAATTCGACGGAGAATAGCCGGCACAAAAGTGGTTGCCCGTCCCAATTTGACTTGTCGCCCCGTCTTGGCGCCGTTCCGAGCCGGCAATGCGATGACTCCAGGCATAATCCCGTGATGAACGTGCAGCTGCGCCCAACTTGCGCGACGGCACAACACTTGCTTTAACCCTTTTTGCCGAAGTTGGAAAATTGATCTCGTCGGCTGAGAGCTTGTAGAGAACCCGCGACGAACAGGATGGACCGGTCACTGAAGACCCCCTTCCTTCTGGAGACCCAATGGCTTGGAGTAAGGAACGGCTCGAGGACGTCGTACGCAATCGCCTGGCCGGAGCGCGGCTCATAGTGGTTGCCAATCGCGAGCCGTACATTCACCGCTACCGAGACGGAGAGGTCGAATGGATTCGTCCGGCCGGTGGGCTGACGACGGCACTCGATCCCGTGATGCGTGCATGCGGCGGAACCTGGGTGGCACACGGCTCAGGCGACGCGGACCTGGACGTCACCCATCCGAATGGTCGAATTGGTGTTCCCCCGGACGACCCGTGGTATCTGCTCCGTCGCGTGTGGTTGACCAAAGAAGAAGAAGAGGGGTATTACTACGGCTTTGCCAACAGCACGCTTTGGCCCTTGTGTCATCAGGTCTATCAGCGGCCCACGTTTCACATGGAACACTGGCAGGCATACGAGGCGGTCAACCGCAAGTTTGCCGATGCCGTCTTGGAAGAAGCCAAGGGGGAGCCGGCGGTCGTCTTTGTTCAGGATTATCACTTTGCGTTATTGCCGCGAATGTTGAAGGAAGCGCGGCCCGACCTGGTTGTGGCTCAGTTCTGGCACATCCCCTGGCCGCACCCGGAGACGGTTCAGGTCTGTCCCTGGATCGCGCCGATTCTCCGTGGGATGCTCGGTAATGACTTGCTGGCGTTCCAGACGCAGCATCACTGCAACAATTTCCTCGATACGGTCGATCGCAATATCGAATGCCGTTTGGATCGCGATCGGTTTGCCGTGGTGTGCGGCGGGCACGACACGCCCGTTCGTCCGCACCCGATCAGTGTCGATCCCGATCTGCCGGACGAATACATTGGCCCGAATTGGGAGCGGCGTGCCGCGATCTTTCGTCGCCGACACCGTTTTGGGGATCGAAAGCTCCTGGTGGGCGTCGATCGAGTGGACTACACGAAGGGTATCCCCGAGCGATTGGCGGCCGTTGACCGCTTGCTCGGGATGCACCCCGAACTCAAAGAGCAGTTCCACTTCATTCAGATCGGCGCGCCCAGCCGGACGCACCTGGAAGCGTATCGGGCGTTGAACGACGAGGTCCAGAGATTAGCCGATCAGATCAACTGGAAGCACGGGACGACCCGCTGGCAGCCCGTGGTCTTCTTGAACGAGCACTATGGGCAGGAGGATGTTTACCTTCTCTATCGCATGGCGGCGGGATGCGTTATTAGTTCGCTGCACGACGGGATGAATCTGGTGGCCAAGGAATTCGTCACGGCACGTTCGGACAATCGCGGCGTGCTGGTCTTGTCCCGGTTCACGGGTGCGGCTCGCGAATTGACCGATGCCGTACTGGTCAATCCGGTCGACACCGAGGAGTTGGCCCAAGGACTTCATGCGGCGCTGTCCATGCCGGCCGCCGAGCAGGAACGCCGAATGCAGCGCATGCGGAGTCAAGTGGCCGATCATAACATCTATCGGTGGGCGGGAATGCTGCTGTCCGAAGCGGCCAAACTGACCGCCACAGTCCCCGAGCGTTTGCCCTCGGAAGAGCGGTTCGAATTCTCTTCTCTCAATGGAGCATCCGCGTGGGCGACCTCGAACTGATTCTTGGCCGGTTGAGCCGGGTGTACCGGAGCGGCCGGCCGCTCGCATTGCTATTCGACTACGACGGCACGTTGGCGCCGATCCGGCCGACGCCCGCGGAGGCGATTCTGCCCGATGCCGTGCGCCGGGCGCTCACTCGACTGGCAAGCGCGGGCGATGTTGGCGTGGGCGTTATCAGCGGCCGAGGCGCTGACGGACGTTCAAAAAATGGTGGGGATCAGGGATCTTTACTATTCGGGGACCAGTGGATTGGAACTTGATCTGCGCGGTCGAATGGTCGTTCCCGCCGCGGCGGAATCGGCTCGCGCTCCGCTCGATCAGATTGCCGGCCGGATGACTGACGTTGCATCCCGATATCCCGGCGCATGGGTCGAGCAGAAGCCCCTGGGCTTGACCTTGCATTATCGCGCGGTGGCATCTCGTTGGGTTCCGCGACTGCGCTGCGACGCGGCCGACGCGATCGATCCCTGGCTCAAGGATTTGCGAATCGAGGAGGTGACGCTCGGCTTGGAAGTCATCCCCGATTTAGGTTGGGATAAGGGGACCGCGGTCCGGGAAATCCTTGCCGATTTGGACAATGGTGCATTTCCGATTTATGCAGGTGATTCGGCCAACGATGCGGCCGCGCTCGCAACGGTTGAGGACCTGAACGGAATCAGCATTGGAGTCGGCTCCGCCGCTCGCGGATCCGATGCCTGGCTTCCCGGCTCCGGCGTGGTCGGATCACTCGTGATTTTGCTTGCCAATATCCTGCATGACGTGAAAGACGAATTCCCCTTGGCCCGCTGAGGAGCGATTTCACAAATGGCAGATGTTTAACGTGTCGTGAGAATTCAGCAGATCAAACCGATTGTCGATGAGGATTACGCCTCCAACGCTCGACGCAATTCAGACCAAACCGGACTGGGATGGTAACGGGCTTCCAGTTCTACGGCTGTTTGGGCGTCGCGCACGGCGCTGTCCAGGTCGCCGCGCGACGCATGTTGCACCGCCCATCGTGCGGACTCTTCAGCCGTTTCCGCATCCGATTCGATGAGACGTAGCCAGTGGACGGCTTCCCGCCAATCCGTCGCTTCCGCTCCCGCAGTCGCTCGTGCCATGAGTAGCGCTTGAAATGATGTCATACCATTCAGGTCGATTCCGCTATTTCCAAATGAAGTCGGCCAATCGCAGCCGGTCCAAGCTCCGCGAGCGCGCTCAAAGCGCGCTCGGCGGCGCCGAGTAGAGATTGCTCTATTGTTGCCGCCCGTCCCATGTTGCCTTGATCCGTGTTATGATCTGAGTGAAAGTGTGACACAAGTGGTTGCGACGTTGATCGGCAACCGATGTGCCAATGGGGATTGAGTTCGGGCATGTTTTCGAATCAGCCAGCCGATACGGACTTTTTTGTAATTACTGCAGGACGGCCAATGAAGTTTTCTCATTCGATCTTGGCTGGAACTGGTCAACTGGTTTGAAAATGACCATCGATCTCCCCTTTACCGAATCCGACAACAGTGCTTCGCCCAGCACTTCTCGCAATCGGTGGCTGATCCTGGCCAGCGCCGGTTGCCTGATGGCCGCGCTGTTCGTTTTGGACTTGCAGACTCCGATCGGGTTGGCGGTTTGGCTGCCGTATCTGGGTGTCATTCTCTTGACGCTCACCGTCCCTGGTCGTTGGCCAACGTTGATGGCCGCCACGGGTTGTTCCGTTTTGACCATTTTGGGATTGTTCTGGCCGCCATCCGCTGTCTCGACGGAATACTCGCTCATTAATCGGTGTTTGGCGATTGTCACGTTCTGGTTGACGGCCTCCGGTGGACTCGCCCTCCGGCGCACCGCAATATTGAAGGCGACGAACGAACGGCTTCGAGCGGAAATCGAAGAACGACGCCGGGCCGAGGAGCGGGTCCGCGAACAGGCGTCGTTATTGGATATCGCACACGATGCCATCAGTGTTCGCGACCTCGACGACCGAATTCTGTACTGGAATCGCGGAGCGGAACGAATGTACGGATGGACGTCCGACGAGGTGACGGGCCAAAGCGCGGTGGATGTGCTGGTTCGACTTGCCCCTTCCGATCTTGCGATTGCCCGCGAGTCGCTCCTGGTTCGTGGCGAATGGACGGGAGAGATTCGGCACGCAACCAAGGATGGCCGCGAAATCCTGGTCGAAACGCGATGGACACTGGTCCGCGACAACGCGGGAAAGCCGCGGGCCAAACTTGTTGTCAACACGGACGTAACGGAAAAGCGCCGCCTGGAAGGACAAATCCTCCAATCGCAGCGGCTGGAGAGCATTGGCGTCCTGGCGGGCGGAATTGCTCACGATTTCAATAACTTGCTGACGCCCATGCTGATGGCCGTGAAACTGCTGCGTGAGGATCGGCCCAATGACGAGCGGGTCGGATTATTGGGCACTCTTCAGACTGGCGCCGAGCGTGGAGCGGAATTGGTTCGCAAGCTCTTGTCGTTCGCGGGCGGCGGCGGCGGCGAGCGGTCCGCCGTCGTGGTTTCCGATGTGGTGCGGGAAATCGAGGGAATAATCTCGCATACGTTCCCCAAATCCATTCGACTCGATATTCGGACGCCGGGAGACTTGTCACCCGTGCTCGCCGACGCAACCCAATTGTCCCAGGTCATGTTGAACTTGTGTGTCAATGCCCGCGACGCAATGGCCGAAGGCGGCACTTTGAGCATTACCGCCCGGAACGTATCGGTCAACGACGAGGAGGCGGCACGGCACCCGGATGCGGTCGCGGGTCGATTTGTCAAGTTAGTGGTTGCTGATACGGGTAGCGGTATCGCGCCCGAGATTGTCGATCGAATTTTCGACCCGTTTTTTACAACCAAAAAATCGGGTCAGGGCACCGGACTGGGGCTATCAACGGTGCGCGGCATCGTCCGGAGTCATGGTGGCTTCTTAACTCTGACGACCGAGCTTGGCGTGGGCACCTCATTCGAGGTGTATTGGCCCATCACCGCGGCGGCCAAAGCGGAGAGTGTACCCGCGACGCCTGTAACCGGCGAGGACTTTGCAGGAGAAAACAAGCTGATTCTCGTGGTCGATGACGAATTGTCGATTCTTCACGCCGCACAGGTCGCTTTGAAGTCGGCGGGATGTCGGGTCGCCACCGCCCGCGACGGGTTTTCGGCGATCGACGAGTTTCGGCAAGTTCGGGGCGAAGTGGCGGCAATTGTTTTGGACGTGATGATGCCTGGACTCGATGGCGCCGCGACGCTGGCGAAACTGCGTGCGGAGGACCCGAATTGCCGCGTTCTGCTCACCAGCGGTCTCCGTTTGCCGGCCGGTCTCACTGCCGCGACGCGTGATCACCGAATTGCGTTCCTGGCCAAACCGTACACGGCCGAACAACTGATCGCCGCGCTCGCCCCGCTCGTGCAACAGCCCGCCTGACCGCTCCCTAGAAAGGCTTCGCATGGCCACGCTTCTTGTCATTGACGACGAACCGCTCACTCTCGATTGCTTTCGCTTGCTCTTCCCGAAAGGACAGGTTCGCGTGTTGACGGCTGAATCGGCGGCCGAGGGCGTGGAGTTGTTCCGCAATGACCGCCCCGACGTGGCCGTTCTCGACGTTCGCCTGCCGGATGCTTCCGGGCTCGACACGTTCCGTCAGATGCATGAAATCGACGCGAAAATCCCGGTGGTTCTCGTGACCGGTTACGGCACCGCCGAAACGGCAATCGAGGCCATGCGGCTCGGAGCATTCGAGTACGTTCTCAAGCCGCTTGACCCGATCGCCCTGCGCGATCTGATTTCCCGAGCGTTCGAGATCAGTCGCCTCATGCGCGTGCCGGCGAAATTGCCGGCGGCGGGCGTCGAAGCCGAGGGAGCGGAGGTGCTGATCGGGAATAGCCCGCCGATGCAAGAGGTGTACAAGTCCATTGGCCGCGTCGCGCCTCAGGATGTGACCGTCTTAATTTTGGGCGAGAGCGGCACCGGCAAAGAAATGGTCGCACGCGCGCTTTACCACTACAGCCATCGGGCGGATAAGCCCTTTTTGGCGGTGAATTGCGCCGCCATTCCCGAAAGCCTCTTGGAAAGCGAATTGTTCGGTCATGAAAAAGGTTCGTTCACGGGAGCCGATCGCAAGCGCGTTGGCAAGTTCGAGCAATGCGACGGCGGGACGATCTTTCTCGATGAAATTGGCGATATGACTCCGCTCACACAAGCAAAAGTCCTGCGCGTCCTCCAGGATCAGACCTTCGAACGGGTCGGCGGAAGCGAGCAAGTCCGGACGGATGTCCGCGTCATCGCGGCCACGAATCGCGATTTGGAGGCAATGGTAGCGGCGGGCCGATTTCGGCAGGATTTGTATTACCGGCTCAATGTCTTCACGATTCGCCTGCCTCCATTACGCGAGCGCGGGGATGACTTGGCGCTTCTCGCGAGCTACTTGATCAAGCGCTTCGCGCGGGAACTGGGCAAGGACATTCACGAGTTGCCCGCGGACACGTTGAGTTTGCTCTCCCGCTATCCCTGGCCGGGCAACGTGCGGGAACTCCAGAGTGCGCTCAAACAGGCGATTCTAAATGCGGCCGGCCCGAGTTTGAGACCCGAGTATTTGCCTGCCGCAATTCGCGGCGAGTCGGCGCTCGCGGCATTGGCCGGGGACGAGATGGCGGGGCTGGCGGGTTTCATCCGCGCTCGACTTGCCGCCGGCGCCACGGACTTGCATGCCGAAGTGCTTGCCCGCGTGGAACGGCTACTGATACTCGAAGCGCTCACCCAGACGAATTTTAACTTGTCGCAGACCGCTCGGGCATTGGGAATCAGCCGTACCACGCTCCGAACCAAAATGGCCACTCTGGCAATTGCTCTCGATCGCCAGACGACGATTGATGAAACGGATGGAGAACGATAGCGTTCGGCCCGCTCGAAAAGGAGATCACCTCTTGCTGGCCTTTTCCACCTCCGATTTGTATTTCGGTTCGACCGTTACGGCGGGCCCCTCGAGCACATTCAACTTCGCCTCCAGTTCATAGGTCTTTGGCGGGAAGCAATTGTTCTCGTCGCATACAAGCAGTTTGAACTTGACCTTCGCGCGGCCTGGCCCCGGCTTGGCCGTTGGTGGGATGACGGCATTGCGGATCCAAGTACCGCCGCCGGGATAGATGAGCAACTCGTAGTCTTCGATCTTCTGCATTTTCGGATGGACGGGGTCCGCCGTTTGACCGACGAAAACCACCGGACCGTCCTTCGGAAACACAATGGAATTCGCCGAATATTTCGCTTCCGGCGACGGCTGAACCACCGGGTAGGTGTGGTACCCATCCGCGAGTTGCACGATGATCTTGAGTGCGACGGTCTGTCCCGGCTTGGCCGAGGCTGGTTCGAAGACTGCCTCGACCTTCTTGATGGCGTTCTTGACTTTGGGCGACTCCGCCGGCGCCAGGGCCGCAAATGCGAGAAGCACGGGAACTGCCAGTCGAATCCGGTTCATAGGTATCCTTCTTGCTGAGCCGTTCGCATGGATGCGCTACTTCTTCTCTCCCTTGACCACCACCGCATCGACACCCTTCAGCTCGAGCGTGGACAGCGCCTTGGTTTTTAGGTCGATGACGCGAATGCGATGAGCATTCGTGTCCGCCACATAAAGCTTCCCGTTGGCGTAACTCAGTCCCGCTGGCTCGTTGAACAGACGCGTCTTGTCGTTCTTGCCGCCGCCCAGAAATGTAGACACGGTCCCGTCTTTGAGGTCGATGACCTTGATTTTCGAGTTGTAGGTATCGGCGACATAGACCTTGCCGTCTACATATTGCACGCCAATGTCGTGTTGCAGCTTGGCTTCCTTGTCACGATCGATCGGATCTTCAACGCGACCGGGCCCATCCTGATCGCCGAACTCAAAGAGGCCGCGACCAACGAGCGTAACGACACGTCCCTGTCCATCCATCGGCACTTTGCGAACAGCACTCACTTCACAGTCGGCTACATAAAGGTACTTGCCGTCACTCGTGAGTCCGCTGGGCTGAGCGAATCGAGCGATTTCATGTGGCCCATCCTTGATGTTCTCGCGGCCATCGCCGGCAAACCGACTGAGCTGTTTGTCTTTCAAATCGAGCGTCCAGATTTGATGATGGCCCGCCATGGCAATGAAGAGTCGATTGCCGGTCAGATACAAGTCCCATGGACTATTGAGGCCGCGTTCCAGAGCGGGGCCGCCTTCATCGCGATCGCGCTCTTGCTGGCCGGTGCCGGCAATGGTCTTGACCGTTTTCGCCTTCAAGTCCAGCTCGCGAATGAGATGGTTCTTGCGATCGGCAACATAGAGCAAGTCGCCGTTGAGAGCCATTCCCTGAGGATCGTCGAACTGAGCCTCGGCAAATGAGCCATCCTTCCGACCGGGCAGACCCGTCCCGGCGATGGCAATCTTGTTCCCCTTGAGGTCGGTGATAACGATCCGATAGTTCGTGCTGTCGGCAATGAAGAGGCGATCGCTTTTCGCGTCGGCCAGCACTTTGCCGGGAAAGTAGAGGGGCGAATCGACCTTGTCGCGAAATTGTGCGGTGTCGAATCGAATCGGCTTCTCGTTCAAGATGCCTTGCTTCTTGGCCTCTGCAATCGTCTTGCTGATTCGCATGTCGAGCAGCTTCGTATAGGCCTTCGCCGCTCCCTCGGCCGATAATGCTGCCGTCCGGACCGATGAGCACCAGCGTGGGCCAAGACTGACATTCGTATCGATCCCAGATCTTCTGGTCGGCATCGTTGACCACGGGATGGCGTAAGCCATACCGCAAGATCGCCTTGCGAATCGATTCGGAATTCCTTTCGTTTTCAAACTTGGCGGAATGCACTCCGATCACGACCAGTTCATTGGCATATTTCTTTTCGAGCTTGGCGAGGTCGGGAAAAACGTGGATGCAATTGATGCAGCAGAGAGTCCAGAAGTCGAGGAGGACAACTTTGCCGCGCAGGTCCTTGAGTTTGATGGGCTTGCCGGTGTTAAGCCAGGCGACACCGCCATCCAATTCTGGGGCTTTGTCCGAAGTGGGGGGAAGACCTTCGCGGCCATCCTTGGATTTAGGCGGCGGGTCTTTTTCGTCCGCTTGTGCCACTTCTCCAACCGGGTGCTGATTGAAAAACGCGAGGGCGGCGCCGAATCCAGCGGCGAGGGCAACGCCGAGAACAATGGGCAGCCAGGTCGAGCGCGTGCGAACCGGTTCGGCGGGGCTGGACATGCGGGACTCCGTGTCACAAGGGAACGGACAATATCTTACCTTTTCAGAGGGTCCAAGGGCAAGTCAGGCTCGATCGTCATTGGTAACGAATGTTATCGCGTCGCCTTGCGCACTTCCCGGTCGGTGTCGTACAACGTGTGCATGATCGAAGCCCGCGATATTACAAAATCGTTCGGCGCCAATCGCGTGCTCGATGGCGTATCACTCCGGGTGGCAAGCGGGCGCACCACCGTCCTCCTCGGTCCCAGCGGTGGCGGCAAGTCGACCTTGTTACGCGTGCTCAACGGGCTGATATGGCCCGAGTCCGGCGAGGTTTCATTCGACAGCGAGCGCTTGACCACCGCGAATGCCCGGCAACTTCGCCATCGCATGGGCTACGTCGTCCAGGACGCTGGGTTGTTTCCGCATTTGACCGCGGCCCGGAATATTTCGCTGCTCGCCCGCCACCTCGGCTGGGACAGCGGCCGAATTCAAAAGAGGCTGGCGGAACTCAGCGGCCTCGCCCGACTGCCCTTGGATGCACTCGAACGGTATCCGGCCGAGCTTTCCGGAGGGCAGCGACAACGGGTCGGGCTGATGCGAGCCCTGATGCTCGATCCAGTTGTCCTGCTCATGGACGAACCACTGGGCGCGCTCGATCCCATTACGCGATCGCAATTGCAAGCGGACCTGCGGACGATTTTCCGCGACTTGCACAAGACGGTCGTGCTCGTGACGCACGATCTGGCGGAGGCAGCCTATTTCGCGGAGGAGATTGTCCTGCTTGCTGGCGGCCGAATCGAGCAGCGGGGAACGATGCGCGATTTCGTTCAACAACCGGCGACGTCCTTCGTCAAGGCATTTGTTCAAGCCCAGCGGGAACCTCTCGAGGCCCTGCGGGAGGCAGGAGCATGAACTCTTTTGCGGGCGAGCGGAGCGGCGTAAGCCGCCCGATAGCGATGACATCGGGTGGCTTACGCCGCTCCGCTCGCCTGTCAATTTCAATCGCTCTGGCGCTCGCTGTCGCGGCGCCACTCTCGGCCCAACCGATCCGGATCGGCTCGAAGTCCGACACGGAGACAACCGTTCTGGCAGAGATCGCTGCCCATCTTGTTCGCGAGGCAGGCCAGTCGGTCGAGATGAAGACTCGCTTGGGCGGGACCCGTTTCGTCTGGGACGCGTTGTTGGCCGATTCGCTCGATGTCTATCCCGAATATACGGGCACCCTCACGGAGCAGATTTTCGCTGGCAAAGGCATTCGCGGTCAAGAGTCATTGCAAGTCGAACTGGCGAAGCACGGGATTGGCATGACCAAGCCACTCGGCTTCGCCAACAACTACGCCCTGGGAATGAAGCGAAGTCGAGCGCAGGAGCTTGGCGTTCGCGCGATTTCCGATTTGCAGAAACATCCCGAGTTGCGGTTCGGCTTCAGCAACGAGTTCCTCAAGCGCGAAGACGGCTGGCCCGGGCTCAAGGATCGCTATGGCCTCCCGCAAGGGAACGTAAACGGCATGGACCATCGGCTCGCATATGAAGCGATCAACGATGGCTCGATCGATGTCACCGAGTTATACACGACCGACGCGGAGATTCGTCGATTCGATCTCGTCGTGCTCGATGACGATCGGAACTTCTTTCCGCAATACCAAGCGGTCTTCGTCTATCGACTGAGTATTTCTCCGAAGGCGATTGAAGCGATCAAGCGACTGGAAGGACGGATCACCGCCGAGAAAATGATCGCGATGAATGGCCAGGCACAAGACAAGGTTCCGCCCGCCGAGATTGCCGCCGACTTCGTCAATAGCGAGTTCGGGCTGCACGCGACAGCAGCGATCGAATCGAATTCGCATCGCTTACTGCGCCTGACGTGGGAACACCTTACGCTCGTCGGCATCGCCCTCGCCGCGTCCATCTTCGTTGCGCTCCCACTCGGCATCCTGGCCGCTCGTCGGCCGGCGCTGGGACGTTTGCTCGTGGGAGGGGCGGGGATCATTCAGACCATCCCGTCGCTCGCCTTATTGGTATTCATGATTCCGATTCTGAAGACGGGCACGCTGCCGGCGATCGTGGCGCTGTTTCTGTATGGCCTGCTTCCGATTCTGGCGAACACCGCGGCGGGCTTACGGGGAATACCCCCTTCAATCGCGGAATCGGCGGAGGCGTTGGGCCTGTCGTCGATGTACCGCCTCTGGCGAATCGATCTGCCGTTGGCTTCGCGATCGATTCTCACGGGCATCAAGACGTCGGCAGTCATCACGATTGGGACAGCAACGTTGGGTGCATTGATCGGCGCCGGCGGGTACGGGCAGCCGATCCAGACCGGGTTGCAGATGAACGATCATCGCGAGATCTTGTTTGGCGCGATCCCGGCGGCGGCGATGGCCCTCATCGCTCAGGGGCTCTTTGAAATTGCCGAGCGGGTGTTGGTGCCGAAAGGTCTGCGACTTGAGCGTGGCTAAGACTCAAACTTACCCAAAATGGGCCGAAGTTAGCCCAAACCTTGCCGAAAAGCGCCCGTCGAGCCGTTTGTGGCAGGATTTTGGACCATTGTGGCGGCCCGGCTTCGGCCGCTATTTGTCGACCGCAACGGACGAATTCACTTCGTGCATTTCACACACAGCATTTTCGTTTCACGCCGACCGCGTGCAATGAATTGAAACGAAAGCAAGCGAGCGTCAGTTGACTATTTCTTTCGTGTCGCGTGCTCGACCCAATTCGCCCATGCCTGGCCATCGGGCGGCAGATCCTGGCCGGTGATCTTCATTAGCGATTCGTGCGTACGTCCGCGAACAGCGACGTCCTTGTCGGTCTTCAGCACGTTCACGAGCGCCTGGGCAGCTTCGGCATTATGTTCGTAATTGCCGAGCGCACGAATTGCCGCCAAGCGGACGGCGGTTCGATCCGGTTCGCTTGGATTGGTGGCGGCGTCCAGACCCAGCAGAGCGCTCGCCGGTTGGATGCCACTCGGCTTCGGCCGCTGGGCCGGCGCCAAGGCGATTTGGATCAGCAGCTTCAATCCCTCCGGATTACGTCGGCGACCCAACCCATCGATTGTCATGCACTGAATGCTCGTAACGGTATCCGGCGTGAATTGCGAGATGGCGTTCTTAATAGCCAGTCCGTTCACCGCGGCCGGCGATACGGCTGATCCCTTGATCTCGGCGGCCGGCGCGTCATAAGCCGAATTGTTGTAGGCCTTCAACAGTATTGGCCCAACTCGCGGGTCTTTGAAGCGCGACAACGCTTCAATGGCCGCGAGCCGGCATAACGGCCGCTGTTCGGTTGTCGCTGACTGCTCGAGAATCGCGATCACCCGATCTTGCTGATCGGTCGATCCGCCGTGTTCGCGTGGCTCTTCCAATTTCTTCATCGCCCGAACGCGATCGTCGCCCGCCTGGTCGGTTTCGAGGACCTTGATGGGATCTTCGGACGTAAAGAGCGTATGGAACGGACGTTCCTTGAAGCGTTGACTGGTGATCAGGTCGTAGGTGCCGGCACAACCGGTCAGGCCGAATGCGGCAACGGTTGCAACACCGAAGACCGTGCGAGCGATCGATCGAGCCACCGCATCCCCCTCGCCACCCTTGGCGAACTGCAGAATGAACCCAGAGATAACCCATTCCACTGGGCCGATACCGCGGAGTGGTCCGTGGGTCAAGGCGAGATGCGGGCGAGCGCCGCTTTCGCTTCCCCCGTTTCGGGAGCGAGCGGCAGACCGTCCGCCAGTTTCGAAAGAATCGCCCGGGCGTCCTTGGTCCCGATTCGTTCCAGGATTTGCATGGCTCGCAGCCGTCGGAGAAGGTCCGGGCGGCTCGCGATGTCGGTCTTGTGGATCAGGATCTGTTCGATCCGTTGCCTCGACTCGGAAGAGAGTCGGCCTTCCAGAGCTTTTTGGAGCGCCGGAACGGCCAGGTGGCCGAGCCGTAATAGCTCCTTGGTCGCCTTTTCACGAACGCGGAACGTATCGCTGTTCAGGTCGGCAATAAGTCCTCGCAGCTTGGCGGGGTCGGGAGCCGATTCGGGTCGAAGGCGCTTTGCCAAAAAAGGGACGACCGCGCTCGGCGAAAAGTCGGACAACTTCCAAACGGCGCTAAAAGCTCGCCCCGCGTCAGCGTTGCAAAGATCATCCCACACCGCAGTGAGTTGCTTGTCATGGGGACGTCCGCCGATCGCCGGGGCGGGGACAAAATCCCAGACCAAGCCAGTCCCGTTGGCAAGCGATGTGAAGAGGCGTTTGCCCGCGAGCGGCACCAAATCCGTGACCGTGATTTGAGAACTGCCTGTTCGTGTATCGGGGATCGGTCGCCGGGCCACTTCCTTGCCTGTCGACAAGTCCCATGCGCGAAGCTGCCTGAGGCCCACAGTGAACAGCGTTCGGTTGTCGCTCGCGACGGCGAATTCGCCGCGAGCGACAACGTTCGCGACGAGCTTGGCCGTGGCGACTTCGTAAACGCCAATTGTCTCCGCATCCGTCTTGGGGGTTGAGCGCGTGGCCGCTACCAGTCGGCCATCTGGCGACATGGCCACGGTCATGCCCAATCGTGTTCCTTTTAGTTGGGCACGCACGACGGCCGTGTCCAGGTCGATAAGTGCTACGCCAGTTTCGAGTCCCAAAGCGAGCGTTCGATCGTCGACTGACCAAGCAAATTGCGGCCGCTCAAGACTCCAGACGTCGTCGAATGTGCGTTGGCGCAAGACCTTCCCTCTGTTCACGTCCCAGATCACTAATTGATTCTGATCACCCAATGTGAACAGTCTTTGCCTATCCGCCGAAACGCGGACTACGAATTTGGTTGGCAACCGGAACTCGTCTGGCTCGATTCTCTCAATTTGTGAATAGCGTGTTGTCTTCCCGGTCGCGAGATTCCACTCCTGGAACGCGACAGGATCAGACCCTGCGGCGAGAGTTCGTCCGTCGGCCGAGAACGCTAAGTTACAGGTACGTCGGACTCCCGCAAAGAAGGTAGGCTTGCCGGCGCGATTGAGCGGCAAATGCGCGATGCATTTGCCGGACAATGTGTCCCAAACGCAGATGCTACGGTCGGTTAACGATGCAGTTGCTAAACGAAGGCCGTCCGGGCTGACCGCCTTCGCTTGGTACTTATCGCTGAATTCTCCAGGGAGTTCGAAATGCGCTTTGCCTGTCGTAATGTCCCAGAAACGCACGTGCGTATTGGCCTCACTCCCGGCAAGCGTCTTGCTGTCAGGCGAAAACGCGAGGCACCACGGCCGCCCAAAGGGATTCAGGCCCGACTGCCGAACGGCTAGAGTGCGCAGCCACTTGCCTGTCGAAAGGTCGACAAGGCAGGTTCGGTCGTTCGCACCGCACGCGAGGATCTTGCCGTCCGGCGAGACCGCGAGTGAATTAAGCTCTTCGTTGGTGTCCGTGGGCCAGTGATTGAGTTCTTTCCCGGTCGCTATGTCGAATAAATAAATGCCCACGTCAGGTTCGCCTTTGACGCCGTCTCGTGCGCTGACGACCAATCGCTTACCGTCCGGTGTGAATGTGGAAGTTGTCGCTTCGCGTCCAAGTTGAAGCTTCTTCTTCCACGTCCCTGTGTCGAACACAGTAAGTCGTCGTGCAGAGCGGTTTCCGGCGACGAAGAGCTTTCCATCCGAAGAAAAGCAGCCGTGCTTCGTACGGTCTGGAATACCAAACGGGATAAAGTCCGGGCGCCCTACAGGCAGAACGATTTCCTCGGCGGCGTGCCAATCCCAGACGCTAATCTCGTAGTCGTTTTTGGCAACGAAGAGCAACTTGCCATCGGGTGAGAACCCAAGCTGATCCGCCTGGGACTGTTTGTCGGCGAGAATTGCAAGCACTGATCCAGTCGCTGTGTCGAAGACTCTGGTGTCATGCTTGCTGCACGCTGCTGCGAACTTACCATCGGCGGAAATTGTGAATAAATAGCCCGTCGTGATCTTCAGGGGGACCGCCTTGATTTGGCGACCAGATTTGAATTCCCAAGTGCGAACCACTCGATCATCGCCGACCGTTGCGATCGACTTGCCGTCGGGCAGCCACGCCAAATCAGACAGCCCCGCATGACGAAAGCGAATCGAGCCTAAGCGCGCGATCGCGCCGTCGGGTAGTGGGTCGCCGTACAGATCAACTTTCGGCGTGGAACGTAATGGGTCAGCGCCGGTCAGCGCCGAAGTAATGCCGCCACATGCGACAGCGGCCAACGTCAGTAGTTCGCGAATGCGGATTCCAGCCATACCAGTCTCCGCGGCGAAGAGTTGTCATAGCAATCCATACGCCGCCAGCGTCTTTCGCACTTTCTCTCGTCCCGCATCGTCGAGCGGACACATGGGCAACCGCATTTCCCCCGTGCCGCGGCCGAGCATCGCCATGGCTGCCTTGAGGGGGATCGGGTTCGTTGCCACGCTTAGCATGTCGCGGCAGAGGGGGAATAGCTTGCGATGCCAGCGCTGGGCTTCGGTGATGTTGCCGGCGTCGAAGGCTTTCACGAGCGCTTTCATGTCGCGGGGCACAATGTTGCCGACCACGGAAATCACCCCCCGACCGCCGATGCTCATCAGCGGCAGCGTTAGCGAGTCGTCACCGGAAAGGATCGTCACGTCGCAGAGCGCCGCCACCTGCGACGCTTGATCGAGCGAACCGGTCGCTTCCTTGACGGCAACCAATTGCGGGCACTTTTCGGCAATGCGGGCAATCGTCTCGGGCAGGATGTTGGAACCCGTGCGGCCGGGGATGTTGTACAGCACCTGCGGAATATCCACGGCCTCGGCGACAGCGGCGAAGTGGCGGAAATACCCTTCCTGGGTTGGCTTGTTGTAATAGGGGCCAACAACCAGAGCGCCGTCGGCGCCGGTACGCTTGGCGAACTTAGTCAGGCGGATCGCTTCCTTCGTGGAATTGGAGCCGGTGCCCGGCATCACCTTGATGCGGCCACGTGACCGTTCGATGACGGCGGCGATTACGCGTTCGTGCTCCTCGTGATCGAGTGTCGGCGATTCGCCAGTCGTGCCGACGGGCGCCAGGCAATCGGTCCCCTGCTCGATGTGCCAATCGACGAGGTTCAGCAATTCGGCGAAGTCGATCTCGCCATTCTGGAACGGCGTCACCAGGGCAACGGTCAGACCGGCGAACTGCTCACCCCGCGTCATGACTGGACTCTTTCCGGAGTAGGTATGATGGCGTTGAGGAGGTTTTAGCAATCGTGGTATAGGTGGACATACATCCCGCCTCAAGGTTCGCTTGGATTTCAATGGCGGCCAGTCCGCCCGATATGCCGCAGAATGCGGGGCTGTATCGGCAGTGTCCTGGTTCTCGTGACATAGGCCTCCCGGCCTGTGCGAACTCACAGGCCGGGAGGCCTATGCGACAAAAACAATTGCGGGAACTTCGTCGCGACGGTATTCGTCCAACGAGTCAATTGCTTGGTACGGTCGAAACGGGGGTGAAGTCGCGCATCCATCTTCGAGGTGAATTTGCGTTCATTTCCGAGAAGGCAATGCGACGAGAAGAGGACCATGCCAAGTATTGCGGCAATGCAAGGAAATTGGCGAACAAATCGGAAAAATCCTCTACTTGCTTGCCCCGGAATGTTGCATACTTTACCCAAACTTGCGGGATCACGGGTCTTTCGCTCTCACGACGTACACTCTCGCCGCCCTTGTCAGCCAAGTCGCCTCCTTCTTGAGTGCAATTATGCCGTCCAAGTTGTCTGTTCGCCGCTGGGTACCCGTCTTTCTTGCCCTGTCCGCATTCGCCTATGTCCTGATGTTCGCCGATCCGGCGTTGGCGCAGGAGACCGGGGGGGAACCGACGGCGCCGCCGCAAAAGAGCCTGTTTGTCCACATCATCGAATCCGCGGGCTGGGTGTTCGCATTTGCATTGGGCATTCCGTCGATCGCCCTGGTCGCTCTTTGCGTCCTGTTGGCGCTCGACCTGCGAATGAGCGTCGCCATCCCACCCGGGTTCGTCGATGAGTTCATCGATACGGTCAACAAGCGCCGTTTCAAGGAAGCGTTTGAAATGGCTCGCAACGACACGTCGTTCTTGGGGCGAGTGCTGACGGCGGGAATGAGCCGGCTGCAATACGGTCTCGAGGACGCTCGCGACGCGGCGATGAACATGCTCGAGAGCATTCGCGCCAGCAAGGAGCAACTCAACAACTACACGGCGGTCATCGGCTCGCTGGGGCCACTCATCGGTCTGGTCGGCACCGTGCTTGGCATGATTCAATCGTTCATGGCGTTGGGCGCGGGCTCGGCCCCAAATCCGGCGCATTTGTCGCAGGGCATTGCGAAGGCTCTGTCGATCACGTTCATCGGAATCGCGATCGCCGTGCCGGCCATCTTCTTCAATGCGTTCTTCCGGAATCGGATCGTGAAGGTGTCCATGGACACGGGCCACATCGCGGATGATCTTTTGACGCAGATGTACCACAACTCGAAGAAGGCAGGCGGTCCGCCGCCGGCCACAACGATGGCATCGGCAACACCGCCCCCGCCGCCTCCGGGCCGCGGCAACGTGGCAACTCCGCCGCCGAATTAGATCACGGCGAGCCAATCGCCATCGCACCGAAAGCGACGCGTCCGCCATTCCGGGAACAGTTCGTTGGTTGAGCCCGTAGAAGAGATGAGGGGTTCGAGGTTCATGTCATGAGTCATGGTTCCAGTGCGGGCGGTGGACACGGGCAGCAAAGCTCGGAGCCGAATCTGACTCCGTTGCTCGACTTGGTCCTGCAGATGGTCATGTTCTTCATGCTCGTCGCCAACTTCGTAATGGACGAATTGAGCGACAAGATCAAGCTGCCCATCGCGACGCAGGCCAAGCCATTGACCGCCCGGGACGTCAATTTCATGTATCTGAACGTCGACAAGAATGGACGGGTGCTGGTGCCGATTGGCGAGCCGAAAACGTCGCAAGACGAGATCAAGTTCTACCTGGAGCAAGCAGCCAAGAACCACACTTTGGGCGCGGCGAAGGCGAAAGAAGAAGTGACGGTGATTATCCGAGCCGATCGGGACGCCCGGTTCATGCATATTCACCGAACGATGATGGCCATCAAGGCGGCCGGGTTCAAGAAACTGCAACTTCGCGCCCAGGTGGCGGAGCAGCCGTAACGGACAATCGATGTTTAAAAGATCCATCGCAAAATGGTGAGGTGACTGTCGTGGCACGCAAGAGAAGAGAAGAATCGCCACTTGAAATTGCGGTGCCGATTACGCCGATGCTGGACATGTCGTTCCAGCTCCTGAGCTTTTTCATTCTCACCTACCATCCGATGCCGACCGAGGGGCAGCTTGCCATCAACCTGCCCAAGGTGGATGCGACCGAGTCGCCGCCCCCTTTGGAACCGTTGCCTCCGGAACCACAGAAGGACGAATACACAATTACCGTTTACGCGGGTTCGAGCGGCGACGTGGCGTTGCTCGGACTGAAAGGACCGACCGTCAATTCGGAGAACATCAAGACGTTTTCGGATCTGCTCGGGCAATTGCAGGCGATCCCCAAGCCCGCCGGCCGCGGCGCCGAAGGGGTATCGATCACGATCGAGGCGTCGAATGATTTGAGTTATGCCCGCTTGATTGAGATCATGGACCTCTGCAAAAAGGCCGGCTACGAATCTGTCAATCTAATGCCCATGCGAAAAAGTCAGGGATAGGATGGAGAGTGATAAACGGGGGGGCGCTCTAATATCCGCGGAACGAAGGGGCCAGGGCGAGGTGCAAATCGGCCGGCAGCTGTGACTCTGAGTGCAAATAAGTTCTCGCTCCGGTGAAATCAGAGGGCAGTTTTTGTCCACTACCGGGAACTTTCTAGCTTGGGCGCACGTCCCAACGGTATACTTTGATTGAGAGATGCAATCGCATTCCATCCAATCTTGTTGCTCAATCAAAACGCGGGCGATTGCCGCCGTTTCCGGCCTTCTTGTTTGTTTGGCTCTGTCCGCTGCCTGTGCCGATGAACCCGGTCAAACGCCCCGACCAAAAGATGTGCCCCCTCCCATAGTGCCGGAGGAGGAACTGGTCAAGCTCGATAAGAAGTTCCCCGATTTTGCGTTTGTCGAAGACGATGCCCCATTCATCTATCGGGGAAACAAGATCACGAACGTCCCTCGGCTCAATGCCGGTTATCGAGAGCAAAAGGCATATGAGTACGTCCTCGATTTTGCCAAACGTCAGCCCATCGAACGGATGAGGAAGTATTCGATCAAACAGACGCCGGTCGAAAACCTGTACCGGCAGATTCGCCAGGACTATTTGCGCGAGTTATTGCACTTTGAAGGCAAGGTGGCGCTCGTCCAGGCGATGAAACCGCCCTCCGAAGAGTTGAAGGACCTGGCGGAAATTGACAAGCTCTATGAAGTGTGGGTTTGGCCGAAAGGATCGAGCAAGCTATTTTGCGTGGTCGTCTCGGAGTTGCCCGAGGGTTTGCGATTAGGCGAAGATCAGAACCAATGGGTTTCGTTCGATGCCTACTACTTCAAGCTTTGGCACTACGAAAGTCGGCATAAGAAGGGCGACCCGGACGATCCGGAAAAACGGCAATGGGAACGAGCACCGTTGTTCCTCGGCAAGACGGTGGAATTGATTCCGGATCAGGAACCAGCGCCGCCGACCTACAGCACGGCGACGCTAATTGGTCTGATCACCGGGATCGGGACGATTTGTGTTGTGGCCGTTTTGATCGCGATCTGGTTCCGCAAGGGCGATCGGCATGTCCGGTCGGAAGCTCGACAGCGAATCGAAGACCAGGCTACGTTCGATGAGATTCCGGACCTTGCTGGTCCGGCGAACCGATTAACGGATCAATCCTTTCCCCAGTGAGGGAGTTCACCGTGGCAGCCAAAGACGAAGTGCTCGAAAACAACAAGCCCGCGAAGGGTGCTCCGGTCATTCGCCAGGTCGAGGTTGCCGAGGAGGACGTGGCCGCACGCGTCTTGAACCGGTTCATTCCCGCGCTGGTGATTAGCGGCGCGATTCACGTGGTCGTGATCGGCTCTCTGGTGATCTTTTTCGCCGGTCCGCCCGTGGTGGCAGCGAATACGAATGACTTGACCACGACCCAAGTGGACGAGCCGAAGGACGACGAGAAAAACCTGACCAACGAAGAGGTCGGGTTTGATCCCGATTTGGCCGCGGCCACGGATGCTCAGCGCGAAGAGAACGTCAACGTCGATGCACCCGCGACGGAGGAGGCGGTTGGCCTGCCCGATCAACCCAATGACACTGCACCGCAGACCGCCATTGCAGGTCTGACCCAGGACCTCGGCGCCGGTTCGCCCTCGGATTTGAGCCCAACCGGTCTAATTGCCCCTGGTGTCGGCGGGGGTGGTGCAGCATTCACAACCCCCGGCATGGTGGGTCGTAGCGGCGCAACCCGGGATAAGTTGCTCAAGTCGGGCGGCGGCAACACGGAGTCCGAAGCCGCCGTCGCTCGTGGGCTCGCCTGGCTGGCCCGCAAGCAACTCAAGGACGGCTCATGGGAATTCGATGGCGTCAGCAAGGATAAGATTGCCGCGACCGGCATGGCTCTTCTGCCCTTCCTCGCCGCCGGCGAGACGCACAAGTACGGCACCAAATACAAGGAAACCGTCCGCCGCGGACTCGCCTGGCTCACCGGCAAGATGGGCTCCGGCGGGTCATTCGTCGGCACCGTTAGCAATTATTCGCACGCCATCGCCACGGTCGCCCTCTGCGAAGCGGCCGGCATGACCAAGGATCCCGCCATCAAAGCCAAGGCCACCATGGCGGTCGGCTACACCGTCGCCGCCCAAGGCCGCAATGGATGCTGGGGCTACACTGGCCCGGCCCCGAGCGAAGGCGACACCTCGATCGTCGGTTGGCAGATTCAAGCATTGGCGTCGGCGCAAGCTGGCGGAGATCAAGTTCGATGCCGACAAGGTCTACAAGAACGCGAACCAGTTCCTGGAAAGCGTCTCATCGGATTCGGGCTCGAAGTATGGCTATCGGGCCAAGGGGGGAACGCCGACGCTTTCGGCAGTCGGTCTCTTGAGCCGGTACTACATGAAGGAAATGAGTCCGCGGCATCCGGCGTTTGCTCGAGGGGTGGACTATCTCAAGCAAGCGCAGCCGCCGCAGAAGAACAACTTCGACATGTACTACTACTATTACGCGACGCAGGTGGTGCATTTCTTCGAAGGTCCCGAATGGCACAAGTTCTGGAATCCCAAGAATGCGCGACATGCTCATCGATCTTCAGAACAAAGGCGGAGATGAGAATAAGCGCGGCAGTTGGCCGCGCGATCAAGGACACATTGGTTCACAATGCGGCAAACTGGGGACGACCTGCCTGGCGTTGCTGACGTTGGAGGTTTACTATCGCCACCTGCCGCTCTACAAGCGCGACAACGGCGGGCTGGCGGAATTGGAGAAGTAAAGTCCCCATCGAACTCGCAATGGGCGGTCCCAACCGGTCCGCCCATTGGCGTTTCAGACCGCCCTGTCAACGCTGGCAGTCCATCCGTAGAATTCCAACACGCGCCCGTAGCTCAACTGGATAGAGCAACGGTCTTCGGAACCGTAGGTTACAGGTTCGACTCCTGTCGGGCGTATCTTTCCTACGACGCGACGCTTAGGTATCGCTGCGGTCAACAAACTAGGACGCTGGCGGTAGTTGCTATTAGCAGCGAGAACTGCGGGTTAACAGACAATTGCCTTGTTCTCTGAGTTGCCCCCGATGTCATCCGGGTGCGTAACGCGGGATAGGCTTCCCTTCGGCGGCAAGCGCACGTTCCAGGCGAGACCGAGGATGGCAAGGAGACGAATGACGAAATAGCTGAGGTCCGGTTGCCACCACTTGAGACCATGGTGAGCGGACGTGGGAAACGCATGGTGACTGTTGTGCCAGCCTTCGCCGAAAGCCAGGATGCCAAGGATATAGTTATTTCGACTTTGATCGTTGGAGTCGTGCGGACGTGAGCCCCAGAGATGTCCGATCGAATTCACACTCCAAGTCACATGGTGCACGAAGAAGACGCGCACGAGGCCGCCCCACAATAGCCCACGAACAACGCCGATCCACGATTCCGTCAACCATCCGCCCAGGACCGCCGGTATCAATAGCCCCAACCCGACCCAGCCCAGAAAGAGCTTGTCGACTGCAATCAGAGTCCGACTCCGGTGCAAATCCGAAACGTAGCGCGATAAGCGGGGCGGTTCTGGAAGGAATACCCAACCAATGTGCGCATGCCAAAAGCCTCTCAGCCAAGCCAGGACTCCGCGCCCGTAGCGGTGCGGCGAATGCGGGTCGGCTTCGGTGTCACTGTGCTGGTGGTGTCGGCGGTGATTGGCCACCCATTTCATTACCGCACCCTGAACAGCCATCGAGCCGAGGGCGGCGAGCACGAACTTGATGAACGTGTAAGTCTCAAACGAGCGGTGTACTAGCAATCGGTGAAAACCGACAGTGATGCCGAGCCCGGTAAGCAGATAAAGGCCGACCAGTAATCCGACGTCGACCCAAGTCAATCCCCATCCCCACAGGAGCGCCACTGCGGCGACCAGACCTGCAAAAGGCAAAGCGACCCCGATCGCCGTGGTCACTTGGAGCAGGCGCGACGGCTTGAGAAGGGGTGCGTTGTCGGAACCAACTTCATGAGGGTCGATCGGATTCTCTCCAAATAACCGCGCCGGGCGGCTCAGTCGGCGGGAGGATGGAATTGTAGTGGAAACTCCGCGGTCCCAGCATCAACTGGACGCGCAATTCCGTCAATCTGACTATCGATCCACGGAAAACATGACAAATCTTGCTAGTTTCCAACAATTAGTACATTTCAGGGGGCCGGAACATCGGCATCGACTACAGTAATCTGTCATAGAAGGCCGACAAGTTCATCCGAACGCACGCCCGGTTGCCGATCAGGAGGAGAGCCGTGTCCGATTTGTCCGACAGTCTGTCCGAGGATCGCCGACGGGAGATTTTTGCCGCGATTGTCGAAGCTCAGGACCGGGGAATCTCGGTCGCGGAGTCGCGGCAGCAAGTTGCTGCCAAGTTCGGAATTACCCGCGACGCGGTTGCCCAAATCGAACGTGAAGGTATGGACCACGAATGGCCTCCGCTTTGAGCGCCCTGGGACGATTCGCGGTCCTCCTTTCGCCCATCGTTGTGGGGGCCAGCAACCGGAATGGGAAGCAACGCGCGAAACGGTGACAGTTCAAGTTTCTAGTGACCACGCGTGCTGGAACTGAGTGCGGCGCTTGCCAGGGGATCGTTCTGCGTCTCAACATGACTCGGCAAACTGGCCACGGGACCATGCCTTCCCCGGCGCCCCCACACGGGTGAAGAGCGATTCCAACGGTGCAAGTGAGAAGTCCCACGCGCGGCCACTTCGAATCGGGACCGACAATCTGCTTTGGCCCCGTTGCGTCATGCCGATCACTTTGAGATACTTTCAATATCCCGCCTGAGTCGCCGTTCGTACGAGATCGACATGCGTGGCCAGAGTCTCCTCTTATTGCTTTGCGTGGCCCTTTCCGCTCATGCAGCGCCCGTTTCATTTCGCCAGGAGGTGATGGCCGTATTGTCGCGTGCCGGTTGCAATCAGGGAGCTTGTCACGGCAATTTCAACGGCAAGGGTGGC
The DNA here is from genome assembly GCA_963773845.1 of uncultured Gemmataceae bacterium. GTDB lineage: Bacteria > Planctomycetota > Planctomycetia > Gemmatales > Gemmataceae > SIAJ01. The sequence goes on from CAVZCU010000004.1 coordinate 252,241, forward strand.
TTCCGCTTGTCTTTACGCGGCGAGAACCCGGACATGGATCTTCAGACGCTCACTCGGGACATGCAAGCCCGGCGCACGGATACCGTGCGACCGGCCGAGAGCCTGATCTTGCGGAAAGCCACAGGTCGCGTTCCGCACGAAGGCGGGCCCCGATTCCCCGTCGATTCGGCGGAGTACCGAATTCTCCGAGATTGGATTGCCGGCGGGTGTCGCGATGACAACCCCCCGAAACTGCTTGGCTTGTCAGTCAGTCCTCGCTCGAAGATTTTGTTCGAACCAGCCGGACAGGTGAAGATCGACGTGGTCGGTCACTTCGCCGATGGAACGAATCGAAATCTGACGCACCTGGTGGTGTTCGAACCGACCGTGGTCGGAACCGTGAACATCGCTGCTGATGGCACCATGACCAAGCTGCGGCACGGCGAGCTGAACATAATTGTTCGCTATTTGGATCGGCAGGTTCCGGTCACGCTCGCGTTCCTGCCGGCCCGCGAAAGCTTTACCTGGTCGGATGGACAATCCGCCAACCCGGTTGACAAGCACCTGGCGGCACAATGGAAGTCCTTGCGATTGACGCCCTCGCCCGTGGCCGATGATTCGATGTTCTTGCGACGGGTGTACCTGGACACGCTGGGCATTTTGCCGACGCCCGAAGAAGTGCAAGCGTTTCTTGGCGACGAGACCCCGGACAAGCGTGAACGTCTCATTGATGCCCTCTTGCGGCGACCCGAATTTGCCGACTTCTGGGCGCAAAAGTGGAGCGACCTGCTTCGCAATGAGGAAAAGTCCCTCGACCGAAAGGGAGTTCGCGTCTTTCATCAATGGATCCGTGATTCGATCGCAGCGGGCAAGCCGCTCAACGAATTTGCTCGGGAAATCATCGCCGCTCGCGGGAGCACCTATCAAAACCCTCCGACCAATCTCTATCGTTCGCTCCGAGATCCGTATTTGCGGTCCGAAGCAGTCGCGCAGGTTTTTCTCGGCATCCGATTGCAATGCGCAAAGTGTCATAATCATCCATTCGATCGCTGGACGCGGGACGACTATCATGAATTCGCGGCCTTCTTCGGGCGCATCGACTATCGGATCGTGGAAAACAATCGACGCGACCAACTCGACAAGCACGAATTCAATGGCGAGCAAATCGTCGTGATGCGCCGTGATTCGGGTCTGAAGAACCCGCGAACCGAGGATGTGATGGCTCCGCGATTGTTGGGCCACCGCCGGCATGTGAGCGAAGGGGACGAATTGCAAATCCTTGCCGACTGGGTCGCGCGGCCGGACAACCCGTACTTCGCCCGAGCGCAGGTGAATCGCGTCTGGTTCCACTTGATCGGCCGGGGTCTGGTCGAACCGACGACGACTTCCGCTCTTCCAATCCCGCCGTGAACGAAGGCTCCTCGATGAACTGGCACAGCGATTTGTGGAAAGCCGCTTCGATTTGCGGGCGCTCGTCCGATTGATTTTGACGTCACGAACTTATCAACAATCCTCGTTGCCAGCCGCGACGAACGCGAACGACGATCTGCATTTTTCCAAGGGCTTGGTGCGAGCCCTCGCCGGCGGAGCAACTGCTCGACGCCGTTGCGCAAGTGACCGGTTCGTCGCCGAAATTCGACGGTTATCCCAGGGGGATGAGAGCCGGCCAGGTTGCAGCGCCGTCGCAGCCGCGTCGAAAACGGGGAGCCGGACAGGCGGAGCGATTTTTACAAGCGTTCGGCAAGCCGGAACGGCTGCTGACTTGCGAATGCGAGCGGTCGGAAAACGTCGGCCTCGTGCAGGCATTTCAACTACTGACTGGCGAAATGCTGCAGGAGATGTTGACCGATCCGAACAATCGAATCGCCGAAATGCTCAGGTCGGGAAAATCGGCCACGGAGATCATTGCGGCACTCTATTTATCGGCACTGAGCCGCCGACCGACGACAGAGGAAACGCAAAAGCTCGCGGCTTATCTGGCCCACTCGAAGGGCCGACGCGAGGCGCTGGAAGATGTAATATGGGGATTGTTGAACTCGAAAGAGTTCTTGCTGCGGAGGTGATCGATGGAAGGGACCGTGGATCGCCAGACGCCGAAGCTGCCCAGGCGGCACGAGCGCTGGCCGAGTTGGAATCACTCGAACTCATTACCGAGGACGGGAGCCCATGGAAACGATCTGGCACCGTAAATGCATCAACCTGCTGATCGAGCAGATCGAGTACCTTTACCGCGACCGCGACGACTATTACGTCGCCGGCAACACGTTCATTTACTTCAGCCCCCATCAGGCACGGAATCGGGATTTCCGCGGTCCGGATTTCTTTTACGTGGGCGACCACCCGGCAACCAACGCGGGAATGCTGGGCGGTTTGGGACGAGAACCTCGGCGGCCAGATGTAGTCATCGAATTGACATCGCCGACGACCCGGGATGAGGACCACGGGAGAAAATCTGAGTCTATCGCGATACCCTGGAACTGAAGAATTATTTCGTCGATGACCCGGAAACGCGCGTTTTCGAGGGTTGGCAGATCGAGAAGCGACGATATATTCCGATTCGTCCCGATGAGAACGGTCGACTGATTTGCGAGAATTGGACTTGTTGCTCGGCAAATGGGATGGCGAATATGTCCGGGATAATGACCTGGCTCCGGTTTTTTGATCGCGAGGGAAGTGACCCTATTCCCGCGGAAGCCGAGCACCAGCGGGCCGAAGCCGAAGGCCAACGTGCCGAAGCAGCGGCCGCGGAAATCGCCCGATTGAAAATGCTACTGGCGCAACATCAGACGGGATCCACAAACGGCTCCGTCGCGACACTTGAGGAGCCGATGTGATTTCAGCCAGCAACCATCGCTCGATCGTCGACAAATCGTTCACATCGGCGGTGCCGGCCTGTTCGGCCTCTCGTTGCCGCAACTCCTTCGCGCGGAAGGACCGGCAAGCCGCGCGCCAAGGCCGTCATCTTTCTGCATCAGTTCGGCGGCCCGCCGGGTCAGGAGACGTTCGACATGAAGCCGCACGCACCCGCCGAGGTGCGCGGCTCGTTCAAGCCGATCTCGACCAAGGTCCCCGGCCTGCAAGTCTGCGAGATGCTGCCGCGCATGGCCGACGTGGCCGACAAGTTGACGGTCATTCGCTGCGTTCAGCACACGATGAAGAATCACAACTCGGCCGGCTATTACAGCCTCACCGGGATGGCTCCACCTCGGACGATCAGCGGCTGCGCGACTCGATTGATCTTTTTCCCGCCTACGGCTCCATCGTCGACAAGTTCGCTCCGGCGCCGAAGGGAGTGCCGACCTTTGTTGCCTATCCGCACGTCATTCGCGATGGTTCGATCACGCCCGGCCAGCACGCCAGCTTTCTTGGCAAGGCTCACAACCCGTTCTTCTTCACTCGCGATCCGAACTCCACGGATTTTCGCCTGCCCGAACTTTCGCTGCCAGCACGATCAGCCCGGAGCGGATGGAGCACCGCAAGGGCGTGCTCAAGATCATCGACGGGCAATCGCGGCTGCTCGAAGAGTCGGCCGTCGCGCAGGGAATCGACGAGTCGTACCAGAAAGCGGTGTCGATGCTGACGTCGAAGGAATTCAAGAAAGCGTTCGACCTGTCAGAGGAGCCGAAGACCCTGCGCGACAAGTACGGCCGCACGACTTATGGCCAGGGCTGTCTGCTCGCTCGGCGACTGGTCGAAGCCGGCGCGAAGTTCATCAACGTCTACTTTTCGCAATCGATCGGTGGGCCAAAGGGCGGCTGGGACGTTCACGGCTTCGACAACAAGCCGATGGACCCGATCCTGAAGAATTACCTGCTGCCGATCACGAACCAGACGCTGCCGACGCTGATCGAAGACCTCGATCAACGCGGCATGTTGAAGGACACACTGGTCCTGTGGATGGGCGAGTTCGGCCGCACGCCGCGAATCAACAAACTGGCCGGCCGCGATCATTGGCCGCAATGCTACACCGTCTGATGGCGGGCGGCGGCGTGAAAGGCGGGCACATCCACGGGGCCTCGGACAAGATCGGCGCCTACCCGGCACTCGGGCAGGCTCGCCCGGAGGACATTTCCGCTACCGTGTTTGAACTGCTGGGCATCGACCCGACGACGGAGATTCGCGACAAGCTCAATCGGCCAATGCCGATGTCGCGCGGGAAGGTGATTGAGGACGTGATTGCATAGCAGAAGTCCACATGCCTCGCCGGACGAAATTGCCGATAACTGCTTTTGCCGTTGCGACCCATCGCCCGTCGTAGTGAATGGCTCCCCATACCACTCGCCGAGCGATTGGCTCCTTCTCTCGCAGCACAAACCCCATCGTCCGGCAAGTCGACCCCCACGCCTCCGACGGCTGCGGATCGGCCAATTCATGATTCCGCCGTCGAACCAGCGACCGCCGCAGGATCGACAGCACCGTCTTCAGCCGTTCGACAATCCGGCTCGAAAGATTCGCATGGCCCGTGCGGTACCGCACCAGCGGCTCGTCCACGTAATCGAACTCAAAGTGCCGCGACACGCGCAGCCAAAGGTCGTAGTCGATGGCCAGTGGCAGATTCGGGTCGAACATGCCGACGGCCTCGAAGACACTCGCCGAACGATAACTGAGGAGAAGCAGACCGGGATTTGCTCCAGGAGATTGTCGTAGATCTGGCCGCGAGCGAGGACGATGGCCGGCGTAGGGAGATCGTTCCCGTCCTCGTCCATCAACGTGCGACGCCTATAGACCACACCCACCTTGGGATTAGTGAAAAGTGCAATCTGCCGTTCCAGCTTGTTCGGCAGCCACTCGTCGTCGCCATCGAGAAACGCGATCAGCGGTGCTTGCGACAGTTGGATGCCCAGGTTCTTCGCCCGCGATTGGCCCAGGCCGTCCGTGCGATGGTAGTGAATTCGCTGGTCGGCAAGAAACGGCTGGACAATGCGGCGTATTGATCGGTCGAGCCGTCATCGATAAAGACAATTTCGAGATCGCCCCACGTTTGCCCGAGCACGGAGCGGATCGCACCTTCCAGATAGCGGCCATAGTTCCGCGTGGCGATCACGACGCTGACGGCGGGTGAGTTCATGATAGTGGCGATGCCAATTCGGCGAGCCGACCGCGGTTTGGCGAGCCGACCGCCGTAAGGCGGCGGGTGATGTCGCGGATTGAAACCAACACCCGCCGCATTGCGGCGGTCGGCTCGCCAAAGTCACTTAAGCAGCCATCGGCTTCGAATCCCAGCTTACGGGGCCATCGACTTCAGATAAGCGGTCGCGACCGGCGAAATGCAGAATCGGTACTTCCCCGACGGTTCCTGCGGAATCGCATCCACCAGTTCCACTTCGCAGCCGCATCTCCGGGCCGAACATCTTTCGCACCAACGATTCAATCTTCGCTGCGACTCCGCCCCGAAGCCCTCGCCCGGCACGATTCGCAAGCGAAGAAACGTGAGTTTCTCCTGCACGATCTGCACCTGCGCCGCGCCGCGAATCTCCGTGGCGAAATGATCGGTCAGCGAAATGCCCGAGATCAGACGCCGTCCGGGGTCAGCACATAGTCGGCTTCGCGGCCAACGACCTGTTCGATCAACGGCAGGCCCCGGCCGCACGCACAAGTGCGATCGCTGGGAACAACCACGTCGCCGACCTGATAGCGAATCAGGGGCATCGCGCGATTGGTCAAATCGGTGACCAGCAGCCGGCCGGCGTTCGGCCCGGCGTTCAGCCGGTCGTCGGGAATGACCTCGCAATACACGCCGTCGGCATTCAGGTGCAGCCCGTTGTGCTCCTCGCACTCGCAAGCGATGAGGCTGACTTCCTCGCATCCGTAACGATTCGTGACCGGCTGGCCGAACGCTTCCTCGATCACGGAGCGCTGCCAGTCGTGCAGCGTCATGGCCGCGGAGATCACACCGTTCGGATGGATCGTCCCCGGGCAGTATTTCCGAGCGTAAGCCGCGAACAAGTACAGCGAATGCGCGTGGCCGAAAAGAAGCCCGGCGGGTTGCGGCGCAGATGGTCGGCGAATGTCTTGAGGCCGCATCGATCGATGCCCAGCGTGTTCAGATAGCTTTCGCGATCGACAAGCCAGCGGATCAGCCGGGTCTTCCAGCCGCCGCGTTCGGCCACGCCGTGACCCCACAGGCGGGCCACGCGTTCGCCGAGCGTCCAGCCGCTCCACTGATCGGAGCGAATCGTGCAGGCCCGCTTCCAGGCCATCGCCTCTTCATCCACGAGGATCGTCAGCGGCACGCCCGTCGAGCCGGAAGTAGTTTTCGTGGTCAGCTCTGGCCGCGAAACGCGTCCGACCGCAGTCGCTCGCCGTGCGCCCGAATGTCGGTCTTAGTCAGGATCGGAAACTGACGCAAGTCTTCCAGCGAATCGCAGATCGCCCGGATGCAGGCCGGCGGCTTTCCATTGTTCCTGGTAGAACGGAACAGTTTCCCAGGCATGGCGGACCAGCTTGCGAACGGCGGCCAATTGCCGTTCGCGGAACGATCCCAGCGGGTCGTACTGCGTCCGCTCCAAAATCGCAGGTGCTTCAGGTGCGGACTATCGGATTTCCAAGCCAGAAGCGGCTGGAGGAATTGACGGTTCAATGCGGCAAGCATGACGCGGTCCCGGAATCCATTCCTGGGTGGCGAGGGGAATCCTAGCAGCTTACCCGCCGACACGGCAATACCGCTTTTCCTACAACACGACCCCGGTAGAACAAATACATTCCAATTTCTCATAGGAGTCCTGTTCCGATGGCCGACGCCGCTTCTCCCGACCCCTGGTTTCAACCCTCTTCGCCGACCGCATGGGCGGGGCCAACTACGGCAAGGGGACCGAGATCTATAAGTTCGAGAAGATCAAGCGGGCCAAATGCAAGGCCCTGGCCGAGCATCCGGAGCGCAAGCTGCTCGACTTCGGCATCGGCGAGAACGACGACATGGCCGCCCCGTTGGTGCGCGAAATGCTCAAGCGCGAGGTGGACAAGGTCGAAAACCGCGGTTACGCGGACAACGGCATTCAGAACTACAAGGACGCCGCGGCCGAGTTCATGCTCCGGCAGTTCGGCGTCAAGCTTGATCCCATTACTGAGATCTGCCACTGCATCGGCTCGAAGCCGGCCTACGCGATGTTGCCGATGTGTTTCATCAACCCCGGCGACGTGACGCTGATGACCGTGCCCGGATACCCCGTCGCCGGCACGCACACGAAGTACCTGGGGGGCGAAGTTTATCGGCTGCCGCTTTTGGAAAAGAATGGCTTCTTCCCCGATCTCGATGGCATCCCGGCCGACATCAAGAAGCGGGCCAAGCTTCTCGTCATCAACTACCCGAACAGCCCGACCGGGGCGGTCGCCACGCGTGATTTCTACAAGCGCGTAATTGAGTTCGCCCACAAGCACCAAGTCGTGATCGTTCAAGACGCCGCCCACATTCTGCTCACCTACCAGGGCGATCCGCTGAGCTTCTTGCAGATCGATGGGGCGAAGGAAGTCGGCGTCGAGGTCCACTCGATGTCGAAGGGCTTCAACATGATCGGCTGGCGGCTCGGCTGGGTGTGCGGGCATCCGAAGATTGTGCAGGCCTATGCCGACGTGAAGGACAACTCGGACAGCGGGCAATTCATGGCAATCCAACACGCGGCGGCGACCGCTCTGCGAACTCCCGAGATTCCGAAGGAAGTCTGCGCCAAGTATCGCCGTCGGCTGACCAAGCTGGTGAGCGCGTTGCAAAAGGTCGGGTTCGACTGCCGCATGCCGGGCGGGAGTTATTTCTTGTATGCAAAGGCCCCGGTCGCCGCGGCTGGCCGCGACTTCAAGTCGGCGGAGGATGTCTCGCAGTTCTTAATCACCGAGCAATCGGTCAGTTGCGTGCCGTGGGATGACGCCGGGGTTTACTTGCGCTTCTCCGCCACCTACATTGCCAAGGATGAAGCAGATGAAGACGCATTGATGGCCGAAACAGTAGAGCGGCTGGGAAAGTTGGGGCTCAAGTTCTAAAGGCGAGCGGAGCCGCGTCAGCGGCCCGATATGATGTGCGCGTTATCATCGGGCAGCTGACGCGGCTCCGCTCGCCATGAGATAACAATGCGTGACCTTTGGCTCGTCCTCCGCAAGTTCCTCTCGAACGCCAAGACTGTTGCCACGTCGCGCCGAGTTCGCGAGCCTTGTCTCGGGCGATCGTGCAAGGGATCGACTGGTCGAGGACGAAGTGCGTCGTTGAACTCGGAGCCGGCACCGGGCCCGTGACTGATGCACTCGTCGAAGCGGGCCACCGGGCGCTCGGCTCATCATCAACGAATATCTGCCAGATTTTTGTCAGGCTTTGCGGCAGAAGTTCCCGTCCCTCGAAGTTGTGGAAGGAGACGCCCGGCGGCTCGCGGAAATGCTTGCTGAGCGCGGCATTCATCACGTCGATTACATTCTGTCTGGCCTGCCGCTGACGCATTTCTCGAAGGCCGATCGCGACACGGTCATCGACCAGGGGCACAGGTGCTCGGTCCGGATGGCGAGTTCCGCCAGCTCACGACTTTCCCGTGGGTCTACCGATACATCTATCGTCGCTATTTTCGCGAGGTCCGTTTCCAATTCGTGTTGTGGAATTTGCCGCCCGGCGGGGTGTATTTCTGTCGGGGATGGATTCCACCAGGCGATCGCTCGTGATCGACTTTTCGTATCCGTCCGGCCAATCGCATTGCCGCTAGTCGGTTCGTTGCGAGGTTTTCCTTCTGGCGACTTCGGCGTGGCCTTTTTGGGTGTTGGTGACTTGCGGAGTCAATTCGCACGATGTTGCCAACGTGTCGTCGGCTTAGCGGCGTCTGGCGTGGGGTTCGACCACGTTGTGAGAAACAATTTGATCCGGCTGACCTCGACCTTGCTTCGCGTTGGATCATGTCAATGGCTTCGGCCAGTGAGACGGCTACGGAGTAGTCGGGTTGGCGAAGCGGAATCCGCATACAGCTTGCCCCGAAGCCGCCGGTGAAAGAGTCATTGCTCGCCCACAGCCTGCCTCGATCATTATCGAGTAGCGACCGGCCGACACTAGCGCCGCGAGACTGGTTCAAGTCCGGAACCGGATCGCGCACCGCACTCGCAATTTCTGCACTGGGCTTGGCGAGGAAATCGCGCAAATCCGACGATCCTCCCAGAAGTCCCTTCAAACAACGAATCGCGGCAG
>CAVZCU010000005.1:0-55019 GCA_963773845.1 uncultured Gemmataceae bacterium
TTTAGGAAACCGATGCTCTATCCCCTGAGCTACGGGGGCAACTCGCAAACATCCCAGATCAGTTTCAGCCTACAGGAACGCGGCTTTTGACCCCGAGGCGCTTGATCGTCCAAAACCCGGCTTGGGGCCACTCCTGACTATCGTCATCATGGGGACACATAATCCATCTGACAAGTTCCCGGTTTGAACACCCGCAGGCTCGCAATCCGCTTGAAGCGATCCCACGGCCTCCAAATTCTCCGTCATTTGTCTTGAACGGAAATTCGGAACTTTTTGATTGACAGCCCATCTATTTTGCTTTCTCTTATTTCTCCACGGCCTGTTTTGGCCGATCCATCCGCGATCTCATCACCCCGGAGACCATCAACTATGCGAGTCGCTCGAATCCTTGCGGCGTGTGCGATGTTTGCCGTCCTGGCATTATCGCCCGTCAGCGGACTTCACAGCCAGGACAAGAAATCCAAGTCCCGTGGACAACTGCCATCAGGATGGTCCAAACTCAACTTGACCGCCAGCCAAAGGGAACAGGTCTATCAACTACAGGCCGACCACAAGGACGCAGTCGCGAAGCTCAAAGCAGAGATCGCCAAACTCGATGCCGAACTCGTTAAGAAGCGATTGGCCGTCCTCACCGAGGCCCAGCGTAAGAAGCTCCGCGAATCGGTCGGCGGCGAAGAGCCGCCTGCAAAGGGAAAGAATAAGGGCAATCAATAAGGTTACGATGGTCATCCACCGAACTGCTCGCGGAAGCCTCTTGCGTGCTCCGCAAGCAGTTCTTTGAGTTTGGCCCGTGGCATTTCTTCGTGGCGGTGGAACAACAAGCGCATCACTTCTCCGCCGTCCGCCCGGTCGGCTGCCAGCGACGAGTCCTTGCCAATCCCTTCCAGGCGCGAGAGGTTCAACTGACCCGGCTTGCCGAGGAAGCGGGCGTCGAGCGCTTCGTTGTCCTTCGTTCGCACCCGGCCCCAGCCCTTGCTGATGCCGGGAATGCGGAGAGTGATCGCATCGCGGGCGTCCCACTGAATTTCCAGGCCGGAGATTGATTCACGGACAATGTTCAGGAAGGTCGGCAGAATCGAACGATCCCAGTACATTTTGCGATCCGGCGGGAAGCCCTTCTCGCCTAGGTGCCAGCGTTCGCCGTTCACCTTCCACGGCATCACATCTTCCGGCGACGCGGTCATCCGGCCAAGGTTTTTGTGGAACGATTCGGCCGCCTGCTTGAGGAATGCTTTGAAAGCTGGCGTATCGATCTCGTCGAGCGTATGAACGAGCATCCACACTTCTTGCCAGGGACCTTTGCGATTGGCGACCTTGACACGTGGCTCGCTCCCGTAGACGGGCAGGTCGGGCATCTCGTCGAGCGGCTTGAGGCCGAGTTGCCGGGTGAGCGATTCCTGTTTGAATGTGTTCTTGGCGACCCGGAACACGAGGCGGATGAGCCATTCCATTCCCGTGTGGGCATGGAAGAACCAGCCTTGCGATTTCTTGGCGGCGGCGATTTCGACGACCGTTCGCTCGCTCCAGTCGGTCGCGGAAAACGCTCCGAGTTCGCGAATCCGCTCGTCGACCCACGGCAGGATTCTGCCCTCCCAGCGACAAGGAACACCTTTAAGGGTGAGCCGATCGACGCAGTGCCACTTCTTGCCATCCGCTTCCCATGGCAGCCGGGCGTCCTTGCCGACCTTGTCGAGTTCGATGTCGCCGGCCTTTGCTTCCAGTGCCGCCGCCGGGTTGTACCGCTCTCGCTCTTCATGCGGACCGGCCTTCAGGACTTCCTCCAGAACGAGGCCCGTGTACGACTTCATTCCATCCGTCGCCCCGGTCCGTTTTGCCTGGCGAACCACGTCCTCAGGGGTGCCAAACGCCACCACGTTGCCCCCGCCGCTGCCCGCCTCAGGGCCGAGGTCAATTACCCAGTCGGCCGTCTTAATAACCTCGAGATTGTGTTCCACGGTGATGACCGTGTTGCCGAGATCAACTAGCCGATTGAGCACGTCGAGCAGCTTGCGCACGTCGTCGAAGTGCAGGCCGGTCGTCGGCTCATCGAGCAGGTACAGCGTACGGCCGGTGCTCGGTCGCGCCAGTTCGGCAGCAAGTTTGACGCGCTGTGCTTCACCGCCGGAAAGCGTGGGCGCCGATTGGCCAAGCGAAATGTAATCGAGACCCACGTCGGACAGTGTCTGCAGAACGGAGCGAATCTTCGGGATATTGTCGAACAGCTCCAGCGCTTCGCTGACGCGCATGTTGAGCACATCGGAAATGGACTTGCCCTTGTACCGGACGGCCAGCGTTTCCGGGTTGTATCGAGCGCCCTTGCACACTTCGCACTCGACCCAGATATCGGGCAGAAAATGCATCTCAATTCGCTTTTGGCCGTTCCCTTCACACACCTCGCAGCGGCCACCGGGTTGGTTAAAGCTGAATCGCCGGGGGTGGTAGCCGCGAATTTTGGACTCGGGCAGTTGTGCGAAGAGTTGACGAATCAGATCGAATACGCCCGTGTAGGTCGCCGGATTAGACGATGGCGAATTGCCGATTGGATCTTGATCGACGTTGATGATCTTGTCAATGCGATCGAGGCCGATGATCTCGTCGTGGGCGGCGCCGGCCGTTCGCGCCCGGTGCAGTTTGCGCGCGAGCGTGTTGTACAGCACCTCATTGACAAGCGAACTTTTGCCCGAGCCGCTCACGCCCGTGACGGCGATGAACGTGCCGAGCGGAAACTCGACGTCGATGTTCTTCAAGTTGTGCTGGCGAGCACCGATGATCTTGAGCGACGGATACTTCCCCAACTGCTCCTTCTTCAGCCGCCGGTTGGTCGGGACCGGGATCGACTTGCGTCCGGACAGGTAATCGCCGGTGAGCGAGGATCGCGATTTGAGCACCTTCGCAGGCGGCCCCTGGGCGGTGATTTCGCCACCGCGGTCGCCGGCGCCGGGCCCGAAATCGAGCAAGTAATCGGCGGCGGCAATCACCTCGCGGTCGTGCTCGACGACCACCATCGTGTTGCCCAGGTCGCGCAAGTTTTGCAAAGCCCGGAGCAGGCGGACGTTATCGCGCGGATGCAAACCAATCGTCGGTTCGTCGAGTACGTACAGCACGCCCGTGAGCCCGCTGCCGATCTGGCTCGCCAGGCGGATCCGCTGCGCTTCACCTCCCGAAAGCGTGGGGCCAGGTCGCGACATGGTCAGATAGTCCAAACCCACGTCGGCAAGGAACTGCAATCGGCTGGTGATCTCGCGAAGAAGTTCGCCCGCCACCTGGCGCTGCTGCTTGGATAGTTTCAAATCCTTGAAGAATCGCAATGTGTCTCCGACCGGCCGGTCAGCGAGTTGACCGAGCGTGCGATCGGCGAAGCGGACGGCGGCGGCGTCGAGGCGTAACCGCGAGCCATGGCAGGTCGAGCAGGGCACCTCATCGACCAGATGTTCCAGCCGCTGGCGATACACAAAGCTGACACGAGATGCTTCGTCGATCGCCGGGTAAAGCCCCTTGTACTGAAAGCGAACTGAGGTTCCCTTGAGCGGAATCCAATCATCGGCAGTGCCGTGCAAGATTGCCCGCTGGTGTTGCGGCGACAACTCCGCGAACGGCGTATCGAGCGAGAACCCCACGTGTCGAGCGATCGCTTCGGCGAAGGCGAGGAAGCGATTCGAACCATCCAGCGGGGGCCATGCCGCGATGGCGCCATCACGAATCGAGAGATTCGGATCACGCAAGAGCAGGGCGGTGTTGGCGCCATGCTGAACGCCCAGCCCCTCGCAAGAGGGGCACCAGCCGAGAGGACTGTTGAACGAAAAATTGTGTGGGTTCAGGGCCTCATAACTCCGGCCACAGTTGTCGCACGCCAGGTGCTGGCTGAAGCGCTCGACCTTCCACTTGGCCTCGTCGACGTCCGCATCCACGTGGGCAAGATTCATCACCCCCTTGCCGAGTGCCAACGCCTGCTCGACCGCCTCGGCAATGCGCGTCCGCGTATTGGCCCGCACGACATTGCGATCCACGATGACTTCGACGCGGTGCTTCCGCCGGTGATCGATGGTGGGCGGGTCGTCGAGGCTGTACGACTTGCCGTCAACACGCATGCGCACAAAGCCGGCTCGGCGGATCTCATCAAACAGTGTTTCATATTTCTCTTGCCCCTTGCGCTCGAGCGGGGCCATGAGATAGACCTTGGTCCCTTCCGGCAGCGACAGGACGCGTTCGATAATCTCGTCAGTCGATTGCGTGCCAATCGGGATCTGACAGGCGGGGCAGTACGCCTGCCCCAAGCGGGCGTACAGAACGCGGAGGTAGTCGTAGATCTCCGTGATCGTGCCAACGGTCGAACGCGGACTTTTCGTGGTCGTTTTCTGTTCGATGCTAATGGCCGGCGACAGGCCGCTGACCGATTCGACCTTCGGCTTCTGCACCTGCCCGAGAAACTGCCGGGCATAGCTCGAAAGCGATTCGACGTAACGGCGCTGGCCCTCCGCATAGATCGTGTCGAGCGCCAGTGTGCTCTTACCCGATCCGCTCGGCCCGCAGAATACGGACATCTCGTCACGGGGGATCGACACCGTCAGATTTTTCAGATTGTGTTCGTTCGCTCCCTGTACGGTAAGCTCGCTCAGCTTCCGCGTGCTGCGTGCCACTTTTCCATTGGCGCCCGGCTTCTTCTTCGCCGAGCGCAGCCCAATCGGCTTGCCGGCTAATACCGGTTTCAGCGCCTGCCCCGTGAACGACGCCTCCGTCTTCGCCACATCTTCGGGGGTTCCCACGGCAACCATGCGGCCGCCGCCCGCTCCCCCTTCGGGGCCCAGGTCAATTACCCAGTCGGCCGTCTTGATCACATCGAGATTGTGCTCGATGACGAGCACCGTGTTGCCCGTCTCGACGAATCCGTGCAACACGTCGAGCAACTTGCGGATGTCCTCAAAGTGCAGGCCGGTCGTCGGCTCATCGAGAACATAGAGCGTCTTACCCGTTCCACGGCGACACAGCTCGCGAGCTAGTTTGATTCGCTGGGCTTCGCCTCCAGACAACGTGGGTGATGCCTGGCCGAGGTGTATGTAATCCAGGCCAACGTCGTGCAGCGTCTGCAGCATGCCGCGAATCTTCGGGATGTTTTCAAAGAGTTCGAGCGCCTGCTGCACGTCCATTGCGAGCACGTCGTGAATGCTCTTGCCGCGATAGCGAACTTGCAGAGTTTCGCGATTGAAGCGCTTGCCTTCGCATACCGGGCAAGTGACCCAGACGTCCGCGAGGAAGTCCATCTCGAGCTTGGTCGCTCCGTTGCCTTCGCAGGCTTCGCAGCGGCCGCCGGGGCGGTTGAAGCTGAATCGGCTGGGCTGATAGCCTCGCACCTTGGCGTCCGGCAATTGCGCGAAGTCGGCGCGAATTTCGTCGAACACCTTGATGTACGTCGCCGGGTTGGACCGCGGTGTTCGACCGATCGGCGATTGATCGATGTCGATTACTTTGTCGATGTTCTCGGCGCCAGTGATTCGATCGCAGCGGACACCGACAACCTGGGCCGATTCCTCGAGCGCCTCTTCCTCGTTCGCCTCGGCTTCCTCCACATTGCCGTTCATCCGATCCCGAAGCCCGGCGAGCAAGATCTCGTTGACGAGCGAACTTTTCCCGGACCCGCTGACGCCGGTCACGCAAATGAATTGACCCAGAGGGAATTCAACATTGATGTTCTGCAAATTATGCTGGCGGGCCTTGTCAATGCGAATCGCCTTGCCCGTTGGCGGCCGCCGTTTCTGTGGGATTTCAATCCGAAGTTCGCCGGTCAGATACTTGGCCGTGACGCTCGCTGGGTTGGCCACAACCTCGTTGGGCGAGCCGGCCGCGACAATCTCGCCGCCGCGGACGCCGGGGCCGGGGCCGAAATCGACCAGGAAATCAGCCGAGCGCATCGTTTCCTCGTCGTGCTCGACGACGAGGACGGTGTTACCCATGTCGCGAAGCCGTTCCAGGCTGCGCAGCAATCGCTCGTTGTCCCGCGGATGCAGCCCGATCGATGGCTCGTCGAGGATGTACAGCACGCCAACCAAGCCGCTGCCGATCTGCCCGGCCAGACGAATGCGCTGGGCCTCGCCGCCCGAAAGTGTCGGCGCCGAACGGTCCAGCGTCAAATAATGCAGGCCGACGTTGAGGAGAAACGTCAGCCGATCGCGAATTTCCTTGAGCAACTCAGATGCAATGTGTCGGCGAATCGGATCGAGGCCGTGCTCCATCTCGGCCAGCCACGGCACCAGATCGCCAATCGGCATGGCGCCGATCTCCACCAGTGTCTTGCCGCCGATCTTCACCGCGCGAGCTTGGGCATTCAATCGCTTGCCGCCGCAGGTGGCGCAAGGCACCACGCGCATGTACTTTTCGAGTTGCAGCCGCCGCGGCCCCGCAGCCGTTTTCTTGAAGCTGGTCAGCAACTGCGGGATGATGCCGTCCCATTTGCCGCCGTGCTTCCAGACCGATCCGCCGCGCTGCTTCCATTCAAAGGTGATGTGCCGATCGCCCGAGCCATGGAGCAACCACTCGCGATGTTGCGCCGGCAAATCCTGCCATGGAGTCTTGAGATCGATGCCGAGCGTGTTTGCCACCCCCTCGTACACGTGCTTGCGCCAGCGGCCCATGCCTTTCATGCGGCCAACAATAGGAACGGCCCCATCGAAAAACGCAACGCTCGGATCGGGAATAAGCAGTTCGGGGTCAAATGTATACTGCGTGCCCAAACCGTCGCAGTCGGGGCACATCCCCTGGGGGCTATTGAAACTGAAGAGCTGCGGCGTCGGCGGCTCGTAGCTGATGTTGCAGTGGGTGCAGGCGTAGTGAGCCGAGAGCAATATGTCCTCGGTCTCCGCACCCGCCTCGTCGCGCTTTCGCCCTGGCTCACCCTCGGCGAGTTTCTCGACGGCGACGATCAATGAGCCTTCGGCCAATGCCAATCCCTGCTCAATTGCTTCGGCAAGCCGGGGTCGCACGCGGGGTTCATTCTTTAGTCGATCGATAATGATCGCGATGTCGTGTTTGATCCGCTTGTCGAGCCGCAGGTCGTCGGTTAAGCGGACAATTTGGCCATCCACGCGGGCACGCACATAGCCGCGCTTCAACATGTCCGCGAAGAAGTCCTTGAATTCCCCCTTCTGTCCACGGACGACTGGTGCGAGAATGAAGAATCGCGTGTCGGCGGGCAGCGCGAGCACGCGGTCGATGATTTGCTCGCGGCTCTGGGCGGTGATCGGCCGGCCGCACCGCGGGCAGTGCCCCTGGCCAATGCGAGCAAACAGGACACGCAGGAAGTCCGAAACTTCGGTGACCGTGCCTACGGTCGAACGCGGATTGCGACTGGCCGTCTTTTGTTGGATGCTAATTGCCGGCGACAGGCCGCCGATGTAGTCGACATCTGGCTTTGGTAACTGGCCGAGGAATTGGCGGGCATACGACGACAGTGATTCGACATACCGTCGCTGCCCCTCGGCATACAAAGTGTCGAATGCGAGCGACGACTTTCCTGACCCGCTGACGCCGGTAAAAACAATCAGGGCATCGCGGGGCAGAGTAAGATCGATATTACGAAGGTTGTGTTCGCGGGCTCCGCGAACGACAATCTCTTGGTTTTCCATTACCCGTAGCCTTCGCCGTAAATGGACTGATAGTGTAAGTCAGTTTAGTAATGGATGTCCAGTTCAGGCGGCGAGATTCGGCAGCTGGAATTATTTCGGGAAACAATAATGGGCCAGGTGGACTGGGCAATTGCCGTTTGCGGGGGGATTACGGCGGCTGTCGGGGTGCATGAAGTGTTGCAAGCTGCTCGGATGCGCCCCAATGGACATGTTCTAAACCCGGATTGCGAACGGGTTTGGGTATTTCAAACGATTTGAGTGATAATATGACTTCGGGATTGATGTCGAGAATGAAAAGCGCGTGAGAGGGGAACTTTTCAAGTCCCTAGCCGTCCCAACAATAGATGAAGTTGTGAACACTGATGACCGCCGATTGATCGCCGCATGCCTGGCGGGCAACAGCGCCGCCTTCGGGGCGCTGGTTCGGCGGTATGAAGATCGACTCTTCAACGGCGTCGTCCGGGTGGTGGACAACAGCGAGGATGCGGCCGACGTTGTTCAGGACGCATTCCTCAATGCCTACCAGTCGCTGAATAGCTTCAAGGGAGATTCGGAGTTTTTTACCTGGCTTTATCGGATCGCGTTTAATGCGGCGATCAGCCTACGCAGGAAGCGCAAAGCAATTGTGAGCCTGAATGGCTCGACGGACGACAAGGGAGTCACGGAGCCGGTGGATCCTTCAGAGTATGGTCATCCGGGCACGGCGCTCGAGCGGACGGAAGAAGACGGGCAGCTAATGGCAGCGCTGGCGAGATTGTCGCCGGAGCACCGAGTCGTGTTGGTTTTGAAAGACCTGGAAGGGCAGAAATACGAGGAAATTGCCGAAGTCCTGGATGTGCCAATTGGCACTGTGCGGAGCCGATTGCACCGAGCCCGAATGGAATTGAGGGAGTTACTACATCAACTGGAGCCATAGGAATTGGCTAAACTGGATCGAGCCATGAATCCCGTGAACGTGCGAGAGTTATTGACGGCCGCTATCGACGGGGAATTGACCCCGGCCGAGCGGAAGACTGCGCGACGTCTGCTGCGGGAATCGGAGCCGGCTCGCTCGCTGTTTGCTCAACTCAAGGCGGATGCCGTGCGCCTCAAGAAGCTGCCCCGCATTCCGGCTCCGGCCGACTTGGCCGAAAACGTTTTGCACGTCATTCAGGAACGGGGCACGATGCCGACGCCGTTGCCGCCGGCCCGGCATGTTTCGACGAAGTTCAACTGGATCATGTTGCCTGTCTGGACGAATCTGGCGACCGCCGCGGCGATCTTGATCGTCATTAGTTTTGGCTCGTACATGTATTTCACCTCGAGCCACGATTACTACGCCAAGCTCGATCGGGATCGTCGGCAGGCATCGAAGCAAGCCAATTTGCCGGTCCCATTCAACCCCACAAGCAAACCGAAAACCGTGGAACAGGGGCCGGCACCGAAGGAAGTCGATCCAGGTCTGGGGACATTGGTTCGGCATTCGCCAACAAGGTCCCAAGAAGTCGGGCCGGCACTCGGGTCGTGACTCCGGATATTATCACCACGAATCCAGTCGATATGACCCCCGAGATTGAACCGTTTGACCTGAATAAGATCCGGGTGTCGCAACTATTCGACATGCACGAATTGGCGAACGACGAGCAGGTCCGCAAGAAACTCGCGGCAGTGATGAAAAAGGACGAATTGATTCGTCTCGATTTGTTTTGCCAATCAACTCCGATCGCGCTGCAACGAATCGCGAACGCTCTTCAGGCGCGGAGTATCAACGCGATCACCGATGCCTTTGTAACGACACGGCTGAAAAAGAAGGTACCCACTGAACTGGTGATCTTCACCGAGGCGTTGACGGCCGACGAAGTGGCGCAACTCCTGGCTGGCCTTGGCGTCAGCGATGCAAAAGGTGGGGCAGGGGAGTTTGAAACAGTCGTCGCCGCGCCATTCCTTCCCGCCGATCTGAGCCGCCTTGGCCGGTTGCTCGGCGTGCCTAACGTTTTACCGAAGCCCGCACAAGGCAAGCAGGGAGTGGACATTCGCAAGCCGTTGCCGGAAGGGACTGCCAATCACGTCGCCGCCACATTGACGAAAATGGGCACCGTCTCAACGACCCCGCCCAAGCCGGAAAAAGTTGCGGTCATTCTGTCGTATTCGCCAATGAATCCCCGCCCAACCGCCTCAAGGGAAATCAAGCAATTCCTCGACCGCCGTGGTCAACGTCAAGCCGACGCCAAGCCATTGATGCTGGTGTTGCGAACGACGAAATAATCGCCGGCGCCAGAAGCGTCGGCGACGGACGAGGCGTTCGCTCGCATGCACCGCCGGCGCCGCCTAAGGCGCATGTAGTTCTCCCGCAGTAATCTTCCCCGCCACGAACGGCCCCAAGACCTCGCGCTCCAATCTTGCCGTGAACTCTTTCGCCCCTTCGCCATTCAAATGATGCGGATCGGTGAACTTTTCGTCCGGCATCCACGTGCGCGCATCGACGATAGGCACATGGAACTGCGCTCGCAATTCGCTTAGGTATTGTTGCACTTCCGCCTCGGCGCCCGGTCCATACCACGAGCGATACTCACTGTTCTCCGGCGTCAGCAGCACCAACACGCATATTCCTTGGCGTTGACCGAACGCCACCAACTCCGTCATCGCCGCGGCCAGTTTCGGGTCGACATGGAATGTCATCATTCGGTGCCGAAAGCGGGCGACCGCCAGGCCGTGCAGCATCGCTCGTTCCTTGTCCGTGGGCACATCGAGCCGGCCCCATTTGTTGTCGCCTCCGAGTGGATAGAGCGTTGGTTCGCGCTCGGCTTCCGAACGCGTGACGAATTCAGGTGCAGCCCAGCGCAAGAGGGCGGTCCTCGTTCGATTGACATCGTTCAGGCGAAGCAGGGATTCCTGGCCAATGAGTCGGAGTTGGTTCGTGAATGGCCACAAGTACGGAATGTCCGCGACGGCAATCTGGTTGGTTGGCAGGTCATCGTGAGCGAGAAAGCCGGGGATCAGTTCCACGATCACGTGGCTCGGGCGAACACCATCGCGAAGTGCCCGATGCACCTGCATCATGTTCATCCGCGGGCCAGCGCCAAAGTGCGAATAGTTGAAACAAAGCACCCGGTTTTCGTTCGCATCGTAGATGGGCCCGAGTCTTTCCGGCATGAAGCTGACGACCGTCCGCGAGCTGCCAATGACGAGGCAAACTGGCTTGTCCGGATTCTCGCTGACGCGGTCGTGGAGTAACTCGCGACGTACCTGATATTCGCGGTCGTACCACTGGGGACAGCGCGTATCGACAAGGACGACGTATGCAACTGTCAACGCCAGGAAGCTGCCGATCGTCCAGGCGCACTCCGAACGAGCCAGGAGACGACGAGGCACGTTCATGGCCATGTGCCGTCTCCGTTAGAACTGGAAGTAAATGAACTGCGCCGAAGTTTCCGGAGGCAGCACCATCGTTACGAACAAGAACGAAGCCAGGGCGAAGCCGCGCACCGGCCCCGGCACACGGTTCCAAATGGCGAAGAATCCTGGCCGCAACGCTACTAAGTGCGCGAACAGAACGATGCCTGCCAACGTCCAGAAAACAACCGGGGGCACCGGCGAGCCAGAGCCCGGCGTCGGCACGAACAAGCGGTGGAAAACATTCATGGCCATGGTGAAATCGGGCGAGCGGAAGATGACCATCGCCAGCGCGAATGCCAGGAACGTCATCGCCACGCGCACAATCGTTCCGGGGACGGATTGCAAGAGTGCGCTGAAAAACACGGTGTCCTTGGTGGCCATGCGGAAGGCACGATGGGTGATGAGATACACGCCATTCAAGGCGCCCCAGACGACGAACGTCCAATTCGCTCCATGCCAGAGGCCGCAAAGGGTCATGGCAAAGAGCGTGTTGAACGCGACCCGAGCCGCCGATCCACGATTGCCGCCAATGGGGATATAGACGTAATCGCGAATCCAGTTGGAGAGCGAGATATGCCAGCGCCGCCAAAATTCGGTGACATTGACCGCGGCGAACGGCATGTTGAAGTTGACTTGCAGTCGATAGCCGAGCATCCGAGCCGTGCCCAGAGCGATATCGCTATAGCCGGAGAAATCGCAATAAATCTGAATCGCATAGGCAATGGTCGCCATCCAGACGACGCCGGTGTCGTAGCCGCTGGGCGATCCAAACACCGGGTCGACAAGCAGGGCCATCCGATCGGCAATGACCATCTTCTTGAACATGCCGAGCAGGATCAGTCGACCGCCGACC
Source organism: uncultured Gemmataceae bacterium (assembly GCA_963773845.1). Taxonomy (GTDB): domain Bacteria; phylum Planctomycetota; class Planctomycetia; order Gemmatales; family Gemmataceae; genus SIAJ01. The sequence continues at coordinate 11,845 of CAVZCU010000005.1, forward strand.
GCGAGACGTGGCCAGCCCCAGCGCTTGCGACGACGAGCTTGCGGCAGAAAGTCACCCGCCCGCACGATCGGCCCCGCGACGAGATGGGGGAAGAACAAAATGAATAACAGGAAATGATCGAGCCGGCGTTCGGCTCGAATCTTGCCGCGAAACACGTCGACGGTGTAACTGATCGCCTCGAACGTGTAAAAGGAGATGCCGATTGGCAGCACCACGCGCAAAACCGGCAGCGACGCCGACAGGTGGGCGGCATCCAGTGCCTTGCCGAGCGAATCAAGGAAGAAGTTCGCGTATTTGAAATAACAAAGTACGCCCAGATTAACACACACGCTCGTGATCATGTACAACCGAGCGACGCGCCGCGATTTCGCTGTCTCAATGCCACGAGCCAGCAACCAATCGAGCGAAGCCGTGCCGGTAACGAGCAGGGCCAGCCACGAGTTCCAACTGGCATAAAAGTAAAAGCTTGCCCCGAGAAGCAGCCAGATGCGCAACCGCGGCCAGGGCATAGCCCAGTACACGGTGAAGATAATCAGGAAAAAGACGAGAAACTGTTGCGTACAGAAAAGCATGACGTCCTATCGAGCACCCGGCCAACGGAGGGCACGCGCAACAGGCTCTCCATGCCTGCCGCACTTCGCTTACCTACCTATTTTGACGGCGAGAATCAAGGTGGAGTGTCGACCGCGATCCGAGCTATCCATCAACGAGCCGACCGGTCCCTCAGTTAGCCGAGCGGCATCAGCCGCCGGGTCCTGACCTTTCGCCGACTTTACCCGACGCGTTACGGCGTTCGACTCGCCTCTGAACCGCTGGACTGACTGCAGAAACCCTCGCCCTCTAGTAGCCGATCCGCCAAGAATGTTCGAATCACGTCCCTCTCAAATCGTCCCGAAAATCCGGCTGCCCCACGCAGTCCGAGGTGATGCGGATCGATGAATCCGTCATCCGGCATCACGCCGCGCTCATCAAAGATCGAGACCTTTTCTTGTTCGGACAACTCAGCCAAATACTCTTCGAGCCGAGTTTCGACGCCCTCCCCATACCACGACCGAAACTTGCTGGATTCTGGGAATAAGACAATTCCAACATGAATCGCATGTTCGCGGCAGAGCCGCAACATTTCGCGCGTTGCTCCATCAAGCGACGGATCGACTTTCCAGTGGGCCATCGCGTCGGCGTATTGCATCTGGACCGTTCGAGTTAATGCCGTGCGCTGAGCGTCCGTCAATTGGCTGCGATGCTCCCACTCGAGATCGCTTCCAAGCGGGGAAAGCGAAAAGCGCTCGCCAGTCGCCAGGGCAGGGGAGAGGGATTGCAAACAATTGACTCGGTACCGCGACTGGGCGGTGAGCCGATATTCCGCTGCCTTGGCAAGGAGATTGGCATCCTTCCAAAACGGCCGACATACTTCAATATCCGCGAGCGACAGTTCCGACAGAATCATCGACTCGTGGTGCAAATGCGCCGGCACTAGTTCCACGAGAAGATAACTCGGGATCACTCCGTCGCGCAACAGGCGATGAAGCTGGATCAAGTTCATCCGCGGGCCGGCGCCGAGATGCGAGTAATTAATAACGGTGATTCGCCTGCCCTTGAAGTCGTAGAGCGAACCCATCCGCTCCGGAACAAACCCCTCGCCGACGCGCGAACTGCCGAGCACCGCCAGGATCGGTCGTTCCGGGAAGTCGCGATTACGATCGAGAACGACCTGCCGGCGGGCAGCGTATTCACGGTCGGTCCAGAAGGGAAACCAGACATCCAGTACGACGACGAACGCCATCGCAAGCAGGACGAAGCCGGTGAGAGTCCACACGACCTCGCTGCGAGCCGCTCGGCGATGGGCAATGCCCGGCATTTGGGCCAATTACCCCATTCCGGCGATTCGAGCAAGGCGGCCTGGAATCCGCAACCATCCATGCAACCGCCGTCGACAAGTGAACCTGCCGCATGAGGGCCCTTGAAAAATCTTGAAAAAATCGAATGCGCCCTTTCGTTTCAAGCGCCTCGAAATACTGGAAGGGCGGCCCGGGGTAAATTGCGCCGGCCACGGTCTCGAGCACGGGCGGTGGAACAGAATGGAACATTTTGGAACACCAAAAAAGGATTCCTTCCGTCCGTGGGGTAGGCTTCCAGCCTGCCCGGCAGCCACGGCAGGCTGGAAGCCTACCCCACGGGATGCCACAGAACGCAACAGATTGCAACACTCAAAAAGGATCCTACTACGCCTTGTCCGGGACGTTGCAGTGGATCCGTAGCGGAACTCGCCAGAGTTCCGTCTGGATGACGCCCGAACGGAAATTTGGCGACTTCCGCTACGACGCAACCCAGTTCATGACTGTAACCCAGCAGTAACATGAGCCCGCGAATGACCAAACTGCAATCCTCCTGAAGGCCGACCTCGTTTATACTTTCAACATGCAACGACCCCTTTGGACACGAGGTGTCCCAATGCGCCAAACGATCGCTTCTCTGGTTCTCGCTCTTTCCGCGGTCGCATCGACCAACGCGGCTGGGCTATTGATCCCGGAAGACAAGAAACTTCCGCCGCTCGCGATGGTCCATCATCGCGTGAACATCTCGATCGAGGATCAGGTGACGGTCACCACGATCGAGCAGGCGTTTCGCAATCACACCGATCGACAGCTCGAAGCAACATACCTGTTCCCGATTCCCAAGGGTGCGAGCGTCAACAAGTTCACCATGTGGGTCGGCGAAACGGAAACAACGGGCGAATTGCTCGACTCCAAGAAGGCAAGCCACGTTTACACGGACATCGTTCGCCGCACGCACGACCCCGCGATCCTCGAATACATGGGGAACAACCTGATGCGGCTGAAGGTCTTCCCAGTCCTCCCGCACAAGGATCAGAAAGTCAAAATCAGCTACACCTCAGTCGCTCCGCAGGACAACGGCGTGGTCGAATACATCTACCCGCTCAAAACGGACGGCAAGGCGACCAAAACGCTGGAGGAATTCTCGGTCAAGGCCCGCATCAAATCGCAGCATCCCATCCAGAACGTGTACAGCCCGACGCATGCCATCGCCCTCTCGCGCATCAGCGACAAGGAAGTGGCGATGACGTTCGAACGCTCCCAGGCGGTGCTCGACAAGGATTTTCAGCTGTTCTACAGCGTCGGCAACAAGGAGATTGGCATCACGCCGCTCTTCCATCGGCCGATTTCATCGGAAGAAGGCTACTTTCTCCTTTTAATCTCGCCGCAACTGCAGAGTTCCAAATCGACGATCATTCCACGCGATCTCGTGCTGGTCCTGGACACTTCTGGCAGCATGGACGCAGTGAAAATGGACCAGGCCCGCAAGGCGGTCAAGCACTGCTTGAGCAACCTGAATTCCGGCGATCGCTTCGCGATTCTCCCCTTTAGCACCAGCGTGCGCAAGTATCGCGATTCGCTGGTCGAAGCATCCAAAGAACAAATCGACAATGCGAAGAAGTGGGTGGACGGTCTCAGGGCGGGCGGCGGCACCGCGATCCAGGCAGCGCTGGACGCGGCCTTGGAAATGCGGACGAGCGATGAAGGCCGATCGTTTACGGTCGTCTTCTTCACGGACGGCCAGCCGACGATCGGTGAAATGAAGCCGGAGCGAATCGTCAAGAACGTCAGCGACAAAAACAGTAAGAACACGCGCATATTCACGTTTGGCGTGGGCGACGACGTGAATGCCGCATTGCTCGACCAATTGTCGGAAAACACGAAGGCACTGAGCACGTACGTTCGCCCGGCCGAGGATATCGAGACCAAGGTCACTAGCCTGTATGGCAAGATCAGCCATCCGGTGCTGGCGAATCTCCGCTTGTCGACGAGCGACAATATCAAGGTTCATGAGATTTATCCGCCGGCATTGCCCGATCTCTTCTTCGGAAGCCAGTTGGTTGTTCTCGGCAAATACACCGGCAATGGACCGGCGGCCGTCAAGCTGATGGGGCAGGTGGGGAAGGAGACCAAAGAGTTCGCTTACGATGTGAATTTCGCGGCGAAGACCGCAGGCGATCACGACTTTGTCGAAGCGCTCTTGGGCACGGCGCAAGGTCGGTTTCCTGCTCGACCAGATCCGGATCAATGGCGAGCAAAAGGAATTGATGGATGAAATGCTGGCGTTGGCAAAGAAGTACGGAATCGCCACCCCGTACACAAGCTACCTGGTGGTGCCGGATGCCCCGGTGCCCGTCGCTCAGTTGCCTGCCGCGAAGCACGGGCCTGGCGGCTCGCCGGTCGCAGGCGCTCCAGGCGGCAGCACAGGCGCTCTCCGCAGAGGCGTTGGTGGATTCAATGGCGGGTTCGGCGGTGGATTCGGCGGTGGCGGCGGTTTCCCCGGTGGTCCAGGTCTGCCGCCGCCGGCATTGGCCGATCCCAAGGCCGCTGGCGGGGGCGTCAAGGGAGGGGAACCCGCCAAGAAGGTCGCCGATGTCGCGAAGGAAATTGCCAAGAAACCGGGCGACGCGGGCAGGGCTCGCCATCGTCTCGAAGACGATAAGCTCGATCGCGTGCAAGACGAACTGGAGAAGCTGAACAAGGACTTGAAGAAGCGCGCGAAAGGCGACGGAAAAGATGCGAACAAGGCGGTCGAATCCGAGTCGAAAGCCAAGCAGGAACTCGCCGAACGGCTCTTGCGATCGGTGCGCGATGTCCGCGAGAACATCGCCAACTACGAGCAGGCTCGGAAATGGTATGCCAACGGGAATTACAAGGAGGCACAAGTCGGCAAGGTCGGCGTCGATGTTGCGATTTGTGCCAATAGTCTCCGGTCGCAAGATCGCCTGACGCAAACCGCGAACTGCAATGCCAACGGCCGGAATTGCCTCGAGGTCGGGGGTCTATGGATCGACGAAGGCTTCACGGCCGACATGAAGACCGTGGTTGTGAAGGCCCAGAGCGACGCGTATTTCAGAATTCTCGAGAAGTACCCGGCGATGAAGGACGTCTATCGGCTTGGTAATCACCTGGTCTTCGTGACACCGAGCAAGACTGCCCTCATCATCGATCTCAATGACGGCAAGGATAAGCTGACCGACGGCGAAATCGTCGCCTTATTCACTGCCAAGAAGGATGTAAAGAAGGCCGAGGCGGCGCCGGCCAAGAAGTAGCGATCTTCGAATGCGAGCCGACCGCCGTGAGGCGGCGGGTGATGCAGAACGACATCGCCCGCCGCCTCACGGCGGTCGGCTCGCTTCGAGGCGCCAGAACATTTCCCACTGGCCGTTTGCGAATCGCGGGGCAGAATGACCAAAGCATTCGCCCGATTCCTTGGAGCCGACTCGTGATCGACCGCCATCTCTCCCGGCGCGAAATGTTGCGCGGCAGTGCCGCCGCCGTCGCCGCTGCCTCTTTGTCAAATTGGGCCCTCGCCAAGGACGAAGATCCATTCGCCGGGTTCACCATTGCAATCCAGAGCTATACATTCCGCAAGTTCAATTTGGAGCAGGCAGTCAAGAAGATTGAGGAAGTGGGCGTCCATCACGCGGAGTTCTTCAGGGATCATGTTCCGGTCAACAGCACGCCGGCGCAGATCAAGAGCGTTCTGAATCTTTGCAAGGACCACGGCGTCACGCCGGTCGCGTTCGGCGTCGAGCCGTTCAGCAAGAATCACGATGAAAATAAAAAGCGCTTCGAGTTCGGCAAAGCGCTTGGCATCAAGTGCCTGAGCGCCGATCCGACGCCGGATAGTTTCGATAGCCTCGACAAGCTATGCGAAGAGTACAAAATCGCGATTGGCATCCATCCGCACGGCCCGCAGGGCGGAACAAGGCGGCACCATTGGTGGTGCGCGGAGGTCATCCTGAAGGCAGTCAAGGATCATCATCCGCTAATCGGTACCTGCCTCGACACCGGACACCTGATTCGCATGGCCCAGCTTGGAGAGAAACTGGATCCGGCTCAGCAGATTCGCGTGATGGGCAAGCGTAATTTCGGCATCCATATGAAGGACCACGACAACAAGCGCAAGACGGATGTGCTCTTCGGCCAGGATGGCGGCGTCCTCGATGTGCCGGCAGTGCTCAAGGCACTGCGCGAAGTTAAGTTCACCGGCCATATCTCGATCGAATACGAAGCGAAAGCGGAGGAGCCGACCGCGGACGTGAAGGCACTGGTCCAGATCCTGAAGGAGTCGGCCCATAAGATCGGATAGACTCTTCAGGAACGAATGGCATGCTCCCCGAAGAAATCGCGGACGCCCGTCAGCGGAGATACAACGGCACGCTCGCCTGGGTCCGGAAACCCTATCCGGATCTCATGGTATTTCGCGTCCGTCCCGATTTCGCCATCCCAGCGCATCGGGCCGGGCAATATTGCTCCCTCGGTTTGGGCAACTGGGAGCCGCGAGTGCCTGGATGCCAGCCGGAAGATTTGAGGCCCGGCGATGAAAGCAAGCTGGTCCGCCGGGCCTATTCCCTCAGCAACTCGCTCCTCGACGATGCCAGCGATTTGCTCGATCCCGCGAAATCCGATTGTCTCGAGTTCTACATTACGCTGGTTCGGCAAGGATCGGATCCGACCAAGCCGCCTGCCCTGACGCCCCGATTGTTCATGCTGAAGGAGGGCGATCGACTCAACATCGGCGAAAAGATCACCGGACACTACACGCTCGAACCGGTGAAGCCCGGGGATACCGTGCTCTTTCTCGGAACCGGCACGGGCGAAGCACCGCACAATTACATGACGTTGGAATTATTGCGTGGCGGGCACACGGGCAAAATCCTGCATGCCTGCTGTGTGCGGTTCAAGAGAGATCTGGCCTATTTCGAAACGCATCAGCGCTTGATGGCGAAATATCCAAATTACCAGTACCTGCCGCTGACCACTCGAGAGACCGACAACGCGGGCAAGAAGATCTACATCCAGGATCTCATTACGAGCGGTCAACTCGAAGCCAAGTTGGAGCAAACGCTCGATCCGGGGCGAACACACGTGTTCCTGTGCGGCAATCCGAGCATGATTGGCGTTCCCCAAAAGAACAAGGAGACCGGTGTTCGCGAGTATCCGCAGCCGCTCGGTGTGATCGAAGTCCTGGAAGGGCGGGGCTTCCAAGCGGATAACGCCGCCGCGAAGCTCAAGGGCAATATCCACTTCGAAGAATACTGGTAGCCCGCAATTCCGTTTTGGTCCTGATTCGGCAAGTCGCATTCCGCTGGAATTCTGTAATATCTTCGAAAGGGGGCGAATGGCCCCCGCTTCCGTTTTGCGAGGTCCGGCTTCATGCCCGAAGTCAATGAACAAATTGGCGGCTACCGGCTGCGCAGCCTGCTCCAGACCGGTCAGGTATCGCAAGTGTTCGAAGTCGTCGAGCCACTCTCCAATCGGCACTTCGCCATGAAGATTCTCCTGCCCGAGGCGGCCGAGAAGAAGGAAGTGCGCCTCAACCTGTTCCATGAAGCAGAAGTGGGCATTAAATTGCGGCACGAGAATGTGATTCACATTCTGAAGATCAGCCGGAGTGTGCAGGCTCCCCACTTCATCATGGAGTATTTTCCATCCGGGTCGATGCGAACCCGGCTCATGGCGAAGGACTTCACCTTTATCAAGGAAAATGCGATGAAGGTCTGCAAGCAGGCGGCGACCGGGTTGGCCTACATGCATGCGAGCAGCTGGGTGCATTGCGACGTGAAGCCGGACAATATGCTCGTGAATGCATCGGGTCAGCTCAAGTGGATCGACTTCGCGATTACCCGCCGCATGCCGAAGGGGCTGGGCAAGATGTTCTACCGGCAAGCCAAGGCGCAGGGCACGCCCAGTTATATGTCGCCCGAGCAAATTCGTAAACAACCGCTCGACGCGCGGGCCGATATATACGGCCTGGGCGCCACCTATTATGAATTGACCACGGGCCGTCCGCCATTTCGCGGCAACACCATTCAAGATTTGCTCAACAAGCAGCTCGTCGAAAAGGCCGCCACGCCCCAGGTCCACAATAAGGACATCACCGACGAGTTTGCGGGCTTGATTCTCAAAATGCTCTCGAAGAAAAAAGAGGATCGGCCAGCCACCTGCCACGACGTGTTGATCGCGATGCGGAAAATGAAAGTTTATAAGAGTGATCCCGACCCAGTGGACGAGATGGGCGGGATGATGTAATTCCGGAGAGGACGCCTATGCCAGCGCCATTGCCTTTCGAAGTTGAAATCCATGCTCTGGAAGAAATCCTGACCCGCCTGGAGCAGGGGGGCAGTAGCGGCGCCGACGTGGCCGACGAGATCAAACGCATTCGGCGGGAGTTGACGGCCCTCTTGCGCAAGACTTATTCGTCGCTCAGTCCGTGGCAAACCGTTCTGGTTTCCCGGCATCCGGAGCGGCCGCAAACTATGGATTACGTCGCCATGATTTTCGACGAATTCGTCGAATTGCACGGTGACCGGGCGTTCGGCGACGACCAAGCCATCCGTTGCGGATTTGCCCGGCTCGGGAATTTCAAAGTCCTGCTCGTCGGTCACCAAAAAGGGCACACGCTCAAGGAGCGTCAAGCCTGCTATTACGGTTGTGCGCATCCGGAGGGCTATCGCAAGGCGCTGAACAAGATGCGTCTGGCCGCCAAGTTCCGCATCCCGATCGTTTGCCTGATCGATACGCCCGGCGCGTTTCCGGGCATCGGGGCCGAGGAGCGAGGCCAGGCGCAATTGATCGCCACGAGCATCTTGGAAATGTCGCGGCTAGCCACGCCCATCATCTGCGTCGTCATCGGAGAGGGTGGGTCGGGCGGGGCACTGGGCATCGGCGTGGGCGATCGCGTGGCCATGCTCGAGCATGCCTACTACTCGGTGATCAGTCCAGAAGGGTGTGCGGGGATTCTTTGGAAGACCGCGACCGACGAAACCAAGCCGAGGGCGGCCGATGCACTCAAGCTCACCTCGACCAATCTGAAGAGCCTGGGCGTTATCGATGAAGTGTTGTCCGAACCTCTCGGGGCCGCTCATCGCGAGCCTCGGGCGATGGCGACAAGTCTCAAGACTTATGTCGTGAAGTGTATTCGCGAACTGCGACTGAAGAAGCCCGATCGCCTGCTCAGCGATCGCTACGACAAATTCCGGCGCATGGGAGTGTTTGTCGACGGCTCGGTCAACGAATCACCAACGACGACATGAATGGCTTGCATTGCACAGCCGGTGACACACTGCCTTTCTATGCCTGATTCCCTGCATAAACCGATGGAAAACAAGGCCTTAAACGCAATCAGCAATTTAACATAAGATACATTATCGGACTATGGGAAAAGACGGCGACGAGCGCCTGGCGCCGACTGGCCGTCGGCTAAGAGTCCGATAATTTGCGTTATGTTAAATTCACCGAATCGCGTTTGCCGGGTAATTCCGAGGCTTTTCTCAATACCTATCATGTTCCTTCATGACGCAATCCAACCGTCTCCGGGCCGGCATGGTCGGGCTCGGAATGATCTTTGATGAGACCTATCGGCCCATGTTCGAGGCCGCCCGCCGCGAGGGGATCTTCCGCCGCGATTTCGGCCTGATCGAATTGGAACTTGCGGCCGTGGCCTCGCGAACTGGGTCGCGGGCCGAGCGCTATCGCAAGGAAATGGCCGGCAAGGTCGCCGCCTTTCAGAGCTTCGCCGGGACGGACTCGGTCCCCGCCCTTCTGAAGACTGGCGTGGATGCAGTCTGCATCGCCACACCGGACAACCGCCATTTCGAACCGGCACGACTGGCCATCGAGGCCGGCAAGCATGTGTTGATCGAAAAGCCGTCCGTGCTGAGTCTGCAGGAACTCGATCAGCTTCAGCGGTTGGCGGAAAGTAAGGGCGTGCTCGCCAAGGTCGTGTATCACAAGTTGGCCGACCCGGATCACAAAAAACTGCGCACCCACGTCGCCGACGGCGTTTTGCAACACGTCAACAACGGCTATTGTTCATTGCTGGAGCCGAAGCAGATCAGCGGCGCTCAATTCTCAGAGTGGTTGACCGGCCGCAATCCGGGCACTTATGTCGCCGTCCATTATCTCAAACTCATCGACTTTACATTTGGGCCGGACTGGAAACTGACGCGAATCAGCGCCACCGGCCAACGCGGTCTCGCCGGCCCCCCTGCCGGGCCGACCTGGGATTCGGTGCAATTGCAAGTTGTCTTCACGCATCCGGACAATCGCGAAGCCGCGTTTGATATTCACACGAGCTGGGTGACGCCGGACAATTTCCCCGGTTATGTCGACCAAGAGGTCCAGTTCCGCTTCGACAACGGCGTTTGGATCGCCCACCAGCGGAAACGCGGGGTTGAGATGTGCGTGGAAGGCCGCACACCGAACGAATTGAAGAATACGCCGAACCATCATTACAACGCCGCGTTCCTTGAACCGTGGGATGAACGATCGCAACGCGGATATGGCATCGAAATCTTGCGCCGATTTTTCGAGGAGGTGGCGGCCGTCGAGTTCGGCGGCCCTGCGGAAGGACGTGCCGAACGTCTGCGTCACGCCCGTTCGTTGATCTACAACGACCTGTCCGCGGATCGCAATTGCGTTGCCATTGTGCAAGCGATGGAGGCGATTCTGGCCCGGCACGCGGAGGGTGATCCGGGAGCAATCGTCGAAGTGAACGGTCGGGAGGGGGGCCTGGTGATTTACCCCCGGCACGGCAAGTCCGAGCTACTCTACGCGGCTCGCGTTTGAACTCCGCCAAGCGATGGCCGCAGTAGAATGTTGTTCAGAAAAATGGAAAACCGCTCTTTCATTTCGACCGCGTCGAAATACAGGAAACTGGGCATCGCGACAGCGGAGTACCATGCCAGGACCGAAAACATGCTCGATTCGCTTATTTGACATGAATTCGCGCGAATTGGCACTCCCGGAAAAGATTCTTACCCACCAAGGCCCGACAAAGAACGTTCCGACCGTGCCGGTGTACACTGAACCAGATATCGCCGAGGAAACAATCCCATGACGCCTGGTCCGATTGTTCACGCTACCGAATTAGCGTCGAATGCCGAACGGGCTTCGGCTTATAGTTTCGAGCCGAAGTCGCTGCGAACATACACTCCGAGCCAACTCGTCATCGCACATTCGGCCGGTTGTTTTCATTGGACTCCCGAGGGTCGCCGGCTCTATGACTTCACCTCCGGGGTGCTCGTTTCGAATCTCGGGCATAATCCGATCGGCTGGACCAAGCGATTCTTCCAATACATGGGCTGGCCAACTGAGGGGTTGGCAGCGGCTACATCGCCCACCCCCCTGCCCCAGACCCCCGGGTATTTTTCGGCTCTGCCGATGACCGCGTACAACGCGATCACGCCGATCGAGACCGAGGCCAGTAAGCGGCTAGTTGCGTCCCTCCGTCGATCGCCCGGCGGCGAACGGTTGCAACAGGTGATGTGGGCCGCTTCCGGTTCGGAGGCGATTCAAAAAGCGCTTTGGGCGGGTCTCGCCCGCGACCGGGCTCGGCCGATCATCCTTGCCACGCGTTACGGATTCCATGGGAAGAAGGGACTTGCCGGCGCGGTGACGGGAAGCGAGCACGACGCGGAACGCGATCCGCGCGTTCGCTTTATCTCTTTCACCATGCGCGAGTGCATGGACGTCGCACAACGCGATGCTCCGTTTGATCCGGCGCCCTATCGGAAGGAACTTGACGAACTCGCCAAGCAGTTCGGCCGTAAACTGGGTGTCCTGATCACTGAACCCTACCTGGGCGGCGGCGGATCGTTTCATCCGCCGAAAGCGTACATGGAATTGCTCCAGCAGTTCTGTCGGGAAAAGGACATCGTCTTCATTCTCGACGAAGTGCAGGCGAATTTCGGGCGGACCGGCAAGATGTATGCGTTCGAGACGTATGGAATCGAGCCCGACATCGTCGTGCTCGGCAAGGGACTCGGCAATGGCGTTCCGGTGGCGGCCGCGGTCGGTCGAAAGGATTTGTTCGCGTCATTGGATTACGGGGAAGGCTCGGACACCTGGAGCGCCAATCCGCTCTGCTGTGCGGCGGTGCTCTCGACGCTCGACGAATACGAGGGACGTGACGTTCTCGGCGATTGCCATCGGGCCTCGGCCGTGATCGAAGAGTCCTTGGTTCACTTGAAGCGACTTCCCTTTATCACCCATGTGCGTGGCGAACGGGGTGGCATGGTGTGGGGAGTGGAAACAACAGACCACGCCGGGCGATCGGCGGCGGAATGGGCCAATGCAATCGTCCTCGCTTGCTATCGAGGCGAGTCCGGCGGCGATGGGATTCACTTGCTCGGGCCGTTGGCAAAGAAGGTCGTTCGCATCGCCCCGCCTTTGACCATTACGGTGCCGGAGGCCCAGACAGCCATGGAATTGATGTCGCGGCTCATACGCCCTTTGGCCGCGTGACTACACGAAAGTACATGCCGGTACTGCGGGCTGGATGACGACGCTCTGGGAAATCTGCCAATGATCTCAACCGGTCTGTTCGCGAGTCTCAACAATCCCCTGATCCTCGAGCGCATTGCCCAGTGGATTGGTCCGGATTGGCACGGTTACCACGTCGCGGCGATTCTTTCCGTCTTGCTCATCAGTACCATTTGTGGGCTAGTCGGGGCTCTAGTCGTCGGCAATCAAATGGCATTCTTCTCGGACGCGATGGCGCACTGCGCGTTCGCCGGAATCTCGCTCGGCATCATCATCTCGCTCGCCATTGGCTTCACGCCGAAGTCGGATGAATTGCAATGGATTCTCCCACTGATCATGGCCATGTTCGGCGCACTAATCGGGCTGGGGATTGCGTTTGTTCGCGAACGTACTGGGCTAGCAAGCGATACGGTCATCGGCGTCTTTTTTGCCGGAGCGATCGGATTCGGGGCGATGATTCTTCAGGCGTTTCACGTCCGCCAACTTTTCGATCCCGAACGATTTCTGTTCGGTGGCCCATCGACGGTGCAAGCTTCCGATCTTTTGATTCTGCTCATCCTCGCGATTCTCACCCTGGTCGTTCTTTTGTTGCGCTACAACCAGTTCCTCCTTGCGAGTTTCAACCCGAGCCTGGCGCGATCGCGCGGGGTTACGGTCACTTTGAACAATTACATCTTGATCATCCTTCTTGCGTTGATCGTCAATTTCTCGATCACGACGGTTGGCGTCCTGCTGATCAACGCTCTGCTGGTCGTCCCGGCGGCGACCGCGAGTAACTTCTCAACGACCATGCGGCGGATGTTCGTCTGGACGTTTGGGCTGAGCATTGGAACCGGTATGTTCGGGCTTTACCTGAGCCGATCGGTGACCGTGAAAATCGGCGGCACGCTGCAGGAGTTTGGCGCGAGTGGGACGATCATCTGCTTGGGGGTGACGATCTTTGCGTTGTCGATGGCCGTGCCGTATCTGCGGCGCCGATTTGCGTATCTCGCGTAAAACTGGATTGCGCCGCGAGAAGTGCGGGTTCCTCTTGTAGACCCACCGCCCTAATCAGACAATGGCCTAACCATCGACGAACTTTCGTTCGACCGCGGGCGTATTCCCTCATAGTCCCGCGCTGGACCAGACTCGACCGAGGACCTCGTGGAACAAGACGTATTTCAATTTGTCAAGACGTTCGTCTCGATCATCTGGGAGGCGTTTCCATTCGTTGTTCTGGGCGCGTTGATCGCGGGCATTCTCGAAGAAGTCGTTCCGCAACAAGCAATTGCCAAACTGGTTCCCAAGAACCCGACGCTCGCTGTTGCGATGGGCGCCCTCATGGGACTCGTTTTTCCAATGTGCGAGTGCGGCATTGTTCCGGTCATGCGACGACTGCTCCGCAAGGGACTTCCGCTCGGAACATGTGTGTCGTACATGCTTGCCGGGCCCATCATCAATGGCATTGTCATCTTCAGCACCTGGACTGCATTCAAATACCACGGTATCGGTCCGCAAATGGTCGGCTTACGCGTCGGTCTCGGTTTCATCGTGGCGGTCATCACCGCATCGATCGTGCAATTGCAGTATCGGAAATATGGGAACAAACTGCTCACGCCACTTGCTGCCCCGCAGCCCGCAAAAGAGCTGGCGAGCATCGAGTCCCGCGAGTCGCAAGTTCATCCTTCGGAGTTCCGCGCTGGCGAGTCGCGGCCAATCGCCAAGCGGATTGGCAATATCTCTGAGACGGCATTGCACGACTTTGTCGACATCATGGTTTTTCTGACACTCGGGGCGTGCATTGCGGGCATCATCAAGGTTTGGGGCCCGACCCCGGACGACGTCCAGAGGATTTCCTCCGGCTATCCAGCCTTGACGATCATTGGCATGATGATAATGGCTGTGGTCATGTGCCTTTGCAGTGAAGCAGACGCCTTCGTGGCAGCGAGCTTTACGACGATGCACGCCTCGGCGAAAGTCGCGTTTCTCGTTCTGGGTCCGATGTTCGACTTGAAGTTGTTGTTGATGTTCACCCGCGTGTTCCGGCGAAGAGTGATCATCACGATCGTCATAACGGTGGCGATTCAGGTGTTCTTCTACTCGTTGGCCGTCCATTATTTGTGGCCATACATTGGCCCGTCCCCCGGGGGCGGATAGGGAGATTTCGATGTCGCATTCTCATGCGCACGGCGAGGCCGCGGGGAATTTTTTCCTCGATCAGTTGTTCACGATTCTGACGTGCGGCGGTGTCGGCCTCGTCGCCGTGCTGATGTACCAGACTGGGATGATTGGGCGCATTCTCGCGCCGATGTTCTTTGTCCCGGTGCTGCTCGGGGGGATTGTTCTCTTGGCAATGGCTTTGGTCCGGGCCATCGCGGTGTGGAAACTGGCCGGGGCCCGGTCGGCGATTCCGGTCAACAACGGCGGTGACGACCTTCACCACGATCATGGGCACGCTCATTCGCATGGCGACGAACATGCCCACGCTCACGAAGATTGTGGGCACGAGCATTCGCACGACGCCGATTGCGAACACGATCACGCGCACGCTCATTCGCACGCGCATGCTCATGGTGGCGAAGAGGAACACCACGATCACGGCTGGGCGCCGTGGCGTTACATGGTGCTGGCGATCCCTGTGTTTCTTTATTTTCTCGGTCTGCCCCGCGAAGGGTTCAGCTCCAAGCTTGTCGACCGGCAGACTTCGCACCAGGAAACACAGGACCTGAAGCGCCAGGGACTTTCGATGCTCGTCGGCGGACCGGCCTGGACGAAGGCCCTGCGTCGAGAAGTGCCGGACGTATTTCAATTGAAGTTCAAGGAACTGACCGAAGCGGCGGCAATTCCGAGCCGGCAAGACCAATTGGAAGGAAATATCGGGATCCTGCGGGGCATGTTCTTGCCGCTCAAGTCCAGCAATGAATTCACACTCTTGCGGGTAAGCCGCACTTGTTGCGTCGCCGACGAAGTCATGTTGGAAACGCGCATTGTTAGCCCAGAAGCCATCCAGGGAGTCGAACCGTATCAATGGGTCTGGGTGCGTGGATTGATCTCGTTCCAGAAGAACGAGAAGGGTAAATGGATTCCGGTGCTAACACTCAACAGCAACGACGACATTACGCCAAACGCGGAGCCGACCACGGACGCAAATATTCCATGAGTTGCCAACGATGGATGAGCGGACGAGCGATCATCGGCTCTTGCTCGAAGCTGCGAGCTTCGCGGCTCGGGCGCACCGCAACCAGATGCGAAAAGACGGCCAAACGCCGTACGCCGCTCATCCATTCCGCGTTTGCCTGATCGTGCGCCACGTCTTCGGCATTGACGACCCGAACTATCTTATGGCCGCGCTCTTGCACGATACCATCGAAGACACCACCACCGACTTCGATGACATCGAGGAGAGATTTGGGAGCGACGTGGCTTGCTGGGTCGCCGCGCTGTCGAAAGACATGCGGCTGCCAGACGACGAGCGGGAGGCAGCATACATCGCCACACTTGCCACCGCCGAACCGGCCGTGAAAATCGCCAAACTCGCGGATATCTTCGACAATCTTTCCGATAGCCAGCATCTCGCCGCCAAATCCCGCGAGCGCACACTCGAGCGAACCCGAAAGTATCTCGAAGCGTTGGAGCGGAACCTCCCCGAAATTGGCGAGCGCCCACTAACGATTGTCCGCCAACTCCACGCCCAACTCCACCAGCCACGGGAGTGAGCCATCACCGTTGTGCAGAGTTTTCCGCGATCCTCCGGCATTGATTCCTTGCCAGCGCCCCGGTCTTTCGCGGATAATGCCATGAGTCCCGCCGTATCCCGTTTCAGGGCGAACATCCATGTCGCACGCGAAATTCGTTTCCGCCGGATTGGCCATCTTGATCGTGCCCGCCTTGGCGGCCGCGTGCCCGTTTTGCGCAGGCGCCGGCCAAACCCTGCTGGGCGAAGTGAATCAGGCGCAACTGATTGTTTTTGGCACTATGACTAATGCCAAGCGCGACCCGAATGAGTTCGGCAAAGGAACCACCGACCTGGTGATTGAAGTCGTGGTCAAGGATCACGACTTTCTCAAGGGGAAGAAGGTCATCACCCTGCCCCGGTACGTGCCGACGGATCCGAAGAACAAAACCAAACACCTGGTATTCTGTGAGATTTACAAGGGGGAAGTTGACCCTTATCGCGGCGAGTCCGTGCCCCCCGATAGCAAGATCGCCGAGTACCTTAAAGGCGCGATCGCCGTGCGCGATAAGAGTTCCACGGAAAAGCTGCTGTATTTCTTCAAGAATTTTGATTCCCCCGACTGGGCCATTTCGGGCGATGCGTTTCAGGAATTCACCAATGCGGAGTACAAGGACGTGCGCCCGGCGGCGATGAAGATGGACCCGGATCACGTTCTGAAGATGCTCAAGGACCCAAATACCAACATCGCTCGACTGGGGTTATTGGGCCTGTTACTCGGGCATTGCGGAAAGAGTGAGGCGCACGGCAGGGCTCTCAAGCAGTTGATCGACGATCCGAAGATCAGGCAAGCGACCGGCCTGGATGGGCTGCTCGCCGGCTATATCTTGCTCAATTCCAAAGACGGCCTCGCGTATGTCGCTTCGCTGCTGAAGGACACGAAGGAAGATTTTCTGATTCGTTACGCCGCCCTGCGTTCGATGCGTTTCTTCTGGGAACATCGCGAGGATGTTCTCAAGAAGTCCAATATTGTCGAGGCGATCCTGCCGCTCCTAGATCAGCCGGATATTGTCGATTTGGCTGTTGAAGATCTCCGCAAGTGGGGCCAGTGGGATCTGTCAGCCAAAGTGCTTGGGCTTTTCGGCAAGCCAACGCACGACATTCCGATCGTGGAACGGAGCATAATCAAATTTGCCCTGGCGGCTCCTCCGACGAACAAGGAATGTGCCGCATTCGTCGCTCGCATGAAGGCAGATGAGAAGCAAGCGGAACGCGTCAAAGACCTCGAGCAACTGCTCGAACTCGAGAAGCCGCGACCGCCAGCTCCGAAGAAGCCGTAAGTTCTTGGAAAGCGCTTTCGCCTTTCGCGGCTGAGTACCATCGGCTATGATCCCTCGCTGCCGCGTACGAAGGAGCAAGCGTGCAATATCGAGCCCTGATGATCGCCCTGTTGGCTACGGCTTCGGTCGCGCGGGCATGCACCTATTGCAATCCCGCCAATGCCAACCTGCAAACGTTTCGGCAAGAAGCGCGTAATTCCAAGTTCGTCGTCATCGGCACGCTGACGAATCCGCGGCTGGTCGGCGACCAGGGTTACACGGACTTGACGATCGAGCAGGCCGTCAAGGGCGATCCGGCAATCGCCAAACTCAAGACCATCACCCTCAACCGCTGGCACCCGGTCGATCCGAAGAAGCCGCCGCGCTTGCTCGTGTTCTTTGACATCTACGATGGCAAATTCGATCCGTTTCGCGGGGTGACGCTGCGCGGCAAGGAAGTCGGCGACTACGTGCGCGGAGCGTTGAAACTGGACGATCGCGATCGCGTCGCCACTCTGCTCTACTACTTTCGCTACCTCGATAGTTCCGACCCCGACGTGGCCGGCGACGCGTTCCTCGAATTTGCCAAGGCAACCGATCGGGAAATTGGCGCCGTCGGCCCCAAACTCGAGCCGGCGAAAATCCGCAAGTTGCTTGCGGACTCGCGGACGCCGGCGGCCCGATTGGGCGTGTTCGCGTTTCTACTTGGTGCGTGCGGAAAAAAAACCGATGCCGATACCCTGATCGAAATGCTCAATCAGATTGACGAGCGAACTTCGACTGGCCTTAGCGGCCTGCTCGGCGGATTAATCGAGATTCGTCCGGATTTGGGTTGGAAGCGGGCGATCGAAATCCTGGATGATCCGAAGCGACCTTACCAGGATAAGCTCGCGGTTCTCGGCACCGTGCGATTCTTCGAAATCTACAAGCCGGACGAATTTCGCAAGCCAATCCTGGCGGCGATGACCGCCATCGTTTCGCGAGGCGATATGGCCGACATGGCGATCGAGGACCTCCGACGCTGGAAATGGTGGGACCTGACGAAGCACATCCTCGCTCAATACGGCAAGCCGACTCACTCGGCGCCCTTGGTGAAAAACGCCATCCTCCGTTATGCGCTTTGCTGTCCTCAACCTGAAGCCGCCAGTTTTATCAAAACGGCTCGGGCCAGCGATTTGGAAGCGGTCCGCGAAATCGAGCAATCTCTCGATTTCGAACGAGCGGCGACACCCAAAAAGAAGTGATTACTCACCTTTGCTTGCTGCGAACTCCGCAGCGCTCAGGGTGAATCGGAAGTGCGATTCCTTTCCGGCAATGATCTTGGCCGGTTGTCGTATATCGACGGGCGGGTCAAATACGATTCCGGTTTGGAAAATCCACTCCGGATCACGTTCGATTCGAGCGATATGCCAATTCGGCTTCCAACAGACAAGTTCGTAGTTTCCCTCCGGGACTTTGTCGAATCGCACCTCTCCTTTTGAGTTGGTAATCCCAACATAGGGATGATCGCTGACAACCAGATAGCCGCGCATCCAGAAATACCAGGAGCCGGAACTCAATTCGACGATGCCCGCATCGGTCAGGCGATGATTCACGGGCTTGTCTGGCGTTAGCAACATTTGCGTAAAGAAGCCGGCGCCTCGTCCGCGAATGCCATGGACGGCGGGCTCGCGCGACACCAGTTCAACTGTTTGTCCTCGACGCACGATTCCGAATGCGCCCCGCATGGCTGCCCGAGTGAACGATCATATCCGTGCCGTCAACTTCAACGCGGACTGGCGGCAGCTCCCACGGCCGCGAATTCTTCAAATTGATGCCGCGAAGATAGACGACGGCGTCCGCCAGTCCGCCATTGGAGCCAATCGCGGGCGCATTGGGGTTGGGCAATTCCATCTTGCCGCCTGGTCGCGTCTTGGCTTGAAACATGGACATTGGCGGGACCGAAGGCCGCGGACCATCCCAAAGGACTTTGCAACTGAGCGTTCCGCATCGATCGGGATGGTATTCGCGCCTAAGTCGGATGAAGTCGGCTCCTCTTTGGCAACGGATTCGACCGGCTTTGGGGGCGCCGGAGTGCGCATCGTCCAGAGGACGGTACCGGTCATCGCCGCGAAGAAGATCAACCGCCACCAGCCGCGCATTCATCGCCTCCCATGCCATCCGAACGCAATCTCTTGTATGCTGAATACGAATCGATTCACGAGTTGTCCCGATGACGAAGACTCCAGGCTACACGATTCGCCGGGCGGAATCTGCCCCAACTGTCCCGTGTCCATGTGGACAGAGTACGCGGATCGTCTCGGCGGCAGACAAGCTCGGGTGCTCCTTTCACATTACCGAAATCACCGATTCGGTACGTCACTACCATCGCACCACCGCAGAGGTGTACTACATATTGGATGGAACTGGCACCATGGAATTGGACGGCGAGACGTTTGCAGTGAGCCCGGGAGCTGTGATTACAATTGCCCCCGGCACGAGACACCGGCTTACGAGTCCCGGGGGAATACGTACGATTGTTTTTGGCGTTCCAGCGTTCGATCCGGACGATGAGTTTTTCGATTGATAGGGAAGACAAGCCATGTTGCGGCGAACCCGAGCATTTCTTCGACGATTGACCGGCTCCGCCGACGAGCGGCGCGCCCATCCCCGCCACCGCGTGGATATCGAAACCGTCTGCCGCGCCCTCGCGGAAGATGCGGATTTGCCCGCCCGCATCAATAATGTCTCACGGTCGGGAGTAAACCTCATTGTTCCTCGATCGCTTCCCGAGGGGACGTTGATTCGCGTCCACTTGCCGGGTGCGGCTAGTGGACGGCACACAACGTTGCTGGCATGTGTTACGAACATCCGGCCATATTCGGAAGAGCTATGGTCACTGGGCTGCATCTTCTCTCAAGACTTGTCGGACGCGGAGATGCGAACGTTCGGCGGCGAAAAAACTCCGTCCAAGCCGAACGATCAGCGCGCCTGGGTTCGCTATCCAGCGCGAGGGACCGTTTCCTATACTCACGTGCCCGAGGAAGAGGGCGAATTGAAAACAGCGGAGTTACTCGATCTTGCCCCCGCCGGCGTCGGCCTTATCGTGAGCGAGCGACTCGAACCCGGTTCGGCGATCACTGTCTTTCTCCGACAACAGAACGGTAAGGCCGAACGGCCGATGCTCGCCTGTATTGTCTATCAGACAGATCGCTCGGACGGAAAATGGGCCATCGGTTGCACTTTTTTGCACGAACTTTCCGAAAAGGACCTCAACGAGTTGATCTGGCGTGAACGGTCATGATCGCAATTGGGGCAGGCCGATCCGGCCGGGATTCGTCGCGGGCTCGCTCGCAGTACATTTCGAGCATCCACTGCCGCACCCTGCCCTGCCTCGGCCCGTTAACACCCGGATCAACGACCTCGCCACATAAGCGGCCGCGGCCAGGACAATCGCGACTGTAATGAGCAGTTGCCAGTCCACGTCACTCCTCAACCAACGATCAGGCGGCCAATCTGGAATGTCGCCAGCGCACCGACATAAGCCAGAACCGTCATGTAGGTAAATGTAAACACCGGCCAGAACCACGATCGCGTTTCTCGCCAGATCACCATGAGCGTCGAGACGCACTGACAGCAAAGCGCAAAGAAAACAAGCAAGCTCAATGCCACGGGTATGCGATACTTTCCACGCACCGGGTCGCTCGACCATTCGTCGCGAATCGTCTTGCCGAGCGGCGACTCGGCGACGTTCTTGGCCTCAAGCACATCTTTCGGATCGACATCGCCTTGGTTGTAAACGATGCCCAACGTGCCGACGACAACCTCGCGGGCCGGAAAACTGGCAAGCGCCGACATGCCAATCTTCCAATCCCAACCGAGCGGACGAAATGCCGGCTCCAATGCTCGGCCGACATTTCCCAGGATGCTCTCTCGCTTCCATTGACCGTTCAGGGCATCGAGTTGCTGTTGTTTCGTCTCAACCGCGTCTCCCGTTGCGTTTTTGACTTCGTCCGCCAGCAACGAAGTTGCCTGATCATAGGATCGCCCACCTGGCGACGACGCGGTGAAGTATAAAGTCGCCCAGATGAGGATCATTGAGGCGAGGATCAGCGTCCCCGCCCGCGAGACGAACGCCCAGCCGGCGCCGATCATTCGGCGACCGACGGCCCGAACCTGCGGCACCTTGAATGCCGGCATTTCCATGACGAACACCGGCGTCTCACCGCGAAGAATTGTCCGTTTCAGGATCAGCGCCACGAGTGGCGCGACCGTGAAGCCGATCATGTACATGCCAAAGAGAGCCAGCCCTGGCAGCCACCAGGGGTCGCTTAGAAATGTGCCGATAAGCAGCATGTAGAGCGGCAGTCGCGCCGAGCAACTCATCAGCGGCGCCACCAGGATTGTCGCCAACCGATCGCGACGATTCTCGATGACGCGAGTCGCCATGATTCCAGGCACTGCGCACGCGACTGACGATAGCAACGGGATGAACGACTTACCGTTCAGTCCACACTTCGCCATCAACTTGTCCATCAGGAACGCGGCCCGAGCCATATAGCCGCAGTCTTCGAGCACGGCGACCACCGCGAAGAGAATCATGATTTGCGGCAAGAAGACCAGAACGCTGCCGACCCCTTTCAACACGCCGTCCGCCAGCAGGCTGCGTAGCGGCCCTGGCGACATAGCTGATTCCACTTGCGACGATAGCCAACCCCGGCCAACATCGATCACGTCCATGAGCGGCTTCGCGCCCACGAATATCGCTTCAAAAACCGCAAACATGATCGCCAGGAAGATCAACGTTCCCCAGAATTTGTGCGTGAACACACGATCGAGACGATCGCTCCAGGTGACTAATCGTTGCGCCGGACGGCGAATGCAATCGGCCGTCGCCTGCCGAATCCAGGCGTACCGAGTGCGGGCCTCGACCCCCGGAACGCCGCAGGCGGCCGTGCCGAGGCGAGCACGGGCTTCGGCTATGCGTCCGGCAAGCGATTGTCCAAGACGACTCGTGAATTGGCGTTCGCTATGACCGCCCACATCCAGGAGTAGCCGTGCCGCCAGAAAGGACTCAACGCCGTCGCCAAGTTCCTCGTGCAGGGAACGAACCTCGCGCTGAAATGCGTCTGGGAAGGGCACTGGCGCCGGCGGCGACTTGACCTTGGCAGCAGCCAATATTGCCTGTTTCAATTCGTCCAGGCCAAGCCCACGGTTTGCTTGTATGGGCACGACCGGCAATCCAAGCCGGGCCGCGAGTTGAGCATAATCGATTTTGAGTCCGATCGCCTGCGCCCGATCAATCACGTTCGCCGCCACGACGACCGGAACGCCAAGATCCATCAACTGAGTTGTCAAATAGAGATGTCGCTCCAGGTTGGTCGCGTCAACGATCGAGACGATGACATCGGGTCGACTTTCCCCTTTGATGTGACCGAGCAATAGATCGACCGAAACCATCTCATCGGGGCTGCGTGGCCCGAGGCTGTAAGTCCCCGGCAGGTCGATGATGGCCAATTCCGTCTTATCGAGCCAGGCGGTCCCTTTCTTCAGTTCGACCGTGACGCCGGGATAATTGCCGACATGTTGCCGCAAACCCGTGAGCGCATTGAATAACGTCGACTTGCCTGTGTTCGGGTTGCCGACCAATGCCACCGTCAGCGTGCGATTTGACATGGGGAGACAACGGGTGGGTACTGAGACGTATTCTCAGTCGCAGAGAGTCACATGAACCTGGGCTGCTTCATTTCGGCGAAGACTCAGTCGGGTAAGCGGGGATTCGATTTCGATTGGGTCTCCAAGTGGAGCGCGCCCAACCACCAGGAGTTCCTCGCCTTCGAGAAGCCCTAGTTCCAAAAGTCGTTGCACCAAGCCGGGCGGCCCAGCCAGCGATTCGATCCGGCAACGATTTCCGGGCAGGACCTGGTCGAGAGTGGGCATCTCAAATCCGCCCAGCCGGTTCTTCCATTGGGTGGACCAGGATTTGCGCCGACTCGTCGCGCGCAAGCAGAGTTTACAATCGGCTACTCGGAGCAAGCATGGCGTACCACTTTGAATCAATTGAACTGGGCAGCCAGCCTGCAATCCCATCTCAGCCATTCGGCAGACTAATTCCGGTTCGCCCGAAACATCGGCTACACGGCCCCATTCGCCGGGACGAAGCATATCAAGCGGAAGCAAGGTTTTGACGGGCATGGGGACCAAGATTAGCTATTGAGATTTAGTCTCAATTAAATCATAGCGTGACGATGCCCGCCCGTCAAGCAGTTGATTTGCAAATCGTCATTCGTTCGGTCGTTATTCCCCCCGTGTTCGCTCTTGCAAGTAGGTCGCAAGTGCATCATTCCAGCTTCGCAATCCGGCGATGCCGGCCGCCTGCAACTTCTGGTTTGATAGAACGCTGTATCCCGGTCGCCGAGCAGGCGCCGCAAACTCCGCGGATGAAATCGGAGTCACATCCACGGTCACTCCAGCAAGTCGAAAGATCTCGCGCGCAAACTCAAACCACGTACACTGGCCCCCGTTTGTCAGGTGATAGAGTCCGTGGCGACCGCTGTCCATTAAAGCGACCGTCGCAGTCGCAATGTCACTCGTGAAACTCGGTGTGCAGCGTTGATCGTTGACAACCCGAATTGGCGTGCCCTGCCCTGCCAGCCGCAGCATCGTTTCGACGAAGTTGCCACCCTTACCCCCACTGCCCCAGATGCCATAGAGACCGCATGTGCGAATGACGAAATGTCTCGGACAAGTCATTCGTACCAAATATTCTCCCGCGAGCTTACTCAATCCGTAAACGCTCACCGGACCAGGTAGGTCATTTTCCGTTAGCGGCGCGGGGTGGGAGGCATCGAGTCCAAATACGTAATCGGTGCTGAAATGAACCAGGCAACAATCCAAATCACGGCAAAAGCGGGCCAGTTCATGAACCGCCAAAGCATTCACAGCCAACGCCTGCTCGCGCTCGTTTTCGGCTTTGTCCACGAAGTTGTAGGCAGCACAATTGATGACGAATTGAGGCCGAACGTCGGCAAGCAATTGTTGCAGACGTAGCGCATCGGTCAGGTCGCAATCGGATCGGCCAAGTGGAATGACCTGGCCCGGAAGCCTCGGGCATAGATCGCGGCCCAGCTGGCCCGGAGCGCCAAGGACGACAGTTCTCATCGCATCTCCGAAACGAAAAAACCGCCGGCGGACGCGTGGTCCCCGGCGGCAATTGGCGTCGGCTTCGAACCTACTTCTTTTCGGGAATGGGGCTCTTATCGAAGGTCTTGACCTCCGTTTTCTGATCTTGAGTCAGCGTGACTTCGGTTTGCGTTCCGCCGATGTCGAGCGTCAGAGTTCCGGTCATCTTCACCGCGACTTCGGATGAATCAATCCGACCCGTCTTGGTGTTGAACATCACCTTGCCTTTATTGGAGGTATTGTCTTTCGTCTGCTCGATCTTGCCGGCCTTGATCTTGAAGGGCAGCGTTTCACCCCCCTGCTCGGCGCCCGGCGTCGTGTATTTCAACTCGACGGCGACATCGATCTCGGCAACATCACCCGTCTGCTTCGCATAAGTGAAGTTGTACGTGTTGTTGTACGTTCCCAATGGCCCCAAGCTGAGCTTGACGGTCTTGCTCCATTTGTCGCCAACCTTCTTTGGCTCCTTTGGCACCACGCCAAACGAAGGGTCAGCCATTTGCTTGAGCGCCTCTTCGCCGAGGATTTTGTTCAAAAGCTGCTCGAGCTGCTTGTTGGATTGCACCAATTTCTTCACGAACTCCTCGCGGCCTTCGACCTTCTCGACGGTGCAATCCTTGTCGATGGTCAATATGAACTGGGAGCCCTTGAGGGCCTTGAAGAATTCGCTCAGGGCCGTGTTCGTCCCGCCGCTAGCGGCTTCGTTCGTTGAATCGTAGGAAACGGGGCTGCCGGCGATGTCGATCTTCATCTTCACGCCTTCGATCGTCTGCTTGACAGTCCATTTATCCCCGTCTTGCTTGATCGGTTCGAACTTGAAGTAGAAAGTCTGTTCCTGATTCTGGCCGACGTCGAGCCCCTGAACCTTAATGTTCTGGATCGTCGTCGTCTTCATTTCTTCCCAGAACGGCTTATCCTTCACGAACTTGCACGCCAGCGGATTGTTTCCGGCCGGCGGTGTTTTCGTGTCCTTCTTCACATCGCCCTTCTTGGCATCACCCTTTTTGGCGTCATCCTTCTTCCCCGCGGGCTTGACGGGGTCTTTCTTGTCCTGGGCAACCACGGCCGTCAACATCACGAAGGCGAGGCCACAGGCGGTTAGTAAGCGAAAGCGCGTCACGACAAGTATCCTCCGGGATGGATGGACGTTGAAAGCCAATTTTCCGTCGAATGAACCAGTTTTAGCGAATGCGACGACCAGCGGTAAGGGCGCGACCATCGGCTGGCACCAATATCGGGACTACGACCGGCGAAGGCCAACAGTTCAGTAACCGATCAGGTGGCCACGCCTCATATCATCTACTGCGCACCGCAACCCGTTCTGCCTCGGAGGCTTCATGGCTGGCCCCTATTGGATCGGCGTCGATCTTGGCGGCACCAAGATCCTCGCCGGACTGCTCGATGAGTCGTTCAAGATCGTCGCTCGCGCCAAGCAGCCCACGAATTACGAAGACGGCGGCCCCGCTGTCTTCGGCCGGATCGTGGCGGCAGTCGATGCGATTATGAAGGATGCCGGCGCCCTCCCGAGCGACGTCCGTGGAATGGGGCTGGCTGTTCCGGGGCAAATCGTCCCCGATACCACGATCGTGCGCTACGCCCCTAATCTCAATTGGCGGGATTTCGACTTGAAGCCGCTGTTTCCGGGGTTCTGGTCGTGGCCCGTCGTCATTGACAACGACGTTCGCATGGGCACGTACGGCGAATGGACTCTTGGAGCGGCGAAAGGCTCGAAATATGTGTTCGGCATATTCCCGGGCACCGGAGTCGGCGGCGGACTGATCCTGGATGGCCAGCTTTACCATGGGTTCAATGGGCATGCCGGCGAAATCGGCCACATCATTATCGACTGGAAAAAGGGCGTTGAACTCGAAGCGGTCGCTGGCCGGCGCAATCTCATGAATCGCGCGAAAAAGGTCATTGACGATTCCCCGAAATCAGTTCGCAAAGCATGGAAGGGTGTCGACCCGACCGCATTCAAGAGTTCGCACATCGCTGAGTATGTCGAACGCGGCGACCCGGTGATGAATCGCCTGGCCGATGAAGCAGCGTGGGCGATTGGCGCGGCGGTGGGGACGGTTGTCAATCTGCTCAGCCCCGAAGTCATTGTCGTCGGCGGCGGGATGACGCAGGCCCTGGGCGCCCCATTCCCGGAACGAATCTGGGAAATCGCCCAGCGCTACGCCCTGCCCCGAGCCGCCGAAAACGTCCGTTGCGTGATGGCCGCTCTTGGTGACGACGCGGGAATCGCCGGTGCGGCCGCATACGCGAAACATCGGTTCCAGGCGAGCGGAGCGCCGTGAGGCGCCCGAGCAAGACATGAATCCAGAATGGCGATCTCGGTATGAAGTGATGGTCCTTGCCGCGAAGGCCGCCGGCCAGTTAGCGCTCGGCTATTTCGATCGCGATGTGGCTGTCGAATGGAAGCAAGACCAGAGTCCCGTTACAGTCGCCGACCGTAAGGCGGAACAACTGCTGCGTTCGATGCTGTCCGCAAGCTTTCCCGACGACGGTTTTCTCGGCGAGGAGTTTGGGGACGCTCTCGGGTCCACTGGTTACCGCTGGATCATGGATCCAATTGACGGCACCCGCTGCTTCGTCCGCAATATTCCGCACTGGGCGACGCTAATTGGCCTGGAATACCAGTCGGAAATGATTGCGGGCGTTTCCTATGCACCTGCCGACAACCAGATGTTTCGCGCCCTTCGCGGCGAGGGGACATTCAAGAACGACAAGCGTGTTCACGTGTCGGACGTTGCATCACTCGATCAGGCACTGGCTTGCTATTCCGGGTTCCAGTACTTTGAGCAGGCGGGCAGGGAACAGCAATTCTTGAGCGTAATGCGTGGAGTTGATCGCGCCCGCGGGTTTGGCGACTATTACGGATTTGTCCTCGTTGCTCAGGGTTCGTGCGATGTGATGGTGGATTACGGAGTTCATATCTGGGATATTGCCGGCCTGAAGGTGATCGTCGAGGAAGCCGGCGGGCGGTTCACCGATTGGGACGGTGGCGCGGATCTCAACCGCCCCGACTGCGTGGCGTCGAACGGCAAGGTGCATGACGCGGCGCTGGCGATTTTGCGGTCGTGACGACCGGGGCTATTGAAATCGCCGTGCAGCACGCGAAAATACGAGAGATGTCGAATTCCCGCCTGCGTCCACATCCAATAGCAACACATTGAGGACCGATTATGCGTACAGTTTTCACGCTCTCCCTACTAGCGTTACTCCCGGTAGTCGCGGCACGGGGCGCCGATGATAAATGGGTGACGATCAAGGGCAAGATCGTCTGGGATACGGCAAGGGGCGCCGCTCCCAAGCAGGCGGCGATCAAGCCGACCAAGGATGAGGAGGTCTGCGCCAAGGATAAGAATTTCAAGACAGAGGATTGGGTCATCAATCCCAAGAACGGCGGAATCAAGAACGTCGTTGTATGGCTCGCCCCCGAACCGACGGCCGCCGAACTCAAGGTGCTCCAGACCAAACGGGGCGCCAAGATTCCATCGTTCAAGAAGGCCGATATCAACCCGAAGCTTGCGAAACCGGCAACCCCGGACGTGGAGATCGACCAGCCGTGCTGCCGATTCATTCCTCATGTTGTGGTGGCGCGCGAAGGACAATCAGTGGTGATTAAGAACAGTGCGCCGATCCCGCACAACGCGAAGTGGGTTTCGCGCGAAAATGGCGAAATCAACCCGTTGATCCCGGCTGGCAGCCAATTCAAGCTTCCGAACCCGCTCGTCGCTGAGAAGTATCCGATTGAAGTTTCCTGCTCGATTCACCCGTGGATGAAGGCCTGGGTCCGAGTGTTCGACCACCCCTACTTCGCGGTGACAGACAAGGACGGCAATTTCGAAATCAAGGACGCTCCCGTTCTTAAAGGAAAGCTCCGGATCTTCATCTGGCACGAAACGGGTGGGATTCAAGGCGGCGCCGCCGGCCGCTTCGGTCAGACTCTCGAAGTGAAGCCCGGCTCGATGGACTTGAAGGAAATCAAGTTTAATGACGGGAAGAAGTCATAGTTCAAAGATTGACTCGGCGACCCCGGCCATGAGGCCGGGGTCGTTTTGTTTGATAGTTGCGGCGAGGGAACGAATCGGCGATAATTCTGCAAGCTTTCGTGTCGACTTCGGAGATCGCCATGCGCATTGTTCTTGTAACGAACTTGCTTGTCGCAATGAGTGCCCTGCCTTGCCTTGCGGGTGATGAGAATAAATGGGTCACGATCAAGGGCAAGGTCGTCTGGGATGCTGCGAAAAAACCGGCTCCAAAGCGATTCGCCATTCAGGCGACCAAGGACGCGAATGTTTGCGCGAAGGATCCGGATTTCAAGACCGAAGACTGGGTGGTCAATCCCAAGAATGGCGGAATCAAGAACGTGGTCGTGTGGGTGATGCCGGAGCCATCCGAACCAGCCGAAATAAAAGCCATCCAGAAAGCGCACGACAACAATAAGCGGCCCACTTTCAAATCATTCAGGCCCGCTGACATCCACCCCGCGTTGCGGTCAGTTCCGAAGAAAGCCGCCGAAATCGATCAGCCCTGCTGCCGGTTCATTCCGCATGTTTTGGTTGCCCGAGCCGGCCAGGAAATGGTGATCAAGAATAGTGCCCCCATCCCGCATAACGCAAAATGGACTTCGCGCGACAATGCCGAATTCAATCCATTGATCCCTTCCGGCGGACAGTTTAAGCCCGAAGTGCCGTTGGTTGCGGAGCGATCGTACATTAAATTGGAATGCAATATTCATCCTTGGATGAATGCTTGCATCCTCGTCTTCGATCATCCCTACTACTCCCTCACGGACGCCGACGGCAAGTTTGAAATCAAGAACGCTCCCGTGTTAAAGGGTAAGTTGCGTCTCTTCATTTGGCAGGAGAATGGAATGCACGGCGGCAAAGCCGGGCGTATGGAGAGACACTCGAAGTGAAATCTGGGACGATGGACCTCGGCCAGATTAAGTTCAAGACCGGTGGGTGAGGCGCGAGTGGATGCAAGAAGTGCTTTGTGGCTGGACTTTTGAGAGTTCAATTCTTGCGCCCGCCCAAAAAACAGAAGCCTCAAAAATCCAGCTACAAAAAGCGACCGAATGATGACAACTGCGTAACCAACGTCGCACTTTAAGGACAGTTCTCCTGGAGGCAGCCGGCGAGTGAGGACAACTCGGGAGAGCCGTGCCACAAATGGAACGTATTGGCCGCTCACAGGTTGGTAGTGTGTCCGCTTGCAAAGCATGTTTTGCAAGCGGCGTGATCACTCAACTTATCTCCCATGCGCCGCTTATAGCTCTTTGAACCGCCGTTTCAATTCGATCGCCAGCACTGCTTCGGCGGCGGCAAGCCGAAGATCGGCGTCCGGGTCGGCCAGGGCTTTGCGGAGTTCCGGCAACGCTGATTTGGCGGCGGCGCCAAAGCGCACTAATCCCTGGGCCGACGCTCGGCGAAGGCGAAGGTCTCGGTTCTGTAGGCCGGTGATCAGAATTGGAACAGTCGTTGCCGCGTCGGAGCCGACCGCCCCGAGCGCGGACACGGCTGCGACTCGCGGTTCGATATCGCCCTTGGTCACAGTCTCCAAGAGTTTTGGCGCCGCCGACTTCGCTGCGGGTCCGAATTTCCCAAGCGCGTTAATCGCCGCCGTGCGCACATCGGGATCCGTATCATCCAAAAGCCGTGCCAACGAATCGATCTCGGGCGCGTAGACGGTTGCGTCCGGCTTGTCGGGAGCCGATTCACCGAGCGCCCGAGCGGCCGCCCAACGGACAAAGACGACGCGGTCACGGGTCGCTTCGCGCATCAGCGCCCGCGCTTCGATTGCGTCCCCGAGCGACTCAATTGCTTCAACCATGGCGAGCCGGACGTTTGGGTTTGCGTCCTTCATGCCGGCCGTCGCGCTCTCGCCAATGAACTTCCAGCCGCCCGCAAACGGATCGACGGGGGGCGGTTCGCCAGGCACGCCGGAGTTCTTAATTGCTTTGCGAACCAATGCGAGACTTTCGAGCGTCTTGGCCGCCGCAATCCTGGTCGCCGGATCGGCCGACCGAAGCGGCGTTCCGATCTTCGCAGCGGCAGTCGCCATCGCGCGGAGAACCGGCGCCAGCGGAGCAAAGCGTGCGCGCCGATCCTTAGGCTTCGCGTCCAAGTCGAGAGGCTCGATATCGATTGTGTATAGTCCGGTAATGGCATCGGCGGTGGCGCGAATTCCGCCCAGTGCCGCTTTCTGTGTTTCCGTGTCTTTGTCGTCCATTGCCACGCCAAGCGGCGGGATCGCCTGTTTGGCGACATCGACGAAATAGGTGTATTTCTGCTCGGCGGTACGCCGAGGAAACGAGTTGGTCAAAGCGCTCGCCAGTCCCTCTGCTGCCGCACGGCGCACAATCACAGCATTATCACGAATGTGCCCACTCAGGATCGGCTCAATGTCGGCCGCTTCGGGGAGCGACCGCCCAAACGAGCGCAACCCCAGTGCCAGAATTTCCGGATCCTTGATATCGCGGCGGAGGAACGCTCGCAGGGCGCCGGACAAATTGGTTCCCACAACCAGTGACGGCGGGATATCTGCGATGACTGCAAGCGTCGCGCGCTGGGCATCGGCACTGTCCCCTTGAAGAGCGGCCTGGAATGACGGGATCAGCGGCGCCAATTTCTTGCGCAGTTCCAAGTCGGATTCCCGGTCGCTGGGGGGCTGCGCGGTGGCGCGCAATGCGCCACAAACCAGGATGATGGCGCAAGCGCCGAGGCAATGAGTCTTGCGGCCTGGGAGAAACGCGGTGATCATGGCCAGCCTCGAATGCGTGGAGCAGCTTTCGGTCACTTTTCAGTATCGCCGGAAATCGCGACCGATAAAAGAGTGCGGGCGATAAACCATCCCCGGTGGGCCCATTTTGCAACGGGTTGCGCTGGTTTTTTCGACCTCCCGGCGCGACTGCCGGAGCGATCGTCTTCTTCCTTGTGCGACCCGGTCCTACACTGAACTCAAGATGCAGACTTTACCACTATTGCCGGATGCGCTCGCCTCGACGGATCCGCCTCGTCATCGCTTGCCGGCGTGGCTGAAGCGTTCATTGCCGCGCGGCAACGAGAATTCATTCACCCACAATATACTCCGTGATCTTCGACTCGAAACGGTCTGTGAAAACGCCCGTTGTCCGAATCGGCCGGAGTGCTATTCGCGGCGGACGGCGACCTTCATGATTCTCGGCAACGTTTGTACGCGTCCGTGCGGCTTCTGTTCGGTTCCCCGCGGCGACGGACTGGAAGTGGAAGGCGACGAGCCGGAGCGCGTCGCCGAGGCGGCAGAACGACTGGGTCTCCGCCACGTTGTTATTACTTCGGTGACACGCGATGATCTTGCCGACGGCGGCGCCGAACACTTTTATCGCTGCGTGCTCGCGGTTCGCGAGCGTACTGGAGCCGCAGTCGAAGTGTTGACTCCCGATTTCCTCGGCAACCGGGCGGCAATCGACCGCGTGATCGACTCGCATCCGGAAGTTTATAATCACAACCTGGAAACGGTTCCGCGCCTGTACAGGAAGGTCCGCGGCAAGGCCGACTATCGCCGCAGTCTGGACCTGTTGAAGCGCGTGAAACAGCGTGCTCCCGAAGTGACGAGCAAGAGCGGGCTAATGCTGGGAATTGGCGAGACTATTGCGGAATTGTTTGACGTCGTCGCCGATCTGCGCAATGTTGGCTGCGACGTTTTGACTCTCGGCCAGTACCTCGCGCCGACGCTGAAGCACATCCCCGTATCACGATTTGTAAGCCCCGCGGAGTTCGACGCCATTGCGGCAACGGCGCGCTCGCTCGGCTTTCGCCAGGTCGTCGCTGGTCCGTTCGTCCGTTCCAGTTATCACGCCGATGAAATGGTCCCGGACGATTCATGACACTCGCTCCATTTATCGCGCTCGATGGCATCGATGGCACCGGCAAGTCGACGCAATGCCGGCTCCTGGTCGACTGGTTGAATGCGAATGGAATTCCCGCAATAAGCTGCTTCGATCCGGGCGGGACTCCACTCGGTGACGAGCTTCGCCGGATCCTCCTCACCTCGCGAGCCGACATCAGTCCTCGGGCGGAAGCTCTCTTGTTCATGGCCAGCCGGGCGGAACTGGTAGCCAAGGTGATTGTGCCCAATCTGGAAGGTGGGCGCGTCGTCGTCAGCGATCGATTCATCGCGGCCAACGTCGTTTATCAGGGCCATGGTCACGGACTTTCATCAGAAGACCTGTGGAGCGTAGGTCGTTTCTCTTCGGGCGGGCTCGTTCCGGGTCTGACGATCATTCTTGATCTCCCAGTCGATCAGGCCGTTGCTCGGCGGCGACGTACACCCGACCGGATGGAAGCCCGCGGCATCGAGTACCTGGAACGCGTTCGCCAAGGCTTTCTGATCGAAGCGTCGCGCGATCCGGATAAGATCCGTGTTCTCAATGCGTCGGCAGACATTTCGACTGTGCAAACCGAGATTCGCCGAGTGCATCTCCCCGTTCCTTTCCCGTTCGGGTCTCCGCATCGAGGTGAGCGGATGACCTGGTCCCGCATTCGAGGCCACGAAGCGATTGTTCGCTCATTCAATTCGGCCTGGCAAAAGGGCCGGCTTGGCCATGCGTATCTCTTCGTTGGGCCGCCTGGCGTCGGCAAACACACACTCGCTCGGGAACTCGCCCGGGCAGTCTTGTGCGAGGGGCAATCCGGCAAACTCGCTAGCGTGTGGACAATGTGCGAATTGTGCCCTGGCGGATGCCGCAACCCATCCCGATCTCTTTCTCGCAGCGCGTCCCGAGGACAAGGTCGACTTGCCGATCGACCTGATCCGCGAACTCATTGAACACCTCTCGTTGAAGCCGGCTCGTGGCAACCGGAAGGTCGCCATCGTCGATGATGCCGACGATCTGACTGCCGAGGCGGCCAATGCCTTTCTCAAGACTCTGGAGGAACCGCCAGCCGGCTCCCTGCTTATCCTGATTGGCGGCCAATCGCCGGAACGCCAATTCTCCACGATCGTGTCTCGGTGCCAAACGGTGCCATTCTCGCCGTTGACGAACAACCTGCTGGATACATTCCTGCGCGAGCGGAGCATCACTGACCCCGCCCGGCTCGAACGTCTGATTCGCGTGGCCGGCGGAAGTATTGGCCAGGCGCTGGCACTCGACGATGAAACGCTCTGGGAATTCCGTCGGACGTTGCTCTCGGCGATCTCAACGGAGCAGCTCGATGCATTCGATCTCGCCAGCAAGTGGAACCACTACGTGGAAGATGCCGGCAAAGAGGGCGGCGTACGCCGCCGCCGGGCGTCGCTCGTGTTGCGCCTTCTGATCGGTCTCTTGCAAGATGCGTTGCGCCTATCGCAGGATGTGCCTCCGTTGGTCGCGAATGAAGAAGAAGCGTCCGTCCTTGGAAGACTGACAAGTCGAATTGGGCCCGAAAAGCTTCTGACCTGGATTGATCGGGCAACCGAGGCCGATCTGCAAATCGATCGCAAGGTGCAATTGGAATTGATCGTCGAGGCCTTTGCAGACGCACTGGCTCGCTGATGGTTGGGCCGGCGCGGCGATGCCGTCGGCGTGGACAATGAGGCGCATTTAATGGCGACGAATCGACTCGAGCTGCGTGACTGGCATCGGCTGTTCGGGCTACTGCTAATGGACTTCTTCACGGGTTCGCCTTTTGTCGTGGAAGTTGAGCGCGATCTTTCTTCTCAGCAACAATTGCTCGATGTCATAATCGTGTGCCGGGGTCAGGGGGAGTTCAACGATCACCTTCCTGATGGCCTTGACACTCTGGTCACCCACAATCTGTTTACGTTCAAATCGCATCACGAGGCGCTGGACAGCTGGGCGATGAAGGAGCTGATTGGCCACTATGTCGCATATCGAAAACTCGTCAGTCCCTCGCCATCGGAGCCGCTCGCTGAGAGTCAATTTCAGCTCTTCGCCGTTTGTGCGCGCTCGCCCCGGACATTGTCGCAACAGGTGCCCTGGCGACAGCGAAGCTCGGGCGTGTATGATTGTCATTGGGGAACGGACGTTATTCGCGTGATCGTGGCAGGGGAGTTGCCTCGCGAGCCGCGCAATGCCGCATTCCATTTGTTTAGTGCTTCTCCGGAGCTGATAGGTTTTGGCAGTAGCGCATACCAACTTCGATCCGAGAACACGAGTCTCTTACTAGGACAATTGTTTGGGCGACTTCGAGAGGAAGGGGCGATCATGGCGTTTACGATGGACGATTTCAGGCGACAGTTCATCATGGAACATTTCCCCGACTTAACTCCCCAAGAACAAGAAAAGGTATTGAAGGGCTTACCGCCCGAAGCTCGATTGGCAGGACTTCCGCCCGAAGCACGGTTGGCCGGACTAACCGAACAGCAGATTCGGGAGTACCTGCGCCAACTGGGTACAACGCGGAAGCCCCCCGCGCGGAAATCGCGCCGGAAGAAATAGCGATGGCTGAAATCTCCAAGCTGCACGGTATTTCCGCCGGTTTCCCCTTGCGAAGTTAAACCGTCGTCGCTATCTACCCGTCATGCGGCGAAGCCTCTGCCTCGTTCTTCTCGCACTGGCCGGGTGCAGCACAGCGCCGTTGGCGGACTTTCTCGATGCCACCATGCCGGGTGGAACGGGTGCATCTCGTCGCGCGAGCCCAGCGCCGTCGTCGACACCAGCAGAACCGTTTGTCCCGCCACCGCCCCCGCCGGCGCGACGCAATGACGACCCGCCACCGTTGCCGCCGGTCCCCGCGGGCAATTCGCCAGCGACGCGAAACGCCGGCGACTCCGCGGCGCGAATTCAACCGCCGCCCGGCGCCGACGCGACCCGGAAATAGTCATTTGCCGTACAAGCTCGAAATGCTGGCAGCGGTCTGTCGAGCGTCGAGCCAAGCTCGCACCTCTTTGACTTCGGAAAGAAGTTCATCGACTTTCGCCCGCTCCGCCAAAAGAGCCTCCGCCGTTTGAACCGGGATCGGGCCGTACACGGCGGCCAGTTCGCCTTCGAGCCGATCCACCAGTTGACGTCGAAATTCCTCACGCACCGCCGACCAGCGCACCGGCAGCACGAGAGCGCCCAGCAAGTGCAGGAGCACGAGCACGACGAGCGTCAAGGCAAACGGCAGTAACAAGTCGACCATCGAGACGCGGTACGCGCTTTGGTCCACGAAGTAGTACCAAAAGAGCACCAGGAACGCGGCGATCAATACGAGTTCCGGCAAGTAGTTCGACAACGCGACAACCATCACGTGCAGGATCTTGCGCAAGCCACGCGGGTTCGTTCGGCTTCGCTCCACTTCGGCGAGCGCTTCCATTAATGCCCGATCGTATCGCACTTGCCAGTCACTGCGGGCTGCTTCGTTGGTGGGGGCGTTCAAGAGTGGCAAGGGAAAGCGCTGGCGATCGGCCTCGACCAACAGACGATTCACGAGAGCGCCGGCCCGTTGATTGAGAACCTTCTCGCCAGCGACGCGGGTACATTCGTGCGCGAACGCGGCCAGGTTCCAGTTCGCCGGCGTCTCGACTTTCTGCTCGAAGCGCGGCATCATCGGGATCCGGTCGCGAAGCGACGTGCCCGCATATCGAAGTTTCGTTGTTAACTTGAGGTAGGCGGCCATGAAACCGCGGAATCGCTGCTGGCCCTGGACGCGGAAATGATGCTCAATCTCGGCTGCATAAGGTTCGAGCGTACTGACGAGCACCTCGCCGCATTCACTCGATTCTTCGCGCAGCACCTGGTCCCATGCCGTCCGTGTCCGCAGGGCCTCGGCAGTCAAGTCGCCGGGTCGGGCTTCCTGAAGGGCCTCGTCTGTCTGCACCAATAATTGCCCGACCCCGCGAGCTTTGACTGCCTCGATCTCTAACCGAGTCAAGCCGGTTTCGAGCCAGGTCCGCAATTCCGCGAATTGCTCGCCAGCGGGCAAATCGGGAGGGACGCGGTCGACGCTGGCATCGGCCCACGTCTGGGCAACAGTGCGAAAAAGGACGGGATTCTCGAATCCCTCGGCCTGTAAGTCACGCAGCAAGTCCTCATCGGGTCGCAACCCGGAGGCGTCCGCTTGCACACACCGATCCCATTTGTTGAGCACGAACGCAAAGGCGCGACGTTGACGCTGTTCGTTGAACAGTTCCCAGCCGAGACGGTCGTGGTATTTCTCTTGCGAGCCAACATAAAGGACGATGTCCGCGACCGGCAGCAGTGCTTTCAACTTGTCGCGGTTGGCGATGTCGTTGCTGTCGAGATCGGGCGTATCGACAATCACCTTTTGCTGCAGATTGGGACGATCGTGTGGCACCAGGCGACAAAGCCGCAGCGCCGGATCGAAGCGATCGGGCTTGATCGACTCGTGATAGTACACGACCGGATCGCGCGTCGTGGGTCGGGTAAAGGACGCTTGGGCAATGGGTCCGCCAGCGAGGGCGTTTAACAGAGTTGATTTCCCGACTCCGGTGCCGCCCATCAGCATGACAACCAGGATCGGGCGGTCCACATCCAGTGCGTCGGCCTGCCGGCGCAAATCATTGGTCAGTCCTTCGAGCGCGGCGCGGGCAATCATCGGCAAGGGTCGCCGGTGCGTCCCGTCCAGCCAGGTGCGCACGTCCCGTTCCAGCGCATGCAGGAGCGGCGACAGCGTGCGCAAAAGCGGGTCCGTAATCGGCGCGGATTCGGTCATGAGCGAAGATGTTGGTCGGTCAGACGCTGGAGTTGTGCAATGGATTCCGGTACGCGTCTCAGGGCGGCCTGGAGCTTTTCATAGGCCGATCCGCCAGTGGCCGGCCATTTCGTCAACCAATCCGCCAGCGGCCCCGAAACAGATTGCGAGACAATCGCCATCTTCCGCGATCGAATCGCGGACCGTTTCCCCTCGACATACTGTCGAACCACAAGTTCGACCAGTTGATGGGCGATCGAGACGAAGATGGGAATCAAGATGAGCGTCAGCCAGTCCCAGCCGCCCGCCCAGATCGCCAGAACAATGGCGACGACGTCCAGGAACAGCTTGCCCGCGCGCAATACGACGAGCGCTGCGGGGTTCTTCTCCAATCCCGCGGTGACCGCTCGAGCGGCCCCCTCAATCTCGTCGGCGGAACTAACCTGGAACGAACGGAGCAGCGATTGAAATCGTTCCGCGGCCGCTTCCGACAGGCCGGAATTGAATCCGGAACTGACATGCTTCCACAACGGGTGCGTATCCGCCCGGCGAATCGCCTCGGCCCGAAGCTCGTCCATCCAGGCTCGGAATGCTCGGTCCAGGACCTGCATTTCGCCGATGCTCACGGCCGGTGGACGAATGAGCGCTTTTTCGATCACGGAGCGCAGCGCCCGATAGGGAAGTCGCAGGCCCCACATGACCATGGCAAAGAAGCGCCCGGCGCCTGGCAACTCCAACAAGTCGAGCAAGCGCTCGCGTGCCTCGTCGAACCGGCGGAACCCCTCGCCGGCCAGGAACTCGTTTCGATAGCGCGTATCGAATTCGATTCGACTCGATTGCACCAGCGCTCGCCAGGCGTCGATCGCCGCCAGATCCTGCCGCGCGACGTCGAGCAGTTCGCCGCCCGAGGTCGAAAGATACTGAACGGCGTGTTCCACCGTGCGCTTGCGGGCAACGGCGGCATCGCCCAGAACCATAACCTGATTCAAGAGTGGAATTCGGTAGGCCACCGCCTTGCGCACCGGGTCCGCCAAAAAATCCGGAGCGAGGTAAGGCACTGCCAACACGGGCACGGATTCGCGATCCGATTCGTTCAGCACCAAGCGATCGAGCACTTCACGCTGAAAATGTTCGATGAGGCGTGGCATTTGCGGCGGGGCCATTTTGGTCAAGACGATGACTACCGCCTTGCCCGCCCGGATGAGCAATTGCAAAAACTGCGTCGGCACCTCGTCGTTGTAGCGCTCATCGGAGGCGACGTAGACAATGACGTCGGCTAATCCCGCGACCTCGATGAGCCTCGGAACATATCCCTCCGCCGCCCACGTAGTCATGTCCGGACAATCCCAAATAACAACATCACCGAGCGGGCTCTGCGCCGACGGCGGCACGCGGCGAACCTGGTAAACATCCTCGTCCAGATTGCTCGGCTGCTGCTGGTCCAGCTTGCGCAATGGACCAAGAAAGCCAATGTGGCCGCTCCAACCTGTGGAACCAGTGGCGGTCACATAGGCAGTGGGGTGCCGCGTGTAGCCGGCCTGCGGATTGGCTTCGGCGACCGCGGCGCCCACGAGGAAATTGACAATCGTGCTTTTTCCAGCCCCCGCCCCGCCGACAACTGCGATGTGCAGAGGTGTCAGTAGTGACGAGTCGAGAAATGGGCCGACCACGTTGCGAACGAGCGCCGCCGCCAGGCGAATTTGCCCCGCCTCGCGAGCGAGTGAGGGCTGCCGGCGGCAATGATCTTCCAGCCAGGCGAGATCACTGGCCAACAGACTCACGAGTTGACGATGATCGGCAGGGTCCATGCGCCGGCTCCGGGGATTCGTGCATTCTAATCAGGAATTCGCCCGGAAAGGATAGCGCTCAGCCGCCAGGGGAGCATGTTCCCAGAGCATTCGGCCGCATCTTTGGTCCTGCCACGCGCCGAATCGTTGCACGCACACCCACACCCCTTTGCAACGAATTTACACTTCTTTGCAACGAATCTGCAACGAATCTGCAACGAATCTGCAACGAATCTGCAACGAAACGCCAGTTTCCTTGGAGAATCTGATCCGGGGTTCAAGGTTACGAACGAAACGCCGCCGGCTTCGGAGCCGATTTCGGGCGGTCAAGACGAAAATCATTCAAGCAAATCGGCGGTTTCCCCCCGTTGATCAATTTCGACATGATTTCCGCGGTGCCCGGCGAAAGCTGTATGCCCGCACGGTAATGGCCCGCCGCCACGAAGGCATTTCGCCAGCCCGGCACCGGACCGAGGAACGGCAGGCCATCGGGAGATCCGGGCCGGAGACCGGCCCAGGCTCTTTCGATTTCCACATTCGCCAATTCGGGAACGATGCTCGTGGCGAATTCTTTCAAATTGCCAATGCCGGACTCCGTCGTCGCCTTGTCAAACCCGGCCTCGGGCTCCTCCGTCGAACCGACCAGGATTCGCCCATCGCCGCGAGGCACCAGATATCGTTTGTCGAAGCCCAGGATCCGTTTGATCAACATCTTCGGCGAGCGGAAGAGAACGATTTGCCCTTTCACGGGATGCACGCCAAGCCGCGCCCCAAGGAAGCCCAGCACCTGATCCGACCATGCGCCGGAGGCGATGAGGTATTGACCGGCCGAATAGCTCGATCCATCATCACAACTGACGCTATCGATCCGATCCCCCGACGTGCGGATTGCCGATACCCCCCTGCCCGGCTCTATGGCGACGGCTGCCTGATGACAGGCGGCGACCATCGCTCGAACATGCCACGGGTTGCGCACCTGGGCCATGCCCGGGAGCAAGTACGCGGTACCGATGAGGCGAGCGTTTGGTTCGAGCTGGCCCAACGAGTCGAGAGAAAGCGATTCGAACGCGATGCCCTCTTCCCGCCACAATCTCGGCGCAGGATGATCCGGAGTCTCGAAAACATCGATTCCGCCGCAAACGCGATAGCCATTGTCGATGCCGGTTCGTTCTCGGAGTTCGGCAGTGAGTGTCGGAAACGAGTGCGAGCTGATTGCACGCAGACGATCGTAGTCGGTTTTGGCCTGGTCGGGATTGCCCGGCGGAATGATGCCCGCCCCGGCCCACGAGGCTTCCGAGCCGGGCGTAGTGCGATCGAGAATCTGAACGCGAACCCCATCGCGAGCGAGGTAATAGGCCGTCGTCAAACCAATGACACCGCCGCCGACAATGAGCACATCCGGATGAGACTGCATGGGGGTGTTATAGAGGAGAGCGAGAAACTGCACATCGGTCCATCAGACCACGCAAACATCCGTCAGCGAGCCGAGCGGCGTGAGCCGCTGGGTAATTTCAGCACCCGACGCCTCACGGCGTTCAGCTCGCCGTTGCCCATCCAATTCAGTGCGATAGACCAGTAGAAACCGAAAAAGTCGCGGTCGATGGGGTCCATGCTAATGAACCGCAGGTCGACTTGTAGAGGGATCGCCTTGAGCGAACAAACCACCGAGAGCGTCGCTCGCTCTAAGAGCGAATCGGTGAGCGATCTCCTCCCCGAACTGACAGCCATCCGCGAAGAGATGATCGCCGTCCTCACGACGCCGCCGTTGCATCTCCGCGATGTGCATGCTAACTTCCTCGTCAGCGCCCGCAACCTGCTCTGCTATCTCGCCCTGCGGCGGCGTGACCTGCGTCCCTTGCAACTTCGATTGGCCGCACTCGGCCTCTCTTCGCTCGGCCGGGCGGAATCGCACGTGCTGGCAACAATTGATGCCGTCCTCAAACTGGTCCACGAATTGGCGGGCCGTCCAGCGCCTACACCATTGCAAGAACCCGCTCTCGATTTTGCCACGGGCGAACGCCTGCTCGCCGAACATACGAATGCGCTATTGGGCCCCGCACCGCATGGTCGCAAAGTCCGCATCATGGTCACCATGCCGAGCGAAGCGGCTGACAATTACACGCTCGTCCACGACCTGCTTCGCCAAGGGATGGACTGCATGCGCATCAACTGCGCCCACGACGATGCCGCGGTCTGGCTGCGTATGATCGAACATCTCAAGCGCGCCGAGCAGGCATTGGGTCGCCGTTGTCGAATCGTCATGGACCTCGCCGGGCCAAAGCTGCGCACGGGGACGCTCGAACCAGGTCCCGCAGTCGTGCGAACTCGGCCCCAGCGCGATGTGTTTGGACGAGTGACCGCTCCCGCGCGCGTCTGGCTGACCGCCGAAACGGGCAACTCGCCCCTGACTCCCGCGGATGCGTGCCTGCCGGTGCCGGCCGAATGGTTGGCCCGACTGAGAAAGGGGGAACACGTTCGATTCACCGACGCCCGCGAAGCTCATCGGCGCCTGACCATCGTCGATGTGACCGACCAGGGCTGCTGGGCGGAGTTGCTGAAGACCGCGTATATCGTCCCCGGAACTGTTCTGCGCCACGCACGCCAAGCGGCGAAGGGAGACGACCGCGACGGCGTCGTCGGCGAGTTGCCAACTCGCGAAAATGCGATTCTGCTTCAGACCGGCGATCACCTCATCTTGACCCGTGATCTCAAGCCCGGCCGACCAGCGAGCCGCGATCATGCCGGGCAAGTCCTGACTCCGGCGATGATTGGTTGCACCATTCCGGAAGTTTTTCAGGATGTCCGGGCCGGGGAATCGATTCGCTTTGACGATGGCAAGATCGCCGGGGTCGTGGAAAAAATCGAGAATGATCACTTGCTCGTGCGCATCACGCAGACACGCGTCGGCGGCGCCAAACTGCGGGCCGACAAGGGAATCAACCTGCCCGAAAGCAGCCTTCGCTTGCCGGCGCTGTCGGCCCAGGACATCGAAGACCTGGCGTTCGTCGTTCAGCACGCCGATATCGTGGAACTCTCCTTCGCCAATGCGGCCCAGGACGTCGAGCGTTTACAGGCCGAGATGAAAAGACTCGGAGAT
Source organism: uncultured Gemmataceae bacterium (assembly GCA_963773845.1). Classification (GTDB taxonomy): domain Bacteria; phylum Planctomycetota; class Planctomycetia; order Gemmatales; family Gemmataceae; genus SIAJ01. Next base: position 53,813 of record CAVZCU010000005.1, read on the forward strand.
CGCCAGCCGGCCATCGTGCTCAAGATCGAAACGCGACGCGGATTCGACCATTTGCCCGCGATGCTGTTGGTCGCCATGCGCTCGCCCTGCTGCGGCGTCATGATTGCCCGCGGCGATCTGGCCGTGGAATGTGGTTTCGAGCGCCTGGCGGAAGTTCAGGAAGAAATTCTCTGGATCTGCGAGGCTGCCCACGTCCCGGTCATTTGGGCGACACAAGTCTTGGAAACGCTGGCCAAGGAGGGGATGCCGTCGCGTGCGGAAATCACGGACGCAGCGATGGGCCACCGGGCCGAATGCGTCATGCTCAACAAGGGGCCACACGTCCTCATGGCGGTGCAGGTCCTGGACGACATTCTCAAGCGAATGCAAACGCATCAGGCAAAAAAAAGGTCAATGCTGCGCCAATTGCGGCTGGCGCATACATTGCCCATGTCCTGAAAATTCCGGATGTTCCCGTGAGAAACCGGAAAGCCAGATCGGTGTTCAAAGTACGGGCAATGTGTCTTTCCAAACCCTTTCATCCAGGAGTTGTAAGCCATGTTGAGATTGGCAGTTTTCGCGGTGTTGTCGCTGGCGATGATTTCGAGCCCGACTTGGGCACAGGGTAAGAAGTCGAGCAAGAAATCTGAACGCGGCACGCTCGCCAAGGTCGTGAAGGTCGAAGGCAATGACCTCACGGTTTCCGTGAAGGACCGCAAGGCGAAGAAGGAAGTGGAAAAGACGATCACGGTCGATTCAGACGTGAAATTGGTCTGCATCATTCCCGACTTCAAGTTGTCCGACTTGAAACCGGGGGACCAGGTACTCCTGATTGAGAAGAAAAAGAAAGTGACGGAAATCCGCGTGGTCAAGCAGCCGAAATAACGGATGCCACAACCCACCACAAAGTCCCAGCGCGGCCGAGCCGCCGTTTTACCCTCCCCCGGCTTTGCGGGGGGAGGGCAGGGTGGGGGGCGGAGCGCTTCCAGCCCGGGGATGCAGCGTCCCGACCAAGCCAAGTCTTCCCCCCACCCTGCCCTCCCCCCGCAAAGCCGGGGGGAGGGTAAGAGAGGGAGCCTGCCCCCGCAAAGCCGGGTGGAGGGAAAAGAGAGGGAGCCTCCCCCCGCAAAGCCGGGGGGAGGGAAGATTCTTCGCGCACGACGAAGAAGTGGAAACGTTAGTAGTACAACGATCACACCAAGACACAAGAAAGAGCGATTGGTTTTCT
>CAVZCU010000006.1:0-19409 GCA_963773845.1 uncultured Gemmataceae bacterium
CGATCACCGACAATCTCGTCAAGGGCGAAGTCGTGCCGCCCGTCGATACAATCCGCCGAGACGGCGACGACCCATATCTCGTTGTGGCCGCCGACAAAGGCACCGCCACGTTCTCGGACATCGCGAACGAAGTTTCCCTGATCCGCGGCTTCGGGCTCGGCGACGCGTTCGCAAGCGGGGGCTCCGCTGGATACGACCACAAGAAAATGGGCATCACGGCGCGCGGAGCGTGGGAGGCCGTAAAGCGCCACTTCCGCGAAATGAACGTCGACATACAGACCACGCCGTTCACCGTTGCCGGCATCGGCGATATGTCGGGCGACGTTTTCGGCAATGGAATGCTTCTGTCGAAGGCGATCAAGCTCGTCGCCGCGTTCGATCATCGGGATATTTTCATCGATCCAAACCCCGATCCGGCGCTGAGCTGGGAGGAGCGAAAGCGCCTGTTCGAGCTGCCGCGGTCGAGCTGGCAGGACTACGACAAGTCGAGGCTTTCCGCAGGCGGCGGTATTTACAGTCGCGGTAAGAAATCCATAAAGCTCTCTGCCGAGGTGCAGGGTCTTCTTGGCGTAAAAGCGGTTGTAACGCCAAACGAACTCTTGAACGCGATCCTGAAGGCGCACGTCTATTCCCTATGGTTTGGCGGCATTGGAACCTATGTCCGCGGCAGCGGAGAGACGGACCTGCAAGTCAGCGACAAGGCCAACGATGCCGCCAGGGTCGCCGCGAAGGACGTGCAGGCAAAGTAATCGGGGAAGGGGCCAATCTCGGTGTCACGCAGCGTGGCCGCATCGAGTTCGCGCTTCTCGGCGGCAGGATCAATACCGACGCGATCGACAACTCCGCGGGCGTGAACACCTCCGACGTTGAAGTCAACATCAAGATCGCGCTCGGTGCGGCCGTTGCCCAAGGCAAGCTCGACAAAGGTCGCGCAACGAGCTTCTCGTCACGATGACGGACGAAGTCGCGAGCGCGGTGCTGCGCAACAATTATCTGCAACCGCAGGCAATCAGCCTCGCCGAAATGGATGGGATTTCCGACCTGGGTTTCCAGCAGCGCCTCATGCAAAGGCTGGAACGGCAAGGCCGTCTCGACCGCGCCGTGGAGACATTGCCCTCGGATGCAGCGCTGCTGGAGCGGCAGGTCGCACGGCAGCCATTGACCCGGCCCGAGCTTGCCGTGCTGCTCGCCTACGCGAAAATCGATCTTGAAGACGAACTCATTCAAGCCCCTGTACCAAGCGACCCGTACCTTGGACAGGCGCTCTTCGCCTATTTTCCGCCGATGATGCGGGAGCGCTTCGCGGCCGAAATCGAGGGGCACCCGCTGCGCCGCGAAATTATCGTCACCAGCCTTGCCAACGACATCGTCAACGGGGCGGCCCCACCTTTATCGTTCGCATGATCGAGGAAACGGGGCGTGCCCCCGCCGACATTGCCTATGCCTTCGCGGCGGTCATGGCCGTCTATCAGTTGCCGGCGATGTATGCTGGCATCGACGCGCTCGATAGCAAAATAGACGGGCAGAGCCAGCTTTGTCTCTATCGCAGGGTGCAGGACTTGCTGAGGAGGCAGACCGCCTGGTTCCTTCGCCACACTCAATTCAGGGAGGGACTCGAACCGGAGATCGAGCGCTATCGCGACGGGGTCGACTTTCTGATCGGGACCATGGCCGATGTCCTGACGGAAGAGGCAAAGGCGCGGCTGCAAGAGGAGGAAGCACGGCTTCAGGCCGACGGGCTGCCTCTCGATCTCGCAAGGCGCATCGCCGCCCTCGAACCGCTATCCCAGGCGCTCGATATCGTCCGCGTTTCAACAGAAGCCGAGGCTCCGATCGCCACCGCCGCCAGGATCATATTCCTGATCCGCGACGGGTTTCGACTGGATGAACTCGCATCGGCGAGCGAGGCGCTTGCCGCGGGCGACTACTTCAACCGGCTCGCCGTCAACGCGAGCCTCGCCGCAATCGCCTCCGCGCAGCGAGCGCTGGCGAAGAGCGTTATCGCGCATTCGCCTCGGGATGCCGATTTCGCGGCCTGGAAAAAGAACAATGCCGCGGAAGTTTCGCGTGTTGCTAGAAGTTTATCCGAAATGCTCACCGGACGAGCACTCACTCTCGCCAAGCTGACGGTGGGTGTGTCGCTCCTCAGAGACCTCGCGGCGATTTGATAGATCTTTCTCCAGCCCAAAAGTGTAACGATATCTGTCACGCTGCCATTCTAGATCAGAGATGCAGCTTTCCCGCACTCGTTTGTGACCCGGTCGCACGCTAAAGTGTTTGCGTGAATCAAAGGGCATTGGCTTAAATTTTGCGTGCAATAGCAACGAAGATAAATACGGCGCGTTTGCGCTTCTGGTATTAAGCAGGACCTCAAGTGAACCTCGTTAATGCATCGGCAAGATTGGTTGGGTCCCGGTGGGCGCCGGGGGGGGCTGCGCTGATCGCGGACAGCCACGTCAAGGCGCGTGCCGAGGCTTTAAAGCCGTTGCCGAAGCCGCATTACGATCATCGCATCGACTTTTTTCGCGGCCTGTCGCTGATCTTCATCTTCATCAATCACATCCCGGAGAATGCATTCAGCTATTTGACGTCACGGAGTTTTGCACTTTTCGACTCCGCTGAAGTTTTCATGTTCCTGGCCGGATATTCGGCTGCGCTCGCCTATTACAGTCTCATTCCGCATGGGCTTCAGGCTTTCTCGCTGAAGGCGCTTCGCCGGGCGCGCGCGATATGGACGTATCATCTCCTTCTTGTCGCCGGCCTTATGGCGGCGGCATTCGTAATCGGGGAAGCGGGCATCAAGACCGATTATGAGATTTTCATCGACAAGATCGAGAGCGATCCGGTGCGGATGCTGCTTGGAACGCCGCTGCTCGCTTTTCAGGCGCCGCTTCTCGATATTCTTCCGATGTACGTGATGGTGATGCTTCTCGCGCCTTTCCTGATCTGGCTCAGGGTGCGTGGAGAGCTTGCGCTTCTGGTTGCATCCGGCCTCATGTGGATGTTCACGGCGCGCTTTTTCCCGGGCATCCCGACGATGACCTACGACGTGGCCTGGAACTTCAATCCTTTCTGCTGGCAGTTCCTGTTCGCAATCGGGCTCGCGTTCGGATGGCGGACGCGGACGAACATGCAGCCGGTTGCGTCGGGCAAATCCAGGCGCGTTCTCGATATTTGCTGCGTGCTTTTCGTGGCCTTCAGCGCCTGCGTGCTGATGACGATCGCCTTTGAGACATTCGACGACGCTGCGGCCAACCGGCTGAGGGCCATGTATTTCAGTCTCAATAAGCATACTCTGGACCTTTGGCGCGTTGTCGGCCTCCTGGCTTCGGCGTATCTCGTGGCGCGGCTCATTCCGAAAGACGCGGGATGGCTCCGGTTTCCATTGAGCCGTTGGGTGTGCGCGGCAGGGGCCGCGTCGCTGCCGATTTCGCGCTGACGGTCGTTCTGTCTTTCGCGGGCAAGTTCTTTGTCATGGCTTTCGATCACTCCATTTTGGGAGATGCCATCGCGAAAGCGCTGGAATTGTGATCATCTTGGCAGTCGCGCTGGGACTGAAGGCTGGCTTGTTCCAAGCCATACCCAACTGGCTTTTGGGCGGAATTGGTAAACCTGAAGCGGCGCCTGCGCGCCGATACGCGGCAATGGTTGCTGCATCCGTTCCCGAGGACCGTTCCGAATTGAAGCTGAAGTTTACGACATCGCGGTAATCGGCGGCGGCTTCCATCTCGCCGGCATCGCGCGAGATGCCGCGGGTCGAGGCTTGTCGGTCTTGCTTGCCGAGCAGCACGATCTCGCGTCGCACACGTCGTCGGCCAGCACCAAGCTCATTCACGGCGGCTTGCGCTACCTCGAAAATTACGACTTTTGGCTCGTTCGCGGAGCGCTTGCCGAACGCGAGCGCCTTCTCAAAAGCGCCCCACATATCATCAAGCCGCTAAGCTTCGTGCTGCCGCATGACCCCGCGATCAGGCCCGCATGGCTGATTCGACTGGGCCTGACGGTCTATGTTCGGCTCGCGCCTCGGGCGCCTTTGCCCGCTTCCAAGGTTATTTCCTTGAAAAACGATGCTATCGGGGGCGCCTTGACAAGCGGCTACGCGAAAGCCTTCGTCTACTCGGATTGCTGGGTTGATGACAGCAGGCTCGTTGTGCTCACCGCCCTCGATGCCGCCGAGCGGGGAGCCACCATCAAGACGCGAACGAAGGTGGCGGGGGCTGACGGAAAGACGATGCTTGGGAGCTAACGCTTCAATCGGACGGATCGCGCCTGCCGACGTGCATTCGGGCCAAAGCCATAGTTAATGCGGCCGGGCCTTGGGTCGCCGACGTGCTGAAAATGTGCTCGGCTCGAAGATGCGGACGAAGGTGCGTCTCGTGAAAGGCAGCCACATCGTGGTGGCGGCGCTCTACTTCCCGGTGTGGGACCGGGTAAGCCTGGAAAACCAGGGAAAAACGACTGTGGTCGTCGCGCACGGAATTGTGATTCGAGTCATCTTGTTGAGCGTTCTGGACGGGTATAATGCCGCCGACTGGCCGCGGCTCGGACGAATCCCGAACGTGTCAATCAGTGAGTTGGTCGCCGATGGGCGAGCCTGGCGAGCGGCGCGAATTGGCTACGTTCCCGACGAGGTGCGCAAGGTAAATGAGGCGGAGGAAGTGCGAACCCGCGACCGATAGTGGCGCGGCGATCCCATCGCCGGCTCCGCCTGTTCTTGAGCATTTCCCTCGGAAATCGCCGAATACTCCGAGCCACCCTCGCGCAGTTCCGATGAAGACGCCGGATCGGCACGGCCGATACCATCTGCGGTCACTCGCCCGACCGAACTCCCGCGCCCGGAGGCGACTCGATGCCCGGCCCCGAGATGCTGGTCGCTCCCATCGACGAGACCGAAACGCTGCGACAGCAGCTACTGCAAGCCCAACGGCTCAGTAGCGTCGGGGCGTTGGCGTCGAGCGTCGCGCCACGAGTTCAACAACATCCTGACCACGATCATCAACTACGCGAAACTGGGTCTGAAAGGGGCCGCCGACCCCGGCCAGAAGCAGGCGTTCGAAAAGATCCTCAAGGGCGGACAGCGGGCCGCGACCATCGTCAGCGGCATGCTCGGGTTCGCCCGCAACTCGTCGAGTCGTCGAGAAGATGTCGATCTCGTCAAACTCGTCGAAGAAGTGCTCCTGCTGACCGAGAAGGATCTCAGCAAGCATCGAGTGCAAGTCGACCGCCGCTACCATGCCCGACCAATCGTGCCGGTGGTCGCGGGACAGATCGAGCAGATTCTGATCAACCTCGTGATTAACGCTCGACAGGCGATGCCGACCGGCGGCCGGCTCCGGATCGACGTCCGTGAAAACGTCGAAGCCGGCATGGCCGAGATTCGCATCGCCGACTCGGGTGTTGGCATTCCGGCCGATCAATTGCGGTTGATCTTTGAGCCCTTCTATACGACCAAGGATCCCGACGAATCCGGCCACGGCGGAACGGGCCTGGGCCTGAGCGTCTGCCGCCAGATCATCGAGCAGCACCAGGGGCGAATCCGCGTGGAGAGCGTGGTTGGCAAGGGCTCCACATTCACGGTGAAACTGCCGTTGCGCATTCTCGAAGAATGAGCCGCGGCTTGCGGCATGGCACGCCGCAAGCCGCGCCCTTATCTATCCCCTCCTTTCACTGCTATCATTTCTACATCCCGACTTTAGCGGGGTTCCCAGGCGGCTAGCCGGCGGGGTACTGGTCCTATGCGCGATCCGATGAGCTGGTCGATCCCGCTGTTTCGAGCGTTCGGGATCCAGGTCAAGCTCCACATCTTGTACATCGTCATCACCTTGGCGATGCTGCTGCGCGTCTACACGGTCGACCGGACTCACCTGGCGGAATTCGCGCTCATCTGGGTCTTGATGCTTTTTGTGATCATCTTGCTGCACGAATTCGGCCATTGCTTTGCCGCCCGACGGGTCGATGGCGAGGCCGACGAGATTCTGATGTGGCCATTGGGCGGCCTGGCGTATTGTGCCGTCCCGCACACGGCGCGAGCCAATCTGGTCACCGCGGTCGGAGGACCATTCGTCAACGTGGTGATTTGCCTGTTGACGGCTGGAGCCTTGTTCTCGACCAGCTACGCTCCACCGATCAACGTGTTCCAAATCCGGCAGTTGTATTACCCGGAACTTCACAACTGGCGAACCGGCGAGTCGGGGAAACCCTACGCCGATGCCAACATTTACGTCGATGAGAAGGGACGGAAGTATTCGTCGTGGGAGGTCACCGAGGTCGCGCCAAATACATACAGCGCGCGAAACCCCGATACGAACAAGCACGAGAAGGTTGCCCTCGTCCCACAGGACGTGTATCCGCCGTGGGTGCTTTGGGTGGCCCGGCTCTTTTGGCTGAGTTGGTTTCTGTTGCTCTTCAATTTGATTCCGGCGTTTCCACTCGACGGTGGACGCATCTTTCAGTGTTTGCTCTGGGCGCGATCGGGCGATTACCGAGCGGCCACCCAGGTCGCCTGCTGGAGCGGCCTGGTGACGGCTTTGTTGTTCCTGTTGATTTCGTTCTGGTGGAATGACTCGCTTCTCTTGTTCCTCGCTCTGTTCATCATGTTCTCGAGTTACCGGCAACTCATGGGCCTGGAGCAGGGAATGGAGGAGGGTGGAGCGTTTGGCTATGACTTTTCGAAAGGCTATGGCGGGTTCGGTCCCGATGAGGACGAGAAACCGACCCCACGGCCGAGACGCGTCGGCCCGATCAAGCGCTGGCTGCAGGCCCGGCGAGCCCGCCGAATTCAGCGCGAAAGCTCGCAACGCGCCGCCGACGAAGCCCGGCTCGACGAACTTCTCGACAAAATTAGCCGCGCCGGCAAGGAGTCGCTGACGCCCGAAGAGCGGCGGTTCATGGACCGGGTTAGCGCGGTATCGGAATCGGCCCTAGCTTGCCACGATCAATAGGACGTAAGGGACCTAGAGGACCTATACGTCCTATAGGTGCCATGCGTCCTATTTCAGTTGACCTGGAGATTCGGTGACTCGTCTGATCGAACCCCGTGTCCTCAAGGGCTTCCGCGATTACCCCCCCGCCCTGATGATTCCACGCGAGCGGCTCATGGAGACCGCCCGCCGGGTTTACCGCTCGTACGGATTTGCCCCGATCGATACGCCGGCAATCGAATTGACGGAGATTTTGCTCGCCAAGGTCGAAGCCGGGGCGGAGATCAACAAGCAGCTCTATCGCTTCAAGGACGCCGGCGACCGCGATGTCGCCTTGCGCTTCGATCTGACGGTGCCGCTCGCTCGCTTCGCCGCCCAGCATGTCAACGAACTCGGCTTGCCGTTCAAGCGCTATCACCTGGGAACGGTATGGCGTGGCGAAAGCCCGCAGGCAGGCCGCTTCCGCGAGTTCATGCAGTGCGACTTCGACATCATCGGCACTCTGTCCAATGCCGCCGACATCGAAATTGCGCTCGTGATCAATGATCTGTTCGTCGCCCTCGGCTTTGATCGGTTCGAGATTCGCGTCAACAATCGCTGGATCCTGAACGGGTTGCTCAACCAGCTTGGACTGCACGATCAGACTTCAACCCTGTTGCGTTCACTCGACAAGCTGGCCAAGATCGGTCGCGACAAAGTCATCGAGGAGATGCAGAGAGAAGCAGGGATAACGGCCGAGCAAGCCGGCCATGTAATCGCCCTGGCGGAGACGAAAGGGACCAACGCCGACGTTCTGGACGAACTCGCCGAACGATTTGCGCAGAACGAGGAAGCGAAAAAGGGAGTGGCCAACTTGCGGGAAATGGTCGAGGTCTTCCGGACCGCGGGTGTGCCGGAAGGTCGGCTCCGGGTCGATCTCTCGATCTGCCGCGGACTCGATTACTATACCGGGACCGTGTACGAGACATTTCTGCTCGATAAGCCGGAAATCGGCAGCGTCTGTTCCGGCGGCCGTTATGACAATCTGGCGGGGACTTACACCAAGCAATCGCTGCCCGGCGTCGGCGCCTCGCTCGGGCTCGATCGCTTGCTCGCGGCGATGGAAGCGCTCAATCTGGTGCCCAAGACAGCGACGCCGGCGCCGATCCTGGTGCTCATGCTCGACGCGTCGAGGCTGGGCGATTATCAACGCATTGCCCGGACTCTGCGTGCTGCTGGAATCGGCACGGAGGTTTATCCGGAGGCAAAAAAGCTTGGCCAGCAATTCCAATACGCGGAACGACGCGGATTCCAAGCGGCGCTGATCGCGGGCAGCAATGAGTTTGACAAGGGTGTCTGGAAGATCAAGGACTTGGCTCAGCGCGAAGAACAGACCGTTTCGGAAGCCGACCTGATCGCAACAATTCAAGGATTGATTCGCGGCTAATCGGCGCAGGACAAAGCGAAACTTCTCGCAACACGCAACCAACCGCAACTCGTTGGCTGTGGCACAGCTCTCGTGCATGCTTTGAACAGACCTGGCAACAACTGTTTGTCGCGGAATCGTTTATGTCGCCCAGCCGTCCGGATCCCGGTCGGGGATCGAGGAGGAAGGTGGCCAAGGGGGGATGGAGAAAACCTTGGCCGCCTTGGCCATGTTGGCCGCCTTCCTTTTTGGCCAAAGTCGGCAAACCAGAGATGAACGTGCATGGGCTACTATTGCGTTGCAAAGCCCATTTCGGGTCAAGATTGGCCGAAAAGCGCCAAACCTAGGCCAGTTGGAGCGAACGGTCGGGGTGGATTCGAACGAAAAATGTCCAAAAAAGGCACGAATAGGCGCCCGATGAAATCAGGTTATTTCATTCTTCGCGCCTTTTCATACCTTTTTGTGGTCATTAGAATGAACGGGCATGGATCGCGGCAATCACTACGAAACGGCGTTCGAAGCTTATCTTCGGGACCGGCGACTCGGCTACGTCGCGGTTGACGAATCGCGGCGCGCGTCGCTCGACGATGAGCCGGTCAAGAGCATCGACTTTATTGTTTACGGACTGGACGGGGCACGCTTGCTCATCGACGTCAAGGGGCGCAAGTTTCCCGGTGGCTCGCCCGATCGACCGCAGCGCCACTGGCAGAACTGGGTGTTCCAGGAGGACGTCGATGGGCTCGAACGCTGGCAGGATAGCTTTGGTCCGGACTACCGCGGTTTAATCGTCTTCGCCTATTACATACTCCCCCAAGTGGAACTCCGTCGCGGCACATCGGATGTCTGGTGCTGGCGCGGCCGGCGCTATCTCATGCGGGCAGTGCCCGTGAGCGATTATCACGAGCATATGCGCCGTCCGCTCGCCGAAATGGAGCACCGTTTACCTCCCGTCCGCCGCCTTTCGGCAAATTGTGCGGCCTCTGCGGGAGTTTACCCACCCAAACGAAGTCGCAATCGGATAATTCGCCGCAGTCGAGGCCTCCTCATTGCCGACTGCTCCCCGGGGGCCAAGAACAATAACCCCGCGTGGCCGATCCCTAGCCCGAATTTTTCACCACACAGACACCGAGGACACGGAGAAGAGAAGAGAGTACGAGTTGTGGCCATTGCCGGCAGAATACACGGCCCCTGAGTAAGGCCGGGACCTCGACCCAATGTTGCCTCATTTGTGCTTTTCTCTGTGACGTCGGTGGTGAGAAATGCGGCCTGATTCGCACTCGCCTGTACTCGCTTGAGAAATCTGCCGCATGGCTTCTGAACGCTCATCGCTGTCGCCGACCCGTTATCATGCGCTCGATGCCCTGCGCGGCACGGCGATGTTTCTCGGCATTCTGCTCCACGCGGCCATTCCCTATACGAAATTCCCCCTCCCCTTTTGGCCCGTCCAGGACGGAGAGCGCTCGAGCATCTTCGATGTCTTCCTGCTCATCGTGCACGACTTTCGGATGCAGACGTTTTTCCTGCTCGCGGGTTTCTTCGGATGTCTGCTTTACAAGCGCTACGGATGGCGGTACACGGCGATGCATCGACTGAAGCGCATCGGATTGCCCCTCGCGCTGGCGATGATCACGATTCAGCCGATCGTCCAGGCCATCAGCGTGTTTGCCGCGGCGCAGCAGCCGGACTCGGCGACTGCGTTCTTCGGGGAACCGGTCCCGATCGGCGACACTCCCGCATCGGCTGCGATTCACCACCTCACGAGCGGCGGCTTCCTCGGCCTGCTGGTGCATCTTTGGTTTTTGTGGTTTCTGCTGCTCTGCTTTTCGGTGATGCTGCCGCTCGCCTGGTTCGCCAACCGGCTGCGCGATGGTCCGGTCGCACGCCGCTGGGACGAGTCGGCCCGTTGGCTCCTGCAGTCCAGATTTCGCTGGATCATCCTCGCGATTCTGACGTTGCCGATCCTTCTGCTCATGAAGAACCCGGCCGGACCGGATACGTCGCTCGGCTGGTGGCCGCCCATCCACTTGCTGGCCTATTACTTTCTTTTCTTTTTGACTGGCTGGACGCTCTATCGCCATCGCGACCTGTTGTGGCATTTCACGGACGGCTGGCGAGGGACACTCCTGGTGGCCAACCTTCTCGTGTTGCCCGTCGGCGCTGCGTTGATGTACTTGACCATGAAGCCGGACATCATCGGTCTCGCCAATGGGACGGCATTTGCAATCCCCGCTAAGGCAGTCCTCGGTCTATTCACCTGGCTGTCCATTGGCGGATTCACCGGACTGTTTCTCACGTACCTTGCCCACGAGCGGCCGTGGGCGCGCTGGCTGGCGGACAGTTCGTATTGGTGTTACCTGGCCAGCTTGCCGCCCGTCGTACTGCTGCAGTACCTGGCGATGGACTGGCCGCTCGCCGCGCCCGTCAAGTTTGTCATTGTCAGCGCCGGCACGATCGCGGTCCTCTTGATTTCCTATCAGTGGTGTGTGCGCTATACGTGGATCGGTGTTCTTTTGAATGGAAGACGGGCCAGGCCTGTGCGCGTGAAGATTGAGTCGGCAGTCGAAGATGATGCGCCTGTTCTGGTTCGCCTGGCGGCGTAACCAGCGGTCGCGATACCACTTCGGAACTCTGGGCGGACGAGCGACTATTCGGCCGGCCGCAATTCGGTGAGAGCCGACTGAGCCCCTCGCCAGAGGTGCATCGTATCGGTGGCCAGGGCGATCACCGTGGCGCCTCGTGCCAATTGCAGCTTCGCCGCGGCGGCGTCTGACGTAAATGCTCCCCACGTCATTTGGCGTTCATTGCACGTATCCGCGAGCCTCTTGATCACTGCCGCCACATCCGGATGAGCGATTTGCCCGGGTAGCCCCATGCTGGCCGACAGGTCGTACGGGCCGAACACAATCGCATCGACGCCAGGCACACTCAAGATGTCGTCGATATTCGGCGCTGCATCGATGTGTTCGATTTGTAGCATGACCGTCACGCGCTCGTTGGCAGTTTGTACGTATTCCCGCAGTGTCATGCCGTATTGCTGAGCCCGTGCAATGCCGACGCTGCGCACGCCGGCGGGCGGGTATCGGGTGGCGGCGACCGCCTGCCTGGCCTCGTCGGCGGTTCGAATCTGTGGCACGATGACGCCATCGCAGCCCAGGTCGAGCACACGCTTGATATGCACCGGATCATTCCACGGCACGCGGACGATCGAGCCAAGGCGTCCACCGACCACCTGGATCAATTGTTGAGCCCGCTCCAATGACAGCGCGGTGTGTTCCAGATCGAGCCACACCCAATCAAAACCGAGGAGCGTAAAGATCTCCGCGATCTCGGGAGATCCAAGCGTCAAAAGCGGCCCGATCAAGGTATCCCGTCGCCGAACCCGGTCCCGGAAGGTTGCCATGCCGAATCCTCTTTGTGCCAGGAAACGAACCCTTTTGTCTTATCCAGGCATTCCGCTGCTACCTCGCTTTAAAATCAGCACAAGCCGATGACCCTTGGTTTCGATATTTCTGCCATTGTCCCTCACATCTATGATTCGGAGCCTTCATGGACACGATTTCGGTTGCCGACGCTCGCAAGCCTGAAGCCGTCGGGCGTTCGGTTCAGCTTCACGGTTGGGTCCGCACCCGCCGCGATTCCAAGGGGGGGTTCAGCTTCATCGAACTCAACGACGGCTCGTGCCAGGGCAACGTGCAGATCGTCGCGCCCGGCGAATTGGCGAACTACGAAAGCCAGATCAAGCACCTGCACACCGGCGCCAGCATCGTCGTCGAGGGCGAAGTGAAGGCCTCGCCGGCCAAGGGGCAGGCGACCGAAGTGCATGCGTCGCGGATTGAACTCGTCGGTGATGCACCGGCCGAGACCTATCCCTTGCAGAAAAAGGGGCACACGTTCGAGTTCCTGCGCACGATCGCGCACCTGCGGCCGCGGACCAATACCTTTGGCGCGATTTCCCGCCTGCGGCACCGGGTGTCGAAAACGATTCACGATTTCTTCGACGAACGCGGCTTCCTCTACATCCACACACCGATCGTCACCGCCAGCGATTGCGAAGGGGCCGGGGCTCTTTTCCGGGTGACAACGATCGATCCCGACGCGCCGCCGACCCTCACCCCCGGCCCCTCTCCCGCAAAGCCGGGAGAGGGGAGAACCGTGGTCGATTACAGCAAGGACTTTTTCGGCAAGCCGACGTTCCTGACGGTCAGCGGCCAGTTGCAAGTCGAATCGTTCTGCTGCTCGCTTGGTAACGTCTACACGTTTGGGCCGACGTTCCGGGCGGAGAACTCGAACACGCCACGGCACCTCGCCGAGTTCTGGATGATCGAGCCGGAGATGGCCTTCTACGATCTCAACGACAATTTGACCCTGGCCGAGGCGTTCCTGAAGCGAATCATCAAGGACGCGATCGAGCACTGTTCGGAAGACCTGAAGTTCTTTCAGGAACGGATCGACAAGGAGGTGTTCAACCGGCTGGAGAACGTACTCAACAATCCGTTCAAGCGTCTGCCGTATACCGAAGCGGTGGAGATTCTTCAGAAATCGGGCAAGACGTGGGAGTTCCCGGTCGCCTGGGGAAATGACCTGCAAAGCGAGCACGAGCGCTACTTGGCCGAGCAGCACTTCAAGTCCCCGGTGATCCTGTTCGACTACCCGCGGACGTTGAAGCCGTTCTACATGCGCGTCAACGACGATGGCAAAACGGTGCGGGCGATGGATGTGCTGGTGCCGGGCGTCGGCGAGATCATCGGCGGCAGTCAGCGCGAAGAGCGCCTCGATATCCTCGAACAACGAATGCGCGAACAGGGCCTCGATCCCCATGCCTACGAGTGGTACCTGGACCTGCGCCGCTACGGCACGATCCCGCACTCCGGCTTCGGCCTGGGACTGGAACGAACGATTCTGTTTCTGAGCGGGATGGCCAACATCCGCGACGTGATCCCGTTCCCGAGGACACCGGGGAACGCGGAGTTCTGACCCACGAAGTCCTTTGTATTTCTGACTCGCTCGCACACGGTCAATTGCATTGCGACTCCCTGTCTGGAGCCGTGCAAAGAATTCATCATTGCACTAATGTTTGCTCAAAGTCGCGGAGCATGGCCGGAAATGATTAATGGTAATGAAGTGCCGATTATCTCTTCACGGGACCCTCACACTGGGTGAAATGTTACGGGGCCGCGAAAAGCAGAAAGAATTAATGGTTATTAGAATGTCTGGCTCTAACTTCGATGGCCGTCGGCCGCGCCTGTTCCGTAACCTACCGCTATGTTTCGCAAACGCTGGGTTCGCCGCGTGCTGAAATCCATTCCGGTCATTCTCGGATTGGCATTGGCGTCCTACCTCGTGGACCGTTATTGGACTCGGCGGGCAGGTGAAAAGCGACTGGCAGCGATTGTCCAGCGTTTAGATGAGACCGACCCGCGTTGGCGATATGAGGAGATTGAGGCCGACCGAGGCAACATGCCGGATCGGGAAAACAGTGCCCTGCTCGTGCCCAAGTTCCGCGAGGCGCTCGCTAAACCCCGCTTCGACAAGGACCAGCGGCTGAGCGATTTATACGTCAACGCGGCGCCGAATCATGTCCTGGAGGGCGAGCGTTATGACGCCATTGATTCAGCCATTTCCAGTAATCCCCAGGCGCTTTTCATTGCGATCTCGTTCCGCGACTACCCGAAGGGGCTGCGACATTACGTGCTACCTCCGGTTGTCATCAATGTGGACTTTCTCGATGTCAATGAGCTGCGGGCAATTGTCTTTCTGCTCGATCTGGCATCCGAGCGCTATGGGCGGGACGGTCGCGGTGGCGTGGCCCTCGCTCATGTTCTGCCCATGTTGAACGCCGGTCGGTCGGCGGACGGCGAACCGCACTACATTACGCCCTCGTTCGCATGGCCTGCGATGCAGTGATTGTTCGCCGAGTGGAGCGGACGTTGGCCCTGGCGCAGCCGAAAGACTTCTTGATACCGGTCCAACAGATCCTGCTCGACGAGGCCGACAAAGACCTGTTTTGGTACAGCGTTCGCGGCGAGCGGGCGGTCTTGGACCGGCTCTTTCACAAAATGGATGCGGGGATTATTTCGATTGACGACTTATCGAGCAGCAATCCCTCGGCCTCTTCAGATGGGATCGTTTCGTCAATGACCAATTGGGGCTACAAGGCGCATCTTGCCAGCGATCGCGCCTTGTCGCTGGAGTTAATGACCCAGGTTTATGACGCTCGGCGAATGATCGAGCGTCAGCAGCGAGCGGAATTGAAGAGACTTGATCGAGCTTACCATGACCTGCCGCACGCAGATCTCGATTGCCTCCTCACTCGAACGATGACGCCGGCATTCACCAAGATTCATGACGCCTCCTTGCGGGCCAAAGCCAATCTCCGTTCGCCGCGACCGGCATCGCTGTTGAGCGATTTCGGTTGGCAAGCGGTCGTTGGCCGGATTCGCTGGAAGAGCTTCCGAGGAACTTGCTGCCGGCAATTCCTCTCGATCCATTCGATGGCAAGCCGCTCAAGTTTGTTCAGCGTGCCGATGGCGTGACCATTTATTCCGTGGGGCTCGACGAGCAGGATGACGGCGGGGCGATCCCGATTGGCAAAACAACGAATGAACCCGGCCAGGACGTTGGTTTTCGCCTTTACAATCCCGATCAACGCGGATTGCCATCACTCCCGCGCAGCTCAATGCCCGGAAACGTCGCGATTGGCCCGAATGGCGAAGAGATTCTCGCTGACGATGATGTTCCCGAAATCGGCCCTCAACCACGCGAAGTTGGCATACGCTGATCGCCTCAGCGGAGCGATACGCCATTCTCTCGGACCCCTTGGTAACGGCTCTGTAAATGTCCCATCAAACGACGTTGCATCCACCGGCCGGCGCGTGTTAGGGTGTGCTTTGTTGAGCATACCCACGGGAGCCGCCGACCACCCAAACAGCTAGGAGGGATTGACAATCCGTCCTACGAGATTTGATCGGAGTCGCAGTCATGTCGCGAGCAAAACCAATTTTGAAGCTGGCCGCCGTCGCGAGTTCCGTGATCTTGGTCGGCGGATTTATTTCGTATCGGGCCGGCGCATTCGACTGGGTCGCCGGTGATGCCGTGTCAACATTACAGGCGGGCGAACCTCCCAGCGGGTCCAATGGCAATTCCGCAGACGCCGCTCAGCAGCCTGCCGCAGATTCCACCGTCACGCCCGCGATGCTCAGCACATCCAAGTCTGCCATTTTCGTGGTACCGCCAGGTTCTGCCCCAGGGAAGTCTTCAACGACTCCAACGGCGCCGGCACCGATCATGGGCGGATCCAAGTCGCTCGCACCGCTCATTCCGCCAAGGCCGCCGGCGCAATAATTGCCAAGACCGAAATCTTGATCGAGCAGGGCACGACCATGAACTTCGGCGCACTGGTGACTTCCGCCGGCCTCAGCTTCCTCTTTCTGGTGCTCGTCTTTCGCCCGCTCGAATGGGCGTTTCCGGCGAAGCCGGGGCAGCGGTTTTTTCGCCCGGCCTGGTTCACCGATCTCTGCTTTTTTCTTGGCCAGTATTTGCTCTGGAGCGGGCTCGTTCTCTGGACGCTCGCGTATTTCGGCCACTGGCTCGGCGGCATTGTCCCTTATGAATTCCGCCAGGGTGTTGCATCGCAGCCGTGGTGGCTGCAAGCAATCGAAGTCGTGTTCTTGAGCGATCTATCCATTTACTGGGCGCATCGCCTGCAACACCGGGTCGGTTTCTTGTGGCGATTCCACGCGGTTCATCACAGTGCCGAGCATCTCGATTGGCTCGCCGCCCATCGCGAACATCCGCTCGACACGATCTACACGGTCGGCATCATCAACTTGCCCGCGTTCATTCTCGGCTTCCCGCTCGAAACGCTGGCCGCGTTCATCACGTTCCGCGGCATCTGGGCGATTTATATTCACTCCAATGTGCGCCTGCCGATCGGGCCGCTGAAGTGGCTGCTCGGCGCCCCGAACTCCACCACTGGCACCACGACAAAGCCCGCGATGCCGGTAACTACGCGAACATCTCGCCCATCATGGACCTGCTCTTTGGCACTCACGTCTGCCCGGATCATGAACCCGAGTCATTCGGACTTCACGAGCCGCCGCCGCGAACTTACCTGGGTCACATGTTGCAGCCGTTATTGCCGCGAACCCGGACGCAAATGGCGAAGGCCGAATGACCCTGCCATGTTCGCGCCGCAGAGCATCGGCTGGATTGCGGGATTGACGAATCCTGCGCGTCCGCTTCTTAAGTTTCTGCCTCAGTCGAATTGGCGATCATTCCAAAGAACAACTCCTCCAGGTCGTTCTCGTGATGGTGATCTCGAAGCTCGGCGAGAGTACCGGCGTCGAGCACTTTGCCGCGATGGATAATGGCCACGCGGTCGCAGATCTTTTCCACCTCGCGGAAGATGTGCGTCGAATAGAGAATGCACTTGCCACGATCGCGCAGCGCTTGCACTTGTTGCAAGACGGATCGCTGCACGATTACGTCCAGGCCATTGGTCGGCTCGTCAAAAATCAACACGGGAGGATCGTGCACAAGGGCCCGAGCGATCGAGACCTTTTGCTTTTGCCCCGTGCTCATCTTCGAACCGCGCACGTTGCGGATATCGTGCATCGCCAGAACTCCAAACAACTCCGCAATCCTGGCTTCGAGCTTGTCGCCATTGAGACCATGCAACCGTCCGTAATACTCGACCATCTCCCGGGCGGTCATGCGATCGTAAACGCCAGTCGTGGCGGAGAGGAAGCCGACATGCCGACGAACCTCATTGGCCTGGGTCACGACGTCGAATCCGGCGACGCGAGCCGTGCCGGCGGTCGGCTTCAACAAGGTACACAGGATTCGAAGGGTGGTGGTCTTGCCGGCGCCATTCGGTCCCAGGAGGCCGAGAATCTCGCCCGCGCGGGCGGTAAAGGAAACGCCGTTGACGGCCGTTACGGGCCGGCCGGCCGGGTCGCGAAAGGTCTTGCAAAGGCCGGCGACTTCAATCATCGATGACGCGAAATTCGGGTTGCGAGGCCAGGTGACGCCACGTAGCGGCCGGCCTCCCCCTCATGCTACGACCGCGGACCGTTCTAGGCGTCCCACTCATCGTCCGGCCGCTGCGGGCGGCGACGGCGATCGTCGGAGTCTGGTCCGTCTTCGGCGCGCCTCCGCAAATCGTCGTCCCTATCGTCGCGAACCTCTTTGGCCCAGGGGATCACATCGTTTTGGTTCCGATTCTGCAGCCGCATGCGCGAATATACTTTTGGCGATCGCTTGAAATCGGTCGCGGGAATTGCGGCTCGCTCGGAGTTTGTCCAGCGAACTGGGCGACGATGACAATGATCACTGTAAATACAAGGGCCACCGGGATGCCCAGGCAGCAGCCTGCGAGCGCTCCGGCCATGGCGGAAATGATTCCCCCCGAAATGCCGAGGGCAACCTGCCTCATCACCAGGCCTGTGAAAAAGGGAATGCCCCCGCTGAAGAGGCCGGCCAACATGACTCCGACGAAGAAGCCGGCCGCTTCCGCCTCATTCTTCGGCTGAAATTGGGCCCACAACATGATGCTTCAGGGTTTGGGAATTCGCGTTTTTCAACCCTACAGCGCAAATTGTCGTGCGTGAATTCCTCCAAATACGACTTGTGCAACAGCGAGTTTCAGTTTTGGTGGGACAACGAAATTGCCGCTCGAGTTGTCAGCAACCATGATCAATAACCCCACCCGGAGAAAGTGCTGCTGGGCCGCAACTGTGGCTTGGCCGCGAACACGCATCCATGCCGGGCACTTCCGTTCATTCCGCCTGCAATGTTCTTAGCTTTCGCGTCGAGGTGGAAGGCAAAAAAGTCAGGACCGCAAAGGCGGAACCGAGACAGAGCCGTGTCAATCTTGGTAAGATAGCCCAACCCTGCCGCCCGCGCTCGCCCGGTTGAGCAGTGCAATTCTCCATCGTAACCGGTTTCCGTCATCATGATTGCTAGAACTCTTCCGAGCCGTATCGTCCCTGCATTCTGCACGCTCATCCTTCTCGCCATCGCGGCACTGCCCAGCCGCGGCGATGCTCCCTCGCCGAAAGGGCCCGACCACGACAAGCAGATCGCCGACCTCGAACGGCAGATTGCTGAACTGCAAGCGAAGTTGAAGTCGCTCAAGACGAAAGACGCCGGCCCCGAAGACCACAACGCCGCCTGCCGACGTCATCCCGCAGAGCTGGGTAAACAAATTCCACTGGCAGCATTGGTCCCGCGACGATGGGCGGACAAATCACGAGCATCGCGGTCTTCGACGCCGACCCGACAACCTATTGGATCGCGTCCGCGTCCGGCGGCCTGCTCAAAACAACCAACAACGGCATCAGTTTCGAGCATCAATTCGATCGAGAATCGACGGTATCGATCGGTGCGGTGGCCGTGGCCCCTTCGGATCGGAACATTGTCTGGGTTGGGACCGGCGAAGCGAATCCCCAAATTGGGTGTCGTTCGGCGACGGGGTGTACAAGTCGACCGACGGCGGCAAGTCCTGGAAGAACATGGGACTGAAATCGTCCTATCAGATCGGCGACATTGTCGTCCATCCGACCAAGCCGGACATCGCGTATGTCGCGGCTCTGGGCCAGCTCGACGGAGCCGGCGGCGAACGCGGACTACAAGACTGAGGACGGCGGGAAAACCTGGAAGAACATTTTGTCGCAACTCGACAATAAGACCGGTGCCATCGACATCGCCATGAGTCCCGCGAATCCAGACTTGCTGCTGGTCGCGACCTGGGAACGCAGCGCAATGAATTTGACAGCTTCCGCGGCGACGCGACAGCGAAGATTCCCGGGGGAACGAACCATACGCGCCCAGCGCGGAACATGGAGCGGGGAGTGCAATCTATTGAACAACGGACGGCGGCAAGAGCTTTACCAAGCTCAGCAAGGGCTTGCCAAGCGTCAAGCTGGACGCGTCGGATTCGACTGGTCGCGTAAGAACCCCAAGACCGTGTTCGCCATCATCGAGACCGAGAAAATTGGTATGGGTGAGCCCCCAAGGCATACCGTGGCATCAAAAGCGAGACGGCCAAGGGCGGCGAGGGAGTGAAATCACGTCCGTGACGGCGG
>CAVZCU010000007.1:0-16369 GCA_963773845.1 uncultured Gemmataceae bacterium
CACTTCGGGATTATTTCTCAGTCGCCCGGTTTCACTGGAGAAATCTCCGTAGAGCAGGAAGTTGAATCGGCGGACCTTGTAGGGGCAGTTATTCGAGCAGTAGCGCGTACCGACACAGCGGTTGTAAATCATCTCGTTGAGGCCGTCGTGGCTATGGTCGGTCGCGCCCACGGGGCAGACCAATTCGCACGGCGCTTTCTCGCACTGCATGCACGTCACGGGCTGAAAGAACATATTGTCCGGATGACTTGGATCCGGACCGGCGTGATAACAATCGATGCGAATCCAGTGCATCTCCCGCCCCCGGAGCACCTGGTCCCGGCCCACCACCGGAATATTGTTTTCCGACTGACAGGCGACAACGCAGGCATACATCCCGTGCACGTGGAGAGGTCGATGGCCATCGCCCATTTGCGATCCTTGTAAGACCATTCCGGGTAGAGTGTCAGCGGCAGCACGCGCGAATCGCGATCCGCGGTGGTGGCGAATTTGTTCCCTCAGAGGTGAGTGCGGTGGCGGCAGCCTTCTTTGCGGCATCGTCGATTGGCGATTGGATCGAGAAATTCGAGAACTTGCCGGCCTCCGTGTGGACGACGGGTCCCGGTTCTCCATGTTGTGGTGATGTTGCGTGCAGGCCTGCGATTCTTCATCGCCCGTCTTGATCACTTCCAAGCCCGCGGCAAACCAGGGAGTGTCCGAATGCCGAAGTTGAAATGCGTTTGATCCGACGGCGCTGCCCACATGACCAGCCAGCGCTCGACCGTGTCCCAAGTAGATTGTGACGGTATCGTCGGCGTGCCCAACCAGTGCGAATGCGGCGGCCCGAATCGCTCGATCCCTGAACTTGAGTACGACTACATCCGCCTCAACGCCGCCGTGTTGTCCTCCTCGTTCAATGGGCTCCGAGCGAACGCCCAGTCGACGGGCTGTCGCCGGGCTCATGATGGCGGCGTTCCCCCACGTCAACTTGGTGACCGGCTTCGGCAACTCTTGGAGCCAGCCATTGTTGGCAAAGCGCCCGTCGTGGAGCGTCGGGTCCGGCAGGAACTGGATCTCGATTGTGGCGGCGTCGACGCTCGTCGCCGGCAAGGATTGCGGCTGATTGGCGGATTCGGCTTTCACGGTCTGGGCGACAGTGTCAGCAATCGAACCCTTGCGCAGCCATGTCTCCCATTGCTCGTCGAAATCCTCCGGGCTGCCCCTCTTTGACCGCCAGTGCGAACGCACAATATCGCGGCCGCTGGGCTCTTCCGGACCGCTGATCGCAGCGAAGAACTCAATCGCCGATCGTCCGCCGTAGAGTGGTTCGATCAACGGCTGCTGAATGCTCGCCGTGCCGTCGTAGCCGATGGCATCGCCCCAGGTTTCCAAGTAGTGAGCTTGCGGAATGTGCCAGTCGCAATTCGCCCCCGTTTCATCGAGGTAAAGACCGAGATGGGCTCCGAAGGCCACCTTCTGGATCGCTTCGAGGAACGGGATATCGGCCGGCGCCATGTACACCGGGTTTGTGTCGAAGACGATCAGCACATCTACCTGCCCGGCCAACATCTCGTCGACCAAGGTCTTCAAGTCGATCGGCTTTTTGCCGACGTCCGGCTCGATGGATTTGGTGAATTGGACCGTTGAGCCGACATTATCGAGCGTGACATTCATCGCATGGGCAAGCGCGTGAATCGATTCGGGCAGTTGCTCGCCGGCGATCACCATGCTTCGGCTCTTGTGATCGAGCAAATCGCGCACGAGCGGCTTCAACCATGCGGTCACGGAGTCCGGAAGTCCCGCGGCGTCGAGCGCTTTTGAGCCTGACAACTGAGCGGCCAACGCCTGCGCGACCGGTTCGATTTTGGATGGTCGGATTGCTAACCGGTGATCGGCATTCGCACCCGTCGTCGTGAGCATCGCCTCGACGGCATAGAGGCGATTCATTTTTTCCGGTGGAATGCCATATTTGCCATGATGGCGCACACGGCGACGACCGGCGAAATCGTGCTGATAGCGGACCGTCGCGGGCCGGCACGCCAGGAAGTCCGCACTCAGGCTCAGTACGATGTCCGCCTGCGTAAAATCGTAAACGGCATGCACCGGCTCGCGAAATGCGGTCGACTCCCACGCCCGGCGATAGTCTTCGCTCGCCTCGTAACGCGCCCACTTCGCTTCGCGAAAATCCTTGAAAAACCCCGCAAGCTGGGCGGCCAGCGTCGGCGAATTGATTGCCCCGGTGAGCACTCGCACGCGCGAGCCATGAGTGGAACGCTGTTTACTGAGAGCATTGCGAATTGCGGCCAACGCAGCGTCCCAGGGTTGAGGGGCGCGGCGATGAATCACTTCCTTGGAGCGATCGGGATCGTATAGATCGAGCAGCGAGGCTTGCGAGAACAGATCGCTCGCACCCAGGCTGCCCGGGTGACTGGGATTTCCCTCGATTTTGATTGGCCGGCCTTCGCGACTTTGGACGACCAGCCCGATTGCCGTGCCGCCAAGTGACATGGCCGTGGCGAAGGTCAGTGGCGTACCCGGCTGAACTCCATCCGGCGCGGATACGTAAGGAACGATCTCGAACCGCGGCGACCGACGCGGAGAGCAGCCCATGGCGCCGGCTAGCGCTGCGGAAGCGCCGGCGACGGCGAGAAAATGCCGGCGGTCGATCGACTCGGTTGGATCCTTGGGATTTGGAAACACTGCATCGGGAGTCTGGAGGGCGTCGGTTCGATCCATGATCGGCCCCCGGGGTTAGCGGTGACAGGTTGTGCAACTCGTGAGTGTGCGGGCGTCGCGCACGTGATACTCGGCTGCTAGTTTCCGGCCCAGGTCCTCCCCTCCCTGCGGCTCGCCCGTTTCGGGATCGCGCTTGCCGGCGGGCGTCCAAGTCATGTTGAACACCTCATCGCGAGGTCGAATATGGGGGCCGGGATCGCGGTGGCAATCGAGACACCACCCCATCGTCAACGGCTCTTCCTGCCAGGTGAGCGGCATCTCGTCGACGCGACCGTGACACTCCACGCAGCCGACTCCCTTTGCAATGTGCACTCCATGGTGGAAGTAGACGTATTGCGGCAGATTGTGCACTCGCTGCCAGACGATCGGCTGGCCGCTCTGCCAACTCTTCCGAACAGGGGCCAACATGTCGGCGCCGACCCAAATCTGCTGATGGCAATTTATGCACGTTTCGGTTGACGGCATTCCCGCGAATGCGGACGTTTCGACGGTCTCGTGGCAGTAGCGACAATCGATTCCCAATCGAGAAACATGATGCTCGTGACTGAATGGCACTGGTTGCTGGTAGGGCACGTGTTCCGCAGTGACGTAACTCGATCGATAGAACACTCCGATTGCCACGGCGGTTGTTGGGACAGCGAGCATAGTTCCGATGATCCCCATACGGGCCAGCGTGTCGAACCATCGGGGAAAGACCTGCCTCATGGACCGTTCCACTCCGTGATTCAACTGCCGATCAACTGCTTCCAATCGTCCCAAGCGAGCAATGCACCCCCGGCCATGCCGGTGGCGGCGAGAAACGCCCCGAGAATCGCGCGGCGATCGCCGCTGAGCCAAGCCGCCAGGCCGAGCAACGTGCCAACGGCGGCGAGACTGGGCCCGTATGGGAACCACCAACAGAGCACCATTCCGATCAGTCCGAAAACGAATCCGGTTAAACCGATTCGCTCGACGACCGATGGATCGGTCTCTGCTGGCATCCGTACATGCCCGTATGGGAAAGTTCTGTAACGTCGGATGGAGCGTGCAAATTGGACGCCACAGACGCATCGACCGCAATTTCCGTCGAAAGTGAATGAGGAATACGGCGCTTTCGCCATCGCCCTGGCAACTGGCTTCCCAATCGGGCACGCTGAATGCACATTCGAGAGGAGAAGGCGAGGCGGACCCCGATCGCTGCGCTGTGTCAACTCGTGGATTCATCATCAATTGGGAAGGAGTTCATCATGGCCAGAACCGGAGGCGACATTCTCGCTGATACGCTCATCGAATGGGGCGTCGACACCATATTCGGACTGCCGGGGGACGGAATCAACGGAATCATCGAGTCGTTGCGAACGCGGAAAGACAAGATTCGCTTTGTTCAAGTCCGTCACGAAGAGGCCGCCGCCTTCATGGCCTGCAGTTATGCCAAGTTCACCGGCCGGCTCGGTGTGTGTCTGGCGACATCAGGTCCGGGCGGCATCCATCTGCTCAATGGCCTTTATGACGCGAAGATGGATGGCCAACCGGTCCTGGCCATTACGGGGCATCATTTCCACGAC
The DNA here is from genome assembly GCA_963773845.1 of uncultured Gemmataceae bacterium. GTDB lineage: Bacteria > Planctomycetota > Planctomycetia > Gemmatales > Gemmataceae > SIAJ01. The sequence goes on from CAVZCU010000007.1 coordinate 4,260, forward strand.
CTGATCGATACCCATGCCCAGCAGGATGTCGACCTCGACCGCGTCTTCACCGACGTCGCGGTCTATAGCACGCGGGTCATCGGCGTCGCGCACGTTGAGAATGTTGCCCATCAAGCTTGCCGAAACGCGCATGTCGCGAAGAGGCGTCGCCCACATTAATTTCCCAGTGGACTTCCAGGATGCCACCGAACAGGAACGCTCGCGACGGAATATCGAGGGAATGATGGATACGACGGCACTCGGCCGCCGAGTCGCTCTGCCCGCGGATGAAGAACTGCGGCGGGCAGCCGACGTGCTCAATCAGGGGAAGAAAGTTGCCATACTGGCCGGTCGCGGCGCGCTCAAGGCCACCGATGAACTGGAGCAACTGGCCGACACGCTCGCTGGGCCGATCATTAAACCGCTCCTGGGCAAAGCGTGTGTTCCCGACGATAGTCCATTCACGACAGGCGGAATTGGCTTGCTGGGGACCAAGCCTTCGCAGGAAGCGCTGGAAGAATGCGATACGCTGTTTATCGTTGGTTCATCGTTCCCCTACTTGGAATTCCTGCCCAAGCCGGGTCAGGCGCGTGGCGTGCAACTGGACATCGATCCCACGCGAATCGGCCTGCGCTATCCCGTCGAGGTCGGACTGGTCGGAGACACCAAGCGCAGTCTGCAAGCCTTGATGCCGCTGCTCCAGAGCAAGAAGGATCGAAGTTTTCTGGAAACCGCGCAAAAGGGCATGAAGAGCTGGAATGAACTGATGCTCGAACGCGCCACGCGGACCGACAAGCCGATGAAGCCGCAAGTCGTCGCCCACGAACTTGGCAAGCGCTTACGTGACGACGCCATTGTCTGCTGCGACTCCGGAACGATTGCCACCTGGTGGGCACGCCACATCCCCGCCCGGCGAGGACAGATGCACTCGATTTCGGGCACCCTCGCGACGATGGCTTGCGGTCTACCCTATGCGATCGGAGCGCAAATCGCTCACCCGAACCGACAAGTCGTCGCGTTCGTCGGCGACGGCGGATTCTCGATGCTGATGGTGGAACTGGCCACGGCCGTGAAATACAAGCTGCCGATCAAGGTCGTCATCATCAAGAACAACACCCTCGGGCAGATCAAGTGGGAGCAGATGGTGATGCTCGGCAATCCCGAGTACGTCTGCGAATTGCATCCCATCGACTTTGCCAAGTACGCGGAAGCGGTGGGCGCGGACGGATTCACGTGCGACGATCCGGCCGACATCGGCAAGGTGCTCGATGCGGCCCTGCAAACGCCCGGGCCGGCGGTCGTGCAAGCGGTGGTCGATCCGTATGAGCCGCCGATGCCGCCGAAGGCGACCATTCAACAGGCGTACCATTTCGCCAAGGCACTGGCTCGCGGCACGCCGGAACGAATGAAGATTATCTCCACGGTCGCTGAGGATACCGTTCGCGAGATGATCTGATTACATACACAATGGATTGCGCTGCAACCCCCGGTCTTGAGCCGCGCAATCCATTTTTCGCGATTTGCGGCGCAACCGTCTGGCTCCAGCCGACTTGATTCCTTGCAAACGAGCAGTGCAACGAATTCGGCGTCGGGGAGACCGTCGCGTATCAGCGAACCGAAGCGCGAGTATTGATGTTGCGCTTTGACAGGGCCGGAAAAGTCGGCGGAGCCTGAAGCGTCAGCGAAGGCGACGCAGAAGCGATTTCGAAGAAGACATTGCAGCGTATGAATGTCCCAACCTGATCGGCGTCGCCTTCGCTGACGCTTCAGGCTCCGCCCTATTTCCCGTCTCGAAGCAGACAATATCAAAACGAGGAAGTGAAGGAAAGCGGGGTCACTTTCGCTTGCGCTTCAGGCTCCAATGCATCATTGCCGTTGGCAAGCGTTGACTGCTGTGCGTTTTCGGAACGGTCCCGGAATGTGTGGGCTCGAACCGCACACCGACTGCGACTGGCAACGGCTAATCGGAAGACCGCAAATCGCTTCGCAGCTCGCGTAAATGACTTGTTTTTCAGCGGATTACTCGCTGCTCCGGAAAGCACCGCCATGTGCGAACGTCGGTCGGCGGTCGCGGTACACCCTTTGCGATTGCCGTGATCGCAACAATGGGGAAGTCAGCACGGGAGACACGAATGGTCCGCAACATCATGGCGAAGCTTATAGGAATCGCGATCCTTTGTGTTGGGTTGTTCGCACTGACAACGGACGGCCGATCGCAACCGCCGGGCAAGAAAGGCTTCGGCAAAGGAAAAAACGATCCGTCGATGCGGGCGGACATGGAGGTATTTCAGTTCCTGCTCGACAATCGTCGCGACATCAAACGGACAGTCAAAAACATCGATGATGGCGTTGAGACAACCACGGAATCCGACGTCCCGAAGGTCACTGCCAAAATCCAAGAGCACGTCGAAGCGATGCACGGCCGCGTCAAGTCGGGGAACGGCATTCACCTTCGCGATCCCTTGTTTGCCGAGATCTTCAAGAATTCGAAGAAAATCGAATTGAAAATTGAAATGACCGATAAGGGAGTTCACGTCAAGGAAACTTCCCAGGACCCTTATGTGGTAAAACTGATTCAAGCGCACGCGCAGGTGGTCAACAAGTTCATTGAGAATGGGCACGCGGAAATGCGGAAGAACCACGAAGTCCCCGCCGCGGCCAAGAAATAAACGGGAGAAGGCATGGCATTCTCAAAATTCAATTGGAGAAAGCACGTGGAGATTTACTTTTTTGTGGGCATTTTGGTGGTCTGGCTGCTGTTGCAACTGGTCATCTTGCCCAAGCTGGGCGTCTCGACCTGAATGCGCGGATCCTGCGCCGCGGTCGCGGCCCGATGAATCCAATCAACCGCTCCATGACTCGATTCCATACGAACGCGACTGAGAAATCAAATGGCGACTCGATCAAACCGTTGGCCCAAAATGGTGAAGACCGGGCTCGCCATCATTGGTGGGCTGGCCGGACTCGGTCTATTCCTTGCGTGGATGGGTGGGGCTTTTCACGGCAAGGTGCATCCTGGATTGGTTCCTCTCGAACGGCCGAGTGCGGCAGGCCGGGTCGTCGTGCCGGTTGAGCGGCAACGGGTTGAGGACACCGTGATCGCGGTTGGCAGCGTGCAGCCGCATCGGCGGACCGATGTGGCGAGTCAATTACTGGCGACGATCCGCGAGATCAAGGTCCGCCCGGGGGACCGCGTCGCCACCGGGGACCCGCTGATCCTCCTGGACGATCGGGAATTGCTGGCGCAACAGCGCGAAGCGATGGCTGCCCTCACCGCCGCCGAGGCCGATCGGATTACCCGCCAAGGCGATTTGGACCGTGCCCGCATCGGTCTGCGCACGGGCGTCGTGACTCGCGAGGACTACGACCGATTCTTGGGCGCGGTGAAGGTCAGCGAAGCCCAGGTGCAACGCTCGAAGGAACAGATTGCCCGGCTGGAAGTACAGCTCAGTCACACGCGCATCTCCGCGGGGACTGGCGGAATCGTCGCCGACCGCTTCGCCGAGCCGGGCGACGTCGCCACTCCGGGCAAGGCGATCCTGTCCGTTTATGACCCGGTCGATCTGGAGTTGCATGCCAATGTGCCGGAGAGCTTGACGGCCAATGTCGCTGTTGGCCGCAAGCTGCAAATGCAAATCGATGCCGCGGGGCTCAATTCCCAGGGCGAGGTTCGCGAGATTGTTCCGCAAGCCCAGCAGGCATCGCGGACGGTGCTGGTGAAAGTTGCCCTGCCCACTTCAACGGGCGCTTCCATTCTGCCGGGGATGTTTGGGCGAATTGCGATTCCGACCGGCCAGAGCGATCGACTGCTCGTGCCACGCGCCGCGGTTCGAACCGTTGGACAGCTCGATTTGGTCGATGTCGTCGGCGCGGACGACACATTGACCCGTCGATTCGTTCGCACCGGCCGGCTAGTGGGAGATAAGGTCGAAATCCTCTCGGGCCTGAGTGAGGGTGAACGCGTGGCACTGCCGGCCAACGCACCCAACGGAGGGCCGAGGTCGTGAGCGAACGCAACGATCAAGGCTGGGTGTCGCGCATCGTCGACGCCTTTCTGCGCGGCAACCTGTCCATCCTGCTGATTCTGATCATGCTGGCCGCGGGGGCCGTGGCCCTGATCGTCACTCCTCGCGAGGAGGAACCGCAAATCGTGGTTCCGATGGCGGATGTCATTGTCCATATGCCGGGTGCATCGGCCGAGCAAGTCGAACAGCAGGTCTCCAGCAAGCTCGAACGGCTTCTCTATCAAATTGACGGGGTCGAATACGTTTATTCGATGAGCCGGCCCGGCGAGGCGGTCGTCACCGTTCGCTTCTATGTCGGCGAAAACCGCGAAAACAGCCTGGTCAAGCTGCACAACAAGATCGTCACCAACACGGATCTGGTCCCCCCCGGCGTTACCGGCTGGGTGGTCAAGCCGGTGGAAATCGACGATGTTCCGGTGCTGGCCGCGACTCTATGGAGCAAATCCGCCGATGATTTCGCTCTCCGTCGCGTGGCCGAGCAAGTTGAGGTCACTTTGCAAGGCGTCCCGGATACGGCGCGCACCGAGGTCGTTGGCGGACGCCGGCGTCAGCTCCGCGTCACGCTCGATCCGGAAAAGATGACATCACGCGATGTGACAGCGCTCGACGTCGAGCGGGTGCTGCGCGGCGCCAATGTCAGCGTGCAGGCGGGATCGTTGCGCGCGAACAACCATGAAGTGCTCGTCGAAGGTGGGCCATTCGTCCAAACCGCTCGTGAATTGGAACCCCTGGTCGTTGGGGTCTTCGCCGGGAAGCCGGTCTACTTGCGAGAAATTGCCGCGGTGACCGATGGGCCCGAGGAGCCGGCCGGCTACGCGCGCATTCAGTTCGGCCCGGGGACCAAAGAGGCCCCGGCAGGCGACTATCCGGCAGTGACCGTCGCAGTCGCGAAGCGCAAGGGCAGCAACGCGGTCGTCGTGGCCCACGCGCTCTGCGCCAAGCTCGATGATTTGAAGCGGGATGTGATTCCCGATGACATCGAAGTGCGCGTCACACGAAACTACGGAGAAACCGCCAACGACAAAGTGAACGAGCTGGTTCGAGAATTGGGGCTGGCCATCGTCATCGTCGCCGCACTCATCATGTTTAGCCTCGGCTGGCGGGAGGCATTGATCGTCGTCACGGCCGTGCCGTTGACGTTTGCTCTGACGTTGCTGGTAAACTATCTCGCCGGCTATTCGATCAATCGCGTGACCTTGTTCGCACTCATCCTCGCGCTCGGTCTGGTCGTCGACGATCCGATTGTGGATGTCGAAAATATCTTTCGCCATTTCGGGCTGCGGAAGGAGTCGCCGTTGAAGGCCGTGCTGACGGCGGTCAACGAAGTGCGGCCTCCCATCATCATCGCGACACTGGTCGTCATCGTTTCATTCCTGCCGATGCTGTTCATAACCGGAATGATGGGGCCGTACATGCGGCCGATGGCGCTGAACGTTCCGGTCGCCATGTTCATGTCGATGGTCGTGGCGTTCACCGTGACGCCGTGGCTCAGCTATATCGTGCTGCGTGGGGCCTACGGAAAAGGCGGCCACGAGCCGATTGACCCCAATCGAACGCTCATCTACCGAGCCTATCGGGCGATTCTGCTCCCATTCCTCAATAGTCGTGCGAAATCATTTGCCCTGATCGCCTTTACCGGGTTTTTATTGCTGGCATCGATGGCCCTGCCGCTGCTCGGCAAGGTTCCCCTGAAGATGCTGCCGTTCGACAACAAGAATGAGTTTCAGGTGCTGGTCGACTTACCGGAGGGAACAGCGGTTGAAGAGACTGATGCAGTTTTGAAGGAGTTAGCCGACTCGGTCCGAACCGCTCCCGAAGTCACGGAGGTCTTATCCTTTGCGGGAACCGCATCGCCCATGGATTTCAACGGACTGGTACGGCACTATTACCTCCGCCGCGAGCCACATCGCGGCGATCTGCGAGTGAACCTCCTGGCCAAGGACAATCGAGCGCAACAAAGCCACGCGCTGGTTCTGCGATTGCGAAATCAACTGGAGGAAGTGGCTCGTCGGCATGGCGCACGAATCAAGCTGATCGAAGTGCCCCCCGGCCCGCCGGTTCTGAGCACGTTGGTTGCCGAGGTTTACCCGCGCCGGGCAATCGTCGAAGTCGTTCCGTGCCGATACCGAGCACGTTCACCGGCTGTTCGCGGAGGAGCCGGGCGTCGTGGATGTCGACGACACCTTCGAGGCCGAACGCAGCCGGTTTGCGTTTCGAGTCGATAAAGAGAAGGCATCATTGGCCGGAATCAGCACGGAGGACATCGCGCTGACCTTGCAAATGGCGTTGCGGGGAATCTCTCCGGGCGAGGGAAACCTCAACACGGCGCGAGCGGGAGCCGGCCACTCGCCACACGAATTGAATCCGCTCATGATTGTCCTGCAAGTGTCGCCGGCCAATCGGTCGAACTTGTCCGACCTGACACGCCTGGCGGTCAAGGCGCCGAGCGGCGAGTTGATTCGGCTTGGCGAGCTGGGTCGATTCGAAGAATTGCCCGCCGAACAAACCATCTATCACAAGAATCAGCGCCGGGTGGCCTATGTCACCGGCGACACGGCCGGCCAGACACCCGCCGAGGCCATCCTCGGTATGCAACAGCGATTGAAGAAAGAACCGATGCCGAATGATTCCGAACTCGTTTGGACCGGCGAAGGCGAATGGAAAATCACGCTCGACGTGTTTCGCGATCTGGGCCTCGCGTTCGGCGGTGCCCTGCTACTCATCTACATCCTGATGGTCTATCAGACCGGTAGCTACTTGCTTCCTCTGGTACAGATGATCTCGATCCCCCTGACGATCATCGGCATCATGCCGGGGTTTTGGATTCTCAACATGTTGACCGGCGGAATCGTGGGCGGCTATGCCGATCCCGTCTATTTCACGGCCACGGCCATGATCGGCATGATTGCGTTGGCAGGCATCGCCGATCGCAATGCGATTCTGCTGCTCGACTTTATCAAGTCGGTCCGCGATCGTGGCGTGCCGCTCAAGGAAGCGCTGATCGAAAGCGGGGCTGTCCGATTTCGTCCCATCGTTCTGACGGCCGGCGCGGCGATGTTGGGCGCCTGGCCCATTACCCTCGACCCTGTCTTTTCCGGACTGGCGTGGTCGCTGATCTTTGGACTGGTCGTCTCGACGGCCTTCACGTTGCTGCTCGTTCCCGTGGTGTACTGGCTGCTCTATCGATCGAGCCATCAGCAAGCACCGCGCCATCCGTCGATTCTGAATTGCCACCGGAACTGTAAGTATCCGTTTCAGAATGAACCGATCGCGGAAAGCTTGTGCACGAATCCGCGCCATAGTCGCCTTTCGCTCCGAGCCGGTGCATGAATCGGCGACCGCGGCGCCATAGTCGCCTTTCGCTCCGCGAAAGGAACGGCGGGACCCTAAAATGCCTTGAACCGTCTCGCGAACGGCGCGCCCTTTCCTTTCGCGGAGCGAAAGGCGACTTTGGCGCCGATTCGTGCACAAGCTCTCCGCGAAAGGAGCGGCGGGACCCTGAAACGGCTCAAGCCATCTCGCGAGTGGCGAGCCCTTTCCTTTCGCGGAGCGAAAGGCGACTATCGCGTGTCGCGGTCGCCGAAGCGTGAGCCAAGACGAGGCAGGAGTGAGAATACGGCATCGCCTGCGCTCACGCCTTTTGAAGTTGCGCTGGAAGCAGTTTGGCGGCGCCCTCACGACAGGCTTCGACCGCTTCCCAATAGCGGGCGTTCTGCGACCCCTGCCGGGGTCGATCGCATTGTTGATCTGTTAGCCGGCGGTCGACGCTCCGCTTCGACCGCCGGCTAATCTCTTTGACCGCTCCGCGGTCGTGCCTTGCCTGCCGAAGGCCCGCCAGCGGGACATTTGTCTGTTCGACCGCACTGCGATCGAGTCCACGCATGCCGAAGGCATGCCAAATCACCGTGCGTGAATCAACCGTGGGACGGATTGGTAATCCGTCCCGCTCGGCCGCATAGGACGGATTGCCAATCCGTCCTACAGCCGAATCGTGCGCGGTCTTATTGACGGACCGCCGCAAACGCCCGTTATTGGGAAGCGGGCGAAGCCTGCTCATCGGGCTCCGCTGGATTTTCCGACAATACTCACGCCTCGGGCACCGCCGGCCTTCCGCCATTTGTGAAACGGACTGTGATTGCGCGCGGCCCGAAACGTCACAGTCATGTGCCATTTCGCACGAAGTCATCCCTTTTCCGATCCGCGGACCACTCGACTTGCGGGGATTTGATTCCCTCATTGGAGCATTCCGTGCACTGGGGGACGGCGTTCTTGCAGCGACCCGGCGGCACTTCTTATCAGGACGTCAAAGCGGCACAGTCCTTGCTTAATTGATCTCGATGAGGTGACGCCCATCGAGGAACCCAACCATGAACCGCTTATTCCAGAACCGCGTGATCCTGTATCCGACTGACTTTTCGGACAGTGCTTCCACCGCGTTTGAGTTGGCCTGCTCGTTGGCCCGCGATCAAGAGGCGAAGTTAATCGTCATGCACGTTGTTCCCCCGCCCGCCGTGTACGGTGAGGCCGTCGCTCGCCGACAAGACGATAGCTTTTGGCTTGAAACCCGTGAGCAGCTTTACGGCATCAAGCCGGCCGATCCGGACATCGAAGTCGAATACCTGTTAGAAGAAGGAGATCCCGCGGCTGTCATCGCCGACACCGCCGAGGCGAACGAGTGTGACCTGATCGTCATGGGCACTCATGGCCGGAGTGGCTTGGGCCGGCTATTCATGGGCAGCGTGGCCGAGCATGTTTTGGCGCAGCCAACTGTCCCGTCTTGACGGTCAAGGCCCAACCCGCGACCGCCGGAAGCCCAAATGAGTCCGATGAAGCCATGGCGCCCAGTCGATGATCGAGATGATTGTCGCCGCAGGAGCATGGAGACATTCGCGCGGCGACACAGTCTCAACTATTCTTCAGTCTTCACGTGGATACCCGTCAGCTTCCAATCGGGGTGTTCATAGGTGTATTTGAGTTCGAACCGAACCTTGAAGGGCTTCGTCGGATAGTAGCCATTCAGTTCGAGGATGCCGTCCGCTCCGACGGCCGGCTTCTTGTCGAAGACCGGAGTTGACTTGGCGATCAGGCCGATATCCACTTTCTTGTCGACGAATTGCTTGAAGGCGTCGCGCAATTTCTCGGGAGTCGTTTGCCGCTTCCACAACTCGGAAAGCGTTTCATAAAAGGGCTTGAAGTCATTCGTCTGAACACTCTTGTTGAAGTCGAGCAGGCTTTTGGTCGCCAGTTTCTTCAACTCGTCATCGGACGGCAACGGCTTGGAATCGGCGCCGAGTTCGACACCCGCCTTGGCCGAGGACGAAACGCCCGATATTCGCCAGGTTCCACCTTCCTTGATCATGGTGACGGTGAGCGGGACAGTTGTCCCGGTCTTGGTCGTCATTGTTCCTTGCAAGGTGCCCTGATCGTTGACTATGTTGAAGCCGGTCCATTGAGCGGATTGGTATTCAGTGAGGCCTAGCGTCTTGACGGTAGTCGTGAACTGTTCGAGTGTCTGTTCTTGCCGCAATGTCGCGGCCGACGAATCGTAAGCCCCTTTGATGTCGCCGCTGCCGATCTGGTTCAAGAACGAATCGGCGGCCGCCGTGGTTTCCTTGTACATGCCGAAGCCGAACCATGCGAGTCCGCCGAAAAGTCCGGCACAGGCCAGGATGCCAATTAAAAGCACTCCACAGCCAATGCCAATGCCAATGACAGCTCCCTTTTTCATGGTTGACTCCGAGGGTGGTGATCAGCAAATCACGAGTTTCCGACCATCGTAGCCGAAAAGATCATTCAGGCCTCTTGAATCCCTCGAATTGTGCGAGGTGGCGACCCATCATGACGTAAAAAAACGCCGCGGGTGCATGACCCACGGCGTTGTGCTCGCAATCCGTCTTGGCTCATCAAGTCGCCAACACCATGCCGAAATTGTATCCGCCTGAAGTGGCGCCACTGGGAACTGAGATCCCAGTAACGAGGTTCCAAGGACCGGTCCCGCCGAAGGCCCCGATCGAACTCATCCAGGGCAGGTAGCCCGTCGGGGCAATTACCACGATCGAGTACGTCCCCGGATCCAAATTGGAAATCGTGTAGGCGCCGCTGGCATCTGTCGTAGTCGGCCGATAGACGGAGTGTCCGCCCGAATCCATGCCGAAAAGGAATACAGCAACGCCGGACAAACGCGGTTCGCCGGCTTGTGCTACCCCGTCTCGGTTTTGATCGACGTAGACCAGACCGCTCAAGGCACTCGTGGTTGGCGTCGGTGGACTAATCTCGGGCGGCCGATAAGCGACATGCCCGTACCCGGTCCAACTCCCCGCGACGAGATTGCCGAACACATCCCCGTTCGAGAAATCCAAAGCGGCACGCGGCGCGAGCACGCTTCCCTGGATGCCCATTCCGTTCAGTCTGAGAGTCGTGGCCTGGTAGAAATTGAGAAGAACGTGATCGGCAGTCGTACCCTGGACGGACATGCCCATAAATTGCATGCGGGCATTGGTCCCCACCACATTAACGATGACGGACGAGCCAGCCGGCGCCTTGATGACGAGATTCTTGGCATTCCACAGTTGCCCGTTGGTCACCTTGAACACGTTGGTGCCTGGGTTTGTGCCTGTAAGCGTGACCGTGCCATTCGTATCTTGAGTGGTCCCGTTCGTGGGCAACGCGGCGTATTGATCCGAAAGACTATCGAGCTGGGATTCGGCGGAGGCGAAATCGATGACGGAGTCGTGACGAATAGTTCCGTTCGGATGTCCGAACGAATTGAATGTACCCGTGCCCCCGTAGACGACGTTGCCATTGAAAACCTGGCCGTTCTGGTAATTCAAATTGCCGCCGACAATGAGGTCGTCGCGGGTTCCATGCGAATTGGTTAATGCATCCCCGATCGTATAGCTGCTGAAGTTGGCGTTTCCGCCGACGGCAGCCCGACCATTGATCGCGCTCGCGAAGGCGTTGGTGTCGTGCAAGACGAAGGCACTGAAATCGCTGGCTATTCCCAGCCCGCTGGCGGGGACTTCTCGTCCTTCCAGTTGTTCGAATGCGAGGCGGCTCGGACGACTCACCCGCGATCGCGGAATCGCCGGCCTGGCGGGCTGGATCTCTAATCCGGTCATCGTCATCTCCTGTTTGCCATCGAGCCCTCATCGCCATCTGCTCCGCGGTAAGGCTCGTCACCTCGGAAGGCTGTATGCACAGAGGCCGATTACGGCCCGTCCCTCTGCTCGCACGCGTCGTGCCAACCTCAATTTCCGAGCATTCGACGACAATCATGGGCATTACATACCGGATTTCGCACGGTTGGTCAACGCGATGGGGCGGCTTCGCACAGTCCCAGAAATACCAGCCCTACTGTCAGCGCTTTGAATTGTGTCGAAGGCGTCGGTTTCCTCAATGAAAAACGGAATTTCTCGCTTGCGTGACTGGAAATTGAAGTTCGACGGCTCAGGGAACGGCAATTGCTTTCCCATCCACACCAACACCAATCCAATCCGAGCGGGTTGGCGATGTGTCCCTCATTCCAGCCGGTCAGGAGCTTCACAATGGCGAACGATATCCGTGAATTGGTGCGAGTTGCCGACGGTGATCTTGTGCGGCTCGAATTGTACCAGCAAGGACTGAAGGCCGCGGGGATCGAAAGCACCGTCGTCGGCGATCAACTCGGATCAAGCTTTGGGTCGGCGATACCCCAGTCAATTGAACTTTGGGTGCATCGCGCGGATGCGGGAAATGCCGCCGCCGCCATTGCACGCATGGAGTCGGAACGAGTCTGGCCGCCTCAAGATCGGCCGGTCTTCCCTCGACCCAAGAGCGACTTGAGGTCCCGCGCAAGATCGGCGTACCGTACACACACCCACTATGACGCAGACCCCCGACCGTAGTTCTGGCTGGGACCCACAGCGTAGTTTGACTCGGTTAGTTTGACTGATCGAGCGGATTCGAAGTGATTATGGATATGGCGTCCGATTGCGGAGGCCTTCCAGGCCTTGTCGCCGCCGCAAACATTCAAATCGTTCAGCGGAGAGGGCGGGATTCGAACCCGCGGTAAGGTTTTACCCCTACGCCGCTTTAGCAAAGCGGTGCTTTCGACCACTCAGCCACCTC
>CAVZCU010000008.1:0-172773 GCA_963773845.1 uncultured Gemmataceae bacterium
GCCACGGCGTCACGGTGAACGCCACGACCATCGACATGAACATGGCGACCGGAACATTAAGGCGCCATCGGCCGCATGTACGGCCCCTAGGTTATGAACAGCATCGGCAGGAATGAAACGATGACGACCAGTGTCGCGATGATGATGGGAGGCCGCACTTCGTTGACCGCCGTCAGCACGGCCTTCAACGGCGACTCCTTCCGCAGCCCGAAATGGCGAAAGATATTTTCGACATCCACAATCGGATCGTCGACGACCAGACCGAGCGCGAGGATGAGTGCGAACAAGGTCACGCGATTGATCGAATAGCCGGCGAATAGTTTACCAGCAACGTCAGAGCAAACGTCAACGGCACGGCCGTGACGACGATCAATGCCTCCCGCCAGCCGAGGCTAAACATGATGAGTGCGGCGACGATGACGATGGCCAGCCCCAATTCTCGAACCAGCTCGTTCACTTTGTCGTTGGCGGTTTCTCCGTAGTTTCGTGTGACGCGCACTTCGATGTCATCGGGAATCACATCCCGCTTCAAATCATCGAGCTTGGCGCAAAGCGCGTGGGCCACGACGACCGCGTTGCTGCCCTTGCTTCGCGACTGCGACGGTCACTGCCGGATAGTCGCCTGCCGGGGCCTCTTTGGTCCCCGGGCCGAACTGAATGCGCGCGTAGCCGGCCGGCTCCTCGGGCCCATCGGTCACCGCGGCAATTTCTCGCAAGTAGACCGGCTTCCCGGCGAAGACCCCAACGACCAGGGGTTCCAATTCACGAGCGGTTTGGACGAATGGCCCACCTTCGACGAGCACTTCATGGTTGTTCGCGCGGCAACGATCCCGCCTGCACGCTGACATTGGCGCCGCGCAGCACCCGCTCGACGTCGAGCGCTGTCACTTCGCGTGATGTCATCTTTTCCGGATCGAGCGTGACGCGGAGCTGACGCCGGCGTCCGCCAACGACCTCGGTGCGCGCCATATCCGGGACGCCTTGCAAAGTGACCTCAACTTGCTCGGCCACGCGACGGAGAGCGAAATCATCGGCGGATTTGCTCCATAGAGTCGCGGCCAGCACCGGAACATCGTCGATTTCCACCGGCTTGACCACCCAGCCGGTAACGCCGGGGGGGACCAGATCCGTGTTGGTGACGATCTTGTTGTGCAGCTTGACCAGGCTGTTTTCGCGGTTTTCGCCGACATAGAAGCGAACGGTGACGACCGCCTCGCCGGGCCGGCTCATCGAATAAACGTATTCGACCCCGTCAATTTGATAGAGAAGCCGTTCGAGCTTGCTGGAGACCTGCTGTTCGACTTGCTCGGCCGATGCACCCGGCATATGGACAATGACATCCGCCATCGGAACCACGATTTGCGGTTCCTCCTCGCGAGGAGTGACGATCAGGGCCACGGCCCCCGCGGCCAGCATGATCAGAATCAGCAGGATGGACAGGTTGCCGCGCAGAAAGGCGTCGACGATGGCGACACCCAGCCTTGATCGTTGCGTTCGCTCACGACCTCGGCCCTCCGTTGGGTGCGTTGGCCGGCAGTGCCACGCGTTCACCCTCACTCAGGCCCGAGAGGATTTCGACCTTATCTCCCACTAGCCGGCCGGTGCGAACGAATCGACGGGTCAATGTGTCGTCCGCGCCGACGACATCGACCAAATCGAGCTGTCCAACGGTTCGAACCGCGGCGCGTGGCACGAGCAGTCGATCGCTCTGGCCGGTCGGAATCGCAATTCGCCCAAACATCCCCGGCAGAATGGAATCCCCGTTGAAGTGGGCAGGGCAACTTTCACCAGCACCGTCCGCGATGCCTGCTGGGCTTGCGGAACAATCTCGCGAACCTCGCCCTGGGAATTGAGCCCCGCGGCATCGATTTGCATTTGCAGCTTGCGGCCAACAGCGACATTGGCCGTCAAGCTCTCCGGCACATTGGCATGCAACTCCAGATCGACCGGGTCATAAACGGACAGGATCGCCTTGCCCGGAGTGGCGACGTCGCCCGGCTCGGCGAAGCGGTCGGCGACGATTCCGCCAGTCCCCGCGGAAATGCGCGTGTGACTGAGCTGTACTTCCAGCCGGGCAATCTGTTCCTTCGAGCGTTGCACCTGGGCTTCGCTGACCTTCACCGCGCCCAAGAATCGGTCGTAGTCCTCGCGAGTCACGACGCCCGTGGCGCAGACCGATGCGGGCACGGTCCAAATCGCCTTGGCGGGTAATCCGATCGGCCTCGGCGGCGGTGAGGGCAGCCATCGCTTCGCGCTGTTGCGCCAGCAATTCCCGATCGTCCAGGAGGATCAGCGGGTCCCCGGTGGCGACGCGGTCCCCCGGGCGGACCTTGATCTCGCGGATCGTCGCCAGTAATTGACTCGCCACATCGGTCCGCCGATGCGGCTGCACGCTGCCAACCGCGATCACGGTGTCCTCAACCCGTTGCCGCTCAACCGGCACGACGACCCGGCCTGCCGCACTCGGCCGTTCGAGAGGAACCAATCCAGGATGCACCTTGCCGTGAAAAGCCCCACCCATCCACGCAAGGAATAGACCGAGTCCGGCCAGCCCACCAATGATGGCGAGCCCGGTCTTCACCATTTTGGGCCAACGGTTTGATCGAGTCGCCATTTGATTTCTCAGTCGCGTTCGTATGGAATCGAGTCATGGAGCGGTTGATTGGATTCATCGGGCCGCGACCGCGGCGCAGGATCCGCGCATTCAGGTCGAGACGCCCAGCTTGGGCAAGATGACCAGTTGCAACAGCAGCCAGACCACCAAAATGCCCACAAAAAAGTAAATCTCCACGTGCTTTCTCCAATTGAATTTTGAGAATGCCATGCCTTCTCCCGTTTATTTCTTGGCCGCGGCGGGGACTTCGTGGTTCTTCCGCATTTCCGCGTGCCCATTCTCAATGAACTTGTTGACCACCTGCGCGTGCGCTTGAATCAGTTTTACCACATAAGGGTCCTGGGAAGTTTCCTTGACGTGAACTCCCTTATCGGTCATTTCAATTTTCAATTCGATTTTCTTCGAATTCTTGAAGATCTCGGCAAACAAGGGATCGCGAAGGTGAATGCCGTTCCCCGACTTGACGCGGCCGTGCATCGCTTCGACGTGCTCTTGGATTTTGGCAGTGACCTTCGGGACGTCGGATTCCGTGGTTGTCTCAACGCCATCATCGATGTTTTTGACTGTCCGTTTGATGTCGCGACGATTGTCGAGCAGGAACTGAAATACCTCCATGTCCGCCCGCATCGACGGATCGTTTTTTCCTTTGCCGAAGCCTTTCTTGCCCGGCGGTTGCGATCGGCCGTCCGTTGTCAGTGCGAACAACCCAACACAAAGGATCGCGATTCCTATAAGCTTCGCCATGATGTTGCGGACCATTCGTGTCTCCCGTGCTGACTTCCCCATTGTTGCGATCACGGCAATCGCAAAGGGTGTACCGCGACCGCCGACCGACGTTCGCACATGGCGGTGCTTTCCGGAGCAGCGAGTAATCCGCTGAAAAACAAGTCATTTACGCGAGCTGCGAAGCGATTTGCGGTCTTCCGATTAGCCGTTGCCAGTCGCAGTCGGTGTGCGGTTCGAGCCCACACATTCCGGGACCGTTCCGAAAACGCACAGCAGTCAACGCTTGCCAACGGCAATGATGCATTGGAGCCTGAAGCGCAAGCGAAAGTGACCCCGCTTTCCTTCACTTCCTCGTTTTGATATTGTCTGCTTCGAGACGGGAAATAGGGCGGAGCCTGAAGCGTCAGCGAAGGCGACGCCGATCAGGTTGGGACATTCATACGCTGCAATGTCTTCTTCGAAATCGCTTCTGCGTCGCCTTCGCTGACGCTTCAGGCTCCGCCGACTTTTCCGGCCCTGTCAAAGCGCAACATCAATACTCGCGCTTCGGTTCGCTGATACGCGACGGTCTCCCCGACGCCGAATTCGTTGCACTGCTCGTTTGCAAGGAATCAAGTCGGCTGGAGCCAGACGGTTGCGCCGCAAATCGCGAAAAATGGATTGCGCGGCTCAAGACCGGGGGTTGCAGCGCAATCCATTGTGTATGTAATCAGATCATCTCGCGAACGGTATCCTCAGCGACCGTGGAGATAATCTTCATTCGTTCCGGCGTGCCGCGAGCCAGTGCCTTGGCGAAATGGTACGCCTGTTGAATGGTCGCCTTCGGCGGCATCGGCGGCTCATACGGATCGACCACCGCTTGCACGACCGCCGGCCCGGGCGTTTGCAGGGCCGCATCGAGCACCTTGCCGATGTCGGCCGGATCGTCGCACGTGAATCCGTCCGCGCCCACCGCTTCCGCGTACTTGGCAAAGTCGATGGGATGCAATTCGCAGACGTACTCGGGATTGCCGAGCATCACCATCTGCTCCCACTTGATCTGCCCGAGGGTGTTGTTCTTGATGATGACGACCTTGATCGGCAGCTTGTATTTCACGGCCGTGGCCAGTTCGACCATCAGCATCGAGAATCCGCCGTCGCCGACGAACGCGACGACTTGTCGGTTCGGGTGAGCGATTTGCGCTCCGATCGCATAGGGTAGACCGCAAGCCATCGTCGCGAGCGTGCCCGAAATCGAGTGCATCTGTCCTCGCCGGGCGGGGATGTGGCGTGCCCACCAGGTGGCAATCGTTCCGGAGTCGCAGCAGACAATGGCGTCGTCACGTAAGCGCTTGCCAAGTTCGTGGGCGACGACTTGCGGCTTCATCGGCTTGTCGGTCCGCGTGGCGCGTTCGAGCATCAGTTCATTCCAGCTCTTCATGCCCTTTTGCGCGGTTTCCAGAAAACTTCGATCCTTCTTGCTCTGGAGCAGCGGCATCAAGGCTTGCAGACTGCGCTTGGTGTCTCCGACCAGTCCGACCTCGACGGGATAGCGCAGGCCGATTCGCGTGGGATCGATGTCCAGTTGCACGCCACGCGCCTGACCCGGCTTGGGCAGGAATTCCAAGTAGGGGAACGATGAACCAACGATAAACAGCGTATCGCATTCTTCCAGCGCTTCCTGCGAAGGCTTGGTCCCCAGCAAGCCAATTCCGCCTGTCGTGAATGGACTATCGTCGGGAACACACGCTTTGCCCAGGAGCGGTTTAATGATCGGCCCAGCGAGCGTGTCGGCCAGTTGCTCCAGTTCATCGGTGGCCTTGAGCGCACCGCGACCGGCGAGTATGGCAACTTTCTTCCCCTGATTGAGCACGTCGGCTGCCCGCCGCAGTTCTTCATCCGCGGGCAGAGCGACTCGGCGGCCGAGTGCCGTCGTATCCATCATTCCCTCGATATTCCGTCGCGAGCGTTCCTGTTCGGTGGCATCCTGGAAGTCCACTGGGAAATTAATGTGGGCGACGCCTCTTCGCGCCATGCGCGTTTCGGCAAGCTTGATGGGCAACATTCTCAACGTGCGCGACGCCCATGACCCGCGTGCTATAGACCGCGACGTCGGTGAAGACGCGGTCGAGGTCGACATCCTGCTGGGCATGGGTATCGATCAGGTCGTGGAAATGATGCCCCGTAATGGCCAGGACCGGTTGGCCATCCATCTTCGCGTCATAAAGGCCATTGAGCAGATGGATGCCGCCCGGACCTGATGTCGCCAGACACACACCGAGCCGGCCGGTGAACTTGGCATAACTGCAGGCCATGAAGGCGGCGGCCTCTTCGTGACGGACTTGAACAAAGCGAATCTTGTCTTTCCGCGTTCGCAACGACTCGATGATTCCGTTGATTCCGTCCCCCGGCAGTCCGAATATGGTGTCGACGCCCCATTCGATGAGCGTATCAGCGAGAATGTCGCCTCCGGTTCTGGCCATGATGAACTCCTTCCCAATTGATGATGAATCCACGAGTTGACACAGCGCAGCGATCGGGGTCCGCCTCGCCTTCTCCTCTCGAATGTGCATTCAGCGTGCCCGATTGGGAAGCCAGTTGCCAGGGCGATGGCGAAAGCGCCGTATTCCTCATTCACTTTCGACGGAAATTGCGGTCGATGCGTCTGTGGCGTCCAATTTGCACGCTCCATCCGACGTTACAGAACTTTCCCATACGGGCATGTACGGATGCCAGCAGAGACCGATCCATCGGTCGTCGAGCGAATCGGTTTAACCGGATTCGTTTTCGGACTGATCGGAATGGTGCTCTGTTGGTGGTTCCCATACGGGCCCAGTCTCGCCGCCGTTGGCACGTTGCTCGGCCTGGCGGCTTGGCTCAGCGGCGATCGCCGCGCGATTCTCGGGGCGTTTCTCGCCGCCACCGGCATGGCCGGGGGTGCATTGCTCGCTTGGGACGATTGGAAGCAGTTGATCGGCAGTTGAATCACGGAGTGGAACGGTCCATGAGGCAGGTCTTTCCCCGATGGTTCGACACGCTGGCCCGTATGGGGATCATCGGAACTATGCTCGCTGTCCCAACAACCGCCGTGGCAATCGGAGTGTTCTATCGATCGAGTTACGTCACTGCGGAACACGTGCCCTACCAGCAACCAGTGCCATTCAGTCACGAGCATCATGTTTCTCGATTGGGAATCGATTGTCGCTACTGCCACGAGACCGTCGAAACGTCCGCATTCGCGGGAATGCCGTCAACCGAAACGTGCATAAATTGCCATCAGCAGATTTGGGTCGGCGCCGACATGTTGGCCCCTGTTCGGAAGAGTTGGCAGAGCGGCCAGCCGATCGTCTGGCAGCGAGTGCACAATCTGCCGCAATACGTCTACTTCCACCATGGAGTGCACATTGCAAAGGGAGTCGGCTGCGTGGAGTGTCACGGTCGCGTCGACGAGATGCCGCTCACCTGGCAGGAAGAGCCGTTGACGATGGGGTGGTGTCTCGATTGCCACCGCGATCCCGGCCCCCATATTCGACCTCGCGATGAGGTGTTCAACATGACTTGGACGCCCGCCGGCAAGCGCGATCCCGAAACGGGCGAGCCGCAGGGAGGGGAGGACCTGGGCCGGAAACTAGCAGCCGAGTATCACGTGCGCGACGCCCGCACACTCACGAGTTGCACAACCTGTCACCGCTAACCCCGGGGGCCGATCATGGATCGAACCGACGCCCTCCAGACTCCCGATGCAGTGTTTCCAAATCCCAAGGATCCAACCGAGTCGATCGACCGCCGGCATTTTCTCGCCGTCGCCGCGCTTCCGCAGCGCTAGCCGGCGCCATGGGCTGCTCTCCGCGTCGGGCGCCGCGGTTCGAGATCGTTCCTTACGTATCCGCGCCGGATGGAGTTCAGCCGGGTACGCCACTGACCTTCGCCACGGCCATGTCACTTGGCGGCACGGCAATCGGGCTGGTCGTCCAAAGTCGCGAAGGCCGGCCAATCAAAATCGAGGGAAATCCCAGTCACCCGGGCAGCCTGGGTGCGAGCGATCTGTTCTCGCAAGCCTCGCTGCTCGATCTATACGATCCCGATCGCTCCAAGGAAGTGATTCATCGCCGCGCCCCTCAACCCTGGGACGCTGCGTTGGCCGCAATTCGCAATGCTCTCAGTAAACAGCGTTCCACTCATGGCTCGCGCGTGCGAGTGCTCACCGGGGCAATCAATTCGCCGACGCTGGCCGCCCAGCTTGCGGGGTTTTTCAAGGATTTTCGCGAAGCGAAGTGGGCGCGTTACGAGGCGAGCGAAGACTATCGCCGGGCGTGGGAGTCGACCGCATTTCGCGAGCCGGTGCATGCCGTTTACGATTTTACGCAGGCGGACATCGTACTGAGCCTGAGTGCGGACTTCCTGGCGTGCCGGCCCGCGACGGTCCGCTATCAGCACGATTTCGCCGGTCGTCGCCGTGTGCGCCATCATGGCAAATATGGCATTCCACCGGAAAAAATGAATCGCCTCTATGCCGTCGAGGCGATGCTCACGACGACGGGTGCGAATGCCGATCACCGGTTAGCAATCCGACCATCCAAAATCGAACCGGTCGCGCAGGCGTTGGCCGCTCAGTTGTCAGGCTCAAAAGCGCTCGACGCCGCGGGACTTCCGGACTCCGTGACCGCATGGTTGAAGCCGCTCGCGCGCGATTTGCTCGATCACAAGAGCCGAAGCATGGTGATCGCCGGCGAGCAACTGCCCGAATCGATTCACGCGCTTGCCCATGCGATGAATGTCACGCTCGATAATGTCGGCTCAACGGTCCAATTCACCAAATCCATCGAGCCGGACGTCGGCAAAAAGCCGATCGACTTGAAGACCTTGGTCGACGAGATGTTGGCCGGGCAGGTAGATGTGCTGATCGTCTTCGACACAAACCCGGTGTACAGCGCGCCGGCCGATATCCCGTTCCTCGAAGCGATCCAGAAGGTGGCCTTCGGAGCCCATCTCGGTCTTTACCTCGATGAAACGGGGGCGAATTGCGACTGGCACATTCCGCAAGCTCACTACTTGGAAACCTGGGGCGATGCCATCGGCTACGACGGCACGGCGAGCATTCAGCAGCCGTTGATCGAACCACTCTACGGCGGACGATCGGCGATTGAGTTCTTCGCTGCGATCAGCGGTCCGGAAGAGCCCAGCGGCCGCGATATTGTGCGTTCGCACTGGCGGTCAAAGAGGGGCAGCCCGGAGGATTTCGACGAGCAATGGGAGACATGGCTGCGCAAGGGTTCGATTGCTGACACTGTCGCCCAGACCGTGAAAGCCGAATCCGCCAATCAGCCGCAATCCGCGCCGGCGACGAGCGTCGACGCCGCCACAATCGAGATCCAGTTCCTGCCGGACCCGACGCTCCACGACGGGCGCTTTGCCAACAATGGCTGGCTCCAAGAGTTGCCGAAGCCGGTCACCAAGTTGACGTGGGGGAACGCCGCCATCATGAGCCCGGCGACAGCCCGTCGACTGGGCGTTCGCTCGGAGCCCATTGAACGAGGAGGACAACACGGCGGCGTTGAGGCGGATGTAGTCGTACTCAAGTTCAGGGATCGAGCGATTCGGGCCGCCGCATTCGCACTGGTTGGGCACGCCGACGATACCGTCACAATCTACTTGGGACACGGTCGAGCGCTGGCTGGTCATGTGGGCAGCGCCGTCGGATCAAACGCATTTCAACTTCGGCATTCGGACACTCCCTGGTTTGCCGCGGGCTTGGAAGTGATCAAGACGGGCGATGAAGAATCGCAGGCCTGCACGCAACATCACCACAACATGGAGAACCGGGACCCCGTCGTCCACACGGAGGCCGGCAAGTTCTCGAATTTCTCGATCCAATCGCCAATCGACGATGCCGCAAAGAAGGCTGCCGCCACCGCACTCACCTCTGAGGGAACAAATTCGCCACCACCCGCGGAGCGCGATTCGCGCGTGCTGCCGCTGACACTCTACCCGGAATGGTCTTACAAGGATCGCAAATGGGCGATGGCCATCGACCTCTCCACGTGCACGGGATGTAGCGCCTGCGTTGTCGCCTGTCAGTCGGAAAACAATATTCCGGTGGTGGGCCGGGACCAGGTGCTCCGGGGGCGGGAGATGCACTGGATTCGCATCGATCGTTATCACGCCGGTCCGGATCCAAGTCATCCGGACAATATGTTCTTTCAGCCCGTGACGTGCATGCAGTGCGAGAAAGCGCCGTGCGAATTGGTCTGCCCCGTCGGCGCAACCGTCCATAGCCACGACGGCCTCAACGAGATGATTTACAACCGCTGTGTCGGTACGCGCTACTGCTCGAATAACTGCCCCTACAAGGTCCGCCGATTCAACTTCCTGCTCTACGGAGATTTCTCCAGTGAAACCGGGCGACTGCGAAATAATCCCGAAGTGACCGTTCGCAGTCGCGGCGTGATGGAGAAATGCACCTACTGCGTCCAACGAATTCGCTCTGCCGAACATGATGCCGAAGTCACGGACCAGCCAATACCGGACGGACGAATTCAGACGGCGTGTCAGCAGGCGTGCCCTTCCAACGCCATCGTCTTCGGCGATTGGAACGATCCGAACTCCGCCGTGCGGCAATGGAAATCGGAAACTCACAACTACGACTTGCTCGCGGAACTGAATACTCAGCCGCGGACTTCCTATTTGACGGCTGTCCGCAACCCGAATCCGAACATGCCGAGGAACGCCTGACGTGCCCGATCTCCTCCCAGCCCTGACGCATCCCGCACCCGTTGTCGAGGGTGAACAGTCGCCGGCCACGGTGACGACCAAAGTGGCGGGGATTGTACAGGATCATCCGGCGCCGGTCGCGTGGTGGCTCACTCTGGGGGTCGCGGGTCTCCTCTTCACGGTCTTCATGTACGCGATCGGTTATCTGCTGATCGTCGGCGTTGGCATTTGGGGCGTTAATATCCCGGTGGCGTGGGGCTTCGCCATTACCAACTTCGTCTGGTGGATTGGAATCGGTCATGCCGGTACGCTCATCTCGGCGATCTTGCTCCTGCTGCATCAGAAATGGCGAACGAGTGTCAATCGATTCGCCGAGGCCATGACCTTGTTCGCGGTCATGTGCGCCGGTCTTTTTCCGCTCTTCCACCTGGGACGGCCGTGGTTCTTCTATTGGCTCTTTCCGTTCCCAAATGCGGAGCGAATCTGGCCGCAGTTTCGCAGTCCGCTGGTTTGGGACGTGTTCGCCGTGACCACGTACTTCCTCGTTTCGCTATTGTTCTGGTACCTCGGGTTGTTGCCGGACCTCGCGTCCATGCGCGATCGGGCGAAGACGCTTTTAGGTCGAGTGTTCTTCGGCTTGATGGCGCTCGGTTGGCGCAACTCGGTGACGCACTGGTGGCGACTGGAAAAGGCATACTTACTGATTGCCGCACTGGCAACGCCGCTGGTCGTCTCCGTTCATACGGTCGTGAGCTTTGATTTCGCCGTCGCCATCCTTCCCGGCTGGCACTCCACGGTGTTTCCCCCATACTTCGTCGCGGGGGCCATTTATTCAGGGTTCGCGATGGTGCTCATCCTCGCAATTCCCCTTCGATCCATTTATCGCCTGCACGACTTTGTCACCGAACGCCATCTCAATAATTGCGCGAAGCTCATGCTCGCATCCGGAATGGTGCTGAGCTATGGGTACTTCATCGAGGGAGTGATGGCAGTCTATTCCGGCGACAAATATGAACTCGGCGTGCAACACAACCGCTGGGTGGGCTCGGCGTCGCATGTGTATTGGGCTGTGATTCTGCTAAACGTCGTGATTCCGCAATCGCTCTGGTCGGCACGCGTGCGCTACAATCCGTTCCTTCTGTTTCTCGTTTCAGTTGGCGTGCTAATCGGCATGTGGATTGAACGCTGGGTGATCGTGATTGGCAGCTTGCAGCGGGGATTTCTTCCCTCCTCGTGGGGACTCTTCCAGGCGACGTTCTGGGACTACGCGTTTCTCTTCGGCTCGGTCGGCCTATTCTTCACGCTGTTTTGCCTGTTCATTCGCTTCTTGCCCATGATCTCGATCGCGGAGTTGCGCGATCTGTTGCCGATGCGTCAAGGCGGCCGAGCGGGCGAATCGCTGGAGGTCACCCCATGCCCGTGATTGATGCCTATGGCCTTCTTGCCGAGTTCGAGACGTCGGACGAACTCATCGAAGCTGCTCGGCATACGCACGAAGCCGGCTACGCGCACGTCGAAGCCTTTTCGCCGTATCCGCTCAAAGAGGCGGCCGAAGCGCTCGGTCATCGCCGCACCGGCATTCCGTTCGTGGTGTTTTTGGGCGGACTGGTCGGAGCATGCGGCGGATTCTTCATGATGTACTGGATTTCAGCCATCAATTATCCGATCAACGTCGGCGGCCGGCCGCTCAACAGTTGGCCCTCGTTTATTCCGATCACGTTTGAACTAACGGTTTTGACCGCGGCGTTCGCAAGCTTCTTCGCCTTGCTGCGACTGTGCGGCCTGCCGCGGTATCATCATCCGCTATTCGCGTCGCCAACGTTCGCGCGTGCGACGATCGATCGCTTCTATCTGTGCATTGAAGCCAGCGATCCGAAATACGACATCGACGCGACCCGCTTTTTTCTTGCCGACCAAGGCGCGATTGCCGTCGAGGAGGTGCGGGGATGAAGCGGTCCACGGCGTTCCTACTAATCGCGGTAAGCGCGGCCGGTTGTCAGCAGAAGATGGCCAGCCAACCGAGCTATCGGCCACTGGAACCGAGCGAATTCTTTCCGGATGGCATGTCGGCCCGGCCATTGCCACGCGGTGTCGTCGCTCGCGAATGGCCGGCGACAAAGGACCCGATCGCCAGTGGCCTCAAGCCCGATGCTCATCCAAGAACCGTTCCACCGAAAGGGAACCCAGCCGCCAAATCTAACACTCCGCAGCCAGGCGCTCCAAGCGATCCCAATAAGTTTGTCAACGAATTTCCCTTTGAACTCACGCGCGCGGACCTGGAGCGTGGCCAAGAGCGATTCACAATCTACTGCGCCATGTGTCACGGTCCGACGGGAGACGGCAACGGCAAGATTCCCGAGCGCGGCTACATTCGTCCGCCCAATTACCATTCCGACAATTCCCGCGGCTTTGCCCGATTCGATAAGGCGATTCCATTGCGCGAAGTGCCCATTGGGTACATCTTTGAAGTGATTACGCGCGGGTACGGCGCGATGCCCCGCTACCGAAAGCAGATTCAACCGGTCGATCGCTGGCGGATCGTGGCGTATGTTCGCGCCTTGCAGCTCAGTCAGCACGCCTCCATCGCCAAGCTACCCGCCGCGCAACGCACGACCGCACACCGCCACTTGGAGGGCCAGCCGTGAGTGATGGCGAGATCACCACTCGTGCACTCGATTGGCACAGGGTCGAAGCGATCTCGCTGATCGCGGCGGTCGTGGGGATCATCGCGTTCGTCGTCCTCGCCTTCACTTCGGTGGCCGGACCGCACCCACTGGCTCAGGCCGCGATTTCCTATTCAGTCGCATTTCACTTCTGGCTGGCAATCCCACTCGGCAGCATGGTCGTGCTGATGATCCATTATCTCACCGGCGGATCGTGGGGCGTCCTCTTGCGACCGTTCCTGGAACGGTCCGCCGGCACGCTATGGTTGATGGCCATCTTGTTCATACCGATTGCTGCCGCGGCTCTTTTTGGGGCCAAGCTCGCCATACCCGTGGGCTCGCCCACTCGATCAGGTTGTGAGCGACGACCTGATCGAAGAATTGCGCGAAAAGACGCACTTGCTCAATCCGCCCTTCGTGATTGGCCGCGCCGCCGGGTACTTTGCCGTCTGGTTGCTGTTGGCATATTTGCTGCGCTCGTGGTCCAATCGTTGGCGCGATGGGGATGCGAATGCCGGCCATCACTTGACCGCCATCAGCGGCCCCGGCCTCATCGTCTACGGCATCACTATTACTTTCGCGGCCATCGACTGGGTGATGTCGCTGGAACCATTCTGGCGATCGACGATGTATCCGCCAATTTATGCGATTGGCCAGATGATCACGGGATTCGCGGTTGCCGTTGTTGCTATGGTCGTGCTTTCCAATTTCCCGCCGCTCGCGGGGCGGGTCATTCCCAAGCATCGCCGCGATTTGGGCGGCTTGTTGCTCGTCTTCGTTCTGCTCTGGGCGTATTTTTCGTTTTCGCAATTCTTGTTGATCTGGGTCGGCAACCTGACGGCCGAGGCCCCGTACTACCTCAAACGCATGCGTGGCGGCTGGGAATGGATCGGAATCGGTTTGATCGTGCTGCACTTTGCCGTGCCGTTCTTGCTATTGCTGTTTCGAGACGTCAAGCAAAGCCAGTCGTTGCTCGTGGGCGTGGCTCTCGGAGTGCTCGCGATGCGCTTCGTCGATGTGCTTTGGTGGATCGAAGCTGCTTTTCCGCATAAGAATGAGCCATTTTTCTGGCTGCTGGATGTTTCCGCGTTCGTCGCTGTCGGCGGTGTGTGGATGTGGTGGTTTGCCAGTGGGCTGCGGCGCGCTTCTCTGGAACCGCTGCATGGTCCGTTCCAATGTGAAGGGGAGGGCGCCAGTGGCTGAACTGCAACCGATTCCCGACAAGTCGCTCGAGTCCGGCCACGAAGTGCGGGACGTATCCGCGGCGTTCATCGTGATGCTCGCCATCGTGTTCGTTTTCGGCGGCGCAATCCTGGTCGGGGTGCTCTGGAGAGTCGAAGGCTTGGTGGTGCCGGAAGCCCGATCGAAAGGCGCATCGCCGGCCGTTGAAATGCCCGGCGAATCCCCGCTCAATCAACGGCTCAAGGCGACTGCGACTCCGCGACTGGAGGGGTTAGAGCCTTTGGCGGCCTTGCCTCCGTCTTACCGTTCGAGCCGGCCGATGCCCGGCGGACAGATCCCGGATGTCCGGCCCGAAGATCTCCGCGCCAATCGGCAACCGATTCTGCAGCAATACGGCTGGGTAGATCGTTCCAAGGGCATTGCCCGAATTCCGATCGATCTGGCGATGGATGCCATCGTGAGCGCCAGTCACAAGCGCCCAGAGAAGGGGAAGAAATGAGGGGGCGGCTGTTGATTGCATTGGCCGGCATGATCTGCTTGGGCAGCGGCTACGATAGTCCGCCCATGCCCAATACAGGTCCGCCGGCGCCGCCGCCCAACGTCCGAATCGAACAGAAACTCGGTCAGCACGTTCCTCTGGATCTCCCTTTTCGTGATTCGCACGATCACCGTGTCACGCTCGGGGAGTGCACGGGCGGCAAGCCAACGATCCTCGTCCTGGCTTACTACCGCTGCCCGATGCTCTGCACGGAGATTCTGAACAACCTGCTCACGACCCTGCGGGCAATTCCCGCGGACGTTGGCAGCACGTTCAACGTGGTCGTCGTCAGCTTCGATCCGCGTGAAAAGCCTCCGCTCGCGGCCGTCAAGAAGGCGAACTATCTCGAACAGTATGGTCGGGCCGGCGCCGAACGCAGTTGGCGATTTTTGACCGGCGATCCCCTGGCGATTGCCACGCTCGCGGACGCGGTCGGCTTTCAATACGAGTACGATCCCAAAACTGAACAGTACGCCCACGCGAGCGGGATCATGATCGTGTCGCCGGACGGCACGTTGACGCGCTACTTGCTCGGCGTGCGATTCGAAGCACGCGATGTCCGGCTGGCACTGGCCGAGGCATCGGAAGGAAAGGTCAGTTCACCGGCGGATCAAGTGCTCTTGTTGTGCTATCACTATGACCCGAACACGGGTACCTACACGTTCGCCGTCTTACGACTCATCAAACTCTTCAGCGCTCTGACACTGCTCGGCATTGTCACAATGATAACGTTTCTCATTTGGCGAAGCCGGCGGCGGCGGTCCGCTCAATCTCCATCGATTCAGGAGGATTGACCGTGTTGCCACTCGCCGATCTCGGGCTCCCCGACTTGCCGCTATTTCCGAGCCAGGCGTCCGAGCAAGCCACGCAAGTTGACCAGGTATTTCTCTTCATTCTCATCGTGACGGGCGGGGTCGCATTGCTGGTGACCTTTCTGCTCGTCGTTTTCTCGGCGGCATACCGGCGGCGATCGAATCAGGACAAAACGCCGCGCATCACGGGCTTTCCACTTTTGGAGTGGGGATGGATCGCCGCGCCGACCGCCATCTTCGCCGTGATGTTCGGCTGGGGGCTGATCGTTTATAGCCAGAATCTGCGCCCGCCGCCCGATGCGTATGAAGTGTTCGTCGTCGGCAAGCAATGGATGTGGAAAATTCAGCATCCGGGCGGACAGCGCGAGATCAACGAACTGCATCTTCCGGTCGGACGACCGGTCAAGTTGACATTCATCTCCGAGGATGTGATTCACGACTTCGGAGTGCCCGCGTTCAGGCAAAAGGTCGACGTGATCCCCGGTCGGTATGTCAGCATCTATTACCGGCCAACCAAACCGGGGCGGTATCACCTTTTTTGCGATCAGTACTGTGGAACTGGTCATGCCGGCATGGTCGGCACAATTGTCATTCAAAAGCCGGATGAATACTCCGCTTGGTTGCGCGACCATGCCGAGGGCTCGCCGGCTCTCGCCGGTCGAAAGTTGTTCCTGAAATATCAATGCGTCTCTTGCCACAGCGCCGATCCCAAGGCTCGCGCACCGGTACTGGAGGCCTTGTACGGACGCCGCGTCGCCCTTCGCGGCGGCGGCTCGGTTGTGGCCGACGCGAGTTACATTCGCGAGTCGATCCTGTTCCCTGGCAAAAAGGTCGTCGAGGGCTGGGAGTCGATCATGCCGACGTTTCAGAACCAGATCAACGAGGAGGAAATCATCCAGTTGATCGCTTACATTCGTTCGCTCGGTCCGAACGAAACGCCCAGGCGCAATGAGGACTTTCCACCGCCTGTCGGCACGCCGAGGGCCGGCGCCACCGGAGAGGGGGCCAAGAAATGAGCACCGTTCTCGAACTCGAGCCTCAGTCCGCCCCGCAACCTCCGCGCGTGGCCGCCAAGCCGAGTTACTTGACCGCCGAACACGGATGGACCTCGTGGCTGTTCACCACCGACCACAAGCGAATCGGCCTCTTGTACATGGTCACGATTACGTTGCTGTTCTTTGTCGGCGGGGCGGCAGCCACCTTGATTCGAATCAACCTGATTAGTCCACGCGGAGCGATTGTCACCGCCGAGCTTTACAACAAGTTGTTCACCATGCACGGCATCATC
Source organism: uncultured Gemmataceae bacterium (assembly GCA_963773845.1). Taxonomy (GTDB): domain Bacteria; phylum Planctomycetota; class Planctomycetia; order Gemmatales; family Gemmataceae; genus SIAJ01. Next base: position 16,514 of record CAVZCU010000008.1, read on the forward strand.
ATGGTCTGGTTCTTCCTGATTCCAGCCGTGCCGACCGTGCTCGGGAACTTTATCTTGCCGATGATGCTTGGCGCGAAGGATGTCGCATTCCCCAAGCTCAACTTGATGAGCTGGTACGTATTCACCGCCGGAGCGATTACAACACTCACGGCAATTCTCGTCGGCGGGGTCGATAGCGGTTGGACGTTCTACCCGCCGTTCACGACTCGGTCATCATTCACATTCATCGTGCCGGCCGCCATTGGCATTATCGTCAGCGGCTTCAGTACGATCATGACCGGTCTCAACTTCGTCGTCACGACACACACCTTGCGTGCTCCGGGCATGACCTGGGGCCGGCTGCCGCTATTCGTCTGGTCGCTCTACGCCACGAGCTTGATCATGCTGCTCGCCACGCCGGTGTTGGCGGCTGCCCTCGCCCTGATTGTGGTCGAACGCACCGTAGGCATTGGCATTTTTGATCCGTCGTTGGGCGGCGATCCGCTTCTCTTTCAACATCTGTTCTGGTTCTACAGCCACCCTGCGGTCTACATCATGATCCTGCCGGGGATGGGGGTGATTAGCGAAATCGTCACATGCTTCAGCCGAAAGAACATTTTCGGGTACAAGTTCATCGCGGCGGCCAGCATCGGCATCGCCCTGTTCGGGTTTCTGGTCTGGGGTCATCACATGTTCGTCGCCGGCCAGAGTCTCTATGCATCGATGCTATTCTCCGCCCTGAGCTATATCGTTGCGGTCCCGTCGGCTATCAAAGTGTTCAACTGGACGGCGACCATGTATCGCGGATCGATCGCCTTCGAGGCGCCGATGCTTTACGCGATCGGGTTCATTTTTCTCTTTACGATCGGCGGTCTCAGCGGCTTGTTCCTCGCCGCCCTCGCGGTCGATCAGCACGTGCACGATACCTATTTCATCATCGCGCATTTTCACTTCATCATGGTCGGCGGGATGGTCTCAGCCTATTTCGCGGGTCTGCATTACTGGTGGCCGAAGATCACGGGCCGAATGTACTCGCGAAACTGGAGCCGGCTCGCCGCCTTGCTCATTTTCGCCGGCTTCTTCCTGACCTTCATGCCGCAGTTCATCCTCGGCTATCTCGGGATGCCGCGGCGCTATCACCACTATCCGCCGGAGTTCCAGGTGCTGAATGTGCTGTCCTCGGCGGGGGCGAGCATTCTCGGCATCGGCTATCTGCTTCCCTTCGCCTATCTGTTTCACTCCATGCGTTGGGGCGAGCCGGCCGGGCCCAATCCCTGGTATGCCACGGGGCTCGAATGGCAAACGGCCAGCCCGCCGCCCAAGCACAATTTCGTGACCACGCCCATCGTGACCCGCAAGCCCTACGAATACGCGACGGAGGGCCACAACGATGTCCGTTGAAGCCCCGCCTCTCGAACCACACTTCGCCAATCTGGAACAACAATCGGCCGCCTCGCGCCTGGGGATGTGGATCTTTCTCGCCACGGAGATCCTGCTCTTCGGCAGCATCATCACCGCATTCCTGGCGACGCGGGTGTTCTATCCAAACGAGTTCGAGGAATGTGCCGGCCGACTCAATGTGCTCATCGGAGGTATCAACACCGTCGTCTTGCTCGCCAGCAGCCTGACGATGGCGCTGGCCGTTCACTCCGCGCAGAAGGGGCATCGCGGATGATGTTGACCTTCCTCGTCATTACGGCGCTCGTCGGGATCGGGCTTTCTGGCACTCAAGGGCTACGAGTATTACGGCGACTGGCGGGATGGAATTATCCCCCGGACCAATCGCTACCACCCGGGAACCACGGACTCCGACCGGCTGGCTCTCTTCATGATGTTCTATTTCATCCTGACCGGCCTGCACGCGGTTCACTTGACCATCGGCATCGGCATTGTGACCTGGCTCATCATCATCACCGCCATCGGCGAGCGGCCACGCATCGGGGCGACTGTTACGGAAGTCGTCGGGCTGTACTGGCACTTCGTGGATATCGTCTGGATCTTTCTGTTGCCGGTCCTTTACCTGAGCGGGCATCACGAGCTATCCAAACTGCACTTCTGAGGGCGAAACATGGCCGATCGCTCAATCTCGCCCGTCCTGACGGTTCTGGCATTCATCGCCTTGGTCGGCTTGACCTTCGCGACCGTGAGCCTGTCATTTGTACCGATGGGACCGGCCGGCCACCTCGCCGTCGGCCTCGCATTCGGCGTGACCAAGGCATTCATCGTCGCCTTGATCTTCATGCACTTGCTAAAGAGTTCTTCCCGCACCTGGCTAGCCGCCGGCGTCGGCCTATTCTGGCTCGGGATCCTCATCAGCCTGACACTTTCGGACTATTTCACTCGAATGCACGCGGTCTTCTAATCGTGGCGCATCAATGCCAGGCGAGCCGACCAAACATTTTCTCGTTCCCAAGCGGAACGCTGATTGATAAACACTGGTCGTGAACGCGCTCCATGCTTCAGTCTGAAGGACTGGGATATCGGAGCCCAGCGTCGCCGCGCAGCGGCGCACCCTGTTTAACCGGTGCCCGCTCTTCCGACGACCCTGAAAGGGTCGGATCGCCAGCCCTTCCTTGGCTGGGAGCACTGCACGCGGCCGCTCCTACCGTGATGGCGAATCAAAGCGTCGATAGCGGGCGAGCCGCCGACGTGAGTCGGCGGAGGAACCTTCTACCCGCCGGGGCTCGCGTTCCCTCCGCCGACTGACGTCGGCGGCTCGCCGCTCGCCGACCAAGCAGTTTCTCGTTTCCTCGTTCCCACGCTCCGCGCTCATCTTTCCTCGTTCCCACGCTCCGCGTGGTGACGCTGCTTTCCCGCTCCGCGGTGCGAGCGCTGCTGCCTATAAAGCATGTTACCGCAGGGCGAAAGTCCCGCACCGCGGAGCGGCGGGTCGGCGTTCCCACGCGAGCGCGGGAACGAGAACAATGTTTGGCAGAATAACCAGGCGGAGCCGCTCGAGACGACCGCCGTGTGATCGGTGGCAAATCGATTGGGTTGCGGTTCGGCTCGCGAGGATCGCTCCACGATCAAAAAGCGATGAAGTCAATGTCGTATGGGCATGAAGTATGAACGCGCGATTATCCTTCGTTTCCCTGCTTCTGTTGTGGATGCCATGCGTTGCGCATTGCGAAGGCGACCCGGCCACGGACGTCAAGATGCGCGAAAAGGTCGACGCGATTTTGCAAGGGGGGAACACGAAAGCGACCGCCACTCTAGCTGAGGAACTGGCAGAACTGGGTCCGCCGGCCGCAGACGTCCTGTTCCACTACTCAAGCGACAAGATCAGGACCCGATTCGGCCTGCGGGGCGCCGCGGCATGCCGAGGCGCATTGATCAGAATGGGGGACCAGGCAGCCAAAGCAGTCGCGAAGTATCTCCACTCCCCCAATGAAGATGAACGGGCTAGGGCAATTGAATTCATGGGGCGGATATCGGCGAAATCGCGCACTCGCGATCTGATCCGCCTGCTGACGAACCCAAATGTCAAAACACGTCTCGCGGCAGCGGAAAGCCTTGGCGAAATTCACGACCGTAGTGCGATTCTGCCGTTGCTTGCCATGGCACAAAACGATGTCGATCCGGGGTGCCGTAAATCGGCTCTCACTGCAATTGTTGACTTTGGCCCGAACGGTTCGGAAGCCATCGAAGGCCTTTACGAAATGATTCGGGCTGCGGATCACAAACCGGGTGGTATCCAAGAGCTCTCGCCGGATGAAACGGCGATCTTCGCGCTTGGCGCCCTGGGACCGCAAGCAATCGACAAATTCAAGGAGATGCTGGGCCCAAAATCGACCTTTTTCCCCAGAGGCAAAGGGATACGCTCTTTGGGCAATTAACCTGGAGGATGTGGACGCCAAGAGCCAAGCCGGGCGTGAATTGTCACGGCTCATGCTGGCCTATATTGCGTCGCGAAATGCCGATTGGTCGTATGGGGCAGCTCACAGTCTTCGTCGCGTTCCCGGATTGGTGGCGAACATCAAGGACGATTTGGTGAAGTTTTGGCCCAGTGCCAACCCCGAAGTCCGCAACCTCATTGCGTGGTCGTTATGGTTGGCGGGATTCCAAAGCCAAGAAGTGAAGCAGATGCTGCTAGCCGGGCTTAGCGACAAAGATGCGCACGTACAGACGAATTCGCTAGTAATGGTTGTGGAACTCAAACTGTCGATCAGCGATCTCAAGCCGCACTTGTTGCGAATGATCAAGTCGACATACCCAACAGTTCGATTTGAGGCCGTTGCGGCCATGGGAGATATCGGCACGTATGACGCATTTGCCCGCGAACTCCGCCGGATTATTGACAAAGACAAAGACGAAGAAGTAGTCAGGCGCGCAAGCAAGCGCTGGCGGATTTGGTCGAGAAGAAGAAAACCCGTTAATCAGGTATCGCGGCCAAGGTTCCTCGTTCCCACGCTCCGCGTGGTAACGCTGCTTTTTCCGCTCCGCGGTGCGAGCGCTGCTGCCTATAAAGCATGTTACCGCAGGGCGCAAGTCCCGCACCGCGGAGCGGGGGATTGGCGTTCCCACGCGGAGCGTGGGAACGAGAGCGAACGAGGCCTGGACGGCGAAGACGGCGATCGAGATGGGTCTGGAATCGACCCTTCGACTGCAGGGCCGGCCCCGAAAAGACGCGGGATCCAGCGAGCCACAACAATAAACTCAATAAACGTGCCCGTCCCCTTTTTTCCGTCCTCGCCGTTTCGCTGAAGCACCTTGCTTAGGCAATTGGTCGCCTGTATGTGATCACACATCGTGGAGTTCGACAATGTCTAAATTGGCGTGGGAGCAACTGAAAAGACGGTTCGAAATAGTCGGTGACAAACTAAGAGTAGTTTCTCCAAAGGAAATTGCCGTTTTTGAAGACGCAACCGGATTTCGGGTTCCGATTAGCTACCAGTTCTACTGCCAAGTATTCGGCGCAGGAACTCTAACTGAGCCGGCCAACTACGAAATTGCTGTTCCGGGTCTTCGACAGGCATACGCGAATAGCGAATTGACGTCGCTCAACCAGCAAATTCGCAGGCTCAGCAATGAGTATCGTTATTATTGCAACCGTCCGGACTTATTTGAACGAGCATGGTTTTTTGGACAAGACATCGGCACCTCCTACTTCTTTTGGGACCCTCTCGAAGTCACCGATTACAACAACCGGGAATACGGCATCTTTGTCATTCAAAGAGACTACTCGATTTTCCGATTAACGGACTCGTTTTGGCAATTCGTCAATGATATTTGTCTCGGCTCCGGCGTTCCGGGTTCGGCCAATACGGAGCCGATACGGTGGGTATTCAAGCCGGCCCCAATAACAGAAGGTCAGGCCGATAATAGGGCAAGGCACAAACGGCGAAAGTACCAATCGGTTGGGCAAGAAGAAACACATGTCCCGGCGCAGACGACGCCCACAAAGATGGAGACTTCGGGGATCGGGGAGTGGAATGGATTGTTTAAGCAATTTGATGTTACGGGCGACGTGAGGACAGCAACGACTTCGGATTTGGATGATTATGAGACAGACACCCGCTTTGTCCTTCCCTCGGGGTATCGCATCTTCTGCCGAGTTATCGGTGCCGGTAGGCTTGCGAAACCAATTAGTTATGACATTGCAGTACCCGGGCCACAAGCGTCAGGTGACCGGGACGAGTTGCGGGCACTAAATGCCAAAGTGAATAGAAACTGGCAAAAGCTGAAGAATAGTTGCTTGGACTTGGGCAGATTTGAAAGCGCTAGATTCTTTGGTACAGATACTAAAGGATCGCACTATTTTTGGGACCCGCGAGATATCTGTGATTCGCACGGTTCTGAGTATGGAATCTACATTCTTTATCCAGACGGGAAGGTGCAACGACTAGCAAGCTCCTTTTGGGCATTCATAAATGACGTATGTCTCGGAACTGGGATTCCGGGATATGAGAATCCCGATCTGATTGAGTGGGTATTTGAACCGGCCATCAAGAATTGAACAGCGGTGACGGTCGTTTTTCTGATATGGAGTAATTACGCAAATCGATTCCCGGTAGTTGGTACCAAATGACAGAATTGCTGCGTAATTGTCCAACTAAAGATAGGATCGTTTGAGGCTCTAGAAATGAGGATCCGTTCGGTGAACCGCGCGTCTCAGCCGGATCGGCGCTGTGCGGGCGGATTATCGCTGGCTTCTCGGAGATCGGAAATCGTCGGGTGATTTGCTCTCAGGACTGGGTTCAGCTTGCCAGCTCCACCTGCTCGCGTTGCGACGTGGCCCAATTGTGCGGCAACAACTCCAGCAACAGCTCGAGTTGCCGCGAGGTGCATTCCAATTTCAAATCGCGAGGCTGAGCCATTTCGAGGTCTCCGAAAAGGAAACCTGCAAGCTACCCGACGCTGCAAGAGTGGGTTTCACAGCACGGATACGAAAAAGGGGACGAAAGGGGACGCAGCTCATTTCCGGAAATGAACTGCGTCCCGTTTTCCGCCCCAGGAGCCTACGCGATATTTCGAGTTTGAATATCCCCCCTGCGCGAGGATTTCTTGTGGAGAAAACGGACCAATACGTGCGTGATTTAGCGACTATTGCGCCCGCCCTTGAGTCGCTCGTGCGTCTGAAGCACGCCGAGCCCGTCTTTGACGTGTTTTCAGGGAGTCTTATTTGGACCGATGAGATTCCGTTGGGGCTTGAACTTCCTCTCGACTGCTTGCGGCTAGTATTGAGGTTTCGCACCGGCCTCATTATAGGCGTGGCTGAACCCGGCTTAGAAACCTTCTGGAAGGAAGCAATGTCACGATTCCCAAGGTGGATTGGCTTTTCTAAAGACCGTGTGAGCTTTAGCCCCGCGCTCCGAGACTTCTACGAAGTCAAACGGCGTGAAGCACTTGCCGAAGATGCAGCTTAAGCCCAGCAAGAAAAAGGACGGGCACGCTTATTGATTGGCTTTGCGCCGGTCTCGGGTATCTTGGCATCATGCCGCGGACTCCACGAGCTTCCGTGTAGGCTCGGATCCGCGAGTCACATAAATAAACGTGCCCGTCCCCTTTTCCCCAGCTGGTTAATTCGGCAACGCCTGCGATCAGAATTCGGTTCGGCACACTTAAGCCGAATCAAATGGTTGATGCAAGCTTTTGTCTCAAAGCAGGTAAGAATGCCGGGACGTTGCTTGCGATGCAAGAATCGATAATCCGATTAATGTCGCTCTTGTCTATCTTCAAGCCGTTTGCAAATAGCGATTCAACGATTTTGACACGGTCAGTCACCGATCCATAACTACCAACAAATATGGCGCCAGTCAAAAGAGCTAAGGGATTCTCTGAGCTGATTGCATTAGGATCGGCGTCCATAATCTCGGAGGCCTTATTCAAGTTTCCCAGAAGACAGCTTGTTAGCAAGTCTTGCTTTGCGCCGGATTGGAAGAGCAAATGGGCAATCTCAAGTCCTTCGTCTGTTTGACCTTTAATCGCCAACGCAGCAGGAGTGTATCCTCGCTTATCCCGAATTCTCAAGTTCGCTCCTCGCTGAATGAGCAGTCGGGCAGTTCTCAAGTTTCCGTCCGCCGCGCGGTGAAGGGGCGTCATTCCATCTTCATCTTTTGCGTTAATATCCACGCCGAAGTCAAGCAACAACGAGACGGCATCAACCTGGTCACTACTCGCTGCGCTATGTATAGCCCCGTTTTCACCGTCTGCCGACTTGACGCTCGAGGGGTCAGTTTTCAGCAGCCGCTTAAGTTCATCCAAATCCCCATCGCGGGCGGCTTCTAGGATGTGATCTTCCACGGTAAATTACTCAGTATGATGGTGACACGGGACACTTCTACGGATTATCGATTCGAGGTCCATATTGAGTGAAGTCTATAGGCACCTTTGAGGCAGAAAAGGGGAGGCAGAAAAGGGGACGCACGTTTATTGATTGACTTCCCGCCGGTCAGGTGCATCCTGGCTGCATGCCACGCACCGCACGAGCTTCCCTGGGCGGGATCTGCTGCCACGTCATCAATCGGGGCAATGCCCGACGGGAGGTCTTCTGGAAGGACGGCGACTACGAAGCGTTCCTCAAGGCGATGCAGCACGCTCATGTCGAAGTCCCCATGCGGGTGCTGGGCAATTGCCTGATGCCCAACCACTTTCACCTGGTGCTCTGGCCACTGGCCGACGGCGATCTGAGCCGGTGGATGCACTGGCTCCAGAACACGCACGTGCTGAACGGCTGGACGACAACTCGGTCTTGTTCCAAGACGTAGTCAGGTTTTCGAGGCACCGCCGTCCAGGGGTTTTAGTCGTGGCTTTGTTCTTCAAGGAACCCTGACCGCTGGCCGCAACCAAGCCGAATGCGCGAGCAGCGTAAAGTCGGCCGAGCCGAGAATCAGAGCGCAGGGGCACCCGGTATCTGCCAGCAAATCGCGCTCGTGAAACGAACCATCGGAAGCCGCGAACCTCAAGCGGACCCAAGCACGCGAAAACTAGACGCGAGGAAGATGGCCAACAACTCTACTGAATTCATGTCCTTCACCGCCTTTGATGACGCTGCGTGGCCGGAATCTCTGGCTGAATTCAGGCTATAAGTTATTTATCCGGGGTTGTTTACGCCATTCTTCCGAGACGAGCCCCATGAGATCGACCAAGCGGGAAGGTGTCCAAGGGGGGATGGAGAAAACGTTGGCCATCTTGGCCGCCTTGGCCACCTTGGCCGCCTTCCTTTTTGCACTCACTTCGCAAATAAGACATTAGTGCGCATTCGTTTCCTTTTCATTGCGAAGCCGTGACAGTGAGTTCGAACAATAAAACGCCCATACGATCCGACCGGCGGTCAACAATCTCACCTTCCGGGCCGAGTTGAACTTGCCCTTCACAGGGCATGCGGAGCATGCACTATTTCCTCGCCGGCTGCGCAATCAACTTCTCGACCTTTTCGTTGCCTTCGACCACTCGCCAATAGCTGTCGGGCGTCAGATCGGAAAACTCTTGCTTGGCTCCGCCTGGCCAATGCACCGTCAACTTGGCGATCTTCGAATCCGTGCCCAGGCCGAACACCAGCCGGCGGTCGTTCGTGCTGGCATAACTGCCCCCGCCCTTGGCGAAGCGGGTTTGCGAACCGCTGGCGGTCTCCATCACCACGCGAGCGCCGACGACATCACGGTGATCCTTGCCAATCAGGTCAATTCCCAGCCAGTGCCGGCCTTCGGTCGGAGCGACGTTGCGAAGCACCGCGACTGGTTCATTCAAATGGCTCACGACAACGTCGACTTTGCCATCGTTGTTCAGGTCGCCAAATGCGGCTCCGCGTGCGTTGTGTGGTTGGCGGAAGTACGGCCCCCCTTCGGGGCTGACAATCTTGTAGTGCGCGTGTTCATTATGAAACAGGGCGGGCTTCTGACGGCGGTCGATCTTGGCGGGAAAACGGATCGCATGACCGCTGACGATCATCAGGTCTTCCCAGCCGTCGAGGTCATAGTCGAAGAACGAAGTGCCCCAACTCACATACGAGCCGGTAATCGCGGCCAGGCCGACTTCCTGCGTGCCATAGGTGAAGCCAACCCGAGCCTTGGTGCAGCGATTGTGATAGAGGGCCGGCAGCTCACCCTCGTAATTGGTGACAATGAGCGAGGGAAGTCCGGAATGATTGAAATCTCCGGCATCGACGCCCATGCTGCCATTGGCATAGCCGCGATCGTCGCGGGCGGCGCCATTGTTGACGTCGTCTCTCAACTCGATCTTGCCGGGCTTGGCTTGATTGATGAACAAGAAGTTGTCGTCCGTATCATTGGCGACATAGATGTCGGGCCGGCCGTCGCCGTTCACGTCGGCAAACATCACCCCCAGTCCGCGGCCGAGCTTCTTCGGCAGCACTTGGTTGGAAATGTCGGTGAAGGTGCCATTGCGATTGTTGTGATAGAGCGAGTGGGCCAATGGCTTGAATCGCCGCGGCTGACAGACATCGCGTGTTTTTCCGTCGTAGTTGCAATCGGTAGGATGGTTCGTGTCAAAACCCCAGTCGCCATAGTGGGTCACATAGATTTCCGGATAGCCATCACCATCGAGATCGCCCCAGCCGGCACACGACGACCAGCGCTGATCGGCAGCGAGCCCGGCCTTTTGCGTCATATCCACGAATCGCCGGCCGCCCTTGCCATCGGACTCATTGTGCAGCAGGACCACGCGGTTGTAGCCCGTGAGCAACAGATCGAGCCAGCCATCGTTGTCGTAATCGAAGGCGGCGGCGCCGTGCGTGTATTGGAATGGGCCTTCGAGACCAACTTGCTTGCTGACGTCCTCGAATTTCCAGTTGCCGAGATTGCGATAAAGCTTGCACGGATTGCCAAGGACTTTCTTGCCGTCGTAGTGGCCGCCGCCCGGAATGAAGATGTCGAGCAGCCCGTCGCCATCGAAATCGAACAGGGCAATACCGCCGCCCAGCGACTCGATGATCGCGTAGTTCCCAGCTTCCTCGCCATTGTTATAGGCGAAGTCGATTCCCGTTTGAGCCGTCACGTCCTCAAAGAGAGGAGGGCCGGTCGGTTCCGGATCCGCAGGCGCGATGACAGCAGCCTGCTGCGTCGAAGGAGACTTTCCGGTACAGGCGGATACGCCAATGGCTATGGCGGCGACCATTGCAAACAGAAGCCAGTATTGGAGCTGTTGGACGTTGTTGCGGCGAGTCATGGCTTCACCGGGAGAGAGTCCGTCAGGCGCAGGCGACCTGGAGTCATGCGGAAAGCGTAGTCTTCGTTATACGGCTCATCCGGCCGGTCCGTTCGCGTCCGGCATATTCGGTATAATCTCGCGGTAGCGACTGGTGTGGGAAAGCATGGGGAATGACGCACGAGATTCGGAGCCCGTGACGACAGTCGGTTCGTCCCCGTCTGCCTCGCGCTGGATTGTTCGCGTCGTTGTCGGTGTTCTGCTCCTCGGCTCGGCGATTGGCGCCTACTACTGGCTAACCAAGCCAGAATCTCCGTCCGCGAAGGTTGCACTCCCCGATCTCGCCTCGCTCGACGAAGAAGCCGACGATCTGGGCGCGCCGCAAAACCCCGGCTATCTGGGTCCACAAGCGTGTGCGCCTTGCCATGCGAGTCGCGTGAATGAGTTCTTAAAGACGATTCACGCACGCGCCTGTCGCCGTCCGCCGGACGGTCCGATGGCGCACGGATTCGAGAAGGGCCATGGCCGATACGCCACCGGCGAGCCCGGCCTGCGTTTCGATATGACTCACGAGGGCAGCGACTATTTTGAGACTGCAGTTCAAAAGACCCCGACTGGGGAGAATCGGTCTAAGTCGCGGATCGATCTGATCTATGGCGCCAACAAGGCGGACGAGGTCTTTTTCACATGGCGCGGCGATCGTCTTTACGAGCTGATGACGGTCTGGCTTCACCCGAGCCATCAATGGGCGAATACCTCGTTCAATCGCTATGGGGGTGGCGGCTTCGCTCGCGAGACCACGATTCGCTGCCTCGAATGTCATACCACCTGGTTCGCCCACGTGCCGGGGACCGCGAATCAGTATCGCCCGGACAGCTTTATTCTCGGCACGACCTGCGAGAAGTGTCATGGTCCGGGCAAGGACCACGTGGACTATCATCGAACTCATCCGCGCCGATGCCGCACACGCGATTCTCAACCCCGCCAATCTCTCTCGCGAACGATTGATGGAAGTATGTACGCAATGTCACGCTAACTACACGAAGCCGCGGGGGCTCGCCAACATGTACCGACCCGGCGAGCCACTCGATCAGTACTACCGATTGGCCCAGACCAAGTATCGCGATGAGGATCACGTTGCCAATCAGGTGAAATACCTTCGGCAGAGCAAGTGTTTTCAAAAGAGCGAGACGATGACGTGCGTCACCTGCCATGACCCACATAAGCCGCATGCATCGGGCGATCGTGCCGCGAGCCACAAGTCGTGCATCCAGTGCCATAAGCCGGAGGCTTGTTCCGACCGGCCGAATCTCCCGATCGCGGTTCGGGATGACTGTGTCGCTTGTCACATGCGCCAGGACGTGTGGATCAACGTGCATTTCCACACGGCGGACGACCGATTTGTCCCGCCGATTCGGCGATTTCAACACAAGATTGCCGTGGATCCAATCGCTCGATCCGAAGTGCTCCTGGCTTGGCATCGTAAGCAAACGGGAGCGGATCACCGCCGCGAAGCGGACCGACTGGCAAGCGAACTCGGCGAACACTGGCTCAAAAAGGCGGACGCATGCCGGCGCGATTATCGATTCCTGGCGGCCGTTGGCGCTGCCCGGGAGGCTCTCCGATTGGACTTGCCCTCGGGGCTTCATGAACGAGCGGTCGCCGCGAAGAATCGGTCGATTGCAATGCAGTCCAAGCTCGACGCCGACCTCATCGAGGCTCTGCACGTGGCCGATTTGCGACAAACAAAGGCCGCCATCGACATGTTGGAGAAGATTTTGACCGTCAAGCCGGATTGGAGCGTTGTCCACAGCAAGCTGGGGACCCTGTACGCGGTGAGCGGCCAGATCGATCGAGCCCGCGAGCACTTGGAGGCGGTGGCTCGTGATGATCCCGACAACGGGTCGGGCTTCGCGATGCTCGGGTGGATGGCGTACCTGGACGGTCGATCCGCGGACGCCATCGACTTCTATCGCAAGGCGGAGGACATCGAGCCGTTCAATGCCAAGATCAACTATCACTGGGGGTTGGCATTGGTGCAAACGAATCGCTGGGCCGAGGCGGCGGAAAAGTTCCGGACCGTTTTGCGCGTCGACCCTCGTCACACGGGAGGATGCATTGCCTTGGCTCATTCACTGCGGCAAGAGGGCAGGGCGGCCGAGGCTGTGCGCTACGCCTGGCGTGCAGCTCGACTGGATGGCTTCCAAAACTCGCAAGCGCTGGTGGAGTTGGCGGATACGTACACGGATGCTGGTCGATCGCGCGAGGCGGCGGCGGCGGCCCAGAAGGTTCTCGAACTCGATGGGACAAATGAAACGCCGGTGCCATTTGATGTGCGACAACGAATGGAAACGATCCGGGCACGCGTCGTTGCGGACTAATTGGCAAGGCCGATTTGCGGCCGGCGCGCCTCGTCGACAACAACGGGTCGATCGGCTATGCTCTAAACGATCCGAAACAGAATTGAGTCGAACCATCCATGGCCACTGAATCAAGGATACATCCGGGATACCGCTGGGGACTTCTTGGAGTCGTCGTCGTCGCCTTCAGTGCGCTGGGGTGGTATTTCTTCTTGCGAGAAGACTCCGAAGATGTACCGGTCGAATCACCCGTCGCAGCCGACGCGCCGCCGGCTGATCCGAGATTGACGTTCGATACGCCGTTCCGCAACGTGAAGCCGGAAGTTCAATACGTGGGTGATGCAAAATGTGCTCAATGCCACTCCGAAATTGACAAAACCTACCACGGACATCCGATGGGAAGGTCCGCGGATTTCACGCTGAAGGCAAGCCCCATTGAACGGTACGACGCTGCTTCCCACAACCCATGCACGGTCGGTCCGTACGAACTGCGGGTTGAGAAAGTCGGCAACAAGGTCTTGCACCATGTTAGTGCCAAGGATGCGACTGGAAAGCCGTTGCCCGAATATGTCATGACAGCCGATCTCGAAATCGGCTCCGGAACCCGGGGACGTTCCTATCTCGCTCTGGACCGGGGCGCCGTCTGGCAGACGCCGATCAGTTGGTATGGCCCCGAACATCGATGGGACTTGTCGCCCGGTTTCAATCTGGGAAACGGCGGACGACGACCGATCGTTTCTGATTGCCTGTATTGTCATGTCGATCGAGTTGATCCCGTTCCGATGTCGGTAAACCGGTACAAGAGCCCGTTTCCCCTTGGTCAGGCGTCGATTGGCTGCGAGCGTTGCCACGGGCCCGGCGAATTGCACGTCGCCGAGCGATCCAATGATCCACCGGTCAACGGCATCGATTACTCGATTGTCAATCCCAAGCACCTATCAAGCGATCTCCAGGTGGGCATCTGCGCCCAATGCCACTTGCAGGGAGAACAAAAAGTCGACCGACGGGGTCGGAGCATCTTTGAATATCGTCCGGGTTTGCCATTGGAGATGTTCGTCACGCTGTTCGTTCGCCATCCGGATGCCGTCGATCTGCGCAAGTCCGTCGGCCAGTTCGAACAGATGCGCGTCAGCCGATGCTTTACGGACAGCAATGGGCGACTCGGCTGCACATCTTGCCACGAGCCGCATAGTCGACCGGCACTGGCTACGCGCGATGATTTCTACAATCGGAAATGTCAATCGTGCCACGGCCACGATGCGAGTGAGTGTACGGAGCGAGTGGAGGTCCGACGGGTACAGAGCGATCACTGCATCGTCTGTCACATGCCCCGGTCGGGAAGTTCGAACATCGTTCACACCAGCATCACTGACCATCGAATTCCGCGACGGCCCAACGCTGAAACCCGATCCCACGGACTGATGCCGGGCACCATTCCCATCGTTCCATTTCCGATTGGACCGCACACGCCCGCAAGCGACGAGGCGGAACGCGATCTTGGCATCGGACTGAGCCACATCATCTTCCACGTGCCTGCGAACCAACCGCAGGTCCGCGCTATGGTCGCCGCATTGGCGGAAGAGCGACTGGTCCGCTCCGTGTCCACATGGCGGAACGATGTTCCCGCCTGGGATGCGCTTTACAAGGTTCGACAATTGCGTGGTGATCTCAACGGCGCCTTGGACGCTGCCACAACCGCATCCAATCTCGCGCCGGAATCGGAAGAAGCGCGTGCGGACCTCGCTTCGGCTGCGGCGGCGAGTGGAAAGTTTGCAGAGGCAATTGCCGCGGCAGGCGAATTGATTCGGTTGAATCCGTCGAGTCTGGATCCCCTGCTTTTGCGTGCTGGAATCTTCTTGCAAATGGAAAAGTGGAAGGAGGGGGAGAAAGATTGTCGATCCGCTCTGGCGATTCACCCTCTGCACCCGCGGGCAAGGTTGCTCTTGGCAATAAGCATGTATCGCCTGGGCGAGCGTGCGGGCGCTCGCCGCGAAGCGGACACCGCAGCCCATTTGACGACGAATGCCCAGCAGAAAGCGGCATTTGAAGAATTGTTTCGGACGCAGACTCGCTGAGATAAAGCTCGGCGATGAACATTTGCGCGGACAATATGTCGTGTCCGATTTGCAAAAAGTGCATTGCGTTGGGCGGCCAGTTCACCTAGCGGCTCGGACCAATTGGCCGCCCGTTGTCGGCTCGGGTTGATGGTCGGAGATGGCGTTAACTTTTGCGCCCTTGGCACTGTGCGGCGGCTTTGCGCCATTGAGCGGCGGATTTGGCGTCGCCGGTTTTCTCGCACAACGCGGCCAAACGCAGTCGGACAACGGGATCCCACGGCTTGCTGATTGCTTCCCGTGCTAACTCGGCCGCCAATTCAAAATCCTTGCGAAGCCCATCCGCGCGAGCGCTGGCGAGATCGGCGTCGGCTTTTCGTCCAACCCCTGCTAATGCTTGTCCGAGGAGGAATTGCGTCTGATAGTGATTGGGCGAAATCGACGCTGCCTGCTCCAGGAGCGGAAGTGCTGCCTTCGCGTTTCCGTCATCAAGATACAGCTGGCCGCGCAACCGATAAAAGGCTCCCTCGGGTTCGTCCGCGAGCGCCTCATCGGCGAGAGCGATTGCCTCCGATCGCCTTTGCAACCCGCGTAGCGCTTCGATGCGGAACGCCCGCATATGCGGCGGCTCCGCTGTTCCAGTATGCGCCTCGTCGAGCAGCGACAACACGTCGCCGTAGCGATAAAGGAGCAAGAGGGCCTCGCACAATTCGAAGCGAATCTCGTCGCGTGCCGCATTCGACAGGCCGTTGCCAATGCGCAGAGCCTCACGGTATTCGAAGATCGAGTTTTCCGTGCTGCCCGAATCACGCAGGATTTCGGCTAGTAAACGGTGGGGGCGGGCATCGGTCGGATCGAGCCGAACGACCTGTTCGAGGTGGGCAATTGCGCGATTCAAGTGGCCCATTTCGTAGGCAACTGCCGCTAAACCCCGGTGGGCGTCTGCATTGTCGGCTTGCTCGTTGATCACGAAGGAAAACACACGATTGGCTTCCGCCAGCGAGCCCATCGCGAGCAGGCTTTTGCCCGTCAATGTCGCGGCTTGGATTCGAATCGAGCCCTCATCGTGAATTTGATTGCATTCGGCAATGACCTTTTCGAATTCCTTGCGCAAAATAAACTTCGGCCCGCAGCAGGTGGGCAAGATTGGGTCGCCCAGTTGCCGCCAAGCGGTCGGCGAGGTAGTCCGCCCGCTTCCAATCTCCTTCCGCGACCGCTTCCTGACCGCGAGCGAATCGATAGCTCGGTCGCGTGGTGCGGATGCGCCAGCCAATTACGGCTAGTGCAATGAGGACGAAAACTGTGAGCACGACTTGTTTGCGCGAGAACCAGCCCCGGACCAACCGCTTCGAACTTGCAGTTGGACTTGGCGACAAGTCTGGTGCGTTGGGAGGTGGGGAGTCGACGGCGGGCTGATCGGGTAAATGGAGCATAACAAGGCGCCGCACAAAGACCGCTGCTCACTCCTGGTTGTGCGAGGACCGGACACGATGTCAGCGGTCCCCGCCCAGATGCAAGTCAGAGCATTAATCAAGGGGCGGACTTGAGTTCGATTTCCACTGGCTGTTTATCGGGCGGCACCTTGACGGTGATCGGCGTCGTTGCCGAACTCGCATAAATGGCCGGCAGCTCGCTCTTAATGCCACCACCGCCGGAAGGCATTCCAGGCATCTTCATGCCGCCAGGCATTTTGAACTTGGAAGGTGGTCCTGAGTTCGCTCCCTCATTGCTGGTCTTCTGCATTGCCTTCATGGCGTCTGGACTACTCGGGTCCATCGCGCCACCCCCGAGCGACGGTCGTTTGACGACGGTCACTTTGTAGTTTCCAGAGGCAACTCCATTCTTGTTGGTAGCGGATACCAGACTAAAGTTGCCATTCCCGTCGGTGAGCCCCGTGTAGGTCGTCTTACCGTCTTCGGACACAAACGCAACCGTCGCGCCCTCGACTGGCTTGCCATCTAGTTTGACGACTCCCTTTACATTGGTCGTGCTCTGACCGCATCCGCCGGCTAGCGCCGCCACCACGAAAATCAAGCCAAGGAGGTTGGACCGCTTCATTGTCTGGGGCTCCCAGGTGTATTAGAAAACAGCCGCGAAAGTGATTTTCACACTTTCGCGGCAACGATTGAATCGGATGTTCACGAGCGTGGCAAAGACTACGGAAGCTCGACCGCAATGCCGTCATTGCGACAGCCCAGAAGCTGGTACGTCCGATGGTCGATCGTCTCGCGGATGAATCGGACCGATCCATCACCGAAGAGGAAATTACAACCACCGCTGTGCCGCGATTTGAAGCCCCAAGCCACGCTCCAGTTGCCTCGGAACGATTGTGCGGGACTGCACCAGTTGGTTCCATCCGACCGGTAATTGATGGGGATAATCGTCGAAGCGCCGACTCCGCCACCATTGAAGTGCCACCAGCCACCATTCGTGAAATGGTCGTGCTGGGCCGGCAATGTTTCACCCATCATGATGGTGTTCGATGTGCCGTCCGGCATCGATGAAAACGTCATCGTGGCCCCAAGGCGGTTAAACAGGCCGCGAATGTCCGAATTCTGGAAGGAGTTGCCATGATCAGGGCTCCAAGAATAGCCCATCAAGGCTAGGCCGCCACCAAGCCCCGAGTTCTCCGGTTGGCACCAGCCGGCGTATGGATCGTATCCGCACGGGCCAGGGGCACATTGCGGTCCCAGGCTTCCCGCGTAGTTGGTCCACGGTTGCTCTAATTGGTAATCATCGCTCGGGCAGCGTAGATACTTAATGCGACGAGCAGATGCTGGGACGTTATTGATTCCGATGCCTACCGAATTGGGAACAGTGTCCTGCTGATTGATCAGCTTGAACATGTTGTCTTGTTCCATGAACGGCAGAATGTAGACCTGCCAGCTGCCCTGGTCGCTACCCCAATCGCCAATTACCCAGCCATTGTTGGTGTAATCGTCATTCTGGTGCTGCGGAATCTGCTGCCAGCTAGTGCGACCGCCCGGTGGGAACCGGTTGAAGACGTCATGGTAATTATGCAATCCCAAACCGTACTGTTTTAAATTGTTCGAACACTGCATGCGGCGAGCGGCTTCGCGAATCTTTTGGATTGCGGGAAGGAGCAAGCCGATCAAAATCGCGATGATCGCGATGACGACGAGCAGCTCAATGAGCGTGAATCCACTTCCGCGTCGTCGCTGACGTCGGACCAGAGAAGGAGAGGGAATCATGGAACGACTCGAAAAAGAAAAGAACTTCGTACTTGCCTGTGAGAATCGTCTTTTAGCAACCCCATGTCAAGAGAGAAATTGGCAAAAATTAAAAAATGGCGAAATTGTTCAGTTTTCGACTAGTTTGCCAGCTGGCAGAACTTGCGATGATAGGTGGCCTGATCGGTCAGGCCTCGGTGCTCGTAATAGTCGGCCAGGAGTCGATGCGTGGCGGCATGATCGGGCTGTTCGCGCAATGCCGATTCAAGCCACCGGAGCCCATCTTGATCTCGACCATTTCGCAAAAACAACTCCCCCATCTCCCGGCGAAGGTCTGGATTATGCGGTGAAACCGCGACTAATCTGGCGACCTCAGCGACTCGTTTCAAATCGGCCTCACACCGTTTCCACCGCTCCTCGGCAATCCGGGCTTCATCCGTCAAACCTGCCGCTTGCAAGCACAACACGAGCGAATAAAGGATCTCGGGATCAGACGGGTCCAGCTCAGCGGCACGGCGCAGAAACGGCAATGCCGTCGTTGCTTTCCCAAGGTTCAGTTCCATTCGACCGCGATGATGGTAGGCCTTGGCATCCCAAGGGTTCTGAGCCATCGCCCTTTCGAGAAGAGAGATTGCCTGTTCGCGATCACCTTGCAAATCTCGGCAGACACCGAGAAGCATTGTTACCCGCGAGTCGTCCGGACTGGACTTTGCCAGCAACTCCAAGTGCGTGACTGCTTCGTCCGGTTGCCGGGTTTGAACCAGCATCCGTGCAAGACTCATGCGAACCCGCTCGTCGACGGGATTGAGATTAATAGCCTGGCGAAACGCGTTGACGGCTTCGTTTTTCTTTTGCAGCCGCTCGTAAATATCACCCTGACACGTCCACGCCTGAGCACTATCCGGCTTCAATTCCGTCCACCTCGTAACCAGCGAAAGTGCGTCGAACCAGCGAAACTCTTGCATCAATGCGGGAACCAGGACCGCAAAGATTTGGGGCGTTTCTCGATGGCCTTGCTGTAATGCCGACGCCAGTACCGCTTCGGCGTCGGCAATGCTGCCCGTTTGTATGCTCAGCATCGCATGTTCCAACTCGATGTCACTCGGGTTCCAGCCCAGCTTTTGTGCTTCCGCCAAGTGACGCTCGGCTTCCGGAAAATCGCCACAACGCCGTGCAGCCTGAGCGGAACGGAAATGAGTCTCGGCATCGGTTGGCCAGGTGGCCAGACACTGGTCGAAGAAAAGACGGGCAGCCTCCGGATGGTCGTTGTCCAGTGCCGATAGGCCCCGGCGAAAGTCCGAGTGCGCTCGATATTGAACGGCGCCGAACCAACCCGCCACCGCGAGAAGACATGCGCTGCTGATTAGCAAGCGGATTCGGCGGGACGAACGACGAGACTCGATGCCAGTCGCCATTGAGCCTTCTACTCCGGCGCAAGTAGCGCTACCGCGATTGCGTCATCGACCTGTTTGAGCCAGTCGGCCGTCTCTTCGTGACGATATCGGCCCTGGCGGTCGCACCAAGTGACCTTGCCGTGCTTATCAACCAGATACAGTGTGGGGGCGATACCATAGCCGGGCATTGGCATTCCCGAATTCACGCCCAGGGCCGACATCGCGGCCCCATCGATCCGGTAGCCGTTGGGCCACGGAATCGAAGACTGATCGACGTAAGCCTGAACCGATTCGCGGTTCATATTGGTAAGGCTGACAAATGCCACGCCCTTGTTGTGGTACTTGTCAAAGAGTTGCACCAAACCCGGCGCACCGAACCGGCAGAAGGGACACCAGTTGGCCCAAATATCGACCACGATGAGGCGCACACCCGGACTTGCGAATTCGGGCGGGGAGCCGTTCAGCCAGCCTTTCGCCGTTAGCTTGGGGAGCGGGCTCCCGGGTTCAAGCGGTTTGCCGGCCGGCCCTGGCACGGTTGCGGGCGGTGTCTCGGCAGGCGATGGCGAGGGTTCGCTCTTCGCATCGATGCACCCCGGTGTCAGCGGAAGTATGCACGCGATGAGGGTTATCCAGGCTGATTTCGCGGTACGATTCGTCAACAGTTTGAACCCGAGTCGAGCAGTTGAAGGATTTAGGCGCCGAAGCGAATTGGGCGAGGTCATTATCTGCCCCAAGCGAATGGGATTCAAGCAGCCAAGTCGAAAGAGAGTGTCGAATGGCACCCGGATCAGGGGATTGGCGAGCCCGGTGAATTCACGAAATCGATGCGGTCCATATTCGCTCGATTCTTGATAATTGTCAGTCACGGAGGGCTACAGTATCGTCAAGTATTCGGGGTGCTTCGAATCGACGGACATGGAATTGTCGCGCATGGCCCTGGAATCGGTTTTGCGCGTGCCAAGTCGCCGATTCTGTGCTACAACGAGAGGAATTCTGGAGCGTCGCTCCGACTCGCTGGCGAGCGATTGACTTCAGTTCGTCGAATTGAGCCACCCGTTCATTCGTAAATCATCCTGATCCACGCCCGTTGAGGGTGAGGTCTTGTCACGTGAGACGATGCCGATGATCACCTTTGCACTTTCAGCCGGTTCCAAGCGTTCGCGACGCCGCGGGACCACCCTTGTCTTTGAGTCCCTCGAACAGCGCACGGTGCCATCGGCCTCCATCGGCCGCAACTTTTCCGGAGCGACGGGTGGTGCAACCGGCGATAGCGGCTTTGTGCCCCCGGACACCGACGGCGCCGTTGGGCCGAACCACTTCGTGGAATTCGTGAACGGCGTTTACCGGGTGTTTACCAAGACGGGAACGCAGGTGCAAACCAAGGGCGACGACCAATTCTGGATTGCGGCTGGGATTGCGTCATCACTCATTAACACGGGCGTTAGCGATCCAAGAATCGTATTCGACCCCCTCAGCGACCGATGGATCGCCAGTGAGATCACCGTTAACAACGGTGGAAATTCTGGGAATTCAATCCTAATTGGCCGCTCCGATTCCAATGACCCCACCGGTACGTGGAAAGCGGCATCGTTTATCACGAGCGGGTCGTTGTTCGCCGACTACGACACGCTCGGCGTGGATGCGAAGGCGATTTACATAGCGACAAACAATTTCCCATCGAGCGGTGGCGCCACGAGCACGACTGTCACATCGATCCCGAAGGCAGACATCTTGGCCGCGAGCCCCTCGGTGGCCAATCGAACCGTTCATCAGGTGAATTTTGCGGGGAACGGCGTCGATCTTGGCTGGACGCCCCAAGGAGTGATGAATTTTTCCACTACTACCCCGGCCCACGGTTCAATTTTTTCGGTAAATAACGCCAACTTTTCTCAGGTCAATCGGATCAAGGTAACGGGGACCGACCAGCCCAATGCCACGTTTGGGAATCCGGAAATCTACAACGTTCAGACAACCGCGTTTCCCAATCAGTCTCATCAGCCAGATGGAACCGCGCAGATCGATCCGGTCGACGACCGTTTCGGCGGAGCCGTCTATCAAGTCGGCGATCTCATCTATGGTGTGCATGCCATCGCCGTGGGAGGCATGAATGCCATTCGCTTGACGATTCTGAGCGATTCGCAAAACCAGATCGTGGCCGAGGGAACATGGTCCAACGCGAGCTTTGACTACATCGACCCATCAATTTGCGCCAATTCATTCGGCGATTTCGTCATCGGGTTCACTCGATCGGGGGGTGCGGCAACCGGCAACGCGGGGCGACTCAGTAGTTACGTGGTTTCTGGTCGTATCAATCCCGCCAACCCAGGCGCTGGAGTAACTTTCGACAGCGAAATACTCGCAAAACAGGGCAATGTCAGTAATTATCATGCGCTGGGCGGCTCTTTCGAGCGATGGGGCGACTACAGCGCCACGACACAGGATCCGACCAATCCGTTAACCTTTTGGACCATTCAAGAGTTTGCGTCGGCGTCGTCGACATGGGGCACGCAAATCACACAAGTTTTCGTTTCGCCGCGGGCGCAGAGCGTTTCGTCGACCATCGCTAATGGATCCTATGGCGCTGGAACAGTCATTCCGATTACCATCACGTTCAACGATGCGGTCACCGTGACGGGTTCCCCCCAACTGGCGCTGAATTCCGGGGGTGGAGCGGTTGCAACCTATTCGAGTGGGAGCGGCACCAACACGTTAACGTTCAATTACACGGTCGCCGCCGGACAGGCGACGCCGGATTTGGACTACACGTCGACGAACGCCTTGACGTTGAATGGCGGGACGATCAAGGACACCGCGAGTCTGGTTTTTGGGACCGGCGTGGACGCGATTCTCACCCTGGCGGCTCCGGGAACCACCGGTTCGCTGGGCAACGCCAAGGACATCGTGATAACGAACAGTCCTCTCGTAATCAACGTTACGTCAACAGTCCCCGATGGCACCTATGGCATCGGTGCGGTCATTCCGGTCCGCGTGACGTATTCGCTTCCCGTTGTCGTGACCGGAACGCCACAACTTGAAATGGATGTCGGCATCCCGCGATTAGTCAACTACGTCAGCGGCAGCGGCTCGACAACCTTGACATTCAATTACACGGTCCAGGCCGGTGATACATCCGCCGACCTCGATTACACTTCGAATCTGGCGATGACGTTGAACGGCGGGACAATCAAGGACCAGGCGAACCCGACGACCAATGCCGATCTCACGCTGCCGGCGCCGGGAGATCCGGGTTCTCTGAGCGCCAACAAGGACATTGTTGTCAGCACCAGCGGCGCAGTGGTAAGCAATGTCACTTCGACCAACGCGGATGGCACGTACGGCTTGGGCGCAAACATCACGGTCCGGGTTATTTTCACGACGCCCGTCGTCGTGACCGGATCACCCAAGCTCTCGCTGAATTCCAGCGGAACCGCCGCCGCCACCTATGCGAGCGGCTCCGGTACGACCACATTGTCATTCACCTACGTAGTCCAATCGGGCGACCTCTCCAACGATCTTGACTACACGTCCACGACAGCGCTGGTATTGAACGGCGGCACAATCAAGGACCAGGCCCTCGGTAACGACGCCAATTTGACGTTGCCCAGTCCCGGAGCCCCCGGATCACTCGGCGCGAATAAGAACATTGTCATCAATGCATTGCCGGCGACGATTACCAACGTGAGTTCGACCCAGCCGAACGGCACGTTTGGATTTGGCGCGACTATTCCGATTACGATTAACTTTGATAAGGCGGTGAACGTAACGGGCACGCCGACCCTGGTGCTGAATTCCAGCGGTGGCGCCCTGGCGACCTACGCCAGCGGGTCCGGAACCTCGATTCTTACATTCAACTATCTCGTGGCGATCGGAGACTTTTCCAGCGACCTGGACTATACCTCGATCGCGGCATTGGCATTGAACGGTGGCACGATCAAGGATGGCGGCGGAGCGGATGCCACGATCACATTGCCCAGCCCAGGCGCCTCGGGCTCGCTTGGCTTTAACAAGGACATTCGAATCGACGCACTCCCCGCCGCGCCCTCGAACATTACATCGAATCTGGCAAACGGGTCCTACGGCATCGGGGCGGTAATTCCGATCACGATAACTTTCACCAAGCCCGTCAGCGTAACGGGAACGCCGCAGCTCGCTTTGAATTCGGGCGGAATTGCGTCCTATGCCAGCGGCTCCGGGGGAACTGTACTGACCTTCAGCTATACCGTCGGCGGCGGCGAAAACTCGCCCGATCTGGATTACACCTCGACCAGCGCACTGACACTAAACGGCGGCACGATCACCGACGTGGGGACCGGCAGCCCGGCGGGACTCGCGTTACCCTCGCCCGGCGCCGCGGGTTCGCTCGGCGCAAATAAGAATCTCGTGGTCGATGCGGTCGGACCATCGGTGGTGGCGTTCAAAGTTTTGTTTGGCAAGAAGTCGTTCGACCTGGTCACATCCAGCCGCATTGACATGCCCTGGCGAATCACGGGCATCCAGGTGGTATTCAGCGAGCCAGTCAAGTTTGGAACAAAGCAAAGTCTATCGGGACTGGCCGCTCGGAGCGTGAAGGGACTAGGGACCGATACGCTCACCTTTAGTCTCACGGCGATTTCGAAGGGGTCATTTAATACCAGTCTGCTTAATTCGGGCGACAACGCGCTGAAGGACATTGCCGGTAACCCGATCAGCCCATTCAGCATGGCGTTCAAGGTCCTGTATGGTGACTTCGACGACAACCAGATCGTCAATGCCGCCGACGAGGCGGGCATACGAGCCAACGCCACGCCTCCATACGATTTGCACCCGACAAATTACAACATCTTCGCCGATCTGAGCGGCGATGGGCTCGTCAATCTCGTCGATGTGCGAATTTCCCACAGCCGGAAGGGACAGACATTGCCCTAAAAGGCCGCGGGCCGGCGGATCGCGAACGATCCACCGGCCCTTCGCATTTTGAATTATGGCCAAGTTGACGATTCGGTTTAAGGGTTCCAGCCTGTCGGCGTCAGGTTCGACTGGGCGTCGGCGGAATCGAAATCATCCAAGCCGAGCCCACCATCCAAAATGCTTGCCGCCGCATTGCCGAACACCACATTCGTGCCCGCGTCCCCGCCCGATCCAATCGCCAAGCCCAAAACGAGCGAATCGTTGCCCGTGCCTGCGGTGATCTTGGTGATGCCGCCGAAACTGACTGGGTCGGTACCGCCCGTGTTCTGGGCAATCGAAATCGCATCGTCGCCCGATCCCATGTCGGCAGTAAACGTGGACAGGAATTCGGAGCCGTCCTCGATCGACAAATTATCCGCGCCGACTCCAGTCTTAATCTTGACCGCTCCGGCCAGGCTGACCTGATCCAATATCACGGTGTCGTTTCCGTTCCTGGTGTCAATCGAGAGGCCGCCAAAGATTGAAACCGGCCCTCCGCCATCACCGATAGTCACCGAGTTATCGCCGCCGCTCAGCTTCAAATTGACGCTCTTGTCCGCCTGGAAATTCGCATTGGTCTCGAACACATCGCTAAACCAGCCACCCTTAACAGTTACGTTTCCCTGAACTTCGGCGAGCGAAACCGTCGCAAACGAAACGTTCGTAAATGCGCTACCGGTCACGGTTACATTCCGTGCAAAGAGGCTGCCTTCGTCGGTGACCGCAACTGATGCATTCGGCGCCGTGACGCTTACATTCTTGTTGAGCGTGCATCCGAGAGCAATCCCGTCGACGGCGAGGTCCGCCTGAAATCCGCCCTTGAGCGTCAGATTTCCATTGACCGTAACATCCTCCAGAAGCGCCGAAATGGAATAGCCCGACTCGGTTAGCCCACCGATGGTACTGTCGGAGATTTCGACGATCGATGCAATGCTCGTTCCGAGCGACGCGTTTACTGTATGTGCGACGGTTAGGTTGCTGAGCGTGAGGTCGTTGCCGAGCACAATGCCGTCGCCGGCCTTGAGGTTCAGCGAAGAAAGGGAGACGGTATCGATTGTGGTAGCGCTGCCGCCGTCCGCAAAGGCCAGCTTGACTGGCGCCTTGATCGAACTGTTGGCGGCGCCAGACATGTTGAATGAATCGCTGCCGTCGCCACCGGTGACCGAGAGGCCCCCCAGAGTTATAAGGCCGGTCGTCGTAAGATCGAGCGTATTGTTCCCATCGCCGAGTTTGATGCTCACAGCACCGGAAACGCTGAAGGCGGCGGCTCCATTGATCGAGACCGAGTCGTCGCCGCCCCCGAGGTCGGCCTTGATCGTCTTAACGGTGCCCGGCAATGCTGGGGGCGTAACGCCCGCCGGATTTCCGTTGATTGATGTAGTTATGTCGGGGATCACCGTCACAGTGCCACCGGCGATCAAAAGCTGAACTCCGTTATTGTCGTCGTCCCCAGTCACAACGAGCTGTCCACTGGTGGGAGAAAGCGATGCCGTGACGCTTCCCGCGGGAGTCAGTCTCCCTTCAAGAGTCTGGACTGCAAGCGCGCTGACCGGGCGGTGCGTGAGGAAGTGAACCTGTGCATTGAAGCTCCGCAGTGTGTGAATCAAGGGGAAGAAAGGAGGATTACGCGAGTCGTTACCCTTTGCCACTAATGTACTTTGCCGCAACGCGGACGTCACAAAAAATCCGTCTTTGTTCACTACTTCTTATGGGCTGATTGCCACAAAGACCGCAGTAACTGAGCGGTCCCATTCGCCTGCCGGCGGCTCACACGCCGAGCCCGAAAGAATTCCTTGCCCTCAGGCTCGGTCGCAAGGTACAAATAACATTCATCGATTCTACAGCACGGAGCGATTGTCGTGGTCCGATTTCTAGCCCTGGCGCTCGTATTTGCAGGCGGCACGTGCATCCAAGCCGCCGACGATGTCCTGCAACCGATACTGGACTTGCATAAATCGGGGAAATTGTTCGTAAAGTCCGACTATAAGGCGGTTCGCGCCGCGTCGGCAAAGGTTTTCGAGACTCGTCTGGCGAGCACAATTAAGGAGTCATTTGGCGACGACTTCGACGGTCTGACCGCCTGGCTGGACAAGAACAAGGAGATCAAGGAGGAGTTTTTTAGCGCGATCAACGAGCAGAAGGACAATGTGCCGCGCGTGCTCGAGATCTTTCGCGATCTCTGGAAGGACAACAAGGAAGCCGTCAAGAAGTACGCCAACCTGGCTATTGCCATCAGCGTCGTCTGGGACGATCCACAAGGGCTGTACGATTATCGTGGCCATCAGGTGCGCACCAAGAGTCATCTGCCTGAAGAATATCTCAAATACGGCCCACGAGACGAATTCAAATATCACATCTCGCATGCCAAGGCAATTCAGGGCAAGGAGGGCGTAAGCCGTGTGGAAGTTTTGCCTTATGAATTCCTGGTTTACGTCGTCAATCATCGCACTCCCGTAGATGAGCGAGAATGGGCCATCAAGAACTACCTGCTCAAACGCCCAATGATTGGCAAGATCTACCATGAGATTGAGTACGACACGACGATGCTCGAAACTCAGAGCAAGATCTGCAAATTAAATGACCACGATTATTCGTTGCCGGACATCAAGAAATATGGCGGTGTCTGCGCGATGCAGGCGGATTTTGCTGCCCGTGTTGGCAAAAGTCTGGCTGTTCCTGCCGCCTACGTCGGCGGTCAGTCGCAGGACCTGGGACTGCATGCGTGGGTCATGTGGGTCGAGGTGCAGGCCGCCAACAAGTCGGGCGTGAGGTTTAAGCTCGAATCATGGGGCCGCTATCGCGGCGACAATTACTACACGGGCGACTTGACCGATCCCCAGACGGGCGAGCGGATTCTTGACCGGGACATGGAACGGCGATTGTCGGCAGTGGCCACCGATCGGACGGGTAAACGGCAAGCTGATTTGGCGATGGCGTATTACCGGGACGTGGCGACGGCCGAATCGCTCGACTCCAAGAAGAAGGTTCGTTACTTACTCGACTGCGCTGAAGCTGTCGGTATTCAATGAGGACGCATGGCTGGAATTGGCGCGAATGGCTCGAAGCGACGAAGTGGGCGCCGAATCGAAGTCGCTCGTGTTGGAACAGACCGAGCGCTTGCTCACTGCCTTTGCGAAGTATCCGGACTTCACCTGGAAAGTAGCGGGCGATCTCTTGACCCTGCAAAAAGACTCGGTCGTTCGCAATCGCTTTTACAATCGGCTTGCTCTCGTTTACGAAAACGCCAAGCGCCCGGACCTGACCTGCGAGGCCCGCTTGAAATGGGCGGACTTTCTGGGGGAAGCGAAGCAGTGGACGACCGCAGCGACGGGGCTTTCAGCCACGATCAAGAAATTCCCCGATGAAGGACGCTATGTTCCCAAGATGCTCGATAAGTTGAAGGAGGATTGCGAGCAGTTCAGTAGCGGCAAAGAGTACCTGGCGAAAACCTATATGGAATTGCTGCGAAAGATGAACCCAAAACGGGGCACTGAGGTGACCAAGTACTTTGTCCGGACGTCGAGCGACGCGCTTGCGTTCTTGGAAGGCGCGAAAAAGACCAAGGAAGCGGCTGAAGTCGAGCGGATCCGTCAGGCCGCCGGAGTGCGGTCGCGATGAGTTCGGCCCGTGCGACCCCGTTGCGAAATCGTGGGCCACGACCGGGCCGCGGTATTGCTACGCGCCCAGTTGCTGCGAACTCAGAGTTCGCCCGCCCGGTTCCGGCGGCGAAGCCGGCTCCCGACTAAAAGAATTGGCAATCCCGACGCGGCCAAAACGATACCGGTCGGAGCAGGGGCGGAATTCATGATATCTCCAGTATCCCGTCCCTTCGAACCCGTACCACGCACCTTTGCCACCGAAATCGGTGCCGATGGGAGTTTGCTGCCGACACTTTGAAAGTTGAAATCCGCCTCGGTCAACCCCCCGGCCATGCTGATGTCGTAAACGACCTCGGAGCCCTGCCGAAATTGGTTTGAACCGCTGTCGTGTTTGGAATTGCTGAAGTTAAACTGAATATCGAATTTACCGCTGCCACCTTGACCGTTGAACGCGTCATCATGATAGTTGATCTTCGGCGCCTTGCCGACGTTTCCCAGGCTCACTTTCGCGAACGCCAAATCGGCTGCATTCAACGACGGGTTCAGATTGAAATACCATTTGTCGACGAATTCATTCGAAGATTGCAGATTGGATGTCAGTTTCAGACGAACCGTGTTGGTATCTTGCTGCTCGAACGTCGCCACGATCCACGGTGCCGATCCGGAAGTGCAATACCCTTAAACGTCTCGCCCAGTCCGACACTGAATGCGGCCTTGCTTGGTTGCGGAGCCATCAACGAGATGGCCGCAGCCAAGGGTAGCAGTCCCCGTCCCAAATGCGAAATCATTGACATCGCCTCCGCCGTCCGCGATCCGATGTCGGGTAGCGCATTACTTGAAACGAACAAGCGGCGCGTCCAACGATGTACCTGCCAATACGACTATCGGCTGGGCATGGAATGACAGCCCATTGATCGGTCCGCTGCGCAATACCCGGAAACAGGTGCAGTTCGGATAATCAGAGGCTCGGAATCGATTAGCAAGCGCTGCGCCGAATCAGCAGATTGATGTGATTTGCAACCAGGTTATTTCTGAACCAGCCGCGGATTCATTCGTTTTCGCGGGCCAGAATAAGAGAGGCACTTGTCCCTTGATTCGGCTGAAATTGGCTTGACGGCTAGGCCGGGTGTCTTGGATGATACCTTGACTTCCCAAATGGGACGAAGTGGAGTGCGAGTTGCTTCCCATTTCGGGCTAACACCGACCATTCGAACCCCGATTCAGAACTGCCATGGCTTGTCGCATTTCGATTATCGCTCTCGCATTTTGGATTGGATTCGCGCCCGCCCAGAACCGTTCGACACCCAATGGGCCCAAGAAGAAAGAAGTCCCGCCAGCTGGATACAAGAAGGATAACCTTCGCGGCTTCACACTCTACTTCAGCGATGAGGTACTCAATCAGGATCGCGCCAGTTCCCTCGACCGAAAGCCGCTGGAGGCATTGGAACGCGAACTCATCATCGTGGAGACGGTGTTGCCGGCCGATAAGGTCAAGAAGCTCAAGGCGGTGCCAATTTGGGTCGAGTGGAACGAGCACCTTGCCATGAAGAACGGCCGATCCGGCCAGGCAGTGGCCGTGTTCTATGGAGGACATCAGGCCACCTTACTCGGCAGTGAAAGCAATCCGCTCAAGTCCAATGCGGTGACGATTCTGAGTCTGAAATCCTTGACGGCCGAACATCAACCCAAGACGGACTCGGGCCGTTGTGTGACGCTGCACGAATTTGCGCATGCCTTTCAGCATCACTTTCTGGGGGACAACAACATCTTGATCAGTTCGACGTATCGGCAGGCGATGGAACGCAAACTTTATGATCCTGGGCTCTATGTGGCGACAAATGACCATGAGTACTTCGCGGAATTGACGTGTGCCTATTTGGATCGGCTGCATTATTTTCCACGGACTCGGGAAGAACTGAAAAAGCACGATCCCAAGGCTTACCA
The DNA here is from genome assembly GCA_963773845.1 of uncultured Gemmataceae bacterium. Lineage (GTDB taxonomy): Bacteria > Planctomycetota > Planctomycetia > Gemmatales > Gemmataceae > SIAJ01. The sequence goes on from CAVZCU010000008.1 coordinate 46,566, forward strand.
GTTGATGGAAAAGCTTTGGGGCAAGGTGCCGGAGCACAAGGCTGCCTTAGCCGGTAAGGGGCCCAAGCTGCCGTCGCCGGATGGAGAGGGCCAATTTCCATTGACGACGAGTACCGAAAAGCTGGAGTTGGGAACGCCGCTGGCCGGCGAACTGCCGACTGCTTCCGCCCGGAAGGGGCGACCGGTTTTGGTGATGTTATTCCCGGCAGCCAACGCCCGGGCGTTGGCCCTGTTGCCGCGGCTTGCGGATTGGAATTCGGAACTTCAAGATTTCGGACTCATCACGATCGGGGCCGAGACGAGCGGCGCACCATCCGAGGCGGTTCACCGAATCGTGCGGGAACGTCATATCAACTTCCCGATTGTGGCGGGTGTCCGATTTGGCGTCGCCGGCACGTTCCGATTGCCCCATGCGCTTGTGTTTGATCACACTGGCAAATGCATCTTCCGCGGCGCCCCCCTCGATGCGGAACCTTATTTGCGGATCGCCGTTGGCAAAGCGGTTGTCGACCGGACCGGCATCAAGTCTTTTGGAAAGGCCGCACAACCAGTCGTGGATCTGCTTGAACTCGGGAAGCCGATGAGTGAGGTGTTCGTCAAGTTGCAGCACCAGATTCGATTGACGAAAAAGGATGCCGCCGACGAACTGTTGGCTCTCGATGGCGCCTTGACGGCCGGCGGAAAGCGCATCCTGGATGAAGCCGCGGACAAGGCGAAGACTGATCCAATCTCAGCGTTCTTCATGACTGAGCGGATACCGGTTCTCTATCGAGGAACTTCGATCGAGAAACCCGCATTCCGCCTTGTCAACAAAGTGAAAGGCAACCCCAAGGTGGAATGGGAACTCCGCGCGCGAGGGGCGCTCGTTGCAGTCAAGAAGCTCGACACACAACTGTCCGGCAAAGAACTGAGCTTCGATCCACGCCTCCCGGAATTCAAAGATAAGAATGTGCTTTTGTTGAAGCAACTTGCTGATGCGATTGCAAAAGTGCTTAAAGCATACCCAACCACACGGGCGGCTGACGAGGCCGTCCAGATTGCCGAAAGATGGGACATCAAGTTGAAGTGAGGGCACAAGGCCGGGGGTGCGGCTTGAGCAAGCAACCAAGGCGAGCGGTCGGTTTTGTCCCCAATGGTTATAAGGCGGTTCCGATGGTGCAGTCGACTTCCTGCTAACAAAACCGATATCTAGTCGGACAAGGCAACTGCAACCGACCCGGTTCTGGCTCGATTTGGCCCCGGCCGCCGATTGAGCGAAATCACATTTCGAAGAACGGCACTGGCAACAAGAACGCGTGCTGTTCGTAAAGACTCCAGACTCCGTTCCAGCTCGTGTATTGCGTGAAGAATACGATCACAACGTAAAACCCAGCCGCGGGAATCAGCGGCAAACGACCCGTCCAACGGAAGAACCAGTGTCGCGGTACCCGCCTCTTCGCGGCTCGTCCCATTGACCATCCGGTCAACAACCTGGCAGGAAAAATGAAGGCGATAAAGATCAAGCCTGGAAGCCAGGCTGCTTCCTCGGGAACAATCTCGATCTTGAACAGATACAGCGGCAGCGCAAACAGCAATGTCACCACGAATGACGTGGCAAAGGCCCAGGCGCGCAGCGGAACTGACGACGCACGGCTAGGACATTAAAGCCTTCGAGGAATCGGCCGGTCGCCGCCAGCCGGAGTTGCAAGAACGGTAAGTAGAGCAACACCATTGCAAGCAGCACGCCTCCGACGAATCCGATCAAGGGCGCAGCGGGGAGTTTGGAATGGCCAAGGGCAAGGAGCGATACGGGAATCGCCAACCACGCGAAGCCGGCGGCAAATCCTCGGAGTCCGAGCCAGAAATAATGGGGTAAGCGAAGGGACATTGTGAAGTCCCACACCGAATCACGAGCTTCGGCATAATACCCGCCGCGAAAAAGTCGGCGGACGAGCCAAATGAAATTGAACGGCCAGAGGAAGTAACGCAACTTGCCGCCGCGAGCGCATGCCAGCGTGATATGGGCGAAAACCAAGGCCATCGCCGCATAGAGGCCTAGTTGCCAACCGGTAGCCGCCTTCCCGCCCGGATCGATAATCGTCGCCGATTGCACAAAGTCCGCGAGAAATCGGATCGGCCACAAGAATAGCCAGCTTGCCAGCACAATGCCGCCGACGCGAGCAATGGCGCGGATGCCGATGAACCCATCACGGAATCGTCCCGACTTCGCCACCCGTCCGCCAGCCTCCAACAAATAGCCCAGGCTCAAGAACTGGAGGACGGGAAGTGCGGCCAAGATCGCGAGTGCGCCGATCAAGCAAAACAGTCCAAAGATCCACTCGATTCCCGCGAACAGCAGTTGGAACTCATTGCGCGAGCGATGGCGGGGCAGCGGCGGTGGAGTGCGATCCCAGTCGTACTGGCTTGGCAATGGCGGCGGAAGCGAAACCGATTCACCCAGGGGCACGCGACTCGGCTCGGCGAGCGCCAACGGTCGATTTGCAACCAGCGAGCTTGGCAATGGCGGCGGGAAGACGGGCAGCGGCGGCGGGTCAATTGGTCGATTCATAATAACGATACCTGCCGCGAACGATTGAGTTTCGCTCGGCACGGCCCGAAGTCGATGAAACCGCTGGCGACGAACTGTGGTAGGATAGTTCAGACACTTGGACCGAGGGTCGAATCGTGGTGTGGGCGCGAAATCTCCTGTTCTTCCTGATTGTGGGCGGCGGCCTCGCCGTCTTGGCCGCGAATATCGTTCCCCCAAGCCGGCCCGCCCGGATCACTCACTACGACGCTCCAGTCTACCACGAACCGGACTTCCGCGACGCGGTGGAACGAGTGAACGGTAGTTTTCGTCAACAGTGGGATTCCGAAGGATTGACTCCCGCCGAGCCAGCGCCGGAATTAATCCAAGCTCGTCGTTTATCGCAAGGATTAATGGGAACGATTCCCTCACTCGAAGAAATCCGACAGTTTGAAGCTCTTCCGTCGGATCAGCGGATGCCGTGGTGGATAGATCACGTTCTTGCCGATAGTCGCTTTCACGATTACTTGGGCGAACGATTAGCGCGATCCTATGTGGGAACGGAGGACGGGCCGTTTGTTCTATTTCGTCGCCGCCGCTTTGTGACCTGGCTCAGCCAACAGGTTGCCGCGAATCGTCCTTACGACCAGATGGTCCGCGAGTTGATCGCGGGGGAGGGGCTTTGGACCGATCACCCGGCCACGAACTTCGTCAGTGTAACCGTGCAGCAGGACAATAAGAACCAGCCTGATCCGATTCGATTGGCCGGCCGGGTGACACGCGCATTTCTCGGACTACGTCTCGACTGCGCCCAGTGTCACAATCATCCGTTCGCCCAGTGGCAGCAATCGGACTTCCAGGGGCTCGCCGCCTTTTTCGGGCAGACTCAGGTCGGCTTCACGGGCATCCGCGACGGCGATGGCCAGTTCGAGGCCGAGGACAAATACGAGAAGCGAAAGAAAGTGATTGAGCCGCGCGTGCCCTTCGCACCCGAGTTGTTGCCCGATACCGGCAGTCGCCGCGAGCGATTAGCGCGGTGGATCACAGACCCAAAGAACCCCTACTTCGCACGAGCCACGGTCAACCGCGTCTGGGCGCTGATGTGCGGCAAGCCGCTGGTCGAGCCCGTCGACAATCTCGATCCCGCGGCGCCGAGCCCGCCAACCCTGCAAATCCTCGCCGAGGATTTTGCTTCGCATCAATTCGACCTTCGCAGGCTCATTCGCGTCATCGCTTCGTCGCAAGTCTTCCAACTCGACAGCGCCAGCGATCACGATGTCAACGAGGCCGACGAAAAGACATGGGCCGTATTCCCGCTGACTCGATTGCGTCCCGAGCAGGTGGCGGGCAGTGTGGTGCAATCCGCGTCGATTGCGACAATCGACGCCGAGACGCACATCCTCATTCGTCTCGTGCGGCAGAACCAACAGCGCGAATTTGTCAAGCGTTATGGCGACACGGGCGAGGACGAGTTTGACGGGCGCGGCGGCACAATTCCGCAGCGACTATTGCTCATGAATGGCGAGGTGGTCCGCGATCGAATCTCCCCGAGTCCGGTGAGCGCGACATCGCGAATCGCGACCATTGCTCCGAATGATCCCAAGGCAATCGAAGTCGCGTATCTGGCGGTCCTCTCGCGCCGGCCCACGCCGGAAGAGGCGGCCTACTTCGAATCGATTCTCGCCGACAAGTCCATGAGCAAGGCCGACAAGCTCGGGGACATCTACTGGGCGCTGATCAACTCGACGGAGTTCTCATGGAATCATTGATGCGCGATCGCCGGTCCTTCCTCAAACTTGCCGGTCTCGCCGGTGTTTCCTGGCTGACCCCCGTCGGGCATTGGTTGGCTCGCGCCGCCGAAAAGACGCACGAACCCGCGACGTCGATCATCGTGCTCTGGCTCCAAGGCGGACCAAGCCAATTGGAAACCTTCGATCCGCATCCGGGGACTGAGATCGCCGCGGGTACGGGAGCAATCCAGACAGCCGTCAAGGAAGTGGAACTCGCTCCCGGCTTTGGCCGCCTCGCTGAAGAAATGCAGTCCGTGTCGTTGATTCGTTCCATGGTAAGCAAGGAAGGCGATCACGAGCGTGGCACATACACGATGAAAACCGGCTTTCGCCCCGATCCGACAGTCGTCCATCCCTCCATCGGGGCGATCTGCTGCCATGAATTGCCCTCCGTCGGTGTCGATATTCCACGGCACGTCAGTATTTTGCCGGGCCAATGGCCGGCCCGAGGCGGATTTTTGGGCGATCAATACGACGCGTTCCGCATGGACGACCCCGCTGGGCCGGTGCCCGACACACAGTCATTCCTTCCTGCAAACCGCGACGAGCAACGACTCAAGCATCTTGATGTGGTCGAGAAAGCATTTGCTCGCGGTCGCGAAAAGCGGGTGAAATCGACGTTGCACCGTGAGACCGTGGCGGGTGCAAAGCGCATGATGAGTTCGGAGCAATTGAAGGCATTCAATGTTTCACTCGAGCCGGCGGCCGTTCGGAAATCGTATGGGGACACACCATTCGGCCGCGGATGTCTGGCAGCCCGACGACTCATCGAAGTGGGCGTTCGTTGCGTGGAGGTGACGCTCTCCGGTTGGGACACGCACGCGAACAATCACAGTCAACACGCCAAGCAGTTGGAGATTCTGGATCCTGCATTCAGCGCATTGGTGAAGGACTTGCGGGACCGTAAGCTCTTCGACAAGACAATCGTCCTGTGTTGCGGAGAGTTTGGCCGTACGCCAGCCATGAATGCCGCCGGCGGTCGCGATCACTGGCCAAAGGGATTTAGTGTGGCGCTTGCCGGCGGCGGAATTCGTCGCGGCGCTGTTGTCGGCAAGACCGACCCAGAGGGAAAGGGCGATCCGGTCGATCCCGTTACGGTTGGCGACTTGCATGCCACAGTGTTGACCGCAGTCGGCATCGATCCGGAAAAACTCGTGCAAACTTCGATCGGGCGAACGGTGAAATTCGCCGAGGGCAGGCCGGTCAAGGCGTTGCTCGGATGAGATTCCGACCAAACCAAGAAGCAAGCGATTCCACTGGCAACTGATGTTGCCGGTTTGCCTAAATGAGGCCGTGAAGCGGACCGTTTGGAGCCGCTAGCGAATCAATTCGTTTCGTCACCGCCGGGTCTTCTTCCAGCGGGGCCGCATGATGCGGTTTGAGTCGTGCATCAATTATCAATGGCCCAGCGCATCCCCAGTGCTTGCGAAACGTGGATGCGCCCGCGCCATAAATGTCGCTCGCCGGATCGGACCGAGTAAAAGTCACCCAGAGCCAGTTTTCGAGCGAACGAGCAACGAATTCGCTATTGTCGACGACCACAACGAGCGGGAATTCGTCGGTCAGCGACAGCGAACCGCACAGACGCACCATTGCGGGATCGTATTCACCATCTTCGCGTCGACAATCGGCCTTCGGGCCCCGAATGGCGATGATCCCAGGTAACACGAGCCGAGCATCCATAAAGCCATCAACATCGGTCAATCCAGTCGGCAGCTTCGTACCGAGAACTCGCCGGCGCGAGCCGGCCACCCCGATGATCAGCTTGGAGCCGGCATTCAACCCCATTCCGGCCGAGTAGTCGAGAGTGTCGATTGTCGTCCGAGTCTGGAAGTGCAAGTCGGATTGAAGGTCTACCCGCTCGAAAATGTGACGAAAGAAGCCGGGCACATCGTGAACGTTCAGGTGCGGATCGTCTTCTCGAGCGGCAATCAACACGTATTTCGCGAGCGAAAGCTGCCCCTGCCCCAGAATGGCATTTGCCTGAGTCAACAACTCCCGCGGCCGCCGCTCGGAGGCGTAGGGGACGTAGCGCTCGCTTCCGATTGCTAACAGCAACGGATGAACGCCGGCCGCGTCGACCGCGTGGACGGCATGGACGCCGGGAATCACGGTTGGAATGATCGGTCCAGTGATTTCATGAATCAATTGACCGAGGGTGGTGTCTTCCTGGGGCGGCCGGCCCACGACGGTGCACGGCCAAATCGCATTCTTTCGATGGAAGACTTTCCAGATGCGCATCACGGGAAATTCATGCCGCAGACTGTAGTACCCGAGGTGGTCGCCAAAAGGCCCCTCGGGTTTGGTTTGCGATGTGTCGATCGTGCCGCAGATGCAAAAGTCCGTGTCGACCGGAACGGGCGGCCAACCCACCGACCGGTCGGGAGAGGCCAGTCGCACGCGTCGCCCACCGAGCGCACCCGCAAATAACAACTCTGGCATTCCCTCAGGCAATGGCATGACAGCGGCAAGCATCAGTGCCGGCGAGCCGCCGACGGTAATATTCACTCTCAACGGTTCGCCGCGACGAATGGCCGCGGCGTGATGCACGCCAATGCCCCGATGGATCTGGTAATGCAGACCCACCTCCGCATCGAGTGCATAATCGTTGCCGGACAGTTGGACTCGATACATGCCCAGATTGGAATTGCGCCAGCCCGCCCGGTCTGGGTCTTCGGTGTAGACAAGCGGAAGAGTGATAAACGGTCCGCCATCGTCCGGCCAATTGACCAGCTGAGGAAGATTACGGACGGTCGTTTCGCGCCCAAATACGGGACCGCCGCCAACACGCTTGGGAATCATGCTGAGCGCTGCTTTCGCGGTCCGAAGATGTCGCCAGGGCCGCCGCAGCAATTCACGAGGATCAATTTTCACTTGAATCAGTTGTTGGACTAGGTCCAACGTATCGCGGAATAAGTATCGTGCGCGGTCGAGTGTTCCGAAGAGATTGCCCAGGATTGGAAACGCCGTGCCCTTAACACGGGTGAACAACACTGCCGGACCGCGATTGCGATACAGCCGCCGTTGAACCTCGGCGACTTCCAGATGCGGATCGAGTTCGCAGTCGACGCGGACCAACTGTCCAGTTCGTTCCAGGTCGTGCACACATTCGTGAAGGTTGCGGTATCTCATTAAACTCGCAAGAGAGCGGATCGAGCGTGCGATCGGAAAAAAGTTTGACGGTCGATCCCGGCCGTGTAATGTACGCTATCACCAACGGGCGAACGGATGAACATGAGTGGATGTACGAATCCGTCGCCTCGCGGTCTCCTTTTCGGAGCCGCAGCCAGCGAATCAATCGCTCAAAGCGCCCAGCGTCGGCGAGCCACCCATGGAGTTTTCGCATGAAGACGGCGCATTTGAAGTCCCGCAAGTCTGCCAAAGCGGCTCATGATAGGACCAACAAGGAGATGGCCGAGATTTTCAAGAGCCTTGCCGACGAGAATCGGTTGCAGATCCTGCGGATCCTCATGCGGGAAGGCAGGCTCAACGTCACGAAGATTTGCGAGGAACTCGGCGAATCGCAACCCGCTGTCAGTCACCATCTGACGCAGCTGAAGCATTCCCGACTGGTGGATTACGAACGCGATGGGAAATTCAATTACTATTACATTTCGTCCGATGCCGTCCGAGCCCTGATTGAGCATTTCTTCCCCAATGCCGGGCGAAGTCAGCAGATCATCACCTTTGGCGATCTGGAATTGAGTTTCGAACACGTTGATGGAATCCGTTTTGCTCCGAGTTTCATCTAATCGGCGAACCCGCCCAGCTATTCGGGGGGTCGCTGGATTTCTAGTCTAAAGCTGAATCAATCCATGAGGGTACAAGACGCGAATGGCGACGGCGAAGCTCGCACTCGAGGACGGGACAGTTTACACGGGCCGGGGATTCGGCGCCGCTGGCGAAACCACCGGCGAAGTCGTCTTCAATACCAGCATGACCGGTTATCAGGAAGTGCTCACCGATCCGTCGTACCAGGGCCAGATCGTTGCGATGACCTACCCGTTGATCGGCAACTACGGAGTTACGGCCGAAGATCGGGAATCCAGTAAGCCGCATGTGGCCGGGTTCATCGTCCGCGAGAACGCCCGATACCCGAGCAATTTTCGCTCCGAGAACCGATCTCAACTCGTATCTCGCCTCGAATGGAATCGTCGGCATCGAGGGGATTGATACCCGGGCTCTGGTGCGGCGACTTCGAGTCCGTGGCGCCATGATGGGCGTCTTATCCACGTCCGACTCGAATGATGTGTCGCTGGTCAGCAGGGCCCGCAAACTTCATGGAATGGAAGGCAGCGACTTGGTTCGCGAAGTTGTGCCGGCAGGCGCATACGAATGGGAGCAGGCCGGTCTGACGCCGCTAGCGCAATCGATGCTGCCGGCCCATGCCCCGAGTTGCCACGTCGTGGCGATCGATTTCGGCATGAAGTGGAACATCCCCCGGTGCCTTGTCCAATCCGGTTGCAAGGTCACGGTTTTGCCCGGAACCGCGAAGTCATCCGACATCCTCGCGCATAAGGCGGATGGCATCTTTCTTTCGAATGGTCCGGGGGATCCCTGCCGCTGTCGGGTACGCAATCCAAACCGTGAAAGAGTTGCTCGGCAAGCGGCCAATCTTTGGGATTTGCCTGGGCCACCAGTTGCTTGGCCTCGCCATGGGCGGAAAAACGTACAAACTCAAGTTCGGTCATCGAGGCGCGAATCATCCGGTACTCAATCAGCGCACTGGCAAGGTCGAGATCACCACGCAAAATCACGGCTTTGCCGTCGAAATTAACAGCCTGTCGCGCGACGTCGAATTGACGCATATCAATCTCAACGACCGCACCCTCGAAGGAATGCGGCACACGAAATTGCCAATCTTCAGCGTGCAGTATCACCCGGAGGCGTCGGCCGGGCCACACGATAGCAGCTACCTCTTTGAAGAATTTCGTCGTATCATGGGCTGATTGACTTCGTTCGCAAATCCTCTCCTATCTCGGCGTTTGAACGATTGTTCGATTGGGACTTCCCCGTTGAACGTCGATGCCGTATAGTCACTCGTTCTTGGTCGGACGTTTTATGTGAGGGGTGTTTCATGTGTGGAATCGTAGGCTACGTGGGCGGCCGGGAAGCGGAACCGATCCTGGTCGGCGGTCTGCGCCGGCTCGAGTACCGGGGCTACGACAGCGCGGGCCTGGCCACGGTGACGGGCAGCCGGCTTCATCTGCGGAAGAAGGCGGGCCGAGTTGGCGACTTGTCCTCATTCTTGAAAATGCAGCCGGCTCCCGGGTGCATCGGCATTAGTCATACGCGCTGGGCGACGCATGGGGCGGCCACCGACGGCAACGCTCACCCGCACGTCGCGGGCAGCGGAACCGGGCAGGTGGCGGTTGTTCATAACGGCGTAATCGAAAACTATGCGATCCTGAAACGACAACTGGAATCCGAGGGCGTTGTCTTCAACAGCCAGACGGACACCGAGGTGGTCGCCCAGTTGATCGCCCAAAACCTGGATGGCGATCTCGTCGCGGCGGTTCGCAAGGTCCTCAAGTTGCTCAAAGGGACATATGGGCTCGCGGTTGTCTGTGCGCAGAATCCGGACATGGTCGTCGGCGCCCGCCTGGGCAGTCCGCTAGTCGTGGGCGTCGGCGTCGATGAGCACTTCCTGGCATCCGACCCTTCGGCATTAATCGGCCACACGCAAAAAGTGGTCTACCTTGAAGATCGCCAGATGTGCGTCCTCACCTCCGACGAATTCCACATCTACGACGACGCGGATGCTCGAGTGATGGCTGCAGTTCAATCGTTTGAGTGGGACACAGGCGACAGCGACAAGGGTGGCTTTTCGCACCATATGCTCAAGGAGATCTTTGAGCAGCCGGAAACGATTGCCGCGGCGATGCGCGGCCGGCTCGATGAGTCCGATGCCACCGCTCACTTCGGCGGACTGAATTTGGACGCCCACCAAATTCGGCATGCCGAGCGAATCATTCTGACGGCATGCGGAACGAGCTACCACGCAGGCATTGTCGGCGAATACCTATTCGAAGAATACGCCCGAATGCCGGTGGAGGTCGAATATGCAAGCGAATTTCGCTATCGCAATCCGCCGATCGATCAGAACACCATCGTGATCGCAATCACCCAGTCCGGCGAGACGGCCGACACATTGGCCGCCCTTCGTGAATCGAAGCGAAAGGGACACCGGGCACTTGCGATTTGCAACGTGGTCGGAAGCACGATTGCTCGCGAGGCGGACGGCGGAGTGTACTTGCATGCCGGGCCCGAGGTGGGCGTGGCGAGCACGAAGGCGTTTACATCGCAGGTCACCGTTCTCGCCATGCTCGCCCTGTTCTTCGGCCGGATTCGTCATCTATCGAGCCTGCAAGGCGGGCGGATGATCGAAGAATTGCAAGCCCTTCCGGACGCCGTCGCGCGTGCGCTTCAATGTAACGACGAAGTCCGGAGAATCGCCGAGAAATACCACCGCGCCTCGAACATGCTCTTCATGGGTCGACAGTACATGTACCCGGTAGCGTTAGAGGGCGCTCTCAAATTGAAAGAAATCAGCTATATCCACGCAGAGGGATATCCCGCCGCGGAGATGAAGCACGGGCCGATCGCGCTGGTCGATGCGAATACGCCTTCGATCTTCTTGACTCCGCGCGGTTCGGTCTTCGACAAGGTGATGAGCAACCTGGAAGAGGTCAAGGCTCGCCGCGGTCCCGTGATCGCCATTGCCAGCGAAGGCGACGCGCGCGCCGCGGATTACGTTTCCGACCGAGCCGACGAAGTGATCTTCGTACCGGACGTGCCCGAATACTTGCAGCCAATTGTCACCGTGATCCCGCTGCAACTATTCGCATATCACGTTGCCGTCCTTCGCAACTGCGACGTCGACAAGCCGCGCAACTTGGCAAAAAGCGTCACCGTGGAGTAGGAGTCGGTTGGTCAGGCCGATCCCACGTGACAATCCTACTTCTTGGGAAAATCGATGGCGTTCACGATCGCCAGGTCGCGAGTGCCGATGCGTTCGGCGGCGTTCGGCTTCATCGTGAACGTCACGATCATTTGATCCCCGCTCGGGCGCGGCGACCAAATAGAAATTCTGAATCACCTTGATCCCGTCGAGTTCGCCGCGGGCCGCCACGCGGTAAACCCAGCGGCCGCCGTCGGTCGGAATTTCGACCCGTTCCAGAACCTGTTCCATTTTCCAGCCGGTCCCTTCGGCGACCGTCTTTTCAAATTCCGAAGGCGCCATGTGCTTGGCGGCGCCGGCGTTCTTCCAGCACGTTAGCGTCGCCTGCGCCACGAAGTCTCCCCGGTCGAGGAGGCGCATGATGAGATGAAAATCCGTTTGGCCCACGAGATGCCAGTCGCGGGGGTAGAGAAGCTGGAACCGGCTGCGTGGATCTCGATAGATCAGGTTCTGCATCGTTGCCGGCGGGTCATTCGTTGTCGGCACGGAGGCGAGAACGGTCGTATTCAACTCGTTCGGCTGCTGCTCGAGCGGCTCTCGTTTTACAATCGTTGTGGATTCAAGCTCCGCCGCCGGAGATACCGGTCCCTGGTCGCGTACGTCCTTTTGCTTCCAATTGACCGCGACAATTCGCTTCTTCCCCCGATCGAACCACACCGTGGCCGCAACGGTCAAGTTGGCCATGGCGCCATTTTCAAGCCCTTTGGCGGTCCCGTTGATGGCGATGATTGCCATTGCGGAATCGGCTTGTTTGAGCGTCGCCGTTAAGCTGTGCGAAATGAGTCCGTCGAACAGGCACAGCGACTGGGTGATTTCGCTGTCGAGCTTCCAGCTATCGCCGATCTTGACCTCTTTACCTGGCAACAACGCGGCGAGATGCAGGGTTTCAAAATGCTCGGAAGTCACTTCGCGCTCGACTTGCGTCAGCGGGCCAGCGGGCGAATAGGTGAACAGGGAGTCGCCGGTTCGCTGCGCGACGATGAATCGGCGGTCGGCGGATAGAGTGCGTTCCATTTTCGCGTTGTCCAACGTCGCACGGGATACGGCGTTGACGTAGTGCCGAGCCGTCTTTCGCACCAGCCCTTTCTGCACGACGAGAACACGTTCGAGGAACTGGTGGTCGTTTTTCGCGGTCACTTTGACCGAAGCATGCTTGCCGTCGCGCGTCACCTTGAGCGAACCTGTGAGCGTCGTCTCCGCGGTGATGCGGAAGCAATCGCCTTCGCGCGGCGATTCGGCAAGGAGAATCGTCTGGGCTCGCGCCGTGGCGATTGAGCCTAGTGAGACCGCGAGTGCGCAGATAAGCCGGCAAGATAAGCGCATGACCACTCTCCATCACAATCAATCCCACCCATTCATCGGCTTCGGGCTTTCCGATCGACACCATTGACACGTCGCTAACAACGCACAGTTCGCGATTCGCCGGAACAACCGAAAACGCTTCTCCCGCCTTCGCCACTTGACAAAGGACTGGACAACCCCCCTCCGAGTTCACACGATGAAACGAAGACGCACCCCGAAATACAAACCCGCCATCGTCATGCAAAAGACCCTGATTCTCCTCAAACCCGATGCTGTTCAACGGCGACTCGTCGGCAGCATCCTCCAGCGATTCGAGCAAAAGGGTTTGCGCCTGGCGGCCATGAAACTGGTACACGCCGATCGCTCGCTCGCGGAACGGCACTATGCGGTTCACAAGGGCAAGCCGTTTTACGAATCCCTATTGCAGTTTCTGACCAGCGGGCCGACGGTGGCGATCATCCTGGAAGGCCGCGAGGCCGTCGCAGTCTGCCGCAACCTCATGGGCGTTACCGATGGCGCCAAGGCGCCGCCCGGCACGATTCGCGGCGATTACGCACTCAGCGTGCAGAACAACCTCATCCACGGCAGCGATAGCGCCGAGAACGCAGCCGCGGAAATCGCTCTTTGGTTTGGGCCGCACGAACAGGTGAGCTACACTTTTGCCGACGCGAGTTGGGTGGGCTAATCAGCGGGCCACGATGGTAATCCCCGCATCATCGGCCAGGCGAATCGTGTCCCGCTCGTCGATCAGGATCGTCTTGTCGGCTTCGATGGCCAACACCTTTCCGCCGGCTTTCTGGATCGACTCGATCGTCGATGGCCCAATTGTGGGCACATCGAAGCGCATGTCTTGCTGCGGCTTCGCGACCTTGACCACGACGAACCCGCCGCCGGGACAAAGGTCGCCGGCTCGGCGAATGGCGGCATCCGTGCCCTCGATCGCCTCGACCGCGAGCACGGCGCGCTCGCGCACGGCGACGCTCTGGCCAACATCCAGCCGGCCCATCTCCTTGGCCAGATGCCAACCATATTCGATATCCGCTTCCTCCCGAGATGTCGGCGGGCGGCGGGTCAACAAACCGGGACGCACGAGCAACTCCGGGCAAAGTTCCAAGGCGGATGTGCACATCAAGACCATCGCGAGCGTATTCGTCGATCAGAGCGAGTGTGAGCGTGTCATCCGCATTGTCGGAACGCTTGCGGAAGAAGTAGAAGCGAATCATCCGCCAATCGGGCAGCAATGTAAACCAGCGGCTCGCGGAGAATAGCTTGACCTTGAAGACTTTGCCCGCCATCGTCCAGCGGCGGACGCCTTCGCGCTTGAAACAGCGCACCGGCCGATTCAAGGCGGCCAGACGCGTCCAGAAAAATCGCCGGCAGTAGGGTTCCAGGGCCGCCCGATCGGCCATGCCGCGAATGCCGACGCAGACCACCGGGAATTCCAAGCGACTTCGCCTTTTCGGCGATCAACACCGGCAGCCGGCCCCAGCCGGCGATCAGGCCGATTGGCTCCGGGGAATCGATCACAGGTCCGCGAGCCCCAGGTGCTTCTTGATCTCGCGCAGATCCTTCCACATCTTCGGCAGCTTTTCCATGCTCATCATGATGCGCAGTTGCTCGGCGGCGGGAGTCGCCGGCGCGCCGAGCATCTTCAGCATCGGCCGGCACGTCTTTGTGAATGCCGCACTTCGCCCCGAGCATGGCGCGATCGCCAATTCGGCAATGATCCGCGATGCCGACCTGGCCGCCCATGACCACGTAATCGCCGGTCGTCACGGAGCCGGCAATGCCCACTAGTGCCGCGAAAACGTTGTGCTTGCCGATCTGGCAGTTGTGCGCGATCTGCACGTGATTGTCGATCTTGGTGCCGGCGCCGATCCGCGTCGTGCCGAAGGTCGCCCGATCGATCGTTGTGCAGGCGCCGATCTCGACGTCGTCGCCAATCTCGACATTGCCGACTTGCGGCACCTTGACGTGTCGGCCTTGCACCATGCGGAACCCGAAGCCATCGGCCCCGATCACCGCGTTGCGCATGCATGATCACTCGATTGCCGATTATGCAACGATCGTAGATCGACTACCTGCGGCCCGAGCGACACGTCGTCGCCTAATCGTGCAGTGATGGCCAATCGTCACCCCGGGCTGCAACTGGCAGCGCTCGCCAATCACCGTTCCTTCGCCAATGGTGACGATGCGGGCCAATCCGTGCATCCGGGCCGATGCTCGCGGTTGGATGGATGACCGCCGTCGGATGGATGCCGGAACCAGGTTGGAACCGGACTGCCATGCATGCCGTTGAACGATGGTGACGAACGCCATCAGCGGGTCCTTGACCCGCACGAGCGTCTTGCCATTGAGCGGAACCGATTGATCAACGACCGCGGCACCGGCTTGCGAAGCGTGGAATTGGGACAGGAACTTTTCGTCGAGGACGACAGTGATGTCTTCCGCCCCGGGGCATCGCTGAGCGGCTTGGCCGCCCGCACAATGCCAGCGGGGTCGCCGACGACTTCCCCTTCGACCCATGCCGCGACGTCGCGCACTGTGATTATCACATCCAATCTCCCTCGACGGCATGGTTATCAAGTGGGACGGATTTGCAATCGGTCGCTGCACTCGGGACGGATTGCAAATCCGTCCCACTTGCCTCTTATCCTATCCGCCCAGACTCAGTAGGCGGCTTGAGTTCTCGACATAGACCTTTCGAAGCACGTCCGCCGGCAGTCCGAGCCCACGCAAAGTCGGCGTGGCTGCGCCACTTGCGTCGGCTGTGTAGTCCGGGTCCGCGATGGGACTCGGCCCAGTCCACGTGCTTTCCCACAGCGTGCGTTGACACCAATATCGGCTAACGTAGTGCTCGCGCGTTAGCCCGTGCCGCGTTACCAGATCACTTCCGAAGAGGAATCGCGTCGGGATGACGGATGATCAGCGACCGAATTGCTTCCCCACGCGGAGAAACTTCCCGAACTTGCCACTTGGTCGCACTAGTGTCGAAATGAAGATTCGGACAGCGTTCGAGCATCGCCTCCAAGTGATCCGGATGCTCCGGGTCGCCGCCCATGTGAGCGCCAATCCAGGTGAACTCCGGGAACATTTCCACCATGCGCAAGAATGGCTCGTACTGCTCCGGCTTGGTGCCGAATTTCGCCGTGTCCTTGTAGGTGTGCGTCCACCAGACATCCGGATCGCCCACGTGGACCATGGCCAGCCGAATCCCCGCATTCCAGGCCCGGCTTCAGCGCCTTCGATCCGCCACGGAGCATCAACGACCAGCCCCCGCTCGCGGCCTCGCGGCGCCGACCAGAGCTTGACTACCTTGATACCGGCTTCGAGGAACTGTTCGAGGTTGCGATAGGCGGCGTCGTCCGGCTCGTCCGGCTTCTTGTTGATCATGCCGTTGAAGAGCAGGCGGTTGCCGAGCCTGGCCCGCAACGGGGCAATGTCCTGCGGCGGGCACATGCTCACCGACTTGCGAAATGCCGAACTCGGCCGCCACGTCGAGCATCATCGCCGCCGAATCGCTGGTGCCCTTGTCGCCCCAGCCACCCGCCGGACCGGCGGCCTTGTCCTCGGGCGAAGTCATCGTCACGTGAGCGTGAAAGTCGATGATCGGCGGGCCGGAATAGGTGAAGTGCGACCGCTGACCGTAATCGTGGCCGGTGACGTTGTGTTCAGATGCGGTCGATTCACTCATTTCCGTGTTTCACTCGCACTCACACACAGAATGGATTGCGCTGCAACCCCCGGACAGGAGCCCTGCAATCCATTTTGGGGCAGTTTGGCCATAACTCATTGTCGCATAAGCGGGTGATTCATTGCGCTGCAGTCATGCAACGAATCCCGACGGGCGTCGTTTCTTTTCACGGCCCACCCGAACCTGGCTTCGGCGGTTCAGCTCGCCTCCTGGGTGATCGCCCCGTACGCATCCGTCCGCCGATCGCGGAAGAACGGCCAATTACGGCGAACATCGGTCATCCGCTCGCGGGAGCACGGGACAATTAATAGCTCCTCGTCCGTGTGCGATCCACGCGCCATCACGACGCCAAACGGATCGGCGACAAACGATGCCCCCCAGAATTCCAGCCCCTCTCCAGTTGGAGAGGGCTCGAAGCCAACTCGATTCACGGCGGCGACATAAAGTCCGTTCGCAATGGCATGGCTGCGCTGGATCGTCTCCCAGGCGTCGTGTTGTTGCTTGCCGAACTCGGCCTTTTCGCGCGGATGCCAGCCGATGGCCGTTGGATAGACGAGCACTTCGGCGCCCTTGAGAGCCGTGAGCCGAGCGCCTTCCGGGAACCACTGATCCCAGCAGACGAGCGTGCCGACTTTGCCGAACCGCGTGTCGAAGACTTTGAAGCCGAGATCGCCGGGCCGGAAGTAATACTTCTCGAAGAACAAGCGGATCGTGCGGGATGTGCATCTTGCGATAGATGCCGAGCATCGATCCATCGGCATCGAACACGACGGCCGTGTTGTGGCACAGGCCGACCATCTTCTGCTCGAACAGCGAGGCGACCACGACGACGCCCGCTTGCTTGGCGGCCTTCGATAAGGATCTCCGTTCGCGGACCGGGAATCGGCTCGGCGAGATCAAACAGCTTCAGGTCGTGCGTGTTGCAGAAGTAGTGCGAAAGAAACAGCTCAGGCAGAACGACGATCTGCGCCCCGCGTTTGGCGGCCGCGTGAATCTGCGCGACGGCCTTCTCCATGTTCGGCAGCGGCCTCGGTCGCACATTGCATTTGCACCAGACCCAGCACGAACTCGTTCGCCATTCGCTTCTCCGCGGTTGCCAAGCTTCTTACGGATTATAGGGAGTGATCTCTCGCGGAACGCGCAGCGAAACGGTAAGATGCGGCTTCAGTAGGTCCGCCGAGCCGAGGCGGACCGGGCGGCTCCCACGAGACGCCCGCAACTCCATACGGGGTGCCGCCGGGTCCGCCTCGGCTCGGCGGACCTACTTCCTTCAGACGGGGCGCCGCCGGGTCCGCCTCGGCTCGGCGGACCTACTTCCCAAAGGTCGCGGAGATCGGCACATGCGACTTGTGCCCCTGATTCTACTGTTCATCACATTGCCTCTTCATGCCGACGACCTCGGCCTCAAGGTCCCGCCCGGCTTTCGCGTGACGCTCTGGGCCGATCACACGTTGGCGAACGACATCTTCACGATGGCCCTGGACGACAAGGGTCGCGTCGTCGTCTCCGGTCCTGGCTATATCCGTCGATTGGAAGATACGAATGGCGACGGCAAGGCGGACAAGGCGACCGATATCGCGGAGACGAAGACGGGGGCGATGGGGTTGCTATTCAATTTTGAAACCGAGATCTCTCCCGCCGATTTCTACGCGGTCGCGGACGGTAGAATCCGGCGTTTCTCCGCAATGCACGATCCCAAGCGTTGCTCGAATATGATTCGGGACTCCTCGATACTATTCCTTTCGCGGAACATGGAGGGCACTCCATCAAAACTGGTCCGGATGGCCTGCCTTATGCAATTGCCGGAAACGAAAGCAGAATCGGGCAACTGAGTCATCGAAAAGCCCGCTGATACCGACGCCGATCGCAGGCGGGATCATCCGATTTTCGGACTGGCGACACGCCCAGCCTAAAGTCATCGCCCACGGCTTTCGCAATCCGTACGACTTCGACTTCACGCCGTACGGCGACATCATTACTTACGACAGCGACACCGAGCGCGATGACGGCCTGCCGTGGTATTCGCCGACGCGGGTTTATCATGTGATGCCCGGCGCTCATCACGGCTGGCGGTTGCCCGGTTGGATGCGCTCGCTGGCCCGGCCGGATTACTACCCGGACACGGTCGAAATGCTTGCCGACATGGGCCGCGGGTCGCCGACCGGCGTCTGCTGTTATCGCCACACGCAATTCCCGCCCCATTACCGCGGCGGCGTGTTCCTGTGCGACTGGACCTTCGGCAAGATCTATTACCTGCCGCTCATTCCCGAAGGGAGCAGCTACAAGAACGGTCAAACCCGAAGTCTTCCTCGAACCGACCGGCACGAACGGGTTCGCTCCAACGGCGATCCGCGTGGCCCCGGACGGTTCGCTCTTGGTCAGCATCGGCGGCCGCGGCACGCGCGGGGCGGTGTATCGCATTGAGTATCTCGTGGACGGCAAGCATTCGGCCCTTCCGAGGGCACGGCAGAAAAGCGATGTACTTCGGGTACTCGATGCGCCGCAGCCGCTGGAAGCATGGTCGATGGCGAAGTGGATGCCGCTGGCGAAGAAACTGGACGAGAATGACTTTCAGTCAATTGCCATCGACGATGCGCGAGACGGACGTTCGACGGCTGCGCGCACATCGACATTCTGGAGATCGCATCCAGGTACCTGGTCATTTAGCTACATTGATGCCGTTCGGCAGAGTAAGTCGGCGATGGTTCGGGCTCGTGTGGCCCGTTCGTCTGCGCTCGGATGGCGGAGAGAAAACCATTTCGTGGCTGTGGCAACTTGCGGGAGACGAATCGCCCCGCGTACGAGTGGACGCCCTGTTAAGTCTCAAGAGTCAGATTCCGCTTCGAAAATCGCTGACGGTCGATGCCGACATACTGATCGAAAACCTCGGACATCCCGATCACCGGGTACGGCTGGCGGCAACGTGGGTCTTGGCGTTGCTTCCCGAGGAACAGCAGGACTCAATTGAACGTCGAATACTACCGAAGCGTTCGCCCCGGCTGGTCACATCCTTGCTCGTTGCCCACAATTCTCCGGACCGAACCGGCAAGAAGCACGTTGGCGATTACTTGCACGATGCACTTGAAGCGATGGAACGGGCCGAATCGCCAGCCGATCGCCTTGACGCAATGCGGGCCATCATGCTCTCACTGGGCGACTGGAATCTCGCGGCACCCAAGCTAGAACTGTTTCAGCGCCTATAGCATCGGCTATCCGAACAAAAAGGAGGCCGCCTACATTCGCCTGGAGTCACACGCCATCGTCGACAGCATTTTCGCGCATTTCCCATCAAAGGATTCGCGTGAGAACATCGAAGCCAGCCGGCTTCTGGCTATGCTTGAAACTGATCGGCCGGAGGCGACGAAGAAAGTCCTCGCGCAGATCACGGACGGCTCGCATCCGACGCGCGATTTCCATTACCTCACCGTTCTCGCTCGGCTGACCGCGAAGTGGCAAGCCGATCAGACAGCCGCGATCGCTAATGCGCTGGTCGCTCTGGACAAGAAACTCGCGGAGCGGAACGTGCAGGTCAAGCAGAACTGGCCGGCCCGGTTTTCGGAGTTGGTCGGCGAATTGATCCGCCAGTCGCCGGAACTCCAGTCGCTGTTTGCCACTCATCCCGACCTGGTGCGGCCGGGCAATGTGTTGATTGCCGACAAACTGACTGGCGAGAATCGCAAGCGGGCGGCGAGGCGGTTCCTCGCTGCCGTGCGCGATAATACGGAGCTTCCGCTGTCGGCCGAAATGATCGACTTGCTCGCCGGGCTGCCCGCTGAAGAGGTTCGCCCCGTGTTTCGCGCTCGCTGGTCCGATCACGCGATCCGCGAACGGCTCGTCAAGCATTTGGCTGAAAAGCCGAGCCCGGCGGATCGGTCGAAGTTCTTGGAAGCGCTCGAAATCGCGGATCGCGAAACGGTGAACGTGGCGCTGGCGGCGCTGGAGAAGTTGCCACGCGATCAGTCGCCGGAGCACCTGGTGCCGGTGCTCGCACGGCTGCGGCAGTCGTTCTCCGAGCCGAAGGAAACCAAGGTTCGCAAGCGGCTCATTGACCTGATCAACCGGCAAGCGGGACAAGGCTTCGAATTCATCGAGAACAAGACGGACGCCAGTTCGCTCGCCGCCGAGTACCGCCCAGTCTTTGCATGGTTTGAGAAAACTCATCCCGCCGAGGCGAAGAAACTGACGACGGCCGGCGAGGACGAGGAGGCCATTCGCAAATTGCTGCCAGGCGTGAAGTGGGATGCGGGCGACATCGAACGCGGCCGCAAGGTTTACGTTGATCGCGGCTGCCAGACATGCCACGGCGGCACCACGCGGATTGGCCCCGATCTCGCCGGCGTGAATAAGCGCCTTCTCGCGATGACCTGTTGACATCGATTGTGAACCCAAGCCGGGATGTCGCCCCGGCCTATCGCGTGAGCAACATTGACACGAAGGACGGCAAGCGGATCAGCGGCATCGTGGTCTACGAATCGACCGAGGCGTTGATCGTGCAGACGGGAGCAGCGGAGACGAAGCGCATCGCCGGGGCGGACATCGAAAGCCGATTGCCGAGCCGCAAGTCGCTCATGCCCGATGGGCTGCTGAAGGGGATGAAGAGGGAGGATCTCGCGGATCTGTTTGCATATCTCACGAAGCCGTAGGATAGGCCTCCGGCCTGTCCGGACAGGCCGGAGGCCTATCCTACGATTGTCTCTGACTTGAATCCGCCGCATTCCACTGCTGCCGTCATTGTCAACTACCGCACAGCGGGGCTGGTCGTTGATTGCCTGCGGAGCCTGGTTGGCGAAGTGGAACGCGAGCCGGCGTTGCGCGTCGTCGTTGTCGACAATGCGAGTCGGCGACGATTCGGTTGCGGTGATCTCGAAGGCGATTGCCGACAACGGTTGGAGCTGGGCGACGATATTGCCGCTCGATGTCAACGGCGGGTTCTCGTTTGGCAACAATGCCGCGATACGCCAGTTGCTCTCCGAAGCCAATCCCCCTGGCTACATCTGGCTGTTGAACCCGGATACGCTCGTGCGGCCGGGGGCGGCGACGGCGCTCATCGATTTCCTTGAAAAGCACCCGGATGCGGGCATCGCGGGCGGGCGGCTGGAGTTTCCGAATGGCGAGCCGCAGACGGCGGCGTTCCGATTTCCATCGCTGATGGGAGAGATAGAAGACACGATACGCATTGGGCCGGTGTGCCGGGCGCTCGAGCGGTTTCGCGTGCCGATCGTGCCGCGAACCGTGAACCACCGGTGCGACTGGGTGAACGGGGCGAGCATGATGATTCGCCGTGAGGTGTTCGAGAACGTTGGACTGATGGACGATCAATTCTTTCTTTATTTTGAAGAGACTGATTTCTGCCGGCGGGTGAAGGAAGCGGGATACTCGATCTGGCATGTCCCAGCGAGCCGGGTGGTGCATCTGGAAGGGCAGAGCACCGGCGTCACCGGGGCACATCTGGCACTCGAAGCCGCGGCCGCAGTATTGGTTTGATTCACGAGCGCGCTACTATCGCAAGCACCATCCGGGGGCGTATGCGTTCTTGGTGGATTTGGTTTGGATTGTTTGTTTTGGTCAATGGCGAGTGCAGCGCGCTACGCCGCAAGCGGGATACGGACCCGCCGGGGTTGTGGCGGATTTCGCGCGGCATGCGATTCGACGCTGGCTGGGTTAGAGCGGATTTCTCACCACAGAGTCACAGAGAGCACAGAGAAGATCAAATGAAATTGCTTTCCTCAGTGGTGAGGAATCCGCTCTAACCCAGCGATCGGGCGATTGCCTCCTGGTCGCGTTGCGTCGCCTCGTCGGCGTTGCCCCAGATGATGATGTGGATGGCTCCCGGCTGGCGGCGAAGGGTGAGCATGCCGTGGCCGAGGGTGACGCGCAATTCTTTCCAGCCCGGTTCGGGTTCTTCGTCGGGAAATGCGGGCATGTTGTCGATCATGCGCATTTGCACCGTGTGGCCGGCCGTGGTCAGACGTTCGCGGATGACGGGCCACTGTGGTCCCGGTTCGGCAAATGTGACTACGCGTTCCATGCCCATTCGGCAATCCTCAGTTGGTCCGCCGAGCCGAGGCGGACCGGGCTGGACCCGGTTGAATGGGAAGCGTCGCGCGGGTGCCAGGTGGTCCCGCTCGGCTCGCGGGACCTACAGTTGCACTTCCGGCAACGCTTCCTTGCCCGCTTTGGCGGCGGCATCCATGACGGCGGTTGCCATCGTGAGGTAATCTTTGGCGATCGGCGCATCGGCGAATTTGCTGACGATCGGCTCGCCGGCGTCGCCGCACTCGGCGACGCGGGGATCGATCGCGAGATTGCCGAGGAAGCGAACGCCGGACTCGGCCGCGAGCTTCAGCCCGCCGCCGTGGCGGAAGATCTCGTAACGCTTGCCATCGTCGCCGACGAAATAGCTCATGTTCTCGATGACGCCGAGCACCGGCGTCTTGAGCTGGCGGAACATGTTCAAGCGCCTTCACCGCGTCGATCAGGCTCACGTCTTGCGGGGTGGTGACGATGATCGCGCCGGTGAGCGGGGCAGTCTGGCAGAGCGTCAGTTGCGCGTCGCCGGTGCCGGGCGGCAGGTCGATGATGAGGTAATCGAGTTCGCCCCAGTTGATCTGCGTCAGGAACGTGGCGACCCATTTGGCGACCATCGGCCCGCGTAGCAGAACCCCCTTGCCGGCGTCAGGGCAGGAAGCCGAGCGACATCAGCTTGAGGCCGTATTTTTCGACCGGGAAGTTGGCCGTTTGCGGGTCGACGTGGCCGAGGCCCATCATCATCGGGATGCTCGGGCCATAAATGTCGGCGTCCATGAGACCGACGCGCTGGCCGTGCATGTGCAATGCGAGCGCGAGGTTGGCGGAGACAGTCGACTTGCCGACGCCGCCCTTGCCGCTGGCGACGGCGATGATGTGGCGGACGCCTTCAAGGGCAGGGATACTCGCGGGACCGGGTTGCATGAATTCCTCAAGTTCGCGGTTGGCTGAGATGGCGAAGCAATTCGAGCGTGAAGATGCCGGTGTCGTGGCCGTCGTTCCAGGTGATCTGATAGGCGTAGTGGCCACGCGGCGACATCTTCGCGGGCTGCGGAGTGCCGGCGGCGACTTCGCGTTCGCTGAGCAACTTGAACGGATCGGCCGGCTTCTGCCGCTCTTCGTTGCACGATGCGCACGGGCAATTCTTGCGGAGCGTCTGCCAGGCGAACGAATGTCTTGGCGCCATCGGTCCAATCGATGGCGAGGCCATCGCCTTCGCGGCGCAGGGAAGTCGGTTTCAGTTCGGTTGCGGCGGACATGCGATTATCTTACGCGACCAGGTCGCGGGTGACATGGGCGATCGACGGGCAGCCGCAGAGGGCGAGGGCGTTGTCGAGTTCGTCGCTAAGGAGAGACAGCACATGCTGTCACGCCGGCTTCGCCGCCGACGGCCAGGCCCCAGAGGATTGGCCGGCCGATTTGCACGGCATTCGCGCCGAGGGCAAGCGCTTTGACGATATCGATCCCTTTGCGAATGCCCCCGTCGATGATGACACGGGATTGCGGCCGGCGACGGCGGCCGCGACTTCGGGCAAGGCTCGAATCGTCGGCAGAACGGTATCGAGTTGCCGGCCGCCGTGGTTGGAGACGACGATGCCCGCGGCGCCGTGGTCGATCGCCTTGACGGCATCGTCGCCACGCAGGATCCCCTTGACGACGATCGGCAACTTCGTGATCGAGCGCAGCCATTCGACGTCGGCCCAGGACAGGTCGGGATCGAACAGGTACCGCGTGTAAAGGGCGGGCCCGCTATCGTTCCATCGGAGTTCATGCAGCCGTGCCCGGCCGATTCGAGGTTCTTGACCGAATAGCCTTCGGGCAGCGCGAAGTGATTGCGAATGTCGGCCTCGCGGCGGCCCATGACCGGCACATCGGCAGTCATCTCGATCGCATGGTAGCCGGCGGCTTCGGCCCGTTCGACCAGCGAGCGAGTGACGCCCCGATCCTTGAACACATAGAGTTGAAACCATTTCGGGCCCGTCGCTCGCGGCGGCAATTTCTTCGAGCGAGCAGGTGGCGACGGTGCTGGCGACATAAATGGCGCCCGCGGCCGCGCAAGCCCGGGCGGTTGCGAGTTCGCCTTCCGGGTGGGCGAGTTTCTGAAAGCGCCATCGGCGCCACGAGGATCGGGCTCGCAATCGTTTGGCCAAGCAGAGTGATCTCCTGGTTTCGTCCGGAAACGGGGACCAGCACTCGCGGCCGCAGGCGGAGCGTGTCGTAGGCTTCGCGGTTCTCGCGAAGAGTGATCTCGGCACCGGCGCCCGCGGCGAAGTATTCGTAGGTCGTTCGTTGCAGCAGGTCGCGGGCCTGGCGTTCGTAATCGATGAGGCTGAGTGGCTCGTTCATGGTCGCGAAAAGGAGAAGGGCCGCCGAATCGGTCGGCGGCCCTCGAAATGTGTGAAGACGTTGCTCATTCCTTCGGGCGATGCTTGCTGTGGCAACCGCCGCACGACTGGCCGAACGGTGCCGAGCGCCTTGGTCAGGCGCCGAGGCGTCTTTCTTGCCGACGGCGCTATCGACAGCCTTCACGTTGGTGAGATACTTCGTGGTTTGTTCTTTCCAGCTTTTCGGATCACCGATGGGCGGCTTGTTTTTGCCGATGTCGTTCGCGGCGGTAAGCCAACTCTTGGAGGACTTGGCGGCGTCGTCCCAGTTGCCTTTTTTGGCCGCGGTTGCAATCTGCTTACGGGCCTTGTTCTGGCACTTCATGCAGTCTTCGATGTTCATCGACTCGGCGGCAACGGCGTTGCCCAGATAGGCAATGACCGCGGCCATGATGGCCACTGCAAACACCTTCACACTGAACCGCATCTTCCTGCTCCTTGTGAGGAGATCACAACTCGATTAACCGCCGGGAAACGCTCCGGGCGGGCACATGCCATAGACGGCGCGACTGCACTCCCACAATTCGGGATTTGAAGACGTGTGGGCGAACCGGGCGGGCAGCAGTTCCGTTGCGAAGTCCGCGAGCGACGAATCCGGAGGGATGTTACCCCCAGAGGCCGTTCAAGTCAACGATGGACCGGTATTTTCGCCCGACGATCCGGCTTGACTGAATCGCCCAACGTTGGCATGTTCCCGAGCCGCCCGAGGTAAGTGCCGCGAGCCGAGCAGCACCAGTTTGGTCCGCCTCGGCTCGGCGGAGCTACTGGCGTCTGAAGGAGTCGGACGAATGGCCCGAGTCACGCGCGTCTCGCTCGTCATACCCGCATTCAATGAGGCCGAGGGCATTGGCGAAGCCCTCGCGGAAGCCTACGCGAGCCTGTCGGGCTTGGGGTACGAATTCGAGATCATCATCGTCGATGACGGCAGCGGGGATGAAACGGCTACCTTGGTTGCGGAATTCGGTGACTTTCGTCCGGAAGTGCGGCTCATTCGGCACCCTGGGAATCTGGGCTATGGAGCGTCGCTTCGAACGGGCTTCGAGGCCGCCCGGTTTGAAGTGGTCGCCTTCACGGATGCGGACGGCCAGTTTTACCTGGAGGACATTGCCGATCTGGTCGATCTCCTGCGGCGATATCCAATCGCAGTCGGACGGCGGGTCAATCGCCAGGATCCGTGGCGACGGCGATTCCTGTCGCGCGGCTACAATCTGCTCGTTCGGAGATTGCTGGGCACCGGCGTCCGCGATGTCGATTGCGCTTTGAAGGTGTTCCGCCGCGAGGCACTCGCGTATCTTCTGCCCGAAACGAGCGGGTTTTTCGTCAATTCGGAAATGCTCTGTCGCGCCCGGCAGTTCGGCTGGTCGATCGGCGAAATGGGCGTGCGGCATCGACCGCGGCGACACGGGTTCAGCAAGGTGTCACTTTGGGAAGTGCCCAAGACATTCTCAACGCTTGTGCGCTTTTGGTGGAAGAACGTGGTATGGGCGAAGCCGATGCCGAAGCCGGCGTTCGCGGAGCCGGTGATCCTGCCGTTCCCACGGCGGCCGTCCCCATCACCGCTCGGCCGAGCCGCGTGAGCGCGTTCGCTCCTCGGCGAGCATTAATGCGATTTGCTGTTCGAGTTCCCCCGGCTTGAAGCCGAACGGTCCGCGGCCGCCCTTGTACGCCACCTTGCCGTTGCGGTCGATCAGGTACAGGCGATCGGGCATGCCACTGTACGCATGGCCGACATGGTCATCGATGTCGTCGACGACCAGCGGCACCGTCATGTGCAGAGAGGCGCAGCACTTGGAGGCGACTTCGCATCGTTCCGCGTTCGACTTCGGCTGCGCGACTTCGACGCCGGACTTGTCGTTGGATGACATGCGCCAGCCGTCGATTGGGTGAGCCTCGCGAACGTAAACGTTGATGAACTGAACCCGGTCGCCGTAGATTTCGTGCAATTGCTCGAGGCGCCCAAACTGGGCGCGATACGGTCCTCAGGTAAAGCTTCCGAAGATCAAGACAACCGGTTTCTTGCCGCGATAGTCGTGCAAACTGATGGTCTTCTTGCCATCGGGACTCTTAAGGGTGAAGTCGGGCGCCAAGGCCTCCAATTTCGGGCCCGATGCTCCGGAGCCGATTTCCCCGGTGAGCAATCCATAGAGGAGAATCTGCTTGGGCGGCATGTCGCCTCCGCCGCCGCGGGATTGTGAGGGCGGAAATAAGAGTCTTCGCAAATCGTCCGCATTGAGTTCAGGCATTCCTTTCGCGACCGAGTCGAACAGCGCGTTCCATTCGGCCTTCGAGAGTTTCTTGTTGCCGTTGTTGTCGCCCTGGTGGAGCATTTGTTGGGCGATCCCCATCTGACGGGCATATTTCGAATTCTCCGACCAGTCGAAGATCATCGGGCGTGATCGCGCCATCGCCATCGCGGTCGAGTGCCTTGAAGAATTCGGGCGCAGGCGCCGAATTCCGCTGCCGTGATGCGACCATCGGCATTCTTATCGAGCTTCTTCAGCCGTTCCCAAGTGTAACGACGGACAGCCGGCTTGAACCAGCCGCTATCGCCGTCGAGCGGGCCATCCGAGACGATCGCGTCCCACATCTGGAGGAATTCGCCGCGGTGCTGCGTGGGCGAGCCGGCCATTGCCGCGGTCGCCATACCAAGCAAGAGGAACATCGCCCGGTAGATCATGACATCATGAGTGTAAGAGGAATCGCCAAGCAAGATACCGATATGCTATCCGACTTAAGACATGAATGCGATAACTAGCCGTCGCTTGTCCCCCATGCCGGGTCCGTCTACATTGCCCGTGTCCCACCCACCAGGAGCTACATCGATGGCCACCGCGACTGCATCTGCCCCTTCGACGGGAACGTATCGCCAACTTTACATCGACGGCCAGTGGGTCGATGGCGCCGGGCGGCAAAGCGGCTGGCGGTGATCAATCCCGCGAATGAAGAAACGATCGCCGAGGTGGCGTTCGGCACGCGCGAGGATTGCAAAAAAGCCATTGCGGCCGCCAAGCACGCGATGGTCGGCTGGTCGAAGTTCACGTCGTGGGACCGGGCGAAAGTTCTCAAGAAGACGGCCGAACTGATGCGCGAACGTGCGGACGCCATGGCCCGCACGATGACGATGGAGCAGGGCAAGCCGCTCGGCGAAGCGAAGGGCGAAGTGCATGCACTCGGCGGATACATTCGAATGGTTCGCCGAAGAAGGCAAGCGGGCTTACGGTCAGGTGATTCCCAATAGCGTCGCCAGGCAAACGGCACTTGACGCTGAAGCATCCGGTGGGCGTTGTCGGGGCGATTGGGCCGTGGAACTTCCCGATCACGCTGCAAGCCCGCAAGATCGCCCCGGCCCTGGCGGCCGGTTGCACGATCGTCTGCAAGCCGGCGAGCCAGACGCCCCTGTCGCTGGTCGATGTCTTCGACTGCTTGATCGACGCCGGCATGCCCAAGGGGGTGGCCAATCTCGTCATTGGACCGGCAAGGGAGATCGCCGACGAGTTCATGGAGAACCGCGACGTGCGCAAGATCAGTTTCACCGGCTCGACCGAAGTCGGCAAGCAACTCATGCGCGCGGCGGCTGGCCAAGTGAAGCGGCTGAGCCTGGAACTCGGCGGACACGCCCCATTCATCGTCTTCCCCGACGCCGACCCGGAAGCGGTCGCGAAGGCGGCGGTGATTGGCAAGTTCCGCAACAACGGGCAGGTGTGCATTTCGCCGTCGCGGTTCTTCGTTCACAAGGACGTGCAGAAGAAGTTTACCGAAGTCGCCGTGGAATCGGCGCGGGCGCTCAAGGTCGGCAACGGGCTCGAAGCCGGGCATCGAAGTCGGGCCGATGTTCGA
Organism: uncultured Gemmataceae bacterium; assembly: GCA_963773845.1. Lineage (GTDB taxonomy): Bacteria > Planctomycetota > Planctomycetia > Gemmatales > Gemmataceae > SIAJ01. The sequence continues at coordinate 75,067 of CAVZCU010000008.1, forward strand.
GAAGAAGGCGATGGAGAACACCATCGGCCTCGTGCAAGACGCCGCGGGCAAGGGCGCCAAAGTGTCTCACCGGCGGCAAGCGCGACGATCGCTTCGAGAAGGGCTATTTCTTCCAGCCGACGATTCTGACCGGCCTATCGGCAGACGCCAAGGTGCATGACCGAAGAGCCATTCGCCCCCGTGATGCCGGTGCTCGATTTCTCGAAGCTCGACGACGTGATCGCCGCGGCGAACAACACCGTCTATGGTCTGGCCGCCTATGTCTTCACGAACGATCTAACCGTGATGTGGAAAATGGCCGAAGGCCTGGAAGCAGGCATCATTGGCATGAACGACCCGGTGCCCGCTACGCCGCAGTGCCCGTTCGGCGGCATGAAAGAAAGCGGCATGGGCCGGGAACTGGCGCACGAGGGACTAGAGGCGTATTTGGAGACGAAGTACGTGAGCATCAAGTTGCGGGACTGAGGAGTTCTTCTATGCCGGCCGCGTCGCGTTTGATTCGAAGATACAGCAGTGTCCGGTGGATTACGTTATGATAAGGGTGGATCCGCAGCCCGGTCGGAGTGATCTTAATGGTGGTAGTTACTTTTCCTGACAGCGAAACACAAAAAAAGGCCCTGGGCTTCCTTCTCGGACGGTTCACCGGGAAGGTGCTCAAGAGCGGCGAACACATCGTGCCGGAATCGGCACTCGCGGCACTCGCGGACAAAGGCATCTCGTTCACGGTGGTCGGAAAAACGTCCTATGAAAAACAAATCGCGGCGCGATGAAGTGCTGCTTCCGGTGCGATTCAATGATGGCCGCGACATCCCGGAGAAGCTGCTGGGCAAGGCCGTTAACGAGATCGTCCAGTAGTTCAACGCCGCCACGTTCCATCGCCAAACGGTCGAGGGGCGCTGGCGTCATGACGAGGTCCTTTTCCGCGACGATCTTGCGGTCCTCGTGATCGATGTTCCCGACACGACCAAAAATCGAAAGTGGATGAAAGAATTTAAGTCGCGATGGAAGAAGCGGCTCGACCAGTTGGAAATCTGGATGGTGAGCTACCCCATTGAAATTGAATAGACAATCGACCATCTTGCGTTCCGATGATCTGCTGGATCCCATTTGCCAGTTCGGTTTAGTTTAGTCCCACCATAGATCTTCCTGAGTCGCCTCCTCCGTCTGCTTCGGCCCTTCTTCAGGCTCCAAATCGATTACCTCCGGCTGAGTGTCGATCTCGGGCGATTCTTCTGGCTGCTCCAGGACGATTGCCGCGGGCATGGCTTCTTCTTCGGCGGGCAGCGGGCCTACCTGCGAACGGAACTGATCGGCTATTTGCTCTTGCAATTCGAGCAAGGCCCCGAGGTTGCGAAAGTGCAGCCAGTGCGCTTTGCGAGTCAACTCGTCCCAGGCCCGTAAAAGCCGTTCGCCTAGTAGGGGAACCGGCAACCGCCTTTGATAACGTCGTGACGCGTGCGAATACAAAAAACGGTCGAGCGATATCTCACCGGTCGATTCACTCAAGAGCGGATCGCTGATGTTGGCCGCCTCCTTCAAGAGGAAATCCAGGTCCTTTCGCGAAGCCTTGAACTCACGATTCGCGTCCCGCTGCAGGCGATACGGCGCCAGTCCATCACGCTCGCGGAGCAATCGCAGGAACGCGGCCACGCGATTGCGGTATTCGAGAGCATCCACGGCAAGCGCGCCAAACCGAAGCACCGATTCATAACGCTTGAGCAGCGCGTCGTGCAACGCAAGGTCGGGTAATCGGGCAGCCATGTGCACGTGAACCACGTAAACCCAGCGATCGAATGCGGACAGCCAGCGGCCGAGCTTGCGCAAGTCATCTTCCAGGTCCTCGACGATGGCTCGGTCGCGACCCGATGGACGAAAAATGGTCCGCCGCAGGACTTTGTCGAGGGCGGTTCTTGCCGAGCGCCAGCGCGTGGCTCGTTCGCCAGCTTGCTCGAAGAGATTTCCCGCCATTCGCACCAGTCGGGCATCGGTCCAGCCATCGGCCAAGAGAGCCGATTCGCGTTCCTGCGGAGTCCCCGGATCGATCAGCCGCTGCCCTTCGTAAATATCGCCACAGCGAGTGGGAAAGACCGGCTTGTCGGCCGTTTTAATCCAAAGAGTCATCACCGGCGGATCAAGAGGGAGATAGTCGTCCTCCAGGTCAAATCGTACTTGACAATGGAGGGCTGTCAGCTGCTCTCGAAGTCGTTGGGACTCATCGATCAATTCGGATGCCGGTCGGTCATCGCGTTCGCAGGCGATGAACTGCCGCTTGGCATTCTGCTCGCGATCGAGCGGCGACGGCAGGTGATCCCACATTTGGGACAAGTAAGTTTGCCCCGGCTCAAATACATCCGCATATTTGCCGGCATGAGGTCCGCGAAGGACGGGCGCTTCGCCCAGCGTGAAGTCATTGTGGGCTTCGCGAACCAATGTGACCGCGTCCGGAATCTGGGCATAAAGATCGCGACTGAAGACTCCGCGGTGAGCGGCACGCATCAAGTTGTCGTCCAGTTGCTTGAGCGCGGCACAGGCGAAATCAGCGCGCATCACTGCGTGAACAAGTGCATCGCTTCCGGTGATGCGCACGGCCGCCAGATCGTCGATCAGGGCATCGGCATCGTTGGTTCTCGTTCGCAGAAGCGCACGCCCGACGAACCGCAATGGCCAAACGGCCGTCGAATGCGTGCCACGAGCCAGACGGGCCAGTGCCGACAACGGCAAATCCGTTTGCGCCATTTCATCGATGAAGTCCTGGCCATCGACGAGCGCTTCGAGGATCGCCCGCGCTGCGAGTCGGAATTGCTCCCTGCGGCCCCGCGACAGGGGGGCGACGGTGCGAGTCAGGAGCGCCTGAAACTCGCTGAGCGTCAACATGTGCCAGAGCCAGAGGCCAACTTCGATGTCATAGCGGCCGAACCAAAGAAGATTGACGAGCGATCGCCCCCCGCGCATGCGGAGTTCCGTTCCGGAGCCGATCCACAAGCGGCGCGGCGGCGGCGCTCCAACGTCCGCGGCCACGCGGGCGAGAAAAGCGTATGGTGTCGGCTCGTCTTCGGGTTTGACGAGAATGATGGCCGGCGGAATGGGCAATTGTCGCGGAAGCAACGACTTCAGGTAGACGAGGGCGACCGGCATCAGCACGATGAACCCGAGGGCGCGAAGATAGAGCGACCAATCCTCCGCGAGCAGGCAGTAAATCGCCATCCAAGCCAAACAGGACCGGGGCCCCGACAAACAATGAGATCCCGCCGAGATGTTGTGCCAACCCGATCGTCCGGCTGAGCGGCGCTCCCCGCCGGTCGCCGGCCCAGGTCGGGAGCGGGCGGTCGCGGCGTCGGCAAGTACGGCAGCATTCGGGCAAGCATCGACACCGACTCCCAGCCTATTTGCGGTCAGAGATATTATGGAAGCGAACGACCCAAAGCACTGCGCCACTTTGTTGGACCGGCCCGATTGGGTCGCGATCCGCGGCAGCATCCTCCTTGACCCCAGTATTATCAATTTGAACACCGGCTCGTTCGGCCCGTTGCCGCGACCCGTGTTCGATCGCGTGACAGAGCTACGCGGCTGGCTGGCCGCCGAGCCAACCCATTTCTTCGTTCGTCAGGCGCCACCATTGCTTTGGCACGCTCGCGAGCGACTGGCTGCTTATCTCGGAACCTTGCCGCAACGACTCGTGTTTACCAGCAATGTCTCGGCGGCAATCAACCTGGTTGCATCGGGACTCAGCCTGGCGTCGCCCGGCGAAATCCTCCTCACCGATCATGAATATGGCGCCATGCATTGGTGCTGGGAACGCGCTGCCCAACGGCGGGGCCTGACGTTACGGACATTCCCCCTGCCGACAATGGCGAACGATCCTGGCGAAATCATCGACGCGGCCATCCAGGCGATGTCTCCCCGAACTCGGTTGTTCTTTTTCAGCCATGTGTTGTCGCCGACCGGCCTGGTCTTGCCTGCAAAGGATCTTTGCGCCGAAGCGCGACGGCGAGGCATCGTCACGGTCGTCGATGGAGCGCATGCCCCGGCGATGATCCCGTTAAACGTCGACGACGTCGGAGCGGATTTCTACACGGGCAATTGTCACAAGTGGATGCTCAGCCCGAGCGGCACGGGGTTCCTGGCGATCGCTCCCGGCAACGAAGATCGATTGCAGCCATTGCAAGTCAGTTGGGGCTATCGTCCCAATGAGTATCCGCTCGCCGAACAAGAGCCGGGCCGACGCGACAGGGATGCTCGCGATGCCTTTGGTTCGACGCCACGCACTCGGTTCCTGGAATTCGAGGGGACACGCGACATTTGCCCCTGGCTGACCGTTCCAGACGCGATCGACTTTCAGGCGAATATAGGTATCGACCAAATTCGTTCGCGGATCGCCGAGTTGGCTGTATATACCCGCGAACGAATTGGCGGCCTTGGCCTGAAACTGGCGACGCCCGCGTTCGCCGGCATGCACGGCTCCCTGACCGCGTTCGAGTTACCAGCAAAGGGATCGGCGAAGGCGGCCGCGCTGCGACAGGCGATCTGGAAGCATCGAATCGAGGTGCCGATCATCGAGCGCCCCGATCGGTTGCTCGTGCGGGTTTCGACTCATTTCTACAACACCCACGAGGAAATCGATCGGCTGGCGGAAGTGTTGCCAGGAGTCTTGGCGAGCGTCGACGCGTAAGCGTCACGATGGTGAAACGGTCGCGGACACCATCGTGACGCTTACGCGTCCACGCTCGCCTGGATCCGCCCGTCCATGGGGCTGCTCGCCGTTGCATAAAGCTTTCGTCGGGATGCGGCCCGCGAGGTAGGCAAGCCGTCCAGCGTCGCAGGCGTAGCGCATCGCCCACGCCATTCGTACGGGGTCTTTGGCCGACGCGATGGCCGTGTTGAGTAATACTCCGTCGCAGCCCAGTTCCATCGCGGCGGCGACATCGCTCGCGGTGCCGACGCCGGCATCAATGATGACCGGATAGTCCGGGTCGCCGTCTTTCAGATACTCCAAAACGATGCGGATGTTGTTCGGGTTCAAGACCCCCTGGCCGCTGCCGATCGGACTGCCGGCTGGCATGACGCTTGTTGCCCCCGCGGTTTTCAAGCGTTTCGCCAGGATCGGGTCGTCTGACGTGTAAACCAGGACCTGGAACCCTTCCTTGACGAGCGTTTCCGTCGCGCGCAGCGTATCGATCGGATCGGGCAAGAGCGTCTTCTTGTCCGCAAGACATTCCAGCTTGACCCAGTCGGCGCCAGGGTTGCCGAGATTCGTGAGCAGTTCGCGGGCCAGCCGGGCGTGACGAATCGCGTCCTCAGCGCTGAAGCAGCCGGCCGTATTGGGCAAAATGGTGTAGCGCGACAAGTCGAGATAATCGAGCAGGTTGCGGCCCTGGGCGTCGACCAGTCGTTCGCGGCGGACGGCGACGGTCGTCACTTCGCAGCCACTGGCCGAGAGTGCGTCGCGCATCAGGTCGTAGGTGGCATATTTGCCGGTGCCGGTGAACAGCCGCGAACGAAACGTGAACTTGCCGACCTTGAGGGGCTTCTCTGCCGGCGGCTCCGCGGCTTCACCCCCGCCGACGAGGGTAACGATCTCGACGCGATCGCCTTCCGCGAAGTGCGGCGTTTCCTGTTCATCGCGGCGAACGACGGCTTCGTTGACCTCGACCGCCAGACGTTTGGGATCGCGGCCCAGTTGGCGGAGCAGATCCGCCACGGTGATCGGTGAAGGGAAACTACGTGGTTCGGCGTTAATCGTGATGCGCGGCATGTCGATGACTCATCCAAAAAGCGCACGGACGTGTGTCCGTGGGCTTTACTTTACGCATTTACTCAAAACCGGCGCTGCCGCGAAATCAGGTACTCAATCAGCGCTTTGTCGAAGGTGATGCCCGTGTGCAACGGCACATAGTCGATGTTTGCCTTCAACGCCTCTTCCTTGAACCGCGACTGAAATTCCTCGAGACCTCGTTGATAGTCTTCGCGCATGCCTTTGGCATCGAGTTGCAGTTCTTCCTGGCTTTCCACATCGACGAATTCGACCAGCCCTTCAAATGGAAACTCGACTTCCGCCTCGTCGAGGACGTGGAAGAGAATGATCTCGTTGCCACGATGCCGCAGGTGGTACAGGGCTTTCATCAACTCGTCGGGATCCGTCAAGAGATCGCTGAAGACCATGATCAGGCTTTTCGTCCGAATCATGGCCGCCAACTGGTGCAGGCAATGGGCCAGGTCGGTTTGCCCGGCCGGCTTCAAATTGGCGAGCACGGCAAGAATGTTGCCCAACTGCGTGCGTTTGCTGCGTGGCGGAATCACATCGCGGATTTTTTCGGCACACGTCACCAGCGCGACCGGGTCTTGCTGGTGGATCATCAGGTAGCCGAGCGCCGCTGCCAGGCAAATCGAGTATTCGAATTTGGTCAGTCGATCGTCCGCCTCGGCGAACGCGGCCGATTTCAAGTGCTGGATGCCGGGGACCTTGGCCTTCTCCATTTCGCGCACGCCGCACCAGTCCATCGACGCCGAGAGATCCATGACCAGGTAGCCGGTGACGTTCGTCTCGGCCTGGAATTTCTTGACGTAATAGCGATCGGTCTTCGCGTAGACGTTCCAGTCGAGATCCTTGAGATCGTCGCCGGGCGAGTACTTTCGATGTTCGGAAAACTCGACGGAGAAACCCTGAAACGGGCTGGCGTGCAAGCCGGACAGAAAACCTTCGACGATGAATTTGGCGCGCAGGTCGAGCCGGCCCACCTGGGCGATCACGTTGGGTCGCAAATAGCGTTCGGCGGCCGGCATCAATACTCCTGAAGCAATAACGTGCCATCGGCTGCGTACCAGCCGATGTTTTCAACCTGGTACATACCATCCGCGGCCGCGGCGATCACTTGGCAGATCGATTGGCAAAGGTCGTCGATCGCCGATTCGTTCGGATGGTCGAGCGGCTTGCGAATGGTGACGAGTTGCCGCGACTGAATCACTCGCTCCATCAAGGAAACATTGTTGGGCGAATAGTCAAGTGTCTCCAAATACGCGGCCCAGGTGTTCAGATCGTCGCGGATTTCGTCCTCGTTGGTCAAGTACCTTTCCGCGTAAACGGGTGTCCCAGTGCCAAGCGTAAACTCCGCGGAGGTCCACCCGAGATCGTCGCCTTTGAATCGGACAATCACAGGCCGTTCGCGCTGTTGCACGCGGTCAAGCAACTCGCCATGCGCGATTCCGACGCCCGAACGACAAAACACTCGGTACCACATGCAAAAACCACTTACCACAAAGGCACAAAGATCACACAAAGAAACACAAAGAGAACCGATTATCCGAGAACCATTCGCTTGATTCCGTCTTTGAGAACCGGGACGTTGAAATTGATCAACAAGCCCAGCCATCGCTCCGAAAGACGCAAGTAGGTTAAAAGTTGCGCCTCGTGAATTGGATCGAGTCGGTCGAGGGATTTCAGTTCGACGACGACGTGCCCGCTGACCAGCAAGTCGATCCGATAAGCCTTTTCGACGAGGACACCTTTGTATTCCAACGGCATGTAGACCTGCGGTTCAAAAGGAATCCCGCGAAGTTCCAACTCTCGGCAAAGGCAAACTTGGTAAGCGGACTCGAGCAGCCCGGGACCCAGATGTCGGTGCACCTCGATCGCGGCCCCAATGATCTGTTTCGACAAATCGTTGGCCCTTGCCTTATCGATCTCCGAAACACTCATTGACGACTCCTCTTCGTGCTTCTTTGTGTGATCTTTGTGTCTTTGTGGTTTGCCTCATGTATTCCCTACAGTCGCTTCTTCGCTCCGTATTTCGGCGGCTCGGGTTCGCCGACGGTTTTGAGCAGCATCGCGATGATGTCTTCGCTGGTTTTGCCTTCGGCCTGAGCCTGGAAGTTCGTGCCGATGCGATGACGCAGCACCGGCTCGGCGGCTTTGCGGACGTCGTCGATGGCCACGCTGAAGCGCCCTTCCATGGCGGCGAAGGCTTTGCCGGCCTGAATCAGGTACTGACCGGCACGCACGCCGGCGCCCCAGTCGACCATCTTCTTGACAAAATCGGGCGAGGTCGGATCCTTCGGCCGTGTGGCACGAACCAATCGCGTCACGAAGTCGATGACGAAATCGCCGACCGGCACGCTGCGCACCAGCTTTTGCAAATTGACAATCGCCTTGCCGCTCAGGACTTTTTGCACGACCCCCGTCTCGTCTTTCGCGGTCATCGAGAGAATCCGCTTTTCTTCGTCGACGCTTGGGTAATCGACCTTCACGTTGAACATGAAGCGGTCGAGCTGCGCCTCGGGCAACGGATAGGTGCCTTCCTGCTCGATTGGATTCTGCGTGGCGATGACGAAGAACGGATCGGGCAGGTCGAATGTTTCCTGGCCGACGGTGACCTGGCGTTCCTGCATTGCCTGGAGCAACGCGGCTTGCGTCTTGGGTGGGGTGCGGTTGATTTCGTCGGCGAGCACGATGTTCGCGAACACCGGGCCGTGCACGAAGCGGAATTCGCGGCGGCCCTGTTCGTTTTCGTCGAGGATCGTGGTTCCAGTGATGTCGGACGGCATCAAGTCGGGCGTGAACTGGATGCGCTTGAAGGTGACATCGAGAATCTGGGCCATCGACGAGACCATGAGCGTCTTGGCCAAGCCCGGCACGCCGACCAACAGGCAATGCCCGCGGGTGAAGATGGCGGCGAGCATTTGGTCGATGACGTCCGTCTGCCCGACGATGACGCGACTCAGTTGCTCGATCATCTGGGTTCGCGTTTGCGAGAACTGGGTCAAGTATTCACTGATACGGTCGGTCTGCACGGGGCTCTCTCATCGGGGATATCGGGTAACCGACAGTATTGTAGGACCGGGGCAGCGCACCATCACTTCATGTTTCACCGACGCAGTCTCACACCACCAAAATGGATTGCGCTGCAACCCCCGGTCAGGAGCCCTGCAATCCATTCTCGCGGCGTTTGAGAGCAAGTGCTGGCCGGAGAGGAACTTGCTGCGTTGCATTGCACCGCGAACCGCCAAATCGAAATAAGGATTGGGCGGCCGAACGAGCCAGGCGCAACTGGTCGAAGCGCGGACCAAGGTGGAAGTTCAGCGGATCGAAGCGCAAACGTGGGCCGAGGCGCTCCGTCTGCAGGCGCACGCGGAAGCCGAGGGACAGCGGCCCAAGGTGCCGTCCGAACTGCAGGTGACTGAGGAACGAGCAAAGACCGCGGCGGCGTACACGGCGCATCCGGCGCTGTTGCGTTTGGAGGAACTCGCCGCGCTGCAGGAACTCGGGAGAAACGCAAACGCGCAAATCTGGCTGGATTTTCCGGGAACCGGCAAAGGGACTCCGGATGGTGGAACATGAAAGGGGGTGGGTGGTCCGGGGTCTGTTTCAAATAAAGATTCCCGACCTCTTTTTTCACCCGCATCTTTTTGCAAGATGACACCGTCGCGAGCGCGAAAAGAGCGCGAAAAGATAGAAAGGGGAAAAGCGGCCTACTTTGCGACAGCCGATTTTGGAAGGCGGGGTGGAAATTGGTCTGGCTCAAATTGCTTGCCATCTCCCTCGTCAATGCCTGCCTTCGGTATTCGGGGCGAATCGTCGTTTAGTTCAAACTGTTTACCCCTTGACTGTTGTTGTTTTGGTGCGACCGCCGGCGGGCAAACCGGCGGGGGTTTGGCAGCGCACCACACTTTGGCGCAATCATCAAACAAGAGAATCCTCGACGCTATCATCTCGTTTACTGAGCGGTCGAATTCATCTTGCGTTGCCTTCGTTATGTTGATGATGGTTCTGGAAAGTTGCTCGACGGTGTGCTGACCGGGTTCGGCCATTACGATCCGGTGTAGTTCATACCTGACTTGCTCCTCGATGAACTGCCGCTCAAATCGTGGACTCACGATAGTTCGATTGGTTCGATACTTTCCTTCAGGTGAAACCTGGAAAATCTGGTTTGCGGCTTGTAGCTGCAATAGGAGCTTCTTTAGGGTCTTTCCTCTGACCTTCTACGCAGGATGCGGAGAACATTTTACTCAAGCCGCTAGCGCGTAGCGGCGATATGTTCGCAGCGCGTCGCTGAGCACACTCCGGCCTTGATCCGTGACTCGCCAGCGGCGCGTTCGCGGAACTTTTGCCACGAAGCCGCGAACGTGCAGACGTTTCAAGAGTCGGCCAATCGCAGCACTTCGGCGTTGGCCTTTCGCGTCCCGGCCGAGTTGGGCGTCGAGAGCCGTGCGGATGTCTTTGTTGCGGAACCCCTGCGCGATGTGGTCGCCGGCCAGCACGGCGGCAAAGAGCCGAGCTTCCTCAGCTCGGGCCGGGTTGAACCCCGCATAGCTGCGGCCCTTTTCATGCTGGCGCTCGGTCAACTCCTTCAGCTGGTCGTACGTCGGCGTCGGATCCGTGACGGCCGCCAGCGCCTCCAGGTATCGTTGGTTGCAGGCCAAGGCGTGTCTTTGATAGTGGTGCAGATTGCCAACGCCCTTGCACATCGCAAACCAACCCGTTGACGTGGTGCCGTCCCGATGCCGACATTCCCGCAAGACTTTGAACTCTCCGGGTTGATTGATGACGGTCTCCACGCGTAGGAGCAAACCCAACTTGTCGTACATCTTCAGCCAGTTTCGCTTCATGAAGTGCTTGATGCACGCGCCGGGCTCACGCACCGACTTGTAGTGCGTTTGCACTTCGCCATCGAAGCGCTCGTGCCACTTACGCCCCAGATAGCAGTAGATTTTCTTGGGACTGAAGGTGAGCAAGGCGAACTCCAGCAAGCGCACAAACAACGCCGCCAGCGCGTGCCGGCTCGCGAAGCAAATGTCGGTCGCGTACTCGGCCTGATCGATGACCCAGTAATGGCTGAGGCCCTTCAGTTCCGTCAACAACAGCGGATTGACTTGCCGCGCGTAGCGTTCCAGGAGTTTCGGCCACGGCAGCTTGACGAAGCGGTCGGCGGCACGCTTCGCCGCCGACGGATCGGCCAACTCCACGAAGGCGTTATCAACTTGCTCGAAGGCGATGCCTTTCTCCTTCAGTTGCCGCGCCACGTAGTCGTGGCCATTGACATACACCTGACAAGTGAACGGTGCCCAGGTCTGCAAGCGGACGTGCATGAGTCCCAGGTCTTTGTCGACGAAGTAGTAGTACAAGACGCGCTGCGGCACATACCGGGACACGAAACCCGGCCGATCCTTGCGGGGAGCAAGCTTGAAGGTGCGACAGGCTTCCATGACGCACACGATGCCGACCAGGCCATCGACTCCTGGCGACTGCTTGAGCTGTTCCTTGGCCCAGGCGTCCTTGTCGATCTTGCCGGTGAAGTACAGGTAAGGACGCCGCGACCGCTCGGCGAAGCGTTTGGCGTGTTCGACCAAACGATCCGACCACACCGGCCCAACGTCCTTCAAGAAATCGGCACGGCGAATCTTCAAGACGTAATCGATGAAACACTCGAATTGATCGACACGGCTGATCGGCAAATGCCCTTTGAAAAGAACCCGGTCAAAGCACGACAAAACCCAGGAGATGATGCTGGCAAACTGGCCGCAAAACGAGCATACTGTCTTCATGGCATCCGCTTTCTGAGTGACTGCTGGTAACAATCATTTTGGAAAGTCGGATGCCTGTTTTCTTCATGGGGCGGTGGGCGAAGCCCACGTTAGGACTAGGGGTTGCAAATCGTCTTTGCCAATTTCGATTCCTTGAACTTGCCAAGTCTGTTTCAGGTATTCACTCGTGATGCCCTCAAACGAAATCCCTTCCTGTTTCTTGTCGTTCGTCGCCTTTTCGATGATGTCGTAAACGGCGATTTGCTGCCATGCGAGTTTCTTGTCCTTGTTGTCATTGGCGAGCAGCAAACTCTGATTGAGATAGAGCGTCAAGGCCGTGAGAAATACGGAGATGGCACTCAGCAAAATTGCAATGAAAGCAATTCTTTCCCCGATTTGCAATGCGGCCCAGAGCCGTCTCCAGAATCCAGGTCTTGGTTGTTCGTCCGGGTTTGGTTTTGAGTTTCCATTGTGTGGGACTTGCGGGGGCGCAGGTGGTGCGGTCGCTGTTGGCGGACTCGGGGGTTGTGCCGCAGGTTCCGGGGTGCCCGGTGACGTGGGAACTTGAGCATGAACGGTCACGGTCGTTTCATCAAGGGGGGTGGCGGGCGTGCCGGGCGTGGCTGGTGGTGTGGTTGGCGTGGTCATAGCGGCTTGAATCCGAGTGATTAGGTCAGCTTTCTTAAGTCCGGCGTGGTCAATGCCGAGCGAGTGTGCAAGGACTTGTAGCCTTGGAAGTAGGACGTCTTGGAGGGGGACTTCTAGCATCGGGCCACGTTCGGGCAAGGGAACCGGCGGTTCCTTCCGTTCGTCGCCTATCTGTGTGCGGGAAACGAAGATAGGGCAGCGTCAAGACTACTCAGGTAGTGCGTCTCTGGCAAGAAGAAACCCCCGGCCTCGGCCGTGGGTTATTCGGGCAGCTGATCGGTTCAGATGGAGTGAACGTACTCCATGCCCCGAGGCGGGGGTGTAGTGGTCGTGGTCGTGGTCGTGCTCACCATTGTTTGGTTCTTGTCTACTACCTGACTAGGTGCCGGGACTGGCTGACAGTGTCCTACGTGCGGTTCGGGTTCCCGTGCCGGGCAAACTTGATAGGCCGCCGGGATTCCAAACACGAGGATCTCGCCGATCTTCTTGCCGATGTCCTTCGGGTCCATGCGTTGCGCTCCATGCGGGCGATAATTGACTCTAGGCTATTCGTCGGTTGCTGTCCACGCTTGACGGGGCGCACGGAAAAACCCCTGCCGGACGTGCCGACCAGCAGGGGCACAACGAAACCCGGCGGAACTTTAAGGAGGGAAGCGAAAACGGGGACATGCTGGTTTCGCAATCATCAGGCCCCGAAACCACAATATCCCCCGTCTTCGCGCCACCCGTCAGTCCTTCGGAAACTGAATCTTCTCCGGAATCTTCGCCGAATGCGGAGCGTCGCCGCGGATCATTTGCGATGCCGCGCCGGTCAGCTTCAGGCACCAGTCCGAGCCCATTCCCTCGTCGTTCACAAAGTGCTTGCCTGAAGGACTCTTGTCCCTGACCTTTTAGATTGCCGTTCCCTCGTCGACCTCATCAAACATCCCGACGAACATCTGCGGACGCCCAACGCCCGAACATGAAAGAGTGTCGGGGGTCGTTTTCAGATGAAGACTCCCGACCCCTTTTTCCACGGGCGACGGCTGAACAACGGACTTAACTCGACACAGAAGAATTACAAAGTCAGGGTCGGGAGGTTGTCGCCCAGTCCGGGGGCAAGCTCGAAGCTGGTGATCTCCTCGAACCCGGCCATTCTCATATGCGTGCCGAAGACGACGTCGATTTTTGACAAGTGGTCGAAGCCGGTTCCACCGTTCACGTTGATGTCATTGGCTCGGACGTGGAGCAGGCTCAGGGTATCGACCCCGGCGCCCAAGTTGACGCCCAAGTTCCGGGCGGCGCGCACGTCGTACAGCTTCACCAGATCCGAGCCACCACCGGCGTTGATGAGCACAGAGTCTCCGGCGCTGACGTGGGTCAAGAAGATGGCGTCGCTATTGCTGGAGACTCCCACGTCGGTATTCAGGCCGATGGTGAGCTTCACGCTCACGTTTTCCATGACCACACCATCCAGTCCCCCGCCCATAAGAGCGTTGAAGTTCCGTACGCTCGAATTCACGACGGATAAGTTGTTGTTGCCCTGTCCGGTGAATATGTCCACGTTGCCGTTGAGATTCAAGTTTCTGACAAACACGGTGTCGTCGCCGGCGCCGGTGGAGATGCCCAATACGTTTCCGGTCAGGTTTTCCACGGTGACCGCATCGTGCGCAGCGCCGGGGGACACGACGTTGATGTTGCCCACGCCGATGGTCACATTCTTGAGGGAGATCGGTCCCTTGTGGCCGACGGCCACGATGTCCGAGCCGGCGCCAAAAAAGACGTTCAAGAACTGCACGCCGTGGATATCCGCGAAGGGGGCGCCGTTGATCAGGCTTTTGGTCCCGTCGGCCGTGGCTGCCCCCTCAACGCGAATCGTACCGTCGGCGAGCTGGTTGATCTCGACGGCGTGGGCCTGGCCGGCCTGGCCTTTCACTTCATGAAGTGTCAGCACCTTGGCCGAGTTGAATGTGGCGGTGATGTTGCCGGCCATGAGTGTCCGGCCCTCCAGGCCCTCAAGCACCGGCCGGAAGGCGTGCCGTTTCTCGGGCTTCGCGCGAGGTGTGGTCTTGAGCAGCCTTTTCAAGGACGTGAACATGGAATGACTCCGCATGAGATTTGAGGAAACCTGTGCCGCCCCGGAAGCAGCCCCGTACCACGCAAAGCGTCAGAGCCGGCGGAGTGTTACAAGAAAAATTGAGCCTAACCGCGAGTGGGAAGTGAGAAAACGAAAACGGGGGCACTCCGGGACACTCTGATTGCGCAAATATTCAGATTCCGAGACGAGAATATTCCCAATACGCGCGCCGCCATTCAGTCCTTCGGAAACGGGAGCTTCACCTGAATCTTCGCGGAGTGTGGAGTCTCGCCGCGGATCATCGGCGTCGCGGCACCGGTTGGCTTCAGGTACAAGTCGGAGCCCGTTCCCTCGTAGTTCACAAAGTGCTCGGCTGAAGGGCTCTTGTCGGCGACCTTGTAGATTGCCATCCCCTCGTGGACCTCGTCGAGCGTCCCGACGAACACCGTGCGGAGGCCCAGCTCCCGAAAGATGGCAAACTGCCACTGCGAGGAGGACCTCCAGTACATCGTGCGGCGGATAGGACACATGGTCCATGCGAGTCTGGTGATGGTGACAATCGTCGAGGGACTGCCGAAGGAGTTTGCGTGAACCGTAGGCGATCGCTTCGCGCCGGTCGATCGCCAGAGCCACGAACCGCTTCGCAGAGAGTCGCGTCCCGGCAACCAGGTATACGCATTCCGGGCGGAGTCGGAGCAAAGTTGTAGAACGGTCGATGAAGCGTAATCAATCGTGACTCGAAATGATCAAGCCAACCGTGTATCTGGACACCAATGTTATCTCCAGCTTCTGGTATGTCGGAAGCGATGCGACGGGCCGATCTCGACGTTTGAAAACTCGCGAATGGTGGGAAGGGGAACGCGAGCATTTTTCCGTGTGGACGTCAGTGGCGACTGAGGTGGAGTTGGCGGCCGGCAGATTTCGGCGACAGGCAGATTGTCTACGCTTTGTTCGAAGGATGCCGTACTTGACGATTAGCGGGGCAGCGCGGCGTTTAGCCCAGCAACTCGTCGACCGGGGAGTGGTTCCGGCCGAGAAGCCCGGTGATGCCGTTCAAATGGCAATTTGCGGCGTTCACGGAATCGACTATCTGCTAAGTTGGAATTACGCCCATTTAGTCAATCCCATTGCCCAGGCCCGGCTGGAAGTGGTTTGCAGCCAGCTTTCGTATCGAGCACCGCTGTTGGTCTCGCCCGAATCGATCCCAAAGGCGGCCTTGGGGCAAGAGCTGAGGAGACCAATCACATGAATCGCGATGTCATTGTCGATCAAGCTCGGCGAATTCGGGACATGCTAGTCAGTCAGCATGGAGGTCTGAACGGTTGGTTCGATCATTTGCAGGCCATCGATCGTGAACGTCGCCGCAACACCAAGAAGCCAGCGTCCAAGAAAAGGGCGACAAAGAGAGTCGCAACCTCTCGATGAGCCGACGAATGCGAAATGGTCGGTCCAGCGGTCGCGACGTGGGTGAAAAAGGCGGACGACGTTCCTCGAAACCGGCTCGCGAAAACGGAGGCGTTCGTATTTGTGGTTGTTGCATCCTTGGCACGACAAGGCGAGGTTGCCAGGCCAGTCTTTCCCGCGTCGGCTCCGCGGCCGAATGTGCTCAATGGAAAAACTCTGGTGTGCAAAAGCGGACGGGCCGCGATAGTACTCGCAGCGCAAATGCCGCGATCGATCCGCTTGATCAGGCGGCTCTCTTTTGCCAACAATGTTCGTCCGTTTGACCGCTGGCGAAGCGCCAATGCCCGGTCGAGAAAGTCGTCGAACTCCTCGGGGTCGAGGCGCGCTACGGCTTCCAGCAAATCGGAATTGTTGAATGGAACGTTCGGCATGCCGCACTACTCGCTTGCTGCGGGGCTATAGATCGTTGCAGCAAAATGATTTGTTTTGCATCGAGCGAGGAGTTCATGGATTTGCTCGTTTCACAAAACGAGCCGCGTCTCTCCCGATCCCTTGATGTTCGCGCGGCACCGCTTTGGTCCAGTGCTTCTTGTCATGATGCGCAAGGCGTGGTATTCTTCATCCATCGGGCCCACCCTCCTGCCTAACGGGCCCGAAGACCGCCCATCCCGCCAGTTATCCCACCTCGGGAGTTTCCATGTTTCGCATCAATCTCGGCCGCACGGGCCATTATTGCGATGGTATGCAACGCCGATCGTTCCTCCAGTTGGGCGTTGCCGGCATGGCGTCGCTGGGCTTATCCCGGGTCATGAAGGCGCAAGCCGAATCCGCCAAGTCGCTGGCCTCCAAGAAGAGCACGAAGTGCATTCTGATTTGGCTCGACGGCGGTCCCGGACACATGGATATGTATGACATGAAGCCGGAGGCGGCGGCCGAGTATCGCGGACTGTGGAAGCCGATCAAAACCAAGGTGCCGGGCTTCGACATCACCGAGATGTATCCCAAGCAGGCCAAGATCACCGACAAGTTCTCGATGGTTCGTTCGCTGCATCACGATACCGGCGATCACTTTGCCGGCGGGCACCGGATGCTGACCACCAAGGATATGGGCGTCAGCGGGGCGAACAACGCCCAGAAGTTCCCCGGCATCGGAGCGATCGCCGACCGCGAACTCGGCGCCCGTGAGTCGGGTCTCCCGGGCTATGTAGCGGTTCCGTACGGGATGAGCATCGGGCTGCGGCCGGGCTATTTCGGCGGGCACATGCTGGGCGCCCAGCACAATCCGTTTGAGACCATTAACGACGCCGCGTCGCCGAACTTCAAGGTGCCGAACCTGGAACTGACCGCCGGTCTAACAATCGACAAGCTCGAAGATCGGCGGTCGCTGGCGAAGCGCTTCGATGTCATGCACAAGCAACTCGACGAACGGCCCGATGTGCAAGCGATGGATCGATTCGCCGAGGAAGCCCATCAATTTGTCTTGGGCTCGGCGGCTCGCCAAGGCATTCGACATTGCCAAGGAAGATCCAAGACTTCGCGATCAATATGGCCGGCACCCGTGGGGCCAAAGCACGTTGCTTGCTCGCCGGCTCGTTGAGGCAGGTTGCACATTCACGACGGTTCATCTCGGCGGCTGGGACCATCACTGGGACTTGAAGAAGGGTTATGAGAACAATTTGCCGATCGTGGACAGTCTGGTATCGTCGCTGTTCCTCGATCTCGATGACCGCGGCTTGCTCGATGAAACGCTGGTCGTCTTGTGCGGCGAATTCAGCCGAACGCCGAAGATGAACGACGGCGGCAATGGCGGGAAGCCGATGTCGATGGGCACCCCCGGCCGGGATCACTGGGGCAATTCGATGTTCTGTCTGATGGGCGGCGGCGGCGTCAAGGGCGGTATCGTCTACGGATCAACCGATGCGAAGGGCGAACGGCCGAAGGACAAAGCCGTCACGCCGTGCAATATCCACGCAACGATTTACGAAGTGCTCGGGATTGATCCGAAGCTGCAATTGCTTGATCCATCGGGAAGGCCAGTCAATGTGCTGGACGACCCGATGCCGATTCGGGAGTTGCTTTAATTGGTCCCCGCTTGCGGCGTAGCGCTTAACGCTACGCCGCAAGCGGCTTATGCACGGAAGACGAGCGTTGCTCGTTCTTTTTCGCGTACTTCGCCAATCACGCATGTCCTCGTCGCTCCGCGCTTCGGCGCTTCCGCAACCAGTGCCTCCGCCTTGTCTGCCTCCACACTGATAAGCAGGCCGCCGCTGGTCTGGGCGTCCATTAGGAATTCGCGCCGGATGGGATCGATCGTTCCTTCCAGACGAGTCGCTGCTTCGACGTATTGCCAGTTCGTCTTGCTCGCTCGCGTGCGGAACTGGGTGAGCTTTTCGGCCCCGGGCAGTAATGGCAAGGCGTTTACATCAATAACAAGCATTACGTTTGAGCCGGTGGCCATTTCGTAGGCGTGGCCGCACAGACCGAAACCGGTGATATCCGTCACCGCGTGGACTCCGCCCACCTCGAGAATCGCATCGCGGCCCGCGGCATTGAGTTGCACCATGCTGTCGCACGCCGCCTTCAACGTCTCGGGAGGACATTGCTCCCGTTTCGCGGCCGTCGCGATGAAACCCGTGCCGAGCGCCTTGGTGAGCACGAGCTTGTCGCCTGGCTTCGCGCCGGAATTCGTCCACACCTTCTTCGGATGCACGACACCAGTTACGGACATGCCGAACTTGATCTCCTTATCGCGTACGCTGTGCCCGCCGAGGATGACGGCGCCGGCCGTCAGGCAACGCTCGGCCCCGCCGGCGATGATCCGCGCGAGCCAGTCTAGCTCGCCCAGCTCGTCGTCCGGGTAAGCGATCAAGTTCAGGACGGTCTTCGGTTCGCCGCCCATGGCGTACACGTCGCTCAGGGCGTTAGCGGCCGCGATCTGGCCGTACACGTAGGGATCGTCGACGACCGGTGGAAAGAAGTCGATCGTCTGGACGATGGCCAGCTCGTCCGTCAGTTGGTAGACGCCGGCGTCGTCGTGAGTTTCAGTCCCGACGAGCACGTGGGCATCGGTGCGTTGTGGCAAATGGCTCAGAACCTGAGCGATCCCTTGCGGGGAAATCTTGCCGGCTCAACCCGCACACGACGCATAGTCCGTGAGGCGCTTTGGGGCGCTGGACATCAGAGCACTCCCGTTGCCGCCGCTTGCGACGTAGCGCGCTATGCCGCAAGCCGCGATTTATTTCCGGCTCAGCCTCTTTTCGAGTTGGTCGACGATCGACTGCTCATCGGGGAACTGGCCGGTCTTGAGTTTGGAATAGAGCAATTCGCCATTCGCGGATAGCTCGAAACACCCGCCCCCGGACGGGACGAGCGTCAGATTCGTTCACCTTCTGTTTGAAATGGTTCAGCACGCGGCTCGCCAAACTGACGGCCTTGGGCTCATAGTTTCAAACAGAACAGTATTTCAGCTCGAGGTTCATTTTCATCCTCCATAAGGGACATCATTTATGATACCTGTCGACCACGAATCGATTCAACAAACCCGCCTTGCCCAAACTTCGCGGCATGGGTACAGTCCCCCGCTGGCCCGGGAGCCCGTTTGGACATGGACGTCACTGCTGACATCGGGTTTCGCCGTTCGCCGTTCTGGATTCTTGTGCTAGCGTTTCTCGTTGCGGCACAAGGCTGGCTGACCTTGCATCTGTTCGGACCGGGCTTCGGGTTCGATCGCCTGACGAATGACGAGCCGGTTCTGGATGGCCGGCATCCACTTCATTCTTATCACGGCCTGCTCGGCAATCGGGCATGGCATGAATGGCAAGCGACGACCTGCTTCGATCCGGCATTTCAAGCAGGTTATCCCAAAACCCCCATCTTTGATTCGGGAAGTCGGCCGGCGGAACTCTTTTACTTGATCGGCGGCCCGTCGCCGGCCTCTTACAAGATCGGCCTCGCGGTCTGTTGCTTGCTGGCGCCATTGGCATTCGCGCTGGCCGGGCGAGGCGTTGGATTGGCCGCGAGCGGTTGCTGTCTGGCGGCCCTGATCGGCGGAACGTTGTGGTGGTCCCCGCCGTGCCGGGCCTTGCTCGAAGCCGGCGATCTCGACTTGCTCGTCGGTGGCATGGCCATTCCCGTTTATGTCACATGGCTCGGTCGATTCTGGCGCAATCCGGGGCCAATCGAATGGCTCATCGTTGCCGGAAGTGCGGCGATCGGGTGGTACATGCAGCCGCTCGTCATGCTCGGAGCAATGCCGATTTCGCTCCTATTCAACCTGTGGGCGTTTCGCGGTGTGCGTTTTGCCTGGAACCTTGGATTGTGCTCGGCGAACCTGGGGGCAATAGCGGTGAACGCGTTTTGGCTCTGGGATTGGGTGACGCACTTGTGGATGTACGTACCCTATGGTGGGGAGGAATCGGCTGCGAGCATCTGGCCTGCATCCGCCCAGGAATGGGAAGCGTTCCTGCCGCACGATCCGATCGAACTCGGCGTGTGTGCGATTGGAATCCTGGGACTCCTGGTCATGTGCCGACGCAATACGGTCGGGGCGGTTCTGCTCGCCACCGGCACGATGCTGTTTGTCCTGGCGGGCGGTGCCGGGCGTCTATTCCCCCTGATTGCCGACCTCGGCGGCCACAAGGCGCTGAGCGTTGGCGTGTGGTGTTGCGCTGTCTCCGCGGCCTATGGGCTGACGGCCATCGCGGGCGGGATCGGCTCGTCGTCGGGTCTTAAATCGCTGGGTCTGATTTGGCTACTCGTTGGATTGGCAGGGCTGACGTTCGGCCTCGACATCCCCCGACGATGGGAAGTCAGTCCTCTGGAATTGGGACTCGGCTCCAGCCGCGAAGACATCGTGCGAACGATCCGCGAACGCAGCACGCCCGAAGGGCGCATTCTGTGGGAAGATGTTTCGGATCGCGATCGTGGATCGGGCTGGTCGGCATTATTGCCGGAGTTGACGCAACGACCGTTCATCGGCGGGCTCAGCACCGAGGCATCAATCGATCACATGCAGGTTCGGCTGCTGGATGGGAAACTGATTGGTCGGCCGATCGGCGACTGGAGCGACGAAGAACTTTCCCGATTCTTCTGGCGCTTCAACGTGACACGCGTCATCTGCCGGACGCCGGAAGCAATTGCCCGATTCCGCCGCATCCCATCGGCGACATCGATCGCGCAGTTTCCGAACGATGGCGGGGTCATGTTCGCCCTGGATCGCCGACCCGGCTATGTCCTGAGCGGGCACGCAACGGTGACGCAGATGGACTGGAAGCGTGTCGCGCTTTCAGATGTGGAGCCGGACGAGAATGGCGTGGTCATTCTCAGCTTGCACCACGCGGCGAACTGGCGGGTGACGCCCGGATATGTCATGGTCGAAAAGGACGTGGACGTGATGGATCCGATTCCGATGCTGCGGCTGCGAATGCCAGGCCCGGTCTCACGAGTGACGATGACGTGGAAGGAAGATTAGAGAGCAGACAAGCTGCCAGCTTGTCTGCCGAAGCACTACATCCGCTCGACGGTACGAATTCCCAGCAAATCCAGCGCCTGGCGAATGACCCGGCCGGACAGGTCAACGAGTAACAGCCGGCTGTCACGCAGATCGGGCGCGTTGGCGTTCAGCACCGGGCAATTCTCAAAGAAGCCGCTGAAGGACTTGGCCAGGTCCCACAGGTAGCCGGTGATGTAGTGCGGCAGGTATTCCGCGGCGGCAGCCGTGAGCGTCTCCTCGAAACGGACCAGCTGCAACGCCAGGGCTCGCTCCGCTGGATGGGTGATGACCACCGGAGGTGGCGCTTGGCGGAAGCGCGATTCATCCACCTGGCCCTTGCGCAAGATGCTTCGGCAGCGGGCGTAGGCGTATTGCATGTAGGTGGCGGTGTTGCCTTCGGGCATGAGCATTTTTTCCGGGTCGTACTTATAGTCGGTGTTTCGATTCTGATTCAGGTCGGCGTATTTCACCGCGCCTGTGCCGGTCACCTCCGCGATCTCGCGAATTTCTGCCTCGGAAAGGTCGGGAACTTCGCGCCCACTGGCCTTTCGTTCCTCGTAACTCTCCTTATACTTCTGCAATCCGAGCTGGATCGCGTCGTCGAGCAGCGGCAACAACTCCGATGCCGTCCCTTCCCGCGTCTTGAGCGGTTTGGCGTCCTTTCCCAATACTGAGCCGAAGCTGATGTGTTCCAGCATCACTTCGGTGTAACCCCACCGCCGGGCCTGGGCGAACAAGGTTCGAAAATGCAGTGCCTGGCGAAAATCAACGACGTAGAGTAACGCGTCCGGTGAGAAGTTCTTGGCCCGATACTGAATCGTTGCCAGATCGCTCGTGGTGTAGGTGAATGCTCCGTCTCGTTTGCGGAGAATTGCCGGCGGGTCTTCTTTCTTTCGTTCCTCTTCGGTCTTCGGGATGTTTCCGTTGGCATTCGGTACGACGATCGCCCCTTCGCTTTCGAAGGCGATTCGCTTGCCGAGCATGTCGTCGACGACCCCGGGAAGCATGGCGTTGTAAAAACTCTCGCCATGCTCGTGATCAAATGGCAGGATGCCCAGCCGGCGATAAACTGCGTGCAAGGCCTCCAGGCAATGCGGCATGAATTCGGTCCAGAGGCGGCACGTTCTCCGAATCGCCGGCGTGCAGGCGAGCGGTCTCGCTGCCGGCAGATCTCGACCGTCGGCGTCTGAAGGTCCTCAACGTCGTCGGGAAACACGCGTTTCGCGATAGCCAGATCTTCCGCCTCCTTGGCAATCAAGTGTCGCACTTCCACATAAACCCGAGCCAACTCCCGAAGCGGGTCCTTTGTATAAGCCTCTTTATCGAGAAAGCTCCGATAGCCATAAATCAGCATCCCGAACTGCGTGCCCCAGTCGCCGAGGTGATTGTCGGTGATCACCGTGTGGCCGAGGAAGCGCAGCAGCCGCGTGATGGCGTCGCCGATGATCGTGCTGCGCAGATGGCCGACGTGCAGCGGCTTGGCGACGTTCGGGCTGCTGTAGTCGATGACGAATCGTTGCGGCTTCGCCGCAAGCGGCACGCCGAGGCGATCGTCGGCGGCCATGTCGCGAACTTGGGCCGCAATCCACTCATTTTTCAGACGCAGGTTGATGAATCCGGGGCCAGCGACCTGCGGCGGTTCGAGCATGTCATTCGCGGGCAGGGCGGCGATGATCTCCTTGGCGACTTCTGGCGGTTTGCGGCCAAGCGCCTTGGCCAGCGGCATGGCGAAATTCGCCTGGTAGTCGCCGTGTTCTGGGTTCTGCGCTTGCCGAATGGCGGCAAGATAATCCGGCGACCTTGGCCTTGTCCGGGCCCAGCTGGTTGAGGATCGGCTCGAAGAGGGTACGGAGTTGCGCAATAGCGTTCATGACAGTTCGCGGACAAAGGAATAGGACATAGAGGCCCTACGGGACCTATATGTCCTATTGGCTTTCGGGCGGTGTTGTGCGGGGCTGTTATTCCCGTTCCCAGTCAATTCTTGGTGCGTCGGCCCATAGGTCCTCCAGGGCGTAATAGGCCCGCGTGTCCGGATCGAACACGTGGACCAGAATGTCGCCGTAATCCTGAACTACCCACTTGCTCGCCTGATAGCCCTCGATGCCCATGCGACGATCGCCGATATTGCGCATCGCGTCATCGATTTCCTCCGCGATCGTGTGGATCTGGCGGCGGCTCGTGCCGGTGCACACGACGAAGTAGTCGTAGAGGGGATGCAATCCCTTCATGTCGAGCACGACGATGTCGCGGGCTTTGGTGTCGCGAGCCGTCCGGGCAGAGATGGCGGCCCGTTCGAGAGAACTGGGGAGTCGGAGAGCAGGGCGGGTGGAAAGTGTCGCGGTAGTCAAGTGACCTCCTCCGGGCCAACGGATGCTGGGGAGGTGGTTTGTTCGTGGCTGACTACGCGCCGGGGCGTCGTTTGTGCCGTGGAACACCTCCCTTCGGGATTTCCGCTTGGGTTGCGACTGGCCACCGGCATCCCACGGCCGGCGACCTACTTCAATCATCGCCGCGCTTGGCGGAAAGGTCAAGCGCCGACTTCCGGTTCAGCGTAACCGCATGGTCCAATCCCCGTATCGCCCATCGAATGTCAAAGCGTTGCGAAAGGCAGACACGCAATCCTTCCATGAGGTTCTCGCGTTTTCAGCGTCCCGCTATCAGCCTTCCCCAATCAGTCGACTCGGCCAAAGTTCTTACTGAAAGCGGAAGGCTGATAGCTGAACGCTGCCGGCTGCATTCCTATCATCCGCAATACGGATGCCGTCACACCGAAAACTCGCCAATTGAGAGTAACATGCCGAAGGTAATGATTGCTCCCGCCCAGCTCGGGAACATCACAGGCGACTTTCTGACCGTCCTGACTGAAGCGGGGCTCGAGGTCGAATACCCGCATCTCGGCCGTCAGATGACAGAGCCGGAGCTATTGAAAAAACTGGGCGGCTGCTCGGCCAGCCTCGCCGGCTCCGAGCCCTACACCCGCGAGGTGCTTGAGAAGAATCCGCAACTGAAAGTCATCGCCCGTGCGGGGGTCGGGTACGACGCTGTCGATGTGAAGGCCGCAACCGAACATGGCGTCGCCGTCGCGATTGCTCCGGGCACCAATCAGGACTCCGTCGCCGAGCATTGCTTCATGCTCCTGCTGGCGCTGGCGAGGAACCTCACCCAGCAGCACATTCCCATCCGAAACGGCCAGTGGCCACGAGCGGCCAATCTGCCAATACGAGGGCGAACCCTTGGACTGGTGGGCCTGGGCCGAATTGGCAAGTCGATGACCAAACGGGCGCTCGCCTTTGGAATGAAGGTGGTTGCGTACGAGCCTTTTCCGGACAACGCGTTTGTCCAGGCGCATGGCGTGAAGCTCATGCCGCTCGACGAGCTATTGCGCGAAGCGGATTTCGTCTCGCTGCACTTGCCGGCGATGGAGGGGACCTTCAAGCTCATCAACGCGGAACGGCTCCGGCGAATGAAACCGAGTGCGTTTCTGATTAACACCGCCCGCGGCGCCGTCGTGGATGAACGGGCACTTTACGAGGCGCTCCGCGACAAGAAGATCACCGGCGCCGGGCTCGACGTGTTCGAAGAAGAGCCGCCCTCGCCGGACAATCCAATTCTCAAGCTGGACAATGTGGTGATGACCGCTCACACGGCCGGGGTCGATACGCAATCGCGCGACGATATGGCCCGCAAAGCGGCCGAGTGCATCGCGGCAATTTACAAGGGCGAATGGCCGAGCGATTGCATTGTGAACCCGGAGGTGAAAGCGAAGTTCAAGTGGGAGGCGCTGATTGCGGGCGTCTCAGCCAGCGGTCGTTATTGTCAATTGCTCTTGCCAAGCTTGCGGATCTGCGACGGAGACAGTTTCGTCGCTTTCGCGACATCGGTTATGGAAAGGCCCATTTTGAGGAGGCGTCGAGCGACCTTTTCCGCTTCCTCTGCTTTGCCTTTTTCGATCCCGGTTTCGATCCCTTCCCGCCGCCCTTCTTCGAGCGCTTCCTGGTAAACGCGGGTTTGGGTCACGTCGGTGACTTGCAACATGCGTTCGATCTCCTCACGCGACCAGTTGGGAAACTGGTGGACAATGACCGTTTCAATGAATTGTATCATGGTTTGTTGAAACTGCCTTGGCTGGTTCGAATTCTGAATGAGGGGAACCATCGCTCGGGCTTTTTCCAAAGCGGGTTCCGGCTTGGCGGCAATCAACTCCAAAATGCCCAGCTCGAATTGATCCGGCCGCGCCGGCGGCAACTCATCCAGGTAAATGCGAACCAATTGATCCGAAGCGAGCAAACATCGATACGGGTGGATGTTTGTCTGTTCGACGCTGCGGCTGGGATAAATCACGACCGCGATCCAATTCTGATTGGGATCGCCGTGTTCAAGGAATCGACCGATCTTAGTCCATAGATTGGCGTAGACCGTGTCGGACGCGTAAAACTGCGCCTCCCAAATGTAGGCGGGATCGGATTGAGGCTCGACTGGCAGGAAAACCCCATCGAGCCGCACGGCGGTCGCCTTATATTCAATTGCCTCCAGCCGATAACGTTCGGCGTCGGAGTCTGGTCGTCCGACAAGTTGAAAGAAGCAACCCGGAAGGTCTTTGAACAGTCGAAAGAACAACGGATCGCGCTTCATGCGATGCTCTCTTCGAACTTATTCGATCTACTTCTTCTCCTCGTCCCGATCGATCCATTTTTCGTAGTCGGGAATCGGCGTGCCATCGGCGGGATCGATGAGCAGTTTCAAGATGTCAGAGTCCAGAGTCTTGCGGAATCGCCGCACCGAGCCGTCCGCCATGGCGGCGTGGAAACGACCGTTAAATAAACCCCCCAGCTTGGGCAGTGTCTTGCCGTCGAAGACCAAATCGTCCGGCTTGGTCCAGATGACCGGTTTGGCGGCTTCGGCACATGCGAACGTATTGCTGGTTCCATCCGGGAATGCCGCGGGAATGACCGCCCCCGGCTTGAGCCATCCCTTGGAACCTGTGAAGGCCTGGTAATAGGTCATGCCCGGATTAGCCTTGCCGCGAACGGGGGCGAAGAGCTTGGGCATCTTGCCGATGAGGTTCTTGTTGTGCTCGCTGTCCCAGGGCTCATCCAGCTTGAACTTCATGTAAAGCGGGGTTTCCTCAATGAACGGCAGGATCTGCACGCGCCAGCTTAAGAGGGGCTTCTGGTCCTTGGAAAGCTGGTTCGTCGGTAGGAAGCCATAGGTGTCGTTGTAATTGTGGAAGGCAAGAACAATCTGCTTGAGATTGTTTTCGCTCTCGTGAAGTTGCTCGGCGGTAATGGGGCCGAGCGGCTTGGGCTTTTCCTTTTTGGCGGGAGCAGCGAGGGCGATGCTGGCTCCGACGAACGCGACCAACGTCAAAAGTAGTTTAAGGCTCGCCGTAAGTCTCATCAGTTCTCTCCTTGCAAGTGGTTCGAACGTTACCCCGCTCACTTTTTGTCCGTTGCCTGCTTGATCGCTGCGTTGATGTCAATGGAATGGCCATCATTCCAGTCGATCGCGTATTTGAGAACCACCGGATCAAATCCCTTGGGTATCCGCTTGACCGTCCCATCGCATAACACGACATGAAAATCACCACCAAACATGCCGCCCAGCTTCGGAGGAGTTTCGCCATCAAACAGAATATCGTCCGGTTTGGTCCAAATAACCGGGTCGCGGGCCTCAGCCACCAGGAATGTGTTACTGGTCCCGTCTGCGACTGAAACGATGCCAAGGCTGATACCTTTTCCGGTCGAATCGAGAAGAGTCCGCTTGCCCGCGAACATCTGATAGTAGGTCTGTCCTTTGTCGGCTTTGCCACGAACCGGCGCGAAGACCTTGGGCATTCGTTCGATCAGTTTCTTGTTGTTCTTGCTATCCCACGGCTCATCGGTTTTGAATTCCTTGAACAGCTTTCGTTCGCCCAAATACGGTAGGATTGCCACACGCCAGCTCAGTCTCGGCTTGCCCTCTTTCGCGCCATAGTTCATGGGAAGAGCGTTGTTGCTGTCATCGTCGTGGTAATCGAACATTGCAGCCAAAATGTCCTTTAATTTCTTCTCAGTCGCTTTCAACTGTTCGGCGGTAATCGGACCCGAAGGATCATCCTTTTTGGCCGGTGCACCGAGTCCGGGAACAGTCGCGGCGAGCGCCAGGAACGTGATCAGGACCCCGCAGTTCGTGAGTCGTTTCATGGGTCTGTTCCCGCGAGGGGTCGAGATTTACTGTGCGTTTCACAATCAACTGCGTGGCCAGAGGGGCCTGAAGCGTGAGCGAAGGAATAGTTTAGCCTTCGCTTGCGTTTTTAGAAGTTGCGCTGATGCGGTTCGGCGGAGCCCGAAGCGCAACGCGGGGGCGACGCCGAACCGTCAGAGGCACCATGTTTCCGGACTAAATCGGCTGGCGAAACCTGACCGCCTCGCCCTCGCGTTGCGCATCGGGCTCGGCTGGAATTTGCGATCCATTTGTGGCGCGCATCTTCAAAAAGCCTTCGCTAGCGCTTTTTGAAGTTGTGATCATGCGATTTAGGTGCGGAACGCAGTCTCAAAACTTGCGCTTCGGGCTGCGCCGGACAGCCGATCTTGATACGAGATTTGAAACTGATTCGGAGAGCCGATGCAATCCTTCAACTTGAATAGCCTGATTGCGGAAAGCGAACGGAATAACTCGCGCTGGCGGGAATTCTTGCGAGTCGCATCTTTGAGCATGGGGATTTATCGACTCGGGGCCGGACAAGTCGACGAGCAGCAGCCTCACACCGAGGACGAAGTCTACGTCGTGATCAGCGGCCAGGCGTCGTTCCGAATCGATGGTCAGGAGCAACCCGTCGGCCCCGGCTCCGTTTTCTTTGTCGAGCGAGCGATTGAACACCGGTTCGTGAACATTATTGAGGATCTGACGGTGTTGGTGTTCTTCGCGCCGGCCGAGGGATCTCGGAATGCCGAACGACGCATTGATTCGGAAGTGTGATGTCGATCACACGGCCTCGAGCCCGTGCCGCTCCATCAACTCTTGGTCGTGCAGTAATTCCGCCTTGCCTTCCGCAACAACGTGGCCGGCGTCCATGAGGATGATGCGCGAACAGGTTTCGCGCACCAGTGCCAGGTCATGCGAAGCGATCAGCTTCGTACCTGAAAGGTCGTTAATGAGCCGAATCAACTCGCGTCGCCCACGAGGGTCGAGAAACATCGACGGTTCGTCGAGCAGCAAAACATCCGGGTGCATGGCCAAAACGCCAGCGAAGGCGGCCCGGCGTTTTTCGCCGCCGGACAGATGAAAGGGGACGCGATCGTCCTGGCCGGTCATGCCGACTTTCGCCAGCGACTCGGCGATGCGCGACCGTACTTGATCGGCCGGCAAACCCAGATTCAGCGGCCCAAACGCGACATCGTCGCCGACCGTGCTGCTGAACAGTTGATCGTCGGAGTTTTGAAAGATGACGCCGAGCCGTTCGGGGAGTTTCCTTCGATCAGCGGGGATGGATGGATCGAGGCCGGCCACCGAGACACAACCAAGTTTGGAGCGCAGGACCCCGCTCAGACACAAGAACAACGTGGTTTTGCCGGCGCCGTTCGGACCGATCAATCCGACTGCTTCGCCCGCTGCCACATGAAACGTCAAACCGTCCAGGGCCAGGCGACCGTCTGGGTACGAAAAGCGAAGATCGCAAACGTCGATCATGCCACGAGATCCCAGATGAGCAAGGCAACGCCAGTGCCGACGATGACAATGAACAGGAATCGATCGCTGGCCGTTGTTTGGAATTCGGTCAGCGTCCGGAAGTGGCCGTCGAACCCCCGACAACGCATGGCGTGTGCTACCCGCTCAGCTCGATCTGAACCGCGAACGAGAAGCGTGCCCGTTACCTGCCCCACGGTTCGATAGGCGTGAACACTCATCGCATTGCGAAAGCCACGCACGCGCAACGCGATCCGCAGCCGATTCAGTTCTTCGAACAAGAGAAACACATAGCGATAAGTGAGCAGAGTCAAATGGACCAGCAGTTTCGGCGTGCCGAGCCTTCCGGCGGCCGCGAGCGTCACGTGCAGTGGAGCCGATGCCAGCAACGTCAGCGCGAGCGAGACCAGGGCAATCGTCTTCATCGCCAGAATGGCGGCCACCAGAAGCCCAGCGTCCGTGATGGCAAATGAGCGCCATTCCCAGATTCGAACGCCGCGATCCACCGTGAACGGCACGACGGCCAGAAACGGAATGAGCGCGACAACGAGCAATCCCATCCGCTGTCGATACCAGCGTCCGGGGACTCTGCTCACGCCGGCCAAAACTAAAGCCAAACCGAGTGCCGCAGCGGCTGGCCCCGGGAGACGAACAATTGCCACGCAACCAATTGCGATCGTGAATGCGGCCAGCCGCCACCGTGCGTCGCGACGGGCGAGCCACGAATGGCAAGGGACCAGATGTTCGGGATTGAGACTCACCCTGTTTGGATACGAGTCGTCCGCCGGTCGGGCCAACCGTCACGCTCGCGCAACTTTCCGGTGGCACAACCGGGCCGGTTGTGATTAAAACAGCACCACGTGGCACAACCGACTCGGTTGTGCCGCGAATCGAGATCCATGGGGCGACGTCGAACTCCTCCCGCATCATAGGCTAATGCCATGCGACACCTGATAGCCTTTGTGGTCCTCTTTCTGCTCCCTCTTTCCGTTTGGGCAGATCAACCCGTGACCAAACCTCTCGATTCTTCGTTCCTTCGCCGATACTCCGAGACGCGAGGGTTTACGCTCGGTCGGCCCGTTAGCCCCAAGCCGACTCCGGATGACAAGGAAGTGTTGTTCCTGCGGTCCACGGCCAAGAGCCCAAAACGGAGCCTTTACACGTTCGACGTCGCGACTGGGAAGACGCATGAGCTGCTCAGTGCGGATACGCTGCTTCACGGGCAAAGTCGAAAAGCTGACGCCGGAAGAAAAGGCTCGCCGCGAACGGATGCGTCTGTCCGCAGGCGGCTTCGCCAGTTTTCAACTCGACGAGTCCGGGCGTTTCGTCTTACTCCCGCTTTCCGGCAAGCTTTTCGTTTTCGATCGAGTCAACGCCACGACCCGCGAACTGAAGACGCCCTCGGGGACGATCATCGATCCCAAATGGTCACACGATAGCAAGTGGATCGCTTATGTTCGCGACAACGACGTGTACGTTTACGAACTGTCGTCCGATCACGAAACGGCCGTAACCCGCGGTGGCACGATTATCAAGACTCATGGACTTGCCGAATTCGTCGCTCAAGAGGAGATGGGCCGATTCAGCGGATACTGGTGGTCGCCCGATTCGAAGTTTATCGCGTTTGAAGAAGCCGATCACGAAGGGGTCGAAACCTGGTACGTGGCCGATCCGTCGAAGCCGGATCAAAAGCCGCTGCAACAATATTATCCGCGGCCCGGAAAGAAGAACGTCCGTGTTCGGCTCGGCATCGTACCGATCAGCGGCGGTGATCCGATCTGGGTCGATTGGGATCACAAGGCGTACGAGTACCTCGCGTCCGTCCGTTGGGACAAGCATGGGCCATTGACAATCCAGGTTCAGGACCGAAGGCAGCACGAAATCGTGCTCCTGCGCGTCGATCCCGCGACGGGCAAGACCCGAAAACTGCTCGAAGAGAAAGACCCCGCATTTACCAACCTGCGACAGGACATGCCGCGCTGGCTGCCTGGTGCCACCCATTTTTCCTGGATCAGCGAATACGGCAAGAGCCCCGGTCTGGAATTGCGGCGGGCCGATGGCTCGCTTTCGGAATTGCTCGTCCCGTTTGGCGAAGGCTTGATCTCGGTCGAGCATGCGGACCTGGAAATCGCTTACGTGGCGTCCACGGATCCGACCCAGGCGCACGCATACGTCCGGATGTTCCCCTTGCAGATTGACACGAATGGCAAAGAACTCATTCGTCCGCGCCGGCCGTTTTCGGATAAGCCAATTCGACTCGGCGAAGGCCACGGTCTTGAATCGGTCGTCTTTTCGGAAAACAAGGGAGTGTACGTTCTGACGCGCACATCTCTCGACGGAATGCCCCATTCGTTCGTCTATACTCGGAACAGAATTGGTTGGCGAGTTGCCGTCGGTGGCCGAGGAACCGGGCTTCAAGCCGAACGTGACGATCGAAGAAGTCGGGGGCTTCTTTACAACGGTGATTCGGCCTCACGACTTTGACGCACACAAGAAGTACCCGGTCATTGTCGAGGTTTACGGCGGGCCGCACCATCTGCAGGTCACGCGGTCAATGCGCAGTTGGCTGATTCCCCAGTGGTTGGCCGATCAGGGATTCATCGTCGTTTCGATCGACAATCGTGGGACTCCGGGCCGTGGGCGGGATTGGGAGCGGGCGATCTACAGGAAATTCGGAGAGGTGCCAATCGAGGATCAGGTGAAAGGGCTCCAATTGCTCGGCGCGAAGCATCCGGAAATGGACATCGACCGCGTCGGCGTGACGGGCTGGTCGTTCGGCGGATACATGTCGGCGTTGTCGGTTTTGAAACGGCCGGACATGTTCAAGGCGGCCGTGGCCGGCGCTCCGGTGACGGATTGGGAAGATTACGACACCCATTACACGGAGCGATACTCGGCCTCTTGCCGGAAGACAAAAAAGCCTACGAGGATTCCTCGCTTTTGCCGCTTGCTGCAAAGTTCGAGCGGCCGCTGCTTGCTCGTCCACGGCACGGCGGACGACAATGTCTACTATCGTCATACGTTGCGGCTGTCGAATGCGTTGATCCGTGCGGGAAAGTCGTTCGAAGTGATGCCGTTACCGGGGATCACGCACATGGTCAGTGCCGATCCGACCATTTACGACCGATTCATGTCCCGGGCGACGGCGTTTTTTCACCGCCATCTGGGCAAGGCGAAGTGATGCGGACCGATTAGGGCAAATTGACAATCCGCGTGGGCCACGTCATCGACGTGTTCACGACGCTGAATGTGTCAACGCCCGAACCGAAATCGAGGTCGAAGCTCGCCGGGTCCAGATTCGGGTTCGTCGTGGGTATAGGTGAATGAATCCTGGCCGGCGCCGAGTCGGAGAACGACAGCGTAACTCGTGCTCGTCGCGCTCGACAGGTCGATGGCATCGACCCCGCTGCCGCCCACGTACGTCAAGGCGCCATCCACATTGGGCGAACCCGAAAGGGAATTGGATCCATCGCCCAGGGACAAATCGAGGTTGCCCGCGACACTGAAGAAGCCCGTCGGAGTCACGGCGTCCTTGCCCGAGCCGCCAACAATCTTGAAATCGCCGTTGATTGCGGCTGCGAAGTTCACGTTGTTAGTCCCATTGCCCAGGCTGGCGAAAAGCCCGCTGATGGTTGCCGGCCCGCCCGAAATCATGTCGTTGCCCGATCCAGCACCAATAATCGTGTATCCCAGAGTGTCAGAGCCAAAATTCACCGTGTTATTTCCGGCCCCCAGGTGAAGGGAAGTCGTGCCCGAAATGCTCACGCCCCCGAAGCCAATTTGATCGTCGCCGGTCGTGCCGATGTAGGAGACATTTCCGGTGATCGTATTTCCGGAAAATATGACGTTTGCTGGCCCGACTTCGGAGTTCACGATATTGACGCTGCCGTGAAACACTGTTCCGCCAAGGCCGAGCGTCGCCACTCCGCCGATCGTAGTGGCGCCATTGATGGTTGCGCCGCCTAAAAGGGCCGAGTCGATTCCGAATCGGCCTGTAACGCGAACCGACGGCCCGCTGACGGTTGCGCCGCCAATCGTCAGGCTGTCGTTGCCGTTTCCGCCGTCGAGCCAGGTCCGTGCCCGCAATGTGCCGTTGGTGAGCAATATGGAATCGGCGCCGTTGCGCGCCGAAGACGTTCAAATTCAACAAGATTGACGGTGTTGCCTCCCAAGTCGATTGTCAACTGATCGTCGCCGGCGCCGAGGTTGATGAGCAAGGAATTCGTGGCCGTCGCAAGTGCCGGCCGGCACGCCATTGACGGTGACATTCACGAGATTTGCTGCGTCAATCGTAACTGCCACTTGATCGGACGCTCCATCGCCAACCAATTTGACCGTCCCTCCAACCAGCGTCAAGAAGACCGTGGGAACCGAGCGATCTTCGAGTGCACAAACATTCAGCCGGGAATGGAGTGATGATCTGCTCATGATGTCGTCTCAAGTAGTGATGAAATGGCGGGATGTCAGCCCGTGCCGAAGTGGACGAGGTGAGGGTAGCTGGTTCGAGTCGCAAAAGCCAGGACTGCGTCGGTTGAAACGCGGAACGTTCCAACCTCCGTTGCACTCGACTCTTGATCTGACGTGCGTCAGACGGTATCGTCAGATATCGGCTCGGAAGGATTCGAGTTCCAATCGCAGCATGGAGAGCTGTGTGACTTGCAGGTCGAGGTTCGGGGAGAATGGATGGAGGATTGACACCATGGCCAAGCTACTGTCTGCAGCCTCATCCAAGGGTCATGAGGCGGTGTATGCCTTGTTCGTTGCCGGCGGTCCGATTCTGATTGAAGTCCGATTTCCTGGTGGTGCGGCGTCCTCGGACTGGCATTTATGTGATTCACGCGAGGACTTCGACCATTTGCTGACTCACATTCGCGATGGCGCCGTGTTGCTCGTCAGTCGCGTATGGGACTTGACCAATCCGACCGGGGCGATTTGCTTGCGCCGTTAAGCGTAGCTTAATCGATCCACTCAACTCCCGGCTCACCGTCGCGGACTTCGCCAATTGCGAAGGTCGGAAGGCCTTCTTTGGTCAGTCGCTCGCGGATGCTGTCGGCGTAGTACGGGGAGACAATCATCACAAAGCCAATGCCGCAATTGAACACGCGATCCATTTCCGGCGTGGACACATTGCCAAGTTTCTGAAGCCAGGAAAACACCGCCGGCATTCGCCAGCTGCCGCGCTGGATGAATACGCGTCGGCCCGGAGGCAAGACGCGCGGAATGTTGTCCACGAGCCCACCGCCGGTGATATGGGCCAATCCGCGGACAACTTTCTTCTTGACCGGATAGTGATGCAGAACGCCCTGGATGGATTGGACATAAATCCGCGTCGGCGTCAGCAACTCCTCTCCCACGGTCTTGCCGAGTTCAGTGACATGGTCATGTACGTTCAGTCGCGCATGATCGAAGACAATCTTCCGCGCCAGACTATAGCCGTTGGAATGCAAACCGGTGGCGGCCAGACCGAGCACGATATCGCCCGTTTGGATGTGCGTGCCGTCGATCGCGTCGTCGCGTTCAACAACTCCGACAGCGAAGCCGGCCACGTCGAAATCGCCTGGAGCATAGAAGTCCGGCAGAATGGCCGTTTCGCCGCCCGTGAGGGCGCAGCCCGCTTGTTCGCAGCCTTCCACCATTCCTTTGACGAGTTGTTCCGCGAGGCCGGGATCGTCCTTGGGCATCGCCAGGTAATCGAGAAAGACGAGAGGTTGCGCGCCGCAACACAGGCAATCATTTACCGACATCGCGACGAGATCGATGCCCACCGTATCGAACTTACCCATCATCGAGGCAATTTTGAGTTTGGTGCCGACGCCATCCGTACAGGTTACCAAAACGGGCTTGCGATACCCGCCGGAGAAGAGCCAACGATTCACATCAAGCGCAAACAAGCTGGCGAAGCCGCCGAACCCGCCCAGTACGCCGGGACCGTGGGTCTTCTTCACCAATCGCCCGATACGCTCGATCGTGTCGTCGTAGACGTCGAGATCGAGGCCGGCGGATTTATAGTCAAGTTGTGCGGACATGGGGAGTTTATTCTACTCCCCATTGCCCGAGGGGAACTGGTTGACCCAAAGAGATTTCAGGCCGACGGCGGCCATCAGGTGACTGCCCGGAAGACGGTCAATCCGAGCACGAACAATACCACGCAGATCGCCAGGAAGATGAAGAACAGGATCTTGGCGATGTCGGCCGCGCCGGCAGCGATATTGCCAAACCCAAACAGGGCGGCAATTCCCGCGATGACGAGACATACCAAAGCCCACTTCAATAGGGAGGACATTGTCAATCTCCAATCAGCAAGAAGCAAATAGGCAGAGCATCCGCTCTTTTCGGGTTTGCTTGTTTGCAAACGGGATGCCAGCATTTTGGAGTCATTGATTTGGCAATGCCCTGGTTTTTGGGTCATGGGCCTCCTGGCCTTTGAATTCTCACAGGCCGGGAGGCCTATGCCACAAGAACAAAAGAAGCCCTCGATTCGGGTTCGGGCGTCCGGCACTCCGCTTGCTCCTCAATCAACGCGCCCGATTCGGCAGTATTCGTTGGAGTGCCGGCTGCAGCCGGCATTCCAACGAATGCTGGCGCATAGCGCACGATCAGATACGACTATTGCCGCTGCTGGAGCTCAGAACACCCGGGCAGGCAGGAGATCCGGTACATAACTTCGCTCACCTAGGGAGGGGACACGTGGCGACACATACCAGGCAAACCGCTCGCCCGTCCGATGAGCGCAAAGATCAGAACCGTCCGAGCAAGAAGGATCAGATACTGGCACTCGCCGCTTCGGGCCTCGGCGATGTGGCGGACATCGCCATGATGACGCAGTCGCGCCGAGCTATGTCGCCACAGTGCTCCAGGATGCCGGCGCGCATGCGGGGTACTTTGACCTCTACACCTCCACCGCGCAGCCCATGAACGTCTATTCCAAGTTCTTCGCGGGCCAACTCGGATTCAAGGATGTTGAGATTGCGAAACGAAGCGTCGAGCTGATCGATCGACTCTATCGGCAATTCGAATTGGCTGGAGACCGGGCCGGACAGCATCATGCCCTGCTTATGGCCCTCACCATGTTCGATCGTGCCCGATGGACCGAAAAAGGTCCGGAAGCGGATCAATTCCGGCGTTGGCTAGTCGAGCGGCTTGAGGACGCGAGCCCGTTGTCCGCGGCCGTTCGGCCAAATGCGGAAGCCGAACATAACTCCGAATCGTCGAGTGTGAAAAGCGATTGCTCGGGGTGAACACGCGGGTCCGCACAACTTTCGGATGAACTTTGACACCCCTTATAGCAGTCGCGATCAGCGGCTGGCGCCAGTGAGCACCACTCGCGCCTTTTCCGGCTTGTCGTGCGCGTACTTGGCGATTCCCGAAAAGAACATCAGAAGCTGCTCGGAGCCCTGTTCGGCCATTTTCGGAATGTTGTCGCCGAGCATGCGCGTTACCAAAGAAGCGGTTTTGCTGTCCGTGTGAAGATAGATTTGAATCTGGTGACGAATGACAAAGTCTCCGCTGCGTCGTGCCCGCTCGGAATGGGCAAGCACCGCTACCGCCTGCACCGGAATTGTCGGTAGGAGTAGACCGGGCTTTACCTTGCCCTCGGCATACCAGATGCGACCGGTCGGCCCCTGCGCAACGTTCTGCCACACCAGTTCGCTACCGCTCTCATCCTTCCAGCAAAATCGACCATCTTTCGTCATCTTGATTTGAACGGCATCCACCCCGAGTTTTCGCCACGCGGCAGCCGTCCGATCGGGATGATCCAGCAGCCACTGATAGGTATCCGGATGAGCGACAAACTCCTCGGCGGGGCAAATCGCCGTTACGGTCGGCGACTTCATGACTTTGTTGAGGGCGGTGCGCGTACTGGACGGCAAATCCTCAAGCGCGACAGGCAGCGGGAGCTTCTTGGCCTTGACGGGTTCGCCACCTGCGACAGTGGGCACCAGGCAAGCTAAGGCGATGGCGCAAGGCAGGACAATGTTGCGGGTCATGAAACCTCCTGGCAGGGCTGCGCTTCCCGGTTTCGCGGAACCCTCCTCTTTATCGATCCCTCCCCAACCGCGACATGAAGCAATCTGCGGACGTTAGGCCCTGCCTGGCCCTATATTGGCAAGATGCGCGTGCTCCTCTTTGACATCGACGGCACACTGATCCGATCCGGCGGCGCCGGCAAGGCCGCTATGGAGGCGGGGCTTAAGGAAGCGTTTGGAATTCGAGAAATCCGGGGACACGTGCCGTATAGCGGCCGGACCGATCCTGGCATCGCCCGCGACCTGTTGGCGATGCACGATGTCGAGCCGACGGATGCCAACGTCGAGCGGCTGCATGCGGCCTATCTTTCTTGCCTTCCCAACATGCTCGGTCAATGTCCGGGCAATGTCCTACCGGGGGTGATCGAGGCACTCGATCGCCAACGTCATGGCGCAGTCGTGGGACTGTTGACGGGCAACATTCGCCGTGGCGCTGAGATCAAGTTACGGCACTTCGGAATTTGGCACCACTTTCCGTTCGGAGGCTTCGCCGATGGGCTTTGCGAACGCGACGATGTCGCGCGCTGCGCCGTCGCGGCGGCCGAAGCCCACGTCGGAAGGCCGATCGATGCCGATCAGATTTGGGTGATCGGCGATACCCCCCTCGACGTGAAATGTGCCCGGGCAATTGGAGCCCGAGCTGTGATCGTGGCGACCGGCTGGCACGAGCATCATGAATTAGTTGCCGCGAACCCCGATCACTTATTGCCCGACTTCACCCACGCCGGGGAATTGCTGACTCAATGGGGCTGGATTTAGACTCGTCCACGCGCAACGAGAGACGTCATGCAACGCATCCCGCGAGAACTCGCTCGCAAATACGCATTCGACTGGCGCGATGAACCGCTCTTGCGCGTGCGCCCCAGCGAAACCTTTGAGGTCGAAACCTGGGACGCTAGCACCGGCTATTTCAAGACGCCAGAAGACAAAGCAATCCCCGGAAAGCGGCCAGGCTTCGACCGTAATCCGCCGCTCGTCAACCCGATCGCTGGCCCCATTTTCGTCGATGGAGCGGAACGCGGCGACAGTGTGGCCATCACCATCGAGAGCATTACACCGGAAGCGTACTCGTGGATTGCCGTCGGACCTCGTCGCGGACCACTCGGCGAATTAGCTCGATTCCCCGATTGTTCGAGCGAATACACGACCAAGATTTTCAAGCACACGCCGGGCGCCTCCGGCACGACCCGTGACGGCACTCTGCATTTCAGCGATTCCGTTTCTTGGCCAATCACTCCCTTTATTGGCACCATTGGCACAGCGCCGGATCGCGAGGTGGCGACGAGTAACGATGGACAGGGGGACTGGGGCGGCAACCTCGATATTCGCGACGTCGCGCCGGGGAACACGATCCTCTTGCCGGTATGGCATCCCGGCGCGTTGCTTTATCTGGGCGACGTCCACGCATCTCAGGGAGACACGGAGTTCACCGGGACCGCGGCGGAGACGCAGGCGACGGTGAAGCTGAAGGTCGAATTGATCAAGGGCAAGCGGGTACCCTGGATGCGAATCCGAAAGTCCGAATCGATTGTTTCGCTGTTTGCGTATCGGCCGTTGGAAGTGGCGGTTGAGACGGCGACGATCAACCTGATCGATTGGCTCGTGACACGACTACCGATTCAAACCAGTCGACGCCTATTGCCTCGTGAGCACTTGTCCTGATTTTCGCATCAACGTCTACCAGATGTGTCGCCTGGGAAAACTCAATTACGTAGCCGGCGCGGAGATTCCAACGCGCTACTTGTCACCGTGACGCGCCGGCAATCGCTTTTGGTAAGCAACTTCGGACGGGACCGAACCGTGATCCTCGAAGGATTGGTGACGACGACGCGAGCGGACGGGACGATGCACCTCGCCCCCATGGGTCCCCGCGTCGCCGCCGACTGGTCCCGCTTTGTCCTCCGCCCGTTTCCCACGTCCGAAACCTATCGCAATCTCAAGGTTCACGGTGAAGGCGTCGTGCATGTGACCGACGACGTGCTGGTGCTTGCCAAGGCCGCGGTCGGACAAGCTGGCCCGCAGCGATCCTTTCGGGCCGCTCGGGTGTCCGGCTTTGTATTGGCCGACGCGTGTCGCTATTACGAGTTTGTCGTGCGTTCGATCGATGACTCCGGAGAACGGGTCCATATCGAAGCGGAGGTGCTCCATCGCGGACACTTGCACGACTTCTTCGGACTGAATCGAGCCAAGCATGCGGTTGTTGAAGCCGCCATTCTGGCAACTCGCTTGCACCTGATTCCGATTGCGGAAGTTCGTGCGGACTTCGCGAAACTTCGCGTGCTTGTCGAGAAGACCGGCGGTCCGCCGGAGCACGAGGCCTTTCAATTCCTGGAGCACTACATCGAGCGGACAGTGTCTGAGGATTCTCCGTGACACGCATTTTGGCCCCAAGCCGAATTCACTTTGGGTTGCTCTCCTTGCCATCGCCGACGTCTGCGCCATGGCCGGGAGTGGACGGCGGTCCTGGTCTTCCGGTTCGACAATTTGGAGGCGTGGGCCTCATGGTTGATCGCCCCGGTTTAGTCGTTCGAGTTGAGAGAGCGGCCGAATGGAAAGTAACCGGGCCGATGGCGGCTCGAGCAGAAGCATATGCGCAACGCTTCGTGGAGACTCTGCCGCCATCGGAGCATCGATCGTATTGCATTACCGTCGAGCATGCCGCGGCGGAACATACGGGACTGGGTGTCGGGACTCAGCTGGCGATGGCAATTGCCAAGGCGATCGCCATCGAATCCGATCATTCGGACTGGCCCGCCGCCGAATTGGCCAAGCGCGTTGGGCGTGGCGAGCGATCGGCCATTGGAATTCACGGATTCGATCATGGCGGATTGGTGGTGGAGGGCGGAAAGCTCCCGGGAGAAGTCGTATCGCCTTTGGTAGCACGGTTTGATTTCCCCCCGGAATGGAGCGTCCTTCTGTTTACACCGCCGATGGAAACGCCTTGGCATGGCGGCGCTGAAAAGGACGCATTCCTTCGCTTAGTCCACTTGCCGGACGTGACCGATCGACTTTGCCGAATCGCACTCATGGGATTATTGCCGGCATTTGTCGAGCAAGGATCTGGAGATCTTTGGCGAGGCGCTTTACGAGTTTAATGCGTTGGCGGGTGACGCTTTTGCCCCGGTCCAGGGTGGTCGATATTCCTCGCCGGTCGTCGCCGATTGTATTCGCCGGCTTCGTATGATCGGCGTGCGCGGGGTCGGCCAAAGTTCATGGGGCCCAACTGTTTTTGCAATTCTGGAAGAGAGCGAGGCCAAACTCGATCGCCCGGCAATTCATCGAATTCCCCGTCGTTGTGGTGAATGGGTCCACCGGTGCTGCGATCGAATAATGGCTTGTCAGCGCATTCTGCGGACCTATAGTACGCTTTCGGTCTGGATAGCGAGTAGTCGTCGAATCATGCAAACGGATTGTGCCTGTTGCGCGTTGAGTGAGCTAAGGGCGGGGTATGAACACGCTTGGACAGAATTACATTTGTATGTTTGTTATACTATGACACTCTGACCCAAGTCTCCGGCCGCGAGCGAAATGCCGAACATTTGCACGGGTCGGTGAGGCAGAGCCGACCATCGCTTTTGAGACCGCGGACTATTGGTACGCGGGTCTGGGAAGCAAGAAAGTGACCGAGTACGGGAAATGAGAATTCGCTCCCGCTCGCGGCAAGGCCAATAGATGGTAATGCGGCCCCATTGCCGACACCTGGATATATTTTTGGAGCCTTTGGGTTGGGAAGGCGAAATCCCTTTGCAAATTCCCCGCTCAAACCGCTATCATGTACGATCTGATGAACGATCCTGTCATGTCCGCGCCAATCATAGCGGAGTCTATTGAATGGCCACTACCACCGCGTTCAAAGTTCAGTGCCCGAGCTGCGAAGCGAATGTCAGCATCAAAAGCGCTGCACTGGTCGGCAAGAAAGTCGACTGCCCGAAGTGCAAATACCGCTTCGTGGTGCAGAATCCGTCCGACCTCGATGACGATGACGCCGACGGAGGCACGGGTCAGAAGAGCGGCAAAGGCGGTGGCACCGCGGTCGCGAAGAAGTCTCTCGCCAAGTCGAAGGCGAAGAAGGACGATGTCGACAAACCTTCGAAGAAGAAAAAGAAGCCCAACATCATTTTGTTTGTGGGCATTGGTTTGGCGGTGTTGACAATCGGCGTTCTCGGCGCCTATGTGGGCGGCGTGTTTGACGGCGACGAGCCAGCAAGCAGCGGCGGGGGAGGCGGTGGCGGCCGGGCAGCGGCAGCGGCAGCGGAAGTACGGCGAAGAACAACCCAACTACGGGAACCGGGAAACGCATCACCAGCCAAGAACGATCCGGCGGCACCCCTTCCTCCTGGCGCCCCCGGAATTGCACGCGACCCGACCAATTTGCTTCCGAATGACGCTCAATGGGTCGCCCATATCGAAGATGTGCGGGCGGTCTTGGCTACACCCGGTGGAAGTGCCGTTTTCTCCCCCGACAAGGGGACGTCTGGCGTCGTCAAGGAATGCCTTGGATTTGACGTGAAGGACATCAAGCAAATCGTATCGTGCGGGGGAGGTGATGGGTCCTGGACATTTACGATCCTCCGAACGCAGGGGGCGATCAATCAAGATGCGCTTCGGGCGGCCATGGACCTGGGCGACCCGGTCAACAACATCCGGAACCGCGATTACTTCCTGGTCAAGGAAAACCCCTTGTTCGAAGCGGTCGGAAACTACTTCGCCACGCGATTGAAGGAACTCGGCTTCAAGATCGATCCGCCCGCCGGTCCACGTCAAATGACGGTTTGCCAACTGGACGGGAAGACTTTGGCAGTCGCGGATCGACAGGTCATGGAAAAGTTTCTCGAGACGAACGCACTGCCCGAATACCGATCGCGACTGACGACAGCTCCGACCTCGGCTCCGGCCGGGAACTCGGGCTTTGGGCCTCCAGGTGGAATGGGGATTGGCGGCCCGCCCCCCGTGCCGGGTGGTGGACCGACTCCTTCGCCCTTGATGCCCGGCGCGCCCCGGTGCAGCGCCCGCGATTCCTCCAGCGCCCAACACGCCGCGCTCTCAGTCGGAGAGAGGCTCATCGCTTGTACCATTCCAGGGTCCGCCCCCCGCGCCAGGTGGGCCAGGTGCAATGCCGCTAATTCCCGGCCCGCCAGGCGGACGTCCGGGTGGTCCAGGACAGCCCGGAACACCTGCCGCTTCAGGACCGAAGGTATACACGTCCATTCCGACGTTCCGAACCGTGCATCCCAACCTGAAGGCGATGCTCAACCACATGGATTCGGACGAGAAGCCTCTGGTGAACTTCGCAATTCGCGTGCAAACGAGCCGAATGCTCGACGCGTTGTTCGGCGCCGGAATCGATTTCGGTGGTGGGAAATTCAGGCCGTCGCTGCCGCCCGGTGTGAAGGGGCGCGATGCGATTCCGAAGCAGCCATACCTCGGCATTGCCCTTTTCAAGTTTAATTCGGAGAAGTTTGACCTGCGGATCGCGGTCGATTGCGACGACGAGGAGCAAGCCAAGGATGTCGAGTCGATAATGAAGTTGCTTATGCCGCTGATTGCCTTGGAACTCTCCGAGTTAACTGGCATTCCGGTGGGGGCATCGTTCAGCGGTCAAAACAACAATGGCGGTCCCGGTTACCCTGGAACCGGTCCGAACTATCCACCGGGCATGGGCCCGGTCGGCCCGCCGCCGGGCATGGGCCCAGGCATGCCCGGCGGACCTGGTATACCCGGAGGACCGCCCCCAACTCCAGGCAAGCCGGGTAGAAGCGAACGCCTAAATGAGGGATACGGTTCGAACGTACCGTTTCAGGGGCCGCCGCCGCCTCCGGGTCCGCCACCTCCTCCAGGCGGGCCGGGCAAAGGGCCTGGCATGCCGGGCGGCTCCCGGTATACCGAGCGGACCTGGAATGCCAAACATGCCCGGCTACCCGGGCGCGGGGTATCCTGGAAACCAGAATCAACCCAAGACAAAATCCGTCGTCTCTCTGACTCGGACCGACAAGGTCGTGATGGTGAAGATCGATCTGGATTGGAAAGACGACTACAACAAAGTCCGCCCCTACTTGTCGGACTACTTTGACGGAGTTGCTGGCCAGGGAATGCTGCTCGCATCGAAGCATCCTTGGCGGAAACTCGCTGAGGCCGTCAAGCGGTTCCAGACAATTGGCAAGTTCCCGCGGGCGGCGGCGAGTCGCCGTTCGGTAGCAGCCCGAATGGGCCTGCCATTCGCTCCGGAACAGCGTGTGAGTTGGATGGTCGAACTCCTGCCCGGGCTTGGCTACGACCGTCTCTATCGCCAGATTGATAAGGACCTGGGTTGGAATAGCCCCGCCAATCTTCGTGCCGGTCGATCGTGGATACCCGAATTCCTCGACCCAGGTCAGGATTCGGAATCGTGGCGAGCGAAGCTGACGAGCGTTATTGACCGCGATCTCGGCGCCACGCATTTCGTTGGCCTGTCGGGCATCGGCAACAATGCAGCCGAATTGCCAGACAAGCCGGAATTGGCGAACCGCCTGGGAATCTTTGGCTACGAACGACAGACCGCGGTGGCGGACGTCA
Organism: uncultured Gemmataceae bacterium; assembly: GCA_963773845.1. Taxonomy (GTDB): domain Bacteria; phylum Planctomycetota; class Planctomycetia; order Gemmatales; family Gemmataceae; genus SIAJ01. The sequence continues at coordinate 118,424 of CAVZCU010000008.1, forward strand.
TTGACGGGCTCGACAAGACGATCTTTATGATTCAGGCTCGTCCGGAACTTGCCCGTCCGTGGATCCGTGGCGGCGGGGCAACCGTCCAGGGTGTGGCCGAAACAAATAGCTTCGACGCATTCAACAATCTGCAACCCAACCTCGATTACGGCGCCTATGCCATTATGTGCGACGGATCGATCCGGTTTATCAAGCCCGGTATTCCCGATGCGCTCTTCAAGGCGATGGTTACTTACAAAGCCAAGGACAGCACGGCCGGGATCGATGAGTTTGCTCCGAAGGTGACGCTCGAAAAGAGTCGGCTGCACACGAACAACATTCCGAAGATTCAGGAGGCCGCTCCAGGTTATGTGCCCAAGGATTGGGAAGGGTTGTCGGTGCGCGTGCTCAAAGCGACGTTCGGCGTCGCCATGCCACGCGGTAAGACGGATGTGACGGCGGAACATCCCTGGGAAAAGAACTTCACCGGCAATTGGGCTGCGAAGAACATTACCCTCGGAGTTGACGCCCGGCATATTTATGGCTTGCCCGCGTCCGACCCGTCCGGGGCTGCCGCGGACGCGGAGACCAAGCAGTATCTCGACGCAAAGGGCCTGATACTGGATGGCAGTGTGTCCGACGCGCCGAAACTCGGCCCCAGCAAGGGCAAGCAGTTCCGGGCCAAGCCGGAGAAGAACTACAAGGGGACGATCCTCTGCCGTCTGTGGGTGCTTCACAACGCCCGATTTGTCATGACCGTGACCGGCCCAGAAAAACTGGATACGAAGGACGCCGACGAGTTCTTCAAGACGGCGACAGAGCGCGACGGATCGAGCGTGGAAGCGCCGCAATTGCCAGGACAAAAGCAATGGCATCACTACTACATTTCAAGCCTGAGGATGTTGTTGATCATGCCCGGCGAGCCACAGATCTTGCCGACGGAAAAGAACATCTTCCTGTTTTGGCCGAAGGATGCGACCGGAGGCGCGATGTTCACGTTCTCGATCGTGCCGGCTAAACTCGATCCGGCCGTTGATGTTGCCAAGGGCTACGCCTCATTGCTAAAGGCAGTCAAGGATGGCCAGTTTGGCAAGGATCCGAAGAACGTCACGAAGAAGATGCTCGGCGACCGACCCGGGGTACGTTACGAATTGCGGGACGGCGACACCGTCTACTCGACCTGGGCGGTTTACAACAACGAAGAATCGGCCGTCGTGATGAAGGTTCGAAAGGATGCGGGGCTGCCGGCGACGGCAGAGAAAACCTTCTTTGAAGGCTTGCAGTTTGGAGTCGACAGACCGCCGCCAAAGAATGGAAACAATAACGGTCGGCCCGGGGTTCGGCCCGGAGGACCCGGTGGACCGCCGCCGGTCCCAGGCCTTCCGCCGGGGCGCCGGGCGCTCCGCCTTCGCCAGGTCGGTAATTGACAATTCTTGTTTCGCCTTTGCGGGCCGCGCTTTCAGCGCGGCCCGCTTTGATTCGGCCCTGCTATTTTGACAGTGCGGCCATGATTGCGTCCGCGAACCCAACTGCATCTTCGGGGCCGGCGGCCGTGATGATCCGCCGATCGTGCTCCAATTTCGGAATTCGCCGAAGCACGACTGTCAGAATGTTCCGATCCACGTCGTCCCCATCGTTCGTCCGCATTCCAACCCGGACCTGCGAGCGACGAATCAGCGGGTCGTCCAAATCCGCCATCCGGCTCCGGGTTCGGTGGTCCGAGTCGTGTTGCCAATCAGGCTCGCGGAAGTGAAACCGATTCGGGGCGGATCCCAGGAAGTGTAATTCCTTTTGTACGGTTTCCCTCAAGATGTAGGACTTGCATGCGCGGCTTGTGGAACTGGCGTCGCGATCGAACAAAAATCCGTGGCGGCAACTTGGCACTAAACCACGAGTTGCGTCTCGGCCTCCAGAATTATTCTTCAACGGCATGGGGCCTGCGTTAGTAGATCTTCGCGAAGCAAAAACCTCCCGGAGTTCCTAACCATGACCCGTTTAGATACCGTCGTACGGCCGAACCGCCCGCAAGTTCTCACCCGTAAGCCCGCCCGGCGCGAGCCCGACGTGCGAGCGATGCTGCGTGAGATCGCCTACGTCCTGCATTGCACGCGCAAGGTCAAAGCCGAGATCCTCGCCGAGCGCGAAGAGCGCCGCGTTCGCAGCCTGCCGCCCGAGGCGAACGCAGTATAAACGGATGGGATTCTTGCACCGTCGTCGATGACTGCCGACGGAAGTGCGAGCGAGGCCGCGGCAACCCAGTCGCCGCGGCCTCGCTTACGTTTCAGCTTGCGAATGCAGCTCAACTCACGTCAAGCTCAGCGCACCGCCAGCGCAGAAGTTAGGATTGCCAAACTTCTCGATGTGATGGCCAAAACCGTGGGCCAGGGCGATGAGCAGCCGGTTGTGCGGAACTCGGCGGAACTTCAACGAACGACCCATCTTGAAGTCGAGCCCGCCGCCGACGAGTACGAACGGAATGTTGTCGTGCGTGTGCGAGTTCCCCTTGCCCAGTTCGTTCGTCCACAGGATGACGGTATTGTCGAGCAGGCTGCCCTTGCCGCCCGGCTCGGGCGTCTCGCTTAAGCGCTTGGCGAGATAGGCCATTTGCTCGCACCACCACTTGTTGATGCGCGTCAGTTTGTCGACCGCTTTTTCGTTCTTGTCGGGCTCATGCGACAATTCGTGATGCCCCTCGCTGATGCCAAGCCAGTGCATCCTCGCCCCGCCGACCGAATTGGTGAATTGCAGCGTGGCCACGCGTGCGAAGTCGCGAGCGAAACTGTTGACCATCAACTCAATCTGCATCTTGCTGATTTTGGGGATGTTGTCGTTCTGCTCTTTGACGCCCGGCTCGATCTCGGGCACCTTGTGGCCGACGTTGGCTTCCTTCGCCCCTTTCAACTCCTGCTCCATTTCGCGAACGAAGGTCGCGTGCTCGTCGATCAGCTTCTTATCCTCTGAGCTGACCGCTCCTTTCACTTTCTTCAAGTCTTCCTGGAGGTCATCCAGAATGCTAGCGAGCGCTTCCTGATCTTTGGCCCGACCGTAGAGCTTGTTGAACATCTGGTAGGGGTTGTCGATTGGCGGCAACGGCTGGTTGGCGCCGGCGTAGCTCATGCGCGTCCAGGTATCCGCCCGTTCGGGGACCATCACGCCGAATTCGAGTGAACCGAATCGCGTCTTGGTCGCGGAATCGTGCTGCAGGAAGTTGCGGACCTCCTGGTCGATCGAAATGCCCTTCGCCCAACCGGCCGGCGTGTCCGATCCGCCCTGGATGTTGCCGGGGTAGAGTTCAATGCCCGTGAGCAAGCAGCCGATGCCGCGCATGTGCCCGTCGCCGTCGCCGCGAACGCGATTGCTGACGCCGTTCAGCGTCAGCACCTTGTCCTGGAATGGCTTGAGTGGCGAAAGGCTCTCCGGCAGCGTGAACTTCGCGCCCTCCTCCTTCGGCCAGAATGCGCCGGGGATCACGCCGTTCGGCGAGAACATGATCACCAGCCGTTGCTTCCGCTTGGCCTGGTTGGCAAAGCCGAGACTTGGCAGGTTGAGCACGAAGGGAACGGCGGCAGCGCCAATTCCGAGATCGCGGATAAATTCACGGCGAGAACGATAAAGCGGCACAATAGGCCTCCGTTTCATATCCACTACTAATATTAATCTAATACCCGTTTCAGGTCCACCCTTCGCTGACGCAATCAACCGCTTTGGACCATTCGCCCGTCGGTACTGACCCCGGTCGGGCCATCCGCGTAGTCGGGCGCTTCTTCAATGCAATAGCCTTTAATTCCAATGCAAAACACCGCTAGCCCGATCACGCCTGGTCCGATGAGAAGTACCGCCACCTTGTTCAAGTTGTCGTTCCGTTCGCGTTGAGATTCGGTTACGTCGTGCTGTCGAAGGTCGCTCACCCATTCCCAAACCGACGCGCTACGATAACCAGGAGTGCCGCACCACCCAAATTTAGGCGTCTCGCTCGTTTTGTGGTACGTCCAGGACAGATTTGATGACAATCCTCCGAACACGACCGCAAAGCCGGCCAATGCAAACGCGAGCGCTCGGAGAATCTTCCTCATCAATGTCTCCAGCCACTCGGCGGAGCAGATGACCCGGGTGCCAACGCCGCCGCCGTCGCAATCTCCACCGCCGGGTGCCATGCCCACGGCTTTGCGTGGGCATGTAACGCTTGCTTGACAATAGGCTAGCCCATCGCCAATGGCGAGGCTCTACATGCCCACACAAAGCCGTGGGCATGGCACCCGGCGAGGAGTGCTAGCCGGGGCGATTCTTCGCGGGCAACGCCGTCATGTTTGCAATCTCCACCGCCAGCTTGCGGATGTTATATCCGCTGTTGGCGAACGACTGGCGCAATTCGTCCAATGCTTTCGGCCCATACGCTCGCACCGGCTGTTGCACCAGCTGATGAAACATCTGCTGTACGAACGAGGTGTGGACCTCGTCGCTGTTGGACAGGAATTGGGCGAGGTCGCGGGCGCCGGAGAGTTTCACGATCTGGCCGGTGCGGGTTTCATAAGCGCCCGATGCATCAATCGGTTTGCCGTGATCCTCAGTCCGATATCGGCCGACCGCATCGAACTGCTCCAGTGTAAAGCCGAGCGGGTTAATGACGCCGTGACACGACTGGCAGTTGGCGGGCTTGGTTTGCAGCATCACGCGTTCGCGCGTGGTCAGGTTCGGATGCACATCCTCGGCGAGCGGAGTGAAAGCCTGGTTCGGCGGCTTCAGCGCTACACCGAGCACGCCGCGAGCGAGAAAGACCCCGCGGTGGATCGGCGAAGTGGAACCGGTATAAGCGAACGTTGTCAGCATGTAGGGATGCGTCAACACGCCCGCCCGTTTGCCCGCGTCAATCTTGACTTTCGTAAATGGCAAATCAATCGGCGGCGGAACGAAGAACCCCGGCACGAGCGACAAGGCCGATCGCGTGGCAACTTCGTTCTGCCCGAGCGCCACGCCATAGAAGCGGGCAAGCCGGCCATTCATGTAGATCGAATCGTCCAGCATCAGCCGACGCAAGTCCGAGCGATCCGACCAGACCACGTCGTCGAGAAGCAGATCGAGCGACGAGCGCAAATCCCACACGATATCTTGATCGAATCCCGGGAAACGCTCGGGGTCCTTGGCCACGTCGTGCGGTTGATCGATCTTCAGCCAGGTGTGCAAGAACTGACGCAATTTTACTTTTGCCCGTGGATCCGCCAGCATCCGCTCTGCCTGCCGGGCGACTTCGTCGCGGTTCGACAACTTGCCGGCCGCGGCAGCCTTCAACAATTCCTCGTCAGGCATCGAATCCCAGAGTTCAAACGATAGCCGGCTGGCGATTGCGTAATTGTCGCCCTCGCTCGGAAGTTCGCGATACAGGAAGCGGGGGGATTTCAACGTCAACAAGACGACACGTTTCAACGCGATGTCGGGATTCTTGGCCACCTGGAATTGGTGGTCGATGTAGAGTCGTCGTTCGTCGTTAGTCAACGGACCGCGAAACGCCCGTTCCACAAAGCGCTTGGCGAATTCGCCCAGTTTTGCCGCTCGATCACCAGCGCCGGGACGAGTGCCGGCCAGCTCATCGATATGGGCCGAGATGTAGCCGGCCGCGTCGATCGCCCCGTCGGTGGTTGCCTGGTCCCATGCTTTCGAGATGGTCGTGCCGCGTTCCCAGCCCATGCTGCGATCGTCGGGCGGAAACGGCGACGCTGGAACGTAAGTGGCCGGTACGCGAGCCGGCGACAAATAACGGGAGGGGATCGTCTCCGGCGTGCGGCCGGGCCGCTTCCATGAGAGATCGATGCTCGCCGGCATGGAGGCCCGCGTCTTCGCCCGCTTGGGATCATTGACCCCCTGCTGGGACTTGCTGAACTCCAGCCGCAACGGATAACTTCGCCCAGCAAGCAGGAACAGCGAGGCGCGGTATTCGGTATCGTTGCCCGATTTGACCCAGCGATCGATGAAGGCATTGCGGTCGTCGTTGACCCAGATTCGCAACGCGTGCTCGGTGTGCACGATGAATTCGTATTCACCGGTCTCCGGCGCCTGAACGGAACCCTCCCAGCGAATGTTAAACTCGAATGATTGGAACGAGCCCGCGGCCGGCGTGCCCGTGGCAAAGTTGAAATGCACCTCGGGGTCGATGCGATCGATGACGCGCTTGTTGCGTTGAAAGCCGCGGGCCGCGAAATACTCGCCGCGTAGTCCATGGTCGACTATCCAACTTGGCCGGTGGACGAAACGTGCCGACCAGATCGGCGACGGCGTTGCGATATTGTTTGACCGTCAAGCGGGCCAAGTCGACGCGGGGCGGCTTGTTCCGCTCGCGAGCGGCTACAGAGTAGAACGCGTCGTAAATATAGGCGGCGACCTTTTCGGACTCCGGTCCGGTGCAGGTCCCCGGTTCATCCTCGGGCATGGTCTTGGCGATGAGTTTTGCCAGTTGTTCGGAGCTCTTGTTGCCCGCAAGCGGCTTCTTGTATTTCTTGGCTCCCTCGCCCTTCATTCCATGACACGAAGCACATCGCTTGCGATAGATCTGCTCGCCGGTGAGTTGGGCCGCGGACACGGAACCCGCGAGCATGACGAAGGACAGGAGGGCTGCGGCGAGTAATTGGACGCCCGGTCGGAAAAAACCCACCACAAAGGCACAAAGATCACACAAAGGACCACAAAGGAAAAGCCCGGCTTCTTTGTGGTCCTTTGTGTGATCTTTGTGCCTTTGTGGTGGGTTCGAGGTTGAGCTCGCCCCCGACGGCGTGCCTCGTCGCACTTCGGCCTCCGCCGTCTTGGGGACGCGGACCTGCTTAGCCTTGTCTTGAATCATGAACGATGCCGGAGCGAAGCGGTTGTGGCCCAAAGGGAGAATGAGGGCCGGGGTGGGAACCTTCTAATATCAGTTTGGTCGGAATACGAGCCGAAGTCAAGCGGCTGACCCTCATGAATGCAAATGCGGGAGCTGAAGAGAACTAATCCACTGCTCGCACCAATTGCAGCATCGACTGCTCACATTTTTCTCGGCTGCCCACGACGCGAAGCGTATGTATCGTCAGCGACACGTGGCTTTGGACCAATGAATATCGGCAAGTAGACCAGCGCCGGCCGGGATAGATCAGCCGCACATCGCCACATCCCAGCCCGACCGCATAAGCAAGCGCCTGGTGCACGTCCCCGGCCGGCGGCGGCCCATCCAAGAGTTTCCATTTGGCATCGAGGACGCTGGTCAACTTACCGCCAACCCGGATGGCAAAATCCGGTCGTCCGACCAGTCGCGGTTGACCGTCAACGACCGGGGCGTGATAGCAGAATTCCTGTTGCGATTCGATGTCCGGAAAATGCCGGCGTAACCCACGCTCGATATAGCGCTCGAAAGCGGTTTCCAGGTTGAGCAAGAAGCTTGGGCTGGCCACCTCGCCGCCGCGATCGATGGGCACGAGCGATTCAACAATCAGCCGGCACAATTGCAGAAATGGCCGCTCCGCTTCAGTACGTGAGTCGAAGACCAGCAGGTCAAACGATTGGGTGTCGAGGGGAATCGACGTGACCGCATCGTAACCCGCCAATGCCGCCCGAAGGCAAGATCGGGTTGCCGCGGAGATGAACGGCGACGCGAGCAGCCCTTCGGCTGTCGCCTTGGGGAGCCGATTAACAAGGGAATCGGCCGAGAACTCCTGCCGCGTCACGTGAAAGCGGTCGCGCTTGGCGGGCGTTTCTCGAACCTGGGCGGCCACGTCCAATCGGCCCTGTAGGAACGGCTGCTGATCCGCGTGCTCGATGTAATCGCGAGTCAGTCCGTGAGCGGCTCGTTCGTGCATGCCGGCCGCCAATCGCCGGCCGAGGAAGTCAATCGCATCCATCCCCGGTTCCGCAGCCGATTGATCGGCAGTAAATGAGGGCGGAGCATCCGGATCGAGCAAATGAAATAGGTTCGCGGACGGGATCTTCGGTCGAATAACAATGCGCCGATTCGGCGTCAGCATGACGCCGGCTACACCCCGAGCGGTGAGGCGATATCGATGGCGCTCGCGCGTCGGAATGATTTCGACGCTGCTTCGCGCCTTGGCGAATAGATAGTCGACGTCCTCGCGGGGCAAGCGAACCGCGCGGGGAACATGTTCGATGAGGCGGAGGGCAAGCGTGTCCATGCTACGATCGGACGACAATGAGGGCGCTCCGTGCGAGCAACATACGTGAACGGTATGATACGAATGCGGCTTGCAGCCGAGACGCAGGCACTGCGCGTCTGTGATGGGGATTTCCACTTCATCCTTGCTCCGCCGACACGTCCCGGCGACAATACTCCTTGTCCTTCGCTCCCCCTCCTCTCTCCGGGAGTCTCAAATGACTCATTCTCGCCGTGACTTCCTTTCCGACGTCGGCAAGGGAATGGTTGCCGCCGGCCTCGGTGCCGGCTTGGCTAACGAACTCGGACTCTGCCCTGCCTTCGCGGGCGACGAGCCCAAGGAACTCACCTTCGGCACGCTCGAACCGCTCGTCGCTCTTTTGCAAGAAACACCCAAGGAGAAACTGCTCCCCATCGTGGTGGAAAAACTAAACTCGGGGACCGATCTCAAGCGACTCACCGCCGCCGCGGCGTTCGCCAACGCCCGCACATTCGGCGGCGAAGACTATTTCGGCTTCCACACCTTCATGGCATTGGTTCCCGCGTACCAGATGGCGAACGAGCTTCCGAAGGAGCGGACGGCTCTGCCATTGCTCAAGGTGCTGTACCGCAATGCTCACTACACGGCGGCCGTCGGTGGCCGCAAGCACGAAGTGCTCAAGCCGATGACTCCGGCCAATACCGCGACCCCGGAAGCGGTTCACAAACTCGTCAACGCCGGCGACCGCGTCCAAGCCGAACGGGCTCTCGCCGCGATCGGCCGTACGTCGCCGGAAGACGCGCTCGATGCCGCCCTCCTGGGCGTCGAAGACAATCACGATGTCCACACGATCGTGCTCCCGTGGCGGGCCTATGCCATGCTGGATATCGTCGGCCGCGATCATGCCGTCACCTTGCTCCGCCAATCGGTTCGTCAATGCGCCAAACAGTGCGCCGATCATGGGAAAGCGCATGAAGCACAATGGGCGACAGTCCGGGCGATCGTCCCCCGTTTGCTCGAAAAGTACAAGCTGCCCAAGGATTCGCGGGGCACACGCGCCGCCGATGATGCCTGGGTCGACAAGATGTGCACCACGATCCTCACCAGTTCAATGGAACAGGCCGGCGAGGCAGTGGCGATGGCCCTTGCCGAGGGCTTCTCGCCAGAGCACATCGGCGAAGCGATTTCGCTCGCGGCTAATCAATTGGTGCTGCGGCAGGTCGAGACGTGGGAAGGGCGGGGCAACACGATTCGCCAGCGCACGCACGGCGATTCGCCCGGCGTGCATGCCTCCGACGCAACCAATGCCTGGCGGAACGTCATCCGCGTGTCGAATCCGCGCAACCGGGCGGCCGGCCTCATGCTCGCGGCCATGGATGCTGCCCGCAGTCACGGTTTCACCCAGGGAAACAAGAAGCCGGCCTACTACGACGAGCCGTTCCCGCATGCCGAGCAGTTGGAGAAGGTCAAGACCACCGACGCGACGGCGCTGCTCAAGGAACTCGACGGCGCCATTCGCGAGAACGATCAAATGCGTGCCGCCGCCGTCGCCCATGCTTATGGACAAAACAAGCACGAACCGCGGCCGATGTTCGACCTGTTGCTCAACTATGCGATTAGCGAGGACGGCCGGCTGCACGCGGAGAAATACTACCGCACGGTGACCGAGGAATTCGCGACCACTCGCGAAGCCTTCCGCTGGCGACAGCTCGTCGCTTTGTCCCGTGTGACGGCGAGCATGTACGGCTATTCGCAACAGGACAAGAAAGAAGGCCGAGCCCCAGGCTACGAGGAGGCCTGCAAGCTGCTACGAGTCTAGTAACGGTGACGACACACCCTGAAGCCGCGCCGCTTGCGGCGTAGCGCAGATCGCACTACGCCGCAAGCGGCGCGGCTTCACCACCAATGGAACCATCGAAATGGACCCATTCAAGAAACTGGAAGCGTTCGAGCCAACCAAGAAGGCCTACTCGCTCTTCGAGGAATTCAAGGCCTTCGCCTTCAAGGGCAATGTCGTTGATCTGGCCGTCGGCGTCATCATCGGCGCCGCGTTCGGCAAGATCGTCGAATCGCTGGTCAAGAACATCTTCATGCCGTTAATCGCCGCGATCGTCCCCGGCCAGGAAGGTTATGTGAGTTGGAAGTGGGAACTCAATGGAAGTCAGATTCCGTATGGCCTGTTCCTTGGCGAGGTCGTCAATTTCCTTCTCATTGCACTGATTCTGTTCATCTTCATTCGCAAATTCCTGAGTTGGATGATGCGCACGCATCAAGGAAACGCCGGTTCCGCCGTTGACGAAAGATCAGGAACTTCTGACCGAAATTCGCGACCTGCTCAAAGCACAAAACCAGCCGGCCGCGGTTGGCTGACGCGCGGCATCGACGGTTCATGTCTCGGAGGGCCGAGACATGAAGATCGTCATCCCCGGCGGCAGCGGACAAGTCGGAACCATTCTCGCTCGAGCGTTCACGGCCGATCGGGCACGATGTCGTTGTGCTCAGCCGCCAGCCCGCGAGCGATCGCAGTGGCAACGGTTTCATGGGATGCCGAATCGCTTGGCAACTGGACCACCGAGATCGACAACGCGGACGTCGTCATCAATCTCGCCGGGCGAAACGTCAACTGCCGATACACCGACGCGAATCGAAAAGCGATCTTGGAATCGCGGGTCAAATCCACACGCGATTGTCGGCGAAGCAATCGCACTGGCCAAACGCCCGCCAAGGGTCTGGCTGCAAGCGAGCACGGCGACGATTTACGCCCACCGCTTCGATGCAGCCGAATGACGAGGCGACCGGCATTCTCGGCGGCCACGAGGCGAACGTACCCGACACCTGGCGATTCAGCATCGACGTGGCCACGGCGTGGGAGACGGCTGCCAACGAAGCCCATGTGCCGCACACGCGCAAGGTGCTGATGCGCTCAGCCATGACGATGAGCCCGGATCGAGGCGGGGTATTCGATGTCCTGCTCGGGCTGGTTCGACGCGGGACTCGGCGGCAAGAGCGGCGACGGCAAACAATATGTTTCGTGGATCCACGATTCTGACTTCATTCGCGCGATCTACTGGCTTATCGATCACGACTTGGCAGGTCCCGTCAACATCGCCTCGCCGAACCCGGTGCCCAACGCGGAGTTCATGCAGGGCTCTTCGCCAGGCATGGGGCATTCGCTTCGGACTCCCGGCATCTAAGCTGGATGTTGGAGCTGGGCGCATTCGTCCTGCGCACGGAAACCGAGCTAATCCTGAAGAGCCGCCGCGTTGTCCCGACTCGCCTGCAACAATCCGGATTCCAATTCGAGTTCCCCGATTGGACCGACGCTGCCAAGAATCTCTGTCAACGCTGGAATAAGCGACAGGCACGTCAATTGATGTGAACGATGCCCCGCTTTCCGACCTGGGTCAAGTCGAATCGACAAGATCGTTTTCATGCGTTCGAGTCGCTTCTTGCGAAATCCACTTTTTCTTTCCCGCAATCGACGCGATTTCGTGTCTTCCAATTAGTGGCGAAATTTCGGCCATTCGGCGGGAAAGCGTCAAAAGGTCTTATTGGGAAGAATTGCACATGAAATCACTTCGATCGATGTCCATTGTCGGTCTTGTCCTGCTCTTGCAACTCGGATGCGGGACCAAAAAGGATGCCGCGTCCGACACGCATTTGCACTACACCGTGCGGAATGAGAATGGGACACGATCGAGCCGGAACCGGGAGAGCGTACTGAAGACTGTCGGCATGACCCAGGACCAAATCCAGACCTGGGCCAAGGAGGGGGCGGCGGACGAGGGCCGTTCCGTCGCTACCGAAAACGACCTTGGGGGCACCGGCGCAGCCGTCATCACTTGCCGGAACGAGCGGGGAAGGGTGAGCAGTCGGGATGCGAGCGTCACCAATGTGCTCCGAATGACCGACGATCAGATCCGGGAGTGGGTGGCCGAAGACAAGGGGATCAAGGAGGGCCGCTCCGCCACCCTGTACATGAACGGTCATGTCGAGATCATTTGGCGGGGGTCCTCGGACCAGTTGCTGTACACGGTGCGGAACGAGAAAGGGAGCCGAACGAGCCGGGACCGCGCAGAGCGCCTTGAAAACACTGGAGATGAGCGACGACCAGATCAAAGCATGGGCCGAGGACGACGCCGCGACATCGGAGGGCCGCTGCGCGACCTTCTTTCGGGAAGGGTACGTCGAAGGGATATCGCGCGGGATTCTGGAGGACCCGCCGTGGGAGGGCTAAGTCGTAATTCTCGATACTCAGCGACGAAGGAGAACGTGATGGCCAGCTTCGACAAGAGCTATGTCGATGGGAGTTACGCCAGCTTGGACGCCTTCGCCAAAACAGGAGCATTCTCATGGTTCGCTTTGTCGTCGGATTGATATGTGCGTTGGCCCTGGGACTTGGCACTGCCGGCAGCGGTCGGGCACAAGGCAAGAGTCCGCCAAAATCCGCGCTGCCAGCTGGGACTTGGGAGGGCAACGTGAATAGCACGGTGTCAGTCCGGCTCGTGCTTGATGGTAGCGGCGGAGAGTTTGCAACGTTGATTCCCGATACGAGGACGACGATTACGAGTGCCGCCGTCATTTCTGTGAAAAAGAGCGGGAAAGCATATCAAATTGTCACATCGGTTACCGCGGCCGGCTCCTCCACGGCTACGCGCAGGACCTACACAATGACCCTCTCGCCGGACGGCAAAAAGGTCACGCTCAAATCCGGCAAAGAGTCTTATGACCTCTTCAAGGTCGAACCAAGGAAACCATAACCTTCGAACCAATGGGGTCGGGAAATCCCGGCCCTTAGGCAACCCATACGGAACCAAACCGTGAAACGTATTGCAACTGCCGCGCTCGTAATTGTGGGAGCGTTCCTGCTCGGATGCCACGCGAAACAAGATTCCACGTCGAATCAGTCGCAAACGCAGCAATCGACGAACTCCACAGACGCAAAGACCGTTCAGCCACGCAACGGCGCGGGGGAAGTTGATGCCAAGGACCTCCCGACAGAAGGGCTTGGCGATCCGGCGCGGACCTACGACGTGGTCAATGCGGATCCTGCCAAGCATCGCGGGAAGCGGGTCGCGTGGTCGTTCGCGCCCCTCTCCGTGGAAGGAAAGAGGATGATGTGTTCCCTGAATATGAACGATGCGATGGGCCCTCGCCACTACGGAATCTATGTAGTGGAATTTGCCTCGGAAAAAGCGGCGGTCGATGCTTTAGAACTGGCGTTCAAACCCGGAAGCACGGTCACGGGAACCATCGCCGGGCAGGTCGATCAGTTTCTCGTCGTCCGCGGACGCGATGGTGTCGCTCAAAAAGAAATACCGAAAGTGACTGTTCCGTTGCTCCTCTATCCCGCCTACAAGGTAGGCGAGTCGGAAAGCGGCAAGGGCAAGGATTGACGTTGGGCGCTCGCGCCGAATCTGGCGATGGGGCGAATAGCCGCGGTTCGACCGCATGAATGAGCGACGGTCGTCAGAATCCCGGGAATTGCCGCAACACAAGTTCACGGTTTTCGCTCCGCATAGTGTCGGCCGCGACCGGCGCCGAATTTTTGGCCGGACCGTTGGCGACTCAATCCAAGGAGCACCAATGCTACGTCGAGCGAAAAACCGAGCCACCACATCCGCCAAACAGCACCCGCGGCTCGCCGTCGAGCCACTCGAAAGCCGCGAATGCATGAGCACCACCGTTGGCCTGACTGGGCACACGCTGAATATCGTCGGCGACAACACGGCCAACAATGTGACCGTTGTCTTCCGAGACAATGTCAACGATCTCCTCGTTCAGGCAGATGGAGTCGAGTCCCATTTCAGCTCGATTCAAGTTAGGAACATCAACATTTCCCTCAAAGGCGGCGACGATCAACTCATCATGCAGCTCGGCGAATTTGGCGATCCGTCGGCGGCCCTGTTCGACGCCAAGACCGTGGCCATCAACCTCGGCGATGGCGATGACACCGCTCAAATCTGGTTCGGCGGTCTCGACATGCCTAACCGGGTCATTTCCACGAATCTCAATATCACCGTGAACGGTGGTGCGGGCCACGACGAAGTGACCGGGAACTTCGGCGAGATGCAGTACGGAACGCTCAAGTTCAATGTCCTCTCAGGCGCTGGAGATGACAATTCCTTTGCGGGCCTGTGGGGCAATATCGATACGGGCGCCAAGGTTTATTTCAACCTCCAAGGACAAGACGGTAACGACCAACTGAACACCTGGGAAACCTACAACGGGGGTTACGATCGAATTAACGTCGCCGCAGGCGCGTTGCTGGATATCAACGTGAATGGGGGTGCGGGAAACGACCAGTTGAATATGACTTATGGCGGGACGATCCTCGGCAAGTTGCGGATCCGCAATGACGGCGGCGCCGGTAACGACCAGGTTCACGGCGATCTCCACGTGCAGGCGGGCAGCACGGCGCACTTGATGCCGTCTTCATGGGCACGCGGGATTTGATGGGTTGAGTATGGACCTCTATGGTCAGGCGACGACCACACGCGCCTTGATCGACGGCGGCTCCGGATTCGACCGCGCCACGAAAACGGGGAATGTCCAAATCATCAATGCGAACGAATTGGTGTTCCCGGTCATCCTGCCATTCCCGGTGCTCTTGCTGTGAGCGCCGCGTCACTGAACTGAAGAGAAATGGGACGCAACTGTGCAACTCGTCTTGCGAAACGAGTTGCATACCGTTTTTCGGCCTTCGTCGGCAACCATCGTTTTCATCGCATTTGCAGGTCCAGGGCCAATTTGACCAGCACGAGTTGATTGAGGCTCATGCCTCCCGCTTTCGCTTCGCTGGCGATGGCAGCGTGGAGCAACTTGGGAATGCGGACGGACGCGGCCGAGTCCGGTTTTTCAGTCCGGCAATCTATCCGGCTACATTTCCACCACTTTCTCCGTTTTTTCACGCGCATGCGCACGCGCCAGCGTTTATCCTGATGCGTTCCAGCAACAACTCGCATTGGGATCCATCATGTCTGGACCGGACAACGCGGCGGAGTCGAGCCGGGACGCTGAGGATTTGGCTGCGCCGGCCTCGGCGGAACCCGGGACCGAACTCTCACCCGACACGGCGTCGTCGATTGAGGTTCCGACCCAGCTTGACATGGCCGCGGCCCGGGCCGACGTCCAGATCGACGCGCCTCCGCCGCGGAAATCGACCGATGTATTGCAAGCCTATTCGTCTGATGTCCCGCACGTCGGCTGGCGTCTGAAGCTGGCGATCGCATTGACGTTGCCGCTGGTCGCATTGGAAATCGTGAACCTGTACGTGGACGGCGCGCCGATCAGCCGCGCCATCGGCCGCGGCGGCTTTCTCGCCGTCCAGGCCGTTCTCGGCCTCGCGGTCGTGCTGGTGTGTGGTTGGCCGATCCTTGCGCGCATGGCGAACAATCCGAGCCGGGCGGCCCAACTACTATTCGCTGGTCGGCCTCGGCATTGGCGCGGCGCTGACGTTCAGCCTCATTGCCGTGGTCTTTGATCTGACCGAAATCTCCTTGCTGCCGAAACCCACTCATGAGTTGCAGCCAGAAGTCGTCGCCGGCCTCGAGTCGGTCGCTCCATATGGAACCGGTTCGGTCGCTCCCTTCTTTGAAGGAGCGGCAGTGATGGTCGTCATGGTGCTCCTCGGTCTCGCCCTCGAAGAACGGGCCCGAAATCGAACCGGCGAATCGATTCGCAAGCTCATTCGTTTAACTCCCACGACTGCGCGCGTCATTCTCCCCGACGGCAGCGAAGAAGATCGTCCGCTCAATGACGTCCGTGTCGGCGATCGGGTGAAGGTCGGCGCGGGACAGCGCATCCCGGTCGATGGGGTCATTCGCGACGGCAATACCACCGTGGACGAATCGGTGCTGACCGGCGAGGCCATGCGTTCGGGCCGCGGGCCCGGCATGCTGGTCATGGCCGGGACCGAGAATGGACTCGGCACGTTATCCGTCGAAGTCTTGCGCGTCAACGAGGACACCGCGCTCGCCCATGTGATTCAACTGGTGGGCCGCGCCCAGCGGTCGCGATTGCCATTGCAACGGACGGCGGACCGGATTGCGGCGTGGTTGATCCCCGTGGCCTTCTTGTTTGCGATTGCGACATACGCCGGGTGGATGATCTTTGGCCCGGTCGAGGCGCGTGGCGTCGCCAGCGTATGTGCCGTCGGCGTCCTGGTGGCGATGTGCCCGGTCGCGCTTGGTCTCGCGGCGCCAACCGCGGTGGTCGCCGGCATGGGACGGGCCGCCAAGAATGGCATTCTCTTCCGCGATGGGACGGCCCTCGAGCGCCTCGCGGGCGTCGATGCCGTCCTGTTCGATAAGACCGGCACGCTCACCGAAGGGCAGATGAAATTGATCGCCGTCGAGCCGAATGTCACCATGACGGCCGAAGACGTTCTCGTATTGGCCGCAGCGGTCGAGCGCGGCAGCATCCATCCAGTCGGCCTCGCCATCGTCTGGGAGGCGTCGCGCCGTGCAGTCCCATTCGCGACAGCCGAGGCAGTCGAGGAGTTTCCCGGCAAAGGAATCCGCGGCATGGTCAACGGACATCGCGTTTCGGTTGGCCGTCTCGGCTTCATTCAGGAATCGGGCACCCATCTTGAGCTGATGCACGGGTCGGCGCGAACTCACTGGGTGCGGGGACATAGCGTCGTGTTTGTCGGCCGCGATCAGCGTTGTCTCGGCCTGATCGTTCTCAATGATTCCGTTCGGCCAGGCGCTCCGGAAGCGGTCGCGGCCTTGCGCGACGCCGGCGTCGAGCCGATCCTTGTGACCGGGGATCATTTGGAGACCGCGAACGCGGTGGCGAAAATGGTCGGCATCGAACGGGTCGTCGCCGACACACTGCCGGCGGAAAAGTACGCTGTTGTGCAGTTGCTCAAGAACGAAGGGCGGTGCGTGGCGATGTGTGGCGACGGCGCTGAACGATGCGCCGGCCCTGGCGGCGGCCGATGTCGGCATTGCCCTCGGCACGGGGACCGATATTGCAGTATCGACGGCCGGCGTTGCGCTGACGCAGCCCGAGCTGCGCCGGTTGCTCGCGGCCCGCGAATTGAGCCGGTCCACATTGCAAACCATCCGGCGTAATCTGACCGTGGCATTCGGGTACACGATCCTCGCGGTCCCATTGGCTGCCGGAGCCTTGTTCCCGTTCGGCGGCGGCCTGGTCAATCCCGTTTGGCAAGCCGCCGGCATGGCAATCACTTCCTTGATCGTCGTCGCCAATTCGCAGCGTCTGGCGCGAGCATAGCCCGGACAACGATCACTCCTGTGGGGTTTTCGCAGTGAAGGAGATTTGAGCAAATCATCAGCGGCCATACAAAAGTCCCTTTCCGCTCTTTGACTTCGTCCGCCGGCGGGGGCCTCATGGCGCGTGTTCTGATTTGCGATAAGCTGGAAGCCGCCGGACTCGACATTCTCAAGTCGGCGGGGATCGAACTCGATAATCGACCCGGCCTCAAGGGGGCCGATCTCGTCTCTGCTCTTCGGGCCGTGGATGCCGCCATCGTTCGTTCGGGCACTCGCATCACCGCTGACCTGCTCGAGAATCCGGGCAAGCTCCGCTGCGTCGTGCGAGCGGGCGTTGGTGTGGACAACATCGACGTGCCCGCGGCGACTCGGCGGGGCGTGATCGTCATGAACACGCCGAGCGGCAACACCGTCTCCGCCGCCGAGCATACGATCGCGCTTTTGCTCGCCGTGGCGCGGCATGTCCCGGCGGCCGATGCCTCGATGAAGGCCGGCAAGTGGGACCGCAGCAGGTTTCTTGGAACACAAGTCGCGGGGAAGACGCTCGGGGTCATTGGCCTGGGCCGCATTGGCCGTGAAGTCGCGCGTCGGGCCGTTGGCCTGGATATGCAAGTGATCGGCTTCGACCCGCTGGTGACACCGGAGAAGGCGGCGGAGTTTGGAATCAAAGCGGTCGCGACCCGCGATGAGTTGCTGCCGAAATGCGATTTCCTCACACTCCATATTCCCCTCTTGCCGGACACGAAGGACTTCATCGGCGCCCGCGAGTTGAAGCTCATGCCGAAGGGAGCGCGACTCTTGAATGTCGCTCGCGGCGGCATCGTCAACGAACAGGCGCTCGCCGAAGCTCTGGAAAGTGGCCACATTGCCGGCGCGGGGCTCGATGTCTTCGAGCAGGAACCGCCGCCGGCGGATAGCCCCCTGTACAAAGCGCCCAACGTCGTGCTCACGCCGCACCTCGGCGCAAGCACCTTCGAAGCACAAGAGGCCGTCGCAATCGAAGCGGCGAATCTGCTCGTTGATTTCCTGACGCGTGGCGTCGTGCAGTGCGCCGTCAACATGGCGGCGGTCAATCGGGCGGAACTCGATGAGATGCGCGATTTCGTCGATCTCGCCCGACGATTGGGTTTGTTTCAGGCGCAAACCGCTATCGGCTCGATCCGCAAGGCGACGCTGCAATTCCGGGGCGATTTGGCCAAGCGCAACACGCGTTTGCTGAGCGCCGCGTTCACCGCTGGCCTGCTCGAACGGCATATGGCCGACTCGGTGAATGTGGTAAATGCACCTGTTCTGGCCCGCGAACGCGGCATCGAAGTCGTGACATCGACGAGCGAGACGCGCGGCGACTTTGCCAACTTGTTGCATACGGAGGTCGAAACCGAGAAGGGCAAGTTCATCGCCGCCGGCACGCTGTTCGGCGATCGCTATCTCCGGCTCGTGCAAATCGGTGAGTATCGACTCGATGCCTATCTCGACGGCATTTTGATGGTCTTCCCACATCAGGATGTACCCGGCCTGATTGGCTTCTTGGGAACGGAGTGTGGCCGCCACGGAGTCAACATTGCCAGCATGAACCTGGGACGCCTCAAGCCCGGCGGCGACGCGGTGGCGGTACTCAATCTCGATCAGGATCCGCCAGCAAATGTGCTGCAAACCATCTCGGCGCACCCAAAGATCAAGAGCGTGATGATCGTTAAGCTGCCGCCGGCCGGCGAGATGCCGGTGTGGTTTGGCTAGACAATCCGCTCATGTTCTGGCGCGTATAGTCGCCGCATGGAAGAACTCGCGCCACACCATCACCGCGTTCTGCATTGCCTGCTGGTGTGCGGGCCAAGTCGTTGCTCGTCGCGGTGGGGGTTCGCTCGTTAGCGACAACGTCGGCAACGTCGGCAACGTGGCAACGACTCGCTGCCGGGACGATCCGGAACCCCGCCGCCCCGATCGTGTCCGACCTGGGCACGCGACCATCAAATTCGCCGATTCATGGGCTTGTCTTTGTTTTTGTGGCATAGGCCTCCCGGCCTGTGAGAAAGCACAGGCCGGGAGGCCTATGCCACAATAATCAGGGCCCTGTCATTCATTTCGGTCCAACCACGCCGCCGTCCCAGGTGATCTTGCACTTCGGCAGCGCCTTCGCCAGCCCCTGGACGCCTTTCGCCGTCACCTTGGTCTTGACGAGGATTAGATTTCTCAATTCGCTCAGCCCGGCGAGGTGGCCCAGTCCCTCGTCGGTCACCCGCGTACCGGTCAAATCGAGGATGTTCAGCTTCTGGCAGTCCTTCAAGGCCGGCAATTCTGTGTCCCTCACATCTCGGTTGTTGACAAAGTCGACCCGCGTTAACCGGAAGACGCTCTTGGGTAGCTTGTCCACGCCTTTGATCTCGCCGCCCGGATCGATCGCAACGACGCCGCCGATGGACAGCACATACTCGGCGGCCCGACGGTCGGCATTCGCGGGCGGGAACTTCGCTTCGGGCGAAGAAGCGCCGGCGGGAACTCGGGCCAGGCGCAAGCCGATGCCGACCGCTCGGCCTGACTGCGGGTAAGTGTCGCGAGTCGCCGCTCGACAACGGTCGGACGCACTGCCAGAGCCGCCACCCAGGATCAATCGCTGCGACGCACCATCGGGCGCTGTCGCTTTGTCTTCGCACCACTCCAACACATTGCCATGCATGTCATGAAGTCCAAGCGCATTGGGCTCGAAAGCGCCGACCTTGCTTGGCCGATTCAGGTCTAATTTCAAGAAATTCGCCTGCTCGGGTAACAGAGTGTTCGTCCGTTTGGCAAAGTAGAAGTCGAAGGCGCTGTCCTGCTTGTCAACCATCGGGCCGCCCCGACACGCGTATTCCCATTCCGTCGCCGTCGGCAGCCGATAGACCCAACCCTTCTCTTTCTCTTGCTTGTTCAATCGCTCCAGGAAGACCTGGCAGTCGTCCCACGAAACGGTTTCCACTGGGAATCGCTTGAGGTCCGCGTCCTTGATCTCCTTCAGTATGTCCTTCAGCAGTTCGTTGCTTCGCGAGAAATAGCTTGGCGTACGACCCGTGACCGACTCCCACTCCTCTTGCGTGACTTCGTACTTGCCCAGGTAGAAGTCGGCCGGGATCTCCACTTCTTTATCGCCTAGCCTGTCCTTGCCGCCGCCGAGCCACGACTTGCCCTTGGGCACGATCACGAACTCCATGCCGATGGTGTTCTTAAACGTGGGCGGATTGCCGACGCGAACCCGTGCCAGGCGCAGGCCGAAGTAGTGGCTCCGAAGCGACTGCGCGGTCGCGTGGCGGACTGCCGCCCGGCAGTTCTCGGGCCCGTCGACCCAGCAGCCGCCGCGGATTGCCCGCAGTGAAGCCAGCGCCGGGTCCTTCGCGTCAAAGAGGTCGTCGCACCATTCCCACACATTGCCGTGCATGTCGTACAAGCCCAGCTTGTTCGGCTTGTAGCTGCCCACCTTGCACGTCCGCTTCTTCCCGATGATGTTCGCTTGGTCCGGTTGCAATCGATTCGTCGGCTTATCGCCGTAAAAATCGAAAGTGCCATCGACTCGGTCGGCAAGCGGGCCACCCCGGCAGGCATACTCCCACTCCGATTGCTTCGGCAAACGGTACACCCAGCCGTTTTCTTTCGACCGCTCGTTGAGTCGGGTGACGAATTCCTGGCAGTCATCCCACGACACATTTTCCACGGGGAACCGGGCGAGGTCGGCGTCGGCAATGTCTTTCACGGAATCCTTGTCCGCGCCACCACGGAAGAAAGAACTCGGGTTCTTGCCCATGACCTTCTGCCATTCTTCCTGCGTGACTTCGTACTTGCCCAGGTAGTAGTCCTGTGGGATCTCGACCGCGTGTAAGGGTTCGACCCCGTGCTCGCCGACCACACCGGTACCGCCGCCCAGCCACGACTTGCCCTTGGGCACCTTCACGAACTCCATGCCGATGCTGTTATTGAACGTCGGCGACAGCGATCCAGCGCTTGCCGGCAACTCCTTAATCTCGATCTTGCGGTATTCAACCACCGAGTTCGGGTCAAACAGTTGCAAAGCGATGTGTCCTTCTGGCGCCGTTCCAACATATGCCTCTTCATGCTTCGTGAACTTCCCCGTACTACCTTGAGATGTTTGCCAGTTGATCCTGATGGTCATGTAGCGACCATCGGCAATGATCTCCTGTGTGAACCACTCGTGATCGGGCACGGCCTCTGTCGCAGCACGGCTGCCGATCCCCCACAAAGCCCGCGCTTTCGTCAAGTACACGCGCGGCTGCCTCATGTCGGCGGCATAGAGCTTCGGCACGCTACTGCTTTGGAGCGCGCCGTCGTCGTGGATTTTCCACACTTCCTTGGGGTCACCAAAGGGAATTCGGATGAACTGACCGCAAACCCCGGCCTTGCTAACTCGCGTCTCCATGCGCAAATGAAAGTCGCGAAAATTGCCTCGTTCCGAGAAAAGGTGAGAGGGCTCGCCATGACCGGTCAGTACCCCATCGACTACTTTCCAACTCTGGCGATCGACAGGGAAGACCTTCCATCCTGTCAGGTCCTTGCCGTTGAAGAGTTGCACCCAGCCGGGCTCTGAAATCGGAGCAACTTTCTCGCTCGTAATAAACACGCGGAACACGTCTCCACGGGCCAGGTTCAAGGCGTAAGTTCCGTCCATTTCGCCAACGGAAACTGTTCTTGACGGGCCCATTCCACTCACGTCGTAGATCACACTTGACGGTCGATACCCTTCACGCGGCACGATCTGCAACCTGTACCTGCCCGGGGGGAGTTTAACCCTCGTAGATCCGCTGGTGATCGTTTCGATGCTCTCGCCATCCTTCTTCACGATGACCTTTTCGACGCTCGAGTCATACATTGTGGCGACCTCGACGGTCGACTCATCCGCGACAGACCGATAGAAAATGCCGACCCCTTTCTTGGCCACCCACAATCCGCTCAGCGTGACGACCAAGACAAGAGCTATTGCGATCGCGATCCGGGCGCGACGCCGGGGGCGTCGAACGGCTGGAACGGATTTCGACTTCGGAATGCGGCTAAAATCCTTTAGCTTCGCGCTGGTCTTCAGTTGCCCCTCGCAATCAGCCAGCACGTCGGCCACTTCCCGCGCCGACTGGTAGCGTTCATCCGGATTCTTCGCGTGCAACTTCGAGATGATGTCGCAAAGCCACTGCGGCGTTTCGGGGATGATCTCGCGGATGTCGCGCGGCGCGTCCTCGGCGACGCGCTTCAGCACCGCGACCGTGCTGTTCGCCCGGAACGGCGGTCGGCCGCTGACCATTTGGTAAAGCACGCTGCCGAGACTGAAGAGGTCGGCGCGCTGATCGAGCTTCTCTCCCTTGGCCTGCTCAGGGGCCATGTACATCGGCGTGCCCGCGATGATCCCGCTTTGCGAAATGCTGGCGTCGTCCGCGGCGCGAGCTAGCCCGAAATCCGTGATCTTCACGCGCTGGGCCGGGCCGCCCTCGATCAACACGTTCGATGGCTTGATATCCCGGTGAATCAGGTCGGTCGCGTGGGCCGCCGCCAGCCCTTCGGCGATCTGCCGACCGATGCGCAAAACTTCGGGAACATCCAGCGGGCCGGTCCGGTCGAGCCGTTGTTGCAGCGTCTCGCCGGGGATGAACTCCATCGCCAGGTAGGGCAACGGCTGCTCCGCGACTTCATACACGTGCACGACGTTCTCGTGCCGGACCTGGGCCGACGTGCGTGCTTCACGAAGGAACCGCTTGCGCGCTGGCGACGTGGCGGCCAGTTGCGGGGCCATCACCTTGATGGCGACGACCCGCTGCAGCACATCGTCGAATGCCCGGAAGACGATGCCGAAGCCGCCTTTGCCGAGCACTTGCAGCACCTCGTAGTGCCCGATGCGGCCGAGCGAGTCGGGACGGCGCGATGGCGTCAGGAACCCGAGAGGCTCTTCGTCGTCGTCCGCCGACTTCTCCTGGGCAGCCCGAGACACCGTCTCGTCGTTTGGGGACGACGGCCCGTCCACGAGTTCCGTGCGAGCGTCTGGCGGTTCCCCGCTTACGACGGCGGGCCGCGCCATGAACCCGCCCGCCCGATCGCTGGCAGCGAGCAATCCCTCCAGCCGCTTGCGCAATGCCGCATCCTCGCCGCAGGCCTTCGCCAGGTAGTCGGCGCGGTCGGCGGGCGGCAGCTCCAGGGCGGCGGCAAAGATCGTTTCTTCGGTCATGGCAGGAACCTCAGCGGGTGCGGGTCGCCATCAATGCGAAATGGGCCGCCAAATCGGCTCACTCGGAGCGCGGATTTTTCGAAATAACCTCGCCGGGAGGGTGCAACCAAATCTTCCGGGGCACGCCCGATAATGTAGTAGGCAGACTCCGACCTTGTGCATGAATCGGCGCATAGTCGCCTTTCGCTCCGTGTGCCGTTGTCTGAACGGCACACGGAGTGTGCCTACTACATTGCCGCCAGAGGATCTGGCTAGACCTCGCCAGTAATCTGCTGGAACAGCCAGGCCCGGCTATAAGCCCAGTGCCGCTTGGCGGTTGCGGGTGAAATGCCAAGCGCTTCGGCTGCCTCGTCGATCGTCATCCCGACAAAGTAGCGGAGCTTCACCAGTTCCGCCTTGATTGGATCAAGATCCGCTAGCTGATTGAGCGCCGCATCAATCGCGACCAAATCGTCATCCGGTTCGGGCGCGGCAAGTTCGATCGTCGCCGCATCGACCCGGCGGCGGTCGCCGCCGTGCTTATTGGCTTTTTTGCGCCGGGCGCCATCGACCAGGATCCGGCGCATCGCTTCGGCGGCGGCGGCGAAGAAGTGGCCACGGTTGTCCCACGCCCGTTCCTCCCCCTGCTCACGCAGGGGGCTCGCTACGAGGCGCAGGTAGGCCTCGTGAACGAGGGCGGTGGGCTGAAGAGTCTGGCCGGGGATTTCGGCGACCATGCGGGCGGCGGCGAGCTTGCGCAGCTCGTCGTAGACGAGCGGGAGCAGGTCGGCAGCGGCCCGGCGATCGCCGGCGGCCGCGGCGTCGAGCAATCGAGTCACGTCGGGCATTCATGCGATTCTAACAGCCCGTGCCGAGGGCTAAACGGCAAATCTGCCGCGGACCTGACCTCCGAATTGGCAGGGGACGTTTAACGTCCGTTTCCGATTTACCTGTCGGTGGAGCCTGAAGCGTGAGCGAAGACGAGGCGGGTCGGAGAATCTCGGCGTCGCCTTCGCTCACGCTTCAGGCTCCGCCTTCCTGCGGCTGATCGAACGACCGTTCTTCAAGGCGAGGCGTCGCTTTCGCTCACGCTTCAGGCTCCGCCTGCCTGCGGCTGATCGAACGAGCGTTCTTCAAGGCGAGCGTCGAGGCGTAAGCCCGACGTGGACTCGGCCCCGCGATGCGATCATTTCATGGGCGGAGTCCACGTCGGGCTTACGCCTCGACGCTCGCCTCGGTGCATCGCCATGCCAAGTAGATCCCGCGAGCCGAGCGGGATCGAACGCGAGCCTCTCTGCTCGGCGCAGATGCGAACGCGCCCGGTACTCAAGCGCGTTCGACGCGGAGCGTCAAACGAGCGTTTCGTCTTGCTCCTGGACCATGCCTTCATGCCGCAACGATCCGGCGACGGGTTGCATGGAGTGGATTCACGATTCGGCAGCACACCTAAACCCGGGCGGGCCCGCACTCGTAGTTGTCAATCCCCGAAGCGTATGGCACAATGACCGATAGGTAGCGAGGTTGATATTCCTTCCCTTCTCAGCAATCACCCATGTTGCGGGCTCGTCCACTCATTCGCCGGCCGGCCTTCACGCTGATTGAAGTATTGGTGGTGATTGGCATCATTGGCGGGCTGATCGGATTGCTGTTGCCGGCCGTTCAAAAGATTCGCGAGTCGGCTAACCGGATTCGCTGTGCCAACAATCTCAAGCAAATGGGTCTGGCTCTCCACGCTTATGACGACGATGCCGGCCACTTTCCGCCCGCGTTTGTGTACGTGCCGCAACCGGGCCCGCCGACCGGGCAGCAGACATCGCAGCCCAAACTCTATGATCGGCCGGACAAGCAGGACTTTCTGCTGACGGAATGGCCCGGCTGGGGCTGGGCCGCTTTTCTTCTGCCATACCTGGAGCAAGATCCGCTTTACCGCCAAATCGATTTTGCAGCCCCCGTCGTCGGGACTCAGGCCACGAACGTTCGGACTGTCCGGCTGTCGATGTATGTTTGCCCATCCGATTCGATGACGGGCGTGTTTCCGATCTATTCTCTGCTTGCTGGCGGCGATCCGCTTGTGCAAGCCATGACGAATAGTTATGCGGGCTGCTTCGGCGCTGGCGGTCAAATCGGCTCGGCCCCGGACCAGGGCAATGGGCTATTCATCCGCAATGGCGCGTTTCAATTCCGCGACGTCACCGACGGCACATCGCAGACCTTGGCGATCGGCGAACGGGCGGCCCGCTTTGCACGGAGCCCGTGGATTGGCGTCGTCGACCAAGGCACTCTTCGGACCACGCCCGGCGCACCGGCTTATCAGTCGATCGTGGAGCCGCCGCAGGCGATGGTGATGGCCCGGGTCGGGAATAAGCCGCTGAATGACCCCTGGTCCGAGCCATTGGACTTTTTTTCACCGCATCCTGATGGGATGAACGCTCTATTCGCCGACGGGTCGGTGAGGCGGATTCGCACGTCGATCGCGCTGGAGGTGTTCCAAGCGATCGCTACCCGATCCGGCGGGGAAACGGTCGAGCCCGTCGACTGATCGTCATATCTGGGAATTCGACTGGAAATCCCGAATGAATATGCCGGTTTTTTGATGCGGATGTCGGGCCGAGACGGTACAAATGATCTTGTCGGCGACTCCATTGTTCCACTCTTTGAACTCGCAAAACGATACCATATGCCGCGCAAAATGGTTACTTCGCCGAAGGCGTCGGAACGCTTTCGCCACACTCGTCCTTCGGGAATTGGAATCGCGGACGGTTCCGTCCACGAACATTCCGTTGAACAACACGTCGTGGACGGCGATGGGGCCGGCGACCATCGCCTTTGGCACGAACCCATACGCGGGGCGAACCGCGGGGATCGCGGCCGATCCAACCGACGCCAACATCGTGTATATCGCCGCGGCCGGCGGCGGGGTCTGGAAGACGACTAACGCGACGGCTGCCAATCCATCGTGGACGCCGCTCACCGATACGCAGGCTTCCCTGTTCATGGGAGCGATCGCGATCGCGCCGAGCAATCCCAGCGTGATCTATGCCGGAACGGGCGAGGCGACCAATTCGCTCTTGTCGTACTACGGCCGCGGGGTTCTGAAATCGATTGATGCCGGGGCGACCTGGACCTTGGTTGGCTCATCGCAATTCGATCGCCGCGCGATCTCACGTATCGTCGTCGACCCGACGGATGCCAATATCGTCTACGTCGCGGTGGGTGGTGGCGGCGTCAACGGCGCAAGTGGCAATACCGGCATCTGGAAATCGACCAATGGCGGCACGACATGGACCAATACGACGGCCAGCATCTCAACATCGCAGCCGTACTCCGACGTCGGCATCGACCTGAACACTCCGTCAACGCTCTATTGCGCGATCGGCAATACGGGCGGCAACGCGGCCAACGGAGTTTACAAGACGACGAACGGCGGCACGTCGTGGTCGCTGATGGGCGGAGGTATTACCAGCGGATCGACAACGGGACGTATCAATCTCGCCGTATCCAAATCCAATCCGCTGACCGTTTATGTATCGATGGAGGATTCTTCGGATGGCAGTGTCCTCAGCGTTTGGCAGACGACTGACGGCGGCGCCAACTGGACGGATCGGACGCCGCCGTCCAACCTTAACTACATGGGCGGGCAGGGCTGGTACGACCAGACGATCATTGTCGATCCGACCAACTCGAGCACCGTGTACGTGGGTGGATCGGCGGGCACCAACGCGATCCTGAAATCCTCGAACGGCGGCGTGAGTTGGTCGGGTGTCGGAAGCGGCGGCAAGAGCCCGCACGCGGATCAGCAATCCGTGGCGTTCGATGCAAATGGCAAGCTGCTTGAGGGAACTGATGGCGGGATCTGGCGGCTCGACAACCCAACCGTGGGATCGACTTCCTGGTCTAATCTGAACGGAAGCGGCGCGAACTCATTGAACATTACGCAGTTCATTGGCATCGCCATCCACCCGACCAACGCGGATATCGCCTACGGAGGCAGCCAAGACAACGGCACCGAAAAGTTCAGCGACGCCTACCCGTGGTCCTTTGTCGAAGGCGGCGACGGCGGTGAGGTGATTGTCGATTCCAACACGCCGGCGACGGTTTATCACATTGCCCCGGTCGCTAGTTTCGGGTCCGCCGACTTCATCCGCAAGTCAACCAATAGCGGCGGCAAGTTGGTCGTCAATCACGTCGGGGATTGTCGATCCCAACAGTGCCAATTTCTATCCGTCGTTTGTGATGGACCCGAGCAACTCCAATCGGCTCATGGTGGGGACCGACTTCGTCAACGTTACGACCAACGCCGGCGGAAGCTGGGCAAAGCTCGGTACGTTTAAGTTTCCCGGAGCGATCGATGATATCGCCATCGCGCCATCGAATAGCAACACGATCTATGCGACCAGCGGTGGCCATATCTATGTGACGACGGACAACGGCGCCAACTGGACCCAGCACGCGATACCGGCACCAACTCGGGGGACTACGATCTCGAGGTTGATCCCACCGACGACCAAATCGTGTACGCCGTGCGCAATCTGTTTGGCAGTGGACAAGCATGTCTTCCGCAGTACCAATGGCGGAACGTCTTGGACAAACATTTCGAGCAACCTTCCCGATCAGCCGACCTGGAGCTTTCAAATCATCCCGAACGGTGCCGGCACGGCCGACGACGTTCTATTCATTGGCAACGACACGGGTGTCTATCGCTCGACGAACCTGGGCGGAAGCTGGAGCCGGTATGCGACCGGGCTGCCCAACGTGCAAGTCCGCGATCTGGAATACTCCGACTCGCTGCGCATCCTGGCCGCTGGAACGCACGGCCGCGGCCTGTGGGAAATCAAGCTCAATACACCGCCGGTCGGCAACGCCGATTCTTATTCCACGAACGAGGACACGCAAAAGAACGTCGGTGCGCCGGGCGTATTGGGCAACGACACCGACGCCGACGGCGATACGCTGACGGCCACCTTGATCACCAATGTCACGCACGGATCGTTGACCCTCAACGCGGACGGCTCGTTCGTCTACACGCCGAACGCGGACTACAACGGGACGGACACGTTTGTCTACCGTGCCGTGGATGGGTTCGACCAGTCCGCGAACACGACGGTCACGATCACGATCAATCCCGTCAACGATGCCCCCGTTCTCGATAACTCGGGGACCATGTCGCTGAATGCCATCGCGGAGGACGACTCGGCCAATCCGGGCACGCTCGTTTCGGACATCATCGCGAGCGCCGGTGGGGACCGCATCACCGATGTGGACGCCAGTGCGGTGGAAGGCATTGCCATCATCGCCGCCGATACGAGCAATGGCGCCTGGCAATTCTCGCTCAACAACGGCAGCACCTGGAATGCGCTGGGGAGCGTCTCGGCGACCAATGGACGGTTACTCGCCTCGGACTCCCAGACGCGAGTTCGGTTCCTGCCGACCACGAATTTCAATGGCACGATTGATCCCGCGATCACGTTCCGGGCGTGGGACCAGACGAGCGGCGCGAACGGCGGCGTCGGCGACCCGAGCAGCAACGGCGGAACGACGGCCTTCAGCACCGCCACGGAAACAGCCAAGATCACGGTTACCCCGGTCAACGATGCGCCCGTCCTGGATAACTCGGGAGATATGGCGCTTGGCAATGTATTGGAGGACGATGTTGCCAACGCGGGCACGCTGATCTCCGACCTGATCGCCAGTGCCGGCGGCGACCGCATCACGGATGTCGATGCCGGCGCCGTCGAAGGAATCGCCGTCACTGGGGCCGACACCACGAATGGCGCCTGGGAGTATTCCACGAACAATGGCGGTGCGTGGAACGCGATCGGCAGCGTCTCATCCACGAACGCTCGGCTATTGGCATCCGATGGCAACACGCGCATTCGCTTGGTGCCAAACCTCAATTACAACGGCGTCATCGATCCCGCCATTTCCTTCCGAGCCTGGGATCAGACCAGCGGCGCCAACGGCGGTACGGGCGATTCAAGCGCCAATGGCGGAACGACCGCATTCAGTGCCGCAACGGAAACGGCGAGCATGACCGTCCTCGCGGTCAACGATGCTCCCGTGCTGGATACATCGGGCAATATGACATTGAACGCGATCTTGGAGGACGATACGTCCAATCCCGGGACATTGATTTCCAACCTCATCGCCAGCGCCGGCGGCGATCGCATCACGGACGTCGATGTCGGCGCCGTGGAAGGCATCGCCATCGTTTCGGCCGACCTAGCCAATGGCGCCTGGCAGTATTCCATCAATGGCGGATCCGCCTGGAATCCGCTCGGAAGTGTCTCATCGACCAATGCCCGGCTCCTCGCTTCGGACGCGCAGACGCGCATTCGGTTTTTACCGAATGCCGATTTCAATGGAACCGTCGATCCCGCGATTGCATTCCGAGCTTGGGATCAAACGAGCGGGACGAATGGCGGCGTCGGCGACTCGAGCAGCAACGGCGGAACGACAGCCTTCAGCTCGGCGATTGAAACCGCGAGCCTGACCGTCACCGCTGTCAACGATGCGCCCGTTTTGGATAACTCCGGCAACATGGCGCTGGGCCTCGTATTGGAGGATGACACAGCCAATGCGGGCTCGCTCATTAGCAATGTCATCGCCAGCGGCGGAGGCAACCGGATCACGGATGTCGATGCCGGCGCAGTCGAAGGCATCGCCGTTATCGCCGCGGACTCAACCAACGGTTCCTGGGAATACTCGATCGACAACGGAGCCCATTGGAATCCCCTGGGGGTCGTCTCGTCGACGAATGGGCGGCTGCTCGCGTCGGATTCGCAGACACTCATTCGGTATCTACCGAGCGCCGATTTCAATGGCACAATTGACCCCGCCATTACTTTCCGCGCCTGGGATCAGTCGACGGGCGCCAACGGCGGCCTGGGCGATCCGAGTGCGAACGGCGGCACGACGGCATTCAGCACCGCGACGGAAACAGCGATGCTGACGGTCCAGCCCGTCAACGATCCGCCCAGTTTCACCAGGGGCAGCGACCAGTCCGTGGTCGAGGACGCCGGTCCGCGAACGATCGCCGGCTGGGCGACCGCAATCAGTCCAGGACCGGCCAACGAGAGTTCACAGTCGCTGACGTTCATTTTGACGAACGATGCGAATGGCTTGTTTAGCACCCAGCCCGCGGTTAATTCGGCCGGCACATTGACGTTCACGCCGGCGGCCAACGCCAATGGGCTCGCCACGGTTTCAGTGCAACTGATGGACGACGGCGGAACGGCGGATGGCGGCGACGACACGAGTCCCATCCAGACCTTTACGATCACCATCACGCCGGTAAACGACGCCCCCGTGCTGGACAACTCGGGCGACATGGCGCTCGCTAGCATCTTCGAGGATGACCTCGCCAATCCTGGCACACTGGTTTCCGACATTATTGCGAGCGCCGGCGGCGACCGCATCACGGATCCGGACGCTGGCGCGGTGGAAGGAGTCGCCGTCACGGCAGCCGATACGGCCAACGGATCGTGGCAATTCTCCACCGACGACGGGGCATCCTGGCATGCGCTTGGCGGCGTGTCCGCGACCAATGCCCGCCTGCTGGCATCCGACGCAATTACGCGCATCCGCTTCCAGCCCAACTCGACGTATAACGGAATCGTTGACCCGGCAGTCTCCTTCCAGGCCTGGGATCAAACGAGTGGGTCGAACGGCGGAACGGCGGACCCGAGTACGAACGGCGGCACGACCGCGTTTAGCACCGCCGTGGAAACGGCGAGCTTGGTTGTCCTGCCCGTGAATAACGCGCCGATTCTGGATAACAGCGGCGATATGGCACTGGGAACGATCCCCGAAGACGCGACCGCCAACATTGGTACTTTCATTGCCGACCTGATCGCCAGTGCCGGTGGCGACCGGATCACGGACGTCGACGCCGGAGCGGTCGAGGGGATTGCGGTAATCGACGCCGATTCGACTAACGGCGCCTGGGAGTTTTCCACGAACAATGGGGGGTCGTGGGCCGCACTCGGCGGCGTCGCCCCGAACAATGCCCGCTTGCTTGCCTCCGATGCCGCGACCAAGATTCGCTTCGTGCCCAATGCGAATTTCAACGGGTCGATCGATCCCGCGATCACTTTCCGAGCCTGGGATCAATCGACTGGCATCAATGGTGGTCTGGCCGATGGCAGTTCGACGGGTGGCAATACGGCGTTTAGCGATGCAACCGAGACGGCTCGAATTGCCATCACGCCCGTCAATGATGCCCCGAGCTTTATCGCGGGAAGCGACGAAATAGTGCTTGAAGATTCCGGGACGCACTACGTGAGTACCTGGGCGACGGCTATATCGCCGGGACCCGCCGATGAGAGCGGCCAAGCGCTGAACTTCATCGTCTCGACCAACAACGACGCCCTGTTCAGTTCCGTGCCTGCCATCACGTCGGCTGGCGATTTGAGCTACGCGGTTGCTCCCGATGCGAACGGCTTGGTGACTGTCACAGTCAAGCTGAAGGACGATGGCGGAACGGCAAATGGCGGAGTCGATACGAGTGCTCAGCAGACGTTTACGATCCAGATTACCGCCGTCAACGATGCACCCAGCTTCGCGAAAGGCGGCAATCAATCGATCTTGGAAGATGCGGGCCCGCAAACCGTATCGGCATGGGCAACGAATATCGGCCCGGGGCCGGCGAACGAGAGCGGCCAGGTCCTGGACTTCGCGGTCACGACTGACAATGATGCGCTCTTCAGTGTGCTTCCGGTCATCGACACGGCCGGCAACTTGACCTACACCCCGGCCGCCGACGCGAACGGATCGGCCACAGTTACGATGCGATTGCACGACGACGGCGGCACCGCCAACGGGGGCCAGGACACAAGCGCCGCCCAGACGTTTACGGTCACCGTAACGGCGGTCAACGATATTCCGAGCTTTGTGCGCGGCGGCGATCAGATCGTGGATGAGGACGCTGGCCCGCAATTGATTGCGGCTTGGGCGACCAATATTTCAGCGGGTCCGGCCAACGAAAATGGTCAAACACTTTCATTCGAGATCACGAGCAACAGCAATCCCGGGCTGTTCGCCGCCGGGCCGACGGTGACCCCGGGCGGAACTCTGTCCTATACCTCCGCGGCCAATGCCAACGGGATCGCCACGATCCAGGTGCGAATCCATGACGACGGCGGCACCGCCAATGGCGGCGCGGATACCAGTGCGTCGCAGACGTTCACGATCACGGTTCGGCCCGTGAACGATGCGCCGACGGCGGGAACGGATCAGGTGGACGCGGTGGCC
The DNA here is from genome assembly GCA_963773845.1 of uncultured Gemmataceae bacterium. GTDB lineage: Bacteria > Planctomycetota > Planctomycetia > Gemmatales > Gemmataceae > SIAJ01. Next base: position 151,165 of record CAVZCU010000008.1, read on the forward strand.
AAAAAGCCGGTGCGGATTGCGGTGCTCACCAACGACTCCGATGTCGATGGCGATTCGCTGAATCTGATCAGCTTTACGAGCCCGGCGAAAGGAACCGTCAAACGCGATGGCAGCACGTTTATCTACACCACCAATCAGATCACGGCCGCGACCGATTCATTCACCTACACCATTTCGGACGGACATGGAGGAACAGCAGTCGGCACTGTCAACATTCGAATTGTGGATGTCATTCGGCCAACCACCAAGGCAATCCGCCTGTACTATGGGCCGAATGAGTACGTCGATGCGACTTCTCTCAGTCGGCACAATTTGCCGTGGGCAAACGTTTACAAGATTGCCGTTCAATTCAGTGAGGATGTCACGGTCGATCCCGCGGCGCTGACCTTGAGCGATCCGAATGGGCCGATTCCGACGACATTCTCCTACGATTCGGTGACTCACGTGGCGACCTGGACGCCGCTGACACCGATTGGCATGGGCCGGCTGACAATTCGGCTCTTCTCGACGGGGATTTCAGACGGATCGTCCAACCATTTGACAAGGAGTTGGAGTACATCAGTCGGCTTGCTGGCCGGCGATTTCGACGGCAACGGAGTCGTGAACAAGAAGGATTTGAAAGCCATCAAAGCGCGGTTCACGCGACCCCGGAAGCCGGTGGTGCGATTTGCGGACATCGACGGCAACGGCATCGTCGATCAGGCCGATTTGGACATCGCCACTGCCAACAACGGCAAGCGCTTGCTGTAGGCCGCCGCATAAGCGGCTTTTGAATTGCGAACCCGTGCTGAGGAAGACCAGAACGAGACCGGCTGACACATGTCTTCCGTTGCGCTCATGCGTTGCAGAGACACCCACACCCCTTTGCAACGAATTTACAAAACTTGCAACGAATCTGCAACGAACGGCTGATTCTTGCAACGAATCTGCAACGAAAGGGCGCTTCGAAGAGAATATGCCGTGTATCGCTTCGCAGGTTCCTACTTCTTGGCCGGAGCCCTCACGATCAGCGTGAACGGTCGCGACGGCTGCGTGACGAGGGTATTGCCCTTGCCACTCTTGGAGTTCTTGGCGAAGGGCACTTGCGCCTGGCACTGAAGGGCCAGCGTGTAATCCCCCGGCCGCGCCGGCCTGGACTTCGACTGACACGGTCACTTCTGTCTTCCCATCGGGAATCGTCGCCTGGTTCATCTTGATAGGTCCCGGAAACGTGAGCGATTGAACGGTCACCGCTCCCCCGAATTCGGGCCACAAGCGATCGAGTTGCAATTTCAGTTCGACCTTCTTGCCGGCGACGATTTCGATCCGTTCGCTTGCCGGCTTCACGAGGAATGGGGCTTTCTCAGCCACCGCGACGACCAGCGTTCGTGTGGGCCGGCTCGAGTTCATATCCGGTTGCGGCCAAACGCGGGTATAAGGGCGAACTTCGCGGACCAGAGTTGCGCTGCCGTTCTTGCCCGTGGCGGTCAGGCGAATCGGGCCGACGAATTCCGGCGCATCGCCGTCGGCCCACAGGACAAACGTGCCCCGCGTGTCGCTGTTGATCGTCGTGGGCATGGCGTGAAGGCCCTTCGGCAAGTCGTCGGCGGCGACCGTCACCGAGCCGTTGAAGCCATCCTTGTTGTGCAGGATGACATCCAGGTACGTCGCGCCGCCGCGATGAATCGTCGTGCCGCCAGGGCCGGGATTCTGCGCGTGAATGACCGAGGCATAAAAATCGGGCATCGCCTTCTGCACCACGAGCACATACTGAAAGCGAGCGCCACCGCGGCGATAGCGATCTTGAACGAGCACGCGATAGCGGCGTTTGGCTGGGAGGTTGACCGTGCCGGACGGATCGCGGAGGTGCCCATCGAATGCGTTCACCCGCGGGCCGAAATCGTCCAGTTCATTGATGCGATTGTCTTTGTCATCGACGATCACGAGATAGGGATCCGCCCGGCCGGCAATGCGCTCGCAATAGACCTCGAACGAGTAATTGCCGGCCTCGGTCGTTTCGAACTCGTACCAGTCGGCGTCGCGTGGACGATCGAAGCGGCCGCTGACAACGGCAGGCAGGGCGATGCGCTGAGGTTTTGTCCGCTCGTCGTTTGGCTCGGCTTCGCGTGTCACCGGCAGTGATGTGACGAGCATCGGCACGCCGTGAACCTGGAAGCCAGTGAGCGATGCGGTCGCCGCCGTCGGCAGGACGCTGTGCGTGGTCGGGTGATCGGTGAAGCGATATTCGCCGTGAGTGAGCAGGTCGGGCGGGGCAGTGATCGTCTCTTCCTTCTCATCGAGCGCCAGGTCGCCGACTCGCCAGGCGCTCGGCTTCGAGCCGGGGCCAAGATTGCGGCCGTAGATCGTGATCTTCTGCGGCTTGCCGGCCTGAATTGCCCGCGGGAACACGTGATCGACTTGCGGTCGATCCGTAATGACGAGCCGATAGACAAATCCGCCGCGATAGGAGAGATCGTGAACTTTGACGAAATAGTCGCCGTCGGCGGGCGCGATGAAGTCAATCAACGGATCGCGGCCGTTGTAATCGCCGTTCGAGGCGAGCAGCTTGCCATCGGCGGCGGAGAGCGCCATGGTCGCATCAAGCATCGAATCGAGCTTGCCGGCCTGGCAATCGATGACGATTCGTTGTGCCTTCTTCGCCGAAAACTTGAAGATGTCATCCTTGTTATTGTCGGTGGTCCCATGAACCGCGGAGTTCATCGCAACGGACTGGGCGGTCGCCGGCTCATCGTTCGGCTCCTTCTCTAGAACTTCTTTGAGTCCGCGCGAGACGACAAACAAGCGTGGGCTGCTGACGCCCCACTTGCCAATGGCGCGAACGTCATAAGTCCCCTCAGGCACATTCGCGGCAACGGTGACTTTGAACTTGCGATCCTTGATCAAATTGGCGGTGATGCCCGGATGGTCGATTGTGATCGCCTTCAGACCATCGAGATCGGCACCGGCGACTTCGACCTCAACGGATGAGCCCGCCGAAGCGCCGAGCGGAAAGATGCGATCCAGCCGCGGCGAGGGGAGTTCGGCGCGAGCGACGGTGACGAACAACACTAGCAATACGGCGGATCGCATCGAATGGCCCCAATGTACTAAAAGCGCTCAAGAGTCTTCGCGGCCTGTGAGGGTTTTACCCTGCCCCCGGCTTTGCGGGGGGAGGGCAGGGTGGGGGGGCAGCACTCGCTGAGTCAGAATACAGTCGTTAGTCACGGGAAGCCTCCGCCCCCCACCCTGCCCTCCCCCCGCAAAGCCGGGGGGAGGGTAAGTCAGCGGCTCAGCCGCTCTGCGGTATGGCTATGGATTCACTGGGCCACATCTACACGATCCGCGGGAAGAGCGGCTTTACCTTGCCGTCGACCAGTTCGGCGGTGACGCGCAGGTCGTCCGGCTGGGCCTTCAGTTCGGCGGCGTCGGCGTACTTCACTTGCTCCCAGGGTGTGGGGAAGTTGAAGCTCGTGTAGATCGTCTCGGCCGACCGCGGGATGAACGGTTTAAGCAGGATGCTGGCAATGCGGAGGGATTGCACCGAGTTGAATAGCACCTTCTTCGCGGCTTCCTTGTCGGTCTTCACCAGCTTCCACGGGGCGTGGGTTTCCAGGTACTGGTTCGTTGGGGTCAAAAGTATCTGAACAATTGCCTGCAAGCGCTCTGATTGTAACTCACAAGCCTCGACGTGTCGCCGGACGATTTGGGGTAACAAATCAACATATTCGATCCGGGTTGCCGTAACCCGCACCGATACCCCCTCCGTAATCTGCGCGTTCAAAAAGGTCTAACGCCTCCGCTGACATTGTCGAGCGTGGAAACTTACCCGCCGTCCCAGTGAGAACTAGTTCGTAGTTCTTGGTAATCAAAGTTAGGCATCGACTCAGCAGGTTCCCCAGGTTGTTCGCCAGCTCGCTGTTGTAAACCTCCTCGTACCGCTGCCCGCTGTAGTCGCCGTCGCCGGGGAATGGACACTCGCGCATGAAGAAGTAGCGGTATGCATCGACGCTGGACTTCTTGATGATTTCGAGCGGCTCGACGACATTGCCCATTGACTTGCCCATCTTCGAGCCGTCAACAGTGACGAATCCGTGACTGAACACTCGCTTCGGCGCCTCCTCGCCGGCCGCCCACAGCATGGCCGGCCAGATGTGGGTGTGGAAGCGTGTGATGTCCTTGCCGATGAAATGAAGCTGCATCGCTTCCGGGTTCCAGTATTTGCGGAACATCGCCTCGTCGTCGCCGTAGCCGATGCCGGTGATGTAGGTGAGCAGGGCATCGAACCAGACGTAGATCGTGAACTCCGGATCGAACGGCAGGCGAATCCCCCACTCCTCGCCGTGGCGGGAGATGTTGAGATCGTTCAAGCCTTCGGCCTCGATGAAGCCGATCATCTCGTTGCGCCGGCTTTCGGGCTGCACGAAATCGGAGTTCTCCTTGAGATGCTTGAGCAGCCGATCTTTGAAGGCGGACAGCTTGAAGTAATAGCATGGCTCGCTGCGACGAATCAGCGGCCGCTTATGGATCGGACACTGGCCGGCGTTCTCGGCGTGCAGCTTTTCGGTCTTGAACTCCTCGCAGCCGGGGCAGTACCAGCCTTCGAAGGTCCCCTTGTAGATGTAGCCGTTGTCAAAGACCTTTTGGATGAACTTGCGACAACACTGCTTGTGCCGCTCGCTCGAGGTCTGAATGAACACGTCGTACTGGATGTCGAGTGCTTTCCAGACGTCCTGGAACTGTTTCGCCATGTCGTCGCAATAGGCCTGCGGGTCCTGGCCCAGTTCCTTCGCTCGATCCGCGACCTTCAGCGTGTTCTCGTCGTTGCCCATCAGGAAGTAGACATCAAACCCCTCCATGCGCCGGTAGCGGGCCTGCACGTCGGCACCGAGTTTCTCGAACGCGGTGCCGATGTGCGGCCGGCTATTCGGATAGTCGATGGCAGTCGTCTGAAACCAGCGCGGCTTATCGGTCACGGTCGAATCCCTCGCAACGGCGAATGCAGCGTATCGGAATCCCTTCGTTTTAGAAGAGGCGGGCGAAGTGGGGGAGGTTCAGCGGCAGATGGCGGTGTAGTATGATGGAGAAGAGGAGGAATTGTCATGGCAGCCATAGTGCTTGAAAACTTGTCGCCAAAGGCCCTTTCCGAATTGGAGCGCCGCGCCGCGGAGCGGCAGAGAACGGTCGTGGAGGAGTTGGTTGCGCTCGTCGAAGAGTCTTTAGCTTCCACTTTGGAGAACGATTCAAGCAGCCACGGTCCTCCGTTCCTTTCGGTCCCCTACGACCTGCCGAGGAAGGGACAACGCGTTACTGTCAAAGTCGTTCCCGGAACGAAACACTTGCCAGACCCCATCTTTCCCGAAGCACCGCGAGATCTGGAATGAACGCACTGGTCGTCGTACCCCAGGATGAATCTCTCACGCAGGGAGATGTGTTGGACGGGTGCCCGATATTCCAAGTTCCAGTCCAACTCACTACCGAGATGCCCGCGTCAACTATCGAGCGTGTTGGCGTCCGAGTCATCGTTCTGACCCAGGCCTGCGACCTTGCCAATTCGAAATCGACCCGTGTCCTTGTTGCCGTTGTGCATGGGGCACAAGAACTGGTGGACGCGGGAACCTTGAAGGCGACTCAAATCCGAGATCAAATTCGGCGCGGACAGATCTTCGGGTGGTACTTTCTGCCGGCAGTCCCATCTCTCGGATTCCCGGAGTCGATTGTGGACTTGCGCGATCTTCATACTATCCCTCGACCGGTCCTCGAAGAGCAGATTACCGATGGCAAGCGCGTCGCCCGTCTCGTCACCCCATTCCGCGAACATCTGGCTCAGCACTTCGCTGTCACATACATGCGGATCGCGCTGCCGGAGCCTTACGAGACGAGGGCGTGAACTCAATTCTCAAGTTGTTCGCCATGACGGCTATGTCACACCCCTTGTCCACAAGCAGACTCATTTCGTGTTCAATCCTGTCCCAACCGTCCGAAATGACGAACCAGCAAGGCACGTCTCATTCTGGGATGGGTTCGATCGAGAATCGGTGAACCGGGCCTCAAGTGACCCTCGGGGCTATACCGCACCGGATCCGGTGGGTCGGCGTTCACGAGTGTAAATGACACGCTGAACTTTAAGCGCGGATCGCGGAATAACTGGCGGTCCAAAGACAGCCTGCGAATCACGTTCGTTTGTTTTTCGACGTCGATCACCGCTCCGCGCAGCGAACGACCAGAATCGCGCGAGACGGCATAGATCCGCTCCACATCGTTGGGTGCGTCCACATTGGTGGCCCAGGAGAGGTCGCAGTGGGCAAGGACCTCGTCGAGCAAGTCAGGCAGATTGACGGCTCGAATGTCGAGAAACTCCCGGAATGCGGCAGGCACCTCGTCATCGTCGAAGCGCGCTGCCGCATCGGGCGTCGGAACGATCCAGACACGGCGGGATTCGTCGCGCCCCCAGAATCCATGACCGTTTGCCATCTCCACGAAATAGCGATCGCCGCGCGTCCACAGCTTGGATTCCCGATCGAAATCGGATCGCGGGAATCGTTTTCTAATTAAGGGTGGGACTTCGGCGTGAACGACATAGCATCGGTCTTCCGAACCCTGGTGGACCGATCGCGCTCGTTCGACGACCTCCTTTGGACTCGCCTGGACCATCCCTCCTGGGAGTAAAAGAAACACCGCCAGGAGGATCGACGCAGCCAGTGCCGCCGCAGCTGCCACGATCCAGCGCCGCGTTCGTCGCGGCGGCCGAGCTGCATCGGCGAGCAGTTGCCCCTGAATCTCAGAGAGTATGTGCCCGGTATTCGCGGCTTGCGCATCGGTGTCCAGCCGGGCGCGGACCGCCCGATCCAGCGCGCGCTCGGGGTAAGGAAACGGATCGTTCATGTAACGAATTCGCCGGAAAAGCAAATAATTCACACAGGGATAACCCAGCATTAGCCAAATAGTTACGAGCGTACGATTGAAATGATTAGTTAACTCGTCCGGAATTTACTTGGCGCAACGGCTTTTCAACGCTAAAAGTTCTCCGTCGTCCCTCACTTCTCTTTAGGGCGACTTCGGTGGCCCCTGGGATGCGAGTCCCCAGGGGCCCTTTTTTTGCAATCAGGCCGGTTTCACGGACTTGATCACCACGGCAGCAAGGGGCACATCGCTAAGGCCCGATTGGTTGCCGGTCTTCATGCGCGCGATCTGGTCGACCACATCCATACCATCGATCACTTTGCCGAACACGCTATATCCCGGCTTCTTGGCGGCCGGATCTCCGTCCAGGAACGCATTGTCCTTCAAATTAATGAAGAACTGGGCCATCGCACTATCCGGGTCGTTCGTGCGGGCCGCGGCCAGCGTGCCCCGCAGGTTTTTGAGACCATTCAGCGATTCATTCCGCACAGCCTTTCCAGCGGCCGATCGCTGTTTCATGCTGGGCTCGTGGCCGCCGGCCTGAATCATGAAATCGGGTATGACGCGATGGAAAATGAGCCCGTCATAGTGCTTGGCGTCGGCATAAGCGGCGAAGTTGGCCGAATGCAACGGGGCTTTCGCTGAATCGAGCTGGATTGTGATCGCGCCCAGGTTCGTGTCGATGACGTAGGTGTCGGCCATGCCTCGCTCCGGCAGCTGTTTTCGATTGGGAGGGTTACGAGCCAGCCTAAGACGTCAGCCAAGGACCGGCGAGAGCACTTCCGCGTAATCCGGCGCTTTACCCGGGGGTGCAATGCGATTACGATGGCCCTATCTTCTCACATCCAAGCGAAAGGGGCCATCATGTCCGTCGACGCCGATCGCCAGCAGGCGAAGATGAAGGAGTTCATGTCGCTATTGCCTTTGACTCTCGATTTGGCCGGGTTGGCCCGGTCCGAGCCGGGCAAGGTTTTCACGGAGGGTCAAATGGAAGCCCGTGTGATGGCGGTCAAGAACGCCTACAAAGTCGCGCGACAGATTGTCATCGATATATCAAAGCCGGCCGAGTAGTGGGATAGGCCGACCGGCCTGTCGAATCTAGCTGAGGCAAACGCCAGACCGTTCAAACCAAGACAGGCCGGGTGGCCTAGGTCACGCCTGCCGTTCGCAGGGCAATAGCCGTTGCGGTGGCGTAGTGTCTGGCAAAGGCGGTGCTGAGCGCGATGCTGCCGATGCCGGCATCGGACATTCGTTCGCGGAGCGCGCCGCGGACTTCGACGCGTGGCATGTCGTCACGGAGTTCAATTTCAATCTGCGCCCAGGGGCGCCCGTGCGACCGACGATCCGCAGGCATTTGAATACGGCCTCCTTGGCCGCCCACAGGACCGCGAAGTGCTCGGTTGCGTTTTTGCGCGATTGGCACCAGCGAATTTCCTCGGGAGTATAGACGCGAGCCAGGAACCGCTCGCCATGCTCTTCGATCATGGCCCGGACGCGGGCACACTCCACAATCTCGGTGCCAAGGCCCAAGACATCCACAGCCTTCTCCTACTGAACTTCGCAATCTCGGTTCGCAATCGTAAAATTGCCTAACGTCCATCATGGCCCAATTTGTTGGTCAGAGCAACTATTTGCAGGGATGGCACGATGTCGCAGGGCTCCCCATTCGATCTACTCAACGATCTCACCTGGCCGCAGCAGGAAGCGGCGACGCACTTTGAAGGCCCGTTGCTGATTCTTGCCGGGGCCGGTTCGGGCAAGACTCGCGTGATCACTCGGCGGGTCGCCTGGCTGTTGCAACAGGGCGTGCGCGCCTCGAACATTCTGGCCATCACGTTTACGAATAAGGCGGCCGGCGAGATGAAAGCACGCGTCGACGCGCTGATGCCCGGCAATCGTGTTTGGATCAGCACCTTTCACAGCCTGGGCACGCGGCTGCTACGGCAATACGGCGAGCGGATCGGCCTGAACCGCAACTTCACCATTTACGATCAGGATGACCGCAACAAGATGGTGAAACTCGCCCTCGAAGCGGCGGGAATGGACAAAACGAAATTCACCCCCGAGCGCATCGGCGGGGCAATCAGCAAGGCGAAGAACCAACTCTTGCCTCCCGACAAGTACGCGGCCACGGGAAGCGATTTCTTCACGAATACAGCGGCGCAGGTCTACGGGATCTACCAAAAGAAGATGCGTGAAGCGAACGGACTCGACTTCGACGACTTGCTCTACGTGCCGGCGCTCGCGCTCAAGCTGAATGAAGAATTGCGCGCCGAGTTGGACGCGCGATTCAAGTTCGTCTTAATCGATGAGTACCAGGACACCAACGGGGCCCAGTACGAAATTGCCAAGCGACTTTCGGTCGATTTTCGCAATTTGTGTGTGGTCGGAGACCCCGATCAGAGCATCTACAAGTGGCGTGGGTCCGACATCAAGAACATCCTCGATTTCGAGCGCGACTTTCCAGATGCCCGCGTCATTACGCTCGACAAGAATTATCGCTCCACGCCGGCCATTCTTCGCGCGGCAAGCTCCGTCATCGACCGCAACAAGCAGCGCAAGAAAAAGACGCTCCGCACCGACAATGAGGATGGCGAACCGGTGCGGGTGCTGACGTTCGATACCGGGCTGGATGAAGCGGAAATGATTGCCCGGCGAATCAAGGAGGCGGTGCAGGCCAAGCGGTTTGGCTACCGCGATTTTGCAATCTTTGTGCGCATCAACGCGCTGACGCGCAATCTGGAATCCGCGTTGGTGAAGCACGCGGTGCCATTCCAGATTGTCAAGGGACTGGCGTTCTTCGACCGCAAGGAGAACAAGGATGTCCTCGCCTACCTGCGCCTGCTTGTCAATCCTGCCGACACGCTCTCATTCCTGCGCAGGTCAATGAGCCCGCTCGTGGGGTTGGGAAGGTGTCGCTCGACCATTTGCAAGCCTACGCCGAGTTAAACCAGATTCCATTGCTGGAAGCGGCCGGCCAGATCGACAAGATCCCGGCCATCAGGGGCAAGGCACGAGATGGGCTACGAGCATTCCATCGACTCATGAGCGAATTCCAAGGACTCGTCGAATTGCCGCCCGAGGAGGTGATCCGCACTGTTCTCGATCGGAGCGGCTATCGGGAAATGCTCCGCGCCAACGCCGACGACGACGATATCGATCGCCTGGCGAACGTCGAGGAACTCATTACGTCTGCCAGGCAATTTGTCGCCGAAGATGGCAATCGCACGATCCGCGACTTCCTCGAGCAAATCACACTGGCGAGTGATGTCGATAGCTGGGACGAACGTCAGGAATGCGTATCGATCATGACCTTGCACGCGGCCAAGGGCCTCGAATTCCCCGTCGTCTACATCGTGGCGATGGAACAGGGGATCATGCCCGGCGAGCGCAGCCTGAGCAAGCAAGAAGATATCGAAGAGGAACGCCGGGTCGCCTTTGTTGGCATCACACGCGCGATGAGGGAGCTTTACCTCTGCAACGCACGGCTGCGCGATTTCCGCGGTCAAACGCTCTACGCCATTCCCAGCATGTTTCTGGAAGAGTTGCCCGATGACGTGGTACAAGAGGATCTGAGCGCCCACGGCGGGCGCTCGCCGGCACACGACCACTGGCGCGGCGGACCGAGTGCGGCGACAAGCGCCTGGACCGATCTCGGGCACAAGCCGGCGCCGCTGCCAATTCCATTTCCGGCCGGACCACCGCCCGAACCGATGGAGTACGAGCGCGGCCAACTGGTGCAGCACGAGCAGTATGGCATCGGCACGATCAGCGACGTGGGGGGCTACGGCTCGTTGCGGAAAATCAAGATTCGCTTCCCGGCATTCGGAGAAAAGACCTTCATCGCGGACAAAGTACGCCTGAAGGTGGTGACAAAGAAATAAACATGTACGATCAACTCCAAGCAACGGAGTTGCTCCGCCGTTTTTCAGGTTCGAGGGATCACATCCGTGGCGAGAGTTTCGCTCGATTCCCACTGAAGTGATCGCACGGATCGTTCATCATTCGTGGGGGTTCCATGTTCACGCTCAGTGCTTTTGCCGATGAAATCTCACCGGACCCACAGGTTCAGATCGACATTCTCAAGACCTGCGACGTTCGTTACATCGAGTTCCGTTCGATTCACAAAACCAATGTCCTCAATCTCAGCGATTCCCAGATTGCCGAGTTCAAGGCCCTATTGGACCGCGATGGCTTGAAGGTCAGTGCGATCGGCTCGCCCATCGGCAAGGTCCGTGTGGATGAGCCGTTCGAGCCGCACCTCGAGAAATTTCGCCGGGCGATCCACCTGTGCCGTATCTTCAACACGCCGAACATCCGCATTTTCAGTTACTATCCCCCGGAGGATTTCGACGGCGACTGGACGCCTTACCGCGAGCAAGTGATGGATCGCATGCGGCAGAAAGTCGCCATCGCCGAGCGCGAAGACGTTCGGCTTTTTCACGAGAACGAACACCGGATCTACGGCGACTCGCCAGAACGACTCGCCGATCTGTTCCAAACGATTTCCAGCCGGGCCTTCAAGGCCGCGTTCGATCCGGCCAATTTCATCTTCTGCGGCTACGACGTGATGAAGGGTTGGCAGGTGTGCAAGCCGTTTACGGCCCACTTCCACATCAAGGACTGGACGGCCGGCGAGGAGCATGGCCGCATTGCCGGTCAGGGGCAGGGGCAGATTCCGGCGATCATCGCGGATGCCGTGAAGATGGGCTACAACGGCTTCGCCACACTGGAGCCTCATTTGCTCGGCGGCGGACCCACGGGCGGTGTCACCGGGCCCGAGTTGTTCCCGAAGGCGGTGGCCGCGTTTCGAGCGATCGTAGCGAAAGCCGGCGGGCAGTGCCAGTGAGCCAAATGCTCAACGTCCATGTGCGTGTGAACGACGCGGCGACGGGCCAGCCGACGCCCGTTCGCCTGCGCTTCGCCGGGGCGAATGGCGAATACTATCCGCCGCTCGGCCGTGCGGCTGTGTTCCCGGTCGGACGCAATGAAGACGTCGGCGGCCACGTCTATCTCGCGGGCAAACACTATTCGTATATCGCCGGCTCGTGCGAAGTGCCCCTTCCCACCGCCGTGCCATTGACCGTTGAAATCAGCAAGGGACCGGGTTATTCACCGATCAGGCGATCGGTCGCGCTCGGCGAAGGGCAACTGTCATTACGATTTGCCATTCCGCGTCGCGCTGACGCGAGCTGGAACGATTTCGTTGCCGTCGATTCGCGATGCCACTTCTTGACGCCCTACTCCGCAAGACTGGAAGCCGAGGCGGAAGGGATCGACATCGTCAATCTGCTCGTGACCGTCCAGGACTGCCCGTCGCCGGACGGTCATATGTATCGCGTGATTCCCAACCTTACCGCGATTAGCGGGCCAACCGCCGCACACGGCAACGTGTACGTCAACACATTGAACGTGCATCCGACTTTGGGGCGACTGGGATTGTTGAATTGTCATCGGCCGATATTTCCGCTGACGTTTGGCCACATGGATGAAACGGACGATTGGTCTCTAGGCGACTGGTGCGACCAATGCCATCGCAAGAAGGGGCTCGTCGTGTGGTGCGATCCATATCGACAAAGCGCGGGACTCGCGGGCGGCGAGGCGTTGCTCAACGCGATTCTGGGGAAAGTGGATGCGATCGAGATCGACGGACACGAGCGCACTTCGTCGTTCCTTGTAAACTGGTATCGTTTGCTCAATGCGGGTGTTTGGCTGCCCATCGTCGGCGGCAGCGGAAAAGACAGCAATCGAATCGCTCTGGGCGGCGTCCGGACGCTGACTCCGGCTGACGAGAGTCGTTCGTACTCGGATTGGGTGGAATGCGTGCGGGCCGGAAAGTCCATGGCAACAAACGGACCGTTGATTCGATGGAGCATCGACGGCCAACGTTTTCCGACTCGAATCGTTGCCGATTCCTCACGCCCGGTCCGCATCCACGCGGAGATCGCATCGTGCGACCCGATTGAACGGTTCGAAATAGTCGCGAATGGCGAGGTCATCGATTCTCGGCGCCCGGTCCAAGGCGATGGATCGACCGCCGTCTTGGAGACCGAACATCGATTGCCTGCTGGCGGCTGGATTGCGGTCCGCTGTTGGGGAACGAGTAAGCCGGACTTGTATCCGCATCTTCCGATCTTCGCCCATAGTTCGCCGTGCATCGTTGAAGTCAACGGGATGCCGACCTGGCGACAGGCCAGCGCCGTCGCGGGACTCGAGCGCGAGATCCGGACGGTCCGGCACTGGGTCGAGACCGACGGGCGATTCACGAACTCGCGGCGGAAAGACCAATTGCTCTCGCGGTGCGATGAAGCGTTCGGTAAGCTGAGCGGCCAGCCATGAATCGCGTGCCTCGCGTCTACTTGCCGATTCGCGTTTGGATTGCAATCGCAGTCCCGTTCGTACTTCTGGCAGTTGGCACGGTCGGCTACAAAACAATTGGCGGCGACGAATGGACCTGGCTCGACGCCCTGTACATGAGCGCCATCACGCTCACCACGGTCGGCTACGGGGAGACGCACGCGCTCGATGACTCGGGCCGGTTGTTCACGATCGCGTTCCTTTTTGGCGGGGTCTTCCTGCTCTTCTATTCGGCGACGGAAATCATTCGGGCCGTTGTCAGCGGCCAGCTACGCACCATCTTGGGGAGGGAGAGCGTGAAGCACGCACTGGACGAGATTCACGATCACATCGTCGTCTGCGGACTCGGCCGGATGGGACGACTCGTCTGCCAGGAGTTCGAACGTCAAAAGGCCGAGTATGTGTTGGTCGATCGCGACGAATCGCTGGTTTCCGACTGGACCGGCGGCGCACGGCATTCCCCTGCACGGCGATGCCACGGAAGACGAGGTGCTCAAACAGGCCGGCGTGGAGCGTGCGAAAGTGCTGGTGGCAGTGGTGCCTTCGGATGCCGACAACTTGTACATCACGCTGTCAGCACGCGTACTGAATCCCAAGATCTTTATCGTGGCACGAGCCGAGCACGAAGCGTCCGAGGCGAAGCTGCGCCGCGTCGGGGCAAACCATGTCGTTTCCCCCTACGTGATCGGGGGGCATCGGGTGGCCCAGGCGGTGTTGCGGCCGACCGTCGGACATATTCTCGAACAAGCCGGCCGGCTCAACGCCGCCGATTATCAAATCGAGGAAGTGATTATTGCCAAGCATAGTGCGTTGTGCTCGAAGACGATTCGCGAAGCCAACCTGCGCGACGACCTCGGCGTGGTGGTCATCGCCATGCGTGTTCCCGACGGCGAGATCGTACTCAATCCGAAGGGGGATACCGTTCTGGAAACGGGGAGCACCGTTGTAGTGGTGGGCCGCCGCGAACAACTCGATGAATTGGAAAAGATCGCTTCCGGAAGAACGTGATTCATGCGCTGACCGACTCTGGTTATTTTCCGGGCAACTCCCAAACCGGATCGAACGTCGATTGATCGGCGTCGCGAAGCGCGATGACACGCGACAAGAGCACCAAAGCCGGGCCGTCATCTGGATGTTCCGACAAAAGCTGAAAGAGACTTCGCATCGCTGCGTTCAGATCGCCACTCTCAAATTGGGCCAATGCGCGTTCGTAACCCGCTGCGAGCGCCGCCCATCCCGGCCGACTGGCCGGCGCGAGTTCATACAAGTCGACGGGCTCGGCAATGTTCACCACCCGGACTTGGGAAATGCGTCGAGACGAGAACCCTTCGCCCAGGCGATTGTGCGTTTCCCTAGTCACCAGCACAGGCGCTTTCAGATACTTGGTCGCACCCTGCACGCGGCTGGCCAAGTTCACCGAGTTGCCGAGCGGCCCGTATTTGAATTTTCGTTTGCTGCCCGTGTTACCGACGCGGGCGACCCCGGTGTTCAGGCCAAGTCCAAATCCCATCGGACCGCCCAGGACGGACGCCCATCGAGCATTGAGCCCCGGCAAATGCCCGAGCATGTCGAGGGCAGCGGCAGCGGCACGGCAAGCCTGATCGGGTTGCTCGGCCGGCGCTCCCCACATGGCCATCAGTTCGTCGCCAATATAATCGACGAGCACGCCGCGTTGTACCAGCACGCATTCGGAAAGAGTGCCCATGACGTCCGAAAGCCATTCGACCGTCATCGCCGGGCCGAGCCGCTCGGCATAGCGGCTGAAGTTTCGCACATCGCAGAAGAGGACCGTGATCTCCGAGTCGCGGCCACGAAGTAGGTCCGGTTCGGCTTCGAGTTGCCGCGACAATTCCGGGGTAAAGAATTGTTCAAATTGGACACGAGCGCGGACGGCCGCCTGCTCCTGTTCGAGACACGCCAGACCAGCGGCGACTCCGCCGGCAAGTAACTCAACCATCTGGGCTTCCACGCTGGTAACCGGGGCAAAAGCGCCGAGCCCAGGCACTTGCGAGCGATCGCCATAAAGGGCGCCGATGACTTCGCCGGCCGCATTGAGAATGGGAGCTGCAACCACCGCGTCCATGCCAATCAAGCTCTGTCCAGCGGCGGGAACGCCTTGGGCGCCCATCCAAAACGTTCGCTTTTCCGAAATGAGACGGGCCAGAACCTGCCGGCTGGGCCGCCAGTCCGTTGGCCGCTTCATTTCCGCGGCAATCTCGACCGCCTGAACGCGCCAGTCGCCATTATCGAGCAACAAGACCCGACCGGAGTCGAGTCCAACCAGATCGACCATCGCACGCGCGGCTCGGGGGAAGAACTCGCGCGTGCCCGCAACGCCCTGCAGGACGCTCATCGCGGCCTGAAGCCATTGACAGATCTGGTCGGCGCTCATCCCCGGTTGCGGCAGCTTCGCCTGCGATCGCTTGGTATCGCCGACCAGCGGACGCAGCGTCGCTTCCGGCAGTGCCTGGAGCGGAGCTTCGTTCTCTTCGGGCGGCAATACCCGGATCATCCAGCGACCGACGTTGAGAACTACCGGCAGCGGAGTTTCGAGCTTTTCGCCCGGTCGGACGACATTTGCGCCGTTGAGCATCAGCGCCAGCTTTTGGCTCAAATTGGCGACGCGAATTCCACCGTTTGGCGTGGATTCGAGACGGAGATGTTTGCGTGAAACCGTATCGTCTTCCAACTTGGCAATGATGAGCCGGCGGCCGGTCGGGCCAGCCGTTTCGGCAAAGGGGCCAGGTTCACCAACCATTTGGCGGCCCAACTCGATCGATTCCGCGCCCTCAACGGTATGGACGAGCCTTCGGTCCTCGTAAATACGCAATTCCCAGGCGACAGGCATTGGCATGGTCCCAAGTTCGATTCCCTGGGCATTGTACAGTCGAGTCGCGGCACCGTGCCCCCGGTATCATTGCAGCGGCCAAACCTCAAGGGCGAGCCGAGTGGCGTCAGCCGCCGGGTGAAGACAATACCCGACGCCTTACGGCGTTCGGCTCGCCAAGATGGCGTTCGGCTCGCCTGCAAATCAATCTGGGCTGGATCAGGTAAAGGGGGCGATATTACCCGACGCCTTACGGCGTTCGGCTCGCCAAGAAGGCGTTCGGCTCGCCAAGAGGGGGGTTCGGCTCGCCAAGAGGGGGGTTCGGCTCGCCAAGAGGGGGGTTCGGCTCGCCAAGAGGGGGTTCGGTTCGCCAGTAGTGTTCGTCTGGCCATTCGCTTCATGTGCTCCGGCCAGTTTGCCCAAAGACCCTTGCACTGCTAAAGTGGTAACAAGTACTTGATTGGACGCCCCGCACCAAATCCTGACCCACACCCCTGATATGATCCTCGTCGTCAAGCCGGACGCCAGCCAGGAACAAATCGACCATATCATCCAACGGATCGAGGAGTTGGGTTTCCGGCCGCACGTGAGCCGGGGCGAGCAACGAACGATTATCGGCGTCATCGGCGACGAACGCAAGCCACAGGCCGAAACGTTCGGCGCCATCCCTGGTGTCGAACAGGTCCATCAGATCTTGAAGCCGTTCAAGCTGGCGAGCCGGGAGTTTAAGAAAGAAGAATCGGTGGTGACCGTCGGCAAGGTTCGCGTCGGCGGCGGATACTTGGCCATGGTCGCCGGCCCGTGTGCCGTGGAAAGCCACGAAGGGCTCGATCGGATCGCTGCCCATGTGAAAAAGGCGGGGGCCAACATCCTTCGCGGTGGAGCATTCAAGCCGCGAACCAGTCCCTACGCGTTTCAAGGTATGGGCGAGGAAGGTCTGAAGATCCTTCGCGAAGTCGGCGACAAGCACGACATGCCGGTCGTCACCGAGGTCATGGACCCGAGACAAGTATCACTGGTCGAGAAATGGGCGGACATGTTTCAAATCGGCGCCCGCAACATGCAGAACTTCGATCTGCTGAAAGAAGTGGGTCAGGCCCGCAAGCCGGTGCTCTTGAAGAGGGGAATGAGCGCCACCGTCAAGGATCTACTCATGTCCGCCGAGTACATTCTGGCTGGCGGCAACCCGGATGTGGTGCTGTGCGAACGCGGCGTGCGGAGCTTTGAAGATTCCACGCGCAACATGCTCGACATGAGTGCCGTGCCCAACGTGAAGGGGCAATCGCACTTGCCGATCATTGTCGACCCGAGCCACGCGACCGGCCGGCCTGACTTGATCCCGAGCATGGCGAAGGCCGCGGTCGCTGCCGGGGCGGACGGCGTGCATGTGGAAGTCCACGACAACCCGGAGAAGGCGCTCTCCGATGGCCCGCAGGCTCTCTTGCCCGACCAGTTCGCCCGGCTCATGCAAGATGTCCGCAAGCTGGCCGCGGCGGTCGGGGCTACTGTTGATTAGCCGGCCCGTACAGGTCCTATGCGACCTATACGTCCCATAGGACCTATACCTAAACATCCATGATTGTTGTTCTTCGCACCGACACCACGCAAGCGCAGATCGAACACGCGATCGAGCGGGTCCAAGAACTGGGCTTCGAGCCGCGGGTCATCACCGGGGCGTTTCGCACGATCATCGCGCTCATCGGCGACGACAATGCGCCGGGTGTGGAAAAGCTCGATGCCATCCCCGGCGTCGAGCACGTGCATCGCATCCTCAAGCCATTCAAGCTGGCTAGCCGCGAGTTTCATCGCGACGACACGGTCGTTCATGTTGGCAAGGTCCGCATCGGCGGCGGGCATCTCGCGATGATCGCCGGACCATGTGCCGTCGAGAGCCTTGAGGGTCTGGATCGAATCGCCGGAGCGGTGAAAAAAGCCGGCGCCAACATTCTTCGCGGCGGAGCATTCAAGCCACGGACGAGCCCCTATGCGTATCAGGGCATGGGTGAAGAGGGCTTGAAGATCCTCCGCGAGGTCGGCGACAAACACGACATGCCGGTGGTGACCGAAGTCATGGACACTCGGCAGGTGGCACTGGTCGAAAAGTGGGCCGATATGTTCCAGATCGGCGCCCGCAACATGCAGAATTTCGACCTACTCAAGGAAGTGGGCATGACGCGGAAGCCGGTGCTCTTGAAACGAGGCATGAGCGCGACCGTGAAGGACCTGCTCATGTCGGCCGAGTACGTGCTTTCCGAAGGCAATCCCTGGGTGGTGCTTTGCGAACGCGGAGTGCGTGGCTTCGAGGACTCGACACGCAATACACTCGACTTGAGTGCCGTCCCGAATGTGAAAGGCCAAAGCCACCTGCCGATCATCGTCGACCCGAGCCACGCGACCGGCCGGCCTGACTTGATTCCCGCAATGGCCATGGCCGCCGTCGCCGCCAAAGCCGATGGCGTGCACATCGAAGTCCACGATTGCCCCGAGAAGGCGCTCTCGGACGGGCCACAGGCGCTATTGCCAGAGCAGTACGCATCGCTTATGGCAGACATTCGCAAATTGGCCGAATTGTTGGGACGTTCTATCGACCGGTGATCGGACTGACGAAAGTGCCACGGAGGGGACCGTTGTGTTCAGAACGTTCTGGGCATGTGCTTTCCTGACAGTCTTTGCTGGCTGCGAACACGTGGCGCACTTTGGTCCCGCCGGCGCCAATACGATCCAAGACGTGACCGCCCTCGATAAGAAGGAATGGAAGAATTACATTGGAGCGACGGTAGAGGTGCATGGCATGGCCCGAAATGCGATGAGAGGAGCTTATTTGAGCGGCAAGGGCGATCAAGTGCTTGCATATGTCGATGACCTCATGTTTAATTGCTGGCCGTCCGAGTTCTTTCATAAAAAGGTCGTCGCAAAGGGTATTCTGATCTATCACCCAAAGCGGGAACCGGACGGTGCAGCCCAAATATTGGGTCCGTATTATTCCTTGGGAGCGGCCACTTGGTCGTTGGTGGAATAGAAGCCCTCGCACGTGACGACAACGCATTACTCAGATCGAACCATGCGCAAGAAATTCATCGCCGGCAACTGGAAGATGTTTACCACCGCTTCGACGGCCAAGGCACTGGCGGAAGGCGTGGCAAAGGGCGTCAGCGATAATGCGGTCACCGTCGCGATCTGTCCGCCGTTTCCTTGGCTGACCATCGTCGCCGATGCGGTGCAGGGGACGCCCGTAGCGGTGGGTGGGCAGAACTGCCACTACGCGGCTGAGGGGGCATATACCGGCGACGTCTCGCCGCAGATGTTGCTCGATGCGGGGTGCAAGTACGTCATCGTCGGCCACAGCGAACGCCGGCATGGCCTGGGCGAATCGGATCTCTTTCTCAATCGCAAAGTCAAGGCCGCGACCGCGGCGGGATTGACCGTGATTTTCTGCGTCGGTGAGTTACTCGCGGAGCGCGAAGCGAAACAGACGGAGGATGTGCTCGATTATCAGTTGGCGGCGGGGTTAGCTGGGCTGTCGAAAGAAGCGGTGTCGAAGCTAGTCATCGCCTACGAACCGGTCTGGGCGATTGGCACCGGCAAAGTGGCGACCCCCGATCAAGCGCAAGAAGCACATGCGTTTATTCGCAAGCGCTTCGCAGCCCAGTTTGGTGGGCCCGCGGCCCATTCGCTCATTATCCAGTATGGTGGCAGTGCGAAACCGGAAAACGTTCAAGATCTGTTTCGCTTGCCGGATGTCGATGGCGCCCTAGTGGGCGGCGCCAGCCTCAAGGCCGACATGTTCCTCGCTATTGTGCGCGCTGCTGTCTGAATCAAGAGCCCACCACAAAGACACAGCGCGGCCCTTGGCCGCAACCAAATGAAGCAGGCATGTCCGGTTGGATAGAGTGGTGTTAGCGCACATTACTCAGCAACCGGAGCATGCCATGCAGACCTTCTTACAACAGCACAGCGACCATATCCACGGAGTTCTTTCAGGTTTGGATCGTGTTCGCTTTCGAGGCACCTTACGTTCGATCTGCTATGCCGACGGCTTGTCCCGCTACTTGGGCTTCCTCAAGGTCTTGCTGGTCGCATTCAAGAGCTTCTTTGACGGGACGGCCCGGCGACTGAAGCTCGCCACCGAACGGTTAGCCGCGACGACTCCCGTTGGCAAGGTGGTTTACTTGTCCGGCACGATCGACAAAGAGGCGGTTGTCCACGATCTGATCCGGCAGCACGCGGTGGCGGACGATTTCACGGGCGTGATTGCCGTCCTCAGTTGCGTCGAGAACTGTCGCAGTTTTCAACTGTACAAGAACGCGGCCACCCGGATGCTGGAACTGGTGTCGGCCCAGCGCAAGTGTTTGCACTATTACATCTACCTGCGCCATCCGCGCTTCGGCATGATGCACATCCGTCTGATGACGTGGTTCCCGATGTCCGTGCAGATTTGCCTGAACGGCCGCGAGTGGCTGGCTCGGCAACTCGACGCGGCGGGCATCGAGTACCAGCGCCGAGACAACAGCTTGGCCTGGGTGGCGGACTTCCCGAAGGTGCAGGCCCTGTTCGACGAACAATTGCAAACGGACTGGTCGGCGACGTTGACCGGCGTGATTCGCGAGTCGCATCCGGAGTTTGCGCGGCTGCTGACCGAGTGGCAACTCCGCGACTATTACTGGACGGCCGAACAGACGGAGTGGGCGACCGACGTGGCGTTTCGTTCGGTGGCGGCGTTGCGGCCGTTGTATCGCCGGTTGGTTCGGCACGCGACCGAGAACCTGTCGAGCCCCGATGTGCTGCGCTTCTTGCAGCAGCGGCTGACAAAGGCCGGAGCGTTGGACGGTCGCTTTCAAGGCGAAGTCGTGAGCAGCACGAAAACGCGCGTCGAGGGGACACGCGTGAAGCACCGCCTGGGTCGGAACAGTTTGAAGATGTACGACAAGTTCGGTTGCATCTTGCGGATCGAAACGACGATCCATCAGGCGGAAGGCTTGAAGGTGTACCGTCCGAAGGAAGGCGATCCGAGCGGGAGATTGGCCTGGCAACCACTGCGGCGGGGCGTGGCGGACCTGTACCGTCGCTGCCAGTTGTCGCAAGCGGCCAACGAGTCGTACTTGGCGGCCCTCGCGGCCGTCGAGTCCCCCGAGACGCTCGGCCCGGCTCTGGTGGCCGCGAGCCGGCCGGTGACCAAAGCGGGCCGTCGCCACCGGGGACTGAATTTGATGTTGCGCGACAATGGCGCGTTGCTGGCGCGATCAACCGGGGTGAGTTCGCGATCGCGGGCTTCCGGAATCGCGACCTCCGCATGCTCCTGACTGGCTCAGCCCCGACCAACCCGGTCGAGACGAAACGCCAGAGCGGACGCGTGACGCGGCAATTGCAACGACTCCGCCCACGGACTGATCCGCAAGATCCCCAAGAGCCACCGCTACAAAATCACCGATCGCGGCCGACTCCTCGCCACGGCCATCAGCTACATCCACGATACCAATGTGCAAATACTCGCACTCGCCGCATAAGAATTGTGTTATGGCAACTAAAAATCAGTAGTGAGTAATACA
>CAVZCU010000009.1:0-2208571 GCA_963773845.1 uncultured Gemmataceae bacterium
CCAGCCACTCATGCGTCGACGCATCCATGTGCAGCAGCATCCCCACCACGGGCCGGCGCTCGCGCTTCCGTCGATACTGCCCCCGGCTGGGGCTCTTCTCCGCCAATCCGGCCGCTTGCAGCGCCTTCAACGTCCACGTGTACGAGATCGCCAGCTTGTGCACTTCGGTGGCCTTCTCCCAAAAGTGCTGCACCGAAAAGTCGCCGTACTCCTCGCGCTTCAACCGACACAGCTCCTCCAGCGTCTGCACCGCAATCCGCGTTCGCCGTGGCTTCCCACCGCGGCCATCCACCAGGCCATCGTACCCGTACGCCTCGTAGCGCAGTTTCATCCGGCGCATCTGCCGGTCCGTAATCCGGCAGATGTCCGCCGCCTGCACCCACGTCAGTTCCTTGGCGATCGCTCGCATGATCACCTCGTTCCTTGTCATCGCCTTCACTCTCCTGGCTACCTCGCGTTCGATGGCTCTCATCCATCGGGCGTAGCCGGTTAGGCGGACATTCCCAATTGCTTATGCCCCGGACATCTCCAGTGCTCCTTACAGCAGGTCCGGCACTGCTTGTGGGATCTCAGAATAAGAGGTAAGAGGCATGCCCAATCAAAGGAGGAGTGTATGCACACCGAAACGAGACACGCAAAAGCCTTGCTCATGGCGGCGCTGATTGCAGCGCCTCTGATCAGTACGGGATGTACCGCAACGCGCGAACGCCGTGGCGCCCCGGAGGAATCCAGCTTCCTGGGCGACTACTCGCAGCTGCGGGAGAACCCGGACTATCCCGCGGCGCGCGTCTATATCCGGCCGGGCGTCATGTGGTCGCGCTACAACGCCGTCCAAATCGACTCCGTCGGACTATGGGGTGACGCCGCTGCCAACATCAGCGCGGAAGATCAGAAAGTGCTGACGGACACGCTCTTGAAGTCGTTGGAGGATGACCTGGGCAAGTATTTTACGCTGGTCAACCAGCCCGGCCCGAACACCCTCCGTCTGCGCGTGGCGTTGACACAGGTGGGAGCTGCCAAGCCGGTGCTGCGCACCATCTCAACGGTGGTTCCCCAGTTGCGGGTACTCGGGTCCATCGTCGGCCTGGCTGCCGATACCGCTACCACGGTCGGCAGCGCGACGGTGGAGATGGAAGTGCTGGACTCGGCCACCAACCAGCGCCTGGCGGCGGCGGTGGACGAGCGCGCGGGCACCAAAGTGCTGTTCGCCAAGCGCGCCTACACCACCTGGGGCGATGTCCAGGCTGCGTGTGGCTACTGGGCGGAGCGCATTGCCTGGCAGATGGCTCGCCAGGGCGTGCAGCGTAAGGCTGGTGTGCCCATGCCGGAAGAGCCCAAGCAAAGCCGCACGATCTGACCAGGTACGCTCGGCAGCCGTGTCAGCGTCGTTTTGTCGCGCGGCGCTGACGCGGCTGAGATGCGCTGGCCGAACGGGCTCGGGTGGGGGGCTTGGACAGCGACGGCGGCCAAGAGTGCGAGGATCGATTTCATGACAAGGCCTTTCGTGGTCGTGGCCGAACTGAGAACGAGGGCGGAAATCGTCGCGGGCACGACCGCCCCCGTTGAGAAAATGAGGCGGAGGGTGGAGTCGAGAAGCGACTTGCTTACCGCCGCTTGCAGGGCCTCGGGAGTCAGGACCGGGAGGGCAAGCCCGACGGCGGCGATGCCGTCGTCGTTCCAAGCCGGATGCGCAGGGCCTTGCGGCCTTCTTCCAGCCGCCGCTTCAACGTGCCGAGCGACCAGCCGAGTTGCTGGGCCGCTTCATCGCGGGTCAAACCGGACAGGTAGCACAACAAGAGGGGCGAACGCAGCCGTTCCGGGAGACGCTGCAATTCCTCGTCGAGGGCCTGGCGAACCTCCCGCCAAACCAGTCTGGGCTGCCGGATCGCAATCTTCGCAAGGCTCCGGCGGCGGTTCCTGGAACGCGGAAGCCGATTCTTGCGGACCTTGGCGGCGACCCGACAGGTCGTCTTGTGAAGCCAGGCCGGAAGCGCGCAGGCCCTGGCGGATCGATTTCGCCAGGCGGGCAAGACTGAGAAAGACGGCCTGGAAGACATCCTCGGCATCGTGGGTGTTCTCGACGAATCGGCGGGCGGTCCCCAGCACCATGGGGCCGTGGCGGGCAATCAGCAGCTCGAAGGCCTCGCGATCATCGGCCGTGACGAAGCGATTCAGCAGCACGGCGTCTTCCGGCGGCACGGCTTCATCGCACAACCGGCGAAGGTATCGCTGCAACGCCTCGATCGATCGAACGGACATGCGTCAAATTCTCGTCGGGAGGATTCGACCCTGCCTTATAAGTACCTGCGGCTAACGAGGCGGCTCAAGTTTTTTTACCTTAACGCCATTCTGCCATAAGCAGTGCGCCGAGGCCGAATCTTGCCGTATCCAACATGGGCGTACCCCGTAGGTGGCGGAGGAGGCTACAGAGGTTTTGCATGCGTCGGTCCGACACGCCGAGGGCGATGTGACCGACACAAGCTCCGACCGACGCCGCGCCCGGCAAGCCGGCAACGGTCATCTCCGTTCGTGTCGGCCGCCACTCTCGCGGTCGAGCAAGGCTCGGGCCTTGCGGCGGAGAACCTCGTCCTCAAGGAAATCGTTGACGGTATACATCGTAAGGTCGTTCAACGATGGAGCGTGCTTGGGGTCGAACTTCGAATTCCGCCACGCTTCCGCCAGGTTGAACCAGTATTGGGCGTCGTCCCGGCGGCCGAGGCCGGCATGGGCGATGGCCAGCTCGTAGTAGTTCATTTCCCTTCCGTACCAGAGCGGATCGTACTTTAGAGTGCTCGTTGCGAGCGGAATCGCCTTCTTGAAGTTCTTGGCGAAATTGGCTGCGCCGGCTCGGGGAAATCCGTTGGTAATGGCGTCGTCGGGGTAGCCGCCGGTCGCTCGGACGGCCCAGGCGACAACCGTTTGCGGATCAATGCCGCTATCCGGATGCAACCTCGCCATCCTGCTCGCCAGGTCGAATCGGCCCAAGTCGCCCCAATATCCTTCGACTTCTTGATGTGGCTTTTTCAAGTCGTCCGCGGCCTTCCCACAGAGTGTCCGGTAGCCCGGAACGTCATCGGCGAGCACCAACGCGCTCGCGCACTCCAGCCAGTTCACAAAGACCGAGTGACCCTCGATGGTCCGGAGGTAGGCCTGGGAAGCCTCCTTCCAACGGCTGTTCCACGCCAGGTAGCGGGCTCGACAGGCCCACAACTGTTGATCGCCGGGACGCAACTCGATGGCACGCTGGAAAGCCCGATCGGAGGTGGCGAGTAGCTTATCCATGATAAGCCGGTCCGCCATCTCCTCGGAACGCAAGTCCGGGAGTTTTTGGATCACCAAGACCAGGTCTGCGGCGGCCTGCTCGGGTCGGTCCGCAATCGTCGCACTCCCCCGGTCGAACCGCGCGAGCGGATGGTCCGGACGCAGCTTTAATGCGGCGTCGCGGTCGGCGCGGCCCCGTTCGGTGTCGCCGGCCAACCTGCGCAAGTACCCATATGCGGCCAGCAGATCGGCGTCCTTGGGGTCGACCGGCCCTGGGGCGTCGAGTTCGGCACGGGCCCGGTCCGGACGGCTGAACTTGATTTCGCACCAGGCCAAATAGCACGCGTGCCAGTGCCCGGTCGGAAACGTCCCCGAACCGGTTTTTTCATTGAGCTCGCTTAACAGTTGGCGGGTGATCTGCAAGAAGATCAGGTTCGGAAAGCCGGCGCTGTTCAGGTTGCGAATCAGGAAAGACCGCTCCAACTCGGCGTGCGATCGACGCGCGGCATCGAGCGCCTGGCGCGCCCGGTCGGGGGGCCCCGACTTCTGAAGCAAGAGCGCGCGAAGCGCAAGACCGGCCGTATCTTCGCCGACCAGCCTCACCTGGTCGGTGTTCTTCGATTCCTTCCGGGCCGCGGCCTCGCTGACTTCCAGTCGCCGAAGAGCTTCGGCCTGGTCGCCGGCGCGGTAGTACGCCAGGGCGGCGTAGATGTTCCGATATTGCTTCCCTTCCGGCGGCGACTGGCCGGCGCCGCTCTTCGCCAGCGCGACGAACTCCGCCGCCGGAATCCCTGACGTTGCGCTCATGGCGCACAGGAGTGCGGTGTCCGAGGAGAACCGCCCGTCGTCCTTCCGAGTCGGATCCTCGCGCGCCATGCGCTTGCACAGGCGGCGGTAACCCGCGTCGTCGTGGGCAGCAAGGCAATTCAGTCCGTGAACGACGAGGGTGGCCGGGTCGGTCGCGTACGGCGAGTCGATGCAGGCCTGAAGGGCCGAATGACCGACCGAACGGGGCAACAGGTAATCCGCTCCCAGGTCGATCAATAAGGCCGATGTCTCGACCGCGATGGGGTGGTCCGGAAGGAACTCCTTGAGGATCGGCAGCAACAGGTCACGCGCGGCGGTCAGGTGGGGGACCGCCTCGGCCGGCGTGCAAATGGTGGATCGCCAGTTGCCGAAGGCGAGGTACGTCCGCGCCAGGTCAATTCTTGTGGCGCGGGTTCTTCGGGTCGTCGCGCACGAGCGCCGCGAACAGGTCACGCGCCTCGCCCAGCGTGCGTTCGGCCCGGGCATACTGGCCGAAAAGGAGCCGTACCTCGCCGAGGGCGTAGCGGCCCGCCGCACGGTCGCCGCGGGCTCGAATGTCAAGCTCGAAATTGGTGGGTGAAGGGGCAGCAATTCCGGAAGGACCGACGGGCGGCAAGGGGGTCGGTTCGGCACCGGCCCCGACAGAGGGCTTACTCGGAGTGAAGTCGCCCTTTTCGACACGGGCCAAGAGCGCCGCAAAGTCGGATCGTTTGCGTAATGAATTGAAGTCTTTCTCCGTGCGCAGGCGGCTCACGTCTCGAAACCCGGCCGCAAAGGCTTGGCCGAGGAGATGGACGGCCGCCTGGGCAAAGGATTCCTGGTCCGTCGGTCCCGACTGTTCGCCGGGCCGCCCTGAGGCCGACGAGAGTTCGGCCGCCCGGCTCGCGAGCCGGGCGAAGCTGACCGGCTCGTCGGCCCGATACCACGCTACGCGCTCGGCGATCGGCAACCGCGCCGCCTCGGTGGCGATCCGGAAGGCGGCCAGCGCCTCGTCGGCGCACCCGCGTCCGTCAGCCATTCCCCGCGCACGAACGCGAGCACCTGGCACCAGTACGCGTATTCTGGCACGTCCGGGTTCGTCCGGATCAGCCGCCGGACAAGGTCCAGGCCTTCGCGGTTGGTGGCGAGAGCCTCGTCGCGGAGCACAAGATCCCACTCCCGGATGGCACTGTTGTTCAGGGCACGGATCAATAACCGGAACGTCAGGAAGTCGCGCGGTTGACGGTGATAAAGGCCGCGGGAATGGTCCAGGCCGCGACGGTAAAGCGCCAGCGAATCTCCGGTCCGGCCGAGCCGTGACAGCAGCACGCCGATGTTGTTGATCGTCGCCGCCAGCCCGAGTTCGTGCCCGGCATTTGTCGGATCCCCGCGGAACGCCTGCTCGCGCAAGCCCAACGCTCGCTCATGGGCCTCCATGGCCCCCACATAATCAAACTGGTCCGTTCGCCCGGTTGCCCGCTGGTTGTATGCGTCGGCCAGAGTCGCTTGGGCACGGTGGTCGTCCGGATGCGCCTTCACGACGCGTTCGCCCAATGCGATCGCCTTTCCCTCGTCGCCGGACCGGTCATAGGACTCGACCAGGCCGAGCTGGGATGACTGGTCGTCCGGCGAATCCGCCAGGACGGCTTCGAACAGCGCGGCCGCTTGCTTCGCCGCGGCACGAGATTGGGCACCGTCGCCCAGTTCGCCCTGGATCTTGCTGACGCGTAAGTGGATAGCGGCGAGCTCCGGGCGTAGGGCCGGATCGTCGCGGCGCTCGCTCAGGAACCTATAGTAGAAGGTCAACGCCGAGGCCAGCAGGTCGCGCCGCAGCGGCTGAAGCCCGGGGGCCCTGAGCGCCTCCCCGTCGGTCACCTTGTTCAGGTAATCGTCCACCGCCTTCCGGGCCTCGGCGAACCCCCGGTCGGCCTCGGCCTTCCGGGCGAGCGCTTCCTTCTCGCTATGCTCTGCGTCCTCCCGCCGCGAGTCGGCGAGCCCGCGGGCCCGACGAGCGTCCCACAGGGCCGCCGAAACCGCCGTGAACGCCCCTAGGAAAACCACGACCACTGCCGCGACCGACCCGGCGACCAAGGGGTTCCGCCGGCACCAGTGCCGCAGCCGCTCGGCGGCAGTTACGCGCCGCGCCTTGATCGGTTCATCATTGATGAATCGGCGCAAATCGTCCGCGAGGTCCTGGGCGGACGCGTACCGCTGCCTTGGGTCCTTGTCGATCGCCTTGTGGATGATCGTTTCGAGGTCGCGCGGCACTTGGCGGTTGAGCCGGCCGAGCCCGGCCGGCTCCGCAGTGGTGACTTGTTTGATGAGCCGGTGGCGGTCCTTCTCGTCGAACGCCGGGCGGAAGGCGAGCATCTCGTAAAGCGTCAGGCCGAGCGAGTACACGTCGCTGCGGGCGTCGGACTTCCCGTCGAACGCCTCTGGGGGCATGTAGCGCAGGGTCCCCAGAATGTCGCCGGTGTGTGTGAGGTTCTGCTGGTCGTCGGCCTTGGCCAGGCCGAAGTCGGTGACCCAGACGGTGCCCTGCGTGTCCAGGAGCAGGTTCGACGGTTTGATGTCCCGGTGGTGAATCCCGTGCTTGTGGGCGTAGTCGAGGGCGTCGCCCACCTGCGACCCGATGGACGCGACGCTGTGCCAGTACGTCTGCTTGCGGTGTCGCGACGGGCTGCCGTCCCGGCCGCGGGCCGACAGTAGCGCGGACGACGACGACAGTTTGAAGGAATCCGACACCGCCGGCGTCTCCGACGGATTTGTCGGTGGCTCGCCTTCCTCAACAATTCGGCTGACGGTGGCGTCAAAAGCCCCGGTCAGGAGGGATCGCGCGACATTGACCGCGGATAGTTCGTGACGCTCCTCGCCGGGCGGCCTTGCCTCGATCGCCAACTTTAGGTCGCCGCCGGCAAACGTGGCAGTATTCGCGTTGGCGAGCTGCAGCTTCTTCAATTCGTCGAGAACCTCATCGAGTCCCAGACCCTGGATGAACTGCATGACGTAGTATGGCACGCCGTCGTGCTCGCCGACGCCGAAGACCGGGACGATGTTGGTGTGGTGCAGCCTGGCCGCCGACTTCGCCTCGCGCTCGAACCGCCGCTTGGCTTGCGCATCGAGCGGCATGCTGCGCGGCAGCACCTTGAGAGCGACATGGCGGCCGAGCGAGACCTGCTCGGCCTCGTAGACGATCCCCATGCCGCCCTTGCCGACCTCGCGGATGATGCGGAAATCGCCGAGCTGCTGCAGCGCGGGAGTCGGCCGGTGCCGCCGTCGGCTCGGCGGCTTCCTGGTGATCGTTCCTTGACCTGCTCGATCTCGACCATGGCCGGGAACAGCTCGCGGATGTCGTCGGCCAGCTCGGGATGGCGGTCGATGTACTCCTGGAACGGCGGCCGCTCGCCCGCGCGGTAGCGGGCGGCGAACTCGTCGGCGAGCCGCGTGAGCAGGACGTAATCGGCCGGAATTGTCGGCGAAGTCGGTCAGGCACTCGTCAGTTCCCTCCCGGCATGCTGGCGAGAATTGCCTTGAGCCGCTTGAGAGCCCGAATGTATCGCTTCGGCGGCGGCCGACTCCTCGATGCCCAGTGACAGGGCGGTCTCGGCCAGGGTCATCTCCTCGAAGTGCCGCAGGGACAGCACTTCGCGGTCCATCGGGTCGAGAGTGTTGAGGGCTTCCTGAAGCCGCATCATCCGTTCGGCGCGCACGGCCGCCTGCGTCGGCGAGGTGTGCTTGCCGAGCAACTGGGCCGCCAGGGCGGCCGACGACGCCGCCGGCAAGCGCCCCGCGGTACAGCGAGACCTCCAGCCCGGCGTCGCGCATCTGGGTGCCGAGGTGGTGGCGGTGCAGTTTGAGCAGCCGTTCGCCCACGATCAACCGCAGCCACAGGAATACGGGATACTTCGAATCGGGCGGATATTCCGGTAACCGACGACTGACTTCGACAAATGCTTCCTGGACGACGTCCGAGGCATCGACGCGGGCCTGGAGCCGACGGTCAAGTCGTAACTCGACCATTCGGCGCAGGCGGCTACGGTGCCGTGCGAATAGCTCGCCAATTGCCACGTTGTCGCCGGCCCGGGCCCGCTCGAGCAGGCCGGTCGCGTCGGCCGAAGTGTCGTCCATCAATGCCCCCGTACAGTATTAACTCCGGGCGCGGCCGATTATTGGACAGCTTGTATGCGGATTTATTTAGAAGAGTCCTCCGTCGCCCGAGTCCTCGCCAGGACACCGACCGGGCTCAACCCATCGATCTCGGAGCGAGATTCTCCGGGACAGCTACCCAGCCGTCAAGTGGAACGAAATGCAGCGGTCGCTTGGCCGGGTCCGGTGGGTCAACCGAACGGCGCCTCCGCGGCGCCCGCGAGTTGCGACCCAGCTCGACATCGGTCGCATGCTGCCGGCATTCAGATGAGAGGCCCGCTTCAGATTTGCCTCAGCTCTCACGAGTGTACACGGATCCTGCTCCGGTCCGACACGCCGAGGTTGGCTCGGTCGATGTGACCAACGCTTTGTCGGGCAGGGCAAGTAGACGCACTGACGGCATGAACGACTTAGCAGCGTTTCAGGGTAGCCCCCATGCAGGCGGCAGCAATCTGGGTTCTTGGTAGAATCCAGGCAGAACGCGCAGAACTCGAAACCGAGAACTATGCCTACCTCCGATATCGCCATCATCACCGTAATTCCGGAGGAATACGCTGCGATAACTACCCGATTGGAAACAGAAGGCTGTCAACTCCGGCATTTTGCTGGAACCAGGCGGAATCCGAATCGATTTGCATGGTTGACTGGAGAACTCGCCAATGCCGACGGCCAGCCGTTTCAAATCGTCGTTGCGTTGGCGGCTACACCTGGCCCGACACAAATGGCCACCGTCGTCTCGGCGACGATCGCCAGGCACAAACCACGCTACGTGCTCCTCGTGGGAATCGCCGGCGGTTTTCCGAAAGACGGACTGACCCGTGGCGACGTCGCCGTATCAACGGTGGTCTACGATTTTGAGTACGGCAAAGTTGCGCGCGACCTTTCAGCCACGACACGACAAAACGAATCCCGTGGAGTCCCTCGTTACTATCGAGCCCACTCCGCCTTCGACACTCGTGATCAACTTTGGAAGTGCCAAGACGAACACCTGCACCGAGCAACAATCCGGGCCGTCCGAAGCTTCTTTCCGGCGTCTTTGCGTCTGGCAGTAAGGTCATCGACAACGTTGAGGACCCTTTCTCTCGCGCAGGTATTCAAGGCCTGGCCGGGCATGCTCGCGGTAGAAATGGAAGCATCGAGGATGCTATCCGGCGATCCATAGCGCGGTCTCCGGGGGACAGGCCGTTGGCTTTTTTATGGTTCGTGGCATCTCGGACATGCCGAGAATCGCGTCTGACGAAGCTAGCCCTTCACCGACTCAGGCCGGGAGCACTCTGGAGAGGGACACTTGGAAGAAATATGCCGCCGCTGTTGCCGCATCGTTCTCGGTCCATTCGGATCAAACATGGCTGGCCGGCTGCACCCACAAGTCGGCAAATCCGACCGCGACCTGCTGAACCGCCTACGGTTGAGGATGACGATCCCTCTCTTCCCCCCGATCCGGTAGTCCTTGACCAAAAATCCGTCGCGTTCGACCCCTTCCGTTCAGAGCCTGGATTCGAGCGTCTGGCTGGGATCGGCGATTCGCCGGGCAGCTGGCGGACGCGGCCGCTACGATCGCGCGGGGGGGACCGGAAGCGGTCGCCGCGTTATTGCGGGTCTTGGGCGAGCAACGCAACGTACCGCCTCGTCGACGCAGCCATCCGCGTGGGACGCCGAACTCACGCAAATCAGGAACCACCTCGACCAGCACAAACCGGAAGTCGCCGTGGCGAAGTGAACGACCTGGAACGACGGGCCGTATCGACGCTCGAACCGCACCAATGGTACGAGCTTAAGGCCTCCGATTCCGGGTCCACTTGTCCCGCTGGCAGTGGGAAAAAGCCGGCCGCCTCCTGTTGGACGCCAAGCGGCATTTGCCGACCGCCGAGAGGGCCAGGATCAACGAGGCCCTCGGATACGAACTCCTTGGCGATCGCGCGGCCGTCCCACGAGTTGGCAACATTCCTGCGGTCCGAGTTCCAGTATTCGGAGAAGGCGATAGTCATCTGGGTCCGGACGGCACCGGAGAGCGTGACCCTGGAGTCGCTCCTCGCCGCCACCACGTCCTTCATGTCCGGGTCCGAGGAATTGAATCTGGCCCTGGCACACCGGGCCTTCGTCGCCGGCCGCAGCGACAAGGCGATTCCGTTCGCCACACGGGCGACGGAACTCTGCCCGGATTCGCCGCAGGCCTGGTTCGTACTGGGCGAATCCCGGCACGCGGCCGCGTTTCCGGGCCCGGTCGGTCGCGGCGCAGATGCCGTTGCTCCGCGAGCCGTTGTGGCCTACACGCGCACGGTGGCTCGCGCAGACAGGTCGGCTGACCGGATTGGAAGCGGCCGCACGCTTCAATCGCGGAAAGGTCCGGGACCCTCCTCGACGATCCCGGAGCCGAAGCGGACATGCAGCGGGCGGTCGAACTGGCCGGTCCCGACCAGCAACTGCGAGTTGGATACGCCGGCTATCTCTACAGAAGAACCATGCGGACCGCGACTCCAGGAGCTGGGCGGGCTGGCGGGGGTCGCCAGCGGAGAGCGACTGTTTTTTGAAGCCGCGGCTCGGTACGAGCGAAACTCCGGAAACGATCGAGAAGTTGCCTCGCCGCTCACTCAAACGGCTCATCGACGCCGGCGAATCAAGGCGCTGGGTCGACGCCCACATTCTTGCCGCCGAATGGGCCGTGGACGGCCGAACGGAATCGGCGGCACAGCAACTACTCGCGACAAGTGCAAAAAAAAGGCCCCAGCGACCTACCACACATTGCACGGCTGGCTGCTGGCGTCGGCCGGCGAAACGGAAGCCGCACGAGCATCCCTGTCGCCGCGCCATAGACGCCCTTACCGTCCGGTGCGCGGCCGGGACGAGTTGTTCCTGTTGGCTCAGGCGTTCGTGCGGGTCGACGAAGGACGCCCTCGCTCTACCGTTGCTTGAAAGGGCGTACCGCCCAGGGGTCTTCGACGACGTTTGCAAGAAGCTGCTCGCGGTCGCGAAGCACATCGAGCGACACGATGTTTCGGTCCGAGTGTGCCGGGAGCTGCGGGAAGCCGGCGTCACCGAGCCCCGCGTGATCGAAACGGAGATCAACGTCCTACAGAGGTATGACCCGAACGAGGCACTTCGCGTTGCCGCCGAGTACCTCCGCAATCGGCCCGACGATCGTCACGTCGCGCTCTGGCAGTCGGCGCTGGCCAGTCCGACTCGATCGGACCGACCTGGTGATCTCCGACCCGGCACACCCTGCCACCGGTTCTCTGAGTTGACCGCCGAAGGATGTGGAATGGTTGTTTTGATTCTTGAAGAAGACCGGCCAGCCGATGGCCGCCCTCAACTACGCCGGTCCCGAGGCTCTTCGGGCAACTTCGGCGTGGACTTTGCTCATGGAAATTACCATCGCCACTTTCCTTAAGCTTCACGGCCGGTGCCCGGAATGCAGGTGGAGGGTCGGGCAGGGCCGGGAACCGCGGTGCGGATATCGGGCCGGACCCGGATGCTCACTGGGCAGTGATCGAGGACGGGCCCGATCCGGACATGGCGCGGGACGAGTTTGCCCTGACCACCCGCTCGGCCGGTGCTGTCCGGGCACCAAGCCGGTGACACGGTGGCCCTGACCGAGTGGGCGTACCGAACCCCGTGTGCTCACCATCGACGCCGTGCTGCACAAGCTCGCTTACCGCTATCGCGACTGCCGGGATCGCTATCAGATCCGCTTTCCGGGCGGGTCCGCGATCCAGATGGTCCACGTGGGCTGTGGCGACGAGTTCGACCTGTCGCCGATCGTCCGGTCGCTGGAGGAGCATCGCCCGATACGTCCATCGACTCGACGAAATGTACCGTACGAACCCGATGCCTTTCCCGAGAGTTCGTCGAGCTGGCTGGGGCTAACGAGTTTGAGGCGTGGGGCCATTTGGTGGGCGATTCGAGTCTCGGCATCCGATGTGGCAGCGGCGAGGAGGGGGAGTTGGGGTCTCGCGATCGCCGAGGCCGAAAAGGCGAAGGAGTTGGTACTCGACCTTTGTGCCCTGGTTACCGTCGCTAATCTGGGCCTGATCGGGCAAATCGCCGGCGGCACCAGAGGGTGCGTGGTCGCGCAAACGGCGTTCGAGCGGTTGCAACACCTCGCCGATGCGGTGGCGAAGGAACAGACGGACTCGAAAGGTGTGATGCTGCTGGCCACGACGGCACGCTGGCGGCCGTGGAGACCTCCCCGGAAGACCTCAAGCGTCGCGCCGAGCACCTGGCCGTCTCCGCGACACGGTCCGCGACAAACTCGACGTTCGACCGTGTCCCAAGGCCGCCGCGATGGACCCGTCACGCCGGGAGCAGATTGCGGCGCGGTCGGACGCCCCAAGCCTGGACTCCTTTCTCCTCGCGGTCGGAGCCGGGAGCCGTGCTCTGGACCGACGACCTGTGCTGGGCGTCCTCGGACGGACAGACTTCCAGACGGTTCGCGTGTGGACTCAGTCGGTGCTGTTCGTACTGCGTCGTGAGGAGCAACTGCGCAGAAGAATTCGACCACGCGGTCGCCGAGATGGTTGGCTGGTATTATCGGGGCATGATTGTAAACGACGAGACGCTCGTTGCCGCCGCTGAGGTCGCCGAATCGCGCATGGACCGATGGCCCGTACCACAGGTCATGGAGACACTCGCGAACGCGGCCGCGGACCCCCTGGATTGCGGGTGGCGATCGCCGCCCAGGCGGTCCGGCACGTGTGGCGAGCGCGACATGCTCGAACTCACCCGCCAAGGGTTTCTTTACGCCGTTCTCACCGGCTTGCGGCAGGACCAACTCATCGGACGGTTGTACCGGCTCGTGTCGGACGTTTTCACCGTCGATGCCATGTCTGCTCAACAGGTCCGGAATTACATTGCCATGTGGTTGAATCGGCCGCACCGCATTATTATCCCATAAATGCGCGATTGACTGCATGCACGCCAGATGACGCGGCTAGGTGGCCCATCATCGTGGTCCTCACCGCCTCCGCCGAACGTGGACGAGCAGGCCAGCCTCCTGAATTGGCTCGTTGCTCCGCCGCCGTCGTCGGGTCGCGGGGCCGCATACTTGCTTCGGTCCGACACACCGAAGTCAGTTGGATCGACGCGTGCACTGCGGATGCAAGCCTATGCGAACGACTGCCAAGCAATGCGGAGAAACAGGATAGTCGCTGGAATCCCCAGTGCGTTGATTCATGGTAGTCGGCCAGTTGTTTCACCGGCGGCGTCGAGGATTTGTTCTCGCCGGCGATCGCCATTGAGAACGCAAGCAGTGCCCTCACTAGTGCCCAAAGCAACGAATGAGTCCGCCATGGGCCGTGCTATCATGCACCACATTTGGCACGCGGGCCGGTCGAACTCAAGACGGCGATTGGGTTTTAGCCGCACCGAGTTGCCGCCACCTGCCCAATTTCGCTGAGGAACAGGCGGAGGCACCCTGGGCCGCAGGTCCTGTTTTGGAATGCCGAACATTGGAAATTGAGGCGCGTAAGAGCGCCAGGCACTTTCCCCGCGACCGGCGAATTCGAGGATGGCTGGCTTTGCAGGTCTATTGCGATCGTCGCGTGTTTCGCATGAAACAGAGTGGACAGGTTGCCAAAGCCGACAATAGAAGCGTCAGTCCTTCCGGAGCCGGAACGGGATTGGGAAGTGGGTCATACTCGACTAGGTAGGGAAATGGATCGCCGCCAATGCCTTTCCCGTCGTTGAATTGGCCCGGCACATCCCAGTTGAAGTAGCCATAGTTCTCAGTAACCCCCCCGTTTGGCTCCCCCGGTGCCCACTTCACGTAGGCCGTTTGGATGGGGTTGGCGAATCGGGTCGGGTCTTGCCAGATGCCAGGCGTGCCATCAATCCACCGCCATTCGCCTTCAACGGCTTGATCGGTGAAGCCGATTTCGATGGCGTGAATCGGAAACGTGAACGAGATGAAGTCTGCTTCGGCTTTATCCGAGAACGTGGC
This sequence comes from uncultured Gemmataceae bacterium, assembly GCA_963773845.1. GTDB lineage: Bacteria > Planctomycetota > Planctomycetia > Gemmatales > Gemmataceae > SIAJ01. The sequence goes on from CAVZCU010000009.1 coordinate 14,129, forward strand.
CAAGTGACCTGGGCCATAGCCATCTGGAGCCGTTCGCAGTGGTGCAAGCGTGAAGGCGTCCAGCCACTGAACTCGGTCTTCGACGAATTCATAGGCATGACCGTTTGGACCGTAGACATATGCGGCGTGGGCATCGGAGGTTGCTAAAGCGAACACTGCAAGAGCGAGAGATTGGAGGCGATTGGGTAGCGGCATCGGGCTCTTTCAAAGAAGGTTAGAAGGACAATTCCATGAGGTCGAAGGAGCCAGTCTTGTGCTAGATTCGATCAGCGTACGCAGGTTCAGCTAACGACCAAGAACGACCCACCGACAGCGATATGCCGTGGGCTATTCATCACCTGCTCGGCACAATTGCCACTCATCTCGACGAGGTCCGGTGATGATGAAGATACTTGGTCCATGATTCTCTTTTCCCCCTAAAGCAGCATTCGACCACAACTCGGGCAACGCATGACAAACGGGTTATCCGCATCGACCACGGTGCCGCACCACCGACAAGCCCTAGTTCGCCGCGACGGTCCACTTCCGTGGGGATGGTGTGCAGATGCCGCCGCCATGCCGATCAGAAACGCAACCGCGCAAACGACCACCATGCCTACTGCTCTGGCGATGCCGATGAGAATCTCTGACGCGACCGTCAATGCTGGGCGGCGATTAACGTGAGCAACCAAAAAGACAATAAGAACAAAGCCAGCCGGAACAATAAGCGAGAACAGGCAGCAAAACAACTGGTCAATACTGACTGGCGGCGTCAGCCGAGCAGCGTTTTGACTACTCGCGCGATTTGTGGCCTTGGATTCTTCTACGGCAACTTCTTGGCTGGCCGGCTGCGCGGCGGCCAGGATGATGGTCAGAATTGCCCCAAGCAGCAGTCCACCGCCAACGAATGACACGATCAAGATGGGTCCGCATGCGCATCCGCTGACGCCTTGGCAGCCGGGGAAGCATCGGGAATGGGGAGGAATCGGATGCGACCTCAAGATCGGGCACACTGTCGGCAAATGGCAACTGGTTGGGGTCAAGCGGCCGCGCCAAAGAGCCTGCTGGCGATGGGATTAAAATCTGTAACCCGCAGTTCCAGCAACCGATTACTCGGCCGACAAGCCGATCGTTTACCGTATGCAGAAAATGGCAGTCCGGGCAGTTGTAAGTGATTGCCATTGAGAGTCGCGGTGCGGAGTGAACAAACCAATTCCCTATACCGGCTTGGCAACGCAAGCGACTATCCTGCAACTCCGAATATGGGTCGAATCCGAGGAAATAATTTGTCGATCAAGGCAAATTCAGTCTGCGACCGCCACATCCCTGGTGCGCAGGTCAAGGACTTATCGCGTCCTCTTACTGGTTTGGATCGTGGTGCCATTGAAGTCCCGACCCTCGAACTCCAAGAGATCTTCGGACAACTTCAGGATGGCGATTCGGCCGGTTGCAGTTCCGCCGGTGCCGCTGCCCTTAACAATGATCATTCTGAAGGTGCGGCGATCGACCGGCTCCCAGCGCATCACCCAGCCGCTTCCGTCCCAACCGGGATGCGAGACTGCACCATGCGGCTTGAGCGTCAAGATGCCACCCTTGTTCCATGCCCATCGCGTGTCTGTGAGAAACCGGCCCAAGCCGGCCTTCGACTCCACGATGGGCGCAGCGGGCTTGTGTGGTGGCAGCAGCGGCTTTAGCTCCTCGCGAAGCCGATCAGCTTCCGCTATTTTTCCCGCCTTGGTCATTGCGGCGATCGCGATTGAATATGCCTTTGTCAATTTGTCGTCGGCGACCTTTTTTGCCGCCAGATACTTTCGCGAGGCCGGCAACAGCTTGGGCAGAATCGGTGTTACGTCGTTGTCGGCGAATCCCTTGCGTTCCTTCAGCAGGTAATTGATTCCCGCACCGCGATCATCCAAGTCCTTGATGATCGCATCAATCTCCGCCAGTGTCTGGTCGTGGAGGCGGGCCAACTCTTTCGCGTGGGCGACTTTGGCCCTGTCCAGTGCGGCCAGGGCCGAATCGTCCGCCGAGGCAGACGCCCCCAAGATCAAGAACGGAACAAATGCGAATCGGATGCGGAACATTGCTCGTCGCCTTTCGATTGCTCAAGCGCAAGGCCCTTCCCGACAGTCGGGGAAACCATTTCGCAAGCTTCATCATCGAAGGAAGCCGTATCCCCAAGCCGGCAGCCACGCGACTCGGCTTTACCGCACAAAACTGGACATCAGTCGTCGCGCCGTGTGATCCAGCCGTGCGGATGATATCCGTAGATCGGACCGCTCGCCGAGCAGGCGTCTACTGTAACACTACCAAAGTATAAATCAAGAAACTATTCTTGTGCATTCGACCGTTTGAACGTCCCCGCCCATGCTCTCATGGACGGGGACGCGCATGCCATCGAAGAAGAAGCAAATCCGACACGCGGAAGTCGTGCGCTTGTTCGCCGCAAGGTTGCGCGAGCGAAGAATCGGTGCGGGCCTCACACAGACGGAATTAGCCGACCGAGCCGGGCTCGCGACAACCTACATCAGCCGATTGGAAGCCGCCGGCGCAGCGCCGGGAATCGACACGGTGGACAAACTGGCGGCCGCGCTCGGAACCACTCTGCACGATCTTCTGCCGGCCACGGCATCGCCCGACACAAATGTCTATTTCCGCCAGCGGGCAGAGGAACTGCTTGGACAACTTTCGCAGAAAGCAGATCGCGAGTTGATGCAATCGTTGGTGCCGCTGCTTGCTCGGCTGCTCGAAACGCCCATGAAGGGCTGATCCCCGTACTGTCGTTAAGTGTTCCTCTGGCTGTCATGTCAAACAGCCCGAGGCGACCGGCGCGTCCGGCCGACTCTGCGTTCAGGACGCGCCGGTCGCTCCTGGGCTCCTCCTGGACAACTCGCCCTTTCTTCTTGCGGTCGGCTTACGGACATGGTCTGATACCTTTCGGTCCGGAACGCCGTATTATCTCACTTGGCGGCCCGGTTCGGCGGCCACCGTTATCGGTTCCCACAGTTCGCCGTTCGGCCGGCCGACCAGGTCATCGCCGTCGCCCGCGACCCGATTGGTGCCAAAGTACGCGGCATCCCACATCCGCCGCCATCAGCTCCCGGCGTCCTCGGCAGAGCAACCACGCGGCTATTCTTCGGAGGCCGGCCATGTTCCGAGTGCCCGCCAGCCTGTCGGCCCTGTTCCTCTCCGCTGCATTCGTGATCGCCGACCCGCCTTCCGACCGGGGGCTTGTGGCGCGGTTTCCGGCCGGTCCATTCGGGCATGCCCACGAAGTCCACTCCGTCGCCTTCACACCGGACGGCAAGTCTCTGCTGACGGCCGGGTACGACCACAGGGCGCGGCTGTGGGACCTGTCCAGCGGCAGCGAGGCCAGGGCGTTCGGCGATGAGTATGGCCGGGCCGACCCATACGGCCTGGCCCGCTGGGTCCACGCCACGGCGGTCTCCCCGGATGGGAAGCTGGTAGCCACCGGGCTGTCGGCCCGCCGCCGGGGGGCCGGGACGGTAGAACTGTGGGTCTGGGATGCCGCCACCGGCCGCCGGCTGGCCGGGGTCGCGGCCGGCGGGGCCGGGGCGTCGGCCTTGGCCTTCACGCCCGACGGCAAGACCCTCCTCGCGGCTGGCGGGGACGGGACGGTCGGTGCGTGGGTGGTGCCCGGCGGGAAACTGGCGGCTCGCGGTTCCCTCGCTTTCACCTCCGCTCGCGCGGTCGGCGCGACAGCCGACGGCAAGCTGGCGGCCGTCGGCGACGGGACGACCGTCGCCTACTTCGACCCAGCCACCTGCCAGCCCGTCTCGCACAGGGACCTGCCCGACCGGGCCACCGCACTGGCCTTCTCGGTCGACGGGAAGACGCTAGCCCTGGCGGACAGCGACGAGGGCAAGACCATCGGCCTGTTTGACCCGCTCGAACGGAAGCTGGTCCGGCGACTGACCGGCCACGGGGCAGTCATCGCGGGCCTGTCGTTCTCAGCCGACGGCCGCCACCTGGCGTCGGTCGACAGGGCGGGCAAGGTGTGCGTCTGGGCCGTCGACCGCGACCGGCCGCTGGCCAGCCTCACCGGCCCGGCAGGTGAGGAGGACCGAGCGGTGGCCGTCTCGGCCGGCGGGCGGTACGTGGCCTGCGCCGACCCGACCGAGCAGCGGGCACGTGTCTGGAAGGTGGCCACCAAGACTGAGGTCCGCCCGATTCCTGGGCACGCCGGGGCTGTCCGCTCCGTATTCGTCACACCGGACGCCACCACCGTGTCCACCGCCGGTCGGGACCGGTCGCTCCGCCGCTGGGACGCGAAGACTGGCAAACAGGTACTTGCAATCGCCGCCGGGTTCGCCGGAGAGAACGCAGCCGCTGTCCGGCCCGACGGCCGAGAGGCCGCTTGGGGCGGCTCGGACGGCCGCGTCCATATTTTGAATTGGCGGACCGGCAAGGAGCTGCGGGCATTCAAGGCCCACGCCGGCGTAGTGTGGGCGGTGGCCTATTCCCCGAACGGCAAGTGGCTGGCCACCGCCGGTGCCGACGACCGCGTGCGAGCCTGGGACCCGGCCGCCGGTACGGAGACGATGCGCCGGGACACCGGCGCAGTCCCGGAGGCGGCCCTGCGTCGGGACGCGCCCGGTCACATCATCATTTGGCGAGTGGGTGCGGTTGCGGCCAAGGTCCTGCCACTCGACCCGAAAGGCCAAACCCAGGAGTTCGCCCCGCCGGCGGGCCGGGGCACGGTCGTGTCGGCCGCCATGTCAGCCGACGGCCGGGTGATCGCTATCGGCACGTCCCGCGAGTCCGTCCATGTCTTCGGCCCGAACCTGACCGTCCCGCCGCAAACGCTGGCTGGGATGCGCGGGTATGTGACGGCGGTGGCCGTCAGCCCGGACGGGCGAGTGGTGGCCGCCGGGACTTGGGGCCGCACATATCTGTGGGAACTTGCGATCGGCCAGCCACGGCTGGTCCTCGACCGGCAGGACGGGGACGGAATGGCGCTGGCATTTGCGGCCAATGGTTGGACGCTGGCAGTCGGGGTCGGGGACGGGTCGGCGGCCATCTACGACCTGGCCGCCCGGGCCCGCCGGCCCGCGCCGGCGGCGGGATGGCGACCCGCTGATCTCGATGGCGCTTTGGTTGGAACTCGGTTCGAAGCGGCCGGACAAGGCGTTCGCGGCAGCCGGTACCCTTGCGGCGACCGCTACGGCGGCAACGGCCCGGCTTAAGGCCGACTTGCGGCCGGTTCCCAAACTCGACGCCGCGGCGGTGGCCAAGCTGATCGCCGACCTGGACCACCCGCGCTTCGCCCGCCGGGAGGCGGCCGTGAAGAAGATCGAGCAACTCGGGGAGCCGGTCCTCGGGGCGCTGGAGCGGGCCCTGGCGGCCGGCCCGTCGGCCGAGCAGCGGCAGCGACTGACGCTCCTGGCCGGTCGTATCGGAGCCGCCGCTCGCGGCCCCGGACGCACAACGACCCTCCGCAAGCTGGAGCTGCTCGAACACTTGGGCGGGGCCGACGCCGGCTCGCTGCTCAACGCACTCGCGGACGGCGAGCCGGACGCCGAGCTGACCCGCGAGGCGCGGGCGGTGCTCGCCCGGCTCGGCCGGAAGTGACCACCACTGGCGAAATTGGTGGAGGGACCGAGCTAAATCGCCCGCGCCTGCATGGTGGATCGGTTGCAGACATGGTGGGTTTCCACGCATTCAACCCTCATCTTCGTCGAAGAAGTCATTCGAGACTTCTTTGAGTTCGTATCGCTTGGTTGGATTCACGCCGACATTGTGTTCGATCATCAACTCGGCGAGCGTCGGCCCATCAATCAGAACAACCTTCTTTCCTTCAATTCGGTCTACAAAATCGAGGCCGTCTTTTTTGAATTGCGACGTGGTGAGGATCACCCCTTTCTTTGCTCGAATGTAATCCATGCTTCCGACGAAACCTTGGATGACGGGCCGGCCCACCGAACCGTCCCAGCGTTTGGCCTGAATGCAGACCACATCCAAGCCGAGTTTGTCTTCCTTGATGATCCCGTCGATGCCGCCGTCACCGCTCTTGCCTGTGACTGACGAGTCGCCGGTGACGCCCCCGTAACCCATCGCGCAGAAGGCAGACCACGACTTTCTCAAAAAACCCCGGTGAACGCGACTTCAACCGCGTCAAGAGGTCTTCCACTGTCGCCTTGCGAAGCGTGTTGAATGAGGCATCGAGCAATTCCTGTGGAGTCTGCGAGCCTTCGATCACCGACACTTCCTGCTCATCCTCCCCTTGGCTTGACGATTGCCCAATGAACTTCAGGTAGGAGGGAAACTGCTTGAGAAACCGACAGTTCACGGTCGATGGTTTCTGAAGCAGAACCGTTCGGCCTGCCTCAGAGATACTGACCCTACCTCGGACGGGGTTGTCGATCAAGCCGGCGTTCTTCAGGTGAGTCTTCGCCCATGCGACCCGATTGTAGAACAATGACTGCGGGCCGCTCGGAAGATGTTCTTGAAGTTGCTCTTCGGTTAGTCGGAAGTGCGCTGCGAGTGACTCCGTCACTTCCCGCATCGAGCGTTCCCGCCCGTCTTGCAGTGTTTCCAAGAACGGAAGCATCACGGATTGAAAGTCTGGTACTGCCTTACGCATTCGTCGCAGTCGAGTTGCAGTTACTGCCTGTTTTATATGACCTCTCGCGGTCCAAATTCACAACACTGAGGAAGGCCAGAGTTGTCTGCCGGTAGCGCCGTCGGTGGCAGCGGTCGTCGCTCTGCCGCGGCAACGGGATCGCTTGCTCATTCCGTTGCAAACAACTACTCTGCACGCATGCCGCACAAAACCACTTCCATCAACCGAGCACCTGTCCTCGTCCTTTGGGCAGCCGTGGTCGCCGAGCGTCTCGGCTTCGACGAAGATGAAGCCCTCTCGCCGGGAAAGGCTCTGGCTGGGCTGAATGCTCAAGCCAAAAGACGGCGACTCGGCATCTTCAAGCCCCACGAACAGAAGCCGCATGAGGCGCGCGAGAAGGAACTGGGCGCGGAAATCTGGATCGAGATTCTCGGTTGGCCGGTTCCCGCTCAGCGCACCGAGGACGGCATTCGGGCCGTCAAGGGAACTGAAGTCATCGAGCCGGACGGTGTACGTCGCTACCTCCAAGGCAAGTTCGGCGACGATCTCGGCGCGGTGCGGTCGGCGATGCAGCAACTTGCAAAGGGTTTCACGCCAAAGGAATTGGCCATGCGGGCGTTCGAACTGTACGAACAGTTCCGGCCCGGAATCCCGGAAGGTGTGAGGTGGACCCCATTCTTTGGACAAAAACCGGGCGAATTTAAGCTACACTTTTCCCAGTCCTCCAATCGCTTCTTTCGACTTGCTCTTGTCTGTGGCCCACGTGTCCGTTATCTCCCGCTTGCCGGGTGAAACGGAGGTTGGCTCTGCTGGCGAGCAACCAGCCAAGGGATAGCCCGGTCGACGGTACGCCGATGGCGACCTGCCCCGGCTTCGGACTGAGGCCGGGGCTTGTTATTCCATCGGATACCCGAGCCATGCCTCAAAAAACGCACCGACGACCCACTCCATAAACCTCCGCCGGCGTTCGATACGCCAACGATTGATGCTGCCGTCCTCGGTTGTAGTACGGGAAGTACCGCGACAGGCCTGCGTGCAACTCCGGCACCGTCTCGTGTCGGTACAGATAGATTTCCTCATACTTCACCGTGCGCCACAGCCGCTCGACAAACACGTTGTCCAGACATCGACCTTTGCCATCCATGCTCACCTTCGCCCCCGCGGCCTCCAGTCGCGAAGTGTACGATGCCGACGTGAATTGCACTCCTTGATCCGTGTTGAATACTTCCGGACAGCCACAGCTCAATGCCTCCTCCAACGCTTCCAAGCAGAACTCCACATCCAGTGTGTTCGATAGCCGCCACGAAAGCACGTACCGGCTGTACCAGTCAATCACGGCCGTCAGATACATGAACCCCGCCGGCATCGGCACATAGGTGATATCCGTGCTCCACACCTGGTCCACCCGGTCGATCGCCACGTTGCGGAGCAAGTACGGATACACCTTGTGGCCCACACCCCCGGCCGACAACTTCGGCTTCGGATAGACCGCTTCCAGGCCCATCAACCGCATCAGCCGTTGCACCCGTTTGCGGTTCACCTCGTGTCCTTGGCTACCGAGAAACTTCGCCATGCGACGGCTGCCCAAAAACGGATGGGCGGTGTACTCCCGGTCGATCTCCTCCATTAACGCCAGGTTCTCTTTCGTCTCGGCGCCGGGTTCGTAGTAGTAGCTCGATCGACTCAGTCCCAGCACTTCGCACTGTCGACTCACGCTCAACGTTGCGTCCGTCGGATCGACCCACGCCCGCTTGATCTCAACCGAAGCGGGCAGCTTTTTTTTTGAGCCAATCCAACTCCGTCTGCAGCCGGCCGATCTGCTCGTAGAGCTGCGACTGGATCGCCTCGTGATCCACCGTCGATGTCTTGGTCCCCCGCTCGAACAACTCCTCGACATTGCCGAGCAGTTGCTTCTTCCAGCCATGAATCATGGTCGGATGCACGCCGTGCAAACTGGCCAGCTCATTGATCGTCTTGTCACCCTTGATCGCCGCCAAGGCCACCTGAGCCTTGAACGCGGCTGTATGCGACTTCCGTTGTCGTGCCATCGATAACCCCCTTCTTGGACAGCCGACACTAGCTTATTCGACTGTCCAGTTTTTGGGGTCCACTACAGTGTGAAGGGCTGGGGTGCTGACGGCGCACTCGATCTGGGTGTCATCGAGGGACTCGCCAAAAGTTAGACTTGATTGTTCCACGGTCGTCGGCAAACCCTATGCCTCGCGATAGTCGACATTGATTAGAAATGGATGGACCCGAAGAGAACCTCTCCTTTGCCTCGATTGCCATTCATCGAGGAACAGCGTTCACAATACCGGCCCGAGCATCGCGATGGTATTGTTCCAGAGACGGCGAAATATGGACCACTCGGCTACCATTTCGACCGACACGGGATGGGATCGAGCCAGGTAGGTGTCCTGACGCCGTCGGACTTCAGCCGTCAAGGCCGGGTCGTGGAACAGGATGTTGTTCTCGTAATTCAATTCAAAGCTGCGGCGATCCATGTTAGCCGAACCGATCAGTGTCACTTCCCCGTCAAGGGTCAGAGACTTGGTGTGTAATAGTCCGCCCTCGTATTCGAAGATTTGAACTCCGGCAGCGAGCAGCTCGCTGTAGTAACTGCGGCTGGCGGCGCCGACAATCCAAGAGTCGTTTCGTGCCGGGAAAATGATGGTTGTCGCAACACCGCGACGAGCACTCGCGCACAAAGCGGCCTGCATCGCCTCGTCGGGAACGTAGTAGGGAGTCGAAATGACCAGTTCGTGTCGGGCGGCATACATGAGAGTCTCGAACACCTCCGGCATGGCGGAATAGCGAACAGTCGGACCGGTGCCGATCACCTGTGCCGTCAATCCGGGCTCAAGTGGCGACAGCGGCTGCCGCAAGTAGTCGGCGATGTCGTCGTCCACCTGCGCCATCCAGTCGCTGGCGAACAGGTACTGGTTCTGCCGGGCGATTGGCCCTTCGAATCGGATCATGGCGTCCACCCACGGGGCGTACTTCGCCTTGATGCGAAACTCGGGGTCGGCGCAATTCTGGCTGCCGCAATATGTGATGGAATTATCGACTACCACGATCTTGCGATGGTTTCGCAGATCGATGCGCCCCCATAGCGACCGCAATAATGGAATGCCGATCGGCAAGGCAACTGCGACTTGGACGCCCGCGTCGCGCATGGCTTGCCAATGTCGCGAGGCGATGAGGGCGCGGGAGCCCAGTCCATCGGCCATCGCCCGGCAGGTTACTTTGCGCGCCGTGGCCCGTTTCAGCGCCTCGACCACCTTGAGCCCGTTATTGTCCGCCAACCAGATGTAGAAGATCAGGTGAACGTGATCGTTCGCGGCATCGATGTCCGCGATCATGGAATCAATTGCCGCATTGGAATCGGGCAATAAGCGTGCCTGGTTGCCGCCGACGGGTTCAAAGCCATTGATCGATTGACCGACTCGAAATAGGGGAGCGTAACGTTCCGGGATTTCCGGCCGAAGGTTCGCAGCCGCTGCTCCCGGAGCCTCCGCGTCATCGGGCAGTCGCGCCAGCACTGCACGCATTCGCGCCTTTCGCCGGCGACCGATGTTGGTTTCACCGAGGAGAATATAGACGATGACGCCGACCACCGGCAGCGTCATCATCACCACCACCCACGCCAGGCGTGAAGCCGGTTCCCGATGCGGGCGCAGAATAGCCCTGGCAATGAAGACCAAAAGAATCAGGAAGGATACGCCCGTCCCCAGCGCTGCGAGCATTTGCTGTTGAGTCATTTGAAGGGAGTGTGGGAGGGAGTTATGCGAAAACTTCGATGGTTATCGACCCCGCCTCCCAGGTGCCTTCGCCGTGTTCACGATGGAGGACTTCGCTATGAGGATAGCGAGTGCGACGACACTGTGCGCCCTTTCTCGCCATTCGCGGAGCCGTTCGTCGAAGCCGCGTGTCATCATGGCGAACATTCAATCGTAGTTGCGACGAGTTCACGGTGGACTAATCTCATTCTTCGGTGGGCATGGCGTCGGCGGGTCAACGGGTGCGCCCATTCGGACTGACCGAAGAACTGAGTTTCGTCAAATGATTTGTTGGCCAAAACTTGCGGTGAGGTGAAATCGTGGCCATCATACATTGCGTCGAACGTTGTGTTAACTATCGAGTTGATCATCCGGAGGAGAGTCGTTTATGCCAGCTACACGCCTCGTCGTCGGATGTACGATCGTTGCCGCACTGACCCTCTTGTGTTCCGGTGGGGCGGTCAGTCAGACAAAGAAGGCCAAGGACGACAAGGCCAAGTTGCCCTATGGCTGGTCTCACCTGAACTTGACCGCAAAACAAACGGAACAAGTCCTGAAGTTGCAAGCCGAGCACAAGGAAGCCGTGGACAAGTTGAAGCGACAGATTGCCGTGCTCGACGCTAACTTGGTCAAGAATCGCCTGAATGTCCTCACCGACGAGCAACGCAAGAAGCTGCGCGAATCCGACGCAGAGGGCGGGGAGAAGAACGGTAAGGAAAAGAAATAGTTGGTCAGCTTGCGCCCGCCTTTCGCCGGGCATGCGCCGCTCGCATCTTCGCCCCCGCTTCGTCCGATTGCTGCTTGCCGGTCCGTCCCTTCCGTATTGCTTCGATTACATGGCGGGGCCGCTTCTTGCCTCGCTTCGCCGCCGCGATCCGCTGCCGACGAAGTCGCTCTCGCTCTTCAAGCGACAGGAGCGATTCTGACGGTTTCGGCTTGCAGTACGCGGGGATTCCGCGTCTCAACCGCTCGGTGTATACCTCGCTGCGTGTCCGGCCCAACTGCCGCGCGAGCTGGGTATCCTTCATGGTTCCAATAAGAGCAGCCTTTTGGGCCTTCCAGGACCGTCGATTCTTCGCTGCATAATTCCGAAGCGATTCTGCGGCGTCGCGTGCCAACGATGCGTGCTGCATCTTTCGTCTAGTCGGCGCTGGAACTGCTTTGCCCCGAAGCAGGTCGCCCAGCTTCTCGGCCGTTCGTTCGTACAACCGCTTCGATCCGGCAGTCGCTCGTTGGCGAATTCCAAACGCGTTTCGCCACGCCCACACTTGAGATGTTCCGACGCCGAACCAGTATTTCAGGGCCTCGGCCGATTCGGTCCGGATAGCCCTGAGCAACGCCTCGTCAACCAGAAGCCCGGACCCGCCGCCACCCGCCTGGTCGCGCCGCCGACAACGGGGCCACGCGATGCGGGCGTCATGCCATGCTGTGATGACGACATCGCAGTCGCGGTAGAGGCAAGTGGCCACATCGCCGACCTTAACGTGCGGCGGGCGATACGGGCCGCCAATCAGTCGAACAAGTTCGGGGTCGATCATCGTCCGAATTTACCGGCGCTCAAATTCGAGTACAAGTGGCACGCAAAAAAAAGATGGACCGACTTTGCAAATCGCTTCGTCGATATACGAGATGCCAGCCCACCAACCCAAGGCGGACATGAAAATTGAACGCTGGCAGGCGGAGAAGCTCAACCGGTCCCTCTTTCACTGCGCGAACTTGCTCATCCGGCTCCGTGGCCGCATGGTCGAAGTCGGCTTCATTCCGACCGACCGGCTGTATCAGCTGGTTTGCGATGCTCAAGACGCAGTACAAGCACTAACGGTTGAATTGCATTACCAATCCTGTGCCGGCGGAGTCGGACGGTCCCCCGATGAAAACCAAAAAACGGACTCGCCGCCGAGCGCCTGAGTGTACAACGAATCGCATGGAACCCGTCGCATACCGACTGTTCACCGACGGCAGCCGCCGGCCTGTGTACGACGACGGCGAGCGGCAGTGGGTCGAGGACGACGACAACCGGGTGTATGGCGTCTCGTTCATTCCGCGCGAGGTATGCGATACGCCGATCGTTGTCGGCGATGACTTGCCGGCCGACTGGTGACTCCCAAAACGGTGCCCCGTGGACACTGAAGACCAAGACGACTTGAGCGGCGTTTACATCGGCTACCCGTTGTATATCGTGGTTGACGGACCGGACGAAGTCGCCGTGATCGGCGGCTCACAGGGCAAGTTTTTGCCGTGTTCAGTGACAAAGACAACGCCGAGCGGTTCGTCGAAGAGAAGCCATTGGTAGACCATCGGCCATTCGTATTGCCGACTGGGGAGCATTTGCGAGCGGTATTGGTCTTGGCGGCGCAGGCGGGCGTGACGCAGGTTGCGCTGGACCCGGATGGCGGTGGAAAGCGAAAGGCGATGGCGTTTCCGATTGGCCATTTCTTGAGTTGCTTGGGGCGGAACGACACAGATGGTTAATCGGTGGCCCAGTAGCCGGACGATCTTGCTTAACCCTCCGACTTAATGGTTTGCAAGTAACGGCACAAGGGGTTCAGGATTCGGTGTTCGGCTGACGAGTGAACCGTGAACGATCACGCGGCCTACTTCGAAACAATTCGCAACAACCCGGACGATCCGGCCCGATGACTCGCGATCGCCGACTGGCTGTCCGACAAGGGCCGCGACGACGAGGCGGCTGCAGTGCGGATGTTCTATCTAGTGCTGCCGGACAACCTCGACCGGGGCGCTTCGCTCGACATCGTTCGCCGGCACGCGGTTCGATTGGCACGGCGGGCAAGACGGATGGAATAGCAAGACTTCGTGACCGCCAACCACGATGACATCGAAGTTGCTTGACCCAGAGTCAACTCATCGGAAGGTGGACCGATTCATTCGGCCAGCGTGAAGATTTCGTACTACGCTACGACATGCTCCGATTCCCGTTATAGCGGCACTGCCAAATCAAGTCGAATTCGCATGTCCGGCAAGTAAGCCGGGTTGTTCGACAACTTGTTCAGAGTCACTGAAGTGTCCGAAACCAAGCGATGTAGCGAGTTGACCTGTTGCGCAAGTTGTGGACGTGACACACGTTCAGCATCTGGCCTTTGTCCCAAGTGTGAAGGTGGCCCTTGGCCGATTCGAGATGAACGTAAAGGACGAAAGGAACTAGATCGAGAAGTCGTTTACGGCGCACCACAGTTGCCCACGGACGAGGATGACGATCCATTCAGGGAAGAAAGGGAGTGCAAGCGGTGCGGCGCAGCGATGATGTTGGATTTGCGGGTGAGACGGCGTAGCTCAGGCTCTGTCGTCTGTTCCCGCTGCGTGTCGGCGTGACATGGCGCGACTGGCAATTCAGCCTGACGCCTCAGACTCGCCGTCGCCGCTCGACTTGACCTCTTCGACCTGAAAGGTCTGCCAGAGGAAGAAGCGGCGGGGCCTGCTCATGCCCGCGATCAGGAATACTCGGCCCTCGGCTTTTTGAACTTGGGGGCGGCGAGTGTGGATGCCCAGCCGCGTCTCACCGAACGGCGGCTCCACGAGTATCAGACCCTCCTGCTCGACGTTGTGGTGCTGAACGTAGAGATTCATGCCTTCGCACCCCCGACATTCGCTCCGTCTGCTGTCCGTACTCGCTTTGGCACGCGGTGCCGTACGCATTAGTTCTTTCGCGTGTGGTCGGCTTGCACACGATGTCGAATTGGAACCACTCCTAACCGGCTCTCACTTCGGAGATGTACCAGTCCATCACGCTCAGGAGATTCTGAAGCGCTGCGGGGTCGGCAAACACTGTGAGTGAGATCGCCGGCCGGCGGGTGATGGCATCGGCAGGTATCTCGACACCCGGAATCTGATTCAGCCGTTCGCGCAACTCCAGCCGCTTCGTCTCGTCTCCAAACGGCTTTCGGTTCAGCATTTGTTGGAACTGGATTTCCACCCGGCCGTAGGTCCACACCGACACGACCCAGTGTGTCTCGCCGCCGACGTCTAGTAATGGAAAGAAAGAGCCGAACTTGGCCCCCTTGCCCCACCAAGTGCGGAGTAGGTTTTTTTTCGCCCAGCCTAGGATCGCATAGGCGACTTCTGTCTCCTTGTCGCCCCGCCGCTGACGCAAGACCTCGAAGAAGGTGGCTTCGTCCCACTGCCTCTCAGTAGTCCCGGCACTGCCCTTCTTGCGCTCTGCTTCAACAGTCTGGCCGATCACACGAGGGACCAGGGTCTTTAGCCCCTGTCCAACGAATTGCCTGATCTCGACGGCCAGAACTTCCGCCGGGTCCATCTGGCCATTGAGGAACTCGACGACGCGGCGAAGTTCCGTCGGGACCACGTCGGCCACGAAGACCATCCGCACACGCCCGGCCTGAAGGTTGGTCTTGACTTGTTGCCAGAACTCATCAACGGCGGCCCCCGGCCCCGCGAGCATCTCGATCTCCTTGGCCGGGTCCACACCGCGCTGGCGGCAGACTTCCTCGAACCGGACGCGGAGGGCCTCAACCGGCCAGTAGACGACCGCGTTGGCGGCGTAGTCGAGCATCTGGCCGACGACCTCTCGGCGAATGCGCGTGTCGCTCGACCGCTTGACTTCAATCAGCGTGGGGATGGCGTCCTGGTCCAAAAACAAATGATCCACGGACCATCGGTTGCCGCCATCCTCTTCGGACGGCAACCCCATCTCCGGCGAGATCAACAGCCATCGCCTGGGCGCTGCCCCGTCCATTTGGTCGCCGGCAAGCAGGTTCGGGTAGTTGGCGAGGAGTTTTTGAAGTACGGCCTCGGTGTCGTAGGGCTGTTCCTTCATTTCCACAAGATCGCCGCTACTCTGGATCAGGAAGATGCCGCCGTTCATGACCACCCCTTGAACTATTTCTCGAATGGCGCTCGTCCGCGAAGAAATAACTGCGATAGCGTCGGTCTTCAGCCGCCGATCTCGGCTCGGCTTGACGTGAGGGGAAAGCCATCAATGAGTTCAGGAAACCAGCACGCGACGACCAACTCCCAATTGGCTTTTACCCTGGTACCGACATTGATCACTTTCTGCCGTATGGGTAGGAGAGTTCGTCTTCCATAATTGGCCGGCTCTGCTCGGTTCCCTCCCTGCCGCAATGGTACACGGTCTTTCCGTCCCGCGTCTCGACTTCTTTGACGTGCAAGAGTTCGTAGGTGCTTCGGATGAGGACCATCTCGCCAACTTGGAACATTGGTGACTCCCGGTTCGCGGGCGACACCCTGCCTATAGTTCCGACGCGGAGATTTGGTGACGGACGAACAGGACGTTTTTTGTTTTGCCCGGCCAAGAATGGAGAGGTATCGTCGCGTAGAAGTGGCAGAATTGCGATCGTTGGGCATCTCAAACGCGCGCCATGGCTAGGCACCGTTGTTCGCACGGAAGGTAAAGAGGCACTATGTGAGTCGTTGCGGAAGCGACCGTGGAACGCAATTCGCCTGAATATGGCTGTACGAGCGACATCATCGCGTTCACTGTGATCCAGACACAAAGAGGTCCGAATTCATGTCAACGATCAACGTTCAACTCTCTATCACGCTCGGCGACGACGCGGCTCGGACGATTGCAGAGTTGCTCGGGCCGGTGTTACGAAGAGCAATATCGCCGGACGGTGCCCGGTCACGCGAAGCAGAATCGCCCGACCGACGCTCATTTTCAAATGCGGAGCCCGGAACTTCGGATCGGGCAACGCTGATTGGGTACAAGGAGGTCGCCAAGTTGTTGAACGTCTCCCATCGACATGTCGTCCGAATGGCCGAATCTGGCGAAATGCCGCCCCCGGTTCGGTTAGGGCGTAGGGTTCGCTGGAGCGTGCAAGTGATTGAAAAATGGATCGCTGATGGGTGTCCACGCTTCGGCAAATAGTGAGAGGCGTGACCTGCCGCCGACGGACAAGAAGTAAGGGGATTCGGTCGATGCTCGGCCGCGACCGCTTCCGACTGCTCGGCACCTACAAGATGCCCCCCGTCCGCATCGGGACCGTCCTGTCGTGCGAGTCCCGCGACTGTGACGCAGTCGTCATCGGCTACACCGACGCCCGCATCCCGTGGCCGGTCGGCCGGCGGAAGGGAACATCAGCACGCGGTCCCATTCTGTTCGGCCGGCTCGCCGATTCCGTTCGTCGCGAATCCAATCAGGAATCTGCTTTTGGTTCGGCGTGATCCCGCAGACTGTCAGCAAGTGGCGGAAGGCGCTCGGCGTCGGCCTGACGAACGACGGCACGCATCGCTTGCGGTCGGACTACACGAACGAGCCGTGGGCGTTGAAGCGCGCAAGAAGGCCCACGCGAAGAACACCCACCCGGAACGCAGACGGAAGATTGCCGAGGCAATGAGAGGAAAACCACGCCCGCGTCACGTCGTTGAGGCGATGCGAAAGGGCCGGATGGGAAAGCCGCAACCGCCCCATGTCGGCCAAATCGTCGCGGCGAACTACCGTAAGCGAAAAGCGAATGGAATCGTCCCCCGCGGTCGCGCCTGGACCGAAGAGGACGACCAGATCGTCCGCAACAATCGGGGGACGGTAGCGGCCCAAATGCTGGGCAGGACGCTTGCGTCGGTTTATAGCCGCCGAACCCGACTCGGCCTGACGGGACTCTGAAACCAATCACTTCCGGCCAAACGGGTACGAGAGTTCCCCGTCGGCAAACGGCCGGTCGTTGTCCCTTCCTTCGCGGCCGTACACGTACACTGTCGTTCCATCCTTTGTCTCGACTCCCTTGACGTGCAGGAGTTCGTAGGTGCTTCGCACGAGGACCATTTCGCCTACTTGGAACATTGGCGCTCCCGGCTCGCTGGGCGACACCTCGCCATATATTTCGCGGGCCGATTTTGTTAAGCCGGTTTCGCGCTTGCAAATCGTCGCGCGCTGCATGATTCGATTAGTGTGTCTCTTCCACCGGAACCTCACCCATGAGAATCACGGTCACCGACGCCGAGCTGCGCGGGATGGCGTTCGAGCGCTACGCCAACGAGCTTTTAAGTCTCATCTCCGAAACACAACGAGTTGACTTGCAGGTCCAACGCGGCCAGTCTCTCGGTGTCGTGGTCGAAGACGATCCCGATTGCGCAGCCGATGTCGAAGGCATCCTGGAGATCGCGACGCTACTGACTCATCCTGAATTGATTGACGCCTTCGAGGGGTAGTGTGGACCCAGTCGCCTACCAACTCTTCACCGACGGCAGTCGCCGGGCCGTGTACGACGGCGGCCAACGGCAATGGTTCATCGATGACGGTGGCGGACGCGTGTACGGCGTCTGGTTCATTCCCCGTGGAGAGCCAACACGCCGATCCTTGTTAGCGGTCGGCCGCAGCACCATTCCTAATCACACGAAGGACACCGCTGCTTTCCTTCAGACAATTCGTGCCCAACCCGGATGAGTTGGTTCGTCGGCCCGACGTGTAACGGCCCATTGGCAGTACATTTGGGAAGAATGTTCGAAGCACTGAAAGTAAACGGCGGTGTCCACGCAATTTGATTCTTGACAATGACCATTTCGAATGGTCTGATACTCCGATCGAAACGCTAGCCGTGTGGTCAAAAAGCGTGCACCGAGTTGGTGAAGCGCTCGGCCGCGGTGCAAATTGACCTAAACGTGACTTTCCTCATCTAATGGATGCCCAACAATGACGACCTTTTCAGCAAAACTGAAACCGCTCGTAAATTCCAAAAAAAACAACCACAGCGCACTTACCTTGGTGGCTGACGACGGCACAGACCTTTCAAATTGGGATGTGCTCAAGGATGTCAAAGACAAGAGTCCCGTCACGAAGGGCGAGTGGACGGCGAACAGAAAGAAGCAAGGCGACGTCGCGAAGGAGATACGCATTATTCTGAAGAATAAGACCTCCCCGCAAGATGGAGGTTTCGGTGACCCGCCGGACGGAACGCTGACCATTACGTTGACTGACGATGGTGGAGGGTCGCACTCAACTGACGTACCAGTCGATTATGCGAACGGTGATCCGCTGCCGTAGGTCGAGCTCGATTATCGGCTGATTTCCGACTCGACTTGTTTGAGATCCCGTTTTTCCCGGAAGCGATCCGGGGCTCGGTCGATGCACGATCGGAAGGCCGCGAGCGATTTTCCGAACCATTTAGCGGATGCGCCTTCGTCGCCCTCGTCTCTTGCAAGTCGAGCGAGCCCCGCGTAAGTGCGACCGAGGTCACCGCTCAGTCCCGGAACATCAGGTGATCGTTCGGTTGCAGCCTCAAGAATGATGCGGGATTTGTCGAAGTCCATTAGCGCTGCCTTGCGTCGGCCATCCTGCCGCCCGCAATCGGCCACGCTCATAGTACGCCACCCCGCTTTCCTCCACATAGTCGGGGACTTCGGGGTGGCTCTTTGCCAATCGCTCCCATTGCAGAGCCGTCAGCCCGAAGTTCTTCTCGGCGTTGGTTCGGCGTCCCGTCAGCACCCAAGTTCGACTCTGCTCAAGCCGCAAAGAAGTTAGATAGTGCAGGGCGTCGGCGCGGTTGAGCCCTGGACGAACTTCGCGGGTCATGGGGTCCAGAACCTTAATGGCCTCGGCGTGAATTGGCACGGCTTTTTCGGGATGACCGGTCTCGCGCTGCGTGATCGCAATGAGGTTGAGAGCGGCCGCATGAAGCACGGGGTCATATGGATGCGATCCTTGCGGGGCAGATGCCAACTCGCGAAATTCCGTAGCTGCTTTGGTGGCATCGTTGCCAGCATCCGAGTAATTGCCTCGAACATATTGGACACTGGACCGACTTAATAGTGCAGTTGCGAGCGCCCGTCGATAGGCTGGGTTATCCGTGTCAACCGCGGCAAGCGCGTCAGCTATTTCGATCGCCCGTGCAAGCGACTCCTTCGCCTCGTTCAACTTTCCCAGGCTGCTCTGTACCTTTGCTTGATCGCGAAGCGTTTGGGAAAGCAGAAGCCGAAACGACGGTTCCTCTGGATACTGATTGGCCAAACCATCAAGTAAATCGACTGCGTCTGCGTAAAGCGGTTCGGCGGCTCGATATTCGCGTTCCAGGCGGTGAACATTCGCGGCATAGCGATAAATGCGGGCGGCTTGACGCCGTATTTCTGGATCATTGGGCTGCTTTTGCACGTGCTTCCGATATGTCCGTGCGGCGGCCACCAGCAACTCTTTTCTGGCTCTATGTTTCACCGGGTCGGCTGCGAACTGAGCTTCCGACGATGCGATCAACTCAATCCCTCCGGCACTTAACTCGCGGGCCAGCTCGTAGTTTTCGTCAGCCTCACGCTTTTGGGCGGCGGTCTTTCGTTGTTCAAGCCAAATCAGGCCGGTTCCGACGCTCAGCGCTACGACCGTCGTGATCAATAAGGCGAAACTAGCTGCCACCGCGGATCGGTGTCGGCGACCCCAGCGGGACAGTCGAACCGTCAATGGGTCCCGGTAAGCACTGACCGGTTCGTCCGCCAGCCAGCGATCAACATCGGCGGCTAGATCGAGGGCTGACGGATAGCGGTCACTTTTCTGAAGTGCGAGTGCTTTGCGACAGACAGCATCAAGACCCACGGGGACATTTGATTTGACAGTCCGCGGCGGTGGAAATGACCCTGACCGGGTCTCAGCCAATACGCCGTCCGCGTCGGTTCCCGTGAAAGGCTTTCGCCCGGTGAGCAGGCAGTACAGAGTAGCGCCAAGGCTGAAGACATCGCTGGCCGGTCCCACTTGGTCGTGTTGACCGGACGCCTGCTCCGGACTCATGTATCCGGGTGTCCCGAGGACCGATCCTGCGGAAGTTGCCGCCAATCCATCCTCCGCTGAGCGAACGGCAGGATCGGTCGTCGGATCATTTGCTGGGTCGGACACTTTGGGCTCTACACCGGCCTTTGCGAGTCCCCAATCGACGACGAGCGTCTCGCCAAATGGACCAAGCATAATGTTTTGCGGTTTCAAATCGCGATGAATCACTCCCCGACTATGCACATAGGCGACCGCGTTGCATGCGTCTATGAATCGACGAAGCAACTGGCGAAGCGCCATAGGCTGCTCGGTGGTGAGTTCGCCCGAGTGATACCGGTCGATGGCAACCTTCAGGCTCTCACCCCGAATGAATCGCATGGCGTAGTACGGGCGACCGTCCGGATAGGTGCCGAGGCCATATACCGGAACGACCCCCGGATGCTCAAGAGCGCCGGTAATCGTGGCCTCCCGCAAGAATCGCGATCGGCACGCCGGATCGTGGCGCGATCCGGCTGAATCTCCTTAACGGCGACCTCGCGGGTCAATTCGGTGTCGTCGGCCAAGAAGACCTGACCAAGTCCGCCACGAGCGTAGGGGCGGAGGTTGCAATATCGAGAATCATCGCGGGAGCGGGGGACGGACTTATTGCGTCGGCGAGCAAGACCGGAGAGCGTCGATTCGACATCCGGATCGGATATGTGCCCAATGTCGTCGGAAACCGTCGTTCCCTCGGTAGCGGAAATCAAACTGGCCTCGACATCGCCGCCATGTTGCCGGACATGCTCGTCAACGACGGCATCGAGCATTTCGCAGGGGCCCGCCGAGAGAGCCCCCTGATTGCAAAGAATCTGGCCCAACGGCATCGTCTTGTTGATGACCCAAGCATTCATCGCTCCGATCAACTCGTTTCGGTTGATGAAGTTGAGTTGCAGCGCCATCACGCCAAACAGAAGATTGCGATCGGTATTCTTTGTTGGTGGGGAGACAGTCATCGCTGGGTCTCTTGAGAGGAGCTGCCCACGCAAACGAGGATTCGTGTTACCGTATTCAACGGTTTAGACTATGTCAGTACCCCAGGGAATTCTGGTTTCCGCGCCATTGCGCTGCTTCGCTAGAGGTCAAGTCCAGCCCGTCTTTGGCGAGCCAGAAGAATCTCATTGCGGCCGCAGATCCAGCCGCAACGACGACATAGGTGAGTGAATTTTCGATTGTTGCGATCCGGACTCGACCGCAAAACTCGAACATGACCGAGTTCGCTATGATCTCCAACGCCATTCGTGCCAACGCAAGCGAACGTTCACTGTGATTGTTGCTCGCTGAGGCCATGCCTGGTCAGAAACCAGGCAAGCGCTGTTTCCGTCAATTCGTGAGGCTTGGCATCGTGCGTGGCAGAAATCGCTTGCGGGGCACCGTGGTCAGGGTTAATGAGTCGTGGAAAAACGACAAGCGCAACTGAGTCCCCATCGAGCGAGAGTTTCTTGGCTCGGTCATGGAAGAATTCTTTTGACCACCAACGCCAAACGCCAGCCAGCCACATGGATGTTCTTGCGAGTAACCTTGGCGGCGAAGTCCGCATAGGTGTCCGACCCTTTGGCGATAGGTTTCTCCAACGCCTGGCCCGCTGCAGTGTGGTTTTGGGGGTTGATGAGCATGTGACTGAATTTGAGGCGCTTGTGTGCATTCTTCGCGACAGGTAGTATTTCGTCGGCCCACTCCTCCGACCATTTCTCAATTGGCGAGGAGGAGACAGCAAAGCCGGTTGGCTGCTTGCCGGCGAGGAAACTGGCAACATCGGCGTCGCTCACTCCAGTGGTGTGGCCGTCCGCGAGAATTTCCTCATGCAGTAAAGCGAGCGCAGATTCCACCGCCTTGCTGTCCCAATAGCCGTGCAGATTTCCCACCGTCCGAAGATGGCCGCCGGCGTCCATCAGGTGAAGCGTCAAACCGTTGCCGCCTTTATCGTTATTCGCTTGACCGGCATGGGTGTCTGGATTTATCGGCTTGCCGGTATTGTCGAAATACTCCGCCCCTACGTGAAGCGGTTGATGGATGTCGCCCACGTAATGGGCCAACAAAATCAGCGCAACCGGTTTGGTAATCTTCTTCGGATTGTCTTCGGGCTCCGAACCCTTCAGAACGCCGATGCAGAACTTCATCATGTGCACGATGTCGATTTCCGGCCGGCCTACGGTACCGGACGCATGGTGTGACGCGCCTTCCACTGGTACATCAGTGAAGTGAAAAGCATGATGATCGA
Organism: uncultured Gemmataceae bacterium; assembly: GCA_963773845.1. GTDB lineage: Bacteria > Planctomycetota > Planctomycetia > Gemmatales > Gemmataceae > SIAJ01. The sequence continues at coordinate 36,409 of CAVZCU010000009.1, forward strand.
GCGCCGGCATATTGTGCGGGTTTGCCTTCAGGAAAGCGCGAAGCTGGTTGGTCAGTTCCGGGTGTCCCGCCAGCACAAAGGCATTGGGATGAGCATCGAATGATTTGATCGTGTCGGGCAAAAGTGCCGCTTTCTCCAGGGTCAGTCCGTCGATCAGTGCGGCGACCTTGTCCGCCGTCGCAGTGCCCGCCAGTTTTTGATCGGCGATCGCACCGACAATGGCGTGACCCCTTGGGCCGAATGCAAACGACGGCGCGACTGCGAGTGACAAGACGCAAGCGAAGCTGGCGACTACTCGATTGAACATGACGATTCTCCTGAGTTCTCGGTTTCGACTGGTACAGTATCCGCTGCCAGACCATTCGATGCGGTGTCGTCAATGGCACGACGCCGCACTACTTCGGAAATCTCTTCGAGCGCGAGGCTTCTGAAGGTGCAATTGGCTTCAGCCCGCATCGGCTAGCACCTGGATGCGTGGTCCGACCGTAGCGCGCATCCGGGCCGATCGGCGCACGACATCACGCGCCGGGGGACTCAAGACGCCCGATTGCCATTGATGAATTACGGCAACTCCGAATCAAGAAGTTGCCTCACTCAATTACCCCCCGAATCGATGTGTGCGTGACAGGAAATCTCGCAGTTTTTTTCATTAGTCGGCCTGATCAAGTCGGCCCCGCGACGAGTTCGGGGTTCTGAAGGATTCAGGTGGGTGAGGTAGTAGATCGAATGCCTTCATCCGAACAGAGTTACTTGTGGCGAGGGTCGAAAGAGTCGAGGGAGATTTGATTGCAGCATTTTCAGGCGGTCGATGTCGGTTGTTCCCACCGAACTAGCCGCGCAGATTGTGGGCCACAGCAGCAATCCAGACGGCATCAACATGTTCGATTGGGTGGGTTGAGCAGGGAACACGCTCATCGTACACAAAAGCAAATGGTTTCTCGACCGAACGCATCCAAACGAGGGTTGCGATGGCGAAGCGAAGCGAGAAGACGGTCCTATTTCTCTGCACCGGCAACTACTACCGAAGCAGGTTTGCGGAAGTCCTGTTTAACTCGGTAGCCGACAGGATGGGGATGCCGTGGCGGGCATTGTCCAGGGGGCTGGCCTTGGAGCGGGGTAGCAACAACGTCGGGCCGATGGCGGTCACGGCGGTGCAAACCCTGGAGAAGTTGGGCGTGCGGGCAGCGGAGGCCGTTAGCCGCTCTCCAACACAGGTGACAACTAACGATCTCGAAGGGGCGGCGCTAATCGTCGCATTGAAGCACGCCGAACACTTGCCGCTGCTGAAAGAGCGGTTCCCGGCATGGGCCGAGAAGGTCGAGTTCTGGCACATTGACGACGCTCCGGATGTGCTGGGCTTGGTCGAGCAGGAGGTCATGGGCCTTGTTGCCCGCCTTCTCGGCGGGGGTCCGCGCCTGTTGACTCATCCGATCGACGCTGTCACGCCGGCGTGCCCGCCCGTGATTGAGCAGGCCAAGAGGCCGGTCATCTTGAAGGTCGGCAGGGAGACGGCAGGCCGGCGTGGCAAGGGCGTGACCACGGTGTTCGATCTACCGTTCGATGAGGATGGCGTTCGGGAACTCGCCGCCTTGCTCAAGCAGCGCTGCGGCAGTGGCGGGACGGTCAAGGATGGCCGGATCGAGATTCAGGGCGACCAGCGCTTGCGGGTCGTCGCCGAGCTGGAGAAATTGGGCTACAAGGTCAAGCGCGTCGGGGACTGAAGGAGGACTAGTTTCTCAAAAAGATTGATCCGCAGGACGAGGAAGCGGCTGAGTTTTCCGACTGGCGGGGAAGAAGCAGTGGGTTATTGAAGACGACGGGAAGCGAATATACGAAGTGCGCTGCATGTCTCAGTTTATGTCATGGGTGGTTCCTGCACATAGCTCGGCGGTGCCACCGCCAGTTGCAATACAACACACAATCATTAATGATTGTGTGTTGCATCCGGTGGTTGCACGCAACGAATCCGCAAGCTCATCAAGACCGATTGGGCGGCGATCGGATGATCGGACCGACAAAGTCCGATGGGAAAACTCAGACATGACCGAGTTTGTGCGCAGCCGACTAGAGTCGACGGTGCTGAAGAAGCGGCGCTGGTCCGGCGATTCGGTCGGCCATTTTTGCCGACTGGCCGACCCTCGCGGGTTCGGCTTGCCGGTCGCCGCCAAGCGTTGAATCCGGCCGCCAGGGGAAAAACGCTGTTCGGGAGGCGAGGGCGGTCATGCAACAGCTGCTTATTCTGTTTTTGTCTGGCTGCAGGATCGGGTTGCGCCGGCAAGGGTCCGATTTCAATTTAATCGGCGATAGCCGACACGCTTGATGGTTTCACACGGCCGTCGGCGAAAATGCTTGCACTCGCGGGCTCACCGTGTTCTGATTGTGTTATCCTCGTCGACCACGATCATGGAACTAGTCACCTGCCAGCTCTTCACCGACGGTACCCGCCGGCCAGTCTACGATGACGGCCGACAGCAATGGGTCATCGATGACGACGGCAATTGGGCTCATGGCGTCTGGTACATCCCGCGCGAGGAGTGCGACGCGCCCCTCATCGTAGGCGGCTGCTTGCTGGCCGACTGGTGACCTGCCTAAGGTGCCACGTGAACACGAAGTCCTAGAGACTGTTTCGTTACTGCTCCTCGTCCAATTCCGCAAGGACTGACGTCTTGTTGGGCCCCGTTATAAAACAGTCTCTAGGTGGGAAGCAACTGCTTTAGGTCCGAGTTTGACCGAAGAAGAACGTGCAGTGTGGAGTATAACCAATGACGAAATCGAAACCCAAATGGCCGTCGGTTGAAGAGCAACTGGCGGCGTCAAGAGTCGTTAAGGGTAGTGCTTTGGAGCAGTTGATTCGAGACAACCAAGACTTTGAAATGCTCCGACCGGATGAGGCCGGAGACAAGTTAGGATTGCCGCTCTGGCTCAGGGTCTACTGGCGTAAGGGCCATCCTCAATTGCAGATCTCGGCGACCGACCCGCTCGGTCCGTATCCCGACACGTTGTTCAAGGTCCATGCGTGGATGCTCAAACACCCAGACTTGCCTTGGGGCTCGCCCACCGACCCAGCGGCGAAGAAAGGCAGCCAGTGATGAATGATCTTCGCATTTCAGGGGCCGTTTCCGACCCCCGAAGCGAGTCGGACATCCGCCTCAGCTACGCCAACCTGAATAAGATCATCGCCGCGTCGAATGACATCAACTCCACGCAGGCCCAGTTCTATTCATCCGACGGTGGCTCCACTTGGAATCAGACGACGCTTGCATTCGTCACCGGGGACGCTCAACACGCCGATCCGGCCGTCGACTGGACGTCTGACGGGACCGCATGGGCCATCACAATCGGAGTAGCTAGCGGAGTCACCAACAAGCTGCGTTGTTACAAGTCGACCGATGGCGGCCAGACTTGGACTTTCGACTCGACTGCGTCTGGCACTCAGACCGCCGTCGACCGCGAGGTCATGTGGGTCGATCACAGCCCGACTTCTCCCTTCAAGGATCAGATCTACGTAATCTGGCACAATGGCGCGCCCGGCTTTGTCGCGCGGCGGACGGCTGGCACTAGCGGCACATGGCAAACCCCGGTGCAGGTGACCGGCGCCAAGACGACGGGGACGGCCATCGGCGGCGACATCAAGACTAACAGCTTCGGTGATGTCTTCGCGTTCTGGCCCGACAATGGCGGCAGTAACACGATCTTTGTCGCAAAGTCTACAGATGGCGGTAAGACTTATGGAGCGCTCGGAGCGACGCCGGTCGCCGTTGGCTCAATCTTCGCGAGTACCAGGATCATCAACGTGCCAGCCGACGCCGGTCGCGGGGCCCGCGTCTATGTTTCAGGCGGAGCGTATCGGACGGCGAGCAAAGATCTCGTTTATTCGCTCTGGACCGACCTGAGCGGTGCCACCGGCTGCACATCCGGGTCAGGTCCTGGCACAAGCGTGAGTTCCACGTGCAAGAGCCGCATATGGTTTGCCCGCTCGACGAATGGGGGAGCGAATTGGTCGACTCCTAGCATGCTCAACAACCAAGCGTCGCTAAATGATCAGTTTCATGGACGACTGTGCGTCGACGAGTCCAACGGCAACCTGATGGCCATCTACTATGACACGGTAGCCGACCCAGCCCGCATCAAAACTGACGTTTGGATGCAATCGTCGACAGACGACGGGCAAACGTGGAGCGCCGTGACCAAAGTCACGACCGCCCAGACCGACGAGACTTCAGCCGGCGCAGATAGCGGGAACCAGTACGGTGACTACATTGGCCTGACCGGCTACGGGAACCAGTTTTTCGGTAGCTGGACGGACCGCCGCACGGGCGGTGTCGAAGAGATCTGGACTGCTCCGCTCCGCATCATTGCCAAACAATGCGTTTTTGTTGTGGAGCGCAGCACTTTCGGCCAGGATGAAATCGACGCGCGGCGTGCGGCCGGCAGTGCCGTCATACCGGATGCTTTCCGTGTGGTCGTCGATGGGTTTGGCGCGGCACAAATCGGGGTCACAGGTCCAAATTCAGTTTTGAGCGTCGCCTCGCCGACAAGCGGTATTACGATCACGTGTACGGGCAATACGTCAGATAGCGGTAATTATGGGCCCCAGCTCCAGCGGTTTACGTTTCACTACAACATCGACTTTGGTCCGAATGACACTGCGTTCGGTTTCGCAACAACAACCAAACTTCTTACATTCAACGCGGCAATCGCGAGCGTTTCCGGCTCAGCGCAGATCGAACTGATCAAGCAACCCAATCCCTTCATTCTGCATGGAGACCCGCCATGGCTGAGTGTGGATTTGCGAGTATTTGTCGTCCATGCCGGAGAAACGAAGTTTGGCGTGACAATGGGCGACGATGCAACGGCGGCTCCCAGGTTTATCCAGCAAGTGATGGCGAATCTGACTGCCGGCAAGGGCACGGCTGGCGGTGAGGCATTCAATAACCTGCCGACTGACGAATCAGCCAAACTGTTCATTTACACTTATGACCAAAACTACGAGGACAAAAGAGTCTTCAACTTTGCGCTCGCCAGGGTGCGTTATATCGGCCTGATTGGCGCGACGAACGTTCGCGTCTTCTTCCGCTTGTTCCAAGCGCAGACTACATCGGCCGCTTTTGATCCGTCTGCAACTTACCGCCGGGCGGCGAGCAATCCAAGTGGCCAGCCCATTGCGCTCGCTGGCATACAAGGCGGTGAATATGTCACGGTTCCCTGTTTTGCGACTGAACGCATCGACCCGCTGACGAAATCTATGGATCAGCAGACCGATGACTTTAATCGCCAAGATTTCGTCGCGACCGGAGGCTCGGAGGTTGATCGATATTTTGGCTGCTGGCTGGACTTCAATCAGCCGATCAAGCCGGACGGTCAGTCTCCCAATATCCTTCTCCCGCTTCACGTGCCTGCGAGCAACGTGGACGGACCCTTCATTGACCCCAACATCCCGTTGATGGACATCCAGCAGGCAATGATCCGCAATCTGCATCAATGCCTGATCGCGGAAATTGCGTTCGATCCGGTAGCCATCCCGAACGGCAAAGATCCCTCAAATTGGGACAAGCTCGCCCAGCGCAACCTGGCGTGGAGCGATATCGGCTCCGCACAAGCGGTGACTACATTTGAAGTCCGGCCGACGCCAAGCGGATTGCCTGTCGGTCAGACCCCTGACGAGCTGATGATCGACTGGGGAAATACACCGACCGGAAGTACGGCACAGATCTACTTGCCGGCCGTTCGAGCGGCTGATGTTCTGGAAATGGCTCACCGGCTCTATGGATTGCACCGCCTAGTTCGCATCGACGATCATACGCTGGGATGTCGCACTGGCGGAATTACCTATGTTCCCATTCCGCCCAGAGCCCTCGACAGCAACTATGCCGGCCTATTGTCGCTCGATCCGTCAACGAGTGTGCGGAAAGGCGACGTGTTTCACGTTGTGGTCCGACAGCTGACGAATGCACATGGCATAGTCGACCCACCGCCCCCGCCGCCGCCACATATCGCGATTGCTCATGGAGCGGCAACGGATGGACGGGCGGAGATCGAATGGCGGCGTGTTCTTGGAGCCTTCCAACTGACGGTCCCAGTGAAGAACAAGGCGGCGCTATTGTCAACTGAGGAGCGGCAACTCTCCGTGCTGCGTTGGATCGGGGAGGCAATTCCACACCACAACCGCTGGTATCCGGTCTTTCGACGCTATCTGGAGGCGATCGCGAGTCGCGTCAAGGTATTTGGCGGCGATCCAACGCAGATTTTGCCCTCGCCTACTGGAGAAGGCAAGCGGAAGCACCGTCGGCATGAAGAATGTGAAGAGCCTCGAACTTTCACGGGCAAGATCGGCGGTCTCGTCTTCGATCGCTTCGGAGACTTTGAGGGCTTTCTGCTGGACACCGAAGATGGGGAACGTAAGTTCTTCAGCCGTGAGAAAGAGATCGAGCAACTGGCGGAGCGCGTTTGGCGCGAACGGCTGCGCATCACGGTGTTTTCACGCCACCAGGAACCACACCGACCGCTCTCGATCATCGTGCGGGAGCCGCCAGCGCCCTTGTGCGCTGAAGAGAAATGAGGAGTTCCTAGATTGGTGCGCCTAACGAACGGATGCAGTTAACCGGGCCGGTATCCCCGTCTTCCGCGACTTGAAGTCGTCGCAGCCGGCCCAGCAATTGATCCTGGGTGCCAGCCGCTTTGAGGTATTCGTGGCAGATGCGTTGCTTGAGCTGACCAAAGTTTCGTTGGTGGTGCGAGAATTGATGTTACCCCGACCTCATCGAGTCATTCGAGGCAAAATGAGCACCAATCGTCCAATCAACTTTTTGACAGGGCAGTCGCAGACCGCGATGGAGACCTGCTGAACGAAACATAGCCCATGTCTTTTGGCTTGAAGGAAGAGTATTACTCGTCCGAAAACTCGACAAATCAGGCCATTCTGATGTTTCACTTGGAATAACACCGGCGATGCGGTTTTTCTCATTAGATTGCTAATGTAGTTGCGCCGGCTCCAATCACATCGTTCGGCTTTCATCGCTCAGATTTCAGTCTGCAAACTACAAAGGCGTCCGACTGGATCGCCTGCTCAGCGTATGCTCGCTTCGAGGGAAACCATGCCCGGAATACCGACTAAATTCGTGATTGCCGAAAAGGTACTGAAGGCCCTCATTGCGGCGAACGAGCCGAAAGCCGCCATCTTGGGCAACGCGGACAACCTTCCGTTCTATTACTTGGGGGCGATCGGTGCGGCGTTTGGTGATTTTATCGCGGCCCGACCCGAGAAAGGGGCGGCAACGCCGAACAGCACGTATTTCCAGGTCTGGTTTCCGGTATTGCAAATGTTCGCGGGCACGCCGGCGCAGGGTGCGACCCCCGCGACGGGAGGAGTTTATAAGGATCTGAAACAACTCCGCGATACGGTCAACAAGCTGGACGGGATTGTAAAGAAGGCGGTTAACGGCAACGCGGCGGAGAAGGATTCACAGAAGATCAAATTACTCAACATGAAGGATGAACTGACTGCGCTTAATGCTGTGATCGCCGACTTGCAAAACACTGTGGCAACACTTGCGACCGTTCGAACCACGATCGGCCAGTCCATTTTTACGAGTAAACCGTCCCCGAAAACCGCCCCGAGCCAGAACTGGCAGGTCCGGGATACGTTGCACGAAAGTCATACCGGCCAGTTCCTTAAAGCGGCCTACGATCTCGCGACTGACGACAAACAGAAAGCGTATGCTCTTGGTGCCACGGTAGGCTACGCGGCCGACCTCTGCGGGAACCCCTTCGTAAACAACATCGTCGGCGCACCTATCGGAATCATTGGTGGCGGCATCGCTGGATCAGCAACTATGTCGACACTTGGGTCCACGGCTACTACGCTCAGGGCGGCGCCAACTCCGTCCTGATTCAGAACAACGGGGTACCGAACCCGCTGTACGCAAACTGGCCCAACGTTTGCTCGGCTAAGTTGCAAGGGCGAATCGAGTTGCCCGGTCTGAGCGTGGACACGCTCTTGAGCGCTGTCAATACAGGCGCACCGGCCTCCGCCGTATTGCCCAATGAGTTCGTGGAATACTGGCAGAGGGTGTTCAACAAGGCTTATGGCCCTCCTGGCGGCGCCAGCGTGGTGTCGGACGCGGCCAATATCCAGAGCGCGTTCGCGATGTTATGGCTGATTCTCTGGATTCAGACTTCCGGCGAAGCCATCCCCTGCGTGCCCAGTGATCAAATCGTCTACCCGGATGGCTGTGGTGCGAGGCCGCCCTGGGTGGCCGTGGATGGCTCCGTGACGACCGGAAATGGAACCGTAGCGCAACCACCGCCGCCTTCGGAGGATACGGACCCCAGTGCAGCGGAAGTCATTAGCGGCATTGTCATGGCGATACTTGCGGTGGCTGCCTGGGTCGGAACCTTGGTCGTCGCGGCGGTGGAGGCCATCGTGGTCGCCGTGACACTGGTCGCCGACGGACTCACCGATCCGGATTGGGAGGAGTTGCGTTGTTACGTCGGGTGGACGATCGCCTACCAGAACAACCTGACCAACACGCTCCACGAACTCCTTTCCTGGGCCGGCCTCGGGTTTCCGTACACGCTCGAGCTGACCCACAACGATATCGCTTTTACGAACTCAGGGCAGATTAACCCCGCCGACGCTGCGCTCAACACCGTGTTGAGCAAAGGGCGAAGCACGACGGAGCCGGCCTCCCAATGGGTAGGGCCAGCAACTCGGGCCACCAATTGGGCCAATCCTCCGACCGAACCGCCGGAAGCGCCGCCGGAATTCTCCTATCCGACCCCGTCGACCTGGCCGTTCCACTTCGTGGACGGGTTGCAGCCGACGCCGGCGCCGGCCGGTTCACCGGCCGGAACCATCACGGGTGTGCCGCTGCCGGTAAATCCACTGAACGCACCGGCCGGCGTCCCACCGCTGGTCCGGGACCCGGCCCCGTTTGCGGCCCGGCGAGCGGCACTGACGAGTCAGGACGCCATCGCGAGTTTCTTCGGGAATGCCGTGGACGTGGGCTTGGATCTGATTCGAAATGCAATGCCGGCCGATTTTCTGGATTGGGACCTAACGGCCGACCCCGGTATAGGCTTCCCGACCTGGCAGGTGCCAACGGCGGCGTCCGCGCGGAGCGCGTTGGTAGCGGAGTCGTAGAGGATGCGAGCCTCCTGATGTAACGACATACTGCCGAAAAGGAACACAATGCCACCTCCGATCGACAACTCCCCCGACCGCAACCGTGGCGAAGGTGAGCCGCACAGTCACGCCTCATTCTTGTACGTCCGGTACACGGATAATCCCACCGACGTGAACAAGGGGATTTGTCCGGCCGGCGGCCTCTTACCCGGAACGGCGTTCTATCGATCGCCGGACATTACCTTTGGTCCGGTCGACGGGCTCGGCAACCCGGTCGTCGGGACCGACGTCACCGTGAAGGCTCGGGTATTCAACGGTGGTGACATCGAGGCATTCGGCGCATACGTCGAATTCTGGTGGTTCAACCCGGCACTTGCGTTCACCGCCGCCGACCCGACGCATCGCATCGGCAGCAAGATCGTCAACATTCCCGGCGGCAACAATTATGTCGATGTCGAATGTCCCACGAAATGGAAGCCCAAATTCGATAATGGCGGGCACGAATGCCTGTTGGTGCAAGTGAGCTGCCCTTCAGAGGGGGCGGACGATCTCAAATTCCCGTTCGCGGCCGCCCTCGACCGCCACGTAGCTCAGCACAATCTGATGGTGTCCAACAACCAACCGGGCCAGAAACTGCAACTCGCAGCGGGAAACCCGTTCCGGACGACTGAACTGTTCACGGTAAAAGTTTCCACGCTGCTCGTTAGCGGCAACATGGACGAGCTTCGAACGCTCAATGTGCCCGCGCTGATGGGGCTACTTGGAAGTGCATCCGTGGGCCAGACGACCGGTATCACCGGCGGCCGGCGGTTCCGGTTGGAAGCGGCGGACGTCACCCAGCGCGAACTCGGTATTCGGCTCATGGACATCCGAAACTCACTGGCGCCCGAATCCCGACAATCGGGGGACGATCTGACACGCTACATCAACGCGCGAACGCAAGCTCGCCCCGAACGTACTCCGCCGACTCTCGGCCGCACTCTGGCGGAATTCGTTCTGCAAACGGGTGAGAGTCGGGTCCTGATCTTTGACTTTCTGCCGGTCGATGTCACAAACGGTCAGTTCCTCGTTCATCGTTTCACGCAAGTGGTGAAGGATTGTGACATCGGAGGATACACCGTTGTGGTGGTACGCCGGGATTTCCAGCAGCCGTGATAGTCCCAGGCCGTTAATGGCGCTTCTCGCTCGCCAGGCGCCCGACCTGAGATTGAACTGCACAAGATCAACGAAGTTGTTGCGATTTCAGCCGGCCAAGCCGCTGATCTCCGATGTTGAACTAAACCGCTCCGCGGTGGAAGGTCGCAGAGAGACGCAGTCCAACCGCTGTGAGTTGCGAGGAATGGGATCGGCCGTCGTTCTGAAGTGGATTAGAGCGTATTGCCAGGACGGCGATTTCACGGGCGAAGAGTCGCCGCCTTTGGCTGTGGGCTCTGCAAACCTGGACGCGACTTGGCCATCCTTTTTGCGTAGCGGAGCACAGGGGCACGAGCCATTCGATGTAGTGAACAGAAGTTCGGATGAAGGGCCGAGTGGGTGGCAGCCTGGACGATGACAAGCCGCTCTTGGGGTAGGCAAAAACGCCGGGGAAAATAGGCGTTTTGATTGAATCCCCATAGGGCGGAGCTCGCCGGCGATCCACGGTTTAGTCCAACAAGAATCTATGCTGAGTGCTCCGCGAATCATGCTCGTTGGAGCCGATCCAGCACTCTGGAGCGGAGCACTCAGCATAGATTCCATTGCGTTAGCCCAAGGTGCTTTGCCGAACGCGGGCAAATTGAGGACATCATGCACGCGATCGCTATCGCATTGTTACGCAAAACGGTTTCGCTGGATTTCCTGAGAAGCGACTGAGTATGGTGACCAAGTTTTTGGGCGGAGTTCGATCTTTCCCCCAATCGGAAGTCAGGAGCTCATCTCTTGGCCAAGTTCAACCATCAGAACGTGCTGGACGCGATTCCGCCCTTCTGCCGGCAAGCACTTAGTCACTTGCTCCAAGTGCACGAAGCCGCATTTCAGGAACGGTGTGACCCTTGGCAATTCGCCTGCCAGTTGCCGCATCTGTTGGCCCAGGGCATCAGCGACACGGCTCTGCGCTGGCTCTTGCGAAAGGGGTACGCCGAGCACCGAACGGAGGCTTCCGCAAACGCTGAGGTGCGCGCTTTCCGGGTTGCGCACGGCCTACATCTTGAGAGACGGAGCTGCTTCATCCTGACGTCTCTGGGTGTGCGAGCGGCCCAGCAGCTGGCTCTTTTCAACGTCCATGTTGTACATGTTCCAAGTGCCCCGCACCCCATCGAAATCGCCATAAACAGGCCGCATTGGGATGCAGATGACCGCACACTTTGGTTGAGCGATGCCATCGTAAAGCGCTTCCGTGTGCCTGCTCAGAACCAGGAACTGATTCTGAGTGCATTAGAAGAAGAGAAATGGCCGCGTCACTTGGACGACCCATTGCCGCCGCAGCAGGAAATCGACTCCCGGCGCAGGCTGCATGACACGATCAAGGGGCTCAATCGAAATCAACTTCACGTTGTGCTCCATTTCGAGGGCGATGGCACCGGGTGCGGCATACGCTGGAGGCTGCTTGTTCTATGAGAACGGTTCTACTTGCGGATTTCGCGCAGGTGACCGTTCTCGGTTTTGGGCGTCGATTGCCCCCACACGCCCGCAGTCTGCCCCTTGCGTCGATCCTCATGTGAGGGTCTCCTGTATGCATGCTGCGCGCGGTGCCGGCACTCCACCTCGTATTCAACTCGAGTAGCGCACCTTTGGAGGTGAACTATGGCGGAAGCCAAGGGCCCGATTTTCGCGGCCGGAACTGAAGTTATCACAAAAGACGGTTATGAAATCCTCTTCCTTCCAGACGTCAACAACGAGGAACTGCAACGAGAAGGCAAGCCTCCCGTTTATCATTGGCTACCCAACACTGTCCGGTTGGCGCAAAAACCGAATGGAGACTACAAGTTCAGCATGGTGCACTTCGTGGGCGTGCGTAGCGGCAGTACCAGCGTCGGCGTGCAAGGCACGGACGAAGTCGCTGGCGGGCTGTTTGGCTTCTCCACGACTGCTGCGCCGCCGCCGCAAACGCTGCAGAACGCCGAAAATGAGTTGATCGGTCGATTTCGCGGCAGCAACCAGGCCTATTGGGGCTGGCGCGTGCCGGCGACACCGATGTTCCGCCCAGCGCCGATAGTGTCCAACACGACGACTGTGACCAATCTTGGCCCGAATGCCAATGGCACAGTGCCTGGGGTCCAGCCCGCACCTGCACCTGCCGGAGGAGCAGCCCCGCCTGGAGGATCGCGGAATCTCAATGGTGCCCCGATCGTCCGCGACATTTCCAGCCCCCGAAACATATCGTATCCCCGCACCGTCCCCCAATCGCGCGGCTTCCGTTCCTCGAACCTCGACCAGTGGTACGTCAACCTTCAAGGGCAAGGCCCCGGCGCGATCAGCCCACTGGCCGAGAATGCCTATTCAGGCTTGGTGGGCAGCCTGCCAGCGGCGCTGATCTTTGCCAGTTTCCACGGTGGCCAGACTCCAATCGCAATTTGGCAGAACCAGCGCATCAAAGTGTGGGCGCCGCTCGTGGAACTGTGGATCGACGGAGAATGGAGCCGCATTCAAGATCACTTCTCGGCGGCAGCGCATGGGGGCGGCCTCTTCTGGAGGCGCTGACATCAAAGCCGAATTCAACAGCATGCGGATCAACGGCGATATTCAAGTCCGCATTTCCATCGATCCGACCGTGCCTGGTGGCGACAAGATCTCAGAGGCTATCGACAAGCGAACTGACCTGATATTCCAAAAATTCCTGGAGGAAGCGCAAAAGCAGATCTTCGATCCAGCGCCATTTTCGGAGAAGCCAGCGGAAGCCAGCGGCGGCTTCCTTGGCATTGGGGGCGGCGGGGCCCTCAAATTGCGCGAGGACCGTAGCACCGTTAGCCTGCACTACCACGAAAAACGTGAGATGGCCTATCTCCAGGAAAACCAAGTGAGCGGACAACTTGAAGGACTCTACGACGTCCTCAAGTCCGATCCTTCCGCCGAAAAGAAGTACTTCGTGACCCTTTATATTGACGACTGGGAGCGAAAGGTGACGCGCCTCGTCAAGCCCGTCGTGAACTGGCCCGACCCGGCGAAGAAGTGGAGCGGCGAACCTGTCAGTTTCCTGTCTGTGCAGGTCGGCTATCCCGATACGCAAGGGGCTGTCCAATGGGACGGGCACGTTTTTCAGTCGGCGGATGGTGCCAATGCCCAGTGGAACACCGCCATGGCGAAGAAAAATCAAAGCGATGTCACTAACCCACCGAGCGGCTGGGCGCCCGACAAGACCTTTATCAAGCGGAAAATCCACTTCAGCGAGCCGCCGAGCGACTTGGAAGATCCGTTCGTGCGCATCGCCGTGGAACAAAACGAGGTGGAGTTAGATTCCGGACCCAATGGCAAGCTCGTGGATGACCTGAATCTGGAAGTCCGCGTGGACAATGTCGGCGCTTTGAGTGTCGGCCCAATCTTTCTGGGTGTCGACCTGGAAGGGCCCAAACAAATCGTCGAGGTTACGTTCCAGGCCGCGGGCAAGCGCCTGGACGGTAAAGACCGGCCCTCGGTTAAACTCTCTTGGTCGTCCACTGACCAGAATGAGCCGCGCTATTGGATGATCTTCACCGGTCAGCCCGAGTTCTTGCCCAAGTACCAGTATCAGGTCCGGGTCGTCGTCAAGGGCAGCATCATGACTCACGGGATGGAATGGGTCGGTCCGTGGGTGGATGCGGGCGGAAATGGGCCATTGATGGTGCGCGTGCCGACGCCGGAAGATGCGGGGGTCACCGTAGTTCAGCGGACAATCACACCTGTGGCTGCGACGACCGGGACGGCGGCGACGGCACCCGCAGGTGCTCCGCCGACCGGCACTCTGCCGGGTCGCGCTCCGGCAGGGCAGCCGCCGTCCGTCGGCGCCGGGGCATCACGGTGGCGGGCGATGGCAAAGCCGCTGAAGATAGTCCATTCGCAACGGGAGGTTTTCACACGGAGGAAGCTGCAAGCGCAGGTGCCGGCACCACGCCCGGCGCCGCTGGTCCGCCGCCCGGCCGCAGCGTTACACCGCCGCCGAACAAACGCGATCTGATTTCGGTCGGCGGATATCAGATTGACGATGACAACCCATAGGCCAGATTTGCCATGGCGGAAGTGTGTCTCATCATACCCGGCCTCAGTGGCGCCGGCGCCGTCAAGCTTCGTGTGCAGCTTGCTCGGCAGCCGGCGCCATCTTCGCGTGCGGTGGGCAATCTCATCACCGGCGGAATCCTCACGCTCCCCGTGGGGGTGACCGCGCCCGTTCTGAATCGGCCGGCTCCCTATTATCGCGTCGCGCACTTTGCGCTGAAGAGCGACAACGCGCCATTGGCTGCCGCGGAGGCCAAGGGTGAATGGCCCACGAGCGTATTGGTGGCGCGGCTGACGCGCGGCGATGTTCGCTCAGCGTTCCGTGCATTGGCCGGCCGTCCCTCCGCCCTAACCGTAGTCGCCGATCTGCTCACGGGGCGAGGCGGCGCCGAGCGAAGGCTGCGCGTGCAGGCTCCACTCCATGAGCTAGCTAGCGGGTTCGGTGCCGATCTCGACCGCTGGGTACAGTTGGAAGCGCCGGATCCAGTGACCAGTGAATACCGGCTCGTGCCGCCGCGCCTTCAGCAAACGCGCGGCGTAGCAAGTAATCACTTGGCGGTCGCTCCGATGGGCAAGGGCTACTCACACATCGCTTCCGTTGCGGCGGTGTCCCAATTGGAAGCAGCACGTCCGAGTGCATTGGCCGCTCACGTCGCGGCGATGCCGGCCGCGCAGTTCAGCCGGCCCTGGTTGCTCGGTCAGTTGACGTTTATTCCGTCAATCCTGCCGCTGCGCCTGCCGCGCGTCGACGATCCCAACGCGATGGTCTGGCCCGACTGCGGAGCACCGGCCAATTTCTGGTACGTGCCCGCCTTCAGCGTCGTCATGCCGAATCCCAGTCAGCCGGTCACACAATCTCCGTTTCTATTCCGCTTCGAAACCAGCGGCCACGGCCCCAGCGGTGAACCCGGCATTAATGCCACGGTCACGTTCACTTTGCAGCGTACGATCGGCGACGACGTTGCCAAACGCCTCCAGGAATTGGGCAAGCCGCCGGCCCAGTCAGTCAAGTTCACCAACCTGGCCGTGACACTATCGATTCCATTCCGCGACGAAAACGGACAGACACAGCGCTCAAGATTTACGGCACAGACCGACGTCCAGGGTGACAAGCTGGTGGCGCGCGTTGCGCTGCTAGACAACTGGGCGCGGTTGGCTTACGGAGCGCTAGCGGTGCCCAATTTTCAGTCGGAGCCGCCACGTATCCGCGTGGACGGCTGCTTTGAAGCGATGGTGTCAGTTCCCGGCAATGGTGTTTCCCTCGTGCTGGCCCCGAAACGTGTGCCGCTTCCGGCGCTGCTGCGTGCCCCCGAGCCGACGCTGGCAACCGGCTTCGGCACAATCCGCTTCGTGCCCGAGGCGCCATCGTCCGGCCCAGTCCGTGCCTCAGGCGCGACCCGGCCGCTGGCGGCGAGCCAACTGGCGGTGCATTCGGCGATCCTAGGGCAGGTGCTACACAGCGACGCGCCGGAGAAACCTCTCTACGGCCGGCAAACTCTGGCCCGCAGTCAAGAGTTGGCATGCTTGTACCCTTGCGCGACCCTCGGTGCCTACTATGTCCAAACCACTGCGGAGGGCGACACCGCAATTGGCTGTCGCGAGGCGTTTCAGCTCGGCCAAACCGAGTATCGCGAGTACGCGCCGGTCAATGATGTTCGCATTCCGGCCAAGGTCAAGGTCTTTCGTTCACTTCAACAGCCCGGACATTTCCTATTGGCGGCGGCTAGTTATAAAATCACGCGATTCGGCCCGGACGCAGGCGACCGCGCCTTTCGGCCGGCGGCTTTTCTCTATTCGTCGCTCGACGCTGTCCAGCCCGAGAACAATCGCTGCCTGTTACTCGCAACGGTAGGCCCAGACTTGGCCCCGCATGAGTTCGAGCGGCTCCGCGACGTACTTCGCGATCTCGCGCCCTCCCCGGTCCTGCAGTACATTACCGAAATTGATGGCGATGCCAATTTCATTTGGTCCTTGCCTAATGCGGATGTCGTCAAGGACAAACAGGCGACTCGTTTATGGGATTCGTTCCAAATGAGTTTGGCGGTGAACGTTCCGCAGGCACCTGTGCTCGATTCGATGCTGACTGTGGGCGGTATCGCCGCCGCCGTCAACCTTACGTTGCCCGACAAAACGGTTTTGCAATCGACGTTAATGTTGGACCTCAACACCCTGATTGGTCCGGCCATAACCGGTCCGGTTGAGGCGATTCGCGATGGTAATAACGTCCGGCTCACCAACCGAATTGAGGGCGACGTGGACGTGGACGATTTGTTGTTGATCGACGACGCGGCGGCGCCAGGCCAGTCGTCGATCACAACCGTGACCGTCGAGAAAACGCTGAAGCCGGGTGAAACAGTCACGTTCGCCGTCTCGGCGTCGGCAGCGACGCGCGTGGTGCCGGTCGCCACTCAGCGCGTCGGCCAGGCCACAAGCCTCGCCGAGATTCGCAGCTTTGTCGAAGACATCTACTGCCGTCTGGCATTTATCAACCTCGTCAATTACGGGAACCACGGCCTCTCCAAGATAGCTCTTGAGGCGCGCCTGGTGAACTTGCCCGCGAGCTATGTGGTGCCGCTTAGCGACGGCCAATCAGTCGCGACGCTAGACATCGTGCTGCCATTAACCCAATACTTGAACCACCCCGTACTCGAGTTCCAGGCCACGCTTACCCGTGCAAACCAGGGGGAGCAGAAAACTGCGTGGATTACGTGGCCGCTCGAAACCAAGGGAAATGTCATTGGCCTGACGCCGGAGCTAGTCGGGCTTACCAATTGACGGAATGGATTCTCCAGCAATTATAACCTGTTTCGCAAACAACGAGGAATCTGCCATGCTGCAAAAAGGAAGGTCGCTCCACATCGGTCTAAACCACGTCGACACCGACGCCTATGAGGCACAGGGCTACACCGTGCCGGAACTCAGCGGCTGTATCAACGACGCGCGTGACATGCAGCAGCTCGCGGCGGATCAGGGCTTTGTCACGCTAGGACTTACGGACGACCAGGCGACCACGAGCGAGGTTATGCGGCAACTGAGTTCCTTTGCTCGAGAATTGCAAGCCGGTGACATTTTCTTGTTGACCTACTCCGGCCACGGCGGGCAGGTTGATGACGTGAACGGAGACGAGTCCGACGGCAAAGACGAAACGTGGGTTCTCTACGATCGAATGCTCATCGACGATGAGCTCTTTCAGATGTTCAACCAATTCGCGGCCGGAGTTCGCATCTTCATGCTCTCGGATAGTTGCCACAGCGGCACCGTCGCCCGCATCGTTTTCTACAAAGCAATCGCCGAGCAATACCGGCAAATGTCCATGGCGAAGCGCGACCTGAGCACCCCCTCACAGCGCGAGCTTATTACGGCCGCATCGGAACGCACTTCAGCGCGATATCCAGGCAATCACTCGCGCCGCCGCCAGTGCTGCCAGCCCGCGATTCCGCGGGCTGACTACCGCCCATTCCGCTGCGCTTTATACCAAGAACAAAGAGATGTATGATACTTACCAGTACCTCGCTGGCAGACCCAAAGGGGTGGATTTGCCCGCCAGCCTCATTCTCATCTCTGGCTGCCAGGACAATCAGCTATCTCAGGATGGCGATCGAAATGGCCTATTCACCGAAAATTTGCTCAATGTCTGGAGCAGCGGCGGCTTTCAGGGAGATTACCACTCCTTCTGGCAACGCATTCTCGCCAACATGCCGCCAACGCAACAACCCAATTACTACACGCTCGGCGACGTGAGTGCCTTTGCCAGCGAGCGGCCGTTCACAATCGAGACCCAGCAATTCAAAACCGACGGAGTTAATCCGCAGATCTCCATAATCGGCGAGACGGCACGGCAACGCTCCGCCACTGCGCCCGACTTTCGCGTGGATACGCAAGGTGCTCCTTATTACGTCGTGGAGTTCGCTACCAGCCTACCCTTGTTCGATGGCGATAGCCCAAGCCGCAACTCCGGCAATTTCTACGGAAGCTGGAGCGATTCGCCCTTGCTGCAAGCGTCGAACGGCTTCTATCCCATGCCCAATAGCGCCTGGAACGCCATGAAGCAGGCCGACCGGATCTACTTCCGCGTGGGCACCACGACCAGCCAAACCGGTTATGAAAACTATCGCACCTCCGACGACAGTGCGGCAAGCGGGCCGAGCTTGACACTGGTCGGTTGACAAGGATTGCTCATTCGTTTGTGAGGTGTTGAATAGGTTCACTGTGGTGGCCAGAATACGGCCCGATGGCAGGAATCGACCTTAGTTGACTCGTCGGGAGGGGCGACGGCAACTTGGCTTCTCCTACTGTGAGAGCTGACACCGCGATTGTTCCGATGCACTGGAGGTCCGCACAATGATTTCTACCGACGCCGAATGCGGCGGTCAACCACGTCAGTCACCTTGGAGCCACAGTGGCACACAGACGACCTGCGTGGGCTGGGAAGTGCGATCTGCGGGGAAGGGAGGGTCGACCTCTTGCTGCCCTTAGCCGGCGCTTAACGGGTAGTCGGCTGCGACGACGAGGTGATGCTGGCCCACGATCTATACGGCGTGCGCCAAGTGCGTTGGGGGTGGAGGGCCGAGCTGGTGCTACAGTAGTGAAGTGGCGCCAGTCCCTTCTTTGCACAGAACCGGGGTGCCGGGAAGCGCCGGGTGACAATCGCTCACCGCGTTTCGTCCGCCGGAGAAATCGGGTTTCCTCAGTGAAGTCGAGGGTCGGGAGCCGGCCGCTTGGGGCGTCGCAGCCTCGTGCGGGTTGGCGCGTCGCTGCCGGCCTTATCCGAAAAGTACCATTCGTGGCTCATGTACTTCCAGCCGCATCGTGGCATGGGTGGTTCCGCCTTGGCGCGAGCGACGGCGAGACAGTTCTGGATTACGCAATGGTGGCCGCCGCCGGACCGTTCGGAATCCGGGTCCACCGCATTTTCGAGATCCAAACTCGCCAAGAAGGGCCATCGGTCCCCGCGCTTAGTGGTGCAATAGCTCCTGGCAATTTCTCGAGGGTCCACGTCGTGAAAATCTCCGACCAGCCGATCAATCCCTGGAAGTTACCCGCAATCCTCGTCGGCTTTGCGAGCAACGCATTCCTGGTCCAGCTCCCCGAACTGGGTAAGTGGATCGGCTATGTGAGTTTGGTGGTCCTCAGTCTGTGCACCATTTACGGGGTGGTGATCCTAATCACGAACCGGTTCATCCCCAGACGGTTTGCCAATCTCGTCTATGTTCTCGACGACGACCATAACCTAGCAGTCATCAAGCACCCCTTTCATGAACGGTGGCAACCACCCGGCTCCCGCCTCGGCTATCATGAGGCACCCCACTTGGCCGTTGGAAGGGCGTCAAGGAAGAACTCGGTCTGGAAATCAACGACTTCGAGTTCTGGCCGAAAGTGGAAAGGACAAAGTACGGAAGGGTCGAACTCGTGCAGCCGCCATTCCAAGTCCAGACCGAAAAGAGGAGACAGCGGCTCTGGGTGAGCGAGCATTACGACTTCGTTTACGTTTGCCGGGCCAAGGGCGTGAAGCCCCAGATAACGTCGCCGCTAACACCGCAATGGATGTCGATCAATGAGCTTAGGACGCTTAAGAACAAGGATGAAGAATTCGCGCCCTTTCCGGATATCGTCCCGACCTACGAAGCAATTCTCGAAAAAATTGGCGCCGTACTAAATCCGAAATGTCCGTTATGAACAAACAGGTGGGAATACCTGAGTAGCGCCGGCGGAGTCGGGTGTGACGCAGGTTGCGCTGGACCCGGACGGCGGTGGAAAGCGGAAGGCGATGGCGTTTCCGATTGGCCACTTCTTGAGTTGCTTGGGACGCATCAAAGAGGATTTGTGACGCTTGACATGCCGGGATCGCAGATGATGATACGCTTCATGCGACGTTTGGCTTTTCACGGGCGCAGATATGGATGAGAATCCCGAAATCACGCAGTTGAAGCTGCAACTGGAAGAATCGAAGCGGCAACTTGCAGAGGCCACGTCAAAGGCAATCGCGCAGGAAAAGGCAAAACTCCAAGAAGAACTCAAGATCGTTCGGGCGGCTTTGGAGCAAGTGAATCGCAACGAGCACCTGCTACTCGCCGATTCGCAACTGGAGACCCTGCGCCTCCGATACGAGGATGCCGGCAAATGGTCACGGCACTTCAGCGAGAGTCGGATGCACGTCTCTTCAACCCTGCTTTTGATTAGCCTCGGTGTGCTGACTTTCAGCTACGAAAAACACGAGCGGATGCTGCTGTGGATGTCCGCAGGGGTTTGGCTCCTGATGCTCGTCTTTCTTGGCTACTTCACCTACCTCACTTGGTGGAAGTCGAATCAGCTGCGCACGCTCCTCAACACCTTGACTGGTGAAGCCAAAGAACTCAAGAAATGGTGGGCGGTAGATTTTGGGTTTATCACTGCCTTGGTTCTCACAGTCCCATATGTGATCGTTCTCGTGATCTGGATGGTCCATCCGCCAACCGGCTGAGAGGCGGCGTGCCCCAAATTGGCATAAGATGTCAACCCTATCAGTGAAATGTCTGTAGTGGACCCCAAAAACTGGACAGTCGAATAAGCTAGTGTCGGCTGTCCAAGAAGGGGGTTATCGATGGCACGACAACGGAAGTCGCATACAGCCGCGTTCAAGGCTCAGGTGGCCTTGGCGGCGATCAAGGGTGACAAGACGATCAATGAGCTGGCCAGTTTGCACGGCGTGCATCCGACCATGATTCATGGCTGGAAGAAGCAACTGCTCGGCAATGTCGAGGAGTTGTTCGAGCGGGGGACCAAGACATCGACGGTGGATCACGAGGCGATCCAGTCGCAGCTCTACGAGCAGATCGGCCGGCTGCAGACGGAGTTGGATTGGCTCAAAAAAAAAGCTGCCCGCTTCGGTTGAGATCAAGCGGGCGTGGGTCGATCCGACGGACGCAACGTTGAGCGTGAGTCGACAGTGCGAAGTGCTGGGACTGAGTCGATCGAGCTACTACTACGAACCCGGCGCCGAGACGAAAGAGAACCTGGCGTTAATGGAGGAGATCGACCGGGAGTACACCGCCCATCCGTTTTTGGGCAGCCGTCGCATGGCGAAGTTTCTCGGTAGCCAAGGACACGAGGTGAACCGCAAACGGGTGCAACGGCTGATGCGGTTGATGGGCCTGGAAGCGGTCTATCCGAAGCCGAAGTTGTCGGCCGGGGGTGTGGGCCACAAGGTGTATCCGTACTTGCTCCGCAACGTGGCGATCGACCGGGTGGACCAGGTGTGGAGCACGGATATCACCTATGTGCCGATGCCGGCGGGGTTCATGTATCTGACGGCCGTGATTGACTGGTACAGCCGGTACGTGCTTTCGTGGCGGCTATCGAACACACTGGATGTGGAGTTCTGCTTGGAAGCGTTGGAGGAGGCATTGAGCTGTGGCTGTCCGGAAGTATTCAACACGGATCAAGGAGTGCAATTCACGTCGGCATCGTACACTTCGCGACTGGAGGCCGCGGGGGCGAAGGTGAGCATGGATGGCAAAGGTCGATGTCTGGACAACGTGTTTGTCGAGCGGCTGTGGCGCACGGTGAAGTATGAGGAAATCTATCTGTACCGACACGAGACGGTGCCGGAGTTGCACGCAGGCCTGTCGCGGTACTTCCCGTACTACAACCGAGGACGGCAGCATCAATCGTTGGCGTATCGAACGCCGGCGGAGGTTTATGGAGTGGGTCGTCGGTGCGTTTTTTGAGGCATGGCTCGGGTATCCGATGGAATAACAAGCCCCGGCCTCAGTCCGAAGCCGGGGCAGGTCGCCATCGGCGTACCGTCGACCGGGCTATCCCTTGGCTGGTTGCTCGCCAGCAGAGCCAACCTCCGTTTCACCCGGCAAGCGGGAGATAACGGACACGTGGGCCACAGACAAGAGCAAGTCGAAAGAAGCGATTGGAGGACTGGGAAAAGTGTAGCTTAAATTCGCCCGGTTTTTGTCCAAAGAATGGGGTCCACCTCACCCAGTAATCCCGATGAGCCGCACGAGGGGATGTACGATCGGCTTATCCTTGTGGTTGTACGAGACGAAAACGCTAATGTTGAGCGAAGTTGCCGCTACCGGAGCCATTGGTTAGTCACCCCCGCGTCAGCGGAACTAGCAGCGCGCCGAGCAGCGATAGTTATTTCGGTCGCATGGCAACGACCCTTCTGGGCCAGTATGACCGGCCAGGCAGGTGGGGGCAAGAGGTTGTCGTGCGACGACTATTCCATTTGGTCTGTTGGTGCATCCGGGCCAGGCGTCGCGTTCGTCGGCGGTCAGCCGCAGCAAGTTAGCCACGAGGTGCGAAGTACTTGCCATGTGTCAGAACAGGACCACTCGCGGCAGGAGCGCTCACGATCGACTAGATGTCAAATGCCGATGCTTGCCAGACCATCTACGACGGTACGCACGAGGGCAACGGCATTCGGCGCGTGTGATTCCGCCTGGGACATAACCGCTTTCAGCCGTTCGCGGGCTTTCGCCACTAGTCCTTGATCATGCTGATCGTGAAGTTCTTGCGCGAGTTGAGCCGCGCTTTCGGCCAGATGCGCCACTTCCTTTGGCGGACCACTTGGCGCCTTTATCGAATTGCTCAATTCGTCCAGGAGTTCGGCGAGAGCGATTTGTACGTCCCGGTTGACGGTACGAGAGCCTCGTAGCAATTGCGCCACGTTATGGATTCGCGTCTGGATTGATTAGGTGGTTGGCGGTTCCGATCCGGATTGAATTGACATCACTTTGCCCCGATGAGTCGATGTCCTTACTCCCGTCTGGTCCACGTCCTTGCACAATACGGACCGAACCGGTCGTATCCATTGGCGAGACTCAGGCGCGGTGTCCGAAGTCGGCAGCCTAGTCGCCTGAGGGCGAGTCTGTCGCATGCTTCTGGCGATGGAACAACTTGGAACTGTACTGTCGGAAACGAATCGGAATATTTAGATACGACGCAAGTACCGCATTGACCCGCACTACCGCGAAGTGCCTCGCGACGACTCGCGGCGACCATTGCGAGGCAATGCGATGTTCGCTATACTCGGCGAAATAAGGTATTTTCGCGCCGAGCGTTCCGCTCTCCAGGCGTGCCTTACACGCGAAATGTCACAGGTTCGATCCCTGTAGCGCCCATTGGCCCGAAGTCGGCTCGCTTCTTGCCAATTCACCCGGCCCCTTCTTCGCGGCGAAGGTCGCAGGGGCAAGAGAGGGGCATGACTGCCGTATGAATGAGCGGCAGACGCGCCAGGTCGAGGGCCTGGTGGCCGCAAGGTCGTGCAGGTTCAAGTCCTTCCCTCGGCACTCGATCGAGAATCAGTTTCATTTGAACAACTCACCCCCAATCAACTCGGGCGTCCAGATCGGCGATAGGCCAAGTCTGTTGTGTCGTCTGCGAAGCGCAGATGGTTCGTAACAAGCCATGGTTTCTGCAATTCAATTGGTGTACCATCGGCTGCACGTGGTCGCCCCGGCACACATCATTCGGCTTCCCTCAAGCGAGATCCGCCATGTTGTCCAAACGATTTGTCCTGTCGGCCGTTCCCGCTTTGGCAATCGTCGTCGGTGCGGGGGTCTTCTGGGCTCGACATGGCCAATCCGCACCGACGAACCGGGGCAACCACAAGGACGATATCGCTCAATTGAAGCCGGCAACAAGCTTGCCGATCAGCCAGGTGATTCTCTTCAACAGCGGCGTCGGCCATTTCACCCGCAGCGGCGAGATCGAGGGCGATGCCCGCGTCGATCTGTCGTTTCCCGAACAGGACATCAACGACCTCATCAAGAGCATGACGCTCCGCGATCTGTCGCCTAATGGCAAGGTCGCCGAAGTGACTTACGATTCCCACGATCCGATCGACCGCACGCTCGCCAGTTTCGCGATCAATTTGAATAACTCGCCGAGTCTCGCGCAGATCCTGACCCAGGCTCGCGGCGAGCAGGTCGAAGTGACGCTGGTGAACACCGCCAACCAGCCCGGCAATCTCACCGGCAAGATCATCGGCGTCGAGCAGCAGCAAGTGCCCGCCAAGGATGGGACTGTAGCTGTTTCAGTCTTGAACATGTGGTGTGCCGAAGGGGTTCGCGCGGTGAAGCTGACCGAAGTGCAGCGCTTGCGGTTTGCGAATCCGGTCATCGAGAACGAATTTCGCCGGGCCCTGGAAACGCTGGCCCTGTCGCACGATTCGCAGAAGAAGTCGGTCAGCTTGCATTTCGTTGGCGAAGGCAAGCGCAAGGTGGAAGTCGGCTACGTGATCGAGAACCCGATCTGGAAGACGAGCTATCGGCTGGTTCTGGATAAGGAGGGCGCCAAGAAGCCGTACTTGCAGGGCTGGGCAGTCGTCGAGAATCCGACCGACGAAGACTGGCAGAAAGTGACGATGGCCCTCGTGAGCGGCCGGCCGATCTCGTTCAAGATGGATTTGTACAACCCGCTGTACGTGAATCGGCCGACGGTTGAGCCGGAACTCTTCGCATCGTTGCGGCCGCCGACGTAGCGGGACAGCGTTGAGGGAATTGCAAGAAAGAATGGAGAGGATGAAAGAAACTCGGGAAGTGGATAAGACCGAAGAGCACTTCAATTTCGCGCGAATGAATGAATGGCATGGAATGTCAGACGATGCTTCGAAGGCTCAATCGGATAGCTTAAAGGAAAAGAGGCGGTATGCGGCCAGCGTGGCGAGCCGATTGGCGCAACCACTTGACCCAGGAGCTAGTGTTCGGACTGTTGCTACCGCTAGTTCGCTGGGCGATTATTTCCAGTACGTGATCGATCGCCCCGTCGATCTCGCTCGGCAGAAGTCGGCGATGCTGCCCATCGTCAACAAGAATGTCGAGGGCAAACGCGTCTCCATCTACAACCAGTCGGTGCAAGCGAAGCATCCGCTCTTGGGACTGCGCTTCAAGAACACCACCGGCATGCCCTTGACTCAGGGACCGATCACTGTCTTCGAAGGCTCGGTCTATGCCGGCGACACCCGCGTGCTTGACCTGCAACCCGATGAAGAGCGGCTGGTGAGCTATGCCATCGACCTGGGCACCGAAGTCGCCGTCAAGCCGGGCAACAGCGCTTCGCGGATCACGAGTGTCAAGGCAGTCAAGGGGATCATCTACACGCACACCATCCAGCGTGACGAACACGTTTACGATGTCTCCAATCGCTCCACCACTGATCGCACGCTCTTGATCGAGCACCCCAACCGCAAGGGTCAGGGCTTTACTTTCATCGGCGAGCACAAGCCGAAGGAAGAAGCGGCCGACGTCTATCGCTTCGAGCTGGCAGTTCCAGCCAAGAAGGACCTCTCGTACACAATCACCGAGGAACGGCCCATTGAATCTTCGGTCCGACTGACCAACAACGCCGACGACCAGATTCGCCATTTCATCAATCTCAAGGAGGCTCCACCGAGCCTGAAGGCCAAACTCGTCGAAGCACTGAAGGTCAAATCCGCCTGGGATAAAGTGCGGCAGGACATCCAGACGGCCAATCAGCGCATCCAGACCATCACCGTGGATCAAAAGCGCTTGCGGGAGAATCTGCGCGAGACGCCGAAGGAATCACCACTCTTCGAGCGCTATTTGAAGACGCTGGAAGAGCAGGAAAAGGAGATGGACGACCTGCAGGCAAAACTCAAGAAGTTGCAGGCCGACGAAGCCAAGACCCGAGCGGCATACGACGACTACCTGGCCAACTTGAATGCGGAGTGATCCCGATGGGCCGCACGAACTGCGTCAATCGGTTTGGCGTCATTGGGCTTCTGTTCGCCGGCTTTCTGTTTCTCGAGCGGCCCGCCGTTGGGGCGGACAATCCGGCGCGGCTCGTGGAAAAACTCGCGAGCCGTTCCTATGCGGAACGACAGTCCGCCGAATCGAAACTGCTGGCACTTGGTTTGAATGCGATTTCGTCCGTCCGGCTCGGAACCCAAAGCTCCGATGCCGAGGTCGCCGGTCGGTGCGAATTGCTCGTTAAAAAGATCCGGCGCAAGCGCGACAAGCGATCGTCGGGGGTCGAATCGACTTACCGGGTGCTGCCGGCAAGCGATTCCAACAAATCGCTGGTACGGCGAAGGAAGCAAGGCGCCTGTTCGCCGATATGGTGGACGACGATCGCCGGGCAATTCTGGCGGAAGAGGCGGCGCTGGACCCCGCCAGGGCATCGCGCCTATACCGATCGGAATTTGCTCGCGTTCAACACAAACACCAGTCGGCGACATCCGCCGAAGTTGTGCTGATCGCGTTTCTGGGCGCGTGTGGCGACGCCGGCAAGCTCGACGTCGATGAGGTCCACTCGGTCCTGAACACAGGCATCATTGATCTGGCCACGGGACCGCAATCCGAGCCTTTCGTAAAGCTGTTCAACGCATGTTGGCGTTGGCAGAAATGACGCGAGTGGACTATCTCGACAAAGCCGGCGGTTGGCCAGATAGTTGCTGGCGGTAACGCCCGTCGTCTGTCTTTACCGACACGGGAGAGACTGACAATCCGTCTCATATCGATGTGATTTCGTCGCCAGGTCGATTTCGAGGGCCCGCGGTCAATGGAGAACTTGTCATCGCGGGCCTCGGTTGCGATGATGATCAAGTCTCCAGGTCGGATGTCCCATGGACTATCTGACTGATAGCAGCGGGTGGATCGTGCACATTTGATTACCCGGTAGTGTAACGGTAGCACAAGAGATTTTGGCTCTCTTTGTCCAGGTTCGAATCCTGGCCGGGTAATTCCTTCAGATCCTTCGGGCCGCTCCCTTTCTTACGATTCCCAATTTCTCAATCAATCAAGCGGTTCTTTCGCCGGCTGATTTAGCGAGCTGCTTGCCCGGAACTTCGGTTCGCAGTCACCCTCGGGGTGGCTTGTTGGTGGACGGAGCGTATAGAATTAAGAAGATTGTTTGACCGGCCCGATCATTACGGGATAGCGTCCGCTTTCGGCGAAGCGGGCGCCAGGCGTTCTGCCGCCGGAATCGCCCCGAATGCGAGACGACCAGCATGCCTTCCCAGAAACTGCAGTGCCTTTGCGGGCACCGCTGGGAACGCCCTATTTCCAGTCCGGTTCCGACGGATATCCGCGCGTATCTGTCCGGTTTGCACTCCCGGCATCCAGGCGGCCAATGCGCCAACCGCGACGGGTGGGGAGCAAGCAGGCAACGAGCTTAAGCCGGGCGACGAACTGGCGGGATTTGAGATTCTGCGCGCACTGAACCGCGGCGGCATGGGGGTCGTCTACAAGGCTCGTCAAACTGGTTTGAATCGCTTGGCCGCGCTCAAGGTCATTGCGCCGGAGCGGCTCGGCGGCGCCGATTATGCCGAATACTTGGAGCGATTCCGCCGCGAAGTGCGCCAGTCGCGCTGTTGAATCATCCGAACATCGTCACCGTCTATGCGACCGACCTGTCGGGTCCACGGCCGTACCTCGCCATGGAGTTCGTCGAAGGCATCGACCTGTACCGGTTGGTGGAACGCGGCGGCCCTTTGGATTTCGTGGACAGCGCCGAATACATGCGCCAGGCATCGCTCGGATTACAACACGCCTTCGAGCGCGGCCTGGTCCATCGCGATATCAAGCCACACAACTTGATGGTCACTCCGTCGCCGCTCGATGCAGGCAGTTCGAGCGGCACACGCCGCGCTCCTTTGATCAAGATCCTGGACATGGGACTGGCGCGATTGGCGGAGGCGGATCCGGGACTGGAAGAGGGCTTGACTCGGGCGGAAGCCTTTCTGGGCACGCCGGACTATGCCGCGCCGGAACAGGCGGAGGACTCGCGGCTCGCGGACATTCGTGCCGATCTTTACAGCCTCGGCGCGACGTGGTTCTACCTCATGACCGGCGAAGTGCCATTCCCGGGCGTGTCGCTCATGCAGAAGCTGCGGCGCCAGCTTACGCAACCGACACCGTTGGTAACGGACCATCGCCCGGATGTGCCGCCCGTCATTGCTGCGTTCATTCGCAAGTTGATGGACCGGGATCCGGCCGAGCGATTTCAATCACCGGCCGAGCTTGCCGATGCCATCGCCGATTACATTCGCGATCCTTCACGGACTCCAGACTGGCTGGCCGCGTCGACGGAGCCCCAGGTCGTCCAGGCTCATTCGGGAAGCATCGCGGCCATTAGTTTGAATTTCGACGGCCGACTCTTGTTGACCGGTGGCGATGACGAGACGATCCGCCTTTGGAATACTCCGGAACTCAGCGCAGTCCGCAGCGTGTTGGGCAACGCGGGGCTGGTGAGCGGGCTCGCGATCACCGGGAAAGGCAGTTGGGGGGCGTCCTGCGCTCTTCGGTTACTTCCGCAGGACATGGCGGTGCAGCTTTGGGACTTGCGTACCGGGCTGGAAGTTAGGCGGCTGACCGGCGCCCAGGAGAACCTGGTTTGCGTCGCCTTGACTCTCGATGGCCGAAAGGTTGCCGCCGGCAGCAGAGACGGCACGATTTACCTGTGGACACTCGACCCGCCGAACGCCGTGCCCCTGATCTCCAGGGGGCATAATGGCACGGTCACGGGACTGGTCTTTGAGCCCGATGGCGGATCCCTTCTTTCCGTCGGGCTCGATGGCGCGCTCTGCCGCTGGGACACCGAGAAAGCGAAGGGACGAAAGTTGATGCGTGGCGAGGCCGGCGCATGGCGAGCGGTTGCATTCGCCAAAGCCAACGAATGCATCGCGCTTGCTGGGGACCGTTTGCTCATCCGACGTCCCGATGGGACCGATTTGACTCTCGATGGTCATAGTGCCGGCGCCTGGAGCGTCGCCTTCTCCGCCGATGGAACGCTGCTCGCTTCGGGTGGATCGGACCGCGCCGTGCGCCTATGGCGAACATCGGATGGCGTGGAACTGGCCAGCTTTGAAGGTCATGACGGCCCAGTGCGGTCGGTGGCCATCAGCCGGGACGGTCGGTTCATCTATTCGGGCGGCGCCGACGGAACGTTGCGCCGGTGGTCCTCTGGACCGGCCGCACTTCTCAGTCGCCGTGCCTCAAAATGATGGTGCCCGAGCCTATTCCGTAGCTGGATTCGCCAGAATTCAGAGTCGTCCGCGGCATCGCTGAATTCTGGCGAATCCAGCTACGGGATTACCTCTTTCTGGCGGCCAGCTCACCGTGCAGCACCTTTTCCGTGCGCGAGGTAATCACCATACCCGCCTTGTCGGTGGCGACGAGTTCCAACGTGTAAACTCCGGATGGCAAATCGAAAAGTTCCCAACTCCCAGTCCAGAGCGTGAATCCGCCGGGCATGGTCTTCTTGCTGCCAGTCGAGGTATTGCGCACTTTGCCGGCGGCATCCAGGATTTTCCCCTCCAACTTGGCAACCGATCCTTCAATCGTTGGCGATATGCAGACCGTGCCATAGAGCCATGCGTAGTTTGTGGAACGCGTCAGGCTCAAGGGGAGCAGAGCACGGCCGAGCGGCTTCAACATGCCGGCGCCGATCTTGTCCACGAGTTGCACGCGTCCAAACGCCGACGGCGAGCCGACCGAGGCCGGCCCGGAATAGACGAACGTGCGATCGACGCGCAATCCGCCATCGCTGCTGCAAAGCTCGCAATCGATGCCAATGACCTCACCGGCCTTCGGAGCGAAGTTCGGGAAGTTTGCCCACGGGAGCTTGAACTCGGCAGTATACCCCCAGCGGGTCTTGGCGCCAGTGACCTCGGCTCCCTGCAGTTTGAATTTCTTGAACTCTGGCAGATCGCGAACCGCGAACCGTGGCTTCACCTCGGTCTTCGTGAAGGGTGTGTAAAACATATGCAGCGTGCCCGGGCCGAATGCGACTGCGCCCAGTTTGTCGCCACGGCGAGTATCGAGATAGAACTCGACCGCATCGCCGTTCCAGATCTGGCTATCCGGTCCGATGTGTGCCGGCTTACGGTCGATGCAGCGCATTCCGACATACAGGTTCTGGTCATCCCAAAGATAAAGAAACTGTCCGCCCCGATTTGCGAAATCCGGATGGCCGACGTGAACCGGCGTGACGAAGGCCCCGTCCCAACCGGTCAGCTTGCCATCCATCGGAATCGGCTTTTGTGCCTTCGGGATCAGGCCAAGGATTGGCTTCTCCGCGGCCGAAGCAAGCGTACTTGAAAGAACACCGACGAGGAGAATCGGAAAGCGCAGCTTGGACAATGGAATGTTGGCGTGCATGATCGCTCGGCGAAAAGGAGTCGGGTGTAATCAAGGTCATAGTTCGGGATCGGCGACCCGACCATATCAATTCGCCTGCTGAGCGTCGATTCGCTAGGCTCTGCATCAGACATCGAAAGGAACTGACGCCATGCGATTCCGGTTCACTTCCGCATTTCTTGCATGCCTGGTTTTCGTCGCCTCGCTGCCCGCCGCCGACAAGCCACTCGTCATCGAATTGTGGCCGGGGAAGGCGCCCGATGAGCCCGGCGGCATCGGACCGGAGAAGGTCATCATGTCGCCGAAACTCGATCGCAAACAGGTCGAGGTGACGGAATCGACCCGACTGATCAGCAACGTCACGCGGCCAAGCATTACCGTCTATCGGCCCGCGAAGGACAAGGATACCGGAACCGCCATGATCATTTGCCCTGGCGGCGGCTACTGGAATTTGTTCTGGCAACTCGAAGGCGAAGAGGTGGCGGACTGGCTGAATTCGCTGGGCATCACCGGCATCATCCTCAAGTATCGGGTGCCGCGCCGGCCGGATGAAGTCAAGGGCGAGCCGGCCCGGCGGCCGCTTCAGGATGCGCAACGGGCGATGAGTCTCGTCCGCGGCAAGGCCAAGGAGTGGGGCATCGCGGAGAATCGCATCGGCATTGTCGGCTTCTCGGCGGGCGGGCATCTCGCCATCGCCACGGCGATCAACTTCGAAAAGCGAACATACAAGCCAATCGACGACATCGACAAGATCAGTTGCCGGCCCGATTTCGCCATCCCCGTTTACTCGGGTTATCTCAAGGCCAAAGACAAGGATGAACTCGCGCCGGGCCTGCATGTCCCCAAGGGCACGCCGCCGGTGCTCTTGGTCCATGGCGATGAAGATATCATCAGCGATCCCATGAATAGTGTGGTGATGTATCAAGCCTTGAGAAAAGCCGGCGTGTCGGCGGAGTTGCACATTTACGCGAAATCCGCCCACGATTTCGCGGTCCGCAAGGTTGATCATCCATGTGCAACTTGGACGGATGCCTGCGTCGTGTGGCTTCGGCATCAGGGATTTGTGAAGTAGGGAAATGCAAACGTGGGACGGATTGGAAAGCCGTCCCGATTCCGAAACGAGTCCGGCGGCGGTCGACTCGGGCAACTTGCTCACGCGTTATTGAACCCAATGCCGCGTCTCCGTCTGGGGTTGCTGTTCGAGGTCTTGAGCGAATCGCAACAACACTTCGGCGAGCGCGTCCCGAACGAACGGAAGCTCATAATGCCGGTGGAGGCGGACCAGCGGGCGAAATATGCTTAGGCCGACAGTGACTTGACAGGCAAGTTCAAGCCATATGCGGCCAAGCGGCCCCAGACCTAAGTTTGCGGCGATCGCCCAGACCACGACTAAACCCAATCCCAAGAGGCCCATGGACAGCGCAAAGAGCGCCCAGTACCATCGCTTCTTGGACATTGTCAAAGAGGCGCGGCGCCAAGCCCGCCTGAATAACTCCCTTGCCGTTTCGGGCGGCAAAGTACGGAGCAGATCGAACTCCAACCCGGGCATCACCCGCCATGGTTCGAGCACATTTCGCCATGACTTCCACATGCTCTGCACCGCCGTGAGAATTCAGAAAGTTTCAATCCGCCGCATGGACTCAGCTCATATGGCACTAACGCCGATTTTACCGCAGTCTCGTCCGGGACGCTAGAAGCGAGTTTAGCCTGCCGGACCCACCATGACAGTGTATTCTGGGCAGGCGGGAGCGCGGCCATTCGCTCGCTGCGTGTGTCGCCGTCTAGCGGCGGTGCTCGCGATCCTCTGACATGTCCTTGCGGGCTCGTGCGGGTGGTTCTTGCAAGACGGAAAATGGTTCTTCGTCGGAGGCTCCCGGTTCGTCGCGTTAGTAACGACGACAATTTCGGCGGCCGGCATCTGGCTCCCGAAGCGTCGATCAACAGTGAATCAAGCGCTACTCAATTTCTCGACAATTTCTTGACAGTTTCTCGACATCGCATTGGCCTTCCACCCCGAGAGGAAGGTCTGCATGTTCGAGCCCCTCTTTCGCATTTCCGGCCTGGTTCCGCGGATAGCATCGCCTTTTATGCGCGAGATGGTTGAAGGACGGCTTCCTGGCGATCGAGAATTCCTCGACCAAGGGCCGCAGCTACCGGCTGGCAGACGGGTATGATCGCCCCTGCGAGGCGACGCCGCCTTGGAATAGAACCGGGCAGTCGCCGAAAGGTCGAATGGAATGGTTCTGTAAAATGCGGTCGGGCCTTCGATTTCGACGGCAGCAATCGTATGGGTCTTGGTGCCGACGATGAAGTGAGCCTTCACCGATGTCGCCTTCTTTCGCACGATCCCGCCGTGCTTGTGGTCGCACCATGACGTGTACCTAGTCGATGCGAAGCCAGTCGAGTCGATAGCGAATTGGCTTTCGACTGACCGGAGCGGTAAGGCGCTCGTCTCAATCATCTTCCGGAGAATCGGCGTCGTCTCTTCCTTGTCGAATACGTTCAGGACGGAATTAAAGTGCGGGCACTGGCAGATGTAACCGGCTTCGTGCGCTTCCGCTAGTTCGCCGGAGAACCGCCGGGCCGAAGTGAGGCTGTAGACCTTCATCACGGTGCTGTAGATGGCATCGCGGAGCGGGATCGACGGACGGCCGCCTTTGCTTCGATCCTTCTCTTCGGGCATCGGGATGTTGTCGCAGAGGTCGCCCAGCAAGTCGAGGAAGTGCCGACGCTCGTTGACTTGATGAGCGTGATACAGCTGACGAGCCGGAAGGGAAAGCCGCGTGGGCGCGGGGGTTCTGCTTGCCGCAGCGCAGCGGAAAATGCGGGGAAATGACGTGTCGGAACGAAGCCAGAAAGGAAAGGCGCGAACATAACGTGGCGTGCAAGCATCATCGGGGAGATCAGATTTGTACGATCACACATCATGACTTGATGGAGGCATCGCTGGTCAATGGGGTTCATGTCGAGAGTGTTGTTCACTTCGGCGATGTGCACTCGAAGCGTCGCTAAGGCGGATGCTGCGACTGCCCATACAATCCCAGAAATGACCATCACCGATTCGATGATCCGTGAGAGGTACTTGTATTGGGTTGAGTTTCGCGAGCAAGCTCCAGACGAGGCAGAGTCCCTAATTATGGTGTCATTTTGGCTTCTGGGACACTATCTCGGCGACGAATGGATTCAGACTCATGTATTCGGGACCGCCTGCCGTCCTTCAGCGTATATGCGTCCGCACACGGACGGTGTGCCCAGGATAAACGCGGACGAGTTCAATGAACTTCGCGCCCAATAATCGTCTGGTTCAGCTTGCCGAAAGCCTGCTGAACCTGAGTTATGTCGAGGGGTTCATCGACCGAATGAGGGCCATTCTGTCAGGAGATGTTGAGGCGGGAATTGCTGACCTAGAAGCCGCCGGATTGATCGACGCAAGCGGTATTCTCTTTAGATTTGTGAAAGAAACTGGAACGGTTGGTAACGACTATGACATCGAAATGGAATTGGGAGGTATTCTGATCCCGTGTGAGACAAAGTGCAAATTGGAGAGTACGGAATTAACGGAAAACTCGGTTCTCAACACGCTCGACAAAGCGCGTAAGCAACTCCCCACAGACAAACCGTGTGTAATCTTCCTCAAGATTCCGGAGATGTGGACGACGGACAAGGTCTGTGCCGGTCTAATGGCGAAGGTGCTAAACGATTTCTTCCGGAACTCACGGAGGGTTGCTGCAGTCGTAATCCACTGGGAGATTTACGCCGACGCCGGTGACGATGGCAAAATGTCTGGGCGGATGTACCGCATCGAACACAATCCGAATGCCCGGCACTCTCTGGTCGAGTTTGGCCAGTTCATCGAAACGAACCGTCAAGCATTTTGGCGGAGCATTCGCCAAATCGTCTGTGGCGATAAGCCGAAAGTGACTCGGTCAGTTGCCATTTATGACCTTACCAGCGATTCTGTTGAGGTTGACGACTACGTCTTGATTCCAATGATTCCTGGCGATTGGCAGGCTCTTCAAGAAGAGTCCATCCCTTTCAACCAGACATCGTATCCGGAAACAATGGAGGTCCATTAGACTTTCCCACCGAACAACCCAGCGGCCTGAACGAGATCGGGCCACAACCTGAACCCGGTGTCCGGCTACGTCAATTTTGTAAGACAGATAGGCGCGGGAACCGGCACGGCATGCGGAAGTGTCCGACTTGTAATTGCATTGTACGACCTGAACAGACTGCTCCCCGTCCCCTTCTGATTCTTTATCTTTGGGATCGGGCGGTAGATGCCCGCCTCCCGACAGGTTTTTGTGCAGCTTCCACGGTTTTTGTGCAACCGGGGGTAAATGTGCAAAGCCCTGTAAATAGACATTATCGCGCAAGGGGGGATGGAGAAAACGTTGGCCATCTTGGCCGCCTTGGCCGCCTTCCTCCTTTGAACCAGACATTTCCGCCCATCGGCCACATTGGTCCTAGAGGTTTCATTGCAAAGCCAGGCGAGGCGGTTCTCGCGACTGGTCCGCCTTGTGCAACTCGTCGAAAGTCTCATCGGATCGGTGCATCGGGACGGACCACGGACCGAAAAGGTACTGACAGCGCTGTCCAAGGCTGGGAACTCTCTATCAGGAGTGGCGAAATGGTCGTTATCGGGAAAGCCTGGCAGAAACCGAGTTCCGCCGCCCGGTGCTGGAATGGGCAGTTCGCGAACGGCACATCGAGTCGGGCGGCGATTCCTATTTTTCCTAATCTCGTTGTTCGCGCCGAATCGGTGTACCGATCGATCGCCGCCGGGCTTCGGCTTGCAACCGTTTGCAACTTGAGTTAAAGGCCCGACGCGAAGGGACGCCCTCGGGGGGCCGGCCGTTCTCACCACGGCCGGAACGAGGGGCCCGCCACTATGCGAATCGGGGTTTGGCCCACATACGGGCCCGGCCCTCTGGCTTTCGACAAGTCAGACCCCTGTTCGCATGGTTCGATCGATCGACGGGGGACGATCATGACGCGCGGGATTGGCAAGCGCTGGCAGCGGTGGTTCTCTACCGCATTCTTGGCTGTCGGCGCTAGCGGCTTGGCTGGCTGCACACGGCCGCTCTTCATGACTCCGGAAACGCAACACATCGCGTCCACCGTCGCACTTCCAGCCGACATTGCTACCAATCCAGCAGTGGCCGACGCACCCGATGTCAGCGATCACACGCCACCGGCCACGGTGCTCGATACGAGTCGCGAGCCGCGCTCCATGACCCTGCAAGAAGCGATCTCCATTGCCCTCGAACGCGGGTCACGCGGCAACGCCAGCATGTTCCTGTTCCAGAACTTCAACCTCGGCACGCCGGGCCTCAGTTCCGGCTTCAGCGCCTCATACAACGACGATCTCGTCCAGTTCACCGGCCGTGGCGTCACGGGCGACGATGCGATCCGCGCGTTCGCTCTCGACCCCGCCATCGCGGCAGCGGATATCGAAGGGGCATTGGCCAAGTTCGATGCGCGGTTTACCGCGAGCATGAACTGGAATAAGCAGGACCAGGCGGTCGCGAATATCTTCAACAACTTCAATAATGGCGATTTCGCGGCCTTCAACGCGGGGATCATCAAGCCATTGCCCACCGGCGGCGTGGCCAACATCACCTTCAATACAAACTATTCGAAGCTCTCGAATGTGCCGGCCGGGTTCGCAGTCATCAACCCCTCGTACACGCCGAGCATTCAGGTTGGCTTCGAGCAGCCATTGCTACGTGACTTTGGCGTGGACATCAACCAGTTGCTGCCGCAGCACCCCGGCAGTACACAGCTTGCGGGCTTCCGTCCGACGGGCGGCCGTGCGGAAGGTATTCTCGTCACGCGAATTCGAGCCGATCAGGCAAAGGCGGACTTCGAGCGCGAAGTGAACTTCCTCGTATTTAACGTGGAAGTCGCTTACTGGAGTCTTTATGGCCGCTACTACACCAAGTACGCGAGCGAGCAGGCACTGCGGCAAGCGTACATCACATGGGAACAGTTAAAGCAACTTCTGGAAGCGGGCCTGCAGACCAAGCAGGGCGTTGCCCAGGCTCGGGCTCAGTTTGAAGAATTTCGTCTGCAATACCTGGTAGCTTTGCAGAACGTCCTCGAAGGAGAACGCCGACTTCGAGGCATCCTCGGTCTGCCGCTCGACGACGGCAAGCGCATTGTGCCGGCCGATACGCCGATTCTCGCCCCGTACAAGCCCGACTGGAACGCCTCGCTTGCCGAGTGTCTAGCCAAGCGGCCCGAACTGCGGATGACGCGGCAAGAGTTGAGGGTGCAACAACTCAACGTCATGTTGCAGGAGAATGATGTTCGTCCCGACCTGCGGTTCTTCGCCAATTACAACGTGAACTCGATCGGCAATCGGCTCGATGGCCAAGG
This sequence comes from uncultured Gemmataceae bacterium, assembly GCA_963773845.1. Classification (GTDB taxonomy): domain Bacteria; phylum Planctomycetota; class Planctomycetia; order Gemmatales; family Gemmataceae; genus SIAJ01. Next base: position 73,171 of record CAVZCU010000009.1, read on the forward strand.
CCCGGTGCCGACCGTGGATGCGACGGGCAACATCGTCGACCAGCCCGGCAATGCCTTCGGCGCTTTGTCGCTGAATCGGTTCAGCAACTGGACGATGGGATTGCGCTTTGACGTGCCGCTCGGCTACCGCGACGCTCATGCATCGCTGAAAGTGGCACAATTGAACCTGGCCCGCAGCCATGTGGTGCTGAAGAACCAGGAGCGCAAGGCCTCGTTATTCCTCGGCAGCCTCTATCAGCAGCTTGCGGCGTACAACGAGCAAATCTTATTGCAGCAAGCACGCCGGATTGCCTTGGGCACGCAGCTCCAGGGACAGTTCGAACGCGTAAAGATCGGCAAGGACCCGCTGATCCAGCTTCTGGATGCTCAGCGCAGCTTTAGCGGATCGATCCAGGCAGAGTCGGATGCGATTGTCAGTTACAACATCGCCATTGCCGGCTTCCAGTTTGCGAAGGGGTCGATTCTCGAGTACGACGGAATCACAATCGCCGACGGAGCGTTGCCGGCCGCGGTGGCCGAGCGAGCGGCGGATCATTTCGCGGCCCGATCGGCGGCATTGCAATTACGCGAGCGGCCAATCATTCCCGCACGGGGCCCGGAAATGGGTAAGCCAATCGCGCTGCCCGGTGTGGCCGACGGGCCGCCGATTCCGGAGGCGAAGATCGTGCCGAAGGACGATCTGAATGCTCCGCCCGTGATCCTTCCGCCCGGCGATCCGAAGGCGATGCCGAAGGTCATTCCGCCGAGCATTCCCGGCTTGCCGAGTGTGCCTTCGCCGCCGACCGACACTAAGAAGGACAACGTGCTGCCGGCGCCGGAACCGCTTTCGGGCGTGATCGGCCCGGATGTGATGAAAGCCCCGGAACCGATCCTGCGGACCAATAATGTGCCGGCGATGCCTGCAACGCCGGTGTCCACCTTCCGAACGAAATGACAGTCTTTGTCTACGAGGACGTGACCGCGACGCGGGCGGGTGGGGACGAGCAGTCTCCACCCGCCCAATCGCTTTTGGCCGAAGGCCGGGCGATGCTCGAAGCCGTGACGGCGGACTTTCGCAGCGTAGGCTGCCCTGTGCTGACAGTGGATCCTGGCCGAAACATCGAATCGCAGTTCCACGAGCTCGCTCAAAGCGCTGGCTACACATTGTTGATCGCCCCCGAGTGTGACGGCCGATTGGAGCATCTGGCAGCAAGAGTTATTGACCTCGGCGGCAAGCTACTTGGCCCATCTCCGGAAGCCATTCGATTAACTGCCGACAAATTGGCGCTCGCGAGGCACTGGGAAGCAAGCGGAGTGACGACGCCCAAGACTTGGCTGCCGAGCGATGCGCCGGTTGATCGGCCCGGAGTGATCAAACCGCGCGATGGCGCGGGATCGCAACGAATGCAACGTTGCCCTGCCTCGCGGCCAGTCCGAGCGGCGCACGAGAGTCCGGAAAGCGGTGGCAATGTCATCTGGCAGGAATACGTGCCGGGTTTCGCCGCCAGCGTGGCATTCCTGGTTGGGCCACTCACCCTCACGCCTTTGGTTCCGTGTGCTCAATATCTCTCGAGCGACGGACGATTCCAATATCAAGGCGGGCATCTGCCGATTCAACCGCATCTCGCTGAGCGAGCAATTCGCATTGCGACGATGGCTGTCCGATGTGTGCCCGGACTGGCTGGATATGTCGGCGTGGACGTTGTGCTTGGCATTGGCGACGACTCGGCGATCGAAATCAATCCGCGGTTGACGACCAGCTATGTCGGGCTGCGGGCGCTGGCGAAATTCAATATCGCGGGGGCGATGTTCGCGGCAGTTCGGGGGGAATCGCTGCCGTCGTTGGAATGGCATTCGGAGGCAGTTGTGTTCACTCCGGACGGTCGAGTGTCGCCGTTTGCCGCGTAGCACGCGCTTCCCATTCGGTCCGCAGCATAGACCACATCGCAATATCCCACCATTGTCCGCGGCGGTGGATCGATCGGCGCAAGACTCCTTCGCGCGTGAAGCCCAGCTTGGCCATCACCCGTTCGCTGGATTCATTGCCGACGAACACGCGGGCTTGCAAGCGCTCGACCGCGTATTCGCCGAAAACCAATCGAACCAGCGCCGCGGCGGCTTCGGGCACCAGGCCCTGTCCCCAGTAAGGCTCGGCGATGCTGTACCCCATTTCCATCGTCCCGTTCGGCTGAGATACCCAATGCGCTCCGAGCGAGCCAATCATCGCACGAAGTGGATCGGTCTTGAGGACGATCGCGAGCGGATCCGGCTCACGGTTCGCATACCGCGATTGCCGATAATCGTCGACGAACCAGAGCGAGTCGTCGAGCGTTTGATGCGTTTCGAATAGCGTAAAGCGGGTCACGTTTGGATTGGATGCGTAACGAAAGACATCCGCGGCGTCGTCGGCCGTGACCGGCCGCAGGACGAGCCGTTCCGTTTCGAGAATGGGCGGCGACCAGTCGAGGTTCACAGCAAGCGCTCCACCTCCTCACGGCTCACCGGCGGGGTGCCGCCCGGCTTGCTGCAAACGACTGCCGCGTACGCGTTGGCAAAGCGCGCCGCCTCCGCGAGCGGATTGCCTTCGAGTGTCTGAGTGAGCAGCGCTGCCGTGAAAGCGTCGCCGGCGCCGACGGTATCCACGACTTGCACTGGAATGCCAGGAAGATCGATGTCGCCGCGGACGTCGCCGACGATGCAGCCGTGCGAGCCACGCGTGACGGCGTAGACGGCCTTGTCGGAAAGAATCGTGGGGAGCAATCGTTGTCGCCAAAAACCCCCCACTCCGCCCAGGCATTCCGCGGGCCAGGCGTCGAGCGAACGCGCCAGGTCCGCCGCCTCATCTTCGTTCACCTTGAGCCAGTCGGCCAGCCGAAGCGAATCATCAATGGCATCTTTGCTAAGGAACGGCCTGCGGAAATTGATGTCGCAGACCGTCAGGCAATCGGAGTCGGTCGATGGAATGAAGGCGCCGATCGTATCGCGTGAACGCTGCGAACGTTGTGCCAGCGTTCCGAAGCATACCCCCCGTGCCGATCCAGCAAGTGCCGTCAATTTCGGCTCCCATTGAATGCAATCCCAGGCGACGTTCTCGCTAATCGTGTAAGTCGGCTGTCCCTTCGCATCGAGCTGTACGGTCACCGTGCCGGTCGGATGGTCGCGATCGGTTTGAATGAACTCGTCGCTCATTCCAAGTCGGCGCACTTCTTCGCGCAGCTCGCGCCCCAACTCGTCGTCGCCCACGCTGCTCACGATGACTGCAGAATGGCCGAGCTGCGTACAATGGAATGCGAAGTTAAACGGCGCCCCGCCTGCCCGCCGCCCGCCTGGCAGCAGGTCCCAGAGCAATTCGCCGAGCGCGACGATGGGTGATTGAGGATTCAAGTTCCAGTTTCCAAGTTTCAAACTCTGGCTCCGAACGTTAGACGCGTATTTTGTAGCACCGATTAACGACGACTGTAAGATAACCCGCGTCGGCTTGGTAAATCAATCATCGTTTCCGAAGTGACGATCTCGGAGTCTGCACATGTCTCGATTGAGTTTTGCACTCCTGCTCATACCGGCGATTCCCGCGCTGGCCGATGACTGGCCGCAATGGATGGGGCCAACCCGCGACGACCGGTGGAATGAAACCGGCATTCTGCGGAAATTCCCGAAGGGGGGGCCGAAGAAGCTCTGGTCGGTCGCCATCCACGGCGGCTATTCCGGCCCGGCGGTTGTTGCAGGCAAGGTGTACGTGACGGACTACGAGTCCAAAGATGCCAAGCCCGCTAACAATCCGGGGGCGGCGAGCAAGCGCGAGGGCCAGGAGCGAGTTGTTTGCCTCGACGCCAAGACTGGCCAGGAGATCTGGAAACACGAATACGACTGCCCTTACGCAGTCAGCTATTCTTCCGGCCCGCGTTGCACGCCGACCGTAAGCGGAGGCAAAGTATACGCCCTAGGCGCCATGGGCAACTTGCACGTTCTCGACGCCGAAAAGGGCACGCTGATTTGGAGCAAAGACTTCAAGAAGGACTACAACGCCAAAACTCCGACCTGGGGCTTCACCGGTCACCCGCTGATTTACAAGAATCTGGTCGTCTGCTTGGTCGGCGGCGACAAGCTTCTCGTGGCATTCGATAAGGACACCGGCAAAGAAGCCTGGAAGGCGTTGACTCCGCCGGGCGCCGGCCGGGCGGGGTATTGTCCGCCGACACTGGTCGACGCCGGCGGCGTCAAGCAGATCGTCGTCTGGCAGCCCGAAAAGGTCGTGAGTGTCAACGCGGACGACGGCAAGCGCTTGTGGGACGTTCCACTCAAGACGTATGCCGACATGTCGATCATGAGCCCCCGCCAATACGACCACTATCTGTTCGTCGGCGGCATTGGCTTCTATTGCGTGTGCCTCAAACTCGACAAGACCAAGCCCGCGGTCGAAGAGGTCTGGCGCGGCAGTCAGATCAAGAAGAACGGCGTCTACCCGGTCAACTCGACGCCGATCATCGATGACGGCATTATTTACGCGGTCGACCAGCCCGGGGTGTTGCGCGGCGTCAAGCTCGATACCGGCAAGCGCCTCTGGTGGACCCAGAAGCCAATCACCGGGAAAGAAGACGAGAAGGAAGAACATCGCGTCAACACGGGTACCGCCTTCCTCGTCAAGAACGGCGATCGCTACTTCCTCTTTAGCGAGACCGGCGATCTGATTATTGCCAAGCTCTCCCCCAAGGGGTACGAGGAAATCGATCGGGCCAAGCTCCTGGAGACGACCAACGAATGCTTCGGCCGACCCGTCGTCTGGAGTCATCCGGCCTTCGCGAACAAGTGCGTGTTTGCGCAACGATAAGGAGATCGTCTGCTACTCATTGGCAGCGGAGTAATGGCTTCCCTGTCGTGAGATGGGAGCATGAATGACGCCGACCGATCCCTGATTGGCATGAGCCAGCCGATGTCGGCTGTGCGTCGCGCGGTAGCGCAAGTTGCTCGTACAAGTTCGACCGTTCTCATTCTGGGCGAGACGGGAACGGGCAAGGAGTTAGTCGCCCGTGCGATTCACGCCCAGAGTTCGCGAAGAGACAAGGCGTTCGTTCCGGTCAGTTGCGTCGCGTTGGCGCCCGGTTTGATTACGAGCGAGTTGTTTGGACACGAGGCTTGATCGTTCACCGGTGCAGCGCGGCGGAGAGTCGGCCGCTTCGAACAAGCAAACGGCGGAACCTTGTTTCTCGACGAAATCGGCGAAATGGCCGCAGATTCCCAGGCGCTGCTCTGCCGCTTTGCAGGAACGGGTCATCGAGCCCGTGGGTGGCGGGCCGGTGCCCGTTGATGTCCGGGTGATTGCGGCGACGAATCGAGATCTATGAGCCGAGATGAAGGCGGGGCGCTTTTGCGCCGACCTGTTCTATCGGCTGAATGTATTTCCCATCGCAGTCCCATCTCTCCGCGAGCGAAGGTCGGACATCCCGGAATTAGTTGGGCACTTCGTCACGCAATCGGCCGCCCGACTTGGAAGAGCGGCGCCAACTGTTCGTCCAAGTACGATGAATGCCCTGGTTGCCCACGACTGGCCAGGCAATGTTCGCGAACTCCAAAACCTCATTGATCGCGCCATGATCGTGTCGGAGGGTTCGGAACTGGCATTCGATCCGTCGTGGCTGGTCGGGCTCTCCGTCGTGGAAACTGCAAAGACCTGGGCCGCGCAAGAGAAGCAACGCATTCTCGATGCATTGCACGCCGCCGGAGGTCGCGTGTACGGTCCCGGCGGCGCAGCCCATCGGCTCGGCCTCAATCCCACCACACTTTATGGCAAGATGCGGAAGCACGGGATCAGCAGGGATGGCATCGACTGGCGGTGACCGCGACGACCATCCTTGGTTAAAGATCCACATTCGATCATCGCATGCAACGCGTTTCATCTTGATTTGCCGGGTTAATCACATGGCACACTTCTTGCGATTGAGCGGTCGCTTGATCCTCAAACCGAAAGGCGGTGTTCCCGTGGCCCATGTAGTGGCGGAACCGTGCATCAATTGCAAGTACACCGACTGTGTTGTCGTTTGCCCGTGCGAATGCTTCTACGGCGACGAGCGGCAACTCTACATCGATCCCGAAGATTGCATCGATTGCGGCGACTGCATCCCCGAATGCCCCGCCAATGCGATCTATCAAGAGGCTGATGTGCCGAGCAAGTGGGAGTCATATATCCAGTTGAACGCGGAGCGTGTCAAAGTCTTAAAGCCAGCCGGTGCACACGTGACCGAAAAGCGATCCCGGTAGTCAACGGCGAGGTCATCCGCTAGCGCCCTCCATCTGAGGGCGACCATTTGGGTGGAACCAAGCCCAGACGGCGAGAATGGTCAGGCCACTGGCAAGCAAATATGTTCGAGCGAGTGACGTCGTGTATGAGTGCGTGGCCAGGGCCAGGCTGTTGCCGATTACGAGCGCGCCCAGCACGCAAAGGAGAGCGGCCTGCGGCGTTGGGCGAGGCGAGCGGAAAAGTGGAACGGCCAAGGCCAGCGGGACGAGCCAGTGGACGTCCGCGTATGGCCAGCGATGGGGAAGGAAGTACTCCAGGTCGAGCAGGAACGCCAGTATCAACAGCAAAACGACGCGCGGCGACCGCCGATGTCGCCCAGTGATCAACAGGCCGATCAGCACTGCAGTCATTCCGAGGATTGCCGCTTTCGATGTCGTTCCCAGATTGATCATCGGTAAACCGAATCGTTTCCGGCTTTCGGCGTAGAATCGGGCAAACGAACTCGACGGTGTACTTGGATCCACAATCACTGAGCCGAACCAGAAGCCTTCCGCATCGACCGGTCCACCTTGCTCTGGCGGTGTCTCTTCCGGCAGGGACATCGATCGATAGTACATGTCCCCCATGGCCATGTAACTCTTCCAGTCGCTAACGCCGGCCCAGGGCAGTGTGAGTACGATGGCGGCAAACGCGGTCGCTATCGCACCGCCCGCGGTCCGGTACTTGCCGAGAACGAGGAACGCCAGCCCGAGCGGAGCGAAGTTCGGACGAAGAGCGATCGCAAGCCCGAACGCAATCCCGGCCCGCCACGAGTCGAGATTTGACCGCATTCCCGACCGAACTCCAATTGCCAACAGTAGCGCATGCAGTGCATAAAGTTGACCGCGCTCCGTGTGCATTCGCCACGCGGCTCCCAGTGCGATTGTTGCCGCCGCGACGATTAGGAATACGACGCGCCATCGCCGGCCAGGGATTGTCGGGGCAAGGATCGCGATGGCAGCCAACAGCGCCGCCCACTCCAGCCCAAAGTGAACAAGTCGGAGTGTCCCGTACGGCAACCAGACGATCGATTGGTACAGGCAGAGAACCGTCGGAGGCACGGTGACGCGGGGAATGTCTCCGCGCTGAACCGGGTCGAGCCATTGCTCCGACATGCCCGGCTGCCAGCGAAATGAATACGGGTCCTTGCCGGCGGCCAAAACGCGTGCCCCGACGACACGGTTCCGCAAGTCGATCCCGCCGTATCGTCCGGAGACATCCGAGAAGCCAATCACGAATGCCGTCGCCGTCAGGCCCGTGGCGAGCAGCAATAGCGTCTTCTCGTGCGCGTGAAGCAGCCCCGGTTCGAGGCCGAACAGGTGCAAGATCGACCGGACGGGCGGCCGTGGGCTCGAAGCGGACGGGACAGACATCGGGGTATCCGGCAAATGTGGATTCGATTTAGCGGGCGACCATCACGGTGGATGGCGGCGGGTCGGAGACTTCGAGGCCGGTTTCACGGACCATCGCTGCCTCCTGGTACGTCTCGTAGTCGGAGTTCACGGCCCACAGGTTGTGTCCGGCTTCCTCGAGGAGATTCTCCGCAGCCAACAGACCCATCAAAATGCTGTGGTCCTGGTTGTTGTACTTGAACGATCCGTACCGGCCGATCGGCATGAGCCCGCGGAACTGCCGCACGTAATCAATAACCGGAGCGAGATGTTCCTTGTAGCCGCGAGCGTATACGGGATAGCTTCGACCGATGCGGTGCACTTTTCCACCCAGCACCGGCGCACCGTTCAACAATCCGGTGCCCCCCATCTCGCTTGTGGCCAAATTAATCAATTGATCATCGGGAGTCGTCCATACCGCATCCTCCTCGTTGCACCAATACTCCAGAGCCAGGATAGTCGTCTGCGCAGACCCATGCAACTCGGGCACCCAGTTGCGGAAATTGGTCACTCGTCCGACCTTGAGTTCCGGAGAGTGGATGTATAGCCATTGATCCGCGAACAGATCTTTGCCATCCACATGCAAGTAAACGAGAATCGTGTTGCGGTATCGAAGCTGGTCCAGCGCAGTCCGGACGTTTGCGGGCGGTTCGCCAAGTCCGGCGGCCAGCAGAGTCAGGGGCATGGTCGATACGACGTGGTCGTATGGCTCAAACCGGCCATCCGCCAGTTCCAGTCCGCTCACTCGAAAACCTTCATGAAGGACACGCCGGACCGGCGAGCGCAGGTGAATCCCGTTTCCGGCTTGCCGAACGCGGTCCGCCATCCGTTCGTAAACAATCCCCGTTCCACCGGTCGGGTAAGCAAATTGATCGACAAGAGTCTTGTGCCGGTTGCCGCCAAGTCCAAGAGCAGCCTTGATTGCCTCCGCCAGGGAGAACTTTTTGATTCGCTGGGCGGCAAAGTCCGCGTCCAGTTCGCGGCACGGAATGCCCCATAGCTTTTCGCTATAAGACTTGAAGAACATATCAAACAAACGGCGACCAAACCGGCTGACCACCCACGCTTCGAAGGTATCGGCGCCGTCGGCGGTCGATGGGCTTATTTTCTCGAGCAGGTAGCTGCTCACGCACGCCGCGGCCCGCCCAAGTCCCATTTTCCACAGGGCGTCGAGCGGTCGAAGCGGATAATGAAAGAACCGGTTGCGAAAATAGATGCGGGTCAGCCGATCGACCATGCGGTAATCGGACCCGACCACTTCCCGCCAGAGCCCATTGACTCGTGGATACTCGCTGAAGAATCGGTGCGGGCCGAGATCGACGCGCTGGTCCCACAATTCGATCGTCCGGGACAGTCCGCCCACGGCCGGACCGGCTTCGTAAACATCGACTTCGGTTCGCGACTTGCTGAGTTGATATGCCGCGGTCAAACCCGCTGGCCCGGCTCCGATCACCGCAACTCGCATGATGACACGCCCCGTGCTTGCGCGAGCCGGCAGGCGACGCCGGAACCCGAGTGATTGTTCGCAATTCGAAACCTTAGGACACGAAACCAGCCGGATTCGAGCTACTCGTCTGTTTCAGGTCCGACCGGAACTTCCATAATCGGCGGGAAAAGAGGAATTGTGGGCCACTCGTTGAGATCACTCGTGCGAGCGCATGCACGATACATTTGGCGAGGGAAATGACTCAGGCCGTCGTTCCAAGGTTCACCTTTGCACCCTCGTTTTCGGCATTGGCACTTGCTGCCTTGCGCTTAAGTACGCAATCAAGTCGCGTACTTCCTCCTTCGACATCTTGTCGAGCTGGCCGTCTGGCATGATCGATATCGCGGAGTCCTTGATCGAATCGACATCCTCGGCAGCAATCGTCACCTTCTCCGTGGCCGTCTGCACGACGAGACGGGCCGCGGTCCGTTCGACGATGATGCCCGTGATGATGCGCTCGTTCTTGGTCGCGACGACGGACATGCGGTATTCCTTCGCGACCTCGGCACTCGGGTCGATGACATTCGACGAGCAGGTAATCGAGATTGCTCCGGTTGGAGCCGGTCAGGTCGGGGCCGATGGTGTTGCCCTCGCCGTAGAGCTTGTGACACTGCTGGCAGGTCTTGCTGAATACCAGCCGGCCGTTCGAGAGGTCGGCCTTCTTCAAGTAGTCCGTGCGTCAACTGTTTCTTCCACCGGGCCAATTGCTTTTGCTTGTCGGCCGGGGTGTCGCGGACTGCGCCCCAGACTTTGCGCAAGCGATCCGAAATCGACTTGTCGCCGAGCGAATAGAGCTGCCGGGCGATGAAGGCGGAGACATCGCTCGCTGGAATTCGCTTTCGCTCCATCGCATCGAGCAAAGCGAGCGCCGATTCCTTGCGTGCCGCGAGCGTGGCAACGGCATCGCGTTTCTCTTCAGTCGAGAGACTGGCATAGCGAGCCAGCAACAGCTTGGGCGTCTCGCGGATCGGGCACCGTGGCCAGGCCGCGAATGGCCGTGCCACGCAAAACCTTGTCGTTGAGCAGTTCGCGGAGGAGCGAGCGCGAGCTTGGCGATGCGCTTGTCAATCAGGGCTTGAAGCGATGCGATTCGCTCGGCGGCCGACGCGTTCGGATCATGGACGACCTTCTGCAAATGTTCGAGCGCTTGTGGGTCGTCGAAGACGAGGGCGATCATGGTGGCGTACTCGCGAATCGCGGCATTCTTGCTCCTAGAAAGCATCGCATACACGTCCGGCCAGAGCGGCGGCATCGTCATGGTCTTGCGACCGCGCAAGCCTTCGCGCGCACCGGCAGGAGATCGAGTCGGCTGGGATCGTCCGAAATGCCGAGAGCCAAGACCCAATGCTTGAGCCCATCGTCCGTCTTCTTTTCGACAGCATTCTCAAATAGCCGCCGGGAGATGAATCGGCGAACGAGACGGGATTTTCGAGTGGGCGGCCAGCCCCATCGCTCGCGTCGGGTCGGATGGAACAAGCGGCTCGATGGCATACCAGTCCATGAGCGGCAGGTTCGATCGGCTCGCGTCCTTCTCGTGCGACAGCAGTTCTTTGGCGATGGGCCACCGGCTATCCAATGGGAGCCGTTGAAGAGCCGCGGCCAGATACAGGCGTACCACGGGCGAAGGGTCGTCCGTGGCCAACACGGCCATTTTGGCCAGCACGACGTCGCCCGGATCGCCCCCCTCGCAAAGCAATTGGATGCTCCAAGCGCGAACATACTCGCTCTCGTCCAACAAGAGGCTGGATAAATGGAGGTTGTCCTCCTTCGTCGAACCGGGAACCCTGGTAACGTGCTGTGCCCACAGCGCGCGGAGTCGCTCGGGCACGTCCGCTTTCACCGAGTTCATAATGCCGGCCAGACGTTCGTGCACGCTCTCGCCATTCCAACTCTTGTTGGCCGCCCGCTCCTGTAAAACCCTTCGTGCATGTTGTGCGTACCAATCGTTGGGATCGAGCTGCAATTTGACCAGTTCCATGTCGGTCCGCTTTGCCAGGTCGAGCGACTTCATCGGGCCGCTTACGCGGCTCCGCTCGCCTTTGTACTCAATCTTGTAAATGCGCCCCGTCTTTGTGTTTGGCTTGTAGGTGTGGCATTCGCCGGTGTCGCTCCAGTCGGAGACGAAGACGCTGCCGTCGGGGCCGGTTCGCAACGTCACGCCCATGAACCACGGGTCGGCGGAAATGGCAAAGTCCTTGCCGTGGCTCGCGACGTAGCCGGAGCCGACGCGCTTCAGGATGTCGTGATTGATGCGATGGCCATGGATGTTGCACATGAAGATGGCATTGCGAAACTCATCCGGGAACTGGCCCCCCTTGTACACAAGCACACCGCAATGGGCGTGGCCGCCGCCGAGCGCCAGCGTCGCATCCGTGCCCACGGAGGTTTTCAAATCCTTGCCGGCATAGTGCAAGTGATCGGCGATCGTCGGGATGCGTTCGTAGGCGTACTGGCTACTCGGCCGATTCCGCCACGGCTCGTAATGTCCGCCCTGGATCACGTGAAAGAGATGCGGGTTCACGCAATTCGAGACGAAGCACTGGCCATATTGATCGAAATCGACGCCCCACGGATTGGTCGTGCCGTCGGCGAAGTTCTCGAAGACGAGCCGCGTTGGATGGATGCGATAGACGCCGCCATCGCAATGGATGCGCTTGGCGGCAGGCGTGCCGGGCCGGCCGACGTCGGAGGGACTCGTTCGTCCATGTCCGCCATAGAGCCAGCCGTCCGGCCCCCAGGTGAAGCCGTTCACCAGGTTGTGCCGGCTCTCCTTGTAGCCGAAGCCATCGAATAGGAGTTGCGGCGGGCCATCGGGCTTGTCGTCGCCGTCGCGATCGGGGATGAAGTAAAGACCCGGCGGCGACATCACCCACACGCCGCCGAACCCGACTTCGATGCCCAGTGATGTAATTGAAACCCTCGTAGAAGACGGTGCGCTTGTCGGCGTGGCCTGTCGCCCTTCGTGTCTTCGAGGATGATGATGCGGTCATGGCCGGTCGGCTTCCAATCGCCGTAGTTCATCGCCTCGGCCACGAACAGTCGGCCGCGATCGTCGATGCAGAAGGAGATCGGCTGCACAACATCCGGCTCGCTTGCGAACACGCTGGCGTGAAAGCCCTCGGGCAGTTTCATCTGCTTGGCGGCCTTGTCGGCGGGCAACGGCGCCGGCGAAGTCGGCTCGGCGGCAAGCACTGCGACCGGTGAGATAAGCAGGACGATGAAGACGCGTGGATTCATGGTAGTTCGACCGCGGCTAGATTGGACATCGCTCAAACACGAGCCGATTAACGTTCGCGGTCCCTTTCGTGGTTCTGTATCGCAACTTGAATCGCGATCCAGGCGTTTCCTCGTCCAGGCGAGAGATTGAACCCCATTTTTCCAGTAGGGCATCGCGCTTCACCGCCGTTGGACTGCCATGCAAAGTTCCGCTGAGCAGCACGTGCGTGAGTTTGAATTCGAGGCAAAGCCGTGGCAACTTGCCACCCTTCCTGCTGCCGCGTCGCGCTCGGTCGGCAGTGATCACAATCCATCTCCCGTCTTTCGCAATTTGAGGCACCCAGTCGCTGTCGGAGACGCCCTGAGAAAAAATGTCGGTGATGTGCTTGAATTCGCGAGGGATAGGGATCAGCGTTTGCAACTCCAGCATGGACGGCTTGCTCAAACATTCGTCGAACAAGAATCGGGGCGGTGAGTTCAAGCGACCGTGGCTCCCAGGTGGTCGAACAACCGATAAGCGGCCTCCACCTCCTCCTTGTGGATTCCATAGGCCTTGGCGGCGTTTTCGATTCCTCCCTCGGCCTTGATCGCATCCCAAATGCACTTTGCCGAATACCCGCTCGGCAAGAGCGGTTCACCGAATCGCCTTTCCGGATTCATGACAATGGGCACTCGATCCTGGCTCGTGAAGATGTTGTAGCTCGATGCCAGGCCGGACCCGCTGAACGTCAACTCCTTCAAGTACATTTCGACGATTCCGGTCAGAAGAGGTTGGCCGGCGTGTTTGCCCGACACTTCGACGTATTTCTCGTCTGCCAGCTTGATCACTAGCTCCTTGCCCAGCAGGTAAGTGAAATGCTGACGGGCGAACGGGTAGTCAACCTGGTACTCTTTGCGAGCCTTCCGGATGGCTTGCCGAAACTTCGACAGCGGTACGTTGTGCATCAGCCGGATTTCACGGATCGCGAGAGTCTGGACAAGATCGAGAAAGCTCACCAGCTTTTCCTGCGACCCGAATTGCGGATCGAAGACTGCCTGTCGCTCGTCGGAGCCGAAAAGCCAGCGGCGCAAAAGGCCGTCCTTGACGCGAGCGTACAGGGCCGCCTCCGCGATGGTGTACAACCCATTCCCGATGAATTTCTGCAGCGACTTGCTCATGGGTATTACTCTACCGGATCGCCTAGCCGATTTCCCAGACATCTACCAGGCCCGCGATGTCCGTCGCGGCGAGGTAACGCCCATCGTTAGAAAGTGCCACCGCACTCAGCCAATCCTTGAATTGCCCGCCCCTTGGCGCGCCGAGCACAGCGACTTCCTTGCCATCACTCACCTGACAGATGCGCACGCAAGTATCGCGGCCGACGGAGATGAGGTGCTTGCAATCCTCCGTAAACAGCACATCGGTCACGCCATTCAAATGACCGGAGACAGTGCGTGTGAGCTTGCCGGTCTTGGCATCGATCAGATGGGCTTGGCCCTTTTCCGTTTCGCCTCCTTGAGCGACGGCGACGAGTTCTGCATCGGGAGACCATGCCGTGGCAATCAGTCCGTTGGCGACAAACTTACGCCACACCTGTGCCGCCCCGTAGCTGCGATCGTTCGGCTTGTACTTCGGGAACTGCACTTTGAGGATGTCGAGCTTTTCCTTGCCGGTATCCGTGTCCCAGAGTTTGAGGCCGGGAGCGGGGATATCGAAATCATCGCGTTTGTAGCGATATTCGGATACCAGGGCCGTCTCGCCATCGGGCGACATCGAGGCCGACACAATCCAATTCCACGGATGCCCCGACCATTTCGCGCGGATCTTCCTGGTCGCCAGATCCCAAACCAAAACCTGGGAAGCGGCATCACCGCTGATGACCTCTTTGCCATCGCCGCTCAGACCGAGCGCGTAAACCCACTCCTTGTGGCCCTTGAATACTTCGCATTGCTCCTGGGTATCGATGCGAATGCCCGGTGCTTTATCCGCCTCCTTTTTCCCTCGTCGCCGAGCTTCGCGCCGACGTGTGTCGACATCGAGAATTACTTCCGCCGGATCGGCGACTTTCGCATCCGCCATCCAGACACGGACGGTGCGATCGAGGCTCGCCGAAGGAAGATAATGGCCATTCCGCGTGGCGACGAGCCGGGTGACTTCGTTTGTATGACCAACGAGTTGCCGTGCCGGCCACACGTTCGGCGCTGTGCGTTCGCTCTTGGGGTCGGCCTTGAATGCCGGCTGCTTCTCGGGCAGGTCCCAAACGAAGATCTGCCCAAGCTGATTCGCCGCCGCAAGCCGCTTGCCGAAGAACGCAACGGCCGTCGGCCATGAGCCTTCGAAGGTGAGCTGGTAGAGGAGCTTCGATTTGGCGGGGTTGAATGGCATTCTGACTCCATACGAGCGGAGCGGCGTAAGCCGCCCGATAGTCAGCATCGGGCGGCTTACGCCGCTCCGCTCGCCATTGCTACGACAACAGCGTTTTGACAACCCTCGACCCAAACGGCGCCAGCGGTACCGGTCGCACGCCGGCGTAGTTCTCGATAGTCGGATCGATGCCGAGGGCCTTGTAGATCGTCGCGAAGAAGTCGCCTTCGTGGACCGGGTTGTCCTTCACTTCCTTGCCGTCGGCATCACTTGCTCCATAGGCTTGCCCGCCCTTGATGCCGCAGCCGGCAAGGGCCGTCGTCCAGCAGCGGACAAAGTGATCGCGGCCAGCCCGGTTGTTGATTTGCGGCGTGCGGCCGATTTCGCCGGTCCAGACGATCAGCGTCTTGTCGAGCATCCCCCGTTCCTTCAGATCGGTTAGCAACCCCGCCCAGGCGTGTTCCATCGGCGGAACGAGGCCGCGGTGCCATTGGAAATTGTCGGCGTGCGAGTCGTAGCTCGATTGCCCGACCTCGACGAAGGCGACGCCGGACTCCACGAGCTTTCTAGCAAGCAGGCAGCGCTTGCCGAACTCGCTGTCGCCGTAGAGATCGCGATACTTGGCCCACTCGGCGTCGATTTTGAAAGCATTGCGGGCGCGTTGCAGTCGCCGGGCGGCTTCGTAGGCTTCGCGGTGCATTTTGGCGACTTCGCTCTTCGTCGCGGCGGCGAACTGGTCCTCGACGAACTCGCGCAGCTCGTTCCGCTTCGCTTCTTTCGCGGCATCCATGTTCGACATCGAGAACGGCGGCAGTCCGCCTTCGCTGCCGATGCCGAACGACTGATACTTCGGCCCGAGGAATCCGGCCCCGGCATCGCCTTGCGATGAGACCTTGACGAAATTGGGCAGGTCGGCGTTATCGATCCCCTGATACTTGGCGACGATGGCGCCGATCTCCGGGAAGCGCACGTTGGCCGCGGGCCGATAGCCGGTGTGCATGAGATAGATGCCGCCCGGATGATCGACTTCCGAAGTGCGCATCGACCGAATGACGGCGACCTTGTCCATCTGCCGAGCCATCTTCGGCATCAACTCACAGACCTGAATGCCCGTGACGTTCGAGTGGATCGGCCGAAACGGCCCGCCGGTGGGCCGGCCCGGTTTCATATCGAACGTCTCAAACTGGCTGGCTCCGCCGTTCATCCAGAGGAGGATGCAGTGCTTGCGTGCCTTCTTCGCCTCGGCGGCAAGCACCGGAGAATTGACGAGCCCGCCCCAGTTCATGACAAAGCCGCCGGCGGTGGCGAGGGCACCCTTCATGAGTTGGCGGCGGGAGAGGTGGTCGGATGAATGGGAAAACGAACGCATGACTGACTCCGAAGTAACTGCGAAGACCTGCCGACTACCGTTTATTCCGCTTGAAGACCGCGAGGAAAGAACCCTCTCCAACTTTGTCGCCGCAGGCGAATTTCGTCGGTCGAATTTGCCCCCAGCAGATCGTCAGGGAATCGCCCTCAATCTTGTAGATTCCCAACCGCTTCTGGTCTTCATCGCGCCATTTAAGCGTCAAGTCGATGTGTGAGACGGTCTTGCTCGGTTTGAGCGCGATGTCAGCGGACACAACCAAGCCCAGAAAGCTGTCTCCGTTACCCTTGTCTTCCCCCGTCCAGAACGTGATCATCTTTCCGCGGAATTCGATCTGCATCTCCTTCTCGTTTATCAACTCGTTCGCCCCGCGAAGTACCGAACATGATTCTTGTTTCCATTCGCCGCTAAGCTTTGAAAGAACATCCTTTATCGGATCCTTCCTTGGGTCGGCGGTGGCGGTGCAAGTGAACGCGAGGCAAAGGATGAACAACGTCCGACGCATGGAATCACTCCAAAAAGATACCACCCATCCAAAACCCCCGCGAACTTTTTCACTTCCTACGACGCCGGCCGGCGATTGAGCGTGGTCGGGAATAATCGCTCGCCGCGGTCGGATTCGATCGTGCCTGCCCATCGGCACGCCCGGCTCGATCGATCGCTCAATCTGCCGCCTTATTGGCCAAAATTAGACATTACCGGACAATTGGAACGCTGACACGCGGGTAACATCTTTTTTTGGTGTGTCAAAACGTCTCATTCTGTGTCATGTCAGAGCGATTATCTGCTCCTTCTGGCTAACAATGGCCGAATTCGAGCCGATGCCCTCGACCATGCGGACGTGCCAGCCGCTCTTCCAGTATTTTCATCCAGTCGACGATGCAAGGGACTTTCTCCATTTTTGACGGGATTAACGGGATGAACAGGATTGAAGAACCAAGATCGCGTGCCGTTTTGCTTTCTATCCTGTTGATCCTGTTAATCCCGTCCAATTCTCTTCAATGATTGAACCGAAACTCGCTGCTCGTAATCGGTGCCCACACCGCATCGCTTGACGAGTTCTTGCCATCGAGGAACGTCGCGTACCCTACACAGTCCAATCTTCAACACTAATCCCCGGCACACGTCGCAGCGCTTGATCGTTGCTCACGAGAATCGCACCCAAAGAAAGCGCTGACGCCGCAATCCAGAGATCGTTGTCGGGAAGGCTTGCTCCCTGCATTTCGAGCGCGCTTCGAATCCGGCCATAGACGTCACCCGCCGCCTGAGTGACAGGTTCGACAGGCAACGTGGAAAAGACAAAGGTCGCTTTGTTTTCCAGATCGGATCGCCGCTTTCCGATCGGCAACCTTTCCAACCCATAGCGGATTTCGCCCTGAACAATCGAACAAGTCACGACGCTTGGCTGAGCAGCCAATCGGCTCTTTACCTTGGGGTTGTCAGCCATCAGTGCGCTGACAATGTTCGTATCGAAAAGATACAGCGGGGACATCACGCGTTATCGAAGTCACGCCCAAAGGGATCGATCGGCGGCGCAGGGCGTTCACCTCCAGCGATCGCTTCATTCAATGCCGCGATGTCGTCCGGCATCAGGTGCGGCTCTCCTTCCATCACCCCAATCAGGGCCTTGGCTATTCCGGTTTTGTCCTCAAGTGGCCTAACCTCGACCAATGTGTTGTTGGGGAGGATGGTCGAATTCTGCAAGATGACGACCCCGTTCTGAACGCGCCCGAGAATGCTCATTCGATATCCCTCCACTGACAATTCTAACATCGACAGCGGTCGGGCACCAATCTGACATGCCGATCCTTCTCAATGGCAGAACCGAAACTCACTCGACGTAATTAGCGCCCACACCGCGTCGCTGGGCGAGTTCTTGCCATCGAGGAACGCGGAGAACCTTTTCACCTCCTCTGGCGTCGGCCGGCGGTTGAGCGTTGTCAGGAATAAGCGCTCGATGCGATCCGGCTTCTTGGCGTCGCCGATGTACTCCGCGATACCGCCCTTCACGTTGATCATCTGGCCGATCGGCCCGTTGTTCAGGTAGAGGTGTTCTTGCAGGCCGCCCTGGAAGTCGCCGGTGCCGGTGTTCGGTGTGCCGAAGAAATGCACCACGTATTCGCCGAGCGGCCGGTAGCGGCCCTTATCCCCTTTGTGGGGACTTGCCTTCTCGCTCTCGGCGTAGCCGGTCACGACCCGCCACGATTCGATCAGCTCCTCCGCGGAGAGCGGCCGTGATCGGGCATGTTGAAACCATTGCGGCATCGCTTCGCCGGTGCCCGCTGAGGATAATTGGTATGTCTTGCTGCTGACGAGTTCGCGGATCAGCCATTTCAGGTCGAACTTGTGGGCGACGATTTCCTTGGCGAGCGAATCGAGCAATTCCGGATGGCTCGGCACGTTCGACGGGCTCAAGTTATCGACCGGATGCACGAGCCCGCGGCCCATGAATTGGGCCCACATGCGGTTGGCGATCGCGCGAGCAAAGAATGGGTTGTCGGCACGCGTGATCCAGTCGGCCAATGCGTCTTTGCGGGAAAACTTCGGCTTGGGCGGCGGCTTGTTATTGACGAACTTCACTTCCTTGAAGTCCTTGGGCAACGGCGGCTCGTTCAGTTCGTCGCCGAGTAGGTACTTGGGCTTCACGGGCACGCCCTTGTCGCCGGGCTTGGCGTCCTTGGCTGGGCCGGTGAATTTGACCTCGCCGATGTTCTTCTCGCCAATTGCGTAGACCGTCTGGTTTCCCTTCTTGCCAACGGTGACGACTTGGAGGCGGGCAAGGAACGCGGCCATGCCGAAGAACTCCTTCTGCTTCCACTTCTCGTAGGGATGATTGTGACAGCGAGCGCATTGGAGTTGCATGCCGAGAAATGTCTGCGAGATCGCCTGGATCGCGTCCTCGGGGGCATTGCGATATTGCACGTAGTAGAGGGCGCCGTTGTTGACGCTGTCCCCGTCGGCCCTCAACAGTTCGCGGGCCCATTCGTCGTAGGGGATGTTCTTTTCGAAGCGCGATACGAGCCAGGCGCGAAAGCCAGCGCGCTTGTCGGTGTCGTAGCCGGGCGGGCGACGGCCGAAGAGGATCATGTCCCACACGTCGGCCTGATGGCGAGCATACCGCGGGTCGGCGAGCAGCTTGTCGATGAGCTTTGCGCGCTTGGCGGAGTCTTTGTCATCGAGAAATGCGACGGTCTCCTCGTAATTGGGCACTTCGCCCATGAGATCGAGCGAAACGCGGCGGAGGAATTCGGCATCGCTCGCGGGCTTGGCGGGCGTAATCTTTTCGCGCGTCCATGCCTGGCGAACACGCGAGTCGATGACATCGCGCAGGGGCTCGGCCCGCGAGGAAGCGACCACACCGATGAGCACCATCAGGGACAAACGTATGCCCAACATGACCAGTCTCGCAACAAAAGCAGGGACACGGATGACGCGGAACACACGGACTTGCGCGGATCAGACAACGCCGAATTCAATTGCTTGATCCGCGTTCATCCGAAGAATCCGTCTGATCCGTGTCCATGCCTTTCTAACCAAACAACCGCCGAATCGGCTCGCCGTTGGCTAGCCGGAAGGGCCGGCCAGTTTGATCTTTGACTTCTGTCTCCGGATCGATGCCGAAGCGCCAGAAGATTGTCGCCGCGAGGTCCGCCGGCGAGACCGGATCGATCTCGGGATAGGCGCCGATCTTGTCGCTGGCCCCGTAGCTCGCGCCGCCGACAATGCCGCCGCCGGCGAGCACGACGGAAAAACAATCGGGCCAGTGGTCGCGGCCGGCGGACTTGTTGATCTTGGGTGTGCGGCCAAATTCAGCCGTGCCGATGACGAGCGTCGATTCCAACAGGCCACGCGATTCGAGGTCCTCAATGAGTGCGGACAATGCCTGATCGTTGGGCGGAATGAGTTGGCCGTGACGGGGGAAGAGTTTCTCGTGGCTGTCCCAGTTGGCATCCTGGCCATTGCGCTGCCCGTCATAAACGGCGACGAAGTTCACCCCCCCTTCGACGAGTCGGCGGGCCAGCAGCATGCTCTGGCCGAGCCGATGCCTGCCATAGCGATCGCGGACTTGCTCCGCTTCCTTCGACATGTCGAAGAGTTTGGCAATGTCCGGCGACGTCGCCAAGCGCAGCGCCCGATCGCGATAGCGCCCGCTCTTACTGCCGGGCCGGGCAAGCGATCGCGATCAAGCTGATGAAGCAAGGCCGCCCGATCGCGCAGGTCCGTGTGGCTTTCCAGGGCATCGACATGGAAATCGGTCGAACTCGGATCACGTTCGACCTGGAAGCGATCGAACGCGCCGCCGAGTAGGCCGGGGGTTTGTCCCGGAAGCTGCACCACGTTGTAGAGCGTGTAGGGCAGCGCGACGTAGGGCAACACATGGGCGCGCTTGCCGAGCGCGAATGAGACCGCGGAGCCGAGGTTGGGCATTCCCCGGGGATCGTCGGTGAGCAACTCCTGGTCGCCCCCTTCGGGAGTGCGGCCGGTGAACACTTCGGCGGCTGCTGAGTTGTGATTCCGCATCGGGTGGTGCATGCTGCGGATGACGGCGATGCGATCCATGAGCTTCGCGGTTCGCGGCAGATGCTCGCAGACGCGAATGCCCGGAACCGACGACGGAATGGTGCGATATTCGCCACGCACTTCGGCAGGCGCATTCGGCTTCGGATCGACGGTGTCGAGATGGCTCGGTCCGCCGTAATAGAAGATGAGGATGCACGAGCGGATCGGCTTTGACGCGTTACTCGCCCAGCTCGCTCGCGGCAGCATTCCGAGACAGCCGGCGGCTCCTGCCTGCAACAGTCGGCGACGCGAGAGTTCGGCAAACGAGTGGAACACGGCGAGCCTCGGTGGGTCGGCGGCGATTCCGAAGTGATTCGATTCTACCGGATGACTCGTCGCATTGGAGGTGCAAACTCAAGCGCATTCGTTGTCGATTACTTGAGACACTGACGACCTCGTGGTGGTATTCCGTACGCTAGCGATCGGTCAACGCTACGCTATCAGCCAGACCGACAAGATGTAGACGATGCGATCGGCTTCGACGACCTCGAACTCCACGCCGAGCGGGGGATGGAGATATTCACGCACGTTGTCAAATGCGGGGCGGCCGACCGCTTCCGGATCTTCGCTCAATTCGAGTTCAATTTCGTGCGCTGCGGTGGTGAGCTGGTTTCGATCAACGCAATCTAGCCACGCCTGGGCGAGTTTTTCGACCGCGGCGTCGGTCCAAATCTCCATGTATCTCATTGGGCGCCGATCTTTTTCAGGGCCTCTTCAAGTGACATTCCCTTGCTCTTGTCGCGCGGTATCGCTCGAATTTCTTCGATGGGGTAGGGTGACTGGCGAACGTAACCCGTCCCCCTCACCGGCTCGAAGTAGCCAATGGTCTCGCCGTTCTTGTTCTGTATCTCGACGCGGTCGGTTGCCGATTCAAGGATCGGGATTAGTTTCTCGTTCAAAACTGCAGTGCTCATGTCCTCTCCTCATTCGTCAGGCGATCAAACCCTTCACTATGTTACCATGCACATCCGTCAGCCGGAAATCGCGGCCCTGGAAGCGGAACGTCAGTTTGGTGTGATCGATGCCGAGCAGGCGGAGAATCGTCGCGTTCCAGTCATGGATGTGCACCGGGTCTTTCACGATGTTGTAGGCGAAGTCGTCGGTCTCGCCGTAGGTGATGCCGGGCTTCGATGCCGCCGCCGGCCATCCACATGCTGAAGCAGCGGCCGTGATGGTCGCGGCCATAATTGTCCTTGGTCAATGTCCCCTGGCTATAGACCGTGCGACCGAATTCGCCGCCCCAGATCACGAGCGTGTCGTCGAGCATGCCGAGACGTTTCAGATCTTTCACAAGGGCCGCGGCCGGCTTGTCGACGTCCTTGCACTGGCCGCGAATCTGTTGCGGAAGGCGCCGTGCTGATCCCATCCACGGTGCATGAGTTGAACGAAGCGCACGCCGCGTTCGACCATTCGCCGGGCGAGCAGGCAATTGCGGGCGAATCCCCCATCGGTGCCCTTGTCGTCGATGCCATACTTCCTCGATGACTTTCTTCGATTCCTTCGACAGGTCGGTCAGTTCGGGCACGCTGGCCTGCATGCGATAGGCCATTTCGTATTGCTCGATCCGTGTATTGATCTCCGGGTCGCCGAACGATTGCTCGGCCAGCTTGTTCAATTCGCTGACGGCGTCGAGCATGTTTCGACGACCTTCGCGATTCACCCCTTCCGGGTTTGAAAGATAGAGAACGGGGTCCTTGCCGGAACGAAAGCGGACCCCCTGGTGCTCGCTCGGCAAGAAGCCATTGCCCCAGAGGCGTGAGAAGATTGGCTGGTCGGTTTTGTTGCCGCTGCCTTGCGAGATTTGCACGACGAAGGCCGGCAGGTTCTTGCTCATGCTGCCGATGCCATAGGAAAGCCAGGCCCCCAGGCTTGGCCGGCCAGGCTGTTGACTGCCGGTTTGAATGAAAGTGGTCGCTGGGTCGTGGTTGATCGCTTCGGTATTGAGCGAAGTGACGACGGCCATCTCGTCGGCGATGGTGGCCATGTTGGGCAAGAGTTCGCTGACCCAAGTGCCGGCTTTGCCGTGCTGAGCAAACTTGAACATCGATGGAGCGATCGGCAGCGTCTTTTGTCCCGATGTCATGCCAGTGATGCGCTGGCCCATGCGCACGGACGCCGGCAGGTCCTGGCCGAAATGCTCCTTGAGCCGTGGCTTCCAATCGAACAGGTCGATATGCGAAGGTCCGCCGGACATGAAGAGGTAGATGACCCGCTTGGCTTTCGGAGCAAAGTGGAGCTTCGGCAATACGCCGTGCGTCTTGAGCGGATCGTCGGCGGCCTGGAGATCCTCGTTCAGCAACGACGCGAGCGCTGCAACGCCGATGCCGGTCGCGGACCGGCCGAAGAACTGGCGACGGGTTTGAAGGAGACGGTGTTCTTGAACACGATTCACGGGTCTTTCTCCAAATACGCTTGGTGACCTTCTAAAAGGGCACCGATATTCCTTACTTGAAAACTAGCCGAATTGTCACTTTTGGATCGTCGTCAGTTTTGCCATCCCACTCAAAAAGAATGAGCGTTCCGTCAGTTAGCTTTGATTTCCTTAAAATCGCAACTCCTTTCTCCTTCAACAAGCCGAGAAACGGGTTGCCGATCGGCCGGGTCATGCCGTTGAAGTAGATGTCGAGGTCGGGAGAAGCGTTGAAGGTCTTAGAGTGATCGGATGGCTTCATCATAACGACTACCCGGTAACTGCCATCATCGTCCAACATTAACTTGTTGTCTCGCCAAATCGTCTGGACGCGCTGATCGGATGGAACTACTTGCAGCTCGCATGTTGTGTATGCGGCGATTGCGTCCTTTTGAATCGAGAAGTCGTGACAGTAACATTCCAGAAAATGCGACAGCGTTTGCGTGTCAATCACTCGGTGCGCTATTTGTGGGCGTGGCTTATCGCCGAACTTGGGTTGCATAGCAACGCCAAGCCCGACGCCGATCGCAACCGATGCCATTGCGATAAGTATGACAAATCGAGCCTTCATGTCGATTACTCCGGAGGCGAGTTGAGAGTCATTAGTCGCTTAAACCTGCTCGCCTACGAAACTGTTCAATATCTTTCGCTTTACAAGCCGCTCTGAAACTGGCGATTTCGCGCTCCTCCTCAGGCGTGATTACGGCTGGCTCGATTGCCTCTAACTCGCGAATCATTCGCTCAATTCCTTGTTGTGTCGTTGGCCAGTCGCGCTCGGCATCTTCAAACGACTCAACAACGGGCGACACCATATCAAGTGTTACTCGAGTGCCGTCGGGCAAATGGACAGGCGTATCCAAGATGAATTGGCCCCTTTGTACGGTCGCGTCGAAGCGTTCCATAGTCGCACCTGCGCCATCATTAGTTCCGTGTCACCACTTCATCCAAATTCATTATCGCATTCGCCACCATCGCCCACGCGGCTAGTTCAACGGTATCCAGCTTATCGTCGCGTGGCGACTCGCCGATTTTGAGCAGTTTCTCGGCTGCGGCTTTGTCTTTCGCATAGCGATCCTTTTGCGCCTGAAAGACGCGTCTTAACACAGCCACTTCCTTCTCCCTCGGCAGGCGGGCCGTCGCCAGTTTGAACGCGAAGGCGATTCGCTCCTCAGGCGTTGTTCCCCCCTCCTTCATCATGCGCTCGGCGAGCTTGCGGGCGGCCTCCACATAGGTCGGGTCGTTCATCAGGACCAGCGCCTGGAGGGGCGTGTTCGTGCGCGAGCGGCGGACGACGCAGACTTCGCGATCCGGCGCATCGAGCGTGGCCAGCGACGGCGGCGGGCAGGTACGCTTCCAAAATGTGTACATTGTGCGGCGATACAGGTCCTTGCCGTGGCTCTGGGTATACTTCTGAGCCGTCCAATTGGCGCCGTCAGCACGCGACATCAATTCGTCCCACAGGCCCGCCGGCTGGTACGGCGACACGCTCTTGCCGCCCACCTCGCCGTTGAGCAAGCCACTGATCGCGAGAGCCTGATCGCGGAGGAATTCTGCTTGCAAGCGGAACCGCGGCCCGCGTGCCAGCAGACGATTCTCCGGATCCTTCCCATAAAGCTCCTTGGTCACAACGGATGATTGACGATAGGTCGCTGACGTGACAATCATGGTGACCATCTTGCGCACGTCCCAGCCGCTGTCGCGGAACTCGACGGCGAGCCAGTCGAGCAACTCTGGATGCGTGGGGTATTCGCCTTGCGTGCCAAAATCCTCGACCGTCTTGACGATGCCGGTGCCGAAGAACATTTGCCAGAGCCGATTGACTGTGACGCGTGCGGTCAGCGGATGCTCGGGCGACATCAGCCACTTCGCCAAATCCAATCGATTCGCCGCTCGCGGTATCGCGGGCAAGGGCGGCAACGCCGCCGGGGTGCCGGCCTTCACCTTCTCGCCCTTCTTGTCGTACTGGCCGCGTACCAGCACAAACGTGTCGCGTGGCTTGGCCATTTCTTCCATGACCATGGCGTCGGGGATTGCTCGCTCCACGTCGGCCATTTGCTTTTTCAATTCGCCAACGTGGAAAGTTAGCTTGCGCGCCGCCACATTCACGGCCGAGCGATAGTATGCTCTCAGTTCGGCTTTCTGCGCCGCGGTTCGCTTCGCCGTGTCGAGCTTGAGAATGGCCGAAACATTCGGGGGAATGCCGGAGGCTTCGTGCGGCGTCGCGGAATCCGTGCCGAAGGCGCGGAATCGGCCGAATTGGTGCGAGGCGAATCTCGAGTTGAATTGCAGTTGAACGGTGATGTCCTTGCCTGTTGCGGCGACCGGTTCAGCCAACTCGAAGACGGCGTGGTGTGGCTTGCCCTCCTGGGGTTCGATCGCCCAGCCGGGGCCTTTGCCGAGCACAGTCTTGACGTCGAAACCGCCTTCCTTTTGACTGAAGTCCGCGGATGCACGGCTGATTTTGAGCGGTCTCGCATCGCGGCCGTCGCCGAGGCTGATGCGAATGCCGGTCATGACGAAATTGCCGTTCACCGATCGACCGGGCCCCTTGCCATTGAGTTCGGCGTCGGGCAATGCTTCGATGCGAATCGCGGTCAGCTTGGGCAGGTCGGTGCGAAAACTGAATGTGTAGGTATCGGTGGGCGCATTCGGGCCACTAACGACTGTGGAACCGTCCTTGTCTGTGTTGAACGTGGCGCCTCCCTTTGACCTCAATTTCTGCAGTTGCAGCGCTCGCCATTGCGTCTTGGCGACGCCCGGTTCCTTTTCCCAGGCGACTTGGGCCGCATCAACGTCGGCGAGCGGGCCGCGGAGTTTCGCTTCCGTATCCGCGATTTCTTTTCGGAATGCCGCCAGCCGCTTCTCCTGGTCCGAAGTGGGGACTTTGATGAACGGCATCGCGTTCCCCTTGTTGCCGTCGAGGCCGCGCTCCGGCACGTTGTTGAAAAATGCGTAGAGCTGGTAGAACTCTTTTTGTTTGAACGGATCGTACTTGTGATCGTGGCACTGGGTACACGCCAACGTCAGTCCCATCCAAACCGTTGCCGTGGTGTTGACCCGATCGACGATGTAGGCGGTGTGGTACTCTTCCGGAATTGCCCCGCCTTCAAAATTGATCATGTGGTTGCGATTGAAACCGCTCGCGATCTTTTGTTCGAGAGTTGCCCCCGGCAGCAAGTCGCCGGCGAGCTGTTCAATGGTGAATTTGTCGAAGCGCTTGTTTTTGTGGAATGCGTCGATGACCCATTCGCGCCAGCGGGTCATATCGCGGCCGTTGTCGATGTGATAGCCGTTCGTGTCCGCATAGCGGGCGGCGTCGAGCCAGTCGAGCGCCATGCGCTCGCCGTAGCGAATCGATTCGAGCAGGCGCTCGACGACTTTCGCGTAAGCATCGGGCGATTGATCGTTGACGAAGGCGTCCACTTCCTGCGGCGTGGGCGGCAGCCCGGTGAGATCGAACGTGATCCGACGAATGAGCGTTGCACGATCCGCCTCGGGCGATGGCTTCAATCCCTCTTTCTCAAGCCGGGCGGCGACGAAGCGATCGATGGCGTTGCGGGCCCAGCCTTCGCCCGCTTTGGGAACGGGGGGTCGCTTCGGGGCGATGAACGCCCAGTGCTTCTCGTAGGCCGCTCCCTGGGCAATCCAGGTTTTGAGCGTCGCGATTTGCGCCGGCTTCAGGACTTTGCCGGTCTTTGCCGGCGGCATGTGATCGTCTTTGTCGGCCGTCAAGATTCGGCGCAGCAACTCGCTCTCGGCCGGCTTCTTGAGATCGACGACACTCAGCACGCCTTCACGGGTATGCAGCTTCAAGTCCGCTTTGCGCGCCTTGTTGTCCGGGCCATGGCAGGCGTAGCAGTTTTCAGCGAGAATCGGCCGCACATCGCGATCGAAGTCCACTTTGCGTTCCGCGCGAACGGATGAGGGGACAGACGCAACCATTACGAATAGGAGGTGTCGAAAAAGCATCGGAAACCCCAAGGGGCAGGGGCGACAAAGGCGCAGATCGGCTGGATGTTGTTAGATTACAGCGGTCGGTGACGAAAAGGAACAGCGTGAAGAATTTGCGATTTCTAGGATGGTGAGGTATTTAGCGAATTCGCGCGCGATAGACGGCCAGGTTGTACGCAAGAAGCTTATCGTTGGGGAATTCTCGCAGGCCCCGCGCGTAAACCTGAGCCGCGCCTGTCCAGTCTCGGCGCTCAATGTAGTCGCTTGCCCAGGCATCGCATAGCACCCGCGTGATCTCGTGCAGCCTCGAATCTTTCGGTACTAGTTCGTGACCTACGGAGACAACAGCCATCGCCTTCTCGTATTTCCCGGCCGTCGCCAATTCCAGCGACCAGAGGCGCAGGTCCGTAATCAAATTCGACACTGCACCCTTGTTGTGCGGATCAAGGCCGAGCGCTATTAGATTTGCCCGGATGGACTCGGGGAACCGCTTTTGCGAGGCAAGAGTCACGCCATGGTTGTACGCGATAATCGCGGCGAGGCCCGGCGGACCGACTTCTCGTCGATTGTTCGTAGGCCGGTTGGCCTTCGACGGCCCAGTTCGCCGCTTCGGATCCATGTCAAATCCGAGGCTACTAGTCGTCTCGACATCAATCTTTCGGTCGCGAGTGGCGAGGATCGAGAAAACGTGCTCAGGGAGTTCGACGGCACGAACGTCAATCCCAAGCCGTTGCGCCATGACCGTGTAGAGTACGGCGGAAGAGACACAGTTGAACTCTCCGGTGTCCAGCAGGATGTGCAAGTCAGTTTGTTTCGATTTGTAACCCTTCGCCATAGGTCCCGCATGCAGGAACTTAAGTAATCGGGCCCCATCCTCGGCGACTGATTTGGACCCGGCAGTTGCTTTGCGGGCGTCGGCTTCGATCGAGTCCAGTCGGGCCAGGTACTTTTTGCGTTCGCGTGGGTCGGTTATCCCGCCCGCAATTAGACAAGCTTCAGTAAAAGACATGCGGTCAAATTTTCCGTTCTTGGCCGCGTCGAGCAATCTGCGCTCGTCCTTGGTAACTTCTGAATCGCGCCCGTCCAGTTCGGCCACTTTGCAAAGTGCCCTGGTAGGAGTCAATGCGAGCGGAGATGGAGGTGCGGCAACGGCCAGCGGGCAGCTTAGCAGAAACATCGCAAGACTGGCGCGGACGCCGATCATGGCTTTACTCCGGGCAAGAGATGTCGGAGATATAGTACAGTCCCGTTGCACATGTGCTGAAAGCAGCCAAGCTATCTGGCTGCCCCTTTGGGGCGGCCCAAGGATTCAGCTAGCGGCCGAAGGATTTTACAAATGGTCGCGAAATCACTCGGCTCGCGACCGAGGTGTTGGAGCGACCAAGGTTATTCGTGTCTTCACCGATGCCCCTGCGATCCGCGAAAACCAATGTGGCGCAGTTTGTTTCGCGAAACAAGCTCGACGTTGGAGTAGCGGAAGTCGCCAGACGTCGCCAGACTTCCGATCTTGGCTCGGCTCGGTCGATAGTCTGGCGACCTCCGCTACGTTGTCCGTCCAATGTATCAAAGATGACGGGAGCACTATAGCAACTGATTTGGCAGGCAACGGCGAGCGTCGAGGCGTCAGCCCGACGTGGGCTCGGCCCCTCGGATACGAATGCGCTCAATTCAGGGGCGAAGCCCACGTCGGGCTGACGCCTCGACGCTCGCCATTGCCGTGCATTTGTACTGCAATCGACTACTAACTCGCTAGGGTTCATAGTTGATAGGTTGGTGTTGAATACGGGAGGATCGACTCATGCGCCGGCTCGTCATCGGATCGCGGAACAAGAAGAAGCTGCTGGAACTGCAAGATTTGCTTGGCGACCTGCCGATAGAGTTGGTTGATCTCTCTGGATGGCCAAACCTCGCCGACGTGGAGGAAACCGGCCAGACATTCGAGGAGAACGCACGACTGAAGGCGACGGCCTACGCGAAGGGCACCGCGGAATGGGTGCTCGCCGAGGATAGCGGCCTCGTCGTGCCGGCGCTCAAGGGGCGGCCGGGAGTTTACTCGGCACGTTACGCTGGCACGCACGGCGACGATGCCGCGAATAACCAGAAACTCCTGGCAGAGCTGTCGCCGTTACCCGACGATCGACGAGTTGCTTACTACGTCTGCGTGGCAGCGTTGGCGGCCCCGGACGGCGAAATCAAAGGAGTGGCCGAGGGGCGATGCCACGGAGTTATCGTCAAAGAACCGCGTGGTTCGGGCGGCTTCGGCTACGACCCGCTTTTCGAGATACCAGAATATCATCGCACATTTGGGGAACTCAGTTGGCGGGTCAAACAAGCGCTGAGCCATCGGGCTCGTGCTGTTGTGCAATTGCGTGGCATCATTCGGGCGATTACGTGAGTTTGGCGCTTAGTATCGAACTTCGATGCCAATATTGATGCCCTCGGCCCAGAAACTGGAGGAGGCCACGGGTCGACTTGGCGCGAGTGGCCCATTGCCGACCCCGGGCGGGTTTGCGGTTCGGAGCAGCGCTTCGCTTTGATTGGGATTGATCGATGGATCAATCTGGTTGCCGGGCCGAGCGACGCTTGTGACGTACAAGAACGAATACCCAAGGAACGCTCGCACAGGACCATACTGAATACCTGCATTCGCTTGCAATTCGGATGCGACCGCGAACTGCGTCGATGTCGTGGTCCCGCCGTTGGTGCGTTGCACGAATACCCCGCTGGGAAACACGCTCGGAGCATGGGCCGGATCGAATGCGGTTGTCAGGAACGAGCCCGCGACGTCGACTTGCTGCGTCATCGGGCCCGCCGCGAACTTGCCCGTCACATCCGCGAAAACGACTCCCCCGTCAAACGCGACGCGAGCGCCGACTTGCCCGCCGTAGAAGCTGTTGCGCGTTGAAAACGAATCGCTTGTGATAAAGACGTTGCTGCTGGCAGGCTGGCTCGTGGATTGGGCCAAAAGCAGTAGATCCTCACTGAGTCGGAGATAGCGATAGCCGCCCAGCAATTCGATTCGGAAGGGGCCGTCCCCGCTCGCGCCGATCATTCCGTTCAGATCGTAGCCGAGGAGCTGGCTGCGCGTGCTATAGCCGACGATTGCACTCGCTCCGGGGATGACGACCCCGGGAATGGTAATTGTGCCCTCCCGATCGGGAATGAAGATGGTACGGGGCGGCGTCATCGTCGAGGGGGCCGACAAGACATAGGCCGAAGGCACGCCGGCCGCGGCGTCGAAAAACGGAATCGCCAGCCGTCGCGTGCCCGAGCCATCGGTGAACGAGCGCGTTGTGCCGAATCGATCCAGAGAAAACAAGCTGCCTTCGACGCCATACGATTCTTCCGGATCAAGCCAGGCGCCAGCCGTAAATCGGCTGCCATTGCGAACTCCGAGGTCGAGCGCCTGTGTGCCAAGCAGGACGCGCGTGTTCGCATCACCGACGGTGCCGATGGCATTCCCATCCGTCGATGTCAAAAGAGGGAATGGCAGCGGCGCGTCTTGAATGGTCCACAGCAGGCCCTCCATGCGCGCGTAGACCGTCGGGCCGGGAAAGAAATCCTGGGCGTTCGACGTCGCGGCGACCAGCAACAAAGCGGCCAGAAGCAATAGAGTCCGCATACGCATCTCAAGCCGCATGGCCCGTCCCTCCGGGATTCCGATCGCGGCTGGTATCGGCACTCGTGGCTATACGCCGAAAGCCCGATCATCAAACGAGGACCAAACGGTTTGGCCGGATGTTCCGATTAGAGCGGCAAAGACGGATATTCAAGTTTGGGCCTGGCTTCCCAGGCGGCGCAGGTCCGCCCGTCGAGGGGAGCAACTAACATCAATTCCTTTTCAATCGGCGACACGCACGATTCAAGCGGCTCAACGGGCACTACCTGTTTATTGCATCGAATTGCTCAGCAGAGGCGAGCGTCGAGCCGTCAGGCCGACGTGGACTCTGCGCCGGGGATGCGCTCATTCCATGGGTGAAGCCCACGTCGGCCTGACGGGTCGACGCTCGCCTTGAACCGTCGGCCCAGGTGCAATGGACCAGTGGCACTGGCCGTTTTGCCCGTAGGGTAGGCTTCCAGCCTGCCCGGCCTCCAAGGCAGGCTGGAAGCCTGCCCCACGGGCAGACGGTCCCGACCTACCGTCTTGCCTTTCACGGTCCAGTAGTGAATCGTCAACGGCGAAGTTGTAGGTCGCCGCGGTACGTGCGTGCTGGCGGCCAAAAAGCGAGCCGATCAATGCTGAGACGACTCCAAACACGCCACCAGGCGTCAAAGAGACTCGCGAAAAAGTGCTTGCGAATCGCCAACCCGAGGGGATAATGAGTCGCGGGAAAACCACGAAAGCGGTGGAATCCGCAGAGGCCCCGTGGCCTGAGTGGCGGATCTAGCTCAGGTTAGTTCAACAAGAACCAATGCGGCGTGCTTCGCGAACCAAGCCGTGGACACACGCGAAGGCTCACGCCGCGGACACGCTGGATTGGGTCCTTTGCGTTCGGCAGTGGAGGCGATCGTTGACCGAGGCCGAATACTGGCTCCGTCTAGAGTTTCGACTCGAGCCCGAGTTCCAGGGCTTGCGGGAGCGACGCCTTCGGTATTGGTGGTGCGACGGTTTCCTTCCACAACAATACCTTGTCGATCAGTCGCCGCCCCGGATTCTGGGAAGGGTGTGGATGTGTGATGATCAAGAGCAAGATTTATGGGGTTTTGCCCTATTCTTGCCAAAGCCGGTTCGATCGCGGGAAGAGATAGACTGGGAGTCATTGCTTCCACCGCAAGCCGTAACACGATGGATGGGATTCGACGAATCGCACAAATACATCGAGATCGAACCGGGGGCTGCGGTTGCAGATTTCGCCGAAGGAGCGGATTGAGCCGACTCCCGCCTCGAAATTCGATGACTTTGGTTAGAGCCGTTAAAGGCGGGATCAGCTCAACTGGATTTTCGGCGGCTAATAGAAGTGGGGACAGAGCTATGTCGCAAAGACGGGGGCGGCGATGGCGCAGAGCAAGTTTGACCCTTCTCGGCACGGTCGTGTTGGCAACGCTGTGTTGGTACGCATTCGTTGCCGACCGCAAGCTCCAACTCACTGGAACCTTGGTCTGGACTGGCGAGGACCGCCAAGCACCTGCGGCGGGTCAGTGGCAGATTGAACTCGCCGCCTTGCCGGACGAGGAGGCCCGGGTCCGCGAGGCTGCACGGGCCCGGCCGTCGGGTGCTCTTGACGTGGATCTCGTTCTGGTGAGTGAACCCACCAGAAAGTTCCGGGGCAAAGTGGTACCGGACGCTGGCAACCGACTAATTGTTCGCTTGCATCCGATCAAAGGGGACATCCCTCAGCCGCTGTGCGTTCCGGCCGAGGAGTGCGTCCGGGGGATGGAAGTCATAGCTCTAGTTCGGGTGCCCAACTGAAAGCAGACGGTCGCCGCCACTTCGGCGGCATCAGAACCGGCGAGCCCGGTTACGTCAGCGCCGGGATCGTGGCGGCCGATCGCATTGTCATCGTTCGAAGAGTCTGGAAGCTGCGAGCGCTCCCGGTGCTCACGCAACCGGGCTCGCCTGGGCTATTGTCCATGTATGTTGATCGGCGAATCCGAACCCAATTCCCGAGAACCCCCTCTAACTTGAACATTCGCGGCAGATTTTGCCATCGAACTCCAATTTTCCACAAGTTCCGGATAGCAGTAAGCTTGTAATACACCACATCACCGGTAAAACTAATGCTGTTTGCAGTTCCGGCACGCATGTCGGAATGTGATCCTTGAGATACCGCTCGGGAGGAAGGACGGAGATGAACGAGGGCCTAGCGCTGATTCGCTCGGGGCAACTCCTGTACACGGACGACGTGGGTAAAGACGCCTGCGGCATTGGCGGGGTTGCGGCCAAAGATGGCAAAGCGACTGCCGAGGTCGTTCGCAAAGCCCTGACGGCTCTCAAAGCTCTCGAACACCGCGGCGGTATCTGTGGCGACGCTGGCGACGGCGCCGGTCTAACCTGCCAGATTCCGCAGGCATTTTTCAAGGAAGAAGCCAAACGCCTGAAGTTCGACCAGGCCCGGTATCTCAAGCCGGAAGATCGTCTGGCGATCGGTGTCTTCTTCTTTTTGGACACCGATCAAACCAAGATCGACGAAGCCAAGTCGCTCGTCCAATCGGTTCTTGCCAATGGGCCGATCCATTGGTTCGGCTGGCGTTCCGTCCCGACCAACGAGGAAGCGCTTTCCCAACGGGCACGCGATGTTCGCCCGGGCTCGATCGAGCAGCTGTTGTTGCGCTGTCAGTGCGCCGGTCGCCGAGGTTGAAGCATTCCTTTACCGCCGACGACTCGACTCTACGTCACAAATTCCTCGCGGCAGGTCTCAACGTTTACATGCCGTCGCTGTCGGCTCGGCTCGTGAGTTATAAAGCTCTGGCCACATCGCCGCAGTTCGTCGCAGTTCTATGCCGACATCAATCGGGACGATTTCGAATCCGGAATCGCGATATTCCATCGTCGCTATTCGACCAACACCTATCCGAACTGGTCGCTCGGTCAGCCGTTCCGCTACTCGTGTCATAACGGCGAGATCAACACGATCCGGACGAACCGAAATGCCGTTCACGCCTACTCGCGGGGCTTGCAACCGCCGATTCCGGGCGGCGACCTGTTGACGCCCAAGATCGAGCGATTCCGCCAGCCTCGACGAATGGCTCGAACATCTTGATGATCGAGCGTGGCTGGAGCCTACTGCGTTCCTTGCGTCTCAGCGTTCCGCCTGTGTGGGACACGGAAGCGGAGTTTTGGGGCCAGGACGCGGTCGATCTATTCAGCTATTGCCGGCGGACGTTTGGCAGCCTGTGCGCCTGGGACGGACCTGCCGGGTTGTTGGCAACCGACGGACGTGTGCTGGTCGGCGGAGTCGACCGCATGGGCCTGCGGCCGGTGCGCTGGAGCGCCGACCGGCGCGGCTGGCTGTACATCGCCAGCGAGTCCGGTGTGTTTGGAATCGATCCGGCGAGTATCGTCGCCAGCGGTCAACTTCAGCCCGGCCAGATGATCGCCCTCGACACCGAGTCCGGCGAGCGGCTCGACCATCACCAGATCATGCGGCGAGTCGTGAACGAAGTCGATTCCGAGTTGGGCAGTATTCGGGAGGTGAACCGGACCGAGATTCTGGTTCCCGAAGGATTCGACTTCACGACGCAGATCGACGATCAAGTCGGCGCCATGCTCGCCGACCGCGGCTGGACCCTGGACCATCTCCTTCAGGGAGTCGGCTGGGACTTCGAACGGGCCGTATTCGTCAAGGACATGGCCAAGCTGAAGAAGGAGCCGCTCGGATCGATGGGTTACGACCGCGTGCTCACCATCTTTTCCAGTCATCATCCGACGCTGTTCAAATATTTGCAGCAGACATTTGCCGAGGTCACCAACCCGCCGATTGATCCGTATCGCGAAGGCGGGGCGATGTCGCTGACGACGTACATTGGCAGACCGGGCGGATTCCGGCAGCCAGTCCCGAACGCGGAAGTGAACGATGACAGTCCCGAGTCATCAGTCGGAGGATTCTCGGTTGCCGGTCCGGCAGATGGAATTGGCCTCGCCGGTTATCTCCGACGCCATCATCGAGGAAATTCGGCGGAACGAGGTGCTGGGATATCAACTCATCGACACGACGTTTCCGCTATCCGGCGGTGAGGAGGCGCTGCGCGAAGCCCTGCATCGCATCCGGAGCGAGGCCGAGCGGGCGGTTCACGACTGGCTATGCCGTCCTGTGCCTCTCGGACAAGGAAGCGTGTAACCGCGGCATCGACCCGATTCCCTCGTTGCTGGCGCTGGGCGCCGTTCACACGTATCTGTGCCGGCAGGGGCTGCGCGACAAGTGCTCGCTGATCGTCCAGGCGTCGGACGTGCAAGAGGGACACGACATCTGCTGCCTCGTCGCGTTCGGCGCCGACGCGGTCCATCCTTACCTGATGCTGCGCTTGATCAAGGACGGATTGACGTTCAAGGAGGCCGAGACCAAGCAGGAAGTGACCATCTCGGCCCACGAGTGCCTGGAGAACTTGTTCGCCGCTCTGGAAGA
The DNA here is from genome assembly GCA_963773845.1 of uncultured Gemmataceae bacterium. Taxonomy (GTDB): domain Bacteria; phylum Planctomycetota; class Planctomycetia; order Gemmatales; family Gemmataceae; genus SIAJ01. The sequence goes on from CAVZCU010000009.1 coordinate 108,211, forward strand.
CTCGATCAAGAAGATCATCGCCAAGATGGGCATCACGACCATTGAAGGCTATCGCGGAGCCCAACTCTTCGAGGCGGTCGGCTTCGGCCCGGAACTGATGGAGTTCCTGGGCGATTTCCCATCTCGGATCGGCGGACTCGGGCTCAAACAACTGGTCGAGGACGCAGCCTGGCGCGTCAAGACGGCCGAGGAGATGTTTGCCAAGAACCGGCCGATGGGCAAGAACATGGACTACCGGGCCTTCAACGCCAAGGTACGGATGGCTCTGCGCGACGCGGTCAAGGAAGCCCACCCCGAACCGGATCCGGGCGGCGGCGAGATGGCGTATACCGCTCCCCCGCAGCACGAAGATGCCGAGGCGCCGCACCGCGTCGCCGAGAAGTGGGTGAAGTTCACCGACATGGTGAATTCCCGCCCGCCCACGGTGATTCGCGATTTGTTCCTGGTCAAGCGCGCAGGCAAACCGAGCGATTTGAAGGAAGTGCAGCCGGCGCTCGACATCATTCGCAATCACTTCCGCGGCGCTGCCATGAGCCATGGCGCGCTGACGGCGGCGTCGCACCAGACGATCGCCGCCGCTCTTAACGAGTTGGGCGGATTCAGTAACAGCGGCGAGGGTGGCGAAGCCCGTTTCCGCAACGACGCTCCCGAACGCCCCTGGGGGCCGTTCTGGGAATCGACGCTGGCGCATCGCGCGGCCCATCCGGAGATTTACACGCTCAACGGCGACCTGCGCATGAGCCGGTTCCGTTCGCGGATTCGCCAGGTGGCGTCCGGCCGGTTCGGCGTGGATGCGGAGTATCTCGTCAATGCGGACGAATTGCAGATCAAGATGGCCCAGGGAGCAAAGCCCGGCGAAGGCGGGCAGCTCATGGGCAAGAAGGTGACCAAGGAGATCGCCGAGATTCGCTACGGGCGTCCGGGCAACGACCTCATCAGCCCGCCGCCGCATCACGACATTTATTCGATCGAAGACTTGGCCCAGCTCATTTACGACTTGAAAGCCGTCAAGCCGGGTGTGCCCGTTTCCGTCAAGCTCGTGGCCGTCGAAAACATCGGCACCATTGCGGTCGGCGTCGCCAAGGCCGGGGCGGATGTCATTGAGATCGACGGCATCGACGGCGGCACGGGAGCGGCCATGCTTTCGAGCAAGGAGCACGCCGGCTTGCCGAGCGAAATGGGCCTGGCGGAAGCGCACCAGGCGCTGGTGACGAACGGGCTGCGCTCATCGGTCGTTCTGCGCGTCGGCGGGGGAATCAAGAACGGCTACGACGTGATCAAGTACGCATTATTCGGCGCCGAGCAATTCAGCTTCGGACAAGGGCTAATGGTTTCGGTCGGCTGCATCGTCTGCAAGTCGTGCCATATTCCGAATTGTCCAACGGGAATCACGGGCTCGCCGGAGATTTTCAAGGGTCATCCGGAACACACGAAAGCGTACCTGATGCAGGTCGCGGAAGAGACCCGATCGTTGTTAGCACAAATGGGATTCCAGCGGATCCAAGAAATTGTGGGTCGAAGCGATTTGCTGGTGAAGAATCCGAAACTCCCGGGCCGAGCGGCGCTCGTGGACGTTTCGCGCTTCATCCGCCCCGATATGGCGCTCAGCGAACTCGAAACGAACTTTCCACAAACGACCGGGAGCATTGGCATCTGCATTCCGCCGACGGAGAAGTCGCTCAATCAACGGATCGTGGAAGCAGCCCACGATGCGGTCGATACGTGCATGAATGCCGACCTGGTGTTCCGAATCCGCAACAGCGACCGAGCGGTTGGCGCAACGGCCGCCGGCTTGATCGCGAATATCTACGGCCGCGAAGGGATGCCGAATCATCGCCGCATCAAGGTGAGCTTCGAGGGCGAGGCAGGCCAGAGCTTTGGCGCCTGGTGCATCAACGGACTCGACTTGGAACTTCGCGGCTTCGCCCAGGACGGCGTGGCCAAGGGGATTTCGGGTGGTCATGTCGTCGTGACGCTCGATTACACAGCGAGCGATTATGGCGGCGAGATCCAAAGCGTGGCCGGCAACAACGTCGGCTACGGAGCAACCGGCGGCACGATTTTTATCGGCGGATTGGCGGGGCATCGACTCGGAATCCGCAACTCGGGCGCAACCATCGTCGCCGAGTCGGCCGGCAAATACGCCTGCGAGTACATGACCCGCGGCCGGGTGGTTATTCTTGGGCCAATCGAGAACGAAGTCGGCTCGGGGATGACGGGCGGCGAACTCATTGTCTACGATCCCGACGGCGATCTGCCGCTCAAGCTGCACTCGAAGAGCGTGGCAGTCATCGATTGCGGATACGTCGACTATGAATGGATTCACCCGTTGATTATCAATTACCAATCCCGCACGGGCAGCCGGCAAGCCGAGTGGCTGCTGAAGAACTGGACGGAAGTCCGCCGCGGCCGCAAGCTGCGCAAAGTGCTGCCGCTGGCCGTCGGCACGCAAGATGGAAGACTTCGCGGCGGTGGGGACGAACGCGGGATAGTCTTTACGGTCGCCCAATACGACCGGATGACCGATGTCGGCATCCTTCACGAGAATGGCCGCGTCAAATTCATCCGTGCGCGATCGTTGAATAGTTTCGCGTGAGCGATTCGCATGTGGCCTGTGTCAATCGTGTCGCGCTTGCATCTTCGTTCGGGTTCGAACGGCCTTGCAATAGAACGGGGCAGTCCCCGAACGGTCGAATGGAATCGCTCCGTAAATAGACATTATCGCGCATGGGGGGATGGAGAAAACGTTGGCCATCTTGGCCGCCTTGGCCGCCTTCCTCCTTTTAAACAGACATTTCCGCCCATCAGCCCGTTTGTACCAGACCTTTCATTGCAAAGCCGGTTCGAACCCGAAGCCAAGCCGGGCCGACGTCCTGCTGCTCGTAGCGGCGGAACTCCGCTTCTGACGGGCTTTCGCAATGCGCTACGCATCCCGCAGATTCAACTGGCCGGATCGACGGTCCGCCGCGAGGGGAATGCTGACCAGCGGTCAGACGTGAATCGGATAAACCGCCAACACGCCGGCGACTGCGACTGCGGTCCAGCCGAGGCCGATGAGCATGGGCCAGAAACTTGCTTCGCCGCGGCGGACTAACTGGATGGTTTGGGCGATCGTGTAGGTGGTCATCCCCGTGACCGAGGAAATGGCCACGCCGAGGACGCCGAGGTGAAACGTTTGCACCCAGACGACGAACATCGCCGCGAGCATGATCAGCGATATCACATAGGCTCGCGTGGCGATGAAAACTTCGCCACGCATCATGATGTACATGAACTGAATCTGACTGGTCGCCCGGAAGATCAGGCGGGCGGTCAGCAGTCCAAACAGAATCGCCGCCCCGTGGAAGGGCTTGGCGTAGAGCAGCTTGAACCCAAAGGGTGCGCAAAACGCGGCGATGGCAATCGCGGGCTGCAAGTACAGCGCGACACGTTTCGCGGTTCGGCGGAAAAAATCGGCGCGGTCCGGACCTTCCGGTAGCCGCGAGAGCATCGAAAAGAACACTTCGCAGCCACGCCAGACCAACGGATCGAGTGCCTCGGCCAGGCTCCAGGCCAGGATGTACAGGCCCATGATTTCGGGTGGAAGCAATTTCGGACCGGCCAGTCGATCGAAGTAGATCCAGGCGCCGTAGACCATGGTGTTGAAGAAGATCGCCGTCCCGAAATGGGAAAGCTCGTGGACGGCCGGACGATGCCAACGCGGCCGCGGCGCTGGCGGACACAAATAGTGAGACAGTGCCAGGCGAATGATGTCGCCCAGGAGCAGCCCGATCACGAGACCCCAAACACTACGGAACCACCAGGCCAGAAGGATTGTAATCGGGATCGAGATCACCGCTTGCAGCGTATCGACTGTGAATGGGGTGCGGTAATCCAGTCGGCGATAGAGAACGAACACCGTCGGATTCTGCAATGCGAGCAAAATCGGGCGAATGGAGAGTGCCAGCAACACGCCATGCAACGCGGGCAGACCGTACCAGGGGGGCAGCACCCATGCCAATCCAAATATCCCTGCCGAAAGAAAAAAGGCTCGAAGGATGACGATGGACCAGGCCGTCCCCAGGAATTCTGGAGTGTCGCCATTGGGAGAGCGAACCACGGCTGGCCGCAGACCAATGTCGGATAGGAATTCCAGGAAGAACATGACGGCGAGTGCCGGACCGAATACGCCGTACGCCTCCGGCAGCAGCAGCCGGGTCAGGATAAGGCTGCTGCCCAAGCGAAGGATCAGTTGCAGGCCGTGAGTTGAGTACGACCAGATGAGGCCGAACAGCCCGGCTCGCGAGTCCGACGACAGGCCATGGAGGAATCGCCGTCCCGCGGCGAATAAGCGCGGCATAACAGGAATCAATCGCCACTCCTGGTCGACATGGCACGAGGATCCAACCCCGGCGTTTCAGCGGTCATGTTAGCATTTGCGCCGACTTTCGCCAGTCGGTCGGCCCGACGCCGGACATGCAGGGAGGCGCCGACCCCGGCCACGAAGAGCCACATCGCGCCGAAATCCGCTTCCAGCGCCACGCCACGCACCAGGAGCGTCACCGCGACAAATGCCCCGAAAAAGCCCCCGGCCAGTTCCGACCAGGGGCCATCGCGGGCCAGCGCTTCGCGACCCAGGTTCCACGCCGCCGATGCGGCAAAGACGATGAAGGCGCCGATTCCGAGATATCCATACTTCAAATAATGCAGCAGATAATGGTGATCGATGGACAGGAAGCGCGGATCCATGTTCGAATCGCGGGGCATGTCGCGCAAGTTGGTGCCGTAGCCGAGCCAGCCGGCCTTTTCCACCGCTTCCTGATAGGCGAGCAAGAGCAGGTCGCGGTGCCGCGTGCCCGTATACTCGTACTCAACGCCGTAAATTTTGACTTTGTCCTGTCCCACCGCCGCTTCACCGGCATAAGCGCCCAGCCAGTCGAGCACCTGTTCCCGGAAGAGGAAGAACAGGATTCCGCCCACGACCGCAACGAGAATCATGCCAGGACGATAGCCGGGACGTCGGAAGAACACATCGGCCAGAAAAACGATCAGGATCGCCAAATGAGCCGAACGTGCGACAGTCACAATCGCGGCGACGGTGGCGAGGATCGGCACCCCGATCCACCATCGCGGGGCTTCGCGCCGAGCGGCGCACCGGCCGGCAAACATCAGCCACGGCAATGTCAGCGCCATGAGCAATCCGAAGTAGATGGGGTGGTTCGTCGTTCCCTGGGCACGCTTGAGTCCCCAACGGAACCCTTCACCGCGTTCCAAAAGCACCCATTTCTTTCCGGATAAGGTGCCGAGAATGTTTGTCTGCGATACGGCCTCGATCAGCGCGAACGAGCACAAAACGGCCGACAAGATGACGATCAGTCGTAGCGTGCGGTCCATGCGGTCCCACGATTCGACCGCGAAGCGACCGACGAGATAGGGCAGGATCCACGTTCGCGTCAGGTCCAGCACGGTGCCGGGAATCAGGATGCGATTCGTCGCATCCGATAGAAGAGCCGACAGGACGACTCCGGCAAGCAGCAGATCGCTGAGCACCCAACGGCTGCCCGCCCCGGAGTAGGGACGAAAGAATGCCGCCAGCAATGTCGCCATGCCAACGCCGCTGATCGCATCGAGAGTGACGGATCGAAATTGAACGATGAACCAGGTTGGTACCGAGAGCGTCGCGAGGAACCAGGCGGTGCGCATGCCTTCGTGGAATCCGCGCTCGGAAATCAGAATCAGCGTGCCCAAAAACCCGCCGAAGAACGCGGCCCAGCCAAAGGCCTCTACCATCCGCGAATCCCTCCGAATGAGTGGAGGATTGTAGCACCCCCAGGGGTTTGCGCCTAACCCAACTGCCGTACAACAGACTGTCGCTCGTTGTGTGAAATGGAGTTCCCCTTGGCCCGCGTCGGCGTGGTGGTCATCGGCCGAAATGAAGGCGAACGTCTGCGCGCTTGCTTGACGTCGCTCGAACCGGCTATTCGGCCCACGGTTTATGTCGATTCCGGTTCGACCGACGGCAGTGCGGACCTGGCTCGTTCTCTCGGCGCATGTCGTTTTGCTCGACCTTGCCACTCCCTTCACCGCGGCCCGGGCCCGCAACGCCGGCCTCGACTCGCTCCTGACGATCGTTCCGGGCATCGACTATGTCCAATTCGTCGACGGCGATTGCGAGATCGATGCGGCCTGGCTCGCCATCGCGGAGCGGTTCCTGGACGACCAGCCCAGTGTCGTTGTCGTGTGTGGACGGCGGCGCGAACGATTTCCGCAAGCGAGTCGCTACAACCGCCTATGCGATCTCGAATGGGACACTCCCGTCGGTGAAGCGTCGGCATGTGGTGGCGACGCGATGATGCGCGTGGCGGCGATCAAAGCCGTCGGGGGTTATCGCATTGACTTGATTGCCGGCGAGGAGCCGGAGTTGTGCGTTCGGCTGCGTGCCCAGGGCAGCCGCATCGTTCGTCTTGATGCCGAGATGACCCGGCACGACGCCGCCATGACGCGATTCGGACAATGGTGGGCGCGGAACGTCCGGGCCGGTTATGCATTCGCCGAGGTTTCGCGACTCCATGCGCAAAGTGCAACCGGAATTTGGAAACGCGAAGCGCGAAGCAACTGGCTCTGGGGGCTCATCCTGCCGATCGTCGCGATTGGGCTGGCGCCGTTCACCTGGGGCGTCAGCCTCGCTCTATTGAGCCGGTTACATCGTCCTGTATTGGCGAATCCGCAAAGGCCGAATCCAGCGGGGCGACGATGTCCGAACGGCTCGTCTCTATGCCTCGTTCTGCGTACTTTCGAAATTTCCCCAGGCGATCGGGCAGGCGCGCTTCTGGCGGAATCGAGTTTTCGGCCGGCCGAATCGACTCATTGAATACAAGGGACAACAGGCAAGCGGATGAGAATCGCGTATCTCACGAATCAGTACCCCCATGTCCGGCACACGTTCATTCGTCGGGAAATCGTCGCATTGGATTCGCTCGGCGTTGAAGTTGTCCGTTTCTCGATCCGCGATTCGGGGAGCGATGCGGTCGACCCCGCCGATCGAGCGGAATACGCGAAGATGCGCTCGATCCTCGCGGCTGGAAAAGTCTCGTTGTTGAGGTCCATGCTCGTCCATGCATTAACTCGACCGGGGCGGTTTCTGCGCGCTTGGCGGACCGCGATCCGTTTGGGCCGGCGATCCGAACGCGGGCTGTTACGGCACACGGTCTATTTGGCCGAGGCATGTCTCTTGCGAACCTGGCTTGCTGTCGGCGGTGTCCAGCATCTTCACGTGCATTTCGCGACGAACCCGGCGGCCGTCGCGCTTCTTTGCCGACAACTTGGCGGACCGCCGTACAGCATCACCGTTCACGGGCCGGAGGAATGGGATCGGCCGGAAGCCTTGTCCCTGAAGGAGAAATACGAAGGCGCCGAATTCGTCGTGGCGGTGAGCGACTTCGGCCGCTGCCAGGTATTTCGATGGACCGACCTTTCGTTCTGGCCACGCGTTCATGTCGTTCGCTGTGGCGTCGACGACGCGTTTCTCAACGCCGAGCCAGAGCCGGTCCCGAATACGAACAACTTGGTTCTCGTCGCCGGACTCGTCGAGCAGAAAGGCCATCTGCTTTTGCTTCAGGCCCTCAGCCAGGTGCGCCAGGCGGGAGCGGAATTTCGAATGATCTTTGTCGGCGATGGGCATCTTCGGCCCATTCTCGAAAGTGAAGTCAGACGGCTAGGACTGACGGAAAGCATTCGGTTTGCCGGCTGGCAAAGCAATGCCGAAGTTCGAGAGCATCTCCGCAATGCTCGTGCTCTCGTGATGCCCAGCTTCGCTGAGAACCTGCCGGTGGCAATGATGGAGGCACTGGCGATGGGCCGACCAGTTCTGGGCACATACATTGCCGGCGTGCCGGAACTCGTTGAAGCCGGAGTGAATGGCTGGCTCGTGCCGGCAGGCAATGTGCGGGCCACACGTGAAGCGATTCTGCGCTTGCTGCGAACTCCGGTGGATGAGTTATCTCGAATGGGACGTGCGGGGGCAACGCGTGTTCGCGAATTGCATAATGCTTCAAGCGAAGCGAGCAAACTTCAGGAGTTATTCGCTGCCGCTATCAGCGCCGCGAAATAAAGCTATCAGTTGGAAGCGAGAGCCGTTGCCGGCTTTGGCCCTGGCCGACTGGTCGCGACTGTCGGGCGGCCATCCAATCCCGCAAGCAAATGCCCTGGGCGACTGGATCGATAAAAGGTGTAGGATTTCCCGTACGAGGATTCGTCGATGGCGTGAAGGTAAACACCCATCCAGCCCCATTTCCCTTCGACCATCATCGGCCGGCTGGGCAACACGGAATGCAATATCGCCGTATGGGCGATCGAATTTGCGAGACGATAAACGACCAAGTCTCCCGGTCGTGGCTCGGAGACCGCCTGATATCCGTTGTCGGTCAAGATTGTCTCGACGTCCTCGGGGGACACCCAGTACTCGCCGCCGGTGAAAATCCAACCGTGACAATTGCTAACGTCGCTGGGGGGAGCAACTCGAAATATGCGCTGGGCACGCCGCATGTCGGGAAACAACTGCCGTTCAAAGCCCTCGAGTTCCGCGGGATCTCGATGATTGGCGGTCTCTCGAAGCGTGATGGTCCGACCGAGATCCGTTGTGGCTATTTCACTGGTCACGACCTGCAGGTCGGGGTGAACCGACGACTCAACCATCCACTTCATGTCGGCATCGACAACCGCCTCTTCGACTCGAGTCAAGTGGCCCAGGGTGCCCGCCATGGCGGCCGCCCCGATGACCATGAGAGTCACGGCCTGACACGTCGGCCGTCGCGCGACACCAAGACACTTCCCTGTGGCCGCTGCCAATCGATTGGATGTGAGTCCGCTGAGGAATGCGATGCCGAGAACGGTCGCGCTAACCGAAGCCAGCGCCATTGGAATTGGGATCAAGGTGACGGTCAGCAATCCACACGCAATCGCGGCGGCCGCGCTCAGAACGATGCGAACGCGATGGCTTCGTTTGGCCAACAAGATACTAATGCTTCCGGCCAGGAGCAGCGCGAGGCCAGCGCCAAATCCCGCAATCAGCCGGTATAACAACTCTTCCGTCATATTCCGTCGCTTTCCGCATGGATGGCTGCTGAGCCCTTGCTGCGCGATATGCCTAGCCCTTTCCAACTCACCAAGCTTACCTTGCAATGAGTGAGAGGCTCGTGAGTCGATTCTGAAAAATCAATGAGATTCGGTGTTAGGAGAGGAGTTGCGATGGAGGATTATGCCTTGGCCATCATTCGTTCGAAGCTCAATGAATCCGTCGAAGACTTCAATAAGCGACTCATCGCCTTCTGGTCCCATGTGCTTCGCTCACGTCCCACGGAATATTTGGGCATACTTGCTGAATCGTCGGAATCAGAGTTGGCTGGGCCGGCTTGGACCAGAAAGTACCTCATCGCCGTCGACGTGGTCGATGTGCTTCAAGCCGAATTGGCCAACGCGGGGTTCGACCACGATCCCATCGATCTGGATGACTTGTACTCCCGGTTCGAAGCCAGCCCGCCCGAGTGGTTCCAGATTCCCCACTAGTAGTGACCGCTGCGCTGCCAATGCGTCACGACGGAGATCCGCTGCGAAGCAGAGTAGGAGTAAGATGAGGACTAGGATTAGGAAGAGGACTAAGGCAGCCGCGCAAATAAATCTACCGGTCACTGGGGCTCAATGATGAGGCTCCATTTGGGCAAGGTCTGGGAACGGATCAAGCGGCTCGCGATGGGGGCAAATGCGGTTTGGGTTAGCCGGACACCGCGTTCGTAAGTCGTGGTGACCGCGCGGATCAACGGGTGAATCGTCCGCCATGTCATCGTGCCCGCCCAGCGCAAGGCTTGCTCGATCGAATGCAGGAGCGTGCCGTTCCAGTGCTGCTCCAAGATGCCCCAGCAACGCTCGATGGGATTGTACTTGCTGTGGTACGGCGGCAGGTACACCAGTTCGACTTCGATCCGGTGGCGATCGACGAACTCCACGAGGCGTTTCATGAACTGCGTGCGGCAACTGGCAATCTCGGGACCATTATCGAGTTCGATGTGCAGTCGCTGGACGCCCAGATGAACCGTCTTCCGCTCGTTCCACCATTGATCGAGACCATCGGCGATGAAGTCGCTGGTTTCTTTCGAATGGCCGAACAGGAACCACGGTTGCTGGATCGTCACGTTGCCGCGATTCAACTCCAGCACGCCGAACGGGACCAGCACGGCGTCGGGAGACATGTCGTGATCGACGGCCCTGACGGGTTCGATGCCGCGTGCCTGACCGCCGCGGGAGAATTCGCCGATCTTGACTTTCGCTTTGGTGTCGAGGGAGATTCTCAGCGTGTCCGCTTCGCTCGCCGTCCGAATGCGGGCGGCTTGGACGTTCGCGAAGATCGCGTCGGTTTCGGGAATTTTTTTTCGGGACGGGCTTTGAGGACCCGGCGGAGCCGGTAGCCCAGGCGGTTGAGCAGACAGCCCACCGTCTGCCGGCAGGGTACGAAGCCCTTCAACTCGGGCTCGGCTTTCAGGGCCTCGCGAACAGCCTTGGCGGTGATCCGGGTGAACGCCAGGGTGGTCTGAAACTTGGGGTCGGCCTGCGCATGGGGGTCGACCAAACGATGGACATGCTCCTCGAGTTTCGGGCAGAGTTCTTCGGTCTTTTTGCGTCCGCGGAGGTGACAGGCGTCCAGGCAACGGATGCCGGTACGGAGTTCGCCGAGCCCCGTGATCACCGCTGCACGTCCCCAACCGAAGGTCGTCTCCGCCTCACGGGCGGAACCGTTGCAGTATTTGATGGCGGTCTCGGCTTGGAACTGTCGGCGCCGATAGCCGGTAAGAAGCTTAGTGGCTGACTGGATGGTCTGAATGACATCTTCCGTGAGCGGTGACATGGCCGTCTCCTCCTTGAGACAGGCCTACTCATACACGATTGGGCGGAATGATGGTAGATCATTTCCACGCCGCTGCCTAAGAGCAAGATGAAGAGAAGGAGTAGGACCAGAAGCGGCCCGGCGAGCATCTGGCTTTCGTTCTCTGACTCCTAATGCTCTTTTCCTCGGCGCAACATTTACCGCGCAGCCGTCAATAAGTGTCGTGCGTTGGTGAAGGCTTTCCACGATTTGCCACGCGCAACGTTCGCTCGATCGCGATTGCAGCCAGCGCCAAAGCTGGCACGCTAACCTGGATAGCGAGCCCGGTCGCCTGGAGTTGGGCCTTGGTAAGGGGCGTCGACACGAATAGCGCCACCCATGCCAAAGCGAAAACCGGTATCATCCTCGACCGCGACTCCGGTCGACATTGCCAAAGCAGCGCGGCAGGGATGACAGCCAGGGCCCATTCGTACGTCATCGTATGCGGCGATCCCCAGAGCGTGGCGAACATCGCGGCCGCGAACATGAGCGCGAGGTCCGTACGATTGCGCAGCCAGAAGCGCGTAAACCAGAGGATGGTTAGCCCGACGCCGATGAGTCCAAACCAGTTGCCGATCGATTTGCTTCCCGTGAGCAAAGCACCGAATCCGCGTGGATTGTGAAGGTTGTAGAAAGCAAACGCATCGTATCGGGCAATATCCGGAAGCCGCTCGGCCCATGCAAACGTTTCATCGGGGACGACCAAAAAGCTGAGAATCGCAAGCAACCCGGCTGTTGTGCCGGCGCCAAGCAAGCAGGGCCAATATCGACGAACATCGAGTAACCACCAGAGGCCAAGACCCATGAGAAGCTGGGGCTTGAAGAGAAGTAACCCCGCCACGATGCCGGCGAGATAACGCCGTTCGCTTGTCAGCAAGCGGTAGACAATCGCAAAGATTCCGAAACTCAACAGCGTGTTTTGGCCGAAACTCACGGCGGCGAAAACGGGAAAGAACGTGAGCGACCACTTCAACGCCGATCGGACCCCGCGTCCGAGCAACAAGTGCAATCCGCCCACGAGCATCAGGAGGCCGATGACCGCCCAGACGAAATAGGACGCCAGGTATGGCAGATGGGCCGTTGGCCGGTAGAGAAGTGCATAGAAGGGGGGATTGCGAAACGGATCGAGGAACCCCGACTTGCCCGTCACTTCTTCCTGGCGGCGAGCAAACGTCTTGAGGCTCGGGAAGTCATAGATTTCAACGCCACGCCCCTCATCGATGAGCAACGCGGCGGTATGAAAAGCCGAGTGGTCAGTCCCGATGACCTGGCCGTTGAGATCGAGATTGCCCGGTCCAAACGCGGAGCTGATACCCCAAATGCCCCACATCAATCCGCCGGCCAACGGGGCGATCGGTTTGCTGCTCGCGACAAATTGGGCGAGCCGGCTCATGGTTTGGACAGGACCTCGCGGACGAGCGATTCGGGTACATCGTCAAAGAGGGCTACCTGCCCCATTCGCGTGGGAAGCACGAATCTCAGTCGACCATTCACATTCTTCTTGTCGCGACGCATGACGGCCAACATGGACTCAACGTCCCAAGTGCGATCGCGCGCAATCGGCAGGCCGAGTCTTTTCAGAAGTGCGCTTTGCCGAGTAGTCGCGTCGGCCGGAATCAACCCTTGACGTACCGCGAGTCGGGCGGCACAAACCATGCCCGCGGCAACCGCCTCGCCATGCAGCCACGCGCCATATCCGGCAACCGACTCGAATGCGTGTGCAAAGGTATGGCCGTAATTGAGTACAGCCCGCAGCCCGGTTAATTCCCGTTCGTCTTGTTCGACGATCTGTGCCTTGAGCTCGCAGGATCGGGCAATCAAATGCGATAGCGCCTGCGGATCCCGACCGAGAGCGGGATCGGCATTCGTTTCCAGCCAATTGAAGAAATCGGCGTCAAGGATGACTCCATATTTCACGACTTCGGCGAGGCCACTGCGGTATTCGCGTTCGGGGAGCGTGTTGAGAACGGCCGTGTCGATCCATACCCCCGCCGGCTGATGAAACGCGCCGACCAGATTCTTCCCCTGAGGCAAATTGATTCCGACTTTGCCCCCAACCGAACTATCGACCATTGCGAGCAGCGTGGTCGGCGCCATCAAGAGAGGAAGGCCGCGGTTGTAGGTGGCGGCGACAAAACCGGCGAGATCGCCGACAACGCCGCCGCCAACCGCCACGACGGGGGTCTTGCGGTCGGCTGCGCGGTCCGCCAGTTGCGAATACAGTTCACCTGCCACGGCGAGTGATTTGGAGGACTCACCGGGTGCGACCACAATGGGCGATCGCAGTCCCAACATCGTCGCGAGACGTTCCGCGTGCGAAAGCGCGTTCCGATCCGTGATGATGAAGCCTTTGGATGCGTTCTGCAATCGATCGCCAACGAATTCCCGAACGCCGGCCTCCATTCCGCTGCCAATTGCAATGTCGTAGCTGCGTGGGCCGAGGTTGACGTGGATGAGTTGCATGAGCAATGAGAAATCGCGGCTTCCGCCTACGAGTTGTTCGCCGAATTCCAGTTGACCGACCGATTACTTTTTCTTGGGCTTGGACTTCTTGGCCTGATCGTCCCACTTCTTGAACGCGGCGGCCCGGTCCTGGTCCGAACTGAAACCGAGCTGATGGTACTGGATCAATTGATTCGGATAGACGTTCCACATGGTGAAGCCAAAATCCCTGGGGTTCTTGCCGCTCAGATGGATTGTCATGGCGAGTGCAACATCGCGAACCTTGATGACCCCCTGCTGGCCGCCGCCCACGAAGAATTGTTGCACTTGCGAGTCGTCCTTGAGGAATGTTTCGAACACCTTGAGATGTTCTTTCGATCCCAGCGTGCCGACGCAACACAAAGCGTTCGCCTTCGTATAAACCTGCGTCGCCTTCCCGTCCTTGAGAGCCTTGGCAATGATGTCGGCGCCTTCCTTGATCTTGTACTGGCTCAGCATCCAGACGCATTGATTGATCGTGTTGTCGTCCATGCGCGCGTCGAGGTAATGGAAGAACACTTTGCGGTACGCCGACCCGCTCTTTTCGTCGCGCAACTGATTGGTGAAGTTCGGCTGCGTATAGAGATTCGAGAGCATCCAGTCCGGCTGGTTCGGCTTGTATGCGGGCATGGAGCACGCGAAGAGAATGCAGCAAAGTTCACTGGCGTTGAGTCTTCCCGGCTGATAGCCTCCACGAAATCCGCCCAACTGGTTGCCAAACATCTCTTGATAGATTTCCTGGTAACGGCGCTGAACCATTTCGGTCAACTTACTTGGCTCTTCCTCGACCGCCTCCAGAAGCGCACCGTTCACTTTCAGCATTTCCGCGAACAGCTTGCGTGCATTGTCGTCCGAACCGATTTGCTTGCGGTACTCTTTCCACAGCGGCAAATCGTGTTCGAGTTTGCCGTCCGTATCTTTCAGAAACCGGTCGATGCGGAACATGAGGTCCAAGGTGAGCGCTTGCGGCAAAAGCTGTTCGCACCGGGTGTGGACTTCGGGGTCGGAGCTGTTGCGCCCTTCTTGCAACGCGAGCTTGGCCGATCGACCCATGCGGATCAACTCGGCGGCAGCCTTCTCACGGTCTCGGTATTTGGCATCACCCAGGTGGGAAACGAGTTCGCGTGCCTTGCGCGATTGCGGGGAGTCGGCCGTCACCGGAGGTGCGGCCAACACGATGGCCGGAAGAAACAATGCAAGCGCGCTAAGGATGGATTTCATGGCTCTGGCTCGAAGTGCGCAACCGGCGGCACGATCCTATTCTAGGAGAGGAAATCGCCCAAGTGTGCAACTTATTACGGGCTGTTGCGGAATTCGGCCGGACAGCGGACCCGAATTCGCGGGCGCAGGCAGACAATGGGTTACGGCCCCGAAAACCTCATGGGAATCCGCCAGCTAATTGTGTATCCTGAGGTGATCCTGCCTGCCGCCGCCCGTGCTTCCCACGTACGATCATGTACATCCGCTTCTCCTCGATCGCGCTCTTAATTATTGCCGCTCCGATCGTCGCTGCGGCGCCGGTCGACTACGCGCGCGACGTCAAGCCGATCTTCGCTGCCCATTGCACGGCTTGCCATGGCCGCACTAAACAAAAATCGGGTCTCCGTCTCGACCTGTACGTGAATATCAAGCATGGCGGGGAATCCGGCCCCGCGATCATTCCGCAGAAGGCGGTGGAAAGTCGCTTGATTCAGGCTGTCACCGGATCGAATCCCGATGTCGAAAAGATGCCGCCGAAGGGCAATCTGTCCGCGGAGCACATCGCGACATTGAAGCGCTGGATCGACGAGGGGGCCAGGGGACCCGCGAAGGAAGAAGCGGTCAGTGCCGTTTCCAAACACTGGTCGTTTCAACCGGTGCAGCGGCCCGCGTTGCCCGCAGTCAAGAACGCCGCCTGGCCCCGGAACGAGATCGACCGCTTTGTCCTGGCCCGACTCGAAAAGGAAGGAATCGCCCCCTCGCCGGAAGCAGACAAGTCCACGCTCATTCGCCGGGTATCGCTCGACCTGACCGGCCTGCCGCCGACGCCGGCCCAGGTCGATGAGTTCTTGCGCGACGCTTCGCCACAAGCGTATGAGCGGCTGGTTGATCGCCTGCTCGATTCGCCACACTATGGCGAGCACCAGGCCCGCTTCTGGCTCGATTCTGCACGTTATGCGGACTCGAATGGCTTTACGATCGATGCCCCCCGATCGATTTGGAAATACCGAGACTGGGTGATCAACGCATTCAATCGCGATCTGCCGTTCGATCAGTTCACGATTCAACAGTTGGCCGGCGACCTGTTGCCGAAGCCGACCACGGATCAATTAGTCGCGACCGGCTTTCACCGCAACACGATGATCAACCAGGAGGGGGGCATCGATCTGGAACAATTTCGCATCGAGTCCGTCGTCGATCGCGTGAGCACGACCGGCACCGTCTGGCTTGGCCTGACGATCGGCTGCTGCCAGTGCCACAACCATAAGTTCGATCCGATCACGCAGAAGGAGTACTACCAGTTCTTCGCGTTCCTGAACAACTGCGACGAGCCGACGATGGAGATCCTGTCCCCGGCCGATCAAGCCCGTCGCAAACAGGTGCGCAACGCGCTGGCTTCGGTTGAACGGCAAATCAATCGGCTCGATCCGACTGGACCGGACGCAATCGAGAAATGGGAACGCTCGCTGAACGACCAGAATCGCCATCTCGTACCAAAGAAAATCGCCGATATCTTCCTTGTTGCCCCCGCGGGTCGAAACGCTAGGCAGAAACGATTTTTGGAAGTCGCCTATCGCAACAACGATATGACTCGGCATGTCGTCGGCGGGTTGACCAATCCGCTCGGCGCACTCCTCAATGCCGAAGTGCTGCTCGCCCGCAATGAGCTTGTCAAAGACCGCGAGACCTTGAAGAAGCGTGAACCGAACACGGTCACGACCATGGTCGTCCGCGAGAGGACGAAACCGCGTGACACTTACATCCTGATTGGCGGCGACTTCACGCGCAAGGGGAAAAAGGTCACCCCCGGCTTCCCAGCAGTGTTGCCCGGCTATCCACAGGCGAAGAATCGGCTCGACCTGGCCAAGTGGATCGTTGATCCGAAAAACCCGCTCACGCCGCGAGTCGCGGTCAATCGCTGGTGGGGCCATTATTTCGGCCTCGGCATTGTCGAGACCGAGAACGATTTCGGCACGCAAGGCACGTTGCCATCGCACCCGCAATTGCTCGATTGGCTGGCCTCGGAATTTGTCGCTCGCCACTGGTCAATGAAGGCGATGCACCGCCTGATTGTCACATCGGCGACGTATCGGCAATCGTCCCACGCCCGGCCTGACCTGGAGCGAATCGATCCACGCAATCGGCTGCTCGCCCGGCAGGCGCGGGTCCGGGTGAATGCCGAGATCGTGCGCGACGTGGCCCTGGCGGCGAGCGGCTTGTTGTCGGAAAAGGTCGGCGGGCCGAGCGTATTCCCCCCACAGCCCGACGGCGTCTACCGGTTCACTCAAATCGACAAGGGCTGGAAAGCGAGCACCGGCGCCGATCGCTATCGCCGGGGGATGTACACCTACTTCTGGCGCTCGGCCCCGCACCCGGAGCTGGTCACCTTCGATGCCCCAGACGCCACCATGTCCTGCACCCGTCGGAACCGTTCCAACACACCACTGCAAGCGCTGACGCTTCTCAACGACTCCGGGTTCTACGAATACGCCCAGGGTCTCGCGGCAAGAATCGACCGTGCGGCGGCCGCAGACGATACAGCGAAGTTGAAATATGCCTTCCGCGTCTGCCTGGCGCGCAATCCGAGCGCGCGAGAGCTGGCTCGCCTCCAGTCGTTCCTCGGTCAGCAGCAATCGGACCTCAGGGACAAGCCGGACGAGGCCAAGAAACTATCGCCCGATGCGCCCCAACGAGCGGCTTGGGTGATGGTGGCACGCGTGTTGTTGAATTTGGATGAGTTCATCACGCGAGAATGAGCGTTGGTTGAGCAGCGGATGCGATCGAGAGATGATGAAATTGATTGAGCTGGAACGAAAGGAAGACACAATGGCACTTGAGAATATCATGGAGGTTTTTCGCCAGTCATCGGCCAAAACTATTGGCGGATCCGGCGAATGAAGGCAGGTTTGCTCTCATAAACGAGGAAAAGGTCGTTGGCGTATACCCCACGTTCGACGCGGCATTGGCAGTCGGCCACGAATTGTTTGGCCTCAAACCGTTTCTAGTACAGCAAGTCCTGGAGCACGAAATCCCCAAGTATTTTTCCCGCAACATCAAATGCCACTCGTAACAGGTCCGATCACGCTGCATGGCGCAATCGTTGACGTTTTTGTCGGTGAGAGCGATGCCAAGAAACTCCTTCTGGCGAAGCTCGGCCTACCGATTCCCGAGCCGGTACATGTGCAGGCGATTATTGACACGGGCGCGATGATCTCGCGGATTTGCTCCTCGGCTATTCGAATTGCTGAAGATGAGTCCAACGGCAAAGGTCGGGATAATGACACCATCGACACCCGTGAACAAGCCATTTGAGTGCGATCAGTATCTCGTGGGTGTTTCAATTGAGGCAGGGGGACAATTGCACTTCCTTGCCGATTTTCACGTCATTGCGACCGATTCATGGCATCCCGACGAAGGATTTGAGGCACTCATCGGTAGAGACATCCTGGAGCTATGCTTCTTCCAATACATCGGCCAAGAAAGAAAATTCACTCTCGCGTTTTAGGCAGAGCCATGCATCCGCTACTCAACACCCGCCGCCACTTCTTCCGCGATTGCGGCATCGGCATCGGCTCGATGGCTCTGGCCTCGATGCTCGCACGCGAAGCGCAGGCGGCGCCGGCAACCAATCCGCTCGCCCCCAAGCCGCCGCACTTCCCGGCGAAGGCCAAGGCGGTCATCTTCCTCTTCATGGCCGGCGGACCGAGCCAGTTCGAGCTTTATGAACCGAAACCGGAATTGCAAAAGCTGCACGGCCAGCCAATCCCCGAATCGTTCGTGAAGGGCAAGCGCTTCGCGTTCATGGACACCTTTGCCAAGGAACGGCCGAAGCTGCTTGGCACCAAACGCAAATTCGCCCGCCAAGGCAAGAGCGGGGCGTGGGTTTCCGAATGTCTGCCGCACTTCACGAAGATTGTCGATGAGTGCGCTTTTGTCCGATCGGTGGCGACGAACGTATTCAATCACGGCCCGGCCAAGGTCTTTTTCAACACCGGCTCGCCGCAGTTCGGCCGGCCGAGCATGGGTGCATGGGTCACTTATGGCATCGGCAGCGAATCGACCGACCTGCCCGGCTTCGTCGTCCTGCAATCTGGCCCCCGCGGACCACGCGGCGGGGCGGCTCTGTGGTCGAGCGGTTTCCTTCCGACCACGTATCAGGGGGTGCCGTTCCGCTCCGGCGGCGACCCGATTATCAACTTGTCTTCACCTACCGGCGTTTCGCGCGAACGCCAAAAGGACGTGCTCGAGGCTATTCACGATTTGAATTCCGATCGCCTGGACGTGACCGGCGATCCGGAGATCTCGACCCGCATCGCCTCTTACGAGATGGCGTTTCGCATGCAAACCAGCGCTCCTGAGTTAATCGACCTGACAAAGGAAGACAAGAAGACGATTGAAGCCTACGGGGCCAAGCCGGGGGCGGCGTCGTTCGCGAATAATTGTCTGCTCGCTCGCCGGCTGGTCGAACGCGGCGTGCGCTTTGTGCAGCTCTA
Organism: uncultured Gemmataceae bacterium; assembly: GCA_963773845.1. Classification (GTDB taxonomy): domain Bacteria; phylum Planctomycetota; class Planctomycetia; order Gemmatales; family Gemmataceae; genus SIAJ01. The sequence goes on from CAVZCU010000009.1 coordinate 127,279, forward strand.
TCACACCGACTGGGATCATCACGGCGACTCCGTGAATAATCTCGGCAAGGGCTTAGATAAGGTCTGCGAGCAAGTCGACCGGCCGATGTCGGCACTAGTGAGCGATCTTAAGAAACGCGGGCTCCTCGATTCGACGCTCGTCATCTGGGGCGGCGAGTTTGGCCGCACGCCGATGGGCGAGGTGCGTGATTCCATCGGCCGCAATCACCACATCGACGCATACACAATGTGGATGGCCGGCGGCGGCGTGAAGCCCGGTGTCTCCGTGGGCGAGACGGACGAATTTGGCTTCTCACCCATTCACGATCGCGTCCATGTCCACGACATGCAGGCGACGATTCTGCATCTGTTGGGGCTGGAGCACACGAAGCTGACGTTCCGATTCCAGGGGCGTGACTTCCGGCTGACCGATGTGCATGGGGAAGTTGTCAAGAAGCTGCTGGCCTAACGAGAAAGCCGTTTAGCGTTCGACCCGACGGGTCGAACGCTAAACGGCTTTCTCGCCCTCTGTTTCAATCGCTTCGAAAATCTCCTCCATCTCCCGCACCGCCCCGCTGAGCGACAGTGACGCCATCTCGAAGTTCGTGTGCGCCGAAACCTGCTTGAACTTGTTCGCGAATAGCTCCGCCCCCTTGCGGAGTTTCGGCAGCTTGCCCTTCAGGCGTCTAAGAAATGTGGCCGTGTCGCCGGCCTGCATGGAGGGTTCGACAGCCCGGATTGTGTCGTAAAGCAGACGGGGGATTTCGACGAGTTCTTCGTCCTCGGTCACCTCGTCCGCGTGTTTGAGGAACGTGCGGATCATCCAGAGGTGAGCGAGGACGACGTTGAGACGGGGGACGGCTTCGGCGGGGGTCATTGGCACTACGCCGCGAGCGGCGACTAGGCGTGGATTTCCTTGCGAAGCTTGCGGATGGCCTTGTACTTCTCGTCGCTGACGCGCTCGACCGATGTCTTCAACTCGTCGGCGATCTCCGGGATCGACCAGCCTTCGCAGGTCAGCCCCAGGATTCGCTGCTGTCGTTGGCTCAACACCTTGTGCGAAACCTTGTCGAGTTCCTCGTGCAGTTCGTTGCGCGTGGCTTCGGGACCATTGCGCCGATCGGCGACCTCGTCGGCCAGGCCGGATAGCTTTCGGGAGCGCTGCGTCCGCTTCTTGACCGCGTCGATCGCGCAGAAATTCCTTGCGGTCATCGGTCTCTTGCTTCAAAAGCGTTGACCACTTGTCGGGCTCGACCGTTTGCAACAGACGAACCAACACTTCCTGCGTGCAGTCCTGCCAGCTATCGGGACTCAGCCGGGCGTTCCGCCAGCAGACCTGGCAGTAGCGAGAAATATCCGTCACCGCATCGGTCGTCGGCTGGACGGCTTTGGCGTCGCTGCCAAGCACGAAAGCGCGGTGCCAACGACAACGGCAGCCATCAGCCGCCGGGAACGAGACGAGGGAATAAACTTCTTCATGGCCAGGCCAGCCTCCGCCAAATCCCAATTGAAACCCTCTCGGATTATACGGACATCCGGGGAAACAAATCTCGTCGAATTGCCCACATTCGTAACTCCTTGTCCGGAAACGATTTCGGGAGGCGGCATTCCGCGACTGCCGTCTGCCCCAGTCCCCGTATTTTTCCGTCGGTGCGCGGGCAGCAGCATCTGGGTTGACTTGGAAGGCTGCCGAAATTGCTAATAGCTGAATTGGCTGGCAATAACCGGGTCGGGTCATTAATCCCGTGACAGGCCGTAGGACTTGATCTTCCGATCCAGTGTCGAGCGTTCAATGCCCAGAATCTCCGCTGCCTTGCTCTTGTTCCAGTCCGTATGCTTGAGCGTCTCCTTGATGTGCCGTTTCTCGATTTCCTCCAGCGACTGCGGACGGTAGATCACCGCAATGTGCTGACTGGAGCTGGCTTGCTCCAACGAAGTCAGCCACAAGTCGGTGGCATCCAAGATGGGCTTGTCATTCAGCGCCACCGCCCGCTCGATCACGTTGCGCAACTCGCGGACATTGCCTGGCCAGGCGTAGGTTTGCAATTTCAACAGGCCTTCGGGGGCGAAGCCCTTGATCCGTCGGCCGGTTTCGCGCGTGAATTTCTTCAGAAAATGTTCGGCCAGAGCCGGAACGTCTTCGAGTCGGTCGCGCAACGGCGGCACGCGAATCTCAACGACTTGTAAGCGATAGAACAGATCCTTGCGAAAATTCCCTTCACGGACCGCTTGCTCCAAAGAGCGATTTGTCGCCGCCACGACGCGAACGTCCACCTTGATTTGATTGTTGCCCCCCAGTCGCTCGAATGGGTGTCCCTCCAGAACCCGCAAAAACTTGGATTGCGTGCTGGCCGGCATTTCGCCGATTTCGTCGAGAAAGATCGTACCGCGATCGGCCGCTTCGAATTTGCCGATCATCTTCTCGGTCGCGCCGGTGTAGGCGCCCTTCTCATGACCGAACAGTTCACTTTCGAGCAGCGATTCCGTGATCGCGGCACAGTTGAGCGTAACGAACGGCCCTTCGCGCCGCGGGCTGCTGTTGTGAATGGCCCGAGCCACGAGTTCCTTGCCGGAGCCACTTTCACCGCGAATGAGCACCGTCGCCGACGTGCCCGCCACTCGAGCGATTTGCCCTTCGATCTGCTTGAGGGCGGCGCTCGAACCAACGAGTTCACTTTCCAGGCAGAGCACGGCTTTGAGTTCGCGGTTAGTATTGGTCAGCTCGTCTTGCCGGCGAAGCTGGGCCCAGGCGCCAGCCATCTGGCGAGCAACCGCAAGGGCATATTCCAAGTCGTCGTCCGCGAATTGATGCTGAGCCGACGTATACAGGTGGATGAGGCCGATGACGTGCTCGTCCTCGATCACCGGAACGCAGATCAAACTGCCCGCCCGCAATTCGCGAATACTGTCGCGAGTCGAATACTGCGGATCGTTTAGGACATTGTCGGCGAGGATTGCCTCGCCGCTGTCGAGCACGGCATTGGAGACGAGCTGCGAGGCCTTGTGATAGGTGCGAACCTTCCCATCCCGACTCCGATGGGCGAGCGTTTGCAAATCCCGGCCCGCCTTGACCGCCATGACGGCGCCTTTCTCAGCCGGCACGCCTTCAAACAATCCCGTCAGCACCGCCTCGGCCAGGTCCTCGAGTGTCTTCGCCGAGCCCATGTCCAGAGCGAGCCGGTACAGGCTGGCAACGGAGCGGCTCGACTGTACGTCGGCCGCCAAAGTGTCATCCGGTCCGCGGGCATCGGGCAGAAATTTCGACGTATTCGTCCGACGGGTAATCTTGATCGCCTCTTCGAGCGCGCGGGCTGGGCTTTCGGGGACACCCGGCAACTCGGTGAGATCGTAGACGAAGAGAAACCGCGAACGGCCAAATTGGACTTCGTCGCCCGTGTCGAGTTCCTGGTCGCCGCGAACGTTGCGGCCATTCACGCGGGTGCCGTTCAGGCTTTCCAGATCGCGAACGTACCAGGCGTCCTCGGCATACGAAAGTTCGGCATGGTCGCGGGAGCAAAGATCGTCGGGCAAAACAACGCGGTTCTTGGGCGAACGACCCACGCCGTACGTCACCCCGCGCTGGAGCGGAAAGACGTCGCCGAATCCGTCGTCGCGCTTGGCTACGAGGTATGCGGCAGTCGGTGCGGCCATGCAGTCCCCGGAACTCGAGAAAAGGAATGATGTCAGGATAGCCTGGAGATGGGGGGGCGGACAACGGGAGCTTTGCGGTTCGTGTCTCCACAAGCAGGCTCGACCGGACAATTGCCGTTGAATCGGCGTATGCGCGTGGACCAATCGCCAATGCGGGGCCATTGCATGGATGAGTGGCGAATCGTTGTTGGGGCTTATGAGTCTCGGAGCAAGTACGCAGCTGTTTTAACACTCATCTTGCCAGACCGTTAGTTCTTGCGCCGTCTCAAGGTTGAGCATTTGGCAAAATGTGCTGCGTTTAGGGATCGTGCCAAATTCGCCGATTATTCCCGGATTCTGGCGATTCCCAATGCCGACGGTTTGACTGGGCAATTCCACGACCTAGGTTTCTGGCGTGAACGGTTGTCGGAACACTGGCAACCAAAAAAAATGAGGCGAAGTCCCGGCCGCCCCCGGCCCACTTCCCTTGCCTTGGTTCATCCGCCGCGTCGCCCCGGGGTCATCAGCCCATTGGGCGTCCTTTCCCGTTCGTCGGGTGATCGAACTAAATGCACGGATCGGCCCACGGGGTTGATCCGCCCCGCGGGGAGGAGAAGAGCGCAATGTACCGGGCCCTGCTTAAAAAGACGGTTCGCTTTCTGAAGAAAGAGGACGGTCCGACCGCTGTCGAATACGCCGTCATGCTGGCCTTGATCATCGTGGTGTGCATTGTTGCCATCACGACCTTGGGCAGCAACTCCAACGAGACGTTTGGCAACGTGTCGTTGAATACGGCTGGCAGCTAAAGTCGGCGAAGTCTGAATTCTGCGAGCGAACCGCCAGGCAAATTCCGGCCGTACGAGGGCCGGTAGCCACGACCATTGGTGTCGTTTTAAGGTGAGGTTCTGCTCAATGGCAACAGCAACAACGGCGGCGCCCGATATCGCAGCGGCCCCCGAAAACTGTCCGGACGACCTCGGCATTGACCGGGCGTTCCTGATGCAGATGGCCCGGATCCCCTTTATCGCTCTGGGGTGGATCCTGGCCTCCTTTCTAAGCCACCTGATCTGGAAGGCTATCGCCCCAGCTTCGCTGAATTACGGCCCACTGATCGTTATCTGCATTGGAATGGTCCTGGCAGCTGTCATCGACGGCTGGGCCTTCAAGGTTCCAAACTGGCTAACACTGTCGCTGGTGCTGAGTGGTTGGGGTCTGGGACTTCTCCACACGTGCGGCTTGGAGTTCGACGGTGGAGCCGGCGGAATCGGCGCTGCCCTCCTATGTACCGCAATTGGATTCGCCCTCCTGTTCCCTCTGCTCGCAATCGTGGGCATGGGCCAGGGCGACGTGAAGATGCTCATGGGATTCGGCGCCTGGATTGGCGCCTTCTTTGGCGGACCGAATGGACTGGAAATTCTGATCTGGGCGTTTTGCCTCGGAGCGATCGTGGGCGGATTGTGCGGCATCGTCATGATGGTGATCCGCCGCAAATTCAAGAGAAATCTAAGCAATTTCCGTGAGATCGCCGTGGACCTCAAAGTGCTGGCTACGGTGGGTCCTGGCGCGGCAGCAGCCCGATCCAGTGCTCGACGGCCCGGCTGGGATCGTCTGCCTTACGGTATTCCGCTGTGCATCGGATTCTTGGGTTACCTGGCCTTCCGCTATATGGAAGGGACTCTCCCCGGCATGACGCCCTAGGGCCGAATGAAGGCGGCGCGCGGTCGGTGGTCGCTCGAGTCTAGGGACAATCGCCTCGCCAGCGCAGATTCGTTATGCCGCACAGATTCGGCGGAACCGGTGGATTCGCTCTCCTCGGTATACCCGCCAGGACAGGAAAAATTGAAGAGTCCGTTGCGGGAAGGCCGAAAGAAGTGGCGTCTGAGTTATCGCCGGCAATGTCAGAAAAGTGCTAAGCTCCGGTGGGAAACGCCAAGTCAACGGAATTGGAAAAGTTTCTCCCACTCGCCAAGTGACTTGTTTAGGACTTGGGCGAAGGGAGCCAGTCGCCCAGGCGACCGGGACATCGGTCCCGAGGAGTTTACGAAAGTCCAAGGAAGGCACGGGGAGCGCGCGGCGCTCTTGCGGGGACCCGCCAACCAACCGGTTGCATCAGCATCGGGAGTTGGCGTGGGAAAACAGGCAGCTGGTACAACTGGGATTCGGCAGCCATGAAACAGAAGAATTTGGCCATGCTCGGCGTGGCCGTCGGGTGCGGCCTTGTGGCCGCCGTCGCAGTGGCCAAGCTCAGTGCGGGCGGGAGTAAGGGGTCCGACACCACCAAGGTGCTCGTGGCCAAAAAGGACATCCCGCTCCAGACCAAAATCGAAGAGAAGGACGTCGAAACCCTTCTCACATGGGCCGATGTGCCCAAGAGCATTGCGCCGCCCGATGCGGCAGTGGACCTGGAACAGGTCAAAGGCAAAAGCCTGAATCGGACCTTGAAGAAGGGCAACCCGTTATCAATGTCTGACCTGGGCATCGCCCAAACCCTCGATCTTCCGGATGGATGCGAGGCGTTTACGATCAAGGTGGATCAGGTGGGCGCGGTCGCCGGCTTCGCCAAGCCAGGATCGCGCGTGGACATCATGTATGTGGAGCGCGGGACCACGGGCAAAGCCCGAGCGGCCCTCATTTTGAAGTACATGTTGATCCTGGCGGTGAACCGGATCAACGTTTTGAACGAGAAAACAGGGGCAGCAATCGCGCAGGTCGAATCGGTGACGCTAGCGGTGAACAAGAAACAGGCCACCCGATTAGGCTTCGCCAACGAACGGGGAACACTGAAGTTGCTGCTGACCGGTACCCACGACGAGGAAGAAGCCAAAAAAGTCAACGAAGGGGCAATCGAATGGATCGACGACCCATTCGACACCAGCAAGCCGCCGCCCAAGGTTGTTGCCAAGGCTCCCGAGGCGCCGAAGCTGGCCCGGATGGTGGTCGCCAAGAAATCCGTCCCAGTCAACACCTTGATTAACGCGGACAACGTGGCCGAGTTCTTCACGACGGCCGAAGTCAAGTCGGTGCCCGAAGGCGTGATCAACAACCCGGATGACTTGAAAGGCAAGTACGTCGTTAAGTCGGTGGATGCGGGGCAGATCGTCTTCAAGAGTTTGACCGACAGCAAGGCGGTCGAAGCCAAGAAGCCGGCCCCAGTCAAGCATGTGACGCCCGACCCGACGCCGACGGTGGTGGCAGAGGTGAAGCCGAAGTTGCCCAGCTTCGAACAGGTCATTCAAGAAGGGGGACGAGCGCACAAGGTCATTTGGATGGAGATCGCCCCCAAGAAGTGGAAGCGTTTCGAAACGCAAAGTGAGGCGGACGATTATCAGCCGGAGTCGCCTGCACCACCGAAGTCGGACAAATCCAAGCCTAAAGGCAAGGGATCGAAGACCAAGGCGGGCGCGTAAATCTTGACCATGTAACCCGGTGACGCGGCGCCCGCCGCGTCGCCGAAAATCGCAATCGGCCCAAGTTAAGAGAGGTGAAAGGATGCACCGCAAGAAACGAGCGCGAATGTGGGCCGTGGCGGGCCTGCTGGCAATGGGATTTGCCGTCTTCGGCAGCCCCGCGTGGCGCAAGACCAGAAGCTCTCGCCGATGGCGACTCCCGATCGGACCGGTGCCGTCACCGTCACGATCGGCGGCCAGGTCCGCTTCCAGATGAAATCGAAGAAGCGGATCAAGGAGGCGTTCAACGAGAACGACCGCGTGGTTCAGGTTCTGGCAGATGCCACCGATCCATCCACGCTGATTCTGGTCGGACGCACCGCGGGAACCAGCCGGCTCGAAGTGACCGACATTGACGGTGGCAAGGAAAGCTACTTGATCGTGGTTCAGCGCAATTTGGAAATGCTGAAGAACCTGATCAAGAAGACCGTGCCCACGGCCAGCGTCGAAATCACCCCGATTGGGGAGTCCGGATCCAGCATCATCCTCTCCGGCTATACCGCCAAAGAGGATGACCGCGAGTCGATCCGGCTTCTGGCCGAAAGCCTCGGGTTGAAAGTGGTGGTGAATACGGTGTCGGTCGGTGGCGGCGGGAACGTCCCGCACGTGCAACTCGATCTGACACTGGCCAAGGTGGATCGCACCCGGGCCCGGAGCCGGGGGGCCAACTTCATCATCAACGGTCAGGATCTGTCCATCGGCAGCTTGCTCGGCGGACTGACGACCACGCAAGCCGGTGCAGCCGCCGCGGCGGGTGGCATCGCTGGGAATTGGCCAGGCGTCGGAGCCGCTGCCAGTGCCCTGCAGACCATCCCCGGTGGGACGGCGAACATCATCGCGGGCTGGGCACCGGCCCAGGCGCAAGTGCTCTTGGCGGCGTTGAAGACCGAAGGGTTGGCCAAGTTGGTTTCCGCACCGACCATCGTGGCCCGGAGCGGTGAAGAAGCCGACCTCCTGGTGGGCGCCGAGATCCCGGTGATCAGTGCGGCCGCGGGAATCAACGGGCCGGGTGTCACCTACCGGCCGACCGGCACGGAGCTGCGGTTCCTGCCGATCGTGTACGGCAACGGCAAGATTCACTTGACGGTCTCGCCACGCGTGACCTCGGTGAGCACCGCAAATGCCCTGACGACGACGTTCGGAACCTCGCCGTCCTTTGAAGAGCAACGCATGACAACCTCAGTGATCGTCGATCCAGGCCAGACGATCGCGATCGGCGGATTGATTCAAACGACGCAGCAAGCCAGCGTCTCGAAGATCCCGCACCTGGGTGACATCCCGTACCTGGGCTACCTGTTCAGCTTCGCGACGACGCAAGAACAGGAAACGGAACTGGTGATTCTGCTGACGCCCCGGCTGGTGGATCCGGCCGACTGCAAGCAAATGCCCAAGGCTCTGCCAGGGTCGGAAACCCGCAAGCCGGACGACTTCGAGTTCTACCTGGAAACGGTTCTCGAAGCTCCCCGCGGTCAACGGCTGATCTGGGCGGGTGGCGAGTATATCCCGGCCTGGAAGTCGGGCCCCTCGGCGGGAATCTATCCCTGCCAAGGCGGCAACTGTGGAGCAGGCGGCCCGGCCGCTGGACCCTCGGTGCCCGTCAAGGTCTATCCGCCCAATGGCCGGGGCGATCAGGGCCCAGTGAAATCGGTAGCGCCGCCCAGGACGCTGCCCAGCGGAAGCGAGCCGCCCGTGACCTCGTTCGATCGATATTCGTCGAGCCCAGCGAACGAGTTGCTCGATCCGCCCGGCCCGGACAAGAGAACCGCCGCCCTAGCCCTGCCGAGGAAGTGAGTTCTCGACCGTGGGACGGATTTGCAATCCGTCCCACGCGAGGACTGGAGAATCAGATGCATCGTGTCGCCATCGTCGATCCGAATGAAGCCACTCGTGAGTCCCTGCGGACCATGTTGCTCGGCGTGGACTTTGTCTGGCTCGAAGCCGAGTGCGCCCGCTACGAGTACTTCTTCGATGTCATTCAGCAATCGACTCCCGACCTCGTCATCGTCTCGCTCGATACCGACAAGGCCCGCGCCCTCGGCATGGTCGGCCAACTCGCCCACGACTACCCGCGGATCCCGATTGTCACCGTGAGTTCCGACAGTGGCGCCCTCTTGCAGTCGCTCCAACGCGGCGCCAAGCATTTTCTGACCAGTCCCGTCACCTTGGAGGATCTCGTCAGTGCCCTGCGCCGGTCCTTGAGCGAAGAAGACGCCGCTCGGAATGGCAATCCCTCGACCGGCCATCCCTCCCAAGGGCAGGCCGTTCCGAAGTCGTCCGGCCAGATCATCACCGTGCTGGGCTCCCGTGGAGGCGTCGGCTGTACCAGCATCGCGGTGAACCTCGCCGCCACCCTCGCCGCCTGGCCCGAAAACTCCGTCGCCCTCATTGATCTCGATCTGGCCATGGGCGATGCCGATATCGCCGTCGAATTGCCGGGGAACGACAACATCAGCATGGGGGATTTGGCCCGCAACATCGAACGCCTCGACATGAACTATCTCAAGCGAGCCTTGGTCAAGCACCCGGAAACCGGCCTCTCCATCCTGAGACACCCCCTCGAGATCCACGAAATCGGCGGCATTCACGAAGGACACGTGGAACGCATTCTAAACTTGCTCAAGATCAGCTACACGCATTTGATTGTCGACCTCAGTAAGGCCTTATTGCCCACAGACTTAATGGCCTTGCGTATGAGCAACCTGGTGCTGCTGATCGCCCAGCTGGAATTGTCGAGCCTGCGCAATGTCGTTCGGCTGACGCACAGCCTGAGCATGGAAGGCGACCTGGGCGACAAGATCCGCGTGGTCGTGAATCGAGCTGGTTCGGACATCATGGAGGATGGGATTACGGTGAAGAAAGCGGAAGAGGTGATCGGCAAGCCGATCTTCTGGCAGGTCCCGAACGACGCCAAGCCCATGATCGGCGCACGCGTGGCCGGTCAGCCCCTGATCAAGTTCGCCCCGCGATCGCGTGCGTTCCAGAGCTTCCAAGGACTTGCCCAGGCCGTGACGGGCAAGGCGCAGCGGCGTCGACCCGGCCAAGAAGCGAGGTTGGTTCGGAGGATAAACGTAGGACGGATTGGCATTCCGTTCGACATCGACCGAAAGAGTTTCCACTATGTCGCGCCTGCAGCAGGGTTTGTCGAAGCTCAACAGCATGAACGGTGCAAGCGTCCGCGGTCTGAGCACCGCCGGCGCTTCAACCGGCGGGTCCAAGAATTACGACGAGCTGAAGAAGCAGATTCACGCTCGGCTCGTCGAACGTCTCGACTTCACGCGGGTGAAGGACCTGAATTCGGACGCCCTCCGGCGCGATATCCGCCGGGTGATCGAGCATTTGTGCGATACGGAGAATCCGCTCCTGAATCGAATGGAGCGGGAGAAGCTGATTGAGGAAGTGCTCGACGAGACCCTGGGCTTCGGGCCGCTGGAGCCGTTGCTCAAGGACCCGACGATATCGGACATCCTCGTGAACGGGCCGAGAAAGGTTTACATCGAGCGGCGCGGCAAGCTGGAGAAAACCGACGTCAGCTTTCGCGACAACGACCACTTGCTGCAGATCATCGACCGCATTGTGTCGAAGGTCGGGCGGCGCGTGGATGAGACGAGCCCGCTTTGCGATGCCCGGTTGCCGGACGGCTCTCGTGTGAATGCGGTCATTCCGCCCATTGCCCTCGACGGGGCAAGCTTGAGCATTCGGCGCTTCGGCGCCACGCCGTTGAAGCTGGAGGATCTGCTGAACTACAAAGCGTTCAGCCCCGAGATGGCGATGCTGCTGGAAGCGTGCATCAAGGCTCGATTGAACGTGGTGATCAGCGGCGGCACCGGTAGCGGTAAGACCACGCTGCTGAACACGATGTCGAGCTTTATCCCCGGCGATGAGCGCATCGTGACGATCGAGGATGCGGCGGAACTTCAGATGCAGCAGGACCACGTGGTCCGGATGGAGACCCGGCCGCCGAACATTGAGAACAAGGGAGCGATTTCGACCCGCGACCTGGTGCGAAACGCCCTGCGTATGCGGCCGGAACGAATCATCATCGGCGAATGTCGAGGCGGCGAAACGCTCGACATGCTTCAGGCGATGAATACCGGCCACTCGGGCTCGATGACGACCTTGCACGCCAACAGCGTGCGCGACGCCATGAGCCGGTTGGAAACGATGATCATGATGGCGGGCTTCGAGTTGCCCATCAAGGCCATGCGCCAGCAGATCGCCTCGGCCGTCGATCTGGTGATTCAGGTGAACCGTCTGCAGGGCGGGCCACGCAAAATCATCAGCCTCACCGAAGTGATGAACATGGAACAGGACGTGATCATCATGCAGGAAATCTTCCGGTTCAAGCAATTGGGCGTGGACCAGAACGGACGAGCCTTCGGACAGTTTGAAGCGACCGGTGTTCGGCCGACCTTCATCAGTCGGCTAGAGACCAAGGGTGTGAAATTGCCCTCCAACATGTTCACGGAGCGGGTTTTGCTCCGCGATTAAGCTCCCCGTCTGTCGTCCTCAGTCTGCAGTCGACTGAGGCCAAGGACTGCGGAGTGAGGACCAGATGACTGCGGACTCAACCTGAGTTGCATCATGAACGCGCTATTGCTGGCTTTCTTTGTATTCGTCGGCGTCACTGGCCTGGTGGGAGCCGTGTCGTTCCTGGTCGTCCGCGGACGCGAAGGCAGCCGATCCGCGAATCGTTTGGACGCGCTGGTGGGGAGAGGGGGACGATCGCATGATTCCTCCTCCGACCTGCTCATCAAGCAGGCATTGCAGGAGGTGGGCAAGGCCGATTTGCTGGAGAAACTCACGCCCGAGTTCTTCCGCGTCTCGAAAATGTTCGAGCAAGCGGACGTGCAGATCAAGCCGAGCGTGCTGTTCGGGATTGCACTCGGATTCGCCTTCGTCGGCGGGTTGATTAGCACCTTGCTCGTGAACATTTATGTGGCCCCGGTGGGCGCGAGTTTGCTGTTCAGCTTGCCGTTCATCTGGCTGTATTGGAAGCGCGGTTCGCGGCTCAAGAAGTTCGCGGCGCAGTTGCCCGAAGCGATGGAATTGGTCGCCCGTGCCTTGCGAGCGGGCCATTCGCTGGCCGCCGGCTTGCACGTGGTGGCCGACGAAATGCCCGAGCCGATTTCCAAGGAGTTTGGCCGGGTCTACGAGGAGCAAAACCTGGGCGTCAGCCTGGAGGAAGCGCTGGGTCACATGTGCGACCGCGTGCCGAACCTCGACCTCCGGTTCTTCGTGACCAGCGTGAACATCCAGCGGCAAACGGGCGGCGATCTCGCGGAAATCCTGGATCGCATCGGCCATGTGATCCGCGAACGGTTCAAGATCCTCGGTCAGGTGAAGGCGCTGACTGCGGAAGGTAGGCTGTCGGGCGTGGTGTTGATCGCCATGCCGATTGGGCTGTTCCTCATGATGTTGCACATGAAGCCCGATTACATCGAGCTTCTGTGGAAAGATCCGATGGGAATCAAAATGAGCATTGGCGCCATCGTCCTGATGCTGATCGGCTCATACGCGATCAAGAAGATTGTCGATATTAAGGTCTAACGTTGTCGTCAGTCCCCTGTCCGCAGTCCCCAGTCGAGACTGCGGACTGCGGACTGGGAACTAAAAACTGGGAACTGTCAGACTAACTGAGTGACACCAATGACCCCGCTCCTGGCAATTGGAATGACCGAACTGGCTCCCTTTATCGTGTTTGCCGCGATAGTGGCGGGGGCCTGGTTCCTGATGAACGCGCTCACCAAGCGGACCAACCGCGCGGAAGAGCGATTGGACCGGCTCGGCCGGGGCCAATCCTCGGGTGAACTTCCGGACATGGACGCGCGCCGACAGCGGTTCTCCGGACTGAAAGATGCGATCGCCTCGATCGGCGGAGCGGGCGGCGGACAAACGGAATTGGAGACGCAACAAGCTCAAGCTCCAGTTGGTCAATGGCGGGTTCCGAAGCGACAGCGCCGATGATCTATCAGGGCCTGCGGGTTCTGTGCATCGCGCTCTTTCTGGTTCCGACGAGCGCCGTGATGCTGGTCATGGAAGGATTCACCCAGAAGGCGTTCATGTACATCGTGATCCTCGGCGGGATCGGCTTCTATCTGCCGCAGATTGCCTTGTGGCTGATGGTGTCGTCGCGGAAGAAGCAGATCTTCCTGACGCTGCCGGACGCTCTGGACTTGTTGGTCGTTTGCGTCGAGTCGGGGCTCGGGCTGGATGCCGCATTGCGTAAGGTCACCGACGAGATGAAAGACCACGCCAAGATCATCTGCGAGGAATTCGCCCTGGCGAACTTGCAGTTGCAGATGGGTCGATCGCGTCGGGAGGTGTTGCACGATCTCGGGATCCGGACGGGCGTTGACGACATGAAGGCATTGGCGGCGATCCTGATCCAGGCGGATCGGTTTGGCTCAAGCATTGCCCAGGCGTTGCGGGTGCAATCGGACTCGATGCGCGTGCGGCGTCGACAATTGGCCGAGGAGAAGGCGGCGAAGACGGCAGTCCAACTGATCTTCCCGCTGGTGTTGTTCATCTTCCCGGCCATCTTCGTGGTGTTGGTGGGCCCGGCGGCGATTCAGATTCAGCACGGGTTGTTCAAGCAGTAAGGCGTAGGACGGATTGCCAATCCGTCCTACGAGAGCTTTCCGTTGTTCAAGCAGTAGGGTGTAGGACGGAGTGCCAATCCGTCCCACGCCGATTCCATGGAGGGAGACATGAAAGGGTTCCAAGGGAAAATGCTGGCCGGCGCCATGATGGTCGCTGGTCTGATGGCGTCGGGGTGCCATTCCGATGGCGAGTGGCACTGGCACGATGATCCGTGCTGGCCGGATCGCTATGCCAACGAGGCCCGAGCCTCCGTGGTGGCGTCGTTCCAGCCGCAAGTCGAGAACGGCCAGATCCTCGACCAAACCATCTGGAACAAGCACTTCGAATACGGCTCCGACAAGTTGAACGGCGACGGGATGGATAAGCTCGACCAGTTGGCGCGGCGGCGTCCGCAACCGGATCCGCGGTTGTTCCTGCAGACGGCGCGCGACATCCCCTACGACGCCGATAAGGGGGGCGAGTACGCGGCCAAGCGAGTCGAACTCGATTCCCGACGCGTCGTGGCGATCCAGAAGTATCTGAAGGCCACGCTGACGGGCCGGGAGATGGCGTTCGAGGTCCAGATCCACGATCCGGTTTACCCGGGTATTGACGTGAATCCGGGTGTGGCGCCGCGGGTGTACGTGCCGTCGCCGCAGGAGCGGTCGCGAGGCGCCAATGTGCCGCCCCTTCCGGTGACTGGTATCGGGGGTAAGGCAGCGGCGGGTGGCGGCGCGGCTCGGCGCAGTCGCGAGGGGGAAGCTCGGCAGCTCCTCCGCCTCCGCCGTCCGGCTATGGAGGAGGCACCGGCCCGGGCAGGGAATGTAACGACTGGAGTTTCCAGTTCCAAGTTTCAAGTTTCAAGTTGCAAAGCAGACCGGTTGCAACTTGAAACTCGAAACTTGGAAGTTGAAACTTGGAACTTGGAACTTCGATGAACACCATGCGAAATCGTTTGCGTCTCCCCGGCGGACGGCTGGCGGCCCTGGCGGCCGCCGGCTGCCTGCTCGTCGCGCCGCGTCCGGCGTACGCCAGCGGCTACTGGTCGGGCTTCAAGAAGTTCTGGTTCTCGTTCATCGCCGACACGGACGGTGCCGTGCTGGCCGCCATCGTTGTCGGCGCCATTGCTCTCTTCATCATAACCCGCGGCAAGTGGGGCAAATCGCATTGATCGCCTGGTTTATGACGTAAGCTTAGGGTTGTTTGTAGACACCAAGGCACGACACCGATGCTGCTCAAATCTTCCGGCTCCGTGTTTGACATTGACGCCACCGCTCCGGAAGCACCGGCCCCGCCGGAGTCGCTCAAGGAAGCCGGCCTGACTCTGGCGTTTCTCAACGACTTGATACTGAAAGCGCTCTACCTCCGCGGCGCCATGGTCGGCCGGGATATGGGGCAGTTTCTTTGCTTGCCATTCAAAGTCGTGCGCGAGTCGCTCAAGTTCCTCAAAGACGAAAAGAACATCGAGGTGATGGGCGGGGATCTCGTCGGCGAAGTCAGCTACCGCTTTTCCCTTACGGACCTTGGCCGGCGGCGCGCCCAGGAAGCGATGGAAATGTGCGCCTACTGCGGGCCGGCGCCCGTGCCGCTCGACGACTACGTTGAACAAACTTATCGACAGGCCGTGACCGGCATCTCCTGTACGCCTGAGACCCTGGCCGGGCCGTTCTCGCATTTGGTGATCAAGGACGACATGTTCAATGCGCTCGGGCCGGCGATTGTCTCCGGCCGCAGCGTCTTCATTTACGGTCCGCCAGGCAACGGCAAGACCGCGATGGCCCGTGCCATCGGCGAATTCATGAACCAGGCAGGTGGGGCAATCTACGTCCCCTTCGCGTTCCTGGCCGAAGGCAGCGTCGTCACAGTCTACGATCCCTCGTTGCACCAAGTCGACGAAAATGTCGATCACAGCTTTATTGACCCCGATTCCAGCGTGAAGCGTCTGTTGAATTCGGGAGCAGTCGATCCTCGCTGGGTCCGAGTTCGCCGGCCGGTCATCGTGACCGGAGGTGAACTGACATTGGAAATGATGGACCTGAAATACAACGCGGAGTCGAAATTCTATCAAGCCCCGATTCACTTCAAGGCGAACGGGGGGGTGTTCCTGATCGACGACTTCGGTCGCCAGATTGTCAGTCCCAAGGAACTGCTCAATCGCTGGATTTTGCCGCTCGAAGATCGACACGATTTTCTCACCGTGGCGAGTGGCAAGAAATTCCAGGTGCCCTTTGAGCAACTCATTATCTTCAGCACCAACCTGGATCCGAAAGATCTCGTCGACGACGCCTTCCTGCGGCGTATCCGGCACAAGGTGCAGGTGCACGCACCAACGCGAGATGTGTACGAAAAGATTTTCCATACCTACGCCCGCAAGCTCGGAATGCAGGGCTCGCCGGACGCGATCGATTACCTGTACGAACGCTACTACTCGCGCGGCCGCAGCCCACGCGCGTCCGACTGCAGGGATTTGTTGGAAATCGTTCAGTCCATTTGTCGATACAGACGTCATCCCGTGCATTTGTCGCGCAAACTGATCGCCGAGGCCGCCGCGAGCTTCATCGCCGAGTTTAACTAAGTGGGATAGGCCGTGGGATAGGCCTCCCAGCCTGTCACGTGGGATAGGCCTCCCGGCCTGTCATGTGGGATAGGCCTCCGGGCCTGTCAAACCCGGGAATGGCAAGTGCCGGACCCGTTATGCGAAGACAGGCCGGGAGGCCTATCCCGCAATTTGAGGGAAGACCATGGAAGGTCGTTGGACGCTCAAGTTTGCCGGCGGCCTGGTCCTTTCGGGCCTCATTGGCTGTACCACAACCAAGCCGACGCTGCCCACGACTCCGCCTCCACCGCCAAGTTCGGTTGGCAAAAACACGGTCTATGTCCCAGAACCCGCCGACGATGGCGAAAAGAAGGACGGCCCCCTCGCCTGTTCCACCCTACTGCTCTTTGCTGGCACGTGGGTCGACGCGGTCGCCAAGGACCCGAACAAACCGGCGGCCGAACGTGAGCAACTCTTAGCCCGCGCGCGTCGCGCCTACAACGAAGTGCTTCAAGCGCAAACCCAAGAATTTGGACGCGTGGCTCGGCATGGGCCAAATGTACCAGGTCACGGGTGAGATTGAAAAGCAGCACGAGATTGAGCGCAAGGTTACTGCGATGTATCCGGAGGATGCCAAGGTCTGGGCGTGGGTCGCGGTGCGACAGGCCCAGGCCAAGAATTGGGAACCTGCCGCAACCAGTTATCAGCACGCGGTCAATCTCGATCCCGACAATCGCATGTACCGGATTCATCTCGGCTTCACCCTCGCCCGGGCCAAGCGGTATACCGAGGGGTACGAATGGTTGAGCCGTTCGATGCGTGAGGCGGACGCCCGCTACAATCTCGCGCAAATGATGATTCACAACGGCGACGTCGACAAGGCACGCATGGAACTCCGTCTCTGCCTCAAGGCCGATCCGAACATGACGGGAGCCGAGGAACTGCTGGCGAGCCTGGCCAACAACGCGCCCAAACGGGAAGCCGACACGCATTAAATGGCGAGCCGAGCGGCATGCTCGGCGAGCCGAGCAGCCATTCTTGGCGAGCCGAACGCAGTTTTGGCGAGCCGAACGCCGTAAGGCGTCGGGTAATGACAACACCCGGCGGCTTACGCCGCTCGGCTCGCCGAACATGCCGCTCGGCTCGCCGAGCATGCCGCTCGTCGCTCATTTCCCCCGTTCGAGCACGTTCGCCTTGAAGATCAACAATCGGGGTTTCGGGTCGCCCTTCTCTTTGAACTGCACGCAGAACACCATCCGGTTCTTTTCACCCTTGTAGATCACCGGCGACATCGCGTCCAGCGATCGAAAACGATCGTCCGTCTTGCGATAATCGAAGCGGAGGTCCTTCGAGCCATCGGGGCTTCCCCCCGTGACCCCTTCGTACGAAGCGATTTCGTTATCCTCGCCGGGATCGAGCGACGTGGCCGTGACGGGCACACTCCAGCGGCAAACTAATCTCAAATCGACGACGCTCGCGGGAATCGGGCTCGAAATCGTTCCATAGTGAAGGATCGCCGATCGATACGCCAGTCCCGACTCGCTGTTGCCCAGCACTAGCGTGCCCTCCGCCTCGTGGACGAGCGCGTCCTGTTTCTTTCGCTCGGCGTCGAAGAGTCGGCTCATCTCGTGTTTGCGCAAGGCGATGCGGATTTCGTGTCGCGAGTTCAGCGGCGGAAGCGAAGCGAACTGCCTGGTAAACCAGTCGCGGATGTCCGTGTTGGATGTTCGCAGCATTTCATCGGCGCGCTGATTCGACGCGGTCACTCGCGATCGCAGTTGCGCGATTTCCTGATTCGCCGCGTTCAATCGCGACTGAACGCCGGCAAGCTTCGACTCGGCCTGGGATCTTGCTCGGTCGGCGCGATTGATATCCCCCGATGCTTGCGATCGGTTCGCATCGCGTTCGCGCTCGGCTTCAGTGGCTCGATCGGTCAGTTCTTTTTCCTTCCTGGTCCAGCCGGAGCGAGTCCGAGCCCATTCGTCTTCGCGCTGCTGCAGCAGGCTGCCGGCCGCCAACTCGTAGTCGTCGCGCGCCTTGGCCGCGTTGCGATTCGCTTCGGCGAGTTGATCCTTGGTTCGGAAGCTATCCATTGCGAAATATACGGCCGCCGCAATGGCGACTACCGAGATGAAGCCGCAGCCGAGCATCACCGGCAAAATCGACCGCCTGGGCGGTATTCCTTGTGCCTCCGGGAGTGGCGGTGGCTTGCGCGGGAGGCGGGCACCGCCCGTTCGGTCCGAGCCGACGGGATTCCTGCGGGGGTCGGGATGGATGGGATCGGCGGCGGAGTGGAAACTAATCGACCCGGAACCGGGGGCCGCGAACGGCCATCGTTCGGCCCGTTGTTAGCGGAACTCATGTGGGGATACCCTTTCGGACCAGATTGCGAATCCCCATCATCGTAATTTCCATGGCTCGGAGATGCCAGACGGTTTTGCACTTTCGTTTCCAATTGAATTGCGTAAATCCTCTGGGATCACCCTCAGGAGATTCTCCCTTGTTGCGTGCATTCACCGTTCTCTTCATTTTTTCCGCGGCTGCGTACTCCCAACAGACCGTCGCCGAAAAGACCAACTACAAGGCCACGTCCCGCCATGCGGACGTTTTGGCTTTCTGCGATGAACTGATGAAAAAGTCCCCCCTCGTTCGCCGGCTCGACATCGGTAAAAGCCGCGAGGGACGAGTGCTACCCATGCTCGTCCTGGCCGATCCGGCGGTCGCAACGCCCAAGGAAGCCGCCCAGAGCGGCAAAACGATCGTGATGGTCTTCGCCAACATTCATGCCGGCGAGGTGGATGGCAAGGAAGCGGTACTGATGCTCGCACGACATCGCCACGGGGGCTGACAAAGACCTGCTCAAGAGTTTGGTGATCCTGGTCGTGCCGATTCTCAACGCCGACGGCAACGAGCGCATCGACAAGGCGCACCGAACCGAGCAGAACGGGCCCGCAATGGGAGTTGGCATTCGCGCCAATGCCGATGGCTATGACCTCAACCGCGACTTTGTCAAATTGGAGACGCCGGAGGTTCGCGCCCTTACTCGAGTCGTCAACGAATGGGACCCCGCGGTCATCGTCGATATGCACACGACGAACGGCTCGTTCCATCGCTACACGCTGGAGTATGACGGGCCACGCAATCCCGCGGCCGATCCAGATATGATCGCCGCCGTCCGCGATCGATGGCTGCCCGCGATCGGCACAGCCATTGACAAGGAGACCGGCTACCACAGTTTCTATTACGGCAATTTCATCAACGACCACAAGGCGTGGGAATCGTACCCGCCACTTCCTCGCTATGGAATTCAGTGCTTCGCGTTACGCAATCGCGTTGGGATCTTATCCGAATCGTATACGTATGCCGCGTTCAAGGATCGCGTGCTCGTCGGTCGAGCGTTTGCCCACGACATCTTCCGTTATGTGGCCGCCCATCCGGAAGATGTGCGACGCTTGCTGGCGAAGGCCGATAAGCCACGCGATCGGATCGCCCTGCGCACGAAGACCGTTTCATTGGGCGAGCGAACTGTCCTCGGAGTCGTCGAGCAAGTTCGCGACGGCAAGCGGGCGCCGACGAAAGAACCAAAAGACTACAAGCTACAACTGTCGACGGGCGTGGAAGGCGCCGTTTTGGTTCAAAGGCCCTGGGCATACCTCGTGCCGGCCCAGTATGCATCGGCCGTCGAAACTCTTCGACGACATGGCATTCCAGTCGAAGAACTCCGCGAACCGGTTGAGTTGGACGTTCAAGTTTACAAAGTACAGAGCGCTGCCAAAGCCGATCGCCTCTTCCAGAAGCACAAGCTGGTGACGCTTGAGGTGGCTCGCCGCGACGAGCAGCGCAAACTGCCGAAGGGGATGCTCGTCATTCACTCCGATAATCGCCTGGGAACATTGGCGAGCTATCTCTTGGAACCTCAATCCGAAGACGGTCTCGCCACCTGGAACTTCTTCGACGCGGGGATTGAGAAGGGCAAAGACTTCCCGGTCTTGCGTGTCCCGAAGGAAGTGAAGCTCTCGACGCAAACGGTGAAACCGCCTCCTCACTAACACTCCATCGCCAAGAACCCACCAAAGAAACCCAGCGCGGTTGAGCGGCCATCCCACCGCACCCAGCTCGGGGGATGGAGAAAAAGTTGGCGGAGTTGGCGGAGACCCTGTCATTTCGGCAGTCTCGAATCAGATTCCACGTGACTGCCACTGCAAGGCGGACTCTGTCCCCGGTTCTTCCGTCTGTCATTGTCGTAGGATATCGGTTCGCCCCTTTTGCTCCGGCCCGGATTGATACCCGGCCACCCGGAACCTTTCATGCAAGACCACACCAAAACTCTCTTCATTGAAACCGTCGGCTGCCAGATGAACGTGCTCGATAGCGAGCTGGTCGTCGGCAGCCTCCGCCGCCAGGGCTACGAACTCGTTCACGAGCCGACTGCCGCGGACGTCATCCTCTTCACCACCTGTTCCGTGCGCGAACATGCGGAGGAGAAGACCTACTCCGCCCTCGGCCGGCTGGCTCGCCACAAGCGGCAGCAATCCCGACAAGGTGATCGGCGTGCTCGGCTGCATGGCCCAGAAGGATCAGGAGGAAGTCCGCCGCCGAGCGCCGCACGTGGACATGGTCGTCGGCACCGGCCAGCTTGCCCGCGTGCCGGAACTGGTCGCCGAGGTGCAACGTACACGCGCGGCCGCAATACGCCCTCAGTCTCGGCCGGGCGGACGGCGGCAAGCAGGAAGTGACCGCCAGCTTCGAGAGCTTCGATCCGCCGCGTGATGCCAGCATGCGGCCGACGCCGTTCCAGGCGTTCGTTCGCATCCAAATCGGCTGCGATAAATTCTGCACCTATTGCGTGGTCCCAACGACGCGTGGCCCCGAGCAGAGCCGGCATCCGGATCACATCGTCGCCGAGTGCCGGCAACTCGCCGACGAAGGTTGCAAGGAAGTGACGCTCATCGGCCAAACGGTCAACAGCTACAAGTACGACCACGGCGAAAGCCGCTCGCGGCTTAGCGATCTCATCTCGCGCATTCACGACATCGCGGGGATCGAGCGCATCAAGTTCGTCACCAACTTCCCCAAGGACATGACGGACGACCTTGCTCGACGCCGTCCGCGAATCTGCCGAAGGCGGTGAAGTATCTGCACGTGCCGGTGCAATCCGGCTGCGACGACGTGCTCAAACGCATGAAGCGCATGTACACAGATCGCCTCCTATCGCGAGATGCTCGAACGCAGTCGCGAGAAGGTGCCGGGGGTGGCGATTTCGCAGCGACTTCATCGTCGGCTTCTGCGGCGAGACCGAAGAGTCATTCCAAAAGACGATGGACCTCGTCCGCGAGGCGAAGTTCAAGAACAGCTTCATCTTCAAGTACAGCACGCGGCCGGGCACCAAGGCCGACGATCTATTACCCGGACGACGTGCCGGAGGAAGTGAAGAAACGCCGCAACAACGACCTGCTCGCAATGCAAAATGCCAACAGCCTGGAAGATCATCAATCGCGAATCGGCGACACGGTCAAGTGCTAGTCGAGGGCCCTAGCCGCGTCGGCGAGCGGCAGCCGCCGGGCGTTGCGCCAACTCACCGGCCGCACGATGACCGACCACATCGTCGTCTTCGACGGCCACGATCGGCTGGTGGGTCAGACGCTGAAGGTGAAGGTAAACGAAGCGAGCCCGTTCACGCTGTACGCTGTGGCGGAGACGGGGGAGGTGGCGGGCAGCGAACTGCAGGCGCGTGAGGTGGAGACAGTGCGGCGGGTGGGGTTGCCGCTGATCGGTTAGCCGTGACGCGGAGTCTTCGGAGCGGAGCGAACTAGCCGGGAGGCAACCATTCGGAGATTCCGAATAGTTCGACACCAACTGTCAAGCAAAACTTGACAGTTCAACTGACGTTAATCCTCAACAGGGCCATCGGCCACTACCACCCAATCCAATCCACAACCCGATGGAGGAATGGTCGCGGGTTGCTGATGTACGAAGCTTTCGCTTTGCCATCCTCGCCGAACTGAACTTCCATTTCCGTTCCGAATCGCACCCATTTGCGCTTTCTGGGATTGTCAACAATCTCTCCGCCGCCCTTGAAGGGCCCATGGACTCCGTCTGATTCGCCGTCTTGCGGCGGCGTGCCCACCATCGCGGTTATATCCGCTTCAGTAGTATCATTGCCAATGTTGTCGTACACGTCCTCCATCTCTGCACGAGCACGAGCCGCAGCAAATGAGTACCAGAGAAGAGCGCCGAAGAACATGACTACCAGCGAGATGAGACCAATTGTCACGGCGCGCCGTGGGGGGCTTCCACCAAGCCAAGCGAATCCTTGCCGGACGAGAAGGCCTCGGCGACCGCTCCAAACTCGCTTGGTAGTCCGAATCAACAATCGAGCAGCGACGAGACTCAGAAGCGACGCGATAAGAGAGCAAATAAGGATTCGTGTCCACGGTCGGTGAAGCGGCAGCTCCCAAACGCGAAGTATGCCCCGATCGTCGATTGTCGCGAGCCATTTCCCGTCGTGGGAAAATCTGGCGGACCGGCCGGGAAAACGGGCAACTTCGCTTCTGTCGATCACGTCCCACAAAAGAATCTCCTTGTGTTCGCGCCGCTTATCCCCTCCGAAAAACCTCGACATGCGGTCTTCGATTCGTCCCGCAGCGCTGCGGCCTACCGCGGTGTCCGGATCGTACTCACCGGCCAGATAGCGACCATTCTCGCAACTCATTAACTTGTCAATGCTTCCACCCTTGTCCGATCGGGAACCCAAATCCCACTCTCCGATGGCGCTGCAGGTGATTGCGTCCCAGAACTTTAGCCGATAGGACTCGCGTGACCCGCCGTTCTTGATGTCAATTCGCGGATGGGTTACGAGAACACGGCCCTTATCCATCACAGTCCAATCGGAGACGTTTTCAATCGTACCGACTTGCTTGCCGCTCTCTGCGTCCCACCATCGCAGAGAGGTGGTGCTGTCGCCCCAGATCGAGTAACGAGAGAAAACAAATCGCCCATCATTGCTGTAATTCGCACTCGGGTACTCGTCCGGAAGCAAGAGCGTGTTCCTGAACGAGGACGTTCGGAGATCCCAGAAGTAGATGTTCGGCTGATCGCCCTTCAGGCGGAAGCAAAAGTTCCGGGTGACCGCTGTCTTCCCGTCGGGCGAGATCACAATCCAGTCGGGCACACTAGGCAAGAGCGCGACATTCTTGCCGGTTCGAAACTCCTCCACAACCATGCACTTGCCCAAGGTTTCTGCCACACCGTAGACAGGGAACCACAACTCGGTCTGATAAGCGAAATACTTTCCATCGGAACTGACGTACCCGGTTCTCGGAAATAACTCAGAGAACTTCGAAGGCTCGCGGTGTCGGTCCTGGCGACGCTGTAGTCTTCGCTTCAAGTCCGCCCACGCCTGCTCGTCTTGCAATAGTTCCCTGCCGGTTGGCTGCGAGAGAAGTCGCCGCACTCCCGTATCATCGGACATGGGCCCACCTGCCAGCAAGCTCGACCAGTCCTCATCCATCCAGAGGTGGGGCGTGATGTTTGTTCCAGAGTGAACATCCCACAGTTGCAATTTTGTGTCGACCCAGCGGACACCGCCTTTGTGAACTCCGATAGTGACTTGCGATCCGTCATCGGAAACATCGTCGACGCTGGCCCACCAACCGCTGGGCCGGAAAACCATTTCCTCCCAGCCATATTCGGCACCCGTGAATGCAATGAACTGGGGCGGCGGGGTGACTTGCTTGTAAAAAAACCAAGTCCACGGGAAGAAGAATGCGACTGTCAGCCACAGAGCCGGCTTGCGAACGAGAGCCGAGGCAATCCGCCGCATGGTAGACCTCTACAACTACCTTACCCTTATCGAGCCACGGATGCTACCGTCTCCGTCCCCGATCGACTACCTACGAATGCAACTTCCCAACCTGCCCCCACTTCTCCTTGTTGAACTTCTCCGATTCGGCCCTCGGGATCGTCAGCGTCGTCCAGTGCTCGCCTGCGTGAACTCGAGCAACCTGCACGATCTACCCGATGTGGTAGCACGCATGGCCGAGAGATCGTTCCAGAGCCAGCGGCACGCTATGCGGCTCTCCGCGGATTGATACGGTCTTACCAAGGTCGTCCGCCTTCCGGCTCCTGAGCGTCGCGAGCAAGCAGGCCCAGCCGCGTTCCCCGAATTCCATCACTTCTGTCCTCGACCTTGTCGGCGAACTCCTTGCACTCCGCCTCCGTCGCGGGCGTACCCTCCGCAAGCGGCGGCGCCGGCGTTGGCGTCGATGCCGGGCTGGGGTTGCTCTTCGAAGTGCAGCCGGCGAGAAATGCACATGCGACAAGGAGCGACGCGATTTTGGAGATGCGGGATGGCACGTTTGGCTCCCAGCGGACTCGTCCGCCGCGATCGAGCGGAGAGAGCGGTCATGCTAACAAGCCGGGTGCGTTATGCTCAAGAAATCCGCCGAGTGTCGATCTGATTCCGCGTCTCCTCCTCTCCCCATACAATACCGCCCAACCTCGCCCGATCACCCTATCGCGGACTATCACCATGCCGCCGACGGAACGGCCTGCTTCCAAGCGCAAGCCCCGGATCCCAAGCTGTCTCGATTGCAAAAGCCCGCCGGCATGTCGCTCGAAGAGTGGCAGACCGAGTTGCGCCGGCAGTTCGGCCGCGAGCAGAAGTTTCGCTTGCGCAACCTCGGCGATCATCCGGCTCTTTCCGACTTCCAGGTCACCAATCCGCAGAGCCGGAATACCTATCGCGTCACCATTCGCGGCCTGGCCCTGGGCGATAATTCCTGCACTTGTCCCGGACTTCGCGACCAACACGCTCGGCACTTGCAAGCACATCGAATTCACGCTCGCCAAGTTGATGCGCAAGAGCGAGGCGAAGCGGCGCTCAAGAACGGCCACTGGCCGCCGACGAGCGAAGTGCATCTGCAATACGGGGCGCAACGGCACATCCGTTTTCGGCCCGGCGACGAATGCCCGGCTGCGTTGGCCAAGCTGGCGATGAAATATTTCGGCGACGATCGGCTGCTCCTGCCGGGTGCTGCCGAGAAGTTTGACGACTTCCTGACGCGGCTCGCGAGATCGATCCCGATCTGAAAGTCGGCGACGATGTGCTCGCGTATCTCGCCGAGCTGCAGGATGCCGAGGCACGCCGACGCAAGATTGCCGAGGCATTTCCCAAGGGCATCCGCAGCGCCGCGTTCAAGGATCTGCTGAAAGTCCCCCTCTACGACTATCAGCGCGAAGGCTGCCTGTTCGCCGCGCAGGCCGGCCGCTGCCTGATCGGCGACGAGATGGGCCTGGGCAAGACCGTGCAAGCCATCGCCGCCGCCGAGATCATGGCCAAGCTGTTCGGCGTCGAGCGCGTGCTCATCGTTTGCCCGACTTCGCTCAAGCATCAGTGGCAGCGCGAAATCGAGAAGTTCGCGGGCCGCACCGCCCAGGTGATCGGCGGCTTCAAGCCGGCTCGCGTGGACGGCTTCGCCAACCCGGAGCCTTTCTTCAAGATCACGAACTACGACACCGTTCACGCCGACCTGGAAAACATTTCGAACTGGTCGCCGGATCTCGTCGTGCTCGATGAAGCGCAGCGCATCAAGAACTGGAGCACGCGCGTCGCCCGCAGCGTCAAGAAAATCCAGTCGCCCTACGCCATCGTGCTCACCGGCACGCCGCTGGAGAATCGGCTCGAAGAATTGATCTCGATCGTGCAGTTCGTCGATCTCTATCCGCCTCGGGCCGACGTTTCGCCTGCTGCACGATCACCAGGAACTCAACGAGGTCGGCAAGGTCATCGGCTACAAGGACCTGAACAAGATCGGCGAGACGCTGTCGCCCGTGCTGCTGCGCCGGCAAAAGGATCAGGTGCTCGATCAGTTGCCGGAACGAATTGACAACACGGTCTTCGTGCCGATGACCCCCTATCAGCGCGACTTGCACGAGGACGCCCGCGACGGCGTGGCCCGGATCGTCGCGAAATGGCGGCGCTTCCGCTTCCTCTCCGAAGCCGACAAGCGCCGGCTGATGGCCTTCCTGCAACAGATGCGGATGAGTTGCGACAGCTCGTATCTCCTCGACGAGAAGAGCGATCACGGCCTCAAGGCGACCGAAGTGATGACGGTCTTGAGCGAATTGCTCGAACGGCCGGGCACCAAGGCGGTCGTCTTCAGCCAATGGCTGCGCATGCACGAACTGCATGGTGCGAGCAGGCGAAGCACAAGGGGCTGGGGCCATGTGCTCTTCCACGGCGGCGTGCCCAGCTCCAAGCGCAAGGACCTCGATCGAGCAATTCCGCAACGACGACGACTGCCGGCTGTTCTTCTCGACCGATGCCGGCGGCGTCGGACTGAATCTGCAATTCGCCTCGGTCGTCGTGAACGTCGATCTGCCGTGGAACCCGGCCGTGCTGGAGCAGCGCATCGGCCGCGTGCATCGGCTCGGGCAAAAGCAACCCGTCCGCGTCGTCAACTTCGTCGCCAAGGGGACGATTGAAGAGGGGATGCTGAGCGTCCTCAAGTTCAAGAAGTCGCTCTTCGCCGGCGTGCTGGATGGCGGCGAGTCGAAAGTGCTGCTCGGCGGCACCAAGATGACGAAGTTCATGGAGACGGTCGAAGCGACGACCGGCCAAATCCCCGCGGCCATTGCAACCGAAGCCGAAGAAGCCAGCGAGGCCAAGCGCGAACTGGCGTCGCCGAAGGTCGACAAGAAAGGCGAATCGTCGGCGCTCGCGCTGCCCACTGCCGACCCGTGGAGCGGTCTTCTGCAAGCGGGCATGGCACTGGCGCAACAACTATCAAGGGCATCGCGCGAAGCGCCCAGCAAGGATGGCTACGTCCGCCGCGATGAAGCCACTGGCGAAACGTATCTGCGCTTCCCGGTGCCCTCGCCGGAGGTCGTCAACCAGGCGCTGCGAAATGGTCGGCACGCTGCTGCAGGCGTTCAAGGGGGAAGCGAAGTAGCCAATTCCTCCGCTACTCGTCTTCGGTTGGTGGATGCCAACCGGCTTGCACCCAATAGCTGCGAACGAGGATCGCGTCGGCGTCGCTGTCCAGATGCAACAGTGCGACGGTTGCCCGCCCTGTTGGTGACTTGCCAATGATTCGCAAGCCATCGGTGGACCATTCAAAGTGCTCGTGCCAACGTTGGGTGCGCGGGTTAAACAGAGCGACAACAAGTCCTGTTTGGGGATCCGTGCCCGACGTGCGATCGGATTTTGCTCTATTGCATAGCGGACAACTGAGCCAAAGATTCGATTCGTCGGAAGTGCCGCCCTGACCGGGCGGAACGATGTGCTCAATTTCCAGGCGGGCCACTACCAGATGCTGGGGGCTCAAACAGTAACCACACCGGTTTCGCGCTGCTTGGCGGACCCGCCGTTCCACCACAATCGGAATGTATTCACGCGGCATCGCCATTCAACCGAGGAATGAGTCCGCGAGAAACCGCCTCCGTTGTAGCACGCGCCTTGAGAACTAATCCGCGACGATACTTCGCGAGCAGGTCATCAAGCCGTGTCTTGTCGATCGCGGAGAGTTCTGTCTGTCGGCTCAAGAGATCGCTCAGGTTCGATTGTTCATCGTCGGGAAGCTGGCTTCGCGAGAGTTCCATGACAGCCGTGTCCGGCAGCAGTTCGACCGATGTATCGGCAGCGCCTCGCCCGATCCATTCAACGACGACATCCTCGACCCGCTTATTGGTAGCCGCGGCTATGGCCCGTGCGCGCTCGGCTACATCGGCTGGCAATTCTAGGGTGAGACTTTCGG
This sequence comes from uncultured Gemmataceae bacterium, assembly GCA_963773845.1. Classification (GTDB taxonomy): domain Bacteria; phylum Planctomycetota; class Planctomycetia; order Gemmatales; family Gemmataceae; genus SIAJ01. Next base: position 155,205 of record CAVZCU010000009.1, read on the forward strand.
ACATGGACTCCTCTCTCTGGGCACCGACATCTTATCACACTGCCAAAAGGTCAGGGAAGTAGTCAACGGCTAATGGGCGAGCCGAGCGGCGTGAGCCGCCGGGTGTTGTCATTACCCGACGCCTTACGGCGTTCGGCTCGCCAAGAATGGCTGCTCCGCTCGCCCAACGATCACTTCTCCAGCTCCGCCAGTCCGCCGCTGTCGCGTTTATAGAGCGGTAGATGCCGATAGTAGACTTCCAAGGTCAGCAACGCCAGGCAGCTCGTTCCGAGCCGCCCGCAGGATGCGCCGATATACCCCTGGTCCTTGTCCCAGCTCCCCGCGATCGATTCGTCCCCTTTGCGCTGCAGCTCGATGAGCATGTCGCGCATCTTCGGGATTCCAGAACTTGTGCCATTCGGGACCTTCGAAGAAATGCACCACCTGCGTCGCGTAATAGTAGTAGTACATGTCGAAGTTGTTCTTCTGCGGCGGCTGCGACTTGCTTGAGATAGTCCACCCCCCGAGCAAACGCCGGATGCCGCGGACTCATCTCCTTCATGTAGTACCGGCTCAAGAGACCGACTGCCGAAAGCGTCGGCGTTCCCCCCTTGGCCCGATAACCATACTTCGAGCCCGAATCCGATGAGACGCTCTCCAGGAACTGGTTCGCGTTCTTGTACACCTTGTCGGCATCGAACTTGATCTCTGCCAGCTTGGCCGACGCCAATGCTTGAATCTGCCAGCCAACGATCGAGGTGTCGCCTTCGCTCGGGGCCGGGCCAGTGTAGCCCCAGCTTCCATTGCGGCCTTGGGCGGCCACGGTGTAGCCGACCGCCATGGTGGCCTTGGCTTTGATGGCGGGATCCTTGGTCATGCCGGCCGCTTCGCAGAGAGCGACCGTGGCGATGGCGTGCGAATAATTGCTAACGGTACCGACGAATGATCCGCCGGAGCCCATCTTGCCGGTGAGCCAGGCGAGTCCGCGGCGGACGGTTTCCTTGTATTTGGTGCCGTACTTGTGCGTCTCGCCGGCGGCGAGGAAGGGCAGAAGAGCCATGCCGGTCGCGGCAATCTTGTCCTTGCTGACGCCATCGAATTCCCATGAGCCGTCCTTGAGTTGCTTGCGGGCCAGCCAGGCGAGGCCGCGGGCAACGGCGGCTTCGGAGAGCCGGTTTCCGCCTTCATCCCTCAGCAGCTTGTCTTTGGTGGCGCCTGACAATCGACCGCGTAGCCCCGGCGATGTGAACGATGCCGTCCCCCCGCCGACGCCTGGCGCCATCATCCCATCTACCGATGGGTCTGCGACAATCCGCTATCGCGCAGGTCTGGATTCAGTCCCGCGAGCGCGGCCAAGCGCGAAGGATCATCCGGTTGATTGTCTAACCCCATCGCCTCATCGCTTTTCGGGGCGATGACGTTGGCATTGTCTTCCTTGTCGGCATTGGTCGCGGGCTTGAGGTCGGGATTGAACCCCAATTCCTCTTCAACCAAATTCGGCTGATCCTCGGGTGCCTCGACCGCCGTGACGAGCGAATCGTTCGTCTTCCCATCCATTTGCGCTGGCCCGGACAGGAAGATGGTAAGGCAACCAATAACAACGACATGCATCGCGCCACTGATCACCCACGCCGGCAGATACCGATTCAGCACACGGGTCGCGGTGTCATCCGCATTCAGCTCAACCTGGCGAATGACCGGCTTGACGGCTGGGTCGGAGGAACTGGCCATCGGAGACTCCTGAACCGGGTCGATGGAAAAGCAGTACGCAAAGTCTTTAGCGTGAGTAACAACGGTGCGCTGGGCAATCGGATCAACAGATGGGATCGTTGGGCAATCCGCTAAAAGTCCGGTGCAGAAATACAGTCGTCGGAGCGGAGCCTGAAGCGTAAGCGAAGGCGAACGGCGTATTTCGCCGAACCGCGTCGCCTTCGCTGACGCTTCAGGCTCCGCGATCGTTAAATTTGCACTCGACTCAAAGAATGGACATGATTTGGGACGTGAGAATTTGACGCAGAGTTCCCGAGTCGCGTCGGTTCGCATCTCATTTTTTTGCAAGCGCTGCGGGACGAACTTTGTTATGCTCGTGTTATGTCCCGCTCCCTTCTTTGCTGGTTGCTCCTTGCCGGGGCCGCTCCGGCCGCGCCGAAGCTCGATCGTTACGGCGACCCATTGCCCGAGGGGGCAATCACGCGATTTGGGACGGTGCGATATCGGGTGGGATCGCCTTGGTCCTTTGCCTTGTCCCCGGATGGTAAAACGCTGGCGACGGAAGATCACTTGGGGGTCACGCTTTGGGATATCGAGACGGGAAGGCCCACAAAGATTATGCCGGTTGCCGTGCGAGCTGGCGAGAACCCGAGGTTCGGCCTGTGTTATTCGCCGGATGGTCGATACCTTGCCCGGCTGGCGGGTCGGTTCGTTTGTCTGATTGATACTACAACGGGGAAAGAGCGATTCTCGCATGACTTGGAAAACCGCAAAGGACGTTCCGTCGCGTGCGCGCCGGGTGCGAAACAGCTTGTCGTCACATCGGACGAACCTCCGGGGGCGATTTACCTGGATGCGGAAACCGGTGGAGTCGTCCGAACGGTAAAGACGGAAGCCGGTCTCAGTTCTCTGTCACCCAGCGGCCGGTTCCTTCTTACATCGTGGGCCTTTGGGCCGCAGTTGGTTGAAGCGACAACCGGTCGAATCCGCCGTCGATTTCCGAAGGCGATTCTCGGCTTCCACGACGGCATGGCGCTTTCGCCGGACGAGCGCCGCCTCTATGTCATGCGGGACACCGGCCAGCTACAAACATTTGATGTGGTCACGGGCAAGTTGATCGAAGAACTCACGCAGCCGGCCGATTGGCAAGGCGGAGTCGACAACGTGTCGCTGTCGTTCTCGCTGGACGGGGCTGTCCTCTACGTCGGGGGGCGCAAGCAGCCGGTGCAGCGCCGTGATCTGAAGGCCGGTCGCTGGCTCAAGCCGTTGCCCGGCTCATTTGGCGGCCCGATCTTGCCCTTGCCGGGTGGAAAGCGCGTCGTGCAGCTTGGTCAAGAGGGAGTCTTACGAACCTATGACCTGGCGACACTGAGACAGCTTCCGCTCCCGGAAGGGTTTGAGTATTGGTTCGACGCGCATCCCTCGCCTGGTGGGGCCCGAGTAATTGCCCGGGTACTCACTCCGAATCCCCGCGAAACTTGTTTTGAGATGTTCGATGATTCTGGCAGGCGGCTGTGGTCCATTCAGGCCGGGTTTTTCGCAATCCCATTCTGGAGCCCCGACGGCCGGCAGGTGCTGAGTAGTGCATACGAGCGGCTCTGCCTGCTCGATCCGTTAACGGGGAAGGCGGCGCGGGCTATGGAGGCCGGAGAGGATCTATATAAGCAAGTATTCTTCTGCAAGGACAGCCAACGAGCGGTATTTATCGGGCTAGAGGGTGCCGTCGCCACTTACGACCTGGGGACCGGTAAGCGGCGATCGTTGACGCAAACCCACATCAGCGACAGCGCGGCCGATCTGTCGCCAGACGACCGCACCCTCCTGTTCAATTCGCGTACAGAGGGCATTGCGCTACTTGATCTGCCGAGCGGAAAGGTTCGTGTCGGCTGGACCGATAGGCCGAAGAAGGATCGCCCCCATTGGCTTGGACAGGCGGTTTTCAGTCCCGACGGGTCGTACGTGCTGTCATGGGAGGCGGCGGCAGGGCCCTCGAAGGGCGAGAATGCCGTCGCCGTGATGCGCGACCCAAGAACTCTCACGCGAATGCGGTCATTCAAAACCGATCTCCGCGATGATTACACGCTCGCTCTCTCCGCTGACGGTCAGTGGCTGGCCGTTGGCGACCAGGCGGGCGACCTGCACCTTTGGGACGTGGCCACTGGCAACAAGATTGGCACGTGGACGGGCCATCGGCGTTCGATCACAAACGTCGCGTTCGTGGGTTTAGGTCGTGCGCTCGACCAGTTCCGCCGACCTAACCGCCCTCCTTTGGGACCTACGCCCGAAAGAGAAGCCGACCAAGCCCCTCTGGGACGCCCTCTCCGGCAACGACGCGGTTGAAGCCTATCGTGCCGTCTGGGCCATCGCCGACGATCCGAAGGGTCCGGACCTTTTGCGAACCAAGATTGCACCGGCGAAACCCACATCGGCCGACAAAGTCAAGCGACTCATCGCCGATCTCAGGGCCGACAAGTTCGCTACGCGGGAAATGGCGTCGAAGGAATTGCAAGCGCTCGGTCGCTTGATTGAGCCCGATCTGAAAGCGGCGCGAGCGAAAGCGACCAGCGAAGAAGTGCGAACCCGGCTCGATGGTCTCATCGCCAAGGTTCCGCACGAGCGCACCGGCTATGAAATCGTCCAGGCCCGAGCCGTCGCGGCGTTGGAGCTATCGGGCAGCGACGCGGCCAAGAAACTGCTCGCGGAATGGGCGGCCGGTGCGCGGGGGCGCGGTTGACCATCGACGCAAAGGCAGCACTGACAAGATTGAATCTTGTCAAGTGAGTGCCGAACCCAGACACGCTGGGTGCGCAAAAGTCCCAATACAATACTCATCCCATCGATTGAATCTGAGGTCGCGACGAGGAAGATGGCCAAGGGGGGATGGAGAAATCGGTGGCCGCCTTGGCCATGTTGGCCATCTTGGCCGCCTTCCTTTTTGGAGTTTTGCAAATCGCCCCACTGGCATGCTCGATCCATGACGTGAGCAAAATCACTTTGCGGTAGTGACCCCCGCGGACTAATGAACCGCCGCTCATTCGGCGATCGTCCGATTTGTGAAAAAATCGTGAGAGCATTCCCTGTTGCCGTCCGACGGGAATCGGGGCACAATTCACTCATCGTCCTCTCTTCGCGCGAATCGTTTTTCTCTTTTGGACAACCCTCATGACTCGTCCGCACTATTGGGCGGCCACGATTGCCGCCGTCTGTGTTCTCGCCTGGTCCGGTTCGACCTATGGCGGCGAAGCAGTCACTGAAAAGTCCGCTCTCGAACTCGACACCAAGATCATCGCCGACGCGCAAAAGACCTCCGAGATCATGAAGAATCTCGAGTACCTCAGCGATGTGATCGGCCCGCGGCTCACGGGCTCCAACAATGTGAAGCATGCCAATGAATGGACTGCCGAGGTCATGAAGAAGTATGGCCTCCAGAATGTGCACCTGGAGCCGTGGGAGCTACCCATCGGTTGGGAACGTGGCACGGCGTACATGAAGATCATCGATCCGGACAACGGCCGCACGCTCACGGTCGCCTCCGCCGGCTGGGCCCCCGGCACCAAGGGCAAAATCGTCTGCAATGTGGTTGCAATCAACGCCCGCAACAAGGCCGATCTGGAAAAGTACAAGGGCAAGCTCAACGGCGCCGTTGTCTTGATGCGTGAGCCCACAAAGGTCGCGCCGATTACCGACCTCAACTATCCCATTGGCGGAGGTGGTGGACGCAAGAAAGAATTCGCGAAGAAAGAAGTACCGAGCAAGGAAGACCCGAAGACCGAACGAAAACCGGACGCCAAGAATCCAGAACGCAAATTCGGCAGCCCGCGCCAAAGTCGCTTCGGAGATTTCGCATTTCGGCGCGAGCTATCGGCGTTCATCCGATCCGAGGGAGCGGCCGTCATTCTTCAGGATTCCGGCAAGCCGCACGACCTGCTCACCATGACTGGCAGTTGGCGGACGCAAGGTGGCGCCGACCGCGGCAACGCCCCCGAGCCGATGGCCAGCCTGTTCATTGCTCATGAGCATTACGCCTTGCTTTGGCGGCTTGCCACCCGTCCAGAACCGGCCAAGACGCGGGTCGAAGTCGAAATCACCAACAAGTTCACCCCCGGTCCGATCACCGTTTACAACACGGTCGGCGAAATTCCCGGCGAGAAGGCCGACGAGTTTGTCGTCGTCGGCGCTCACCTGGATTCGTGGGACCTGGCCCAAGGCACCACCGACAACGGGACCGGTAGCTGCATCGTTCTGGAAACGGCCCGGCTGCTCGTTCGTAGCGGCGTGAAGCCGAAGCGGACGATTCGCTTCGTGCTATTCACCGGCGAGGAGGAGGGATTGCACGGCTCGAAGCAATACGTGATTCGCCACAAAGATGAAATGGCCAAGACCTCGGTCGCACTGGTTCACGACACCGGCACGGGCAAGGTGCTCGGCTTCGGACTCCAGGGCCGGGAATCCATCAAGCCGATTATGGATCGGGAACTCGTGTCGCTCAAAAACGTCGCCGGTTTCAATGGCTGCACGCTGCGATCCCTCAACGGGACCGATCACCAGTCGTTTGAAGCCGTCGGCGTGCCAGGATTCGCGTGTGCCCAGGATATGGACGAATATCGCCTGACGCACCACACGCAATCCGACACGTTCGATAAGGCGAAGGAGCCAAATTTGATCGAAGGCGCTCAAGTCATGGCGGTGACGGCCATGCGGGTCGCCAATCTGCCAGACCTGCTGCCGCGCGACCGGCCCAAGCAAAACTTCGGCCGCGGCGGCTTCGGCCGGCAGAAGAAGGATAATCCAAATGGCGCCGATCCGAAAAAGGAAGGCCCGCCGAAGAAGGAGCCGCTGGCGATTCTGCCCCGCGAGGTGAAGCCGTAGTGATTGATCTCATCTGATCTAAGGGGTCAAGGCGAGCGTCGAGCCGTCAGGCCGACGTGGACTCGACCCCGGGGGTGGCTCATTGCATGGGCAAGTCCACGTCGGCCTGACGGCTCGACGCTCGCCTGGGCCCGTCGAATCAGCGATAGTGAACGGGCAGTTGCGCTTCTACGGATTTTGCAACACGGAGTCCGATCCAATGCTCCGATGCTTTCGATTCATCGCGACACTCTTGTGGGTCGGCACTCCGGCTGTCGCCGATGAACCGACCGTGGCGGAATTCCAGGCACACCTTACCACATTGACCGCCAAGTCGACCGCAAACGAGCGACTAGCGGTCGCCATATGGTTGCGCCAACAAGCCACCTCGAAGCATGCCGCGGTCGCCATTCCGACCTTGGAAAAGTTGATTCACAAAGATCCGGACGCAAAGGTCCGGCGGGAATCGGTGGCCGCATTGATGTCTCTGGTCAATTCGCACAACGTCGATTGTCCCGTGGGACTGATGGTAGCTCTGCGCGATCCGGTCGATGATGTTCGCTGGCAAGCGACGGTCCTGGTAGGTCCTTACAAAAAGCGGCTGGCGCCTGGTGCTCTTGACGCACTCATCGCGGCCTGCGGTGACGAGCGAATCGATGTTCGCTCGAACTGTTTGCTTCTCCTCGGTCATGCTGCCGGCAAGGAGGCGAAAGCACGCGCTACGATCGACAAGGCAAAGTCCGATCAATCCTTTGAGGTCCGGCATTCGGCCCACATCGCCTGGTTCACAGCGACCGGCGATCTCGCGGAGCACTTGGCCTACATCATTCGCGTTCGAGAAGAGCCCGACATGGTTCTGAAGCCGGTCCCTACCGACGCGGAGAAGGCCAAGGCCGATCGAACGATGCGCAACCTCTGTGCGATTGGTGGAGCGATTCGCGTCGCTGAATGGTCCAACGACCAGCCGGACGAATTGGCGAAAGCGTTGTTGAAACTCCTGGATGACAAGTCGGCTGCAATCCGACGAGGCGCTGCCGACCTGATCGGTGCCTCGGCCCGCAAGGTCGAACTTAAGCACTCCGATCCGCTGGCGGACTTCCAAGCGGGCAAGAGCGCTTTTGAGTCGTTCGGGAAGCTCATTGACCCGAACTACAAGCCGCCGAAGGGCCAATCCAAAACGCCTCTCCCATCCAAGGCATTCACCCGGCTTCTGGAACACAAGGCCCCGGCCCGTCTCCGTTACGTCAGCACAATGGACCCGGATGCCACGGTTCGCGCCGCGGCCAGACTCGCATTGAAACGACTTGCGGAATTGCCCGAACCGCTGAGCATCCCGCCGAGGGAAGTCAAAGGAGGCGAATGAATGGCACTTTGGCTCTGTAAGCAGGAACCGAGTTGCTACAGTTACGACGCACTCGCCCGCGATGGCTCAACCCTATGGGACGGTGTGAGTAACCCGCTTGCTCGCAAGTACCTGCGACAAATGAAAACTGGCGATCGCGTGCTCTTTTATCACACCGGCAAGGAGAAAGCCATCGTCGGTGAAATGGAAGTGACCGCCGCCCCGCAGTCGGATCCCAAAAGCAAGGATGAGGCAGCTGTCGTCGTGGAGGTCAGCGCGATCCGCAAATTGGTCAATCCCGTCACACTCGCGCGAATCAAATCGGACAAGGCGCTCGCTAACTGGGACCTCGTTCGTCTGCCGCGATTGTCCGTGGTTCCCGTGAGTAAAGTGCAATGGAAGCGGGTGGTGGTATTATCGGAGGAAATGGATAGTTAGATGACATTCATTCCATTTGCCTTATTAACCGTGCCGAACGCTTGGCGACCGGGCTAATAGGGGGTAAAAGAAAGGGGGTTGTTGGTTGGGTTCATATAATGAACTCGTGTACACCGGCAGCGTGATTGTCGGCCCCCCGGACGAGGCGAGGATATGCAAGCCATGGCGCGTCGCAGCGCCGACCTCGACATCCCCCTGAACGGCAAACCCCCAGGCACACGTCGGTCGGACTTATTTCTCGCGGGAATGCGCGCTGCACCCCGCGTCACTTTTGTGTCGCATATCCAACCCGACCCAGACAGCCTGGGAAGCATGCTGGGCTTGGCACATCTGGTCGAATGCCGGCTCGGCAAGCCAACCCGATTGACGCGTGACGGCCTCATCAACCGAGCGGAAAATCGGGTCATGGTCGAACTGCTGGGCCTGAATCTGATTTGCGTCGACGACGTCGATTTTCTGCCGGGCGAAGCGGTCGTCATGGTTGATAGCCAGCCCAACACAGGCCGGCATACTTTTGGCGACGTTCCCCTTTATGCGGTCATTGACCATCACACGACGCCCGGCGATTTGCGCTCCGTTCCCTTCGTCGATGTTCGCCCGCCATTCGGGGCCACCTGCACGGTCGTGACCCGTTACCTGATCGAGCAGGACGTCCCCGTGCCGGCTCGAGTAGCGACCGCGTTGTATTACGGCATTGAAACCGAAGTTTCAGGCTATCCCCGAGAAGCGACCCAGATTGACGATGGCGCCTTGCAGTTTCTATTCCCACTGGCCGACAAGGATGCTCTGGCCAGAATTCGCAACGCCCGATTGCCGCAAAGTCACTTTGCCGTCCTCCAGCAAGCTCTGCAGACTTCGACGATTTTCGGGCGACTGGTGGTGAGTTGGGTTGGAAACCTGCCGCAGCCCGAACAGGCGGCCGAAGTGGTCGATTTTATGGTGCGCTTTGAACGTGCGGATTGGGCCCTATGCGGAGGAATTTGCGGCGACAAATTCATCTTGTCCCTGCGAACTAGCTTGCACGGTGTTCAGGCGGGCGAGTTGTTGAGGCAAGTCGTCGGCGGACTCGGCAACGCCGGAGGCCACGACCGACGAGCCGGCGGCTGCGTCGAGTTGCGGAACCACTCACCCGAGGCCATTGAAGCCGTACAATCGGAGATTCTCACGCGGCTGAAAAAGGCACTGGGATTCGAGAATGCGACAGGCGAACGGCTTGTTCCGTAGGCGGCCGCTATCTAGCGAGCTGCAACCGCCTGTATCCCCTCTTTTTTGGGCATGTGCTCTACCTCCCATTCCATTTCCAGGTTGAGGCGGACAATTATTCAAACGAATGATTAAATTCGTCTGCCAAGACGTTTGTCGAACTGTGCTTGGTCTGCCGCGTCAACGATGCCGTTGTTGTCGTAATCGAACCTGGCGAGACTTAGCGCATCGGTATGTCCGTAGGCATTGTTGAAGGCCGTTTCGTCCGATGCGTCGACGGTGCGGTCACCATTCGCGTCACCATACAAGCGACGGAATCGCTCAACATGGTCCGCCATCATAAAGACGGGCCGATAGTCCGCGCGATGAATCCGGCCGTGTCGAACACGCAGGACCCAGTTGCCATCATTGAGCGAGCCGAACGTCGTGCCCGATGCGTCAAACGTGAGAACGACGATCGTTTGTCCGTTCACATCGGCGACTTGTTGAGTCAACTTCGGCAATCCGCCGCCGACGCGTGCGACGACAAACGCGCCAGCGTCCAGCGACACGAGACTGTCAAATGTGATCGTCAACGACCGGATCAAGGACTGTTGGGCGCTGCCGTCGTTGATCGTCACCGAACTGACGCGTGGTGACGCAAGCACATTCAATGTCACCGTCGCCGGATCGCTCGTGGAACCGGCGTCACGGGCCGCATACGAGAACGAGTCGGTGCCCGTAAATCCTTTGGCCGGCCGATAGGTGAATAAGCCATTCGTATAGAACTTGAGCGTTCCGTGCGCGGGACCGGTAAGAAGTGTCGCGGTCAGCGGATCGCCGGCAGGGTTGGAAGTATCGTTGGCCAGCACCCCTGGCGCTTTCACCGTAAGCGTGTGGTCGTGGCCAATGGCATAGGAATCCGGATTGGCCGTTGGCGGGTTGCTGCTCGAACCGCCAAAATTGAAATGGTCCGCGGCCGTCACCGGCGACGTGCCATACCCGAAGAAGACCGATTGACCGTCCGTATCGGTTCGCATGGAACCCGATTGAACGCGCACGTCCACCATTCCGCCGGCATGGGCCGGCGAAACGGCGATAAGCTGCGAGTCCGAAAGAATCGTCAGCGAGGACGCTTCGGAATTGCCGAAGAGAACGTGAAGTTGCCCGGCCGCTCCGGAAAAATTGCGGCCAGTGATCGTAACCGCCGTCCCGCCCGAAGTGGAGCCGGCTGTGACGTTCAAGCCAACAACCGTCGGCGTAAGGTCGACGACCTCGAAATTCGTGGCGGCGATCTGTTGGACCTGGAGCACATTCGACATGTTCCATTGCGTCGAAGGCTCGCCCTGGAAGAACATGTCGGAACCGTTGTCCGCAACGATCAGACCGTAGTCCTTCATCGCCTGGGCAATTGCTTTGGCTTCTGGCGACCAGTTTGTCGGAATAACAAAGCTCGACTTCAATCGAAAACGCTCGCCCATGCGCGGCAAATCGGTCCCCGTCAGCGAGCTGGCTTCATGCGATGCTGGGAATACAAAATCGCCGCGCGTTTGCTGGACCGTTACGCGAATGGCGTGGTCGATTACGCCCTGTCCTCCGGAAGAAGCCGGCAGTGCCTCGTCGGGACGCACCAGGCCCGTCAGGATCGGCAATCCGGCCGCATCGGCGGAAGTCGCGCCAATGGTGCGGAACGAATTGTCGTTGAGGTCCCAATAGGAAATCTGATACGCGCCCCAGACACCAAGTGGCTTGGACCCACCGTAAGGATAGCTCTCCTCGTCAGGACGAGCCGCCGAACCGAGTTCATAGAGCACGTTGGCGGTCTTGTCGTAGACGAGCAGGTGCGAATCGCCACGGGCGGATGGATGGGCGGGATCAGAAGGCCCATTCGGCCCATCGCCCTCGATGACAGCATTGGCCGGGATCGGCACTGGAACGAGGTCGCTTTCATCCGCCCAGCCGTTCGGTGCAATCACAACATTGACCTTCGGCACCGAATTATCCACCACGTTGACCGGTATGCCCCACAGTGCACCATCCGTCGCCGGATTACCCCAGTCCGCGTGAAGCTTGAGAGTGCTTGTATGCCGGTTGACAATGCGATTGATGATCGCATCGGAATTGGTCGCGACAGGAGCGGAACTGACGATCTGGTTCCACGGATTGTCGAGCGGAAAGAGTTGATTGCCATAAAACGTCGGAACGATTCGGTCGTCGAGAGTTTGCAGAATCATTCGCCGGCGCATGAATTTTCCTCCCCAGATGGGTGAAAAGACACTGGGCGGAACGGGAAGGCGATTGAACGACAGATGGGGGATTGCAAAACCGTAGTACAGGAACGGGCGTTGAGCGAGTCCGGTGGGCCAGATTGTCAAAACGGGCGCGGAACTTTCATCCAGCCGATGCGTTTTATCAGGAACAGTATTCTCACCCATCGTACCGAAGGAGACAACCCCATGTTCCGAATCCTCTCTGCCGCCATGACCCTCGTCCTGGTCCTTGGTGTTACATCGCTCGCCGACGCGGGCCAAAAGAAGAAGAAAAAGAAGAACAACGGCTCCGGCTTGGAGTCGGTCTTCACTAAACTCGACACAAACAAAGACAAAAAAATCAGCAAGGACGAATTCGATGCGTTCCACGGCCTGAAAACGCCCAAGCCCGGCAAGGAAGGGAAAGAGCCAAAAGGGTTCGCGGAGGCTCGGAATAACTGGTTCGGCAAACTCGACACGAACAGCGACGGGTTTCTGACCATGGCGGAATTTTCCAAGATCAAAGAAGTGATGGCCGCCGATCCGGCCGCCAAGAAGAAAAAGAAGAAGGCGAAGTGATGGCCCTTCCCTAACCCCCTTCCCCCTTCCGGGAAGGGGGACTGATTCGAATGACATGCACTTCGGTAGGCGCTCCCTGGCCTCCGCCCATTCGGCCAACCTCTTCGACTTTCCATCCCGCTTCTTCCAATTCCGCTCGCTCTTCGGGCGTGACGACCGCCAAGCAAGGGGCGACTCTCTTCAAAACTTCCAGATCATTCGCCGCGTGAATGTTCTGGGCCAGGTGAAATTGCAAATTGAAATAGCGGTCGCCCTTGGTGGGAAAGGTTCGCGTGGTGTAAACGACCGATTCCGCCGGAATTCGGCGGGCCACCTCAACGGCTCCGCGAGCCGAGTTGGTCGGCGCCTTCCAAGGAATTACGATGGAATTGAAAACGAACCAAGCCGACAGAAGAATGGAAACAATCGACAGCGCGAACGAAAGCATTCCGAATTCGGCGACGGTCTGACGAGTCAAGCGATAAGTCATCCAGGACCACGCGGTTCCCGTTAGCAAAACCAGCAGCGCCGAGGGCGCCTCGATCGGCCGAACGCTCGTCGTGAGCACAAGCCCGGCTATTGCCAAAGCCATCGGCGTCGAACATAAGACCAATGCCGCGGATCGCAAGATCGACCCGCGAAAATAGGTCGCCGCTCTGGGATGCGTCACGATCATGCTGGCCAAGATCGCCATCGGGAAGAAAATGGCCATCACGTGCCGCGGCCGCGATTCTGGATACAGATAAAAGGCGAGGAAGGGAATCAGGACTCCGCAAATGAGGAAACGGCGGAGGTCCGCTTGCACGCTGTGAGCGGTGGTCCAACTTCGCTTCAGCGCCAACGGCAACCAGAGTACGCCCGGAAACATGAGGCCGAGCACGGGCAATGGGAAATGCAGGTAATGATCGAGAAGGCGACCGAATTGCTCGCCAGGGTCCGCAATCGAAGCGGCTGCGTAGTCGCCGCCAAGCTGGACCCGCCAAACCACCAACAAATCGGTCGCGGAGATCACATGGCGATTCAAGAGTGCGAAGACCCAAACGGATGCTGGCAAAACGGATAATGCCAGGCAGCCAAGGTGTCCCCAGGTGAACAGTCGTCGCCAGCGTCGAATCCAAACCAAGTAGGAGCCGATCGTCAGGTAAAAAATCGCTGGTCCCGCCGGTCCCTTGAGCAGCACCGCAATCCCCAGCATCGCTCCAGACAATATCCAACTTCGGGTCGTCTGTCGATCGGGGCGATTGCCATCCCACCAGAACTTCAACGCCGCGGCGACGAAAAAGCAGAGCGTGGCGTCGATTTCGCCGAGCGTCCCCTTGTCGAGCATCGCCGCCGACGAAAGGACGAACCCAGCGGCTAGAGCCCGCGTCCGTCGGTCGAGAATGGATGGAGCAAATCGAAAAGCGATCAGGGCACAACCCAGTGCCGCGAGCACGGATGGAATGCGCACAGCAAACGCGCTCACCGCGCCGAGAATCGATCCGATCGCCGCGACAATCCAATAGTAAAGAGGGGGCTTGCTCAAATAGGTCTCGCCGTAGATCGTCGGTCGGACGAAGTCGTCGTTGGCAAGCATCTCGCGGGCCGGCGTGGCTCGGCGGCCCTCCTCGAGCCGGAGCGTTCGGGTTCCCAGGTTGGGCAGGTAGGCCAGAGCCCAGACCGCAACCAAGACGAACACGAAACTGCGACGATCCAATAGCGTGAGCCAATTCATTGGGCCGTATAATAACTTGATTCTCCAATTCGGTGAACCCCCGTATCCTCATGCAGATTGTTAAGTACCCACACCCGGCGCTGCGGCACAAAGCGGATCCGGTGACGGCGTTGTCCAAGGAGATCGAACTTCTCGTTGGCGGCATGCTCGAATTGATGTATAAGCACGAAGGGCTGGGCCTGGCTGCCCCGCAAGTCGCGTCGACCCTTCGCGTTCTGGTCATGAATTTCGCCGCGGATCCCGCGAAAAAAGAGCAGGAATTCATCGCGATCAATCCCGTCATCGTCGAGGCGTCGAAGGCGATCATCGATGATCGCGAAGGCTGCTTGAGTTTTCCCGAGTTGTATGCCAAGGTTCGCCGATCCAAAAAAGTGCGCGTTCAGGCGTACAACCTGAAGGGCGAATTGTACGAGATGACTTGCGAGGACCTGCCGGCCCGCGTCTGGCAGCATGAAATCGACCATCTCGACGGCACGCTGTTCATCGACAAGATGGGCATGGTCGGCCGCATGCAAAGCAAAAAGGCGCTGAAACAATTCGAAGAAGAGTTCTACGAAGCCCAAAAAAAGGGCGAGATTCCGCCCGACCTGCCGCCCAAGTTTTGACGAGACGGTCGACCACAAAGGCACAAAGATCACACAAAGGACCACAAAGAAGAATCCTCTCCGTGCACCTTTGTGTGATCTTTGTGGTGGATGGATTTGGAGAGACGCACGTGCGATTGGTCATGATGGGCACCGGCACATTCGCGGAGCCGACGCTGGAGGCGTTGTTGGCCGGTCCCGAACCGGTCGTCGGCGTCTTCACGCAGCCCGATCGGGAGAGTGGCAATCGGAGGGGCAGCACCCGCCAGATCGGCCGCGGCATGAAGGAGATCGCGGCCGAAAAAGGTGTTCCCGTTTTTCAGCCGGAAAGCATCAATTCCTCCGAAGGCGTGGCAATGTTGCGTGGCGTGCAGCCCGATCTGCTCGTCGTCGCCGCTTACGGGCAAATCTTGTCCAAGGAAGTGCTCAGCGTTCCGACTCAAGGCGCGATCAATGTCCATGGTTCGCTTCTCCCGAAATATCGCGGCGCCGCGCCGATTGCTCATGCGATTTTGAACGGCGAAACCGAGACCGGCGTCACGATCATTCGCATTTCGACCGGCCTGGATGCCGGCGAGATGTTGGCGAAGGCGAGCCTCCCGATCAACGATGAAACAGCGGGCGAGTTGGAGGCGAAGCTAGCGCCGATCGGGGCCAGACTGGCGATCGAAACGATCGAGCGCATGAAAGCGGGGCCGGTCGTTGGCGAAAAGCAGGACCCAAAACTGGTCACCAAAGCCCCGAAGCTGACCAAGGAGATGGGCCTCATCGACTGGGCCATGCCGGCCGAGCGCATTTGCCGTCAGATTCAGGCGATGCAACCGTGGCCGACGGCGTACACATACCTGCATCGAGTCGGGAAATCGCCCGTCCGGGTTATTATCAGCCAAGCGCACAAGGAGAGTGCGTTGTCGGCCCGTCACGGCTCGATGCCTGGCGATGCTATTGTTGCCGGCGGAAAACTGGCAGTCGTTGCCGGTCACGAATCGTTGGTTGAGATCGTCGAACTTCAACCCGCCGGCAAAAAGCGCATGACTGCCGAAGAGTTCTTACGCGGCCATCCATTGAAAGAAGGCGACCGATTCGGCCCGGAGCTTCCGAGCCCTATGATTTGACGTAATTCAGCCACACCCGGCCCGGTCGACGCCTGGCGACGACAGATTCGATTACACTCTCGTACTTGCCCACTCACTCGCCCACCGGATGGATTGCACTGCAACCCCCTGTCTGGAGCCGCGCAATCCATTTTCGGGATTTCAGAGTGCAATTATAAGCGGCTTCAGGACTTGGTTCGTTGCATTGCGCTAGTGCCGGCTCAAGAACTTGGCAAAACGACCTTTCTCGTTCAGTCAAAGTCGGGGCGAAAGTAACTCAGCGCGTTTCGACGGTTGAAGCCGGCCACTACGCATCATTGCGACAGCCGCAGAATGTAAAGCGTCCCATCGAAATTGTTGACTAACAAATGCCGTCCGTCAGGAGCGAAGATCGCGCGATAGGGCGGGGCCGGCCATTTCCATTCGTGCAGCTTTTTGCCGGTCTCGCGATCGTAGACGCGGATCGTGGGGCCGTAGAAGACAACCATCTTGTTGTCGCGCGAGAAGCTCGCGCCGGTCGCATCATTCAATTGCCAGTAGCTGAACGGTTGCTTGACCCGCTTGAGGCGATCCGACTCGATCACGAACCAGCGATTTTCGTCGGCGAATACCGCGAGCGACTTTCCATCCGGCGACGCGGCCACACTGCCTCGATAGTTCTTGGCAATGGCCACTTCGTCCGTCTTGGCGATCTTGCCGGCAGAGTGCGTGTACAGTTGCAACTTGTCGTCGCCAGCATCGACGACATAATGTCGCCCACCCGGAAGAAGTATGGGTTGATACTTCCGGCCGACGGGAAGTGCAGCCCATTCCGACCCTCCCTTCGCGAAATCGCCCGGGAACGGAACGATCGCGACCCTGGTATTGGCATAGAGCAGCGCGTGCTTGCCATCTGTACTGAAATCAACGTGGCAGCGAGAGCTGCGTAGCTCTGCGGACATTTCGCGCCAGTCGAGTGCTCGCTCCATCGGACGGAGCACGAGCCCTTCGTGGCAAACGATCGATGCATCCGGACTAATCGTGCCGTAACCGTTCAGGCCCTGCACAGCATCATCGATTGCGACTGCCTTTGGAACCGTTCCACCAAAGGCGAATCGCTGCACTCGTGTATTCTCGCCGATCGCAATCAGGGTGCTGCCATCCGGCGTGACTTCGAACTTTCCACTGCTAACCCCACCTAGCACTGGATTGATCTCCACGGCCGGCTTCTTCGTCAAATACCACTGACATATGGCCCCATTCAAGTGGCCAGTGATCAGAATGTCGTTCGTTCGGAAGGCAGCCGCTTGAAGATTTGGGGTCCGTAATGCCGGCATGGCAAAACTTGTCCGGAGTGTCAGGCGATCGCTGTCGAATTGCCACACTTCGACAAGGGCCTCGTGGCAGATCGCTACCAATTTGCCGTCCGCAGATGGAATAGCCCAATAACCGAAACCCCCTGCCGAGTAGATCGTCGTGTGATCCACTTCCTTCGGTTGCACGGCACTTACGTCCCAAATTCGAGCAATCCCGTCCGCATGGGTAGTCACTATGCGACCATTGGAGATAAACGATACCCGACTGAGACTCCCGTGCGTGCTTTCCTCGATACCCTGAATCGCCGCCGATCGCCGTATCAGCGACTTGCCATCCCAATCGTAGATGCTCACACTCTTGTTTTTGGCATTCCATGCAGCAACGACCTTGCCATCCGGTGAAAGGCTGCCTGAGGTTGCGCCGGGGATTGTTGGCAACGCGCGAACATGTCTCAGGTCGGTGGTATCAAGTAGATGTAACTGCGGTTCGCTTGGATAGCCGGGCCACGCGAGGACAAGTTTGCCATCGCGCGACTTTGAAAATCCCTCCGCGAAGAGAGGCAGCTTACCAATTTCCACCGGCTGCGCTCCGGACAAGTCCCAGGCTTTGTCGCCGCTCAGTACCTTGGTGGCGTCGAGGTAGATCGATTGGTAGTCGCCGCCGACCAGAACGGTACGCGGTCCATCCAAGCCGGATCGCCATACAAAGGCGCCATATGGCCATGCTCCGACGGTCACTGATCTTCCGTCGGGACTGCAAGCTAGCCCGCGTACTGCTGTAATCGCGCGCTGCCGGTGACTGCCGATGACCGCGACCAGTGGCAGTTTCTGCTCCTGATGCCAGTCGAAGCGTTCCGCCGCCGGGATTTGCTTGGGATCGAGTTTGTCGAACGGTGACGCGCCCGCGGGGACCAGCTTCCAGGCAAACCGTCGGTCCTTCGGCGGAGGGTCCCCGGGATCTGAACCGACGACTTGATACGATCCATCATTTGGCACCTCGACCTTGCCAACCACTTTTCCGTTCTTGTCTCGGATGATGATGACCACCAGCGTCAAAATCGCGGCCAAACCAATTAGCCCAGAGGCGACTCGCAGCGCTCCTCGGGGTGATTTCTTCCGGCCATCCGGACGACTGGCGGGCATGACCTCTGTCGTAAGATTGCTCGCCGCCGGCGGGCGTGCACTTGCACGTTCGATACGGCCCAACTCGCGGGCCACGGCCTCGGCGCTCGCCGGTCGACGGGCTGGGTCCCTTGCCAACATTCGCTCGATCAGCTCGGAAAGCGCGGGCGGCACGGCCGGGTTTACGGTGCTTGCGGTTGCGGGAGTTTCGTTCGCCAGGCTCGAAAGAACCGCCATCACATCGGGACCATCGAACGGCCGCCGGGCGGTTACCAATTGATAGACAACCGCTCCAAGACTGAACAAATCGGCCCGATGGTCCACCTTCTTGCCTGCAGCTTGCTCGGGCGCCATGTACGCCGGCGTGCCGACGATGAGTCCAGACTGCGTCAACGCTTCACCGCCCTGGGCACTTCGTGCCAACCCAAAGTCCAGAATCTTCACCCGCCGGCCGCCTTCCAGCCACAAATTGGCCGGCTTGATGTCCCGGTGGATGAGACTGACCGCGTGCGCCGCCGCCAATCCCTCGGCGGTCTCCCGAGCGATTCGAACCGCCTCAGTCAGTGGCAGCGGCGTCGCACTTTTCAGGCGATCGTCCAGCGACTCACCATGCAGAAGCGGCATGGCGATGTACGGCACGCCGGCCTCTTCGCCGACGTGAAGAATAGTCACGATGTGATCGTGCGTCAGCGACGCAACGCTACGAGCTTCGCGCAGGAACCGCTCCCGCGCCTCAGGCTTCGCAGCCGCCGCGGGGCCCATGACCTTGATGGCAACGCGCCGACCAAGCCGCTCGTCCTCGGCCTCGTAGACGACGCCCATGCCGCCGCGACCGAGTTCGCGGAGGATGCGGTAGCCTGGAAGCGTTGGCCGGGCCGCGACTCCGTCACGACTCAGTGTCTCGGCCACCGCTGCGACCACACGATCTGTGATTACTGCGGAAGGCAACATTACTTGGGTTGACGTCGCCAGCGCGCCGGTCAAGGTATCCGCGGCTGCGAGATTGTGCAGAGTCTCCGAGGCGTCCGGGGAATTTGTCATCCAAGCCGAAACCGCAGCGACCTTGTCAGCGGGGAGAGAGCCGAGGAGGAAGCCGACGAGGTCGGCGTCGGAGGGGCGGGAAGAGTTGGCGGCCATGACTTACTCCGAAGTGAGGTCTCCGGTCCGGCATTTGGACCGAATCGGAGACAGAGGTTCCGATATAGTGTCGCTTGTCTCGCCGCTCGCGACAAAGTGGTCGCCTGAAAAGCAACTCCCATCAGGCCGGACCTGCGCGATGGCTTCCGGTCAGTGCAGGATCACTCCTTGTCGCACGCGCGGGCCGCAGCCGTGCCGCCTTCGATCCACTTACACCCCGCACCGCAGTTCATGTGCAAGCCTCCGCACCCGCAGCCACATCTCGATGCGATCGTGAATCGGGCGGATTTAAGTCCCCCTTGCCCCGTCCGAAAGGCCGTGTACTGTCGATACGTCATCTTCTTTCCATCTACCGCGAGTATGAGGTCTCCCTCTGTCAGTCCGACACTCGCGGCCGGCCCGCCGGGAAGCACTTTGCGAATGACGATCCCTGCCCGCTCGTCGGCCAGTTCGGCATGTAGCGGCAGGTTGAGGGTCACGACGCGGACCCCCCGCAAAGCAGCTGTCCCGTCTGTGACCACATCCCGAAGAGGCGACATAGCGGTCGGGGTCTGTTTTGGGTTCAGCTTCCGGGTGCGTGCGACTACGGCCTGAAACAGTAATTGCCACGACACCGGTTTCCTGTTGAACGCAGCCTGATCACACTGGCCGATGAACGCGGCGGTGAAGAGCCCACCGAGGTCATGATCCCCCACAGCCGTCTCCCCAACAGCACAAGCGTTAACATCCACCAAGCCCGAGTGCTCGAAGAAAAGATGCCTGAGAACGAGATCCCGCCCGGGTCCTGGTGCCGCCCCATACCCGCCCGGCGACGTACGCATCTTGTTGGCGCAGCAATCTGTGAAGAGGACGACGAGCCGGGCGTGTTTGTCGAGCACCGCACGCGAAACGTCGGAACGGGCCGTCAGCTGGTTGCCGGTCTTCAAGTAATGTCGCTTCCGGTCATCGGTCCCGCCGTGCCCGGAAAAGTAGAACAGGACCGCGTCCCTTGGTCCTACCTTGAGAGAACCGTAATGGTCGAGGATGTTGTTCCGGGTGACGTCGGTTCCTTTCAATACCGACACGGACAGGCGATCTTTGGGGATTCCGCTGCGCATCAGTTCGAGCATGTTGGCCTCATCGACGGCAACGGAGTCGCCAATTTGCTTGTCCGCGGTATCACAAACCAGCAGGACATGTAGGATAGGATCATCGGCAGCCTTGCTCCGGATGGCGCCCAGCAAAGCGGCGAGGATGACGACTACTGGAGTCAGTCTGTGCCTTTTCATTTTAATCTCCTCGAAGTGGATTGTTTCGTGTTTGGCCCTGTGGGGGGCAGTTAAGGATCGGGGCGGTATGACCAGCCCGGCCGGAACCGAGGGTCAGTTTCGGCGGCCGGCGAGTCAACAAACTAAAACACGACCGTGGTCGCCTGATTCGCATTGCGAGAGCCGAGAAGGAAGCGATGCAGGTTGTCATTCGACGGGCGCTCAAGTTTGGCGGACATCGCGTGACTCCAAGCACGTGTTGATCTCAAGCCAGCGGACGAATCGTCGAGCCGAGCGGCGTGAGTCGTTGAATTCTGCGGTATTCTCCGACGGTTCCCGCCGCTTCGTCTCTCCACTGATCCTTGGCTGTAACCAAATACTCAGTCTCACCGTTTTCGCGGGGCGTTTTCGTCGAAATACAAATCACCGCCTACATTCACGCCCCCGTTGGCGACCCGGCCGTTGTACTGCCGGTACCGTTCGAGGATGGACTTGCGATCCGAATCCCACACCGTATCGCGCCGCACGAGTTGATCGAGCTCCGCTTTGAGCTTCAGCCGCTCTTGTTCGAGGTGGTCGCGTGTGGCCACGTAGAGGGCATGATTCCGGCGCCAGGTTTCCCCGCTAGACCAGTGTTCGCCAAACCGCTCGTTTGCCTTTCTGCGGGTGGTGAAGTCATTGATCTTGGCACCCAGATCCTTGATCTGGGCATCGAGCCGTTTGCGAGTCGCCATCAGTTCGGCGGCGTTCTTGTCGATCGATCTTTTCTGGGCAGCCAATTCCTCGGCAATGTCTGCGTAGGGTTTCACCTCCCGACTCGATTGGGCGTGCGCCTGCGGACAGGACGCCGAGAATGCGGAGGCCAAGCCCAGTGCGAGTGAAGCGCAGAAATTGAAGCGGTGCATCGCGGTTCTCCCTTCGGTTGTGCCCTGCACGGCCGTGACTGCGACCGTCGGCCGGGCTTCACCCACGAGAACGCGACAACGGATCGATTACTTTCGGGAAAGCACGAAGAAATGATCTAATCCATCAACCCATCGATTACTTGCCGCAGTCTCATCAGCACGCGGTTGCAAGCGAGGTAGACGGCGTTGATACTCGTACTCAGTTTCGCAGCTACTTCCTTGGCCGGCAGCCCGTCGAGCCAGACGCCGGTGAACGCTGCCCAGGTTTGATCGTTGAAGTCGTTTTTGATCAGGTCACGGGCACGGCGGATGATCATGCTGCGATATTCGCTTTCGTCAATCTCCGATTCGTTGGACGGCACTTCGCGTTCCGGCAGATCATCGACATGCGGAATCGCGCGTGTCGCACGTCGACGGCGAAAATCTTTGGTTTGGTTGACGACGATCCGCGACAACCAGCCGCGGAAGGTTTGCCCATTGCCGCGATGATATTCCGGCAAGGCCCGCAAGAGCTTGACCAAAACTTCCTGCACCACGTCCGCCGCATCAGCCTCTTGAAAGCCTTGCCGTCCAGCCCAATGAAGGAGCAATGGCGTATAGAGTTGCACGAAGCGCAGCCACGCTTCCCTGTCCGTTGGCTGACGGAGTTTCTCCAAAAGCGTTGGCGAGGTCGACAGCATCGATTGGCTAGATTGGGCAGCGAGACAAACTCATTGGGTGAATTCTATTCACATGTAAACCCAATTTCGTCAACAAAGCGGCCCCGATCTTTCGATCGAGGCCAGCTTTACTCGTCGACAAATTCTCGCAGTCAATTCTCAACTACACCCGCTCGTCTCCCCGCACGTATCGCACTTCGCGCACGCTCCGCTTCTCACTAGCGTCAACTGGCCGCACGCTGAGCAGGGGTCGCCTTCGTAGCCTTTCATGCGGGCTTGCTTGATGCGGTCGGCTAGGAGCATGCCGGCGGCGGAGGAGGTTGCGGCGGCGGCCGGGGGTCCGGGGTTCTTGGCGGCCGGTGTGGCCGCGTAGCCGCCGCTGGTTGGCTTCACGCCGTTGCCGTTCGATTTGGCTTTGGCTTGCGTCTCACTTGGGCCGGGTTTGACGTGGTCGGATTTGGGGACCGCGAGGCGGCGCTGGCCCTTCGATTCGACTAGCCGCTCCGAGACGACTTCCTCGCCTTCGTAGTCCGGCTCGTCGCGGTGCATGGCGTCGCCGCGGAGGCTCTCCGGCTCCACGTGGGCCAGGTCGTAGCGGCCGAGGTAGGTGACGGCCAGTTCGCGGAAGATGTAGTCGATGATCGACGTTGCCATCTTGATGTGCGGGTTGCCGCCGACGATGCCGTTCGGTTCGAATCTGGTGAACACGAACGCATCGACAAATTCTTCCAGCGGCACGCCGTGCTGCAGGCCGAGCGAGACGGCGATCGCGAAGCAGTTGGTCATGCTGCGGAAAGCCGCCCCCTCCTTGTGCATGTCGATGAAGATCTCGCCGAGCGCGCCGTCCTCGTATTCGCCCGTGCGCAGGTAGACCTTGTGATTGCCGATGCGAGCTTTCTGCGTGTAGCCGGCCCGACGATCGGGCAAGCGACGACGGCGGGCGATATAGCGGTGAACGATTTTTTCCGCGATCTTCTCGGCTGTCTTCACGATCGGCGATGGCGATTGAACGATGATGGTCGGTGGAGTCGTGGGTTCGGCTTCCTCGGTCGCGGCAGCGAGCGTTTCCAGTTCGGGCGCATCGGAGACACTGTTGAGCGGCTGGCTCAGCTTGGAGCCGTCGCGGTAGAGGGCGTTCGCCTTGAGCATCAGACTCCAGCTCAGTTCGTACGCCTTCTTGACGTCTTCCACCGTGGCGTCGTGCGGCATGTTGATCGTCTTCGAGATCGCCCCCGAGATGAACGGCTGGGCGGCGGCCATCATGCGGATGTGCGATTCGACGGACAGATAGCGCTTGCCGACCTTGCCGCACTTGTTGGCGCAGTCGAAGACCGGAAGGTGCTCGGCGCAGGTGCGGCGCCCCCTCGATGGTCATGGTGCCGCAGACGTATTCGCTCGCCTCGGCAATTTGCGAGCGCGTGAAGCCGAGATGCGTGAGCAGATCGAAGCTGGGCGCTTCGTAGACTTCGGCCTTGAGGCCGAGGCTTTCCTTGAGGAATTCGTCGCCGAGCGTCCAGCGGTTGAACGCGAACTGAATTTCGAAAGCCCCGCCCATCGCCGCTTCGAGCTTGACGAGCGCATCGTCGGTGAAACCCTTGGCGCGCAGGCGAAGCCGGGTTGATGTGCGGACAGCCGACCAGCGTGCCGGCCCCGCGGGTGTACTTGATGACGTCGTCGATTTGCCGGGGCGAATAGCCGAGCCGGGCCAACGCCGGCGGAACGGATTGATTGATGATCTTGAAGTACCCGCCGCCGGCGAGCTTCTTGAACTTCACGAGCGCGAAGTCCGGCTCGATGCCGGTCGTGTCGCAATCCATAATCAGTCCGATCGTACCCGTAGGGGCGAGTACGCTGACCTGGGCATTGCGCAAACCGTGCTTCTCGCTGAGTTCGAGCATCCGATCCGCCTCGCGGCGGGCGGTCTGCAGCAGGTACTGCGGGCAGTAGAGCGGCGCAATGCCGACGGGCGTGACCGTGAGATTTTCGTATTCGCGGGGCGGTTCGTTGTAAGCGGCCCGGCGGTGATTGCGGATGACGCGCAGCATCGCGTCGCGATTCGCCTCGAAACGCGGGAACGGCCCAAGTTCGCCGGCCATCTCGGCAGAGGTGGCGTAAGCGACGTTGTGCATGATCGCAGTGAGCGCCCCCGCCTGGGCCCGACCCTCGTGCGAGTCGTATGGAATGCCCTGCACCATCAAGAGTGCACCCAAGTTGGCATACCCGAGCCCGAGCGTGCGGAAGTCATACGACTTTTGCGCCACCGGCTTCGACGGGAACTGCGCCATGTAGACGCTGATCTCGAGGATGATCGTCCACAGGCGATTGGCGTGCACGTACGAATCGACATCAAACTTGGCGGCGTGAGTGTCGTAGAAGCGAAGTAGATTGAGGCTAGCGAGATTGCATGCCGTATCATCCAAAAACATGTATTCGCTGTTATGAATGAAAATTCCTGAATAATTGAAGTGATTCGGGTGAATCGACGATGCGGCCCGCGAAGTTAAGATCGCGAAATTATGGTGGCCGTTCACGGTGCCGTCGTAGACGTCTTCAGTGCCATCCAAAACGACGGAAACGACTTCATGGTTGTAAAGGTTCGCGCGCTCTTGCAACTCGGCGTCCGAACTAAAGAAGTGCGTGACCGATTCTCGGCTGGGAACATGCGCTGCGCCAAGTCGGCGCACGACATCGCGCAGCTCATCCCATTTCTCCAACGATGGAGTCATTCCCGAGTCGAGCAACAACTTGGCGACTTTCAAGCACCGGGCTCGAAGGCTTTCGACCGCGGCGCGGCGCTTGACTTGTGGATCGGCAGCGGCGCGTCCAGACGCTGAGAGCTTGGCCTTGTGCTCAGGCGAGAGACGCCGGCCGCGCTTCTTGACGGCGCCTTTCGCCCCGACCATCGCCAAGCCGATGGGGCTATAGCGGCACTCGGACGAGCAGAACAGTTGACCTTCTCTGGCAGTCCGGAACGTTTCGCGACACACGGGGCACGAGCGCTCGCGCGTGGACCGGGAGTCCTCCCGACTTTTCGCCCTTCGGCTTTGGCGTCAGCGATCCACTGCTTCGCGGATGCCGACGCTTGTTTGCGGGCAGCGCTATCTGCCCAGCGCTGGGCGGATGCCTTGCGCATCTTGGACCGGATCTTGGGCGAATGCTTCTTGCCAAAGTTCGGATTCTTCTCTCCGCGAGTGGCCTCGGAAAGTTTGGCCCGCCAATCGTCGGTCATGCATCGGCGCGCCGGATTGTTGTCGCCGAGCATCTGGTCTCGATGAAGGGCCTCGTGTTCGTCTTCCGAAACCAGTTGCAAGTTATCGAGCCGATCGTTCAGGCTGTCAAAATCGCTGTGGTGGATGTGGTAACCGTCCGGCGCTAGGCCAAACAGGGATTCCCACAACCAGCGGTATTGCACGCGGAAGCCGTGCCCGGTGTACACGTATCGCCGCGACGTTCGATTCTTTTTGGTCCGGCGCACTTCGGAGTGGAATGGATTCAGCGAATCGCCAGCCTGAAGGTCCTTCACCTGACGGTACGTGCCGTCGCGCAGCATAATCAGATGGTCGTCCGTCGCCCGGAATGATGACCCGTCGTCGAGCGTCACACGATACACGCGGGCGTTCTTTCGTTTCAAACTGATGTTGTGCATTTCGGCGATCACGGTTCGCCCGGTTGCGTGGTTCCACGCGTACACGTTTACCGTTTGACCGACGAGGTCGCGGATCGGGACCGCATTGTGCCCGTCGGCCACGGCGATCAGCGTGTCTCCCGTGACGCAGCACGGATTGCTCGCATTGATCCTTCCGTCGGCCGGGCATGTGTGCCAGTCGTTGACGGTTGTGTCGAATTGCACCCCCGGATCAGCGCAGCTCCAGGCGGCGAATGCGATCTCGTCCCACAGATCGCGGGCCTTCATCGTCTTCGAGGGCTTGGGGTCGCGGTTCTCCTTCTCGGCCTTTGCTTTCTCCGTTCGCCAGATCAGGTTCCATTCGCCGTCGTCGTGGACAGCCTTCATGAACTCGTTGGTCATCCGCACCGAGTTGTTCGAGTTCTGGCCGCTCACGGTGAAGTAGGCCTTCGAATTCCAGTCGGTGTCGTACTCATCGATTTCGAGCGCGGTGAATCCTTGATGGGCCAGCTGAATCACGCGCGCGATGTAGTTCTCCGGCACCAGCACATGCCGGGCGTCGATAATCGCTTTACGGAGATCGCTGTTCTTCTTCGGATTGAACTTCTCTTCCGCTTCGGGCCAGCTGTGAATGGCCTTCAAGATCGCGTTGAGATGCTTGTTGAGCAGCTTGGATCCTTGAACCAACGCGGCGACCTTCTGCTCCTCGACGACCTTCCAGTTGATGAACTCCTCGATATCCGGGTGATCGAGATCGAGGACAACCATCTTGGCTGCTCTTCGTGTCGTGCCGCCGGATTTGATAGCGCCGGCCGCCCGGTCGCCGATCTTGAGGAAGCTCATCAGGCCCGACGACTTGCCCCCGCCGGAGAGCGGCTCGCCCTCGCCGCGGAGCTGGGAGAAATTGCTGCCCGTGCCCGACCCGTATTTAAAGATGCGCGCTTCGCGGACCCACAGATCCATGATGCCACCGTCGTTAACGAGGTCATCGTCGACGGATTGGATGAAACACGCATGTGGGGCTGGCCGCTCGTAAGCACTCGTGCTGCGCTCGATCAATTGGCTGCGGGGATCGACGAAGTAGTGCCCCTGTGGCGGGCCCTCGATGCCATAGGCCCAGTGCAGCCCCGTATTAAACCACTGCGGGCTGTTCGGGGCCGCCATCTGCATCGCGAGCATGTAGCAGACTTCGTCGTAGAAAGCCCGTGCATCTTTTTCGGACGAGAAGTAGCCGCCTTTCCAGCCCCAATAAGTCCAGCAGCCCGCGAGTCGGCGGAAGACCTGCCGGCTATCAGTTTCGCCGATGAGCTTGGCGCCCATGGCCGGCACGCCACGCTGCAGCCACTTCGGCACCCCGTCCTCCGCGGCGTGCGCCATCTCGCTCGGCACGCCCGCCCGGCGGAAATACTTCTGAGCGAGGATATCGACCGCGACCTGGGACCAGCCTTCTGGCGCCAGGACGTCTTTCATCTCAAAGACAACCGACCCATTCGGGTTCACAATCCGGGACGTCCGTGGCGTGAAGTTGATGCCAGCGAAGGCGTCTTGTCCTTCGCGAGTGTACATACGACTGATCTGCATGGATAATGCCGTCCATCATGGAGGGGGAATGAACTGCTTCCTGCCAGCCTAAGCAAAGTGGATCGACGATTCTTGTCGGGATCACGACGCCAAGCGCCGCGCCACTTTGCAAAAATGCACTCGCCGGATACCTACTGGCGGCTACCCCGATTGGGCCGCCAATACATTTGTAGGCTCCGGCGTAGCAACAAAGGTATAGCAGTGAACAGGCGTTGTCGAGTTGAAACTTTGACCCGCCCCGTAAGACCGCTACCCTGCGAATCTTCGGACTCGACTTCTTTTTCAATTATACCGGAAGCCGCGTTTTTAAGGCATTTTCGAGTAGGAAGTGTGAAGAAAGCGGTAGAAAACCGGGGAAACCGAGCGCCTCAAAATTGCGGACGACGCGACGTGCGAATCGCATGCCGGAAAGGACTCCGATAACCCCGGATAGCCACGCATCAGCTTTCGCTTATCTCTGACGATCCGCGTTGGGTCGCCCATGTTCTTCACGCGGATACGACCTCTGCCTGCAATCACACAAACGCCCTCGCTAAGATGTTCACAGCGACGACCGGGGAGGCCAATCCCACCGCGGAGTACGGCCCCATGCTCATCGATCTCAATTGCGATCTGGGTGAAGGCGCCGGTACCGACGCGGACCTCCTGCCGCTCATCACGTCGGCAAACATTTGTTGCGGGGCCCATGCGGGATCGCCGGACGACATTTTCCACACACTCCAACTCGCTCGCGAACATGGCGTAACGGTCGGCGCCCATCCAGGCCATCCGGACCGAGAACACTTCGGACGTCACGAGTTGCCGACTCCAGCGAACGACGTACGCGAACAGATTAATCAGCAAGTCATCGCCCTTCGCGCCGTGGCCGACCGCGCCGGCGTTCCATTGCGCTACGTGAAACCCCATGGCGCGCTCTACCATCAGGCCTGCCGCGAACTCATGTACGCCGACGCCGTTCTGGCCGTGTGCGAACAACACGGCCTGCCGGTGATCGGCCTGCCGGGCTCGCGACTCCAGGAGCGAGCGACCGGTCGCGTCCCGTTCTTCGCCGAGGGTTTTGCCGATCGACGTTACCAGCCCGATGGTTCGCTCGTTCCCCGCAATCAGCCCGGGGCGTTTGTCAAAGATCCGCACGAAGCCGTCGAACAAGTTCGCCGCCTGATTGCCGACCAAGGCGTGCGAACCATCTGCGTTCATGGCGACAACCCGGAAGCGATCGCCTTCGTCCGTGCCGTACGCGACGAACTCTTGCAAGCCGGGGCCGAATTGCGGCCGTTCGCATGAGCCTTCAGGTGCTCAGCCCCGGCACTTATTCGCTGCTCGTCGACGGCGGCCGGCCGCGGACGCGCGGCCTCGGCATCGCCGTCGGCGGTCCGGCTGATCGCGCCGCGCTGATGCTTGGCAATGCTCTCGTCGGCAACTCCCCACTCGCCGCGGCCTTGGAACTCACTCTCAGCGGCCCGACGCTGCTTGCTCTCGACGACACAGGGCTATGTGTGTTCGGCGCTCCATTTCAGATCGAGCGCGACGGACAGACACTTCGATTCAACCACACATTCACGCTGAAAAAAGGCGAAACACTACGGATCGGCGGTACGTCGGAGGGCTGCCGGGCCTACTTGTGCGTCGTCGGCGGATTTCGCGCGCAGCCGGTGCTCGACAGCGTGACCCAATTTGAGCCATTGAAAGCGGACGAGGTGTTGGAGTGTGCGGAGTCGCGGTTGCCGGGGCGAAGTCTTGACCTCTCTCCCCCTGCTCCTTTGGCCGAAGCAGGGAGGAGTGCGACGGATGTCGCATCCTCGCTCCTAGGGACAGAGGCCATGGGATTGGATTTTTCGGGGCGGCTTGGGAGGAATGGCCTTCGCTGCCTCCTCGGCCCGCAGGCCGACTGGTTCGACGATTCCTTTTTCAAGCACGCTTACCTCGTCACGCCGGCGAGCAACCGCATGGGCATCCGCCTCGATGGCCCGGCGCTCGCGTTGCCCAGCCGCGAACTCGTCTCGGAGCCGGTCGCTCCGGGCGCCGTCCAAATCACCAATGACGGCAAGCCGATCGTGCTTGGCGTCGACGGCCAGACAATCGGCGGCTATCCCAAAATCGCCCACGTCATATCGGCCGACCTCGATGTGCTGGGACAGCTGCGACCGGGCGACGAAGTGCGGTTTGCGTCCGTCGGCGAAAAGGAAGCCGAATCGATTGGGACTCAGCAACGCGAATCGTTGCAAAGTTGGCTCAAGCGAGTTGCGGCGGCGGTGTCGTAGTCACTTCGAAGCACAGCGCGGCCGAGCCGCAAGCAAGAATGAGAAGACAGAAACGCGAGATGAGCCGGCGGAGCAGAGCCCAACACAAAGACACAAAGGTCACACCAAGACACAAAGGAAGACAAGTGGGCGGATCACGCAATCTTTGTGTCTTGGCGTGATCTTTGTACTACGATCCGGCTTGATTCATCTCGTGCGGCGGAGCAATTTGGAGTGCGGGGACTGGTCACCGCGTTCGGATTTTGCACGAGCGCTTTCTGCGCGTGCTCACCAAAAATCCGAAAGCGGTGATCAATCCCCGCACTCCAAAGGCGGCGGCTCCGCCGCGCTGGGACTCGGTGCTGAGATGTCCTAAGGACCGGTGGCAGAATTGACCGAAAAAACCGCGGAGCCTGAAGCGCAAGCGAAGGAAAATCCATCTCCTTCGCTTGCGTTTCAGGCTCCGCGCTGCGAGGCCACTGGCCCTAACTCACAACAACACTCACCATCTGCCGCGGCTTCACGATCACCTTGCGCACCGTCTTGCCGGCGATCAACTCTTGCACTTTCGCATCGGCCAGGGCCACCTTCTCCAGTGCCGCGGCGTCGGCATCGGCGGGGACGATCAGTTTCGCCTTCACCTTGCCGTTGATCTGCACGGGGATCTCGATCGAGTCGTCGCGCACAAGGGCCGGATCGTAAGCCGGCCACGGCTCGTACGCCAGCGTAGATGCATGGCCGAGCACCTGCCACAACTCCTCGGCAATGTGCGGTGCGTAGGGGGCCAACAACAGGACGAACTGTTCCAGCACGGACTTTGGCCGCACCTCGACCTTGCCGGTTAGATGGTTGCTGAATTCCATCATGGCGGCGATGGCGGTGTTGAAGCGCAGCGCTTCAGTATCCTCGGTCACCTTCTTGATGGTCTTGTGCAGGAGCTTGAGCGTCAGGGCGTCCGGCTCAACTTCCTTGACGTTCGGGTGCAACTTCGGCGTCTCGGCAGCTTCATCGACAATGATTCGCCACACGCGGCTCAGGAAGCGCGATACGCCCTCGACCGAGCGCATGCTCCAGGGCTTCATCGCTTCGAGTGGGCCCATGAACATTTCGTACAGGCGCAGGCTGTCCGCGCCATATTGCTCGACCACGTCATCGGGGTTGATGATGTTGCCACGCGATTTCGACATCTTCTCGTTGTTCTCGCCCAGGATCATCCCCTGGTTGACCAGCCGCTGGAACGGCTCCGGGGTTGGCACATATCCCCGGTCGTAGAGCACTTTGTGCCAGAAGCGCGAATAAAGCAGGTGCAACACTGCGTGCTCGGCGCCGCCGACGTACAGGTCAACAGGCAGCCAATACTTCGCCTTGGCGGGGTCACAGAATGCGTTCGGGTTCTTGGGGTCGAGGTAGCGCAGGTAATACCAGCATGAGCCGGCCCACTGCGGCATCGTGTTCGTCTCGCGGCGATATTGTTTTCCGTCTCGTGAAACATGAACCCAGTCGGTCGCCTTCGACAGCGGCCCCTCGGGACTTCCCGTGGGCTTGAAGTCCTCCAACTCCGGCAGGCGCAGTGGCAGCTCGGAGACGTCGAGCGGGCGGACGAATCCGGTCGGCTTGCCGCTCGCATCCAGCTCGTGCAGGATGGGGAATGGCTCGCCCCAGTAGCGCTGCCGGCTGAACAGCCAGTCGCGGAGCTTGTAGTTGACCCGCTTCTTGCCGATGCCACGAGCCTCCAGCTCGCCGATGATCTTGGCTTTCGCCTCCTCGGTTCCGAGGCCGTTCAGGCTACCGGAATTCACCGCGACGCCATCCTCGACGTAGGCTTCAGTTAGTTTGTCGATCGTTGACTTGGTTTTCTTCAGCCAATCGTCGGACGGCTTGACCACGGTGACGATCGGCAGACCGAACTGCCTGGCGAACTCGAAATCGCGCTCGTCGTGCCCGGGAACGGCCATGATTGCCCCGGTGCCGTAACTGGCCAGCACGTAGTCAGCGATCCAGATGGGGATTTGTTTGCCGTTCACCGGGTTGATCGCACATGCACCGGTGAAGACGCCAGTCTTCGTTTTCGCGACCTCGGTGCGATCGAAGTCACTCTTGCGCGACGCTTGTTCTTGATACGCTCGCACCGCGGCCGCCTGCTCTGGGGTGGTGATCTGATTCACCAGCGCATGTTCGGGCGACAGAACCATGTAGGTTGCCCCATACAAGGTATCTGGCCGTGTCGTGAACACCTCAACTTGAAAGTTGAAACCTGAAACTTGAAACTTCACATCAGCGCCGGTGCTCTTCCCGATCCAGTTCCGCTGCATCGCCTTGATTGCTTCCGACCAGTGCAGCGGCTCCAGGTCGTTCAGCAGGCGTGGGGCATACTCCGTGATGCGCAGCATCCATTGGCGGAGCGGCCGCCGCTCGACCGGGTGGTTGCCGCGCTCCGACTTGCCGTCAATTACTTCCTCGTTGGCCAGCACCGTGCCCAGGGCCGGGCACCAGTTCACGGGCACCTCCGCTTGGTAGGCCAGTCTGTGTTCGATCCTTAAACATCTCGATCACGTCCGGCCCCATCAACTTGACGTTGTGTGGGATCGGCAGCTCGCTGATCGGCCGGCCTTTGTTGGCAGCACGGTCGTACCAGGTGTCGAACAGGACCAGGAAGATCCACTGCGTCCACTTCACGTAGTCCGGGTCGGTGGTGTCAACTTCGCGGTCCCAGTCGTAGCTGAAGCCGAGCGATTTGATCTGCCGACGGAATGTGTTGATATTGTTCTGTGTGTTGATTCGCGGATGCTCGCCGGTCGCGATGGCGTGCTGCTCGGCCGGCAGGCCGAACGCGTCCCAGCCCATGGGATGCAGTACGTGAAAGCCGTTCATCCGCTTGAAGCGCGAGAGAATATCGGTTGCAGTGTAGCCCTCCGGGTGGCCCACGTGCAGGCCGGACCCGCTCGGGTACGGGAACATGTCGAGGATGTAGACTTTGCGCTTGCCCTTCACCGATGCATCATTCGGATCGGGAGAGCGAAACGTCTTGTGCGATTCCCAGAATTGTTGCCATTTGGGCTCGATGGCGCGCGGCGTGTAATACGGCATGGTTCCCTGTCGGATGGTCGGTAAGAGGTCATCCTACAGGAGCGGCGAGCCGAGGCAGGGGTTCGTGCGGCTACGTCATTGCGACTTCTCGGCAATCCCCAAAACGGGCTTGCCGCACGGGAACGCGGAACTCGGGCACCAGTGTTCGACGACCCAGCGCTTGCCGACCTTGGTCCAGCGTTCGGTGCGATCGTCTTCAAACGCGATCACGACTGCGCCATCCTTCAACGTCGCTTTCCCGTTCGACGATCGCAACGGTTCCACTTCGGTTGCTTGATTATCGTCGAAGGCGCATACCTCGTTCACGCCGTTGGCGAATTCGACTTGCCACTTGCCGGTCGGCAGCCCCTCGGTGACAGGCGGCGGGGGATCGCCGGCGGCGACAATAGGCAATGCGAACGCCACGGCGACGATGATGAGTAGTCGTGACATCGTTGCATCCTTTCACACCCAACAATTGTGACGTCGGCGAGTCAAGGACTAGAGCGAAAGAGTTCCGACGAAGGTCAAACCGATCGCCCACTACAGACCCTGGCTTAGGGTGGGGTAGTTGGTGGCATAGCCGTTATCCACGTGAGTTCTTCATCAATTTGCGAAGTTCGGTCCGCGACAGCCCGGTCAAATCGGAGACCTCCTCGATCGACCATCCTCTTCGCAGAACGCGCTTTGCTGCGAATAGGAACGCCTCTTGGCGTCCCCGCTTGAATCCTTCGATGTATCCTTCCATGTATCCCTGTTTGAACCCCTCCTTGAATCCTTCAATCATTCTTTCCTCCCGGCCCTTTCGAGGGTTCCGGGAGTGCTGGTGCTGACTGCGGTGAACATCTTCTCCCCTCCGTGCGTCAAGTTCGTTTACCTTTCGGCTTCTTCGGCGACTTCGTGGTCAAGTTCTTAACTTGCGCTGCAGTTAGCCCCGTGATCCTTGCAATCTCTTGAACTGGCTGCCCGTCCTTTATAAGCCGCCGCGCAACCTCTTGGAGCGCTTCTTCCCGCCCTTCCTGATAAACGCGCGTCTGCGTAATATCTGTTACCGTTAGCATCTTTTCGATCTCCGCGCGAGACCACTTGGGGAATTGGTAGACAATCACTGTTTCAATGAATTGTAGCAGCGTTTCCTGGAA
This sequence comes from uncultured Gemmataceae bacterium, assembly GCA_963773845.1. GTDB lineage: Bacteria > Planctomycetota > Planctomycetia > Gemmatales > Gemmataceae > SIAJ01. Next base: position 188,922 of record CAVZCU010000009.1, read on the forward strand.
CTGCCTCGGCCGCTTCGATGCGCGAACCTGCGGAACCAGTGCCCTCGCCCTTTCCAGGGCCTTTTCCGGCTTGGCGGCAATGAGTTCGAGTATAGCCAGCTCAAACTGATCCGCCGGCGCCGGCGGTAATTCATCCAAGTAAACGCGGACAAGTTGATCGGAATTCAGCAGCCAGCGATAGGGATGCAGGTTTTTCTGCTCCAAACTTCGTCTCGGATAAATTACTGCCGCGATCCAATCTTGATGAGGATCGCCGTGATCGAGGAAGTGACCGATCTTGGTTAAGAGATTCGCATAAACGCGATCCGAGGCGTGGAACTGTGCCTCCCAGATGTAGGCCGGACCGGCAGCAGCTTCGAGCGGACGAAAGACCCCGTCGAGCCGGACTGCCGTTGCCTTATATTCGATCGCCTCCAGCTGGTAGCGAGCCGCGTCCTCCGCGGATCGCTTGACGAGCTGGAAGAAGCAGCCCGGCAGCTCCTTGAACAGCCGGTAAAATAATGGATCTCGCTTCACCCTTGCGTGCCCCGATTTCACTTATCCATCAACCGAAAACATCTTCCGCACCCGTTCCGACACCCGTTTCGGCCGGCCGCTGGTTGCATCGATCGGCACCCAGACGGTTCGTGCTTTCGCCAAGAGCTTGCGGTCGCTTGCTCGTAGCACCTCCGTGTGGCGATCGAAGCGCAGGCCCGCCGAGGCGCCGATCCAGGTTCGCAGAATGATCTCGTCGTTCGGCACCGCCGGCGAGTGGTAATCGATCTCATGGCGGACCACCATCCAGACGAGGCCTTCCTGATCTTCTTTGGGGGCGGCCGAGAACCAGTGCGCCTTGGCCACGTCCTGCACCCAGCGCAAATAAACGATGTTGTTCACGTGCCCCAACTCGTCGATGTCGGCGGCCTCGACGCGGATTGTCATTTCGAATGGCGGAACCGGCTCGTTCATCGATGGTGATCCTCTACCTGGGCACCGGCGCGATGATCCGCGAGGGATGATCTTTGTCAAAATGAATCGTATTCACCGCGGCGACCGCGTCCTTCGGGAATTTGGTCGTCAGCGGCTTGCCCGTCTGCGGGTTCGGCTCATAGAGTGGAGCGCCGGTGCTGGCGACCGTCACGCGGATCCGGTGGCCGGCATTAAAAATGTAACTCATCCAGCCAACGTCGAAGGCGATCTTGTAGATCTTGCCGGGATCCATTAACACTTCGCGATCGAATCCTTCGCGGTAGCGGGCGCGAATCGGATAGTCGCAGATCAAGATCGACCGGCCATCCGGGTACACGTCGCTGATGCGAACGATGAAGTCGGTGTCTTTCGCCGTCGAGGAAACGAACAACTCGGCCTGCGCGTGGCCGGTCCATTCGACCGATTTGGCGAGCGGCTCCGCCGTGAACGTGCGCACTTCCGGCTGCTTCTCAAATGCCCGGGCGTCCTTCGCACCGGGGAACGATGTGCCGGGAATGGACATCGGCTTGAGTGGGTCGCTGCGGTAGCTGGTCGAACCCATGTCAGCCGTCGGGGTCGACGTGGAGAGTTTGCCGCCGTCGTGGAAGTAGAACCCGGTCGGCGTCGCGGGCGGCGGCCAGTCGTCGGCTTTTCGCCAGACATTTCCTGGCGCATCCTTCTCGCCGACCGCACCGGTCACGTAGTAACGCACCGTGGGATCCGTCTCGATCTTGTTGTCTTTCCCTTTCAAGTAGTGATCGAACCACTTGATCATGTGCTCGTCTTCCGGCCAGATTGCGTTGGTCGGGAAGACGAGTTCGCCGACTTTGTTCCCCTTGTTGAGCCGGCCGTGCAGCCAGGGGCCCAGAGCGAGTTGCTGCTTGCCGCGCGAGTTCGGCCCGCCCTTGTGTTGGCGGCCGATGAAGCTCGCGATCGACCCCTGGTTCATGAAGTCGAACCAGCTCCCGATCGTGAAGCACGGCACGTTCATCTTGTCGAAGTGCAGCGTGCAGTCCTCGTCTTTCCAGTAGTCGTCGTAGGTGGGGTGTTGAAACCACTCTTCCATCAGCTTGCGATTATCGGCCGGGTTGCGACATACTTTCTCCATCGATTTGAAACGCTCCGGCCGGGTGAGTCCGCCGATGCGATAGCCCTCCTGGAACAGGCTGAGCCCGGTATCGACCATGTACTGGCAGGTCAGGTGCGGCGGGGCAGCGACGGCCAGAAAGTTTTGCGCAAAGCCCCCTTGCGACGAGCCAAATGTGCCAACCTTGCCGGTCGACCACGGCTGCGTCGCCAGCCATTCGCAGGTGTCGTAGCCGTCTTGCAGTTTGCCCCAGGCCAGCGCTCGATAGCCGACCCAGGTCCCTTCCGATTGATAGGTGCCGCGGAAGTTGACCATGGCCACCACATAGCCGCTCGCGGCGATGCGGGCCGCCGCCTTCCGCGTACCGGCCCCACGGACGTCGGCGTAGCGCTGCTCGAAGACCGCCGGCCACGGGCCTTTCCCTTCCGGGAAGTAGAGATACGCGGAAAGCTTCTTGCCATCGCGCATCGGGATCATTTCGTGCTTCTCGGTCACTTTGCCCAGATCGATCGGCTGAGCGGATGCGACCGCGGCGCTGAGCAGGAAAAGAGTGGCGACAATTCGAAACATGAGGACTCCCAGGATGGCTTGCACGGCATCGAAGATATAGATGCCGGTACAATTGTTTGCTCAATACATCGCGGCCGATGGGGAAGGTGGCCAAAGGGGGATGGAGAAATCGTTGGCCGCCTTGGCCATCTTGGCCGCCTTCCTTTTTGGAATGCCCGAATACGCCCACTCGCGTAATCGCGACCCAGCGAATGCTTTCATTTCAAGAGTTAAGATTCTCATCGAGTCGCGTTCCTTCAAGGCGAGCACACCGGCTCGGGGCACTTATTCGTCTGGGTGAAGGAAACCTCCCTCGAGAATGCGTCTGTAGCGATCGACGGTCAAATTGTTGAACTCCTCCTCGGCGCCGCCGGGCCATCGCACCGTCAGCTTGCCGACTTTGTCCGCGGTCCCCAGGCCGAAGAGGATCCGCTGATCGCTTGCCGAGAGATAACTGCCGCCGCCTTTGACGAAGCGCGTCAACCTTTGGCCGTTCACTTCGAGCGTCAGTGTCGTGCCAACCAGGTCGCGGTTTTGCTTGCCTTTCAGATCGACACCGAGCCAGTGATTACCCTTACCGGCATTCGAGCCACAGACATTGCGCAGCAGGACAACCGGGGCGTTTTGATGGCTAATGACCAGGTCCGGCCAGCCATCGTTGTCGAGATCGCCGATCGCGAGCCCGCGGCCAATGTGGTCGGCTTGGAAGTAGGGCCCGCCGTACCCGGCCGCGACGCGGAACTGCCGGCGGCCTTCGTGCTCTTCATTGTGCAAGAGAAATGGCCGCTGGGCCGTTGTCGTGCCGACCGGATGCCGCACCACGTGGCCATTCACAAATACCAGGTCCTCCCAGCCATCGTGGTCGTAATCGAAGAAGCCCGTACCGAAGCCGACGTATTGCCGGCCGAAGCGCCCGAGGCCGGCGGCGAGCGAATTGTGCCGGAACTTACTGGGTGCCGTGCACTGGTAGAGAGCGTGCAGATTGCCTTCAAAGTTGGTCACGAAGAGCGACGGCCGGCCGGTGCGGTCGTAATCGCCGGCGTCGACGCCCATGCTGCCGTCATAGACCCCCTGAGCGCCGACCGCGACGCCGGCGGTCAATCCCTTCTCTTCGAAATGCATGTTGCCGTGATTCGCATATAGAAAATTGTCGCCGCCGTCGTTAGCCACATAGATGTCGGGACGGCCATCAGCGTTTAGATCGAGCATGATGACGCCGAGTCCCTTGCCGTCGGGCCGTAGCGGGGCGTCGGCGGTGATGTCGCGGAAGCGTTTGCCACCCTCGTTGTGATACAGGCGATCCTGAAGTGGCTTGAATCGTTGCGGAGGGCAAACGTCGCGTGGCACGTGGCGAGTCGCACCGCCACACGTGGGATCGTTGGCGAACGACCAGTCGGTGTAATAGCAGATATAGAGATCAGGGAAACCGTCGCCGTCGAGATCCCCCCAGGCCGCACTCGTGCTCCAGCGTGAATCCGTCAGGCCCATCTGGGCGCTGACTTCGACGAAGCGCCGACTGCCCTTCCCATTCGACTCATTGTGATAGAGTGCCGCACGTCCCCAGCCTGTGACCAAGAGATCGGGGAAGCCGTCGCGATCGTAGTCGGCAACCGCGACGCCATGTGTGTAGAACAGTGGTTTGTCGAGCCCGACGGCAGCGGTCACATCCTCAAACTTCCAGTTACCGAGATTGCGATAGAGCTTGCCCGGCAGCCCGACAATCTTTGGCGGCCCATCGCCCTCGAAGCGCCCGCCGCCCGTGACGAAGATATCCAGCAGGCCATCGCCATCGTAATCGAACAGGGCCACGCCGCCGCCAAGAGATTCGAGAATTGTATAGCGATCGGCCTCCTCGCCGTTTCGATAACTCAACGCGACTCCGCCGGTCGCTGTCATGTCTTCGAATACTGGCGCGCCATCGGCAACCGATTCATCGGCGCCGGCCGCCGGCGAGGCGTCGTGGTTGGCGTCGATCGGCGGTCCGTGACGGGTGGCAAGCCAAATTACGATGCCTACGATCAAGATGCCGGCCGCTACGCCAATAGCCACCATTGACGCCCGGCCGGCCCGAGTTGGCGATCTCTTGTTCAATTCTTCTTTTTCACCTCGGCGAGCCAGCGCTCGTGGTCTTCGTTCATTTGCTTGAGCTTCGCTTGCATGTGGTCGGCTTCCGCATCCTTGCCCAAATCCTTGAGGCAACGAGCGAGTTGCGCGACGGCGACGCGATTGGTCGCCGCGAGTTCGATCGCATGCCGAAGGAGCCGCTCCGCCTCGGCCGGCCGACCACGATCGAGGGCAAGCTTGGCGGCCTCAATCATGACGGCGACATCGTCTCGCCGCTCCACCAATAATGGGGACAGCAATGCTGCGGCTTCGTCCATTTCTCCGAGTTGGCGGCGGCAGCGCGCCATGCCGAGCCGCACTTCCGGCAGGCCCGGCGTCTCCCGATCGAGTTGCGCGAACATCTCCAAGGCCGGAAGCGGTTCGCTGTCGCTCAGAATAGTCGCCAGTTGCAATCGAGCGTCGCGATTCTCCGGCGCCAACTCGATGGCTTGCCGATAATCCTCAATGGCTTCACGAGTTTGGTCGAGTCGATCGAGCGCCTGGCCCCGCCAGACCAAACCCTGGGCACGGTCGGCCGGCGACAGTGGCGATTCCAGCCATTTATCCAAGCAGAGCACCGCCTCCGCCGGGCGGCTCGACGCGAGAAACCCCTGCGCCAGCGCTTCGAGGATGAAGGGAACTTCCGGTTTCTCGGGATGCTTGGTGCAAAAGGCGTAGAGCCCGCCCGCGATGCTGACGTCGCCGGCCTGAACCAGTTGTAAGCCGCGTTCGAGTCCCCCTTGCTCCGAATCGCCCCCGGCCTTCAGATACATCTCGATATGCCGTTCCGCCGCCGCGGGGTCGCGATCGCGTCGAGCTGTCCGTGCCGCCAGAAAGCGGGCGTCGTTATCGGCGGGATTTCGCGCCAGGTGCTCGTCCAGAATTCGTCGGGCATCGGTGAAGTCGCGGCGGGCAACCGCAGCCCGGGCCTCCGCCATCGAGTCGGCATGGCGCGGCGACAGCAAATAGAGGCCGAGCGCAATGCCCGCAAGCACCGCCACCAGAATAAGAGGCTTGATGAGCCGGGCCATGATCAGGATTGGGAACAGAGGGAGCTTGGAAGATTACAGCCGCCACGCGCGGATTCGTCAAGGGACCGCATGGGCGATCCAGGTTTCGGCCTACTCCGCGGAGGTCCGCTTCCAAATCAGCGGAAGGCAGGCGGAGCCTGAAGCGTGAGAGAAGGCAACGCCGTATTTCGCCGCTCCGAGCTTGTGCACGAATCGGTATCATCGTCGCCTTTCGCTCCGCGAAAGGAACGGCGGCACCCTGAAATGCCTTGAACCGTCTCGCGAGCGGCGAGCCTTTTCCTTTCGCGGAGCGAAAGGCGACTATGGCGTCGCGGTCGCCAATTCGTGTACAAACTCTCCGCGTCGTCTTCGCTTACGTTTCCGACTCCGCGAACAGGCGACACGCGCTTTAACATGGAAAGGAGGCTTCAGCATTTGCCAAGCCTCCGGTTCCGAACCATCGTTGGCCTGCCGATCACTTCTTCTTCTTCTTCTTCGGCTCGTCTTTCTTTGGCTCCTCACCCGGCGGATAAGCGGCCTTGACCAGGGAGCCGTTCGCGCCATTGTAGATTCGCAATACCCCTTCTTCGCCACCGGTCGCAACGACCTTCCCGTCCGCACTGGCGGCCACGGCAAACAGGAAATCAGTCGCCCCGGAAAACGTTCGCTGATTGCCGCCGTTGTCCACGTTCCAAAGTTTGGCCGACGCGTCGCCGCTCGCGGTCAGGAATGTGTTAGTCTTACCAACAAACCAGAGGCGGGTGATTTGTTTGGAGTGCGCGTTCTGCATCGTCCGCACTTGCTCGCCCTTTTCGTAGTCCCAAATCTTGATCGCGTTGTCGGCGCCGCAAGACGCGAGCAGCTTGCCGTCCGGCTTCCAACCGACGTCGAGCACGTGATGCGTATGCCCTTCAAATGACTTGAGGAATTTCGCCGACGGTATCTCCCACACTTTGACAAACTTGTCGGCGCCGCAAGTGGCAAGCTTCTTGCTATCCGGACTGAAGCAGACGCCGAGCACTGTATCGCTGTGTGGCGACTTAAATTCACCAACCGGCTTCCACGTGTTCGTATCGAACACTTTGACCTCGCCATCCTCGGTGGGCATGCCGCCGCCAGTGGCGAGATACTTGCCATCCGACGAGAAATTCATCGCCACGACTCGATCGGCAAAGCCGGTGAGCGTTTTTTTGACGGTGCCTGCTTCCGGATTCCAGAGTTTTACTTCCTGGTAGCTCCCGGAAGCGAGCGTCTTGCCGTCGGTCGAAAACACGAGCGATTCGACAAGCGAGATATGCGCCGCCTTGACGGCTTTGCCATTCGCCAACTTCAAGTTGGGATCGATCAGCGTCTTGATGAATTCGCCGGTCGGCTTGTATAGGTGGATCTGGTCGCCGCGGCCGGAAGCGACAATCTTGCCGTCCGGGCTAATGGCAACCGCCCGCACCGGTTTGACGATCGCTGGCGGCAGACTCAGCACAACTTTGGGCCGCGTTTGCCCCATGCCCGTCGGAGGCTTGGCGCCTTGATCGATCCAGAGTTTGATCAACGCCAACTCATTCGGATTGAGCGGCACCTCGTCCTTGGGCGGCATGTTCGGCTTCATTCGCCGCGAGCACAACTTGTAGAGATGACTCTCGGCTGCCTTCCCCGCCACGATCGGCGGCCCGTGCTTGCCGCCCTTTATGAGCTTTTCGTAGGTCGACATATCGAGCTTGGCGCTCGAGCTGACTTCTTTGCCCGTGTGGCAGACGAAGCACTTGTTCGCCAGGATGGGCTCGATCTCCTTCTCGTACTGAACGGGGTCCTTGTGATCGATCTTGATCGTCCGGGATCGGTTCGACCTTGGAGCCCTTCTTCTCCTGAGCGGAAACAAGAAGAGGCAGGACGAGCACGACAAGAGTTGAGTATCGATACATTGCGAATCCTTTATCTTTTTACATGGACTTCGTCAGGCGAGCCGACCGTCGTGAGTCGGCGGGTCATGCACTGCCAACCAACGCCCGCTGGACGGGCTCGGCTTGCCTGCTCACTTCTTCTTCGGCGTCGGTTTCTTCGGCGGCGGAGCCTTCTCGACCGTCACGTTGAACTTCTGGCTTTCGGCGGTGATCGCCAATTTGCCCTCGTACATACCGGTCACCTGCACTGACACGTTCCCCATTTGTCGGGCGAGAGCGTCGGGAGCGGCCTTCAGCGTGACCTTGCCCTCGCTCTTTCCAGCCGGAATTGTGGCTTCGCCGGCCGTGATGCCAGCCGCGTTTTGTGGCAGTATCACCTTCACCTTGTACTCGCCAGCGTATTCGTTGAGCCGCTCGACTTTCACCACGATGTCGGTCGATTGGCCGCCCACCAATTTGCCGGCCGGGCCAGCGGTGACTTTCGCCAGTGCAGTCGGGACGACCTGCACAATAACGGGAGTGACTGTCTGTTCAACCGTTGCGGGTCGCTTCCCTTTGTTTCCATCCGTCCGTTCCACTTGAATCTGCGCCGTTGCGGACAACACGATTGAGTAAACTCCCGGCGGTGCGTTGTTCTTCACGTTGATGACAAAGGTCCCATCGTTCTTGTTCGGCGCCACCGCGGGGAGCGGCTGGCCGTTGTTCACGGTCAACGGCATTTGCTGGGGGTTGCGTGCCGTGGAGATTTGCCGCAGGGTCAATGCCACCTTGGCGTCCGGGCTCTGGCGAACAACCTGAAATGGCACGGTCAGCTTTGCGCCCTGCTTGACCACGAGCGGTTGCGGCAGCTTTTCCCCCGCCTTGGCGATGTAGGCCTTCTCCGGCTCGGCCGTGACTTTGAACAGGGCTTTGTCCCGCACCGCCAAGACTAACGAATGGTCGAGGCTGCGTCAGCGTCGGGATGTTCTGATTTGGCTGCACGCCCCAGATAATCGCGGCGGACCGGGCCTCGCGAACGTGGGGCTTGCCGTCGATCGTCGCGGTGGCCTTGATCTTGATCGGACCGTGGAATGCGGCCGCATTCGCCGCCGCGGTCAGTACAAGCGATCCCGATCGTTGGCCAGTGCCAATCAGTTGCGGCGGGCAGGTCACGCCAGCCGGCAAACCGTCGACACTCAAATGGATTGGCCCAGCGAAACCGTCGTACCGAAACGCGAACAGGTCGAAGGTAGTGGTGCCCGTCGGCGCGCAACACGGTCACTTCCGGATTGTAGCCATTGGCCGGCATCGCCACGACACGGAAGTCGGGCCGCGGCGGACTGACTGCGCAAGCGGTATGTGATCCCAGGCCCATACTGGTAGCTCGATTCGCGGCTCGACACTTCGATCAAGTATTTGCCGTCCTCCGGCGCCTTGAATAAGTACGGATCCGGGTCAGTCGTGCGCGCGTAGAACTGCGTATTGCTCAGGACTTCGGGATTATCGTCCTTTTCGGCCATGTCCGATTTCGCCTTCGCGGCTCGGACGATGAACTGAAAGTCGGTCGGCGTGGCAAGCCGATCGGCCCATAGGTCGATCACGAGCGTTTCGCCCTTCTTGGCGTTGAACGCATACCAGTCCCGGTCGTTGCGCTTGTCGATCCGACCGGCCACTTCGCACGGCGTCGTCAATTCCATCGCTTGCTCCGGCTTGTCGTTCGGCTCCTTTTCAAGAACGACCTTATCCTGAGCGAAGCCAAGCAAGACCGGATTCGAAACGCCGTTCGGGCCTTTGAGTCGATACTCGAAGCCGTCGGCGCCGCCTTGCTTCGGTTCGATGTGCCCGCGGAAGGTCAATTGCGTCGGGTCCGCCGGCGAATTGACCGTCACGGTTAGTTTTTCGAGCGGCCGGCCCTCTACAGTCGCTCCAGGTTCGCGTGTGCCGCCCGGCAGATTGCGGCCATACAGCGTGACCTGGGTCGGCTTGCCCGGCTCGACCATGGGCGGATAGACCGAGTCGATCCACGGGTTGGTCGTCACCGTCAGGCGGTAGAAATTGTTTGGGCCGCCCGAGGTATAAGTGAACTCGGCGACGCGAATAAAGAAGTCACCATCGTAGGGGGCAATGAAATCGGTCACGGCGTTCGGACCACTCTGGCCAACGAGCCGCCGACCGGAAGGCGTATACACCTCGACCAGTGGCCGGGCCTTGCTATCAATTGATTCGGCCATGCAGGCCAGAATGATGCGTTGCCCCTTTTTCGCGGAGATGATAAACAGGTCCACGTCGGTCGGGTTGGAAATGACTCCGTTGACAGTGGTGTTGAGGTCGAGCTTCATCGCCTGGGGCACATCGTTGTTCGGTTCTTTTTCGTTGACCTCGTTCAGGTCGCCGACCACAAAGGTTCGCGGATTGCTGACACCGTCCTTGTTAACGACACGCAGGTCGTAGTTGCCGGGCGGAACGCTGCCAGCCACGGTGATCTTGAATTTGCTCGGCGAAGGCCTGCCTTGCCCACGTTTGCGTCGGGGGGGATTCTTCTTTTTCGGATCTTTCTTGGGATCAGCCTTGGGCTCCGGCTCCGGAATGAGTTCCGCTTTGATTCCCGGGTGATTGAAAAGCAAGGCTTCGAGATCGTTGAGATCCCCCCCGGTCACGGTCAATTCGGCGACGGTTGTGCCCGCCTTGGCTCCGAGCGGGAAGATCGTGTCGATGCGCGGCTGCGGCAATCCCGGCTGTGGTTGCTGGGCCAGCAGGGGAAAAGCGGTAACGAGCACCAATAGGGCGCAAAATCCGAACCGAGTCATGGGGCTTCTCCGAAGAATCGGCGGGTCGAAGCCGGGGCAGGTGGGGCGAGGGGGAAACGTGCACACGGGGTGGGATCGACAAAGGAAATCGTAATGGATTCAGGCGGGTCGGTCAAGCGGCGAGCCGTTCTTGGCAAGCCGAACGCCGACAGGCGTCGGTAAATGACAAGACCCGGCGGATGGCACGACTCGGCTCGCCACGTCCTCATTTCGCTCGACGCTTCAATCCCACAGACCCTGGGGTAGGGGGAAGTCGATTTTACCCTTCGGTTCCCTGATTTCGTGGACCACATACCTCCCGGCTCGAAACACAACCGGCTGATTCCACGGATAGACGTCGCTGCCCCAAGCGGGAAACGCGGCCGGCAGTGCATTCGCGGGGCCGGGCGGCGGCAGCGAATCCAGTAGATCGGGCTTGAGATACCAAATGGGCACCAGGTCGCTCACGACGAACCGGGCCGGACTCGCGAATGTCTCTTGCCGGATCTGCTCGCGCTTCGACTTGAACTTCATCGCGGTGATGACGTGCGGATAGCGGATGCCCGGTTTGATGCCGAGCCAGATATACAGTGGATGCGTCGAATCGTGCCAGCAAATCAGTTCGCGATCGTGTAAGTTCTTCGTTGCCAGAAAATCCGCGACCCGTTGCAGATCGGCCCAGTTTGGAGCGCAATGAATTTGCGGGTAGAACGAGAGACGATCTTTCAATTCCCACGAATCGTCGTACCAGCAGCGGCGCCATAATCCGAGCCGTTCGCGCTGCACGATGGGATGGTCCGGCACGGCGGTTCGCATCGCCAGCGGATACCGGTTTGCCAGGCTGGTGAACCATTCGGCATGGCCGGCCGTTTCGTTAAGCAATCCTGCCGTCAAGCACCATACCAGGAAGATCGGCCCGACCGGCCAGCGATAGGATGCGAGCAGCGCCAGGCCGAGCAGCGTCGGAGGCGCGTGGGCGTAGTCGAATTCTTTTTGAATGACGGTTGCCTGAGCCAGCCAACCGAGGTACAGGGCGGCCAAAATCGCCCGGCTCGCATTGCGACGGAACTGGGCAACGACCGCTAGCGGAATGGCTGCAAAGTGGAGGAGACTGAACGGCGCAAAATATCCCGGCACAAGGCGGATCTTGAACCAGACGTTCGCCCACGACCACGAGTAATACTCCTGGTTCCAATTGAGAAGGACATCCCACATCGGACGCCAAGTCCCGGTACGAATCAACCACGCGGAGCCGAGGCCGCCAGCGATGAGTCCCCCAGTCAATAGGGCGAACGTTTCCCGTATGGCTGCATGTCGCGTGCGGAAGCGCAGGCTTACAAGCCAGACGAGGAGTGCGGGCACCAGCACATGCGGCTTGATCCACACGGCGCAACCCCACAACAGGCCTTCGACGATCGACCAATACCATCGCCGGGGGGCGATGCGCAGGTACGTCGCCAACGCGGCGGGAAGCAGCATCCAACCATCGCGCTGGCAGTGGATGAACTCCGTCTCGAACAGATAGAAAAGGCACGCGGCCACGAGAAACCAGATTTGTGATTGAAGCCGAACGCGATGGTTGACAACCCCCTGGATTGCGCTTCCGGTTCCGACCGGCCAGCCACGTATGCGCGAAGCACAAATGAATCGGGTCAGCACCAGCAAAATCGCTCCGAAGACGAGCAAATCCATCGCCCGAATTGCTTCGTGACTCCAGCCGATCAGCGGCCGGAGCAGAGCGTGAATCCAGACCATGCCCGGCAGATTGGTTTCAAACACATCCCGATAGTGCACGCCGCCGTGCAAGATATTCCAGGCGCTGACGTCGTGATACGTGACATCCACCCAAACGGGGGTTCGCAAAAAGAGAGGCACACCCACGATCAGCACCGTCGCGAGCGACAAGAGAGCCAGGATCAGCGACAGTTTTCTCACGGTGCTTCGAGGTTCATTTCGTCCGGGCCGCCAGCACGCGTCAGCATCGCGCGAATACATTGGGGCTGACGCTCTCGTTGATGAAACGCACCGAGCCGTCGGCAAACGAAACGTTGCAGCCGCCGGGATGGCAGCCGCCGAATTGCCGGCCCGCTCCCAGGTAGGGCTCGTTGTTTGCATCGAGTCCACGAAGTGTGGAATGGCCGCCACGCAGCCAGGGCCCGGTGCCAGAATTGGTTTCCATGATCTGGATGGTTTGCCCGAGGCCATCCTTGAAGAGACTGAACCGAGTCGGACCGTCGAACCAATAGGCGCCGGCTCGCGACCCCGCGACTTCGGGCCTCAGTTCCGGAGTGTCTGCACCAAGACCCCCATTGGCGATATAGTTGGTCGGAATCGGCTTTCCCGGTGGATAATCTTTCACCTGTGCCGGGCAGATTGCGATAGCGAGGCGATAGTTTGCCAACGGGGCATTCGCGGGCGAATCCCAGGCCCCCTTGGGTTCAAAACTCTTCAACAGTTCCCCCAACCCTTGGGGTTGGCGGTGCTTGGTCTGCGGATTCGCGTGCTGTGGGCCGGCATACACGACGTTGAGCACGTAGGCGTACCAACTCATCCTTTGGTCGATGGGCAAGCCGTCATTGAGAAACGTACCGGGCGGCAATTCTTCGCGCGGTTGCAACGGTAAGGCCTCGCCTGGCGCCGATGCCTGCTGCACGCCAAACAGGCCCAACTCACGCAAATGATTCTCGCATGCAATGCGATCGCTTTTGGCCCGCGATTGGATGATGAATGGCAAGACGAGCCCGACGGCGACCAGGATCACGAGGCCGAGCAACACGTACCGTAATGCCGGAAACAGCTTCAAGGTGTGATAGGCCTCCCGGCCTGTCTTCGCATGCGGGATCAATCGCTTGCCATTGCCATGTGAGACAGGCCGGGAGGCCTATCCCACGTCGGCAGGCCGGGAGGCCGTTCCCACCGGAGGTTGCCCTCGCACCGCGTCGATAGAACCCTTATCATACGTTCAGGACGGTCCTGGAGTGCGAATCATGAGCCACGGAACTCGGCTGTTCTCAATCGTTGAAGCGTTTGCTATTGTGGGCGGCATGCTTGTCATTTCTGGCTGCGCCGATGCCAAGCCGGAAAAGAAAGATTCCGGCGACCCGGCCGCGCACAAGGCCGGCGCGTTCGATGGCGATCGGGCATTTCGCCTACATATCGGCCCTCTGCGACCTGGGCACGCGAATCAGCGGCAGCGAAGGCATGACCAAGCAGCAGGAGTTCTTGAAAAGGCATTTTGAGAAGCACGGGGCCAAAGTCACGTTTCAGAAGTTCGAAGGCAGGCAGCCGAGCCAGGCCAAACCCGTGCCGATGGCCAACATGATCGTGTCCTGGCATCCGGACAGCAAGACCCGCGTCATGATCTGCGGCCATTACGACACCCGGCCGATCGCCGACCAGGAATCCAACGTCCGTAACTGGACCAAGCCGTTTGCCAGCGCTAATGATGGAACATCCAGCGTCGCCTTCATGATGGAGTTGGCCCATCACATGAAGGACATGAAGACGGAGGTCGGCGTGGATTTCGTGATCTTCGACGGCGAGGAATGGATTCACGATCGCAACCGCGACAAGTTCTTCCTCGGGTCCGACCACTTTGCCGCCGAGTACAAGAAAGCGAAGGACGGGCCCAAGTACAAGGCCGGCATTCTGCTCGATTTGTTCGCCGGCAAGGGAGCGGTCTACCCGGTCGAGGAGAATTCGCTGGTCTTGGCGGGCGGGTTGGTCGAGGACATTTGGAAACTGGCGGCGGAACTGGGCGTCAAGAGCTTCAGTGGGAGCGCGGCAGTGTCGGAGGCGTACTGGACGATCATATCGCCATGAATCGAGCCGGGATTCCGTGCATCGACATCATCGATTTCGATTATCCGCACTGGCACCGGCTCAGCGATACGCCGGATAAGTGCTCGGCGGAGAGCATGGCCAACGTGGCCAAGGTGATCATGGCTTGGTTGCAGAAGGTGAAGTAATCCCGTCCAACTAATTCGGGGCCGCGAATGCCCTTTGCACTTTTCGTACTGGCGGCCTGCGTGGCAGCCATTGCCGTCCTCTCGATGCGCTATCAAGTGCGCACCTGGCGACGTTTGCGAACGGAAACGCTGGCGAGCGACGATCGGCGCTATTTACGCGGCCTTTGTCAACGGCGGACGTTGAACGCCGTTCTGATGATGGCGCTGGCCGGTATGTTGGCCGGATCGGTTCTTTCCGGCGGCCTGGACGAATTCGGCCGCCTGGCGCAAGTCAAGCAACCGGACATGACCGACGCGGATCGCGATGCGCTGCGGACGCAGTTGTATTATTGGACGGCGATCCTCGGCTTGCTGTTCTTCGTGCTGGCGATCGCGATGGCCGACTATTCGCCGTCGGCCTTTATGGTCGGCAACAACTTCGCCGAATTCAACACGAGCAACACGATCTGCTCGAACGCGACCTGGCCGTCTATCGGCAGCAAAAGCTCAACAATCGGATGCGAAAACTGTAGCAAATTCGCCGAGGGCGATTCGACAGGGATAGGCGGCATGCGGTTGCCGCCCGTTCAATGGCTGTATTTGACACGATGAACGGTCGCCAGGAGCGTGAAGCGCATGGGAAGACACCCAGCAATCTCAAAAATCGGGCCACAGGTGAAGTAACATCTTTGAACCAATTCCGGGTACTTGGTTGATTTGTTGCAACTCTCCGGTAAAAATGGTGCCCATCCCCCACGCCCATGCGCCGATCGCCCTTGTGCCGCTTTGTACTACCCGCCCGCGGCGCAGCCCCACCCGGAGTCCGCAACTCATGACTCTCCGCTTGATGCTCGTCGGCTCCATTGCGCTCGCAATTCATGTGAGTTCGGTTTGGGGCCAAGTGCCGCCCGATCGGCAGGCGGACATGATTCTCACCAGTGCGCGCAAAGCTCACAACGATGCGAATTATCCCTTCGCGATTCAGCGCTACACGGAGTTCCTGCAGAAGTTCGGCAACCATCCGCAAGCGAACAAGGCACGCTACCAGCTCGCCCTCGCTTATCTCGAATCACCCGAGCGGAACTACGACAAGGCGATCGAAGTCCTGAACCCAATCGCCGGCAATACTTCGTTGCCGGAGCATGCTTACGCGCTCTATTACCTCGGCCTATCGTTTCGCGGGCAGGGATTGAAAGAACTCGATGGCATGAAAGCCAAGCCGAACGAAGCCGTCCAGTTCAAGCAGCGCGCCGACCAGAAATTCAATGAAGCCACCCAGCGCTTCGCGGCCGCGACGACCGCATTCCGCGCTAAGCTTCCCAAAGATCCCGGCGATAAACTACCGCCGGAATTCGATTGGGCTGCCCGTGCCCGCTGCGATCAGGCGGAGATGGAACTCCGGCTCGGCAAGTACAAGGAGGCGAAGGCCACCGCCGAGCCCTTCACGAAAGACGAACAACTCGCCAAGAGCCGTTACCACAAGCTCGGCCTGTACCTGCACGGATTCGCTTCCTTTCAACTGCACGATTACCTCGTCGCCGGCCGATCGCTGACGCAGCTATCGCCGTTCGATGATCCGCACTTCGGCTTGCATGCCCGTTATCTCCTCGGCCGGGTTTACCAGGTCACCGACCAGAAAGCGGAAGCGGCTCAGGCCTTCGAGGCCGTTCTGGCCGGCTACGAGCAGCAGAAAAAGGATGCCGCCGAAAAGCTCAAGCGCGCCGACCTGCTCGCGAAAGACCCGAACGAGCGAATGCGCCTGGAGGGGATAGTCCGGAATCCGCCCCCGGACCATGTCGTCGCGAGTGTCTTTTTCTCCGCATGTCTCGGATATGAAGCGGGCAAGTTCGGCGAAGCACTCGGCAAATTCCAGGAGTTTGCGAAAGCGTATCCGAGGTCGTCGCTCCTGCCCGAGGCACAACTTCGCGTTGGCTTTTGCCAGGTGCGGATGAAGATGTATCCCGAAGCGATCGCCACCTTACAGCCGATGCTCGACAAGCAGCCCCGGCTCGTCGATCAGATTCAGTTTTGGCTGGGAAAGGCTCAGGCCGGAGCGGCGGCCGCCATGACTGATCCGACGAAGGCCGCCGCCCGCGACGGCGGATTCAAGACGGCAATCGCGACGCTCCGATCGGCGGCAGACAAGGCGAATGCAATGGCCAACAGCGATCCTGACGCCAAGACGCGCCGAGCCGAAATGCTCATCGAATTGGCGGACACTCAGCAGTTCGCGAAACAGTACAAGGATGCGGCGAGCACGTACGAGCAAATCCTGAATGACAAATCGCTGCCCGGGCGAACGGAAGAGCTGACGCAGCGGTTGATCGTCGCGCTTCATCTGGCCGGCGAGTATCAGCGGTCCGACCAACTCGCGAATCAGTTTCTCAAGCAGTTTCCGGAAAGCGCCTTGCGGACGCCGGTGATGTTCCGCCTGGCCGAAAACGCGTATTTCGTCGCACTCGCAGCCGAGAAGCGAACCAACCTGCCCAATCGCCAGGCCGAACTCGCCAAGTTGTTCGACGAGGCTGCCCGGCGCTACCAGGATGTGCTCGACAAGGGAGGCGAGTTCGAGAAGATCAATCTCGCCCGCTACGGCCTGGCCATGTGCCTTTTCAAGAAGGGCGATTACGACAAAGCTCGCGAGATACTGGAAAAGATCCCCAATGCCGATCGCGGCGGCGAATTGGCGTATACGCCTTATCTGCTTGCCGACTGCCAATTGCGGCAAGCGCCCGCGACGGTCAGCGGCGCCGGGGAAACGCGAAAAGTTCTGGAACTTCTCGAATCGGCCGCAGGCAACCTGGATGGATTCATTTCGGCCAACCCGAAG
This sequence comes from uncultured Gemmataceae bacterium, assembly GCA_963773845.1. Lineage (GTDB taxonomy): Bacteria > Planctomycetota > Planctomycetia > Gemmatales > Gemmataceae > SIAJ01. Next base: position 206,059 of record CAVZCU010000009.1, read on the forward strand.
GCCGCCGAGGTCCCCGACGCATTGCTCAAGCTCGGCACATGCCAGATGCGTCAGGCGGCGTTGATTGCAGTCGCGCAAGAGCGAGCCGCCGATTCTTCAAGCGGCACGTCAGACGTTTCAGAAAGTCCTCGCAGCAATTCCCGAAAGAGCCTCAAGCCGCCCAGGCGAGAATGGAAAACGCCAAGTGCATGGCGCTGGCCGGCGATCGAGGCGGAGCGATTAACGAACTGCGGCAGTTTACCCAGGACCCCTGGCAGAAGACTTCCGTGGCTCCGTACGCGATCTTGGCGATGGCGACATTGCTTCGCGAACAGAATCAACCGCAACAGGCCGCCGAAGCGCTCGCCGCTGCCCGGCAAAAGTACGAGTCCTCCCTTCAGAAGGATCCGGATCGCCTCGCTCTCTTGCGCTATCATCACGGGCTTGCGTTGCAAGAAGCAGGAAAGTTCGCGGATGCCCGCAAGGCGCTCGACACGATCGGGCAGTTAGTGCCGAACAAGCCGATCACCGCGGAAGCGGTCCTGCGATCGTGCCAGTGCCGAATCGCCGAGGGCCGCAAAATGATCGAGACGGCCCGCCAGCAACTCGCGAATTCGGGGCTGAAGCCCGAACAAACGGGCGTCGCCCGGAATTTGCTCGCCCAGGGAAATGCCGCGTTGAACGAGTCGGCCCAGACGCTGGAACGCCGGGCCGGCGAGTTGCGCGCCGCACTCGGCGGCAACGATGCCCGCGAACGCATGTATTACGAGGCGGCGTGGGCGTATCGAGATTTGGCCGAACAGGAAATCGCCGCCGCCCGGCTGAGCATTCAACAGGATCGGCAGCGAGCGAAGCAAGCCGAGGCAAACAAACAGGCGCCGCCGGGCACGAGAGCGCCGATGGTCCCCTTGCCGGACGTGGCACGCAGCTCGGTGCCGATCCAGCCGGCGGAGCAGAAGGCTCGGAGCGCCTACCAGAATCATCTGCATGACTTCGGTGACACGCTCCTGTCCGTCGACGTTCGTTTCGAACTCGCGGAACTACTCGCGGAGCGCAATGAAAACGACGCGGCGATCAAGCTGCTCAAGGAAGCGAACGACCTCGAGCCGCGTGGCGACAAGCTGCCCACGGCGGAAATGATGGATCGCATCCGCATTCGGCTGGGCTGCTGCCTGGCCGCGAAGAAGGATTTCGACCCGGCGATCGGTTATTTCGAGGCCGTGGCGGGCAATGCCAAATCCCCGCTCATGGCTCAAGGACTCTATCGAGCCGGCGAGGCTTATTTGTCCAAGGGCGATACCGCGAAGGCGATCGAGAAACTGACCCCCTTCCGCGACAAGGGCGAATTCCAAAACGTGCCGGGCGTCACCGACCGGGCGTTATTGCGCCTCGGATATGCTCTGGGAACGGAGAAAAAATGGGACGCATCGCGAACGGCGTATGAGACACTGGTCAATCGCTTCGGCAACAGCCCATGGGTCAGCGACGCTCGTTATGGCGCCGGCTGGGCTCTGCAAAGCGCCGGCCAGTTCGATCAGGCGGTGAACTGGTACAACCAGGTGATCGCCGCGACGACAACCGAACTCGCCGCCAAGGCCCATTTGCAAATCGGTCTCTGCCGGCTCGAACAGAAACGCTATGGCGATGCCGTCGCGACCTTGTTGATCGTCCCCTACACGTTCGATTATCCCGAAATCAGCGCAACTGCTCTATGCGAGGCGGCCCGAGCGCTCATCGAAGATAAGAAGCCGGAACAGGCCGAGCGCTTGCTCAAGAAAGTGATCAAGGAACACCCAACCAGCGAATGGGCCAAGGTGGCGCAGGAGCGCTTGGCGAAGTTGCAGAAGGAATGAGCCCAAATGCTCACGGCTCGAAGCCATCGCCATGGGCTTTAATCGGACGCCCTCCGGGCTGCTGTGTCTGAGCCCTTCGGAATGATTGGAATACAACCCACGGCGATGGCTTCGGCCCGTGGGCCGGCGACGAGGTTCAACATGCGATGCCTGTTAATCATGCTGATCGTCTTCGCTTTCGCGGCCCCATCGCGCGCTTACATCGAAGCTCCGATGACGCTTGCGGACGTGATCAACCAGTCCAACATGATCACCATCCTCCGCGTCAAGAGCGTCGACAAAGCGAAAAAGATGATCGTCTACGAAAAGGTGGAGGATATTCGCGGCAAGTTTCCAACGGCCCAGGGCCGGCACGTGATCAGCGGCCAACTCCGCGAGGGAGAGATCAAAACCGTGCTCGATTGGGCTGAGCCGGGCAAGATCGCCATCTTCTTCGCCAAGGATGGGGCCTGCGAATGCTGCATCGACACCTACTGGTATCAGATCTACAAGAACGGCGAAGATCTCTACGGCATGAGCCACGGCGAGCCGTTCTTGCTCCGGAGTTATGCCGGAAAAGCAGAGCGACTGGCCCCGCTCGTGCGTGGCATCATCGATGGCCGCGAAGTGATCGTGCCGGCCATGGAGGACAACAAAGAGTTGCTCCACAAACGGGCCGGCAAGGTGATGCGTGTGAAAACAAGCCTGAAATTCTTGAACTACGACCCCAAGCGGGATTTTGTTGGGTGGGGTGGCGAAGACATTCGGCGAATCGCAGGTGGCATTGGCTTCAGCCATTTCGGTCCGCTCAGCAAGATCGACGCCGAGGCACGCCACGTCAAGTTGCATCGACTTCGATGGCGATGGGAAGATTGATGTCTGCGTCGTTTCTACGAGCGCCGTGCGGCTGTATCAGAACCAGGGCGATTCCTATAGCGAAGTCGCATTGCCCGGGCTTAAAGGGGGCGCTCGCTCGGTGGCATGGGCCGATTACAACGCGCGACGGCAAGCCCGATCTGTTGCTGGCAACCGCGGACGGGCCGAAGCTATTCACGAATCTGGGCAAGGGTCAGTTTCGCGACGACTCGGTCATGCTGCCTCGTGGGGTTGCCGGCGCGACCGCGGTCGCCTGGATCGATGCCGACGGCGATGGCAAGCCGGACATTCTGGTTGCTACCGCGTTCAACGGACTGCGACTCTATCGAAACAATCCGCCAGCCGACCGGCGGCGAAACTCGCCCCGCCGCAGATTGGACCCTGGATGTTAATCGGCCCATTCCCCAATGGATTCGACACGGTCTATCCGCCGGAAAAAGAGATCGACTTCCAAAAGCAATATGACGGTAAGCGCGGCAAAGTTGCCTGGCGCAAGACGGTTTTTAAAGATGCCACGATCAATAACCTCGCGATTTTCGGCAAACCGGATTTGAACAACGACGCGGTGTGTTACGTCGCCCGCGAGATTACCGCAACTGGGACAACGGAGATCCCCATCTCGCTCGGCAGCGACGACGGCCTGGCCGTATTTGTCAATGGCGAACGAGTCCTGGCCGACAATCAACAGCGTGCCGTGGCGCCGGATCAGAACAAACTGACGCTACGGCTCAAACCGGGCAAGAACACCGTGCTTCTTAAAATCACGCAAGGCAGCGGCGATTGGGCTTTCTACTATTCGGCCGGTCAGCCGACGGTCGGGGCGATCGGCTGCTTCGATGATGTGTCGGCCGAATGGGGACTCGGACCAAAGGGCCTTGCGAGCGAAGCACACGGCGAGACGCTGGCGGTCGCCGACGTCGATGGCGATGGCCGGCCCGACTTCCTCTTCGGCGCCGGAAACGGGTTGCTCTTCACCAACACGGGCAAGCGCTTCGAACTGAAAGCCGACTCCGGGATCGCATTCGACTCGTCGCGCTGCGGACCGACATTTTTCGACTTCGATGGCGACGGAAACACCGACTTGTTCGTGCCCCAGAATGGCAAGTCGAAGTTGTTTCGCAACGATGGCAAGGGACATTTCACGGACATCATCGACCAGTGCGGCGATTTGGCGAAATCCGATCGCTGGCGCGCACCTGCGCGGCCTGGGGAGATTTCAATAACGACGGCCATCCCGATCTATTCATCGGTTGTCTGCGCGGCGCAAATCGCTATCTGGAGAACGACGGCAACGGCAAGTTCATCGACAAGACGGCCGAGATTGGATTGACGATGCGCGTGTACAACTCGCAGGCAATTGCCGTCGCCGACCTGAACGGCGACGGCAAACTCGATCTCGTCATGGCCAACGAAGGACAAGACGCGGCGATCCTGTTTGGCAATAAGGAGCTTCCGAACAAGTCGACGCCGCTGACCGTGCATGTGCCATGCGAATGTATCGGTAAATCGGTCTTGATTCGCGTGGTCGGCAAGGGTGTGCAGCGGACGTGTCGCCTATGCGGAGGCGACGGCCGCGGGCAGCCCAACCTATCGCCACGCTTCGTGCTGCCGCCCGGCACGTATCAGATTGAGATCAAAGAAAGCACTGGCAAAACACGGACCAGAGAAGTAACCCTTGCGGCCGAAGCAGTGAAAGTACGGTTTGACCAGAATCCGACGCAATGACTCCGGAGAGGACGCACAACGCATGGCCAGCCGACTCCTAGTCATCGCATTCATTGCCGCGGTTCCCGCGCTCGCCGATGAAGCCCCCTGGTCGACATTTCGCGGCAACAACCGTCGAACGGGGAATACGGACAACATTGCTGGCCCGACGAAGCCCGCTATTCTGTGGTTTGGCAAATCGACGCAACACTATGCGGGCTCGCCAGTGCCGACCGAGACCGACATGCTGTTCCCCGGCCTGGGCACTTTTAACGACGGCATCGTGAATAGCTTTCCACTCGATCCGAAGGATTTGAAGGCAATCAAACCGAGCTGGAGCAAGAAGGGACCGTTGATCAAATTGCCGACGTTCAGCTCGCCGGCCGTTATCGATGGCAAAATCATTTTCGGCGATGGCATGCACGTCACCGACGGAGCGACACTCTACTGTTTTCCGTCGGACGGCGGCTACCTGCTCTGGGCGCTCCCGGTGCCGGGAAAGCTCGTGCATCTCGAAGGTTCACCGACAGTGTCGAACGGCCGGGTCTATGTCGGCGGCGGATCGGCCGGCGTGCTCTGCGTGGACATCGACACGGTCATCCTCGACGGCAAAGAACTCTCGGTGAAAGAGGTCCCGGCCCTTCAAGCTGCCGAATGGAAGAAACTGGTGGCCAAGTTCGAGCAAGAAAAAAAGAAAGATCAGTTCGCACGCGATCCAAACGAAAACGATTTGCTCAAGCCGAAGCCCAAGGTGGTGTGGACCCAGGGTCAAAAGCGCTGGCATGTGGACGCCCCAACGCTCGTTGCTGGCGACAAGGTCTTGGTCGCATCCGCGTTCCTCGACAAGGAGAAGGAAGGGGACCGCGCGCTATTTTGTTTGAATGCCGCAAACGGCAAAGAGATTTGGAAAGCGCCACTCACCTACAATCCGTGGGGAGGGCCGACGCTGGCCGGCGATACCGTGTTGGTGACCACGAGCAATATCGCCTACGACCCCAACGAGATCGAAGGCTCGAAGGGGGACATCACGGCATTTGACCTGGCCACCGGCAAGGAAAAATGGAAGAAGCGATTGCCGGGCGCCGTGCTTTCTTGCGCGGCCGCGACGAAGGACGTCGCCATTTGCACCTGCACCGACGGCAAGCTGCGCGCCTATAGTCTCAAGGACGGTTCACGGAAACTCATATACGACGCGAAAGCGCCGTTCTTCGCTCCCCCCGCGGTCGTCGGCGAGACCATTTACGTTGCCGACTTCAAAGGCGTCGTCCATGCCGTTGATCTGAAGTCGGGCACGGCCCAATGGACGCTCGACCTCGGCGCCGAGCCGCTGAAATTGCCGGGCATGAATTATGGTGGCATCACCGTCCGCGGCGGCAAACTGTATTTGGCGACCTGCAACCTCGCGGGACCGTTCGCCCGCCAGCCGACCGTAGTTGTGTGTATTGGGTCCAAGTAGGGAAACGGGGTATCCATTATGAATCGCTTATACGTCCCGTTCGTTGCACTGACTCTCGTCGGCCCGGCATTCGCCGACGCGGAAGGTGTGAAGGTCGACAAGGCTAGGAAGGCGGTCATAATTGATGCCAAGGTCGCGCCTCGGAAGTTGGCCAAATACGACCAGATCTATCCCGTTGAGGTCATTGCGTGCTGGCCGGATCCCAAGGGCCAAAAAGCGCATGAAACCGTCGTCACGATCGACGCCAAGCCTAGCGACGTCCACAAAGCACTGGAATCGCTTGGCCTGAAACCCGGCAAGCCCGCACATGGCGAGAAGGCAGAAGCCGTCGGCCCTGTGGTCAAAATCTCACTCGAAATCCCCGACGGGGGCGGCACACGCAAACTGTCGATCCACCGCTTCCTGATCGATCCCAAGACCAAGCAGGGATTCCCACGCGACGTCAAGTTTCGCTTTACGGGATCCGCTATGCGCAAGCCCGATCCAACCAAATCCGATCAAGTTTATGGCGCCGACATGAGCGGCACCCTGATCGCCATCTACCCGGTCACCGACGAAACGGTATGCCAGTCGTCGCTGACGATGAAGGAAGAAAAGTACTTGAAGCTGGAAGTCGATTCGGCCCTGATTCCCAAGGTCGGCACGCCGGTCAAACTAATCATCGAGGCGGCCAAGTGAGCACTGGTATGAATCATCGCAAGCAACTTGTCGGATGCTTACTCGGTGCGATGGCGATCGCGTTTGCGAGTTGCAGCCAGTCGAACCCGCCCGCGGTAGCGGTCGCTCCGGCCGAGGTTCCCGCGGTGAAAGACCAACCCACGGTTCAGGAACAACCGCCGCCGGTCGTCAAAAGCTCCTCCGGTCCAGATGGCGGCTCCTTCACCTTTCCCGAAGATTCTGAAGGCAAGGCACTGGCTAATGCACTGATCCCGCCGATGCCGAGAACGATGCCCGTTGCCATGCCAGTCACTCCGAAGCCGCGACGCCTGCCCGCTTTTCTCGAAGCACCGGCTCCGCCCTCAAACGATCCTGCCGGTGCTTTGCCCCGGCTTGGACTTCCGGAATTGAAGCCGGCCGGTCCGAGGCCACTTCCCGACTCCGTGCCGCCGGACATTGGTGGCGCTATTCCGCAACTCCCAGCTCGCGGGCCAATTGCCACGGGGCCGCTGACACGGCATGAAGAGCGAATTATAAACGCGCTTACCGAGTTGCCGCCCCTGAGCGCTCGGCCCATCGCCGATCGCGCGCCTTTTGATCGATCCGACCATCGAATTTACCGCTCGAAGCGTAATCAGCCCAAATCTGCCATTGCGAACCGAGCCGACCGGCTTCATTCGCATTAATATCCCCGACCCTTTTGAAAATGTGGAAGCCGCCAAAACGCGCACGCCGATCGTGGAAGATCCGAATCGATCGCTGCCAAGCCTCCCGCCCCCGGGCCAAGCCAGCTAAAGCGATGGCGTTCCGCGAATAAGTTCAATCCGCTGGCCAACCGGCCGACGACGAGGCAATGAATCCGTTCAAAGTATTGCGGATCAAATCCTATCGCTGAATGTCGCAGTACAACAAGATTCGAGGCATCGTTCCTCTCGACTTCGGATCGAGACTATGACGCCGTCTGACGCCGAGAGCCAATCGGAGCTGGCTCGATGTCCAAGAACATAATCGATTGCCGCCTTTCGTAGGCCTCGCACATGTCCACTGACCCCACTTTGAGCATCCCGCCCGGACCACTGCCGACATTGGCTTCGCGCGAGACCATGCAAGCTGCAGACCCGGTCGCGGGTCGAAGGTTTGGCGATTATGAGTTACTCGAAGAGATCGCCCGTGGCGGCATGGGCATTGTCTACAAAGCCCGGCAAATCTCGCTCAATCGAATCGTCGCGCTCAAGATGGTTTTGACGGGAAAGCTGGCCAGCCATTCGGACGTTTCGCGCTTTCGCCAGGAGGCCGAGACCGCGGCGAACCTGGATCATCCGAACATTCTGCCCATTTACGAAGTCGGGGAGCACGAAGGCCATCCGTATTTCTCGATGAAGCTCGCCCCGGGCGGACCGCTGTCGAACCGGATTGCGGAGTTCATTCGGGAACCGCGGGCAGCCGCGAAACTCATCGAGCAAATCGCTCGCGGGATGAACTACGCCCATCAGTTTGGCCTCTTGCATCGCGACCTGAAGCCGGCCAATGTATTGCTGGACGCGGATCGTACGCCGCTCATTACTGATTTTGGGCTCGCCAAACACCTCAAAGACGATAGCGGACTGACGCAGTCCGGCGCCATTCTCGGCACGCCCAGTTACATGGCGCCCGAACAGGCTCGGGGTGAAAAGCAGATCACAATCGCGGCCGACATTTACTCCCTGGGCGCGGTCCTATACGAGTTGCTTGCCGGTCGGCCCCCGTTCCGCGGCGAGACGGTGGCCCAGACGATTCGCATGGTCGAGGAATCGGAACCGGCGTCGGTCCGAAGCGTGAACGCGGCCGTCGACCCCGAGCTGGAAGCAATCGCTTTCAAGTGCCTGGAGAAAGATCCCGCCCGGCGTTATGGAACCGCCGGTGCGATGGCCGACGACCTAGCCGCCTGGTTGCGCGGCGAGCCCGTCACGGCAAGACGAGCGACATGGGGCCGGCGAATGCGCAAATGGGTCCGGCGGAACCCGGCGGTCGCGTCGCTCACGGCACTGGCGATTCTCCTGCTCGTCGCCGGCTCCGGGGTGTCGATCACTTATGCCATCCGGGCGGACAACCGCGCCAGGGAAGCGGCGGAGAGCGAACTCGAAGCCCGCAAGCAGGAAGCGACCGCCAAGGATCGCGAAGAGGTGATGAAAGACACGCTCTGCGTGGCGACGTTTGAGCGGGCCCGTGCCGAACGTCTGGCCGGCCAGTCCGGTTCGAAATCTCGGAGCCTGGAGCTGCTGAAGAATGCCGCCGAATTGCGCCTGCGGACCCGCGATCCCGACGACCATCGCGTGGCGATACCGGAAATGGCCGACCTTCGAAGTGAAGTAGTCATGGCATTGCTGGCTCGAGATGCCCGGCTGGTTCGGGAATTTCCTCTCGATCTGTCTACCAGGACGCACTTCACAGAGAACGGACACTTTTTAATATGGTCGTCAATCTTTGCCGGCGGCAACAGTTCAATCGAATTGTGGACGACCGATCTGATGACTGGGCATGAAGCACGGCATCTATCGGTTCAACCGACGAACCTGAAAGGGACAGACGAGTTAAATCTGTTGACATCACTCTTGGCCTTAGATCGCCAAGGAATTCGGGCGCTCTGCCCATATCTTGGTGGCGTAGCGATTCGCGAGTTCCCATCGGGCCGACTGATCACCCAATTGCCGGGACCCAAATCGGCGCCCGGCCTTCCGATAGCCGAATTCGCCCGGTTCAGCCCCGACGGCAAGCACGCGTTGGCAGTGATCAACGATCGAGTCGATGCGCATGCCGTTGTGTGGGACCTGGCCCATCCGGATTCGGCCCAATTGTTGGCCAAGACACCTCTCGAAAAGAATCGCTTCAACGAGTTCTCGTTTTTCGGCGCCGATTCGCAAGATTTTGTCGGTCTGCGATTCTCTCAGGACAGCAGTCGCGTCAGTTTCGCATCGCGCGATCGTAAAACCGTGCGCATCGTCGATATCACGCAGAACCCACCGGCAACGGTTAAAGAAATCTCTCTGCCAGGCGAACTCCAGAAATTGGAATGGCACCCCACACTGCCGATTCTGGGGCTCGCGATCAAACAGCCTTCTTCTCAAGTGGTTGCCATGCTCTGGAATCTCAAGGAGAACAAGCCGCTCGCAACGTGTGACGGTGAGATGGAAGCGACACAGAACCGCCAGTTCGTCTCGCTTTCGTTCAGTCCCGACGGCCGGTGGCTGGCATTCGGGGGCCGGGGTTCGACGGTCCGCATTTTCGCGCGCAGGATGGAGCGGAGCGTTTTCGTCTGGGGTCCGCATCAACCGTTGGCGTGTTTATGGCCCTCTGGACGCCGGCCAACGAGTTGGCGATTGCCAGCGCCATGGAGAGTGTTCGCGTCTGGAAGCCCGAATTCGATCCCGTGGCGGATGTCATGTACCGCATCGACGCGGCCCAACGACCCGCATTCAGCCCGGACGGCAAGTGGCTTGCGGCCTATGCCCCAACCGGCGGCCGCTCCCGGCAGATTCTGGCCGGACTCGTCGGCCCGAAAAGGCGCACATCCCGAAGCTCGATCGAGTCGCCTTGATTGATCGACGCACGTTCAAAGTCGTTCGGTGGCTCAAAGGGCTGGACTCGACGCGCGGCCGACTCTTCTTCTCTCCCGACAGCCAGCACATCGTTCTGGAAGCTCCGGATCTCTTGAGCGTCCACAATGTGTTGACCGGCGACGAAGAGTTTCGTCGCCAGCCCTCCAGTGCCGCGCACATCAAGAACTGGAATACCTCGTTCTACCTGCCGGACGGTAGACTGGCCGCGATCGGAAAGGTGGAACAACCGAAGGCGCCGCGCCAGTGCGTGCTCTGGGACGTCGCCGCCGACAAGTTGATCTGGACGTTTGAGCCCGCCCAGACACTCGGAGATGAATTGGCGGTTTCGGTCGACGGCAGCCGGCTATTCCTCCGTCCCGCTTCGCGAGCGTTTGGCTGGCCTGCCAAGGCCTCAAAACCCAACCCCGAGCGACTGTACGAATTACCATCCGGTCGACTGCTGGCCGAGTTGCCGAGGCCCGAGCAGTTCCAGGATTCGTATATGTCAATCGACGGCTTCACCGTCGGCGGCAAGCTTGTGCTATCACGGGGGATTCCGATGGGGACCAAGGCAAACGTAAACAATGCCTATTGGCTCGTACAGGCGATGCCTTCCGCCGACGAAGTCTTACGCGTTCCCAACCGCTGTATGGCCGACGACGCGAACGGCATCACCCCCGATGGCCGGTACCTGGCGCTGGGCAACGACCGAGGCGAAGTCGAACTCTGGGATATTGAATCGCGTTCCATGCTCTGGCGTTATACGCCGCACGGCGGCAAGACAATTCAATTCCTTTCGATCTCTCCCGAAGGCGACATCGCGACGTTGGCAGAGGACGATGATCGCCTGGTTGTGCTTCGCATGAAAGAAGTGCGCCGCCGCCTATCCGCAATGGGGCTGGGCTGGTGAGTCATTGGCACTGACGGGATTCGCAACAAGCAACGTGTAATGAGTCGCTACGGGCGACACCAATGCCCCATTCGCAGAAACGAGACTGGCTGGCGAAGTTTTTCATCGAAGACGACGCTTTCATCGTCGGGGAAAAGTCGGGGCGAATCGTCCAGATCCTTGGCTATCCGACCGAAGAGATTGCCGGGGCTTGCGGGATGTGATTACTCGACCAACCCTTCCCGGAATTAACTGGTCTACTTGTCCGCGGGACTTTCGCAGCGAACGCGAAAACCAACGCCGCATCCGGAACTGTGCGGGCTGGCAAAGTTGCGAATGGCGCTTCGGCACCAAAGCGTTCCATACGAGCCTCCACGGTATACTTTCCACTTGGTTCCGAGTCGCTGCACGGGGTCATCACTTGTTTTCCATGCCCTGTAACTATCGTACCAATCCCAGCACCATTCCCAGGCGTTCCCGTGCATGTCGTAGAGCCCCCACGGGTTTGGTTCGTAGCTCCTGACAGGCGCTGTGAAGACAACTCCATCGTCTGGAAGTCCTTGGAAGCCGAATTTTCCTTGAAAATGGAATACCGACCGGTCGCCGGTATTGCCATATCGGGCGACTTCCAGTGGGTCTCCACCGAATGGCCAGGGCGATTGGGAACCTGCGCGGCAGGCGTATTCCCATTCCGCCTCTGTTAGTAGCGAATACGGTCGGCCGTCCCTGTCCGTCAGCCATTGGCAGAACGCCATGGCATCAAACCAACTCACATTGACCACCGGGTGATTGTCCGTCTGTTCGAAACCGGTATGTTCCCAATCAAAATTTCGTCCATACGTATCCTTGTTTTCGCTGGGCACCCACCCGGTTCCCCATAATTCTCGTTCGCTTGTAAGTCGCCACTTTTCGGCGTCTGTTTTTTGTTTTGGGTTCTCCGCCATGAATCGGCGAAACTGTCCGCGAGTCACCTCGCATTGCCCAAGGAAATAAGGGATTTTCAGGATCGCCTTCCGCTGAGTTTCATCACCGATTTGTCCGTAGTGGTCGGGCTCCGACTTTGGTGACCCCATTACAAACTCGCCCGGTTCAATCCGAATCATGACCATGCCGATGCTGTTTGTGAAGTGCTCACGCTTCGGCTCGGGAAGCAATCTGGCCGGCATCGCGGTTACTCGCGGTTCTTCAGGCAGACCCGTCTCCGATTCAATATGGTCGCGATGTCCGACCGCGAATACCAAGATGCCAGCAAGTATTGCCGCCGCGAGTCCAACGCTGAATCGCGCCATTCGTCGCCATCGGCGCTTCTTTGACACAATTGGTTCTGTCCCCATCACCACCGCCCGCAAGTCTTCCGCCAACGCTCTGGCGGATCCGTATCGGCGTTCGGGCTTGTTGTGCAGGCATTTCAACACTATCGCCGACACGGCCGGTGACAGGTCGGGCCGTAGCGTTCTCGGAGACGGCGGGGTTTCGTTCAACGTGCGAATGACCAACTCGGCTTCCGACCCTTCAAACGGCGGGCGGGCGGTCAACACTTGAAACAGGATCGCCCCCAGTGCCCACACATCCGTCCGTTCACTGACCTTGAGTGCCGACTCGCCCAGTTGCTCCGGGGCCATGAACCCCGGCGTGCCGGCGAAGAGCGCCGTCGTTCGACGACGACCGCCATCGATTACGCGGGCCAGGCCAAAATCAGTCACTCGTGGCCGGCCGACGCCCGGCACCGGCCCATGCCCCGGATCGATCAGGATGTTCGATGGCTTCAAATCGAGATGCAGAACCTTGCGATCGTGCGCATGCTGAATCGCGTCGGCGATCGCGGCCACCATTTGACAGGCGAGCTTTTCGTCGACGGCCGGATTCCGTTCGAGCCATTCTTCCAGGTTCGGCCCGTTCACCAGGCCAAGCACGAGATATACAATCGATTCGCCCGGCTGCACGACTTCATGGACCGGCACAATTCCTTCGTGCTCCAGCCGGGCCGCCGCCTGGGCCTCGCGAACGAATCGATTTCGCATCCGCTCATCGACCAGCAATTCCGGCCGCGGCAACTTGAGCGCCACTTGCCGTTTGAGCACCGGATCATCGGCCAACGCCACGACGGCAAACCGTCCGGTGCCAAGCTGCCCGCGAACCCGAAATCGCCCCAGCGGCTTTGGCTCTGGCTCGGCCTCCGGGCGCACCGCCTCCGCCTCCAGGCGATTCAGCCCGTCCACCAGCATGTCCAGCGACAGGCGGTCAATCGTCATGGATTGTGATCACTCGTGCACAATCAGTTCACCACAGAGTCACAGAGTGCACAGAGTGCACAGAGACGAATCAAAATGATACACGAAGAACAGGGCATGGGCTTGATCGATATTCTCCGTTTTCTCTTTGTCCTCTGCGACTCAGTGGTTCAACCCCCCGGGTCCAAGTCCGGGGACAGTATGCTGCGTAACTGGGCCAGCACCGGCGAAAGACCTGCCGAGCCGCCTCGGCGGTGAGATTGCGCCGCTGGGCGACTTCCTGCCACGACAAGTCATCATCCAGCCGCAAGCGCAGCACGTCGCGCTCGTGCGGGCGCAATTGTTCGACGGCCGCGGCCAGGACCAGTGCCAGCTCATTCTGTTGCAGTTGGTCGTCGCCAATCTCTTGGTCGCCGAGTTCCCCGACATCGGACAACGATCGCTCCGCCGTCACCGACCGCTTGGCCGCGGTGACAAATCGCCGATGACAGCGGCCGATGTGCTTGCGAAGAATGCCACGCAGCCAAAACCGCAAATCGTCCGGCGTGAATGTGCCATTCCGCGACACGGTCCAAGCGGCGAGAAAAGTCTCCTGCACCAAATCGCTGCCGCCCACCTTCGGCCGCAAATCGGTTCGAAGTTGCCGGTTAGCAATGCCGAGCAGGTAAGCGCGATAGTCGTCGAGGGTGATCGAGAATTGCATTGGGCGCAAGCGTCCATGGGTGAATCGGAATGCGAGTGGAGAGGAGGATACTAAAAGCGAACGAGCAAGAGCAAGAAAAAACTTGTCCGCTTTTAGGAAGTCCGGCGAGGAGAGGGGTGGAGCAGTATGACTTGCACATGACTCGAATCAGACAGACCAATGAGACGCCGGGTCCAAGCAGATGAACCATGTGCGCGTGCCTGAACACCATTGTCGATTCCTCAAAGGGTGACTCAATGCCTATTCGCAATTGGCGGAAACAAAATCTTCACAAACTTGGGTCTGCCAAAGGGCGCATTCGCAAGTTCACCCAATGGCTTCGCCTGGAATGTCTGGAAGGTCGCGCTGTTCCGGCGACGCACCTCGCGTTGTCGGGCTCTTATTCCTCGGGCGGCGGCTACCCGTCGTCCGTGGGAGTCGGCGACTTCAACGGGGACGGCCGGCCCGACCTGGCCGTCGCCAATGAGGGACCGACTCCGTCAGAATCCTGCTGGGCAATGGCGGCGGGGGCTTCTCCACGGTCGGCTCTTACTACTCCGGCGGCTACAACCCGGAGTCCGTGGGAGTCGGCGACTTCAACGGTGACGGCCGGCCCGACCTGGCCGTCGCCAATTACGGAAGCAACTCCGTCGGACTCCTGCTGGGCAATGGCGGCGGGGGCTTCTCCACGGTCGGCTCTTATTCCTCCGGCGGCTACCACCCGTACTCGGTGGCGGTGGGTGACTTCAATGGGGACGGCCGGCCCGACCTGGCCGTCGCCAATTTCGGAAGCAACTCCGTCGGAATCCTGCTGGGCAATGGCGGCGGGGGCTTCTCCACGGTCGGCTCTTATTCCTCCGGCGGCGGCTACCCGTCGTCCGTGGGAGTCGGCGACTTCAACGGTGACGGCCGGCCCGACCTGGCCGTCGCCAATGGGGGAACCGACTCCGTCGGAATCCTGCTGGGCAATGGCGGCGGGGGCTTCTCCACGGTCGGCTCTTACGGCTCCGGCGGCTCCTACCCGTACTCTGTCGGAGTCAGCGACTTCAACGGTGACGGCCGGCCCGACCTGGCCGTCGCCAATTATTACGGAAGCAACTCCGTCGGACTCCTGCTGGGCAATGGCGGCGGGGGCTTCTCCACGGTCGGCTCTTATTCCTCCGGCGGCGACAACCCGTCGTCCGTGGGAGTCGGCGACTTCAACGGTGACGGCCGGCCCGACCTGGCCGTCGCCAATTACGGAAGCAACTCCGTGGGCGCACTATTGGGCAATGGAAGCGGGGGCTTCTCGCTCGCTGGCTCCGTCTCCTCCGGCGGCTCCAACCCGCGCCTCGGTGTCTGTGGGAGACTTCAATGGGGACGGCCGGCCCGATCTCGCCGTGGCGAACCAACTCAGCAGCACCGTCGGGGTCCTGTTGAGTGTCTCCAGTGCACCGACCGCCCTCGCGCTGTCGAACAACTCCGTGGCCGAGAATGAGCCTATCGGAACAGAGGTAGGGACATTGTCCGCGACTGATGCGGATTACAACGAAGTCTTTTCTTTCAATCTCGTGAGCGGAGCCGGCGACACCGATAACTCGCGCTTCCAGATCGTGGGCAATCAACTGCAAACGGCTCAATCACTGGACTTCGAAGCCGGCTCAAGCTACTCTGTCCGCATTCGCGTCACGGACTCGGGCGGGCTTACTCTTGAAAACCAATTCACCATCTCCGTCACGAACGTAAACGAGGTGACCGGCTTCGACGTGCAGCAAGGACAGGTCCAGCGATCATTCCTGCGGTATCTCGATCTCACATTCGAAAGTCCCGTCGACTTGGACGGCCTGGTGTCTGGAAACCGCATCGCCCTCTCACGATTCAACCTGGATGGCTCTGGCTCCGGCTCGGATGTCAATCTGAATGGACTAATGTCGGCGGCGGGCAATGGTCTGACCGTCGACTTCGGCGCTAACGGCATCGGCGGGAATCGGAATACCAATGTCGGCGACGGCTACTACATTCTCGCGATCGACGCGGACGGCGACGGCATCTTCGAAACCCAGCGGCGTTTCTATCGACTACTCGGCGACGTAAACGGCGATCGCAAGGTCGACTCCGCGGACGCCAATGCGATTCTGGCCGGATTCGGGCATCCGTATGATCCGAACCTGGATGCCAACGGAGATGGCGTCGTGAATTCGATCGATCGCACATTAGCATTGCGGGCAATTGGTCGTCAACTTGGCTCCGATCTAGTCCTCGACGATTGACCGTCGCCGTGGTCCGGTCGGCGTCCAGGCCGGGCCACTATCTAGCTATTCCCGATCACAATACTTGTGGGTTTCAACATGAATGCCAGGATGTTAGTCATTGCGTCGTTAGCCCTCGCGTTTGCTTCTTCGGCTCGGGCCGGTTTCATCGTATCGGTGAATGATACTTCGATCGCGGCCGGGTCCACGGGAAGCATCGATGTGTCGATCAAGTCGGAAGACGGGACGCCGATCACACTGGATAACTTCAGCCTCGAAGTGCTCGTCACGGCACAGTCGATCGGCAATCCCGCGGCGCAACTCTCAATCGGACCAATAACCGACGCACTGTATTCGAATTCGAGTTACGTGTTCTACGGGAACAGCTTATATGAGTCCTGGAATGTCCTGCCAGGCACAACGGGCAACACGAATTGGAGTAACGACACCTATTTCGGTGGTGATGCAACTCTGACGGGATTAGGTGAGCCGGTGGGATCAACATCAATGCTCTTGGCTCAATTGGATTTGACGACCGTGCTGGGAGGGAATTCGCCATCGGCTGGAGACGTGTTTACGGTGTCGATCCAAGACACCGGGTTCACGGCATTTGCCGACTCCGATTTCAACCCAATTGGATTTCGGTCCGAGTCGGGCCACGTTCACATCGTCGATACCCCCAATCCGGTGCCGGCGCCGGTCGGCCTAATAGTGGCGTTGACAGCTTTTGGAACTCTTGGATTGCGACGGATGCTGAGCAAACGGTACATTTCTTGTGCTTGTCCAATCCAATAACGGAGCGCCGAGCCGATCCACGACCACGCGTTTGTCCCCGAACAATTTCGTGAAAGTGGCCGAGCGGCACCGAAAAGTGCGCATGGTAGGAATCCGCCACGCCGGCCACCCCTCACGCTGCCACGCTGGCGATCTCGCTCCCCTTGTCGCCTCGTCTGCGTCAAACGCTTCCGGCTCGAATGGGCGCCTGGTCGTTTCGGTCCAAGTTGGCAGATCACTTCCCTCATTTCATGCCGCACAAGAATTGATTCGGAAAAGTTGGTTGATTTCGGAAAAGTTGGATTCGTTTTGACAGGTGTGGGGCGGGGGCGACCGAAATCAATTTCAATTCGCTTGCTCGCGTGCCAGATCCTTTGGGCCTCGACGAGGCGGTTCGCGGCGGGCAGGTCCAGCCTGGCGATCTGATCGTCCTCCGCGGTATCGGCGTGTGCCTTTCCTCAGTCGCGGTCCTGCGGCCGTAGTGAGTCTATCGCCTTTCCATCGAAGCGGTTGGTTCGATGTGCTTGATGCGGTTCCTGTAGGATTTATCCCTCGCATCCGCGGCATTTTTACACGGATGGGCATTGGCTTGCAAAAGTTGCAATGGTGCGTGCGCAAAAACGCGGGACGCTTGCGTTGATCTATCAGAAGCTTTCTCAAGGAGTTGTGATCGCGGGACGGGCGGCCATGCGGCTTTGGCACGCGGATCGCTATCTCCTTGCTGCCAAACCTTTCGGACGGGTGACGAGCCCTCCGGACACGGGGCTGGCAGAGAAGAGGGTTCAGCGGGCCGGAACCCGCTGAGCCATCGAGCTTCGAGTTTCCTGTGCAATCGGGTTCCCCGCCTTCCCCCCGGCGGCCCCGTTCGTTCGATACAACCAAGACCGGCGGCCTGTCCCCACAAGCTGCCGGACTCCCTCCCCCCACCCGTCCCGGCGCCCTCCGGGACGGGTTTGCTTTTTGCGCTTGCAATCTGCACGTAGGCCGGTTCTCCTATTCGCCATGGCCAGCACCAAGGCGGATCTTCAGCCTGTATACGACGCGCTTCGCGCCATTCTCGCCAAGTATGAGCCCAAGTTGGCGGTCGAGCGCGCCATGCCAAACTATTACAGCCTGACGGGTACGAAGCCTGGTCCACACGGCAAGCCGACCTGGTTCGCCGGTGTTCGACTTGGCAAGCAATATGTCAGTTATTACCTGATGCCGGTCTACGGCAACAAGGCTCTCCTCGACGGTGTGCCTGAGGAATTGAAGAAGCGCATGCAGGGAAAGGCATGCTTCAATTTCAAAACGGTCGATCCCGTCCTATTCAAATCGCTGGAAAAGTTGACCAGGAAGGGATACGAGTGTTTCAAGAAGATCGGCTACATCTGATCGCAAAGCCGTTTTGGCAAATCATAAGCGCTTAGTCCTTGCTCTGCCGCGCTTCATGCGGCGCTGAGCGCCATACGATGACTCTTTCCCACTCGGAGAAATGAGTCCAATGGCCGTCGTGGTTCAGAAGTTCGGTGGCTCGAGCGTGGCCAATGCCGAGCGCATCATGCGTGCCGCCCGCAGGGCCGTTCGCGCCAAGCAAGGGGGCAACCAGGTTGTTGTTGTCGTCAGTGCACGGGGCGATACGACTGATGATTTGATTCAACTGGCCAGCGAGATTAGCGAGAACCCGCCGGCTCGTGAAATGGATATGCTGCTGGCGACCGGCGAGCAGATCTCCATTGCTCTCATGGCGATGGCGATTCAGGAACTGGGTGAACCGGCGGTCAGCTTCACCGGCGTGCAGGTCGGGATCCGCACCGATTCGACGCATACCAAGGCCCGCATCAAGGAAATCTCCACCGACCGAATGCGCCAGGCGCTCGGCGAAGGCAAGATTGTCATCGTCGCCGGCTTCCAGGGCGTGGACGAAAAGGCGAATATCACCACACTTGGCCGCGGTGGCTCGGACACGACAGCGGTCGCGCTGGCTGCCGCACTCAAACTCGCAATCGCAGCCGAGTCTTCAGTCTCCCGTCCCGAGTGCCGGCAGCTAATCGACTGGCGACTGCGCGAACTCGCGAGGAGCTGGGGACGCAATCGCGGTCGAGTGCGAAATCTATACCGATGTCGACGGCGTCTATACCACCGATCCGCGTCTGGTGCCCGAAGCACGCAAGATGGACTTCATCAGCTATGACGAAATGCTGGAGATGGCGAGCATGGGCGCCGGGGTCATGCACTCACGTTCGATCGAATTCGCCAAGAAGTACGATGTGCCCCTGATGGTGCGCAGCAGCTTCGCGGACGCCGAGGGCACGTGGATCGTGCCCGAAGCGGAATGGATGATGCGTTTTCCGGTCGCCGGTGCCGCACTGGCCAAGGACGAAGTACGCTTGTTCCTGGAGAATGTGCCCGATCGGCCGGGCGTGAGCCATCGGATTTTCGCGGCGATCGCGGGCAAGAACGTCGCGGTCGATATGGTCGGCCAGAGCGTTGGCCACGATGGCCGGGCGTCGATCGGTTTCACGGTCCTGCGCAATGATTTGAACGCGGCGATCGCCACCTTGCAACCGCTCGTGGCCGAACTCGGCGGCTTGATCGGCCCGATCGAGGATGTGTGCAAGGTGTCCGTCGTCGGCTGCGGCATGCGCACGCACACGGGGGTCGCCGAGAAAATGTTCGCCGCCCTCTCCGCCGAGGGGGTGAATATGAAAATGATCACGACCGGCGACATCAAGATTTCCGTGCTCGTGGATCGGGCCGATGGCGTCAAGGCACTGAAGGCGGTGCATGCGGTATTCGGTCTGGAAAAGGCGCGCCCCGGCGCTGGGGAGGCGACCGGCGATTCCGGCGAATACCGACCGAAGCCATCGGCACGTGGCGATACCCAGGCAGACCTGGCGACGCGCCATTGCCCGCCTTTCGGGCATGGAAGACATCGTCATCAGCGGCGTGAAGCTGCATACCGGCTATGGACGCATCACCGTTTTCGATCTACCCGATCGACCCGGCAATTGCTCGGCGGTTTTCCAGGCCGTCGCCTCCGGGCACATTGTCGTCGATATGATCGTGCAAAACTTGACCGCCCCTGGCAAAGCGGAACTCTCGTTCACGGTTCCCAAAGGGGACTTGACAAGAGCCCTCAAACGGACGCAAGATGCAGTGCGCGTGATCGAGCCCCAAGCCCGCGTGGCCGGCGAAACCGACGTGGCGATTCTGTTCGTTCACGGCGTCGGCATGCGGACGCATACGGGCGTCGCGCGCACGATGTTCGGCGCGCTCGCCAGCCGCGGGATCAACATTGCGATGATCAACACGAGCGAGGTTTGCGTGAGCGTCGTCGTGGAAGCGACCCACGGTGAGACGGCGCTCGATTGCCTGAAGCAGGCGTTTCGACTTTAGCGGTTTATTTCTTCCGTTTGAGTTTTCGCGGATCCGGCTTGTCGCCTACCTTGGACATGACAATCGTGTCGGCATCTTCGAATGCAACAAGCAACGTCTTCTTGTCGGGTTTGGCAGGCTCCTTGGGATTGCCTAGCCCTTCGAAAGTGACCTCCGTATCGATCGTCAATTTCTTGCCCTCTTCTTTGACGAGTTTCCAGGTGCCCTTCATGGCGAACGGGCCCATCACAACACTGAATCCGCCATCCGGTTTGAATTCGACGGTGACGTTTTCCGACTTGCCCCCTCCGACGTCTTCCGTCCCCTCCCAGACGCCGGGCAGTTTCTTGCTATAGAGGTCGTTGTTCGGACTCGGCGCTGAAGTCGAACCCGTGCCTTTGGCGGGCGTTCCCGAAGAAGATCCGCTCTTTTCGCAACCGGCGAAAAGGAGGACACTCAGGGCTGACGAGACGAGACCGATTCGCCACGATCCAGACATGATCTTCTCCTTGAGGGTAAGGAAAGCCGTTTTCAAAGCGGCGATTCCGATCACAACGGATTTCGCTTTTGACTTTTATGTACCGAAAGTTTACTGTGCCATCATGTCCGAACCACAAAAACCTCAGCGTATTGTTTCCATCGACGCGTATCGCGGGCTGGTCATGTTCCTCATGGTCGGCGCCGGGATGGCGATTTATCGCGTGGCGGCGAGCCCGGAGTTGGAGCGGGCACTCGCCGACAAGCCCGAATGGTGCGCAAAAGTCTGGAAAGTCCTTGGCTTCCACACGAACCATGTGCCGTGGGCAGGTTGCTCACTGCACGACCTGATTCAGCCGTCGTTCTCGTTCCTCGTCGGCGTGGCACTGCCATTCTCGATCGCCAGCCGACAGGCCAAGGGCCAGAGTTTCGGCCGGATGCTTTTCCATGCGATCATCCGCGCGCTCGTCTTGATTGGCCTGGGCATCTTTCTGCGCTCCGACGGGCCCAACTATAAGATGACGAATTTTACTTTTGAGGACACGTTGACACAGATTGGTCTCGGTTATGTGTTCCTGTTCCTGCTCGGCTTTGTGCGGCCGGCGTTCTGGCACTGGGTGGTCTTCGGGTTGATTCTCGTCGCCTATTGGGCATGGTTTGCCGCGTATCCGCTGCCGCCGGATGGATTCGACTACACGAGCGTCGGCGTTCGCAAGGACTGGAACCACAACTTCGAAGGCTACTTCGCCCACTGGAACATCAACACCAACCCGGCGGCGGCATTCGATCGCTGGTTCCTGAACCTCTTTGGCCGTTCGCAGGAGTTTGTCGGCAACCGGGGTGGCTATGCAACGCTCAGCTTTATTCCGACGCTGGCGACGATGATCCTGGGCCTGATCGCAGGCACGTGGATGAAGTCCGGGCTGCCGCGTTGGGTGCTTCTTGGCCGCATGTTCGTGGCGGGCGTAGCCTTGCTGGCGGCGGGCTACGGCGCCGAAGCGGCGGGCATCTGCCCCATCGTCAAACCGATCTGGACGCCAGCGTTCGCCTTGTTCAGCGGCGGCTGGTGCTTCCTATTCCTGTTCGTGTTCTCGCTTCTGTTCGACAACGGCAGCAAGCTTCGCTTCCTGGCGTTCCCGCTGGTCGTGATCGGCGCCAACTCGATCTTCATTTACTGTGCTTACCACATGGCGGGCGGCTGGCTGCGCCACACCATGGACGTTCATCTCGCCTTGCCGGAGAAGTATTGGCACTTCCACACCTACGCCATGTTCGGCACACCGTTCCAGTCGATCGTCAAAGGAGCGATTGTCATCGTTATCTTTTGGCTGATCTTGCTCTGGATGTATCGGAAGCGGATCTTCATCCGGATTTGAAGCGACGAATCCTTGGCGGCAAGGATCAACACGAAACGCTGCCAAGACCTCGAGGATTCGGCGATAATTCCAAGAAAGTTGCGAATGTTTCGCTGCCGCGCGACCAAAGCGCCGGATCCGTAGAGCGACACTTCCAAGCCGCACTGGATCATCGGACGGCTAACATAGTTCGTTGCCAGATTGTCGACATCAGAAACCCGCCCAGTCGCTTGCGCTGAGAGATGGGCACGAAGCCTGCCTCCCTGAGGGCCGGCGCTGGATCGATCAATTCGGAAGCCGAAATATGCGTTACATGGCGGAAGAACGCATACATGCCAGCCAAGGCGAGGGAAGCAGGAATGCGTTTCCAGCCGTGCTCAGGCTCGGCGAAGTCCGCCACTGCCCAGTGCGAGGCCGGGCCGGCGACCGTGGATAGCCGGCGCACGACTTGAGCCAGTTCGTCTGCTGGAAAACAATCCAAAAGAAAATTGGTGACAACGAGATCGTAACCGGACCCGGGAAGTGGGTCCGTTCGCACGTCGCCGACTATAAATCGAACCCGTGGTAAGCCCCCCGGAACGCGGGCGACTTCGCGCCGTGCCTGTGCGATCATCCCACCGCTTGCATCCAGGCTGTCCGCTACGATCGCACGATTGGCCCGCAACAAAGCGGCCAGAAAGCGTCCGTCGCCGTCACCCACGACTAGCGCTCGCCGACATTCGGTCAGAGCGCCCAACTGAGCGGTCCGGCACCACTGCAATAGCCCCCCGTATGTTCCCCATTCGAGCCAGCGATAGAGCGGCGCGAGCAGATCAAATGTGGGCCTATTCATGCCCACCACCCCGCGACGGCCAGAGGCGTGAGCATGGCCACATCCGCCAGCACGCGCAGCGCAGAAATGGTCACCCACGCCCGCACGAAGTGTAATGTAATCAGAATGGCAACTGCCGCGACGACCGCCAGAGCGACCGGCCGTGGTGCTAAGGCGCTCAAGCCGATCGCCAGGCCGCCGATTGCGAGATGACCCAGTGCATGGCCCTTCTCTCTCGACTCCCAGCCAGCGATCAACAGGCAGTTCAGCCAACAAGTCGCCGCGAAGGCACTGACCGCCGGAACCCACGACGGGGCGATATCCAGGCGATCGGCAGCGAGCGGCACAGCAATACCCGCCGCGAACAGGAAGCCGACCAGCAAGGTTTTCGGAAGTTCTCGCAACACCTGAGTGCCAATGCCATGGACGCTGACAAGGTAACTTGCCAGGGCGATGGCAACGACGGCTCCCGATGACACATAACGAATAGGCAAAAACGGAATCATCATTGCGGCAGCAGCAACGACGACGAGCGCAGCGGCGCCGACGGCGAATCGGTGCCGACGAGCGAAGACATGGCGAGCCGTCGACTCGGCGGGCCGGTTCGGTCGTGCATCGAGCCATCGATCGAACAAGTAAACACCCCAGACGATCAGACCGAGCGCCAGGGACGCGATCGCTGGCACATGGACCGCAAACACGCGTGCCACGAATCGTTGCCAGACCACTGCGACGACCGGCGCATCCAGCCCAACGACGTTCGGCCAAAGCCAAATGCGATTGCCAATCCTGCGAGGGACTGAAAGCGGACAAGGGGTTGAATCGAGATTGACGGGAAGATGCATGCGTCTCCAAAAGGCCATTGAGAACGAATCCACGATACATGAAACATTATCCGTTGGTCTATTGAGCCAAGATTTCAAGAGCCAATACGACCTGCACAACCGCGGAAATACTCGGCAAGCGGCCCCGTCAAAGTCGGGCCCCGCCGGTCGACTCGCACCGGCCGTCCGCCTTGACGGGTTTCGGCGAAGTGGGTTACACTTCCGCGGGTCCTTCCCAGGGAGGTGCGGAATGCGAACTTGGAATATGTCGCGGTGGGCCGTTCTTCCACTCGTGGCCGCGGTCGTGCTGACCTTTGGCAGTCAATCCGGCCGGCCCCAGACGCCGCACAATAGCGAGTCGCCTCCAATCCCGCAAATCGACATCAGGATACCGCCCCTGGGCGCCCCGGTGGTGACGCCGACGCCAAGCGTGGACGAATTGATCAACCAACTCGAACCGCTTCGCAAACAGAAGGCGGAACTGGACGCGAAAGAAAAAGCCCTCGTCGGCCAGCTTCAGGGCCGGCTCAAGAACCAAACGGAGCGGCTGACCAAGCTCGGGATCGCCCTCCCGACGGCTCCGCCGCCGGCGGCGAAAGTGGATGCCATCCCTCCCGTCGATGCGATTGTCCCAAACTCCCCGGCACGGACGATTTTGCCGCCGTCAGTGGCCCCCGAGAAGCGCTGAGTCGGGCCCAGTGCATGGAAATCGCGGTGACGCATCATCGTCCGCGCTCGATGCATGAGAGCGCGCCCGACGCTCCCCCGCGGATGACCGGGTCCTTGTGGATGGATAACTTTCTGAGGGCCGGCTCGGCAGCCGGGCCAATTGCCTTGAGAGCCACGATCGCTGCGTTCGACAGTCGCCAGTGTTCCGCCGCCAATGCCCCGAGTGGTTCGACCGCTGCCGCCGCCGCCGGTCCGATGTTGGTCGCGGCGCGGACCCCCATTGCCTTCATGTCGTCGTCATTCGAAGCGAGCACCGTGGTCACGCCGGCCAATACTGCCGATCCGTCCGCCAGGCCGTGAATCGCCAACACACACGCGGCCGCGGTGCGCACCCGGTCGTCGCGATCGGTCAGGGCTCGGTGCACCGGTTCGGCCTCCGCCGGGTCGACGGGGCAAATCGCCGCCAGGGCGCGGAGCACGGCGTAGCGCAGCTCCGCGTCCGGGTCGGCGGCGGCCACCAACAGCTCGGGAACGGCGCGCCGGGCGGTCCTTCCGAGAAACTCGCACGCCCGTGCCGCCCGCATCCGCTGATCGGGCTCGCCCCGTGCCAGTTCCTCCAGGTACCGGTCCAGCCGCTGGCGGACGAGCAGAATCGCCACCGCCATGCTAACTCCGGCGAAAGCCAAACAATCGACGAACGGGACCCATACGGTGTAGGCGAGCATCAGTGGGAATGTGCCGGCCTGCGCCGCTGGTCCCGGGGGCACGTTCGCCATCCGGATGGCGGCTTCCAGTGTCCAGGTGACGGCGCCCAGGAGCAGGTGCAAGCGCATCATCCAAACCAGAGCGCCACGGCTTGCCTCCTGGTGGCGGAGCCGATTGGCGGTTCGGATACCCAGCGCCACGCTGATGGCGAGGCGAATGATCAGCCACTGGTATAGCAGATTCTCGAGCATCGGTTTCGCGGGGGCGGTTTCGATCCCCGGCATTATGTTAAGCATGCGGCTCGGGTTGCTTAGCACTTTTTTGCCTTGTAGTTGCAGGCTTTAGCCTGCGACGGACTCTTTCGCTATGTAGTTGCAGGCCGAGCCCGTGCCGGGTAGGGGACGGCGCAGGCTAAAGCCTGCAATTACAAAATCGCAGGCAACACCCGGCCACGTGCATAGGCGAGTTCGTGGGCCCAAGGGCCGGGAGAGGCGAAAACGGCTACACCAATCCCAAGAGCCTTGATCGCCCGTGACCTGTTCGGACTTGTTCCATGCCTGCCGCCGATGCTCTGAGCCGGTTTTCGAATCGCGTTGCCGACTATGTCCGCGCTCGACCAGGCTACCCGCAAGCCGTGTACGAACTGCTCCAGCGCGAGATCGGTTTCACGCCGACGATGGTTGTCGCGGACATCGGCTCGGGCACCGGCTTGTCGAGCGAGTTGTTTTTGAAGAATGGCAACGTTGTCTTTGCTGTCGAGCCGAATGCGGAGATGCGTGCCGCCGCCGAATCTCTTCTTACCCGATACCCGAACTTCCATAGTGTGGCGGGGTCCGCCGAAGCGACGACATTACCCAATCGAAGCGTTGATGCCATCGTGGCTGGGCAGGCGTTTCATTGGTTCGATGTGCCCAAAGCACGCGCAGAGTTCCGCCGTATTCTCCGCGGCGATGGCCCCGTAGTCCTGATGTGGAACACGCCGAAGGAGGATTCCACGCCATTCATGCGCGCCTACATCGAAATGCTCCGCACCTATGGCACCGATTACAAGCAGGTCGTTCATACAAATCTGAAACAAGCCGATTTGCGGGCGTTTTATCGAGGCGATTGCGAATACCGGTTGCTGCCGAACGATCAGTTCTTTGATCGCGATGGATTGCGTTCGCGGATGATGTCCAGCTCGTATGTTCCGCCGCCGGGCCATCCGAATCACGAGGCGATTCTTGCGGCAGTGGATCGCTTGTTTGATGCGCACAATGAGGGCGGGCGGGTGCGATTCGTGATTGCGACCGAAGTCTATTTCGGGCGGTTGAAAACGTGATCCACGGCAGTCAATTCGCCAGAATGCAGCCCTCGAACTCGCTGGGCTGTATTCTGGCAAATCCAGCTACTACCGCCGGCTCACAGCACGACTTCGGTGGCCGCGGCGTCCGAACTGTCCGCGGGGTCGCGGAAGAACCAATCGTCATTGATGCCGCCGTTGAGGTTATCGACCGCTCCGTCCGCGAAGACCGTTGTGCCACGGCGGAGGAAGACATTGCCATTGAGCCGTTCCTTGAACGTAGCGTTGTTTTTGCCACTCAGATTTTTTACCCGCTCGTCGTAGGTATGTGTCGAGGTCCATTCGGCTTGCACTTTGGCAAGCGCGTTGTTGCTCCCGTCGAACGATGTGGTCCCCGCGACGAGAAGGTCGTCGTCCAACTGACCACTCAGTTGATCCTGGTCGCGGCCGCCAATCAACACGTCGCGGCCGTCGTCACCGAATAATCCGTCCTCGCCGGCTTCACCCAAAAGGATGTCGTTGCCGATCCCGCCGGTCAGGAAATCGCGGCCATTGCCGCCGCGGATGATGTCGTCACCGGCATCGCCTGCAAGTATGTCATTGCCGTTGTTGCCGTAGACGAGATCATCGTCATCGCCGCCGTTTATCGTGTCGGTGTCGTCATCGCCGTAGAGCGTGTCGTTTCCGGCGCCGCCGTCGATGGAATCATTGCCGAGGCTGGCAAAGACAACGTCTTCGCCGGCGCCGCCGTCGATCGAATCATCGCCACGCATCGCATAGACCAGATCATTGCCGCCGCCTCCGCGGACCGTGTCGGGGCCGCCGAGATTACTATTGGCGAAGAGCGGAAAGGCTTTGCCGCTGTCGCCGATGATGCGGTCGTCGCCATCGCCGCCATCGAGTTCATCGCCCGAAGCCTCGGCGAGCACCGCCTGTCCGCTCGCGTTGTTGCCGCCGACGATTCCGTCGTTGCCGTCGCCGCCGAAGAGATGGTCGACGTCAAGCCCGCCAAACATATTGTCATTGCCGGCCTGACCATAGAGAGTGTCCGATCCCGTTCCGCCCTCGAGCCAGTCGTCGCCGCCTTCGTCACCGGACACCAACGCGAAATTGTCGCCGAACAACAAATCGTTGCCGGCCTCTCCATAGAGATAGTCGCGGCTGGAATCGAACTCGGTGTCGAAGAACGTGCCGCCGATTAGGTAGTCGTTGTCGTTGCCCCCGTGGAGCAAGTCGATGCCGAATCCGCCGATCAGAGTGTCGTTGCCGTCGTCGCCATTGAGATGGTCGCCGTCGGCCCCGCCTTGGAGCGAATCGTTGCCGTCGGCCCCGTAGAGGAAGTCGACGCCATCGCCGCCATCGATGGTATCGTTGCCCCACAAACCAAACAGGCGGTCGCTGCCGTCCTCGCCGTTCATGTCGTCGTTGCCGAGACCGCCATACATCGTGTCGTTCTCGGTGCCGCCGAGCATCGTATCATTGCCGCCGCCGAAAAAGGTGGGGCCGGCGCCAAAAGCGTTGTCGCCAATAACCAGATCCTTGCCCGCCTCGCCATCGAGCAAGTCGCCGTCGTCGGGGACGTTCTGCACCTGGCTCGACAGCCGCGAGCCGCCGACGACGAAGTCATTGCCCGTGCCGGCATAGATAGTGTCGACGCCGTTGTTGCCTTCGAGCAGGTCGTTGCCGAGGTCGCCAAGAATGTAGTCGTCGCCATCGCCTCCCTGGGCATTGTCGTTGCCGGTGCCCGCGGCAATCACGTCGTTGCCGCCGTAGCCGCGGAGCAAGTCGTTGCCGCTCCCGCCGAACAGGTCGTCGTTGCCGGCCCCCCCGTAGACCGTGTCCTTGCCGTCGTCGCCATCCAAGAGAAGTGAACCACTCGTTGCCGCAGAGCCGTCGAGGCGATCGTTTCCGGCTTCGCCATAGGCACGAACGGAATCCAGGCCCGAGAACGATCCGCTGAAATGGATCGTGTCATTTCCGGAACCCGCTTCGGTACGGATGGCTTGCACACTCGTATTCGCATAGAAGCTGACGAAGCCGCCCGCCAACGGATCGAAGGGCGCCGTGCCGGGCACGGGGATCGCGATGTCCGCCTTGGCGGTGGTGAACAGGGCATTGCGCGAAGCGTCGAGTGTGTCCTTGCCGGACGTACCGCGAATGAGCACCTGGCCGTTATCGTGACGCAGTGTGTAGAAGGTGCCGAAGCGCTCGGGTCCGCCCGATGCGAGCGAATACCCATAAACGTCCTGCAGAATGAGCGCTTCGGCATTCGAGACCAGATAACGATGGGCGCTGAGCAGACCCGCATTGCCGATGTTCCAATTCCCCTTGAGCACCTGGGACTTGTACAAGACGGAATTTCCGGAGGCAGGCGACGCACTATGAGCCGGTTGGCCCTTGTTGCCACCGTCGGCATCGGTCATCAGGTAATCGATGGATGAACCGTCGAATGCCCAGAGCGTGGGCTTGTCGCCGGTCGCCCCGAGATAGTTTTTATCCAACACCCCCGTGTCGGTGATTTTGACTCCGCCCAGACCCGCGGCGCCGGCGTCGATTGTTTGCCGATATAGAGACCCCGATGCACTGGTAATGCCGATGGCGTGCGTCAACTCCGCGAGCGTCAACGTGTAGAAATCGAGTCCTGCCTGGGCGTCCGGATCGCTGGCGGCGCCGGCAAATGCATTTTCAATTTGGCCCAGGAATTCACCGGCTTCGTCCGGTGTCGGATCGATGTACCAACCCGAGCCGTGCCCGTCGCTGCCACGACCAAGTAGGATGAGTCCAGAGATCGGCTTACCCTGCGTGTCCACTGTGATGGCATTGGGTGGCGCTTGCCCGGCGGTGCGGTCGGTGTTGCCGCCGAATCCGTAGTCGGTCACGTCCTGGTCGGTCGCCATGCGGATCGTCAGGTCAATCGCGTTGCCGTTGTCGTTGTGGAAATCGGAAATGGTTTGCTCCCAGGCGCTGATGGCGGCCCGCACGTCCTCGCGGGCTTCGTCGGCCTGAGCGCCAAAGACTTCGCCAAAATGATCGTTGACACCGTCGTTCACCCAGTTAATGGTGGAGGGTACGTCGCGGGATTCCAGAGTTTCGAAGCGAAGAGTATTGCGTCGCATGATCGACCTCTCGAAAAGGGACCGAGTAAATGTCGAAAGGGGACTCGCCAACGCGAGGCTGGATGCGACAAAAATCTTGAGATTTCTTTTCAAACGCGGAATTCGCCCGAATTCTGGCAAACTCACCAACAGTCGGTTGCAGGCTCCTTGCGCCCCGAAATCGCATATGCTGGAAAGCAGTCTTTGAGGGCCGATCATGACCGAGGGGTCGATCACCCGGTGGATCGGGGCACTGAAGGCCGGCAACCCGGCGGCCGCGCAGCCACTTTGGGAGGCGTACTTTCGTCGATTGGTCGGACTGGCTCGCGAGCGCTTGCAAGGGGCTTCGCGACGCATGGCCGATGAAGAGGATGTTGCCCTCAGCACGTTCGACAGCGTCTGTGCCGGCGCTGCTCGTGGCCGGTTTCCCCAACTCTCGGATCGGCAAAACCTTTGGCCTTTATTGGTCGCCATCACGCGCAACAAGTGTGCCGACCTGGTCCGTTTAGAAACGCGAGTCAAGCGCGGCGGCAATGCGTCGATGGAAGCGATCGATCCGGACGAATTATTCGCACGTGAACCGTCGCCGGAGTTTGCTGCCCAGGTCGCTGACGAATTGAACCATCGGCTGGCCGAACTCGATGCGGCGGGCGATCCGGATCTGCGTGCGATCACGCTGGCGAAACTGGATGGGGCATCGACTTCGGAGATCGCCGCCCAGCTCGGTTGCACACGGCGAACGGTGGAGCGGAAGCTCACCTTGATTGCCCGAACCTGGGCAGAGGGAGATTACGCGTGAGCGACGACACCCCGTTTGCCGACCTTCCCCTCCCGCTGCTCCGCATTGTCAATGACCGCTGCACCAACTACGAGGAGGATCGCAAGGCCGGACGCGTGCAACCGATCGACAATTATTTATGCGATTTGCCGGATGATCAGCGGACCGCGGTGCGTGCGGAATTGCTCGCGCTCCAGCGTGAACATGAAAGACTTCCGCCCGCGCTGGGCGACTACGAGTTGCTGGAAGTGCTTGGGCAGGGCGGCATGGCGACGGTTTACCTCGCCCGGCATCGGCAAATGGGGCGGGCGGTCGCGGTGAAGGTGTTGCGGCCAGAATTGGCGGCGGATGCGGCGGCCCAATCGCGCTTTCGCCGCGAGATGCGTGCGGCCGCCGCGGTCACGCACTCGAATGTCGTCCTCGCGCTCGATGCGGGCGAAGCCGACGGCCGACTTTTTCTGGTGAGCGAATTCGTTGATGGCGAGGACCTGCGGGCACTCGTCCGGCGAAGCGGTCCCGTTTCCCCGTCCCGAGCTGTGTCCTACACCGTCCAGGCGGCGCGCGGCCTGGCCCACGCCCATTCTCACGGCCTCATTCATCGGGACGTGAAGCCCGCCAACTTGATCCTCGGTCGTGACGGCGTCGTCCGTGTACTCGATCTCGGTCTGGCGCGATTTCCGAGAGATGAGTCGAGCGATCGCACACTTCCCGGCGTCGTTCTCGGTACGCCCGCTTACGTTGCGCCCGAACAAGTCACATCTGCACAGACCGTCGACCCACGAGCCGATGTCTATGCTCTCGGAGGAGTTCTGCATTTTCTGCTCACGGGCCGGCCATATCGCGAAGGCCTGCCCGATGGCAAGCCGCTGCCCCTGTCGGTGCCAAACGTTCCCCGGCGTCTGACCCGGGTGCTTTCGCAGATGCTTGCCGACGATCCGGCACGGCGGCCGGGCATGGCCGACGTGGAACGACTCCTGAATCGGGCCATTCGGCCGCGGATCGCACGATGGGTTGTTGCCGGCTGTGCCGCGGTCCTGATCGGCGCCCTTGCCATCGCCTATTGGCCCAAATCGGATCCGCCAGGACCGGTCATCCCTCCGGTATCGAAGCCGCCGACTGCCACGATTGTGGATCTCGCGAAAATTGAGCCCGCTGCTTATCGGGATCGATGGGCACATCGACTCGATTTGCCAGTCGAGGTGGCCGGCGAGTTCGGCATTTTGCTCATGCTCATTCCACCCGGCTTCCTCGATGTGCGCGATTTCGATGGCGAGCGCGAGGTGATCCGGCATCTTCAACTCGATGGTCCGATCTACCTGGCCCAAACGGAACTGACGGTCGGGCAGATGCGATCCATCGTTGCCAATTCGGCATTCGTGTCGCGCGTCGAACGGATGGCCAAGATGGGCGAACCGACCGGCTATATTGTTCGCGACGGAGAGTGGGTTGTGGGTGAAGGCGCTCGCTGGGACGCGGCCGGCCGCGACCATCCGCTTTCCGACGACTTTCCGGCGATCAATCTAACGTGGGATGATGGCAACGAACTGTGCCGACTATTGAGCGATCGTTCGGCGAACGGATGGAACTATCGACTGCCGACCGTAGCGGAGTGGGAGTATGCCTGCCGGGCGGGTCATACGACCAGGTTTTATTCCGGCGACGACGAGGACGGCCTGTTCTCGTACGCGATATATGGGACCAATTTCCCCTCACGGGTTAAGGGCCGGCGCCGCCCGAACGCCTGGGGCCTGTGGGATATGTCGGGCAATTTGCTCGAATGGTGTGCCGATGCGGCGCCAGGAAGCGACGATCGCGTGCTCTGCGGCGGCAAGTTCAACGACCCGGCTTCGGTGGTTAACTGCGGCGCACGTATGACTGAACACAGGCATTCGCCGCTGGGCGGCATCCGATTGGTTGCAGAGCGGAGGCGAAAGGATCGCTAACACCAGGGCGGCGAGGGCGCCGGAAGTCGCCAGAATCCAGCATGCTCGGTGTTGCCGAATTCCCGACGTAGGGCTGAATTCTCTCGAATTCGCTTCCAAGCGACCGGGTCGACAATCACCGGATGACCGAAACAATCGTCGAGGCGATTCGGTATAACAACAGCCACTTGTGCGAAATCCCCTCTTGCGGGTACTTCCATGACGCTCCGAAAGTGCATGTATCTCTCGATCGCCTACGGTTTATTGGCGATCAATTCGGCTTCCACGGGCGGCGAGCCCGTCAAAGCGGCGGCCATCGGCGACAAGGTGGCCAACAGCGATTCGCTCCGCGACCTCCGCGGCGGCAAGCGCTTGCTCCACGGCTTCGCTGGGAACAAGGCCGTCGTGCTCGCTTTCCTTGGCGCCGATTGCCCGGTGTCCAACTTATATGTGCCGACGCTCGTCGAACTGGAAAAGAAATATCGGGACAAGAAGGTGCAATTCCTCGCGATCTATCCGAACGAATCGGAGAATTTCGACCAGGTGGCCGGCCACGCCCGCGACCGCGAGATTCCGTTTCTGGTGCTGAAAGATTTTGGCCAGCGACTTGCGGATCTCGTCGGCGTGGAGCGCGTGCCGAGCGTTGCCGTGCTCGATGGCGACTTCGTTCTGCGCTATCGGGGCCGCATCAGCGATCAATACGTCGCCGGGGTCCGCAAGGCGAAGCCGACTCGTATCGACCTCGGCGAAGCGATCGACGAAGTGCTGGCCGGCAAAAAGGTCACCATTGCCGAGACCGAGGCCGACGGCTGCATCATCGACAAGCGAACGGAGTCGACGCTCAAGACGAAGGTGACTTTTGCCAAGGACATTGCCCCGATCTTGCAAGCGAAGTGCCAGACCTGTCACCGTCCGGAAGCGAGCGCCCCGTTCACGCTCATGAACTATCAGGATGCGGTCAAGCATGCCGCGATGATCCGTGAGGTCACATCGCAGCGACGCATGCCGCCCTGGCACGCCGATCCGCGGTGGGGTCACTTCTCGAACGATCGCCGGCTGTCACAGGAGGAAATCGACCTGCTCGCCGCCTGGGTCGCGCAGGGCAAGCCAAAGGGGAACGATAAGGACCTGCCCAAGCCAGTCCAGTGGGTCAAAGGTTGGGTCCACGGCAAGCCCGACTTGATCTTGAGCATGCCGGAAGAATTCGAAGTGCCGGCCGATGGCGTACTGCCGTACAAGAACTGGATCATCGACCCGAAATTCACGGAAGACAAGTGGGTGAGAATTTCCGAGGCCCAGCCGCAAAATCCATCGGTGATTCATCATCTCGTCGTTTACATCCAGGATAATGGCTCGAACAATCCGGTCGGCAAGGATGGGAACCTGCGAATTCTGGTCGGCTGGGCGCCCGGCGATCTCGGGTACGTCGCGCCGCCCGATACGGCGATGCGCGTTCCGAAAGGCTCCAAGCTCCGTATCGAAATGCACTACACGCCGAACGGCACCAAGGTGAAGGATCGCTCGTCGATCGGCCTGACGTTTGCCGACAAGCCGCCGAAGTTTGAATTGATGTTGAACGAGCTGGCCAACCTGGGATTTGAGATTCCCCCGCAGGATCCGAATTTCCGGGCCGATGCGACGTTCCGCTTTCGGGCCGATGCCCGCATTATCAGCTTCACGCCGCACATGCACTGGCGCGGCAAGGACTACTTCTACGAGGCGATTTATCCGGATGGAAAAAGGGAGACGCTGCTCTCCGTGCCACGCTACGACTTCAATTGGCAGAACGTGTACCGATTCAAGGAACCGCTCAAGATGCCCAAGGGGACGCGCATCCACGCGATCGCGCATTGGGACAACTCGGCGAATAACCCGTACAACCCGGACCCCTCGAAGCGAGTACGTTTCGGCCTGCAAACTTGGGACGAGATGATGGTCGGCTTCCTGGCCTACGTCTGGGAAAACCCGGACACCGCGGCCGAGTTGGCCAAGCACCCGCCGAGCATGGCCGACCAATTCTTCGACCGCCTCGACTCGAACGGCGACGACTTCATCACGCCCGATGAGATCCCTGCCCAATTGAAGCCCTTCCTCTTGGCGAGCCCGGTCAAAGTGCCAGACAAAATCAGCCGGGAGGAATTCAAGAAGCTGGTCGAAGGCTTCATGGCGCAAGACGGCCGAAGAAGAAGACGGAGCCGAAGAATGACGGAGGGAAGAAACAGTAGGCCCCAAACGGCGCAAGCCGGAGCAGTGATTTGGTTGGCTCGCCCAGAAGAATCTGAATCAATAAAGCGAACTGCGTTGATAACTAGAGTCGGCCATCAACGCACGAGACGACGAACGCTGAACGACCGGCGAAGTTGTTACATCGATCTGGCAGCCACTCCACGAATGATGTCGAGTCGATTGGGCGGTGCATTCGGAGAAAAGAAATCGGGAATGGTGGCTGGCGTCCGTCGGGGTCGCTGAAGGAATTCGACCGACCACTCTGCAATCCGCTCTTCGACGACATGCACGAAATTCCCGGGCTGAGTCTCGTTAATATATTCGCGTTGCAAGATTAATGCGAGTGGCTGCTCAGCCCCTGGCGTATTGAGAGAATACTCAAGGGCCTCGGAATAAGTGGCGAAGGCGTAGAAGTAATCGTTCCCGTCACGAACGTCAGGCGCTCTGCGCTCCGGATGGCACCAGACTCGATACTCCAAAACCTCGTCCCATACATACCCGCCACCGGTTCCCGCCGCGGCCGGATAGGTCCCAACTTTAGACGGATCGATTGCATTTGGATACTTGGGCACGGTGCGTCCTAATTCTCCCGGCGCAAAGGAAATCTTCCGGAGTGCTCCGCGGAGTGAGTTGCAAGCAACGACGTGCACCGATCAATGGGATGCACCGAGGCTCGCTGCTTCTATTCGTATCGGATGGGACATCGACCAGTTCTATGCCAAACCGCGTCGCGCTCACCCATCGAAATACGCGTCGTATCGATTCATCTGCTCGTCGAATCGAAGCACGAGATCCAAGTACGGGTGGAATCTCCATTCTCGACAATATGACTCATATTCCCCTTCGGGTTCGAGTTTCGCGTTCGACAACACAACGAGGCCGGCGACCTCGTCGTCTGACATTGCATGAATTGGCGATTCCCGACCTTCCCAATACTGTCGGATCAGATTAACACCGGTTCTGATCGCATGCCCAACCCGCGCGTCGAAAAACTTCACGCGCCGCGCAATCTGTTGTTTTTCGGCCTCAGTGTAACAGGTCCCATTCTCCTTTGGAAAAATAATGTAATTCACATTTGTTCCATTCAACAAGCGATTGACAGTGTAATGTGCCATGTGACCTGACGCATAGTATTCGGCTTCGAAGTCGCCGATCCCTGGGATCGAAATCCGAGTTTCCATGAGCAACCTCCTCCACCCACTTTCGCAGCGCATTAGACCTCGCTTGCTGGTCGCTCCCCGGCCAGAGGCTGGCCGCGACCCAACTCGAAGACGCAGCGGACTTCCTCCGGAAAAGTTGGGTTAATTCAGAAATAATAAACTCGTTTTGAGAGCGGTGGAATACTCTTGGCTGGGTGAATATTGGCCTCCGCGGCCTGATTCCCTAAAAGTCCCCCTTGTCGCGATTGGACCACCACGGCAGAGCAAGACCGCCTTCGATTTCGAGCGTGGTGCCGTTGATGTAGTCGCTGCGGGGATCGACCAGGAACAGGGCGGCGTGGGCGATTTCTTCCGAGAGTGCCAGACGGCCGGCTGGAAGCTTGGCGCCGGCGGCCTTGATAGTTTCCTCGGTGAAGAACTTGCGTTCGCCGGGCGTATCCGTCCAGCCGGGGTAGAGAATGTTGACCCTGATGTGATGACTGAGCAGTTCCACCGCTGCCGTGCGCGCCATTTGATCCAGGCCCGCCTTGGCTATGTTGTACGCCATCGCATTCGGGAACGCGATCTTGCCGTGCGGCGAAGACGTGATGACAATCGCCCCGCCGCGGTTTTGCTTGATCATCTGATTGGTACAGGCACGCAAGCAGTAATAGGCGCCGAAAAGCGATACCTCGATCGTCTTGCGGAAGCCGGCGATGTTGGCAGTGTGAAACGGCTCGCGGTCGCTATAGACAGCCGATGAAAGAAAGATGTCCACGCCGCCGAGTTCCTTGACCATCTTGGCGATCATTGCCTCGACGGCGGATTGATCGGAGACATCGGCCTGCAATAGCAGCGCCTTACGGCCGAGTTTTTCGATCTCCGCGGCGGCGGATTCGGCCGGTCCATGTTGCCGGCCATAGCAGAGTGCCACATCGGCGCCAGCCTGGCCGAACGCGATTGCACAGGCGCGGCCGATGCCGCTCGAGGCCCCAGTGATGAGGGCCACTTTGCCAGTCAGATCGGGGCCAGGAACGTGCGTCATCGCTGGGACCTCGGCAAAAGAAAAGGCCGGCCCGAATCGGCCGGCCCCGAACGCGGGTGGTCCGTTCGGATCAATCGTCGTCATCGTCGTCGTCGAGCCGCCGCTTGGCCAGTCCGGCCTTTTCCAGAAGCGACTGGCTGAACACATCTTCATCCTCGCTCAGGACCGCCTCGATCGCGGCTTCCCCGGCGGAGGTCAGGTTGTACTGAATCGTATACTTGCGCTTGGCGATGGCCACTTCGTCGCCCGGCCGAAGGGCCCGCGTGAGGACTCGTTGGCCGTTGACCTTGATCCCATTAGTGCTGCCCAGGTCACGGATTTGCCAGTAGCCCGCATCCTTGTACGACAACTCGCAGTGAAGGCCGGATATATTGGGGAATTTCAAACTAATGTCGCACGATTCTCGACGACCAATGCTCAGCGTGCCGCGTCGCAAGGGAATCGGGTCGCCGCCGCCGACCGGAACCAGTTCCCCGACAAAGTCTGTGGCCATGCCGGATCCTCAAATGAAGATATGAGAACGATGCACCCCCGCAAAGCGGGAACAAGAATAGGGGATTATACCAGCGCGGAAAGTGTCCTGCGCTGGCCCGTAAGCGACCAGTATTTCATCTCTTGATCACTTCTTTCCCAATCCACGGGCGCAATACTTCCGGAATTGCGACCGATCCGTCGGCCTGCTGGTAATTCTCCAGGATCGCGACCAGCGCGCGGGTAACGGCAACTGCGGTGCCGTTCAACGTGTATACGACGCGAGTACCCTTTTGACCCGCTACTTTGGTGCGTATGTTCAGCCTGCGGGCTTGGAAGTCCGTACAGTTGGATGTGCTGGTGACTTCGCCGTACTCCCCTTTAGGTTGGCCTGTTGCCTTGTCCACTTCGCCGCGACCGGGCATCCAGGCTTCGAGGTCGTATTTGCGATATGCGGGTCCGCCGAGGTCGCCGGTACAGGTGTCGAGCACGTGATACGCCAATCCGAGCCCCTGGAAGATTTCTTCCTCGATTGCAAGGATTTCGAGATGCAGCGCTTCGCTCTGCTCCGGTGTGCAGAAGCCGAACATCTCGACCTTCGTGAATTGGTGAACCCGATACAACCCCTTGGTATCGCGACCCGGGGCGCCGGCCTCGGTGCGGAAGCAATGCGACAGGCCAACGAACTTTTTGGGCAAGGTCGCTTCGTCGAGGATTTTGTCGCGCATCATTCCCCCAAGAGTGATCTCCGCAGTGGCGATCAAGCATAAGTCGGCATCGGCAATCGTGTAGACTTGCCGTGTCTCCGGGTTCGGATCGCGGGGCATGAAGCCAATGCCCTCGAGCACATCGACGCGGGCGAGGTCGGGCGTGATGATCGGCGTATAGCCGCGCCCAACCAGTTTCTGCATCGCATACTGGATGAGAGCTAGTTCCAGTAGCGCCGCTTCGTTCTTGAGGAAGTAGAACTTCTGGCCCGTTACGGACGCACCGGCTTCAAAGTCCACCAGATCAAGAGCCTCGGCCAGCGCCACGTGATCCTTGGGCACAAAGTCAAACTTCCGGGGCTCGCCCACGCGGCGGATCACCTTGTTGTCGGCAGGTGTACTGCCAACCGGGGCGTCCGGATGCGTCATGTTCGGAATGGTCATGAGCGCCGCGTGCAAATCGGCCTCGATCTTCTTCACCTCCGCTTCCATCGCGGTCTTGCGTTCGCGCAGCGATTTGCCTTCGGCCTTCAACGCCTCCTTCTTTGCCGCGTCCTTCTCTGGCCCGATCAGCTTCGACACCTCGTTCGCGCGCTGCTGAATGGCCTGGGTGTCGTTGATGAGCTTTCGTCGCAAGTCATCCAACTCCACCACACGATCGACCTGGGCGTTGGCCGCCAGGCGGTTCTTGCTGTTGGCTCTTACGGCTTCGAGATTCTCGCGGATAAATGCGGCATCGAGCATGGGGAATTCGTGAGTTTGGGAGATTCGCTTTGCAGAGATGATAGGAGCCAAGGTCGATGGGTTCACCGTTCATCCGACGCGGCAAACGAGAACCAGTCGCCGGTGAGATGGTGCAACTCGTATCGGGCGTCCCCAAATGGAGAGCCCTCGGCGTTCGGCCGATACGCGAAGCCGAACGAGTCGTGCAGTCCGCTTTGTGTGCGAACATAGATTCCGCCGCGGTAATCCGTTCCCCACTGGTCGATCCAATAGGGCTCGAGATCGGCATTTAGCGGCGTCACCGCATGATCGCCCGCGGGGGTGCTTGATCGAGCAACGCTTCAAATTTCGATTGATATTGGCGAAACACAAGAGTTCGAGGCGTGTAGGTGACCAACAGGATCGGCGTAATGATGAGTGAGAGCAACGTAATCGAGACCGAAAGTCGCTGGGGCCGCCGACTTGCTCGTCTGGCGGCAACGACATGCCAGAGAACAACGGCGATCGCGAAGAACGCATAGATCGCCCCAACGATGACGGCTGTGCGCGGCGGAATCTGCTCCTGCATGCCGGGAAAGACGCTCAGTGCAAGCAAGACGACGGACAGGACAAAAGTGAATAAGCCAGTGAACCACATGATTTATTCGGGATCCCCCGGATGACAGCGATCGCCCTCGCAACAATGACTGATGCCCGTGCCACCGCACCGTGGACAGGGTATCGGAGGCGCGGACATTGCCTGGGACTCGTCGCGCACCGGCCGATGAGTTCGTTCCTCCGACTCAATCAGCATGCCGAATCCTTCGCAGAGGTCACAGATCATCCAGCAGTTTATCCAATTCGGGCGGCCTGTTTCGCGAGCGTCTCCAGATCAGGATAGGCATCAGGCACAAAAGGAGGATGCCGATAACCAGGATCAGAAGAGCAATTGCAGTGGATGACTTGAGCACGGTGCCTGGCCCCCGGCGGTCCGTGTGAATGTCCATGAGGATTCAACCTGATTGTCCCGTTGCCGATACCAGCGCATCGTCCACGGTTGACAGGTACGGATATGGGGAGTCCGGGAACCGTTCCAGGTAAGTTCGCAGAACGAATCGTACAAGCTTTATGTCATCGTCGGTTAATGGGCGAGTGAGCAGTGGCGGAATCACCTCAAGCGTGTTTGCCAATTCTTGGATTCTTTGCGCTGCTTCCGGGAGAACAAGTCGCGACTGAATTTCAGTTAGCCCCCAAGTCAACACCTGACACAGTCGTAGCCTCAGCACGACGTGATTTTCGTCGCTCATCACGTCCTCCTACGTC
Organism: uncultured Gemmataceae bacterium; assembly: GCA_963773845.1. Taxonomy (GTDB): domain Bacteria; phylum Planctomycetota; class Planctomycetia; order Gemmatales; family Gemmataceae; genus SIAJ01. The sequence goes on from CAVZCU010000009.1 coordinate 245,830, forward strand.
AGGGCGACCGAGCGGATACGTGTATAGTACCGCGCCTGGTGTGCCGGCAGTGGTGAAACTTCGATAGGCGGGGGCTCCGTGCCAAGGACCTGTGTGGGCTGCTCGGTGTAAACGATGTAACGATAGTCGCGGGGAACTGAGGATTTCGGGGAGTAGAGATCATCAAAAGGCAGACGACAATGAACCGGCTGTTTGCCGCGCTCGAGTATTACCGCCGGAATGTCCGCCTTTCCCGCCCGGATTGCGGCGAGGATCTCCGGACGCCGGATTCAATCCGACAAATGGGCATTGGAATTCCGTTTGCTTAAGGCCGCTTCTCCAGCGGCACGTACGGCACATCGTGCTTGCCCACGTAGATTTGCTCCGGTCGGTAGATGCGGTTGCCTTGCAGTTGTTCGTGCCAGTGCGCCAGCCAGCCGGCTACACGGGCCACGGCGAAGATGGGAGTGAAGAGATCGGTTTCAATGCCGAGCGACGAATAGACGACGCCGCTGAAGAAATCGACGTTGGGATAGACCCCCTTGGGGCCATAAATCGCAGCGGATTGCCGTTCCAGCTCGAGAGCGACTTCGTATTTCGGCGGCCGACTGGTCTCGGCGAAGACGTGCTCGGCGAGTTCCTGCAATACCGTGGCCCGCGGGTCCTTCACCTTGTAGACGCGATGGCCCATGCCCATGACCTTGAATGATGGATTCGCCGCCCGATGGGAATCGAGCCACGGCTTCACATTCGGCACGGCGCCGATCTCATTGAGCTGTTCCAGGACCTCTTCATTTGCCCCGCCGTGTAATGGGCCCGACAAGCTGCCGATCGCCGCCGAGATGGTTGCATATGGATTCGCCAGGCTCGATCCCGCGACCCGAGCTGTGAAGGTGCTGGCATTGAATCCATGCTCGGCGTGCAAGATCAAGCAGGCGTCGATGACTTTGCGAACCGAAGGCGATGGCTCGCGGCCGAACAGCATGTAATAGAAGTTGCCAGCGTGATCGAGATCGGGATGCGGTTCGAGAGGCAGTTCGCCACGCCGAAGCCGGGCAAACGCGGCGACCAACGTCGGCATGCTCGCAATCAGCCGAAGCGTGGCCTCCCAGTTTGAGGCTGCGTTCGCCACATCGCGAGCCGGGTAGAACATACCAAGCGCCGCCACCGTCGCTTGCAGAGCATCCATCGGGTGGCCGGCCGCCGGAAAGGTCTTGATCGCTTCGATCAACTTGTAGTGAATCTTTCGCCGCTGCCGCAATTCGTGATGGAAGTCCGCAAGTTGCCGCTGGGTAGGGAGTTCACCCTTGAGCAAAAGCCAAGACGTTTCCTCGAACGAGCTTTCCTTGGCCAGTTGTTCAACGGGAATGCCGCGATAAGACAGAAGGGCCCTTTTGCCGTCGATGATGCTGATCGCGGACTTTGCGACCGGCACATCGGCCAGGCCCGCGGGGATTTCCGGCTGAATGCTCATGGGAGTCTCAAAAATTGCGGAGCCCGGGTGGGAAGCGACGCTGGCCGCATAGGTTGAGTTATGGCCGATTTACGGTGATGGCCAGTCGTTCAAATCCGGCTTCTTCGCAACGTCCGATATTAGATCGGCATTCGACCTCGTTCGTTCATCGATATTCGAGAAACCCGTTCTGTTCGGCGGATCGGCCGCGACTAAGATCGTAGAGAGATGAACTCGCCTCCGTCCAGAGCCAATCATGCTTGTCGACCGGCTCGTCCGGCTATTGTTGCCTCGCCAGGGGTATTTCTTCACGTTGCTCGAAGAGATCGCCGACCAAATCACCGCGGCTGCGGATATCTTTGTCGAACTCCGAGAAGTCGTAGGCCACAAACAAATCGAAATTATCGCGGCCCGGCTGAAAGAAATTGAAAAATCGGCCGATGGCATGGAGCGTCAACTTCACCGGGAACTCGACCGGACGTTCGTCACGCCAATCGATCGCGAGGATCTCGCGCTCCTTTCGAAAGTGTTGGACGACGTCGTCGATGGAATGGAGCACACCGCCACGTTCGCGGGTCTCTACCAGTTTGAACGATTGTCCGACGCGATGCGCGAGCAAGTCCGGCTGGCCGCCGCCGCGGCGCGCGAATTGGCAGGCGCCGTTCGTGTCCTTCGCCGGCTCGGTGATCCAGAGGCCGGCCATGCGGCCGCCCTCGCCATTCACACGCTCGAAAGCGAGGCGGACACGGTTTATCGCAAAGCGGTCGCGGCGCTCTTCACCGACAGTCTGTCTCCCGCGGAACTCGTTCGGCAAAAGGACATGTTGTCGACGCTGGAAGATGTCATCGACGAATGCGAAGACGCGATGGATGTGATCCGCTCGGTCGTGGTGAAGAATGGCTAGTACATTCCTCATTCTCATCGTCGTGGTCGCTCTCGCTCTGGCGTTCGACTACGTGAACGGGTTCCACGACACGGCAAACGCCGTCGCGACAGTGGTATCCACCGGTGTCCTGCCGCCACGGACCGCCGTCCTACTCGCAGCGGGTTGCAATTTCATTGGGGCATTCCTCTCGCTCAAGGTCGCCCAGACGATCGGCGAGGGTATTGCGGACCCGGCTTCAGTGACGCAGGTCGTTGTCGTAGCCGCCCTGGTCGGTGCGATCGTCTGGAACCTCTTGACCTGGTACTATGGGATTCCGTCCAGCTCTTCACATGCCCTCATCGGCGGACTCATCGGCGCGGTTTGGTGCCACCGAATCTATCACGGCGACCCCGGAGGCGATGCCCTCCGCGAATTGCTCACCTCTGTCGGCGTGGTCAAAACACTCAAAGCACTGGTTCTGTCACCACTGGCCGGCTTGGTTTGTGGCTTCGTCCTGATGGTAATCTTGACGTGGATTGTATTGCCGTTGCGACCGGCTACCGTGAATCGTGGGTTCCGCGTTTTGCAACTCGCGTCGTCTGGATTCATGGCCATCGCTCACGGCACGAATGATGCGCAAAAGGCGATGGGAATCATTTTCATGTCCCTGGGCGCCTACGCGGCTGCTCACGGCGAGACTCCTGTTTCAACGGTGCCGACCTGGGTGATTGTCAGTTGTGCGACGGCAATGGCCCTCGGAACGGCAGCCGGCGGCTGGCGGATCATGAAGACGATGGGTCACAAGATCATCAAACTTCGGCCAATTAATGGCTTCGCGGCAGAGACGGCGGCCGCGACGACGATTCTGGTCGCTGCCCACCTGGGAGCGCCAGTGAGCACGACGCACGTAATCGCATCGAGTATTCTGGGCGTCGGATCGTCGAAGCGGTTTTCGGCGGTGCGCTGGGGCGTCGCCCGAAGCATGGTGATCGCCTGGATCTTGACGATCCCAGTTTCGGCGGCAATCGCGGCTATGATTTATTTCGGCCTGCACCTAATCGTGTAGGGCTCGGCTAAGTCGGCAAGAGCTGCGCAATCATCTCCGCTGCCGCCGGATATGTCGCTGCCAATTCTTGGCGATCGCCGGCGACATAATCCGCATAGTCGAAGCCCGGCGCCATCGTGGCGCCGAGCAACGCGAATTTGCCACCGTCGATGAGCATGCTCCCCTGCCAGACACCACCAGGCACGACGAGCTGCGGAACGTGCCCGGCTTGCAGATTGGCGCCGAGCGTCAGCGTTCGCGTCGAGCCGTTCGGCCAGAGCTGCAGCATTTGCACCGGATCACCCATGTAGAAGTGGAAGACCTCGTCGCCGGGCAGTCGATGCAAAGCCGAGACGGTTTTCGGTGTTAGCAGATAATAGATCGCGGTGGCAACCGATCGAACCGCCCCGTCGCGTTGCACGGTCCCGGTCGATCGATAGGTCTCGCGAAAATATCCGCCCTCGACCGGGTGCGGCTGGAGTTGAAGCCGTTCGATGACCTCTTCGGCAGTCATGCCACGTCTCCTCGGAGCACGTGATAGCCGCGGCGCTCTTCCCAGGTTGAATCGGGATAGACATCGGCCATGATCGGCGCGACATGGTTGACCATCTTGGTCACCAAAAAGAACCGCCCGCCAGGCTTCAGAAGCGGTTTCGATTGCTCGATAAACATCTGGGCGATCCACGAGCTGGCGTAGTAGGGTGGATTGGCCAGTATCAGATCGAAGGAGCCTGATTCGAGCCCGCCCATCGTGGCTGTCGGCAGGCAGCGATAACCGCTGAGCCCATTTTCCTTCGCATTCAATTCGGCGAGTGCGACCGCCCGCACATTGCTATCGACGAAGGTGGCATGCCCATTCGGCCCAGCCCGGTCCATCATCAGAATGCCGTTCGCTCCCGGCCCGCAGCCGAGATCGAGCACGCGGTCGCCAGCGCGCACCTCGGCGACTTCGAGCATGGCACGAGCGCCATCATCCAACCCGCCATAGCCGAAGACGCCTGGGCGCGAGATGAAACTACGCGACGGACCATCGAGGATCTTGGCGTGAAACGATAGTTCATGGCGTCGTCGCGGCCGCTCGCCATCGCGCACACTCCAGTACACACTGCCCTTTTTGCTCGCCGGCAATTCGCTGCACTTGCCGAACACCTTCTTGTGCCACTTCGGCAACAACTGATCGGCCTGGTACTCCGAGAGTGAAATCAGCAATCCCCGCTGGGCCAAAACATGGAACGATTGTTCGAGCAGATCGAGCTTGAGTTCACGCTCGCCGTGGGCGGCAACGGGGAACAAGGCGGTGTTGAACCGGGCCGGCAGGTCCCAGAGATCGGGATGTGTTTCGACCGTTGCCGACAGGCCTAGTTCCTGCAAGTGCTGCTTGAGTTTGTCCGCTTGATGCAGGTCCATCTGGTAACAGACAGTTTCCATGTCACCGATGCCGGAACAAAGGTCGGCAGCCTGGCCGGGGGAGCCCAGCACGACGACAACCGGCGGGCGGACACGGGACTTGATCGATTCGAGCAACGGCAGCAGATGGAACATGAACTGATTGTAGGTACCGGATCACGCCTTGAGTTCGACTGGTAGTTCGCTGATCCGTGCCGCCAGGATGAAATCATTCTCGGTGAGCCCGCCGACGGCATGCGTCCAAATCTCGATCGTCACGTTGCGGTAGCCGACCAGGTGCAGATCGGGATGATGATCCTCCACCTCGGCGATGTCGCCGATCCGGCGGAAGAAATCCAGGCCCGTCATGAAGTCCTGGACTCGCCATGAGCGCGTGAGCCGCTTGCCGTCGGCCGTCAGCGCCCAGTCCGGCGTTTGCGTGAGTAGATTCTGAATCTCTTCGGTTGACAGGGCGGGGATTCCGCCTTCGCAAGGTAGGCAATGTTTGCGGGCCAGCTCGGCGGTTGTTGCCATGATGAGGACTCCTCAGGGGCTTATTCTTGGGTGCGAATCAGATGCCGATTGATCAGAGGACCATCTGCAAATACACGACATCCAGCCAGCGGTCAAACTTGTAGCCAACTTCGCGAAAGCAAGCGACGCGTTCAAACCCGACGCGCTCTTGAAGGGCGATGCTGCCTGGGTGTTCGGTGCAGGCGCCCCCGATCACGACATGATGACCGAGAGCGCGTGCCCGAGCAATCAAATCCAGGAGCAATGACTTACCGATGCCGCGGCGCTGATTGTCCGAGCGAATATACACCGAGGCTTCGACGGATGCTGCGTACGCGCATCGCTTGTTCCACGCCGAGAGCGAGGCCCAGCCGACGACTTCGCCATCCGCTTCGGCCACCACGACAGGATGTTTCTCGCCATGGTCGCGGAACCAACTCAGTCGCTCAGCCTCTGTGTCCGGCTCCAATTGAAACGTGGCCGTCGACGTGCGGACGTAGTGGTTGTAAATGTCGCGGATCGCGGGCAAGTCGGCCATGGTGGCGCTCCGAATGGAGAAAGACGGGGAGCGATTCATCGATGCATCTCCAATCCAGTCATGGCCCGATTTCGTCTCATTGGATCTCCAAGTCCAAAGTCGCCAATTCAAGTCAGGCGGTTTTATTCTTGACAAGGGAGATTCGCGAACGGTACGTTCGTGCGATCGCTTTGCATCATTGAAGCCAGGAACAACCGCAATTCTATTTCTCAGGCCCGATCAGAACGCCCGAACCGTACTGGAGCTGGCATGACGAGCCGTCCAATCGCCAATTGCCGAATCGGCAACCACCGAAGTGGTTTCACGCTCATCGAACTGCTCGTCGTCATCGCCATCATTTCGCTTCTCATCGGATTGCTGCTGCCGGCCGTTCAGAAAGTTCGGGAAGCCGCCAATCGATTGAAGTGCTCCAATAACCTGCATCAAATCGCCTTGGGACTGCACAACCGGGAGTCCGCGTTTGGCTCGTTACCCCCCGCGTATTCGGCGCCCGGATTCACCCCTGGCTGGGGTTGGTCTGCCTATCTTCTCCCTTTCATCGAGCAGGACAACCTCCATCGAGAGACGAAAGTCGATCAACTCGTGTTCGGTCTGGGAAACAATCCGGCGATGCCGAGCCAGCATGCTCCGTATGTGCAACAGAAGCTTGTGATATTTCGCTGCCCATCCGATCCCGCGCCGGACCTCAATCCGGAGCGACTTCAGTTCGCCATGTCGAACTACCGCGCCGTCGCGGGACCCATCACCTACCCGTACTTTTTCCCCGATCAAGATATGGGCGGGGTCATGTTTCAGAACAGTTCCATCAAATTCACCGACATCACCGATGGCACCAGCAACACGCTCTGCGTTGGCGAATGCATATTCGATGCTCGAATTGGCAAGCGGGCCTGCATCTGGCCAGGGATGTCCGGACTGCGCGAGGGAGCAGTCTGGATTAGCGATGTGATGTGGTGGGTGGATGAAAGCACTGCGCAGGTCAATGGGACGGCGCCGCAAGCGTTTAGCAGTCGTCATCCTGGCGGCGCGATGTTCGCGTTTTGCGATGGTTCCGTGCGGCTGTTCCGAACCGGAACCGATCCCAACATCATTCGCTGGCTGGCAGGCCGTGACGACGGCGTCGTGGTGCCGAACAGCTTTTGAGACCACCCGGCCCAAGCCTATCAGTCGCGGCCGCGGTCGCGAATTGCACGACATGTTTTTGATTGCGTGCCGACCCGCGAGTCGTTATTCTCGAAAGAAATGAAGGAACGGCATCCAGAACCTCGCGCCGTTCCGCTCGCGTCAAACTCACAGCCACGGCCGATCCGGAGGCTCGCCATGCCCAAGCGCCATTTTGACTCCGACCTGGAGGATGCTCCGCGCCGTCGTCGACGACGAGTGAAACGGAAGAGTGGTCCGAATCCCGCTCTCATCCTCACGGTCGCCGGCTTGGGATTTCTGCTGGTTACAGGAATCCTCGTCGGCGGTTACTTCCTCCTCCGAGTGAATTCGGGGCCGCCCGCACCGCCGCAAGACCCGTTTCCTGGCATGTTGGCGCACTGGTCGTTCGACAAATTCGAGGGCGAGCAAGTCGTCGTTGATGAGACCGGCCGCGGTAACAATGGTCGATTTATGGCTGGGCGGATCGCGCCCGGTTACAAGGGAAACGCCTATTGGTCCGACGGGCGCGACGACCAGTACATTGACGTGAGTCAGTGCAAGGACCTCAACTTCGCCGAAGGGGCCGAATTCACGGTTGCCGCCTGGTACCAAACGCGTGAGAAGGCTGGCACAATTCTCGCCTTCCGCAACAGCCAGCGGCGAACACAACTCGATCTTTACGTTCGCGACAATCATCTCCTCTGCATCGTTGGCGACGACGATGACCCCGGACCGGAGCATGCATTCTGCTGGTGCAATGAGCGAAACGATGATAAATGGCACCACGCCGCTTTCACCCGTAGCGGGAAGGTCGTGTCGCTGTTCTACGACGGCCTCCTGGTCAAGACGGACTCGAATCGGCATTCGGGCGGCCGGCTGACTGGCGACATGCGTTACATTGGGGTGAATTTGAAGTTCGACGATAACGAGAAGCAGCTCGTTTCGAGAGTGGGCTTCAAAGGCGGGATCGATGAAGTCTATGTCTTCAGCCGTGCCTTGACGGCGACCGAGATTCAATCGCTCATGAAGCATTGACGGGCGTGGCCAATACTGGCTTCACGGCAAGTGGACTTCCTGGTACTGAAAGATGTTCCAACTCTCGTGCTTGTAAAACTCCGCGAGTGAATTGGTGTTGCGGAGGGTGTCGGCCAGCGTACTGGGGATGCCGAGCGGTCCGAGAAACACGCGAGTCCGACCTGTGCTGTCTTTGACGACAATCGCGCCGCCGTCCTGGAAGCCTCGCCCATCGCGGCAGACACCGAAGGCCCATTCGCCATTAGCGAATTGGCGAACCGTGATTTCACGGTTCACAGCCGCGGCCTCTGGGGTCGGGATTTGCTCCAGCGTGTTGCGCCAGCGTATGGCGTACTGTTCCGAACGCGGCATCCAGTCGGGAGAGTCCTTCGGGTAAAAAAGGACTAGAGCGCCAATCCGAACATGCCGAATCGAATCAAGAGCCCGACGACTAGCCATCGCATCAATTCGCCTCCACTCGCCGACGCTTAGGCTCTATTTCTTGCCCTCGGCCAGGAGTTTTTCGACCGCGTTGGCCAACTCGGCGCCGCGAATGTGCTTGTATCGGATCACACCCTTGGCATCGATGACGTAGATCGTTGGAAAAAAGCGGATGTTCCATTGCTTGACGATAGGCGCATCCGCACCCTCCCACCAATGCGTCCAGGGCATCGATTCCTTGGCGAGAAAGTCTTCCAGCTCTTTCTTTTCTTCGTCGGCGCTGATGCTCACCAGGGCGAAGGGCTTGTCCTTATACTTCGCCACCATTTCGCGCTCGTGCGGGATCATTTGCCGACAGGGCCCGCACCAGGTCGCCCAGAAGTCGAGCACCACGACCTTGCCCCGCAAGTCGGCGAGGCTGGCTTTGTCTCCCTTGAGGGTTTTGCACTCGGCGATGGGCGACTTTCATTCCGACTTGCAGGTGCCGCAGTTCGTAGAGGCTGCCCTTGGCCATCTCACCGAGCGTCTGGCGGCCGCCTTTCACGTCGGCGAACTCGTGGTCGACGCGGGCAAAATACTTCTCGGCTTCCTTGGCGGCGCCAGTTCCTTCCTTCTCGAAGGCAATCGCACCCAGTGCGAAGCACGCCATGCCTTTGAGTTCCTTGGAGGGATTCGACGCCAACACGGACTCCAGGACCGGCTTGGCCACATCGGGCGCACCGGACATTGCCATCTGCACAAATCGTCGAATCTTGTCGGTCGTGACGAAGTGCTTCGACAAGGTGTCGTAGACCAGCTTGTCTTTCGTGTTCAATCCGAAGACTGCAAATGCCAGCGCTTCGGCCGCAATGTCGTCGTGAGCGCCGCCGGCAATGAGTTTATGAACGCGTGGCAAGTACTCCGCCTCCTTGGGCATCCGGCTTTCCGCTGACTTGCGCTCCGCATCCGACTGGGCGCTCCGCAAGGCGGCCAGTGCCTCTCGACGAGCCTTGACGAAATCTTGAATCAAAGAATTGAGTTCCGTTTGCCGTTCGTCGGCCGTGAAAGTGAGCTTCTTCTGTTGAGCGGGGGCCAGCGAAACGACGCCGAGAAAAAGGGTCGCAATCGCCGCGAGTCGCGAAGGCATGAGTTCTCCAGGTGGGGATGACGCGAAGATTCGGAGAATTGTATGGGTAATGACAAGTCGATTGAGGCTCAGATCAATCCTGCCCGGGCCCGCCGGGCCGACCGATTATTCACCGACGGTCGCGGCCGAAGGAATGCGAATCGTGTCGAAGATGGCCAGCCGCCCATCCGATCCACCGGCGGCAATATGCTTGCCGTCGGCCGTCAGGGCGACGCAAGCTGCCAGACGTTCGCTCAACTGGTATTCCGTCAATGGTATGGCGGCGGCGGCATCCCAGACAAAAACCTGCCCATTCACACCGATCGAGACGAGCGTGCCGTCGGCCATGAATTGCACCGTGCGGAGGTGGTGCGTATGGCCAACGAGTGATATGCCCGTATCTCCCTTCGGCTCCTCGGGATCGCATAGCACGACCTGCTTGTCGAGTCCCCCCATGGCAAGGCGGCGGCCATCTGGTGAAAACGAGAGGCCCGTCACGACATCCGTATGGGCCCGGAATTTCGATTTCTGGGCAGCGCCGAGCCAGCCGAATCCCCAGACGATGACATAATGGCTTTCCCCGGCGGAAACGAGACGTTTGCCGTCGGGCGACCAAGCAACGGCACGGACCCGACCGCCATGCCCCTTGAGGATCTCGCCGGTGCCGGCCGAACGGCCATTCACTTTCCAGGCCACGACGAACGGGCCAATGCCGGCCACGAACCGCTTGCCATCGGGCGCGAACGCCATCGCGGATACGCCGACCCGCTCGCCTTGATAGGCGCCCCATTCGGCCACCTTGCCATCCTTCCAGTCCCAGCGCCAGATTCGGGCAGTTCCCTGCACCACTCCACCGGCAACCAAGAAGTCGTCGTGCGGAGCGAACGCAATGGAATGGAACTCCGCCCCCGGTTTCGGAAATATCGCGACTTCCTTTGGCGTCGATCCCGTGACGTCCCAGAGTCGGATCCGACCGTCAATCCCGGCGCTTGCAAGCAGACGGCCGTCCGGCGAAAACGCCACACATCCGACGACTCCCGAATGTGCTGAAATGCTCGCCCGCGATCGCGTGATTGCGTTCGGACGTGTCGCACCCGTCGCATCCACTTGGAGCGATTCCATGAGCGCGGGCGGAATGGGCATCGTGTCGCGCATGGCCGCGGCGGGCGGAACTGGCACCGTGTCCCGTTGCGATGGAGCCACGGGAATCCGGGGCGGTGGCGCCGCCTCGGCACGGTCGGCTGGCATCGGTACGGGCGTTTCCGCGACTGGCGGCGTCTCTGCTATCGAGGAGGGTATCGGAGTCGTCGGTAGCGCAGGGATTGACATATTGTTCCAGCGCATCGGCGAGTTGTCGCGGCGTCGGATAGCGATCGTCCGGACGCTTTTCGAGCATTCGGTTGAGGATCTGGGTCACTTCATTCGGGATGCCGGGCCGCAATTCCTCAATCGGGTAGGCCTTCTCCGTCTGGTGGCGGATCAGCTTTTGGACATCGGTTCCCCCCGGGAAAGGCGGCTTGCCGGTCAGGACGTAATAAAACGTGCATCCCAAGCTGTAGATATCAGCGCGAATATCGACGTTCCGGGCATCCCGGGCCTGCTCTGGAGCGATGAAGTCCGGAGTGCCCAAAAGCGCGCCCGCCCTGGTCAACGGCGTCTGCTCTTGTTGGGGCCGGTCTTCGTCCGTCCCTTCCGTCAGGCGGGCCAATCCCATGTCCAGGATTTTAACCTGGCCCCAGCCTTGGGACAGCTTGGCGGAAGATGTCGCCGATTGCTGCATCCGATCCCGATCGCGCACCGTCACGAGCGTCGGCCGGGCCATCCGCATCGACGAGGTGCGGCCCTCGGAAGAACTCCCTTTCTGAGCTACCAGGATGTTCGAGGGCTTGATATCGCGGTGGACCAGGCCCACTTCATATGCATGTTGGAGGCCGAGAGCGGATTGCCGCATGTACTCGCTGGCCTGGCGGATCGCCATGGGCCCCTGCGTCCGAATCATTTTCTCCAGCGTCGGCCCTTCGACATACTCCATGGCGATGAAGTGCGTTCCGTTGACTTCATCGGCGTCAAATAAGATTACGACGTTGGGATGGTTCAGCTGAGCGATTGCCTGGGCTTCCCGGTGGAATCGCGACAGAATCTCGGGCCGAGCCGCGAGCACCTGGGGACGAATGACCTTGAGGGCAACCACTCGATTCAATTTGGGCTGGATCGCCTTGAACACCATACCCATCCCCCCCTCGCCGAGAGGGGACTGAATGCGGTACGACCCAATAATCAATTTCTCGCCGTTGCCTGAAAGAAGTTGGGCTTGTTGATAGGGAGTTAGCCAGTTCCGCTGCACCAATTCCCCGCACAGCTGTACCGAAGACACAAACCGCGACCGTTCGCGGTTCAGTGCCTCGCCCTGGCTTGAGGACAAGAACTGATGGCGTGAGAGAAACGTGATTAGCTCATTTGGATTGAGCATCGCGGTCCAGTGCGGAATCCCAGTCGGCACGGGCGTCCTATAAACCGGAGGATAGCTTTTTTTTGCGCGGCTGCGGAAAAAACGCCATCCAACAGGTCCGTGGACGACAAGTAAGTCATGTCTACCACTTCCCACTTGCTTGGAGTCTGCCGGAGGGCCAATTGTTCCAATGAGGCGGCAACAATCGTTCAGCTGATTTGCTGGTAGGTTCCATTATTTTTGAACTGGGACCGGCAAGGCGGACGGAATATGGACATAAGTCACCATCAGAGAATCGTTTGAGTCTCTTCACGCGGTCTTCACAGCGAACTAACACCTTCTGAACACACGTTCTCATACTCTGCCCCCACCGCCGCATCCGTCCGGTGCGCTCGGCGATGGAACTCCAACATGACCCGCGACTGGCAGCGGCACGGGAGCCAACTTCCTTCCGCGTTCGATCGGTCAGTGCCGTATTTGATTCCCGAATTGCTCCGCGGTGGCATCGAGATTCTGCACCTTGAGGATCGCGATTGGCGCATGGCAGATGGTTTTGGGTAACTCGAGTCAATCGCAATACCCGGCGGGAGGCCGTAATGACGTCGGACACCCAGGCGCTCGCTATGCTCGCGCTGCGGCGGCTGCAGGGCCGCCTCGTGACGGCTCGATCTCTAATTGGTCCGGATTCCGAGGAATCCGACCTCGACACATCCGACCCGACCGCGCTGACCGCCGGCGACCGCGGCACCCTCGGACGGGTCCTCCGACGAGCAGTCGAACGCGCTTGGCTGACGGTCGAAGTCCTTCTGGCAGCCGATGCGATCGGTCCCCGACTCGGGCGGCCGGGTAAGGAGATTCTCGATTCCATTGTCCGAAACCGTTGCTTCGATCAGCTCAGAGACACTCCCACACCTTTTCGGCAGACGATCTGGCAGGAATTGCACGCCGCTCGGAAAGCCGGCCTCCTGGTTCAGGGCGATGTGGAGGTTGACGACTTGCTGCGTCAGATCGCGGCGCTGACCAGTCCCTCTGATCCGCGCGCGCTACGTGATCTCGAATGGTACGCCCTTTGGCAGATGGCGAGCGATGTCTCGCGTGACGGCTATCGGGAGCTACGGCGTTTATTCGAAGCCCGATCGGCGACCGGCGATTCGCTTTTGGCGGGATTAGTCACTTCGTTTATCCCCTTCGAGTTAGCTGTGGAAGGGCATCCACCGCGAGCGGACCTCGGAGAAGGAGTCCTCCCCGAAGAACAAATTCGTTGGCTATGTGAGCATTCCGAACCGATCGAGGAGCTGCTGAATGAGGCCTACGGCGGGAAGCAGCACGAAACATCCAGCGAGTTAGCAGCGCACGTCCGACAGGGGCTCGTCTTCGCCCAGCAGGGGCAGTACGAGCGAGCAGTCATCGAATTCACGGCGGCTCTGCAGTCCGATTTCGCGACCTCGGCCATATACGTGCACCGCGGCGACGCTTTGCGCCATAGGGGCGAATACGAGCGGGCTTTAACGGATTACACCCAGGCATTGCGGCTTGAACCGAAGAACCTTCTGGCTCGACTCAATCGGGGCTTGGTGTATCGGTTGACTGGCCGATCCGAACTGGCGGTTTCGGATCTCAGCGAAGCGATCCGCCTCGACGCGCGAAATGTCGTTGCACTCAACGGTCGCGGCGGCGCCTACGCGGACCTCGGCGAGTACGCCCAAGCAATTGCCGATCATACCCAGGCTCTGCGCATCGACCCTTCGCTGGCATGGGCCTATCAGAGTCGCGGCGACGCCTATGCCGGCCTGGAAGAATACGACCGGGCAATTGCCGATTACACGCAAGCACTGCGGCTGAATCCGCACTTTCCGCTCGCCCATGCCAACCGCGGCGACGCTTACCGGCTCGCCGGCGACCTGGATCGTGCGGCCGCGGATTACACCGAGGCGCTCCGGCTCGATCCGCTGAATCCGCGGATGTTCGTCAGTCGAGGCGACACCTACCGCAAGCAAGGCCGTTACGAATCGGCACTCGCCGACTACAGCGAGGCCATTCGGCTCGATCCGACCAACCCGGTTGGTTACTTGAACCGAGGCATCGCCTACCAACTCACGGGGGACTACGACGGCGCGGTAACGAATTTCGATCAGGCGGAACTCTACGACGCCACCAACCCGGAGGTCTTCTATCAGCGGGCACTCGCCTATCGGCAGAGCGAGTCGTACCAGAAGGCGATCGAAGATTTGGGCCGCGTGATTGATTTGAATCCGCGGGATGCGATGGCGTTCATTAGCCGCGGGACTCTGTATTCGATCATTCGCGATTTCGAGTCGGCGCTCCAGGATTTCACCGAGGCGATTCGACTGGATCCCACATCGGCACAAGCCCGCATGGAGCGCGGCCGGGTCCGCGCCTGGTGGGGAACTTTGACGAGGCGCTGGACGATTGCGCCCAGGCCATTCGTATCGACAAGCATTTCGTTCCCGCGTTGCTGATTCGCGGCGGGGTCATGATTCGCAAGGGCGAATACGAAGCGGCCCTCATGGAATTCAACCAGGCGATTCGAACCAACCCGCGGTACGCCAAGGCGTACAGCGACCGCGGCGTCGCCTATTCGAAGCTCAACAAGCTCGATGAGGCCGTTCAAGACTTCTCGAAAGCGATCGAACTCGCCCCGCAAGATGTGCAGGCCTTGGCGAATCGAGCCAACGCTTATCAACTCATGCACCGTCACCAAGAGGCGCTCAGCGATTACACGGACGCCGTCGCCATCGACAAGAAATATGCCGCCGTCTACTCGCTCACTCGCGGCATGGTCGAGGCCGTTCAAGGCAACTTCCGTCAGGCGATCGCGGATTATGCGGTGGCACTGGTCATCGACCCCAAGAACCGCTCGGCCCGAGTCGCTCGGGCCGACGCCCAGGAGAAGCTCGACTCCCACTTCGAGGTATCGCAATCACTTGTAGCGCCTGCTGCCGAAACGCAGCTAGCCGAGCGGGTGACCGACTCGTCCGCCGTCATCGATCTCGGAGCAGCGGTGCTCGAGGCCGAAGAAGAGGCCGCTGAACCAATTGCCGGAACGCAAATCGCGAAGCGGGCCGGCCGCGCTCAGGACACGCATTTGGCGATCACCGTCGACGAAGACCAATCGCCAGAGGATGCCGCCTACGCGGAGGAGCAACGGAAATTCGCGGAGCAAGAGCGTCAGAAGCGCATGCAAGCTCTCGAGGAGAAAGCCGCCGAGATCCGCAAGCGCAACGAACTGGAAGAAGCCAAGCGGAAAGCACAAGCGGAGAAAGATGGCAAATGGAAGAAGAAGGCGAAGCGCGACCCGGATGAAGTACGCGAGACCTGGCGGAAGCGAAAGCAATACGCCATTCTTGCCGTCGCCAGCCTGTTTCTCGGCTATTGGGCATGGCAATTGGTCTGGGCGATCATTCCGCCGTCCAAGAACCCTTACCCTGAACTCGAGGCTCAGAAGCTGGCGGCCGCATTCGCCAAGGATCCGACGGCGGCGAATGAGAGATTCGCCAACAAGGTGATTGTCGTTAGGGGCAAGTTAAGGATTGTGCGGCCCGAGGTCGTCCGGGGACGGCCGCCGCTGGCCCCGAAAATCTACTTCGAAATACCGGATTCGGACAAGGTGATGGTGGAGTGCGTATTCCACGACCCGGACGTCGCCTTCGACCTGAATGCGGACTCCGAATACCGGATCGCTGGGCGCGTTCAACAATTCAAGTCCGGTTCACCAATTGTGCTCAAAGAGGCAACGGTCAAAGAGGGACAGGTCGGCACCACCGCCACGCCGCTCGACCGGCCGCGGGCCAATAACTCGTCCAACTCATTCGCCGCGGTGCCTGAATTTCCGGCCGATGATCTTCACACGTTCTGCATGCACCGTTCAGTCTTTCTGAACATGGGCCCAATAAGAACACGCTTCGTACACCCCGCGCGGGGTAAGTTGTTGGTTTCCTTCACCTATGCATGGAGCTACTCATGATTCGCATCCGTCGGAAGGTCCGGATCGGGTTTACGCTCGTCGAGTTGCTGGTGGTTATTGCGATTATTTCGATCTTGATTGGCTTATTGCTCCCCGCTATTCAAAAAGTCCGGGAGGCGGCTAATCGGGCGAAGTGTTCGAACAACCTTCGTCAAATTGGTTTGGCCGCACTGAATTTTGAGTCGGCCAACGGCGGCCTGCCTCGCGGCGGCGAGCACATTTTCTTCGATTCGGGCGGAGGGGTCCACAAACTCCAGGATCTTCAGAGCCCTCACGTCATGCTCTTGCCTTACATCGAGCAGAGCGGTGTCGCGGAACAGTTCGACGTGCGCTACCGGTACAACGACCCCCGCGCCCGCAAAACCAAGTGGCTGGCGGGGCCGTGCCGCCAATCTTCTTCTGCCCGACGAACCCGCTGGCTGGCGATCGCGTCGGCGGCAAGAAGGATGCGCAAGGTTTAGGATGTGTGGACTATACTTCGGTTCCGTACTGCCAACTCAACGCGGATGGCACTGATGGCGCCAGCACGGGCGACTACTACAAGACAGCCTTGACCGGAAAACAATATCCGGCCCAGTATTACAAGGATTTCGGCGCTGCTCCGGCCGGCGTGGCCGCCTCGAAGATGACTCAGCTTGACGTCCTGACATTCACGCCAGGTCCGATTGATCCGATGTATGGGCTGCCAACGATCGCGGAGATTACGGACGGGACTTCGAATTCGATCACGTTCTATGAGGACGTCGGCAACAGCGATAAGTTGTTCAACACTCTCACAACCGGTTGCTACTACGACGCAGTCACTGGTCAGGCCAGTTCGCAATGGCGCTGGGCCAGTCCGGACGTGGCGTCCGGAATGTCAAAGAAGGTGAACAACAACAAACTCGCAACCGCCACAACGCCCGACCCGAACGGAGACGGGTGTGTCTGGTCCCAACACGACTGCGGACCTAATGCTGAAGCGTTCAGTTTCCACGGGGCTGGAACCCATATGGTGTTTGCCGACGGACACGTGGCATATATTCGCGAAAGCATCTCGCTTCCGCTCTTGCGTGCCCTTACCACTCGCTCCGAGGGACGGAATGAAGCGGATCTCGGCGATGCGAACTACTAAGGAGCTACGAATTTCGTTGCATCGCCCGCGTTGATCTAGCTCTCGGACCGGCCCATCCTCATCGGTGGGCCGGCCATCTATCTGGTCGAAACGCCCGTCTGCCGAGTTACGCACGCTGGAAGCATGCGGATGAACCGAAAACTCCTCTTGATCTTGGGTGGGGGGGCATTGGCCATCGCCCTCACCATATGGCTCACCTATCCTCCTAGTAACCCCAAGTCGATCGGCGATCCATCCAAGTTCCGCTACATGCATTGTCCCGAATGCATGCGCGAGTCGAGGTACACTCCCTCAGCATTTGAGAAGCCGTGCCTCTATTGTGAGAAGCCATTGGTAGCGACGGAGCAATCGATCAACGTTACCGGCACGGCACCGAGTCCGTACGGTCGAATGTTCATGCTCGTTTTGGTCGAATTGCTCGCCGTCATGGCGGGTGTCTGGTATGTCCTTCGGCCCCGAACCGAAGACCCCGATGCAGACTACTTCTACATCAACTGCGAAAAGTGCAAGCAAAAGATCCGCTATCGAGAACGACAGGTTGGCAACACAGCCATGTGCCCGCGTTGCCGGACGCCGTTTGTGTATCCTGAGATTGACGACCGGGACTAAAATCTCGCCGACGCATCCACACTTCGCGCCATGCCGGTCTTCGCTGTGTTCATGGCGTCTTCAGGCAGTTTGACGGAAATGAAGCAAGCACGCCGGAGTACGAACGGCGATCCGAAACTCGTCGCGCCCCAGCCACCAGGTGGAAAGGCCAGATGGGGGGCGATTTTTCTTTTCAGCCGACTGCGTTTGGGTTAATCTCAGTTTCTCACCAACGACGCTCTCCTGTCGTTTCTGCGCTGTTCCGATCGAGAGATTCCCATGCGATGTGCGTTTGCGATTGGCATTTCGGCGATCGCTGCCCTGCTTAATCCATCTACAAGCTTTGCCCAATCGGCTGGTCCCCATGCGGGTGTCGAGTTCTTTGAAAAGAAGATCCGGCCGATCCTCGTGAAGCATTGCGCGAATTGCCACTCGGCAGACACCAATGCCAAAGGGGGCTTACGGGTCGACGATCGCAACGGCTTGCTGAACGGCGGAAAGAGCGGGCCGGCAATCGTCCCCGGCGACCCGGCAAAGAGTCTGTTGTTGCAGCGCGTGACGATAAAAAACGCCAAACGCCGAATGCCTGCAGAAGGAACGGCGCTCCTGCCGGAAGAAATCGCCGACCTCACGGAGTGGATCAAGGATGGTGTCGCCTGGCCCGCCGTCAAAGTGCCGACTTCCATTGGCAAGAAGAGGGCGGACTACGAAAGGCTCAAGCGGGAACATTGGGCCTGGCAGCCATTGACCAATCCGACGCCGCCCGCAGTCAAAGATGTGGCCTGGCCGCGGGACGACCTCGATCGCTTCATCCTCGCGAAACTCGAAGCGAAGAATCTGCATCCGGTCGGGGATGCCGATCGGGACACCCTCCTTCGCCGATTGACGTTTGATCTCACCGGCCTCCCGCCCAGTGAAGTAGGACGGATTGGCAATCCGTCCCACGCGAATAGACGGATTGGCAATCCGTCCTACGTCGAAATCGTTGATCGTTTGCTTGCGTCGCCGCAATTCGGCGAGCGCTGGGGCCGGCACTGGCTCGACGTCGCTCGCTACGGCGAATCGACCGGCCCGTCGCGGAATATCCCCTACCCGCACGCCTGGAAATATCGCGACTATGTGATCGATTCGGTTAATGCCGATGTACCGTTCAACTGCTTTGTCACCGAACAGATTGCCGGCGATCTGTTGCCCGCAAAGTCGAACGCCGACCGCGATCGTTTGCTCATTGCCACCGGCTTCCTGGCCCTCGGAGTCAAGGATGTCAACCAGCGCTTCAAGGTTCGCTTCACGATGGACAACGTGGACGAGCAGATCGATGCCGTTTCGCGCTCGATCCTCGCCCTGACGGTCACTTGTGCCCGTTGCCACGATCATAAGTTCGATCCCATCCCGACCACCGACTACTACGCACTGGCCGGCATCTTCACGAGCACGGACAATTGCGCCGGCGTCCGCAACAAGATGGGCGGCGGTGGGCTCGATTATTACGATCCGTCGATGCTCCTACCCCTGAGCACGACCCCGCCGCCTCCACCTGCCGACCAGGTCGCCAAGCTCAAAGCGCGGGTCGCCGAAGCGAAGAAGGCGTGGGATAAGATTCGCGGCACTCCGGAGGGGCTCAAGCGAGCGGCGAACGGTCAGCCCACACAACGGCCATTCCGGCTTAAGTACGAGAAGCTCCAGGCAGAGTTGCAAGCGCTGAGCGATCCGGCATCACGCGGCTATGCCGTTCACGGCGTCCGCGACGCAAAGAAAATCGCCGATACTCAAGTGCGCATTCGCGGCGAAGCCGAAAAATTGGGCCCCAAGGTACCGCGCGGATTCCTCACCGCGTTTCAAGTGCCCGGCGCCGCTCGGGTCGATCCGAAACATAGCGGCCGACTGGAATTGGCCGAATGGCTCACCAGCGCCAAAAACCCGCTGACCGCGCGTGTAATCGTCAATCGGGTCTGGGAGCATCTATTCGGTCGGGGCATTGTCAGCACGGTCGACAACTTCGGCGTCAATGGCGATGAGCCGTCCAATCGTGAGTTGCTCGATCACCTCGCCAATCGATTCATGGACGACGGCTGGTCGATCAAGAAACTGGTGCGGACCATCGTCCTGAGTCGGGCTTATCAGCTTGCATCTGGTGCGCCGGCTTCGCATCGTTTGATCGATCCGGACAACAAGCTGATTTGGCGGCACACTCCGCGGCGTCTCGATGCGGAAGAGATTCGCGACGCCATGCTTCTCGCCGCCGGCACGCTCGACCTGCGTCGGCCCGGTCCATCTCCTGCCACCGAACTCCAGATGGTGGAAATGTCGGACAATAGCCCGGCCGCCCGCAAGATCAACG
Organism: uncultured Gemmataceae bacterium; assembly: GCA_963773845.1. Classification (GTDB taxonomy): domain Bacteria; phylum Planctomycetota; class Planctomycetia; order Gemmatales; family Gemmataceae; genus SIAJ01. The sequence goes on from CAVZCU010000009.1 coordinate 265,789, forward strand.
ATCAGGCCGACCGCACCACGCACCGGAGCATTTACCTGCCGCTCTTACGCGGCGTGACGCCGCACGCTCTGGAAGCGTTCGATCCGGTCGAGCAATCGCTCGTGACCGGTAAGCGCGACGCGACGACGGTGCCGGCACAGTCGCTCTTCATGTTGAATTCATCGTTCGTCCGCGGACAGTCGCTGATCCTGGCCGAGAAACTGCTCGATAACAATGAAACGAATGACGTATCCCGAATCGAAGCGGCCTACGAGCGAACGCTCGCCCGCCGGCCAACCGATAAAGAGATCAATCGCGCCCGAGCGTTTCTGGGCGAATACGAGTCGGCCTACCGGGAGGAGCCCAGCCCTGCGGCAGCGCCGAAGCCTGCGCCCCCAAAGAAAAAGAACAATCCGGACCCAGCCGGCGGCCAGACCGTTCACCCGAAGGACGCCCGAACGGCAGCTTGGATGGCATTTGTTCAAGCGATTTATGGCTCAGCGGAGTTTCGGTTCGTGCGATAGTCGATCGATGGAAAGGCCTCCTGTCATGTGGGATAGGCCTCCCGGCCTGTCTCACCTGTCAGTGGCAAGCTGCTCGACCCCGCAAGCCAAGACAGGCCGGGAGGCCTATCCCACCTAAAGACAGCCGGGAAACCTATCCCACGAAGATGCATGGAGAATCAAAGTGTTCCCACTCTCTCGTCGCGATGCCCTCAAGTCGGCTGGTGCCGGCTTTGGCTATCTCGCCCTGGCGGGCCTTCTTGGAGAATCAGCCGCAAAGGCCGCACCCAAGCCGCTGGCTCCGAAGCAGCCGCACTTCAAGCCACGAGCCCAGCGCATCATCTTCGTGTTCATGCAGGGGGCTATCTCCCAGGTGGACACCATCGAATACAAGCCGCAACTCCAGAAGAACGGCGGCAAGGTCGGGCCCGGCGGCGGCACGCTCACCGCGTCGAAATTCAAGTTCAAGCAGTACGGCGAAACGGGTAGCTGGTTCTCCGAGCTATTGCCGAATATCGCCAAACACGCGGATGACCTGTGCTGGCTTCGCGGGCTGCATACCGATACGCCGGCCCACCCACAGGCGGTCGTGCAACTGCACACCGGCAGCGCCAACGCGGCTCTCACCCGTCCCAGCATGGGGGCCTGGCTGCTCTATGGCCTCGGCACCGAGAATCAGGATCTGCCCGGCTACATCACGATCAACCCGCCGCCGCAGTTCGGCGGGGCGGTCAATTACGGTAGCGCCTTCCTGCCCGCGCACTACCAGGGAACACGCATCAACGATCAGGGCTATCTGCCCAACCTCAAGCCCGAAACGGCGACCAGACTCCAGCGCAAACAACTCGACCTGATCCAGGCGATGAACCGCGATCTCGCGGCGAGGCCCGGCGCACCGGACCCGGTCGACGGCATCATCGAGTCGTACGAACTGGCGTTCCGCATGCAGGGCAAAGTGACGGAGCTGCTCGATATTTCGCGCGAACCACGGAAGCTGCTCGATCGCTATGACGTCAAGCCTGGCCCGGCCGGCTCGTTCGCCCGCCAGTGCGTGATGGCCAGGCGATTGTGCGAAGCCGGTGTCCGCTTCGTCGAAATCTGCCAGCCGGGTTGGGACCATCACAGCAATTTGCACAAGGGATTGATCGATCGCTGCCATTCCATCGACAAACCCATGTCGGCCTTGCTCGACGACCTGGAAGCTCGCGGTTTGCTCGACGAGACGCTGGTGCTCTTCGGCAGCGAGTTCGGCCGCCAGCCGACGGCTCAAGGCCCCGACGGCCGCGATCACAACATCACGGGTTACCCGATGTTCCTCACCGGCGCCGGCGTGAAGAAGGGATTCACTTTTGGCGGTACCGACGAATTTGGCATCCGCGCAACCGAAGGTCGCATGCACATCAACGACCTGCACGCCACCTTGCTAGCGCTCATGGGCATCGACCATGAACGATTGACTTACCGCTACGCCGGCCGCGATTTCCGCCTGACCGACGTGGCCGGGACCGTGGCAAGGCAGATCTTTGCGTGATTTGAATCCCACGCTCAACTCGAATGCAGCGGCCGACTCTTTCCAAACGGTCCCATACGCTGCGCACTACAGGCGAAATCAGCGTCGAATTAACCGTCGTAAACCGCCGCCCTGATGACCCATTCGCCGCGAACGCCACAGAACCTCGCTTGCGAAGCTCGGGGCTCGCGGATAATCAACCCCAACAAGGACCGCGGCATCGACGTCTCATTGGTCGCTGACAAAGGCTCCCCTCAACCAGAATCTCTGCGGAACGCCTCGGGCGACGTCTCAGCCATCTGTCAAGCGTCCTGCCCCGGAGCATGCCGCAGAGATTTTTTTTGCGTTAGGCCTTTTGGTCACAGGAGACCAGCATGCGCCATGCTCTATGTCCTCTGTGTATACTCTTCGCCTTTGCTGCTGGTTGCGTTGATCACGACGAGAAAATTGAAGGAGACGACAAGGTTGAACAGGACGAGAAGGTCGAAGAAGACGATACCGTGCTGTTCCCGGTGTTAACTGAAAGCGATATCCGAGAAATCCGAATGGACCCAAAGAAAGTGGACGACTTGTATCCGCAATTTCGAAGGTGGGCGGAAGAATCCCATCACGACTCACTCTCCGAGTTGTCGGACTCTGAGTTGTTTGCTTTATACAGTGCTTTTGTTGCCTATTCGATGGCGCCGTACGGGTGCTGCACAAAGCTGGGATTCCAGGATTTGTTGAATGAACAGAGACTGAGCTGTAACAAGTATGCAATTCTGACTTACTATCTGTTCTTAAAGCGAGCAAATGCCACGGGAAACGATGTCGAGTTCAGATTTGTGGGTTGGGACGGCGGCGCTGTTGGTAATCATTGCCAGGTTTTCGTGGTATCGCACCGGCGCTCCATAATGCTTGATCCCACAATTGGTATTGCTGCATTCGCGGATTTCAACACCGTGGCATCGGGGAAGCCGCTGCCGCGCGATCAAATCATCGATTTTTCAACCCGGACCGAACTTGAGGACTACAGGCAAAGGGTAATTGATGCTCTTGTGTGCGGCCGATACAAGCCTTCCGACTTACTGTACTTCTTCGAAGAGTTCGATGAATTCAGAACTCCCATCTCCAAGGTCGATGGCTGGCCGACTCCCGGCGCCTACACGTTTAGGAAGCGCAACCATAAAGTCCAATAGGTGAATACACACGGACCGGAAGACGTGTCGCTCGGTCCTCTTGCTGCTCGTGCCACGCTCCTGCTCCACAACGGGGATTGGACCGGCTGTTCTCCCCTGGGTCACGTTTTGCCTGGGTGTGCGCGGACTATGTCTTTCTCCGCCCGTACTGGGTCGGGTTACTGTCGTAGCGCGGGCCAGCGCGATTGAGAAGTGGCATGCGATGTCAAGCCTCGACGTCATAAGGGGGCGACACGGATGAAGGTGGCGCTCGACATCGATGGCACGATCTCGGAGTGCCCGGGGTTCTTCGCGGTGCTTTCGTCCGCTCTCCGCGCCGCGGGGCACCAGGTGATCGTCCTGACCTACCGCGATCCGGACCGCCGCACGGCGACTGAAGCGGGCCTCCGGGAGTGGGGGATCGAATACGATGAGTTGGTGATTGCCTCGTCGCTGGAGGCGAAGGGGGAACTGTGCGGTGCACATGGAGTGGATCTGTTTTTTGATGATCAGGACGAGTGCATTGCCGCGGTACCCGAGAGCGTCGTCGTCTGCAAGGTCCGCAACGGGGGTAACTTTGACTTCGCCGGCCAGCGCTGGCTCAGCACGGCCCGGCTCACCCGGTTGATCCGCTGACTTCTGAGCCGAATCGGACTGCCAGGACGTCAGTGCCGCTCTCCGGCAGACCGCCGAAGGACCGATTTCGAGCAAGCTGTGGCCGCTATAGCGGAATCGCTCTCCGTCCGCTAATCTGAGCAGATGCTCGTTGACCGCCTGATTCGCACGGAGCAGAATGGCCGCCGGCTGGCGGAGATCGTCGGCGTTCTCGCCAAGTACGGGCTGGCCGACTGGCTGGCGGGTATTCGCCACACGGAATGGTTTCGCAAACATCTCACGCCCACCGGCTTCCAGAAGATCGCCAATGTCTCGCACGAAGCGCGCATCCGGCTCGCCCTCACGGAACTGGGGACCACGTTCATCAAGTTTGGCCAGGTGCTGAGCACACGGCCCGATATCGTCACGCCGTCCCTGGCCGACGAGTTAGCCAAATTACAAACCGACACACCCCCCGATCCGCCCGAGGTCGTTCGCGAGACGATTATCGCCGAACTCGGCCTGCCACCCGAGGAATTGTTCGACGAGTTCGACCCGATTCCGATCGCCTCGGCGTCGATCGGCCAGGTCCACGCGGGGCGGCTGAAGGACGGCGCGCGCATCGTGGTCAAAGTGCAGCGCAAGGGCATCTCCGACCGGGTCGCGCGCGATCTCGATTTGCTCGCCGGCCTCGCGGAATTGGCCGAACGCTATTACGAGCCGGCCAAGGCCTATCGGCCCGTGGCGACGGTGCGCCAGTTCCGCAAGGTGCTGAATCGCGAACTCGACTTCACGGCCGAGCGCCGCAACCTTTCCACGTTTTGCCGGAATTTCGCCGACCAGCTCAACGTCCATTTCCCCTCTCCGTTTGCCGATTTTTCGAGCCGGCGCGTTTTGACCATGGAGTTGCTCGAAGGCATGCGCGGCCTGGAAATCAAGGCGGCGCCGCTCGCGGAAATCACGCCGGAAGATCTGGCCCTGCACGCCGCCCGCGTTTATTTGCAGATGATCTTCCAGGACGGTTTCTACCATGCCGACCCGCACCCGGGGAATTACCTCGTTCTCGCGGGCGGCGTGCTGGGCATCCTCGATGCGGGCATGGTTGGCCGACTGGATGAAGACCTTCGCGATCAGCTCGAAGCGCTGATCGTGGCGGTCTATCATCGCGACGCGATTCGACTCACCGATACGATTGTCACGCTCGGCTCATCGCCACCGACCGACCCGGCCGGTCTGCGCGCCGAGGTTGCGGATTTCGTCCAGGACTTTGCCGATCAGCCGCTCAACGAGTTCGACTTGAGCGCTGCCCTCAATCGGATGACGGACATCATCCGCCGTTTTGGCATTTTGCTTCCTCCCGATGTCGCCTTGCTGTTGCGCACCCTCGTGGTCCTCGAAGGAAGCGCCCGACAATTGAATCCGAAATTCAGTCTGGCGGAGGTCATCAATCTGTTCGTTCGCGAGCATGGCGTCGGCCGGCTGTGGAAGCGAATGCGACGTCGGGTTCAGCGCACGGCACGCGATTGGGACCGATTCCTCACCGACCTGCCCCGCGAACTCGACGAGATCATTAAGCGCTTCCGCGAGGGGAAGCTCGACATTCACCATGAACTCAAGGGAGCCGAGCGATCGGTCAATCGGCTGGTTCGCGGGATCATTTCCGCCGCGCTCATCCTGGGATCCACGATGCTCTGGAGCATGAAGACCCCGCCGCTGATTTATGAAACCTCCGTTTTTGGCGTTCTCGGTTATGTCGTATCGGTGTTTATGGCCGTTCGACTGATCCACTCGGCTCGGGATTCCGACCGCTAAACTCCCCGGTCACTCCGGTTCAAACAAATCGGGCTACCTGGTAATCGGGGTTAGCCCATTCAGGTCAGTCGTCGTGGACGGTCCAACGCTGGGAAATAGCCCCGTCAACATCGGCGATGTCCCGGGCGTTAGCCCGGAGTTCAGGCTAGTCAGTCCAGATGGACTCGTGCTCGTCCCCAGCGTACTGCCTGTCGTCGTTCCACCGACGGTCGGGACCGTGGGCAGCGTTGGTGTGATCGACGGCAGGCCCGTGCCGGCGCTCGGAACGGTGGATGGCAATCCATTGCCCGGAGTTGGAGTCGTACTTGGCGTCGTCACGGGGACCGCCGGGGTAACCGGCGCCGGTGTCGTCGCAGGCACACCCGACGAGAGTGCCGGCAGGCTGAACGAGCCGGTAAAGGCCGGCAGCGAGAATGCGGGCATGCTTGCGATCGAGGCTTCGAAACTAGCGACCATCGCATTGATCGACGCGACCAACGATGAAATCTGATTCGAAATCGACGTCATTAGCGCTGAGAGATCTGGCGCTGCGAACGTCGGCATCGTGAATGTCGGCATTGTGAACGATGGCGCGGCGATCGTGGGCAGTTGAAATTGTGCAGCGGCCGAAGACGCAAGCAGACTGGTTCCACCAAATGAACTCATGGCGGGAGTAGTCCGGTCTTCGAACTCGTTCAAGCGTAAAGTCGTGCCCTTCATGTCGGCAACCTCCTGGGCTTTCCCGTTGCTCATCTCCTTAATCTCGGGCAAACTCCGTGCCGGCGCTGGGCTGCAATTCGCGAGGGGGCCGGTATGCTTTTGGCCAGTCAATCAGCAAGATTCCGCGTAGCTGGATTCGCCAGAATTCAGCGCTCGGAACCGGCAAAGCTGCTGAATTCTGGCGAATCCAGCTACGCCCGTCGCCGATGCCGCGTGCTCAGGCAAGCGAGACGCTTTCCTTACTTGACCTTTAACAACACGCTCTTGGCCGCGTGTTCCGTGTTCTTACCTTCGCGGCGGGAAAGCACGACGAACGGGTGCTCCATCGGCTTGACCCACGGCTCGGCGTAGATCGCCACTTCGCGTTCCGTGTCGCGCTCGGTGATCAGGATGCCATTGAGGCCAATGTCCAGCACGCGAACGCCGTGCGGCAAACCCTTGACATCCAAGGGCACGCGGCCCTTGAAGCCATTGCGGCGTTCGATCTTCACCTTCATGCGCGCTTCGCTGCCGGGGTGAATTGTCAGATCGCTAACCCCGGTGATTGTGACCAGGTCGCCTGGCTCAACGACTTTCGGAAGCCCGCCTTTCGCTTCGTGGATAACTTCTTTACCGGCAATCGTCGCCCGCGCCGTCAACCTGAGCGGGGAGGACTTCGCCGGCGAATTCGCCGCTTGCGGCGTAGCGTACAGCGCGAAGCTCGTCGATTGCTGGCCCCCCTCAATGAACGTTGGCGGCGCTTCCAATCCCGGTGGCAGGTTTTCGAGCTTCACCTGCACCGGCCCATCGTAACCGTCGATGCGATTGACCGTCACGTCGATGGGAATGGCGCCGCCTTTCCACACGCTCGGCGCAGTCGGATTGAAGCTGACGGTGAAGTCCGGCCGAGGCGGACGCACTGTGAGACGGTAGCCAAAATTCGGTCCGCCTTCGTTGCGGGCATCGCCGATGCGAACGATGTATTCGCCGTCGGCCGGTGGATCGAAGAAGAGTCGCGAGTCCTTGCTGTAGCCGGGTCCGCCGTCGTCGTTGCGATAGTGGAGATTGAACACCGGCAGCCCGTTCGGCGGAAACGTCGTGCCAAAGGGATGGGTTTCAACCTTATAGACGGGCGTCCTTGCGGATGGCTGGCGGGCGTCGTGCCGAGGTAGCCGAGCCGCTTGCCGTTGACCGCGTAGAAACTGCAATCCGCGTCCGGGTTCAGCGGCAATTGCACGATGCGCAAGACCTCATTGCCGATGACGACATAATCGTCCATCGCCAGCTCGTTCCAGTTTTCAATGCGGATGCCGGGCGCGGCCGAATCGTGGTCGCGGAAGACAACGAAGGTGCGGGCCGTGCAACGCAACGTCGCGCGGCCGACCGGCTTGCCCTTGGCGTCGAGCACTTCAATCACCGAATCGAGCGGCGAGCCCGATCGGCGGGCGTTCACTTCGATGAGGAGGCGCTGCCCCCGCTTTGCCGCAAAGCGAATCATGTGCGTTTCACCGGGCTTGGCGATGACGCCGTTCGCCGTGCCCGGCGTCGCGATGGATGCCTGGCCATTCTTTACGACCGATTCCGGGAACTCACCGACAATGACGCTCGCATCGCCGAGCGGCTTTTCGCCCGCACGCTCCGCGTGAGGTACGGGCAAGCGCGATCCGACCGCCGCTTCCGCGGACACTTTGACCATTGCAGTCTTCGAACGCAGATTGACGCCGACCAGCGTCACCATCGCCTCTTTGCCGCGCTCAATTCCCATCGGCTGCACACTCGTCACGATCGGGATGTCGCCCACATGCAGCCGGTAGAACATGTTCTTCGCGCCGCGGAAATCTCGGTCGTGGACGCCGATCGCGTATGTTCCAGCCACAGGACAGACGTAGCCGAGCAGGCCGTTCGTGCTTTCCGCGAGCACCTGGCCATCGGCATCGGTCAACACCAATACGGGATCCAGCTTCGAGCCCACTACAGCGGTCAGTATCTGTGCGCCGATCTCCTGACCGGCTTTCGCCGGAAAACGGAAGTAGTCCGCTTGACCAGCGCGATCAATTGTGCCGACGAGCGTCGCCGGCAACGTCACCGCCTGACCTTGGCGGGCCGAATCGATCGACGCGGCATCGGTCGTCGATGCGTAGCGATCAACGATGAAGTTGATTGGCTTGGCCGACCCCGACAGCGCTCTTCACCGTCAGCGCCACCGGCCCCGGCGACACGTTCTTCGCGACTGTGATCTCAAGCTGCCGCTTCGAGCCGGTGCCGTTCACCGCGACCGATACGCCGGGCACATTTGTGGTCACGCTGATGTTGCCGTCGAAATGCTGGCCTTCGAGTGTCGCCTGGGTTGTCTTGCCGCGCTGGCCGAAGTCTGGGGTGATCTTGCTCACGGTCGGCGGCTTCGGCTTTTCCGGCAACGGCTGACGCATCGGCTTCCCGGTATTCGCATCGATCAGTTGCAGCACACCGTCATACCGTCCGAGGGCGACCTGCTTCCCATCGGGGCGTACGGCGAGCGCGAGCATCGTGTCCGGCTGCGGCGGGAAGACGAGCTTTTCCACCAGCTTGTTTGCGTCCCACTTTTTGAGGCTCTTGCCTTCGCTGATGGAGTAGAGGAATTTCCCATCCTTCGAATAGGCAATCCTCGTGATCGGCTTGGTATGCCCGAAGACCGATTGCACGAGCTTGCCGCTCTCCGCATTCACTTCCCAGACGCGAATGCTTTTGTCGACGCCGGCGGCGGCGACGTGCTTGCCGTCCGGATGCCAGGCGAGTGCGTAAACCCAATCGGTCGGATCGCCGAGCGTGTACAGCCGTTTGCCGGTGGCTGCGTTCCACATTTTCACCGTGCGATCCGCGGATGCCGAGGCGAGCAACTTGCCGTCGGGTGAGAAGCCGACGCAATAGATCGTGTCGCTATGGTCCTTGAACTCCGCGACCAAAAGGGGACTGGACCCATTGGCTTTGGGGGCCCTGTCCCCTTTTGCCGCGGCGTCCGTATTCCACAAGCGAATGATTCGGTCGTACCCCGCGACGGCAAGCGTCTTGCCATCCGGGGCGAAGTCGAGCGCATACTGCACGTCCTTCGCGCCGGTGATGTCGCCCTTCGGTTCAAACTTCGGCCCCGCCTCCATGACCGCGTACAGCTTGACCGTTCCCGACTTGGCCGGCTCGCCGCTGGCGACGGCCAGTCGCTTGCCATCGCGCGAAAAGGCAATCGCGGTCACGCGCGCGGTCTGTCCCGCAAGCCGTGCCCGCACATCGCCCGTGTTCGCATCGATGATGACGACCTCGCCATGCGTGCCGGCGGCGAGCAGCTTGCCGTTCGGGTGATAGGCGAGAGCCGACACCGGCGGCGACGCGGCAAAAGCGGGACCGGCGAGTAGCAGAGCAGCGAAGGAGAGTTGACGGATCATGGGAGGATCGGTGCCAGGAAATCTCGGTGAGCGGGGAAAAGGTTATTATCGCCGAAGGGGGCGGATCAAACATCCTTTTCTGGGCCAACCGAAAATAGACATTATTGGACGCCGGAGGGGGAGACAGCACGGGTAGTATCTTTTTTTAGTGTGACAAAGTGTGACATTTTGTGTCATCCGTCGAGGATCGTGGCCGAAAATGTCTATTTTCGGGTCATCGTCCTGGGCCGGGCGCAGGCGCACCAGCGCCCACCAGTACATATTGGCGAGGTAGCGGAAAGGTAAGTCAATCTGGCAAATTGTTGTCAGAAAATCTCTGCCGGACTTCGCCGCAACGAGTTTGCGAATGTCGAACACCTGGGCCACGGACGATCGACTCGAAACGGACGAAGGAATCATGACTCCAAATAAGTCGCCGCGGGGATCGGCAAAACTCCCCGACACGTATTTCGAACTGGTCCGGCGGCACCCGCTCCGCAGCATCCAGGGAGTGATCAAGCGACAAACATTTAGCAAGACATAACGTTTGAATATCATCTACATGAGACAGTCCCTGTAGCTCGGCGACATTGGAATGGAGTCTTCGCCATGCGACCGATTCCGTTTGTCCTTGTTGTTCTGATGCTCGGCGGATTCCGCGTCAGCGCCGCCGAACCAGCCGCACAACGGTTTGATCGATTCGGCGACCTGCTTCCGCCGGGAGCGGTTCAGCGTTCGGGAAGATGCACTTCACGAAATTTCCCGACCAACTCCTGTCAACGGGCGACGACAAGACCATTTCCTGTTTGCGCTATGGCATCTACATCCTGGTCTTCGATCGGCAAACGGGTCGATTCCTCCGTTCGGAGACGTTGCCAGCTGAACCCGCATGGCAAGCGTTTCCCTCTCGGAACGGCGAGCGGGGATTGATCGTTCGCCGGCCGATCAGTTGGTCGTCGCCTGTTCTTCTGGAAGTTTGGGATTTAAAGCGCCGGCGACTCGTCGCCAAGTTTGGCCCCATGGTCGACACGGCCTTTCGAACCTATTCGATTTCTCCGGACGGGCGCTACCTGGTCGGGACGGGGAACGAACGGTTGTCGAACGACGTGCAGACGTTCAGCATGAAATTGTGGGACGTCAATGCGGGCAAGGAGTTGGGGTCGACCCAGATTCCGAGGTTCGATTTTTCTCATACGGGTGGATCTTGGTCGACACGCATACTTGAGTCGGATGGCAAGAGCGTCTTGTTCACTTGCGGAACCTCTAATCAGTTACTGTTGCAATGCCTTGACCGGGACACGCTCAAGGTCCACTGGGAGCGGCGACTGTCTGGTGCTGGCGGATTTGCCAGTGAAACTCCTGACGGCAAGCTACTCCTGTCCGAAAGTCCCGCCGTACGGGCCAATCGTGTCGCGGATGGGGGAAACGCTTCCGTGCGACTACCAGCGGATTTTCATATGGAAGCACGATCGGGTTCGTGGAAGATGGGAAGACGCTGCTCTATATCGCCGGCAAGGGGGAACACCGGGAACTGAAGGCGTGGAGCTGGAACGCAGGCGAGCCGGCCAAAGGCTATGCCAAATTCCCGTTGAGCGCACAGGCTTGGGCATCCGCATTGGTCTCGCGACGGCAAGCGGATGTCTTGATCTCGATCGCCGGTGGCGCCTGTACGATTTGAAGACCGCGAAACCGATCTGGCCGGAATCACTGGCATCGGCCACACCGATGCGGTCCGTCGCCTCGTGTTTTCGGATGACGGCAAGCGACTCGTTTCCGGCGGAGCGGATGACACCGTGCGGATTTGGGATACCGAGACGGCCAAGCAACTGGGCGAATGGCCGGTCAGCAAGTCGATTCCATACTTAGATGAGGAAATCCAAGGTGGCTTCTGCTTCGGTGCGGTCGGCCCGCCGAGTTTTGATCTCACATCAGGCGGCCATCGACTGGTCATCGCTTCTCGCGGCGTCAAGGATCCGTCGGAACAACTCCAGGTGATTGACACAAGCTCTGGCAAAGTAATCGCAAGTCGGTCGCTGCCACCCATCAAAGTGAATCCCGGCCGGCAATCGGGAATTGGCTTGGTCGGCTTTTCGCGGGATGAACAATCCGTGTTCGTTACCTACGGCGAGGCAGACGGGTCGGTTCAAGGGTTCAATCCATATCTTGCGCGATGGAATCTCGCGGACAATTCCTGGCACAATCTGGGTCCGACCGTCCAGTCGCCGACAGGCCGCAGAGTGCCTGGTCGCGGGCCAGGGAACGGCTGTTTGTTGCGGGCAAAGCATTCGACGGCCGCACCGGGAAGGAGTTATTCGAGCTTGCCGGAGCGATGGACGGTCCATTCGTCTGTACCTACGACGGCCGACTGGTCGCGGGGCTTGGCGGCGTTACCAATCGTGCGTTTTCGTACTGGCCGCGTGACGCCGAGGACATTCGAATTTGGGACGGCCGAACCGGAGCGCTGCTGAGTCGAGTTCCCTGGACGGCGCCGGCGACGCCGAAGGACCAATGGCGCCGATCCCCAATTCCGGACTCCTCTTCCAACGCAATCCGCTCACAAGAACCTGGCCGCGACGAATCGCCATTCACCCCAACGGACGATGGCTGGCGATCGCCGATCCACATGGAGTGAACATTTGGGATTTCCTTCGTGCAAGGTTGTCCACACGTTCGATGTTCCGTTTCGTCCACCGGTCACCCAGAATTATGGCAGTCCCGCGACCGCACTCGCCTTCAGCCCGGATGGCAGTCGCCTGGCGACCGGCATGCCCGATGGAACGATTTTGTTGTGGCGAGTTCCCAATTTGGCTCATTCCACACTTGCAACTGACAAACTGGATGAACTGTGGCGCAAGCTTGTTGGGCAAGATGACGCCAAGGGTTGGCGGGCTGCATGGCAATTGAGCGAAGACCCAACCTCGGCGACGGAATTGATTCAGCGAATGCTCAAGCCCGCGGCGGTCTACGACGCAAAGGCGGTTGAGCAGTGGATTGGACAATTGGATCATGCCGACTTTCGCGTTCGAGAAGCGGCGATGAAACGGTCAAGCGGTCGTCGATCAAGAATCGCGCCGCTGCTGCCAGGGCAGCGAATTCGAATGACGTTTCACCGGAAGTCCGACGGCGCTCCGCTGGCCATTTGCGAGCAGGCGCCCAAGCCGGGCCGGCCGCTGCCGATGTGGGCAAACGCCCTATCGCGGGCTATCTGGGTGCTCGAAAGCACGCACACCGACAAGGCAAACAAGCTGCTCGCCAAATTGGCTTCCGGTGCTCCGAACGCCTGGCTGACGCATGAGGCAAAAGAGGCGTTGGAGCGATTGAAGGAGCGGCAGTGATGCAAGGCTGCCGGGGAGGGTGGTTTTAGGGGTGCGAGTTATTCATCGTCGTCCGCGGATTGCGTTGGCAATCTTGTCTCGCAACCCATCGGCAATGCGCTGACACTCACGTAGATCATCGTTGATCCTCTGCCAAGACTGCCAATACGCCGCCCAGTCTTCGGCTCCCAGGATCTTTTCAAATAATTCGATTTTGATTGGCACTTTCCAGCGCTCGTAGTCCTCCAGCCTTGCCATGCGATGGGCTACATCCGGCTTACCGCGCGCGGTCTGGGAACGTGGTGCTGTCTTGCTCGCCATCCAAATCCGCCACTCCGCGTTGCGTTTGCTCTGATTGCATTTGCCGCACGCCGGAACCAAGTTTGCGATTTCCGTGATGTAGCCTGTGGGCCGCTGCTTCACGACGAGCGGACGCAAGTGATCCCACTCCGTCTTCGCATCGCCGCAATAGGCACAGCGGACATCCGCCGGGTCCATCGCCAGGACCGTCAACGCCTGCTCGATTTCCTCCACGGTCGGCGGGATTTGCGGAATGAGCGTATTGACAAATGCATTGGTGATGCTCGATTTTCGCGACACCATGCTGGCAACCGACGGCATCTGAAAGGCGGACAACAGTAGTTTGCCCGAGAGGCCTCATTGAGAGGGGTCATTTGCGACGCCCTCCGTTCGCTGACCGCGTCGCGTCTCTTCGGATGATCCGCCGGATCAGCTTTTCGGAAAGCCGAACCGGATCAAGATCACACGCCGCGATAAACCAGCAAAACTCCACGAGGTCGATTCGCCGTTCGCCGCTCTCGACCTTGGCGATCCAGCTATGCGGAACCTTAAGCCGTGACGCCAGGTCGCGCTGAGAGAGCTGGGCACGCTCGGCGCGTCGCTCGGAGTTCGGCACGCAATACGTCGTATTCGGGCGTATGGGTCATTTTTCCATTGGCCCGATTATCGGAGCAGGCTAGAATGCTCCCAAAATCGGAACAAGGCTTTTCGGACGACGCCTTGAACCCGGAGTCGCCGCGATTCGCTTGGGAGAGCCGAATGAAGACCAAGACCATTAAGCTGATCAACGCCGTTTATTGGGATGACCGTCACGACAAGAAGGTTTACATGAGCAACTTGCGGATCGTGCTGGGCGGCCCCGCGTTCGTGTGCCGGCAGGTAGCCCTCAGATTCACCGACGGACCTCGAATGGATTTCACGGTTGCTGACATGGATCAAATCGCGATTGAATACTTGCTCCAACGAGGCATCACGTTACCCCAACGGGTAATCAAACTGGCCGCAATTGAGGAGCTCCCATGCGCGACTCGGCATCCACAGCCCAGATTCCAAATCGGTGCCGGCCAAACTCGAGGCGAAGAATGCCAAGAGGCAGGAATCGTCAACCAATGCTGAGCCGCGACTTGCGAGTTTGCACTCGGTGCGGGCTGACCGCCGAATCGTCGGGAGAATGGTACGGCGGTTTGTGCCCCGAATGCGCTGATGAAACCGAGGGAACGTGGATATGCCGCGTGTGCGGACAGCGCGGAAACTTCGAATTCATGGGCGGTGACGGTGCGAACGAACCGACCTGCTGTAGTTCACACTGCGAATACCTACCGTCGGAGTAATCTCCCTTACGTCCACGCCCTCCTCTTCCGCTACCGAACGGCGCGGCTAACGCCGCTTATGGGAGCGACGACAATTCGACGCCAAACGGAAATCGAGGCCGAAGGTTATTCGCCAGTCGTGCGTCCGCCGTGATGAATTGGCACCCGTCGCGCTCCGCCAAAACGACATACAGGCAGTCGTAGACACCGACGCGTTCCGCCGACGAAACGACCGTCGCCCGGTGAAGTAGCGGCTGATACGGGAGAAGGCCAACCCCTGTCGCCAGGATATTAAGGAGGTGCAATTCCGCATCGCCCACCGCGATAATCCGACGCCGCTCAGTCCGTGAGAGCGTAGGCGCATTCGACAGGCAAGACATCCGGCGCGAACAACTCGTGGAGGCCTGCTTGGAAGTCAGCTCGCAGGCACAGCGCCTAAGCGAGTCGGGCTCCGGGAGGACCCACTTCGGCGCCGCCGAAGAATCGAGGACGAATCTCATGCCTCGTCGCGGCCCGCGCGGATGAGGTCGACCGCGACCTCTATAGTGCCGCACTTCTGCCGAACTTCCTCGGTCTTCTGTTCGGACCGCCGGCGGACTCGGGCTGCTACTTCCGGGGAAAGTGGAACCCCGCTCGCCAGGTGAGCCATAGGCATGCGCATCAGCTCGTTGTAAAGCGGGATCGTCCATGGGATCGCTCATAGTGTGATTTTCCCAGATTTCCGTATCCGGTCAATCCCTCGTAACTTTGCGGTTTCTGGCACGTGCATACATGCGGCCGCTGTCGGATTCCAACCGCCCGGCGGAGCTATCGGATTGCCAAGCTGAATCGAAACGCCGCGCGCGACCAGCGCGAGCAGCGGTTCCCTCGTTGTGTTCCGTCGCCTCACGCCGCGCCGACTTCTTCGACTCCGAACACGACGCGTTTGCCCAACGCCGCGGCGTAGCGGGCAAGCGTATCGATTGTCGGGTTGCCGTGGCCCGTTTCGAGGCGACTCAGGGTGCCCTTGTCCATGCCGGTGCGCTCGGCGACGTCGGCGAGGGAAAGGTTGGCTGCCGAATCGTTTATGTCGCTCGGGCGTCCAGATCCCGGACCGGCGGGTCGAGGAGGAAGGCGGCCAAGGGGGGATGGAGAAAACCTTGGCCGCCTTGGCCATGTTGGCCATCTTGGCCGCCTTCCTTTTTGGATGAAGTCGGCAAACCAGACATTTACGCGCATTCACTTCCATTGCGTTGCAAAGGCGAATCACTCGCCGAAGGCAAACACGCCCGGTTCGACGTGGAAGTAACGCGCCAATTTGCCGATTTGATTGCGATTGAGCTGGCGCTTGCCGGCGAGGACTTCGGATATTGTCGATTCGGCGATCCCAGTGCCCTTCGCGACTTCGGCCGGCTTGACGCCGCGGTTCTCGATTAGGAATCGAAGCATTTCGGAGTCGCTGGCCCGCGCTTGACTCAATGGTCGGAAATCCGCCCCAGGGCGTATAGAATGCCCCTGCATTTCCTCGGCCAAGCTGGCTCGTCTTGGAGTTCCCATATGCCCTCGCCTCTTTCAACGTCGAGAATTTCTTCGCCGCGCACGGGCGATGAATCTCGAGACTTGGGCCGACGGGAAGCCCATCCTCGCCGAGTTCTCACGCCTGAACACCTTGTTGAAGGAGGAGAATTACACGGCGGCGGTGAAGGCGGACATTCTGGATTCGCTCAACAACCTCGGGCTCAAGAAGAGCGATGAGTCGAAGTTCGTCATTTTGCGGCAGAACCATGGCCACCTGGTCAAGAGACCCAAAACGGGGCCGCCCCAGATTATCGCCGACGGGCGCGACGACTGGATCGGTTGGCTGGAACTGAAGACGGAAGCGGTCAACGAGGTGGCGACGCAAATGACGGCGCGTGTGGTCAAAGAAGTCAATGCGGACATCCTTGCCGTGATCGAGGCGGAGGATCGGCCGAGCTTGCTGCATTTCAACGACCAGCTTTTGCAGCCGAGCGGCGCGGAATACGCCCAGGTCATGCTCATCGACGGCAACGACGAGCGCGGAATCGACGTCGGCCTTTTGACCAGGCCGGGCTTTCAGATTGGCTCGATGGTCAGCCACGTGGACGAATTCGCCGACAACGGCGAGCGGATTTTCAGCCGCGACTGCCCCGAGTTCACCATTCGCGTTGGGACCAAAACGTTATTGATCCTCGTCAATCATCTCAAGAGCAAGGGGTTTGGCACGCCGGCGAAATCGAACGCGCGCCGGCTCGCCCAGGCCCAGAGAGTCCGCGCGATTTACGATCAACGGCGAGCGGAAGGAATCGAGTTCATCGCCGTAGTCGGCGATTTCAACGACAACCCGAGCAGCGACCCGCTCAAGCCGCTGCTAGCGAACGGCTCCGAACTGCGCGACATTACCACTCACGCCGCTTTCACGAGCGACGGCCGCCCGGGCACCTTCGGCAACGGCACGGCCTCAAACAAAATCGACTACATTCTGCTGTCGCCGGCGCTATTCAATCGCGTCACGAGCGGGCAGATCTTTCGCAAGGGCGTTTGGGGCGGGGTCCACGGCACGCTGTTCCCGCACTTCGATGAAATGACCAAGGCGATCCACGCCGCGTCGGACCACGCGGCGATTGTCGCCGATTTCGATTTGTAGAGAGTGTTCCGGTGGTCGAGCGGACGTTCGACCACTGGCTAAAATCTTTGAGCCCGGCGGGGTCCAGACGGCCAATTCGGTCGTTGTCCATGGCGGAATCCATGTTCACAATGCCGAAGAAATGTCGCGCTACGCGGTGGAAGGGGGAAGTGACTCAGTCGCGTGAGTTGCGGACGAAAGGCGGGGACTTTCTGTTAGAATTATCGACAGTCACGAGGTCGAATTATGGCAAGTAGCACGCTTACCGTAAAGCTTCCCCCCGAAGTGCTCACACGGCTCCGCGATCGGGCGCGACGTTCCAAGCGAAGCGTGGAGGCCGAAGTGGTCGATCTCCTGATCGACGCGGTCGGCGAGGGAGAGGCGCTGCCGCCCGATATCGAAGAGGCGATTGCGGCGGTGGCCTTGCTCGACGATCGGGCGCTGCGCAAGGCGGTCAAGCCGATTATGACCAAGAAGCAAGCAAACCGATTGGCTGAGCTGAACTACAAAGCACAGGACAGTGGACTTACCGCCGCGGAGAAGGTCGAGCAGGATGAGCTGTTGCACGTTTACGACAAAACAATGCTCGTGCGAGCGGCTGTGATGGCGGAGTTGCATAAGCGCGGAGTCAACGTCGCGGAACTGATTCTCAAGTGAGCAACACGCACGTACCGCTGGTGATTGGTCGGCGAGTAGCGCATGAGGCGCGCTATCGCTGCGGCTATTGCCTGTGCGCCGAAGTTTTCGGATTGCCGATGGAGTTCGAGCATCTCATTCCGATATCTCGAGGCGGGAGGACGGTTCAAGACAATCTTTGGCTGGCCTGTTCGCGTTGCAACAAGATCCGGTCAAATCGAATTCAATTCCGCGATCCGTCGACGAACAGGATCGTTCGGTTGTTCAACCCTCGCTGGGATGATTGGAATGCCCATTTTCAATGGATTGACGGCGGACTTCGCATTAAGAGGAATCACTGCGATCGGCCGCGCGACCGTGGCCGCTCTGAAATTGAATCTTGGGGCACATGTGGTTGCCCGGCGGCTATGGATCATCGCGGGTGTGCATCCGCCGTTGGATTGACAAGACTTGCGGTCCTCCGTCCTTCTCACTTCTTCCCCTTACCCTTTTTCGCGGGCGGCAGGTCCTTGGCGGCGAGGGCCGCGTATTCGTCGAATTGCTTTTGCCATATCGCCGCCAGTTCGCGGACCTTTTCGGGCTTGTCCTCTGCGAGGTTCTTGGATTCCGAGCGGTCGGAACTCAGGTCGTAGAGTTCCCACGGGCTGTTCTTGCCCGCCGCGACGATCTTCCAGTCGCCGACGCGCAACGCCGCGGTTGCCCTCGTGCAGCCACCAGAGCGAGTCGTGTGTCGACCGTGCCGTCCTTCGCGAAGAGCGGCACGCAGGCTCTTGCCCGGCGGCGGCGGCACCGGCTTGCCTTGCCAGGTCGCGAAGCGCTTGCCGCCAGCGACATCGAGGATGGTCGGCACGAGGTCGATGACGTGGCCCGGCGTGTGCCGCAGTTCGCCGCGGGCCGCGATGCCCTTGGGCCACTGCACGATCAGCGGCGTGGAGATGCCGCCCTCGTGGACCCAGGTCTTGTGCCGGCGGAAGGGCGTGTTGCACATGCTCGACCAGCCGGGCCCGATGCAGAGGAAGGTCGCTGCCGAGCCGGGCGCCGCGTTCGGGATCGTGGCCGTCGCCGCGGACCATCATCTCGGCACTGGCGCCGTTGTCGGAGAGGAAGAGGATGAGCGTGTTGTCCAGCGACTCCATCGCCCGCACCTGGTCGAGCACGCGGCCGATCTCGCGGTCCATGCGGTCGACCATCGCCGCGTGGACCGCCATCTTGTTCGCCTGGAAGTCGCGCTGCTCCGTGGTCAGATCCTTCCACGGCAGCGGGCGGTTCACCTCGTTCGGGCCGAGCTTCTTGATCGCGTCCGGGAAGGCGTAGGGCGGGCCGACGTCGCGCTCGATGGCCGAAAGCGCGCGAGCCGCCGATACTTCGAGCTTCTTCATGCCGCTGCCAGCGCGTCTCGCGCATCGCGTCCCAGCCCGGCGAGGTATTTCTTGCGGTAGCGCGCGATGTCCTCGGCCGGCGCCTGCAGCGGGAAATGCGGCGCGGTGAACGCGAGATAGCCGAAGAACGGCTGATCGGGATATTTCTCGGCGTGTTCCTTCAGGCACTTGATCGCGTGCTCGGCGATGGCCGTGCGTCGTGTAATAGCCGGACTTCGGATCGACGGGCGGCAGCGGCTTGTCGTCCTCGGTGTGTTGTCGCGGCGAGAAGTGGCGGTTGTGGTCGTTGAGGCTGTAGGAGTGATCGAAGCCATTCTGGAGCGGCTTGCCGTCGACGTGCCACTTGCCGGAGTGATACGTGCGATAGCCGAGCGGCTTCAGCATCTCGGGAAGCAGCCGAGCCCACGCGGGGCGCATCCCCTGGCCGCCGCTCTTGATGCCCGGCACGGTATCGCGGCGGACTTCCTGGGCGTAGTAACCGGTGAGGATCGCCGCCCGCGACGGCCAGCAGCGGGCCGTGTTGTAGAACTGCGTGAAGCGCAGGCCGTTCTTTGCCAAGGCGTCGAGATTCGGCGTGGCGATCTCGCCGCCGTAGCAGCCGGCGTCGGAGAAGCCCATGTCGTCGGCGAGGAAGATCAGGACATTCGGCCGGGAATTCGCGGATGAGTCATCGGCCCGAATGCTGGCGAGCGACAAGAAGAGGGTCGCGAAGGCAAGAACGCAAGATTTCATTCTGATTTCTCGAGTTGCAGGTAGAGACGGGGAAATCACCGTTGCCGATCGATCGGGACCCGCCGTCACTTCGTCGCGAATTCAAACAGCGCCGGTTGCAACAGCATGGTGATTCCCCATAGGGCCAGGCCGATGCCGACGGCGTGACCGAGCGTGAAGCGCATCACCGGCCAGAGGACGACGATCCAGACAGCCAGATGCAGGAAGTTGGCGAACAGGTTGCCCAGGATCGGCATCGAGCGCTTGCGATAAACCTTGCCCATGGCATTGACGTCCATGTACTTTCGGCCGCCATCGGCTTCGTAGCGCGAGTCTTCGGGGGCTCGGAATCGACCATCGGCGGTCATGTTGGCGTCGAAGCGCGTTGGATCCTTGTTGCCTTTCTCGTGAATTAACACGGCGACGACCATGCCGTCAGCATCGGAGCGGTTCCAGATCTTGTGATTGTCGAGCGATTCAAATTCGTTCTTCTCTCCCCGGCGAATGTACTTCAGCGGCTTCTGCTCTTTTTTGCCGACCTTGCGGATCGACTCGAACTCGTCGTACTTCCCGTCGAGCATCTCGGTCTTGAAGCTGTAGAGCGTGTCAAATCGACCGGGATCGATCTTGTAGATCGCGCACCAGCCGACGTGGAAGAGCGCCAAAATCGCCCCGCCGGCCACCGCCCGCAGTGGCAATTGCCTGGCGAGATCGTTGTAAAGCCACCCCTGCAGGAACACGGAACCGCCCCACAGCACGAGCGCGAAGATGGCGAACAGAGCGACGAGGAGGATCAAGAGCACAGGGGGGCCTCGCAGAGAGTGTTGTCATCTGTTGTGGTTACGCGGTGCAAAGTGACAAGGGCGAGCGGTTACATGGCGAGCGGAGCCGCGTGAGCTGTCCGATGCTGACATCATCGGGCCGCTTACGCGGCTCCGCTCGCCACTACAATTATTCCCATGAGCGACCTCAAACTCCGCGATCATCTTCGCACGCAACTCGAACAACTCAAACAGACCGGCCTCTACAAGCGCGAGCGGCTGATCCAGACTCCGCAAGGATCGGCGATCAAGGTGGCCGGCCACGAGGTGATCAACTTCTGCGCCAACAACTACCTCGGCCTCGCCAATTATCCGGAAATCGTGCAGGCCGCCCACGAGGGCCTCAAGCAGTGGGGCTATGGCCTTTCCAGCGTGCGTTTCATCTGCGGCACGCAGGAGCCGCACCGGCAACTGGAACAGACCATCGCCAAGTTCTTCGGCAAGGAAGACGCGATCCTCTATATCGCCTGCTTCGATGCCAACGGCGGGCTGTTCGAACCGCTGCTCGGCGATGAAGACGCGATCCTCAGCGACGAGTTGAACCACGCCAGCATCATCGACGGCGTACGCCTGTGCAAAGCAAAACGCTTCCGCTACAAGCACAACGACATGGCCGATCTGAAGGCCAAGCTCGAAGAGGCGAAGGATTGCCGGTTCAAGATGATCTTCACCGACAGCGTTTTCAGCATGGACGGCGACCTCGCCAAGCTCCCCGACATTTGCTCGCTCGCGGACCAGTATGACGCGATCGTCGGCATCGACGATTGCCACGGCACCGGCCACCTCGGCGCCGGTGGCCGCGGCGCTGCCGAAGAACTCGGCGTGCTCGACCGCATCGACGTCATCACCAGCACACTCGGCAAGACGCTCGGCGGCGCTTCCGGCGGCTTCACCACGGCTCGCGCCGAAGTGGTTGATTGGCTCCGGAACCGTTCTCGGCCATATCTATTCTCGAACTCGGTGCCGCCGTCGCTGGTGTCGGCGGCGAACAAGGCGCTGGATGTCATCGCCCGTAGCGGCGACTTGCGCGAAAAACTGAAAGCCAACACGAAGCGGATGCGTTCCGGCCTCGAAGGGGCCGGTTTCACGATCAAGCAAGGGCCGACACCGATCCTGCCGGTCATGCTCGGCGACGCGGCAATCGCCACACAGATGGCCGACAAGCTGCTAGGCCACGGCATTTACGTGATCGGTTTCAGCTACCCAGTAGTGCCGCAAGGCCAGGCGCGGATTCGTCTGCAAGTGTCTGCCGCGCACACGACAGAGCAAATCGACCGGGCGATTGCGGCGTTTACTTCGGTTGGGAAAGAACTTAAGGTATTGATGTGAAAGCCTGTTGCAGAATTGGCGGGGCGCAAGGTAGTTACTCGCTAGAACGTTCCGAGATTGCGATGCAGATCGCACCAAGAGTGACCTTACCGCGACCACTCGCTGCGTCGTCGATTGCGAATAGCTGGTACCGGCCATTGCGTGCGCCACCACCTTCTCACGCGCGAAATTCTTGAGACTCGCCTGCTCCGCCTAGAATTAGCAGACCGTCAAACTGGCGAATTGCCAGCTCCATTCCAGTGCGGGACTTGGCCATGCCTTATTCGATTACTTGTCCCGGCTGCAATATTTCCCTCGCGGTGCCCGATGGCGTCAAAGGGAAGCGGGTGAAATGCAAAGGTTGTGGCGAGACGTTCGTCGCCCCTTCATCGGTCGTCGATAAAGCGGCACGGAGTCGGCTAGCCGAGACTGCCAACCCAATCACTCCCAAGTTGCCTCCACGTTCACCGGCCGAAGGCGACGACAAATGCAAATCGCGAGCAACTAACGTGAGCCGTCGACGATCCGGCGACGTCTATACGGATTTAGACACTGAATCGGACAATTTGCGCGATACGAGACGGCGACTGCAACCGACTGAACGCGAACCGGATCAAACGCAAGGCAGGTCGCGGAGGAAGCCGAAAACCGCCAAGAAAAACCACCAAAAGTCGGCAATCATCCTGGTCCTCGCTGGCCTTGCGATGGCGGTGTTGGTCGGCGGCGGGCTAGGAGTCTACTTGCTCTCTTGGAAGGCTAAAGCGCCGGCAATCGACCAGATGGAAGTCGTTAGCCTCGGCATTGACCGGCTCCAAGACATTCAGGGGGGCAAGGCCGAAGCTCGTGATGCGCTGAAGAATAAGGTCATCGAGGTCGATGTGCGGGCTTTGTCTCGAAAAGAGTTTGATTCCAATCATGCGGTTTGCGAGATCCAGAATCTACATGACCGCGATGCGCGATGGTTGGCAATGCGATTGGTGATCAGGGCCGATTTCCAGTTTAGCGACAACCGAAACGCAAGTTTGAATCGAAAGGACTTTGGCGTCAATGGATTTCAGCTGATCAAGTGCAGGGTGCGCGGAGTCTTCAATGGGTTTTCGAGCGGAGCTCCCGGCGGTGGGGAGTTCATCAACCTGAGTCCGGCTTGGATAGTGGATGACGCCAACTCGTCCCCACAACCGAATGGTGGCAACAGTCCAGAGATCGGCGCGTCCGGGGATCTAACGGCAAGGTGGCGGGAGTATCGGAGTCCGACCAGTAAATTCAGAATTAAATTCCCCGCCGACCCATTTGAGATTGATCAAAACGCGGTTGATCTTTCCGGCAACAAGCTGATTACCGTCAAGGCAACCGGATGCTCGTCTGCTGGTGATGCGATGTCTGTGTCGGCAGTGCTGATTACCGCCCAAGAGAGGGAAATGTACACCGACGACCAGATTCTTGATTATGCTTGCGATATTGCCCTTCAAAAAGTCTTGATGAGGGTGGAGAAGAGCCGCAGTCCCTTCACATACCGGGGTCGTCCGGGCCGCGAAATCGCCTTCGTCGATCCGAGAGAGGGCCTCGTCACTGGTCGTGTGATACTTGGACCCACTCACGTTTACCTGTTGATTGTCGCCGGCCCTTCCTCAAAGAACAGCGGCCCGCGTATGAAAGCCTTTTTCGAGTCGTTAAGTATCGAGTAGTTTCCCCAGTCGTAGGTGCCACTTCGTCGGCTGCTCATACATCCGTGCGACGCGCAGCATCTTCCCTTCCTGGGAGGGCGGGGCCTCCCTTGTTTGAAACCAGCCTGCGCTCAGCGCTCCTTGGGCCCCACTGTACGGGTCAGTCAAAGACCGGTTCCCTCACCACCGCAGCTGAGACCGCTCGGTCGGAAAAACACGCGCATTTCGCGCATTCATGAAGCGGCGCCTTGCGCAGCGAATTGCTTGCTTCGTAGCGTTGATAAGCCGCTATAGCGACGAATAACTGCATAGAAGTCCATTGCACTCAACTCCTCGGCGTTGGACCTCATTCCTTGGCACGTTTGATGCACTGCGATCCGTTGTCCGGCAACGTTCATGCGAACACTTCCGGTCGCCGCGACTACTCGCGCGTGACAGCCGAGGTTCAACAATTCGCACCTTGGAAACCGTGCCTTACTGATTCCGCGGAAGAGCCCGCGTCGAACCAATCCTGGCCGGTCTCCATTCACGGCGAGGAGCGTGGCAAATGACTCTTGAAACAATTCTGATCTGGATGCTGTGCGGTTTGATCGTCGGTTTCATCGCGCGCTTGCTGGTCCCCGGTCCGCAGCCGCTCGGCCTGATCATGACAATGATCGTGGGCATCGTCGGCGCGATTGTCGGCGGGTTCCTCTACTCGTTGATTCGAGGACCACTAGGCGAACCGTTGGCGTTTGCCGGCCAGTGGCAAACCTGGATTGTTGCGATCCTGGGGGCGATGATCGTCCTTTGGATGGTCACCGCATTTCGGCGGCGGAGAACGTACTACTACTGAATTGGACCTGCGAGCCGAATGCTCGAGATAACTCAAATCTGAATCGCCCTAGAAGGAGCGATCAATGAAACGTTTAATTGCGGTGCTCGTCGTGCTTGTCATCGGCATAGCCGTTTTGGGCTTCTACCGAGGCTGGTTCACGCTCAACTGGGAGAAAACCCCCGAGGGCAAGGGCCAGATCACGGGAACGGTCGACCCTGAAAAGATTGACCAGGATAAGAAGCGAGCCACGGAGAAGATCCACGACCTGCGCCGCCCGTCGGAGTCTACGACGACGGAGAGAAACCAGAAGCAGGGCGAAACGACCAAGCAGCAGTGAGCACTCAAAGTACCTTGGGCCGGCGCGTGTGCCAGTCGGTGACCTTTTCGTACATCCGGGCCACGCGCAACATCTTTTCTTCTTCGAAGGGCGGAGCCTGGATCTGCAGACCGATTGGTAAGCCGGTCTTGGTGAACCCGCACGGGATGCTCATGCCGGCGATGCCCGCCAGGTTGCAACTGATCGTGTAAATGTCCGAGAGATACATCGCCAGCGGGTCGGAAGTCTTCTCGCCCACCTTGAACGCGGCGGTCGGGGCCGTCGGGCCCACAATCACATCGCATTCGGCGAACGCCTTGTCGAAATCGTTCTTGATGAGCCGCCGCACCTTGAGAGCCTTCAAGTAATAAGCGTCCTTGTAGCCGCTGGAGAGCGCGTAGGTGCCGAGCATGATGCGGCGCTGCACTTCCTTGCCGAATCCTTCGGCCCGCGTGCGGCTGTAGGTCGAGATCAGATCGAGCTTGCCTGGCGTGCGATAGCCATAGTGCATGCCGTCGTAGCGGGCCAAATTGCTCGACGCTTCAGCGGTGGCTACCAGGTAATAGGTGGCGATCGCGTACGGGCTGTGCGGGAGCGACACTTCTTTCACGGTCGCCCCGAGCTTTTCGTATTCCTTGAGAGCGGTGCGAATCGCCTCTTCGACTTCAGAATCGAGCCCGCCGGTGAAATACTCCCTGGCCACGCCGATCGTCAGCGACTTCATCGGATCGTTGATCGTCTTCGTGTAGCCCGGCACCGGTTCGTTGACGCTGGTGCTATCGCGGTCGTCGTGGCCGGCGATCACTTCCAATAATAGTGCGGCATCAGAGACATCGTGGGCGAAAGGGCCGATCTGATCGAGCGAGCTGGCGAAGGCGATCAAGCCGAATCGAGAAACGCGTCCGTAGGTTGGCTTCATGCCGACGATCCCGCATAGGCTGGCGGGTTGGCGGATCGAACCGCCGGTATCGGTGCCGAGTGAAAGCGGTGCCTCGCAAGCGGCAACAGCGGCTGCCGAGCCGCCCGAGGAGCCGCCGGGGATCCGCTCGAGGTCCCACGGATTGCGCGTCACCTGGAAGGCGCTGTTTTCGGTGGACGAGCCCATGGCAAACTCATCCATGTTCGCCTTGCCAATGAGCACGGCATCGGCCGCCTTGAGCTTTTCGATGACGTGGGCATCATAAGGCGGGACGAAGTTCTTGAGCATCTTGCTGCTGCACGTGGTCAGCGTGCCTTTGGTGCAGAGCACATCTTTGATTGCAACCGGCACGCCCGCGAGCGCTCCGAGCGCTATTCCCTGCTTGCGCTTTTGGTCGATGGCCCGAGCCTGTTCGCGGGCGGCGGTTTCGTCGACGTGCAGGAATGCCCTCACCTTCGGGTCGCGCTCGCGGATCGCCCGGAGGAACGCGTCGGTAATCTGCTCGGCGGTGGCATCGCCCTTCGCCTGAAACGCGAGCAATTCGGCAGCAGTGCGTTCGATCATGATGTGCTCGAAAGGCGGCACCACAAAGACACAAAGATCACACAATGGAACACAAAGCGAAGCATCGTCTTTGTTTTATCCTTTGTGTTTCTTTGTGTGATCTTTGTGTCTTTGTGGTGGTTCCCCATCAATGGCTTTGTTCGTCTGCCGGGTCGAGGATGGCGGGGACGGCGAAGAAGTCGCCGGACTGGGCCGGGGCGTTTCGCAGCGCCTCATCGACTGGCAGGGACGGCCGCAGCTCGTCCGGGCGGAAGACGTTTTGCACCGGCAGCGGGTGGGCCATCGGCTCCACGCCGTCCGTGTTCAATTCTTTCAACTGGTCGACATAGCCGATGATTGCGGAGAGTTGGCGGGCCATGATGGCCAGGTCCGCGTCGGACAGGTCGAGCCGGGCGAGCCGGGCGACCTTGCGAACCTCATTAATTTCCATGTCATAGGTCCTGTAGGACCCATAGGACCCATACGACCTATGGGACAACCGCTAGCCGAGGCTTTAGACCTGTGGGGTTCCGAACGGCTTGCGCTTCATCGGCCTCTGCACCTTGCCGGAGCGAATGCACTGCACGCAAACCTGGGCGCGAATCGTCTTTCCTTCCTTGATGATTCGGATCGCCTGCAGGTTCGGATAAAACGTCCGCTTGCTGGTGCCCGTGATCTTCTTGCCGACGCCGCCAAGGTACTTGGCCTTGCCGCGGTAGGTCTTCTGATTGCCCACAATCGGCTTTTTGCCGCAAACTTCGCACTGCATGCCCATGATCGGCAAACTCCCAAATCGCAAGCCGGCGTAGTCCCGGCGTGAATTGTCGAAAGGTTCAATATAGGATGGCGGAGCGGGGAGGCCAGGGGAGTCGATTGGGCGGACAGAATGACGAATGACCGACGAATGACGAAACATTCCTTCGTCATTGGTGGGTCATTCGTCGGTCATTCGTCATTCCACTACGATATCATTCCACTCTTCCGGGATCCAACCCATGCTCCTTTGCCACGACGTCTATTTCACTTTGAAAGATCGCTCGCCAAGCGCGGCCGATGCCCTGATCGGGGCGTGCAAAAACTATCTCACCGTCCAGCCCGGCATCGTGTTCTTCGCCGTCGGCAAGCGCGAGCCGGAACTGGCCCGCGATGTCAACGATCGCGATTTCGATGTCTCTCTCCATGTCGTCTTTACCGACCGGGCCGCCCACGACGCGTATCAGGCCGATGACACACACAACCAGTTTGTCAGCGAGATGAAAGCGAATTGGGCCAAGGTTCGCGTGTTCGATTCGCTGGTCGAGCGGGTATAATCGCGGAGAACCACACGGAGCAACTGCATGGCCCGTCGACTTGCGCTCAGCGATTACATGATGATCTCGCCCGGCACGGACATACCGTCCGTGTGCAACATGATCGTCGAGATTCCCAAGGGCCGGCGGAGTAAGTTCGAGCTGGACAAGGAAACCGGGCTCATCAAGCTCGATCGTTATCTGTATTCGTCGAGCGTCTATCCCGGCGATTATGGGTTCATCCCGCAGACACTTGCCGCCGACAACGACCCGCTCGACATTCTGGTCATGGTCAACGAGCCAACGTTTTCCGGCTGCCTGATCGAGGCCCGCGTGGTTGGCATGTTTCGCATGAAGGACAAGGGAGCAGACGATTTCAAGGTGCTCGGCGTGCCGAACGCCGACCCGCTGTTCGGGCATGTGACCAAGCTAGAGGACGTGCCGCCGCACTTCCTGCGTGAGGTCGAACACTTCTTCGGCACCTACAAGCAGCTCGAAGGAGCGCACACCGAATCGCTCGGCTGGACTACTGCCACGGAAGCCACCCAGGAAGTCCGCGACTCGGTCGATCGCTTCCGGGCGAACATGGGCAACGTGCGGATGTGAATCGCTGGCGGCTTACAGTAGGAAATGGTGTCGAAGGTCCGAATCACTGTCAAGGACTCTTGAGCCATTTGACGAAGACAACGGCGCAATCGATCTTCTTGCGTTTTTCGTTTGTGGTTGCCAAGCCGATACCCCTTGACGCTTTGGTTAGCTCGTTCGATTCAGCCAGTGATGACGGGAAGCTCCACAGCGTCAATCAGAGGATTACAGAATGCCTGGGATGTTTATTTCATATAGGCGCGATGACAGCGGGGTTCAGTCTCCGCGACTCTACGATCGTCTTATTGCACACTTTGGTTGCGACTCAGTATTCATGGATGTAGATACGATTCCTTTCGGGGTTGATTTCCGCGATCATCTGGAGGACGCGGTCAGCCGCTGTGATGTGCTACTGGCAGTAATCGGTCCCACCTGGTTACAGAGGAATAACGCTGGGAGACGGCGCTTGGACGACGCGAATGATTTCGTGCGATTCGAGATTGAGACGGCACTCAGAGGCAACAAGCGCGTCATACCGGTTTTAATTGCGCCTGCACTGGTGCCCAAGGAATCTGAGCTTCCCGAAACTTTGCGCGAGCTTGCGTACCGCAATGCAGTAAAACTTGATCCAGGACAAGACTTCGATAGCGATGTAGATCGGCTTATTCGTGGTCTTGAAGCATCAACCATTCAGCCAGAGTACTCGATCCACTCGCCGGACGTTTTGCGAATCGAAGTGGCAAAGATGATCCCTCGAGTCGCGCATCGCTTAGAACCTGGTGACGAGATCAACATCGAGGTGAAGGGAACAATTCCTGATGAACCAATCGCTGGACTGTACGCTGTTGAGATCGATGGGACGATTGATTTGACGCTGTCATACGGTGGAAAACTCAAGGTTTCCGGGATGACGCTTGAAGAAGCCAAGTTAGCGATCGACAAGCAATTGCGACAGATCCTGAAGCTACCGCTGGTCAATATGCGGCTATCCAAGACGACCCCGCTACCGCCCATTCGCGGCGAGTACCCAGTTGGCCCGGACGGGTTGATCACGCTTGGAGTCTTTGGACAAGTACACGTCGACGGGCGGTCAATCCGAGAGGCAAAGTTCTCTATCGAGCTACACTTGGCAAACTACTTGCTCAGGCCCGAGGTGCAGCTTGAGGTTGCGGCATTCAAGAGCATGGTGTGCGACGTGCACATTCACCGGGCGGATTCCATTGTGCAAACACATGCGCTGCCGATCAGCGGACGGCTGACTGTGACAAATGTACTGAGTCAACTTGGGGAACTCCCGCCGATTAATCGGATTCAGATAATTAATCCAAAATCAAAGCGAAATCTAGAAGTGAACTGGGAGGCAATCTGCGGCGGCGATTTCTCAACCGACCGTCAAATCATGCGAGGTGATCGGATAGTTGTGTATGCAAATGACAACAGTAGAGAAGATCTCAACGGTAGATAGTGGACGGCGCACGTGTGCTGACGGGGCAACCGCAGCGACTGCTGGCGGATCAATCAAGGACAGGGCTTTGTCGACAACCGGAGTACAAAAGGGGTCGCAAGTCGAGACGAGACCCCATTTCGTCGATTACTCCAAAACCTACTGCGTTACCCAATCTTTGTCCTTCACGAAAACGCGATTCCGGGCAATGACCGGATGCATAAATGTGTCGAGCTCGACGCTGTGCGTCTCGGGCGAGCCCCGCCCTTTCGCCACACAATCTTCACACACTTCCCGCTGGCCCTTTTGCCCTGCTGCCGCAAGATGATCACTGCGCCAATTCTCCAGGATTGATCTCATGTGTCGATTTCTTCTGTTTCTCGCCCTTGTGTTCGTCGCTCCGGTAGTGGCTCAGGAGAAGCCGACGGTCGCCGGGCCGACTGAGACCGGCTACCTTCTGCCGAACGGATGGCATCTCACGCCGGCGGGACGGCATTTCATCACCACCGATCTGCCGCTCAACATCATTCCGTTGAAAGACGGCAAGCATGCGCTCGTTGCCACCAGCGGCTACAACCGTCATGAACTGACTCTCGTCGATCTCAGCGGTTCGGAGCCCAAGGCCGTCTCCAGCGCCGACGTTCGCCAAAGCTGGTTTGGGCTCGCTGTCGACAAGGCGGAGGCGAAGATCTGGTGGTCCGGCGGGGGATTCGGAAAGCTGCACACGTTCGACCTGAAGGACGGCAAGCTGACACGCACCAGCCCCGCGGACGTCGAGCCCAAGAAGGGCAAAGCCCGGAAGAAGAAGAATAACACCGAAGCAACGCCCACGACGCCCTTTCCTAGCGGGCTGTCCCTGGATGAGACGAGGGGGGTGCTTTACTCGCTCCGCATCAATTCCGGGGAGTTGTCGGTTATCGATCTCAAGGAAAACACGACGAAGACGGTGGCCATCGGTGGGCGCCCGTACGATGTGCTCGTTGGGCCCGACGGCCATCAGCTATTTGTCTCCGACTGGGCCGGCCGGCAAGTGCTCATCATCGATCCCGAAGAATTGCGCGTGGTGCGGAAAATCCCGGTCGGCGAACACCCGAACCAAATGGTTTTGCATCCGAAGGATGGCAGGCTGTTTGTCGCTTGTGCATCGAACAATTGTGTCAGCGTCATCGACACGAAGCGGGGCTATGTCACCGAGACGATTTCGACGGCACTGTTTCCACGGGCTCCGGAAGGAAGCACGCCCGATGCGCTGGCCTTGAGCCCGGATGGCGAAACCTTGTACGTCGCCAATGCGGACAATAATTGCGTCGCGGTCCTCGATGTGGAAGAGTCCCGAAAGTCGGCCGTGAAAGGCTTCATCCCAACCGGCTGGTATCCGACCGCCGTTGCCGTCACGCCGGACGGCAAGAATCTGCTTGTCGGCGTGGGCAAGGGATTGCAAACCCACCCGAACCCATTCAAGAAAGATCATCCGCTCAGCGAGACCGAAAAGATCGAAGGAGTCGGCCGCCTGCCGTTCCCGTACATCGGCACCACGCTGAGCGGAGCGGTGTCGGTCGTCCCCATTCCCGACGAGAAGCGATTGAAGGAATACACCGCCCAGGTATATCGCAATTGCCCGTATTCGGACAAGTTGCTGACGGCATCGCCTTACCACGAGAAGACAGCCATCCCAACCAAGGTCGGCGATCCGAGCCCGATCAAATATGTGATCTACATCATCAAGGAAAACCGGACATACGATCAAGTGTTCGGTGATCTGCCGCAGGGCAACGGCGATGCCAAGTTGTGCATGTTCCCCCGCAAAGTGACGCCCAATCACCACAAACTCGCCGAAGAGTTCGTCCTGTTGGACAACTTGTATTGCAACGGCCAGGTCAGCCGCGACGGCCATCCGTGGAGCACGATGGCCTACAACACGGACTATATCGCGCGCGACTGGCATCTCACCTACTCACGCCGCAAGGGCGTGGACGATGACGACGAGGGACACTTGCAAAACGCCCCCTCGGGGTACTTGTGGGATGCCTGTGCCCGTGCCGGCCTGAGGTATCGCAGTTATGGCGAGTATGGCAAGCGCGTTAGCGATGGGACCGGTGCGGTGAAAATGGAAGGCCGCGTACCGGGCCTGGTCGGCCACTTCTCACCCGATTACGGGTTGCCGAAGAAGAAGGGCGAGCGCGTCCGCGACTCGGACCGAGCGGACGTGTTTATCAAGGAATACGACGATTTCGCCAAGGCGGGGACGATGCCGCAATTCATCGTCATGAGCCTGGGCGAAGATCACACCTCGGGCACGACGGTCGGGGCCTTTACCCCACGGGCATGCGTCGCCTCGAATGACCTGGTGCTCGGCCGGCTTGTCGAGCATGTTTCGAACGGCCCACTGTGGAAAGAAACCGCGATCTTCGTGATCGAGGATGACGCCCAAAACGGGCCCGATCATGTCGACGCCCATCGCACCGTGGGACTGGTCATTTCACCCTACACGAAGCGAAAATATGTCGACAACACGCAATACGCGACCGTCAGCATGATCCGAACCATCGAATTGATTCTCGGACTTCAACCGCTGAGCCAATACGATGCGGCGGCCCGGCCAATGTTCCGAAGCTTTAGCGCGAAGGCCGATCTCGCTGCTTACAAGCACGAGCCGGCTCGGATCGATCTGAACGCGAAGAACGACAAGTTGGCCTACGGCGCCGAGCGATCGAACAAGATGGACTTTTCCGAATACGATCGGATCGACGATTTCGAATTGAACGAGATCCTCTGGCATGCCGTGATGGGGAAGAATGCCCCCGAACCGCCGGCCGTGCGGCGGGCGATTGCTTTCCGCTCGCTCACTGGATCGAAAGGGAAGTGAATTCTTGGCGTGCCGCGTCCGATTGCCGATGATCCGCGCACGGCATAGTACCACCATCATTCCCTTCCCTTCGGAGCTTCATCATGCGACGCTTCCTACTGCTTGCCGCTCCCGGAATTCTGGCTCTCGTCACCGCCGGCACGACGCAGGCCGACGACAAATCGAAAGACGACGGCTTTGTGTCCATTTTCGATGGCAAGACGCTCGACGGCTGGAAAGTGAGCGCCAAGACGGGCCACAGCTCCGCCTCCAAGCACAAGACGGGAGGGAAATGGGTCGCCATGGACGGAGCGATCGTCGGCAGTCAGGACATTCCCGGCAACGGCGGAATCATCATTACGGAGAAGGAGTATGGCAACTTCGAGATCGTGCTGGAGATGAACAACGACTTCGGCCCCGACAGCGGACTGTTCCTGCGCAGCAACGACAAGGGGCAATGTTACCAGGCCATGATCGACTATCACAAGGACGGCAACTTGATGGGCGTTTACGGCGAGGGAATCGGCGGCGACCCGAACGTGTTCAATTTCAAATTCTTGAACAAAGTGACCGACATCAAGGTGACCGATTACAAGCCATTCCCCTGCCCAGTGACCGCGAAGGAATGGCCAAACTTCTGGAAGCACGGCGAATGGAACGAACTCCGCGCCCGCATCGAAGGCAACCCGCCGAAAATCACCACCTGGATCAAGGGCGTGAAGTTCATGGAGTTCCAGGACACGAAGAAGCGACTACCCGATAAGGGCGGCATCGCTCTTCAAGTGCATGGAGGTGGGGACTCCACGAAGCAGGCGGTGCGGTATCGGAATATTCGGGTGCGGGAGTTGAAGTAGGCGCCTGATGACTCGGCGACTCATCGCGGTAGGACGTGGTGAATCGCCGATCAACCATCTATCGAGCACAGGTCGGATCACAGTGTTGGTCGAGACAATTAATGGTGTAAAGTCCATCGTCCCGCTCGCAACAGTGAGCAAATCGC
Source organism: uncultured Gemmataceae bacterium (assembly GCA_963773845.1). Lineage (GTDB taxonomy): Bacteria > Planctomycetota > Planctomycetia > Gemmatales > Gemmataceae > SIAJ01. Next base: position 299,241 of record CAVZCU010000009.1, read on the forward strand.
AGCCGATGCGTTCGACGGTCACATACCATCCGGTACATACGATTGTCAGGTGGTAGGTACCGCGACGGGCACATGACTGTCGGCGGCCCGTCCGCCATCCGCCGGCATGCAAACGTCCCTTCTTTGCACGGGCATTCAGAGCATTTCTTCCAATGGCCATCCTCGCAGCAATAGCATTCGTACCCGATCGGACATGCGACGGGTGCTGTAGTTCCATCAACCGGTCTAACCTGATAATTCTGGCCATAACTCGGTTGTTTCCAGCAACACCAGCAACACGCATCCGCAACTGGGGCGCTTGCCATCGCAATCGCCAGCAACGAGAACGCGATGGCCCCGTTTCTTATGACGTTCATTTTGGGCACTCCAAGGTGTGAGACGAAGGGGATTCTCAACCAGCGAGCTTAGCAATCTGAGAACGATCGGTCAAAATCATTTTTCCCAATTTACCCAAATTAAAATACTAATTGTTTGATCTTAAAATCGTATTTGCAATTCGAAACCCTGTTTCAGGGTAAAAGAACTTCCGTGGCATCTGAAACCGCCTTTCGACCCCAATTCTCTCAAACCCGTTGTAATAGGAACTTCCTCGTCCTCCGGATTCGACGTCTCCAACGAAGCCACCTTGCAGGGGTTTGGACGACTCTTGGCACCATTCACATACATTGCCATGCATATCGAATAGTCCAAAGTCATTCGGCTTGCGTGAACCTACTGGAATGGTTGCTTGGCGTCCGGACGGGTCGATTCCACTCCAACATGCGTAGGCGCTGGCTAGTTCTGGATCCGGGCGACCAAACGAACATGGTGTGCGTGCACTCGCTCGGCAAGCATAGACCCACTCTTCCTCCGTTGGCAGGCGATAGCCAGTCCGTGATTGATAATCGGGTACAATATCGATTTCTCCGTCTCCTTTTATCACGAAGCACCACTGGTCCTTCGGGATGTTGTCGCGCTGACAGCGCCAGATGCAGTATTTCGCCGCATTGACCCACGAGATTCGGTTAGCCGGGCACGCATCATTCTCCGCAATTTCTGCCGCGAACTTGTGTTGAGGCGAGAATTCGCGAAACTTAGCCACAGTGACTTCAGTGGTGGAAATGGCGAATCGATGCGGCCCGCTCGGTGAGCCGGTCTTCGACGGTCGCAGGAGATCTTTCGCGGGCCCCTCCACGACCGCAAACGTTGTACCATCTTTTCCGACCAGCCACTGACGATTACCTTCGATCTGGCCGGTAGCAAGCTTCCTATCGATTTCGTTGACGGCAGGCCCGCGATTGAGGTTCCGCAGCGACCAACCTAAGGCCGAGTGGATTCCGGGATCGGGATCGCGTTCGTACTTGTCGAGCAACCAATTCTCGAACTGGACGGAGCGGCTGAATGGAATCTCGCCGAGTGCCAGAATAATCGGCGCCGAGCGGACACGTCAGGCTCAATTGCAAGCCGATCTCGAAGTGTCCTCGGATCAACGTCCGACACGGCTAACCGCTCAATCAAGAAGCTACGAACCGTCGGATCGGGCTTGAGAACCAGCAACGGCCAAGCGCTCTCTGCCTTTCCAAGAGCGACAAGCGCGGCGGCGAGGTTCGCCTGTCGCTTCGCGTCCACTACGGTCTCGTCAAAATGTTCTCCGACGAGCTTGCGCTCAATTACATCGGCCGAATCGATCTCATCCCCAGAAAACTCGCGACAGAACTCGATGAGTGCACGTCGATCACTCGGGCTCCATTTGTTGTCCTCCAGCGACTCGGCCAGCGCAGGGACCAGTCGCTTTCGCACCGGTTCGAGTGCCTGCTCCCAGTGGCTCAACATGAAAGGGTTCTCGGCAATCAAACCATTCACAACGGCATTCGCACATTCGGGCCATCGCGAATCATCAGCGGAGTATGCGATTAAGGCGCAAGCAGCGCGGAAGCCTCGATCGGGTTTGTGCTGGCGATCCGCGAATTCACTCCATAGCTTCTCGACAAATTCCACTTTGTATGGCGCCAACACATCCCGAAGCACCGCGAAGTTCTCCGGCGATGCCTGCAGCAACTCCTCAACGAGATAGGAAATCTGCTCCCGGTCACTTCGAACGAGACCCATACGCAGAAATAGTTTTTTCCTCGGATCGGTCTCCGAAGCCAGTGCTTCCCTAAGCAAAGGAGCAACCCGTTCCTGATACGACTGCATCTCTTGCAGAATGTCGCGTACCTCGGTGATATCTGCAGATGCGAGTCTTTGCTTTAAGGTCCGAGCGTGCTGTTCAGCTCGATATTCGTTTATTCCCAGGCCGATCAAGCTGACAAACAGCAACGCCAGCACGAGTCGCAGGAGGTGATACCGCCCGGCGACTCCCATCATATTTCGCTGTGGCAAGGTCCACATTCTGCGTCGCGTAAAAAGCCGAATTTTTAGCCACTCCAGAACCGACGGTAAGTATCGGCGCTCCGGACGATTGCTCCACGTCGCGGTTCGCTCCGCTAGTCTCAATTCGGCGCGTCCTTGACGCGATTCCCGTTGTTTGCGCGTCAACCAGTCGCGTAACGACGGAACCATGTAATCGTGGGTCAGCTGGTAGTACTTCTCGCCGGTCGACCTTGCCTCCGGATTATCCCCCGCGTTGTCCGAGCCAGCCGGATCGGTCGGCGTGATCAGGCGAACCTCCGCATCGAGGACTCGGATGAGTTCGGCAAATTCGCCCCGGCGCTCGGCGTAGCCCGAAGCGGCCAGCAATTCCGTCTCCGAGCGCATATTGCCTTTGATGTCGCTCCCGGACTCCGGAAGCAGCTCTTTCAAGACCGCTCGGGCCGCCTTCTGATGCGCGCGATGTTTCGGGTTCGCCGCTGGGGCAGTGAACGTGTCTTCCAGGAATCGAACGCCGATCCCCCCCGTTCCGCCGACTTCTTTGAGTGCAGCGGCCGTCCAGTCTCGTCCCTTCATCATCTCCGCGAACAGGGCCAGCCGGATGCAGATCACCTTTCCATCTTGCGCGAGTTCAGCGACCGCCTGCCGCAAGAAGTCCTTTTGCTCGCGCGTCATGTCGCTGGGTCGTTCGGGCAATTTGCCGTACGCTCGGCCGAACGCCCCGAGCATGCGCCGAGCGTGGTCGAGATCGAACAAGTCGACCAGGGTGACATTCTGGTCGGGCGCCAGATCCACTTCCAGATCGCGGAAGAACCGGCTGACCGCAAGCCAGAAGTCATCGCGCACCAGAATCAGGCATTGCACGTGTTCGCCATCACAATGTCGCAGGGCCTGGACCAGTTCCGTATTCGCAATCTCCTTGTGGGAGTGCAGCCACTGTTCGAATTGATCCAGGACGATTAGCACCTTCAGGCCCGGCATTTCGTCGCGGCCGCGGCGTAGGCTCTTGAGCGTATCGGCGAGTCCAAGCCCGGAACTCAACAGGGGACATTGTCGGTGCAGTCCGCTCAAGAGACGGGCCTCGGTCTCGCTCGCCGTCGCCTCGAGATAGACTGGAATGACATCGCTAGCCAGCCGTGGCAGCAACCCCGCCTTGACCAACGAGGATTTTCCACTTCCGGACGGCCCGTAGATCATGCCAACAGAGAATGTGCCTTCGACATCCCGCGATTCGATTCGCTTCTTCCAAAAGCGAATGCTCTCGGGCAGCCCGTCCCGATCGCGAGGCCCGGCCAACAGATTCAAGAAGAAATCCGAGTCGTGAGCATCGAATGACCGAAGTCCCTTGGGGACGACTCGGATCAATTCCTGTTGCGACCCCGGAGTCGTTGAGCCGTCAGACGTGCGCGTGGACGATGGGGTCGATGCGCCTGAACCTTCCCCGGCCTGCACCAAAGGCATCGCCAATCTTGCGTCGGCGCCAAGCTGCTGCAAGAAATGGCGAAGGTCGTCGGCCATGTCCTTGGCCGTCGTGTAACGGTCCGCGGCCCGCTTGGACATCGCCTTGAGACAGATGCGCTCCAGTTCCTTGGGAATTTGGTCGTCGATCTGCGCGGGGGCTTGGCTTCAAGGCTGATGATTTGGTCGAGCAATTCGACCCGCGACTCGGCGCGAAACGGCCGGCGACGGGTCAGCAACTCGTAGAGAACAACGCCCAGACTGAATATGTCGCTGCGGCCATCAACCCGATGGCCCTCGCTGCGCGCCTGTTCCGGGCTCATGTAACTGGGTGTGCCGGCAAATGTCGGTCCACGGCCGATGTCTTCCTCGCGAAGCGCCAGTCCGAAATCGGCGACGTACGGCTTGCCGGCTGCATCGAGGAGAATGTTTCCGGGCTTGACGTCGCGGTGGACCAAGCCCTTGCGATGGGCATAGTGCAACGTCTCCGCGACAGTCGCGACCAGTTCCGCCGTCTCCGGAATCGAAAGAGGAGCGTCGTCAATCCTTTTCGCGAGCGTCTTGCCCTTAATGAACTTCGACACAATGTAGCAGGGAAACTCTTCGGTGCTGCCGACATCGTGAACCGGAACAATATTGGGATGGTCCAGACCCGCGACGGTGCGCGCTTCCGCAAGGTAGGCTTCAGCGTCCTGGGGATTCAGAACGAGCTTGCGATGGGGAACCTTGATTGCGACAGGCCGTTGCAATCGATCGTCACGAGCGAGATAGACAATGCCAAACCCTCCGTGGCCCAGTTCGTCTTGAACCAAGTAGCGGCCAATGGCCGCGGGCCGGGGAGTCACGGACTCGTCGGGAATGGCCGGCTCAAACGTGCCGGTCCGGTCGTGCTCGCTCAACGACGGGCTCATCGATGATGGTGCGTCTCGGATGCAATTCGATTAGACCGATTGTAACTCACCTGCACGGGGGTCAGGGAAGGCAATTCCGGACAAAAGTGCTTGATTCGGGCAGCCAGTTTCGCGATTGCCCGGCCTTGGCCGCTGAATTGCTCCGTTTCATGGAGCATTCAGTCTGGGTTGCCGCGTCCAAACGGTAAAGGCCGTATCGCCGGACAGGTCTATTTCGGCCGTAACAATACAACGCTCTTTGTTCGTACTGGACGCGACCAAATCGGGGAGTTGAAGTAGGCTAATAAGGGAACGATCCATTATCGAGCCGAGCGGTCATGAATTGTCCACTTGGCCGGTTTTCGTTCCCTGGCGATGAAGCCCTCAATCACCAACATCAGGCCTGCTCGATGGTTGTATAATTTCAGGACCACTCTTCATGCTTTAGCCCCCCTCGGGGAGGACACTGCAAATGATCAATCTCTACCGCGGCTTCACGGCCGGGATGCTTATGGTCGGCCTCGTGGCCCTTTGCGGGATGCCGGCGGATCTGGCCGCCCAGGCTAAAAAGGACACCAAAAAGGATGTCAAGAAGGGCAAAGGCGACGACCCCAAGGACCATAGCGTTGGCATTGGAACGAGCGATGGTCTCACTCTGAACGGCTACTTTTATCAAGGCGTAGGGTTCGCCAAGCAGCGGCCCGATGCGGTCATCATGATGCCCGCACCCGGAAACAAGATTAACGAATCGTGGATCAACCTTGCTGAATCACTGAGCAAGAAAAACTTCTCCGTCTTGCTGTTCGACTGGCGTGGCTGTGGCTTGAATGGCCCGGAAGGCATGGGCGCTGTGCGCGGATCTTCCGGGATAAGGAAGAATTCTGGAATGAACCATATAACGGCAAGCTGCTTCGCAACCGCAAGGCAATCCTCGAAGACAAGGGTCTCGACTGGAAGGGACTTCTGAGGAGCGTCGGCAACAATGTAGGCGTGTACCGAGACTTCAGCTTGATGAACGACCTGCTCGCCGCGCGATTCTTTCTCGACAAGTACAGCGACGACGGCAAGTGCAATACCAATCGCGTTTGGATTGTGTCCGAAAAGGACGGCGCCTATCTGGGCATGGCGTTCATCGCCGCCGAATTCCAGCGCAATTCTATTTACAATAAGAAAGAGAACGTCTTCGACACGAACACGCAATTCAGATCGGCCGGCAAGGATTACGCGGGCCTCATGGCACTCTCCTACTCGATCTACGGGCAGAGCAACGGCACGGCCGCCAAGGTATATCGCAACGCCCTGCCGTCATTTGGCGCCAACGAGTTGGTCAAAGTCGCCCGCAACCACTTTCAAGACCGACTGGCGATGGTTCTGATTTACAGCAGTAAGGAAGGCTCCAGTGGCTCGGCCAACGCGCTTCGCCTCTCGGGCGTGCCGCTGGTCAATGACGAGATCCGCCGCAACAACGGCAAAGTGGTGGAGAACCCGGTCATGAAGCCCAAATTCAAGTACGTTTTCGAAGTGGATAATTCGAAGATCAACAAAACCATTTCGGGAATCGATCTCATTGGCGAAACAGATAGCTTCGGCGTGAAGTCGAAAATCGTCGATGGCATGGTCGAAATCAGCAAAGTGCAGAACTACGGTAAGGACCCGACCGACCGCGAGGCCTCCAAGATGGCCACGATTCCCAGATTCGCGATCGAGAAGTTCAATAAGCGCTAAGCCAGCGAGCGCGTAGTGGAATTCGCCAGAATTCAGCCAGCGCTGATGAGCACCGCAAGTCTCACCCCCGCGGGTGAAATTTGCGGTGCATTTCTTTCAGGCGATTGCGATCGACATGTGTGTAGATCTGCGTCGTCCCGATGCTGGAGTGTCCGAGCATCTCCTGCACTGCCCGTAAATCGGCCCCGCCGCTCAAGAGATGGGTCGCGAAACTATGCCGGAGCGTATGGGGGCTGGTTTTCTTCGGCAGCCCGGTCCGACGGACGTATTTCTTGACGATCATCCATAGCGCTTCGCGATCGAGCTTCTTACCCCCGCGACTCAGGAAGACATACTCGGCCGGCGCGGCGGCGGTCAGGGCTGGCCGCTCTTCACCGAGATAAGCACGCAGAGAATTCACCGCCTGGGCGCCGAGCGGCACGATCCGCTGCTTGCTTCCCTTGCCGAACGCTTTGCAGAACTTGGCATCCAGGTACAGTTCGCCGACCTTGAGATTCACTACCTCCGAAGCCCGGCAGCCGGTGGCATAAAGCGTTTCCAACAAGGCCCGGTCGCGCAGATAGAAGCGGTCCGCGGGAAGGGGTGCGTATAGCAGCTTTTCGACGCTCTCCGGTGAAAGCACGGTCGGAATCCGCTCCCACAACGCGGGCGAAGCGAGCAACTCGACCGCCGACGGATTGGCGCCTCTTCCAGTTTCAGAAATCGGTAGAGCATCTTGAGCGAAACCAGATGCCGGGCGACGCTCGCCGGCGCGAACTGTTCGTCGCGCAAGAAGCCCAGGTAGTCGGCCAGTTCCCCGAGCGTCGGCTTGCGAAAATCGCGCATCCGGCCAAGTGCGAACCAGACTCCAAACCGGTCGAGGTCGTGTCCATAGGAGATGACGGTATTGTCCGCCATGCCGCGCTCGGCACGCAGATACGAACGAAATGCGTTGATTTCTTCGACAAGCTCATTGAGTGCGGCCATGCGAACCTAATTCAGTGCGAATTGCGCAGGGTCATAGAGTAACGACAGAGTCCTCTGCGAACACTTGGTGGTGAGTTCTACGCCGCCTCGGCGATGCGGAACGGCGGGTTCACGCCCGCGTCGAAGCCGCGCATTTCCATTTTCCATCGATTGCGATCGAGATGGGGAGCGAACGGTCGCCGGCCGCACAATGCCCGACCCGCCCGAAAAAGGATCTGCCGCCGCCAATCGAGCGGCTCGCGGGCGTATTTCTTCATGAGTTGCTGAAAGCGCTCGATCTCGGCCGGTGATGGCAGTCGACACTCTTCCCGAAAGGCGACGCACCAGACCGTATTCATCCGCCGATCGGCCCCCTGCCAGCCGAGCAACCGGGCCCGATACGGTTGCAACATCAGGTCCAGGCCTTCGGGAGTGAATCGCCAGTAGTCGCTCGGGTAGGCATGAACCTGAAAGTAGAACGGCAGGGCGCAGACAAACACACCATCCGGCCGCAGGACACGATGGACTTCGTCGAACGCGACCCAGAAGCGCTGGACGTGCTCGAACGTGCTCATCGTCAACACGGTGCCGACGCTGCCGTTGGCATGCGGAAGGCACTCCACGTTGGCGACGCAATCGACGCCGGGGCCTTCTCGAAAATCAACACCGGTGTAAGACTTGCCGGGAAAGAGATGACGCAGGTCGACTGAATCCGACCCGCCTTCCACTTGCAGAGACCCGAGTTCCAGTATGGGTTCGGGCAATTCAAACGTTTCGGCCACCGCTCGGATCATTCCCCGCAGGAACCGCGTCATGGCAATCCTCGCCAAACAGCCTTCGTTCCGTCGAATTCATCGACATTCTAACAATGCATCTTGATACTATCCAGTACAGTCCCCGCCGCTTGCCCATATTAAGATTCGGGCACTGAATCGCGGATGAAAGAGCAATCATGCGCTATCGAATCGTTGAGGCGAAAGACGTGGAAGGACTGGAGCAGGATGTCAACGAAGCCATCGGCGAAGGCTGGCAGCCGCTCGGCGGCGTCTCGCGTAGTGAACTCGCAGGCGAATACCTACGCCTGGTGGTTCTATCAGGCGATGGTCCGGCACGATCGGGACTCGGAGCCAGCGAATTGATCCGGCCACGGTTGAATTCGCCCGGGTGCAGGGCGATGACAATCGCCCAGGTCTTCACTCCATAAAGTGAGTAGAACCGTCCATCCCTTGTGACTGCCTGTCGGATCGGGTACCGTAAACGAGTCTGAATGTCTGCACCCATCCGCAAATCTATTCGGCGGGAGGCTCCTCATGTCGCATCCGGCCCGAATCCGTCTGGCTGTTCCTCAACCCGAGGAAGCGCTCGTTGTCGAAGTCGTCCCCGATGATGGTCGGCTCGTGACCGGGCTCGAAGCAGGCCCCACTGCGGACTCGACCCAATTGTCCGACGATCTCTGGCGCTTTGCCGACCAATCCCAAGGGCCGGTGGTGATCAATATGCGCGGCGTCAACTGGATCGATAGTGGCGCTGTGCAGTCCTCGTCCGATTCTGGAAGGACCTGCGTGGTCGCGGCCGGTCGCTCCTGCTTTGCGTGACCGACCCCGTTCGCGAAACTTTCCGAATTACCGGTCTGATTCGGCTCGTCTCTTGCTTCAGTGATCTCGAATCGGCGCTTGCCGCGGCCCGCACCACCCTGCCGGCCGGCGAGGTCGCGAAACGGTCATGATGACACCACGGACATGATGTTCCCATCCGATTATCTCACGTCGCGTACACGATTCCGCGAAGCCGCCGACCAACTCGGCTGGTCGTGCCATGCTCACCATGTGGGCGGCGCCGGTCCACAGGGAGAAGATCTCACCATCGACGCGGCGATTTCGCCGGACAGCGAGGCGGATCGCGTGCTGGTCGTTTCGAGCGGTCTGCACGGTGTCGAAGGCCCCTTCGGCGCCGCGGTCCAGCTCGCGGCGATGAATGCATGGGCCAACGCGGCGCAACCGCCCGCCGGCGTTCGTTGCGTATTTCTTCATGCGCTCAACCCCTATGGCTTCGCCTGGGGCCGGCGCTTCGACGCGGATAATGTCGATCCGAATCGGAATTTTCTGTTGCCCGGCGAGCCCTATTCGGGCAGCCCCGAGGGATACAAGGATTTCCATGCGTTATTGAATCCGCAGGGGCCGCCATCGCACTGGGATTTCTTTCCGATCCGAGCGTGGTGGCTCAAGCAACGGTATGGACTGCCGGCACTCAAGCAGGCGCTCGTGATCGGACAGTACGAATATCCCAAGGGGATCTTTTTTGGCGGGCACGGGCCGTGTCGCACGCATATGGCCTTGCGCGAACGCTTGCCGGAGTGGATTGGTCGCGCGGCCCGAGCCGTTCATCTCGACTTTCATACCGGGCTCGGCCGCTTTGGTTCGTACAAGCTGCTTTTGGACAACCCCCTGGTCGATGGCTGGAGCGCGCGACTCGATCGCTGGTTCGGTGCGGGAACGTACGAGGAAGACAACCCGAACGGAGTCGCTTACCTTCCGCGGGGCTCATTTGGTCCGTGGTGTGTGGCCCAGAAATTGGCGGAAGACTATCTCTATTTAGTCGCCGAGTTCGGCACGTTCGGCAGCGTGCCGATGATGGCCGGCGTGCGTGGCGAAAACCAGGCTCATCACTGGGGTCGACCCGACGGAACGCTCGAACGGCAAGCCCGAGCGCGGTTGAAGGAACTCTTCTGCCCAAGCGACCCGGCCTGGCGGCAACGCGTCTTGAGTCAAGGACTCGAACTCGTGCAGCGAGCCGCGGCGGGATTGGCGGAATCGGTTGGCGCGGGAGCCAACCTTTGACATTCCAGCATCCCTGAAGAGCAATTTGACTCGAGGTCGACCATGCAGAATCGAGCAGCGATGACCGGCGCGATCATCGTGCTAATCACGGGCGTTTCATCCGCATGGGCCGGCAAGGTGCCGATTTCACCCGAAGGTTTGAAGAACGGGTCCAAAATGATTGTGGTCGGCAAAGTGGAATCCTATCGCAGCAAGGAAGAGGCGCACGAAGACGGATCCAAAACCGCGAAGATCACTCTGAAAGTCGTAGTCCAGAGTGTTGAGAAAGGGCCGGCCAAGGCCGGTGAGACGATCGAGGTGGAGTGCTGGCGGGCAATCAAGGAACCCGAGAAAGGCCCGCTTTGGGATTTGGGTAACGAATTCGTTCCGGCGGTCGGTTCGCAGGCGAGGTTTTTCCTCGAAAAGAAAGTGGGAAATATCTGGATTTCTCAGTGGCCCAACGGAATCGAAGCAATCAATGGCGCGGCCGGATTGAATCTTCCAATTGAACGAGTGGATACCGCCCCGCCCGCCAAGACTGTCGTGCAACACAAGGGCTTCGCATGGACGTACGTCGTCGCCATCGGCGTCGGCGCCGTCGTTTTCTTGATGATCGTTGTCATATTTCTCGTTCAACGGCCGCGGCCGGAACAACGGCCCGACTTTCCTGACGAACAATAGCCGTAGGTCCCTCATCAGGATTGAGTCGGTGGGACGGCCGGCCACCCGACGACCCATTACCTTGGCCTTGCCGGTTTATTACAGGTACCGGATCCGCTTGCTGACATCGGTATTGATTGAATGGTATGGCGTGGTCAGGTTGCCGGACGAAAAAGTGGTCTTCATTGCTTCGCAATCGTCGTGGCCGAGGCCGTTGGCAAAGATCGTGTGCAGATACTCGATGCCCAGCTTGCTGGGACGCATCTTGACCGGATCGTAGAAGCTTGGGTGCATTTGCCGGGCATGGATCAGACCCCAACGATCGCGGAAATTATTTGCGGGCACCCCCGCGACGTGGAAGCCCTTCTCGCGGTTCCATTGCAAGATGCTGACGGCATTGACTTGCCCGTCGAGCAGCATGTCCACGGCATTGCCGCCGAGCTGAGCGGCATAAAAGCGGTCGAACAAGATCGGCCGGCCGCCCCGTTGCGTGTGGCCAACTTTACGAGTGAAGATCGCGGCTCGCGCGGACTCGTTGCGTCGCCGTTCGATGAAGTATTTGTCGCCCAGGCGAGCGATGAGCAAACTGCGAAGCGCCTCCGAAGCTCCGGACAGAATCTTGTTGCCGGCCGGATCGTTTGAAGACAACTCGGCCCCGAGTTCCTCCCCAGTTTCATCGACGATGCCTTCTCCGCACACAATCACGACATTCTTCTGCAGGTCGTAGATCTCGCGAATGCGGGCCACGAGCGCCTCGGCATCGAGCGGATGCTCCGGCACGAGCAGGATGTCCGGCTTGCCGTAGCACGATCCGAGGGCGATGTAGCCGGAGTGCCGACCCATCATTTCGATAATGGCGATCCGCCGGTGGCTCTCGGCCGTGGTGCGGACACGTTCCACGCCGGTTGCCGAAACAAACACAGCCGTCGCGTAGCCGGGGGTGACGTAGTTCACCATTTGACCGAGGTCGATGGCATCGGTCGCCGGCTTGCGGCTGTACCGGCATTCGCCGCCCGGCAATTCCTCGCGCTTCCATTCGTCGGGTTCGGACGGATAGTTCAAGCCGAGATCGTTGTCGATCGTCTTCGGAGCGAGCACGGTGGGCAGCGAATCCCCGAGCGCTTGCATACCGTTGAGCGTGCCATCGCCGCCGACGCAGATCAGGCCCTGGACCTTGAGCTTGTGGAGGCGCTCGATGACGGCGCTCACCGTCGGCGTATCATCGGCATCCACGTAGTCGCGGGAAGCGCCGAGCAGCGTGCCGCCGATGGTGGGATCGATTTCCGGAATGCTGGTGAACAGGGGATTCAAATGGGCGTGCGGCACCCGTGGATTGAGCAGTCCACTGAAGCCCTTGATGATGCCGATCAGCTCGACCCGGCGCTCGTTGGCCCGCGTCACGGCGCCCGCAATCGTGGCATTGAGGGCGGGCGTGTCGCCGCCGGCAGTGAGAATGGCAATGCGCTTCATGAGTGAGAATGGGTATACGAGCCGTGGGGTTTGAATGACGCAACGATCGCATGCGAATGGCGAACTTCGCCTATCCGCTGGCCATGATGTACTGCTTTAACTTGTCGAAAAGATCCAGGACACGCGACGTCCATTGTTGACGATTGATCGGCGAGCTGCCACCCGTCACGCGGAAAACCGCCGTCACGACCAGCCGGCTTTCAGCCGGATTCGGGCGATCGAGGTTCAAGTCGAGATCGATGCCGTCTCCGGTAACTTGAACTTTGCCCGCCAGGCGTTCAAAGAACGTTTGCGGCTTGATGTCGAGCCCCGGGAAGCGAGCCTTGAGCAATCCGGGCCGGGTCTTAATCAGCTTCCCGCCCGCATCGGTCAAGAAGCCGCCGAGCTTGACGATGGCAATTTGATCGGGCATCCACGCTTCCGTTCGACGCACGATCGTATTCGGCGGAGCAATCGGCTCGACTGGCGCCGATTCGACCGGCGGGACTTCTTCATCTCGTTGAGCATCGGCCACCGGGATGGTGTCGGCCCAGAGGTCCACAGCCATCGCCTCGCCGAGTTCGATGACCAGGGCTCGCGCCGAAGCGGGTCGCTCGGCCGCAAACTTGGCGAGGCAGTGGTGTACCACGTCTTCCATAGCGCCGGGAATGTCGCCAATTCCGAGCGAAGCAAATCTGGGAGGCGAACGGCGGAGATGGGCATCGACCAATGCGTCGATGTCGTCATCTGGAAATGGCAATCGGCCCGTCAACATCTCGTACAGGACGACGCCGACGCTATACAGGTCGGCCCGGCCATCGATCGGATCGCCGCGCAGTTGTTCCGGAGAGATATAGGCTGGAGTTCCCTGCGCCGAAACTTCCGTTGAGCCGGCAAATCTCTCCTCGGACAGGAGCGGCTTGCTGGTCAAATGAGCCAGCCCAAAGTCCATGACCTTCAGGTACTCGTGCGCCGTCCCGGCATTGACGACCATGAGGTTGGCCGGCTTGACGTCGCGGTGGATCACCGCGGCGGCATGGGCAGAGTCCAGAGCATGGCACAAACATCCCGTCAGGCGGGCTGCCCGTTCGGGCAGGAATCGCTTCTCACTCTTCAACAAATGCTCAAGAGTAATCCCGGGCACCAGTTCCATGACGATACATGGACCGGAGGCGGGGTCGACACCCGCTTCCAATACGCGAACGATATACGGGTGATTGAGACGGGCGGTGTACTGAATTTCACGATCGAAGAACCGGCGGGCGCGAGGAGTGGCCGCGACATCCGGACGCATGACCTTCACGACCACCATCGTCTCGGGGTCGTTGATCGCGCGCGCCGCATGAACTTGGCCCATGCTTCCCCGGCCCAGGACACCCACGGAATCGTATTTGCCCAGGAAACGCATGAGCGAGCTTGCTTGAGAAGAAGCCGTTTCTACAACCGCGGCGCACCTGAATCGTAGGTCAATCCGCTGACCGGGAGTCGCAATCGACGTGAACTGGCGCCACTTGTTTTAAGCATGACTCCCGAAGATTCGGGCAAACTGCCCGGAACGGAGTCTTTCGGCACCGACACGCGGAGTCGCCAGCGCTTACGGCCATCCGGCAGCGGCTCAAGCGTGTCGAGCTTGACCTTCAGGTAATTTGGCGTCGTCTCTTCCTTGACCAGGTTGAGGTCGAGGCCGGTGCGGTCCGCCACCAGAATCACATCCTTGCCAGCACCCTGGTCGGAAGCGAACGTGCCCAGGTCGATTTTACCGGCCTCGGCGCCTTGCAGGATCGAGATTTCGCCGAGAACCCGCCCCTTGAGCGAAAGAGCCCAGCTCCCTGCTTCGACGCCGCCAATTGTCAGTTTGCGATCGAGCGGCCCGAGATCCAATTGATGGAATTCCTTGCGCCCGTCGACGACTGTCTCCGTTCGCTCGCGCACGATCATATCGAACTTGAAAAGACTTCGGATGCGGCGAATCTTGTGGTCGGTTCGCGCGAATGGGCCAGTAGACTTTCCAACTCCTCATTGGTGGCCGGAACCGGCTCCGTCCACGATATGCAAGGCGTTGGCCGATTGGTGGAGATGTTGAACAGAAAATGGGTGCGGGTAAACGACGCCAGAAAGATGGTGTGCCGGACCTCGCCGTTTTCGCGCAATTCTCCAAACGCAACTTCGCGGATGGGAAACCACTCCGAACCCACGCGGCGGGTCGGCTCAAAGGACGCCACCACACTCATATCGACTCCGAGCAGGTCACGCGAGGGGATTCCATCGCCGATCCGAGCGTAAACCTCGGCGGACACTCCCTTTGGTCCAGGTTCGCCCTTCCCGGTCCAGGCCATCCGAACCATCGCGAACTGGGGCCCCACCGACGGATTGGCCGCGGGGATTGTCTGCTCTGGCCGATTGTCGCCCTTGAAAAGCGGTAACCAGGTGAGGCGTTGATTGAGCTGCAAATGCGCGAGGGCAGCAATGGGGCCCGCCCCGGGGCAAAACGGACTTGCCGAAAGGACGGAAGTCACCGCGTATTCCTGATAAGCATCCGGCGGAACCACGGACAATTCGGCGCCCGCACACTGGCAGTTCGTCGCCGGCACCCAAATCGTCACCGGCTGGTCGTGCTTATTCTGGCACCAGAACTCGAAGTGCCCGGGAGATCCGACTTCAATCGTCGAGTCCCAGTACCACAAATGTTTGGGCGTCGATGCGGGGGTCGTGACCGCGGCCTTGGTGGTATAAAACTTGAGAACTTGCTCCCGAGCGACTAAGGTCTCTTTCCCCTTTCCTTTGCCTTGACTCTGCTCATCTTCCGGACTGTACATCCGGATAAAAGTGATGCCGAACACGACCCCGGCGACCAGGAGAATCGGCAGTCCGACGCGAGTGAGAGACTTCATGGGATCTCGAGTTGTTAGCTTGTTCGGCGGCTTGGGACTTGTGCCAGGTACGTCTATCTTCAAGCCTCAGAGCCCGTTGGATTATGGACCTCGCCACGTGCAGCCCGAAGCGCCAGCGAAGGGAGAATCAACTTCGCTGGCGCTTCAGGCTCCGCGCGATAAGGTTCATTGCGCAACACATATGGAATCATCTGGAAACCGCTTTACCACAATACGCTATCCTTCCACGCCCGGTTCAATCCTTATTCTTGTCGGCCAACGGCTTTCCCGTCCCGTCGATGGGACCCGCGGCAATCACTATGAGATGACTTGGGTCGAGATACTTCCTGGCGACCGCTCGTACATCCTCCGGGGTAACGGCGTCAACTGCCTTGCGGTAATCACTCAAATAATTCTCGCCAAGACGATAGCGATCGACGAGTAGGAGCATGTCGGCCGCCTCATTGCAAGTGGTCATTGTAAAGGCTAGCGCGCCCATCAGATACCTCTTGACGTTTTCCACTTCCGCGTTCGCGGGGACCTCGTTGCGGATTTGGTTGATCTCCTTCATAAAGCCTGCCTTCACTTCGGCAAATTTCTCCGGGAATGTACCAATATACCCGGTGAATGCCCCCGGTTCTTCCCCTGCCGACCCGGTAATGCGGGCCGACACGGAGTATGCCAGTCCTTGTCGATCTCGTAAGGACGCCGACAAGCGGTCGGTGAAGCCAGAACCGGTTCCGAGCACGTAGTCCATGACCAGAAGTTTGTAGTAATCGGGATTGTCCCTCTTGATGCCCAGATGACCCAGATACATGGTCAACTGCGATGCCGACGGTTCCGAGATGATCGTTTGTTTGGGGCCGTCCGGGGGCGGCGGCGGGGAAATCATCGGTGGATCAAGCTTAGCGTTCTTCCAACCGGCGGTGCGTTTGCGGACGAGATTGACGACTTTCTCCGCATCGAAATCGCCGACAATGGCGACGACCGTATTACCGGGAACGAAGACCCGACCATGAAAGCGTTTCAAGTCGTTGGAAGTCAGCTTTCGGATCACTTCTGGCCGGGCTTCCGGCCAACCAAAGGGGTGCTTGCCATAAACCGCCGATTTGAACGCTCGCAACGCGCGACGGTCAGCTTGTTTCTCCTGTTCCGCAAGCTCCGCAAGCAATTGGTCTCGTTTTGAAGTCAACTCATCCTCGTGAAACACCGGCTCTGCCAGGCAATCGAACAAGAGATCGAGTCCGAGTGCCGTGTCGTCGGCCAGGACCTTCACACTGCCGCCCAGCGCGGTCATGTTCAATGAGCCACCCGTGTCCTCGATGGCTCGAGCGATCTCCAGCCCGCTTCGGTGAGTCGTTCCCTCCTCCAAAAGAGCGCCGGTGAGAACCGCCACGCCGACCTGATCCGCTGGTTCGTGGAGCCGGACTTTGGCCACCTGCGCTTCGGCCACGACAATCGGCAACCGGTGATTTTCCAAAAGAATCAGTTTCAGGCCGTTTTCGAGAACGACCGTTTTCGCCGCTTTCAGGTCAAAGCCGGCCGCGGCATGCCGGGGAACATTGCGGTTCGCCCCTTTTTTTGTATCGCCTTTTTCTTTTTGCGCCGGCGGCGCTGGATTTGGAAATCGACTCGACCACGACCGGCTTGCGATCGACCAGATACTTCTTCGTGACCCGTTTGACATCCGCCGCGGTGACCTTCATCAGATCGGGCAGGTAACGGCGAACGAATTCCATGTCGTTGGTGGCGCAACCGCGGGCGATCGTGTCGGCGAGTTCGTGGACGCTCTCGTGAGCGAAGATGTGCGCTGCCGCCATCGCCCGCCGGACACGCTTCAACTCCACCTCGCTGGGACCTTCGTCCGCCAGCAATTTGATCTCCTCGGCAATCGCGTCCTCAACACCCTTCATCTCCTCGACCTTGAACAACTCGGCCCGGATTGAGAACCAGCCCGGGTAGCGTCCTGACGAGTGGTTCGCGTCGACCGTCGTAGCCGTTCCGTCGTTCTCGACCAATCGATGATGGAGCCTGCTCGTCTTGCCCGACGAGAGAAGGATCGAAGCCACATCGAGGGGTATCGAATCGGCATCGGTCTCCGTGACCGTGTTGAAGCCCATGAGCAGGCGCGGCGTCGGGAATTTCGAATCGAACCGCTTGCGAACCATCTCGGTGCGAGGCGGAATCGCCACGATCGGTTTGCGGTTGGGCAATTCCCCCTTGGGGATGGGACCGAATAGCCGCTTGATCGTATCCAGTGCATCTTTTTCGTCGAATCCGCCCGCGACGACGAGAACCGCGTTATTCGGGTGGTACCAGCGGTCGTAATGCTTCTTGATGACTGCCGCCGTCGCCTGGCGGACGTGTGCCTTTTGGCCGATGATGGGATGCCCGTACGGCGTTCCCGGGCCGAAGAGGAGCGGAAGAATGGTCTTCTCCTCCAGATCCCACGGCTGGTCTTCATCCATGTCCAGCTCGGAAATCACTGCCCCCTTCTCTTGCTGAAATTCGTGCTTCGCGTCGATGCGCAGGTTGCGCATGCGGTCGGCTTCGATTTCGAGCGCGGCTTTCCAGCGGTCGGCGGCGAAGTCGAAGTGGAAGACGGTCATATCCTCGGACGTGTTGGCATTATTCTGTCCGCCGTTGCGCTGGGTCAGCCGGTCGATGTCGCCGGGCATCAGCTTGTCGGTCCCCTTGAACATGAGGTGCTCGAGGTAGTGCGACAAACCGGTATGGTCGAGTTCTTCGTCCGCGGACCCAACCTTATAGGCGATCATCGTGGAGACAATCGGCGAACCCGGAATCGGCTTGAGGAAGACGCGCAGCCCATTCGGCAGGGTCTCCTGGCGAACCCCGTCATACAGGGCTTGGGCGGTCTGGACGACCTTGTCTTTGGTATCGCGCCGGAGTCGCTCGAGTCGGCGAATCGGCAAGGGCGGGCAGCGCAGCGAGCGCGAAGCAGCCCACAACCAGGCGGAAATACATTGGCGAAGTCCTTCTCGGCATTGAAATGCGAGGGTGTAACTATTTTAGCGGAAAGACGTTTTGGATGCGATGCGACCTGGCGGCCGAGAAAAGTGCATTCTGGCAACGGTTTGAAGCATCTTTCTACTGAATGTTCACCGCGCCCATCACCCTTTTGAAGTGAATCGGCCGACCTCATTTCCCCTACGGTCTGCATAATCGGCACGCTTTCACATTATCGTCGTCGATAAGACCGATACGACCCATTCATTGCCTTTCTTCGATTTGACACGTCTTTTTTGCGAATTAGCCTTGCGCGTCAGAAGCATCAGAATCGGTTCGATCGCGGTTCTGCTTGCAACCGTCAGGACCCTCTCACGCAACACGATTAGCACCTGGGAATGGGAGTTTACATGGCCGCCGTCATCCGCCGTCACGTCCGCCTCCGCATCAACGAACTGGAAAGCCGGGAAGTGCCGGCCGCGATGGATCCGAATCAGTTGGCGATTGATCCTTCGCGCTTCGATCCGACTCACGTCCTCGTGAAATGGACCGACGGCGGCGTTCATTCCGTCAGCTTTTCGGACGGGACCCAATCGCTCGGCAGTGGTCTCTATCAACTGACGTTGAATGCGAACGTGTCCGTCGCGCAAGCCATCTCCTATCTGAAACGCACCCCCCACGTCGCTGTGGCCGAGCCCGACTACCTCGTCCAGGTCAGCGCTCTCCCGAATGACCCTTCGTTCGGTTCGCTTTGGGGCATGGACAACACGGGTCAAAATGGCGGAATTAGCAACGCGGATATTAGCGCTCCGGACGCCTGGAATACGAGTACGGGAACCAAGCATACGATCGTGGCGGTCGTTGACACGGGGGTCGACTACAACCATCCCGATTTAGCTGCCAACATGTGGCACAACCCCGGCGAAACCGCCGGCAACGGCCGCGACGATGATGGCAATGGCTATCGCGACGACATTTATGGCTGGAACTTCATCAACAACTCGCCGAATGTGATGGACGACAACGGTCACGGCACGCACGTGTCGGGAACGATCGGAGCAGTGGGCAACAACGGCATCGGCGTCGCGGGCGTCGATTGGCACACGCAGATCATGGCGCTCAAGTTTCTCGACAAAAATGGCACCGGTTACCTGAGCAACGCAGTCCGAGCGATCAACTATGCCGTTGCCAACGGCGCAAAGGTGATCAACGCGAGCTTCGGCGGCGGGGGCTACGATTCGGCGATGGCCACCGCGATCAGCAATGCGAAAGCGCATGGCGTGATCGTTGTCGCCGCCGCGGGTAATGACGGCACGAACAACGATTCCAGCCCGGAGTATCCCGCAAACTACGGGACTGACAATGTGGTTGCCGTGGCCGCAACAGATCGCACCGACAAGCTTGCCAGCTTTTCGAATTACGGTCGCAACACGGTCGACATCGCCGCCCCCGGAGTGAGCATCTACAGCACGCTTCCGAATGGTCGATATGGGACCTACAGCGGCACATCGATGGCCGCACCGCACGTGACGGGCGCGATTGCTCTGGTCTGGGACGCGCATCCATCCTGGACTTACCGCCAGGTAATCCAGGCCGTCCTCAACACGGCCGATGCCATTTCGAGCCTTTCCAGCAAAGTCGCCCACGGCCGTCTCGACGTCGCGAAGGCGATCTCGTACGGAGGCAGTACACCCACGCCGACGCCGACGCCGACGCCCACGCCCACGCCGACTCCCAATCCAAGCCCGAAGGACACGACCGGAGCGAACGTCACAAAGGCCACGTTTGGTGGCGCCTCAACGACAATCAGCCAGGTGCGGATTACGTTTTCCGAAGCGATCAATCCCCTGACATTTTCGACCGGCGACGTGACCTTGATTGGTCCGAACGGGCGGAAGATCACGATTTCGAGCGTGACTGCCGTGTCGGGCAGCGGCAACACGCAATTCGATGTGTCGTTCTCTGCACAATCCGCGGGTGGAACTTACGCGCTGACTGTTGGTCCCGACATCCGCGACACAGCCGGCAACTCGATGGATCAAAACGAGAATGGACGCAATGGCGAGGCGGCGGACAAGTTCGCGACTTCGACCGTTCTCTCCTCGGCTCAGACCTTCGCTTCGACCAACGTCGGCCAGCCGATTCTCGACCTCGCCAAAGTCACTTCGAAATTGACCGTTGCCAGCAACATCACCATTAAGGACTTGAATGTCCAGGTGGACGCCTCGCACTCGTACGACTCCGATGTGCGGATAACACTGATTGCACCCGATGGCACGAAAGTCATCCTGTTCAATCATCGGGGCGGCAACGGCGATAACCTTGCCGACACCGTATTCGATGACGAGGCAGCCAACAGCATCTACCGGGGCACGGCGCCGTTCGCCGGCAGCTATAAGCCGGAGTACGTGCTTTCGAAATTCGACGGCAAGAATGCCAAGGGGACCTGGCAACTCGTTGTCGAAGACGGCGCTCGATTGGATACGGGCCGACTGAATGCCTGGTCTTTGACAATCGAAGGCGTCACGAAAGCGGCGAGCCAATCCATCGACGCTTCGCCGTCGACCGCGACTCCAGCGCCATCGATTCGCTCGACCGCCCTCACGAGCAGCCCATCGGCGCCACCCGTGGACCGGGACGGCCATGTGTATGCGGGCTTGGCTTCTTACTTCATTCGAGTCGGCACGGCGACCTGATAATAGCCGACTTTTTCGCGTGACACGTGCGCGGCAGACGTTACACTGACACTTCGCTCCCTCCCACCTGCCGCGCACCATGCGAATCCCCTTCTTGTTCGCGTTTTTGATCGCCATGTTTCTGACTTCCGCGGCTTTCGCGGATTCGGTCTGGATCTTCGTCGGCACCTACACCGGCAAGAAGAGCCAGGGCATCTACCGCGTCGAATTCGACACGGACACCGGCAAGCTCGGCACGCCGGAACTGGCGGCCGAGGTCAAGAGCCCTTCGTTCCTCACCATCGCTCCCGATCACAAGCATCTGTTCTGCGTCGGCGAGATGAACACGTTCATGGGTAAGAAGGGCGGCGGCGTCAGCAGCTTTTCGCTCAACGCGAAGACCGGCGAGTTGAAGATGCTCAACCAGCAATCGTCCGGCGGCGCCGGGCCGTGTCACATCATCTGCGACAAGCAGGGGAAGCACGTGATGGTCGCCAACTATGGCGGGGGCAGCGTGGAGGTATTGCCGATCGGCAAGGATGGCAAACTCGGCGGGGCGAGTTGTTTCGTTCAACATAAGGGATCGAGCGTGGATAAGGCCCGGCAGGAAGGGCCGCACGCCCATTCGGCTCACCTCGACGCCGCCAACAAATTTGCCGTCGTATGCGACCTCGGGCTCGACAAGGTGTTCGTCTACAAATACGACGCCGATGCCGGGACCATCACACCCAACGATCCGCCTTTCGTCGCGATGGCCCCCGGTTCCGGCCCGCGGCACTTCGCATTCCACCCGAACGGCAAATTCGCCTACGTGAACAACGAGATGCTTTCGACCCTGACGGCGATGAGCTACGATCCGGACAAGGGCGAATTCCAAGTGCTCAACACCCTGTCGACCATTCCCGCCCCGGATAAGGACAACTCCACCGCCGAGACCGTTGTGCATCCGAATGGCAAGTTCGTTTACACCTCGAACCGCGGCCACAACAGCATCGCCATTTTTGCGATCGACCAGTCGACGGGCAAAATCAAGGCGCTTGGCCACCAGGGGGAAGGCATCAAAGTCCCGCGGAACTTTAACATCGATCCGACTGGCAAGTGGATGGTCGTCGCCAATCAAGACGGCGACGACATCATCGTTTTTGCAATCGACGGTAGGACCGGGCAACTGAAGCCGACCGGCCAGAAGGCCGAAGTCGGCGCGCCCGTATGCGTCAAATTCGTTCCCAAAGGTTGAGTTTCAAGTTTCAAGTTCCAAGTTCCAGGTTGAAGACACTCAACTGGAAACTTGAAACTTGAAACTTGAAACTTCGGAGACTCTCCATGTCCGAGCAATACCTGTTCACTCGCCGAACGTTTCTGCAAACCGCTGCTGCCACCACAGCCGGCGTAGCAATGGGCGCCCCGGTTCCGCCGCCCGGTGGAATCACATTTGGCGCAGGCAAGATGTCCTTCACGCTCGACGAGCATTGGGGCAAGCTGCCCAAGGGGATGAACTACGGCCTGGGCTGTGCCGTGGTTGTGGATTCCAAGGATCGCATTTATGTGACGTCGCGCACAACGAATGCCTGCGTCGTCATCTTTGATCGCGACGGCAAGATCCTCGAGACCTGGACCAAGGAAGTAAAGGACAGGCTCGGCTACGATCAGAACCAATACGCCGCGACTGCCCATGGGCTGTACTGGAGCAAGGAAGGCGAACACGAATATCTGTATTGGACCGAGAATGTCGCCCAACCGAAGGGTGCTCCGAAGATCGGCGCTCGCGTTTACAAGACCGATCTGAACGGCAAGATTCTTTACCAGATCGGCAACGTCGAGAAGGAAACGGCAACGGCCCAGAAGTTCAACTTCGTCAATCCGACCGACGTGGCGGTCGCCGCCAACGGCGACATTTACGTCGTCGACGGCTATGGCAGCCAGCTCGTACATCGATTCGATAAGAACTTCAAGTTGATCAAGACAATGGGCGGGCCGGGCAAGGCGCATGGAAAGTTCAATACTTGCCACGGCGTCTGGGTCAGCACGCTCAAGAAGGAGCCCGAGATTTACATCGCCGACCGGGCGAATAATCGGCTGGAAGTCTATTCGCTCGATCTGGACTACAAGCGGACGATCCCCGGCGTCCGGCTCCCCTGTTGCTTCTACCAACACGAGGGTCGGCTCTACATTCCCGAACTGGACGCCCGACTCACCATCCTGGATGCCGACGACAAGGTCGTCACGCATCTGGGCGATGGCGCCAAAGTCAAACCGGCCGACCGAGTGAAGACGCCGGAGGTATTCGCCAATCCACACGCCCTGACCGTGGACTCGAAGGGTAACATTTACGTCGTTGAATGGGTCCCGACGGGCCGAGTACGAAAACTGAAGCCAAACGTGTAACGTGAAGCCGCGACGCGGAGTTTTCGGAGCGGAGCGCGAAACGCTGAAATGGCAAGTGTTCGCGCTCCGCTCCGAAAAGCCTCCGCGTCGCGGCTTCACAGCCCCACCAAATATAACCATGTTCCGACTACTTCCACTTCTATTGCTGGCCGCTCCGCTCTTTGCCGACGATGGCAACTGGCCGATGTGGCGCGGGCCGCGTGGCGACGCGACCACGAATGAAACCGGCTTTCCGACCCGCTGGTCGGCCACCGAAAACGTTCGCTGGAAAACTTCGATCCCCGGCCGCGGCCATTCCTCGCCGATCGTCTGGGGCGACCGCATTTTCCTCACATCGGCAATGGAAGACGGCGATCCCAAGGGCTTGAAAGAGCGGCTGCTGATTTGCATCGACCGCAAGGACGGCAAGATTCTTTGGCAAAAGACGGTGGTGAGAGCCCCGCTCGAGCACATTCACAATCTCAACAGCCGGGCAAGTTCAACACCCGCGACCGACGGCGAGCGCGTCTATGTGACGTTTTTGAACAATCCAAGAGTGCTCGTCGCCGCCTACGACTTCAACGGCAACGAAGTATGGCACGTCTCGCCGGGTGAGTTTGAATCGACGCACGGCTTCTGCAGTCCGCCGATACTTTATAAGGACATGGTCATTGTCAATTGCGATCAGGACGCGTTCAAGAAATCGAAGCCCGCTTACATCGTGGCGCTCGATCGCAAGAGTGGCTCGGAACGCTGGCGAATCGATCGCACGCACCGCATTCGCTCGTATTGCCCGCCACTGATCGTCGAAGCCGCCGGCCGCATGCAGATGGTGCTCACGGGGGCCGAGACCGTCGCCAGCTACAATCCGGACACCGGCAAGCAACTCTGGACCATCGACGGACCAACCGAGCAATTTGTCGCCAGCATGATCTACAGCAAGGGCATGTTCTTCCTGACCGCCGGCTTCCCGACTTACCACGTCATGGGCATCAAGCCGGACGGGCATGGCAACGTGACCGAGACGAGAGTCGCCTGGCATGTCAAGAACGGCGGCGCCGGCTACGTCCCCAGTCCCGTGGCGCACGGCGACAACATTTTCCTTGTGCACGATCAAGGTCTGGCCACCTGCCGCGACGCCCTGACTGGCAAGCTGCTCTGGAGCGAACGGCTCGGCACGCACCACAGCAGCTCGCCCGTTTGCGCCGAAGGCCGGCTCTATTTCCTGGATGACTTCGGAACCACCTGGGTCCTCAAAGCGAGCAACAAGTATGAATTGATCGAGAAAAATGCGCTCGGCGAGGAATGCTACGCGTCGCCGGCTTTCTCAAAGGGGGAAATCTTCATTCGCGGGCTGAAGCACCTGTACTGCATTCAGGCGAAGCGGTAACAGGACGATTGACAATCGGTGACCCCGGGTTCAGACCGCGTCTTTTTGCTTGTGCGCTCGCCTCCATGTCATCACGATGCAAATCAGCCCGGGGATTCCGGTAGCCAATGCCAAAACGTACCAATCCAATGTATACATCGGCATGATGTCAGGGTTTACAAGCTTTTCCGGATCGAACGCGGGTACTTTCGCGTCGGGCCCCATAGCAAATCGCGCACGGTTCACGTCTTCTTGGTGGGCGATCCAAACCCTGATCCACGCTGCAACAACACAGAGCGACGCGACCAATACCAGGACCCGCCCGGTCCAGCGCACTCCGTTCATCATTAGTTCCTTTGACGCTGTTTCAGAAATCAACGATCCCGCTAGGCCGGCAGCATATCGCCCTTCCGACGAAGAGATGCGACGTGAATCAGCGAAGCCCAAACAACATAGTCCTCCTCAACATTTCCAATCACCAGAGTGTTCTTCAACACCATTGCACATTCCGGATGTTTGATGACGTACACCTGTCCGCTCGATAGTTGGACTTCGATCGGCTCAAACGGCTGCTTGGCCAGGAATTTCCGAATCGCGTCGGCATTCATCACCATTCTCCAAAGTTTCACTGTTATTCTACCGCTCGCCCGCGACCCGCGTCAGCTTGGTCGTCCACTTCTTGCCCGTGACGTTGTGGGATTCGCCTTCGATCGTCGCGCCGGTCAATTTGCCATTGAACTCGCAATACTTCTTATTCATCTCCCAGTAGATCTTGTCGCCCTTTTGCGTCCACGATGCGGTGTGGAAGGACGTGTTGCGATAGGAGACGTTCATACTGCCGTCGGTCCGGAATTCGACGGTCATGGGCCAGCCTTCCATCGTGGCGCCGCTCCAGGTCGTCCCCGCGAGCGGAGTCGCCTTGTTCGGCCGTGGCTTGAGTGCCGGGGCGGCGAATGCGGGGATAGCGATGAGAGTGGCGAGGACGATAAGTAGTTCACGGCGATTCATTGGGCACCATGGGAACGGCTGGTACTCCAGTCACACTCACACACCAAATGGATTGCGCTGCGACCCCCGGTCAGGAGCCGCGCAATCCATTTTGAACGGTTTTCGACGCAACTGCCATGAGATTATGACCCTGATTCATTGCATTGCCACAGCCGGACGCCGATTCACTCTTTTGTGGCACTGAGCACGCCGCAGTGCACCAGGGTCGGCACGACCATTTCAGCGATTGTTAACCCGAATTCGCTAAGCCAGCCGCGATACTCCGCCGCCGAATACGCTCGTCCTTCGGTCAACGAAAACAGGGCCGCTGAGTAAAGGGCGATCGGCAGCGGTCCGCCTAGATCGTCGTCGAGAAAGACATCGTGAATCAGGAGCCGGCCGCCGGTCGGCAGCGCATCGGCACAGCGCTGCACAAGTTTTCGGCATTCGGGCACGTCCCAATCGTGCAGAATGTTCGATAAGAGCACGACGTCGCAATCGTCCGGTACGGGGTCGGCAAACATGTCGCCGGCCCGCAACTCCAATCGATCGGCGACGCCGAATTGCTGACCGAATTCGCCGGCGACTTTTAACACTTCGGCCCGGTCCCAAACGATCGCTCGCAATTGCGGATTGCGCTGTAACAACGCAGCGCTGTAAATGCCCGACCCGCCACCGACGTCGAGCAATCGCTTTGCGCCCGCGAGAGGGACTTTCGCGGCGAGATGCGGCGCGACGTTCATCGCTCTTCCAGCGAGCGCCAACGTCAATCGCCGGGCGGACCCCTCCTCGTCCATCGCCGACTCCATTCCGTCGCGGAAAATGTAGGCGGCCCCGCGATCCTCGTCTCGCTGCTTGGCCGGAGCGTTGGCTTTCAGCCGCTCCGCCATCTCCCGAACCCCGGGCGACTCGGCCGCGAGACCGATGTAGCCGGCGATTCCGTATTCCACATCCTTCAGCAAATGCTCACGAGCGCTGGCGGTCAAATCGAGTTTGCCATCGACCAACTGCAAGAGGCCCATCGCCCTCAGAGCAGTAAAGAGCACATGCGCGGGTCGCTCGGCAAGGCCGATCGCTTCGCGAAGTTCGTCGAACGTTTTCGGCCGATCCGCGAGCCGGCCGAACACATCGAATTCGGTCACCGCGACCGTCAACAATTCGGTCGCGTACGAACCGCGAAACAATTCAAAGATCGGCGTGGGATCAGTGTGGGAGAATGGCATGTTGTTTACCACGAAACACACAGCGCGGCCGAGCCGCAAGCAAGAATAGAAAGACAAGATCGCGGGGCGATCCGGAAGAGAAGAGCCCACCACAAAGACACGAAGGTCACACAAAGGCACAAAGGAAGACATGGAGCCGGATCATCCGATCTTTTTGCCTTGGTGTGACCTTCGTGTCTTTGTGGTGGGCTCTTCTCATGCCCAACACCGACGCTGCAGAATCCGCGCGGCATGCGATGATTTCCGATGGTAGTAGAGTCCGTTTCCCAAGTAGGTCCGCCGAGCCGAGGCGGACCAGGGCGGTCACCGCGGAGACGGCATGATGCCATTCCCGTGTGCAAGGTGGTCCGGCTCGGCTCGCCGGACCTACAGGAGACTGTTTCCCAAGTAGGTCCGCCGAGCCGAGGCGGACCAGGGCGGTCACCGCGGAGACGGCATGATGCCATTCCCGTGTGCAAGGTGGTCCGGCTCGGCTCGCCGGACCTACTTGTGAAACAGTCTCTAGGACAAAGAGTGTTTCAGAATCAGGGGTCCACCTCGGAGACTGAAGCGAAAGCGAAGGAAACGGCCACAAAACGCCGACGATTTTCCTTCGCTTGCGCTTCAGGCTCCGCCAGGGGATTATTTTCGAACGCACTCGAAATGCCGATTCGCCTACTTGCGTGCATTTCGTTCCTTTCGTGGTTTCTGCGCTTATACACTGCGCCCGGCGAGCCAGCCGGTGCTCCAGGCGGCCTGGAAGTTGTAGCCGCCGATCGGGCCATCGAGATCGAGAATCTCGCCAGCGAGAAAAAGTCCCGGACAGAGCTTGCTCTCCATGTTCCGCGAATCGACTTCGTCCAAAGAGACGCCGCCAGTGGTGACCTCCGCCTTCTCGAACCCGAGCGTGCCGCGAAGCGGTATCCGGAGCCGCTTGATCGACTGCACCAACTCCTGCCGATCCGGCTTGCTCAGCCCCGCCGCTTTACGGTCGATCGGTTGGTCGATCAACTTCAGAAGAGTATCGCACAGCCGTCGCGGCAACAATTCACTCAACACGACCGCAAGCTGCTTTTTCCCGGACGTGAGCGATTCGCCGCGGAGAAACTCATTGAGTTCCGGCTCACTCTTCGAAGGAACAAAGTCGAGTTCCAACTGCAATGATTTCGGATCGGGATGCCGGCTGACCGCTTTGCTGACATCCAAAGGGGCCGGTCCCGAAAGCCCAAAATGCGCGAACAAGAAGCCGCCGCGGCGAGCGAGTAGCACCCGATTCCCTTCCAACACCTTGACGTGAACATCGCTCAGCGTGACGCCACGAAGGTCAGCGATCCAGGCTGCATCCACAATGAGCGGGACCAGTGCAGGCTTCGGCGGAACGATCGTGTGGCCAAACCGCATGGCCCAGGCATAGCCGTCGCCGCGCGTGCCGGCGCCGGGATACGACTGCCCGCCGCTCGTCACGATCACGCGTGGCACTGCAAGCGTGCGCCGATTCGTGAGCACTTCGATTGAATCCCCCGTCTTGCGAATGTCGAGTACGGGCTCTTCGAGGGCGAGCGTCGCCCCGCTACGCCGCAAACGGCGAAGCAAGGCGTCGAGAACATCAATCGCCTTGTTGCTCACCGGAAAGACCTTGCCCGTCTCTTCAACCTTGGTCGGCACGCCTTCGGCTTCAAAGAACTCAATGGTCTGCCGAACCGAGAGGGCCGCGAGCGCCGAATGCAGGAACTTTCCCTGGGACCCATAAGCCTCGACGATGCCGCGGTTGTCGCAATCGTGGGTAATATTGCAGCGGGTGCCGCCGGACATGAGGATCTTGACACCCGGCTTGCGATTCTTTTCCAGAAGCAGAGTCCGCCGGCCGCGCTCGGCGGCATGGACGGCAGCCATGAGCCCAGCCGCGCCGGCGCCGATCACGATTACGTCCCACTGCGTTTCGGTCATTCACTTCTCGCGGAATGCGGCGGACATTGTCGATGATCGAGCAGGTGCGCATTGCACACGTTGCCCAGGTTATCTGATTGGAAGTGGGACGCTTCGAGTGGCTCCATCACGCGAATGTATTCCCTTCACGCATTCCGGAACACGATCGCGCGCAGGCCGCCGTATCCCTTCTCGACCGTCAGCGTTCGACCCGCGAGTAGCTTCTCGCCGACCGCATAAACGACAACGCTGATCCACACGTCGCCGTTGCTCTCCGCGGTGAACGATCCGACTAACGTCCGAAAACCGTGATGCATTGCCGGCGTGAGAAACTCGCCGGCGTACTCGCATAGCCGCCGGTCCCTGGATTGCGTCGGTTGATCCTTGACGATGGTCTTCTTCGAATGCAGCAGCATGGCGTGAGCGACCGAAACGGGAATCCCGAGATCGTTCGTCACCTCGAATTGCGTGTGGGCCTCGACGACATCGCCTTTCCGCAGGCCGGGGACCTTCAGTATGTAAAGCGTGCTAAATCGGTATTTCGTGGGCGCTGAAACCGTCAACTTACCAATCAGTTCGCCGCCGGTAGTGGTCGTGTAGTGATCCGCGCGAGGACGCGGTAATTTGGCGAGATCCTCCGCCGTGACGGATGGGGGATCTGTCAGCCCGAATGCCACCGCCGCTCCAACCGAACTCGCCAACGCCTGACGCCGGGATAGACGTTTCACAAATCACCTCATGCCGAAACAATTCGGATGGGCTCTAACTGAACCCGGTCACGGGTTGCGGTATACCACCGCCCGCAAGCCACCATATCCCTTATTGACGATGAGCTTCAGCCCCGGCAGGGACCATGTGATCGCCGCGTAAACGACCACACTAATCCACGCATCGCCATCTTCAGTA
Source organism: uncultured Gemmataceae bacterium (assembly GCA_963773845.1). Lineage (GTDB taxonomy): Bacteria > Planctomycetota > Planctomycetia > Gemmatales > Gemmataceae > SIAJ01. The sequence continues at coordinate 328,799 of CAVZCU010000009.1, forward strand.
ACTGCAAACGACCCCATCAGCGTCCGAAAGCCGTTTCGCATTTCCGGCATGATGTTTTCGCCCGCGTATTCGCTGAGTCGCTGGTCGCTGGACTGCTTGGGATCGTTGCGAACGATGGTTTTCCTGGGATGCACCAACATGGCGTGGGCGAGCATGACGGTGAAGTTATACGGATTGCTCACTTCAAACTGGGCATGAGCCTGAACCACGTCGCCCTTACGGAGGGCGATCAACTCCAATGCGTAAAGCGTGTTGTAACGATATGAGCGGCCACTAATGGGAATGTCGCCGATCAACTCTCCACCAGCGGGAGTCGAGTAACGATTGACCCGGAGCCGCCGGATGCCGCTGTTTGGGGTTCGTCCGGCAATGATTTCTGTCGTTTGATGAGGAGAGAATTCATCCATGGCGCCTCCAAAGCTATTCTGGCCAGTATCGGCGCGTAATTTCAAGGCGCAGTCGAATCAAAATGAATCGCGATCGGCAAAGACGGCTTCCATGTCGGCGGCATGAATGGCGGCCATGAGGCCAGCGGCGCAGCGGCGATGACGATTACGTCCCAGTTGTCCAGCGTCATCTGGTGGCCATCCCGCTTGGTGGGAATTGCCGTATACAACCTTCATCCCAATTCGGGCCCGTTGCGTCCAGGCTCCAGCACGAATCAACGGTTCGGCTCAGCGAAACCCAATCGATCGCCTTCCGGGCGAATGTGAATGAGCGACAAATCGAAGATCGAGTGGACGGACGCGACCTGGAACCCGATCCGGGGTTGCGACAAGATCAGTCCCGGGTGCAAGAACTGCTATGCCGCGACCTTTGCCGAGCGCTTTCGCGGCGTCCCCGGACATCCGTATGAGCAGGGATTCGACCTTCGATTTGTGCCGGAGAAACTGGCCGAGCCGCTCCGATGGAGCAAGCCCAAGATGATCTTTGTCAACTCGATGAGCGACCTATTCCACAAGGATGTCCCGAATGAGTATGTACTGAGGGTCGCAGAAGTGATGCGCGTCGCCAACTGGCACACGTATCAAGTGCTGACCAAGAGGTCCGAACGACTCGCCGAGATGCTGCGCACGGATCTTCGCCAACTCGCTGACGAGCCGCACATCTGGTGGGGCGTCAGCGTCGAGAATCGCCAACACGGGCTGCCAAGGATCGATCACTTGCGCTCCGCCCCCGCCGCGGTCCGCTTCCTGTCTATCGAGCCGTTGTTGGAAGACCTGGGCACGATCGATCTGACCGGCATCTCCTGGGCGATCGTCGGCGGCGAGAGCGGCCCCGGCGCCCGGCCGATGCAGGCCGAATGGGTGCGCAGCATCCGCGACCAATGTGCCGCCGCTGGCGTCGCGTTCTTCTTCAAGCAGTGGGGCGGCACGCGCAAGAACCTTACGGGGCGTGTGCTCGATGGGCAAACGCATGATGAGCGGCCGGCGGGGAGTCCGCACCCGATCGTTGGGGCTGGAGCGAGGTGGAGCGAGCTGCGACGGTTTGAGTTGCAGGTTGTGTAAAATCTGGGATGCGAGCCTACGGCGTCGAGGCCGCAAGTTGATCGATCCACCACTGGAATTCGGGCATCGAGGAGTTCGGCATGAACTGAGCGAGTAATTGAATGTCCGTTAAGAGTTGGATGACCGCGGGTTGGGATGGCGTCGAGGTATCGACGAACATCTTGATCAACTGCGGGCAAGAAACCACCGCCAATCCTGCCTGACGCGCGACATGAATTGCTCGACGGTCGTCCGAGGCAAAGACCCATCCCCGAGCTTCGGCCAGAGCCAGACACATTGCCTCGCCATCAGACCGGAACATCGCCGCGTAGTGAATGAAGCGATCGAGTTCTTTTTGGTCCGCTGGATTGCAAACAGTAAGCATGCCCGGGCCGACCAAGCCAGATAGATCAGCCGGAACCTTGATTACCTGACCTGGCTGCGTTGGATCGCGCCGGCGAACGTACTGGACTTCACCTTGGACGGCCGACGGTGAGTGCCACGAATAGCCGGCGGCCTGGAGAATCTCGTCCGCTCGCCCCGACACGAGCAAGTCGATCAGGCAACATGCGTCGATGACCGCTGGTGGCGGAATGGGCGCAGCTCCGCTCATGGCGCTCCGCTCAGCAGGGACTGGTCGAGCTTCAGTCGCCAGGCGCCGGTTTCACCCGTTGCCAATTCGATCTCACGGCTGGAACGAGCAAGGGCCGCGATCTCGCGGGCGCCCACAACGTCGCAGCGCAAGTAGTAGGCCAAGTCGGAATCGCCCAGATCGCCGCGTTCGTATGCCGAGACAGCCAGGAACTTGTATCGCTCGGGGTACGGTTCGTCATTGACCGGGCGCGGCTGTATTTTGAGGATCTCGGCCGCCTCGCGCGGCGAAAACCTGGATTCCTTCAGGAATTGCGCTGTTCCCTTCGGGATGAGTCCGAGCTGTTCCAGTCGCAGTGCCGTCGCTTCAACTGAAACAAAGTAATGGTGGCTCATTTCACGCAGGTCGGCGACCCGGAAGTCGCCGGTGGTCGCCACTGTTAAATCAAATCGCTGTCGGACCGATTGCTCCGGCATTAAAAAGGAAACCGCGAAGGCCTCGGCGAACCGCTCGTTGCCCGGCTTACGTCCGGGAGTACTCAGGTAGTCAATGCCGGGTTTGTGGCGGTCAACGATGAGGTGGCCGTACTCGTGCAACATCGTGACCCGTCGCCGCTCCGGCGGGTGATTCCGGTTCACGAGGATACAGCAGCCAAGGTCAGCCGTATATGCATACATTCCCGCGATTCGTGACGGCAGGGGCCAGTAAAAGATGCGCAGACCAACGTCCCACTCCAGGGTGGCGCGAAGGGAAATGACCGGCTGATCGCCGAGGCCGAGACGCTTCCGCTCGTTTGAGGCGACGGTTTCTGCTTGCTCGGCCGCATCGCGCCGCGGATTGAGAGTCGCCTCGCGCGGATAATTCGTCGCGAGGGGCGCGCTCATCAGCCTTTCGAGGTCCCGGTAGTCCTCGGCGAACTTTTGTAGTTCCTCGACCGCGGCATTCAGGGCCGATTCATCCTCGCCCCTCGGCTTCTCCGCTATCGCCGCGCGAAGGTGCGGCTGCAAATCCACGACCGGGGTGGTGGGGCGCACAAGTTCGTTCACCTGGCGTCCGAAATACGAGGCGAGTTTGATAATTTCATCCGCCTTGGCCGGCCGGTCACCCTTCTCAATCGCGATATAGGTTGGGCGGCTGTATCCCAGGAAGGTGGCCACCTCTTCCTGCGTCCGGCCACGGGCTTTGCGAGCGTTTGCAATCCGCTGGCCCAAGATGCGGGGGTCGGGCTCATCGGCCATGACAATGCCTCTGGTCAAGAAGGTGTGCACGACTATTTTACAATGTAAATCAACTATGATCAATTCGTATATTATTGTAAAACTATGGACTTGGTCAATCAATTGGCAATAACGTCGTAAGTAAAGTATGCAGAAATATTTAAGACGATTCGTAATGATGCGATCTCATCGCGCCAATTTCGACGAATCGCGGCCAGATCGATCTGCTCCACGTATCGTCGGCTGACCGCCAGCGGTGAGCGCGGCCCTGGTGCTCGGCCGAAGCAAGCCGACTTAGTCCGCAGTATGCGCGACCAGTGCGCCGCCGCCGGCGTCGCGTACTTCTTCAAGTGGCGGGAGGGCACGCGAAAGAACTTGACCGGCCGCAGGGTTGATGGGAGGAAGCATGATGACCGGCCGGCGGGGAATCCGCACGGGATTGTTGGGGCTGGCGCGAGGTGGAGCGAGTTGCGGAGATCGGAATTGCAGGTCGTCTGGCCTTCCGTGAAATCGAAAAATGGGCGCAGCCTTTTGAGAAGACTGCACCCTGCGCCCCGGTTTCCGGTCCGCTGTCATGCGGCGTCATGCCTGAGCAGCGCAAGTATACCAGCGGTACGCTTGCCGATATCATCCTTGATTTGGATGGCGAGTGTACCGATCGTTTCGCCATTGTTCTGCACAGTCTTCGCCTTCGTCGCAATTTCACCTAGTCGCGGGACCCAAGCAACAATCCCTTCGATTTGTTGCTCAATTCGCTCCAGGTCGAGCTTGTCCGTGCCGTCTTTGCGCATGGCTGCTACTATTTGCACGCGGGCCAGCTCGTACGCAGCCCACAAATAGAGAAGCGGGCCGCCTTCGGTCATTTCGGCCTTGTCCACCGTGCAGTAAAAGTTGCAGTCGATACGCTTGAAGTTTCCGAACTCAGGCGGCTCGCAACCCTTCGCAAATACGAAGATACCAGCGGCGGCCTCTCGGTTCCGCTTCGCTTCCTCCAGTTCGGCAATCGCCTTTTTTACCGTGTACTTCTGGTCCTTGGCCTCAACGACTATTCGCACGCCGGGAGCGGCGGTAGTATCCCCTAGTGTAATGAGGTGGTCACCCTTCTTGCACTTGTTGGTTCCGGGTGTCCCCCGAACGAACTCCGTCTGGTCGGCGAACTGACGGCCGAACCCCGCGACAAACTCGTACAAGTCTTTTTCGAAGTCGAGGCCTTTGACATGACCGCGATCAGCTTCTTCGGCGCGAGCGACCTTCACTCCAAGCGCTTCGCGTAGGCCGTTGAAGGCGGTTTCGATGATCGCCTTCATGCGACTCATCCCGGAACCATCCTCGTCGAGCGAGAATTGCGCCAGTACCTCGTTGAGCTTCGCCTCGACTAAGTGCTTAACTCGGGTCCTCAATTGTGGCTATGACCCCATCCTTGTTTTTGGGGTCAAATAGTCGAGCAAAGCTGCTCGACGGGCCAATTTGGCGGTCCATGAGCCGGACCATCCTGCCTGTTTCCGGGTCGAAATACACTCTGAAGAACTGTGACAATGAGCCTTTCTCGCCGAAGGCCTCGTCGAGTGACTTCGGCACAATGCCGTCGTGCTCCGAGAAATACCGGTCAAGGGCTTCGCCAAAGTCGTGCTGCATCTCATCGAATTGGTCCTTGACGATTTGGGTGTCGAGCGTGGGGCAGGCAGTCTGTAGGGCGATCACGCCGACCTTGAGCGCTTCAATCGCTCTCGCGGAGCGTTCGGGCTCATGCAATGGTTCGAAATACGCGACCAGTTGAGGTTCGCGCACTTCCAAGTGTAACGATACGGCCGAGCAGGTCTGCTGGCCGTTTACGGAAATAACGGACCGGTTCATAGGACCCTCTCTCCGGGCGAAGCCCGGTGTTGGCCGTCGCCAGGAAAGAGGATATAATCCTGGATAGACGGCGTTGCGAAACGTGCGTCAAACTAGGCCCGGTGGTGTGACAGCACCGCCGGGCCACACTTCTTAGGGGATCACTTTCGGTCCCCTCTTACTCTTGTTTTTCCTTTTTGAATTCCACTCGCGTCGAAACGCGAGCGTCCACCACTCGTCGTTCTTGATGTCCACACCGTCCCCTGCATGCAGCCAATACCAGTTCACCGCCAGCACAAGGGCCCAGGCATGCACGAAATCTGTCTTCCTTACGAGCTCGACTACAGCTTCAATCTCCTTAGTGCTGAGGTCGGAGTATTCCTTCCACTTGCCTTCCAGATGTTCCGCGTGAAACCATTTGGCTCCGAGATCGTGAAGGCGGTTTGCATCTTCAAGCGCACTCGCAAGGATTGCGCTTGGGTTAGAGAAGTCTGGTTCTATCCGAGTTTCCTTTAGCGCTTCCGCCATGAATGCCCAGTCATGCAAGGGGTGACCGACGTTGCCAAATAGGTCTGGTCCGTCCTGTTTTCTGAACTTTTTTGCGTTGTCTGCAGTCGCTCTCGTAATGAGCGACGCCCAGCACTCGATGGCTTGATTGAGCGAGGGTGCCGAATCCCCCAGGATCTCCGTTGCCTTGGGTGCGGGGTAAACCGAATAACGGGTGTCAGAACGCGCCAAGTTTCGTCCTCCTGTTCTCAAAGCATAGTCTCTCGTCTTGCGCGTGTCAACATTATGTCATAAATTTTGGTGACAATAGTCTGACATCCAGGTGTTCGACTTGCGTGTGAGGTGGGGGTGAATGACCACCTCTTAACTATCTAGGGCAAATGTCAGTCCAAAGGCCGCCAACCGAAAATGTAAACACTTCCTGAAAAATGACTTGCGATCGAATGTGTCGATGTGAATTGTCGAACCCACACACGGGCCGGACAAGATCGACTCCGAAGACCCTCGCCAGCTGCGTCCAATAATGTCGAAATGTCGTCTAGCTGTCGTTGTCCCAAGCTTCCACGTCCCCGTCCGGGTTTTTCCAGCCCCGTGGGAGGCGTGACTTCCCGGCTCTGAGTGCGCGTCGTGCAGCGACAAAGTTCGGCCAAGTGTACAGCGTCGTGCGACTGACCCCAATTGCCTCAGCGATTCGGTTGCAACTCCAATTTGGGTGCTCCTTCAGGAAAGCAAGAGCCTGCCACTCCCTTGAAACTTCTACAGTTTCGGATCCCTCAATCGATGGTCGGGTTGCAGTCAATGGAATGTCAGCCGCCTTGCGTGCACGCGCTGCGCAGCCAAATTCGAGATCGAGTTCCGCGACAACGCTGCCGATTCGGTAGCCGCGCAGGATCACTCTCATTGGCTCGATGATGCTGAAAAGGTCCTGCCAGTGGTAATCCAGTAACAAATCTGTATGCAACCGGAGTCTATCGAAAAAAGTTGTCCATTGCTCGACTTCTCCTTTTTCCAAATCCCGTAATCGCCAGCGGCCAACCTCCTTAAACCCCTGATGCTCTTTGCCGGCGGCCTCAAGCCACCGAGCCCTCACGGCTTCTTTGAGAACTTCGGAAATCATGCTGCCGTCCGGATCTAAACTCTCTGGGAGTACTTTCTGAATTAAGTCCAGCAACCGCGACTGTCCGTAACAGGATTGCATCCTGTCCGCCAGCCTCAACGTCAGGGATGCGAGTGCGTCGGTAGCGGAGGCACCTTTCTCGATCCCAATCCGCGCCGGTCGAAGGCGAACCGACGCAAGTTCACTGAGGCTCTTTGCAATGTGCCCGAGTCCAACCGGTTCGACCAATTGACCGAGGTCGAATGCGAACCCGACCAATTCTCCGACGACTTCACTGTCGGAATAGTCAAATTGGCTATCGAGGTTCGAAAGCTCGCGAATGCGCATAAGGAGGTAGGCCGGGCCGTTCCAGAGCGCCCAGGCAAGGCTCGTAGCCGTGCTTTGGGCAAGGAGCAAATCACTGGTGCCGATTAGTTTTAGTGGTTCCTCCTCAAGGACGAACGACTCCTTGAGTACTCGGCGTAGCCTCTCCCAGTAAGAATCAGCCATGAAATGCTTCCTACGGATCTACCATGCGTCCTCGCTTTATTAGTGAGGCGCTTAGTGATCTTGTGGACGGTAAGGGCGGACGGGAAAGGGACATTCTATTTCGTCGTTGCGGGCATTATCTCCGCTGAACCATAATCCCGTGAAGCCGGAGGAAAAAGCGTCGCGAGTCTCACTCATAGGCAATCCAGCCAGCACGAGGCCGAGCCGGTCAATTCCCCGTCGTTCCAGCCCCTACTCGCACGCCTTCATCGCCAAATTCGCGAACGCCGTTCCGGCGTTTGAAATGTAATGCCGGCCGTCGCTGCTGAGTGAACGTGCGAACCAGCGGCCCGATTCGCGCTGGTTGGCCTTCAGCCATCGAAAGGCTCGCTGCGAAAATCTGCGCGAAAACCTGCGTCGCTTCTTTTAGTCCTTCTTCTCTCGCTCCGCTGGCAAGCGCTGAATGACTCGGCCGTTCTCGTCGAGGAATTCCATGCGCGGGTCGCCCGTCGCGTCCACGGTGATTCGGATTCGCGGCCGTCCTTTGCCGTCCGCAAGCATGATGAGCGCCGCCCGATCGCTCTTGCCGACCGTGATTCGAGTCGGACTCGCCGCGGCCTCTTGCAGGTTCTTCGCCGCTTTGGCTTTCTCAGCGCCGTCCGGCAGCTTCTTGACCGCTTCGAGCTGGTCGAGCATTTCGGTGAGCGGCATGCCGGGCCGATCCCAAACGCGCAACCCCGCCGACCGCTTGCCGTTGTTGTCGCTGTACTGGATGCCGATCGTCTGATCCTGCCGGTACTGATCGAAGAGCAAAGCGGAACTGGCCGAATAGGCGCCGCCGCGTTCGGCGCTGGCGAACACGAGCCCGCCGCATTCGCCCTTCTCGTTGTAAAAGAGCATGCCACAGGCCTTGCCTTGCTGGCGGCCCTTGATCGTTTTGCCGTCGAGTACGACGTCCGGATAGCGTCCTTGATTGGAGAGAACCATCCGCAGCTTGCCGTCGCTTTCGACGATGTTGATTCGCTCGACGTCAATCTCCGCGAACTTCGTCTTCTTGTTCGTCGGGTCCGCTCCGCACAACAAGGCAACCGCTAACGCCGCGGTCACTGCGGTGGCGAATAGCTTCAGGCGACGGACTTGCCGTTGCAACTTGCGTAGCGCCACCCGGATTTCTGTTAGCTCGTCAAGGCTCGACATGGGGGAACTCCGAGGGAAAAGCACACCTTGGGCAGCATTCAATTGGGACGGCTGCAATGCACACGTCTTGTTCGCATGGCACGGAGTATCCCTATGAGCTTCGCCGGACACATTACAGACGGCCAAGTTGTCCTTGACCAGCCAGTCGCACTTCTGAACGGCCCGGATTGGGGCGTACGACGCGGATCAATTGCTTCGCGAGGTCCATGATCGCCGTCACGGTTTGGTGAATGCCCTGGGCCAAGCCTGTCGGGTCAGTAGTGCTTCATTGCAACTTCAAGGAAGCCTCTCGCTCCGAGGGTTGTGCACAAATCGGCGTTGCATGGATGGGCAGGGCGGGTCAAGCGGGGCGAGCGTCAGCGAGCCCACGCGAAGTTCAGAATCAGGCGCTCTTGCCACGTGGGGGCCTTCGCAATCCTCCGCTGTCGAGGACATTTACGGGAACGTCGGCGCCGATCCGTCCGCCAAGAACTGGGACACGCCCTTTTCGATCAGTCCGGCCGGCGTCATGGCGACGACGTGGCCGTCGCAATAGAGGACGTTGAACGTGTTCGTGTGTCGTTGATCGGGGTAATGCGATTTGGGATTCGTGGAATCGGGGAATGGCCAGGGCCCTCGGGGATTCGCGGACGTGGCCGCATGAGTCGAGTCGGCGCAGCCCGGTGTCTTCCCGTGATCCCACACGATCATGACGTTCGATGATCCGTTTCCATTGGTCAGGACGCCGAGGCTCTTCCCATTCGGTCCGCCATTCACGTAATTCATCCCATAGCTGCATTGATACCGCTGTCCGGTCGTCGGGTCGAATCCATTCGGGCACTTGAAGATGTTCCGGTTGCCCTCGACATAGGGCCAAATCAGGCCCGCGGGATACCCCCCGTTGGCGTAGGTGTTGTCCGGGTTCGGGCTTCCTTGGGCGTTGGTCGTCGTCGAAGGCGCCGGGCGGTTGTCGTACGGCGCCCACCAGATTTCCCCTGGACCCGTCCAGGTCGTAGCCGATGTGAGCGCGTAGCAATCGGCATCGCATAGTCCGCTTGTGGTGTCGCACCGGCGATATCTCGGTAATTCCCCCAGCGTCGCGTCGTAATTGTGGAGTGCCAGCCCGATCTGGTGCAAGTTGTCGGCGCACCGGACCCGGTCCGCCGCCGATGCGCACTTTCTGGACGGCGGGCAGCAACAAGCCGATGAGGATGGCAATGATCGCAATGACGACGAGCAACTCGATCAGGGTGAAGGCCGTGCGGCGACTCATGGGAACACTCCGGGGATTCGTTATTTCTTAACTGGACTCAGGTGTTCGAGTAGCTCTAGCCGGCCGGGGCCGAGGACGGATTCCCCGTGCCGCTCCGCCCAAACCCGGAGAGCAAGTGACCAGCCGGCGCCCCAACCCGACGATTCACTCGCCATGAATCACCTGCTCCGCGACCTCAGTGCTCCGATGGTGAATGCCTTCAGTCTATTTTGCAAGCCACCAGAACGATGCGCTAACCCACAATTCTCACCACAGAGACACCGAGGACACAGAGAAGAAAAGCCGAAGAAAGTTGTGGCAATTCCCGGCAGAACTCACGGTCCTTAAGTGAGGCCGGGATCTCGACCCAACGGTGCTTTATGAGTGCCTTCCTCTGTCACCTCTGTACTGCTACCGTCAGGAAACTTCGCGAGCCACGCAGATTCTGGTGCGTCTATCTTGGCAATTGAAGAGCCCAACACAAAGACACAAAGGTCACACCAAGGCACGAAGATCGGATGATCCAGCTCCATGTCTTCCTTTGTGTCTTGGTGTGATCTTTGTGTCTTTGTGGTGGGCTCTGCTCGTCGGGCTCGTCCCGCGTTCCTGCCTTCTCATTCTTGCTTGCGGCTCGGCCGCGCTGGGACTCTGTGGTGAGAATTGCGGGTTAGCGAGTCGCCGGCAGCCCGTCGGACAAAATGCCTTCCACCCTTTATCGGCTCGGCAATATAGGAGGGTGTCGCCCGAACCTTTCTTGTCGTCCGCACCTCTAATACGGCGTCCGTTCTTTGCCGGTTGAACCACCCTGGATTCGCTCGTCGTGATAAAAAGGCGGCCGCACTGGCCGTCGGGTGGAAGGCCGGCTCGCTCCGTTCGGTTGCATGTTGCAATCGGGGAAACCGAAGTACCATGAGGAAAGTCCACGTCAACGTGGGGACCATTGGTCACATCGACCATGGCAAAACCACACTCACCGCCGCCATCCTGGCCGTGCAGGCCCAGAAGGGCCTCGCCAAGGTCAAGAGCTACCAAGACGTCGCCAAGGGTGGCACTGTTCGCGACCCATCCAAGACGGTCACGATTGCCACTTCGCACGTCGAATACCAGACGGCGACGCGGCACTACGCACACGTCGATTGCCCAGGCCACGCGGACTACGTGAAGAACATGATCACCGGCGCCGCCCAGATGGACGGGGCCGTGCTGCTGCTCTCGGCTGCCGACGGGCCGATGCCGCAGACCCGTGAGCACATCCTGCTGGCCCGGCAGGTCGGCGTGCCCGCGATGGTCGTGTTCATCAACAAGGTGGACCTCGTGGACGATCCTGAACTGATCGACCTGGTCGAACTGGAGACCCGCGACTTGCTCACCAAGTACGGGTTCGACGGCTCGGCCACGCCGTTCGTTCGCGGCAATGCTCGCGGCGCTCTGGAAAACCCGAGTGATCCGGAGGCGTCGCGCTCGATCAACGAGTTGCTCGCGGTGCTCGACACGCAAGTGCCGGCCCCCGTGCGGCTGGTCGATCGGCCGTTCCTGCTGGCGATCGAGGGGGTTCACTCGATCGAAGGGCGTGGCACAGTGGTCACGGGCCGGATCGAGCAGGGCACGGTCAAAGTCGGCCAAAAGGTCGAGGTCGTCGGCCTCGGCGGATTGGTCGAGAGCGTCGTGACCAGCGTGGAGGCGTTCAACGAGTCGAAGCCATTGGCCGAGGCTGGCGAGAACGTCGGCGTGCTGCTCCGCGGCGTGAAGCCCGACCAGGTGGAGCGCGGCATGGTCGTCGCGGCGCCAAGGTCGATCCAGCCGCGAGCGAAGTTCGCGGCCGAGGTGTACGTCTTGCGGGCGGACGAAGGCGGGCGAAGGACGCCGTTCTTCAACGGCTACAAGCCGCAGTTCTTCTTCCGAACGACGGACGTAACCGGGCAGGTCTCACTGGTCAATGACGTGCAGATGGTGATGCCGGGTGACAACGCCCGCGTGGAAGTCGGCCTCGACAAGCCGATCGCCGTGACCGCCGGCAGCCGCTTCGCAATCCGCGAAGGCGGCAAGACGGTGGGCTCAGGGGTTGTGACTGAGGTGATGGAGTAGTGTGGATGGCCGGGAGCGGCGTGTGGGGCTGCTCCCGCCACACTGTCAAATCACTCAATTAGCTTTTCGAATCCGGCCGGCACTACGAAAACTGTGCGAGTGACGACGTATTGAGTTCCGAGTCGTGTGCTTTCCTCGACTGCATAGTTCAGCGCTCTCTCGTAGGTCTCAAATCGACGGTAATCCGTCGCGTTACTGCGAACCTCAAATCCTTCGATGATCTTGGGAGGATTGACAGCGTCAAGCATTACTCGAACTCCGTGGCACAATCGCCGCTGTCATAATAGAGCCGATCAATCCACACGTCAACATATGATAAATGCTTTATTCAACACGCGCAGGACACTCTGTCCTCGTTCAATCGGCGAAAATGATCGCTCTCGATGTGGGGCTTGCGCCAACCAATCGGCCAGGATCAGCCGCGGCGCGTCGTCCTTCGGTTCGTCCTTGCAAGCGCGAATGAGTGCGTGCAGGTCGGACATGGAATGTCGTTCGGCGCGATCAGACAGGATCGTTGACCGGTGTGGTCCTACCGGAATCAACTCGCGTAGCAGGTTGAGCGGTAGGCGAATATGTGTTCAACGCTTTCCGGAGTCGGTCAATCTCGTCAATGTAGGGTTCTTGAAGTACCGCGAATGTCTTCGGGTAATAGCGATCCTCGCCTTGTCGCAAGGACTTAAGAGCGCATTCGACCAGTGCGAGCGCTTCTTTGGCCGAGCGATAGGCCTGTTCCGTTCGGATCGTGACTTGACGCTCAGCGTGGCGACGAGATTCCGCCGTGCGGGCATTGACGAAGATTGGCACATCGAAGCTAAGTCCGTCCCGATCCGCGTCAAGCCGATCACGCAAGGACTTGTCGATTAGCGGCTCGCTTGCGCGGATACTCGATGCGAAGCGACGCACGTATTTCGTCGCATTCCATTTCGAACAGCCGGAATCCGATGAGCATCTTGTCCTCAGGCGCCATCGAGCGGCTGATGCGCAACTTCTCCTCAAATGTCCCGTGAAGGAGTGTGCGCAACATCTCGGTCGAATACTCGCGTCGCATTTGAGTCGTCGCCTTACGGATCGAACCAAAGTGAATGCTTAAGCCGCCGTTTCGGGAAACAGCCGTGCCGAAGGATGGCACCACCCCGCTACCGCATCCAGCGTATCCAAGATGACGTTCTCGGCGCCGGAATCAGCCCGTTTCTCGCGAATTTCAAGCAAGAGGTCGTTCAAGAAGTCGGAGAGTTCGCCCTGACTTCGCCCTTCGGTCTTGAGAGCAAGCACCGCGTCTCGCAGCGCGATCGCCGGCCTCGGCTTGTCGAGCGCCGCTCGCAATGATGTCGGAATCGTCATGATCGCCTCCGGCCTCCACTCACCGAGCGTACACTCGCCATTTTACACGAGTTTGGGCCAGTGCCGCCTCAAAATCGGCGAGCGTCATGACATTGAGGGGCTCGACGAGTGCATGCCTCGTCGAGTCGTGAATCAACATGAGTTCAGCGGGCAGATCGGAAACCGCCAGCGCCCAAACGGGATCGATGCCGGTGCCGCGCAAACTGGCGGGCCGACGATGACGGAGGAGGAACATCGGATCATCGGGCGCGACGGACATGCCGCCGCCCCCTGGCGATACCAAATCGTCTGGGAGTATCGCGGGAATATCTGGCGTGGTGTGATCACCGGTACGGACGCCCAGCTTGCGAACCGACCGGCCCAGTTCCGGCAAGCCGTCCGCTGCCTCGATCATCGAGCGAAAGATGAAGGGCATATTCCAAATCGACATGCACTGAAAGAGCCGGGAGGCCGAATCCCCCCGAAGTCGCGTTCCCTACTTCTGCCCCTCCGCCTTCTGGCCCAGTGCCGCCTGGGCCGCCGCCAGTCTGGCGATCGGCACGCGGAACGGCGAACAGCTTACATAATCCATCCCGACCTTGTGGCAGAAATGCACGCTGTCCGGGTCGCCGCCGTGCTCGCCGCAAATGCCGACCTTCAAGTGCTGCTGGTGTTTCGCCTGTCGGGAAGCTCGGCCCTTCTGCACGCCTATGTCGATCAACTGACCGACGCCGTTCACATCAATCGACTGGAACGGATCGACCGGCAGGATCTTCTCCTTCAAGTACGTCGGCATGAAGCCCTTGATGTCGTCGCGGCTGAAGCCGAACGTCATCTGCGTGAGGTCGTTGGTGCCGAAGGAAAAGAACTCGGCTTCCTCGGCGATCTTGTCGGCGGTCAATGCTGCCCGCGGCAACTCGATCATCGTGCCGATCTGGTAGTCGACCTTCGTTCCCGCGGCCTTCATGCATTCCTCGGCAATGGCAATCGCCCGCTTCTTGAGGATCACGAGTTCTTCCACGGCGCCGATCAGCGGAATCATGATCTCGGGCAAAACGCTCTTGCCCTTCTTCTTCACCTCGATCGCCGCTTCGATGATTGCCCGCACCTGCATGTCGCCGATTTCGGGAAAGACAATCGGCAGTCGGCAGCCGCGGAAGCCCATCATCGGGTTGAACTCGTGCAAGTCGTTGACACGCTCCTTCACTTTGGCAGGCGAGATGCCGAGCACCTTGGCGACTTCTTCCTGTCCTTTGGCATCGTGCGGCAGGAATTCGTGCAGCGGTGGGTCGAGCAAGCGGATCGTCACGGGCAGCCCGTGCATCGCCTCGAAGATGCCGACGAAGTCCGCCCTCTGGAACGGCTCGAGCTTGGCGAGCGCCGCCTTGCGGCCCTCGGCGTCGCTGGAGAGGATCATCTCGCGCATGGCGACGATCCGCTCCTCGCCGAAGAACATGTGCTCGGTGCGACACAGACCGATGCCTTCCGCCCCGAACTCGCGCACTTTGACCGCGTCGGCTGGCGTGTCGGCGTTCGTGCGAATCTTGAGCTTGCGGTACTTGTCCGCCCAGGTCATGAGCGTGGCGAAGTCGCCGGTCATCGTCGGCGCAACGGTCGGCACTTTGCCGATCATGACATCGCCGGTCGTGCCGTTGATCGTGATATAGTCGCCGGCCTTCACGCTCTGCCCGGCGATTGTGATTGTTCCCTTCCCCTCATCGATTCGCATGGCTTCACAGCCGACGACGCACGGCTTGCCCCAGCCGCGGGCGACGACGGCCGCATGGCTTGCCTTGCCGCCTGTGCTGGTCAAGATGCCTTTCGCGATGTGCATGCCGGCGACATCTTCCGGACTGGTTTCCTTGCGGACGAGCAGAATCGGGTCATCCGGATGATTGGCGTGGTGCTCAACGACTTCGTCGGCGGAGAGGATCACTTTTCCCGAGGCGGCGCCGGGGCTCGCCGCGATCCCCTGAGCAACCACCTTCACCTTCGCCTTGGGATCGAGTTGCGGCAAGAGCAAATGGTTCAGACTATCCGGCATCACACGCTTGACGGCCGTTTCCTCGTCGATCAGTTTGTCCTTTGCCATCTCGACGGCAATGCGCACGGCCGCCGTGCCCGTCCGCTTGCCGTTGCGCGTTTGCAGCATGTACAGCGTGCCTTCCTGCACCGTGAACTCGATGTCCTGCATCTCCTTGTAGTGCTTCTCGAGTGTCTGGCGAATGCCGGTCAGTTGATCGTACACCTTGGGCATTTCCTCGTGCAGTTTGGCAATCGGCTCGGGAGTGCGAATGCCGGCGACCACGTCCTCGCCCTGCGCATTGATGAGATAGTCGCCGTAGAAGAGGTTCTCGCCGGTGTTCGGGTCGCGGGTGAAGGCAACGCCGGTGCCCGACGAGTTCCCCATGTTGCCGAAGACCATCGCTTGCACGTTGACGGCCGTTCCCTTCAGACCGGTGATGCGCTCGATGCGGCGGTATTCGATTGCCTTCTTTCCGTTCCACGAATTGAAGACGGCGTTGATGGCCAGCATGAGCTGCTTGCGAGGATCCTGCGGAAAATCCTCGCCGACGTGCTTCTTGTAGACCGCCTTATAGCGCTTGACCAACTCTTTGAGGTCGTCGGCGGAAAGGTCGGTATCGAGCTTGACTTTCTTCTCATTCTTGAGCGTGTGGATTTCGTGTTCGAACGATTCGTGCTCGACGCCCATTGCCGTTGAGCCGAACATATCGATGAGGCGGCGATAGCTGTCGTAGGCAAAGCGCGGGTTGCCGGTCTTCTTGGCGACGCCTTCCACGCTGGCATCGGTGAGGCCCAGGTTGAGGATCGTGTTCATCATTCCCGGCATGGAGAGGGCGGCGCCGGAGCGAACGGAGACGAGCAGCGGGTCGTTCGGATCGCCGAACTTCTTGCCGAACTCGGCCTCCACTTTCTTGAGAGCGGCGTCGATCTCCGGAATAGCCTCTTCGGGGATCTTCTTGCCCTTGTCGTAGTAGGCAGCGCAGACTTCGGTGGTGATGGTGAAGCCAGGCGGGACGGGAATGCCGATCTTACACATCTCGGCGAGGTTGGCCCCCTTGCCGCCGAGGAGTTCCTTCTGCTTGCCGTCGCCATCGGCTGTTTTTCCGCCGAAGTAATACACGTTCTTAGGCATGATGCGCACCGATCTCCAGAAGCGAAATTGGGACAACGTTGAAAATGTACGGAGAGGAAATGCGATAGGCGAGCGGAGCGGCGTCAGCCGCCCGATGGTGTCAGCATCGGGCGGCTGACGCCGCTCCGCTCCCTTGCGACCGATTTCATGTTGCCGGTCACCTCGCATCGGTTACACTCGGCCGAATGTCCGACGTAACCCGCCTGCTTGATGCGGCCGCGGCCGGTGACCGGAAGGCTGCCGCAGAGTTGCTGCCCCTGGTCTACGACGAACTGCGCAAACTCGCTGCCGCCCGCGTGGCGGCCGAGGCGCCCGGCCACACGCTCGACTCCACCGCTCTAGTCCATGAGGCCTACCTGCGGCTCGTCGGCCCGGTGGACATCCACCGCTGGGACAGTCGCGGCCACTTCTTCGCCGCCGCCGCCGAGGCAATGCGGAGAGTGCTGGTCGATCATGCCCGCGACAAAGGCCGCCAGAAGCGCGACGGGGGACGCCGGCAGGTCGCCCTGGCGGACATTCCCGGCCGTTCCGACCACGACCCGCACTTGCTCCTCTCCCTCGATGAGGCACTGACTCGGCTGTCGGCCGAAGATTCGGCAACGGCGGACGTCGCAAAGCTGCACTTGTTCGCTGGACTGTCGGTCGATGAGACGGCGGCCGCCCTCGGGGTTTCACGTGCAACTGCCTATCGGAACTGGGCTTACGCCCGGGCCTGGCTGCAGGACGCACTGGACGAAAATGCCTGAGACGGTTTCGAGCCGAACGGAGCATTGTTCCGTGAATCCAGAGGACTCGCCATGCCCGCCGACCCCGCCGCCGCCAAGGCCCTTTTCCTTGAAGCCGCCGCAATGGACGACCCGGCCGCCCGGGCCGCCCTGGTGGTTGAACGCTGCGGCGAGGACACGGAACTTCTCGCCCGCGTCAACGCACTGCTTGCCGCGAACGATCGGGCGTTGGCCAACGCGGGCACCGCGTCGGTCGCCGGGGCGGAGCCGACCGCCGAATACCTCGACCGGGACGAGAAGCCAGGCGTGGTGATCGCCGGCAAGTACACACTGATCGAACCGATCGGCGAGGGAGGAATGGGATCGGTCTGGCGGGCCAAGCAGACCGAACCGGTCAAGCGGTTCGTTGCAGTGAAACTCATCAAGGCCGGCATGGACACTAAGCAAGTGCTCGCCCGGTTCGACGCCGAGCGGCAAGCGCTGGCCCTCATGGATCACCCCAACATCGCCAAGGTGCTCGACGGCGGGTTGCACGAATATCGCCCCTTCTTCGTCATGGAACTGGTCAAGGGGGTGCCGATCACCGATTACTGCGACGCGCGCAAGTTGACCCCGAAGGAGCGGCTGGAGTTGTTCGTGCCGGTCTGCCAGGCGATCCAGCACGCGCACCAGAAGGGGATCATCCACCGGGACATCAAGCCGTCGAACGTGCTGATCGCCCTGTACGACGACAAGCCGGTGGTGAAGGTGATCGACTTCGGTGTGGCCAAGGCCACCGGCGGAACGCTAACGGAAGCGACCATCGATACCGGGTTCGGCGGCGTGGTCGGCACACCGCAATACATGTCCCCCGAGCAGGCCACGTTCAACAACCTGGACATCGATACGCGGAGCGACGTGTATGCCCTCGGCGTACTGCTCTACGAACTGCTCACGGGTTCGCCGCCGTTCTTGAAAAAGGAACTGGAAACGCGGGGGCTGCTGGAGATGCTGCGGGTGGTCCGCGAAGAAGAACCGCCGCGGCCCAGCACCAGGCTCAGCACGGCCGAAGCTCTGCCGACACTTTCGGCAAACCGCGGCACGGAGCCGAAGAAACTCACTGGCCTATTGCGGAACGAGCTGGACTGGATCGTAATGAGGGCACTGGAAAAGGACCGCACGCGGCGCTATGAGACGGCCAACGGCTTCGCGGCCGACGTGCAGCGTTATCTAGCCGGAGAAGCGGTGCAGGCGCACCCGCCGAGCGCCGCATACCGGCTGCGGAAGTTCGTGCGCCGGAACAAGGGGCAGGTGATCGCCGGGAGTCTGGTGGTACTGGCGCTCATCGGCGGTTTGGTGGGGATTTCGCTCGGATTGATCGAGGCGCGACGCCAACGGGACGCGGCAGAGATGGCTCGGCGAGCGGAGGCCAGCGAACGAGCCCGGGCGGATGCGGCGCGCGAACGAGCAGTTCAGGAGGCAGCTATTGCCAAAGCTGTCACCGAGTTTTTGCAAAATGACTTACTCGGACAATCCGACCCGCGACGCCAATTGATCGATCGGGACCATCCCCATCGCAATCCGAATATCACGGTTCGCGAGCTACTCGACAGGGCTGCAAACTCAGTTGACCGGAAGTTCAAGAACCAGCCGCTAGTTGAGGCGGCGATCCGGTCCACGCTGGCGGAGACGTATGTGGGGTTGCACGATCCGAGATTGGGTCTATCCCATGCGAGACGTGCCGTCGCCCTTCGAGAAGAAATCTTGGGGCCGAAACACCTGGACACGCTAGCCGCGAAATGTGCATTAGGGTTCGCCGTGGATGATGATCTGGAAGGTGAGTCGCTGTTCCGGGAAGCCCTGGAGGTTTATGAGGTTAAACTCGGACCAAACAGCGCCGAAACTTTAAAAGCAATGTTGGGTCTTGGCTGGCGCTGCACAAATCAGGGCAAGTACGAACAAGCGGAGAAGCACTTGCAGACCATGATGACGAGGTGGAGGACCACTTTCGGAGACAATGACGCGGGCTATCTCGCTGCCATGAGCGCCCTGGGAGACATGTATCACGCTCAGGGAAACGATGGCGAGGCGGAAGCAATGATAAAGGCCCTCCTCGCCACTCCACCTGGGAAGGGATGGGAAAACCTGTCAGATGGTCGTGCTGCGGTGAGGACGCTTGCGGCGATTTATCTCGGACAGGGGAAATCTGAAGCGGCCGAACCGATGTGTCGTGAATTGGTCAATAGTTGGAAGAATTGGGGAGGAGTTGACTCGCCGGG
The DNA here is from genome assembly GCA_963773845.1 of uncultured Gemmataceae bacterium. GTDB lineage: Bacteria > Planctomycetota > Planctomycetia > Gemmatales > Gemmataceae > SIAJ01. The sequence goes on from CAVZCU010000009.1 coordinate 347,993, forward strand.
TTACTCTAACGGTTTGGCTTTGCTGGGTCGCTGCCTCCTTCAACAAAAGAAATGGGCCGATTCCGAGCCCTTCCTCCGTGAATGCCTGAGTATGCGCGAAAGAACGATAGGCGATGACTGGAAGGTTTTTAACGCGAAGTCGATGCTCGGCGAGGCGCTCCTGGGCCAGAAGAAGTACGCCGACGCCGAGCCGCTGCTGCTCAAGGGGTACGAGGGCATGAAGGCCCGCGAGACGACGATCCCTGCGCAGGGTCGCGATCGCCTACCCGAAGCCCTCGACCGGCTCATCGATCTGTACACCGCGACGAACAAGGCGGAGGAAGCGAAGAAGTGGCAAGCCGAGCGGGCAAAGTACCCGGCCGCCGTCGAGAAGGCGCCGATGCCGCGAGTGGTGAAGTGAATCTCGGCCGGGTCGGCTGGCCGGTGGGTTAGTGCTATCGAAACTATCCGACCCGTTCCGTCGCCACCAGCTCCCCATTCGTCAACCGCCCATTCGTGTGCCCGTTCGTCTTGCAAATCTCATACGTCCGTCCGTCGCCGCCTTTCGACTCGTCGCCGGTCGGGTTCGCGGTTCGCAGTGCCAACTCGTAAAGCACCTCGCCGGTCGGAGTGGGGTAGTGGCCGGTGACGCATGCCCGGCATAATCGTTCTTCGGGGATGCCGATGCAGCGACCCAGTGCCTCGATCGGCAGGTACATCAAGCTGTCCGCCCTCAATTCCTTCGCCATTCGATCCTGCTCTTCGTCGGTCGGCCGCTTCCCTTTCATAAACTTCGGCGCGAATAACTCTTTGACGGTGGACATGTCGATGCCATAGAAGCACGGCGCGATGATTGGCGGACACGCGACGCGGACGTGGATTTCCTTCGCCCCTCCGCGTTCCCGCAAGTGCGTGAGAAGGGATTGGAGCGTCGTGCTGCGGACGATGGAATCCTCAACCAGCAGGACGCGCTTGCCCTGAAGGACCTCGCGCAGGGGGGTGTATTTGAGCTTGACCCGGTCGCCGCGATTGTTGCCCTCGATAAATGTCCGGCCGACTGCACGGTTGCGAATCAGGCCTTCGACGGAAGGAACGCCCAGAGCATGGGCCATGGCGTCGGCCGCTGCCTTCGCCGTGTCGGGGACCGGGACGACGATGGTATCCTGATCGATCGGCACGCGGTCCTTTTGCAATTCCATCAAAGCCAGCTCACGGCCGAGTGCGGAGCGCGACAGGTAGACGCTCCGGTCGTCGAGTGAACTGGCGACATTGGCGAAGTAGACCCACTCGAAGAAGCAATGGGCCGACCGCTCGCGCGGGGCGAACCGCTCGCGGCGGAGTTTGCCGTCGCTGATCAAGATCATCTCGCCAGGCTCGAGGAACTGAATGTCCTTAAAGCCCAGGTTCGCGAGCGGCACGCTTTCGCTGGCGGCGCCGAACAGCATTCCGTCGGAGGCAAAGCAGAGGGGGCGAATTCCCTTCGGGTCGCGGAGGACGACCATATCGCCCATCGCGTTCAGATAGACGATGTTGTAAGCGCCGTCGAATTTGCGACTGAGATGGCGGAATACTTCAACGAGATCGGGGCGATGGTCATTGCGGTGCTCGTGGGAGATGTAGTGCATGATGACCTCCGTGTCGTTGTCGCGCGTCAGATGATAATCTGACAAGGACAGGAGATCTTCGCGCAGTTCCTTGAAGTTCGCCAGCTGGCCGTTAAATCCGAACGCAAACCACTTCCATTTGCAGCCATGTCTGCGTTCGAACGGCTGGGCATAGCCCCGGCTATTCTCTCCACATGTCGCATAGCGGACATGGCCAATGCACGCGGAACCGGCGTGCTCCGACATGATCTTTTTTGCTTTGTCTTGCCGGTTCAGCCGAAAGGCCTCGATGACGGTGCCAATCTCCTTGTAAGTCTCGAGGATGGCGTCGCGATCCGCATTGTAAGACGTCAATCCTGCCGCCAGCTGGCCTCGATTCTGCAAGTCGATGAGCATCCGCGGCATTAGCCGGGTAACTTTCTTGGGATCGCCATCGGGAACCAGCGGCGAGACCTTTCCGCCCGGCAAGTGATAAAGGGCCGCCACACCGCATTCATGCTGAAGATCTTCCATTCGGAGTCTTTCGGGCTTTTTGCCCGCAAGAGGAGGGGAGGCCGTGCACTGAGCAGTATAGAAGTCAACCCTCCAAAGGACCAAGCAAACGGCGCTGCCCTTTGAGTCCATTTGCCGGCCCTTCGACCAATTCGGTTTTGGCGATTGTAATTTTGAGGTCAGCTATGCATTGGGTTCGGGAAATAACGGACGTGACGAGAAATCCGCAACCGTAACTTGGACACGCGGATTTCGTGTTCTAAGTTCCGGATGATCCTGCATAGCGTCCAGCCGGCAACCTGTTCAGGTGGTCGGGAGAGGCTGACTTAACAGGTGGGAACCATGCGTTATTCAAGCCGAAATTCTGGTTCCACTCGTCGAGGCGTCGCGGCGGTTGAGTTCGCTGTAGTACTGCCGCTGCTGATGCTGTTGCTCGTCGGCATTTGGGAACTTGGCCGGATTATCAACGTTCAGATCATTCTGAACAATGCGGCCCGCGACGGCGCACGACTGGCTGCCCAAGCGAACATTGTGACTTCGTCCGGCGACTACACGCAAATCCATTTCGACACGGGAACGCCGAATATCGATGGGGCAATTCGCGCCTATCTGAGTGGGGCCGGCATCACCAACCTCACCGGAATCGTGATTGAGTTCCAATTCGTGGAGGCGGCCACATCCGGAGGCACGGCTCCCACTTCGACCACTGATGATCCCTACACCGGCGTCAAGAATCAGCGATTCCGCGTGCGCGTGAGTATTCCGTACGCCAACGTCCGATGGACGACGCTTTCGCTGATCAACCCCAATACGTTGACCGCCGAGACTTACTGGCAATGTCTGGTGGACGATCCGTTCACAGTGAACACAACCCTGCCCGGCTGGTCGCCTTGACCAATAGGACCGAGGACTGAGCGATGAGAATCTCGCGAGCCAAAGCAAGGCGCAGCGGTGCGACCACCGTGGAGTTCGCATTCGTTGCCATCCTGTTGTTCATGATGCTGTTCGGCATCTTCGAATACGGGCGATTCTTGTTCGTGTATCACATGACGACCAACGCCGCTCGAGATGCGGCTCGATTTGCCGTCGTCCATACGAACGGTGGGACCATGTCCGGAGAGCCGACCACCATTACAACCGCGGACGTCCAAGAAGTGTGGCGCACGGGCATTTTCAACAACAAGGTCTATGGATCGGGGATGTGCGGGATGGAGCACCAGATTAGCGGTTATGCCGTCAACGTTTTCGCGGTCCCAGACGCAAGTCTTTACTCGAGTCCGCCGGACCTGGCCGCGGCCGGAAAGCCGGACTGGACCACCGCCACGTTTCACCAGCAGATCGCCGTCCAGATTACTGGTTTCTACAAGCCCGTCGTGCCCAATTTGCTCGGAATGAATTCCAACGTTCCATTTACGGTCACCGTACTCATGGGTTCCGAAGCCAACTGATTGTGCTTGGGCCCGACTAGGAAAATCCGATGCGAAAGCCATTGCGAAAAACCAATCGCCGCGGAGCGGTCTTGCCGCTCGTGACGGTTTGCTTGATCGCCCTACTGGGGTTTGTGGCCCTGGCAATTGATGTCGGGATGATGGCGGTTGCGCGCACCCAAGCTCAATCCGCCGCCGATATTGCCTCCCTGGCGGGCGCTCGAACGCTCAATGGCAATTCGGGCAACAATGTCGCGGCCGCGATCGCGGAGGCGAAAGAGGCAGCGGAAGCCAATGCGATTCTCGGAAGACAGATTACCGACGCGCAAATACCCATCGCCCAAGTCGGCGTGTACAAGTATGACACCAGCGCGCAACGATTTGTAGCCGACTTCGTGGACGCCCCGAGCGGCTTGGAAGCTTATGGCGCGATGCAAGTTCGAATCGCTTCGAGCCAAAACACGTATTTTGGTCGTGTCCTCGGCGTGAGTTCCATGACGGTCACTGCGGAGGCGACCGCGGTCCATCGGCCGCGCGACATCGCTCTTAGCCTGGACTTTTCTGGTTCGATGAAATTCTCGAGCGAGTTTAACTATCCGCCAATTTCCGGCAGCACACTGGTGACGGGTGGATTGAATCCGGATTCGGTCTTCCCGCGTTTCGGCCCGTGGATTATGTATCCGGTCGCGACCAGTGGCACGCCAAACCCAATGCAGCGGGTTGACGCGTACATTGACAGCGGCGGTGAAACGCATGCCGCCAACAACATGACGACGACCACGACACTCGGCCCGCCGATTGTCAACAATTTCCAAACCACGGCAGTTGTCGGCGGTCCAAATGCATTCGTTTACAACAACGACCTGACCGCAGGCAGCTTCAATAGCAGCAACACGCCTGTGTGCACGCCCGCTCCCAGTTCGTGGACCAGTCAATACGCAAGCGGTTACAAGGGAGATCGGTGGCCGTTGAAATGGGGCAATGGAAGCACGTCGCCCGCGGCGACCGACTATGCCACTACCGCCGCGCAAATGCTCAACATCTCCACTGTCAGCACCAGCACCCGGAACTCCAACTGGGAAACAAACGGCTACGACTACACGAGCTTGACGTTTGGGAATGGGGCGTTCCAAGGCTACTCGATGGGGCCGGGCTACTACGGCAAGTCGTTCTATATCTGGCCGCCTGACCCACGGTACGGGGCAGGCGCCGATCCAACCAATATTTCCACCTCGAATCCAATTCAGGATTCGTCCGGCAACTACATCGCGGACTGGCGTCAGCGATTCTTCCTTAACCCCGGCAGTTCTTCGACCAAGGGCACGCCGCTGACCGACAACAGTAAGTTGTTCAATACCAATGGCACCTGGAAAGCGCAGAACCTCGGCAGCACATTGAACTACCTTCCGAATTACGACGCGATTTTGAAGTGGATCAAGAATGGACCGCAAACTCTGCCGCCGTCGCTTCGTGCCGGTCGAGTGCTCTACTACACGGCCATTCCGGATTCGATTCCAATGAATTGGCAGACGGGCCTGATCAGTTCATCGGCCTCGAACGACCAGCGCTTTTGGAAGGATTACATCGACCTCGTCATTGGATGCGGCGAGCACAATCGCGGTCAAACACTTTTTGGCGATAACACGAGCAATGGCTGGAGCGGGACGACATTTGGAACGGGCAAGATCACTGCCCAATCCTCGTTGTCCGGCACGCCCAAGCCGTACATGATGTACGACGATTGCCCCGTTCATCCGCGACTGCACATGTGGTTCGGGCCTCTAACCATGTTGGCATACTTGTCAGTCAACTCGCAGAATCGCGACTACAACTGGTATGCGGGGACGACTTACGAAGCGCATTGCTGGCAGCTCAAGGCCGGCATTCAGTCCGCCCTGGATGACATCAAGAAGAACCATCCGAACGACCTGGCGAGTCTCAACATCTGGTCCAGTTACAACGGCTATAACACGCCGCGTGTTTCCATGGGCAAGAGTTACGACACGATGAAGAATTGCTTGTTCTATCCGTTTTCGCTGGTGAATTCACTCGGTACGGCGTCAAACGAAGTCTTGCCGTATGGCAGTACGAGCATTTCAAATAGCAATCCATCCGGCCTGAATTTCAGCGCGGCCCTCTCGGACATTCCGAACGCAAACGGCGGAACGAATCCGAGCATGGGACTCATGCTCGCTTACAACGAGTTCAATTGGAACGGCGGTTATACGGGCCGTAAGGGCGCATCCAAAATAGTGATCCTGGAAACCGACGGTGTTTGCAATGAAGTGATCAGTGGCTCGTTTGGCTCCATCGCCGGAGGGGGCGGAACCTATAAGTGGAGCAGTATTTCGGATGCGGGATCGGCGCCAAGCCCTGCGAACGGCCATCCGAACGCGATGTATCCGACCATCACTTTGGCCTGGCTGATCGCGCAAGACGCGGCGGGATCGAAGCCCTGGCCGACTTTGCCATCGTTCACCAATGGCTCCGGAGTCGCGAGCGCCTCCACGCCGACCAAATGGTCCGGATTAACCAGAAACGGGCCCGGCTTCTCGACGACTCGTTCGCCGGCCCGCGTTCATACCTTGGCGTTCGGCTATCTGTTTGAGCCAACGACTACTTCGATGGTGAAAACGCGGGCGCTCGAGTTCCTCCGGGATATTCAAATGGCGACTGGCTTGCCCCAGGACGCCGGCACGGGGACGATCGAGAGCTACAAGATGTGCATCGGAACCTACGACCAGCGAATTGCCCATATCAAAGAGGCCATGGAACGCATCATGCAAAGCGGTATCCAGGTCGCTCTGATTGAGTAATTCGTATTCTGCGAGGACTGGCCATTCCCAGTTTCGCCATGCCGCCCGGCAGTCACTTGCGTGATCGCCGGGCGGCTCGTACGTTTGGGGTAGGGCGGAACGCCCATCCGTCGCAAAAACTGGGCAAATGATTGCCCGTTGTACGAATCCACTCATGACCGCTGCCGCTTTCGAGAACGTTGGCAAGGTCTACCCGACCGGCTGGTCGCCCCGTCGGGGCACGCGAGCCGTCAATAATGTCACGTTGTGCATTCCGGAAGGACAGGTCTTTGGCCTCCTGGGACCGAATCGCGCCGGCAAGACAACCTTGGTCAAGCTGCTTCTCGCGCTCGGTCGGCCGACCGAGGGCAAGGTTTCCCGGTTCGGAAAGCCGGCCTCTGATATCTCAACGCTGGCTCGCGTCGGTTACATGCACGAAAATCAGCACTTCCCTCGATACCTGACCGCTCGGGAACTGCTTCGCTTCTACGCAGCGCTTACGTTGATGAAGCCAGAGATCATTCCGCCACGCGTCGATGAATTGCTGAAGCTCGTCGGCCTGGCGGATCGGCCGGACGAGCCGATCTCGCGCTTCAGCAAGGGGATGGTGCAACGCCTTGGACTGGCGCAGGCTCTCCTCAACGATCCGGACCTGCTGGTGCTCGACGAGCCAACCGAGGGACTGGATCTCATTGGCCGCGCTCTTGCGCGACGTGATCGCCGGCCGCAAGGCAAAAGGGAAGACCGTCCTGCTCGTATCCCATGTGTTGTCCGAAGTGGAACAGACTTGCGACCGGGTCGCTGTTGTCGTTAATGGAACGGTGGTCAAGGATGCCAGCGTTGCCGACCTGGTGCGCGACGGCAAGACGGGATTGGCCCGATCGTTGGAACAGGCGCTTCGGCCGCTCTACGAGGGGGCGAAAGCATGAACTTGCCCGCCGCCCTCCTTGCGATCGGCTGGATGATTCGCGACACGATTCGTCAGTCGCTGGCGTCGCGGCTCTTTTGGGCCATGCTGGTACTGAGCAGCATTTGCATCCTTTTCTGCTTGAGTGTCGAGGTCAAGGAAGTTCCGCGATTGCCATTAGCTCCGGGCGAGACGCCGTATGCCGTTCCGAAATCCGATCAACAAGTGAAGAAGCTCGGTACCGCCGGGGCCGTGAATGAAGGCGTGGACATCATTGGCGGCGACGAACTTTCTCTCGGCTTCGGCGCATTCAAGATATCGACCAATCGCGGCAAGGAAGATTCGGTCCGGTTTCTGCAAGTCTGGCTGGCTGGACTTCTCGCCGGGACGGCAGGCATCTTCCTGGCGATCATTTGGACGGCCGGGTTTCTGCCGAGTTTCCTCGATCCCAACCATGCAACGGTCTTACTGGCCAAGCCGGTGCCCCGTTGGAGCCTGTTACTGGGCAAAATGCTCGGAGTGCTCGTCTTCGTTTTCCTGCAATCGACCTTCTTCGTTCTGGGAACCTGGATGGCGCTGGGCATCGGCACCGGTGTGTTCGACGCTCGTTATTTGCTTGCAATTCCCATCTTGCTTTTGCACTTCGCCGTCTTCTATAGCTTTTCGGCCATGCTCGCGGTGTGGACGCGAAGCACCGTCGTCTGCGTGTTCGGCACCTTGCTCTTTTGGGTCCTGTGCTGGGGGATGAACTTTGGCCGGCATGCGATGATCGCGCACGAACCGGTGGGGATGAGTGAAGGATCGCGCTTTCTGGTGGAAGTCGGCTACTGGGTGTTGCCGAAGCCGGCCGATCTGAACGTGGTGCTCGACGATGCGCTCGAAACCCGGGGCTTTGCCGCGGGAGTGCCGGAAATTGCTTCGGCCCAGGCGAAAGGGCGACTGAACCTGCCCCTCTCCGTCCTGGCGTCGCTCCTGTTTGCCGGCGCCATGTTCGGCATCGCCGCGTACGAGCTGCGCAAAGCGGAATACTAAAGCGGCCGGGAAAGTCACCTTGAGGGGGTGGCGCTTTTATTGCTTCATTTCTCTGTCACCCCGTGAAATCATTTCACGTTGGATGAAATGAATCCGCGCCTCTCGTCAGGCGACATGGCCAATGTCCCCGGCCTTGGGATCCGTTCCTTGCCCTTGTCGGGGCGGCTCCGGCTTCGGATCGGTTGGGTGATCGCGCGGGCTATGCGGATCGGGATTTGCGGGCAGCGGCTCGTTTGGGCGCGTAATCAGGCGGTCGTGTTCCGATAGCGGTTGGCGCGTTTTTGAATCGTTCATGGCTGACCTCCTTACCCAAATGTTTCGCACATCTTGTGCCGAAATCTGCCGGGAAGTTACTACATCAACGTCACACCCGCCGGAATCTCAGCCATGCCCGCCCTCTCCTATGCGCACGGCAGTTGTGCCGTACCGTTGCTTGGCGAAACGATTGGTGCGAATCTTCGCCGAACCGTCGATCGCTTCGGCGATCGCGAAGCGCTCGTCGTTCGTCACCAGAATTACCGAGCCACTTACCAAGAGTTGTGGAACCAGATCGGTCTCGCGGCTCGGGGATTGCTTGCGCGAAACGTGCGGACGGGCGACCGCATCGGCGTTTGGTCGCCCAATCGCTTCGAGTGGGTCGTTCTTCAGTACGCAACCGCGCGCATCGGCGCCATTCTCGTCAATATCAATCCCGCCTATCGACCCGTCGAATTGGAGTACGCACTCAACAAAAGCGGCGTCAGCTTGCTCTGTTTGGCCCGCCGTTTTCGACAGAACGATTACCTCGTCTCCGTCGACGAAGTCCGCGGCCGATGCCCGCAACTGCGAGAAACGCTGGTGCTGGACACGGACTGGAATGACCTACTCGCCGCCGGTCGTGGCGTGAGCGAGTCCGACCTCGACGCGATCGAATCACGCCTCCAATTCGATGACGCGATCAACATCCAGTACACTTCGGGCACCACTGGCTTCCCGAAAGGGGCAACGCTCTCGCACCACAACATCTTGAACAATGCCTATTTCACCACCGAGGTCGTGCGCTATACCGAACACGATCGCGTATGCGTCCCGGTCCCCTTCTACCATTGTTTTGGCATGACCGTGGGCAATGTCGGCTGCACCTGCCGCGGCGCGTGCATCGTTGTGCCCAACGAGAGCTTCGATCCGTTGAGCGTGCTGGAGACCGTCGCCGCCGAACGATGCACATCGCTCTACGGCGTACCGACGATGTTCATTGCGGAACTCGGCCATCCGCAATTCGCCGAGTTTGATTTGTCCAGCCTGCGGACCGGCATCATGGGCGGCGCACCATGCCCGGTGACGGTGATGAAGGAAGTGCAAACGCGGATGCACATGCGCGAAGTCGGCATCATATGCGGCATGACCGAGACTTCGCCGGTCGCCACGCAAACCGGACCCGATGATGCCATCGAAAAGCGGGTTGAAACTGTCGGCCGGCCGCATCCGCACGTCGAAATCAAGATCATCGACCAGGCGACCGGGGCGGTTGTTCCCCGAGGACAGCCCGGCGAGCAATGCATGCGTGGCTATTCCGTAATGCTGGGCTACTGGGACGATCCCGAAGCGACCGCGAAGGCGATCGACTCGGCCGGTTGGATGCACTCCGGCGACCTGGCGACGATGGACGAGGACGGCTACGTCCGCATCGTCGGCCGACTGAAAGACATGATCATCCGCGGTGGGGAGAATGTGTACCCTCGCGAGGTGGAAGAGTTTCTGTACACGATCCCCGGCATTGCCGATGTGCAAGTGATTGGCGTGCCGTGCCCGAAGTACGGCGAAGAAGTGATGGCGTGGGTAAGGCTCAAGGATGGTGTAACAATGACCGCCGACCAATTGCTAGCACATTGCTGCGGTCGAATCGCATCGTTCAAGATTCCCCGCTATTGGAAATTCGTCGACTCGTTCCCCATGACCGTGACGGGCAAGATCCAGAAATTCAAAATGCGCGAAACCTCCGCTGCGGAGCTGGGACGAGTATGAACCAGAAGGTTCATCGCGGAGCTGGGCGCACCGGCTGCGAAAACGCCGCACGCTCCGCGCTTTCATCATCAATTTCGTTCGTACCACGTTCCGGCCTCGGATTCGCGCTGCACTCGATAGCGCTCGGTCAGCCATTTCGCCAGTGTCTCGTAACGCTCGTCGATCAACTTCGCGTAGTAGGTGCGATCGATGAAGATGTACGCGGGCCGGGCGAACATCAATTGCACAGTCAGTTCCCGGCGAACATCCGGCGGATAGAGTTCCAGCGACCAGCCGTGGATGGCGACCGCCGGTAGCCGATGGGCCATCCGGTAGTAGATCGGTTCGCCGGCAACGTAGATCGGCCCAGGCTGACTCGCGGGCTCGCGAAGGAACGCCGTCTCTTCTTCCGCTCGCTGGTAATTCGGATCTTCGAGCATGAATTCATGCCGACTCGTCCGCGTCACGCAGAAGTCGTGTCGAGCCAGCAATTGCCATTTCCACCCGACCGCGATGACCGCCGGCGCCAGCAGTAGAAGCAGAAGGCCAACGTACAATCGCCTTCCGCTGTTTGCCAATAATTGGCATCCTTCCGCGGCCAAGAGACCGATCGGAATCGCCAAGAGCATGAAGTGATACGACCACCACGACAGCCGCTGGGCGACAATAATTGCCAGACTCGCGGCTATCCATGCGGAAAGGAAGACGACCCAGTCGCGACGGCCGGTACGCCACAGGCGGATCGCGCCAATCAAGGCCAGCGGAAAAGCCGCGCCGTAGCGAGTTACAAACCAACGAGCCGCGTCGAGAAAGCGGGCGGTGGTCGGCCTGGGAATTTCATTTAGCATCTCCGCCGGCACATCGAAGAACGTCCACTTGAGGCGGTGTAAGTCGCCAGTCGCGATCCAGGGTGAGAATGCCAGGATAACTGCGATTAGCCCAATTCCGAGATACCACGTCGAAAGTGCGATCACGCAGCGCCAACCGCATTCGCGTCGCGCGCGATACACCGCAAAGAGCCAGGCCACGCCGAGCAACGGGGCGAACAGGAACTTGAGCAAGAGAACCGCCGCCGCGACCACGCCGGCCGCGGTCCACGAACCTGCGTTCGACTTCCGCAATAACACGAGATGCAAATACAACAGCGGGCCGACGAGTGCCTCGACCTGCGTCTGCTGCACGCTGCCCGTGACCGCCCAGTACCAGCCGGCGGTCATGATCGCGGGCCAGATCGACGATCCCGCGTCGCCGATCAGCCGAGGCCAGGTCATCGCAACCAGAATGGCGAACGCGAGCCAGTAGACTAGATCGAAGAGATGAACACCGATCTCGTCGAAGCCGAAGGCTTCGCCCGCAGCCCAATAGAAGACAAACACGCCCGGCTGCTTGATGTCCCAGAAGTCGCGATAAAGAAGTTCGCCGCGCGCGAGCGACTCGCCGCCCTGGAGAAACAGCACCTGGTCGCCGTGCATTGGCCAGGGGAGATTGGGTAGGCCGGCGCAGATTGCGAGGAGCAGAATCAGGAGAAAGCAACGGAATGATTGCATCAGAAGATAATATGCATCAAAATGCCGAGCCTGCGTTGCAAGTGGATCGCAATATCAGAGCCGCGCACGGAGCGCAGCGGAGTAAGCGGCTCTGATATTGCGCGCGTCTGATAGCCTTTTCAATCAAAGCATGTTGAACGGGTCCACGTCTACCTGATATTCCACGCTCGACGGCGGGCGGGCAACCGATAGCACTTCGCGCAACACCTCGTGCAGCAAGCGCGGGCTCGCGGATTGAAGCTGAAAGTGGTAGCGAAAGTAGCCATTGAGCCGATACACGGGGGCTTCCGCGGGACCGAGCAGCCGCACGCCGGGCGACTGGCGCTCGGGCTTCTTCAATGCTTCGCGGAAAGCGCCGGCCAACGTATCGGCAAAAGTCATCGCCGCGTGTTCGTTCTGGCTGCGAACGATGAGCCGAGCCAGCCGCTGGTACGGCGGGTAGAGATGCTCCTTGCGATGAGCCAGTTCCAGCTCCGCAAATTTGAGATAGTCGTGCGTCGCCGCCAGACTGATGCTCGGATGGTCCGGTGTAAAGGTTTGAATCAGCACGCGACCGCCCTGTTCGCCGCGGCCGGTTCGGCCCGCGACCTGCGCCATCAGTTGAAACGTTCGCTCGGCGGCCCGGAAATCCGGCAAGTGCAAGCCAACATCGGCATTCACGACGCCGACCAGCGTGACGTTCGGGAAATCTAGCCCCTTGGCGATCATCTGCGTGCCCATCAGGATGTGGATCGCCCCCTCGCGGAAGGCATCGAGCACGCGTTGATGCGATCCGGGCCGCGACATTGTGTCCGAGTCCATTCGCTGCACGACTTTGTCGGGGAATTTCTCCTCGATCTCCGCTTGCAGTTTCTCCGTGCCAAGTCCCTGATACAGAATCGATGGCTGCTGGCAGCCGGGGCAGGTGCGATAGGGCGGCTGCTCGTGGCCGCAATAGTGGCACATCAAACTGGAACGCTGGCGATGAAAAGTCAGGGACAAGTCGCAATTCGGGCAAACCGAGACGTAGCCGCACGCCGGGCAATGAACGTGTGTCGAAAACCCCCGGCGATTGAGCAGAAGCATCACCTGCCCGCCGGCGCCGAGCGCTTTGCGCATGGCGCTTTCAAGCGTCGGGCTGATCGCGGAGAACTTGCCCCCCGATCGGCGCTCGTGCCGAAGATCGACCAGCACCACACGAGGCAACGGCCGATTCTCGACGCGGTTGGGCAATTGCAGAAGTGTGTATTGGCTGCGTTCGGCGTTCGCCCAGCTTTCGAGCGACGGCGTCGCGGAGCCGAGCAGGATCGGGATGTTTTCCAGTTTGGCTCGCATCACCGCGACGTCGCGGGCATGATACCGCGGCACCGATTCCTGCTTGAATGTGCTCTCGTGCTCCTCGTCAATGACCATCAAGCCGAGGTTGCGGCACGGTGCGAAGACGGCACTGCGAGCGCCGACGACCACTTGGACCTGCCCGGCGGCAATGCGCCGCCAGTGCGCGCCGCGCTCGCTGTCGGTCAAGTGGCTGTGCATGACGGAGACGTTGCCGCAGCGGCCGCGGAAGCGCTCGATCGTCTGCGGAGTGAGCGAAATCTCCGGAACCAGGACAAGCGCCTCTTTCCCCTGGCGAATGACTTCCTCGATCGCCCGCAGATAGATCTCGGTCTTTCCCGATCCCGTTACGCCGTGCAGTAAAAACGCGTGATAACCGCCGTTCTCAATGGCATTGCTGACCGGCTTCCAGACTTGTTCCTGATCGTTATTCAATGTGATTGGCGGGGCTAGCTTCACTTCGGCGTCGTCCGCGATGTCAATTCGCTCGACGCGTTCGAGATGCTTGCGGGCGAGACCCTTTTCAATGAGCGTGCGAATGACCCCCGGACCGACCTTGGCGTCGCGGCAGAGTTGCCGCTGTTCCATCGGCCCGCCGGCGCTTCGCAAACATTCCAGCGCTTGCGATTGCTTGGGGGTGAGGTTCGGCTGCTCGTCGGCGAGTTCGTTCTCGGGAACGGCTTCGACAAAGACCGCCTCGCGGGTACCAGCCTGATCGCGGACACCGGCCGGCAGAACCGCTTTCAACACCTGCCCCCAGCCGCAAAGGTAGTAGTCGGCCATCCAACGGGTGAGGCGCAAAAGCGAATCGGTGAGCAGCGCCTCGTCGTCGAGCACGCGCACGATCGTCTTCACTTCACGTGTTGGCACGACATCGTGAACGCGGACGCAGTAGCCGATGGTCGCCTTGTCGCCGCGGCCAAATGGAGCTTCGACCCGTTTGCCCACGCCGATGCGGTCCACCAGATCCGAGGGCACGGCGTAGCTATAAGCATGATCGAGCGGCCGATCGAAGACGATGTCGGCGTACAAGCCGGACGCGGTGTCCGGCTCCGCAAACAGATCGTGGTTGCCGCTCGCCGCCATCATGGGAAGTTCAAGGGTGCTCATCATTCCCCCACGATACCGAAATGCGCATCGGTAAGGGAATGTCGGAAGGTTAAGGACGCGTGCCCTGATAACATGCCGACTTTAAGTGGGACGGATTTGCAATCCGTCCTTCCAAGGACGGATTGCAAATCCGTCCCACGGGGAATTCGTTGCGCGGATGCCTAGCCGCCGAACGCCTTCATCCACTTTTCCGTTTCGTCTGGAGAAGGCTGAATATCCTTTTCGTCGCTCTTCCGGGCGCTCATCGCTCGCTTCTTTGCATCAATCAAGGCATCGACAAACTCCGAACATCGGTCGACTCGACAACCATTCCGAGTGGCGGAGTCCCGAATGCGGGCATCGTTGGAAACAACGATCAACGTCTCCGGCACGTGTTCGGCTTTTAGCAAATCCTCAATCAGGTCGTCGGCCGAACGGCCGCGGTCGCGGAGCACATGCAACCCGCGATGATTTTCCTCGATCAATCCCCCGAGGGCATTTTGCGCATCGAAAACGACTCTGGCATCGCCTGCTTCATGGCCAAGTTGATCGGCGAGCCAGTCGAGCATCGTCCGCCGGGCATAGTTCCAGCCGGCGCGGCCACCATTTCGCCGGACCAGGCCCAGGGCATACATCAAGTTGTAGCCGTCGATGAGATAACGCATGATCGCCTGCCAGCTTGGGCGCGAAAGCCCATACCATCATTCTATCGCGTAAAGTAGCCGGCACACTCTGTGTGCGGGCCGGTCGGCACACGGAGTGTGCCGACTACTTTGGGAGCCGTTCCATGAAGATTGCCGACTTGCGACTGACCGGGTTAACCGGCGGGACCGTCGAAGGGGGCTGGGCCGAGGAACTGGTCCCCGAAGACAATATCCACACCATCGTTGAGGTCATCACCGACGACGGATTGATCGGCGTCGGCAGTGCCTATACGAGCCTCGCGCTGGTTGTGGCGGGAGTGCGCTTGCTCAAGCCTCTACTCGTCGGCGAACGAGCGGATGAGCCGGCCCGGGTCAGCGAAAAGCTGCGGCAGCACACCTTCTGGCAAGGCCGCGGCGGCACGGTCGAGCACGCGATCAGCGGCATCGACATCGCTCTTTGGGACCTGTTCGGCAAGATCACCAACCAACCGGTTGCCCGGTTGCTCGGCGGCATCTATCGCGACAAGATCAAACCTTACGGTTCGCTCCTGTTCGACGAACCGGACACATTGCAATGGAAGCTGAATCAAGCGACCTCCCGCGGGTTCAAGGCGATCAAGCTGGGCTGGAAGCCGTTCGGCCGGCGCGATGCACGGACCGACGAGAGGTTGATCCAGGCGGCTCGCGAGGCCGTCGGCCCCGATGTGGAAATCATGGTCGATGCCGGTGGCAGCGACGCCTATTGGCCTCATGGCTACAAGTGGGCCTTACGAACCGCCCAGATGCTGGCGGATTATGACGTAGTCTGGTTCGAGGAAGCGTTGCCGCCCGACGATCTCGCCGGCTTCATCGAGCTACGCCGCCATTCACCGGTGCCGATCGCGACCGGCGAAGTGCTGACGCGCCGGCAGAGCTTCTGGCCGTTCCTTCAACAACATGCTGTCGACATTATTCAGCCGGATGCGACCAAGTGTGGCGGGCTGACCGAAGCCTGGCGAATCGGCTGGATGGCGTACGAGCACAATATCCAGATGGTGCCGCACGGCTGGAACACGGCGATCGGCCTCGCCGCCGACCTGCACTTGACTGCGTCGCTGCCGGTCGCTCGCTATGTCGAATTCCTGACGCCCTCGCCGTACGTGGATCGACTGGTGACGAATCCAATGAAACCGGATGCAAAAGGTTATCTGCTTGTGCCACAGGGCCCGGGTCTGGGCGTCGAACTCGATCGGGCGGCCCTGGCGGAATATGCGATGTGAGAGGCGCCGCCTTGGAGGATGGGCAGTGCAAAAAGAACCCACCACAAAGACACAAAGATCACACGAAGGCACAAAGGAAGACAAAAGGGCGGGCCATCCGATCTTTGTGTCTTCGTGTGATCTTTGTGTCTTTGTGGTGGGTTCGGGACGATGAACAAACAGGAAGCACACGTTTGCCAGCATCTCGGAGCATCCTTGCCACCCTCCGCTAGCGACCACTTCGACCGCCTGAGCCGCCTGCTCGATCTGGAAGCCGAGGCCGAGCGCGAGCAGGCTACGCGTACGGCCGACGAAAATGGCGAGGGCCGGGCACTCACCGGAATGGTCGTCCGCGATGAGGACGCGGGCCTCGGCGGCCGATTGTTGTTGACCTTTGGCAAGCGCGACGTGGCAGTGCCATTGCCGCCGACGCGGCTCCAGCCCGGTTCGCCCGTTCTGCTGAAATGTCCGAACGACGGTGATCCCTTCTCCATCCGCGGTGTCGTCTTCGCTCGCGGCCCATCCACTATTCGCATTGTCATCGATGACCCCGAGGACGGGCTGCCCGAAGACCAGACATGGCGGATCGAGCTGTCGAGCGATGAAGTCTCCCGCCGCCGACAAAAGGCCGCGATGGAACGGGCCAAGAACGCCAAAGGCAACCGGCTGGCGGAACTGCGCGAGGTCTTGCTCGGCCAGCGTGCACCGGAATTCGAGGCCGCCATTCCGATCATCCCGCTCGATGCCAGCCTGAACGAATCCCAGCGCGACGCAACTGCCTTGGCGCTGGCCGCAAAGGATCTGGCGATCATTCACGGCCCGCCCGGCACGGGCAAGACGACGGCTGTGGTCGAGGTCATCCGGCAAGCGATTCGACGCGGCGAGCGTGTCTTGGCGTGCGCCCCGAGCAACCTGGCCGTCGATAACTTGCTGGAAAAACTGCTGGCAGCGGGCGAGAACGCCGTGCGGCTCGGGCATCCGGCTCGCGTCGCGGAGCCTTTGCGCGAACGCACGCTCGATGTGCTGGCCGAGAGTCATCCGGACGCGCGGCAAGCGCGCAAGTTCTACAAGGAAGCCCACGCCCTCTTCCGCAAGGCCGGCCGCTGGACGCGGGCGAAGCCTGAGCCGGGCGAACGGGCGAGCCTCCGCCGCGAGGCCCGATCGCTCATCGACGACGCCCGCCAACTCGACGACCGGGCGGTGGAAAAGATCATCGACGGCGCCTCGGTCCTGTGTGCGACGCTGACGGGGCTGAACCCGGAAATGCTCGGCGATCGCGTGTTCGATCTCGTCGTCATCGACGAAGCGTGCCAAAGTCCCGAGCCCGCGGGTTGGATCGCCATCGGCCGGGCGAAGCGAGTCGTCCTGGCGGGCGATCATTGCCAGCTTCCGCCGACCGTACTGTCGCTCGAGGCGAGCCGGCGGGGTTTGAGCGTGAGCCTCATGGATCGGCTGGTCGCTCAATTCGGCCCCGCGGTCACCCGGCAACTGAACGTGCAGTATCGAATGCACGAAGCGATCGCCGGCTTTTCGGCGCGAGTTTTATGAAATGGACCTGGCGGCGGATGACTCCGTGAAAGGCCATCGCTTGTGCGATCTGCCGGGTGTCGCGCCGGAGGCGATTACCGAATCGCCCGTGCAATTCATCGACACGGCCGGCGCCGGCCACGACGAGGACGTGGTTAATGACAGCCGGCGGAACTCACAGGAAGCGGCATTGGTGGCACGAAAGGTACGAGCACTGCTCGAAGCCGGCGTGTTGCCCGAGCAGATCGCGGTAATCGCGCCCTATGCCGCCCAAGTTAAGTGGCTGCGCGAAGCATTGACCATTCCCGGTCTTGAAATCGACAGTGTCGACGGCTTCCAAGGCCGCGAAAAGGAAGCGGTCGTGTTCTCCATGGTCCGTTCGAACCCCGAGGGGGACATCGGTTTCCTGGCGGACGTGCGGCGAACGAACGTCGCCCTGACGCGAGCCCGTCGCAAGTTGATCGTGGTCGGCGACAGCGCCACTCTGGCGAATCACCCGTTCTACCAGCGCTTGCTCACGTATTTCGAAGAGATCGGGGCGTATGCGAGCGTTTGGGAGGAGTGAACAGGGCCCATTCACTCCTGGTCCTTCGTTGGCTTCGTCGTGGTGGTCGACCCCTTTTTGGCAATCGGCGGCCTTTCCGACTTGGATGGAGGCGCGATCTTGCCCTGGTCGCAGAAGCCCAACTTCGCACAGTCGCAGCCAGTGAGAGATAGGATCGCCACGAACATCGCGCTGACTCCGATCGCGAACCGCCGCCAGCTTCGGGTAACCCAGTTTCCGCAGTGGTCGGTCGTTATCACTGTGCCGTCCATTCGCCGAAAGAAGCGGACGCAGGGTCCGTCGGTTTGGTTGGTGAGAATCGCATCTGCCTCGGCCAGTGTCATCGCCGAGATGTTGTAAACCGATTTGCGGCACTGAGCGCAGAATCGCACGCGTTCGTTTCCCTTCATGGATTTCCAGGGAACCCTGCACGGATTTGGTATTTCCAGAACGTCGAGGGAATGCCTGGCTTGATTCATGTCCGTCTCCCATTGTGGGTGGGAACATGATGCCGCTCCGGGCGGAATATTCCCGGATTTTCGACGTTCACACTTCGGCCCGCTCCCGGCCCGGCGAGCGGCTGTGAGGCGCAGGCGGACACGTTCGAGGATTGCGGAAACCGGATCCCCGGAGCGCACTCCTTCGATTCCAGCCTGGTTAGCGACTTCGAAAAGCGTTGGCTTGCCGAGTGACTTCAGACGATTCAATTCCGCTTCGACCTCGCTATCGGGAACCGCGTGGGGATCGGCCGAGTGCTCGACCAGAGCAGCGAGCCGGCGAGCGTTCTCTTCGACGATCGCGGGATCGACGCTCGCCGCTGGCGCTTTGGCTTTTTTCGCCTTCGCCGGCTTGTGGCCGCTGAGCTTGACCAGTACGTCGCCGATAATCTTGGCCGGCTTCGATCGGGCACTGGTCTTGATGCCGAACTCGGTGGCGATCGCAGTCAACGATTCGCGATCAAGCCCCTCCAGGCGGGCGATTGCTTCGTGGATCGGTGGATCGTGATAAACATCGGGCGAAATGATGCGGGCCGCGAGGTCGTAGATCATCTTCAAGTGCGGTTCGACTCGGGCGCGAGCGACTTGTGCACCGGCCCACTTCGGATCAGGCGCCAGCTTTCCTTTCAAGCCGGCGTTGGCGGCGAGCGCCTGCATCGCCTTCGCAACCTCGTGCTGGATGCCGGCGAGGCCGCCTTGCGCTGGATGCTTGGCGGCATCGCTCAACTGGGCCACGAGCTTGAGCAACTTTTCCGCCTGCTGTTCCCCGGCGTCCGGAACGCGAACGCTTCCCGAGGCCTGATACTGTTTGGCCCGCACCAGAAACGCCGCGAAATCCGCGACCGCGAGCGCGTGGAATGGTTCGAGCGCGCGCACGCCTTCTGTCAATTGTGTCGCCGCTTGATGGCTACCGGCTGCTTCCAGCCCGGCTTGCAGACTTCGCAGGAACTGCTGGAGAGCGGCGACTTGCATGGTGGTTGATCTCCTTCTCGAGTTCCTTGGCCAGTGCCGCGAAACATTGAGCGACCTTGGCGTCGGAAATCGCCAGGCGCAGTTTCTTGCCCGCATCGAGTTCCGCGGCGGCAATCCCGAACGCCGAATCGTGCTTGACACATGCTTCGGTGATTCGGATCGGCTCGTCCCAGCGTTCCAGGAGCGCCGCCTTCAACTCCGCGAGGGCGTCGGCATGAGCACGCGTCGGCTCGTCCTGGTGCAGCCGCACCATGTTCGGCACCACAGCGAGCACGCGCAGTTCGGGGCAGAGGTTCTCGCGGAGCCCCTGGAGTGTCGTCAACAAGTTTTCGACCGCCCGCGTGGACACCGGATCGGGGACAACCGGGATCAAGACGAAATCGCTCGCCGTAAGGGCACTGACGCACGCGGTGGTCAATCGCGGTGGACAGTCGAGGAAGACATAGCGATAGGCCTGGTCGATCAACGGATCGTGCAACGCCGAGCGCAAGAAGAATCGCGGATCCGGCCGGGCGGGATCGAATAGCCATTCGATCATGAGCCGGCTTTCGGTTTCCTCCAGACCATCGGCGCCGTGACTTCCGGAACGGCTATCGCTATTGGTCAGGATCGAGCACTCTGGTAGATCGGGGGCGAGGTCCTTGAGCCGCTTTTTCAATTCATCGCCGGAGTGCGACTCCGCGCTCAGAAAATGCTGCACGGAAAACCCGGCCCGATGCAGCATGATGCGATCCTTGCTGCCCACGAGCAACATCGACAAGGAGCGCTGATAATCGAGATCGATCAAGAGGGCGGGCGACTTGGACTTCGCGAGCGTGGCTGCCAGGTTGGCCGTGACAGTCGTCTTGCCGACGCCGCCCTTGAGATTCAACACGGAAATGATGACGCTACGACGATCCGAACGCGGCCGGAAGACGGGCACATCGCCGGTGGGCGGCCTTAGCCAGATTCGACCGTCCGAGCGCGTGACTTCTTCAATTCGTTGTTGCAACTCGCCAAGTTGCTGGCGGGCGGCATCCAGCTCTTCTTGCAAGCCGCTCGGCACTTCTTCGGCAATGGGCACGTCAGTGCAATCGGCCTGTCGCTGGCGGAGGGCTTCGTACTCCGGCGCAGGGAATGGGCGGCGGCCTTGATGCGATAGAACTTGTCGCGGGCTTCGTGATAGGCGGCCCGCAGCTTGTCGTAGCGATCGGCCGAGGCTTGCCGCAGTTCATTACCGGCCCGGCGGGTTTCTTCCAGCTTGCCCTCGAGCGACTCTTTCTCCTGGCGAAGCTTCTCGTGTTCGGCTTGCAGGTGAGTGAGACGTACGTGCCGCGTGAGCGCCCAGACCGCGAGGCCCGCGAGCGGAGTCGCCAGGATGGCGAGGATCTTGACGACGATGTCGAAGATATCGCCGGCGGGCATGGTGCTGTCTCCAAGAAGATTCACACCGAGTCACAGCGCGGCCGAGCCGCCGTTTTACCCTCCCCCCGGCTTTGCGGGGGGAGGGCAGGGTGGGGGGCGAAGCTGCTTCCCGCCCGAGGTTGCAGCGTCCCGACCCGGCCGCCTCTTCCCCCACCCTGCCCTCCCCCCGCAAAGCCGGGGGGAGGGGAAGAGAGGGAGTCGCCCCCCGCAAAGCCGGGGCAGTGAAATCCTTCGCAGGCGACAAAGAAGTAAAGCGGCTAGTAGTGCAGAGAGTGCAGATGAGGCGACTCCAATCCGTTCTTCTCGATATCCTCTGTGACTCGGTGGCGAATTGTCTTGTTGTTTCATTTCGCCGCGGCAAGTCGTTCGACGAATGCTTGGTGCTCGGGGGTCGCACATCCTTGCTGGACAACCGCAAACACGCGAGCGAGGTCGCCAGTTAAAAGGGCCTTCCAATCGAGCCAGAGGCCGGGGAAAACGGTGCTGCGGAAGATGTCGTCGGGGCCGGGATCACGCGAGACGTACTGGCCATCTTGAAGAATGAACCATTCGATGCTCCTCGCGTCGATTGCCCACACCAGATATTCGCGTACGCTATGCTTCGCGAATACTTCCTTCTTGACGCCGAGATCGAAGCTCGAACTGGTGTAGGCAATTTCGCAGGCGAACTCCGGCGCTCCCGACACAAACCCGTCACTCTGTATCGTCGCCTGACCACCGGCAGATGGAGGGATCATCAGCAACGCATCCGGCTGTGGCTGGTCTTTCGCTCCCAATCGTACGGTCGAATTGTCGCCGCTCAACACGCCGCGAGTCAGCGACCTATAGAACAGAAGCCAGCCAACGACCTCTGAATGGGGTTGGCCGTGATAGAGAAGTGAAACGGGCGATGCCATATAGACAACCCCTTGCAACAGTTCCGCCTTCTTCAGATATGGCATTGCCGTGTATCGTGCCTCGAATTCATTGGCTTTCATGCAGTCGCCATTATGAAGCAATGGCGTGACGAGGCGTTCCTTTGGTGTCGGCGCGGTAGCAAGCGTTTTCATCGTGTCGCCTCCGTGATCCATTCTACCACGGCGAGCGGAGTCGCGTAAGCGACCCGATGCTGCCAGCATCGGGTCGCTTACGCGACTCCGCTCGCCATTTCTATTTCCTCGGAAGCACCTCCAGCTTGACGTCCTTATACCGCACCTCCTGCGCTGGGCCGGCGTGAAGTTGCAGGCCGAAGATGCCGCGGCGCGCCAGCTTATCGTCGTTCTTGCGGTCGGTGCACAAGTTGCCGTTGATCCAGATCTTGACGTTGCCGTCGATCGCTTCGACGACATACTCGTTCCATTCGTTTTGCTTGACGAACTGTTCGCCCCCCTTGGGTTCGAGTAGGGCCCGGCCGTTCTCTTCGTAGAGCTTGCCCCACCAGCCGGCGCCGATGTCGGCCTGCGGGCCACGCATCTCACCGCCATCGAGCGGCACGCTACGGAACTGGATGCCGCTGTTGCCGCTGTTCGGGGTCAGCTTCACCTTCACCGACAACTTGAAGTTCTCGACCGCCATCGTGCTCTTGAGGAAGTGATTTTGCTTGAGGCCGGTCGTTTTGCCGACGATCTCGCCGTTCTCGACGCTCCACAGCTTCGGGTCGATCTCGTCGGCCCAGCCGGTCAGGTCCTTGCCGTTGAACAGGTCCTTGGCGTTCTCGGGCGTGCCGAGCATCGGTACCTGTTGGTTGTGCCGCAGATAGGCAAACAGTGAGCGCACCTCATGATCGCTGAATGGCTTCATCTGATCTTCGGGCATGATCGAGATGTTGCTCGGTTTCAACTCATCAACGTCGTCCTTGCTGATGATGAGCACCTCGTTCGGCGTCTGCACCGTGTAGGCGACGCCATTGTCGCCTTTGAGGATGCCGGTCACCGTGCGGTTGCTCTTGAGGAAGAGAATGGTCTGGGAATAATCCTTCGGGATGACGGCACTCGGGTCGAAGACGTTTTCCAAGAGGTAATCGACGTTCGATCGATTCGAGCCGGTGATGTCCGGCCCGATCTTGCCGCCGACGCCGTAGAGTGTGTGGCAGTTCTGACAGGTCTTGGCAAAAATCGCCCGGCCGAGCATCATGTCGTCCTTGCCCGGCGCGCCGAGTTTTCGCTTCCAGGCGACGATCTGTTTTTTCTTCTCGGCGGGCGTGGTACGGATTGAGCCCCAGACCTTGGCGATCTTCTCGGCCACGGTGTCGTCGGGCAAGTTGGCCATCGCCTTGATGATGTCCGCGGACACGTCGGACGGGCGCAACTTCTTGGCGGCGATCGCATCCAAGAGCGCGATCGCATACGCTGGCCGCGAGGCGAACGTATTGAGCGCATCGCGGATCTCGTCGGACTTGTAATCCTTCCAGTGGGCGAGGATCACGGCTGGCGTCTTCGCGTCGTCGTAATTCGCCAGCGCTCGCAACGCCGGCGCACGCAGGTTCGGTTCACCGACCAGCTTTTGCAGGATCGGAGCCAGTTCCTTATCGCGGCCATTGACGAGCGAGGTGAGCGCGTTCAAGCGATCGGGCAGGATGGCCTTCGGGTTGGTAAGCACTTTGCGCATTTTGGCGAAGGCGCGTTGGTCGCCGAAGGAGATTGACAGGCCAGTCGTCAGCCCGGAGATTTCCGGCTTATTGAGCGAAAGTAGTTTGTCTTCCGTCGCCTCCCAGCCCGCCGGGGCGGGAATGTCCCGGCGGCCGCGGAAGCCGTCGTTCATGCCGCGGAGAATGAGCAACACCCTGTCACCTCGCTTCGCTTCGGCCTCCTTGGCCAACTGCTTGGCGAGCAGTTCGTTCTCGTTCTTCTTGGCCGTCGTCGCGATCCGCCGGGCGGTGAACTCGAGCAGCATCGGAATCTTGCCGTTGCTGGCCAGTTCCAACGCCGCCTTCGGGTCTTCGCCGGCGACCGGTTCGAGGGCGTACCAGTAGAGCAGCGGAAGGTTTTGGTCGGAGGCGTCAGATTCAATTGTGAGATAAGCGCTCAATATCGCCTCTTTCATGGCCGTCGAAGCCTTCGGCAATGCCGAGGCTACGGTGCGTCGTGATATGGGGTCGAACAGTAAGTTTGTGTCGTTCTTAGCAATCGCGGCATTGGCGGCCTTTGCAACAGCGTCCGCAAGTTTCGCAGCGAAAAGAATCGAGTTAGCCCTCGCTTGGTCCGGATCGCCGCCGCCGAGGAGTAAATCGCCCAGGATGCGAATTGCCCACGCCCGGATTGCCGGCGAGGACGTATTCAATGTGAAAGGTGTGATCGATTCGGAATCGATGGCGTTCGTCGCGTACAACGCCCAAAGACCATGGAGGGCGTGCGATTCCTTCGGGTCCTTTGCCACTTCAAGCAGCTTATTCCGAATTTCAGCGGGCAACTGCTTCGTCGCAGTTCGTTCCTGCAATATCCGTCGTGCATGCCGCACGTACCACTCGTTGTCACTCAACTGATACTTCACCAGCTCCTCGTCCGTACACTTCTGCAAATCAATCCCCGTCACCGGCTTCGTGCCCTGGTAGCTGATCTTGTAGATGCGGCCGTTGGTGCGGTCCCAGACTTCCGGCTGCGGCAGGTGGCAGGCTTGCTTGTCGTACCAGTCGATCAGGTACACGTTGCCGTCTGGCCCGTACTTCAGGTTGATGAAGCGGGCCCATTCGTCGTTGGCGAGCAGGAAATCCTTGCCGTGGTGAGCGACGTAGCCGCTGCCTTTCGCTTCCGGAATGTCCATGTTGATGCGCCGGCCGTGGATGTTGCCCATGAACAGTTGGCCCTTGTACTTTTCGGGCCAGGCGCCGCCGAGATAGCACATCAACCCGCAATGGGCATGGCCGCCGCCGGCGCTATCGCTCTTGTTGTTGCCACCGTGTGGCGTCGCCCCGACGTAGTGCAAGTGATCCGCGATCGTCTGGATGTCGGCATACGTGTACGGGTTCACGTGCGGGCCTGCCTGGCGAATGTAGCGGCCGCCCTGGATGATGTGGTAAAGGTGCGGAATGACACAGGCTTCGATGAAGAATTCGCCATACTCGTTGTAATCTAGCCCCCACGGGTTGCTGGTGCCCTCGGCGAACACTTCAAAGGTGTGCTTGGTCGGATGGTAGCGCCACACGCAACAGTTGAGCGGCACGCGATCCTTGTCCGGCGTGCCCGGCTTGCCGACCCGGCTGCGCGTGAACACGCCATGACAGCCATAGAGCCAGCCGTCCGGCCCCCAGGTGAAGGTGTTGAGCGTTTCGTGCGTATCGGAAACCGCGTCCCAGCCATCGAGCAGGATCTGGATCTTGCCCGGCTTGTCGCCTTCGAGAATCGGGATGTACATCAGGTACGGCGCGGCCCCGACCCACACGCCGCCGAAGCCAACTTCCAGGCCGCTGACGAGGTTCAGCCCCTCCATGAACGTGGTGCGTTTGTCGAATTTGCCGTCGCCATCGGTGTCCTCGAAGATGACGATGCGATCGCCCTTCTTGCGCTCGTTCTCTGGCAACAGCGGTCCCTCTGAGGGATAGCGCTTGGGATATATGAACGCTTCCGCGACCCACAGTCGGCCGCGATCGTCGATCGCGAAGGCGATCGGCTGCATGACGTCCGGCTCGCCGGCGAAGAGTGTGACCTTGAAGCCTTCGGGGACGGTCATCGCGGCAGCGGCCTTTTCAGGGGAGAGGCCCGCGTACTTGTAGTGGTCGGGGGCCAATGCCGCTTGCGACGTAGCCTTGCGCGGCGGGAAGTTGGGCTTCTTATCGTGTAAGCGGAAGTCGTCGAAGTTGATGTGCCCCCAGTGCCCAGTGTTGTTGTCGACCAGGCGGATCTGAATGCTCTTGTTCATGTACTTGATGAGGTCGATCACATCGCGGCGCAAGTCTTCCTCTTCGAGCCCGGACGTCGTGTAGAACGGCTTGCCATCGGAAAGCAATTCGACCCGCGTGTCCTTCCACGGGCCGCCGCCGACAAGGAAGCTGGCCCAGCGATGCGTGACTTTGAACGGAACGCTGGTCAGCGTGCCGGTCGGCTTGTCGCCCAAGCGCTCGAACCCGCCGATCCAGTACTGTCCCTGATGCTTGCTGTACATGTCGCCGCGACGGGGATGAACCGTGTCCCCCTTGATCGGCTGTTCCTTGAAGGCGTCGCCGGTTGCGGTCCAGTCCTTGAGCGTGCCGGTCTCGAAATCGAGGTTGAGCGGCTTGCCGTCGGGACCGGTAGGCAACACGCCTTCATCGGCGGCTTTGGCGGATAGGACGGAGAGGACGCACAGGAACAAGGGGACGCAATGGGAGAGCAGGCAGCGCATGGCGGCTCCGAGAAAGGCATAGCGAGGGAGCGGGTAGTTTAGCGGAAGGCCCAAAGATTGGTTAGCCGCGCAGGCGCAATGAAAACAAAACTCACCACCGAGTCACAGAGAGCACAGCGCGGCCCTTGGCCGCAACCAAATGAAGCAGGCATGTCCGGTTGGATAGAGTGGTGTTAGCGCACATTACTCAGCAACCGGAGCATGCCATGCAGACCTTCTTACAACAGCACAGCGACCATATCCACGGAGTTCTTTCAGGTTTGGATCGTGTTCGCTTTCGAGGCACCTTACGTTCGATCTGCTATGCCGACGGCTTGTCCCGCTACTTGGGCTTCCTCAAGGTCTTGCTGGTCGCATTCAAGAGCTTCTTTGACGGGACGGCCCGGCGACTGAAGCTCGCCACCGAACGGTTAGCCGCGACGACTCCCGTTGGCAAGGTGGTTTACTTGTCCGGCACGATCGACAAAGAGGCGGTTGTCCACGATCTGATCCGGCAGCACGCGGTGGCGGACGATTTCACGGGCGTGATTGCCGTCTCAGTTGCGTCGAGAACTGTCGCAGTTTTGAACTGTACAAGAACGCGGCCACCCGGATGCTGGAACTGGTGTCGGCCCAGCGCGAGTGTTTGCACTATTACATCTACCTGCGCCATACGCGCTTCGGCATGATGCACATCCGTCTGATGACGTGGTTCCCGATGTCCGTGCAGATTTGCCTGAACGGCCGCGAGTGGCTGGCTCGGCAACTCGACGCGGCGGGCATCGAGTACCAGCGCCGAGACAACAGCTTGGCCTGGGTGGCGGACTTCCCGAAGGCGCAGGCCCTGTTCGACGAACAATTGCAAACGGACTGGTCGGCGACGTTGACCGGCGTGATTCGCGAGTCGCATCCGGAGTTGCGCGGCTGCTGACCGAGTGGCAACTCCGCGACTATTACTGGACGGCCGAACAGACGGAGTGGGCGACGACGTGGCGTTTCGTTCGGTGGCGGCGTTGCGGCCGTTGTATCGCCGGTTGGTTCGGCACGCGACCGAGAACCTGTCGAGCCCCGATGTGCTGCGCTTCTTGCAGCAGCGGCTGACAAAGGCCGGAGCGTTGGACGGTCGCTTTCAAGGCGAAGTCGTGAGCAGCACGAAAACGCACGTCGAGGGGACACGCGTGAAGCACCGCCTGGGTCGGAACAGTTTGAAGATGTACGACAAGTTCGGTTGCATCTTGCGGATCGAAACGACGATCCATCAGGCGGAAGGCTTGAAGGTGTACCGTCCGAAGGAAGGCGATCCGAGCGGGAGATTGGCCTGGCAACCACTGCGGCGGGGCGTGGCGGACCTGTACCGTCGCTGCCAGTTGTCGCAAGCGGCCAACGAGTCGTACTTGGCGGCCCTCGCGGCCGTCGAGTCCCCCGAGACGCTCGGCCCGGCTCTGGTGGCCGCGAGCCGGCCGGTGACCAAAGCGGGCCGTCGCCACCGGGGACTGAATTTGATGTTGCGCGACGATGGCGCGTTGCTGCGCGATCAACCGGGGTGAGTTCGCGATCGCGGGCTTCCGGAATCGCGACCTCCGCATGCTCCTGACTGGCTCAGCCCCGACCAACCCGGTCGAGACGAAACACAGAGAAGAATCAATTCTTGTCTTCTCTGTGCTCTCTGTGACTCGGTGGTGAATCCTGATTTGCTTCGCCGCTCAGTACCCGGCGGCCTTCCAGGCATTGACGCCGCCTTCGAGGGCCTTGACGTTGTGGAAGCCTTTGCTTTCGTACTCTTCCGCCCGACCGGCGGAGGTCGCCTCGTGCGGTCAGGCGCAGTAGAAGATGATTTCCCGATCCTTCGGAAGGGAAATCTCCATCGCTTTGAATTTGCTCAGCGGTATTGAGCCGTTCAGATAGTTCTGCCGGCACTTCTCGTCGTCGTCATACGCACAAACGAACAGGGCGCCGGAGCTGATCGCCCGCTTCGCCTGTTGTGGGCCGATTCGGTCGATGGTTGCAGGCATGGTGCACCTCCCTTTGGCTTTGTAGCTGAATTCGCCGGAATTCAGAACTCCGCGACGGGCAGTTCTGAATTCCGGCGAATTCAGCTACAAACGTGCACATGGCATACCGCCGTCATCGCCTCTTTTCGAGCTTCCCTGGGTCGACCCCGAGTCGCCTGGAGCGTTCTTCGACCTCCAGCTTTGTCTCGTTGGCCGGTTGCAATATGAAGAGCGGCTTCGCCTCGACATTGAGCTGGGCGAACATCTTCGGAACTTCCTGTTCCATTTGCCGATCGGTGGCTTCCTTGATCAGGGCGCTTCGCACGGATTCGTAGGTCACTTCCTTCTTCGCGGGGATGCTCTTGATTCGCTTGATGACCATGATGCCGCCGCCCGTGTCGATGATCTCGCTGAGCTGCCCATCCTTGAGCTGGAAAGCGATCGCCTCGACTTTGGCGGTCCCCGGCCCGGAGTAGCGGCCAATGGGATCGACCTGCCCGCCGACTTTACCGAGGTCGCCATAAAGCTGGGCGCGAGCCGCGACGTCGAACGCATTGGCATCGTCGCGGAGCTTGTCATACATCCGCAAGACATCCTTCTTTTGCTCTTCCGGCCAAAGGATGATCTTGCATTGCACCTTTTCGCCATAGATGTTTTCGTAGACCTTCTTCAATTCTCCCTCATCGATTTTGATGCGATCCTTGCACATCGCTTGCAGCATTAATCGCGGTTTGATGACGTCTTCGCGCCATTCCTGGAGCGACACATTGTACTTCTGTTTCAGAATTGTGCTGATGAACTGCGCCTTATTGACCCCGAGCTTGCCGCAGTCCTGTTCAATTACGGCATCAATCTCTTGTGGCGTGATGACGACATTCCGCTTGGCTGCCGCGGACTCGATGATGCGTTTGTTCACATAAAGTCGAATTTTGTCTCGGCCGTATTGCTTGATGAGATACTCGCCAAACTCTTCCCGCGCGATCGCCTGATTGCCATACAAATAGGCGACGACGCGCGCATCGGGCGGCGGGACCGGCGCCGGCGCGGGCGCCGCTCCGGTCGACACAACCACTCCCTTGGGCGACTGGGCGGCCAACGGATTGGTGCGCATTTGCCCGAGCAGGAAGCCAACAGTCAAAAGAGCAATCGCCCCGAGGGTCGGAGCCAGACAGCGGGTCGCGAAACGCATCGGAACAGGCCTCCATGAAATACAAGCGCGACGCGGATATAGCGGAGCCTGCGAAACGGGGCAAGGGCAACTCCCGGCGAGCCGACCGCCGTGAGTCGGCGGTTAAAGCTGCTTTCGACATCACCCGCCGCCTCACGGCGGTCGGCTCGCCTGCAATTGATCGTTGCCGTATCGTTTCTATGTGATGACACTCACCGAGATTCCGCCACCGCCATGCCTGCCGGGCTGGGAATGCCCGCTGCGCATCGGGTCCGTCGAGCTGGCTTCGCGCTTTACACTCGCCCCGCTGGCTGGGTACACGAACTTGCCGTTCCGCCGTAGCGTCCGCGAAGTCGGCGGTGTCGGGCTATGCACGACCGATCTGGTCAACGTTCGCGCGATTCTGCAAGGCTCGACGCGGACGATGGAACTGCTCGCCACTTGCCCGGAGGACCGGCCGCTCGCCGTGCAGATTTATGGAGGGGCGGCTGACGATATGGCGGCCGGCGCGAAGTGGGTCGAGGACTACGGCGCGACGATCATCGACATCAATATGGGTTGCCCGGTCCGCAAGGTCGTTCGCGGAGGCGGCGGTTCGGCGATGATGTGCGATACCACCGGAGCGACTGTGGAAATGGTGGCCCGAGTCGTCAACGCGGTCAAGGTCCCCGTCACGGTGAAGATGCGGCTCGGCTGGGACGCGGACAATCTCACTGCTCCGTTCTTTGCCCGCGAGTTCGAGCGCGTCGGCGTGGCGGCGATCACCATTCATGGCCGAACTCGCGAGCAAGGCTTCAGCGGATCAGTCAATCTGGATGGCATTCGCGCCGTCGTCGAAGCCGTGGACCGGATTCCGGTGATCGGCAACGGCGACGTGCGTTCGATCCGCGACGCCGAGCGCATGCTCCGCGAAACCGGTTGCTCCGGCATCGCCATCGGCCGCGGGGCACTCGCCAACCCGTGGTTCTTTCGCCAGTTGAACTCCTGGCTCACTACCAGCCGTTCTGGTCCACGCGGCACTTACGGCGATCGCATCGACTTCATGCTGACCCATTTCAATCGCCTGATCGATTGGCGAGGCGAATGGGCGGCCTGCATGCAATTCCGCAAGATGGCAACGTGGTATTGCAAAGCTCTGCGCGCCGGCAAGGCGATCCAGCAAATCCTGGTGCTGCTCGACAAACCGCAAACGCTCTACGACATCGCCGAGCAACTTCGCGGCCAGGGCCCGCCGCCGGGCTGGCTGGAATCGGATGCGCTCGATGCCAATGTCCACGTGCCGAGCGGGCCGATTTCGCATTGGTGAAAAACGATTGATACGCAGATGACGCCGATTTCAATTCCTATCTGGATCCGTGTCATCTGTTGATGTGTCGATCACCCGTGTCCTCCCTGCACCTTCTCGAACAGCAAGTTCACGAATTGTTCCAGCAAATCGACATGCTCCGTGCTTGCAATCACGGCGACGCGGCGAAGTAGTCGGCGTTTGCGTTCAATCAACTCCAGGCCATGCTCAATGTGGGCTCGCGTGAGTGCGCCGTTGCTCGATTGCATGAGCAATAGTTCATCCGCTTCGATCGGCGTGAGTTGGGCGGCCCGGTCTTTGTTCTGTTCGACCCAGCCGAGCAGTTCGGGGGACGTCGCGCGCTCGCTCAGCCGTTTCAGGCCCCCTTCGTCTTCGGACGTTCGCGTGCCGTGCATCCGCGGGAGCAAGCGTTCGAGCGGCAGGTCGCGCAGCTCGTTGACGTGCAGGCCCAGGGCGGAGGCACACTGGCTCACAGTCGCATTGCGGAGCCGGCGACCTGCCCCGTTTTTGACGATTTCGCGCACCGTATGCCGATTGAGATTGGCAATGCGTGCAAAGTCTTCCTGATTCCAGCCGCGCTCCTCGACCAAGCGGGCGATTTTGCCCGCCAGATTGTTCCGCGACGCGTTCGGGCCGTCCATTTTTTGACCGTCACACGAGATGATGGGTTGTCAAAAGCGCATTATGGCGCGCCGGCGCGCCGCTTCCAAGTAAAGACTTTTTGGTTTTCGCGGCAACCGCCGGTCAATCACGGATCACACGGATAGCGCGGATAATTCAATGAGGAATTCCTCGTTTCGATCCGAAGGCCCGCGATTCTCGTCACCAGCCGAGAGCCAGTCCTTTCTTGCCGCCAAATCGGCTCTGGAAGGCGAAGAATTGCTCCACCAGCGATTCGGGCGTTAACCCCGGCGGGCCTTCGACGCGCAGGCTCGATCGTTCGACGTGAACCTTGCCGGCGAAGCCTGCCACGGTCACGTCGCACGACGATCCATCGCTGGCCACGCGCACTTTCACGCCCGCAGGCAGATCATCTTCGATGCGATCGACCAACTCTTCCACATCGATCGCCTTCTCGAAATCGAACTGCAACGTCTCCAGCCGGCCGCCGAAAACTTTGCGGAAGCCATCGGACCGCAGCACGTCGGGATCGGAAACCTGGCTCACTTCACGCCGCCAAACCACGCTCGATGGATCATCCGGGTCCAGACTGACGCTGACGCTGTAATCAAAACTCGGCGTCCGAATGAATCCAATCCCTTCCGCTCCTATTGTTGATTCGAGGTCCTTGCGTTTGAAGCCGAGATGTTCGCGCAACGCGTTGTAAGTATCCTCCACTTCGGCCTTGAGTTCGTCGGCGGCCAGGCGATAGGTCCATTTCTGAGCCGAGGGAGTGGCCGCCTCCGGCAGCTTGAACGATTTTTGAAAACCCGAAAGGTCCTTGAACTTGCCTCGCGATTCGCCTCGGAAGACAATCCGTCGAAGTTGCTTGAGATTCAGTTGGGGCGATGGCTTCTTCGCACTTGCTTTCACCGTGGCCAGAATCGCATCGGGGGGGCCAAACAATCCGGGTGTTTGCATCTTCGGCGATGAGATCGTCTTGCGAATCGCGCGCGGCAATTCCTTGATCGCCCAGTCGTGAAGCCAATCGGCTTTGAGAACGTTGCCAGTGATGGGCGCCGAGCCGGCGAACGCGTCGCCGACCAGTTGCAGCCAAAGCCGGCGCCCCGAAGCCGAGTACGAGGGTTCATTGTCCGCACAGGCCGTCAGCGCCACGGCCGACCCCGTGGTGGGGAACAGTTCGCTCAGTTCCTCATCGCTCAGGCCCGGCGCGTCGAGAACAAAACGGAGCGTGGCGCTATTCCCGTTGAGCAAACGAACAACATCGGCAAGGGCGAGCGCGGTGGGGGCACGATCGTCTTCGAGCGTATCGCTGCAAGCGAGAAAGCCTCGGCCCTCATCGTTGAAAGCGGGGCCGGCGAAGACGAAGTAAACGGTGTCGTCCGGCACAAGCGCCTTACTCAGTCGACGCAAGCGCGACTCGGCCGCCGAGCGCGTCGCCAGCGATCCGACGAGGACAATTTGATGCGATTTCGCGAAGCCCACTGTTTCGAGCCGTGCGGAGAGCAAGCGCACCTCGTCCGTGGCGAATGGGCAAGGCGATAGCCCATCCGCTTCGTCGACTCCGATCACGATCGCGTACTGAACCCCCACAGGTCCCTCGCTATCTGATTCTGCTTCCTCAGTATCCTACGAGACATAGGAATTCGCCATCTCAGTAAGTGAGGCGCACTCATGCGTGCCGTCGATGTCATTCGCCGCAAGCGCGATCGGCAGGAGCTGAGCCGCGAGGAAATTGACGCTTTTGCCAACGCAGCTGCTAACGGCTCGTGGCCGGACTACCAGCTTTCCGCCATGCTGATGGCGATCTACTTGAACGGGATGACCGCGAACGAGACGGCGATCCTCACCGCGGCCATGACGCAATCTGGCATGCGGTATTGCTGGGACGATGTGCCGGGCCCGAAGGTCGACAAGCATAGCACGGGCGGCGTCGGCGATAAGACTTCGCTGGTCCTGGCTCCCTTGGCGGCGGCGTGCGGCGTGATCGTACCGATGATGTCCGGCCGTGGCCTCGGGCATACCGGTGGGACGCTCGACAAGCTCGAATCGGTCCCCGGCTTCCGCGTCGGCCTTGATGAGGACGAACTGCGAACGGCGCTCAAGACGATTGGCATTGGGATGATTGGCCAGTCGAGCAAGGTCGCACCGGCCGACGGCAAGCTTTATTCTCTTCGCGATGTCACCAGCACGGTCGAGAGCATTCCGCTGATCACGTCCTCCATCTTGAGCAAGAAACTGGCAGAGGGAATCGATGCCTTGGTCATGGACGTGAAGTGCGGCTACGGGGCGTTCGTAAAAACTCGGGAACAAGCGAAGACCCTCGCCGATCTGATCGTCCGCGTCGGCAACGCGAACGGCGTGCGAACCGAGGCGCTGATTACCCCGATGGATTTTCCGCTTGGCCGGGCGGTTGGCAATTCGCTCGAAGCGATCGAATGTCTGGAAACGCTGAAGGGGCGGGGACCGAAAGACGTGGAAGATCTGTCCGTCCAGCTGGCTGCGCGAATGGTCCGCCTGGCCGGCCTGGCAACGACGAATATCGACGCCGAGGCGAAAGTGCGAGCGGCCCTTACGAGCGGGGCCGGTCTGGAGAAATGGCGGCAAGTCGTGAAGCAGCAAGGCGGCGACCCTCGAAGTGTGGACGACTACTCCCGATTGCCCTCGGCGCCGCATCGAACGACGATTGCCGCCGAACGAACGGGATTTGTGACCAGTTTGCATGCGGAACGCCTCGGCATCGGCGCCATGATCCTCGGCGCCGGGCGAAACCGGGCCGACGACAAGATCGATCATGCCGTTGGCCTCGTGCTGCAGGCATTTGTAGGCAAGCCGGTCAAGTCGGATGAAGTGATCCTTGAAGTCCATTACCGGGATCACGCGAAACTCGCCGCCGCGATGCCAATCCTGCGCCGAGCGGTGAAGGTGAGCGACGAACCGCCAACGCAGATGCCCCCCGTCCTGGACGAAATCCAAGCGCTCTAGTCGGCGTGCAGTTTTCGCAGTCGAGCGGAAAGACGTAAGATCCACTGCGCACGTTCAAACTCGTTGAGCCAGTCCTGAGTCACTTGCGACAACAACGGATCGGGGCCGATGCCGGTCGGGCAGCTCTCGCCAACGAAATCGTGCATCATTTGGCGATACTTGGACAGTGTTCGCTCGCCATATCGAGCCACCTCGTAGCCATCCTCGCTGAAGAAGACCGCGACCGGAATGCGATTCCCGCCATTGATCGAAAGCGCCTTCTGCACGTCGGCATGATCGCCATTATCCAGATAGCGAATCTTGATGACCTTCGCCGCTTCCGCGAAGCGATCGAAGATCGGGCACTGCTGGGCACAATCGCCGCACCAGGTGCCGGCCAGGACCAGGACATTCATTTCGCGTTTGAAGGAGCCAAGCAATTGCTTCTGAACATCGGTCAATTGAACAGCGTCCAAGGTCGCCTGCCACCGAGCGCGATGGCCGGCGTTGCCGTATTTCGAGAGAAAATGATCCAGCGGCAGGGCGGCGGAGAAGAAATCGAAGAGAGGCATGGTGTATGTCTCCAGGAGAGGGGCTGCCTATCAGGATAGGGAAGGGCAATGAATCTCGGTTCGGTCCGACAAAGTGCGACATTCCGCGACATTGGCCCGGCCGCCGGGAAGGGGGACAATTCCGCGCGGACGTATAAATCTGCTTGCGCGCCCTCGACCCCTGCACCAAACTGTTCCTGCCGGCACTGGAGATCAACGATCAAATTGACATCTCTGTCGTGAAAGTGCCGGCGGCAGGAGGTCTCAAGTGCCGCCCTACTTCTTTCTCTCCACCCTGACCCCACTCACGAACAGGTTGCGGTCGTACTCG
Organism: uncultured Gemmataceae bacterium; assembly: GCA_963773845.1. GTDB lineage: Bacteria > Planctomycetota > Planctomycetia > Gemmatales > Gemmataceae > SIAJ01. Next base: position 383,194 of record CAVZCU010000009.1, read on the forward strand.
TTTTCCTTGTATGCGTCGTTCGTGAAGGCGATGCTCAGAGTTGTCTGGCCTTTGGTCAGCTTCGTATCGAACTTGTATTCCTTCTTGTCCTCGGTCATCAGCTCGAACTTCTCCTTGATGACCTTGTCGCCGACTTTGAGCGTCAGCTTGGCGTTTTCTTTGAGGGCGGCGCTGCAGGAGGCTTCGATGACGATCACGTAATCGCCGTCGGCCGGGACCGTCAGCTTTGCGGTCGCGGTGCCGTTGACAAAAAGGCTAATGGTGTCGTTGTCGTACTTGATGAGTTCCTCAGTCCCTTTGACGGCGGGGGCCAGCTTGAAGTCGCCTAAATCGATCTTGATTGGCTCGGCGGCGGCGACGGTGGCGAACAAACCCAGCGCGAAAAGGCTTGCGGCAGTACGAAGCATTTGAGCGGCCTCCGTTGAGTATGGCGTGCCGTGGAGATTCTATGCGGCCGATCACATCCATGGTTGCTCGCACTGCATTTCGTTATTGCTTTGGCGTAGCGCCATTGGCATGTCTGCCTTCGCGCCAGTTCCCGTTTGACCCTGTGGCTGTCTCGCCGGACAATGAACCCGTCGCTCATAAACCCGTCGTCGTCGGAATCGAGCCATGTCGACTACACGCCGAACATTTCTTGCCGCCACTGCTTTGACTGCCGCCGGCTATTCGCGCGTGCTTGGGGCCAACGACCGCATTGGCCTGGGCTTCATCGGCTATGGGCTCATGGGCAAGGGGCACGTCGCCACGTTCGGCAAGTTCAAGGATGTGGCCATGCTGGCACTGGCGGAAGCGCATCGCGGCCGGCTGCGCCAAGGGCTCAAGGCAATGGGCGGCATGGGCGGCATGGGCGGCATGGGCGGCGTGGGCGGGGAGGCCCAAGGATATGCCGACTTTCGTGAGTTGCTCAACAACAAGCATGTCGACGCGGTCGTAATTGCCGTTCCCGATCACTGGCACACGCTGATGGCCATGCTCGCGTGCGCTGCCGGCAAGGATGTCTATATCGAAAAGCCGCTTACTCTCTTCGTCAAGGAAGGCCGTTGGCTGATCGATGTCGCCGCGAAGCATAAACGCGTCGTTCAGGTCGGCACCCAGCAGCGATCCGGCGAACATTATCAGCGGGCCCGCGATCTGATCCGCGATGGGCACATTGGCCAGGTCGTTTCCGTGCGCATGTCGGCGTTTCGAAACGTGATGCCCGGCTTCGGCAATCCGCCCGACGGCAACCCTCCGGCCGATCTCGATTACGAGCGCTGGCTCGGGCCAGCTCCGGAGCGAAAGTACAACCCGAATCGCAGTCTCTATCACTTCCGCTGGTTCTGGGATTATGCCGGCGGACAGATGACCAACCTCGGCGCGCATCATCTCGATATCGTCGATTGGGTGCTCGGCCTCGAATCGTTGAAGAGCGTGGCGAGCTTTGGCGGCCGGTTCGCATTGAAGGATAATTGTGAAACCCCCGACACGCAGGACGTATTGTTCGCCTGCGATCGCTGGACCGCGGCGTTCACCATGCGCGAATGTGCGGTCGGCGTGAGGCCGGCATATGGGCTTGAATTCATTGGCACGAACGGCACGCTGGGGATCAATCGCGCGGGCTACACCGTCTATCCCGAAGACGACATTCCGCCCGAAAACCAGATTCCCGGCGTGAAAGAAGGCCATCCGGTCGGCGGGCCGCGGATGGTGAAGGTCGATGTTCCCCGCGTGCCGAGAACCGGCGCTTCCGCCGATCGCACCGGCAAGAGTGCCGATCAATATCACAATCATGCGCAGAATTTCCTCGACTGCATTCGCTCGCGGCGCACGCCGATTTCGAATCTCGAAAGCGCCCACCGCGTGGCGACGGCGTGCCATCTCGGCAACCTGTCGCTGCGGCTTGGACGCTCATTGAAATGGGACGCGAAGGCGGAGACGATTCCGGGCGACAAGGAAGCGGCGAAGATGCTGGTGCAGCCCTATCGATCGCCCTGGGACCGAGAATTGAAAGCGCTGGGAGTGGGATAATAAGATTTCCGCAATTACCACAAAGGCACAAAGATCACACCAAGACACACAAAGACGGTTGAATTCCTTTTGTGTGTCTTGGTGTGATCTTTGTGCCTTTGTGGTGGTTGTCTTTTCTTGGGTAATTGCCATGCTCGACCGCCGTGCATTTCTCGCAGCCGCCGTTTTCGCGGGCATGGGCCGAGGCGAATCGCCTCGCACTCGCCGCGGCTCGTTCGGCGCTGTCTTGTACTCGTTCCCGATCCATTCCCGGGACAAAGCCTTCGCGGAGCCATTGGCATTTCTGAATTACTGCCACAGTCTCGGCCTCGACGGCATTCAAATCGATTTCGGTCGGCTGTCCCCGGATCGGGCGAAAGAACTACGCACGAGTGCCGAGAAGCACGGCATGTATGTCGAAGGCTCGATCCGCCCGCCGAAAGATAAGAGCGATGTCGAGCGATTCGATACAGAGATCGCGATTTCCAGCGCATGCGGCGCGACGGTTGTTCGCACCGTGATGCTCGGCGGCCGGCGATATGAGACATTTCACAGCGCGAAAGAATACGCGGCCTTCGCGGAGAGGGCGCTGACATCACTCCGCCTCGCCGAACCAGTGCTGGCGAAGCGCAAGGCAACACTCGCGGTCGAAAACCACAAGGACTTTCGCACCGATGAACTGATCGACAAACTCAAAGCGATCGGCTCGGAACACATCGGCGTCTGCGTCGACACCGGCAACAGCATGGCTCTCCTCGAGCGCGTGAACGACACTGTGGACTCGCTTGCCCCCTATGCGGCCGCGTGCCATCTCAAGGACATGGGCGTGGAGGAATCGCCGGACGGCTTCCTCCTGGCGGAAGTGCCGCTCGGCGACGGCTTCCTCGATCTGAGACGGATTGTTGACACGTTGCGCAAAACCAAGCCGAAGCTGCATTTCAGCCTGGAAATGATTACTCGCGATCCGTTGCGGATTCCGTGCCTGACGGATGACTATTGGTCCACGCTGGAACGCGTCCCCGGTCGCGACCTGGCGCGCATCTTGGCAATGGTCAAGAAGAACACAGCGAAGAAGCCGCTCCGACTCATCAGCAAGTTGAATAAGGAGGAGCAGCTTGCGATCGAGGAGAGCAACGTACGGCGGTCTATCGAATTTGCTCGAGGGAAGCTCGGACTCTAGCGGCATTTCCGCCCTTCATAATTGGGTGTGATCGACCAAGAGAGCCGCAAGGGAGCCGGCGCCACGGCACTCGTGGGCCACAGTTGGGTGTAATGAATTGAGGCTTGCGATCAGGTACTTTCGAGGAAGTGTGGAATAAACCTCATATCGTGGGATCATGGATGAAGCCGGCGTTCCATTCCCCATGATCGCGCTCAATGGAAACCTGCATCGCGATCACCGGCATCCTGCTCGTCGCGGCCGTGATCGTCGTTGTCGTGTTCGCCGCTCGCGCTTCGTCCCGTCCTTCCTCCGAAAAGTCGCCGCGGCGGCACGGTCGATTTGACTCCTGCCCGTCCTGCGAGACGCAGCTTTTCGCCGCCGATCGCCATTGTCCGGACTGTGGTCTCGAACTCTCCGGCAAGCTCGCGAGCAAACTGGACCGCATTCGCATCGCCCGGCGAGAGATTCGTGCCCTGAAGGATGATGGCCTGCTCGATGAGGAGACGGCACTTCGAGTCGCCGAGCAGTTGGCGCAACGCAAATTCGATTTGCTTCATCCGAAGAAACGGGCCGAGCAACCGCACCTTCCCCCGCCGCTTCCCTTGAACGCGCAGCGGACACCGGCCGAACCAATCCCCGCAAGGGAGCACACGCCGCCCGAGCCGGTGAGTGTTGCGGAAATCCCACGGGCCGAACCTTCCGCGCCGAAGCCGCCGAGACGCTCGCTGGCCGAAGTGTTCGGCCAGTACATGCACGAACGCAATATTCTTTGGGGTGAATTGGCCGGCGGACTATTGATCGTCGGCTGTTCGATCGCGCTGGTGCTCTCGCTCTGGCGGACGCTGGAAACGCTGCCGTATTTCACCTTTTTGTTGGCGAGCGGCATCACAGGGGCAGTATTTGGCGCCGGCTATTACACGCTGCATCATTGGAAGCTCAAGAGCACCAGTCGGGGCCTACTGGCGATTGCGCTTTTACTAACCCCGCTCAATTTGCTCCTTCTTGCCGACTTGGGGAATCGAGGCAACGCGGACGCGATCGATATTGCCGTGAAGGTGACTGCCACGATCGCCTTCGCCGGCCTGGCGCGGACCGGCGGCCGCGACCTGGTCGGCCTCGATTCGCTGCCTGGAGTGATTCCTCGAGGTTGGCTGCTGGCTTTGGCCGTCGTCGGTGCGCCGGCGAGCCAAATGGCGCCGGCCGTTTGGCAATTGCCAGTCTGGCTGCCCTTCGCGTGTTACGGTTTGGCGAGCGGTATAACCGTTCGACGATTGAGTCGGGACCAAAAGCGCCCCGATGCGCCGCCGCTGAACGAGCAATCCGCGATCGCCATCCTCGTATTCGCCGGCCTGGGATTGTTCGCACTTTTTGCGGCGTGGGGATTCCTCCTCAGCCGCGCCGACGAATTGCCCCCCGCTCTGCAGCGATTGGCAGTGCCGACGGTCCTTGCCGCGATGCCCGCGCTCGCCGCGGGATTGTTGGTTCAGCGCCGATTGATTGATCCAGCCGGACTCCGCGCGACGGGAACCGGAGCGTCGCTGGTTGCGATCATGATCCTGGCGGCCGGACTCGTACTCGCCTGGCCGAATCCGCTGACTCTGTTATTGACGGCAACGGCGATTGCCATGGTGCTCGGCTGGATTGCATACCGCGATGAGTTGCCCTGGATGTACGCCGGCGCAATTCCGTGTGCCGCGTTGGCCAGCGTTCTGATCTTTGCCGGAGCTACCCCGCCAGACGTCAGTCCAAGCCAGTGGCTTGCGGAACGGATCGCGCGCGCCGAAAGCGGTGCGGTCTTGGCTGCCTTCGCATGGGGACTGCTCGCCGTTTCTCAGGTCTTTTGGCGACTAAAGCGTCAACTCGACGCGCTTGCGGTCGGCCTTGGTGCGGCCGGCGTGTCGGTAGTGGCCCTGCTGTTTGTCACCATCCACGGAATTGACCAACCACAATGGGCCCTGGCGACTCACCTCGCCTGTGCCGCCGGTTTCATCGCGGCGAGTTTTCGCTGGCGCTTGCGAATTATTGCCCAGGTCGGCGTCTGGCTACTCGTTCCAGCCACCTTGTGGGGCCTTTGGGCAACGGTTCCCCACGAGCGCGATGTCTGGGGTATCGTGCTCGCGGCGGAATCTTTGCTCTTTGCCTTTGTCGCGGTCGGGTTGCGCCCGTTTGCACTTCTGCGAATTGCCTGCCGTGATGTCGCCGGCGCGACGGCCATTCTCGCCCCGGTGCTCGCTTTGTTCTCGGCGAACTTTCCGCATGAATGGACCCACTCGGGGACTCTTTTTCTCATCGCGACGACGGCGTTGGTCCTCGCGGGGCTCTATCGCCTGCCTGCGCTGACGGGGATTGGCTCATTCGTCGCGCTGGTCGGTTTTGCGCATCTCGCGGCATTCACGCTTGCACTCGAACCCTGGCGCTTGGCTGTCCTGCTCGCGCTGCTCATCCACACGACATTGACAACGACCGCGGTCGTGCTTTCCCGGCGAGCGGAGCGGCGTAAGCCGCCCGATGATCATGACAGCATCGGGCGGCTTACGCCGCTCCGCTCGCCGCTTCTGTTTGTGAATCCATTCCGACTTTCTGCGCCCTTACCTCGTGTTTCGCCGGGCTGCTTTTATTGATTCCGGTCGCCGATCTGGCCGGTACGTGGGCAGGCCTGACGGTTTGGACTGCGGCGCTCTGGCTGGTGATGCGACTCACGTGGCGTGAGCGCGGCTCGTTTCCGCTGTTCCAAGCAGCCCTGACTTGGGCGGCTGTCCTGATCGGATTCACCTGGGCAAAGGAGCAAAACTGGTTTCCCGGCCGGTTCGGGGCGGTCGATCCGCGAGCGTTGCAGGCTTACGGCGTCGCGATCGGCATACTTTCCCTGATCTGGGAAACTGCGCGGCGGTTGCTGCAACGATTCGACGAACCACGCCGGTTTTGGGCCGAGATGTCGCCGTCGGTCGATCGTATTGTCCTGGCCGGTCTCGTCGTTGGCCAACTGATCCTCGCGGCGTGCGGCATCGTTCCCGCGATCGTTCAAGAGTTGACTCCACGGGGCATGGAGCCGCTTTTAGTTACCCCCACCGAGGCATTCCATATTTGGGGATTCGGGTCGTGGCTGCTCTTGGGGATTCTGACGCTCGCGATCGCCTTTGTTTTGCGCTGGTCGAAGGAACAGCCAGCCGATGCTGGAGTGATCGGCCTGATTCTTTTGGCTACCACCGTGCCGTTACTGCTCGCGGGGCAATTTGCCGCTGAATTCGCAACGGCCTCGGCCGTGCGCTGGGGCTTTGCTGCGCTATTCCTGTTCGGATCGCTTTGCATCGTTGTTCGCGATGATATTGGTCATGAGTTCGCGAAACTCGGTTTCCGGTCGCGCCTGTCCGCGTGGGGGCCAGCGCGGTTGCGCGGCTTTCTCGCGATTCGCGCCGGTGTGGTGTTGTTCTTGACCTCTCTGGTCGCGTGGGAGGGCTTTAGCGGGCAAGTTCCAACTGGTCCCGCGACGGGATCGGTCTTTCGCGAAATGGGCTGGACCGCCTCGATCGTGGCGCCGCTGGTGGCAATCGTCATAGGTTTGGCGGCGACATCGATACGCGAGCGATCGTCCGGCTACGCGTTCGTGGCTGGTTGGATTTTGATCGGCGCGCTTGCCGGCGGATACGCCCTCGGCATCGTCACGAGTGGGGCTTCTATCACGCCGGCGGAGCTGGTTCGAATTGGGCTTCTGGCCGCCGGGGCAGCCGCGGTTTGGGCGCTGGCCTGGCTCGCCGTCGAACGACGGGTTGAAGGCGACGGGTTGCTGAGTGCGTTAATCGCGGTTGCCTGGGCGGCGTTGCTTTTGCTTTGCGTGATCCCGCTCGGCGAGTTGATAGCAAACCCGGGGCAACCTCTCGGCATAGCTTCGGCTCGCTTGGGAATTGAGGGCTGGCTCGTCCTGGTTCCCACGGGCATTGCAGCGTACTGGCACGTGAGCCGGGTTGCTCGGCCTTGGCGATTACACGCGATAGGGCTGACGGCGACTCTCGCTGGCGTCTTGCTGGCATGTGCTGTGACGCGCTGGGATGAACCGGGCTCGTGGTTGTCGGCTCACGTCCTGGCTGGTGCTTGGACAATCGTGGGAATCGGCATGGCGGTGGCGCTCTTGCGTTCGCGCGAAATGCCGACTGCGGTCGCGTTGCGCCTCTGGCCGGAACTGCTCGCAACGGGACTCGTAATCCTTGCCATGCGCGGCGGCTGGACCGATCCCTGGCGGCCATGGGGCCCGGCTGGCGCGGTTGTTGTTTCCGGGCTCCTGTTCGGAATTGTCGCAGTGCGAGCGCGAAGCCGGCTCCACGAATATGCGACCGGCATGCTTGCGATGTTGGCCGGCTTTTTGATGTGGATTGTCTGGGGGCCAATGACCTTCACGAGCCTCGCGTTGGCAACGGGAATCGGTCTCGCGACCGCGGGAGCGATCTGGGCGGCAATCAAGAATTGGCGAGCGGAGCGGCGTAAGCCGCCCGATAATGACATCATCGGGCGGCTTACGCCGCTCCGCTCGCCTGAGCCGTTGCCAGCCTTCCCGCACTTCGCGGCGATCCTGTCGCTCGGCTTCTTGCTATTCGGCATGGTCCCCACGCTGTACGGCGCCAGCATCGATCCGCCGGGCGTTGCCTGGGGCCACCTTGCCGCGGTCGGACTCGTGTTCACTCTGCTGCTCCGCGATCCGCAAGCGCGGTTCGCGGTTGGCGGGTTATACATTGCTGGCGTGACCGCCATCGGGCTCGCAATTGCCGAGATTCGCGGCGGACCGGTTTGGCTCGACTGGATAACGCCGCTTGCGCTGGCAGTGTACGTTCTCGCGGCATCCGGGATCGCCCTCGCTCCTCGGTTTAATTTGCGGCGAAAAGAAACTGGAGAGGTTTACGACTGGTTTGTGATTGCCCAGGGAGTCGTGGCTGCGCTCGTCGTGGGATTGGCGGTGCGGACCGCGGTGAACGAGGCCAGCTTGATTCGTCGGCTCGCGGCCCCTGCGAGTGCGATACTCTTGGTTCCGGCGGCCGCGCTCCTGGTCCGTATTGGCTCGGCTCGATCCAGGGCGAGGCTCCGGCCAACCGCGCTCATGCTAGGAGCCGCGTCAATCGGCCTCCTGGCGTGGGCAATACCGGATCCCTCAGGAAGTGTTCCCTGGCTGACTCGTCATTCCGGACTGTTCGCCGCCCTCTCGATTGCCGCGACGCTGTACCTGGGGCGCGACGCCCTCGCTTCCGCGTCGAATTCCGCGGTGTGGGCGAACGATTTTCGCCGCATCGGCGCGATCGTCGGGGCCTCAGCTTTGGTTGTGCTTGGAGTCGTCCTCGTTCAAGAGATCCCGCTGTTCGATCCAATCACGAAGAGGACTCCACTCGATCCGATCGCCGTCGGCGGTGTGATCGTCGGGAATCTGCTACTGATGGCGGTCGCATTGCGCTGTGCCCTGCGTCCGGAGCGCGATCCGCTCGGGCCTACGCCGCAGGGACGGACTGGTTACGTCTATCTCGCGGAAATCCTGCTGGTGCTCCTGTTCGCCCATGTGCGCCTCAACATTCCAGAGATTTTCAATCCGAAGGCAGTGCGCTATTGGACGTTCATCGTCATGCTGCTGGCGTTCGTCGGCGTTGGGCTCGCGGAGTTGTTCGCCCGCCGCGGCTTGCGCGTCCTGGCGAAGCCTCTCATGCGCACGGGCGTCTTGTTGCCGCTGATTCCGCTTGTCGCCTTCTGGGCGAAACTGCCGGACCCGGTCGCGGAATTCGCCAGGACGCGTGCCCCGGGGCTTGAACCGATGATCGGCTATCTCAAAAACCTGCCGCAGCACTTTGATGTCTACGCCTTGCTATGGTTCCTGGCCGGCCTGCTCTACGGGTTGATTGCGCTTTCACGTCGCTCCTTCGGTTGGGCATTGCTTGGAGCGCTAGCGGCGAACGCCGGGCTCTGGGCCTTGCTAGAGCATCACGAAGTGCCGGCCGCGGTGCATCCGCAGGCATGGGCGATTCCGCTGGCGCTCATCGTTCTCGTTTCCGAGCACGTCAATCGCCATCGACTGCGGGCGGAAGTGGCGGCCGGCCTGCGCTACCTCGGGATCAGCATGATTTACATCGCGTCGGCGGCCGATCTCTTCATTGCCGGCGTCGGCCAGTCGCTGTGGTTGCCGATTGTGCTGGCGGTGCTTTGCCTCGCCGGCGTCGTTGCCGGTGTACTGCTGCGCGTCCGTGCATTTCTTTATCTGGGAATTGGCTTCCTATTCCTCGATGTGTTTTCGATGATTTGGCACGCGGCAGTCGATCGCGAACAAACGTGGGTGTGGTACGTCTCGGGGATTGTTCTGGGCGCAATGATCATCGCGCTGTTCGCAGTTCTCGAGAAACGCCGCAATGATGTGCGCGATTTGGTCGGCCGGCTCAGGCAGTGGAATCGATGACTTCGACGCCGCCTTGGTCCGGCGTCGGACTTCAGTTAGAATGCGTCCAAGGGAGATTGCAATGCCGCTCCGCGATCACTTTCGGCCGCCGATTTCCAAGCATTGGTCGTGGGAAGGACTCCACGGTGGCTGGCCGATGACGATGGCGCAAGCGCTGGCGCCGCTTCTGCCCGACGGCTACATCGTGGAGCCACGCGCCCATTTAGGCAGTTTTTATGAGATTGACGTTAGTGCGTTCGAAGACTACTCAGAAGCCGAATCGAAAATGGACTTTGATCCAGACGCCGGCGAAGGCGGAGTCGCTACGGCGACTTGGGCGCCACCTGTTCCCACGCTGTCGATCGAAACCGAGTTTCCCGAAGAATACTCCTACGAGCTTCTGATTCTCAATGTTGAACGCGAACGAGAACTCGTTGCCGCAGTCGAACTGGTTAGCCCAGCGAATAAGGACAGTCCTTCGAGCCGGCATTTGTTTGTGGCGAAATGCCTCAATCTATTGCAGAAGGGAATCTGCGTCTCGATTGTCGATCTGGTGACCATAAGCCGATTCAACTTGTATGTCGATTTATTGGATCTAAAGCGGCGCCGCGATCCGAATTTCACGGGCAATCTGTTGCCAACATATGCGGCAACATGTCGAACGGTTCAAATCGGCGAGAAGACGCGACTGGACACGTGGTCGTATCCACTCGCAGTCGGCCACAAGTTGCCGACACTCCCCATCTGGTTGACGCCAAAGCTGCCAGTCGCGCTTGACTTGGAAGAGAGCTACGAGTCCGCCTGTCGCACGTTTAAGATCAAATAGCTTTCCATCGCAGCACCGGCTCCTTCGCCGCCTTCACTTCATCGGGACGGCTGATGTTCAGCGTGTGCGGCGCTTTTTGCAGGAATGCGGCATCTTCCTCGATGATCTTCAAGAGCACGTCGGCGAAAGCGTCGAGCGTTTCCTTGCTCTCCGTCTCCGTCGGCTCCATCATCAGCGCTTCGGGGACGACGAGCGGGAAGTAGACGGTTGGCGCGTGGAAGCCGAAATCCAAGAGCCGTTTGGCGATGTCCATCGCGCTGATTCGCCGCTCGCGGCGAAGTGCCTTCGCACTCGCGACGAACTCGTGCATGCAGCGGTCGCCGTGCGGCACTTCGTAGGCATGCTTGATGCGACTCAGAAGGTAGTTGGCATTGAGAACGGCGTGCTCGCTGCAGCGCTTGAGGCCGTCCGGTCCGAGCGTGCGGATATACGCCCAGCCGCGGAACAGGATGCCGACGTTGCCGAAGAAACTGCGAACGCGGCCGATCGACTTCGGGCGGTCGTAATCGAGCACGAAGCGCTCGCCGCGCTTCGCTACCAATGGCGCGGGGAGGTAGGGGGCGAGTTTGTTGGTGACGGCAATCGGGCCGGAGCCCGGACCGCCGGCGCCGTGCGGGCCGGTGAATGTCTTGTGTACGTTGTAGTGCTGCATGTCGGCGCCGAAGTCGCCCGGCCGAGTGTAGCCGAGGATGGCATTCATGTTCGCGCCATCGAGGTACATAAGACCGCCGGCCGCGTGGACCATCTCGCGGATCTGCTTGATTTGCCGCTCGAACAGACCGAGCGTGTTCGGGTTGGTGATCATGAACACGGCCGTTGAGTCGCCGAGCTTGGCCTTCAAGTCTTCAAGATCGACGAGACCCTTGGCGTTGCTCTTGACCGTGACGGCATGAAACCCCGCAAGAGCAGCGCTGGCGGGATTCGTGCCATGAGCACTGTCGGGGACCAGAACTGTCTTGCGCTGCGTTTGGCCTACGTCGCGAAAGTAGGCAGCGGCGACGTAGAGGGCCGTCAACTCCCCCTGGGCCCCGGCCGCCGGTTGCAGCGATACGGCCGGCAGTCCGGAAATCTCGGCGAGAAAGTTCTGCATGTCCCAGAGCACTTCGAGCATGCCCTGGGTGCTCGCCTCATCCTGGAGCGGATGCAACCCCGCAAACGCCGGGTGATTGGCGACACGTTCGTGCCGCTTCGGGTTGTACTTCATCGTGCACGAACCGAGCGGGTAGAAGTTCGTGTCGATCGACATGTTCCGCTGCGACAGGTTCGTGAAGTGGCGGATGAGATCGCTCTCGGCGACCTCCGGCAATGGCGGCGGTTCCTCTGCCAATTGATCCCCTGGGATCAAGCCGCTCGCCGGCGTAGCGGGCACATCGCAGGCCGGTAGCCGATGGCACCGACGACCGGGTTTGGAGAGTTCGAAGAGCAGTGCGGTGGATTGGGTGTTGGTCATGGTCAGTTGATTTCCGATTTCTACTGGCTCTCGATTGCGCCGACGAATCAATGAATTTCAAATTCGCGGTAATTGCACTATCCGACCGCCGCCCGCAATGCCCCCGCTAAGCCGTCGATCTCCGCCTTCGTCCGCTTCTCCGTCACCGCGACGATCAGCACGTCGTTCGAATCGGGATACCAACGGCCCGCGTGCAGGCCGGCGAAGTAGCCTTGTGCTTGCAACTTCCTCAGGATGGTCGGAACATCGCCGCGAACTTTGAGCGCGAATTCCTTGAAGAAGGGCCGGTTGACGGCGAGCGACACGCCCGGCACGTTTGCGAGTTGCACCGCCGCGTGGTGGGCCTTTTGCAGGCATAAGTCGGCTGTCTCCTTTAAGCCTTGTGGGCCGAGGGCGGTCAGGTACACGGTCGCTCGCAGCGCGAACAGCCCCTGGTTGGTGCAGATATTGCTCGACGCCTTTTCGCGGCGGATGTGCTGCTCGCGGGTTTGCAACGTGAGCACCCAGCAGCGATTGCCGTTACGGTCGGTTGTCTCGCCGACGAGCCGGCCGGGGATCTTGCGGACGTATTCCGATCGGCAGGCCATGACACCCAAGTACGGTCCGCCATAACCCATCGGCGTGCCAAGGCATTGTCCCTCGGCGACCGCGATGTCGGCGCCGTAATCGCCGGGGCGTTTCAGGACGCCCGTGCTGATGGGATCGAAGCTCGCGACGGCCAGCGCCCCGGCGGACTTTGCAATCCGCATGATTTCGGCGGCCTCTTCGAGGTGGCCGAAGAAGTTGGGATGTTGAACGACGACCGCCGCTGTTTGATCCGTGATAGCTTTCGTCAGATCGTCCGGGTCGAGGAAGCCATTCGGGCACGACAACGTGACCAGCTTGACCCCGAGGTTCACCAGATAGGTTGCGAGCACCGCGCGATATTCCGGATGCACAGTCTCCGGAACAATTACGTGGCCCTTGCGATCGGTGATGTTAATCGCCATCAACACCGCTTCCGCGACCGACGACCCGCCCTCGTAGAGGCTCGCGTTAGCAACGTCCATCCCAGTGATCTGACAGATCAGCGTCTGATATTCGAAGAACGCCTGCAGGCTGCCCTGGCTCGCTTCAGCTTGGTAAGGCGTGTACGCGGTATAGAACTCGCTGCGCCCGGCGATGGCATCGACGACCGTGGGAATGAAGTGGTCGTAGCTGCCACCGCCCAGGAAGCAAACATTCTCCGCGGCCGCCTGGTTCTTCTTCGCCAGGGCCGCGACGTGTTCCGTCAATTCAATCTCGCTGAGCGCCTCGGGAATGGCGAGCGAGCGGTCGAAGCGTACGTCCGGCGGAATCGGCGCGAACAGGTCGTTAACGGAGGACACGCCAATGGCCTTGAGCATGTCGGCCACGTCGGCGGGGGTATTCAAGACGTAGGGCAAGGGGGTCTCCGAAGTCGGTCAAGGATTGGCGGCTGGCGTAACGAGCGTTTTGGCCCAGGCACTGCAATGTCGCCAAAACGCAACCTCATCCATTTCGTTCGTTTCTACTAACAACCGAGTCAGGTCGGCCGACCGTACCAATGGAAATGACAAACTGCGTTCGGCGGTCTGATATGCCCCGTCGGGCTGCAAATGACGGATCACGATCTCTTCGTCATCGTGCCGCCAAATTTCGGGTACGCCCATTCGAGCATAAATTGCTTCCTTCGAAACCGAACTCGATGTGAGGTCCACCTCAATGGCCAAATCTGGCGGCGGGTGCATCGACAGATTGATATCGTCAGCCCTGATTACAGCAGGCGCGTTTGCAATGTAGAAACTCTCGTCTGCCTCGAGTCCTTGTTCCGCCGCCTCGTTCCGCAACGTAGTCGCGCCGGCGTTTATTAACTTGAAATCGAGTAGCTCGGCCAAGATCATGACAATCAGACCGAGACGGAAATGTGGTTGCTCGTGCCGACTCTTCGGGGACATAACCTCAATCCTCCCGCGATCGAACGTGATCTTCACACGACGTCGGTGCTCGTCGCGAAAATCAGCGAGGCGATTATAAACCAGCCAGGGAACGCCCGTCGCGTACACGACCTCGCCAGGGACAAGATCGATCAGTGCTTGTTCAAGCCACGCAAACGAGGGCGGCGCCTTCGTCTTCGCCGTAATCATTAGTGCCCCTCCGCAATCTGCTTCTCATACTGTTCGAGCGTCAACAAGTGATCCGTTTTCGCTCCGCTCGACATCTTGATTTTAATCATCCAGCCTTTGCCGTAGGGATCCTGGTTGATGATCGAAGGGTCCTTCTCGACGGCGGTGTTCTTCTCCAGCACTGTGCCGCTCATTGGCGCATTCAAATCGAAAACCGCTTTCACCGATTCAATTTCGCCGAATGGCTGCGTCGCCGTCACCGGTTTACCGACCGCCGGCAGTTGCAGGTGGGTCACGTCCGTTAGTTGATCGACCGCATACTGCGTAATTCCCACGGTACAGACATCTCCCTGGATGTCCGCCCATTCGTGGCTTGGCAGGTAGCGGAGTTTCGATTGGTCCATGAATGCTCTCCAAGTTTCAACTTCCAAGTTTCAAGTTCCAAGTTGAAGACAAGCAACTTGAAACTTGAAACTTGGAATTTGAAACTCACCCTCGCTTGTAAAACGGCAACGCCACGACCTTGGCCGGCGTCGGTGTGCCGCGAATGTCCACCATCAACGACGTTCCCACCACAGCGTATTTCGCCGGCGCGTATCCCATCGCGATCGACTTTTCCAAGGTCGGTGCGTAGCTGCCGCTCGTCACCGTTCCGATGTGCGAACCATCGGTCAAAATCGGACAGCCTTCGCGGGCGGCCCGCTTACCTTCGACTTCCAGGCCGATGCGTTTAGGATCGGCGGTCGCTTTCGTCAGCGCTTCGCGGCCGATGAAATCGCCTTTGTCCAACTTCACTGCCCAAGCGAGACCCGCCTGCATTGGATTGATCTTGTCGGTCAGTTCATGTCCATAAAGCGGCATGGCGGCTTCGAGACGGAGGGTATCGCGCGCGCCTAAGCCGCAGGGCGCTACGCCGCGAGCGGCGAGGTCGTCGGCCAACTCGATTGCTTGGGTTTTGCTCACCATAATTTCGATGCCGTCTTCGCCGGTGTAGCCCGTTCGTGAAACGACGCAGCCCTGACCCTTGTACTGTGTCGGGCTGGCGAAGTAATACTTCAGAGTGGCCGGATCCGCCGAGAACATGCCGGCACACATTGCGAGCGCTTTCGGGCCCTGGACAGCGAGCATTGCCGTGTCGAGCGTTTGGTCCTGAATCTGCACATCAAGCGAGCCGGCGTGTTGCTTGAGCCAGGCGACGATCTTGTCGCGATTGGAGGCATTGACCACCATCGCCCAGCCGTAGGGCCAACGATAAACGAGGACATCGTCCAGGATGCCGCCGTCCTCCTGGCAAATGAGTCCATAGCGGACCTGGAAATCCTTCATCGTGGCGGCATTGTTGGTCCAGACCTTTTGGATGAGATCGAATGCGCCGGGGCCGGCAAAGCTCAACCGGCCCATGTGCGAGACATCGAATAACCCGGCTGCCGAGCGTACGTTCTTGTGCTCGTCGATGACGCTGGAGTACTGCACCGGCATGTCCCAACCGCCAAACGGGACCATGCGTGCCTTATGGGCCACGTGCCAGTCGTAGAGCGGTGTGCGAAGGTTCGCCATTGGCGGAGCCTTTCCGGTCTCCAGGGTCGTAGTACGGCCAGGTTGTGAAAGACGTGGTTCCTTCGTTGTATGCGAGGAGGTGTTTCGCACAATACCGCAATGGCCAATGAACCCGCCGAAACGGACTTTTTTGCCACCGCGTGGGCCGCCTACCAGGTTGTCGTCGAACACGACTATCTCTGGCACGCGATGGTGAACGAAGCCCTTCGAAAACTGATGGACGAGCGGTTCGGCTCGCAAATGCCGATCCGTTTCCTCGATCTGGCGTGTGGCGACGCGGCGTCGACCAGCCGGGTGCTCGCTAGCCGGCCGATGGCCCGTTACGTGGGCGTCGATCGCTCCGGGCAGGCGCTCGCCGCCGCGGAAGCGAATGTGAAACGACTGGCCACGAACGTGGAGTTAGTCGCGACCGATTACGTCGAGTTTCTCGAGCAGTGCGGCGAGCAGTTCGACGTCATTTACGTCGGCCTGTCCTCCCACCACCTGAAGGATGTGGACCTTCCGCGGTTCTTCTCCGCAATTCGCCGCTGCCTGGCCCCGAACGGCATCTTCGCCGCCTATGAGCCGTTCACTCTTCCCGACGAGACCCGGGAAATGCACATCGAACGGCTGTGCGCGATCGTCGATCAGTTCTGGGTCCAGATGACGGCGGAGCAGGCGCGGGAATCAAGGCGCACATTCGCGATAACGACCACCCGCTTGCAATGGAAACGTGGAACGATCTGGCCGTGAAGGCAGGCCTGACACCTGCTGTCATTGCCGCCAAGACGCCGGATCGCATCTCGATGGTGGTGGCGCACCGTGTTCTGGCGAGCCAGGCGGCGCAAGTCGTCGAGTGATTTCATCACCCGGCGGCTTACGCCGCTCGGCTCGCTATTTTTGCGTGATGTCATGAATCTCCTCCGCACCCTAGTCCGCCGCACGCTTGGCAAGCGCTTGCCGATCACTTCGGGCAAACTTTCCATCTCCGGTTTGGAATCCCCCATCACCATTCGCCGTGACCGCTACGGCATCCCGATGATCGAAGCGGCCAGCGAACACGATGCCTTTTTCGCACTGGGCTTTTGCCATGCTCAGGATCGTGCCGGTCAGCTCGAAGTGCTGCTGCGACTGGGTCGCGGAACAATTTCGGAAATGGCTGGTCCGCGGACGATCGGCGCCGATCGCATCTGTCGCCGGGTCGGGTTTCGGTTCGCGGCCGATCAGCAATGGACGATTTTGCCAGAGCGCAGCCGGAACCTTATTGCGGCCTACACGAACGGAATCAACGCTGGATATGCGCATGGTTTTCGCCGACGGCCGCACGAGTTCGTTGTGCTCGGCATTCGCCCGACACCGTGGGAACCGGCCGACGTGCTCGCCTATGCGAAAGTGCAACCCTGGTTCATGTCCAGCAACTGGGACGCAGAGTTGGCTCGATTGCGCATCCTGATTGCTGATGGGCCCGAAGCATTGAAGGCGCTCGATCCGTTGGCGGTCGACTCTTCGGCAATCGACAGTCGACCATCGACAATGAGTGCCCTTCTTCGGCTGGAACAAGACATCGCGGCGCTCCTGGAAGTGATGCCCCTCGGCGGCGGGTCAAACAACTGGGTGATTGCCCCGTCGCGCACGACGACGGGCCGGCCGATTCTGTGCAACGATCCGCACCTGGCTGCTCAGCTACCAGCGCCGTGGTATCTCGTGTCGATTCGTACGCCAGACTGGGCAGTGGCCGGCGCCTCGTTCGTCGGCTCGCCGGCTGTGCCGTGTGGACACAACGGCTTCGCGGCCTGGGGAGTGACCGCCGGACTGACCGACAACACCGATTTGTTTCTCGAAGAACTCCGCCGCGAAGGCGACACCTGGCAATATCGGCAGGGGGATCGCTGGTTGCCGTGCGGCATTCGCCTTGAGGAAATTCGCGTCAAAGGAGCGGCGCCGGTCGTTGAAGAAGTGCTTTCGACCAGTCGCGGGCCGATCATTAACCCCGTTCTGCACGACACGCCAGAAGCAATCTCGCTGCGCGCCGTTTGGCTTGATGCGTTGCCACTGGACGGCTGGCTGTCGGCGATGCGGGCGAAGAGCTTTGAGGAGTTCCGTTCGCCGTTCCATGCATGGCCCGGCTTTTCAATGAACCTGGTCTATGCCGACGTGACCGGCAAAACGGCGTGGCAGCTCGTCGGCCAGATTCCTGTACGCAAACGAGGCAACGGCATGTTGCCGATGGCCGGCTGGGACGATCGCAACGGCTGGCAGCCGGAACTTGTTCCCTTCGAAGAGATGCCGTTTGTCGAAGACCCGCCGGAGGGCTTCTTCGCCACCGCGAACAATCGGCCGGTGCAGAAAGAAGGCGGGCCGTTTCTCGGTGAGGATTTTCTCGATCACTATCGGCATCAAGTGATCGTGGAAGAACTGGCATCGCGCGAAAAATGGGACCTGGCCAGTGCCGCGAGCGTGCAGATGAGCGTGAAGTCGATTCCGTGGCGGGAGGCACGAGAGGTGATTATCGGTTTGGCGGATTCGTCGCTGAGGTATCGATTCGAGGCATGGGACGGACGAATCGCGGCCGACTCCTGGCCGGCAGCGATCTTCGAGATTTTCCTCGCCTGGATGGCCAAAAAGGTGGCGGAGGCCAAAGCCCCGAAAGCTTGGGAATGGGTGGCAGGGAAAGGGTCGTCGATCCTGAACCCGTTCGGATTCTTCGGATACCGGCGAATGGCGCACCTGATTGAGTTAATGAAGCGGCAGCCTCCAGGGTGGTTCGAGGAAGGCTGGCAGGAGGCGATTCGCCTGATCCTGGTCGAGGCCGAGGTGGACTTGTTGTCAATTACTGACGTAATACGGAAACCGAATTGGGGCAAGTTACGTCCCCTCACGCTCCAGCACATGCTCATGGGCCATTCCCCACTCCGCTCTGCGTTCAATCTTGGCCCATTTCCGATCGGCGGCGATGAGCATACGCCGAATCACGCTTCCGTCATGCCGCTTGATCCCTTGGGGCCTGTGAAGTCGCTACCGAATTTGCGCGCAACCATCGATGTGGGCGAATGGGCGAATAGTCGCTTCGTCCTTGCCGGCGGGCAGTCCGGGAATCCCTTCTCGCCGCACTATGCCGATTTGCTGCCGCTCTGGCAGAAGGGGAATGGCGTACCGATCGCGTTCACGCCGGAGGAAATGCGGACGGCAGCGGTGACGGAACTGCGGCTCAGTCCGGCGTGAAATGAAATTCCTGGACGTAAGTCCTTGCCGGCGAAGAATTCACCGAGAATTCGTTTCACAGTCTCTCTCACACCCATGAAATGAAATGGGCTTCGAGCACTCAATTCTGCCTCAAACTTGGACGCCACCGACAAAGAGCAAATTGGACAGGATCAACAGGATCGACTGGATGAAAGACAAGCTTGGATTTTCATCCTGTTGATCCTGTTAATCCCGTCCAATTGAGTTTTGTCGGAAACGCCCAAACTTGACCCAATCTTTGCCGAAAAGCGCCCACTCGCGGCGTTGTGGCTTGGATTTGTCCCTGTGTGCTACTCCCATCGGAAATCTTCGCATGCCGCGCGGATTCTGGAGCGTCTATATTGGCAAGAGAAGAACCCACCACAAAGACACGAAGGTCACACCAAGGCACAAAGATCGGATGATCCGGCTCCATGTCTTCCTTTGTGCCTTTGTGTGATCTTCGTGTCTTTGTGCTGGGCTCTTCTCTTCCGGCTCGTCCCGCGATCTTGTTTTGCTATTCTCGCTTTGGGCTCGGCCGTTGCTCTGGCGGGACGTTGCACTCCCCCCCTGCCGGTGCCCGATTCCCGGGCCACCTGGGGTTAGCCCCGGTTGGCCGTATCGTCTACAACATAAGGACCCCTTGCGCATTGCGCCGAGCCCGGGGCGTCGGCCAGCCTGAGTTCTGGCGAGTACAGCTACGTTGCGCCCACGTAACATGATCCGGTTTTCCCTTGTGGGCGGACCGGTTCGCCCGACATAATCTCATTTTCACCGGAATCCGTCGGCTTGCCCGTTCTTCGAGGTACCGAACGATGACTTCTCTCCGCAAAACCCGTCTGCTTCTCGGTTGCCTCTTCGTCGCGATTACCCTTGGCCTCACCTTGAGCGCCCAGGGTCAACCCGTACCTACGACGCCCGGCATCGCGCCGATCAAAAAGGGGCGAACCAAGGGCAAGAACGGCAAGGAAAAGGACGACCGCGACTGGAACGAGCCAATCACTCTGCCGGTCGAGCGCGAAGCGAAGAACAAGATCGATGCGGTCAACAAGTATTTACAGGGCGACAAGGTTAAAAACCCCATCACGCCCAAACTCTGGGACGACATCATTTCCGTCCTCCAGGGCATGCTTGACGACCCCGCCGACAAGTTCGTCGAGATCGACAACAAGGGGAACAAGGTCAGCGTCAAGCGGGAAGTGAATCGAATTATCGGCACGTTCGACAAGGAAGGATTGGAGTTCTACCAGCGAATCGTCGGGCCGACCGCCGAGCAGAAATACAAGCAGGCCGAAGAGGAGAACGACATGCTCCTCATGGCCGAGGTCTCCACGCGTTACCTGCACACCAAGGCCGGCGCCGCCGCCACGATCCGCATCGGCACCTGGCATCTCGATCGCGGCCGATATGCCCAGGCCGCGCACACGTTTCGCATGTTTGCTTTGCGCAACCCGGACGACGAGTTGCCCGCGCCTTTACTCTTCAAGGCGGCCCTCGCCTACAAGCGACAGGCGGGCGCCGATCCGACATTTGCCAAGGAAGCAGCCAAATTCTGGTCCCTTTTTGAGAAAGCGTCCAACAAGGGCCAGGTGACGATCGGCAGCAAGACGTTTGAATTTGCTCAACTGAAATCGGAGTACGACAAGGCGGTCGCCGCGGGACCGAAGATCTTCCACAAGGAATGGGGACTGTTCCGCCGTGATCCATCGAACAACGGTGTCGGCTCGGGGGGCACGCCGTTTCTCGAACCTCGCTTTACCTACCCGTACCTGATGCCGACCGACGATATCTTCTTCGATCCGCAGCCGATGAAGCCAGGCGAGACACCCGTCGGCGCCAAGAAGCCGGGCTTTGAGATCGTCAAGGATCGGATTCAAAAGAGCATCAAGTTGATGGAAACGAAGGGCATGGCGACGATCCCCGGCGTCTTCCCGCTTGCCAGTTCCGGCAAGATCATCTTCCGCGGCTACGACGGCATCTATTGCATCGCCAGCAAGGAAGACAAGTCGATCGATCCACCCATCAAGCCGGGCGAGTTGCTCTGGAAAGCCGAGACCGATAACGGCCTGTTCCAAATGGTCAAAGAACTCGCCTCGCGGGCGATGTTCGACCAGTTCATGAATTTCTACACGACGAGCGGCCCGCATTCGATTTTGATTGAGAATCCGCTGCTCGGCTCCCTCAGCCACGACGGCCAGACGTGCTATTTCATTGACGACCTGGCCGTCCCGCCGCATCCGAGCCAATGGCAGACCGCCATGTACAGCGGGGTGCAGCAAAGCTTCGGCATCTTCAACGACGCCGCGAATTTCAGCCGCCTCAAAGCCGTGGACATGGAGACGGGCAAATTGAAGTGGAAGATCGGCGATCACACGCAAAATGCCCCGGTCTCGGTCGGTACGGGCTTCGGGGGCGGCGGCCCAGTGGCGATCGACCCGAGGACCGGCCGACCCGTGCCGCCGAAAGCGGAGCCGGTCAAGCCGGCCGTCAAGGAAACCACGGAGACCTTGCTTTCCGATTGCTTCTTCCTCGGGCCACCGTTGCCGCTCGCCGGCAAGCTATATGTAGTCATCGAGAAAGACGGCGATCTGCGCCTGGTCTGCCTCGATCCGGTGAAGATGGAGAAATGCACGCGCGACCCCGTGCATCCGCAGGAAGTTCCATCCCTGGTCTGGTCGCAAGTGCTCGGCCAGCCCAACGGCAAATTGCCGCAGGATTCGTTCCGTCGGTTCCAGTGCGTCAACCTCGGCTATGCCGACGGCGTCCTGGTCGTCCCGACCAACGCGGGCGCCGTCCTCGGCATCGACCTGTTCAGCCATAGCCTCGTCTGGGCGGCGAATTACAAGAGCAACAAGACCAGTCATAACCCGCAGATGAACGAAATGATGGGCCGCGGCGGCTTCCGGCCCGGATTCAATCCGGCCGGAGCGAACGGGGCCATGGCCTACGAGACGTCGCGCGAGCGCTGGCATGCCGAGCGCTCCGATCATCGTCGGCAACAAGGTCGTCTTCACGGCCTTCGATTCGGACACCGTCGAATGCGTTGACCTTCACGACGGGCGGCCGGTCTGGAAATCGCCCATCTCGAAGCAGGAAGGCGATCAGTACGTGGCGGGCGTGTTCGACGACAAGGTGATGATCGTCGGCAAGGGCTACGTCCGCTTCCACAATCTCGCGACCGGCCAGCAAATCCGCGACGCCTTGCCGACCGGAATGCCGACCGGCATCGGCGTGGCCACGCAGGGCACCTACTTCGTGCCAATCATGGCGTCGAAGGACAAGAGCAACGAGCCCGGCATCGTTGCGATCGACACCAAGACGATGCAGGTGAAAGGCACCAGCCGCTCGCGCAAGCGGGAGCCAGCCGGCAACTTGCTCTTCTACGACAACGACGTCTATTCGATCACGCCATCGGCCATTTCGAGCTTTCCGCAACTCGATGCCAAGATCAAGGACACGGAAGCCCGTCTGAAGGCCAACCCGCTCGACCCGGTTGGCCTGCTCGACCTCGCCATGCTCCAGCACGACGACGGGAGACTGGAACCCGCCATCGGTAATTACCGCAAGACGCTCGCCAACAAGCCGGCCGAAGAAACGCGGGCCAAGGCTCGCGAAAAGTTGTTCGAGGCGATCACCGAATTGCTGCAGAATGATTTCAATGCCGGCGAGAAGATGCTTGCCGAGTACAAGACCCTTTGCGACGTCGAAATCCCCAGGGATGCAACCGAAGCGCAAAAGAAGATGCTCGCCGACGAGGAACTCCGGCGGAAGTCGAATTATTACTGCCTCGTTGCCAAGGGCAAGGAGAACCAGGGCAAACTGCTCGACGCCTTCGAGGCGTACATGGCGTTCGGCACCTTGGTTGGCAACAAGGAGATGGTCAGCGTCATCGACGAGCCGAATACCAACGCCCGACCGGACGTCTGGGCTCGCGGCCGCATTCAGAACATGATCAAGAAGGCGACCCCGGCTCAACGCCGGCCGCTCGAAAACAAGGTCATCGAAGAATGGAAGAAGGTCAAGGACGCGAACGATATCGATAAACTGCGCGGCTTCGTGAAAGTGTTCGGCGGCATGTTCGAGGCCGGCACCGATGCCAAGGTCCTCCTGGCCGACAAGCTCTCCGGAAGTGGAAGCGACGAGGACAGCCGCGAGGCGGAATACATGCTTCTCGCCATCCGCGACGGAAACCAGGAAGCGAATTCCGGGTCCAATGCCGCCGGACTCGCTGCCGCCAAGGCAACCGAAGCCCTCGCTCGCCTGTACATTCGCAAGGGGCTGCTCGACGATGCGGTCGGCATGTATGCCGAGCTGGACAAAAAATACGCCAAGGTCGTCATTCGCGACAGCAAGACCGGCGCCGAATTCTTCAACGATCTGATCACCGACAAGCGCTTCCTCCCCTATCTGGAACCGCCCACGACCACATGGACGTTCCCGAAGCTCAAGGGGGGCGAAGTCCTGGCGGGCGGCGGCTATTCCGCACGAGCCAACACGATGGACGTGGATCTGAGCGGCGATGTGTTGCCTTTCTTCAAGCGCAACCGCCTGACCGTCGACATGAATAATCGTGGCGGCCAGGGCTGGTCGCTTCGCGTCATTGATCGGGTGAGCAACAACGACGTTTGGACAACGCCCGGCTTCGGCTATCCGCAGTGGCACTACCAACTCGCCAACGCGAATATTCCCTATCGATTCGTTCAAGTGAAGGGGCACATCGCGGTGGTGACCAATCACGGCAGCCACCCGCAGACGGGTCAACCGCTGGCCATGGTTTACGCCTACGACCTGGCCGACAAGAAGCCGCTCTGGAACTTGAATCTTTTCGGCAACCAACCGAGCCCAGTCGTTCAGAATGGGCCGGTGAACCAGCAAATGGAAGCGGACGGCCTGCGGCTGACCTACCAGGACGGCTGGTCGACCAAGGTTGGCCAACAATGGGTTGTTGAGGCGACGTACACGGTGGTGTTGACCAAGGACGGACTGATCGCCAAGGACAACGCGCGCGGCACGATCTTGTGGACGAAATCCAACGTATCGCCGCGAACCAACATGCTGGGCGACCCTGAGTTCGTCTTCTTGTACGACGGCAACACGGACGGCACGGTCTCGGCCGTCCGCTGCTACCGGGCGGCCGATGGGGTCGAGGTTACCATACCCGATTCATCCGCGGTGTTCACGAACATCAAAAAGGCCAAATTCTACGGCCGAAGAGTGCTCGCATTCGACGATGAGGCGGGGAAGAAATCGATTCGCCTGTACGACCTATTCACTGGCAAGGACATCTGGAAGAAGCAACTCGGCGGCGAAGGCTGGCAGATGCGCAGCGAAAACGACGATTTCACCGGCTACGTGACCGCGAACGGCGAAGTCGTCGTCCTGAACGCGGCCGATGGCAAGGAAATCTTCAAGAGCAAGCTCGACGAGAACAAGAAACTGAAACAACTCGAGAAAGTCGACGGCGCGATGCTCTTCGCCGACGCCGAGCGCTTCTTTGTCATGCTCAATCGGCCCAGCGAGGGCAATAACCGCTTTGGCTATAACCCCGTTTTCACGCAGGCGATTCGCGCTGTGAAAGTGAACGGCCACATGTACGCTTTCGAGCGCTCGACCGGCAAGCGCCTCTGGTACACGGACGAACAACTCGAGGACCAGAATATCTCGACCGAGCAGTTCGCCGATCTGCCGATCATTCTGGCGGCGAACAATTTCTTCAAGGTCGCCGCGAACGGCGGAATTCAGTCCCAGAATCAGAAGTTCGTTGCCATCGACAAGGCAACGGGCAAGCTGCGGTACTACAAGTTGTCGCCGAACCAGGGACAGTATTACTCGATCGTGACCGATCCCAAGTCGGGGACGATCGAAGTATTGAATTACAGCGGCCACCGCGTGCGATTCGTCCCGGACGACGGCAGAAGCGTGGGCCTCGGTTCGACGACTCCGACGACCCCCGGGGGAGCGACCGAGGGCACAGTTCGACCGGCGATTCGCATCCAGGCCCAAAAGGCTATTCGAGCGTTGCCAGTTGCGCCGCCGCCACCACCGCCGCCGCCGAAGAAGAAGTGAGTCCGTGAGTGGTCCGTTGGCACATAAGACGCCGGGATGAGGGCGGCCCTTCACAGCCGTCGGCGTCCCGGCCATGTCTCGATGGCAAGCTGCAGCTTGCCGCCACGGCGAAGATGGCAAGCTGCAGCTTGCCGCCACGATGGTGCGTCATCGTTCGGGCCGCGGCGTTTTCCTTATGTCTTCTCGGTCATCCGGATGATATCTTGTCTTCACGATTGACTCACTCTCCTTGAACCACCATGATTCGTCTTGCGCGTTACTTGGCCCCTGCCATCGCCTGTGTCGCCTCGATCGCCGCGACCGCGGCTGAGCCGATCAAACATCGCATCCTGTTCGCCGAATACGGCAAGGGCCCGAATCGTCTTGTGGAGCTGGACGAAGCCGGCAAGGTGACCTGGGAATACAAGTTCCCGGGAATTGCGGTCATTTTCCAAGTTCTTCCAAATGGGCACGTTCTCTACGCGCACGGCGGAACGCCGACGGGTGTCACGGAAATCGATCGCAACAAGAAAGTGGTTTGGGATTATGTCAGCAAGTGTCCCCAGGTGCTGGGCTGCGAACGCCTGCCGAACGGCGACACGCTGATCGCCGAACAGGGACCGTGTCGGGCAGTCCAGGTCGACGCGAAGGGAAACGTGGTGCGCGTCACGCCATTAACGACGACGGAGAAAGGCTATCACCTCCAGGTCCGCAACATTCACAAACTGGCCAATGGAGACATCCTGGCGGCACATGAAGGCGAAGGGGCGATTCGCGAAGTGGATCCGACCGGTAAGGTGGTCTGGGAATTCACCAAGGTCGAGAACACCGGCGAAGCGATTCGACTCTCCAACGGCAACACGCTCATCTCCTGCGGTACGCAAAAGCGAATCATCGAGGTGACGCCCGACGGGAAAATCGTCTGGGAGTTTGGCCCCAAGGATGCCCCCGAATTGAATCTGACGTGGATATCCAGTTTGCAAGTTTTGAAAAACGGACATTATGTCGTCGGCAATTTTCTCCGCGGACAGGAAGGCAAGGGAGCGCACGCGTTTGAAGTGACCCGCGACAAAAAGGTCGTATGGAAATTCGCCGACCATAAACTCGCCAAGTCGATCACGACCATCCGCGTGCTGGATGATCGTTGAGACGCAAGTCGAAGCACACCGTTTGCTGCCGCGGAACTTCCGGCGATCTCCACTCTTGGAATCGGCAGTTGGGAGAGTTCCGCCGCGATCAAGACACAATGGGCCTTTGGATTTGCCACAACCTGTCCAATCGTCGCTATTGATACATTTGCCCCCCTCGACTTCGATGTTTCTCGTAGGCGAATCGATTGATCCCCCTGTTCGGTCCGGATAGACTAAGGGGTGACGATCAGTGCCGGACCGGCCCGGACTCCGTGCAATTGACAAAGACCGCTCCATCGGTTCCCGGTCTGCCCGACCGGCAGAGTTTTCCCGAACGGCCTCAATCCCTTCCGTGCGCCGGTCCGACCCAATCGGGTAAGTACCTTGGTTTGGGCGTTCGGCGATCTGGAGGAGCTATTCACCATGCGCCGACTCCTTGTGACGCTCGCCAGTTTTGCTTGCGTGCTTTCCGCTTCCGCTCAGGAAAATGCGGTCCGGCCGATCCCGTGGGCGAACAAATTCTTTAGCGGTAAGACCGCTTCGCCGCCTCCCGTCATCCTGCACGACTTCGGCACTCTGCCGCAAGGCACCATCAAGACGCACCGATTTAAGATGAGCAACATCTACGCGGTTCCGATGCAGGTGACCGTGCCGAATCCGTCGTGCCGCTGCGTTTCGATCCTGGAATACACGGGCCGGATGGGGCCTCGCGAGACCGGCTACATCGACATTCAGATCGACACATCGCGGGTCGAGGGGCCGCGCAAGATCGAGCTGCGGGTCAAATTCGAGGGCCGAGACCCGACGACCAAGAACCTATTCTGGTCGTACGCGGAAGTGGAAATTCGCGCGGTCAGCCGTCCGGACATTTCCATCAAGCCGGGGGCAATCCAGTTTGGCACCGTGCCGACCGGACAAAAGACGGACAAGGCAGTGACCATTGTTTACAGCGGTCGGCAGCGCGATTGGCAAATCAGCGAGTTTAGCGGCTTCAACAAGTCATACCTCGACGTTGCGGTTGCCAAGGTGAATGTGCGCGGCGGGGTCGCCTATCAGGTGGCGCACGACCCTCAAGGCCAACGCGCCGCCGGGCGCCGTGGACGAACAGATCGTTCTCAAAACCAACGACAAGGAATCGCCCATATTAACCCTCAGCGCCCAGGGAATGGTGCAGGCTCCGCTCACGGTGGTGGGAACACAACCGGGCAACATTCTGAGGATGGGCGGAGTCGAGATCGGCAAGAAGTCGGAGAAACGCGTCATCATTCGCGCCGATAAGCCATTCAAAGTCTCGGACATTACCGGCCAAGGGGATGGAGTGACCGCACCTTTGATTCCCAAGAAGGACGATGAAGCTCGGCCTTCGCAAGCCGTTGTCGTCATTTTTAGCCCAGATAAGCCGGGGCCCATCAAGAAGGAACTCACGGTTAAGACAACGAACGGCGACTCAATCGTGCTGAAAGTGGAAGCGGTCGGGACCGAGCCAAAGTAAGCTTGCATGAACCTCGATGACCATGTCTGCTTGTGCTTCCGCGTGTCCCGGCGGAAGCTCGAGAGTTTTGTCCGGCTTCATCATCCGAAAGTGGCCAGTCAATTATCGCAGTGCGGCGGGGCCGGCACGGGATGCGGGTGGTGTGTCCCGTTTCTCAAGCAAATCTTCCAGCGCGCGGCTTCGGGCAGTCTCATCGAGTTGGAAACGCTCACGGCCGAGGAATATGAGCGCCGCCGGGCTGGCTACATTCACGAAGGCAAAGGCACGCCCCCGCCCGGGGCCGAACCCAAGTCGTGACACAAGTGTCCGTCCGCCATTCCAGCAACCCACCTTCGCGCACGAACTGCAGAAGGCCCATGGGCATCCGCCAAGCACGAACGCCGATAGCCGTTACGACTGACGTCGATTACCTGTCCAATCGCGGTAAAATAGAGTGGCAGCTGGAGACATGGCATGGCGGAGTACGTGCGACGGCGGAAACCACCCCCGAGCCATCCGTATTGGGCTCGGCTGCACGATCGCGCCCACCCGCCACCGTTGTTCGGCCCGATCGTCACCGCAACAATTATTGGACTTGGGATGGGCCTCTATAGCGGCATGCGTCCCACCTTTGCGATGTCGGAGGCAGTCCGAGTCGCTGGCTTCGCGGCCGCCGGTGTTGCCGGCGCCGCTTTTTTCATCGGCGCCAGCGTACTGGCCGTCGATGCCTCGCGGCAAATGTCGCGACACGAGCGCTGGGCAGCCGCTGCCGTCGGCGGGACGGTGACGGCAGCCGTTGTCTTCATCGTGATTGTCTTCGTCCTTATCCCCATCTTGGCGTGGTATTCCGCTTGCTCGGGGAAGGGCCCCTGGCTGGGCATGCTATACGGCGCATTGATTTCCGGTGTGCCGGTCGCGGGCATTGCGGCCATTTCCTGGCAGCGCTGGAACGATCGTCAAAAGCACTGGCCGCGCTGGGAACGAATGCGAACTCTGAGTCGTCGAACAAGTCTCAACATCGTCGAAGTCCCGTCCACACCGAGCGGCTCGGGGCAATCAACGCCGCTGCAATCGGAATCCTCGCCAGCCATAAATGAAACGAGCACCCAGTAGGCTGTCGGCGAACCGGAGACGGGTGGGGGATCCGGCGAGATACCGCCGACCCCTGCGCAGCCAATAGGTCAGTATCGGCGAAAATGCCGGCAAGAGGATTAGGATTAAGATGAT
Source organism: uncultured Gemmataceae bacterium (assembly GCA_963773845.1). Taxonomy (GTDB): domain Bacteria; phylum Planctomycetota; class Planctomycetia; order Gemmatales; family Gemmataceae; genus SIAJ01. Next base: position 411,775 of record CAVZCU010000009.1, read on the forward strand.
GACTAGATTGGGAAGAGGATCAAGAGAAACAGTTAAGAGTAAGATTAGGACCTGAGCGCGAGGCTTCCGCTGATCTTTCTCCTAATCTGAATCTTGCTCTTAATCCTCTTCCTAATCGTAATCTTCATCGTAATCCTAATCTTCTTGATCCGGATGGCGACCGCGCCCCTGGCAATGCATTAACTGCGAATCGTTCACCCATGTCGCGAAAACCTGTTGCTTTGATCACCGGCGCCAGTGGCGAGATTGGCCACGGCCTCATCGAGTCCCTTTCGGATGCCCCCGATCGCCCGGTCGTGACGCTCGACCTGGCGCCGCTCGAACCCGGCGCTCGCCGGCCGCGTTCGTCAGCACTATGTCGGGTCGATACTCGATCCGCAATTGCTCGATCGCATCCTCGCCGAATACGAGATCGACCTGGTCTTCCATTTCGCGGCGGTGCTGTCAACACGCGGGGAGTTCGCCCCGATGACGGCACACAAGGTGAATGTCGAAGGCACGCTGATGATGCTCGAATTCGCCCAGAAGCAGGGCGAATCGCACGGCCGGCCGGTGGTATTCCTGTATCCCTCGTCGATCGCCGCTTATGGGTTGCCTTCTCTCGATGCCAAGGCTCGCGCGGGCCGCGTGCGTGAAAATCAATTCAATTCGCCCACGACGATGTATGGCTGCAACAAACTCTACGGTGAATTGCTGGGCACGTATTACGCGGGCCATTACAAGCAACTGGCCGTACACCAGGTGCGGGGCAAGGTCGACTTCCGCTCGATTCGATTCCCCGGCTTGATTTCCGCGGTCACGACGCCGAGCGGTGGAACCTCCGACTATGCGCCGGAGATGATCCACGCGGCCGCCCAGGGACGCCCTACGCATGCTTTGTCCGGCCGGATACGCGCATCCCCTTCATGGCCATGCCCGACGCCATCGACGCGATTTTGCATCTGTCGGCAACACCACGCGAACGCTTATCGCAAGCGGTCTATAATCTCGGCGCCTTCAGCCCTACCGCGGCCGAGATTCGCGACGAGGTCTTGCACGCGTTTCCCAGGGCGGAGATCACATTTCAAGTCGACGAGCGCCGACAGGGAATCGTCGACACTTGGCCGGCCGACGTCGACGATTCGGCGGCCAAGGCAGACTGGGGGCATCGCCCGCGATTTGGCTTTCGCGAGGCATTTCACGACTATTTGATTCCCACGATCCGCGGACGGTACAATCAGTGAGTAGGTCCGCCGAGCCAAGGCGGACCCCGTTCTGCGGAGTTGAACATGCCTCTCTACGTTTACCAGGTGATCGAAGCCGACGGCAGCGACGGTGACGTCTTTGAAGTGATGCAGCGCATGAGCGACGCACCGCTGACTGTCCATCCGGAGAATGGCAAGCCGGTTCGGCGGATCATCGCCGCCCCCAATGCGGTCACACGCTTTGGCGCGGGCAACCTGAGTAACGATCGACTGGGGAAGCTGGGCTTTACCAAGTATGAAAAGGCCGGCGATGGCCACTACGAAAAGACGGCGGGCTCGGGCCCGGATGTGATCAAGGGTTGAACGGCGTCATCCGGGCGGAGCGCCCACCGGTTGATTATTGAGGATGTGAGCCAAAGGGCAGGAATCGCCATATTGCAGAAACTTCTGCGGTTCAGTCGGCAAATCGACGGGGACCTCGGTTGTCGGCACCAGCGGAGAACCTCCTGGCGTGCCCGTTTTTCGGTAGTTCCCCTGCGCGGTCACGAATTTGGCATTGGGATCGGCGCCGACTCGTGCGGGCTCCCCGATAAAGTAGTTCCGCTCGACGACAATCTTGTTCTGTGGCCGCTTCATGATTTCAGGCGGGTCCTCGCAGACGATGCCAGCTTCGGCCTGAAACGTGTTATTGACAATCCGCACCTGCCAGATCGCCTCGGCGGGTGGCATCTGTTTTCGGAACAGGACTCCATTGGGCGCTCGGCCCGCTCGGCAATGCCGAATCTCGATGCCGCCCGCACTTCCGTCGAATTGAAACGCCGCCGATGAAAACGGCCCCTCGGCGACGCAGCCATCAATTTGCACATTTTGGCTGCCTTGCGGCGGCATTCCCTTGGCTGCGTATTCAGCCTTAAACAACACGGCTGCCCCGCTCGGCTTGCCGCCCGGGTTTGCGAAACGGCATTTGTGAATCTTGACGGGACGGTCCTTGTCGGCCACGCAGTCGTGAACGGCAAGGCCCGCCTTGCCAGCGTTGAGCATGTCAACGCCGTCCAGTTCCAGGCCTGAACAATGCCCGTGCAGTCGGACCGCGTAATCGATTTGCCCACCGGCATCGAACGTGATTCCCGAGATGCGCGCGCCCTCCGTATTCGCCAGCGAGAGTAATGCAGAGGGGTGTTGGTTTCCCGGCGCCTTCCAGACGACCCGCTTGCCTTCGGCCGCCTTCAGGACCAATCCCTTCGTCTGCGAGGCCACGCCAAATTCCGCCCACTCGTCATCTTGAATGACGATCGTGTCGCCGGGCCGGAAATCCTCGAGTGCTTTTTTGAGAGACGAGTAATGCAGCGGCAGCTTTGCCCGGGTTCTTGGTCAGCACGAGGGTGCGCGGCTCATTGCTGATGGGCGGTGGCGCCGGGGGAGTTTTCTCCCGAAAGCCGAACCAGTACGCGGCTGCGGCTCCCCCGCCGATTAAGATGGCGCCGGCGGCAATTAGCAATATGACGCCGAGGGACGATCGGCGCGGCTTTCGGTAGTGCTGCGACGATTTCGCGGTCGGCGCCTTCATCGTCTCCGTCTTCTTCACTCGTCGGCTCGACTTGCCATCACGGCGACGCCGCTCGGTATCCAGATGAGACGCGTTGGCGGTCTCGGCACTGATTGCTTCCCAGATTTGCGCTCCCGGCGAGGAATCCGGAATTGGCTCGACCACCGGCGCCGGCTTGTTCTTCTGTGTCTCTGCCTCCGCGACCGCCGAGCGCACGGCGCCCTTGGGCACTGGCTTGGCGGGCGGAGAGTTCGCTGGCTTTGAGTTCTTGTTTGCTGGCGTCGGAGGCGGCTTTGGTTCGTGAGTCGGCGGCGGGGTCCGTGGCGTCGTCACTATGGTCCGCGGTGCGGCCGAGATCGAAACCGGGCCGCTGTTCGTCCCCTGAGCCGCGATCGAGAGGACCGGCATCTCCGCTTCGGGCGGCGGCCCAATGGGCGTCTGCGTGAACGGCAAAAGTGCTTCGGCCAGTTTCTCTGGAGTCTCGTAACGATCCTCCGGCTTCTTCGCCATCATTTTTTCGAGGATGGCCGCGATGTCGGCTGGCACCTCGGGACGCACTTCGCGGATCGGCTTGGGATTTCGCGTCTGATGCCAAAGCAACTTTTGCGCGACGGATCCCTCCGCAAAGGGGGGATTGCCAGTCAGCAGGAAATAAAAGGTCGCTCCGAGACTGTAAATGTCCGCCCGGCCATCGACCGTGTGGCTGTCGATCGCCTGTTCCGGCGCGAGGTAGTCGGCGGTGCCGAGAACGCTTTCGTCGTATTTCTTGGTCAGCAGATCTTGATCGTCGTTAAAGAATCGAGCCAGGCCAAGGTCGAGGATTTTGACGACGCCGGTGCGATCGACGAGGATATTGCCCGGTTTGATGTCCCGGTGATATAGACCCGAAGCGTGGGCATGCTGAAGGCCAATCGCGGACCAATAAATGTAGTGGCACGTCCGCGTGACATCCATTTTCCCCGTCTTGCGGACCATGTCCTGAAGACTCGATCCGTCGACATATTCCATGACGAGAAAGTGCAGGTTCTCGTCTTGATCGATGTCGTACGCCCGGACGATGTTCTGGTGATCCAGGGCGGCGACCGCACGGGCTTCCCGATAAAAGCGATCCAGGCTCGAGGGGTCAGCAGCTTTGGCGGTGGGCAATACCTTGACCGCCACGCGCCGGCGCATCAATTTATGCTCGCACAGGAAAACCTGCCCCATGCCCCCGGAACCCAGCTTTTCGAGGACCTTGTATTTGCCGATCGTGAATCGCTTCCAACGACCCTGTAAAAACTGCTCGGCCTGGAAATAAGTAAGAAGGCCATCGCGGACGAATAGCCCTGCGATGCCGCTGAGGTCCTTGGGTGTGGCTGGATCGGCTTTGAGTTTGTGGAGGTAGCCCGTCAAGCGCGGTTCGTCGAGAACGGCGCTCTTTTTAACGAGGTCAACGAATTCATCGACCGTCGTGGGAGCTGGCATCGGGCCACCCTGCTATCGATGCGTCAATCATCCGACGGGACGAGACGCCGGTTTCTACAACTGCTGACCAGGTTACCGGGGAGGCGGGCGCTGGTTGACGAGATGCCGCCCGGCAGTGCGATTGGAGCTAGGTCAGGTCCGGCAGAAACTCCAACTATGATATAGAGCAAACTCTCCCCCCTGGGGACCACCGGCGGCATTTTCCTCAAACTTGGACTTGTCACTTGCACGCCGTTTTCGATTGCAGTCCCCCTTCATTAGACGATAATAACAGAGAGACCGTTGTCCCCGGTAAAGGGCCAAGTCCATGCCTGCTTCGCCGCTCGAGAGCCGTATTCGCCAGGTCCGCCGGCGATTGTTCAGCCAGGTCTTGCTGAACCGCATCGGTCTCGCTTGGGGATGTGCCCTTGCGATCGGCTTGATCTGGTTCCTCGCCGGTCCATTTGTAGCCCCCGGCGAACCGGATTACTTGAAATGGACCATTCTCGCAGCCGCGGCCGGATTGGGGACCGCGATCGCGATCGGGAGCGCTTACCGCTCATCACCCACGCCGTTGATGGCAGCGTTGGCAATCGACCATCGGTTCGACCTCAAAGAGCGAGTCACGTCGGCGATCAGCCTGGCTCCCTACCAGCAATCATCGCCCGCCGGTCAAGCCCTGCTGGCCGACGCGAATAGCCGGCTCGAAAGAGTTGCCGTCAAGGGCAAGTTTCCCGTGCGCATCGGCTGGCGAGCGCTGTTCTTGCCCGGCCAGGCCCTCGCCATCACGCTGCTGGCTCTCTACCCGCCGCCGGTGCTGACGAGCCTGGCGGGCGGCGGCGCCAAGAAGGATGACGACTCCGGGCAGAACGAAGAAGCGGACGCCAGGCCGAAGAATTCGATTGTCCGACCGTACATCAAGCCGCCCCTCGAACGACCGAACAAATCCGAGGAACTGCGACAGCTGGAAGCCGAGTTGGCCAAACTCTACGACGAGCACAATCGCGACCTCACCGTTGAAAAGGACAAGCCGGAACAGGTGCGCATTCGCCAGGAGAAGATCGCCACTGCCGAGGAGAAACTGAAAAAGCGCGAACAGGAGATGACCACGAAGTTTCAGCAGCTTCAGGAACAGATGGACAAGTTGACCGAACTCGAAAATGGCGAATCCCGTCGCGATGGGCCCGCCAAGGATTTGGAAGAGGCCCTGGCCAAGGGCGACTTGCAAAAGGCCAAGGAAGAAGTCGACCGACTCAAAAAGAAAGCGCGCGACAAAAAGCTGGACAAGAAAGAGCAGCAGCAACTCAAGGACGAACTCAAGGACATGGAAGACCGCGTCGAGCGCCTGACCCGCGAACAAGAAAAGAAGAAGCAAAAGCTCAAGGATCTGATCAATAAAGCCAAGCGCGAAAACCGCGACGCCGAATCCCTGGAGCGCGAACTGCAAAACCTGCAAAAAGACCAGGCGATGACCAAGGAAATGCAAGAACTGGCCAAGTCGATGAAAGCGGCCAAGCAAGCACTCGACATGAACGATTTCGATGGCCTGGCCGATCAACTCGACAACGTGTCCAAGCAGCTCGAAGGGATTCAGGACGAACTCCAGGATTTGGACGACATCGAAGAGCATTTGCAAAACCTCAAGGAGATGCGCAAGGAGGGTTGCAAGGAGTGTGAAGGAGAAGGCAAAAAGAAGGGCGAGCCGGGCGGCGACAAGGACAACGCGAAAGGCCACGCGGAAGGAGCGACTGGCAAGCGCCCGGAGAACAAGAACGCCCAGACAAGCCCGGGCGACGAGAAACGCGTCCGCGGTTTCTTCGATCCCCGCGGTCGCAAGAATTACGGCGGATCAACCAGCGGCCCCGCCTTCAAGAAGGCCAGCAGCGCTGAAATGTCGAAAGAAATTCAGCAAGCCGTCCAGGAAGCGCCGGAAGCGGTCGAAGTCCAACGCTTGCCCAAGGCGGCCAAGGAGATGGTCAAGGAATACTTCGAGAAACTCGGCGGCCAGGCGCCGCCGAAGAAGTAAGATCCCTTGACGAACGTTCGGAGGGACAGAATGAGCGACTCGTCATCTGCGCCGGTCCCGTCCAATCGGCGTAAGCCGAGCTGGTGGCGCGTCATGTCGCTTTTCTGCCTTGTGCTTATGTTTGCGCAATTCACAACGATGCGCTCCGTCGAAGATTGGCTGCAAGAATCGCTCGTCATCAAGCCCGTGTGGGCGATCGTTATAGTGGGGTCGATCTACGTCGCAATGTGGGCAGTCGTGATGTTCGCGTTCTTCAGGTCCGAGTACAGGTGGCTTCGAGCCGGCAACAATTGAGATTGTCAGCGAAGAACCCGATGCAAAAAGAATTGATCGATCATTGGCGGCGAGACATCGTCGACGATTGGCGGTCTGAGTTGGCCGGTCCTGACCTACTCTGTTTGCAACCCTCGGCGGCACAGTTTACGTTCGCACTCTCTTTACGGGCCGACGGGACTGCCGCGTACGACTTTATCGTCCCGAACTATCGAGCGCCAACGATTGAGTTGACCCCGCCCTTTCCCGTCCGCTGGAAACTATCGGATGACCGCGTGCTGTCGATTTCGCTGCCGATTGCACCAATGCCGGAGTACGGCCAGCCCGACTGGTTTACCGAAGAGAACTGTTACGATGTGCTGTCTGTGACCGATCGGAGTCTTGCAATAAGCGATCGACGATTTGACGGGGAACAGCTGATCGTATTACGGCGGGTCGATGTCGAGGCGTATTGGCGTCGAAAGTGGGGCCAAACATCGTAACGAACCCACGGTTCACTGAATCACTTTTTCGGCGGCGCTTTCTTCCCCAATAACTCCTGAATCTCTTCGTCCTTCGTCAATACTTCGCGGCAGCGGTCGGCGTCAAAGGGAATCGCCGACATGTCGCGCTTGAGTTGGTGGATCTGCAATTTGTCGTCCTTCAACTTCAAAACGAATACGGCGCCATTGGCAAGGTCATAATCCCGACCGTCGACTCGAAGTGTTCCCGTTTTGCCGGCCGTCGCTTCCAGTCGCCACTGATAGCCTTTGCCTCCCCCTCCGGCGTAACCGCTCATGGTGTAAACCGGGCTGTTCGTCGACCCCGATCCGCTCGAACCCCGTCCGCCAGCGACTTCATCGATGAGAATGACCGCCAATCCCGCATCCCAATGGAGGTATGTGAAATTGAAGTCGACTCCATTGGAGAGAATCGACGTTCCGCTCGGCGGGGTGCTTTTGGGAGTGCACCCCGCACTTGCAACGGCCAGACCAATAGCGATCGCGGCCAGCACGCCGCGAGTCCTTAAGTAACCACGCATGGATGCCTCTGGGTGGGAAAGGAATCTCCAGCTACGGCTCTACTTCACTGTCACCAGATTGTCTTCCTTCGGAAACGTTTCAATCACCAGCCCCTTGAAGCGCACTTCCTGCGGTGCGTTGTTCGCGTGCAACTGTAGTCCGATCGGCCCTTCCTGGATCAGCTCCGGCTTCGGTTCGCGCCAGTCGAGCACCGCTTTGCCATTGACCGCGAAGCGAATGCGATTGCCCTGGGCCAGGATTTCCAGGTCGTTCCAATCGTGTTGCTTGCCCGCTTTCATTTCGACTTGCCGAATGGCCGGACTCGGATTGATGCCCCCATCGCGGCGATAAAGATCCCAGAGACCGTATCCGGACGGGAACATCACGAGGTGGCCCTGGTACGTAAATTGAGCCTTCTGCTTGGCGGCGTCCTTCACTTCTTTCGGCACGAACAACTGGCCCCACATCGCGATGCCGGAATGCATTTCCGATCGCACGAGTTTGAAGGAGAACCGCAGCCGGAAATCGCTGAACTTTTGCTTGCTGACCAGATAAGTGCTGAACGAAATGGGCGTCTTGTTCTTGCCGACGATTTCACCATCCTGGACCGACCACAGATCGGTGTAGCCCTCCCAGCCCGCGAGCGACTTGCCATCGAAGAGCTTGATGGTCTCCGACTTGCCTTCCCGCGGCGGGACGACGGGGGCTTCCTTCGGCGGGGCTTTTTTGGCTTGAGCGGCGGCAATGCCAGCGATCAAGAGGAGCAAAGCGACGGTGCGCATGGCCGGATCCTGAGTGGAGGGAAGAGGGACGTTGAGGCGCCGGCCGATCATACCACATCGAATGGACGCTGCAAAACTTTCGTTTCACCACCCATGAAATCATTTCAGGGGGTGACAGAGAAATGAAGCAATACAACCGTAAGGATTGTCTCGCCCACTCCTCTATTTCGCCGACCCCTTTCCCGCAAGTGCCAAATCGAATAATTTGTAGGCCTCTTCGCGCATTTCGTTCGGGAAGTCGTGCGGGCCGTCCGGATGGAGCATGCGCAAGCGATCCTCATGGCCGTACAGCTTGAAGATCGGCCGGGCCGCGGCCACGATTCGGTCCACGCTATCCGCCCGAAAATTCGAGTCGTTCTTGGGTGCGATGATCAACACGTGTCGCGGCGCGAGTGCGCCGATGAGTTCGTGAAAGTCGAACGGGATCTCGGCAAGCCGGCCCCGGTAATCCGCCAACTTGCGCATGTAGCGGGTCTGGCACCAGCCTTTCTCTGGAAACCAGTTGGCTTCCTTGCCGTTGTAATAGTCGAGGAACGAATCGAGCCCGCAGCTTGAGACGACTACTTTCAGGCGATCATCGAACACGGCCGTATAAACCGAATTGTGCCCGCCGAGCGAATGGCCGACAGCCCCCATTCTCTTGGCATCGACATACGGGAGCGATTCCAAGAGATCGAGCCCGCGCATGTTGTCCCAAACCGCCTTGAGCGTGCCGCTTTCCCACCCGAGCTTCTTCAAATCCGGCTGATACTTGGCCAGCAAGGGATAGTTGGGAGCGAGCGTGACATAGCCACGCTCGGCCAACTCGCTGGCATAGTTTCGATTCGGATTCTTACCGAGTCCGACGACGGTCCCATGCCCGACGACATTGTCGGTCCCGTGCAAGCACAAGATAGCCGGCGCCTTCTTGCCGCCTTTGAGCAATTCTTTGGGCACGAGCAGATAGGCCGGTACGCGAGAGCCAGGCTCGGACGAATAAGTCATGAGCCGGCGCACATACTTGCCGCAATCGACTTCTTCTTCGATTTTGGGATCGAGCGCACAACGCTTCTCCTTGCCAGGCAGCTTGCCCATGACGGTTTCCATGCCGCGAACAATTTCCGCCCGCCGCTTGGCCCAGTCGTCCAGCGTCTTTACAGGCCGCGGCTTGCCATCGGCGCCCCGAAACAGCAACAGATTGTCGCGTGGCAATCGCGCTTGCGTCGCCGGCGATTGGCCGACACATGGCGCCGCAAACGCGCAAGCCCAGAACAAAAGCGCAGCCGGGAGCGGACTCGTTGCACGCATGGCCAATTCTCACGAAGTGGGGATGCAATCTTGATATGGACCCGGATCGCGGAAGGAGTGAAGGAAGTTGCGTTCACCTTTCCGTCGATGCATCGATGTTGGGAGCAACATGGGTTTCGTCTTGACGTGAGTGGACAGGCCGCCTAAATCTGAAATGGTCGGGCGCTTAGCTCAGCTGGCTAGAGTACTAGCATGACACGCTAGGGGTCACAGGTTCAAGTCCTGTCAGCGCCCATTCGCAAAGGCTCGTTGACAGGAATTGTCAGCGAGCCTTTTCCATTGACCGGCAACGACGTTGTGACGACGGCTTCCATTGCCATCGACGTGACATACCTGAAGTGGCTGCAATCCCTGGCGCAATCTGATGGAAAAGCAGGTGAAGTGGCGAACTCACGACGAATCGACCGGTCACCGTGGCTCGACTTAGCCCGCGGACCGGCATAAAACACATTGCTGCCCGGTAGATGTTGGACCAAACGTCGTCTGGGGGCCTAAAAGCATGCGTCGCGAACAATTGCACGCAGCGGCTTGGGGTATGTTCTGGGCTGGGCTCCTTGCCATTGCAATCTTCGTCGGGTCCGCCAACCTGCGACATATCGACGCCGCCCTGGTCGGATACACGTTCGCCTGCCTGTTCGCCGCGTTTGCCATCGCATACCGGTACACCATTTGGCTGCATCGGCCTCCCACTCGGCTGTATTGGCGGCGAGGCTGGCAATCATTCCTGAAGCCCGGCCAACTGTGGTCAAACGTCCAACATCTTACTGTCCGGTTTGTGCGTTTGTTTCTGCTGAATGTCTTCATTCTCAAGCGGAGTCGTAGCCGCGGATTCGCCCATCTGCTCATTATGTGGGGGTGCCTCCTGGCGGCCGCGATCACGTTCCCGCTCGTTTATGGATGGGTGTACTTTGAGACCGTACCCGGCGATATGACTCAATACCGGGCATTCGTGTTCGGTCTTCCGGCCTTCGATTTCGCCCACGATTCTGTCGTCGGGCTGATGATCTTTCACGGGCTTGTCTGGTCGGCCCTGCTGGTCATTCCGGGTGTCCTTCTGGCGTTCAGCCGGCGATTCGGGGATCACGACGCGGCCGCTCTTCAGGACTTCCAAGAAGACTTCCTCCCATTGTTCCTGCTATTCGCGGTCAGCGTCACGGGTCTCTTGCTGACAGTGAGCTACACCTGGATGAAAGGATACGGGTACGAGTTTCTGGCCCTATTGCACGCGGTCACGGTCATTGCCACTTTGCTCTGGCTGCCGTTCGGGAAGTTCTTCCACATCTTTCAACGGCCGGCCCAGTTGGCGGTCAAGTTCTATCGGGACGTCGGTGCGCAGGAGGCCCCGGCGCATGTGTGTGCGGTGCCGCCAACCGTTCGCCACTCCAACCCATATTCAAGACCTCGTCCAGATTGAGTCTGAGTTGGGCTACAAATACGAAATGCCTGGCGGGCACTACCAGCACGTCTGCCCGGGCTGCCGGCGAAAAATGCTCGCCCTAGCTCAGCACGCGACCTGGCGCCCGGAATTGCTTGAGGTCGGAATTCATGGCCACTGAGATGCCCGCGACTCCCGAACTGCTGGGCAAGTTTGGCCCCCTGCGGGCCTATCAGTCAGGCCGCCGGCTCGACACCAGCCTCGACCCCGACCGACTGGTTCGGACTCACTGCTGCTTTTGCGGACAGCAGTGCGGCATCCAACTCAAGGTGAAGGACAACCAAGTGGTCGGGTTCGAGCCTTGGCTTGACTTCCCATTCAATCAGGGAATGCTCTGCCCAAAGGGAATCCGACGTTACTTGCAAAGTTCGCATCACGATCGACTGACGAGTGCATTCGCCCGCGACCCGTCGCGACCAGAGGGATTCCGGCCGATCGGCTACGATGAAGCGATCCGCCGCGTGTCCTCGGAAATCCAGAGAATTCAAACGCAATACGGCCATGACGCCTTCGCCGTTCTGGGCGGGGCGAGCATGACAACCGAGAAATGCTACCTGCTCGGCAAGTTCGCCCGCGTATGTCTCAAGACCCGGCACATCGACTACAACGGCCGGTTGTGCATGGTGTCGGCCGCTGCCGGGAACAAAAAGGCATTCGGTATCGACCGGGCCGGCAACCCGATGTCCGATATCCCGCTCGCAGAGGTCATCTGGATCGGCGGAGCCAATGTGGCCGAGTGCGCCCCGATCACGACGAGTTATATCTGGCAGGCCCGCGAAAACGGGGCAAAGATCATCAACGTTGATCCGCGGGTCACCCCTTTGGCCCGGACGGCTGACCTGATTCTGCCAGTTAAGCCCGGCAGGGACGCAGCTCTGTTCGCCGGCATCCTGCACCTGATGATCGAGAACGGTTGGCTCGACCACGATTTCATTAGCCGATACACGGTGGGATTTGAAAAGGCGGCCGAGGCGGTCCGGGACTGGAACCCGCGAAAAACGGCCGAAGTCACGGGGATTGCGGAGAAGGCGATCCGGCAGGCGGCCGAGTGGTGGGGCACGGCCAAGACCAGCTTCCTCATGCACGCCCGCGGGATGGAACAACATAGCCACGGGGTGAACAACGTCCTGGCGTCGATCAACATCGTATTGGCCAGTGGGCGGATTGGTCGGCCCGGGTGCGGCTACAGCACCATCACCGGCCAGGGCAATGGTCAAGGCGGAAGGGAACATGGTCAGAAGGCTGACCAGCTCCCCGGCGGGCGGGACATTGAGAATCCTGAGCACCGCCGGTTCATCGCGGCGATTTGGGGCATCTCCGAGGCCGAGTTGCCGCACGCCGGAGTGGACTGCTATGAGCTGTTCCGCAAAGTGGAAACTGGCGAAATTCGGGGACTGATGTCCTGGTCGTTCAACCCAGTGGTGTCACTGCCGGACAGCACCTTCATCAAGCGGATGTTGGAGAAGCTGGAGTTTTTCGTCTGCACCGACTTTTTTCTGAGCGAGACGGCCCGGTTCGCGGACGTGGTCCTGCCCGGCTCCCAACACGAGGAGGACGAGGGAACCGTCTGCTCGACTGAGGGCCGCGTCATCAAGATCAACCAGGCGGTCAGTCCCCCTGGAGACGCAAAGCAGGACTGGCGGATTCTTCAGGATATCGCCCGCGCTCTCGGCCGGGAGCGGGGATTCACCTTTGGAAGCTCAGCTGAGATATTCGAGGAACTGCGGCGGGCATCAAGGGACGGGATCGTCGATTACTCGGGCATTACTTACGACAAGATCGATCGGCAGATGGGCGTCTTCTGGCCGTGCCGCGACACGGATCGGAATGGCAACCCGGTCGATGACCCCGGCACGCCTCGGCTGTTCGAACCGGGATCGTGGAACCCGGTGGCCAAGGGAACTGGGCCGTTTTACTTCCCGGACGGCAAGGCTCGGTTCCACGCGATCCGTTATGAGCCGCCGACCGAAGACGTGGACTCCGACTATCCAATTATCCTGACGACTGGCCGGGTGGTCAGCATGTTCCTATCCGGCAACCAGACCCGGCGCATTGGCCCGTTAGTCGACCAATACCCCGAGCCGCTCCTGGAACTCCATCCGATCCTCGCCAAGCAGCACGCGATTGCAGACGGAGACTGGGTGACAGTGGAGTCCCGCCGGGGATCGCTAACCGTTCGCTGCCAAGTCGTGACGACTATCCGCCCAGACACGGTGTTCGTTCCGTACCATTGGCCGGGTGCCAAGAGCGTCAACCTGGCGACGATTTCGAGCCAAGATCCGATTTCAAAAATACCGGAGTATAAGGTTTGTGCCGCTCGAATCTGTAAGGCCGCCGAGCCGGCGTACGCTGGGCGGCTCGAACCCCAGCAGTGAGATTGCAGCACGATATCGAACCGGGAGAATTGTCATGGCCGCGCATCAGAGTTTATCGAGCGAACTGATCGACTTCGGCTGGCCTGGCGAGGCGCCAGTGGAATCGAAAATCACTGTCACGGTGCTGGTCAAGACGGCTTGCCTTGAAGTGGTCCGGCTCGTCGTTCCGGCCGGGAAAGACATGGCCAACCATACCGCCCCGGGCGACATTACAGTTCAGTGCGTGAAAGGGACCATCGACTTCACGGCGGGTGACCGGAACTACCGGCTTACGGCCGGCCGGCTGCTCTACCTGTCTGCGGGCACTTTGCATGCGCTCCACGGAGTTGAAGACGCGGCCGTCCTGGTAACCATCGTGCGCTGTGATCGAGGAGGGCGCGATGCCGGCTGATCTGGAGTTCTTCGTGGACCCACACCGGTGCATCGGGTGCCACGCTTGTGAGCACGCCTGCGCCGAGTGCGAGACGCACAAGGGCCACTCGATGATTCACATCGAGTACGTCGAACGAGCGCGGTCTGTCCAGACTGTTCCCGTCGTCTGCATGCATTGCCACAGCCCAACGTGTGCCGACGTGTGCCCGGCGGACGCCATCAAACGAAGCGCCGATGGTCGGGTGATGACTGCACGCAAGCCGCGGTGCATCGCTTGCTCGAACTGCGTCCTGGCTTGCCCCTTCGGAGTGCCCAAGATGATGGCCGACTTCGACCTGATGATGAAATGCGATATGTGTTACGACCGAACATCGACCGGCCGCAAGCCTATGTGCGCCACAGTCTGCCCTAGCGGGGCATTGACCTACGCGCCACGGGCCGAGGTGGAGGCGATGAGGAAGCGATCCAGGCCGACGAACTCATTCCAGTTCGGCAACCAGACGGTGACTACCAAGGTCCACATGATGGTCCCACGAGACCACTCGGCCGCTCACCTGGACGTGACTGCCGCCATCCATGATCGCCCGGCCGAGGGGCTGATCTCGCTGAATGTGCTCGCCGATGCCCCAATCCCCGTGGAGGCGACATGACCGCGCCCGGCGAAGACCCACGAGTATACCCTGATCGCAGACCGCTCCCGCAACAGCCGCAATGGCGGCAGGACTTCCCGACCGACGTCCCGGAGGACGATCACGTCGCCCGGCGAGAGTTCGTAAAGTTCCTGGTGCTGACCAGTGGTGCGTTCGCGATTGGCCAGTGTTGGATCGCGGCCGCAGCGCGCCGGAAGGAGGGGTCGTTCCCGCGTATCCGCCTTGCCACAGTGGCTGAGTTGGAAGAACGACGTGTGATCGAATTCCGCTACCCGGACGAACACGAACCGTGTCTGGCGCTTTGCCTCGGCCCCGGAAGGTACGTTGCTTACGGCCAGAAATGCTCGCATCTGGCGTGCGCCGTCGTTCCGCATCTGGACCGTGGGGAATTGCATTGTCCCTGCCACAATGGATCCTTCGATGCCGCGGGGGGCAGGCCGGTGGCAGGCCCGCCTCGCCGCCCGCTTCCCCTCGTCCGGCTCGAGGTGACCGATGGGGAGGTTTACGCTACCGGATTCGAGCCGCGGACCGTTTAACTCCGGAGTTCCAAATGCGGCCAATCTTGACCCGCCGGCAAAAGGACACAATCTTCATCGGAATCTTCTGCATTGTGGCCCTGCTCGTCATTCTCCAGCTCTGGCTCCTGACGGCCACGATGAATGCATTCATGGGTGGCGACATGTCGATAGTCTGGCCGGCGGCTGGGGCTAGCCTCGGGTGCTTGGTGGTGAACCTTTGGCTGATCCGCCGGTTGATCTATCTCCAGGGGGCCGGAACCTGACATGCTCGCCTCTGCCCCACGTCCATCGGTCCGCGACCTGCCCCCAAACATCTTCGCGATTGTCATGGCCACGGGAATCGTCGCGCTGGCCGTTAACGCCGGCGGCTGGTCGACTGGCGGGCAAATCCTTTTCTGGATCGGGGTCGCTGCATACGCGGTTCTTTGGACTCTGGCCATCATCCGGTGCGTTCGCCACGAGTCCGCAGTCCGGTCCGACTTGACGGCTCACGCTCGCGCGCCCGGCTTCTTCACAGTCGTCGCGGGCACCGGCGTGCTCGGTAACGGCTGCGTCGTGCTCTACGACGCTCCCGATATTGGGCTGGGTTTGTGGGTGCTGACGGCAATTCTCTGGGCCGGCCTTTCGTACACGATCCTGCCGGGACTCATCGAAGTGGAGGAAAAACCTGAACTGGAGAATGGGATAAGCGGCGTCTGGCTGCTTACGGTGGTCGCCACTCAGTCCGTGTGCGTGCTCGGGTGCCTGGTGTTCCCACGCCTGCGAGACGATGCCGTTGGGCCGGGACTATTCGTCGCTCTGTGTTTCTGGCTAGCGGGGGGAATGCTCTATCTGTGGTTGATCGCTCTGATCTTTTACCGAATCGTTTTCCGCCCGTTGACCGCGGCCGAGCTAACGCCTCCGTACTGGATCAATATGGGGGCGATGGCCATCTCGACCCTGGCCGGAGTTTCCTTGGCGAAAGCGGCCGCCAGCGGCTTCGCACTTCTTGCGGAACTTCTCCCGTTGATAAAAGGCCTGACCTTGATGTTCTGGGCCACCGCTACCTGGTGGCTACCGATTCTCCTGATGCTCGGGGCCTGGCGACACGTCCGCAAGCGATACCCGCTCACTTACGACCACGGGTACTGGGGGGCCGTCTTCCCGCTAGGGATGTATGCACTCTGCACCCTACGGGTCGCTCGCGAATTTGATCTGCCGTTCCTGACTCCGCTCGGTGTGGCATTCGTCTGGGCATCGTTGGCCGCATGGACGGCGACATCAGTTGGTCTGGCGCGTCGACTCCTTTTTATCCGGCCGACTAAGTGATCGTCGGAGCAGCGGTTTGAACCAGCCTGAGCGTTTCCGTGGCCCATGTTATGTTTACGGCGAGTGGCGTGCTTATCGCGCCTCCAGAATTTCAGAACCGCCACGCAACAGCAGGAACGGCTAGCGTCGAGCAAGGTATATTCAGCCGTCCGGACTTCGCTATAACGGGCGGCATGTCCGATCTGCCGCTCGTTCTGGTTACCGAAGGCTCTGATCCGTCGCCGCTCGCGTGGCTTCGCGACCGTGCCCAAGTCATTGAAGCCGCCACGGGTTCCCCTGAGTTCGACGCCGCGCTGCCGGACGCGGCCGGGATGGTGGTGCGCACTTATTCCAAGGTGAACGCTGCCTTGCTGGCCCGGTGCCCGAAGCTAAAAGTTGTGGGCCGGGGCGGCGTGGGGCTTGAGAACATCGACGTGACGGCGTGCCGCGCCCGAGGCGTCGAGGTCGTCTACACGCCGGACGCCAACACGCTGGCCGTCGGCGACTTCGTCATCGGCTTCGTCCTGCAACTGGTGCGGCCGTGGGCGTACTTCCGCGATCGGGTGTACGAGCCGGACGAATTCCGGCGGGTGCGCAACACGCTCCGCGGCGCGCAGATGAATGAGTTGACGATCGGCATTGTGGGCATGGGCCGTGTCGGGCGGCGAGTCGGGCACATCGCCGCGAATGGGTTCGGCATGCGGGTGATCTACAATGACCTGGTCGATGTGCGACCGCAACTGAAGTTCCCCGCGACAGCGGTCGACAAAGCGATGCTCTTTCGGGAGGCGGACGTCGTTTCGCTGCACGTGGACATGAGATCCGGCAACGAGCACCTGGTCGGCGCTCCGCTGCTGGCGCTGATGAAGCCGTCGGCAATCCTGATCAACACGAGCCGGGGCGAAGTACTGGACACCGCCGCGCTCGCGGCCGCGATCCGCGGCAAGAAGATTGCTGGGGCAGCCCTTGATGTGTTTGATCCGGAACCGCCGCCAGCCGACTACCCCCTGCTCGGGTTGGACAACGTCCTGCTCACCCCCCACATGGCCGCCCGCACGCGCACAGCGATCGACAACATGAATTGGGTCGTTCGCGACGTGGTGGAAGTTCTGAACGGGCAGGCGCCGAAGTACCCCGCGCCGTGAAGTCATGGAATGGATTCGTTGCATTTCACGACCGCACGACTTTGGCTTTGCAATGAACTCTGGGACCAGTCTGGCCGATGGGCGGAAATGTCTGATTAAAAGGGGTAAGGCGGCCAAGGCGGCCAAGATGGCCAACGTTTTCTCCATCCCCCCTTGCGCGATTATGTCTATTTACAGAACCATTCCATTCGGCCGTTCGGGGGACTGAACGGTTCTATTGCAAGGCCCCCGCCGGCGCTCAAGTGGTGGAGTCATTTTGCAAGCGATATGGGTTTCTTGTAATAGGTTGCGTCAAATCATTAAAGCAAGATTGCCAAAATGGAGGAGAGGGTGGCCATCTCCGACAATCTGGCAGCGTTGCATTGCCAACTAACGGTTTCGCGAGAGTTGCAAATCGTAGGTTTCCTGACCCGGCTTGACTTCGACGGTCAACGGCGTTCGCGACAAAGTCGCGTAGAAATCCGGAATGGGTCGATTCTTGAGTTTCGCTTGATACTCGGAAAGCTGTTTCTGGGCCCGCGCTGCATCCCGCGCATTTCATCGGGAATGTGTTCCATCACCAGCACATGATGCGTGGCAACAACCGCACCGGGTTGTTGACGATAACTGCATACCAGCGAGTAATGCCCCTCTTCATCGGTGACCGCAGTGGAATTCGACTCGGCGCCGAAGTCCCTCAATTCCGGGACAAACTCGATATTGGCGAACGCCAATGGCTTTCCGTCCAGGTAGACGGTTCCTGAAACCGGGACGATGGCGGGCAATTTCGGTGTGCAACCCGATGTCATCGCCAACCCGAGCGTGGCGAACGCAAGCAGCCCGCACCTTGGGATCTTCGTCATGCAGTCGAACTCGAGTCAGGGTGTGTTGACGACTTCGCCGTTCTGGCGGGTCGACAGCGCCTGGAGAGTAGGCAACTGACTGTTGCTAATCAGTGTGACAAAGCGTACTGAGCCATCGGCCATGCAGAAATTACACCCCCCCGGATGCTGGCTGCCGAATGCGCAGGTGCGAAGATCGGTGATCGCAAA
This sequence comes from uncultured Gemmataceae bacterium, assembly GCA_963773845.1. GTDB lineage: Bacteria > Planctomycetota > Planctomycetia > Gemmatales > Gemmataceae > SIAJ01. The sequence continues at coordinate 430,130 of CAVZCU010000009.1, forward strand.
CGGCGGCGGATTCGGCGACCCCGGAGGAACGACGTAATTGATCGGCACCGGCGTACTACCCACATAATCCTGGGCAGCACTGTAGTTCGCCCACGCCCAGCCGCCAAGAGTTTGCAGCGTCGTCCACAATGGTTCCCGGTGATTGCGCTCGCCGAACAAGAGGGTGTTGCTCGTGCCGTCGGTGACGTCGGCAAACGTGACCTGGCTATTGATCCAAAACATGCCGTCGTTGGTCATGTTGCTCACATACCAATCGCGCGTGCCGCCGTTGGCCAGGTAGCTGTTCATGCCGAAGTAGTAGGTGTTTCCCCCGCTGGTATAGGTGGTCACCTTGCTCGGCAGATAGTCGGAAGGACATTGATAGATCTTGACGACCTGGGCGCCGGTCGAGTTTGGCCCATTGCAATTGGCATACTCGCGCTGCGTCAGGTCAAGGGTTTTTTGCAAGTTATCTTGTTCCACAAATGGAAGGATGGCCTCGCACCACGAATAGAAGAGGTTGGGATCGGGCGGATTGCCGATGATTCCCTTGGTATAGAGGGTATTTGTTGGGAACACGGCGCCGGACTGAGTTGAAATTGGCAGGTTGATCGCGGGCGGAAATCGCCCGTAGGCCGATTCGTAATTGTGGGCGGCCAAGCCAACCTGATGGAGGTTGTTGCTGCATTTCATCCGATTGGCGGCTTCGCGGATCTTTTGAACTGCCGGCAATAAAAGGCCAATCAGGATTGCGATGATGGCAATCACCACCAAGAGTTCAATCAAGGTGAAGGCTCGACGCTGGGTTCGCATGGGACTCCCCGCTTCAATCGAACGAGAATATGTGGAACGATCGCGAAAACGGCCGATTAGTCGGCCGTCGATTCATTCGAGGTATTGGTGTCCGAATAAACCAAAATGGAGAGGACTTCGCTCGTAGGAATTGTTAGGACACGAGGAACCCATCGACAGCGGCGAAAGCAAAGCTTCCGCCAATCTTCATGCAGCGCGATCCGCCAGCCGTGCTCGCACTCGTTGCACAATCGTTGCATGATCGAAAGCCAATGCGGGCAAGCGGTCCAGCGGGAACCATTCGACCGCGTCGGCGTCGTCGCCGGCATCCGCCTGCAATTCATCCGGAGGGACTCTCGACAAGTAAACCACGCTCACCGTCCAGCCCCGCGGGTCGCGGCCTTTATCGCCGAAGGTGTGCAATTGCTCGAAGTCCATCAATTCCAGGCCAGCCTCTTCCTTCAATTCGCGGCGAGCCGCATCCAACAATGGCTCGTTCTCGTCGACAAATCCGCCGGGCAGCGCCCACTTGCCAGCGAACGGATCGGCTTTGCGTTGAATCAACAACAGTCGCGGCTTGGGTTCGACCGTGACGACGGCCACGTCGACGGTCAGACTCGGCCGCGGAAATGGGTAGGTGTAAGTCCCGCTTTTCTTGTCCGCCACGGCTATTCTCCCCGTACGATGGCCCCATCCGACTTCACACTCTTCGCGTGTTTATATGCTCGACATCCTGATTCATAGCGGCCAGGTGGTCGATGGTTCCGGCAATTTGCGATTCCTCGGCGATGTTGGGCTGCAAGGCGACCGCATCGTTACTGTCGGCCGCGCCGCTGGCGGCGAAGCGAGAGTGCGCATCGACGCCTCCGGACTCGTCGTTGCGCCGGGCATGATCGACGCTCACGTTCACGGCGACCTCGCGCTCTTCGCCGACCCTCTTCACGAGCCGGCCGTACGCCAGGGTGTGACGACGTATATTCTTGGCCAGGACGGCGTGGCGATGGCGCCGGCTTCATCAGCGACCCTCGACCACATGCGTCGGTATACCGCGGGATTCAACGGCAACTTCCCGACTCCGGGCTTGCATTGGCGGAGCATGGCCGAGTATCTGTCGCTATTCGACGGCCGCACAGCGATCAATGCAGCATGTTTGATCCCAAATGGCAATATCCGCATGGAAGTAATGGGCCTGGAGCAACGCCCGGCGACGACCGACGAACTGAATCGCATGCGCCGATTGGTTCGGCAAGCGATGGAGGAGGGCGCCGTCGGACTATCGAGCGGTCTCGATTACATTCCAAGTCTGTATGCCGATGAGGGCGAACTGGCGGCCTTGTGCTCGGAGATCGCCGCTTTCGGCGGTGTATATGTGACGCATATGCGGGGGTATGCTCCGCACACGATCGAGGCATCGATGAATGAGGTTGCGAACATCGGCCTCAAGGCGGGCTGCCCGGTGCATATTTCCCATTTCAACAGCCTGGCCGAGGATGCTATCCCGCGGATGGACGCGATGGAACGCCGTGGCGTGGACGTGTCGTTCGACCTGTACTGCTACCTGTTCGGTTCGAGCATTCTCGGCATGATCGCTTTGCCGCCCGAAGCAATGGCCGGCGGAGTCGATGCCACGCTAGCGCGACTCCGCGAACCGGGGATTCGCGACCAGGTCCGCGAATGGATCAAAAACCCCCGGCACGATCTCAATCGCGTTCGGCTGGGTTCCGTTCCGTGCGACGAGCATCGCCATCTGGAAGGCCGAACGCTCAGCGAGGCTGCTGAGCTTACGGGCAAGTCGATGGCCGACCTCATTGTCGACCTGCTGCTGGCGACCGAGACGGCAACCAACGCGGTCGCCCCGCACAACGCCCGGCGGACGGAACAGGACATCGAGGCCCTGATGCGTGACCGCCGCATGATGGCCGGCAGCGATGGTATTTTCGTCGGCGGCAAGCCGCATCCGCGTGGCACCGGGTGCTTCGCCCGCTACCTCGGGCACTACGTTCGCAACGGAACCTGGACGCTGGAAGAAGCCGTGATGAAGTGTTCGCGGCAAGTGGCTCGACGGCACGGGCTGAAAGACCGCGGCGTCATCGCCGAACACATGGCGGCGGACGTGATCGTCTTCGATCCGGCGACGGTGCTTGATCGCTCCACGTTTGACAACGGCAAGGCGCTGGCCGAAGGAATGCGGCATGTATTCGTCAATGGTCAAGCGGTGTTGATGAACGGCGAGCGCACCGCAGCCAAGCCGGGGCGCGGATTGCGGAAAAAATGAAATCAGGCGACAGGATTCGCCGCGGGATCAGACGCCTTGTTTCGAGCGGCGCCATTCAAGGACGGGGCGGTGCTGCTCAGCATCTCGTCGAGCACTTCAGCGGCGGCGCGGTCTTCGAGAATGGCCACGTTAGTTATGAGTTCGATCATACGCTGAACATATTCGCCCGTGTTTTCGAATAATGGCACTGGCTGCGTAATTCGTTGTCCGCCTTCAGCGGTCGGACCGGCGAACATCTGGAAATTCGGGTTCGGCCCGGGCACCGGCACCCATCCGTGACGACTCATGTAATCCAGCGCCGCCGCCGACCGTATGTGCAACACACGCCGGTCGATCCACGGATCACGGAATTTGCCGGTCATGTTCATCTCCTTGAAAAGGACGGCGAATCAACTCCATCAATGCCGCCGGTGTGACGATGTTCGAAGTCGGAATGGTGATCCGAATCGACGACTTGGATTCAGCCGCCTCGGCGCCGCGAAGGATCGTCCAGTACGCACACCGTCGCAGGCAAAGCGACTCCTCCGACTGCACTACCCATTCGGCCTCATTTTTCGGCACATTGAGCACGATGAGCACCCGAGGCGTCCGGGCAGACTCGTCTCGCAAATAGTTGTAAGTTTGAACGTCCAGGTCGAACTTCAAACCGCTGTCCGTTTCGGTTGCCAACGACGTACATTTCAATTGTACGTCGATCTGCAACCCCGTATCGATGTAGCGCCCGCCAACGTTGGCGACGTCCCGCAGTGTGATATCGATTCCATAGTCATAGTTGTGAACCGAATAGTTCAGCCCCGCCTGCGCGGCGATTGCCTGCAAATAGGCTCGCGACAACGATTCCATTCGATGGGCTGTCGTGATCATCTCTCAAGTCAGACTAACCGATCGCACATGTGATCACAATCTCGTACTCAGGAAACGGATGCGTTGTGCTGGATCCTTTTGCGCTAGTACCGCACGGCGAAGCCGACCCCGGTGAAGAAATCGGTCGAGTGATGATTGAGACCTGCGCCGGCTCGGATGTCGACCTGAAAGTCCGGCGTGAATTTGTAGGAGAAGCCGCCGTTGAAATAATGTTGCGGAGTCACATCGGGTGCAATCGCCCCGGACGGGAAAAACGCGAACCACTCGGTGTAAGCCCCGAGTTGCTTGGTGAGCGTGTATCCCACGGTCACCGATTGCGAGAATTCCATGTACGTGTGGCGAAGGTCGTCGACCGCCGTGTTGATCTCCGTGCTGCCGCCCAGGTCGATGAGATCGGGGATGATTTCGAATTGGAACAAAAAGTCCGCGCCGGGAAGGGCTCGGTTGGCTGTCTGCGACTCGCCCCCGGTCGGGACGGTTGTCTGGAGGATCAGACCCAACGCGGGCAACCATCCCTTGTTTTCGACCAACGCGATCTTCACGCCGAGGGAGAGGTCGTCCAGCCCCGCCGCCTGTTCGGTCGTTCGATTCGGGACAGTTGTTCGAATGTCCGTGTACGATTGGGCCAGTCGAAGTTCGAGCCAGTCGGCAAACAGCCCCGCCCGAATGAGCGTTTCCGGATAGGTATGCGTGATGGTCTTGGTGCCCCCCGTGCTGCCTCGATAGTAGGTGTACCCGGCTTCCACTTGCACTCGATTGAGTCCCACTGTTGAGGGTGCTTCCGTAAAGTCCGGGCGGTCGGTGACGATGACGTCCTCTTCCTCGCTCTTGTCTTCCCCCTTATTTTCCGGTCCGATCGCCCATTCAAATAGTGTTTTCGGCGGCTCCTTTGCCTTCTCTTCCTTTTGTTCATCTTTGGCGGACTTGCTGTCGCTCTTCTTCTCACCGTTCGAATCAGCGGCAAATTCTTCGATCGGCGCTTGAGCGCGGGCCACGATTGGCGCCGGCGTGGAAACGCAACCCGCGGCCGTTGCCGCTGTGAGTATCGCGAGCAGATTGAGGTATCGGCGCATGGCGTCCTCGCCCGGGTCGAGGACAATCATCGACTCTTCCGATTATTCTGGTTCAGTAAATTGCGCAAACGGTTCGCTCCGCGGTCGCGCGTTGGCAGTCGACAACGTCCTATCTTGTGCAGTCCCCCGGACCGATTGCGGTTGTCGCGATTGTGCCAAAGGTACGGATCGCGCCGGTCCTGGGGTCATGCCGTGCAACCCTCACAACCGATCATTGACGGGTATCGAGTCCGTACGGGCATCGCATGCGCATCCAGTTTGTCATCGTCGCCCTGCTTGCCTCCGTGGCGCCCATGGCGGCTGCGGAGCTACAGGCCCCGAAAGACTTGCCGCGCTACGACTTCGCCATCCGACTCGATGTAACAGGTCACCAAGCCCACGTGACGCAAAACGTCCTGTGGGTGAACAAATCCGATAAACCGGTCGAGCAAATCGTTTTCAACGTTCACTCGCACTTCACACCTCCGAAGACCGCGAAGGAGTTGGATCAATTCGCCCGGCTGCTGGAGATCTTCCGGCTGCCGTATCGCGAAGCCATTTATCACAAGAATGCGTTCGATTTGCACAAAGTGGAACTCTTGCGCAAAGTCGGCGACGACTGGAAGCGCGACGAATTGAAGACGCAATGGAATAAGGACCTCAGCACGGCGCTCATCGTCCAGTTGCCCGAGCCGGTGCCTGCCGGCAAGTCCGTGGCCGTTTCGCTCTCGTACACGATGGACCTGCCGCAGAAGCAAGGGCGCTGGGGCCAGTGGAAAGGGGTGACCCAGTTGAGCAACTGGCATCCGATTCTGGCATTTCACGATGCCAAAAAGGGCTGGCAGCCCACACCGTTCATCCCCTGGCATCAACCCTGGTTCAACGAGGCCGGCGTGTACACCGCCCTCGTGCGTTTGCCGGCGAACGAGCAAGTCGCATGCACCGGTTCGATCAGCAAAGTGGAAGTGACCGGCGACACCAAGGACGTTTCGATTGGGCCCGTGACCGCGCGCGATTTCTCGCTGATCACGTCGAGCCGGTATCAAGAGACCTCGATGGAAGCAGCCAACGCGGGCGGCGGCAAGGTGAAGGTCAAGTGCCTGGCGTTTCCGGAGCACGATTTTTATGCCCAGGTATTGATCAAGTATGCGGCCCGCGCCATCGAATCCTATTCGAAGTGGTTCGGGCCCTATCCCTATCCCGAGTACACGATCGCCGAATCCTACTTCGGCTGGAACGGCAACGAGCTATCCGGGATGGTGATGATCGATGAGCGAGTCTTTGGCATGCCGCACCTGGCGGAACACTATGTGGAATACCTCATCTCGCACGAGACATGTCATCAGTGGTTCTACAACGTGATCGGCACCGACGGTTATCGCGAGACATTCATGGACGAGGCGATCGTCGTGCACCTCTCGCACCGCTTGCTCGACGAGATCGAAGGCAAGAACAACGAGCTGCTGAATTACCCCTTCTGGCTCGCATGGCTCCCCGGCATTCGCCGTGAGAACTATCGGTACTCGCAGTTCTACTACACGCTCCGGAACGGCGATTTGAAACCAGCCGTCGACGAATTGCAGAAATACGAACACGTCGTCAATCTGTTCGCCGCGGTCTACGATCGTGGCTCGAAGATTGTCGGCATGATCCAGAATCGACTGGGGCCGACGGCATTCATCGAGTTCCTGCGCCGAATCTACACCAAGTACTATTTCCGCATCATCCGTGTCGAGGATTTTCAGCGCGAACTGGAAGAATACACGGGGCACAAGTGGGACGAATTCTTCAAGGACTGGCTATTCACCAACGGCACGAGCGACTGGTCGGTGGACGACGTCAAAGTCTCGCCCGGATCCGCCAGTAGCTGTGCCCCTTCCGAATCGGGTGGATTTACCGCTTCCGTGCTCCTCAGCCAGCGCGCTGAGATCAACGAGCAAACGACAGTCGGATTCAGTTTCGATCACGGCATGAGCTATCCGATTCGCGTGCCGATCCAGGCGCCGCGCAAAGCCAAAGTGCCTTCAACTGACCCCCCTTCCAAGGCGAAGAGCGGGAAAAGGCTCCCTGCATTCGCTTCGGATGCGGGGCTTGAGGGCAGAAGTTCCGGCGCCGCTCTCCCGTGGGCCGACGCTTTGCGGCCGATTGCGGCAGAGGTTCCATCGCCAGCATCGATCCTCGAGACCGGGAGCGGCCGCGACCGAAGTCCATCGCCGGCATCCCAGCCGGGGAACGCGCTTGCCGTCGTGCCGGCCGAGCACATTTTTAACCCCGATTCCCCTCAGCCGCACGGCGAGCGAATCGACGATACCCACGTGCGTATCGAAGTTCCCTTGCCAGGCATGCCGAACCAGATCGCGGTCGATCCCGATCAAGTGCTCCCCGACGCGGAACCAGACAATAACTTCTGGCATATGCCGATTAACTACCGACCCCGACTGCTCTACACATTCCTCGACGAGACCAACTTCACCAACGACTACGACAAGTGGAACCTGATCGTCGGGCCCTGGGTTTACGCCGACCCGCACCTGGAGAGTTGGTACACGCGCATGAGCGTGCTGGGAGCGCGGGCCGGTGTCTTTCGCGAAGAGGAATTCCGTGGCGGCGTATATGCGGGCTATCGTCCGACATTCGGCGACGTCGCCCTCGGCGCCGACGGGCTCATTTCGCATTATCCATTCCCGAAGTCGGAAGTGGGCTTCAACATCGAAAAGAGCATCGCGCCATTTCTGGCCGACGATCAATTCCGTCCCGATCGGGCCGTTGTATGGATGCGCCACATCATCCAAGACACACCCAGCTTGTACTGGCTGCCACGCGAATTCATCGATCAATACATCGCCTACCAGGACCACTGGCTTCCCGAGCCGCGGAACCCGTTGCTCGGTGAGAAAGTTGACCCATTGACGACCATCGGCGTGCGGTATTATCGGGAAACCTACGTGCCATACTGGGATCCCGAGCAAGGCTTCCGCCTCGACGCCAATGCCGCCTTGGGGCTGCCCTTATTCGGCGAACAGGATTTGTCGGGAATGGCTTGGGGTCAAGCGTCGTGGGTGACTTCGCCTCCCGAGGGGATGGGCTGGTTCTCGGACGTGAAGTTCGCGCTTCGCGCATTCGGCGGGATTGGATTTCCCAAGAATGGCCGGCTGTTCACTCTGGGTGGCGCCAACCTCTTCCGCGGTTTCGATTACACCGAGCGTCAGGGAAGTTGCATGTGGGTCGGCAGTGCCGAGGTTCGACTTCCCATATGCCCCCATATGGATGTTGATCTGTTCGATCGGATCGTCCGGATCGAGAATGTCTATCTGGCGCCGTTCTACGACGTCGGCGACATGTATGTGAATCACCAGTCGCAAGGCCCGGTCGCTCATGCCCTGGGATTGGGACTGCGTTTCGACCTCTCGTTCTTCCGCTTCCTGGAACGAGCAACAATCCGGATTGACGCGGCACAAGCGATCGACACCAATACCGGTCTCCAGTTCTGGTGGGGCCTGCAACAGGCGTTTTGATCGCGAGCGAGCGGGATTGCGTCAGCGCACCGAATCCTCGCCGTCGGTTGCCAATGCGAACATTGCCGTCCGAATGCTCGACGTGTCGTGCTGATGGCTATGCGGCCGTCAATAGGACGGATTGGCAATCCGTCTTACACGTCGCGTCAATCCGGCCGGCATTTCTCAATAGTTCCGTTCCTCATAGCCGCTCCCCGTCACCCACGCGTATCATTCCCCACGCCTCATCTTTTTTCCGAATTCGCACCCGGAGGTACTCATGGCCGCACGAACTCTGGCCACGCTCCTCGCCCTCCTGATCCTGACTCCGCTCGGTTTCGCGGTCGATCCGAATGACACGCGACTGCTCTCGATGCCGGCGATCTCCGCCAAGCACATCGCGTTCGTCTATGCCGACGATCTCTGGATCGCCGACCGCGATGGGAAGAATCCCCGCCGGCTGACGAGCGACATCGGCGTCGAGACTTATCCGTGCTTCTCGCCCGATGGCGGTCTAATCGCCTTCAGCGCTCAGTACGAGGGCAACACCGACGTTTACACAATCCCGGTCACGGGCGGCGTGCCGAAGCGATTGACCTATCATCCCGGCGCGGACATCGTTCGCGGCTTCACGCCGGATGGCCAGGCGATTCTGTTCAACTCGAATCGCTATGTGTTCAGCAATCGGCATTCGCAATTGTTCACCGTTCCGCTCGAAGGGGGCATGCCAACGCAACTGCCGATCCCCTGGGGCTTCGAAGCCGCCTACTCGCCCGACGGCCAGTACATCGCCTACTGCCCCGTTCGCGATGCGACCGCTCAGTGGAAGCATTATCGAGGGGGCACGCATTCGCGAATCTGGATCTATTCGGTCAAGGATCACGAAACCGTTGAAATCACGCAGCCGAAGAATCGTTGCAACGACCTCGATCCGCAATGGATCGGCAATCGCTTGTTCTTCCGGTCGGATCGCAATGGCGAGTACAACATTTACTCATTCGAGCCCGGAGCGAAAGAGCCGCGGCAGCTTACGCGGTTTTCCGATTTCCCGGTCCTCGATATCAGCGCCGGCGCCGGCACGATCATTTTTGAACAGGCCGGCTACTTGCACACGCTGAATCCTGATTCGCCAGAGTCGCAGCGACTGAAAATCGGCATCGCCGCCGACCTGGTGGAAACCCGGCCCCATTTTGCGAAGGGAGCCAAGTACGTTCGGGCCGTCGCCGTTTCGCCGAGCGGAGTGCGAGCCGTCGCGGAATTTCGCGGTGAAATCATCACGGTGCCCGCCGAGAAGGGTGATCCGCGAAACCTGACCAATTCGCCGGGCGTTTATGAGCGTGATCCGGTCTGGTCGCCCGATGGCAAGACGATTGCTTACTTCTCCGACGCGTCCGGCGAATACGAACTCGTTCTGGGCCATCAGGATGGCAAAGGGAAACCGCGGGCGATCAAACTGAGGGGTACCGGCTATTACGTCAGCCCGGTTTGGTCACGCGATTCCAAGAAGCTGCTTTACCAGGATAACTCGTCCGCGCTATACGTCGTCGATGTCGCGAGTGGCAAGATTACCAGGATCGTCGAGCCGCAATGCGGGTTTGGCCGCGGGCTCGTGGTTTCGAGTTGGTCGCCGGACTCGAAGTGGGTGGCCTATTCGATGGACACCCCGGCGCACATCAGCCGGGCTTGGGTTTATTCGGTCGAGAAGGACAAGTCGTTCCCGATTACCGACGGCCTCACGGAGGCGGTCGATCCGGTCTTCGACGCATCCGGCAAATACCTCTATTTCCTCGGCTCGACTGACACGGGCATGAGCAAGCACGGCTTTATGCAATCGTCGGACGACACGCGTTCGCCACGCTGGTCACTGCAACTGGTCGTTCTGCGCAAGGATTTGCCGTCGCCGTTCTTGAAAGAAACGGATGAAGAGAAAGGCGAAACACCGAAAAAGAATCCCCGGCCGCGAATCGCGGGCAATGAGGATGAACAACCAAAAGCCAAACGGGGAGGAGGCGAGGAGCCCAAGAGCACAGGCAAAAAGGACGGATTCAAGATCGACTTCGACGGCATTGATCAACGGATTCTGTCGTTCCCCATTCAGCAGGGTACGTTCAGCAGCCTCCAAGCCGGCGCTGCTGGCCAGGTGTATTACCTGTCGCGCCCGGAACCGAGCGCCGATCGCCGCGCGGGACCGAGTGGCGGCACGGTCACTCGCTACGACCTCGACAAGCGCAAGAGCGATTCGGTTCAGCAAGGAGTCACCACGTTTGAGTTGACCCCCGATGGCCGCAAGATGCTCTACGCCACCGGCGGCGGGCGCGGCGGCGAGCGGACCTGGGTCATCAGTTCGACGGGCGGCGGCGGACCCAGCGGTCTGGCTGCTCTCGTTGGAGGATCATTCGGCGGTGGCCGACGATCGCGGGGATCGGCCGAGCCGGCCGGGGCCAGCGGATCGGGCGATGCCAAGGTGCTCAGGCTCGATGCGATTGAAGTCAAGGTGGTGCCGCAGGACGAGTGGAAACAGATCTTGCACGAAGCCTGGCGCGTCAACCGCGATTTCTTCTACGACCCCAACATGCATGGGAACGACTGGCCCACGATTGAGAAGAAATATCAGCAGTTTCTGCCCCATCTGACGAGCGGCGGCGACCTGTACAAGGTGATCCGCTGGATGCTTTCCGAACTCGCTGTCGGGCACAGCTACACCCGGCCGGGCGAGCGGATGTACGAAGCCAAGCGCGTCAAGGGCGGCTTGCTCGCTGCCGACTACGAGATCGCCAACGGGCGGTATCGCTTCAAAAAGATTTATGGCGGACTCAATTGGACGCCGCAGCTTCGGAGCCCGCTGACCGCCCCCGGAGTCAACGTCAAGGAAGGCGAGTACCTGCTCGCGGTCAATGGGACGGATCTCAAGCCGCCGACCGAGTTGTACTCGCTGTTCGAGAACACGGCGGGCAAGACGATCGAAATCGCCGTCGGTCCGAATCCCGATGGCAAAGGCAGCCGCACTGTGAGCGTCGAGCCACTCGAAAGCGAATATGCCCTGCGCAACATGGAGTGGATCGAAGGCAATCTTCGCAAGGTCGAGAAAGCGACCAACGGTAAGGTCGGCTACGTCTACGTGCCCGACACCGCATTCCAGGGCTTGACCTATTTCAAGCGCTACTTCTTCCCGCAAGTCGATAAAGACGCGCTGATCATCGACGAGCGATTCAACAGCGGTGGGCAGATCGCCGACTACTACATCGACCTGTTGCGTAAGCAGCCGATGAGCCGGTGGGCGCCGCGTTACGGCGCCGACTGGCGCACGCCGAGTGCTGCGGTCTTCGGACCCAAGGTCATGCTGATCGACGAAGGCGCCGGCTCGGGCGGCGACATGCTGCCGTGGATGTTTCGGCATTTCAAGGTCGGCCCGCTAGTGGGCAAGCGGACATGGGGAGGACTGGTCGGCATTGGCCAATACCCGACGCTCATGGACGGTGGAAACGTCACGGCGCCGGGCTTTGCATTCTGGACACCGGAGGAAGGCTTCGGCGTTGAGAACGTCGGCATTCCGCCGGACTACGATGTCGACATTTGGCCCAAGGATTATGTGGCCGGCAAGGATCCGCAACTGGAGAAGGCGATTGCCTTGGCGCTCAAAGCACTCAAGGAGCATCCGCCCAAGGAAGATAAGCGGCCGCCGTATCCGAAACGGGCGGTTGTGAAGTAACGGTGTTTGGAAAGCGTCGACCTCCGGTCATCTCCTGCCACAGAGATTCCGGAGGTCGTTCATTGGCATTCTGCTCGGTCCAATGATTCACTTCATTCATCATGGCTGATCGGTGTGCCCAACTCGGCTGCGATTTGTTGGAGTCCTTCCAGAATCAGACCCATGCGTTCCGGCCGACGATCGGGATCATAGGAGAGGCACTTGTGGATCAGATCGCAGAGCGATTTCGGCGCCGCTTTATTTAACTCGCCGACCGGCGTCAACATCGACGAAAAGGACTTGGCATTCATTCGCACGGATTCGGCGCCGGCAATCGCTGGGGGCGGCAGCTTGAGGGTGGTCAGCCGGTACATGGTCGCGCCAAAGTTGTAGATGTCGGTGCGTTCGTTGATGACCTTGCTTCGAACCGTTTCGGGCGCCATGTACTCGGGAGTGCCCTGGACTCGATCCTTCGGCTGGCCTTTGATCCATGCGAGTCCGTAGTCGATGATCTTCACTTCTCCGCGTTTGCCGTACAAGACGTTGTTGGGCTTCAAGTCCGCGTGAAATACCCCGCGGCGATGCATATGCGCCAGGCCAGCGGCAATTTGCGCGAATACCAGCACCAGCTGGTCCTGCGCGATCGGGATCGCATCGAGCGTCTTGCCGTTGACATATTCGATGAGCATCTCGGCCCGGCGGACCCGGAATAGCCAGTTGCGCTTGAGTTCGAGGCAGTAAATCTTGATGAGATTGGGATGTCCCAGTTTTTGCGCCACCTCGAACTCGTGCTTGACCTGATCGAGGAATTTCTGCTCGCCGGGGTTGCCTACTGTCACGATCTTGAGAGCATACTCGCGCGAATCGGCGGCCCGGCGGATGTGTAAAATAGTGCTATGAGCGCCTTTGCCGAGCGTGGTGACGATTTGGTATTTCCCGATCGAAGAGATCGTCGCCACGTGATCGCCCCCTACGTTACAGTCGTGGGAGAATCTTACGGGTGAAGGCATCAGAGGGAAACAACGTGACGGCGGCCAGCGACCTCGAACAGCGAACCATGACCTATGGACGGGAGATCTTCGCGCGCGTCGAACGCCAGGGACCACAGGCCTTCACCCCCGCTTGGGTCGACCAATTGTTGATGGACTGGACCATGAGCGCCGAGCCGCTCAAAATCCAACTCTTTCGCTTCGTCGATGCGTTGCCGCGTTTGCACGATCCGGCGGCGATTGCCAGCCATCTCCGCGAATACCTTGGCGAGGCCGGCAATTCCGTCCCCTGGTGGCTACGCTACGCGGTGCAATTGCTCCCCGAGCGCGGGCTCGGCGGCCGGCTGTTGGCGAAATCCGCCAAGTGGAATGCGGAGCATCTCGCCCGCCGGTTCATCGCCGGTTCCAACGTTGCGGAAGCGGTTCAATCGGTCAAGCGATTGCGCGACAAATCGCTCGCCTTTACCGTGGATTTGCTCGGCGAAGCAACGATCACCGAGGCGGAAGCGGATGCGGTCCAAAAGCAGTATCTCGAACTGATCGACGGCCTCACGCGCGAAATCAATCCCCTGCCCGAAATCCCCATTATCGACCGCGATCATCTGGGCCCGGTCCCACGAGTGAACGTATCGGTCAAGCTCTCGGCGCTGTACAGCCAATTCGATCCGATTGATCCCGAGGGGACAAGCCGGGTCGTTCGACGACGATTGCGGCCGATTCTGTCGGCAGCCCGCTCGACGGGTGCGTTTGTCAATTTCGATATGGAGCAGCACGCCTTCAAGGACACGACTCTCCGCATCTTCCGCGAGATCCTCGAAGAAACCGAGTACCGCGATTGGGCGGACGTCGGCATCGCCATCCAGGCATACTTGACCGACACGGAACGCGATCTAGGCGAACTGCTCGACTGGTCAAAAGCGCGTGGCACTCCCGTCTGGGTTCGCCTGGTGAAAGGCGCGTACTGGGACTACGAAACCATCATTGCCGCCCAAAACGACTGGCCGGTGCCGGTCTGGACGCGGAAATGGCACTCGGACGCCTGCTACGAACGCTGTGCCCGACTGCTTCTGGAGAATCACGACTGGTTGCGAGCGGCCTTTGGCACACACAACGTTCGCAGTATCGCCGCGGCGCTGGCGATCGCCGAGCAACTGGGCGTTCCGCCGGACAGCTACGAATTCCAGATGCTCTATGGCATGGGCGACGAATTCAAGGATGTGCTTGTCCGGCTCGGCCGCCGAGTGCGCATCTACACGCCGTATGGGCAACTGTTGCCGGGCATGGCATACCTGGTCCGCCGGCTACTGGAAAACACATCCAACGAGTCGTTCCTGCGGGCTACCGAAGCCGGGAGCATTCCCGAGGAGGCGCTATTGATGAATCCCGTCCAACGGTTCAGAGCCGGAAGCGCAAGCGACGGCAACGGTGTCCACGCACCTCACTTCCGCAATGAGCCGCCGTCCGACTTCTCGCAGGAAGATGTTCGCCGCAGGATGCAAGCGGCCGTCGATCGGGTGCAAGGCGAATTCGGCCGCACCTATCCGTTGGTCATCAATGGCGAAGCGATCACCACACCGGAAACAGTCGCCTCGCGGAACCCGTCGCACAATTCGCAGATCATCGGCAATGTTGGCAAGGCGACGATTGCTCATGCGGAACAGGCAATTCGGGCTGCCAAAGACGCGTTTCCGGAATGGCGGGACACCGATCCGGCCGTGCGTGCCGAGTACCTTCGCAAGATAGCCCGCGGCTTTCGCGAACGGCGATTCGAGCTGGCCGCCTGGATAGTTCACGAAACTGGCAAGGCCTGGCGCGAATCCGATGCGGACGTCTGCGAAGCGATCGACTTCTGCGAATACTACGCCGCCGAGATGGTTCGATTGAGCACCCCCCAGCGCCGCGACGTGCCCGGCGAAGAGAACGAATACTTCTACGAACCGCGGGGGGTCGCCTTCATCGTCGCTCCATGGAATTTCCCCCTTGCGATTTTGACCGGCATGGCGACGGCGGCGCTCGTCACGGGCAACACGATTATCCTGAAGCCGGCCGAGCCGTCGGCCATCATTGGCGCCAAGCTGATGGAGGTCATACAGGAGGCGGGGGTGCCAAAAGGTGTGGCGAATTTCTTGCCCGGCGTTGGTCGTGAGATCGGGCCAGCGATCGTGAGTCATCCGGACGTGGCGATGATCGCGTTCACCGGTTCGCTCGGCGTGGGCTTGTGGATGAATGAGACTGCTTCCAAGACCGCCCCCGGGCAAGATCATGTCAAGCGCGTCACTCGCCGAGATGGGCGGTAAGAACGCGGTGATCATCGATTCGGACGCGGATCTGGACGAGGCCGTGAAAGGCGTCGTCGATAGCGCCTTTGGTTATCAGGGTCAGAAGTGTTCTGCCTGTTCGCGAGCCGTGGTTCTCGAACCGGTGTATGAGGCATTCTTGGCCCGGCTCATCGAAGCGACACGCAGTCTGACCATCGCCCCCGCGGAATCGCCCGGCTGTTCGGTCGGCCCGGTGATCGACGACAAGGCGAAGGCCAAGATCGAAGAGATGATCGAAACCGGCAAGCGCGAAGCTCGTCTCGCCTATGCCGGCGAACTCGGCTCGCTCCAGGGCGAAGGGTACTACATCGCTCCACACATTTTCGCCGAGGTCTCGCCGACCGCGACCATCGCCCAGGAAGAGATTTTTGGTCCCGTGCTCTCGGTTATCAAAGCCCGCGACCTGGATCACGCCCTCGAAATTGCGAACGGAACCAAGTACGCGCTGACTGGTGGGTTCTTTTCGCGCAGCCCCGGAACATCGACACCGTGCGTCGGCGCTTCCGCGTCGGCAACCTGTACATCAACCGCAAGATGCACGGGCGCCCTGGTCGATCGCCAGCCGTTCGGCGGCTTCAAGCTCAGCGGCATCGGCTCCAAGGCCGGCGGGCCCGATTATCTCTTGCAATTCATGGTGCCCCGGGTAATAACGGAGAACACTCTGCGCAGGGGATTCGCTCCTGGGGCGGAGGTTGCGACAAGCGGGACGGGTGGAGAATAATCGAGTTCTTCAGGAACGCGCACCCCGCTGCAACGGCCGGCGGAGAAGCGTAGCGGACATCCGGGTCTCCCGATGTAACTATCCGGAATAGCCAATGCCACCGCCCGGCTGGCGTAACCCAATTACTGTCTCCGCGGGACAGACCCAGACTGGGGTTGACCCTTTGAGTCTGTTGCCTTCGCGTTCCGACTTGTCTCGAGGCGCCTCAGTTTCCAGCGCAGACTTGTTCGATCGGGAACGCGGCGACATACGCCGATCCAGGTCACTATCGAGGGAGTCATCTTCGATGGCCATCACGCCGTGCGTATCGCCGCCGAGGATAGTAAAATGATCAATGTAAAGGTCATCGACTTCCCGGTTCCCGCAACCGTCGATTCGATCCTGGACTTACCCGTGGTATAGACATGATGTGTCCGTCTCCGATCGCCGAGGTCTTGCTCGACATCCTGCATCATGGATTGCTCGCCTGTCGTGCCGCGGGCTGGGCAGGCCATGCCGAGCGCTGTGCGATGGATGCGGACCACCTCCACAACCTTCCCGATTTGATTGCAGACTATTCGGCCGACCGACTTCAGTACTACTGGGATGTTGAACGCCCTTCATTTGCGGCCCGTTGTGACCCCGGCGAATTGCGATTCTGGGAAGAGCAATGGGAGCGGCTACGACCGTTCGTCGAGCAAGCAGGCGAGTTGGCCGCCGCGCGATAGATGGTAACAGCGATATGCTCTCCGACTCTCTCATCGATCAGATCCTCTCCGCATTGCCGACGCGGCGCATCGGCGTTCTTGGCGACCTTTTCCTGGACCGCTACCTCGACATTGATGATGCGCTGACCGAGCCATCGATCGAAACCGGCCTTGATGCGTATCAGGTTGTTCATGTTCGCTCTTATCCCGGAGCCCTTGGCACCGTCGTCAATAACCTGGCGTCGCTTGGCGTTGGAACAATCCGGCCGATCGCGTTCTACGGTGATGACGGCGAGGGCTATGAACTTCAGCAAGCGCTCGCCAAATTGCCCGCGGTCCAAACGAAGCGCGGTTTGCTTGTCGCCCCCAGCCGCCACACACCGACCTACACGAAACCGATCCTCGTGCGAACTGGCGAGCAGCCGCGGGAATTGAATCGCCTCGACATCAAGAACCGCACACCCACCTCGCTTGCGGTCGAGAAGATTTTGATCGAGTATCTCGACGCAATTTGGAACGAGATTGATGCGCTGATCGTGCTCGATCAGGTGAGCGAGGCGAACTGCGGCGTCGTCACCGATCGCGTGCGCCAGCATGTTGCCGCTCTCGCGGGAGCCGAGCCGAAGCGGTTCGTTCTCGCCGATAGCCGTGAAAGAATCCGCGAGTTTCGCCGGGTCTACGTCAAGCCAAACGAACGCGAGGCGGCAGCGTATCCCGGAGGCCCATCAGAATTCGCTAAGGCAATCGGCCGGCATGTCTTTCAGACTCTTGGCGAAGTGGGGATCGATTTGTTTTCGCCCGATGGCGAGCAGGTTCATATTCCTGCATATCCCGTAAACGGCCCCATCGACATCGTCGGGGCCGGCGACAGCACAAGCGCGGCAATCGCCTGTGCTGTCGTGGCCGGGGCGACCTACGAGCAGGCGGCGGCGTTTGGTAATCTCGTCGCATCGATCACGATTCAGCAGATCGGCGTGACCGGCACGGCGACGCCGGATCAGGTTCGTGAACGCTGGCGGCAGGTGCGCCAGGTATGAGCGAACCACCGCGACCAATCAGTTGGCTCAATCGAACCGTCATCGGAGCTGGGCTCACGAGCCTGCTGTCCGATGTTGCCTACGAGATGGCTACGAGCCTGCTGGCCGGCTTTATCGTTCTGCTCAATATTCCGCAATGGTTCCTCGGTATCGTCGAGGGAACCGGCGATGCGCTCGCGAATTTCGTCAAGCTCGGCGTCGGGTACTATTCCGACCAGATTGGCAAACGCAAGGGACTGGTCGTTTCGGGCTACGCTCTCACCGGCGTTTCGATCTCGCTGTTCGCTTTCGCCTTTGGCTGGCCATTGATCTTGCTGGGCAAGTCGCTCGCGTGGATTGGCAAGGGGCTGCGCGGGCCGCTTCGCGATGCGATTCTCTCCGACTCGGTGCCGCCGCAGGCCATTGGCCGAGCGTTTGGCTTTCACCGGGCCGGCGACACGATCGGCGCCGTGCTCGGCCCGCTCCTCGGAGCCGTGTTGATTGCCACGCTACCGGCCAACATTCTCAATGTCGTCGCCGCCCCGCATCGCGTTGCCTTCTTGCTGACGCTGATTCCTGGCGTCGGCGCCGCGCTGGTCTTCCTGCTCATGGTCCGCGAGCAACGCTTCACTCCGCGGCCCGCCCTGCGCTTTCGCGAATCCCTGACCGAGTTGCCGAAACCTTATCGTCGCTATCTCCTGGCGGTCGGCATCTTCGGCATGGGCGATTTCAATCATTCTCTACTCATATTGGCCTCCATTAGCCTGTTGACGCCGACTTACGGACAGGAATTCGCTCTCGTCATCGGCCCGATCCTGTATGCGACACGGAACACATGGCAGGCGCTGGCATCGTACCCAATCGGCGCGCTGAGCGACCGCATTGGCCGCCGCGGGTTGTTGATTGTGGGATATTTGCTCGGCGCCAGCGTCATGCTCGGTTTCGGAGCGGCATTTCTTTGGCACTGGGGATCGATTGCCGTCGTGGCGATTCTCTTCGTGTTGTCCGGAATCTACATCGCATTCCAGGAAGCTCTCGAAGGAGCAATGACCGCCGACCTGATTCCCGACAAAACGCGGCGGGGGACGGCCTACGGAGCGCTCGGATTTGTCAATGGAATCGGCGACTTCGCGGCGAGCCTGGTAGTCGGTTTCTTGCTGGCATGGCGGCCGGAGTTTTCGTTCGTCTATGCGGCCGCATGGATGTTTGTCGGAGCAGGAGCGATGGCCCGAGTGCGACCCGGTAGCTGAGCGCGAACTTGGTTGCCAGCGGGCCACTCCATATGAATTGGCGGGGCAGGCAGAGTGGCCCATTCGTTGCGCACACTCCCACACCCCATTGCAACGAATTGACACTTTTTTGCAACGAAACAGGTCAATTCTGCAACGAAATTGCAACGAAACACGGATTCGGGCCATCTCCGGGCGAGCCGCGCCACCGTTCTGGCGTGCCGAAGTCGACTTTGCCTTCCAGTTGAACTGTACGGATCGTCCCGCCCATCAGGACGCACGACTGCTATCAATGATCATTGTCCATTGCTATTGACCGCTGCGCTGCCATTGCGCCACGACGGAGATCCGCTGCGAAGCAGAGTAGGAGTAAGATGAGGACTAGGATCAGGAAGAGGACTAAGAGCAAGATCAAGAGAAGGAGTAGGACCAGAAGCGGCCCGGCGAGCATCTGGCTCTCCCTCTCTGACTCCTAATCCTGCTCTTAGTCCTCTTCCTGATCCTAGTCCTCATCGTAATCCTAATCCTCTTTTCCTCGGCGGGACATTGACCGCGCAGCCGTCAATAAGATCGCCAGGACCACCATGCCAACCGTTCCCCCCGAGACCGTCGTCGCGCAACTTCGCTGGCGCTATGCGACCAAGAAGTTCGATTCCACGCGCAAAATCCCGCCGGAGACTTGGGATGCCTTGGAGCAAGCATTGGTGCTGACCCCATCCAGCTTTGGATTGCAGCCGTGGAAATTCTTTGTGATCACCGATCCGGCCGTCAAGGCAAAATTGCCTGCCCATTCCTGGGGCCAAAAGCAGTCGCAGGATTGTTCGCACATGGTGGTCCTGGCGATCCGGGCCAACCTCGCCGAGGCGGACATCGACCGCCATATCGCCCGGACCGCCGAGGTTCGCGGCCAGTCGCCGGAAGCCCTGGCCGGCTACAAGAAGGTCATGATGGGCTCGCTGACCAATCCGCCCTTCGACATCAACGAGTGGGCGACCCGACAGGCGTACATCGCACTCGGGCAATTCATGGCGTGTGCGGCAGTAATGGGAGTCGACACCTGTCCCATGGAAGGAATCGACCCTGCCAAGTACGACGAGGAACTGGGGATCGCGGCGCAGGGTTTTCGGACCGTGGTCGCCTGTGCGGCCGGGTATCGGTCGCCTGAAGACAAATATGCGAATTCCCCCAAGGTGCGATTCAAAACGGAAGACGTGGTGCAGCGCATTTGAAAAATGTAGCAGGCACGCTTCGTGTGCCGAACGACGGCACGCGGAGCGTGCCTGCTACATCGAGGACATGTCATGCAACAACGCAAGCTCGGCACGCAGGGACTCACCGTTTCCGCACTCGGTCTCGGGTGCATGGGGATGACCTGGGCCTATGGCACCGATCGCAACGAGACCGAGTCGATTGCCACGATTCACGAGGCGATCGACCTGGGCGTCAACTTCTTCGATACCGCGGAAGTGTATGGTCCATTCACCAACGAAATCCTCGTCGGCAAAGCGTTAAAGGGCAAGCGAGACCAGGTGGTCATCGCCACCAAGTTCGGCTTCGTATTCAATGAAGCGGGTGTCATTTCCGGCGCTGACAGCCGACCCGAGCACATTCGCGAAGTCGTCAACGCTTCGCTCAAGCGCCTCGATACCGATTACATCGACTTGCTCTATCAACACCGCGTCGATCCGAACGTGCCGATCGAAGATGTCGTTGGCGTCATGGCCGAATTCGTGCGGGCCGGCAAGGTACGCTACCTCGGCCTTTCGGAAGCGGGGCCAACGACACTGCGCCGAGCGATGAAGGTGCATCCCATCAGCGCTTTGCAATCGGAATACTCGCTCTTCGAGCGCGAAGTCGAGGCCGCTGTCTTGCCGACTTGCCGGGAACTTGGGATCGGCTTTGTGCCTTATAGCCCGCTCGGCCGCGGCTTGATTACCGGACAGGTGAAGCGAGCCGAGGAATATGCCGTCGACAACGATAACCGCCGCGGTGTGCCGCGGTTTCAGGGAGAGAACTTCGATCGCAACATGAATTGCGTCGAAGCGATGAAGGTGTTGGCGGACCAGAAAGGACTGACGCCGGGCCAGCTCGCTCTGGCGTGGCTGCTCGATCGCGGCGAGGACATCGTGCCGATCCCCGGCACGAAGAGGCGGAAGTTCCTGCGCGAAAACGTCGCCGCGGCCAACGTCGTGCTCACGCAACAAGATCGTAAATACCTGGAAGAATCGCTGCCGCCAGTCGCCGGCAACCGGTATTCTGACCAGGCGATGAAGATGATCGACCGCGGCTGACCAGTGCGCTTATCCGTTCCCTTCGTTCGATCTGGGTGATTCCGTGAACGAACAAACATTGGCGAACCTCGAACTCGATTCCCGTTTTCCCAGCGGTTCGTGGACCGGCTATTTCTTGCAGTTCTGGCTGCCGGGACGGAACGCGACCGACGTGGCGATCACGTATTCACGCGGTGAAATGACCGGCCGCGGTTATGACCGTGTCGGCTCGTACACCATCGACGGCACCTACAGCATCGCCACTGGTGAGTGCGAATGGACCAAGCAGTACGTCGGCAAGCACTCGGTCAAGTACCGCGGCGTCAACGACGGCCACGGCATTTGGGGCGTGTGGGAGATCCGGCAGCTCGCCGGTCTGTTCACCGACCGTGGCGGCTTCCACATCTGGCCCGAAGGCGCGGACGTGTCGGAGGAGTCGGATCGAACCGAACAGGCGGTGCTGGAGGCTATGCGGAAGGAATTTGGCAGCCGTGCCTGGAGGGGGTTGCGCTGGCTGTTGCTGATCGCAGTGGCCGTTGCAATCGGGCTACTGGTGCGATGGAGCTTGGAATCGTGAGTAACGTCCGGAGTAGAGGCGGAGCCTGAAGCGTCAGCGAAGGCGGCGCCGGATGTTACAGCGGTCGGCAAATCTACGGGATTTCCGCGTCGCTTCACTCCCCCGACAGTGTGCTTTGAAGCGCCTTAGTCGGTTTTCTCGGTCGGCTTATAGAAATGGACTCGCCGCCAACTCCGCATTTTTTCGTGCTCGTATGTGATTTCAATTCCGGGCTGAGGATGAACCGTTATGGTCGTGCCGTTTTCCTTCAGGTATCCTGAGGCTGGCGGTCCAATGCGTTTCGCGACTTCTTGCGGCGAAAGTCCAGGAAACAACATGCACGATAGCTCGCTATCCGAAAACTTCGCAGCTTCTCCGCCGGTCGTAGTGATCTGTATAGTTGAACATGACTTCACGTCGCCGCGCGGCCCGTCGAACCTCACGGAAAGGTCGGCCTCGCGGTATTGCTGATCGCTGTTCATGAACAAGCCAACGGCTGGACTGGGGCTCCCTTGTGACTTCAGTATTTCATCCACTTCGTTCTTCGACATTCCTGGTCGGATGCGCCTGACGCCGTACACATCCGGGTCGTTAATGAGCCAATCTTCTGGTGGTTGGCAGGTAATTGTTACACATCCGTTAAGGAGAATGAGAGCGAGCGGCAAGCATCGTCTGTATGTCATCGCCATTCGCTCGCAGAATGTTCCCCATCTTCGCAATAACGATTGTTCGATAATCGCACAACCCCCTTCGGAGTTCAGTTCACTACAAAACTCCAACCAGCGAAAGGACCTCCTATGCGTAATCTCCTGGCCTCGCTCGCCCTCGCCGCATTCATCTCCTCCGCCCTCGCCGATGACTGGCCGCAGTGGCTCGGCCCCAAGCGCGATAGCGTCTGGCGCGAGACCGGCATCATCGATAAGTTCCCCGAAGGTGGGCCGAAGATCCTTTGGCGAGCGAAGATTTCGGGCGGCTTCAGCGGGCCCGCGGTTGCCGGCGGCAAAGTCTACGTCGCCGATTACTTGACCGAGGGGAGCGTCAAGAAAGAGGTCTACGACCGCACCAACTTCAAGGGGAAGGAACGTCTGCACTGCCTCGACGCCAAAACCGGCGAGCCGGTTTGGAAATACGAGTACGACTGCAATTACACCGTCTCCTATCCGATCGGCCCGCGATGCACGCCAACCGTGAGCAGCGGCAAGGTCTATTTCCTCGGCACCGAAGGCAATCTCACCTGCCTCGATGCTGTCAAGGGAACCCCCATCTGGACCAAGGACTTTAAGAAGGATTACGGCGCCAAGACCGCCCTCTGGGGGTATGCGAGTCATCCGCTCGTTGATGGCAACAAGCTGTTCTGCGTCGTCGGGGGTGAGGGGAGTTGCGTGGTCGCGTTCGACAAGGACACCGGCAAAGAACTCTGGAAGGCGATCAATGCCGAGGAGCAAGGCTACAGTGCCCCGACGATGATCGAAGCGGGCGGTGTCAAACAGTTGATCGTCTGGCATGCCACGTCGATCAACAGTCTCGACCCAGAGACCGGCAAGCCCAATTGGAAATTCCCGCTCAAGGCAACCGATTACAAGATGTCGATCATGTCGCCGCGGAAGGATGGCAATTTGCTCTATGCGGGCGGCGAAGGGGCCAACGGCATGATGATCGAGTTGGCCGCCGACAAGCCCGCGGCGAAAGAACTCTGGCGTGGCACCAAAAAGACCGGCCTCTACCCGATGACAACGACGCCAGTTGTCGAAGAAGGATACATGTATGGCGTCGACCAAACTGGCCACTTGCGGTGCGTGAAGATGGCGACGGGCGAGCGGCTCTGGGAATCGGCGGCGCCGTTCGACGGCAAGGCAAACAATGCCGGCGGCGCATTCATCGTCAAGAACGGCGACCGGTTCTTCTTATTCACTGAAAAGGGCGACTTGATCATCGCCCGGCTGTCGCCGAAGGGGTACGAGGAAGTGAGCCGGGCGAAGATTCTGGAGGCAACGACGACGGCATTTGGAAGGAACGTCGTCTGGAGCCACCCGGCGTTTGCCGATGGCTGCATGTTCGCGCGGAATGACAAGGAAATTGTTTGTGTGTCATTGAGGAAGTAGGGATCGCCGCTTGCGGCGTAGCGGTGCGCGCTACGCCGCAAGCGGCGATCAGGGGTAACGGCCGACGGCTTTCAATGCCTTGACATAAGGTGAGTTGGGGCTATGCCCCGGATGCAACGGCCAATTGTCGTAAGGGACTACAAACGGATAAACCTGTCGCGGCAACCGATAGGAATCGGGATTACGTTCAATGTAACCAATTGTTCTGCGAACATCATCAGGATGGTCCTGAAACACACTCCAGCCGCCATGGGCGGTCCAGATCGGGTGGTCGCTCGGCGCCAGTCCCGCCGTACGAAGGCTGGCCGCCGAATCGTCCTTCAGGCTTTCCAACATTTCCTCAAACGTCAGCCGGTGCTTTCGGATCAAGATGTGAACGTGATCTGGCATGATGGCGCACGCCCAACAGGTCAGCTTGTTATCGCCAATCACCTTGGCGAACGACTCGCCAACAGCGATTCTTGCTTGCTCGTTCAGCGGCAGGATCGGATGTCGCAGGACTATGCGGGCCGATTCGTAGAAGGCACGAATGTCGCGACCGAGTGGCTGAACGCGTTTCCGGCCGAAATGCAGTTCGCCCAGTTCGGCAATCGCATCGGATCGAATTGTCTTTGATGTTGACCCACGCGGATCGTTCGGGAGCCAGGTACCGTAACAAGTCCAGATAATGTGATGGGCGATGACAATCGGATTCGTGGGCATGTGTGCGCCTCCCGGGGGACGCCGCTTGCGGCGTAGCGGCGCTTCGCTACGCCGCAAGCGGCGATCATTATCGCGGCACCGCCTTCAATTTCAGCTTCTTCCCATCGCGATCAACCGTTAATTCCAGTTCCTCTCCGCGCTTCATGCCGGCCATCACCTTCATGTAGTCCTGGATGTTCTTCACTGGTTTGCCACCGATGGCGATGATGACGTCGCCTTTTTTCACGCCCGCCGCCTCGGCCGCCCCGCCAGGGACGATTCCTTCGATTCCCAAGCCACGGGTCTCGGCATCGTCGTAACGCGGCATGACGCCGAGCTTCGGGCCGCTTGGACCACGCGAGGTCGTACTGCCCATGCCCGCCACGTAGACCGGACGATCCTTGGCGCTGGCAATCGTTGTCGCCAGGTCATCGACCATGTTGGTCACCTTGAGAATGCCGGGGAAATTGATCGTCTCCGGCCGGTCTTTGGGCGTGTGATATTCGGGGTGATCGCCCGTGAAGAAGAAGTAAACCGGCACCTTCGACAAATAGAACGACGTGTGGTCGCTCGGGCCAGTGCCGCTCTTCACCTTGTCGATTTTGAATCCGGCCTTGGCATTTTCGTCGTCGAGGAGCTTTTCAAAGTTCTTCGCCGAGCCGACGCCGCCAACGGTCAGCTTGTCCTTTTTCGTTTTGTCGTCCGGCCGCAGCGCGGCCGACCATGTCCATGTTCAGCATGGCGACCGTATCCGCGAGCGGGAACACCGGCTTGTCGCAATAGTGCAGCGAGCCGAACAAGCCGCGTTCCTCGCCAGAAAACGCAGAGGAACAGAATACGCCGGCCCTGGCGATCCTTACGCGCTCCGTAACGACGGGCCAGCTCGATCAGCGCCGTTGTCCCCGATGCGTTGTCGTCGGCGCCGTAGTGAATCGCCGTGCTGCCCGGGCTTGCGCGTGCCGCGCTCGCCGCGGCCGAGATGGTCGTAGTGATGCGCCAATGACCACCGTCTCATTCGCCAGCGGACCGGCCCCCTCGACATAGCCAACCACGTTCTTGCAGTGGAGATTTCGCGGATGCCGACCGAAGTTTGCACCTTGGCGGACCAACCATCGATGGCGAAGCTGAGTGGCTTGAGCGATTTGTCGATCTGCTCCTCGATGACGGCGAGCGAGCGGCCCGCTGGCTGCGAGCAACTGATCAACGATCGCGCGATGGGCATGGACGACTGGGATCGTGCCGACCTTGCCGTCGTCGCTCGCGTAGTCGAACGTCATCAGGCGATCTTCCTTGCCCGCCATGTCCCGATCGTTGACAAACACAACTGCCGCCGCCCCATTCTTCGCAGCGAGTTTGATTTTCTCCGAGAGCGGCGAGTATTTGCGCACCTCTTCTTCGCTGAAGAACGGATCTTTCTTGGCCCCGGCGCGCGGGTTTTGCCGAAGAACGATGACGATCTTGTTCTTGACGTCGAGTCCTTGTAATCGTCATATTTCGGGCTGGTGATGCCAAACCCGGCGAATGCCAGCCCGCCGCCCACCGTGCCCTTGCCGCTCAAACCAGAGACGGTGAAGCCTTTGTTGAACGCCGGGTCGACGACCAGCGAATTCGGCACCGTTGAGCGTGAAATGGTGCGGCCCGGCTTCCAGGAAGAATTCCTTGACGCTGAACGGCTGAAAGTAACCGTTCGGGAATGGCGACTTCAACCCAGCAGCCTTGAATTCCTTGGCGATATAGTCGGCCGCCTTGTTGATCCCTTCAGTCTTCAGACCGCGGCCCTCGCACTCGTCGCTGGCGAGAAAATAGAGGTCCTTCTTCATCTGCTCCAGCGTCGCGTTGTCGGCATGGAGGACGGGAGCAAGCGAAGAATACAAGAAAACGGGAAACAGGAATCGATTCAATCGCATGGAAGAATTTCGGTTAGTGGTGGGATATCGAATATCGTAGCTGATTTTGCGGCTAGAGAACGTGTGCAAAGAATGATCGCAGAGTTTCCTCCGGGAACAACAGCCAGGCGTATTCCCGATTGGCTAGAATCGCATTCGCGTTTAACTCGGCCCTGATCTGCTCGATGGACTGCTCGGCCTCGTGCAACTCTTTGGCAACCGCCGGTCGCATCGCCCGAGTGACTTCTTGCAACTGGCGAAACCAGTCCCGCCGTTCGCCGGTTTTCGTTGGCTCCGCGGCAATCCATCGGGCTTTGGCCGCGACCAGATCGGGGAATATCGTTCGAGCTGCCGGAAACCGTTGCGGATTCCATTCGAGTTCGCGTAAGCGGCGTTCCATGGCGTGCAGATCGGCTTCGGTCGCGGGAAAGCGCGGTAGCGGCAACCGCAGCGTCGCGCTGACGACGGAATACGCCGGCGGTTCGATGCCGAAGAATCGCCGCATGATGTCGTCCGTCACTTCGTCGTACTTCGCCCCGCCGATGCCGTGAATGAAAATGTCGGCCACGCACAAACGGACGAAGAGCGTCAGTGTCAGCGCCCGCGGGCGAATCTTCCAACCGCCGTCGACTTTGCCATTCCAGTGGCTCGCGAATTCGTCGGGGTCCGGGGACAACGGTCCAATCACACGGTTCCCCGGCCAGCAGCGATCCGTTGCCGCGGAAAAAGTCGTTGGCGGCGGGCCGAGCCGGCTTGCCATGCCCAAAAGGGGGCTTCGATGCCGCCGTCCGGCGCGAGTTCCGGCGCCGGGTGATTCAGGCTCCGCACATGATTGGCGACTCGAAATGCCTGAATCGCCGCGTTATAGCAATCGACGAAGCGGGGCAAGTCGGACAGAATCGCATGGACGAACTGGGCGAACGCCCTGGTAGCTCGGCCAGCTTGCTAACCGGCAATTCCAGATTGGCTATGCCCCAATGCTTGTTCGATGGCGCGTCGGACGCGTGACACGCTCTCGCCAAAATTGGCCCCGCGATCGAGTTCCCGCTGGAGCCGCGGCCAGACCGAGAACGCCATCGTTTCGTGCTTCCACGCCCGAGTTTTGTCCGCCAACCGTTCAGGGAAACGAATCGAAGATGCTGCGGTCGGCGACTGCGTATTCCTCGTATGGAAGCTCATGTCCGGGTCGGTCGTATTCGATCGCGAATGGAGTGAACATGCTCGGGGTGACTCCGATAACAGCGGCACGCGCACGGCTGGCGTGTGCATCGAATCGTTGTCGACGACGAGGTTGAGCGGAATGCCGCCGTGTTGCCGGGCGAATCGGTTGAGCACGAAAGTTCTTGACCCAGACGCCGGGATGGAAAAACTCGGGCTGATGGCCGGCGACGAATAGACGGCGTCCGCCGACAGAGCGATGGCATGCCGGTGTAACTCCGTGCCAGGTCTAAGACTTCCTGCGACGGCAGCCCGTCGAAATTCGATCAGCGGGATGCCCGAAATGCGAATACGAGGATCGAATGTTGAGTCGAGTTGCATTGGCAGTGAGGAGATCGCCCAAACGATCCGGCGGCGGTTGGATGAGCAAGTCCGCCGTCGTCCGCCGGGGCGCGATAGCGGGCGGTCACGCGCACGGCTCCCAACACCCGAAGGGAAGTCGGACATTCTGGCGGAGCAACCGCTCGCTCGGATTCGAGGAGTATTCGGCGATAATAGGCCAATCGCTGCTCTGGGATCGTTCAGGACGCCCCCAAACGCCCGCTTGGGATCGAGATACAGACGCGGCACGGCGACCTCGTTCACACGTAATCCCAGATGGGCCGCCTGGACCCAGAGCTGCAACGGCATGCCCCAGCCCGCCTCGGTGATGCGCAGAGCCTCGATTGCGCAACGCCGGTATGCCTTGAAGCCGCAGAACGCGTCCGTGAGCTTCAGCCCATACCGGGCGTTGATTTCGCGCGTAATCGTGGCATTGATCGAACGACGGTCGGCCGGGGCCGGCGAATCTTGGCGAAAATCGCGGAGGTATCGGCTGCCGGAAACAATGTCCGCGTTGTGCATGGCTTCCAGAAGAACGGGAATCCGGCTCGGCTCGTGCTGGCCGTCGCAGTCCATCGTCACGAGGACGTCAAAATGCGAATCGAGGAAGGCCTGGAATGCGGAGGCGATTGCCGCTCCATAGCCGCGATTGGGACGATGCGTGATGACGCGCAAACCGGGCTCGCGGCTCAGAATCGTCGGCGTCTCATCGGTTGAGCCGTCGTCGATCACGAGGATATCGGAACTAACCCGTCGAACCTGATTGAGGACCGCCTGGACATGGCGAGCCTCGTTATAAACGGGAATGGCGGTGAGCCAGCGCATAAGGGCATCTCGTGGGGCTTCCCCATTGTAGGATTGCCGGCCCACAGACAGCAAATCGGATTGCGGACATCAGACAATAGACATCAGACATCAGACATCCGCCGTTGTGTCTGGTGTCTACTGTCTGGCCTCTGTTCAAACTCCTTTCGGAGTGCCCCAGTGGTCGCGATATTTGCGTTTCACGAGACCGTTGGCTTCCGCGTCATTGGTAATCGTTTCCGTTCTGGGATCGAATTCGAGCACCTTATTTACGCGAGCGCCGATATTGGCCAGATGCACGAGCGTCGCCGCCCGGTGGCCGGCCATGATGTCCGCGTTCAGCGTCTTGGCTTCGCCGCGAACGTTGTCAAGGAAGTTCGTGTGGTGAGCAACCAGATCGGCCCGCCCGGTCTTCTCGCCGATCAGTTTGTTCCGTGGACCGTATAGCTTCCAGCCCACCGAGTGGCCGATGATCAGCATTCCCTTCGTGCCATAAAACGCGGCGCCGTTCTCGTAGCCTTCCTGCACATAGGGGGACCAAATCCGCTGTTCGAAAATCAATTGCTTGTTGACCCCTGGCTTCCCTTCGACCGGATATTCGAAGATGGCATATTGCGTATCCGGGAATTGTTGATCGTCGTCAAAGAAGTATTTGCCGCCCAGGCAAGTGATTCGGCTCGGGTGCGTCGTCGCTCCCAGGCCCCAGACGGCGACATCAATGTCGTGCACGCCGTCGTTGCCGATGTCGCCACAGCCGAAGTTCCCGCCACCAGCGCCAGATGCCGGGCAGCATGTTTTTGCGATAAGGCACGAGCGGGGCCGGCCCGCACCAGTTGTCGTAGTCGAGATACGCGGGGGGATCGGCCGGCTTGGTCTTGCCGATGTTTTTGCGCAACTGGCTGTTCCACGCCTTGGACGACGAGGATCTCGCCGATTTCACCGCCGTGGATGCCGTTGCATCGCCTCGCGGACGCAAGCCGGTGCTGCGGCTTTGCGTGCCGACCTGCAAGAGTTTGCCGGAGCGCTTGACGGCTTCGGCCATCAGTCGGCCTTCGCGGATGTTGTGGCAGCACGGCTTTTCGACGTAGACGTGCTTTCCGGCGTCAAGAGCCAGGATCGCGGCCGGCGCATGCCAGTGGTCCGGCGTGGCAATGAAGACAGCGTCGACCGCCTTGTCATCCAGCACAGTCCGCATGTCGCCGACGGCCTTCGGGGCTTTCTTCGTTCCCGCCTCCACGGTCTTGGCCGCGTTCGCCAGACGGTTTTTGTCCACGTCGCAGACATAAGCGATCTCGACGTCAGGCCGCTTGATGAGGTTGCGGACATGGTTCATGCCCATGCCGCCGGGGCCGATGATGCCGAGTACGAGTTTCCGGCTTTCGGCGGCAGAGGTCGGCGGAGAGAAAGCGAGTGCGGCGCCGGTGACGGCAGCGGTCTGAAGAAAATCGCGACGTTGAGGGAGAGGCATGGTGAATTCTCCGGACGAGGGTGAAGGAGGGCAGGCCGATGAGTTTATACCACCGGCAAACGGCGGATGCACGCGCGAAGTTTTGCTGCGCTGCCGAAAACCCAGTCCGAGCAGTGTGGCAGCGGGCGTGTCTGGTCCGCCTCGGCTCGGCTGACCTACTTCTGAGTCCGCCTCGGCTCGGCGGACCTACTTGAGCATCTCAGTCAGTGTCGCGAGCCGAGCGGCACCACCTCGACCGCCCAGCGGACCTGCCTCGTCCGCCTCGGCTCGGCGGACCTACTGGGCATCGGAGTCAGTGTCGCGAGCCGAGCGGCACCGCGTCGCCGTGGCAGCGGGCGTTCTGTCCGCCTCGGCTCGGCGGAACTACTTTCTACCTCCAAGGCATGCGCGGCTTCGTCGCACAGCCGTTTCGTCTCCGCCTCGCTCGGGCTTTCGGCGATGACGCGGACCGCTGGCTCCGTATTGCTGGCGCGAACGTGGACCCAGCGATCGGGCCAGTCGAGACGCAGACCGTCCACGCGATTCACCTTCGCGTCCGGCCAATGCTTTTCGACCGCGTCCAGCGCGGCCACGAGCTTTTCCTTGGGGACCGTGTATTTCGTCTTGAGCATCGCATACGCGGGCAGCGATGCGACCAATTCCGAGAGCTTCTGGCCCGAATCAGCCATCAAGTTGAGGATCATCGCCATGCCGATGAACGGGTCGCGAACCCAGCCGATCCGCGGATCGATCACGCCGCCGTTGCCTTCACCGCCGATAACCGCTCCCGCCGCCCGCATTCCGGCCACGACGTTCGCTTCGCCGACGGCCGTACGGAGAAACTCGCAGCCGGCTTCGCGAGCGATGTCCTCGATCACGCGCGACGTGCTCATGTTCACGACCACCGGGCCGCGCTTCTCTTGCAGGCGATATTTCACGGCCAAGGCGAGCGTGATCTCCTCCGAGACGCAATTGCCTTGTTCGTCGATCAATGCCAGCCGATCGGCATCGGGATCGAGCACGAATCCGACCGCGGCCTCGGAACGCACGACCTGGGGGCCGACATCGACCAAATGGGCGGGGATCGGCTCGGCTTCGTGAACGAAGTTGCCGTCCGCTTCGCACGCGAGTTCAACGACTTCACAGCCGAGTTGCCGTAAGAGACTGGCGCCGAGCGGGCCGCCGGCCCCACCGTTGGCATCGAGCAAAACGCGAAACCCAGAGGCATGAATGCTGGCTGCACTCACCGCGTCGCATGCGAGTTTTGCATGTTCTTCAAGCACGTCCGGCGGAGCCCGAAGATCGCCAATCCCGTTCCAGCCGGCGTATTTCAGCGGGCCGTTCTCGAAGAGCTGTTGAACTTGCTTGCCGCGCTCCGCGGAAAGGACTGCCCCGTCCGAGCCGAACATTTTGAGGCCATTCCACGGCGCCGGATTGTGGCTCGCCGTGATTTGAATGCCGCCGGCGGCGCCAAGTTGCCGGACGGCGATGCCGACAGTCGGCGTCGGGCAAATGCCAATGTCTTCGACGGAGCTGCCGGCGGCGGTGAGGCCGGCGGCGATGGCGGAGCGAAGCATGCGGCCGCTGGGCCGGCTATCGCGTGAGAGCACGACCCGGCCGCCCTTGAGGTATGTGCCCAGGGCGCTGGCGAATCGGCAAGCGATGTCCGGCGAAAGCGATTGGCCAATGATTCCCCGGATCCCGGAGACGGAGACGATCAGGTCGGAAGGTGCGGAAGGCGTCATGCCAAGAGTGTAAATGATGAATGACGAATGACCAACGCCGAATCGCGTTCGTCATTCGTCATTCTTGAGCTGAATTCACCCGAACTCAGCCACTTTCCAGCCAGCGCGAGCTGAATTCGCGACGAATTCAGCCATGCCGGGTTGAACGTTTAGTAGCGATCGCGTCCGTAGCCGCCTCCGCCGCCGCCGCGACCACCGCGGCCGCCTCCGCCACCCCCGCCGCCACCGTAGCCGCCGCCGCCCCGCGGACGCTCTTCGCGTGGCCGGGCTTCGTTGACGGTCAACGTGCGGCCCATGAAGTTGGCGCCGTTCATGGCGGCAACAGCCGCCTCCCCGCCATCGGCCATTTCGACAAATGCAAACCCACGGCTACGACCGGTCTCACGGTCCATGATCACTTGGGCGCTGGTCACGGTTCCGTGCGCGCCGAATGCTTCCGCCAGGTCCTCGTTCGTCGTGTCGAACGAGATGTTGCCCACATACAGTTTCTTACTCATGCTCTTCCTTCGCGGGCCCTGTGGCCCGGTAAACGATCGACGACCGCACTCCGGCCGTCAATGAGACAGGAGACGGGATACCGCCGCGGCAGAACTAACTTGACGAAATTGGGAGGCCGTGAGACGTGAAGGCTCAGAGCAGACTGACCAATAATCGAAGCGCGTTGCAGCAAAGCGTTGCCACTATCACCTGAAGGAACGGGCACCCGCCCATTCGATCCACCAACTATACGCTCGAAAAGTCCATTTGAGAAGAGAAATTCCTGCAAAAATGGCACAACCCTTTTCCGCCTCTCCCGAGGAGGGGACCCAATGTAAAGCGAGACGAGGCAGCCGACGAAAAATGGGGGGTCTGAGGCCGTTGCCACTCAAAATTCCCCGGTGAGCAAGGGGGGAAGAAAGTGCGACGGCCGGTCTCGAAGTCGCCGGGCTGGTTTGTCGGTAACTCCCTCGCTGGCGGCTGCCGTATGATAAATCCATCTTCCCATAATGTGATGTCATGTCTGCCGCATATCCCGCTCATCGCTTGAAACTGCTCGAATCCAAGCCAGCCGGGTCCTTATCGATCCACGAGATTTACCGCAGTATCCAAGGGGAATCCACCTTTGCCGGCCTGCCGTGCGTGTTTGTGCGAACCGCCGTCTGCGGTCAACGCTGCGTCTGGTGCGATACTCCGCACGCTTTCGCCGAAGGCGAGCCGATGACGGCGGAACAAGTGCTCGCGAAGATCCAGGAATTCGATTGCCCGCTTGTCGAAATCACGGGTGGCGAACCGCTGCTCCAGGCCGAGGTTCATCCGCTGATGACCGCCCTGGCCGACATTGGAAAAACCGTTCTGCTCGAAACCAGCGGGGCGGAAGACGTGTCGAGGGTCGATCGCCGAGTCCACATCGTCATGGACCTCAAGTGCCCGGACAGCGGCGAATGCGAGCGGAACCGTTTCGACAACCTCGAACACCTGAAGCCGACGGACGAAATTAAGTTCGTGATCGCCTCGCGCCGAGATTTCGACTGGACGGTGGAAGCGGTTCGTCAGCACAATTTGGACCAGCGATTCATTGTTTTGTTGAGCGCCGTCTTCGAAGCCGTTACACTCGCGGAACTGGCCCAATGGCTTTTGGACACCGGCCTGAACATCCGCATGCAACTTCAGATGCACAAGTACATCTGGGATCCGAAAGCGCGAGGGGTATAGATTCGCAACGGGGGTTCGATGGCAAACGTCAAGCTATCGGCATACGAGTGCCGGAAGAATCTGCTGCCCAAAGTCTGCATGTTTTGCGGCGAACCGGCGGTGACCCGCAAGCAGCGGAATTTTGCCTGGCATCCACCCTGGGTTTGGATTCTGATTCTGGCCGGCATCCTTGTCGCCGCGATCGTGGCGCTGATTCTGACCAAGCGAATGACCGTGCGCGTGCCGGTGTGTGAAAGGCACGAAGGTTTTTGGCGGCGAAGGAACCTCGTGGTCGGGCTTTCGTTTTTGGGTGTTGCGGTCTTGGAGATTGTCGCGATCGCGATTTCCGCCAACCAGCCGCAAGGGCAAAACAATGATCTGGGAGGGTTCGTCTGCGTCGGCGGAGCGTTTCTGTTTCTGGCATGGCTCGTGGTCGTGGCCATCTATTCCGCGCAGGGGATTCGCCCCACGGAGATCACGGACCGTTCGATTCGGTTAACGGGCGTAAATCGCGAGTTCATCGAGGCGCTGGAAGACGACCGCGAACGCGACCGGGACGAGGAGGACGACTACCGGCGCAAGTGGAATGCGAAGCGAAAAGCAGAGCGCGAGGCCGAAGAGCGCGAGCCACCGCGACCATTGAGACCATCGCGCGACGATGATGACTTGGAGCGGCGGGCACGGGAGTAACAGAGACTCGGAGGGCACGAGCGATAGCGGCATACCGGTGACGACATACTGCGAGTCCACGCATGGCAATGCGACCTGCTATCCGAACGTCTGTGCCAGGTCCGCACCGCCAAGCCGACTGCGGAACCGCGATGATGCTGTGCGGGTGCGACTCCGGAACATGAAGGACGATTGGATCAGGAAGCCGCGATCCGGTGTGGCGATACGGCGCCTTACTGTGCGAGACCATCGTTATACTCACGTCTCTGACTCGTCATTCGGCGATCCATCGCAAGATCGAACCGATACGGATCCCAATCGGTGTAGTTCGATCAGCCGAGGCAACATAGCATTTCGGACCTGGCGCGAATGGCGGGTATTTCTTCCGTTTACGCTTGCTCCTGCCATCGGTCTATTATCCAGATTTTCTTTTTGCTCACGTTGTCCCGTTGTTTGCGCAGTGCTCCGAGTTGAACTGGTCCATGGAGCCGGCGGTCTGGCGGAATCTTCCCATTTCTGCTTGGTCTGGATTCCATTCACGCTCATTGCCGATCCCGATCGTGCGAGGAGTACGGGACCGCTGATCCGGCGACGACCCCGGGGTCCAAGACCGCATTCAACCATCTCAAGCGGACG
This sequence comes from uncultured Gemmataceae bacterium, assembly GCA_963773845.1. GTDB lineage: Bacteria > Planctomycetota > Planctomycetia > Gemmatales > Gemmataceae > SIAJ01. Next base: position 465,239 of record CAVZCU010000009.1, read on the forward strand.
GTCCGACTCAGTGGCGTCCACGCCGATTGCGTCACGGCAGTCGTCGAAGACCGGGCTCGCAGCCGCGATCTGGATGACCCGAGAGACGCCGCGGCGAAGGGGACATCAAAGCGATGATTATAAGACGACGAGCCGGTTTAATCGAAGACGAAACTATTCGGCCAATAGGCCTTGCGAATTATCTCCAGCACCGCCGTCCGATCCGTCTTACTTGAACATCGGCACCCGGCGTTGCTGGCACGTGTCCCGATCGCGGATGGTGACGGTGTCGTCCTTGAGCGTGTCGCCGTCGATGGTGATGCAGAATGGCGTGCCGATCTCGTCCTGCCGGCGGTAGCGCCGGCCGACCGCCCCGCCGTCGTCGTACTCGACCTTGAAGTGCTTTTTCAATTCGCGATACAGCGCCTGCGCCTTTTCCGGCATGCCATCTTTCTTGACCAAGGGCAGGATGGCCGCCTTCACCGGCGCTAGCCGCGGGTGGAACTTCATCACCAGCCGTTCTTCCATGTTTCCCTTGGCGTCCGGCACCTTGTCTTCCGAATAGGCTTCGCACAACACCGCCAGCGTGAAGCGATCGGCCCCGGCCGACGGCTCAACGACATGTGGCGTGTACTGGTACTTTTCAATTTCCTCCTTGGGCGGATTGGTCTTGAGCCATTCCTTGAAGGAGTTCGTCTTGCGGCCAGGGGCATCGCGGTTCCAGGCTTCCTCGTCGAAGTAGGTGAGGTCCTTGCCGCTTTGCTTCATGTGCTGCGGTCAGGTCGTAGGCGCCGCGATGCGCGACGCCCTCCAATTCCTGCGGCTCCTCGGAGAACGGAAACATGTACTCGATGTCCGTCGTGCCGATCGAGTAGTGGGCTAATTCTTCTTTGCCCTGCTCGCGCGGCCGCAGATTGTCCGATTGATGCCGAGCGTGCTATACCACTTCTTGCGCACGTCTCGCCAGTATTCGTACCACTTCATCGACTCGGCGGGATGGCAGAAGAACTCGATCTCCATCTGCTCGAACTCGCGTGAGCGAAACATGTAGTTTCGCGGATTGATCTCATTGCGAAACGCCTTGCCGACTTGCGCAATTCCGAAAGGCAGCTTCACTCGCGACGAGTCGAGCACGTTGCGGAAGTTGACGAAGATGCCCTGGGCGGTCTCGGGGCGAAGGTAGACCTTGTTTTCGTCCGATCTGGATGCGCCGGCGTGAGTCTCGAACATCAGGTTGAATGGGCGTGGCTCGGTAGATCCCCGCCGCAATTCTGGACAGGATCTTGTCATTCCAATTCCACTGGATACTAAGCCGACTACTAGCGAGAATGCTGGTTGAGTGATTCTCAAGCAGTTTCTGTTCAAGGGCTGCCCTAGTTGTTTCAACATTTCGAACCAGCATTTCCAGGAGCGAGTATTGCTCCCTTCGATTTTCCGCATTTCATCACATCAGCGACTGTATGAGCGTCTCGAGAAAGTCCGCAGTTTTTGCAAGATTCTTCAGGCCATCTCCCTCTGCCTATCGAAGCTGGGCCAGACGTAATCTGCACTGTCCTGAAGCTCTTACCATTCGCACTCGAGAAGCATGACGTTTATCGGCCCGAGCAGCAGTTTCTTGCACTGCCGGCAATCTGCATCGGATCGCTGAACCCCCCCACATGCCCGCTCGCTTCCCACACCTTCGGGTTCATGATGATCGCGCAGTCGAGGCCGACCATGGTGATTTCCTGGCCGTCCGGGCCGGGGGGCGGGTTGCGGACCATGTCCTGCCACCAGGCGTCCTTGATGTTCTTCTTGAGTTCGACGCCGAGGGGGCCGTAGTCCCAGAAGCCGTTGATGCCGCCATAGATTTCGCTCGACTGAAAGATGAACCCGCGCCGACGGCACAGGGAGACGAGCTTTTCCATATCGAGCTTGGCGGTCGCCATCGAATCGGCCCTCGGGCAAGATTTGAGGAATCGAGGGCCATTTTAGGGGCGAGGTTCAGTTACGGCGAACGGACGTCACTCGTCGGGTACATCAAACAGCCTCTGGAGGAAGTCACTTCCTTTGTCGGCGTCCGTTCAAACTTCGGCTCATCTCTTCCTCGAGCGCGCAGTTGACGCTGCCTCGGCGCGCTCAGCCTGGGAGATGGCGTCCTTGAATTCTTCAAGACTCTTGCATGTCCCCACCTTCCGCGACAGGCCGTTCAAGGATTCGAGCTTCTCGATCTTCCCAAGCTGGGACTGCACTTCTTCCGGTACAACTCCAAACTTGCCTTCGAGAACTCGAATCAGAAATCGCCGTTCGTATTCGCCCTCAAGTTCTGTCAGGACTGGAGAATCGATCATCGGTCTACCTCCTGCAAAGATGGCTTTCAGCAATTTGACGGGATGCACCATGCCAGCCAATATGTGCGTGATGACGAGGAACGCTTCCGTTTGCCGCGCTGGCGCGTCGCGTTCGATCCGCTTTCGGCATTCTCGCAGAGTCGACTCGATTGGTCCAGAGATCTTCGTTAGCGGAACAAGCGAGGGTAAGCAACTGAAAAGTTGGTGGAACCTTTGTATACAAAAGGCGATTTTGATGCGTTCGCCCGAAACCCTTACCGAGGATCGGGCCGTGGTCAGGACCAAGACCCCCGAACAGGACAGCCAAGCACGTCAACTCGCCGAGGACATTCGACTCCAGTCGGCCGAGATTCTCCAGGAAGTCGCCGACTTGCTGGCGGCGGTTCCGGACGAAGAACTCTTCGGCGACAACGAGTTCGTCGTCCGCAAGAAGGTGCTCCGGATCGTCGCCTCCGCCTATCAAGCGCGGGTGAATCAAAAAAAAACGGCTACGAGACGTCGAGCATCGACTGCCCGCGCTGCGGCCAAACCGCCGGCTTCCACGGATTCCGGGAACGAAACCCTTTGACTCTCGGCGGCACGGTGACCTGCTCGCGGGCCTACTATTACTGCCGGTCGTGCGGCCGCGGGTCGTATCCATGGGACAAGAAAGTGGGCCTGACCGACCAGAACCTGACGCCGGCCGTGGAACGGCTGGCCACCTTGACTGGGGCGATCGCCGACAGCTTCGAGAAGGGCGGTGAACTGCTGGAAGAGACGGCCGGGATTCACTTGAGCGAATCGACGATGCAACGGACGACCGAGGCGGTCGGCCAGCGCATCGTCGAGACCTATGCGAAGGGAGGCACCTTCGGCCCGGCTCATCCGTGGAAGTGGTATTTCGACGCGTGGAACCGGACCGTGGCCTACATCGCCCTCGATGCGACCGGGGTGCGCCAGCAGGGAAAACACGGCGAAAAAGTCGATGGCCGCATGGCCCAAGTCGGCATGATCTTCAATCCCTTGCCCGACCCCGAGCGCATCTTCGCGAACCTGCCGAAGCCGGGTGCCCGCATGCCAGGCGCGGTATGTCAGCGGCCTGTACCCGTTGGCCGAGATGGGCCCGCTGTTACGCCGGCAAGCGGCGCAAGTGGGAATGGACGATGCCGAGGTTTGGGTTGCTCTGACCGATGGCGGCGCCGGCCTGGAAGACTTCATGGCCACGAACTTCCCGCGGGTGTCGGCGGTGATCCTCGACTTCTGGCATGCGGCGGAATACTTGGCCAAGCTGGCGAAAGTGCTGCACGCGAAGGAGGACGAGAAGGCGAAAGCCCAAACGGAACAATGGAGTCGGATCTTGAAAGACGAAGGGGGTACGGCGATGATCGCGGTGCTCCAAGAATGGGATTGGCCCGAGCGCGTCGTCGGTCTGAAGCCTGCCCTTCAGGAAGTGCTGACCTACTTCCGCAATCAGGAAGGGCGCATGGACTACCCGACCTACGAAGCCAATGGCTGGTACATCGGCTCCGGGGCCGTGGAAAGCGCCTGCAAGACGGTTGTCGGTCAACGCCTGAAAGGGGCGGGGATGCGCTGGCGGGAATCCGGTGCTCATGAGGTCTGCCACGTCCGAGCGCCTCTATCGGAGCGAACCAGGACAGTGGCAATCATTCTGGCGGCGGGACATTCACCCTTGATACAAATGTCAACCAACTAATGGGACGCTCACCCACAAGCGGAATCAGCCCCAGGTCATTCCGGGCCAGCAGATCCTCCGCTTTGAGTTTCCAAACCTCGATCACTTTGCAAGTTGCCGATACCTTGCTGAGTCCGCACGCACTTGCCACTTGTAGCTTCTCGCGGACACGAACACGACCCTTCGGGCTCAGGATGACGCATATCCCTTCCGGTATTACACCCAGTTCCAGCCGGGCGAGCAAGAGAGCCTCGTGCATTTGCCGGTCGGCGTCCGCGTTCGAATAGCTCTCGATCTCGATGAGGAACGGCACTGGCTCCGGGCGATCGGGGAAGACGACGCTCACCATGCCATCCGGAAGTCTTCGCGGCGCGACCAGCGACGATTCCTCGACCGTCCAGGACGTGAAGCCGTAAATGCCGGCGAGTTTGAGGATCGACCCCGCTTGCTGGGTGAGAAGCCAGCGTTCGCTCTTGTCCTTGGCCTGGTCGCCGCGTTTGGGCATTTCACACGCTCCTCACGATGGCAATCGCCAACGCCACCAGCGCCACCGGCAGGATCAGCCATTCGGGATGATCGGCCAAATGCTTTAGGAGCGGCCGGCCGACCGAGCGCATCCAGTCTTTTTCATTGAGCCGGCGAATGTCGTCGCGCAAATCGTCGTAGTAGCCCGCCAGACGATAGTGGGCAGCGCGAAAGTCCTTGGCCAGCGCGTCGCGTTGACTCGGAAGCAAGGAGCGAAACGTTTCGTACATGAGCCGCTGACGAGCCAGCGTGGCGACGGTGCTGCCGGGGCGATGGCCGGAAGCGATGAGATCGGAGACGGTCGGCAACAGTGGCCGCAACTCGGCCAGGCAGCCCATGAGTGCAAGGGCATCGGTTCGCTTTTGAAAGGTGCGGTCCGGATCGGTGGCGTATTTGCGAGCGCGTTCGAAAATCCGCAACACTTTTCGCACGCGCGCGAGGTCGGCATAGATTTCCCGCCGCGGACTCAGCGGACGCTTGGGGCGTTCCGCGTGTGATTGCTCATCGGCCAGCCGAGCAATGGCGGGCAGAACCGGCAGAAGGATCGCAGCGGGCAATTCGGGCGGCTTAACATCATCGACAAATTCCGGATCGTCGTCGATGTCCGCTTCTTCTTCGATTTCCGGCAGAACGTCCGCTTCGGCAAGCGATTGATCCTCGTCGGTCGCTTCCGGGGGTTGCTCCGCCGAAGCCTGTAGGAGGGGAACACCCGGGAATAGCGCGTTCAGATCGTCGTCGGCTGGCGCCGATGGCGGCTCTTCCAGCGTCGGAGCCTTGAGGCCGATCGAGCGATCGTAAGCCTTACGGGCCTCGGGATCGGTCAACGTGTCGAGGGCGCGAGCGAGGAGGTTCATCCCCTCGGTGGCTTCATCGGGATGAGGAAGCTGATAGCGGCGGAGCAGTTCCAGCCGTTCGAGTATGCGGGCCTCGACTTCGTCGGAGGTGCCCTCGCCTTTTGCGAGTCCAATCAGTGCGTAATGATCCGGCGGCCAGGGGCCGTCAGGCAGTTTGAGCCAGCCGCGGAGCTTGTCGTGGGTCATCAATTCGCCGAAACGGGACTTGCTCGGTTATCTTACCGCCCGTCGCCTGCCTGGCTTGTCCGCCTTGTCTGGATCCTCATTTTGCGGTATAAACCCGGCTTCGCGGAGGCGAATCCGGCGATGAAGAATTTCCTCGCGCCATCAAATTTGCGTTGCGTTATCGCGGTCGATTGATCGTTTCGTTCGCGTGCGCGCTGATCGCGGCCGGGCTTTGGGGGCTCAGCCTGTCCGCGGTCAACCCCGTTCTGCAAATCCTCACCAGCGACCGGAATCTGCAACAGTGGATCGGACTGAAGATGCAGGACGTGGAGAAGGAGATCGCGGTCCTGGAGCAGAAACTGGACGCGCTCGGCGCCGGCAAGCGAGCGATCGAAGCCAGACCGCCGAGCCCAAGTCGAGAAAAGGACTTGCACCGGGTAACCGAGGAATTGGGCATCCACGAAGCCAAGCTCTATTCCGCACGGTCAAGGCAGTGGCGGTATCAACAAGCGAATTACTACGTACTCCGCCATTTGCCGAATGATCGTTTTCAGACCCTCGCCTTATTGCTTGGCTTCGTGGTCATTGCAGTGGCGGTGAAGGGAGTATTCGAATTTGGTCAGGAGTATCTAGTCGGCATCGTCACCGCGCGGACCGTCCTCGACATTCGCACACGATTCTATCGGGCGGCCGTCCATCAGGATTTGCGCCAGATTCAAGAGGGCGGGTCGGCCGATTTGATGTCCCGGTTTACCAATGACATGGAGACGATTGGCAGTGGAATGAAGATCCTGTTCGGCCGGGTGGTCGGGGAACCTCTTCGCGCGCTTGCCTGCCTGTCGATCGCGCTGTGGATCAGTTGGCAACTCACGATCCTGTTCGTGCTGATCGTGCCTGCCGCCATCATCATTATGACCACGGCCAGCAAGAAGATGAAGAAGGCGTCTCGGCGGCTGTTGGACCGAATGGGCACGATGTACAAGATCCTTCAAGAGACGTTTCAGGGCTTGCGGATCGTGAAGGCGTTCACCATGGAGCCGTACGAGCGCCGTCGGTTCCGCGAAGCTGCCCACGATTATGCCGACAAATCAATGCGGGTCGTGCGGATAGACGCGATCAGTGGGCCGCTGGTGGAGGTAACGGGCATCGTCGCCGTTTCCTTGGCGTTGCTGGCCGGTGCTTACTTGGTGTTGAGCGGCGAGAAGAAGATTTTCGGCATTCCGCTGACGTCTCAACCGATGGAATCGACCATGCTGTTCACCTTGTACATCCAACTCGTTGGCATGGCCGACCCGATCCGCAAGCTATCGAGCGTTTACACGAAATTGCAGGCCGCGGCAGCCGCTTGCGATCGTGTGTTCTTCGCCATGGACCGCCTGCCGGAAGTTCTGCCCAATTCGGACGGGCCGAAACTCGATCGACATTGCAAGGAGATCGAGTTCCAGAATGTGTGCTTCTCTTACGTGCGCGATCGACAGGTACTGACGAATATCTGTCTGCGCGTGCAGGCGACGGAAACGATTGCGGTCGTCGGCGCCAATGGCAGCGGCAAGTCCACGCTCTTGAACTTGCTGCCGCGATTTTACGACCCGGATCATGGCACGATTCTGATCGACGGCCTGGATACGCGGAAAGTCAACCTGCGCAGCCTGCGCCGGCAGATCGCCCTGGTCTCGCAAGACCCGATCCTGTTCGACGATACGATCGGCAGCAACATTCGCTATGGCAATCGGAACGCGACGCAAGACCAAGTCGAAGACGCCGCCAAGAAGGCGTTCGCGCACGATTTTATCCTCGTCAAAGGGGGGTACGAAACGAAGATCGGCGACCTGGGTTCCTCGCTATCCGGCGGGGAAAAGCAGCGAATTGCCCTCGCACGCGCCATTCTCCGCGATCCGAGCATTCTGCTCTTGGATGAGTTCTCCAGCGCGATTGACCCCGTGTCCGATCGCCTGATTCACGACGCGTTGCAGGAATTCAAGAAGGGCCGCACGACGTTCTTCATTACGCACAAAATGCACACCGTGCAGATGGCCGACAGGATTGTCGTGCTGGATAATCATGCGGTGGCGGCAATCGGCACGCACTCGGAGTTGATTGAGACGTGTTCGATTTACCGCGGGCTATATGAAGCCCAATTTGTCTCCAACGGCAGCAGTCTTCCGAGCCGACCGGTCAAAGCGAAGATCGAGACCAAGCCGGCTGTTCAGCCGGATGCCAAGCCAACAGATGAGACCAAAAGCGAATCGCCACCCAAGGCTGCCTAATCGAGATCATTCAGGATGAAATTCCTTACGGCATGGCGGCCGTGGCAGAGCGCATTGCATTGGGGCAGGACCTGCCCGCGAATTGTCTGGCGTCTTCCGCTTTCCCTGCCAGTCTTGACGGCACTCTGCACCTTCCTCTTCGTTCAAGGCATCTCGTCGCGATCCTTGTGGGCGAGTCACGAAGCTCGTGCGGCCCAGAACGCACAACGAATGCTCGATGACGGCAGCTGGCTGCTACCCCGCTTGTACGACGGCCAGGTTGAGCTGCAGAAGCCGCCCGGTTTCTATTGGTTGGTGGCGGGGGTAGGCTCCATTCGCGGCCAAGTGGACGAGTTCGCCGTGCGGCTGCCGTCCGTGCTTGCCGGCTTGCTCACGGTCTTGTTGGTGTGGAACCATCTTCGCCGCCGCGGCCGGCCGATTGCAGGCTTCGTCGCCGGGGCGATGCTTGCAGGAGCCGTGCATTTCACCGGCACGGCCCGGATTGGGCGAATCGATGTGCCGCTGACACTGACGGTGACGGCAATCATGCTCGTCAGTGAAGCCGCGACGCGGAGTCTTCGGAGCGGAGCGCGCGGCCAATCGCAATCAGCGTCAGTGAAATCGCGACGCGAAGTCTGCGCAGCGGAGCGCGGCGCTTGCCGGGTGCTCGGTTCGCGCTCCGCTCCGCAAAGCCTTCGCGTCGCGGCTTCACATTGCGATTCGGATCGCGCTCTTGGGATTGCTTGCGGGCGTCGCACTACTTCTGAAAGGCCCGATCGGACTTGTACTTCCCGCGGCAGCGCTCATTGCGTTGCTACTGGTGGAACGCGCCTCGATTCGATCGCTAATCCGACCGGCAATGATCGTTGGAGCGCTCGCCCTCGTCATCGCTCTGCCCTGGTATCTGTGGGCGAATATCGCCACCCATGGCGAGTTCTTCCGTGTTTTCATTCTGTACCACCATTTCAACCGAGCGTTTGGCGGCGCCGAGGCGCTTGCGGGCCACCCATTCTGGTTCTACTTGCCGCGCTTCGCCGGGGATTTTCTTCCGTGGACGCCGGTCTTATTCATCGCGCTCGTTGCTCGCCGCTGGCGGAGCGACCCGGACGCTCGATTCGGGCTCATTTGGTTCGCCGTCATGTTTGTTCTCCTTTCATGTTCCCGGTTCAAACGGGCCGACTACCTGCTACCGGCCTATCCAGGGGCGGCCATTTTTCTCGGCTGCGCCGTGGAGCGCTGGTATCAGTTGCGTTCCACGCGAATGAAGAGGTGGCTTGTAGCCGGCTTTGCCTTGGTTCTGGTTCTTTTGCCCATCTGGTGGGTGGGCTTCGACCGCATCGTTACCGCGAAAGAACAAGCCAGACGCGACGATGGTCCCTTCGCGAACCGTGTTCGGGAATTGACGCCACGACCGCAGCCGGTAACCCTCTTTCGCGTCGAGTCGCACCTGCTTGCCTTCCAACTGGGTCGGCCCATCCATACGCTGGTGGAATGGGCCGATCTCGAAACGTTGTTGCGTGAACCGGGAGTACACTACGTTGTCACGCGTACCGAGTATGAGGCTGAAGTTCGCGAACATGCGGGCGATTTCGAAATCCTCGCTCGCTCCGAAGAGTTGGCCCAGACCAAAAAACACCGCCCATTGATCATGCTTCGCTTTCGTGGGAAGCCATGTCTGAGTCCGCCGAGGGATTGACCGCTATCCTACCCGTCTTCGATTCGGAGAAGACGCTCGCGAAGATCATTTCCGGTTGGCTGCCCGTTCTCGATTCTCTGGGCCGGCCGTACGAATTGCTCATTGTGGATGATGCCAGCGTGGATGGCACCAAGGCCCAGGCGGAACACATTGCCGAGCGCAACAGCCGCGTGCGCGTGCTCTCCCATCCGGAACGAAAGGGATTTGGCGCCTGCCTGCGCACTGGCCTTGAGGCAGCGACGCAGCCGCTGATCTTCTACACGTCCGCGGATCACGGCTGGCATCCTTCCGATTTGACGCGGATGATGAAGAGCCTGGATTTCCGCGACGAATACACCGGTAAGCAAGTGGAGCTGGTGAATGGCCATCGCCGCGGGACCGTCTGGCCGCCGAAGCGAAAACTGCTGAATCGCTTATATCGAGTGATGGTCCGCATCTTGTTCGGCCACATGCCGGAACCGCCGAAGGGTTGGCTGGGCAAAGCCGAGAATCGCTTTTGGTGGAAGTGTCGAGTCCTGTTTGGGCTGCGGGTCGGCGACATCAACAGCAAGTTCAAGCTGATCCGACGATCGGTATTGGATCGCATCGCAATTCAGTCCGATGGCGATTTCGTGAACGCCGAGATCCTGGCCAAGGCAAACTTCCTCGGCAGCATGATGGATGAGATCGTACTCACCGACCGCGACCCGCCGCCGGCAGTTTCGGACATGCGCAAGGAAATGTGGCGCGTATTCCACGATCCGAAGTTCCGCTCGCCGGTGCCGACACCAGGGTTGGCGGAAGCCGAACCGACGCCGACCGCTAATCCCTCACCTGAACCGACTAATGACGCCACATGAATTCCACAAGGTGCGCGATGATTCCGGATGATGGGAGATGGGGCATGCGCTGCTGCTTCTTCTGGATGATGCGGAAGAGATTGACACATAGACGATAATTTGGGATTTGTCCCGTTAGCATATTCAGTCAATCCGATTAGCGGAATGTTGTGAACTCTATCCCTGCCCTCCGCCGAGTCCTTCTGCTCGCGGCGATCGCCGTGGCGGCCGGCTGCGGGCCTTCCACTAAGCCCGACCTCGTTTGGGGCAAGCGTGGCGTGCTCGATGGCGACTTGATGCGGCCGCGAGCCGCGGTTATTGACAACGAAAACCGCCTCTGGATCGTCGATTTCACGGCGCGCATTCAAGCCTATAACCTCGACGGCGAATACATCGGTCCCACATTCACCACGCCCGATTTCCGTAATGGCCGACCGAGCGGACTCGGCCTCACTCGCGATGGCAAGCTGATCGTCTGCGACTCGCACTATAGCTGCATTCGCTTTTACGAAGCCGACGGCTCATTGATCCGCACTTTTGGCGGTGTGAAGGGCAACGGGCCGGGTGAATTCGGCTACATCAGCGATGCCGTGCAGGATGCCGACGGCTTCTTCTATGTGAGCGAGTTCGGCATTAATGAGCGCATTACGAAACTGGATGCCGACGGCAATTTCGTCGCCTCGTTCGGCAAGCCCGGCACCGGCGAGGGAGAATTCAGCCGCATTCGGGCGCTGGCGCTTGGTCCGGACGGCCTGCTCTATATCGCTGATGCGTGCAACCATCGCATCCAGGTATTTCGCCGCAGCGGCGACTTCGTGAAGATCATCGGCAGCGAGGGGACCGGGGTCGGCGAATTGAAATACCCCTACGACATCGCCTTTGGACCGAAGGGCGATCTGTACGTGATCGAACGCGGTAACCATCGGCTGCAAAAGTTTTCGATCGACGGCGTCTCAAAGGGTGTTTGGGGCGGTCCGGGCCGATTGCCGGGTCAATTTAGCGATCCCTGGGCTTTGGTCGTCGATCACAAGGGCCGAGTCCACGTGATCGATACGGAGAATCATCGGGTTCAGCGGATCAAGTTCTGATGATGGGCGCGACCAGGTCCACGGCTCGAAGCCATCGCCGTGGGCTCTAATCGAATAAAGCCCACGGCGATGGCTTCGAGCCGTGGGCAACTGCGGCCTGACTGAGCACGATGCGCTTATTGCAGTTTCTCGCCGACTATTGGCTCATCGTCGCCCTTGCGGTCGTCGTGCTGGTCGCCGTTGCGCGCGTTGGATTCGGTCGCAAGCCGCGCTGGATCTGGCCGGCCATTGCGGTGCTTCTCGTCGGTGGCCACTTCTTGTTCGAGTATGTGCACATCCAGGGCTTTAAGCCGTGGGAACTGGCCGGCTGGATCGCGATTGGCCTGGCCGGGCTGTTTTTGCTCATTGCCATCAACTTGATTGTCACGGGTTTGTGGTCGCGAACGCTGGCGCTGGTAGTGGGTGCGCTTTTCGCCTTCACCGTGGGCGGCTTTGTGACGACGATTCAGGAAGCGGGGCTATCGGTTGCCCGAAGCGTACGCTCGCTCGAATTCGTGCAGCCCTGGTGGCTTGTGCTCTTGCTTGTCGTGCCGTTGATCGTCTACTTCAGCTATCGCAGTCTCGCCGGCCTGGGCCCCGTACGCCGGTGGGTCGCGTTGTCGATTCGCTGTCTCCTCGTGCTCCTGCTCGTGCTGGCGATTGCGGAGCCGCGTCTTCGCCGGCCGAACGACAACGTGTGCGTCTTGTTCGTGGTCGATCGTTCGTTGAGCGTGCCTCAGGAGATCGATCCCACTTCGACCGAGGCCGACCGCGATCGCCGCTGGCAACGGCTGCAGCATTTCATCAACGATAGTGTGCAGAATCGCGGGCCCGGTCACCGGAATGACATGTCCGGCGCCATCCTCTTCGCCCGCCGGCCTCGGTTGGTGTTGCCGCCGAGTCCGGTGGACAAGCTGGTCGTCAGCGATGCAATCGCGGGCGCCATGGACCCGAATTACACGGATATCGCGGCGGCCATCAAGCTGGCGATGGCATCATTTCCAGAAGACACGGGCAAACGCATCGTCGTCATTTCCGATGGCAATGAGAATCTCGGCAACGCCGAGGAGCAGGCGACTCTTGCCAAGCAAAACGGCGTCGAGATCGATGTGATCCCGCTTGCGGAGAATTACAAGCAAGAAAACGAAGTGTTGATTCAATCGGTCGAGGCCCCGCCGCGAACCGCGAAGGGAACGCGTTTGCCCGTTCGCGTATTAGTCCGCAACGCACATCCGACCCGAGTAGTGATTGGCACGCTGGAATTGCTGCAAAATCGGGACGGAACGGAACGCCCGATTCCGCTTGTCGGCGCTCGCGAGGGCGATCAATCCCCCTATACGGTCCGTGTTCCGCCGGGCTTGACGCCGTTCACTTTTCGCGACAAGGCGGAGGGAGGCAAACCCGGCGAAGACGAACTGTCGTTCACTTATCGAGCGGTCTTTGTTCCGCTGGAAACGCGCAATCCGGACGACACGGGTCGACAACCCGGCCTTCCTGGCGACCGGATTCAGAACAACCGTGCGATGGCTCACGTCATCGCACGCGGCGCTCGGCGGGTGCTGTTCATCGAGCCGGGCCAGGATGCCGATAATCGCTTCCCGCATCAGTATCTCATCGACAAGTTGAAAGCGGCTCGGTTCCTCGTGGTGCCGCGAACGGCGGGTCAGCTTCCGCTCAACAAGGACGAGTTGACGGTTTATCTGAGCAACTTCGACTGTGTGGTCATCGCCGACGTGCCGGCCGAGCGCTTCAGTCCAGCACAACACGAAATCATCCGCTCCAATACGTACGACCAAGGCTGCGGCCTTGTTTTTGTCGGCGGCCCCGACAGTTATGGCGCTGGCGGCTATCAACGCACGGGAATCGAAGCCGCTCTTCCCGTCGATTGCGACATTAAGGCGCTCAAGGCCGCCGGCCGCGGCGGGCTCGTCCTCATTATGCACGCCTCGGAAATGGCCGACGGCAACAAGTGGCAAAAAGTCATTGCCAATATGGCGATCGATCGGCTCGCGGCGACCGACATGGTCGGCGTGCTTTATTACGATGGCAGCACCAAGTGGCACGTGCCGTTTCAAGTTGTCGGCGAAGATCGCGGTCGGCTCAAAGCCATGGTCGATCGCATGGTTCCCGGCGACATGATGGATTTTGACCCATTTCTCAAGGCGGCGTACGACACGCTTTCCGATGAAAAGTACGGGCTCGCCGTCAAGCACACGATTCTCATTTCGGACGGCGACCCTCAGCTCAACGCGGTCGGCCGCAAGGCGCTTGCGGACATGCGCGCGGGAAACGTCTCGTGCAGCACGGTCGGAGTGGCGACGCACTCGTCGGCGGAGGACACCAAGCTTCGGGAGATCGCTGACAAGGCGGCCATTCCTCGCGGCGAGACCCGCGGCATGTACTACAAGGTGAAGAGCCCCAAGGATCTGCCTGCCATCTATATGCGGGAAAGCCGCCGGGTGTCGCAATCGTTCCTCTACACGAAACCATTCAACCCGAAGTTGATTCTGCGCAATGGAGCGACTGACAAGCTCGACGATCCCTTACCCGATCTCCTGGGTTTCGTGCGAACCACGCTCAAGTCGAACGCTCTGGCCGAGATGAACATCGAAGGACCCAAAACGTTCGACCAACGCTTTCCGATTCTTGCGACGTGGCAATATGGCCTCGGGCGATCGGCGGCGTTCACGAGCGATGCACGAACCAATCCGGCGACCATGAAAGCCGGCTGGGACCGCGATTGGGCCAGCAGCGAGATCTATCTCAAATTCTGGGAGCAGGTCGTCGCGTGGGCGATGCGCGGCTTGGAAACGGACAAATTGGCCCTGACGACGGAATACCGCGAGGGCAAAGTCCGCGTCATCATCGAAGCCCGCGACGAGAACAATCGGCCGCTGACCGATCTCAGGCTCGAAGGAAAAGTGTCATCACCGGGCGGCATGCCAGAAGGGCGGCCGCCGATTGATCTCAAATTCGAACAGCGGGCGGCGGGGTACTATGAGGCGGAATTCAAAGCCGAGGAAGCTGGTTCGTATATCGTGAACGCCCAGTCGGTCCGTCAATCGACCCGATATCGTGGTCGGCTTCGCTCCAATTTGCCCACGACCGTGGAGCAGAAGGGGGGCAAACTGCAACTGGCCGACGGCACGGTTGTTCGTCGCAAACCGGACGGCACGCTGGTGTATGACGACGATGGCACACCCCTTGTCGAAGACCAGGTTCGGGAAGTGATCGACAGCCGGCGAACGGGCATGTCGATTTCGTATTCTCCGGAATTCGCCGACCTGGAAACGAATAGCACGCTGCTCAAGAATTTGGCCCGTATCACCGGGGGCGAAGTCCATAGCGAAGGCTCGCAGGCGCTGAGCGAACTGGCCGGGTCCGGCGACCTCTACCGCGCGGCTCCGGAAGGCACTCGGGCACTTTTGCCACTCTGGTATTGGCTGGTGTTCATCGTCGGCGTGGGTTTGCTCTTCGACGTCGGCATCCGACGGATTTCGCTGGAGCCGAGCGAAATCCGCCAGCATGCGCAGCGAGCGTGGACTCGTGCTCGAAAGAAGCAGGTTGCGGAAACTTCAGCGGAACAGGATGCGTTTCTTGCCCGCTTGCGGCAAAAGAAGGCAGTCGTCGAAGAGAGCCTGGAACGCGAACGAGCGGGCCGGAAGTTCGAATCGAGCGGGCCGACATCAGAGCCCGCACCCGCCGGCGCGGATGCTGGCGAATCAACTGAGCGACCTGTTTTTGCTCCGCCGCCATTGCCGCAAGCTCCCGCACCCAAGCCAGCCGAGGAGCAGCCCGAAGATTATTTGAGCAAGTTACGGAAGGCGAAGAAACGGGCGCCGCACGAACGCGATCGGGAAGAGTGAATGATAAAGCCCGGCGGTCTATCATCGCTCGTGCGATGGCTAAAGATGAAGAGCCAATCCAGCACGTAGTTCCGGACTGCGAACCGGAAGGTCTCCTTTCCGAACGATCAAAACGTTCATCGCTTGGAGTCGCTGATGATGAACGGCCACATTCCACCTCGAATCCGCGTCATCGTTCCTCTTCAAACCAATTAGCAAAGTTGCCTGCGTTTCCATTGTCAGCGCGGACAATTCGTCTTGCCAGGAACGGGGAATCGGGTATATCTTCTCACTTCCATGGAATTGCCCCTCCGGGCCATTTCGGGATTGGGACGTCGGCACCATGCGCTTCAACCTGGTCGATCGCGTCCATTCGTGGGAACCGGGCAAGAAGTTGACGGCGTCCAAGTTGCTCACCGCAGGCGAGGAGTACTTGGCCGACCACTTTCCGACGTTCCCGGTCATGCCCGGAGTGCTCATGCTCCAGGCGGTGGTCGAAGCGAGCGCCTGGCTGTGGCGGGTGACGACCGAGTTTCAGCATACGGTGATCGTGCTCCGCGAACTGAAGAACGTAAAGTATGGCACGTTCATGAAGCCGGGGCACACATTGGAACTCGTAACGGAATTAGTGAAATCGGACGACTCGACCGCGACATTCAAGGGCAAGGGAAACGTTAAGGGCGGCGGCCAAACCGTGAATGCCCAGATCGTCCTGGCCGGATATAAAATCGTGGATCGACTGCCGGAAAATGCGGCAGCCGAGGAGCGGCTCCGGACGCACTGGATGGAGCGCTGGCGATGGTTAACTCGTAGGACGGATTGGTAATCCGTCCCCATTAGCGGACGGATTATCAATCCGTCCAACGTGATTATGCAACTGAAAGACCAAGTCGCGCTCGTAACCGGTGGCAGCCGCGGGATTGGCCGAGGCATCGTCCTGGCGCTTGCCGCGAGGGAGCCAAGGTGGCGTTCGTCTATCGCGGAAACCAGGCCGCGGCCGAGGCGCTGGTCAAGGAAGTGGGCGGGAACTGCAAGGCGATTCAGGCCGATGTCGCTTCGCCACAAGCAGCGCAGCCCGTGGTCGATCAGGTGCTCGCCGACTGGGGCCGGATCGACATCCTCGTAAACAATGCGGGCGTGATCCGCGATGGGCTCTTCATCCGAATGGAACAGACGGACTGGGACACCGTGATCGATACGAATCTCGGCGGCACGTTTGCCTTCTGCAAAGCGGTCGCGGGGCAAATGGCGCTCAAGCAACGCTCGGGACGGATCATCAATATCTCGAGTGTCGCCGCGGACCATGTGAACGCCGGCCAGTGCAATTACGCAGCGAGCAAGGGGGCAGTGAACTCCTTCACTCGGGCCCTGGCCGTCGAACTAGGCAGCCGGAATGTCACTGTGAATGCCATCGCGCCTGGCTTCGTCGAAACCGACATGACCGAGGCGATCAAGAACAAGGCCGGCGACTATATTCAGAAAAAGCTGATCCCCGCAAGACGGTTGGGCAAACCGGAAGACATTGCGGCCGCAGTTGTGTTTCTCGCCAGCCCCGGCGCTTCATACATTACAGGGCAGGTACTCACAGTGGACGGTGGTCTCAGCCTTGGCTCGGGTTCTGCGTAGGGGCCGCGAGCCGAGCGGCACTGGCCCCGCTCGTGGCGAGTTCGGGTCCGCCTCGGCTCGGCGGACCTACCCGAAATGGTTCTTCTCGCGCACGGAAGTGATTTGGTCAACCAGGGATTCTCGGAGGTCGAATCGATGACGAAAGACGAAATCTTCCAAAAGGTCGCAGGCACGCTTGTCGAGGCGCTGAATGTCGATGAGGACCAGGTGACCTTGTCCAGCACTCTTCAAGGCGATTTGGGAGCGGAGTCGATCGACTTCCTCGATATCGTTTTCCGCCTCGAGCGCGAATTTGGCATTAAGATTCCGCGAAACGAACTCTTCCCCGAGTCGATCTTCCAGGGCGATCCGGACTTGGTGAAAGACGGCAAAGTCACCGCCAAGGGAATTGAAGAGTTGCGCTCCAAGATGCCCTATGCCGATCTGAGCGAGTTCGAGAAGAATCCAACGCTCGAAGGCATTAGCGACCTGTTCACGGTCAACCTGATTGTCAGTTACATCGAGAGCAAATTGGCCAAGGCCGCCGCGGCGTAAGCGGTCAGCTTTCAGCGATCAGTGGTCAGCCAGCATCGGGATCGCGGGAAGCTTCAGGATTGGCTGATCGCTGAGGGCTGTTTGATTCTATGCGCTGGATCTGGATCGACCGATTCGTTTCCTTCGAGTCCGGGAAGTCGGCGGCGGCAGTGAAGAACCTGAGCCTGGCTGAGGACCACTTTGCCGACCACTTTCCCGGCTATCCGGTCATGGCCGCCCCACTGATTCTGGAGGGGCTGGCCCAGACCGGTGGCATCCTCGTTGGCGAAGCCAATAACTACACCAAGAATGTCGTTCTGGCCAAGATCCCGAAGGCTGTTTTCCATCGCGACGCTCTGGCGGGCGAGACGCTGACCTACAGGACCACGCTCGAGCAACTGAGCGACATCGGCGGTCTCGTCGCTGGCACTGTGCACTCGGACAGTGAACTGATTGCCGAAGCCGAGATCTTTTTTGCCCATGTCGAGCCAAATCAATTCAAGGAACTCACGGGCTCGACCGACAATTTCGTTTTCACCGGCAATTTGAAGAACCTGGTGGGATTGGCCAAGAACGTCTAGCGCGTTGATTAGGCTCATTTCCCGTCGTCTTCCATGTCGACCTAAGTTGAATCTGCCCAGTTGTCCGATAATGTTCATGGGACGAGAACCGCTATGGTGCAAATGCGCCAATATGGGTATTTTGACCGTTGCGGGGGCTCGGACAGCGATCGACTTCCGATGGGGTAGGACGCAATGGCAGTGCCAGCCAGGCGGGCGGTAATCACCGGGCTCGGGGTTTTGTCCCCGGTTGGCTCCGATCCCGACACGTTTTTCGCCGCTCTTTGCGACCGCAAAAGCGGCATTCGCCGGCTAACCTTCGCGGATCCATCGGCCCTTCGGTGTCAAGTCGGCGGAGAAATCCCGAACTTCAAGCCGAACGACTTCATCGCCAACAGGGACCACCGAAAAAGCTTCAAAATGATGGCCCGCACGGTGCAAATGGGCCTCGTGGTCGCTCATGTCGCTTTCCGCAATGCAGGGCTCGAAGTCGGCAACATCGACCCCGACCGGGCCGGCGTCGAGTTTGGCGCTGGCATGGTCGCCTCGGAACTGGATGACATTGGACGGGCCGCACGAGTGAGCGTCACTGGACCGGAAGGGCCCGTCAGCCTTGCAATTTGGGGTGAACGTGGCCTGAAGGAGATCCCGCCCCTCTGGATGTTGAAGTACCTGCCGAACATGCCGTCGTGCCACACTTCGATCACACTCGATCTGCGTGGTCCGAGCAATACGATCACGCAAAGCGATGCCGCCAGCCTGATGGCGCTCGGCGAAGCGTATCGCATCTTGCAGCGCGATGTGGCTGACGTATTCGTCGTCGGCGGCACCGAAAGCAAGATGAATCCGCTGAGCCAGACGCGGCACAATCTCTTCCAACAACTCTCGCGGCGGAACGACGATCCCGAACGCGCCCATCGCCCGTTTGATCGCGATCGCGACGGCAGCGTTCTCGGCGAGGCGGCGGCCGCGTTCATCCTGGAAGACCTCGAACATGCACGCAAGCGGGGCGCGACGATCCTCGCGGAATTAGCCAGCTTTGCCTGCGGCTTCGACCGGGCACGCGACGGCGTGATGACGGCCAAGGTCATTCGCACGGCTCTTCAGCGCGCCGGCGCTCGTACCGAAGACGTGGATCACGTGAACGCCCAAGGCTTGGCGACGGAAGTGTCCGACCGCTGGGAAGCGAAAGCGATCCACGACGTATTTGGGCCGAAGACCCCGGTCTGGTCGAGCAAAGGCAATATCGGCTCCAGCGGAGCGGCCGCGAGCGCTGTTGAGGTGCTGGCCAGCGTGCTCGCTCTCAATCGTGGGGAACTGCCGCCAACGCTCAACTGCGAAAACGTCGATCCGGGCTGCCCGATCAACGTGCATGCCGACGGTGTCCGCTCGCTAACGAAGCCGTTTGTGGTGAAGCTGAACTATACGGACAAGGGCCAGGTCGGAGTGGCGGTGTTGAAGCGGTGGGACGGTTGACCCAGGCGAAGCCGGTCCCATAAGAGCCGGGAGGTCGCCCCGGGCAAGCGCTCGGGCGCTTTCGCAACCCCGCTCGCCATTGCAATGGGATAAAGTCCAGGATTCGACATGCATTCGCGTCGCGTTGTCATTACCGGTATGGGGGCGATTACCCCGCTCGGGCATTCGCCCAGAGAGCTGTATTTCAATCAGCTCGAGGGCAAGAGCGGAGCCGGGCCGATCTTCCGCTTCGACGCCCGAACGTTTCCAACGAAGTTCGGCTCTCAGGTCAAGGATTTTGACCTCGCCAAGCACATTCCCGATCCCCAGCGGTACAAGCATTCCGGACTCAATACCAAGTTCGCGCTCGTCGCCGCCAAGCAGGCTCTTGCCGATGCTGGTCTATTGGACAATACGAAGGTCGATCGCACGGCAATCGGCGTCTATCTCGGTTCGGGTGAGGGGAGCCACGACTTCCCCAATCTGACGCTCAGCATGGCCCTCGGCTGTCCGGCCGATGGTTACAAAGTCGATGCGACCACTTTCTATAAGCACAGCATCAAAACGTTCGGCGCGGCCCACGAATATGAAATGGAGATGCATACGACTTCGGGGCACGTCGCTGCCGAATACGACCTCCAAGGACCGAATTACACTTGTCAAACGGCCTGTGCCGCAAGCGGCCAGGCGCTCGGCGAGGCACTGGAGTTAATCCGCCGCGGTGAGGCGGATGCCATGCTCACCGGCGGGTCGCACTCGATGCTCCATCCGTTTGGCGTCACCGGGTTCAATCTGTTGACCACGTTGTCGATGATGAACGATGCCCCCGAGAAGGCGAGCCGGCCGTTCGACCTCAATCGCGCGGGTTTCGTGCTCGGCGAAGGGGCAGGCATGGTAGTGCTTGAGGAACTAGAACACGCCAAACGACGTGGGGCAACAATTCACGCGGAACTCGTCGGCTATGGCTCGACCGCGGATGCCTATCGCGTTACCGACAGCCATCCGGAGGGGCGGGGCGCGATCGCGTGTATGAAGGGCGCCCTGAAAGATGCCGGACTCAAGCCAACCGATATCGACTACGTCAATGCCCACGGCACGAGTACGCAAGTGAACGATAAGGCCGAGACGCTTGCCTGCAAAGCGGTCTTCGGCGAGTACGCGTACAAGCTCCCCGTTTCGAGCAGCAAGAGCATGCTCGGGCACCTGATCTGTGCCGCCGGGGTCGTGGAGATGATCACCTGCGTTCTGACGATCCATCACGGAGTGATGGTGCCGACGATCAATTACGAGACCCCGGACCCCGAGTGCGACCTGGACTACATTCCGAACCAAGCACGCGAGAAGCGCGTCGACCGGGCCCAATCGAATAGCTTCGGGTTCGGGGGACAGAATGTATCGCTGGTCGTGAGCCGGTTCACGAACTGATCGCGGAAATCATGCCATGATGGCGAGACGAGCTCTGCGTGTTCGTCGCCCGCTCCGTGTGGACAAGTTCGCGATCTATTCTCAGTGCAATGCCGCCAGCTGGGCGGCCAACTTCGAAGGCAAGAAGTCGCTGCCGCGACGATGTTCCCTACACTTTTCTCCATGTGGACTACGCTCGGCGTTCTGCTTTTATGCCTGCCGCTCGTGATCGTTCTTGGCCTCATCGGCTACATCTACTGGTACGTTTGCAGATTCCAGCTGGAATTCGTCGTGCGCATCTTTGTCGAGATGCCGATATTCATCATTCCCCGCGGCGATCCCGATGCGGCCGCCGAAGAAGTGCGAGTTCCTACCGCGGATGACATGCATCTCCAGGGCGCTTACTTCAAGACGCCCGTGTCGTCTCGGAAAGGCGTCATCATTTTCGGCATTGAATTTGGATCGGACCGCTGGTCGTGCCGGTCGTACTGCGACCCACTATTGGCGGCGGGCTACGATGTATTTACTTACGAGCCGCGGAATCAGGGGAAGAGCGACACCATCTCGGATTACGAGCCTCTCCAGTGGACAAGCCGCTACGAACTGGCTGATGCCCGTGCGGCTCTGGCCTACCTCAAATCACGGCCCGACGCCGATCCGAAGGGAGTCGGCTGGTTCGGCGTCAGTAAGGGCGCCAATGCCGGACTGGCCGTTGCCACGAAAGACCGCACAATTCGTTGCTTGGTCACCGACGGAGCATTCGGACTTCGAACGGTTATGGTTCCATATATTCGGCACTGGATTCGAATTTATAATCAGAATTATCTGACCCACGGGCTGTTCCCGGGCTGGTTCTACACTCATTTCGCGCTCGAGGCGCTGCGGCGAGTCGAAAGACGCCGAAGCAATCGGTTCTTACATTTGGAGCCGCGAATGAACCGGTTAACGCAGCCTTTATTGATGATTCACGGGGAAGCGGATACCTACATCAAAATGGTGATGGCTCGGGCTTTATTTGATCGGGCTGGAGGACCGAAAGAGTTCTGGGCGGTACCCGGCGCCCGGCATAACCAGTCGATCGCCGTCGCCGGCCCGGAATATGCCCGAAGGGTCGTCGCGTTCTTCGATGCGCATTTGAAATAACAACCACGAACGACACGAATAGCGAAGCGACTGGATAGCAGTCATCCGTGTTCTTTGCGTGTCTTTCGTGGTTCAAATATCGGAGCTGCGGATGGTCGGTCGCTTCCTGCTCAAGATGCTCCGCAAGGCGATTGCCCGGCCGTTATACCGGAAGTTCGCTGTTTTCGAGGCTGCCTGTCAGGATCCGCAGAGGACGCAGGAAGAATTGCTGCGCCAGATTCTGACTTATCACGCCGACACGTCCTTTGCCGTCGATCACGGCTTCTCCGAGATTCGCACGGTGGCCGACTATCGTCGACACGTGCCGGTAGCGCCGTATGAACATTTCGAGCCGTACATTCGCCGGGTGATGAAGGGCGAGACGAAGGCTCTGCTCGCCGATCCGCAAGTGCTCATGTTCGCTCTCACGAGCGGCACGACCGCGGCCCGCAAGCATATCCCCATCACCCAACGCTACCTCGACGACTATCGCCGAAGCTGGAACCTCTGGGGCCTGCGGGCAATCAAGAAGCACAAGCACGTTTTCTTGAAGCCGATTTTGCAACTGGCAGGCGACGCGGATGAGTACCGCACCGAGGCGGGCATTCCGTGCGGCAATCTTTCCGGCTTCACCGCTCAGGTGCAGAAGCGGATCATGCGCTGGATGTACGTCGTCCCGCCCGAGACCGGCAAAATCAAGGACGCGCATGCCCGGTCGTATGTGGCTCTGCGAATGGGACTGAAGAAACCTCTTGGCATGTTGATGTCCGCGAATCCAAGCACGCTGGTGAATCTGGCTCGGTTCATGGATCGCGAGAAGGAGTCGCTGATTCGCGACATCCGCGATGGAACGCTCAATAACCAGCTCAACATCCCCGAGGAGATTCGTCGCGCCTTGACGCGGAAGCTCCGGCCGCGACGGGAACGGGCTGCCGAATTGGAACGATTTGCGAACAGTTCCGGTCTACTATTGCCCAAGGACGCATGGCCGGCGGAAAAATTGCTGATTGGATGCTGGACCGGCGGCAGCGTCCGCCCGTACTTGCGACAACTATCGAATTTCTATGGCGACGCCCCGATTCGCGATCTTGGATTGCTGGCCAGTGAAGGGAGAATGAGCATTCCCGTCGAGGACGGGACGCCGTCCGGCGTGCTCGACGTGACGACACACTACTTCGAGTTCATTCCCGAAAGCGAAATGGATCGGCCAGCGCCCACGGTTCTTGGCGCCCATGAAGTGGAAGAAGGAAGGCACTACTTCATCGTGATGACCACCAAGGCCGGGCTTTATCGCTATCACATTTCGGACCTGGTGCGGGTTACTGGCTTTTTCCACAAGACACCGACGATTGAGTTTCTCGGCAAGGGAAGCCGTTTCTCGAACCTGACTGGCGAAAAGCTATCCGAACATCATGTCACGCAATCGGTCGATTGCGTGGTGCAGACTGTTGTCCAACCCTTAACCGCCTACTCGCTTGCACCTTGCTGGGATGATGCCCTGCCATATTACGGGCTATTCCTGGAGGAACAGGATGCACGTGACCCGGCGCTCTTGAGGCGATTCCTGACGGCCCTCGATCTGGCGCTCGGCGAACACAATATCGAATATGAAGCGAAGCGATCGAGTCGGCGCCTCGGCCCGCTGCGAGCGCACATTCTGCAACAAGGGTTCTGGGCCAACTGGGATCGCGAGCGCGTGGCGCGGACCGGCGGGTCACCGGAGCAATACAAGCACCCATGCCTGATCGGTGACCTGAGCTTCGCCCAAACGGCGCCGGTCATTAGCGGTAGGGCGGCTGCCTAGGTAGCCCCGCCTGGCTTTGCAATGAAATCTCTGGGACCAATCTGGCCGATGGGCGAAAATGTCTGGTTAAAAGGGGGAAGGCGGCCAAGACAGTTCAATCGATGTTGTAAACAGCCCCGGTTGGGGCTATGGGCAAAAGGGGGCAATTGCACCTTATAGACAATCGTCAGATCCGCCTGTCCCACTTCGATTCGTTTGATCAATAACGCCAGGATCTGACGCTTCGTCGCAAATTCTGCCTCCGCCAAGCCGGTTCGGATTTCGGCCGCGAAACGATCGAAGTTGGCCAGCAATTTGGCTTGCTCCTGCCATTGCTGGAGCGCTTGCTGCTGCTCGGCGTAAGCCCGCTCTTCGCGCTCCAGTCGGCTCTGCAGTCGGCCGAAGCGCTTGGCAAAGGCGTCCTTGTCCAAACAGCCCATCTGGTACATGTCCAGCACCCGAGCCAACTGATGGCGCAATCGAGCGATGGTGGTTTGCGATTCGGCGTCGGCGGATGGGGGCGACGGTTGCTGTCGGCGATCCAGTTCCCGCCGTAAGCTCGGGGTTCGCCAACAATTCGCACACATCGGCCCAAACCGCATCCTCGGTGCTCTGGCCCACGGCCATACTCGCGCAGCGCGCCACGCCGCCATAGCGACGCTTGTCCGTGGCCAGGCAGCGATAATACACGTGCGTGCGCGGTGGTCGCCGCTGCGGTGCGACCGGCCACAATACGCCGAGCCACAGCGGCCGCACACCAACAGACCGCTCAACAAAAACCGCGGCCCGCCGGCCCGCGTCCGCAGCCGCCGGCGATTGTCTTCCAGACGCTCGGCCACGGCGGCAAACAACTCCTTGCTCACCACAGCAGGAACCGGAATGATCTCGTGTTCGGTCGCAGGGGTCAGACGCACCACTTTCTGCTTGCGCGGCACCTCCGGCTGTCCCCGGCGCCGTTGCCGTTCGGTGGTCCGCGGCTCGAGGCGATACTTGCCAAAGTGGGCCTCGCCCTGATAGGCCGGGTTGATCAGCATCCCCCGCAGGGTGGCCATTTTCCAGTGCGGCTGGCCAGTGCGGGTTGGAATGCCCTGCTCGGTCAGCCGCCGCGCCGCGGCATGCAACGACAACCCTTCGACGCCGACCCAGCGGAACAGGTCACGGACCACCCGGGCTTCCTCGGGCACGACCTCGTAGCGGGCCTCGCCGTTGCCCTCCTGCCGGGTCACATAGCGATAACCGTAGGGCGCTTGGCCCAAGGCACTCACGCGCCCTTGTTGCGCCGCGTACCGCCGCCCCCGCCGCGTGCGTTCGAGAATTTTCTCACGCTCGTACTCGGCGATGATCCCTTGCATCTGCAACAGCAGTTGTCCGTCCGACGACGACTCCGTCCGCGGCTGGTTGAGGAATACCACCTCGACTTGGCGGTTGTGGAACTCCTCCAACAGGACTGCCTGATGCAGGTAGCTGCGGGCCAGACGATCCGGGGCATGCACATAGAGCCGATCGATCCCGCCCAAGTACATCACATCCCGCAACCGCTCCAAAGCGGGACGGTTCAGAGTCACGCCGCTATAGCCATCGTCAAGAAAGCCTGGACCGATTCGATCGGAACGCCGTCGGCCCGGATGCGCTCCAGCACAGCGGCCACTTGGCTGTCGATGGTGGCTTCGTCGGCCTGGCGTTGCGAACTGACGCGGGCATAGAGGGCAACCCGTTTGGCATCATCCATGACTCAATCTCCTGGGCCGCGACCAACCGCCGTGGCCGAAGTCGGAACCAAACGGGGGGACTTCAGTTGGGGCGGTCGCTTGCCCGGAACGGGTGGGGCCGGCCGCAATCGCGCGTAGGCGAGAGTCCACAGTTCCTCTTCCAACCGCGACACTTCCTGGGCGCGGCGTAAGGATCGCCGCGGCGAGCGTTTACTGGCCTCCATGCCGCCCTCGCGAAAAGCGGGCGGCACCGGAAACGGCCACTACGACTGCGTTTCCCGCCGCCACCGAGGCGGGCGAGGGATCACAGTATCGACCAGCAAGGGCTTGTTTACAACATCGATTGAGCTTTCAAGGCGGCCAAGATGGCCAACGATTTCTCCATCTCCCTATGCGCGATAATGTCTATTTACGGAGCCATTCCCTTCGATTGTTCGGGGACTGCCCCGGTTCTATTCCAAAGCCGGACCCGCAACAATTCTTTGACCGCGATCGATGTCGCGGAGGTCTCAGGTCAGGAGTTGCCCGCTTCCTAATAGCGGGCGTTCTGAGATCCCCTCGGGGTCGATTTCGTTTCCTTTCTGCCATCCGGCGGTCGAGCGGATGCTCGACCGCCGGTCAATTCTGTGCCGCAATGTCCCGTCGAGCAGGAGGGCGTCGGCCAGGCGCCGGACACCCGTCTGAATTCGACTGAGCGGCCGGCATCATTTCGCCGTACCAGCGTATTGTTTTGGGCTTTCCTTTGCCTTCTGAGCGCAATCGTCGCAACAGACTGTGATCTCCTTGCCTGCGACTTTCACCTTGATCCCGCCGTCCTTGATTTCCCAATCACATACTGGGCACTTCTTCGTCTGCATGGCGTCTCCCGTTTCGTGTGCTTGATGAGCATCCGCGCGACTTTCGCGGGATTGCTCTGACCGCATGTTCGCACCAAGGGGGCAATTAGACTTCCAGATTCTTGCTCAGTTGGCGAAGGTCGCTGCATCTGCGCACAGTCGACGGCGGGCGGCCAAATTCGGCACGAAAAGCGTCGGTGAAATGGCTGTGGCTGGAAAAGCCAAAATCGAGCGCCAGGGCCGTCAAATCGCGTGTGCCGCCGATCAGACGATCCAGGGCTGCTCGCAGTCGCAACCGAGTCAAGTAGCGGTGCACGGGCGTGCCGGTTCGTTCCTGGAACATGCGGGCGAAGTGGAACGGCGATGAGTGAACCGCCTCGGCGATTTCTTCGAGCGTGATGTGCTCGCCGAGTCGGCTCGCAAGAAACGTCTTCGCCGCTTCGACTCGATCCGCATGGTCATCGTCCGTGTCGGGGCGCCGGCGTTTGCGCGGCGAACCATGGCGCTCGAATGCGGCCGCCAATACGTCGGCGACGAGTTGAAGCGCCGTCACATCGGCCCAAATTGGTTCGAGAGGCTTGCTCGTCGCCACTTCCAGCCGTTGCACGAATTCCCGATGTCGCCAAAACGCGTTGGTGTCGCATGGACCGGCGACAAATGGAAACGGCCCTCCGAGGCGATCATCAACAGCCGGATCCAGTTCGCGAATAATGTCATGGAGCACACGCGGCGCCACGACAAAAATGGTGCCCCGATCGCCACAATCGCCCGGATGGCTGACTCGATACGTTGAACGATCGGAAAAGAACACCGCTTGATTGACGTCGGCTGTTGTGCTCCGCCGGCCAAAATGCCTGCAAAATGCCCCGTGCCGCATCAGCACAAGGTTATTGCTGTCCGATTGCTCCTCGGCCGTCGGGCCGCTTCGGCAGGCCCGGCACGTGTAATCGCGCACGGTTACCAACGGGCTGCGGTATAAGGCCCGAAACGTGAGTGGCAGTTCCCCTGGGCTGGCCATGTGAAACATCGTATTAGCGATGCGTCCGCGAAACCAACCGCGCGCGTCGTGGCGGCGGCTGTCCTTTCTAAACTGATTGCATGCCAAGCGACTCACCGCGAATTGTCATTGTCGGAGGGGGCCTCTCCGGGCTGTCGCTCGCCTTTCGATTACGCGAACGGCTGCCCGCGGCACACTTGACCATCCTTGAAAAGCAAGCCACTCTTGGCGGCAAGATTGGCACGATCGAGCGCGACGGCTTTCGCGTGGAATGCGGGCCGAATGGCATTTTTGACGCGAAGCCCTCCACCATTCAACTCTGTCGCGACCTTGGACTCGGCGACCGACTTATTGCTGCCAGCGAATCATCGCGGAAGAACCGCTATCTGCTCCTCGACAGCAAGCTGCAAGCGCTGCCGAGTTCGTTGTGGTCATTCCTCCGCTCGCCCACCCTTTCATGGCGTGGCAAGGTCAATCTCATCCTCGAACGTTATCGTCGGCGACCGGCGCGCTTAGGCGGCGATGAATCGGTGGCGGACTTTGCTCGCCGGCGAGCCGGAAGCGAGGTGGCGGCCGTTCTCGCCGACGCCGTGGTGACGGGGATCCACGCTGGCGATCCCGAGCAACTGAGCCTCGCCGCGGCGTTTCCGAGATTAGCGGAGTTCGAGCGGAAGTATGGCAGCGTCAGCCGCGGATTCGTTGCTGCTCGCCGGGAACGACGAAAGGAGGCCGAGGCGCGTGGAGTTGCCGTAAAGCCGCAACGTCTGTGGTCATTTCGTGAAGGATTGCAAATACTGGTCGATGCACTCCGCGAACGACTCAGTGATTCCATTATCGCTGGCGCAAGCGGGCGTCGGATCCAGCGCTTTGGAAACGCTTGGCGAGTTCTCGGGGATGGCCGTGACGAATGGGAAGCAGACGTCGTGATCCTCACCACGCCGGCGCACGAGCAGGCGGGGATGGTGGAAGAACTTGATCCCGCCCTGGCTTTCGAAATGTGGTCGATTCCATATTGCCGCGTGGCGGTAGTTGCGTTCGGTTTTCGGCAATCGGAAGCGCCGAGCCCGGATGGATTCGGCTATATCGCGCCGCAAAACTCTCGCCGCAACGTGCTTGGTGTTCAATGGTGCTCCTCGATCTTTTCCGATCGCGCTCCCCGAAACATGGTCCTTTGGCGCGCCTTGTGCGGCGGATGGAGTCGTCCCGAGATTGTTGACTGGCCGGACGATCGCCTCACGGAGGCCGTGCGTGCTGAATTGAAGTTGGCAATGGGGATCGAGGCGCCGCCGGTGTTCACACACGTGGTCCGCTGGCCGGCGGCCATTCCTCAGTATGTGATCGGACATCTCGATCGCGTGCGCCGAATCGAAAGTCGGCTGGCCGCGCATCCCGGGCTATTCGTGGGCGGCAACGCCTATCATGGAGTTGCCATGAACGACTGCACGGAACAGGCGATCATGTTGGCCGAGCGAATCGCGACCTCTACCCCCATTATGCCCCTTCCCAGAAGCGGAGAGGGAATCGGAGAAAGAGGTTAAACTCACAGCCTTTCCGCGACGCCGTATGCGGGGTAGCATCGTCGATATCCAATCCTCTCCAGGATGCGCTCATCTATGCCAATATCCGTTCTCAGCTTGATCCTCGGCGGTGGCCAAGGGGCTCGACTGTTCCCGCTCACCCAACTCCGGGCCAAGCCCGCCGTGCCTGTCGCGGGCAAGTATCGGCTCATTGACGTGCCGATCAGCAATTGCATTAACAGTGGAATCAATCGGATTTATGTGCTCACCCAATTCATGTCGGTGAGTCTGCACCGGCATATCGCGAACACATACAAGTTTGACATGTTCAACCAGGGCTACGTCGAAGTGCTCGCCGCCCAGCAGACGATGGAAGGGGCCAAGTGGTATCAAGGGACCGCCGACGCGGTCCGCCAGAATCTCCGGCAGATCGAAGAAGACCCGTGTTCGCACGTGCTCGTGCTTTCCGGCGATCAGTTGTATCGGATGGATTATCGCGAATTGCTCAAGACTCACGTTGACGCGAATGCCGACATCACCATCGCGGTCTTGCCCGTTCCGGAGAGTCACGTCGCCGGCTTCGGAATTCTCAAGATGGACGAGACGGGTCGAATCGAGTCGTTTATCGAGAAGCCGCGCGTCGCCGAAAAGGAGCACGAGTCGTTCTATACCCCCGCCGAGTGGATCGAATCGCGCGGCATCAAGTGCGAAGGGCGACACTACCTGGCGAGCATGGGCATTTACCTGTTCAAGCGCGAGGTGCTGCTCGAGTTACTTTCGGATCCCCAGGCGACCGACTTCGGCCGCGATGTCTTTCAAAAGCACTATAAGCACCTCAACGTATTCGTACACTTGTTCGACGGGTACTGGGAAGACCTCGGTACGATCAAATCGTATCACCAGGCGTCACTCGAACTCGCGCGGGAAAAGCCGGCCTTCGAGTTTTACCATCCCGATGGTCCCATCTATACGCGACATGCGCTTTCTACCGGCTTCGCGAATCGTCGGGGCGACGATCAAAGACAGCTTGATCTCGGACGCCTGCGTCGTGCAATCGGGAACCACCATCAGCCACAGCCTGCTTGGCGTGCGGAGCCGGTTTGGCGAACGCTGCCGAATCCTGGAGACGGTAGTCATAGGCGCCGATCGCTTTGAAACCGAGGACGAACGGGAACGCAATCGTCGCGAGGGAATTCCCAGCATGAACGTCGGCAACGATTGTCACATCGAGCGCGCGATTCTCGACAAGGATTGCCGCGTCGGCAACAATGTGACGATCAACTACCACGGCAAGGAACCGAACGTGGACGGCGATTGCTTCTACATCCGGGATGGGATTGTGGTAATCCCCAAGGGAATGGTGGTCCCGGATGGGAAGGTGATTTGAGCCACTTTGTTCGCTGCTTGCGGCGTAGCGCGCTTGCGCTACGCCGCAAGCGGCGATCATTTACGCCGACTGCGTCACGGCCATCGGCTCCGCGACACGATGACCGGAACGGCCTTCGCCGAAGATCAACAGCAGCGGGCTGGCGATGTAAATCGACGAGTAGGTTCCGACGATGACGCCCATCACCATCACGAAGGCGAACAGGTGCAGCCCCTCGCCGCCGAAGATATAGAGCACGATGACGACGAGGAACACGGTCAACGCCGCCAGCACTGTTCGGCTCAGCGTCTGGTTCACGCTGTCGTTAATCGTCTGTGGCGTCAGCAGCGGGTTCTTGCCACGGACTTCCTTGATCCGGTCAAAGACGACGATCGTGTCGTTAACCGAATAACCGACGAGCGTCAGCAACGCGGCCACGGCCGGCAGGTCGATCTTGAAGTCCTTGAGCCCCAAAAGCTGACCGACCGTCGTGTCGTGAAGGTAGTGACACAACGCGATGGCGCCGAGCGTAAAGCAGAGGTCGTGGATCAAACAGATTACCGCGGCGGCGCCAAACGTCCAGTTGCCAAACCGGAACCAGAGGTAGAGAAGTAACGCGACCCAGCTTGCCAGAATCGCGTACAAGGCTCGCGACCGCGTCTCCGAGGCAAGCGTACCGTCGAACGTTTCCAGCCGTTCCGGCTGCGGCCGCGATGCGAACTCCTTCTTGGCGGATTCGATCACCAGTGGCACTTCCTTGGCGGCAACCAGATTCTGAATGCCCTCATTCGCGTCTTTCTTGATCTTGAGGCGTAAGTGCTCGTAACGGCCTTCCACGGCGGGTTCATCCGGCGGTTCAATGACGTCGAAGACATCCGCCGCGGCATATTGATCGCCGAGACGAGCCTGGAACTCACGCTCGAAAAGCGTCATAATCGTCGACTTGGAAACCGGCTTCTCAAACGTCAAAAGATATTCACCATCTTGCGGCTCGACCTTGGTGATTTGATTCTTGACGAGTAGGTCGTTGCCCTGATCATCGACAAACAGCCGGTTGATCGACGCCTCGACCAATTCGCGCTCGCGTTCGGTCGTGCGAACGGTGAACTGATCGCTCGTGCTCGCCGAAGAGCCAGCCGGAAACGTCTGCTCGACCGACCAGTCTGGCAGAATGGATGCCCGCGCCTTGACGTTGGCCAGCATCGCCTCCTTGGTGTTGCCATTCGGCGCGTTGGCCAACGCGACGATCGTCTTGGTCCCGTCGTCGTAGGTCAATTCGTACGTGTACTTGTTCTTTCCGGTCGGATCGTTGATCGAGTTGAGATCGGTGATATTGAGGCGCTTATGTTGTCGCTCTTCGGACAATAGATCGCGAAGTTCGCCGATTCGCAATGGCTTCGTCAGTCGTCCTCCATACGCCGTCCCGCCGACGAAATCGACGTTGAGTCCCTTCTCGCCTCGCATCAGGAACAGCGTCGCGCCGGCGATGGTCAGGATGCCGGTCAGAGCGAACATCTGATAGCGGATCTTCATGAAGTTGATGTTTGGCCGGCTGAACAGCCGCAACATCTTCAACTTCGTGAGCCAGTTTCGCGATTGCCAGTAGTCGAAGATCAGTCGGGTCATGTACAGCGACGTGAACAGACTAATGATGAGGCCAACCGTGAGCGACACTCCGAAACCCTTGAGCTGATCGTTGCCGACCGCGTAAAGGACGATGGCAGTGAAGATGCTCGACAAGTGGGTGTCGATAATCGTCGGCAATGCCCGGTCGTAGCCATTGCGAAGCGCCGTCGGCAAATTCATGCCACGGTCGCGTTCTTCGCGGACACGCTCGTAAATCAGTACGTTGGCGTCCACGGCCATGCCAAGCATGAGCACGAGGCCAGCCATTCCAGGCAGCGTAAACGTCGCATTGACTGCGAGCATGAAACCGATGGTCAACAACAAGTTTGCCAACAGAGCGGTGGTCGCGACCAGGCCGGCGAAGCGATAGTAGAAGATCATGAATGCGAGCACGACGGCGAACGCCAGCAGGACCGACAGCGTGCCGTAGCGAATCGTATCTCTGCCCAGTGTTGCGCCGATCGTATTTTCGCTGACCGGGAGCGGCTTGAGCGTGGCGGGCAAGGCCCCCGAGCGCAAGAGATTGACCATGCGCTCGACTTCCGTGCGCTCAAAGCGGCCGTGAATGATGCCGCTGCCGCGAATCGGCTCGTTGACGGTCGGCGAGGAAATCAAATAGCCGTCGAGGATGATCGCGAGTTGGCGTTCGACCTTGACGCCGGCGCCTTCCGGCTGGTTGTTCGAGGTGACGACATAGAACTTGTCGCCGCCCCGGCTATTGAAATTGAAACCGACTGCCGGCGAGCCGTTTCGGTCTTGCGCCACATGGGCGCTGATGGTAATGTCGCCGCCGACCTTGACCTGATTCTTGTCCGAGACGCGGGTCATGACGAAATAGTCGAATTTCTTGGCCTCGCGCTCTTCCTTGGAGATTTTTTCATTGACGGTCGGCCGGCTGTAATAGACCTCGCTGTATCGACCGTTCTTTTCCTGATCGGTGCCCGAAATAATCAGCAAATCGTTTTTGGCCCGAGCGTCCGCGAGTTGGGCGTACAGGCCCGTGTCGGTCAGTGTTCCCTCTGGCCGGTTTTCCGTATTGATCTTGAGTTCGTTTCGCCGGTGTTTGCCAATCTCGACCCACTCGTAGTGGACTTCCTCGTTCTTGAACAGGAACGGCGCTTCGTTCGGGCCACGATTCGGGAATGGCGGCGGCAGTCCGGACTTGGCGTTCGTTTCCAGGTCCTTGGCTTCGGGGCCCGCGGGGTTCTCCTTGGCTTTGCGGAAGTATTCCTTGGCGGCTTCAATTGCCTCGGCATCGTCCGTGTCGTTGGCCAGAATGCGAAACTCGAGACTGCCAACTTCACGAATGAGCCCCTTGATCTTTTCGACTTCGCTCTGGTTCACCCCTTCCTTGCCGCCTTCGGACGGGGATCCATAGGGCAGGATGATCTCGACGCGCGATTCGCCGAGCGGCCGGATCACGACGCCGAGGATGTCGGTCGGGTCGATACGTCGCTTGAGCGAGTCGGCGAGAGCCGTATCCGCCTTGGCACGGCCCATTCGGGTATCGCCGCCATGGCTGAGCTTGGAGGCATCCTGGTCCACCTCGTACACAAGGATTGTTCCGCCGGAGAGGTCGATGCCGCGCTTGAAGCCGCTGAGACCTTCAGGGTCCTTGAGATACGCGCGTACCACCAGCCCCGTCGCGATAAGCGTGGGAATGAGGCAGACGATCGTCCTGGTCAGAAAAGAGCGTTTCATCGTTCCACCCGTGTCGAGTCCCCCGGCGTCCATGGCCCGAGGTTAATTGTGCGCGCTACGCCGCAAGCGGCCTAGGAGGTCTTTGTTTCGCCGACTGTCTGGTCGCCGGAAGTGATGCGCACGATCGAGCTCTTCAATACGCGAATTCGTGTGTTGCTCGTGTCATCCACTTTGAGCGTCACTTCGTCTTCATTTTCCTTGACGGCCACTACCACGCCGAGAATTCCGCCCGAGGTCACGACCTTGTCGTTCTTCTTGATCGCCGCGAGCGCCTTCTGGAGTTCCTTCTTCTGCTTCGACGAGGTCCGGAAAAACATGACGAGCATCAGGCCCATCACGATGAACGGAAGATAAAGAGCCCAACTGGGCGCAGCCGGCTGCGACTGATCCGCTTGGGCGAGAATTGCAAGCCACGAGGTCATTTGAAATCCAAACAATGCCAAATCGGTAAGGCGAATATCCTAGTTCTCCCGCATCCACCGGGCAAGGCAACCTCTGTGGAAGGCGGCAAACCGCCGTTCCTCGATCGCCCGCCGGGCGTCAGCCATCAATCGCAGATAGAACGAGATGTTGTGCAGCGACAGCAGCGTCGGTCCCAACATCTCATCCGCCTGAAACAAATGGTGTAGATACGCCCGGCTAAAGTGGACGCAGGTATAACACGCGCAACCGGACTCGACGGGAGCGGAATCTCGCCGATGGCACGCGTTCCGCAGTCGGATTGGCCCCGAAGAAGTAAATGCGGACGCGTTTCGCCCATTTCGGGTCGGCATCACGCAATCGAACATATCAATGCCAGCCGCAATTCCGGCTAACAAATCCTCGGGCCGGCCGACGCCCATTAAGTAGCGAGGCTTGTCGGCAGGCAGAAGTTCAGCCGTCGCGGGAAGGGCGGCATGCATGGCATCCGCGGACTCCCCGACGCTGAACCCGCCGAGAGCGTAGCCGGGGAAATCCATGGCCACCAGTCGCGATGCACATTTCTGCCGCCATTCGAGCTTTGTGCCACCTTGAACGATCGCGAATAACGCCTGGTCGCTTCGATTGTGGGCGCGTAGGCAGCGTTCCGCCCAATGGATCGTGCGGCGAACTGCCTCGGCCATGACCGGCTCCGGCGCGTCGGCGTTGGGGCATTCGTCGAGCACCATCGCGATGTCGGAACCGAGATTTTGCTGAATGGCGATCGCGCGCTCCGGGGTCAGATCGAGCAAAGCGCCATCAATATGGGAACGGAACGAAACACCAGCGTCGGTCACTTTCCGAATCTGCGCCAAACTGAAAACCTGAAAGCCCCCCGAATCGGTGAGAATCGGCCGTTCCCAGGCCATGAACTTGTGCAGTCCGCCCAGGTCAGCGATCAACTCGTCGCCCGGTCGGAGAGCGAGGTGATAGGTGTTGCCGAGAATGATCTCGGCCCCGGCGGTCCTGATCTGTTCCGGGGTGAGGCCCTTGACCGTTCCTTGCGTGCCGACCGGCATGAACACGGGGGTTTGAACGGCCCCATGGGCGGTGAGGAAAGTGCCGCGCCTGGCAGCGCCGTCGGTAGCGGTCAGAGAGAACTGGAATGCCATAGGAAAACAAAAACGTGCGACCCGTTGGGTCGCACGCTAAACAGCTAAACAATGGAGATCGGGTCGCGAAGGCTTATTCGCCGCGAAGTTTCAGCCCCATCGCGGTGAGCTTCTCTTTCACCTCGTTCAGGGACGTGACGCCGAAGTTCTTTGCTTCCATCAACTCATCGCCACTGCGCGAGATCAATTCGCCAATCGTGGTGATATTGAGCCGGTTCATGCACTTGCGGGCCCGCACGGACAGGTTCAATTCCGTGACCGGCCGATTGAGGACGGCCTGCTCTTCAGGCGACAACGTCGCCGGCGGACGATATCGCTGCTCGTACTGGGCGCCCTGCTCGAGCGACTGGCCAATTCGCAGCCCCTTGGCATTCATGATCGCCCGAATTTCCTCGAGCGATGTTTCGCCGAAATTCTTGCTGGCCAACAGGCTCGCTTCCGTGATTCGCGTCAGATCGCCGAGCGTGCGAATTCCCATTTTCTTCAAGCAGTTGCGGCTGCGAACGGACAACTCGAAATCGGTGACCGGCACCTCCATGACTTGCCGGAACGCGTTATTGGTCTGCTCTTCGTCCGGGTTATAGTACTGCGTCATCGACGCCTGGGCGTCTTTGAGAAAGAGCCTGGCTCGATCGTCGTTCGGGTCGGCCTTGAGCAGGCGAGCGTAGCAGTCGGCCGCCTTGTCGAATTTCTCATTGTCCTCGTAAAGGACACCGAGATTGTTGAGCACTCCCTTGTTGACCGGCGGGTATTTCAGGCAGCGCTCGTAGTAGCCGATCGCCTCGTCGTCGTTCCCGGCGAGATCATTCAAATAGCCGAGCTGGAAGAGGGCGCCGGTGTGCCCTGGTTCGAGTTCGACCGTCTTTTCCAGGGCCTGGATCGATTTGACCTTATCCCCTTCGGCCTGGGCGACACCGGCCAGTTGATAGTGATATTCCGCGTTGTACTTGCTCAGTTCTTCGAGTTTACCCAGGATCCCGCGTGCCTCTTTCAATTCACCCTTACTGCGATGAATGCCGGCCCGCTGGAGTTGAACGGCCGGGGCGGAGTAGCCGGACTTCTCGGCCTTGTCGAACGCCTTCATCGCCTCATCAAACTGATGCCGATTGACCAGCGCCTTGCCGAGATAGAAAAAGCCGAGCGGAGCTTCGACTTCTTTGAGATGGGTGGCGGCATCGGCCATGTGGCCAAGGAAATAATTGGTAATGCCGAGCTTCAGGTGCAGCTTCTTGGCCAGCGCGGGCGGCGCATTATCGAGGCGCTTGCGGAGCGTGTCGTTGACTTCCTTGAGGGCCTTGAACTGCGTACCGCCCTGCGCGAGTCCTTCGCGAAGCTTTTGAATGGTGCCTGCGTCGCAGTCTTCGCGCTCCACGAGAAGCGCTTTCAAATCAATGACTTGATCCACGGATGACCCCTCGGTGGGATTGGATCGACGTATGTCAGAGTGAATGGGTGATGATACAGAAATGATAAGGAAAATGGCAATACCGGCCGCCCCTGGCGGCGCTGCGGGCAAAAAGGTCAAAAAAGCCGCGCGGCCCAAACCTCCCGAATCCCTTCGGATGAGGCCAGGCCGCGCAGCAGGTTTGGATAGAGGGCCTGCGAATCAGGTCACAGGTCGTCCCGCTTGGCTTCGGCTAGGGTGCGCACCCGCTCGGCGAGCAGGGCCACGTCGAATGGCTTCTTGAACACTTCGCTGAACCCGTATTCGGTCAGCTTCTCAGGGGCTGCCTCGTCTTCGCTGGCCAGACCGACGATCAGCGTCGTCTCGTAGGCCACGTTTTTGCGAAGGTTCGAGGTGATTTGAATGGCCTCGGAACGGCCGAGAGCTAGATCGATGATGATCGTGTCCGGGTGGAAGGACTCGGCCATGATGCCGGCCTCGAATCCACTCTGCGCGATCTCGTACTTGAAGTCTTCGTCTTCGGGGAGGATTTCGCGGAGACGCTCAATGAAGAGCTTCTCGGCCCCGATGATGAGGACTTTGTGCCACTCTTCTTCCTCCAACTCCCCGAGCGGCATTCCGTGTTCCTTGAGGAACCGGATCAATTGCTCGCGGGGGATGCGGCGGTCTTGGCTGCCGGGGATGCGATATCCGCGGAGTCGACCGCTATCAAACCATTTGGACACAGTCCGGGGCGCGACTTTACAGATCTTCGCGACCTGGCCCGTCGTGAACACCTTTTTCATTGGCAGGCACTCCAGATTTCTCGCTCGCGCCACGCCGCGTCAAGAAGCCTCCGCCGGAAGGTTCTTGTCGCCCGGGGACGCTCACAGGCGTACGTCGCGGGGCCACTGAGCCGCGACGGACGCAAAGCGTCCCGATAGGCGGGGCAGGTCTACACCGGAGCACATCCGGGTCGATTGGCCGGGGGACCAATTCAACGGGGGGTCGGATGCGCCCCACAGTTCGCGTTATTTCCAACACACCAGTTCATCGGACCGGATGCTTTCCCAAGATGAGTCAAAGAAGACAACTTGGGAGGCTGAGCCGGACGAATCCCGTTGCGTCGGCTAACGGGGCAAGTGCGAGGCTGCGCGAGTGCCATCCCTGGTACTGCGCGCGGATCGCGCCAGCCAATAGTAAGGTCGTACCCGGAACCGTCGTTCCTTGACGGACGGGCGGAGGAAGTGTCGCCGGCCTTGCAGCCGGTCGGCCCGTCAGGAGGCTTACGAAAGGATTGCCGCCCCTGACGCTCGCACGAATTCTAAGGGCGACGACACGTCAAAGTGTCGGAAAAATCCGAAGAATCCGAACAATCGTGCCGCGACTTTGCAAGTCGCATAAGCGTGGTAAACGGGGAAAGAATTCGCATCGACAAATCTGAATATGTGAGACAATCCGGCTTGCCCATTTTGCCGCGGCCACTTGCGAAGCGGCTGAGTCAATGCTCGCAGTGCAACCGAGACGTCGAGCGATTGCGCTGGCCGTCCTTCGCGCTCCGCTCCGCAAAGCCTCCGCGTCGCGGCTTCACGGGCGGTCGCGGCGCTTGGCAGACGCGCTCCGCTCCGCAAAGCCTCCGCGTCGCGGCTTCACGGGCGGTCGCGGCGGAATAAACCTTCCCCATGCACACCATCATCGAACCGTTCCGCATCAAGATGGTCGAGCCGATCCGAATGACCACGCTGGACGAGCGCGAACGGATCCTGCGTTCGGCTCACTTCAATCCTTTTCTAATACCCGCGGAAGCCGTGCTGATCGATCTGCTGACCGACAGCGGCACCGCCGCGATGTCCAGCGAGCAATGGGCCGGCATGCTTCGCGGCGATGAGTCGTACGCCGGGGCCAAGAGTTGGTATCGATTTGAAACGGTCATGCGCGAACTGACCGGCATGCCGCACATTCTGCCCACGCACCAGGGCCGAGCCAGCGAACGCATCCTCTTTGAACTGCTCGGAGGTAAAGGAAAATACGTTCCGA
Organism: uncultured Gemmataceae bacterium; assembly: GCA_963773845.1. Taxonomy (GTDB): domain Bacteria; phylum Planctomycetota; class Planctomycetia; order Gemmatales; family Gemmataceae; genus SIAJ01. The sequence continues at coordinate 503,643 of CAVZCU010000009.1, forward strand.
ATAACACGCACTTCGACACGACGCGGGCCAACGTCGAACATTCCGGGGCGACGGCGGTTGATCTCGTCATCGACGCCGGGCTGAATCCGAAAGGCCGGTACCCATTCAAAGGGAACATGGACCCGAGCAAGCTGCACTGCGCTGATTGCCGAAGTCGGCGCCGCGAATATCCCCCTTTGCATGTTCACGGTCACCAACAACAGCGGCGGCGGACAGCCGGTGAGCCTGGCTAACCTGCGCGAAGTGCGGCGAATCTGCGATGTACATCGCATTCCACTTTTTCTCGATGCCTGTCGATTTGCGGAAAACGCCTACCTCATCAAGATGCGCGAAGCCGGCCAGCGCGATCGGCCGGTCAAGGACATCGTCCACGACATGTTCGCGCTTGCCGACGGTGCGACGATCAGCGCCAAGAAAGATGGTCTCGTCAATATCGGTGGTGTGCTGCTCATGCGCGACGATCGACTTGCGGAGCGAGCAAACAACCTGCTGATCCTGACCGAAGGTTTTGTCACCTACGGCGGCCTTGCGGGTCGCGATCTGGAAGCGATGGCCCAGGGCTTTCGCGAAGTGCTCGACGAGGACTACCTGCACTATCGCATCCGCAGCGTCGAGTATCTCGGCGAAGGGCTCATTAAAGCCGGCGTGCCGATCATCGAGCCGCCGGGCGGGCACGCGATCTACATCGATGCCGGCGCCTTTCTGCCGCACATCCCGCCGGAGCAGTTTCCGGGTCAGGCGCTCTTGTGTGCTCTCTATCGCCATGCGGGCATCCGGGCCGTGGAGATCGGCAGCGTCATGTTCGGCCGCGGCGATCCGGAAACCGGCGAAGTGACACGCCCGCCCATGGAGTTGGTTCGCCTGGCGATTCCCAGACGAGTTTACACGCAAAGCCACATCGATTACGTGATCGAAGCGATGGGCGAACTAGCGGCAACGAAGGGAGAGATCAAGGGGATGCGAATCGTCGAAGCGCCGAAGGTGTTGCGGCACTTCACGGCGAAGTTTGCGGAGGTTTGACCAGGGCGAGCGGAGCACCGTTAGGTGCCCGATGTTGACAGAATCGGGCACCTAACGGTGCTCCGCTCTCCATAAATCCTATGGCCTCTTCTGCTCGAACAAGTCGCTCGTGTGGCACCAGTAATCGCCTCCAAGCCTCGCCACCGTTCGCAATTTCCTCGGATCAACCTTGCCCTTGTCGTCCAGGACCGCGTCGTCGACATGAATCATCAGCACTTCGCCGATCACCAGATTGGCGGCGATTGGACCGTCGCCGATCGGGATGATCTCCATGACCTTGCATTCCATCGCCACCGGCGACTCGACCAGCCGTGGCGGCTTCACTTTCACCGACGGAATCGTGTGCAGGCCGACGTATTCGACTTCGCTTTCGCCTGGCGGCAACTCCTTGGACGATGCGTTCACTTTTTCGGCCAGCGACGTCGTCGCGGCGTGAATGACAAACTCACCGGTCGCTTCGACGTTGAGCAGCGTGTCCTTCTTCGAACCATCGCGGCGGCGGGTCGGCGAAAAGACAACGACCGGCGGATTGCTGCCAAAGGCATTGAAAAAACTGAACGGGGCGAGATTCACTCGGCCGGCAAGGTCGATGCTGGTCACCCAGGCGATCGGTCGCGGCGTCACCACGCCGACGAGCGTTTGATAGACATCGACGACGGTCGATTTGGCAACTTCGATTTGCATCGTATTTCGTAGCGGAAGTCATCAGACTTCCGTCCCCACTCGTCCTCGGCCTAGATCGGAAGTCTGGCGACTTCGGCAACAAGCGCCCATTCGTCTTGCGTTTCCGGCAGCGTCTCCGCCTTCGCGGCCAGAACGACCGCTGCTATCGTCGGTCCCAAGCAGAGCAACCAAAACGCGAGCCATCGGCCGATGCCTGTCCAGCGACTCATCGGCGGGATCGCAAGCAAGCCGATCGACAGTGGCGGCAGGGCGGCGAGCAGAAACGCGTACCAGGGAATGGCATGCAACTCAGCCATCTGATCGTAAACGACGAGCAACATCGACGGCAAGAAAACCGCGATGCCCGGCAGTGCCCCGCTGACGTCGGTCTTGCGAATGAACGCAACGATTTCAACACCCAAAAGTGCTGCCGCGGGAAACGTGATTGACTCCGCGAACGAGGCCCAATGGGCATGGAGAATAACGATCGAGGCGCCGAACGTCGCCAACGACAATCCCAGTGCCACCGAGCCGCCGGGCGCCTTGCGAGCCACCGTTTCCGACCCGGCCCAACTGAGCGCTACGAACAAGGTAAAGGCCACGATCGGCCAGGCTCGGGCCCGGAATGGATAAGGCCAGCCGTCAAAGAGAAGCGGCCAGCCCGAGTGGAAGTTGGACGGCACAATAATGAGCGCGGCCAGAAATCCCACGACCAGCCGTAATCGCCAGCCACCCCAGAGCGGCACGGTCGGAACTCGGGCGAAGAGACCATCGAATTGCGCCAGGAGAAACAAGAGCGGCAGCCATTGCCAGTTCTTCCCCTCCGGCCACCAGGGGAACAGCGTGTTGCGGTAGTTTGCCACCGCGAAGCCGGCGACCATTGCCAACGCTCCGGCCGCCAGCGCCGCCCGCCGACCAAGGACGAGGATCACGAGCGCGAAGACGACTAGCGCCGTTCCCGCGGCCGGCCCGAGGTATAGCTCGCCGGCATGGATCGCATCGGGGGGCGGCGGAACATGCCGGAGGATCGTCGCTTTCCATTCGTTGAGCATCAAGCACCTTCATTGCGAGCCAAGCGACATAAGTCGCCGGGTAATGTCACCACCCGGCGACTTACTTCGCTCGGTTCGCCAATTGGTTACTTCGCGTCGACCGCCACCTTGATCGCCACCTGATCGTTGATCTTGCCGCCGCCATAGGTCATGCCAAAATCGCGCTTGTCGATCGACACTTCTCCGGTGATCTTCACGCTTCCGCCGGCAACGGTCACGTTCGCGGGGATGGTGACGCTCTTGGTCTTGCCGTTGATCGTCAGGTCGCCGGTGATTTTGACCCCATCGGTCGAATCGATCTTCGTGCTCTTGAACTTCGCCTTGGGATTGTTCTTCACGCCGAAGAAATCGGGCGACTTCAGGTGCAAAGTCAGCTTGGCATCGTCGGCATAAAGCGATGCCGTTTCGATGGCGACCTCAACGCTTCTCAATTGGTCGCCATCGACCGTGGCCGTTCCGGTGAGGGACTTGAAGCCACCCTCATGCTTGCCGCCGGGCTTGGTGCCGACCCAAGTGATCTTGGTATTGTCGCCGCTCAGGGCGACCTTCTTTTCTTCCGCAAAGATGGGAGCAGCAACAATTGCGACCAAAATGGCCGCGAACAAACTGCGCATGTTTTCGTCTCCGGAGGTTGGGGGAACGAATGAGACAGGAATCGTCTATCGCCAGATTCTAGTAGGCGAAGGTTGTAGAGAGGAATACCCGCTGACGAAAGAACTCTTTCAGACGCGAATGTAGTAGGCACACTCCGTGTGCCTACTACATTATTCCAGCCACGACAGCGGATAGTTCGGGTCATCCATTTCCATCGCCTGCCGCGTGATGCCGAGCGGCCGAAAAGTATCGACCATCACTGCCAACTCGTCCGTTCGTGTCGCTTCCCGGCTGGCGACAATGGTTCCCGGATGCGGCCCGTGGGGAATGCCGCGGGGATGGAGTGTGAACGAACCTTCCTCCACGCCGCGGCGACTGCCGAACTTGCCGCGGACGTAGTAAAGCACTTCATCTGATTCGACATTCGAGTGGGCGTAGGGAACCTTGATCGCGTCCGGATGCGTATCCAGCATCCGTGGCGCGAATGTGCAAACCACGAAGCCATTCGTCTCGAACGTCTGGTGAATCGGCGGCGGCTGATGGATCGTGCCGGTGATCGGTTCAAAATCGTCGGCGTTGAATGTGAATGGATAGACGAAGCCGTCCCAGCCCACAACGTCAAATGGATGATGAGCCAACGTGTAGCGCGACAGCCGATCGCCGTCCTTGACCAGGACCGTGGTTTCTTCGTCGCCGTCGTCGGTCTCGAACAGCTTGCTCGGTCCGTGCAGATCGCGCTCGCAAAACGGTGCCCCCAGGCGAAATTGACCGTCCGGATTGAGATACCGCGGCGGGAAACCGAGGTTGCCGGTCGCTTCGATGACGAGCAGGTCGGGATGGCTTTCGGGATCGATCTCGAAGCAGATAAGTCGTCGTTCGCGGGATCACGACGTAATCGAATGGCCGCACCGGCAATTCGCCGAACATGGTGAGAAGCCGGCCGCGGCCACGATGAACGAAAATGATCTCGTCGGCGGTCGCATTGCGATAAGAGTTCCTTCTGCGACTCGGCAGGCCGGCAGCGCGACATGATGACGTCGGCATTTGCATAGATCGGCACGCGGCCGGTGACTGGATCGCGCTTGGTCGGCATGTGGCCGGTCTTCGTGTGAATGTGCCGGAGCGGAAGATCGTGGACGATGTCCAGTTTGACATGACCGGCGGCCTTGACTTCCTTGACCCGTGTCGGCGGCTTGATGTGGTAGACAATGCTGTACCCCGGCTGAAGCCCTGAGTGGTGACGACTTCCTCGTAATAAATACCCTCGCCCTTGTATCCGGGCTGACGCGATGCATCGTATGGCGCTTGGGCGGAACTTGGCCGTGTCGCTGGTAATAGGGCATTTTGGGCCCTCCAGTGGGCAATTCATTTGCTGATGAACCTAATTGATAAGATGCGCCCGTTGTTGTCGTCGACGAATATCCGCCAATTCCCTCCCTTACGCGGCACATTCGACACGATTTGCCAATAACGCCGACCGAATATTATCCAGCGCCGACGTCTGAACACAGCGATTTCAGGGGTGAGCTGACCGCCCTCGTCTTCAACTGCATTTCTTGCTATGGAAATCGCTTCGGCTTCTGTCATATATTTCGGCAGGCAGCGTGGCCGAGGATCGTCGGACCTTCCTTGAGCAATGAAGGCGTCGGCTTCCAGCCGCGGGCAATTCTCCAATTGAGCAACTCGTCGGCCGTTGGCTTGTGATCCCAAACGGCGACCGCCGTCAATTCGCCGAATCACGTCATGCCGAATACCAGCCAGTCCGAACCGATCGGCATGATGAGGTCGTGGCAGTACTCATCCTGAGTCACCATATCCAGAGCAGCGAGGGAATGTCCTTCGCGCTTCATCCAGTCGAGGACATGTTCCAATGTTCGAAAGGGCCCGATCTGCGCAGCCAAATCGAGATTGGTAGAACCCAATTCGTTCAAGCTTCCGGCATATTCAAACATGTTTGTCACCTTCGGCGGCAACATCTTTTGTTTTTGGGTCAAACCGGCTCAAATTGGCTCACGGCGTGAGAATTCTCGTTCGGACCTGTGTCATTTTCGCACACTCCTGGCGCTCGGTCTGCGGTGCCGACAAGCCGCCAATCATCCAGTATTTTGGAAGTGTCGGAGTGCAAGACCTTTTCAAGGTTTTTCGGTAACTTGATTCCGCAGCGTCCCGATTCGCTCGATCGTCAACTCCACAACATCGCCCGGCTTCAGCCAGCCGCCGACGGCTTCGGGCGTCAATTCCAGGATGCAGCCGGTGCCGACCGTGCCCGGAGCCGAGCACGTCGCCTGGGCGCAGCTCGGTATCGCGGCTCGCATGGGCCAATAACTGCGGCCAGGTCCAGTACATGCTGCCGGCGTTGCCTCGGGAATAGACTTTGCCGTTCACGCGTCGCAGTCATTTCCAGGTGCAGCCGGCCGTCGCGATAATCGTCTTTCAACTCGTCGAACGGCACTAGCCTCGGGCCGAGCGATGTCGCGAAATCCTTGCTCTTGCTCGGTCCGAGTCCGATCGCCATTTCGGCACGCTGGATGTCGCGGGCGCTCCAGTCGTTCATGATCGTGAAACCGGCCACGCAATTCATGGCCGAATCGTCGGCTGGCAAGTCGCGAGCGGCGCTGCCGATCACGCAGGCGAGTTCCAGTTCATAGTCGAGGGCGTTGCTCCCTTGCGGGGCGTGGACGGAGTCGCCGTCGCCGATGATCGCAACTGGATTCGAGAAGTAGAAAGCGGGCACCTGATACCAGGCGGGGACCATGTCGAGGCCGCGATGCTTGCGGCACGTCTTGACGTGTTGCTCGAAGGCGTAGAAATCGCGGATGGACGCGACCGCAAAAGGCAGAGGCATAGCGGCTACTCAAAAATCGTCGCGACCTTGCAACTAAATCCGGGCAACTCCGGAAATCCTGAAAGTTCTTGAGTGCGATTGAACAACACTGGTTCGGCATCTGCACGATACACGGTGACAGTTTCATCCATCGGGTCAATGATCCAAACAAGCGGCACACGGCATTCGACGTACTCCTCAATCATTTCGTCGATTTCTTTCTGCTTGTCGTACGGCGACAACACTTCGATCGCGACAACTGGAGGACCATCCACGTAAGAGGATTTCTTCTTGACTGTGGCTCTTTGTTCGGTGGACGCTAATGCGACGTCGATGCCGACATTTGTCTCTGGGTCCTTGCGGATGCGAAAATACGCTTCACCACCATAAATCTTGCCGCGCGGTTCCGGCTGGGTTCCCAACCATTCGTGGAGCAGCCGCCAATTTCCATGACCGCTCCCGCGTGATTCGGATTGCGCTTGGTCACCTTGCTCTCCCGCAGTTCGCCTCGGAACAGCCAGCGATCCACTCTCTTGCTGTGCGGCAGCGCAAAGAGTTCCTCGCTCGTCATAGGTTTGGCGGCCACGGTTTCGCTCATGATTCTCCTCACAAAGTTCCCCGCTTATCTTGCTCTCGTTCTATCGCCTCGAACAGCGCCTTGAAGTTTCCTTTGCCGAAGCTCTTCGAACCTCGTCGCTGAATCACCTCGAAGAACAGCGTCGGCCGATCCGCGACTGGCTTTGTGAAGATTTGCAGCATGTAGCCTTCGTCGTCGCGATCGACGAGGATGCCGAGATCGGCGAGTACGTCGATCTTCTCTTTGATCGGGCCGACGCGATTGGGCAGCGTGTCGTAGTAAGTCTGCGGTACACGCAGGAACGACACGTCGTTCGCTCGCATGGCCTGCACGGTCTGCACGATGTCCCCGGTAATGAGTGCGATATGCTGCACGCCGGGACCGCCGTAGTATTGCAAGTATTCGTCGATCTGCGATTTTCGCTTGGACTGGGCTGGCTCGTTGATCGGGAACTTGATGCGTCCGGTGCCGTTCTGCACGACCTTGGACATGAGCGCCGAATACTCGGTCGAGATGTCTTTGTCGTCGAAGGAAATGAGTTGCTCGAAGCCTAGCACCTTGCGGTAGAACTCGACCCATTCGTTCATCTTGCCTTCTTCAACGTTGCCGACGATGTGATCGATGGCGGCCAGGCCGACCGAGTGCCGCGTTGCGGGGTCATAGCGATCGGGGTCGATCGGCTTGAAGCCCGGCGAAAAGACCCCCCGATAGCGGTCGCGATTGATGAAGCTGTGCGTCGTGTCGCCGTAGGCCTTGATCGTCGCGGTTTCGTAGACACCAAACTCGTCTTCGAGCGCTTCCGGGACTCTGACCGGCTTGGCGCCGCGAGCGATGGCTGCTTCGAAGGCACTGCGAACATCCGGCACATCCATCGCTATATCCATCACGCCGTCGCCATGCGTGACGAGTCGCTGACTGTCCGGATGTTCCTTGCTCAACGGCGAAACGAGCACGAAAGTGATTTCACCCTGGCGCAGGACGTAGCCGGCTTCGTGCCGAACCTTGGTCTCCAGGCCGGCATAGGCGACGACATCGAAGCCGAAGGCATTGCGATAGAAATACGCCGACTGCCGGGCATTGCCGACGAAGAAGCGAACGTGATCGATGCGGCGAATGGGTATGTCGTTAGTGGCCATGACTGAGTTCCAAGTTTCAAGTTCCAAGTTTCAAGTTTCCGCCATCAAGAACTTGGAACTTGAAACTTGGAACTTGAAACATCGATGCCAAATCGCGTGACAAGGCTTTCCAGCTCCCGGCGCAGGAACGGAAGCGAGGGGGCGACGAACAGGTTCACTTGCATGTGCGATGGATCGTAGTCCGTGTTGATCACCACGTCGGTGACGAACGGCCGGCGGGTGACTTCCTTTGAGAACAGCGAATATGGGATCTCGCCAGTTGAAGACAAAATCCCGGCGCCGAAGACCTTGGTCTCTGCGACTTCTTCCATCAAGCCGAACTCGATTGAAAACCAGCTAAACCGCTTGAGCTTGAGGACATGCTCGCCGTTAGTCGTTGCCGACACCGCTTTGCCGACGAGCGTCAGCAACTCGGCATAGTCTTGATTCATGATCGGCGGCACGTGGCCCAGGCAATCGTGGATCATGTCCGGCTCGGGGGTAAACTCCGGATGCGATCCGTGGCGGATGAACTGCGTCACCGGAAAGCCACGCTGGCCGATGTACTCATAGAAGGTGCGGTAGGGCAGCGCCCCCTCGGCCGGCACGAGGTGCATGTTGGTTTCGCGCTCCAGGCGATGGCTCAACAGTCGCAGTTGCGGAATCTCGGTCTGCGTAATGGCCAGGTCGCGCTTGGCCTTCAGATACATCGAGCAAGCGTACTTCTGGTGCAATTCGTCCAGCTTGGGACTGACTTCGCGCCAGATGCGTGTCTCTTCCGCCGTGTAGTCGATCAGAGGCGGACCGAGTTTTTCGAGCCGATGCTTGCGGCACAGATGGAACAAATACCGGCGTCGCTCGATGTATTCTGGATCGTGCTCGCCGGGATGGCCGGGCTCGAGTTCGAGTTCCGTCGTGTCGGGAGGGACAACCATCGTGTTCGGATCGATGGGTTGCCCGTATTCGATGAGCGTCGCGTCATTCATTGCCGGTGCACTCCTGGACATGGCCCCGGTCAAACAGTCCTACCCCATTCTATTCGTCACGCGTGACGAACTCCAATCAATGGAAGTGGCAAGTGCCTTCACAATGGAGGCAGCCTATCCTAACGGTGATTATGCATGTAGGACGGATTGGTAATCCGTCCTCGCCCAGAAGGACGGATTACCAATCCGTCCTACTGCGGTGATGAAAGGGACGGATTACCAATCCGTCCTACGGAGGAAGCATGAAAGCCGCATATATCGAATCGACTGGCGCCCCAGACGTGATCCGCTACGGCGATCTGCCTGATCCCGAGCCGAAGGCCGGTGAAGTGCGGGTGAAGGTCGCCGCTGTCGCGGTCAACCCCATCGATACCTACATTCGCAGCGGCGCCGTCGCGATGCCGCTGCCCAAGCCGTTCATCATTGGCTGCGATCTAGCCGGCGTTGTCGACAAGCTTGGGCCTGGGGCCAAACGATTCAAGGTCGGCGACCGCGTTTGGGGTTCCAATCAAGGACTGCTCGGCCGGCAGGGGACGTTTGCGGAATATGCGTGCGTGGCTGAGGAGTTTCTTTACCCGACACCGCGAGACGTGAGCGATGAGGATGTCGCCGCGATTGCGCTGGTCGGCATAACGGCCCACGTCGGGTTATTCCTTTGCGCCAAGCTACAGCCGGGCGAACTCGCCTTCGTCAACGGCGGCACGGGCGGGGTTGGCTCGACGGTTGTGCAAATGGCGAAGGCCGTCGGCGCCAAGATCGCGACAACCGTCGGCTCCGATGAGAAGGCCAAGCAAGCCGCGTGCCCTTGGTGCAGATTTGGCGATCAATTACAAGTCTGAGGATGTCGCCGCCAAGCTGAAAGAATTCACGCAAGGCCAGGGATTGCACGTCTGGTACGAGACATTGCGCGAGCCGGACTACGATCGCATGGTCGAGGCGATGCGGCTGCGTGGACGAATGGTGGTGATGGCCGGGCGAACCGCAAGGCCGCCGTTCCCCCATGGGCCGTTCTATGTCAAATATCTGTCGCTTTTCGGGTTCGCGATGTTCAACTGTCCGCCCGATGAACAACGCCAATGTGCCGACGACATCAATCGTTGGCTCGCGGAAGGCAAGTTGAAAGCAAACATCGGCCGTCGAATGAAGCTCAGCGAGGCGGCCGTGGCCCATCAGTTGCAAGAGGATAACACTCTTAAAGGAGCCGGCACGCTGGCGGGGAAGATCGTGCTGACGCCATGAGACGGGAGGAATCCGATGCCGAAGACCAAGAAGCACGTTCAGCCAAATCTGTTCGCCGAGGCGGAGGCCGAAGACCGCGAGCCGGTTGCCGTTCCAGATATCCCCGCCTCGTGGCGAAGTGAATTGGCGGACGAATTCACCAAGCCCTACTGGGCTGAACTGCAGGAATTCGTGGCCAAGGAGCGCGACGAGCACACGATCTTTCCGCCCGCCGATGAGGTCTACACGGCGTTTCGTTTGACCCCCTACGAAGACGTCCATGTGTTCTTACTTGGCCAGGATCCGTACCCGGGAAAGGGGCAGGCACACGGACTGTGCTTCTCGGTCAAGCCGGGGGTGGCGTTGCCGGGTTCTCTCCGCAACATGTTCAAGGAATTGCACGACGACCTCGGCATACCGCCGGCAAAGAACGGCTACCTCGTGAAATGGGCCGAGCAGGGCATGCTGATGCTCAACGCGGTGCTCACCGTCCGAGCCGGACATCCGAACTCGCACAAGGGAAAGGGCTGGGAGATCTTCACCGATGCAGCGATCCGTGCGGTGAATGAGAAAGACGATCCCGTGGTGTTCGTGCTTTGGGGCGCCTACGCCCAGAAGAAATTGAAACTAATCGACACCGACCGGCATACGGTCATCCAGTCGCGCACCCCTCGCCGTTATCGGCCGCCAACGGGTTCTTCGGCAGTCGGCCCTATTCGAAGATCAACGCCGCACTCGAGGAAAATGGATTCGAACCGATCGACTGGAACTTATCGCGCTAAGGCACAAGCGGAATGATGCCCATGTCGAAAAGGCCGGTTGCGCCATTGATGCGGCGCGAAACCGTTAAAACGACCGCGGGGTTTTTTCTATTTCATATTGCGACATCCCTGCGGACGGGTAAGATTGGGCATGTGACGGCGAATTTTCCGGCTCGGCAGACATTGCGTCTTGGGTGCAAACGAATCGCTTGAACCCTTGAAGAAATGCCCACCCGGACCAGACGGTCCTCAAGTCCTGCGGAATAATTTCCGGGAAGGACATCCCCCTCGACCGGCGTCGCCCACACACAAGCAAGACTAGCGACTCACCTAGGACGGGTTGCGTATCCGTCGGACATCACGCTAGGTGTTTGCGCCGGCGCTCGGCTTAACTGACCGCCGCCGGCCAATTGGCTTCATCCTGCCAAACTCGTACTGACCTGACAGGCGATCATGGTACCATCCTCGTTTACTCGCAAGTTCCTTATTATCTTTGCGTTTGTCGTCTGCATCTTTTACCTGGCCTATCGGGCGATTTTCACGTTCAACGACACCGGTCCGTACGCACTGACCGCGTCGATCCTTCTCTACGTCGCCGAGGCGTTCGGCATCTTCAACTTGTTCCTGTTCTTCCTGCAAGTTTGGGAAGTGAAGGAACCGCCCGCTCAGCCCGTGCTCGAAGGTCGGACCGTGGATGTGTTCGTTCCCACGTTCAACGAAGACCTGACGATCCTGCGGCCCACGCTTGAGGCGTGCGTGCGCATGGATTATCCGCACAAAACCTTTGTTCTGGACGATGGCCGCCGGCCGGAGGTAGAGGCTCTCGCGCGCGAGTTGGGGGTCAATTACGTTTCAAGGCCCGATAATCGGCACTTCAAGGCCGGCAACTTGAACTACGCCTTCGAACGCACCGATGGCGAATTCGTCGTCGTGCTCGATGCCGACCACGTGCCCGAACCGCATTTCATCACTCGACTGATTGGCTATTTCCGCGACGACCGACTCGGCTACGTGCAGACTCCGCACGCGTTCTACAACTTCGATTCGTTCCAGGCTCGACTCGACCATCGCAACCGCAAATATTGGGAAGAAGGGCACACCTTCTACTACGTGATTCAGCCCGGTCGCAATCACTGGGGTTGCCCAATCTTTGCCGGCTCGGCGGCCATGTTCCGCCGCTCGGCGATTCGCGACGTCGGCCTGATGGCGACCGAAACGATCACCGAGGATATGCACACCGGCCTGCGCATGAATGCCAAGGGCTGGCAATCCCTTGCCATCAGCGAGCGGCTGGTGGCCGGGCAAGCGGCGCCGGACATCACGACCTTCCATGCGCAACGAATGCGCTGGGGCACCGGCAACCTGTCGATCTTCAAGTACGACAATCCGATCACCGTTCGTGGCCTGAGCCTGCCGCAGCGATTGTGTTATCTCGGCTCGCTATTGCACTGGGCGAGCGGTCCGTTCAAGCTCATCATCTACCTGACCCCGATCGCGATGCTCTTTTCCGGCATCCCGCCGGTCCGGGAATTCACCCCGGAACTGATCATCATCACGCTCGTTTACCTCATTGTTTCGCTGACGACCATGAAGATCGTCAGCAACGGCTATACATCGATCATCAATGCCGAATTGTTCTCGATGGTGAATTTCTGGACGCAAGTCAAATGTACATTCCGGGCGATGCTGGGCTATGGCACTCGACAGTTCAACGTTACGCCAAAGGGGGCGGCCGTCGCGGAAATGCGGCGGCGGCGAGGCATTTGGCCGTTTATCCGCCCGCAGACCTACCTGATTATCCTCAGCGTGCTCGCACTATTCTGGGGCTGGAGCCGGCCCGTACTCGGCATTTCGGACGACTGGTTCAAGCCGGTGGTGCCGACGGTCTGGGTGCTCTTGTTCTTCTGGCTCGCTTACAAGGTGACGCAGCGGGCGTTCTGGCCGGCCGATCGCCGCAATATTACCCGGCACACCGTCCACGTTCCCGTCGAGTATGACACGGCGGCCGGCGCCGGTGTGCCGCGCTACGGCGTCACTGTCGACTTGAACGAGACGGGCATGGCGCTCGTCGCCTACGAACGCTTCAACGCGGGCGACGTGTTGCGACTGGTGATTCGCGGCGCCGGCGAGGTCATCAAGTGCAAGGGCGAAGTTCGCACCGTGACCGATCTGACGCGGGGCCAAGTCGCCGACGGCTTCCGTTACGGCATTCGCGTTCGTGAACCTGACGCCGCCGCAGACCGATGCAATCAACCGGATTTGCCTGCATTACGGCGTGCCACGCATGTATGGCGAGTTTGACCGTGGTCGCACGGGATTCCTCGGCGGGCTGCAAAAACGGCTCGATCGCGGCATGGCCCAGCGCCGCAGTGAACCGCGCAACGAATACCGGCTTCCGATCGTCATCAACAGCGGCACCACGGAAGACACGGCCCAGTTCAGCGCAACCGAGGATCTGAGCCGTTCGGCAGTCGCTGCTCTGCTCGATAATGAACTGCCACGAAATACCGCGGTTGGTTATCTGATTGCCACACCGCTCGGCGAGATTCGCGGCACCGGTCGCGTGATTCGGACGCAACAGGAAACGTATGGCGGCCGGAACTATTACCGAACGGTCATTGAATTCACCGACTTCGAGGGCCAGGCTCGAACGACCCTGCACACGCTCGTCAATCCGGACGAGGTGGGCCGGCTGCGCGAAGCGCTCAAGCCCGATCGCAAGCCGGTCATTGTCCAAATGGCTGGGGCAACGTTAGTGGCGGTGATGATCGCAATTCCGCTCATTCTGTTTCAAGGTTGGATTTTCCACACCTTCCATCAAGACGACCGAATTCTGCGCGACATTGCCTCGAAGGCCAATCATCACGAGCAACTTACTGCCAAGGACCAGGACGAAGTCAATCGGATCTTTACTGAGACCATGCACGATCGCAATCCGACTTCGGATCGCCTCGTGCTCTTGATGAATGCCCTGAAAGTGTTCGATCGCCGTAACGATCAACTGGAAGTCGCGGAACGGCTGGCCGGGCGTAACACGGACGATCTGAGCCTGCAACAAACCTTGATCTACGCGCAACTTCATGCGGAGAAATATGCGGAGGCCGAGCGAACCTACGACAATTTGCGCAAGCAACGGGATCTCGGCCGGCGCCTCGACTCCGAAAAAATGTGGGAGCTGCAGTTGTCCGGCGCTCGGGTCGCCGTCGCGAAGAACGACCTGCCGCTCGCAATCCAGCGCTACAAGGAGCTGTACGACGTCGATCCCAACCATGTCGCGGTCAACGAACGGCCCGGTGGTGTGCCACTGCGACGCGAGTATGCCGGCGTCTTGTTGAAGGCGGGGGCGTCAAATCCCGAGTTCTACGATGAGGCGAAGAAGGTCCTGATTGCAGCGCCGCAAGACGACATCGAGGCCAAGCGGCTTTTGGTCGCGGCATACTTGCTCAAGGCCCGGTCGATCGAGACCGATCCCAAGGTGCAGGCCGTTCAGAAGAGCGAGTTGCAAAGTCGCGAGTATGAAGGCGCCGAGCGCGTCGCCGAAGAATTGAAGAGTTACTCCAACCGGGTGGGTGAGCCGGCGCTGAAGGAACTAGCCGAAAAAATGCGGGCGGACGTGCAAATGGCCCGCAAGTCGTGGGAAGGCGCCCGCGACATCATGAACAAACTGCTCGAACCCTACAACGGCGACATCACGCGAGCGGATCCGGAAGTCGTTCGCCGGCTGGGACAGGTCCAGCTCGGCCAGGGCAACTATGCCGGCGCGTTGAACGCCTTCGCCGTCTTGCTCGAAAACCAACGTGTCAGCGGCGATCAGAAGTCGGAGGTCATCAAAGGTTTCATTGACGCCGCTGCCGACAAATCGGTTGCACCGCGAACTCGCGAGCACGATATTGCCGTCGATATCTACAAGACGTCCTTGTCCCATATCGAGAACGATCCCATTTACCTCGCCCGCCTCGGCTGGGTCCTGCAACGAGTCGGCGAATTCGACGACAGCAAGATCGTTCTCGAAAAGGCGATTCAAAAAGAACACGGGGCCGCCAATGCCAACATGCGGAATCAGTTGGCTTACATCCTGATCAATACGGGCCACATGGAGGAAGCGGCCCGGGTGCTTGCCGAATCCAATCACTTCCACAGCAAGGAAATCCTCGCCGGGCTGTACATGCAGCGCGGCGATGTGCCCAACCTGCAAGCGGCCGAGCAGGAACTGCGGCAGATGCTCCGCGATTATCCCGTGGGCTACAAGAACCCGGACGGGACCACGGTCGAGGCGAAGGATTACAAGCGCGTTGAAATGATGCTGGGCAGCACGCTGACCTCGCTCGCCATCAAGCGTGGCGGCGCCGGGACGGATACGTTTGCCCAGGCCATCGCCCACTACCAGGCCCTCGATCGCAAATATCCGAACGACGGCGAGATCATGGCCGGGCTCGGTTTCGCTTATCTCTGGTCGGCCGGACGAGCCGCTAATCAGGGGGACAAGGATGAAGCGTACACTCAGGCGCTCAAGCAATTCACGAAGATTATTTCCGCGAAGAGCTGGACACCGGGCACCGAGGGACTTGGCACTCGCGGCAAGATCGAGGACGGATTTATCGACGCCGCGGCCAGTGCGCCCATTCTGACGGCGGAGCAGACCGTTGTAGCCCGCGAACTCGCCTCCCGGCGAACGAACAGCCCGACACCGACCCCGGCCAGCGCCGCCCGGCTGGCGTGGGTGCTGATCAAGACGAACGACGCGGACGCACGCAAAGAAGGGATCGCTCTGCTCAAGCGGGCTGCCGCCGCCAACCCGACCAAGGAAGAAGATCGTCGCGAGCTGGCGGACGTCTTTGCGGCGGCCGGGGACTTCAAAGCGGCCGCCGAGCTTCTCGAACCACTGAGCAAGTCTCCCGCCGAGGCGTTCAAACTCGCCAAGCTTTATGCCGGCGCCCGTGAATGGGACTCGGCCAAGCGGGAACTCACCAAGGTCGTCAACGATCCCAACGCGAGCGACGAGGAAAAGCGTAAAGCCCGCCGCGAGGTGGCCAAGGTCACCGCGTGGGCCGGCAACCATGCCGAGGCGATCACGCTTATCGATCAACTGGTGAAGGAAGACCCGGACGATCTCGAAATGAAGATTTTCCAGGCGGATGTGAACGTCTGGATGAAAAACCTGGATCGAGCGCTCGAGTTGTATTTGGACCTGGTGAAGCGACATCCGGACAACGAGCAAATCATGACCGGCTTCGCGAATGCGGCTGCCAAGTCGACGGGCCCGCTTTCAGCCGAGGCCGAGGCGATTTTCCAGAAGATCGTCGTCAAGGCATCGGCGCCGGAAAACAAGGACCCGCTGCTGATCGCTCGCGTGGCCGAAGTCTACGCCAACAAATTGGGCGATCGCGTCAAGGCGCAGCAGCTCGCTCTCAAGGCCGCTGGACTCGATCCCAAGGATCCGATCGTTCGCCGTGAAGTCGCGTATGTTTTGGCGAACCGAAACATCCAGCTATTCAAGGAAGCCGATGCACTGTTCACGGGAA
Organism: uncultured Gemmataceae bacterium; assembly: GCA_963773845.1. Lineage (GTDB taxonomy): Bacteria > Planctomycetota > Planctomycetia > Gemmatales > Gemmataceae > SIAJ01. The sequence goes on from CAVZCU010000009.1 coordinate 519,975, forward strand.
TCGAACTGGTGGGCGAGGAGCGTAAGCAGTACGTCTTCATTGCTTCCCAGGCAGAGAATTACGGAGCGGCTCGCCGTCAGGCCCGCATCTACATGTCCGAACAGTTGCCGGGCTCGCTCAAATACCGGGAAGCGCGCCGTCTGCTCGCCGACGTGTTGACCTGGAAGGGCGATTACGAAGAAGCGCTGGCGATTTACAATCAATTGGCCAAAGAGCAGAAGGGCGACAACGACTTGCGTGTCAAGATCGCCGAGGCATACCGCTATTGGCAGAACTACCCGCAAGCACTCCAGAAATTCGCCGAGCTGCTGACGGAGAACTTCGAAAATAAGCAGCTCTGGATTGGTTTCATCGACGCGGCCTCCAGCGCTCCGAAGATCGACCAGTTCAAGGAATTGTTGTTGCGGATCTACGCTCGGTACGCGACTGAAATCTCCGATCCCCGGTCTCTCTCGCGCTTGGCGTGGGTGATGGTCAAGCTCGGCGAGCCGGCCAAGGCCCAGCCCTTGTTAACGCGAGCGGTCGCCGCCAACCCACAGCAACCCGCGGTTCGCAAGGAACTGGCCGGCGTTCTGGCGGCCGTGGATCGCCGCTCCGAGGCGATCGAGATGTTGACCGTGCCCAGCGTGCTCGAGGCTCTCGACGTCACGGAGTTACTGACGTTGGCCGATCTCTTGACGGCCGAGAACCAGCTCGACCGGGCCGAGGCGGAATTGTCGAGGGTAATCAACGAGGCATCCGACCGCCGGTCGCGGGTGCGCTACGCTTCCATCCTGTTGTGGAACGAGAAATACGTCAAAGCCAAGGAAGTGTTGAACCGGTTGGCGTTGGACTTCCCGGGCGACCGCGAAATCATGCTGCTCCTCGCCGAAGCGTATTTGTGGTCCAAGGACTACATCAATGCTCTGCGGAAGTTCACGGACCTGGTCGTGGCTCGACCCGATCCGGTCACGAAGCAAGATCCACTCGCCGATCCGGATATCTGGCGCGGCTTCGTCGATGCGGCCGCGGGGGCGGTCGGTGAATCGCTCCGCGAATTCCCGCGTCGGAATGTCGGCCCTATGTTCACGAGCCAGCAACGCGACGCAATTTTCCGCGCTTATGGATTCCTGGGCACGGTGCGCGACAAGACCATCGGCATCAACAAGAAGGAAATGGACAAATTGATGACGCCGGGCAACGAAAACGACCCCCATTTCGATGCTCGTAAGAAAGCACAGACAGCGAAGGCCGATCGACGGATTAAGTCGCTGGCTGGAACGATCGGCCGTCTCGGTTTGTTGCTCGGACTTCTGGGCGAAGGACAAGAGCAGTTCCGCATTCGCGACGGCATTGGCGATCGATCGGTTCAACCGAGACGTTTGGCTGCAATATGCCCAGACGTTGACAGCACTCGGCGACGATGCGAATGCGAAGCCAGTCTTCGACTGGCTGCTCACGAACCCCGAGCAAAAGCTGCCGCCGCCAAACGTGCTGGCTCCCAAGGGCAACGGGAACGGGACGAAGTAGCAACGGAAGCCAAGGGCACTCTTGGCCCGCTTCCGCCGGCAGCGTTCTGCGATCCCTGCCGGGATCGCTCCCTTTTTCCTATTCGCTTTCCGGCGGTCGATGCTGCGCTTCGACCGCCGGCTAATTTCTGACAACCCTCCGGGATGTTCAATGGCCGCGAAGCAGGGGCAGACTTTAGCCAGTGCTCGAGCGCCGGCTCGACCACTGGTAACTTATCCGATCTAGGATGTGATCCCGGCTGGGATCGTAGAACCCCTATTCATCCACTTGGGTCATCGCCAACCGCGAGGATTTCCCGCGTGTATCCAGGACGCGTGAGCAAGGAAGACGTCCAGTTTTACACGTCGTTCTCGCTAACGCTTCGGGCTCCAGTTATTCCAGACGCGTCGTCTTGTGTCGCAGCCAGTGGTCGACCAGGACCAGTGCCATCATCGCCTCACCCATCGGCACGAAGCGGGGCAACAGGCACGGATCGTGCCGGCCGCGGGTCACAATTTCCGTTGGTTCGCCATCTCGCATCACCGTCTTCTGCGCTCGCGGCAAGCTGCTCGTTGGCTTGATGGCCACCCGGCAGACGATCGGCATGCCGCTCGATATTCCGCCGAGCATTCCGCCGTGGCGATTGGTTTCCGTCTCGATCCGTCCACCATGTGGAATAAATAGATCGTTGTTCTGACTGCCGCGCATTGCGGCGACCGCGAAGCCGTTGCCATATTCGAATGCGGTCACGGCAGGCAATGAAAGCATGGCCTTTGCCAGATCGGCCTTGAGCTTGTCGAAAATCGGTTCGCCCAGCCCCGGCGGCACACCGACCGCAACCAGCTCACAGACTCCGCCGACCGAATCCCGGTCCTTGCGGACTTCTTCAATGAGATCGATCATCCGTTGCGCGGCTGCCGGCTCCGGGCAGCGAACCGGAGTGGCTTCGACCCGATCGAGAGTCACCTGCGTCGGGTCGGGGATCTCGGCGATGACATTGCCGACCTGCTTCACGTAACCGACGATCCGCATGCCACGTAATCCAAGCAGTTTTTTCGCAATGGCTCCGGCGGCGACTCGACACAAGGTTTCGCGAGCGCTCGACCGGCCGCCGCCACGATAGTCGCGAAAACCGAACTTGGCGTCGAATGTATAATCCGCATGCCCCGGACGATACTTGTCGCGGATGTCGCCGTAGTCGTCGCTTCGTTGATCGGCATTGCGAAATGAGATGCCGATCGGCGTGCCGTCGGTCTTTCCCTCGAACACCCCCGACCAGATTTCCGGCATATCGGGCTCGTCGCGCTGAGTGACGATCTTGGATTGACCGGGCCGCCGGCGGCGCAAGTCGGGCAGCAAATCGTCCACGGATAGCGGCAGCCCCGCGGGGCAGCCGTCGACAATGCACAGGTAGCCGGGCCCGTGGCTGACGCCGGCTGTGGTGACGCGGAATCGTTCGCCGAAGGTATTGGCTGGCATAATCGGATTATATTGCCAGGTCCGTGCGATCCCGCCGGACACTTAGCCAGCCGATTGTTGCGTTTGCGATCCCGGTCGGGTAGCAATAACATTGCTGCCGATGGACTAGCTGAAGTCGGACGAACTCCGCTTTGGGGAAACTGCCATGCGCTCGCTGGTCGCTGTTGCGGTCGTCGTTGTCGTTGCGGGATACGCCTGGCCCCAGGCGCCGGACGTCGTGCCGCGATTTGACGTGATCTACAATCCAGACTTATACAGTCAGGACACGCCGCAAGACACGTTGAAGTCGATCCTCGGGGCGGTGTCGCGCGACCGGTTCGACTATGTCGTCGCCCATTTGCTCGATCCGACGTATATCGACGCGCGGATGGGAAGCACGCGCACCTATTTCGAACGGGTGGCGGCGGAGCAGATTGGCTCGACTTCGGCGGGCCGACTGTTGCGCGATGCGGCACTGCAGACCCGCATTCGCGAGGTGGGCACGCAACTGAGCTCGCGCAATCTGGCGGACCAAATCCGCCGAAAGATCGACGATGAGCCGTCCAATCTCAAGGAACTGAAGCGCTTCGCCGCGAGGGGTCGTTTCAATCCGGAGGGGAGACCGCGACCGCGACGTTGAAAGACGTCCGGGACCGGGCGCTCTATTTCAAGAAGATCGGCGGCCGATGGTTTTTGGAGAACCGAAGAGAAGCTGCCAAGGAGTAGGCTCGCGAGTAACTGACGCCGCCCGGCCGTAATGAGTAAGCTCCCTTGATCGACCTCCGCAGCGATACCGTCACCCGGCCGACGCCCGAAATGCGGGCAGTCATGGCCGCGGCCGAAGTGGGCGACGACGTTTACGACGACGACCCGACTGTTCATCGGCTGCAAGACCGATTGGCCAAACTCCTCGGCGCCGAAGCTGCCCTCTTCGTCCCGTCCGGGACCATGGCCAATCAGATCTGCGTCCGCGTCCATACCCAGCCCGGCGACGAATTGATCTGCGAGACGACATCGCATATCTACGTTTGGGAAGCGGGTGGCCCGGCCGCGCTCAGCGGCGTCACCACGCGGACGGTCGATGGCGATTGCGGTGTCATCGATGTCGAGCAGCTCAAGGGCCTGATTCGGCCGGCATCCGAGCACTGCGTGCGGGCCCGGCTGGTGACCCTCGAGAACACGCACAATCGGGGCGGCGGGCGCGTTTACCCGTTAGACCGGATCGAGGCGATCTCGGCCTGGGCACACGCCAACGGATTGTCGATGCATCTGGACGGGGCACGGATTTGGAACGCCCACATTGCAACCGGCTTGCCGCTGGCGCGGTTGTGCAAACCGTTCGACAGCGTTTCGGTTTGCTTTAGCAAAGGTCTCGGAGCGCCGATCGGCTCGGCGGTGGCAGGCACGAAAGAATTCGTCGCCCGAGCCCGGCGAGTCCGAAAGCTTTATGGCGGACACATGCGGCAGGTCGGTATCTTGGCGGCGGCCGCGCTTTATGCCTTGGACCATCATTTACAGCGACTCGTCGACGATCACCGTCATGCCCAGGTCTTGGCGGCCGCGGTCCGGGATATGCCTGGGTTGCGGCTCGATCCCGATTGCGTGGACACCAACCTCGTTTGGTTCGATGTTGACCCGGCCCTGGCGAGCGCCCCGTCAATTGCTGATCGCTTTCGCGAACAAGGTGTCCTAGTTCACGTTGCCGGACCCCGAACCCTTCGCATTTGCACGCATTTGGATGTCTCGGCTGCGCAAGCGGCGAAGGCCGCCGACCTGATTCGTGTCCTATGTCGATAGAATAAATTGCCCGCCCCAATTGCCCTCTCTGCCCCCCAGTCGCCCGTTCGAGTCTTGGAGTTGTGTCTTGCCGGACAAGTCATTTCCCGAGGGGACCAATACCTCGTGGACCTTCTTGAGCAACCATGCCCACGTTCTGATTTCCATCGCCGCCGACCCCCAAGTGCGCATGCGCGACGTCGCCTTGCGGGTCGGGATCACCGAGCGCACCGTCCAACGAATCGTCGCCGAACTCGAGCAAGGCGGCTATTTAACCATCATTCGTGATGGACGGCGAAATCGATATACGGTCAACGGCAGCTTGCCGCTTCGACATTCGCTGGAGAGCCACCGGACTGTCGGCCAATTGGTCGACTTGGGACTCGGCGGCAAGTCCAAGAAGAAATAGGGATCCCGCAGCCGGGAGTGTGAGGGACGAAAAGACATCTCGGTGTTCGCGCTTACGGCTTTCATTTCGCCTTGAAGCGTGAGTAACGGATGGGGCCTGGGGGTTGCCGCTATGCGTCGTCGACGCGTCCATCGCAGCACTCCGCCCGGCGGGCATCGTCCCGTCATGCTTGACGAAGTGCTTGCCATCCTCGACCCGAAGCCGGGCGAGGTCGTCGTCGATTGCACGCTGGGCTTCGCGGGACATTCCATTGAGTTATTGCGACGGGTTGGGGATGACGGCAAGCTGGTCGCGTTTGACCTCGATCGCGGCAATGTGGATGCTGCCGCCGAGAAACTGCGAACCGTCGGCTCGTCGTTCTCGCTTCATCACGGCAATTTCGCCGGTCTTTTCAATGTACTGGCATCGATCGGACTGGATGGATGCGATTGTCTGCTGGCGGATCTCGGCATGTCGAGCATGCAGGTGGACGACGTCGAGCGGGGCTTCTCGTTCGCGCGTGATGGACCGCTCGACATGCGCATGGACCGGTCCCGAGGGCGAACGGCCGCGGAGTTACTGAATTCCACGGCTGCTTCCGACTTGGCGGCCGCCTTTCGGGAACTGGGAGACGAGCCGGAAGCGGAGCGGATTGCCGCGGCGATCGTGGCGCGACAAGCGATCCGGCCGTTGGAGCGAACGTCCGAACTCCGCGACCTGGTTCTGGAAGCCGCCCCGGTCGCCGTCAACATGCATCCTCGCAAGGGAGAGCCGACGCCGCGACAGCAGCGCATTCGACCCGTGGCTCGCGTGTTTCAGGCATTGCGGATTCTCGTCAATCGCGAATTGAGCAACTTGCAGGAACTGCTTCGGATACTGCCGTGGAGCTTGCGGCCCGGCGGCCGGGCGGTCATTATCAGCTTTCACAGCGGCGAGGATCGCTTGGTGAAGAGCGCCTTCAAGGAAGGAGTGCGGACCGGAGTCTTCGCCGAGATTAGTGAAGAACCGATCCGCTCAACATTGGGCGAGCGGATGGAAAACCCGCGGGCCCGCTCGGCGAAATTGCGGTGGGCCCGAAGAGGCTAGTCCGCACGCTGTGCGTGCGGACCAGGGACCTGCTGAAGGAGCCGACTGGTTCTCTACGCTTTCGCGGCGGCCTCGTACCGCTCGCTGACGTTATCCCAGTTGATCACTTTGAAGAAGGCGTCAACATAGGCATCACGTTTGTTTTGGTATTTCAAGTAATACGCGTGTTCCCAGACGTCGATTCCCAGGATTGGCGTGCCGCTCATATTCATGAGCGAATTGTCCTGGTTGGCGGTGCTCATGATCTTCAGTTTGCCCCCTTTCTGACAAATCACCCAGCCCCAGCCGCTGCCGAAGCGGCCCATCGCGGCCGTTTTCAACTGCTTGAACATGGAGTCCGTGTCCTTGAAAGCGCTGGCAATCGCCTGCTCGAGCGCCTTGGACGCCTTGCCGCCCTTCGGCGACATCATTTGCCAGAACGCCGAGTGATTGTAATGCCCGCCGCCGTTGTTGCGGACCGCGGTGCGGATCTTTTCCGGCAACTTGGCGAGATTGGCCAGAATGTCCTCAATCTTCATGCTGGCCCATTCGGTGCCCATCAACGCCTTGTTCAGATTGGCCACATAGGCTTTGTGATGGCGATCGTGGTGAATCTCCATTGTTCTAGCGTCGATATGGGGCTCGAGTGCATCAAATGCGTACGGCAACGGCGGCAGAGTGAAGCCCTTGGCGGGCTCGGCAGCGATCGAAAGTGATGGCAACGCGAGACTGGCGACTCCCGCTCCGGCGGCGGTGCGGAGCAGATCGCGACGGGTCATGGGGGTCATGTGAGCTTCTCCTGGTGGTGAATGGCCGGCCCGGCTCAAGGCGGCGCTCAACATCCTAGTCGGAGCGTGCGCGAGAGGACAGGACTTTTCGGCGGCAATTACGCGCGATTCATTCATACTTTCATTTCGCGTTCAGTCCCTGACTTGAACTCAAGCGCATAATGGGGCAACCCTCGAGGAATCCTTATGCGCTATCTCGTCACCGCCCGCGTTAAGGCGGGTAAAGAATCGGCCCTATTGAAAGCCATTGAGGACGGCACGCTCGGCACCGGTTCGGTTGCGGGCGATGAGTACCTCTCCAACATGCGCTCCGCCCGCTGGCTCGACGACGGCAAGGCCAAATGGGTCGAAGTCTGTTTCTGCGATGTGCCCCTCGCCGAGGAACGGCCGTAATGGGAAGAATTCTTCGACCTCGTCCGAGTGCAAGACGCCCACCGTCGGTCCAAATGCCGCGATCTGAATGGCGAGGAACCATGGGCGTGTTGCGCGTGCGATTGCACAGCTCAGCTCGAAAGCAAGTTGGCAAAACAGGGGCGCAGCTTCCTCGACGAGTTGCGTGCTGGTGTTATTTGAACGCCTCGAATTCCTTGCCCAAGACACTCGCCGCGATCTTCAGTTTTAGAATCTCATCCGTCCCCTCATAAATCCGACACACGCGGACGTCCATCAAGTGCCGGCCGGGTCGATAGAGCGTCGACCACCCTCGACCGCCGAAGACCTGCACCGCTCGGTCAGCGGCGTCCCAGGCCGCATTGGCGGCAAAGAGCTTGGCTTGAGCTGCGAGAATGTCCGCTTGCTTGCCCTTCCCCGCGTCGCCGGGATTAGCCGTGGCAGCATCCTTCGCTTCCGCGGCCTTCATCACGATCGCCTCGGTCGTGACACGATGCAATTCGATCGCCGCGATATGTTCTTGAATGAGCTGATGCTTGGCGATCGGCTTGCCGTGCTGTTGCCGCTCTTTCGCATAGTTGATCGCTTCTTGCAAACAATCTTCGATGACGCCCAGGCAGCCGGCCGCGACGCTCAGCCGGCCGCTGACGAGCGTTCCCATGGCAATGCGGAATCCGTCCCCCTCGGCGCCGAGCATGTTGTTGACCGGCACTTCGGCATTACGCAGCTCAAACATCGCCGTGTTGGCCGCGAACATGCCCATCTTGGCGGTCAACGTTTCGGCGATGAAGCCCGGCTGCTTGGCATCAACAATAAACGCGGAAACTCGACGTGAAGTGCCGGCAGGTGCGTTGGCCGGATAACCGAAACAAATCACCGCGTCCGCGATGCTGCCATTCGAGATCAAATACTTCACGCCATTGAGAATGTACTTGTCACCACGGCGTTCAAATGTGGTTGTCATTTCGAGCGGATTGCTGCCCGCGTCCGGTTCGGTCAGCCCGAAGGCGAGGATCTTTTCGCCACGGCTGGCGGCGGGCAGGTAGCGTTGCTTCTGGTCCGGCGTGCCCCAGGTGAGAATTGGGTAGGCGCCGATCGACACGTGGCCCGAAAAGAAGGTGCGAACGCCGGTTCCCTCCCGGCCGATTCGGGCCAGCGCACGTAAATAGGTGACCGCATCCGCCCCGCGACCGCCATATTCGATCGGAGTCAGCATGCCCAGAATGTTGTGCTGACGCGCGAGCGGAACGACCTGATCGTTGAACCGATGCTCGACGTAGCACAACTCCTCGTGCGGGCGCACTTCCTGGCAAAAGGCGTCCACGTCGGCGAGCAGTTTTTCGCGGTCGGCGGCCATCATTGCTGGTTCTCCCGAAAGGACCGTTCTAATACTCATGTTACCGGGATCGGGCGCTTGAAACCGTTTGCCGGCTCGATGAGTACAATAGGCGTGCCTCTCTGCTCCATTCAATGAGGTTGCTATCGCCATGCGCCAATTTGGGATGACCTTGCTGGCTCTCGTCGGACTCGCTGGGTTCGCGTTTGCGGGCGGCGACGACTCGTCCGACAAGCTCGGCCTGAAAATTGAACCAACGTTTGTTGATGCAGCAGGTAAACCGGTTCCATCGAAGGGGCTATTCGGGAACAAGGCCACGGTTGTGATCGTGACCTCGTTCGATTGTCCGAATTCGAATAATTACACCCCGACCCTCATCAACTTTGCCAAGAAGTACGGCGATAAGGGGGTTAAGTTTATTGCCCTTGTCGTCAACGAAATGACGGCTGCGGAGTTGAAGGCAAAGGTGGCGGAGTACCAGATTCCCTATCCCGTTTTCGCTGATCCCAATCTCAACGCGGCCGATGCATTCAAGGCAAAAATCACTCCGGAAGTTTTTGTTCTCGATCACAACCAGGTGATGCGCTATCGTGGACGAATCGACAACATGTTCTCCGAACGGCTCAAGCGAAATCCCAAGGTGACCGACCACGATCTGGAAAATGCACTCGACGATTTGCTGGCCGGCAAGCCGGTGCGGAAGCCGGTGACGATGACAGTTGGCTGTCCGTTGCCCGGCCGGGATGTGGTCGTCAAGAAGCCGACCAAGGTCACTTATCACAAGGATGTGCAACCGATCATTCAGAAGAATTGCCAGGGTTGTCATCGACCCGGCGAGGTTGGGCCGTTTTCACTGACGACTTACAAGCAGGCGGTGACCTGGTCGGAAGACATCAAGGACTATAGTGCCAGCCGCAAGATGCCGCCCTGGAAGCCGACCGGAGGGGCCTTTGCATTTCACAACGATCGGCGAATGTCCGAAGCAGACATTAAGACTTTAGCCGAGTGGGTCGATGGCGGAGTTCCGGAGGGCGATCCGAAAGATGCGCCCAAGCCCGTCGCTTACCCCGAGGGATGGATGCTCGGCAAGCCCGATCTCATCCTTTCGGTTAACGAAGACTTCCACCTCGGCCCGAGTGGGCCGGACACGTTCCGTTGTTACGTGCTGCCGACCAATCTCCCTGAAGACAAGTACATCATTGGCTTCGAAGTGAAACCGGGTAACCCGGGAATCGTGCATCACACGCTGAATTTCTGGGACCTGAGCGGCAAGGCTCGCGACTTGCAAAGAAAGGCCAAGGAGAATGCCGCGGCCGACGACCGCGATCGAGGGCCGGGTTACTCGGCGGCAATGGGCGTTGGCTTCTTGCCGGGCAAGTCGCCACGAGCTGATGTACCGCCGATCGGAAACTTCGGCGGCTGGGCGCCGGGGCAAGTGCCGCGCTTCCTTCCCCAAGGAACCGGTTACCTTCTGCCCAAAGGCGCCGACGTCATCATTCAGACGCACTATCACCGCAACGGCAAGGCGGAGTCCGACCGCACGAAGATCGGCCTCTATTTCGCCAAGAAGCCCGTCAAGCATCCGTATCAAACGCTCACGATCGCCCCGCGGAACGCATTCTTCTTGAACATCCCGGCAGGCGACGCCGATCACAAGATCGGCGGAAGCGTATACATTCAATCCGATTGCACCATGTATTCGGTGATGCCGCACATGCACCTGATTGGCAAGTCGGTGAGGATCACCATGACTCCGCCGGAGGGCCAGAAAGTGACGCTCGTGGATATCGCCGACTGGGACTACAACTGGCAAGAGACGTACTGGTTCAAAAAACCGCTCGACCTGAAGGCGGGAACGCGGCTCGAGATCGAAGCGATATTTGACAACAGCTCGAAAAACCCCAATAATCCAAGCAACCCGCCGAAGCGCGTCATGTTCGGCGAGCAGACAACGAACGAAATGCTTTTCGGCTTCTGCGGGGTAACGAGCGAAGGGAACAAGCGCGTGTGCGCCAGTTTCGCACCGCCCAAGCCGAGTGCGAGCAAGTAGAGCAGCGGGCACGGCCGTTCAGGCGTGTCGAGCGGCAGCTTTGGCGAGCCGAGCGGCAGTTTTGGCGTGCCGAGCGGCGTAAGCCGCCGGGTCTTGTCATTACCCGACGCCTTACGCGGCTCGCCAAAACGGCGTTCGGCTCGCCAAGAATGGCTGCTCGGCTCGCCTGCCTGCATGCTTGGCACCGCAATCGAGTCACGAATTTGGAACCAACATGAAATACCTCTTAGGCATTACTCTCTTCGCGCTGGTCCTGCCGCCGGCCTTCGCCGACGACCAGAAGCCAGCGGCCAAGAAAACGGCGGTCACTTACGAGATTCCCTACCGGCTCACCAAGACCAAGCACGTTATGGTCCGGGTGAAAATCAATGGCAAGGGACCGTTCAACTTCCTGATCGACACTGGCGCACCGGCACTGATCATGACCGAGGCCGTTGCCAAGAAAGCTGGCGGCGAAACTAAGGACGGCTGGACCAAGTTCGACAAACTCGAAGTCGAAGGCGGACTCGCGATTCCCCATCCACGCGGCGTGGCCGTCGACATGTTCCAGCTCAAGGGCATGAACTCGATGGGCCTGGCGGGAGTCGAGTTGCACGGCGTGCTGGGCTACAACATCCTCGCCCAATTCCGCATCGAATACGACTTCACGCAGACCAAGTTGAAATGGACCCCGGTCGACTTCAAGGTTCCCGACCCGAAGCGCATCGTCGACAAGGGCGGTTCGCAGGGCGGGCTTGAATTCATGGGCACGCTGATGCAGTTCATGTCGATGCTCAGCGGCATCAAGCCGAACTTCGAGGTTCATCCACGTGGGTTCCTCGGGACCGAACTGGAAGGCAAATCCAATGAGCTGGTTGTGAAATCCGTTCTTCCCAACTCGCCGGCCGACAAGGCGGGCCTCAAAGCGGGCGACCGAATTCAAACCGCCAAGGGGAAGACCATCGACAATACGGCCGATCTCCTCGAAGCCGTTCGCAAGCTGCCGCCGGGCAGCGAACTGAAGCTCAGCATCAAGCGGGGCGATGAAACCAAGGACATCACCGTCGAACTCGGGAAGGGGCTGTAATCATGAAACGAATCGCTGCACCGCTTTGTGCGCCTGGCGCTGTTCGTCGGCTTTGTTCGCGCCGACGACAAACCGGCCATCAAGGAAGCCCCGAAGCCGCAGGCCGTCCATTTCGAACTCGTCCCGAGCGGGCACTTCATCGTCAAGGTGAAGTTGAATGGCCACGGTCCGTACAACTTGATCTTCGACACCGGCGCCCCTTCCACGCTGATTACCCCCCGAATCGCCAAGGAAGCGATGCTCACGAAAGCCGCCAAGGATCGACCGTTAATCCCCATTTTCGGCATGATGGGAACGGTCAAGATCAAGCAATTTCAGGTGGGCGATGTCGAAGCTTCGGATGTTTCGGCCATGATCATGGACCACCCCACGGTGGCGCTCTTCTCCAAGGAGTACGAGAAGAAGTACGGCGTGATCGATGGCATCGTCGGCTTCCCGTTTTTCGCTCAGTACAAGATGACGGTCGACTACTCCAAGAAAGAGCTGACCTTCGTACCGAATGGATACAAAGCGACCGACATCATGCAGGACCTGATGAAGACGGTCATGGACGCGATGAGCGCGAAGCCGGAGCCGAACATCGCCGCCCCGGCCGGCCTATGGGGGCTGGAAGTGGCCAAGGGATCGCACGACGAAGCGGACGGAGTAGATGTGAAAGCGGTCTTGACCGGCGGCGCAGCTGCGGCAGCCGGGATCAAGACGGGCGACCGAATTCTCACCATTGACGGCCGCTGGACCGACACCATCCCCGATGCGTTCACCGCTGCGAGTTTTGCCAAGCCCGGCAAGCCCGTGAAGGTCGTGATCAAGCGGGAAGGCAAGGAGATGAAACTTTCCGTGACGCCGAAATCGGGGCTGTAAACGATCTGGCGGTCCCATCGCGGTTTTGCCAGCACCTGACAACGCGGGCCGACCGCAAACAAGATAGCGAGCCGACCGCCGTAAGGCGGCGGGTAATGACTTTACCCGCCGCCTTACGGCGGTCGGCTCGCTTTCTCAGGTCGGTTCGCTTTGTCAGGTCGGCTCGCGTTTTTGTCCCTCGTTTAGGATCAATCGGAAACTTCCTTTCCTCGTTCAAAACCGACATATCCGGTTTATTTGGCACATTCGGGACAATTGTGATCTAGGATCCAAGAATACGTGAGGATTCGCAATGACGTCCGCTGAGTGGATTCAGATGTTCCGCCTTGTGCCCGAGGGGGAACAGAAACTCGTTATTGTACTGCAGAATGGCACCGAATTGTGCGTGGACACCCTGGTCCGATTCGAACATTCGTTTGTCGTTCTTCGCGGTCGAGCGGGCGGGTCCATTGATGAATCACGCGGATTCTTGGTCCCTTACGATCAAATGACGTGCTTGCGGCTCGATCGTACGCTGAAGGTGGATGACCTCGAGAATCTGTTCGGTCAAGGCGGCGAGCCAGGCCAGATTCCCGACACGCAAGTCACGCGATCCAATCAACCGACACCGGTGGCTCCGACCGATCCCGCAGCGGCGTCGCGCCTGTTGCTCGATCGCATCCGGGCGATGCGCGCAACTCGGGATCGCAACGGTTCGCATCCAAAATGGGCTGAGCGGCGATGCCACTAAGTGGGTCCGCAAAAGGTTTTTGACAATTGGCCGATGTCGCGGAGCCCGAACGCAGCGAGGGACCGCGACGAGGCGGCTGCGAAGTCGGTGAAAACTGCGGTTCGCCATCGCGGCGGACCCTCGCTGCGCTTCGGGCTCCGCCGCTACGGGCTTACGAATATTGTCAAATTCCTTTTGCGGACCCACTTAGTTGACGGACGTTTGTACTGAGCGCTGGGGCGTAGTGTTCCAGGCGTCTGTCACGCAGTGCCACGCGACCGATCTCGCTCTTCAACCATTTCCAACAATGCCTGTGCCGCGGCTTGTGCGAACGGCGGGTCGTTGATGTGCATGTCGAGTTCGATCAGCCGTACGGATGGGGCGACCCAGTTGCGGAGGCTCTGAAACAACGCCCGATCCGCCTCTGGCCACCAGAACGGTCCGCCCTCGCGATCGATCGCCGACACGCCACGGAGCGGCGCCACGATCGCCGTCGGGCCACGCGCCGCCGATGCCTTCTCCGCGATCTCCTTGCCGAGCCGGTCGTTTTCCTCGGGCGTCGTCCGCATGAGCGTGACGTTCGCATTGTGCCGGTAGAATCGCCGGCCCTGAAATCGCTCCGGCACCGTCTCCGCTGGTCCGAAATTGACCATGTCCAGGGCCCCCAGCGAAATGACCTGGGGGATTGCCCGAATGGCCGCCGCGGTCAGTCGATCGGGGCCGGCGCTCAACACACCGCCGACCAATTCATCCGCCAACTCCGTGGTCGTAATATCCAACACACCAGTAATCAGGCCGTCCGCAATCATGGCTTCCATGGTCCGCCCGCCGGTGCCAGTCGCGTGGAATACGAGCACCTCATAGCCTGCCGGTTCGATCCGCGCTCGGGCATTCTCGACGCACGGCGTGGTCACGCCGAACATGGTCGCGGCGATCAAAGGCTTTTCCGCATTGGCCGCTTGCGGCGGAGCGGTCAACATTCCCGCTAGGGCCGCAGCCGCATTGGCCAGGACCTGCTGCGTAAATCGATTCAGACCACATAGATCGGTGACCGAGTGCATCATGCAAATGTCACGGACGCCAACATAAGGCTGAACCTGGCCGCTTGCAAGCGTACTCACCATAAGCTTGGGAATTCCGTATGGCAGCGAACGCATTGCGGCCGTGCCGATCGTGGTGCCCGCCGACCCGCCGAGACCCAGGACCCCATGCAATCGTCCTTCGGCATGCAGTCGCCGAACAATTCGTTCTGCTCCCAATGACGCTAGGGTGACCGCTTCGCCCCGATCGCCCCGACGCTGGACTTCCGCCAAAGTTGTACCTGCCGTCGCGAACAGCTCTTCGCGGGGAATATCCGCACGAAAAGCCGGCGAGCCGAGCGAGCCGACGTCGACGACGAGAACGTCGAGTCCGGCCTCGCGAAGCCGGTCGCTCACGAAGCCGACTTCCGCTCCCTTGGTGTCGAGCGTGCCGATTACGACGGCTATCATGGGTCGTCCCCCGTTCGCGGCATTGACCGCAGTTGTGTCCTATAGTACCTCGTCCCCATCGATCGACTCGTTTCTAAGGAAGGGTTTCCATGCGATCGTTCTGGCCCCGCTTTCTTCGCCACGCGATCTTCTCGGCCATTGCCCTGTCGGTGGTTGGGTACATTTTGGGTCGCGCCTTTCTGGTGGCCCATCGCATTTACGCGGGCAGCGCTTACAATCCGGAGAACGAACGGGTCCTGTGGCAGACGCCGCTGGTCATGGCCACGCTCGGCGTGCTGATGACCGGGTTTCTCGACCTGTTGTCGTGCATGTTTCGCAAGCGGGCGGTCGTTCCAGTGACCGTCTCGGAACCACCGCCAAGTGCATGAGCTTCATTCGCGACGAGTGCCTGACACGCCTTCGCAATCAAATCGCTTCCGGCCGGCCAATCATTGGCGGCGGCGCCGGCACGGGCATCAGTGCAAAATGCGCCGAGGCCGGCGGCATCGATCTCATCATTATCTACAACTCCGGGCGTTTCCGCATGGCTGGCCGGGGGTCTCTTTCGGGCATGATGCCCTACGGCGATGCCAATCAGATCGTCGTCGACATGGCTCGCGAGGTGCTCCCGGTCGTTCGCAACACACCCGTTCTCGCCGGTGTCTGCGGGACGGATCCGTTTCGCATCATGAAGCTCTTCTTGCGCGATTTGAAGGCGATGGGTTTTAGCGGCGTGCAGAATTTCCCCACTGTCGGTTTGATCGACGGCACGATGCGCCAGGGACTCGAAGAGACGGATATGGGCTTCGACAAGGAGGTCGAAATGATCCGCCTCGCTCGCGAGTTGGACATGCTGACGTGCCCGTACGTCTTCACCGAAATCGAGGCGGAGGCAATGGCGAAAGCCGGCGCCGATGTCTTGATCCCGCACATGGGGCTAACCACGAAGGGCTCGATCGGCGCAAATCAGCGCTCACTCTGGATGAAGCCTGTGTCCGCGTGCAAGCGCTGCATGATGCCGCGAAGCGCATTAACCCCGACGTCCTGGTCCTGTGCCACGGCGGGCCGATATCCGAACCGGCCGACGCGGCGTACGTGCTCCAGCACACCAAGGGAATCTCAGGCTTTTTCGGTGCTTCCAGTATCGAACGCCTACCAACGGAAATCGCAATCACCGACTGCGTCCGGCGATTCAAAGCGATTTGAAACCAAGAAATACACGAACCACCCGAAAAATGGAATAAAAAGCCCATCTGGGTTGGTCTTCGTGTGTTTCGTGGTTTGGAGACTGGCATGACCCGTCGCGACATGCTTGCCCTTTCGACGGCCGCCGTGGCCGCTACCGCCGTGCAATCCACGTCTAGCGCCAGCGAGCCGCTCGATCCGTTTGGCTACTCATTCAACACCAGTACGATTCGCGGGCAAAAGGTGCCGGTCGACGAAGAAGCCAAAATGGCGGCGAAGGCTGGCTACGACGCGTTCGAGCCCTGGATGGCGGAGCTGCATGCCTACGTTCACAAGGGCGGCAACCTGAAGGACCTCGGCAAATTGATCGCCGATTTGGGCTTGAAGGTCGAAAGCTCGATCGGCTTTGCTCGGTGGATTGTCGACGACGATCTCGAGCGTCAGAAAGGTCTCGACGAAGCCAAGCGCGATATGGAAATGGTGCTGGCGATCGGCGGCAAGCGCATCGCCGCCCCGCCATCCGGAGCGACCGACAAGCCGATCAAGGACCTGGAAGTCGTGGCCGATCGCTATCGCAAGTTGGCCGAACTCGGTTCGACGATCGGCATCATTCCCGAAGCCGAGGTCTGGGGGTTCTCCAAGACGATGTCGCGGCTCGGCGAGACCGTCCTGGTTGCCATGGAGAGCGGCCACCCGAAGGCGTGCGTGCTGCCCGATATCTATCACCTGTTCAAAGGCGGTTCCGGTTTCGACAACCTGCGGTTCTTACAAGGCAAGGCGATCGGCATCTTCCACGTCAATGATTTTCCGAAGGACAAGGACCGAACCGTGATCAAGGACGCGGACCGCGTCTACCCCGGCGACGGCATCGCGCCACTGACTCACATCTTCCGCACCCTCCGCGACATCGGCTACCGCGGCATGCTCTCGCTGGAACTGTTCAACCCCGAGTATTACAAGCAGGACGCATTCGAAGTGGTAAAGACCGGTCTGGCGAAGACAAAGGCAGCGGTGAAAGCGGCGCTGGCGTGATTGCTTCTCGTAGGACGGATTTGCAAATCTGCAATCCGTCCTACGAGTCAATTGAGAGAGCACCTGTCCCTCGGCCCGTTGGGGTCAAACGGGTCGCTAGTTGTGGGGGGTGGGTCAGATGCTCCTCCTTGGCCATTTCGTTTCACCCGGGGTGAAATGATTTCACAGGGTGACAGAGAAATGAAGCAAATAAACGCAGTAGAGGCCGACGAGATTGTCGACTGCCTCACCAATTGACATTAGACCCAAATCTATTGGCCCGGCACCAGGTCAGCAGGTGCGACTCGGCTCCAGACTCGCAGCGTGACGGCCACGTAGGCCAGGCCGGCGATCCACTGGGCCGATGCGACATATAGATAGATCCGGTGCCAGAAATAGAAGGCAGGGTAGTCGCTGAAACCGCCGTTTGCCGAGAAGTCGACAAGACTTTCAATTCGTGGATGCAAGACGCCAAGCATCGCCAATCCAATCGCGAAAATCATCCACAATGCCCAGCGGGTTCGACGCAGCAAACGACTGGAGAACTGATCCCAGGCGAGGATGATAACCGTAATCACGCCGATCACATTCATCCAGTCGGTGACATGGCGAGTGATGCGGCCTTGGTCGAACGAGCCATGGACATCGGTCCCGATCGGCACCACCACGGCGGCGTAAAACAAGAACCCGCCTTGCCAGAGCATCAGCGCTTGAATGACCAGGAATCGCCGCAGGGTTTGCATCTTCCAATCCGAACTTACCACGAAGGCACAAAGATCACACAAAGACACACGGAGCGAACGCGGATTTCCTTTGTGTGATCTTTGTGCCTTTGTGGTGGATCCCCATCTTTTCAGCCGCGACGAAGAACGTATCCGGCCGGGTCGACTTCCTCGCGGAGCAAGCAGAGTTCTTCGTCGGTCGGGGCAGTCGTCTCGGCGATCGAATCCGAGTCGTCCAGCCGGAACCCCGTGGCTGCGTGCACCTGATTCAATGATACCCCCGGATGCAAACTCAAGAGCCGCATCCGCCGAGTGGTCGGGTGGAAATCGAGAACCGCCAACTCCGTGATGACCCGATGCGGCCCGGTTCCTTGCGGAAGCCCGACAGCCTCGCGAGCACCGGGCCCAGTGAGGTAACCCGGACTGGTCAAGAAATCGAGCTTCTCGACGAACTTGTTCGGATCGTGCCGCATGATGATCAGCGTCCGCCAGCAGAACGATGCCAGGTCGCATGCCCCGCCGCTGCCCGGCAAACGCACTTTCGGCTTTTGATACGTGCCGCCGATCAGGGTCGAATTGAGATTGCCATAAGGATCAATTTGCGCCCCGCTCAGGAACGTGTAATCCATCATGCCGCGCTGACAGAACTGCATGACATCGGCCATGCTGGTGGTCATGATCGCCTTGTGCATGGTGCGCGAGTCGCCGACGCTGATCGGCATGGTCGGCAGTTGCGGCGCGACCCCGCCGGCCTCAAAGCAGATCACCAGATTCGGAGCATGCGTCTTCTGAGCCAGCATCGCCGCGGCACAGGGAACGCCCGTACCGACGGCGACAGTTCGTCCGTCCTCCAACACGCGGGAGGCGCAGGCGATCATTAGCTCGATCGGGGTGTAAGTCATTTCGCGGGCTATTCAGCTTTTACTTGCGTAATAGTTAAGCTCTGCGCTTCCACTTCGAGAAATGCCGGGTCGTCATCATCCCAATTCGCAAATACGAACCGCCGAAAAGGCGGGCTCACTTGCGTTTCGACAAGAGCATAAAGAAGCATCCCCACGGGGTTTCCCAAACGCAGAGCGCCCACTCCACGGAATTCAGCAACGTAGACTCTTCCACTATATCCGCGGAGACGAACACGAAACACATCTGCTGTCTGTTCTATTGCGAGGATTTGACCATCGTGGAAATCCTCACTTCCGACATATCCGACAAACGATGATTCGGACATCGGCCGCCCCCGAAGTGATCACCGCCCCGTGAACACCACGTTCCCAGATCCGATCAGCATCTCCAATTCCTCGACCGGCACCTCCGCCGGATTGACGCGATACTCATCGCCGAGGCGGAACTGAGCCTTACGGCCCTCGTGGTCCTTCACCTGCACATATACCACGCACGGGCCTTTCTTGCGCTGCAGGATCGAGCCAAGGCGTTCAACCGTATCCGGACCATGCTGGCCCGTCGTCAAGTGCATAATCAGTCCCTTGGTTAACTCGTTGCGGGCCTGTTCCATCGTCATGAGCCTTCGCAGAACGACGATCTTGCCGCCGTTGCGCCGATCATCTTCAACATCAGCCTCGAAAAGGAAGATGCGGTCGTCCGCGAATTCCTCCGCATACCGCGCCAGGTCGTCCGGCCACATCACGCATTCGACTTGGCCGGTGAAGTCCTCGATCTTGCAGCGGACGAAGCGTCCGCCTTTCTTGGTCGTCATGAAGCGGGTCTGCGACAGCATGCCGCCGAAGCGCACTTCGACGCCATGTCGGGAATCGTTGACCATCGCGCACGTGTGCGAGGCGAATCGCTTCAAGTTGGCATCGTGCTCGGCCAGCGGATGGCTGGAAAAGTAGAAGTCCAATGCTTCCTTTTCGTTCTTGAGCTGCTCGGTATTCGACCAGCGGGGTACGCTCGGCAAGGGGGCGGCATCGCGACCGATAGCTTCGCCGTTCGTCTCGCTGTCGGCTTCCATCAGGTCGAAGATGCTGCGCTGTCCACGCCGGCGATCCGTTTGCATTTCCTCCGCCCCCTGGATGGCACCGGGCAACGCTGCCAGGAGCTGGGCCCGATGAGCGAACGGCTGGGCGAATGCATCCATGGCACCGGCCTTGATAAGCCGCTCGATCGCCGCCTTCTGTACGATTTTGGTGTCGACACGCTCGCAGAAATCGTACAGGTCGCGGAATGCCTCCCCTTCCCTGCGCGCCCTTAAAATTTCCTCCGCTGCCCCACGGCCCAGGCCCTTGATGGCGACGAGCCCGAACACAATTTGCCCATCCTTGACGGCGAAATTCGGCTCACCCTGATTGACATCCGGCGGCAAGACATTGACGCCGAACTTGCGTGCGTCGGCGATATGTTCCACGAGCATGTCGCGCTTGTTGCCGTCATCGATTTCGCTGGAAAGCAAGGCGGCCATGAACTCGGGCGTGAATTGCCGCTTGAGGTAGGCCGTGTGATACGAGACATGTGCATAGGCCGCTGAATGTGACTTGTTGAAGCCATAGCCCCCAAACTTGACGATGAGTTCGAAGATCTCTTCCGCCTTCTCCTCGGTCAAGCCGTGCTTCTGAGCCCCTTTCACGAAATCGATTCGCCGAGCGTCGATTACATCGGCTTTCTTCTTGCTGATCGCCTTGATACAGGCGTATGCACTTGAAAGCTCGATTCCCCCCAGTCGATTCAAGATGCGCATGATCGACTCTTGATACACCATAACGCCGTGCGTCTCGCCGAGCACTTCCTCCATTACGGGATGCGGATACTCGGGTTTCCGCCGGCCGTGCTTACAGTCGATGTAATCGTCGACCATTCCCCCTTCGAGCGGGCCAGGTCGATACAGGGCGGTACAAGCGATGATGTCGCGGATGTTGTCCGGCTTCATCCGCTTGAGCAACTCGCGAATCCCCTCCGACTCAAATTGGAACACCCCCTTCGCGTCGCCACGCTGGAGCATCTTGTAGGTTTCGGCATCATCGAGTCGCAGTTTGTTGAGATCGAAGTCGATGCTTTCCAGTTCGTCGAAGCGCTTCCGATCTTCTGGGGACAGGGCGGCGCGTGCTTTGGCCGGACCGCGGGTCTTCTTGATGATCTGCATCGTGGAATCGACGAGCGAGAGCGTTCGCAAGCCGAGAAAATCCATCTTCAACATGCCGACCTTTTCCAGGTCGCCCATCACCCACTGCGTCGTGATCGCCTGTCGCGCCTCGCCGGACTCGTCCTTGCGTTTGACAATCTGCACCGGGACGAAATCGGTCAGCGGTCCATTGGCAATGACGACACCTGCCGCGTGCGTGCCCGCGTTGCGGTTGGTCCCCTCCAAGCGCATGGCGATGTCGATCCATTCACGCGCGACGGGGTCGGTTTCGTATTCCTTCTTGAACTCCGGCGAATGCTGGAGCGTTTCCTCCAGTGTCGTTCCCGGTTTGCCCGAGATCCACTTGGTCAGGTAGCTGACGCGATCGAGTGGAATGTCGAGCACCCGGCCGACGTCCTTGATGGCGGCCTTGGCGGCGAGGGTGCCAAACGTGCCAATCTGAGCGACGCTCTTCTCGCCATACTTTTGCTTCACGTACTCGATGACCAGCTCGCGACGGTCTTGACAGAAATCGATGTCGATGTCCGGCGCTTCGGAGCGATTGGGATCGAGGAAGCGTTCGAAGAGCAAGTCATAATCGAGCGGATCAACGTGACTGAGGTAGAGGACGTAGCTCACGATCGCGCCGCAACCGGAGCCGCGAGCGCTGGCCGGAATCCCCTTCTCACGCGCAAAGCGCACGAAATCCCAGACGATGAGAAAGTAGCCGGCAAAGCCCATCCGGCAGATGATCTCCAATTCGTGCTCGAGCCGGGCCTTGGCATCCGGCTTCGGCTTGGCGCCATAGCGTTCAATCAGTCCGGCCTCGCACAATTCGCGCAGGTATTTCTCGGGCGTCTTCTTGGCGGGTGGTGTGAAGACGGGGAAGTGCCGCTTTTTGAAGTCGAGCTTGATGTCCACGCCGTCGGCAATCTCCTGACTTCGCTCGACCGCATCCGAATACTCGGGAAACAGTCGGTGCATGTCCTCCGGCGAGCGCACGTAGTACGGGCTCGGCATTCGCCCTTCGGGGTAATTCCGGCGACCAGGCTCGCGCTTCTTGCCGGTGTTGATGCAGAAGAGCACGTCGTGGGCGTCGGCATCGTCCTGACAGAGGTAATGGGCGTCCGCCGTCGCCACAAGCGGGATGCCGAGCCGCTTGGCAATTCGTGCGGCTTCGGGAGTGCATTGATCCTGCAAATCGAGACCGTTGTTCTGAATCTCGATGTAGAAGTCCTTCTGGAACACACGAGCGAACCATTCGGCCAATTCTTGCGCTTTCTTCGGTTGATCGCGCAGGATTAGATCGTTGAACTCGCCGGCCAGACAGCCGCTGAGGCAGATGAGCCCTTCGCTATGCGCTTCGAGAACTTCGCGGTCGATGCGGGGGCTGTAATAGAAGCCTTCGAGGAAGGCAATCGACGAGAGTTTGACGAGGTTTTTGAAACCCTTGGTGTTCTTCGCCAACAAGGTCAGGTGTGAGTAGGCGTCGCCCTGGCGGGCGGCCTTTTTGTCATGCCGGCTTCCCGGCGCGAGGTATGCCTCGTAACCGACAATCGGTTTAATCCCGGCTTCCTTACATTCGTTGTAAAACTCGATCGCGCCGTACAGATTGCCGTGATCCGTGATCGCGCATGCCGTCATGCCGAGCTTTTTGGTCTGCTCGACCAGTTCGGGGATGCGGTTGGCGCCATCCAACAAGCTGTAGTGGGTGTGGCAGTGGAGATGTGCGAACTTCGTGTTCATTTTCAATCGTCGATTGGAGATTGTCGATCGCCCAGGCTTATCGACAATCTACAATCGACAGTCGAAATTTCACCAGTCCGGCTGATGGTTGGGATCGGCGACCGCGCGCATGTAACGAGCCAAAAACATTTGCGTGACTTGGATGGTTTGCCATTCGGCAAAGCCGAGTCGGACTTCCGAGCCGTCCTCGTTCGACTGGATGTTCTCGGCGGCGATGGCGAGCCCGCGGTGAAGGAAGTCGAAGATTTCCGCGAGGCGGGCGGACTGAGCGGCGGTGAGCTTTTGCGGGAGGGGCGGCATCTCGCCTTCCGACCGGGCAAAGTCGTAGGCGGTTCGATCATGGGCGCTGGTAGGAGCAAGCGTGTGGAGATCGAATCCCAAGTCATCGCCTGGAACAGTGCCCGCGACGGTGGCATTCTCTTGCACACCGGCGGCCTTGGCGGCAGGTCGCTCCGAGGTCTTCCGGGCCGCGATTTCCTCAAGGGTGCCGAAAATCAGCATCGATCGGCCAACATTGATCTGATCGCCTGGACGCAGGCGGCGAATCTGGATCGGCGAGCCGTTCACGCGAGTGCCATTGGTGCTTTCGAGATCGGTGAGGATGACATCGCCGTCTTCCTGTTGCACCTTGGCGTGAAACCGGCTGACGCGCTCATCGTTGAGGCGCAGAAGGTTTCCTTCCTCCCGCCCGATCGTCACCGGTATCGGCAGATCGCGGAAAATCCGCCCCTTGTCGACTCCCTCGATGACTTGGAACGTCAACGTTCTCATGCCAATCCCCTGGCGGGGCGCAGCCACGGCTCGGCGCGGCAACACCCTACTCTTGGCTTATAGCATAATTCACATCGGTGCGTAGCCAAAAAGACGATCCGTCTTTTGCACCGCTGAAATTCGTGGTTCTATCGGGCTCGGGACATTCTCTCTGCCCAGCGGTCGAAAGTCAATTTCGCATCGCAAAACTCCAAACCTGGCAACGATCGAAACCAGGTCAGCTGCCGCTTGGCGAATTGCCTCGTTTTCAATTGCACCTGGGCGATTGTGTCTGGTAGCGATCGAATTCCATCGAGATATTCGCCGATTTCTCGATATCCGAGGGCTTGCGACGCTTCCCGACTCATGGGATATTGCAATTGCCGGACTCGGCTGACTTCTTCGACCCAGCCCCTAGCGAACATTTCTTCAACACGCTGGTCGATACGGGCGTACAGTTCGCTTCGCTCGATATTGAGGCAGAGGCAAGAACCCGATCTGAATTGCGGTCTCTCGCCGCCCCACCAACCTTGTTGCTGCCACGCGCTCAAAGTCTTGCCGGACAATTGCCACACTTCCAAAGCACGTACCACGCGTCGGACATCATTCGGATGCAATCGCTTGGCGGATTCGGGATCAACTTCGGCGAGTCGAGCATGCAAGACTTCGCCGCCGCTAGTGATGGCCTCCGTCTCCAGTCGCGTCCGCAACTCCGGATCGGAAGGAGGAGCGGGGAATAATCCGCAGAGAATCGCTTTCAAATAGAATGGTGTTCCGCCGACGATGAGTGCTATCTTGCCACGAGATTCGATGTCGGCCACGCAGGCGGTTGCGCGTTCCAGCCACCACGCCACGTTCGCCGACTCCCACGGGTCGAGCAGGTCGATCAAATGGTGCGGCACGCGAGCCCGATCCGCGGCCGGTGGTTTGGCGGTGCCAATATCCATGCCACGGTAAAGCGTCATCGAGTCGGCGGCGATGATTTCCGCCTGGAGGCGTTCGGCGAGATCGATCGCCAGCGCCGATTTCCCGGAGGCGGTCGGCCCGGTGAGGATTAAGGCGTTGGCAAAAGGTGACGTGTTCACGGACGAAAATCGTAAACGAAGTAGTTCCGGGTGCGACCAACCGGTTGCCGGCTGTGGAAAAACTGCACGGCGAAAGGCATCGACTCCGTGATCGCCGGGTTGCCGTAAAGCAGCGTCGTGCTGACTGCCACCACCTTGCCCCGAACATATTGCCACACATCGCCCGGCGAACGGATGTCATAAAGCGATGCCATGTGCAGCGGCAGGCAGCGATCGGGGTTCATCGCAATTGCCGGGTCTCTTCCATAATACCAGACCGTCGCTTGCGGCAGTTTGTTAGCTTCCGTCCAGCCGTCGAGATCCTTGATTCCTTGTCCCCAATCAGCGTTGGAGTCCGACAGAAACTCACAGGTGATGTTGCTCCCGCCCCAGAGTTCGTTGGCATAGCGCAAGCCATCGGGCCAAGTGGAGATGGCGGGCACGAGGCAGGCGATTGAGACGAGAGCGAGCGCGAACCACTCCCTCCTTTCGGAAACGGGTGAGGTCCGCGTTCGCCAATCAATTACCGAACGTGCCAATCCCGCGGCGATCGCCAAAAGCAGAAATACGATCGTCGGGAATATGAGCCGAATGCCAATCTGCACCCGGCAATTCAAGCTGAAGGCGAGTAGAAGAAGCGCTGCCAACCCCAACGAATTGCCGATCGCTCGCGGTCGAATGATCAATACGCCGCCCAGGAGAGCGAAGACGACGATCGTCAACTTGATTGAAAGCGCGAGTGGAAAGTAATACCAAACCGCCCGCCGATGCCATTCGCCCAAGAGATAGGAGCCATGTCCACGAACGTTGTGCTTGAACTGATAATGAAACGCCTCACCGGCATTCGGAAAGACGGCCACGTGTTGCGTTAACCAGCGAGCTGTCGAAGTCCAAGCGCCGTTCTCGGGCATGTTCGCAGCCATCTGAGCAAACTTGGACTGCGGTTCCCAGTCGCTTCCGCAATAGACAAATACGAACGCGACCCCGATGGCAAAAATCTTCCAACTGTCCGAGCGGTAGGCACGCGTCGATTGCCA
Source organism: uncultured Gemmataceae bacterium (assembly GCA_963773845.1). GTDB lineage: Bacteria > Planctomycetota > Planctomycetia > Gemmatales > Gemmataceae > SIAJ01. Next base: position 545,407 of record CAVZCU010000009.1, read on the forward strand.
AAACTCGCGAACGCTCGTTTTTACATTCCAGCGGGGCGCTTCGCATGCAATCATCGCGATCGGCACGAACAACAATGCGGACGCTTTCGCCGACATGGCTAGCCCGTAGAGCAAACCTGGAAGCAGCCACCGTTGCCATCGGTTTCCTTCCCGGCCGCGAGCATAATGATAGGTGCAAACTAAAACCATCGCCGCGAGCGCAATGTCCGTGGTCGCCAGGCATGCGTGGCCGAGCAGATTCGGCTCGGTCGCGATCAGCACAACTGCGAATCGACCAGCCACTGCTCCGCCAAATCGCCGGGCGAGCAGCATCCCGTATGTAAGCAGCAGCCACCAGAAGACGAGATTCATTCCGCGTGCAAAGGGCAAAAGGCTGCTAAGATCGCGATCGAGATCAAAGGGCTCGCCGCGAAATCGCTCGACGACGTAGATCGGCAAGCACTCGACATCCACCGGCAACGGCATGGTGCCGGCCTTCATCAGTTCGCGATTGCTGCCAGTTCGCCAGGATTCGACGCCGGCTTTCACGTAAAATGGCTCATCAAACGTGGCACTGAGTTCGTGCGCCGCCGACAGGCACCAGGCTGAGGACAGCAGTCCCCAGAGCGTTAGCCAGATGATGTCGAAGCGACGCATCGGGACAAAATCTCCCACGGACGCTAACTTGCCTGAATAGGGCACATACCGCCAATCGCCAAAAGGCTCCAGCCCAATTTGCTTTCATGAACGACCCGGACATCGAGTTGATTCGTCGGGATTTGCCCCGTGGCAATTACCGAGCGGTGTTGTTCGACTTCGATGGCACGCTATCGCTGCTCCGCGAGGGCTGGTCGAAGATCATGAATGCAATGATGGTGGAGGCGCTGGTTCACACGGGAAGTGGCGAATCCGAAGCCGACCTGGCGATCATGGTCGATGACTTCGTGATGGCGCTCAACGGCCGGCCGGCGATCTTTCAGATGATGCGCTTGGTCGAGGAAATCCAATCGCGGGGCGGGTCGGCCGAGTTGCCGGCCGCATACCTCCGGGAGTACGACAATCGGCTCTTGCGTGTTGTTCGGGAACGAACTCGTGACATTTGCGAAGGCCACTGTAGCCCTGAGCGCTGGGCGGTGCCGGGGTCGCATGCGCTGCTGACTGCCTTGCACAAACGTGGATTGAAGCTCTATCTCGCCAGCGGAACGCACCTGCACTTCGTGCGCTCCGAGGCGGAATTGCTGCGGCTGACGCCATTCTTCGGAACTGAGATTCATGCCCCGGGGGTTGACGAGACGACATTCTCGAAGCGCGCGGTGATTGAACGCATCCTGAACGAGAACAATCTGCGTGGCGACGAGTTGCTGAGCTTTGGCGATGGCGTGGTTGAGACGGAAGAGGTTCGTCGGGCCGGTGGGACCGCCATCGCGGTTGCCAGCGATGTCATTCCCGGTGGGATCAACAAATGGAAGCGCGATCGCTTGTTGCCAGCCGGCGCCGATGTGGTGATTGCTGATTATCGCTGCCATGTGGTACTGCTGCAGTGGCTGCTCCAAAACGAATAAAACATCGCCATGCCGTTCCCTCAATTCGACCGCACGCGACTTTGCCTGCAGCCGCTCGCGAAGCGCGAACACGATTTGACGCTCGCTCATCTGCTGGCCCTCAATGCACCCAGTAGTTTCCAGCATAGCGCGCTGCCCATTCTGGCTGAAAGAATGGTCAACGCGAAGAAATCCGGCACGGCGCGCATGCTGGTGATGGGCGCTCACGTCCTGCGGGCCGGTGTGCAGCGACATCTCATTGACCTCATGGAACGGGGCCTGATCGATCACATTGCCCTCAATGGCGCTGGCCCCATTCACGACTGGGAATTTGCATTGATCGGCGCGACGACCGAGAGCGTTGCGCGCTATGTGCGCACCGGCGAGTTCGGCCTCTGGGAAGACACGGGCCGGCTCAACGATGTGATCGCCGCCGGCGTTCGCGACGGCATGGGCATTGGCGAATCGGTCGGCAAGGCCATCGCCGACGGGGCGTTTCCGCACAAGGACATCAGTGTCCTCGCGGCGGCATATCGATTGCGCGTGCCGGTTACGGTGCACATCGGCATTGGCTACGACATCATTCATGAGCATCCCAATTGCAATGGAGCGGCGTTGGGGCAGGCAAGTTACACCGATTTCCTGATCTTCGCCGAAACTTGCTCGCGGCTCGAAGGAGGGGTGATGCTCAACTTCGGCTCGGCGGTGATGGGCCCGGAGGTCTACTTGAAAGCGCTCACGATGGCCCGAAATGTGGCGCATCAAGAAGGCAGAAAGATTGCCCGATTTACGACTGCCGTCTTCGATTTGATCCCGCTGGAAGGCGATACACGGCAACAGGCGCCGAAGAGCGATCCGCGCTACTATTACCGACCTTGGAAGACGATTCTCGTTCGCACCGTCGCCGACGGGGGCGAGAGTTTTTATATCGCCGGTGATCATCGGGAGACGATACCGTCGCTCCATCGGCTTGCCACTCGCCCGTAAACCGGCACAATACGATTCATCCCGCCTTGCCCATCCGCAACAGGAATCTCTTCCATGACCCGTCTGCTCTTGTCGTTGCCGATCGCACTCGCGTGCGGCTCGATCGCGCTCGCTCAAAACCCGATTGCCATCAAGGCCCACACGGCGCTCGTGCATAACGTCGCCTTCAGCCCGGATGGCAAATACTTCGCGACGGCCGGATTCGACAAAACGGCCAAGATCTACGAATTCACGAATGGCACGTTCAAGGAGCATAAGGTCCTCAGCGGTCATACCGATCCGGTTTACTGCGTGGCCTTCAGCCCCGACAGCAAGACACTCGCGACGAGCAGCTTGGATAAGACGATTCACCTCTGGAATGTCGCCGACGGCAAGCCGGGCCCAATCCTGAAGGGCCACACCGACATTGTCGATGTCATCGTCTGGTCGCCGGACGGCAAGCAGCTCGCATCGGGCTCGGGCAGCCAGGACAAGAGCGTTCGCCTGTGGAACCCGAAAGATGGAAAAGAAGTGAAGAATCTCGGCACGCATGGCGGCTCTGTTTATGCCCTTGTGTATTCGCCGGACGGCAAGATCCTCGCTGCCTCAGGGGCGGACGACATCATCAAGATTTGGGACGTGGCCGGATTGAAAATGACGACCGAATTGAAAGGCCACGAACTCGGGGTCACGGGCTTGGCGTTCGCGGGTGACAACAAGACGCTGGTGTCCGTCAGTCAGGATCGCACGATGCGCAGTTTGGGACCTGAGCATTGCTCCTCCAAAGGTGGAACCGAAGAAGGAACCGGCCAAGAAGTCCGCTCCCAAAAAGGAACCTAAGAAGAAGGACGCGAAGAAGGAGCCCAAGAAGGAGCCGAAGAAAGAAGCTGCCAAAACGCCGCCTATGCCTATGAAAGACCCACGCGAAGTGAAAAAATTCGGCCCCACGCCGGATGATCTTTACGGAGTCGCCTGGTCGAACGCGACAAAGACGGTCGCGACGGCTGGCTACGCGGGCAACATCAGCGTCTGGGATTTGAAGAGCGACAAGCCGATGTTCACTACGCGGATCAAGTCGCCCTCGTACTGCATCGCATTTGCGCCGGATGGCAAGTCGGTTGTCAGTGGCCACGACAACGGGACGGTGCAGTTTATCAAGCGATGACGAGTAATTACTTCGTCTTCTCCACCAACCGCACCGCGTTGATCCGGTAGGGCGGATAGGACACGCTTTCGGCTGAGGCAGCGGCACGCGGTGCGAGCAGCTCACCCTCTACATAGACCTGGTCGCCGTCCTTGAAATCTTCCAGGCGCGGATCGTCAAGCAGGCGCATCTTCCCGCCCCATTCGTCGTCCGAACTGTAGTCTGCATAACGCAGGGTCCAATAGCCGCCCTTCGAATGGCGATCGAGCACTCCGGCAATCCACTTGTAATCGGCCGAGTGGCCGAAGCGATCGCCGGGTTTGATCGGCAATGGCGGTAGCGGCTCTTTGTTCACGATCTTCGGCGGCGGATAAGTGTCCGAAAGGATGGGCGGCGGAATGATCGGCGCTGGAGCAAAGCCATCCGGCCCGGCGGGCGGGTGTGGTGGTTCGACCAGCAGCGGCTTGATCGTCGGTCGTGGCGAAGGCAATGTGCCGGATCCGTTCGGCATGGTGAGCGGCTTTGTTCGCGAGGCCAAAATCGGGGCGACATCGTTCGGCGCCACGACCGCGGCCGGCAACTCCGGGGCTGCAATCGATGGCCCTAAATGAAGCGGCGCTCCGGCGCCAGATCCGCGATTCTCGACCCGGGCAAGCTCGGGCCGAGGTCACCCGGTTGTGGCAATTGCGCGCCGGGCGGAAGGATCAACGGCTTGGGCGCGTTCGCTTTTACCGTCATCGGGATTGTTGCTGGGCCGGCGGCCAGTGGATCGGGCGGCGGACCGGGAATCACCGTTTCCGGCAAGAGCGGCGTGGTCACTACCGGCGCCAGGGCGTGGAGCGGCAACCGAGCGCAACGGTCAAAGCGCCTAGTGCCAGCCACCGTACCGACCGCTTCCGGGTCATGACGCAACCTCGCGGGATTCATCCTTATCGGAAAGGTCGGATATCAACAAAGCGAACTTCAAAGGAACCGGGACAAAGAAGAGATAATCGGATCGCCCTGGCAGGTTGGGAAGATTGGGAAAATTGTCCTATCCCAGCGGCCCCAAGAATTCCTCGCGCAATCGTTCGATCGCTTCCCACGCTTCCGCGACGATTGCGGGATCGTCCGATTCGGTCAGCACATCCAGTTCCGGCCAGAGCCAGGAAAGACCTTCGGACGCACATAGACGGATCGCTTCGAGAACGCAAGATTGAGATTCACGCGTCAGCGTCTCGCGGATCATTTGCAATGCCGCACACTCGCCGAGTCGAGCGCCCGCGGCCAATGATGCCTTTCGGACGTTTGCGTCGGCGTCCTGCCGGCCGGTACGAATCGCATGCAACACTTCGCCCCGCCGTGCCGGTTCCCACCAGCCGAGGCTTTCGAACGCGGCCTTGCGCCAGCCGGCTTCGGGTCGCCCCGCGTAGTGCAGGAGCACCCGTTCCGCTTCGTCCGATGGATGGCCGCGCAGTGCCCAAATTGCCTCGCGAATTTCCTCGGTCGGGACCGGCTTGCGGCCTACACCGAGTCGCCGCAGCCAGCGGGCCGAACGCTCGCCGGTCAGGGCATGGCGAGCGATGCCGCACAGAGCGGCCGGCGCCAGGGGCGACTTCGACCAACGCAGGCATCGGATGGCTTCCGCTCGATTGTCGAACTCCGGATCACCCAGCAAGGTGAGTGCGACGTCGTCCGTATCCGCTTGCAGCTCGGCGAGGGCTTGCAAGATTTCACGACGGCCTCGTCCGTGCGTGCGTTCCAGCAGCCGTGTCAGATCGCCGCCAATGTCGTGCAAATACTCGCGAAGAATTGGCTCCGCGTCTTTCAAGAATGCCTGCTGCCAGCGGACCGTTTGCCGACGAACGGGATCGTCGCGGAACGCAGCCCAGGTATGGAACGATCGCCGGCCGTGCCGCAGCGCTTCGACAAAGACCAGCACCAATCGCGGATTGACCTCGTTCGGGCAGTTCTCCGAGAGCCGGCGAACGGCATCGCCGAACGCGGCATCGGCATAGACCCCGGCCGGGACTCGGCCGTTGCGAACGCCTTCCATCGCCACGCGCAGAACTCGCAGTGCGGACTGCCCTTCGAGGGTCATCGGATCGTGCAGGTATTCGGCGAAGGCGGCAAATACAGAGACCTCGGCCGCATAGCCTTCGCCCAAGGGCAGGTCGAGCGCATCGTCGGCTCGGCGGAGAAGGGCGGGGAGCGATTCGTGCAGGTTCAAGCCGCGGAGCCCTTCGGCGAGGTCGATCCAATAGCGAGATTGTTCGTGAGCATTATCCGAGACGCGGCGGTTGAGTTGCCCTTCGAGAAAGTTCATCGCGCCGACGAAGTCGACGTGGCAACGGCGGCGGACTTCTTCGACGCAGCGATGGCCGGGGCGAACTCGCGGGGAGCGGCCCTGTTTGAGGGCCAGCGCGCCGGATCGCGACGCATGGGCCACTTCGAGCGCCTTGGGAATCTGGGGCGCCACGTCAAACTGGTGCGGAGCGGGAAGGTATTCGGGATGGGCGGAATGGAGCTTGTCGGCGGGCCTTCGGCGGAAGAACCGGGCGCCCATGCCGATGGCAACAGTCACGAGGAGGAGCAGGGTGGCGACCAGCATCCGGACTCCCTGGGCGGCCGGTCACTCACGTACCTGGCCGTCGCCGTACACCACGTATTTGTAACTCGTCAATTCGTTCAAACCGCACGGCCCGCGGGCGTGGAACTTATCGGTACTGATCCCGATTTCCGCGCCTAAACCCAGTTCGAAGCCGTCGTTGAACCGGGTGCTCGCATTAACCAGAACCGCGGACGAGTCGACCCGCTCGACAAAGTAGCGGGCCGCCCGCAAATCCCTGGTCACGATCGCATCCGTGTGCCCGGACCCGAATCGGCGGATGTGGTGAACCGCCGACTCTGTATCGGGCACGCATTTCATCGACATGACCAAATCGCAGAATTCAGCGGCATAGTCTGCATCCGTCGCGGGAAGGGCGGAAGGTAGGTAACGTCTCGTGATTTCGCAGGCTCGGACCTCTACTCCGCGCTCCCGCAAACTCGCCCCGATCCGCGGAATGAATGCCGCCGCCACTTCTTCGTGGACGAGCAAGCTCTCCATGGCATTGCACACCCCCGGTCGTTCGCACTTGGAGTTGATGACAATTCGCTCCGCCATATCGAGGTCCGCGGCGCGATCGACATAAACGTGGCAGTTGCCCAGGTAATGTTTGAGGACTGGCATGGTTGCTTCGGCGGCGACACGGCGAATCAGGCTTTCCCCGCCTCGCGGAATTGCCAGATCGATAAGTCCGTTCAACTTCAAGAGTTCGCCGACCGCATCGCGATCGAGCGTCGGCACCAGTTGCACCGAATCGGACGGCAAATCGCACGCGGCCAGTTCGTCGCACAACAATTGATGAAGCGCGGCATTGGAATGGAACGCCTCCTTGCCGCCGCGAAGAATGACGGCATTCCCGGACTTGACGCACAGAGCGGCTGCATCGACCGTGACGTTCGGCCTCGATTCGTACAGGAAAAAGATGACGCCCAGCGGAACACTGATCTTCTGCACTTGAAGACCATTGGGCCGAATGCTTCCCTCGCGAACCATGCCAATCGGATCGGGAAGGGCGGCAACCTGGCGAAGCCCCTCGGCGGCGGCCTGCAGGCGAGCGGGAGTTAACTTGAGCCGATCGCGCATGGCGGAGGGGAGATCGGCCGCGGCTTCGACATCTCGAGCATTGGCGGCGAGAATGCGGTCGGCGTGCTTCAAGAGCGCATCGGCCGAGCGCAGCAGCCAGCGATCCTTGCGATCGCGGGTGATGACTGCCAGCTCATTGGCGGCGGCTTTCGCACGAACAGCCAGATCACGGCACAAGTTGGCAAGAGAGAGTTTGGCGCTCACGGTCGTCTTCCGGTTGGGCAAATGGGTATTTTACGGGACAGGTCAGGCGGAAGCGTGGTTCCCGGCCGGCATCGATTGGCGCGAGATTGATGCGAATCCTTCGGGCAATGACCAGGCCAGGCCCGTTACTCCGACGTCTGGAAATCCGCGCCGAAGTGCACGGCGCACCATTCGTTTCACAGACACCCACACCCCTTTGCAACGAACGGGGCAATTTCTGCAACGAAAGGGCCCAATTCTGCAACGAATCTGCAACGAATCGCACGTCCGGCGAGGAGCACCGCGCGCAGTCCCGCCTGGGTCTTCCTCCCTGTATTTCGAGACCGTCAAAGCGAAAGGAGAATTTTGGATGTTTTGGCCACTTCTCACAGAACGCAACGGATTGCCGGTATTTTGACTCCGGAGGAGTCGTAGACATTAGCCGGTGGTCGAGCGTCCGCTCGACCACCGGAACGCGTGCACGAAATGCCCTGCACTCCGGTAGGAGTGCCAGATCCTGCAACTCATTCCAGATACCTGTCGCCAGAAAAGGGATCGAGCCTTCTGGCACCCCTGCCGGGGTGCGGGGATTGTGTGTGTTCGTATTCCGGTGGTCGAGCTGGCGCTCGACCACCGGCTAATGTCTGCGACCCCTCCGGGGTCAAAATACCGGTAGATTGTCGCGCCGAGCGAGAAGTGTCGTGTCTTTGGCTTTTTTGCAGACGACACCCGCGGCCGCCTGGCGAGAACGGGAAGTGATTCGAGCGTTCGCCGCGATTGCATTTGAAGTGCGGCAAGAACTCTCCGAAATCCGAAGGGAAATCGCTATCGCTGGCGCGGTCGAAAAGTCGAGACCGATTGCGGTGAGGGGTTCGCCATGGCGGGTAACTGCAGGAACGGTTTCGGCTTTGAGTCGTCTTGCGTTGATGGATCGAGTTCCTGAATCAGCTTCGCGGCGGTATCCGCGTTCGTGTCACTCAGATCCTTCGCATGATGGGCGAAATAGAGCGCCATTCCGTTTGCCCGATCAGTCCCAGATAGACGGCCCGGTGAAGGGAATAGAGCTGCATGAGCGCCGCGTACTCTTCGGTCCAATCGTCCGGGAAATGGCACGAGCCATCCTTGGCCGTCAATCGCCTGGTGTAGTAGTCCTCTAGCCGAGTGAGCCGCAAATGCACTTCCAGGAGGTCGGCGGCGGTGCCGTACTGAAGTAATAGACCCGTGCATGTCAGATTGAGACGCACGTCGTTCGGGAATTTCTGTGTACCCGCCCGAGCCGCTTGAAGTGCGCCGGCAACATCATCAGCCCGCTCGCGCGTGCTTGCCAAGATGAAGTAGTCGTTTGCATCAACCGGGCTGAGCTTGCGCTCCAATAAATGGGCCAGTGCTTTCTGGTCGTTCAATCTGCCATAAACCATAGCCGCGAGCGAAATCATAATTTGGTCGCCGGGCTCCTTCGAAAGTTCTTCGAGCAACCGCCTCGCGCCAACGAAATCTTCGAATACCATGCACCGGACCATGATCAGCACCCGCGTTGCGTCATTGCGGATGAGCGGATCGGGATCATGGCGCAAGTTGGACAAATGGGCCGATGCTTGTTTCCATCGAATCTTCCGGTCAATAGAGAGCTTTGAGCGACCGAATTCGGTGGATGAGCTTTCGTGAATCAAAGCCAATCCATAGAGCAGCGGATGGCCGGTTAGTTCCGCGGCTTTGTAAGTGTCGGCCGCCATTTTCCGAACATTGTTCGCCCAAGTGTCCGACTTGGCGCTCTCCACGACGCTGAATCCTGCGATCTGGTTCCGCCAGGCATAGCGATACAGATAAGGCAGCGCGTTGTCGGGCGCAAAAATGACTCCCCAATCCATGCAATCCATAGCGTTGCGCCGGCATCGCTCGATTTCCGCGCTGTCCTCCGCGTGTCCGCGCCGGATCGCGGCAGCTATTTCGTCCCCCTTCAAGCTCCAATTACCGGATGAGGGGATCTGGGCCGGGTCGAATTGAGCGGAGAAGGCATGTTCCAGATAATGCTCTGCAAGGGCTTGCCAGGTTGGCCAGACCCGAGGCGCACAGCGAGTCGCTTGCCGAAGCCGTCGCTCGGCCACTTCGCGCTGATCTACCCTGTCATTGAGCTTCCCCAGCCAGACCATGGCAAATATGTCGCCAGGATGATCTTGGAGATGAGTCCGGCAAAGTTCAATTGTGGTCCAGATCAATGCGGTACCGATCAATCTATTCGCAAATGCGTGGTTCTCAGCAAGCGAGATCATAAGGTTGAGGCACGCATTTGTCGGAGCGAGGCGCAGCTTGCGGATCTTGAGCGGACGATGCCTTCGTCGTGCTTCGGCTGGATCCTCGCCATCCCAGATAAAGCTCAGATCGGGATTGATCCTGAGCCCAAGCGACAGGGAGCCTGACGGATACTGCGCCGCAGCCCGCACGTTGAGTTCCTTTTCCGGCGAAATGTTCGGCGTGCCCAGGCCGGCCAGGGTGAGTAGCAGTGCGTATGGGATCATGGGACCTCCGGGCAAGAGCGGTAGCCGCTTGTAGCCAACGGTCCGACAGCAGTCAGCGCGAGACAGGCTTCGAATTGTCGCTGCCTTCCGTGGACGGCTTCAGAATTTGAATAATGTTCTGCGCGGCCTCAGCCGCCTCGCTGCTGACGCATTGGGAGTCCTTTGCCAACCTGGAGGCGGCCACTGGCTGCCCGACCAGCGCAAGATAGAACGCCCGGTGCAGGCGGACGAGTTGCAGAAGTTCTCGGTCCGTGTCGGTCAAGCCGCCGGACTCTGCAGCAGAAGCTTCGAAGGCCTTCTGCCGGGCCGCGAAGTCGGCCTCCAAGGCAGACAATCGGAAATGCACTTCCAGAAGATGGGCGGGCTTGCCGTAGTGCAGAAGCAGGCCGGTGCGGAGCAAGTTGAGCCGAGCGTCGGTCGGGAACTTCTGCAGGCCCGCGGCCGTTATCTCCGACTCGCGGGTCGTGTGGCCGCCGAACTCGTAGCATTTGGCCAGGATGAAGTAGTCGTTGGCTGCGACGAGCTTTCGTTTTCGCGCCATGAAGTCTCCGAGGGCGCTATCTTCTTGCAGTCCCTCGTAGACCAGACTTGCCAGCAATGGCAAGTTGCGGTCGCCGGCCGGAAGCTCATCGAGAAGCGGTTTGGCGCCGGCGAAATCGTGGAGGATGAAACACCGAATCAAAGTCAGAATCAGGACGGCGTCTGATCGCGTCAGCGGGTCCGGACTGGAGCGAAGCGGCTCCAGTCGGCGAATTGCCTTGTTCCAGAACCACTTTTCGTAGGGATCGGTGATCGGAGTATTTTCGATTATTTCCCTGGCCGGCCCGATCAGGCACAGGCCATAGGCCAGCGGATGGCCGGTCAACTCCGCGACCGCATGGGCGTCCGCGGTGATTCGAGCGAGGTACGACTCTCCCATCGCCTGCTGGGCGTTCGCGTCCGCGCTTTGGAGTGCCGACAGCCCGGCGAACGCCGACAACCAGCCAAAGCGGGCCAAGTACGCCTCGGGCGCGTCCGGCGCGAAGATGACCGCCCAGTCATAGCAATCCGACGCCTGCCGCATATGCCCGTCGCCGTCGTCCGCGATCCGTCGCTTCAGAACGGAAACGTCGTATGACCCGTCCGGCTTTGGCAAATCTTGCGGCGGGGCCACACGCGGACCGAGGACTTGTTGCCAGTGATACCTGGCGAGCGCGTGCCAGGTCTGCCAGTCACGCGGGGCGGTCCAGGTGGCAAGGCGCAACCATCGCTCGGCCTCGGTGAGTTGACGAACCTTGTCGAACAGTTCGCCAAGCCGAACCATGGCGGAGGCATCGTGCGGCTGCTGCCGGAGGCGAGCCCGGCAGCAGCCGATCGCCGCGTCCGTAAACAGCATGCCGAGCGTCGAGCCCTCGAGTGCCGAGTGGCCGGCGATCGCTACCAGGGCCTCGATGCCCGGTAAGGTGCCCCCATCCCGCGAATTGCGGAGTTTGAGCGAGCGGTGGGCAATAACGTCAGACGAAGGGGTTTCCCCGTCGAAGACGAATTCGCCATCGGTGTTGATGCTCAGGCCCAACTGGCAATGGATCCGAGGGCACGCCACCGCCGCCCGCACTCTCAGCTCCAGTCCCGGCGCGACATTCGGCGAGCCCAGGGTCACGAGTGTGAGAAGCAGCGGCCAGGGAACCATGGGACCTCCGGGCAAGAATAGCAGCCGCTTGTAGCCAACGATCCGATGAGTGTCAACGCGAGACAGTCGGAGTGAGAGAAAACGATTGTCGCCTTCGCCGGACGAAAGGCTGTAATTTTCGCGCAACGATTGCGCACGAATGGGCGAGCGATGCGCCATAGTCGCCTTTCGCTCCGCGAAAGGAACGGCGGCACGCTGAAATGCGTTAAACCGTCTCGCGGGCGGCGAGCCTTTCCTTTCGCGGAGCGAAAGGCGACTATGGCGCCGATTCGTGCACAAGATGCGAAAGGCGAGACAGCGGCTAATGGGACGCAATCGCACCGATGATCTTCGCCGCATCCACCGTTGCCGCCACGTCGTGGACGCGCAAGATGTGAGCGGCGCCTCGGGCGGCGCAGTAGCAAGCCATCGCTACTGAGCCGATGATGCGCTCGCTTCGTGGGCGGCCGGTGATCTGGCCGATGAAGCCCTTGCGGGAAACGCCCAGCACCACCGGCCGACCGATGGCGGCGATGGCGTCCAGTTGGCGCAGCAACGACATATTGTGTTCGAACGTCTTGCCGAAGCCGAAGCCGGGATCGACCGCGATTCGTTCGAGCGCGATGCCGACCGATTCGCAATCGCGAATGCGTTCTTCGAGGAACTCGTGCACTTCGCGGACGACATCCTGGTAGGTGGGGTTTGCCTGCATCGTCTCCGGCGTGCCCTGCATGTGCATGAGGACGATGCCGGCATTGTGAGTTCGGACGACTTCGAGCATGTCGGGGTCGCCGCGGCCGGCCGTGATGTCGTTGATGATCGCGGCCCCGGCTTCCAGTGCCTGTCGAGCGACTTCGGCTTTCGTCGTATCGACCGAAATGGGAACGGTTGTTTGGCCGGCGAGTCCGTGAACGACGGGGATCACGCGGGCCAGTTCTTCATCGAGCGCGACCGGTTTTGATCCCGGCCGGCTCGACTCGCCGCCAATGTCGAGGAAGTCGGCGCCTTCGCTGGCTAAACGCAAAGCCTGTTCGATGGCGGCATCGGTCGTCAGGAACTGCCCGCCATCGGAGAAGCTATCCGGCGTGACGTTGACGATGCCCATCACCAGCGGTCGAACGCCGATCGTCAGGCGGTGATTGCGAAAGGACCAAAGCATGGAGGTGAAGATAGGGCCAGTCGTATTTGCATACCAGGCTGTGGCGATTCATTAGAAGTTACGTTCGAGAGGCGTAGTGGTTCTGGCATGAAATAATGCAAGGAATTCAGGACAGTCTGTTCTTGGGTGCCATGCCCACGGCTTGGCGTGGGCATGTAAGCCGATTCGATTTCTCCTGCATCTGTTCGGTTCACGCGCCTGCATGCCCACGCCAAGCCGTGGGCATGGCACCCATGGAATTCCTTGCATTTTTTCGTGCCGGAGCCAGTAGCGTCCGAGCAGAGGCGTAGCGTTCGAGCAGAGGCGTAGCTGGATTCGCCAGAATTCAGTGCTTCGTCGTTCCGAGTGCTGAATTCTGGCGAATCCAGCTACGCGTGATTGGTGCGAGTGCTGAATTCTGGCGAATCCAGCTAAGCTTGATCGGTTGCGTTTGAAATCGCCACGGGCCGCTAAGTGCCGGGCTATTACCCCTTTGGCAGGCTCCACGGCTTTTCCATGGCGGAGACGATTTTGACGGCCATGCGGTCGATGGCCATTTGCAAGGCGGTGGTTACCGACTCGCCAAGCTCCGGGATGGCGCGTCCGACGCTCGATAGAAGCACGGGCTGCGGTTTGTCGGGCGTCACCTGCTGCGGCGGAACTTTAGGATCGAACGGGATCTCTCCGGGCAGGACGACTTTTGTCCGGTCCGTCGGATTGGTGAGGATCTTTCCTTCGTGGCCGGGACGGAGATCGTGCCAAACGATTTCCACGTAGATGTTCAACTGCAGTTCGCGGACCTCGGCTTGCGGGGTGAAGTTGGTCAGCGCCTTGGCAATCGACATCACCGTGCCTTGCAGTTCCGTGTCCGCGGCATTGGGGTCGCTGACCACCTTCATTGGCGTTTTCGACTCAATCGCATCGACGACGGCTCGCGTCAGCGTGAATTCCACTCCGCGAAATGGCGTGGTTTCGAGCGCCCGAGTGCGAAACATCGGCACGTAGACGGTGCGAATCTCGGGATCGTAATTGGGCGCTGTCGAATAGCCGAGAAAGCCAAAGTGGCCGTCACCCGTGCAGCCGATCAGGGCCGCGGCACTGCCGCCGAACAAGGTTTGGATGGCCTGGCGACGCGTGAACAGTCGATGATCGCCAACGGCGAGCCGGCCGCGTGAGCTGCCGGGTGGCGTGCCTGCATCGGTCGCTCGTTCCATTGCCAAAGGTTTGGTCCCGGAGGTGGCCGGTCGCCCGGCCGCTAGCGCAGCCGGTTCGCCGTTGGTTGTTACGGACTTGGATTGCCCGGCAAGAGCCCTGGCGTACTGGGCATCGCGCCACCGCCGGCCGGGCCGGCTGGTCGCGGTTCGGGCAATCGCTTGGGCAAGTCTTTCATGTCGGGCGGCCCGTTCGGATCCTTGGTCTTGGGGATTTCTTCGCCAAGCACATATTGCTTCCAGAATTTCCGGGTGGTGCCCCATGCCGATGGATTGTTCAATTCATCCAGTTCGGCCTTCAACTCCTTTTGCCGGGCGGCGGCATCATTGGCGAACGGCTGGATGCCCGGATAACGGCGGAGCACCAGTCCGTAACAGAACCACGCCGAGCCGGGATGTCCCGTGCGCCGGTAGAACTCGGCCGTCTCGAAATCCTTCTGGGCCTGCTGATAGCGGACCATGAGGGCTTGCTCGTCGAGGAACTTACCCCCCTGTTCGCGAGACAAGGCTGGGCTCGTCGCCTTGGCGGAGTTGATCAACCGCATCGCCTCGGCCATGTCCTTGCCGTCGTATTCCGGACCGCCCGTACTGTTGTTCTTGGCGATGATGGCCAGCTTGAGAGCTTCATCGCGAAGCGGGCTGCGATCGTAGGTCTCGGCAAGCTGTTGGAAGTATCGAGCGGAATCCTTGAAGTTCTGCCGCTCAAAATGGACCCGGCCGAGCATGAACAATGCCTTGTCGGCATAGGGGCCGGTCGGATCGTTGAAGTAAACGCGTTCGAGCGTTTGCAGGGCGCGATCCTCGGTGGCGACCGTTGGATGCTTGCGATCGAAGTTGACCGGAATGATCCCGTCCGTCCAACTCTTTGGCTTGCGCTCGGCCGGCGGCTTGCTCTTGTCGGCGATTTGCTCGCGCACTGGCTGGAGCCATTCGCTGGCGATCAAGAACATCTGGCCGACGGCCTGCTCGCGATAGAGGCCGGCCGGGAAATCCTGCAGCAGCTTGTGGTAGGTGTCAACGGCCTTCGGATAGTAGCCTTGCCGGCGGAAACATTCGGCCTGGTAGAAGCGGGCACGCTCGGCGACTTCCGGGCGGTTCTTGGTATCGTCGGCTATGTCGGCGAACATGTCGCCGGCCTTCTCGAACTCGCCCTGCTTGTAGACTTTTTCAGCGCTATTGAGGCCTTCATGCTGGACGGGCGAGGGCGGAGTCTCCGTGTGATTGGCCTGCGTAATCTCGCTTGGCGGTTGCTTGCCGACGTCGCGGAGTGGTTTTGTGGGCGTCATGCACCCGGCAGCAAGCAGGGCAATGCCGAACGCCGTCCACCGGAATGTCGCTCGCCCGGCATGCATGGGCACGCTCCCTGTCAATCCAGATAGCTCAACAACCGTGGTCGTTTCCCCAACACGCTCGATACATAGTGACCGAGCAACTGACGCACTTCCGTTGCGATCGGCGGCAGTTCGCCGACGGCCAGTTCATCCAAGGTCATCCGCGATTCGCGGCTCATGGCCCGGCCATCTCGTTGGGCCGGAGCGCAATTCGCGCAAACCACGCCGCCCGCAATCGGGCTGAATATTAACGCCCCCTCGGGCAAATCACTCGTCTGACACACCGTGCATCGATCGAGGACCGGTCGCAGTCCCAGTTCCCCGAGCCAGCCCAGCTCGTAAGCGGCGATCAAACTGGCAACTCCCGGTGCTGACGCGACCGGGCTCGCCACCGCATTCAGCTTCCGCAGCGTATCGATGGTCAGATCGAATAACGCCGGATGCGGATCGTAGTCCTGGGTCCCTTCACCCAACAACTCAGCGATGTAGTAGCCACCGTACATCGCCCGCAAATCGCGCCGCAGGTTGGGGAACCGTTCCTCGACCCGCGCCTCCGTCAGAATGTCCAGCCCGCCGGACGATTTGCGGAGCAGGACAATACTGCACACGGTCAACAGGTCAAGTGCGACCTCGAAGTTGGATCTCAGCCGTCGCCCGCCCTTTGCCAGAACCCGCACCTTGCCAAACTCCCGCGTCCAAATGACGGCGATCCGGCTGGTCTCGCTCCAGTCGTAAGTGCGGACGACGATGCCAGTCGCTTTCTCGGCGGCCATGCAGGTTCGCGGTAGAATGATTTTCAATTGTCAGTGTACGGCTGGCGAGACGGCAGCACCGTCTTGTGGCGAGCCGACACGCCCGCTTGGCGAGCCGACCGCCGTAAGGCGGCGGGTAATGACAGCACCCGCATACAGCACCCGCCGCCTTACGGCGGTCGCGCTCGCAAAGCGGGCGGTCGGCTCGCCAAGCGGGCGGTCGGCTCGCCAAGCGGGCGGTCGGCTCGCCAAGCGGGCGGTCGGCTCGCCAAGCGGGCGGTCGGCTCGCCAAGCGGCGGTCGGCTCGCCAGAGGTGGCGTGAGAATTGGTAAGACTGAGATCGGAGCGGCTGGGACGGGTGGCGTTGGAAATGCGCGCTTGGCATCATTATGTCCATAACGTCTTGTCGCACCGAGCGGCTAATGCTGCGCTATCATGATGCGTTTGCGGCATGGGCCGAGGTCAACACGATCGAAACGGGTTCGAGCCGCTGGCTCGAACGCTAAACGGGTTTGCCAAGCATTTCGTAGAATTGATCCCGTGCAACGCTGTCCGCGCTGTGAACGTGCCAACCCTCCTGATGCGTCGTTTTGTCACAACGACGGCGTTCCGCTGGATACGTTGCATTTGCCCGAGGGCGAGTATTTTCCACGCGAATGGAAGTTTCCATCGGGCCGGGTCTGCCGGACGTTGGATGAATTGGTCGAAGGCTGCCTGGTCGAATGGACCGAGGCCCGCAATGCTCTCGTCCGCCGCGATTTCATTCGCTTCTTCGAGGACAATAATCGAGGCGATCTCGCTCGCCTGGTTCCGCCCGCCGAGCCGGACGCCGAGTTGGCGTTGCAGAATTTTCTTGAGAAGCTCCCCTCGCATGTGAAAGCCGCCCCGGCACTCGATGTGGCCCCCCGGCGACTGCACATACCGGATGTCGCTCGCAAGGAAGAACGCCGGGTGCTGCTGGCAGTGGTGAATCGAGGAAATGGCATCCTGATCGGCGACCTAGTCGTCGCGGATGGATCCCAATGGTTGCGGCCGGCGACGAATCGTGTTCGGGCTCGGGCCGAGCAGGCGATCGAACTCATCATCAACACGAAGGGCTTGCCGACCACGGGTAGTTACTTCGCGCGATTGCAGGTGCGAACGAATGGCGGAACCGTGGAAGTGCCAATACAGATCGATCTGTCCGAACGCGGTGTTCCGTTTCAGGGGTTCAGCGTCGCCGATGCCCAGGACCTTGCCAAGCTCATGTTGGCGCGGCCGAAGGTGGCTGCCAAGTGGTTCGCGGACGGGGCGGTCGAACGATTGTTCGACAAGGAAGGCTGGGAATATCCCCTGGCGGGCAAAGCGCTCGCTCCGTCGCTCGGGGCGGTGCAGCAGTACTTCGAAGCATTGAATCTATCACAGGTGCCGAAGATCTCCCTCGACGTGGTTGGCTTTGAAGTGACTTGCAATTATCCGGAGGTTGTGACCCGGGCGATTACGCTGACCGCCAGCTCCAAGAAATGGGTCTATGCGTTCGTCGAAAGCGGCGCTCTCTGGCTGAAGCCGCGGGAAACCGCGGTGGCTGGTGGTCGCGAAGTGGATGTGCTCTTCGATATCGATTCGGAAATGATGGAGCCCGGCTGCGTCCACGAAGGCGTTTTGCAGCTGACGGTCAATGGCGGTGTGGAGCACACGGTCTGGGTTCGCGTCGACGTTCGGCGGCCGTATGAACCATGGACGCGAAAGATCATGAAGCCGTTCGGAGGCTAAAGTGAGACGCGTTCCCCTTGACCGTGTTTAATGCTCGGTCCACGTTGATGCACAGGGTGGCAACGTAGCGGAAGTCGCCAGATCCGACCCCGCCGGGTCTGGCGACTTCCGCTACTCACTAACTCCTCTTCCGAGTTCTGGCGACCTCAACTCCAGCCGTAGCGGCGGAGTCAGTAGTACACTTCGCCGATCGCGCTGCCGCGAGTTGCTTTGCCCTTCCCCTTGCCAGGCTGGCCGACGGTGATGGTTCCTTCCATGCCCTTGTGATGTCGGCAGTGATACTTGTATGTGCCGGTGCGCCATGAAAATGACTGTGAACGTTTGGCCAGGCGGAATATCGCGGGAATCCCAGCGTCCATCGCCGGCCGTCACCGTGTGAATGTGTTTGCCATTGTTCGTAAATCGGACCGCCGTCCCCGGTTGAATTGTGATATTCCCAGGATCAAATTTGTCGTCCTTGATGTTCACGGCGACGCTTTTCGTCCGACTCGGGGCCATTCCGGGCATTGGCCGGGACGGCATGTTGGACATGCTCGGCCCGTAGTACATGGGTTGCGGGTAGTAATAAGCGGGGCGATAGCCCCAGCCACCCCAGCCGCAGCAACACGCCTGCGCCGAGCCGGACGTTGTTGAAACCGCAATCATCGCCGACAGGGCAGTTAAGAGCAAGGAACCGAATCGCATGGCTGGAACCTCCTGGTTTGAAAACCGGCCGCCACTGGACCTGTGCAGGACCAGCAAGAGTGACTTCCCTTCAAAGACCCGATCCTCGATTTCCGCTTTGGACAGATTCAATACGAAGCGGTGACTTTTCGCCCGATCTTGGCGAGGAAGCCAACCGCCGCGATCCACGATGACATCCCTCAGAGAAATGGCCCGGGCGGAGGGGCAGGCGAGCGAGTTTTTCGTGCAAAGGCGGTGCCATGCACATGGTTGTGGGAGCGCAATTCTGGACGAGAAGTGTGCCTTCCGGAACTTTTGACCTACCCCGTTCAAATGCTTATCGGACGCACATTGACTTTGTTCAAAACGTTTCGCGGATGAGACTTGCCGCTTGCGGATGACGCGTCCGTGTGATAAATCGGTCTAAACGCCACCCGTCCCACCTCGGATTGCACACCATGTCTTCCCCCCGCCTCGTGCTTGAACGCATGATGCATCGCCAGTCGGTCGCCGTGCCGGGCGAGTCGCTGGCCAGCTACGCCCTGTTGAAAGCGGTCCCGGCCGGGGAGGGCGTGGCCACCCTGCCGCTGACATTAGCTTTGGCCATCGACATTTCGGGATCGATGTACTGGAGCGACGGGACCGGCAAGTCACGCCTCGATCGAGTGCGCGAAGCCGCCACCGCCGCGATCGCCAAGCTCAAACCAACCGATCGAATCGCTCTCGTCGCGTTCGGCAATGGCGCGGAGATGATTTTGCCGCCGACGCCGGCCGCCGAAAGCGAGAAGATCTCCGACACCCTTCGCCAGATCGATCTGTTCAGCGTCGATCAGGCGGGAACGACGATGGATGAAGGAATCAGCAAAGCTCTCCAGACGCTGCTGACGCCCGACGAGGCCGGCCGGCTGCTGCAAGTGATCGTTCTGACCGATGGTGAAACATCCGGCGAAGAAGCCTGCCGTGAGTTTGCCCGGCAGGCGTGGGAGAAGAAAGTTCGCTTCACGATCATGGGCGTCGGCACGGAATGGAACAGCGGCCTGATCAAGGATCTGGCCAAGGTCAGCGATGGCCGCTGGTACTACATCGACGCCGAACAGAGCGATGAGGCGATGCGCGTCTTTCTCTCCGAGTTCGATCGACTCGCCGACACCCTGTTCGTCAACGTGGTCCTGGAAGTTCGCCCCGTCAAGGACGTGAAGATCAAGCGCGTTCGGCAAGTTGCGCCGCAGATTCGCGAGATCCCGGTTACCCAGGTGGACGAACGCCTCGTGACCGCGCCGCTTGGAACTCTCGAGCGCTCGCATCCGACCAAATACATTCTCGACCTGAGCCTGCCCCGACGGCCGGACGGCAAGTATGTCGTGGCCCAGGTCGAAGTCAAATACGAACTGGGAGACGGTCAGCAGCTTTCCACCGGCGCAATACCCTTGGAAATGACCTATACTGCGGCGGGACATGGATACGTGAATGCCGAGGTCGCCCGGCACATCGACGAGGTGCAGATTTACGAGTTGAACGCGAATCTGCAAAAGGCCATTGCCTCCGAACAGTCGGATGAGATTCGCCGAGTGGCCGAGCAGATTGCCAAGAAGGGCGAGGTCCTCGGGCCGCGCGGAGCGAAAAAGACGATGCTCGCCCAGCAAGTGCTGTCCGAGATTCAGGGCGGCGGCCGGGTGAGCAAGAAGACCATGCTCGCGGTCGATGATGCCGCCCGAAGTGCCGAGGACAACTTTGGTCTGAGCAGCACGCCCGCAAGCGCGACGTGAAATCCACGAGGTGACTTCGATGAATTGCCCAGTGTGTGGCTTCGCGAATGAAGACGGCGCCCTGTTTTGCGACAAGTGCAAGTCCGACTTGGAAATGCCCGCTCCTCCCGTACAGGCTTCGACTGCCATGAACGATCAATCCGCAAACCCCGCTGAAACTCCTCCCGGCGCCTCGAACGAGGAACCGATCCCGCTGGAGCCCGTCGCTCTCGAACCGGTTGCCCAATCCAGTTTCGCGACCGTCGATCAGGCGAACTTGGGAACCGAGACGCCGGTGGAGCTGGCGGCGGGAGAACCGGGAGCCGAGCCATCGGCCGGCGGTCCGCCGCCGTTGCCACACGAGGAAGCGGCCGCCACGCACGAACCATCGACGGCCACGCTGACGCCTGAACCGCTCACGAGCCCGAAGCTCGCCACCGTCCGCGGATTGCGGATGGATCTGCAGTACCCGATATATCCCGGCAAGAATTACGTTGGCCGAATGGACGATAAACCAGTCGACATCGATCTGACCGACCAGGAATCGGAAGAGCGGGTCTGGGCGTCTCGACAGCACGCGGTCATCACCTTCGAA
The DNA here is from genome assembly GCA_963773845.1 of uncultured Gemmataceae bacterium. GTDB lineage: Bacteria > Planctomycetota > Planctomycetia > Gemmatales > Gemmataceae > SIAJ01. Next base: position 566,241 of record CAVZCU010000009.1, read on the forward strand.
GACGGCAACCTCGCGGTGGAAGACTTGAACAGCCTGAATGGCACGTTTGTGAACCGAAACCGCGTTCATCCCGGCGAAGTCAAACAACTCTCCGCCAACGACGTGATTCAAATCGGTACGGTGCACTTGAAAGTGCTGGCGGAATAGAATGCGCGTGGCGGCCGAGTTCCGATTCTGTCGCCTGCGTGCCGCCCGAAAGATTCTGTTCCGCCGGTTGTGCTGGCACGGCAGAATCGGAGTTCCGTCGCCGCGAGCTGCGATGCCCCAAGTCGTTTCCTGCCCTTCGTGCGGCCAACAATTGAAATTGCCGGATGCGTTGCTCGGCAAGTCCGTCAAATGTCAATGTGCGCACGTTTTCGTAGCGCCGTTGCCGACCACCACCTGCCCGAGCTGCAATGCGGCGGTCGCGGAGGATGCGGCGAGCTGTCCCGAATGCGGTTACCACTTTGTTGAACCCCCGCCGCCGGCCGCCAAGCCCGACGAGGATGAAAAGCTGAACATTTGCCCGAATGCGGTGTGCGGTACGCTGAACCCGCCGGGCGAACGGCTTTGCCAGCGGTGCAATACGCCATTGCCGGGCGCCGTTGGCCACGTCATCGCGGGCAAGTATCGCATCGATCGGGCGCTGGCGACCGGCGGATTTGGCGTCGTCTACAAAGCGACGGTCGTGGATAGCGACGAGCCGGTCGCGGTGAAAGAGATGATCGCGACGGACCCAAAGGAATTCAACATCCGCCGCACGTTCTTCCGCCGCGAAGCTGACATCTTGCGAGCGCTCCAGCACGTGCCGATCGTGCCACGATTATACGATTACATTGAGGACGGCGGAGCGGCCTATTTGATCATCGAATACATCCCGGGCGACAATCTTCTGAGTCTTCTCGATAAGCCGGGCGCCAAGCCGTTCCCCATTCCCCAGGTCGCCGCCTGGGGCGCCAAAATCGCCGAGGCCCTGGCACACATGCACCGCATGAAGCCGGCGCTCATCCATCGGGACATGAAGCCGGAAAACATCATGCTGTTGCCGGACGGCGTTACCATTCGGCTCATCGATTTTGGCACGGCCCGGGAAATGGGACAAGGTCCGCGCGAGCGCGCCGTCGCCAAGACCAAGGTCTTTACCGAAGGCTATGCGCCGCAAGAGCAGGTCGCGGGCAAGCCCGAGCCGCGCAGCGATTTGTTCGCGCTCGCCGGAACGCTGTATCACCTCGCGAATGGCAAAGCCCCGGACGGTCATTTCACCGGACAGGACTTGAAGAAGAAACTGGCCGGGTTCCCCGATTCGGAGCGCTGGTTCTGGGAAATCATCTCCATCAATTTGTCGCAAGAAGTGTGCGATCGCTACATGACGGCCCGAGACATGAAAGGCGACCTCGAGCGACGTTCCGTGACGCGCGAGATTTATTGCCCCGCTTGCAGCACCGCCACGCCGGGCGCGAACCCTACTGTCGCGGCTGCGCCGGACCCATCGCCCCGGCGGGCATGGCGTGCCACAAATGCGAACGGCCGACGTTGCTTGGCAGCCGGTTCTGTGTGACGTGCGGCGGGCGATTGTAGTGGCGCAATCGGCGCAGCCCGTCCTTCCCGAACGATGGTTCGACGGCGGGCAGGCGGTTTGCCCCTTCCAAGTTTTCGTTAGGGGGCTTACGATATGCGCGAACCATTCTTTGTTTGACGAATGGACCACCTGTGAATGATCCCGACGCCCTGGCCGCGGGCAACGCTTTGACCGACGATGTTCCGCCGCGCGAGCCGGAAGAATCCCCCACGCCGGCGGCTCGAACATGCCGGCAATGCGGCTCGCCATCGCTCACCGATGCCGCCTATTGCGGCGATTGCGGCTATATCTTTGGCGACGAATCGGCCAGCGCTGCCAAAACGGCCGTTCCGGATCAATTGGTGGCGGACCGATATCGCTTGATCCTGCTCATCAACGAACGCGAGGGCGTGGCCCGGTTTCGAGGCGAAGACGTCGGCAGTCCGGACAATCCGTTGCCCGTCATTGTTCTGCGGCAAAAAGCGCCGGCCGCTCCTCCATCCTCAAGGATCAATCCGGACAACGGGATCGAAGAATCCGTCTTTGACTTTGATCTACCGGTGACCGGCGAACAGCCGACCATCGAAATTCCGAATCCGGCCGAATCGGTCGGCTGGCCCGGTCTGGGCTGGGAGCAAGGCGTCCTGCTGCGTGCCGCACACCTGTCGCTTCCGCGAATGATCGATTCGTTCACCGAAGGCGGGTTCAACTATTTGATTGAAGAGGTGCCCGCCGGGACGTCGCTTTGGGAGGCATGGGAACGGGAAGGGGTCACGAATCGGGAGCGCTTCGGCTGGATGATTCAATTGGCCGAAGTGCTCGAACGATTGCACTTCGCCGGCGCGATTCTCGAAGGACTTCGGCCGGACATGATCGTCGTGTCGCCGAGCGGCTTGCCGATCCTGGCCGACCTCGCCGATCTATTGCCGATTCCCCTGCCGGGCGACGTTCCTCTGCGCGGTGGATTCTCCACCGCGCCCGAAGTGCTATTGAATCCCCAAGAGGCGGATGAACGAGCCGATCTTTACGCATTCGGCGCAATGCTCTACGCATTGTTGTTGGGCCGCGAGTTGTCGGATCTCGACTTCACGCTGACGGGAATGCCGCGCTCTTATCTGGAACGGGTTCCGGATGCGAATCCGTATCTTGGCCGCCTGATGGCGAAGACGTTTGTTCGCGACGTTTCCCAGCGCTTTCCGACCGAGGACGGGGCGCAGTCGGACCCGACTGGGTTCCAGGAATTGATTGCCGCACTCGATGCCTGCCGGCGAAACCTCGACCAGATCCGGATCGATGTCGCGGCCTGGACGACGACCGGCATGGTTCGCGCTGGCAACGAAGACGCCGTTTTCATTTTCCACACGACCGAGGGACGACTCGAACATTTCGACGAGGCGGCGCTGGTTCTTTTGGCCGATGGAATGGGAGGCATGGAAAGCGGCGAAGTGGCCGCATCGATGGCACTCCAAACCTTGCGCGAATGCCTGCTGGCGGGTCCGCCATTCGGACCCGGGTTGGCGCCCACGCCATTGCCCGTTCCGCCGTCGACCCAGGTGGATACGAACATCGAATCGAATTCCGGCGAAGACCTGGGCGATCCGGTCCCAGTCACCATGGATGCCACCCCACCCGAATCCGATTCGCCCGAGCGCACAGCTGAGACGCATGCCGAGCGCATTGCGGCTGCTCTCCGCGAAGCGAATCGACGCATTTTCGAAATGGCGCAATCCAATCCCGGCAATCGCGGCATGGGCTGTACGGCCGAGGTCATCGTCGTCGATGGCGGGATTGCAATTGTTGGGCATGTCGGCGACAGCCGAGTCTATCGGTTGCACCGCGGAAAACTCACTCAGGTTACGCGGGACCATACGGTCGTCGGCCGGCTGATCGAAATCGGGCAAATCACCGAGGAAGAGGCCGAGACGCACCCGCGCCGATCCGAGTTGCATCAAGCCGTCGGCGGCCGGCCGGAAGTCTATCCAGACGTGTACGCGGTGAATGTCGAACCCGGCGACTGGCTGGTCGTCTGCTCCGATGGTCTTTCCAACCAAACGTCTGTGGACGTCATTCAGGCGGTGCTCCGCGAATCAAGAAACGCCGAGCGCGCTGCCCGGCGATTCGTCAACATGGCACTTGGCAACGGCGCTCTCGACAACGTGACCGTCGCCGTTCTGCGCTTTGCTTAATGACGTTCGACGGCCAATCCGGACGGCTATGCTACAATCGCAAGCGTTCGCTGCCCGATCGCCGTGACATGAGTTCGGTGACGCTGTCGGCTGGCGAAAGTCCTTCGTATAGCACCTTGTAAACGACGGTCGAAATCGGCATTTCCAAGCCGAGCGGCCGAATCCGATCGTGAATGCTCTTGGCCGTCGTGACCCCTTCGGCAATCGCGGTCGATGTCGCCAGTATGTTGGCCAATGTTTCGCCACGTCCGAGCCGTTCACCGACCCGGCGATTGCGACCATGTTGACTGAAACAGGTCGTGATCAAGTCGCCGACGCCGGCCAAACCTTGAAAAGTGTCGTGCTCCGCCCCGAGTGCGACGCCGAAGCGTGTCATTTCGACCAGTCCGCGAGTCACGAGCGCGGACTTCGCGTTATCGCCAAAGCCCAGGCCATCGCCGATCCCCGCTGCAATTCCCAATACGTTCTTCAGGGCGCCGGCGAGTTCGACACCGAGAAGATCGGGATTGGTATAAACGCGAAACCGATCGGTGGAGAAGCATTTTTGCACCCAGACCGTCAGCGTCGAATCCGCTCCGGCCACGACGACCGAGGTCGGCATTCCACGCGAAACTTCCTCGGCGTGCGATGGCCCGCTCAGTGCGGCCACGCGGTCGGTGCCAAGCGTTTCCGCGATGATTTCGGACGGCCGGCGAAACGTGGAAAGCTCGATTCCCTTGGTCAAACTGACGACCGGCGTGGTCGGCTCCGCGAATGCGCGAAACTGGGATAGGGTCTGCCGCAAGTGAACGGTTGGAATGGCGCTCACCCAGAGATCGGCATCGCGGATAGCCGCTTCGGCATCGGTTGTCAATTCGATTGCCGGAGGAATCGGAACGCCCGGCAAATAGCGAACATTTTCGCGCGCGGTTCGCAACCGTTCGCCGTTCTCGGCACGGGCGCTCCAAAGGCGAACGCGGTGATCGGGGTTCCGTGCGAGCAGCACGGCCGTGGCAGTCCCCCAGCCTCCGTCACCGAGGACGGCAATCGTAGTCGGCATTGTTTGCTCCCGGCGAGTTTGCCCCCTCGTTACAGGTTACCAGATACTCATGCGGGCGGACGGGGGGTGAAGATTTCTCGTCCAGTCGGCTGGTCCAAGTGGTCGATGAATCGTGAGTCGACGATGCCGGGCAAAGCGCCCGCAGGGTCGGCGCTGAAGGGAATGGAAGGCGCTGGCTCTCTCGGCTTGCCGGCGTCCTGCATGGAGGTTGCTGATGGCCCCGCACCTGAGACTCTACGCCGGCCCGGATGAAGATGCGGATGGGTTCGAACCGCCGGCCCCATGCGTGCGCATTCGCCTGCGCGACCTGTTGCCGCTCGTGGCAATGGCCCAGAAGAACCATTTTATCTGGCTGAAAGATTTTCTCGACGACGAGATCGGCATCTCGGACGACCTGCACGACGTGCTCATGGCCTTCCGCGGCACTAAGCCGGCGTGAGGACGGTCCCGTGCTGGCGTACCTGCAATCGTTATCTTTCACTCACTCCCGATGGATTGCGCTGCAACCCCCGGTCAGGCGCCCTGCAATCCATTTTTGACGATTGGAAGTGCAAGCTCTTTAAGGCCATGCACTTGATTCGTTGCGCCGCGCCGCGCAACGCACGAAGTGCCATTTCATTTGAGCCGTTCCGTGGCGCAGCGGCGTTTCATGAGCGAGATGTTCATTTTTTCTTTTCAGCTTCCAACTCCGCCAAGAGCTTCTTGAAGTCCTCGCGATCACGCAGCGGATCGAGGTCTTTGTCCTTCTTCATGTGGGCGGCGTCCCTATAGCCCTTTTTGACGGCGTCGCGCAGCATGTCCATGGCGAGGTCGGCATAGTATTTCATCGCAGCTCGGCGTTTGGCGGAGTCGAGTTCGTCGTGCTTCTCCGCGATCGGAACACACAGGGCCAGAGCGCAGGCGGCATCGTACGCATTCGTGGGTGGGTTCCAGCCCTGATCGCGAATCTTCTCGGCCGCACGGACGACATTAGCTTGGCTCAGGAGTCCCGCGTTCGCCCTTGCCAAGGTGTAGAGGTTCTTTTGGTAGTCCCGGCGATAAGTCGAGTTGCGAGGATTCGCCTTCAATGCCGCCTGATGGTGCGGCAATGCCTCGTCCAGGTATGCCTTGCCGGCCGCAAAATCACGCTGCTGGTTGCGGAGGTCTGCCAAGTACACGAGCGTCACGGCCAAGTAGTTCCGAAGATCCGGCTGGTTGGGGAAGTCGTTCGCCAGTTGCTTGTAAAGGGCGCGGGACGCGGCAAAGGTTTCTTCCGCTTCCTTCAGCCGGCCGGTGGCGTGCAGCAGGAGGCCCAAGTTGTAGTGGCTATTAGCGAGGTCTTTGCGGAACTCGGGTCGAGTGGGGAAGTCGGCGGCAAGTTGCTTCTTGAGGGCGAGGGCGGCGGCAAAAGCCGCTTCCGCTTCCTTCAGCCGGCCGGTGGCGCGGAGCAGAAGGCCCAGGTTGTTATGACTTCCCGCCAAGTCCTGGCGGAAATCGGGCCGGCTGGGGAAATCGGCTGCCAGTTGCTTGCGAAGAGCGAGCGCGGCGACAAAGGCTTCTTCCGCATCCTTCATCTGGCCGGTGGCGCGGAGCAGGAGGCCCAGGTTGTTGTGAGTCCCAGCGAGTCCTTGGCGAAACTCGGTCCGCGTGGGAAAATCGGCAGCCAATTGCTTGTAGAGGCCGAGAGCAGCAGTATAGGCCTTTTCCGCCTCCTTCGGATGGCCGCTGGTGTATAGGAGGGCGCCCAGGTTGTTGTAGCTTGCCGCCAGGTCCTGGCGGAACTCGGGTCGGGTGGGGAAGTCGGCTACCAGTTCCTTGAAGTGGTTCAGCGCGGCGGAATAGGCTCTTTCCGCCTGCTTCGGCTGGCCAGTGTCGCGGAGCAGGACGCCCAGATTGTGGTGGCTCCTGGCCAGTTCCCGGCGAAACTCGGGCTGGTTGGGAAAGTCGGCAACGAGTTGCTTCTTGAGGGCGAGCGCGGCGACAAAGGCTTCTTCCGCTTCGGTCAACCGGCCGGTGGCGCGGAGCAAGTTGCCCAGGTTATTATGGTTTGTGGCGAGATCTCGTCGGAATTCGGGGCGGGTCGGGAAATCAGCGGCGAGTTGCTTGTCGAGGGCGAGCGCGGCGACAAAGGCTATTTCCGCATCCTTCAGCCGGCCAGTAGTGCGAAGCAGCAGACCCAAGTTGTTGTAGCTCCCGGCCAGATCGTGGCGGAACTCGGGGCGACTGGGAGATTCCGCGACCAGTCTCTCGCGGAGGTCGAGTGCGGTGGTCTGGGCCTCCTCCGCTTCCTTCATTTCGCCCAGTCGACTACGCATAATGCCGACACGCGCATAACCCTCGGCCCGGATCGATCGGCTTTCCACGTCGTCTCCCGTGATAGCAGCGAAGCCGTCGTACTGCTTGATGATCTTGCGCAGGAACTCCTTGTTCTCTTCGGTCAACGTCGTGCCACGGGCCATCTGATTTTCGATGATGTCGTCGGTCATGGCCCGCAGGGCGGCCAGCGCCTGATCGCGGGCCTGCTTCTCGGCGGCGCGAGCCGCGGTCTCGGCGATCAGGGCCTTGCCCTTGGCGTCGCGATCGGCCAGTGCCCGCTGCGTCGCTTGTCGCTCCCCCTCGGCCCGGTCCCGTTCCGCCACCCGCGCTTCCTCGGCTTCGACGCGCCGGCTTTCGGCGCGGACCAACCCGAAGGTCGTGCCAACAATGCCGGACAGGAGAGTGAACAGCACCAGCCCCGCCGCCATCACCTGGGCTTTATTTCGTCGAACGAATTTCCGCACCCGGTAGCCGACGCTCGGCGGGCTAGCGAGCACCGGCTCGTTGGCCAGGTAACGCTGAATGTCCATCGCAAAGCCGTTGGCCGTCTCGTAGCGCCGGGAGCGGTCCTTCTCGAGTGCCTTCATCACGATCCAATCCAGATCGATGCGCACCAGCGCCGTCAACTTCTTGGGCTCCATGTGTCGGGAGGCGGCGATACTTGGCAGGCTGCCCGAATTGGAGAGCCGCGTGCTCGGCTTGGGCGGCTCGACTTCCTTGATCAGTCGCAGCATCTCCACGAAGCCGGCCGATTTGAGGTCCTTGCGCGACAGCGGCACGTCGCCGGTCAAGAGTTCGTAAAGCAACACGCCGAGCGAATAAATGTCCGACCGCGTATCGATGTCGAGGTTATTGAGTTCCGCTTGCTCGGGCGACATGTATTCGAGCGTGCCCATGATCGCGCCTATTTCGGTGTAGATGCTCTGGTCGGTCAGCCTGGGCCCGGTCGCCTTGGCGACGCCGAAGTCGATCACCTTCGGTACCGGCCGACCGTCGTAGAGGCCAATGAGAATATTGGAAGGCTTCAAGTCGCGATGAATGATCCCCTTCTGGTGGGCATGCTGCACCGCCTGGCAGACGGGGATGAACAATTCGAGCCGCTGCTTGGGCGACAACTTCGCCCCGTCGCAATACTTGGTGATCGGCACGCCTTTGATGAGTTCCATTACAAAGTACGGAGTCCGATCGGTAATGCCGGCGTCGAGCACCTTGGCGATATTCGGATGGTCCATGAGCGCGAGCGCTTGCCGTTCTTGATCGAATCGGGCAAGCAGCCGTTCGGAGGCGACATCGGTTTTGATGATCTTGAGGGCGACGCGGCGGCTGACCGGCTCGATCTGGTCGGCGACGTAGACCGTGCCCATGCCGCCTTCGCCGAGCTTTTCGCGGATCTTGTAGCGGCCGGCGAAGGTGGAGCCCGCCTTGAGTTCGGGGGCGATCTGTCCGCGGAAGGGCCCCGTGGCCTGGACGTCGGCGGGCGGCAGCCCGGCGGAATCGTCGTGCGCGGCAAGCAATTCATCGACGCGCTGGCGCAATTCCGTTTCGCTGGCACACTCGCGATCAAGTAGAGCCGCTCGGGCGACCGGGTCGGTCAATTCGATGGCGGAAGCGAAAATGGCCTGTGCGCGCTGCGCGTTGATGGGCATGATCCGGACCCCGAATCGGGCGATGAAACCTCGTTCAGAATACCAGGCGTAATCGCTGAGTACCGCTGTCGAAAAAAATGCTCGCTATCAGGATTTTCTTAACTCGCGTTTGAGCCACGCGCGAGCGTAGGCCCATTTCTGCCGAACCAGATAGATGGTGATTTGCAGAGTCTCGGCGATCTCCTCGTATCCCAGGCCGGCGAAGTGGTGCAGGTCAACGATCTGGGCACCCAACGGATCTTCCTGGGCGAGCCGATTCAGTGCTTCGTCGAGATCGATCAAGTCGGAATCGCGTTCTGGGGTCGCGACCTGGGCATCGTCACTTGGCACGCGCCTCAAATCCCCACCCCGTTTGTCGGCGCGTCTGGCCCGAGCATGATCGACGAGGATTCGCCGCATCGCTTCGGCGGCTGAGCGCAGAAAATGACTCTTCGATTCGAACGAACGGTCACCGCCGAGGCGGAGCCACGCTTCGTGAACCAGTGCGGTCGCATCGAGCGTATGCCCGCTTCGCTCGTCGGCCATGCGCGCTGCAGCGAGCTTGCGCAGTTCGTCGTAGACGAGGGGCACAAGCCGGCCGGCCTCATTCGGATGGCCGTCGCCGGTGTTGCGGGATATTGGCGAGCTATTGCTCATCTGTCCGCCTGCCTGGCGGTGCGGTCATGGCTTCTTACTATTTTTGTTGGCAGACAGTGTACCAGACCCGCGAACGATTGCGAGAAATATGAGTCGGGATAGGAGCCCTCGACTTCGCCTCTCGACTGACTGGGTTTGCCGGGCGCCCAATTGCTCTTGGGCCCCATCTCTGCTACTATAAACCTGTCCAATGGCCCGGCGGGAGTGGCCAGCCATGCTACGTGTTCGCACCATTCTTTATCCAACGGATTTCTCGTCCTACTCCAATCAGGCGTACCTGCATGCGGTTGCCTTGGCGGAAACGCATCGGGCCTCGATGACCATTGTCTACGTCGCTGGACCAGACCAGAAAGACGACGGCGACCATTGGCGAGGTCAACTCGAACAAATCCGCCCGGCCAATCCCAAGATTCCGGTCAGCCATGTCTACCTCGAAGGGGACCCGGCGGCTGAAATCGTGCAATATGCTCGGGATGCCCGCCTCGACTTGATCGTGATGGGCACGCACGGCCGCACCGGCATCGATCGCCTGGTGCTGGGCAGCGTCGCCGAGAAAGTTCTGCGCGATGCCCCCTGCTCGGTGCTGGTCGTCAAGCTGCCGAAGGGAATGCCGCGTGCCGGCCGGCCGGAAGTGGCGCTGGCGTCGCGGCGGTAAAGGGAAGTTTGCACCACTGTACTACTTTCCGGCTTGATTCTTCACGCGCGGCGAAAAGATTTAGAGTGCGGGGACTGGTCACCGCTTTCGGATTTTGAAGGAGCGCTTGCCGCGTGCTCGCTCACCAAAAATCCGAAAGCGGTGACCAGTCCCCGCACTCCGAAGGTGGCAGCTCCGCCGCGATGTGACTCTGTAGTGCATATGTTACGCAATCCGAGTCATGCGATGGACCAACTCTGGGCTCCCTGGCGACTGGCGTATATCAAGCGCGAACATCGTCCGCATGAGGACGATGGGTGTTTCATTTGTCGCGGGCTCGCCGAATCGGACGATCGCAAAAACCTGATTGTTGAACGCACGCCGCTCGGCGTCGTGGTCTTGAATCGCTTCCCCTATAACAACGGGCATCTGCTCATTGCGCCGCAGGCGCACAAGGGGCGGCTGGATGAATTGACCGCCGACGAAAGCCTGGAGCTGCAGCAGACATTAGCTCGGATGATTCAAATCCTCGAACGGGAAATGCGGCCGGAGGGCTTTAACGTCGGGCTCAACCTGGGCAAGGTCGCCGGCGCCGGTTTGCCGGGCCACGTACACTGGCATGTCGTGCCGCGATGGAACGGCGACACCAACTTCATGCCCGTTTTCGGCGATGTGCGGGTGATCGCCCAATCGCTCGATGCCCTTTACGACTTGCTGTCGGCCGCTCTCAAACCGACGTGATGCCGATGGACTGGGACACCTTCGAAGATTCGTGGCTCGCACCGTACGGAATGCGAAGCCGCGACAGCCGCGGTCGCCATTATCCAGAACCACCGCACCCGTTTCGAACGATTTACCAGCGCGACCGCGAACGCGTCGTTCACTCCACAGCCTTCCGCCGATTGATGGGCAAAACACAGGTCCTGGTCGGACGGATCAACGATCATCATCGCACGCGGTTGACCCACACACTGGAAGTCGCCCAAATCAGTCGCACGGTGGCCCGCCGCCTTCGGCTGAACGAGGATCTCGCGGAAGCGATTGCCCTGTCGCACGATCTCGGCCACCCGCCGTTCGGGCATGCTGGCGAACGAGCACTGGACGAGTGCCTGACGGCGCAGGGCGGATTCGATCACAATTTGTATGGCCTTCGCCGCGTCGATTGTCTGGAAGAGCGCTATCCCGATTTCCCCGGCCTCAATCTCTCGAGGGAATTGCGTGAAGCCTTCGTTCACCACAGCAAGCGTCGCGACCGGCCCGAGTGCCGGGAACTTCTGAGCGCTGGCTCGCCCTTGCTCGAAATGCAAATCGTCGATTGCTGCGACAGTTTGGCCTACGACACGCACGATACGGACGACGCGCTCGGCATTGGATTGATTACCCTCGACGACCTTGCCGAAGTGGAACTTTGGAAGCGTGCCGCTGAGCCAGTGCGGGCACGGCACGCCAATCTCAATGGCGACGTGTTTCGCACGGCGGTGATTCGCGAAATGATAGCATGGCAGGTAAGCGACCTTATTGACGAGACGAGCCGCCGAATCACGAGCGAACGGATTCAGTCGCTTGGGGACGTTCGCAATTGCACGACCCCCCTCGCGGGGTTCGGCCCGGAACTCATGCAGTTGAAAGGCGATCTGGAGCGCTTTCTGTATGAACGCGTCTATCGCCATCACCGGGTCATCCGAATGGCGGCGCAGGGCCGGCGGATCTTGCAACGGCTGTACGCGGAGTTCGTCGCCCGGCCGGAGTTGTTGCCGGATCGCTATCTCGCTCGCTGGGCCGGCGCCCCGCCAACCGTGTTAGAGCGAGCGGCGGCGACCGTCATTCCCCGCGAAGCGTCCGCGGAGCGCGTGGTTGTCGATTATCTTGCGGGCATGACCGACCGGTTTGCCCGGCAAGAGTATCTGCGACTGTTCCACGCCGATAGCGACCTGTAACATAGTCTCGTTCATCCTTGCCACTCCGCCGAACACGGCGCGGCCGGTTCTATCCCCTCCGTCCGGAGGCTCTCCCATGTTACTATGGCTACTTCGTGGGCTATTCATCGCGATCGTCCTGGGCATGGCGATCGCCGCCTTCAGCACGTTCTCGGGCTCGCAGAAGGAGAAAATATGGGCTGGACTGAGCGCATCGATGCTCATTCTGGCTGCTGGCGGGCTCGTTCTGTTCACCGACTTGTGGGAACGAAATAAGCAAATCACGACGCTTTCGGCCATCTATTTTGGGCTGTTGCTCGGCCTGCTGTTGGGCTGGTTGTTCTCGCTGGCGATCGAGCAATATCTCGAGTCGCTCGATTACGACAAGAAGAGTCCGGGCTTCCTGGTGGCGCGAGCGCTGATTACCGTGATTTGTTGTTACATAACGATTTCAACGCTTATGCAGACCAAGGACGAGTTTCGCTTCATTATCCCTTATGTCGAATTTTCCAAACAGTTAAAGGGAAACAAGCCCCTGGTGCTCGATACCAGCGTGATTATCGACGGCCGAATCGCGGACCTGTGCGATACTCGAATTATCGACAGCCGGCTGATCGTGACTCGGTTCGTCTTGCAGGAACTTCAAGGGATTGCCGACAGCTCGGACAAGCTTCGTCGCAATCGGGGCCGGCGCGGACTGGACATCCTCAAGAAGCTGCAAACGAACAAGAACATCGAATTGCTGATGCACGAAGGGAACGTGCAGGAGATTCGGGAGGCGGGCGAGAAGATCCGCGTGGACGAGCGGCTCGTGTTATTCGCCAAGGCCTTGGGTGGACGGGTCGTGACCAACGACTTCAACCTGAACAAGATCGCGCAGTTGCAGGGCGTGGAAGTCATCAATTTGAACGAGGTGGCGAACGCCCTCAAGACGGTGGCCTTGCCGGGCGAGTTCATGATGATCCGCATCGTCAAGGCGGGCGATCAACCGGGGCAAGGCGTGGGCTACCTGGACGATGGAACGATGGTCGTCGTCGAACAGGGACGGACGCACATAGGCAACGAAGTTCCGCTGACGGTGACGAGCGTCTTGCAGACCCCGGCCGGGCGGATGATCTTCGGGCGAGTGGAATCCACCAAGCCCGCCGTTCCGGCGCCCGGCACGGCGGAGGCGAAGGCTCTGGACAAATGATGGGGAGAATTGACGTGGCAACTCGTTGGCTGATCACCCTGGGAATACTGGCTGCAGGAGGTGTAACCGTTGTTGTTCTGGCCGAAACGCCCAGTTCCAGCACGCCCAAAGAGAAGACGGCCGAAAACGCCGGCGAGGTCGAACTCGTGGAAGGAGTGATCAAGGCGCGGAAGGACTATTGGGTCGCCCTCGACAAGCTGCGCCAACATTACGTGGCCGCCCACGAGATCGAAAAGGCCAAGTGGGTGGAAGATGAAGTGAAGTCCTATCACCGAATGATGAAGTATTCGTACCGCCTTGACGTCAAGGACGTTCCCCCCCCGACGCTTCAGCCCAAGCAAAACGTGACCGAAGCGAACAACCTGTTCCGGCGGGCGATTGACTACCAGAACCGCGGCACGGGCGAGGAACTTCTGGACAATCAGCGACGAGCGGAGATCCTCTTCCAGGCGATCCTCGAGAAATACCCCGACTCGGACAAAATCGCGGAGACGGCCTATCACCTCGGCGATATTTACGAGCACTACCGTCCCCGGCCGCAATACGAACGCGCTGCCGCCTACTACGAGCGGTCGTTTCAGTGGAACAAGGCGTCCGCCACCGACGCCCGTCTGCGCGCTGCCAAGCTGTACGACTTCGAACTGAAAAGGCTCGACAAGGCGAAGGAACTGTACCGCTCGGTGATGAATCACGACACCAACCCATCGCGCGTCGAGGAAGCCGAGCGCCGTTTAACCGAGTTGAGCCGGCGATGATGACAAACGGCCAGGCGATCCTATCCTGAAGAGGCCCGTCCCATGCGACGGGCCTTGCCATTTGGTCACGAGGTTTGGCATGTCCCCGGCGGGGCTGCGAGCTTTTATCCTGCTCTCCGTGCTGGCGGCCGTCCTGACCATCGGTCTCAAGTCGCTCGCCTATTTGTTTACGGGGTCAGTCGGCCTCCTCTCCGATGCGCTGGAATCGGGGATCAACTTATTCGCGGCGGTCACCGCGTATCTATCCCTCCGGTATGCCCATCGCCCGGCAGACGCCACGCACACCTACGGTCACGAGAAGATCGAGTTCTTTTCGTCCGGACTCGAAGGCGCACTCATCATTGTCGCCGGCATCGGGACCGCTTATGTCGCGGTTCAACGTCTGATTCAGCCGGTCCCGCTATCGGACTTGGGGCTCGGCTCAATTCTGGCCCTGGGAGCGTCCGCCATCAATTTGGCGGTCGGACTGATTCTCGTTCGCGTCGGGCGTCAGGAACACTCGATCGTTCTGGAAGCAGATGGCAGGCACCTGTTGACTGATGTTTGGACGTCGGTCGCGATTATCACCGGCATCGCGATCGTCTGGATGACCGGATACTACGTTCTCGACCCAATTATCGCGATCCTGGTCGGGTTAAACATCGTCTTCACGGGGTTGAAACTGATTCGTCGCTCGTTTGACGGGCTCATGGATCACGCTCTCTCCGCGGAGCAGCAAGCGAATCTGCGGCAATTGATCCGAACCCATGCCCCGGCCGGAACCGCATTCCACGCCCTGCGCACGCGCCAAGCCGGGGCACGCAAATTCGCCGATTTCCATTTACTCGTGCCGGGCGCCATGACCGTCCGCGATGCCCACGACCTGGGCACGCGCGTTGAAGAAGCGCTTCGCAAGGCCTTCGTCGGCCTGGAAGTCACCATCCACATCGAGCCGATCGAGGAGAAAGCCAGTTATGAGGACAACACCTTGAGCGGCATCGAACCGCCAGCAAATTGAGAGGTCAGCGGTCAGAAGTCAGTGGTCAGACACCAGACACCAGACACCAGACCCACTCGAGCTGATTAGCTAAACCGCTCGTCTTCGAAAGGCCGGCTGGCTTTGGGTTTGTTTTCGGCTTCGCGAAGCTTGAGGAACTGGCCTGCAATTTTGAGATCCTCGTTCGTCGTGATCTTGATGTTGAGTGCCGAGCCCGGCGTCAGTTGCACGGGGTGCCCGGCCGCCTCGACGAGCTGGGCGTCATCGGTAATGGGAACCTTCAATCCGCCGCGCTTCGCGTAGGCATCCAACAAGAGATCTTTGCGAAAGGCTTGCGGCGTCTGCGCCTGCCAGAGGCCTTCGCGGGAAATGGTCTCGGTGACGCGCATCTGACGATCGGCGCGCTTGATTGTGTCGGCGACCGCCAAACCCGGCAGGGCCGCCCCATGTTTGGCAGCCGCGTTGAAGACGGCGTCGATCACAGCGGTCGGCGTGCAGGGACGCACGGCATCGTGAACGGCGACGTGGTCGATTTCCGCCTTCAGGTGTGCAAGCGCGTTCGCCACCGAATCGAAACGCTCGGCCCCGCCGTCGACGAGCGATACGCCGAGAAACATCAAGTTGGCCGCATAGCGGCGCTGGACCAGTTCGCGATCGTCGGGCGAGATGACGAGAATGAGTTGCTGCACGTCGTCGCGATTACAGAAGAGCGCGGCGGTTTTGAGCCAAACGGCGGCGCCCTCCAGATTGGCGAATGGCTTCTTTTCGCGGCCGCCGAAGCGCGTGGATCGTCCGGCAGCAGGCAGAATAACGGCGAACGAGGGCATCGGCAGGCCTCCCCAGGGGCTACCGATGTCCTACGCGGTTGCCCTGCCTTCGGCCTCGCCCGATTCGCCCTGGAGATATTTTCGCGCTGCCGCGAAGGCTCCCAGCGATCGATTGAGATCGATTTCGAGAAGGGCAAGACTTTCTTGGGCATTTCGCACTTGTTCGCCCATGCCATCGAGAATCGATTGCCAGCCGGCGATTGTGCTTTCCAGGTTGGAAAGGGAATTGGTCCCGATTCGCTCCGGCTCCGGCGATGATGGCGACAGTTGGGCCAGCGCGCTTTCGTGCTGAAAGAGCGAATCCAGGGAAGCCTGGATGAACTGGCCGATTCCATCGACGAACTCGGCGGACAAAAGCGGTGTGGACGGGGGCATGGCGAAACTCGTCGATAGTGACGGGCAAGTGCCAATAGCCGGGATGGGCGATTCGGGCAAGGCCGATTTTCGCTGGTTTTTCCTTGCACGCTTGGGCCGCCAGCGATATGGACTCGGTCGGCCCCAGGGGAAGGGCCGCGCTGAAACCGATTGCGAAATGCGTTGTTGGGTTCGCCCGAATTCAGCGCATCGATTGAGCCGCACCGCTGAATTCTCGCGCATTCAGTCGCGGCTGCTCCACGGAGGGGGGAACCGTGTACGTTGCCTGTTCGTCGCTCTGCTTTAGTCGTTTTCCGTTGCCGGAAGCACTTCATGTCATCAGCGAGTTGCACTTTCACAAGGTGGATCTCGCGCTGCATGAAAAGGGCCCTCATCTCAAGCCGTCGGATGTCCTTGCCGACGCGAACCGCGTCGCGCAGTTGTTGCGCAAAGCCAATGTGGCGTACGCGGCATTCCACGTTGAGATCGATGCGCCGACGCCTGAGGATTACCGCGATCAACTGCGCGCCGTCTGCCGTCTGGGCCGGGTGCTCGCCGTACCGCTGGTCAACATTCCCACCGCCCCGATCGGCAGCGAAGTCGGTGCGGAAATCACGCGATTGACCGCGTTGAATCGAATAGCCGAGGCGGAGGGAGTCATCCTCACGGTGGAGACGCACAGCCAATCGCTGACGGCCGATCCGGCCATGGCGATTTACCTGTGTCGGCAGGTGCCCGGGTTGGGCCTGACGCTCGATCCCAGCCAGTATCTGGTCGGAACTCAGCCGACCCAGGAGTACGACGAACTGTTTCCATACGTTCGCCACGTCCGCCTGCGCGATACCGCCCCGGCTCGACTGCAAGTTCAAGTCGGCCAGGGCCAGGTGGAATACGGAAAGATCATCAGCCAGCTGTCCCGCGAGCGCTATCATCGCGCGCTCTCCGTGGACATTCACGACACACCGGAACCGGGCTATCCCATGGAGCCGGAAGTGCGGAAGTTGAAGTATCTTCTCGAAAGCATGGTGTGAATTGCCTCGTAGCTGGCCGGTCAAACGCTGAATTCTGGTGAATCCAGCTACGAGCTTGATCTCTCCAACGGAGCAGCCGGCGCGCTTGTCCGCTTCGCGCGGCGGCGTAGATTAGCCGAACGTCCCATTCGCCGCCGTTTCACCGGGGAGTCACACCATGGCACACGCGCTTCCACCGCTACTGTATGCGTTCAATGCTCTCGAACCGCACATCGACGCTTTGACGATGGAGATTCACCACGACCGCCATCACAAGGCTTATGTGGACAATCTGAACAAGGCATTGGACGGGCACGCCGATCTTGCCGCCAAGTCGATTGAAGATTTGCTCCGCGGCGTCAAGAGCGCGCCGGAATCGATTCGACAAGCGGTTATCAACAATGGCGGCGGCCATCACAATCACTCCTTGTTCTGGACGATTATGGGCCCCGGCGGCGGGGGTGAACCGACCGGCGCGATCGGCGACGCCATCAAGGCCGGCTTCGGCGACTTCGCGGCATTCAAGGCGAAAATCAAGGAAAACGCGCTCGGCCAATTCGGCAGCGGCTGGTCCTGGCTCGTGTGGGACGGCAGCAAACTTCAAGCCGTCAAGCGACTCAATCAAGACAGTCCGCTGATGGACGGCTTGACGCCGATTTTGGGTGTCGACGTCTGGGAACATGCGTATTACCTGAAGTACCAGAACAAGCGGGCCGACTACGTGGATGCGTGGTGGAACACGCTCAATTGGAAGGCCATTGAGTCTCGACTGGCGAGCGCCAAGGCGGGGAAATGACCGCGACTTGAAGAGTAGGACGGATTGCAAATCCGTCCTACTTGAGGCGCGGCGCTAATTGCAGGACGGATTGCAAATCCGTCCTACTTATTTAAGGCGCGGGCGCTAATCGCAGGACGGATTTCCAATCCGTCCTACTTACTTAAGTGGCGGGCGCTAGCCGTAGGACGGATTGACAATCCGTCCTATGCCGTTATGGTTGGCAGACCTGAGTAACACAAGGATGTGGGGCCCGATCATGCGCTGGTCGCTTGCACTTCTGGCAACCGCGATTGCACTGACTGGCTGTAGCACCACTCCGAAAAGGGAAATGCGCCCGCCCAAGTCGGAAGAGATGTATTCGCCGCCAGCAGGCCAATACACGAATCCACGCGATGATATTCCTCGCGACACGCCGCTTCTGGCGCCGAAGGGTACGCCAAACCTCAATACCAATGGTCCCGGACGTCCGGGTGTTGGCGCCGGCATGATGCCCACTAATCCGCGGTAACGAAACAAGATCGACGTTCAAATTCCTTTGAGCCGTGAATCCCCGGTGACGGGGACGCACTCGTTTCCGTACCGATCGTCATAACTGATGCGGTCGTTGTTCCTTTCCCATCTTCACTGTCATTCCCTGCCGACTCTGCCCGCACGTATTGGTCGAATGCACCGTAACGTGTATAAAAGAAGTGACTCACGCAAGTGTGGCAGCGATTAATTGCCGGGTAACGCAGGCAGGAGGCACGCGACCGGGAAGAATCGGCGACTTTGAGCACGCCGTCGGGTCGATCCATGTGGCAGAATCATGGATGAGCCCATTCACAACGGTGAAACCGGTCACGGAGTCGAGTATCTTGCGAACCCCACTGCTATGGGCAATTCTGGTCACCCTGACCATCAGCGCCACCTCCGAGGCGGGCCTGTTTCGCCGGACGCCGAAGCCCGATGCCGCGACTTACGTTCCTTCGTTGATCGAACTTTTGAAGTCATCCACCGACGATCGGGCACGGGCATCCGCGGCCAACGCGCTGCGCGAGTTCGACGCCAAGACCTTTCCCGAGATTCTTCCGACTCTGATTGATGCCCTCACCAGTGATAAGAGTGCAACCGTTCGAGCGGAGGCCGCCGAGACTCTAGGGAAGATTCGACCGGTTACCGCTCAGGCTGGGTACGCTCTAGAGCAAGCCAAAGACGATGCGAGCTTCAAAGTACGGGCGGCAGCGCGAGTCGCTCTGCTTCAATACCGAATCCTCGGCATCTTTACGGGCGTGAAGAACGACGTGGCGATGCAGTCCTCCGAACCGCCGCTCGCGGCGGAAACCGGCGTCAAGAGCGTTCCGAGTACCAGCGTATTGCGGCCGACGCACCAGCCCGGTCCCGTGACCGGGCCTGTGGAGCCGCCGGTTCTTACCAAGCCGCCGACGATTGCTTCGCCGGTGATTGGCCCGCAAGTCGTTGGCCCCAAGCTCAAGCCGGAGACGATCGAACCACCGGTTGCTGACCCGGCCAGACGCGGCCCGACGTTGGTGGCGCAACCGAAGAAGCCGGCGCCAGTGATCACGATTCCCACCTCGCCAGTGCGCGAGTCGACCATTCCCGTTCCGACGATTCCGAAGCCGCGTTTGCCGATGCTGCCGGCGCCCAAGGAATTGCCCGCCGATCTCGGCAAGCCGGCCGACAAGCCGCCGATCAAGGCGGCCGGCGAGGGGCCGACTTTAGGCCCTCCGCCAAAGTAATGCCAGATTTGGCGAGCCGAGCGGCGTGAGCCGCCGGGTGATGTCCAAGCTCTTCGCGATGCATTACCCGGCGGCTCACGCCGCTCCGCTCGCTTCGTTAAGCCTGGTTACTTCTTCCCTTCCGTCTCCGGCACGTCCTGCACGATCTGGGCCAGGATGGTGTCCGCCGCGATGTTTTCGGCTTGGGCCTCGAAGTTCAGCAGGATCCGATGACGCATCGCGGGGAGATAGGCGTTGCGGATGTCCTCGAAGCTCACATTGAATCGGCCGTTCAACAGCGCTTGCACTTTGGACGCCAGGACCAATGCCTGCACTCCGCGTGGACTGCCGCCGCAACGAACGTACCGATTGGCCACCTCTGTCGCGAACTCGTTTTGCGGATGGCTCGCAAGCAATAGCCGGATCGCGTAATCCTGGACGGGCGGAGCCACCAGCACTTCGCGAATGAATCCCTGCCAGCGAACGATTTCAACTCCGTCCATGATCTTTTCGGGTCGCGGCAGCTCGTTCCGCGTCGTGCGATCGAGGATGAGATTCAAATCGTCGCGCGTGCTGAATGGGACCAGCAACTTGAAAAAGAAGCGATCGAGCTGGGCTTCGGGGAGTGGATACGTTCCTTCTTGCTCGATCGGGTTCTGCGTTGCCAGGACGAAAAAGGGTTCCTCCAGCTTGTGATGCGTGCCGCCGATCGTGACGCTGTGCTCCTGCATCGCTTCCAGAAGCGCCGACTGCGTTTTCGGGGTCGCGCGATTGATTTCGTCGGCGAGCAGGATCTGTGCGAAGATCGGGCCGGCCTGGAACGCGAATCGCCGTGAACCTTCGTGCTCGGTAATGATGTTGGTTCCGAGGATATCGGACGGCATTAAATCCGGCGTGAACTGCACGCGAGCGAACTTGAGGTCGAGCACTTGCGCCAGCGTGCGCACCAGGAGGGTCTTGCCCAGGCCCGGAACTCCTTCCAGCAAGACATGCCCGCCAACGAACAGGCAGGTCAATACGCCCTGGACGACCTCGGGCTGGCCGACGATGACTTTGCCGATCTCGTCGCGGACCTTCGCAAAGCGGTCGCGGAACTGTTTGGCTTGTTCGATGATTTCGGTGGACATGGTGATCCGCGCTTTCCCCTTGGCTCGTCGCGATTTGGGATCATGATAGCGAATCCGTCAGCGGCCTAGCCGATAGCTGGCCTTGTTCCTGTTGCCCCGCCGCTGATAAACTTCGGCCATGTGGTCATCTTTGCCTCGGTCTCGCGCCCAACACGCATTTGTCGCGGCTCTCTTGCTCGTGCTCGCCGTCGTGAGCGTTCAGTACAGCGTGAAGGTGCTCACGCCACGGAAGGACGGGCTGACCCAATCGGCGATCCTGCGCTGGGCCGAGCAGATCCGCGGCATGCAAGACGGCGAGAACATCTTTGCCAAGTACAACTATCCGAATCCCCCGATAATGCCGCAGATGCTCGTGCCCCTCGCACAGCTTGCGGAGGTCAGCCCGTTGGCTGCGGCCCTAACTTGGTTCTATCTAAAAGTCGGACTGTTCCTCGTCTGCGTCGTGTGGGCATTCCGCCTCGTGGAATCCCCCAATCAACCGATCCCCGCCTGGGCAAAAGCACTGACCATCGTTTTGAGTATCCGGCCCATTCTCGGCGATCTCACGCACGGCAACATCAACATCTTCATTCTGTTTCTCGTGATGGCGTCGCTGTACTCGTTCTCCCGCGGTCGCGATCGGCTTTCCGGATTGCTGCTGGCGCTGGCGATCGCATGCAAGGTCACCCCCGCCCTGTTCGTCGTCTACTTCCTTTACAAGCGAGCCTGGGGCGTTCTGATTGGTTGCGCGATCGGTCTCGTCTTGTTCTTCTTCGTTGTGCCGTCGCTGATATTCGCCGCGCAGAGCGGATCGCTGGCCGCGGGGTGGGAACGGAACTGGTCGGCACTCACGGCCTGGATTGACGGCATGATCGTGCCGTATCTCGTTCACGGCATCGTGACCCCGGAAAAGGAAAACCAATCTCTACCGGGCGTGCTGACGCGACTGTTGACGCACTCCCCGTCGTTCTCGGCCTGGGTGGACAACGTCTATGTCCCGCTCGCCTACCACAATATCGCCAACCTGGACTCGGCGACGATCAAGCGAATCGTTCAGGGCTGCCAGGTGCTTTTCGTGGCGATCATGGTGCTCGTTTGCCGAGCGCCGGTACGGACAAAAGGAATCTCTCCCGCCGAGGTGCGTCGCGGTTGGCGGTTGGCGGCCGAGTATTCGATCGTCCTCGTGGGAATGTTGCTCTTCAGCGAGCGAACCTGGAAGCACCATTGCGTGACGTTGCTGTTGCCGTTCGCGGTCTTGTGCTATGCGATGTCGGAGTGGTTTCCCGTTCGAGCCCGGCGAGCCGCGGTCATCGCCGCCGGACTGGCCGCACTCTTAATGTTGTCCACTGCCTCGGGGCTATTTGGCAACGATTCACCGAAGGCCCAGGAAACCTTCGATGCGATGAAAGTGACCGTCGGTCCGGCCGCCTATGTGGCCGCCTTTGAGCCGGCCGTTCAATCGGAGGCGACGGCCGACCTCGGGCTGGTGCCCGATTCGCCCGGCAAAATAGCCCAGGTATATGGCGCCTATATGGGTGCGTTTATTGCGTTGCTGGCAGGTTTGATGGTCGTTCTCAAGCGGTCATCGGGTGATTCGGCTGTGGGACGGATTTGTAATCCGTCCGCTGGGACAGGCAGGACGGATTGCAAATCCGTCCTACAGTGAATTGGCGGTAGGTCGGATTGGCAATCCGTCCTGCAACTCTCCCGGCAGGCTGCGCTTCGACCGCTGGCTAATCTCTGCCATCCTTCCGGGATGCACGGAGGACAAACGCACGCTTGGCGCTCCGCCGCGACTGCTCGTGTCACCGTTGTTTTGCCGAAGAATTGTCGGCCAACCAGGCGTCCCAATAACCCCTCTTTCGCGTATCGGTTGCTCCATCGAATTCCGCTTTTGAAATGCGACCCAGAGCGTCCTTGAGTCTTGCCCGGGCATCGGCAGCTTGCTGGGACCAGTTAGCAGCGCTGGGCTCGTCTTTCGAATCGCTGGCGAACCGGGCGGCGTACGTGCAACAACGGGACAGATCGCGAAGAGCTTCCAATTCCTCAATTCGCCCCCGATAGCGCTTGGCTAACTTCTCGCACCGAGCCGCACAGTCCGGGTAATCGCCTAGCCAGTACGCACAGTCGGCCGCCCAGAACGAGGTGCTTTTGACGACAGCCGGATCGATGGCGTTGGGGGCACTTCGAAACAGCTCCTCGGCCTGACAGAATTGCTGGTAAGCGCCGAGCATCATGGCGTCGTAGGTCTTTTGCGACAGGTCGATGCGATTGAGAAGCTTAATCTCTTCGTCCACCTTGAGGGCAGGCAAGCGGGCCGTGAGCCGCTCGGCCTTGATTTGCTCGATGGCGGCCCGATCGGTCTTGATCGTGCGCGCCGCGTCATAGGCAAAGTGCCGTAAGACCTGGCCATAGTGGTAACGGCCTCGCGCGGTCCGATTGCTCCGTGGATAAGTCTCGATCGCGGACTTCAGATTCGTTTCGGCCTCTCGCCATTCCTTGCGAACGAGGTGAATTTCGCCAATCAGGAAGAGCGCCTCTTCGTGCGCGGCCGGGTCGGCGGTTGGCGTGCGCCCGAATACTTCATGCAGGGCCCGGAGCGCATTGGCCCCGCCTTTGTTGGGATCGGATTCGTACGAGAACGCCGCGACACGAATGCAGGAGCGGTCCTGCGCCGGGCCGGGCCGGCCGGATGCATTCTGAAAAGCAATGCGGGCTTGCTCCGAATCGCCGGCTGCGAGATAAATGTCACCGATTTCCGCCCAGGCCTGGCCCAGGCGCTCTTCCGGATAGTCCGCCAAATGGCTGGCGGACTCGGCAAGTTTTTGCAGGGCGATCGGTCGATCGCCGGCTTTGAGGTAGAGGCCGGCGGCTTTCCGCAAGCAGTCGGCCTTGTCGGCGGCCGAGCGAAGAGCAAGCCCGCCGGCGACGCAGGCATCGGCCGCGGCGCGGTAATGCTCCTTGGCATCGTCGGGATTGATGGAATCGTGGACTAACGCCTTGGCCCAGCATTCCTGCGCATCAATGAGCAACCGATGATGATCGTCGTCGGGGATGACTTTACCGTAGAGCTTGGCGATGCGAACCGCGAGTGCGAATTCGCCGTCGGCGAATGCCTTTTGATACGCAGCCTGAATGACGCGCCGGGAGTCCTTGTTGGGGATGAGTTTTCGAAGCCCGTCGGGAACGGTCCCCGCGTATGCCCGTTCGAGATTGGTGATGGCGGCGTCCTTGACGGCGCTCGTGTCGCTTAACGCCCGCTCGGCCCGCCGAAACCAGGCGGCTCGTGCCTCGGGGCGATCGTCGTTGGGCAGATCGGTATTGTCGACCCGACCCAGCCTGGCATTGACTTCGGCGCGCATGGCCACGGCCTCGGCACGCTGGTCGTCGGTCGCGCCCTTCATCTCACAAACTTTGTCGAGCTGCTTGAGAGCGCCGGTCCAGTCTTCCGCTGTCCGAGCGGACGCGGCCAACATGAGCAAGGCCCTGGCGTAGAGATCGGGAGGCGCATCCGGCCCGACGCGTTGCAACACTTCCTTGGCTTGGGCGCCTTCGCCGAGTTTGGCGTGCAACTCGGCCAGTCGGATCCGACATTTGTTAATGCTGCTGGCATCGGCCCGCGGCGTGGCATGCTTGAGGAAGTTCTGAAGATCGTCTCTCTCGGCGGCTTCGTCCGGCGGCGACGCCTTGTGATGTAAATCCGCCAGCAGGCGATATCCCTCCGAGGGATCGTCCCCGGCGGAGACATACTTCGTCAGGTACTCGATCGTTCGATTGGGATCGGCGCCTTCGACATGGCACCAGGCGCGAGCGAGTCGATAGCGCAGCTTTTTTTGATCCGGCAGCGGCAAATCGTACCCGGCAGCGTCTTCGAGGTCGCGTCGCGCTTTGGCCCATAGTTCCTTGGACTCGGAGTCGGGCATGGCCTCGGCCAGAGCGACGTAGGCGCTACCCGTGAGATATTTGGCCCGGGGGAGTAAATCGGCGGGCGGATCGGCGTCGGGCACTTTGCGGAGAGCGGCACGCACCTGATCGGGGTCGGGCGGCCAGCGATCCACGGCCGGGCGAAGCGCGACCATCGCTTTTTCATAGCGCTCGGCGACGGAGGGCCGAATGCGATCGCCCCAGTGCCACAGGGCCAGCAAAGCGCCGAGCCCAACGAGAAACGTGGGAAGTTGCCAGAGACGGCGGGAAGCGGGGGCCGGATCCGTGGCCATCGGGGTGCATCCTGCGCGCGGAAGCCGACTGTCTCCGCGTGCATCGTGCCGCGGGAACATCGGGCCGCGTACTCTAGGCAGATTTGCGAGCTTGTGTCAAGGCGAAGAGTTCGATGGTTCGATGGCGAGCCGAACGCCATCAGGCGTCGGGTGTTGTCTTTGCCCGACGCCTGACGGCGTTCGGCTCGCCTTCAAGGGGCACTTCGCCGTCGGTGGACGACTAATGCGATCGAAAAAACGTGATCGCCGAATTCATCGCCTGATCCACCGAGGTCATGTGGTTCCCCACCACTTCGACTGCCTGCACGTCCTTTCCCGCTTGCTGGGCCTTTTCCGCAAGCTTTCGCGTACTGAATTTGAAAAGCGGCTCTTGATCGCCCCAATAGAGACGGGCGGGACACTTGAAGCTCTTCGGGAATGCGAGTGGCGAGCGCATCACCATCTCGTTAAAGTCCGATTGATCGAAGGGAATCAACTCTTCCTGATCGCGGACCCAAGCCGGCTGATCCGGCGAACCGGAGAAGGAGGCGCATGCCCGAAAGCGCGTCGATGTCATGGCGCTCAGCATCGCCAGCGTTCCGCCCACGCTGTGACCGGCGACAAATATGCGCTTGGGGTCAACGCCCGGCGTTTTGGCAAGCACTTCGGCGGCGGCGAGCACGTCGTCCACCTCGTCGTAGAACATCGAATACCAGCCCGGCTGACCGTTCTCCGCACGCAGCATGGGAGTCATCGTGACGAAGCCGGCATCGCGGAACGGTTTACATTGGTCCCAGTCCTCCACGGAAAAGGAGAACCCGCCGTGGAGAAATAGAACGGCGGGTTTCAATCCGCCATTCTTGTCGCGCGGATCCGGAGGGTTAATCCACGCCTTGAGCTTGAGGTCGCCGGATGTATAAGTCACTTCCTTGACGCCGGGGGGCGGCAGTTCCTTGTCCCACGGCTGCGGCGCTGCTCGCTGGACAATCAGATTTGTTTTGAACGTCTTGCGGGCGTCGGCGTAGTCCTGCGTTTGTTCCGGGAAGTCGGTGGGCTTCACCTGGTACCACACCAGGGCGATAATTCCCCCACAGCCTCCCACGACGACTAAGCCCACAATCGCCAGGATGATCAGGATCCACTTCGTGCTGGAACTGCGATTCGATCGCGAGCCGCTGCCGTGTACGCGGACCATGGCCCGGCAATCGGGGCATTGAGCATGCCCAATGCGATAATCCTCCCGATCGAGTTCGAATCGCGTGCGGCATTCGGGGCAACGAATAGTCGGAACTGGCATACGCGGTCCAGGGAAAACGGCTGTGAGTCTGGAATGACAATTGTAAGACGTGAAGAATCGGATCACAACGGCGAGCAGGCTTGCGAGCGGCGTACCAAATGGTCAGAATGAGTCGATGGGAGAGTACGCCGTGATTGCCACCTACGAGCAGCGCTTGAACCGGGACTTGAATTGGGCACTCCGCGAGGGCAGTATGCACTTCGACGAGCACAGCGCTGTCCACGACACGCTCCGCCGCATTGCCGCTCGATTAAATGGACTGGGCATTTCCTATGCGATTGTCGGCGGCATGGCGATGTTCTTTCATGGCTTCCGGCGGTTTACGGAAGACGTGGACATTCTGGTCACGAAGCCGGGTCTTGAAGAAATACACCGGCAGCTCGAGGGCCTGGGTTACGTTCCGCCATTTCAAGGCAGCAAGCAACTGCGCGACACCGAATCCGGAGTGAAGATCGAGTTCCTGGTCACCGGCGAATTTCCGGGGGACGGTAAGCCGAAAGCGGTGGCGTTCCCCGATCCGAATTCCGTAGCGATCGAACTATCGGGCTTCGCATGCGTCAATCTCCCCACACTCATTCAACTGAAATTGGCGTCTGGAATCAGTGCTCCCCATCGTCTGAAGGACTTGGCGGATGTGCAAGAACTCATCCGCGTCCTGAAGCTTCCGCGAGACGTCAGCACACAACTCGATCCGTCCGTGCGCGCCAAGTACGCAGAGCTTTGGGACGCGGTTCATCAGGCTTCTGATCTGGAATAGCCCGGGCTGCTTGCTATAACGTCGATTCGACCTTGGCCCGCCCTCTGTCACTATGGGCGGGCATTTCCGTTTCTCATGACTAGGAACCGGTTCGATGGCCACGTCTGATATTGCCAAACCCGATCTCGCCCCGCTCGGCAAAAAGCGACTTCTGTGGGCCGACCAGGACATGCCCGTGCTCGCCCGCATTCGCGATCGCTTCAGCCGCGAAAAGCCGCTCAAGGGATTGCGCATGTCGGCGTGCCTGCACGTCACCGCCGAGACGGCAAACCTCGTTCGTACGCTTCAGGCTGGCGGCGCCGACGTCATGCTGATCGCCTCCAATCCGCTTTCCACCCAGGACGACGTGGCGGCCAGCCTGGTGAAGGATTATGGCATCGCGGTCAACGCGATCCACGGCGAAGATGCGACGACCTACTACAAGCACATCGTCGGCGCCCTCGATTTCGCGCCGCATATCACGATGGACGATGGCGCGGACCTGGTCTCCGCCATGTTGTTTATCGCGCTCGATCGACTCGATCAGCTCAACAAGAGCCAGCAGCCGGTCATCGATTGGGCAAAGAAGCTGACCCCCGAACAGCGGAAGACGCGCTTCGATTCGGTGATTGGCAGCATGGAAGAGACGACGACCGGCGTCATCCGCCTTCGGGCGATGGAAAAGGACGGTGTGCTCAAGTTCCCCGTCATGGCGGTGAACGATGCCGCCACCAAGCACATGTTCGACAACCGGTATGGCACCGGCCAATCGACCATTGACGGGATCATACGAGCGACCAACGCCCTCATCGCTGGCCGAAGAGTGGTGGTCTGCGGCTACGGCTGGTGCGGGAAGGGGGTATCGCTCAGGGCTCGCGGACTGGGCGCCAATGTGATCGTAACCGAGGTGGATCCCATCAAGGCGCTGGAAGCGGCGATGGATGGTTTGTCGGTCATGCCGATGGCCGACGCCGCCAAGGTCGGCGATATCTTCATTACGGTCACCGGCAACAAGCACATCATTCGCGGCGACCATTTCGATGCGATGAAAGACGGCGCCATGGTCTGCAATAGCGGTCACTTTGACGTGGAATTGGATCTCATCGCGCTCGACAAATTGACCACGCAAAAGACCGCGGACGTCCGCCGCGAAGTGGACGAATACAAGCTGCGGAACGGCAAGCGCCTCTACGTGATCGGCTCCGGCCGGCTGGTGAACCTCGCTTCCGCCGAAGGCCATCCGCCGAGCGTGATGGATATGAGCTTTGCCACGCAGGCGCTGGCCACGGAATACTGCGTGCAGAATAAAGGCAAGTTGAAGGCCGCGGTGCACGAAGTGCCGATCGAAGTCGAGAAGTACGTGTCGCGCGAAAAGCTGGCGTCGATGGGGATTACGATCGATACGCTGACGAAGGATCAAGAAGCGTACTTGAGCGGGTGGGAACACGGAACCTAATATCAGATCTTTAGTGTTTAGCGGTCGTCCCGACGGGACGACCGCTAAACGTTTAATCACCATGTTCACCGGATTAATCGAGTCGCGGGGCACCGTTGAGAACGTCGATGATCTCGCCGCAGGCCGACATCTCCGCATTATTGACCAGATTGGTGTTGATCTGAAGATTGGTGATAGCATTTCCGTGAACGGCGCCTGCCTCACGGTGGTCGCGCTATCCGCCAAACAATTCGATTTTGAAATCGGACCCGAGACTCTCCTCAAGACCAACCTCGGCGCGCTGAAGGCCGGCGATCGTGTCAATCTCGAACGCTCGCTCCGCGTCGGCGATCGACTGGGTGGGCACTTTGTGCAAGGGCACATCGATGCGGTTGGTACGATCGATTCGCGTACACGCAATGGCGACTGGGAAGATGTCTGGTTCCGATGCCCGACGGAACTCACTCGACTCATGGTGCCAAAGGGAAGCGTTGCCGTCGACGGCGTGAGCCTGACTCTTGTCAACGTGGAGGCCCATCGATTCAGTGTGATGCTGATTCCGCATACGATGGCGAACACCACGCTCGGATTCAAACAGCCCGGCGATACCGTGAACCTCGAAGCGGACATGCTGGCCAAACATGTCGCCAAGCTGCTCGGCAGAGTGGGATAGGCCTCCCGGCCTGTCTCACCTGGCAGCGGCAACCGCTTGGCCCGGCAAAAGAAGACAGTCCGGGATCTGAAAGTGGGATAGGCCTCCCGGCCTGTCTTGGCTTGCGGGGTCAAGCGCTTGACACTGTAAAAGAAGACAGGCCGGGTGGCCTATCCCACATGACCGCTCACGACGGGAGCCGAGAGCTATCGTACGATGAACACATGTCCTCTGAAAACCCCACGCCCCGGCAAACGCTTTCCTACATCAAGGGCCTTCTCTATTCGCGCCGGCTCGTCCCGAAGAACAAGATGGGGCAGAACTTCCTCATCGATCTCAATTTGCTCGATCTCATCGTTCGCACGGCAGAATTGACGAAAGACGATTGCGTGCTCGAAGTCGGCACGGGCACGGGCGGCCTGACGACTCGCCTGGCGGATCAGGCGGGCGCGGTATTCACGGTTGAACTCGACCCCGAGTTCTTCGAAATGGCGAAGCAACTGCTGGCCGCCTGGTCCAACGTGCGGCAGATGCACGGCGACGCCCTGGCCGGCAAGAACGAACTCGACCCACGTATGCTTTCCGGTTGGGATGCGCTCGCAACGGAGCGAGGGCTGGGCCGGCGCAAGCTGGTCGCCAATTTGCCGTACGCGATCGCGACGCCGTTGATTGCCAATCTGCTGATTACCGGCATCCCGATCGAACGCATGGTCGTGATGATCCAGTGGGAATTGGCCGAACGGATGACGTCGTCGCCGGGAACAAAAGACTTCAGTGCTTTGGCGATACTGGTGCAATCGGTGGCCGACGCGCAGATCGTGCGGCGCATTGCCCCGACCAATTTCTGGCCGCAGCCGGCGGTCGATTCGGCCATCATGCTGATCAAGCCAAACACGGAAAAGGCGGCCCGCGTTCCGGACATGAAAGCCTGGCGAGCATTTCTTCGCGATCTGTATACACAGCGGCGCAAAAACTTGCGGCAAGCGCTGAGCGGCTGGCCCAGCGGCCGGCGCGACAAGAAAGAGGTGGACGCCAGGCTCGCGGCGATCGGATTCGATGGCGCAACACGGGCCGAAATGTTGACGATTGAACAGCATCTCAAGCTTTTCGATGCGTTCGCGGAATGACCGCGAATTCGTGGAATAAGCCCGAGCTTGGCGCATCCTAACTTTCGAATCCTCTTCGCCCTCTTTCGCGGAGAGCCTGTGCTCGAACCGGTTACCGATGCGCCATAGTCGCCTTTCGCTCCGCGAAAGGAACGGCGGCGCCCTGAAGTGCGTTAAATCATCTCGCGAGTGGCGAGCCCTTTCCTTTCGCGGAGCGAAAGGCGACTATGACGCCGATACGTGTATAGGCTCTCCGAGGAAGCAACGGCGGCACCCTGAAATGCCTTGAACCCCTTCGCGTGGAATCGTCATGTACCGTTGTCTCATCGCTGGTCTGGTTGCTATTGCGATTCTGGGATGCGAGGACAAGAAAGCCGCCGAAATGCGGGTGAGCCCCGCTGGAGATGAGCCGGCCAAGCAAGACGTGCCCAAAGCCCCGAAGGGGCAAGCTGGCCCGGGCATCGCCGTCGAGCCCGAACGAAAGATCATTTACACGGCTCGGGTCGAATTGCATGTCGCCAATCTGGACGAGGCCCGCGGCAAACTGGACGCTCTTTTAGTCGAAGTCAAAGGCTACGTGGCCAAGTCGGACGAATCGGGCAAGACCGGCAGCACACGCACGGGAACCTGGAAGGTGCGCGTCCCGGTGGCGAAGTATCAGGAGTTTCTCACTCGGGTGGAGACCTTCGGGGAACTCATCAGCAAATCGTCCGATGCTCAAGATGTGACCGAGGAGTTCGTCGACACCGAAGCGCGGCTCAAGAATTTGAAGGCCGAAGAAACTGTTTTGAACAAACTTCTCCAGGAGAAGGCGCAAAGCACGGCCGACCTGCTCGCGTTTCGCAAACAGATCACCGAAGTCCGTGAGCAAATTGAGCGCTACGAGGCCAGATTGAAGACGCTGTCGCGGCTGACCGCACTGACGACGATTGACATTGTCATGCGCGAAGACAAGACGTTCGTTCCGCAGTCGGCGCCGTCGTTCGGCACGACGCTCGGCCGGACATTCCACAATTCTCTCGAAGCGCTTCAAGACCTGGGCAAGTGGCTCGTCGTGGTGGTCGTCGCCCTGGCGCCCTGGTCGCCGTTGATCTTGATTGGCCTATGGCTGATGCGCAAGCCAATTCGATTCCTTGTCGTCAATCTCCGCGATTCGTTTCGAACATCGCCACGTGTTCCACCGCCGACGCGCTCGCGGCCAACAACGGAACGGTGATAGTGAATTCGTTGCAGATTCGTTGCAGATTCGTTGCAGGAAATTGTAAATTCGTTGCAAAGGGGTCTGGGTGTGCGTGCAACGAACGCAGGCGAGGCACGAACATCCGTCCGCATCCTCAGGTACAAAGCGGCGTTCCGCCGCGACCATGGTCAACTCGATTCCAGCGCTCAATGCGCCGGCGAATCTCTTGCGGCAATGGCACCTTCATGTTTTTTCGATAGTCGATCGAGACGACCACCGCGTCGCCTTCAGTGACCATTTCGCCGGTTTTGCGGCTCACGAGCACATGCCGAACCGTGAACCGATCCGCCGCGAATGAAATGACCTTTGCCCCGGCCGCAAGCGTATCCGGATATTTCACCGGCCGGCGGAAGCGTGCTTGCGTTGACGCGACAATTGGGCCAACGCCAGTCTCGTCCATGTATTCCCACCAACCGATCCGGTGAAAATACTCCACGCGCGCATTTTCAAAGTAGCGAAAGTAAACGACATTATTGACGTGCTGAAACGAGTCCATGTCGCCCCAGGCGACCGGTTGCTCGATCACGACTTTGAAATCAGTCAGTGGCATTTCTGATCGCTTAAGTAATGAGGCGGTGGTTGAGTGAAGTGGCGGGATGGTGGGGTAGTGAGGTGGCGAAATAGTGAAGACTCTCTCACCACCTCACTACCTCACTACCTCACAATCTCAGCACCTATTTGTCCCCTCGTTCCTCCGGCTCGTCGCCGCGTTGGTAGATCGGCAGGAAGCGATATTCGACTGTCAGGGCCAGCACCGCCATCGCGGTGCAATAGTTGACGCCGGCCATTTGATCGTCGCCGGACACCCCGTTCCAAAAGCCCCCCGGCGCCTGGCGATTGGCGTTGGGATGAAGCAACAACCAGTGCAGATACTCGCGATACCATTTCCAGTAGTTGCCGCCTACCTGAAACATGGCCTGCGACATGTAGTAGACGCCGTAAAAGAAATGCTGTTGCCGCCGATAGTGACCGTCGCCGTCGCGGTTGGCATCGTTGGCAAGTTGGTTGGCGAGGAACTTGGCGGCATTGGTCGATTCCTCCGAGCCGTGGAATTCCTTGCGGCATAATTCCAGCGAGAGGATGCCGGCGCCCGTGCAAGCCAGCGTGACGCGTCCATAGGGCGTATAGCGAAAGCCCCAGGTGGTGTTGCGGTCTTGCGAACGCTTGACGTAGTCGACGGCCTGATCGATGATCGTTGCCGGCACATCACAGCCCACATTTTTCGCCGCCCGCAGAGCCATCACCTGCCAGGCCGTGACGCTCATGTCGGCATCGCCAGGTGTGATCTGGTAGCGCCAGCCTCCAATGTTTTGCCCGCGATGCGACTGGGCCGCCTTGATCAATCGCACCCCGTACTCGAGTTGTTTGCGCAGCTTGGCCGCCTCGGCGCGATCGGGCATCAGTCCGACAACCTCGGCGACCATAAGCGTGCAGATGCCGTGCGAATACATCACGCTCATGCCGAATTGCTGAGCCGCGAAGACGCCGTTCGATTGCTGCTGGGATGCGACGAACCGGACTCCCTTTTCGATCACGGGCCCATACCTGCCTTCGCCCGGCACATGGCCGGCCGACAAAAACGCCATGACGCATAATGCGGAAATGGCTGGATCGCGACCGCCGCCGCCGAAACCGCCACGGAACGAGTTGCCGGAATTCCAGGATCCATCGGGGTTCTGGGCATTCGCCAAATACTGCATGGCGTTGTCGATCGCGATTTCAAATGTTTCGCGCTTCGGCGCACTGGCGCTTGCCGGCCATGCGAGCGCCAGGACGATCCACAACGGAATCAATCGATTGATCATGGAAGACTTCCGGGCGATTCGAACGCTACTTTCTTTCCGCCAACTGTTCGAAGTAAAGCTTGATATTGCGGGCATAGTCCTCGCCGTAGCGGGCCTTCATTTGCTGGATGATCTTGGTGCGAATTTCACCAGGCAGTTCGCCCCAAGCCTTGCCCGTGTGCTTTGCGATATCCGGACCGAATGAGCGCAGATCGAGTTTACCGCCCGGGCCGCCGACGTTTCCGCCTGGATTGGTGTTGCCCTTGCCGTTTTGACCAATCGGATCGTTTTGTCCCAGTCCTTGACCGAGTTGATTGGCTGCTTGCTGCAGCGAATCGGCGGCTTTCTCCATGGCATTGCCGGCTTCGCCTGGCTGGCCTTGGCCGAGCTTCTGGCCCGCCTTGCCCATTTGGTTTTGTGCCTTGTTCAGTGATTCCCCGGCCCTGGGTGAACCGCTCCCTTTCTCGTCGCGGCCGGCCAATTGCTTGGCGGCGTCGGCGGCTTCTCGGGCGGCGCGATCCATCGCTTCAGCGGCCTGCTGCCGCGAGAGACTGGCGTCCTCCTTTTGACCTTTGCGACCCTGTTCGCGCGATGCCTGCATTTTGTCGCCCGATTGTTTCGCGCTTGCGCGGCATTTTTGGCTTTCTCAGCGCCTGCTGGCGAACCCATTCCCTTCGGGCCCTTCGCCATTGCATCGAGCTTCTGGCCGATGTCGCGTGCCTGCTGTTCCAACTGCTCTTGACGCGCTGCCTGCTGCGTTCGACTGGCCCCCGGGTCCTTGGCGAGTTGTTCGAGCTTTTGATTAAGGTCCGCTTGTCGGCGGGCCAGGTCCTTGGCCTTCTCACCGGATTCTCCGCCATTCTTGTTCTGGGCCATCTTCTCCATTGCTTGCGCCGCTTGACGGCCCGTTTCCGCGGCTTGCCTGACCTCGCCGTTCTTCACGCGATCCGAGGTTTGCTTGGCTGCATCGGCGGCCTGGCGCGATTGCTTGGCCTGGTCGGACTTGGCGCCTTGTCGATCGGTGATGGTATTGGCCAGGTCGCTTGCCTCGCGGGCGATTTGTTGTTGTTGCTTGGCGATTTCATTCAGTGGATTGTCCGAGCGAGCATTCTCCTTCGCCATGTCCTCGGCCGCCTTGCGGGCTTCGTCCTGAAGGTTCTTCTGCTCGTCTGCGAGTTGCCGTGCCGCCTCGGCCTGGGCCTTGTTGGGCATGTCGGGATTCGCGGCGGCGGCGGCGTCGTTCTGGCGCTGTTTGGCCTGGCGTGCCAATCGGTCGAGAGCCTCGGCTGCTTCTTTTTGCTTTTGTGCGGCGCCGTCGGCATTCTGCTTGTCGAGTTCCTCGGCAGCGCGGTTCATGGCTGCTTGCGCTTGCTGGCGATCCTTCGGGCCATCTTGCCCCGGCAAGGCGCCGGCTTGTTGCTGAAGTTCTCGCTGGTCGTTCGCGGCCTTCGCGAGGGCCTCTCGCTTCGCTTGCTCGCCGGCATCGCCGGGCATCTGCCGGGCCTTGTCGAGGTCCTGCTTGGTTCGCTCGGCGAGTTCCCGTTGCTTCTTGGCCAGTTGCTCGGCGGCCTCGGCCGGATCCTTCGGCGTGGACTCGTGCTTCGCGGTCCGATCGCGTTCCAGCTTGTCGGCAAGGTCCTTGAGCGCGCTGGCCGCGTCGCGCTGGGATTTCGCGTTATTCGAAGGATCGACGGCATTGGCTGCTCGTTGCAGCATGTCTTGCGCTCGTTGTTTGGCTTTCTGCGCATCCTGGCCAGCCCGCATATTCTTCAGCTCATCCAATTCCTGGGCGGCTTTTTTCCGCGCCTCGCTGGTCGATGCCGGATCCTTCCGCTGATCCTGTGCATCCGCATTCGCTTGTTGGCGCTTGGCGAGACGATGAGTCCCATCCGCCGCCGACTCCTCACCATTGACGCGTCGGTTGAGTTCATCGAGTTTGTCGGCGGCGTCCTTGGTCTTCTTCGCGAAGTCGCCGGCATTACGCATATCATCACCGGCCGACTCCGCTTTACGGGCGGCCTCGGCAGCCTCGGCTTGGGCGGTCGCAGCCTCGGGGGTTCGCAGTTTATCCAGTTCGCGGGCGATTTCGCCCTGCCGCTTTTGAATATCCTCTTGCGTCGGCCGATCGGGGTTGGCAGCGTTCTTTGCCGCTTCGCTGGCAAGCTGCCGCTGTTTCTTCGCGAGTTCGTCCACCTTCTCGTCCGCCGGCGTCTGCCCGTTCAGCGCCTGTTCGAGGCGCTCGAGTTCGCGTTTCGTGCCTTGCTGGGACGCGGCAATGTCCTGCGGTCGTCCCGACGTCAAGTCGCCGGCCGCCTTTTGCATGGCATTGGTCGCTTTGTCCTTCCGCGAATTCTGGCCCGGCAAATCTGCTTTGGAAAGTCGGTCGGCCAGGTCCGCTTGTTGTTTGGCCGTCTCCGTAAGTTTTGCTGCCAAATCGCGCTGCGTGGCCGCGGCATCCGGATCTTGACGCTCCACGGAGCGTGCCGCCGCCTCCGAGCGCTTTTGAATCGCTTCCTGCTCCAATTTCATGTTCGCCAAATCTTGGCGAGCCTTTTCGAGGCGCTGTTCCTTCGTGGGTAAGCGATCCGCCAGTTTTTCCAGCGACTCCTTGGTCTCCTGCATTTTCTTGTCCGCCCCTTGCTCGGCGCCTTTCTTGAGCATTTCCTTGGCGCCATGCGCATCGGCGACGGCCTGTTGCCGAGCCGCGTCCGCCGCCGAGTCGCCCGCCGGCGTCTTCAAGCGGGCCGCTGCCCGTTCGATCGCTTCCTGTTGTTTCTCAAGCGCTCGCGCCGATCCGCTGGTACCTGATCGAGCGGCTTGTTCATGGCTTCCTGGGCCAATCGCCCGCGCAAATCTTCTTGCAGCCGTGCCAACTGTTTGGCTGCTTCCCGCGGATCGCGACTGTCGGCGACCGCCTGTTCGAGGTCCCGAGCGAGGCGTTCCAACTCCTGGCGGGCCTTTTCCTGTTCTTTCATCGCTTCGTCGAGGTTGCCGCGATCGAGGGCGTTCTTGGCCTCGGCGGCGCCGTCTGGCTTGAGCGGCTGCGACTGTGCAATTCGGCTCGCCGTGTCGGTCTTGGCGGCGAGGTCCTTGGCCTTTTTGGCCAACTCATCCTGCCGCTTCTTGAGATCGGCCAGCCGACTTTCGGCGGAGTCCTTTTCGGCCCTGCGAATCGCGTCGTTGAGGTCACGCATTTCGTCCGCGATCTTCTTGGCCTGTTCCGCCAGCTTTTTCGCTTCCTCGCCTTTCGCGGCGTCCGCGGCTTTCTTAAGCGCCTCGGATTGCTGCTTGAGCTTGTCGAGTTCTTCTGTTAGTTCTTTCTGCCGCTTGGCCAGCTCGTCGGCGTCTTTCGGATCCGCCTTTTTTGCCTTGTCGGCCAGCTCCTGCTGTTCGCGGGCCAGATCTTCGAGCTTGCGCCGGTCCATCCGTTCCTTGGCGATGCGCTCGTTGTCCTTGATAAGGTCCTCGATCTTGCGCACCGCAGTGTCCAGACCTTCCTCGGCTTTGCGGAACTGGGTGTTGCGCGAGTCCGTTTTCGACTCATCTTTCGTGCGCGCGAGAGCAGCTTCCGCATCGCGAAGTTCGCGGTCGGCAATGTCGCGCATGGATTCGGCCAACTGGCTCAGTTCCGGTGTCACGCCAACGTCGCGAGCGAGATCATTGAGCTTGCTGCCGGTCTCGCTAACATCGTTGCGGGTTTTCTTCAACTGATCCAGACCGGCTGCATCGAATGCTCTTCGATTAAGCGTCTCGCGCCGCAATAGATCGCTCGTCGCGCGTTCGGCAGTGAGTTCGGTGCGAATTTCCTTGAGCTTCGCCTCAATCTCTGCCTTGCGATTCGTGATGTCTTGCTCGGCGAGTGGCGCGGCGCTCGCGTTGACTTCGAACTCGGACCATTGATCCTGGGCCGGGTAATAGGTCGTTTGTGGCCCGAGGTTGGCTTCGGGCACGTTGCGATTGTCGGTCACGGCCAAGCGACATGAGAGCTTCTGGCCAACTTTGACCTTATCCATGAGCGACAAGACTGCTCGACCTTCGATTTGCGCCGCCGGCAACCCGTTCGCGACGAGCGGCAGCGATTGCACGGATCCGTTATCGATCCGCCATTCGAGAGTGGCCTTGGCGATTGCAACATCGTCGGTTGCCGCACATTCGACCACGAGCTTCTCAGTTGGCCGTACTTGCCGTGCCTTCTCGCCGATGCCGCTGATCCGCGGCAGCTTCGGCGGTTCGTCCTTGTGAACGTTTAAGGGCTGGGGCGGGAATTCGCTCCGCACGCCGCGCGCGCCCTCTGCCTTCAGTGCAAATGTTCCCGTCGCCTTGGCGGGGACGGTCAGCGTGGTTGTGCCATCATCCGCGACGTTGAGTGGATACCGTTGCTTCACTGGCTTGTTGCTGTCGGCATCCGCCTGGGCGGTGAATTCCAGGATCGCGGACGCAGGCTTCGGCACGAACCGCAGGTCGAATGTGATTGTGCTGTGTTCCAGCGCCACCAGTTCGCCAAGTCCTTCGATCGGCAGGTCTTGGTCGTGTCCCGCGGCCGCATAGGCGGGCGGCTTGATCGTGATATGGGCGGCCCCAAGTGTGATTGGTTCAACCACGGCGACATGATGACTTTCACTGACCGCTCCCCCGGCTTCGATGCGATAGTCGAAGTCGTCCGTCGCCGCCGGCCGGCGATAGTACCAGACGTTCGCTTCGTCCGACGCCATTGCCAATCGCTCTTCCTTGCCGTTTTCGGTGATTAAAAGTGTCGCCGACGTCGGCAATTCGACGCCGGCTTTGGTCGGTTCCAAATAAGCAGTCAAGGTCACCGAGTCGCCACGCTTGACCGCGGGATCGCCGGATGTGACGACAATGTTGAATGGGTAGCTCTTCGCCGGCGTGTAGCCGGGCAGGAAGAATCGTCGGAGATATTCGCCGGAATGGGGCGCGACCAGCGCCGGGATGAGTAGCAACACCAACAGGATGAGCGCAGTCCAAAATGCGCCCGTGACGCCGCTGGTCGGGAAGGCATTCGCGAGTTCGAGTTTGCGGGCCCGCGAATCGGCATCCTTGATGACTTCGTTGATGAGGGCAGGGGCGCCGTTCGATTCGTCCGACTTGCCGGCCAGCTCGACCGCGGTCGTTAGCCGTTCGGCCAGCCGTGGAAACTCCAGCTCGACCGCCGAGGCGACTGCCTCCATATCAACTTTGGCTGTTGTCGCGCGGACCAGATGCCAGGCTTCACGAAGTGCCAACACAATCCAGCCGAGCAGCAACCCCACGCGCGCGAACGCGGGCAGACTGAGATAGGCGTCGGCCAGAATGCAGACCAAGGCCGCCACCGGCAACAGAAAGGTCGCCCGGGCGATCGCCCGCAGCAAGCGCACCTTGCGAGCGCGAGCGGCGAGGTCTTCGAGGCGATCGTGCAGTTTTGGCGGCAGGCTGGCGGCGGGCATACAGACCGTCCTTATTTACGGACGACGAACCGGACCCGGGCGGGGAACGAGAGATTGGCCAAATATCAATTCTACCGTGAGTCGAAGGGCACGGACAAGCAATACGTTACAACGATTAACAAAGTCTTAATCGCTTGGCCGCCGACAGATTCGTCCGGCGACCACGCGCGACCCTCGGTGGACGAACCTACTCGGCCAAATGAATCACGACTTAAGCGGAAGAAATGTGGTCAGGCCTGCCAGTCCTTTTCTGTCATGCCCGGCGGGCAATTGTATTGCATACTGCACACGCGGTGGAACAGCCCGTTATCCGCTCCGCCGGGCTATTGTGTGGAGCGAAATTCTTCGCAGATGCGCAGAGCGTCAAGCGCAAGCCAAAGGAAGCGCTTCCCTTGGCTTGCGCTTCAGGCTCAGCGAGCGAACTCTGCCACAGGCTTCGAGTGCATCGAGCCGTTTATCGTTGAGGTGGTCCCGTGTCCGATCTATCCGCCGTCGCCCAGATCATGAGCTCGGCCGTCGGCCTGATGGGTGCGCTGGTAGCAGGGCTGTCGGTCCATTTCACTTACAGGGGACGGCACAATCAATTCCGCCAGGTGGTTTACGGCCGTCAGATGGACGCCTATTTCGACATCACCGAATCGATGTCGCGTCTGTACAACGCTGCCCAGAACGTCCTCGTCACCGGCAATATCTGGCTCACCGACGACGACGCACGCGAGCGCTTCCGCACGGCCTTGCGCGAGGAGCACGAGCGTTATACCGGGACGGTCAATCGCTCGCTGATCGTTCTACCATCGAAGGTGAAGGCGGCGTTGGATGGTTTTAACGAGACGCTGCTGGCGATCAGCGACCCGATCGAAGATCCACCCGCCGTCGTTGACAGCCCATCCGAACCGGTGGCGAACCTGGCGAAGGCATACGAGCGAGCCGTGAATTGCATCCGCTATCATCTGGCGGTCGATTCCCTGACCACCGGCATGCTTAAGGAAATGGGCATCGGCAGCGAGTCCGTGGCGCTCAAGGGCTTCCGTTCCGGCGTAAACCCGCTGGTGCCAGTCGGACGGTCCAAGCATTAGCCGGTGTGAGTATCAGAAAGCGGGGCGCAGCAGCTAAAACATCGGCGCCGGCGGTGTCAGCCGCGTTGCAAATCACGCATTTCGTCCGAGTAGAGCCGTTGATGGCGTTCTTGGGCATCCAACCAGGATTGGGGAAAGCCGCCTTTCCGATGCACGACCTCTTCGATCGCCATGCGGACTTGGCGAGCGCAAGTAGCGGGGGCAACCCGCCCGACGCCGGTGCCGAGACCGGGAAAGGCAACCGTGTTGACCACGGACGCAATCGGCTGTCCCGCAAACAAGCCGTCCGCAAATGTTCCATGCCGTACCAACAACAACGCAGCCCGAGCGGCCAGGAAACAATTGACCGAATCCCACAGGATCATCGGCACCCGCATCGTCGGCGCGGCGATGAGAAATGGAATCGCCGCGTCGCCGGTATCGACAATTTCGGCAGCGCCGACAATTAACTCGCCATGATGGCGGTCGCGGATCTTCGCTTGCAGACGTTCCTGCACCGACCAACCGAAATGTCGTGAGTAAAGATAGTCGATCCCGCCATCCATGAAGCCGAAGCTGTTCGCCGGGCTGACGACCGCATCGCAGTGCACATCGAGAATCGACCCACGATGAACGTGGACGCCATCGAGATCGCCACAATGCCGCTGCCAGGCATCGGCCAGGTCGGGTTCGACTGCGGTGAGGAGGATGTTCATGGGTGCTTGCCGAAAGCTTGCGAGGCCAACCGCTTCGTTCACGGCCGGAGTCGACTATAGAGGGGGCTGGAGTTTTTATAAAGGCTCCCGGCGCTAGATGGCCCAAACTGGTGTGTGCTTGGTTGTATAGTCCTTGGTAGAGTGAATAATCGTCTGTAGCGCTGTTGATGCAATCTATACCAGATTCCTTGACCAAATCGAGGCTTGGTATGTTGCGACTAACGATCACTGCGGCGATTGTAACCGTTGGGCTCGTCTTCGGCGCGCCACGCGCCAAGGATGCGCCAAAGAAAGATTCACGCATTGTCGGAAGTTGGCGGCTGTTGACATTGAACGGGCAGGACACAGTACAGGCAATTTACACGTTCTCCGCTGACGGAACGTTGCGGGTTCGGGGCCGGATCGGTATGGCGGAGGCTGGGGCTCAATTCCGCTACTCGACTGATGAGAAGACGGATCCGCCTAGGATCAATGGATCCTCATGGGCGGGGTAGGTGCCAGTGGAGCCGCTGTTGGTGGCGGACTTTGGTACTGGATGAACTCCCAATGAACACTGACTTTTCGAATCTCTTGGCGCTCGGCGTCATCTGGACGTTCTGGTTGTTCGTGACAATTGGGTTGATCCGTGAAGAGGCGTCATGGTTCCCGTTTACTATCGTTGTGCCGATGGTCCTATCGGTCCTCGCGATCGCAATCAATCGATGGTGGCTGCCCTGGGGCACGACACTTGTGGTGGCGATTCATGCAGTTCTCTGGATGTACGCGCTCTCCGTTTGGCTGCAAATTCGCCGCGAACGTCATGCTTCCGATCATCATGTCGCGGACGAACTGACGGACTAACGGAAAGCCAACCGAGTCAAGTCTGTTCATACTCTATTGGCGGCCCCGACCGCTTTTATTGGGACCAATCCGCTTCACCACGCCAGCGGCAACGTCGCGGGGCCGCGGAACACGGGGTACGGTCGCCAGCACACGTCGGGCATCGCGAGCCTCAAACCGGGGAACCGGCGCACCACCGCGGCAATTGCCACCTGGGCCTCGACCCGGCCGAGCGCTGCCCCGACGCAGAAGTGCGGCCCGCCGCCGAACGCCAGGTGTTTGTGCTCCGATCGCGTGATGTCGAACCGGTCCGGGTCGGAGAAGTGGGCCGGATCGCGGTTTGCAGCCCCGAGGATCAGCCCGATTCGCTCCCCGGCCGCGATCCTTGCTCCCGCGATCTCCACATCCTCGGCGGCCAGCCGGCCGATCATTTGGACCGGGCTTTCGTACCGCAGGCCCTCTTCCACTGCCCCGGCGATCAGTTCCGGATCGGCCCGCAGCCGGGCGAGCTGTTCCGGGTGACGGATTAGGGTGAGAAGTGTGTTGGCGATCAGGTTAGCGGTGGTCTCGTGGCTTCCGTTGATAATCCCAACCACATTGCTGAACAATTCCATCTCGGTTAGCCGGTCCCCGGCTTGCTCGGCCGCCACCAGAGCGCTGAGCAGGTCGTCGCGGGGCTGTCGGCGGACCTCGGCGAAGACCTTTGCCAGATAGGCGGACAGCTCGTGGGCACTGGCGGTCGCTCGCCGGGCGCGATCGCGCACGGGGACGGCGCTCACCCCGATAAAAGCGTAGATATCGTCAGTCCAGGCCTTGAACCGCTCCTGGTCGGCGGCCGGTAGTCCGAGCATCGCCGTGATGACCCGAGACGGCAGCAAGTCGGCCATGTCGGCCACCAGATCCATCCGGCCACTGGCCTCCGCCCGGTCGAGCAGTTCGTCCGCAGTCGCCTGGATGAACGATCGCATCGCTTCGATCCGACGTGGGACGAATGCCTGCTGGACCAATGCGCGGATTCGCTCGTGGGCCGGCCTGTCGGTTAATAGCAGGCGGTTGGTGAGCAGCTCCCGAAGCGGCGCCGCCTCGGCCTGCGCGGCCGGGTCGAGCCGTTCCATGAAACTATCGAGCCGGGCCGACGAGAATCGCCTGTCCCGCAGGATGAGATGGATGTCGTCGTACCGACTGATGAGCCAGGACCGGTTCGGTTCGTCCCAGCAGACGGGCAGCTCGGCGAGGTACCGGTGGTAGGCTGGGTACGGGTCGCGGATAAACTCGGCGGAAGCCAGGTCTGTCGGGTTGACGGGGACGTGTCGGTTCATCGGTTCACCTCGTATTCGGGACCATCCCTTTCGGGTCGGCTGTGCCGCGCCGATTCAGCCTAGCCAGGAGCAAGGTCAGCGGGGCGCGGACTGCCACGAATACCAATGGGGCGGCGGGGCCGGCGATGGTGAGGTCGTCGTTGCCCTAATCGCGGGTGAGCATCGCCGCGCTACCGTGGCCCAGATCGGGTCACAAAAGGATAACGGGAATCTTTGCAACGTCGTTTCACCGCACCACGCGCAACTTGAACGTGTGGAAGATCTCCTGACCGCCCGCGTCACGTACGGTGAGAATTGCTTCCTGATCGCCTTCCGGCAATGAGTCCGGTACTTTCCATGTGACCGTTCCCTCTTTCGAAACAGACATGCTAGCCGGTCCAGACTCCAGTTTGAAAGAGACAGGCGTGCGCTTCGCTTTCACCTGAATGGAATAATGAAACGTCGATCCTCTCTTGACCACACTCTGCGATTGTGACACGACCATAAGGTAGTCGATACCCGATTTCTCCAATGCGGCATCGACATTGAATTTGTAGAGGACGACCTGGTCCTTGCTGCCAGGTAAAAACGCGATGACGTTTGCCTGTGGGATGAAGAAGATATTTCGCCACGGACCGGTTGCGCCGCGGGCCCAGCCATCCAAGGTCATCCCGTGCTGCAATTGCTCCAATTTGGCAATTGGCCGATGCTGCCCGAGCACATAAACCGTCGCGCTACCGCCCTTTCCACCGGCTCCCGATTGGAGCGAGAGGAAAAGACTCCCGCGAACGGCCGGCAAACACCAACCGTATTTCGCATCGTCCCGATCGGCCCGCTGGAGATGGCTCGACAAG
Organism: uncultured Gemmataceae bacterium; assembly: GCA_963773845.1. Classification (GTDB taxonomy): domain Bacteria; phylum Planctomycetota; class Planctomycetia; order Gemmatales; family Gemmataceae; genus SIAJ01. The sequence continues at coordinate 609,472 of CAVZCU010000009.1, forward strand.
ACTCCTTGTGCTGTAAATGCCGTATTGCCGTCGGGTCCGGGTATAACGTGTCCCAGCGTCCCCTCGGTGTAGCGAGTTACCTTGTCTCCCTCCAGGACGAAGGTCGAGGCGGTTCCGGGCGAATAATTGTTATTCCATGTGCCAAAAACGGTCCCGTCGCCGGATGGATATAGCCGAACGCCTGCCTCCCAGACACGCTCCCCCTTATTGATTGGAAGAGGACGCAATGTGCCGAGGTCCATGAATATGCCGTTGACGACCACCGGACCATTTGAGGCATGGCCCATCAAGATCATCGCGATCTTGTCCATGAACGACGGCGCCACCACCAATTCGCGTTCGAATGTCGTGAGGCTCCATCGTTCGAGAACACCCTTTTCCGGGAGACCGATAACCAACTTGTCGAGTCCGGCCGCAAAGGCGATCGTGTTTTCGGCGACGTCGATGTAGTGCGTCACCTTCGCTTCGTTGACATCGAACACGCCCAATTTGTGGAGCTTGGGCAGATGAAAGATGAAGAAACGGCCGCCACCTCCCAAGCATAAGTCGTCGAATGCCGCCGGGAGGCGTTTGACGACTCGATCGTCTGCCAGAGCGGGGGGACTAATGGCTACAGTGGAAGGGTCCGCGGGCCCGATCTGGGTGGCATCGCGCACCGTGATCGATGCCTCGGCACGGCCGACCTCTTTGCCGTCGACGCTGGCCACAACGGTCGCGCTCACCGCGTAGATTTCCGCTGGCGGCGTGACTTGGATCTGCACGGCCGGGTGCAAGTCGATTCGGACCTTCTGATTGCCCAGCGCGATGTCCACCGCAGCAAGCCCGCCGATTTCACCCTCGAGATTGGTCTTTCCGTCCGCCAGCACCACGAGCGGCTTTGTCTTGAATTCGATTCGCCTGACGGAACTTAATCGAACGGGCTTTCCGCCCACGGTGAGGACAAAGTCGTCGACGAGCCCAGCGATCATTCCTTGTTTGAGCCGCACCGATATTTCCACCCGTTTGTCTCCCGTTGCGGCGGTCGGGACGGCGGTCGCGACAAATACCCCATCGTGCTTGGTCATCGGAAACGCGCGCGGCTTTTCGTCGCCGGCATGGAGAATCAGTCGCACATTCGGCTCTTTGCGCCGGGGATCAATGAGACAACTCGGGCCTTGAAAGTGATCGGCCGGGCAAATGACTCGCGCGATTTCCGGCGGCGTAAACGCGATGTCCGGCGCGCTCAGGAACCCTTTCACATGGCTAACCGGAATGGCCATGTTGATGCCGCGCTCGCCACGGACTCCCGCCACAATTACGCCGATGACATTTGCCTTCTCGTCCAGGACTGGGCCTCCCGAGCTTCCGAAGGTGACGCTCACATCCAATTGGATGCGTTCTATGTCTCCCTTCTTCCTTCGCAGTGAGGATACTGTCCCCGCATTGACGCTGATGGCAGGATACTCCTTGCCATCGGGGGACAGCGCGGCTCCGAGCGGAAAGCCGAATGCCACCACTTCCATCAGTTCCGTGATGCCATCGACCGATCCCAATGCGAGGCTCGGTAGCGGATCTTTCGAGTCGACGCGAACGAGCGCAAGATCGAGCGCCTTATCCATGCGAACGACGTTGGCTTGGAAAACTCGCTGAGTCTTGAGACTCGCATTGACCACGACCTTGATTTGCTCCTTTTCCTTGCCGCGGACCACGTGTTCATTGGTAACGAATAGCCCGGATGAATGAACGCAAAAGGCCGTACCCGACCTGCGGCCCGCCACTTCGATAAAGGCCGTCGCCGCCTTGCCGATCTTGGCGATCTTTGCCTTTGTGGGTTTGTCCGCTCGCGCCGAGGAGGCTCCGATAAGGACGCCAACTACGGCCGCGCAGGCCACGGGCAAATTACGCGTCCACATTGCGGGCCTCGACAATTGAAAAGAGAGTCGAATGGGATTCTATCCCCACTCCGCAAGTTCGGGGGTAAATCCACGACCTTTGCAATGCGAACGAAAAGGAACCAGCGCCCTTGCGAGCGGCCGGTTCCTTGCAATTGCCCGAAAGATCAACCAACCTGTTCGACCGAGGTCTTTCCGAAAATCCGATCGGGAGACATTGAGAAGAACAAATCCAGTCCCGCGCCTCCAAACAGGAAGTCTTTTGCCGAATCGTCCATGACGGTAGTTGAGTCAAGCTTGGGGACACCGTTGCCGGCTCGAATGGCGGTAACGCGGTCGTTATACGACGATGAAGAATTCCACACGTTCAGGATCTGTTGCAAGGAGGCTTGATCCGCATCGTAAGCCGTCGAACCGCCAATCAGGATATCGTCGTTGCCCATTCCGTAGACCGAATCGAGTCCCTCGCCGGCGATCAGGATATCGCGGCTCGTGCCGCCGACAATCAGATCGTTGCCGCTTCCTCCGAGAAGGATATTGTTGCCCGATCCTCCGTAGATGATGTCGTTGCCTGCACCCCCGTCGGCAATGACTTCGGCCGTAATCCGCGGATCGACAACGAAGACATCATCGCCCGCGAATCCGTTAAAGTGGATGGTTCCAATGGCGCCCAGGTCAAATTGCCCGATCATCTGACCGCCCGCGAAGACCCGCACCTGGGATTGCTGCCGATCGAGGCTGACGAAGACGCGATCGCTATCCCTGCTTCCGGTAATCGTCAGGTCGCCGCCGTTCAATGTCGCGGTTGCCGGGTTGGTCCCAGCCGCGTTGGCGGTGATCTTGCCGAACAGGCCGTGCGTTTCGCCGTCGGGCCCGGCCGAGAAATAGAGACTATTCGCATCGCCCGCGGTCGCGCCGTTGCCAAACGCCAGCCCCCAAAGCCCCTGGATCACCATCGGGTGATTCGGCGACGAACCGAGCGTGCCGAGTTCCTTGCCCGTGTTCGGGTCAAATGCGTGAATGTGGCCATCGCCGAAATTCCCGACGAGCAGATCGTTGCCGAAGTTGCCGAAGCCCGCCGGCGCTTGCACCATGCCCCAGGGCGAGTTCAGATCGCCGCGCGACACCAGGCGGCTTTCGAAATGTCCATTCATGTCAAAAACGTCGATGAAGCCATTGCCCTTGCCCGACACATCGTCCTCCGCGTCCGCGTCTTGCTTGGCGTAACTGACATAGAGCTTGCCGTTGATCGCCGTGATCCCGAATGGAGCGTAGCCGCTCGGCAAATTCGGGTCGGTGAATGTCTCGAAGCCGCCGGAACCGAGCGTGACCTTTTGGAACTGACCGTCGATCACATCGATCTTGCCGTTATGAAAATCGGTGGCATAGAGGAAATTGGCGCCGCCCACTTGGCCAAGGGCCAGGCCCTTGTAGATGGCCCCATCGGTCGCGGTAAAGCCGTTCTCGGCCGTCAGGGACGGTGGACCGCCGCCGATCCCGGGATTCCAGCCGGTGATCTGTCCGGCCTCCGACGCGAAAATGAATACCGCGGGCTTGGTATTGGTCCCATCGGTCACCAGGAAGTCGGTGAGGCTGCCGGTGCCATTGAACACTTGTCCCGTGGGAGCGCCATTGGGAATAACGACTTTGAAGGGCTGGCTGATCGCGCTGCCATTGACGTCGCCGCCATACAACTCGCTGAGGCCCTGCGCGTTCGAGGAAATCCAAAATGCACCGCCCGTCGGGCTCAACGAAATGCCCCAGGCGTTTTGCAGCGTCGGATCGGTAATCCGCGCGACGCCGGGCTGGTCGGAGATCAAGTTGATCGCGATGAACGTTGTGCTGGGATTGCTGCGCTCTTCCAGTTGCAGGACTCGAAGCGGCTGTCGTCTCGGTGCATTTAGATTGCGTCGGAACAAGTTGCGAAACATCGGATTGACCTCGAAGAGGACTTGTACGGGCGGTTAGCGCACCGCCCCCGCAATGGAATCGGAATTGGAACAATCGGCGAGCGCGGATTCCGAGTTTTTTTGCCAGCGATTGGAATTGACTGTGGCCGCGGCGGTTAAGGCAAGCGGCTGACTTCGTCGCGAAGAGTGCGTGCTTGAACGTTGTCAGGGGAGAGTTGAAGGGCTTGTTCGATGTCCGCCAACGCTGCTGCCCGCTGTCCCAAGCGGGCATGCGCCAGCGCCTTGTGAAGATGGCCGATCGGGTTGTGCGGGTCGATGCCGACGCAGATGGCAAATGAGATCAACGCATCGGACGTGCGGCCCGCTTGCAAATCGCATTTGCCCAGGTGCAATCGGGCCCAGAACGATTTGGGATCACGGGCGATGGCCTTCGCGATGTGGTCACGGCCCTTCTCTGGTTCGCCGTGGCGCTGGTAATACAGGCCGACGACCACGTGGTCCCAGGCCGACGCGGGCGCGATCCGTTGGGCGCGACGAACATCGGCGGCCGCTTCGTCCATTAAGCCCAGTCCCCGTTCTTGCTCGCTGCGCTCGAAGTAAAGTCCCGTGCACGGCCCCAGTTTTCGTTCCGCTTCGTCGAGGGTGGCCAGCGCCAAGCGCCGCTCCACTGCAATTCGATCGCCTTGTGCGAGCGAAACTCGCAAATGCGACGAAATGAGGACAATGTCGAGTAGATCGGCCCGCGCTCGATCGCGAACGCTGGCGGGGACATCGGCTGACGCGAGTGCGAACAATTCGTTCCGCCTTTCCCAAAACCGCTGATCGAATTGATTGACCCGGGCCACATCGCGAGTCGGCAGATCGTCGGCGACCGACAAGGCGCGCATACCTTCGGCGACCGCGTGAAGATCGTCCGCCAGGGAACTCCGATTGGACTCAAGGAGTCCAGAGTTCAACTCGCCAATCAGCCGATCTTGCATCGGCAAGTCCTGGGCCAGCGCGAGTCCGCGGCGGAAGGCGCCGCGCGCCTCCACAAAATGGCCGAGCGTCAACTCCCATTTGCCCTCGTCGAGTGCAGCATCCGCCAACGCTCGGCGACGTTCGACATATCCCGCCGCCAAGCCCGCCGCGACCAGAACCAAGACCAATGCGCTGGCCACGATGAGAGCGTGCGGGCGTCGTCGTCGCCATTTTCGCCACCGTTCGAGTGGCGAGTGATTTCGAACGCCCAGTAAAGGGAGGTCGGCCAGGTGCCGTCGCAAGTCCGACGCGAGCGCTGCGGCGCTCGGATAGCGATCGCGCTGATCGCCAGCCAGGCAGCGAGCGACGATATCGGATAGCCCCCGGCTGACTTGCCGATTGCATTGGGATAGGGGGATCGCGTTGGTTCCGGGCAATGTGCCCGCGAGCGCTTCGTACAAGACAATGCCCAGCGAATGAACATCGGACCGGCCGTCAACCGTTGCGGGGATCGCTTGACCTTGTCGCACGGCATCGACGGCGGCGCGCTGCTCGGGGGAACTGTAGCCGGGCGTCCCACCAAGCCATGCCGGCGAGGGGCTGCCATCCGCTAGCGGGGGCCGCGCCAGATGAAAGTCGAGCAGCATCGGCTCGCCGTCCGCGGTCACCAGGATATTGGACGGCTTAACGTCCATGTGAATGAGTCGCCGGTCGTGCGCGAATTGAAGCGCATCGGCCAGGCACGCGCCGATGTACGCGACGAATTGCGCATAGTCGAGCGCTGCCAATCGCTCGGGAATCTGCGGCTGGCCCTCCGACCCACTGAGTTGGGGGCAGACCGCGTCCCAAAGAGATTGCACAATACGGCTCGCGGGAGGTACGCGACTCAGTCGACCAAGCACCTCGGCGAGCGAATGGCCGCCGAAGAACGGCATGCACAAGACGCGGAGCCGGCGGTCGGCGTCGTCGCTTGCGGAATAAAGCGGCACGATGTGCGTGTGCTGCAGTCGAGCGAGTGCCGCATGCTCCGCGTCGATTTGCGGCGTGAGCTTCAGGACCATCAGCCGGTTGGCCAGGGCGGGCTGCCGCGTCAAATAGACGCGCCCCCGCCGTCCCCGGCCGAGTTCCGCGAGCAGCTCGAAGGCCCCGAATCGCTCGCCGATGCTCGGATAGTCCGGTTCGATTTCGTCGTCGAGCGCATCGCGAAGCTGCAGTAGCACGCGAAGCTGCGCCGACCAGTTCGGAAAGCGGCGAATCACTTCGCTCGATCCGCCGGTCAGGCCGCGGGCGCGGCGAAGAGAGACCTCCTCGTAGATCAATTCGGCGGCAGCGCCCGGATGATCGTAAAGAGTGGGGTGCCGTGCGAGATACTCTTCGGCCAGGCGCCGTTCGCCAACCTCCCAGGCGCGGCGCATCTCCAGAATCAGCCGATCGGCGAGCGCGTTGACTTCGCTCGAGGACGGATCCGTCTGTTTCCCATCGACGGTCATCGGACCAACTCGGGAAAATCGCCCGGGCGATCGAATGCCACGCGCCGGGCGAGTTGCCGAAGGATGCGGCGGACGCTTCCAGAATGCATTTGCGTTTGCGTCCCGATCTCCTCGCACGAGTAGCCAAGCCGCCGAAGCGTCAGCACCGGCCGGTGCTCGGGCGGACAGACGTCGAGCAAGCTCTGCCACATCGCGTCGGCGCGGGCATGTTCGCTGGGCCGCGACTCCGTTCCCGCGACAGTATCATCCATTTCGCCAAGGGCTTCTTCTCGTCGCGTTTGACTCAACGCGGTTTCCGCCCGATCGTATAAACGGCACAGAACCACTCGAGTCAAAAAGGCGCGTAGTCGGGCTTCATCGGGAAACTGCCATCGGCCTTGTTGAAACCCCTCCCAAACACTCGCCCAAGCGGATTGAACGATATCAGCGGAGTCGAATCGGACTTGGGCGCGGGCCGGCATTCGCCGGCGAACGACGCCGCGTAGAAATGGCTCGAACGCACTGAACAACGGCCCCGCCACGGTTGAATCGCCGTTTCGCAGTCGGTCCAGCATCCGCTCGATCGAATCTTCGGTCATCGATTCACCGGCGCAAACGCGGTGTTTGAGAAGGCGAGCGTTGGCCGTTTGGCTCGCAACCCATTTCGGGTCAGTTCAATTGCCAGTCCGGTAGCAGCGGCCGCGCCAATCCAGTAGCTGATTCGGACAACAGGCGATTCAGAATCCGTTACATCCAACAATACGCGATCCAGTCCGTCGAGCAGTTGTGTTGCGGCACGTTCCCAATCAGCGACATTGACGCGCACGGACAATTCGTCCAGCAGGGAAGCCGGCGTCGGCCCCGGTGCTTGTGCGGGTTCGTCCGGCGTTTCACTCGCCGTGGCCGGGGCCCCTTGTTCATCGACTCGCGGCAAATCGTCCGGCTCCTCCTGCATCTCGTCGAGGGGACCGGCAGGCGATTCCGAGCCGGGCGCGGCCGACGGGCGCAATGTCGGCGGTGCCGTTTGGTCGTCGGCGACCAGCACTGAATTCGTCAATTCTGGATGCGATTCCGTTCGATCCTCGGGCGCGGATGGAGCAACCGCAACCGGCGATGGGAGAGCCGGCCCCGGCGGAGCCGGGATTGCGATCACCGGATAGGAGGAACCGCCATAGAAGTACGGATTCTGGTATCTCACCTTACTCGATGCGTTCTCCGTCGAGTTGTACTCGTCGGGAGATTCGCCGCTTGACTTCAAAGTCGTTCCGTGCTCCGCCGCGGGTGGCTTTTCGTTGCCTCCTCCGGGACTCGACGGCGATGGGGTTCCTCCGGTCGGCCCTCCTGTTTCCTGTCCATTCTTCCCATACTCGTCCGCGTCCGGATCGGTTTCCGATTCGTTCTCCGCTGGACTAGTGGGTGAGTCCGCATTGTGGCTGGCAAGGACTTCACTGCCAAATGTGGAAGCCGGTGAATTGACGTCCAAATGAATGGAATTGATAACGACGGCCGGCAACGCGCGATCTTCGAGCGGTTCGACCCGAAGACGGCGATATGAAGAATGGGTCATTGGCATTCCCACACCGAAATCGCGGACCAGCAGGATATGTTACTCGAACCAGTCGGGCGCTTCCAACTAATCCATTGGGGGTACGTTGCAAACGTGCCATCAGATCGGTTGGGTCATGTAATTCTCTCACCGTGCCAAATAATGGGATAGAGACTTGAGGGTTCTCTCCGGCGATGCGGTCCATTGCGCATCGCCTTGTTACTCGACACATGGACCCACTTCAGGTATCTTGACCAGTGTCCTTCTCGCCTTCCTGAGCCTTTCCGATGAACTCGTTTGAATCTCTCCGCACTCGATGTAATCGCCGTTCGTTTCTGGGCCACTCGATGGCCGGCCTCGGTACGTTCGCTTTGGCCAACGCTTTGAATCCGCAATTGTTCGCGGAATCGAAATCGTCGCGCTGGCCGGGGGCTATCAAGCCGCACTTCAAGCCAAAGATCAAGCGGGTCATCTGGCTGTGCATGGCCGGCGGACCATCGCATTTGGAGACGCTCGATCCGAAACCGGAACTTGCCAAGATGAACGGCAAGCCGATGCCGGAATCTTTCACCAAGGGGCAGCCCATCGCCCAGCTGCAAGGGGCCAAGCTCGTTTGCCTGGGGCCGACGCACGAGTTCAAGAAGTGCGGCAAGTCGGGGATTGAGATTTCGTCGATCTTTCCCAAGCTCGCCGAGGTCGCCGACGACCTGTGCATTATTCGTTCGCTGAAAACGGACGCGATCAACCACGACCCGGCCCATACGTTCATGAACACCGGCACGACGATCAGCGGCCGGCCGAGCATGGGCTCATGGGTCTGGTATGGTCTCGGGGCGGAGACCGATTCACTGCCGGGCTTCGTGGTCATGATGTCCACGGGGCGCTCGGGCCAAATGCAGCCGATCGCCGCCCGCCAGTGGCATAGCGGGTTTTTGCCAAGCCAGTTCCAGGGCGTGCAATTCCGTTCGAAAGGCGATCCGGTGCTCTACGTGAGCAACCCGGCCGGCGTGAGCATAGATCAGCAGCGCGACGTCGTTGATGCAACAGAAGCATTGAATCGCATGTTCGACAAGCAAGTCGATGACCCCGAGATCACCACGCGGATCACGCAGTACGAGATGGCGTTCCGCATGCAGACGAGCGTGCCCGAGTTGATGGACCTCTCCAAGGAATCGAAAGAAACGCTCGACTTGTATGGCACGAAGGGCGGCGACGGCTCGTTCGCGGCAAACTGTCTGCTCGCTCGGCGATTGGCGGAACGCGGCGTGCGCTTCATTCAGCTTTATCACCGCGACTGGGACCATCATGGCAACGTGAAGGGCGATATCCCCGTGGTTGCCAAGGAAGTCGATCAGGGAATGACCGCCCTATTGAAGGATCTCAAACGCCGGGGCCTGTGGGACGACACATTGATCGTCTGGGGAGGCGAATTCGGCCGCACGCCGATGGCCCAGGGCACCGGTCGCGATCATCACATGAAGGGCTTTTCCATTTGGCTCGCAGGCGGCGGGATCAAGGGCGGAATGACCTACGGCAATACCGACGAGTTCGGCTACAACGCGGTGGAGAAAGTCGTCACAGTGCACGACCTGCATGCGACGATGTTGCGCTTGCTCGGCGTCGATCACGAGCGCTTGACGATCCGGGTACAGGGGCGAGATTTCCGGTTGACGGATGTATCGGGCACGGTGATCAAGGACGTGGTGGCGTAGGAGTTTTGAAATGCGCCTCGCTCTATTCGCAATAATTGCACTTCCGATTCCGATTGTCTCCGCCGAGCGCATGGTGCGATTCACATCGCCCATGTACTTTCTCCCGCCGATCAAGGAAATTGTCATCACGAACTCCGGTGAACCCGGACCCGGTGCTCCGAAGTACAAGCCAGTCGCAATTGCTCGCAGCTTAACTGAAACTCCCAAGCTTTCCGGCAATGGCCCCTACGACATCTGGTTGGCGCCCAGAGACGGCAAGCCAATCAAGGCAATTGCGGGGTTCAAGCCGAAGGATGGCCTCAACGAAATCAAGCTCAACGATCATGTCGGAGTGATCAATTTCCGCGGCGAAGGCCAGCCACGCGGAACACTGATTATTACGCCTTACGACGACGAAGGTCCGGAGACCAAGAAGCACGTCGTGATTCAGACCGCAGGCGACACGCGGGCGGAGATGGCCGTTCCGCCTGGCGATTATGCAATCTGGGTCGTCCCCCAAAGCGGGGCACGCGCCCGACGTGTCGTGGACAGGATTCGCGTGCTGGCGGGTAAGACGGCAACTGCGGATTAGAGTGGATTAGAGTTTGTTTAGCGTTCGTGCCGCCGGCACGAACGCTAAACGAAAACCACTTATTCAATGATTTTGTTGATCGTGTATTCGACGATGCCTCTGGCGCCGGCAGCGTAGAGTTGCGGCATGATGTGGCGGACGATGTCTTCGTCGATGATCGTTTCGAGCGCCACCCAGTCTGGGTCGGTGAGCGGCGACACCGTGGGGGCGTTGAGCGAAGTCTTCGGGTGTTCGCGAAGCGCTGCAAGCACCTTGTCCATGTCCGCTCGACGAACGTTGAGCTTGAGTCCCGATTTCCCTTCGGCCGCCATCGCTCCCCGAAGCATCAGGACCAGGTCGTCCATCTTCTGCTTCTTCCACGGATCCGCGTAAGCCGTTGCGTTCGTGATGAACCGAGGCGTGCTGGTCAGAAGCGGCTCGCCGACAATGCGCAGATTGTTCGCCCGCAGACTCGAGCCGGTTTCCGTCACCTCGACAATCGCGTCGGCGAGTCGTGGCGGCTTGACCTCGGTCGCGCCCCAACTGAATTCCACCCTGGCAGTGACGCCGTGCCCTTTCAGCCAGCGCCGCGTGAACTCGACCAACTCGGTGGCGATGCGCTTGCCTTCCAGGTCCTTGGGCCCGCGGATCGTCGAATCGTTGGGTACAGCCAACACCCAACTCACCGGCCCACGGCTCACCTTGCTATAGATCAGTTCGGCCAGTTCGATCACCTTCGATTCATTCTCTTGAATCCAGTCGTGGCCGGTGAGACCGCAATCGAGCGAACCATTCTCGACATAACGCGGCATCTCCTGCGAGCGGATGAGCGTGCACTGAATCTCGCGATCGTCGATGGTCGGGTAGTAGCTGCGGCTGGCGAACTTGATGTCGAAGCCCGCCTTGCGGAATAGCTCTGCAGTCGCCTCCTGAAGGCTGCCTGCGGGGAGACCGAGTTTGAGGATGTTGGACATGCCAGAAGTCTGTGGGCTATTCACGCAGGAACGCGTTCGGGGAGCTTGCGAAGAGCCGCCAGAAACTTCGGGAAACCCTTCCACAGCGGAAACGCGGGATATCGCTTGAAGAATGTTGGGAGATCGGCTGGCTTGACGTCGTTCAACAAGAACAAGACGGGCAACTCAAGCGCGAAGGCCCCGCCCACTTCGAGGAGCATCACTGGCGCTTGGACGGACGATCGGGACGCGATGGCCACGTAGGCACGGCTTGCCGCGAGCACCGTCTGGATGTGATCCTCCGCGTATTGTTTGGCCGGCAGATCCGACAACGAAGCATGGTAAGTAAGTTCCGCTTCGTCGAGACGTTGCTGAACAGCCTGAGCCAGTGCCAGGTCGGAGGATGCGTGACTCAGAAAGATGTCGAACCGCTCTGTTTCGCCGTAATTCATTTCCGTGCCTCCACTCGGCTTCGCAAGTCCGCCAGATAACTGTCGAAATCGTTTAACTGAAACGCTCGCGTCATCGCAATCGTTGGAATGTGGTCCACCGAGGCATTGTAACAGATTGGAACGATCCGTTTCCGGAACGCCTTCGCCATTGCGACTTCCATTACTACCCATTGGCGAGTGTGCGAAATGGCAGTCATCAGCAGCAACATTTCATTGGAGCGTTCCATCTCGGTCAGGAGCACCTCTGGAATATGGTCGCCACCCGCAATGTCCCGATCGTCGCGAAAGGCGACGACCCCAGGAATCGCTTCGATCTTCTCACAGATAACGCGAGCGATCCATTTGTCGCCGGTTGCGTGACTGATGAAGACACGATGCGGCTTCGTTCGTTTGGCAGTCATGCTTAGCCTTTCGCGCCGTACACCGCCTTGGGCTCAAACACCCGCTCGGCGACGACGTGCAATTCGTCCCCTTTCACCTGGCGAAAGAAGCATGACTTGTATCCCTCGTGGCACGCCGCTCCGCCGATCTGCTTGACCTTGAGCAGCACGGTGTCGGCGTCGCAGTCGATGTAGATTCCGCGTATCTCCTGAACGTGGCCGCTTTCCTCGCCTTTGCGCCACAGCCGGCCGCGGCTGCGGCTAAAGTAACAGGCTAGACCGGTGCGAACGGTTTCCGCGAATGCCTCGGCGTTCATCCAGGCGAGCATGAGCACTTCGCCGGTGTCGTCGTCCTGAGCGATGGCCGGGACCACTCCGCCCGTTTTGGTGAAATCAAGCATGGTGTTTAGTCCACGTAGTCCTGCTCTTCGGAGTTACCCCGCAAGGCGACGCGGCGAAATTCTCGCTTCACTTCGGAGTTGTTCAGAACGACCAGAGCCCAGATTCCGAACGGCAGGATGAAGACGCTGCACAATCCAAATAGTGCGATAGATGCAACCGCCAGGATCGCGGCGGTCATCGCCAAGCCCCAGTTTCTGCACTGCCGCATGCGGCTGCCACCCATGGCGACCACAAGGCAGGCGGCCGCGGATACTCCGCCGCACGCAATCAAGATGAACGCGGTGAGTTCGTCGTCGGCATTCGGTCGCGCTGGATTGTTGGCGAATTCGATCAGCATGAAAATGGCGAGCGCAATGAATCCAAACGAGAGTAAGACACCCACAATCCCGACGATCATGAGGGCAAGACCCGGCCCCCGGACCTTTTGCCGGGGGTCGGAATAGCCGTACTGCTCGTCGTAGTCGTCGCGATCATCGCCATACTGTCGCCGGCGCGGTCGATCGTCGCGCCAGTCGTCGTCCGGTCGGCGGCGGGTCCGATCCTCCCAGTAACGGTCATCGGACTCATCGCTCAAAGCGCGGACCCCGCTTTCACTCGACCGAACGCCATTCGGACATCTGAGTTGAGAAGCACAATCAGCGACCAGATGCCAGGGATCAATCCGATGCAACAGCAACAGTTGCATGGAATCATTGCCAGGATCGACCCCGCGATTGAAAGGCCGTAACTTTCGAGGTTCTTCATCTTCAACCCGCCGAAGAGGATGAAAAAGCTCCCGACCATTTGCAGCAAACCGGAGATGATGCTCTGCGTTGTCTGCGACTTGACGAAGTCCTCGTAAGGGGGCAGCTTCTGCTGATTTTGCGGTGGCTGCTTCTTCATCATGTCGACCTGAAAGTCATAAAGCGGCTTCAGCATGAGATCCGGGTCGACCAAAAGAAGGACGAGTGAACCAATGGAAACGATCAGAGAAATGATCCCAAACCATTGCAGGATCAGCCCGGGAGTCCGCACCCGGGCGCGAGCTTCCTCGAACCATTGTCCGCGGTCGTCTTCGTCGCGCGAACTGAGGTCCTCTTCGCCGTAGTCATTCATGGGCATGCACTCCAAAGGATGGTTCGAGTTAGAAGTATCGTTTGACGTCGTCGTCCATTAGCACCACGAGAGGCCGGTCGTCATCCGGGTCGTAGTCGCGGTCGTCGTAATCGTCGTAACGAGGCATGACGAGTTCTTTAATACGTGACCAGGCTATATACGTCGTACCCTTTCAATCGCTCGCGGCCGCCGAGGAATGCGAGTTCGACCAGGAAGGCGCAACCGGCCACACGAGCGCCGGCTTGTTCGATCAGCGCAGCCGGCCTGCATGGTGCCGCCGGTGGCCAGCAGGTCGTCCACTAACAATACCCGCGAGTCGGGCTTCACGCCGTCCACATGCATGTGCAATTCGGCGGAACCGTATTCGAGATCGTACTTCAAGCTATACGTTCGATACGGCAGCTTGCCCGGCTTGCGCAACGGCACCAGCGGTTTTTCGAGGCTCAGGGCGAGCGGGGCCGCGAAGAGGAAGCCCCGAGCCTCGGCGGCCGCAATGGCATCGATTGGCCGGCCCCGATAGCGGTCGGCCAGTAGCCGGACGGACTCGGCGAACGCCGGCGGATGCGCCAGGAGCGGCGTGATGTCCTTGAAAATGATTCCGGGTTTTGGAAAGTCCGGAATGTCGCGAATGTAATCGGTAAGCTGCATGGAGTGTAGGGTATACGACCCGTGGGGAGCCGCACACATGCGCGTCACAATTCGCCGGGGCCAACCAGGCGATGCCGCCGTCATTGCCGACTTTAACTGCCGTATGGCCCTGGAAACCGAGCACAAGCAGCTCGATCGCGATATCGTCGGCCGGGGGGTTGTTCGGGTATTCGACGATCGGGCCAAGGGCTTTTATCTGGTCGCGGATTTGGCCGGGGAAATCGTTGGCCAGCTCATGGTCACGTTCGAGTGGAGCGACTGGCGCGACGGCTGGATCTGGTGGATCCAGAGTGTGTATGTGCGTGTAGATCAGCGGCGGCGCGGAGTGTTTCGTTCCCTTCATGAGGAAGCGATACGCCACGCCCGGGCCGCGGGCGACGTGGTCGGCCTGCGACTCTACGTCGAGCGCGACAACACACGCGCCCAGGCGACTTATCAACAGCTGCGAATGATCGATGCCGGATATCGCGTTATGGAAATGATGCTCTAAATTGCTCGGTCGCCGATGCAAAGTCGCTGTGTTGTCGCCCAGCGAGCCGCCGACGGACGTCGGCGGCTCGCTGGGCGCCCAATCGGCCTGTCAGACTCGATTCAAAACGTCTCGGTGACCCAACGGCCCCAAGAGACCAACTCCGTTCCGCCGTTGTTTTTGAGAACATCAACGGCCTGCTCTCGCTCTTTTTTCTTGCCGTGACAGTAGACGGCGATCATGGTCCCGCCGGTCCGAAGGACCTCGTCGATTCGATGACACAGGTATGCATCATCAGTCAGGTTGTCTTCCAGCGAACGAACGAATCGGACCCAGCGGCCATGATGAAGGCCGTCAATGTCGAGTTTTTCCGCTCCTTCTTCGCCCGAAAAGATGTCGGTACGATCGTCGCCGAAGCCGGCGTCGGCAAGCGCTCGCAGGGCGGGCTCATAGTCCTGCCCTGCCGCAAAGAAGGCGGTCACGGCGCCCTTGGGAACAAAAACGTATTTCTGTGTATGCGGGTCGGGATTAAGACGCACCATGATGAACCTCGTGGCGTGGGTGTTGGGAATCGCATTTCGCTTGTCAAGCCGCTATTCGCAAGAGCTGTGCCGGAAGATCAAGCCACGTGTTTTCGCGGAAAAACACGGGAAAATCGTCGGTCGCTGCTCATTCGAGATGTGCGTTGGCGACAATCACTGTGCCGAATGGCACAGACGGAATCACAATGGAAATGGCCCGGGTGGGACTCGAACCCACACGCCTTGCGGCACAGGCTCCTAAGACCTGCGTGGCTGCCAATTACACCACCGGGCCAGACGACTTCAGTTTACAAGACGAGAGGGGTCCCGTCGCAGGTTCGCCGAGTCGGATGAGGTGCCCAGACACCTGTCCGAACGGGGGAATCCGGGGATCCGGACCGAATGCAAAACTCCCCTTTACATGCGGGTCGAATTCTGGCATAGGCCCCCCCGACTTCTGGCGACTGCTCCAGATGGTTCGCGCCGCCCTCGATCGGGGGGTCGAGGGCGGCGGTTTTACTCGGGGGAACCATTCCGATGCGCCGTCTCGGTGCCTTTTGCCTCGTTCTCGGCCTCACTGCGCCGACCTTTGCCGCCGATCCGCCGGCCGAGGAATCCACCTCCATACCCTGGTACCGCTGGCTGTTTCTCGGCGAGCGCTCCAAGCCGGCGGCCCAGAAGCCGGCCGTGGTCGCTCGGGACGGAACGCCCGGTGCGGCCGCTCCGCTTTCCAAGGAAACGGTAGCCAAGATGCTGGCCGAGGAGCAAAAGGTGTTCTTCGATCGTCTTCAGGCGATCACCAAAATCAAACAGATTGCGCTCGATCAGGGCGATGAAGAGATGATGCAGAAGGCCCAAGAACTCGAAGCCAAGGCGGAAGAAATTTATCGCCTGCGCACGGCGAAACTGCCCAATGTCGACGAACTCAAGAGCGACCGGGCCGCGCTGGAACGCGGCCGCGACAACCGACCGGCGACGGCCCAGAAACGCCCGTCCATTCGGGGGAACGACCGATGAAGAAGTTAGCTGTGTTCACGTCGATCGCGGCCGTTCTCGCCGCCGTCGGCTGCACGACCATGTCGCCGGACAAGAAATATGCCGCCGATCGGCCGCCGCCATTGGTGGAGAATTCGGACGGTCGAACCAAGCTGCCGACGACCAAATTGTCGGACAGTCGGAAGCCGATCAGTCAGGAAGATATCAACGAGGATAATTACGTCGATCAAGCGAGAAGGCTGGAGAACAACATGGCGCACGGAAGGCCGTGCGTTCACGCAAGCGGGCCGGTAGCCGAATCGCAATTGGCTGAAAAGAAAAGCGGCCGGCTGATGCCGGCCGCTTTTCTTTTGCAAATTCAACGAACAGACTCAAAAGTCGCCGCCACCACCGCCGAAATCTCCGCCGCCGCCGAAATCGCCACCACCGCCCCAGTCCCCGCCACCCGCGTCGCCGCCGCCCGCGTCGCCGGCGTCACCGCTATCGAAATCACCGCCCGAATAGTTGTCGTCGCGGAAATCGCCTGAATCTTGAATCGGCTCGCTCGTAGTGTAGTCACCCCCGGTTGCGTTTCCCCCACCATAATCGCTGCTATGGGAATGGCCGCCAAAGAAATTGTCGTACATCCACATACCGGCCGCAGCGCCGAACATTCCGCCTAGGAGGCTCGGGAAGAATCCACCACCGCCGTAGCCGCCACCGCCGTAGCCGCCACCGCCGTAGCCGCCGCCCCCGCCCCCGGCAAAGGCCCGAACGAGAGAGACAATCAGCCAAACGCCGAGCAAGACGCTAATCGCCAGGCAAATCCAACCGCCGATGCCCCAGCCGCTGTTCCCGGCGTGCTGACCATTATCGTTCTTTGTCGGTGTGATTTTGTGATCAACTTGGTTGGTGCCGAACGACGCGGGTAGATGCCGGCTTGTATACTCCATCGCCGATATCAGACCGTCGTCGTGTAGCTTCTTCTGCTCGGCTGGCGTTTTGGCAGCCTTCGCTTCTTTGAACTTGTTGACGAATCGAGACTGAACTTCCTCCCGGTCATCGCGGGTAAAGAACTTGGCCATTGTCTCGCTGACTATCACCGACACGTGCCCCGGCTGATAGTTAATGGCGATGACAACACCTTTCTCACCGGACGCCTTGTTCTTGGTCCATTCGCGCCAGAACGCCTCTCTCTTGGATCGGTCGTTCTTGACTTCGTTGAATCTCTTCAAATCCGCATCGGAAAGCTTGCTGTAGGTCTCGATGTGGACTTCGCGCTCCACGGAGCCTTTATTCTCCGAAATGATCTTCTTAGCTTTGTCGACCGCATCGTCGGTGAATAGCTTGGCCTTGTCCTCGACGATTAGCTTGGCTGGGATTTGCGCCGGTGCGCGATCCGCACTGGCAGTCGAAGCGAGGCAATATGCCGCCGCCATCGCTAGTAGCCCGAATCGTCGTATTTGCGAGAACATACGATTTCCCCTTGGGAGGACCGTCCGCCTCCCGATTCATCCCATTATTCGCTTGCCCAACCCCCATCTTCAATCAAATCCTTGCCCTGCGGTCCACTATTATGTCATACGGGTCTTGCAAACGAGTTTGGCCGATTTCGACGTCCCGTTCTTTCGGGACATCTGAATTCCGAGGCGAACATGCCGCGAATGCGTGCGACGACGATTTTGGCCCTCCGGCACAACGGGAAGGCCGCCATTGGCGGCGACGGCCAGGTGACGCTGGGCAACGTCGTCATGAAAAGTGATGCCCACAAGATTCGCAAGCTCTACGACGGCAAGGTGCTCGTCGGCTTTGCGGGAGCGTCGGCGGATGCGTTTGCGTTGCTCGAACGCTTCGAGGCCAAATTGCGCGATCATCAAGGATCGGTTCCGCGTGCCGCAACCGAGCTGGCCAAAGAATGGCGCACCGATCGCATGCTACGGCGACTCGAAGCGATGATGATCGCCCTCGATCGCAATGACCTGTTGCTCATCAGCGGCACTGGCGACGTCATTCAGCCAACGGATAATGTGTTGGCGATTGGCTCTGGCGGATCATATGCCCTGGCAGCCGCCCGAGCGCTGATGGCGCATTCCACTCTGAGCGCGACGGAGATCGTCAAGAAGTCACTCGACATCGCGGGGGACATTTGCATATACACAAACCGGAACATTGATGTCGTGGAGGTGGGTTGAATCCGTTTAGTTGCTTAGCCGTTTAGCGTGCTCGCCAACGGCGAGCACGAACGAGGGAAGTGAATGCCGCCGGAACAACCCGTAGCGATCGTACTCGGCGGTATCAACGGCGCCGGAAAGACGACGTCGTCTCAGCGACTCCTTGCGGGTCAACTCGAAGTGATGTCATTCGTGAATGCGGACACGATTGCACGCGGTCTCAACGCCTTTCAGCCCGAGACGGTGGCGTTCGAGGCTGGACGAATGACCCTGCAAAGATTGCACGAGTTGCAATCGACACAAGCAGACTTTGCGTTCGAGACGACCCTGGCAGGCAGAAGCTATCTGTCGTTTCTCAAGGAATTGCGTCAGAATGGCTATGTGATTGAGTTGTACTACTTCTGGCTCGACTCGCCTGATTTGGCAGTCGAACGCGTACGGGCGCAGGTGCGCCGTGGTGGGCACAGCATCCCGGAGCCGACGATTCGGCAGCGTTATTATCGGAGTCTGCATAATTTCTGGGGCGATTACCGAAGCCTAGCTGACTCGTGGTTTCTCTACGACAATAGCAGCAACGACCCAGTGCTGATCGCGGCTGGATCAGGCAGCGGATACCCAGAATTGGCAAACGAAGGCCGTTGGCTGATTCTTCAAGAGGCGGTAAACCATGCGCAAGAACGTTTCCATTGACGATCGCACTCGCGCCATTAAGACGGGAGTTCGCAAAGCGCTTCGCGAGAGCGCCTTACTCGGCCACTCGGTCTGCGTCTCCAGAGAAGGCAAGGTCGTCTGGCTGACCCCGGCCGAAATTCTCGAAGAACTCCGCCGCACGGCTCCGGAATCCGCGAATGGCACGTCCCAGGAACACCATGACTGACAACCTGACCCCTCGACAAATCGTCGCCGAACTCGATCGCTATATCGTCGGCCAAGATGCCGCCAAGCGAGCGGTTGCGGTCGCCATTCGCAATCGCTGGCGACGGCAACAGCTCACGCCCGAATTGCGCCAGGATGTGACGCCGAAGAACATCATCATGATCGGGCCCACGGGCGTTGGCAAAACCGAGATTGCCCGCCGGCTCGCCCAACTGGTCGGGGCGCCGTTCATCAAGGTCGAAGCGACCAAATACACCGAAGTCGGCTATGTCGGCCGCGATGTCGAAAGCATGGTTCGCGATCTCACCGAAGCGGCCGTCGGCCTGGTCAAGCAGCAGCAGCGCGAGCAGGTCATTGAGAAGGCGAAGGAACGCGTCACCGAAAAGCTGCTCGACCTCTTGATCCCGAACAAAGGCTGGTCGCCGCCGGAAGAGCCCGAAGACGCCGAACGCCAGCAACGCACGCGAGACAAGTTCCGGGCCATGCTCGACGCGGGCGAATTGGAAGAAAAGCAAGTCGAACTGGTCCCCGAGCAAAAAGCCGGCCCGCAAATCCAGATGCTCTCCGCCTTCGGCGCTGAGAACATGCAGATGGATTTGCAGGACATGTTGCAGAACCTGATTCCCAAACAGCCCGGCCCCCGGCAAGTGACCGTCGCGGAAGCACGACGAATCTTGATGGAACAAGAAACGGAAGCCTTGATCGATCGAGCCGCCGTGGTTGAAAAGGCCGTCGATTTGATTGAAAACCAGGGGATCATCTTCCTCGATGAACTCGACAAAGTCTGCGGTCCATCGTCCGGCCACGGTCCCGACGTCTCGCGGCAAGGCGTGCAACGCGATTTGCTGCCGGTTGTGGAAGGGACGACCGTCAACACCAAGTACGGACCGGTGCGGACGGACCACGTGCTCTTCATTGCCGCGGGGGCTTTTCACGTATCGAAGCCGGCCGACTTGATGCCCGAACTCCAGGGGCGTTTCCCGATTCGTGTCGAACTCACCGATTTGACGCGCAACGATTTCCTGCGCATTTTGACGGAACCAAAGCATGCGATTACCAAGCAATACGCGGAATTGCTCGCAACCGAAGGCTTGACCATCGAATTCACACACGACGGCATCGAGGCTCTGGCCGACATCGCCTACGAAGTGAATCGCACGGCCCAAAACATCGGCGCTCGCCGATTGCACACGATCATGGAGAGGGTGATTGAGGAAGTAAGTTTCCAGGGCCCCGACTTGCCAGCCAAGCATGTGCGAATCGACGGCAACTATGTCCGCGAAAGGTTGTCGCCGATCCTGCAGAAGGAAGATCTGAGCAAGTACATCCTGTAGTGGCCGCCGCTTGCAATGGCCGTCGCTTGCGGCGTAGCGGGCTCGTGCTACGCCGCAAGCGACTAATAGGCCCTTGCAAACACCACGCGCCGTTCACTCGGCTTGCCGGTGACCATGCACTGGCCGGGTTCCTTCGGTCCGTCAAATGGAATGACGCGGATGGTCGCTTTCGTTTCTTCCTGAATCTTGTCCTCGGTTTCGCGGGTGCCGTCCCAGTGGGCCCAGATGAAGCCGGGCTGCTCGATCATCTGCTTGAATTCGTCGTAGCTGTTCGCCGTTCGCATGGTCGTATCGCGGAATCGCTTCGCACGGTCGAACAAGTTTTTCTGAATGTCTCGCAGCAGTGCATCGATCTGCTTCGCCGCCCCATCGAGTGGCACGCCCATTGTCTTGCCTTCCTTGCCCGGAACGTCGCGACGGGCCAAGACGCAGGCGCTCTTCTCGATATCCTTGGGGCCAATCTCCACGCGCACGGGTACGCCACGCAATTCCCACTCGGCAAAGCGGTGGCCGGGCATGTTCTTGAAGTCACGATCGATCTTCACCCGCAACTGTTGATAGCCGAAGAAATCATCGCGAGGCAATTCCATCAACGCTCGTGCCAGCTTCTCCGCCGCGACGATGCACGGAGCGCGTTCTTCGTCGTTGCGACCCATCGGACAAACGACGACATGCGTTGACGCCAATCGCGGTGGAACGACCAGGCCGTTGTCGTCCGAATGGGTCATGATCAATCCGCCGATCAGGCGCGTCGAAGCCCCCCAGCTCGTCGCCCAGGGATATTCGCGCTTGCCATCCTCAGCGGTGAATTGCACGTCGAATGCCTTCGAGAAATTCTGCCCGAGGAAATGGCTCGTCCCCGCCTGCAACGCCTTGCCATCTTGCATCAAGGCTTCGATGCAGAGCGTGTAAATGGCGCCGGGGAATTTTTGCCCTTCGCTCTTCGGACCGACCAGCACCGGCATGGCCATCCACTCTTCGGCAAACTGGCGATAGACGTTCACCATGCGCAACGTCTCTTCCTCGGCCTCTTTGGCGGTCGCGTGGGCGGTGTGCCCTTCCTGCCAGAGAAACTCAGACGTGCGGAGAAAAAGCCGGGTCCGCATCTCCCAGCGAACGACATTGCACCATTGATTGATGAGCAAAGGCAGATCGCGATAGCTTTGAATCCATCCGCGATAAGTGTTCCAGATGATCGTTTCGGAAGTCGGTCGAACGATCAATTCCTCTTCGAGCTTCGCCTCCGGATCGACTTCGATCTTGCCGTCCTTCGATTTGAGCCGATAGTGCGTGACGACGGCGCATTCCTTGGCAAAACCCTCGGCCATCTGCTCTTCCTTCTGGAAGAAGCTCTTGGGAATGAAGAGGGGGAAATAGGCGTTAACATGCCCGGTAGCCTTGAAAAGGCCGTCGATGGCCCGCTGCATGTTTTCCCAAAGAGCGTAGCCATTCGGCTTGATGACCATGCAGCCGCGGACGTCCGAGTTCTCGGCCAGTTCCGCTCGACGGACGATGTCGAGGTACCATTGACTGTAATCTTCCGCGCGAGGGGTGATCTTCTTGTCGTCCTTCGGAGGCGTGCCGCCGCCCTTTTGCTGCTTCTTCTGTTTGTCGTTGCCAGCGGGCTGCTTGCCCTGGGCGTTCTCGTCGGCCATCGTCGCGGCTCCGGGTTCTTCTGGCGAAAGTTTCAGCGATTATAGTGACGCGTGAGATGACGAATGGGTTCTGGCGCACGACAAGTCCTCCAAATCGATTAGAGTTCGCCAGTGGTCGGTGGGCATGGAGAAGTGATGTGTTGGCCGCTGGCAATCGCCATCGCGAGTTGAGCGAGTGCACTCTCCAATCGGCGAAAAGATCGCAGTTGCGCGGCCGGCACCCAATCCCGAACCGCCCTTGTTAATTCCAATTGATGCTGAGTAGGGTTGTATCCGTTGGTCAGATTGTCATGCAGCCAGCCTTTTGCATCGCGTGGCGACTCTTCGGGCTGGGCTGGAGGTTCGGCGACGGCCTTCAGTTCTGGTAGTTGGCTCGCGAGTGCAATGAACAGCGACTCAAATTCCTGGCGAAGGAACACAGCCGCGAAGGAGAATGTCGATCCCGCACCAGCACCAACTGCGCGTTGGGCGAGAACACGGGCAGTCTCGACAGGGCAGAACGGTTGCCCCTCCACTCGTTCGGCGTCACCGTCGAGAATCAATAGCGCAGCACCAAGCTTTGGACGCTTGTTCGCGTTTCCGAGATGACGCACGAGGTCCGCTTGCCGCGAGCCGGTAATCTGGTGAACTCCTCCTATCTTCATCGGCGCATTGTCGAGAAACAACTGCCCCTGCAAATTCTCGGGGAGCTTGGTCAAAAGTTCACCCACAAGCGACGGGCAGGCGGCGACATCCCCTTGTCCCTCGACGAGTAGCACCAATCGCTTCATTCAGGCACCTCAGCCAGTTCGCCCTGAGTTCGTGCCGGATCGACCGTAAGCAGTTCGCCTGGCCTTAGGAGGTGCTCTCGTAACGCGTCCATCTGCTCCGGCGCTACCGGGCCGATCGATGACTCGAGTTTCTTCATCGAGACAACGCGGATGGACTCGGGAGGAAAATAGTCAAGCAATTGAGGGCTGTGCGTGGTAAGAATCACCTGCCCCCGACCATCGCGCGGACACGATTTGAACTCATTCGCTAACGACTCCAACGCGCCCGGATGGAGACCGGACTCCGGGTGTTCGAATAGCAGCGTCTGCTTTGAAGGAGTCTGGTAAAGCGCAAGGAGATGCGCGAGAAATCGACGGAAGCCTTCCGATTCTAAACGCGTATCCATTGACAGGCGACGGCCGTTCAACTGATGTGAAACGTCGAGTCGATCGGGTGTTGGAACATTCAGCGTGAGGTTCACAACGGCCCGATTCAAAGTTCTCATCCCATCTGCAATTCTCCTCCAATTCTTCGCCTTACTCAGGTCCGAGAGAATTCGCTCGGCGACTTGCAAGTAGTTCTCACCGCGATCAGAGAAGCCGCTATCCGCTTTCTCTTCCCTTCGGCCATCTCCTTCCAATACGTTGCCAGGAAAGTCATAACAACCAATTCCAGATCGCAGACTGACGTAAGCAAAGGTCGACTCTTGAAGCCCTGGAATCGCACCCAACATGACCCCGTTTGGCGGAGGGAGTGGGACGACTTCTGGAGCCACAACCCACTTGTTGTTCGCGTGTTGGAAGAGAAAAGTTTGTCCCGCCTTCAGAGACTCTTCTAGCTGTCCGGAAGGATTTCGATGAAGGGAGTAAGCGTAATCTGGACCCCCCTGCTCGACGCTAAAGACCAGATCGAACGCCAGGGACGCCTTGGGATGATCGACGTGGAGTATCGGGCCGCTTTCGCCCGGAGCATTCAGGTTGATGGCTCGCGAATTCAGACAGTTTCGGAGAAACCGAATCGAACGAACGAAGTTGGTCTTTCCGGTCCCACTCAACCCGATCAGGACTGTCAGAGGAGCCAGATCGACCTCGACGTCAACCAAACTTCGAAAGTTTCGGATCCGAATCTTCTTAATCATGCGAACCTCCACGAGTATTCTTGCAATGTCTCGCGAGTTTGTCACTATTCGAAGTCGGAGTCCACGCCAAAGTCACCCAGTTCGACTACCCGTCTCCCTTGCGGAGAACCGATTCGTAACCAATAATCTCTCCTGAACCACGAACCTGCACAGTTCCGCATGACACAATCCATCTCGGACATGTTCGTGAAGACCGAAGCTGCTAAGGAAGACGACTCCTTCACCAGCAGCCACACGAGCAATTTTCCTGCTCTCCTGCGGCACTTCGGGATCTCGCTGGTCGTCTCAACCTACCAGGCCGGGAAGTTGATTCTCGTTCGTGCTCAGGGCGACACGCTCAATACCCACTTCCGCCAGTTCTTCAGCCCGATGGGCGTGGCATATCAGCCGGAAACCGGCCGGCTCGCGATCGGCACCAAGCACGAGGTTTGGGAATTCTGCAATCAGCCCGACGTGGCTCCGAAACTCGAGCCGAAAGGCGAGTGCGACGCCGCGTTCATGCCGCGGCAGACGCGCTACAGCGGGGACATTCGCATTCACGAGATCGCCTGGATCGGCTGTGAACTTTGGGCCGTCAACACGCGATTTTCGTGCCTGTGTACGTTCGACGCCGACCATAGCTTCGTGCCACGCTGGCGTCCGCCATTCATAACCGAGCTTTCGCCCGAGGACCGCTGCCACCTGAACGGAATGGCCGTGGTGGATGGACGCGTGAAGTACGTGACATGTCTCGGCGCAACCGACAAGGCCGGGGGCTGGCGCGACAACAAACGCGATGGCGGCTTGCTGCTGGACGTCGATTCCGGGGAGACGCTCATACGCGGTCTGTCGATGCCGCACTCGCCACGCACTTATGCCGACAAGTTCTGGCTGCTGGAGAGCGGCCACGGGACATTATCGACTGCTGATCTTGCGACCGGTCGAACCGAGATCGTGGCCAGACTGCCGGGGTTCACTCGCGGCCTCGATTTCTTCGGGAACCTGGCGTTCATCGGCCTGTCGCAAGTGCGCAAAAGCGCCGTGTTCAGCGGGATTCCGCTTGTCGAGCAACTCCCCGAGAAGGAAAGAGCGTGCGGCGTGTGGGTGGTGGATATCCGCAATGGCCGCACGGTCGCGTTCTTGCAATTCGAGGGGGCGGTGCAGGAGATCTTTGCAGTGACGGTGCTGCCCGGCATCGTCCATCCGGATTTGATCAACGATCCGGGCGATACGCTCGACTCGTCGTTCGTGTTGCCCGATGCGGCACTGCGGGATGTGCCGCATGAATTACGTCCCGATATGACCCAAGATTAGATCGGAGTAAAGGGCCCGTCGATGTCCGGATTCGCGGGTGCGGTGTTTCCGAAAACCTTGGAGATCTGCACGGCGGAGGTCCCCGTCCCGCCGATAAAGAATCCTCCGCCCGACGCAACGGCCACGTTGCCTGTTACGGAAGTGCCCTGAACACTGCCCGACGAGTCGAAAACGCGAATGCCGCCGCCTGTGTCCGAAGCGTAATTGTTAGTGACTGAACCGCCAGTGATATGAAAGTCGGAAGTCCCCGAGATCCGGATCCCGCCGCCGATCCGGGCGAAATTGTCGGCTATTATAGCGTTTTTGAACAGAGCCCCATTGGTGGCGGCACTACTGATGATATGTATGCCCCCTCCGAGGTCGGCCTTGTTTCCGAGGACTTTTGTCCCCGTAACCGACAGCGTTCCTCCGCCGTTCGCTGAAATCCCGCCACCATGATGAGCCGAACTGTTGCCGGCAAAAGTGCCTCCTTTGATCGTGGTATCAACTTTACTCACCCCCGTGCCGAAGGTCGCCAAGCCCCCTCCGTCGTTTGCAGCACGGTTCGACGTGAACTTGCTCCCGGAGATCGTTAGACTTACGCCATTTCCAGCGAGAACGCCCCCTCCAAAGTACGCGCTACTGTTGCTTGAGAAGGTTGAGCTACTGATTGTCGCCGGAATCAAAGAAGCAGTGCCACCACCATCGATTGAGATACCGCCGCCACCCTGGCCAGGGGCATTCGTGGCCGTCGTTCGATTCCCACTCACGGTACACTTGGAGATTGTCAGCGACGCGAAGCCCTTCACCTGCATGCCGCCGCCAAGATATACGGCCGAGTTGTTGCTGATCGTGCAATTGGAGACCGAGAAATTTCCGCTGTTCAGGTAGAGACCGCCACCCCCGATAGTACCGTCTGTGCCCTTCGACGTATTGTTGGCGATAGTGCAGCCGCTTATGATTGCCTTCACCTTGGGCGATGTTGCGTAGTCCCTCACAAACAGGCCGCCTCCACCGGCACCGGCGGAGTTGCCCGTTATCAGGCATCCCGTGACCGAAAGCTTGGTGCCCGCGTTATTGAGAGACAGGTAGGCGCCGCCGCAGCCTGAAGAAGCTGCCGTATTGCCGCTGATCGTGGAGTTGACGATCGAAGCGGATTTGAGCGAGGAAAGAGCGGCGCCTCCGATGACGCTCGTGGCAGAATTGTTTGTGATCAAGCAGTTGCTAATGCTGGCAGATTGCGGCGCCGTTGGAACCGGAAACCCAGACTCCGCCCGCTATATCAGCCTGATTACCGGAAATCACCACGTTCTTGAGTGTAAGCGATTCGTTCGAGAAAACTCCACCGCCACTGTTCGTGGCCTTCCCATTCACGATTGACAATCCGCTGATCGTCGCCGGGTGGTCGGTTGTAGTGACGTCATCGAAAGAGAAGACACCACTGGCGGCATTGCCGTTGACGATCAGCTTGCCCGCGCCCGGCCCTGTGATCGTGACGTCACCCTTGCTTTTCAGCACGCCGCTCGTCAACGTGATGATGTTCTCCGTGCCGGCGGCCGCCGGCGTCAGGTGAAACTTGATCGTGTCCTTCCCTGGCAAGGCGTCAGCCGTCAAGAGTGCAGCGCGAAGGCTGCCAGCGCCGGAATCCGCCGTGGTGGTAACCGTGACGGTGGATGGAGTGACGCGCGGTTCCAATGACCGCAAGGTCAGAGTGATCGTCTTCATGAGAATTGCGAGCTTTCTGTTGCCGGTCAAAAAATGATGGACACCGGCCTACGAGAACCAACGTCGTCCTGCTCGTCAGAATCGCTTCCGGATAGTCGAAGCTCCGATATCCGAAATCGTCGTAAACCGCCAATGTTTTGCTATCTTCCGCTACTGGTGGCTTCTGTCAATGGCTTGTCCTGTCTTTATGCACCTTCGACTGCGATCGCTACCCGACGAGTCTCTCCGCCCGGTTTCTTCACCGAGACAGAGTTGCCCGGCATCGTGCATCCGGATTTGATCAACGAGCCGGGCGAAACGCTCGACTCGTCGTTCGTGTTGCCGGATGCGGCACTGCGGGACGTGCCAGGTGTCTTGCGATCCGATGCAGAGCGCGGCTAAACGAAGGTAAACGCGCCGTCGAAGTCGGGATTTAGCTGGGCGGTGTTCCCTTGCACTTTCGCGGCCTGCACGACAACCGTTCCTCCGAATTGAGAAATACCGCCGCCCACGCCGCTGGCCGCGTTTCCTGAGATCGACACCCCCTTGATGCTTCCGGAAGAGTGGGCGGCTCGAATCCCTGCACCAAGGACGCCTGAGTTGTTCGTAATCGATCCTCCGGAAATGTGGAAGTCCGCGCACGACTCAAGGTCCAAGCCGGCACCGTACGAAGCGGTATTGTTGGTTATTATTGAGTTCTGCATGACAAACCCGTTCGTTGCGCCACCGTTGCTTACTTCAATGCCGCCACCCTTGAAGCTGCTGTTGCCTACAAACTTTGATGCCGAGATCGAAGTGAGCCCGTCGCCGTTCGACGTCATGCCGCCGCCGCTGAAGCCGGCGAAGTTGCTGGAGAACGTGCTGCCACTGATGGATAGGTCAACCCGGTTCGCGGCGGTACCATCCGTGCGCAGGCCGCCACCGTCGCTGGCGGCGCTGTTCGAACTGAACTTGGAGCCGGTGATGGTCAGCTTGACGCCATTCGTGGCGAGAAGACCGCCGCCGTATTGAGCGCTGCTATTGTCAGCAATCGAGCATCCCGAAATGGCCGCCGGCTTGAGAGTGCCTGAGCCCGTGTCTTCAATGTCGATTCCTCC
Organism: uncultured Gemmataceae bacterium; assembly: GCA_963773845.1. Taxonomy (GTDB): domain Bacteria; phylum Planctomycetota; class Planctomycetia; order Gemmatales; family Gemmataceae; genus SIAJ01. The sequence continues at coordinate 637,382 of CAVZCU010000009.1, forward strand.
GCCACCCTGGTTCGCAGCATTCGTGGTGGCCGTCGTCCGATTGCCGTTGATGCTGCTCTTGGAGATGGACAGCGACGCGAAGCCGGTCACCTGGATGCCGCCCCCGACGTAGACAGCCGAGTTATTGCAGATCGTGGAGTTGGAGATGAGAAAATCGCCCGTACTTAAAGAGAGGCCGCCGCCGCCAGAAGTGCCGTCGGTGCTCGTCGACGTATTGTTCGCGATGGTGCAGCCGCTGATGGTTGCTTTCACCTTGGCGGATGCCGTGGCGTCCGACACAATCAGGCCGCCGCCAAAACTGGCGGAGTTGCCCGTGATTGTGCTACCGGTCACCGAAAGCTTGGTGCCCGTGGCACCAATCGACAGATGGCCGCCGCCCCCGCCGTTGGTTGCTGTATTGCCGCTGATCGTGGACTTGACGATGGAAAGAGAACCGACGTCGAAAATGCTGAGGCCGCCGAAACTATTAGCCGAGTTATTTGCGATTAAGCAGCCACTGATGCTGACAGAGCGGGCGCCCTGGAGACCAGAAACCCAGATTCCCCCACCCTCTACAGAAGCTTGATTTCCTGAAACAACGACGTTCTTGAGATTCAGCGATTCCGCAGAGACGACGCCGCCGCCGAATACTGCAGACTTCCCGTTCACGATTGACAATCCGCTGATCGTGACGAGGCTATCGGTTGCGAGGCTGTCGTCATCGAAGGCGAACACGCTACTGGCGGCATTGCCGTTCACAATCAGCTTGCCCGCGCCGGGCCCAGCGATCGCGACATTTCCGTTGCTGGTCAACGCACCGGTCGTGAGTGTGATCATGTTCTCGCTATTGACCGGCGGCGCCGGAAGGTGGAAATTGATCGTGTCCTTCCCCGGCAACGCATCGGCAGTCGCGAGAGCCGCGCGAAGACTTCCCGCACCCGCATCGGCGAGTGAAGTGACCGTGATGGTGGATGGCGTGACGCGCGGTTCCAAAGAGCGCAAAGTCAGATTGATCGTCTTCATGGGAATTGCGAGCTTTCTGTTGCCGGCCGAAAGGTGATTAACACCGGCGTACGAGAACTGACGTCTTCCTGCTGTCAGGGTCGCTTCCGAATGGTGACATGCTTACCATTCGAAATCGTCGTAAACCGCCAATCTATCCTATCTTCCTCCAGGGGGAGCGGCTGTCAATGTCTCGTTCCGCCGATGGGCAATTTTCGAAGGCGTTTGAGGCCCTCATGGCGCGTCCGTCCGATAAAGCAAGTAGCGTGGTTTTGGCACACTTTTTCATCGGCTTGTGACGAATCTCTATAATGCCGGTTTATCGAGCCTGCCGTCCATTTCGGCGGGTCAGCAACTGTACGTCCACAAAGGCTTTGAAAATGGCCTCCTCCCCCAAACTCCCCATGAACGGGGCCGATATCCTGGTGCAGTCACTGATCCAACACGGCGTTGATATCGTCTTCGCCTATCCCGGCGGCGCCAGCATGCCGTTGCATCAGGCGCTCACCAAGGTGCCCGACAAGATTCGCACGATACTCCCCCGGCACGAGCAGGGCGGCGGATTCATGGCCCAGGGGTATGCGCGCACCACCGGCAAAGTCGGCGTTTGCATGGCAACCAGTGGGCCCGGCGCCACTAACTTCGTCACCGTGCTTGCCGACGCCAAGTTGGACTCGGTACCAATGGTCGCCATCACGGGCCAGGTCGGCACCAAATTCATCGGCTCCGACGCGTTCCAGGAAACGCCGATCGTGGAAATCTGCCGGCCGATTACGAAACACCATTACCTGATTCAGCGAACCGGCGACATCACCCGGGTCATGAAGGAAGCGTTCCACATCGCCAGTACCGGCCGGCCGGGACCGGTGATCGTCGATGTTCCCAAGGACGTCCAGCAAATCGAAGTCGTGCCCGACTGGAACCCCGCCATGAATTTGCCCGGCTATCGCCCCTATCGGGCGGCCGAGCCGAAAGACTTACATCGCGTTATCGATGAAATCCGCCGAGCGCGGAAGCCGATCATTTATGGCGGCGGCGGCATCATTCACAGCGGTTCCGCGGCGGCACTGAGGGAATTCTCGGAAACGACCGGCATTCCCATCGCGCTCACGTTGCACGGACTCGGCGGCTTTCCGCACGACCACTACCTGTGCCTGCACATGCTTGGCATGCATGGCACCGTGTTCGCGAATTACGCGGTCAATCAAGCGGACTTGCTGCTCGCGTTTGGCGTCCGGTTCGACGACCGGGTGACCGGCAAATTGGAAGAGTTCGCCAAGCACGGGCGAATTGTCCATATCGACATCGACCCCAGCGAACTCAATAAGAACAAGTACGCTCATGTGCCGCTGCATGGCGACCTGCGTCGGCGCTCGAGGGACTCAACAAGCTGCTGAAAGAAGAAAAGAATGCCGACCTCATCGGCGGTGGACGCTATCCCGACTGGATGCGGCAAATCGATAAATGGCGGGCCGAAGAGCCGTTGCACTTTGCCGATCGGTCGGACGCGATCCTGCCGCAATATGCGATCCAGCGATTGGCTCAACTGGTCAAGAAGAAAAAACTCAGCGACAACACGATCGTGACGACCGGCGTCGGCCAACATCAAATGTGGGCGGCGCAGTATCTTCCCGTTTAATGTGCCGCGACACTGGGTCACTTCGGGCGGCCTTGGCACGATGGGTTTCGGCCTGCCGGCGGCCATGGGGGCGCAGGTCGCCAATCCCAAGTCGCTGGTCGTTGACATCGATGGCGACGGCTCGTTCCTGATGAATATCCAGGAATTGGCCTGTGCCCATGTCGAGAAGATTCCGGTCAAGGTTCTACTGCTCAACAATCAGCATCTCGGCATGGTCGTGCAATGGGAGGACCGGTTCCATGGCGGCAATCGCGGGCACACGTACCTCGGCGCCGGCAAGGATGCGGACCCCTATCCGGATTTCGACACCATCGCCCGCGGGTTCGGCGTGCAATCGCGCTCAGTTATTGCAAAAGCCGATCTGGATGGAGCCCTCGAAGAAATGATCGCCAGCGAGGGACCCTACGTTTTGAACGTGCACGTCCCATATCAGGAACACGTGCTGCCGATGATCCCGTCGGGGAAGTCCGTCAACGAAATCATCAAAGAGCCGATGCAGCTGACGCCTGCAAAGAATTGAAACGCTTGAACGGGGGTAAGCTCAATGTGAAGAGAGCCGCGCATGCCGCGCGGCTCTCTTCACGTATTAGGCATTTTAGGGCAGACCAAAAATCCCCAGAGTGCCGATGATCTGAGAATTCAGCGAAGTAAAGACATCGGTTCCGATCCCGGCAATCAGGAAGTTGCCGGGCGCATTGAACACGACCGCAGTGTCCGCGTTTCCGCCTGCCAAAATCGACAGTCCGAGATTCAACGTGTCATCACCCGCGCCAGCGTTGATGATTGTCTGGCTGTGGAAGGCCACATTCCCGGTCGCGCCGATGTTGTTTGCCAGCGCCAGCACATCGGCGCCGGCGCCAAGATCGATCAATGCCCGTCCACTAAAGACCGTGCCGTTGCGAACGGTAAAGGTATCGGTGCCCGCTCCGAGGGCGACAATGGTCCGGCCATTCACTTTGACCTGATCGAGGGTAACCGTGTCATCGCCGCTGCCGCCGATGACCACGAGGTTGCCGTGCACATTCAAGTCGGTCCCGGCACCCAGCAGAGACACTGTGTTATCCCCGCCATGCAGGATTAAGCCCAGGTTGCCGCCCAGGCTCAGGTTGCCATTGGCAGTGATGGAATCCGCATTGATTCCGCCATTAACCCCGAGGCCGCCGCCAATGCTGGCAGCGCCGCTTGTGCCAAGGTTCAGGTTCACGTGGTCGCGGGCGCCGATGCGGAGATTCCTGCTCACGGTCAAGCTGGCAGCGGTGGCGTTCACGGTTGCTTGGGCGCGGGCGTTCACGTCGGCATTCCCGTTGATCGCCAGCGTGCCCGAATTGGATTCGACATCGACATTGAAGCCGCTGACTCGGAAGTTGCCATTTACCGTGGCGGAATCGCTTACATTCACGTTCGTGCTGGCATTTGCACCGCCGTTGACGCTTAGGCCGCCCAACGAACCGCCGGCGATATTGACATCGACACCGGACCGGCCATTGATGCTCAGCCGCCCGGCGATACTGTCGGTCCCGTTTACATTCACGGTCAACTGATCGATTCCACTGGATATCGACGCGCCACCCTTCGTGATCAGCACCCCATTCAGTGTGACTTGGTCGACGCCCAAGCCGCTCGAAATACTGACGCCGGCATGACCATTGATGGCGAGGCTTTCCAGGTCGACCGCCGTGCCGCCAGCCCCCAGGGAAATGTTTGCGTTCCCCTCGATGGCGCTGTTCAGGCCGCCACTCACATGGATGGTGTCCAGACCGGCTGCTGCCCGGACGCGGAGGTTGCCGCCAATGTGGAATTGATCACTGGTCGAAAGGTCGAGCGTATTGTCGCCGGCCCCCAGGTCGACTGATGCGCTGCCCGAAAGCAAAAACGCGGCGCTCGAGTCGATCGCCAAATGATCATTGCCGCCTTTCAGATTCGCATTCAGAGCTGCGACATTGCCATCCAATGTGGCCGTTGCGCCGGTAGTTCCATTGGCGCTGATCATCGTGCCATTTAACCCCGTCACGATCGCGCCGCTGCCGCTCACCGCGATTTGCACATCGTTGTCATTGATATCGCCGGTCAGCGAAAGCATGCCACTGGCCGATAGCGCCGCCGTCACCGTTCCATTCGGATTGTCTCGTGCTTCCAGTCGTTCAATGGCTAGCGGGCTCGACCGACGCCAGAGATTATTGCGGACTGTCATTCAAGTTCTCCAGGATTCAAGGAACCTCAAGCCTGGGGCGTTTTGGCGGCGGGACCAATCTGCAAACCGCGAACCATTAAAATGAATTGCGGCGGAGATCCGATTGGACATAACTCGTTGTCTGGCACGCTATTTGTTCATTTCCGCTCGGACCGTCATTCCGTCTCGCGGCCACGCTTGATTTGCGCCCCAAGTGGAATTGTGTTCGATGCAACGGCTCAAATGATGAGGAGTGGCCCAGCCACTCGGCTGAGCAGAGACGACGAGACAGGTGGTCGACGCCAAGCAGCTGTGTGGCTCCGATCTGCTATGTCACGTGCGCGATTCCGCCGCAATCAGGCGCTTTGGCGCGAAGCGGATCGCTTGCGCATGAATCAGCGTCATAATCGCCTTTCGCTCGGCGAAGGCGACGGCGAAACATGCGCAGTCCCGCGTCGCCTTCGCGAAGGCCTCAAGCTTCGGCTCGTTGTTGCCGAATCGCGCCCGGTGATTTCGTTCCGATTTCGACTCGACAATGCCGATTCGGTTCTATAGAATCTTAGATGCAGTAGATAGAATCCCGCCTGGTATCCCACCTTGGTAATGTCGCCCCGTTTGGTTTGACCTTTGCCAACCACATTTGACTCCAACCGCGGCCACCGTCGGGCTGCCTTGGTGCAATCGCTGCTTTCCGACGTCTTCACCGGCCGTGTCCGGGCGGGAGAGCATCTGGTCACGCAGGATCTGGCTGACCGTTTTGGCGTCAGCCACACGCCGATCCGCGAAGCGTTGATCCTCTTGTCCGGCATGGGCATTATCGATCTGATGCCCAATCGGGGGGCAGTTGTCCGGCGCATCTCGCGACACGAAGTCCGCGAGGTCTGCCAGGTGCGCCGGGTGCTCGAATGCGAGGCGACGCGGCTGGCGTGCGGCCGGATTGAATTGGCCGATCTCGATGCCCTGGCCAGCGAACTGCGGCGGATGATGGCCGTGCGCAATCCGGGCCCATCGTTCATTCCGAAAGCTCGCGACATCGACACCCGGCTGCACGATCTGATTGCCGAATCGTGTGGCAATGCGTTCCTTGCTCGCGAAATCGGTCGACTGAAGACGCTGTTCCGAGCGTTTCGCGACATCGCCTGGGAGCGTGACGAAGAAAAGAACGACTTTCGACGGCTCGCCCAGGAATCCGGCGAACATTTGGCAATTGTCGAGGCGCTACGAGCCGGAAGTGCGAAGGAAGCCAAGCTCGCAATGTCCCGCCACATTCATTCCGGCATCAGGTATTGGTCGCGGGCTTTGCCCGAACGCACCGCCGCTTTCAACGGTCAACCGTCGACCAACGGATCAACCAAACGGAGACGACGATGAGGTTTTGCTTACTGGGGATCGGCCTTCTATTCGCCATCGACGTGCACGCGGCTCCGGGCAAGATTCAGTACAACCGCGACGTTCGGCCGATCCTCGCCGAGAATTGCTTCGCCTGCCACGGGCCGGATAGCGCGGCCCGCAAGGCCGACCTGCGCATCGACAAACGCGATGAAGCCCTGAAGGCTGAAGTCATTGTCCCCGGCAAGCCCGATAAGAGCCCGCTGGTCGAGCGAATCTTCTCGAAGCACAAGTCCGAGGTGATGCCGCCGCACAAGACCAACAAAACACTCACCACGGCACAGAAGGAAACGCTCAAGCGCTGGATCGCCGAAGGGGCCGAGTACCAGGCACACTGGTCGTTCATCGCGCCGACGCGGCCGTCGCTACCCGATGTTAAGAACAAAGCGTGGGTGCGAAACCCGATCGACCGATTTGTCCTGGCCAAGTTGGAAGCCAACGGACTCTCCCCCGCGCCGGAAGCCGACCGCCGAACCCTTGCTCGCCGTTTGGCACTCGATCTGACGGGTCTGCCGCCGACACCGAAGGAAGTCGACGACGTGGTCAATGACAAGTCCCCCGAATGGTACGAGAAATATGTGGATCACCTGATGGAGTCGTCCGCCTGGGGCGAGCATCGTGGCCGCTACTGGTTGGACGCCGCCCGCTATGCCGACAGTCATGGCATCCACTTCGATAACTATCGGGAAATCTGGGCGTATCGCGAATGGGTGATCAACGCCTTCAACCGCAACATGAAGTTCGACGAGTTCACGATCGAGCAATTGGCCGGCGACCTGTTGCCGAAGGCGACGCTCGACCAGGAAATCGCGTCGGGCTTCAATCGCTGCAACATCACCACCAACGAGGGCGGAGCGATCGACGAGGAGTACAAGGTTCTCTATGCCCGCGACCGAACGGAAACCGTGTCGCAAACGTGGATGGGCCTGACCGCCGGCTGCGCCGTTTGCCACGACCATAAGTTCGATCCGATCACGCAGCGCGATTTTTACTCGATATCGGCATTCTTCAATAACACCACGCAGCGGGCGATGGACGGCAACATCAAGGACACGCCGCCCAACCTCATTGTGCCTCGTCCCGAAGATCGCTCGCACTGGGAAGCTTTGGTGAAAGAAGTGGGCGCCATCAAGTCGAGAATGGAAGCGCGAAAGACCGCGGCGCGAATCGATTTTGACAAGTGGCTGGCAAGTGTCAAGCCGGACGAACTGACCAAGCGCATTCCGTCCAAGGGACTCGCGCTGCACATCCCGCTAGCCAAGGGCGAGGGCAGGGCCATTGATTACACGCTCGCGGGCAAGGCCAAATCGAGCACGCTCAAGGACGGGTTCGTTTGGGCGCCCGGCTACATCGCCGCCAAGGCATTTAGCCTCAAGCCGGGAGCCACGCTGGAAATCCCCGAGGCGGGCGACTTCGACGCGAAGCAATCGTTCTCCTATGGCTGCTGGGTGAAATTCCCGAAGCCCGAACAGCCGGGTTCGGTATTCGCGCGCATGGACAATACGAAGGGCTATCGCGGTTGGGACCTGTGGTACGAGAACGGCAAGCTGGCCACGCACATTATCAACGAGTGGCCGAACAATGCGCTCAAAGTCGTGATGAAGAATCCGCTGAATCCGGGGAACGCGTGGCATCACGTCTTCGTCACCTATGACGGATCGGAAAAGGCGACCGGGATCACGATTTACCTGGATGGCCAGCCGCAACCAACCGATGTGGCGATGGCCACCTTGAAGCCAGCATCGACGACAAAAACCAATGTCCCATTCAAACTTGGCCAGCGCAATACGTCGGAACGGCTCAAATCAGTCTCGATCGAGGATGTTCGAATTTACGATCGACGGCTTGATCCAGCTGAAGTCAGCGCGCTCGCGACGGCGGCTCGAACCCTTGCCGTTATCGCGAAGCCGGCCGCCAAGCAGACGCCGCAAGAACAGGACGAGCTATTCTCGGCCTGGCTGGGCGGTTCCGATCAGCCTTACAAGCAACTGACTGCCGACCTCGCCAAGCGCAAGAAAGAAGAGGCAGCGATCCGGTCGCGCGGCGCGATCACTCTGGTCATGTCGGAACGCAAGGAACCCGCCATGGCCTACATTCTCAACCGCGGCGAGTACGACAAACGCAAAGACAAGGTAACGCCCGCGGTGCCTAAATCGCTGCCGCCGATGCCGAGCGACTACCCGAAAAATCGACTTGGCTTCGCGAAGTGGCTGTTGCGGCCCGAACATCCGCTGACCGCCCGCGTGACGGTCAATCGCTTCTGGCAAGAACTCTTCGGCACCGGCATCGTTCGCACCTCCGGCGATTTTGGCGTGCAGGGGGAATTGCCTTCGCATCCGGAATTGCTCGATTGGCTGGCCGTCGATTTTCGCGAGAACGGCTGGGACATCAAGAGGTTCTTCAAGCAACTGGTCATGTCCGCGACCTATCGGCAAGCGGCGACAATCACCGCCGAGAAAATGGAGAAGGATCCGCAGAATCGCTTGCTCTCCCGTGGTCCACGCTTCCGCATGGATGCCGAGATGGTCCGCGATTACGCCCTGAAGGCAAGCGGTCTGCTCGTTCGGCGACTCGGCGGCCCGAGCGTGAAGCCGTATCAACCCGATGGGGTCTGGGAAGCGGTCGCGATGATCGGCAGCAATACTCGCGACTATCGTAAAGACGCCGGCGACAAACTCTATCGCCGAAGCATGTATACGTTCTGGAAGCGAGCGGCCCCGCCGGCATCGATGGACATCTTTAACGCCCCGAGCCGCGAGGTTTGCACCGTTCGCCGTGAGCGCACGAATACGCCCCTCCAGGCGCTGGTCACTTTGAATGATCCGCAATTCGTCGAAGCGGCCCGAGTGTTGGCGCAATCGGCCTTGAAAGACGGTGGCGCGAAGATCGAACAGAAGATCGACTTCATCGCCCGACGCCTCTTGTGCCGGCCATTCAAGGACGACGAGCTGAAAATCGTGCAAGCAAACCTGAGCGACCTGCTGGCCAACTACAAAGCGAAGCCGGAGGAAGCGAAGAAGCTGATCGCGGTGGGCGATTCGAAGCCGAACGCGACGTTGGATCCGTCCTCCCTCGCGGCGTGGACCATGTTGGTCAATGAATTGATGAACCTGGATGAGGTGTTGAACAAATAACTCGCTTAGCGGGGACGCCGTCGGCGTCCCCGCTAAACGAATCAATATTGCAACGAGGATATCATGCACCCCTTTACCGACCACATTCGCGACATCACGCGCCGGCACTTCTTCTTCAGCGGCGCCAATATCCTCGGCGCGGCGGCGCTCGGCTCATTGCTCGGCAACGAGCGAGCCGCGGCAGGCGCCAAGACCGGCTTGCACGCCGCACTGAAGGAGACGGACTTCCCGGCCAAGGCGAAGAACGTCATCTACCTGCACATGGTCGGCGGACCTAGTCAGATTGACCTCTTCGATTACAAGCCGAAGATGCTCGATTTCTACAACAAGGACCTGCCCGACTCGGTGCGCAAAGGCCAGCGTTTGACAACAATGACCTCCGGGCAGGCTCGCTTCCCGATCGCACCTTCCCGGTACAAGTTCGCTCAGCACGGCAAGAGCGCCATGTGGCTTTCGGAATTGTTGCCGAACAAGGCCAAGATGGTCGACGATATGTGCTTCATCCGCTCGATGCAGACCGAGGCAATCAACCATGAGCCCGCCATTACCTTCATGCAGACCGGCAACCAGGTCACTGGTCGGCCATGCCTCGGTGCATGGGCGAGTTATGGACTCGGCTCGCTCAACGAGAATCTGCCGACGTTTGTTGTGATGGTCGCCGTCCCGTCCAACCAGGAGCAAGTGCAGGCGATTTCCGCCCGGCTTTGGTCGTCGGGCTATCTTTCAGGCGAGCATGCCGGCGTCTCGTTCCGGGCGAAGGGCGATCCCATTCTTTACATCAACAATCCACCGGGTGTGTCGCGCGACGTCCGCCGCAAGACTCTCGATGGCTTGAAGAAGTTGAACGAGTTGAACCATCAGCAGGTCGGCGATCCCGAAACGCTCACGCGCATTCAGCAGTACGAGATGGCGTTCAAGATGCAGGCGAGCGTGCCGGAGATTACCGACCTATCGAAGGAAGATGCCAAGACACTCGAACTGTATGGGCCTCAGGTCAAGAAGCCCGGCACGTTTGCGAATTCCGTGCTGATGGCCCGCAAGCTGGTCGAAAAGGGCGTACGCTTCGTGCAGATTTACCACAACAACTGGGATACGCACGCCAACGTCAAGGGCCGACTGCCCGATCAATGTCGGGATGTCGATCAACCTTGCTATGGATTGGTGCAGGACCTCAAGCGCAAGGGGATGCTCGATTCCACCCTCATCATTTGGGGCGGCGAATTTGGCCGGACGATTTACTCACAGGGCGGCCTGACCAAGGAGAATTATGGCCGCGATCATCATCCGCGCTGCTTCACCATGTGGATGGCCGGCGGCGGGGCCAAGGGCGGCACGATCTACGGAGAGACCGACGACTTCAGCTATAACATTGTCAAGGACCCCTGCCACGTCCACGACTTCCATGCAACGATTCTGCGCTTGCTGGGCATCGATCACGAGAAGTTCACGTTCAAGTATCAGGGCCTCGATCAACGCCTGACCGGCGTGGAACCGGCGAAGGTGATCAAGGAGCTGATGGCGTAAAGCAGCGCGAAATGCGAATTCTCAATTAATGGGCGCAATGCAAGGAATCAACATCCCATGCCATTACGATTTGCGCCCGAAACCCGCAAAAATGCGTTGCAGGGCTCCTGACCGGGGGTTGCAGCGCAATCCATTGTGAGTGATGAAACGACTCAATCGCAACCACACGCGACTTGACACTGCATTCCCACCACTGATAGGTTGAGCGAGTCATGCCTCTCACGCTCGACCAGTACGCGACCTACCTGGACACCCGCGGCCTGCCTTGGCCGGCGGCACCCAAAGCCGATCCTCCGAAGGTACGCGCCCATCTTCCCAAGCTCCTCGGCATTCGAGCGGTTCTGTGGAATGTCTATGGCACGCTTCTGGCCATTCCGGAGGGCGAACTCAAGTTCGAGGTCGACAATGCTCTCTTGATGAATGTGGCGCTCGACAAGACAATCCACGAATTCAAGATGTGGGCCTCGATGAGCCGTAAGCCTGGCCAGCCCGCCGATTACATGCGCGAGATCTATCGCAAGGCCCTGGATGAACAACGGCTCGTCTCCTCGCCGGAAAAGCACCCGGAAATCCTGAGCGAGCGGATTTGGGAATCGATTATCAAGAAGCTGTTTCAGAAGGATTACACATTCGACGCGGGGTTCTATGGCTCTCTGAACGATTACTCGCGCAAGGTCGCCTATTTCTTCCACGCCAGCCTGCAGGGCACGGGTTGCTACGAGCACGTCGCCGACGCGCTTCGGACGGTGGCTGATCGCGGCATTGCCCAGGGGCTGCTCGCCGACGGTCAGTGCTTCACTTCGACGCAACTCGCCCGCGGACTCGCCCAGCAAGACGCTTCGATCAAGATGGACTCGCTCATTCCACTGGCGCAACGTTCGTATTCGTTCCAGCATGCGCGCGCAAGCCGTCCGATACGCTCTTTGAGGCGGCCGCGGAACGGATGGCCGAGCACGGCATCGACCCTGGCGAGATTTTGCACATCGGGTCCAGCCTGCCACGGGACATCTCTCCTGCTAAAAAATGGGGCATGCGAACGGCACTGTTCGCGGGCGATCGAAACTCACTGGTCGCGAAAACGGAACAGCTCAAGGATTCGCAGTATCGACCGGACGCCCTGCTGACGGACCTCGCGCAAGTAATCGATCTTCTGGAATGACCAAGAACTGTCATGCCTCCGCCATTGATTATTGACCCTGCGTCGCTCGATCTGAAACGCGTGATTGCCGATCGCGAGGCGATTCGTCGTGTGAATCCGCATCGCGGGCACATGGAGCATTTGACGGCCGTGGTGTACATGGACGCGGCAAATCACATCATCGCCGGCTACAAGGACGTCCACCCCGATGAATTCTGGGCGGATGGCCATTTCCCCAACTTCGCGATACTTCCGGGGGTCATCCAGTGTGAAGCGGCCGCCCAGTTGTTGGGCTTCTATGCCGTCACCAACAACATTTGTCCCGGCAACCTTCTCGGGCTCGGCGGTATCGATGAGGCCAGATTCCGCGCACCGGTACGGCCAGGCGACCGGCTGGTCATTGTCGGCAAGGGAATCCGCGTCCATCGCCGGCAGACGCTCTTCGACGCCCAGGGCTTCGTGAACAACGATCTCGTTTTTGAGTGTCGGGTCATGGGCTTGCCGATCGCCGCGCTCGATTCTCTCAAGCCCACTGGATGATTGCTCGCCGTGCCCCGAACCAAGAAGCTGCCGATCGACGAGTTGGCGCCGTATCTCCTGCCCGATGTCCCGCGTGGCGAATTGGCGCCACCCATCGTATGGCAGGAACTGTTCGGCAACAATCATCCGGTTGAAGTGGAAGTGGGGTTCGGGAAAGGACTTTTCCTGACCACGGCTGGATCGGCGCATCCGGAGGTCAATTTCTTCGGCATCGAGATCGTTCGCAAGTATCAACTTTACGCCGCGACCCGGCTGGTGAAACGGCAGATTGGCAATGTCCGTGTCGCCTGTGCGGATGCGCGATCGTTGTTGCGCTCGTGTCGCGCCGCAATCGGTCGCGGCAGTGCACGTCTATTTTCCAGATCCGTGGTGGAAGAGCCGGCATCGCAAGCGGCGCGTGTTCACGCCGGAGTTCGCGCACATCGCCGGAACGATCCTGCGCGTGGGCGGCCGGCTATCGCTGGCGACCGATGTGGAAGCGTACCACGGCGTGATGCGGCAAATCGTCCGCGACCTCGGCGCTGCATTTCACGAGCAGCCGCCGCCAGATCTGAGCGAACCACGACACGACATGGACTACTTGACGAATTTCGAACGCAAGTTCCGAAAAGAGGGCCGCCCGATTTATCGGGCGGCCTACGAACGGACCGACGCGCCGCTGCCTTCCGTTCTCGCGGCCGATCCCGGACTCGCCGGGCCGTTCAGCGAGTTTCGAGCGACCCGGGATGCCGGGTGAACGTGGTCAATTCGGACTTGTGACCGCCTATTGATAATACCGTTTGGAGATAATCTCCCCAGACGCTGCGTCAATGACATATGTCGGCGCCCCGCCTTTGGTCAGGGGATTCTTGATTTGATATTCGATGTGCCAACCATCAGGCTCGAGGCTGATTTGAACGCGAAACCGCGAAACGTCGCCATAGACTCGTTCCGCGTCTGACTGGGCCACGGACAGCGCCTGGTCCCCAGAAATCGAGGGCCGAATTGGCATCAGATCGGTGGTGGATGCACTCATTTACTCCCCCAAATCTTCTTTGATCAAGTCGGGAACCCCGGATGACCGTTCAGCCCGCCTCTTCGAGAGGAGGGCCCGGTAATATAGACGCCTTGATCTGACCGGATCAAGCAAGGCACCCCCGCATAGTCGGCCGACGTCGCATCGTCCGGGCTCGGAGCCGGACAACTCGCTGCCCGGGCGTATTTGCGACCCGCACTCCCGTCCGACACAAAAACTCATCGCGTTACCGCCGAGCATAGCCGGGGGTAGTTGTGGTTGCCGCATAGGAAGGTGGGACGGCCGTTGCGGGCTGGGCGGGCGCCATCATTGGCGACTGAGCCTCCCCCATCGAACCAGATTGGGGGGCGACTGACCCGGCGACCACCGGGTTGGGATGCGACGCCGCCGCAGCTTGAATTTGTGCTTCCGCTAATGTGACATCCTGCGGCGGGAGTTCGGACCTTCGCGCCGCTCTTCCAATGTGACCCAGAAGCACGCCGACGACGATCAGTGTCAGACCCGTCAAAAAGAAACCCCAAAGCCAGAACTGCATGTTGGGTGTCAGGCCTCCCGGCTCGCGACGGGCAATGGCGAAATACCACACTGCCGTCCATACATCAATCAACGCTCCGGCCGTGATATAGATTATCGCGGTGCGCGGACCAAAAGCAGGTTTGCTCAGCATTGGCATGATCGAACTCCATAGAGGGAGCGGGCGACCTCCACATAGGCCGTTTGCCATCATTCGCACTGCCCCCTCTCAAGAGCATTCGCGGTGCCAAATCCCCCGTACAATAGCCCGCATTCCCACTTGGAGTATTCGACCCATGATGCGATTGATTCGTTGCTCGTGCGCCGCGCTCGTTCTCGGCAGCGCGTCCCTTGCATTCGGCCAGGGCAAGGAAGCTGTCCTCGCAAGTTACACAAAGTTTGAGTATCGCATCCCGATGCGTGACGGCGTACGGCTCTTCACGTCCGTCTACGTGCCCAAAGATGACTCGAAGACGTATCCGATCTTGATGACGCGAACGCCCTATAGCGTCTCCCCTTATGGAGTCGACCAGTACAAGGACAATCTCGGTCCGTCGCCCGCGTTTGGAAAAGAAGGTTACATTTTCGTTTACCAGGACGTTCGCGGACGCTGGATGTCCGAGGGCGAGTTCATCAACATGCGCCCGCATAACCCGACCAAGGGACCGAAAGATTTCGATGAGAGCACCGACACCTACGACACCATCGACTGGCTCATCAAGCACTTGAAAGGCCACAACGGCAAGGTTGGCCAGTGGGGGATTTCCTACCCGGGCTTCTACACGGCCGCGGGCATGATTGACGCCCATCCGGCCCTGAAGGCGGCGAGTCCGCAAGCCCCGATCAACGACTGGTTCACGGGCGACGACTTCCACCACAACGGCGTGTTGTTCCTGCCACACTGTTTCAACTTCATGGCGAACTTCGGCAAACCGCGTCCGGAACCGACCACCAAGTTCGGCTATCTGCGCTTCGATCACGGGACTCCAGACGGGTACGACTTTTTCCTGAAAATGGGCTCGCTCTATAATGCCGACAAAAAGTTCTTGAAAGGCGAGGTTGCCTGGTGGAACGAAGCAATGAGCCACGGCAGCTACGATGATTTCTGGAAGGCTCGCAACCTGCGCCCGCATTTGAAGAACATCAAGCCCGCGGTGATGACCGTCGGCGGCTGGTTCGATGCCGAGAATCTCTATGGCGCTCTCCAAACATACAAGAACGTCAAGCAGCAGTCGCCGGAAAACCATGCGAACACAATCGTCATGGGCCCTTGGGTACATGGGGGCTGGAACTTTCAGGACGGCGACAAGCTCGGCGATGTCCGCTTCAACGCAAAAACCTCGCACTATTATCGAGAGCACATCGAATTGCCGTTCTTCGAGCATTACCTGAAAGACAAAGGGAATTGGAATCCGCCCGAAGCTTGGATGTTCGAGACTGGCACCAATGTCTGGCGGAGGTATTCAACGTGGCCGCCGAAAAACTCGGAGCCGAAGACGCTCACGTTCCAGGCCGGCGGCAAGTTGACGCGAACGCGCCAAGTGGATTTGGTGCAAGGCAACGGCGGCGAGACCTTCGATGAATTCGTCAGCGACCCCGCCAAGCCGGTGCCATACTACGATCACACCGGCATCGGCATGGCCAAGGAATACATGGACGCGGACCAGCGCTTCGCCGCTCATCGCCCGGATGTGCTCGTTTACCAGACGGAGCCTTTAACCGAAGATTACACCATCGCCGGACCGGTCGATGTGAAACTCTATGTGAGCACGACCGGGACCGATGCCGACTGGGTGGTCAAGTTGATCGACGTCTATCCGGACGACTTTTCCGACCCCGATCCGAATCCCAAGGGCGTGAAAATGGGCGGCTACCAGCAAATGCTGCGTGGCGATATCTTCCGTGGCAAGTTCCGCGACAGTTTCGAAAAGCCGGAGCCATTCGAGCCGGGCAAGCCGGCGCTCGTGAAATTCACGATGAACGACACTTGCCATTGCTTCCGCACGGGCCATCGCATCATGGTGCAAGTGCAAAGCACGTGGTTCCCGCTGGCCGACCGCAATCCGCAGACATTTTGCGACATCTACACCTGCAAAGACTCGGATTTCAAGAAGGCGACCCATCGAGTCTACCGGACATCAGAGATGCCCAGCAGTGTGACGGTGCGGATGGTGAAGTAGTGGAACCGGTGCGGGGATCCCAAAAGTGTTGCTGCGATCAACCAGCGGCGTGCTTCCCGAATGCACGGCGCCGGCGGAATGGTTGATCGCAGTTTGGCCCGCGCCTTCGGTACCCGGGGTAATGAAAGTAGAGGAAGTCGCCAGAATTCCGACCGAGCCCACCCAAAGTCGGAAATATGGCGACCTCCTTCGCCAGGCATGTCAAATCGCGGCTCGCCCTGGCAGCCTGGCGAATCCCGGCCAATGCAAACCGGATTGTTTCAACCGGTGATTGCTTTGGCTAAATCAGCGCATTCTTCAGCGGGTAGAGATCCCAAGCCTTGCTGTATGAGGCCGCGAGTGGACATGGAACCCACTTGCCTTCCATGAGGAAAAGCGGCATGTCTGGAAGAGCATCACCCACTGCAATAGGTTCCACGTACGCGGTGGTCTTCGCTCCAACCGAGTAGGAAACACACGTCAGATTCTTATCGCTAGGCAATTCGAACGGCTTTTCGCCAATTTCATTCCAGATCAACCCGTGAATGCCTTCTGGATCCCGCGGGCCTGCGGGAAAGGGATCGACGATCAGCAAATGAATCCCGGCCTCGAGCAAGCTAATCGCCTTGTTGACAAACGAGTCGATCGCCAGCTCGCTGTGCTTGTTGCCCGGAGATACGATCTCAATAACAGCGACAACTTCTCCCTCGTGATGACGAATCGCCACGCGATTCGCCCGACGGGCAAAATTCGCCAAATCGGACTCGGCGACGAATCGGGTCGGCGGCGGCGCTTCCAAGACAGCGACTCCGCCCGATTCCGAATCCGTTGTTCCGAGTCCAAGCGGTCGCTCAAGAGTTAAGACATCAGGCTCGGTGCCAAGGACCCGCTGCTCAGGGAGGGCGACGTATCCTTTGGGTAGCCCGCCAAAGTTGAGCGCATCGGAAAGAATGTCGATCCACTTGTAGTGGAATACGTGATAAGTCCCAGCTCGGACCCGAGTCCAATCGTGCATCGGCATGACGATTCTCCACTCTTCCGTCGATTGTAGCTGATTAATGCCGTATCTGTTGCTTCATCCACGCCAGCAAGTCATCGACAAACGGATGTCCCTCCGGTTCGAATTCGAGCGTGTGATGCGCTCCGGGATACTCGATTATCGTCTTCTCACAGCGAAACTTGCTAACGTACTTACGCGTCTTGTCATTGTCGATGATGCGATCTCGCTCCGCCAGCATCAGTAATGTGGGCACTTTCACCCACCGCCATGCGCGACGCAAATAAATATCAAGCGAATTGCTCTGGAACATCATTCGGGCCGTTGCCTCGTGCAAGGCGAGCGGATCGTGGCGAAGAAATTCCCGCCAATGCTCGGATTCCGTGAACAGTTCGGGATCATTCA
Organism: uncultured Gemmataceae bacterium; assembly: GCA_963773845.1. Taxonomy (GTDB): domain Bacteria; phylum Planctomycetota; class Planctomycetia; order Gemmatales; family Gemmataceae; genus SIAJ01. The sequence continues at coordinate 654,986 of CAVZCU010000009.1, forward strand.
GTGGAATTGGGAACATTCGCGTCGGCGCACGTAGGGCACAACGGCCGATCCACAATCGCTGAAAGAAACCGAGCCCGATCTTCGGAAAGAAGCCCGGACAGAGCAGGGCCAGCGCATCGACCAGGCCGGGATGGCGATATTGGAAACCGACGCCGAGTTTAGCCCCCCAGGAGATGGCGACCATTATCCGTGTCTTGTCTGTCGGCAAACTCGAAATGAACTCGGCGATGGCATCAAGCGCTCGACGAAAGCTGGGAAGGTCCCCGCGCTTCTCCTGATTCAAGCCGCAACCGCGACGCTCGAGAAAGAAGACTTCATAGCCGGCCGCCGCAATCTGGGAACACGATCGGGGGTACCATCCGCCGTGACTCTGGATGCCGTGCAAGAGAATGACTCGGGCGATCGGCTCCGCCGGCGGGGCGAATCGGCGATAGAGCCAGCAATAGCCATCCGACGCAGTGGTTGTGTGCAGGGTCGGTTTTCCCGGTTCGTCGAGAGTCTGGATCGCGTTAGCCAATCAGCGTCTCCTTGCGGAGTGCAAGCCGTTCGACCTGTTCTTGCTGAATGCCGATGCCCAGGCCGGTGCGCACAATCGCCGGCGCCCAGCCGCCCCAGCCGAAGGTGATGTCTTCATCGCCCAAGGGATATTGCACCAGATGCCGATCGAAAGATCCTTCGACGGCTTGTAATTCCTTGACGCTCGTGGCGAACTGCCGGCCCGCCGCGGAGAGAATGGCCGTCTCGCCGACCTGACAGCCGAGTTGACAGCCGAGCCCGTGGGTCGTCGCGAACTGGGCGAGCCGCAGCGATGGAATGAAGCCGCCGCATTTGGACAGCCGCAGGTTGAATAGATCGCACAACCCATCGCGAGCCGCTCGTTCCGCGTCGGCCATGCCGCACAGCGATTCGTCCAGCATGATCGGCGCATTTACCTGCTTGCGAATTTCCGCTAGCCGATCGATCTCTTCGTGCGGCACCGGTTGCTCGACCGACGCGATCGCGTAGGGCTCCAGTTCGCGTATCTTCTCGGCAGCGATCGCTGCCGGCCAGGCCTCGTTCGCATCGATGCGAATCTCGACGCTCTTACCGACCCGGCCGCGAATCAGGCGCAAGCGATAGGCGTCGTCGTGCCCTTCCATGCCCACCTTGACTTTGAGGTGCTTGACTCCAAAGATGCGCCACCGCCAGGAGGCCATCCGAAGCTTGACCCCCTTGCGAGCCGATGTAATCGCGCCGCTGTACTGCACGCGCTCACGAAACTGATAGCGCTCCGGGGCAAGATATTTAGTGACGTTGCATATCGGCTCGCCGAACGCCCGCCCGAAGGCGCCGAGCAGGGCGATCTCGACGGCGCATTGCGCCGCATTTCCCTGGATGCCACGCGTATCGCCGGGGACGGCGCTGGGCTTGAACGCTTCGACAATCCGCAAGGCGCCAGCGAAATCGCGGCAATCGGTCAGTTGCGTTTTCCAATCGGTTGACTTGAGCAGATCGAAAGCGCTATCGGCCGATTCGCCGGTGACATATTCGCGTGGCACTCCCTCGCCCCAGCCGACGCTGCCATCGTTTAAGCGCACGCGGACGAGTACATTGTCCGTCTCGGTGCGTGTATGCGAAGCATGCTTGATCCGCTTCTTGAGCGGAATGCGCACGACATAGGCCGTCAGTTCAGATACGTGCATGGGGGGAAGTGTACGAGTTGGGGCGACTCGATTCTCTTTCCCTATTGAAAGGATGGCATCGCCCCCTCACGTCTGTACCCGGAGCAGGGGGCAATGAAAAGAGGGCCCGCTTCTGCTTCAACTCGACCTCTTGCGTCGAGTCGGTTTCGCTCAGGTCGATGTCCTGCACAAGAACGTCTGCTTTGCGGCCTTCGGCGGGGTGAAAGGCTGACGCTCGGACATCGACCACTTACCGCAACACGAGGACGACTTCTTCGCACTCGGGGAATCGCTCTGTGGCCGGCGCGTGGCGAATCTCCTCGACGACGAAGCCGCATTTCTCGAGTACCCGAATCGATGCTCCATTTCCGGTCGCCGCGACGCCGACCAGCGGGCGTTGCGTGAATTCTTGAAGGAACAGGCGGAGAGCCCGACTGGCGATTCCTTTACCCCAGCATGCCCGGTCGATCCAGTAGCCGACGTGATCCTGGCCATCCATTGGGAAGCAAGAAATGGACCCGACAATCGCCTCGCCGACGAGAATGGCATGGGCGATGGTCGCCGGGTCGTCCAGCAACTTCGCCCAATGGGCATAGAACGCTTCTTCAGTTCGCGGGATCGTGGCCGCCATGCGGTTCGATTCCGGGTCGAGCTGCATGGCATAGATTCGCGGCAGGTCGCCCCGCTGAACCGGACGAAGCCAAACGCTCTCGTCTTCAGTCACGGCAACACTCCCTCGACCGAATGGCCGGCACTTCGCAACGCGGCAATCGCTGTCTGGAAGTCGGCCTCTTTGAAGAACAGATAATCGGTGTCGAACGTCGAGATTGCGAAGACGCCAACCCCCGCGGCCGCCACCGCTCCGGTGAGCGAGGCGAGCACGCCGACGAGCGAGAACGGCATCGCCCCCGCGACCCGCAGGCATCGCCAACCGACTTCGGCCACCATCCCAGAGGGAACCAAGTCGTGCCGACACACCACCGACAACTCATCACAAGTCCGGGTGACGCTGAACACCTCGCCCGCCGTCGCCCACCCAGGAACTGCCGAGTCGGCCGGTAGCTTGCAAACAGCAAACTGCCCGGCCACCGCGAGCAGAGTGAGCCGCGGGCCGGCAAGCCCGGTTTGGCCCGGTGCAAGAATAGAGCCGTGATTAGCCGACGACATTCCGATCGATCGTTCTCGTTCATTTTCCATGAGAGAAACAAATGGGTCGAAGCGAATGGCAATTCCATCCTATCCGCTGATAAGGGAGCGTTTGCGGTTTACGCATGGGAAGCGGAAACGAGCCGCGTTCTTCACGTTTCAGGACCTCATCCAAAAACGTATGCGCGGATACTCCGCGAGCGAGACGGAGCAGTGGAATGTTCGCAAGGTCCCGCTCGTTGGCCTGACGAAGAACCCGAAGCCCGTGGTCTACGATGCCGACGAAGGTGCCGGGAATGAAGGGTGTCAAGGACATCCCAACCCGCGAGCTGGATGCTTCGAGAAGCGAGGCCCTGGAAGCGTTGCAGTCCGGCGACAATTTGAAAGTCGAACGCCACGGCGCCGAGATGCGCGTGCTGGGCCCAATCTACGCCGGCAAACAATGCCTGGCCTCCCACGACAAACCCGGCGAGATGCTCGGCGCGTTCACCTACGCTCTCGGACGGGAGTTGGTGAAGAAGGCGAAGTAGTTTCGAGGGGCGTTGGCACTGAGGGCACGCAGAGACGGAGTTCATTTTTGCATATCACTGCGTCCCTTTTGGCCTCTCCGGCCGGATCCTCTCTTGGACTTTAGCCGCCCCTCGTCGAAAAGGAACTCAAGACGAGGCGGCACTCGCCAATAAAATGGTCGCTGACTCCCAATAGTGCGCTTTGCTCCGTTCGCAGGTTAAGGTCCGATCCCGGACTGGGCACGACCAGTAGGGCACTCGCCTCTTTGACGATCATTGTGCGCGCCCCAATGTGCTAGATGGCGACCAGTATGTCCATTACTCGAATTGTGCGCGGATCATGGTGGTTCCGCGAACCTGCCTTGCTTGAACTCGATCAGATCATCCAAACGGAGTGCGACGCCATCGAAGACTCGTCGCGCCAGGAATGCGCAAAGAAATGCGACGCGCCGTCAAGACCTTGAAGAACTCTGAGGACTACAAGGCTCAATCTGACGAAGCGAAACAGACTTCAATTGGAGAAGCAAAGGCCGGCATCAAGAAAAAATTCGCACCCGACAGGGGCGTCAGAGTTATTGTTGAAAGTAACGACGGGAAGAAAGCTGCCGGAGAGTCGTTCAAGGAGTTGATTGACCGGCAACATATGAAGGACATCACGCCGGATTCGGTGAGGGTTGCTATTAAGGTCTGCGGTCTCGTCATCGGGATTGAGTTTCCCTCTTCGGACTCCTCCGGGTTTTCACTCTCGTCTCCCAGAACTAAGTCGAGCTTTCTTGCGATACTTGTTGGTCCGCGCGATGCGACTTCCAATTCGGAGCAACAGGCAGGCCATTTTGTGGACAGGGTAGCTGCCTGGGCCGACCAATACAAACAAAGCCGAGTTCAGCAGGTTTGGAACCGACTGACGCCGCTTCAATGGTATGTATTGCCGTTCGTGTACTTAATTCTGACGGCGTTGTTTCCCAAGAAAGATGGACTCGATCAGGTCCATGCCGAGGCGCGTGCCATACTTGCCGAGGGCGTGAATGACGCGAATCAACACCGGGCTACCGAGGTGCTGCTGCGGCTGGTGGCAAAAGAACCGAACACAGAGGTGGGGTTAAATGTAAACGGGATAGTCGGTTGGTCGTTATTTGGAATCTGCGTTCTTGTCTGCATCTTCTTGTCGTTCCCGCCGAGAAACCGAATCGCCATCGGCAAAGGAGTAGCCGCAATCAAGGGGCGAGATCGCTTCTATCGCTACACGTACTACCCGATCAGACTATTGGTGTTTGGGGCAATTCCGGTTGCCATTCTTGGCAATCTGGCGACCGACTTGATTAAGCGGTTGTTCGGATTCTGACGGCAGACGAGTCGGCACGCCTCGGCGCTCCGCCCTGTCACCCCCGACGCTCGGTCTACTCATCTCGTAACCTTCCGTTTCGCAAATCTCCCTGGGAAAACCTGCGCGGCGAGTGCGGCGACTGCAGTCGCCCCTTCGCTTCTTCTCCTTGCCTTGATCGACCACCTTCTGGAAATACTCGTATTCCTCGTCCGTGACCTCCGGCGTGTACGGCGGCGGGTCCAGGTCCGGCAGGTCGGGGAAGAAGTGCTTCTCGCGGCTGCGCAGCCAGTCGCGGAACGGCTTGTGCGGACGGCCCTCGCCGTCGCGCTTCAGCCGGCCGTCGTCGCCCATCTGCGAATAATTGATTGAACTCTTACACAAATGACGATGAGTCCAGTAGAATGATCGTTTGGCCACTTTCATTTCCTGACCCACAACGGGTCACCAAATCAAACTGACCATTAGCTGTCTCGGGAATCGTGTGACGCACCGTCTCGCGATGAACGATTTCGGCTTGCTGGCATAGCGGTTGCGCTATCGCCATCGAAGCGGTTTATCCGATCCAGTGCTTTCAGGAGTCATCATGACCAGCCAATGGTACTACGGCCGCGAATCGGAGATCAGTGGTCCAGTTACCGACCGGGAACTCTTCGACCTCGCGGCCCGCGGCGAGATCGATCCCAACGACACCATTTGGCGAAACGACATCGAAGCGGGCGTCCGAGCGAGCAATGTCAAGTACCTGTTTCCCGTTGCCGACGTGCCGGTCCCTGTCGCGCTCAACGAAGTTCCTGAAGTTCCCAAGGCGGCGGAGCCCGTGCCGAAGACGCCGGTCCCAGCGCCGGCTGCTGCGAAAAGCGGTCGAGCAACGGCTGGGAAGGGCGCCCTCATCCTGAGCCAGGACGGCAAGACGGTCAAGTTTAAGGGGAAGTGCACGACGTGTGGCCGCGAGGAATCGAGCTACAAGTCGATCCCCATTCCACGCGGTACGACGCGGGCGGGGTTTTTCTGTACCAAGTGCCGAAAACGCAGAGACGTGGAGATTCACGGCATCGTTTGATTCGTTCCATTGAGGGGACTCTCATGATAGCACCGATTTGGGAAGGCGATTGCGTGCGCCATGCGGCTGACAAGTTCGTTGGCGTACACGCAGGATTCACGCGGCTCGCGGGACTCATGGAGCGCGCCGGCGACATGCGGGGCGTCCGCGTGCAACTGCCGGACGGCTCGATCCGGATTGCATCCGAGCGCAATCTCGAGAAAGTCGAACACGAAGACTTCAGGCGCTACGCCGCAACTCTTGGAATCGAAGTGAAAAGCCGGAAGCCGCCGAGTGCGCCCAAACGCGGCTGATTCGAGCGGAAACGGGCGGGCGATCGGTTCACCTCCCGCCTTGCTCCCTCAACACCTTCGCCCTTCTCTTCTTCTCCTTGCCCTGATCGACCACCTGCTGGCAAAACCGGTATTCCTCGTCCGTGAACTCCGGCGTGTACGGCGACCCTTCGCACACTTCGATGGAATCGCCCGCCGTCATTCAAATCACTTTCGTATTGTCCCGGGAAGCGCGGTTTTCCATGTCAAATGGTTTTCAGAAGGGGTGGGCAGCACCATCCCAAACGAATCTTCGAGACACCATGCCTTCGACCCGGATCCGAAGGGCTCGCCGCTATCGCGCTGGCTCCGCCTCTGATATACTGCCTTACATCCCATGGCCCTTCTCGTCTTCGCAGGTTTGGCCCATGCCGGCGCAACTTCTGGCTTTGACCGACGGCCCGAGCATCTTGCTCGACAAACCGATCCTCCTGCTCGGTCGCCATGGCGAGTGCGACATTCAATTGAATTCCCGTAAGGTTTCACGCCGGCATTGTTGCATCGCCCACGTCAATGATTACCTCGTTGTGCGCGACCTGGGAAGCACGAACGGAGTCCGCATCAACGGTCAGCGCGTGATTGAAGGAAAATTGAACTCGGGCGACGAATTGACGGTGGGGAATTTTCGTTATCAGGTCTACTTGGACACGGCCGGCAGCAGTGGCGAACCGCATGATCTGCCTTCGGCCGCCAAAACTCGTCATGCCGCCGATCATTTGGAAGAAGCCGACGAACCAGTCCCGCTCGACGATGCAACGGCGAAAGCAGGTTCAATCCTTATTGCGAAGCCGGCGCCCAAAGCCCCCGGCACGGATAAAGAAGGGTCGTTTGTCCTGCCCGAAAGGCTCCGCAACCCTCCGCCTCCTCCGAAATGAGTCGCTTCTGCAATCTGGTGGTGCTGCTGGCTGCCGCGCCACTCTTCGCCGCCGACCGGCCGCAACTTTCCGTCAGGTCCACTTCGGTCGATCCACCGAAGGATTTGTCGCCCGCCATCCGCAAGCTTCTGCCATCGAAAGCCATTGGGGTCTCCGATCCGGCGGGAGTGATGTGCGCAATCTGGATGCGAACGGAAGTGCCGATCGTGTCTGTCAAAGGCAAGCCGACCTATCGAGCAATCGTGCCCGGCACCCTGGTGGGAGCCATCCGGCTGGAACGCCCCTGGCTCGATTTTCGCGGCAACGAGGCGCCGGCTGGGATCTACACTCTGCGTTTGGCGCTTCAGCCAAAATCGAAGGATCACGAGGGGACCGCTCCCTATCGCGATTTTTGCATTTTGATTCCAGCGGATGATGATCCGAAGCCAGACGTGCTGCCGCTCAAAGAAATGGTCAAGCGCAGTGGCAAGGCTCTTGGCGGCCTGCATCCAATTGTCATGCTGCTGGTCCCAAATCCCGAACCGCCGGCCGAGCCGACGATCATGGCAAACGGCAAGCGGCTCGCGCTTGGCTTGCGGGCGAGTGCAAAACTCGGATTCGCGTTCACATTAATTGGTTCGTGGACGGACTGATCGCCGTTCCTCTCAATCGTCAATCTTCATTTCCAATCGTGAATGCCAATCACCCGGCGATAGTAATGGTGCTGGCGATCCGCTTCGGGACACGGGGCGAGCTTCCATTGCCACTCTTCGCCACGCGTCGGCCACGGGATGCCGAAGAACAGATCGCGGCGTTCGACGATTTCGCCCCGCATCGTGATCTTCAAGCGCTCAATATCGGTCACCAGCGCCACCTTGCCACGCTGACGATTGAGATAGCCGATATGCCCGCGAATGAGTTCGCGCGCGAAGTCTTCCACTTTGGGTGGTGGATGAGCGCCTTGCTGATTCAGATAGGTCATCGGCATGCACGGCAGTTGCGAGAGCAGATTCACCGACGCCGTGAAATCAACCTCGGGGTCATCGAGGAAAAGCGTCGGCTCACTCTTGGGCAACGGCAGGTCGGCATCCCAGGCGACGCGGTAGGCGGCGTCGAGCGCCTCGGTGATGTCGGCGACGACGCGGTTCACGTTTCGCAGATGGCTCGTCGCCGATCGACTCGCAGCCGGATGAATGAGATCGACGAGGACAACCTCGCGGAACATGCTTGCCAGTTCGTCGAGCGGCAGATCGTGGATGAGCCCGCCGCCCAAAATGATCGCCTTGCGTCGCTGCTCGGCCCGCTCGGCGCCGCGGAGAACAACGGAGCGCGTTCGTTCAATGTGCTCGGCCCACTGCGCCTGGCAGCGCTGGTACCGCCCCTGAATGCCCGCCACCTCGGCGGGAAAACCCATCGCCTTGACGGCTCGCGGATACGGCGTCAGAAGATGGCGCAGGCTTTCGAACAATGCATTGAGGTTCACGAAAGGAACGAAAAGAAAAAGGCAGAGACCGATCCGTAGTGCGGATCAATCTCTGCCAATTGATTTACGAATTCGTGTTTTTCGCGTCTTTCGTGGTTCTACCGATCCTTCTTCACCGACTCCGCCGCTTTCTTCATCGCTTCGAATTGGTCGCGGCCGCGGGCTTCGTAGACTTTGGAGCCGACGGTGCAGGTGAAGTACCATTGGCCGTTCGAGAGTTGCTCGGTTCGTTGGCCGGTGGCTCCGAGTGTCTGGAGATGCGCCTGGGCGTCTTCAAGATTCTGTAGCTTTGCCGGGTCACGCGGCGCTTCATGGCTGACCAGTCGAATCGGCGTCATCGGCTCCTGGGGAGTGAACGAGGCGCCGCTGGTAACCGCTGCCAGCGGGTCGCGCGGTCGGGCAACGACATCGTCGCCGCTCGATCGGGCGTATGACGGTACGCTCGGCAACCGCATGCTCGTATCCGAGGGACTCGGCAGCCGCGCACCGCTTGCGCCGGTTGGCCTTCGCGTGAAAGCGGAATCATCCCTGGAACCGAATGGCGTTCGCACGCCGGAGAACAGATTCGGACTGGTCAGACTCGGCAACGACATAAAGCCCGAGCTATTCTCGACCGGAGTCGGGACGTCTGGCGGGGTCATGCCAATGCGGGAACCGGCATCATAGGCTGGCGAATCAAGGCCGAGCCCGCCCCGCTCGGGCGGCGGAGTCGGGACGATCGGCCGATTGAAGCTGCCCAGGACCGGGTCGCCACCCGTGCTGCCGTGCGGAAACGCGCAGCCGACCGTGCCGAGAAGGATCGTCCCGGCGGCGAGAACTGTTTGCCGCCCGAGCTGGTGGAGTCGCTTCGCCATCTTGACCCGCTCCCTGCGTCGCCTAGATTTTTCCGTGCTCCCAGCGCTGACGCGGCCGGGCTCGCACCGTGGTATCGGCCGCATAGACCGGACGTTTGACGCTTTTGCCAGAATCCGCAACATCCGCTCTCTGGTCCTTGCCCGCACAACCGAATTCTCTTTCCGAAAGCACCCAAATTCATGGCGAATCATCGTATCGCAGTCATCGGCGGGGACGGCATCGGCCCCGAGGTCATCGAACAAGCCATCCGTGTGGTCGATGCGGCGGGCAAGAAGCATGGCGCGAAGTTCGACTGGAATCGCCTGCCGTGGGGCTCTGACTTGTACAAGAAGACCGGGCAAATTCTGCCGGCCGATGGCTGGGAGACGCTCCGCAAGCATGATGCGGTCTTCTTCGGCGCCGTCGGCGATCCGGAAATCCCGGACACCATCCCCGTCCATCAACTCTTGTTGCCGATGCGGCGGAAATTCGATCAGTACGTGAATCTGCGGCCCGCGTACCTGTTCGACGGCGTGCCGAGTCCGTTGCGCGACAAGGCCCCCGGCTCGATCGACATGCTTGTGTACCGCGAGAACACGGAGGGGGAATATGCGCCGATCGGCGGCAAAGTGTACGAAGGCATGCCGGCCGAAATTGCGATTCAGACGGCGGTCTTCACCCGCCGCGGCTGCGAGCGCATCCTGCGCGCCGGCTTCGAAGCTGCCCGCAAGCGGCGCAAGAAGCTCACGAGCATCACCAAGTCCAACGCGCTCGTTCACAGCATGTCGCTCTGGGACGATGTCGCCAAAGCGGTGGCGAAGGAGTACCCGGATGTGCAGATGCACTCGCTGCTCGTCGATGCGGCGGCAATGGATTTCGTCCGCAAGCCGGAATCGTTTGATGTGGTCGTGGCGAGCAATTTATTCGGCGATATTCTTACCGACCTTAGCGCCATCGTCGCCGGCAGCGTCGGACTGGCATCGAGCGCGAACATCAATCCGGAGCGAACCTACCCGAGTATGTTCGAACCGGTCCATGGCAGTGCCCCCGACATAGCTGGGAAGGGCATTGCCAACCCACTGGCCGCAGTGCTATCGGCGGCCCTCATGCTCGATCACTTGAACGAACCGAATACGGCCGCTGCGGTCCGTAGTGCGGTCAAAGCGGTGTTGAAGGAGAAACGGGCGCTGTCGCCGGACCTGGGCGGCAAGGCGAAGACGGCCGAGGTTGGGGATGCGGTGGTGGCGGCGATTTGAGTTCCAGCGCTCGTTCGTTGCACACACACCCACACCCCGTTGCAACGAATTGTCTGATTCTTGCAACGAACCATGCAACGAAATGTCGCCCGCTTGCGACTACACGGTCGCTTGTACGTACCAATGATCAAACTTTTCACCATCGGCTTCACGAAAAAATCCGCCGAGGCGTTCTTCACCAAGCTGCAACAGGCCGGAGTGAAGCGCCTCGTTGACGTTCGTCTGCACAACAACTCCCAGCTCGCCGGGTTCTCGAAGCGCGATGATCTCGCCTACTTTTTGCGATCCATCGCCGGCATCGAATATGTTCACCGGTTGGATCTGGCGCCCACTTCGGAATTGCTTGATCGCTACAAGAAGGCCGATCACGATTGGGCGGCGTATGAGCGCGACTTCCGAGCACTGATCCAGGGCCGGCACATCGAGTCGACCGTGCCCCGCGAACTGCTGGCGCACGGGTGTCTCTTATGCAGCGAAGACAAGCCCGATCATTGCCACCGCCGGGTAGTTGCCGAATACCTTCGCGATCACTGGCAGAGCGTCGAGATTACCCACCTCTTGTGATTTGCGCAGCTGACGAGATTGCTCAAAACTCCACAGCGATTCGAAATAGCCTCAAATTCCATCCAGGTCGACAAGTTACAAGGAAAATGACACTTCTCATGCAATATTCACCCTCGACGGGAAGAATGAATAGTAGAGGTTAGCTGCTATTGTTCGAGGTTACTCCCGTGTCTGTCTCATTCCCTATTTTGATCGCCGCCTCCGTTGCCGCCGCGGGATGCGTTGCATTCACCGCACTGAGCCTGCTGCACCGTATCCGCATCCGTCGGCACTTGCACCGGCTTCAGACGTTGCCGCTGGAGCGTGGGCGCGAATAGTCCGACTAGTTGCCGCTGCGCTTCGCGAGGGCCGCTGCGTGGGCTTTGGCCTCATTCGTAGTCGATAGCGCGCGAAGGACTCCTGGCCATGCGGCCCGCCGATCGGGTTGCACCTTCAGCCCTTCCAGGATGAGCTTCTTCTCCGTGGCAGTCGGGAAGCGGGCCATCGTCGCGAGGCAGAGAGCGTCGAGAATCTGATCGTCGGATTTCTTGTTCTCGATCATTTCCATCAACAGACGTTCGAGCCGATCGTGAGGCGATTTGATCCACGCTTCCAGGGACGCTCTTTCCCGCTCGCGCTGCCGTTCGGCGATTATTCGCTGTTTCCACAACTCGACCCAGCGCGATTGCACTCCCGGGTCGGCAAGCAGCGATTCAACAAATTTCTCACGTGCCGTTGCCGACTGGGCGCTCCCGATGAGCATCTTCAACAGCTTTTCGCGTTTCTTGGGATCCTTGTCGGCGACGAAGTAATTTTCTTCCACTTTGGTGGGCGGAACGCCGCGAACATCGAGACTGGCTCGACGGAGAAACTCGGCGTCGGAGGGTTCGAGAGTTCGACTCAATTGGACCCAGGATTTTGCCAATCGCTGATCAATCGTCTCGGCCGCATGATTGGGGTGTGCCCATTTCAGAACCGCGGCCCTCTTGGCCTTCTCGGCCGAATCGAGCTGCGCTTGCGCCACTTTGAGTTCGGCGTTTTTCTGCACCAGGCGCGCATTGGCCAGGTCGACGATTTTCTGACCCTCTTTGTCGTGTTTCAACTTTTGAGCAATCGCCGCGGCGTGTTGAACGTCGGCCCGTGCTGCTTCCAGCATTGCTTTTGCCTGCTCGACGCGTGCTTTCGCCTGGTCAACCTCTTTTTGTTCGTGGGACGGCCGCAAGTAGCTGCTGACAAAGTCGGCAGACGTATTGGGGTCGTTTGAAGCATTGGACCATTTGCCAGTAATCAACAAGTCGGGATAGCCGTCCCGATCGAAATCCGCCATCGCCAAACCATCGTGGCAGCTTGCGCATGACTTCCGTACCGGTTGCTTCGCATGCTCCGGCAGCATCCATTCGGTGACCTTCTGCCGTTTGTTCGCGTCGGTATCCGTCAGGAAATAGTGGAATTCCAGCGTGCTCGGAAGAGTGCCACGAAGATCGAGGCTCCGCCGCCGCAGGAATTGCGCATCGTCTGATTCGGCTGTTGACGATTTGCGCGGCGGATTATTCTTAGGCGCTCGCACCGGCTTGTCTTCGGGATTGGCACGCAGCGTCGGGCCCGTGGCGAGACCGAGGCCAGCCAAGAGTACGAGCGAGGTGGCAGTGCCCACGGCGATGGCCTTGAGCTTCTTGAGAACGAACATTCGCATCATCCCTTCAGAGAGTTTGAGTACGGGCGCTGGCAGCCCGACCACTCCGCCGGTCGCGGCGGCTTGAGCCGCTTGAACCGCGGTGTGAACAAGATTCGGTGGAACCGCCGACGTCGCCGAATGCCAGCCCAGTGCCGATGCCACCGCGCCGGCCGACAACACCACGCCCCGATCTGTTAAGCGTTTGGCCAGCAACCGCCGGGCAGAAGCCAGGCGATTGGCCAGCGTCGCGGCGGGCAGCTTCAATTCGCGAGCAACGTCGCGCTGCGGCCGGCCACCGAGATCGCACAACACGATCGGTATGCGGTACTTGTCCGGCAGCCGGGCCAACTCGGCGTCGAGGACAGGCTGCAGGTCGGCCCACGCCTCGTCCGGGGAAAACGCCGGTTGCGGCATGGCATCCACCTGCTTCTCCTTCGCCTTGCGGCGGGCGGCAGACCCGCGGGCCTTGAGGGCAGTTCGATAAGCGACCCCATAAAGCCACGGACCGACCAGGTGCCGCGGGCGAACGACCGCCGCCCGGCGCGCCAGCACAAGAAACGTGGCTTGAAACGCGTCTTCCGCGAGATGCACATCGCCGATCACCCGGCGGCAGACGCCGAGCACCATCGGCCCATGTCGTCGAACCAATGCTGCAAATGCATCCCCGTCTCGCTCGGCGACGAAAGCACCGAGAAGTTGGCCATCAGTGGATTCCGCTTCGCGAGCGCGAGCGATCCGCCGCAAATGAGGCAGGAGACGCTGAGCCGTCGATTCGGTCGGCATAGAGGGCTCCGGCGGGAGGGGACGACTCTCCCATTAGTTATTGCCCTGAATTGACCGAGCGCTCAAGAGAATTGGCAAATTGCCAACAACCAACTTGCGGATTGATCTTGACCTGCTTGCACACCGCGGTATTAGACCTGATCGCAAATTGGGGGAATGCCGTCATGTTCAAAGCCACTCGATTGTGGAGCGCCACCTTGGCGCCGATGTTCTTCATTGGATGTTGCTCCCCGACGCCTTCGCGAGAGCAAGCGGCGAAGCTGGACGATGGCCGATCGACGCCTGTCAGCGGGCTTGTTAATGAAGGTGCAACAACCGGACAACCTGGCGGTCAGAAGCGCTCGTCTGGTAGCGGGCCATACATGGCCGTCGATAGACTCGACGGAAAAATTGGCCCGTAACATTTTGAGAACTTGTGGCGAAGGAGTACCTGGAGCCGAGAACGTGAGTTCTGAAGTTGCGCGCCCAAAAGGATCGCCAAAACCAGCCGAGCCCGAAGCGCAACGCGAACCCCTGCGCCGCGGGGCGGCCCGGTCTTCCCGGGCGATTACAGCGCCTGGGGAGGGCGAGGCGGGTCAGGTCTTGCCAGCCGATTTGGCCCGAAAAAATTGCCCTTCTGGCGGTTCGGCGTCGCCCTCGCTTTGCGCTTCGGGCTCCTCCGCACCGCATCAGCGCAACTTCAAAACTGACGCTAAAGGCTCCGATCCCGGGGACTAATCCACCAGCGGGCTCAAAATCATCCCTTGCATGGCTCGCTAGTGCGCTGTTCTAGAGCCAGCAAGAACTTCTTCCGCCACAATCCTCCGCCGTAGCCGCCGAGGCTTCCATCCTTGTTCACCACGCGATGGCACGGAATCAGAATCACGATCCGGTTGCGGCCGTTCGCCTGGCCCACTGCTCGGCAAGCTGATGGCGATTTTTTGACGGCCCGAGCCAAGTCTTCGTATGACCGCGTTTCGCCGTAGGGGATTGATACCAGTTGATCCCAAACGGCGCGCTGGAATGGCGTGCCCATCGGCGCCAGCGGCACCGTGAACTCGCGGCGTTCGCCGGCGAAATACTCGGACAATTCGCGTTCCGTTTGTTCGATGTAGCGATTCGTGCCCGGCACGACGGGCGACTTGAGCGTCGTTCGCAAGTCCTCCATTTGTCCTTCCAGATCGGTCCGGCCGACGAACTCCAGCGCGCACAAGCCCGCATCGGTCGCGGCCAGCAGACAGCGGGCTGACCGGACTTTCTATCCACGAAACGACGGCGCAAGAACCATTCGCCTGTCGGGGCGGTTTGCCGAACGCTTTGCCAAAGGCATCGCGAAAACCGCTGAGCGATTCGTAACCATGGTCGAGCGCTATGGTGTCCAAGGATGCACCTCGTTTGATTTTTCGCAGTGCCTCGCCGAGCCGCCGGCCTCGGCAGTAAGCCTGAAAGGTCATGCCAAAATGTTGAAGAAAAAAGCGTCGAGCGGAGACGGGATCGACGCCGACGGAACGCAATTGCTTGTCCGGCCAACGCCGCGACGGATCGGCATCGATGCGGGCGAGCAGATCGCCGACCCAGTTCGGCACACCCCCGCCCGCGAGTAGCGGCTTGCATCGCTTGCATGGCCGATAGCCGGCGCGAAGTGCATCTCCTGCAGTCGCGAAGAAGACGCGGTTCTTTGGCAAAGGCCGAGCTGGGCACGACGGCCGGCAGAAAATCCCAGTCGTTCGCACGGCCACGAAGAATACGCCATCGAAATCGCGATCGCGGCGATCGACGGCTCGCTTGATCACGGAAAGTGGTGGCATTAAGGACATGTCGAAACTGTACGCGGAGGCGGGGGCCGGTCTCCACCGATTTTTGGACATTGACCGGTATGTTCGAGCGTAGCGAGATAGCGGCGAGCCGAGCGATCCTATGGCGAGCCGAGCGGCGTAAGCCGCCGGGTGTTGCTGCAAAGCCATTGCGTGTGACAGCACCCGGCGGCTTACGCCGCTCGGCTCGCCATTTTGTCCGCTCGGCTCGCCAATTTGTCCGCTAGGCCGCTCGGCTCGCCAAGAGTTGGCCGATTTGAATGAGCGGCTTGACATATTCCGCAAACGACAACCCATCGACCGTGGCTGTGCGCTGACCAGTCACGCCGTCGACCAGCGGGCCGAATTCGACCATGTTCTCGAGGATGTATCGCTCACTATCCGGATCAAAAAGTTTCGCAGCAAATTTCCCACGAAGCAACATGACGCCCGCAGCCAATGCATACGCTCCCCAGTTGCTCACGCCGGCGACGATCAGGTGATCGGTCGCGACCGAAGACGCGATCAGCTCCCCGCCCGGGATGTTCATGCGAATGGTGCTCCAAGCGATCTTCCCCATGCCGATCTCGTTGCCGCCATCGCCGATGCCGATCGTCGTGTACGGCCGAGGCTGCTCGAACAAGAGGTGAGCGGGATTGGTCAGGTCGGTGATGTCGCGACCGCGCATCGTGAAGCAGCGCTTGCGCTGCCCCTGCGGAACTCGATCCATGAAGTCCACGACGTTGTCGTAGGTTGACGTTGGCTGACTCCGCAATGTCCGCGGCCGATAATTCACGCCGACTCGTTCGACGGCGATCAAATGGGTGATCGGACTCAGATCGCCCAGAGTCTTGTCCCGATAAGCTTTCGCGTTTGGCTCTTGCCGCAATACTGTGAGATTCGCGTCGCGGCAGGAAGTTCGGCATATTCGACCTTGGCCAACTCGGGCAAGATCGAGATGGCACTCCGAATGGCGTTCAGTCCCGAATCGTCGGACAACAGTACCGAGCCGATGCCGAGCCTGGCGAAGGCTCTTGCCAGGAAAATGGCCCCGAGCGGCCCGTCTGTCTCGCCAGTGGGCGGATCGACCGTCGGGAATCATGAAGCCGGTTACAATGCCAACCCGCGGCGAAGGATGCTCCGCGATCGATCGGCATGCGTTGGCGAAGTCGTCGGGACAAGCTGTGAGCAGATTGTCAACCGGATCGCGAGCGAGGCCGCGATTGCCGACATCGACTTGAACGATGTCGCGGAGGGATTGCAGAAGCGCAGCGGTCGCGACGTTTCTCATGACTTGGCCGGCTCTCGATAGTCTTCCGCCTCCGGACCCGCCTCCTCGCGCACGACCGGAATGAGCGCATTCAGGAACACGCCGCAAACACCGGCAAGTACGAAGCTGCCGGCACACAAGAAAAAGGCCGTGTTCCAGCCATATTCCTTACGGACGAATTGTAAGACGATCGGCGATGCGAATGCGCCGAAGTTGCCAAGCATGTTGCCAAAGCCCAGTGCGGCGCCGACGTAGCGGCCGCCCACGTCTTGCGCGAAGGCCCAGATCGCTGGCACGCCGAGGTCAACCAGGAACGCCATCATGGCCAAGCACACCGCTACGCTCCACGCGGTCGAGAGCTGGGTCGCGGCTGTGTAGGTTACGGCACACAGGAACATAACGCCCGCGATCGGAATCGATCGTCCCCACCGTGGTCCGAACGCGCGATACATGACATCGGCAAAGAAGCCGCCGAGCGCCATGCCAACGCAACCGACCGTCAGGATGACGGTTTGCATTTCGCCGACCACACCTAGCTCGACGTGGAACTTATCGTCCAGGTACGTCGGCAGGTTGGTAATGAGAAACGCCCAGGCCAGATTGACGAAGAACTGTGCGGCGCCAAATAGCCACATATTCGGGCTATAGATTAGCGCAACCAGTCGCTGAAACCAATTGGCAGCGTCCTTGGGAGCAGGGGCGCGGGCGGAACGCGGGCTGCCTCCGCCGCGTTGGCCCAGGGATGTTTACGCGGCGTGTCGCGAGTGGTGAACCAGAAAATCGCGGCGGCAATTAAACCGAGTGTGCCATACAGCAAGAACACACCGCGCCAGTTCTGCATTCCCGTGGCTGGATTACCAAGCAATGTAATTGCCGCGAATGCGGTCAGAAACGGCGCCACCGCTCCGCCGATTCGCCCGCCAAAGGAAACAATGCTACTGAGCAGGCCGCGCTCCTCCGTCGACGCCCAACGGCGCACCAGACCCGGCAGCCGCCGGGTACGCCCCGGCCTCACAGATTCCGAGGCCCAGTCGCACCGTAAGGAGTAATGCGGCCCCGCCGGCAATCGACGTCGCTGCTGTGCAAAGCGACCAGGCGGTGATGGCGACGGTAAGAACGATCCGCGGCCCGAAGCGATCCGCCAGCGAGCCGATCGGGATCTGAAAGAGGGCGTAGGTAAAAAAGAACGCCCCGAGGACGAACGACATGTGGTCTTTGTCGATGCCCAAGTCCTTGCCGATCGGCGTCGAAAGCGTGGAGAAGCAGACGCGGTCGATGTACATCCACAGCGCCGCCAGCGCCGTCGCTCCGACGACGTAGTAACGGACCTTTGTGGCCGGCGCCGTCGTGCGGCCCTGATCACCATAGTCGGCGCGGTCGGTCTCATTGCTCATTTGCAAAACCCATTCTCGTTCATCCAGCGAAGATACTGGGCGGCGCACTTGTCCAGATTCTCGCGAGTTCCGCCGCCACGAAGGGGCGAACACATCTCAAACGTGGCGATGCCCTCGAACCCGCCATCGCGCAATCCCGAAAAAAACGCCTGGTAGTCAATGAATCCTTCGCCGAACGGCACGGCACGAACCAAATCGGGCTGCACGCGGTCGTAATTCACGAACTCTGGGCGATAACCATAGCGCGGCAATCGGATGTAGTCCGCATTGGTCGTGATGGCGGTGTGCGGGGCGAGGCGGCGGGCGGTCTCGTACAACTCCTCGCCGCGAAGCGCCGGCGACCAGGCGTCGAAGCCAAGTTTACAATTGGGCCGATCGATGTCGCTCAACAATTCGAGCAGCGCGTCCGAATGCAGGCCGACATCGTGATGGTTCTGAATCGCGATCGTGAATCCGTATGCCGCCGCCCGATCGCAGGCTTCGCGCAATGCGGTCACGACGCGGTTCCACAGCGTTGTCAGCGACTGCGAGTCCGTCTCATACGCGGTGAAGACCCGAACGATGGACGCTCCGAGCGGCTTGCCGATTCGACACAGCGACTCGATGTAGGCGATCTGCAACTCCGTGGCCGGCACCTCGGCGGCAGGCATTCCCGCGAAGTCCGTATAAGCGGCAACGATCGGGCAGGCGATGCCGTGACGATCCAGAATCGCCCGCAATTCGGCGATGCGCTCGGGTGGATAATCAAGCGGGGACAGGTGCGGCCGCTTGCCGGCGAGCATGACGTGCCGATAGCCGAGTGTCGCCGAGTTGGCAATGAACGCAGGCAGCTCGAGCGCCGCCTGGCCCCACAAACCACCGTAGCTGATTGAGAACAGACAGGGTTGCATGAGGTAGAAGAGTAACCACGAAAGACGCGAAACACACGAAAAAATGACAGAAAGTGGTAATTGTCTCGGCTGTCCTCATTGTGTCCGGCCAGCGGCACGAGCGCCGGCGGCTCGAATGGGGAAGGCTCTGTGTTGGATGGCCCCGAGAAGCGCATCGGCAGCGTAACAATCCAACTTGCTGTGCCGCTTCCGCCGGAGACTGGGGTAAAATGCGGACTATTCGAGTATCGCATGGTTCGCGCGGGACTTCGCAATCATGGAATTGCCAACTCACACAAGGTTTTTCGGCCTCATCGCGGTCAGCTTGATCGCCGCGCCGGTTGGCTCAAACTTCAGCCAAGCCGCCGAGAAGGGACCCCCAACCGTCGATATTGCTTTGCTCCGCGACTTCGACTTGTCGAAAGAGATCAAAGATGTCGCGCGTCCGAAGGAAGCTACGACGCTGAAGCCCAGAAAGCTTCCCGGATACGAACAGCTCGGGAGTGCCTTGTGGTCCGGGGGGCCGAATCTCCCGGCGGCGCTGTTTGCGAATGGCGCCGATCCCAACGCGGTGAGCAAGGACGGTGAACCAATCTTGCACTATGCCGTCTGGCTCAACCAATATGAACAGCTTGAGGATGTGCTCCGCGCCGGCGCCGATCCGAATCTGGCGGACAAACACGGTGAAACCCCTCTGGGGCGGGCCATTTGGGGAGGGCACGAACAGACCGTCGCGCTGCTGCTCCAGTACGGCGCCGATCCGAGCCACAAGCGCAAGGACGGAACCACGGAAGTGGATTATGCCCGTTGGCGGGGAAACAAGAAGATCGTCGCGCTGTTGGAGGCGAAGCGACCTGACTCCGTCAAGCCGAAACCGATCAGGCTGCCCGTGGTTCTTCGCCAACCCGACAAGGTATTCGGCTCCGCCCGGTTCCGTGCGGCGGGCGGTGGTCAAGCACTCGTCTACGCGGCCGACAGTAAGCAACTGATCGCGGGCGACGAGAGGGGCGGCATCCGCTTTTTCGATGTGCGCAGCGGTGAACTGCAAAACGTCATCGATGCACACGACTACACGATCTTGGGATTGGCACGAATCCCGAATTCGAGCATCCTAGTGTCGTCGGGCTACGACCGAACGACGCGCTTCTGGGATGTCCACACGTCACGAGAATTGCTGCGATTGCGCTGGGGCAGTCACGGTCTCGCCGTTTCACCTGATGGCCGGCTGCTCTTCACCGGTTACCACGTCTGGGAGATCGAATCAGTCAAGCCGCTGAAGCTGGCGCTGCGCGGCCGGCTATTCAACGATCCCGACTCGAACGCCGGCACCCGGTGGTCGTTCTTCACCCCGGACAATCGCTACCTCGTCATCGGCCGCGAGGCGCGCGGCATCTATGTGTGGGATCTCGCCAAAGACCGGCTTCACAAGATCAAGGAGTGTAGTGGACCCCAAAAACTGGACAGTCGAATAAGCTAGTGTCGGCTGTCCAAGAAGGGGGTTATCGATGGCACGACAACGGAAGTCGCATACAGCCGCGTTCAAGGCTCAGGTGGCCTTGGCGGCGATCAAGGGTGACAAGACGATCAATGAGCTGGCCAGTTTGCACGGCGTGCATCCGACCATGATTCATGGCTGGAAGAAGCAACTGCTCGGCAATGTCGAGGAGTTGTTCGAGCGGGGGACCAAGACATCGACGGTGGATCACGAGGCGATCCAGTCGCAGCTCTACGAGCAGATCGGCCGGCTGCAGACGGAGTTGGATTGGCTCAAAAAAAAAGCTGCCCGCTTCGGTTGAGATCAAGCGGGCGTGGGTCGATCCGACGGACGCAACGTTGAGCGTGAGTCGACAGTGCGAAGTGCTGGGACTGAGTCGATCGAGCTACTACTACGAACCCGGCGCCGAGACGAAAGAGAACCTGGCGTTAATGGAGGAGATCGACCGGGAGTACACCGCCCATCCGTTTTTGGGCAGCCGTCGCATGGCGAAGTTTCTCGGTAGCCAAGGACACGAGGTGAACCGCAAACGGGTGCAACGGCTGATGCGGTTGATGGGCCTGGAAGCGGTCTATCCGAAGCCGAAGTTGTCGGCCGGGGGTGTGGGCCACAAGGTGTATCCGTACTTGCTCCGCAACGTGGCGATCGACCGGGTGGACCAGGTGTGGAGCACGGATATCACCTATGTGCCGATGCCGGCGGGGTTCATGTATCTGACGGCCGTGATTGACTGGTACAGCCGGTACGTGCTTTCGTGGCGGCTATCGAACACACTGGATGTGGAGTTCTGCTTGGAAGCGTTGGAGGAGGCATTGAGCTGTGGCTGTCCGGAAGTATTCAACACGGATCAAGGAGTGCAATTCACGTCGGCATCGTACACTTCGCGACTGGAGGCCGCGGGGGCGAAGGTGAGCATGGATGGCAAAGGTCGATGTCTGGACAACGTGTTTGTCGAGCGGCTGTGGCGCACGGTGAAGTATGAGGAAATCTATCTGTACCGACACGAGACGGTGCCGGAGTTGCACGCAGGCCTGTCGCGGTACTTCCCGTACTACAACCGAGGACGGCAGCATCAATCGTTGGCGTATCGAACGCCGGCGGAGGTTTATGGAGTGGGTCGTCGGTGCGTTTTTTGAGGCATGGCTCGGGTATCCGATGGAATAACAAGCCCCGGCCTCAGTCCGAAGCCGGGGCAGGTCGCCATCGGCGTACCGTCGACCGGGCTATCCCTTGGCTGGTTGCTCGCCAGCAGAGCCAACCTCCGTTTCACCCGGCAAGCGGGAGATAACGGACACGTGGGCCACAGACAAGAGCAAGTCGAAAGAAGCGATTGGAGGACTGGGAAAAGTGTAGCTTAAATTCGCCCGGTTTTTGTCCAAAGAATGGGGTCCACCTCAGAGTTCACGCCCGCTGCGACAAAAACGATCACCCGGAAGGATCTCGCGGCCGCCGTCGATATCGGCAAGTCAAAGCCGGCCGACCTGCTGGCGCTTGGATCGGACCAGTACACGGTTGTGACCGCCGCTCCCGAAGTATTGGAAGCGTTCTCGAAAACGGTTCATGCAGTCACCAGTTACGTGCGGGCGATGGCTTGCTCGCCAGACGGCCAGTACCTGGCAACGCTCGGTTACGATAGCCGCATCGACGTTTACGACCTGGAGAACAAGAAGCAAAAGTACAAGCACGATGGGCACACGGCGGCCGTGCTGGCGGTCGCGGCCTCGCCGGACGGAAAGCTGATCGCGTCGGGCGCCAACGACAAGACCGCGCGAATCTGGGACCGGAAGACCGGCAAGCAACTCGCGAAGGTACCAACTCAATCGTTCGTATACTCGGTTTGTTTTTCGCCGGATAGCCGGCTGCTTGCCATCGGCGACGATTCCTCCAGTCTCTACCTCTGGGACGTCAAGGATCGGTCGTTGCAAACTTATTCGACGTCCGGCAGGATCACGGATCTCGCGTTTGATGCGCGTGGCGAGGTGTTGGTCTCCCTCGGTTTTGAAGTGCACGTATTGGACGTGAAAACTCGGAAGACACGAGTAAAGGTCTCCGCCGCGAATGCAGGGCAGGGAACGCTAGCGCTTTCACCTGATGGCCTGGTCGTCACGGGTGTTCTCGCGATGAGCGCCGGCGAGACGTTCAAGGTTCCGTATGCCTGGACGTTGGATGGGGAGACGTTGACCGAAAAGAAGGACTTGTTCTCGAAAGCGATGGGCCATCGGAGCTTCATTGAATCCGTGGCGTTCTCGCCGGACGGCTCTGTGCTTGCGGCCTCGTCGAACAGTGCGATTCGATTGTGGGACATGAAAAAACGCAAGCCCATCGGCCGCAAAATGTGCGGACATACTTATTCCGTCGGAGACTTGAAGTTCTCCCCTGACGGCAAGTGGTTGGCTTCGGCCAGTTGGGACGGGACGGCACGCATATGGGCGATCTCTTCCGGCCGGCAGGCGATAGTGCTCGACGCCGATGTGGATCGCGTCAGTTGTGTCGACTTCACACCCGATGGGCAACTGCTCACCGCGAACTGGGACGGAACCGTGCACTTGTGGGACTTGTCCAAGCACCGGCGGTCAAGTGACGGCGCCAAGCCAAATTGACTTGTCTTCGCGCCCTAGGCTGGCAGCACTTCGCCGAAGAAGCGCAGCCAGTTGCCGTGCATAATTGCTTCGATATTGGCCGCTTTGTAGCCGCGTTTCTCCAGGATTCCGGGGAGTTTTTGCAGATCGGCGATCGTGTGCAGGTCGGCCGGGGTCTGCTCGTAACCAAAGCCGCCGTCGAGATCGCTGCCGATGCCGACGTGCTTCGTGTTGCCGGCCAACTGGCAAACGTAATCAATGTTGTCCGCGGCGCCTTCGAGCGTCACCGTCGGCTTCGTGACGCCGCGGACCCAGCCGGGCTGCATCATGATCGCGTCGAACGCCATGCCGAGCACGCCGTCGCGTTCGATCACGAACTTGATCATCTCGTCGGAGAACTGCCGCTGCCAGTTGCAGAACTTGCGGGCGTTCTGGTGGCTGGCGAGCACCCGGCCGGTGAAGTAGTCCGCCACCTGCCAGAACGAGCGGTCGGACAGGTGCGTCAGGTCTAATGCGATCCCCAGCTTTTCAATGTTCTTGAGCAGGGGCAGCGCCTCGGCGGTGAGGCCGACCTCGCTCCGCGTGCCGCCGCCGTAGCGGTTGGTCCCGTAGTGCGTGATGCCGATCGCCCGCAGGCCGTGCTCGTGCCATTCGTAAATGTTGTCCGGATCGAGCACCGCATCGGCGCACTCCATGCTCAGGATGAAGCCGAGCGGCGTCTTCGCGTGGTCCTTTGTGTACGCATCGACGTGCTTCGATAAATCGGCCCTGGTGCGCAGCATTTTGACATGCCCGCTCTTCTCCATCGCCCGGTAGTAGGCCAGGTGGGCGTGGGCGCTGGCGTAGCACGCCTCCGGCGTCGTGTAGCCGAACGGGTGATTGATCGCCTGCTCGACCCGGGCGAACACGGTGGCGACGCAGACGCCGACCTCGGCCTTGCGCAGCTCCGGCAGGCTGACGGTGCCCATCTGCCGGCCGAGTTCGGTCATGCCATGAACGGCTTCCTGCACGCGGATGTCGTGCAGATCCATCCGCAGATCGCGGTTCCAGTCCACGGCGTTGTAGGCAATGTCGAGATGAGCGTCGAAGAGGAGCATGGCGAGTCCCGAGCTTGTTGACAGGATTAACAGGATGGACAGGATTCAGACGGATCGATTCTTAGTGATCTATCCGGATGATCCTGTCAATCCAGTCCGATTCATTTCTTGAGTCTGTCTTTTGTCGCGTCCGCGAGCATTCCACCAAATTCACGATAGCTCCAGGCGCTCTTGCTCAATCCCCACGCTCCGCGATCTGGCGGGGGCGGGTCAATGTCCGCGAAGATCAGATCTTCGTGGAGCAGCTTGCTGAAGACGACAAACTGCCCCTGTGGGTCGACGATGTAGCTGTCGCCGTAGCCGACGCCGTCATAATGCTGGATCGCCTCGTCCTTCCCGCGGGTGACGTTGTTGCCGCGGACGAAGTAGACGTGGTTCTCGACCGCCCGGGCCGTGTGGTCGGCGCGCACCTGGCGATAGTGGCCAAGCAAGCCTTCCTTATTGATGTAGTTGTAGTGCGGGGCGAAGATGATCTGCGCCCCCTTCAGTGCCAGGATGCGGGCCGGCTCGATGTACCCGCCGTCCGAGCAGATGATGACGCCGAACTTGACCCCCTTGTGCTCGAACACCGGGAACTCGCGGCCCTGTTTGTGGAATCTCTGGTAGGCGGAGCACTTGCTGTAGCTGCCGAGCAGATGGCCCTTGTAAGCGATGACCGCCGTGTTGTAGAGGTCCTTGCCGCGCAGCTCATTGAAGCCGACGATGACCACGCAATCGAATTTCGAAGTGCGATCGAGAACCTTCATCACCTGCGGCGAGTCGGCGGTGAAGGCGACCTTGCGCGCGAGTTCTTCGGTATCGGGATAACCGGTCAGGCAGCACTCGGGGAAGCAGACGATCTCGATGCGATCTTTCGCTGCGCGGTCAAGGAAAGTCAGGGTTTTGGCGAGGTTGGCGTCGAAGTCGGTTTTCACTTCGATCTGGCAATGGCCGATGCGCATGGGATGTTCTCGCTACGCCGCAAGCGGCTAGGCCAGTAGCTCCTTCACCACCCGTCCGGGCTGGTTGTCGGTAATGGTGAATTGCTGGGCTTGGCGCTTGTAGATCAGCTTGGTGGCGTCGAGTCCGAACAGGTGCAGGAGCGTAAGCTGGTAGTCCGTGTGCGTGACGATGTCCTTCACCGCGTGGTGCCCGAATTCGTCCGTCTCGCCGTAGGTGCAGCCGCCCTTGAAGCCGCCGCCGGCGACCCAGGCGCTGAAGCCGTAGGTATTATGATCGCGGCCAACTTTGTCGCGGCCGGAATCGTCCTGAATGACCGGCAGCCGGCCCATCTCCCCGCCCCAGAAGACGACGGTGGAGTCCAAGAGGCCACGAGCCTTCAAATCCTTCACCATCGCCGCGCACGGCTGATCAACTTCCGCACATCGATCGGGCAGGGATTTCAGAATGGCCCCATGGTGGTCCCAGCTTTGGCCAGGGTTGAGGATTTGCACGAAGCGCACGCCGCGTTCGACCAGCCGGCGGGCAATTAGGCAACGCATGCCGTAGTCGCGTGATTTCGGATTGTCGATACCGTACATTCGCTGCGTCTTGTCGGATTCGCGACTGATGTCAAAGGCTTCCTTCGCGGCAGTCTGCATTCGGGCCGCCAGCTCGTAACTGTGGATTCGCGCTTCGAGGTCCAGCTCGCCGGGGTGCTGCTTCAAGTGTTCCGCATTGAGCGTGCGCAGCAGATCGAGCTGCTTCTTCTGTGCGGCCCCCTTCAATTGCGGCGGCGGGTCGAGGTTTAAGATCCGCGGCTCCTTCGCGCGCACCACGGTGCCCTGGTACAGGCTCGGCAGCCAGCCGTTGGTCCAGTTCTCACCGCCGATCAGCGGGCCGCCCCGCGGATCGATGAGATTCACGAACGCGGGCAGGTTCTGATTCTCTGTGCCGAGCGCATAGCTCAGCCAGGCACCGAGATGGGCCCGGCCGGGCACCTGTTTGCCGGTGTTGAGGGCGTACATGCTCGGCAGGTGGTTGTTCACCCCCGTGTGCATGGAACGAATGAGCGTGATGTCGTCCGCGATGGAACCGATATGCGGGATGATCTCGGCCATCTCCATCCCGGACTGGCCGTACTTCTTGTACTTCCAACATGGGCCGAGAACGCGCTTCGATGCTTGAGCCGGATTGTCGTACTTGATTGCAGTCGGATCGGGGAAATCCTTGCCGTCCAGTTTGGCGAGCGCCGGCTTGTAATCGAAGAGGTCGATTTGGCTCGGTCCGCCAATCAGGAAGATCGAGATCATCGCCTTGGCCTTCGCCTCGAACTGCGGCTTCTTGGGCAAAAGGTCGTAGGTCGGCTCGACGAGCAAAGGCTTCGCCGGAGCGGCGAGCAATCCCACCTCGCGCAACAGCGACGCCAGCGCGAGTGTGCCGATGCCCATCGTGGAGCCGGTGAGAAAGTGGCGGCGGGAACAAAGCATGGAATCCACCTCAATCGAACAGGCGGGAGACGGCAACCTTAAAGCCGGGAAGCTGCGGCTCGGCGGTGATTTCTTGGGTCGTGTTGAACAAAACGGGTAACTCGTTTGGTCGATGGACGACCAGGGTCTGAACATACGGGTCGATCACCCAGACGTGCGGGACACCCGCAGTCCGGTACGCCGCAATCTTCTCGTTGATTTCCTCCACCGTGTCCGATGGGGAAAGGATCTCGACAATTACTGTCGGGACGCCGTCGACGATCGTTGATTGATCGGATTGTACCGTAACCAGCTCCGGCGGCGCGTACACCACGTCGACACCGACAGTGACGTCCGGGTTTCGACGCAAGCGGACGCCGCATTCTCCACAATACACCTTGCCGCGCGGCTCCGATTCGTTGTCGCGCCAGTTTTTGAGAGCTGTGGAGACACATGCCATCACATCGCTGTGAAATCGATTCCGGATGGTCATGGGCTTCTCCCGCAATTCGCCATTGATCAACCACCGGTCCATGCCGTTCTTGGGCAGGCTGAGCAACTCCTCAGTCGTCATGCGGCGGCGAACCGGTGGAAGCGCTACCGGTGCAATCGCCGATGGAACTATTGCGGTACTCATCATGCGCCCTCGAATCCGCTCATCTACTAATCAACATACAAGAACCGATTGCTCCCCAATAGCACCTGGCACAGGCTGCCGAGCGCCTCCTTGCCGGGGTCCGCTTTCTTGCGGCCGGGCTGCTTGCGGAAGACCTCCGACTGTTCCGATAGATACGCCAGCGACGCTTGCAATTCGGAGGCAGTCGGCGGAACGGCAAACAGCAACTCCCACGTCCGGCGAACTCTCGCCTCTGCCGACTCGGGTTGCGCCAACAATCGCTCGGCAAGAGCACCCGCCTGCTTGACGATGAACTCGTTATTCAGGAACAGCAGCGATTGCGGAGCTACGGTGGTGCAGCGGCGGGCATCGCAGTTGGGCTTCATGACCGGGGCGTCGAACGCTTCCATCATCGGCAGCGGCATCTTGCGGCGCATCTGGATGTACAAGCTCCGCCGGTATTCCTGCTCGCCGACCGACTCGATTTTGGAAAACAACCCCTCGTTGAGTTTTCGCATGCCCAGGACTGGCATGCCGTCAAAATCCTCCGCGACAGGGACGCTCGGCCCGCCGACTTCCAGCCACAGCTTGCCGTTGACCGAAAGGATCGAATCGCGAATCTCTTCGGCCGTCAGCCGTTGAACGTTTGCCCGTGCCAGGAGCTTATTGTCCGGATCGG
This sequence comes from uncultured Gemmataceae bacterium, assembly GCA_963773845.1. Taxonomy (GTDB): domain Bacteria; phylum Planctomycetota; class Planctomycetia; order Gemmatales; family Gemmataceae; genus SIAJ01. The sequence continues at coordinate 682,583 of CAVZCU010000009.1, forward strand.
CCGCTTGTAATTCGGGCGTGCGCATCGCGGTTCGGCGATAGGCCGCGCTCGTCATGATCAGCTTGTGCAGCCGTTTCACCTTCCATCCGCTCTCGACGAAATCGCTCGCCAGCCAGTCGAGCAACTCCGGGTGTGTCGGTCGTTCACCGAAATTGCCGAAATCACCCGGCGTCGCCACGATCCCGCGGCCGAAGTGTTGCATCCAGATCCGGTTGACCGCGACGCGGGCGGTGAGCGGGTGCTTGCCGTCCGTGAGCAGCTTCGCATAAGCGAGTCGCCGGCCGGTGGTCGGACCTTTGCCGGTCTTCGCGGGAATATCAGCGCTGGGCCGATTAATCGCGAGCACCATCAACTCGCCGGGGGTCACTTTCTGCCGCTTCGCCTCGAAGTCGCCGCGCCCGAAGACAAAGCTGTCTGGCGGGGCCGCATATTCCGTCAGAATCGGCAAGAACTGCTCCGGGGGCTTGGTGTCCCGCAGCTTCGCCACCTCAGCCCGGCGCTTCTTGAAGCCGGCGTATGCCTTTGGGTCGAATAGCTGAATCGTGTGACGAATTCGCAGGCGGATGTACTTCTTCAAGACCGCTTGCTGGGCGGGGGTCTTCTTTTCGGCGAAGAATGCCTCCCGTGCCAACTTCCGATCCGCTGCAGGAATCTTCTTGATCTCGACCTCGAACACCTCGTCTTCGCGTTTGATCTCGTCGTCGCGAATTTGCTTCTCGATCGCCTTTGCCTTCGCTTCAATTTCGTCGCGCTTCTTCACAACGTCCGCCGGGGTCAAATTGATCAGCCGACCGCTTGGCGGGATCCATTTGGTCAAGTTGAAAGCCGGGTCGAACACCGCCCGCAGCCGATAGTAATCGGTAATCGCGATTGGATCATAGCGATGATCGTGGCACTGGGCGCAACCCACCGTCAGCCCGAGAAACGAGCTGGCGACAATCTTCATCGTCTCGGCGACCGCGTTGTTCCGTTCGACGGGGGTATTTTCCGTGTCGGTCGCATCCGGCGCCATGCGCAGGAAGCCCGTGGCGGTCAATCGCTCCACGTCCCGTGGCGAGAGGTTCTTCAGCGGCCGTTTGTTGACCAATTCATCGCCAGCAAGCTGTTCGATGATGAATTCGTTGAACGGCTTGTCACTGTTAAACGCGTTCACCACATAGTCGCGATACTTCCATGCGTTCGGCCGAACCTTGTCGAGATTCGTGACGCCATCCGACTCCGCGTAGCCGGCGACATCGAGCCAGTGCCGACCCCATTGCTCGCCGTATTGCGGGCTGGCCAACAGGCGATCGATCAGACGCTCGTAAGCGTTCGGCGAAGCGTCTTTGACAAACGCTTGAACTTCGGCCGGCGTCGGCGGCAGGCCGGTGAGGTCGAACGTCGCCCGGCGAATCAGCGTCCGTTTATCTGCCAGCGGGTTTGGTTTGATTCCCTTCGCCGCCAGCATCTTTTCAATGAATGCATCGATGGGGTTGCTCGTCCCGTTGGCGGGCACGGCCGGCTTGTGGACCGGCTGAAATGCCCAATAGGCGCGTTCTTCCTCGGTGATGCGGAGATCGTTTGGATCTTTGGGTTCGGGCCGGGCGGTCTTGGCCCCCTGGGCGATCCACTCGCGAATGATGGCCTTCTGCTGCTTGGTCAGCTTTTTCGTCGGCCCTTCCGGCATCTCGTCGGCGTCGATTTTTTCTAAGAGGAGACTATCGTCCGGCTTGCCGGGAACGATCGCCGGGCCCGAGTCGCCGCCCATGATCATCAATGAGGGCAGGCGCAGATCGAGCTTCGCTTTCGGCTTGATCTCATCGCTATGACATTGAAAGCACGCCGCCTTCAAGATCGGCCGCACGTGCTTCTCAAACGTAATTGGCTCGGCCCGGGCGGTGACCGCGGCAAGGATTGCGACGAGTAGCGATCGCGAATACATTTGAAGCCTCGTTTCAAGCCAGCACCACAAAGGCACAAAGAAGACACGCCGAGCTTTGTGCTACAAGCCGTCAACTTCTTCGTATCGTGCGAAAAAATTCTCCTGTCCCCGGCTTTGCGGGGAGGCTCCCTCTCCTTCCCTCCCCCCGGCTTTGCGGGGAGGCTCCCTCTCTTTTCCCTCCCCCCGGCTTTGCGGGGGGAGGGCAGGGTGGGGGGAGGACCTGGCTGGGTCGGGACGCTCCATTCCCGGGGTGGAATCGCTTCGCCCCCCACCCTGCCCTCCCCCCGCAAAGCCGGGGGGAGGGAAAGACGGCGGCGGCGCGCTGGGAATCCGGGGTTCTCAGTCTTCACAGCACCCCAAAAGTCTCGAACGCCGTCGTTGCTTTCATACCCTTCTTGATCGCGTCGCGGACCTGGTTCTCCGCATGAACCTTTTCCCAAGCCCGGCGAATCACTGCGGCCTCGACCGCCTTCGGCACCACGACGACGCCATCTTCATCCGCAACCACCAGGTCACCCGGCGCGAAAACCACGCCATCAATTTCAACCGGTACATCCAGGTCGATCACGCGTTGCCGATCCTTGCTGTCGTAAACAATGGTTGCTCGGGCATAGCAGGGGAAGCCCATCGCCCGCATCTGCCGCACGTCGCGCACGCCACCATCGACAATCACGCCGACGCAGCCGGTGTTCTTCGCAGCCGTCGAGAGCAATTCGCCCCAGATGCCGGAACGCAACGAACCGTTCGCGGCTGCGATCAAGACATCATCCGGCTGGCACGAATCGACGGCCTTCAATTCCAACTCATAGGGCCGCGGATCGGGATGGGCCATCTCCGCCCAGAGCGTCGTCTTGCAACGGCCAATGAGCACGCCGCTCGTCGTCATCGGCTTGAGCGCCAGCCGTGGCGACTGCCGGGTATATCCCTCGGCGTCGAGCGCATCGGATACGACGGCACTGGTAAACGCCTGCCGCATCATCGGCAGGGTGATCTCGTCTGGATGGTTCATAGGCGGCGGGGCGACAATCGAAACGGCACGTTCGGCGGGAACGTCATCTATGCAAACTTTACTCAGTTTTGCCCCATGACGCAAGCAGTCGGCAACCGGGTAACCAATCTTTGATCCCGCTCGTTCCAAGGCCACGAAGGTGTGTACCCAGTTGACGGATTACTCTTGTAGTCACGCGGGTCGGCGGTCAAAATAGTCTGTATTGGGTTGGCTCGTCCAATGTCAATACCCCGGGGAGTCAACTGACTTACGTCTGCGGTGCGTGGGCGCATGTGAGCGACTCGCAAGATCGCAAGACGAAGCGTCGAATTCGCTTTTTGCCTTCCTGTTTCGTGGCCGTAAGCGCGCACCAAAGCGGGCGGTCACACTACACTTCTGTTTCGCGAAAATCGCCCGATCGGAGTCTTCCCCTTCCATGATTCCCACTGCATTCCGCGTATTGCATGCCCGTCGGACTCGAGTCGCCGCCAATGTAAGCCAGCGACACTGCGCACGACTCTCAATTCAAATGCTGGAGCACCGGATCACACCCTCCACGTTTACGGTAATGACTACCGCTGACTCCGGCCTCGGCTCATTTCGGCAGGCCATCCTCGACAGCAATGCGAACTCGGGGACGGATACGATCGCCTTCGATATAGGTGGCGGAGGAATTCAAACTATCCAGCCCACTTCTGCGCTTCCCGAGGTGACGGGCCCGGTGGTGATCGATGGAACCACTCAGCCCAGTTACGCGGGTTCGCCATTCGTTGTTTTGGACTGCAGCAGCTTCAACGACGGATCGACCGGCTACGGATTGTGGATCACAGCAGGTGACTCAACAGTCCGCGGCCTGGTCATTAACGGGGTGAGCGGGGCCGACATTCGGATCGAGAACGGTGGCAATAACTTGATTGTCGGCAATTACCTGGGCACAGACGTCAATGGCGCCGTTGCCGTTCCTGGCAATGCCAACACATCCAATATCGGCGTACTCGTTCTCTCCGACCACAACACAATAGGGGGTACAACCGAACTTGCCCGCAACTTAATCTCGGGTCACAACTTCTACGGGGTTTATCTCTCTGGCGCAGACGCGACCGACAACAATGTGCGAGGAAACTTCATTGGCATGGATGTTACCGGCACGTTGGCGCTCGGCAATTATGGCGGCGTCGTTGTGGAAGGAGGCACGTCCAACTTAATTGGTGGAGTCGAAGCGGGCGCTGGCAATGTGATCTCGGGCAACTTAACCGCCGGCGTTGGCATGATTGATGCGGACGATAACCAAGTGCAGGGCAATCTCATTGGCACGGATGTAACCGGCCTCCAACCACTCGGCAATCGCACCGGGATTTACGTTCAAGGGGGTTCCGGCGATGTGATCGGTGGAGCGCAGTCGGGTGCAGGTAACATTATTTCCGCAAGTACCGACCCTACTCCCGGTGCCGGCTACGGCGTGATCATCACGAACAGCTCTTCTGGGCATGCACACGACGACCAGATTCTCGGCAACTACATTGGGACCGACGTGACCGGAAACAATGCCCTCCCAAATAACAGCGACGGGATTCGAGTGGATTTCGATTCATTTGGCATAACTATCGGTGGTACTTCGGCAGCCGCGCGAAACTTGGTCTCGGGAAACAAAGGAACCGGCATCAACGTGACGAGCGGTCACGACAATGCGATACTCGGAAACTACGTCGGCATCAACTCCGCTGGCACCGATGCGATTCCCAACGGCTCTAGCGGTGTCATTGTCGGCGGAAGCCACAGCACAGTCGGAGGAATCGCCGTAGGCGCGGGCAACCTGCTATCGGGCAACAAAGATTACGGCCTGTTTATCGGCGGCAGCCAAATTGAAGTTCAGGGTAATCGGATTGGAACAAATGCGGCCGGAACTTCGGCCTTGCCCAACACATTTGGCGGAGTCGGAACTGGCAACGGCGCCTCGAACATGATCGGTGGGACTGCCCCGGGGGCAGGTAACCTGATTTCCGGGAATGCACGATACGGAATCCGATTGCTTGGGCCGGGCGGAAACCAGGTCAAAGGCAACTTGATCGGCACCGATCTGACCGGTACGCTGCCGCTTGGCAATGGTGAAATCGGTGTGTCGATCGAGGGGGGAACAAGCAATGTGGTCGGGGGAACCGAAGCCGGGGCACGCAATGTCATCTCCGCGAACGGCACGGGCGTTACATTCCTCGTGAATCAGAATGAGTTGCTGGGAAACCTGATTGGGACCGACATTACCGGTACGGCCCCGTTGGGCAATGGCGTCGGCGTATTTGTCACAGGCTCGAACAAGACCATTGGCGGAACAGGGAGCGGGGAAGGCAACATCATTGCCTTTAACTCTGAATCCGGGGTCCTCCTAGACGACGTGGAAGGGGGGACCGGGCTCACAATCCGCGGTAACTCATTCCACGATAATGGTGGTCTCGGAATCGATCTCGGGGGCGATGGCGTCACAGCGAATGATTCCGGCGATAGCGATACCGGTGTAAACGGATTACAGAATTTTCCCGAACTTACCACGGTCATCGGCGGCAGTTCAACGCAAGTATCCGGGAGGTTGAACAGTTCCGCCCAGACCACCTTTACATTGGACTTTTACGCCAGCGCAATGGCCGATCCCTCGGGCTTTGGTGAAGGAAGCCGATACCTCGGTCCGACGATGGTCACAACTGATTCGAGCGGGAATGTTGACTTTACTATTACCATCCCTGCGGCGACGACGTCGAGTGAAGTAGTGACCGCGACGGCTACGGATTCTTCGGGGAATACATCTGAGTTTTCATTGGCGTTGACGACAACCGACGAAGTAGTCGATATTGATCTCGTACCTGGCGATTTAACCAACACGATTGATCTTAATTCCACAGGCACGTTTGCGTTGGCCGTGCTCAGCACGCCGAGTTTTGACGCCACCACGGTGGATACGTCCGACCTTTCGCAACTCAGTTTTGGCGATACGGCCGGGCCGGCAAGAGTGTCTCCCGAAGGTGAAACCTTGGGCGACGTGGACGGTGACGGCGATCTCGATCGAGTTCTCATCTTCTCCATTCCAGCGGTGGTGCAGGAGGGTGCGCTGACGGACAGCAGCAGCCAGGTGGAATTCACCGGATTCACATTCGACGGCACGAAGATTCAGGGTCTTGATTCGGTAACGGTCATCCCTTTGAACCATCCGCCGGCCCTCACGATCAACACCGGGTTCAACGTCAATCAAGGTGAATCCGTAATCATTTTCGCGGCGGCATTGACAGCCGAGGACCCGGATGGTGACCCGGTCACATTCACCGTAACAGGTGCACCGTCCCACGGTGGGCTGCGCCTTAGCGGCAATCCAGTGCTGTCGTTCACTCAGGCCGACATCAACGCCGGTTTACTCGAGTATGTTCAGGATGGGACATCGAATACCGCCGATACGTTTGCCATCACCATTAGTGACGGGAAGTTGGATGCGGGTCCATTTACAGTCGATGTGGCAATCAACACCAACCCAACTGTCACCCTCGAGCCAGTCGACCAGACGGCGTTCGCGGGGACAGTCGTCACCTTCAAAGCCGCAGCTGAGGGAAGCCCAGTGCCAACCGTGCAGTGGCAAGTGAGCACCGACGGCGGTCAATCGTTTACTGATATCGCTGGCGCCAGTTCGTCAGTTCTATCGTTCAAGGTCGATGCGTTCCAAAGTGGCCAACTCTACCGGGCCATCTTCACAAATCCAGCCGGCACGGCGACAACTCGTGCAGCCACATTGACTGTTGCTCCGGGCCTCCAAATTGTGACCGATCCGGATTCGCAATCGGCGCCGGTGGGAACAACGGCGATTTTCACAGCCGCCGCAATCGGTACGAAGAAGCCACACATCCAATGGCAGGTGAGCCAGGACAATGGATTGACGTTTAGCAATATTCCCGGAGCGGGGTCATTGAAGCTGCGAGTCAAAGCCTTGGCGACGGCGGACGGCAACCTCTACCGCGCTGTGTTCACGAACTCGGCCGGCAGCGCGGCGACGACAGCCGCCGGGTTGACGGTGGATTACTCAGTGACAGTTAGAAGTTCGCGACGGCGGCTGGCCGTTCCCGTCGGAGCCGACGTGTCGCTTATTGGGTTGGTTAGCGGATTGACCGCGCCGACAGTTCAGTGGGAGATGAGTGCCGACAAGGGAAAGACGTACACGGCGCTTACAGGCGAGACATCGCCAAGCCTATCATTTACGGCCTCACTGGCGGACAGCGGCGTGTTCTTCCGCGCAGTATTCGCGGAAGGCACCAAAGTTCGGCACACTGCGGCGGTAGTACTGACCGTCGGCTATCCACCAACAGTCACCGCTCCCCCAGCAGACGTCGCAGTGCCAGCTCACGAAACGGCGGAATTTAGCCTGGGTTTGGCGGGTACGCCGGTGGTCAAAGTGCAATGGCAAATCAGCATCGACGGCGGCAAGACCTTTTCCAACATCCGCGGGGCTGTCAAGCCAACATTGTCGTTGAAGCGTGTCAGACTGACTCTGACCGGCAATCTCTACCGAGCAGTGCTAACCAATGAATTCGACCAAATCGTGTCCCCCGCCGCTGTGCTCACGGTGAACTGAAGAATCTTGTCATCGAGTTCGCTCTACTTCTCAGGCACAACGCGCGGGATGTACGTCTCGATCATGCCGCACCTTCTGCGAACTCGACGGCCAACGGTTCATGGCCTTGAATGGCGGGCCGCATAACAAGATCACGCCGGCCATCTCGTTCATGGTGAATTGTCAAAACCAGCAAGAGATTGATGGGTAATGGGAGAAATTGTCAGCTGGCGGCGGGGAAGTGCAGTGCAGATGGGCCTTCTCACTCCAGCCGCCACACTGCGCACATACCGGCCGCGGCCGCCGGTTGCCAGCAATTGCTTCCAAATGCTCAACGACGAGATCGCGTCTGGATGCTTCAAGGGCGGCCCGAGTGGGAGTCCGGTTGGCAAGTGCCAGCGGCGACAGGAGCCATCGGCGCTTGCGGTGATGGCCCTCTCGTCGGCGAATGCAACCGCCCGAACCTCCGATGAATTGTGCAAAATCAATTCGGTTTCGCCAGTGGCGACGTTCTTGATCTGCGCCGTTCCGTCGGCACAACCGGCGATGAGTTGGTTGCCGTCGTCGCTCGCGGCTACGGACAGCACGGGGGATCCGCAATTAATTTCCATGCGGAATTGATCGCTCGCGGGCTCCCAGAGACGAACGTAGCCGTCCGCACAAGCGAGCAGCACGGCCGATCCGTCCGGCAAAAACGCTTCCTGATTGACGCGCGTGTTTAACTCGCGGTATGCAGGCCGGTCGCTCATCGTCCGAGCCCAGTGACGAACCGAGGTTCGTCCTCCCTTCTTGTGACTGCAAGCGGTGCTGATTTGTCCGTTACGGCCGACTCCCACGGCGGTGACTTCGTCCACGTCCTGATCCGTGCCCGTGTCCTGCGTGGATTTGCCATCGCGATCCAGCAAGAGGGTTTTGCCGCCGGCGCCTCCGACCAGGACCGAGTTGTCCATCGCCGCGGCCGGAGCGGAGAAGTGTGCGGATGGCCCCGGAGGCATGCCATAACGATCGCTCGCCGAATAGTCGCGATCGGGACCATAGCGCTTGGCGTCCGGAATTCGCCATTGAGAAACATCGGATGACGACGTGATGAAGAGGCTGGTGCCCCCGTCCGCAAATGTAACCCCCAATACCTCGTGGCCCTGCCGATTCCGGAGCCGGATCGGCGGGCCGACCCACGGCCGGTCGCAACGAAGAACCACAGCCGCTTGATCCTTGGGAAACGCGACAATCGTGTAGGTCTGACCCGAGTAGCCGACGGCCAGGGCTTGAACGATGCCGCCGACCTGGACGGAATCGGTGAGCGGCGTCCGGGCGATCGCATCCCATAGCCGGACGCGGCCACCTCGCGTACCGACTGCCAATACGTTGCATTCTGGCGAATACGCGATGGCGACGACATCTCCATCCGGCGGCAGGTCGCGCCAACGCAAATCGGTGGAATCGAAGAGTCGGATGGCGCCGGCGGTGGTCACCGCGGCGACGTCGCCGGTCATGGAAGCGATAGCAGCGAGAGTGAAGGGGCCCGCAGTCGATCCAAAGGGATCCGCCTGGTTCTCTTTCATGCGCAGCGGCGGCAGATACTCCTGGCGGAGAGTCGCGTTCGCGTAGACAATGCGGACGCCAGCAAACGTGAAAGCGATGGCGGCGATCGGCTGGCCTTTGCCGGTGACGACCGGCTTCGAATTCAATGCGCCCGTTACCACATTGCCCACAAAAACCGAGCCATCCGCGGTCGCCATAGCCAAATGAACGCGGTCCTCGCTCCAGCCGAGTGCGGTAACAGTCTGGGGGACGGCCCAGTCCGTTTCAGTTTGCGACCAGTCGGCCGCTTTCGTGAGTCGCACATGGTTGGCATCGGCCGTGGCCAGCCAATCGCCGTGCGGCGACATGGCGGCGACGTTGGCCGTTAGCTTGGGGATAGGGGCGACGTTCTCGAGCACGCGTCCTTGCCAGGCGGCGATGATCGCGTGGACTGGCAGCCCGGAGTCGCCGTCGAGATCGCGCATTTGCTGCAGTCCCCGGCGAATCTGACCTTGCTCGCACAGCGCGATAGCGGCCTCCAGCCGAGCCCGGTTTTCGGCACGGCGCGCCCCATGGGTTTGCTCGCGAAGCGATTGGAACGCGGGCCGCGTGGCTCGCCACGTGATGTACGAAGTCGCGGCAATGAGAATGCACGCGAGCACAAGTCCGAGCCCAATTGTGGAGCGCAGCGACCTTCGTGCGGGCAGCGGTTCCTCGATCGGCAGAAACAACGTCGTGTCCGATGGGTGATTGAGAAACAAGCGCAACTGGTCGGCAACGACCTCAGCCGTTCGGTATCGCTTCCTGGGATCTTTCTCCAGACACTTCATGCAGATCGCTTCGACCGCGAGCGGCACATTTTTACGCAACTCGCTCGGCGGCGTCGGCTTCTTGTGGACAACCTGCTCCATCGTCTCGGCGGGGCTGTTACCCATGTAGGGAGGCAATCCCGTGAGCAACTCGTAAAGAACCGCGCCGAGGCCGTGGATGTCGATGGCGGGGCCGATTACCGGCTCGCCGCGGGCCTGTTCGGGGGCCATGTAGTGCGGCGTGCCGACCGCCGTTCCGGTGCGCGTGAGCCGCAGTGAGCGATCGAGTTGCTTGGCGAGCCCGAAGTCCGCGACCTTCGGAATCCCGAGTCCTGGCTCTTCAGTCCTCAGTCCGGAGTCCCCAGTTCTCCGTCCTGAGTCCTCCGTCCTCGGTCGACTCTTTTCCGACTGGTGACTGAGGACTGAAGACTGAGGACTGAGGACTGAGGACTGGGGACTCGCCAAAAGAATGTTGCCTGGCTTCAGGTCGCGATGGATGACGCCATGACGATGGGCGTAATGAATTGCTCGTGCGATTTGCTCGACAATTTTTGCCGCATCGATCGGATCGATCGGCCGGCCGTCCTTGATCCGTCGATAGAGCGTACCGCCGTCGACATATTCCATCGCCAGGTACGCGACATCGCCGGCGGTGCCGACGTCATAGAGATGAACGATATTCGGATGATCGAGGCACTCGACGGCCTCGCCTTCCGTGCGAAAGCGCGCGAGATCGACGGGATCCGCGTCCGGGCCGGCGGGAATCACCTTGAGCGCGACCTCGCGTTTATTCCGCGGATCATGCGCCAGGTAGACAACGCTCATGCCGCCACGGCCGAGCGTGCGCAAGATGGTGTACGGACCGATTTGCCGCGGCGCGCCGACCGCTTCGGCGGCACGCGTTGGAGCGGCCTCGCTGCCAGGACCGCCAGTCGTTTCCTCGCTCGCCATTCGGAAACTCCAGGGACAATGGATTATACGAGATTGATTCGCCCAATTCGGAGTCCGAGTTTTGGTACACTGATCGTCATCCCCCACGCTGCTTGGGAAGCGATTCATGCCATTGGCTAAAGCTCGCCGACCGGATGGTTCGACCGGATTCGGCGCCGTGAAGGACGGCCGCGTTCATTTCTTCTCGGGGCCCGCAATGCTCGGTGAGCTGCTCGCCGCCCCCGATCCGGCGGGCCTCGCGGCTGAATTGCTGAAGCAGAGCAAGTCCAGCGAGTCGCTCGATCGCGTGACATTGCTTGCGCCAATCTGCTATCAAGAGGTCTGGGCCGCGGGTGTCACGTACAAGCGCAGTAAGATTGCCCGCGAAGAGGAATCGGTCGGCGCCGCTCAGTTTTACGACAAAGTCTATACTGCCGACCGCCCGGAATTGTTCATGAAGGCGGCCGCGTGGCGCGTGGTCGGACCGGGGGGCAACATTCGCATCCGCAAGGATGGCAAGTGGAACGTTCCCGAGCCGGAGTTGGCGCTCGTCATTTCACCCGCGATGCACATTGTCGGCTATACGATCGGCAACGATGTTTCGAGTCGGGACATTGAAGGCGAAAATCCCCTCTACCTGCCGCAAGCGAAAGTATACGATGGCTCGTGTGCCGTCGGGCCGGTCATCACGCTGGCGGGAGCGATGCCGTCGTTGCCGCAGGTGCAGATCAAGCTGGAGATCGACCGCGATGGCAAGCGCGCCTTCGAGGGAACAACCAATCTCGGCCAGATGGCCCGTACGCCGGAGAACCTGGTCGATTGGCTCGGCCGCGAAACCTCGTTTCCGCACGGAGCGCATTCTTCTGACGGGAACCGGCATCGTCCCGCCGGATGCGTTCACCCTGGCAAGTGGCGACGACGTGCGCATCACCATCGACGGGATCGGGACGCTAATGAATCGAGTGGCATAATAGAATCGGCGAGCCGAACGCGATGGTTGGCGAGCCGAACGCGACGATTGGCGAGCCGAACGCGACGATTGGCGAGCCGAACGCGATGGTTGGCGAGCCGAACGCCGTAAGGCGTCGGGTAATGACAATACCCGGCGGCTAACGCCGCTCGGCTCGCCTGGTCGCCGCTCGGCTCGCCTGGTCGCTGCTCTAGCTAGATGAGTTGTGTAATCCCATGTCCGATGGCCATGCTCTTCTGCGGGCGATTCTCGACGATCCGGACGACGACGCCCCGCGGCTCATCTACGCCGATTGGCTAGAAGAGAACGGCGACCCCGCTCGCGCCGCGTTCATTCGCGCGCAAATCAAGCTTGCCCGATTGCCGCAAGACGACCCCGACCGCGATCGGCTGGTGCAAATCGATCGGACTTTGTGGAAAGCAAATCGCGACGCCTGGAAGGCATGGCTGCCATCGTGGGTCAAAGTGACGGAGTTCCATCGGGGATTTGTTGAGGAGATCCGCTGTTTCGCCGAGGACTTCTTAGCCCGAGCGGACGAAGTTCGTCTGCGGACTCCTCTGTTAGCGGTGCGACTGGACGGAACAACAGACGTGGCGGTTCCGCTGTTCCGGAGCCGCTCGCTGGACGGACTGCGCGGTGCGCCTTTCAATTGGCATCGAGCGCGGAGACTGGCAGTATTTGGGGGAATGCCCCTATCTGACCAATTTGACTACTCTCGATCTCAGTTCGAGTGCTCACGCGGACGAGTTGGTCTCCGCGCTGATTCATTCGTCGGCGTTCCCCGCGCTGAGGTCGCTTCGCTTGCGCTGGTTTGCCCTGGGAGACGACAACACGGCCCGTTTGGTGAGCCACCAGTGGATTGAACGACTTCGCACTCTGGACTTGGGATACAACGGGCTCGCGAACGAGGGCGCCCATGCCATCATCGAATCGCCCTACTTAATAGCGATCGAGCACCTCAACCTGCGGGGCAATCCGTTCACTGCCAACCATGTCACGGTTGCTGCGTTGCGGCAACGATTTGGATCACGAGTCAGGATTTGAGGCTAATCCGCGGCGGAGGAAATCCGCCACGGAATGACCCTACGCTCGCGCCGTCTGCGGCGTCGTCGGGGCGAAGCTGGCCCAGAACCTGGGCGGCACCATGCCGAGCGCCACGATCAGCGCTTGCGATAGCCAGAACAAGACACACCCTCGAGCCAGCCGGTTGTCGAAGCCGTATGCGTGCAGGCCGATCCCGAGTTGATTGGTGCCGAACCAGCTCCAGGCCGTCCACATGTTGCCGACGACCGCGAGCACGGCCATGCCACGCGGCTTCACCAGGCCAGCCCAGCGGGCATGCAGGATCAACGCATTCCAGATGACGATCAAGACAGCGCCATTTTCCTTCGGGTCCCAGCCCCAGAAGCGGCCCCACGATTGATCGGCCCAGATGCCGCCGAGCACCGTGCCCGTGAAGCTCAATAGGGTGGCAAAGCAAAGCGTGCCATACAACATGCCGGCGACTTGCTTGCCTTGCGGCCCGCGCATGCCGGTCGTGAACACGCCGCCAATGATGTACACGATCCCGATCAGGCCGCCGACCAGCGTGGCGACGTAGCCGAGCGTCACGCAGGTGACGTGCGTCGCCAGCCAGAAATTCGTATCGAGGACCGCTTGCAACATTTCCAGCGTGTCGCCCGACTCGGCCAGGAATCGGGCGATGAGCATCGTCGCGAAGCCGATGAACGCGCCGACAAAACTGCCGACCCCCAGCTTGTAAATGCGCTCGAGAACGAGACACAATCCCACGCTGCCCCAGCCGATGAATACGGCCGACGAGTACAGATTCGTGACCGGCGGCCGGTTGCCGATGTACATGCGCAGCAACCAGCGCACATGTATGAACGAGCAGGGCAAAGCAACCGAGCCAAAACGCGGATTTGCGCAGCGGCTCATGCCAGACGAGCCACGAAGCCGTGGCGAGGAGAATCACGCCGATATAGAGCACAATGCACTGCAAGAACGGATCGACAAAGTTCATTCGCGCTTCGAGGCTAACCTTCGTCTTGCCCGAATCCGACACGCCGGCGGTGTACTTTTCCTGGTAGTCGGCCACCGCGGCGTTGAACTCGGGGGTATTGTCGCTCTTGTAGGCATCGAGAATCTTCTCCATCGCCGCGGCCGCCGGAAATGTCGCCGGCAGCGACTTCAGGAAGTTCTCACGCGCCACCGGCCGAGCCCGCGAACGAATTTCTTGATCGATCACGAACTTGAAGACCTTTTCCTGGTCGCCGAAATGCTTCGCGGCCTGCTTGAAGTCCTCTTCGCCTCCGAGGTGCTTGCGCACCAGGTCAGCAATCACGCCGGGATCTTTCTGAAGCTCTTGCGCGACGGCCATTCGGGCTTCGCCCTGGGCTTTCTGGAAGAACTCGGGGGCCGCCTTTTCGACCACGTCCCCATACGACAGCCATTTCGCATTCGGATCGTCTGTCGGCATCAGGCCCGGATTCTTGCGATATTGCAGATCGTTGTAGACTTGCACATGCTTGGCCAGTTCCAGCAGTTTCGCATCGTACAGGTCTTGTTTTTCCTTTGCCTTGTTGCTGGCAATTGACACCTGCTGTTTGAACCGGTCGATCTTCTCATCGAGTTCCGCCATCGAATAGCGATACGATCCTGGCCGATTCGGCAGGTCCAGCAAGTCGCCAGAATCTGCGGATGCTCAATGCGGAAGACGCGGAACCTGTTGGCCTTATCCGGATTCGCCCAGAGCGTCAGCAGCCATTCGATCGCCGGATAGACGCGATCGCCGTCCTGGGAATTGACAAACTCCTGCTTGCCGCTGATGACCATCAGGCTGTTGCGCCGACGGAATCGAGCGGTTGAATGCGGCCGCCGTGTCTGAACCGGAAGCTTGCCGAAGCCGTAGATATCCTTCCGCTCATCGCTTGGCGACGGGACATTCGCTCGGCCGATGACCATGATCGCCGCCAGGGCGACAATCGCGAGTGGAAAGAATCGGGCAACCAGCGCCCACGTGTCGCGAGGCATATGCGGGTCGTGTTCATTGACCGAAGCGCGTGCGCTTGATCGCCGGGACGCTCTTGGCCGCCAGCTTGTTTCGCGATTGCAAGAACGTGACGAGCCGCAAGAGGAAATGGAACGCCATGCCCAGGGCGACCATGCTGCAGGCAAAGTATGGGAAGGTCCAGGCGGGATTTTTCACGACTTGCAGAATCGTAATGTTGGCGCCCGTGTCCGGGTCCTTATCCATCCCCGACTGGTAATACGTCAGTCCCCGATAATACATCGGGTGATTCATCCAGATTCGAATCGGCCCATGCTCACCCAAATCCGGATCTTGGACGCGTACGGTGCTGGCATAGTCCTTGGGGATATCCGTTCCGGGATAAACGTCGTGTTCCGCCTTGTCGACGCGAACGACATACGGCAAATACGTTCGCTTGAATCGGAACGTGAGCTTATAGGTCTTGTCGCCGACCTTCACTTCTTGCAGACGATGCGAAAGCAAAGTGCTGAACAGATACGTTCCCAATGGGGAGCCGCTCTTGTCCCGGAGAGTCAAGTACATTGCCGCGTAATCGATCTCGCCTCCCGATTCCGTCCCCGTGACCTTGGGCCGCCGTTCGATCGCGGCGCCGCGGCCTAGACCCCGGTCCGCGATCGGCGACTCATTGGGGTGAAAATCTCGCAACCGAGAGTTGGCAAAATACTCGACGAGTTGAACGTCGAACGGCAGATCCGGATGGCTCACCCAGTCCTTCTTGCCGGCGGACAGGATGCGTTCCTCGGGAACGACAACGACCTCGTCGTGATCGGGGTTCGATTGATCGATGACCGCTAACTCGCGTTTGTCGATGCTAAAAGGAAACTCGACGATTCGCCTTCCTTGCTCTTTAAGCGGGTTTCCTCCGCGAACTGCCCCGTGAGAAACTCGCCCGCCAAAAGGACGATCACGCCTGCGTGCAACAGGAAGATTCCGCTCCGCTTCCACGTCAGCTTGAAGCGGATCGCATGGGCCGCGAGCAGATTGATGAACATCGCCCAGCCGATCACGTAGCCGCCGGGGAAGGGCAGCTTGCCGGGCAGGTTGGCGTCTTTGCTGAAGAATTGCGGCAGAAACACCTTGCCGAAATCGGTGATCGAGCGGAACTCGAGCCAGGCGTACCACGAGCGGAAATAGTGATTGACCGCGTGCTCAATGCTGTCGTTCATCATGTGCAACGTGCCGAAGAGCACCAGCACCATCGACAGGCTGAAGAGAACGACCGTAATCCGCAAGGAGGCGAGCGTTTGCAAGACTTTGTACGCAATGCTCGGTTTCGAGCGTGCCGGCTTCGGAGCGGGCTTATCGCCGACATAGTCGTGCGGAACGGTCGACGCGCTCATGGGAAACTCCGATTCGCTTGGCGAGCGTCGAGGCGTAAGCCCGACGTGCTTCCCGCCTTTGCTTGGCGAGCGTCGAGGCGTAAGCCCGACGTGTCCTCCGCCCAACTGTTAACGTCATCACCTGGGCGAAGCGCACGTCGGGCTTACGCCTCGACGCTCGCCAATCTTAAACGTCGGACTTGCGCTCGACGCTCGCCAAGACCGAGCCCTATTTCGCAAACGGCGGCTTCATGCCGCCTTTGCCGCCCGGGCCGCTGACATCCACGATCACGATTTTGCGCCCGTCGACGGTCAGCGTGCGGCACTTGGTGTCGATCTCCGCTTGGGTGATCGGCTCGGCGCCGGCTTGCTGCGCTCGCCAGCGGTTGATGTTCTCGATCAGCGTGCCGCCAAACTGGGTGACGCTCAATTCCACCGGCGTTTCCGACTTCTTCATGCGGAATGTGGCGATGCGTTCCTTGCCCTGACTGCCGACCTCGCGCCAGCCGGCCGGCAACGTCCAGCTTGGCGGGCCATTTTCGTTGAATTTGAGGGACTTAATGAATTCGTCGAAAGCGGCCGCATGACGTTCGATCGCTTTCGGCTTGGATTGCATTTTGAAGAAGTACCAGGAATCCTCGCCTGGCTTGCCGGCCGGAGCGATGGCGGCGAGGATGCGCATCTTCGGCGCCCGTTGTCGTCCTCATCGGAAATCGTATCGGGGTCGATGGGATCGCGGGGAGCCGTGTACTTGCTGATCTTCTCGGAGGGGCCGCAGCCGGCCGAGACGATCAGACAGACGACCGCAAGTCGCCCGAGGGCGGCCAGCGACAGGCCTTGTAACCGCAATGGCATTCCGAAAACTCACGAGATCCGGCTTGGGCGGTCGGCCGGCGAGGAGGCGGGAATCGTCGGTCCTAGGGGTATCTTAACGTGGCAGGCCCTTGAATCAAGCCCGTGAAGCCGCGACGCGTCAGCGGAGCGCAGGACGCTCGCGCGTGCGCTGACGCGTCGCGGCTTCACGGCGCTTCAACCAATCAGCTTCTCGATCACCTTCCCTTCGCGGAAGAGCTGGACCGGACGACCCGTGGGGGTTTGCAATTCCAGGTGCGGGTCGATGCCGAGCTGATTGAAGATCGTCGAAGCAACATCGTCCGGGGACACCGGATCGGTGGCCGGGGCCATGCCGGAGGCGTCCGTCGTCCCGTGAGCATAGCCACGCTTCAGGCCGCCGCCCGCCACAATGCACGCCATCGACCGGGCCCAGTGATCGCGACCGGCATTCTTATTGACCTTGGGCGTGCGGCCGAACTCGCCCGCACACATGACAATTGTGCTGTCCAACATGCCGCGGTCGTCCAGGTCCTTGATCAAGGCAGCCAACGTCGTATCGAGGTTCGGCAACAGCTTGTTCTTCAGGTTGTTGAAGTTTTGGCTGTGCGTGTCCCAGCCGCCGGTGCTGATGGTGACAAAGCGGACTCCCGCTTCAATCAACCGCCGAGCCGCCAGCGCCCCTGTCCGAACGGCGTCTTGCCGTAGCTTTCGCGAAGGCTTTCGCTTTCCTTGGCCAGATCGAAGGCCTTCTTGGTGCGATCGGAGCGCAGGATGTCGAGAGCTTGCTGATGGAACGCGTCGAGCCCTTCGACGATGTTCCCCTTGGCATCGAGTTCGCGGAAGCCGTTGTCAAAGCCCTTGAGCAGCTTGTCGCGCTTTTCGAGGTCCGCAAGAGTGAAGTCGCGAGGGAGGGTGATCCCGCGAACTTGCATATTGCCGCTGGCCCGCTTGCCGCCCCCGCCGCCTTCCACGCCGAACGGATTGTACCCAGCGCCGAGGTAGCCCGCGGTGCCGGCCGTGCCGCCGCGCAGCTCCTGGAACGAAACGTACGGCGGAACGCCTTTCTCCACCGTTAGCAATCGAGCGCACAACGAGCCGAGCGACGGATATTGCAGCGCCGGCGTCGGCTTGTTGCCGGTGGTCATGAACACCGTGCCGGGTCCGTGCGATGGGATCGTGTGGGCCAGCGAACGGACGACGCTGACTTTGTCCGCCACGCCAGCCATCTTCGCCAGGTGCTCGGACCACTTGATTCCTTGTGCCTTGGTGTCGATCGACTTGAATTCGCCGCGAATGCCCTCGGGGGCATTCGGTTTGTTATCCCACATATCGATGGTGGCAGGACCGCCGGCCAACCAGACGAGGATGACCCCCTTGGCCTTGGCCTTCCGATCGGATTGACCGGCCGCCGAATTCTCGGCCCGCAGCAAGCTGGGAAGGGTCAAGCCCAACAGACCGGCCGAGCCGATCTGGAGAAAATCACGGCGATGGAAGCCTTCGCAATCGGTTTTGGTAAACATGGATCGACCTCGGCAGGCTGCCGTTTGCGGCGTAGCGCTACGCCGCAAACGGCAGGTTTAGTGGTTCAACACAAACTCTCTGGTGTTAATCAACGCCCATGAAACATCCGTGAACGCGCTCAAGCGATTGCTCGACGACTTCATGTGTTCCTTAAAGACGGCGATTTCATCGGGCTTCGGGTAACGGCTCATCGTCGCCAGGAATATCTCCTCGAATACGGCTTCGTCCGTCTTGTTTCGATCCTGGACCAGGGCGGCGACGCGACTGTTCTTTGCCCGCATCTTCTGCAAAAGGTTATTGTCGGTCATGCGGTAGAGCGTCTGCGGCAAGGCGGGTTCCATCGTTCGTTCGCAGTCGCAGGCGGTGGTTCGCGGCGGGCGGCCGAAGATTCGCAGAGCATAGGCCAGGTTGCCGTTGTTGATTCGGCTCGAACCGATCTCGCGTCAACCGCCGGCCGTCCATTGCTTTGGAAGCCGGGTCGCCCTTCGCGGCGGCTAAGTTATAGGTCTCGCGGGCGCCGAGCGCATCGTTGACCACGTCGACAACCACTTCCGCCATCATCGGCCGCACATAGCTACGAGCATAATTCACCTTGTCGAAGCGATTGGTCGCGTTCGGCGCCGATGAATTCTGATAAGTCCGCGTGAGCAGGATCGTCCGCTCCATGTACCGGATGTCGTATTTGTGATCGACAAAATCCTTCGCCAGGGCGTCCAACAGCCGGGCGTTGCTCGGCGGATTGGCCTGCGAGAAATCATCCACCGGATCAACCAGGCCGACGCCAAAATAATGGCCCCAGATGCGATTCACGAACGATCGGGCGAAGAAGGGATTGTCCGGCGAGCGCATCCATTCGAAGAGTTCGACGCGCAGGTCCTTCCCCTTTTCGAACTTGAATTCCGGGCCGGCCGGCGCCTTGGGATCAAGGACCGCATTGGTGTCCGGATGCCGAAGCAGCTTGACGCGACGCAGGTCGCTCTGCACATACATCTCGCGGATCTGATTGAGTTGTTTGCCTTTCTTACCTTTCGCTTCCTTGGCCCGCTCGGTGTTTTCGGCGTCGATCAGCTTTTTCACCATCGGCGTGGAGCACGGGCCGTTCTTGCCGTTGAAGACGACGCCCGCGAACATGTTGGCGAAAGCCCGATAATCGGTCTGGGTCCAGCGATCGAAAGGATGCTTGTGGCACTGAGCGCATTCCAGGCGGACGCCGAGAAATGCGGCCGCGACCTTCTCCCCCCATTGGCTGGTGGGAACTTGCTGTTGCCGCCGCCAGAAGAGGTCGAGCGTTTTCCGCTTGGAATACTCGGTCGTGTCATAGCGGACGGCTTGGGTCTCGATCTTCTTGGTCTCCGCCAGCCACTGGTCCGGTTTCTCGCCTTCCAGACTGGTGGCGGTGAGTACGCCCTTGACAATCTCGTCGTAGGGAACGTTGTTCTCGATGCGAACGCGAAACCAATCGTGCCACATTTGGCTCCGCTTCATCTGCATATCTTGCGGCTGTTCGAGAGCGAGCGTGTTGTTGCCAGTGATGTCGGAAAACTTGGTGGCCCACAGGGCGGCATGCCGTGGCGACACGAGCAACTCGTCGATCTTTCGTTCGCGCTTGTCCGGCGATTTGTCGGCAAGGAAAGCGCGAATCTCATCCGGGGTCGGCAGAGCGCCAGTGACATCGATCGTCACCCGGCGGAGGAATTCCGTATCGCTCGACCGGTCGGATGGAACGACGTTCAGTTTCTTCAGCTTGGCGAAGATCTCCTTGTCGATGTAATTCACGGCCTCCGGATATTTGAGAGCAGCGGTCGCTTGCGTTGGAACGAGGATCCGAGCGGAAGCAACCTTGCCTCGATAGAGGACAACGAAGCCGGAGTCGCCGGGCTGAATCCCTTGTGATTGCGCCCAGGAACGACACGCGGGCAATCGCATCATCTTGAACGCGGAAATCGCAGAAGGGGGTGATGTCTTCAACGGAGTCATCCGCAAACTTGGCGGTCACCTTCAGATTCACCGACTGACCGACCGGAACAAAGATGTATTCCTTCGGGCTGATGGCAATGTCGACGATTTCGCCGCTCCCTTTCGATCGCGGCGCCCCTTGCCGAATCCATTCGCGGAGGATCTGGTACTGCCAGGAATCTTTACTGAAGCGAACGCCGCCCTCATGCTTCATCAGTCCGGCCGCTTTTTGCAGCAGGAGGCTGTCGTCCGGATTGACGGTGTCGATGCGCCGGCCCTGGATTTCGCGTGTCAGCGCCGCGTAATCTTTGTCGGGATCAAAGCCAAATAGCGAGAGGCGGAAACCGTTCTTGCCCTGGAAACTGCCGTGGCACGAACCATTGTTGCAGCCGGCCTTGCTAAAGAGGCCCATGACATGCCGTTCGAAGTCGACCTTGTCAAGCGTGCCACCCGAGGGCAGCGGAATGCCGGCCGACGCCGGGGCCGCGAAGCAAAGGGCAATCAAGCCATAAGTTAGGCGAGGAAGTCGGCAGACCGTCATGCCAGGGTCCTCGGCGAATAGGTTGAAACGGGATGGGCCAATCAGGCGGGGAGAGCGAGGCGGGGTTCAACTCATGGAACCCTCATGTTCTTATCAAGGTATCGGTGGCAGTTGGTCGCTCGCAAGGAAATTTCAGGGAAATGGGACGAAGGGACATACGCGACGAGTAGGTCCCGCGAGCCGAGCGGGACCAGAGCAGGGCCAGTCAGAAAGCAGCATGGAAAATCGGCAAGCTGGATGTTAGAAGTCCGGTCGGTTCCGGCGTACCGCCTTCCTTTCAGCTTTCTCAGGGCCCAGCCCTGGTCCGCCTCGGCTCGGCGGACCTACTCGCCCGGCCATAGGTCGATCACGGTTCCCGACCCTTCCTTCCGCCCACGAAATCGCGTACCACAGGGCCGCATTTGGCCGCCGGCCCCAATTGCGAAGGTCGGCGATTGCCCGATCGAATGCCCGCTTCGTCGAATTCCCCCAATTCCAGAATCGGCCCGCGAACGCCCTCCAGAATGCTGACGATGTTGGCAACGTAAGCCGGGAATTCGTCCTGACCAGCGCACGCGCCAAAGAACAGCCAGGTATTCCGCACCGGGGATCGCGCCGGCTTCATGCAGCAAATCCACGAGACGATGACCGAATAAGCGGATCGTTGCCTACCCGATCGTACGTGCGGATGTAGTTTTGCCAGAGGCGATCGAAGCCCGGCGATTGCGGCCAGATGCGAAAGATATCGTGGGCATCGTCCTCCAGGATGATGCGTCCGCCAGGTCGAACCGCCCGAATCATCTCGCGAACAACAGCCAGCGGGTCGCGAACATGCTCCAGGACGAATCGGGCATGGGCGACGATCGAATGTGCCCCATTCGTCGGCGGCGAGCGGCAGCCGGCCAGCTTCTCCCTGGCGGAAGTCGACGAGTTGACTTTCGCCCGCCTCGGCAGCGAAGCGTAAACATTCGCGAAGTTGCGTCTCGCTCCGTTCGATGCCTACCACTTTCGCTCCAGCCTGCCGTGCAATGGCTCGCGTCAGCTGCCCAAGGCCGCTGCCGACGTCGAGGACGCGATCGCCGGGCTGCAAAGCCATCTCGTTGAGCGAACGTGCGTTAATCAATTCGTTGAGCTTGGCGAGTCGGCGCTGCTCGTCGGGCGAAGTGCCGTGCAGATAGTGCGATTCAGCGGATTGGGAACTCAAGGATTCATCCTCAACCGGCTACTGTCGGCATGAACATTCATTTCACAGAGGGTGAAAACATTTCAGGGGGTGACAGAGAGATGAAGCAATACAAAGTTGATCCCATTAGTTGGACGACGAGTCCCGCCGCCGCGGTTCGCGCATTGGCGACGAAGGCGCGAACTCGACCCGCGTCCTTTCGGCCGGGCCGCGATTCCACGCCGCTGGCGACGTCCACGCCCCAAGGGCGAACGATTTCGATCGCGTCGGCGACGTTGTCCGGCGTCAGTCCGCCAGCAAGAATGAGCGGGCACATCCGACTTTAAGCCGGCCAGCAATTCCCAAGGGGCAGTCTGCCCGGTGCCGCCATGTTCGCCCTTCGACAAAGGCGTCCACCAGGATTGCGCCGGGCAAATGGCCATTCGCCCGGCAGCGATCAAGGTAAGCGGTAATCTCATCCAAGGCTTGTCGATCCTTGACCCGAAACGCGGCGATCAGGCTGAACGGAAACGGGTCGGCGATTTCGCGTGGCTCGCCGTGAATTTGCACAGATCGCAGCCCCAATTGATACGCCATCGCCGCGACCTGGCGGAACGGCCGCTCGACGAAGACGCCGACGGCCGTCATCAATGGTGGAATGGATCGTAATAGCAGCTTGTGCATTCCGCGGATCGACATAGCGCTTGGAGCCCGGGATGAAATTGATGCCGACGGCATCGGCGCCGGCTGCCGCGCACAGGGCAACATCCTCGGGCGTGGTGACGCCGCAGATCTTAATTCGAAGTGGGTGCATTCGCGGGTTCGTTAGGGGAAGCGAGGTCTTCGGGTAGGACGAACAACTCGTTCACCAGGCAGTGGAATCCTGGGAGTTCCTCGTCGCCCGGCAGTACCTGATCGGCCGCGAGAGTGAGTGGAGACTGGTTCGGCCGGAAGACACGCACAGTCCGTTCGTCGGGATCGACCAGCCAGACGAGCTTCACGCCGTTTTTGAGGTAGTCGTCAATTTTGCGAAGCACCTTACTGACACGGTCGTCGGGCGAAAGAATCTCGACGGCCAGAACTGGCGGGTTCTCGCCATAGCGGGGGTGCAGTTCGCTGAAGGACTTCGCGTCGGTGAAGTACGCCACGTCTGGGCCGCGCACGGTATCCGGATCGTGCTCCAGGACGACCCCGGAATCGTTGGTGGTGATGTAGCCCCTGCGGCGCTGGCGGCTGTACATCCAGAGCACACCAGCCGTGTTCGCTGCAACGACACCGTGAATTTTCATGGGAGGAGGCACTTCGATCACCTGGCCTCGTACGAGTTCGAAGAACCGGTCCACGTTCTCCGGTCGGTTGCACCAGTCGTAGAACTCGTCTGCGGTCAGCAGACGAGCCTTGGGCATTGTGGCAGTCGCAGTGGTCATTCTCGTTGGCTCCGAGGATTCTCCAGACAGTTTACCCGCCAAACCGCCGGTGTGCCAAGGCCAGCGCCCGTGGACGACGACCGCTTCGCCCAGTGTCGCCGGCATAACGTCGGTCAGTCCGCGGAACGGCTCGAAGACGAGACGGGCGATCCGGCGCCGCAACCGGTCAAAGAACAACTCTTCGCCAATCAACGACACTCCACCGCCGATTACGACGCGTCGCGGGCACACGAACACGATTGCCGCGCAAATGGCGTCGGCCAATGCGTCCAAGGCATGGCAAAGGATCAGATCGGCGAATTCATCACCTTCTTTTGCCGCGTCGGCAACTGTTTGTGCGGTGATCCGGTTCAAGGCGCCAGCCAACTCGATCATTTTTCGGCAACGATCTGGTTGAGTGATTGCCTGCACGCGTGCTTCCTTGCCAATTGCCCAGCCCGAGGCGATTTCCTCAAGGGTCCGCAACTCCCCGATCTCTCGGCGCGGATCGAAGACGCGAAGATGCCCGATCTCCGCCGCCCCGTGGCCGACGCCACGCATGATCTCGCCGTTGACGATCAACCCGCCGCCAATCCCGGAACCGACAGTGATGTAAAACACCGGCGACAAACCACGCCCAGCCCCGAACAGCGCTTCCGCCAGTCCCGCGACGTCGGCATCGTTGCCGAGCACCGCGGGCAGGCCGAGAGCTTTCCCGAGCCAGTCGGCCAGCGGAAAGCCGTCCCACCCGGCGATCTGGTGCGACTTGATGACCGAACGCGTCGCATCGTCCACCGGCCCACCGAAGCCGACGCCGATGCCCTGCAGCGAGTCGCGCTTCAGATTTGCGCCCGTGAGCAATTTGGGAACCGCAGCCAGGATCTGCTGGCGAATCCCCTCGCCGCCGGCCGCAACGTCGACCGTGCCGCGCCAGAAGCCGAGCAGAGTGCCGTCGCCAGGCCCGATGCCAAGCTGCAATTTCGTCCCACCGATTTCGATGCCGAGAAACATGGTCGGGAACCAGCATAGGTCTTATAGGTCCTATAGGTCGTATACGTCCCAAGTTGGCTTCTGACTCCTGACTTCTGGCTTCCCATGAAACTTGGCCTCATCAACTCCGCCTGGCGCAAGCCGGCCGCGATACGGCATACGGCATCCGCATGACCAAGGAGATCGGCTTCGACTCGATCGACATCTTCGCCGATCCGCTGGATATCGACGCCAAGGAACGCAAGCGCATTCGTGTCGAGTGCGAAAAGGCCGAGTTGCCGATCGTCAGCGTCGCCTGCGTCGCCGTCGGCCTCGTTGACTTCAACCCCTCCGTGCAGCGCTTTCACATGGACCGCTGCGAGGCGTATCTCGATTTCTGCTACGAGCTGGAAGCGAAAAACCTGCTCCTCGTGCTCGGCGAATACATCTGGGAGAAGCAAGTAATCCCGCCGGCCGAGCAATGGCAGACGGCCGTCCGCAATTGCCGGCAGCTCGGCAACTACGCCGCCGACTTGGGGCTGCAAATCGCCCTGGAACTGGAGCCGTTCAAGCTGTCACTTTTGAACAATGTGGACAGCATGGTCCGCTTCATCGACGACGTGAACCACCCGGCCGTGCAGGCGAACATCGATGTGTCTCACTTGCAACTAGCGAACGTGGCCCCGGAGGAACTGCGGCGGCTCAAGGGCAAGGCGATTCACGTTCACATCAGTGACTGCGACGGCAAAGTCCACGGTGATTTGCCGCCGGGCCGCGGCGTGGTCAACTTTGGGCCGTATCTGAAAGAGATCAAGAACCTCGGCATCGACGGGGCGGTGAGCATCGAACTCGAATACTCGCCAGAGCCGGACAAGATCGCGGAGTGGGTGAAGGAGGCGTACACGTCGACGGATCGGTTGATGCGCGAAGCGGGATTGCGCCTGTAACGTTTAGCGGGGCGACCGTCGGTCGCCCCGCTAAACGAATTCAAGTTCGATTTGGAGCGACGGCATGCCCTTCACCTTCCCCCGCTGCGAAGTTATCCCTCTGCCGGACCAGCAGGCCACGTTCCGCATCGACGGCGTCGAGCGCCTGCGCTGGCACTTCGGCCCGAACTATCCGCGGCCGTTTTTCTTTCCCTTGATCGGCCCCTCGGGCACATCACTGACGCGCATGGGGCATCCGGGAGCGCCCAACCACGATCATCACCGCTCAATTTGGTTCGCGCACGAGAAAGTGCTCGGCATCAACTTCTGGGGTGATAACACTCCGGCTCGCATCCGCCAGAAGGAATGGCTCTGCTACAAGGACGGCAACGAAGAGGCGATCATGGCCTCGCTGCTCGGCTGGTACGACGGCCACGACCCGAAGGAGCTGTTGACGCAGGAACTGATCGCCGCAGTTCGGCCCGGACCGGACGGCGAGACATTCGTCGAACTCCAGGCGACCTTCCGCCCGACGGCCGAGTCGCTCGAATTCGCGAAGACGAATTTCGGCTTCCTGGCGGTGCGGATGGCGAAACAGATCTCGGTCCACTTCGGCGGCGGTACGTTGTCCAACAGCGAGGGGGCAATCGGCGAGCCGGCCATTTTCGGCAAGTCCGCGAAGTGGGTGGATTATTCAGGTCCGTCGCCCAAGGGCGGTTCGGAAGGCATTACCTACTTCGATCACCCGTCCAATCCGACGCATCCGACGAAATGGCATGTCCGCGAAGACGGTTGGATGGGGGCATCGGTTTGTTTTGACGGCATCCAGACGACCACGAAGAAAACGCCGCTCGTGCTCCGATACTTACTCCATGCGCATGCGGGACCCATAGCTGCCGATCGGGCGGGAACGGTATTTAAGGAATTCGCTGCCCGCACGAAGTTCGAGGTCTTTAAGCCGATGGCCAAACACTTGACCTGGGATATTCGCCGGACCGGCTGAACTTTGCTTGGCTCGACCGATTTCTTAACGCGTCTTTTACATATTTCGTGTTTAATATCCTTCATGTCCCAGACGCCGGATAACACCCTTCCGATCAAGCCGACGCTCGAGGCCCCGCCGATTCCCCCCGAAGACTACTCGGGCCGAATCCTGGGGGATTTCGAATTGGTCCGCCGCATTGGCATGGGCGGCATGGGGCAAGTTTATCTCGCGCGACAAAGGAGTCTGAAACGCCAGGTCGCGGTCAAAATCCTCAAGGGCGAACTCGCCGCCAATGTCAGCGCTCTTCGCCGCTTCCAGGCGGAGGCGGAAGCCGTTGCAAATATCACGCACGCCAACATCGTGCAGGTCTACGCCATCGACGAAGCCGACGGCCTGCACTTCATGGCTCTCGAATATGTCGACGGCCGCAACCTGCGCGACTATCTCGAACGCCGCGGTTTGCCCGACTTGCCCATGGCCCTCGAGATCATGCGCCAGGTCGCCTTGGCCTTGGAACGAGCCGGGGAACTGGGCTTCGTCCACCGCGACATCAAGCCGGAAAACATTCTCCTTTCGAAGCGGGGGGAGGTCAAAGTCACCGACTTTGGCCTGTCGCGCTGCTTCGGCACCGATGCTCCGCTCCATCTGACGCAGAGCGGCGTGGCGATGGGCACGCCGCTCTACATGTCGCCGGAGCAGGTGCGTGGCCAGCCAGTCGACCCACGTTCGGACATCTACTCGTTTGGCGTGACGTGTTATCACATGCTGGCGGGCGAGCCGCCGTTCAAGGGCACCGCTGCTTTCGACGTGGCCATTCAGCATGTCCAAGGTGAAGCGAAGCCGCTCGCCGCCATGCGACCGGATCTGCCGGCGGATGTCTGCGCCATCGTCCACCGCATGATGGCGAAACGGCCGGAGGATCGCTACCAGTCGGCCCGCGAAATCCTGAACGACTTGGCGCGTGTCAAGGAAGGCGCCGGGCTGCCGCCGGCCACGCTGCCTGCCGGCGTCAGTGTTTTTGCTCCGGCACTGGGAAACAGTTCGACCATCGTGCCGGCCATGCATCCGAGCGGCTTAACGACACAAGCCATTCCGACTCCCACGAGCCCGTGGCGATACGTCATCGTCGCGGTGTTGGCGATTGCCGCCGCCGCGGGCGGGGCCGCGCTGCATTGGGCGCAGTCACCCGCCCCGGCGGTCATCGACCCGAACGACGCACTGGCGGACATCGACCCGTCGCCACGGGCCATTCAGGAAAAAGAACTAAAGCGACAAATCCATGACAAGGGACGCAATCCGACGTATGTCGTCGATGACTTGCTCGAATTGGCCCAATTGCTGATCGCCGATCAGCGGAGCGACGAGGCATTGAAATTGTTCGATCTCGATGCGCTCAAGAAACTCGGGGCCTTTGACTTATCGGGTCGCGACGCAATCCGGGAGCGGGAGCAGCGCAACATTCTGAGCTTTCTCGGTCATGGCGTCGTCCTGGCGTATCAGGACCGGGCGGACGAGTCGAATCTGGAGTTCCTGAAGGCGATCAAGGCGTATCCGCCGCCGGGAAAATCGGGAGAGTTCATTCCCAAAAAGGCGGGCAATCGCGGGCAACTCGAGCAGTTCTTCAACCGCACCAAGGCCGGTCCCGACTGGAAGCGAGCGGTCGGCGAAGCGCTCGAACGCAATGCCAAGAACCTCGACGGCAAGATGCCGGATCAACTCCGCCGCTTGCGGGCAATCCCGATTAAGTCGATGCCGCCTCGAAGCAAGGCCCAGTGAAGCCGTTCAAGCCGGCACCACCTTTATCGGATTGAGCATCGCGCCTGCAAATCGACCAATTGCAATCAACTCATTGTTTTCAGAAAAAACCGCGACTTCGCCCGTGCCGCTCGCCGTAATCCCCTGGCCCAATCGCAATCGACGAATGGCTTCGCTATTGAGTTGGACGGCCGGCAACTGGCTCACCGCCGCTGCCAGCGGAAGCAGTCGCTGTCGAGCCGTGTCCAAATTGGCATCGAGAGGGACGGCATCCTCAACGCGGAATTGTCCAATTTGCAATCGACGCAACTCCGCCACGTAGCCCCCGACACCGAGTGCTGCTCCGAGGTCGCGGGCGATCGAGCGAATGTACGTTCCCTTGCCGCACGCAATTTCGAGGTTCAGGTGCGGCCACTCATAAGACAGTAGGTCAATCTGATGGATTTGAACGCGCCGGGCCGTCAAAGAGACGGCGTTACCCCGACGAGCCAAATCATAGGCACGCTTACCTTCGACATGGGCGGCGGAATAGGCGGGCGGGATCTGTTCGATTTCACCGGCGAAATGATCGAGCGCCGATCGAAGGATGAACTCGTCTGGCGGCTTCGAATCGGCGCGCACGGTAATTGCTCCATCCGCGTCGTCCGTGTCGCTCGTGGCGCCGAGGACGATTTGCGTTCGATACTTTTTCGGCATGGCCTGAACGTACTCAATCAGGCGCGTGGCGTGGCCGACAGCGACAACCAGCACGCCCGTGGCGAGTGGATCGAGTGTACCGGCATGGCCGATCTTCGTCTTGCGTGGGAACCACCGGGCCGCCCGATCGACTGCATCGCGCGAAGTGATTCCTTGCGGCTTGTCGACAACGATGAGTCCGTGATGAATCATGGACAGAAAGGAAATGCCGCGGCCCCGGCAGGTTCGCGGAAACCGCCGGGGCCACACTGCTTAGCCAACGAATTAATTTTCCTTGCCTTTCGCATTCACACCCATCTGGACGAGAAATGCGATCGCTTTGCCCTTGGCCATTAACTTGATCTTGAGGCTATCGCCGCCCTCGATCGAGAAGCGAATCTGATCGGCCTTCGAAGCGCCCTTGCCGAAGATTTTTTCGGCCGCGTTCTTGGCGGCAGCAAGCTGCTGGGCGTTGTCGCCAATGATTGGCACGATCCGCGACAACGACACGTTAAATTGCAAGATGCCCACGTCGGCCGGCTTGCTCATGATGGCTTTCTGCAGCACCTCCTTGGAGTGTGGGCCGATCGCCGCCAGGATCATGTTGTCGTGGAAGACGAATTGCAGGTCGCTCTTGCCAATGACTTTTTGACCTTTCTCATCGATCTGATCGGCGGTCTTGACCTTGTGAAGCATCACGCCCCCTTCGAGCTTCTCAGCATCCATTTGGATCATGGCGCTGATTTCGGGCGGCAACTCCTTCTTGACAATGTCGCGGACCGCCTCTTCGATCTTTTTGCCATCGACGACTTTCAAGCCGGCCACCAGCGTGTACTTATCGCTCGAATCGGGCCCGACCATGGCGACGCCCAGATCGAGGTCGCCGGCCTTGATGGTCGGCAATAGCGCCTTGATCAGCGGCTCGGCCTTGGTCTGGATTTCGCCCGGGATATTGGCATCCTTCTTGACCAATCCCATGAGATCGTTCACCACTGCCGGCCAGTACTTTTTGAGATTCGCCGACAGCGAGGCGCTGAAATTGACGTTCAGAGCCGAGTCCGGGAAGGAAAGGGCGCCGCCGATCACACTTTTGTTCTCGCGGATCGACATGATGTCTTTCGCGAGCTTAGATCCCTTGGTTCCCTTCAATTCCAATTCGAGCGCCACTTCCTCTTTCTTCGGATCGACATTCAACGCAGGGCCGCCTCTTCACCCCCTTCGAGGATGTTTTTGAGGTTCAGCACCACTTCGTCGATCGCCTTGTCCTTGAACTCCTTGATTGCCTTGGTCTCATTCGGAATCGGCTGGTCCTTGGCCTTGGAGATTTCGTTCTCGACGCCCGCAATGGCCATTTTCTTCAGCGCATCGGGCAGCCGATCGATGCGGACAGCGGCCGAAATGATATGCTCGGGCTTGCCGCCCAAAACTTCGGAAGGCTTCGGCAATGACTTGGGATCAATATTTGCCGAGTCGTTGATGGTGGCGTACGCGTATTTGTTGGCGAAGCGGAAGTAGACGGGGAAAGGAACCTGTTGCGGTTCGGTCTTATAAGAGCCGTCCTTCTGTTTCTCGACCGTCAGCCCCAGCCGAGATTTCAAGGCCTCCAGCAGAGTGTCTTGATCCGCGACGGGAATGAGAACGACAACCGGAGGAGTCGGCCCGAGTTCTTCAGTGAACGTGATATACGCCCCGATGGGGTTTTTCACGTCGATTCCTTCGAGCCCCTTCTTATCGTCGATGAACGCGCGAACCGCGTCG
This sequence comes from uncultured Gemmataceae bacterium, assembly GCA_963773845.1. GTDB lineage: Bacteria > Planctomycetota > Planctomycetia > Gemmatales > Gemmataceae > SIAJ01. The sequence goes on from CAVZCU010000009.1 coordinate 713,142, forward strand.
ATGCCCTGTTTAATCTGCTCGCTGAATTCCTCGGGAGCCAGCGTGCGAAGGTAATCCCCGGTCTTGAGCAATTGTTCAACGGACTGTACGCGAATGATGACGGCCGGCTCGGCCTTCTTCGCGGAGTCGGATTTTTTTTCCTGGGCCCATGCGCTGGGGGCGAACAGAGCCATCGCCAGTGCGGACATGCAGAACAAGCGAGAAAGCATAGAGCCTCCTGATGGTTCATTTGGACCCGGGATATACCGCGCGGTCCGTGCCGGGTGTCAGTGGTGGGCAGTTTATTGGACGTGGCTTTTTAGGCGAGAGATGGGGCACGGGTCGTTCCAAATAAAGGAACGACCCGCCAGAGGGTTCGATGGCTTGACTATTTCTTGTCTTTCTTCTTTGGGTCGCTCTTTTTTCCACTGACTAGACCGTCGAGTGCTTTAACGGCCTTCTGCAGTGTATTGCGCGCGTCATCGACCTTGTGGTCGGCTATTTGGATACGGGCTTGGTGCAAGTCCTTGGCGACCTTATCCAAGGATTGCGCTCGTTTGCTGCCTTTTTTCGGCACCTTGGCTTGTTGGGCGACCAGTTCTTCCGCCACCCGAACTTGCTTGCCGGCCACATCCAGCTTCAAATCCTTCTCGATCAACTCCTTATTCCGAACATGGCGGGTAATATGCAGCGCTTGTTTGAGCGGCGGATCCTGCGGCTTATAGCCGGGGATATTGATGATGATGGTCGGATCACCGACCAAGTCCTTGATGCCCGGTGGAAGCGGGCCTTTTCCGGTTGCGCCCCCTTTCGGGAGCGGCGGAAGTTTCGGCATCGGGCCGGCATCGATCTTCGACGTGGCGAGCACCATGAGTCCCGCGAGCAATGCAGCGCTGGCGGTGAGGTGTAAGGTGCGAATGGGCGTGGGCATGAAATTGCGTCCCCGTGCGAATTCTGGGTGAGGGTTACCTTCGTCGTACCCCGAATCACCGATTGGGCAAGTGCGCGGCTTGACGATCCCTCACGGGGCCAAGCCGCGGATCGCATTTCGGACTCAAGTTTATGCGCAAGTTTGCCGACGTGCGCGCATTCGTCCGGCAGAACGACAGCGAGTTTTACCTTCCAATCAGGCACCAACTCTTCCCCAAGAGTTTGAGGGTCGTCCAGGGCGTTCCTGGGCGGCCCTTTTTTCGCGCCTGGCATCCGTGACCAGCGTCCTAAAATGGAGTGAACTCGCGGAATGGACAATGCGTCCGTTCCCGATCGACACTCACTGCGAACCGTGGAATGTCAGACAGCGTTTCCCGATCATTGACTCTCGACAGTCGCGACGAGGCCTTGCTCCTCTTTGGCAACCGCGACCAGTTCCTTCGTCTGCTCCGCGACGGGCTTGGCGTCCGCATCGTGGCCCGCGGAGATACCGTTCAGATCGACGGCTCCGAAGAGGGCGTTGGCCAGGCGGAACGGGCGTTCGCGCAATTGCGCGCTGTTCTGCGGGCCAATGGCCAGCTGACGAACGAAGACGTCAAAACGGTCGTGGAGGTCGTGCACGCCGGCACGAGCCGCGATGGTGCGCAGAACTTGACCGTGCTCGAAGGCGGTAAGTATCTCCGCCCACGTACCGATGGACAAGGCCGCTACGTGCAAGCCCTGCGCGAAAACGACGTGACGATTTGCATTGGTCCAGCAGGGACCGGCAAGACGTTTCTCGCGGTCGGCATGGCCGTGACCTTGTTGCGCCAGGGCGCGGTCAAGAAGATCGTCTTGGTGCGGCCCGCCGTCGAGGCGGGCGAGCGGCTCGGCTTCTTGCCAGGCGACCTGGTCGCCAAGATCAACCCCTATTTGCGGCCGCTGCTCGATTCGCTGAACGACCTGATCGATTACGAACAGGTTAAGAAGTACATGGAAAACGAAGTCATCGAAATCGTTCCCCTGGCATATATGCGCGGCCGCACGCTCAACAACGCCTGCATCATTCTCGATGAGGGACAGAACGCCAGTGTATCGCAAATGAAGATGTTCCTGACGCGGATGGGAATGAATTCAAAGATCATCGTCACGGGCGACATTACGCAGATCGACTTGCCGCCGACACTCAAGAGCGGCTTGATCGACGCGATGCACCGCCTGAAAGGGATCCCCCGGCTGGCGATCGTTCACCTCGATGAATCCGACATTGTCCGTCACGCGCTGGTGCAGCGCATCGTGAAGGCGTACGAAGAAGGGACCAAACGGCGCTAGTCAGAGGTCAGAAATTTGATCGCATCATTTTGGCCGCAATTCACAAACAAGTTCTATTCTGACTTCTGTCTTCTGTCTTTTGTCTTCTGACCTCCGACCCTTGACTCCCGAGGTACCACATGGCTTCCGATCGACCCAAGCTGATCGTCACGACGGGCAACGAAGTTCAAGGCCACGTGATCGACGAATACCTGGGCATTGTCCGCGGCATCGTTGTTCGCGCGACGTCCATTACGCAAGGATTGCGCGGGGCCTTCAAGAGCATCGTCGGCGGCAACGTCAAAGCATACGAGGAAGTGTGCGAAGCAGCTCGCCAGGACGCCTTCAAGCGCATGGCCCGACAAGCCGTGGACATCGGCGCCGACGCCATCATCGGCATGCGCTACGACGCGACCGAGTTTCAACAGGGAACCACCGAAGTGCTGGCATATGGAACGGCTGTCACCCTCAAGCACGGTTAGACCCACACCGTTTAGCGGGCCCGCCAGCGGCGAGCCCGCGTTAACCAGTCAAACGCTCAGCGTCCCCGTGCGGATCAAGTACGCCAATTTCACGCGCTGCTCGGCGTTGAGCAAACCATGGATCTGCTGCAAAGCCTTCAAAACCGCATCGCGGACGCGGGCGCGCTCGCCGCCCGGAGATTGCCCGCTTCACCTGCCTTCGCCGCATCGAATGCGTCGCCATGGAGAGCGTCGGCAAATGCCGCCAGGGTTCGCCGGCGGTCGACCTCCGCCTGCGCACGCTCGGTTTTCAACTCGTCCAGGATTCGAGCCAGTTCGCCGACCTGACGCTCGTCCAACTCGAGTTTGTGGCGCTAAAAATCGCAGCGGTCGGCGAACACCGAATCCACCGCCGAAACCTTCGTCGTCCATTTCGTCGCCGGGACCTCCCCACCAACGGTGAGTCGGACCGCAGCCCCTCGAGGTGTGTTGTTGTGGATGACAGGCGCGCGGGCGCAGCCCCGCCAATGGAAGTGTGACATTTCACTCTCCAGACTCGCGAGGCGAATTCGCTCTCGCGGGGAATTTCGCGTGGGCCCAGTGCCTCACGCTTCTTGCATCGTAACCGGCTTCCATTCGGTGTCAAGAGTTGCGTGTAACCTAATCTGGCGAGCAGCTCCGTTCGCCAAGCGAATTTTTCGACTCGTCATCGATCGCTTCATGAATTGACAATCGTCACCTATAGCCGCAGCGCGAGATCGTAGATTTCTTCCGCATCTAGCATCAAATTGTTGCTCTCGAACAGCTGCGCGATCGCTGCCTTGTGAATCTTCATTTTGGTATCGCCGACGCCGATCGCACCATAGCAAAGCACGCCGTCGCGCATGACGGCCTTGTCGGTGCCTTCAATGCCTTCGATGCCGGCCGGCGGGACGGCATTCAGATCGATCAACAAGTGCAAATCCTTGGTGCCGGCTCGCAGCTTCATCGGCAATAGCATTGCCCCAGCCGCTCCCGCGGCGATGACCAAATTGCGTTCGTTGAGGGCTCTGGGGCCATCGCTCGAAGTACTGGACGTCACCGCCTCGACCCGCGCTTCTGGCAGCCGAGCCCGAATCGCATCGCAAACCGACTTGGCTCGTTCGAGCGACCGCGATCCGACACGCACATGCGCCCCCTGTCGGGCCAATAGCCGGGCCACGCGCTGACCGACCGGCCCCGTGCCACCGAGCACGAGTGCGTTGGCCTGGCCGAGGTCCATGTGTTTGGAAGCGGCCCGGACTGCCGCTGCCGCCGTCGTGTTGGACCCGTTCGGATCGAGCATCGCGGATACGGTGAGTCCAGCCGGCGGAATGATCGCTTTGCGAACTTCGGCCATGACTGCCTCGCCAGCCGCCAGATCACTTCCACCAACGAAGATGGCCGTCGACTTCAAATCGCGCGGATGCCGAGTGAAGATCGCTCCGTGAACCAGCGCTTGCACGTGTTCCGGCTTCACGCCGTGATGCGTGAACAAGAATTCGACGCCTGCATCGACGGCCACGACCCGGTCGAACACGGATGGCTGTGGGTCGGTGTCGAGCTGGACGAGGATCTTCTTTTTTTCAGACATGGGGTCACCAGGGGTCAGTGGAATCCAGTGACTCTTGATTCCTGACCCCTGACTCCTGACGAAAGACTACTTCTCGAACGGGTGGGCCGTTTCCTTCTTGGCGATGATCTCGTCGATCTTGGGCGTGCCGGCCATCGCGTTCTTGATGGCCAACTTGGTCGCCTCGTAGTTGTACTTGTAAATCTTCGAGTTGTCGGCCGCGTCCCAATGGATGAACACGCCGCAAACGATCACGTAGTCTTCGGCCTTGTCCTTGGGAATCACGCCGGCCGCCACGCTGTCCACGACCGCGCGAGCGACAGCCGCCTGGGCCGGGCCGAACATCTGTACGGCCTGCTTGGCGCCCTTGATGGTGACCTTGGTGATCATCACCGTGGCGGGCTTGCAGATCAAATTCGGAGTCACGACCGCGAGCAAGCTGGAGTGCCCAGCGCTCTGATTCGCCAACGCGTTCGCGAACGCCGTGCCGACCGGTCCGGTCTTGTCGCCAATCAGTAAGTCGATGTGCGCAATCTCGTTGCCTTCGCCGACCAGTCCTTCACCGATGAACATCGCCATGGAGAGACTCCTCGTTGATGGGTGCCGCACGGGAACGTGCTTCGACGGGGGACACCATATCAGTCGGCAGTGGCCGGGGCAAATGATTTCCGGTAAGAGATGAGATCACGGCCAGTTCGCCCAAATGGTCGACCCGGCATCCTGGTCGCGTTTCGGAAGAATCTGGCAAGATTTGCACCCAAGATTTTCCGATTCTCTGTCCGCTCTGTTCGCGGATTGCAATCCCTTCTCGTCCGCATGCCGTCGGGGCATGCCGCTATTCTCTTCCATGCCGCTCCGGGCGGCAGAATGTCGAACATGTTTCGTTCCCAGCAAAAGCCTCGTCTTTCCGTTGAATTGCTAGAATCCCGCGAAAACCCAGCCGGCGCGATCACGGCATCCGTTGCGAATGGAACACTGACCATCACCGGCGACGATTACGACAACATCTTCGCCATTTCGCGCAACGAAACGGGCCTGCAGATTTTCGGAACCGACACGCTCATCAACGGATCAGCTTCGCCAGCGACGTTCGGCGCTGTCGTCAATTCCATCAAGGTCACGACATTGGGCGGCGCCGACGACGTTTCCATCGCTCCAAACGGGGATTTCTCTCTCGCTGGATCGGCGACCTTCGACCTCGGCGATGGCAGCAACAAACTGACTCTGGTCACGACGGGGCACCTTGCTCTCGGCACGCTGGCGGTCAAGGGAGGCGATGGCCTCGACACCGTGCAGGTCATTGGCGCATCCGGCAGTCAGATTGGGACGTCGGCACTGTTTCAATATGGGATTGGCGGCAGCAATACGACGCTCAAGCACCTGGGGCTTCCAGGCGCCGGTCAGGTGACGCTCGCCGCGGCCGATGGGGCCGACACGTTTACGATGGACGACTGCCAAACCAAGGGTGTGATCTTCTCCGGCGGCTATGGGCAAAGCTCGCTGATCATCAAGAACAGTTCGGTCGGGGCGGTGACGATGAACGGCTCGCAAGGGCCAGCGAGCGTGTCGCTGGTAAACTCGACCGCGGCCGGAACGGTCAAGGCGGTCGGTCCCGAGGGCATTCAAGTCTCGCTCGACGCCGCGACCGTGAACGGCGATATGATCGCCAACGGCGGCCTCTACGACCTCGATAGCGCAGTCGGTCTAACGGTCAACAACGTAGTCTCGGTCACCGGCAAGGTCGATGTGAAGGGGTATAACACGACAATCAATCTGCAACCTGGATCCAGTCTGACCGCCGGCTTCGACATCATCTGGCACGCGACGGACGCTGTGACTGCAACAGGCAATGGCGCCAGCCTGTCGGCAAGAAACTTGACGGCGACCTCGCCGCGGTCCGTGACATTTGCCCAAAACGGCAATGGAAGTTCGCTCGCCCTGACTGGTGAATTGACGGCCAACGGTCGCGTTGTCGATCTCAGCCTGTGGAATGCAAGCGTGGACAAAAGTGTCAGCGTTAACGGCTCGGCCAAGGCGTCTTTCACCGCCAAAGGCGGATCGCTCGATCAATTGGTCAACGTCGTCTCATCGGTCGGATCGGCAACGCTCTTGCTCGGTGGCATCGGCACGATGGACATCGGCGGCAATGTTTATGTGTCGGGCAAACTCACGACTTCGGTCGGACTGGCCGGCAACTTCAAGCAGAATGTCACCGTAAACGGGGGCATCAAGGAAGATACTTTCGGCCTCGGAACGGGAACGTTTAGTAAGAATGTGTCCGTCAATTTGAAAGACGGCAACAACGTCGTTGGCATTGGCAACTTCGCGCAGCCAAGCCCGCCGGAGATTCTGGGCAACTTGACGATCGCCACCGGAAATGGCAACGATCTGGTTGGCTTCTTGTGTCACGTTGCTGGTAAGACCAGCCTGGGCGCCGGCGGCGGGGCCGACACGCTGTGGATGTACGGCAGCACCTTTGATGGAACCGTGAACATTGCCTTGGGAGCGGGCGACGATCTCATGCAGATCCAGGATGGTCCATTCTTCACCATTCCCGTGACGTTCAACGCGAAGACGATGATCGACGCGGGCGCTGGCAACGACAAACTGATTCTCGGTCTGGCCCCCGGCGATCCAAACGCCGGCGGTGGCGATGCCAATTCGATGGCGGTTTTCGCGCCTGGCCTGGGCAGTTCGATCCTCGGAGGATCCGGCATCAATACTTTTGACGACGACGCCGGCCAGTTCAGCGGCGTCAGTTTAGCCGCCGACTTTTCGGGGTGGGTTGATCCGACGTGAACAACAAGTGGGACGGATTGAACGTGGGACGGATTGCCAATCCGTCCCACGTTCAATCCGTCCTAGGGCCGATGCGCCGGATCAATAATCACCAAACACTTCGCCACCTTGCGAAGTACCGAGAGCCCGCCAGGTCGCCAGGTCGATGGAGTTGCGGATAAATCGGACGCTTCCGTCGCAGAACGCGGCGTTGACGCCCCCGGTGTGCCGGCTCCGGGCCAATTGCATCCGAGGTAGCGTGCTGGTCGACGTCGTCGTGCACGGGAAGTTGGGAATGCTATTCGGACCGCACCCTCCGCCAGTCATCACGTCCGTTGCCGTCGGGTTGTTCGGTGTCTGATACGTCACAAATCCGGCCCCGCCGCCCCACCAAGTGAACCCGCGAATGTCATCCGCGCCGCGGGGAGCAGTAATCACTTCTGATACGCATAACGTATTGCTCGTGCCGTCGGTGATTTCGGACAATAAGTGGGCGCGGCCTCGAGCCAAGTCGGGACTCGAGCCACCGTAGTCGGGCGGTGATGCGTCGCCGCCGGCCGCCAGTGTTGCCGGATCCTCGTACCAACCGAAGGGGGCGCCGCCGAATATCACACATCCGTTTGCTCCGGTCGTGGTGCCGTTGGTGCAGCCGACTGGGACACTCACTTGGTAAAGGGTCGTATTCCCCGCGTTCAGCACATAATTGTGCATGGTGAGATTGCGGTTGCTGTTCCAGAACTTGGGCTGGTCGCTTGGGCAAAGGAAACTCGTCAGCCGCTTGTTGGCGACCTGGGCATTTACGCCGGCCGCGTAGCGCGGGCCGGTCGTGTCGTTCCCGCCGAAATTGATGTAGATCCGAAATAGGTTGTCCTGCTCCATGTACGGCAGGATTGGGATCATCCATGTGCCCCAGCAGCATCCAGTCCGGCTCACGCCCGGAACGTAGGTCTGATAGGCGCTCTCGTAGTTCATGTTGCCCAGGGCAATCTGCTTCATGTTGTTTGTGCACTTCATGCGATTCGCGGCCTCGCGAATCTTCTGGACGGCCGGCAGCAGCAGGCCAATTAGGATGGCGATGATGGCAATAACCACCAACAATTCGATCAGGGTAAACCCTTTTCGCCAGCGGGAGTGCATCGCACCCTCCTTACCGCAGACATGCGGAACCCGAATACCGAACGGAAATGACACCCCGCCCGACGGCGGGGATAAACGGCCTACGAAATGTCGAAGTCGAACTTATTGGGACCGCCCTTGGTGACGTTGACCTCGTGTTGCGATTTCACGTTCCAATCCGCGGGGACAAGGTCCTTGGAGATTATGTTGGTGCCGCCCGGCCCCGGCGGAGAGTTCGGGTCCATTGGGTTGACGGCCGTCTTCCCGTCCCCGGCCGTGATCCGGATCAAATACTTGCCCGGCTTGAGCCCATTTGCCCGCGGGATGGAAAACGCGCCGCGAGCCACGGTGGCATTGGCCGCCGTATCTTGCTTTTCCAGCGGTTCAAAGATGACAATCGTTCCATCTGGAATTGGCTGGCCCTTGAGTTTGACCGTACCGGCTATGGCCTCCCGGCCGCCGGTGTCGCCGGAGCACCCGACAACCGCAAACACGCCGAAGGCGGCAATGGCCGTATGAATGATTCGCGAGCGATCCACGGTACACTCCGAATTCTTCGGGCGTCCGGGCGAGCTGAAAGGCGAACAGAGATGGGTGGAATTGAAATTGGAGTATGGCGAACCGCCCGAACGAATGCAATCGAAAAATCAGGATTTCGTGAGGAGGTCAGCTGCCCGCGATTACCTCCATTCGACTCGTTCCTGGAATCGCCAGAACTCGACCGCAGCGCGTGAAAAAGCCGGCGGCGAGTTGCCTCGCCGCCGGCTGGATGCTGATCGCAGACTACAGGTCGCTCTTACAGCAATTCCGTGACCGGTTGCCGTTCATCGAGGATGTACATCGGCCGGCCGCTGCCATTCGGAAAGGTCATTGAGGGATCAATGCCGATAGCCTGATAGAGCGTGGCCAACAGTTGCGGCACGAGGTATCGACGATCCTTCGGCCGCTCGCCGCGAGCGGTCGTGACGCCAACCGCCTGGCCCATCTTCAAGCCGCCGCCCGCGACTAGTGCCGACATCGCTGGCGACCAGTGATCCCGGCCGGCGTCGGAGCCATTGATCTTCGGCGTGCGGCCGAACTCACCCCACATCACCGTCACCACATCGTTTTCCATGCCACGATCGTGGAGATCCTGAATCAAATTGGCCACGCCGCGATCCACTTCCGGCAATTGCTTCTTCAAGGTCTTGAAGTTCGAACTGTGCGTGTCCCAACCACCGATGCTGAGCGTCACGCAGCCAACGCCCGCCTCGACCAGCCGGCGCGCCTTGAGGAACTGTTCGGCGCCGCGATAGCGATCGAGCACGCGCGGATCCTCGTGCTTGAGGTCGAGCGCCTTGTGCACGCTGCCCGAAGCAATCATGTCGAACGCCCGACCCGTGAAGGCATCGAGGCCGGCCATCGTCGTCCCTTTATCGATGTCCCGGCGAACGGTGTCAAACGACGTCAGCAAGTTCTTCTTGTCGTCCATTCCGTCGACGGTCATGCCGCGCTTGAGGGTCAGGTTGCTGAGGCCGGGGCCATCCGGACTGAATGCGCAATGCGCCACGCCGAGATAACCAGGCTCGTTGCCGACGCTCATGCCGCGCAGGCTGACGAACGGCGGAATGTCCGATTGGCCATTGCGAATCTTCGACATTACCGAGCCGAACGACGGATGGTGCTGGGAGCGATTCGTGTTCTCGCTGTAGCCGGTCATCACCAGCGAGTCGGAATGCTCATCGACCGAAACGAGCGAGCGGACGCACGCGAGCTTATCCCACATCTTCGCCTGCAACGGGAAGTGTTCGCAAATCTGCACGCCGGGGACGTTCGTCTGAATCGGCTTGAACTCACCGCGGAACTCCTTCGGCGCATCCGGCTTGAGATCATACATGTCCATATGGGATGGGCCACCGGGGAGATAAATCATAATTGCCGACTTCAAGCTGGGCGTAGTCGACGAGCCTGCCGGCGCGGCGGCGGCTTTCAGTCGGAGCATGTCAGCCAGCGATAGTCCGGCCCCAAAGGCGCCGATGCGGAGAAAATTCCGCCGGTTGATTCCGTCGCAGAATGTCTGGCGTTTTCCGAGGAACGTGATCATCGAAGGGTCCCCTCAAGGTAGGAAGGCGGGGAAGTTAGGTGGGTCAAGGGCGAACCACATAGGCAGTTGTTTGATATTAATCTGGCATTCATGAGGAAGCAATTCAAAAACGGACGTCCGCGACCTGCCGACCTACTTGGTTGTTCGCACACGATAACCGAATTATTGACGACGAAGCCAAGTCGTTCGCGAGACGCCGAACCGCCGGAGGCGCACTGCATTCGGATCAAACCGGCGTCGCCCTCGCATTGCGCAGGGCTCCGCCGATTTTTTGCGATCCCGATGCGGCACGCAACTTCAAAGCTCACAATTCGGCCGGCGGGCCTCCGGTCTGCAATCGACTGCCAATCACGCCCGCCCCGTAATCTCGTACCCCTTGCGGTAATGGCGGGTGAGCATGGAATTTGCCTTGTCGTTGTTGCCGGTGAATTCTTCCTTCTTGGGATCGAACGGCAGGAGTGGTCCGAACAGGCAGTCGGTCTTCATGTCCACCTTGTTGGCGTCGAGATGAGCGATCATCCGCTTGAGGGCTTCATTGGCCTCCTTGGTGCCGGCCACGTCCTTCACTTCGCCCAGCGGGGTCTTTTTGCCGAGCCGCATGCTGATGTTGGATAGGTGGCATAACGCGGCGGATGGATGGCCTTCCGTCGGCGGACAATGCAGATCCTCCGGCTTTCCGGACCGAATCGCCTGGGCAAAGTTTTCGAAATGGAATCGGTCGTCGCCGCCGGAGAATTCCTTCACCTTGCTCAGGTCCGGGGCCAACACGACGCCGCGATTGTAGCTCGGACAGACGAGAATCCCCTTTTCGCCGTAGAAAATGTTGCCGACGAAGTTCGGTCCGCGGCCGCCGAGATTGCCGGGATAGGGGCTGGTACTCGGAAGGCCGCGAACTTCGAAGACCAATTCGCTGTCGCCGTAATCGAAGATGCAAAGCTGCGTATTGGCGGTTTCGCCGTCATCGATGTAACCAAAGCGTCCGCCCACGCTGACGACCGATTTGGGCAGTTCCTTCTTGTTGAGCCCCCAGCGTGCCTTGTCCATTTCGTGCACGCCCTGGTTGCCGAGGTCGCCATTGCCGTATTCCCAGAACCAGTGCCAGTCGTAATGGAACTTCGTGCGCATGATGGGCAGCATGCGCGCCGGCCCGCACCACAAATCGTAATCGACATTCTTTGGTACCGGTTGCGGCCCCGTCACCTTGCCAATACTTTTGCGACGCTTGTAGCAGAGGCCATACGCAAGTTTGACTTTGCCAAGATGGCCATCGTGGAGATACTTGATCGAATCCACCATGCCGGGGTTCGAACGGCTCTGCGTGCCGACCTGGCAGATTCGCTTGTATCTCTTGGCGGCTTCAATCAGGTAGCGGCCTTCCTTGACGTTGTGCGTCATCGGCTTTTCGACGTAGACGTGCTTGCCCGCTTGCATGGCCCAGACGGCGGCCAGGGAATGCCAGTGGTTGGGCGTGGCAATCGAGACCGCGTCAATTGACTTGTCGTCGAGGACCTTGCGCAGGTCCTGGACGTGCGTTGGCGCCACGCCGCGCTTCTTCTCGACAGCCCTCATGCCGGCGGCTGCGCGACTGGCATCGACATCGCAGAGGGTGACGATTTCACAGCCGTGATTGCCGTTGAACTGGCTGATGTGGCTGCCACCGCGCCCGCCACAGCCAATCACGGCGACGCGAATGGTGTCGGCCAGGCTCGGAGTCTTGTCCTGTTTCTTGGGCTCTTCGGCTGCGAGCGGACTATTGCGTAAGGCGGCCATCGCGGCGGCAATCGCCGCGGAATGAGAGATAAACGAACGACGGTCGAGCATGGGAAAAGCCCTTTGGGAAGAAGAGGAGTCGGGGCGGGTGTGGGAGCGTGAGGAAAAGTCTAACGCGTCAGAGAGAGCGGTTCAACAGTTCCAGGCGAATTCTCTCGTCCCAATCGCCGATAGCGTCCGCCGACGACTAACAGCGTCAGCCCCCATGCCAGGCCAAACACGGCTGGCGACCAGGACGAACCGTCGATCAGTGTCATGAATGGGGCGGCGATGAGATAGAGCAAGCCGATGATGTAGCAACCGCCCCAGATGGTACCGCCCATCGCGAACCAGGCGAGCCCGCTCAGGGCCATGCCGGCGCCGTACATCTCCAGGTGTCCATGTCCCTGCGAGCTGGTGACCCAATAGATCGACGCGAACGCGAGAAAATAGCCGAGCCAGATCGCGTAAAGTTGCCGTTCGATGGCATTCGTCGGCATCAGCGAACTGCCGTAGTGATATCTCCACAGCCAGACGCCGAATAAGACGAAGAAAATCGACCGCGGCACCCAGAATGCGATCCACTCGTGGATGCCGCCGAGGAGCAAGAGCGAGGTCGCCGTGTGAATGAGGCAAATCAGCAGTCCCAGAAGAATCAACGCATTGCCCCAGGGACGCAGTTTGGCTTCGTGTTGGCTACGGGCAATCGCACGCTGCAAACGTTCGAGAATGTTCACGCTGCGGGCAAGGATTTGTTCGCCCTCGAGATAGCGCCTTAAATCTTCGGCCAGTTCCGTTGCGGAGTTGTACCGCAGGCTCGCATCCTTCTCCAGGCACTTGAGGACGATTCGTTCGAGGTCCGCGTCGACGGAGCGATTGAGCATCCGCGGCGGCAGTGGTTCCTGATCGAGCACTTGCCGCATCGTTTCGACCGGAGTCGCGGCCAGGAACGGCGGCCGGCCCGTGAGACATTCGTACAGGATCGCTCCCAGCGCCCAGACATCGGCCGCGGGGCCGACCTCCTTGGTGCGACCTTCCGCCTGCTCGGGGGCCATGTATCCGGGAGTGCCGAGGATAGCGCCCGTCTGCGTGTGGCTGCCCACCCCCGTGCTTGTCTTGGCGATGCCGAAGTCGGTCACCTTGGGCGTGCCGTCCGCGGCGATTAACACGTTCTGAGGTTTGAGATCGCGATGGACGATGCCGGCGTTGTGAACGGCCGTCATCGCCTTCGCAAGGTCGTGTACGAGTTGCGCCGCATCGCGGGCCGGCACCGGCTTGCCGTCGAGTTTCTTCGTCAGGTTGCCGTTCGGGCAGTACTCAAGGGCATAGAACGGCTGCCCTTCGTGCTCGTCGATTTCATAGACCTGAACGATGTTGATGTGCTGCAACCGACCAATGACTTCCGCCTCGGCACGGAAGCGCTCCAAGCCGTCCGTGCCCGCCCGCCCCACCAGGATCATCTTGAGCGCGACGATCCGATTCAGCGACTTCTGCCGGGCCTTGTACACTACCCCCATCCCGCCGCGACCGAGTTCGGCGAGCAGCTCGAAACCCGGAACGCCCGATAGTTCGACCTCGTTGGATGGCGGCGAGGCCAAGTCGACCACGTTGCCGGCGGTGACGGTCAGGTCATTCGACATGGCGATTAGTTTAGCAGGACGGATCGCCAATCCGTCTTACAACCGTCGCCATTAAAGGCATCACCTCGAATAACGAATCACGTAGAGTCCGTTTCCCAAGTAGGTCCGCCAAGCCGAGGCGGACCAGGGCGGTCACCGCCGAGACGGCATGACGCCATACCCGTGTGCAAGGTGGTCCGGCTCGGCTCGCCGGACCTACTTCTGAAACAGTCTCTACAACGACCGTTCCGCCTCGGGGCCTTGCATGGGAACCGAACCCGCTCCGTTATTCTTGTTCGATCGGAAATGGCCGTTCCGTGTCGCCCTGTCCTTATGGCTGGCGGCTGGCGTCAGCGCCTGGTTCTTGGCCGACGACCTGTCGGGGCCGGGCCAGGTCGTGCTGGCCGGGCTTTGGCTGGTCGGACTCGGCTTGTTGCTTCGTCAGTTCATCGTCTCACTTTTTGGTCCAGTCCTCGCCTACGACGTTCTGCGCGGGCCGCAAACCGCGGCGCATCTGGTTGCGAGTGGCCTATGTTGTCCTGCTCGCGGTGCTATTCACCTGGGTGTATTTCGTATGGGTCGAATCGGCCCGCTGGCGAGGCCGGGGGGAGATTCGCCCGAAGGACTTGTCGCGACTGGCCGAGACATACTTCGCCATTTATATGGTGGTGCAGTTCATCCTGGTCAGTGTGCTGACGCCCGCGTCAGTCGCCGGGGCGATTGCCGAGGAGAAGGAACGGCGAACGCTCGAATTCCTCTTGGCAACGGACTTGCGCGATCGCGAAATCTTGTTTGGCAAGTTCGCCTCCCGGGTCGGCAGCCTGCTCTTATTCCTGCTCGCGGGGATGCCGGTGTTGGCGCTGCTGCAGTTCTTTGGCGGCATCGACCCCGACCTCGTCGTCGCCGGCTTTGTTGCGACGCTGATGACGGTCCTGAGTCTCTCGGCCGTGGCGCTCGCGGCTTCGGTTCTCTCACGCAAGGCCCGCGATGCCATTGCTTTGACGTATCTGGTCGCCGTTGCTTATGTGCTGCTTTCGATCGTGGTGTTTGCGGCGTGCACGATTCCAGCGCTTCGCTGGCAGTTCGATCTGTTTGGCTACACGATGACATCGGAGGATGCGGCCTATCCATTCGTCGCCGGCAATCCATTCTTCATGGTGACCTATGTGATGGAGACTCGCGGCCGGGGTGCGACCAACCTGTACACGTTTCTGGGCCATTACACGCTGTTTCACACGGTGGTCATTGTCTTGTTCGTCGCCTGGGCGGGCTGGAAGCTGAGGGCGATCGCGCTCTTGCAAACATTTGGCAGCACCCGCCGGCCGTTGCTCCGCCGGTTGATGAAGCGGTCACCGCCAGTTCCGAACAAGTCGAAGGCATCGCGGCGGGCGGCCGTTCGCAAGCCCCGCCCGGAGGTCGGCAATCTTCCGATTCTGTGGAAAGAAGTGTTCGTCGATACGGGCCTGCGGCTCGGCGGCTTTGGACGTGTGGTCGTCCTCGGGCTCGTCGGTTTGTCGTTCGTTCCAGTCTTGCTCATTGTGTATTTCACTTTCGTTGAGAACGTGGGCTACCGCAACCCGGGTGAATGGTGGTCGGCCGCGCGATGGAACGAATTCGGGGAAGTGATGAACGGTTATCTGCGCGCGACTGGCACGGTCGTCACAACGTTGATTTTCTTAGCGATCGCGGTCCGCGGCGCGGGTGCCCTTTCCGGCGAGCGCGATCGCCACACTCTGGATGCACTGCTGACCACGCCACTGTCCGCTCGAGCGATCGTGTGGGGAAAATGGTGGGGGTGCATTCTCGGAATGCGCTGGGCATGGGCATGGATTTTTGGCATTTGGGTATTGGGGCTGGCATCGGGCGGCGTTCATCCGATCATGTTTCCGGCCGCGATCGTCAGTGTTGCCGTTTACGCGAGCGGGTTTGCATGGATTGGTTTGGCGTGTTCCGTGCATTTCAAGTCGACCTTGCGCGCCACGATGGCGGCAATCGTCCTCAGCCTGTTTGCCGGCGGCGGGTACTTTCTGATTTTCGTGATCTGTTGTTCCGTCCCAATGTCGTTCATGGCCGGCGACATTGAACGGTCTTGGACCCGATTCTTCATCGATTTCTTCTGTTCGTTTTCGCCGCCCGTGAACCTCGGCTGGCTCCCGATCCATGAATTCGATCGTTGGGAAACGAGTCTGTCCGAGCGCGACATTCCCTACGCACCGTTCTGGATTCTCGGACTGATTGCATGGGGCCTTCTCTCGTGGGCACTTTCACACAAATCAATTGAAAAGTTTCGCCGCATGGCAAACCGGCTTCCGGGACGACCAGGCTTCGAACCCCGGCCGAGTCGTCTGCCGCCGCCATTGCCAAAAGATCGAAGGAATTGATGTCTCCAGGCCCGCCGGTTGCAATGGATGGATTCACCCGCGAATGGGAGGGGACCATGGCAGGCCATGCGATTGCACCCACGCCCAAAAGAGCAAAGAAACCGTTCCACCTGCAAACGGCAGTCCGCCGAATCCGCAAGGCGGTCGCGTCGTTGCCCAAAGCCGCAATGTTTCAACTCGCCGAGGAGGGTTTTGAGTCGGTCTTTGAGCAACTGATCGCCTGCATGATTTCCATCCGGACCCGCGATGAGACAACCATTCCCGTCGCCCATCAACTCTTTGCGACAGCCCGGACTCCGGCCGAGATGGCAGATTTGACGCCTGACGAGATCGATCGCCTGATCGGGGATTCCACTTTTCACGAGGTGAAAGCCAGGCAAATTCACGCAATCGCCAGGCGAACCGTCGCCGAGTTCGGCGGAAAACTTCCGTGCGATGGGGAGGTGTTGCAGTCTTTTCACGGAGTTGGCCCCAAGTGCGCCAATCTGGTGCTTGGCATCGCTTGCGGGCGGCCAGCCATCGGAGTGGATATTCACGTCCACCGCGTGACCAATCGCTGGGGATTTGTCCGGGCGACCACGCCGGAAAAGACGATGGCCGCACTTCAGGAATCGTTGCCGCGGCGGAACTGGATCGAGATCAACGCCCTCTTGGTGCCGTTTGGCAAGCACGTCTGCACCGGCGCCCTGCCCAAGTGTTCGACCTGTCCCGTGCTCGATATGTGTCAACAGGTCGGCGTGACCAAGCACCGATGACTACGACTCCAACGCCTCGCGGTACAGGTCTGCGTTGAATCCGACGATCATCGTCTTGCCAATGATCGCCGTTGGAGCGCGCAGATTGCCCGAACGCCCGATCAAGTGTTCAAGTAGTACCGTTTCCTCCGGCTTGTCGCTCTTCGGATGGAAGGCGACCACTTTCTTACCGCGGGCGGCAAAAATGGCGTCCATCTTCCGGGCCATTGCAATGGCCTCGGATGGCGGTATTGCGACTTTTTTTGCATTCACAACCGTCGCGGCGCACGCACCCAGCGACTCAAGAAACTCTTGAGCGTATTTGCACGTCATTCACCCACGGCGATCGTAGAGCCAGTCGATGGATTTCATCGCAATGTCCTCATGAGGAGAGTGGCAGATGTAATTTTACAGTGAGGGCCGGCAAGCTTCCTCGTCGCCATGTCCGAAGTGCCGCCATCGCCTCGTGCCACTGCTTGACGGACGCCACCAGAGATTGGTCCAGCGATGATCGCGATGGTATCCGTCAAGCAGTGCCCGCCCCGTTAATGGGAAAACGAGGATTTGAACGAAGCCGCAAGAAATCGACAGAATCCCCTTGCATCGGTGGCCACCCGAAATACTGGATTGGGTGGCTCAGGCCGCCGCGCCCGGTCAGGCTGGCAGCAAGTACACGAGCAAGCCGATTTGACACGTTTTGACACCTTTTGACACGAAAATCAAAAGATGTTTTTCCAGCGCTGGAGGGGACAATGTCCCAAAATGCAAAATGTCCCGAAATGTCCCATTACAAAAGGATCCTTCGCCCTGTCCGGAACAGGTGTCCCCGGCTAGTGGTTCTGGCATGAAATAATGCAAGGAATTCAGGACAGTCTGTTCTTGGGTGCCATGCCCACGGCTTGGCGTGGGCATGTAAGCCCATTCGATTTCTCCTGCATCTGTTCGATTCACGCGCCTGCATGCCCACGCCAAGCCGTGGGCATGGCACCCATGGAATTCCTTGCATTTTTTCGTGCCGGAGCCACTAGGCGGTGGAGGTGTAGCGGAACTCGCCAGAGTTCCGTCTCGACCACGCCCAAACGGAAGTCTGGTGACTTCCCCTACAACGCGAGGCGGCAATCCGTACACAACGACAACAAATTGCCGATGCGCAATCTAAAAGCCCAAAACCGCCTGCGGGCCCAAATCCTCTAATGCAAGAGGACTGACCGCACAACCTGCCCTTTCCCAATTGACCGTCCTTTCGGTAGAATCGCTCAATTCACGGACGAAGGTTCCGGTCAGGTCGACCAGTGGGTAGCGATATGCAAATGCAGACCTTTCAGTCTCAGGATCTCGCGCCCGCCAATGGCGATCGGATCCAGGTTCCGTCCGCCGGTGGAGCGCTGGCAATGCCGTCCAATCAACCGCCGACTCTGGTGGCGGCGATCGTTCGGGAAGCGTGGCAGCGCAAGCGCCTGGTCGGCATCTGGGCCGCGATTACGATCGTTTTGACCGCAGCGTTCCTCTTTGTCTTCGCTCGGCCCCTTTATCGAGCGGAAGGGAAGTTTTCCTATCGCCCCAATTACAGTCGCGGCCTGAAGCCGATCTACACGCCTCCCAACATCCAGTCGGCCGTCCAGATTTTGAAGGCCCCCGAGGTGCTCGATCCGGTTCGCGACCGCCATTTGCCGAATATGTCTGACGAAGATTTCGAGAAACGCGTTCGCGTCGAAGTTTCCAAGCAGTCCGAGTTTCTCGACGTCAGTTTCGATCATCCGAAGCCGGCCGTCGCAACGGCCGTCGCCAACGACCTGATGGAGGAAGGACTCAAATACTTCACCCAAGTGCGCCTGCAGGCGACGCGGGAAGCGATTGTCCAGATCAACCTCGATTTGCAAGCCTCACGCCGGCAACTCGAAGCGGCCAAGGACGAATATCGAAAAGCCTGCGAGGCCCACGGCATTGGCGACCCGGTGCTGGAACAGGAATCGCTTCGCGTCGGTACTTCCGACATCGAGGCCCAGTTGCGGTCCGCCCGCGAGAAGCAGGCCAAGACCAAGATGGAGATTAAGTTCCTGGAAGCTCGCCGCGATGCGCCCGCCAGTGCGTCCGATGCCGATTTCGACGAGAATTTCTTTCCGGTCTTGCAGTCGATGATGACCAAGATCCAGACGGACCTCGTCAGCCAGCAGGCGGTGGACAATGCCAAGTTCAAATACGAGGCGGCCCGCTCCGAGGCGATGCGGTTGCGCCCACTGGTCGCAAAGGGAATCTATCCGGAGATCGAATACGACAAAGTCGTCGCGGAGATGCGCATTCACGAATCGACCCTGAAACATGCGGAAGAGGCCAAGCAACTCCAGCAAGACTTGAAGAAAACCTACGCGGAATTGAAAAAGAAGGCGTTGACCGGCAAGCCCAATCGGAAGGCAATCAACGACCAGCTCGAACAGCTCAAACGCGACGAAGCGACGAACCCAGCGACGATCACGGTTCTGACCGACGAGTTGAATGAGAAGAAAAAGGCGCAGGTCGCCTTGCAGGCGCTGAAGCGTGAACTCGGCGAAAAAGACGACAACGTCAAACTAATTTGGACAAGGGTCCAGGACTTTCACGCCCAACTCACCGATGCCGCCGAACGGACTCAGGACTTGAATGCCAATGATCTCCGCATTCACAGCTCGGCAACAGCTGGAAAGACACCCTACTCGACGAATGCGCCCAAGCTGGGCCTGGCGTAGTCGGCACATCCGCGCTTCTGCTGGTCGGCTACCTGGCGCTTTTCGCCTTGCCCACGGTGAAGCCAACATCGGGACCGGCCGGTTTGCCGGGCACGCAGCGAGCACTCATCGCCCTGGTGCCGTACATCCAGGGACTGAAGGGCCGAGCGGGTTCCACCACGGACGCCCCCAACTCGCCGGCATCGCATGCCGAGCCGGCCGTCCAAGCCATCGCCGAACGAATGATCGAGGATGGGGTCGATCCGGGCGGGATTGTCCTGATTTGCGCCGACGACCGAGCAACTCCAAGTCGGGCCGGTCGTCGGGGGACTGGGCGAAATGTTCAGTCGCCGCGGCGAACGGGTGCTCGTTTTCGACGCCCGGCAAGTGGCCGAAACACCCGATTGGGCCGGGCCCCAGGCGCCGGCAGTGGGCAAGACGGTCGAAGGTTATCTCGACGGGCAGTCGGACGCGGCCACGGGGTGCTTTGTGCCAACGGCGCTCAATGGCGTCGAGTATTCTCGGGCCGATTTGAGCACGCGGGTGTCGGGCGTTCTATCGGCGCATCGCTTTCGGCAACTCATTGAAGAAATGAAGGAACGGTATTCGGTCGTCTTCCTCGTTGCCCCGCCGGTTTCGCTTGAAGAGACCGATCCCATACTGGCAATGCTCGCCGAGGGCATGGTCCTGGTGACGGAATCGAGCGCGAACCCGATCGAGATCCACGCCTTCCTCGACACGCTCTGCCAGCAGGTTCCTGCTCGGCTGTATGGAACCGTGGCGGTGCCCAAAGCGGCCTAAGCCGCGAACCTCCATGTAAATATTTCCATCAGACTGTTGACAAGGCCGCGAAATCCCGTTACGGATAGATGGTTAGCGGATCCTGCTGGGACCGCTTGCCGCCCTGACGGGACAGTGTGCGGCCAAATGATTCCTTGTAAAGGAGATAACGCATCCCCCCATTTGATCGAAGCGCGCCCCGTCCGGGCGATCGCAGTGGCCCCCGCATCAACGAACAAATCCGCCTGAGTCCCATCCGCCTAATTGGCGCGGAGGGCGAGCAACACGGCATCGTTCCGACCGCTCAAGCCCTGGAAATGGCTCGCGAAAACGGTATGGACCTGGTCGAGGTTGCCGCCACGGAACGGCCGCCGGTCTGCAAAATCATGGATTATGGCAAGTTCCGTTACGAACAATCGCGCAAGAGCAGCAAGACCAAGGCGCACCAACAAAAGATGAAAGAAATTCGCGTTCGTCCCAAGACAGGCGAGCACGACATCGTCACCAAGGTCAATCAGGCGAGGAAATTCCTGGAGCACCACGACAAGGTCCTTGTCAATGTGCTCTTCCGCGGCCGCGAAATGCAGCACATCGAGGAAGGGCAGCGCATCATCCAGGGAATTCTGGAACAACTGGCCGACGTGTCGAAGGTGGAAAAGGCCCCCTCCATGGAAGGCAAGCGCATGACGGCGCTCCTGGCCCCCAAGGCGGCGAAATAACGCGCCCTTGAATGCCCCCGGGCGATGGCTTCGAGCCGTGGGCATTCGATGACTGGCCGCCTCGTCCGCTTGTCCCTACACCAACATACCCGACTTTGAGTCGGGCACTCGGAACCCTCGATGTGAGGGTTCCGCTTTTTTTGCGCCAATCGAGCCGGCCGGAACAGTGCCTCATCCGGCGGCTACGGGCGATGGAGTCCGTTTCAAGTTTCAAGTTCCAAATTCCAAGTTTGTCTTCAACTTGGAACTTGGAACTTGGAACTTGAAACTCCAAGGGAACGGCACATGGCCACCAAGAACAAGACGAACCGCAGCTTGAAAAAGCGGTTCAAGATCACCGCGACGGGGAAGTTGAAGCACAGCCACGGCAAACGGCGGCACTTGCTCGCCGGCCGGACGTCGAAAAAGAAGCGCCACTTGCGCAAGCCGGAGGTCACCAGCAGTCCGACGGCCGACGCCTACATCATCGCCATGGGCGGGCTGTAGGTTCCAACGCTTCCACCAAACCACGAGGAGATCTGAACCATGCGAGCCCGTAGCGGCAAGACGGTCCTCCGGAAGCGAGCCCGCACCCGGAAGTTGACCAAGGGATTCCGGCTCGGCCGGCACAACCTGTATCGACAAGCGATTGTCACTCTCATCCGCGGGCGGCGCTATGCTTACCGCGATCGCCGGGTGCGCAAGCGCCAGTTCCGTAGGCTGTGGATCATTCGCATCAATGCAGCGTGTCGCGCCCGCGGCATGCGCGATAGCGCATTCATCGCCGGCCTGATCAATGCCCAGGTGATCCTGGACCGCAAGTCGCTCTCCGAGATTGCGATTCACGATCCGGACACGTTCACCAAGCTCGTCGAGTTGGCGAAGGCGAACATGCCGGCCGGTTTGAAATAGACTGACTTTCCCTTGCGTTCCTCGCGACAGACGCTATGGTCCCCTCCCGAACTCAACGGGAGGGAATCCGCAATGACGGTGTCGCGCCTGGATGGGATGGGCAATTCTCGCAATTCTGGCTGGCAGTTGTTCGGCCCGGGCCAAGCCGCTCGACGTGCCTGTTAACTCCAATGTGAACGGCAAGGCCACTCCGCCGTTGACTCAGGATTTCTTCCAGGTCGACCCGCTGCCGGCTCCTGAGGCTTTCGATTGGTTTCGCCTGCCGCACTCGCCCGGCATCGCCCCTCCCGTGGCAAACCCGGCCTGGAATCGGCTGTTGGTATGGTTGATGATGCCCGTGTAGCGCAGAGCCATTGCAATTGGCAAGCGGGATTGCGTGATCGCCCCGAGTCTCTCCTCGGGCACGGAACGGCCGAACGCCAAGCGACGGCGCCCAATCATGCACCATGAACGTCAGTAGCATCCCCTTATCCTCAGAAACCTCGTCAAATGCGCGGCCGACTGCTGCTGGCAGCTAACCGATCTACTCATCGGTTCGGCTTGCCAGTCCTCGCCTGGCGTGGTATTCGCCCGCAAGGGGACCACGCTGTTCAGTGGAAGGGGTCAGCCATGCGACTGCTGGTTATACTGGTTTGTCTGGCTGCCGGGTCAGGTTGCGCTTCCGATAAGGGAAGCTGGGACGAGGCGATGAAAGATTTTCGCGGCGACAACATGCGAATGCAGTCTGACTCCAAGCCCCGGCAATTCTCGAGCCCATAAACTCGCCGAGCCTCACGTTTCCTGTCCGAATTCAACAAAAGCAGCGCGGGCCGACAATTCGTGAGTCCGTTGTAGGTGACGGAATTGTCCCCACTGGTCGGGGCCACGTTGCCAGTGCTTGGGGCATCGCTGGCGGCGTCGGCCGCGATGGACGCGACGATTCGGATTTCGGATGCGGCTCAACTGCCAGACGCCGCGGTTGATGGGACCGTAGCGATAAGCGATTCTGGGCCTCAGCGGCTACTTGTCCGTCTTCGGGGCGTACCCCTTCCAGACCCATTCGATGGCGTGCGGGAGAAACTGCGCTTGAGCGTTGCCGACGCCGTGGCCGGCGCCGCGACAGAACAGGTATTGATAGTCATACCCCTTGGCCTTGAGCGCCTTGGCCATGCGGTGATTGGCTTCCACCCAGTCGTGCATGCCGTCGCGCATGACGTTCGGATTGAGCAGATCTCGATCGCCGACGGAGATGAATATGCGGATTGGTTTCTTGGGGCTATTGGGAATGAGCGTTTCGTGGAAGCCCCAGGCGCCATCGGGATACTTCGGATCGAACGGCCACTGCTGATTCACGAACGTGCCCGAGGTCGTCAGGACGCGATGGTAAAGATCGTTGCGGAACCAGGCCATGATGAGCGCGGCCGAGCCGCCGGAACTGGAGCCCATCGCTGCCCGTCCGTCCGGGTCCTTGGTCAACTTCACCTTGCAGTTTTTCTCCACGCGCGGAAGCACCTCGGTCTCGATGTATTCGGCGAACACGCCGGACATCGTGTCGTATTCTTTGCCGCGTTCGTGCCCCTGGGCATCGCCGCCACCGTTCGCGATGGCAATGACGATGATCGGGGGAATGCGCTTCTGGGCGATCAGGTTGTCGAGGATGGTCTTCATGCCCAAGTTGGGATTCTTGTTGGGGCCTGGGCCATCGTGAACCACCATGAACGGCGCCTGGGTGTCCGGTTTGTATTGCGCGGGAATGTAGACCGTGATCGCGCGCTTGTAATCGATGTCGTGCGTCTCGACAATCAACGTCTTCGGGTTCTTCGGGTCCACCTTCCCAAACACCTTGCGGGCAATTCCGGGATTGAGGAGCTTGGTCTCCTTCGAATCGATGACGAACTGCTGCACCTTCCCGTGTGGAACGTCTTCAACCTTTTTGCGTTTTGGCGCCGGCACGTACTCCGGTCCAATCACGAAATTGCCGTTCACGTCGAGAGGGGGGTTCTCACCTTTCTTAAGCACCTGGAACGGCGGGGCGCCAGGGTCATCGAACTGGCGCACCGGCGCTGCTGCCAGCAAGCTGCAGCATGCGAGAGTTGTAGTCAAGATGAACAATCGCGGCTTGAACATGAAACCCCTCGTCGTTTCTTGCAAATTGGCGAGCCCATGACGGAACTCGGGTAACGGCTGTGGTGCAATTCTATTGACCTGATTTTCGGACCGGAAAGTGCTTTGGTGAGCCTCCCGAGTGAATTGGGGGAAAGCTCGTCGGCGCTCGGCCGCTGCGAGCCATCGATCTTGCAGTTCATTCAGTCGTCCGTTGTCCCTCCTCATCGAATCGACACGTGGGGTTCGCTCCGCTGCTGCATGCGGCGAGTTCGCTTACGCCGCATCGGAATTTATAGGTCAGGTAGTTCTCCGTTCACGGCAGTACGAAGCTTCAGGCACGCGTCGGCCCAAAGTCGTCGTACTTGGCGATCGCTGATTTGAAGCAGTTCAGCAATTTGCGATTGTGTCCAGCCATGGTAAAGAGTCAAGCCAAAAACTTCTCGCAGATCGGTTGGCAACCGTTCGACCGCTTCGTGCAATCGAGCCCACCGATCCAGGTTTTCGACGGACATCGAATCACCCAGCCTCGAATCGTTGTCCCCGATTTCACTGACGGATTCCGTGAGTCGCCGGCGGATCGCGGGTGATCGGGCAATGTCCAGCAACTCGCGGCGGATCTGCACGGCCGCGAGATTGATGAACGATCGAGTCGAATCGGGGCGAATCTCTTTCAGACTCCGAACCAGCCGCATGAGGGCGGATTGCAGCACGTCGTCGGTTTCGACTTCGCCGCGCAGCGTTGGGAAGCCGCCGAGCATCTTGCACGCAAGCTTCTCCAGCCGAGCGGAGGCCGCCGTCAAGAGTTCATTCATGGCTTGCTGATCTCCCGCCCGATAACGATCCACGCAGTGGTGAAGAAACGTCGTATGCAGAGAGATGTCGGTCATGGCGAATGGCGAATCGAGTAACGCGAATGAGTCGAGTTTGAACTAGCCATTCCACCGAAAATAAGCAAGTGTTCAGCGCGTTCGTGTTCAAATGACCTGCAATTCGACTGCGATCGACGAGCGGTCGGATTCCTTCGACCGACGCTTTGAAGCCCGCACGTTGCCGGATCCTGGGAGCAGTAGTGGGCTAAAGGAATCCAAGACGTGCGCAAAATGAGGACGAATGAGAGACGGGATTCATTAACCCCTAACTCACCGCCCGCTCACCGTTGGCTCAGCTTCCATTCATTTGCCGCATGCTATTTTCACTTCCGATATGTGTTCTTCGGAGGTTGTCATCATGCGTCGCGGATTCACCCTCATTGAGTTGATTGTTGTCATCGGAATCATTGGCTTGTTGATGGGCTTGCTCTTGCCGGCCGTCCAGCGAGTACGGGCGGCGGCAAATCGGGTCCGATGCAACAGCAATCAACATCAAATTGGTCTCGCCATCCACGACTTTGCCAACACCAATCAGGACCGGGTGCCCGAAGCGCCACGACTGCCGAGCCTGGCATCGCCGCCGGGTCAGCCATCACTCGCCGATGTGCTGGCAGTTTTCATGGAGAACAATCGCAAGGTCTTCCAGTGTCCGATGGACCAGACGCGGTTCCCGGTCGAGGGATTGAGCTACGAGTACTACCCCCGAGTGTCGGGTAAGACTTTCGCGGAGTTGGCCAATAACCCTCAGGGCTACGGACTCTCCCAGATCTGGATGACCTACGACTTCGATGCCGTTCACGGGCAGGGCGAGCATTCGCGGACGTTTCTTTACGCCGACGGGCATGTGGAATGAGCAGCCCTCATAGTCGCCTTTCGCTCCGCTAAAGGAAAGGACACGCCGCTCGCGAGACGGTTTAACGCATTTCCCGGAGCCGCCGTTCCGTTCGCTCCGCGTGAGGTCTTTCCCCATGCGGAGCATAAGTTCGACTCGATCTGTGAAACCGTTTGGAGATAGCCATGCATCAACCAATTTACAAGCGTCGCTGGGTCCGTCGTTCTGCTTTGTTGCTGCTCGTTCTTTTGATCGGCTATGGGACCTACCGGGCCGTTCGCACCGATCCCAAGCTGAAGAAGGTGCGGCAGCTTCAATCCGATTTCGCATCGGCGCAGGCGAAGAACTGGACGCCCGAGCAACGCCGCGAGAAAGGCCGGGAGATGCGGACGGCGATGCAGCAGCTTTCGCCCTCGCAACGCGATCAACTCGGCCAGGAGCGGCGCAAGCGTTTCGAGGCCGAATTGAAGCGCTATTCGCAACTGTCCGCGGCCGACAGGGCACGCTATCTCGACGAGCGGATCGATCAGATGGAAAAGATGCGGCAGCGGTTCGCACAGCGAAGCGGGAGCGGACAGCCGTCGGGTGGGCCAGGCGCCTTTGCGCCGGCGGCCCCGGATCGCGCGGTCGAAACCTCTCGGCGGACGAGCGCGACAAACGCCGCCGCCAACGATTGAATCAAACGACCCCCGAGTTCCGAGCACTAATGGACAATTATCACAAAGATATGGCCGCCCGCCGACAACAACGCGGAATGCGGAGTTGAAATGGAACACGGACTACCGCTCATCGATACTCTTCTTCGCGTACTTTGCCCGATGGCCAGTCCAGCCAGATGAGGCGCTTGAAGTGATAGTCGCCCCCCACGTTGATGCCGTGCATACCGTTCGCAGTGCATGTTCGTGCCGAATGGGTGTGTCCGCAAAAGACGAACGGAATGCGCTTTGCGCGATCGGTCAATTCCTTCTCCAGCCGTGCGTTGCCGGAGAATGCACGCCACAGGAGTGCATCCAGGGTGAGCGGCTCCTGGGCGGGATAAAGCAAGCCCCGGATCGGCGGGTGATGAACGACGACCAGCGCTTGGGCAACCTGCTTAAGACAGGCATCCAAATCGCTCACGAGCCTGGTCACGACGCGCTCGGTGAAGTCGACATCGTCCAAGGACCAACGAACATAGTTGGCGTCGTTGTGCATGCCGCGAGTGAAGCGCTTGCTCGCGAGTCGCTCCTGCCAATCGTCGGCCGCCGCTCGCAGCAGATCGTTGTCCCAGGTGTAGTCGTACCAGTTCATGGAACCGACGACGGCGAGATCGGAATCGGGGATCAACAGCGGTTGTTGATCGAGGTAGGTGAAGCCATGGTGCGCGACAAATTGCCGGAAGCGCGCGATCGTAAAGGTCGATCGAATCGCCGCGTGGATCTTCGCGGCGCACCCAGATGTCGTGATTGCCGGGAACAGCCGCCTTCCGACTGGGAATGCGGTCGAACAGTTCCAGACAGCGCTCGAAGTCCTCACCCGCACCGATGTCGCCGGCGAGGATCAGGAGATCGGGCGGATCTTCAGCGAGTCGCGCGACGAGATCGAGAGTCGTTCGATGCCCGGCCGTATGGCGGGTGCCAAAGTGAAGGTCGGCCGTGACCGCAATGCGTAATGGCTGCATGAGATTATTCTAACGCGACTTCCAAGCGGGCAATGGGACTGGTGCTCCCCTGACGAGTCGTGCGTTCCATTCCAAAACTGGACTCTCGATCTTTATCCGCTTCTTATGGCTCTTTGCCTACTCGAACAACCTCACGCATCCCAGTGGCGAAGGTCTCCACGGTCAGTCCGGTCGCGTGACTGCGAATGGTGATTGCTCCGTTCGGCCAGGTCGGCCAGTAGGGAGTTCCACGTTGATTGAAGACGTCGGCCGCCTTGCCGACATCCGTTCGCCCTTGCGACGAAACAACCAGCCGTGGCTTGGCCCAGTCGGCGATGGCCGCCGCGGGGACGCCGGAGCCATGGTGGGGCGTTAGCAGTACATCGATTTTCGGCGCCGCTGGGTTTTCAGCCGGTCGACACCCACGCCTTCCAGGTCGCCTGTGAGCAAGATCGCGTGGCCCTCGTGCGAGACCAGCAAAACGAGGCTGCGAACGTTCTCGACACCCGGAGGGCCGTCCGCTGGCGGGTGAAGAACATCGAGCGTCACCTCGCCGGCCCGAAACTGATCGCCAGCACGCGCAATCCGCACGGGGATTCCTCGGCGCTCGATTGCGGCGAGCGTTGCATGCACGCCCGCCGTCGGTTTGTCGGCGAATGTCGGCGTGAGTGTAATCTGGCCGACGGCGAAGCGATCGAGCAATGCATTGAGGCCGTTGAAGTGATCGAGATCGGCATGCGAGAGAAATACTTCGTCAATCCGCCGAATGCCCCGCGACCAGAGAAACGGAGCGATACGCCTCTTCGTGACGTCTGGCCCCGCGTTGGCTCCGGCGTCATAGAGCAATACGCGGCCGTCCGGTGTCTCAATGACGGCACAACTTCCATGATCGACCGCGACGACGGTCATTCGCATCTCATCGCTTTCGAAGCGAACAAAGCCCGCGGCGAGTCCGAGCAAAGTCCAAGCGGCCAGCACGATTGGAAACCACAAGCGTGCGCGAACTTGCGGAATGAGCTTCTCGATCTCTGGAGTGCCGACGAAAAGCCATGCGAACAGGATCGTGTAAAAGCCGACGACCCACCAGGTCGGCAGCGAACCGACATACCAGTAGCCGCCTGGAAGTCGACCGGCCAAATTCACGCAATCGTCGCACAGCGCGATCGCTTGCCCGGCCACCCAAGCCAACGGCATGGCGATCGGCCCCAATGGCCAGAGCATGAGCAGCAAGAATCCGGCAATCAGCGCGATAGTCGTGAGCAGAATGGCGATCGGCCCGATCATTAATCCGGCCGGCGACATGATGTTCTGCCAGTACGCAACCAGTGGCGCCGTGGCGATCCCGAGCGTTAGCGTAATGAGATAGGCCTGTCCGATTAGACGCATCGAGCCCCGGACTCCGCGTTCGATCGACGAACGAGATTCCTCGATGAGTTGTTCCTGAGCCGTCGGCTCCCGCGGCTGATACCAGCGCGCGACTCCCCAGATCAACACCGCAACACAGAGAAACGACAGTTGAAAGCCCGCCGTGAATAGATCGGTCGGATTGAGTGCGAGGACGACGAGCCACGCCAGCGCGAACGTATTGCCGGGCAATGGCGTCGCGCGAATGAGGATGCCGCCGCAAACCGAGCAAGCGATAACGGCGGCCCGTACCGCTGAGGGCCGACCACCGGTCATGAGTGCGTAAGTCAAGAGAATCGTCGCGACAATGACGGCGGCGGGCCGGCGACGCACTCCCAGGAGTCGCAGAATGAACCAAAGAAAGGCGCCCAGGACGACAAGGTGCTGCCCTGAAATCGCGAGAACGTGAATCACGCCCGTGCGCACGTAACGGTCCCATTCATCGGCCGACATGGCGGCGGTGTCACCCAGCAACAAAGCCGAAGCAACGGAGGTTTCGGACGGCGGCAAAGTCTCGGCAATTCCGCGACGGCCCCAGCCGCGGAGCGTGGCGAGCATGCGTTGGATGCCCCACGAGCCGGGACTCAGCCGAACGACACCGTCCGCCGAATGAGGCACCCGCAGCTCGGCGCGAATGCGATCGTCGCGCAAGTGGGACGCGTAATCGTATTCACCGGGATTCATCGGCCCGGATGGCTGCGATAGCCAGCCGGTCACTTCGACCTCGTCGCCGACATGGACGTCGGGCATCGCCCCTTCGACGGTCAATCGCGCTCGTCCGGATGCCGCGATCCAGTTTCCTTCCATGTCGACGGATGACACTTTCAAGTTGACGACCGTCGAATCGGTACGCGGCCGGGAAATGAGTAAGTCGCTTTTTGGTTGCCGCCGAACGAAGGGATCGTCGTCAAGCGTGCCACGAACGCGGATCAACTTCGGTTCGAATGTGGCGAGGTTGCCGATGTCGTCCGCCGGAAACTCGTAGCGCCACGAATGGTGATAGCGCCGCCCAGGCTGCCGGCACAGATCCACAGACCCAGTAGCGCGAGTGATTCATTGCGCCGAAAGGCGGCGAGCCAGGTCAAAATGCCGGCACCGGCGCCAACAAGCCAGATCTGGGATGCAACGGTCAAATAGCGATCGGCGACAATCGCGGCCGTAACCGCGACGGCGAACGGAACGAGCGGAGCGTAAGCGAGCGGACGATTCAGCACGAGGAATCTCACATCGTGCAGATGGGTTTAACCGGAAATGCGGCGGAACGCCAATGAAAATCAGTTCCGGTATCGATCACAGTGACGGAACGCCGATTTTGTCGATTGTCTGGATCCGCGGCTCTTATCGTCGCGCGCTGAATTTGATCATTATTGGATACCATCGCATGGTCCAGCTTGGCACTTATTTCAGTCATGCTGGCCGCCAGCCCAAGAACGACGGAACATAAGCGGAAGTTCGCGCTCTCCGGCCTGGCGATTCGATTGACGTCGCCGGCGTGTTCGGCTTAACGATCGCCGTCGCCGAGCTCTTCCCGCGATAGTGCCGGGCAGTCTACCGCCGACCGTCGGCTCCGTAGAAGTGTTTAACACGCAAACGAACCAATTCAGGCTCCAACGCGGCGTCGTAGTCTCCCTCGCGTTGTTGAATGAGATGTCCCCACGGGAGTTCTTTCGTCTTCGCTTCGAGGCGATTGGCGACGTCGTCGAACGTGCCGACGGGCTTGGCCGGTACACCGGCGACCACGGCCCCCGGTTCCACATCGCGTGTCACGACGGCGCCCGCAGCGATGATGGCATTGGGTCCAATCGTGATTCCGGGAAGGAGAATCGCTCCATAGCCGACAAACACGTTGTCGCCAATGTCGATCTTGCCGACCGAGTCGAGCTTTTTGCCGGTGGCCCGACCGATCACGCCGATCGATGCGTCGTGTCCGATTAACGCGCAGGTTGAAAGAGTGACATTGTTCCCCAGTCGAACGTAAGCCGGATCAGACACCCAGACATCGGTATTGATGCGGCAATCGCGGCCGATCGCGAAGAATCCGCCATGCAAGCGAAGGAAGTCGGCGAACTCATCGTTACGTGGATGACAGAGCGTGATCCATAAACCTCGTGCTCGCCCACGTTTCATCGCCAGCCGGCGGACGATTGCTCGCAGCAGACCTAATGCCATTGCAAAACTCCTTCCGACGTACCACGCGCTGCGAAGGCGACCCGGTCTGTTGTAGTTTTCAGTACAGATTTTGCGGCACGCCTTGTGCATTAAATTCACCTTGAGCCAGCCGGTCCCGCTCGAGTATTTGGGCCGGCATTTAGCGATTTGCCCGTCGGGAGGCCAGTTATGTTTCAACGCATGTTCGCGGCTCTCACTGCCGTGGTTGTTTCGTATTGCTTGAGTTCGATTGTCAGCGCGCAAGTACCCACGCCGACGATTTCCAAACCGCCGGAACTGACGAAATTGGAAGCCAAGGCCGCGGTCCAGATCCCCATCCCGATCGTGCCGCCTGGCAAGGCGCCCGAAGTGAAACGCGTTGCGGAAGCGGCGGTCAAGGTCGCCCGTGCCAGTTGGGTTGTCGAGAAACTGCTGCCCCCGCCGCCGGAAGGAACGAGTTCGCTCAGGCTCGCCGAGATGAAAGTCGGCAACACCGGATGGCTCGACCTGACCGGGGAGGTGTTAAAGAACGATCAAGGAGTCGCGGTGGTTCGCCCCAGCATCGCGCCATCGTCTGACTTCACTGTCGCCATCCCGATGGAAAACGGCGTGACGGTTCCACGTCAGGTCGCCCTGCGCGGTGAATACCGTGTGGACAAGGCTGTTACCGTGGACGGAAAGGAAATGCTCTTGTTGAAGGAAATGCATGCCGCCAAAGCGCTCGACCCCGCTTTGGCTCGGGTCGTGGACGCAGCCCGGCGGCGACTCGAGACGGCAAAAGCGGAGTATGCTCGTGCGGTCGCCAACCTCGTCGAAGCACGCAAGAAGGCCGAGACCGCCGCTCTTGAAAAAGTCAGGGGCGAAGCGGCCAAGCGCATTCCAGTCCCCAAAGATGCCTCTGCCGAAGAGCAGATCAAGGCCAAGCGCGATCAGGACGCTCTGGCCCGGAAACTGGCCAGCAAAGAGTTAGAGAAGATCGAGGCGTCGTATTCGGATCAGAAATAAGGAAAGCGGAATCCATTCGCGTCCGTACGGACGCGAATGAATTCCGTCATCCCGCTCATGTCCGCAGAAACGTCGCTGCCAGCTCCCCTTTGGCAATGACCACAATGCCGCTATCCGTCACGGTGAAACCTCGGCGACGCTCGAGTTCCAGGTCGTAGCCGACCGATACGCCCTCTGGCACTTCCACCCCTTTATCAATGATCGCTCGCTTGACTCTCGCCTTGCGGCCGATCTTGACCCCCTCGAAGAGAATCGAGTCTTGCACGAGCGCGAAGCTATTCACCCGCACGTTGGGCGAAAGGATGCTGTGGCGAACGTGGCCGCCGGAGACGATGCTGCCGGCGCAAACCATGCTGTCGACCGCCTCGCCGCGGCGGGCTTCGCCCGGCATACCCGGCGCGTTGTGCACAAATTTTGGCGGCGGCAACTGCGGCTGCAGAGTGCGGATCGGCCAGCTCTTGTCGTAGAGATTTAAAACCGGCACCACATCGACGAGATCCATGTTCGCCTGGTAGTAGGCGTCGATGGTGCCGACATCGCGCCAGTACGGCGAGGAATCCGCTCCGAGATTGCGGTCGCGAAATGGATAGGCGAAGACGCGGTGCGAGCCAATCACTGCCGGGATGATATTCTTGCCAAAATCGTGCGACGATCCTTCCGCGTTCTGATCCTCGATCAACAGATCGAACAGCCATTCCGTGTTAAAGACATAGATCCCCATGGAACCGAGGCAATGAGTCGGGTCGCCGGGCATCGGTTCGGCGGTGGTTGGCTTCTCCAGAAATCCAGTCAGCCGATGATCCGCGTTGGTCGTGACGATTCCGAAATGCTTCGTCTCCGAACGCGGAACCGGGATGCATCCGACCGTCAAGTCAGCCTGATTCTGAACATGGGCGGCGATCATCTCGCCGTAATCCATCTTGTAAATGTGGTCGCCGGCCAAGATGATCGTCAGTTCCTTTTTCTCGGTCTCCAAGCTGTAGATGTTGTGGTAGAGCGCATCCGCCGTGCCGCGATACCACTCTTCATTGGCCCGTTGTTGGGGCGGAAGCACCTCAACGTATTCGCCCAACTCATTGCTCAGAAAGCTCCAGCCCTGACGGATATGCCGGTCGAGCGAGCGCGCCTTGTACTGCGTCATCACGACGACGCGCCGAAGTCCACTATTGATGCAGTTGGACAAGTGTGAAGTCGATGATGCGATACAATCCGCCGAATGGAACCGCGGGCTTGGCCCGATGCCGCGTAAGCGGATCGAGGCGCGTGCCTCGGCCGCCAGCGAGAATGATCGTCAAGACATCGCGCACGCGATCCTCCGCCCGCATACTAGCCCTCCGCGGCTATTGTGTCCGCCCGCACGGCTAGGTGAAAGTAAAATCGGACCGCATTTAACGATCTCGCCGTCTCAATCATAGATGGCTTGCATCGTCTGCACCGCCCCCGCTATGGAATAACGCTCGAGCGCGGTTGCGCGAGCTTCCCGTCCGAATTGCTGCCTTCGCACGGAATCCTGGCAAAGTCCAAGCAAGAGTCGCGCCGTCAACGGTGCATCTCGCGGTGGAACCAACAAGCCTGTGCGTTCCTGTTCGACCACCGACCGTAAATCGCCCGTATCAGCGGCGACAACCATTCGCCCAGCGGCCATCGCCTCCAGTGCGACATTGATCCCGCCGGTGATCTGGGGCACGAGCACGATGTCGGCGATCCCGAGTATCGCAGCCGCGTCGGGCCGTGGGCCCAAAAACGAGACGCGCGATCCTTCCGGCGCCAGGCCTTCGGCCGCGAACTCCATGGCGGCCCGTGCCGGTCCACCGCCA
Organism: uncultured Gemmataceae bacterium; assembly: GCA_963773845.1. Taxonomy (GTDB): domain Bacteria; phylum Planctomycetota; class Planctomycetia; order Gemmatales; family Gemmataceae; genus SIAJ01. The sequence continues at coordinate 746,744 of CAVZCU010000009.1, forward strand.
ACTACAATCAAGCGACAAGTCGTCTCGACATAGCGCAGAAACTCGAACGACCAAAGGGCGCCAAAAATGTCATCATGCTGATTCATTTTTCCCGCCGGCCACGAGTATGATCGCGTCCGGCGACCAACCGTGTTTCCGACAGAACTCCTCCCGATCGAGTGAGGGGGATGACGGAGCGACCGCAAGCGGAATCGACCGTTACGAGGTCAGCCGGCACTCCTTGACGAATGACAGCATCCGCGGCCGCTGAATGCGGCGCCACCACCCGCTGCACGCGCTTGGCCAGCCAGACATCGAGCCAGCCGAGCACTTCATGTCCCGTCAGCGACAACACAATGGGCGGCAATTGCATTCCGATTGTCGCGAAGTGCAAGCGTCTGAGGGTCGACGGACCGAACACGTGCAAAATGCCGTCGCGCGTCTCCCGAACTCGCTGGCGGAGCCTGAACCAGTCGTCCAGGTCCCAAGGGCGGCGGGCGTGGTGTCCTTCGATTTCAATGCCCGCGTTTTGAATTCGCTCCGAAAACGGTCCACGGCCCGCGAGCGAGAAGACGGTAATCAATCGTCCCGTGTCTTTCAACGGTGGGGCCAGAAGCGAAACTTGTTTCGCGTGGGTGGCGTATCCGAGATCGGGGACGATAAAGGTAACGGGGCGCATCACGTTAGCCGGGCCCGTCCAAGACGCCGATGAACGGCAGGTTGCGGTATTCATCGTCGTAGTCGAGTCCATAGCCGACGACAAACTCATTGGGAATCGTAAAGCCGACAAAGTCCGGTTCGATGACAACCTCCTGCCGGCCTTCCTTGCGGAGCAAGACTGCCGTACGAACCGACGCAATTCCCAGGCCGCGCAGGTGATCGACCATATGCTTGAGCGTTTTGCCGGTGTCGAGAATGTCGTCAATGAGCAGAATGTGTCGTCCCTTGAGATCGGGGAGAAGTTCAGCTTGCACGTGCAATTCGCCAGGCGCCGTGGTCGCGCCCGATAACTCGACGCCTGCACGAGGGCGATGCGCAGCGGCAAATCGAGCCGACGAATGAGGTCGGCGAGAAACACCAAGCTGCCGGTGAGAACACCAACGATGGTCAACGTTTGACCTTCGTAGGCCGCCGCTATCTCGGCGGCCAAACGATCAACGCGCTCTCGAATCTCGTCTTCGGCGATGAGCACACGCACGGGGTGGCACTCTCGAGGGTGATATATCATTGAACGGGCGGAAGGGGATTTCGCCAAGCGGAGATGTGCCAATGGCCAAGAAGCTCGACCATATCGTGGTCGTCGATCTCGAGTCGACTTGTTGGGAATCGAGCCCCCCTCCGGGTGAAACGAGTGAGATCATCGAGATCGGCATTTGCCCGCTGGAATTGTCAACCGGCCGCCGGCTGGAAAAGCGCTCCCTACTGATCAAGCCCACCCGATCGCGGATCAGCGAATTCTGCACGCGGTTGACAACGCTCACGCCGGTTCAGGTCGAACGCGGCATCACATTCACCGAAGCATGTGAGATCCTCCGCAAGGAGTACCATGCTCGCGACCGCGTATGGGCAAGTTTTGGCGACTACGACCGCACCATGTTTCAAAAACAGTGCGCGGCGACGGGTGTTCCATATCCATTCGGGCCGCGGCACCTGAATGTGAAGACGCTGTTCGCGATCGTGCGGGGATTACGCCACGAGGTCGGCATGAGCGAGGCGCTCGCACTCATGTACATGCCGCTCGAAGGAACGCATCACCGCGGTGACGACGATGCATGGAACATTGCCGGCATACTCGCGCAGCTCATTGCGAATCTTCAATCGTCGTCCAGCACTTCATAACCTTTGTCGCGCCTTCGAGCATTGTCGATGCCTTCACGAGCCATTTCGCGATCGATCTCGAATGTGCTTGGTTCCGTCTCGTCTGGAAGCAGCGTGACAATCACTGCGGCAATAACTCCAAAGCTCACGCCGATGGGCAGCCCAATCAGCGGCGGGTAGCCTTTCACCTCCGTGTGGGCGTAGCATCCGGTAGCGGCACAGGCATGAGCCAAAACGATGCAAAAAACGCCAACGACGATGGGCCCTAGCATTAAGGACAAGACGCCGAGCGCGGTCAGAATGAATGACAAAGCGTAAAAGACTTGTGCGAATTGCAAGCGACTCTCGAACATGAGACACCGGTTGAACGCGTGGCCGATTCGCCAGCAGGACGGAATGGGAATCCGACCTGCTGCTTAAATGGCAGTATGCGATTGCTCGATATTGGAGACAAGTGCATGCCGGCCGGACCGCGCATCCGTAGATCAACAAGCACTTTGGCGACTAACCCCCCACGTGCAAATCATGAAGATCCTCGCTGGCGGCATTATGCACGAGTCGAATACATTTGCTGCCACTCCCGCCGATCGAAGGCGGTTCGAGCAAGGCTCGCTCGCACACGGGCCCGATGTCATCGAGATCTGGAAGGATGCCCATCACGAATTTGGCGGATTCATCGAAGGAGCGCAGCGCCACGGCTTTGACTTGGTCCCCAGTGTCATGGCATGGGCAACGCCGTCCGGGCCCGTGGACGATGCCGTGTTCGACGAGGTGGTTGATCGCATCACGGTCGATGCGGCGGCCACGACGCCCGATGGCGTCCTGCTGGCACTGCATGGAGCGATGGTCACTAGGAATCATCCAAGTGCGGATACCGAAGTTCTTCGCCGCGTCCGCGAGGCGATTGGCTGGAAGATTCCTTTGGTAGCGTCGCTCGATTTTCACGCCAATTGCGATCCCCGGATGGCGGATTATGCGGATGCGTTGGTCGGCTATCAAACCTATCCCCACATCGATCAACGGCAACGAGGAATGCTCGCGGCGGAGTTGATCGCACGTACGATTCGCCGTGAAATCCGGCCCGTCACGCACATCGCCAAGCGGCTGATGATTGCCAATATTCTGGGCCAGGCAACGGACCGCGAACCAATGAAGGATCTGATGGCCGCCGCACGCGCGGCGGAGCGTCGGCCGGGAATGCTCTCGATCAGCGTGATGGGTGGCTTCTACTATGCCGACGTGCCGCCCATGGGCCCGAGCGTGATTGCTGTAGCCGACGGCGATCGCGAATTGGCCCGCGATGCGGCCGAAAAGCTCGCCGACCGCATGTGGGAGGTTCGTCAGGGGCTCTATGTGCCATGCACTTCGCCCGAGGCGGCTGTTCAGCAAGCACTGGCGGCGGAGCGCGGCCCGGTCGTGCTGGTCGATCTCGGCGACAACATCGGCGGCGGGTCGGCGGGCGACGGGACTGTCTTGCTGGCCGAGATCATCAAGCTGAAAGCACAACATGCAGTCGTCACGTTGTTCGCTCCCGACGCTGTCAAGGAATGCAAGCGTCTCGGTATTGGCGGACACTTCTCGCGCCGGGTGGGCGGCACCGTCGATCGTTTGCACGGCGATCCCGTCGAAGTCCGTGGCACGATCACGGGTCTATTCGACGGCCAGTGGATTGAGTCCGAAGCCCGGCACGGCGGCCGGCGGCAAAACGATCAAGGGCCGACCGCCGTGGTGAAACTCGATGGCGACAACACGCTCGTTCTCAATTCCCTGCAAACGCCGCCGTTCAGTTTGGGCCAACTCACGAGCGTCGGCATTGATCCGATGGCGGCGCAGATGATCGTTGTCAAAGCCGCCGTCGCTTACAAGGCCGCCTACGCGCCCGTTGCGGCGTCGATCATCGAAGTCGACACTCCCGGCGTCACGGCCGTCAATCCATCGCGGTTCACTTATAAGAACATTCCGCGGCCCATGTTTCCACTCGATTAGTTCGCGTCGCTCTCTTCCGAACTGCCGGGTACAATCCACGTATTCACAGAAAGGGCCAGTTCGAAGGGAGCGCTCCGATGCGATTGCTCGTCGAATGTCCGGAGTGCAAGCGGCAGTATGACGCCAGCCGGCGTCCCATTGGCAGCCGGTTCCGTTGCGCTTGCGGCCATGTCGTCGCGGTTCAACAACCCCAAGGGCATGATGCCGAAGTGGTTCGCTGCTCATCGTGCGGCGCCCCCCGAGCAGATAACTCCGACCGCTGCGCCTATTGCGGCGCGGCATTCACGCTGCACGAACTCGATTTGAATACGGTCTGCCCGCATTGTTTTGCCCGAGTCAGCGATGGCGCTCGGTTCTGTCATCATTGCGGCACGGGGTTGGTCCCTGAATTGGACGCCGGCGAAAACACGAAATTACTATGCCCAGCCTGCCAGGACGGTCACCAACTAGCCAGCCGGCGTCTTGGCGAGGAGCAGGTGACCGTACTCGAGTGCGGCCGGTGTGCCGGATTCTGGACCGGCCACGAAGCCTTTCGGGAACTGGTTGAACGGGCGAAATCAGAAGCCTTACCTGCCGGCACGATTCCGGAGACCCCACGGGATGAGGCGGCTAAATTCGCCTTGCCTGCTGCATTGGCAACTCAAACTGGACCTCAGCGCGGATCCTTCTATCGGCCGTGCGTGGTGTGCGGAAGGCTGACGAACCGCGTGAATTACGGACATGCCAGCGGCGTCATCGTTGATATTTGCCGCGATCACGGGATCTGGTTCGACGCCGACGAACTGGCCCGCGTTCTCGCGTGGCTGCGGGCCGGCGGCGACCGGCAGGTGATTCCCGCCGAGGACCCGGTCGCCGAGCAAGCCGCCAAGTTGCTGCGGAGCAGGCATTTGGAATCGCGAACACCGCCGTCTTTCGTCGGAGCTTTGCTCGACTTTCTGGTCGGCTGAAGTCCGATTCTTCTCAGACATGCCTCGAATATGTCTGCGATCATCACCGAAAATCGCGATTTGAGCGAGCGGCGATCGCCTCGGAGTCGACTTGCCGAGCGTACCACTCTGGGTCAATCACGCGAAATAGAGACTGGCCGAATCCGACGCGGCGCTTTCCCTCGCGTGGACCTTCCTTTCCATGGCAACGCGGTCTCTCATTTCGTGCCCAAGGGCGCTTTGCCTTCTTTCACTTCTTTCAAGCGTTCGCGGTATTTCGCGTACAGCCGCGTCTGCTTGCTGGTCGGCTCGATGGGCTTGCCGTCGATAAAGAGACCGAGGACCTGGGTGCTTGGTTGCAACAGATCGCCATTTGTTAATACAAGATTTGCCCGCTTGCCGGTGTCGATGCTGCCGAGTTGGGCGCCGACGCCCAGGATGTCCGCGGGGTATTGCGTGACCGCCTTGAGCGCTTCGTCCGCGGGCAAGCCGTAGGAAACCGCCATCGCCGCTTCGTAGGGCAAATTGCGCGCGTTGCTCGAGCCCGTGCTGCGGATGCAGAAGCGCACGCCGGCTCTGTGCAACTTGGCGGCGTTCGCGTACGGGGCGTCGTACGGGTCGTCCTTCTCGATTGGCAGGCTCATGACCGGACCGACGATGACGGGGATGTCGCGCGTCTTCAATTCGCCCGCCACTTTCCAAGCGTCCGTGGCGCCACTCAGAATCATCTTGAAGCTGCAATTCATCGGCGAGCTTGAGGGCATCGAGGATTTCCGGCTTGCGCTCGGCCGAAACGATTACCGGTTTCTCGCCCCGAATATACGGGAGCATTGCTTCGAATCGTGGAATGATCGGGCCATCCGGGTTGGCTCGGCGCGTGGCCTCGTAGCGCTTGGCGGCCGCGAACAGTTCCTTTAACTTGCGAATCTTCTCCGCGCGCTGTTTCTTCGCGACCGCTCGACCCATGCCGGCGACCGAGGGGTCCATGCGGAAGATCGGACTTTCGCTCGGGAACTCGATGTGCAAGGCGAGCTGCTCAATGACCGCCATCTCCTTCGGCACCCAGCCCGCCAGGTTAATCAGTCCCGCTTGCCCGCCAACCACGCCGCCAATCGGCCGCACGACCACGGTCAGCACGCCGTTCGCTCGCGTGACGGGAATCAACTCGCTTTCGGGATTGACGGCGACCGCGGCGCGCAAATCGGGTTGGAAGTCGCCGCCTTCGCTGAAGTCGTGGGTCTCGCGAGCGGAACCGATTTCCGTGAGGCCGACCTGGGTGCCCGCATCGATCAGGCCGGGGAAAAGATGTAGGTTCTTCGAGTTCAGCACCGTCGCGCCGTCATCGTCGAGGTTACGACCGATCGAGTCGATCTTGCCGCGGTGAATGCGCACGTCGGCGACGATCGGCGCCTCGACCCGGATTGTGCAATGTGACATTGCGTATTAGGATCGGGCCGTCCGGCTTGAACTGCGGGAAATTCACCGTCACCGGCCTGCTGGGCGATACCGTTGCCGGCTTCGACGGCGTGAGCTTTTCGGACCGGTGGAAGTATACCTCGCCGTCAACGAGGGTCATCTCGCAGCGCGAAAAGCCATTGAGCGGATGGCCGTTGAAGATTGCCAGGTCCGCGTCTTTGCCGACTTCGATGCTGCCCGTGCGGCCGTCGATCCCCAGTTGTTTGGCGCCATTGATCGTGATCGCCTTCAAGGCATCGTCTTCAGACAGGCCGCCGTATTTGATCAACTTTGCTGCTTCTTGATAGAGATGGCGAACCAGCTCGTTGGAATCGGACTTCAGACAGATGGTCACGCCGGCTTCGTGCAAGAGGGCAGCTGCATAGGGAATTGCGTCGAACGCTTCGAGCTTGTACGCCCACCAGTCGGAGAAGAGCGAGCAAGTTGCCCCGTGCGCGGCGATCTCCGGCGCGACCTTGTAGCCTTCCAGAGCATGCTGCAGGCTCCGAATCTTGAAGCCAAACTGGTCGGCGACGCGTAGGAGCATCAAGATCTCGTCGCTACGGTAGCAATGGCAATGAATGACCAAGTCGCCCTTGAGGATGTCGGCCAGCGCTTCCAGTCGCAAATCTCGGCGTGGTTCCGGCATCGTGTCCTTGTGGGCTCGGTAGTCGTCCCAATTCTTGCGATAGGCCTGCGCCTCGCTGAATGCCCGGACCATGACGGCCTCGACACCCATGCGGGTGTTCGGGAAGCGGCCGTCGGTGCGCTTGACATTTTCACCGAGCGCGAACTTGACGCCGCGCGTGCGACCGCCGACGAGCAACTCTTTGGCCGGCCGACGGTACTTCAGTTTGATAACCGCGTCCTGCCCGCCGATCACATCGGCACTGCCGTGGAGCAAGCGAGCGATGCTAACGCCGCCGGCCAGGGCGCGATAAATCTCGACATCCTCAGAATTGACGACATCGCGCACGCGAACTTCCGGGACGACCGAAAGCGAGAACTCGTTGACGCCGCCACTGATCGCGAAGTGCGCATGGGTGTCGATGATGCCGGGCATTACGAACATGCCATCGGCATCAATGATCTTGGTGTCAGCAGGCGCTGCGAGTGAACTACCGATGGCCTTGATTTTGCCTTTCTCGACCAGAATGTCGGCCTTGTCGAGACGCCCCCGGCTCGACACTGTAAGAACGGTCGCATTGCGAATGAGGACGTTGCCGCCGGTGTGAATCTTGGGTACGCGGTCCGATTCCAACTCGGTGTCGTATTCGGTGGCAGTTGCATCGTCCTTCTTGGCCTCATCCTTCTTCCTGGACTCGTCTTTCTTCTTGCTCGGTTCATTCGCTTTCGGCTCATCCTTCTTATCGGCGTCATATTCGAACTTGACGCCGTCGGAGAAAACGTAGCGCACCTTCGTCTGCGCGTCTTCGAAGTTGCCGTCAGTCACGACGAGATGGGCGGCCTTGCCTTTCTCGATCGTGCCGAGCTGATTGGCGACGCCGAGAATGTCCGCGGCAGTAGCAGTAAGTGCCTTGAGCGCCGCTTGCGACGGTAGCCCGGCCTTCATCGCCAAGCGCAGATTGCTGGCAAATTTCTCGTGTGGCTTGTCGCCCGTCACTGCATGGGTGGCAAAGGCAATGCGCACACCGGCCTTGTTCAACTCGCCGGCGCACGCCTGTTCCTCTTTACGCCGGCGTGCGCGATCCTCTTGGACTCGCTTGGGCAGCAACTTGTCTTTGTCGCCCGGCTCGGTGAAATTGAGGCGCAGGATCACAGGCGTATCGCTCGCCTTGAGACGATCCTTGACCTTCCACGCGTCACGGCCGCCGAGGACGATCGGCTTCAGTTTGAATTCTTCGGCGAAGTCGAGCGCGCGATTGATCTCGTCGGCTGAGTCAGCCTCGAAGACGACGGGCTCTTTTCCTTCCAGCACGAGGCTGAGCGCATCGAGCGCCGGGTCGAACGTCGGACGAACGCCTTTGATCTTGCCCGACTCGAATGCTTTCACTCGCCGAGCGTGCCAGCCGGCATCGAGAAGCGCCTGCCGGCAATGAGCGAAGACTCCCATCAGGGCGCGGGGATATTCGGGGCCAGGCATGGTCCGGAACATTGCATGCTGGGCGAAGAGCGGCCGCAACATCGCGTCGCGTGGCGTGGCGCCGCTGAGGGAAATGAATGCGCTTTGCCCGCTCAAAAACCCGCCCTCGGGCATGGCCAACTCAGCCGTAAATCCCAGTCGTCGCCAAGGGGCGATGGCTTCTTCGTCCGCCTTCAATGCGGAACGGACTTCGAACTCGGGGGTCAGTCCCCGGCGGTTGTCCGGTTTGGTCGCGGCGAGAATGTCGCTCGCCAGATCTTCCGGTGCGGGCGGGCCGCCCGCTGAGCGACGAATCGCCGTGTCGAAGCCACGCGTGCCGCCCGCATCGAGGAAGCCCGGGTAAACGGTCAGCCCCTTGCCATCAATGACAATGGCATCGGGCGGAATCTTGGCATCGCCCTCGACGACGGCGGCGATCAGACCATCGCGCATGATGATCGTCGCGGCGGGCAGCGTCTTCTCCGAGGAGACAACAACGCGAGCGTTCTTGATCGCATGCGGGATCGGCTTTTGCGCCTGAGCGGTTGCGAGCGTTGCGAACGCCAGCGAAAGGATGAGTGCGAGGCGGTGCATGGCTGCGGGTCCATGAGTACGAGTATGTCTGGACAGGATATGTCGGCCGAGACTGCCGAACAGGCGAGCCGCCGACGAAGGTCGGCGGAGGAGGTATGCACCCGCCCCGGTTGCGCGCCTCCTCCGCCGACTAACGTCGGCGGCTCGCCGTTGATTGGAATCGACCGTCCTGGTTTGTTAAGCGAAGACTTTCGCTCGATCAGTCCGCCGGGCTACGATCCGCTGAAACCGCTCGGCTGCTTTCGGTGCGTAGTTCGATTTGTTGTTGTTGAACACGATGTGCGTGTCCAGGGCGAGTTCGGACAGGCCGACCGCGCGCTTGGCGATTTGGTTGAGTTCCTGGTCGGAATAATCGTAATCGAATCGCTCCGCGACCGTGCGGCCAGAAATGTACCCCTTGGTGTTACGGCCGTGCGCCCGCAGATAGGCCAGCTTGCGCGTGGTCACCACGTCGACGCTGGGCATGATCATGAAATGATCTCCGGGCGGACCATCGACGACGACCAGCGCGACCTTCTGGCGACGGAAGTAGGCGATCGTCTCATCGCGCCGTTCATCCGCGATCCAGTCGCGATTGCGGAGTTCCACGGCCACCCGATAGTCGCTCAACAAGCCGAGCAGATGATCCAGTTCGCCGAGCCGATGGCTCTTCGCCCCGAAGGACGGTGACAATTGCAATAGGAGCGCTCCCAGCTTTCCCGCCGCGACCATCGGCTCAATCGCTTCGCGGATTACATCAACCAAGGCGACTTCCAGCTTTGGAGTGAGCCTCGCCTTTTCGTCATTGCCCGCCAATGTCCGTAGCCCACGGGGGAGCATTTTCACTTGGGTGCTGTGACGCGACAATAGCCGATGCAGCTTCACGTCGAAGACGAATTCGTCTGGAGTCAGCCGACACCAACGTTCAACGATCGCTGCTCTCGGTACCGCATAGAAGCTTGAATTGACTTCCACGAGTTGGAGGTGCTGCGCATACCACGCCAGCCGCTCAGCGGGTGGGAGCTTTTTGGGATACCAATCCACGACGAAGCCTGGATCCGACCAACTGGCAGTGCCCACGCGAATGCGACCCGGTACGCGCTTGGTCCACTGTGCGAGTGAGCGGCGTTCGCCATGGGTTACTTTGTGGGTCATCCAGTGTCTGGGCCTTGCATAGCGTGTGCCGACACGTTGGCTAATCGAGCCATTCCTCAATGCATGAGGAAATCGGCTCGATACTTGCAGCAAGTGACTGAAACTGCCCGAGATTGTGGTGGGATTGCCTTCCCCCCGTTCCGACGGGTCCCCTTGCGCTCAAGTTGAGAACGGGCATGCCTGAACAGAATGCCCCCCTGGTCTTGGTTGTCGCCGACGACCATGCCGGGAAAAATAATATTGCAAATGCGCTACGCGACGCGGGCTTCTCCGTGGCCGACGTGGAGACGGGCGCGGACGCTCTTCGACTCGCCTCGAACGAGGCGTCGGCCATAATTGTCGGCGCACAGCTTTCCGACATGGAGGCGGTCGAGGTCTGCCGCAGACTCAAGACCAATCCGGCGACTGCCTCCGTGCCGATTCTTCAGATTGCATCGTCTAAGTCCGACAAGTCGCGGCGTCGGGTAGCCAAGGAGAACTCGGCCGACGCATACCTGACCGAGTCAGCCGAACCGCGCTCAGTGCTGACGACAGTGCAAGCCCTCGTGCGTCTGCGCCGTGCGGAGGAACGGGTGCAGGCAGCGGCTCGCGCCTGGCAAGCGACGTTCGACGCCATTTCGGACGCAATCTTCCTACTCGATCGGAATGGCCGGTTCCTTCGTTGCAATGCATCCTTCGCCGCTCTCGTCGGGAAGCCGACTCGCGAACTGGTGGACCATCTCGCCGACGAGTTGGAACGGGCCTTGCCAGCCGCCGCGATGCCGTTCATGGAGTGCTTGGCGATGCGCCGACGTGCATCGGCCATCTTACCGGTGGGCGATCGATGGTTTCGCTTGCGGGCCGATCCAATTTTTGGCGACGACGGCGATGTCGCGGGAGCGGTCGGGATTCTGTCGGACATCACCGAGAACCGGTGCGCCGAGGAAGCCCGCCGTGCCAGTGATGAGCAATTCCGCGACTTGGTTGAAAGTGTCCGCGATTATGCGATTTTTCGGACGGATCCGTATGGCCGAGCGACGACTTGGAACGAAGGCGTGCGCCGGGTGCTGGGATTCTCCGAGTCCGAGTTCATTGGCACAGATTCGCGGCAACTCTTTTCTCCGGAGGACATTGCTGCCGACGTCCCCGCGCGCGAATTGCGGCAGGCAGCGGAACAAGGGAGCGCAGCGACGACCGATGGATGATGAAACGGGATGGCAGCCGGTTCTTCGCCTCGGGCACTACCAACGCAGTCCGGGATGAGACCGGCAGTCTGCTTGGGTTTACCAAGATCATGCGCGATGCCACGGATCACAAGCGATTTGAGGAAGCACTCAAGAACGCCGACCGGCGCAAGGACGAATTCCTGGCAATGCTCGGCCACGAATTGCGTAATCCACTCGCCCCCATTCGGAATGCTCTGTTCTTGATGAGACTGCCCGGCGCGGCGCCGAAGGCGACGTCGAGCGCCTGCGGGGGATGATGGATCGCCAGATCGATCACATTTCGCGCTTGGTTGACGACTTACTCGACATTTCCCGAATCACTCACGGCACTTTGGAATTGCGCATGCGCTCGATCGATCTCCGCGACGCGATTGCGAATGCCGCCGAAACGATTCGCCCGTTCATCAATGACCGGCGATTAGTTTTGGATGTCTCGGTCCCACCGAAGCCCATCATTCTCGATGCCGATCCGGTACGGCTGGAGCAAGTCTTCGCCAATCTTTTGCACAACGCGGCCAAGTACACGGAACCGGGCGGATTTGTCTCGATGGAAACGCACGGCGAGGACCACCCGCAAGTCGCTGTCGTGACCGTTCGCGATACCGGCATGGGGATCCGGCCCGACCTGCTTGGGCAGATCTTCGTCAAGTTCAGTCAGGGCGATCCGGTGATGGGCCGCCTGAAAGAAGGATTAGGATTGGGATTGGCTCTCGTGAAAACCTTGGTCGAAATGCATGGTGGAACCGTTACGGCCGCAAGCGCAGGTCCAGGACGAGGCAGTGCGTTTACCGTGCGGCTTCCAATGTCGCCGAATCCGCAAGATGGAATCGGCGATTCGATGCAATCTTCAAAGGGCGCGAATGCTCCCGTGGATCGCCGTCCCAAGCGAATCCTCGTCGTGGATGATAACAAAGACTCGGCCGACACCCTGGGAATGGTTCTGGAGGCGCAAGGCGACGACGTCCGCGTGGTCTACGACAGCGAAACCGGCCTCGACGTCGCCGGCACGTTTCAGCCCGAAGTGGTTCTCATGGACATTGAACTCTCTCACGGGCGAAATGGCTATGAGCTGGCAAGCCAACTCCGCCAAGTCCCTGGATTGGAACACATCCGAATGGTTGCCTTGACCGGACACGCTCGCGACGTTGATCGAAAGCGGTCCGCGGCAGCCGGCTTCACAGCCCATCTCGTCAAGCCGGTCGACCTCAAGGAACTGAGCCAAGTGCTGGCTCAGTACTGATACATCAGCCCCATATAGGTCATGATTCCATCGAGCCCGCGATTCTTGTTCGCGCTGTTGAAAAACGAGCCGTTGGAGAGGTGGTACCATCGACTGCCCACCAACAAATGAACGTCGTCAAAGAGTTGTTTACTAAGGCCTCCGCCCGCAGTTAACTCGAAGTTATACTTGGTGCCACGCGCGGGGACCGGTTCGCTGCCGAGCCAGAAGCCGAGACCAGCCTCTCCGTAGATAGACCAGGAGCCGTAATTAACGAAGTGGCAGCGCATGAACCCTTCAGCACTTCCGGCTCCAAAGGTTCCAAGATCGTGCCCTGTATCGCTATCGATCGTGTGGTCGCCCCAGTAGCCGGACATGGTGAAGTTAAATGACACGTTGTCGCGGAAGTAATAGCCGCCGCCAGAATGGGCGCCGAACATCCGCGAATCTTCGAGACCACCGGGAAAGATCCCCGATACATAAGTCATTGCCACCCAGCTACCTTGACGGAACGGACTGTTCGGCGGCTCCGCGCTCCACGCATACCGAACGCCGTAGTCGCTCATCGTCGGCAGGTTCGGATTCTTGCTCGCTTGGGCGGCGGTTTCCTGTTCGGATTCGACCCAAACGGTCCGTGGCTGTTGGGCCATTGCCGGAATGTGGATCAACAGGGCCGCAACGATGGCCCAAGCGCCATATCGCATAGTTGACCTCAGTCCAATCGTGAATGTGCCGATGCGTCAGGGTCCAATTCGAGTACCTATCCCCTGGGACAGGTCATAAATCCATCCTACCGGAAGGTCGTATTGGCCTCCGTCGCCGGTCCGTGACAATGGAGCTGACGATTCCAAAGCAGTGCGCAGTCGAGGGTGAGACACGTGCAAATCATCGGTCGAACGGGGGCCGAGAATTCATTCGATTTGGCAAAAGAGCAACAATTGGCAAGCATGGAAAGAGTGATGAAACAGTGACAAACTAATCTCCTTTCTCCTTCGTCAAGATCATCAGAAACTGTCCCGTCTTCGATTGGAGTTCGGTCGGGCGCAGTCGGCCCGGCGGGTTTCCGACACACCACCTCAACGTATTGCCTTCGAGTGAATAGATGCCCAGATAGGTCGCGCCTCGTTTCGAGCCTGGGCCTTTCGTGCGCGTCGCGTCCAGATGTTTGCCGTCTCTTGTGTGCTTGATCGTAAATGTTCCTTCGCCGAGGTCCTTATCAACTCCCTCTTTTGCCGTGATCGTATTGTCCTTGATGTTCAGTTCGATTCGGATTCGGCGCTGCTTCGGGTTATCGCCGCGGCCTTCGACCACCCATCCCTTCCAAACGCCGTTGAGCCTTTTTGCGTCGTCCCGTTCGCCAGCGGCGAAATGTGAGAGTGGAAGGAACAATGTGAGAAGAGCCAACGGGTGCGAAAGCTTCATGACCGGGACTCCAGAAGGAGACTGAATCGTCGATACTTCTAAAGAGATGGCCCCGGCTTTGGAGACCTTTCAGTGAATCGTTTCATTTTGTCGGTTGTTCTTGGTTAGCGAGCCAAGCGGCGTAAATCGCCGGCTACGGTCATTCCTCGAAGTCTGACGGCGTTCGGCTCGCCGCATGTGCCATAGTGGTTACCGCGACTTGGCGATTATGACGAACGCATGTGCCGGGTGACCTGGGCCTTTTCGATGTTGATGTGTTGCGCTCGACGTTTAGGCGCCGTCGGCTTTTCGCGCTCGGGAATAGTTCCCCTCGCCGACCGTGCCGGGTTACTCTCGCCGGCGGCCTTGAGGTTGCGACCGCGAATGTTGGACGTGCGAAACCGATTGCCATGCGGCCCGGGCCTTCCGAGTGTTTCGTCGCGCTGCTTGGCGTCGTTTTTCGGTCGCCATTTCTGCCTCCCATATTCAAAACCGCTACGTCGATGGTCGTCGCGGGGCCTCGCCCCAAAGTAAGCGGTGCAAAGAAGATACCGGCTCGCAAGGCGGACGATCCAATCTCGGTCCTGGAGCTGCGGCCGGAAAACGGGCTGGCAGGAATCATCGTCTCCGAGTATGGCTCGCCGCGGGGAGTTGTAATGGGAAATTCGGCGCCTGAGTCGGGACGAGCGCATTTTGCGCAGTCTTCGCGGAGGACGGAGTTCCGCCGCATTACCGAATCTATTGCGAGCTCATTACCTAGGGATTCCACATGAGGAGTGCCTTCCGGACACGGGCAGCCTTCGCGATGCTCACCCTTGCGGGCATCGCTTCGTTCACTCGCTCGCAGGCGCCGGCCCGGCTAGGGCCGCCCATTTCCGCCGCCCAGCCCGCGCACGCGCTAGCACCGGCGCGCGACGAGGGACCGGTCCTTCCGCCGCGGTCATCCCTGGCGACCATTTCACCGTCGTCGATCATTCGAGCCGATCACACCGTTGTGGATCCATCGTCGAATGCGGCCGTCCCACTCACGCTTCCGAATACGTTGCGGCTCGCGTTGCTCGTGAATCTGAATATCCGCGTCAGCGAAGAGGTGGTCAATCAAGCACGAGCGGCGATTTTGCGCGCGGACGTGGCTTGGGTGCCCAACCTGAGCTTAGGAAGCAGTTACAACCACCACGAAGGCAATATCCAGAAGACGGAAGGCAACGTCATCAAAGCGAACCGCGATTCGCTTTTCGTCGGCGGGGCGCCTTCGCTCACCTTGCAACTGAGCGACGCCATATTCGCGCCACTCCTCGCCCGCCGTCTGGCGGATGCAAATTTGGCTGCCCTGCAACGAGTCAATAACGAGACATTCCAGCGCGTCGCCGACGCCTATCTCAATATTCTTCGCTTCCGCCGCCGACTCGCTCGAATTGATGAAACGCTGGAGTATTTGACATCGACTCGCGACTCGCCGATGCGCGCCGGATCAAAAGGACTCCTGCCGCTCGTCAAGGATTTCGTTGACGTCGGTCGAAAAGAGGCTCTTCGATCCGATTTGACACGGGTGGAAGTCGAAATTCTCCGCCGCCAGGAAGAGCGACGAGGCGCGCTCCTCGACTTTGCCCTGGCACAGGCGGAGCTAGCCCGGATATTGCGGCTCGATCCCCGGACTCCGCTCTGGCCGGGCGAGGATTTTCGCGTGCCGATCCCCATCCCGATCGGCGAATGGGGCACACAGCCAATCGAAGCATTAGTGACCATCGCGCTGCAAAGTCGGCCGGAACTGGCGGAAAGTCAGGCGCTCGTCCAAGCGGCCGTGCAGCGCGTGAGCATGGCGCGGAGCCGGCCGTTCTTGCCCAATATTAGCCTGGCCTACAATTATGGCGGCTTTGGTGGCGGTCCCGATCCCAACCCGTCGATCATCACGCCGCCGGCGAAGCCGGGTCAGGCGCCCAAGGTCACGGCCCAGCCCGGATTTGGGCCATCTGGCCGAATCCTGCATTTCGGAAATCGGACCGATTTCGACGCGGCAATCTACTGGCGATTTCAGAACTTCGGCATTGGCGACTACGCCGAGGTTCGCCAGCAAGAAGCGGCCCAGCGACAGGCGATGCTCCGCCTCATTCAAGCCCAGGATCGCGTGGCGACGCAGGTGGTCCAGGCATTCGAGCAACTCGGCGGCTGGAAGGATCGTCTGGACGTAACGCGTTCCGCATTGTTCGACGAAAAGGGCCAACCCACCGGACCAGTCTTTAAGTCGATCCAATTGAATTTCGACCGAATTCGCGGGGCGGAAGGGCGGCCGCTTGAAGTGTTGGATTCCATTCGTAGTCTGAGTGATGCCTTGGAGGCGTACGGTCAGGCCGTGACGGAATACGAACGCTCCCAATTCCGTTTACTGATCGCGATTGGCTTGCCTGCCAAGGCGATTCTCTCCCAGTTTTCCCAAGTGTCTCCCGTCCCGGTTCTGCCCGAACCGAAGGTCAAACCCTGATGAAGGGTCAACGCCGAAGCCAGGGTGTCGGATCGGACCGTCCGAGCGCTCGGCCGTGGCGATCGACCTTTTTTTGGCGGCTTCCGTATTATGTTTGACGCTCCACTGGTCCGGCTTTGCAAGGTTGTGTACGCATGTGGTTGGTGAATCTCGCTCTTCGGCGCAGCTACATCGTTTGGGTCGGCATGCTTCTGGTTGCGGTACTGGGAGTCATGAGCTACCAGCGGACGCCGACGGACATTCTGCCAACACTGAAAGTCCCGGTTGTCATCGTCTTCGCTTCCTATCGGGGCATGCCCGCTCCGGACATGGAACAGAGCGTGGTCGCGCCCCTGGAACGTGCGCTCACCCGCTGCGATAAGCTCGACCACATCGACTCCCGATCCCTCTTGGGCATTGGCATCATTCGCCTGTACTTTCGCCCCGATGTCGATCCAGACGTGGCGGCGGCCCAGGTCAATGCGCTCGTCTACGGGGAACTGCAATTCCTCCCGCCCGGCATGCAGCCCCCCAGCGTTTTGAAATACGATGCCTCTTCCATCCCCGTCGGCAACCTGGTCGTAACCAGCGATCGCCGCGACGACAAGTACCTGCTCGATCTCTCCGACCACGAACTGCGTGACGAGCTGGCCGGCGTTGAGGGCCTGGCGTCGGCGCCTGTATTCGGCGGCGTGTTTCGACAAATCCAGGTTTATGTCCGGCCACAAGCGCTCGAAGCGTATCGAGTATCTCCCTACGAAGTCGCCGGCCTGGTGAACAAGCAGAGCCTGGTCTTTCCCGGCGCCGAACTGCGATTGGAGAATCAGAACTTCTTGCTCGGCTCCAACAGCATGTCGCTCACGCCGCGCGACTTTGAAGATCTGCCCCTCTGGACGGACGGCCGAAAAGTCGTGCATCTCAAGGACATCGCTCGAGTTGAGGACGGGACCCGCTGGCGAACCAATACCGTTCGAGTCGATGGCCGGCCGGCGGTCTACATGCCCCTGCTCCGTCAGGGCGGGGCCAGTGCGGTCCGAGTCGTCGATGAAGTGCAGGATGCCCTGCCGAACCTCGCCGGCAAGATGCCTTACAAGATGGAAGACGTCAACGTCGAGGTCGCGTTCGATCAATCGCAGTATGTTCGTGATGCACTCGACAACTTGCGCATGGAGTCGTTGCTCGGGGCTGGTTTGGCTTCGCTCGTGGTGCTGTTGTTCCTGGCCAACCTGCGCTTAACGGGGATTGTCGCGCTTTCCATTCCGCTGTCGCTCCTGGCGGCGTTCACGGGCCTGTATTTCACCGGCCACACGCTCAACATCATGACGCTCGGAGGCTTGGCTCTGGTGCTCGGCCGGGTTGTCGACGATTCGATTGTCGATGTCGAGAACACGACCCGGCATCTGGAGATGGGCAAATCCCCTTTGCAGGCGGTCCGCGATAGCGCTTCGGAAATCTCCGTGCCGATTCTGGTGGCAACGGTCGTGACGGCGATTGTCTTCTTTCCGATCACGCTCATGTCGGGCATGGGCAAGTACCTGTTTACCCCGCTGGCCGTCAGCGCGACGCTGGCGCTATTCGCTTCCTATGTCGTGTCGCGAACCGTTTCGCCGCTTTGCTGTTCCCGGCTTTTGCGCCCGCATCAGGCGCCCGCCCGGCCGTCCCGTCGACTCTTGATTTTCGCTTTGTCCGCCTTTGCTTTCGGAGTGCTTCTCTGGCTGGTGTTGACATCGATTCCGTGGCATCTCTCAAGTTCCTCGTCGCGAATCTGGATTGGCGCTTTCTGGGCGTTGACCGCGGTTGCGGTCGGCTGTGCGTTGGTATCCGGAATTCTCTTGCTTTTGTGGATCGCGCCGGCGTTCGATCGACTCTTCGCACGATTCACGGAAGCGTACGCTCGGTTGCTCGCGCTGGCGTTGAGACATCGCTGGGTCGTCCTCGGTTTATTGATCGCATCGTTGATACCGGCCGCCTTGGCCTACCGGGGGATTGGGCAAGAACTCTTTCCCGAAGTCGATGCGAGCGAGTTCACCGTTCACATGCGTGTCGCCGGCGGACCGCGCGTCGAAGAGACCGAGCGGCAAGTCGCGGCCATCGAACGGATCATTCGCGGCGATCCCGAGGCGAACCTGCCGGGTGTCGTGGCCGAGAACGATTTGGAAATGATCCTCTCCAACGTTGGCCTGTCGTCGCGCTGGTCGGCGATCTACTCTTCGAATAACGGTCCGCATGCGGCGGCAATCCGGGTGCAATTGCGCAGCGGCTTCGCCGGCCGGCGACACATCGACGCTCGAATACATCGAACGCATGCGCAAGCGGCTCGCCGAAGAATTCCCCTCAACCGACTTTTTCTTTGAATCGGGCGGCATGATCCGGCGCGTGTTGAACGCCGGCGCCGTGGCGCCGATCGAAGTGCAAGTGCGTGGCCGCGACAACGAGGTGCGCCGCGATTTCGCTCGCCGGCTCAACTCGCGGCTATCGCGGCTCGCACACATTCAAGACACGTATCTGCCGCAAGGAATGGAACTGCCGCAAATCATCATTCAGGTCGATCGCAACCGGGCGGCACAGCAATATGGCTTCACCGACGTCGATGTGATGCGCAGTGTATTCACCGCGCTCATGTCCAGCGCCCAGATCGCCCCGAACCTTTGGATCGATCGAAACAGCGGCAACCACTATCTCATCGGCGTGCAATACCCGGAGGACGAGGTCCGCACCATCCAGTCGCTCGAGGATATCCCCATCTCGTCCGATCGCAATCGCCCGGGCAGCGGCAATGTTCGCAAGCTGAAGGAACTGGCGACCATCGAACGAACGCAGGGGCCATTGGAGATATATCGCCATACCGGCGAGCCGGTCAGCCAACTGTATCTCAATGTTGGCGGCAACGACTTGCGAATCGCCGAGACCACCGTTCGCGAGCAGGCCGGCGAGATGCTTTTGGAGTACGCGCTTGGCAACCTGCCCGAAAGCCATCGCTGGCTGGCCGACGATGAGCCATTCAAGACCCGCCTCGAAAAATACCTTCGCGAGGGCAGTAAATCCGATCGGGGCAACATCATCAAGAAATACAGCGTGGACCCCGAAGCGCTCAAGAAAGGCCTGCGTGTCGAGGTCAAAGGCGAGGTCGCGAGCATGCGCGATTCGTTCGAGGAAATGGGCGTCGCACTCGGTCTGGCCGTCTTGCTCGTATATCTCATCATGGTGGCGCAGTTTTCGTCGTGGCTCGATCCGCTCATCATGATTGTCGCGGCGCCGCTCGGCATCATCGGCGTCGCCCTTGTACTCTGGGCGACCAATACGTCGTTGAACATCCAGTCGTGCATGGGCGTACTGATGATGATCGGCATTTCGGTATCGAATTCGGTGCTTCTCATCGAATTTGCCAACCGCGAACGACACAATGGCAAGCCAACGCTGGAGGCGATCCTGAGTTCCGCCCGCGTCCGCTTGCGGCCGATCCTCATGACCACCATTGCGACCATAGCGGGCCTGATGCCGATGGCCATCCACTTGCACCCGGGGGATGAAATGAACCTCCCCCTGGCTCGAGCCGTCATCGGGGGCCTGGCCGGTTCGACCGTGCTGACCCTGATCGTCGTCCCGGTTTTGTACGTTCTGCTCAAGCCGCGTGGGGACGCTATCCCCGTGGGAGAGCCTATATGAGACGATACACGGTAGGTATCGCTGGTTTGACAATTGCCGCCGTGCTCGCCATCGGGTGCAGCGCCAAGGATGCGCACCATCGGCAGATGGCCAAGGATACTTTGCCCCGGGTGGAAGTCGTTCGGCCGACGGTCGTCGAGTCGTTTCCGCGGCGGATCGAACTGACCGTGACCGTTGAGCCGATGGCAAAGGTCGATCTCTGTGCCCGGGTGCCCGGCGTCGTCAAGACTTTTCCCGAGACCATCGACATCGGCCGCCGTGTCAAGCAGGGGGAAACGTTGCTCGTTTTGGACGTTCCCGACCTGGTTGCCCAGCGCGACCACAAACGGGCGACGTTTGAATTGGCCAAGCAACAGAAGTCCCAAGTCATCGAAGCCCGAAAAGTTCTGGCTCAGGAAGTCGAGGAATCGAAACATCTCGCGCGGAAATTCGAGGCGGAGTACAACGCCCGATCCGACGAATACTCGCGCACGCGAATGCTGGTCGAGCGCAATGCCCAGGCGCCGGAGGTCGCTCAGGAGAAACTGCGCATCCGGGAGGCGGCCCAAGCTGCCTGGGAAGCCGCCCAGGCCCAAACCGTGACCAAGGGCGTCAAGCTCAAAGCGTCTGACATCGATGAAGCGGTCGCCGAGAGCAAGATCAAGGTCGTCGAGGCGGAGATTGAAAACCTCGACGTTCAGATTCGTTACGCGACCTTGACCGCTCCGTTCGACGGCGTCGTCACCAAGCGCTGGGTGGAACTTGGCGCGACGATCAAGGACGCTGCCATGCCGGTCTTGACATTGATGCGCATCGACCGGGTCCGCGTCTTGATGGATGTGCCCGATCGCGATGCGGCACTCGTCAACACGACGGATCAGAACCCCAATGCGGACGGGAAAGGGGATCCAGTCCTCTTGCATTTCGCCGCCCTCGCTGGGCAGAGCGAATCCAGTGAAATCCAGGCTTTCATCACGCGCAAGGCCGAAGCCCGCGATTCGACAACTCGGACGATGCGTGCCGAGATTCACGTCGACAACAAGTCGGAATTGTTGCAACCGGGAATGTACGGCACGGCCACGGTCCTCCTCGAAAAGCGCAAGCGTGTAGTCACCGTTCCCTCCTCGTCGGTCATGCATCGTGGGGAAGGTTATGAAGTCTGGTACATCGAAAGCCCGGGTACGGATTCGCCCCGAGGCGAGGTCAAGAGGCTTCGCGTGCAACTCGGAATCGACGACGGCAATCGAATTGAGGTCATGTCCCCGCTTCCGGAAAATGCCTGGATCATTACCAAGCGAAGCAGCGTGGTCGCGCTCTGCGACGAGGTGCAGGGGGTCACGAACGGCCGGCACTGATGCGGAAGAACTGGGCCGCTCCGCGAACACGACCAGCGCCAGCATGAACCCGGCGAGCACGCCCGCCGGACCGATTGGCAAACCCTCCCCACCGGTAGGACGGATTTGTAATCCGTCCGGATCCGGAAGGACGGATTGCAAATCCGTCCTACTATCAACGTCTCGTGGGACGGATTTGTAATCCGTCCTTTCTCCCGCATCTTGTAGGACGGATTGGCAATCCGTCCTACCCTCCGAGTCTCGTGGGACGGATTGGCAATCCGTCCCACGAGAGTCCGTCCCAATTGCGTTGCCCTGTCGATCCCATTCGAGCATGAACTCGTCATCCGTAAGTGCTGGCAACCCCTGGATCGCTCGTTTGCGGTCCAGACGCTCTCGCCAGTCGTTCATGTCTTCCAGCACCCCCTCCAATATCCGTTCGTTGGGAGTTTTTGGTTTGTCGGCAGCCGGAGCGGACTGGATGCTCGCCATGCCGAACGCCTTGCCGGAATATTTCATCCAACACTCATTCGCTTTCAGACGATCCTTGGGATTGTCGCTGCGCATCAGGCCGTGCATGTGCGACTTGCATTCCTGATTCATCTGGTCGAAGTGGTGTTTCTGAATCTCGAAGTAAAGCGGCTCCCATTGCGCGCGGTACCGGATCGGCCAGCTCTGGCAGGTTTTGGTCCTGCGATGGAGTTTCTCGGCAATGGCGTGCCAGGAATGACCGACCGCCCGCATCTCGGCGGCGGCATGAAGAAGGGTTTTGAGGTTCTGGGACATGGGAGTCTCCGATCGGAGGGGAATTGCCTCGGTTGCGTGTCGTCGCGGGCTTCAGATTGCGATAACCAAGTTTTCGGACGGAAGGGGACGAACGCCGACAGATTTCGTTGCGATGGAAATGGAAATGACCAACAAGCCGAACCACACCACTACATAATTTGCACTGCCCCGAAGGAAAGGGGGTGCGCGAATTTTCTTCAAAATAGTCAGGTCGCACGACACCTACAACGAAACGGCTTCGTAGTCCAAGAGCCGGGCGCAGCGTTCGATCAGCGGTTTGGTTGCGGATTGATGTTGCTCATCGCGGTAGACGATGAGGATTCCTTCGTTGGGCCGGACTTCGAAGTTCAAATAGTCGATTGTTTCCATCTCGTCCGCAAGAACCACGGAAAACGTGAAATCGCGTCCCGCCACCACGGCGTCGATCTTGGCTTGTGGTGCTTTCCGCGCGATCAATTGTCCAATCTTCGCGCCGAATTGATCGGGCCTTTGGTGCGGGTGGGCGGCGAAGAAAGCGAACTGGCCGCGGAGGCGCTTGACGACTTCTTCGGTCTTGAGGAAGGGACGTCCTTCCGGCGGGAGCAAGCGATGCGCCTTGCCGCGCAGGTCGGGTGCGGGCGGCTTGGGCCGCGGCGGCATCGATTCGAGGAACGCCGGCGCCCATGAGTGATCGCCGGCAAGCGACCGAGCAACGAGCGGTGGGTCGTACACGAAGTACCACCGGAAATACGTGTCCTGCCACCAGCCGGGGCCAAGCCGAACGCAATCGCAACTGATCGACATGCTGTCGGTGAGTTCGTCGGGCCGAGCATCTTCGGGATCGACCCACTCGCACTCGCCGTTGAAACTATCCTCGTCAGTGTGAAGCCCGCTGATCCGCCGGCAGACATACACCCCGCCGTCATACTCGCCGATGTTGACGCAGGGCTTTCCCTCGACATCGGGAATGAGCGCGTGAACGGCTTTGCGGAGGTCTTCGGTCCAGTAGTCCATGTGGGGCTTTTTATCCGCCGGGTGCCATGCCCACGTTTGCGCACAAGCCGTGAGCATGGCACCTAGCGTCCATCCTGTCGGCTCCAGGCGAATCCGAATCTTCCGGGCTACGAGCAGGAGGGCACGACATCCTATCATGTGCGAACGACGCGGGCGATCGGATACAATTCAGTATCGCCATTTGGACGAGGCATGGCCCATGAGTATTCCGATTCTGGTCGAACCGGCGGCCAATGGTTTTCGCGCGGCCGCGGGCAGCCCGCTTGACCTGTGTGCGGAAGGGGACTCCGCCGCCGCCGCCGTCGCGGCTCTTCGCGCGAAAATCGCCGACCGTCTGCGCGGGGGGGCCATGGTCATCGAACAATCGATCACGAATCCCGCGTCGCCGGTACCCGCGATTCCGCTCGCCGAAAACCCCCTCTTTGATGAGTGGTTAGTTGCCGTCGAGGACTATCGCAATGCTCGCGATGCCGAGGAACGGGCTGCAGAGGCCAACTAGCCGATGGCCACTTTCGTTATCGACACCGACATTCTAAGTTTTCACCAGCATGTTCTTCATTCCGCTTGGTTGCGCCGGGTGCAATGCACGGGCATGACACCGGGCGCAAAACCGCCACCGCCCTACTTTTTCACAGGAATCCGAATTACCAGACCCGCGAATCGCGGCGTCTTGTCGGGGGTTGCCGTCGCTCGCATGTGGCAACCGACGCAGCCGGCCTTCAAGGGAATGGCACTGGCCCGCAGGTAGATACCGCTCTCGACCTGTTCGTACTCCGCTTTTCCAGCGGCGATTTCTCGAGCGGCTTTCTTTTCGAATTCGTCGGCCGGCTCGTGGTGAATGCTCATGGCCGGCGTATTCACGGCAATCCAGCCTGCCTGGATGTTCGTTTCCTTCTCCATGTCGCGGAATACATCTTCCATTGCCCGGGCCGGTAGGACCGCGCGATCGCTTCGGAAATAGCGGTGGTGCATCACATCCAACGTGCTCGAATAGACGCGGTCCAGCAACCTCGCTCGTTCGCGTGCCTCCTCCACCGAGATCGGCTTCGCGACTGCGCTTTTCGTTCGCCCCGCTCCTGGGTTGCTGCGCGGAGAGCCCGATTGGATTGGCAGTCAATGAAATGAAGCCGAGAAAGAAGACCATTGCCGCGGCCAGCGACGCCGCCTTGATCCATCGTGAATACATGGCGAACTCCGCGCACGACTCGAATAAATCGGATACATATATCCAATTTAAGTCAGCGTACACTCTTTACAAGACATGTCAAGCGTTCATTCACGGAACTGGCGGCGATGCGCCAGGTTCTATGCCCACGGTTTACGTATGTTTGCTCGGCATGCAGCCCCGAGGAATCGGTGCCCGCCCCACGGTTTGCGCGTGTTTGCACGGCGTGCAGCCCCGGAGAATTGGTACCCGGTATGAGCCACGGCCCCCGGTGTCATTATTTCTTGCAACCGAAAACGAGCCATCGTTCAACGAACTGACCGCCGGTTGCCATGACACGGCAATTGTGTGCGCAGCGTGGGAGTGCGCAAGCACCAGACGACCAGGAGCCTCAGTGCCAGCGATGGCCCGGTGCATGCCGGAGCGGGCCAAGCCTGATTCCGGCATAGTCGGCCGCGCCGGACCACATTCCATTGCGGCCAGCCCGAGTGCAAAGACGGCGACGCACCGGATTGTTGTGCATGTGAGTCGATCTGCGAGCTGTACACGGCTCTGTGGCGGGTTCTTGAGATATTCCGATCGTAAGCACGCCGCCACGTTGCCAAAAACGATGGTGCAGCTTCCCGTTCGGCTGCCTGGTCCTCCATTTGAAACAATCAGCAAATGTCGGTGCCTTTCGCCGGACGAATAGCAACGCCCGCTTTGATACGGACTGTTTGATCGAACTAAGGATGTCGCCGATGTCGTACACCTTCTCTTTCGGCCAATCAGCATGTGCGCGTGTTCCGGCATGATCACGTAAGCCCAAACATGAAATCGGTGTAATTCCCGCGCGGTCAATTGCATCAATCAGCCACTGCCGACTTCGATCCCTACTGAGAAATGACCGACGGTGGAAGCACGAGAATGTCAACGCGTGTGCTTCGCCCGGGGCTGTTATACCGTTTGCAAGTCTTGCGATGACGCATGAGCGGGCCTGTAGGATCAATGGTGTCGCCTTCGAATAATAGATACCACGTCGCATGCTCGAACCACGTACGAAAAGTCAGCGGGTGCCATGCCCACGGCTTTGCGTGGGCATGCTCGGCGTGCGGCCCCGGGGAATTCTGCCCAGTGCGAGTGATGGCCCTGCATGCCCACGCAAAGCCGTGGGCATGGCACCCGGTGTCGCCTTCGAAAAAAGATACCACGTCGCACTCTCGAACCACATATGAAAAGTCAGCCGGGTGCCATGCCCACGGCTTTGCGTGGGCATGCTCGGCATGCAGCCCCGAGGAATCGGTGCCCAGTGCCAGCGATGGCCCTGCATGCCCACGCAAAGCCGTGGGCATGGCACCCGGTGTCGCCTTCGAAAAAGCTTCCGCGTCGCAGCTCGAGCCACGTACGAAAGTCGCCGGGTGCCATGCCCACGGCTTTGCGTGGGCATGCTCGGCGTGCAGCCCCGAGGAATTCGGTGCCCAGTGCCAGTGATGGCCCTGCATGCCCACGCAAAGCCGTGGGCATGGCAGCCGGCGTCACGATAACTTGACGGCCAGCTCGCGAGTGGTACGACCCTGTACTCGTGCCATCGCCAAGATCGATCGCGGCAAGATTCCGCTGGAAACGCTGCTCGGGTGCCGCCGACTATCTTCATCGTCAGGCGATCCGCTGAGCAATGACTCGAATCCTTGCCGGTCATCGTAACTCTGGTTACGCCACAGACGACCGTCGCAAATCTAAATCTACCCAGGAACCTGTCCGAGCGATCCGCTAAATGTCTGCCACCGCCATATGCAACTCACTGCTAGCACGCCATTCTCCCTTGATGCGTCTCTGCGCCAGCATCGGGCCATGGCAGACCCCCGTGAATCCTCGTCCGGCTCCAAATTGATCACAGTTGCCACGTATTCCTAGCTCAGGGTAGCGTCACACGAATAATCTTCCAGGGACCCACCGATTGTACCATCGCAGAGTCTCTGCAGAGCGTCTCTGCAGTTTGGTTGCCCACCGAAACAACCAGTTCCTGGGCGACGTGCACTTCCGTTGTCGCTCCACGCCGAATTCCTTATTCGGCGAAGTGTTATTACGCAGGGTGTGGGCATCGTCGCTCTGCGTAACCGAACACGTGTGTCATTTCAACATGTCCCGGGCGGGGCTGTCAACAAATGAGTCGATCGCACCGTGCGTTTTTTCGTCGCAAAGATATTTGGCCGGCGAGCCCGGTTGCGTGAGCACCGGGAGTGCTCGGGCTGTGAAGGCATGTGAATGATGGCAATGACGGGTGCCATGCCCACGGCTTTGCGTGGGCATGCTTGGCGTGCAGCCCCGAGGAATCGGTGCCCAGTGCCAGTGATGGCCCTGCATGCCCACGCAAAGCCGTGGGCATGGCACCCGTCATTGCCATCATTCACATGTCCTCGCAGTTCCGCTCCCGGTGCTCACGCAGTCGGGCTCGCCGGTTCTGATGCACCGAAACGGTTTGCCGCTGCAGGCACCTTCAGCGAGTTTCCCTTCCTCCTCCATGCGTTTGCGGGTACAAAAGAGTTATCCCGCCTTGGCCGCCATTCCTTTGGTTCGCGTCTGGAGTTGGCTTGATGAATCGCAGCCCAATTTCGCTTCTCTCCCGCCGACAGGTTTTGCAGGCGGGGGCGATTGGCTATCTGGGATTGTCGTTGCCGCGGTTGCTGCGCGCTGAGGCCGCGCGATCCACGGCTTCCGCGGATGCGTGCATCGTCATCTTTCTGGATGGCGGACCCAGCCATCTCGATATGTGGGATATGAAGCCCGATGCGCCGAAGGAGATTCGCGGCGAGTTTCAGCCGATTGCCACGACGGTGCCGGGGATTCAGCTTTCCGAACATCTGCCACGACTGGCGAAGCTGGTTCATCACTCGACGATCTTGCGCTCCGTGCATCACAGTGTGAACAACGCTCATGCGGCGGCGGTATATACGGCTTTGACCGGGCACGATCGCGGCGAGATTGGCGGCGGGACGAGGCCGACCGATAACCCGGCGATTGGATCAGTCGTTTCGATCCAACGGCCGCCGACCACGCCAGTCGTTCCTTATGTCGCGCTGCCGTACGTCACGAAGGAAGGAGCCGGCGGGCCGCCGCAGCCGGGATTCTTTGGCGGGTTGCTGGGCCGGACGCGCGATCCGCTCTGGGTGCTCAACGATCCCAATTCGCCGACATTTGCGGTGCCGGAATTGACCCCGGCCAGCGATATGCCGCTTGCAAGGCTTGGCGATCGCCGCGATCTGCTCCGGGGCGTCGGCGAACTGGATCCGATTCAGCAGAAGGCCTTCGACCTGTTGACATCGAAGGAGACGCAACGGGCGTTTCGCCTCGATCTCGAATCGGTCAAGACTGCGCGATTCGTACGGCCGGAACATTTACGGCCAGAGCGTGTTGCTCGCTCGCCGATTGATCGAAGCGGGATCGCGCGTGGCCTGTATCTCCTGGGCGCCGGACGCGAATGCGACGTGGGATACGCACGGCAACAACTTCGTTTCGCTCAAGACGCGGCTGTTGCCCCCGCTCGATGCGGCGGTTTCCACTCTGATCAGCGATCTCGAAGTTCGTGGCATGTTGAAGCGGACGCTGGTTGTCGTCATGGGCGAATTTGGCCGCTCGCCGAAGGTGAATCCGGGGGCTGGCCGCGATCACTGGAATTTCTGTTATGGGCTAATGATGGCAGGCGGCGGCATCAAGGGTGGGCATGTCTTCGGCGCCAGCGACAAGATCGGCGGCCGGCCATCGAGCAACCCGGTCGTGCCGGCGGATGTCGTGGCCACGATCTATCACTGTATGGGCATTTCGAAAGATCTGGAACTGCGCGACAACCAGGATCGGCCATTCCAACTCGTCCCGTGGGGCGACGTGATTCGCGATGTGGTGGCGTAAACGTAGAAAATAAAAGCAGAAACGCGGGTCCATTCGGTGGAACCCGCGTTCGGCCTTATTGGCTTCGAATCGCCGATTACGAAGCCGGGTGATTAGCCAGATCGCCAATCACTTGGGCTACCCCTTCGTGATCGAAGACGGACGGTATCCCACCTGGTCCGGCGAACAGCGCCACGCCATCCCGGAATGCGAGCGCGTCCGGGTGATCGATCTCTAACCGATCACCGTTCACCAACGAAACCGTGAACGGCCGAAATGGCGAACGATGTTTGAATGTCCGAATTGTGCTGTCGAAAGTATCTCGGTCCACCGGCGAGCCCTCAACGAAAAGGACGTACTCCAATCACACATTCTATTCGAGATCGGACCGAATCACAATCGCCTTCGCGAGGCACGGCTTCCTTATCCCCGTTGCACCGTCGGGTATTCGCTTGGCGCCACTTTTAGCTCGATTCGCTGTCCGTCGCGGATGATGCCAACAGTGGTGGCTTCGCCGACGGGGTGTTCGGTCAACATCTTGTGCAGATCGTCCACGTTGGTGATCGACTCGTCGCCGAAGGAAACAATCACATCTTCCACTTCCAGGCCGGCATTGTCTGCGGGGCCGCCTTGTTCCAGGCCCAGGATCTCGACGCCGGAGCCGAGTTCGATGCCCACGCGGCGGCCGACGTCGAGCGGGATCGGCACCTGCCGGCCGTGAAGGCCGAGGTAGCCGCGAATCACCCGGCCGTGCCGCAATAGCGATGGCAGAATGTGCTTGGCCATATTGACCGGAATCGCGAAGCAAATCCCCTGGGCGGGCTGGATCACCGCCGTATTGATGCCGACGACGCGGCCCCGGCTATCGACGAGCGGCCCGCCCGAGTTGCCGGGGTTCAACGCGGCATCCGTCTGGATGACATTGTCCACCAGGTGGCCGGTCACGCTGCGCAGATTGCGGCCGAGAGCGCTGACGACGCCGGCGGTCAGGGTCGATTCGAAGCCGAGCGGGCTGCCGATGGCGACCACGAGTTGCCCGACCTTGAGCCTGGCGGAGTCGCCGAGCGTCGCATAGGGGAACGTATCGCCGTCGGCACGAACCAACGCCAGGTCGGTCCAGGGATCATTGCCGATCACGCGGCCGATCACTTCCTGACCATCGTGCAAGCGGACGCGGACCTTATCCGAATCGCCGACGACGTGGTGATTGGTCAGCAAATAGCCTTCCGGCGAAAACAGGACGCCCGATCCGGCGCCCATCTGCCGGCCGCGGCCGATTCGTAAATTCACGACAGCCGGGCGCAAGCTGTCGGCCACTCGGACGACTACTTGTGAAAAGGCGTCGAGGGCTTCGGCTTCCTCGGCGTCCGCGGCGCTGTCGGACTGGTCGAACGACGCGCCGCCGTTCGAGATGAAGTTCTGCCAGAATCGAGTCATGAGTGAAGCTCCACGGGAGTGCGGTCGATGAATTGTACGCCGACCGGGTCAAGGGCTGCACCCTCGGAGGATCCTA
Source organism: uncultured Gemmataceae bacterium (assembly GCA_963773845.1). Taxonomy (GTDB): domain Bacteria; phylum Planctomycetota; class Planctomycetia; order Gemmatales; family Gemmataceae; genus SIAJ01. The sequence goes on from CAVZCU010000009.1 coordinate 776,302, forward strand.
CCCAGGATACCTCGATTGCCTTGATCCCTTACACCGCCCGCACCGGACTTGACAGGATGGGCGAGAGCGGGCATATCGTCGTGTCCCCGTGGAGTGCGGCCAAGTGCCGCGGGAGAAGTCGTATGTACGCGAGGCTTATTCCAGCCTTGATGATTTTTGCGGTCGTGCCGTTTCTGAATGGCTGCTCGACCATGTCGCACACCGGCGAGGGAGCGCTCGCGGGCGGAGCGATCGGCGCCGGCACAGGAGCGATCCTGTCCAAGGCAACGGGCGGCAATGCCGGGCCCGGCGCTGTCATCGGCGGACTCGCCGGCGCTCTGGTCGGCGGCGCCGTGGGTAATGAAGCCGATCAACGAGAAAAGCGGGCCTTAGAGAATCGTGCAGCGCAGGCTACCGCGGCGGGAACTCAGCTCGGCCTGGCGGATGTGATGCAGCTTGCGAAAGAAGGTCAAAGCGACCAGGTGATCATTAATCAGATTCGCACGACGCGTTCAACATTTATACTCTCGGCCGAGGACCTGCGCATGCTGCGCGCCAATGACGTGAGCGACGCTGTCGTTGTCGAAATGCAGAATCATCGGCCGGAGGTGTACCCCCGACGGCACTACTACGGCGGGGAACCGGTTTACATCTATCGACCGCTGCCGCCGCCCCCGCCATTTGGAGTGGGCGTGGTGATTCATAATTGATAGCGATGCAGTTTAGATGAAGGCGAGCCGAACGCCGTAAGGCGTCGGGTGTTGTCATCACCCGACGCCTTACGGCGATCGGCTCGCCATGCCTTTGCGATCGGCTCGCTTGCAGGGTTACACCGTTGGTTCCCAGCCTTTCGCGTAGACGCGTGTCCAGAGCCCCATTGCGTCCTTGTCATCGTGGATGTGGCCGTCCTTGGATTCGCACTGGAGCGCTCGGCCGGTGCGGTGGGCGATATTGCCGAGATGGCACAGGAGCGTGCTCTTGTGCCCTTCCTCGATTTCGCTGTTGAGCTTCGCCCCGCTGCGGATCGCGGCCAGCCAATTGCCGAAGTGTTCCATTTGGCCGGCCTTGGACGATGGGAACTTCTTCACTTCCTTGCCCTTGACGTCGTGGATCGAATAGCCGTTGTCGCGCAACACCATGCTGCCCTTCTCGCCGTGGAAGATGACGTCGAACCCCGGCCCGAGGGGGTTGTTGTTGCAGCTCAGGCCTTCCCAGGTGATCATCTTCTTGCCTTCGAATTCGAAGCAGACGGTGTGCGTGTCCGGCGTTTCCTGATCGTCGTCATAGCGATAGCGGCCACCCGATGACGTCACGTGAATCGGGTAATCGACGCCCAGGCCCCAGCGCGAAACGTCGAGTGAATGGACGCCATTATTGCCCAGTTCGCCGTTGCCCCAGTGCCAGAACCAGTGCCAGTTGTAGTGCAGGTAATTGCTCTTGAACGGCCGGTGCGGGGCCGGGCCTTCCCATAACTCGTAGTTGAGTCCCTTTGGCGGATCGGTCAGCTTGCCGTGGCCAATCGATGGGCGATTGGAAAAGTACCAACTCTTTGATAGATAGGTCCGGCCGAGAATGCCGTCGCGGAGTTTCTGGATTGCTTCGATGTAGTGCCCGTAGCTGCGGCGTTGATTGCCCATTTGCACTTGCCGCTTGTACTTTCGGGCCGCTTCGACGAGCAATTCGCCCTCGCGGGGATTGTGGCTGCACGGCTTTTCGACGTAGACGTGCTTACCCGCTTTGCAGGCGAGGATGCCGATGATTGCATGCCAGTGGTTGCAGGTTGCGATCGTGATCGCGTCAATCTCCTTGTCGTCGAGGATGTGGCGGAAATCGAAGACCGCTTTCGGGTCGGCGGTGACCCCCTTGACCTTGCCGACGGCAGTCGCCGCCTTTTTGGCTCGCGATTGATCCACGTCGCAAACGTAGGTGACCTTCACGTCGGATATGCCGGCGAAAGATCGAGCGTGTTCGGTGCCGCGGCCGCCGGTGCCGATGACGCCGAGGCGAATGCTGGTAGTTTCCATTGGCCGGGCCGGGTTGGCGAAGACCGCGGCGGTGGCCGCTGAGGCGAGAAAGGTTCGGCGGGAAATATCGGACATGAGAAAACTCCGGTTGGAAAGGTTGAGCGCTTCGAGCAAATCCGGGCGAGCCTCCTGCGTCAGCGAGCGTCCTGCGTCAGCGAGCCTCCTGCGTAAGCGAGCCTCCTGCGTAAGCGAGCCTCCTGCGTAAGCGAGCCTCCTGCGTAAGCGAGCCTCCTGCGTAAGCGAGCCTCCTGCGTAAGCGAGCCTCCTGCGTAAGCGAGCCTCCTGCGTAAGCGAGCCTCCTGCGTAAGCAGGGGGGGGATGAGGTGGACCCCATTCTTTGGACAAAAACCGGGCGAATTTAAGCTACACTTTTCCCAGTCCTCCAATCGCTTCTTTCGACTTGCTCTTGTCTGTGGCCCACGTGTCCGTTATCTCCCGCTTGCCGGGTGAAACGGAGGTTGGCTCTGCTGGCGAGCAACCAGCCAAGGGATAGCCCGGTCGACGGTACGCCGATGGCGACCTGCCCCGGCTTCGGACTGAGGCCGGGGCTTGTTATTCCATCGGATACCCGAGCCATGCCTCAAAAAACGCACCGACGACCCACTCCATAAACCTCCGCCGGCGTTCGATACGCCAACGATTGATGCTGCCGTCCTCGGTTGTAGTACGGGAAGTACCGCGACAGGCCTGCGTGCAACTCCGGCACCGTCTCGTGTCGGTACAGATAGATTTCCTCATACTTCACCGTGCGCCACAGCCGCTCGACAAACACGTTGTCCAGACATCGACCTTTGCCATCCATGCTCACCTTCGCCCCCGCGGCCTCCAGTCGCGAAGTGTACGATGCCGACGTGAATTGCACTCCTTGATCCGTGTTGAATACTTCCGGACAGCCACAGCTCAATGCCTCCTCCAACGCTTCCAAGCAGAACTCCACATCCAGTGTGTTCGATAGCCGCCACGAAAGCACGTACCGGCTGTACCAGTCAATCACGGCCGTCAGATACATGAACCCCGCCGGCATCGGCACATAGGTGATATCCGTGCTCCACACCTGGTCCACCCGGTCGATCGCCACGTTGCGGAGCAAGTACGGATACACCTTGTGGCCCACACCCCCGGCCGACAACTTCGGCTTCGGATAGACCGCTTCCAGGCCCATCAACCGCATCAGCCGTTGCACCCGTTTGCGGTTCACCTCGTGTCCTTGGCTACCGAGAAACTTCGCCATGCGACGGCTGCCCAAAAACGGATGGGCGGTGTACTCCCGGTCGATCTCCTCCATTAACGCCAGGTTCTCTTTCGTCTCGGCGCCGGGTTCGTAGTAGTAGCTCGATCGACTCAGTCCCAGCACTTCGCACTGTCGACTCACGCTCAACGTTGCGTCCGTCGGATCGACCCACGCCCGCTTGATCTCAACCGAAGCGGGCAGCTTTTTTTTTGAGCCAATCCAACTCCGTCTGCAGCCGGCCGATCTGCTCGTAGAGCTGCGACTGGATCGCCTCGTGATCCACCGTCGATGTCTTGGTCCCCCGCTCGAACAACTCCTCGACATTGCCGAGCAGTTGCTTCTTCCAGCCATGAATCATGGTCGGATGCACGCCGTGCAAACTGGCCAGCTCATTGATCGTCTTGTCACCCTTGATCGCCGCCAAGGCCACCTGAGCCTTGAACGCGGCTGTATGCGACTTCCGTTGTCGTGCCATCGATAACCCCCTTCTTGGACAGCCGACACTAGCTTATTCGACTGTCCAGTTTTTGGGGTCCACTACAGGAAGTCGCAAAAACTCCCCCCGCTTACGCGGGAGGCTCGCCTGGACAGGAGGCTCACCCGGACAGGAGGCTCGCCGGTCGATGGCAGGCTCGCCAGCCCTATTTCAATTCGTTCGCTCGCTTGACCAGCGCGATGCGCACTTCTTCGGGCAGGAACTTGGTCAAATCGCCGCCCAGCGTTGCGATCTGGCGCAAGAGCGAACTGCTCACGTGCGAGAACTCTTCCTTGGCCATCAGGAAGACCGTTTCGATCCCGGGGTCGAGGTTCAAGTTCATCAGGGACATGGTGAATTCATATTCCATGTCGCTCAAGGTGCGCAAGCCGCGGACCATGATCCGAGCGCCGAGATCGCGGACAAATCGGACGGCCAATTCCGTGAAGGGCTGGACCGTCACGTTCGGATAGGGCGCCACTACTTTCGTAATTAACTCGACCCGTTCTTCCAGCGTGAAGAAGCTCGTCTTATCGGGATTGACGCCGACGCCGACGATTAACTCGTCCCAGACCTTGCTGGCCCGCTGGATGATATCCAGATGGCCCAGGTGGATCGGGTCGAAGACGCCGGTGTAAACCCCAATTCGTGGATTCAGGTTTGCCATGTGTCTCCCGCCGCTCGCGGCGTAGCGCTAACGAATAACCTCGATAAACCGATCGATCTCCTCGACCGTGTTATATGCGTGCGGACTGACTCGCAACCGCCCGGCGCGCAGGTTGATGACAATCCCCGCCGCCTTGCATTGCTTCCACAGCGCCTTCGCATCGCGGCCCGGCGTCAGCACCGAGACAATCCCCGATTCCTCGCCTCGGGTTCGGCTGCTGAAGACTTCGCAACCGACCGAGCGCAGCCGATCGCACAGATAATCCGTCAATTCAATGCACCCGGTCGCGAACATTCTCGATCCCCGCGTCGAGAAGGAATTGCATGCTCTCGCCCATGCCGACGATCGCGCCCGAGTTGATCGTTCCGCCTTCGAATCGGCCGGCGTGCGGCTTCATGCGGAAGTCCACAGTCGAAAAATCGTGCGGGTTCACGACGCTGTTCCAGCCGACGCCGCTGGCATGTAGCCGGTCGATCCACTCGCGGCGAATGTACGCGATGCCCGCCCCTTCGGGCCCGAGCAGCCATTTGTGACTGTCGGCGGCGAGACCGTCGATCGGCACTTGCTGCAAGTCGAGCGGATAGACTCCCAGCGACTGAATCGCATCGACGAAGAAGAAGATGCCGCGCTGCCGGCAGAGTTCGCCCAGAGCCGCCAAATCATTGCGAAAGCCGCTGGAGAATTCGACCGAGCTGATCGCCAGGACGCGGGTGCGCGCAGTCCATTGCATTGCGAATGTCGGCGATATCGACGCGATTGCCGCGGCTGGGCACGGCTCGCGCTTCGACGCCGCGATCGCGCTGGTTCATCCACGGATATTGATTGGATGGATACTCCTCGGCCACGATGACGACGTTGTCGCCCGGCTGCCAGGGAAAGCCCTCGGCGACGATGTTGATGCCATGCGTGGTGCTGCCGACGAAGCAGATGTCGAGCGGATCGCAGTTCAGCAGTTGCCCGGCCCGCCGGCGGGTGTCTTCGACCCGTTGCGTCCACGGGGTAAACGTCGCGCTGCCGTTGACCGACCGATGCTCGGCCCATTCGACCAGGGCTCGAGCGCACGGCGTCGGCGGGGCGGCCACGGCCGCATGGTCGAGGAAAACCCAGTGCGCGGTGACCGGGAAATGTTCGCGGAAGCGTTGCCAGTCCATATGAGGTGAATTGTCCGACCCGCGTGGGTGCCTTACAATCGAAAAAGCCGAGCGAACTTCTTTTCGGAGCCAATCGTGATCGAATTCCGCGAGCCGCCCCGCACAGGGTTCGAACTGACGTGGCGATTGTTTGGGATTCGATTTCGGGTAATGCCGTCGTTTTTCCTCATCGCTGCGATATTGGCGTTCTTGTTCGTCGGCTTGAATCCGATCGGTATTGCGGTCGATGTCGCCTGCATTTTTGTCGCGATCTTGTTCACCGAATTCGTTCAAGGCCTCGTCTATCGCTCGTATGGTTTGCGTAGCACTGATGCTGATCCAGGAATTTGGCGGCGGGATCTATCCGGAAGCGCCACCGCCGCCGGCTTCGATGCAGCGAATCGTGGTGGCGCTTGCCAACCCCGCTTCGAGCTTTTTGTTGTTCGCCATCGTCTACTATTCGAACCAGGAATATGGTTGGCGGGACATCAATCCGTACGCCGGGTATTGCCTACTTCATCCTTGTGGCTGGTCTCTTTGTTCTGGGGAATCATCGGCTTACTGCCGATTTTCCCGTATCCGGGTGGGCGAGTGATGTTGGAGGTATTGACATTGCGTCGCCCCGGAATGGCTTGACCGGCACGCTGGTCGTTTCCATCATCGTCGGCGCTGGCCTACATCGCTTACTCGGTTGCGGTCTACTTCGGCAAAATCGCCGAGGTTCGCTCTAATCGAGGGCGTACAAGCTGCCAGCCAGCATTATCCTGTCGGTGTTTTTGCGGCCTGGCCACGATTCGAAACTGGCAACTTCTGCAAATGGCTCTGGCCCAGCGGCGACAATCATCGTCCTACGACGACTACAACGACGACCGGGCCCCGTGGGAACGCTAGTGGGATAGGCTCGGGGCCGTTGTGTGGGATAGGCCTCCCGGCCTGTCTTTGCTTGCTGGGTCGAGTGCTTGCCAGTGCCGGGTTCGACAGGCTGGGAGGCCTATCCCACTTCGGAGGCCGCATGCCCTTTGCTGACGAGCGCGCGTTCTTCGATCGCATCCGCGATGAGCCGGAGGATGATGCGCCCCGACTCATCTACGCGGACTGGCTCGATGAAAACGGCCAGCCGGAACGGGCCGAATACATCCGCGTCCAATGCGACTCTCGCACGCGTGCCCGACAACGACCCCAATTCGACTCCTCTGCGCAAGCGCGAACGGGAACTCGGTCAGACCAACTTGTTTCGCTGGACCGCGAAGGTCGCCCCATTAGTTGAAGCCTGGAAGTTCAATCGGGGCGTCATCGACAGCGTTTCCGTCGATGCCGCTCGGTTTCTGGCGTCGGGCGAGGCAATTTTCGACCTCGCCCCGATACGCAAAGTGCGTTTTCTCAATGTTGCCGATCAACTCAAGGAATTGAGCCAATCCCCTTTGCTGCGGCTGATTCGAGAACTCGACTTCACCGACAATAACCTCGGCGACCGCGTTCCCGCATTGCTGGGAAAGTCGCGGCATCTGGTCCGGCTCGATGCGCTCGATCTCGCCTATACCGACCTTGGCGACGATGGGTTAAAAGCGCTCGCCGCTTCGCCGGTGTTTGGTTCGCTGCGGTCGCTGCAACTTGCCGAGAATCGCCGAATCGGACTACCGGGCATCCGAGCATTAGCCGAATCGCCGCATCTGCGAGCGCTCGCGGAACTCGATGTGAGCGGCAACAATCTGTCGGAGGCAGCGCTGCGACCCCTTTTCGACGGACCTCTCGCCGAGCATCTGATCCGGTTGATGCTGTCAGGCAACGGGCTGGGCGATGCCGGAGTCGCCGCTCTATGCGCTTCGCCCGTCTTTGCTCGGATGGCGGAGGATCAGCATCTGATCGATCTCCGTCGGGTCGATATGGGGCCGGGTGGCGCCAAAGCGCTCGCCGACTCGGCGGCGCTCGAATTTGTTGAGTCGCTCGATCTCGAGGGCAACATGCTCGGCGATGCCGGCCTCGCCGCCCTGGCGAGTTCACCGCATCTGACTCAATTGCGTGTGCTATCGCTGCGCGAAAACCGCATCGAGGATGCGGGTGTTTGGGCGCTGTCGCGATCGCCCTTGATGGCCACGCTTCGCGTCCTCGATCTAACTGGGAACCTCATCACGCAAGAAAGCCAGGACCGCTTGCAAGAAGCATCGCGCAAGCACGATTGGCGGGGTCTCGTTGCAATTGAAAGTCGATTCGAACTTGCAGCACCCGGCCGCTCGGCATCGGTCCATTGGGCGGTTTCTTCCGGCGACCTCTTCCTTGATTCGTGGAGTCCACCCATGCGTTTCACCCGTTTGGCGCTGTTCGCGCTATTACCGATCATCGGCTGCCAGAAAAAGGCAACCGATTCGCCTTCGCCACCCACACAGTCGACGGGCACTCAGCCCGTCAAGTCGGACACGAGTGATCCGGCCGCGAAAGAACCACGGGCGTCCGGCGATGTGCCTGCCACTGGTCTGATTAGTGGAAAACCATTCACGCCCGACAAGGTGACACTGCAAGGGCGACGCTTTTCGTTCCGACAGGGCAAGGAGTTTTTTCCCGATATGGAAATCGCGTTTGAATTGCCACAAGAGGCCGGAACGAAGCTCGAAGGCAAAGAACTGAAATTCGGCGGCAAAGGATTCGGCGACCCGACCGTGAGTGTTTCGCACAAGGAAAAGCCGGACGGCCTGCCCAAGGGGGAATTCGTTTTTCCCGCGGATTACACGCTGACGCTCAAGATTACCAAGCATTCGTCGACCGCGGTGGAAGGGACGATCGACCTGCAAGTGACCAAGCCCGCGAACACCCGATTGGCCGGCAAGTTCTCCGGGGCTGTCAAGAAGTCGGGGACGGAGCCGCTCGACGCGGACGATGTGCCTTACGTACACGGCAAGATTGTCCTGAAGGGTCAATGGAAGAAAGAATCACTGGCCGCGGGATTTATCGCCCGCGGGACCGACGGAAAGAGCTATTCGAATATGGCCGGCACGACGTTCGGCCCGGATGGCACGGGGTCAGTCATCTGCACGTCGTTCGAACCGCAACTGACGAGCATCATCAATTCGAAGGACGGTCCGGTGTTTCGACACACCCGGCTGGCGCCGGGGAATTATTTCCTCTACGTCCGTCGCGGCCATGTCATCGCCGCGTGGAAGAATGTCACCGTCAAGGCCGGCGACAAGTTGAGCGTCGATCTCACTATTGACCTGGCGAACACCGGGAGTTTGCTGGTGACGCTCCCCGACGATCAAGCGGACATTCGGTTCGGATCGTCGCTGCGACTGATTCCGATCAATGCCGATCTCCGCCGGGATCCTGTGGATTTCGCCTTCGACACAGTCGAGATCAAGAAAGGCCAGAAAACTGCCAATATTAAAGACATTCCAGCGGGGAAGTACCGGGTTTCATTCGGCAAGAGCGAAGCGGAGGTCGAGATTGCCGCCGGCAAAGAGGCGACGGTTACGCTCAAAACGGCCAAGAAGAAATGAGGGTTTGCGTGGTGGAAATTCGTCCGCATCCCGAGGGGAGTGTCTTGTCCGTGCGAGCGCAGCCCGGCGTGCGCAAGAATGCAGTGGTGGGCGAGCATGGCGGAGCACTCAAGATTGCCGTTACGGCGCCGCCGGAAGATGGACGAGCCAATCAGGCAGTAACGGAGTTCTTGCGCGATTGGCTCGGCCTGAAGCGCTCGCAAGTCGAGTTGGCCGGCGGGGCGACGAATCGCATCAAGCAATTCTTGATTCGTGGACTGACGCCGGAGGAGTTGCAAATGCTCATTGAGGCCCGATTGTGATGTGGCGGGCGAGATTCTAATTCCCCTTGGACACTGGTGCCCGTCGCGTCGGAGGCCGAAGTGACGCAAGAGCGACCAGAACTGCCGAACCCACCACAAAGGCACAAAGATCACACAACGACACAAAGAAGAGGTCACCAGTTTCCTCTTTGTACCACTACCGTCAGGAATCTTCGCGCGCTGCGCAGATTTTGGAGCGTCAATATTGGCAAGAGAAGAACCCACCACAAAGGCACAGCGCGGCCGAGCCGCAAGTAAGAATGAGAAGACAGAAACGCGGGATGAGCCGGACGAGCAGAGCCCAACACAAAGACACAAAGGTCACACCAAGGCACAAAGGAAGACAAGTGGGCGGATCAGCCGATTTTTGTGTCTTGGTGTGACCTTTGTGTCCTTGTGTTGGGTTCTTCACTTGCCAATACAGACGCTCCAGAGTCTGCGCGGGTCGCGAAGTTTCCCGACGGTAGTAGTACAGAGTACACAGCGCGGCCCTTGGCCGCAACCAAATGAAGCAGGCATGTCCGGTTGGATAGAGTGGTGTTAGCGCACATTACTCAGCAACCGGAGCATGCCATGCAGACCTTCTTACAACAGCACAGCGACCATATCCACGGAGTTCTTTCAGGTTTGGATCGTGTTCGCTTTCGAGGCACCTTACGTTCGATCTGCTATGCCGACGGCTTGTCCCGCTACTTGGGCTTCCTCAAGGTCTTGCTGGTCGCATTCAAGAGCTTCTTTGACGGGACGGCCCGGCGACTGAAGCTCGCCACCGAACGGTTAGCCGCGACGACTCCCGTTGGCAAGGTGGTTTACTTGTCCGGCACGATCGACAAAGAGGCGGTTGTCCACGATCTGATCCGGCAGCACGCGGTGGCGGACGATTTCACGGGCGTGATTGCCGTCCTCAGTTGCGTCGAGAACTGTCGCAGTTTTCAACTGTACAAGAACGCGGCCACCCGGATGCTGGAACTGGTGTCGGCCCAGCGCAAGTGTTTGCACTATTACATCTACCTGCGCCATCCGCGCTTCGGCATGATGCACATCCGTCTGATGACGTGGTTCCCGATGTCCGTGCAGATTTGCCTGAACGGCCGCGAGTGGCTGGCTCGGCAACTCGACGCGGCGGGCATCGAGTACCAGCGCCGAGACAACAGCTTGGCCTGGGTGGCGGACTTCCCGAAGGCGCAGGCCCTGTTCGACGAACAATTGCAAACGGACTGGTCGGCGACGTTGACCGGCGTGATTCGCGAGTCGCATCCGGAGTTCGCGCGGCTGCTGACCGAGTGGCAACTCCGCGACTATTACTGGACGGCCGAACAGACGGAGTGGGCGACCGACGTGGCGTTTCGTTCGGTGGCGGCGTTGCGGCCGTTGTATCGCCGGTTGGTTCGGCACGCGACCGAGAACCTGTCGAGCCCCGATGTGCTGCGCTTCTTGCAGCAGCGGCTGACAAAGGCCGGAGCGTTGGACGGTCGCTTTCAAGGCGAAGTCGTGAGCAGCACGAAAACGCGCGTCGAGGGGACACGCGTGAAGCACCGCCTGGGTCGGAACAGTTTGAAGATGTACGACAAGTTCGGTTGCATCTTGCGGATCGAAACGACGATCCATCAGGCGGAAGGCTTGAAGGTGTACCGTCCGAAGGAAGGCGATCCGAGCGGGAGATTGGCCTGGCAACCACTGCGGCGGGGCGTGGCGGACCTGTACCGTCGCTGCCAGTTGTCGCAAGCGGCCAACGAGTCGTACTTGGCGGCCCTCGCGGCCGTCGAGTCCCCCGAGACGCTCGGCCCGGCTCTGGTGGCCGCGAGCCGGCCGGTGACCAAAGCGGGCCGTCGCCACCGGGGACTGAATTTGATGTCGCGCGACGATGGCGCGTTGCTGCGCGCGATCAACCGGGGTGAGTTCGCGATCGCGGGCTTCCGGAATCGCGACCTCCGCATGCTCCTGACTGGCTCAGCCCCGACCAACCCGGTCGAGACGAAACGCCAGAGCGGACGCGTGACGCGGCAATTGCAACGACTCCGCGCCCACGGACTGATCCGCAAGATCCCCAAGAGCCACCGCTACAAAATCACCGATCGCGGCCGACTCCTCGCCACGGCCATCAGCTACATCCACGATACCAATGTGCAAATACTCGCACTCGCCGCATAAGAATTGTGTTATGGCAACTAAAAATCGGTAGTGAGTAATACAAAGATCACACCAAGACACAAAGATCGGATGATCTGCCCACTTGTCTTCCTTTGTGCCTTTGTGTGACCTTTGTGCCTTTGTGGTGGGTTCTTCTTGTCCGGCTCATCCCCCGTTTCTGTCTTCTCATTCTTGCTTGCGGCTCGGCCGCGCTGTGCCTTTGTGTTGGGTTCTTTCTCCACCGCTAACGGCGGTTGAATCTCAATGACGGTGGAATTCGCATTCCTCCACCACGGGTGGCTCGGCGCTCGGAAACGAATGTCACTAGCGCATACGGGACAAGCCCCGCGAAAATCGCGGCGACGAACGTGCTCCAACTACTCACTGGATCTGGGAGCAACAGCCAGACTGTGAGCGGCACGGTTGCCGTCGCCAACGGCCGCAACCAGGCCTTTGTTGCGTATTGTTTGATGGATACGCCGAGCCCGCTGGCCGTGTGGCGAATCACCCAGACGCACATCACGAAGTTCGGCACGGCGACGCCAATCGCCACGCCCGCTAGCCCGAAGCGCGGGCAAAGAATCAGACTCAAGACGACGTTCGCGATCGCTTCCAGCAATGCCGCCCGGGCAAAGCCCCGCAGTCGGCCGGTGCCATACAGAATCCGCGATGCCATCGACTGAGCGACGACTAGAGTCAGCGTTGACGACAAGATCACCAATGTCGGATAGCAACGAACGGCATACATCGGATCGCCGAGCCAGACGGTCAGGAATGGCCGGCCGAACACGATCAGCCCGAGATGAACGGGGAGAATCGCGTATAGCACCCAGCGCGTGCCATTCACGAACAGCCGGCGAATGGCGTCCGTATCCCCGGCGGCTTCGCGAGCACTGACGGCCGGAGTCAGCGTATTGGTCGCCGTTCGCAATAATGCCTTGGCAAATTCGACCAGCCGTGATGCGATCGCGAAGTACGTGACCGGCGAGGCCCCCAGGAAAGCGCCGACGATCAGCGTTCCGGATTGCACGCACGTTCGGCCCGCAATCATCGCCAGGAATGCGTGCAGGCTGTAGCCCTTCACGCGCTTCAATGTCGCCCGATCCACGAATCGCCGGGCAAAACGCAAGCCAGGGAGCGAGCGCATCGCACAGACGGCAAACGCCGCGTGCTCGAGCAGATTGCACGCCGTGAAGAGCACCCCCAGGTCCCAGAGCGATGGCCGGCGCTCCATCAACATGATGGTGCCGATGGTACGAATGGCGAGGACCACGATGCGGATGGCGCTCTTGAGAGTGAATCGCTCGAGCCCATCGAGAATGGACGGAAACAGGCTCAACGGCAGAGTGATCGCCAGATTGCCCAGCATGAGCAGCGCGAAGCCAAGCACCTCGTCGCCAGCCATTCCCGATTCGTGAAGAGAGGGAATAATCGCGGGCAGTAAAGCGGCGCCGATCGCGAAAAGCAGCGAACCCAGGCCAAGGAAGAGTGCCAGCGAGGTCGATACGAGACGATTCAGTTCCTCGCGGTCGCCAGTCGCATGGAATCGGGCGACAAATCGAACCACGCACGCGGCGATCCCGAGGTCGAAGAGAGTGAAATAGGCGAGCACCGATTCCACGAACGCCCACACGCCGTATTGGCCGTCGCCCAGTTTGCGAACGAGGTACGGAGTCAGAAAGAAGCCGACGAGCAACGTCGCCGCGAACGCGAGCCAATTCGTCGCCGCCCCGATCAGCAATCGGTGACGTACGGAGTGCTTATCGATCGATTCCGACATGGGCAAAAGAGTAGCACGATCGAGGAGATCCGGTCTAGGTGAAGTGATTGCCTGTACGTCTGTTCCAAGTTGTTACCTGCTCGTTACCCAGGACGCTAAACTGACCCTGCGTGTCGTCGTCTTACTCAGTAGACTCTCCTCACCACTTCTACGTGAGAACGATTATGAAACTCATGCGACGGCTGCTCTGGGGCCTTCCGGTTGTTGGCGCACTGACTGCGGGCGGCATGTTCATGGCGCAACGGGGCGAATCGGCGCCAGAAAAATCGACTGCTCACACAGCCGTTAAAGTGGCCGACTTAAAGCCGGCGGTAGCGTTGCCGATCAGTCAAGTGATCATGTTCAACTCGGGCGTCGGCCATTTCACCCGCAGCGGCGAAATTGAAGGCGATGCCCGCGTCGATTTGACGTTCCCTGAACAGGACATCAACGACCTCATCAAGTCGATGACGTTGCGGGACTTCTCGCCCGGTGGCCGGGTCGCCGCGGTCACCTACGATTCGCACGATCCCATCGACCGCACGCTCGCTTCCTTCGCGATTAATCTCAACAACTCACCGACTCTTTCGCAGATCCTGACGCAAGCCCGCGGCGAGCAGGTGGAAGTATCGCTGATCAATACGGCTAATCAGCCGGGCAATCTCACGGGCAAGATCATCAGTGTCGAGCAGCAGCAGGAGCCGTCCAAGGCGGGCCCGCCGGTGATGGTTTCGGTGCTGAATCTCTGGTGTGCGGAAGGCGTTCGGGCGATCAAGCTCGGCGAAGTGCAAAAACTGCGGTTCGCCAACCCGGTGATCGAAAATGAATTCCGCCGAGCGCTGGAGACGTTGGCACTATCCCACGATTCGCAGAAGAAGGCAGTGAGTCTGCACTTTGCGGGTGAGGGCAAGCGCAAGGTGGAAGTCGGCTACGTGATCGAGAGCCCGATCTGGAAGACGAGTTATCGGCTGGTGCTCAAGGAAGGCAAGCCGTACTTGCAAGGCTGGGCGGTCGTCGAGAATCCGACGGACGAGGACTGGCAACATGTGACGATGGCCCTTGTCAGTGGCCGGCCGATCTCGTTCAAAATGGACCTGTACAACCCCCTCTACGTGCAGCGGCCGACGGTTGAACCGGAATTGTTTGCCAGCCTACGGCCGCCTACTTACAGCGGTGCGATGGCCAAGTCGCCCGCGCTGTTCGCGCACCGCGCCGGTGGCGTCCACCCCGCCAGCCAGGGGCTACGGCGTAGCGGGTGGTGCTACTTACAGTCTGGACAAGGCGGCGGACGGCAACGGGCGACGTTCGGCCTCGCCGAACGCCAGCAATACGCGGACGAAGTGGCCAAAAAACTGCGCAGCGACATGGACCTCGGCCGCAGTGTGCAGAGTGTCGCCACCGCATCGTCGCTCGGCGATTACTACCAGTACGTGATCGATCATCCGGTCGATCTCGCTCGCCAGAAGTCAGCGCTTTTGCCGATCGTCAACAAAGACGTCGAAGGCAAGCGCGTCAGCATTTACAACCAGTCGGTCCAAGCGAAGCACCCCCTCCTGGGACTGCGCTTCAAGAACACGACCGGGATGCCGCTGAGCCAGGGACCAATCACCGTCTTTGAAGGATCGGTTTACGCGGGTGATACCCGTGTGCTGGATCTCCAGCCCGACGAGGAACGGCTGGTCAGCTATGCCATCGATCTGGGCACGGAAGTTTCCGTCAAACCCGGGCACAACACGAGCCGAATCACGAGCGTCAAGGCGGTCAAGGGAATCGTTTACACGCGCAATTTATTCCGCGAGGAGCTCGTCTATGACGTTTCCAATCGGAGCACGACCGATCGCACGCTCTTGATCGAGCATCCCAATCGCAAGGGGCAAGGCTTCGTCTTCAAAGGCAAGAACATGCCGAAGGAAGAAGCGGCCGACGTGTTCCGCTTCGAAGTCCCCGTCGCGGCCAAGAAGGACCTGAGCTACACCGTCGTCGAGGAACGCGAAGCCGGCCGAGCGTCCAGCTCACGAACAATTCCGACGACCAGATTCGCTACTTCATCAATCTCAAGGAAGCGCCCGAAAGCTTGAAAACCAAGCTGCAAGAAGCGCTCAAGATGAAAGCGAGCTG
Source organism: uncultured Gemmataceae bacterium (assembly GCA_963773845.1). Lineage (GTDB taxonomy): Bacteria > Planctomycetota > Planctomycetia > Gemmatales > Gemmataceae > SIAJ01. The sequence continues at coordinate 791,605 of CAVZCU010000009.1, forward strand.
GGACAAGGTTCGGCAGGAGATCCAGAACGCGAACGTTCGCATTCAGACCATCACGGCGGACCAGAAGCGATTGCGCGAGAACATGCGCGAGCTTCCCAAGGAGAGCACGCTGTTTGCACGCTATTTGAAGAACCTGGAAGAGCAGGAAAAGGAAATGGACGACCTGCACAAATCGCTGAAGTCTCTGCAAGCGGACGAAGCGAAAACGCGGTCGGCCTACGACAACTTCCTGGCCAATCTGAGTGCTGAGTGAGTTCGAGCGTGGGATAGGCCGCCCGGCCTGTCGAACCTGGCAGTGGCAAGCGCTTGACCCCGCAAGCGAAGACAGGCCGGGAGGCCTATCCCACATTCCGACAGGCCGGGAGGCATATCGCACAAGGTTTGGTGCAGTTACGGGCTGCGGCCAAATTGCGGGCCGTGGCCATAGACGTGCGACACTTCGTTCACATGCCCCCAGGTAATCTGATCCGGCTCGACGCCCAGCACTGCGGCGAGACGTCGTCGCTGCTCCGGGCTCGGCGTGTAGCGTCCCTGAGTAATTGCCTTCACCACGCGATCGTCGAGCTTCGACAACTCGATGAGTTGATCGAGCGTCAGGGCTCGTTCCGCAAGCCAGTCGGCAAGTGATCGTGCGTGTGACATCATAGACCTCGACGTCTTTGCTGTCGTTGCACCCAGTTTAGCGATTGGCGTAGCGGCAAGCTGCCAGTTTGTCGTCAGAACTCGCTCAGCGGCTGAATTTGCGCCAGCTTGCCGCGGGGCGAATGGAGGCCACCGCCGGCCGGTTGAGTTGCGGGGAACTGAGGATCGCTTCGCCGGTGCCAAGCAGTGGACAGCGGGCCCACAACTCGCCGGAAATATCGCCCGTGGTGGCCATGAGCGCGTCGAGGTTGTGCATGCTACGGAGATTGTGCACGAATCGGGTATTGCACAGCTCGAAGATTTCCGGGGGCAGATGCCCCGGCTGCTGGCTGACGAATGCGGTGGCGAGCCAACGCTTGCGGCCCCGGCGCGTCACGCTGCGCAGCATCTCCAGCGTTGCTTGCATGGTCTGAGCTTTCTCGCGGCTGATGAACGAGTGCGCTTCCTCGATGACGATCATGGTCGGCGGCACGTTCTCCTTGAGGATCTTGTAGGCGAATACTTTTCGCAACAGATCCGCCGTTGCCAGGTTCTTGACCGTCTCGTTGGCAACACTGACGTCGAGCACGGTGACGCGGCCCGGCGAACACATGCTAGCCGGATCGAGAGAGGCCATGTTGCCCTGATCGAAAGCTCCGGAATTGAGCAACCACAGCAGCTTGGCGGAAAGCCCCAGATAATCGAAGACATCCGTCGACTTGCTCGATCGATCGCGGGCCCGGTCGTACAGTTGGTGAAGCGTGTACGCTCGCACTGCTTTTGGGGACGGGTCGAGAATTCCATTCAGTTTGTCCGCCTCGGTGGTCGCCGTGCGTTGCCAGCTCTTGTTGGTGAAATGCTCCACGCACTCCATCAACGCGTTGCGTTCCGGAAGGGTCGCCTGGATCAATTCCGTCACGACCGACGTGTCAAAATCGGCCAATCGCAATGTGAACGGCCGGCTGTCGGCGCGCTCGCTGGCGCAGCTCGCGGGGTAGGTGACCGCGAAATCCGAGATGCCGGCAGGCTGGCGACCGAAGCTCGCCAGCCTCGTGTTGAGATCGGGCGAATCCCCCGGGGCATCCATCCCGACATATTCTCCTTCGACGTCGATGACCACGACCGCCCAGCCGTGCGTGGCAGCCTCTTCGATCAGCACCTGGGCGGTGTTCGACTTGCCGGAACCGACGGTCCCGAAGATGCCGACGTTTCGCGGCAAGACTTCCTTACTTCGGCTTTGCAGGCTGACGGGGACCGAGGCCCAACCAGCCAACAGGCCGAACTGCATGTCACCGGAACAGCCGAGCAGTTTGCCGACGCGTTCGGACCCGAGCACGCCGACGATCGATCCGGGCGCTGGCCGATCGGGGGTGTCAGACGACCTCTTGCCCGCAAGCTCCCCTTCGATCTCAACGCGAATCAGCACATCCCCGTCAGCCCCATCGGGGAAGAATGGACCAGCAATCACGCGGCCAAGGAACCGGGCATCGCGAAGGCGGTCCTCGATGCTGACGAAGCGTCCGCGAACGGCGTGTCCCCGGTAATTGGCGGACACCCGCACATTGACTTGCTCGTTGACTGCGCCGGGCCCGTCCGATTCCACCGTTCCAATCGCCACGCCGTCGGCATCGGATGCTTTCGCCCGCGGTTTGGGCGCGAAGTCAACCACCGTTTCGACGGACGCGACCGAAGGTTCATGGGTGCTAGTCAACTGCATGGGCGAGAGCCTCGGAATTGAGGAACTTAGGGTGGGACCGCGGCAGGCAGGATGCGAAAGTTTAGGACAGGGAATACGTTACCCGCGGCAATTGTGCGGATGATCCAATCGGAAAGATGACATTGTTACACCAGAAATGTGGTCGGCCCACATACGCTGAGACGCGAGATTTAAGCCGACAAGCGATCGATGGGGTGCCAGGACACATGGCGTTGTCGACGTCCCCGCGTTTGAGATGATAAACGAATTGCAAATCGTCTTTCAGTCACGCCGCACCATGAAAGGCAATCGCCGCGACTCACTTCTGCTTTCACTGTTGGACACGGGCCGGCCGACATCGTATCCCGTCTGCATCCCTTTGCCCTTCGCTTCCCACCTATCCGGTAAGGACCTTCACCATGCGCCGACCTCTCCACATTGCGTTTTCGCTTGTCCTCATGATGCCTCTTGTGGCATCGGCCGCGGACGATTGGCATTCGCTATTCAACGGCAAAGACCTCACCGGTTGGAAAGGCCAACCCACGCTCTGGTCGGTCCAGGACGAGGCGATCACCGGTTACACGAAGGATGGCAAACTTCCCGGCGAAGCCAACAGCTTCCTGGTCTGGGATGGAAAGCTTGCGGATTTCGAGCTGAAGTTGAAGTTCAAGATCGTCGGCGGGAATTCGGGCGTTCAATATCGCTCCAAGTATTTCGGCAAGCCCGATCAGTTCCACATCGGTGGCTATCAAGCCGACATCGATGGCGCCAAAGGGGGCGGCTACAACGGCATCATTTACGAAGAGCGCGGCCGGGGCGTCATTTGCAATCGCGGCGCCAAGAACTGGATCGACAGCGACGGCACGCGCTACGAGTTGCAGGTCGAGGATTCGGCCAAGGTCTTGAAGGCCGTCAAGCCGTTGGATTGGAACGACTACCACATCACGGCCAGGGCCAATCATCTTTTGCAACAGATCAATGGCGTGACCACCGCCGAGCTAATCGACATGCAAAAAGACAAGCGCGCGATGAGTGGGCTGCTCGCGCTGCAAATGCACGCGGGCATGGGTGAGATGACCATTCAGTTCAAAGACATTCAGCTCAAGACTCTCACCGGCTGCGAGGAAGTGACCAAGGAATCGATGCCGATCCCACCGGACGCGAAGAGAATTGGCGGCCCCAGGCCCAAGCGCAAGTAGGCACGAGGTATGTAGGACGGCTCTCCGGAGCCGTCTTGGTTTTTGTGAACCGCTCCGGTGAGCCGTTCAACGAAGCGACGTTTTGGCCGCGCCGTCCACATCTCCCTTCATACCCGATTGAGAGGTCGCCATGAACCGCCGTCAATGGCTTGGTCGCTCGGCCGTGGCCGGACCGGTTGGGCTTTCGGCAATTCTTTCCAAGGATTTCGGGAACCGTGCGGCGGCAGCGCCGCCGAGTTCCGGCAAACGGACGCCGATCAAGATCACGGACGTCAAGACAATCCTGACTGCTCCCGCCCGAATCCGGCTCGTCGTCGTCAAGGTGCTGACGAGCGAGCCCGGGCTTTATGGTCTCGGCTGCGCCACCTTCACGCAGCGAGCCCGTGCGGTCGAGACGGCCGTGGACAAGTATCTTCGCCCGTTCCTGATCGGCAAGAACCCACTTGAAATCGAGGACCTCTGGCAATCGAACTTCGTCAGTTCCTACTGGCGGAATGGGCCGGTGCTGGGCAACGCCATCAGCGGCGTCGACATGGCCCTGTGGGACATTCTCGGCAAGCGGGCGGGCCTGCCCGTCTATCAACTGTTCGGCGGCAAGTGCCGCAAGGCCGTGGATACCTATCGCCATGCATCGGGCCAAACGTTTGAGGATGTCGAGAAGGCGGCCCGCGGGTTGATGGACAAGGGGCAGCGATTCGTCCGCGTGCAGGTCGCCGTGCCTGGGCTGGTGACCTACGGCGCAGGCTGCAAAGCGGGGCAAGGACGACAGGTTGCCGAGCGCCAATGCGAAAGCTCAGGTGTGGGAGCCGCGGGCTTACGTCCGCACGGTGCCCAAGCTGTTCGAGCATCTCCGCAAGAAGCTCGGCGACGAGGTGGAGCTGCTGCACGACATGCACGAACGCGTTCCGCCGATCCTGGCGATGCAACTGGCCAAGGATCTCGAGCCGTTCAAATTGTTCTTTCTCGAAGATCCGCTCAGCCCGGAGGATGTCGGCTACTTCGAGAAGCTTCGCGCAGCAGACGAGCACGCCGATCGCGATGGGCGAACTGTTCAACAACCCCAACGAATGGGTGGGGCTGGTCAGCCATCGGCTGATCGACTTCATCCGCATCCACATTTCGCAGGTCGGCGGGCTGACGATGGCGCGCAAGGTCGCGGCACTGTGCGAGTTCTTCGGCGTGCGCACGGCCTGGCACGGCCCCGGCGATGTGTCGCCGGTCGGCCACGCCGCCAACGTTCACCTCGACCTGGCGATTCCGAATTTCGGCATCCAGGAAGCCCGCGCGTTCACCCAGGCCGAGCAGGATGTGTTTCCCGGCTGCCCCGAGCTGAAGGATGGATATTACTGGGCCAACGACAAGCCGGGACTGGGCATCGATCTCGACGAAAAACTCGCGGCGAAGTTTCCGATCGAGGACGATCCGCCGTTCGATTACCGCTGGGGAAATCTTCGCAAGAAAGATGGATCGGTTGTGAAGCCCTGAACCGCCTCGACCCTAAAGGCACGCCAATTGCATTTGGTATGCTCAATCAAACCGGGTCGAGGAGAGGCATCATGTTCGGCACTCGCTGGCGGCTATTTCGATTGTTGGGCATTCCGATTTATGTGGACCCCAGTTGGCTGATCATTCTCGCCCTGCTGACCATGACGGTCGCGGGGTTGTTGCCTCAACTGGCCGCACAATATTATCCCGGTGTGAATCTTGGCATCCCGGTATGGGGATATTGGATTGCGGGGCTATTCGCGGCCCTGGCATTCTTCGTGTGTATCGTGCTTCACGAATTGGGACACGCCGTCGCGGCACGGACGCAGAATCTGCCCACGCGCGGCATCACGCTTTTCCTTTTTGGCGGTGTCGCGGAATTGACGGAAGAACCGCGGTCGCCATCGGCCGAATTCATCATGGCCATCGCGGGCCCGGCCGTCAGCCTTGTCCTCGCGATTGGGCTCGGGATTCTCTCGGGTATCGGCTTTTACAACTCCTGGCCGCCGATTCTGGTGATCAGCCTCGGTTATCTGGCGGCCATCAACATGATGGTGTTGATCTTCAACTTGATCCCGGCGTTTCCGCTCGACGGTGGGCGAGTGTTGCGGTCCATTCTGTGGAGCACGACCGGCAGCCTCCGGCGCGCGACGAAGTGGGCGGCGACCGCAGGCGGAATCTTCGCCTGGGTCCTCATCGGCTGGGGGGTGCTCAACCTTTTCCGCGGTCATGAGTTCATAATTTCGGGACTCTGGTTGATATTCATCGGATGGTTCCTACGCCAGGCAGCGATCAGCAGCTACTCGCAAGTCTTGGTACGGCAAATCCTCGCGGGTGAATCCGTCCGCCGCTTCATGAACCCCGATCCGATCAGCGTTCCGCCGAACATGTCGATCCGCGAGTTGGTCGACGATTATGTCTATCACTACCATCGCAAGTCGTTTCCGGTGGTCGAAAACGGTCATCCGGTGGGCTATATCGATACACGCGATCTCGGCGGTGTGCCACGTGGCGAGTGGGAATTCCGCACTGTCGACGAAGTCATGCGCCGCGATCTGCGTCCCTATTCGATCAGGCCCGATGCCGATGCTCTGGACGCTCTGAAGAAAATGCAGCGAACTGGAGCGAGCCGTCTGCTGGTCGTCGACGGGGACCACTTAGTCGGCATTTTGAGTCTGAAGGATTTGCTACGCTTCTTATCCCTCAAGCTTGAGCTTGAAGGGGAAGGCCAGGAACCATCAGCAAGCGATGTCGCAGCCGATCAACTCGATCGCGAGGACGAAGCGATTGAAGCAGGCCCCCAGCGATAAGTTGGGACCGATGGCTAAGTGCTTCTGCAGGTATTTGACACTCGAGGGCGACGCAGCGGAGGCCGAAGCGACGATGAATGCAGTCCCGAACCCACCACAAAGGCACAAAGATCACACAAAATATCACAAAGAATATCGGGATTGGTTTCCATTGTGGTTCTCTGTGTGAACTTTGTGCCTTCGTGGTGGGCTCTTATCCGCTGGGCGCGTCCCGCTGTCTTGCTTCGCTTCCTTGAGATACGGGCAAATTCCTCGCGGCGTGCGAGGATTCTGGTTGATGAATAAGCGGTCCACGACCCCTGCCGGGGTTGCGCACGGGATCGATCTGCTTCCGGTGGTCGAGCGGACGCTCGACCACGGGCTAATATCTGCGACCGCTCCGTGGTCGGTGAACATCCCGAAGGGATGTCAGAAATTAGCCGGCGGTCGAAGCGCAGCGTCGACCGCCCAAATGCGAGTCTCAAAAAAAGGCACGATCCTAGCAGGGATCGCAGAACGCCGCCGTGGGAAGCGGGCGAAGCCCGCCCTGGGGCTGCCGTCTTTTGCGGACCCACTTGGCAGCCAGAAGGCTGACGTTGCCCTCGATGTCTACGGAGGCTCGCCCTGGCGAGGCGGTCATTCGTTCCATTCGTCGCCCGCAACCAGGAGACGCGCAGATGCACAACGGTCGAAAAAAAGCGAAGCCAGAGATAGTCGTCGTTACTGGCGCATCTGCTGGCGTCGGGCGCGCAGTAGTCCGAGAATTTGCCAAGGATCGGGCGTGGATCGGCCTCATCGCCCGCGGGCCGGATGGACTGGAAGGCGCTCGCCGCGAAGTCGAAGAACTCGGCGGCCGGGCTCTGATTCTGCCCCTCGACGTCGCGGACTCCGCTGCGGTAGACCAAGCCGCCGATCGTGTGGAAAATGAGTTCGGACCGATCGATGTGTGGGTCAACGACGCGATGGTCTCGGTCTTCTCGCCCGTTGCGCAAATGACGGCGGCCGAATTCCGTCGAGTCACTGAGGTCACTTATCTCGGGGTCGTCCACGGCACGATGGCCGCCCTTCGGTACATGTTGCCACGCGACCGCGGCACCATCGTCCAGGTCGGCTCGGCGCTGGCGTACCGCGGCATTCCACTTCAGTCGGCCTACTGCGGCGCCAAGCATGCTATTCAGGGATTCACCGAGTCGCTGCGTTGTGAACTCATTCACGATAATAGCCACGTCCAAGTGACCATGGTTCAGCTTCCGGCGGTGAACACGCCGCAGTTCGACTGGTCGAAATCGCGGATGCCCCGGCGAGCGCAACCGGTGCCGCCGATTTATCAGCCCGAGGTGGCGGCCCGTGCCATCCACTACGCGGCACACCACTATCGGCGCGAGTGGACTCTGGGGTTGATGAATGAGGTCATCCTGAAGGGCAACGCGGTCGCGCCCGGTTTCGGCGACTGGTATCTGGGTGAGACGGGCTACGACTCGCAGATGACGAACGATCCAGAAGACCCCGGCCGGCCAAATGATTTGTACGACCCGCTCCCGGGAGATCGCGGGGCACACGGGCGATTTGATCGCCGGGCGCATACGAGCAGCGAGCAATGGTGGTTCACCAAAAATCGCGGCTGGCTCAGCCTCGCCGGATTGGGGCTAGCGGGAATTGCAACGCTCGCCGTCGCCAATGGACGCGAATGAAACCTCTCAATGACAATCGCTGATCGCTGAGCGCTTCAGTGGCATGGAAACTGCGACCTAGTTCAATGGCCGGGTCCAACAATTCGGCCCGGCCGCCTCGTCGTCCGGGCGAAATCTGTTTCCCATTGATTCGGGCAATCTGCCCGGAAAGGAGTTCCCATGGCTGCCACCATCAACACCGAGCGCACTCAGGTGCAATGGGCCAGCGGTTTGAATGTGCTGGCAGGAGTTTGGTTGTTTATTTCGGCTTTCGTGGTGTACGCCCACGGCCCAATGATGACCAACAACGTGATTTGCGGTATCGCGATCGCGGTGCTGGCGGCGATCCGAGCGTTCGGCGCCATTGAGGAAGGTTGGCTGAGTTGGCTAAACGTACTCATCGGCGCCTGGGTGATCATTTCGCCCTGGGCAATTATGGACACGGGCCCCACTGCACCGACCCAGGCCATGATTATCAACAACGTCATTACCGGCGGTGTGATGATTATCCTTGGCGGCTGGAGTGCAATCGCGTCCGGCATTGGTCCCGATCGGGCGACCTATCCGAGTACCGTGCGCCCCCCGAACGCCCGCTAAGCCGGTCGCCGCGAGCTTTTCGACGTTTGAGTCTGACGCGACGATGCCAAAGCGTAGCGAAGCACCGCCCGCGAAATGGAAGTCCGAACCCACCCCAAAGGCGCCAGTTCACACAAAGCGTCACAAAGAACAACAATACTCAATTCTCTGTGAGGCTTTGTGTGATCCTGACGTGTCCACGCGTCGCGGCCACTTGGGCGTCAGCCCGGCGACCCGGCCATCACATCTTTTCCTTGATCCCGCTGCGCACGAGCCACCAATTGACGGGATAGCTCGTCAGGAATCCCGCGATCATGGCAATTTGCATCATGAACCAGAAGACCGGGCTGCCTTTTTCCAGTTCGTGGCCAAAGATCGCAAAGGTGACAATCGCCATCCAACCGTACATCCCGACTTGCCATGCGGTCAATGAAAGCGCATCAGCCTTGACCGCGGCGATCAGGCCTTCACCGGGCGATAAATTCTTCATCGGTTTGATGGTGAAATACTGAAACGCGATGCCGATCAGGAACGCGGCGATGTAGTCGATAATCCATGCGGCGAAAATGTGATGGCCAAAGAGAGTCAGTGAGACGAACGACAGGATCACCCCTTCGACAATCAAGTCTCCGAGCGTGCAGCCCGCTCCGCAGTGGGTGGCCGCAACTCCGACCGACTGCCAGAACGGCTTGCGCTTCGCGGGCGGCTCTTCGCCGCGCTCCTTGGCTGCTTGCATGGACTCGTGAGTCGAGAGTCGGCCCACGGTGTAGTATGCCAGCAGCCCGATCGGCCCGGAGTAAAGCGCAGTGATAGGCCAGACGATGTTCATCACCGCCATGTGCTGGCGGTGTCCCGCGAGGATATCAACGATGATGACCAGCGCAGACGCGATTCCCATGACGATTGCAATCCACGCGAGATTTGAAAGCCAATCGGACATACGCTTCTCGACGAGCGGACATGGATGTCGCAATTTGTCCGCACACGTCGTGCCGGATATGCAGGCGGAAAGGATAGACGCTACGGGTAATCGCGAAGGACACTGCGCGCGCCAAACTCCCGGAACGTCCAGCGGATGAGCGATCGGCTGAACATCGCTCGTATGGCCAGTCGGCGCAGCCACACGTTCGAGTGTTGACTCGGAATGAACTGGTTCGAAAATCGCCTGGCCTGCTGCTGTTTTCGCTCGACGTGGGGCTTTAGGAAGCGTTCATACGCGGCAAACGCCGCTCCGTGGTCACCGGAATGGCGGCCCAGCTCGGTCGTCAGCACATAGGCCCCCGCCATCGCCATGTGCGAACCTTGACCGGCGATCAGGGTCAGGCAGCCGCACGCATCGCCAATGAGACAAACCCGGCCGGCCGACCACTGGGGCATCTCGATTTGCGTCACGGAGTCCAAGAATATGGGCGAATTGTCGGCAAGATCGCGCAGCACACGCTCGGCGATCCACCCGGCGTCGGCATAGCGGCGGCGCAACAGCGGCAAGCGATCTTCGTGTGCAACGTGTCCGATGTCCCCTTCGCGGAAGATGTATGAAGCGTCCATGCGGTCCGCCGCAATCGAGTAGAAGCCCGCCACCCGGTCACGTTCTTCAAACATGAGGAGCGACTCTCGGACCTCGGGCGCCAACGGCGCCTGAAAGGCCGCGACATAGTAGCCGAGAAATCGAGCGAAGGGCGCCTCATCGCCAAAAGCGAGGCGCCGAGTGTTTGAGTGCACGCCGTCGGCGCCGATGACGAGTGCGAACGCCGACTCCTGCCCGTCCTGGAAAACGACGCGAACGTCGTCGCCAGTGTCCGTGAGCGATTGGATGCTCGTGCCGAATCGAACCTCAACCCCGCGGCTCAACGCGCGTTCATGCAAGATGCGAGCGAGATCGGGACGGCGAAGATAGACGTAGCGCCCGTCGAGCGACTTGCGGATTCGTTCAATTGGAACGCGCACATACGGCCGACCAGTCTCGTCCACGTATTCCATAACATCGATCGCGTGATAGCGAACCGACTGAAGCTCGTCGATGAGCCCCATTCGTTCGGCGACATCCCATCCCGTGCCGAAAAAATCCATCATGTAGCCGGCCGTCGGCAAAGCCGGCTCCCGCTCGATAACAAGCGGTTCCCAGCCCGCATCCTTGAGCAGAATGGCGGCCGTGAAGCCCGCAATGCCGCCGCCGCTGATGAGAATTGAGGATCGATTCTCCTGCATTTTTTATCACCAAGGCATGGAGCGGCGCGTCGCGACGAGGCTGCACCGTTTGGAGTACGAGATCGCATGATTTCGACGAGCCGGACCGTGGGTCACTACAAACGACTCCATTTGGACCACAAGGATTCATTCGGGCAGATTGTAAAACGCGAGGGCCAGTATCAAGTAGAGCGCCAGCAGCATTGCGCCTTCCAGCCAGTTCGATTCGCCGTCGTGGGAAACGAGCGCGACGACCGCGACGCTTAACATCACGGCGACCACTTCCAGCCGCGTGAAATGTAGGTCCAATGGCTCGGCATTTCCCATGAACAAGCTCACAAACACCAGCACTGGGGCCACGAACAGGGCGATTTGCGTGCTACTGCTGACGGCGATCTGTACCGACACGTCGAGCTTGTCGTGCCACGCCATCTGCACGGCTGAAGCGTGTTCCGCGGCATTGCCAACGATGGCGACCACGATGACTCCCATGAAGATTCCGTTCATGCTGAGCGACTGGGCGGCGGGCTTGATCGCATCCACGAGCCATTCGCTCAGGAACGCCACCGCCACAGTTGCTGCCAGGAGCACTCCGATCGCCGTCCAGAGTCCCCAAAGTGGCGCTTCCTTGGAATCATCACTGCCCGGATCACCCTTTCCGTTGTCGCCGGCGTACAAATAGGCGTGCGTCTTCAGGCTGAACACGAGGCTGAGAACGTACGTTGCCATGAGCACGATCGCTATTTCCTCGCTCAAGTTTTCCAGCCGACCGCGACTCGGTGCGTTGGCTCCGCCATCGCTGTACAAGTGGTAGAACAGAGTCGGAATCAACAGGCCGGCCGAGGCAATGGCCATGAGCGTGGCACCGACGCCGGCGGCCGAGCGGTTGAACGTTTGCCGCGGATAGCGCAATCCGCCGGCCAGAATTGACGCCCCGAGCACCAAAAGCAAATTGCCGATAATGGATCCGGTCAGAGTGGCTTTCACGACTGGGTATAAGTCCGGACCGCGCATGAGTAACGCGATGGCAATGATCAATTCCGCGGCGTTGCCCAAGGTTGCATTCAGCAGACCGCCGATTCCCGCGCCAGCTCGACTCGCGAGCGCTTCCGTGGCCTTGCCGATGAGTGCCGCGAGCGGAACGATTCCGATGCCGGCGCCGAGGAACATCCAGACGCCACCGACGTTCGCAAACTTCATGACAACCGCTACCGGGACCGCAATGAGCAGCAAGTTCATTGGGCTCAGCCAATGGAATTGACTGGAGTTGGTTGTGGCGTTGGATGTCATCGACGCTCGGTGGGTATGGGATTACAGTCGAATCAGTGTGAGCCCGGTCTCCGGATCGTGCTTCCGCTCCAGATGCTTCGGGTACTCGGACAGAATCAGTTCCAACGTTGGTCGAACATGTGCGGACTTCACATGTCCGCCACGAGTGGACCCATCCTTGCGTCCGACCACGCCATGGGCATGGATCACTGGGTCGCCATCCTCTTTCCAGGCGATGTCGCCCGACAGCGTGAGCACCTCAACCTGCTCGTTGACCGGAATTTCCAGGTATTGCTTCGTTGGCCAGTCGAAATAAGCGAGAACGACATCCTGAAACGCTCCGATTGCCGTGAAATGCGCCGATCGGGGACGATGTTCCTTGGCAAACTGTTTCAGACCCGCGAGCAGTTCGTCGCCAATTTCGTAGATGAGTGCAAACGTCCTTTGACCGTTCGCCTCGTGCAACAGCTTCGATTTCATCGTGGTCCTCGTCGAATTCTCGGATGGAGGTTATGCATTACCACATGACTTGCATTGCAACCCCCCTGCCACCCGCCGTGCAATCCAAGTTGCGGGTTCTAGCGGTAGTCACAAATTACGTGCATGCCAGTGGTTGCAACAAACCGGCGCCCCCGCGAACCGGACGTAGGTTTGGCTTCGCCTGATCGGACGCGGCGATTAGCGGGTTCACAACGCCCGACTTGTAGCGGAACGGGATCAGGGTGATGAACCGAGTATTAGTTGCTGGCGGTTGTAGTCCACTCGCACCGCACCAAAGGTGCTCAATACATCGGACCCGAGCAGACCGCGCATCTTGAGCCGGCGGTTGGGTTCGGCCAGCTGCAACGTGACCATTTGCCAATCCTGCATCTCGATGTTGCCGACACGCCATTTGGCAACTTCCACGGGTTGGGAATCGGCCGAGGCAGCGACTCCAGTGACCTCCACTCGCGGCCCCGTGACCGGCAAACCGAGTTGCCGGGCCAGATCCTCGTCGACCGCCGAATGCGAGGCGCCTGTGTCGAGTGCGAACGCGAAGGGCCCTTCGCCATTGATGTAGACCGGTGCAAACGCGAGAGTCGCGCCATCGGATGATTGCAAGACCAAAAGCGGCACGCCGCGTTCGGTTGCATTGGTGGGATTGCGAGTGCCTCGCCGACATCCGCCCGTCATTAGCGGCAGAATCGCGATCAGCACGATGAGCCAGGATCTTCCCATCATCACTGCCCTCTCCCTCGGTTATCGACTACGCAGGAATTGGAGGGCGACGGGGACCGCCGCCACGGCGCCGGCCGCAACTAGCGCTCGGCCGCCGGACCAGCGCCGATTGGGCGACAAGCGACTCGCGACGAGCAAGCCGGCGCCAATTCCCAATGCGCCCGTCAACAGGCCGGATACTCTCGCATGCCCATCCTGCACAGATTCCGGCTCGTGTCGCGCGGGCAATGCGGAGGCGATCACTTCGGCAATGTGCCGCGGCTTTCGACCGGCGCCTTGTTCGATCTGCGTCTCACAGCTGAAGCCGTTGGCAATCAGAAGGTGATCGGGATTGGACTTGCGCACGGCGGGCAAGAGCCGCTGCTCGCCGATTGCCATCGACACGTCATATTTCCCTGCCTCGAATCCAAACGATCCGGCCAGCCCGCAGCATCCCTTCTCCGGCTCATGGACTTCGATGTTCATTTTCTTGAGTAAGTCTATCTCGTCGTCCTTGCCGATCACCGATTTGTGATGGCAGTGGAAGTGAACGAGGGCTTTGCCGCCCACGCGCGGCGGCTTCCATCCATTGGCGTGTCGATTCAAGAATTCGCTGAGCGTGAACGTCTGGTCGTGCAGCCGTTTGGCATTCTCGTTTCGATCGAACATTGCCGTGAGTTCATCGCGAAATACAGCGGTGCAGCTCGGTTCGAGCCCGACCATCGGGGTGCCGGCTTCAATCGCCGGCTGCAAGGTTGTCAAAATGTCGCGAAGATACGTCCGGGCCGCATCCAGCATGCCGAAGTCATACAGCGGCCGGCCGCAACACAAAGCTTGACGGGGAACATCGACTCGGAAGCCAGCGTCTTCAAGCACGGCGACCGCCGCCTGGCCGCGCTCGGGCTTGAAGTAATTGGTAAACGTGTCCGCCCAGAGAGTTACCGGTGGACCGTTTTCGTTTCGTGGCCGACGCCTGAAGAACCAACTCTTGAATGTCTCGTTGGCAAAGGGCGGCATTGCCCGTTCCTGGGCAATGCCGCCGAACCATTTGGCAACATTGCTCAATATGGGGGTCTGGCTGAAGAAGTTGGCGATGCCAGGCGCGATCGACGCCAACCGGGCCCAAACATCGATGAATCCCATGCTGTAGGCATGGCGCGGCCGTAGCCGGCCGGCATAGTAATGCGACAGAAACTCCGCCTTGTACGTCGCCATGTCCACGTTCACGGGGCAATCACTCTTGCAGCCTTTACACGAGAGACACAGGTCGAGCGAATCCTTCACCGCTTCCTCGCGCCAACCATCTGTGAGCACCTCGCCGTTCATCATTTCGAACAACAGATGCGCTCGTCCACGCGTGCAATGCTTTTCCTCGCGGGTCACCATGTAACTCGGGCACATCGTCTGCCCGCCCTCGCGCCGGCATTCGCCCACTCCGACGCAGCGCAGTGCCGCGCGAGCGAAGGAATGCCGGTCATTCGGGAACGCGAAGTGCGTTTCGGGTTGAGGCGGGTTGTAGTCCGGGCCGACGCGAAGATTGCTATCGATCGGATAGGCATCGATCTTCTTGCCCGGATTCATCTTTCCATCCGGATCCCAGATCGCCTTGAATTCCTGCATGGCCCGGTAGAGCGTGGGCCCGAACATCTTCGGCAAAAACTCGCCCCGTGACTGGCCGTCCCCGTGCTCACCGGAAAGCGATCCACCATAGTGAATCACGAGGTCGGATGCCTCGTCGACGAATGATCGATACTGTTTGATGCCGTCCGCTGTGTACAGATCGAAGCCGATCCGGCAATGAATACAGCCTTGGCCAAAATGGCCATAGAGCGAGGGATTGAAACCGTATTTGTCGAATAACTTGCGCAGGTCGCGAATGTAGGGATCGACGTTCTCGACCGGAACGGCCGAATCTTCCCAGCCGGGCCACATGTCCGGGAGGCCGGGCACCCAGGCAGTCGAACCAAGGCCCCCTTCGCGCACCTTCCAGAGCATTTCCTCTTCGTGCTTGTCGTCGTAGAGCTTCATCGCCGGCGGCTTGTGCTCCTTGCGGAGCATCGCCATGCACGCGCTGGGCTTGGTCATCAGAGTCCTCTTTCGACTCGCCGCCGAATTCGACTAGTAGGAAGCCGTTGCCATCCGGCAGAAGCTTGAGGTTGCCGGTCTTGTCGCCTTTCTTCTGCACGAATTCGAAGAGAAGATGATCGATGCCCTCGAGCGCCGTGGGCTTGAATTCGAGGATTTCCTGCAGATGCCGGCACGCTTCGTAGATGTCCGGGTAGCCGAGCACCAGAAGCGAGCGCGCCTTCGGGTTCGGCACAAGATTCAGCGTCGCTTCGAGGAAGGTGACGCATGTGCTTTCGGTGCCGACCAGTGCCTTCGCGACGTGGAATTTGTTCTCCGGCAACAGCGCGTCGAGGTTGTAACCCGAGACTCGCCGGCCAAGCTTTGGGAATCCATTGCGAATATCGTCGGCGTAACGGTCGCGAATTGCTTTCAACTTCGCGTAGATTTCGCCGCGCCGACCGCCCGCGGCGATGATCGATTCCAATTGTTCTGGGGACGTTTCGCCGACGCGAAATCTCGCCCCGTCGTATGTCAGGATTTCCAGCTCATGTGTATTGTCCGCCACGCGTAAACCGCGACCGTACTTCGCCGCGAGCAGCGAATGCGCACCGCATGAGTCGTTGCCGAGCATTCCCCCGAGCGTGCAGTGATTGTGCGTTGAGGGATCGGGGCCGAACATCAGTTCCGCCTGCTGAGCCGCCGTATCCCGGAGCGTGTCGAGAACGCAGCCGGGTTGCACCGTGCCGAGCTTTCGTTCCCCATCAATGCCAATGACGCGGTTGAGATACTTCGAGAAGTCCATGACGACGGCGACGTTGCAGCACTGTCCGGCCAGGCTTGTGCCGCCGCCACGGGACAGAATCGGCGCACCGTGCTTTCGGGCCGCCGCCATGGTCGCCACCACGTCGTCGATGGTCCGGGGAATGACGACGCCGATTGGCGCTTGACGATAGTTCGAACCATCGGTCGAGTAGAGCGCTCGGCTGCCGGCATCGAAGCGAACTTCGGCGTCCGTGGTTTCGCGCAACTCGCGGTCGAGCGATCGGGCAGCGTCGGACGCCAGGGCGGTCCGGCTGTCGTCGTGCCGCAGCCGCTCGAACCGCGTTCGCTCGTTTTCCTTTCGTAGAACGGTAAGGCTGATCGTCATGGCGCGGTCCCTTCAATTCGTCGGATACTGGGCGGACCAGATGCGAAACCGTTCGGCATCCCGGTGCTTGAATTCGAGTCCCATTCCCGGGCGGGAAAGATCGGGTTGCAGCGACCCGTCACTCGGTGTCGCGGCGCCGTCGAATAACATCGACTCGATGCGCACGTGGTCGTGGAAGTATTCGAGATGGCGGAGATTCGCGGAGGTCGCACAGCACGGATGCAAGTGGAGGGCGGGCGCGAATGGGCCGAGAACGGCAGGCCAAATGACTCGCACAGATCGGCCGCTTTCAAGAACCCGGTGATCCCGCCGCATCGGGTCGCGTCCGCTTGCAAGACATCGACGGCGCCGGCTTCGAGCATGCGACGGAAGTAGAGCGGCTGATAGCCGTACTCTCCCGCGGCAATGTCCATTCCGGCCGGTCCCCAATCGCGCAGGAGGCGCAATCCTTCCAGATCATCGGACGAAACGGGTTCCTCGAACCACTTGACGCCAAGCTGGGCGAATGGATCGGCGAAAGCGAGCGCTTGCTTGCGCGAAATAGGCGCCGTTCGCATCCACGAACAGATCGACCTGATCGCCGATGGCGGAGCGAGCCGCCCGAGCCCGTTCCACGTCCCGATCGGGATGAGATCCGATCTTCATCTTGACTCGTTCGATTCCTTGGTTCGCCCAGCCACCGAGCTGTTCCTGAAGACGATCGATACTATATGACGTGAAGCCACCGCTGCCGTAGATCGGTGCCGAATCGCGCGTGCTTCCCAAGAGTTTGACGAGGGGCAAGGCAAGCAAGCGTGCTTTCAAATCCCATAGTGCGGCATCCACCGCCGAGATCGCCATGGCGGCGACACCGGGCCGGCCGAGATTCCGCACTTTCTTGCACATGTCGACCCAAACGGCGGCGACATCGAACGGATCGCAGCCGACCGCGACTTCGGCCAGATGATCGGACACAAATTGAGCGGTGGCCGCGTCCGCATATGTGTAGCCAAGGCCGGTGTGGTCACTGCCCTCGGCCGTCACGACGACCAGGACCGTCTTGTCCCAATGGTAGGTTCCATCCGCCTCCGGCGCATCGGTTGGAATCGCATAGGCCGACACCGTCAATCGTCGGACGGCCGCGGATCGATCGCGCGCAGCCATGATCAAGCCTCGATGGGCGGGGCGCGATTGCACGGGCGGATTGGGCGGCGGGTTACTTTCGGGCGCCGTTCTGGAGGGTTGCAAACGCCGGCGCTTCGACAAACTCCCATCCATCACCCTGATTCCAGGGCCCACGTGCATCCTTTCCCAACTCGCCTTCGCCGGTCGAGTCGTTGAAGTATTTGTTCACGAACTCCTTCGACGGCGGGATCTTGCCAATGGAGAATGGTTCACGCCCGAGGCTTTCCAACGCCTTGGTAAAGACCTTCATGTGCGTGATCTCGCGAGTCATCAGGAACTGCAGTGCCTCTCTTGTTCCGCTGTCGTCGCAAAAGTCGATCAAACGCTCGTAGACAATCTTGGCCCGCGCTTCCGCCGCGATGTTGCTGCGGAGGTCGACTTCCAGCTCGCCGGTGATCTTCAAGTAGTCGGCGGTCCAGGGATTTCCCTGGCTATTGAACAGGTTGACCCCTCCACCGCCCGCAATGGCGGTCAGTGGATCGGCTTACGCGAGTTTGAAGTCGTTCTTGGTGGGCTTAAGGTGCATCTTGGCGAGCGTGCCGATGACCTCGAGGTGGCTCAGTTCCTCGACGCCAATGTCGATCAACATGTCTTTCCGGGCCGCGTCGTCGGCATTGAGCCCCTGGACGAAGTACTGCATCGCGGCCGCCAACTCGCCGTTCGCGCCTCCGAACTGCTCCAAAAGCATATTGCCAAATTGCGGATTCGGATCATCGACTCGAACCGTGTACATCAGCTTCTTCACGTGATGAAACATGGATACTCCAAATGAAAATGTGTGCGGCCATCGCCCCTCAGCCATCAAGGCGCTCGTCGCCGTGCAACGGGCAAGCAACCGATTGCGTGCATTCCGCATGCCCAGTCGTTGCTCGCCGTGCCGCCAATACCAGCCAATAGGCGATCGGCGAGGAGGAGAGTTTTTCTGGCCCGGGCTCATCGAGTCCTGCCGTGAGGCGGCACTAGACTTGCAACATAGTCCCAAATGAATTCGACCCCCGACCGTTCCTGGGTTCGGCCGGCTAATTCCAAGGGAGAGTGTCATGGCACAAACACAGACGCAATCGTTGTCGGATGTCGCGGAAAGCGTTTACTCAGACGTTGAAAAATTGATTCGCCAACACCTTAGTCAGTTGGCCGAACAGGCGAAGAAGGAATTGGGCAAGGCGGCGGCCGCGGGGGCATCGTTCGGCGGCGGCGCTGGCATGATCGCGCTCGGCACCGTCTTGGGTGGAATAGGCTTCGTTCACGCCTTGCACAGGCTCACCGGCATGCCGTTGTGGCTTTGCTATACAATCAGTTCGGCTACCGCGTGCGCCACGGGGACCGGACTGTTTGCCGCGGGGGCTCAGACTGCGTCGGACGTGGAATTACTTCCGCGGGGAACGCGACGGTCCGTCCGCGAAGCCGTCTCGTCAAATTGTAAGTGAGAGGAAAGAGTTGCAGAGCATTCAAGGGTAGCGGAAAAGGAAGACGACGTAGTCGCGTAAGCAAAACGATTGCGCACGACGAGTTTCCAGTTGCGGCGCCTCGGGGCACTTCATTCATATTCGGCATGGCTCGGGAGAGCCGTGCCACAGCCAGCCCAGCCAAATTCAGAACTCTGACAACTTCGGCTACTCCAAATCAAAATGTCGACCGACCGCTGGATTATTTCTTCACATTTGATTTGCCGACCGTCAACCATAGGTCCGGAAGGATCGAGTCGAACCCATTCACGGCAGTGAATGCGTCGTGCGTTACCGCAGGCTCGCCTTTCGACTTGCCGACGATGCGAATGGGAACTTGCATACCTCCTTTTTTGGCGGTCAGACGAATCGTTAGAGTTTTGCCATTCGACTTGTCGACCTGCGTGGCGGTTACCTGAGCCGGCAGCCCCTGAACGCTCAGTTCCACTTCGCCACTAAATCCATTCTTGCGAACGACGGTCACGGCAATGTCCAGTGGCTTACCGGGCGAGAGGGTGTAGCGATCCTCCGCCACCGTCAGGGAAAAGTCTTTGCCAACCGGCGTGACGTGCAGGCAATAAGCATGACGAGGCCCGGAAGAATGGAGCAAATCGCCGATTTCGATGCCATAGGTGCCGTTGGAAGGCGGTGCAAAGGTCGTCTCAATGTCGACATTGGGCTTGGCCTGTTCGATACGCGTCAATTGTTTTCCACCCGAATCGAGGACGCGGATCACGGGATTTAGTAGCAGGTTCAATGAGGAGGATTCGATTCGAATCGAGACTGATTTCCCTTTGACCCCCTTGAATGAAATCGTGTCCACGGCATGAGGCTTCGCAATCCGACCCGTGACGGAGAATGGAACCATCAACGGCATTTGAGGCTTCGATTGGATGAGATCGTAGCAAGGGTGCGTTTCTCGCTGGACGTGCACGGCTGTTCCCGGCACCATGCTGAATGGTTCCGTGCTCGGTGGGAGTTGTCGGGTCGGAGCGGAAACGTTCCATCCATGGAGGGTAACAGTCGGAGATCCCTTCCTCTCAACCGCTAGCGGGGTGACGAAATCGACAAACTCGGCCGTTGTCAGCGTGAGCCGATAGACACACGTGCTCGATCCGAAAAAGCGAATGCTGCTGTCGGGCTGGGCGGGGAACGCGAACAGGCGCACGATATATGTGCCATCGCGCGGCGCGGTGAATGGGATGCGCGGGTCGAGGCCGCAGTAGTCGTGATTCTCTTCGAGAACGGCGCCATTCGCGGAGAGGACTTGCAATACGGCGTCCATTGGCGAGCGCAGGATCTCGTGCGCGACCAAATCGGCGACCAGCGTCTGCCCGTGCTTCAACTTCACGGCAAAGCAATCGACATCGCCCGATCTGGCCAACTTGCCGTTGACGACCGCCGAGGCATCGATCGCTTGCGCCTTCGCGGGCTCGTCATTCGGCTCGACTTCGACAATTTCGGGCAGAGTGCCGATCACAAATGGCCGCAGCGAACTTGCACCCGCGTCGTCGTACCAGCGGAGCCAGCAGATGCCGAGCGCCGCGTCCTTGGCAATGGTCACGCGAAACGTGCCCTTGGTTGCGGTCGCGGTTGCAGTCACCGCCTTGTCGCTGGCCCAAACTTGGACTGGCCACTTGTCGAATGTGCCCGTGGCCCGCATTTCGACCGTCGTGCCGCGCTGCCCGCCGCTGGGAGTGAGCAGGGTGACGGTCGGGGCCGCGGCACTCACGGCGGGGATAATTGGCACAGCAAGCAAGCTGACCGCCAGCATGAGTGGAGATCGTGTAATCATTTCTCAAGTTGTCGATATTTGGACGCCACCGACAAAAAGCAAATTGGACAGGATCAACAGGATTGACTGGATGAAAGACAAGCTTGGATTTTCATCCTGTTGATCCTGTTAATCCCGTCCAATTGAGCTTTGTCGGGAATGTCATAGTTGATGTTAAACCGCTGCTAATGGATGCTGAAGAGCCGGCGAATGGAACAGTCCTTCGCCGGCGCTCTTTGAAGTTGCGCTCGTGCGGTTCGGCGGAGCCCAACGCGCAACGCGAGGGCGACGTCGAACCGCCAGAGGCACAATCGTTACCCAATCGGCTGGCAAAACCTGACCCGCCTCGCCCTCGCGTTGCGCGTCGGGCTCGGCGGGTTTTGGCGATCCTTTTGTGACGCGCAACTTCAAAAGGCGTCAGCGAAGGCGATGCTGGCCGAGTGACACCTTTGGTTTTTCACGCCATCAACTCCCGGATTGGCTCCGGATCGCTGACGATATGGGTCGGGCGGCCCTGGGGGGTATAGAGCATCTTGTTGGGATCGATTCCCAGCTTGGTGTAAATCGTCGAAGCGAAGTTCTCCGGCGCGAGCACGCGCTCGATGGCCGCAAAACCCTTCTTGTCGGTCGCGCCGACGACTTGCCCGCCCGGCGTCTTGCCGCCGGCGAACAGGACGCTCATGGCATTCGACCAGTGATCGCGGCCCGAGTCCTTGTTGATCTGCGGCGTGCGGCCGAATTCGCCGAGGGCGATTACCATCGTGGAATCGAGCATGCCGCGATCGCGTAAATCGCTGATTAACGCAGACACCGTGTGATCCCAACTCGGCAATCGCTTCTTAAGCGAGTCAAATAGTTTGGTGTGATGATCCCAGCCGCCGTCATAGAGCGTGATGAACGGCACGCCGGCTTCGACCAATCGTCGAGCAAGCAGCGCACGCTGGCCGAAGCCGTTGCGGCCATAGCGATCGCGGATGGCAGATGGTTCCCGAGCCAGTTCGAATGCCGCCTGGGCTTGCTTCGAACGCATCAGTTCGGCGGCTTGGACGTAGTGTTCATCAAGTGCCACAGCCGGGTCGCCGGCCGTCTTGTCGAGGAAGCGCTGGAAGCGATCGACGTCGCTGCGGAGATCGCTGCGATCGGCGAAGCGGCCGGTCGTGATGCCGCTTGGCAGCGCGACGTCGCGAACTCGGAAGCCTTCGCGATTCGGATCGCCATCGACGACGAACGGTGCGTACTTCGCGCCCAGGAAGTTCGGTCCGCCCGAGCGCGACATGCTCGGCATGGTGAAATACGAGGGCAAACCGGGCGGGGCCGGCTTCTCGTGAGCGACAACGGAGCCCAAGCTGGGATGGAAGCTGACGAAGGCACCACAGCCGACCGGAATCCGCGGCGGGGCGCCGGTCATCATGTAGTGGTTGCCGGCCCCGTGATTGCCCTGGTTGTGGTGGATCGAGCGCACCACGGCGAACTGATCGAAGATGCCGGCCAGCTTCTTCATGTGCTCCGAAAGAAAGACCCCCGGTGTGCGGGTGGCGGCCGTCTTGAACTCGCCACGGTATTCCGACGGCGCATCCGGTTTCGGATCGAATGTTTCGTAGTGCGTCGGCCCGCCATCCATCCAGATGAGGATGCATGATTTAGCCTGGGAGGTGATATTCCCGCCTTTAGCACGAGCCTTGAGAGCCGTGCCCAGCCCGCCTCCAAAAAGCGTGGTTAGGCCGAGCCGGAGGCAGTCACGGCGGTCGATGTGACGATTCATTGAGAATTACCTCGATCTTCGCAACGATCGGTTCCGTAGGGTAGGCTTCCAGCCTGCCGGATTTCAGGGCAGGCTGGAAGCCTACCCTACGGAACGCGTTCAGTCTCCGAGCACAAATTCAGGCGTGTTGATCAGCGCCCACAGCAAATCTTCGGTCGCCGTGCGGCGCTTGTTGCCATCTTTTTCGAATCGATGGCGGCAGGCAGTCAGTTCATCTTGGTTCGGCTTGCGACAATACGCCAGCAAATAAAGCGCTTCAATAATCTCGTCGTTGGTTTTCGTGCTCGCGGCAAGCTGAGCCGCACGGCCGGAGTCCGAGGTAATCTTGGCGCTCAAGCCGGGGGCATTCATCAGATGTAGCGCCTGCACCACGGTTGTGTCCGAAGTGCGTTCGCAAGGCGGATCCTGATTCGGATCGGGCCGGCCGAAGCTATCGAGGAATTTCGAATTGAAGCGCACGGTCCATGCTTCCATCGCCCGCGTGCCCGGCGGCATGGCATCGAACTTTTCGACAACCCCGGTGACATCGGAGACGGCATCGAGCAATACTTCCGCCCGCAAGCGCTGGCGATAATGTCGGGAGTAGTTGCGGAGATCGCCGACGTTGCGCTCGTTGGGCGTGGAACTGAGTCCAAATACATAACTCGTCGCGATCGTGCGAATCAGCTTCTTGAGATTGCGGCCGTTCTTGCGGAAGTCGTCGGCCAGTGCCTGGAGGAGAGCCGGATTGGTGGGCGGGTTGGTGTCGCGAATATCATCGACCGGATCGACCAGTCCGCGGCCCATGAGATCAGCCCAGACGCGATTGACGATCACCTTGTCGAAGAACGGATTGTCCTTGGCCGTCATCCAGTCGACCAGTTTGACGCGGGGGTCGCTCTCGGGGCCGATGTCCATCGGTTCGCCGAGCAAGGGCGTCGGCGTCATCACTTCCCCGGTGCGGGGATGTTTCACCGGCCCGCCGTGCCGGCGTCCTCTCGCTGGGCCTTCGCTCGTGTAAATGACCTCTTCGCCGCCCGATATCGGCGCCGAGATGCCGACGCCTTTACGACCGATGCGGCCAAAGAAGGCGGCGAAGCTATAGAAGTCGGTCTGCGTCCATTTTTCCGATGGATGCGTATGGCACTTGGCGCATTCCAGTCGCACGCCGAGGAAAAGCTGGCTGACCATCGTGGCGATTTCGTCCGGCTCGCGGCGGTTGCGGAAAAATACCGTCGCTCCGTTCTTGAAGGTACTCCCTTCGGCTGTCAGCAAGTCACGGACGAATTCGTCGTATGGGCGATTTTTGCGGAATTGCTCGCGGATCCAGGCATCGTAGTTGAGCGTCGCCTTGATGCCGACGTGGTACGGGTTCGGCCGCAACAGGTCGGCCCACTTGTTCGCCCAGAAGTCAGCGTACTCGGACCGATCGAGCAGTTTGTCGATCAACTTTGCCTTCTTGTTGGGATCGGTATCGGCGAGGAACGCGAGCGTCTCTTCGGGCGTCGGCAGCCGGCCGATGATGCTCAAAAACGCCCGGCGGTGGAATGTGCTGTCCCTGGCCGGTTCCGAAGGGGTGATGTGTAGTTGCTGAAGCTTGTTCCAGACGTGCCCGTCAATGAAATTGAATCGTGGCAATTTCGTGTAGACGGCCGGATCGACCGTGCTCGGCAACGGCACGAGTACATTGCAGACGGCAAACTTGTCAACGAACCGAGCGGTAACAGCCGCCTCGCCGGCGATCGATCCCACCTTCACCTTGCCGTTCCCATCGACATCGGCGTAGGCATTGTCGTTCGATTGAAAAAGGGCCAGCCGGGTGACGTCTTCCTTGCTGCCATCGGAGAAATAGGCGGTGACTTTGAGTCGCTGCTCATGCTTGAAGGCGGCAATGATTTCTGAAGGCTCAACGGCGATTCGCTTCAGCGTTGGCGCATTCTTCGGAGTTCGTGGCGTGCCCGATGCGATCCAGTGGCGGATGAGTTCGTAGTCCGGGCTGCCCTTGATGAGTCTCTTGCCCCCGCCATGCGGCACCGTGCCGGTCGGCTTGAGCAGGAAAAGGCTCTGCTCCGGGTCGCCGGGGAACAGCCGCCGACCGCGAGCTTCATTGACGATGGCGTTGAAGTCGAAGTCAGAGTCGAATGCCCGCAGTGATAGCGCAAACCCATTCTGCCCGCGGGATTTGCCGTGACAGGCTCCGGCGTTGCAACCGGCCCGAGACAGAATTGGCTCGACATCGCGCTCGAACGTCGGCGCACGCTCCCCCGCGAACGCAATCGCACTCGGCAAGATGATGGCCAGGATTGTCTGCAAGTACCGTCGAATCATGATCGAAAGTGGCCGTGAGCGGCAACAGGTAGGTAATACCATCATAGTCGAAATCGCGGCCGGCCTGGCGAAAATCGCTGGCGGATCGCCGGACGCCTATGGAATTGGCTCGTGGCTCCTTCCAACAGACATCGACGCTCGCCACCCATCCCCCATCACATATCATCTCATCACACACAGACTTTTCGGATTCGTCGTTTGGATACCACGCTAATCTTTATCGGCTCCGGCTGCCTGGTCTGCCTGATGCCGTTAGCGATTTACTTGCTCTACCTGTCGTATTTGAATGGGCGAGCGACGCCGGCGATGGTCGCGGGGGCTTGGGATTTTGCCGCCGTCTTGCTTGGCTTGTCGGGGTTCATCCTTCTCACAGGTCCCTTGCTCATCAGCCTGATCGACTCGACCTGGCGAACGTATGCGTTCGGCGGATGGGCCAGCCTCAAGGGCGTGAGCCGCCGGGAGGCGCAAGCGGGCTCGATCATGGCGGTGGGCTATCTTATCCTTCTCGGCACCGGCATCACGACATTGCTGCGCATGCGTAGACGGGTGACTGCTATTTACAATGTGGCGGGAGCGAGCGTGGAGTCATCGCTCATCGGCATATTGGAGGAACATGGCTACCCATGGCGGCGCAACCACGGAGAATTGGAGATCGGGATCAAGAAAGCAGCCGAACCGCCCGAGCCATTCGCCCGATTCTATCCGCATGAGACGGCAAGAGTCCGGGTGAATGCATTTCCGTCGCTCGGCAATGCCACGCTTAAGTGGAGCGGGAATTGGCACAACATGCGCTCGGAAATCGAAGGGGCGCTGATTCGCATCTTGACGCCGCACGCGCTGGGCCGGAATCCGGTCGCCGGCTGGTTGTTTACAGCAGCCATGACGATCATGATCATCATGCTGCTCTGGCTCGTCGTGTTGATTTATCTGGTTTTAACGCCTGCTCACGGTTAAACGACGCAAGCGGATCCCGCTGAACTGTCCGCCTTTTCGCAACGCATCAATGAGAATCCGCTTCGGGTGCGAACGGATTCGGTTTCCTTCGACGCCCGTAGGCGATTGTTGCCGATCCTTCCCGTGCATTAAGGATTAGACGGTCCGGCGCACCATTGTGCGGCTGACCCACGAAAGGATTTCCCATGAACAAGATGTTCTTCGCGGTTGCGGCGTTGGCGGTCTCCGTTGGCTTTGCGTCCGCCCAGGGGCCGGCGCCCCTCCCGATGCCCGCGGGCCCGTCGCCTGCCGGATACCCCGTAGCCGGCCCGGGCTATGGCGGCCCGGCTTACGGCGGCCCAGCCGATGGCGGCTACTACGGCGGCCCAGGTTACGGTTACGGCGGTCACGGTTTCCTGAAACACACCGGCTTTCTGAGCGGCCTCTTCTGCAATCATGGCGGAGCACGAGGCGGCGATCCGCGCAACGTCAATACGCTCCCCGTCGCGTCGGGGGGGACCCTGGTGTATCCGCAGAATCCATTCGTGCGTAGCCCACGCGATTACTTCATGTGGGACGAACGATAGGAAATGACGAATGACCGAAGACTGACCCACCAACGACGAAGGATGGTTTCGTCATTGGTGGGTCATTCGTCATTTGCCCCCAAAGTCCGCCGCAAAGGCTTTGGCGGATAGTTCGTTGCCCGTAGCGAACTTGGTCAGGCCGCGCCAGTCGAGCGTCTTGGCTGGCTCGAATACGCGCTTCTTCATGAAGTCGCCCACTTTTGGATTGCCAACGTAGATCACCGTTCTCGGATCGGCCCCGCCATACACATCCTTGGCAATCGTCGCATGAACTTGCGAAGCAAATAGCTGGCCCATCATGTAGTTGTGGTAGTAGACGGGCGCCGAGCAGATGTGGATCTTGCTCGCATAATCCGGGGCATTGCGCCCGGTTGGCCGCTTCAGACCCTGGTATTTCTCGACGAGGTCCCACCACAACTTGTTCAAATCCTGATCGGGATTCTCGTACATTCCCTTCTCGAAGCGCAACATCACCTGGCACCAGCGGCTGAAGATGAGCAACTGATTCTGCCGCACCTTTTCGGCCGCCGCGGCGAACTTCTCGGGATCGTTGACCTTGACGCCCATCTTCTCGAGCCATGCCCGCGACTTGCTGAAGCGCTCGAACTGCATCGCCACCCCCTCGGTCGTCAGGATGTGCGACTCGCAGCGGAGCACGTAGGGGATGCTTTTCGGAATGTTCTTCGAGCTATAGACGGAGTGGCCCAATTCGTGCAACATCGTTCCCATCCAGTACTCGTTGGGAACGATATTGCCGAGCACGCGCACGTCGCCTTCGCGATCCAGGTCGGTGCAGAAAGCGTGCGGCGACTTGCCTTTCTTCTCGTACAGGTCGCTGCGGGCGATGACGTCGTCGATCGGCAGGCCGATGCCCTTGTAGAAGGTGCGACACAGTTGGAGGATGTCTGCCTTGGCGAACGGTTCATCGATATTCGCGTCGAACACCGCCGGCGATTCCTGGAAGAACGGATCGTGATAATCCCACGGCATCAGGTCCGCGGGCTTCTTGCCAACGATCTTCGCCAGCCGTTCGTCGATCTCCGCTTTCGCCTTCAGGAACGGCCCGCGCGTCAAATTGTCCAACTCATCGAACAGCTTGATCAGCTCATCGCCATCCTGCTCGTTCAAGTAGAGCATCAGAGCGTGGAAATTCTTGAAGCCAAGCTGCCTGGCCATCTCATTTCGCAACGTCACCAGTTCCTTCAAGTCTTGTTCGACTTGAGCCCCGACCAGTTTGCTCGCCTCCCAGACCGCTTGGCGCCGCTCGGTGTTGTTGGACTTCTTGAGCACGTCGCGTACCTGGCTGTCGGTCATCTCCTTGCCATCCACCTTGGCGCGAAAGACGTTGAACTTCTGCTCGACCGCGTTGGCCTTGGCGGTGATCTTCTTGAGGAGCGCCGGATCGACCTGTTTTTCCAGGTACATCAGGTACAAGACATCGATCGCCCGGGCGACGATCTTGTCGTCGATTTCCCCCTTGTCGCGAAGTTGCTTGATCGCCTTCAATTCGGCGAAGTGCTCCTTGTTGGCGAGCGCTTCGTCGATGCGGTTCTGCGCTTCTTCCTTTTTCTTGAAGTCCTCGTCCTTGCCGGTGATGTTGGCATTCCACCAAGCCAGGTTGGCGGTGAGATCGAGCGGCCGAATGCGAGCATCGTGCCCGGCCATAAACTTTCGGACACGGTCAGTGGCCTGGGGAGATGCCATAATCGACCCACTAATAAGCAAAATTGAAGCGATCGACGCGACAACTTGCCGCGCGGCTGAACACCACATTGTTGAACCTCATTTGGAGTTCATTCGATTCAAGAGCATCAGGGTACTTCGACACTCGCAATCCGCGACCCAATCGTAACTTCACCCTTTTTCTCATGGCGAAGGATCAACCATACCACCGCCGTGTATTCCCCGGATGGAGGTTTCCCAAGTCTGAGGGGCCCCCATTTCCCGTCGGCGATATCAGTGGACTTCGTCGTTCGTGCGCGGCCGCCCCCCTTGGGAACGAGCAAGAGTTTAATGGATACGGGCTTCCAACCATCTTTTGCTTTGTAGGTTCCGCTCGCGCTCACTTGTCCATTACCGCCGGCCGGCGACGCTTTGTCAAACTCCACAGTTCCTTGCGGTTCTTCCGCCAGCGCCATGTGTCGCAACCGCCAACAATGTGGAAATGATTGTGATTCGCCACATTGGGAGTCCTCGTAAGCTGAGATCTCTGGATTTCCAACGTCTGAAACTGGCCGGACTCATGTCGAGTATACCCATTTGCCTAGCAACAACGCCGGTGGAAGCAACAGGACGAGCAAGAGCCCCCAGGTGCCGACGAAGACGCTCGCCAACAGGGCATCGAGCACCACCAGGCCGAAGATGGAGCGTTTCACTCCCGCTTGCACGCGGGCCGGCGTCGGTTGACGGACGGCTGCCCAGACCGGTATGCCGACCCAGAAGCCAAAGACGACGAGCAGATACGGAAACAACGGCGAACTGGTTCCCGGCGGAACCCGCGTCGCCGCCGCCAGTCCCAAGAGCGCGGCGACGAGCATCACCAGCGCAGCTCGGAGCAGGACCCGCGAGTCGCTTCGCTTCTCCTCCGTGCGTGCGAACCAGGTGACGCCCACAATATAGACGCCGACGGTGAGTGCCAAATGCAGCCGCGTAACGACCGGCAATGCGGCTGGGTCCGCCAGTGAAAGACCGAGCAGCACATTGAAAAACCGGCACAAGGCCATGCCGATCGGGCCGAACTTTGTTCGCTTGATGCGAGCGTCGTAGGCCAAAATGGCCGCCACGAGCGCGAGCCCAATGAGTGCACCCGCTTTTCCCGTCACGGCAGCGCACGACCAACCGACGATGAGGAGTGCAAACCCGATCCAAACCGCCATGCGCAGCGATATGCGTCCCGAAGGGATCGGGCGGAAGGGCCGGTCGCGCTGATCTTCCGCGAAGTCGAAGTAGTCGTTCCAGACCATGCCGGCCATGTACAGGCAGCCGGACGCGACGAGCAGCAGCACCGCTTTCCAGGCAAACGTATTGTCGATGGCGCCCGGCGAAAGCGCGGCGGTGGCGCATAACCCCAGCCCAATATCCGCGAATGCGGTAAAAACGTTCGGCAGCCGCAGCAAGCGGGCGATCGCAAGAACATGCATGAAAATAGTCTATGCGCTGGTTTGCTCAAGGCTTTTCGGACCAAACGCGCTGGGCAGAAGTTCCTTTACCGTTGAGCGAAAGACGCCTGGCCCATCGCAAATGGAAATCACCTCGGCGTCCGGATTGAACTCATTGAGCACCTGCCGGCAAGCGCCGCAGGGGGCCGTCGGCTCCGGGGTCGGTGTGTAAATGACGATCGCATCGAATGTGGTTTCGCCGGCCGCGATCAATTGAAAAACCGCGGTTCGCTCGGCGCAGTTGGTGACGCCGTATGAAGCATTCTCAACATTGCAGCCGGAGAATGTTGCCCCGGACGGACAGGATAGGGCGGCGCCGACGCGGAAATGGCTGTAGGGACAATAGGCTCGACGGCTCGCATCACGGGCGAGTTGTCCGAGACGATTGATGATCGTTGTTTCAAGAGCCACGTTCGATCTCCATAACCATCGGGGACGGAGCGTGCAGTTCAATTGCTGTGCAATCGACCACTCGTCTGTCCCCATCTCATGGCACGCTGAGTGCAGTTTTCGTTGACTCGGTCGGCGAGTTCAATTATTGTTCAAGGATCGTCCGACCCGCCGGTTTTTTCCCACCTACGCCCCCAGGTCCACTGTCATGCTCACTTTACTCTCGTCCCGCAACGGGACCGCATGCGACGGCACGAATCGCCGCGACTTTTTGCGAATTGGCGCTCTGGGCCTTGGTGGCCTGAGTCTGCCAAGCCTGCTCCGAGCCCGCGAGGCGGCCAGAAGTGCTGGCGCGCCGACCAAGAATACCTCTGTTGTCTGGCTTTGGCTCGGCGGCGGACCAACGCACATTGAAACCTTTGACCCCAAGATGAGTGCGCCGGCCGAGCATCGCTCGGTCACGGGAGCCGTGAAAACGAATCTCACCGGCGTTGAGATCGGGGGCACGTTCCCGAAGATGGCGGCCCAGGCGGACAAGTTCGCCTTCATGCGGTCGTTCGCCCATCGCAACTCCGGTCACGGCGGCGGCACCCATTGGGTGATGACCGGCTACAACTTCACCGCGGCGGACAACGGCGGTGGACAGAACAAGCCGGGCATGGGCGCGATCCTCGCCCGGCATCGGGGCGCCAGCGCTCCATCCGGACTGCCCACGTACGTTCGCTTCAACGGCATTCTGGGCGATGGGCCTGCCTGGCTCGGTCGGGCGTATGCACCGTTCGACGTCGCCGGCAGAGCTCGCGACAACCTGGCTCTCAAGTCGCCACTCGATCGGCTCGAAGATCGCAAGACGTTGCTCAAGGATTTCGACACTGTGGATCGCGACATCGATCGCAGCGGACTCATGAACGGGATCGATTCTTTCGACGCGCAGGCGCTCGACCTGGTCGTCAGCAAGGCGAAGGAAACGTTCAACGTCAAGAACGAAGATGTCCGTATTCGCGATCGTTACGGTAAGGGCCTCGGCGAGCAACTCTTGCTCGCGCGCCGATTGTGCGAGTCGGGTGTTGGCTTCGTGACGATCCATTTTGGCGGCTGGGACATGCACGGGCAGATCCTGAACGCCATGAAGCGAAACGGACCGATCGTCGATCACGCGGTCAGTGCCTTTGTTGAGGATGTCGCTCAGCGTGGCCTGGACAAGGACATCCTGCTCGTTATCACCGGTGAGTTCGGCCGCACGCCGAAGATCAACGGCAACGCGGGCCGCGATCACTGGGCGCCTCTTTCGACGCTGGCACTATCCGGCGGCGGACTGAAGATGGGCCAGGTCGTCGGCGAATCGACGGCAAAGGCGGAGGTTCCGAAGTCGAAGCCGATCAGCCCGCAGGACTTGATGTCGACCGTGTTCCACGTTCTCGGCATACCGCAAGACCTGCACTTCACCGACCCCACCGGCCGGCCCAGCCCGATGATTGACGGCGGCAAGCCGATTGCGGAGTTGGTCTAACCATCGCAGCCCTTGAGCCTTAGCTTTGAAGGTGCGTCGCAAAAGGATCGCCAAAACCCGCCGAGCCCGACGCGCAACGCGAGGGCGAGGCGGGTCAGGTTTTGCCAGCCGATTGGGTAACGATTATGCCTCTGGCGGTTCGGCGTCGCCCTCGCGTTGCGCGTCGGGCTCCTCCGAACCGCATCGGTGCAACGTCAAAAAGGGCAAGTGAAGGAAGCCTCCTTCGCTTGCCCTTCAGGCTCCTATTCTGTTCCCAATACCAAGTCCAACACCCAGCAACCGCGGATATGTCCGCCACTTTGACGGCAATGGCCAATGATGGTTTCATGCTCGCAGCCCGCGTCCATGAGCGCATCGGCCAGGATTGGCATCCGCTCGAACGCACGGTCGTCGTAAATGCCACGCGCTACCGCTTGCACATCGGAAGTCTGCCAACGCGGTTCGAGCACGAGCGATTGAAAAGGATTGCCAAACAGGTCGCGAAGCAAATTCGCCTGAAGCATGTCCCCCGTCCGTTGGATCGCGCGGAATCGTAACGGAAAGTCGGCCGTCAGGGCCGCCGCCCGAGCCGCGTCGATTGCGAAGAAGATGATGCTTTGCGAATTCGATGGCTGCTGTCCCCTCGGCAAGCGGCCAGTCTCCGCGAAATTCTCCATCGCCTCGGTGCGCTGAATTAAATCTTCGCGACCGCTGGGGAGATTGTCGGCCTGCCACCGCCAAAACGCGGCTACGAACAACCGCCACTGGCGATCGCTGACACGGCCGCGGCGGCGCAGCGCTTCGACCATGCGGCGTGGATCATCGCAGACGGCCCATTCCATGCCGGTCATTCGCGGAGTTCCTCCGTGCTTATCCCTCCCGGCAGAATTGTAGCGGTCATGCCTGGCGTGGCGATCTGTGAAGGTTTGCTCTGTTGATAATGGGTTCCGCCCAATGCAACGCTCGCCGAACGACGCGCTGACCGATCCTTCCCTCAGTCTGGTACGCCAGGGCCGAGGATGCGCTCGGCGCCCGAATAGACGTTGAACCGGTCGTGGCGAACGAATCCGACGAGTGTCAATCCGTGCTCGCGAGCCAGTCCAACCGCCAGGCTGGAGGGGGCGCCCACGGCGGCCATTATGGGTATGCCCGCGACGGCTGCCTTTTGGACCAACTCGAAGCTGGCTCGTCCACTGACCAGCACAATGTTTTCAGACATCGGGACGGCACTAGCGAGCAACTGGGCGCCGATCAGTTTATCCAACGCGTTGTGCCGGCCGACGTCTTCGCGCACAACCATGAGCTGGCCATCCGCGTTGAACAGCGCCGCCGCATGCAATCCGCCGGTCTGGTCGAACACCGATTGCCTCGTCCGCAGAGTCGCCGGAAGTCGATGGATTACTCGGCAACCAATCACCGGCTCGCCTTTCGACACTCGGACAGAAGACTCGACATGGACGGCTCGAATCGATGCCTTTCCGCAGACGCCGCAACTCGAGGACGTGTAGAAATGACGTTCCAGCCTTTGTAGGTCGACAGCAACCCCTCGGGACAAATCGATGCAAATCACATTGTCCGATTCGCGTTGACGAACATCGGCGATGTCATCGCGGCGATGGATAATAGCCTCGGTAAGCAAGAATCCCACCGCCAGGTCCGCGTCGTGGCCCGGAGTTCGCATCGTGACCGAGACGGGAACTTGAACTCGTTTCCCCGCCCGATCGCAACCGAGCCGAATCTCCAATGGTTCCTCGACCGCGACGGCATCGGCTCGATCATGAAGATCGCCTTCACGGACCTCGCGTACGGTAAGCTTGAGAACCTCCGCGGGCGGAAGCTTCGGTGCGATCGGCAGCACTGGCAGATCGGTGGTCATGCCTAAAGTCGAATCTCCGGGTCGTTGGCGGCGGTGTGTCCCGCCTTGATGAGCGACGATCGGATGTGATAAGCGGCAAAGAGCCCGAGTGCAGCGGAACCGATTTTGATCCAAGGCCTGGTTCTCGAACCGACCGGCAGGTGGCTCAGTAATTCCGACCCCGCAATGGCGGCGAGTGAACCCCACGTGCTTGGGGCCAGCGAGCCGGGAGATCGTGGCGCCGCCGGACTCGACAGGTAACCGACCAACGTTACGACTTCGGCGAGATGGGCCACGGAATTGAGAGTATCCATCGGCGGCCGGCTGGCTTCGGAGTCAACGGTCACGCCGGTCGCCGCCAGCGCTTCTTGAGCCAAGCTGATGGCCGCCGATCCGGAACTCATGGCGCTTGCGCTGAACAGGGCTGGCAGCCATTTGCTTTTCGCCCACGCCGGATTCGACGTCCCCGAAAGCAGCACTCCCGTGTAGGCGGAAAGCAGAAGCGCCATCGGGATGCCGGCGACATCGGCAACGGCCAAGAGCAGCCCTTCGCCGGCTCGCGCGACGAGCGACTTGGAATTGGGCTCCGATTCGACGTCCTTTTCATGCAACCATTCGCGTGCAAGCGCCGCGGCCCCAGCGCCGTGGTACGCTGTCAACACCCATGCGCCGAGGTTCATTGGCGATTCCGGCTTGAAAACACGAAGCATGTGGTGAAAGCGTTTGGGATCGCCGAGGTCGGCGATCAAGAGCGGGGCGCACGGGAGAGCGGCGGCCGCGGCCACGTACGTGCCGATGCGCGCCAGTGGCCGGAAGCGTGGGCCGCCGAATCGCTCGGCCAGACGGGCCGTTACATACGCCCCGCCGCTCAAACCGCCGAGAAACAGATACCAGGAGATCAGGTCGTGCCAGACGGGCGGCTTGAGCATCGGCACATCGTAGTAGCCGGGCGTCGGGGCCGCCGATTCGGGCCGCGGTTCGCCCGCTGATTCGGGAAAGCCCAGCCCGCGGTCGTGCGGCATATACGCGGGTCCGGGGACGACCCGCTCCATCAGCGTTTCATGTGCCACGTGCAGCCCTCCGGAAGCTCAGTGCGGCGACGGCTGCCAGGGCCAATCCGGTCAGCAGTCCGGCCGCATACGCGGGCCCTGGTTGCGGAGCGGCTGCACGGGCTGGACCGGCAGGTTGTATTCGTGCGGATGATCTTCCAGCAGAAAGAATGAGTTGAGCGGACCGTAGTCACCGATCGAGTCTGCCCCGTACAAATACGCATCCGTCCGTCCCTTGGCGTGCAGGTCCTGGACCCGGTCCTTGGCCTTCGCGCGGAGTTCTTTCAGCGGTCCGAATTGAATTGAGTCGGTTGGGCACGCTTTCGCACATGCCGGTTCGAGACCATCCACCTGGCGGTCATAGCAAAACGTGCATTTGTTGGCCCGGCCATCGAAGTCGCTTCGCTCCAACACGCCAAACGGACAAGCGGAGACACAGTAGCCGCACCCATTGCAGATATCCGGCTGCACGTAGACCGAGCCGAATTCGTTGTAAACGATCGACCCGGTCGGGCAGGATTGCTGACACGGCGCATCGGCACAATGCTTGCAAACATCGCTGACCATGAGCCAGCGGGCCATTTTCTCTCCGACCTTTTCCTTGAATGCCACGTGCCGCCAGGTGGTCGCCCCCAAGTGTTTCGTATTGTCGTAACTGTGACCGGTGAATTCGAAACCGTCCGATGGAAGCTGATTCCACTGCTTGCACGCTACCTCGCAGGCTTTGCAACCGATGCACAGCGTGGCGTCCGTGAAGAAGCCCCTTGCCTCGTCGCTGTCGGCATCGGGGACCGGCGTGCGCCGCGGCGGGAAAGCGTTGCTGACTTCGTTGATGAGGCCGAGACCGATCATCGCAGGTGGCCCTCCGGTTGGGCAGTCCGCGGTGTTTGCGGGACGGCGTCGCGCGTGGGCCACGGAGCGATTGGAACGGTCCGCCTCCGCGGAGCGATCGGCAGCCGACCGGCCGTCACCTGGCAGACAAAGACTTTTCCTTCGTGCATGCTGACATTCGGGTCGGCGACGAGGGCAGTCAAGTCGTTGGCCACGCTTCCAACGGACTCACCGCTGAAGCCCCAATGAAACGGAATCCCGATCTGGTGCACGGTCCGACCCATGACTTTCAACGGACGCAGTCGGCGCGTCACCATGGCGCGGGCCTCGATGGCGCCACGGGGTGAGCGCACGACGAGCCATCCGCCGTGCTCGATGCCCCGAACGGCGGCCAGTTCGGGACTCAATTCGACAAACATCTCGGGCTGCAGTTCGTTCAGCCACGAGTTGAACCGGCTCATCGGCCCGCTGAGATAGTGCTCGGTCAATCGGAAGGTGCAACCAATGACCGGGAAATACGGAGTCGGGTCGCCGGCGATCAGATTGAGCGGTCCTTCGAAGAGCCGGGCCGTCGGATTGTCCGTTTGCTTCGGATAAAAGTAATTCTCGAATGGCGATTCGACCGGCTCGTAGTGCGTGGGAAACGGCCCGTCTTTCGTCGGGCCGGGAGCGAACAGCCAGCCCATGCCGTCCGGCTTCATGATAAACGGGGCCGTCCCCGAGATAGCGTCCATCCCATGCGCGCCTTCCGGGGGACGATAGTGCGGATCCTTGTCGGGTGGAAAATCGGGGACATCCGGGCCCGTCCATTTCTTCTTTTCGTCGTCCCACCAGATGAGTTTCTTCCGTTCCGACCACGGTTTGCCATCGGGATCGGCCGAGGCCCGGTTGTACATGATTCGGCGGTTGTGCGGCCAGGCAAAGCCCCATTCCGGCTCGAGTGGATTATCGGTGCGTTTGCGATCGCGAGCGCGGTTGTGGTCGGGCTTCGGGTAGACCCCGCTATAGATCCAGCAGCCACACGCCGTCGAGCCATCGTCCTTGAGGTCCGCAAAGCCCGATAACAGCTTCGGCTTGCCGGTCGAAGGATCGATTTCTGAAAGGTTGAATCCATTGATCTCCTGCAAGACTTTGGCAATGTCCGGCTCGCCCTCGATCAGGCTGGGGGTGCCATCGGGCAGGTGCGGCTGCTGGTCGAACTCGTAGTCCCACGTCAGATGGAGCAACGGCTGGTCTTTGTCGTCGGTTGAATCCCGATACAGTTCTCGCAGTTTCTTGCCGAGGTTGTAAACGAACCAGGCGTCGGAGCGGCAATCGTCGGGCGGGTCGATCGCCTTGTCGTGCCATTGCAGGAGCCGTTGGGTGTTCGTGAAGCTTCCCTCCTTCTCCGGTGCGGCCGCCGCCGGGAAGAAAAACACTTCTGTCTTCACCTCTGAAGCGGGCGGACCGGATGGGTCGTCCTTCCAGAAGTTGGCGCTGTCCGTTTGAAACCAATCGAGCACGACGAGCCAATCGAGATGGCGCAAGCCGGCGCGATGCAGCCCAGCGTTCGGTCCGCCGGCAGCAGGATTCTGTCCAAATAAGAAGTATCCCTTCACCTTGCCCTGGGACATGTCGTTGAAGAAGGGCAGCTGTGAGTAATCGCGGTCGATGCGTGGGAGCCAGTTCCAGCGAAAGTCCTTCGCCTTCGTGGCGGCATCGCCGTACCACGCCTTGAGCAGGCTGACAACGAATTTCTTCGTGTGGACCCAATAGCCGGTCGGGAGCCCTTCATGACCGATATAGTGGTCGAGCTTTTCGTGTCCTTTGTCGGCCGCGGGTTGGGGAATATAGCCCGGCAGCAAGTCGTAGAGAGTCGGAATATCCGTGCTTCCCTGGATGCTGGCATGACCGCGCATTGCCATGATCATGCCGCCCGGCCGGCCGATGTTGCCGAGGAGCAATTGCAGGATGCCGGCCGCCCGAATGATTTGCACGCCGGTCGTGTGTTGTGTCCAGCCGACCGCGTAGACGATGGCGCATGTTCGATCGCGTCCGGAATTCTGGCAGAACAGCTCAGCGACCTGGACCACCTGTTCCGGAGTACATCCACAAACTTCGGCGACGGCTTCCGGTGTGTAACGCGCGTAGTGCTTTTTCAGGAGTTGAAATGCGCAATGGGGATGCTGAAGCGTCTCGTCGCGGTGCGCTCCGCCGGGCACTTCCGTGGAGTTCTTTCGCGGTTGGCTATGACTGCTCGCACCGCCCATCAATCCATAACCGTGCATCCCATGGTTGCCCTGTCCGGATTTCTGCTGCTGGAAGCCCTTCGGATGCGAAGTCCCATGCCTTTTTCGAGCTTTTTTTTCGGCGGGTGCTCCCTGGTAGCCCCAACCTCCCTTTGATGGTTGGTATTCGCCGGTCTTCGGATTGAAGCCGCTGAACACTCCGCCCAGGTCCTCGGTATCACGGAATTCGTCTTCGATGATCGTGGCCGCATTCGTGTACGCGAGCACGTACTCCTTAAAGTAGCGCTCATGAGTGAGCACGTAATGGATAAGCCCGCCGAGGAACGCGATGTCCGTGCCGGCGCGAATCTGCACGTAGACGTCGCACATGGCAGACGTTCGCGAAAAGCGCGGATCCACGTGAATGAGGGTCGCACCGTTCTCCTTGGCTTTCATCGGCCAGCGAAAACCCACCGGATGGGCCTCCGCCATGTTGGAGCCCATGAACAGGATGCAATCGCTGTTCGCGAGATCCTGCTGGTAATTGGTCGCGGCCCCCCGCCCAAACGAACCGCCCAGACCGGGCACGGAAGCGGAATGTCAGATCCGGGCTTGGTTCTCGATCGAGACCATCCCGAGCCCGGCCGAGAACAGCTTCTTCATGAGGTAGTTCTCTTCGTTATCGAGCACCGCTCCGCCGAGGGTTCCCATGTTCGTGACGTGGTTGACGAGAAGTCCATCCTTGTCCTGGCGAATGAAGCCGCTGTCTCGGGCGTCTTTGACCCGTTCGGCCACGCGCTGGAGCGCCCATTCGAGTGGGACTCGCTCCCACCGTTCGGAATAGGGGGCTCGGCGCATGGCGAACCGTTCCCGGTGCGGATTCACTGCCAGTTGAAAACTGTTCGCTCCTTTGGGGCAAAGAGTTCCCTCGTTGATCGGGCTGTCGGGATTGCCCTCGATATCGATGAGCTTGCCGGCCTTGGTATAAACGTTCAACCCGCAGCCGACTGCGCAATACGGACAGACACTGTGGCTCAGCGTTGCATCCCGTAATCGCGATTGCTTGTGCTGTGTTTGCGGGCTGAATGGCTGGGCATCACGATGAATCGGCGAACGATCCGAACGTATCGGCAGGCTGAGCATCACCAATCTCCCGATCGGGCGCGAAGCGGAATGCGGAGCGCAAGCCCGGTTCCGCCAGAAACGAGGTTGGACGCGACGGCAGTAATCTCCGTTGCAACGTTCGTGAAGTTGCAAGTTCGATGCCGCCGCGACGGGCGCTTAGGTCTTTGAACTTGTTCGGTCCTGCCAATGGCTGGAAAGGCTGGGACGGTTATTCCGTCCGTGCGCTCTTGCGAACCGGAAACCGTGTGTAACCTTTTCACTCCGAGGTGGGAAATGGGGCGATTCGGGGCGATAATTCCTGCGGCGGAACGGAGACCGTTCGCGGAGTTGTTCCCATGCGTAAGCTTTTGATTCTGGCCGTCCTGGCCGCGTTGACCGGTTGTCAAGGCGGCGGTCTGTTCGCCAGCCGGCAGAAGGACCGCGATCGGGACCGTAGCGGTCGCGTCCCCGACCCGCTCCTGAGCCCCGACGTGGAGGAACAAGAGCGATGGAGTCGATCGCGCTACTCCTATTTCGAAGGAAATCGGAACATTGCGCCCCCGACCTACGCGGATCGCCCGACGCCGAGTGGCCGATAAGCATTGCTGAATCGCGGATTCCGAATGTCCCTTCAAGCGATGGGCCATTCGGAATGCGTCATTTCCGAAGCAGGCGCAGTGCCGCCTCGACCAATTTTTCGCCTGACCCCTCTCCGCAGCGAGCGCTGACCACTTCGTAGTTTCCCTGCGCATAGGCGGGTTTGTCCGGGATATACCCGATCGAGCCATTGGCCAATTCCGCAATCAGCGTGTGCCGAAAAGGCGAGCCTTTCTTGATCGCCAAGCCCAGTTCGACAAAGATCTCGCCCGGCAGCGACACCCACGCAAGCTGATTTCCCAGCGCAATAATCTGCACCTCGACTTCCCAGGGTTTCTCGTTGCGTGCCAGCACATCCAGCACCCGGAACGCTTTCACCTTGTCGAGAAACTTGGTCTTCGGGTCCTTGATCCCCTTCACCGTCTCGTGGGCGGCGTCGACATCCGCCGTGCTGTTCGGTGCAAGCGGTAACTTGACCATCTCGCTTCGGACTTGCAGCGCGTCCGTTCGCAAGGGCTTCAAGTCACGCGTGCTGCGTAGAACTGCCGCGGCCAAGAGCGTGCCGATTCGATTCGCTTCGCGCGGGCCTTTCTGGGGGTCGATCCAGGAAATATCTCGATGGTTGATGTTGCCGCAACACCCGTTGGCGAACACCGTGAGCATTTCCGGCCCGCGATAGTCGGCGAGCCGCTTGGCCAGCACGCCGGGGTAGTCGGCGGAGACGCCCTGACCCCCGACGGTATCCGCATGCAGCGCGAAGTTCACATACGTGGCGATCGGGGCGTTTTTCGGTGAATCGAAATAAATCACCCCCACATCCGGGTCAATGGGGCCTGCCGGCCGAAGGATGTCTGGATGGCGCTTTGCCGGGTTCCAACTGACCGTTCCGTCCTTCATGTGAAACCGCCGATTGAAGCTGATCCCTTCCTCATTCGCATGTGCGGCCGATGCACGAGCGGAAGTGAGGTTCTTATTCGCGTCCTCGACGCTCTTGGCAATCCATTCGGGCAACTTCTCGGAATACCGCCGGCCGAGATCGGACGTCGCCCCGGTCAACTCATCAAGAGACGAATCGCGAAGAATCACCGGCCCGGTATGCGTGTGTGTCGCCGAAATCATCACGTGGGCGCCGGGAATGCCGGTGGCTTTTTCGATCAATCGCCGGGCTTCGGTGACGACATGCCGTGGCAAGGAGATCAGATCGCAGACGACCAGGGCCGCCTTGGTCTCGCCAACTTGCAAGACGATTGCTTTCGAGTAAATGTCGTCGAGGACGGATTTCGTGCCGCGCAGGCTGTAATACCCCGCCAGTGGCGTGCCCTGTGGCGGAGTGATGACAACAGCCGCGGCGCCGACGTGCAACTCGGCGGCAAAGATTGGGCAGGCGACGAAGAGAAGGAGTAGCGTTCGCATCGCACGAGCATACGCGAACCTGAGGACGCTGTCACGCGTCTATCGGCCGGAATGCAGGCGAGGACTGGTTCATTGCACTCGAGAAATGGTTTGCTGATCCGGAGAGTTGGCCGAGCGGTTGAAGGCAGTGCTCTCGAAAAGCACCGTGGCGAATACCCACCGGGGGTTCGAATCCCTCACTCTCCGCTAGACGAAATAGCCCCGCTGCATTCGGGACGCACAGACGGGCCCTTTCCCATTTCCTAAGTATCCGAAGCCCAGGCGATCAAACACTCCTTGTTCCGGTCCGATCGCTGACGAGATTTTTTCCCGATTGCTCGGAGATTTGGTCCGACTCATCCGTTTCCCCGATCAACTCGACGAGCATAATGTGGCCGGTGCTTGCATCCGAGCCGCGTCGAGATTTTCTTCACCAGTGACACGATTCGAGGGACCAGTGATGATGCGCGCGATGTTTCATGATTTGCTTCACCGTTTTCGCGGTCGTAGCGCCCGCACAACGTCCAAGCGCGCCCGGCGGGCGCGTTGCTTGGCGCTGGTGATTGACCCGCTCGACGCCCGCAATGTGCCGGCCGTGGGAGCGACGTTTACCCACGGAACGCTTTCCATCTTCGGCGACTACCTGGGCAACGCCATCGACGTGAGACGCGATGCTGCTGGGACGATACTCGTGAACGGCGGAGCTGTGCCCGTCCGCGGCGGCGCTCCGACCGTAGCGAATACGACCCTGATTCAGGTCTTCGGCCAGGGTGGGGACGACACCATCACGCTGAATGAGGCGAACGGCGCGCTGCCGAAGGCCAATCTGTTCGGCGGCGCCGGGAACGACACGCTCACGGGGGGGTCGGGGAATGATCAACTGTTCGGCCAGGCCGGGAACGACACCCTCCTCGGCAAGGGTGGAGTGGACTTTCTTTTTGGCGGCGCCGGCAACGACATACTTACAGGCGGCACCGGCGACGACCAGGTCTTCGGCCAGGCTGGCAACGACCGGATGATCTGGAACCCCGGCGAGGGGTCCGACTTGAACGAGGGCGGGGCCGGCATCGATACGGTCGAAATGAACGGCGGCAACGGCGACGAGGTATTCACTGTCACGGCCAACGGCACCCGGGTGCGCTTTGACCGGATCAGTCCCGCCCCATTCTTCCTGGACATCGGCACCAGTGAGAATCTGATGGTCAACATGAATGGCGGAAATGACACCTTCACCGCTGGCAACGGCCTCGCGAATCTCATCCAGATCGCGGTCGATGGCGGCGCGGGGAACGACACCATCACTGGAGGCGACGGTAATGACCGGCTGACTGGAGGCGACGGCAATGACCTCATCACGGGTGGCCGCGGGAGCGATGAGATGTTTGGCGGCGCCGGGGACGACACGTTCGTTTGGAACCCCGGCGATGGCAGCGACGTCGTTGAAGGCGAGGACGGCAACGACACCCTTCAGTTCAACGGGGCCAACATCGACGAGAAAATCACCCTCTCAGCGAATGGTTCTCGACTCCGGCTCGCCCGCGACGTTGGCAACGTGACGATGGATGTAGACGGCACCGAGGTCGTCAACGTTGCCGCCCTCGGTGGAGCGGACACGATCACGGTCAACGATCTGACCGGAACAGCCGTGACGGATGTCAACATCGACTTGTCGGCTCAAGGAGCTGCGGACGGGCAAGTCGACAGCGTGGTAATCAACGGCACCGCAGACGATGATGTCATCGCGGTATCCGGCGACGCGACTGGTGTCTCCGCCACCGGCCTGGCAGCCAATGTCAACATTACCGGGGCCGAGACAACCGACAAATTGACCGTCTACGGCATGGCGGGCGACGACGTGATCGACGCTTCGAACTTGTCAGCCAACGCCATCGGGGCAGATGGCGGCGCCGGCGACGACCAGCTGCTGGGCGGGACCGGCAACGACACCGTCATCGGCGGCGCCGGCGACGATGTCCTGAACGGCGGGGCGGGGCAGGACGTTCTTGACGGCGGGGCGGGTGACAACGTTCTGATTCAGTGAACACGAGCGAGACGGCGGCGGGCCGAGACCGCGGGGCCACGGCCCGCCCTTTTTCAACTAGGAGAACAATCATGCCAAAATTCGTAATCGAACGGGAGATACCGAATGCCGGGAAACTCTCGGCTGCCGACCTTCAAGGAATGTCCGCGACTTCCTGTGCCGTCCTGAAGAAGCTCGGTCCCTCAATCCGGTGGGTTTACAGCTACGTGACCGACGACAAAGTATATTGCTTCTACATCGCGGCCGACGAAGCGCTGATCCGCGAACATGCCAAGCTCGGAGGCTTTCCCGCGACTCGAGTTTCGCAAGTGCGCGAATCCATCGATCCTACAACAGCCGAGTAACATTGTTTCCGGCGGCGCCGTGAAGTGACGGATTATCACGGCGCTTTCAAATGAGCGCGTTTTCCTGTTTGACTCGCAGAAAGACAACTGGTCCGGGGTTGGACCTCGTTAACCACCATCTCGCTTCTGGCAGCCGCGGGAACCTTCGCACGGCGGCGTGCGACCGGTCGAGCCCGCACCGCCTCAAACCCACTCCGAGCCGAATCCTGCCATGGTGAAGATCATGAGAAGCAACCTGGCACTACGGGTCAATTGATCGTCGTTGTGTGTCGGTCGCGATATACTGTCGGCTTGCTTTCCACGGTCTAGGTGCCGAGAGATGACGTCTGACACGATCGAGATTCCGGATGAGGAACTTGCCGCCGTGTGCGCTCGCCGTGGCGAATCCGCTCTTGCCCGAAGGCAGGGCGAAGCCGCCTTCCATACGCTGTATGACCGTCACGCGAAGCGACTGCTCGCTTTTCTGGGCGGGCGTGTTAATATGGCATTGCTTGACGACGTGCATCAAGACGTTTGGGCGAAGGCGTGGCAGGCGATCCCGAAGGGATTCCGGGGCGGCAACTTTCGTGCATGGCTCCACCAAATCGCGCACAACGTGGTCGTCGACCACCTCAGGAAGCGGAGACATGAACCCCTCGCCGAGCAAGGCGAACTGATCGATCATCGCTATCGAGACAACGTCCGGTCGGTCGAAGGGGATCGTCACGATGCCCTAGCGCGATGCCTAGAGAAACTGGAACGAGCGAATGCGCAGGTGGCCGACCTGGTGCGGAGCCGAGTGGCCGGCGAGAGTTACGACGATTACTGTGCTCGCACTGGCATGCCCGCGGATAAGGCGTACCGGGCGTTCCATCAAGCCAAGGCCCAACTCCAGGCTTGCGTGGAGAGGATATCGCCATGACCCTCCATTCTCTGAGTATCCCGGACGAAGCAGCCGAGCTGCCAAGTTGGCTGGAGCGGCGGCTCATGGCGCCGGATTTCGGCCGTTTCGTAGCCGAACTGTCGGCTCATTTCCCCGACGCCATGGAGTCCGCTCTGCCCCGCCCCCTCTTCAACAAATGGTTGCAAATCGCGCTGGCCGAAGGCCTCGAACCAATCCCACCGGATGTGCTCGCGAAACTGCTCAAGCATCCGGCCTCGCTTGCCGTATTTCAGGAGCGGATCGTCGCGGACGGCGGGGCGTACTGGGATGAAGTCCTAGAGCGCTCCGACGAATTATCGAAATCATTCCGGCGCGGCAAAAGATCGCTCGATGGAATTCTCTCGGCGGATTCTCCGCCCCAGAAGCTCAAAGCACGCGACAAGGCAGCGTCAACAATGACGCGAAACGGTGGATCAAAGGCAACACCGGCCAAAGTCGGGAAATCGATGACCCGCCGGACCTATAAGACTTGGGCGATCGTCAGCACCGGTGTCGCCGCATGCTTGGCCGTGGCGGTCGGGTTGCTGGTA
Source organism: uncultured Gemmataceae bacterium (assembly GCA_963773845.1). Lineage (GTDB taxonomy): Bacteria > Planctomycetota > Planctomycetia > Gemmatales > Gemmataceae > SIAJ01. Next base: position 835,889 of record CAVZCU010000009.1, read on the forward strand.
GTTCGCAGTCCGGAAGAATCGGCCGTTCCAAAATCGAAGATTGCCTGGGGATGGGGAAAGCCCAGTGGCTTGGCATTCGACCAAAGAACGCCGAAGGATTACCTGAACAAGCTGGCTGACAACGCCGAGGAGTGGTCGCAGTACCAACCAACGGACGCTGAAGGCGTCGGCATTCGCATAGCCGAACTTCGTATCGGTTGCACTCGGCTCATGCACTCGACCTATGGCCCTCTCAATCCGGCTGACAAGGCGTGGCTATTGGACCACTGCCGAGCATGGGCGAAGCTTCTGGACGGACATCAGCAAGCGCTCGATGCAGGCGCCGAGCCGCTCACGGTAAGAGCAGAAGTGGACGAAACGGTCCGGACCATGGCCACGACCTTGCGAGAAAAAGCCAAGCAACTCGGTTAGTGGCGGATCAAGCGTTCGGGAGTCCGAATAAATCAAGTGACCGTTTGGCACGTTCCATTATTGGTGTGGTTGGACGATTCATTCACATCAAACTTGGCGAGTTCTCGGACGTTCTTTATCGGTTACCGAGACAAAGCGGCTCGCAAAACACGACAAGGAAAGCACGACCGGGGCTTACAACCCCCCAAGGCATATCCGCCTATCCAAATGGGTCCGTGGCATGCGGGAATACCTATGGAAATCGGCCAAAGTGTGCTTTTTTGCGATAGCATTCCGCGCGTCTATGGTCCCAAGGGGTCAATCGGCGGCGGGCTCGGAATCGGCCGGGGATTGAAGTCCTTCGGACGCACGCCAAGTTTGACTTTGAAGATTAGTTTCTCGGAGCCGCGCTTCACGTCCAGGGTGAGGATCGTTCCGGGTCGCATGCCGGCGACCATTTTGACGAAATCGCTGGTGTCCGCATCCTTCAAGTTGTTGCGTTCGGCTGCGACGATCACGTCGTTCATTTTCACGCCCGCCTTTGACGCGGGCGACTCGGCCTTCACATCCGTAATCAGTAGACCCATGTCGTCCTTCTGAAACGTGATACCCAAATAACCCGGTCCCGTGCCGAGCGGCTCCTTATCCTTCAGCGCCGGCGCACCGATCGTCAGTGCGGCAATCAGCGTGATTTGTGTAAACATTGGCAATCCTCCCAAGCTACAGGTCAGAGGCCAGCTTCTACTTCTGGCTTCTGATTTCTGATTTCTGACTTCTGATTCATAGTCCGTAAAACTTCACCGCGTTGTCGTGGAAGAGTTTCCGCTGGTTCGTCTCCGGCTGATCCTTCACGATCTCCTTGGCCGCGGCCAACCAATCCTTCAGCGGTGCTGCAAGCGTACAGACGGGCCAGTCGCCGGCGAACATGACGCGGTCCCAGCCGAATACTTTGATTGTGTGCTTGACCGCCGGAGCGAGCTGATCGACCGACCAGTCACCCTTCTTGAGCTGGGCGATGATCCCCGACACCTTGCCGACGACGTTCCTGTGTTCAGCCACCTTGGCGATGTCCTTCTTCCACTGATCCATCTTCTTGGCATCGAGAATGGGGGCATTGCCACAATGGTCGAGAATGAACCGCGTGCCGGGGCACTCGTGGACCAACTTCGCCGCATCGGTCAACTCGCCAGGTCGAATGCAAATATCCCAGCTCAGACCGATATCGCCGAGATAGCGCACCCCCGCGATGAAATCCTTCGTAACGCAGTAGCCCGGTGGGTTGCCGGGATTGTGAACGACCTGACGAAGGCCCTTGATGTATGGACTTCCTTTGAATTGATTGACGTATTTCTTGAATGCTTCCCCCTGCACCGGCCGGCCGCTGACAACCGCCGCGACCGTGATGCTCCCTTTGTTCTTAATCAATTCGATGATGGAGTCGGCTTCCTTCTGCTGCTGCTTCTCGACGACATCCACTTCCATGTAGACTGACTTGACGAAGTTAAGACCCTTGGTTGCCTCGGCATATTCCTTGGGCATGTAACTCATGGCGAGCGGGTCGCCCTCCTTGACCCAGCCGAGTTTGAATTTCGAAAGGTCCCAAAGGTGCTGGTGACAATCGACGATGGGAATCATCTTGGCTTCACCCTTGGCGCTGGCCGCCAGGGCGGCGGTCGCAGTCGCGGCAGCGGAGAGGAATTCGCGGCGGTTCATCACAGGTGTCCTCGGGGCGATGGGCGGGATTGTACCCCGGAACCGCGAATGAGGAAAGGCAGTGTTGCGTCGTCATCGATTCAAGAGTCAACGTCTTGAAAACGGACGGCCGAGACGGGCGTTTCCTTTTATAGCTTCTCCGCCGTCAATGTAACACCAGCCCAAGCGTCAGTTTTGGTGTAGCGCCTCCAAACGAAGGCCGTAGCTGGATTCGCCAGAATTCAGGGGCTCTGCGGCTTCCGAGCGCTGAATTCTGGCGAATCCAGCTACGATCAATCCAGCGGCTCGAATCGTGTGCAACTTCCAAAAGCGCGAGCGAGCAGGGCACTCAAACGCGTTCCGGGGTTCGTAACGTTGGCAGTGCGGCCCTCAATAGGCGATGCTTCCGCTCGTTACGACCGCGAGCCGAAATAGAACGCCACGATCGCCGTAACGGCCGTGTGCCAGGCGACTGCTTCAACCGGGTTGGGCAGTGTGATATTGATGAACACCTGGAAGATGAGTTCGAGAAACAGGATCGTCATCGCAATGATTGCCATCCACGCCTGAAAGGCCTCAAACCACCACGTCCGCTTGAAGGGCATGACATGCATGATGTAGCCCAGCACGAAACCGATTCCGAGTGCGGAGAAATAGGGTTTCCAGCGGCTGAGTTGCTGCTGGTCCGGCGTGAGGCGGTCCAGTCGATCCGGGTATTTGATTGCAACATAAGTCAGCACGGCGCCGGTGCCCACGAGGATGATAAAGCGCAACGTCCCGCCCGGCAGCCAGAGCGGCGAGGCATGCGGTTCGTCGCGGCGCGCAATCGACTTGCCGTGCGCGACGAAGAAAATCATCACCATCGAGAGGAGAAAATAGAGATTGAGCGGAATTCGGATCGCTTGCTCATTCGACACCAGGAGCAAAATCCAGAATATCGCTACGATCAAAATCGACAGGATTCCACGAATGCTCCCTGAAGGCAAACCCAGCGGCCGACGGGGATACGGCGTCACGGTCATTTGCGTCTCCGGTTGAGCGATTCCTATAGGTGATGGGCGTTCCGCTTGCAGGCGAACGGATGTACGCTGATGGCTGAACAAATACTTATTCGATATGCCTTGACGCCCCTTTGCCTCACTCTAAGATGTTGACTTTCGACTTCCAAGACCCGATCGGCCGTTTCCATGTTAGCCAAGACTACCCTTGCTACTCCCGCGACTATCACGCAGGAGTGGCTGCACGTGGACGCCACCGACGTCGTTGTCGGCCGGCTCGCCGTGCAAATTGCCAATATCCTCCGCGGCAAGCACAAGCCGATTTACACTCCTCACCTGGACTGCGGCGACTTCGTGATCGTCACGAACGTCGAGAAGATCAAATTCACCGGCAATAAGTGGGATCAGAAGTCCTATCAAACCTATTCCCGGTATCCGGGCGGGCAAAAGATCGTCTCGGCCAAGGAAATGCGCGACCGCAAGCCCGAAGAGATTCTCTACCAGGCCGTCAAGCGAATGGTTCCGCGGAATCGCCTGGGCCGGGCACAAATGAGCAAACTGAAAATCTATGCCGGCGCATCGCACCCGCATCAGGCGCAGCAGCCGAAAGAATTCAAACTGTCTTGAGAGTAGGCCTCGCGCTCCGCGCGAGGAACAAATATGAGCGTAAACAAAAAGTTTCACCTCGGTACCGGCCGGCGAAAGACGGCGGTCGCCCGTGTCCGTGTTACCGAAGGCAACGGCAAGATTGTCGTCAACGAGCGGCCGCTCGACCAGTTCTTCACGGAAGAGAAGGATCGCGGGGCCGTCACCGGACCGCTGAGCTTGCTCGATATGCGCAATCGCCTCGACGTCTTTATCAACGTCCGCGGCGGCGGCATCACGGGGCAGGCCGGGGCCGCCTCGCAGGGTCTTGCCCGAGCGCTCAAGTCGATGTTCGGCGAAGCCGAGGCGGCAGCGCCAGCGGCAACCGACGGTCAACCGGCCGAGGGGGGCATCGCCAAGAAGCTGCGCGACTCCGGCTACCTCACCCGCGACAGCCGCATGAAGGAACGCAAGAAATACGGTCGCAAGGGCGCCCGGCGTTCGTTCCAGTTCTCGAAGCGCTAATCCCGTGCACAACTCGGAGGTAGGACGGATTGGCAATCCGTCCTTGTCGGCCTGTTGGGACGGATTGCCAATCCGTCCTACAGTCGAAACGTGTACCTTCGGTCAGTCTGAAATCAACAACGGCCGGACCGGATGGTCCGGCCGTTGCTGTTGCATTACTTCGGGATCGCGATGTCGAACGTATTGGTTCCTGACTTGATTGTCGTCTTCAGCCCTGACGTATCGGGGTCGGCATAGTTTTTTGGAATGCTGATAAAGCGAGCGCCCCTGAACCCTACCCTTCCCCGTGGCGCCCGGTCCTTTGTTGACGCCGGCGGCCATCATTTTGCTTTGATACTCGCCTTGCGCCGCGGCCGTATTCACGCCAATTTGAACGTCACCGAGCGGTACGTTCTCAACCCGATAGCGGCCATCTTCCCGGATCATTCCGGTCATGGCGCCCGTTGACGACTTCACGACGATCATCGCAAACTGCACATCTTCGCCACCGTACTTGACGGTGCCCTCGAGCGTGGCGCCGGTCTCCTTGAGTCGTTCTTCACGGACAAACTTGCCGCAAGAGGTCGCCGCCAATGCGAATAGGACGAGCGTGCTGGCCGACCGCCTGGTGAGGGTTTTCGATCGAAACATGGAAATCCTGCTGATGTAAGAGAGAGTTGCGACGGGGAGAGACCGATGTGCGGCTCTCCCCGTTCGAAATGAAACGCCAAGATCGTCCGAATCGACTCAGAGCCAACGAGTCAATAGCCTGCAACTTCGCCGCCGTCCGGTGTGACGGCGGCACTCCAGGCCGGGATCGAAATGGTAGTGGCAAACGAGCGGACGCTGCCATCCCCCATCAAACACTGGACACCGCCCGGGCTCATCTCGTACAGGTTGTAAAAGTTCTGTTGCGACGGTACGAGTCGTCGGCGTGGCGGCTGAAAATACTCAACCTGTCCCCCGAATTTGCAGTCGGTTAGCCACCATTGACCATACTCGTCATCCCAGGTGACCGAGGGGTCGTTGCAGGTGCAGCCGAAAAACGGCAGCCCGGTCTCCGGCGTATCCGTGGTGGCCCACATATTGATCCCGCCCGGCTGCGAGCCGCTGGATCCGTTCACGCTCCAGTCCTTGTAAGACATCGTCCCCAATCCGGTCACCATGTTCTTTTCGGCGACAAAGATGGTGTTCGACAATCCGTCGGTCACAGTCGCGGTGTTGGCGACACCGGCGCCCGTGTGCCACCACATGACCGTCCAGGCCATCCAGCCCGCCCAGTCGATCTTGCTACGCAGACCAAACACCCGCACGTTCGGGGCGTAACTCACCAGCCCCATCTTGTACACGGCCCCGCCGCCGGTATACGGCCAGGACCAGTCCACGTACTTGTACGGGCTTGAGTCCAACGGACTGATGTACGTCTTGGGCGTATCGGATCCGACCATTTTGGACGGATCGCTCTGCCGCTGACCCATCAGATACCAGCGATAGCCGGCAATGTCCTTGTGCAGGTTGTCCTGTTCGACGAACGGCAACAGGGCATAGAAGAACGACGTTTTGTCCGAGCCGGAGGTATTCTGTTGAAACGGCAGGTACGGGCCTTGATAGACGTTGGCGTTCGGCTCGTAGAACGACGACCACTGGTTCACGGCGACCGGCGGGAATGCCCCGTACGTATCGTGCGCGTTGTGCAGGGCCAAACCGATCTGCTTCAGATTGTTCTGGGACGACATTCGATTCGCGGCCACGCGGATCTTTTGCACCGCGGGCAAGAGCAGGCCGATCAGGATCGCAATAATCGCGATTACCACCAACAACTCGATTAACGTAAAACCAGGACGTCGGGCGGAGCGGACGTGGAACATAATGACCCCCCCGGAGAGAAGGAAGGAAAGATGTGATGCGACAGTACCGCGGCGAGACGTGCGACGATCGATGGGACGGCGAGTATTGCACGAGGGTCGTGGGACCGCGCGTCTAATCGTAACTATTAACCGGAAAAAATGCATACTTCAACACATTTCTGAAAAAATCGTGAAATGGCTTGACCAGAGATCGGAAGGATATACGCGCGAGATCAGAGTTTCGCCATCAACACCGTGTAATTCTTACTTCGCTCGTCTTCTCGGCGTTGCCCGGCGAGTACGCGGAGAGAGATGCCCATGCCCCGGACGGGCGGCAAATTCGGGTTGCCTTCAGCTTGTCGGTGTGCGGCCCTCGATCACATCCCGCCAGAATTCGGGGACGCCGCGATAGGTCGCTTGATAGGTCGGCTCGAGCGGAACGTTGACATATCGCTCTTGGCTCAGGAAGAGAGGCATCTCAGGCAACGGCATCCCGACGGCCAAATGTTCGACGCATGCCTCGATTCGCGGGCCCGCAGCGTAGGAGGCGAGCGTGAGCGGTTCGTCCGCGGGCAAATCGTATGGTGGCGCAGAAGAATCGATTTGTTCCAATAGCGCGCCGTGCATTCCCGTTGCGTCGTGCGGTCCGGGAGGCAGCAAGTCAATCAAAAGCAAGTGCACCCCAGCCGCAATCGCCTCGTCCGCCTTGTTGACGAAGTCTTGCACGTGCTGCGCGCGATCCTTGTTCGATGGAGAGATGATTTCCAACACGGCGATCAGGCGATGTCCGCTCACATGACGGATCGCGAGCGACCGTTGCCGGGCACGCAAAGGCTCAATCGACTGCTTGCGCCGTACTCGAGGCGGAACCTCGGCCACGGCGACGCCACCCGTGTCGATGGAGTGGGGTGCCCCTCGTTCTTCGCCATCGGGACCGGCGTGCAGGGTCAAGATATCCGCGATGGGACGCCCAAAGTGCTGCTCGGCCAAGGCGTAGTAGCCTTTGGGCAGGACGCCTTCGTTGAGAGCGCTTCGAATTGCTCCGATCCAAGTCGTGTGGAAGTCGTGAAAGATCCCATCTTCCACACGAGTCCAATCGTGAACAGGCACCGTTGTCCCTCCAACGATTTGCTACCGCCGTATTGTATCACGGAGCGTTGGTTGCCCCTCACTTCCCCATCGCCGCCATGCGCTTCATCATTTCCTCTTCCGACACATCTTCGATGTGCGTCGACACCCACCACATATTGCCGTGCTTGTCTTTCACGCCGCCGCTGCGGTCGCCGTAGAACTGGTTCATCATCGGCATGACCGACTCGGCCCCCGCATCGAGCGCCCGCTGATACGCGGCGTCGGCATCTGTCAAATAGACATGAATCATTGCCGGCATCGGCTGCCAGGGATCGCGCGCTTCGCCGATCATCACAATCGAATCGCCGATCCGAACCTCCGCGTGCCCGACCGAACCATCGGGCTTTTTCATCGAAAAGACCACATCCGCATTGAACACCTTTTGCAAGAACTCGACCAGGCTGCCCGCATCGCGGACGGTTAGGTATGGGGACACGGTATTGTGTCCCGCGGGAATCGGTTTGACGGCCATGATTGGCTCCAGAAAGGGAATGGCATCGCAGTTTTGAGAGCCAATATTTCGCTGCGCACGTTTGTAAAGGGGGCTGGGCAAGAAAAGCAAAAAAAGCAGCCAGTGCAGTAAATATCCCAAACCTTATCGGCCCAGAATTCCACTTCGCCGTTCGCCTTGGCAACGAGTTGCATCCACGATTGGCGGGGGAAAGCGGCCAGCTGTCCGAAGGCCCTGGCGGCCCGAATCCCAACGAGACCGGTTCGGCTTCGCAAGGGATCGGTGCAATTGACGGGCAAATTGAAGTCCAGGTCGTCGACGAATTCATCGAGCCGCTGCGAACTCCCCAATCCCGCATTCGATGGGCGATTGGCAAACGCCGATTCAGGACAAAGAACGCGGCGAAGCGGAGCGCAGTTTGGACGATGATCACTATGCCCTCTCCTGGGATCGTTTCATGAACAGCGCCACCGTGCCATAAATATCGCCTTCCAGCGCTCGCAATTCGTGCTCGATGTCTTCAGAATGCCCGAGCTTGCTCGTCCACCGGCCGTTCGGAAGCTGCCTTGCAGCATGGGTGGGCGCTTGCGCAGAATCCGCAAACAAGGCTAGCTTCTCGAAGCCAACCTCCAGGCTGTCGTCGGCACACGCAACAAATCCGAGCGTCTGAAAGGCCGACACGAAGGCATCGATTGTGACTTGCCGTTCGACGCCGGGCGGCCAGAAGGTGCGGCGAATATCGTGGAATGGCCACCACCAATCGGTGACGACCCCAGCGGCCCAAGCGATGCAGTTGTAGTTGAAATCGGCTGGGCTGGTGATTTGAAACGCGGTGGTCCGAAGGCCGGGAAAGGCAGCCACGAGGCGTTCGCTCATCGAAGGCCCTTTTCGCGGCCCCAGTTCAGCCAGGCGTCGGTCATTTTTCGGATATTGCCGGCGTCACATTCCGGCACGGGGTTCTCTCCCGTAATGTCCGGGAGTGCCCACACCCAAAGCGACGGCTTCGACTCGAGATCCTTCAGGAGCAGAGGAACCACGGGCGTGCCCAAGGCAATGATCCCTTGAAATGCGGGATGGTTCATGATTTTGCCGGCATCCGAAAGGAATTCCGTATCGGCTCTCCACTGCCCTTCGAGTTGGCGCAGCCTCTGCTCGACCGGTTCCTTCGCAGCGGAGCGGACCAGAGATTGCGGAGGCGCTTTGATCATGACAGACCTCGCCAGGCACGGACTTTCTGCATCTATCTTATCGGTTACCGGGCCTATCCGCGACCTGAAGGCCCCGCCGCCCGAACCCCAACAGGGCCGCTTCGGCTTCGCAAGGGACCGGTGCAATTGACGGGCAAATTGAAGTCGAGGTCGTCGACGAATTCATCGAGCCGCTGCGAACTCCCAATTCCACATGCGATGGGCAGACAAACGCCGATCCAGGTCATCGAACGCGGCGACGCGGAGCGCGTTTGGGGGACGAGTTCTCAGAACGACTTGGGGCGGCGACTTCGCAGAACCCGGGTGAAGAATTGACGGACAGGTAAAATCGCCATCCTTCTGTCGACTGCTCAGCGCCCCAATGACTGAATCGCCGCAGAAAACTCAATCCCGCCATACCCTGTACGCCTATTGGCAGCGACAGCGGTGCGAGATCCGCGATGATTGCAATCAAAGTCGCTTGAAAGCCGAGTTCCGGGATCCGGCATTTAACCCAGGCGCGAGTCTGGTCGCCTTGAAGGGCGCCGCTGGCCGGCGCGGGCTCCATAGCCGCCCAGATCAGTTCCGGCTCAGCGTCGCTGAGGACGAGGCTGCTTCCTCCAGTAAATCCCGAATCGACAAGCAGTCTTCGTCGGCGATTTTCGCCGGAGAGCGTGAAAAACTCAACGTCGACGATCTCGGCGTCGTCGAGGCTTGTGAAATGAGCGGTCGGCATCACCGGACCTTGCGAATGACGTCGGCTGCGGACGGTGCGACTTCCACGACCATGCCGCGTTTGGGATCGGGATCGCGGGCGCGAAGAGCGGCAATAGCGTCGTCGGCGTTCTTCTCGACCGCGACGATCTGGCCGTCAAGCAATGCGACGAAGTCGCCAGTTTGAAAGGTGCGCTCGTCCCAAACGCGATCGCGGTGAACCGCTTGCGCGATCCGCAGATTGCGATCTCGTTCATTCATTGGCACACCCCGATTTCAAATGCCGGGCAGCGCAACGGTACGCCACGATGATTTTATGTTGCGGACCGAACCAACGCGACGGGAAAACTGCCGATGTACATTAACCGCTTATCGCTGCCCGCCATCCGCGATCTGATGTCCCACGCCCGAACCCCAATGAGGCCGGTTCCGATCGACGGGCACGATTAAGTCGAGGCCGTCGACGAACTCGCGAGCGGATGCGATCCCGCATTCGAAAGACAAACGCTGAACCTGGTCGTCGAACGTCGCGAAGCGGAGCGCATTGGGGGGATGATATTTTGGATCGAGGCGGGGGTGGCGATTTAGGCGTGTGGCGGCTCGATGGGTAATGCGGGCCGGAAGTATCTACGATTTCCCCCGATGTCCGCTTATTGCTTGTCGGTACGGTCCGAATGAAAGACCGGCGTAACCTCTTCGGTCAATTGACGGGGGAATCGGCTGCGAGTTTTTCCAGACGCGATTGCAGGAATTGGGCGCCTTCAAGAAGCGCGACTTTGTCCGGAATCTGAAGCCGCCATTCGCGACGGGTCGCCATCTTGAAATTCCCGGGCTCCTGAACAAGGACTTCATCTTCGACGTGTCCACCGAGAACGCGACGCAGGTCGATCGTCTCGTACTCGGCCAATTCGGGCGCCAATTTGGTATCGTCGAGCAACACCGGGACAAGCGACTTGTTCCGTTGCATCGCCTGCGCGCACTCGGCCTTAACTTCGGTCGATGCGGACGAATGCCGGCACCAGAACACGAGGAACATCTCGCAGCCGTCGATGGCCTCGGTCAGAATAGCGCGCCATCGGCAACCTGGCGGAATGCTGTCCGTGTCACGGAACACGGGCTCGCCCGTGATGCGGAGGAGTTGTACCAGCGGGCCGACCAGCGCCGCGTCCCTTCGACTATAGGAAACGAATACGCGGTAATCAGGCATGGGAGGCTCTCGAGTCGGTAAGCACGGCCGGCGCGAAGTCGTGCGTCCATTCCAGCGATTGTGACCTGACGGCGCACGAGAATCAAGAGAGTGGGGCAACCGGTCGACCGTTCATCGACGTATGTACGTCGCGCGAGTCGGCAACAACCTGTAGCGAATTGGCTCGGATCTTGTTACGATCTAAGTTAGACGACGCGGACACTCTCGCAAGCCCGACATTTCTGGGCAAGCCCGCACTTTGCCGCGGCCCCATGCCAGCGCCTGCTGCGCCAATCCGCAGAATCGAGGCCGACATGAGTTCTCGAAGGCAGTCGAAGGCGAACGCCGACGCATTTGCATTTTCCGATCGCCACCAGGACTATTTCCTTGCGCACACATTGCTTGCGTTTGTGCGAATGGACTGGTGGGTCTATCTGCAGGCGGTCGAGCATTTCTTCGGCCGTGTTCTCGAACCTGGCAAGATTGTCAGTGCTGCCGCCGCTGGCGGGCACGTGTCGCGACAGGAATTGTCCGATGACGAGGAGTATGCACTGCTCTGGAGCATCCTCGCCAATCAGCACGAGCACTGCCATTTCTTTCAATTCTTGTCAACAGCCTGCGGCATTTACCATTTCTTTCTCGATGCCTGGTACTGGGACTTCATGAAGGAGTTCATCGGCCGCGGGCATCGTGTGCTGTCGGCAGTTTCGCCGGGATCAAGGCCGCAGCTGCCGATCTCCACATCGCTGGCGGCTTTGACGTGCAGTCACGGGCCCTGGGCGGACGATATGCGTTTCGGCGCCGCAGTTCGCGAGTTGTTCCATGCACAGATGCGGCTGTTCGATGATACGAGCCTGACCAAAGGACAGGCCGTTGAGCAATGGAATACGTTTGCAGAGTTTCAAGACACGCTCAGCAAACTGCCCGGCGACAATGTTGGGCTGCCGCGATTGGCCGAGCCCCACGATCCCGATGCACCGGCCAATCCAGGCTCAATCACATTTCGCTCGTTGATCGAGTCATCGGCGCACTGCGGGGACTTCGCCAACTTGAAATCGCTAACCGCCTCAATGAAGCTCCGCATCAGGTTCATGGCCGAGGCATGTACGCCGGAGTACACCGCGTTGATTGAATTGGTTCAGGAAGTCGTTGAACCATCGCTCGTGTATCGTGTCGTGTCACGCCTGGCCGGAATCGCGTTGCAAACGCCCTTGACCACGCTGCATTGGCCACCCGGCGAATCCGGCGCCAGATTGGGATGGGATGATCTGGCGCCGACACAGCGGTTCGCCCGATTGTTTCGCGAGTTGAAGGAGGGACGAATCGCCGCGGCATCGCTGGTGCAGGATGCGGCTGCGCCCGACGACATTTGCATGCGCTTGCGATGGCCCCGACCGTCTGAAATGATGCGGAACTTCAGCCGTCAGACCACGTTTCACGGACTGAATCCGACAGTCGGATTCGTATTCGACAAACATCGGTCCTTTTGTGAGTTTGCCCTTGCGAATACGGCCAAGCCTGTGTGGATGTTGGATGTCTTCTGGTCGCCGGATCAATCAGCAGAACGATTTGCCGAGTCGTTTTATCCCCCTTGGCAGTTTGCGGGCAGTGAACTCGTCTTGCATGAGACGTGCGACATCGACGTCATGCTCGGCACTTGTCATGGCTTTCTCACGACCATCGCCGCCCGCGAAATGTTCGAGAACGACTGTTTCGATGAGACGATGCGACACCTACGAACCATTGCCAAATGGTTTGAACAGGGCAACGACCCCGACCTCATTGCGGCGTTCGAGCGCCAATGGCATGATGCCTTTGTGTCGACGTTCGGTTTCGCCATGAGCGACGTGCAACAAGTCAATACCGATCGGAAGGAATAACCATGGACGCCAGTGAAGCCAGGTTGTGCTGGGGAAAGGGGCTGCTTGCCCTGCGATCAAAACGCTGGGCCGCGGCCATTGAGTGCTTCAACGCGGTCATCAAATGGAGCGGCGGACCGGCTTCGGGCAATCCGAAGTTGGCTAATGCATATTCGAACATCTCCATCGCTCTTAGGCGCCTCGACATACAGTCGGAGGCGCTCACGGCCATTGACCAGGCGCTGCGCCTTAACCCCAAGGACGCGGATCTTTGGCTCAACAAGGCGAATTGCCTCGTTGAAATGGAGTCGTGGAATGAAGCTCTCAAATTCTGCCAGCAGGCAGTGCATCTGAACCCCGACTTGGGTAAGGCTTGGCTCAAGCTCGCCGGAATTTGGGTTCAGGGTTTCAGAGATTTCGAAAAGACACTTGAATGTGCGCGTCGGGCACTTGCACTCTGCATTATTGAGGCCCAGCCGCTAGTCAACTCGTGCGAGGGCTACCTTGAATTAGCCCAGCCGAGTCAAATCACTGAAGAAAACGACAAACTAGTCGAGGCGATCGGTCTTGCAGAGCTCGCTAATGACCGTCGCCTGGAACATCAATTCGATGAAGCGGAGAGACTCCTGCGCAGGCGCTAATTGTATTTGAGAAGCACGACGATCAAATCTGCGTCGGAACGGCTTATCATCAGTTGGGGCTGGTCGCTCAAGACCGCGGCGATTTTGTCGCTGCGGAGAATTGGTACAAGAAAGCAGTCAAGTTGCGATCAGGGATCGGCGACGACGCAAACCAAGCAACGACGTTGCATCAGCTCGGCCGCGTCGGCCAGTTGACCGGCGACTTGGATGCAGCCGAGAAATGGTGTCGGCGCCTTGGAGATTAAGGAGAAGATGCACGACGAAGAGCGCCGCGCCGACGTATCAGCTCCTGGGCGTCATTGCCCAGGCCAAGGGCGACTTGGCCAGCGCGAAACGCTGGTGTCTGAAGGGCCTGGAGATCCAGGAGCGGCAGGGCAATCACCTAGGCTCCGGATTCTCTTACAACCTGCTAGGTGCCGTCGCCGGACAGCAGAAGGATTACGTCAACGCCGCCATCTATTTCATCAAGTGCAACCACAGTTTTATCAAGGCCGGTGAATTCGAGAAAGCAACCACGCCGCTGGAGAATTTTGCAGCATGCTACCGCGAAGCGCCCAAGTTAGTGCGAGCCAAGTTGCGGCAGATGTGGGAAGACGCCGGGTACGGCAAACTGTTCCATCTGCCAGAGTGAAGTGAGCGGTCTTCAATAAGGCGGCCGCGCCGAATTTGTGTGGAACAAAGGTCGCGAGAACCAAAAAGGGACGCCGCGCATTTCGCGAAATGGCCTGGCTCCCTTTTTCCTTCCAATCGACACTCCCGAGTTGAGCTGCATGCGCCCTTCTTCCCTGCCCTCCGCTAGTGCACGCTTATTTCCTCCGTAAGTCCGATAACTCCGTCGCAAAACCCTCGCCGCAAACTATCCGCACAGCGAGTATCGCGCGTCTCGGGCGCCAATGCGGATGCCGATCCGCGATGCCCGTGATCGGTTCTCTTTCAGTTCATTGTTGACAATGACGACCCCTTCGGCTTCGCCGGTCACGTCGACGGCGACGCCTTCTCGCCGCCGCGGAAATAGATGCTCGCGTTGCGGCTTTTGCGGATGTGGTTGGCGCGGATGAACGACTTGGCCGCCGGCATCGCGCCAGCGGCCACATGATCGAAGTGGACCGAGCATTCGCTATGGGCAGGAGATTCGACTTTCGGCTTGGGCGGGGCTTTGGCTCAGTCACCGGGACCGGAACGTGATCCGTCCCCGATTCAGATCGTACGGCGACAACTCGACTTTCACTCGGTCGCCCGGCACGATCTTGATCCAGTGCTTTCGCATCTTGCCGCCGATATGGGCGATGCACTCTCCGCCGACATCCAAGGTGATTCGGAACTGAGTGTTCGCCAGGGCTTCCTTCACCCTTCCCTCGACTTCGATGCTCGCTTCCTTTGCTTTGCCTGCCATGCGGAGATTGCCTCGTTTGGAGTGAATGCGCACAAAAAAGCGCCCGCGAGCAGTTAGCCCCCGTTCGCGAGTGTTCTCTAATTATAGCGAAGCAGCAAAGCGACTTTTAAGCTCGACTTTTGACCTCCTGCAATTTGAACCGGCCGGAAGCGATGGGGGCGGCGGGCCGGAAAATCGCCAGGTTAAGCTCCGCGCCTATTTCTTCAAGCTCGCACGCCATTCGTCGTTTAGCTCTTGCACGGTTTTCTTCGTGAGCTTCTTCCCCAGCTCCTCGGTGTATTCGCCTTCGCGCATCGCCTGGTTGAGCTTCTTCACCAGTTCCTTGTCGTACTTCTCGGTCACATAGTTCAGAAACGCCGCCGTCACGCGATAGCTGCCGTCGTACTTGGCGCGATTGGGATTGAGTCGGCCGATCTTGCCCGGCTCGTATTTGAAAAAGCGGCACATAGTCGGCCACGCCTTCAACCAGCCAGCCGGGGTTATTTCGCGTCCGATACCGCTGCACGACATGGGCGGTCTCGTGGACCATCGCGCCGATGTCGTCCGGATGGCTCTTGAAATATTTCACGGCCCCCGTGATCCGCGAACCGCCCGTGGCGGCGACTCCCCGGTAATCCTTTTTGAGCGTCATCGTCACGACGGTCGGCGGCTTGAAACCATCGCTCTTCAACTCCTCATTGATCATCGGGTAGGCGCACTCGCAAACCCGGGCGGCCTTTTCGAGCCACTCCTTCATCTCGGGCGCGTCCGCATAGTTAAGCACGAACTCAACGGGGTACTGAAACCTGGCGACCGGCGGATCGGAATCGATCTTGATCTCGCGGATCGCCAGCGGATGCTTCAATTCGCCGGGCTGGATGCGGATGGCGCGAACTTGGTCTGGGCAACTTGCCGGCCGGCGCCTGGATAATCGTGGTCGTCTTGCCGCCCGACGATTTCCCCGCGGCCAACGTCGCGTAATCGCGGAATTCCTTGCCGTCGGTCGAGATTTGCAAACGACCCGATACAAGCACGTCTTCGGAATTGAGCCGGCCGGTCGTGAGTTCGACGCTCTTGAGCTTCACGGATTTGTCGAACGTCAGCGTGAAATGGTCATCCTTCCCAGGGTTCCCGTCGGAAACGAACATCGTGTCCCCATCGCCGTCAAAAGCAAATTGCCGAATCTGCCGCCCCGCCGTCTTCAAGGATGATTCAACGACCGCGTTGACCGGCTTCACCGGCTCGGCGGCCAGCACGGGCAAGGACACGAAGAGACCAACGAATGCAAGTCGCGACATCGCGGAACTCCGAAGGGGCGGACATAATTCCGAACAGGCCAACGGTTTCTGATCCCAAATGCATGCTTGTAGGAGTATGGCAAGTAAGGGCGGCTGAAAAGGACGAGACAAGGGCGGACGCTGTTCGAAGTAGACGAGCCGGCGGAGTTAGAGAGAGAGATCGAATATCCCCCTTTTGGCCTTTCTCCGGTCCTGCTGACTCTCGTAAATGTCTGGTGAACCTTGGGCCAGCTCACTTCGGGAGATTTCCCACGCACTTGTCGGACACGGCGGGTATACTCGCCCGATATGTCAAACGTCACTCTCCTCCTCGACGCCGCTCAGGCTGGTGATCCGACGGCCGCAGCAAATCTGCTCCCGCTCATTTACGACGAACTGCGAGCACTTGCGGCCGTCCGATTGGAGAGCGAGAAGCCGGGCCAGACGCTGCAGGCCACGGCACTCGTTCACGAGGCGTACCTGCGGCTGGTGGGGGGCGACAAAGTTCGACCGTGGAATGGTCGCGGGCACTTCTTCGCGGCGGCCGCCGAGGCCATGCGCCGCATCCTGGTCGAGGCCGCTCGGCGCAAAGGACGGCACAAGCACGGCGGCAACCGGCGGCGGGTGGATTTGGCTGATGTCGCCGCGACAGCCACGGGGGACGATGTCGTCGCGGTCAGCGACGCCCTGGATTTGCTCGCCGCCGTCAGCCCGCCAGCCGCCGAACTGGTCAAACTCCGGTTCTTCGCCGGACTCACCGGACACGAGGCTGCCGAACTGCTGGGCGTTTCCCCGCGCAAGGGCGATCAACTTTGGGCTTACGCCCGCGTCTGGCTGCTCGATCGCCTCGCAGGGACCTCGGGCTGAAATTGGGCATCCTCGGCCTCTCCACTTTCCCGTGCGCATCCGGACGACGGACGTCGCACTATGGGTATCGGCGCGGCTAATCCCGCAATCGGAGCCGTCATGAACGAACAGTCCCTCTTCGCTCAACTCCTGGACATCCCGGACGCGACCGGCCAGGCCGCGTTTCTCGACCGCGCGTGCGGTGGGGATGCCGACCTCCGTCAGCGACTCGACCGCCTGCTGAACTGGCACCATGCAGTCGGCAACTTCCTGGAAAGTTCGCCCGTCGTCCGGGACGAGACCGCGACGTTCGTGCCCCCTGAAGCGATCGAGGGAGCAGGCGCGCGCGTCGGCCCGTACCAACTGCTGGAGTTGATCGGCCAGGGCGGGATGGGCGAGGTGTTCATGGCCGAGCAGTCGGACCCGGTCCGCCGCCGGGTGGCGTTCAAGGTCATCAAGCCGGGCATGGACAGTAAGCAGGTGATCGCGCGATTCGAGGCCGAGCGGCAGGCGTTGGCGCTATTGGAACACCCGAACATCGCCCGCGTATACGACGGCGGCGCCACCCCGTCCGGCCGCCCGTACTTCGTCATGGAGCTGGTCCGCGGGCTGCCAATCACCGAGTATTGCGACCAAGCCCAGCTGACGATCGCGGAGCGGCTGGAGTTGTTCGTGCAGTTGTGCCGGGCCGTGCAGCACGCGCATCAGAAGGGGATCATCCACCGCGATCTGAAGCCGTCCAACGTGCTGGTGACGGTGATCGACGGCCAGCCGGTGCCGAAGGTGATCGACTTCGGCATCGCCAAGGCGACTGGCGCAGCGCTGACCGACCGCACCCTGTTCACCGGTTTTCACCAGATGATCGGCACGCCGCTGTACATGTCCCCGGAGCAAGCGGAGTTGAGCGGCGTGGACGTGGACACGCGGGCCGACATCTACTCGCTCGGGGTAATTCTGTACGAACTGCTCACCGGCACCACTCCTTTCGACCCCGATACGTTTCGCACAGCCGGGCTCGACGAGATGCGGCGGATCATCCGCGAGGACGTGCCCGCCCGCCCGAGCAAGCGACTGAGCACGCTGGCCGGCGAGCAGTCCTCGACAATCGCGGAGCGGCGAAAGGCGGACACGCGGCGGCTCGGCCGGCTGATGCGGAGCGAAATGGACTGGGTCGTTATGCGGGCACTGGAAAAGGACCGCAGCCGCCGGTACGAATCGGCCAGCGCGTTCGCCGGCGACATCGAACGCTATCTGGCGAACGAGCCGGTGCAGGCAGCTCCGCCTTCCATGGCTTACCGGGCGCGGAAGTTCGCCCGCCGCAACCGGGCGGCTTTGGCGATCGCAGTCATCCTCGGCGTGGCCGCGTTGACCATTGGCGGGAGCATCGGCTGGGGTATCTGGGATCGCTCCTCCAGACGAGCAAACGCGGAAACGGCCGCGACCATGGCCTTGGAAGAGTCAGCGAAGCAGTACCGGGCCAACCACCCTGAATCGGCAATGGCCTCGGCCAAGCGGGCGCATGATGCGCTCACTGGAGTGCCTGGTACCGGACGGCTTCAAGCTGTAGCCGACCAGCGAGTCGCGGAATTAGAAATGGCCGAGCGACTGGAAGGCCTGTGGCTGGAAAGTTTGGACTCCGTTCGAATCGGTCCGGAACAAGTTGCAGCGTATTTCCAATCGACGTTCCAGGAGTTTGGGATAGATCCGGCCGAATTGTCGGAAACCGAAGTAGCGGAACGAATCCGTGATCGGTTGATCACTCCCGAACTGGTGGGCGGGCTCGACGAGTGGGCCGGACAACTCCGCTTGGCCAACGGCCTGGACGATCCATTGGCGGTGAAGCTGCGATCCGCCGCCACCATGGCCGATCAGAACCCGTGGAGCTGTCGCATCCGGGATATCGCACTCGATGGGTCGGCCGAACAAATGTCCGCATTCGCTGGCGAGATTCCCGTCGCGGATGTACCTGAATCGTCGCTCGTTCAACTCTCGTTGGCACTCTCGCGCAATCATCGATCTGCCGAGGCGGAAACACTCCTCCGGCGAGCGGTCGTTGCACACCCGGACCATGTCCGGACGAACTTCAATTTGGGATTGTTGCTCAAGTCATCTCCGGGCTTGACGCTACGGGTGCAGGCTCTGGGGTATTACCGCGCGGCCCTGGCAGTGAGGCCACGAAGCCCGACCATCATGAACGCGATCGGAATTAACCTGTGCGACGAATTGGCTTGGTTCGAAGAGGCGGCCGATGTCTTCCGCGAATCGATTCGAATTCGCCCAGATTACCCGACCACACGTCAGAACTTGGCAAACACCCTTACGAACCAGGGATTTCACGCCGAAGCGTTGGTCGAGGCGCGGGCGGCGGTGAGGTTGGAGCCCGGGCGTTTCCACATACGGACTGCTCGGGTCAATCTACGCCAGCCTTGGGCGGCAAACCGAGGCGGCCGAGGCATACCAATCTGCTCTGCGGTATCGAGCCCGACTCCGCCAACGACTACTGCATGCGGGGGAACGCGCTGAGTGAACTCGGTCGCCTGGACGAGGCCGCGACCGCATACCGGATGGCAATCCAGCTCAGAGAATGGTATCCGAAGGCACTCGCAAATCTGGGCAATGTCCTTTTGCGCCAGAACAAACCCGAGGAGGCGATTCCACAGTATAAGTCGGCCCTTCGCAGCGGGTTTTCTACCGATGCGAGTTTCGTGGCGTCACTTGGGTTGGGCGAAGCGTACCGTCAACTCGGCAACATTGACCAAGCCATCATCCATTATCGGTTTGCCGTGGCTCAGCATCCCGGTTCCGCGAAGGCTCATCTGAATCTCGGCGCGGCGCTGGACATCAAGGGACAAACCAGCGCGGCGATCAAGTCGCTCCGGAAGGCGATCCAACTCCAACCCACTCTGGCGGCGGCCCATTACGACCTCGGGAACAGCCTCGGAAAACAGGGACAGATGGCGGAAGCGGCTGACGCGTTCCGCGAGGCCGCTCGCCTCCAACCTGATTACGCCGAGCGCACTGCAACCTCGGGCACGCTCTCGTCGAACTGGGCCGGTATCAAGAAGCTCTGGCCGAATACCGCAAAGGGAATGAGATCGGGTCCCGGCAACCGGGTTGGAACTACCCATCCGCCAAATGGATCAAGGATTGCGAGGCGCTCATCGCCCGCGAACACCGCCTCACTCCGCCGCGGGAAAAGGGGCCGCCGCCCCGGCAGGTGATCAAGTAACGGGCCGCATGACGATGACAGACTTCAGGCAGTTTCTTCTTTCCTTTCGGATTTTGTGCGCATTCGCCGGCCGGCTGTCGCACTGGGGGGTGTCGGAGGAACGAACCGCAAACCCCTCGGAGAACGTCGATGTCAACGCTCACCCGGCTCTGGTCCCGCTCGTCCAAGGCCCAACAACACACTCGCCGCCGGCTGCCCCGGCTCGGCGTGCAACAACTCGAAGGTCGCGAAGTCCCCGCGGCCAGCTTCTACTCGGTCCTCGGCATCGATGGCAACGACACGGGTGGTACTACGGCGACCAATGTCGCCGTCGATTCGACTGGGAACACTTACATGATCGGGGCCTTCCGGGGAACGCAGGACCTGGACCCGGGTCACTCGCACCCCGGCGACACGGACATCCTCAACTCCGTCTACCCGGGGCAGTTGAACACATATCGTCGCCAAGTACGCCCCGGATGATACGCTTCTCTGGGCCGAGGGGATGGGTGCAGTGGGCGCCGCCACGGACACCATCCAGGTCAAGAGCTTGAAGGTGGATGGCGCCGGGAACGTCTACGTCGCCGGAACCTTCACGGGAACGGCCGGCATCGGTCCGTTCAACATGACGTCCGCCGGGGATTCGGACGCGTTCGTGACCAAGCTCAACGCGAACGGCTCCTTCCTGTGGGCGAACCGCTACGGGGACGCGTCGAAAGACACCGGGGTTGGGGTGGATGTCGATGCCGCCGGGAACGTCTACACCCTCACCACCCGAACCCCTGCCGGAAGTATCTTTAGCGACCCGGGACAGGGTCAGGCATACGACATCGTCAAGTACAACTCCACCGGGTCCACCGCTGTGGACGGAGCGGATCGTCGTCCAGTATAACAATTGGGAGTCGGGCGCTTTCGCCGTGGACGCTTCCGGGAATGCGTTCGTATCCGGTGTGTTTTGGGGAGGTGTCGACTTCGACCCGAGTACCAAGACCAAGTTCGTGTATTCTGGGGCCAGCTACAACGGTTTCGTCCTGAAACTGACGTCGGCCGGCAAGTTCAGTTGGGTCAGCCCGTTCGTCGGCAAGAAGGTTGGCTCGCTGTCCGGATATTCTTTCCCTGAGAGCCTGACCCTGGACCCAAGCGGTAACGTGATCACAGGAGGGTGGTACGGCAACACGGTGGATTTCAACCCCGGAAGCGGAACCACCAACCTCCCGACGAACGGCGGCGGGTTCATCGTCAAGCTGACTGGCAGCAGCGGGTCGCTCGTCTGGCGCGGGCGATGGTAAACCCACCCGACCCCAACAACACAATGGGTGTGGACGTCTTAGGCCTGGCAACCGACGCCGCCGGAAATATCTACGCGACGGGAGGGTTATCGGGCTCCGCGGACTTCGATCCCGGAAGCGGCACATACACGCTTGACTCGGCCGACGGGAAGGGCTACGTGATGAAGTTGACTTCGGCCGGCAACTTCGCCTGGGCGGAGAACCTCGGCGCGAACGGAGGGCTAAGCATTACTGGCATCGCCGTGGACGCCGCGGGCACGCTGTACCTGTCCGGGTACTACACCGGCACGCCGGACTTCGACCCGGACCCGCTCGGCACTTACTACATGACCTCGACCGGCCCGAAAAGCAACGCATTCCTGCTCAAGCTGCACCAGTCCTGAGCGGTTGCAAAGAGCGTGAACATGTTATCGTCAAGGATAATATTACAACGGCGCGGCAACAGAAAATGGGCGGGAAATCGATTTGCCCGCCCCTATCTCGCTTATTGCGCCGGGTGTGGTGTCGTGCTTGCCATCTCCGCACGCAACTCGTCCATCAACGGCCATAGCACATCGACTTCGTCCTTGAACACATCGCCTATCAGGACGTCCGTGACGAGTCCCTTGAGATGCGGGTGTTTGCGAATGAAGCGGCCGAAGCTGAAGCCGTCGTAGAACTCGCACACGAGTCGGCGCATGCGATCCATGCCCTGGGCGAAGGCCGGCTTCCCACTTGCGCATCTGCTTTTCGGAGGTGTCGCCCTTTCGCGAGGCCCTCGCAAATGGTGTCGGCCGCCATCGAGCCGCTGGTCAACGCCAACAGGACGCCCGAGGAATAGAGCGGATCGAGAAAGCCGTAGGCATCGCCGACGAGTGCCCAGCCATTCCCGGCGGCCCGCGTCGCCTGATACGAGTATTCCTTTTGCGCCCGGAAAATGTCGCAGCGGGTGGCGTTTTGGATCCGCGGCTGCACGCCCGGCGTCCGTGCTACCTCTTCAAAGTAAATCGCTTCCAGGTCCTTGGTCGGCCGATCCACGAACAGGTAATCGTAACCGGCGACGACGCCGACGCTGACGATGTCGTCGTGCAGCGGGATATACCAAAACCAGCCCTTCTTCCCTTCGCACTGAATGACGAGGGTGGCGCCCTTCGTCACGGCCGGTGTCGCGTAACGGCCCCTTCCAATAAGTCCACAGGGCGGCCTTCCTCAGCACCGGGTCCCATGTGCGCAAGCCGAGTCGATCCATGAGCATCGAACTCTGGCCGCTCGCATCGACAACGACTTTCGAGCGCACTTCCTGTTCGTTGCCGTCTTCCGTCTTGATGCGGACGCCGACCGCCCGGTCGCCTTCGAAGAGAACTTCCAGAACGCGCACGCCTTCATGCACGTTCACGCCATGCTCGCGGGCGTTGTTGAGCATGATGTGATCGAACTCGCTACGGCGGACTTGCCACGTCTGGCTCGAAGGGTGCGGCTTGTTGTCGAAGAAGTAGAACGGCTCCGAGAGTTTGCCGCGTTGGTTGACGAACTGAACGGAGTACTTCTTGATGAAGTGGCTGCCCTGCAGTTTCGGCAGCATGTTGAGCCGTTCGAGGACAAAGTAAGTATTGCGGAATCAGCGACTCGCCGATGTGGAAGCGTGGGAACTTCTCGCGCTCGAACAGTTCGACCTTGTAGCCCTTCTGGGCAATGAGCGTCGAGCAGGTCGAGCCGCCTGGCCCGCCGCCAATGACGATGACGTCCGTTTCGCGCGGAATCGATTCTGACATGAACACACCATCAGAGTGGGTCAACGGCGATTCACCCATCATAACGCGGGTCATAAAAATGTCCAGACAATAATTGTTTGGACTATTAATATCTCAAACCAATATAGAACAATGACTTACTAAATGCCAACTATTATGACGGGCGAGTTAATTGGCACTGGATAGCGAGTTGAACATTCATTGCAGGGCTGGTGAAGGGGGGTCGCAATGCAAGCCAAGCGCTCAGAGACTGACGCTTGGCCCGAAACGAATTAATACTCCCGCTTCTTCTTGATGCCCGGCTCGGGCAGCGGATACTTGCCATCCTTGTCGGCCTTCAATGGCGCTTCGCCGCCGAGCGACCAACTTGTCGACGCTCGGTGCGAACTCGTGCTCGCAGTTCAACATCATGTCGCGCGTGATGATTTGTCCGGTGTGAGCAGCCATGCGGCCCATGGCCGTCACCAGGCTCGTCTCCGCGCCCCGCTTGACTTCGTTGTAAGGCTTGTTGCCGCGGATCGCCTTCATCAGGTCTTCCCACTCGAGCTGGTACGGATTCGGTTCGTTCTCGGGCGGCCCGCAATTCCAGATCATGTCCTTTTCCACCATGTTCTGGCTCTTGAAGAGCTTCGCGTTCGACGGGGCGTGGCCGCCATAACGAGATAATGCCCGACCCCTTCGTCCCGTGGCAGTAGCTGGCGAATTCCTGGTGACAACCCTGAATGGTTCGTCCTTGCATGAACAGCTTGGCGCCGTCGGCGAAGGTGAATTCGGTCTCGTAAACGTCGAAATTCTGATCGACCCAGCCGTTTCGATACTCGCGACCGCCGACCGATTGCGCCTTGATCGGCCAGGCGTCTTTCATCCAGCAGCACTCATCAATGTGGTGAATCAGGAAATCGCTGTAAGCGCCGCCGCTCGCCCAGAGGAAGCCGTGGAACTGGCGAATCTGATATTCGAGCTCGTTCTTGCCCGCCGGCTTCTTGGCGACTGGCGTGTTGCCCGTCGGCCCGGCAAGGCGATAGCCACGCAGGAGCGTCAAGTCGCCGATCGCGCCATCGCGGATGCGGCGATACATTTCGCCGCGCGACTGGCAGTGTCGGCACATCAGGCCGACGCCCACCTTCATGTCCTTCTTGACCGACTCTTCGCCGAGCTTGAACATCCGCCGAGCCGCCGGCCCGTCGACCGCGACCGGCTTTTCCATGAAGACGTTGATTCCGCTGCTCGATGGCATAAGTGAAATGAACCCAGCGGAAGGCAGGCGGCGTGGTGAGGATGACCACGTCGTGTTGCGGTCGGAGCAGGTCCATGACCTTTTTGAACGCATCAAAGCCGATGAACTTGTCGTCCTTGGTGACCTTGACTTTGTCGCCGAACTGCTTGTTTTTGCTGAGACTTCGGTGGCTATTGTTCAGCCGATCCTCGTACACATCGGCCATGGCGATGAGTTCGACCGGTCCCTGCTGAGTCGACAGAGCATTGGCCGCCGCTCCGGTTCCGCGTCCGCCGCAACCCACGAGCGCGATATTAATGGTATTGCTCTCACCGGCGTACAGGCCCGCGAGGCCGAAGCCGACGGTTGAGGCGACCGCGATGCCACCCGAAGTCTTCAAGGCATCGCGGCGCGTGGGGGCGGTGTTTTCGCTATTCATCGGGATCCTTTCGTGGAACAAGGGAGAGCCGGTGGCCGGCAGATAATCGATCGTCGTGGGAGTGTGGGAAATTGTCACCCGTGGCCCGCTGGAAGGCAAGGGGCAAAGCAAAGTCGTGCGACGCAGACGCCAGATATGGCTTGCGATCGAGAACGATTTGGGGGACGACCGGCGCTCCGCATCGCGGCCAAACGACGCGGAACGCCTACCGAAATACACTCTGGCAATTTGCTTCGCCGCCAACCGCGCCAGCTAGTTCTTGATCTCTTTCACTTCAACCTTGCGAAACGTCATGACCGAGCCCGGGTTGTGGGCCTGAAGGGCGAAATGTCCCTTCTTGTAGCGGTAATCGGGGTCCTCCCACTCAATCGTCTTCTTGCCATTCACCAGGATGGTGATTTTCGGACCGATGGCAATGACTTCCTGGGTGAACCATTCATCGGGTTTGTGCGGCGCCTTGTTCATCACGGTGATCATGTCCTTGTATTTGACCAACGATGTTCGGCCGTCGGGATAAAGGCTGCCTGTTTTGATGGGGTCGCCGTGCGTGGCGTTGATCTGCGCTTCGTAGCCGGTTGGGAAGCCGGGGCCAAATTTCGTGCGAAAATACTGACCGCTGTTGCCGTGATCGTTGATCTTCGCTTCCACGCGGTAGTGGAAGTCCGTGAAATCATCGCGCGCGGTGAACAGGTGGCTTGGCGGCCCGCCGCCGATGATGACGCCATCCTCGACGCGCCAGAGTGGAATCCTCTTTCCCTTCACGATGCCTTCAAAGGCAACGACTTTCCCGTCCACCTTCTTTTCAGTGATGTCACTGATCTCTGGCGATGGCTTGGGGTGAATCTTCCAACCGGTCAGGTCCTTGCCATTGAAAAGCTGAACCCAACCGTCCTTGTCGTCCGCGCGCACACCGTACGTCGCAACGAGTGCGATTCCGACACAGATTCCAAGGTTGCGTAGCTTGAGCATGAAGACGTCCTTTGCAAAAGAATTGCGGCGATAGAGGAATTCAACAGGTTTTCTTTCAATTGGGCAAAAGGATGCGCAAAGGGCATTGCACTTGCTATTAGAAAATCAAATCGGGCCGATTGTGCAGGTTGGGAAAACTACGCGGTAAGCAAAAACGACCGGATTGTTCTTTCCATACCACGCAGATTGGTTATTTTAACAACTGGAGCGGATGGAAGCTCCATCCACAATCGGCACAAAGCTCCAAGTTTACGCAAAAACTCTACGTTGCGGCTTGCGGAGGCTGCAGTCCGGCATCGCTTGCGAACGCCCCGCTTGGCACACCCCCTTGGAATGGGCAATTCGAGGTGATCCGGAAGTTCGACACCTGGTGGTACAAGGAGATCGCATGAATCGGTTCGTTGGGTTGGTCATCGGCGCGGCACTCTTGATCGCTTCGCCTGCCTACAGTTGCTGCCTGTTTTGTTGCTGTAAAGGATACGCGGCCCCGGCCCCCGTGGCCGTGGTCGCCGCCGCGCCAGCCGCACCGGCTGTCACGTACGTTGAACAAAAGGTGACAACGTACAAGGTGGAGCACAAGACGCGGAAGGTGGAAGTGACAGTCTACAAGGAAAAGCTGACTGAACAGCCCTACGAGTACACGGTCATGCAGCCAGTGACGCGTATGGAGAAGCGTCCGGTCGAGCGCTGCAAGCAAGTCATGGTCGAGGTTCCGTACCAGTACACGGTCATGCAGCAATTCACGCGCATGGAGAAGCGGGCCGTGAATCGGTGCAAGTACGAATGGGTCGAGGTTCCCTGCCAGTACACCGTGATGAAGCCGGTTACGACCATGGAAAGGCGTCAAGTCACCACCTGCAAGCTCGTCACGGAGCAAGTGCCGTTCGAATACACGGTGATGAAGCCGGTGACCACGATCGAACAGCGGCCGTGCACCATGTATGTGTGCGTTCCCCGGACCGTCGTGCAGACGGTTCCGGTTGCCTCGATGGGCGGGGGCTGCTGTGGCGGATGGGGCGGAGGATGCTGCGGCGGCTGCTGTGGCAAGGGCTCTTATGCCGCCGCTCCGTGTTCGTACCAGCAAGTTTGCCGCACGATCGTCGAACGCGTTCCGCAGACGACGATGGTCAATGTTCCAGTCACCCGTTGCGTGCCTGAAGTTGTCAAAGGCACTCGCGCCGTCTGCCGTCGCGTTCCAGTCGTGACTGAGGTGAACGTTCCGGTCACCCGTTGCGTGCCGGTCGTCGTCAACAGCACGCGCCGAGTTTGCAAGGCCGTCCCGTACACGGAAATGGTGGAAGTCGCGATTTGCGAGTGCAAGCCGGTCGTGATGCAGGGGACCCGACAAGTTTGCCAACTCCAAAAGGAAACCGTGATGGTGGAAGTCGCCGTCAATGAGTGCAAGTCAGTCGTCATGCATGGCACTCGCCAAGTGTGCACGCTGGTGCCGACCAAGGAAATGCGTGAAGAGGCATACTGCGAAGTCGTTCCGGTCGTGACGACGGTCAAAGTTGCCGTCTGCCCGACCTCGACATGCCAGCCGGCGTGTCCGCCAGTCTATCGCAAGAAGTGCTGCTGCTTCTGCTGCTGGTGAGATCCAGGTTCAAGAAACATGCAGGCCCCGCCACGAATGGCGGGGCCGATTTAATTTACCCCTAAGCCCACTTGCAAACCAATCCTATCTCGACGTTCCAAACACCTGCGTCCAGTAGTGTTCGCCACGCTCGTTGACAGCCACGCCGATACCAATCTCGGTGTAATTGCGGCTCAAAATATTCGCCCGGTGGCCCGCCGAGCGCATCCAGCATTCGAGCACCTGAGCGGCGTCGCGCTGGTTCCAGGCGATGTTCTCGCCCAAAAACGTGTAAGCATAGCCGGCAGCCGCGGCCCGGTCGGCATGCGTGCGACCATTTAGAATGTGAGACATCCGATTGTTCTTCGCCATGTTGGCGGAATGATCGCGGGCAGCCTGAAAGAGTTTGGCATTGGGCGCCAGTTCCGGCAGCCCGGCCGCCTTGCGTTCGGCATTGGTGCGTTCGAGCACCCCCTTCTCCTCGTCGGTCAATTCCAGTTTCTTCTCTTCCGGCTTGGTGTCGGCCCAGACCAAGACCGGCGCGAGCAAGAGAACCGCGAGACACGAGCGCATGCGAGACCCTCCTAGGTTGCGAATCGTGGGTGGAAGGGGGTTTATGGGTGATTTGACGAATGACAACCGACAAAATTGTTAAGAGTTCAACATAATCGCGCATAACGGAAAAGTTCAAATGGTAAAGATGTGGAAACTGCGTCGACCAGATCGGCAAGTATCTTACCAACGACGGGTGCGAACTTGAAGCCGTGTCCCGAGAAGCCAGCCGCGACGGCGACGTTTGCGAATTCCGGATGCAAGTCGATCAGAAAGTGACGATCGGACGTCAGCGTGTAGATGCATGTCTGTGCGTAGGTCAATGGCCCGTTCCCGTCTGGGATATGGCGAGTCAGAAATGGTCGGACCGCCGTTTCGTCGGACGCGGCGACGGCTCGGTCGATTTCCTCGGGCGAATTCAGTTCCACGGCCCCATAATGACGGGCGACTTTGAGCCCTCGTCCGTCGATTGCTGGCAACCCGTAAAAGGGACCGTCGGGCACGTCAGCCAGAAAGATCGGGAACCGATCGCGACGAAACGCTGCCGGATCGGCCGTCCCGAACCAAAGCATGACCTGCCGCATAACTCGTAGCACTCGGCCACGGTCCGCCAGCAGTCGACCCGCCCACGGACCGGCGGTCAAGATCATCGACGCCGCGCGGTAGGTATCTTTGGTTGTCGTCACGCTCACCGACTTGCCATCCGAGTTCCACGCGACGACCGGCTCCTCCGGCTGCAAATGTGCCCCGAGCAGTCGCGCTTGCTCCAGCTGAGTCTGCACGCATTCTTCGACATAAAGAAATCCAGCATCACGCTCCAGGACGCCGACGAATTGATCCTCAACGCGAAATTGTGGGTAGTGCTTCGCCAGGTCCGCATGAGCGAGTTGTTCGACAGCCAGATTGTGTTGTCCGGCAGCAGTGAGGACGCCAGACACAACCTCGCCATTGGGCGGCCCGATGCTCAAGCACGGGCACTCGGTCAGCAAGTGTCGGCCGCTTCGTTGTTCCAGGTCGTACCAGCGCTCGAACGCGCGCTGCACGAGCGGCACATAAGCAGGATGTTCGTAGTAAGCCCGGCGAATAATCCGCGTATGTCCGTGCGAGCTGCCGCGATCATGGACGAACGGAAACTGCTCCAGGGCCAACACGCGGCTGCCCCCGGCGAGCCAACTCGAATGTTGCTGCGGAGCCCATGCCGCCGCAGCCGATCACGATGACGTCGAAGGGGCGTTGTGTCATAATGAGGGTGATTGTAAGAGAGCGAACGAGGAAAGGGTCAAGCTTGCCAATTCACATCCAGCAGCCGAAACGGCGATGGAAGCCCGAAGAGGACGTCCTCGACCGGATTGTCGTGAACGAAGAGGTCCGCAGTCCCATTACAATGACCCTGCTGGCCCACTGTGAAGGAGTTGGACATGAAGCTCTCTGAAGCGGTGAACCGGGTGATCGAACTCGGCCAAAAGATCCGCGATTACTACGATACCCAGCTTCCGAAGCATTACAAAAACTATCCACTAGTGGGCCCGGACGAAGAGGGGCCGCCGCCGCCAGCGGAGGAGACGGAGTTGAATGATTTCTTGGCCAATCTGCCGGGCGATTTGATCTATCAACTGTTCTTGATCAAGCGCCTAGGCCGCTGGGAACTCGGCGCCGAAGACCTGGCGTCCGGATACGAGTCATTGCCAGAGAGCGTCGGCAGCCCCGCCCAAGCAGCGCAACAGATGGTGTGGGAGAAAGCGACACTCGCCGACGAAATATCGGACGGGTTGGAAGAACTTCGAAAGCGCAAGATCAACCTGGACAACTTGCCGTTGAAGAGAGCCAGGGTACGCCAGCGATTGAGGTGGACCCCATTCTTTGGACAAAAACCGGGCGAATTTAAGCTACACTTTTCCCAGTCCTCCAATCGCTTCTTTCGACTTGCTCTTGTCTGTGGCCCACGTGTCCGTTATCTCCCGCTTGCCGGGTGAAACGGAGGTTGGCTCTGCTGGCGAGCAACCAGCCAAGGGATAGCCCGGTCGACGGTACGCCGATGGCGACCTGCCCCGGCTTCGGACTGAGGCCGGGGCTTGTTATTCCATCGGATACCCGAGCCATGCCTCAAAAAACGCACCGACGACCCACTCCATAAACCTCCGCCGGCGTTCGATACGCCAACGATTGATGCTGCCGTCCTCGGTTGTAGTACGGGAAGTACCGCGACAGGCCTGCGTGCAACTCCGGCACCGTCTCGTGTCGGTACAGATAGATTTCCTCATACTTCACCGTGCGCCACAGCCGCTCGACAAACACGTTGTCCAGACATCGACCTTTGCCATCCATGCTCACCTTCGCCCCCGCGGCCTCCAGTCGCGAAGTGTACGATGCCGACGTGAATTGCACTCCTTGATCCGTGTTGAATACTTCCGGACAGCCACAGCTCAATGCCTCCTCCAACGCTTCCAAGCAGAACTCCACATCCAGTGTGTTCGATAGCCGCCACGAAAGCACGTACCGGCTGTACCAGTCAATCACGGCCGTCAGATACATGAACCCCGCCGGCATCGGCACATAGGTGATATCCGTGCTCCACACCTGGTCCACCCGGTCGATCGCCACGTTGCGGAGCAAGTACGGATACACCTTGTGGCCCACACCCCCGGCCGACAACTTCGGCTTCGGATAGACCGCTTCCAGGCCCATCAACCGCATCAGCCGTTGCACCCGTTTGCGGTTCACCTCGTGTCCTTGGCTACCGAGAAACTTCGCCATGCGACGGCTGCCCAAAAACGGATGGGCGGTGTACTCCCGGTCGATCTCCTCCATTAACGCCAGGTTCTCTTTCGTCTCGGCGCCGGGTTCGTAGTAGTAGCTCGATCGACTCAGTCCCAGCACTTCGCACTGTCGACTCACGCTCAACGTTGCGTCCGTCGGATCGACCCACGCCCGCTTGATCTCAACCGAAGCGGGCAGCTTTTTTTTTGAGCCAATCCAACTCCGTCTGCAGCCGGCCGATCTGCTCGTAGAGCTGCGACTGGATCGCCTCGTGATCCACCGTCGATGTCTTGGTCCCCCGCTCGAACAACTCCTCGACATTGCCGAGCAGTTGCTTCTTCCAGCCATGAATCATGGTCGGATGCACGCCGTGCAAACTGGCCAGCTCATTGATCGTCTTGTCACCCTTGATCGCCGCCAAGGCCACCTGAGCCTTGAACGCGGCTGTATGCGACTTCCGTTGTCGTGCCATCGATAACCCCCTTCTTGGACAGCCGACACTAGCTTATTCGACTGTCCAGTTTTTGGGGTCCACTACACACCCCCGTGGAGCAAGATCGCTTCCCAAAGTTCTTGCACTACTCGCAACTATTCCGAGAGATCTCGGTGAGAGACGACATTCCGAAGGGTTCGCCGACGGAGCTATCAGGCAACGGACCGAGTTGGTATTCCTACGCCGGGAGCGGAATCATTCCGAAACGGCCCTTTTGGAATAGTCGAAGGAGGTCCCGACGCGGCTGGACTCGAGGTTTCACGATGAGTCTCATAAACGAAAATGCTTACACCTGAAACTGCGTCGGTATGTCGGACGTATGTCGGACCGACGCGCATGTTCGGCAAGCATTTCATGACCAGTATGCCTCCAAGAATTGAACTTCAGGCCGGGCAAGGCTCCTCAATCGATAGAACAACCAACACGCATCCAGGAATGTCAGGCACCCCATGCCCTCGCTTTTCATCTCCTACCGTCGGGCCGATAGCCCGGATACGGTAAAGTTCATCCACGAACGGCTCAAGAAGCGTTTGCCTCGCTGGGAGATCTTCTATGACCACGAGAGCATTCCGCTGGGTGACCAGTTCCCGGAGCCGTTGCGGGAGAGGGTGGCCTCTGCGACCGTTGTGTTGGTTATCATTGGCCCGAAGTGGTTGGAGATTCTGCATGCGCGAAAGATCGCCACCGTAGACCACGTTCGCGCGGAAGTACGGCTCGCGTTGGAAGTCGGCGCGAGTGTCGTGCCGATCCTGGTCGGCCGAGCCTCCATGCCGACGGATGCCGATCTCGCCGAGTTCGCGGACTTGCAGCCGCTGCTGCAGCGCAATGGACGTCCAGTACGCCCCGATCCCGATTTTGACGGCGATCTTGAACCGATCATCGCTCACGTCAAACAGTTCGACTCCGACGAAGCGATCGGTGCGACCATCGCCGACAAGTACACACTCACGGCCGAGATCGCCCACGGTGGCATGGGTGTCGTTTACCTCGCGGAGCAAAAGCAGCCTGTCAAGCGCACGGTCGCCGTCAAGCTGATCAAGCCCGGCATGGACAGCCGCGATGTCCTGGCGCGCTTCGACGCGGAACGGCAAGCCCTCGCCGTCATGGACCACCCCAACATCGCCAGGGTACACGACGCCGGCATGACCGCCCAAGGTCGGCCATTCTTCGTCATGGAGTACGTCAAGGGCGTGCCGATCGCGCAGTATTGCGATGAGAAAAAGCTCACTCCACAGGAGCGGCTCAACCTGTTCATCCCCGTTTGCAACGCCGTCCAGCACGCTCATCAAAAAGGCATCATCCACCGCGACATCAAACCGAGCAATGTGCTGGTCGAAGTCGTCGATGGCAAGCCGGTCCCCAAGGTCATCGACTTCGGCCTGGCCAAGGCGCTCGGTCAAAAGCTGACCGACATGACTCGGCCGCCCACGCTGGAGACGCACATCGGGACCCTGGAATATTCCGCCCCCGAGCAGGCCGCTGGCCGCTCCTTCGACGTCGATACTCGCTCCGACATCTACTCGCTCGGCGTCTTGCTCTACGAGCTGTTGACGGGGGCGCCGCCGTTCACCCGCGAGGAGTTGCTGAAGGTCGGCGAGGAGGAAATGCGGCGCGTTATCCGCGAGGACGAGCCGGCCAAG
Source organism: uncultured Gemmataceae bacterium (assembly GCA_963773845.1). Taxonomy (GTDB): domain Bacteria; phylum Planctomycetota; class Planctomycetia; order Gemmatales; family Gemmataceae; genus SIAJ01. Next base: position 868,435 of record CAVZCU010000009.1, read on the forward strand.
CCGAGCAAGAGGCTGTCGAGTTCGGGCGAGCTGCCCGCCATTGCCGCGAATCGCCAACTAGATCCAAGCAAGCTGACGCGGTTCGTGCAGAACGATCTCGACTGGATCGTGATGAAGTGCCTGGAGAAGGAGCAAGCACGGCGTTATGAGACCGCGAACCAGCTCGGGCAGGAGTTGCAGCGTTTCCTTGCGGGCGAGCCGGTGCAAGCGGGACCGCCGTCGGCCGCGTACCGATTTCGCAAGTTCGTTCGGCGGCACAAGGCGGGTTTGCTGACGGCGACGGGCGTGCTGCTGGTAACGGTGCTCGGCGTCGCGATCGCGTTTTGGCAGATCAGCATGGCCTTGGAAGGAGAGAAGAACGCGAGTATCCTTGCGGGCCAACGCCTGGAAACCGTAGAGCAGCAGAGAAAGGAAGTACAGGAAGCACTTGGTAAGAAGGAAAAGGCGCAAGCGGCCCTTCAGGCGCAACTGTCGCAGGCTGCCTGGGTCTATTGCGACCGCAGCGATTTGGAGTTTGCGAGAGGAAACATCGCCGAAAGCCTCAACTGGATGCTGCGGGCTTATGAGGTCGCCCCGGAAGTCGATCCGCTGCGGGACAGCTACTATCGACTTCTCGCCGCACAGGGCAGCACGATAGGATGCCCCTTCTTCCATGAGGGCGAGGTGCTATCCGTGGCGTTCAGTCCGGACGGCCGCAGCGTCCTTACGGGAAGCAAGGACGGGGCAGCGCGACTTTGGGACACAGCCACCGGGAAGCCCCTCGGCGAACCGATGTGCCATGACGACGGGTTAATGCAAATAGGCACCCGCGGTACCCCGGTCCTGTCCGTGGCGTTCAGTCCGGACGGACGCACCGTACTTACCGGCGGCTACGACAAGACAGCGCGACTGTGGGACGCGGCCACGGGGAAGCCCCTCGGCGAACCGATACGCCATGAGAAGGCGGTCCTGTCTGTGGCATTCAGTCCGGACGGCCGCACCATTCTCACGGGCAGCGCCGGCAACACAGCGCGGCTGTGGGACGCGGCCACGGGCAAGCCGCTCGGCGAACCGATACGCCATGAGAAGGCGGTCCTGTCCGTGGCATTCAGTCCGGACGGCCGCAGCATCCTCACCGGCAGCGTTGACAAGTCCGCGCGGCTGTGGGACGCGGCCACGGGGAAGCCCCTCGGCGAACCGATGTGCCATGAGGACGCTGTCCGGTCCGTGGCATTCAGTCCGGACGGCCGTACCATCCTCACCGGCAGTTGGGACAAGACCGCGCGGCTGTGGGACGCGGAAACGGGGAAGCCGCTCGGCGAGCCGATGCGCCATGACGACCCAATTCGCGCCGTGGCGTTCAGCCCTGACGGCCGCAGCGTCCTCACTGTCAGCCCCATCGACGGAAACCAGGACGAAGCGAGGCTATGGGACGCGGCCCCCGGAAAGCTCGGCGTCCGCCTCTGGGACGCCAAGGGCCAGGCGCAGCTGTGGGACGCGGCCACGGGAAAGCCCCTCGGAAAACCGTTCTGCCATGCAGTGGGCGACACAAAGGGCGCTGTCCTGTCCGTGGCGTTCAGTCCGGACGGACGCACTGTCCTCACCGGCAGCACCGACAAAACAGCGCGGCTGTGGGACGCGGCGGCGATGGAGAACGTTAGCGGTCTGTTTCGCCATGAAAACTCGGTTCGGGCTGTAGCATTCAGTCCGGACGGACGCACCGTACTTACCGGCAGCGACGACAAGACAGCGCGACTTTGGGACGCGGCCACGGGGAAGCCCCTCGGTGAACCGCCCCGCCATAAAAACTCTGTCAGGGCCGTGGCGTTCAGTCCGGACGGCGGCACCGTCCTTACCGGTAGCGAGGACAAGACCGCGCGATTTTGGGACGCCGTCACGGGGAAGCCTATCGGCGAACCGCTCCACCATGAAAGGTCTGTCAATGCCGTGGCGTTCAGTCCGGACGGCCGCACTTTCCTTACCGGCAGCGGCAACACAGCCCGACTTTGGGACGCAGCCACGGGGAAGCCCCTCGGCGAACCGCTTCGCACTGAGGGCTATTTGTTTGACATTAAGGCCGTGGCGTTCAGTCCCGATGGCCGCAGCGTCCTCACCGGCAGCAACGACAAGACCGCGCGGCTGTGGGATGTCGTTTTTCCATCACCGCCAAAGGAACTGCCGGCGTTGCGCAATTGGGTTCATGTCTGGACCAAGCGAGCCTTTGACGAGCAAGGCGTCCTACGTCAACTCACTCAAACTGACTGGCAGAAAGCTCGCCAGAAAGTCGAGGTTGGTTTCGGCGATGGGGAAAGCGGGCCGTCCGGCCGCTCCTGGCATGGCGTTCAAGTAGCCTTGGCCTTATACGAAAAACAATGGTTCGCCGCCGAATTCCACCTGCGCGGATTGCTTGCCGACAAACCTCGAGGCGCGGAATCGTCTCCGGATGCCGAGCAGGTCGTCGAATTGGCCGACGAACTCCAAAGGAGCGACGTGAACAGCAGTGCCTATCTCGAAATCGTCGGCGCCGCCCTTGTCCGCGCCAGCCGGCCCACCGATGGCGTTAGGCAATTGAACGATGCCGTAGTGAAGCAGAAATCCGGCGGCACGGCATGGACGCACCTGTTTCTGGCTATGGCCCACCATCATCTCGGCGACGACACCAAGGCCAAAGACTTGCTCCAACAGGCCGACTCCCAGATAAAGAAAGGCCAGAACGACAAGGAGGCTATCCGCAACTGGCAGGAACGCCTGCGCGAACAAGAATTACGTCAGGAAGCTGCGGACCTGCTGAAGTCGTCGCGCTAAATGGCAATGGCTACGCGCCGATCTTGCCGCCTTTGGAAAGCAACTGGACGAGCACGGCGATAGGGGACCGACTTTAGCGCAAGGCAAAATGGCCCACTGGAAGAAAGACATCGAACCTGGCCGGCGTGCGCGATCTCAAGGGGCTGCAATAACTGCCGCCAGACGAACGCGATGCCGGGCCGAAGTTGTGAAAGGATGTGGACGCCTTGTTGGCGAAGTCTCTGCAAAAGAAATCAATGACCCGCTTCAAAGCTAAACTCGAATAAGGGATTACTGGTCGATAACGAGAAATCCCTGGAAATCCGTCATTGTCGTTGATGCAGTTTAACCTTGAAGCGGGTGATTGAAAGAAATAGCGGCTTTTCTGGAATTCGTGTGGGTGAATTTACGGGGTTGACCGCTCGCTCGCCCGTGTTTTTCAGGGATAAACGCACTTTCCTCGGCGCTTGAAACCTGTCACGATTTGCGGATGAGCGAATCTCGGCAACTCCGCGATGCGTACCGGCAGCCCGGCTTCGTTCCCCAAGCCACTCTTCGCGGCGTGGTTTTCGATCCGTTTGCCTTCGGAGTGGCGCTGAGTGCGCCGTCGAAAAAAACGGTCTGCGGAGTGTGCGGCCGAACGCATCGGACCTTCTACGACCAACGGCCGCATTGGACGCGCGATCTCGATTGCGCCCAGCGCCGCGTTTTCCTCCTCTTCTTTCTTCGGAGGGTTTTCTGTCGGAGTTGTCGGGCCGTGAAGCGCGAACGCCTGGACTGGCTGGCCGGCAATTCGCGTTACACCCGACGCTTCGCGTTCGCGGTGGGCCGCCGCTGCCGCAGCGCGACGGTCAAGGACGTCGCCGAGGAACTCGACCTCGATTGGGAGACCGTCAAGGACCTCGACAAACTGTACATGGCGGAGCAATTGCGCCGCGCCGGCGATGCGGCGCCGACGGTCATCGGCATCGACGAAATCTCGATCGGGCCCGGCCACTCCTATCGCATCGTCGTCAGCGATCTGGAACGGAAACGACCCATCTGGTTCGGCGGACAAGACCGCTCCGAAGAGAGCACGGATTCGTTCTTTCGCTGGCTGGGACCCGAGAAATGCCGGCAAATCCGCTTGGCCGTCATGGTCATGTGGAAGGCGTTCCGCAACTCGACGCTTAAGGCCGGCCATGCACCCCAAGCTCGTATCGTCTTCGACAAGTTCCATGTGCTACGGCACCTGGGCGAGGCTATCGATCAGGTTCGCAAGCTTGAGTACGGCCGGCTCACTGGTCCGGGGCGACGCTTTATCAAAGGTCAGAAGTACACGCTGCTTTCCCGCTGGGAGAACCTGGCCGAGAAAGGCCGCGAAGCGTTGGAACTGCTCTTCAACGCCAACCGCCGACTGAACCGAGCCTACTTGTTGAAAGAACAGTTCGGCGAGCTGTGGTCATGCCGCACCGCCGCGGATGCCCGGCAGTTCTTCCTTCGCTGGCAGGAGTCGTTGCGGTGGCAGCGACTCGAACCGTACCAAGCCTTCGCGCGGATGATCGCCAAGCACTGGGACGGCATCGTGAGTTATTGCGAACCGGGCAACCAGGTGGCGCTCGGCTTCGTCGAGGGTCTGAACAACAAGATCCGAACGATCCAGAAGCGAGCCTACGGCTTCCGCGACGAAGAGTACCTCCGCCTCAAGATCCTGACGTGCACCCTGCCCAAACTGTGAGTAAACTACCCACACGAATTCCAGAAGAACCACATTCATAACCTGTCGCCATGCATTGGAGGAAATGGCATGTTCGCCGAAATCTTGCAAGAACTTGGCGCACGTGGGATCAGCATCGTCCTCGGCATGATCGCGGGCGGGATGATTACGTTCGCGTTCGCCCAGTGGAAACGGCAGCAAGAACGCCGCAGCGTCGAAAGAGGCGACGCTCGCGACACGGTCGTGATCACGCAACACATTGTGGAGACGACCGGGGGGCCTGGTCAGCGCGTGCCTCAGGCGCTGCGAATCCGAGCGATCGGTCAGTCGGAAGTGTGCCGAGTCGTGCCCAATGGACACCTGGAGGCTGTCCTGCGCAAACGATCGTTCCACGTAACGCCTCGCGACACATTGATTTCGATGGAGGGAGCGGAGGGGTCGTATCTCCTGGAAACCCTGACCAACTTCGTTTGCGATCGGATTGCAAACAGCCCGTTCGAACATGATCTATACGTCATGGCCCCATGCTGCGAGCCGGCGGCAATGGCCGACCATCAGCCGATCATTATCTTACTCATTGCCAAAAGCGACCTGGCCTTGTTCGAGAATTGGACAGCTTGTCGGGGCGTGCAAGTCGAGCATGGCTCCGATGGGGCACGAATCCTCACGTTAATGGACATGGCGCGTCGCTTTCGGGGCGAGCAGGAAAAGATCGCCGCGCTCAAGGCGGCCGGGAAGCGCACGACGCATGTGGAGACCATGTACGTGCTCGATTTGGCATTGGATCGCCGAACGGCGAGCATCCCTGTGAAGCCGGTCCCTTGGGGTCGATTTGAATCAGTTCTCAAACAGTTGAATCTGGAATGAGCCCGTCGCGCAACTTCGGTCGCGTGAAGTGATCGTTGGCAGCCCGCCACCAAAGTGTCACGCTTCGTTCCGCCTTTCCTGCATGGCTGAAGCGTCTCGCTCGGCGAGACATTCCGAAGCGGAACGCTCCGGTAACGGGCAGCGAAACTGCTACTCGGCATCTCATGTCTGCAAGTCTTGTCGGCGTCCGAAATGGTATTGACTCCAATTCGCGCCGCCGCTTCTACTGCCGCGTCGTCGGGCAAAATGCGCGTTGAGTTCTTGCAGTTTGCATGATTTCACTAATAGCGGACAAAACAGGGTTTTCACAAATCTCTGCGCCATCCAGAGTTCGAATCGAACTCCCACATCGGCACAGAATCCGCATTAGTTTAATTGATCCCCAACACCCCTCGGACAGGAGTCCGCCTCCGCATCGGCATCCGTCGATGATGAAGCGATCAATATGCAACACCAAGAACTCTATTTCGTCATTCCGACGTATCGGCTTCGTGATGTGGGCGAGACGGTAGAGGCCTATGACGAGCACTTTTGGCGCAACGGCCACGTCCCCAAGATCATCATCTTCGACGACTCAAGTCCTGTCGCCCAGGAAAAGTACTACTCGGTCCTCGAGCAGACTCGGACTCACAACGACGTGTACTACGTCGGCCCAAAGGAAAAGGAGCAGTTCACCGAGTACCTGAGCCAACGGCTACGGGACAAGCGGCTCGACGGTCTCGTCAAGAACCTGTTCCGCCCGAGCTATGGGGGGAACCGCAACTTCCCCCTAATGTACACTCTTGGCGGGCTGATGATCTCCGCCGACGACGACATGCGCCCATACGCACTCATGGAATCGAGTCTCGAATCTCTGGAGGAAGGCGAGATCAGCCGCGGCCGGCTGCACCGAGCCGGGAAAAACGGCTACGTCCGCAAGTCATTCGACGTTGTCGGGTCATTCCTCGATGTCCTTGGCAAAAAGGCCGGCGACATGCCGGCCAACTACGAATCGGGTCGGGTGCTGATCGACACCGCGATGGACCTGGAGACGAACTCCACGAAGGGAGTTAATCGCGAGAACTCGCTGCTCCTGCAGAAGGGCGAGTTGCGGTCGGACGCAGTTGTGAAGATTGCACAGACCTTCCGTTCGGGAACTAACGACGTGGACGCCCTCGATTTCGCCGAGTTGTTCCTCACCAACGAGGATCAGGTTGATCCAGATGAACTGAACGAGTTGTACGTGCTCGTCAACTTCCGGCCAGCGGTGACCAAGCTGAACTGGCGGATGGATTGCGGGGTCGCGGGGTACGACAACACGTTCGGTCTGCCGCCGTTCTTCCCGACCCGGCTGCGGTTCGAGGACTACATCTACCGACTCTGGGTCCGGCAAGACGGGGTCGCCGCGGCGCACGTCGATTCCGCCCAGAATCACACCAAGTCGAACTACATGCGGAACCCGGTTGCGGCTGAGATCTTCAACGAGGAGGTGTGCAACCTTCTCAAGCGGAAGATCAAGGACACCCTCACCCGGACGGACGACCTGACGATCGCGTTTGACTATGCCGGAGAAGTGACCGACGACGACGCGAGCGAAAGCCTGGAGAAGGTGGCTGCAATGTACGGCCGGGCCCTCGATGCGGCAGAGAAGGCTACCACCAGTCGGCGGGCGGATGCTCTGCGGCTGTTTGCGGCGAACCTTCAGAAAGCCTTCTATGGCTTCGAACCGGACTTTTTTCAACAGAATCTGCTGCGGATCGTGGACGACGTGGTGAGTGTCATCAAGGGATCGATTGAGTTGTGGCCGACGCTGGTCGAGATCTGCTATTTCCAGAAGGACCGCCGGGGGCTGCCCAGGTCAAGGTCAACAACAAACGGCGGGCGTGATCGTTCGATTACGCATCATCCGACCAATCGCCCGCCACAGAAGCGATCACACTAATGAGGATTGCACAGGTCGCACCGCTTTTCGGAAGCATTCCGCCAAAACTTTATGCGGGACCGGGTGAGCGTCCCATTAGTTGGTTGACATTTGTATCAAGGGTGAATGTCCCGCCGCCAGAATGATTGCCACTGTCCTGGTTCGCTCCGATAGAGCGCTCGGACGTGGCAGACCTCATGAGCACCGGATTCCCGCCAGCGCATTCCCGCGCCTTTCAGGCGTTGACCGACAACCGTCTTGCAGGCGCTTTCCACGGCCCCGGAGCCGATGTACCAGCCATTGGCTTCGTAGGTCGGGTAGTCCATGCGCCCTTCCTGATTGCGGAAGTAGGTCAGCACTTCCTGAAGGGCAGGCTTCAGACCGACGACGCGCTCGGGCCAATCCCATTCTTGGAGCACCGCGATCATCGCCGTACCCCCTTCGTCTTTCAAGATCCGACTCCATTGTTCCGTTTGGGCTTTCGCCTTCTCGTCCTCCTTCGCGTGCAGCACTTTCGCCAGCTTGGCCAAGTATTCCGCCGCATGCCAGAAGTCGAGGATCACCGCCGACACCCGCGGGAAGTTCGTGGCCATGAAGTCTTCCAGGCCGGCGCCGCCATCGGTCAGAGCAACCCAAACCTCGGCATCGTCCATTCCCACTTGCGCCGCTTGCCGGCGTAACAGCGGGCCCATCTCGGCCAACGGGTACAGGCCGCTGACATACCGCGCTGGCATGCGGGCACCCGGCTTCGGCAGGTTCGCGAAGACGCGCTCGGGGTCGGGCAAGGGATTGAAGATCATGCCGACTTGGGCCATGCGGCCATCGACTTTTTCGCCGTGTTTTCCCTGCTGGCGCACCCCGGTGGCATCGAGGGCGATGTAGGCCACGGTCCGGTTCCACGCGTCGAAATACCACTTCCACGGATGAGCCGGGCCGAAGGTGCCTCCCTTCGCATAGGTCTCGACAATGCGCTGGCCGACCGCCTCGGTCGTCCGTTGCATCGTCGATTCGCTCAAGTGAATCCCGGCCGTCTCTTCCAGCAGTTCACCGCCCTTCTCGAAGCTGTCGGCGATCGCCCCAGTCAAGGTGGCCAGCCGTTCCACGGCCGGCGTCAGGTTCTGGTCGGTCAGGCCCACTTTCTGGTCCCATGGATACGACCCGCGGCCGCACGACCGGCAGTAATAGTAGGCCCGCGAGCAGGTCACCGTGCCGCCGAGAGTCAAAGGGTTTCGTTCCCGGAATCCGTGGAAGCCGGCGGTTTGGCCGCAGCGCGGGCAGTCGATGCTCGACGTCTCGTAGCCGTTTTTTTTTGATTCACCCGCGCCTTGATAGGCGGAGGCGACGATCCGGAGCACCTTCTTGCGGACGACGAACTCGTTGTCGCCGAAGAGTTCTTCGTCCGGAACCGCCGCCAGCAAGTCGGCGACTTCCTGGAGAATCTCGGCCGACTGGAGTCGAATGTCCTCGGCGAGTTGACGTGCTTGGCTGTCCTGTTCGGGGGTCTTGGTCCTGACCACGGCCCGATCCTCGGTAAGGGTTTCGGGCGAACGCATCAAAATCGCCTTTTGTATACAAAGGTTCCACCAACTTTTCAACTGCTTACCCGGCGGGACCGAGCGGGTCATTTTTTACTTGACAGAGGAGCTTGTTCGTCAGGGACATCAGGTTACCCTGTTCGCGAGCGGCGACTCGGTGACGAGTGGCCGGCTGGTCCAGTGCTGCCCGCGGGCGTTGTGGCAGGAACCGAGCTGCCGCGAAACGCTCCCGCACCATGTCCGGCAAGTTGAATTGGTTACTCGTGAGGCACACCGATTTGAAGTGATCCACTGGCATCTCGACTACGTACACTTCCCGGTCGTGGACCGACTGCCGTGTCCCACGGTCACGACGCTGCATGGTCGAATGCACGCACCGGACCACCAGGCCTTGCTCGACGCATACCCGCGTGTTCCGCTCGTTTCAATCTCGAACGACCAGCGGCGACCGCTCCGGAACGTGAACTGGGTCAGGACCGTGTACCACGGGCTGCCGCGGGACAGTCAGACGTTCCGCGAAACACCGGGAAAGTACTTGGCATTCCTCGGCCGGTTGTCACCCGAGAAGGGCGTGGACACGGCGGTCGAGATCACCCGTCGGGCCGGGATGCCGCTCAAGGTGGCGGCCAAGATCTACACGGAAGAGGCCCTTTATTACGAGGAGGTGATCGAGCCGTTGTTTCGGGTCAGCCCGTGGGTGGATTTCGTCGGGGAGGTCGGCGGCCGGGCCAAGGACGAATTCCTCGGCAACGCTCACGCCGCCCTGTTCCCAATCAAATGGGCCGAGCCGTTTGGGCTGGTGATGACCGAGGCGATGGCGTGCGGCACTCCGGTGGTGGCCTTCCGTCGGGGTTCGGTGCCGGAAGTGATGACTGACGGCGTGACCGGCTTCGTCGTGGACGATGTGCCCGAAGCGGTGGATGCAGTCGGTCGTGTCGGGAGATTGAGTCGCCAAGCTTGTCGGCGGTCGTTCGAGGATCGCTTCGATGCTGCCTGGATGGCGCAGGACTACTTGTCCGTGTATCGGAAGCTTGAAGTCGACTGGCCGAATGTCGTGGTTCCACCAAGGGGCCGTGCACTCGCCGAACGACCGCCCCGGCCCTCGGCAAGCCCGACCTGGCGGCCAAACTCAACCGGCAAGCGAACGAACTACGGGAGCGGTTCGAGCAAGTTTTCTGGTGCGACGACCTCGGCACTTACGCCCTGGCCCTGGACGGTAAGAAGCGGCAATGTCGAGTCCGATCGTCGAACGTCGGCCAGTGCCTGTTCACCGGTATCGCAGTTCCTGATCGGGCCGCTCAAGTGGCCCGTGGGTTGATGGCCCCGGAGTCGTTCTCGGGATGGGGCGTGCGGACGCTGGCCGCGGTAGAACGGCACTACAACCCGATGGCGTACCACAACGGGTCGGTCTGGCCGCACGACAACGCCCTGATTGCCCTGGGATTCGCCCGGTACGGGATGATGGGTCTGGCGGTGCGGATTCTCACCGGGCTGTTCGAAGCCGGGACATATTTCGATCTCAATCGGATGCCCGAGTTGTTCTGTGGATTCGATCGAGACCCTGGAGAGGGCCCGACCCCGTACCCGGTGGCGTGCGCTCCCCAGGCGTGGGCCGCAGCATCAATTTTCCTCTCCGTCCAAGCCTGCCTTGGTCTGACCGTGGATGGCGTCAATCGCGAGGCTATCTTTACCGGCCCGTACCTGCCCAATTTCATTCCCGAACTCCGCATCCACAATTTGGAGGTCGCTGGCGCGACGGTGGACTTATTACTCGTGCGGCACAACGGCGATGTCGGGGTCAACGTCCTTCGCCGTGAGGGGGATGTCCGGATCACGATTGTAAAATGAAAATGTGACGCATTCCCTCGAGTCAATTGTGATTCGCCGACTGTCCGCCATTCTGAGCGAAGCCGTGATGGGCTTTCTCGCCCTTGCGGCGCTCGGCGCGGGACTGGCCCCGCTCCTGTTCCCGCTTCCTTTCGCAGTCGAATTCGCGCTCGATGTGCTCGAGTGGGTGATCATTGTCGTGTTCGCAGTCGAGTACGCGGTTCACTGGTCCCTGGCTGCGGACAAGCGGGCATTCGTCTCGGATCCTTGGCGTATTCTTGATGCGGCGATCGTCGTCGCCGCCGTCGCATCATTGATTCCCGCCGCCTCTGTGGCACGTTCGGCGCCTGCGCTGCGTATCCTTCGGCTATTCCGCGTGCTGCTCTTCGGCGTGCGCGCCGGTCACGGAATCACCCCGCCGGCCGTCACCGCCACACGAACGATGCCGGCCGGCCCTCCGCAGGTGACTTGCTTGTCGAGCGAATCTGCTTCGGTGCAGCCGGCCGAGTGGGCGGATCTGCTTCGTTGGGCCGCGTCGCCTGAAAGTGAGTGGATCCACGTTTCGAACCTGTCCCCCGAAAAGCTTCGCGAGGCCGCTCAGGCGGTGGGAGTGCCGCATGTGATGGTCGAGGCCGCCCTGCACGAATCGAGCTATCCGCGGCTGGAATCGGGCCCGCGCTGGTCCGCACTCAGCCTCTCTGTTCCCGCGGACGCCGACATTCTGCACCGGGACCCAATCTTGCTCCTCATCGCGCAGGACGACATGCTGTCGCTCGCGTTACATCCGCTCGACCTTCAGAGAATACCGGAAGGCCTCGCGGCCGTGCCTTGGGGGCCTCGATGCGCACTCGATCTCGTACGCCGGATCCTGGAGCGAAGTGAGGAACTCGCCGGCCGTCTGGAGCGCGAAGTGCGCGAACTCGAATCGCTGCCGGCGGACGAAAGCCCCGAACGCTTTTTCGAGGCGACCTTCCGGCTGAAACGGGCGATCGCGATGGCCAAGGGCGACCTCTGGCGATTGCACCGCCTGCTCAAGATGCTCGCCGAGGGACGACGCTCGCTGCCCGGTCTCAGCGCGGAGGGCCGTGCGGAGGCAAATCGACTCACCGAGGAAGCCGACTATCTCCACGACACCATCGTCAATGCACGTGAATCGGTGCTGTCGCTCATCGACCTGCACATCAACGTGGCGGCGCACGAAACCAATCGATTCATGCGCCTCGTGGCGATCGTGACCACACTGGGGCTTATCCCGGCGATCATCGGTGGACTGCTCGGCATGAACCTGGCGGAGGCGCCGTGGCCGGTGACGCTCGGGCAGATCGCGTTCGTCACGCTGTTTCTGATACTGGGCGTGCTCTACACATTCATGGCGAAGGGCTGGCTCCGCTAGTGGTGAGCGTTCCGATCCAAGCTGCCACGATCAGGCCGCGACCAGGATGACACTGGAGTTGGATTCCACGAGGTAGCTCGTCGGCTCGGAGAGATGGCCTTCCGGGCCACTGAAATCGCGCGACGATAAAGCGGTGTCCGCGACCAGCTTCCACGGTCCCGTCGAGAGCATCGGTAATACGAAATTCATCGGCGCTTTATCGGCGTTGAACATGAGGTACAGGTCGGGTTCATCCTGACCGCGAACCAGACACGCGACGGACTTTTGTTGGGGATCGGACCAATGGGGAGAGTTCCCCTTCGGATCGAACCACTGGATGTCGTCACCCGTGTAGAAGACTTCCCGACGAAGTGCGGCATTTGTTCGACGAAATGCGAGTGCGCGACGAGCGAAACGGAAGATCTCGTCGTGCCGCTCCTGTAGCGACCAATCGACCCAGCTCGTCTCGTTGTCCTGGCAGTACGCGTTGTTGTTGCCCCGCTGGCTGCGGCGGAACTCGTCGCCGGCGACAAGCATCGGCACGCCCCGCGAGACCGCAAGAGTCAAAAGGAAATTCTTGATCTGCCGTCGGCGCATCGCCTCGACGGCCGAGTCATCGGAATCTCCTTCGATGCCAAAGTTCGCGCTATAGTTTTCGTCGGAGCCGTCGCGATTGTCCTCGCCGTTGGCCTCGTTGTGTTTGTGCGCGTAGCTGACCAGGTCGTTCAGCGTGAATCCATCGTGGCAGGTGACGAAGTTGATGCTGCACTGCGGCCCTTTCCCGGAAGTCTGATACAGATCCGAGCTGCCGCAGATCCGGCTGACGAAGGCGGCCAGCATTCCTTCGTCCCCCCGCCAGAACCGCCGCACATCATCGCGAAAACGACCGTTCCACTCTGCCCAGCGGCTGTGGGAAAAGCTGCCGACCTGATAGGCGCCGGCGGCATCCCACGCTTCAGCGATGAGCTTCGCGTCGCGCAGGATCGGGTCCTCGGCGATGCGTTCCAGCAACGGCGCGTCCGCCAGGACGCGGCCTTCACGGTCGCGACCGAGCACCGAAGCCAGGTCGAAGCGGAAGCCATCGACGTGCATCTCCATCACCCAGTAACGCAGCGCGTCGAGAATGAGGTCGCGCACTACAGGATGAGCCGCGTTGACCGAGTGCCCCGTGCCGGTGAAGTCGCGGTAGAACCGCTTGTCGTCGTCGAGCCAGTAGTAGATCGCGTTGTCGATCCCGCGAAAAGAGACTGTTGGACCCAACTGATCGCCTTCCACGGTGTGGTTGAAAACGACGTCGAGGATGACTTCGATTCCTGCTCGGTGGAAAGTGCGTACCATCTCCTTGAATTCAAGCACCTGCGCGCCGACCGTGTTGACGCTCGCGTAAGACGCTTTGGGTGCGAAGAAACCGATCGGATCATAGCCCCAATAGTTTTTCAATGGCTCGCCCGTCAGCGGGTCAACTCGATTGTGCTGATGCTCGTTGAACTCCTGGACCGGCATCAGCTCCACCGCGGTCACGCCGAGTTCTTTCAGGTACGGGATCTTGTGGATCAGTCCGCGATAGGTCCCAGGAAACGAAACGTTCGCAGTGGGATGAATGGTGTAGCCGCGAACGTGAAGCTCGTAGATGACGGTCGACTCCCACGGGTGGCGGAGCGGCTGGTCGCCTTGCCAGTCGAAATCTGCATGGGTGACGACGGACTTCGGCGCCGTGCCGGCGTTGTCGACGTCGGACAGAGACAGGTCCTTAAGTGGCGATGTTGGATCGTAACCGAGAGCCGCTCGAAAGTCGCGGCCGGGAAGTTGCGCGATCGCGGTCGCACACGGGTCGACCAACAATTTGTTCGGGTTGAACCGGTGCCCCTCGTGGGGAGCGTACGGGCCGGCGATGCGATAGCCGTAGAGCTGGCCGGGCTTGATCTTCTCCAACCACACGTGCCAGATGTCCCCGGTCTTGTTGCGGGCCGCGTCAAGGATGATGCTGCGGCTCGGTTTGGCGTCTTCCAGTTGGTCAAAGAGTTCGAGGCAGACGCCGTGGGCGTGCCGGCTAAAGATGGCGAAATTGACGCCGTCGCCACGGGCATGCGCGCCCAAAGGATAGGGAACACCCGAGCGGATTGCCTGCACCTCGCACAGGCTGAGCAGGCGCTCCAATTCGGCGAGCTGGTTATCAGTCTTCATCGTTCTCCAGCCGCGGTCACACGCTCTCAAGTCCCCAGACCTCGCGGGCATACTCTTCGATGGTGCGGTCGCTGGAGAATTTCCCCATACGGGCGACGTTCAAGATCGTCATTTGCGACCAGCGGTTTCGATCACCGTACGCCTGGGCCGCGCTTGCCTGGGCCGCGACATAGCTCTCGAAGTCCGCCAGGTGAAAATAGTCGTCGTGATCGCCGAGCAACGTGTCTTTGATCCAGGTAAATAGCCCTGGCTCATTCGGTGCAAAGCGGTCGTTGGCCAAGCTGTCCGCGACTCGACGTAGACGCTCGCTGCGTTCGTAGTACTCCCGCGGACTAAACGACCGATGGTCTCGCAGTTCCTTCGTTTCCCTTGCCGTCAACCCGAAGATGAAGATATTCTCTTTGCCCACCTCATGCAGGATTTCGATATTGGCGCCGTCGAGCGTGCCGATCGTGATCGCGCCGTTGAGGGCGAACTTCATGTTGCTGGTTCCCGACGCTTCCATGCCGGCCGTGGAAATCTGTTCGCTGAGATCGGCGGCGGGGATGATCTTCTCCGCCAGCGATACGCGGTAGTCGGGCAAGAACACGACTTTGATCCAATCGCTTGCCCGCGGGTCGCCGTTGATCACTCGGGCGACACGATGAATCAGCTTGATGATCTGCTTCGCCGCCCAATAACCGGGCGCCGCCTTGCCGGCAAAAACGTAGGTCCGGGGCACGGCCGGATGTCGGCCATCTTCGATCAACGCCAGATATTCAGTCAATGATGTGCATCACGTTGAGAAGCTGCCGCTTGTAGGAGTGGATTCGCTTGACCTGGATATCGAAGAGAGAATCGGGATCCACCTTGACCGGCAAGCTATCGGCGATGAGCTTGGCGAGTTTTTCCTTGTTCGGTTGCTTGATGCGTCTGAAACTCGTCCTGAAAAGTCGCATCCGTTGCCCACTTCTCCAAACCGCGAAGCTGGCACAGATCGGTGATCCAACCGTCCCCGATGTGTGAGCGGATCAAATCGGCCAGCAGCGGATTCGCTTTCAATAGCCAGCGGCGCTGCGTGATGCCATTGGTCTTGTTGTTGAATCGTTCCGGCCACAAACTCGGCAAAATCGGGCACGAGTGCAGTCTTGATCAACTCCGTGTGAAGCGCGGAAACGCCGTTGATCGAATGACTGCCGACGATCGCCAGATGAGTCATGCGCACCTGTTTGGGCGTGGACTCTTCGATCAGCGACATTCGCCGGAGCCGGTCGGCGTCGTTCGGATAAGCTGCCGAGACCCGATCGAGAAAGCGGTGGTTGATTTCATGGATGAGTCTGCATGTGTCGGGGCAACACTGTTTCCAGCAACGGCACGGGCCACTTTTCCAGGGCCTCCGGCGCGAGCGTGTGATTCGTGAAGCCGATGCACGCCTGCGTGATTTTCCACGCTTCCTCCCAGGCGATGTCTCTTTTCATCGACAAGGAGCCGCATCAGCTCCGCGACCGCCAGTGCGGGATGCGTGTCGTTCAGTTGAATCGCGACCTTGCCGGCGAATTCGTCGAACGTCGTGTGATGCTGCTCGTATCTGCGAACGATGTCGCGGACGGCGCAGGCGACGAGGAAGTATTCTTGCATCAGCCGCAATTCCCGGCCCGCGACGACGGCATCCGAAGGATAGAGCACCTTGGAGATCGTCTCGGATGAGATCTTCTGCTCGACGGCTTTGAAGTAGTCGCCGTCGTTGAAGATCTGCATGTCGAAATCGCGCGAGGCGCGGGCGGCAAAGAGCCGCAGGCGATTGACGGTCCGTCCGCCGTAGCCCGGAATGAGCAGATCGTGGGGAATGCCGACGAGCAGTTTCCAATCGAGCCACATCGGGTTGTAGCCGCCGGCGCGATCGACGGCATGCTCGATGCGGCCATAGATCGGAACCAGGCAGGCTTCATCCGGGCGGGCGATCTCCCAGGGGGTGCCGTTCGCCAGCCAGTTGTCCGGCTTCTCGCGTTGATCGCCGTTGTCGATTTCCTGTTTGAAGAGGCCATACTCGTAATGAATGCCGTAGCCAGTAGCGGGCATGTCCGAGCGTGGCGAGCGAGTCGAGAAAGCACGCGGCCAGCCGGCCGAGGCCGCCGTTGCCGAGCGCGGCATCGTCCTCGCTCTCCTCGATCTCGGCCAGATCGGCGCCCAGGTTTTGCAATGCCTGGCGGTACGACTCGCGAATGCCGAGATTGATCAGGTTGTTCCCGAGTGATTGGCCGAGCAGGAACTCGATGGACAAGTAGGCCAGGCTCTTGGGATCCTCGCGGCGATATCGTTCCTCGGTTTCCAGCAACCGCTCGACCATGCGATCGCGCACCGACAGCGCGACTGCCGTGAAGAGGTCCTTCGTGGGCGAGTTCGCGCCAGGCCTTTCCCAGTGAGTACTTGACGTGATGCCGAATCGACTCTTCGATGGCTTGCACTGCACCGGGTATCAGCAGCTTGTTGATTGGTCATCGACCGCTTTTGGTGGAATTTGTGACCGAGAGGCTTCGACAGTTTGCTTCAGGCTTGAAACGCACGCACCGCCTCTTCGCGTGTGCCATAGATGTCGAAGATGCGGTGCATTCTCACCAATTCGAAGACCGCGCGGACCTGCTTCGACATGCCGCAGAGTTTCAAGTCGCCTTTCTTCTCGTTGAGCTTCCGCAAGCAGGAGATGAAGGCGCCCAATCCGGAGCTGTCGATGAAGCGCAGCTTGGTCAGATCGAGGACGACTTTCGTATGGGCATCCAACACCGGCGCCATGTCGCGTTTGAATTCCGCCGTATTGGCGGCATCCAACTCCGCCACCGGAATGGCCACAACGGCAACATCATTCACCTTCTCAACCATGAATTTCCATGTGATCTCCGTTGCATCGTCGCAACTAGCGATTCTTCGTCAAAGCGATGCAGCTTCTTCCCCGTTCATCGCGATAGTAGCGCACGCACATCGACGCTTTGGGTGATGAGATAGACGCCGAAACCGGATTCTTGCGAACCATCGAGGCGAGGCTGCGGGACGCTCGATGGGTCAAACGGGTCTCCCAAATGATGCAGCCGAATCGAGATTCGGTCGGGGAAGCCTTCCGCTTCCAAATGAATCTGCTGGTCGGTCCGTCCGTGATAGGCATGCTTCATGATATTGCTGCAGCTTCGGTGACCGCAAGTTCCAGCTTGCCAACGTAATCTTCATCGAGCTTCGGACCTGGGAGGTTGCGGCAAAAGGTGCGGACGAACTCGCGTGCACGCCCAAGCTCCTGGAAGTCGCTGCGAATCGTCCAAGATCGCGCACGATTCAGGGCGTTCGCTTTCGACAATTCTGATGACCACGCAAGTCAGATCATCTGTCGGCAACTCTGACTCGCGCAAAGGCGAAAACGGCGTTCGCGAATGGCACTTCGCCAGGTCTTCAGGCTCCAGCCCGTTGTTGCTCTCGATACATTGCGTCAACCGATCTCAGGCCGAACAACTCGCCCGCGCGATTGCGCGTCTCGGTCACGCCGTCCGAGTAAAGCACCAGCAGATCGCCCTGTTCAAACGAAACGGATTGCTGGTTGTAGATCTCCCCTTTTCGGAAGCCGAGCGGCAAGTTGTCCCCGTGCAAGACCTCACAGCGGCCCGTTGCCGCCTTGCAATGAATCGAGCCCCGTGTGTCCCGCATCGACAAACTCGATGAGATTGCCGGTCCGGATCGAATGCGAACGTAACAGAGCGTGACAAAACTCTCCAACTCGATCAGATGCTGGGCCATGACGGCGTGGGCCTGCGTGACGATTTCGCTTGGGCTGGGGCAAAACGCCGGCCGGCGACGCGTCCAGCAGATGAGCAAAGAGCTTCGAGAAAGTGGCTCTTCGTCGCCGCGGCCAGGAGCGCGGCCGGGATGCCCTTGCCCATCACATCCGCGACGATCAAATCAACGCACTGATCCTCGTGCTTGTAAAAGTAGTAGAAATCGCCGTCGAACATGCTGCGAAGGAACGCTCAGCGCGGCCACGCGAAGGCCGCGAAGATCGGTGGGCAGCGGATCGACCAGCAGCGTCTTGCTGAATCTCGGACCCGATCTCGATCTCACGCTCGTGAGCCGCCTGGAGTTCCACTGCCTTCTTGCGCTCCGCCTTGGTGCGCAACGTCATGACGCCAAATGCCAGGTCGCCGGCCAATTCGGTCAGAAGCTGCACTTCCTCGTCGCCGAAGGCGTCGGGTTCCGAAGCATAGATGGTCAGGGCGCCGAACGGAATCGAGTCGCCCACTAGTGGGATTCCAATGCTCGACGCGTACCCACGTTTCAGGGCCTCCGCACGCCAGGGAGCAAAGCGAGGGTCGGTGGCCATGTTCCGCACCATCTACCGTCCGACCCGTCCGAATGCAGGTTCCCGTCGGACCTTGGCCACGTTCGGTATCCGCCCAGGTGACATTCACCGTCTTCAAATAGCCTTCCTCGAACCCCGCCTGGGCCACTGGCCGGACCGTCTTGGCCTCATCGTGCTCGGCATAACCGACCCAGCAGAGGCGATAGCCTGCCTGTTCAACGACGATCTGACAGATCTCGTTGCAAGCAAGGCTGTCTCGTCCGTGGCCCGGATCAAGGCTTGATTGCAGTTGCTGAGTGCCACAAGGGCGCGATTGCTGCGGCGCAATCGTTCCTCCGACCGCTCGCGCTGAATTGCCGAGCCCAGCACGTTTGCGACCGCCTGGAGGAAATTGACCTCGTCCTGCGTAAAGGTCCGCTGCCGCCGACTGTGGGCGCCCAAGGCGCCGTAGGGACCTTCCGGCGTGGCGATGACCACACTCAGTGCGCTGACGACATCCTCGCCGAGCATTCTGGGCAGTAAAGCGAATCGAGTCTCCGTCGCCGCATCTTTCACGATCACGGGGCGTTTCGCTCTGGATCACATACCCCGGCTGGGTGCCCTGAGCCTTGACCCTCGCCTGGCCCACCAATCCATCTTTCCAGCCAACGCCCGCCCGCAGCAGCAACTCTTCACCGCCTGGGAGCAACTCGAGGACGTTGCAGAAATCGACGTCGAGGTTCTTGGCGACAACGCCGACGGCTTCATCCAGCAAGCTGGCCGTCGATTCCGACCGAAGCGCCGCTGGCCCAATTCGGCGATCGCGGATTCCAGTTGTGCGAGTCGCCGGACTTTTTCCTCCGCTTGTTTACGCTCGGTGATGTCGTGTGCGGTGCCGATGCCAGTGACCACTTGGCCGGCGGCATCGATTTCAAGTTTCGCTTGCTCGCGAACCCACTTCGTTTGTCCGCCGACCAGGATGCGGTGTTCGAGATCGTACGGCGCGCCCCGCATCGCCGCGGTCCACGCTCGGCCCACAAGATCGCGGTCGTCGGGGTGAACGAAGGACAGGAACTTCTCATAGGTCAATGGCGTGGCCGGCGACACGCCGAAGATGCGATACGTCTCATCGGACCAGACGAGTTCATTGCGAGAGATGTCGAGGTACCAGCTTCCAATGTGGGCAATTGCTTGTGCCTGCTTGAGGTTTTCTTCACTCTTGCGCAATGCCAATTCAGCTTTCTTGCGCGCTGATGTCGCGGGCCGCCGCGAACACGCCGACAACGTTGCCGACCTCATCGCGGAAGACCGCAGCGTTGTAGAGGACCGAGATGACATGCCCATCCCGGTGCCGGAGTTCCAGTGGGTAATCGCGAACGGCGCCTTCGCTGAATACTTGCTGGTAGCCCGCACGGGCTTTTTCGGGCTTCGTGAAATAGTCGGCGAAATCTGTTCCCACTAACTCCGAGCGAGGGCGTCCGGTCGCCGCTTCGGTGGCCGCGTTGACATCGGTGATCTTGCCGTCCGGACCGATGGTGACCAGTGGATCCAGGCTGGCTTCCAGCAAGCGGCGGTTGTAAGCCGAAGCGCTGGCGCAGCGCCTCCTCCGCGCGTTTGCGCTCGGTGATGTCGCGGGCAATGCTGGCCACGCCGATAATCCTTCCCGCCTCGTCCTTGACGGGAGAGTACGTCAGCGACACGAAGATCCTTCTGCCCGTCCTTCGTTCTGCGCACAGTTTCGAAGTGGTCGACGTGCTCGCCCCGTTCGATTCGCTCACGGATGGCGGGCGACTCGTTTTCGTGATCGGGCGGAACGAGAATGGTTTGCGATTGACCGATGACCCAGTTGGCGGCGAAGCCGTAAATCCGTTCGGCGCCCTTGTTCCAGCTCGTGATGGTGCCGTCAAGGCTTTGACTCGACAATGGCATCGTCGGACGATTCGACGATCGCCGCCATCTGCCGAAGCTCGCGTTCCATCTGTTCGCGCTCGCTGATCTCGGTGCGAAGAGCTTCGGTCGTTTGCACGAGTTCCTTGGTGCGCTCCTCCGTTGACTGCGCGTTCTTCGCGGAGGCGCTGCGTCATTGGTTGAACGCCGCGGCCAACTGGCCGAGAGTGTCTCCGGAAAGGTACGGAACGATCTGATCGAAGTTGCCCGTGCTGATCCCCTCGGCCGATTTCGTCACCGCCCGGATGGGACTTAGCACAGTGTGGAAAATGTACCAGATGCCGAAACCGCCCAAAGCAATGCAAAGCACCATGCCAACAGCGAAACCGACGAGCGAACGCACGGCCGTCCGATGCGCGTCGCGGCTGGCTTCTTCCATGTGGTCTTGATTGATCCGGGCAATTTGACCCGCGACCGATTTGATTCTCGTGAACGTCTCGAGGAGGCCGCCATCGGCAAAATAATCTGCGTTGCGGCGTGGATCGTCGGCGGCGCGCGCGTAGAAGGCCGTTCCCTGCTGTTGGTAACGCTCCGTCAGAGTCGTCAATTCGTCAACCAGTTCCTTTTCGCCAGGGAGGGTGATGTTCCCCTGCTCGAAATGCAGATTGTCGCGATAGGTCTTCCAGTTCCGCGTCGTACTGGGTTCGCGCCTTCGCTTCCTGACCGGCAAGCGTGAACTGAAACGAAGAATCGATACGCTCCAATGCGTCGCCGAGATGTTCCATCGCGATGACGCTGTCGTAATTCTCGCGCAGAATGGCATCGGATGCGAGTGCCAAGATGATAGAGCAACCGACCCCGGCGGTGCCGAGAATCAGCAAGAGAGCCAGCAGCGGAAAGAGCGTCAGGACGATGCGTTTTCGGAGCGGTCAATGTCATCGCGGCATCCTTCGATCGGAATCAACTATCGGAACGCACTTCCGATGCCCGATTCCGACCATCGCGGCAAAGTCGGTGTAATCTTGGTAGCGATCTGATTTTATGCCTAGCTAGACATGGTCCCTTCGCAGTTCGCGGTTTCTGTAAGACGCGTCCCGCACAGGCGCAGGTAGGATCGCACATGCAAATCGAGTGGTGTGCACCTCAATTCCCGACTCCTGAACGCCATGCGATTGTCAAGAAACGACAGGACCGCTGGTAACTATAAACGTTGCGGCCAATGGTTTGCAATCGAGTCGCCACGGAAACTGTTAATACTCCGCGAGCGGGTTTCGAGCCTCCGACATGCCGGTTAACAGCAAGGATGGCAAAACTGCCTCTTACTAGTCGAACCTGCGCGAGATTTGTGCGCTTCGGTTTCTGTAGTGGACCCCAAAAACTGGACAGTCGAATAAGCTAGTGTCGGCTGTCCAAGAAGGGGGTTATCGATGGCACGACAACGGAAGTCGCATACAGCCGCGTTCAAGGCTCAGGTGGCCTTGGCGGCGATCAAGGGTGACAAGACGATCAATGAGCTGGCCAGTTTGCACGGCGTGCATCCGACCATGATTCATGGCTGGAAGAAGCAACTGCTCGGCAATGTCGAGGAGTTGTTCGAGCGGGGGACCAAGACATCGACGGTGGATCACGAGGCGATCCAGTCGCAGCTCTACGAGCAGATCGGCCGGCTGCAGACGGAGTTGGATTGGCTCAAAAAAAAAGCTGCCCGCTTCGGTTGAGATCAAGCGGGCGTGGGTCGATCCGACGGACGCAACGTTGAGCGTGAGTCGACAGTGCGAAGTGCTGGGACTGAGTCGATCGAGCTACTACTACGAACCCGGCGCCGAGACGAAAGAGAACCTGGCGTTAATGGAGGAGATCGACCGGGAGTACACCGCCCATCCGTTTTTGGGCAGCCGTCGCATGGCGAAGTTTCTCGGTAGCCAAGGACACGAGGTGAACCGCAAACGGGTGCAACGGCTGATGCGGTTGATGGGCCTGGAAGCGGTCTATCCGAAGCCGAAGTTGTCGGCCGGGGGTGTGGGCCACAAGGTGTATCCGTACTTGCTCCGCAACGTGGCGATCGACCGGGTGGACCAGGTGTGGAGCACGGATATCACCTATGTGCCGATGCCGGCGGGGTTCATGTATCTGACGGCCGTGATTGACTGGTACAGCCGGTACGTGCTTTCGTGGCGGCTATCGAACACACTGGATGTGGAGTTCTGCTTGGAAGCGTTGGAGGAGGCATTGAGCTGTGGCTGTCCGGAAGTATTCAACACGGATCAAGGAGTGCAATTCACGTCGGCATCGTACACTTCGCGACTGGAGGCCGCGGGGGCGAAGGTGAGCATGGATGGCAAAGGTCGATGTCTGGACAACGTGTTTGTCGAGCGGCTGTGGCGCACGGTGAAGTATGAGGAAATCTATCTGTACCGACACGAGACGGTGCCGGAGTTGCACGCAGGCCTGTCGCGGTACTTCCCGTACTACAACCGAGGACGGCAGCATCAATCGTTGGCGTATCGAACGCCGGCGGAGGTTTATGGAGTGGGTCGTCGGTGCGTTTTTTGAGGCATGGCTCGGGTATCCGATGGAATAACAAGCCCCGGCCTCAGTCCGAAGCCGGGCAGGTCGCCATCGGCGTACCGTCGACCGGGCTATCCCTTGGCTGGTTGCTCGCCAGCAGAGCCAACCTCCGTTTCACCCGGCAAGCGGGAGATAACGGACACGTGGGCCACAGACAAGAGCAAGTCGAAAGAAGCGATTGGAGGACTGGGAAAAGTGTAGCTTAAATTCGACACTTCTCACTGAATACGACAGCCCGTTGGGAAGGTTGGGCAAGTTGAGGTAGCTTGAAAATGCCTGTGTCCTTACGTGTGTGTTTTCCAGGACGGCACACGGGGACACAGGCATGGACGCCATTGTCGGTCGCATCAAGGTCGTGAAATGCGCTCCCAAACGCCAACCCTGTCCGCACTGCGGGCAAGAGGGACGACGCAAAGGATACCTCCCCTCCCGCTTCGTTGTGGACGTCGAACCCGCAGGAGGCGTCTGCACCATCGAACTGCGCATGGCAGAATATCGAGCCACCTGCGGTTGTTGCAAGACCTTTCGCTCCTGCCCGCCACCAGATGCCGTCGATGTCGAGCCCTGGGCCACCTACTCCAACCGGGTCCGCGACTTGGTGGTTCGTCGCCTGATTGAAGACAACCTGTCCGTCGACCGGCTTCTCCATTCGCTCCAGCGTGACTTTCGCTTAAAACTGTCTGAGGGTTATGTCTACCAGTGTCTGGAATGGAAGGTCGGCCAGGTCAACATGGCGGAGTATCGCCGATGGACCCAAGAACGGTTTTCGGGAACGCTGTGCATCGACGAACTGCATCTTGGCGACCGCACGTTGCTGATGGCCACCGACCCGATTGCGGACATGGTGGTGGGGTTCGCGTTAGTGTCCCGCAACGACCATGACCACATGCGGTCCTTTCTGAACAACCTAAAAACCCACGGATTCCAGCCCAAAATAGTCATCAGCGATGGATCGCCCCTCTACCCAGCCGTGATCGAGGAACTTTGGCCGGAAGCCAAACTGAGGTGGACCCCATTCTTTGGACAAAAACCGGGCGAATTTAAGCTACACTTTTCCCAGTCCTCCAATCGCTTCTTTCGACTTGCTCTTGTCTGTGGCCCACGTGTCCGTTATCTCCCGCTTGCCGGGTGAAACGGAGGTTGGCTCTGCTGGCGAGCAACCAGCCAAGGGATAGCCCGGTCGACGGTACGCCGATGGCGACCTGCCCCGGCTTCGGACTGAGGCCGGGGCTTGTTATTCCATCGGATACCCGAGCCATGCCTCAAAAAACGCACCGACGACCCACTCCATAAACCTCCGCCGGCGTTCGATACGCCAACGATTGATGCTGCCGTCCTCGGTTGTAGTACGGGAAGTACCGCGACAGGCCTGCGTGCAACTCCGGCACCGTCTCGTGTCGGTACAGATAGATTTCCTCATACTTCACCGTGCGCCACAGCCGCTCGACAAACACGTTGTCCAGACATCGACCTTTGCCATCCATGCTCACCTTCGCCCCCGCGGCCTCCAGTCGCGAAGTGTACGATGCCGACGTGAATTGCACTCCTTGATCCGTGTTGAATACTTCCGGACAGCCACAGCTCAATGCCTCCTCCAACGCTTCCAAGCAGAACTCCACATCCAGTGTGTTCGATAGCCGCCACGAAAGCACGTACCGGCTGTACCAGTCAATCACGGCCGTCAGATACATGAACCCCGCCGGCATCGGCACATAGGTGATATCCGTGCTCCACACCTGGTCCACCCGGTCGATCGCCACGTTGCGGAGCAAGTACGGATACACCTTGTGGCCCACACCCCCGGCCGACAACTTCGGCTTCGGATAGACCGCTTCCAGGCCCATCAACCGCATCAGCCGTTGCACCCGTTTGCGGTTCACCTCGTGTCCTTGGCTACCGAGAAACTTCGCCATGCGACGGCTGCCCAAAAACGGATGGGCGGTGTACTCCCGGTCGATCTCCTCCATTAACGCCAGGTTCTCTTTCGTCTCGGCGCCGGGTTCGTAGTAGTAGCTCGATCGACTCAGTCCCAGCACTTCGCACTGTCGACTCACGCTCAACGTTGCGTCCGTCGGATCGACCCACGCCCGCTTGATCTCAACCGAAGCGGGCAGCTTTTTTTTTGAGCCAATCCAACTCCGTCTGCAGCCGGCCGATCTGCTCGTAGAGCTGCGACTGGATCGCCTCGTGATCCACCGTCGATGTCTTGGTCCCCCGCTCGAACAACTCCTCGACATTGCCGAGCAGTTGCTTCTTCCAGCCATGAATCATGGTCGGATGCACGCCGTGCAAACTGGCCAGCTCATTGATCGTCTTGTCACCCTTGATCGCCGCCAAGGCCACCTGAGCCTTGAACGCGGCTGTATGCGACTTCCGTTGTCGTGCCATCGATAACCCCCTTCTTGGACAGCCGACACTAGCTTATTCGACTGTCCAGTTTTTGGGGTCCACTACATTCATCGACGAATGGCACTAGCTTAAGGGGTAACGCGAATTGGGACGGTGCTCACCAGAGCCGAAACGCCGGATATTACGATCAGCGTTTCAGGGTCGAAACGCTTAAGCTAGTGCCATTCGTTTCATCGACCGGCACGTGGACCTGAATCGCCCCTCGCTCATATTGGTGAGGTCTGCTCAGCACTGGGACAGGGGAATTCTTGTGCGCCCTGTGTACCTCAAGTGGGACGAGTATGTCATTGAGTGATCAAACGCCAGCCGAGAAGCGGTCGCAGTCAGAATACAAGATCATTCGCGATGACCGAAATTGGCGATTGAGTCGAGGACCATCCAAACCATCTTGTCAGCCTCCGGCGGGCCGTCGATTGCGATGGCGGGGGTGCTGAGTATCTTCCGGGCCTGCATGACCGTCGAACGTAGGAACGCAGACCGGTCATCGTCAGTGCGACGCAGAAATTCGGCAAACGCCTCGTCGGCCTCCTTGAACTTGCCTGACTCCAAGAGCCAGAACGCTGAGGCAAAGAGTTCGTTCCGGGCGATGTCCCGCATCTCCAACCGGTCGAAATAGTCTTTGTCGGATTCGTCGGACGGCTTGGGTTCTGGCACACCAATGCGGTTGGCGTCGGCCTGGCTGCGGACCTTTTTCTCAATCAGATTGAGTCGCATTTGTGTCGGCACCTGCGGAAACGGGCTGAGGCTTGTCGTATCTTTGCCGCTCCCGACATTTTGGCGATCGGCTGGATCGGCGGGGGAATCAGCCAGTCGCTGGCTCAGTTGTACCGCGTAATACTGGCACCTTGGCTGTTTTCCACCGTGGCGCTTTTATGAATGGGTTTTTGCTGGTCGTTGTGATTGGGTTCCAAGTCTCTCTCGGGATACACGACAGCGGCACCCGGCACCCGCCCTCGGTGGCGAAGTATCCGAGTGCCGCTGCTCTTGTTGGCGGTCAATTCTGCAATCGCTGGATTTCCAGGGAGGTCTCGCCGTCCAGCTTCTTATCGAGGAAGAAGTCTCGGAAGTCGCCGTAGCTCTCGCACGAGTTCTCCAAGTCAAACTCGCCGCTAGTGAGCGACCCTAGCCACGCCTGCGACGACCTGGCACCGAACTCATCGGCGTGGTGGGTGGCAACCTCGCTGACGAAATTCAGCAGATCATACACCTTCGCACGGGTCGGGAGTGTTCGTTGGCGCTTGACCGACAGTGCATCGGGATTGCTAATCCCATATATCCCCGAGACATCGCCGGTCAGAGCGTGGAACTTGGTGATGATGGGGCTGCTGATTTCCTCAGGCAGCTTGGCATTATCGGCGAGGGCCGGTGCCACGATGCCATTCTGAAAGGGTGGGGCCATACCGATCTCGCCGGCAACGGATGCCCCGCTCCAGCCGACGTGCTTGTGGTAGAGCATCTTCAATAAATGCTTGTACAGCGATTGGGCCTCGTTCACACTGGCCCATGACTTCCCGGCGGCGTCGAAGCGCGACCGCAAGGCCGCGAATCCTTCGTCGTTTCCAAATCCTTCGAGAGCACGGACGACGGAGTAATTCACGTCGTCGCTTCCCTTGCCGAGTGCGAGGCTACTGCGAAACGCCTTGGCGTAGCCAACGGCCCCGTTGGTGCAAATATGCCGAAGGAGGGACAGGTAGATGTTCGGCAATCCGTAGCCATCCACGGGGACGGACATGACGAATCGGTTGGAGAACTCGTCGCCGCAGATGTTGAAGGTATTGGCTCCCGCTCGCGGGACGTGCGTCGATTCGACGACGCCGTCACCGTAGACGATGTTCCGGCCCTCGTACCGGCCGAGGGTAGCCATTAGGTCGTCGTAAAGCACCAACGGTTTGTTCGGGCTGCTGACGGCGAGCAGGCGGTTCTTGCCGGCCACCGGGTTGCGTTCGATGCAGACGCGGACCTGGTCGTTCTCAACCTTGGCGATCCGGTCCAGAACTTCATTGTGCTGGAAGTATTTGAAGAAGTAGCCTGAGAAGCCAAACCGAGCGTACAGACTCGTCCAGAATCTGTCGGTCGGTTCCAGCGGCTCGCCGTGGACCAGGACGGCCTTGACCTTCGGCTGGCCGGATCGCCGATCTTGCTCGGTCTCGACGCCGAGATCGTTGACTGCGGTGTAGGTGTAGTCGAAGCGTTTGTCGCAAATGCCCATTGTTCGTCTCTCCATTTGTTTTGGAAGTATCCCTGAATCACCGGTCGCCTGTGGCATCCGGGGGATTCCAGTAAATGGAGCGAGCACCGTGTGGCGGGGAGTTGGCGATGGCGGAGCGGGTAGAGGCGTGAAGAAATGGCGGTCGCGAAATGGAGACTGGCGGCGTCGCTGGCAGTTTGGAACTCTGGTTAGCTTCGCTGCTACCCTAAGAACGCTCTCGTTTCTTGACTGCCCGCCAGCCCGGTCAATGTGGCAAGAATGCAGACGAAATTAGTACAGCGTGCAAACAGCCGCAGACTTGGCAGTTGAACGCCAACGAATCACGCGTTTGTCACTGGCACCCGGACGATACCGAGGAAATTCCCAAGCCGTTTGACGGTCTCGGCAAGCCCCTCGTACTGGATCGGTTTCGTGATATACGCGCTACAACCAAGCCGGTAACAGCGATCGACTTCCATCGGATCATCGGTCGTAGTCAACATGATGACGGGGATCGTAGCCGTCGCGGCGTCCGTCTTGATCTGTCGCAGCACTTCGACTCCATCCACACGCGGCATGTTGATGTCGAGCACCAGGACGAGCGGTCCGCGCAACGGACGTGATTCGTGCATACCGCGGCGACAAACATAGTCAAGCGCTTCCTGTCCATCCCAGACGTGGGCAATGTCGTTTGCCACGCCCGCTCGCTTGAGATTTCGTTGGATCAAGTTGGCGTGGCCGTCATCGTCTTCGGCCAGCAAGATTACGATCGGCATTTGGGTCATTGGCAACCTCCTCCTACACTCTGTGCGGCCATGTTCCGCGGTCGCGAGTAAACCTCCGGTGGATTGGCTCGGGAGGGTGCAAGTTTGGTTGCTGAATCAAGGTGTAGAAAAAGCAGCTTGCACCTCTCCCGAGGGCTCTCAAACTGCGAGAGCTTTCCGCTTTGTTTCCGCTAACTGATGCTCTGGCAAGTCCGCTGCGAGCATAACGGCCGCGCGTAATTCGGGATTCCTCGCATCAAACTGGGCCTGAGGTTCCCCCATAATGATCCGTCGTACGGCGTCCCTGAGATCGTTCACACGGAAGGGCTTGTGAAGGACGGCCCGGGCACCTCGGCGAATCAGGTCCTCCGGTTCGTACTCGCCCGTATCCCCGCTCACGAAACAGGCGCAGACATCCGGATCAATTTGGCGAAGGGCATCTAATGTGTGCGGTCCGTCGAGAATGGGCATTTGGACGTCGAGCAGCACGACATGGATGCTCGCCCGATGCTTCCGATAGAGAGAGATCGCGTCTTGGCCATTGTCGGCAACCCATACCTGGAGACCTTCGCGCTCGAGTGCGAGTCGAAGCATCAAACGCACCAGGTCGTCGTCATCGACAACCAATGCCCCGAATTGGGTCGGCGTTTGGTCTTTCGGCTGGTCGAAGGTTCTAGTGCAGGCAACGGTCTTTGACTTGTTCGCGCGATTGTTCTCCATTCGCTTCTCCTATGATCGTCAGGTCCATCGGTCATTGCATTAATTGATCGCTCGCAATTCAGTCGCCAACGTCAGAGCGCCCAACGAAAATCGCTCCGCGTCTTGCTTCAACTGGTTCAAGACTTCGCTCGAACCATACATCGCCGTTCTTCTTCCTTCTTCAACTCCGCTCTGTCGATCCCGTACTGTGCGATCTTGTTCGCGATGGTTCGTCGTGAAACTCCGCAAAGCCTGGCGCATTTGCCAATGTGGCCGTGCGTTTTCCGCAAGACCAAATGAATGTAGCGTCTCTCAAACGAGGCCGTCATTTCGGCGAGTTGGTCCATTAACGAACGAGTCAGGTCAATGTGGAAGGGATGCTTCGCCTCCGATCGGCGCGTCAATTCCAGCGGGAGATTTGTCGGGCGAATGACGCCATCGCGAGCCATCGCGCATGCGCACTCTATCGCGTTCTCAAGTTGCCGCACGTTGCCGGGCCACGGACAGCGTAATAGCACTTCAATCGCTTCCGGACTGATTTCGGCAACCGAATGTCCTGGCCGTGCGAACTTCTGGCAAAAATGTGCCGCGAGCAATCGGATGTCTTCAGGCCGGTCACGCAAGGGTGGCAAGTCAACTCGGATGACGTTCAGTCGGTAATACAGATCGTCGCGGAACTTTCCTTCCTTGATCAGGATCTCCAGGTTCCGGTGCGTGGCCGCAATCACGCGGACATCGATCGCAACCGGGTTATTCCCGCCGACCCGCTCGAAGCGGCGTTCCTGAAGAACTCGCAAGAGGCGAACCTGCATCCCCATCGGCATATCACCAATCTCGTCGAGCAGCAAAGTGCCCCCATCAGCTACCTCAAATCGTCCCTTGCGCTTCCCGTCCGCGCCGGTGTAGGAGCCCTTTTCGTGGCCGAACAACTCGCTCTCAATCAGGTTTTCATTCAACGCTCCGCAGTTGACGGCCACAAACGGTCCGTCCTTGCGGTTAGATGACTGGTGAATCGCCCGCGCAACTTCTTCCTTGCCGGTCCCGGTTTCGCCGACGATTAGCACGGTGGACCGCAAATCCGCCACTTGCGTAATCTGGTCGAACACCTCCAACATGCACGAGTTGATGCTCAAAACATTCTGGAATGAATGCCGACCGTTCAAATCCCGTCGAGCGGAAATGACCCCGTCGGGGAGGACCGGTCTGCGCGGGTCTCGATGGATTCGTTCGGCCAGGTGGTGCGCCATTCGAACGCTGCCCATCAAGCGCTTCACCGGCCAACCCATCATCGTTCTCACGCAGAACGCGGAGTTCGGGCGGCCGGTGGACGGTCATTGATGCAGGTGTCATGGGCGCTCTCGATTCCTTCTTGGTCTCTGGACGGCCCGGCCACCAGTCGCAGGCGAAGCATCGAAGGGCAATTTGCTAGCCGCGGTCAATCCGGCTTTGAGGATGGTTTAATTGCCCGACTGGGAAGATGGAGAAATCGTAATGCAGATGCATGCCGGAACACAGTCAGACTTTGCCCCAATTCTTTGTCAGGAAATCCCCGACGCGCGATTCATGTCATCGGTGGTTTTGTCGCCGAATGGCTGCGTACCCGGACCGAACAGTAAAGCCGGCGCCGCTTGGGCCGCCGGCTTCTCGACCAGTTGCGTGTTCCGCGTTAGACCCGTACGACGCGGCCGACGAGCAACCCGACGCCGAGTCCAACGCCGAGTCCGATGAGTAGAGACTCAATTGGATGCTTGCGAACCAATCCGACCACCTCCTTGCGGAAGTTGCCGCTCGCGTCGTAAGCGTCCTCCGCCCAGTGCTGGACTTTGTCGCCGGCCTTGACGGCCGACGTGCCGATGCGATCGCGTGCGTGACCGACGAAATCGCCGACCGAGTGAATCGCCGATTCGGCGTTGTCCTTCAGCGTGTCCATCAATCCACCATCTTGACTTTGACCGGCGGCCGCGCCGGTCAACTGCTTCTCGGTAGCTGCCGTTGACACGTGCGCCGCTTGGTCGGCGACAGTGTTCGACTTCTCGCTAGCCGTGTCGATGGTCGCATTGACACGATCCTTGACATCAACCATGACTATTCCTCAGGTTTGGGTACAGATTCCATTTGCAAATCCCGCACTCACAACTGATGCAGGTATCATGTCAATCTTTGGTTGGACGGTTACATGCGCAGCCGCGAACACGACTCGCCACCCGTAAAGGGAGTCTCGTGTTTCTTCCAACGTAACGGTCACCTCGTCGGCACCGGCATCGCGGAGCGGCTGCGCGACGGTTGCCGGGTCTTCGTCCGAAGCGGTCCACCTGCCAACGATGATTCTCACACCGGTAAAGCGCTGGTGTATTCGCTTACAAAGGGAGCGCGTGTGGGTGACTCCTCCCGGAGGCACCGAGCCGATGATGACAACTGCCGGGCGAGATTTTTCCACTCGCATCAGAAGGTCGGAAGTCATCGTGTTGGCCGGAATCACATCAACATCCCACTGCCCCGGGTCAAGCACGCGGCCGAATAATTGAATCGCCGTGAGGTCAACAATGTCCTTCGCCGGGACAAGCAGGGTGCGCACCCGAGCGGGCGCCCCGACAACGACCGGCGTATTGGCGGCAACGGCGTCGGCAGCTACGGTGTCGGCCGGCTTGAATTCGGCAAGATCTTCCGCGATTTCCCGGATTGAAGCGGTCAAACCAATTAGATCCTCATCCGACAGAAGTCCACGCCTGATATCTTTGTGCGCTTCGGTCAATGCCGGGATCAGGATGTCGTCGAACACCTTCTCCGTGGAATGGCCGGCAAGTTCCTTTTCGACAATGTCCGCCGCCTCGTCGTAGTCCCGCGCCGCCAAGCGCTGGAAAAACGCGACGCGCGGCGATAGGACCGGTTCGTCTCCGAGGAGGACATTCAACATCTGCAAGCGCGGAACATACTTCCCCACCATCAACACGCAGGTCGTCAGCGGCCAGGCAAGGATCATTCCGACCGGGCCCCACAAGAATGCCCAAAAGGCCGTCGCCACAAGCTGGGCAACCGGGGACAGCCCCAATCGGGATCCATACAGCAGCGGCTCGAAAACGTTATTGCACACAGCTTCAAGACCGAAGTAGAGCGCGAACACGCCAAGTGTTAGCCCCCACCCGTCGGACACCGCGAACGTGAATAGGGCTGGCGGAATTACGCCGATCCACGTGCCAACGTAAGGGACATAACGCATTAAGACGGCGGTAAACCCCCACACTGGTGAATAGGGCACGCCCATGAGAAACAGTCCCAAGGCGACGATCAGCCCAAATGAAGAATTCAAAAGGAACTGCGAAAATAGGTAGCGGCTGATGCGCTGGGAAGTCTCGTCGATGGCCTTGGAAGTCGTTGTTAGCCGTCCCTGACTGACCAGGCGAATCATTCGATTCCGCAAGTCTTCGCGCTTCAGAAGCATAAACACGACAAGGATGAACATAAACGCCGCCTGCCCGAGTGCCTCCGCCGCGGGGCTGACCATCGCCTCGGTGCGCACCACCCACGATGGCGACGATTGCACCACAACAGTTTGCGGGCTGCCCGGCGTATTTGGCTCCGTGGCTGCCCTTGGATTGGCGAATGTGTCGTTGACATCATTCATCAATCCTGCGAGCCGTCCCTCCCCTTCGATCGGCATCAACCGCTTGAGATCCGAGAGCTTGGATTTAATCCGTTCGGCGTGATCTGGCAGGCTCTGCGTGAGTTGGACGACCTGGCGGCCCACGACGAAGCCAACCGCGGAAAACGCGATCAGCGAAACGCCGACAACGAGCATCACTGACGGCACTCGGGGCAAGCCGCGACGCTGAACGGCTACAACCAATGGGGTCAGGACGAATGTGAAAAACACTGCCAGGGCCAAAGGCATGATGATTACGCGCGCCCAATACAAAGCGACAACAATGACAACCACGACGATAATGCTCGCCAGGACGGAGTGAGCTTGTTGCGATTCGGGCGGGGAGGGTTGGCGTGCCATGTATGGGGTCCGCTTTAGTGAGGCATCGCCGGATACGCGGACACTCCATTAACGTGCGGAGCGTTCGCGGGGCCGACCTCCGGCATACGCGCGGTGGATTATCTTCGGAATGCCTTTCTCCACTTCTTGCTGGATGGACGATAGGGCGAGGGTGATCGCGCGTTCCGCGAGCTTTTTCACTTTCTGAGCGGCCAAGTCGAGCATCTCGGTCAGCCAAGCCGGTCGCGAAGTTGCAACGGGCGCGTTAATCTGTAGCGGTCGGGAATCTGGCTTCGACAGGTCAGCCGGACAGGTCTCAACTGACGGGTTCCGGCGGTAGATTAGCGTGCCGGCGACAAATCCGACTGCCACCGCTCCGCCAACCATCATCCACGGGTGATTGCGCACTCGCTCTGGTACGTTCAGGGCTTCCTTGACACCGTCGGACACTAATTCGACGGAGTTCTTGATTGCCCCCGAGACGTCCGCGATCGTGTCATGCACCGACGTCCGGGCGAACTTGACGCTATCGTTGACGGCCTCCGTCGCCGATTGAATTGTTCCGAGCACTTGCTGTTCGAGCAGAGACACTTTTCCGGTCAGCGACAGCCGCGTCTGCTCCATCTGTCGTTCGATCAGTTCCGGTGATTCGTGATCCACGACAGGTTCTCCTGAAGGGCATGAAGGGTTCTTTCCGGGAGTGGGTTGAACCGGACAAAAAATGCGCTTGCCGATATACAGGCCGATTGCCCCGATAGTGATTGCGATGGCGCCAATGATCGCCCAGCCGGCCCAGGGCGGCAGTTCGAATGCCCAGTTCAAAAGGAGCGGCGCCGAGACGAGGACAAACAAAAACCCGACCACCACTCCCACGCCACCAATCCCCATATACAGCACGACTGACTTAGTCCGATGTATGTCTTCCCTCAGTTCGGCGCGAAGCATCTGGAACTGTTGGTGGATCAATCGTTGGGCATCGTCGGCGATGCCGGAGATGAGTCCGGTCAACGTCTCTTGGCCCGCGGATACAGGGGCCAAACCAAGCTCCCGAGTGTCGTCGGTGAACTGCGTATCAACCATCGGTCATTCCTCGCATCGGGGTCTTTTCGATGTCAATCGCCACCTGCGCACCGCCTTTTGACCTTGTCGAGGTGGGTGATCTATTTGAGATTGGATTGGACGATACTCCAAGGTTACGGCATGCGTCGTAATGGGACTGTCGGGGAAAAGGGCAAAGCTCTGTCGGGATTTCCACATCGGCTAGGGGAAGACACGAGCATTTGACGCGGACCGAATCGTGCAATGCTCGAAGACGCCATCGAAGCCGGTTGCATTCGTCGGTCAGTCGGGTCATACTGAAGGGATGAGCGGAGGAATTGCATGATGAACACACTTCCGATCACTTTTCCAAGCGGCACTACGGGCTTTGCCAGTCCCGAGGATGTGGCCGCGGCCGTCCGGCACTTGTTGATGGATCAGGTCACTGACCAGAGCACCGCGGAAGGCCGGGACGAAGGTTCGCGGGAGGCGATTAACTTGGACTACTACCGCGCCATTATCCAGACGATCGTGGAGCGGGCCACGCAGCGAGGGATTATCGCCCGGTAGCCGATACGGTTGCCCGAGCGCAACAACTCAGATTGACGGCACTGGCGCCACCTCCCGATGAGTGGCTAGGATTACCATCTGAGACGCGATCAGAAGAATCCCGACAGGAAAATGGGACATCTCCTTACTGAGTCTTGGCCGTCGGTCGGCTAGGATACTGATGGCTGTCGGCGATTCTGTGGTCCTTAGCCGTCAAGCCCTCGCGGCCAATGTGCATGTCACCCTCGCCGGGCCGACCCATCACCCGCGGCGAATTAGCAATCGAGTCGTGAATCGATTTGGTAGTAGTTGCTCAGTTAGCAAGTTTCACGGCTGAGCGAACAGAGGAGCTCTGACAACTCTCGGGGCCGTTCTAGAAACAGTTGAATTGAAGTCGTCGGATGACTTGTCGAAAGGCAACCTAGCCGCGCTGGGGGGCTAGTTGACGGGTAGGCCGGCGCGGTCGAACCCCTCATCAAGGTGTTCCGTCGCGTCGGCCTTTTTTGCTGGTAAACGTAAACAGGGCGCGATCTCCGGGGAGAAGCAGGATGCCCAGTCTCAAACCGACCATGGCAGAACAGATTGCCAAAGCGGCGCTCGCGTTCGAGCAACGGCGCACGGGCAGCCACGTACCCAAATCGGTTACCGTGGTCCTGAGCGAGGGCACCCTGGTGATTACGCTGCATGAGGCCTTGTCCCCAGCAGAACGGGAACTGGCCAAGACTCCCGCCGGAGCCGCTCAGTTGCAGGAATATCACCGACAGCTATTCGAAACCTCGTCCAATTTATTGCGGCAAGAGATCAACCGAATTACCGGGATGAGGGTGCGCGAGGCCACTGCGCAGGTCGAGCCGGCGAGCGGCGCCGTTGTGCAAGCATTCACGTCCGGCAACGTGGTCCAGGTATTCCAGCTCGCTGGTAACTCGCCGACGCAAACCTGGAGCAGAAATCAAGCAGCAAACACGAAATGCCCCGACCCGACGCTTGTGGCGGGAGGTTAGTACCGTGCGCGAAGCACGAGGAGAAGTATCATCGGAAAGAAGGGGATTGCAGCCATGAAGAAGTTTCTGATTGTTGTTTTGGTGTTGATCGTGGCGGTAGGAGCCCTCGGCTACTGGCGAGGATGGTTCACCGTGACCAAGGATGGCAAAGTTGACGTTCAAGTGGATCAGGCGAAGTTGAAGCAGGACAAGGAAGCCTTCAGCAAGACGGCTGGCGAGAAAACAAAGTCGCTGAAGGAACAGGTCGCCGGCCTCTGGAAGAAATCCGAGGGACTGACCGGCGACGACAAGGCGCAGGCACAAAAAGAGCTTGATGAACTAACGAAAAAGCACGAACGACTCGAGCAACAGATCAGGGAACTCGACGACGCAGGCCCGGACAGATTTGAGAGCATCGAACAGGACCTTGCCAAGAACCTTGATGAAGTGGAAAAGAAGATTGAGGAATTGACGAAAAAAATGGAGAAGGGAAAGGACAAATAGCACTCCGGTCAGACCCTCCTGAGTCGGATCGTTTCGACTGGAACAACGAATGCAAGGCGCGAAATAGTTGGCTTGGGCCGCAGGGACGACAACGCTCGGATCGTCCATTTCTCCGCAAGAAAAAACGAGGTATGTATGCAGATACCTGAACTTGAATATCACGAGGCGTTGCAGGGATGCCTGGAAGGCAGATTCACCGAAGAGCTTCGCGCTCTCTATGAGATGCCTTCGCGTGAACAAGTACCCTGGATGTTGTTTCCCGATTGGGCACGCCCCATTGATCCCGTTGAGGGAGGCCATGAAGGTGGGAGTATTTAGCTACCTCCTTGGCAACGGCGAGCAGAATCGGCACAGCGTCGAGCTGCGGTCCTTCCGCCCGCCGGGCGCGTCCAGAAGAATCCCGACACCGGAATGGGACATTTTCTGACAGCGTCCGTGACAGCGTTCGGGTACAAAGTCTTTGTTGTCCCCTCACTTCTAAACCAGGGGACAATCTTGGCCCGCCGGGATGCGAGTCCCCGGCGGGCTCTTTTGTTGACCCGTTTATCTGACATTCGCGGATTGCAGACGATCTACACCTTCATACGCTACAGCCACTAATCGATCGGCAACCTCCCCCATTGCGCCGGAGTCAGAGGGGAAGCCGACGGCGTGACCGGCCAAACTGCCTGGTACTCGTAGGCGCGAAGCTTCGCGACTCCCCTGCGATGCTTCAGGTTGAGAGCCAACCCGCGACCGCTTCGATATCGGATCACGCAAATCCAAATACAATCTCAACAACAGACACGCCTCACGGCTGCTGGGAATGTCGGATCATGCATCTCCTAACCGACGTGAGAGAAGTACCCGATGAACACGGCTGTGTCCGCGATTCCGGACTTCGCTCGGCGATTAATCGCCCTTGAGGCGGCGCGCGACCAATCGCCCGGCGCGGCTCACCGGCGGGACGGTACGAGCCTGTGAGAAGTTACGGGTGCCGCTCGCGAAGCTCGTGGGAGTGGCCGGCTTCCGATCTCTCATGACGCGGGCCATGGCACTTGCAACGGCGAAAGTGCCTTGGCTCGAGTCGGTGCAAGTCGGGTCGGACGGGTCGTTGGAGGGCTTCGACGCAACGAGGCTAAACCAAGGTGCGGTCCAAGGCAGTGAGGCGGGAGTCGTTGTCGTCACCCAACTGATCGGATTGTTGGTAACCTTTATCGGCGAGCCTCTCACATTGCGCATTCTAAGCGATGCTTGGCCGGACGCGTCCTTTACCGGAATTGACGCTGCAAGTGTGGAGGGTTTATGAGCGCGGAAGACCGAGTAACGATCCGCAAGTTGGCGACCGGAGTGCCGGGCCTGGACGAGATCCTGGGTGGCGGGCTGCCCGAGTTCTCATTCAACATCATCGCTGGCGCCCCTGGGGGCGGGAAGACGACGCTCGCCCACCAGGTGATGTTCGCGAACGCCACCTCAGAGCGACCGGCCCTATACTTCAGCGTGCTCGGCGAGCCGGCCCTCAAGATGCTCCGGTACCAGCAGCAGTTCCGATTCTTCGACCCAGCCAAGCTGAACACCGCCGTCCGGTTTGTCAACCTCAGCCAAGTCGTGTTAGAAAACGACCTGAACGCGGTCCTGGACGCGATCGTCAAGGAGGTCGAAGCGGCGAGCCCCACCATCGTCGTGGTGGACTCGTTCCGAACGGTGGTGCGGAAGGCCGGGGGCGGAACCGGCGACGTGGAACTCCAGGGGTTCGTCCAACGCCTCGCGCTCCACTTGACGAGCTGGCAGGCGACAACCTTTCTGATCGGGGAGTACACCGAGGGGGAGATCCGCGACAACCCCGTTTTCACCGTCGCCGACGGGTTGTTCTGGCTCTACCAGAGCGTCGAGCGCAACTCGATCGTGCGCAAGATGCAGGTCATGAAACTGCGCGGCCAGGAGTCCGTGCCCGGACTGCACACCTTCCGCATCACCGAGGCCGGACTGCACACCTTCCCGCGCACCTTCGGGCTCACCCATGATAAATCAGACCATGTCAAAGGCCGGCGGCGGCTTTCCACCGGCGTCCTCGAACTCGACGTCCTCATGGGCGGCGGCATCCCCGAAGGGGACAGCCTGCTCGTGGCCGGACCCTCCGGAGCGGGCAAGACGGTGCTCGGCATCCAGTACATCGCCGAAGGCTTGACCAAAGGCGAGCCGGGGATCGTTGCCATGTTCGAGGAGCTTCCCAACGAGTTCATGCAGCGGGCAGCCTCGTTCGGCTTCGACCTCGACAAGCACATCAACGATCGCTCGCTCAAGCTCATTTACCTGCGGCCGTTAGACCTCTCGGTGGATGAGACGGTGCACGAAATTGTCAGCGCGGTCAAAGAAATTGGCTGCAAGCGCCTAGTCATCGACTCGCTGGTCGGCTTTGAGTTGGCGTTGGCCCCCGACTTCCGCACCGATTTTCGAGAATCACTTTACAGGATGATCGGAGGCGCTCACGCGGCTGGGCGTAACCATCGTTAGCACCGTGGAGGTCGAGGAGAACTTCACCTCGATGGGCCTGAGCAACTTCACCATCTCATTCCTCGCCGACGATATCGTGCGCCTGCGCTACGCCTCAATCAACGGGCAATTGCGCAAAGTCCTGATGGTGGTGAAGATGCGCCGCAGCCAGCATAGCATCGACATGTGCGCCTACGACGTCACGTCCAAGGGCCTGGCGATCGGCGAGCCGATGCGGGGCTACCGCGCACTGACCAGCGGCATCCCCAGTCCCAGTTCTTGGTCATTTGAGTCCGGACAGAATGATCCCGACCCGCGAACTGACCGCCCCCGCAAGGAGAACTCAGTGAATTAGCCTCCATCCGGCCTAGGTCCGTGGAGATTGACGGCCAGCTCCGCAAGGTGCTCATGGTCGTCAAGTTGCGAGCGAGCAAGGACATCCGCGAGTACGTGGTATCGAGGGCTTGCTCGTCGAAGGAGGCGTTATCCCCCTTAAGAAACTTTCCGGGCTGATGGATGACACCGAAGAATTGACGGCGATCCTCGTGACCTTTGTGAAGAATGCGAAACCGTATTAACGTTTCCGTCCTGCTTCATCCTTCATCTTTCCGAAGAGACGTCCCCAGTGCACCAGAGCGAGAAGAGTTGGGGTGAGCCATGAGTGCGAACCTAGAAATCGACGCTGATGAGCGTACGCCCGATCTCCCTCGGCTCTGCCGGTACCTGTCCGAGCTGTCGCCGCAGCCGATGGTCGCCGTGGAGGGAGCTACCCACCTCGTCCGCTACATGAAC
The DNA here is from genome assembly GCA_963773845.1 of uncultured Gemmataceae bacterium. Lineage (GTDB taxonomy): Bacteria > Planctomycetota > Planctomycetia > Gemmatales > Gemmataceae > SIAJ01. The sequence goes on from CAVZCU010000009.1 coordinate 907,702, forward strand.
CCCGCTTTTGCCCGCCTAGTCGGAATAAAGAGAGAGGAACTCATCGGCCGCCCGTTCGCTGAGGCCGTGCCGGAGGGGGCGAAGAACGGCTGCCTCTCGCTCCTCGACCGCGTCTTCCGCACCGGGACGCCTGAGAACCTGGCCGAGCAGGAACACCGCCAACCGCAACCTCAACCCGTTTTCTGGTCGTATGCGGTGTGGGCGATTCTCGGCGCGGACGAGCAACCTGCGGGGGTCATGGTCCAAATCACGGACTCAACGGTGACCGCGCTCTTCCGCCAGCAGGCGGTGGCGATGAACGAAGCCCTCGTGCTCTCGTTGGTCCGGCAAGACGAGTTCGCGGCGACGGCGGAATCACTCAACGCCCAGCTGCGAGAGGCACACGACCAGTTGGAGGAGAGGGTGGCCGAACGGACCGCAGACCTCGCCGCGGCGAACGCGTCGCTGAAGGCTGAGATGGGGACCCGGATGGCAGCCGAGGCGGACCGCCGGGAGTTGCTCCTACAACTGGCGACCGCCCACGAGGACGAGCGCCGCCGAATCGCCCGGGATCTGCACGACCAGATGGGACAGCTCTTGACGGCCCTCGGGCTGGGGTTGAAGGTCGCCAAGGACGCCACGCCGGATTCGTCCCCAGTTCGAGACCAGCTCCAGAACCTCCAGGGCCTGACCGATTTGATCGGGCGTGAGGTGCACCAACTGGCCCTGGAACTCCGCCCCACGGCCCTCGACGACCTCGGCCTCCAAACGGCTCTGGCGAATTACTCCGAGAGGTGGTCTGAGCGGTCCGGGATCGAAGTCGATTTCCACGCCGCCGACTCGGACACCGGGCGGCTGCCTGAAGAGGCCGAGACGGCCCTTTACCGTGTGGTTCAGGAGGCGCTGACCAACGTGCTCAGACACGCAGGGGCCCAGCGGGTGAGCGTCGTCCTTCTGCGGTCCGCGGGCCAGGCGGTGGCGGTGGTCGAGGACGACGGGATCGGATTCGACGCCGAGTCGGCGTCGGCCCCGGCGGGTGAAGGGAGGCGACTGGGCCTGCTCGGGATGCGGGAGCGGTTGGAATTGGTTGGCGGAGCCCTCACGCTTGAGTCTGTTCCTGGAAAAGGCACGACAGTAATCGCTCGCATTCCCCTGGGAATGGGCGCGAAGGAGGTCCAATGACCGAATTGCGTATTTTTCTCGCCGACGATCATGCAGTTGTACGCGAGGGACTGAAGGCCCTGATTGCCGCCCAGCCCGGGATGATAGTCGTCGGCGAGGCGGCTGACGGGCTTGCCACCTGCGAGCAGGTGCCGGAACTCCAGCCAAACGTCGTGGTTATGGACGTATCAATGCCCGGGCTATCCGGCGCACAGGCGACCGAGCGGCTACAACGGGAGTGCCCGACGGTGAAAGTGCTCGCGTTGACCGTGCACGAAGACAAAGGGTACCTACGACAACTCTTGGCGGCTGGAGCGGCGGGCTACGTACTGAAGCGGGCGGTCGCCGACGAATTGATCCACGCAATCCGCATCGTCGCTGGAGGCGGAATCTATCTGGATCCGTCCTTGGCAGGTAAGGTTGTGAGCGGATTTGTGCGGCGTCCGACTGCTGGCAGCGGGTCACCGGCCAGCGGCGACCTGAGCGATCGCGAAGTCGCAGTCATCCGCCTCACGGCCGCTGGGCATGGCGCCAAGGAGATTGCCGCTCAGCTCGAACTGAGCGCCAAGACCGTTGAGACCTACAAAGCCCGAGCCATGGAGAAGCTCGGCCTTCAGAGTCGTGCCGACGTCGTTCGCTATGCTGTCCAGCGTGGATGGCTGAAGACGTAAGGATCAACGATCCCGACTGCCGTTTTCGTTTAGACTACAAGCAGCTTACGCTCTGCGCCGGCTGTAATAATAGCCACCGCCGCCGAATAGAAACAACAACACGATGATCAAAATGACCCACTCAAAAGTTCCCATGATCTCTCTCCCTGGGGCGAAAACTTGACCAACCACGACTCAAGACCAAGTCCGTTCCCGTTCGCACGCTATATGCCACCTTCATTTCCGCACTTTTTTCACGGCCTTTGCTTACCATGGGTTCATCGTCGTTCCGTTACTTGGAGGGTGTGCTTGAGCATCTCCCGACATGAGGTCTCGCATTTGCGGCATTCCGCGGCGCAGTTCTTCATGATCGCGTGATCCTTGAACTTGTCGCAAGCATCGCCGCAACGTTTGCAAGCATCGGCACAGGCTGTGCAAATTGTGTCCGAGAATGGGCCGGATCTCGCCGTCACGCTGCCCGCGGCAACGCAGATGCTTGCACAATCTCGACACGTCCGAGCAGTTTCCAGATGTTCTTTTTGCCCGTCGGCCGCCAGTTGCATGCAGTGAGCAGAACAGGCTTCGCACATGCGGGCGCAATCGTCACACGCCTTGGCGCAGTCCCAGTAAGCCTGATTGTGCGTATGCCCCGGTTTCGAATCGGGCTCAGTTCGTTCGTGCGCGAATGACCAATTGGCCAAGCAGGCGACAGGAATGACGATACTTACGAACACGCGATTGTAACGCATTGGACCGCTTCTTTCAGAAGGTTACTGGAGTCCGATCGCCCATAACGCGGGCGCTGGGGTCAATTGAAACGATAATTGAAGACTACCGATACCTGGCCGCGGGACTGTCGGGGAATAGGGCAAAGCACTGTCAGGATTTTTCGAATCAGACAATAGGGGAGGACGGCAGCCTGCCGCATTGGAGTACGTCGATGTGGCGATGTGGGCCTTCGGGCGAATCTCCTCTGCTTGCCTCGGATGACTTGCAGGGTCGCAGTTGTTGAACGATCCGTTGACGGAATTTCGCTGAGTATGCGGCGCCTACTAACGGAAGGCGACGCCATGTGCGTGCAGAGTCGATCCCATGCCCTGGACGTTGGGTTAATCGCTCATGGAACTTCCTCGAGACTCCAGCCGAGTCATCAAGAGTGTTCAGTGTCGGCACTACGGCCGGTCTGTGAGCGGCTTCCGACGTCGAACTGATAGTGACCGCTGCGGGCGAAGTCGATGAACCCGCGCTCGGGGTCTGTGTGGAGCAACTTGACTTTCACTCTCTCCCCAACTTTGAGCCCGTCATGGCTTTGTACGATGCGGCCCTCAACGGGCGGGTCGAAGACGCGCACCCAGGTCCCGTTGGGCGACGCGCCCGTAATTATGCCCTCGAATTCCTGGCCAACTCGATCGTGGAGCAAGCACGCCGCCGCCGCTTTTCGCATCAGCCGCTCGACTCTCTGGGCGTCGTCCTCTTTTTGAGTACAGTGGGCGGCAAGTGCGATGAGTTGATCCGATGTGTAGGGCGATCCTCGCCTGGCCAGCGCCGACTTGATCAATCGCTGGGTGATCAGGTCGGGATAGCGGCGATTGGGAGCGGTCGAGTGTGTGTACTCGCTTACCGCCAGACCGAAGTGTCCGGTAACTTCCTGATCCGGCAAGCTGACTGCGTACTCTCCTCGTCCAAGTAGTTTGATCACTGCCAGCGAGAGGTCGGCGAAGCGAAGCGGGTCTGCCGCACGGCGTTTCAGAAGAAAATCGTTCAGTGCCTTTGCGTCGGGCGCGGCCGGCAGCTTCTCTCCGAGGGTGATTGCGATCTCCGCGATGCGTTGCCAGTTCTCGGGCGAGCGTACTACACGGCGGACAACCGGGAACCGATGCTCCTCGAGAAAGCGGGCGATTGCGCCATTTGCTGCGATCATGAAGTCTTCGATGAGTTCCTTGGCTCGATTGCGCTTCTCAGCTGCCAGGCCTGCTACTTCATCACCATCGAACAGGGTTCGGACCTCGATCGTCTCCAACTCTAATGCCCCATGCTCATGGCGCCGGGCCTTGAGGAGTTGGGCGACGCGATCCTGGAGTCGGAGATTGTCGGCCAACGCGGGGACCGCACTGACCGCCGCCGGCATTTCGCCTCCTCCCTCGAGCCACGCACCCACGCTCGGATAGGCGAGCTTTGCCTGGTTGCGAACCACCGCCGGATAGACGATCGATTCACCAGCTACTCCCTGGTCATCCACAACCATGTCGACCACCATGGCGAGACGCTCTTCGTCCATTACCAGCGAAGTCAGATCGGTACTCAGCCGATCGGGCAGCATCGGGAAGTTTTGAGGCGGAGTATAGATCGACGTAGTATTGACGGTCGCGTGCTGATCGAGTGCCGAGCCTAGAGGAACTGCGGTACTGACGTCGGCAATCGCTACGAGTATCCTAGTGCCGCCTATGGCAAGCGCCTCGGCCACGGTGAGCTGGTCGAGGTCTCGCGAATCATCGTTGTCAATTGAGCACCACGGTAACTTCCGCAGGTCACGAACTTCCTCGCCAACAGGGCCTGCCGAAGGCTTAAGTTTTCGCGCCTCGGCGAGAGCGGCCGATGAGAAGTCAATCTCGAAGCCGCGTCCAGTCAGTGCTTGCCGCGCTACTCGCAGAAGCAACGTACGTTGCTGTTCTCTTGGCAAAGTCATTTTTGGAATCTCCAGTCTTTTCGTTTGCCAGGAAGTCATGCCGAGTCAAGCTGCGTCCGCTCGACAGTGCTGTTTGGTGACGCGCGTTACGAAACCCAGCCCATGCGAACGAGCCACGTCTTCACTGCCTGGGTCAGGACAACGTACCCGACCAGGATCAGTACGAGAAGGGGCCAGTAGAGCGGAGGCAACGGAGTGAACCCGAGCAGCGGGCCGACGGGCGAAAACGGCAACGAAGCCCCAATTAACATGACGCCGACCGTGGTCGCGATCAGCGGCCAGCTCGCGTGGCTTTGCAGGAACGGGATCCGGTTCGTCCGGATGATGTGGATGATCAGAGTCTGCGTCAGCAGTGACTCGACGAACCAGCCGGTCTGGAACAACGAGGCGTTCGCCGGGTCCCAGCACCCGAAGACGTAGAGCATGACGAAGAAGGTGACGTAGTCGAAGACGGAGCTGCACGGTCCGATGAACAGGATGTACCGGGTGATCTGGCCGATCGACCACGGCCGCGGCTTGGCAACTTGTTCAGGGTCCACATCGTCCGTCGGGATGGCGACCTGGGAAAAATCATAGAGCAAGTTGTTGGTCAGGATCTGAATCGGAGCCATGGGGACGAACGGCAGGAAGACACTGGCCCCCAGGACGCTGAACATATTCCCGAAGTTGGAACTGGCCCCCATGCGAACGTACTTGAGGATGTTGGCGAATACCTTCCGCCCCTCCCGCACTCCCTCCTCCAATACCAGCAGGTCCTTCTCCATCAAGATGGCGTCGGCCGATTCCTTGGCGATATCGACCGCGGTGTCCACGGAGATGCCCACGTCCGCGGCACGGAGAGCCGGAGCGTCGTTGATGCCGTCGCCCAGGAACCCGACCACGTGTCCCGCCCCTTGTAGGCACTTGATCACCCGCTGCTTGTGGGCGGGAGACAGCCGGGCGAACAGAGTTGCCTTGCCGGCGGCCTCCGCCAACTCCGCGTCGGACATCCCTTCCACCTGACTGCCCAGGAGTACCGAGTCCGTGGCAACGCCGACTTCCCGACAGATCTTCCGGCTCACGAGTTCGTTGTCGCCCGTGAGTACCTTGACCGCAATGCCGTCCGCCTGAAGCGCGGCGATCGCGGCGCGGGCCGTCTCCTTGGGCGGGTCGAGGAAAGCCACGTAACCGCGTAAGGTCAGATCCTGCTCGTCCTCCTTCGAGTAGGCCGCTTTGGCATCCAGATCGCGGTACGCCACCGCGAGCACCCGAAAGCCATCGGCGCTGAGCCGGTCGAACTCCTGCTTGAGATCCGCACGGATCATCTCATCCTTGGGATGAATCTGGCCGTCCAGTTCGAAGCTGGAACACCGCTTGTAGATCTCCTCCGGCGCACCCTTGCAAATGAGCCGATGGGCGCCGCCGGGAGTCTTGACGACGACAGACATCATCCGCCGGGAGAAATCGAACGGGATCTCGTCGACTTTGGCATACTCGGGGAACGCCGGATGAGCGTAGACCTCCGTGTGGGTGAGGACGGCCCGGTCCATCAGATTCTTCAGGCCGGTCTGAAAATGGCTGTTGAGATACGCCAGGGTCAGTACCTCGTCGTCTTCCTTCAGCTTCACGTCGCAGTGCTTCTCCAGGATGATCCGGTCCTGAGTCAGGGTGCCGGTCTTGTCTGTGCAAAGAACGTCCATCGCCCCCAGGTTCTGAATCGAGTTGAGCCGCTTGACGACGACCTTCTTGCGGGACATCGCGATCGCTCCTTTCGAGAGGCAGACGGCGACGATCATGGGCAGCATCTCGGGGGTCATCCCGACCGCGACCGCCATCGCGAAGAAGAAGGCCTCCGTCCAGTTCCCCTTGGTCAGCCCGTTGATGAGGAAGACCAGGGGAACCATGACGAGGATGAAGTAGATCATCAGCCAGGTGAACCGGGTCATGCCCCGGTCGAAGCTGGTGGGCTCCTGCTGTTCCACAAGCGCGGTGGAGATGCCGCCGAGGAAGGTCGTCAGGCCGGTGGCGACGACGACCGCCGTGGCGGCCCCGCTCTCGACGCTGGTGCCCAGGTAGCAGACGTTGGTCAATTCCAGGGGCGACCGGCCTGCAACGTCTTCTCGGGCGGCGAATTTTTCGACCGGGAAAGACTCCCCGGTCAGGCTGCCCTGAATGAGGAACAGGTCCTTACATGAAAGCAACCGGATGTCGGCCGGGATCATGTCCCCGGCGGCAAGCTCGACCACATCACCTGGTACGAGTTGTCCGATCGGAACCTCCCGCTGCTGGCCATCGCGGAGGACGGTCGCGTGGACGCTGATCATCGCCCGGAGTTTGGCGGCGGCGGAGTCGGCCCGAGACTCCTGGACGAACCGCACGACGACGCCGATGACCACCATCAGGAGAATGACGCCTCCCGCCCGAAGATCGCCGGTGACGAACGAGGAGCCAGCGAGCAAGACGAGCAGGATCACGAGCGGGTTGATCAGGGCTTTGCGAAGTAGCCGGATGCGGGGGTGGCGCTCGTCACGTGCCACGACGTTCGGGCCGGATTCCCGCAACCGCCGTCCGGCCTCCTCCTCCGAAAGCCCGTCCTTCGAAGTGCGCAGTTTCTGTAGCACTGCGTCGGCTTCACCACCGGCGGCTTCGAGCAGCAGCGGTGAAACCCGAGCGGCCGTCGCGGGCGGGTGGGGCCCGTGCGGAATCCGCTTGGGCAGTACGGGAGTGGGCAAGGCGGGCATGACTGACCTCGTCTCGTTGCGGGAGAGAGACGCAGATTTCCCAGGGTGGCCCAGCGTGGCTATCCGATGAGCTTGGCGATGGCGAACGCAGCCGCCGCGGCCAGTCCTCCAACCAGTACCGTTTGCCAGGCACTCCGCACCGGGCGGTTCGTAGTGAACCGCCCTTTGATGAACCCGAACACGGATAACGCGATCAGAGTGACAATCACGGACCCGACCAGGGCCACATGGACGGATCGCAGGAAGAAGTACGGCGACAGGGGGACCAATCCTCCGACGACGTATGCCAAGGCGATAGTCAGGGCGCTGTTCCTTGCACGGCGGCGGTCCGGCTCTTCCAGGCCGAGTTCGAACTTCATCATGAAGTCCACCCACCGCACGGGGTCCGAGCGGATCGCACCCACAACCGCGGTCACCGTGTCCTCGGGAAGGCCATAGTCGCGGAACACCTTGGCGACCTCGGCGGCCTCGATTTCCGGGACTGTCCTGGGTTTCGCTGGTCTCCCGGGCCCGCTCCGAACTGAAATGTTCCGCATCGGTCCGGGCCGCCAGATATCCTCCCAGGCCCATCGCGATCGCGCCGGCCGCGACCTCGGCGAGCCCGGCGGTGATGATCAAGGCGGTCGACTCCACCGCCCCCGACAATCCGGCTGCCAGGGCAAACGGGACCGTGAGGCCGTCCGACATGCCGATGACAATGTCGCGCACGGTTTCCGAGGCCGTGAAGTGCTTCTCGATGTGTGGGGTCTGCGGCATCCTGGGCGTCTCCTGTAGCACCGCATTCGGAGGAGGTGGGCGAAGGCCCGTCGCCCGCCGCCGGGTGGGTCCCGACTCAGATGGGGCGATGCCGCCCGCGGCTGACGTACAACCAAGTCGCCCAGGCGACCGCCCCGACCAGCCCGCCGGCGGCCTGGCCGGCGATCCCCCCGATATCCCCCCAGGCGAGTTGCCCGGCAACCCCGCCGGCGGACGCCCCGGCGAACACCGCCATCAGCAGCACCAAGAGTTGCGGGCGGGTGATCAACCCGAGGAGCGCGCCGACGATCGCTCCGGCCACACCCCCGACCGGGACCGCGACGGACACCTGACCGCCCCAACCGAGGGCGTGCCACACGCCCTGCGTGATCTTGATCCCGGCGGCGGCCCCGAGCAGCGCCCAGAACGCCATCATTAGCGCCGGCGCCAGGGGCACGAGCGCCGGCGGCGGTTGCGCAACCCGGGGGTCTGGCTCCGCGTCGTTCACGGGTGACTCCTCAATGCCGGAACGGGCCGGGCGGGTTGCCGTTCTACTCCGTCGTTCTGCCTTCGAAGTGCTCCGTGTCGGACTCAGCATCCGCGCGGGTGTGGTGGACGACCCCGTCCCGGTGGTTCGGCGGAGCGTAGAGCGTATAGAGCTTCAGCGGCACACGACCGGTGTTGACGATATTGTGGTTCGTCCCGGCCGGAACGACGACCGCGAAACCTGCCCGGATCGGCGTTCGGACGCCATCGAGCACCGCCTCGCCGGCTCCTTCCTCCACGCGAAAGAACTGGTCGAGCGTGTGGACCTCGGCGCCGATTTCTTCCTTGGGCTTTAAGGCCATGAGCACGAGCTGACAGTTCTTCGCGGTGTAAAGCACTCGGCGAAAGTCGTCATTCTTGACGGCGAGTCCCTCGATGTCTTGCACAAAGCCCTTCATGATGACTCCAGTTTCGATACGTTCCTACGTCGGGGTTTTCTCAGAAGCGATAGATGAGCCAAAGGATCAGCACAATTATTATCACCAGTCCCAGGCCGCCGGTGGGACCGTAGCCCCAATTCCGGCTGTAGCCCCAACGAGGCAGGGCACCAATGAGTAGCAAAATCAGAATTACAACCAGGATCAAGCCAATCGGCATTGAGCACCCCTTTCGATAGTTAAGGACCGGGTAGCACCTGCTGCCGTCAACACGACGGCAGTCTTCAGTTGCCAACCCAACGCCAAATCAGACCGGCCACATGCGATTATTTGGTCCCTTTTCGCATTGTCCTCGACTATTACTTTTCTGCGAACTTTCCTCTCGTTCATTCGCCTTTGGAATCCCCGCTTCTTTGCCGCCTGCCTCGATAGCGCCCTTCACGGCACCAGTCACAGCACCAATTGCGGCACGCATCAGCACCTCGCACACCAAGTGGCTGGCTTTGCTGAACAGGCCTGGCGACGATCGCTTCTTGCCGGCCTTTTTCTTGCCTGGTCCCTTTTTGCCTGCGGTCCGAGAATGCGTTGCCTTTCTTGATGCAGACTTTTTTCTTGGTTTCGTCGCCGCCACTTGTTTTTTCCTTTCGATCGCTGCTCAAATTGAGATGTCTCCTTTGTTTAGGTCGATCGTGCCGGCACGAGTTCAAACAGCTTAACCGTCGAAGGCGACCCACTTCATATCGTTCCGGCCCTGCGCGCTTCCTGGCTTACTCGACAACCTTTTTCAAATCATCGAACGCATTTTCGACGCCATCCTTAATCTTCTCCCAGCGGTCGTGGCTTGCCGCTTTGAGTTCGTCCAGCTTCTTGGCAGCCGCGTCACGCTTGGCCTTCGCAACCTTGACCTTCTCGTCCAGGTCCTTCTTGGAATCGCCTTTCTCTTCCGCAGCGCGTTTTTCCAACGCCTTGTACTTCGCGTCAAGTTCGTCGAGCTTCTTTTGCATCTCGCGGGCGTACTCGTCCCGCTTGGCCTTGGCGGCGGCTACCGTCGCGTCGGCAGCCTCGCCGATCTTCTCCTTCGCGATCGTCACCTTGGAGTCGGCGCCCGAGGTGGAAGAACTCTTTGTGTCACACCCGACCGTTAGCAAGGCGGCTGAGAGCGCCAGGGCCAAGATTCCAGTGGTACGCATGGGAAGATTTCCTTGTTGAGGGTTCCAGTGTGATTGTCCGCTAAGGCTACTGCCTACTTCCTGTGTCCCAGTTCTTGCTCTGCGTCCAGCCAGAACTGGAGTCCGTCACCGGTCGGCTTACCTGCGCTCTCCCATTTCCGGTAGGCACAGAGCCGAATGTCTTCGGCGGAGACCGGCTGGGCCTTCTGCTCCTTGCCGCCTGAGATCACGGCAGTTTGCAAAGTAGTCATTGGTCCCGTCGCACCAGACGGTGCCAGGGTTGCATGCTTATTGAGGTGTCCATGGTGAGGATTGTGCGTATGCATGAGTGCGCTCCTTTGAATCTTTCGGTTACTTGTTTGTTAGCTTTGAAACATCCCGCTCGCTACACGCCAGATCAGTCACAGTCGTTGAGGAAGAAGTGGTGCGGGAACCTCATCCTTCCTCGCCCACGGCCAACACGTTGTCGATCCCTCTTGTCGCTTCAACCGATTCGGCTGACGGACCTGTTCAGGTCAGGCGTTCTGTCTCCGGGTGAAAAAACCTCCCACGAAAGCCAGCACCGCGAGGACCAGGAAGATAAAGAAGCAGACCTTCGCCACGAACCACGATTCGGCCGAAACCACGCCGAAGCCGAAAAGGGCAGCAATCAGAGCGATGACGAGGAACACCACACCCAGACCGAGGGCTGTACGAAACATGGTTTGTTCTCCTTACGGATGGTTGCAACCCGGAATCGCGGCCGACTCATTCTGGCACCACGCCAGAAACAACACCTTGCAGATTCTGTCGCCGTTCTCCCAGTCGATAGTTGCCGCATTCGCAGTTACCATGCCGAATTGGCCTCACTCGTCGAAAACTACTGTTGGCCACCCACAGTCGACCTGGAAGAAAGTCGAATACATCCACCCGTGTGGGGGTCAGTTGAGGTGCATTCCAATCGTCAAGGAAATGGCCCGCGAACTCGCGCGGATGTCATGTATGGATCCAGTGATGACCGACCAACTGCGCTAAAACGGCACAGTCGAAACGACGACCAACCCCTTCGGCAATACAGGCCACCCACCGACATTCAGCTTGGCAGGTTATTCCGCGACCTTGCGATCAAGTGTGCGGTTCGGGCGCTCGGGTGGACGGATTCGCCCATTGGCGAGGGTCATTTCCGAGGTGTACGGGCGAGCCACGGCCGAGGACCGTTCAGCGCGAATCTGGATGATAAGCGAGTTTGCCGACGGCGTTGCGGAAAAGCCCGACTGCGGCATGGGAGTTGTTAGTTAACGCGGAGGAACCTTGAATCGGTTCTTTCCGGCTACGAGACACAACGTCCGAACTGCCATCTCGGAAAGACCGGATTCTAAAAAGGAGGATGCGAAGATGCCGCAATTTCAGATGAAGGTTGCGCCCGACACACTGGCGCACGCCGACGAGGAGAACCACAAGCTCGTAGTGGAGTTCGCCATCCCAGGCGCGCCAGCGGATACCATCGATTTGAAGCTCCTGGAATACAGCGTCCACCTGACAGCGCCAGCAAGGGATATCCAGTATGTTGCAGCACTGGCTCTAGGTTGGCCGGTCAAACCCGACAAAGCCGTAGCGACCTACGAGCATGGGTTGCTCCGAATCGAGGTCCCATTCAAAGATCCGATGGAAGATGCTGTGAAGGTCGCAATCAAAGCAGGTGGTGCGGAAACCAAGGCCAAAGAAATCGAAGTCGGGGCCGGAGCCGCCCCAAAGGTCGCCAACAAAGCAGGTGGCGCGGGGACCAAGACCAAGGAAATCGAAGTCGGCGCCCCCGCCAAGGTCGCCAACAAGACTGGTAACGCGCAAACCGTGACCAAATAAATCGAAGGCGGCGGCCTGTAAATCCTGAGTGCCACCGAAGGATTCATCGCCGCCGCCTCACACTACGCACAGATAGCGCGGAGGTTGTCAGCGATCGTAGCGTTTGTGATTGCGAGGGCGATTGGATAGTGCCGATGATCCGGTTCAGGACGCTCGCCGTCTGGCTCGTCGTCACGGCCGTCGAAACCATTCTCTGCCCGTGCCAAAGATGGGTGACATATGGGCCAATCAGGTCTCAGTTTAGTCCGGCTCAACCGCCCGGCCTATCTCCGGTTGTACTCCGCGTAGAAATCCCGAGCTTGACCCAGAAGTTGGTTCTCGGTCGTGTGGTGCGGGTCCACGACGACCGAGCCAATGACCTTTGCGGCAACGTCGGCGTGGTGGGCCTTCAGGTCGGCGAGCAGCATCTCCATCGCACTGCTCCTGCCCGTGCCGCTCCCGAACAGCAAGATCTGTTCGGCCCCATGCAATGTCTTGGCAATTGCCTCGTAGAAGCTCTTGCGCTCTTGTTGACGCTTGCCATCGGTCCACTCGTGGGCGGAATGCAGGTGCCGACCGAATCCGTGCGGGTCGTAGGGGGAAATGCGCTCCGGCACGGCCCCGTGAACCTCGGTCCGGTAAATCCGTGCTTCTTGGTGGTCGATAACCACCAGCAGGTGCGTGGCTGACTCCCGTTCGTCAGTTGTCGTCATGAGTCCATCCTCCACTTGCCTTTGGTGTCGAGTTAACTCGACGTGATCGGATGGTTACGCGATACTCAGCGCATGCCGGACCATTACGACCGAACAAACAATGATCCCGAAGGAGGAGTTAGTCAATGCGGTCAGCACATCCAGCATAGATTCCTCAACCTTGGGCATTCTGCTCCACACGTCTACGCAACTCTTCCACTTCAGTGATCAGTGCCTGAAGGGTGGGCAGCAAGGTGCGAGTCAGCTCCAAGGCGATGACGAATGCGATGCTTTCGGGCATTAACGAGCCAGCATTGCTGTCAACATGATGTTGCAGCCTCCGCGCCGATTCGTCCAATGCTGCCTTCAACTCTGGCAATGAATTGTCTGCTGGCATCGCGCTCCTCCTTCGCGAACCCCACGGTTCGACTGTACCAGCCCCGGAGTGGAATGCAAGCAACAATGTCAAATTGAAGTTGAGTCGCGATTCCAGCGAGGCCGATGCCTCCGATCTTGCTTCCGTTGAAGAAACTGCGGCAACGTCACCACCGTTTGGGCAATCACGCGGCACGAGTTCTGGCTGCACAACTCCAGCTTCGGATTCACCTTCAGCGAGCGCCACCCCTGCGGATGCCAGAGGTACTGTTGTCGCGGCGACGCCGTCTTGATGAATGGATGAGCCGTCTGGCGACATTGCACGATGTTCTTAACCGGCAAACCGTCGCACTTCCGCAACGCCCGACCCGCCTGTTGGATCGTCGGCCCCTTGACGGACGGCCGGACCCAAGCCGTCTGGATTGACGAATCGTCGAAGCCCTCCGTCAGCACCATGCAGTTCGCCAGCACGCGGATGCCGCCATTCCGAAATGCTGCCAGTTGCGATTCGCGGTCGCTCGTGCCGGTCACGACATCGCTGGCAATTCCCCTCGTCAGCATGAGCCGGTGAAACGTGTGGCACTGTTCAACCGTGTGAAAGAAGAAGATGGATTTGCCCCATCGCTCTGGCTCGGAGCAGTAGAAATCGGCGAGCGTCTCCGGGTCCCATCGCGGAATCGTGTAATGGTCGAACTGGCTCAAGAAGCCATCTTGCACCAATTGGTGGATACCGGCGTCCTTGACGACATTGTCGAAGCAGAGCCGCACTCGATCGCAGCGAAACGGCGTCGCGGTCAGGCCGAGAATCCACTTTGGCTTGATGACGTTGTGCAAATGGGAACAGGAGTTGGAGGCGTCGTGCTGGCTTTCGTCGATTACCAATAGGTCGATGTCTGTCGGTGGCTCCTTCGCGAACATGGAGACTGTGCGGAGATCGACGTTGATGCCGTGTCGATGATTCTCTCGCTCAACCTGTTCCAGCAGATTTCGCCGCATGGCGACCCAGCCCACTTTGGCACCGGTTGCCTGCTGCAAGAGCTTCGCCACAAGCAAGCCCATAATACTTTTGCCGCTTCCTGTCGGCGACTCGATCATGACCGACCTGGCGGGTTGCTCGATGTCACCGGCCCCATTCCGGTAATTCCCCAGGAACATGTCCGCCGTCTTCGCGACGATCCGCGATTGGTACGGTCGCGGCTCGACGTTGGTCGTGGTAAGGATTGATGCGAGGAAGGAATCAGACGACATCGTGGCCCCCTGAAACTGTCTGGAATCGCTGAATGCGATTCCCGTGTGTCAGGGAATGGCCGTGCTGGCAATAAGGGCGACGAATCGGAACTCCTATCGTTTGCTCCCGCTGGCGGATTTGGACGACTTCACCATTCCCAGCCGGGTATCGGGCATGGACGCCGCCATCAAGATGGCCCGTTCGCAAAACCGCTTAATCGTTCGGTCATCGGCGGCTGCGGCGGCTTTGACCCCGTCATATTCATCCGGGGAGAATTCGCAGCGAACATTGCGGACGGGTTTCTTCGAGCCACGCATTTCTTACTCCTCGGGTGCCAACGGCGGGAATGGGGTCGCCTCGTTATTGCGTTGTTCCTTCACGGCTTGGCCCTCATGATGTTGATTCCGGCGAGAATCTTTGCCAACTTGTCTACCAGGTCGGGGTCGGTCAACTCGATTGCGCCGAGGTACGAATCAGCTACTTCCCAACCGTTATCATCATCCCACAGGCCGAACGCGACACACGCCAGGCCATCCCGCACGTACACAATCACGCCCAGATTGCTCTTGTAGCAGCTATTGAACGAGCCTGCCGTGTTGAACCACAGCGTCAGGCATTCGCCGTCGATGTTCTGCATTTGTCGAGTTGAACGCAGACAAAAACCCCCTGGTCAACACATTCGCGTAATTCGGCGGCAATACTGGAGACGATTGATTGGGTTAGGCTCATTTTGGGTTTCCTTAGGAACGGTTTTCGGTCTTCCCCAACTCAAATACGTCGAGATGTACTCCGCATCACACGGGCATTCGTGCGGCATCAAGTGGGGTATGCGAGCAGCGGTTCTGGCGGCATTGGTTGGATTGCTTTGGGACGCCTCCGGCGTCCCAGGGGGCAGCCGCCGAGCGGCTGCCGCCCCTTGGGGAGAGAAGTGGCCCGGCGGTTGTCTCCCTTGCAAGGGAAACGACACCAGGAAGGCATTGCCACGGCCGGGCCAGTCGGGGAGACGCGAGACAAATCAGCGCGATCCGTCGCAACGGCGGTGTTTTGACACCGTGGTGACCAAGACCGTCTTCACCCCGATTACTTTCGACGCTCGACGGCCAAGGCCTTTGCAGCTTCGACAAAACCGTGTTCGCTAATGTTCTGATCCCACATCACTATGAATGACAGCGAGTCGCGGACGAGCTTTTCGTTGACCCTCAACTGCCCGTCCACAACTGCGACGGCCTCCTGAAAGACGCCGGGCCGCCGAGTTGCGTATCCGCTACAAATACGGTGGAGGGGCCGTGGAAGACGTGCTGACCGTTCTGCTGGCCGGGGGCAAGGGGGCGCGGCTGGACCCGCTTACTCGGGACAGGGCGAAGCCGGCCGTCCAGTTCGCCGGCATGTACCGCATCGTCGACTTCGCCCTGTCCAACTGTATCAACAGCCGGCTGTTCAACATCCTCGCCCTGACCCAGTACAAGTCGCTCAGCCTGGAGCACCACATCGTCCAGGGGTGGGGGCGGTTCTTCCACCCCGAGTTCGGCCAGTGGCTGACCGTCGCCCCGCCCCAGCAGCGGGTGGGCGAGGACTGGTACCTGGGGACGGCCAACGCCGTGTACCAGAACCTGTACTCGGTCGAGGCGTCCGGGGCCGAGCAGGTTCTCGTCCTGGCCGCCGACCACGTGTACAAGATGGACTTCCGGCGGATCCTGGCCTTCCACCGCGAGCACGGCGGGCCGGCCACGGTCGCCGCGCTGCGGGTCCCGGTGGCCGAGGCGGCCGGCCAGTTCGGGGTGATCGAGGTGGACGTCGGTGGTCTGGTGACGGGGTTCCAGGAGAAGCCGGCGCACCCGGTCCCGGCCCCCGGGGACGCGGGGCACTGTCTGGCGTCGATGGGGATCTACATGTTCACCGCCCGGTTCCTCATTCACGAGCTGCGCCAGAACGCCGCGGGGGCGGACCCCGGCCACGACTTCGGGCACCACATCCTGCCCCGGGTCGTGGGCCGGCAGCCGATCCGCGCCTTCACGTTCTCGGGACAGGGGACGGGGGCCGCCGAGTACTGGCGGGACGTGGGGACGGTGGACGCGTACTTCCGGGCGAACATGGACCTGCTGGCCGACCCGCCGGGGCTGGACCTGTACGACAAGGCGTGGCCGATCTACAGCTTCCAGCCGAGCTTCCCGCCGCCCCGAATGGCGGTCGTCCCGGAACCGCCCGGCCGCCCGGCCGGGGGTCCGCGGCACAACATCTTCGCGAACGGGACGGTGTCCGCCGGGTGGGTGCGGGGGTCAGTGGTCGGGTTCGACTGCCGGGTCGAGGCGGGGGCCGTCGTCGAGGACAGCATCCTGTTTGACCGGGTGGCGATCGACCACGGCGCCGAGGTGCGGCGGGCGATCCTGGACAAGGGGGTCCGGGTCCTTCCGGGTGCCCGGGTCGGGGTCGACCCGGACGAGGACCGGGCCCGGGGGTTCGTCGTGAGCGCGGACGGGGTCACCTGCGTGGCGAAGGGCATCGTCGTGGGCGGCCGCGACTGATTCCCCGGCCCGAGGGCACCATTTATTTATCCTCGATTGGCCGGCACGGCACGAGGAGCCGGGGGGATTGGATTCGAGCCGCGTGAAGTCCCTACGCGGGAGGGAGCAATCGGCGCCGGAGAAGGTACTCCGGCCAATTCGAACACTTCACTTGATTGTCCCGCCAATACTTAGACCGAATGCAGCGGCCTTCGCGAACGAAGCTCTGCCAATTTTCGACGCCAATCGGGTTTTTCCTCAACAGCCATGCAGACCTTTTCCTAGGGGCGACTCGCCCTGACGGCAGTCGCCGCCCCTTGCCGTGCGCCACCCCGAAATACGCTGGCATGCGGAACAGCGGGACCACCAAGTGGCTCAGGTCAGCGGACGGGACGCCGGACCTGGCGCGTAGGCACCGTGGCGACCAAGTCCGTCTTCACCCTGATGCCTTTTGACGCTCAGCGGCCAACGCTTTCGCGGCCTCGACGAAACGCTGCTCCAAGATGTTTCGATCCCATAACTCCATGAACTCTCGCAAGTCGTGGTCGAGCTTCGCGTTTACTCGCACTTCCCCATCCACGACAGCGACGGCCTCCTGAATCAGGCCGAACGAGTCCTGGCGAAACGACACCGGCAGCCACTCGCCGGATTCGGCCATGACCTCGATCTCCATATCAGGGTCGCGCATCAAGTCGCCGTTCTGCTCATACCAATGCATCACTGAGAGTAAGATTCCGCCACGTGGTCCCCGGCCAATTACTTCGATCGACAAGGGCATGAAGGAGGGAACCTGCAGAACTATGGGATTTCCTCCCAGGAACGACAGGCCACCGAGTGTATCGATGATTGCTTTGACGTTTTTCATGATGCGGCCTCGCTCTTGCGGGATTTGCGTTTACCCTTGCCAGCCGCCGCTCGGCCTCGCTTCCGTTGTGCAGTTTGTGTCGCGGCGAGCAGACATGCGGTGAGAAGTTGAATTGCTGGAATGCCGGTTTCCTGGCTGGCGGTTCGCAGAATCTTCAACGTTCCGGCCTCCGTTGAGAACGGCAGGCGAGCCGGCCGGCGCGGCCCTTTCACCGTCGCGAAGCCGAGACTACGCAACGCCTCGACGACTTTCGGCAGTTGGCCGACGACGGCATTCGCGATGAAGGCTACATTGGTCTGCTCCTTGGCTTCGCGTGCCCGCCGCAGGTCTTCTCGCAACGGTTCGGACAGCCGAACAACTCGAAACACGGTGTCGATTGCCTTTTCCATCTAACGCTCCTTTGGCCGTGGGTTCATGGATGGGAGTCTTCCCTCCCAGGAAACCGCACGAAAAGCAGGAATGGAATTCCTGGCCGAGGAATCAGTCTTGGGAGCGTGTGGCGAAATTGGGGCGAAAGGTAATTCGAGCGCGAGAATCGGAATGGATTGGAATGCCCACTTGCGACCGTTCCCTGAGGCGGCAAGATTCATTGACCCCTACTGAATCGGTTGCGAACGATTACCTTGCTCGCATGCCGCACAAAACCATCTCGATCTACCGGGCGGCGAAAGCCTCAAAGGAGGCGATGAAAGAGGTGACTAGCAAGTCTGGTTGTTGTGGCGAGTCGAAGCCGATGAGAGTGGAGCGACCCGGTACTGGCAGCTCCAGTGGCTGACGAAGCCGTCCGGAGGCCCGACGAGCCATTCGCGGCGTTTCGGAAGGCCACCGGCCGTCTGAAGGCCTTCGAGTGCGAGGGAAGCGAAAGGAAAACGCAACGGGGCGAGCGGAGACCCCCGTCAAACCCGCCTAGCGACCTAGCGGGAAACAGGGAAGGGCCGACAGAGGCCACGCACAGCAAAAGTCTCACCTAGCCCGGCCTTGTCATTTCGCCTTGCTAACCAGTAATAACTGGTCTTCTACTTGCTTGCGCGTCCCGCCCAGTGCAGGATTGCCGGATTCCGCATGAGTAATCAATTCCAGCGCTTCCTCAAGATCAGTTTTCGCCTTCTCAAAGTCCAGCGCATCGTCAAATACTGCCCCCAGGTGGGTTACGTTACGGTTGACTCGGCTGCGGCTGGGAATCGGCAGGGTGTCACGTATCCGCTGACCCACTTCCTGAACTGCCTGGGGGTTCAGCCGCGAGTCGCGGTCCGGGCTCCGGTTGAACTTTCCGTTCCGACCTGAAGGTTCATCGCTGGTGGGCCCCGGTTTTCGGTACAGTCCGGAGCCGAAACGCAATCAAAGGGTATACACCTGCCCGCTGAGCAACCCGATGACCGACTCCGTCTCCGACCTGGACGAGACCATCTTCTTCGATTGCATGTCCCTCATCACGGCCGAGGTCCGCGCCGAGGAGGGGCCGCAGTCGGCCTGGGACTCCAAGTTTCTGGACCGCCCGGACCGTCGGCTCGTCTCGCGCCAACCGGTCACCCAGAAGGTCGGGCTGGCCGTTCGGGGCGGGGTGTCGGGCCTCGGCCGGGACCTGGGCGCCGGGCTGGTCGACGTCACCCAGGACGGGTTGGGGATTCACTTGAAAGAAATGGTTCCTGTCGGCCGAGAGGTGACCATCGACCTGTCCTTGCCGGGAGTGGGCAAGCCGCTCCGGTTTGCGGCCGAGGTTCGCTGGTGCCGGGCGAACGGGAACGGCACGTTTAGGGCCGGGGTTCGGCTGCGGCACCGCCTTCCTAACCCGACTTTGACCGACCTGACCCGGTGAGGCGGCCTACGACCGAACCAACTCAACTCGGGGTGAGGCACTTCGGCCCCCTCGAACGTCGGTCGGTTCATTTGTGGATAGGCCGGCGCCGCTTCCATCCGCTCAGCCGGATAGCCGTTAGGTCAAGGTGTGCCAATGAGCCAGAACGGGCTCGCCGGCGTGCGGAAACAGCATCTCAACGGCGGGACCGCCGATTTGATGAGGACGAGCCTCTGGACCCGAGACCAATTGCATCGTTATCCGTTCCTTCGGCCGGACTAAACTGAAAAGAGGGATTGCACGCAAACATTGAGAGCAAGCCATGTCGAAACGACATCTCAAGATCCACCCGGAATGGGAAGATGCCTTGCGCTCCGGGCGGAAGGACATCGACGCCCGGCCGGCCACCGAAGACGTGGCCGGGCTGGAGGTGGGAGAAGTCGTTCGCTACCCGGGTGCCCGAGTCCAGGTACAACGCATCGCCTTTTATCGTGGCTTTCGTGATTTGTTGGCTGTCGAAGATTGGCATCGGATTGCTCCCGACGCCGCGGACCAACACGAAACGCTTCGCCTGCTCGAAGGGTCGCATGCCGGATCGCCACATCCAGAGGGCGTTGTCGCCATCGAATTGAAGGCGATTCACGAGTAATTCCTGCACGCGGATTCGACACCAGGGACGAGGTGAGCCATGTTGATTCAAGAGATGACTCGCGATGAGTGCTTAGGGCTACTTGCGCACGGAAGACTGCGCGCAACTCGGATGTGCGCTCGATAACCAGCCGTACGTCGTTCCCATTTACTACGCCTATGACAAAGCGCCCGACGGCGAATCGTACCTGTACGGATTCACTAGCGTCGGTCAAAAGATCGAATGGATGCGCGCAACCCGCTCGTTTGTGTGGAGTGGGACGAGGTCGTAGATTTCGACCGGTGGGAGAGCGTGATTGCATTCGGGCATTATGAAGAACTCGACGGTACCGCCGAAGTCGGGCGGTCGGGTCACTTGACCCGGCCGCCAATGCGGGCGACACCAATGCAGGTCGCCGAGGACGAATGTCTGCCCTGGCGGCGGGCTCACGAACTCCTTCGGGAACACACGACTTGGTGGCAGCCGGGTGTCGCCGCATTCGCCGCCAGCGATCATCGGAACCATTCTCAGGCGTTCAAGCCGCACTACTACCGGATTCACATCGAACGCGTGACCGGCCACCGGGCGGTTCCAGATGCGCTGCAAACGGCAATGACAGCGATGCCTATTCCCGAGCGAACGAATGAGGGATGGATTCGGAAAGTACTTCGACGCATCATCGACAGTCCTTCGGGTGAGCCACACGACGCCGCGAACCGGAAACGATACCCTTCAACGAATCCTCATCAACTGGAGTAGCTCCCATGCGAAGCGAAGAAGAAATCCGCGACGTTGCCGGCCGTCTCGGCCGAGAGTCGTACCTGGACGACGACGCGCCAGACGGCCGACCGGTCGTTCCCGCACGCGACTGGCGTGACGACACGTTCAAGTTCGGATTCCTGATGGGGAAGATCGTCGCCCTCAACTGGGTGTTGGGCGAGCCGGGTGCCGACATCTCCGGCCATTACGACTTCGAGGATTGGCGGGCCGGCGACAATGCTCGCTGCGCTTTTAGCGAAGAACAGCCAATATAACTCTACGTCAGACCGTGACGCCTTGCTCTGTGCCGCGCTCTGCCGTCCCGAAGCACGGCCGCTACGTTCACCGCGAGGGTGTCGTGGCCATCCGCGGGCCAGAACGCCGGCTAGCCCAGCTCAAGCTGACCAACGAGCAAACGGACCGGATCCTTGAATTGCAGCGCGAATTCAAGGAAAAGACTGACCCATTGAAGAATCAGATCGCCAAGCTCGACGCCGGACTCGTGAAGGCCAGGTGGGAACTCTTGACGGACCAACAACGGAAGACGCTCCGCCAGATGTTTGCCGATCCCGTACTCGGGCCGCCTGCGACAGTGAGTGCAAACGGCGCAATCGGAGACGGCTCCCCGGGGCTGGAGCCGCACCCGGTGTGCCGGGCGGTGGCCTTCTTCGTGACGTGCCGACAATCCATGGCGGGGAGGCAGGAGCACTTCGCCCCGTTGACCCGCAATCGCCTACGGCGGGGGATGAACGAGCAGGCGAGCGCCTGGATCAGTGCCGTCGACGGATTGGCCGAGGTACACTCGCGCCTGCGGCGGGTCGTCGTCCTGAACCGGGACGCCTTGGACGTGATCCGTTCGCAGGACGGACCGCAGACGCTCTTCTACCTTGATCCGCCGTACTTGCAACAGACCCGCTCGGCCCCGGAGGTCTACGCCCACGAGTTGACGGCCGAGGGCCACCTGCAACTCCTGAAGACGATCAGAAAAGTCCAGGGGAGATTCCTGCTGTCGGGCTACCCGAACAAGCTCTACGCCGCCGCCGAGCAGAAGTTCGGCTGGCGGCGGGTCGAGCTCGAGTTGCCCAACATCGCCGCCGGCGGGGCGAGCAAGCGGCGGATCATCGAGTGTATCTGGATGAATTTCTAAAGAGACGTGCCAACGCTGCGAGCAAGGGAACTGTCGCAGTGCAGTTTCGATTCCGCCGGCTGATGTCGCGATGCACGCCGTCACTGTCGCCGCGGCGCGCAGGCACCAAGTGTTCTTTGTCGGTTGCCAGCTCAGGCAATTGATCCTGGGGAATCGGCTTCGAGCCGCGTGAAGTCCGCATGCGGGAGTGAGTAATCGATGCCAAACCAGGTACTCCGGCCAAAGTAAGCACTCGGCCTGATTGTCCTGCCAATACTTAGGCAGCCGCGCAAATAAATCTACCGGTCACTGGGGCTCAATGATGAGGCTCCATTTGGGCAAGGTCTGGGAACGGATCAAGCGGCTCGCGATGGGGGCAAATGCGGTTTGGGTTAGCCGGACACCGCGTTCGTAAGTCGTGGTGACCGCGCGGATCAACGGGTGAATCGTCCGCCATGTCATCGTGCCCGCCCAGCGCAAGGCTTGCTCGATCGAATGCAGGAGCGTGCCGTTCCAGTGCTGCTCCAAGATGCCCCAGCAACGCTCGATGGGATTGTACTTGCTGTGGTACGGCGGCAGGTACACCAGTTCGACTTCGATCCGGTGGCGATCGACGAACTCCACGAGGCGTTTCATGAACTGCGTGCGGCAACTGGCAATCTCGGGACCATTATCGAGTTCGATGTGCAGTCGCTGGACGCCCAGATGAACCGTCTTCCGCTCGTTCCACCATTGATCGAGACCATCGGCGATGAAGTCGCTGGTTTCTTTCGAATGGCCGAACAGGAACCACGGTTGCTGGATCGTCACGTTGCCGCGATTCAACTCCAGCACGCCGAACGGGACCAGCACGGCGTCGGGAGACATGTCGTGATCGACGGCCCTGACGGGTTCGATGCCGCGTGCCTGACCGCCGCGGGAGAATTCGCCGATCTTGACTTTCGCTTTGGTGTCGAGGGAGATTCTCAGCGTGTCCGCTTCGCTCGCCGTCCGAATGCGGGCGGCTTGGACGTTCGCGAAGATCGCGTCGGTTTCGGGAATTTTTTTTCGGGACGGGCTTTGAGGACCCGGCGGAGCCGGTAGCCCAGGCGGTTGAGCAGACAGCCCACCGTCTGCCGGCAGGGTACGAAGCCCTTCAACTCGGGCTCGGCTTTCAGGGCCTCGCGAACAGCCTTGGCGGTGATCCGGGTGAACGCCAGGGTGGTCTGAAACTTGGGGTCGGCCTGCGCATGGGGGTCGACCAAACGATGGACATGCTCCTCGAGTTTCGGGCAGAGTTCTTCGGTCTTTTTGCGTCCGCGGAGGTGACAGGCGTCCAGGCAACGGATGCCGGTACGGAGTTCGCCGAGCCCCGTGATCACCGCTGCACGTCCCCAACCGAAGGTCGTCTCCGCCTCACGGGCGGAACCGTTGCAGTATTTGATGGCGGTCTCGGCTTGGAACTGTCGGCGCCGATAGCCGGTAAGAAGCTTAGTGGCTGACTGGATGGTCTGAATGACATCTTCCGTGAGCGGTGACATGGCCGTCTCCTCCTTGAGACAGGCCTACTCATACACGATTGGGCGGAATGATGGTAGATCATTTCCACGCCGCTGCCTTAGACCGCCTGCGGAGGCCTCTGCGAACGAAACACAGCTAACTCCCGACGTCAATCGCGTCGCTGCTCGCCAGGTTCTTCCTCCGACAACCACACAGATTCGGGTTCGAGAAATCTGTCCCTGGGCATCGCTTCGCTTCCGTCCCACTCAGTGAGGTGGCAATACTCCCTCACGCCCCAATTCTCGTGGCTGCCTCAGTTTCTTCATGCATCGAACTCGGTTAACATTACTTGGGACGCCTTTGGCGTCCCAGGGGGCGACGCGCCCGAAGCGGGCAGTCGCCGCCCCTTGGGAGGCAACACCACAAACATCGCAGCCGCGACGGGAACGGTGCTGCGAAAACGCTGGGACAGTTGGGACACGCAAAAACGCCGGGAAAACAAAGATAGGAACGGCAACAGTGGCCCGGTCTGTCCCAGGACAACGGTCGGGACAGGGAGGCCGGCGCCGGCGGCGACGGTGGCGGTCCGGCAAGAAATGGCACGGCCCCGAACGGGGTCACGGGGCCGGCGATAAGCAGACAACAAGCAGGAACTCACCAGATACGCCGGCACGCCTCTCGAATGGCCACTTCGAATCGCACCGCCGAGCCGGGCATCGCCATCTTGATGTGCACGCCCTCGCTGAGCCATCGATTGCAGGTGCTTGCTACCGAACCTTCAACGAGTCCTGGTACTTGGATACGAGCATTTGCAAGATTTGGTCCTTGGTCATTTTTTGGAACTCACCCAACGGCGAATGCGCCTTGTTTCGTCCCGAACGGTCGTTCAGACGCTCGATCAAATCGACCGACACATTATTGCCGCTGACCTTCGCGTCAATTGAACATTCGAACTCCGTTTGGCCGCCGTGAGTCACATTCAGCCCCATTGCTTCTGGATTACCTGTGTAAACCCGAACTTCTCGTCCGTGCTTGCGAAGCTCGGTTGCAAATTCCTCCAGGGCCGGTGCCACCACGGTCGCAAACCATCCGTGAGATGACTGATGGAGAGCAGTCGATTTCTCTTGGTCACTCTTCTTCGCTTGATCTTGGTTGCTGATCGCCGAGGCGAGATTCGTACGCCAGTCGCTCATGGATGATCCCCCAAATTATCCTTTTGGTTGTTTTAGTCGGACCTCCATAACGGACCTGAATAATCCCGGTTTCCATTACTTGGGGACGCCTTCGGCGTCCCAGGGGGCGACGCGCCCGAAACGGGCGGTCGCCGCCCCTTGGAAGGACCTTCCCGGTAGGTCCGTTCGTGATGCAACAACACCGCGAAAACGCTGGGACAGCCGGGACAGCGAGAAACTCCGGGAAAACGCGAACGAAACGCTCGCAGTGGCCAGGGCCGTCCCAGGACACCGGTCGGGACAGGGCCGGCGGCGCGGCCGGCGCCGTGGTGGTCCGGCGAGCGTGGCGACGGCGGCGGTGTGGCGGATATGGTGCGGCCCGCGCCGGAGCGGCGTGGGCCGACGATAAGGAGAGGATAAGGGGAATAGAGGCGGCGTTCAGGAATGCCTTGTTTTTTCGGGTCGGCCGAGAGAATTCATCCTGCTTTCGAGACCGACGCATTCGACCACTCTGCCACCTCTCCGGAACTGCAACTATAGGGGAGCCGAAAAAGTCCGACAACGGGTTGTATTCACTCCTTGGCAAATGCCGCGAATCGTTCGGCCACTTTCGCGTCCTCGGCGTTGCCCTTATGCAGTAACAGAGCGTACCGGAGCTTGAGATGTTCGCCCTTCTTGAGTTTGACCAGGTCCCCCTTCAGACCAGGGAACGCGGTGCGGCCGAACGGATTGGCTGCCATCAGGCCATAAGCCCGCGTATGCCACGCAGCGCGTGCGCTATTCTTCGGATGATCGAAAATCGCGATGCCGACCAGTTTGCCATTCACGCTTCCCGAATAGTCATTCCAATCGGCATGCTTGCCCCACATGGGGAGATTGTCCTTGGCTGGGGCCTTGGCGGTCGTGCCGTCGGACGAGGTTACGATGCCATCGCTTTTGGGAGCGGTGAGGCGGAACGCATCGTTGACGCGAACCCCCATCGAGCCCTCCTTGGTTTTGCCGAACGTGATCGGGCAGACGCTCGCCAGCAAGTCGATGTTCAATTCGACCAGTCGTGCATCGCCCAAATTGCGAACAATAATTGTCCGTTCTTCGTCCAGGATCTTGGTCCCATCGGCCGCGCGCCATTCGTTCTTGGTCACGACGGATGCTTCGTTGCCCGCGGCCTTTGGACTGTCTACCGCGACGCATACGATTTGGCCGTGTCCCTTGCCTTCGGACCAGAAATCGACACCCTTGACATGCGTGTCGGCGGAATGCACTTTCAGTTCGATCCCTTCGGGAATGACATCACCGTGGCAAAACCAGCCTGACTTCTGATGCACGTGGTCGGTCGACTCATTGGGAAGTCCCTTCTGCATCGGCCAGGCCCGGGTGACGGGGATTTCTTCCGGTGCGCTGAGCGGCCAGAAGTAAGGCTTCGCCACTTCCGGTCCAATGTGGTAGCGGGTTATTAGTTCCTTACCCGCGAGGAAGTCGATGGTGGTCTCGGTCTTCATCGCGGTGACCGGAGCCGGGTCGGCGGCGCAAATTGGGAGAACTGGGAGAAGGAATGCAATCGCGGAGAGGAAGAAACGCATCATGGTGAGTCTCGCGGGTTAGACAGGATGCTACTATCGGCCAGACAGATGCCCCTGTCAAGCGGTCGCTTGCAGTTGACACGGTTTGCCGATTCGTGCTAAGACATCCGCTCTTCCGCAGCTTCACCCCGTTGCGGAGTTGCCTCCATGGACCGGAGGCCGCCTGGACCACGCACCACGGACGGTGGCATGTCCCAATTGCTCGCGCCGCTTCCCGACGCGACCGAACCACGGCCATGGGCTCCGACTGCCCGGACCGCGGCGCCGCGCGAGACGATCAAGGCGATTCCGGACGTCTCCATTTGCATTGCCAACTGGAATTGCCGGGACTATCTGTACGGTTGTTTGAAATCGATCCTGGAACGGCCGCAGGGCGTATCCGTTGAAGTCATCGTGGTCGACAACGCATCGACCGATGGCGCGACCGAGATGGTCACCAGCGAGTTCCCGAATGTCGTGTTGGTCCGCAACGCGGAAAACCACGGGTTCGCTCGAGCCAGCAATCAGGCGGCCATTTGCGCGACAGGCCGGTACATCTTCTTTCTGAACAACGACACGATCGTGCCGCCAGGCACTTTGAGCCGGCTGGTTGCGTTCGCCGATGCCCATCCGCAAATTGGTATGATCGGGCCGCGCTTGCGCGATGGGAATGGCAAGTTGCAGATCTCATACCGGCGAAAACCGACGTTACGGGCCATGTTGCATCGCGTGGCGCTTCTCCGATGGACGGGGTTATTCCGGCGGGCGTACGATGCATACCGCCGCGATGGGTTTGATCCGGACGGCGTCCGCCGAGTCGAAGTCCTCATGGGGGCTGCGATCCTGATCCCCCGCGCGATTTACGAGCGCAGCGGCGGCTGGGACGAGGGCTTTCGATTCGGTGTCGAAGATGTCGAGTTTTCGGATCGGGTCGGCCAGGGAAATGCCCTGGTCCATTTGCCGGGTGTCGAGATCACGCATTTCGGCCGCGTCAGCTCGCGACAGAATCCCACCTTTGCTTCTCCGAATCTCATGATCGGCTATGCCCGGTATCTCCGGAAGAGCGGCGTGTCACGGGTCAAGCTCACCGCATACAAGTTGGTCGTCACACTCGACACGCCGGTGCAACTTCTGGGCAAATGCATTCAGTACACATGGCGTCGGCTGACAAACGCGCCGGAGACCAAGGCGGAAAAGAGCAGGCTGGCGGTCCGCGGCGGCTGGCAATTTTTGACGAAGGAGTTGGGGCGCTTTTGGCGAGCGTAGAACCACATCTGACCAACCGGGGTCCTAGATCACGGCCACGGAGTGTGCTCCGTGCAATTGTCGAGATACTGTTGCAACGCGGGAAGGTCGCTTGCCTGTGCCGCCAGCGTATTCTTGGCGTGGACGATTAGCTCGGCCTCGCGCTCGGCGGTGATGTCGCCGGTCAACACCCGGGTTCTAAGGAAAACGAAGTAGGTATCCAGCGTGTCGAACATACAGTAGTTATTGATCTCCTGATACTTCTCCGCTTTGTGCATTTCATAGACCTGGTCTCCCGACACTTCCATTTTGCCGGGCTTGCCGATCAGTTTTGCCAACAGGTCGAGACCGCCGGGGAATCCCCGCGACGCGCCGTAATTGGTCATCCAGTCCATCAAGTCGAGGTCGCCATTGAACCGGTTCCGGCCCCGAGCGAAGTAGTCCCGGCCTGGGAAGCCATAGCGAAACGCGGCCAATTCCAGAAGTGGCAGATCGAAACCGCGGCCATTAAATGTCACGAGTCGGCACTTTGTATAAAACGAAAGACCCAGCCAGAATTTCTTGACGATTTCGCGCGGGCGAAACAGCGGATTGTCGAGACACGCAACGGCCTGCAGTCCAAAATCATCGCCGACCCGCGCGACGCAGACCGCCACCGGAATCTGAAATGTGAATGGGATGAAGTCCGAACCCGTGGCGGAATTCTGTCGGGCGTCTTCGCGAGCGCGCTCGATCGCTTCCTCCGGTGAAAGCCCGTGTTCGCCGTATTTGCACAGATTGAGCAACCGGCCGTCCGGGATGCTCTCGGTGTCGACGACGAGGAAGGCGGTCCGCGTCGTGGTGTCAGAGTTGGTACGGCGTTGTAATTCGGGACTGGCCATGGACGACGTGCCTTTCAGCGGTGGGATCACGGCCCTATGGGATTCCAGTATAGCCATTGAATCACCGTTCTGTCGAGCGAGCGATGACGGCAAGCAACCTCATTGCTCGCGACTGGCCGGAATCGCGGCGACCGGTATGCTTCCGAAATACCCACCCCTGACAGAAGCGCAATGACTGAACCACCTCGCAATTCTCCTTCCGGCGCCGCTCCGCGAGCGGCGCTCCTCACGGTCTTTCTCGTCGTCTTCATCGACTTGCTCGGCTTTGGGATCGTCCTGCCGTTGATGCCGCGGTATGCGAACAACTTGCTCGATCCCGCCGGCATTCCGGAACAGCTGCATGGATTGACGATCGGCGGGCTGCTCGCGGTCTTTTCGCTCATGCAATTCATTTTCGCCCCGATCTGGGGTCGAGTTTCGGATCGCGTCGGACGCAAGCCCATTCTGATTCTCGGTCTGGCCGGGTCGGTCGTGTTTTACTCCCTGTTCGGATACGCCTCGTCATTGTCATCGAGCAACGCGCAACTGGCGTTGATTCTGATGTTCATTTCGCGAGTCGGCGCGGGCATCGCGGGCGCGACGATCGCCACCGCCCAGGCAGTCATCGCGGACTGCACTCCCCCGGAAAAGCGCGCTCACGGAATGGCACTGATCGGCGCCGCGTTCGGCATCGGTTTCACGTTCGGACCGTTGCTCGCAGGCCTTGGCTTGATGGTGTTGCCCGGCCGTCCGGAATTCGCGGGTTATGCGGCCGGGGTTCTCTCGCTGATTGCGTGGACGATCGGCGTTTGGAAAATGCCAGAAACCAAGCGGCCGGATGTCCTTTCGCCGCGGCGCAACTGGATCGACGTGCACGGCCTATGGTCCACGCTGCAAATCCCGACGGTCGGCATCTTGGTGCTGACATTCTTCCTGGCCACATTCGGCTTCGCGAAGTTTGAGGCGACGCTTGCTCTGTTGACTCAAGATCTGGGCTATTCGGACAAGCAGAATTTCTGGATCTTCGCCTATGTGGGCTTCGTCTTGATGTTCACGCAGGGGTTTCTCTACAGAAAGTTGAAGAACAAATACTCGGAGATGGCGCTCATTCGCCTCGGCGTTGCTTTCATGTTTATTGGACTGGCGGGCCTCGCCGCGGTTGCACTCGGAAGTGGTTTGCCGATTCGACAGACTGGGTTTTTTGTGTCGCTCGCATGCGGAGTCGTCGGCTTTGCGTTTATGACTCCCTCGATTCAGGCATTGATCTCACGGCGGAGCGACGCGGCCAGACAAGGTGAAGTGCTCGGCGTGAACCAATCGTTCTCGGCCCTCGCGCGGATCCTGGGACCGATCGTCGGCAACGTGCTTTTCTTTGTCCCCAATACATCGCACGTGCTGCCGTACATTTCCTCGGCGGTGTTGCTGGCGATTGTACTGGCACTTCTGGCAAGGATTCGCCACGACCGAGGTGAGACAAGCCAGACCGACGATCCTACGATAACGGCACGCGTCGATGCTCCACCTCATTGAGAACAAACATGCCATTGATTTCGATGTTCTTCGGAGTCTTGTTGCTCGCTCTCGGATTGGTTGGCTACTTTGCGCCGGACCTTTTCGGAAAAGTGGGTGACAAAGGGACTTCGCCGACCGCATTGATCCCCGCCGGCATCGGCGCCATTCTGTTCATTTGTGGCGCCCTCGCATCGGCAAAGCCGAAGCTACGGAAGCATGTGATGCACCTCGCGGTCGTCATTGGGTTGCTGGGCGCGATTGGCGGGTTCATGCCGTTGCAGCGAACCAAATTCAATTTCCAGATGGCGTCGGCCGTCACCGGGATTTTGATGGTGATCCTCTGCGGCCTGTTCGTCGTTCTTTGTATTCGCTCATTTGTTCTGGCTCGGATCGCGCGTTCGGAGGGCCTGCCCGAAGAGCCATATCAAGAGGAGCGGAAGACGAGTTAGAGCCCGAAGCGCCTGCGAAGAAACGTTCGCTGGCACTTCAGGCTCGACGCTGGCTCTGGCTCAATGTGAACCGCTAACAAGTTGCAGGATCGATTTGGCCGCACCTACTTCTTCGTCCCCTCCTTTACAAATGTAATCACGTGCTGCCACGGCAGCTTCTCGTTGGTGCCGGCGTGCTTCATCTGCTTGAATTCCGCCATTTCCTTGAGCACCTGCTTTTCCGTCATCTTGTGAACCAGCTTGATCGGCACTTTCTCGTCTTCAAGTCGAAATTCCGCGAACACAATGCGTCCGCCCGGCTTCAGACGATTGGACGAGCTTTTCGGTCATCTCATACGGGTAGGCGAACTCGTGGTACACATCGACCAGCAAAATCAGGTCGACGGTGCCCTCCTTCAACTTCGGATCGGCTTCCGTGCCAAGGACCGGTTCGACATTCTCGATCTTGTCCTTCTTCATTCGACCGCGAATGATGTCGAGCATTTCCTTCTGGATGTCGACGGCCAGGACCTTCCCCTTGGGAGCCACGAGCTTGGCCATGCGAAATGTGTAATAGCCGCTGCCGGCCCCGATGTCGGCAACCACATCGCCGTCCTTCAATTTGAGGGATTCGAGCAATTTCTTCGGGTTTTCTTCCTGCTCGCGTTCGGGCCGTTCGAGCCAGGCCGCCCCTGCATGGCCCATCACGTGGGCAATCTCGCGGCCCAAGTAGAACTTGCCGATGCCATCGGGATCGTGTCGCGACTTCCATTCGTAGCGGCCGTCCTTGCCGTCCTTCGGAGGCGATTGGCCAAAAGCGAGGGATGCCAATAAGAGCAAGGTTACGGGAGGTAGTGATCGCATCATGTCAATGCCTGAATAGGGTCGCCACATCATCGGGCACCTTACGGTGCGCCGCTCGCCTAGGCAACCGGAATCGCTAGATTAACAATCATGTCCAGTGCGGTTCCCACGAAGCGTGCATTCCCAACGAATACGCTTCCCTCTCGCAAAGGCGTCGTCGACTGGCTGCGGCCATTCGCCACCACCAGCGTCGGCAAGAAGGCGACCACGGCAGTGACCGGCTTTTTGCTTACCGGCTTCGTGATTGTACATTTGATTGGCAACCTGCAAGTGCTGCCCGCGTTCGGTGGTCGCGAAGCGGTTAATGCCTACGCAAAGTTCCTCAAAGACCAGGGGCCCTTGCTGTGGGTCGCTCGCGGCGGGCTGTTGACGGTGTTTGTTGTCCACTTCGTCCTGGCTCTCACCCTTGCCTGGCGTTCGCGCCAGGCTCGCCCCGTGCCGTATCAACATCCGGGGACCATTCAGGCGAGTATCTCGTCGGTAACGATGCCGTGGACCGGGTTGGCAATTCTGGCGTTCGCGATCTTCCATCTGGCCCATTATACGTTCGGTTGGTTCGCGACGACGCGGGCGATCGACCCCACGACTGGCTCAATCGTGAGTGCGAACTATCTGTCGCTGGTCGATTCCTCAGGTCGGCATGATGTGTATTCGATGGTGGTCGCCGGCTTTCGAAATCCCATGATTTCGCTCTTATACATCATCGCCATGGGCTTCCTATACGTTCACCTGTCCCATGGGATCGGCAGCGTTTTCCAAACGCTTGGGCTGAATACTCCGCGAACGCAGCCATTCATTTCGTCGTTCTCACGAGTGCTGGCGATCTTGCTCGCGGGCGGGAATATCGCAATTGTCTTGTCAGTCTGGGCCGGATTGGTGCCGCAGGTGGAGACCTATGTTCGCCTGTAGCCTGGATTCGCCAGAATTCAGGTCGCCGACGCTCTCAAGCTGAATTCTGGCGAATCCAGCTACGATTTGGGTCGCGTTCATGTTGAAGCTCGAATCCCGAATTCCGTCTGGACCGTTGGAGCAGAAATGGACGAAGTTCCAGTTCGAGGCGAAACTCGTCAATCCGGCGAATAAGCGGAAGTATTCGGTCATCGTCGTCGGCACGGGACTGGCCGGTGCGGCAGCCGCCGCGACTTTGGCGGAACTCGGCTACAACGTGCATTCGTTCTGCTATCAGGACTCGCCGCGACGAGCCCACTCCATCGCAGCCCAGGGCGGAATTAACGCGGCCAAGAACTATCAGAACGATGGCGACAGCATTGGCAGACTCTTTTACGACACAATCAAGGGGGGTGATTTCCGATCGCGCGAAGCGAACGTGCATCGACTGGCCGAGTGCTCGGTCAACATTATCGATCAATGCGTGGCCCAGGGCGTGCCCTTCGCCCGCGAATACGGTGGACTGCTCGCCAATCGCTCGTTCGGCGGCGCCCAAGTGTCGCGGACTTTCTACTGTCGCGGACAGACGGGACAGCAATTGCTGCTCGGGGCTTATCAAGCTCTTTGTCGTCAAATTGCCGCCGGCAAAGTGACCATACATCCGCGAACGGAGATGCTGGACCTGGTGGTAGTCGACAATCGGGCGCGCGGCATCGTCGTTCGCGATTTGGAGTCGGGTCGAATCGAATCGTTTTCCGCGGATGCAGTGCTGTTGGCGACCGGGGGGTACGCGAACGCGTATTTCCTGTCGACCAATGCGGTCGGCTGCAACGTGACCGCGACCTATCGCGCTTATAAGCGCGGAGCGACGTTCGCCAATCCGTGCTATACGCAGATTCATCCGACCTGCATTCCTGTTTCCGGTGAGCACCAGTCCAAACTCACCCTGATGAGTGAGTCGCTTCGCAACGACGGTCGGGTTTGGGTTCCCAAATCTCCGACGGATGTGAAAAAGCACCCGAATGAAATCAAAGAAGACGATCGCGACTATTATCTCGAACGGATTTATCCGAGTTTCGGCAATCTGGCCCCACGCGATGTGGCCAGTCGTGCGGCCAAGCGCGTCTGCGACGAAGGCCGCGGCGTCGGGCCGGGCGGCCGGGGCGTTTATCTCGATTTCGCGAACGCCATCCAACGCGACGGCCAAGCACGCATACAAGATAAATACGGCAACCTGTTCGACATGTATGAGCGCATCACCGGTGAGGACGCCTACAGGCAACCGATGCGAATCTACCCGGCTCTGCACTACACCATGGGCGGCCTTTGGGTGGATTACACGTTGATGTCAAACGTGGAAGGGCTTTTCGTTCTGGGTGAAGCCAACTTCAGCGACCACGGGGCCAATCGACTCGGGGCCTCCGCGCTCATGCAAGGTCTGGCAGACGGCTACTTCGTCATTCCGTATACGCTGGGGAACTACTTTGGAAGCGCGAAGAAAGAGGTGTTGCCGACGGACCATCCCGAGTTTCGGCGATGCGAAGATGAAATTCACGGTCGAATCAAAAGATTATTAACCATTCGCGGCAAAAAGACGGCGGTGGAATTGCACCGCGACCTTGGCAAAGTGTTATGGGAAAATGTCGGCATGACGCGCAATCGCCACGGATTGGAAACTGCCATCGAGCGCATTCGCGAATTGCGCCAGGAATTCTGGGAAAGCGTCAACGTGCCCGGAACCGACGCCGATCTCAACTCCGCTCTCGAACGTGCGGGTCGAGTGGCCGACTTCATGGAGTTCGGAGAACTGCTCGCGATGGATGCCCTGGCGCGCGAGGAATCGTGCGGCGGCCACTTTCGCGAGGAATATCAAACCCCCGACGGTGAAGCCAAGCGCGACGATGATCACTTCGGCCACGTCGCGGCCTGGGAATACGCCGGACCCGATCGTGAGCCCATCCGCCACGTCGAGCCATTGACCTGGCAAGTCGTCCACCCGACGGTGCGGAGCTACAAGTGAAATCCGACGTCAGAAGTCAGACATCAGACATCAGACATCAGACATCGGACATTAGAAACCAGTGGTCGGATGTTTAAGACCATATCGCTGACTTCTGACCTCTGGCCTCTGGTTTCTAATGTCCGATGTCTGATGTCTGATGTCTGATGTCTGATGTCTAATGTCTGACCTCTGACCTCTGACTGCCGACCTCTGGCCCGAGAGCCCTATGAAACTGACCCTCCACATTTGGCGACAGAAAGACCGGAATGATACCGGACGTATGGAAAAATACCCGGTCGACGATGTGTCGCCGGACATGTCGTTCCTGGAAATGCTGGATGTCGTTAATGAAGGCCTGATCAAACAGGGCCAGGATCCCATTGCGTTCGACAACGATTGCCGCGAAGGCATTTGCGGTTCGTGCGCCATGATGATCAACGGCATGCCGCACGGTCCGGAGCGAGGCACCACCGTCTGTCAATTGCACATGCGGAAGTTTCGCGACGGCGAACATATCTACGTGGAACCCTGGCGGGCACGAGCGTTTCCAGTTGTAAAGGATTTGGTCACCGAGCGACACGCGTTTGACCGCATCATTCAGGCCGGCGGGTTCGTATCGGTAAGCACCGGCGGAACGCCGGACGGCAACGCGATTCCCGTTCCGCGAGAGAGCCAGGAGCGGGCGATGGACGCCGCCGCGTGCATTGGTTGCGGCGCCTGCGTGGCAGCATGTAAGAACGCGTCGGCCATGTTATTCGTTGCCGCCAAGGTATCCCACCTGGGCAGCCTTCCGCAGGGACAGGCCGAGCGCCGGGATCGGGCGCTGGCCATGATTGCCCAGCACGACCGAGAAGGCTTCGGCCATTGCACCAACCAGTACGAATGCGAGGCGGCCTGTCCGAAGTCGATTAGGGTTCGATTCATCGCCCAGTTGAATCGCGACTACATTGGCGGGACGCTGCGAATGGTCAACCGTCGTGAATCGGGCGCAAGCGACGCGACCGGCGGCTAAGCGATTGAGAGGATGGACCAGGGCCGCGATACCGACGATCAACCGGATGGCGTGAATGTTGTGTATGCGGGATCTCCCGCTGCCCCATCCCCGTCGGTCACTTCGGCCGTGACAATATTGTCGCTCGGACCTGACACGGTCGTCGTCACGGAAAATGTGCCGTCGCTTTGGACGGTTGCCGACAAATCGATCCCCGTTCCGGAAATGCGAACGACGTATCCTGCGACCGGCTGATCGTCAGTCACTTTGCCTACAAATGTGACCTGGCCATTCGGGCCAATAACTGCTCGAAAATCGGTGACTGCCGGGGCATGGTTGGCAAATGCGGCGATGACTTGCATCTGAGCTGTCAGGGCTACATTGACCCCTGGCGAGATGTAGGCGGGGATTTCGCGAGAACCGAGTACATCCGCGGCGAGTCGAACCGAGCGAATCGATGGTTGCCGGCAATGCCTGAAGCGCGACCAACGAGACATGGGATGGACTCCACTTCTGGTTGGGCTGCTACAGAGCGACTGTAATCCTTTCGGCGTATGTCTTGCAGACCAAATGTGCGGGTCGATCGGTAAATGCCGGCGGCGCCACTCCGTCTGTAACGCCTGTAGCGATTGCGCGAGGTTATGCAAGTCTTCTCGGGGAATCGGTCCTTTCGTGAATGCGGGTTGGATCGCTAGTCAGCTGCATACGGTCCAACTGAACAACCCGCATACCCGATTCCACCCGCCCCAAGACATAATCGTAGCGAGTGGAACCAATGGAAAACCTCGGATGACCGGCACGGCCGCGACGATGCTACTCGCGTGTTCGGGAGATTCGCGTTTGGCCTGTCTCGGAGGGTAGGGATGTCTCGCTTCTTTCTTTCGGCAGCCGTACTGGCGCTCTTAATTCCCACGGTCTCCCTGGCGGACGGGAAGACCACTTCGCGTCGGCCGGCCGCCGATATATTGCCCGTGAGCAGCTATGCGGAAAACAAACCGGCATCGCACGCCTGTAAGACATGTGGCGGCAGCGCCACGGACCCGATTTATCCCGCCTGGATGAATCATGGATCGCTCGGGCTTCACTCCAATGGCCACGGCGCGTTCGGCGATGAATTGCGCTATCAGCTCTTGTGGGACTATCACGAATGCGCACCGGACGGCTGCATCAAGCCGATCGGATGCGGCAATTTCTGGACGGAATGCAAGTTCATTTTCGGAAGCTGCCGGCAGTTTCACGGGACGGCCGAGTCGACCGTCGGCCACCACCGCAACACTCAAGACCGATTTGCCACGCCCTATCGCTAGAGATCCGGCAGCTTTGCCTCGCGGAGGAAGTAACGGAAATTACCAGACTGCCAACCCAGCCGGGCCAATAGCGGAAGTCTGGCGACCAGCCCTTTCAACATGGCGACCATGCGAGCCTGGCAAGCTGGGGAGGCGGCCGCTCGGAAAAACAGGCAGTCTCCGAGCTCTGGTTCGGTTTATCAGCCCGCCCCCGGGCTCATAGTTACACACAAGGCTTTCTGGTCTTTAGTCCCGTTTACGGGACTTGCCGCAGCGCGGTTTAGGCCCGGCGTTCACGCCGGGTTACTCGGCCCGTACCATGAACCCAGTCCCGTTTACGGGGCTTCTCGCTGTTCGGCTTCAGCCACCAATTGCTGAGCTTCCAGTGTTGCGCAACTACTACTCCGAAATCAATCTTCATCTCACTTGGCACACCAAGGCGAGCACTCCCTTGCTTCTTCCAAAGGTGGAAGCCATTGTCCATCCCTACATCCGAGGTCGGTGCATCAACACTCCCGGCGTATACATTCACGAGATTGGCGGCATCGAGACTCACGTGCATCTGGCGATCAGCATTGCTCCGACCGTTCTGATCAGCGAATTCGTTGGTCAATTGAAAGGGGCATCGGCCCACGAGGCAAATCAGAAACTGGGGCACAAGGCGTTGGAATGGCAGACCGGATATGGCGTCGTCAGTTTTGGAACGCGCGACCTGCCATGGGTCGTCGAATACATTCGCAATCAGCGTGAGCGACATGCGCAGGGACGGATTGAGGATCGACTCGCGCGGATCACGGCAATGGAATCCGCGGCTGAAGCCGAACCGCGAGAAGCCCCGTAAACGGGGCTCCCCGGGGTCTCGTTGCGTTCCGACTACCCGTCCTAAAGGACGGGCCTACACCGCTGCGCGGCCAAGCCCCGTGAACGGGGCTTACACCGGAATGCAGACGTGTTTAACGATGATCGCCGGGGGAGCATCCCAGGCACCGCAACCAGGATACCCCTATTTTCATAGGGGTTCCGCCATGATGAAAGTGCTGCGCGCGACTTCCGCGACACCAATGTTGACGCCTAGCGGAATCTCAGACTTCCTCGTCCGCCGTCTCCGCCAGGACGTCCTCGGCGACCCAGATGGGCACCTTGGCGGTGACGGCCACCGCGATCGCGTCGCTGGGGCGGCAGTCGATTTCCGTCAGCTCGCCGTCCTTGCGAATCCGGAGCTTGGCGAAATAAGTGTGGTCCTGCAAATCGCTAATGACAATGTCTTGAAGCTCGCCGCCTAACTGTTCAACTGCGGACACGATGAGATCGTGGGTGAGCGGCCGCGGGGGTACGATGTTCTTGACTCGGCGGTCGATGCTCGTGGCCTCGAAAATCCCGATGACAATGGGAAAGCTTCGCTCGCCATCCACTTCACGCAGGACAATGATCTGCTGCTCGTGGACTTCCGAGATAATGATCCGCTTAAGCTCCATCTGAACGGGCACGGTGAAACCTCGTGAGAATGAACCGACGGCCCTGACCGCGATTATAGCCGGTGACTTCACCACCGGGCAATACGCTGCGCGGATCGTGCTCGGATCGGAAGTTCCTGTAATCGCCGCGACCGCTACTGCCGAATCGCGCGAAGCGATTTACAATGCGTGGAATGTGTCGAGGAGACGGCGAATGTCCTCAGCAGTGCAATCGCGAATCCTGCTCGTCGGCGAGCCGGTCCCGGCCGAGACCCGGTCGGCTCTGGAGGCCGCCGGATTCGCCATCTCACCGACCGGCCTGGCAGGCATTGATCCCGCCGAGGTTGCTCGTTCCCAGGCAGTCCTGATTGCCGTCAGCGCCAAGGTCCTGGCGACCGCGCAAGCTCTTTGTCGCCGTTGGCGCATCGAACTGGGCGAACAATATGTGCCGATCATTTGGCTGACTGAGGACGATGTGTCCGCGTCGGCCGGGCTGGACTCGGGCGCCGACGTGGTTCTGCATCAAACGATCCCGCCGGGCCAAATCGTCTCGCAGGTCAAGGCCCTCCTGCGCGTGCAACATTTGCACGGACGACTGGCGAGCCGGGCAGCGGAAGCGCAGAATCTCAACCAGCGACTTCAACAAGCCTATCAACAGATTGACGGCGACTCGGAGCTGACCCGCCGAATTCACCGCGGCTTCCTGCCGCGCACGTTGCCGGAAGTGGGCCAATTCAAGTTTGCGGTATGCTACCGCCCCCGCAGTCGTATCGGCGGCGACTTCTACGATGTGATGCGGTTGGATGAAGACCACATTGGCATGTATGTCGCCGACGCAATGGGCCGCGGGCTGCCGGCTAGCAGTCTGCTCAGCATTTTTGTCAAGAAGAGTCTGACGACCAAGGAAATTCTGGGCCGCTCGTATCGACTCGTGCCGCCGGGCGAAGTGCTCGATCGGCTCAACCGAGAGCTGCTCAACCTGAGTCTGCCCGAGCCGCCCTTCGTCACCATGGTCTACGCGCAGATCAATTGCCGGGATGGCTCGCTGACATTTGCCCGCGCGGCTCATCCGCATCCGCTCCATGTGCCGGCCAATGGCGAGCCGGCCTATTGGCACGCGGCCGGCACGCTGCTGGGCGTCTTCGAATCGGAGTTCCCGCTGCAGCAAAATCATCTGAGCCCGGGCGACAAGCTCATTCTGTTCTCCGATGGCGTCCATCCGCCAATGACCGGCCCCGGCTCGCTGCACGATCCGCTCGTGGAGGCGGCGAAGCGCCACCGTGGGCTGTCTGTGCATCCCTTCACGGACTCAGTCGCCCGCGATCTATTGGAAGAGTCGCGGCATCCGGAGGATTTCACGCTGCTGGTGGCGGAGTATCAATAGTATCGAGCGTTCGCTCCGCCGATGGAGAGAGTCATGCAGATCCGCATCCTGATCGCGGGGCTGACGATCCTCTTGACCACGGAGAGCATCGCCCGGGCCGGAATGCCATCGCCGCTACCGGTCGAGCCGGCGCGGTATTGCGCCTGAACGACTCCGCCATGTTTCGATTCCAGGCGATTTCCTTCTTTCTGCTCGCGTTCCTGTTGTCCGCATTGGTCGTCAAATTGCTGTGGAATGGACTTCGTCGGGATTTCCCCAATTTGCCAAGACTGTCCTACGGACGTGCAGTTGCGGGCGTTTTCTTGTGGGGCTTGTTATTCATTATCGTCTTGACGATGATCTCCGGAGCCCGTGAACTCATGACCCCTGGGGCCTGGAGAAAACAAGGATTTACGTACAAGCTCGCCGACAATTCGACGCCGATTGGCAATCAGGACGGCGAAGCCATTCGTCGGCAACACTTCGAACTACTTCGAACGGCGCTATGGCAATTCGCCGCCACGCACAACGGCCGGTTTCCAACGACTGACGAGATCACCGCCATCCCGCGAAATCAATGGGAGATCCCGGACACCGGTGGATTGCGGTATCTTTACGTGCCCGGCCGCTCGGCAGGGCACTTGCCCGAACTACTCGTCTATGAACCTGAAATAGACACAAACGGTCGGTTCGTACTCGAGACGAACGGGGACATTCGCATGATGTCGACGACGGAACTTCGATCCAAAGCAGCGTCGGAGAAGAAACCGTGAGAAGCATAGCGGTTCTCGTCGGAGCGTTGGTTGTAGCCGTAGCGGCGCTGGTCTCCCTGGAGGCGGCCGGCGCCATTCTGTTCGGTTGGACCTTGTTCCTCGGACGTGTGATTCCCCAAATCACAACCGACACGCCAAGCCTGGTGTTGGGGGTCGTCGCCGTCGGCCTGTTCGCCGCCGGAGTTCATTGGCTCGGCCGCGCTTGGTGCCGGAAGAATCTCAGCAATGCTTCGCCGCGACATTGGAGCCTTTGCTCTACGGGCACCGTGGTCTTGGGCGTGGTTGTCCTGTTCGCGGCTGGTATTTCGATCGTTGGTATCGTCCATCAGACGGGCTGGCTCCTAGCCGATCGCCAACCACTGCAACAAGAGGGACTTGGGAGGCGTGCCGATCCAGAAGCCAACCTTCGGACGATAGGTCTCGGTTTTGACAACTACAGCGATACGTATGGCTGCTTGCCGCCAAGTGGGACCTACTCGAACAATGGCGAGATGCGACACAGTTGGGAAACTCACCTCCTGGATTTCATGGGTTACTCGACTGGCGAAATCGACAAGGACCGCGCTTGGAACGATCCGGTGAATGAGCGATATTTCAAGTCTGTTATTCCTCAATTCATTAACCCCTACTACCGAACACCGCCTTTGACTGACACGCAGGGATTTGGATTAAGCCACTTCGCGGCGAATAACCGAGTGCTCCATGCAAACAAATCGATGCGTATCGAGGACATCTCGGACGGGACAGAAAACACGATTCTAGTCGGCGAAGTGAATGGTCGGTTTCAACCGTGGGGACATCCGGTGAATGCCCGTGATCCAGCTAAGGGAATTAACCGTTCGCCCTCCGGATTCGGTGGGCCACCGGGGTCGGGCGGCGCCCGGTTTCTCGTGGCAGATGGTTCGGTCCGGTTCGTAAGCGCTCGCGTTAATCCGGAGGTGCTCAAGGCGCTCAGCACACCAGCGAGCGGTGACGACCCGGGAACTGATTGGTCAAGGCGTTGAATCCAAACTGCGCGACTCCGGTGATTGTCGAGCTAAATCCTGAGTAGCTTGTCTACTCGATGAATTGGCCTCCGTGGGGCCGGGATGGCCCTTTGCTATACAAAACTCATCTCGAGGAAGCCGGCCACTAATTCGACCGAATTCATCGCCATTTTACCGCCGTTGACCCGGCTGGACTGCCCGTGTCTTTTTAGGGGAATCTTCAACAACTACTTTCGACCAAAGCGGTTGCGCTACGCGAAGGTCGGGCCGATGGCGCGACCGGCCGGGCAGGAAGGTGGCCAAAGGGGGATGGAGAAATCGGTGGCCGCCTTGGCCATGTTGGCCATCTTGGCCGCCTTCCTTTTTGCACTCACTCCGCAAACGAGTCATTATTTCGCATCCAATACATCGCGTTGAATGGCCGGGCACTTCCTATTCCTTCAGCCAGTGCAGCACGCTCGACACGAAATAGGTTCCCGCGACGGATGATGGCTGGCTCGGTGCGATTCCGTAGCCGCCATCCGCGTTCCGGCACCCATGGAGAAACTCCTTCAGCTTGGCCACATCCTTCGGCTGTTCGCCGAGCAAGTGGAACGCCCGCATCACGCGATAAGTCGTCTCGCCATCCGATCCCTTCACGCCCGCCTTGCCGAAGCCGCCATCCGGTCGCTGGCCCTTTCGCAACGTCGCGATGATGCTCTTCCGTTGATCGTCCGGCAATTTCTCGCCGGCCCGTAGGAACGTCGCAACGATACCGCCCGTCTCCCGGGCTTGGCCGTCGCCTTTGCCAAAAGTGCCGTCCGAATTACGCGCCTTCGCGATCTCGATGAACCAGTCATTGATCTCGGTGGCGAATACTTTGGCGGACTCCATGCCCGCGACCGCCAGCCGGCGTTCTTCAAACGTTTTGGCGTGCATTGCCAGGTAGCGGTTCGACGGGAGGAAATCGAACTTGTCGATTTGCAACTCCGCCGCCGCCATCATGCCAATCGCGGTGATCGTGGCGTTCGGCATTGTGCCCCGATCATCGACAAAGCGCCCGTGGATTTGTCGTAACACGACTCAACGAAGTGAATCGTCTTCTCCCGATTCGGCACGTTCCCCCCAAAATGCTTGATCGCCCGGACTGCGGCCGTTGTTGCACGAAGAGAGGAGGTGGGCTTGGAATCTGCCTTGGGATCCATCGGCGCGGCGATATAGCCACCGTCCGATTGTTGCAGCGAATAGAGGAATTTGAGAGTCTCAGTCTTTTCGTTTGCGGTCTGGGCGAAGAGACCAGTCGGAACAACGAGAACCAGAACAATTGGAATTCGATGCACGGATAGCATTCCAGATGGTGGGCATATGGCTTTCTACGAGGGAAAGACTTTCCTGTCCGCGCATAAGTCAGGCATTGAACCGCCAGCGGGACGGAAGCTCGCGGTGGCTATTACTTGGTCGATGGTAACACTTTTCGCAGTCGGAACATAGAAATCTGCTGTCTCCATTTGCATCCCGGCCGGAAGTGTTCCAGAATTGAACGAACCGCGTTACGGTTATGCGGGTGGAACCGATTATTAGCGTCGGCTCAAATATGCAGTCGTTTACACAATGGATTTCCGGGCTCACGTCGGTCGATCCGGCGCTCTGGCTGGCGGCGGGCGCGGGGCTGGTCGTGATTCTCGGCTTCGTGTTATTTGGCCGTGCGAAAACGGTCGAATGGACCAATTGTTTTGCCGTCGGGCTCGCCTGACTGGGAAGGTCCCTTGCCGAACGTTCGCAACGATGAGCGCCGCAGATCGATTCGCCGTGGCGGGTTGCCAACGCCAATTATCGTCATCGATTCCAAGGGCGGAAAAAAGGCCAAGGCCTCAGAGGCCTATGTCCTCGACCGATCGACGGGCGGGTTGCGGTTGGCACTGGAGCGGCCGGTTCAGGTCGGCTCGCTTTTGCTGGCCAAGCCCGGCAACGCGCCGGAGGGATTCCAATGGGTGAAGATCCTGATTCGCAATTGCCGTGAGGTCGGGGACTATTACGAAGTCGGCTGTCAGTTTGAAACGGATTTGGAACTGAGTCGATTACTCATGTTTGGATGATTTCCCGCTGCAGCGTGAAGGCCGTGATCTCTGGCCGTACGTTGAATCGAATCCGGCGGTTATATCCCAATCCGCGATTGATGTAGACGCGTCGGCCGTCGCCGAGGTCAATTTCTCCGGCCGTATAGCGTGGGTTGTCCACGGGTAAAAACGGCGGTTGGAAGAAGGGCATTTTGCACTGTCCGCCGTGCGTATGCCCGGACAGAATCCAACCCTTATACGGTCCCCAGCCCCGTCGATCCAGAGTGTCCGGATTGTGCGAGAGCACAAGTGTAGCTCTCTTGGGATCGTAATCGGCCAGCGCTTTCTCTGGAAGAAACTGATCGGCCCAAAGCTCGTCCATTCCGATGATCTGCAATCCGGCGACGTCGATCGCTTCGTTGCGGAGGACCTTGATCCCCGTCTCCTCGATTACTGGCACGAGTTCATCGGCGATTGATTTTCTCGCCCACGTCGGCCCGTAGTCATGATTGCCCAGCGTTGCCATGATTCCCAGTGGTGGTTGGACCAATTGTTCCAAGAGCCGGCCGACCCGGTCGATCACCTCCGTGCCACGGGCGGTCATGTAATCGCCGGTGATGACAATCAGTTCCGGTTGCAAGTCCGCAACCATCCGAAAGCAATCGAGCAAGTAATCTTCGCCAGTCGGCCCGACGTGCAAGTCGCTGATTTGAACGAGGGTCTTGCCATCGAGGTCGGCGGGCAAATTCGGAATGGGCAAATCACGACTTTCGACGGTGACGAGGTGAGGCTCGATTCGGTTGGCATAGACGCCCGTGCCAAGCGCGAGGCCGCCCAGCCCGAGTAAGAACCGCCGGCGAGAGAGGAGTTTGGCCATCGCGATACCCTCCGGATGGCCGAGATTACCGCAGAGAGGCGATTTCGTCGAGGCAGGGTCTATTCGCCGACATAAGGGAGCAGACCCATGAATCGGGCCCGCTTGACGGCGGCGCTGAGCGCCCGCTGGTAGGTGGCGCAGGTGCCGCTGCGCTTGCGGCTAAAGAGCTTGCCCTGGCCGCTGCACATTTTCTTGAGATTGGCAACGTCCTTGAAATCGACAAACGCCGGCCGCGGGCAGCCTTCCTTGGTGCAAAAACGGCAGCGGTTCTTCTTATTTCGGCCCAACTTCTTGCGCATCATTGCCGCAGGTACTCCGATAGCTAGATAGTTTGATGAACGGTATACGGTAGGGGCGTGGCCCAGCGGCGGCAAGCATACTTGATCAAAATCCCGTGAAGCCGCGACGCGTCAGCGGAGCGCGAAGGTTTCACGCTCCGCTGACGCGTCACGGCTTCACGAGACCTTCTTGAGCGAAATCCGTATCGGTTGTCCTTCGATCTTCACTTCCACCACGTCACCGACCGGCTTGTCGCTGCGGCAAACTGTCAACGTTTCGGCCGCAATATGATCTCGATGCGCGGCGATGGCGGATCGCAATTTCTCCGACTCGGTCTCGAGATGCAAAGTCGATCCGATCTTGCATTTCCAGCCCGCTGTTTTTGCGGTGCTCCTGCACCTGGCGAATGATGTCACGGGCCAGCCCTTCCTTAGCCAACTCGTCGGTCACGCGAGCGTCAACAGCCACTTGGCTGCCTCGATCGGCGACGCCGGCCCAGCCCTCCGCGGCGCGAAACTCGATGGGCAGATCGCCGGCGTCGAGCATTACGCCGACGATCTCAACCGGCCCGCTCTTCAGCTTCTCGGCGAGTGCCAACGGATCGGCGCTGGCCAGAAACACTTCCG
Organism: uncultured Gemmataceae bacterium; assembly: GCA_963773845.1. Taxonomy (GTDB): domain Bacteria; phylum Planctomycetota; class Planctomycetia; order Gemmatales; family Gemmataceae; genus SIAJ01. Next base: position 952,195 of record CAVZCU010000009.1, read on the forward strand.
CGTCCTTCAGTTTGTCCCTCAGTTTCGCCGCAGCCGTTTTCTTGTTGAGGCGGATTGTGGCAGCCAACAGAGGCTCCTTGCCGGTGTGCAATGAAGCGCGCTTCACGTTCAGCTCTTCCCGAAGCTGATCGGGGAACCGTTCAATGGCTCGCCGAACTGATTCCTCGTCGGTTTGCACCCGAAACGCCGCCAGCGGCTGGCGGAATTTGATCTTAGCTACATTGCGGGCCGCCCCGCCGAGCGATACAAGCGTCAGCAGCGCATCCATGTCCTTTGATAACTCTTCGTCGACAAGCCGGGCGTCCGGTTCCGGATAGTCACACAAATGCACACTCTCCGGATCGTTCGCTGTTCGCAAATTCTGCCACATCACTTCCGATAGAAACGGAATCACCGGCGCGAATAGCTTGCAGAGCGTCGTCATCACCGTGTAAAGAGTGTGATGCGCGGCCCACTTGTCGTGCAAGCCGGCATCGTCCAGTTCAGACACCGTGCTTTGAAAACGCGGCCGATTTCGGCGAATGTACCAGTTGCTGAGCCGGTCATCGACGAAGCGTTCCGCTTCCAGGCAGAAGGCCATCACGTTGTAACTTTCGAACGCCTGCCGGGCCGTCGAAATGAGTCCCTGCAAATCGGACAGAATCCAGCGATCGATATCCTGCCCAACCGCCGCTTGCGGCGTAGCGGGATCAAACCCATCCAGCCGGGCATAATTCACGAAGAACGAGTAGCAGTTCCAAAGCTTGATGATGAACCGGCCACGGACTTCATCCGCCGGCTCCGGCCCGAAGAGCAGGTTCGCCGCCGGGTTGTGCCGGCAGTAGAGCCAGCGCATGACATCGGCGCCGATCGGCTTGTAGCGGGCGAAAACGCGCTTGATCGGCTTGCCCTTCACTTCGATTCGCTCTTCGCGGACGGAAAGATAGTGCTTGGGCAACTCCGCCAGAGCGACCTTCGCGTCCTGATTCGGCTCGATGTCGTGGAATAACTCGTAGCCTTCGTTCCCCTCTTCGCCCGCGGCCCGGCTGAACTCGATCGCGTTGCCGTCGCTCTTGTGCATCGGCTTGCCGAACTGATCCATGACCGTCGCGAAGCCGAGCAGCGTTTTGAACGGCTCCTTGCCGTCGGCCATCATCGTGCTCATCGCCAGGAGGGCGTAGAACCAGTTGCGGAACTGGCCGGGGAAGCTCTCGGTGATGAAGTCGGCCGGGTACCATTTCTGCCAGTACTCGCGGTCGGTGTTGTACTTCATCGTGCTGAAGGCCACGATGCCGGCGTCGAGCCACGGGTTGCCGACGTCCGGGATGCGCGACATCAAGTTGCCGGTCTTCGGATTGCGAATCTTCACCTTGTCCACCCACGGCCGGTGCGGCGTGTGTCCCTCGAACTCCGGCCAGCCTTCGACGGCTCGCTGCTTCAGTTCCTCGCGCGAGCCGATCACTTCGAACTGCGTCGGGTCCTTCTCGTCCACCCAGATCGGCAGCGACAGGCCCCAGTAGCGCTTCTTCGAGATCATCCAGTCGCCCATGTTCTTGAGCCAGTCCAGCTCGCGGGCCTGGCCGTTGAGCGACTCCGGCAGGAACGTCACCTTCTTGACCACCTCCATGATCTCGCCGCGGAACCTGCTCACTTCCCCATGTTGATGAACCACTCGTCGACCAGGCGGTAGAGCAGCTCCGTCTTGCACCGCCAGCAGTGCGGATAGCGGTGCACGTAGCGCTCGGTCGCGAACAGGCGATCCTTTCGCTTCAGGTGCTCGAAGATCGCTTCCGCGGTGGCCGGGTCGGCGGCGTTCTTGCCGGTCAAGTCGCCGAAGCCGTCGATGGAAATTGCCCGACGTCGTCGATGCGGGGCGACCGGCGGCAGGCCGTTCTCCTTGCCCCAGACGAAGTCGATCGCACCGCAGCCCGGGGCGGTGTGGACGATGCCGGTGCCTTCGGTCTCGGTGACATCCTCGCCGCCGGAGATGACGCGATGCGACTCGGCGGCGCGTCTTGGCCGGCGCACCAGCCGCGCCTGCTGCGACGACCTTGGCAACGTCTTCCGGAAAGCCGTACTTGTGCTGCTGGGCCGGCAGGTCGTCGAACGGGCCGACGTACTCCCAGCCGAGCATGTCGGCGCCCTTGACCTCGCCGACGATCTCGTAGCCTTCCTTGCCGGCCTTCGACTTGAAGATGCTGCTCGATGGTGTTGAGGTGCGGCACGCCGTCGAGCCATTCGCGGCGTGATCGCTTTCCTCCGGCTCGCTGACGCTCGCCGGCTCGCTCTTCGTCACCGCCCGATTCCATGCGGTTCTGCTTGAACACGCCCTTCGCGACGTAGTAGACCTCGCCCTTCAGCTTCACCTTGAGGTAAGTCAGCTCCGGATTGACCGCCGCGCCGACGTTGCTGGTCAGCGTCCACGGCGTCGTCGTCCAGACGAGCAGGTTCTCGCCGGGCCGGTCCTTGAGCGGCAACTTCACGAACACGGACGGTGCTCGACGAGCTTGTAGCCCTCCTTCATCTCCATTTCGGAGATGCCGACGCCGCAGCGGCCGCACCACGGCATCGAGTCGTAGCCGCGATAGATCAGTCCGCGGTCGTGGCACTTCTTGAGGAAGCTCCAGATCGTGTAGTTGTTCTCCTCGGACATCGTGAAGTACGACTGCCGCTCGTCGGGCGGCTTGGCCCAGTCTTCGTCGGTGCGGTCCCAGTTCATCCAGAAGCCGAGGCGGATCGACTGTTCGGTCTGCACGCGGGCGAACTTGTTCACGCGGTCCTTGCACGCCTGCACGAACCGGTCGACGCTGGCTTCCACGTTGCCGGGCACGAGGTTCTCGATGTCGCGCTTGTTGTTGAGCTTGAGTTCCTTCTCGACTTCGACTTCGACCCACAGCCCCTGGCAGTCGAACCCCTGCTGGTAGCGGAGTTCGTGGCCGGTCATGGCGAAGTAGCGGTTGTAGGCGTCCTTGTACGTGCGGCCCCAGGCGTGGTGAACGCCCATCGGGTTGTTCGCGGTGATCGGGCCGTCGAGGAACGACCAGCGCGGCTTGCCCGCGATTCTTGGCCTTCAGCTTCTCGAACGCCTGGATGCGGTCCCAGAGTTCGAGCATCCGGCGTTCGAGGGCGGGGAAATCGACTTGCGGTTCAACCTTCTCAAACGGCATTGCGCACAACCTCGCGGGGAAATGGTCAGTTTATGAAGGCTAATAGGCGAGCGGAACGGCGTGAGCCGCCCGATGCTGTGGTCGTCATCGGGCGGCTCACGCCGCTCCGCTCGCCTATTGTTCGATCAGAGTGATTCGTCCCGACGGATCGTTGCCCGGTTCGATGTGATACACCCGCCGCCGGACCGGCGGGCCCCACTCGATCACAGCCAATTTGCCACGCCAATTGGGTCCAAGTGCTTGGACCAGATCTTCGACCCCAGGGTGATCCGCCATGCCGGGATAATCCGACGGCGAAGCGCCGCTGAATCCATTCATCACGGGGACATTCGCCCACATCCCCGCCCACATGGCGGTGATCTGATGGCGATAATCCGGCATCGACCCATCATCGACGACATAGCCAGCATCGACGCCGTTCAACTGCGCAGTCAGCGACTTCGCCGGGTCTAAGAACGCTTCTTGTTTGTTGAAGTGATCCGGGAAGGGACGAATTTGTTCCACGATCATGAGGACGGCAAGCATTGCAAAAGCCGCGGACCGCACGCCCGGTCGAGCGACGCGCTCCGTCAGAAATGCCTGCACGCCGACTAGCCCGCCGATCAGTCCAAACATGTAAGCAACGAATGCTATTCGGCCGATGGCGCGGAACGCATTGGCGCCGGGGACAATCTGGTGAATCAGGTACCAGAGTGAGACATCTCCTCCCCAGCGTGTGACCGACAACATCAATGTCAACATCGTGCCGAGGCAAGCGATCACCATGCCCCGATGGGCAAACTGTCGTCGCCACGCATACCAGCCCGCCACAAGAACAACCCCATAAGTTGCAAAGCCTTGAAACAGCATCTTCTCCGCGAAGTCGTCCACGAAACGTGGCGTCAGATGATCGGACCAAAGACTACCCGGCGCCGCGACGAACCAGCCATCGATGTACGGTCCATAGGTCGCAGCTTCCCAGTACGTTCTCGGGCGGGGTGTGCCCCGGTAGAAATTCCGCGCATAGGCGCCGACGACCAGTGCCGCCACGAGAACCGGCAAGATGGTCGCCACAGGCCGGCGTCGCACGAATGCCCGAATGCGGGCCCAACTACCAGCATCGAAAAACAGTCCCCAGCAAGCGAAAATCGACAGGCCAAAGCCCAGAAACCAACCCAGGTGCAGACTGGCGAACACTTGCAATACGCCGAGGGAAACGAGCAAGATCCATCGCCGGACGGTCGGCTCGCGAAGAAACGCCCATGCATACCAGACCGCGAAAGGCGAAAAGTACTGCGGCATCAACTGTTCGTGCGTCAGGTGATCAATGCGGATCAGACCGAAGGCAAACACATAGGCGCCCGCGGCCGTGAGAACGGTGTGAACTCCGAACCATCGCAATACGATGGCCATCGCAATGAAATTGAACGTGTAGGTCAGGATGACCCAAACCTGGCAGGCGACCAACTCGGAGCAGCCGATCGCCCGAAGAAGCCAGTACAACGGCGCGGTGCCAACGAGCGTTTCGGAATACGTGAACGTGAAGGGTGTCGGGTAGAAGTAGCCGGGCGACCAGAACGAGAATGGGTAGCCGCTGTCGAATGCCCAGCGATACGTGTGTTCCAGGAACAGATTGTTCAGAAGCACATCGCCGGCCTCCGGCTGCATTTGCGCGAAGCCGCTCAGGAGCGTCGGGTAGAACGTTAGAAAGAGTCCGCCGATGCAGACGAATGTGAGAAAGACTAATCGAGTGGTCATGTGTTCGTGCAGTCAGCGATGGGCGGTCAGCGGTCAGCATAGGACCTATGCGACTTATCGGACGTATAGGTCCCATAGGTCCTATGCTGACCGCTAATAGGCTTTGCGAAGGACGATGAATAACCAGGGCGAATCGATTTCCGGCGTGGTGGAGCGGATCACGTTCCACAATCTCGACAATGGTTATGTCGTCTTGCGCGTGGTCGCGCCCAAACACCGCGACGTGGTGACCGTCGTCGGCACCCTGACGAGCGTCGTGGCCGGCGAGTACATCGAAGCGAAACGGGCAGTGGGTCAACGATAAGACGCACGGCATCCAGTTCAAGGCGGACGAACTCAAGACGACCCCGCCCCACACCGCCGCGGGCATTGCGAAGTACCTCGGCTCCGGACTCATCAAGGGAATCGGTCCCACGTACGCCAAGCGCATCGTCGAGATCTTCGGCGACAAGACGCTCGAAGTCATCGACAAATCGCCAACATTCCTCTCCGAGGTCAAGGGCATCGGCCCGCAGCGGCTCGAACGCATTCGCCGAAGCTGGCAGGAGCAACGAGGCGTCCGCGAGATCATGGTGTTTCTCAATTCGTATGGCATCGGAACCGCGCGAGCCGTGCGCATCTACAAGGAGTACGGCGATCGCGCGATCGAGCAGGTGAAAAGCAATCCCTATCGACTCACGACCGACATCTGGGGCATTGGTTTCAAGACGGCGGATGAGCTTGCCATGCAGACTGGGGCTGCCCGAAAGATTCGCTTTTGCGGGCTCGAGCGGCCGTCCGATTCGTGCTGCAAGAACTCAGCAGCAAAGGGCACGTCGGCTACCCCGAACACGCGGTCGTCGATGAGACGATGCGGCTGACAAATATTCCGCCGGCGATAATCGGTCAGGCCATCGAGGTGGGAAGGCAGGAAGATGAATTGGTTCGTGATGAGGCCCCCGCTTGCGGCGAAGCGGCGGAAGAAGAGTGGCTCTTCCTGAAACCGCTCTTCTTGGCTGAACTTGGCGTCGCCCGAGCGATCCAATCGTTGGCCCGCGGCGACCATCCGCTACCGCAAATCAAAATTGATGCCGCGTTGACGTGGGTCGAACAGAAGATGGGGATCGAGCTAGCGCCCACGCAGCGAGAGGCGATTGCGGCCGCGACGACGGAAAAAGTGCTCGTTATTACCGGCGGACCAGGCGTCGGCAAAACGACAATCGTTCGCGGCGTCATCGAGATCTTCGCCGCCAAGGGAAAGCGAATTGCTCTGGCGGCGCCGACCGGCCGGGCCGCCAAGCGCCTGTCCGAATCGACCGGACGCGAGGCCCGGACGATCCACCGGTTGCTGGAATTCGATCCGGGCATCGGCGGCTTCAAGCGCGACCGGGACAACCCCCTCGAGGCCGACTTGCTCGTCGTCGACGAGGCATCGATGGTCGATATCGTCCTGATGAATCAACTTCTTCGAGCCGTGCCCGATTGGTGCTGCGTCGTGTTCGTCGGCGACGTCGACCAATTGCCATCGGTGGGGCCGGGAACGGTCCTTCGCGATCTGATCGACTCGGAGGTGGTGCGCGTTGTTCGCCTGACGCATATCTTTCGCCAGGCCGGCGCCAGTCACATCGTTCGGGCGGCGCACGCGATCAACGCTGGCCATGAACCCGAGTCGGCCCCCACCGCAGCCGGAGATTTCTTCTTCGTCGAAGCCGATACCCCGGACGCGATCGCCGAGAGGCTGATCGCCATGGTGCGCGACCGCATTCCCGCTCGTTTCGGCCTCGATCCGTTTCGCGACGTGCAGGTGCTTTCGCCGATGAATAAGTCCGAACTGGGGGTGAATTCACTCAACTTGCGATTGCAGGAGGTGCTCAATCCGGCGACGCCGGGCAAAAAGCAGCTCGAACGGTTTGGACGGACGTTCCGTGTCGGCGACAAGGTGATTCAGGTTCGCAACAATTACCAGAAAGAAATCTTCAACGGCGACATCGGACGAATCGCGGAAATTGACCCGATCGATCAGGAAATCCGGGTCAGTTACGACGGCCGCGAAGTCGTTTACGATTTCGATGAACTGGACGAGTTGGCGCTCGCCTTCGCGTGCAGCATTCACAAAGCGCAAGGGTCGGAATATCCGGCAGTGGTCATCCCCTTGCACACGCAACATTACGTCATGCTGCAACGGAACCTGTTGTACACGGGTGTGACGCGTGGTAAAAAATTAGTTGCGATTGTCGGGAGCCGCAAAGCCCTTTCCATCGCGGTCCAGAAGCAGGACACGGCCTTCCGCTATTCGATGCTCTGCCATCGATTGAAGGCTGCCCGCTTGGCCGACGCCCACCCATCTCCGGAGCCGAAATGAACGGTCGAAACTCCCAGGAATGGCAGCAATGGCTCGCCGACTTCAGTCGGGGCCAGAACGCCGAGGCCTGGCGAGGCATCATGTGCTTTCTGCGGTGGTTGCAGATTCGCGCCGAGAATGGGCATCCGATTCCGAACTTCCTGCCGGCGATGGAAGGGGACATTTATCACAGTCATCTTTTGCGCCGCATGCTCGATGGCAAAGAGCCGCTCGACGCCCCGCCGCCCGACAACTTTGGCCAGCCGTGGTACGAATTGGTGGAGAGCGGACGGGGCTCTCCCTCCGAAGTGAAGCCGTGGGAATGGGCCCCCGAGCAAAAGATCGCCGTCAATCATGGCATCTGGACGATCCTGGAAAAGAAGTCGGACGACGATTACATCGTCACCTATCGACTGAACCCCGCGGCATACCGTTTGTGCAAAAGGCCGGATGGCCACTGGCATTTGGAACGGGTCGACGAGAATCCTCAGTAAGGAATCGCACCGAACGCGAGTGGCTCGTCGCCGCGATTTCCCATCCAATGGCGAGCATCGAGGCGTGAGGCCCATGCGGGCGTCACCCCTCGATGCTCGCCATGGACGCTGATGCACTCAATCGATTTGCTTGATGCCCGATGATGCGGAGAATTTCACAGAGATGTCGGACGCCATTCGCCTGACGAACTTCATGCGGAATTCCGATACCTGGGCACGCGACTGGACTTCGATTTCGTTGCCAAACGTTGGGAAATTGAACGAGATGTCCTTCTTGTAGACCGGTTCCTTCAACGGCTTTGTCAGATCATAAGCGCACACATTCACGGTCGCCTGCCCTTGCAACCATTGGCCGCGGCTGCCCGGCTTGTAAAGTTGCATTTCGACAATTTCGACATCGATGACATAATCGGTCCCTTCGGCAATCGCCTTTCCCAGGTCGCAGGGATTCATCGCGCGGCAATTAGGATGCTGGGACTTGTATTCGATGATGAGGGGCATCTTCAGAATCAGGACCTTTTCCTCGTTTTCCTTGACACGTGCATCGAGGACTTGGATGAGTTCCGCGTTGAGCATCTGGTCGACGCCGGCCAGGTCGGGATGCAGTCCGACCCTCCCCCAGACGAGCACGACGACTTTAGCGTCTTTCTTTTTCGGATGCACGGCCAGCGGAAATTCAGCCGGCGTCTTGGACTCCCCACCGCTAAAGATGGTGGAGAGCGCCAGAAATGGATTGGCTCCGCCGCATCCAAATCCAGTGGCCGTTAGTCCGAGCCCCAAGATCATGTTTCGTCGCGTGACTCGTTTCATGGCTCCCCCTCCCTGGGAATCCGCTCGAAGCGTTGCCATCCCCCGATGGCCGCGATCGAGTCTAGTCGAACACCGACATCAGCAAAACCACTCCCCATCGGCCGAGCATCAGAACCGTAAACACCCCGACGAGAAATCCCAACACCCACTCCACTCGTCGAACGAACAAATAACGCGCTCGCACCATGGAAATCAGGCACCACGGAACCAACAGAGCGCAAAACACGGCCAACCCGGTGCCCACCCAGTTCGCCCGCAGCGAATTCACGATGTCGCCGCGAACCAACAGGGCAAAACTCGTCGTCATACCACATGACGGGCAAGGCATTCCCGTCATTTCCTGGAACCGACACGCCGGCATACCCAGCGTCTGATGCGAGGCCATGCGCATCGGCTTGCCATCCGAGCGGTATGGTTTCACCTGCGTCGCGATGAAAAAGACCACCGAGATCCCCGCTGCGATGGCTAGCAATCCGCCGCGAACCCACCAATTGGCCCGCTCGGGCAGCAGGGGCAGTTCGTCCATAGTCTGTTCCGTGGGGGGCAAGCTGTAGCTGTCTTTCCGAGTTCGGGTCAAGATCATTCATGAGAACCTCTGGTCCATCCGCCGATTTCACCGCCAACGTTCGCAGCAATCTGGAGCGACTTGGTGGAATCGGTCGCGGGGTCGTCGCCGTTTCCGGGGGGGCGGATAGCGTGGCCCTTTTGCGGGCCCTGGGCGATTTGCCGGTAAGCGATCTCGTTATCGCTCATCTTAATCATCGCTTGCGGGATAGGGAATCCGACGAGGATGCCGAATTCGTCGCCCAGCTTTGTCCGCATCTGCCGCACCGCATCGAAGCCATTGATGTCGCCGGCCTGGCCCAGGCCAGCGGGGACAACCTGGAAAACGCTGCCCGCCGGGCCCGCTACGACTTCTTAGCCCGCGTTGCCCGCGAAACGCAAGCAGCGTGGATTGCGACCGGACACACGCTCGACGATCAGGCGGAAACTGTGCTTCATCGGCTCATCCGCGGCAGCGGCCTGCGCGGGTTGCGCGGCATTGCCGCGAAGCGCGAGTTGGTCGCAGGAATCGCTCTCCTCCGTCCCATGTTAAACGTATCCCGATCGGACGTGATCGAATACCTCCAGACGATCGGCCAGCCGTGGCGAGAAGACACGACCAACCGCGACTCGGCATTTACACGCAACCGCATTCGCCATGAAGCGCTGCCGCTGTTGCGGACGTTCAACCCGGCAATTGCGGAGACGCTCGCCCGAACCGCAATGCAGGCGGACGAGGTTTACGACCACATTGAGAAAGAGATCCACGAGCTACTGACAAGCTGCTGAGCTTCCGCGTGCGGGCCGAGTTGATCGTTCTTGATCCAGGTTCTTGGGTTGAGATGCCGGACTTTGTTGTTCGTGAGCTGTTCCATTCGATTTGGCAAATCGAAGGCTGGCCACGCGGCGACATGACCAACGACCACTGGCAACGGCTTGCGGATGTCGCCCAGGGACGGGCAAAAACCTACGACCTGCCTGGCGGCATTCGCATTGTCGGCACGTCGCGCGTAATTCGCATCGGCCCGGCGAGCGACTTTCCGTAGGATAGGCCTCCGGCCTGTCCGGTTTCGCCCACCGGGTGCAATGCAATGAACGATCATCGTTCGCAGACCAGATTTCCGACGAATCTGGGGCCGAATTCGTTGCATGGCTCCTGACCCGGCATTGCAGCGCAATCCATTATGTGTAAGTGAATCGATAATAGAGATTGAAGCAACTATGCTCCGACCGATCCGCCGTGCCCTGCTGAGCGTTTCCGACAAAACCGGCCTCGTGGACTTTGCCCGCGAGTTGCACACGAAATATGGCGTCGAGCTGATCGCCACCGGCGGCACCAAGAAGGCCCTCGCCGACGCCGGGCTACCGGTCAAGGACGTGAGCGAGCTGACCGGCTTCCCGGAAATCCTCGACGGCCGCGTGAAGACGCTGCACCCGGCGATCTTACGCCGGCCTGCTGGCGAAGCGCGACAAGCCGGAGCACATGAAGACGCTCGCCGAGCACAACTGCCGGAAATCGACCTGGTCGTCTGCAACCTCTACCCGTTCGAGCAGACGGTAGCGAAGCCGGGCGTGACCGAGGCGGAGGCGATCGAGAACATCGACATCGGCGGCCCGAGCATGATCCGGGCGGCGGCGAAGAATTTTGAGGCGGTAACGGTGGCGGTCGCTGAATCCGGATACGTCTATATCCTCGCCAGGATGGCCAAGAATGACGGTAAGCTTGATCGAACTGATCGGCTGCTATTGGCAAACATGGCCTTCTGCATCATCGCGAAATACGACCGCGAGATCATGCTTTACTTCAAGCGGCTAGACGAGACCGGAGCAGATTCGTTACCTGAGCTTCCACCACTGCTCGATTTTGTCGTATCGCAGAAACAACCCCTTCGCTATGGCGAAAACCCGCACCAGAAAGCTGCGTTCTACACCGAGCCCGGGATTGCCCGTCCCTGCGTCGCCACCGCCCAGCAACTCCACGGCAAAGAACTCAGTTACAACAACATCCTCGACCTCGACTCGGCCCTGAACTTGGTCCGCGAGTTCACGCAGCCGGCCGCCATCGTCGTCAAGCACAACAACCCATGCGGAGCGGCGACAGCTTCCACACTCGCGGAAGCGTTTCGCCTCGCCTGGGAGGGCGACCCGCAGTCGGCGTTTGGCGGCATCCTCGCATTCAATCGGCCGGTCGATGCCGACACTGCGGCCGCGATCATGGACCCGAAGGCGAAGCGGTTCATCGAGTGCATCATCGCTCCGGATTACGACCCGCCGGCACTCGACGCTCTCAAGAAGTGGAAGGAAAACGTCCGGCTGCTCAAGACCGGCGAGTTGACCGGCGGCCCGCAAGGCCTCGACTACCGCCGCGTCGACGGCGGCCTGCTCGTCCAGACCCGCGACGTCGGGGCCGATGATCCGAGCAAGTGGAAAGTCGCCACCAAGCGACAGCCCACACAAGCCGAACGCGATGCCCTCTGGTTCGCGTGGCTCGTATGCAAGCACGTGAAGAGCAACGCAATTGTCTTGGCGAGCCCCGGACGTCAGTCCGGCGAGTTTTCGGTCGTCGGCGTCGGCGCCGGGCAGATGAGCCGGGTCGATTCGGTGCAGATCGCCATCCGCAAGGCCGGCGAGCGGGTGAAGGGCTCGGTGCTTGCCTCCGATGCGTTCTTCCCATTCCGCGACAACGTGGATACCGCCGCCGCGGCGGGCGTCACGGCGATCGTCCAACCCGGCGGCTCGCAACGCGACGCTGAATCCATAGCCGCGTGCGACGAGCATGGGCTAGCCATGATGTTCACCGGCGTCCGGCATTTCCGCCATTAGTCAGAACCCAACACAAAGACACGAAGCTCACACAGAAGACACAAAGAAAACAACTCTCTGTGTCTTTGTGTGAACTTCTGTGTCTTTGTGTTGGAGCTCTTTAAGCAGTATTTCACGCAGAGCCCCCGCCAATCGATCGATGTCCGCTTCCGTGTTGAACGGTCCCGGACTCACTCGGACGGTGCCGTCTGGGAACGTGCCAAGTGCCTTGTGCGTGTATGGGGCGCAGTGCAGTCCTGGCCGGATAGCGATATCGAAAGCCTGATCGAGAATGCCGCCAAGTTCCGTGGCAGGCAGCGATTCGCTTCGAAAACTCAATGTGCCCACCCGCCGGCTGTTGTCGCGATGGCCAAATACTTCGACGCCGGGGATTTCTTCCAAGTTGCTGCCGCAACCGCTCTGTGAGTCCGACCTCGTGATCATGGATCTTGGCCAAGCCTTCGCTTTCGACCCATTGAATTCCCGCAATCAAGCCGGCCACCCCGAGCACGTTCGGCGTGCCGCCTTCGAGGTAGTAGGGGAATTCCTTCGGCTGCGTTTCGCTCGATGAGTCACCGCCCGTGCCGCCTTCGCGCCATTCCCTGATCTTCACCCGCGGCGAGACATACAAGGCGCCGGTTCCGGTCGGGCCCATCAGCCCCTTGTGACCGGGGAATGCGAGCAGGTCGATCGACATCGCCTGAATATCGACGGGCACAACCCCCGCGGTCTGGGCACAATCAACGAGGAACAGCACATCGCTGCTCGCGGGCAATCTGGCCGATCTCGGCGATCGGCTGAACTGTGCCGATCACGTTGCTCGCATGGCCGACCGCGATGAGCCGCGTCTTCGGCGTGATGGCCTGGCGAATGCTATTGGGATCGATGGTCCCGGTCGCGTCGGCATTCACTCGCGTAAGCGTAATGTGATTCGCCAGTTCCATCGCCCGCAATGGCCGACTGACGGAGTTATGTTCCAGGTCCGTGGTGATCACGTGGTCGCCGGCTTGCAGCACTCCCTTGAACGCCATGTTGAGCGCATCGGTGCAATTGAGCGTGAACACGAATCGCTCGGGATTCCGGCCATTGAAGAATCGATTGAGCCGATGGCGGCCGTCGTCGAGGATATGCTCGGAGGCGAGCGCCATTTTGTGCCCGGCCCGTCCGGGGTTGGCGAGGCTGGAACGCGCGAAGCGGTCCATGGCCTGGTAAACCGGCTCCGGCTTCGGGAACGACGTGGCGGCGTTGTCGAGGTAGGTGGTCATGATTTATCGCCGCAACAATTCATCGACTGCGATTTCAGCGACAATTTTGCCCTTCAGGATGAGAGGGATTCTTGCTCCTCGTTCAAAATCAGTTCGAGTCCGGTACGTCGGATTTCGTCCGCCGCGAGGGTTCGTGTACACCTCAACGCGGTTGTCTGGGATGTTAATGATCCAGTAGACCGAGAGTCGGGCCGCCGCGTAGAGCAATCGCTTGGGTCCTTGATCCAGGGGCAATGTTGTATCTGATACCTCGATCACCAAGAGCACGTCTTGAGGCCCTGGATGCGAATCGTCGTAACGCTCCGCCGGCCCGCGCACCACAACCATGTCAGGTTCTGGTTCGCTCGTCGCGAGCGTAATAGGGAGTTGTGATTGGAACTCACAAGTTGTTGGAATTAGCCGTGGCATCATTTTTTGCAGACGAGCCAAGCAACGTGCGTGGGGTGGCTTCTGCACGGGCTTCTCCACGATCCAGCCATCGATTAGTTCGACCCGACTTTCCGGCGTGAGGATTCCCGCCTCGCCAAACTGGTGATACTCCTCCACAGAGAACCGGCGTGTTCCCGGAATCTGGCCGGCAATCAAGAACTTCGGTGCACTCGTTCGCCGCTCGGCGGTTGTTATCACTGTGATCCCCCTTCCCCTTTTCCCATCATAAGCCCGTGGATTGGATCCCCTCAATGGCCAATGTACTTCGCGTACAGCGTTCGCGCCTTCTCGGTGTCATCGGTTCCCTTGATGATTGCCCGGCCGTCGGGGAAGACGGTGAACTCGTAATCGTTGCCGGCTTCGCGGAGTTGAAACTTCAAGAGAAAGCGATTGAACGAGACCTGACCTGATACGCCGAGTTGGCGGGACAAGTCGTCAAAGCTCAGTTTGCCGGACACGCGGTGCGACACCTGGACGGCGTTGCGGCCGCAGAGACTGGTCGTTTGCGTGCCGTGCTCGCCCTCGAGCCATTCGAACTTGCGTTGCTTGCAGCAGGGACAGTTCCGGGCTTCGAGCAGGCGGGCGATCTTGATCCGCCGGCCGGTGTTGAGCCAGAGGTCGAACGTCACTAGTTCGCGGTTGATGGCCTCTTTCTTGCCGGCGAGCAGCTTGAGCGCTTCGGCCGCTTGATAACTCGCGACCACGGCGACCGCCGGACCGAGGACGCCGGCCGTTTCGCAGGTGCCGACTTCGCCGGGGCCCGGGCTCGCCTCGAATACGCAGCGCAGGCAGGGCGTCTCGCCGGGGATGATGGTCATGGTCTGGCCTTCGGTGCCGACCGCCCCGCCGAAGATCCACGGCTTGCCGAGCTTCACCGCTGCGTCGTTGATCGTGTAGCGCACTTCGAAGTTATCGGTGCCATCCAGGATGACGTCCGCGTCCTGACACAGATCGATGATGTTGGTGCGGTCGATGTCGGCGACGACCGGCTCGATCGTGATCGCCGAGTTCACTGCGCGCAGCTTGTTCGCGGCGGCGACCGCTTTGGGCATGTTGCTGGGCACATCGGATTCGTCGAACAGGACCTGTCGCTGCAGGTTCGATATTTCAACGAAATCGCGATCGACGATGCGCACGAAGCCGACGCCGGCCCGGACCAGGTGATTGGCGATCACGGTGCCAAGTGCGCCGCAGCCGCAAAGCGTCACCCGGGAGTTGCCGATCAGCTCCTGGCCGGCCTTGCCGATGCCGGGTACGCGTGTCTGGCGGGAATAGCGTTCGGGGGATTTGGGATCGAATGTCATGAAATTGGAATACTCGATCAGGAGCACGAATTACTGAGCGAGGCTCTCTTCGGACTGCTCACGAGCCTTAGATTTCCGCGGCAAGATTCCGTGAGCGATCACGAGGGCCGCAAACACAATATAAATGCCAAGCGATTGTAGGCCATTGAGTATATGGGCCGTATTCCTGGCTGCCCCAGCACTTGGATCGCTTGACCAAACGATTTGCTCCCATGTTTGCGTTACGAATCGAACGAGAAACAGAATGCTTCCAACTACAAGGATCACAAAATGAGTTCGCATCACAGTTTCTCCGCGACGTCACTCGGCTTCGCGCTCCGCTAATGCGTCTCGGTTAACCGGTGACTCCATTATCCGATAGGAACGACTTCAAAAACGCAACATATTGCTTCGGCCACTTCTGTTCCTTGGCGTAGCCGACGAGTGTATCCAGATCTTCCGTCGTGCGCTGCAATTCGGGGCCGCTCAAACGCTGAATGTAAGTCGCGAGATACTCCATCGCCTCGCTGGAAGCCTCCGGATTCACGACTGCAGTATCCGAACCGTCGAGGAACACGTAGGCGTGCAGTACGGCGAGCAAGAGCGGATGCACGCCCAGCTCCGGGGGAATCTCCGGAAACACGGCGGCGCCATCGGGCACCTCGTCGGCTTCGTCAGATAAGCCAGCCATAATTTGATTTCGGTCGCCCCCGCCCCACACCTGTTAAAACGAATCCAACTTTTCCGAAATAGCACAACTTTTCCGAACTAATTCGCGCCGGGTCTGAAATCGTGCTCTAGCCTCCGGCCACGGCCGGGATGATGGCTACGACGTTCCCGTCGGCGACCGCCGTCTGCATTTCGTCGAGGTACCGAATGTCTTCATCGTTGATGAAGAGGTTGATGTACGGCCGCAGCTTGCCGTTATCGAACAGCTTGGGCCCGATCGCGGGGTATTGCTTGACCAGATCGTCGAGCGCCGCCTGCACCGTGGCGCCGGCGACAGCGACCTCAGTCTTGCCGCCCGTATGCTCCCGCAACGGCGACGGGATCTCAATCTTCACAGACATTATGTTCTCCCGAACCCACCACAAAGGCACAAAGATCACACAAAGACACAAAGAATGCCGCATCGACCAAATTTTCTTTAATTCTCTTTGTGTCTTTGTGTGATCTTTGTGCCTTTGTGGTGGGTTCTTTTCACACTGTCACCGGTTCGCGGCCGCCGATCAGAGCTTCGAACTCTGCAAACGCCGGCTTGATGTTCACTGGGGCCTCGATCGCTTCGTAGAGCGCATCCATCGTCTTCAAGCCATTGCCGGTGATGCAGAGGACAATCTCCTCGTCGCGTGGCAGCTTTCCTTGTTCAATCAGCTTACGGGCGACCGCCACCGTCGTGCCGCCGGCCGTTTCGGCGAAGATGCCTTCGGTGCGGGCGAGCAGTGAAATCCCCTCGATGATTTCCTCGTCGCTGACGTCCTCGGCCCACCCGCCGGTCTCGCGGATCAGCTTGGCGGCGAAATATCCATCCGCTGGGTCGCCGATCGCCAGCGACTTGCAGATCGTGTTCGGCTTGCGGATCGGCTTGTGCCGTTCCCTGCCCGTCTTCACGGCATCCGTGATCGGATTGCAACCGGTCGCCTGGGCTCCATACATCTTGCACGAATTCGCCTCGCTCACCAAGCCGACCTTGTTCAATTCGTTGAACGCCTTGTGAATCTTGCCGATCAAGGCCCCGCCCGCCATCGGGCAGACGACGTGTTGCGGGAACCGCCAGCCCAAATCCTCGGCGATCTCGTGGCCGAACGTCTTCGATCCTTCCGCATAATAGGCACGCAGGTTGACGTTCACGAACCCCCAGCCGTACTTGAGCGCGATCTGCGTGCACAGGCGATTGACTTCGTCGTAGGTGCCGTCGACGGCGATCACATTCGAGCCATAAATGCTCGTGCCGAGAATCTTCGAGCGTTCCAAGCTGGCGGGGATCAGGATGTACGATTCCAATCCCGCCGCGGCCGAGTTGGCGGCGACGCTGTTGGCCAGATTGCCGGTCGATGCACAGCCCACGGTCTTCATGCCGAACTCGCGGGCCTTGCTGAGCGCGACCGAGACGACGCGGTCCTTGAACGAGAGCGTCGGGAAGTTGACGGCGTCGTTCTTGAGCCAGAGGTTGGTCGACGCCGAGCGCATCGGCCAATCGATCGGCACGGACGAGCGGGGTGCCGCCGACCTGCGGCCCGACCGTCGGCTCGCCGGCGATCGGCAATAGCTCGCGGTAGCGCCACATGTTCTTGGCCCGCTTCTCGATCTTCGCCCGCGAGATATTGCGCGCGACCGCCTCGTAGTCGTAGTCGATTTCGAGGGGGCCGAAATCGTCCTTGCAGAAGTTGATCGGCTCTTTTGGATACAGCTTGCCGCACACGCGACAGCGAAGCCCAGTGGAGAAGTCGAGCGTGGCCACGGTGGAAGCGACCTCGATGCAACGGGTAGACGGATGGGAATGTCGCCTTTCGCTCCGCGAAAGAACGGCCTTTCGCGGAGCGAAAGGCGACATTGCCGGGAAGTTCGATGCCGTCATGCACGGCATGGAACGCTTGAGATAGAGAGGGTGTGTTGCGGCACCCGCGTCTGATCTTCCCCGGCTAACCGGGCAGGAGTTAGCACCGTTTCCGCGTTGCGCGGCCGGTTGCTGTGGCGTCGAAGGGCCTGTTCCCTCAGCCACTCTGGATCGTTCGTGAGGCCACGATGGTGAATCGTGGTAGTGTTCCCACGGAACCGAACTTGTTGCAACAAATATAGTGGCGAATTGGACTCACGACAATAACGTTTTTGCAGAATGCTTCTCAATTGGCCGAAATCCGCCATTTTGAAACAAACGAAGTGAGCCGGAGTCGAATAACATATCGGGACGTACCCACCTTATGCATCGACCAGAGAATCTGTCATGTACACCGCGCTTGTCATCGGACTGTCCGTGATTGTCGCCGCGCCGGCGCCCAAGGCGACGCCTAAAAAGGACCCTCCGGGTCTTGTCGGCTCGTGGACGCTACAGAAGGCGGAGTTCGGCGGAATGGCCCTGCCAGCCGGAGCGATGATGATTGGCGAGCTTTCGCTCACATTCAACGCGGACGGGACCATCGTAGCCACCAAGGGCGGCAAGCCGGAACCGGACCAATCGCGTTACACGCACGATCCCAAGAAGTCGCCGGCCGAGTTCGACCTCACGGAGTCGAGACCGGGCGGGAAGGACATGGTCGTTCACGGCATCTACAAGATCGACGGGGACATGCTCACGTTGTGCATGACCCCAATGGGCGAGCGGCCGAAGAAATTCGAGTCGGCGGCCGGCGCAGACAATTCTCATGACGTTTAAGCGGGTCAAGAAAGACTGAGCGGCGGTTGTTGTAAACGCAATCCCAGGCCACCACAAAGGCACAAAGATCACACAAAGAGCCACAAAGCACTCAGGTATTGATTTCCTTTGTGACCCTTTGTGTGATCTTTGTGCTACTAACATTTCCACTTCTTCGTCGTGCGCGAAGAGTTTCCCTCCCCCGGCTTTGCGGCGGAGGCTCCCTCTCTTACCCTCCCCCCGGCTTTGCGGGGGAGGGCAGGGTGGGGGGAAGACCTGGCTTGGTCGGGACGCTGCATCCCCGGGCTGGAAGCGCTTCGCCCCCCACCCTGCCCTCCCCCCGCAAAGCCGGGGGAGGGTAAGACGGCGGCTCGGCCGTCGCTGGTTTTGTGGTGTGTTTTTGCCAGTCCGCCTCGTTGCGGCGCATCGCTTTGCTTCGGCCTCCGCGACATCGGCCCTCACTTCCAACAAGACGGCCTCATCATTTGGGAGAATGCCCGTCCAGCGAAAACTTCTCGGTGAAATATCGCTTGCGCCAATCGGGCTTGGCCACGTCGAGGACGAGTCCTTCGGCGGCGCCGAGGGCGTAGAAGGCGACGCGCTTGGATTTGTCGAGTTGGACCGAGCGAAGCTCCTTTTCGATGTTCACAAGGATGCGCTTTGCCTCGTCTTCAAAGGGCATGAAATCCTTGAGGCTCTTGAAGGCCTTGGTCGGTTCGTAGTCCTTGGCGGCCAGCGATGCGACCTGATATTCGGTGTAGCGGGCGATCCCCTCCTGCCAGGTTTGAAAGGCGAGGTACTTGTAGTCTCGAGCGGATACGAGCGACCGGAATTTTTTCTTGGCGTCCAAATACAGTTTCAATTCCTTATCGAAGTTCGCTGTCTGCCGAGAGTGCAGCGCATCGGCCAGCAGCTTGGCCATGGTTGCAAATTGGTCTTTTACCTTTGCGTCTTCATACGGAAACGGATAGTTCAGCATCCACATTCCGGACTTGTCGCTGCCCGCGAGTTTGAGCGAATCCAGCTCGGCATAGTAGCGCGATTGCGACATCTGAAGTTGATGAAAATGCTCGTGCAAGAGCGTGATCACCCAGCGCGTGGACGTGTTCGACGATGTGCTTTCCGCCTGGCCGATCACAATCGTGGGCACGCCGCCGACCGCGGGGAACGTCGCTAACAAATTCGGGCTGAATTGGCGCTTACGCATCCAAACGTTTTCATTGAGAATCGCATCCTTGCCGAGCGCTTTGAAATCATCGCTCGGTTTTGGGTGATGGATCAGGTATTCGTGATCGCGCGTGACCAGCAGAACGGCGAACGGCGCTTTGTCCCAATCCGGCCAGATCCGATTGCCGAGTTTATTCGCCAGGCGCATCGCTTCCGCGATTCGAACCCGATCTTGTTCGGGGAATGCAGGCGACTGAGCGTCGGCAGTAGCCGCCAAGAGGACCAGTCCCAGCGCAACGGTGAAGGTTTTCAGCATCGGCATTTGCTCCGTGCGAGCGTGCGACGAATCGGCTTCAACCACTGTGCGCGTATGGAGTCTCATTCGACGGGCAGACGCATTCTCCCGGGTGAGCCGCCGACGTGAGTCGCGGAGAAAGCAAAAGCGGCCGACGGACGGCAGTTTCCTCCGCCGACTTACGTCGACGGCTCGCCAGCGCGGGACTTGGACACACTACGCCTTCAGTAAATAGAGAATCATCGCCATTGCTCCACCCGCCAGGACCATCACTCCGATTGCGGCGGGGATGAGCCAGAGCCATATCGGGATCGCTTTGCTACTGGATTCGCTGCTGGATTCCTCGGTCTGTTCCTTCTCTTCTCGCTTTCGACCGCGTTGCTTGGCTTTGTCCGCGAAGACGACCACGGGCACGCTTTCAAAGAACTCGCCTGGGTCCTTTTGCGTGCGCTCCAGTTCCTGGACGATCTCGGCTTCCGATTGTTCGGGATCGACGTCCATCGGCCGTTCGGGATCGCCGGCCGTCCAGGAGCCGCAACTCGTCGCGGACGGCGGCCGCCGAAGAATAGCGACTCTCCGGCGACTTTTCCATGAGCCGTTCGACAATCCGTGAGAATTCCGCCGGGATCGTCGGATTCGAGTCGGACACGGGCGGCGCGTATTCTTTGCGGTGCCGTTTCATCTTTTCGATCGACGTGCCGCCGGGAAAAGGCGGCTGACCGGTCAGCGCAAAATAGATCGAGCAGCCGAGCGCATACAAATCGGCCCGAGCGTCGACACCCGTCGGACTATCGAC
Source organism: uncultured Gemmataceae bacterium (assembly GCA_963773845.1). GTDB lineage: Bacteria > Planctomycetota > Planctomycetia > Gemmatales > Gemmataceae > SIAJ01. Next base: position 972,634 of record CAVZCU010000009.1, read on the forward strand.
TTGTTCGGGAGCGATGTAATCCATTGTGCCGACGACGTAGCCTTGGCCCCCGGCAATGGTCTTGTCTTTCGGCAACTCCTCGCCAACGGCGAGTGCGAGCCCCATATCGAGGATCTTCGCGTGCCCGTTCGGCGTGACCATGATGTTGGACGGCTTCAAATCGCGATGGACGAGGCCCAGTTCGTGGGCACTTTGCAATCCGTCCGCAGACCTCGGCGAACAGGCGGGCGGCCCGTGCGACGCCGAGCGGCCCTTGCTCGCCGACGAGCCGGCGCAGACTCATGCCGCGAATGTACTCCATGGCGATGTAGTGCACGCCGCCGAAGTCGCCGGCTTCGTAAGTTTTCGTGAGATGGGGATGACTGACCCGCTGAGCCAGGTCCATCTCGCGAATGAACCGGGCGAGCATGCGGTCCTCTTCGCGGGCCCGTTTCGGCGGCAACACCTTGAGAGCGACCAGTCCCTGTCGTCCCTCTCGGCTTGCGGCTGTCGTGGGCCAGATAGACCGAGCCCATCCCCCCCTTGCCGAGGGGCGAGAGGATGTGATAGGGACCAAGTACGAGCCCCTGCCAGGTTCCCTGCTTGAGCTTCGAGACTTGAAAGTGGGTGAGTGCCCCGCGATCGACCAGGAATTCGGCAAGCTTGTCGGCTTTGCGTCGATGATCCTGCTGGCACTTCAGCCGATCAGCGCATCGACCCGTTCCGCTGGAAGCAATCCGCTGCGCCGGACTGCTCGAAGAAAGCGGTCCAATTCCGGATTGGGTAGCGGAGGCGGGGGCATCGGTCGCATGATACGCCAAGTGCGCGGCGCAGTCCACAATGGGAAATCTGTGCCGGAAGCGCGAGCGAGGGCCGATTCAATCCATCAATCGCGCTTCCGGCTCGGTCAAGGTCATTTCTTGCCGATGCAGAACAGGTGATTCGCCCCGCGGATGTAAAGCTTGCCATCGGCGACGGCCGGCGAAGCCTCCACGCTCTTCCTTGATGTCGTTCTCGGCGAGCAGTTTGAATTTCGGCGACGCGTCAAAGACATAGACGCGGCCGGCCATCGTCACCGAATAGATCTTGCCGTCGATCAGCACCGGCGACGCGGTCACCTGCGATGTTCCCCCGAGCCGTTCGCTCCACATGACCTTTCCGGTTTTCGCCTCGACGCAGACCGCTTTGTTCTCCTTGTCGGTAATCCAATAGATGTAGTCGCCGTGGGCGAGCGCCATCGGCACATAGGGCGTCTCTTTCTTCTTTTCCCACACGAGACCGGTATCGGTTATGTCGCCCGAGGGGCCGGCCTTGATAGCAACCATGTGACGATCGCCGCCGCCATCGCCGCTGATGGCGAAGATCATGCCGTTGTGATAGATCGGTCCGCCCACGTTTCGCAGCGGACCGCCCGGCCCGCCCTTGGGATTACCCTTTTTCTTGCCTGCTTTCGGATTGGTCTTCCAAATCCAGGTCCAGTTCCAAATGACAGCGCCATCCTTCGGGTCGTAGGCGGTGACGCCAGCCGTGCTCGCGACAATCACCTCTTGCCTACCGTCGCGCTCCAGAAGAAACGGCGTCGGGTAGCTGGCCCGATAGGCGGTCCGGCTCTTCTTCCATAACTGATTGCCCGTCGCGGCATCGAATGCGACGACTTCAGCCAGGTCGTCCTGATCGATGTTGAGGATGACGCGATCGCCGACGACCATGGGCGAAAGGCCGGGTCCGTGCTGGCTCTTGTACGGTCCCAGATCCTTGTTCCAAAGTTCCTTGCCTTGGTAGTCCCAGGCGGTGAGCGAAATGCGCTTGCCGTCCCAGAAGACCGCGTAGATCCGTTGACCGTCGGCCGCGGGCGTCGACGACGCGAGCGAGTTCAGATCGTGCGTGTGCCCCGTGGTCGCCTTGAGGTCCTTCGACCAATCGACCTTGCCGCTCTTGGCGTCGATGCAGAGGAGCATGCGCCGTTTACCATCGAACGAGGCGGATTCGAGGAAGACCTTCCCCTTGGAAACGATCGGCGAGGAATTGCCCTTGCCGGGGATCGGCGTCTTCCAGAGGACATTGCTTGTCGGACCGAAGACGACGGGCACGTTCTTGTCGTCGGCGGTGCCGAGCCCTTCCGGACCACGGAAGCGAGCCCATTCGCCGGCGACGACCAACGATGCTGAGAGCCCGACGGTGAGGAGTGCTAATCGGCAAGTGTGCATGGCAGGATGAGGTTGGCGGTGTGAAGGCGACATAAAAGGGACGAGGAAGATTATGCGGGAATTCATGGCCGAAGTCGCGGAAAATCGAACCGCAACACCAGGCTGGTGCGGAGAGGCCCTTTTCGTCGATACCCCGGACGCAGAATCGGTGATTCGGCCCACCGATTGCTTCTACCATTTGCAAGCGAATTTGTGTAGCGAATTGCTACATCGAACGCGAGGGGCAACTCGAACGAGTTGGGTCGGGATATAAATCTCCCTGGCGTGGCTTGTTCGCTCGAGTCGCTACAGACTATTTCACTAGTAGGTCCGGCGAGCCGAGCCGGACCACCTTGCACACGGGAATGGCATCATGCGGTCTTCGCGGCTGGCGCCTGGTCCGCCTCGGCTCGGCGGACCTACTTGTGACACAGTCTCCTGTAGGTCCGGCGAGCCGAGCCGGACCACCTTGCACACGGGAATGGCATCATGCGGTTTCCGCGGCTGGCGCCCGGTCCGCCTCGGCTCGGCGGACCTACTTGTGAAGCGGACTCTACGACATCCAGGTCCTTTGACCTTCAGGCAGACCGCTCATGCAAATCCTCGTCCAGTGCCCATACTGCGGTGAAGGCAAGGTTCGCGTCCCCGAAAGTGCGATCGGACTCACGGTCGTCTGTCGGTATTGTTCGAGTTGCTTCACGATCGCGCCGGCCAGCTTGATGCCCGCCCACGAACCGGCCCCAATCGAGGCATCGGCATCGACCTGCACTTCCAACACCGACGCTGCCCGAAGCGCGCAAACCGCGTTGACCATTCTCGCGACAATTCCCGAGGATCATGACGCTCGCTCGAGAGCAGGTACGGGGCCCGAATCGGCTTCATCGACGGCGGATCCGGGGTTTGTTCCCGCGCTGATTGCCATCAGCCTGGGCGGCGTGGGCCTGGCGATTTCTCAACTCCCCTATGGGCGATTCGGGACGACTGGATTGGGCTTGATCGGTATGGTGTTCGCGCTGGCTGCGTTGCTGATCGCGGATCGCAAACGCCAGTTTCCGGCGATTGCGGTCGGTGTCAATGGCCTGGCAATTCTGTTGGCAGTCTTCCTTCCCGAATGGCTCGGGCTGTCGAGTTGGAAGCCGGTCCGATTGCCGGATGAGTCGAAGATGGTTCGTGCAGTCGGAATCCGGGATGGACTTGCGATGCCGGCCGATTGGGTGGACGTCACCAAGGCTGCGTGGCAGCGAGATGATGTCCGTGTTGGCGTCAGCAGCTTTTCGATCGCACCGATCGAACTCGTGGGCCCGAAGGAACAACGGCGGTGGACGAAGGAATCGTACGTGCAGGTCCGCGTTCGCGTGGAGAACGCCGGCGTAGCGCGAACGATCAATGTGTCCGGCTGGCCCGAATCGCCAACGCTGGACGGGCCCAAGTTGACCGACTCGGCCGGAAAGGCGCTGGCGATGAAGGTCTTTCCAGAGGGCTGGACACCAGCCGAAAAACGGAAGCTGCACAAGGTTCTTTTCCCCGGTCGGTCGACGGAGCAATTGCTGATTTTTGAATCGCCGGGCAAGACGGCCGGCGACCTCATGCTGGAACTCCCGGGCTCGGCATTTGGCGGCACGGAGTCGGCCCGCCTACTCTTGCCGCGTTGAATTCTCCAAACAGGTGCATCGTGCGACAACAAGAACGCAACGGCTTCACGCTGATCGAGTTGCTCGTGGTCATATCCGTGATCTCGGTCTTGATTGGCCTGTTGCTGCCCGCGGTCCAAAAGGTCCGCGAGGCGGCGAACCGGTTGAGTTGCGCCAACAACCTGAAGCAAATCGGTCTGGCAATGCACAACTACGAAGGGGTGATGGATCGCCTGCCGCCGAGCCGCCTGGATGTCGGCTATGCCACCTGGGCGGTTCTGATCCTGCCATTTCTGGAGCAGGACAATCTTTACTACCAGTGGGCGCTCGGTCAGACGTATTACGTGCAGAATGAGGTTGCCCGGACGACGCCGCTCCGAATCTATTTTTGCCCGTCGCGTCGAACGGCCAGTGGAACACCGCCAAGCCTGACTGGCGACACCCCGAGTTGGGGCAACAATGCGACGTTGAACGTGCCCGGCGCTGTCGGCGACTACGCGGTCTGCATTGACCGCAACGGCCGCGACGACGGCTACGACGGGGTATTCCGGTTCCGGCGGGGCTTGGAGTTCGCGAGCATCACCGACGGGCTGTCGAACACGCTGATGGTCGGTGAGAAGCACGTGCCTTTGGACAAGGGCTGCATCGGTTGGTGGGACTGTTCGACCTACAACGGCGACTACTATCAATGCTCCGCCCGGTCGGCGTCGCGGGCATTCACACTGACCACAAATCCCCGCGACCCGGGCTGGAAATTCGGCAGCCGGCATATGTTGGTCGTGCAATTCTGCTTCGCCGACGGCCACGTCGGCAAGATCCCGACGACCATTCATCCGTATACGCTCGAATTGCTGGGGATGCGAAACGATGGCGAGGTGATTCCGGATTTTTGACCGCCATTATCACCACAGAGTCACAGAGGACACAGAGAAGAAATGAATTCGTTCTTCTCTGTGTCCTCTGTGACTCTGTGGTGAAATGACCCCTCTTACCGTTGGAAAATCGGCAAGTAGTCGGCCGGCACCGATAGGGCTAGCACCGCGATCGACGTCTGATACACCGGACCGGCTGATTGCGGTTCCAGGCGCGACCAGCTTCCGTCCGATTGCTGCATTCGCAAGAATTGCTTGCGGATCATCGCATAGTAATCGTCCCAGTCCTTGCCGCCGATCTGGTAGAAGGCGTGACAGGCGTAGTAATGGCCATACCAGAAGTGCTCGCGTGGATGCTCCATGTTCCGTTTCAAGTAGTCGATCGACTTGTCGATGTTCTTGTCGTATTCGCCGACCAGCTTGAGGACGCAAATGCCGGCTGCCGTGCGGGCGAAGCCGGGCGCCCGGTTGTATGGCTGATAAGTATAGCCGCCCGAGTACTGGTCGTAACAACTGTTGATGTACTCGAGTGCCTTCTTCATGGTTCTGTCGGGAACGTGCAGACCCGAGTCCTTGGCGCCTCGAAGCGCCATCACCTGCATGATGGTCACGGAAATGTCGGAACCGGTCGGTTGCGGCTCATAGCGCCAGCCGCCGTCCGGACTTTGACATTTGACGATTAGATCAACTGCTTTTTTGAGTGTCTTCTTCACTTGCTCGTCGCCGGTCATGCCGAACAGTTGCGTCAAGCAGAGCGTCGCCATGCCGTGGCAGTACATATTCCCGGACCGCGTTCCGATCAGGTAACCATCGCCTTCGCGGGCGCTAGCAAGCAGGAAACGAGTCCCCTTCGCGACCTCGGGGCCGTATTTGCCCTGGTTGGGAACGTGCCCTTGCGACATGAAAGCCATCAACGCGAAGCCGGTGATGGCCGTATTGTTGGGATAGCGGGAATCGCCCCAGGACCCGTCATTATTCTGCATGGCGGCGAGCCATTCCAGCGCCTTGGCGGTCGACTTCTTGACGTCGTCGTCCATCCGGGCCTTCGTTTTGTCGGCGGAAAACCCGTAGTTAGCCACGACGAGGGCAATCGCCAGTGCAAGAAAACGCATTTACCGTTCCTGAAAAGTGCCATAGGACTCATAGGGCACAAGGGACCTATAAGTCCTAATTGCGTGTGAGCTGCCGCGAACTGAATACTACTTCTTCGGCGCGCGGGCTTGGTCGCGGGCTTGCCGCTGGCGACGTTCATGAAGTATTGACGGATCATCGCCCCGTATTCCGGAGGCAACGTGCCGCTGAGCGCTTGCTGAATCATCTCGCGTTGCCGGGCCGGCAAGTTGATGAACGCGCCATCGCCCTTGACGTCGTTCAGTCGCGAAGCGGTATTGGCCAGTTTTCCGTCCGGCTTGCGATCGCCCTTGCCGCGCTGCTCATTCTTCTCTTGCGATTGGCCTGGCTGCATGCCCTTGCCAGGCTGCTGACCGGGTTGCATGCCCATGCCCGGCTGCATCCCCATTCCGGGCTGCATGCCCATGCCGGGTTGCATGCCCATGCCCGGTTCCATTCCCATTCCCATGCCTTGCTGCTCACCTTTGGCGAGTTGCTGAGCGGCCTGTAACGTATCGAGGGCTTTCTGCAAGGCCTGCTGAGCTTGAGCCTGAGCGGGCTTGGCTTCGCCGGGAGTTGCTTGCTGCAACGCTTTCTGAGCCTTGCCGAGTTGTTGCGAGGCCTGGTCGAGCTGCGGCTTCACGGCGCCGGGAGCCTGGGCTTGGGCCTGTTGCAATGCGGCCTGGGCGGCGGCGTTCGCTTCCTGGGCATTCTTGAGCGATTCCGTTGCGTCCTTGATCTGCTTCTGCGCCTTGGCCAGTTCGCCGGGCGTCTTGGCGCCGGCCGGATCAGGCAGACCCATTCCCGGCTTATCGCCGGCGTCGGGCTTCTCGCCGTCCATTGGTTTCAAGTTGTCGAGTGCTTTTTGCTGCGCGTCGAGGGCAGCGGGGATGTCGCCCATCTTCAGGGCCTCGGCAGCTTCGGCCGCGGCCTTCTGAGCGTCGTCTTTCTTCAGGTCGTTCGCCTTGTCGGCAACCTGCTGTTGCAGTTTCTGCAAATCGGCGGCCGGGTTGCGCTTTTGCTTGTCGCCAAGTTGCTGCTCGGCCTGATCGGCTTGTTGTTGAGCCCGATCGGTTTGCTCCAATGCCTTGGCGATCTGATCGGCGGCATTCATTGGCGAAATCTGCTGTTGAAGCTTGGCCTGGTCATTCGCTTCCTGGGCCTTCTTGTCGGCCAGGGCCTTGGCCACTTCCTTAGCTGCGTCCTTGAGATCCTGGGCCGCTTTCTTGGCGTCTTCGGAAGCCCGATCGAGCTTCTGGGCGTCCAGGTTCTTCTCGGTGTTGGACTGCTTTTGGTTGGCCTCTTGAATCTTCTCATTGGCCTTGGGCGCCGAGTTCTTCACCTGCTCGCCGATGTCCTTGGCTTCCGGCTTCAACGGCTTCTGTTCGCGGACGAGGTTGTCGGCATCGTTCTTCTTTTTGCCCTCATTGGCTTCCTTGTTGGCGTCTTTCGCCTTGTCGGCAACCTGGTCCTGCTTCTTGGCGAGCTGGTCAAGCTTGTCCTGGGCTTCCTCGAGCTTGGCAATTTCATCGCGGCGCTTTTGGATTGCCTTGGCTTGCTCTTCCAGGGCCTTCTTGGCGTCCGTTCAGGTCCTTGAGGGCCTTGTCTTGATTCTTGACCGCGTCCATTCCCTTCTTGGTGTCGAGCGATTTGGCCGCTTGCTGCATGGCCTTTTCGGCCTTGTTCAGGGCGTCTTTCGCTTCCTTTTTTTCCGGCAATGGCGAGTTCTTCAGGTCGTTGGTATTCTTGGCGATCTGCTTTTGTTCCTTGGAAAGGGCGGGCATCTTCTCGGTCTGCGTTCCCTTGGTCGCCTCGGTTTTTTCGCGATTCTTGGTTTCGTCCTTGATGATCTGATCGACCTTGGCGATGGCGTCCTTGACGGCTTCGAGCGGATCGGACTTCTTCTTCTCTTCCTTGGCAATCAACTCGTCGAGCTTGTCGCGGGCCGCCTTCAATTCATCCGTCGCCTTCTCTTGCTTTTCTCGGGCGGCGTCAGTTGCGCGCTGCTCCTTGTTGAGTTCGTTCTTGTGCCTTTTCCAGCGATTCCTCGGCCGCCATGGCTTTGTCGGCCGCCTCCTTCGCAATGTCCTTGACCAATTCGTGCGCCTGCTTCGTATCAAACTGAACGCGGGCTTCTTTCTGGGCCATGTCTCGGGCATGGCGGGCCGTTTGATCCTCGCGCGTGAATCGTCCGCGGGTGGTGCGCGGCGGCGGAGCGGCCGTTTCTTCGGTAATCTTCTCTTGCGTCTGGGCAGCCTTGTCGAGCTTGGTCCGGGCTTCTTTCAACGTCTCCAGTCGATCGCGTGGCGATCGCAAGGCGTTGGCCAGTTCGAGGAGGAACTCCGCTGCCTTTTCCTGGTGCGAAGCGGCCGCGTTTGGATTATTCTGATTAAGCAATTTGGTGGCCAGATTCTGCCGATCGCTGATTCTCTTACCCTTTTCGACCGCTTTGCTGCCCGCGAGCCGTGCTTTCTGCTCGGGCGTCAAGAACGCGGGAAGCACTTCGAGTTGCTTGAACAAGGCTTCCAGGTCGCGGGTCAAATCGCCCTGGTTGTCAGCCTGCTCGGTGTTCGGCGTGACCGCACCGCGGCCCCGGCGACGATAGTCCTTCATTTCCTGGGTGAGCGCCAGCGCCTCGATTCGCAACTCGTTCTGATCGCGAGCGCCGCGTTCCAGGCGCTCGGCTGCCTGATCGAGCGTCTTGATCGTGTCGTACTTGAGCAAGAGGGCCTTCAGGTCCTTGACCACCACTCGATGCCGCTCGTACGCCTTCTTGGCTTCATCGGTAGCGGTCTTGTCGTCCGGCGCCTTGACCGAGGCTTCGAGGTGAGCAATGACCGCTTCCATCTCATTCTTGGTGAGACCATTGAGCGTCTTGGCGGCGTCGGTGAGGAGCTTCTGTTCTTCGCCTTGATTCAAGTGGTGATAGGCCAGAAAGCGGAGCATCGTGCCTAGCCGGCGGGCAATCTGCTCGGTCTCGCCCTGTACCCGGCGCTGGGCCTCGGGCTGATCCGGTGTAACCGGGCGGCTACGCGCAACCGGCTCGTCCGCAAGAGCGGGGACCGCGAACGCGGAGCAAGCGACAAGGGCCAGGCAACGAGACGACATGGGAACTCCTCGTCAGTCGGACCGGACAGGCCGGCAACTCGATCGAAAGGAACTCAAACAGAGCGGGCGAAGGCAGGACACCAGGCGGGGGGAGAGAACCCGACTCGAACGTCCTATGGATTATCCGACAATCTTCGGGCGAATGCAATTACAAAGGTAATAGTTACAACCTGATAACCGGTCTCAGCTCCCACGGCGATGGCTTCGAGCCGTGGGCTGCGTTAATCCCGATTCCGCCCAAACACATCCCGCTGCTTCTTTTCCAAATCGCGGATCTTGGCCTCCGCCTGTCGGGTCTGATCCAACCGAGATAACACGTCGCTGGCACTGAGCACCTCCTTGATCCGTGCCTCCGACTTGCCCGGTGGGCGATTGGGCGTTGGGTTGCGATCGAACACTTCGACATAAAACTCAACCCGGTCGCCGATCTCAAGTTTCGCTATCTGGCCATCTTCGGTCAATTTCGTCAACTCGGCCGTTTGAAAATCAAACCGCCCGCCGCCGCTCAGGTAGTCCGGCAGTGTATCCGGATCAGCCGATGGCACCGGGTGAAACTCCACTTGCTGAGCGTATTGAGCATTCACAAATGTCCCGTAATTCGGATCGAAGGGGCCGAATTTCGGATCGCCATCCACGATCTTGAGGGGCAATGTCGTCCAAGGGCCCTTCTCATTAATTCGGTACCTCGAGCTGGGCACGACCGACGCCTTGGGGGGAACGGCAGGTGTAGGCAATTGGCACCTGCCCGCCGAGGGGGATCGGCAGTCCATCGATAATGTCCTCATCCGAAGGCCTGACCCCCGGCTCGGGATATCTCTCCGGCAAAAGGCGGACCACGGGCGGGTCGTCCGGCGCGATTTGAATGCCTCGGCGTGGCGGCGTCGAGTTGGCGAATCCGTGCTTGTCCTCGACTTCGACCTGATAAGCGACCAGATCGGGCGTCAATCCAAAAGTGACCTCGGCCGGATACTCGACCTCGCCCGTGGGGACCGTGACCTCGTCGCCGGGCAGCATGTTGAGGACCATCTTCGCGTATTCGCCCGTGCCGTCCTTGGTGCGGGCAATGAGCGTCAGCTTTCCAATGGAGATCGGCTTTTGCACACCGACACGAATCCGAGCGGTCGAGTATGCGAGCCCGGTGATCTCCCCTTGCGACTGATACGTCTCGTAAGGCTTGCCGTCCGGCCGGGCGCCGAGGAACTTGGGCAACCGGACCCAGGCATCGGTGCGCGTCACCACGGGCCGTGGCTCGAACCGGACTTCGCTTGCGTTGCGCGACCGGCCGTCGCCCACCCAGGCCCGATGGGTGAAGTTGACGGAGGAGTGTGGAATCTGAGCGGCGAACACGGTGTGATTGTCGTCGAGGCGGCGCGAAAACGTGAGTTGATACTCATCCGTCGGCAGGCCTTCGGGTTTAACGCGCACCAGGCCCACTGCGGTCTCCTTGATCGGTCCGCTCACGACATATTCGACCGTCACTTCGTCGCCAGCCGGCCAAAGGCCCGGCGTATTGTTGTCCAGCTGATTGAAACGCGGAATATCGATGTGTGCCAGGAACTGCCTTTGCAGCAAAACCTTCAACAACCCCGGACCATAGGCGAGGATCATGATCGCTGCCATGAACAGGGGAGCGCCGATCAACGCGGCCGACCACTTCAATCGTCGATAGTCCGCGAATTGTCCGAAGCGATGCTTGCCGGCGATCGCTTCCGACTCGCGCGAAACGATCTCGATCAATTCCGGCGACATGCCGAATGAATTGCCGTCGGGCCGCGAGAGTTGGATGGATGTCACCAGCCGATGCCCGAATTCCGGAATCCCATCCTCGACCCGCCGGGCCAGGCGAATAATCTCTGGCCCCTTGGCCCACGGTCTGACGATCCAGAACCAGCCGGTGAGGCCCAGGACGACGAGTTCGATCGCACTCAAAAACGCGCGCAGCCACATCGGCACTTCACGCGCTTTGTCCACTCGCCAGTCGATGAACGTGCAGATGCCGATGACGAATATCGCCACCGTCAACCAGCGGGCAAGGCCCCAAGCGACGTGGAAGAGCCGCTCCTTGCCGCGAAGGGCAGCGAGCTTGGAAAGACCGATACGGGGGATCGTTTGCATCGCTTCAAATATAGGTCCCATAGGTCCTATGAGTTGCATAGGACCTATGAGAATGATTGCCTCTAACTCATATTGCTGAACTTCCGCAGCACCCACTCCGCAGTGAACAGCCCGACCACCAGCAACAGCACCGGCCAGAAGGTCCAGAGCAAGGTTTCCTTTCTCTGGCTGAATACAAGCTTCTTGGGCTGAATTTCATTGGCTAGCTTGTTCAGGTCTTCTTCGCGGTAGAATTTGCCGCCGGTTTGTTCGGCGAGCTTGCGTAGGCCCTCTTCGTTCATCGGGCCGGGGGCCAGTTCGTGCTCGGGCGGCAGGGTCACGCGGTAATCGAGTGTCGCCATTTCTTCGCCGCTTTCCACCTTGAGCGTGTAGCGGCCAATTCGATCGTTCGGGATGGTGGCCACGTATTCGCCGGGCTGATTGGGCACTGCTTCGAAAACAACCGAGTGGAACTTCTCTTCGTTCGGCGGTGCATCGACTCGCTCGACCTGGGCGGTCACGCGATCCTTGGTCAGTGGGCGATACTCCGGCGTGAACAGGCGGGCATAGACATTGGCCGGCTTGCCCAGCACCGCCTCGCCACCACCGATCGCCAGTTGGCCCGACTTGCTGCCGAGCGTATGCGGCAGACCGATGGCGTAAACGACTTGGCCCCAGTAACGGGCGAAGAACTTTTCGCCTTCGTTGAACCGCCAGCGCCAAGTTTCTTCGACCGCCGAAAAGTAGACGAGTCCCTTGCCGTAATACTGCATGGCGATCAGCGGCATCGGCTTGTCGTCGACGATCTTTTCACGGGGATGGTCGAGCAGCGAGAATGCCGCGGGCCGGAGCTTCGTGACCGGATAGTGCCAGTAGAAGCCAGGAAAATCGTCCCACGCCTTTTGGCTCTCCTCCGGGTCGTCGGCGAAGCTGAAGATGGCGCTGCGCTTGCCGAAATCGCTGAGCACCGGCTTGTAATCGCTTGGCCGGCGGGCGTCGTCGATGGGGAACTTGAGCGAAGGCGCCTCCACGGGCAGCACGTCGGCGAGCGGTGTACCGAGCCAACTCGACGGGCAGTGCAATCGGCCGGCAATCACAATCAGACCGCCGCCCTCGGTAACGAAATCCTTAATCCAGTTCCGCTGCTCGCCCGTGAAATAGTTGGCATCGACATCGCCGATCACGAGCAGATCATAGGCGAATAAGTCCTTGCGCTGATCGGGGAAATTCGCGAGGAACGGCGCTCCGGACTCCATCGCCTTGCGGTCGCCGTTGATGACGATGAATGTCGGATCGACGCGGCGATCGCGCAGGAACGCCCGCTGCATGAACTTGAATTCCCAGCGTGGATTGCTCTCGATGTAGAGCATCTTGACCTTGCGGTCGGCGACCCGGACCATCTTGGCGAAGCGATCATCCAGGGTCTCATTGCCATGAACAATCTTCACGGTGGCGACAATTTCCTTCTTGCCGAGCGATGCGTCTTCCTTGGTCGGCGTGAACGAAAGCGATTCGGTCACGTCCTTGCCATCCTGAACCTGAACGCGTTTGCTCGCCACCTCCTTGCCGCCGAGCGTGAGACTTAACTCGACGTCGCCGTCCTTGATGCCCTGCGACCGCCAGCGGAACGGAACGGTCACCGTGTCTTCGACAAAGAGCGTATCCTGGATCGCGGCATCCTTGAGCTGCAGGAAGCCCGCATTCGACCCGCCGATGCCATAGACGTGAATCGGAATCTGCAATCGGGCCGCTTCGCGCGCCACATCGTCCCACTGGGCGGAACTGCCGTTGTCGCGGCCGTCGGTGGCAATGACAATCGCGGCCGGCAGATCGTTGTCGTCTCGTTGAAGGACTTCGCTGAGCGTATCCGTGAGCAGCGTCTTCTGATCTTCGCCGGCGAGCGATTTAAGCCAGGGCTTTTCGTCGGTGTCCGCAAAGCCACGCAACCGCGAGCCGAACAGGAACGGCTGCACTGGCCCCTTTTGCCGCAGCCTGGCGACCAGATCGAGCCGCTTGTTGGCAAAGATGGCCTTGATGACGTCTTCCCGCGTCGGTCGATCGGCGGGCAAGCCCTCGGCCGAAGCCGGCGCGCCAATGCCATGATCGGGCGGCAACATATCTTTCGCGATGGCCCAGCGCACCTTGTCGGCGAGGGCAGGCCGGGGGTCCTTCTGTGTCATGCTCTGGCTGTTGTCGGCCAGGATGACGATTGGCCGAGCGCGTTCGGTTTTCACGTCGCGAACCGCGACCGGCTTGCAAAGGAGAAAGACGATGGAGCAAAGAACAATCGCCCGCAGCGCGGCCAGCGCGAGTCGCCGGCCGGCGCCGATGCGCATCGACTCGGTGAAATAGAATCCAACGGCCATGCCCGCGATCGCCAGCATCAAGAGGATGGCCAGCCAAACCGGGAACGAGCCACGGAGAACGATTTCGGGAAACCAACTGGCCAGCATTGATGACCTCCGCTACGCCGCAAGCGACGCTGCTTGCGGCGTAGCGCTTACCACGCTTTCCCACAGAACCACGCCCACGCCGTTTCGCCGACCGCGAAGAACAACAACAACAGGAGCGCTGCGACCGTCCACTCATTGCGATTGCGGACACTCTCCGCCTTCGCCGACGCCTCCGAGCCGCTGCCCAAATGCTCCGGCTTGAAGCCGAGCAACTCGTCAATCTGCGAGTCAGGCAGCGGATCCATCGTCTCGCTTTCGCGCAAATCGGGGATCACGGCGAAGCGCGTTCCGACTTGAGCCCCCTCCTCGGAAATCGCATACACGCCCGCCCGGTTGGTGTCGGCAACAGTCAGGGCCAGTTGCTCGTTGGCGCCGCCTTGCGGCTTACCGAGCCGGGTCTTGGTGCCATCGGGCCGCATCAACTGATAGCTTTTCCGCAGGTCTTTCGGCGTCCAGCGGATGGCTTCACCGGCCACGCGGTTGAAGCCGGCCGACGAGCGCTCGATCAAGTGGGTCAGCGCCCGTGGATGAAGGGCTGAAACGTCAGATTCGTCGCGAAGTATCCCCATTCCTTGTCGACCGCCGTTGCCAGGAAGAGAACTTCGCCGTCACCGACTTGTTTGCCGACGAGGGCCGGTCGGCCGTCGTTGAAACGCATCAATACGCTGCCGGCATCCTTCAGGGTTTCGGCATTCGGTTCCACGACGCCAATTCCGCGCAACACGAATGCATCGCGGAGTTGCAGAAACGGATCGTTGGCCGACAATTTGAAGCGGGCGAGGAACGATTTCTCGTCGATCGTGTTGGGATCGGGGAAGAGCGGCTTGTCCTTCGGCGTCTCAAACGTGTCCGCCAATTCCATCGGCAACAACTTTGAGCCGTTCGTACCGAGGAGACGATTGTAGCTGTCTTTGTTGACGTTCGGCCCCGACGTGATCAACAGACCGTGCCCCTCTTTGACAAATTCGTTCAAGCGCTGCACGAAGTCGTCCGGCACCGAGCCAGGCCCGCCGAGCGGCGCGTTCACGAGGATGCATACTTCCTTGTCGTTGAGCATGCCCGGCGACGCGTCGGCGGCTTTGACGATCGTCGGCTTGACGTGATAATTCTGTTTGAACTCGTTGGGCACCGGCAACAGGGCATGTCCGACGAAGAAGCTGCCGGCCTTCTCGGGGTCCCGCTCGTTTGGCGAGCCATCCACGACGAGAACGCGAACCTTGTCGCGGACGAGGATCACTTTGTCGAATTTGTTGTCGTCGTCGAGTTGGTCGGGCTTCACTTCGGCGGTCAGCACGCGCCATCCGGCCTTATCGATCTTGCCCGTGAGGGTGACCGGTTTACTTTCGCCCGGCCCGAGCTTTTCGATTGGCTGCGCATCCTTGTCGAGCGGCTTTCCATCGACATTGAGCGTCACCGTGAGCCCGGTGACCGACTCAGTTCCCGTGTTCTTAACAATGACGGTAAATGGCATGCGGGCGCCGGTGTGTGGGATATCCGATTGCGGCCTGAGATCGACGATCGCCACATTGCGAATCGGCTGCCCGCCACAGCGGACGAGAAAGAGCGTGCCGAGGGCCTTGATCTCTTCGCACTTGACGCGAATAGCGCTCGATTGGCGTTCCCACCCGCCGCGCTGCATGTCGCTAAAGAGATAGACTTCTTTCGCCGCCCCCTCGGCCCGACCAAGTGCCGCGACCGCTTCGGCGAGGCCGCCCAGAAAGTCGGTCGATTGCTGCGTGACTTGCAGATTCTGAATGAGCAACTTGGCCTGATCGAGATTTCGCGGCGACTTCGGCCCCGCGGCGACCGCTCGATCGGTACACGTCACGACTTGCACGGTCGAATTCGGCGGCAGATCGTCGATGACTTTGAGAGCGGACTCTTTGGCAATATCGAGCCGGGTCTTGGCGCCCTCGCGAGCATTCATGCTGTAAGAAAGGTCCATGACGAAGACCGCATCGACGGCCTCGCCCCGCTTGCCGGCCGTGACCGACGAGCATGTGACCGGTCGAGCCAGCGCGACCGCGAGCAAGATCATGATCAATATGCGGAGGATGAGCAGAACGATTTCCTGGAAGCGAAGCCGCCGACTGGTTTGCTCGACTGCGAGCCGCAGAAACTTCATTGCCCCCCAGGGCACCGGCTTGTAGCGCGCGCGGTAGAAGAAATGCAGGATGAGCGGAATGCTCCCCGCGACGGCGCCGATCAACATCAGGGGGGCTAAGAAGCCCATTCAACAACTCCGCATCGTCGTGCTCTCGTTCCCACGCTTGCTCTCGTTCCCACGCTCCGCGTGGGAACGCTGTCTTCACCGCTCCGCGGTGCGAGCGATTCTTCTTCGCTCCGGCCAAGCCCCCGCACCGCGGAGCGGTGCTTGCTCTCGTTCCCACGCTCCGCGTGGGAACGCTGTCTTCACCGCTCTGCGGTGCGAGCGCTTCTACCCGTGAGGAACCTCTTCGCTCTGGCCAAGTCCCGCACCGCGGAGCGGTGCTTCGCCGTTCCCACGCGGAGCGTGGGAACGAGGGGTTCGGGAACGAGGGGTTTTCGCTTACAGCCTTCCCATCTGCAACCGCGTGATCAAATACTTCGACAGCGTCTGTTCCAGGGGCACATCCGTCTTCGCGCGCACGTAATCGACCCGATACGCATCGCAGCCTGCCCGTAGTTCGCTCAGGTATTGTTGCACGACGCGTAAGTAGGCCGGGCGGATCAGGTGCGGGCGGGTTTTGATCTCTTCAGGGATTTCGAGCCCGTCGAATTTTAGATTGCCCGTGAAGGGGAAGTCGATTTCGTCCGGGTGCATGACGTGAAAGACCGTCACGTCGTGGCCGGAGAAGCGCAGATGCTTCAGTCCCTTCAGCAAGTTCTCCACATCGTCGAACATGTCCGAGATGATGAAGATCAACCCCCGACGGCGGACGCGGTCGGCGAGCTGTTCCAGCAGCGGGCCGATGCTGGTCTTCTCCTCGGGTTCGAGCGCCTCGAGCGTGTGCAAGATTGTGTTGACGTTCGCCATCGAACTCGACGGGGGCAACTCGATCCGCCAGTCGCGGTCGAAGACGTTGAGGGCCACGCTGTCGCGCTGCTTGACAATGACATACGAGAGCGTCGCGGTCAGGAGTTTTGCGTATTCGAGCTTGTTCGTGTGGCGATCGCCGTACTGCATCGACTTGGAACCGTCGAGCAGGATATGAGCGGTGAAGTTCGTTTCCTGCTCGTACTGCTTGATCGTGTACCGTTCGCTGCGGCCATAACTTTTCCAGTCGATGTGGCGAATATCGTCGCCGGGCACATACTCGCGGTGCTGAACGAATTCGACCGAGAAGCCGCGGAAGGGGGACTTGTGATCGCCGACGCGCAGGCCCTCCACAATCGAACGCGCTTTGATGCCAAGCGCTTCGGCACGGGAGAGGACCGATGGTTTCAGGTATGCTGGCATTGTGTTCGCCGCTCGCGGCGGAGCGGGGTTTACGCCGCGAACTCCTTCGCCGCCGTTTTCACCAATCGCTTAATAATATCCTCGACCGTAATCCCCTCGCTCTGGGCAGTGAAATTGATGATGATCCGGTGTCGTAGAATCGGCCCCGCGACCGCGACCACATCATCGCCGGACACGTGGTTGCTCGCGCAAGGCGGCATGAGCCTTGGCGGCCAGGATCAGGTTCATGCTCGCCCGCGGGCCGGCGCCCCAGGTGAGCCACTTGTTGACGAAGTCGGCGGCCTCCGGCGTGCCCGGCCGCGACAGCCGTGTGATCCGCTTGGCGAATTGAAACACCAGATCCGAAACTGGCACCCGTCTAACAACTTTTTGCAATGTCAGAATGTCGTCGCCGTGCAATACCGGCGAGACGCTTTGCTTGATGTCCGATGTCTGCACCCGCATGATCTGCTCTTCCTCGTCCGGCGATGGATAATCCACTTTGATGAGGAAGAGGAAACGGTCGAGTTGCGCTTCGGGCAGTGGATACGTACCTTCTTGCTCAATTGGGTTCTGCGTGGCCAATACGAAGAAGGGGTCCTTCATCGGGTGATCGACGCCGCCGATCGACGCCTTGCGTTCCTGCATCGCTTCCAATAGCGCAGCCTGGGTCTTGGGCGGAGTGCGGTTAATTTCGTCGGCGAGCACGATGTGGGCGAAGATCGGCCCCGGCATGAACTTGAACACGCGTTGCTTGGTGACCGGATCGTCCTGAATCACTTCCGTGCCGGTAATGTCCGACGGCATCAGATCGGGCGTGAATTGAATGCGCTTGAACGTCATGTCGAGCGATTGCGCCAGCGTGCTCACCATGAGAGTTTTGGCCAGCCCCGGCACGCCCATCAGCAGTGCGTGCGATCGGCAGAAGATCGCCATGAGCAACTGGTCGATGACCTGCTCCTGGCCAATGATGATCTTGCCGACTTCTTTGCGCAACTTCTGGTGGGCTTCGCGCAAGCGTTCCAGCAACTGGGTGTCGGTCGCTTCAGACATGTTGGGGGACTCGTAAGACGGCGGAGCGGGCGACGCCGACGGGGTGGGAGAGATTCCCATTTTATACAAGACATTGCGTCTTGAAAGCAATTACGATCGGGGAAAAATGGCGGCGAATCCCTGTCTTTATTGTGGCGGCACATCATTCAACGTACTTCATGCCGGTATTGAGGATCGGCTGCGCTACGCCCCCGGTCAGCGCGACTGGCTCTGCTGCCGTCACTGCGGGAGCGGAATCTTGTCGCCATTTCCGAGTGTTGGTGAGATTCCCGGCTTCTATCCGCCGGTCTATACGTTCGGCCTGAAGCAGGACCAGGGCGGCGGTGCGTTGCAGCAATTGATCGCCCAGCTCGAATTCCAGGCCTTTTATCGTCCGCAATATGAATCGCAGGCACAGCGGATTTTGCGGATAACGCGCGTGTCGCACAAGGGTCGCATGCTCGACGTTGGTTGCGGACGTGGGTTGCGCTTGCTTTCCTTCCGCCGGCTCGGGCTCGACGTACACGGCATGGACTTGATCCCGGAGCCGGTCGAGTATGTGAAAAAAGAACTCGGCGTGCCTGCCGTGTGCACCGACATGGCCGGCCTGCCGACGAGCATTCGAACCGGCGAGCTTCGATCTCTTGACCGCGTTCCAGGTGATTGAACACGTACCCGATACGGACGAGATGATCGCTTCTTGTTACGCTGTTGAAGCCTGGCGGCTGGCTGGTGATCACCACGCCGATGGTCGATAGCATGCAGTCGCACTTCTTCGGTCGCCGCTGGGCGGCAGCGACCGAAGCACCCCGGCATCTTTCCTTGCCGACCAAGAAGGGGGTGCGAATCGCGCTCGAACGCCGCGGCTTCACGGACGTGCTTTGCTCATACGACTCGGCGTGGATGGCGGCAGGCCATTTCGGCCTGTCGGCGTTTCCCGGAGCGGCGACGACGCACTTCTATCAGCAAGATAAAATCAAGGCGCTGGTGAATCGAGCGCTCGGTGCAGCGGCGGCACTATTATCGATGCCCTGGTGCTGGCTGGAAAACGTGGTCTGGCAGCGGCCGGCGCTCGGGATGATCTTTGCTCGCAAGCCAGCCCCGTGAAGCCGCGACGCGGAGGCTTTGCGGAGCGGAGCGCGTCTGCCGTAAGTTGCGACGCGAGTCCGAGCCGCGCGCTCCGCTTGCGCAAAGCCTCCGCGTCGCGGCTTCACGGCTCACGGGTCGAACTCAGGAAATGATTCCCATGGCGCTTCCCGGCGCCCCTCCGCCGCGAACCACCATCCGCGGACTTGCGGTTCGGCCTCGCAGGCCGATGATCAGATTCACAACATGCTCGCCATAGCTACGCTCCAAGTCGTGCCTACTTGGGATTGGCTCGCTAGTCGGGTGCGAGTGGTAGACCGCCAATTCAACAACTCCGCTGGCCCGCATTGCCTTTTGTGCACCCAACATACTTCGTGGTTCCGATTCATATTCGGTCGGCGATTTGAGGGCATTGATGAGCGGGAAATGATGTGTCATGGTGCCGACACCGTCGGCGATTGTGCCCGCCAATAGTCCGCAGCATTCGGCTGGCAATTCGACGTGCGCATGGGCGAGCATCGCCTCGTAAATCGGCCGCGGGATCAGCAATCGAAATGGAGCGCTCATGCGAAAGTGTTCAGCACGGCCAGCAAATGGAGGCCGAGTCCGATCCAGAGGATGATGTCCAATGCGCACGCCAACAGGCCGCCCATTCCGAGTGCCGTCGGATGCCCGGTCGTTCTCGCGAGCGACATCGATCGAAATGCGGCAACAATCCCGAACACAATAAGGGCGAGAAAGAACCCGTCGACGACCACGGTGGCCACTCGGCCAATGTCCATTTCCTCCCGCGTCTGATGCCGCACCCCTTGCACCCAGTAGAGCATGTTGAACGTCAGCATGATGGGCGCCATGATCAGAAAGCACGCTCCGATGGTCAGCGATACGATCCCCCAATCGGTCGAACGGCGATCGACCTTCATGCCGTGACCCATTGCGTCCCATTCATCCACGGGTTGGTCCTCCGGTTTTCTTCAATGTTACAGGCACGCTCCGCGTGCCTTCGCAGGGCACGCGGAGCGCGCCTACTTCATTTGCGGGTGCGTGTAAGTAAAACGAGCAGGAGCAGTGGCAGTTATACATTTTCGGAGCCTCCCTTGACCGTCAACGATTTGAAGGGCCGCACGGTGGCCTTCGCCGCTTCGGGCGGATTGGATAGCTGCACCATTACCAAGTGGCTGACCGAGCATGGTGTCACGGTCGTCTGCTTCACGGCCGATATGGCCCAGCCGGACGAGCCCGACTTCACTGAAATCGAAAAGCGGATGCGTGCCTGTGGCGCGAGTGACTTCATTGCGCTCGATCTCAAAGATTCGATCGCCGAGGCTGGTCTCGAAATCATTCAGTCGCAGGCATGCTACGAAGGGCGATACTGGAACACGACCGGCATTGGCCGGCATGTGATCGTTGCCGGCATGGTGCGGGCGATGCGCGAAAAAGGCATCGACATCATCAGTCACGGAGCGACCGGCCGCGGCAACGACCAGGTCCGCTTTCAGCTTTGCACCAATATGCTCGCCCCGGATTTCCAGGTCTATGCGCCATGGCGAGATGAAGTGTTCCTGAAACGCTTCGGCGGCCGCAGCGAGATGATTGATTATTGCAACGAGCGCAAGCTGCCGATCAAGGCAAGCAAGGATGCCCCGTATTCCACCGATGCGAATTTGCTCGGGTTAACGCACGAGGCTGGCAAGCTGGAGTCGCTTGAAACCGGTCCTTGGTTTATCTCGCCGGGCATGGGGGTCTTGCCAAAAGATGCGCCGGACAAGCCGGAACGAGTTACCATTCGCTTCCTGCACGGCCGGCCCGTGGAGTTGAACGGCAAGAAAGGCACCGCATTTGAAGCGATTAATGATGCCAACCAGATCGGCGGGGGCAACGGGGTCGGGATTGCTTCGCACCTGGTGGAAAACCGCTTTGTCGGGGTCAAGTCGCGTGGCGTGTACGAGGCGCCGGGGATGGAACTGCTGGGAAGCGCTTATGCATATTTGCTGCAACTGGTGCTCGACCGCCGGGCACGCGAGTTGTTCGATCAGCTGTCGCTCTTCTTGGCCAAACAGATTTACCAGGGCTACGGGTTTGACCTGGCTTCGCACATGGCCCGCGAAGTGCTAAGCCCAATACTGAAGCTGGCGACCGGCACGATTGCGGTGAACCTGTATAAGGGGAACGTCTACTTCGCGTCGGCGACGCATGTCCCACACCAGATGTATTCGGAGAGCAACGCCTCGATGGAGGCGATTGGCGAATTCAACCATGCGGATTCGGAAGGCTTCCTGCGCGTCTTGCAGGTGAGCGCGCGAGCGCTGGCGGCGAACAAGCAGGTTGTCGCACCGGCGTGGGCGAAATGAAACTCAAAGCACGAGTGAAGCCGATTGGTGGCCGTCTTCGAATTTGAAGTTGGCTCGAGCGGAAGCGCGTAGCTGGATTCTGAGAGTTCGATCGCACGATTCAACCGTTACAATGACTGCGAGTATGCAGCGACCTGGTCTGCCGGTGATTCATGTTGGATGCCGTCTTTCGCCAAGAAGTCCCGTGGGCCTGCCAGGAGCCGCACGGGGTCATTCGTCACCAGGGTTCGCCGCCGGCACTCATCTTCCCCGGCTCATTCAACCCGCTCCATCACGGCCATCTTGCTCTCGCGGAACTGGCTGCCCAACATCTCGCACAGTCCATCGCATTTGAATTGAGTGTCGCCAACGTCGATAAGGCCGACCTGGCACCCGATGAAGTGGTGCGGCGGCTCGAACAGTTTCGTGGCGTTGGTCCCGTCTTCATTACGCGGGCGCCGCGGATTGAGGAGAAAGCAGCCCTATTCCCCGGTTGCACCTTTGTCGTTGGCGCCGATACCGCGGCCCGGATCGTCGACTTGCGGTACTACGATCACGATCCAGCGACGTTGTCGCGATCGCTGGACCGAATTCGAGAACTGGGTTGCCGATTCTTTGTCGGCGGACGGTTGCATTCCGATGGGCAGTTCATCGAGGTCGGTGGAGTCGCGGTGCCGGAGCACTACCGGGATTTGTTCAGCGGCCCGAACGAGCGGGAATTTCGCGTGGATATTTCCTCGACGGAAGTCCGAATTCGCGGCAGCAGTTGAGGGCCCATATCCGCGGCATCGCAAGTAGGTCCGCCGAGCCGAGGCGGAGAGGGCCGCATCCAGGATTGGCATGCGGCCATTTCCGGGCGCAGGCGGTCCGGCTCGGCTCGCCGGACCTACTCACAAGGCCGCAGTTGACGACCCACATCCGCGGGCGAAATTCATATGTAGGACGGATTTGCAATCCGTCCTTTCGGCTCGCAGGGACGGATTGCAAATCCGTCCTACATCGATCGTGAATGGTGTCGCGCTCGGTTTTCGCTACGATCAGAATCGAAACTCAATGCCCAGGGACGCGGTGAAGACGTAGAGCGTCTCCCGAGTGGGCGTCAATAGATGTCCCACTTGCGGGATGCCGCCCGTACCCGGCAACAGGCGCTCGGGTGGCAGGCCGAACAGGAGTTGTCCTTCCGTGCGCGAGGCCTCCGGAATGATCATGGCCGATGTGCCGGCCGTTAGCCGAATGCAATCAGTCAACCGGCAGCCGACGTGCAGTCCGAGTTCCGGGATCCAGGTCCATCCCGACGTCTGCATTTGTTGCGGGCCGGACGCGGCCAGGAAGGTTCCGCCGTCGATCAGCGCGCGATTCCCATTGGGAAAGATGGCCTGGGCATTTGCCGTTCGCCGGACCGTCGTTTCGAGGAAGGCGAACTGCACCTGCGGCCGGACGCCGAAGTCCAGGGGGCCGTAGAAGTACTGCCAGTCGAACCCGATCACCGGGCCCTGGTAAACCGATTCGGCAAAGATGTTCTCGGTTGTGGCGACCGTCGTACCGGGGGACAACGGGGTCGAAAGCGCGGTCGCGGCCGCGTTGATGCCGAGCGTCCCTTCCACTTCGAGCCGGCGGAGCCCCAGCAGGCCGTCAAGACGGTAGGAATCGGACCCGCCCAGTCGGGCGCGGCCCATCGCCTGGATCCCGTAGATCAGCAGGTTGTCCAGTTCGAAATTGACGACGCCTTTGACGAGGGGCGAGCTGATCGGCACCGCGAGTGTCCCGCCGCCGCCGCCGGCGAGAGCGGGTAGACCGATGGCGCCGATCGCGGGCCCGAGTCCCCGTGCCGCGTCGCCGGACGTCAGCGGCACATTAATCGCCTGCCGATAAAAGTAAAAGGCACTTGCTTCAACACCGAATTCCTGATCGCAATCGAGCCACTTTCCGAGCGTCAACTGGTAACCGATTCGATTCTGAGAGGCCGCGTGGACCAGGTCGGTCTGGGAAGTTCCGGTGGACTCGAGCAGGGTATTGAACAGCGGATTGCTGCTCAGCTCCTGGCCCAGTTCAAGGCCGCGGCGGGTGGTGGCGGTCCAGGTGAAGCACTCCCAGCGGACCCAGCAATCGTCCTGGTTGACCGTTACGGGCGCGTAGGGAACGGGCGGCTGGCCCAGCGCGAACTCGGACCCGGCCGCCGGCTCGGCTTCCCAGGCCCTTGCCGGTGGCTGGGCCGCGGCGGTCGTGGCGATGGCGAACAGCAAAGCTGCTGTGAGAATTGCTCGTAGAGACTGTTTCACAAGTAGGTCCGGCGAGCCGAGCCGGACCACCTTGCACACGAGAATGGCATCATGCGGTCTTTGCGGCTGACGCCCTGGTCCGCCTCGGCTCGGCGGACCTACTTGTGACACAGTCTCCTGTAGGTCCGGCGAGCCGAGCCGGACCACCTTGCACACGGGAATGGCATCATGCGGTTTCCGCGGCTGGCGCCCTGGTCCGCCTCGGCTCGGCGGACCTACTTGTGAAACGGACTCTACGCGATTCATCGGATATTCTCCGGAAGCCCCGTCCTTATTCGGACTGGAGGCGCCCGGCGAATGATGGGGAGTTTGGCGAACTCGCACAACCTCCGCAAGCCGGCACAAAATTGGGAAAACCTTCACGATCCGGCAATTTGACCCCGTCACTTGATGATAACCCACCGCTTGAAGAAGCTGGGCAGGAACGGCGAGAGAACGATTTGGAACACAAACAGCCCGCCACGCAGGACCCATGGCACGAGACTGGGCCGAATGATGTCGACGAACAGGCAGTACCGAAGGACGTCCGTCTCGTTGCACGACTGGTGTTGCAACGTGTCGTCGAAGATGAACAGTTGATCGTCACACCAGCGGTGAATGTGCGCGCCGACCTTGATGTAGGCGTTCGGGTCCTCGATCCGATTGATGTTATAAAGGACGCGGTACGACAGCCGGAGCGGCCCGTAATGCTTGGCAGTCGAGGATTTCTTGTTGAAGACCGACACGCCGATCGTGCGGATATTCTTGTACTTCTTGTGGAACTCGGGGATGTCAATCGAGGTCCGGATGTTCTTGCCATACCACTTGAAAAAGATCATTCCGCGCTTGTTGTCGCCCAGCCGCTGGTCCAGTTGCCCGATCACGTCCTGGGAGAACGCAGCATCAATGACCTCGTTGATTTCCTTCTGGTGGCCTTTCGGCAGATCCGTGAGCTTGAAAATCCCGTTGTTGCGGTGGGGCAGGCAGAGCAGGTCAATGAGCAGATTGACGGGGGAGAACAACCAGGTCCACAGCCCGTTGCCGGCGAAGTAGCGATCGACGGTTTCGAGCGTTCGCCGGCTGTTGCGGCCAACGTCGAGAAGTCCGCACAGAACATAGCCGAGAAACAGCCAGGGCACGAAGTAGAGCCCCAGGGCTACAGGTATGATTCGTTTGGCACTTTTTTTCAGAAGTCGGCCGATTCGCATCCGCGGGCGCCCGACGCGCACGGGACCTGCTATAGCGACACTCATAAAGCACCGGCCACTTTCAGGATTGACGGTGAAGGGCGCGAAACACTAGGGGCCTCGCCGTTCCCAAGTTCGTCCTGAAAGAGTCCGTCTTCGTCCTGAATTGTCCGTCACTCGGCGAGGCTGCTCGTCTGAAAGCCATTCCAGCGTCGCGGCGACCAGGCGGGCCGGCTCAGCTGCAAGAAACATGCCAGACCTTGCCCTGGCTTCTCCTTCTTAATTGGTCCGATCATGTCGCTCCAGCGGGCTCGTGACGGATTGGGAAAAATGATGAGGGGTGGCGATCCGACGAGCGCGGAAATGACGTTTAAATTGGAACTGCTTTGAAAACGGGTGAAATCTCAGGGCTCAATCCAACCGAGGCGATGGACTTCTCAATTCAACGAACGAACCTGCCGCTTTGAGCATGTCCCCAAGCGGCAGGTTCAATTAAACTTCCAGGGCACCTTTGTTTACAAATCACTGCTCTCTAAGGATTTACTTTCTGTGCGAAGTACGATCATTGACGTTCGCGGCGGATTGAGGATCGTTCAACAGATACTCCGCGAAGTAGTCCCATAGCCGTTGCGTGAAGTACGGCTGCATGTCGCCATAGCCGTGCGCTTTGCCCGGCAGG
Organism: uncultured Gemmataceae bacterium; assembly: GCA_963773845.1. GTDB lineage: Bacteria > Planctomycetota > Planctomycetia > Gemmatales > Gemmataceae > SIAJ01. Next base: position 998,057 of record CAVZCU010000009.1, read on the forward strand.
ATGAGCATGTCGAATCGCTTGTTGGCTTTGATCAACGCGTTCACAAGCCGCATCGTATTAGCCGGGTGAACGTTGTTGTCCATGTCGCCGTGAACCAAGAGCAAGTGTCCCTTCAAGTTGGCGGCCAACTCTTCATTCGTTGGCACTTTGATCTCGAATTTGGTTTTGGGCGGCTCGGTCTTCTTGGCCTCAGTCTTGGTATCGGACTTTGCATCCGCCTTCTTCACGTCGCCGGACTTGTTGCCCCCTTTCTTCGCTTCGGCCTTCTTGGTTTCGCCGGCCTTGACGGCGTCCTTCTTCACGGCTGTTTTGCTACTGTCCGCCGTCTTCTTGTTGTCGCTCTTCTTGACCTCTGCCTTCGTTGCGCCAGCCGACTTCGCGTTGGCTTTCTGGTCGTCGGGACCATCCTCATCGTCCCACGGCCGCGACTTGGGGATGCTCTTTTTCGCTTCCTTCTCCGAATTGTCGGCAGGTACTTGCTTCAGACCGTGATAGCGCTCGGACCAGTTGTCGTTGTAAATGTTGTTGTCGTGGTTGCCGCTCGAAGCGACCGCGACCTTGAAGAAGTCGTTGTAAGGCGTCTGCAACATGGCGGCGGCCGAAAGGAAGGCGCCGCCGGAGTGGCCGTAGATGCCGACGCGATCCAGATCGATGTACGGGTCCCGCGCCGCCAGTTGCTCGATCGCCGACTTTTTGTCGGCCAGCGCATAGTCACGCAGGTTGAAATAACCGTAGCTGTGATACGCCTTCGATCGGTCCGGCGTGCCGCCGCGATGGCCGACCTGAATCACGATGAAGCCGAGTTGAGCGAGCTGCATATTGGCCGAGTAGGCGCTGAACGTATGCGTCACCCCTTCCATCTGCGGACCGGGATAGACGTTGGCGATGATGGGGTATTTCTTCTTCGGATCGAAATCAAAGGGTTTCCACATGTTGCCGTAGAGCGTCGTTACGCCGTCGGCAGCCTTGACGCAGAACGTCTCGGGCATTTTCCAGCCGGCACGTTCCAGGGCGCTCAAATTCGTATGTTCGAGGTCCATGACGCGTCGACCTTTTTCGTCGAGCACATACGACATATGCGGGCAATCGACGCGCGAACAAGTGGTGACCACATAGCGCCGCGATGGCGACAGGTAAGACGAATGGTTGGCCCCCAGGCAGCCCGATTCGTGGTGGGAAGAGAAACAGACATCGCTCGGATCGAGAAGCGTCAGGTCCGTACCGTCGAAGCGAACGCGATACAGGTGGTTGTAGTAGATTTGTTCCCCCGGCTCGCGGCCGTTGCCGCGGAAGTAGAGCAGCCGGTTCTTGCCATCGACGTCGACAATTTGACTGGAGCGCCAGGCGCCGCTCGTGATCGCGTTCTTGAGCTTGCCGTCGCGGCTGTAGAGATAGAAGTGCCCCCAGCCGGAGCGCTCCGACCACCAGATCATTTCGTCGGACTCTTCGACGTAGCGCAGATTGTGGAATTCGAGGTAGGCGGCGTCAAAGCCCTCCGCGATCAGGCACTTGGACTCGCCGGACTTCGTCTTGAGCGAACAGATCTCCAGATGGCGCTGCAAGCGATCGCGGCGAATGAAGCGGAGTTCGTCGCCAGTCTTGTTCCAGTGAATATCGGTGTACGCTTCGTAGGGCCATTTGATGTTGACCTTGGTGATCTTCTTGGCGGTGGCATCGCAGTAGAACAGCTCGCTGCGACGGACGGCGTCCTCACCTGGCATCGGATACTTGTAGGTGACGAGAGTCGGTCGTGGTTCCGATAGGGGATTGACGAGGAACAACTCCTTGATTCCCCGCGAGTCGGTCCGGGTGACGAAAAACTCCTTCGAGTCGGGCGACCAGGTGACATTCGGCCGGGACTTGCGATCGGACGTGGGGATCTTACTGTCCGTTCGGGTCGTCCTTCCCTGCTGGCCACGACCGCCGCCGAACCTCCCGCCAAAGGCGACAAAGCTGTAATCTTCTTCGCCATCCTTGGTGAGTTGAACGGCCTCCGCCTCCTTGCCTTCATCGGCCAGGTAGAGGTTGTGCTTCTGCACATACACGTAACGCTTGCGATCTGGCGAATAGGCCTTGTAGTCGGAACCGCCACGACCGCCAAAGCCGCGCTTCCTTCCTCTGCCAGTGGTCTCGTCCTTCTTCTCAACGTCTTTCTTCTCGACATCGTCCTTCTTTTCGTCGTCTTTGCGATCGTTCTCCTTGAGGAAGCGTTCGCGTTCCTGACGCTGGCGTTCCAGGAACTGGCGCGTGCGCTCGTCCATGTTCCCCTTGGGGAAAGCGCGCGGCGCGGGCGGGGCCTTGCCGAGCTTGGTCAGCTTGGCCGTCGCGAATTCGTATTCAAATTGCAACTCATCGTAAACAAAGCGCATCTTCGCCCCGTCATCGGTCACGCTCAGGCGCAGAATATTGAGGGTGTCCGTGTCGATGGGTTTCTGCACGGCCTCGGACAGCTGAGCGGCGAGCTTGGCGGCATCAAAGAGCGGCTCCTTCAACTTGCGCGCCGGATCGACGCGGTAGTATTGGCGTCCATTCGGCGTGCGGATGCCATACCAGAATTGATCGGTCTTGCCGATAAACGTCGGGATCACATTAGCTTCTTGCACGTTTTGATAGACGAATTCCCGGCTGAACTTGAGGGCCAGCGGGTAGTTGGCCCCGGTCACTTTTTGCGGTTCGGCGACGGCGGCCGATCCAACCAGCAGACAGACAATGAGCGCGGCAGACGAGATGGAACGCATAAAGGATGCTCCCGGTGCGAGGTCGAAAGCGTGTTGGGAGTGCATTTTAGGCCGAATTCCGGTGACATGGAAGTGATTGCTTGGATCTGGTAGAATCTTCTGCTGACCTGCCCCCGAGTGGACCCGGTTCTTTGATGTCCCACCCCACGACGATGCGGTTTCTGGATGGATTGCAGTCCAGCCGACTGTTGGACGATGCGCGCATCAATGAACTGCGTTCACGGCCGGAGGCGACTTCAGGCGACGTGGCGTTTCTTTCGAATTACGCACAGGAACGTGGTTGGCTAACGGCCTATCAGGCGCGCGAGCTTCAAGAGGGTCGCGGCAGCCGGCTGTCGATTCAGGGTTACCAAATCTTCGACAAACTGGACGATGGTCCTGGGGGCATCACCTACAAGGCCTTGCACCCGGCCTTGCTGCAGCCCGTGACGTTGCGCCTGGTGCCGGCGGATTGGCTGGCCCCTGCCGATTCGTCGGCTGATTACGTGGCGCGTGCCCACTCCGCCAGCCTGGCGCAGAGCCCGCACCTGGCAGCCGTGCTCGATGCCGGCACGGCCGAATCCGGCCCGTACGTCGTCCTGGAATATGTCGACGGCTGCGACTTGTTTCGCTTGGTCAACGAAATGGGCGGCGCTGCCGCTGGGGTTGGCATGCGAATACGGCCGCCAAGCGGCGTTGGCGCTGAAATCGGCGCACAATTGCGGCGTCACGCACGGCGACGTGTCCCCGCTCACACTCTTGTTGACGCCGGTCAAGCGGTCAGCCGAATCGAACGGGGATGTATCGATCCGTCCCAGGCCGGGCGCGACGATCAAGCTCGTGGAACTCGGTTTGACGCCGCGGCGGCCTCCCGTCGAAGAATTGACGTACGGACAGTCGGACCTTATTGGGCCGCTTGCGTTCTCGCCGCCCGAACGGCTGACGAGCGGCGAGCGGACAGCCGCGGGTGACATGTACGGCCTCGGGGCGACGCTGTACTTTTTGCTGAGCACCCGGCCGCCGCACACCGGCGACTCGCCATTGGCCGTCATGCTCAGCTTGCAGCAGGTGGAACCCACGCCGCTCGAAACGCTCAAGTCGGACTTGCCGCCGGCGGTCGCCGACCTCGTTCGCCGGCTATTAAGTGGCGAGCCGTCCATCCGTCCGTCGGCGGCGGAGGTGGCGGAAGCACTGAGTCCGTACTGCGAACCGACCGCCAAGCCGCCGGCGGCCGCCGACGAGCCGGGCGGAATTCTGCTGGCTCATGAGACCGGCACGCAGCCGAGAGTTCCGACCGCGATACCGGTCGCACGGGATCTGGAGCATCCGGAATTGCGCTTGGACGCGGGTCCATTCGGGGAGCCGATGGCCGAAGAAATCCCACCTTCAACCGAGCAACCGCTCGTGGAGCCGTTGCCCGATATTCAGCCTTTGGATGCCCAACACAACGGCCACAGTCTGTTGCCCGAGATTCAACCGCTCGACGAACATCACGAAGCGAATGGCGATCATCTCGCGTCATTCAGCCACTCCAAGATGGGTGCGGATGCTCCCCGGGCCACGCGGCGACGAACTCGAGCCAACTCGAAGAATAAGATGTGGTTGCTCGTCGGGCTCGGCTTGTGGCTATTCGCCATTTTCCTGTGGATCGGTTTCGCCACGAACTGGTTCTCGTCGACCCGTTCGACCGAGACGGAGCACAAAAAGGTAACCTCTCCGCCCAAGCCGAAGCCCAAGAGGGGCTAGGCCCCCCGCCTCCACCGGGCCTCATGAAACTCTGCATCAGCCAGGCGACGACTCTTCCCGCGGCATTTGCCGATGATCTCAATGCATTCGCCGACGTCGGTTGGCAGGCAACCGAGTTGTGGCTTACCAAACTGGAAAAGCACCTGGAAGCGACGTCGCTCGACGAGGTTCGCCGGCTGTTGCGCGATCGCGGGCTTGTCCCCGCCGCCGCGGCCTACCAGGGGGGATTACTCCTAACGCAAGGCGAAGAGCGGCGGCTGCACTTCGAGCATTTTCGCCGGCGGCTCGAACTCTGCGATGCGCTCGGCATCTCGACTCTGCTGTTGATTGCGGATTTTTCGCAACGGCGAGATGCCATCGCCCTCGAGCGATCGGTCGTATCGCTGGCCCAGGCCGCTCAGTGGGCAGCCGGGTTCAACGTGCGGCTGGCACTGGAATTTCGCGGCTCCGATGCGTTCTGCACCAGCCTCGATACGGCGATCGGCCTGGTCGACCAATGCGGCGAGCCCAACGTGGGCGTTTGTCTCGACCTGTTTCACTATTACAAAGGCCCGAGCAAGCCCGAAGACCTTGCCGGGCTGACGCGCGAAAGCCTCGCCCACGTGCAATTCTCGGACGTGGCCGGCGTGCCGCGTGAGTTGATGACCGATTCCGATCGCGTACTGCCCGGCGACGGGGATTTTCAGTTTGGGCCAGTGATCGAGACGCTCAAGCGGATCGGCTATGAAGGCTATATCTCCCTCGAAGTCATGAACCCTGTGTTTTGGCAAATGAAACCGACGCAGGTCGCGGAGCTGGGGTTAATGGCTCTTAGCCGCGCAGTCGAATGAAGTCGGATTGCGGCCTTCACTGACTTTTCTTTTGACCTTCGACCTGCGCGCTTATCCTAACCCTCGATCCCATTCGCTGCTGGAGCCGCTCTTCATGCCACGCCGATTCGCGATTCTCTTCTGTTTCCTTGGCGGGCCCATCATTGCCGCGGAACCCGAGAAGCCCAAGCTTGTGGTCCTGGTCGTCTTCGACCAGATGCGCGGCGACTACATCCAGAAGTGGCAGCCCTTGTTCGGCAAGGATGGCTTTGTGCGTCTGCAAACCGAAGGAGCGTGGTTCGTCAATTGTCAGTATCCATATGCCATCACCGCCACGGGGCCGGGCCATTCGTCCATGCTCACCGGCTGCGGGCCGGACGTGCATGGCATCATCGGCAATACCTGGTACGACCGGGCCAGCGGCGCCGTCGTGAATTGTTGTGAAAGTACACGCTACACGCGCGTTCCGCCGTTGCCGACCCAGTTGCCGAAAGACGAATTGCGCGATGAATTCAAGGACCCCGATTCCAAGGTCAAGACGTCCAAGAACAATTCAGACAAAACGGGGGGTACTCTCAAGCCAACGGCGAACGGCACGCCGGACCGCCTCTTGGCGCCGACATTTGGCGATGCGATCAAGCTGGCCACGGGCGGCAAGGCGAAGGTCTTCGGGTTGTCGTTCAAGGATCGATCGGCCTTGTTGCCCCCCGGCGCGAAGGCCGACGGCGCCTATTGGCTCGACAGTGCCGACGGCATGATCGTCACCTCGTCGTTCTACCGCGATGCCGTTCATCCTTGGATCAGGGAACTCAACAAGAAACGTCTCGCCGATCGATGGTTCGGAAAGAGCTGGGAACACGCTCGGCCTGAACTCGATTACGTCAAATACAGCGGGCCCGACGCCGTCACCGGCGAGGGGAAAGGCGTGCGCGAGGGGATGACCTTTCCGCACCCGATCGACGGCGGTCTCAAGCGGCCGGGCAAGGCGTATTACGAAGCGCTGGCGACCTCGCCCTTTGGAAACGACTTTCTCTTGGAAATGGTGCGTGCGGCCGTTGTCTCTGAAAAACTGGGTCAGCACGAGGTTCCCGACCTCTTGACCGTGAGTTTCTCGAGCAACGACTATGTTGGTCACGCTTGGGGCCCGGACTCGCAGGAGGTTCTGGACGTCACGCTCCGCTCCGATCGCCAGATCGCCGCCCTTCTCAAACTGCTCGATGACAACGTCGGCGTCGGGAAATATCTGCTCTGCATGACGGCCGATCATGGGATTTGCCCGTTGCCCGAAGTATCAGCCCGACGCGGGACGGACGCCCACCGCGTTTCCGTTTCGCGCATGTTGACCGCCGCTGAGGCTTATTTGCGAACGACCTTTGCACCGGACGCCACCAGCGATTCGCAGACCAGGTTCATTGAGAATCGGACCGGGCTGTGGATTTATCTCAATTCCAAATTGATTGCGAGCAAGGGCCTGAAGGTCACGGACGTCGCCCGATCGCTCGCCGATTTTCTCGACAAACAGCCAGGCGTCGGCCGCACATTTACGCGCGCGGATTTGGAAAGCCCACTCGATCCTTATGATGCGGTCGGCCGGCGGATGCGGAAGGCATATTATCCCGGACGGGCGGGCGACGTCGCCATCCTGTTGAAGCCGTTCTGTTTGGAAGGCGATCCGAAAACCGGCGTCGGAACCACGCACGGCACGCCGTACCCATACGACACGCATGTGCCGCTTCTGGTATTCGGCGCCAACGTCAAGCCGGGCATCCGTCGCGAAGAGGTCGTGCCGGCCGCGATCGCCTCGATCTTTGCCAGGGCGATTGGCATCGCGCCGCCGGCCAAGGCGGAATACCCGGCGCCCGAAGGGCTGTTCCGTAATTGACCAATCGTCCGCGTAACGGAATCCGGCAGCATGTAGACGGAAGTCTGGCGAATACCGCTGCCCGGCTGCCGCGCCGGTCGACTCTCATAGTCCTTACAATCCAGTTTCTCATCAATGTTTGCCAATCTCGACAACCGATGAGAGAGGACGAGTGTTTGCGCGCCTATCCCCAGGAGGGGGAGCCATGACGTCTTGGATTGGCCGACCGATGTGTATCGCGATTGGTGCATTGGCGACGCTGACCGCATGCGTGTCGGCCCAGGATGTCGATCCCGTTGCCTTTCCACCGCCGCCGCCGGTCGCGCCTTTTGTCCCGCCCCCCGAGCCGGGCATAATCCCGCCATCCGCCCAGCCTGTAGCTATTCCCAGTGAATCGTCCTTGCCGCCACTCGTGTTGCCGCCGGTGGCGTCCCGGGTACCGGCCTCATTCATGCCAAACTCGAAGGCATTCCTGAGTATGGATCCCGGTGAAGCCAAGCCCGGAAACATCGAGCCGCTGCCATCCAGCACGCGGCGCCTTTTTGGGGACCGCCTTCGCTCGAACCGTTTCCCCCGGAGTTCGATCACACGTTCATCACGGATTTCGACATCTTGCCGTTCGGCCTGGCGGTGCAAGCTCCGTCATTCCTCGATCAGGCCGCGCCCACGGACGTGTTCCGAATTCGCGGCGATGCCTTTTACAACATGCTCCGTCCCGATCGGGCGGAGTATTTTTGGAACAAGCAAGGCTATCTCAATGCGGCCACGCAAACGATGGATGGGCGTGGACCGCATCAGCGCGATTGGAAAGTGAACGCGCAAATCGCATCGGTGTATGTGGAGGCACGACTGGCTCCGGATGTCTCGATGTTCACGAATGTGCCGTTCCGGTTTACGGATCCGGAGTTCAACGCCAATCATGCGGGGCTCAGCGATGTGAGTCTCGGCCTGAAGTGGGCGTTTGTATTGGAACCGACGCGGGCGATCAGCTTCCAGGTGGCCGGCACGGCGCCGACGGGCAACCGCGAGCGCGGCATGGGCTCGGGCAACTGGAGTGTGCAGCCGGGGTTCTTGTGGCAGGAAGTGCTCACCGATCGGCTGACGCTCTTCAGCGAAGTCGAGGATTCGATTCCGATTCACCAGCGCACGAACTTCGCGGGCAACATTCTTCAATATGGCGCGGGTGGCAGTTTCATGCTGGCCGAGATTGGCCATGTGCGCATCATGCCAACGGTGGAGGGCGTGGGCTGGACCATTCTTGGCGGAGCGGAGAGCCCGGAGTACCAGGCGCTCAATGAGCCGCTCGTGCAGGACTCCCACGGCAAGACGATCATCAACATCGATGCCGGCATTCGCTTCACGCTCGGCGATTCCTTCGCCGACCGCGGCTACCTGGCCATGTCCGACTTGTACGTGGGCTACGGCCACGCCGTCACCGGCACGCGCTGGTATCGCGACATTTACCGCATCGAGTACCGGCTGCGATTTTAGTGGGATAGGCCTCCCGGCCTATCTTCGCTTGCAGGGTCGAGCGATCGCTCAGTCCGAGCGAAGACAGGCCGGGAGGCCTATCCCACAGGCCGATGCCACGTGCCGTTCCATTACACCCCTTCATAGCTCCACGGCTTGCGGGGCTCGCGGGATAGCCACTTGTTGGCCTCCGCGTCGTCCACGAACTGTTGCTTGACGGGATCCCATTTCAATTCCCGGCCGAGTCGCATCGCCAGCACGCCGAGATGGCAGACCGTCGCCGACCGGTGGCCGACTTCCGGCTCGCAGATGGGCGCTTTTCGCGTGCGAATGCAGTCGAAGAAATTGCCCATGTGATCGTTGCTCGCGTAGAGACGCGTGGCCGAGGCTGGCAATGCTTTCCTGAGCAGGTCGGGGTCGCTCGCTTCGATCTTGCCCCGCGTGATAAAGATCCAATCATCGACGCCGATGAACTTCACGCCGTGCTGCTGGCCCTTGGGATCGACTACACCCCCGAACCAGTTGTTGGCCGCGGTGCTTCGGCAGCGGTGAACCACGCCGTCGGCATAGTGATATTCCACGCCATACTCGCTCGCGGCCGTGAAGCCACCCTTGATCATCTCGACCGTCGGCTTGCCCGAAATCCTGACTGGCCCGTCCTGGCCAAGTCCCCAGCGCGATGTCGTTATGATGGGCGCCCCAATCCGTCATGGTTCCGCCGGAATACGCCCACCAGTAGCGGAATGTCACATGCGTGCGCTCGGGGACATAATCGACGGCCGGCGTCGGTCCTTGCCAGAAATCCCAATCGAACTCTTTGGGCACCGGGGCCTTTTTGAACGGACCTTCGCGCCGGCCGGCCGGCAGCCAGACATCGACTTCCTTGATCTTGCCAAGCCGGCCATTGCGAACCAACTCGCAGGCGAGGCGGAAGTTCTTGTCGCTTCGCTGCTGGCTTCCGGTTTGCAGAATGCGCTGCGTTTTCTGTTGCGTTTCGACGACGCGCTTGCCCTCATCGATCGTGAGTGTTAATGGCTTTTCGCAATAGACGTCCTTGCCGGCCCTCATCGCGGCGAGCGATACCAGCGCGTGCCAATGGTCCACGGTGGCACAGATCACGACATCGACGTCCTTGCGTTCCATGATCTTGCGGAAGTCGTGTTCGTGTTCTGCCTTCGGCCAATCTTTGGCGGCTTGCGCGAGTTGGCGTGCATCGACATCGCACAGAGCGACGACTTGACCGAAGCGAGAAGCATTCTTCAAGTCGCCGCGACCCATGCCGCCGCAACCGACGAGAGCGATTCCCGGCTTATCGTTTTTGAGTTTCGGCGCCTTCGGTTCGGCCTGAGCCCGGCATTCTTCGAGAAACCAATTGGGAAGCGAACTCGCGGCGGCAACGCCTACAGATGTTCGGAGAAAGCTTCGTCGGCTGGAATGGAGAGGCACGCTCATGGGATGATCTCGTTGGTGAGCGGAACGTCGAACATGCTATCATGTGCAACCGCAGGTCGGCCACAGGAGAACCGACAGTGAGCCATCGATTTCTGGTGACCGGCGCATCGGGTCAACTGGGAGCTTACATCGTTCGCGAATTGATCCGCCGCGGCCATGAGGTCGTTGCCTGGAGCGGAACACGTGCGGAAGACGTGCAGGGCGTCTCGGCTCGGCCGGTGGAGTTGACCGATCGGGACCGAGTCGTCCAGGCGTTTCGCGATGCCGAGTCAAACATCGTGATTCATCCGGCGGCGATGGCGGCGGTCGGCGATTGTGCTCGCGATCCAATCCGAGCGGACGCCGTCAATCATCGCTCGACCGCCAGGCTTGCGGAATTGGCCGCAATGGCGAAAGCCCGATTCGTTTTCGTTTCGACCGATCTGGTCTTCGACGGCGAGCATGCGCCCTATCGCGAAGGCGATTCGCCGGCCCCGCTATCGGCTTACGGCCGAACCAAGGCGGATGCCGAACGAGCAGTCGTCGCATTGGCGAATCATGTCGTGGTTCGAGTCAGCTTGATGTTCGGTCCATCGATCCACGGCCGTGAGAGCTTTTTTGACAAACTGACCGCGGCATTGCGGACTGGCCAATCCGTGCAACTGTTTCACGACGAATGGCGAACACCAATCGGCCTGGCGACGGCGGCGTGTGCTTTGATTGAAATCGCGACGTCCAATGCGTCGGGGGTGCTTCACCTCGGCGGGCCGGAACGCATGAGTCGATTGGAAATGGGTCAGCGCTTGGCCGCGCATCTGCGAATCAGCGCGCCTGTCATCGAATCCGTGAGTCGTACGACCGCGGCCGGCGAACCACGGCCGCGCGATACTTCGCTTGACTCAACCCATTGGCGAGGGCTCTTTCCAAATTCGCCGTGGCCGAATTTTGAAACCGCCCTCAGCGGACGGCCCGGCTAGCCCGAGACGATGTGATCGAGCGGCCGATCTGGACGGATTGCAAATCCGTCCTACTGCCGAGAACTCCATGACCGCGCAAGGTTTTGGTTGTAGGACGGATTTGCAATCCGTCCTACAACCAGGTCTTGCGCAGGATTTGGCTATTTGTGCGGCCGTTCGTACGTGCCAATCAATTCTACTTTGTCTAGCACGTGCCCCTGCATCGCCTTTTCCAGTTCCGCCTTGGTCGGGTGGCCGAGGTCGGGGAGCATCGTATCGAGCGCGTAGAGCTTGAAGAAGTATCGATGCCGGCCAATCGGTGGGCACGGCCCTCCGTACCCGGTCCGGTTCCAGTCGTTCTTGCCATCTTTCGCACCCGCGGGCAATTGCTTCACAGCTTCCGCCAATTGCCGAGCATCGGCAGGCAGATTGTAAAGCACCCAGTGCACATAGACTCGCTTCGGCGCCTTGGGATCCGGGGCATCCGGATCGTCGACAATCATGGCGAACGACTTGGTGCCGGCAGGCGCTCCGTCCCATGCGAGCGGCGGCGATTTGTCGTCGCCATCGCATGTGTAGATCGCCGGAATCGAGCCATTGGCAGTAAATGCGGAAGACGAGAGTGACAGTGCCATGATGAATCCCTCCAGGTGTACCTCCAACCTATCCCGGGGACCCATCCAGTGGAACAACCGAGTTCACTTTCGGCGCGAGATATGATAATATGTACAGTGTGACGCAATTGGAGATTGAAAATGAAGAAGCAAAAGCAAACAAACGAAGCCAAGCCCGCCAATTCGGTGATCGTGGCGTTGTCGGCTCCGTTCAGTGACTCGGAGGTTAAGTTCAAGCCGCAGGCGGTTCGGGGCAATCGAGCATTGGCTCTGGCGTATGTGGACGTTCGAGCGATCATGGATCGGCTCGATTCGGTTGTGGGGGTGGAAAACTGGCAAGACCATTATGAGTTGTTGCCCGACAATTCGGTCATGTGCCGGCTACGCGTTCGGCTGGGCGACCGATGGATTACGAAGACTGACGTCGGCTCGCCGAGCGAACAGCCCGATGGCGGCGATCGGTTGAAGGCCGCATTTTCAGATGCCTTGAAGCGGACGGCGGTGAAGTTCGGTATTGGCCGCTACTTGTATCGCTTGCCGCAGCAATGGGCGGATTACGACAGCTCGAAGAAGCAGTTTTCATCTCCTCCGCGTTTGCCCGACTGGGCGAAGGCGCCAAGCGGATTGGAAGCGGCCCCGCCTGTCAGTTCTCCCGTGAAGACGACCGGACTGCCTGCCAACGGCGGCGAACTGCATCGGAGGCTGCGAAAGGCGGATTCGGAACTGGCGGCGAAGGGATTGTGCCCGATTGGCAGTTTGCTCGCTCACGTTACGCAGGCTGGAATTAAGGCGGGATTCGGAGCGGACCTCAACGTATGGCCGGAATCGGGAATCGAATTGGCAGTCGCCGAGGCCCGCACCTTCAAGTCCCGGATTCGGTCCACACAGGAGTCATCCACGGCAGCGTGAACCCAGATTACGAGGAAAATAAAAGGCAAATCTTTTCGCGCAAGTCCGGTAGAACCCGTCGTCCCCGTAATGGATGCGGTCCATTCGTCGGTCACTGACCGCGAACGCATCATCGGGTTCTACCCATGCTTCCCTTCTTGACCCACACCCGGATCTTTGTCCCGCTTACCGTCCTTGTTACGGCTGCCGTACCGGCTGCCCATGCGGGATGGATGGGCTTTCGCAACGATACGCGCTCGACTCTGGTCATCCAGGAGACTTTGCCGTCAGGTGCGGTTGGTCGGGCAGGCAAGCCACAGAAGATTTACACGAACGAGACGATTCGGGACACCTCGGCAAGCAGTGGCGGTCACCGGTCGTTCACGATTGTTGATTCATCGAATCCAATGAGAGTGATTTACGCGGGCCAATTCCCATGTCCGGCGGCACATGAAAATGTGCTCTTCGTCCTCAAATTCGATCGCAAGGGGGGACTGCTCGTGGAAGCCGTTCGTACCCCGAGCGGTATCAGCAAAGCCCGAAAAAAGAATTAGGACTTCAGCGGAGCAAAAGCTCCTACGCCCGCTCTGGCGTTACGCCTCATTGATACACAGGCAATTCCCTCGGAGGGTGACCGGCGGTCGATGCTGCGCTTCGACCGCCGGCTAATTTCTGGCATGCCGTCGGCATGCGTGAACTCGATCGCGGTTCGGTCGAATTGAGAGAACGCCCGCTGGCCTCTTCGGCATGGAAGGCACGACCGCGAAGCGGTCGCAGATATTAGCCGGCGGTCGAAACGCAGCGTCGACCGCCGGAAATCAAGTCACAATAACGGGCCATCCCGGCAGGGATCGCAGAACCCCGCCGTGGGAAGCGGGCGGGTGCCATGCCCGCCGCTTTGGGCGGGCATGGAGCGGCTGCCTGCCCCAACTTGCGCACGCGAAGCCCCTCATCATTACACACAAGTTTGCAATTGATTGTCTTCAGGCTGAAGGCCTGGGACAACTTAGCCCAGGGCAACGCCCTGGGGTTCGCAGGGCCGCCGCCGAGCAGGCCGAAGCGCGAAGGCGGCCTGAGTGGGCAGTTTGTGCGTCCCTATCCCAGGGCGTTGCCCTGGGCTAATTTGTCGTCAGGCCTTCGGCCTGTAAGTCACAGCAGAGGTGTGTCTAACGATGAGCGCAAAGCCGTAGGCATAGCACCCGGCGTTGCCTTCGCTGACGCTTCAGCCTCCGCCCTCTCTTTTCAAAACTTATTCTTCCGGCTCCGCTGGATTCCTAATTCTTCTTGAGCCCGGTGTGAACGATGTTTGGCCAATAGGAAGTCAAATCGAATTTCGGATCGTTGTCGATGTCGTGGCAATGGGCGCACGTCTTGTAGACGCCTAAATACGCCCGGTTTTCGGCTTCGCTCATCATCTCCTGGCGCTTGGCCGGATCTTTCTCCTTGAGCATCTCTTCCAGCTTCGCGGCCGACGGCATGGCGCCCTTGCCATCGCGCTTCCAAGGGCTCAGGGCGGCAAGGTATTTGTGTGTTGATCGGCGAGGTTTGTTCGCATTGGCGACTTCCTCGGCGACATGCAAATTGCCTGGTCCGTGGCAGGCTTCGCATTGAACGTTCTTCAAGTGCGGCGTTTTCTTTTCGTTCAAATATCCCGTTTGATACTCGTAGCCGACCGTGTGACAGACGATGCACTCGCCATCGAAGTTGCGGCCCGTCGGATGCTTGGCGAGCTTGGCCAGGGCATCATAGGCATGGGCATGCTTGCTCTTGCTCCAGACCGCCCACTCCGCCTGATGACATGTGAAGCACTGCGTGTCGCCGACAAACTGCGCCTGTTTAAATTGCGCCTGGACCGCGTGCAGTTTCTTCCGCCTGGCCATCTCCGATAGGTAGTCGTTGTCCCGCACCGTATCGGAGTAGTCCTGTAGCAGCTTCAGGACGGGATGGCCGGCTTCGTTCTCTGGGGGAGTCTCGAACTCCTCGCTCATGACCACTTTCTGGTAATACAGTTCAATGCCCTTGGCTGCTTTGAAAATGCCGATCACACCCAAGTTCTGACCCTTCTGCCCGACCTGGCAAATCATGGTGCGGCCGCCGTTGACCACGGTCGGCATCTCCGGCGCATCCGACTCATCGGGCGACTTGCACAAAATGACATGAAACTGCGGGAATCCTTCGGCCGCGGATTGGGCATCGGCCTTCTTGCCGGTCGTCGGATCTTTCCAATCCAATGGTCCTTGGTACAGGAGGACATTGACTTGCGGCGGCTTATTGGAGTCTTTCCATTTCTTGAGGATGCCGCTGACGATGGGGCCGGTCCGCGGGGAATAACGGACAGCGCGGTCGATATTGGCTTGGACCAACTCGGCGCCGGCCACACTGATCACGCCGACCCGAACTCCGCTTTTCGCGGCGAGAATATCCGACTCCGTCAGGGCCGAGCCGCCGTCGCTGCTCGGGAAATCTTCGCGATTCGCAATATTGGCGGCATGGACTTTCGGGTACTCATTCCCCTTCTGGACGGTGTACCTCGTCAAGGCATTGAGGAGCGGCATGGCGAGTTCTTCCTTGCCGACGCCGACGGCCTTGTAGCCCATCAGCTTCATGGCCTGCATGCCCACTTCGTACTTGGTCAGCGTTTGCTCGGGGGTCGGCGTGTATTTCAAAGGCTTCGGCACATCGCCGACGTCCAGGCCGATGACTTCCCAACCCCGGGCCTTCAGCGATTCGATGAAGTTGTAGCGCCGTTCCAGGCCACCCTTCTGCGGATGCGAGCAGCCACACTTCTGCAAGTAGCCATACATCTGGCCCGTGAGGACGAGGACCAGATCTGGCTTGCGGTCGGCCGGCCACTTCTCGAAGAGTTGCTGCGGGGGAACCTTGCCTTGCGGGCCCGCAACCACCGTGGGCGGATCGGCGGACTGGCGAAATAGGGCGATCCAGGCAACCACGAAGCACGCCGCCGCCAGGAGGCCGAACAGAATGCGGGTGCGAAGACTGCAGCAGGCCGGCTTGATGGTCACGGGGTCCCCTCCTGGGCGGAATGCCCTACATCTTCTTATCGGATTACCCCTCATGTCGGTTCACGCGAAGTGTTCGGGTCAGGGGGTCCAAGGCGGATTCCGAATCCTGGACGCTGAAGTGGAAACTGATTGGAATCGAACAAATCATTATCCGCTAATCTCTTGCATCAGATTGTGAAAGCAAGATTGCCAAAATGGTGATGGGAGTGGCAATCTTGGCGCCATCTGGCAACCTCAGCGGAACACTCGTCAAGCCATTTTCCGTCCCAAGATCGGGGCCATTCGTCTGAGCGAACCGAGCAGAGTTTGCACACCCTTGAAGTCGAGTGATTGGGCGCCGTCGGACATGGCCTTGTCTGGTTCCGGGTGGGCTTCAATGATGATGCCGTCCGCTCCCGCGGCCAATGCTGCCAGCGACATCGCGGGCACATAAGGCGCTTGCCCGTCCCGTGACTCGGATCGACGAAGATTGGCAGGTGCGACAGAGTCTTGGCGGGCGGGATGACGGACAAATCGAGCGTGTTGCGGCTGTGATCGGAGAACGTTCGGACGCCCCGTTCGCAGAGAATCACCTGATAGTTGCCGCCGGCCAATACGTATTCCGCGGCCATGAGCCATTCTTCCAGCGTGGCGCTCATGCCACGTTTGAGCAGCACCGGCTTGCGCGTCTTCGATACCCGCTTGAGGAGCGAGAAGTTCTGCATATTGCGGGTGCCAATCTGAATGATGTCGACTGCCTCCTCAACCGCCGCGGCATGATCGGTGTCCATCAACTCGGAAACGATGCCGATGCCCGTGCGCTCACGAGCCTTCTGGAGGATTTTCAGGCCCTCCAGTCCCATGCCCTGGAACGAGTACGGACTGGTCCGCGGCTTGAACGCGCCGGCCCTCAGGTAGCGGATGCCGCTTTCCATCAGGAACTCGGCGCATTTGAATATGGTCGCCTCGTTCTCGACCGAGCACGGACCAGCGATGACCGTAAACGTCTCCGAACATATGCGGCCGTGCGGCAGATCGAGGATGGTGTCGGCCGCGTGCATTTCGCGGCTGGCGAGCTTATAGGGCTTGGTGACGCGGATGCACTCCTTGACGCCTTCCAGCACTTCGAGCTGCCGAGCGTCCACCGCTCCCGTGTTGCCAGTGATGCCGATTGCCGTCCGCGTGGCTCCCGGCATCGGATGCGGCGTCAGGCCCAGAGTCTTGATCGATTCAATTGCCCGAGCGATCTGTTCCGGTGTGGCCCCGGCTTGCATGACGACAAGCATTTCAATCCCAGGTTGGTCATTGCTCGATACTCCTTTATACTGCCCGCGATGGGCGAGGAATATGGCAACTCCAGGGACGTCGATGCGGACCTGGTCGAGATCACGAGCCGGCTCGGCGAGCCGGATGCCAGTTATCGCACCAATCCAACTAGCGTTGCCTGGCGATTCACGCTGGGGGTGCTGATTGTGATTGCCGCCGCCGGACTGCATTACGTCATGTGGTCCGGACTGGTGCCCTGGCCCGGGCGGCATATCAAGCTGTGGTTTATTCTCCTGGCGGCGATGTTCGTTGGTCCGGGGGTCGGCCTTTACCTGATCAACTTTGCGATTCGGGGGCGAAATCTGTGCGTGCTCGCCTATCCGACGGGACTGTTCATCTGGCATCGCGGCCGGGTCGTCGCGTTTCCGTGGGACGAGATTCGCGCGATTCAGATTCACGGCCTGCCAGTGAAAGCAATACTCAATCGCGATCCGGGTTCCGTCTGGTTCGATTTGCAACGAAGCCGTCGACGGGTGTTCGGCACAACGCTCACCTTGACGCGCACGGACGGCGAACAGGCATCGCTCCCATCGACACTCGACGACTTTCCCGACCTTGGCCGCCTGGTCCAGAGCGAGACCTACCGCCGCCTCTTTCCAACGATGTGGACCGATCTTCGCGGCGGTCGAGCGATTGAGTTTGGACCGATTGATTGCAACCACCTCGGCATCGCCAATCAGAAACAGATCCTTCCGTGGCCGGAAGTGGCTGATCTATCGCGAACCGGGGACAAGCTGGAAGTGAAGCGGGTCGGCAAGAAGAAGCCCTGGACGAAATTCGACTTTCACGATGTGCACAATCCGCACGTATTGATGGGGATCGCCCATGCGGCGCGATCCCCCGATCCCATCGATTAGCCGTATTTCTTGTGGCATTGCCCGGATGTCATCTTCGGGGCCTTGATCAATCCTCCCGCAAGCTTTTCGCCTTCGGGATCGAGATACAGCCGTCCCGCCGGTTCCTTGATGCTGGGATCGTAACCAACGAAGTGCGCATTGAAAATATACCCGGTTCCCGACGTGCATTGGAACCAGTGGACGTTGTCTTTGTGATCGGAGATCGTCGATTCTTCGCCTGCCTGGAAGCTGCGATCAATGGTCGGCTTGATGATGTAATGATCGCTTTTCGTTTCCAGTCGATCGTAATGCCGGCCGCGGAACGTGCCACGCAGGACAATGAAGCCGGTGCACATGTTGGCGTGCCCGTGCGGCACCACTGCGCGATTCTTCTTCAGGCAGAAAATCTGCTTGCCGAACGTCGGCGATTTGAGCCCCTCGACTTTGGTCAAATCGAAGCCGGTGCTGAACGCTCCGTTCGCGGGCGGTTTGACCTTCGCCGCAATTCGATCCAGTTCGACGAATGATACCAGCTCGGCAAGATTGACCTTTTTGTAAAGCTCGTCCATCTTGGCCTGGAATTCCACGTCCTTGAGCTTATGGTCCCTCAGGTCGTGCCCCAGGGCGTTCAAATCGGCGAACCATTTGGCGACAATCGGCTTCACGTCGGCGGCGAACAAATCGCTGGCCCAGAGCATCTGGATCAGCCCATAACTCAGCACGGTTCCGCTAAACTCTCGACGGTTCATGGTTGTCTCCTAGGCGAAGTCATCTCGAACCCCCTCGTACGACTCTTTCAATACCGGCACGGCCGTATCGGCAACAATGTCTTGCACCACGAGAGAACTCGTGCGCTTGCGCAGCCGGCTTTCGGGCTTGAGAATCAAGCGATGGGCGAGCACTGGCTGGGCCATGCGCTTCACGTCGTCGGGCAGGACGAAGTCGCGACCGCCAATCGCCGCCAGCGCTTGCGACGTGCGAAAGAGTGCGATCGATGCCCGCGGACTGCCGCCGAGCAAGACGTCCTCGTGCTCTCGGCTGCCATGAACAATCTGCAGGATGTAGTTGCGAATCTTGTCGTCGAGGTGAATGTCGCGAATCGCCGCCTGTGCCGCCAGGATGTCCTCCGCCTTCGCCACCGGGTGCAAATCGTCGATGGGATGCCCCTTCTGCATGCGCAGAAGCATTTTGCCTTCTTCGTCGAGCGTTGGATAGCCAAGACTGAGCCGCACGAGGAACCGATCGAGTTGTGCTTCCGGGAGGGGAAACGTTCCCTCCTGATCGATTGGGTTCTGAGTGGCGACCACCAGGAACGGCGGTTTGAGCGTATACGTCTTGCCATCGACCGTGACGCGGCGCTCCGCCATGGCCTCGAGTAGTGCCGATTGCGTTCGCGGCGTGGCCCGGTTGATTTCGTCGGCGAGCAGAGTTTGTGCGAAGACGGGACCGGGGCGGAACTCGAATTCAGCGGTTTTTTGGTTGAAGATCGAAACGCCGGTCACATCCGTCGGCAGAAGGTCCGGGGTACATTGCAGCCGCTTGAACGTGCAGCCGATGCTGATTGCCAGCGCTCGGGCCAGCATCGTCTTGGCGACGCCGGGCACGTCTTCGAGCAGAATGTGACCTTCGCACAAATAGGCGGCCAGCGCCAGCGTCAGCGATTGCCGCTTGCCGATGATCACTTTCTCGATGTTGCCGATCAATTTGCCGGCAAGTGTTGCGACGTCGGACATTCGCAAGGTTCAAGCGTCAAGTTTCATGGCTCGAGTTGTCAGCTTAACTAGATTGAGTCGGAAAAACAACGAGCACGCAAATTGGCAGTCCGGTATGCGGCTGCTCATTCGAGGGGGCCAATTGGTCCGGGATGCGCGATGGAACAGTGCGTAGGCTTCGCAGCCCAGCGCGCACCAGCAACTTCAAACTTGCCATCGATCAGCCACATGCAGCCGGGACCCCTGGACTCGATGTGCCACGTTGTTCTGCGAAGGTCAACGGTGAAAGCGCCAATGTCGCACAACTCTGAAGATTTCATGGTCACTTTTTCACCGGCCAGCTTTTCGGCCGGATAGGCAGGTCCTCCCTGTAGAGCCTTCGGATTGTCGCGCAGCATTTCGATGAGCGCTTCCTTGGCCCGTTCCGCTGTCAATTCTGGAGGCGTCTGGGCTTCGCGCGGCAATTCGGGCTCAGTACAACCGGCAACGATCGTGACGAATGCCGCCGCGAAGTTCAGGATTCGGTGCATTTTGCTGACCTCGTGCCCGTGCGACGAAGGCTACCGTCGCTCGTACATATTACCGGCTCCTCGACGGATCAGCTTCTTCATTTCCATCATCAACAACAGTGTGCTGATCTCACCGGCCGAGAGGCCGAGCGCTCGTGTGATTTCATCCTGGTGCCGCGGCTCGCTCAGCAAATCCCACACGCGTTGATGACTCGGATCCAGCGGCGCCGGAGGCGAGGTTGGAGTCGCGGGGACGGTCGCGGCGTTGGCGACCGGTTGAGCGGCAGTGCGAAGCCCTTTGATGTCCTCCAGTAAGTCATCGACATCACGAATCAACTTCGCCCCGTCGCGCAACAGGCGAAGCGATCCGGCGCTGTGGCGCTATCGACATTGGCGGGAATCGCGAACAGGTCGCGCCCCTGCTCGGCGGCATGCCGGGCCGTGATCAACGCGCCGCTTCGATCGTTTGCTTCGATAATGACGACGGCGATTGCCAACCCGCTGATGAGGCGATTGCGGGCGTGGAACATGCCACGCTGCGGCTCCATCATCATCGGCGTTTCGGAGATCAGGGCTCCGTTGGCGGCGACTTGCTCGGCCAACTCCACGTGCTCGGGCGGATAGATCGCCGAGAGTCCGCCGGCGAGGACCGCAAGCGTCCGGCCACCTGCTTCGAGCGCGCCGCGATGCGATGCCCCGTCAATACCTAGTGCAAGTCCACTCACAACCGTATATCCGGCGCGGGCCAATCCGCCGGCCAGCCGGGTGGCCGTGCGCTGACCGTACGCCGTACACCTTCGCGAGCCGACAATGGCCACCGCGTGCGCATCCGAGGCGGTGATGGTGCCGCGAACGTAAAGCAAATGGGGAGAGTCCGGAAGCTCGCCCAGGCGAACCGGATAGTCCGGTGACCATCGCGGCAGCAACTGGACGTTATGCCGCTCCGCTCGTTGCAACTCGGACGAGGGGTCGGCCGAGCGCATGGCCTCGACGAAGGAATTAGCGAGCTTTGCGCCAATATGGGGAATCTGTTCCAACTCCGACGGGGTCGCACGCCGGGCGGCCGATGCCGAGCCAAATCGATTCAGCAGCGCCTGCGTCAAACGAGGACCCAGCCCCGGCACGAGCGACAGGGCCAGTAAATCGTGCAGATCGGAATCCGATTGCGGCATGAGCAAGTCTCGAAGGAATGAGAGTATTCTCTCGATTTGCCAGCCAGACGCAATCAAGTTCTTTCGTCTTGAGTTTCCACGGGCGAATTCGTAAACCCCCTGCGATGCGCGTCGTCGTCAATGCCACTGCCGCCCTGGGGAACCGAACCGGAGTCGGGCACTACACGGTGGAGTTGATTCGTGCTCTCGCGAGCAGCCAAAGCGTGCGTTTGACGCTCTATCCACATCCGGTCCTCGGGCGAATCCGCATGCGACTCGGCGGCGGCCCGAGGCCAGCGGCGCCGAGCAACGGCCTTCTGCCAAGTCGCAAAAGCCTGATGCGCCGAATCGCCCGCGTTCCCTTTCGCTGGGGCTGGCGAGCGCTGGTTGAAACGGAGATTCGCCGCACCTTCCATCCGCATCGGGTCGATCTCTACCACGAGCCGAACTTTTTCCCGATCGAAACGCGAGTGCCGACGGTCGTGACCGTACATGATCTATCAGCGGTGTTGCATCCCGAATGGCATCCCACAGAGCGCGCGAAGAAGTTCGAAAGCGAGTTTCTCCCGCGAATCCACGATTTTGCCCACATTTTGACCGATAGCGACAGCTCGCGCGACGAGATCATTCGTGTGCTCGACTTCCCGGCCAATCGAATCACGCGCGCTTACCCCGGTATCCGCGAAACGCTTCGGCCGTTGGCGCCAGAGCAGGTGGCGCCGGTACTTCAGCGCCTGGGCCTGCGGGCGAATTATTTCTTGCACGTCGGCACGATCGAACCGCGGAAGAATCTGCTCATGCTGCTGCGGCGTATGCATCGCTGCCCAAGAACCTGCGCGATCGGTGCCCGCTCGTTCTGGTCGGCCCATGGGGTTGGGGCTTCGATGACGTCGCTTCATTTTTCGAAGGCGAAGCGAAGCAGCAGAACGTTCGACATCTCGGTTATGTTGCCGAGGCGGATTTGCCTGCCATTTATAATGGCGCTCTTGCGCTTGTATTCCCGACGCACTACGAGGGATTCGGCCTGCCCGCCGCGGAAATGATGGCCTGTGGCGGAGCGGTCATCGCCTCATCCACGCCGACTGTCGCGGAAGTGCTCGGCGGCTGCGGGACGCTTCGCGATCCGAACGATATCGACGGTTGGCGCGAAGCGATGATGCGAGCAATCGCGGATGCGGACTGGCTGAGTTCGATTCGCATCGGCGGCACGAATCGCGCGGGTGAATTCACCTGGGCCAATTGTGCCCGCGACACGCTGGCCGGCTATCACGCGGCGCTGGCGCCCATCGTCTCGTAGGTACAATCACCAAATCCTCGCGGAGAATGTGATTGCCCATACGGCGCGTCTTGCACGTTCACGACCGTTCGCCCCAGGTGCTGGGCGGCGCCGAAGTCCTGCTGGCACGTACCTGCGAGCTTCAACGGGCGGCCGGCTGGGACGTGCACACATTCACCGAAGCCGATCTCTCCGATGCCCGGCCAACGGCATTGCGCTATCTCCACAATCGCGGCGCCGTCCGCGACCTACGCAAGACGCTTGAAACATTGAATCCAGGTGTGGTGCATCTGCACAATTACTACCATCTTCTTTCGCCGGCGATTCTTCCCATGTTGGCGCGCCACAAGCGCAAGTTCGGCGTCCGCATCGTGATGACTGCCCACGATTATCACCTCGTCTGTCCGAACTCGGGGGGCAACTGGTTTCGCAATGGGCCGCGACTGGCCGACGTCGATCGATTGCATTCGTGGCAGTATCTCTTGACTCGCCGATGGGACCATCGGGGTCGCGCTCACTCGTCTCTCAAGCTGTTGCAACATCTCTGGCACTATCGCCTGCACGACCGCCGGCGAATGATCGATATGGTCATATGCACCTGCCGATTCCTTCAAGATCTGGTCGCTCGGCTGGGCATACCGGCAGTGCACGTGGCGAATCCGAACCCGCCGGTCACGCCACTAGGTGTTCCGCGTTCCCACGAGTTGACATTCGCATTCGCCGGGAGAATTGAGCCCGAAAAGGGCATTCGCCGTTTTCTGGAACTGCTTCCCGCCGATTTTTCGGCCCGGGTTGTCATTGTCGGCGAGGGGGATGACCGGCAGGCCTGCGAATCAATCTGTGCCGCGCGCGGCTGGGCCGATCGCGTCGTGTTTCTTGGCCGGCGCACGCATGACGAGACGGTCGCCGCGATTGCTGCCGCTCATGTCGTCGTCGTGCCATCATTGTTGTTTGAGACCTATCCCCTGGTCGCTCAGGAAGCCTTGACGGTTGGGACGAACCTTTTAGTCGCCGACTATGGCGGAATGCGCGAGGTCGTCCTCGACGCCGGCATCGGCTATCGCTTTCATCCGGACCAACCAGAGACGCTGGCGGAACAGCTTCGCATGATTCGAGAGTCATTCGTCGCGGGAACGCTGAATTCGTTTGATCCGAGCGCCTTTCTGGCGGCGCGTACGGAGGCCAATTATCTCGACGGACTCTTGCGGGCTTGCTCCGGAGGCGCGGCATGAGGATCCTGCTCGTTGCTCCGTTTTTCCCCCCGCACCGAGCCGTCGCCTCGCTTCGCACGCATTCATTCGCCCAAGCCTGGGCGGCGGCCGGTCACGATGTGACTGTCCTCACCACAATCAAGCGCGAAGATCAGGTTGGACTCGATCTCTCGTGCACTGGCTTCCGCGTGATCGAATTGGCGTATGGCGTGCCGAGATTGCTCGAACGAATGCGCGCCGGCGAACGGTCGAGTCGAGAACAGACTCTTGCCGCCTCGCCGAGCGTTGCGGGCAAGCTGTTCCATCCGCTTCGCTGGCTGAAGGCACGTGCCGGGATGTTCGCTGGCGTTCGCGAGCCCGATCTCGCCGACTTTTGGATCAAGCCCGCAGTGCGTTGGGCACTGGACAATGGCCCGTGGGACACCGTCGTCAGCTCATTCGGACCGCCCGCGTCAATCCGGGTAGGGCTCGCCGTCAAGCAACGCCGTGGATGCAAGATCTGGGCAATCGACTTCCGCGATCTGTGGACCGATCACCATCTGTATGGCGGGTTGATCCCGTTCACATTTCTGGAACGCCGAATCGAACGAAAGGCCTTGGCCCTGGCCGATCGGCTGGTCACGGTTTCACCCGAACTGGCGAAACGACTGAGCACGAAATGCGACAAGACGGTCGAGGTCATTTACAACGGCTACGACCCGACCCATTTCGCGAGCGTCCCGGCCGAACCAGCGTTTCCCAAGGATGGCCGGGTTCGACTCGTCTACACCGGATCCGTCTTCGAACGAGGCCAGGACTTAAACCCGATCTGTGCCGCCGTGGCTGGGGAACCGGCTGCCAGCCTGGTTGTCGCATCCGATCAGGCGGACGCGTGGAGGACGGCTGCGCATCGCCATGGATTGGGTGAGCGGCTCGATTTTCGGGGATCACTACCGCGCACCGAAGCCTTGCGACTGCAGCGCGATGCCAGCGCTTTGATCCTGCTCGACTGGCACGATCCCCGCCATGGAGTCATGACGGGCAAGGTCTTCGAGTACCTTGTGTCGCCTGCGCCGATTTGGGTGGTTGGCGGTACCCGCCATTCGCCGGTAGCCCGACTAGTAATGGAAGCGGGTCGGGGGATGGCGATCGGAAAAGATGTGGAGCGAATTCGAACGGCGATCCGGGACTTAGCGACGGGAAGGGGTGGCCGCTTGGTGGCAAATCAGCCGATGATCGCGGGTTTATCGAGGGCGCAACAGGCGAGTCGCTTCTTGCAGGCCATTCTTCGTCAGCACGAATCGCCTGCGTTCAAGTAAGCTGCGATTCAAATCGATCGATTGCATTCTTGGCAAACCGGGTCACTTCCTATCCGACATCGGTAGTACGAAGCGCTGTGGAACAGAGAGTCGGTTGAAGGGCTCGCACGGCCAATCGATTGTCGCCGCCAACGCGCGTGCATAACGGCATTACGTTCAGGCTTCCGACGAATAGTCATGTGGAATACGAAACCCTTCTCAGTCCTGCTGATTGGTCCTCATCACAAATCGCGAGCGGCGTCACTTTATTTGACTCGCCAATAATCTGGTCCATCCTTGAGGCACGACGAGAAAGAAATGCCTGCCGTATTTCGGCTGCCGTCTCGTCGTTCCGACTAATTGCCGAAAGTTGCTCCGTGTCCAATCTTCTTCTCGATCCACCCGCCCATCCGGCTCAAGTCGCGTCGCGGGCCGGTCCCGATCGTACAAGCGCCCTGGCAACACTGCTCGATCCGTCTCGACTGCCGACTCCGCCTGGGCTGGCCATGCGAGTCGTTCAGGTTTCGACGCAGCCGGACTGCACCGCCGCCAAGATCGTTTCCTTACTGCAACAGGATCCGGCACTGTGCGGGCAACTTCTGCGCACGGTCAACTCATCGGTTTTTGGTTTGGCCCAGCCCGTTGGCTCGCTGGATCGCGCTGTCTTGATCCTGGGACTTGCCCGCCTTCGCTCAATGGCCCTGGGACTTTCATTGCCGGCAATGAAGGTTGGCGGCATGTCCGATGCGTCTCTCCGCGATTATTGGCTGACCTCCGTCACCGGCGCAATGATCGCACGCGAGATCGCCACCGTCGTCGGCCGACCATTTCCGGAAGACGATCTGGTGGCCGGCTTGTTGCGCGATCTCGGCGTCACGCTTCTGCACCGGTCGTTTCCGGAAGTTTGGCCGATTGTCGTTTCGAGGCATGCGGACATGCCGCGAGCCGAGGCATGGAAAGTTGAGGTCGAGACATTCGGGTTGGATCATGCCGATTTGAGCGCGGAACTGCTCAGCAGTTGGAACATGCCGGCGGACCTCGTCGAATCGATTCGCTACCACAATCGGCCTAGCCACGTTCCGGCCGGACACCCGGCCCAGGCCGACCGGGCGGAGTTGTTGGCATTCGCCGAGTCGCTCGCCGACCTGGACGGGATTGTCAACCGTCATGACGAACTCGAACACCTTCTGAGAACCGCGAAGACACGGTACAAATTGACTCAGCCGGAGTTGATCGAGTTGCTGCAGGGAGTTGTCCCCAAGATCAACGAGTTCACCAAGATCATCAATCTCAACGCCCGTCTGGACGAGGACTACGCCGACATTTTGGCCAACGGATGCGTGGAGTTGGTGAAGCTGACCATGCACGCCGACCGTACTCCGTCGATTGGCCATCCGATGCAGCCGAAGCCAACCGACCTGAGTGACCCCAAAACGGTGGAGCTTTTTCGCGGGCGGACTCCCCCGCCCGTGTTGCGTTCGAATCCTCTCACAGCCGAGGATCTACCGGGCTCGGCAACCGGGCAGACCGGCAAATTGCCCGCATTTCGACCCGAATTCCTCGTCCGACTGCCCGAAGGGGGGTGCCTCCTCGATACGTTTGAGATTCGCACGTTGATCGGCCGCGGGGGCATGGGAGTCGTATTCAAGGCCTATGAGCCGAGCCTGGACCGAGAAGTGGCGCTCAAGGTCATTCGATCGGATACGCCAACCGGCGTCGACCGGTTCCTTCGCGAGGGTCGGTCCGCGGCGGCCATCATTCACGAAAATGTCGTGACCATTTACGCGATTCGCCAGGCAGGACCGATTGCATACATGTCGATGGAATACGTGGTTGGCCATTCGCTGCAGGAGCTTCTTGACGAACGCGGACCGGCTGCCCGTCGCCGATCTCGTCGCCTACGGGCGACAGATTGCGGCCGGGCTGGCAGCGGCACATAAGCGCGGAATTGTCCATCGGGACATCAAGCCGGCGAACATCCTCGTTGAAGATGGTTCGCGCCATGTCAAGATCACCGATTTTGGACTGGCCCGTGGGCAGAATGACGCAAAGCTCTCCGTGGACGGCGCGATTGTTGGGACGCCGATGTACATGGCGCCCGAACAGGTCGTCACCTCGGCGGCGGGTCCGGCCTCTGACCTGTTTAGCCTGGGGGGCGTGCTTTACGCCCTGGCCACCGGCCAGCCGCCATTCAAGGGCGACACGCTGCTCGGCATACTCGATCAAGTCCGCGCTTGCCAGCCGATCGCTCCGCGGCAGTTAAGACCCGACCTGCCCAAATGGCTTGAAGACATCATCCAGCACCTGCTCCGCAAAGACCCCAAAGATCGAATCCGCTCGGCCACGGAATTGACAAAAGTTCTCGCCGAATCGCGGTGAGCCCGACTCGGACGATCCGGGGGCAAGCGCGCCGCGACCGCGCCCCTTCTTGGTGTTTTCGCGCGGCCAAAGTGCAAGAGGGGTTTTGAAACCTTTCCGTCTCAACCCCAACTCGGCGGGCACGTGCACCGATGTTGGAATAGGTCATTCACCAACTCTTTTCAGCAATTCGAGCGGCGAGTGTTTTCGGAAGGGGGACAATCAATCTCAGCCAGGCCCGGCGCGTAGTTGTACGCGATGACCCGGCCATTCGGATAGGTGGTCAGCCGCGAGTGGTTCATCGAGCCGGACGGGGCGAAGCTGTAGCCGTACTGCACCTTCGGCGTCGTCGAGGTGTTCACCGAGCCGCTGGTCGCCTGCCATTCGGTGGTCAGTTGACCGAGGCCGTTGAACTCGCGTTGGATTTGATGGACCACGCTGCCACCGGATGCGGCATCGTGAGAGGTAATCAGGTACGCGTTGCCCTGGGTATCATACACGGTCTCGATCCGCCGCACAGCGCTGTCGGGGCCGAGCCGAGGGTCGAATCGCCTCGGAATCGAGAAAGTAGCGTGTCCAACTGTTACTGTCCACAGCAGCGGCCATCAACTATGGTAACAGCTTCTTGAGCCACGATATGACGCTAATGTCGGATTTGTCTGTCACTATACCGGATGACCAAACAAATACTCCATCATGAAACACTAGCTCAAATACACGGTCATCGCACCTGTACACGACTATGACTTCCTCGATTAGGCGAACTGGAGTGGTCCCCTTCATTGGTTTAATTTGCGTCTTGTTGCTTTGTACTGATTTCTTCCAGCTCCGATACGGGCTCCCAAGTAAGGCAAGTACATCTGCCTGTTTGCTCTCGCCCTTTATCAGGCTGTCGTGAATCGCCTGTCGTCGAGTCCACTCTCGCTGCTGAGCTCGATGAGTCGCCATGCTCGAGATTGCAAGCGCGAGTAACAGCAAGAGAAGCGATGAGACGAGAAGTCTATGTCGCCAACGGTTGTCCGGCATCTGTAGGATCCCAAGAAGTGCTGGGTTGGCCAGCTGCCTTCTCTTACTATTAATAGGTGCCGCAGTTATCTTCACCCGGAGCGTAAAGTTCTGCGGGGGCGACGGCGCTATTGAGGGTAACACACAAGCGCCGACTAGGCCGGTGATTCCGCATCCTCCACAGAAGTAGCCGACACCACATTGACAGATGACTTCACCGCTAGAATAGTGAGGCGAGTCGACCCATCCGGTTGGTTGAGAATTGTGCTCCCTACGTAATGCTTGCCGTCCTTGGGCTCGGAATTGGTGGGAGAATTCGCCTCCTTGTGCAGTGAAGTTCTCCGTACTCCTCGATTGTGAGTCGAAGAACCAATCCGGCCAACGCGCGGTTTGATCATACACGCGGAATCGCCGAATCGGCGGCCATAGTTGAATCGGGACGAACGGCGCCGAGTGATCCTTCACTGCCCCGTCGTCAACACCACCCGAAAGCGGGCCTTGCCGCTCATCATGCGTTCGTATGCTTCGGGCGCTCGTTCCAGAGGAAAGACCTCGTTCATCGATCGCACTCCGCTCTGCACGCTGAAGGCGAGTGTGTCTTGTGAATCGATCGACGTGCCGGAATACCAACCCTTGACCGACCGCTTGCCCGAGAGAAGCAGGAGCGGGGAGACCTTGAAATCATCCGCGGCGCCGAGGACGAGCAGCGACCCATTCGGACCGAGTCCGCCCAGTGTCGCCGCCATCGCGTCGCCGTTGGTTACCGTGGCAAGGACGATCTTCGCCCCGCCCAACTTGATCAGCTCCGCGGCGGGATCGGTCGCTTGACTATCGATGTAGTGCGCAGCGCCCAGCTTGCGCGAGCGGCTCCTTGTCTTTGCCGCGGGCGATGGCGACGGTGCGAAATCCCATTTTCGCGGCATACTGCACGCCGAGATGGCCGAGCCCGCCGATGCCGAGCACGGCGACCAGATCGCCCGCTCGCGCACCACTGTTGCGCAGGCGCATTGAAGGTCGTGATGCCCGCACACATAAGCGGTGCGCCGTCGACGGCCGACAACTCGTCGGGAACTCGCGCCAGCGCCATGGCCGGTGCAATCATGTAATCGGCATACCCGCCGTCGAACGAGATGCCGGTCACCTTGGGGATCAGAAGACAGGCAAAGAAATCCCCGCGTCGGCACGAGTCGCAATGTCCGCAATGGCTCGCGTGCCAGCCGACGCCAACGCGGTCGTCCGGTTTCCAATCGGGAACCGCGGGGTCGATGGCATCGATGATTCCAATCACCTCGTGACCCGGAACTCGAGGATATGAAAGACCCGGAAACAGTCCGTCCTTGGTGAGCGAATCGCTGTGACAGATTCCACAAGCTTGTACTTTGATGCGGACCGAGCCGGGCCCGGGCTCGGGGATCTCCCGCTCGACGATCTCGAATGGCCCGCCCGGCCGAGGCACTTGCACGGTCGCGCATTGTTGGCATGATGACGGCTCCGGGCGAATAGTTGCATTGGAGAGCAGGAACTCCGGTAGTAATAGACGGGGTGCCGGCCAATTTCATCGACGAGGGAACTTCATCCATGACCGAACGCGCTGTCACCGACTATCCGATTCTCGACGTCATCGCCGACCGCTGGAGTCCATATGCGTTTGCCGATCGAGACGTGTCGAGCGATGATCTGCATTCCCTGTTCGAAGCGGCGCGCTGGGCGCCATCGTCATTCAACGAGCAACCGTGGAGCTATATCGTGGCGACGCGAGATCAGGCGGATGAATTCGCTCGGCTGCTCTCATGCCTGGTCGATGCGAACCAGGCCTGGGCGAAATTCGCGCCGGTGCTGGCCATCGGATGCACCAAGTTGAATTTCACGCACAGTGGCCAACCCAATAGTTGCGCTCAACATGATTTGGGCCTTGCGTCGGGCAGCCTGGTATTGGAAGCAACGGCTCGCGGCCTGGCCGTGCATCAAATGGCCGGCATCCTGCCCGAGCGAGCCCATGAGCTTTTTGAGATTCCCGATGGCGTTCGCGCTTTGACCGGCCTGGCAATCGGCTACCACGGCGCTGCCAAGCCCTGCCAGAGAAGGTCCGCGATCGCGACAAGGCCCGCCGGCCGCGAAAGCCGCAATCGGAGTTTGTATTCACGGGCAAGTGGGGGAGCACCTGACTTGATACAGACCAAAATCAGGCAAGTTCGGTATTTGAAATCTATACCATGCTATGGTATAGATTGAACAAGGGTCTCCCAGCTTGCATTCACGGATCGCTTATGCACGAATTGGCGACCGCGACGCCAAAGTCGCCTTTCGCTCCGCGAAAGGAAAGGGCACGCCGCTCGCGAGACGGTTCAACGCATTTCAGGGTGCCGCCGCTCCTTTCGCGGAGCGAAAGGCGACTTTGCCGCCGGTTCGTGCACAAGCTCGGGGGGAATGCCGACCATGGCAAAGAAACGACCAGCCCGCAAGCGTGCGGTGCTGGACTATCCATCGCATTGGTTTAACCCGGAAGAATTGCTGACGTTCATCGAGTTGCCCTACTTTTCTCGCCGGTGGGAGCAACTCAAATTGACCGACTTTGACCTGGAAGCGCTTCAAGTCATCATCATGCTCCGTCCGAAGGGTGGTGATGTAGTGACAGGAACAGGAGGGCTTAGGAAACTGCGATTCACTCCACCTAAGTCGGGAAAAGGGAAGAGCGGCGGACGCCGGTTTTGTTACACATTCGTTGAGGAGGTGGCGACGGTCATCCTCGCCATAATTTATGCGAAGGGCGAAAAGGACGATCTCACCTCGGCCGAAAAAGCAGCATTGAGCAATGCTATCAGAAGAATTGAAAACGCATTGCTGGCAAGACCGTACCGATTTGTCCGCAGAACTCCATGAAGAGTTCCGTCCAGCCTAAAGGGGTTCGGCGTTGCAAACGAATAAGACCACGAAGAGGTGTCTCCGATTCATTTGAAGTGGCTGACGTACTTGAAACTGGCGGCGACCTTGGCTCTGAATTCACTTGCTACGAAATGCATCTTGACCTGAAGCCGCATACCTACACTCGAAAGACAGTCCAAGAGACGCGGCGCCTCCTTGCGCGAGCCAGAGAGTATTTGCATCGTTTCTCGGCGTTTCGGCCAAGACCGTCAGCCAGTGGGAGCAAGGGGCGGGGAAGCCCAGCCCAATGGCTTGCCGATTCATGGACGAGATCCGGCTGAACCCCGAACACTACCGGGGATGCCTTCGCTCGTCGGTTGTTCCCAAAAATGGCAGAAAGAAGAAGATGGCCAAATAACAACTCGTCAAGTCGACAGGACCATGATCGACGTGGTTTGCCGCGTGGTTGGCGTCTCTACGCCACACCCTTACAACAATATCGCCGTGGCAGACTTGATCGTCCGTGGGGCCGGAAGCAGCCGTGAGGGCGACGCGAATCGGAATTCCAGTCGCGTTCCCTTCGATGCCGCTCGCGACTCCGCGGACGATAATCATTTTTGCAATCGGCTCGAACTTTCCCGCGACGGCACGGAGGGCCGGATTGTCCAATCGCCTCCCGCCCAGTACCGCACGCTTCGACCTTGGGTAGGGAATGCTGCAAGCTGAAACCGCACCTAGTGCTGAGACGCCGTTTCCTGCCGAGCCCGACGCTCCGTTTCGCAGCCAGGTCCTGGGTTCCGACCACCTGGCCGAATTGGCTCGGGCCGTCGCCGCGCAGTGGCCCGCGAGCGTGCGGCCCGGAGCGCATTCGCTGCTCCGCCGGCTGCGCGATAACGAGCGCGTCTTGGTCGCGGCCCGCACGGAAGCAGCCGCGGCCGCCGACGCCCGCGAGCCATTAACCCCCGACGCGGAATGGCTGCTCGACAATTTCTTCATCGTCGAGGAAGTGTTGCGTGAGGTCCGCAAGGATCTGCCGCACGGTTATTACGATGAGCTGCCGGTCGTGTCGATTGGCCCCTGGTCCGGACTGCCGCGAATCTATGCATTGGCCGTCTCGCTGATTACCCACACCGATAGTCATCTCGAAGACGGCGCGGTTCTGCGCTTTGTGCAGGCATTCCAGCAAGTCGCCCCGCTAACGACCGGCGAATTGTGGGCGATCCCCACGATGCTCCGTCTCGCCCTTCTGGAGAACTTGCGGCGACTGGCGGCGCAGATGCTGGCGGCTCGATCGGAAGCCCGGCACGCGGCGGCCTGGGTGCAACGGGCAGCCGGCTCACCGATCCCACCGCCCTTGCCCGCTCAGCCAACTGACACATTTCTGGTCGCCTGGCACAAGGCGCTCCGCGATCGCGAATCCGATGTGCCGGTTGGCCCGCTCCGCGATTGGCTGGCCCGTCAGGCGGACGACCTCACTGAAGTGCTGGTCCGCGAGCATCGGCGACAGGCCGCGAATCAGGTATCCGTCGGCAACTGCGTCACCAGTCTGCGATTGCTCAATGCCGTCGATTGGCCCGCGTTCTTCGAGAAAGTCAGTCTGGTCGAAGCCATTCTGCGTGGCGAGCCGACTGGGGTTTATACCCGGCAGGAATTCGCCACCCGCGACCGCTACCGCCAGGCGGTCGAAAAAATGGCCAAGGCATCCGGCCGCGACGAAGTCGAAGTGGCACGGCTGGCGGTGGCGCGAGCATCGGCGGGGGACACCGAGCGGGCACGCCATCTCGGCTACTATCTCGTCGCCGAGGGACGCCGTTCGTTGATCCGCGAACTCGGCTGTCGCTTCAAACTCCGCGATTGCTGGCGGGAGTCGTTGACCGACCATCCGCATGCCGCCTATTTCGGTTCGATTGCGCTGGTCACCGCGACGATCGTGACTTTGGCCATCGCCTTGACGTGGACCGGTCTGGGTTGGCTCGCCCTTTTGATCGGACTGACGGTGCTGCTACCGGCGAGCGATATTGCGGTGGGAATCGTCAATTATGTCGATTTGCCGATTGTTGCCCCCACGCGTGCTCCCCAAGCTGGATTTGACCGCCGGCATTCCGGCGGATTGCGCGACGGTGGTCGTGATCCCGGGAATGCTGTTCCGTCGCGAAAGTTCCACGCACCTGGCCGAACGTCTCGAATTGCATTACCTGGCCAACCCGGATCCCAATCTTCGGTTCGCAATTCTGACGGACTGGGCCGATGCTCCCGCCGAGCACATGCCCGAGGATGAGGCACTGGTCGAGTCGGCGGTGGAAGAAATCCATCGACTGAACGAGCGCTACGCCAGTGAGGGACCCGAACGCTTCTTCTTGTTTCATCGGCGTCGGAAGTTCAACCCTTCCGAAGGCCGATGGATGGGCTGGGAGCGAAAGCGCGGCAAGCTCGAGGAGTTCAATCGCCTGCTTCGTGGCGGGACGGATACGAGTTTCGAAATCCAAACGGGCGATCTGGCATCCTCGAATATTCGGTTCGTCCTGACGCTCGATGCCGACACCGTTCTGCCACGCGATGCCGCGCGGAGGTTGATCGGCACTCTCGCCCATCCGTTGAATCGGGCGGTCCTGTCGCGCGACGGTCGCCGCGTCGAAAAGGGCTATGGCGTACTCCAACCCCGCGTCAGCTTCCTGTATCGCACGGGCATGCGGTCGCGGTTTGCCCGCATTTTCGCGGGCTCGGCAGGAATTGATCCCTATTCCAGCGCCTCGTCCGACGTGTATCAGGACCTCTTTGGCGCTGGCGCGTTCACCGGCAAGGGTCTTTACGATGTCGATGCGTTCTCCGCGACCGCGGGCCGAGCGTTTCCCGAAAATCACATCCTCAGCCACGACCTGATTGAATCCAACTTTGCCCGCTGCGGCCTGGTCACGGATATCGATGTCTTCGACGACTTTCCGGCGCGCTATCACGCCTATGCCAAGCGCGAGCATCGCTGGATTCGCGGCGACTGGCAACTCCTGCCCTGGTTGGGTCGCAAGGTTCCCAGCGAATCGCAAGCGCCAACGACCACGGGCCGAGTCGAACGCCGGCCGAACCTCCTGACGCTGCTGGGGCGCTGGAAGATCATTGACAATCTTCGTCGTTCGCTCTTGGCTCCGTCGCTCGTCGTGCTGTTGGCGCTCGGTTGGACGGTGTTCCCAGGTCCAGCCTGGCTGTGGTCGCTCATGGCAATTGTGGTATTGGCGCTGCCTTTTTTTCTGCAATTAGTCGACGGTGTCCTCGGTGTAATTGGGGGTGCCTCGGCGGCAGCGGTTCTGCGCCAATCGCGGCTGAACCTGCGGTCGACCGCCGGGCAAGTCGCGCTTTCGGCTGCGTTCCTGGCCAATCAGGCGGCGATCGCGATAGACGCCATCGCACGCACGTTGTACCGATTGGTCCTATCGCGCAAGCATCTCTTGGAATGGGAGACGGCGGCGGCGGCGGAGGCTCGCCTGGGCACAGGCTTGCTGTCGTTCGTCGTTTTCATGGGCTGGTCGGTCGCGATCGCTATCGCGCTCGGGGTCGTGATATTGGTGGCGAATCCGTCGTCACTTCCCGCGGCACTCCCCTGGCTATCAATCTGGTTGTTATCGCCGGCCGTTGCGTATTGGGCCAGTCGGCCATTGCCGGATCGCGATCCGCCGTTGTCCCCCGCCATTCGTATTGAATTGCGGCGCACGGCCCGCAAGACCTGGCGGTTCTTCGAGACATTTGTGTCCGACGCCGATCATTGGCTTCCACCGGATAATTTTCAGGAAGATCCCAAGGGCGCCATTGCCCACCGCACGTCGCCGACGAACAAGGGATTGTTACTGCTTTCGACGCTCTCGGCGCACGATCTCGGCTATCTCACATTGCCGGCCCTGGTCGATCGATTTGCCAAAACGTTCGACACTTTGGACCAACTGGAAAAATACCGCGGGCATTTCCTGAACTGGTACGAAACGACGACACTCAATCCGCTGCAGCCCGCCTACGTTTCGACGGTCGATAGCGGGAATCTCCTGGCTTGCCTTCTCGCTTTGCGAAATGGCCTCGCGGAAAAGCAGGCCGAAGTGATTCCGGCGTCCGCGTCCATTGACGGTTTGCTCGACACGCTTGGCCTGGCAGGGGACCTCGACGGGACCGCCACCGAGGAACTCCGCCGACACTTGAATGTCGTGTCGCTTTCCCTCCCATTCGCATCGTTGATCGCGTGGGACGATGCACTATCAGTCGCCGAGCAACTTGCCGAGAAACTACCCGGCAGTCTGGGTCACGCACGCGAATTGATCGTGAATGAAGTTCGCGCGCGGCGAGCGGAGCTGACGTCGATCTGCCCGTGGGTAGGTTTGTTGCGCGAAATCGAAGCGCACACGTCTGGAACCAATTCCCTTGCCCAAGACGCGGACGAGAGTCGGACGAAGGAGTTATCCTGGCGCACGTTGCTGGATGAGCTCAACACTCCCTCGTCAATTCGCAATTGGACCGAACGACTGCCAATTCTCATGGAGGAATTGGCCAGTTGGACCAAGGGGATGCCATTCGGTGGACACGAGGCGCGAGCCGAGGCGCTTCTGGGGGCAATGGGCCGCTCCACAGCGCATTCACTGGCGGAATCTCTGGAAGATCTTGCCGGTCGATCGGGCCGCTTCGCGGAGGCGATGGATTTTCGGTTTCTCTACAACGACGCCCGCAACTTATTTGCAATCGGCTACAACGTCCCACTCGAACGACTCGATCCGGCCCATTACGACTTGCTGGCCTCGGAAGCCGCGATCGCCAGCTTTTTGGCCGTAGCCCGCGGAATTGTGCCCCGTAAACACTGGTTCCAACTCGGCCGACCCGCCACGCGCGTCGCCGGTCAGCCCGGACTCGTGTCGTGGGGCGGGACGATGTTTGAGTATTTGATGCCGCGGTTATTGCTTCCGGCTCCGCCCGGCACTTTGCTTGACACGGCTCAGCATGCCGCCGTCGCTCGACAAATTGAATATGGCCGACAAACGCGGACGCCTTGGGGCATTTCCGAGTCGGGCTTTTATGTGATCGATGCCATCGCGCTCGACTACCAGTACCAGTCGTTTGGCGTGCCGGGCCTGGGTCTGAAGCGCGGCCTGGGCAAGGACCTGGTCGTCGCGCCTTATGCCACGATGCTGGCCGTCCCGATCGATGCCCGCGCAGCGGTCGCGAATTTCGCCATCCTTCGCCAACTCGGCGGTGAAGGCGAATACGGTTTCTATGAAGCGCTCGATTTCACCCCCGAGCGTTTGGACAAGGGCGAGCGCTGCCGGACGGTCAAGCAATACATGGCCCATCATCAAGGAATGGGACTGTGCGCAATCACGAATCGACTGCTCAACGATGTCCATATTCGCCGACTGCGGACAGAGCCGTCCGTGCGTGCCGCGGAACTGCTGCTACACGAACGCGTCCCCATCGATGCTCCTGAGCTTCGATCCTTGGAGGAAGAAACCGAAGGGGCGGGCAGCACCAACTTGCCCGATGCCGTCAATCGCCGTTTGACCCGAGCCGACACCCCCGTGCCGCGGCCGCATCTGTTATCCAACGGGCACTACACCGTCATGGTGACGAATGCCGGGGCTGGCTTCAGTATTTGCCGCGGGCTCGCCGTGACGCGCTGGCGCATCGATCCGGCGTGTGATTCCTATGGATCGTTTCTGTACGTCCGCGACATGGCGACTGGCAAGGCGTGGTCGGCCGGCCATCAGCCGCTATGTGTGCCGGCAGACAGTTATGAAGTCACTTATTCCGCGGACAAGGCCGAATTCCGCCGCCGCGATGGAACGATCGAAACACTTCTCGAAATCACCGTGGCGCCGGATCGCGACGTGGAAGTTCGCCGGCTGACCCTCGTGAATCACGATTCGTTCTCGCGGACGCTGGAAGTGACAAGTTATTCGGAAGTGGTGTTGAACGATCCGCGTGCCGATCTGGCCCATCCTGCCTTTGGCAAACTGTTTCTGGAGACCGAGTGGTTGCCGCAATGGGACGCGCTGCTTTGTCGGCGGCGACCGCGGGCTTCCGATCAAAAGCCCGTCTTT
Organism: uncultured Gemmataceae bacterium; assembly: GCA_963773845.1. Classification (GTDB taxonomy): domain Bacteria; phylum Planctomycetota; class Planctomycetia; order Gemmatales; family Gemmataceae; genus SIAJ01. Next base: position 1,035,139 of record CAVZCU010000009.1, read on the forward strand.
GCCGTCCACATTGTTTCGACCGATGCGGCGCAGGTCGGTCGCACCGAATACGAAACCGATCGTGCCAAGTTTCTCGGTCGCCGGCGAAACCCGGCAGATCCCGCGGCCCTCAAGTCGAGGCTTTCCGGCACCGTCGGGGCGGTGCTCGACCCGGTCTTTTCTCTCCGGCGAACGGTACGACTTGCCCCGGGATCGAGCGCCACGCTCTCGTTTGCTACGGCAGTAACAGAGAGTCATGAAGCGGCATTGGCGGTCGCCGACCATTACCGTTCGCCAACTGCCGCCGGCCGGGCTTTTGAGTTGGCTTGGGCACACAGTCGTGTTGAGTTGGTTGACCTGAATCTGACTCCGGCACTATCGCACTTGTTTCAGCGGCTGGCGGGCCACATTCTGTTTCCGCCGCCTGCGCTGCGTGCGACCAGCGCTATGGTTGCCAATCGGCAGGGGCAGCCCGGCTTGTGGCGGTACGGAATCTCTGGCGACCTGCCGATATTGCTGGTTTGCATCAGTGAAGCGGACGGTCTGCCGCTCGCACGCCAGGCACTCCAGGCACACGCATTCTGGCACGGTCGCGGTTTTTTGGTCGACCTGGTTCTTCTTGCCGATCGGCCCGCCAGTTATCGGGAAGAGCTTTTCGAAGCGATGGGGACTTTAGCGCGGGCGAGCGACAGCCGCGATACCATCGATCGAGCGGGGGGTGTTTTCGTTCGCCGAGCCGGACAATTGGGTGACGATCGAGCGCTCCTGGTGGCCGCCGCCCGTGTCGTCCTCTACGGCGACCGCGGCTCACTCGCCGACCAGACCGATGCGCTCGGGCGAATGCGCGAACTGCCATCCCCCCTCGTCGCCAGCAAGCCCCTGTTGCCAGCCGCGCCGACGCAGCCCCCCATTGGCGAGGAGCGCTTCGGCAACCGTACGGGTGGGTTCAAGCCAAACGGCGATGAGTACGTCATCACCGGCACTCCGCCCGCTCCATGGTCAAACGTTCTGGCCAATCCGAACGCGGGCTGCCTCGCCACCGACAGCGGTCTCGGCTTCACTTGGGTCGGCAACAGCCAGGCCAATCGCCTGACGCCTTGGAGCAACGACCCGGTCAGCGATCCGCCCGCCGAGTCGGTGTATTTGCGCGATGACGAAACGGGCCAGATGTGGTCGCCGACCCCACTTCCCGCTGGTGGTCGTGCGCCGACGATCGTCTATCACGGGGCCGGCTTTACTTCATATGCGCAGGAGCAATATCGCCTCGCCACGGAACTGACCGTCTTCGTCCCCATCGGCGATCCGGTGAAAATCATTCGCCTCCATATCACCAATCGCGGCGAACAGGCGCGCCGACTGTCGGCGGCGTTCTTCGCCGAATGGGTGCTCGGCACGGTGCGCGATCAAACGGTTTGGTCGATCGTGACCGAAGTCGATCCGGAATCGGGGGCACTGTTCGCGCGCAACGCCTTCAACGCGGAATTCGGATCCGCCATCGCGTTCGCGGACCTGAGTCTACGTCCACGGACGTTGACCGGCGATCGCACAGAGTTCTTGGGCCGCAATGGTTCGCTCGCGAAACCTGCCGGTCTGCGGCGTACGCGGCTGAGCGGCATCAGTGGCGCCGGCTTCGATCCCTGTGCCGCCCTCATGGCGACGATTGAATTGCCGCCGGGTGGCGAAAAATCGATCTTTTTTGTCCTCGGCCAGGCGGCGGACGCGGCTTGGGCGCGACAACTCGCCGTTCGCTACCGCGATCCCGAAAAGGCGGTTGAAGCACTACGGGAAGTTGTGGAAGCGTGGAATCGACGCTTGTCGGTGATTCGCGTCTCCACGCCGGACATCGGACTCGATGCACTCGTTAATCGCTGGCTGCCCTATCAAGTGCTGGCTTGCCGACTGTGGGGGCGTTCGGCGTTCTATCAATCGGGCGGCGCGTTCGGGTTCCGCGATCAGCTTCAGGATGTGATGGCCCTCTTGTACGCGGAGCCGGGCGAGGCGCGAGCGCATTTGTTGCGTGCCGCGAGCCGTCAGTTTCTCGAAGGCGACGTTCAACACTGGTGGCACCCCCCGACCGGCCGCGGTGTCCGCACGCGCTTCTCCGACGACTTTCTGTGGCTCCCGTATGCGGTCGCCCGGTACGTCGAGGTCACCGGCGATGCCTCCGTCCTGGACGAACCGGTCGGCTATATTCGTGGCCCGCTTCTCAAGGAAAATGAACACGAATCGTACTTCCTGCCCGACGTGGCCGCGGAGCACGATCCCTTGTACGTGCATTGCTTGAAAGCACTGGAGCATGGCTGGGCGCTGGGGTCGCATCAGTTGCCGCTTATGGGCTGCGGCGACTGGAACGACGGCATGAACCTGGTCGGAGCCGAGGGCAAAGGCGAAAGTGTTTGGGTCGCGTGGTTTCAGATTCTAGTGCGAACTCGTTTCGCGGGAATCGCCGAGAACCGCGGCGATAAAGACCTGGCGATTCGCTTGCGTGCGCAAGCCGTGCAATTACATCAGGCGATCGAGGATTACGCCTGGGACGGCGACTGGTATCTGCGCGCCTGGTTCGACGACGGCACGCCGCTTGGCTCGCATGTGAACGACGAATGCAAGATCGATTCGCTGCCGCAATCGTGGGCGGTCCTGTCGGGCGCCGGGGACGCGGTGCGAAGAGTGACGGCCATCGATTCGGCGCTATCCAATCTCGTCGATTGGGAAAATCGGCTGGTCAAACTTTTTACGCCGCCATTTGACCAGGGATCGCTGCAACCGGGCTACATCAAGGGCTACGTGCCCGGCATTCGCGAGAACGGGGGACAGTATACCCATGCCGCCATCTGGTTGGCGCAAGCGTTGGCTGGACTCGGTCGCGGGGGTGAAGCGCACAGGCTCTGGCAAATGCTGAGTCCCATCTGCCATGCCGATACGCCCGAAGGCGTCGCCCGCTATATGGTCGAGCCGTATGTGGTCGCGGCCGATGTTTACGGGATGCCGCCACACGTCGGCCGCGGCGGCTGGACATGGTATACGGGCTCCGCGGCATGGCTGTATCGCGCCGCTTTGGAGACGATGCTCGGGTTCACGCTCTCGGGGAACAATCTTACTTTTGATCCCTGCATTCCTTCCGATTGGCCCCATTTTGAAATCGAGTACCGCCACGGCTCAACGATCTATCGATGTCGTGTGGAGAATCCCAGTCGGGCCGAACAAGGCGTCATCGAAGTGTGGCTGGACGGGGCAATGACTTCCGATCGATCAGTGCAGCTCGTGGACGACGGCGGAACGCACGAAGTGCGCGTCGTCATGGGATAAGCGGGCCAGTCGAGGGATTGGCATTCATGACTCGCCAGCGAAATCTGAATCCAGCTTTCGAGCTTGTCGACGCACTGGAAGCGGACGCGCGACAATGTCTAATTTGTGCGGCTAGCGAAAAAGGGAAGGCGGCCAAGGCGGCCAACGATTTCTCCATCCCCCCCTTGGCCGCCTTCCTGTTCGGCCGACCGGCCGGGTGACTTCCGGGTGAGACGCGCAACCACTTTTATGACAGAGATTTGTGAACTTCAATTGGCAACGGATGCGACGGGCCGGCTGGGTCGGGGACGGTCAAAATGGCGAAAACTCCATCGGAATGGTGGCCGCCTTCCCCGTGTGTGGTTTTGGATGGTTAGCCCAGCCCGGATTTCTCACCACAGAGGCACCGAGGACACCGACAAGAAGAGCAGAAAACGAGTGGTGGCCAGTTTCCCGGCACAACACACGGCCCGAAAATGAAGTAAGAACGTCGACCCAATCTGGCTTCATTAAGGCTTTTCTCTGTGATCTCTGTATTACTCACTACCGATTTTTAGTTGCCATAACACAATTCTTATGCAGCGAGTGCGAGTATTTGCACATTGGTATCGTGGATGTAGCTGATGGCCGTGGCGAGGAGTCGGCCGCGATCGGTGATTTTGTAGCGGTGGCTCTTGGGGATCTTGCGGATCAGTCCGTGGGCGCGGAGTCGTTGCAATTGCCGCGTCACGCGTCCGCTCTGGCGTTTCGTCTCGACCGGGTTGGTCGGGGCTGAGCCAGTCAGGAGCATGCGGAGGTCGCGATTCCGGAAGCCCGCGATCGCGAACTCACCCCGGTTGATCGCGCACAGCAACGCGCCATCGTCGCGCGACATCAAATTCAGTCCCCGGTGGCGACGGCCCGCTTTGGTCACCGGCCGGCTCGCGGCCACCAGAGCCGGGCCGAGCGTCTCGGGGGACTCGACGGCCGCGAGGGCCGCCAAGTACGACTCGTTGGCCGCTTGCGACAACTGGCAGCGACGGTACAGGTCCGCCACGCCCCGCCGCAGTGGTTGCCAGGCCAATCTCCCGCTCGGATCGCCTTCCTTCGGACGGTACACCTTCAAGCCTTCCGCCTGATGGATCGTCGTTTCGATCCGCAAGATGCAACCGAACTTGTCGTACATCTTCAAACTGTTCCGACCCAGGCGGTGCTTCACGCGTGTCCCCTCGACGCGCGTTTTCGTGCTGCTCACGACTTCGCCTTGAAAGCGACCGTCCAACGCTCCGGCCTTTGTCAGCCGCTGCTGCAAGAAGCGCAGCACATCGGGGCTCGACAGGTTCTCGGTCGCGTGCCGAACCAACCGGCGATACAACGGCCGCAACGCCGCCACCGAACGAAACGCCACGTCGGTCGCCCACTCCGTCTGTTCGGCCGTCCAGTAATAGTCGCGGAGTTGCCACTCGGTCAGCAGCCGCGCGAACTCCGGATGCGACTCGCGAATCACGCCGGTCAACGTCGCCGACCAGTCCGTTTGCAATTGTTCGTCGAACAGGGCCTGCGCCTTCGGGAAGTCCGCCACCCAGGCCAAGCTGTTGTCTCGGCGCTGGTACTCGATGCCCGCCGCGTCGAGTTGCCGAGCCAGCCACTCGCGGCCGTTCAGGCAAATCTGCACGGACATCGGGAACCACGTCATCAGACGGATGTGCATCATGCCGAAGCGCGGATGGCGCAGGTAGATGTAATAGTGCAAACACTTGCGCTGGGCCGACACCAGTTCCAGCATCCGGGTGGCCGCGTTCTTGTACAGTTGAAAACTGCGACAGTTCTCGACGCAACTGAGGACGGCAATCACGCCCGTGAAATCGTCCGCCACCGCGTGCTGCCGGATCAGATCGTGGACAACCGCCTCTTTGTCGATCGTGCCGGACAAGTAAACCACCTTGCCAACGGGAGTCGTCGCGGCTAACCGTTCGGTGGCGAGCTTCAGTCGCCGGGCCGTCCCGTCAAAGAAGCTCTTGAATGCGACCAGCAAGACCTTGAGGAAGCCCAAGTAGCGGGACAAGCCGTCGGCATAGCAGATCGAACGTAAGGTGCCTCGAAAGCGAACACGATCCAAACCTGAAAGAACTCCGTGGATATGGTCGCTGTGCTGTTGTAAGAAGGTCTGCATGGCATGCTCCGGTTGCTGAGTAATGTGCGCTAACACCACTCTATCCAACCGGACATGCCTGCTTCATTTGGTTGCGGCCAAGGGCCGCGCTGTGCTACTAACGTTTTCACTTCTTCGTCGCGCGCGAAGAGTTTCCTTCCCCCCGGCTTTGCGGGGAGAGGCCCCCTGTCTTTCCCTCCCCCCGGCTTTGCGGGGGGAGGGCAGGGTGGGGGGAAGACCTGGCTCGGTCGGGACACTGTATTCCCGGGCTGGAAGCGCTTCGCCCCCCACCCTGCCCTCCCCCCGCAAAGCCGGGGGGAGGGTAAAACGGCGGCTCGGCCGCGCTGTGACTCGGTGGGGAGAAATGCGGGCAAGTTAGCACGCCTCCTGAAGCGAATTCATTGCAATCGCATCCCTCGGTTTTAATCTGAACCGCGGACGGGCATGGGGCTGAGCCGATGGCTCGCAGAATGGATTGTTACAATCATCCATTGACAGCTACCTTGCATAACATCATACTTGGCATCATGGAGTCCGACTTCTTCGACAACTGGACGACGCAGCTCCGCAAGGGGATTCTGGAGTTGGGGATTCTGGCCGCGCTCCGCGGGCGAAGACTATACGGATACGACATCGTCAAGCGCCTGGGCGGAGTCGACGGGCTTGTGATTGGCGAAGGCACGATCTATCCGATCTTGAGTCGATTCAAACGCGAAGGACTGGTCGACACGACGCTGGTCGAATCGAACGAAGGGCCGGCCCGAAAATACTACGAGCTGACACCCCAAGGTCGTCGCGTTCTGGCCCGCATGCGCGAGGCCTGGCGGGCGGTGCGCGACGGCATTGATTCACTTTCCTCGGAGACCGACAAATGATGCGCTTCACGCGGGAAGCTCAAGCATGCTTGGAGGATTATTTGGCGGACGTGCGATCGGCCGTCTCCGGTCATTCCTCCATCAGTCCGAACGAAATTGAACAAGATGTTCGCGATCACGTGATCGCGGCCCTGGAAGGTGCAAGGCAACCGGTCGCGGCCGCGGATGTCGCGGAGGTGTTGGAGCGACTTGGGCCACCCAACCAGTGGGTCGCGGACGAGCCCCGATCGATCTGGAAATACTTGAGCGACAAGCTCAAACCGGTCGGCCACCGGGCCGTTGAGCAGATCAAGGCGTTGCCCGGCGAAGCATACCAGGCGGGCCGCGGATTCGCGGCGCCATGCGCGGCCTGTCGCAGGACTGGCGGCTGGCCTACATCGCATTCGGCCTGTTTGTCCTGGGTATGATCGCTTTCCCGCTCTTCCCCGCGTTCTTGATCGCGAGTTACTTCGCTGCCCGGGCCGATATCGCATTGGCGCGGGAACGCGGCGAAACCTTCGGCGCTCGGCGATGGCTCGTTTATCCGCCGATGACCGTGTTCTCGATCGTTCTGCTGATGGCGCTCGCGGCATGGCCGATCGCGGCGAGCGTCGGCTTGTCGCATGAAATCCCCCGGTCCATGCGGCACGACGTAGCCGAAATCATTCATGTCTCGCCCCGAGCCGTTCAGCCGGTGAGTGCGATCTATCTGGCCATCGGCGCGGTGTCGGTGTGGTGGGGGATTCTCGCGTTGATCGCGCTGCGGTTCCCGAAACTGCCGGGGCTTTTGTTCCCGCCGTTCGGATCGAGTTTTCGACGGATCGATGCCTTGCTCGTGCTCTTGTTGGCGGGAACCGCGTTTGTCGTGTGGCTTTCCAAGTTCGAAACGGCCTGGACCGTCGCGCAGACCGTTCTTTTTCGGATGTGATGCGGTATCCTGAGCGGAGAAGATCTGGCAACCTGTCCGACTCGCCAGCGAACCTCGACGTCAACACGAGGAAAGCGGGGGGACCGAGTCGGACGGGTTCCCAGTCGCCTCGACTCAGGTAACTGCCGTGCTATCGCGCATCTTCGAACCCGAAGTGATGGACACTGCCGAGGAGGCGCACGACTACGACGCGATGGACCACTCGCAGGTCAATCGCGTCTTCGTTGCGGATTTTCTTGCGGTTTGGAATGGCCGGTCGCCGATCCTCGATCTCGGCACGGGTACGGCGCTCATTCCCATCGAATTCTGCCGGCAATCGCCGACGGGCGAGATTGTTGCTGTCGACGCGGCCGCGCATATGCTGGCCATCGCGAATGACAACGTTCGCAAATCAGGCTTTGCGAATCGCATCCAGTGCGAACTCGTTGATGCCAAGCGAATGCACTTCGCAAACGGGTCCTTCCCGGCGATCATGTCGAACAGCATTGTGCACCACATTCCCGATCCGCGAAGGGTGTTCGAGGAGATCGCACGCCTGGCAGCGCCGGGGGCGACGATCTTTGTTCGCGACCTGTTGCGGCCGACGGACACGGCAACGCTGAATCATCTAGTCGAGACGTACACCGCCGGGGCGAACGAACATCAAAAGAAGATGTTCGCCGAATCGCTGCATGCGGCGCTGACTCTGGAAGAGGTGCAGGAACTCGTTCGCGGGATCGAATTCGATCCAGCCGGCGTCCGGAAGACAACCGATCGGCACTGGACGTGGACGGTTAAGGAACCAAGTGCGTGAATGAGCGCGCAAGAGTCTTTTGGCATTCGAGAGCCCGACTCGGGCGGAGGCCGAAGCGTAGCGAGGCACCGCCGTGAAGGAGGAAGGCAGTCCCGAACCCAACACAAAGGCACTAAGATCACACAAAGACACGAAGAAGAGCGATGAGTTTCCTTTGTGTCTTTGTGTGATCTCAGTGTCTTTGTGTTGGGTTCGGAGTAACCCGCGCAGCCTCCTCGCGCCTCGCTTCGCTTCAGCCTCCGCGACATCGGCCACTGTCCAATTACTTTTGCGGAACCGCTTAGGTATCGGAGACTCGGAATGGCTGGATTTGATCACTCACATCTTCCGCCCGAAGAGGTTCGCGACCCCGATGCTGAGCGTTACAACGCCCGGCTGGGGCTGGTGCTCTTCGCCATTTATCTGGTTGCGTACACTTCGTTCGTGCTGATCAATGCGTTTCGGCCGGCGATGATGGAGGAAGTGCCCTTCGCGGGCATCAATCTAGCCGTCGCCTCGGGACTCGGCCTGATCGTTGGGGCATTGGTGCTGGCGGTCCTTTACGCCTGGCTATGTCGCAAGCCGGAAGGAGGCCGGCCATGATCTACGAGCCTAGCTCGATCGCCGTCGTCGTCTTCGCGATCTTTGTTGCGATTACTCTCGGCCTGAGCTTCTATCTCGGCCGGCGGGCGCGCACGTCGTCCGGCTACTATGCGGCGGGCGGCGGCATCCCGTGGTTTGTCAATGGCATCGCCTTCGCAGGCGACTACCTCTCCGCCGCGTCGTTTCTCGGCATCTGCGGGATGATCGCCTTTTATGGCTACGACGGCTTTCTGTACTCGATCGGTTACCTGGCCGGCTGGGTGGTTGCTCTGTTTGTCATCGCGGAGCCGCTCAAGCGCCTGGGGCGGTATACTTTCGCCGACGCGCTCGACAACAAGTTCAATTCGCGGGGGATCAAGCTGGTCGCCGCGATCAGCACGCTGGCTGTCAGCGTCTTCTACCTCATTCCACAGATGGTCGGCGCCGGGGTGCTTATCAAGCCATTACTCGGCTTGCCGCACTGGGCTGGCGTGGTCACCGTCGGGGCGGTCGTAATCCTGATTGTTGCGACCGCCGGCATGGCGTCGACGACCTATGTGCAGTTCTTCAAAGGCTCGCTCTTGTTGATCTTCACGGCGGGCCTGACGGTCCTGATCCTTCAACGCGGCCTGTCCGTCGATCCAAGTCCCGAGGCCAATGCTCCACAGACGGTGACGGTCACCGCGGACGGCCACAAGCTGGTGAACGGTAAGCCGCACGGCCACGGCGAGGGCCAGGCCGATCTTCGACCGGTCGGTCACGTCACCAAGTTGCCTGGCGGCGCGAGTTCCACCGGTCCCCTGGGGCCGGTCGAATATCTCGCCACGATCCGCGAAAGTGAGATCGTTCTTTGGACTTCGAAAACCGCCACCGACGATGCCGGAAACAAGACCACGACCTATTCGCCCAAGCCAACCTCCGGCGAGGACGTCTTGCGGCCGGGCAATCATCCGACGTTTTCCGGTATTCGCAAGGATTCGCTGCCGGCAAAGCTGAACATCCTGTCGCTGATGCTGGCACTGTTCTGCGGGACCGCGTCGCTGCCGCACATTCTGATTCGCTATTACACGGTCAAGAACGCGGCGGCGGCCCGGAAAAGCACGGTCGTCGGCATCGCAGCGATCGGCCTGTTTTACGTGCTGGCGCTCTTCATGGGTCTCGGCGCCATGACCGGCGGGTGGATCGATGTATCGAACAGCAATATGGCCGCCCCGCTGCTGGCGAAGAGCTTTGGCAATTTGCCGTTCGCGTTGATCTCCGCGGTTGCGTTCACGACGATTCTCGGCACGGTGAGCGGACTGATTGTCGCGGCCTGCGGGGCGGTCGTTCACGATGTGCTGGGTGGATTCTTCAAGCTCGAAATCAACGACATCGGCAAGGTGCGCATCGGCCGAATGGCGGCAGTCGCTGTAGGAGTCATCGCCATTTGCCTCGGCATCGTTTTCGAGAAGATGAATGTCAATTACCTCGTTGGTTGGGCGTTCAGCGTGGCGGCGTCGGCGAACTTGCCTGCCCTCGTGATGCTGCTGTTCTGGAAGCGAACGACCAAGCAGGGAATCATCGCCTCGGTCCTGGTCGGCATGGTGTCGTCGCTTGCATGGATTCTCTTGAGCGGCGATACATTCAAGGGCGTTTATGGGATTTCGCCGGACCAGTCACCGGTGCCATTCAGCCAGCCGGGGTTGGTGACGATTCCGCTGAGCTTTGTCGTGTTGGTTGTGGTGTCGCTAGCGACGCGGGGGCGCAGGAATGATCAGACGAGCGGAGCGGCGTGAGCCGCCCGATGATTTTTGGGATCGTTCATCAAGTTCGCCAACACCGGGCGGCTCACGCCGCTCCGCTCGCCGAGGGTGCTCGCAATGTCCAACATCCTGGCAGCAATCGGCGAGTTCACATATTTCGCATGGCAAGCGCTCATCGCCGCAGCGCTGGCCGTCCCGAAGCCCGGTGCGTGGCTGCAACAGCTCTATTCCGTGCTTATCGGCGCGTTGCCGCTGGCCACCGTCGCCGGCATTGCCCTCGGCGCGGTCGTATGGATGCACACTTATGCGGCGCTTTCGCGGGCACGTGCGGTGGAGTATCTGCCGACCGTTCTGGCCGCGGCCGTGCTGCTGGAACTGGCGCCGATTGGGGCTGGCCTGATCGTCGCGGCGCGAACGGGCGCCAGCCTCGGCGCCGAATTGGGCGCCATGAAACTGGGCGAGCAGCTCGATGCGCTCGAACTTCTGGGCTTGCCGCCGATGCGGGTGCTCGTCGGTCCGCGCGTGTTGGCATGCATCCTGGCCTTGCCGCTTTTGCATGTCTTCATTGCCACGCTAGCGCTCCTGAGCGGTTACGTGGCGGAGAATCTGGTGAGCAGCACAAACTGGCTGAAATTCCAATCGGCCTCGCTGAAGGAGCTATACCCCGAAGACGTGATTCCCGCCGGACTCAAGACGATGGTGTTTGGCTTTTGGATCGGCGTGGCGGGTTGCTACCACGGTATGTGCGCCGAGGGTGGAACCGAGGGCGTTGGCAAGGCCGCCACGGCGGGCGTGGTGACGGCGTGCTTGCTCGTGCTGGCAGCGGACGTACTTTTGGTGGGATTGATTCGGGCGATATTCTAGGCGAGCGGAGCCGCGTCAGCGGCCCGATGTTGTCATCATCGGGCCGCTGACGCGGCTCCGCTCGCCCGATCAGGTACTGAACTCCGGCCTGCGCTTGGCGAGTTGGCCCTGCAAGCGGGCCACGATGCTCGAGTGCATCTGGCTGACACGCGACTCACTCAGATCGAGCGTGGCCCCGATCTCTTTCATCGTCATGTCTTCGTAGTAGTAGAGAATGATGATGAGCCGCTCATTGCGATTCAGGCCCTTGGTAACGAGCTTCATGAGATCGCGGTTTTGCAATCGGCAGGTGGGATCTTCGGCCTTTTTGTCTTCGAGAATGTCAATCTCGCGAACGTCCTTGTAGCTGTCGGTCTCGTACCACTTCTTGTTCAAGCTGACGAGACTGACGGCGGTCGCTTCGCCGACATATTCCTGGAGCTGATCGAGCGTGATGCCCAACTTCGCCGCCAGTTCGTCCGGCCGCGGCGGACGGCCGAGGCTGGCTTCGAGTTCTTTGCGAGCGGCTTCCATTCGAGCGGCTTTCGAACGCACCAGCCGTGGCACCCAGTCCATCGTTCGCAATTCGTCCAGCATCGCTCCGCGAATACGCGGCACGCAATAGGTTTCGAATTTCACGCCCCGGTTCAGGTCGAAGGCGTCGATGGCGTCCATCAATCCGAAGGTGCCCGCACTGATCAAATCGTCCAACTCAACACCGTCCGGCAAGCGGGCCCAGATTCGCTCGGCGTTGTATTTCACCAAGGGCAGGTACCGTTCGACTAACCGGTTTCGATACTCGACGTTGCCCGTATCCCGGTAAGCCTGCCAGACCTGCTGAATGTCCTGCTCAATCTGCGTCACCATTAGGGTTTCCTCCCTGATGTGCGACGAGAACTCACGTTGGCCGAACCGATCCGCGGCCTAGACCACGGATGCCCCCCGTTCGACCCCCTCCGCGCGATCGCTTGCTCGCGACGAGCGCTGGCTTGCCAAGGAAAGATCCGCAACGCTCGTCCACGCCAACCCCAGCGCCGGCCTCCCCTGGCCAACGCGGCAGGCTTGCACCCGGTTGGTGCAGGCGTGAACGCGACGTATCTGGACTCTGTCCTTTCGCGCGGACGGTGTGATTGTTCTTGCCGAACCCCCGTTCGGGCACGCCCCATATTTGGAGCGTACCTCCAACCCCTTATCGGTCCGTCATCCCTCGTGCCTGAAACCAATCATCCGGGTTGCCGGAGATCAGTCCCGAGCGCGGCCGCGCGACCGTTCCCGTCGTCGAGAACGATTCGCCTGTGCCGTTCGCGACATCCGCTTGCGCCTCCCCAGGACACAAGCCTCTGCGATCGGCGACCACCGCTCCTTTGGCGTTTGGAATGAGGGCCGGGACATGCCATTTTGGAAGGGATTTGTCCAGGGAAATAAGTTCAATCCGGGCGCTCCGCCAATGGTGTGAGAGAACTTCGCTCTCTTGCAACCGGGAACATCGGCGCTAAGATAGAGGCGATTCGGCGGTGTTCGCAAAGCGTGGGTTTTGCCAGGATGCCGCAGTCATGCCCTTTGGCACATTACACTCAATTCACCACGGGAGAGACACCGATGCGGCGAAACTCGGCCTGGATGCTTGCGGCGATGGCGGCGGTCATTGGTGGATGGGCGTACTTCTCGTCCGCCGACGCGGCCAACCTGAGCGACGACGAGTTCAAGGCCCTACTCGATCAGGACATCAAGATCGTCAATAACTCCGTCGCCGCTGTGGAAAAGGCGAAGGGGAAAGACAAGAGAGTCGTCGAAAAGAATGCGTCCAACGGGGTCAAGTCAAGCGCGTTGATCATTGCGGGCTACGCGAACGAGCGCATCTCGGGCAAGAACCAGGATGCCGATGGAATGGCAGCCGCCATTCGCGACTCGGCGATCAAGATGTACAAGGCAGCCGAGGCCAAGAACTTCAAGGCGGTCGCCGCGGCCGCCAAGGAATTGGCCAGTCCCAAACCGGCGATGGGCGCCAAGAAAATGGACCTGGCGGCGGTCGTCAAGGAACTCGGCGAGGTATCGCAGAAAGAAGTGATGCACAACTTTCTGAAAAAGGAACAGTACGGCACCAATATCGAAGCGGACATCATTGCTAACAGTAAGAGGGCCACGGCCAAGCCCGCCGACATTAACCTGATGACGAAGCGCTTGGTAGTCATGGGAGACTACAACAAGGTTATCACCAAGGCGGAAAACATGGAGGATAAGAAGAAGTGGACCGACTACAACGACCGGATGATCAAGGCCGCGGCGGTGCTCCAGGAGACGACGAAAAAGAAGACCAAAGCCGCCGATCTGGCGAAGGCGTTCACGGCCCTCGATGGCACGTGCAAGGCCTGCCACGACGACTTCAAGTGACAATGATTCGGAAATCAGCGGTCAGAACCAGACCTATGCGTCCCGTTCTGACCGCAAACGTCTCAGGGCTTCGGCGCGACAATGGGCGGCAGGGTATCTGATTGTGGCTGCGGCGCCAGACTGGCGGTTTCACCCATCTCATTGCCGTGATTGCCGCTCACGAGCCGATTGGAGCTATCGAAACAACTCTTCACGATCGGCTGCCCGTTGTTGCGTTCGATGACGGCGACCCAGTTCTCACTGATTGTGTGTTCTGCCAGCACATTGGTGTAGTTTGCACTGAATGTGTACGCCCATGCCTCCCCAGAGGCTTGCGGGCCGGACGGGAGATGGGGACGTTCGGCAATGGTGGTCAACTCAACATTCTGCCAGCCGAACTGCGTCAAGTAAACGGCAATGCACGAGCGGGCTTCCGCAAGCGAGGGTTGCCCCGCCGGTTGGGAAGCTTCTCCGCCAGCCGGCTTGCTGCTGCCACAGCCGACCGCCAGGAGAGTCATGGTCAACAATCCGATGGCGCGTTTCATCGTCCCACTCCCAAACGCAGTAGGTCTCGCGCCGGGATAGTAACGCGGAGTGGAATTGGGTCAAGGGGAAGTCGAAATGAATGAAGCCCGCGACAACTGTCGCGGGCTTCACGGAAAAAACAGAATCAACCAGCGTCAGTTGCCAGACAGTTTCAATCGATCGTCCGCTGAGTGGCGCTGACCGTGATCGGCCCCGGGATGGGGTTCATGCCGACCTTTTCGGGAATCTTATTCGGGCTGGACGGACGTTGCGGCATCGGGGCGATCGGAGCCGCGGGCGGAATCACCGTTGACCCACAGCCCTGGGGCGCGGCCGCGGTGCCGCAGCCGCCGTCGCAACCGTTCGACTCACCCTTATTGCAGCAGCAGCAGAGCTTCGACTTGCACTTGTGCAGGAAGCAATGCACCTTGGCGCAGAACTTCTCGCAGCAGCCCTTGTCGCAGCAATCGGTCTTGCAGCAGATCTTCTCGCAGCAATTCGCCTTGCCGCAGCAATCGCCCTTCATCCCCTTTTCGCAGCAGCAAGCCTTGCCACAGCAATCCTGCTTGTAGTACACCGGGGCGGGCGCCACGGCGACCGGAGCGGGAGCTGGGGACATAGCGACGGGCGCAGGCGCACAACCCTGATTCTGTCCGTAGTAGCCGCCCTTATCGCAGCAGCACGACTTGCCGCAGCAATCGCAATTATCGCAACACTTCTTCCAGCAGTTCTTCCAGCAGCACAGCTTGGATTTGATTTTTTCCAAGCACGAGCAGCACTTTTCCTTCAAGCAATGACATTTTTCCTTGATGCACTGACACTTCTCTTTCAAGCAGCAGCAATCACCGCATTTCGACTTGCCACAACAATCGTCGGAATAGCCGGGATATCCCGGATAGGCGACGACCGGAGCCTGGCCCGTCGGCGGTGGAGGCGTTGGGTCTGCACCAGCCAGACACGCCGAGAACAAGAGCACAGCAGCGTTCACTGGGATTGACCTCCGATGGGATCGGGCAATTCAGGGATGCGTGGCCGGCAATCCCGTGCTCGATCAAACTTCCTGTCACATCCGCGGGAACCATCCGCCGGCGGGCGGGGTCACCCGGCACCCTCCTGAAGAAACGAGGGTCGCTCACCAAGATTGGTTTTCGACCCCCTGGGTTCGCCACTTTAACCCGTTAACGGGAATTCCCTCCGGTCCCAGGGGTACCCCCGCTGTGTGTCTTGCCGAAAATGCGTTCCGAACCGACAACGCCGGTCGCCGCATTCCACGCGTTGCGGTAAACTTTGCTGAAAGTGCGGGTGAACCGGTCCGCCCCTGATCGGCGTTCCGGCTACTAGCCGCGTCTCCTTAAGTGTTTTGTCATGTTTCGATTTATCAACGGCACAATCGTCCTTGCCGATGGCCTGCTGCCCGATGGCGAATTGCTAACCCTCGACGATCGCATTCAGCACGTTGGCCCAACAAATACTCGCTCGCCCTCCGGCCTGACCGTGATCGATCTGGATGGCGGCTACTTGCTCCCCGGTTTTGTCGATTTGCACGTTCATGGCGGCGGCGGGGCCGATTTCATGGATGGAACGGCGGAGGCATTTCGCACCGTCCTGGCGTCCCATGCTCGGCATGGAACAGCCAGTTGCACGCCAACCACGACTGTCGCACGGCATGAGCAGCACATGCTATTCCTCCGATTGGTCGGGGAATTCCGCGATCGGCAGACCGGCGGCGCCAAAGTGCTGGGCGCGCACATATATGGGCCTTATTTCGCGCCGGAAGCACGCGGTTGCCACCCAGCCGCTACGGTGCGGGCCCCGACTCCGGCCGACTACGAGCCCTATCTTGCGTTCGCCGCCGATATTCGCAACGCGACCGTCGCCCCAGAATTGCCGGGCGCCGAGGGCTTTGTCGCGCCTGCCGCGCGAGTGGCATTCGCTGTAATGCCGGCCATTCCCATGCGACATTCGAACAAATTGAGGCTGCAATCGGTTGGGGCGTGCGGCACATCGATCATCTGTTCTGCGCGATGTCCGATCGCGCGCGGCTGCGGCAAACGCAAACCTACCCGATGCGTGGCGGCGTCATGGAAGCCACCCTTTTCTTCGATGAATTGACGACCGAGGTCATCGCGGACGGAAAGCACCTTGCTCCCGCTCTGCTCAAACTCGCCTACAAAGTGAAGGGCCCGGATCGGCTCGCACTGGTGACCGATGCGATGCGCGCTCTGGATTTGCCGGACGGCGAGTACATCTTTGGCCCACTCGACGGCGGTGAACCAGTGCGAAAGCTCGATGATGTCGGTGTCACGCTTGATGGCAAGGCACTCGCTTCGGGCGTCACG
Source organism: uncultured Gemmataceae bacterium (assembly GCA_963773845.1). Classification (GTDB taxonomy): domain Bacteria; phylum Planctomycetota; class Planctomycetia; order Gemmatales; family Gemmataceae; genus SIAJ01. The sequence goes on from CAVZCU010000009.1 coordinate 1,051,489, forward strand.
GGACTCGATCACGCCGTCCGAACCTTTCGCCAGGCGACCGGTGCTCCGTTGCACGAGGTGGTGCGAATGGCGTCGCTGACGCCAGCGCGAATTGCGGGCGTCGACGCGGAGGTGGGGAGCATCGCCGTTGGCAAGAAGGCGGATCTTGTCGTCGCGGATTGCGACCTGAATATCCGAGCCGTCTACATCGACGGCCAACAACTCAACCCGTAAAAACCACGAAAGAAGCCAAAGACATGAATTGAATTCATTCCGGCTCGTTGATGGTTATTACTTGGTTCTACCTTTCCGGATTGTCGTCATGCGTGTGTTCGTATTGGGACTCATTTTGGTATCCGCGGCCCTGGCGGAGTCGCCGACCAACCTGGGAACTCGGAAGTCGGGCTCCGACTGGCCGCACTTCCTCGGACCGACATCGAACAGCGTGTCGACCGAGACGGGCATTCTGACGAAATGGCCTCGCGAAGGCCTGAAGGTCATCTGGGAAGTTCCAATGGGCCTCGGCTTTTCGGCGCCAGTCATTAGCCGGGGCCGGTTGTTTCACTTCGATCGCTTCGGCGACGATGATCGCCTGACGTGCCGTAACGCGGAGACCGGCAAGCTGCTCTGGAAATTCGAGTATCCGACGAATTACGTGGATCGTTACGGCTATAGCCCCGGCCCTCGCGCTGCTCCGGTGGTCGATGACGATCGCGTCTATATCGAAGGTCCCGAAGGAATGCTGCATTGCCTCGCCGTGGCCGACGGCAAACCGATTTGGAAGATCGACACGGCCAAGGAGTATCACATCCAGCAGAACTTCTTCGGCGTCGGCAGCGTTCCGATCATCGAAGGCGATCTCTTGATCGTCCCCGTCGGCGGCAGCAAGCCGGGACCAAGACCGGTCGATTTTCGCGAGGTCAAGGGCAACGGAACCTGCATCGTGGCGTTCAACAAGCTTACCGGCAAGGAGTTTTATCACTTCTCCACCGAACTCGCATCGTATTCGAGTCCGATCGTGACGACGATCGGCGGCCGCCGCTGGTGCTTCTATTTCGCGCGCGGCGGATTGATCGGTTTCGACCCCAAGTATGGAAAGCAGGATTTCCATTTTCCGTGGCGAGCCAAGGTGGAAGAAAGCGTCAATGCCAGCAATCCGTTGGTGGTTGGCGACAAGGTGCTCATTAGCGAGTGCTACGGCCCGGGGGCGGCATTCTTGAAAGTGCAGCCGGGCAAGTGCACGCCCATATGGACCGATGGCGAAAAGGATCGCGAGGATCGCAGTCTGGCCTGTCACTGGAACACGCCGATCCATGTGGCTGGCTACGTGTATGGCTGCAGCGGCCGGCATGAAAATGAGGCCAAACTGCGGTGCGTCGAACTGGCAACTGGCAAAATCATGTGGCAGGAGTCGGATCTTTCTCGCTGTTCTCTGACGTTGATCGACGGTCACTTACTCTGTCTGAGCGAAACGGGCATTCTGATGCTCCTGAATGTGAACCCGAAGCGATTCGACCTGGTAACGAAGTGGAAGACGGATCTCGACAGTCCTTCCTGGGCGGCGCCGGTAGTTTCGCACGGCTTGCTCTATATTCGCGGCAAGGACCGGCTTATAGCCGCGGAGCTGATTCCGGAAAAGAAATGAACTTCCAATACTTCGAGTCGCGCCGACACGTTGAAGTTGTGCGGTTGATGGAGTCGCGGTTAGTTCGTCATGATGATCTTGTTTCCCACTTGCAAAGCTGATCTCAAGCGATGGATTAGTCGCGACTATCCAGCGGGGATCCGGAATGGCCCACAGCCGTCGGACGATCGCGACCGCTATGCACGAGTTGTGGGCCGCGAGCCCCCCGGCGATCCGCTTGCGGACGGGCCATTTCGACGGGTCGCTTCCGCCATTCTCGATTATCGTGTTTTCCCTTCATGGCTGATCACCAGAGTCATGGAGAATACTCCGGTCCGGGTTGGCGATACCGTCGGTCTGACGTATCGGCTGCTGCCCGGACTGCGAATGTTTGTCGCCAGCCGTGTAATTGAACTGATAGACGAGCCCGGTCGGACTGGCTTCACGTATCGCACATTGGCTGGGCACGCCGAACTTGGCGAGGAAACATTCGCCGTCGAAAAGGACCGGGAGACGGGAGAAGTGACGGCGTCGCTGACTTCATGGTCGCGGCCCGGTCATTGGCTTACGCGGATTGGGTATCCCTACGCTCGATGGCGCCAGCGCCACGCAAGCCGCGCGGCGCTGGCCAATTTGGCGGCGACGGCAAACCAATCGTGAATCGTGGCGGTTCAAGGACCGTACTTGTAGATCGTTTCGCAGATCTTGCCGAGCACTTTTCCTTGATCGCTAGCGGAGCCGCTCTCCGGCATGGGAAAGTCATTGAGGAACATCGCGAAGAAGAGCTTGGCGCCCTTGGCCGTGTCGATTTCGCCGGCCAAGGCCTTGCTTCGCAGAAGTAGCCGGTCATTCAAGACGTCAAGCCAAGCGAGAGTCCCGGTTTTCGCATGGACCTTGCCGTGCGCCGGGCTGTCCTTGCCGACTGCATCGGCGAGAGTGCCGTCGATGCCCAGCACTGGCAATGCGTCGAAGTATTCCTTCGCGGCGGGATGCTTCGCCATCGCGCGAAGCAAAGCGACCGTCGCGCGCGGCGTGGTCGAATCGGCCTGGCCGCCGCCCGCTCCGCTCGCGAACGAAACAAGCCTTGGATCGATGCCAAATCTCTTAAGCATCTTGGCTTCGCTGCGTAATCCCCCCTTGACCGTCGCGTCGCCATGCTTGACTCCCACCAGCACGGGAAGCGTACTCGCGTAGAGATTGTGGCTGACCTTGAGCGTGACCTTGATTGCTTCGGCGAAAGGCTCGGATTGATACTCGGCGACGCGGACCAGTCCCGACTCTGCCGTGCGCGACGGGAGGTCGAGTCGTCGGGGTCGGTGCAGGCTTGCGGCAATTCGGACTCCATGTCGCCGCAGCGCCTCGATAAATAGCGCCCGAGCAAAGCCGGTCGGTTCGTCGACTGGAAGAATTCGAATTGCCGGCAAGGAATTGACCGGAATCTGGCCACGTACCGTGAACTGATTGAAGCCGGTCGCTTCCAGTGTGACCGTTGTGCCGCTGTTCTCCTTGCTGGTCTGCACATCGGCATCCATTTGAAAGTACGCGGATTCCGGCCGCATTTTCACAATCGCGGGATCGCCTGCTTTTTTTCCCGGCATGATGATCAGATCGACTACGTTGTCATTGACGATGATGGGCGCAACGACCTGCGGACCGCTGCCCGTGGCTCGGGTGCGTGCGAATAAGCGATCGTCAATGAAGATTTCGCCCTTCACTTCGGAGATCCCCGCGGCCACCTGGCGGGCCAACTCGTTCAGCGCGTAAAGCGGATTCGTCTCCGTAAGAATGGCATCCATCGACCCGCCGTTGGCATAGGTGTGGTCGGAGTCCGTGAATGCAGTGCTTCCCGATTTGGTGCGTCGCCCGCCGAATGTGAGGTCGCCACTCGCCACGAGGACGAGGTCGCCATCGAGCACGCGATTCTTCACTTCGCCATGGCGATACACGGGGGTGATGAAATGGAAGTCCGGCCCGAACTCGTTCAAGGCATTGGCACAGGTGTAAAGCTTGGTCGTCGAGGCAGGCAGAAAAAGTTTGTCGGCGTTCGTTTCGTATATGCTGGAGCCAGTCTTTGCGTCGACGACGAGTATGCCCCAGCGGGCGGGCTTGTATTCGGGCGCCTCGGTGATCGCGCGAATCTTATCGGCAAGGTCACCGGCATCCGCGGTTGAAGCGACGAGAAAGAGTAATAGAGCGACGAAGCGAACTCGAGTCATTTCAGGCTCCCGGGTTCTTGTCCTTTTTCAATTCGCGCGAAGACGATAAAGCCCCTGACGCACAGCGAGCTGATAGGGCTACTTAGCCTTATCGTCGCGTCACGCCTCGGACGCGGATGTCTGATGCCATTGTTCCATCGTGTTCGTCCGGATCCGCCGCGAGTGCGAGGTCGGTCGTGGGGACGACCAGTTCCGGAACGGTCGTGCTTTCCCTTCGGCGGTCGAGCATGACCCACGCCGTCGGCGCCAGGATCAGCAGTGTACCGATGATTGCGGGAGTTGTCACGTGATGATCTGTGAATGCGAAATCGATGATGAGCGTGAAGACCACTTGCGAGAGACCAACAACCGACACTTTTGCCGGTTCGCCGGCGGCGAACGCTCGGGTCAGAAACATCTGTCCGATGCTGGCGGTCAGGCCCACGCCTAGCAAGAGGGCGATCGCCTCGGGCCGATAGAACGGCATGGCGCCTTCGCGGGGCTTGAACAGGAAAAAGGCAGCAGAACTGGCCATCGTCGCCACGAAGGAGAAATGAACGACGACGGCATTGGGGTTGACTCCCCGCAGTTTGTGCAAGCCGATCATGGCAATCGACGTGGAAGCGGCGCTGGCGAGTGCAATAACTATGGCAAAATCATTTTCAACCCCGTGGGGAAGCTGAATCACATACACGCCCGCGACGCCGAAGCCGACCGCAAGCCAGACGCGCGGCGACGGCAACACGCCCAGAACCGGCCACGACAACAGCGCGACCCATATTGGAAACGTATTGGAAAGCGTGACGACGGTGGACGCTTTCAATTTCGACAGGGCATAAAAGGCCATCACCAGGCTCAGGCTGCCGGCAATCGAGCGAATCCAGAGCTTGCGTGGCCGAAAGAAGACGAGCTTGGTGCCGGTAGCCAGGGAAAACGTGCCAACGAATGTCAGGACAAGGAAGGCCCGAAAAAACGCCACGGTCTGCCAGTTGCAGCGCTCGCCAGCAGCGTGGGCCAGCACGGACATGATGGAGAACGACCCGCAGCCGGCGAGCATCCAAAAATAAGGGCGAGCGGAGCGATCGAACACGTCGGCAAACCCTTTCCGAAAGGGAATAGTGTACGGCGAGTGCGGACACGTGACACAAGAAGAATACCGCGTTTGCAACGCGCAGTCTTTCACCTGTGCGACTGGCACATCGCGGTCCGTGCGTGTAGTCTGACGCCTCGGGAGCTTCATTGGTTCGCCAAGTCCCGGAGAACTCGTCATGCGATTGGTCACCCTTCTTCTTGTCATCGTTTTCGCCGGCCCGCTTGCTGCCGCCAATGAGCCGAGGCGAAATGTTCTACTCCTGATCGCCGACGACCTGGGCATGGAGGTCGGCTGTTATGGCAACAAGGTGGCCAAAACTCCCAATATCGACGCGCTGGCAGCTAGGGGGACTCGGTTCACCAACGGCTTCGCGAGCGTTTCGAGTTGCTCGCCCAGTCGCGCGACCATACTCACTGGACTCCCGACCCACGAATGCGGTCAGTATGGACTCGCACACGCCACGCACAACTCCTACACATTTCGCAATGTTCAAAGCGTGCCCAAGTTGCTCAAAGCAGCGGGCTATCGAACTGGAGTCATCGCCAAGCTGCACGTCCAGCCGCCGGAAGTGTATCCCTGGGACGTGCAGGCGCCGGTCAATGGCCGGAACGGCGCGGCCATCGCGCAAGCAGCCAAGAAGTTCTTCGCGGACAATGATGAACGGCCGTTTTTCCTGCTGGTCGGCTTTACCGATCCTCACCGGGCACGGCAGGGATTCGACTCGACCGTCCGATACAAGGGCGTCCCGCAAGTGACATTCGACCCGAAGGACATGCCAATTCCTTATCACCTTTCCGACACTCCGGAGGTGCGGGCCGATCTCGCCGACTACTATGGCGCTGCGGCCCGGCTCGATTTTGGCATCGGCGCGGTATTGCAGGAACTCAAGCAGGCCAAGCGGGACGACAACACCCTCGTCATTTTCGTGAGCGATAACGGCATCCCCTTTCCGGGAGCAAAAACTACGCTATACGACGCCGGAATCCATCTGCCTGTAATCGTTCATTCCCCCAGCGCGAAGAAGGCGGGGGTTGTGAACAACGCGATGGTAAGCTTTACGGACATCGCCCCGACCATTCTGGATTGGGCTGGCGTCAAGCCAGCGGCGGCAATGCACGGCCGAAGCTGGCTGCCGATCCTGGAACAGGAAGACGCGAAGGACCGAAACATCGTGTACGCCTCGCATCAATTCCACGAAATCACGATGTATTACCCGATGCGGATGATTCGGACGCGCACACACAAATTGATTCGCAATTTGGCCTATCCGTTGCAGTATCCATTCGCCAGCGACGTCTACAACTCCGCTTCGTGGCAGGGCGTGCTCAATCGGAACGATACGATGCTGGGACAGCGTTCACGCCAGTCGTTTGAGCATCGGCCCAAAGAGGAGCTGTTTGATCTCGTCAAGGACCCGAACGAATTGAAGAACGTTGCCGACGATCCTGCCTATGCCGACGTCTTGAAAGATCTGAGGGGCAAGCTCCTCACCTGGCAAAAGGCAACGAAAGATCCGTGGCTGATCAAAGAGAAGTACGAATAGACGAGTGATCCGCGCTTGACGCCAACCCTGCGCCGGCAGATACCGTACAAGTGTCATCGAGGACACAATGCGTGGCACGACTGATTGTCATTAAAGGCCCCGACGAAGGCCGGCAGTTCGAATTGCCGGCCGATGGCTCAGTATCCATTGGCCGCGATCGGACCAGTCGTGTTGTCCTCCACGACACCGAGGTGTCGCGCAAGCATGCGGAGATTACTGCTCGCGACGACGTTTATCAACTCCGCGACGTTGGCAGCGCGAACGGAACTCTGGTCAACACGCAGCCGGTCCACGAAGTGGCCCTCCAGCCCGGCGACCATTTGACCGTCGGCCAAACGATCATGGTCTTCAGTTCCGCGCGTGCCGAGCGGCCCACGGGAGCGTCGGGCATTGCCAATCAGATTCGCCTGATCACGAAAAAGGACGATGAGGTTCCATCGGCCATCGTCAAAACGGTCGCCGAGGATGAAGGCAGTCGCATACTCGCCCGGCCGGAGCAGGCCGGCACGCAGTGGCTGAAGACTCGGCTGGCGAGCCTGAGCGTGATGTACGAGACGACGCAGGCGGTCAGCCACATCCTCGATCTCGATCAACTTCTCGATCGCATCCTCGAATTGATCTTCAACTCGATCCCGGCCGATCACGGCTGCATCATGTTGCGCAGCCCGGAGAGCGATGAATTCGAGCCGGCCGCTCTTCGCTTTCGCGAGGGGGTGAATCGCCAGGAGAAGATGACGGTCAGCCGGACTATCATGGACTGGGTGCTGGAACACAAGCAGGGGGCACTGATCTCGGACGCGGCCCGCGATGCCCGCTTCGCACCGGGCAATAGCATCACGCGTTTCAACATCCGCGAGGTCGTCTGCGTGCCGATGAAGGGTCGGCACGAGACGCACGGAGTGTTGTTCCTCGACACGGTGACGAATACCAAGCGATTGGTCGCGGAGGGCAAGGAAGAACTGACTGCCAGCCTGACCGAGGAACACCTTTCGCTGGCGATCGCCATCGCTCACCAGGCGGCGCTGGCCGTCGAGGAGACGCGCTACCACCAGGCGATGGTTCAGGGCGAGCGGCTCGCGGCAATCGGGCAGACCATCGCGGCGCTATCGCACCACATCAAGAACATCATGCAGGGAATCGTTTTCGGCAGCGATATGGTTCGGGCCGCCATGAGCGACCACGACGACAACATGCTCCACAAGGGTTGGCGGCTCGTCGAAAAGAACCAGTCCAAGATTCACGATCTCGTGATGGACATGTTGTCCTTTTCCAAGGAACGCGATCCGGCAATCGAAAACACCGACTTGAACAAAGTCATCGAAGACGTCGTCGAGGTCATTCGTGGCCGGGCGGTCGAAAAGGAAATCCGGTTGGACGTGCGGCTATCCAACACCCTGCCATTGGTTCCCGCCGACCCCGACGGCGTGCACAAGGCCGTTCTGAACATCCTGAGCAATGCTCTCGATGCGGTCGAAGGGTGCGAAGACCCCTATGTCGGCGTGCAGACACTCTTAGAACCGGGCGGGCAATGGGTTCGAATCGTGGTGCTCGATCACGGTCCTGGAGTTCCACCAGAACAATTGAACGAGATTTTCAAACCGTTCACGAGCACCAAGGGTTCGCGAGGCACGGGTCTCGGCCTGCCGGTCAGCCGAAAGATCTTCCGCGAGCATGGAGGCGATGTCGTTGTCGAAAGCAAGATCGGCAAGGGGAGCAAGTTCATCATGCGCTTGCCGATGAAGAGCCCGCACCTGCCAGACGTGTCGGCAACACGTGAAATACCAGCCATGGCGGAGCCGGTGGAATAAGCCTATGACCGCGAAACGCTCTGCTCCCGCGCGCTACGTTCAATCCTATCGGTATCCGTCTCCGAATACTCCGCACTCGGCTATCCGGAAGTATGCGTGGGTTCACAAAGCCGAGGAAGACTTTCGCGTGGCGGAGGCGCCACGCCGTGAGATTACTCACTTCTCCTTCGTCTTCTGCTCCAGCAAAAACGCCATCAGATTATAGAAATCCGCTTCCTTGATCGTGTCCGCCATGTTGGCCGGCATTGGCGACAGGAGCGAAATCTTCCGGTCCTCCACGTCGGCCTTCGGAACCCGCTGCTCCTTGCCCTGCACGTCGGCGATGACGATCACGTCGCCTTCTTCACGCAATACCAGGCCCGACACCGTTCGCGTGTCCTTCAAGTAGAGCGTGGTCGATCGCATCGCCTGATCGACGTTGCGCGAAGGGTCGAGGATATCTTCAAGCAATCGATCCAGTCCACGGCCACCGATTCCGTCGAGTTGCGGGCCGACCTTGGCGCCCTCACCACGCATTTGATGGCAGATGGCACAGTTGTTCTTGAATGCCAAGGCGCCAAGCTTCAGATCGGTCTTAGCTTTCGAGTAGCCGGCCCGGCGTTGACTCATCAGTTGCGTCATTCGCTGATCGGCGGTGGGAAGGCCCTTGGTCAGTTCCGCGATTCGTTCATCGACCTTGGGCAGTCTGCTTTCTCTGAGCTTGGTCTGGACGATGCGATTCTGCAACAGTCGCCCGGACGCTTTTCCAGCGGCAACCGTCTTCAAGAGCAGTTCCGCTCCTTCCGGCTTGCCCACCAGAGCCGCGGCGATCACGGTTTGCATCCGGGCCGGCGCCTTTTCGATGACCGCGACGAGCAATTTCAGCGCTTCGGGACTGCCGGCCGCCCCGAGCGCCTGGGCAGCTTTTTCACGCGCGGCGACCGGCTGGCTGGCATCGTCCAGCACATTGCCGATCTGCGGAATCGCGGCCTTGGCATCGAGCGCCAACATCGCCGCGAAGGCGGCGGCACGCTGATTCTCATGCCGATCCTTGCGGGCGGCGAATGCGGCCACCGGATCGAAGCCGGACTTGAGCCTCAGCCCCGTTGCAATGTCAAAGCAGCGCTGGATCGTGAAGGGGTCGGTATCGGCGAGCCCCTTGCTGACCAGTTGTTGAGCGAAGTCCAAATCGGCTTTGTCGAATCGCAATCCGCCCTTCAGTTGCATACCGCGTTGATAGGCGAGGAACAGGGCCGTCGTCAGGCGCACATCGTCCGGCTTGTGTTTGCTGACGAAGTCGAACACGGTTTTCACTTCGTCGCCGTAGCGCGTTGCGTGTTCCACATAAGCGGGCAAGCGGCCCGGATTGCCCGCCAGGATTGGCAAGCGGCAATCAGGCAATTGCCGGCGTCCCCAGTCGGCAAACCCGGCATGATGTCGGCGAGCGCGCGAACCATTTTGTCGTCGAGCTTTTGACTCTTGAGTGCCGTGAACGCCGCCGGATCGCGAAGGGTTTCGCGCAAGGCGATTCGAATCGCATGGTGGAGATGCGTGTCCTCGGCGGGTACGCGTTGCAGCATTGTCAACAGCCGCGGCAAGTTCTTGGGATTCGGCACGGCCGTCATCCAGTCCGCTTCCGCACGGGCGACTTGCGGCATCATGGTCGACTTGAAAACGTCCGTCGCAGCCCGGACGATTTGGTGCCCGCGGCGACGGTCGCCGGCTTCCCATTCGGCCTGAGCGGTCTCCAGGCGGTATCGATGAGTTGCGTACAAGCCACCGTCGGCCGGTACCTCCTTGTGCTTCTTGTCTGCCCGGCGATGGAATTCCTGAATGGGCCGAGCCTCATCCGCCCACATTTTGTGCGCATAGTAGACGGCCGGACGATCGGGCTCCTCTTTTTGCAAGCCCTCCATCAAATTCAGATTGATCAATGCCTGGGTCGCCTGCATTCGGAGCGCGATGTTCGTGTTGCCCAGCAGGGTGTCGAGTTGCTCGTAAGTCTTTTTCGTCAGGTCTTCCGGCGGCTTCGGAATCGGGTTCTTGCCATCTTTGCCCGTGTAGACGATCCGCCAGATGCGGCCACTTTTGCGATCGCGGCGCGGATCGGTCAACGGGACTTCGTAATGGCCGATGATCTTATTGTAAAAATCCGAAACGTACATCGTCCCATCCGGACCCAGCTTGATGTCCACTGGCCGGAACCAGAAATCGTCACTCACGAGAAAGTCCGGCTGTTCGATCGCTTCCGGCGTGGAGCCGTGAAACTTGATGTGATCCCAATTAATCCGGCTGTTGACAACGTTGCCCAGATACATGCCATGAAAGTCCTTTGGGAAGTGATCGGCATCGTACCAGCAGAGCCCGCATAGTCCGGTTGATCCGTGATCGTGATTGATCATGTCGGGAGCGAAGCCGAGCCCATCGTTCGGCTTGCCGAAGCTCTGGTAGTATCCACCGCGAATCAGTTGCGTGATTGGCTTGGAATGGCAATCGGCCGTGTACAGATTGAACCACGGGTCAAACGTCATGCCGAACGGATTGACTTGTCCGTGTGTAAACACCTCGATCCGGCTGCCGTCTGGCCGGAAGCGAAACGTGTTGCCGCTCTGCATGTGAATCTGATGCCCGTCGCGGCCTTTCACATTGTCTTCGTTCGCGTAGCCGTGACAGGCATAGATCCAGCCATCGGGCATTAACGTGAACGAGTTGACGGTGCCATGCGTATCGCGAGTGCCGAATGGGCCGTAGAGCCGCTCGCGCTTGTCGGCTTTGCCGTCGCCATCCGTGTCGGTGAGCTTCCAGATATAGCAGCCGGCATCTTTTTTCGAACCGTCCGGTCCGGGGTCGATGCTCGAAACGATGACCGACTTGCCGTCGGGCAACGGCAGGCAGCCGATCGGAATGTTGAGCCCGTCCGCGAACGTTTCCGCCTTTCGCGCCTTGCCGTCCGGGCCGAAGTCCGAGAGGACCATCACCCGATCGTGGCCGGGCCGGCCGTGCGCGGGGAAGGGATATTCCTGCGACGTGCAGAGCCAAAGTCGCCCCTTGAGGTCAAAAGCCATCTGCATTGGCTTCATGATGTCCGGTTCGCTGGCGACGAGTTGCGCCTCGAAGCCGGCCGGCAAATGGAACTGTTTCTTTTCGTCGGCCGGCGACTGCCAGTTCGTCGGCGCGACCACGGGCCCTTCCTTGGCAACTAGAACTGCGGCAAATGAGAGTGAGACGAAAATGGGAACGAGGCGCGATGGCATGAAGATAAGCTCCGACCAAAGTTGGGGAAGTGAGATTGTAAACCCGGAGGTCAAGTTAGGAAATGGTTTGACGACACACATTCTGGCAGCGCAAGTCTCATTTTCCTTTTTTGGATTGCGCCAGTTCGAGTAGTGCCCTGGCCCGCGCGGATTTTGCATCAATGCGCAGGGCATCATGCAAATGGGTGATCGCTTCCTCGGTCTTTCCGTCGTGAAGCAATAGGTCGGCCAATTCGACTTGGGCGCCGACATGATCGGGCCGGCAGCGGATCGTATCGCGAAATGCGGACATCGCGGCCTGGTTCATGTTCCTTTTCCGATAACACTCGCCGAGCGCGAAATGGGCGGCCGCATAGGCGGGGCGGAGTTCAATCGCTCGTCGATAGCATTGCTCAGCGGCGGGATATTCCTGGCGAACCATGTGCACGCCGCCCAGAAGGAAGTGCGCTTCGATCTGCCCGGGATTGAGCCGGATGGCTTCGCGCAATTGTTTCGCCGCGTCGTCCATGCGATTGCGGCGAATGTGGAGCTTGGCCAGTGTCAAATGAGCTTCGTCCGATTCGGGACGCTTTTGCACGATGTCCGTCAATAATTCATCGGCCTCGTCCAGTTGTCGTTCACGAATCATTCGTAATGCGCGATCAATTCGCGGTTGCAGGGCCACTTCGCGGCGTTCCACGTCGGCCAGAATCGGATCCGGCCACGGCACATCGGCTCTAGCGTCGGCAGCGCGTTGGTTCTCCCGCTCGGCCGCGGCCGTGTCGCCCAGGCGAGCGTACACTGCCGCCAACGCCACTGGCCCCGAACGCCTCGCCGTCGGGTGCTCGGACGCCATCTTCAGATAGGGCACCGCATCTGGCCAGCGCTCGCGCCGGGCAAGCACCATTCCCATTCCCAACTGCACGCGCGGGTTCTCCGGCGATTCGTCGTGCAGCGTCGTGAACAGGTCTTCTGCCTCATCAATCTGATCGAGCTTGAGCGCTTCCTCAGCGAGCCGCAATCGATTGGAAAGCGATGGCTTGAGTTGGGCCGCGTGCCGAAGTGCCTTGAGTCCCCGTTCTGGCTGTTCCAGGATGAGCGCCAGCCCGCGTAGATATGGCCATCGAGCGTCGGCCGGATCGAGTTGTTCGGCTTCGGCGAGGATGGGAATGCAGTCGTTGTAACGGCGCTGCGCGAAAAGAACCATTCCGAGTTCGCCCCAGTTGGAGGCGGATCGCGGTTCGGCATCGACCGCTTCGCGCGCTTTATCGATCGCGGCGATCACATCCGGATCGAGGCCATCGGTGACTATGACGGGAACACCGGGCGGACCCGGACGAAGGAAGTAGTATGCGATTCCGCCCGCCACTGCAACGACGATCGCGGCCACGACGAGTCGCCGGCGAACGCGCGATGTCGAATGGTCCAGCGAAGATGCCGTCATTTGATCGCCTTCCCGTCGCCTTCATGCAACTCAATCTGGCGATTGGCGGGGCCGCCCGGAAACCGCTCGGCACGTCCATCCGGCCAACGGATTTCGATCGATTCGTAATGGTCCGCGGGACCGAGTCCCAATTGGACTCGGGGATCGTTGCTCGAGCAATAGCTATAGCCAGGATTGAGCAGGCGGTGAAAGCGCTTCGCGCCGGCGACGACCGTGACTTCCGCGCCATAGGCATCGCGCTTGAGCGCTGGAATCGTCGCTCGAATGGTCAGCCAATGTCCGTCGGTTGCGGCAATGTTGCGCAGCAAACGGGCGGGCCCGGCCACTTCGGTGATCAGGAGATCGGGCGCGCCGTCGTTATCGTAGTCGAAGACGACCAGGCCGCGGCCCATGCCGGGCGTACCGCAGAGTGCCGGATTCGATTCCGAGATATCGCGGAGCTTGCCTTGCCCGTCATTGACAAACAGTTGATTGCGCTGGCTGTATTGCGACCAGTGCGGCGAGCCCGCGGTCGCGTCGCGGTTCCGGGCCACGCCGCCATTCACCAGCACGAGGTCGGGCCAGCCATCGCGATCGAAATCGGCCAGAGCGGTGCCGAATCCGGTCGTTCGCGGGCTCGCGGTCACGCCCGATATGGCCGTCAGGTCTTGAAAGAATCCGCGTGGACCTTGTTTCCAGAGCGTATGCGTTTCCTGGACAAGATGTGTGACAAATAGATCCGGCAGACCGTCGCCATCGACATCGCACCAGGCGATGCCCATGTTCGCTGCGGGCGACGCGGTTCCGGTGTATGCGACTCCGTGGATCGCGGCTTCTTCGTGAAACGTGCCGTTGCGCTGGTTGATCCACAGATAATTGGCGGCCTGATCGTTGGCGACGAAGATATCGGGCCAGCCATCGCCGTTGAAATCCGCGCACAACACGCCGAGTCCCTTGCCTTTGTGGGCCGCGAGTCCCGCCTTGAGCGTTACGTCCTCAAAACGTCCGTCCGATTTGCCGAGATTATGGAACAAGCGCGCCGACGTGCCGGGAAAGATTTTTGGGCCGCAATAGTCCGGCTTGCCGCCGCCATCCGCGCACGGGACCGAGCGATCGTAATCGATGTAGTTGACGACAATCAGGTCGAGCCAGCCGTCGCGATCGTAGTCAAAGAATGCGGCGGCGGTTCCCCAAAGTGGATTGTCGATGCCCGCTTCGCGGCTGATATCGCGAAACTTGCCTCCTCCCAAGTTGATGAACAAGCGCGTGCGTCCATACTCGGTCAAGAGCACGTCGGGTAAGCCATCGTTATTCATGTCGCCGACGGCCACGCCCACCCCAAAGCCGGCGACATCGAGCCCGCTGCCGGATGAGACATCCTCAAACGTGTGATCTGGGCGCTGGTGAAAGAGCTGGTTCTTCGCGCCGTTTGGTCCGCCGTTATGGATCAGGTAAATGTCGAATAGCCCGTCGCCATCGAAATCGATGACGGCACAGCCGGATCCCATGATCTGCGGCATGAAGAAGTCGGCGGTGGTTGGTCCGCACTCGTGCTGGAAGTGCAGCCCAGCATGCTCGGTCACATCCTGAAACCAGGGCGGACCGCTCGGGGCCAACGTCGCAGACGTGGAGCTTGCCGGCTGACGGTTACAGCCAGCCAAAGCCGATGCGAGAAGAATCCAGCCGATCGAGCGATGCATGCGGTCCATCCCAAGAGTTGAACAACTCCATCTTACCTTTTCACTCTTTCACTCACATTCTCCCTTGCATTGCACCCCCCGGTCAGGCGCCCTGCAATCCATTTTCCGGTGTTTCTGGCGTAACTGACATATTCAACGGAAGTTGATTCGTTGCAATCGAGCCGCGCAATGCATGTGTTGAGCCGTGTCCTGATCTTGTGGCATAGGCCTCCCGGCCTGTGAGTCCGCACAGGCCGGGAGGCCTATGCCACAATAACAAAGACAAGCCCTGGGTTGAGCCCATGTGGTCATTACACGCCGGGCTCACTCACCGGCCAGGCATCGCCAAGAGCCGAACGTTGCAATCGGGTGACCGCGGCGATTCCTTCAGTCCCGAGCGAAATCAGGCGCATCAGTTGGTCCGCCGAAAAGGTGGACTCCTCGCCGGCGCCCTGGACCTCGATAAACCGCCCACTGCCGGTCATGACCAGGTTCATGTCCACTTCGGCATCCCGGTCTTCGACATATTCGAGGTCGAGGCGTTCTTCGCCATCAATGATGCCGACGCTGATGGCGGCCACGCTGTCGGTGACAACGGAACCGGGCGGGCCGATGCGATCGACGTGCTTGTTGAGCGCCATGCACAGGGCCACGAAGGCGCCGTTAATGGCCGCGGTTCGCGTACCGCCGTCGGCCTCGAGGACATCGCAATCGAGCCAGAGCGTTCGCTCGCCAAGCTTCGTCAAATCGGTGACCGCCCGCAGACTGCGCCCAATCAAGCGCTGAATCTCGACCGAGCGGCCATCGACCTTGCCGAACTTGTCGCGAGCCTTGCGGCCAAGCGTCGAGCCGGGAAGCATCGCATATTCGGCCGTCATCCAGCCCTTGCCCGTGCCGACCAGGAAAGGCGGCACAGAAGGCTCGACGCTGCACGTACACAGAACAGTCGTCGCCCCGCAGCGGACGAGCACACTCCCAGCCGCGGTGCGCGTAAAGCCCAGCTCAAACGAGAGCGGTCGAAGCTGATTCGGCAAACGATTGTTGGGACGCATGGAGATAGATTAGCCACGGCGAGTTGCACCGACGGCGAATCTGGGCCAGTTTATGGAACTTGGTGCCAGCCACCAGCGGTGCCGTGGCCTGACGTCCGGTTCAATTTACTTGCCGCATGTTGAGTACGGGCGATCACGCCTCCACCGGCTGAACCGGGAGTTGGCCACGAGTCAGTACATTAGCCCGGCCTGCCGGGTACAACAGCATGATTCGCACTAGACCCGGGCGAACATGTTCCGGTTTTTGGTGTCCGTTCACCGAGTTCGTTCAGTCGGAGATGTGGTCGCGGGTTCCAGTCGGGGGACACCGCCGACAACCGGCCGGGGCCGGAAGCCATTGAAAGGGCCGCAGGTACCGAGCAGCCGATGCTATTGTCGATTTCCACCACCCACCGACCTGCCAGCGACCTGGGCTACCTGCTGCACAAACACCCGGACAAGTTCCAGTCGTTCGACTTGAGCTTCGGCACCGCCCACGCCTACTACCCTGAGGTCGGTGAGGGTCGCTGCACCGCCTGCCTTCTGCTCGACGTGGACGCCGTCGGGCTGGTCCGGGGCCGGAGGCCGGACCAGGACTTCCTGCTCGCACAGTATGTGAACGACCGTCCCTATGTCGCCTCGTCATTCCTGAGTGTCGCTATCGCGCAGGTATTCGGGTCGGCCCTACAGGGCCGGTGCAAGGATCGCCATGATTTGGTGACGACCCCGATTCCGCTCGAAGCGCGGCTCGACGTGCTGCCGGTGCGGGGCGGCGAGCCGTTCCTGCGGGCGGTGTTCGAGCCGCTGGGGTATGAGGTCGAAGCCGTCCGCCACCCACTCGACGAGCGGTTCCCGGAGTGGGGCGAGAGCCCATACTTCTCGGTGACGATCCGGCGGACGGGGACGCTGTCTGAGTTGTTGACTCACCTGTATGTCCTGATCCCGGTGTTCGACGCCCGCAAGCATTACTACGTCGGCCACGACGAGATGGAGAAACTGCTGGCAAAGGGCGAGGGCTGGCTGGCCCGGCACCCGGCCAGGGACGAGATCGCCCGCCGCTACCTGGGCAACCGGCCGAGCCTGTACCGGATGGCCCTCAGCCGCCTCATCGATGAAGAAGAGCCGGTCGACGGGGAGGACGAGCCGTCCGAGAAGGAGCTGGCCGAGGATCGCCTGGAGAAACCGATAAGCCTGAACGACCAGCGGCTCGGGGCGGTCGTGGCAGCACTGCGGGCGAGCGGAGCGAAACGAGTTCTCGACCTGGGGTGCGGCGAGGGCAAACTGATTCGGGAACTGCTCAAGGACCGGCAGTTCGAGGAGATCGTCGGGCTTGATGTCTCCGTCCGCAGCCTGGAAATCGCCGCCCGCCGGCTAAAGCTGGAGCGGCTGCCCGACGTCCAGGCGAAGCGAATCAAGCTGATCCACGGGTCGCTCATGTACCGGGACAAGAGGCTGGACGGATTCGACGCCGCCTCCGTCGTCGAGGTCGTCGAACACCTGGACCCGCCCCGGCTGCGGGCATTCGAGCGGGTGCTGTTCGAGTTTGCCCGGCCCCGCTCGGTCGTGCTGACGACCCCGAACCGGGAGTTCAACGTGACGTGGGAGACACTGCCCGCCGGCAAGTTCCGCCACCCCGACCACCGTTTCGAATGGACCCGCGCGGAATTCCGGGAGTGGGCGGCGGGCATCGCTTCTCGGTTCGGATATTCGGTGCGGTTCCTGCCGATCGGGCCGGAACATGCGCACATACGGCTCGCCGACGCAGATGGGGGTGTTTCGAGCGGAAGGAGGCGGATCATGGGCAGTTCCCATGACGAATTCGTCAAATACCCGAGGACTCCGCACCTGTTCGGCTCGAAGGGGACGCGACGACGACAAGCATCTGGGCGAGGCGGAATCCAGCCGATTCATCGCCGACGAGTCGCTGATCGTCGAGGAGAAGCTCGACGGCACGAACGTCGGCATTCACTTCACGGCGGACGGCCAGATGGTGCTCCAGTGCCGGGGGCATCTGATCACCGCGGGGATGCACCCGCAATACGACCTGTTCAAGCAGTGGACGGCGGTGAAGCGGGCCGTGCTGGAGGAGCGGCTGGAGGATCGCTTCATCCTCTTCGGCGAATGGCTCTATGCCCGCCACTCGGTCCATTACCGGCGGCTGCCGCACTATTTCTTCGAGTTCGACATCTACGACAAGCAGATCGAGGACTTCCTGAGTCTGGAACGACGGCTCGCGCTGCTCGAAGGCACTGGCATCCAAACGGTGCCCGTCGTCCACATCGGGGCGCATCGACCAGGAGCGAGCTCGCGGCATTGATCGGTCCGTCGCGCTTCGACAGCGAGTTCGAGAATCCGCTGACCGAAGCGAACGGACAACCTGATGGAAGGGCTGTACCTGCGAACCGAAGCGGACGGCGTCGTGACCGGGCGGGCGAAGTTCGTGCGGCCCGAGTTCGTGGAGAAGGTCAAGCAGAGCGAGCACTGGCAGCACCAGGCGATGGTGCCGAATCTGCTCGAGAGAGGGAGCGGACATCTGGTCATGACGTGGGACGAGCTATCGACGCGCATCGCTCGACGACATCCTGGCCTGGGCCGAGGACCAGCCTTGGTGCCGAGCGATGGCGGACTGTCAGCAGGATGCCGGGTGGCATGCCGAAGGGGATGTCTGGACCCACACGAAGATGGTCTGCGCCCAACTGCCGCAGGCTCGACGAGTGGCCGACGCTGACGCCGCACGAGCGAACGGTGCTGATCTTCACGGCGCTGTTCCACGACGCGGCCAAGCCGCTGACCTCGCAGGTCGATCCCGACCACGGGGCGCATCACTTCGCCCAAGCACGCCGTCAAGGGCGAGCACCTGCACGGTCGGTGCTGCGAGATCTGGGCTGCGACCTGACGATGCGGGAAGAGATCGCCCGGCTGGTCCGCTTCCACGGGCGTCCGGCGTTCCTCCTGGAAAGACCCGAGCCCGGCCACGAAGTCATCTCGCTGTCGTGGTGGGTCAACAACCACTGCTCTATCTGTTTGCCCTCGCCGACACCCGAGGCCGGAACTACCGCCGAGATGGGCCGGCCCGAGGAGAACCTGCACCTCTGGAAGCTGGTCGCCGAGGAGAACGACTGCTTCGATCAGCCCTACCCGTTCGCCAACGACCACGCCCGGTTCCTGTTCTACCGCCAGACGCAGCCGAACCTGCATTACGTTCCCCACGAGGACTATCGCTGCACGGTGACGATGATGTCGGGGCTGCCGGGCAGCGGCAAGGACACCTGGCTGGCGGCGAACTGCCCGGACTTGCCGGTCGTCTCACTCGATGACATTCGGGACGAACTCGACGTCGAAGCGACCGACGACCAGGGCGAGGTCGATCCAGCTGGCCCGAGAACGGTGCCGGGAACTCCTGCGGTCGGGCCGTCGTTTGCCTTCAACGCCACGAACCTGCTGCGTCAGACCCGGCAGCGGTGGATCGACCTGTTCGCCGACTACGAGGCCCGCATCGAGATCGTCTACATCGAGCCGCCGCTAGAAAGGATTCTTCGCCAGAACAAAGAGCGAGTCGAACCCTTCCCGAGTCGGTAGTCTTGCAACTCGCCGCCAAGTGTGAACCCCCGACGTGGGCTGAAGCTCATCACTTGGTACTGCTATGCCGGCGCCGGATAGCGTTAACGGTACGCTGACTTCGGATTACTGACTCAATCCGGAAGATTTGTGAGAGTGAAGGAAACGGAGTCACGATGGCGTCAAAATCAGAGATATTTGCGAGTCGTCGCCTTCGGGCGATCCTTTCTGCCCTACCAGTCGGGGGTACCATCGACGATTCGCCGGAATTTCGGGAGCGCATCGAGCGGCCTCGAATCTTCGCCCCCGACATTCTCGCGGAAATCCATGCCGAATGGACCGGTGAGAGCCTGGATGGAATATACCCCCACGTTGCCCGCAAGACCGGCGAGGCAGAGGCCGAGATTATCGGGACTTGTTGCCTGTTGTCCGATCAAACACTCACACCCATCCATATACACCTTCAACTTTCCTTGGCCGTGGACGAGTTGTCGTGGCTTGAACTGCGACTTGGTGCGATGGGGCCAACCGGAATGATGCGAGTTCCATACTCCTCCTCGTCGTCGCTTTACCGAAGGCTACACGCGATCGGTCAAAGTGTCGGCACGATTGAATGGGTTTATAAAGTGACCTTCGGCGAACGAAAGTTGTGAGGCCTAGACGTGCCGACCACTTCAGCCGGTGGGATTCGAGAACTGGGCCGACTAACCGTGAACATCCAGATCCCCAAGCTGAGCCTCGTCGTACTGATCGGCCCCAGCGGGTCGGGGAAGAGCACTTTCGCCCGCAAGCACTTCCTGCCGACCGAGGTTCTGTCATCGGATGCCTGCCGGGCGATGGTCAGCGACGACGAGAACAACCAGGCAGTGACGGGCGAGGCGTTTGCCCTGCTGCATTACGTCGCCGCCCAGCGGCTCGCCCTCGGGCGGTTGACCGTCGTGGACGCCACCAACGTGCAGCCCGAGGCCCGTGCCCCGCTCGTCGCCCTGGCCCGCAAGTACCACTGCCTGCCCGTCGCCGTCGTTCTGAATCTCCCCGAGGAGGTCTGTCAGGAACGGAACCGGTCCCGCCCGGACCGCACCTTCGGCCCGCACGTCATCCGCAACCAGCGCTCGCAACTGCGGCGGTCGCTCCGGGGCCTAAAGCGCGAGGGGTTCCGCCACGTGTTCGTCCTCGGAGACACGGAAACAATTGAGGCAGCGGTCGTAGAATGGGTACCGCTGTGGAATGACCGCGCGGCCGACACCGGCCCGTTCGACATCATCGGCGACGTTCACGGGTGCGCCGACGAATTGGAGCGGCTACTCGTGCAACTGGGCTACCAGAAGATCCTGGTCGCCGACGAGCCGGGCTGGGGGACCGTGTCCTACGCCCACCCCGACGGGCGGAAGGCGGTGTTCGTCGGCGACCTCGTCGACCGGGGACCACGGGTCCTCGACGCGCTACGGATCGCCCGCAACATGGTGGCGGCCGGCTCGGCGTTGTGTGTGCCCGGCAACCACGACATGAAATTGCTCAAGAAGCTCAATGGCCGGGACGTGCAAATCACCCACGGCCTCGCCGGGACGCTGGCCGAGATCGACACCCTGCCAGACGCTTGGAAGGAAACGTTCACGAAGTCGCTGGCCGAGTTCCTCGACGGACTCGTCAGCCACTACGTCCTCGACGGCGGCAAGCTGGTCGTTGCCCACGCCGGGCTGAAGCAGGAGATGCAGGGCCGGGGGTCGGGCAAGGTACGGGACTTCTGCCTGTACGGCGAGACGACCGGCGAAACGGACGAGTTCGGGCTGCCGGTGCGACACAACTGGGCAGCGGAATACCGTGGCCCGGCGGCGGTGGTGTACGGTCACACCCCGGTGCCCAAGCCGGAGTGGCTGAACAACACGGTGAATATCGACACCGGCTGCGTGTTCGGCGGCAAGCTGACCGCCATGCGATGGCCGGAGCGCGAGTTCGTCTCGGTTCCGGCGGCGGCGACGTACTGCGAACCGGCCCGGCCGTTCCTTCCTCAAGCCAATCAGGCCCCGACGCTCACTGCCCAGCAAGCGCACGACGACCTGTTGGACGCCGAGGACGTGCTGGGCAAGCGGATCGTCTCGACCCGGCTGCGAGGGAGCGTGACGGTCCGGGAGGCCCACGCCACCGCCGCCCTGGAAGTCATGAGCCGGTTCGCCGCCGACCCGAAGTGGTTGATCTACTTGCCGCCCACCATGTCCCCCTGCGAGACATCCGCTGAGCCGGGGCTGCTCGAACACCCGGCCGAGGCGTTCGCCTACTACCGCACCCAGGGCGCCCCGCAGGTGATCTGCGAGGAGAAGCACATGGGATCACGGGCGGTAGTGGTCGTTTGCCGAGATGACTCGGCGGCGCGTGAGCGGTTCGGCGTCGTCGATGGTAAGATCGGGATCGTCACCACGCGCACCGGGCGGCGGTTCTTCACCGACGCTGAACTGGAATCCCGCCTCCTCGAACGGGTGCGGGCGGCGATCACCGCTGCCGGGCTGTGGGATTTACTGAACACCGGCTGGGTGTGCCTGGATTGCGAACTGTTGCCGTGGTCGGCGAAGGCCCAGGAACTCCTGAAGTCGCAGTACGCAGCGGTTGGGTCGGCCGGACGAGCGGCGCTCACTCGGGCCGTCGCCTCGCTCGCCTCGGCGTCAGGTCGCTTGAACGGCGACGAGAAGTCCAAGGTCGAAGGGGTAGCAACTCGGGTCGGCCAGCGGGAAGCGGGCGTCGCGAAGTTCGTGGACGCCTACCGGCGCTACTGCTGGCCGGTGAACTCAATTACCGACCTGAAGCTGGGCCCGTTCCACCTGCTCGCCTCCGAGGGGAAGGTTCACACGGACAAGACCCACGTCTGGCACATGGACACGCTCGCCCACGTTTGCCGTGCCGACCCGGAGTTGCTGCTGGCGACGAAGTACAAGCTGGTGGATGTGACCGACCCGGCGGGCGTAGCCGAGGGGGTCGAGTGGTGGACTGCCCTGACCGCTCGGGGCGGCGAGGGAATGGTGGTGAAGCCACTCGACTTCATTCATCGCGGCACGCGGGGGTTGGCGCAACCTGCCGTGAAGTGCCGGGGGCCGGAGTACCTGCGGATCATCTACGGCCCGGATTACGACGCCGCCGACAACCTGTCCCGGCTCCGCAATCGGGGGCTGGGCCACAAGCGGTCGCTGGCGCCTCGGCGAGTTCGCCCTGGGCGTGGAGGGGCTAGAGCGGTTCATCCGGCGGGAGCCGCTGCGCCGCGTCCACGAGTGCGTGTTCGGAGTACTGGCACTTGAAAGCGAACCGGTGGACCCGAGGTTGTGAGCGATGATGCAGAACGGATCACGCGGTTCGATCGCTTGCTCGAACTCCTCGGAATCAATTAGTGGGTTGTGGAGATTGTTGATTCGGCAAGCGATTGTTGGGACGCATTATTGGTTAGACCGAGACGGCTGGTCGGGCGACGACTTCCGCTACCGAGGATTCCGGAAATACGGGTGTTGACCGCTTGCCCTGGGACACAATCGGCGAAGAAAGGTACACAGCCGCTGTCTCGCCTAGTCTGGACTGCACTAAGGCTCGGACTCGATTCCATCCGTTCGGGTCCAGGCCGGTTGTGTCAAAAACAATAACGTCCGGCCTACGGTGATAAACCGCTTCTAAACCGAGTAGCATTTTTGGAGTGGCCGCATATTGGTTGAGCCGAAACCGATTATCGATTTGATGACGTGCGAGCACGACATCTGCTTCCGATCGGGTGAAGCCCTGGCCGATCAACCAGTCCGCGGGTCGTGCAGGAAACAAGCCTCGCCATCCCGTTCGCGCTCGGGCCGGTGTCGCTCGAACGCTCTGACCGATTATCTCGATATCCGCTGACGGTCGGATTCCAGTCAGCAATTCGCCCAGTATCGAGGTCAATTCCGAAGACGCTGGCAATGCGAGAGTCAGCACCTCAGCAGGTCGAACCTCGAAGGAAGGAACGTGGAATTGTCCCAGGTCAAATCCGCGACAGTTCAGCAATGAAGTCGTCATCCCTAATATCCGATCCGATTTCGAATCCACTTGAGCCAAGATCGCCCCGGCATTGGCCGACTTGATCGCGGAGCCAGGGCTTCTACCCACCGACCAAAATCGAGCAAATCGAGCACAAACCGATCTTCCCCGGTCTCGCGAAATAATTCAAGGGCCGCGGCCATCCGATGATGACCCTCCATGATGTGATATGTGCCCGATGGATCAAGAACGCCACCAATCTGCCCGGCGGGGTCATCGAATCGATACCGCCCGCTCCGCATGTCGGACTTGATGGCCTCTAGGACGGCAGTTGATCGCAAACCGACTTGCGTTCCGCGAATCTTGGGCAGCGGCGGCATGTGTGGGGCTCATTCCTTCAGCAGCCACTCCAGGATCGCCTTCTGGGCGTGCATGCGGTTGCCGGCTTGCTGGAAGACGACGCTTGCGGGGCCTTCCATGACGTCGTCCGTGATTTCCTCGCCTCGGTGGGCGGGCAGGCAGTGCATGACTTTGACGTGCTTTGGGGCCTTCTTCAAAAGTGCGGCGTTGACCTGGTACGGGGCGAATTCCTTGAGCCGATGCTCGCGTTCGCGCTTCCTGGCCCATGCTGGTCCAGACGTCCGTGTAAATGACGTCGGCATTCTTGACAGCCTTGGCCGGATCGCGCACTTCCGGCGGAAGTTTTGGGCCGACGTGCTTCTTGTAGTTCGCCACGAATTCGCTCGGGAACCCGTAACCATTCGGAGCAGACAGAACGAACTTCGCACCGACCTTGCCGCAAAGAACCGCGAGCGACCGGGCGACGTTGTTGCCATCGCCAATGAAGGCGATGGTCCTTCCCGATATCTCGCCAAAGCATTCTTGGACCGTCAACAAGTCCGCCATCGCCTGGCAGGGATGCGACGTATCCGAAAGACCATTGACGACCGGGACCGACGAATGATTCGCCACCCCCTCGACCGTGGCGTGTCGAAAGACGCGCAGAACAATCGCATCCACGTATTGCGACATGGTTCGGGCGAAGTCGGCGACCGATTCGCGCACGCCGAGACCTACCTCGTTGCCGGCCTGAAACAGGCTCGATCCGCCGAGCTGCGCGACACCGGCTTCGAAGCTTACGCGCGTTCGCAACGAAGGTTTCTCGAACACGAGACCAACGATCTTGTGTTTCAAGCTGTCCGAGAATTGACCGTGAACCACCTCGGACTTGAGTCGGGCTGCCTGGCCGAGCAGGTGCTTGAGTGTGTCGGAATCGTGATCGATCACAGTGAGAAAATGGCGCATTGGCTGTTCGAGGGATTTTGAGGTTTTGGTCGGGAGTCGGGAGCAACGGAGTTCGTTATTGGCAGTTCGTCGTGCGTTCCCGGTCATTCGCAATTGCCAAGCGTTGACTCCTCGCCTCTCATTTCAGTCCGAGAAAAGCTTCTTCCAGGATCGAGCAACCTTCGATCAATTGGGCGTCCGTAATGTTTAACGCGGGCAACAGGCGGATCACGGTTTGATGCGTGCAATTGACGAGCAATCGGCGTTTCAAGCATTCCGCGACGACTGGGGCGCCGTCGACACCGAGCTGGATGCCGATCATCGCGCCCTTCACGCGCACTTCGCGAATCTGCGGACATTTGGCCTTCAAGGCTTCAAATCGCGTGGAAATCACTTCGCCGATGTGGTTTGCTCGCTCGAGCAGGCCATCGGCTTCAATGGTCTCAATCGTCGCCGAGCGCCGCCCGGCATGCGATCGGATTGCCGCCGAAGGTGGCGGCATGCGTGCCGGGCTTCAGTTTCTCCGCGACTTCCGGACGGGCTAGCAAGCCGCCGAGGGCAATGCCCCCAGCGACGGCTTTCGCGAGCGTGAGCATGTCCGGCTTCACATTCCAGTGCTGATGCGTGTACCACTTGCCGGTGCGGCCCATGCCGGTCTGCACTTCGTCGAGCATCAGCAGCAGGCGATAGCGGTCGCACAGTTCGCGAAGGCCGGGCAAGTAGTCCGAGGGGCGGCAGGTTGATCCCCCCTTCGCCCTGAATGGGTTCGACCAGGATGGCGATCGTCTCGCCATCGATCGCTTTCGAGACGGCATCGAGATCGCCGAAGGGGACATAGATGAAGCCCGGCAGCATCGGGCTAACGCCCTGGTGATACTTCGGCTGGGCCGTCGCACTCAAAGCCCCCATGGTGCGGCCATGGAAGCTATTGAGCATCGTGACGATCTTGTAGCGATCGCTGCCATTTGAGCCGGTGCCTTTACCATTGAGTCGGGCCAGCTTGATCGCGGCTTCGTTTGCCTCCGTGCCGCTGTTGCAAAAGAACGCTCGGCCGTCGAAGTTCGTCCGTTCGCTGAGAGCCTTGGCCAAAAGACCCTGCGCTTGCGTGTACCAAGTATTGGGAACATGGATCAGTTCGGCGACCTGCTCTTGAACCGCCTTGACGACTCGTGGCGGGCAATGACCAAGGAGTCCGCAGCCCCAGCCGGGGAATAGATCGAGATAGCGATTTCCCTCCGCATCCCAAACGTATGAACCTTCGCCACGCGTCAGGCAGACCGGGTAGCGCGTGTAGTTGGCAATGACGTAGCGATCGAATGTCTTGATCACTTCGGCGGATGTCATTTTTTCAGTCTCCAGTCCTTAGTCCCCAGTCGGCAGTCACCAGTCACCAGTCCCCAGCCGGCAGTCACCAGTCACCAGTCACCAGTCACCAGTCGGCAGTTATCAGTCATCAGTCTCCACCACTTTTGACTGGGGACTGATGACTGGTGACTGGTGACTGCCGGCTGGGGACTGAAATCATGGGACAATTTCCGTCCCGATGCCGGTGTCCGTGAAGATTTCCAGAAGAAGCGAATATCTTCGGCGCCCGTCAATTACGTGCACCTTGCCCACGCCGGCGGCAAGGGCGTCGAAGCAGGCTTCGACCTTGGGGATCATGCCGCCGTCGATAACTCGATCGGTCACGAGCTGACGGCATGATGCCGCGTCCAGGTGGGAAATCAACGACCCTGGGTCTTTCGGGTTGCGAAGAATTCCCGGCGTATCGGTGAGCATCACCAGTTTGGCAGCCTTCAATTCGGCGGCGAGGGCACACGCGGCCGTATCGGCATTCACGTTCAGCCATCCGCCATTTTCGTCGTAGGCGATGGACGGGATGACGGGCACGACGCCGGCGGTTGCATGATCCGAAATCAATGGCCCGTCGACCCGCTTCACTTCGCCGACCAGCCCGAGGTCGATCGCCTCGCCTCCGGGATTCGGCAACGTCAGTCGTCTGGCAAAGAGTGATTGCAGCGTGCCGGAATGAAGAGCGACTGCTCGGCCGCCGAGTTCGCGCATCTGGCGGACAATTCCGGCGTTGATCTCATTGGTCAAGACATCGACGACGATCCGCAGCGTCGCCTCGTCGGTATAGCGTCGGCCCTGAACTTTGCGGGGCACGAGCCCGGAGGTCGCCATGGCCCGATCGATCGCCTTGCCGCCGCCGTGAACGACGACCGGTCGCAGGCCAACGGTCTCTAGTAAAACGATTGATTGGAGCGTGGCATGCAGCGCATCGGCATCTTCCATCGCGCTGCCGCCGAGCTTGATGACGACGAGGCGGTCCCGGAAAGTGCGGATATAGCCGAGCGCTTCGACGAGAGCTTCGGCCTTGCGGATGGCGTCGTCCATCGGCCCGATGCGATAAGGGGTGCCGACTGCTTTGTAGAAAAGCCGGTGCGAGGTTCCGTAGGACAGGTTTTCCAACCTGTCCTACGGAACCAACCCGACGAGAAAGCTTGAAATCGATTCGTAGGACAGGTTGGAAAACCTGTCCTACGAATCGCTCGCCGCCCAGATCGGTTCGTTTTCTACAGAGTAGATGCCGACGTAAAAGAACCAATGTAGGCGGGTCAAGAGGGGGCGTCAATGGCGGGATTAGCGGACATGGAGCGTAAATTCCGGATGGCCGCGCTTATCCGTCGTCGTGTCCAAACGGAATGACTTTCCAAAGACGCTCGACCGCGCCCAACCATGCTTCTTCCGCGTAGTCTTGAACCCCTTCACCGAGTGTTGAAATATATCGAATCGGATCGGTTCGATCCGGGCATCGACAAGCCAATACTCCGTCACACCGGACTTCCAGTATGCCTCGTAAAGCGTGAGTAGGTCTTTCTTCACGGAGCTGTCGCTGACAACTTCCATCACCATGTCGGGAGTTCCCTGAAGTTCGACATATCCCCCACGCGCGCCTTCAATGAGGCGGACTCGGTCGGACGCCAACGTCTCCTCAGCAACAAATGTTGCATCCGGATTGCCGGAGATGTCTGCCTCGAAGTTACTCAGTAGTAGACCGTCGGGGATGACTCTTCCAGGTCGGTCCGACTTGGCGATATTGCCCAACACGCGAAAAAATTCTTCCTTAACAGCGAGGTGACTGAAGAGTTGTTCCTTGCTCATGTCGGCCCAGACCTCTCCGTGAAGCCACCAAACATGACCATGATCGGGAAAATCGTCGGTATTTGTCCAGCGCCGAAACGATTCGATATCGACCACCCAGCCGGGAATATGAATCTGCACATCATCGAAGAACATGCGGATACCTCGGCGCGTTAACTGGCCATTCGCACGTGGACTCGCCTTGCGTCGGGGACGTGCAGCCGTCTTCATTTCGCCACCCTCGCCAACAGTTCCTTTGCAGTCGCCAGTATCTTACCAGACGCCTCGACCTCCAGATAGCTCGAGCGGGCCCGCCAGGTTTCGTAGCCGCCGAGCTTGTGTTGCTCGGGTGTCGGCAGGTAGCCGTTGTAGCCGTTCGCCAGTTCGATGGTGAATGTGTTTTTGAACGGGCTCGACTTCTTGATCTCCAGGCCGATCTGCGTGAACACCTCGCACGGGATCGCCGCAATGCCAATGTCGCCGATGCGCATGGCCTGGATCTTCACTGGCACGCGGTCCGGATACTTCGCAATCAACACAGTCTCGCGGGCATAAATCGCGCCTCGGCCGACCAGCACCTTTTTCCCCTTGTTGGCATCGAGGATGTTGTGCGCTCGCTCCAGCTCTCCTGCCCTTGGTTTGCGGACGCCGAGTTGCAAGTCCTTTTCTGCAACCGCAAGAGGTATGGCGCTCTGATATTCCACTTTCGGATACACTTCCGCTACCTTCTTCGCCACGGCATCGGCGACGACTCGGATCCGTTCGCCCGGGCCATATTTAATCGCCGGGCCGCCGAAGTTAATGTTGTTCACGTCGCCGCTCGTGCCGTTCGACATGATGCCAACAAAGTCCTTCGCGTCCTTGGCGACTAGTTGCTTGATTCGGTCGGCGAAGGCGCCATAGTAATCCGCGGATAGCGCCGGGTTGCCGCCGACGTAGTGCAATGAGTAGTTGGCCAGCAGGCAAAGCGGCTTACCGTCCAGAGTTTGCACCGAAACGAATGAAATGTCTGGATCGACTGGGCCGGCCGGCTCCAACAAGCCCTTCGCCTGGATGCCGGGGTTCATTTGCACTCGATCGGTCGTGTTGCCGAACGGATCGGGGGGAATCAGTGCGTGCTCGCGCTTCCAGCGGCGATTGAAGACATTAGTTTCATCCCGAGCCTTACCGAATCCGATTCGGGCCGGGACACGGCGATCGTGAGCGATCTTGATCCCCTCGGCAATTTTCTTGGGCAGAAACTTCACGTAGTCCGGGTCCGGCTCGCTCTGAAAGACCCCGGTCGAAGTCGGGGCACTGTGCGTGTGCGTCGCGGAAATGAGCATGTGATCCGCGGGGATGCCGGTGAGCTTTTCCGCCTGCGATTTGGCGTCGTCGATCAATTCGCGCGGCAGCATGCAGCTATCGACAACGACGATCGCCAGCTTCGTCTTCCCGTCGTCCAGAACGAGGCAACGTGCGTGCAGCGGATCGTTGGCGCCTTTGGCCTGGAAGTCCGACATATTGCCGTTGACGGAGACGGGGAACTTGGTCGGCGTCACGTCCTGAGCGAAGGCGCCGGCAAGCAGGTCGCCGGCCGTTGCGACGGTTGCAGACAGACCAATCAGTGCAATCGACATGGCGAATCGAATGAATGACATGGAGATATTCCCGGACGAGTTGCGGAGGAATGTTGAAGATACTGCCCGGCGAACCCGTGCACAACCGTTGCGTGCTACACTTGTCAAATCCAAATGACGGATGCAAGCCTCTCCCCGACCGTTCTTGGCCTCGCGCCTGCCTTGCCGCCGCCGCTGCGGAACTGGCGCTGGCTGACGGTTCCCGTACCGGTCGAGCGGGCGGCGGCCTCGCGTATCGCCGTCGGGATCGTGCTGCTGTTCGATATCCTCGTTCTCTATCTGCCGAACTTGCAATCGTACTACGGCGCTGGGGGATTTGGTGACCCATCCGTCACGGCCCCGGTGTTCGCGCCGCCTTCCTGGCGATGGTCGCTGCTTCGCTTGCTGCCGGCAACTTGGGGGCCGCAAGTCGCACTTGGTGTTTGGGCAATCGCGACGATCGCCCTGCTCGTCGGTTATCGGCCCCGACTGGCGGCGCTGTTCTGTTGGGCGTTGGCCGTTTCGTTCGCCAACTCGAATCTCGCCCTTCACAACGGCGGCGATCAGCTCAAGCTGATCGTGCTCTTCATGCTCATCTTCTTGCCATCGGATGGCTGCTGGGCCGTTCGCAGGAACCCGTTGGCGCGAATCGCAAAAGGACCGGTGTTGATTTATCCGTGGCCCTTGCGGCTCTTGATGATTCAACTGGCGCTCATGTACTTCATGAACGGTTACTACAAAGCGCTCGGTCCCGCATGGCGCGATGGATCGGTGATGTACTATGTGGCCAACAACCCAAGCTGGGCACACTTCTCACCCGATTACTTGCCATTGCCCGATAAGGGATTGCAATTGCTGGCGTGGATCACGCTCGTTTGGGAGTTGCTTTTTCCTCTGCTCGTCTGGATGCCAATCACGCGAAAAGCAACGCTCTGGATCGGCGTCTTGTTCCATGTCGGAACCTTGGTTCATCTCGAAGTGGGTCTGTTTCCGCTTTATGCGCTCTGTTACTACGTGCCGCTGGTCAAGTGGGAGAAATCAGAAAGCTCAGGACCGCGCAAATAACGTCCGAGCCGCGCACGGAGCGGAGCGGAGTAAGCGGCTGGCGCTCGCTGCCGCTTACTCCGCTCCGCTCCGCTCCGTGCGCGGATCGGACGGCCAGACGGCCATGGCCCTTATTCCTTGCCCCGTATGGTTGCCTTCAACACCTGCCGCAGGCGGTCTTCGACTTTCTTGTGTGCTTTGTCGATTTCCGTATCCTTCAACGTGCGATCGGCCTGATAGGTCAGTGCATAAGCCAGGCTCTTCTTGCCCGCCGGGATCGACTCGCCGTGGTACACGTCGAACAGGCGCACTCCCGCCAGCAATTCGCCGCCCGCGGCACGAATCTCATTCAAAACCGCTTCATTGGTCAGTTCCTCATCAACGACCACGGCAACGTCGCGTAGCGCCGCCTGGTGTTCGGGCACCGGACTGTATGCGAATCGCTCTGGAACCGTCTCGAGGATTGCATCCAGATCCAGGTCGGCAGCCAGGAATCTGCGCTCCGCTGTTTTCGCGTCGAACAAGGATAGCGCCGTCTTCGGGTGCAATTCGCCCAACGTGCCGAGCACTCGACCAGCGACAAGCAAATCCGCCGCGCGTCCGGGATGGAGGAACGGCACGTCCTTCGTCGGTCGGACGCTGACCTCGGGCAGATGCAGCGCCGACGCCAATCGTTCGATGACCCCCTTCAGGTCGTAGAAATCGAGTTGCGCCGGACTTTGGCTCAACGGCTCGTCCCACGAATCCATCGATCGCCGGCCGCTCAACACAATCGCGAGCCGCCGCGGCTCCGCGGGCAGTTGCTGGCCGGCCGTTGGCAAGAAGGTGGCCCCGATCTCGAAGAGCTTCACCGTATCCGTGTGCTTCAGATTCTCGGCCGCCACATCGAGCAGATTGGTCAGCAGGTTCTTCCGCATCGCCGATCGATCGGGGCTGATCGGGTTGATCAACTCCACCCACGGCCCGGCCACGCCCAGTTTCGCTTCACGCTCCGTCATCGTCAGCGAGTAAGTCACGCACTCCTGCAAGCCGGCGTTAGCGAGGATGTCGCGTATTTGGTCTTCGAGGACTAACGGCCGGTTGCTTCGCTGCGGCGGCAACTCGCCGGACAATAGCGTTGAGGGCAGGCGGTCGTAGCCCTTGATGCGGGCCAACTCTTCGATCAGGTCGGCAGCGCCGGCTTGAATGTCCAGCCGCGTCAGAGGCACGGTCACTTTCCAGCCATCGTCACTTTTGAGCAGCGAGAATTGCAGGGCGGTCAGCACTCGTTCCACCTCCGCGTCCGCGATGTCGATGCCGAGCAGTCGGCGAATTTCGCTTTTCTTCAACGCAACGACCTGCGTCGGCAGCGGCGCCGGGTAAGCGTCGACGACGCCCTTCAATACGCGGCCGCCGGCACACTCGGCCATTAACTTCGCGGCATGACGGGCGGCCGGCAGGACGATCTCCGGATGCACGCCCCGGCTGAAGCGCGTGCTCGCTTCGCTGAACAAGTTGAACCGATGGGCAGTCCGGCGAATGCTGACGAAATCGAAACTGGCCGATTCCAGAAGTACGTTCTTCGTCGCGTCGGTGACCTCGGTCTCCAGGCCGCCCATGACGCCGGCCAGGGCAATCGCTCCGACCGAGTCGGCGATGACGAGGGTTTCCGGGGTCAGCGTGCGGTCCTGGCCGTCGAGCGTCTTGAGCGTCTCGCCTTCCTGGGCGGGTCGCACCAGGATCGTCGGCGTCTGCCCGCCGGCACGCCGGACGAGCACGTCGTAATCGAATGCGTGCAGCGGCTGACCCCATTCGAGCATGACGTAGTTGGTCACATCCACGACGTTGTTGATCGGCCGCATGCCGGCGTGCGTGAGCCGTCGTTGCATCCAGCCTGGCGACGGACCAACCGTGATGTCCTTGATCAGCATCGCCGAATAGCGGGCTGACAGCTTTGGGTCGGCGATCTCGACCGTAGCTGCATTTTCTCCCCCCGCTAACGCTGCTCCCCCCGCTAACGCGGGAGGCTCGCTCTTACCGGGAGGCTCGCTTATAAGCGAGCCTCCCGCGTTAGCGGGGGGAGCAGCGTTAGCGGGGGGAGCACAGACGTCGCGGTCGAAAATCGCCGCCACCTCGCGGGCCACGCCGATCATCGACAGGCAGCGGGCCATGTTCGGCAGCACATCGATCTCCAGCACTGCGTCGCCCATGAACTCCGCGGCCGGCACGCCGACCGGCGCGTCGGCTTCCAGCAGAATGATCCCCTCGTGCTCGTCGGAAATGCCCAGCTCGAAGTTGGACATGCACATGGCGTCGTTCGGGATGCCACGCAATTCCTTCGGCTCGAGCGTCTTGATGACTTTGCGCTTGCTTGGTCTGCTTGTCTTCTTCCTCGATGAAGTATTTGCTGCCACGCAGGCCGAGGATGACTTTTTGACCCGATTCGCCGACCGCGATGTTCGGCGCACCGGTGACCACGGTCTTCGGCTGTGCCGCACCGTATTCGAGCGTGACCAGCTTGAGCTTGTCGGCATTCGGATGGCGATCGATCTGCAGGACCTTCGCGGTGACGATCTTGTCCAACTCCCACACCGGGCCCGGCTCGATTTGCTTGGCCTTTAGGCCGGGTGGTGCGGGCAAGCCAAGCAGCCGTACGCCGCTGACTTCCAGACCGGCGAGCGTGAGGCGTTCCACCAGGTCCGGAAGTGCAATTCCGGCGAGGTCCACGTGATCGGCGAGCCACTTGAGCGGGACTTTCATGCGAACGGCCCTGCGGTCATAATCTAAGGGAAGAGGAATCTTACGAGAGGCTCCGAGCGATGCCACTGCGTGACCATTTCCATTCGCCTTTGAAGGAATTGCGACATTGGGAGTCATTCCATTCGCGCTGGATCAACTCGATGGCGGACGCTCTGAACGAATTGCTTCCAGAGAGATACTTCGCCGAACCGGAGGTTCACGCTGGGGCGAGTGTAGAAATTGATGTGGGAACATTTGATGGCGACCGAGCCGATTCCGGATCGGCTAACGGGCAGCCCGCTGGTGATGCGGGACAAAGTGGGGGCGCTGCGATCGCGGTCCTGCCGAGAACTTACAGTCCAGGGACCCCACATCAATCCGTGAAGACCGCGTTCGCCAACGACTTCGAAATCCGAGTTTTCAAGGATTCTGGCGGCGCGAGGCTCATTGCCGCGATTGAATTGGTCAGCCCTGGAAATAAAGACGATGCGGACGCAGGCCGGGCCTTCGCGACCAAGTGCGCCAGCTATTTGCACAATAGCATTGCGGTGATTGTCGTGGATACCGTAACGGACCGTGCCGCCAATCTGCACAATGAGATCATTCCACTGGCGACGTCGGATGCCGTCACCGCGATGGGCAAGGGAACACTCTACGCCGTCGCCTATCGGCCGATCTTGCGCAATGGCAAGGCGACCATCGATTTCTGGCAGCATCAACTTGGACTGGACGAACCCTTGCCGACGCTCCCCCTCTGGCTCAATGCCGTGCTCGCGGTCCCAGTCGATCTCGAATCAAGTTACATGACCGCCTTGCGTCGGGTGCGCATCGAATAGGGCTCAGCAAAACAAAAAGGGCAGGGGAAATGCCCCCTGCCCTTTTTGTGCTTTGTCAGAAACGGTCAATTGTAATCGGAATCGCTGACCGAGGCTCCATCCGATATCCCACAAATCGCGGCGAAGATGCCCTGTGAAACATTGAAAGACACCGGTCGCACGCTGCCGTCGCCGAAGACGAACAGCGCCTGCCCTACGTGTCGCCGAGCCAAATCGGCCGCTATTCGGCAGGCCGTCTGGCGTCTGAGGTGGAATGGGGATATTGCTCCGGTAATCACCGGCCGGCGGGTAAAATCCAAAACGAATCACGCTAGAGTTCCACCCGGCCGCATAGCCGTAGTAGTCGTCCGATTGCGCTTGGTTCACCAGATTCCGATTAATGATCTTTTCGCCGATGACTACAGTCTGTGACTGCCCATCTCGGAAATCGTCAAAGCTCCGACGTTTGGGCTTGTTGTAACTGTTTGTATCGAAGCTCGGAAGTCCATATGGGATGGTGGCGCCGTCGTACAAGAGCGTGAACTGTCCGTTCGCGACAGTGGCGTTGCCGCCATTTGCCGCGTAATCACTCTGCACGGCGTCAACAGAGTTCAAATTGTTGTACTGGCCGCTTTGACTCTGTTTGCCCTCGTAGAACTGGCCCAAGGGATGAATCTTGGCGATGCTTCCCACCGTGAAGATCCGAGCCTCGCCACGGCTCGGGCAACGGAACACCTTCATATTGGTCGAGGTAGCGTTGGCCGCGGCAAGGTCCGTCGAGGCGAGGTTGCTACCCTTCCACGTATTCTCTTGTTCGAGGAACGGCAGAATCTGAAATCCCCATCCCGCACACTGACGCTTGTTGCCGTCCGGGTTGTTGAGCCCCGTGTATGACGGCGGATAAAGGGCGTTGTTATTCAGTTCATCGCCCAGCTTGCCCACGCCGCCGCTCGGCAACGTGTTGTTTGTGGCGCTATAGTGCTGCATAGCCAGCCCTAGCTGCTTGAGATTATTCATGCAGCTCACGCGATTCGCGGCTTCGCGAATCTTCTGAACGGCCGGCAGCAGGAGTCCGATCAGGATGGCGATGATGGCAATGACGACGAGCAATTCGATGAGGGTAAAGCCTCGCCGTGCTGGATGCCGGGCTGTGGTTAGCCTGGGCTTCATGGTCGAACTCCGTGGTATCGTGGTCTGATCATTATATACTCTACGCCAAATCAATTCGAGGCAACCCGGTCGGGCAATGTCCTGATTTCATGGGACCAAACATATCGCCGGTCCCATGAAATCAGGCACGAACGCATCACTTCATCTGCTCGACATACTTCACCACCGCCGCATACCGAGGCGACTTGAAATTAAACCCAGGCTGCGGCCCGGGGTTGCCGGGGTCGCAAAGCACTCGTGCGTTGGTCGGATCACATGATCGAAGCCTCAGGCAGGCCCCTCGATAATGTGCCCTCAGGAAGTTGCCGCCGGTGAGCGGCATCACTCGCAATGTAGCGCTGCCGGAGAACTGATCGTAATTAACGATCGACTGAACATAGACTTCCTCTTGGTTTGCTCCGATGTCGAGCATAAACCGCGCAGCGAGGGACTGCGGAGCAGTTGCCGGATTGGCCCCCCCTTGAATCTCCCAGAGGTTGCCGTCGTAATACCCAAACACGCTCGTTGCCGAATCCTGTCCGTAGACCGGAATCCGCACGTCGACGGATGCCAAAGTCGCGGTCTGCGGATCGGGACTGACGTTCGCCGGGGGCTGGGGCGGCGGCGGCATCGGTTGATAGGTGAAATAGACCGGCGCCGCGCCTTGCTTGGCCGTGAAGGGTGGCGTCTGTTGCTCGATCGACAGGTTAGTTCGATCGATGACGGAGAAGAACCGATGCCGGGTTACCGTCCCGTCGTCGGTGCCCATTTCCTTGCCGAGGATCGGCCGGTTGGCCTCGTTGTAGGGTCCCGGATTCCGCACTTCGAAGTATCCGACGGTCATGTACACAGCAAAGCAATTGCTTCGCGTGGTGAACTGGTTGAAGACCTTGGACATCAACTCGTAGCGCTGCAGAGCACCGGCCTGGTTCAGTTGAGTTGAATAGTCCTCCAGGTTGGGCTGGTTGTTCCACAATGCGCCCTCCCGGATGATCGTCCGATTCCGGTCCATTAGCGCGGTCGCGGGAGTGAAAGGCGGCACCGGGGCAATCATCGCGGCAGTGGCATTTCCCCAGTATGGTTGATCAGTTAAGCCGATTCCCCAGTTATTGGGATTAACCATCCCGGGCGTGCGGCCGCTGGTGGGATCGGTGATCAGCTTGGTCCATGCCCGATCGATGTCGGTTTGCGCAAATCGATTCCCTCCCTGGAGGTCGCAGACCGCCTCGAACACTTCCTTGGCAAAGACGGTGTTGATGTTCACCTTGCCTGGCACTCGGCCGCCGATGCCGACGCCGTCCACATTGACTTCGGCGTTCAGGAATTGCAAGGCTCGCCAAAGGTACGACGGCTGCGCCACTCCGTTACCGCCTTGCGGATTGGTTGGCGGCCGCGGATCGTCCAGCCAATTGGCCGTGTGTTCCCAGCGCGAGCTGCCCTGATTGATCTGGAACGAGTGGGTCAACTCGGACGGCTTCACCGCGGTCACGTGCAGCAATTCCGCCGGGTTCAGTACGATTCGGTCGAGATGCAGGAGCGGCCGGAATGGCTGTTCGAGCGTTTCGTTCTGCGAATTCGCGGCTGGGTAATTGTTCGCCGCCCGGCCATTGTGCCTATTGAACGAGTTGCCAAACGTACCCATCGGAGGCTGCACGCCTGCCTGCGGGGCTTGCTGATAGTGATTGGGATCCTGCCAGCTGATCCGCCCGTCATAGGGTTGTCGTCGGCCCCATGCGTAGGTGGTGTTCCAATCCGGCTGCATCTGCGCATCCCGTCAAAGGTTGCCTGCACACGATCGTAGACGGAGCCGAGCGTCCAGTCGGGTTCCTGGTAATCGATCGTGACGTACGGATTCGCTGGATTGCCTGGCGGGCCATCCATGTACGGATTCGCCAGCCGCTGCAAGACGAAGCCGGGCGCCGACAACGGCTTGTTGTTCGCGTCGATGTCAGCGCCCTGCATCAGGGTGGCCTGCAATTCCGTGTGGGTCAATTGCGCCTTGATCGGAGTCGGCTGGACTGCCAAGGTCGCTGGCTGGTTGCCCATGGCCATGGCGTCGATGTCATCCGCCGGGCCCAACAGATAGAAGCTGTTGTTCTGCGGCACCGGCACACCGTATTGCAGCGCCAATGTTCGGCTCAATCGTCTTGCCGCGCACCGCATCGACGTTCTTGACCTGGTTTGCATTGGCGAAGTCGACTGTCTTGATGATCGGCGTGGTCATGCCAGGATCGCCAAAGACGTTGTCCGGCTTGCGCATTTCCATCAAGTCCGTGAACGGCACCCCCGCGGGCTGGGCCATTGCCTTCGTATACTTCGTGATCAAAAGCCGGTAGACCGTCTTCTCAGCGCCGCCGAGCTGGTCGGTCAGCTTGGCGCGATAACCGCCCAGCTTATTCGTCGGGTCATTGCCTTCCGGGCCGAGTGTACGCTCGGCTTCGTTGCCGGGCGTGACCGGATTGTGCAACTCGACCCACATGCGCAGACTGTAGCCCAAATTCGGATCGGCTTTCGGATTGCCCGTATTGGGGTCGACGTTCTTGGGATCGGTCGGGTTGTTCTCGTACCGCGTGTAGGTCTCGTTGATGACCAGCCGCGGCCGCTCGAAGCCGACGACATACTGCGACTTGACATCGGGGCCGGCCGGGTTCCACTGCCAAACGGTCATGATGTCATCGTTGTCGACGTAGTCGACGATGTTCACGGCAAGCTGTGCGAGCCAACGCAGGGCGTCGTAAGCCGGACCGGGTGGCGTCGAAATCGGATTGTTGATGTCCCCCATGGTCGCGAACCGCAGGCGATCGAAGATATCCTTCGCTAATGCCTGGCGGTCCTGCAGCGCTTGGAGGGCGAAGCCCATATTGTTCGGCGAATACGGCTGGGTCGTATTGGAACGATAATCAGTCAATTTTCGATCGATGTCCACCGGCCCGAGAAGTCCCGTTAGCTTGGCACGCATGTACTGGTCATGATCGGCCGTTCCGCCCGGCGTGGTGGCCAGATTGAAGGTCGGCGGATTGCCAATGCCAACGGGTTGATTCGGAGCGGTCGTGTTGGGCGGATTCAACATGTAATTCGTATTCGACGAGGCGAGCCACGGCGTTGAACCGGGAATGTTGATGTCGTTGCTCTGTGTTGTCACCAGCCAGCGCCGATTCGGAAGGTTCGCCGGGTAGTATGGCTGCATCAAACTGTCCGGGGCCAACACCGGTTGGCCCGGCGGGTTCGGCACCAGTTCTTGCATCGGGTAGAACGCGCTCTTCGTCAGGTCGCCGTAGTTGTACTGGCCGTTGAGAATCCGCATCTCCTCCGGACCATAGGTCCGGTCGAGAGTTGGAGCGTTCGGGTTAGTCGCGATCGCCGCCGACTGACGCGAACGGACCAGATACGGGTTGAACAGCATCGGATGATCGGATCGATCATCGTAGTACGGGTTGTAACCCGGCGGAACCAGTGAAGGCGGAAGCTGGATGTACCATCCGCTGCCATATCGGCTGGTTTCGTCGGGCCGGGGCGGATCCGAGCCCGCCGGCATCGCCTGTGGGTTGCCCTTGTACGGAGGTCCCCACACCATTGACGTTTCGTGTCCGGTAGATCCCGCGAAGTATTGCGGCGAAGCCAAATTCGGCGGCTGGCCGCTAAAGCTGACCGCGCCATACCAGTGAGCGCCCGAGCCTGGCGAGGGAACGTTCGGGAAGATGATTTCGCCGAGATTGGCGGACCAGCGCTTGTTCGGAATCACATCCGAGCCGTAACGCGGATGCAGCGAACGCGTCGGATCGCCGACGACCATCCGCGAGGCTTCGTTTGCATTGAAGACTTTGCCGGGGTTCACTTCCCACGTGCCGATACCCTGGAGCGAAGAGTGTACCCGGTTCTGGACGCCTGGGAATTTGCTCATGCCGGCGAGCGACGGGTTCACGTAGTAATTGCCCGCGGTGTTCAGATTCACCCGGCCGTCCAGATCGGTAATCAGCATCGCAACCAAAGGCTTGTACGCTTTGCCCCGCCAATAGCCGACCGGCAAGTCGAGGTCCATCCACAAGCTGTCGAGTTGCCGGCCACCCGCCTTGCCGGCCAGGTTTTCCACGTCGCCGTATGAGCCATCGGGGTTTTGTACCGGATAGGGGAACTCGCTGGTGCCCGCCCATTGATTATCAAACGGCCGCGGCCGGAGAATCTTCATGCGGCCAAATTGGCTGGTCCAATCGTTGTTGGGGTCGATCGTTAGTTGGCCGCTCGCCTGGTACGGAGGATTCGGTGGTGCGCCGCCGCCGCTCAAAATGTACGGCCGATGATAGGACGGAATCACGACCCGGCCGGACCTGGGATCGACGACGGCCATGAACATGTTGTTCAGGTCGGGGTAGGTGTAGTTGGCATTGCGTGCGAAGTAACGATAATTGGCGAGGACCGGCGCCGGCTGATTCGTTCGCGGGTCGCGCACCCAGTTGTTGTCGCTGTCAAGCAATGCCGTCTGACCGAGGTCGGGCATCCAAGCCCAATTCACGCGGTCCGGCGGAATCAATGTAGCTGGAAGGCCCAACCCCTGAAACATGACGTCAGGCGGAACTCGGCCGATTCCATTGAAAGGCTGGTTTGCGTTTGTCGGATTGACAGGATCCCAACCGTAGATCGTTCGAGCGATCTCCTGATTGCGGAGCACGTTGAATGCCCCGCTCACGTCATCGGAAGCGCCGAAAATGACGCTATTCATCGTCGAACTGAAAATCGTCTCGGGTTCCGGCGGCTGATCGGGGTTGGAGCTGCCTCGAGAAGTCGGATCGACGCCGGTCTGTCCACCGTTCTGGCTGTCGCGATAGACGCGTGCTTCCTCGGCTTCGCGCAGACCGTAGAACGCGAACGTCATGCCCATGATGAGGAGCAGGAGCAGGAACGAAACGACGATGATCGTCACGGTACCGCGGCGACGGGATGTGTTGGCTAGCCGCATGGGAGGAACCTCCGAAAAGACGGGTGACTCACCACTCTACGCAGCAGACTCCAAAATCAAAAATCGGCACACGGGCGCGCCGAATCCACCGGTCAAATCTCCTGAATCATCGTCACTTGCCGGGCCTGCTCCGCTTTTCGATCGTAAACGCGCAGCCTGATCTGAATCGAACGGACGTTGATGCGGAGCGGCGGTTGCTCGGTGTTGGGCATCAAGAACCCGCCGTTCGCGTTCGACGGCTTGTCCCAGTCAATTTGATCCGAGTTCGGCGACTTGTACCACGTATCGAAGAAGCGCGGTTGCGGGGCAGGCACTCTCGTATTCAAATAGGTCGGCGGAATATTGTCGAATGGCGCGTCGGTGTTATTGGTGGGTTGCGCCATCGCACCCGCCGCCGGCGAACTTCCTTGCGTACCGCCGGTGTTGGGATTGTTGAATAATGGGTTATCTAACCAAGCCGCCTTCACTTCGAATGAGAGAACGTCGGTCAAAAGGATGTCGTCCCCCGTCTGAGACCCGTTCTTGGTGATGGGCGACTGATATGGAATGCGTAGCGAAGGATTGACTACGTCCTCAGGTCCGAGCACTCGAAGAACGACCGTATTTGGCGTGCTGCCCGGCCCAAGCACTGCCAACGCCAATTCCGGGTACTGCGCGATTGTGTTGCTCGCGACGGATTGCGGAACGTTGTCGTAGTTGACGCCGGCCGGCGCCAGCACTCGAATCCGCCGGCGAAGGCTGTAAAGCTGCAAAGAGGTCCCATTGGTGTTTGTCGAGGTCACGTCGCCGTTTGAAAGCAGGAAATACTCCACCTCCGCCCAGCGGCTGTAGATCACGCCCGGACTGATTGGGAACGAATTGACTCGGGGGTCCGTATCGATCCGCTGGCCGGAATTATTGATCGGCGCACTTGGCCCCTGCGCAATGCAATTCTGCGGCGGGAAGATCGGGCAGCTTGACGGTAAAGCGCACAATGTGATTTGTGGCCCGGCTCGACCAAATCCCTTCCGGGTCGGCGACGTTCGGCGTGATCACCGCCGTACCCGGTTCGTAAAGCACGGGGATCAGCGGGTTGGAGCCAGACACCTCGCCGAATTGTCGAATTTCAAAATACCCCTTGGTCGGCGGCACCCAACCCGCCTGGTCCAGCCGCTGATCGCCAACTCGTGGCCCGCTGCGACCCGGAATAAACGGGCCATCAAAGTGCTCGCTCGTCAGGTCGCGGCGAAAGATGGTCGCTCCAAGTCGGAGCCGTTCTTGCAAATCACCCGCTACCTTCAAGGTCGTGTAGGTCTTCGATGCCGACGCGAACACTTCGGAGATGATCGCCATGATGAAGAGAATGAGGGCGGTAGCGACCATCATCTCGACGATCGTGAAGCCGGATCGGCTTGGTCGATGCATTCGCATGGCTTACCCTCATTCGCAGTAGGACGGATTCGCGTCGTGGGACGGATTGCCAATCCGTCCTACTCGGATTTACCGACCACTAATCGCTTGAGCCGACACCATTCCGCGATCAAACACTTCCAACAGGTTGTCCAAAACCACCAGCGTGCCCGTCAGCGTTCCGCCGTTGTATTGCCCGCCAAAACTCGTCGTGGAGTAAGTCCGCAAGGGCTGTTCAAATTCCAGCGTCATCGTCCCATTGGTGCTGATGTCGTCTGTCACCGCCGCGATGCGGTAGAAATCGAATGCGGGGTACGGAACGGTGGGCACATTGCCGAGCGCCGTCGGCCGAATCAAAACGCTGAATGCCACCCAGCCGCCGCGGCGAACATTGGGCGTCGATTGCGCGTTGGCGGCAATCGTCACCGAGTTGGGTTTGGGATCGACGCCGTCGATGTAGTTGTAAACCGTGCCCGTAAACGTTGTTTCCGCGGACGGCGTATCGGTCGGCGACCGGCCGCCGTAGACGAGAACATATAAATGCACCTCGTGCGGAACATTGTTCTTCGGCCGCTGAATCAGCCATGCGCAGTTGTATCTTCCGCCGCGATCCAGTTGTCCCGTGTTATTGGCCGGCTCGCCGTTGATATCCCAGGACATGTCGTCCAGCATCGTCGTCGTCCGGATCACGCTCAGGAAGGGCATCGTCTCGGCGGCGGCGAGCGTACTTCGGGCAGGCAAGTTGCCGGATCCGGCAACATATAGCTGATTCGCCAGCGCAATCGAGACTTGAGTGTGGTGCCCAATTGGATCAATCAACACAGGATAGCTCGGCTGGGTTGATGATGGCGAGATGTCCGGTGGAGGCGCGTTGTTTATTACGTTAGTCGGGACGATCGGCTGTTTGCGGTCGAGTAGCGGAATCATCTCCTCGCCAGTGGCGGGGTATGTGTTGAGCGAATATCCATACGCCTCATATGCGCTACTGCGAACGCTCCCTCCATTCGGATCGATCCAAGCCTTTTTCCAGTAGTAGCGGAACATCGCATCGGAGTTGGCCGCGTGGTCGGCGGCGCGATTCTGATTGATCGCCCGCGCCATGCTCACGGCGCCGATGGGAAACAACGCCATGATCGCCAGCATGCCGACGGCCAGGATGCCGATGGCAATCAGCACTTCCATCAGCGTCACGCCGGGCCGTTTTTCGGTTTGTCGGATCATGGCTTTGCCTCACGAGTTTCTAGTTTCTAGTTCCAGGTTGTTCGTCTTCAGCTTGGAACTTGAAACTAGAAACTTGAAACTTCAAACGGTTCACAGACCCGAACTCTTGCCGTCACGAGCGAGCGCAAACGGATCGGCGCCCGGAACGTCGTTCCAGTCAACGGCCGTCACTTTTCCCGTTCGCGTGTAGATAACGACGAGCAATCGGTCGCTTCCGGATCCGCCGGTATCGCGCTCGACATGGCGAACGCACAACATGATTTGCCCCGTCGGAGCATTCGCGACCTGGCCCGACGAATTGAACAGGATGTCCAAATAATTTAAGCCCGTAATCGGATCCTTAGCTGGGCTCCAGTCGGCCAGGATCGAATAATTGT
The DNA here is from genome assembly GCA_963773845.1 of uncultured Gemmataceae bacterium. Taxonomy (GTDB): domain Bacteria; phylum Planctomycetota; class Planctomycetia; order Gemmatales; family Gemmataceae; genus SIAJ01. The sequence continues at coordinate 1,094,308 of CAVZCU010000009.1, forward strand.
TCGTCTCTGGAGAAGGCGCCGCACCCAGAAGCGCCATGCTAGTGGGGAATGGCGAGCAATAGGTCAAATCGACAAAGACATCCTTGTGCAACTGCAGCATCGGCTCGCCTTGGAGCGGCCGCGGCGCGCGAATGACGCGGAAGCCGTCGGTCAGGGTCAATGGCGTCGTGTCGGTGCCATCGATTGCTCGATCCAATTGAAGGCTCAGTCCCGAAACGGCCGTGATACGAGCAATGACGAACGGACTCGCCGTGATTTCCAAATAGTCGCCAACTTCTACACCACGGACCTGCCACGGGTCCCCGCCACTCAACGTCGCGGTGTAGAATCCATTCGAGATATTTCGCTGAATGGTCAAAGTGATTCCGGCGCCGCGCGGCGCGACTGGCTCTGGCTGCTCGATGTACTGAAGTGCCGTCACCCGCGTGAACGGACTGTTCGGATCGTAGCGCGCATCGTTGGCGTCCGCGAGAATCAACCGAACACCCCGTGGAGCGCCATCACGCAACGCCTGACCTTTGCTCAGCCGAATCCAGCCTTCGAGCTGGGTGGTCGCGTTCGGCACGCCCTTGTTCTTGTTCAAGTTGGGCAGGAACAAGAAGCCGAGCGAGGCAATGATGACCATCAGGGTCATGACGATGATCAATTCGATCAACGTAAACGCGGGGCGTGGCCGACGAATAGTCATGGCTCAGTTCCCCTTCCGGAATTGCTGGAGGCGGAAGCCGTAGAGGTTGTCCGCGTCATTGGGCGGGGAAATCTGGGCGTCTTTCCCAGCCGACAGAATGAACGGGCCCCGATTGTTCCCATCGAATGGATCGGCAACGACGTTGTTCAATGGAATGGTGAACCATTGCCGAACAATCTGTTGGGCCTGTGGTTTCCAACTCGAATTTGCCTTAAGTCGGCCGTCCGGATCGTCGGGATCCTTGTTCAGCGTTGTTGCCGAGGCGACAAACGGCGGGCTGTTCAACTCGGTTAGGAGCGGCGCGGTGGCGGACGTCAATTCCGCGTCGGTCGCCCATCGACGGAAGCAAATGGGGTTGCTCCATTCGTCAACAAACACGCGTTGCTGTTTGCCACCCACGTCAATTAGGTCGGTTCGTGCAATCTGTTCGACGTTCTGCGCCGCCCCGCCCCGCGACTGCGACAAGATCAAATAAAGCAGCACGGCAGATTCAATATCGGTGTTGGGACCGTTCCCGGCGCCAATTGCGTTGACGATACTCTGCCGCGGGCCGTATGCCGCATACAACTTGGTATCGTTGGCGAAATCCGTGAGTAGCAATCTCGCTTCCCGGTATGTCTGTGGGAATGCTTGTCGAATCTTGAGCTTCACGTGCAGCGCTCGGGCTCGTGCCGAGTCCGGATTCCCGGTGTTGTCAATGGTGTACGCTCTTAACGCATCGGGGATCGCCTCCTTACGGAATTGTTCCCCCGCCGGCTTCCACTGTTGATCGAACGCCATCTGAATCTTGGTCAGATGCGTGTTGGTGTTCGATTCTTTCTGCCCACTCTGCAACCGGAAAACGGCCGAGACGGTGATCGACGCCAACAGCGCGATGATCCCGAGGACCACGAGCAGCTCGAGGAGCGTGAACGCTTGCCGGGGTCGTGCATGCAACTTCATGTGCGTTTCCTCCGGTTGGGAGGACAGGCCGGGAGGCCTATCCCACATGGATCACTCGTCGCCGCCAAGGACGCCACTGTGGAAGTTGGCGATGTCGTCGCCACCCGGACCGCCGGGGGAGTAAGAGCCTACGCCCGATGTGTACACGCCACCCGGACCCGGTCGCGCGTTCTTACCGGCCGAAATAATCTGGAAGGTATCTGATCGGACGTACTTGTTATCCCCCCCAACGAATGGATCCATGCCGCCGTAGCCGCCGTTCTGATCGAACCCGCCCGGGACCTGGCCAGAGTTGCATAGGAGGTAGTATTTGCCAAAGAAGCTGTAATCGTTGCCGTTCTTCGAGCTGAAGTAGTAATAGACCGAGGCGTTAACGTTTGATCCATCCCAAAACGGGTCGTGGTAATGCGCAAAATTGTCGAGCCGCTCGGCCTTGAATTGGAAGAACGGGCCCTTGGCCTTGTCACCCGTGGGCGGAGAAATGCAGACACCGTTCGCCTGCTTATAGAACGGGTTCGTCGGCGAGTTGAAAAACCCCGAGCGATTTCCCTGCCAGGTCGAGGGGAACTGATATTGCTGCGGCGCTGGATCACCTCCAGGAGGAACGCCGCCCAGTAAGAAGACAAGCACTTGGTTGCCGTCCAACGGAATAAACGTGTTGAGTGGAAGCGGAGCACCGGTGGACCACGAAGCCTTCGGCCAAACCTTGGAGAGGTACTGTTGGCTGTCGGCCATCGCCTGGTTGGCGTTAACTTGATCCTGGTTCTGCGGCATCGGGAACGGCGGGGCGTAATTGCTCGAAAGCACTAACGCCGTTGGCACATATTTCACCGGATACGTCGACTTAAAGCTCTCGATCGCCAACTCCATTTCGCCGATCTCAGCCTTTGTTCTGACCCTCGGCCCAACCTCGCGGATCTTTACGATGGCCTGGAGCAGGAGGCCCGCGAGGAGGGCAATGATGGCGATCACCACCAGCAGTTCGATCAGGGTATAACCTTCGCGCCGCCGGCAAAACGTTTCTGAACGTCGCATGTCCGTTCTCCTAGTAGCGATCAGCGGTCAGCGATCACCTTTCTGCCAGTCCGATATTCCCCTGGCTGAAAGCCGATCGCTGACCGCTGATCGCTCCCACCCAGGGGACTATACGTTACTTGCTCAATCCTTCCAAAAGTCCGATCATCGGCAAAAACAACGCGACCACAATCGTCCCGATGATGCCGCCCAGGACGATGATCATGATCGGTTCCAGTAAGCTAATCAGGCTCTTGACGGCCGTATCCACTTCCTCGTCGTAGAAGTCTGCAATCTTGTACAGCATCGTATCGAGGTCGCCGGTTTCTTCTCCGACCTCAACCATGTTGGTCACCATGTCGTCGACCAGCCGGCTCTCGCGGAGCGGCTCGGCGATGGTATCGCCTTCGCGGATCGACTCGTAGACCCGCTGGAACATGCGCTGGAACACCGCGTTGTTGGCCGTTTCGCGGACGATGGAAAGCGATTCGAGAATGGGCACGCCGCTCGCGACCAGCGTGCCGAGCGTTCGCATGGTGCGGGCGACAATCGTCTTTTCGATGATTCGCCCGACGATGGGAACCCATAGCCACAGCCGGTCGAGCGCATAGTTGCCGGCCCGCGTCAGACGGATCAGTTTCGTCAGCAGCCAGAGGCCGAGGGGAACCAAGGGAAGCGACCACCAGTAGGTGGCACACCACATCGAGACGTCGATGAGGAATTGCGTCAGGGCCGGGAGCTTGAGGCCGAACTCGCGGAAGATCTTTTCGAACTTCGGAATGATGGCCACCATGATGAAGATCAAGATGCCGACCGCCGCCGTGATGACGACGATCGGGTAGACCATGGCCCCGATGACTTTGCGCTTGAGTGTCTGGCTCTTTTCCTTGAACTCGGCCAGACGCTGGAGAATGACTTCCAGAGCACCGCCGGCCTCGCCGGCCTTGACCATGTTGACGTATAGCCGATCGAACGCCCGCGGGTGTTTGCCCATCGCTTCCGAGAGCGTGCTGCCGCTTTCGACGTCTTCGACGACGTCAATGAGGGCGTTCTTGAGCGCACTCGGCTTCATCTGATGTTCGAGGATTCGCAGCGATCGCAAGACCGGCAGGCCGGCGTCCTGTAGGGTGGAGAACTGGCGGGTGAAGAGCGTGAGGTGCTTGGACCGGACGCCGCCGATGACGAAGGTCTTTTTCGACTTCTTGTAGCCGGACGTCTTCTTCTTTTTGCCCTTCGTCTTGCCGCCGCCCGTCGCGACGAGTTTGGTGACGAAGTAGCCCATCTGCTTGATTTTCTGTTGAGCTTCTTCCTCGTTGGTAGCCTCGATTACGTCCTTCACCTCTTCGCCGGAGGTGTCCATCGCTTCGAATTTATATGCCGGCATACCAATCTCCCAACTAGGAACGAAAGTCGATGAACCCGGTGACCGCCCACAGCGATGGCTTCAATCCGCGGGCACTTCTACCCTACGCACCTACGCCTCTTCATCCAAAACTGTCTCGCGGACGACCTCTTCGACCGTCGTCATGCCGGAAAACAGGGCGTCCAGGCCGCGTTCCCGCAGTCCTTTGACCCCCTTGGAGCGGCTGTAATTGCGGAGCTGGTCGGTGGATGCGCCTTTGGAAATCATGTCGCGAAGATCGTCGTTGATGACGAGCAGTTCGTAGATTCCGCTCCGCCCCTTGAAGCCGAGGTTATTGCACTTGTCGCAGCCTTCGCCGAAATAGAACTTCTTACCCCGGGCGTCTTCGGGCTTGAGATTCAGTTCCATGAATTGATCGCGGCTGGGCTCAAATTCGGTTTTGCACACGGGGCAAATCTTGCGGACCAGCCGCTGGGCCAGGATCGCCTCCACCGTGGCCGTAATCAAGAACGGCTCCACGCCCATATCGCGCAGACGGGTGATGGCGCCCGGTGCATCGTTCGTGTGCAACGTGCTGAACACCATGTGCCCGGTCAGGGAAGCCTGGACGGCGATTTGTGCCGTCTCCAGGTCGCGAATCTCGCCGACGAGGATCTTGTCGGGGTCTTGTCGCAAGATCGAGCGCAGGGCATTCGCGAAGGTCAGGTCGATCTCGTGATTAATCTGACACTGGAGCAGGCCCTCGATTTCGTACTCGACGGGATCTTCGGTCGTGATGATTTTGTCGGTAATGACGTTGAGTTCGCTCAACGCGGAGTAGAGCGTAGTCGTCTTGCCTGCCCCGGTCGGCCCGGTGACAAGCGTGATGCCGTTCGGCTTGACCATGACCCGGCGGAACTCGTCGAGCACGTCCTGCGGCATGCCGATCTTGTCGAGATCGAGGCCCACGCGCCCCTTGTCCAAAACGCGGATGACGATCGACTCGCCGAACATGGTCGGCAGCACGCTGACGCGCATATCGATGGTGTTGCCGCCGATATTCAACTCGATGCGGCCGTCCTGCGGCAGTCGGCGCTCGGCGATGTCGAGGTTGGACATGACCTTGATACGCGAGCTGATCGCGGTCGCGAGGTGTCGGGGCGGCGGCACCATTTCATACAGCACGCCATCGCAGCGATAACGCATCTTGTATTCGTCTTCGAATGGCTCGAAGTGAATGTCGGATGCGTGATCCTTGATGCCCATGAGGAGCACCATGTTGACCAGTTTGCGCACCGGGGCCGCATTGGCCATTTCCTCGACCGATGCGATATCGATCGAGGTTTCACGCCGTCCGAAGCCCAGATCCACGTCGGTCGCCATGGCCGCGATGAGATCGGCAATCGACTCTTCCTTCGTGGTCGAATAGGCCTTCGCGAGGGTCGCTTCGATCTTGCTGAGCGGTCCGAGCTGCGCAACGACCTGACGAATGCCAAGCATGTTGCGTAGATCGTCGAGGGCCATCAAGTTGTTCGGATCGGACATGACCACCGTCAAGACGTCCGCTTCGAACTTGAGCGGCACCATCTTGTACAGCTCGGCCATGTTCTGCGGGACCGCCTTCATGGCCTCCGGCGTCGGCTTCACTTCGTCGAGATTGACGAGCGCCATGCCGTGGAGTTCGGCCGTCGCCTGCAGGAGCTGATCTTCGTTGATCAGGCCGCGGTCCAGAGCAACGCGCTCGACCTGGGCCTCGGTTTGTAGCGCTTCCTCCTCAACCGACGCGAGTTGGCCCTCGTCCATGAAGCCGAGGTCGACCAGGATGAGACCGATGGTGCGAACGGCGGGCTTGCTCTTCTTCACCGGGGGCTTGGCCGCTTGCGGCTTGGCGCCTTCCTTGGCGGGCGGCTTGGCGCCTCCGGCCGGCTTGGCCGGTTGGGCGGCGGGCTTGGCCGGTTGTTGTGCCGCCGGCTTGTCGGGCTGAGCGCCCGGCTTGGCCGGCTGAGCGCCGGGTTTGGCGGGCTGTGCGGGCTTCTTCGGATCGTTCGGGTTCGGGGTGGCCATATCGTCTCAACTCAATGGGTGATTCGCGGGCTAGTCGGACCGTAGCTGAATTCGCCAGAATTCAGATGCTTCACCAACAGACGACAGTTCAATTCTGCCGAATTCGGCGCCGCCGCTCAACGGCGCACCCGCCGTCGGCCGCCATCGTCGTCCTCGTCGTCGTCATCATCCTCGTCGTCTTCGTACTCCTCCTCCTCGTATTCGTCCTCTTCCTCTTCCAGGCCGCGTTCGACGGCCGCGATCTTGGCAGCCAACTCCTGCGGCTTGCGGGCTTTGAGCAGAATCTCTTCTTTCTCGACCAGCCCGTTCTTCCACAGCCCGAACAAGTTGTCGTCGAGGAGGAACATGCCGTACTTACGGCCGGTTTGAATCGACGAATCGATTCGATACACCTTGTTTTCGCGGATGAGGTTTTGGATGGCGTCGGTGACGACCATCATCTCGAATGCGGCGATCAGCCCTTCGGGCTTCTTCGGCAGAATCGACTGCGACAACACGCCGATGAGCGCGGTCGAAAGTTGCGTTCGCACCTGGTCTTGCTGGTCCTTCGGGAACACGTCGATAATTCGGTTGATGGTCGATGCGGCGCCAGAGGTATGCAGCGTGCCGAACACGATGTGACCGGTTTCGGCCGCTTCAATCGCCGCGTGAATGGTCGCCAGGTCACGCATTTCGCCGACGAGGATGATATCGGGGTCCATTCGCAGCGCGCGACGGATTCCTTCCTTGAAGTCCGGTACATCGACGCCAATTTCCCGCTGATTCACCGTGCATTTCTTGTGCTTGTGCTGGTATTCGATCGGATCTTCGAGCGTGATCACGTGTCGATCGTAGTTGTCGTTCATGAAGTTGATGATGCTGGCGAGCGTCGTCGTCTTGCCCGAACCCGTCGGCCCCGTGACGAGAATGAGTCCACGGGGTCGCACAATTAACGAGCGCACGGCGTCGGGCATGCCAATCTGTTCGAAGGTGAGGAACTGACTGGGAATCCGCCGGAGCACCATGCCGATGTTGCCACGCTGCTTGAAGATCGCGCAGCGGAAGCGATACCCATCGACGTATTCGATGGCGAAGTCCGCCCCGCCGACTTCTTGCAGCTCCTGCTGGCAACGATCGGGCGTAATCGCTTTCATCAGCGACACGGTGTCGTCGTTATCGAGGACCTTGACCTCAAGACGGCGCATACGGCCGTGATGCCGGACCACCGGCGGCTGTCCGACCGCGATATGGAGGTCGCTGGCCTTCAGCTGAATAACGGTAGCGAGCAGTTTGTCGATCTGAACGGTTGATGCCACGTGAATTCCCCCTGTCTGGCGTGCGGAAACCGAACCGTTTCCAAACGCTCAGAGACGAGGGCCGGCGTTTGTTTTCCGGACTTGACCACGCCCGAATTATCGCCGGCCCTTAACCTTACACCAAAAACCGCTATCGCCCCGCCATTACTTCCTCAGCTTCGGCGTGGCATGTGCTCAGGACCTCTTCAATGGTGGTAGTTCCCTTCACCGTTTTCAGAACTCCGTCTTCGAGCAAATTGCGCATTCCGTTTTGTCTGGCAGTCTTGCGAATATGCTGGGTTGGAGCTTGAGTGAACGTCATCTCTCGAATTTGAGAAGACATTCGCATCATCTCAAAAATTCCAAGACGTCCGCGGTATCCGGTCTGGTTACAGTGGCTGCAGCCCGTCCCCCGCATGAAGGTGGCCTTGGCCGCCTGCTCCGGGCGCACACCAGCGGAACGCAATTCCCCGTCCGTCGGTTTGTATGGCTTCTTGCACTTGACGCAATTCACCCTGACCAGTCGCTGGGCCATGATCGCAATGACGGACGACGCAATAAGGAACGGTTGTACGCCAATATCACCAAGACGCGTGATAGCGGAGGGCGCGTCGTTCGTATGAAGTGTGCTGAAGACCAAGTGTCCAGTCAAAGAAGCCTGGACAGCGATCTCAGCAGTCTCCTTATCGCGAATCTCGCCGACCAGGATGATGTTCGGCGCCTGCCGCAGCATCGCCCTGATAATCCGGGCGAAATCCAGTCCGATCTTGTGCTTAACCTCGACTTGGTTGACGCCTGGCAAGTAATACTCGACCGGGTCTTCAGCAGTAATGATCTTTCGATCAGGTCGGTTCAGTTCATTTAACGCTGCATAGAGCGTCGTAGTCTTGCCGGACCCAGTCGGACCGGTCACCAGGAAGATACCGTTCGGACGTTTGATGATTTGTTGGAACTTCACATAGTCGTCTTCACCAAAGCCAAGATCGCGAATACCAATTTGAATACTGCCACGATCCAGAATTCGCATGACAGTTGATTGGCCATGCACCGTCGGCAGTAAACTCACACGAAGGTCGTAGTGTTTACCGTGAAGGTTAATCTTGATACGACCGTCTTGAGGACGGCGCTTTTCGGCGATGTCAATCGACCCCATGATCTTGAAACGCGAGGTCATGGAAGCAAAGAGACGGCGCGGAACCTGATCGCGCTCGACCAGGTTGCCATCGATCCGGTAGCGCACGCGCACCCGATCGCCGAAAGGCTCGATGTGAATGTCCGAGGCCCGCTGAGCGACCGCTTCCTGGATGATCAAGTTGCACAGCTTGACCACGGGAGCATCGGAATAGTCGTCGTCCGCTGCCTGTTTCGACGCTTCGGTCTGGGTGAAGTCGATGGCGGTATCTGTAAATTCGACCAGCATCGAGTCCATCGACTCGGTTTCCGTCTGGCCGTAGTGGCGGTTGATGGCCTCGCGGATCTGCTCGTGGTCCGCCAATACGGGCTGCACATCCTTATTCAGGATGAACGTCAGTTTTTGGATGACGTCATAATTGGTTGGATCGGATGTGATGATCTTGAGGACATTGCCATCGAGCGACAGCGGCAGCACCACGTTTTCGCGGGCCACCGATTCGGGCACTAACTCGATGACCGCCTTGGGAATTTCCACTTCTTCGAGATTGACGAATTGCAGGTTGTGGAATTCCGCGACCGCCTGCATCACTTCCGCCTGGGTCGCATAGTTCGACTTGACCAGAGCTTCTTGCAGCTTGATGCCAGTGCTGCTTGCCAGCCGTTCGGCCTCTTCTAGTTGATCGGGGCCGATGGTTCCATTGCGGATGAGGATGTCGACGAAGTCGCCGCGCGCTTTAGCCATGGGAGCAGGCTCCAGTTCGAAGGACGAATATCGCTATCATTCGTTGTGCGAACAAACGAGATGGCCCCTGAGATTCAATGAGGGCCAGCCTCTCTCTTCGCACGGCCGGCAGGCGGAAGACGAGGGCGGCCTCGGTCGTATGGCCGTGGGTGAGCCGGCGGAAGACGAACGTCATTGGGACCTGAAACAAGCAAAACTAACGATCAGACTGGTCAGGATGGTGTCAGCGTACGGTGTCGGATAGACGGTATGCAAGGGGAAAATTGCTGGAATTCGCGTCGAGGCGAAGTTTGCTGACTATCCCATCCATCGATTGTATGCACGGCGGATATTGCCAAGATTCGCCCAAGTGTCCGATCGTGCCACGGCGTGACGGGACGCTGCGTTGCGCTCGCCCGCATGGCAAAGTCATCACGGCGTCCGTCAAGCAGTGCCACTCCCCCGCCCCGCCACGAATCTGCTATAACATCAGTCTCGCCGCCGGTTCGCTCACTCTTGCTTCATTCATCATGATCCGCAATTACCTCGCGCTCGGTCTGTCGATTGTCGTCGTCGCTCCGCTGGCTGCACAACCAGCCAAGAAGGACGGCGTTCCAACCGGGCCGATCAGCTATTACAAGAATGTGCGGCCGATATTTCAGCAGCACTGCCAGGGCTGCCACCAACCGGCCAAACCGCAGGGCGGGTACGTCATGACGTCGTACCCGGACTTGTTCAAAACAGGCGAAAGCGAGTTGCCCGGCGTGGTCGCCGGCAAGCCGCAAAACAGCCTCGTGCTCAAGTTGCTCAATGGTCAGGTCAAAGGGCGAGCGCGGATGCCGAAGGGGAAGGACCCGCTGTCGGCCCAGCAGATTAAGACGATCTCCGAGTGGATTGCTCAAGGCGCCACGGATGACACTCCTGCCTCTGTTCGCGCGAACAGTGGATGCCGAACATCCGCCGACCTATCGACAGCTTCCAGTTATTTCCTCAGTCGCCTACTCGCCCGACGGCCAGCTGTTAGCAGTCGCGGGCTACCATGAAATCCTTCTGCACAAGGGCGATGGCAGCGGCCTGGTCGGCCGGCTTGTTGGCCTCTCCGAACGCGTGCAGTCCGTGGCCTTCTCGCCAGATGGCAAGATGCTCGCCGCTTCCGGCGGCGATCCCGGTCGGTTCGGCGAGATTCAACTGTGGGATGTTGCGAAGAAATCGCTGAAGTTGTCGATCCCCGTCTCGTTCGACACGGTCTACGGCGTGAGTTGGTCGCCGGACAATAAGCTCGTCGCGTGCGGTTGTGCGGACAACACGGTGCGAGCGTTCGAAGTGGCGACCGGCAAGCAGGTCCTCTTCCAGGGCGCTGACTCCCGACTGGGTGCTCGGCACGATCTTCTCGCAAGATGGCAAGCACGTCGTCTCAGTCGGCCGCGACGGTTCGGTGAAACTGACTGAAGTCGCCACGAATCGATTTATTGACAACGTGACCAGCATCACGCCCGGCGCATTGAAGGGGGGTTTGATCGCCGTCGCCTTGCGTCCGCCCAGGGACCCTCGCGTCGAACAAGTGGACAAGATCACGCTGTCGATTGCTCAATCGAAGGGTTTTCCGAACTTCGCCGCGATCATCCTCGCGTCCCGGCCGCCCACCAAGCGCATGTCCAAGATCCCGCCTGATGCCAAGGACGTGCCGGCGAAGGTGTACGACGAATTCCTCGCCGCCGGTTCCGACGGCCAGCCGCGGCTGTACAAGATGCACCGCGAGGTCAAGCGCGTCATTGGCGACGACGCCAATCGCATTCGCGAGTACGAAAAGTTCCCCGGCCGGGTTTACGCAGCCGCATTCGACAAGACCGGCAAGTACTTCGCCGCCGGCAGCAGCCTGGAAGGAACCGGCGAAGCCCGCGTCTTTGAAGTGGACACCGGCAAGCGTATCTCGACCTTCGAAGCGGTGAAGACCCCGGTCTACGCAATCGCATTTGACCCGAACGGCAAGTGGGTCGCAACCGCCGGCTTTGACGGCCTGGTGCGCTTGAACGATCCGATGACGGGGAAGCTGATCAAGGAGTTTGTGCCGGTGCCGATGAAGAAGTGAACAATCAATCCAACAGGAATTCATGCTAAGTGCTCCGTGAGTCATTCTCGCCGGAGTCGGTTCCACCCGCCGGCGCGGAGCACTTAGCATAGATTCCTTTGCGTTATGCAGGAAAACAGGAGATCGGATTGGTTACCTCGCCAACCGTACTAATCCTTGGAGCGGGCTCGAGTATACACGTGGGGTATCCGCTGGGATCCCAGCTTGTCGCGGAGTTGTGTGCACATCGCGGAGAGCCCGCAATGAATAATCTGCCTGCTGGGTGGACTAGCACGGAAGCAAACGATTTCCTAACGCGGCTTAGCCGATCTGGATATTATTCAATCGACGCCTTCCTTGAGACCGTTCCCGATCAAGCAGCGCTCGGAAAGTACCTCATCGCACGGGAATTAAAGCGACGTGAACGGGTCGATGCTCTGTTTCCGCCGCTCAGCACAGGATCGTGGTATCAACACTTGCTAAATGTCCTATTGGGCGACGGTAGCAAAACTAACTTTCACGGTAACTCTCTAGGAATCATTACGTTCAACTACGACCGGTCCCTGGAGGCTTACCTGCACCACGCGTTACAGAGCCGTTTCTCCATTAACGGCGACGATGCGGCCGCAGTCCTGTCTGAAATCCCGATCATCCACGTGCACGGCATTCTCGGTTCATATCCGGAAGTCCCATACATCGAATCGGCCGAGCCAGCGGAACTGCTCGCGATCTCGAAAAAGATTCATATTATCGACACTTCTCACTGAATACGACAGCCCGTTGGGAAGGTTGGGCAAGTTGAGGTAGCTTGAAAATGCCTGTGTCCTTACGTGTGTGTTTTCCAGGACGGCACACGGGGACACAGGCATGGACGCCATTGTCGGTCGCATCAAGGTCGTGAAATGCGCTCCCAAACGCCAACCCTGTCCGCACTGCGGGCAAGAGGGACGACGCAAAGGATACCTCCCCTCCCGCTTCGTTGTGGACGTCGAACCCGCAGGAGGCGTCTGCACCATCGAACTGCGCATGGCAGAATATCGAGCCACCTGCGGTTGTTGCAAGACCTTTCGCTCCTGCCCGCCACCAGATGCCGTCGATGTCGAGCCCTGGGCCACCTACTCCAACCGGGTCCGCGACTTGGTGGTTCGTCGCCTGATTGAAGACAACCTGTCCGTCGACCGGCTTCTCCATTCGCTCCAGCGTGACTTTCGCTTAAAACTGTCTGAGGGTTATGTCTACCAGTGTCTGGAATGGAAGGTCGGCCAGGTCAACATGGCGGAGTATCGCCGATGGACCCAAGAACGGTTTTCGGGAACGCTGTGCATCGACGAACTGCATCTTGGCGACCGCACGTTGCTGATGGCCACCGACCCGATTGCGGACATGGTGGTGGGGTTCGCGTTAGTGTCCCGCAACGACCATGACCACATGCGGTCCTTTCTGAACAACCTAAAAACCCACGGATTCCAGCCCAAAATAGTCATCAGCGATGGATCGCCCCTCTACCCAGCCGTGATCGAGGAACTTTGGCCGGAAGCCAAACACCAGTTGTGCGTGTTCCATTTGTTGAAGGAAATCAACACGGACATCCTGGATGCGTTTCGTCGGTTACGCCGGGAAGCGTTTCCGAAAGCGAAGTCGAAAGGAAAACGCGGCCGACCCTCGAAGGCTCGGGCGAAGGCGCAGAAGTGGGCGAAGCGGCAAGCCGAACGCTCGAAGTTCGTTTGGGATCATCGCTACTTGATCGTGACGGGTCCAGAAAAGATGAGCGCGGAAGATCACGCGAACGTGTCGAAGATGATGCGCTACGTGCCGGGGTTGAAACAGTTGCGTCAGTTCGCGTTAGCAGTGCGGGACGTCTTGGATCCGACGATCAGCCGGGCCCAGGCGTGGAATCGGTTTCGGAAATTGCAGGGCAACAAACCGTATCAAAAGGATGCCGATCTGCGGCGGGCGCTACAGAAACTACGGCGTGAGAAGTTTGTCAAGGCGATCGAGTATTTGGCATGGACGCATCGGAGGAAGATCCGCACGAACAACCACGTGGAGCGAATGAACCGCGTGATCCGTTTGAAAGAGAAGGTGCGTTACGGCTGGCGGAAGCGTCGCAGCGTGGTGCGGTACTTGGTTCTATCGCTGGACGGAATGCCGCAGCGGCAAAGCGCCGAGCCACCAGAACCGAAAAAACGCTTGCAACGCAGGCGAAAGCGCAAACTTGGACCACAATAGCTGTCGTGTTCAGTGAGGAGTGTCATATTATCCATGAGATTAAAGACGTGCGCGATGGATTTTGTAATGAGATGTTCGAGCGGGCGAACGCCTTGCTTAGGGACGCGGAACGAATTATCTTCCTGGGCTTCGGGTTCCATTCGGACAATGTGCGACGATTCCGCTTCTTCACACCGGAGTCGATGGCTGGCCGGCATGTCAAAGCCACGACCACTGGTATCGGGCCCGTGGCACTTGCCAGTCTGGGCAAGCGGATGGAGCCGTACGGCTTTCCACAAGTAGATCAGTGGGCCAACGGAAATCAGTGCAACTTCTTCTTCAGTCATGTCGAGTCGCTTGAATAGACTAATTTGCACAACAGTCTTAGGCAGCCGCGCAAATAAATCTACCGGTCACTGGGGCTCAATGATGAGGCTCCATTTGGGCAAGGTCTGGGAACGGATCAAGCGGCTCGCGATGGGGGCAAATGCGGTTTGGGTTAGCCGGACACCGCGTTCGTAAGTCGTGGTGACCCGCGGATCAACGGGTGAATCGTCCGCCATGTCATCGTGCCCGCCCAGCGCAAGGCTTGCTCGATCGAATGCAGGAGCGTGCCGTTCCAGTGCTGCTCCAAGATGCCCCAGCAACGCTCGATGGGATTGTACTTGCTGTGGTACGGCGGCAGGTACACCAGTTCGACTTCGATCCGGTGGCGATCGACGAACTCCACGAGGCGTTTCATGAACTGCGTGCGGCAACTGGCAATCTCGGGACCATTATCGAGTTCGATGTGCAGTCGCTGGACGCCCAGATGAACCGTCTTCCGCTCGTTCCACCATTGATCGAGACCATCGGCGATGAAGTCGCTGGTTTCTTTCGAATGGCCGAACAGGAACCACGGTTGCTGGATCGTCACGTTGCCGCGATTCAACTCCAGCACGCCGAACGGGACCAGCACGGCGTCGGGAGACATGTCGTGATCGACGGCCCTGACGGGTTCGATGCCGCGTGCCTGACCGCCGCGGGAGAATTCGCCGATCTTGACTTTCGCTTTGGTGTCGAGGGAGATTCTCAGCGTGTCCGCTTCGCTCGCCGTCCGAATGCGGGCGGCTTGGACGTTCGCGAAGATCGCGTCGGTTTCGGGAATTTTTTTTCGGGACGGGCTTTGAGGACCCGGCGGAGCCGGTAGCCCAGGCGGTTGAGCAGACAGCCCACCGTCTGCCGGCAGGGTACGAAGCCCTTCAACTCGGGCTCGGCTTTCAGGGCCTCGCGAACAGCCTTGGCGGTGATCCGGGTGAACGCCAGGGTGGTCTGAAACTTGGGGTCGGCCTGCGCATGGGGGTCGACCAAACGATGGACATGCTCCTCGAGTTTCGGGCAGAGTTCTTCGGTCTTTTTGCGTCCGCGGAGGTGACAGGCGTCCAGGCAACGGATGCCGGTACGGAGTTCGCCGAGCCCCGTGATCACCGCTGCACGTCCCCAACCGAAGGTCGTCTCCGCCTCACGGGCGGAACCGTTGCAGTATTTGATGGCGGTCTCGGCTTGGAACTGTCGGCGCCGATAGCCGGTAAGAAGCTTAGTGGCTGACTGGATGGTCTGAATGACATCTTCCGTGAGCGGTGACATGGCCGTCTCCTCCTTGAGACAGGCCTACTCATACACGATTGGGCGGAATGATGGTAGATCATTTCCACGCCGCTGCCTTATGCCCCTCCGACTGGTCTGAAAATTCCCCCGGGCGTGGCAACTCCATCGTACATCCCCGACCCATTTTCATGGTCTCTGGGTGCCGGAAAGCGGCATGAATACTTGAATGAATTAGCCTGGTCGTATGCGCGTGACCTAACGATGTATGTCGATATTCTTATTCATACTTGCTTGAGAGGTTCGTCCCGATTTCACGCAAGCGCCGGAGTGGTTCAGCAAACGGTGTCTCGTCTCGCACGTGCGAGCGGCGCCAAACATTCCCACGAGGTCGGTCCGCTTCACCTGCCAAGGAAGCGACTGTCGCGGTCAAGCTCACGTCATTTACTCTTCGATTCGCCGAATCGCCCACTCGCACGCCTCGCGCACGACTTCATCGTCCCACTTCAATGCCTCGCGCAGCGCCGGTAGTGCCCGGCGGTCGCCGCGGTTGCCGAGGACGATGGCCGCGTTGCGAAGCAGGCCCCGCCAGTTTGCACGTCGGAGCGATGTGCCCTTGAAGCTGCTGCGCAATTCGGGCGGCGAAAGACCGAGCAGTTCGATTGGATCGATGCCCAAGAGGTCTGGCGCGAGGGAAGACCCGGCGAGGCGCTCGGCCGGTGATTCCACGGGCAGACGTCCTGACAGACGTCGCAGCCAAAGAGCCAGTCGCCGACGCCGGGGCGAAGATCTTCGGGGATCGACGTTTTCAATTCGATTGTCAGGTAACTGATGCAGCGGCGAGCGTCGAGCACGCCGGGTGACGGAAATGCCTTGGTCGGGCAGGCATCCAGGCAGGCGGTGCAGGTGCCACAGTGTTCGCCGGCGTGCGGCGGATCGGGTTCGAGTTCCGCGGTCGTCAACAAGGCGCCGAGCACAAAGAAGCTGCCGAGTTGCTTGTTGATGAGCATCGTGTTCTTGCCGATCCAGCCAAGGCCGGCCCGCCGAGCGAAGTCACGCTCCAGCAGCGGTGCGCTATCGACCACGCCACGGGAATGGCTGCCGTGCAACTCGCCATCCAGCCAGTCGCCGAGTGGGTTGAGCTTGTCCCAGAGGAACTGGTGGTAGTCGGTGCGCTTGGGCGTATTTGGCGACGCGAGCCCCATCGATTCTCTCCCCCCCATAGGTCATCCCCACCATTAGCAGACTTTTGACTTCGGCCAGGATCGATTCCGGATGGCGTCGCGCTTCGGCGTGGTGCTGCAGATAGTTCATTTCGCCCGCATAGCCGTGATCGAGCCAGTCGAGGTAACGTGCAAAGTTGTCGGCCTTGGTGGCTCGCGCGATGCCGGCGAGTTCGAAGCCCAATACGCGAGCCTGCGCTTTCAATCGAATCTCGATCGGCTCGCTCACCGGACCTCCAATCGGTCGGGAGCGTGATGCCCTTGCGGAAGCCAACCCATCATTCAAGCACCTTTCGTATCGTCCCGGGAAGTATGGTTTTCCATGTCAAATGGTTTTGCGAAGGTGTGGGCATACCAGCCCAAACGAATCACCCGGCCATCCGAAATGGTTGGTTCAAGTCTTCGGAATCCACCGACTAGATCCAAGTGGCCAGCGCAAGGCCCCCGCGCACCTTACTGTACCGTCAATGCCAATGCGGCGGTCGGATTCCGCCGAGCCCGAAGCGCGACGCGAACCCCTGCGCCGCGGGGCGGCCCGGTCTTCCCGGGCGATTACAGCGCCTGGGGAGGGCGAGCTGGCCAGTAATGGCTACCTCGCCCTCCCCAGGCGCTGTAATCGCCCGGGAAGACCGGGCCGCCCCGCGGCGCAGGGGTTCGCGTTGCGCTTCGGGCTCGGTGAACCTACGAGGTCGCGGGGCCGCGAAGAAGTTCGAGTGCCTTGCGACCCGCGGCCCACAGTTGCGAAAACACCTTGCGAATCTTCCCCTCATCCGCCTCCGCGTGTAGACAGCGCAAAAACGCGACCGCCTTCGCTTCCCCGAGCAACGCGACGATCTCTGGCAACATTTCCTCTCGGACGTTCCATTCCTTGCCCGCAGCGGTGCAACACGGAACCAATCCACTGACATCCGGGAACGATTCGCGAGCGGTCGCCACCGCTTCCGCCATGCTTCGTTCTTTGAGCCGGGCGCCATTCGCCCAATCGTACGGCGGGGACCATTCCATGGCCGGTGTCAACAAATCGACATGCGTGAGTGCGACCAGGACCGGCGGGAACCGGAGTTGTGGTCGATCGCGGAACCATTGCCGCAATCGGGCATAGAAATCGGCATCGGCCTTGCGCGCCGGGTTGCGGGCGTGTGTGACCAGCAGCAAGAGATCGGCGCCTTGAACCGCAGTCGCCGTCTCTTCCAGGTTGTCCGCGTCGGGCCCGCCGCGGCCATAACCCGCGGTATCGAGTAAGGCGAGGCGAGTCGGCACGCCGGGCGCCGCGAGATCATAACGGGTCACCTCACTCGTCAACGGCAGCACATCAGTCGCGGCCGTACGCTCGCCGAGAAGGGCATTGATGAGGCTCGACTTGCCGGCTTTCACCTGACCGATCAGCGCGATGCTGACGCCGGCCGGCTTGCTCGGCGATTCCTCGGTGGCCCGGTCCGGCTCGACGACGACCGCGGGTTCGCCGGGTTCGCGGCCATGCTCCTGCATCAACTCGCGATAGCGTTGGGTTCCGACCTTGAGTCGGCCGCTGTAGAGTTCAATCAGATAGAAGCCAACATCGCGCACGTATGCCGAATAGAACCAGAGAATCACATTCTGCTGGAAGAGTTCGAGCGGCTTGCCCATTCCATACTTCGCGGCAACAAAACGGGTCGCGGTCTTGATGGGATCAAACACCGCGGACGCCAGCCAGTAGATATTGCTCGCCGACCGATACCAATCGAGCGCTCCTGCGCTGTTCGCCAGTGATCGATAGTCATCAGATGACTGCCGGGCACGTAGGTGCGGGCCATTTCATTCAAGTCGTGCGAAGCAAGTTCGATCACCGTGAGAATTTCCGGAACGGTGACGATGCCGATCGGATCGTTGGCGTCGGGACGATAAACTCGCGCGAGTTCGTCGGCCATTTGCCGGGCGGTGTCGAAGTAGAATTGCGGATCACTGAACTGGTCGTCTTGGATCTGTTCGACTCCCTTCACGCGCTCTTCCACATTCTTCCAGGCGAGTCGATCGCGGTCGGTCCAGTGCATCGGCGGCGGGGCTTCGGCATGTTTCGCTCGAATCTGCTTCTGCCAGCGCCAGGCAAGGATGTACGCCGCCGCCAGGGAAATTCCCATCGGCCACCAAGCCCAGAATGCCCAGCCAGTCTCCCAAAGGTGATAAGCGCCGACGCCGACCAAAAAAATGATCGGAAGGGCCACGAGAGCCACGAAAGTCAGGATGCGGGCACGCGTCATGGCTCGCTTGAGTCCCCTCGTTCCCGCGCTCTGCGTGGGAACGCGTATTCCGCCGCTCCGCGGCGCAAGGCCCGCAATGAAACGGCTCCTGTCGTGTAGCAGTCGCTCGCCCCGCGGAGCGGGGAAAGCACCATTCCCACGCGGAGCGTGGGAACGAGAATCTTCGGCCTTGCTCTTCCAAAGCCGAAGGTCAGCGGGCGTAGAACTTGCCGGCCCGGCCGAGTTCCACTTCGAACATCGTCTTGAGCTGCGCTGGATCGGGAACGTGTCCTTCGCGGATCGATTGAAAATACTGACAGAACGCCCGGCCGAGTGCGAAGGTAATCCCCCACGCCAGGGCCGCGCCCGCCGCGGCGCCGATGCCGGGGATGAACTTCACCGTCTCGCGAGCCGCTTGGCGAGCCAGCACACCACTGCCAAGCGCCGAGGCAATCTCCCAGAAGCGTTCCGTCGTCATCGGCTGGCCGTAAACGTCGGCAAGAGCGTGCACCATCTTCGCCTGGATGCCGGGCAGCAGAAGCATATCGACGAACGGAACTGGAATCGCCCCAGCGCCGGCCGCGAGCGTGCTGTAGCTGAGGATCAACGGCATGGCTCGCTTCAACGCGGCGTCGCGAAACTCATGAGTCGACTCGTCGAGAGCCAAGAGCGTTTGCCGATATGCCTTCGGCAAGTGGTTGAGAATGGACGCGTGCAACTCCGGCCCGCCGAAATTCGGCTCGGTGAATCCCTCTTCCGGCCGTGTCAGATCGATCGGAATGATATCGTCGACCATTCCCTTGAATCGCTCTTGCTGGGCCGCGATCGATCGGCCCAGGTCCCCCGGCAGTCCCTCGGGATAAAGCGTTTCGTGAAAAGGATACTTTGGGGGGTGCTGCTTTTGCGGATACGCCTCGTGCAAACAGGTCAACGCCAGGATCACCGGCCGGCTGGGCTTGGCGGCCCGAATGGTGCGCAAATGCTTCTCGACATTCTCCTGAGCGTGGTCCATCACTTTGACCGTGACGATCACCACATGGGCCTCATCGTTGAATTTCGCCAGATCAACGGACGCATCATAGCCAGGTTCGTCGAGGCCGCGGGTATCGAGAAAATTCAACAGCGGCGCATCGGCCGAAGGGAACGGATACTCGCGGCTGAATCGTGTGCACGGACGAAAACCCAGCCCGACTTCGGCATCGTCGGCGCCGGTCAAATACTTGATGATCGATGTCTTGCCGCTCTGGGTGCGACCGAACAGCCAGAAGACGGGAACCGCGGCCCGGCGGTGCGCATCGGCAAGTCGGGCCTCGAACTGACGTTCGTCGGCCTTAAACATCTTGGCAAGTCGCGACCAACTTTGAAGCATGGGCTACTTCCAAGGAACGAAGGGCAATTAAGTCGTCATAGCAAATCGGACGCCGGGAGCGTGGTTTCTAGCTTGAAGTCGAGAGAACTGCACTCCCGCAAGAGTATTTCAATCCCTTACAACTCGAACGTTGATCCTCGCGACTGAGGTGGCCGGCACATCATCTGCTCATTTCTCTCGAAGGCGCCGCGCATTTATCAGTCATCACCGATGCGTGGAGAAGTGTCATGGGAAGCGGTCGATTCTGGGCTGGCCTGCTGATTGGCATTGTCATCGCGATCGCCTTTGGGCTTCTTGTCTTGCCCTACCTTGGTCTTTTCGACATGTCGGCTTCGGGGGGCCGCGGGATACTCGACTGGTGGGGCAACACGAACATGGAACACTCCTTGTCCCGACAGGCTCCGAATACGAAACTCCCAGAAAGCGCGAACGCCGAGCAGGCGATGGGAGACTATTCGGCGACTTGCGTCCAGTGCCATGGGGCGCCGAATCAAGCACGCGAGAGTTGGGCCGAGCACATGTTGCCCGAGCCGCCCAAGCTCTGGGAGCGCGAAATGCAGGACATGACCGATGGCGAACTGTTCCGCGTGATCAAAGAGGGGGTCCGAATGTCGGGAATGCCGGCTTTCGGCAAAGAGTACAAGGATGAAGAAATCTGGAATTTGGTTGCCGTTGTTCGGAAGTTGCCGCGACTCCCGGAGGAACAGCAGCAACAGCCGGGACCAAATTCCAAATAGATATTCAGGACCGCCGCGACCAATGCGAATGCGCCGTCGGGGTTCATTTCTCTTCAATGCAATAGAGCCGCCCATGCGAGCGAATGAACATCTGCTTGCCGGCCAGAGCCGGCGATGCGTCGACTGGGTCATTTAGCTTGTTCGTCGCCAGGAGTTCGAGTTTGGCCCCATCTTTGAATACGAGAGTCGTGCCTTCTTGCGAAGTGAAGTAGACTCGTCCCGCGGCGGCGACTGGAGATCCATAAAAGCTCCGGACGTCCGGCAGGCGTTCTTGATTGACTAATAATTTGCCGCTCTTGGCATCGAGAATGGTCAATAAGTTCACATTGGCCGCCGTGAAGTAGAGTCGGCCGTTGAAAAGAAGCGGCGACGGCACGTACGGAGTCGCCTTGCCATATCGCCACATTAATCCGTGCCCGGGTTTGACATCACCCAGCGCATCGAGCGAAACGGCCATCCCAACCGATCCACGATAGCCCGCCATGATGTAGGCGACGCCGTCCGCGGCAACCGACGAAGGGATCGCGTTGACGGTCGTTCCCGGCGCCGTCCAAATCACCTTGCCGGTATCGAGGTCGTAGCTGCGAACGTGTTGCGTGGCATTCACGATTACCTGCGTCTTTCCCTTGTGCTCGACCACGAGGGGAGTATTCCAGGACGTTTTTTCCTCGCGTGGTGTCTCCCACCTGGTTTTACCGGTGGCTGCATCGAGGCAGATCAACTTCGAATTGGCTTCCTGGTCCCAGTTCAGCAAGAGCGAGTCGCCGTGGATGACCGGCGTGACTGCTTCGCCCCAGCCGAGCCGGCTGATCAGTCGGCCGAGGTCACGCGACCACAGCAATTTGCCGTCGAGATCGTAGCAATAGATGCCGAACGAGCCGAAGGAAACATACAGACGCTTACCGTCCGTGGTCGGCGAGCCGGCGGCGTAGGAATGAGTGGGATGGTGCCCTTCGTGCGGCACTTTCTCGGCCGCGAGCCGCTTCCAGCGCAATTTGCCCGTTTGCCGATCGAATGCGTAGACGAGGAACTGGTGGTACGTCGTTGGCGGTTCGGTTTTGCGGTCGAATTTGGCATCGACCATCGGGATGTCTTGCGCCTTCGCTTGCTTGTTCGTTTCATTCGCCGTGATGACGAAAACCTGATCGCCCCACACAATCGGCGTAGCGCTGCTCTTGCCCGGCAACTCGGCCGTCCACGTCACATTCGCTTTCGCATCCCATTGGATCGGCGGATTGGCGTGGGGCGCCGTGCCGTTGGCCAGCGGTCCCCGCCAGTGGTGCCAATTGTCAAGAGCTTGCGGAATGGGCTCCGCGAATACGCACGGCGCAATTACCACGAACAAAATGAGAACGACGAATCGCATCGGCTTTCCATTGTTTGCGGGCAGCTATCCTTCCACTTTGTAGTCATTCCAGCTCCAGTAGGTGATCATTTTCGGGCGGAATCGGCAGCTACTCGCCTACCGCCGTATGATGAGTTTCGGGTACAAACAGATGGGACGAATTGACCAAAGGAGCGACATGCCTGCACGGTTCTGCGTGTTGGCCAGCGGAAGCGCGGGAAACGCTGCATTCGTGCAGGCGGATGGCTTTGGATTGCTGATTGACGCCGGAATCGGACCGCGATTGCTCGGCGCCCGATTGGCCGCAGTCGGGGCGACCTGGAAACACGTCAACGCCGTTCTCCTCACCCATACTCATACCGACCACTGGAAGGAATTAACTCTCGCGCAGATGCGGCGACTGCGGATTCCCATCTATTGCTCGCCGCGGCACCACGAATCGCTGAGCCGAATCAACGGGCATTTTGACGGGCTCCATTCGGATGGACTGGTCCGTGAATTTCACGACGGCGAACAACTGGAATTGTCACCGGGCTTGACGTGCCGGCCGATCCTGGTCCCGCACGACGCGGATCCGACCTTTGCGTTTCGCCTCGACGGCAGTCCGGGGCTCTTTGGTCCGCTCTGGTCGCTCGGATACGCTTCGGATCTCGGCGAGGTTCCAGCGGAACTGCTCCGGGCGTTCGCGGATGTGAATGTCCTGGCAATTGAATTTAATCATTGCGTTCGCATGGAAATGGCCAGCGGTCGGCCGCGAATGTTAATCGATCGCGTGCTGAGTGAATACGGGCACCTTTCGAACGAGCAAGCGGCGGATGCCGTGCGTGCGATTGTTCGCGGATCCGCACCGGGGGCGCTGCGGCATGTGTTGCAACTTCACTTGAGCCGAGATTGCAATCGCTCCACGTTGGCGGCCGAACTGGGTCGGGCGGCACTCGCCGACGTCGGTTCGTCCGCCACGGTGACAACGGCCCAACAGTTCGCGGCATCGCGAATCATCTCTCTGGAAGCCGGTTTCGAACGTCGACGCCCCGCCCCGATAGCCGACTCGTCGCAACGACCGGCCAGTAGATGGTAATTTGTGCCGATTGCGCCGGCTCCGCGCATCGCATTCAACACCGGTCCCTTGACGACATTGGCGGTTATCCGCTTTCCGCGCCGATGGAATGATCGAAGGCGCCGGCAGGGATGCTGGCTGGTGCGGGAGGGATGACGACATGCAACGACAAGGATGGGCGTTCTGTCTTGGCTTGCTTTTGACCGGCTTGGCAGCCGCCCAGCCGCCAGCGGAAGGCGAGCGTTACCCCCCCGCACCGGACCTTCCCGGCGTCGTGGTTGGAACGACCAACTCGGGCAAGCCAGTCGGTGCGGCCGATCCGTCGACGACGAAACTGGCGAGCGTTCAACCGTCGGAGCCGGCGGCAACCCCCAAGTCGCTGGATGGCGAGCCGACGCCCGCTGGCCCAGCAATCACGGCGACTACTGAGCCCGTCGAAATCCCGGCCGGAAAGACGAATCTGCCCGTCTCATCAATGACTTGTGCGGCGAGCGAGAAGTGTTGTCCAAGCGGCTGCTGCTCGAGTGGATGTCTTGGTCGCGTCGTCGACTGGATGCTATTTCGATCGCACGCGCGACAGCACGGTTGCTATCCTTCGCCCTATCGTCCGCCTCTCTTTACCTGGTTTCCTTGCGGGCCGCGTAGCGGGCCATACGGCAGCTGTGCGTCGGGAAAGTGCGGCGTGACGGCGCCTCCCATGATCGTCAATCCACCACTGAATCCCCAGGAATTGCCGTTGCCCGGGCCATCGCCCGCCGGCCCGACACCCAAGGTTCTGGATGAAAATGGCAGCGCGACTCGGCAGGTCCCGCCAATTACAATTGAGCCCGAGCCCGAGTTGCCCGGCGCGATCCGTGTGGACACCGGCTTACGCTTTAGTCCGGGCGCAGCCCCAATGGCAAAGCCGACGACTCAAACCGATCGGGTTTCCAAGTGGCGACCAAAGTAGCGGATTATTGCACCGGATTGGATGCATAAAGTCGAGAACAGCCGCAAGTCAGTGAATCGGGCGTCTTTTGGCGAGCCGAGCGACTTCAAGCGAGCCGAGCGTCTTTTGGCGAGCCGAGCGATTTCAGGCGAGCCGAGCAGCCAGGGTTGGCGAGCCGAGCAGCCAGGGTTGGCGAGCCGAGCAGCCATGATTGGCGAGCCGAACGCCGTAAGGCGTCGGGTAATAACAATACCCGACGCCTTACGGCGTTCGGCTCGCCAAGAGACGTTCGGCTCGCTCAAACCCGCGACTGCCTCATCGGTTCTTCACGCCATTGGCGGGGATGGTCAATACCGGGCCCGTTCGACTGGCTCCATCCAACTCGAATTGTTTGCCTTTTCCCTCATCAATGCCTGCCTTCGGAATCCGAGGCGGAGTGTTATAAGGCGGAGGATACGTCTCGCCGGGAATGGTCGCACCTGGTGCACCGTAAATCGGTGCTCCGTAGGGATTGCCAGCCGGCGGAATCACGGTGGCTCCGCACCCTCCGCCTTCAGGACCTGGATACGAGACCGGGACGGCCTCGATTCGCTCGGCTCGGCGGCCGCAAAGGCCAGGACGATCCCCCGAGAACAGGCCGCAGCCGGGAAGGAAGCAACTGGCGAGGAGAGCGACACCGGCGAGGCGGGTGCGGAACATGATGGGAATCCCGGTCGCGAACCACGAGAGTTCGGGACACTACGGGGGGTGGAGGGAGGATTCCGTTCCGTCCAGTGGTTCCAGTCTTGAACTTGAGTGAATTTTGCCCGATGACGGTTGCTGGGCAAGCCGGGAAATGAAATTAAGAAACCCCGTTGGCGAAATCTGGCGAGAGTGATCCAGTTATTCCGAATCTAACGGTGACACAAGCTGGATTGAAGAACGAATGACCCACGCGGGACGAAGGATTGATTCGTCACGCGTGGGTCATTCGTTCTTACCCCGGCGGATCATTCAATTATCGGTCGGGGGTGTTAGCCCGACTGATCTTGATCTGACCCCGAAGGTATTCGAGGGCCATATCGAGTTGACGATCCTTGAATGCCTTCTTGGTTTCCTTCGGCGGCAGGTCGCGCCGCGGAATGACGCCCCAGTTGTAAATGCGGTCGAAGAGTTCATCTTTCTCCGCCCGATCCAGCTTGAGCGCATAGCCCTTATCCGGCCGAACGCCCCATTCTTCGCTTTCGTTGCCGTGGGTGCTGGCCTTGTTCAGATTGCGCCCGCTGGGCGGCCAAAACGTGGCGGTCGTCAGCTTGATCTTACCGCCGGTCATTTCATGCTCTTCGACGTTCTGAACGCTTCCCTTGCCGAAGCTGCGTTCGCCCATGATGATCGCCCGTCCCTGATCTTGCAGACAGGCCGACAGAATCTCGCTGCCCGAAGCGGACATGTCGTTGACCAGGCAGACCATCGGGAAATCGAGGTAACTGCCAGCATGCTGGCCGCGGTAAGATCGTTCGCGATCGCGGCTGTTCCCCTGCCGGACCGAAACAATCACACCGTCGTCAATGAACAGATCGCTGATTTGCACCGCGGCGCCGAGGTAGCCGCCCGGATTGAATCGGAGATCGAGCACGAGTCCCTTGACGCCTTCCTTGTTCAGCTTCTTGACGACCTTCTCCATGTCGGCGGCTGAGTGCTTGGCAAACGTCGTCAGACAGATGTAGGCAATCTTGTTCTTGGGATCGACGTAGTAATCCCACGAATCATCTTTGGAATTGCGCTTCCATCCGTAGACGCTTTCGACCATCACGGTGTTGCGCGTCAGCTCCTTGACGATCGGCTCTTTCTCGCCTTCGCGTTCGATCTTGAGTTTGAGCTTGGTCGCGGGCAGACCCAGGATCAGCTTGACGGCATCCGTCGTCTCCATGCCCTTGGTGGAAGTCACTTCCGGGGCGGGGAGCGGTTTACCCTTCGCGTCGGTCTCGCGGATGATTTCCGTGATCAAGTCGCCGGCCAGAAGCCCGGCCTTGTAGGCTGGACTGTTGATGATCGGCGTCACTACGAGCAGGCCATCGCGGGCGATATCGCGGCGAATCTGGACGCCAATGCCCGTGAATTCACCGGTCAGTTCCTGCGTGAAAGCCTTCACCCGTTCCTTGTCGACAAAGGTGGTGTAATCGTCCACGAACTTGACCATGCCGGCCCGCATGGCAATCCCGACGTCCTTGTCGTCATCCAGGTCTTCCCGGTTACCGAGCGGTTGACGCGCATCGCGCAACAACTCCTTGACGTCCTTGTCCGTCAAGTCCTTGGCCTTGGCGAGTTTGTCTTTGAGTTCCTCCGGCAGAACCGTCTCGGTGACCCGGTAAAGTCCCTTGATGCCGTTGGCGGTCATCTCGCCCAGATTGAGCTTCTTGATGTAATTGCTGCGCACAAAGGCGAGGGCGTCGAACGTCTTGTCGGCAAACGACTGTGCGTCGGCCGCCGAAAGCTTCATGCCCGCCTTGATGCGCTCGCGGGCGGCCAGCAGTTGCTCGCCGGTCAGGTTGCCATCGGAGAATTTCTGGTAGCTCTTGCGCAATTCCTGAAGCGCTTTGAGTCGCGGCATTTGCTCGAGCAGCTTGTGACCCTCTTCCGAAACCACCGTGTCGAGCTTTGCGGACTTTTGAAGTTCATCGAACTTCTTCAATCGGGCTTCCGACTTGGCGGCCGCTTCCGGATTGCGGGTCAGCGGGAAGTGGATGCCGCGACCGAAGAAGCGCAACGCTTGCAACCGCTCCTCGGGGGTCTTGCCGACTCGGACCGCCGTTTCGGGGATTTCTTTGTCCGCGTACTTCACCAGTTCGTCCAGCGTGACAACTCCGTCCGGTTCATAACCATCGGTATCGGCTATTCCTTTGAGGGCATCCGCGACCACGGACGTGAACAGGCCATTCTTGCCGACGCTCAGCGGAATCTGAATCCCGTTGCCCGATCGCAACACCACCCGGCCTGGCGGCGGTTCGACATCCAGATTCTTATCTTCCTTCTCCTTCATTCCCAGGAACACGCGAACGAAGTCGATGATGTTGGGGGCCAACATCGCTTCTTTGGAGTCGTAGGCTTTCAGATTGAAGTCGAGGAAGACGGCTACTTTCTCCGACTTGAGGTCTTTGATTGCGGTTTCGATATCGCCGGCCAGGATTCCCGTCTTGACTCGGTCCGTGAATGTGGAATCCGTGGCGAACAGGCAGGGCTTTTCACCGGCCGACGCGCCTTGCATTACCATGTAGATGATGACCTTGTCATCCTTGCCGACCTTCTTGGCGACCTCGCCGATCGCTTTGAGAATATTCGCCTTGGTGCCTTCCTGAGCGCCGAACTTTTCGTCCTTCGCCGAAAGCAACACGGTGACATGATCGGATGGAATGCCGCCGATCGCCTTGTCGGTCAATAGACCGGCGATGGTCTTTGCGTCCTCGTCGGCCGTTAGCCGAGCCTTGATTTGCTTGTCGGCAAATGTGCCCACCCCCACGACCACGGCATAGGGATGGGTCGTCGCCGCCTTTTCATCGGCGCGAAGGACCCCGCCCAGAACTAGAGCGATGGCCGCGGCGAAGCCGCCAAGCCGAAACAGCCGAATCATCTCTGCGATCCTTTCATGTCACCCGGGCAGGGTGGTCGGTGCCCGTCAGATGGAAAAATGGTTGGTCGGAAGGGCGGGAACAGTAGGGACGGCCCTGCGTACAGCAATCCGACCGAATCAATCGCGCCCCATTGTGCCGATCTCGCGTTCCCCGTCAACCCATTTTAGGCACACAGTTGCTCGAATGGTGGTCGGAAAGTCACGGAATCGTAACCAACGTCGGTCATCGCATTGCTATCCGGTTCAAAATCTCCGCGCCCAATCGAAGTTTCTCATCGGTCGCGGCATAACTGACGCGAAAATGCGTATCCTTGCGACTGAACGCACTTCCCGGAATGACGAGCAGGTTTTGCCGGATGCCTTCCTGAACGAATTCGCTGGCCGTGCCCCAAGGCGCCCTGGGATACAAATAAAACGCCCCGCCCGGCCGTGCGAACTCGAAGCGCTCGGCAAGCGACATGGCAAAGTTCATCTCGCTTGCGACGATAGTCCGCGACGATGGATGAAAGGTCGTAATCGATTGCCGCCCGACCCGCATGCTGCACCGGATTCGGGGCGCAGACAAACGTGAATTGCTGGATCTTGGCCATTTCTTCGATCAATCGTTTCGGCCCGTGAGCGTATCCCAACCGCCAACCCGTAATGCCGTACGATTTGCCGAAACCATCGAGGACCAGAACCTCCGAGTCGAATTCGGCGGCGGAGTGAAAGGGTCCCTCATACCAGAACGAACGATAGATTTCATCGGCAATCAGCAATACGCCCTTTTCGCGTGCCAGGTTCGCCAGGTCGCGAAGCGTACCCGCATCCGTTGTCATGCCCGTGGGATTCGAAGGGCTCGAAAACAGGATCGCCTTGGTGCGTGGCGTGATGGCGTCCCGCACCCGGTTCACGTCGATCCGAAAATCGGGGTACGTATCCAAGACGACCGAGGTGCCGCCCGCCAACGTGACGAGGTGGGGATACGCCACGAAATACGGATCGAAAAGGATCACCTCTTCCCCGGGATTCACCGTGGCGCACAACACGAGCATGATCGCCCCGCTGGTGCCGGCCGTCACCAGCACTTCGCGCTCTTGTCCGGGTAATCGATGTCCGATATCCGCAAGCAACCGGGCACGCAATTCGGGAATTCCTTGCGTGACGGTGTAGCCATTTTCGCCGCGATCGATGGCCGCCTTCGCGGCTTCGCGAATCGGCTTCGGAACCTCGAAATGGGGCTGGCCGATGCTGAGATTGACCGGGTCCTTCAATCCGCGACCCAGTTCAAAGATTTTGCGAATGCCGGATGCCTCGATCCGCGACATCCGATTGGCGATCCAGTGATCGAGCATAATGCCTCGGGGACTAATTCAGCAGCGGGGTAGCTGAATTCGCCAGCATTCAGAGAGGCGTGATACCGCCCCAGATCTGAATTCTGGCGAATTCAGCGGCGCCCGCGGCTGTAAAAACAAGCGATCGAGTGCAATTGGCTGCACCCGGTTGCACGCGTGGATCAAGGGGCGCGCGAATCAATTCGTTTGGCCGAACCCCAGGCCGAGTTTCTTCGCGCTCGACGGTGACTACACTGAACGTCGAACACCCGATGCGAGCCCTCGATGATCAAACACCTTTGCAGCATTGCGCTTTTTGTATATCTCGCTTGCCCGCTCGTCGCCGCCGAACGGATGAACGTTGTCCTGATCCTTGCCGACGATCTCGGCTGGGCGGATCCCGCCTGTTATGGAAGCAGCTATCACAAGACCCCGAACATCGATCGCCTCGCGGCGGAAGGCTTGAAGTTCACCAACGCATATGCCGCCTGCCCCGTTTGCTCGCCAACACGGGCTTCGATCATGACCGGCAAATACCCGGCGCGATTGGGCATCACCGACTGGCTGCCAGGCCGCCCGGATCGATCCGATCAAAAACTCAACCGACCCAAGCTGGTCACCGCTCTACCCGCTTCGGAAATCTCGCTCGCCGCCGCATTCAATCAGGCAGGGTACGTCACCGGTCACATCGGCAAATGGCATCTGGGTGGGAAAGGCGCATTGCCGACCGATCGCGGATTCGACGTCAACATCGCCGGCGATTCGGCCGGCAGCCCTCGCAGTTATTTCGCCCCGTATCGCGGCAAAGGCAAGGAGTTCATGCCGGGTCTGGAGGAGGCGCCCCCGGGCGAATACTTGACCGATCGGCTCGGGCTCGAAGCAGAGAAGTTCATCGACACTTACAAGGACAGACCGTTCTTCCTTTATCTCCCGCACTATGCCGTTCACATTCCCATGAAGGCCAAGGCGGATCTCATCGCCAAGTACAAGCGCGGACCGGCGGGCAAGCAGGGAAACCCGATTTATGCCGCGATGGTGGAAAGCCTCGACGACGCCGTCGGTCGCGTATTGAAGAAGTTGGACGACCTGAAGCTGACCGATCACACCATTGTCATCTTCACGTCGGACAACGGGGGGCTCTGCACGCTCGAGGGCCCGAACACTCCGCCAACGATCAACGCCCCGCTCCGCGAGGGAAAGGGATATCTCTACGAAGGGGGAATCCGCGAGCCGCTGATTGTCCGATGGCCTGGCGTCACCAAGCCGGGCAGCAAGACGGACGCCCTTGCTTGCAGCATCGATTTCTTCCCGACGCTGTTGGACGCTTGCCGCGTCCAGTCCGACGCAAAACCGGACGGTATCAGCCTCGTGCCCGCGCTCAAGGGCGGGAAGGTCGACCGCAATGCGTTGTACTGGCATTATCCGCATTACGCGAATCAAGGCGGCCGCCCAGGCGGCGCCATTCGCATCGGCAATTACAAGCTCGTCGAGTTTTACGAGAACAATCGCCGTGAACTCTTCGACCTTGGCGCCGACATCGGCGAAAACCGCAACCTGGCCGCCGAAAAGCCAGAAGTCGTAAGGAAGCTTGCCGAGCAACTGGCAGCATGGCGAAAGCAAGTCGGCGCGAAAATGCCGACGCCGAATCCGAATTACGTGCCGAATCCGCAGGCGAAAGACGGCAAAATCCTCCTTCACTCACGCACGGCGGAGGTTCACGGCACAATGCTCCGTTATGAACCGCTCCCGCATAAAACGACGCTCGGCTATTGGGTCAACGTCGACGACTGGGCCTCCTGGGAGTTCACCGTCCGAACGCCGGGCCAATTCACCGTCGAGGTGCTTCAAGGCTGTGGCAAGGGGCAAGGTGGTAGCGATGTGAGTGTGGTGCTTGGCGAGCAGCAGTTGCGATTTGTGGTTGAAGACACCGGCCATTTCCAGAACTTCAAACCGCGTGATGTCGGCACGCTTACGATCGACAAACCAGGCCGGTACACGCTCGCCATCAAGGCGGTGAAGAAGGCGGCCAACGCGATCATGGACGTGCGCCAAGTAACGTTGAAGCCCGTGAAGTGAAAACGAGCTGGAAGCGTCGAGCACGGGTTCTTTTCAAGCCACATAAAGTGTCGTGAAATTCGTGGACCTGCGGAAATCGGCCCAGGTCATCGTCACGATGCCGTCATCTTGCCGAGTGGCGCCGGGCGCTCGATCCATAAGTCGGCCATCGCCGACGTCGGTTCCGAGTGGGTTGTACAACTCTACCCATTGCACGCCGCGGCTATCGACGAACAACCGCCGAACCACGTAGTTGGTATCGCCAATGACTTCGGCCGAATTCGCCGTGCGCTTGGACGCTCGAAAACTATACGCGACCGCCGCGGCGCCATGATCCAGGCGGTACTTCAGACTGGTAAAATCAGGCGAATAAGGCGACGATCGAGATACCCCGCGGCCCGTGAATTGCCGCAGCGCGTCCGCCGCATCGTAGAGGCGGCCGCCCGTGCGCGTATTGAGCGAATCCCAGTCGGCCTTGGAGTAATAGCGGCTGGGATCGATGCCGAGGGAAATCAGTCGGGCGCGGCTCAGCAGAATCATTGCGAAGCCAGGATCCGAACCGCCGAATGGTTTGGGATCGTTGTCGGTCCACCTTCCGTCAAACGTCACGCGAATGGCTCGGCGGTCACCGGGGAGGTAGACATCATAAGTTCCCTTGGCGATGACGCGAATATCGGCTTTCACAACAGCAGGACTTAGCGCGGCCAGAGCGGCCAGAAATCCCGTGCTTTCGAGTTGGCCCTTTTGCAAGAGCGGGAAAGTCGTTGCGGTGGCGAACGACGTGGGAATCGGCCGCCAAAGGTCGAACTCGTCCTGATAGACATCGAAGTTGCGATCGGCGAATGCGGAGCCGATGCCGAACCCGTGGCCGTCGAGAAGGTCGGCGCCGCTTCCACCGCTCAGGGTGTCCTGCCCGTCGCCGCCGCTCAGCGAATCATTGCCCGCGTCCCCGGAAATCCAATCGTTGCCTGCGTCGCCTGTAATCCAGTCGTTGCCCGCGCCCCCCCAAATCTGATCATTTCCGTCGCCACCGACGAGCCAATCGTCCCCGGAACTTCCCAGGATTGTGTCGTTTCCCTGGTCGCCGTAGACGATGTCGTCGCCGTTGCCACTGTAAACTCGATCGTTACCGGCGCCACCCCAGACCATCGCGGGGAGCTTGAGCGTCGCAAAGTTGACTGTATCGTTGCCGGCGTAGGCGTGGATCACAACCTGACGAACGCGCAATGCGCTGATCGACGTCGCCTGCTGCCAGCCGTCGCGAATTCGGACGCCATCCACGGAAATCTGGCTGCCCTGCTGACGAACGATGAGCCAGTCGTCGCGATTCGTGCCGTCGATCGTCAGCGTGCTGCCGTATAAGGATGCGGTCGTCGGAACATCGCGGCCTTCCAGGGCCTCGACGGACAGTAACGTACGACTCGCCTTCCCTGGCTTACGCATTCTGGCCGAACTCCCTGGGCGCTTGCTGTTGCCAGACGACGAATTAGATGAGACGCGAGGTCATATCGGGTTTGCGCGAAACTGTCAACTAAAAAAGAAATGAGTGAGAACGATCGAGCGTCTGCCTGGCGTTGAGCGCAATGCAATGCTCAAAGTGGGTTCTTCAAAAGCGAATGCGGTGCAAGGACCCGGAAATGGATTGCAGGGCTCCTGACCGGGGGTTGCAGCGCAATCCATTGTGGGAGGGAAAGAGTGAAGGAGTGAAATGACCTTCCGGCCGGGTTCCTTGAGTCCGTTCGCTTGGCGCGGTATCTTGGACTATGAATGAGTGCCCGCCGTATGGGATTGCCCAATCGAGACAATCATCATGGCCGAACAGAAGACGATTCTGCTGGTGGACGATGATCGCGAACTGATCGAGGGATTGCGAGCCGTGCTCGAAAAGCAAGGCTATCGGGTGATCCAAGCGAACGATGGCCACCAGGCCAAGACGGTCATTTATAACCACAAACCGGACCTGGTGATTCTCGACATGATGATGCCGCGCATGGGCGGTTACCCGGTGCTGGAGCATTTCCGCGACAAGCCCGATGTTCCGCCGATCATCATGATCACCGCCAACGAGGGCAGCCGTCACAAAGCCTACGCGGAGTATTTGGGCGTTGTGGACTACATTCGCAAGCCGTTCGCGATGGAGCGACTGCTCGAAGCCGTGAACAAGGCATTCAGTCAGACTAAGCCGGAAGGCGAAGAGGAAGAAGTGTTCGGCGGCGATGTGGACGCGGAGTGAACTGGACTTACTCTTAGTTCAAAGGCAGCGACTCGTCGAGCCCAGTCCTCTTTGCCACCGTCAGTCCTGTGAACATACCCACGCTTGAATCGTTGATGAAGCCAACAGCGATCCACTTGTGCGGGCCCAATACGTTCCAAATCCGCCACCAGATAGGAGTTGTCGGGCGCAAGTAGAACGGGTAGTATTTCCCAAAATCGTAGGTGTCCTTCGCAGTCGCCCACCGTTTATGTCCCTCGGTGTAGTCCAGCATCTCGCCTAGAGTCTTTGGCCAAAGCGTTGGCGCAATTACACGCCCGTTTGAGCCCATCAACTCAAGCACTCTCGACTCGTACCGGAGTTCGCCTTGGCCGATCCGCTGATAAGCGTCATCCCAGTAGGTTTCCCAATACTTCCGCGTGGCTTCGGATTCACGTTCCCGAATCCAAGTATGTAAAGCCAGTCCGGCCAACAGAATTGGAATCAGAGTGAGCGAAAGCCGTTTCATTCTGCCATGACCCATAAGTCTCAGCCTCATCGCCTCATAGATTCTCCAATTCCGCGCACCGCACCAATTCGCGGTCGCGTCGGCCGCGGACCATGTCGAAGACTTGCGGGTCGCTGAGCGTTTCGCCCGCGGCCAGGCGGCAGGCTGCCTTCTTTACGCACGCTGTTTGATATAGGGTCGCCAGGCAATCGGGGCAGGAAAGGAAATAGGTCTTCAACTCGCTGGTGACGCCGTCGCTCCATTTCGCGGCAATCTTGAATTGGGCCTCGTAGTTGCAGCCATTGGCATAGCACATCACCGCATAGGGCGGCATCGTCGCAGTAGTCATTCCGTGTCCAGGTCGAACGGGATCGGCGTGCCATTGATGGTGGCCAGCGCGTTTTGCGCTGCTCGCGATTCGGCGACTTTCTTATTCGGGCCCCAGGCTGCCGGGAAACGGTGACCGGAAACAAGCACCGCAATTTTGAACGACCGATGATGGTCCGGCCCCTGTTCATCCAGCACTTGGTAGCGAGGCGTTCCGCCGTATTCCTTTTGAGCGACCTGTTGCAAGAGCGACTTGTAATTGTTGTTCGCCGCGTCGCGGACCACGCGGTCGATTTCCGGATCGAGGAAGCGCTCGATGAAGGGATGAACCGCTTCCATTCCGCCGTCGAGGTAAATGGCTCCGAGTACCGATTCGAACACGTCGGCGAGCATGTTCGACGGCAGTTCCCCGCTCGTGTGCATGCCCCGGCCGAGGAATAAGAATTCGCCCAGACCCAACTCCTGGCTGAAGCGGGCGCACGCAACCCGGCTGACGACGGCCGACTTGACCTTCGTCATTTCGCCTTCCTGGTATTCCGGAAACCGGTGATAAAGCCGTTCGACGCAAACCAGGCCAAGTACGGCATCCCCGAGAAACTCAAGGCGTTCGAAGGACGCCTGGCGGGTATTGGCCCCGGACGTGTGGGTCAGGGCAGAGGCGCAGCAATTCCGGTTTGTGGAACTGGTAGCCGATGGCTTCCTGGCAATCGGCGAGCACTTCGGCTTCGTTTTCAATCTGCGATACGGCCATACGCAATTGGATTGATGAATGGACTTAGTGTCAAACTTAATCGCTCGCAGCGGCAATGTCAACGCTGCCGAGGCCTATCCGGGCGTGTAAACCATACCCTTCAGCGCCCCGAAGGGTTGCAAGCCAATGGCCGTTGAACCATACGCAGTGATCTGGGACGTGGATGGCACATTGGTCGATACAGCCGAAATGCACTTTCATGCCTGGGTTCGATTGGCCAGCGAAATGGGCCGTCCCTTCTCACGCCACGATTTCGCCATGACGTTCGGCCGCCGTAATCCAGAAATCATTCGCTACCTGTTCCATCAAGACTTCACGGACGCCGAGGT
The DNA here is from genome assembly GCA_963773845.1 of uncultured Gemmataceae bacterium. Lineage (GTDB taxonomy): Bacteria > Planctomycetota > Planctomycetia > Gemmatales > Gemmataceae > SIAJ01. Next base: position 1,129,303 of record CAVZCU010000009.1, read on the forward strand.
CCAAGACATCGGTGAACGCAAGGAGAATTACTACCGCACGGAGGCCGAAAAGGGCGTCGAATTGCTTCCGGGCGTGCGCGAGCTGCTTTCTGCCCTGCACTCCCGCGGCGTGCGGCAAGCGGTCGGCTCCAGTGCTCCGCGAGCGAATCTCGACTTGATCCTTCGGCTCACTGGAACATCGCAGTATTTCGATGCGATTGTGGGCATGGAGGACACGACACGCGGCAAGCCGGATCCGCAAGTATTCCTGATCGCCGCCGAGAAACTCGGCCTCGCTCCCGAACGGTGCGTGGTGTTCGAAGACGCGGTCGCCGGCGTGCAAGCGGCGAAAGCCGGCAGCATGAAGTGCGTCGCCGTGGCATTCGTCGGTCATCATCCAGCCGAGAAACTCGAGGCCGCCGGCGCCGACCGAGTCATCGATCGCTTTTCCGAAATCACTGCGGACGATGTGTTTGGCCTGCTGAATTGACCAACACGAAATGCACCTCACTGAAACGAATGACCGACATCCGGAAAGGTTCCTTCGCGGACCTCGCGGCAATAAGTCTCAACCGCCTGGCGAATCTCGCTGCCGGCCTCGACATAACGTTTGACGAACTTCGGCCGCAAGTCACCATAAAGGCCGAGCATATCCTGGATCACCAGCACCTGCCCATCGCAATGCGGACCGGCGCCGATGCCAATGGTTGGGATATTTACCGATGCGGTGATCTTCGCGGCCACTTCGGATGGCACGCACTCCACGACCACCGCGAACGCTCCGGCTTGCTCGATCGCCTTGGCGTCGGCCAGCAATCGTTCGACATGCCGCTGCACCTTGAAGCCGCCGAAGCGATGGACCGATTGCGGGGTCAAACCAACATGACCGACGACCGGAATGTCGGCGCGAGCGATGGCGGCAATCGCGTCGGCCGTGCGCTCACCGCCTTCGAGCTTGACCGCGTGCGCGCCGCCTTCTTTCACTACACGGCCGGCACTTTCGAGTGCTTGAGTCGGCCCAAGCTGAAAGGTCATGAACGGCAGATCGGTAATGACCATCGCCCGAGACGTGCCGCGAACGACGCACTTCGTGTGATAGATCATTTCGTCCAGCGTGACCGGCAGAGCATTCGCATGTCCCTGGACGACCATGCCGAGAGAATCGCCGACGAGTATGGCATCGACACCCGCTTCATCGAGCAAGCGCGCAAACGTGTAGTCATACCCGGTGAGCACCGTCAACCGCGTGCCGCGTGATCGGGCGGAAAGAAAGTCCGGAACTGTGACCGGCTTCGGCTTGGACGGAAGTACACTCATGGGAAGTGCCTTTCGGCGTCATTCTAGCGGTTGGCCCGCGACCTTACCTTATAGGACCTATCAGTCTCATGGGGCGTATGTGTCGTATTTCTGTGGTTGCGGGCAGTGATTTGCGGTTAATTGCTTGGAGGCCAGCCATGTCCACTAACCACCATGCAATTGTCCTATACGACGGCGAGTGTCCGCTTTGCCGCAAGACGACGGCAATTCTCAAGCGGCTGGATTGGCTGCATCAGTTGCGCTTCCACAACTGTCGCGACACCGCGGGCATTCCGGCGAACACAGCGCACCTGGAGCCGGCCCGTATGATTGCGGAGATGCACGTGTTGACGCCGGATCGCACGACAGCCTTGTCCGGCTTCCGAGCGGTGCGCTGGATCGCCGGCCGTGTGCCGCTTCTTTGGCCACTTTATCCACTGCTATTCGTTCCCGGCATGCCCAGGCTCGGTCAGCGAATCTACCTCTGGATTGCTCGGAATCGCTTTCATCTCGTGCCATGCCACGACGGTGTCTGTACCATTCGGAAGTAGAGTTTACAATGTAGCCCTCACGCTCCGCGTGAGGAAGACGTGGAGACCGCATGGCACGGCGATTCGTTGAAACTTTGACCGACGGTGACAATGTCGACGAAGTCTTTCTCGTTGTCGATAAACAACTGCGGGCGAACCGCAATGGCAACTTCTACATCCAACTCGATCTCGGCGACCGGTCGGGAACAATCAACGCTCGCATGTGGAACGCCGGCGAACCGATCTTTCGCTCATTTGACGCTGGCGACTTCCTGCTTGTGAAAGGCAAGGTCCAGCTCTTCCAGGGCAACCTGCAACTCATCCTGAACAACTTCGACAAGTTCGATGCCGCCCGGATTGAGTTAACGGATTTTCTGCCGCACACGAAGCACGACATTAGCAAGTTGCTCGATCGGCTGAAGACGGCGGTTCGCAAGGTGAGCGACCCTCACCTGCGTGCGCTGGCCGAATCGTATTTCATCGACGACGAGTTCATGCGTGCCTTCGCGCGTTGCCCCGCGGGCATTAAGGTTCATCACGCCTACGTTGGCGGCTTGCTCGAGCATGTCGTGACCATGATGGACATCGCGGACAAAATACTGCCCCTGTATCCGGAAGTGAGTCGCGACCTCGTCATAATGGGCGTACTCCTGCACGACAGCGGCAAGGTGCGCGAGTTGAGTTTCGCCCGCAACTTCGCCTACAGTGATGAAGGGCAGCTACTCGGCCATTTGACGCTTGGCATCGAGATGCTCGCGGAGAAAGTTCAGCGTGTGCCGGACCTAACGGGCGAGCCGTTCCCTCCGGAACTTCTTTTGCGGCTGAAGCATTTGATTCTGAGTCATCATGGCGAGTCGCAGTTTGGCAGTCCCAAGGTGCCGATGACCGCGGAAGCCGTCGCCCTGCATGCGATCGACTTCATGGATTCGCGGATCCACATCGCGCTTCGAGAGATTGCCGATGATCGCGGCGAATCCGCCTGGACGCCCTACAACGCCGCCCTTGGCCGTCGGCTCTACAAAGGCGGCCGCAACCCCGCAGCCGCCGATGACGAAGACCTGTAGGGTGCCTGGAGAGGATTTGTCGGGTGGGCGGAGGCTTTGCGCAGTCCACCACCGGGCCTACGGAAAACACCATGCGGGACATCTCGGCCCTCATTCTGAACGCCATCGCGAAGAAATCGTATCAGCCCATGTCCGCGAAGGCGCTCGCTCGCAAGCTCGGCCTGGCGGAAACTTCAAATCGCGAGTTCCGTAGCGCTCTCAAAGGGCTCATCCGCGAGGGAAAAGTCCAGCTTGGCAAGAATGAAACTATTCGTCCCGCTCCTTCACTTCCCAAGGCCGTCGGCGTTTTCAAGCGCCTTTCAGGGGGGGACGGCATTGTCCGCGTCGAGGCTGAAGAAGGACTGCCGCCGAAGGAATACTATGTTCCCGATCAGTTAACGCACGACGCCGCGACCGGCGATGAAGTGCTGATCGGCGTACGCAAGCGGGCAACGCATGCCGCCGACGGACTTGCTGAAATCTCCGAGGTAGTTCGCCGAGCGACCAGGCAATTCGTCGGCACCTATTTCACGCGCGATGGCACTGGCTTTGTTCGCGTCGACGGCGAAGTGTTTACGCACAGCGTCGAGGTCGGCGATTCGAGCGTCAAGGATGCGAAACCAAACGACAAGGTCGTTCTGGAAATGATCCGCTTCCCGACGGCGCTCGAACGCGGCGAGGGGGTGATTGTCGAGAACCTCGGCCGCACAGGCGACCCGAAGGTTGATACGACGGCCATCGTGCGAGCCCTCGGCATTCCCGACAAGTTTCCCGAAGAAGTTCTGGAGGAAGCCCGCGAGCAGGCACGTAAATTCCGCGAGGACGATCTCTCCGGTCGCGAGGATTTCACTCAACAACTGGTCATCACCATCGACCCGGCCGACGCCAAGGATTTTGACGACGCGGTGTCGCTCCAACGCGATCCCGAGACGGGCCACTGGCTCTTGACTGTTCACATTGCCGACGTTTCGCACTTCGTTCCAGTGGGTGGTCCGCTCGACCGCGAGGCTCGCGAACGCGGCACCAGCGTTTATCTGCCGCAACGCGTGATCCCGATGTTTCCCGAGGTCCTCTCGAACGGCCTCGCCAGCTTGCAGGAAGGCAAGATTCGCTACGTCCAGACGGCGGAGATGGAGTTTACGCCAGACGGTGAGCCAATTGGTGCCCGCTTCGCCCGCGGCGCCATTCGCAATCGAATGCGATTCACCTACGAGCAGGTGCAAGCGATCTTCGATCATCCGACTGGTACGGCCGCAAAGGGGATTGCTCCCGAAATTGTTGCAACACTCCTCGAGATGCGAACGCTTTCGCTCGTCCTGCGGGCGCGGAGATTCGGCCGCGGATCCCTGGAAATGTCGATGCCGGAGCCGGTGCTCGAATACGACGAGAAGGGGCATGTTTGCGGAGCACACTTCGCGGTGCAAGACGAGAGCCACCAACTGATCGAGTCCTTCATGCTCGCGGCCAACGAAGCGGTCGCAACGCATTTCGACAAGCTGAAGGCGCCGTTTCTCCGGCGAATTCATCCCGCCCCCGATCCGCGCAAGCTGGAGGCATTCGCAATCTTCGCAAGAACCCTCGCTTACAAGTTGCCCCGCCGGCCCGGCCGAGCCGACTTGCAACGCATCCTCGACGAAAGCGCCAAGACAGGCGAGCGGCACGCGGTTCATTACGCTCTCTTACGCAGCTTGAAGAAGGCGATCTACTCGCCGGAGCAGGATGAGCACTACGCCCTGGCGAGCGATCACTACACGCACTTCACCTCGCCGATCCGCCGCTATCCCGACCTGACGGTCCATCGCGAACTTGGCCAGTGGCTGGAAAAAGGAAAGGTGCGCTCGAACGAAAAGGAACTGCGCAACCTCGGCGAGCACTGCTCGAAGACCGAACGCCGAGCGGAAACGGCCGAACGCGAAGCCGTGAAAATGCGGCTGCTCTCCTACCTGAGCGATCGCTTAGGCCTGGTCATGGACGCGGTGATCACCGGCGTGACCGAGTTCGGTTTCTTCGCCCAAGGCAAGGAGTTCCCAGCCGAAGGCCTGGTCCACGTGAGCAGCCTGAACGACGACTATTACCAATTCGACGCGGATGGACATGCTTTGGAAGGGAGACGCCACGCCCACCGCTATCGGCTAGGCGATGCAGTGATGGTCGAAGTCGTGCGCGTAGATTTGCAGAGGAGGCAGTTGGATTTTCGCGTGGCGGGGAAGGGGAAGGGGAAGGGGCGGCGGTGAAACTGTCGACATGGACTGCTAACGACCAGGCACAGCCCAAAGCATTACAGTGCCGTCGAGACTCGCGGATGCCAGCATTTTCCCGTTTGGCGAAAACGCGATTTGCTCGATCGGTCCCGACTGCCGGTTGTACGTCGCCAGTAGGCGACCCGAGCCGACCTCCCATAGGCTGACGTGTCCGTTCGTCCACGGAATCGGTGATGGCCCGCCGCCGGAAGTATCGCCGCCACCCGCAGCAATCAGGTTGCCATCTTGGGAGAACGAAGCACAGTTCAATTGTCCTCGGTCGGCCTCTGTTCGATACAATTCGCGACCTGTCTCCGCATCCCCGATTACGAGAACTCCCCCTCCGCCGTGCTTCGCAATCACGTTACCCTTGGGCGACGTGACGGGGAACATCTTCGGGTAATCCACTGCCTTCGCCTCACCGATTTCCCTGTACGTGAACAGGTCCCACACCCGCAATTCACACTTCGGTTCGACCTCACCTCCAATGAATGCGATCGAGATCAGGGTCCTTCCCTCCGTACCAAATGCGAGGTGTGTTACGTAGCTTCCGCGAGTCGTCCAACTTGTGATTTGCCTACTTCCCGCCACGTCCCACAAGCGGATGATTGCATTAGATTCCAGCGGCAGGTCTGATTGAGCGCCGCCAGTAGCAAGAACGTTTCCGTCAGGTGAGAACGCGACGGCGTACGCTACCGCGCCGACCTCATATCTCATTCTCGGCGAACCTGACCAGTACCGATAAATGCCGAACCCAATTAGAATCGCAATCCCAAGCAGGATCAGTTTGCGGGCTCTGATCCGCCGGCACACGAGTCGTGGGTCGTTTGGCATTGCGACAAATTGAGTTCGAACTTCGACCTCGGTCACTCCGCTACTGTCAGAGTAAACTCTGGAATCCCGACCGGGCCCGGCTTGACGAACAACTCGCCCGCAGGCGGCTGATCTCTCGCGCCATTTCCACGGCCTCGCACCTATCCACCGTCAAGCCGCTTGATGGTGACCTTGCCGCGGGAACGAACTTGCATTTCCATTTCGCAGCCGCGCAAGAGCGCCATTCCGACGAGCGAGTCTGCGTCGGACTCGTCCACCAGAAGGCGGCGTTCCTTGCCGTCCCAGATCACCTTGCCAACGTACACATCAAATAGGCATTCACTTCCGTCGGCCAGCATAGCGCGGTCCAGACTCTGCCAGCGCAATCCCAATGCCGCAACAATGTCAGGCGGCAACGTGAGCCAATCGGTGTAACCCGTAACAATGATCGCTTCAATTTGGCGTTCCCGGCCCCGTGAACCCTTCACCTTCAGGCGAATTCGGGCTTCGCTGGATTGGACCCTACCGGTAATCATTGTGATTTCCGCCGATCCCGTCCCCCGAAACGATGGACGTAGCGTGAGCCGACGCGAACGATCCAGATTTGAGCATCGGGACGGCGTGCCCGCAGCTTGTCGCCAGCAGACAATTCTCGCAAGTTGATTTCATAATCTTCCGTGTCGATGTCGATGGCCACATACTTGCCGTCGTCTTTCTCGGACAATTTCGGGCGCACGGCGACTCGTAGATCGCATCACCGCGTCGAGCAAACTCTTCCTTCGAGTAGCGGCGTTTCACAGCTTGCATGAGTTCACTCCTCGAGCGTCTGTTGCGTCACCCACGGAAACTCTCCGCATACCCCAGTTGGCGCTCTTATCTGTAGTGGACCCCAAAAACTGGACAGTCGAATAAGCTAGTGTCGGCTGTCCAAGAAGGGGGTTATCGATGGCACGACAACGGAAGTCGCATACAGCCGCGTTCAAGGCTCAGGTGGCCTTGGCGGCGATCAAGGGTGACAAGACGATCAATGAGCTGGCCAGTTTGCACGGCGTGCATCCGACCATGATTCATGGCTGGAAGAAGCAACTGCTCGGCAATGTCGAGGAGTTGTTCGAGCGGGGGACCAAGACATCGACGGTGGATCACGAGGCGATCCAGTCGCAGCTCTACGAGCAGATCGGCCGGCTGCAGACGGAGTTGGATTGGCTCAAAAAAAAAGCTGCCCGCTTCGGTTGAGATCAAGCGGGCGTGGGTCGATCCGACGGACGCAACGTTGAGCGTGAGTCGACAGTGCGAAGTGCTGGGACTGAGTCGATCGAGCTACTACTACGAACCCGGCGCCGAGACGAAAGAGAACCTGGCGTTAATGGAGGAGATCGACCGGGAGTACACCGCCCATCCGTTTTTGGGCAGCCGTCGCATGGCGAAGTTTCTCGGTAGCCAAGGACACGAGGTGAACCGCAAACGGGTGCAACGGCTGATGCGGTTGATGGGCCTGGAAGCGGTCTATCCGAAGCCGAAGTTGTCGGCCGGGGGTGTGGGCCACAAGGTGTATCCGTACTTGCTCCGCAACGTGGCGATCGACCGGGTGGACCAGGTGTGGAGCACGGATATCACCTATGTGCCGATGCCGGCGGGGTTCATGTATCTGACGGCCGTGATTGACTGGTACAGCCGGTACGTGCTTTCGTGGCGGCTATCGAACACACTGGATGTGGAGTTCTGCTTGGAAGCGTTGGAGGAGGCATTGAGCTGTGGCTGTCCGGAAGTATTCAACACGGATCAAGGAGTGCAATTCACGTCGGCATCGTACACTTCGCGACTGGAGGCCGCGGGGGCGAAGGTGAGCATGGATGGCAAAGGTCGATGTCTGGACAACGTGTTTGTCGAGCGGCTGTGGCGCACGGTGAAGTATGAGGAAATCTATCTGTACCGACACGAGACGGTGCCGGAGTTGCACGCAGGCCTGTCGCGGTACTTCCCGTACTACAACCGAGGACGGCAGCATCAATCGTTGGCGTATCGAACGCCGGCGGAGGTTTATGGAGTGGGTCGTCGGTGCGTTTTTTGAGGCATGGCTCGGGTATCCGATGGAATAACAAGCCCCGGCCTCAGTCCGAAGCCGGGGCAGGTCGCCATCGGCGTACCGTCGACCGGGCTATCCCTTGGCTGGTTGCTCGCCAGCAGAGCCAACCTCCGTTTCACCCGGCAAGCGGGAGATAACGGACACGTGGGCCACAGACAAGAGCAAGTCGAAAGAAGCGATTGGAGGACTGGGAAAAGTGTAGCTTAAATTCGCCCGGTTTTTGTCCAAAGAATGGGGTCCACCTCAGTGCCTTCGATGAGTCGGTCGATGTGACGCGAGCGTGTAACATTGCGAGCCAGATTGCATTCGGTGGGCCGGCCGGCGACGCCAAGGACACCTGCGCACCATTGACACGGACGATTGGCGGAAGCATGCCGAAATGCTACACCGGACACGGGCCGCGACATCGATTAAGCTGGTCTAAGTCACAGATCAGCCCGTGCCGGTAACCGTCATGTTCGGAGAGGTAAGAAAGGGGGCGCGCCGGACGCGGCTCGTTTTTTGGCGTCGACGTCGGAAATGAACTGCGTCGCCGCGTCCGCTTTGCTGTTCCCCTCCGTTCGGCGGCAAAACCATGACGCGGGATGAAGTTGAACGTGAAGCGGACCAGATCATGACTGGGCAGTCGTTGCCCGAACATGCCCGGCCATCGTTCATCGCATTCCTTGAACACTCAAATGGATTTCCAGTCGATCAAGAATGTCCTTACTGTCATCGTACGATTTGGGTCGAGGATCATGGTAGAGCATGGACCGTCCGATGTCCGTGTGGTCGCTCTACCAATAGCTTTCGCTGTCTGTGATGGGGACGCAGCACGCAGCTTCTTTTTTTGGCGTCGAAGTTGAAGATAAGCTGAGTCCTGCTCTGTAGACAACCTGCGCTCTACGGGAGTGTTGGAGTCCCGGCTTTAGCCGGCTTTCTAACAGTTCACCGGCTGAATCCGGTGCTCCAACGGGGGTTTTCTGCGGAGCATGACGCAGATAATTTCCGGAATTGGACTGTGTCAACTTTTAGTTACCATTTAAGGCGGCGGCAGCTCAACTTGGTGTTCGCTGGCGAGTGGGGCTGGCATGCCGGGCGGGATCGACGACTCTCACACCGCTGAACTGATGGAAGCGGTGCATCGGCTTACGGTGGCTATGGAGCGAGTCGCCGAGTAACTACATGAACGAGCCATTTTGCTCGCCACGGTCTTTGCCGGGTCCGTGCCCGACGGCCCGGACGTATTTGCCGCGTTTGCTTCTGTCTAATCTGGTTGAATAGCGATTGCGGGCAATTGACAGCGCCGCGCGGCCGGGAAAGAATGGCCTCACGACTCGCCGTCACCGCAAACCTGGAACATCATGAAACCAATGGCACCCCGCCTCAGAAGCCTCGAATCGCGCATAGCACCCGCCAGCCTGACCGGGCAAGTCCTCACCTACGCCGACATCGATGGCGACCAAGTCAAGATCACTATCTCGAAGGGCACGCTCGCCGAAGGCGACTTCACGTTCGATACGCCGTTCGCGAACACCGGGCCGCAGCAGTTGCGGCTCATTGATTTGAGCGTGCCGGCCGGCGTCGGTGCCGCGAACCTTACGATGGCCGTCACCAAGGTCGCTGGCGGCGACGGGCTGGCGGCCGTCGGGCACATCGCCGGCGGGACGAATGACTTCGGCACGATCACCCTTAGGGGTGACCTCGGCGACATCGACTGCGGCAGCAACACCGTTGGCACGCCGGCGATCAAGACGCTGAGCGTCCGCTCGATGGGCCGCTACGGGCTTGCCACGCAGGGCGGCGCCGGCGATTTGGAAAGCGACATCCAGGGCGCGGTCGGCGCGTTGACGGTCAGCGGCGACGTGAAGGATGCCTTCTTCAACGTCCTTGGCAGCGGGAGCAGCACGCTCGCCAAGTTGACGATCGGCGGCTCGCTCATCGGCGGCTCCAACACCGACGCCGGCGAGATTTTCAGCACTGGCGACATGGGCATGGTGAAGATTGGCCACGACCTCCAGGGCGGCAGCGGAAGCGCCACCGGCCTCGTCCACAGCGGCGGCAAGCTTTCGGGCGTCGCCATCGGCGGTTCGCTCCTCGGCGGCTCCAACATCGACACCGGCGAGATATTCAGCTCTGGCGATATGGGCATGGTGAAGATCAGCCACGACCTCCAGGGCGGCAGCGGAGTCGAGGCCGGCCTCATCCAGAGCTTCGGCAAGCTTGGGGGCGTCACCATCGGCGGCTCGCTCATCGGCGGCTCGCTCATCGGCGGCTCCAACACCGACGCCGGTTTTATCTTTAGCGGTGGCGACATGGGCATGGTGAAGATCGGCCACGACCTCCAGGGCGGCAGCGGATTCGAGGCCGGCTTTATCCAAAGCCTCGGCAAGCTTGCGAGCGTCACCATCGGCGGCTCGCTCATCGGCGGCTCCGGCGGCGACACCGGCGAGATATCCAGCTTTGGCGACATGGGCATGGTGAAGATCAGCCACGACGTCCACGGCGGCAGCGGATCCCCGGCCGGCCTTATCCGAAGCCTCGGCAAGCTTGCGAGCGTCACCATCGGCGGCTCGCTCATCGGCGGCTCCGGCGGGGACGCCGGCGAGATCTTCAGCACCGGCGACATTGGAATGATAAAGATCGCTCACGACTTCCGGGCGCGAGCATCGCCTCGGGTACGCTGGACAACTCCGGCTACATCCACGGAGATCGCATTGCCGGCGTCACCATCGGCGGCTCCGTGTTTGCCGGAACCAACGACGGCGCGGGAACTCTCACCTCCAACGCCTCCATCGGTGCCGTGCACGACATTGGCTCCATCACCGTCAAAGGCAGCGTCGCCGGCTCGGTGGGCAGCGGCGGCGCAATCACCGACGTGATCTTTTCCGCCAGCGGCCAGGCAGCGCCCACCGCCACGACCGACCTCGCCATCGGCAAAATCAGCATCGGCGGCAGCGTCGAGCGGACGCAGATTCTCGCCGGCTATGATGTGGACCTCAACCCCGTCAACGGCAACGCGCAAATTGGCTCCGTGAGCGTCGGCAGCGACTGGATCGCCAGCGATCTGATCGCTGGCATGCAGGACGGAGGCACCGCCGGCTTCGGCGACGCGGGCGACACGATCATCGGCGGCATCGGCAGCGCGAAGATCGCCCGCATCATCGTCGGCGGCATCGTGGAGGGAACGCCCGGCACAGGCGACCAGTTCGGCATCGAGAGCCACGCCATCGGCAGTTTCAAGGTGAACGGCTCCGCCATCCTCGTGCCCGTAGCGCCCGGCTCCATCGCCCTCTCGCCCCTCACAGCCGACGTGACGCTGCGGACGATTTAGAGAAAGACAAAAGGGGACGCATCACGCCGAAATGCTACCCGTTGTCAAGGAAGTAGCCCGACTTTCGTGGTTTACGACCTCGCCATGAAAGCGTAACAGGTCAGCTCATTGGCGGGGCGCTGGCACCGATAGGCCGCAAATCTTGGCCACCAATTCGTAGCCTTCGCGGAAGACCACTTCGAGCCGGATGTCGGGATGCCGTTCCCTCTGCAGGCGCTTGAGGTACTGTCGAGTCTCGGTCACGTCCCTCTTCGGGTTTGGCGGGTTCTTCTTCTTGTCACGGCGGTACTTCGCCATGATCCTCTTCAACTCCATCTCCATTTCGGCGAACGTGATCCGCGTTTCGACCCAGGCACCAGCATCGGCTCCGCCCACGCGGACGTTGATGACGCGCGACACGTTCCCTTTCCCTCTCCCCTCGCCGGGAGCGCCGAGCACGCAGTGGTGCACTGTCCGGTTCCGCATCAGCTTCAGAACGAGCAGCGGGTTCGGTGCGTAGTGCCGTGCGATCTTCGCGTTCTGCTTCTTGAGGTTGTCGTAGCCGGCGAGAAACTGTGCCCGCTTCTTCGGCCCAACCAGATCCTGAATCGAGAGCAGGGAGATCAGAAAGGCGTCCGAATATGCTATCCAACGGAACGTGTCATACTCCGGATTCTGCGTCGCGCCCGAGCCGCAGTGTGCCTTGAACTCCTGGAAGAAGTAGAGCGCCTCGAGGAATCGGATCTCGACCCGGGACTTCCCGGTCAGGGCGACCACGTCGGGAAACGAAAACATGAATTCCTCACGGTCCGTCCCATCAGGAACGGGCTTCTCGCTACGGTTCAACGCGACCACTTGCGGGGTACCAATTACCGCCGCTTCGGAAACTCGATCGCGTCTTCGATGTCGCGGTCGGCATGGGACAACCTTGGGCTTTGCTGCCTCGCCGACTGGTGCGCTCGGCGCGGAATTGAAATCTTATGATCGAGGTATTTTGGGGCGCGGGACACCTGTGTCGCAGAACGTGGAACTTCACGAGGGCAAGCCTCGTCGTTCAACGAACTCAATTCGTGCTTTCCACCGGATATACGAGGAGGTAACGAACTCGGTCCGCTTGCCACACCGGCGCAAGGAGGCCTCACCATGGACACGTTCGATTATCGGATCATGGGCCGAACGCCGGGAATCACCGAACCCACCATGTACGCTGGCCAAGTGTCGGCACTCACACCCAGGGAGGCGCTTCTCGCCGCACTCGTCGCCGAGTTTGGCAATCCGGACGCTGCTATGCCGCTCGTCAATCGGCTTTGCGACGGCGGCTGGATCGACGAGCCGACTCTGTACGATCATTTCGTGGAACAGGCCGATGACGCCACCAGCCTCGCTCTCGACACTGGCGATCACACGTTTGACATCGAGGTCAGGCCGAGTATTGGCGGCATCCGATGACGGAGTAAGTTCACGATACCCTCGAAACCGCCGGGACATTCGTCGCCGAACATGAGACGCCGTTCAAGGGACCCGCTCACGAAATCGCCGACATGGAGAGGAAGATATGCGCAGCATGAAAAAGCCGAATGAGTTGCCTGTCGCCGATCTCGTGGCCCTGGTCGCCAGGATATAGGACATGCTCTACCGAGACGTCGGCGACGAGGTGGATGCGGAAGGCCACAAGCACTACCTTTACACGCCGGACAAAGAGTGGGATGCGACTACTACCTCTGAGATTGCCGCGGCCTTGGCCGATTACAGCCTTAATCCGATCCAGGACGAAGAAGACGCGAAAACTCCTGACGACTGAAAAGGTAGACCTCGTCACCGGTGACTAATCCTTCCGAAGCGATCTTGGCGGCACTGGTCACCGAATTCAGCGACCCGGATTCGAGCCTGCGGCTCGTCAACCAGCTTTGCGACGACATCCAGGTCAGGTCGAGTATTGGCGACGCTTGAAAGTGGGAGGACCCGGCCATATTGGCGGGAACCTGCTCCCGGTCGCGTAATCATTTCCCGCATGCGGGGCTCTGATCCGGACTAAAGATGTTCCTTCAACGGATCGATTACAGTTACCGCGCGGGGATTCCACAAGCATTGGTGGACCGCAGCGCTCGCCGCTACGATGCCTGCGGCAATAGCTTACTGCCGCTTCGGTCGTCCGGCCAAGGCACTTCAAGGCAGCGCGATGATGCCATTTTGATCGGCAACATTTTTCGCTTATCATGGCTCGCAATGGCCACCACGTCGCTCACACTCTTGGACCGCTTGAGCCGTCCTGACCAGCCGGACGCTTGGGATCAGTTCGTCCGGCTGTATGCTCCCGTGCTTCTGCGCTGGGCGGTGTCTCAAGGCTTTCGGTCAGAGGACGCCGAAGACCTGACTCAAACGGTTCTCGTCAAGCTAATCCGTTTGCTGCCGAAGTACGAGCGGCGGGAGAATCAATCTTTTCGCGGATGGTTGTTCACGATTTGCCGGAACGAGTGCCGCGATTTTCAGACCCGTCGCGCAACCCGCGCTCTGCCTAGTGCGGAAGGTTTGTTCGCCGTCGCCGACAAATCGCTTGCGGACGACTTGGATGAGGCCGAATATCGGCGCCAGCTCGTCCGACGCACGCTGGAGTTGGTCCGTCCAGATTTTACCACAGCGACATGGGACGCGTTTTCTCAATTCGTATTACACGGTCGACGGGCTGCTGATGTTGCTCAAGCGTTAGGTACGACTGCGAACGCCGTGTACCTGGCCCGAAATCGGGTGCTTACACGGGTGCGCAAGGAACTCGCCGGGCTGCTCGACTGAATCTACGATTCACTCAGCTTTCGGGAAAGGATCGAGGGGGCGGGTGGGTTCTTCTTTGACCACCCCACAATCCGGGTTCGTATGCCAAAGCGGTCGAGGGTTCAAAATGCCTGCTGTTCCTATCCCGGCGGATGATGACCTCCGCCGGTTTCTGCTCGGCACGCTGCCGGCGGATCGCGTCGAATATGTGCGGACGTGGCTCGATGCCGACTCATTGCATGCGTCCCGCCTCGACCGGATTGCGGCCAACGACTTGGTCATGGACGCGATCTTCGACAGCACGACCGAAGAACCCGCTCTGGCAGGCGCGGTCGAGCGTATTATCCGCAACTTGTTTGATTCCGTTGCCACACTTTCGGCACCAACAATTGACACCCCCGCGCTCACCGCCGAAAGTGAAACCGCAACACATCTTGAGCCGCACTTGCCGGGCTCGATACCGCCCAGTCTTCCGGCGCGGTTGGGAGAATATCGGGTTGTCCGCGAGCTTGGGCACGGCGGCATGGGGATCGTGTTCGAGGTGGAAGATGAGAAGCTTGGTCGGCGCGTGGCCGTGAAGGTGCTCAACCCCGATCTCGCCCGGAAACCAGGCTCGGTGGACCGATTCCTCCGAGAGGCGCGGGCTGCGGCCGCCGTGGAGCACGACAATGTGGTCCCTATCCTGCATATCGGTGAGGAGGCCGGGGCGCCGTATATCGTCATGCCTCTGCTCAAGGGCGAATCGCTGTCGGCGCAACTCAAGCGCGACGGCAAGCTACTTGTTACAGAGGTCATTCGCATTTGTCGGAATGTCGCCGCCGGGCTGGCCGCAGCCCATGTGAAGGGGCTAGTCCACCGCGACTTGAAGCCGGGCAACATTTGGTTGGATGCTGATACCGGCCGTGCCCGCGTTCTCGACTTCGGACTGGCCCGGCAAGCCGACGGTGAGGACGCCTTGACAGAGTCCGGCACACCGATGGGAACCCCGGCTTACATGTCCCCAGAGCAACTCGACGGTAAGCCTGCCTCCGTCCGGTCGGACCTGTTTGGCCTTGGGGCGGTCGTCTACGAGTGCGCCACTGGCCATCGAGCATTCGACGGGCCGACGATCACGGCGATCATGAGAGCGGTGTGCGACCACCACCCAGCCGCACCCAGCGAGGTCAATCCTAACGTGCCGGACGAGTTGTCCTCACTGATCGTTCGGTTGTTGGCGAAGAGTCCCGCCGAGGCACCGACCAGTGCGGCGGAAGTCCTGGCAGCACTCGCGAACAGTAATTCGGCGCTGACCGCAGGCAATGAACTCACTGTGACGTGGATGGATCGTGAACAAAGGCCAAAGAAGCGTCCCCGCACCGGCAGATCCGACTCGGCTGTGCGGTCACCATATCGGTGTGTTTCCTATTCGGAATCGGATTTGGTCTCATTCAGTTCCACGTGCTGGGTCCGTCGCGGAATCCTGTTGATCCCGACGGTGGAATGCCTCCTCCCTCTGGTCCGCTGCAGAACATCAAACCGGCGCCGACGCGATTCCGCGGCAGATTGGACATGCTCGTCGAGCGAATCGACAATGGCCGTCCACGGTTGCTTCGACTGAACGAGCCGGGCGCGCTACCATTACGCCAAACGGACAGGTTCCGAATCGAGGGCGAGGTCGATCCGCCCGCGTACCTATATGTGGTATGGATCGATCCCGACCATGATGTAACACCCGTCTACCCGTGGGACGCCGCGAAGGGCTGGGGATCACGGCCGGCGAAGGAGGAGCCGGTGGGCAAGTTGAGCCTGCCGTCGAACGTTGGCAATCGTTACACTGCCCCGGCCGCCAAACCGGGCGTGGCAACAATGGTGCTGTTCGCACGTTCGACTCCGCTCGACGTGCCGGACGATGTGGTAAGGGGTTGGTTCGAGAATCTTCCGGAGTTACCATTGCCGCCAGGCGGGGATAGCGTGGCGGTGTGGTTCGACGACTACGTCGAGGTCCGCGACCTTGGCCGGCTGCGCACATTTGGAGAAGTCGGCTCGGACGACGCATTCGCGAGATGGCAGGGGCAATTGCAGAAGTTGCTTGGCGATATGGCACAATTTGAGACGGCAGTCAGCTTCGCCCGAAAGGGCGCTAAGTGAGGAGAGCTCATGAAGCGATTCACATTGCTGGCAACTTGCGTGCTGACATGTTCGTTGCTCGGTATTCCCGCCCGTGCCGACGAGCCGCCGAAGAAGCTCACCAAGGAGGAGCGAAAGGAACTGGAAGCGAAGTGGAAGACGTGGGGCGAAGGCGGCACGAAGGCATACCAGGCAGGGAAGATCGATGAGGCGGCGAAAGCGTTCGCGGAGGCTCTTAAAATCGCTCGGCGGCTCTATCCCAACGATGCGTTTCCCAATGGCGCCACGAGCCTGGCCACCAGTCTCAACAACCTGGCGGCGATGTACAAAGCACAGGCGAAACTGACCGAAGCCGAGCCATTATTCCGGGACGCAATCCACATTTACAGGCGGCTATTCAAGGGCGACCACGCCGCGACGGCCGCCAGCATGAATAACCTGGCTGAGCTATACCGTGATCAGGCGAAGTTGGAAGAAGCTGAGCCGTTGTACCGCGACGCCCTTGCCATGCGCAAACGCCTTTTCAAAGGCGATCATCCCGACGTGGCTGACAGCTTGAACAACCTGGCAGTTTTGTATTATTCCCGCGGAAAGTTCGCGGATGCCGAGCCGTTGTTCCGCGACGCTCTCGCCATGAAAATGCGGTTGTTCAAGGGCGATCACCCTGATGTGGCCGACAGCCTGAACAATTTGGCGTTTCTGCTCAAAGAACAGGGCAAGTACACGGATGCCGAGCCGCTGTACCACGACGCCCTGGCTATGCGTAAGCGGCTGTTCAAGGGCGACCATCCCAACGTCGCTCAAAGCCTCAACAATCTTGCGGAATTGTACCAGAGCGTGGGCAGGTACCCCGACGCCGAACCGTTGTACCGCGAAGCCCTGGACATGTATAAGCGAGTTTTCAAGAGGGACGATCCCGACCTGGCGACCAGCTTGAACAACTTGGCGAGCGTGTATCAGGACCAGGGGAGATACTCGGCCGCTAAGCCACTGTACCTCGAAGCTCTTGAGATGAAAAAGCGACTGTACAAGAGCGATCATCCCGACTTGGCCCTCAGCATGAATAATCTGGCGGCTCTGCTGAAGGACCAAGCGGATTACGAGGCGGCCGAGCCGCTTTTCCGCGACGCCCTCGCGATGACCAGGCGGCTATTCAAGGGCGACCACCCCGCCGTGGCCACCGAGTTGAACGGCCTGGCCGGCGTATTCGAAGCAAGAGGAAAGTATGCGGACGCCGAGCCGCTTTACCGTGACGCCCTGGCCATGAACAAAAGGCTGTTCAAGGGCGACCACCCTGACCTGGTACTCAGCCTCCACAATTTGGCATACCTCTACTATTCCGAGGGGAAATACGCTGAGGCCGAGCGGCTCTTCCTCGACTCGCACGCCATGCGCAAGCGATTGTTCCCGGGTGACCAACTCGGCCTGGCTCAAAGTTTGGATAGCCTGGCAGCTTTGTATGACTCCCAGGGGAAGCACGCGGACGCGGAGCCTCTGAGTCGTGATGCCTTCGCGGTGACTCGGCGACTGATCACGAGCTATGCCGGGCAAAAATCCGAGGGGGAGGCGCTGACACTCATCGGGTCACTGCCATTGATCCGCGATACCTTCGTCTCCAACGCAATTGAGGCGAAGTCCGACGCGCGCACAGTGTACGCGGAAATGTGGACGTCAAAGGGCCTGGTCGCACGCGCTTACGAGCAGCGACAGCTAGCCGCCCGGGTCGCCGTAAACGATCTAAGGGCAACAAAGTCGCTTGCGGATTTGGCGAGTTCCCGCCGCCGCCGGGCGGAACTGATCCTGGCGCCAATTGTCGAGGACCCCGCTACCCGCACAAAACGCGCAACGGATCTAAAAGAACTCGAACAAACGATCACCAAATTGGATACGGCCGTCCGGCTGTTGCTTCCGACGATCGCGCGAATGGAACAGCTCGCGAACGCGAAGTTAGTCGACCTCCAAACGGCAATCCCGATCGATGCGGCAGTCGTCGACTTCCACCGCTTCACGTTCTTTGAGCAGGACGTAGACAAGCCTGGCATGGCGGGCGAGCACAGAACTAAGCGCTATTTAGCATTCGTCGTTACGAAGGAAAAGATTGCGGTCCTTGACCTCGACACGGCAGAGAAGATCGAGACTGCCGTGGCAACTTGGCGCGAGCACATCACTGGCGGGAAGGAACTTCCCGCGACCATACCGGCGAAGGTGCGCGAGCTTGTCTGGGACAAGGTCCGCAAGGAACTTCCGGCGAACATCAAAACGGTTTACATCTCGCCGGGTTGGGCCCTCTGCTGTGTCCCGTGGGGCGCACTCCCCGGCGACAAGCCAGGTACGATCCTGCTCGAAGACTATGCAGTCGCTACCATCCCGCACGCCACCTTTCTTCTCGACAAGCTCTGGCCGCAAGAGCCGCTCAAGAACCCGCCTACCGGCGCGCTGGTCGTCGGCGGCGTGAAGTATGATGCGGAGGCACCGGTCCCGCTCGGCTCGCGGGACCTACTCAGTCGAGGCGATCCGCTGGTCAAGCCGGGCGAGAAGCCCGGCTGGTCCTTCCTCCCCGGCACCGTGGCCGAGGCCACGGGCGTTTCCGGTACGGCAGCGGCCAAGAAGCTCACGGTCACCGCGATCACGGGTGACAAGGCAACCACCCCCGCGATCCTCGCGGCACTGCCGAAGGCAAAATACGCCCACTTCGCCACGCACGGTTTCTTCGCGGACCCATCATTCCGCTCCGTCTTTCAACTGGACGAAAAGGACTATGAGAAGTCACGGCGCGGCGAACGCATTGGCCGCGCGATGAATAGCCCGATGGTGATGACAGGTCTCGTTCTGGCTGGCGCGAACAACCCGAAGACGCCCGGCCGCGGCATCATCACAGGCGAGGCACTCATCGATCTCGATCTCTCCGGACTGGAACTCGCAGTGCTCTCAGCGTGCGAGACGGGCCTCGGCGACGTGGCCGGCGGTGAAGGTACGTTCGGTCCAGCCCTTTCAACATGGTTTATGCCGTGCGTTGGTCGAGCAGTTTCTTTGTTGACACATGGACTTTGCGCCGTTCGTGCCGGCGTTTGCGTTTGGGTTTCTTCGGTCCGCGATTGGTCTTGGTGTAGTAGTCCATGTTGATTCCTTGGGCGATCCGCAGCATCTCCCGCGCCAGTTCAGCAGGCGCTATTTCCGCGACCTGGGTCCAGCGCGAGGCCGGCAAGGCGATCAACATGCCATCGGTCGCCTGGGCGATCTCGAGCGCCAGGCGGAAATACGACACCGATTCACTTTGGGTCGGGCCGTGCGCCGCGTTGATCGCCGCCAGGATGATCGCCAGCGCGTTGTACATGACCAACGCCAGGGCAAAACCAAATAGCGCCGCTTTGGGATAGCACAGGGGCCTGATTTCGCAACGGAGCGTGTCAGTCAAATGCTGCATCACCGTCTCAATCCGCCAGCGTTTACGGTACTGCTCGGCGATTTGCACCGCATCGGCCTTTTGGCGAGGAACGTTCGTCAAAAGGAGTAACTCGCGATCCCCGTCTCGTGTCGGGTGCCGGAGCTTCACGATCACGCGACGGATCATCAGCGTTCGGCCATCGTGTTCCGGCAGCCGGAATTTCTGTTCATAGACCACCGCCGTCGCCGTCCTGCCGATCTTGCGGAGCTTTCCCACGGGCGTGCCATGCAATTGTCCGTGCTGACGGATGATGAACTTGGCCCCCGCGGTCGCCAGGCCAACCAAGAACTTGAGCGTGCAAAAATTGCGGTCCGCTACCCAGACTTGTCCCTTGCGCACCGTCTTGAGCACCGCATCCAGCTCCGAACGCTCCTGGGCGTGGCCATCTTCGATAGGAAAACAATCCACAATCGCTTTGTGCCGCGGACAGTAGACGACGAGTGTCTTGCCGGGAAGGGGCGCGGCGGTGCTGTTACGCGTCTCTTTCAGGCGATGTTCGCTGGCCGCCAGATGATTGCCGTCGAGAATCCGCGTTTCGTAACCGGCGATGTCCCGGCGACCCAGACGGCCAAACTCCTTCTGCATCGCCACCACGCGCTGGAAGGAGTCGGTGACAAGTCCACGCGAGGTACTCGTCTCGACTCGTTGCAATTTGCCATAGACCGCCTGGTGCGACGCACCGAGCTCCTGACGCATCTTCTGGATGGCGGCGTTGACGCTCGGCTCCTGATTCAGCACGACGCTGGCCATCATTTGCGTCAAAGCCGAGAACGAAATGACGTGTTCGCGTTGCGCTTCCGCGTGCTCTTCGAAGACTCGCTTCAAGATACTGTCATCCAGCAAATGGCGCAAAGCCAACTGCGCCATCGTCGCTATCGGCCGCTCCTTGGCGAACAGGCGAAACATTGGATCCTTGAAAAAGTCGGCGGCCATCTTTGCCCTCCTTGGCATGATTCCACAAATAACTGCTCTGTTCCATAAATCCCAAAAATGGGTAAGACAGGCAAGATGGAATCATGTTGAAAGGGCTGGTACGTTCGGTCTTCAACGCGCCTTCCATATGGCCGGTGCTCGAAATGTCATCGCCAGCTTGTGGAAAGTGCCAGATCAATTGACGGCGGCGCTGATGGCGTTGTTTTACCACAACCTTTGGGTGAAGGACCTCTCGCCGATGGAGTCGCTGCGGCAGGCTCAACTGGAAATCTACCGAAACCCTGGCAAGATCCCGGAGCTGGCCAAAGGCTTCCGCGGCATGTTTGCGGAGGTGCCAGGCATGGGCGCAGCGGTCGAAATCAAGCCGAGCAAAGATGGCAAAGCGCACCCGCGATTATGGGCGGCGTTCTCGCTGTCTGGACCGGGGCGATAGTAAGACATTCTGTCGGTTGCGCCAGTCGTTCGATCGTCGGGCTCACTTGCAGACTGCCATGCCTTCCGTTCACACAGGCCGAAGGTGAGGTGCTCCCATGGCTCGGTTCGTAAACAGCGTGCTCATGCTCGTTCTGGTTGCTGTTCACGCTACGCGCCGACGATCCACTGCAGAAGCTCACGCCGGAGGAACGTCGGGAACTGGAGTTGAAGCGCAGGGACTTGAATAGTGCAGGCTTCAAAGCGCTTGATGCAGCCAGCTATGCAGACGCGCAGAAAGCGTTCGAGGCCGCTCTGGCGATCGCACGCCGCGTGTACCCGAAAACTGACTTCCCATACGGTCATGCAAACCTGGCCCAGAGTGTGAACAGCCTCGCAAGTCTGTACCGCACTCAGGGGAAGTATGCCGACGCCGAGCCGCTTGCCCGCGAATACCTCGACATGCAAAAGCGGCTCTCAAAAGGCGATGACCCGGGCATGGCGACCGCACTAAATAACCTGGCGCTTGTTTATTATTTCCAGGGGAAGTACGCAGAGGCACAGCCCCTCGTTCGCGACGCTCTGGTCATACAAAAACGGCTGTACATGGGTGACCACCCCGAATTGGCGAAGAACATAGACAACCTGGCCTCGATGTACCAGGCCCAGGGCAAGTACGCCGAAGCGGAGCCACTCGCCCGCGAGGCGCTGGACATGGTTAAGCGGCTTTTCGCCGGCGACCACCCTGACGTAGCCAACAGTCTGAACGCGCTAGCGCTGCTTTACGCCAACCAGGGCAAGTACGCCGAAAGTGAGCCCCTCGCCCGCGACGCCCTGGATATGCTTGTGCGTTTGCACCCGAAACGAGACCACCCCGACGTAGCGATTTACCTTGGCAACCTGGCGATGCAACTCTTGGTCCAAGGGAAGCACGCGGATGCCAAGCCCCTCTTTCACGACGCGTTGGGAATGTATCGGCGGTTGATTCGATCGTTCGCGGCACAAAAGGCGGAAGGGGACGCCCTCACCCTCGTTGCGTCACTTCCCTTGGCGCTTGACGGCTTTCTGTCCAACGCTCGAAAGTCGAAATCCGATCCGCTCACCGTCTACACCGAATTGTGGGGGTGGAAGGGTGTGGTCGCTCAAGTGTACGAGCAGCGTCAGCAGGCCGCCCGCGCCGCCACAAGCGATCCGAGAGCCGCGACGTTACTGGCGGAGTTGACCGATGCCCGCCGCCGCCGGGCCGAATTACTCCTGGCACCCGTGGCTAAGGACCCTGCAAACCGCAATGAGCGCGAGAGCGAAATCAACGACTTCGAGAGAACGATCACCAAATTGGACGAGGCGATCCGGCCGTTGCTGCCGTCGGTCGCCCGAGCGGAAAAGCTGGCACCGCCACCCCCGGTGATTTGCAGAAGGTGCTTCCGGTCGACGCCGCGGTCGTGGATTTCCTCCGCTATACGTATTTCGAGCACAACAAGGACAAGCCAGGTAAAGTCGGCGATAAGCGGACCGAGCGGTACCTGGCATTCGTGGTGACCCGGGACAAGGTTGCTTGGCTTGACCTTGACGCCGCCAAGAAGATCGAGGCCGCGGTGGCCGCGTGGCGCGAATCTATCATCGGCGGAAGAGAAATCCCCCCTGCCATCCCGGCGAAGGTTCGCGAGTTGATTTGGGACAAGGTCCGTAAAGAGCTCCCCGGAAATGTGAAGGTCGTCTACATCTCGCCGGACGCTGCTTTGTGTCGCGTGCCTTGGGGCGCCATACTAGGCGACAAGCCCGGCACGATCCTGCTTGAGGACTATGCCATCGCGGTAATACCGCATGCCAGATTCTTGCTCGACAAGTTCTGGCCGCAAGACCCGCTCAAGAGCCCACCCAACGGTGCGCTGGTCGTGGGAGGCGTCAAGTACGATGCGGAACCCTCCGCATTCCGGTCGAACACAATCGCCGCACGCGGCAATCCGCTGGTCAAGCCAGGTACCAGGCTTGGCTGGCCGTTTCTGACTGGAACCGCGGCTGAGGCCACAGGCGTTAGCCATGCTGCAGAGTCGAGGAAATTCCCCGTAACTTTGCTCACCGACCAAAAGGCGACCACGCCGGCGATCCTGGCCGCACTGCCAAAAGCAAGGTATGCCCACTTTGCGACCCACGGCTTCTTCGCGGACGCGTCGTTCCGCTCGGTTTTCCAACTTGACGAGAAGAATTACGAGGTGACCCGGCATGGCGAGCGCATCGGCCGAGTGGCCAACAGCCCTCTGATGATGACCGGCCTTGTCTTCGCTGGAGCCAATAACCCAGAGACCCCCAGTCGTGGCATCGTCACCGGTGAATCGCTCATTGATCTCGACCTCTCCGGGCTGGAACTCGCTGTGCTCTCGGCATGCGAAACTGGCCTGGGCGATGTTGCCGGGGGCGAGGGCATCTTCGGCCTTCAGCGAGCCTTTCACCTGGCGGGCACGCGCGATGTGATTGCCAGTCTCTGGAAGCTGCCGGACGAACCAACGGTGGCGCTAATGGCGATCTTTTACCGCAATCTTTGGGAAAAGAATCTGTCACCGATGGAGTCGCTTCGTGGGGCACAGTTGGAGATCTACCACAACCCGATGAAGATTGCGGAGTTGGCCAAGGGCTTCCGCGGCAAATTCGACGAGGTTCCCGGCGCTAATGGCGAAGTCGCGGTCAGCAAGGACGGTAACGCGCAGTCCTCGCGTTTGGGCTGCGTTCATGCTGTCCGGACTCGGTAGGTAAAGCTGTGTTTTTTGTCTCGCAGGTAGATGTATGGTCATGAAGTATTACCCGTCTCGGTCAAACGAATGTCGCCGAACAGTGCCAACCCGCCCGACCGAGATTTTCGAATGTGGCTGACACGCTTTCTTGGGCAAGGTTGCGTATGGTTCGACACTATATTGCTCGGACTCCTTTTCCACCCCAATACGCACGAGACGAAATGACGATCCTGGTCCGGCTGTGGCAGCCGGACCAGGAGGTTCCATCATAACGACTTTCGATTATCGCATCATGGGACGAACGCCGGGCGTCACGGAAACCACCATGTATGCCGGCCAGGTGTCGGCACGGAATCCGAAGGAAGCGATTCTTGCGGCTCTCATCGCGGAGTTTGGCGATTCGGACGCGGCGAAGCCGCTCATCAACCAACTTTGCGATGGCGGCTGGATCGACGAAGAGACTATCATCGATCACTTCGCGTCGCTCGCCGATGATGCCAGCAGCCTTTGTCTCGACACCGGCGATCACACGTTCGACATCGAGGTCAGGTTGAGTATTGGGGGGACTTAGACTTGGGTCCCATGGGGCATATTGCCGGGAACCTGCTCCCGGTCGCGAGATGTTTTTCCGCATGCGGGCCTCGGCACCGTTCACCACCCGCCGATTGCCAAGTGAATTAGTCGCTGCCAAATCCAAGTGCCGGGGCACGGAGGCCCTGACGCACATGACTCCCAAATCTGGATGTGGCAAACATGGCAGTGCACAATTCAATCGGCCTCGACACCGAGCGACCGAAACGAGTCGTTGTCGTCTCGTACGTCCCACTCTTAGCCCACCTTGCGCACTTCCGAGCTGAAAACTGCCATTTTTGAAATTGCGCGCACGAATTCGTCGGGGTTTTCGCGGGTTGGACGCCAAATGGCGATGTAGTGGAAACCGCTCCCGTAGCCTTCCCGAGTCGCCTCGTCACGCCCGCGGGAGGCTCGGATGTTCCTCCGCCGCTATGTCCGCACCAAGGCCGGCCAGAAGCACACTTACTTCGCGTTGGTCGAGAGCGTTCGCACCAATGCCGGGCCGCGCCAGAACGTCGTCGCTTACCTCGGCGAACTCAACGCCGACCAGGAACGCCGTTGGCAACGCACCGTCGTCTTCCACAATCGCCAGGGCGATGCCCAGCAGTTGCGGCTGTTCCCCGACGACGATACCGTGCCCTTGCCTGACGATCCCGAGGTCGCCCGCGTGAAGGTGAAAGAGATTGCTTGGACCAACGCCCGTCGCTTCGGCGATGTCTATCTCGCGCTGGCTGTGGAACCTGCTCGATCTCGACGCCATCATCGACCGGCACATCCCGCCCGGCAAGGAAACGGTTCGGCCCGCGGACGTCGTCGCCATCGAAGTCATCAATCGTTTGTGCCAGCCAGCGAGCGAGTTCGCCCTGGCCGAGCACTGGTACGCTTCGACCGGTCTGGAAGACTTGCTCGGCGTGCCCGACGAAGCCGTCACCAAGGATCGACTCTACCGCACGCTCGATCAACTCCTTCGGGCCCAGGTCGGCATCGAGAACGACTTGAAGGCCCGCTTCGAGGGCTTGTTCCAGCTCGAATACGATCTGCTCCTGTACGACTTGACCAGCAGCTACTTCGAGGGCTTGGCCGAAGAGAACGACTTGGCCAAGCGTGGTTACTCGCGCGATCACCGCGGCGACTGCAAGCAGATCGTGTTGGCTCTGGTGGTCACGCGTGAAGGCTTTCCCTTGGCGCACGAGACGCTCGTCGGCAATACCAAGGACGTGCAGACCGTTCGTCGCATCGTCGGCATGATCGAAGACCGCTTCGGCAAGAGCCAACGGGTTTGGGTGATGGATCGCGGCATGATCAGTGCCGACACCTTGGCGTTCCTGGAAGAGCCGGGCCGACGCTATCTGTTGGCGACGCGTCGCGACGAGCTGAAAAAGTTTCAGGAGGAACTGCTGCCGGCTGGCTGGCAGATGATGCCCGAACATCCCGGAATCGTGGTGAAGTTGCTTAAGCGCGACGGCGTGCAATATCTCTTGGCCAAAAGCAACGACCGCAAGCAGAAGGAGCGAGCGATTCGCCGCAAGCAACGACGCGGCTTGGCCCTGGCCTTGCGCAAGCTCCAGGCTCGGGTGGCCCAGGGACGGCTGAAGCAACGCGACAAGGTGTTGGAGGCGATCGGCCGGCTCAAGGGCCGCTTCCCGAAGGCGGTCCCGTTCGTGATCGTCTCGGTGACGACCACGCCGTTGGCCGTGGTGGTGCAGTGGCAGGTCGCCAAATTCCAGGATGCCTTACGCCGCGACGGCGCTTACTTGCTCCGCAGCAATCAGGACGGCTGGACGGCGGAACTGTTCTGGGAAACCTATTCGCAACTCACAACGGTCGAACGTGCGTTCCGAGTTTTGAAATCGGAACTCTTACTGCGACCGATCTGGCACCAGTACAGCGGTCGAACCCAGGCGCACGTTTTCGTATGTGTGCTGGCTTATGCGTTATGGAAGACGCTCGACCACCTGGCCAAACGGGCCACCAGTAAGCACGTCCGGCGGCCGCGAATGAATATATCAAGGAATCAGTGAGCGTCGATATGACCCCATTTCGAGTTCGCGAAAAAATCGTCGCCGACCAAACGGAAGCCGCGTTTTGAGGTCTCCCGTCGTTTCCCTTGGCCTCGGAGCACCTGAGCCGGCCGGCTGCCGCCTTTGGCAGTTCAACGTCGTCGCAGCTTCAAGAACAACAGGAACGTGTCCGCCAGGATGCTTGGCCCTGACCCAGTGAGCGAATCGACCGTGGCGAGTCGTCGCTGGTTGCGGGTCTCGTTCCGAAATGCTGGTTTCGCCGTCCGGCGCGAGGCCATTGAGTAGGATGGATGGTTCGGTCGAGAACCATGCACTGGGCGCCGATCTTACCAAATTCATGGACTCGTGATCGCTTGGCCCGGCTGTCTAGTGATTCTTGAATGCGGCAAGGCGGGGATCGGCCTGACGATCTACGAGACGGGGGTGCCCACACCCAAGACGATCGCGTTCAATGTGATCGGCCGACCGGATTCGATCAGCCTATTTACCCCTCGGAAGGGTAACAATTCGAAGCCCTCCCCTAGAGTATTAATGTGTGGAGGTTAATCGTGCGAAAGGCCCGCTACGAGTTCGAGAGAAACCGCCGGTACTTCGCCTGGGCAGTCGCCGTCGAGGCCCTGGACCTACCAGGATACGGTAAGTTAATTTCCGTTATCAGGATGACGCTCGCGACGCCATTTGTTCTCGAATCAGGCGATAGGCCAAAGTCGAGCCATCGCATGGAAGCGGTCGCTTGGTTGTACCCGGATCATGCAGCCGACGATCAGTTCTTGCGGGACATTGGAGTAATTCAGGTCCGTGGGCAATATAAGATCCGCGGCCAAAAGTACGTTTGGTGTGAATTTGGTGATCCGAGCCGTCGATCGGGATACCAGCCCATCATCCGACATGGAGTGATTCCGGCGGGCACCTATTCCGCTCCGCCGATCGTCGTGGAGGAACAAAAAAAGACCGGCATCGCGTTCGATTCGAACTCGGTCCGATTCAGGGGCAAGCGAATCAGATTGACCAATCTGCAACAGAGTCTCTTACAAGAACTGGATCGATACTATCCAGGTCGAGTTTCACTCGATGTTCTCCGGCGCGCTATCCCAAAATGGCGAAGGCTTGGACCTACCGAACAAGCAATGCGTGTGGCGATTGCTGAACTGCGGAAAGTCATACGTCCGACGCTCGACATTTCGCCACAAGATGGAGACGACGGATGGGCCCTGATTGTGAGTTCCGGCCGCTGATCAATTCTTATCCAAATCGAATCGAGACTGATCGCAAAAGATGAAATCATCGCCTCCATGCAAGCTGCATTTCGCAGTTTGCCCAACGATGGAGGTGTGATATGCGAGAGGGCCTAGTTGAGAGCGTTGGCACGCTCATCGTGCCAGCCGAATCCGTCGGCGATTACGACGACGGCGGCGAGGACATCGACACCGGCGTGGACAGCGCTCCGGTGATTGCCCGTCCCGGACCCAACGAATGGATTACGGTGTTAATCGCATCAGTGATTTGCACTCGTTTGGTCCGAATCCAAAAGGACGCCAAGGGTTTCGATGTGGAGTTCTTCTACCCAGCGAAGGAAATTCGCCGTGGTATCGCGGACGACATTCGGTCGTTTCGCGTTTGCCCCTATTTCAGTCATCTCAAAAAGAAGGTCAATTTGTGGCTCACGCCCGTCTCGGAGCCCGGCACATCGGGCTGGGGTGACACCCTCGCGTGGTTATTTGCTCAACCGACACAATGGCACGCCGAACGCGCCATTCGCGTTCGGGCCGATCGCGAAGCAGCGAAGTACCGTTTCCGGGCGAAGCCGATAACCGGCAACCCCAGTCAGCCGGCTATCGACACCAGCGCCTTGCTCGGTGCTGCCATCGGACAGAAAGGATTCATTAACGATGTCAGCCACCCCATTTACTTGAAGCTGCAGGAAGGTGAGGAGGTCGGTTGATGGTCGCCGCCGTCGTGATCGACACGGAATGGGGCTTTCGCGACGGGCGGCTAGATTGTGAATCCGCTTGGGAGCCGGTCGTCTTGTGCGCTAGGTTGCTGCCGTCCAATCGGGACTACAGCTTCTGGGGCCGAGACAACCGGCTCAATTCATTTGTGCGCGACCATTGCAACCACGTTTTCGTTGCACACGCGGCGACCGCCGAAATGAAGTACCTGCTTCGACTCGGAGTCGAGTTGCCCGAACGATGGTTCTGCACGATGACGGGCTTCCGGGCCGCGTGCAACAAGCCCGGCTTCATCAACGGCTCGTTGCTATCGGCCCTTGCCGCCACCGGCCTAGGCCATCTAACGCCCGCAAACAAGGAGGAGATTCGGAATCGAATCTTGCACCTCAAATTTGATGCCGCCAACGCCGCCGACGCCGCCTTGATTGCCGACTATTGCCGCGCCGACGTGATCGCCACGGCCGCCTTGTACGACCACTTGGTCGGCAAGGTCGATTCGGTCGCGATGAACTACTGGAGCGAATACTTGAATGCTGTCGCTCGGATGGAGCTCTGCGGCATCCCGATCGACACTGACCAGTTGCGAACAATCCTGCGTCACCGTCAACACATCCGTGACGCCTTTACCGATCGGGCAAACCAAACGGCGACCGTGTATCGAGCTGACGGCTCGTTCAACAGCAAGGCGTTTTTCAGATGGGTAAGCCGTCAGGGAATTACATGGCCACGCAAGTGGAGCGATTGCCGGCGCCGACATTACCGAGCGCTAGACGACGACACGATGAAGATGATGGAACTCCGGCATCCATTCGTTGCTGAAATTCGACAATGCCGCAAGACCATTCGCACACTTAGCAAACTCAAGATCAAGGTCGATGGCCGCACCCACCGCCATTATTTTTCGACCATGCCGTTTCGATCGGTCACAGGTCGCAATCAGCCGAGCCGGTTCGTCTTTGGCGGCCCGAAGTGGATTCGATGGTTGGTGGTGCCGCCGACGACCGATCACGTCCTTATCTACGTCGATTTCTCGGCACAGGAGATCGGTATTGCCGCGGCCCTTTCGGGCGACATGGCCATGCGAGCGATGTACGGCTCTGCTGACCCGCACATGGCGTTTGCGATCATGGCGGCCGCCCCCCCGCCGGACGCCACGAAGGCCACCCATCCGCAAATTCGAGCAGCATATAAGACGGTTAATTTGGCGGTCTTGTACTCGCAACCCGAACGAGGGATTTCCGAACGTCTCGGTATCAGCGTCGACAATGCACAATCGATCTTGAACCAGCACCGGGCGCTCTTCCACGTCTTTCACGCATGGTCCGATCGCGTCGTGTCGGCCTCATTCGATCGGGGATACGCCGCTACGCCATGCGGTTGGCGTGCCAAGGTCGAGCCCGAGTCCAAATGGCGTACGTGGTCGAATTTCCCGATCCAGGGCGGCGGCGCCGACATCATGCGCGTGATGACGATCGCGTTGGATCGCCAGCATGTCGAGACCTTGGCGATCGTTCACGACGGCTGGCTCCTGACCTGTCGGCGCGGCGAACAAGAGCATTTACGTTCCGCGGTTGAACAGGCCCGTGCTTTTGCATGCGAGAAGGTATTGGGTGGATACCAATTGAAAATCGACTGGACCGAGTACGGCGAACGGTTCGAGGACGAAGAAGGTCGGTCCGCTTGGGAGTTTATCCAAAGCGTCCTGCCAAAGGAGCGATTGTATGTCCCAGCCGAGTGATCACGGCGCCTGGGTGCCGTGGGCCGTCGTCGAGCGTTTGGCGACGATCAAACTTCGGCCGACGTCACGCTGGCAGGTGCTATTGGTGATCCTCCTTACGAGTTGCCGCTACGGTCGTCGCGATGCTCGGTTGTCGATCGCAGAGATCGCAGATCGAACGAAGCTGTCGGAGTCGACAGTGAAATCGGCGATCAATGACCTTTGTAAAGCGGGCTTGGTTCGCAGAACTTCCCGCTACCGGCGTCTGGCCGTCACATTCATCGGCCCGCTGATGCAACCGGCGGAACTGGCGCCGGCGCTGTTCGTGCCGCGGGCGGCCGATCAGGAGGCCAACACTTGAGCTGCCCGAAACTCATCAATCGTAGCCAGCTCGCCGCAATCTTGGGCATCAGCCTTACGACGTTCAAACGCCGTCGGGCCGCCGGCGCAGTTTTGGACCCAATGCCCGGGGCCGGCCATCCGCGTTGGGACCTCGACGAAGTTACCAAGTGGATCAAGGCCGGCCGCCCGAGCGCGATTGCGTGGGCACGTTTACGTTCGCGGCGTTGATGCCACAAGAATCAACGAAACTGAATCTCTTATTTCAGTGTGATTGAGTGGGGAACGGGGAATAACTCTCCACTTCATGAGTTCTGGAGTCGCATATGCCAAGGGTGTTCCGTGTGCCGTACGGCCGAACTGGCGATCGCCGATACTCAAAGTATTGGTACGCGCGAATCAACGGCAAGAAAGTGTCGCTGAAAACGACGGACAAACGACTCGCTCAACGCAAGGCCGCTGAGATGGAACGCACCACGGAACTCGGATACGATCCTGACGCAATCGACAGAGCCAGGAAACGGCCAATCATTGAGCACCTGGTCGAATTCGAGGACGCTCTGGTCGCCAAAGGCGTGGGCCGTGGTCATCTCAAAAACCTGATCCCGCGACTCAGGAGGATAATTGATGAATGTGACATCTTCACGATCGGCGACGTGAATGCTGAGAAGATCGAAAGTTGGCTCGCCCGTTTACAAAAAGAGGGGGTAATCGCCGCTCAGACCCGTAAACACATATCCGCGGCGGCGCTGCAGTGGGGTCGCTGGATGGTCAAATCAAATCGCGTCACCCGGAATCCGTTTGAAGGATTGAAAACAAACTTGAATATCGCAGCGAACCGCAAACATGTCCGGCGAACCTTGACCGCCGACGAGTGTCAGATCCTATTGGCAACTGTTCGGCACAGCGGCGAACGACGGGGAAAGATGGACCCGGAGCAGAGATATCTCTGCTGGGCAATAATGCTCACGACAGGAGGAAGACGCAACGAGGTTGGCAGCCTGACTCCAGAATCGTTTCAGTTAGACGTGGACCCTCCGACCATGACAATTGAGGCTGCCGAAGCAAAGAATCGGACATGCAGCCGACTTCCGATCCGCCAAGACCTCGCGGCCGAACTTCGAGTCTGGTTGCCAACTCGTCAACCCCGAATGCCAATCTTCCCCATCAGGAACAAGCAGATTCAGTTGGCTTTATATCGCGATCTTCAAGATGCCGGGATTGAACGAGTGAACAAGGATGGCCGGGTAATCGATGTGCACGGGCTTCGCCATTATTTCGTGTCGGCGCTAGCTTTGGCAGGCGCGCCCGTGGCGATTACGACGACCCTTGCCAGGCACTCTGACTATCGTCTAACAATGAGTGTTTACACGCATTTGGGGCTCGCGGATTTGTCGAAGGCGGTTGAGTCGATGCCTGCGATCGGCGGCAGAGCGCAGGAGTAGTTCCTTATCTTCTCCTTATCCTCGGACGGACCCACGATGGCCCTTCGTGGCCCTTAGTGGGCCAATTCACTTGCAGCGTGTGAGAATAGGGAAATCATTGGGGAATGCCGTCTTTCCGCGTTTTTCCCGGGTTTATAAGATGCAAGTGCGACTCCCGGAGAGGTGGCAGAGTGGTCGAATGCGTCGGTCTCGAAAACCGATATAGCCGCAAGGCTATCGAGGGTTCGAATCCCTCCCTCTCCGTATCGATTGCTGCAATCGTCCGAAGGTTGTTGCTGAAACTCCCTTATCTTCGAGCCGTTCCAAATCTGATGCGTAACGAGGCCCCACGCGCAATCACGGATTGTCCGGGACCCTTCTTGCACCAACCCCGGTCTTGAACGTGGAAAGTCCTCGTAATCTAGCCGAGAACGTCACTGCCGAATAACACGATGGGGCCTGATCATTGACGAGGTACGCTTGGGGAACGATAGGTCGCTTCGACCGCCGCACGTTCGATGGATGCGACGAGTTCTAGCCGTCGGCGCCTGGCTCAGTCTGGCGGTTACGCTCATTGCGTGGTTAATGGTCCGTGCCGGCGATGAGTGGGCGCCGGCGACTTTTCTCATGTTCGGTCCGCGCTGGCTATTCGCCGTTCCCCCAACCATCCTTGTTATCCCGGTGGCCATCGTTCAGCGGCGACTTCTCTGGCCGACTCTGGCCGCCGGATTCCTCGCGATTGGCCCCCTGATGGGCTTTAATGTCCCGTGGGATCGAATGCGCGACGCTCCAACAGGTGGACCGCGAATGCGGGTGGTCACCTGCAATATGCACTATGGCCGAGTCGCACCGGTTCCCTTAAAGGAACTCCTGATCGATGCCCAACCAGATGTGGTGGCGATTCAGGAATGGCGGCACTCGAATCGAGATTTTCTTCCGGACGCCGACTGGCACATGAGTCAAACGGCCGATTGCGTATTGGTCAGTCGATTTCCGATTCGCACAGCCGAAGTGCTCGGAGACAATTCCGATCACGAACAGGCCAAGATCGTCCGCTATGAATTGGAGACGCCTTCCGGTCCGGTGACGCTCGCGAGCATGCATCTTGCCAGTCCCAGGCATGAATTGAAGCAAGCGGCCATGGCACGCAGCAGCGGCCTTAGCGAACTGGAATCAAATACCGCATTACGAGCCAAGCAGTCATCGTTCGTGCTCAAGTCCATAACTCCGGTTGCCGGACCGGTCCTCCTGGTCGGAGATTTCAACACTCCGCCGGAAAGCGCCCTGTTTCGCGACTCCTGGAGCGGATACCGCGACGCGTTCGCGGATGCCGGATGGGGCTGGGGGTACACGTTCACCAACCGCTGGACAAGGGTCCGAATCGATCACATTCTCGTGCGAGACGGCGGCCGCGCGACATCGTGCTGGGTCGGTCCCGACATCGGCTCGCCGCACCGACCCGTAATTGCCGATGTGGCGTGGCCAACCCCGCCGCCAAATCAGCCGAAAACGGCCGTGCCAAACGGACTTGCTCCGGGCAAGGCCGGAACACCGGCTGATTGATTCCCCCTACCGTTTCCCGTCCCAGATGCGACATTCCCAGCTATCAACAGTAGCGATCAGGTCGCCGCCCGGGGCTGCTGCAACGGCGGTCAGGCGCTCACCGTGCCCGCGCAATACGTAAACCGCTTTGCCAGTCGCTAAATCCCAAATGCGTGCGAGACGGTCGGCGCCGCCGGTGACCAGCCGGTCGTCGCCAACAAATGCCAAACCGTTGACGCCGCCTGAATGACCTGGCAATCGCGCGACGACCTCGCCCGTCTGCACGTTCCACACAGTCACGCTTCCGCTACCTTGGTTGTCTGCATCGTCCCGATGTCCCAATAAATCGGCGCCATCGCCAAAGGCCAGGCGGCGACCGTCTGGGCTGAATGCCAGTCGGCCTGGACCAGTCGAGCATCCGCCGCCAGGCGGTCGATTCACGGTCAGCGTTCGCACAGCCTGTCCGTCCACGGCCGAAAACAGCTTTATTTCCGACGCCAGTCCACCATCGCATGCCGCAATCAAATCACCCGCCGGCGACCAAGCGAGGTCGCTTGCCAGCGCGGTTGCGCGATAAATCACATCACCAGAGCCGGCATCACATACCTCGAACATATCCTTGCCGCCGACCGCGAATCGGTCACCATCTGGCGAAAAGGCCGCGGCTCGATAGTTTCGTCCAAGCTCCTTTCGAATTTCCCAGAGTTGCTTGCCAGTATCCGTGTCAAAGAGGCGCACTGCGAACGTGCGCGTCGCATCGTCGACGATGCCGGTC
Organism: uncultured Gemmataceae bacterium; assembly: GCA_963773845.1. Classification (GTDB taxonomy): domain Bacteria; phylum Planctomycetota; class Planctomycetia; order Gemmatales; family Gemmataceae; genus SIAJ01. The sequence goes on from CAVZCU010000009.1 coordinate 1,163,315, forward strand.
GCCGATTCTCGGGTACGAGCCAATTCCCCTAACGCCAGCAATTGCGATGTGTTCGGGCGAAAGGCCAGTCCCTCGGTCCCGTTAGCAAACTTGGGAAGATCGCGGAGACGGCCGAGAGTCTTTGCGTTGTATACCGAAGGGCCCCGTTCGCTGAATGATCGCTCAGCCCCGGTTTTGGGATCTCGTTGATGCACCATTCTCATCATGTCGGCGATCGCGAGTCGGCGACCGTCCGAACTGAATGCGGCCCGAGCCAGTGAGTTCGAGTAGGGCGCGGATATGACGCCATGCCCGCTCGGTCGACTTGCGTCCCAAACTCGGGCGTCGAACCCAAGTCCGGGGGCAGCAATCCGCGATCCGTCCGGCGACCAGCTGATTGCAAGACTCTTGCGGTCGTAATTGCCCTCGTCTGCCACGCCGGTCAGACTGAGAATTGGCCGCCCCGTGAGCAGGTCCCAAACTTGGATCGTGCGGCGGACAGAATCCAAAACGGCAATTCGCGGCTGCGTCGGATGGAAGGCAAACGCTCGCCCGGCATCGGGCCATGTGTAGCGCACGCGAGTCTCCACCAAATCCCAAACTCGAACCGTCCGGTCGGCTATGGCGGCTGCGTACTTTCCAGCCGCGGAGACACGGAGATGGTCGTAGCCAGTGGACTCCTCCAGTTCGCCGACCGCCTTGGCGGTCTCCAGCTCGTATTTCTTGATGCCGCTCTGGATTCGGAAGTTCCGGTCGCGAACCGATCGAGTGAACGACGAAGCGAACAAGTGTTTGGCGTCCGGAAGAAAGGCAACCGGGCCGGTGCCATTCGGAATTCGCCGAATCAGCTTTCCGGTCGCAGTGTCCCAAAGTGCCAAGACGTCGTCATCGGTTGCCTGTTCTTTCTTTTCCTTTTTGTTTGCGCTGCTGAGGGTGTAACCTGTTCCTGGCGCAGAGGCCGCGATGTCGCCCTTTGGGCTAAGTGCGAACGCCTCGACTTGATACGTATGGCGAAAGACTGCGTGCTTGTGGCCGGTCGTCAAATCCCAAACTTGCACGGCTTTCATATTCGGAGCAAGCGGTCCTTCGGGCTCATGCTCGTAGCCGAAGCAGAGCATGGTCCGGCCATCGAGACTCACGATCGCTGGGCCAAGAAGGTTTGGGAAGCTTTGAATGACCCCGCCGGTTCGGGCATTGTGGATACGCAACCCGTCGTCGTGTTCGACGAGAAGGGTGTCGTCGGATAGCCAAGCAACCGCCCCCGGACGCCAGCCCAGTTTGGTGGGAATGCTTAAAAGTTGGGGTCGGCACAGGCGCTGGAGATGAAACCATTCCCAGCGGCGCAAGTCCTCCGGACATTCGTCGAGAATGGCGGCCGCCCGATCCGTCTGGCCTGCGAGTCGCTCCGCCTCGGCGAGGGCGATCCGCCCTTCGTATCCGCTGTGCCGTTCCGCGGTGAGTGCCGCGGACAATTTGCCAGCCGTCTCCTTTTCGCGATTGAGGGCGTCCCTCACTCGCGCCTGATTAATCACCAACACGGCGATTACCGCCGCCGGCGCGATGATGCACAGAATCAGGAGGGCGGCAACCGCCGGGTTGCGGCGTGCCCATTTGGCCGCGCGTTCGATTGGCGATGCGGGGCGAGCCGTAATTGGCCGACCTAACAGCCAGCGGTCCAGTTCGTCGGCAAGTGCCGCCGCACTTTCGTAGCGACGAGCCGGATCTTTTTCGAGACATTTGAGTGCGACGACCGACAGATCTCGGTCGGCGTCGGTTCGAATCGTGCGCGGATTGGGCGGCTCGCGGGTCATGACTTCGGAAAGCGTCTCGGCCACGGAAGCGGCGCGGAACGGCGGGCGCCCGGTCAAAATCTCGTAGAGGATCGCGCCGAGCGAGTACACGTCGGCGGCAGTCGAAAGTCGACGCTCGGAACGCGCCTGTTCGGGAGACATGTAACTTGGTGTTCCAAGCACTGCCCCCGTATGTGTCAAACCGCTGTCGCCTTCGACCTTCTTGGCCAAGCCAAAGTCCATCACGAGCGGTCGAACAAGCGGGGGACGCGCGATGAAGGACGTAGAGGACGATGTTCCCGTAGCATCCGTCATCTGCTCATCGATGTCCCTCTGCAACAAGATATTGGCTGGCTTGAGGTCGCGATGCAGTACGCCGCGCTGGTGAGCGTAATGGACCGCCCGTGCGACTTGAGAAAGGATTGAAACGAGCCCTCGGATTGCGGACCGCGGACTTTCCAACAAATGGGCGGCAAGGCTCTGTCCTTCGACGAGTTTCATGCTGTAGTATTTCTGGCCATCGTGCTCGCCGACCTCGTGGATGGGCAGGATATGTGGATGATCCAAGGCAGCGGCCGCCTCCGCTTCCTGCCGAAATCGCAATACGTCTGCCTCGGAAGCCAACTGGCCCGCCAGAATCATCTTCAATGCAACGACCCGGTTCAGGCTGATTTGCCGCGCTCGGTAGATGACGCCCATTCCCCCCCGGCGATTTCTTCGAGCAACTCGTAGTCGCCGAACTGCCGCACTGGGCCCACTGCCGTCGCACGATCGGCCGGAGCCGCATCGAGGGTGGCATCCAGATACGCCGGGCGAATCGAGGCGGTTTGTTCGGGAGAATCTGACATGGTCGCTTTCAATCTCGCCGAGATAATGTTCCAGACACCAGTCGAATGATCGGCGTTCCGGGAACAAGATCAGATTACGCCAAGTGCTGACCGGATGGCGAGTGCCAATTTCAAGCCCGGCAACATGGCGAACGCGTCGATTCGCTTTTTTTTGCTACCCCAACTCCCATCTTTGGGGCACTATATCGGTAAAGGGTAGATGCATGGCCACGCAGAAGACTACTCCGTTGACGGCGATTCTTCGTTCGCTCGCGCAGCCGGGGGCGGACGGTGATGCGGAGCTGCTGAATCGATTTACTTCCGACCATGACGAAAGCGCCTTTCAGGCGATTGTCCGCCGGCATGGCGCACTCGTATTGGATGTTTGCCAGGCGGTGTTGCGCAACCAAATGGATGCGGAGGATGCCTTCCAGGCCGTGTTTCTCACATTGGCCACGCGTGCTGAAACTATTCGCACGCCGGCTTCGCTCGGAGCGTGGTTGCATGGCGCCGCCTATCGCATCGCGCTCAAAGCGAAGACGGCTGCCGCACGGCGACGAAGGCATGAAAGCAGCATTGCTCTGCAGGACGAAACACCCCCAATCGATCCGTCGTGGGCGGAAGTGCGGCAAGCGATTCACGAGGAAGTGCATCGCCTCCCGCACGCGGAACGTGCGGCAATCGTACTTTGCTATCTCATGGGCCGTTCCCAGAACGAGTCGGTGCGCAGCCTGGGACTTACGAAAGACGGCATCAAGAAACGGCTCGAACGGGGCCGGGGGATGCTGCGAGTCGCGCTGTCGCGTCGCGGCTTTGGCGCCGCCGCCATCCTGGCCTCGGCCGCGATGCCTTTGACAACGGTCCCGCGAGCATTGGCTGCAGCAACAACCGAGATGGCTGTCGACTTTCTCAGGGGAAGCGCCATCAACGTGGGTGACACTATTACGCCTCTGATCGAACGAGGTCCCAATATGTTCGCTGCCGTCAAGTTGCTCATGGCTTCCACCGTGTTTGCTGCCGCGATGATCTTTACCATCGCGATCACGTGGAATGAACCGAGTGCGACTGTCACCGCTGCGCCGCGTCTGCCAGAACGGAAGACCGATCCGGACGCCGTGCAGACCGAACTCGATGGCACGTGGAAGGTGGTGGCGATTTCCGACCATGGCAAGGACGTAGGCTCGGATCAGTTCAAAGGACTCAAGTTCACGTTCCGCAAAGGCAAGTTGAAGGTCAGTGGATTCCCACAAGACAAGGACGTGACTTGGAATCCTGGTTATATCCATGGCGCGGCATTCAAGGTGGACAGCAAGAGAAAGCCCAAGGAAATTGACTTTGGACTCGATCCGGACGTGGCAACGGATGCTACGATGCTCGGGATTTATCAGATTCGTAAAGGACGGTTACTGATCGCCGTTCGTCCGCTCAAGACGACGGCAACATTCCGGCCAAGAGGCTATGCCACCGTCAGCGGAAGTCTCATCTCCTATACGCTAGAACTCGCGGATGACAAAGACGGGAAGAAATGAGTTCCAGACGGTCAAAATGACCTCGCCATTTCTGATTACCCCTCTTGGCACGTGGGCATGATCGGTTCTAAGCTCTAGGGTCGGCATGTGAGCGTATGATCACGCCGGCAGAAGGCTTTTGGCTTCCGTCGACTCAATGATCGTTCCCTTTTTTCATGCGGCCATGACTTCGCCCGCCCGGCAGGCTGGTTTTCGCCGGGCGGCGATTGGTCACATGATCTTCGTGGCGTTGGCAGTCGCGACCGTTCTGGCGAGTCATCGTCGCGAGAGCTTACAGACGCTCGGGTACTTCTTGTTGGCCGCTGGCTTTGTCGAAGGAGCGGTGCTGTTGGGCTGGCGGTTGACCCAATTGCCCAAGAGTCAGGCGCTCGAGTTCCTGCTCACTTCGCCGGTGAGTTCACGACGCGTCTTCGCGGCCGAAGCCTTGGTCGGTCTGGCTCGATTCGTATTGGTTCAGCTTTCCGGCCTCCCGGCATTCCTTCCGCTTCTCGATCGTGGCACTGTCAATGCCACCGATCTTATGTTGCTCCTCGCCATGCCGCTGATCTGGGGCCCGGTGGCCGCCTTTGGACTCATCGTCTGGGCATATGAGACGCGACTCGTTCGTCGTCTCGGCGAAGGAGTGGCCCTGCTCGGCATTCTGACTTACTTGACGGTCGGCGTCCTCGCGGGCGAACACTTGAAGAGTTGGCTCGACGCGCTTCCTCCCGCAATCGGCGACCGCATGTTTGATGCCTTCCGGGCTCTCCATACCTACAACCCGTTCGCGGTCGTGCGCTTCTGGTTCGATCCAGTATTCGGCGTGCCGGTGGTCGCACTCGATCGAGCCATCATCGTGGGCGGAATGGGACTGGTAATTGCAAGTTTGCTCTTCGTTCGTGGCATGAGTCGCCTGAAGGGACACTTCGACGACCGCCATTACCGGCCGATCGACAGCCGTCGGGCAGAACAGACCAGCGGCATTGGCGAGCGGCCATTATCTTGGTGGGCTGTTCGTCGCGTCATGGAATACTCGGGCCGCGTGAACATCTGGCTCGCCGGCGGCTTTGGCGTGGTTTATGCCGCCTATCTCGTGGCGGGAAATCATTGGCCAAGCTGGATGGGCCGCACGGTATTTCAGGTCTTCGAGCGAATGGGCGGCGCGCCGGCTCTGATTACCGGACTCGTCGTCTTGTCCGCGGTCCCCGCCGCATTCCAGTACGGCCTTTGGGATTCCACCATTTCGGACCGCTGCCGGCGACTTGAGCTACTGCTTCTGACAAGCCTTGGCGGGGCCGACTACTGGCACGCCTCGCTCTCGGCCGCCTGGCGACGCGGGCGTGGCTACATGATCGTCGCCGTCATTTTGTGGATATCGCTGGCGGTCGCCGGTCGCGCATCGCCCGCCCAGATCGCTGGCTCCATTGCGGCCGCTTTGATTCTCTGGTCGTTCTCGTTTGCGGTCGGCTTTGCGACATTCGGCAGCGGCCGCCAAGCGAACGGCCTGGGCACGTTCTTGACCCTCGGCTTGCCGCTCGCCGCCGCGGGACTCATTCACACGAACATACCCGTCCTGTCATCGCTGATCCCGGCAGGGGCGGTGTATTCGGCGCTGACGGCGCCGCCAGGGTTGGGTTGGCTCTTGGGTCCAATTCTCGCAGGTGCAGCAACTGTGGTGATTGCTCGGCGTTCGCTGACTCGCTGCGAGAAGCATCTGCGTGCATGGTACGATCTTAACCAAGGATTGCGCCCGGCAGCCACTTGATCTCTCCGACCGAAACCCGGTGCGCCGAAATCGTGCGAAATGCCGACTGGAAATGCCAACCACCCAGGAGTCGCCCGGTGTTCGCCACGCGGGGACTCCAGGGTGGTTGTAATCGACAGATCATTTGCCGGACCTCGGTCAGTTGACGCCCAGAGTGTAATGATTGTAGACCCAGCCGCGGTTCACCACTTTGATGGTAAAGGCGCCCGTCCACTTCGGCGTGAACGAAACAAAGCAGCGGTCCGAATCGCGTGTATCCGAGGCGATCAAGTTGCCGTTTTCGTCGTACACGTACAGATCCAGGTCGGTTACTCCGTCGCCCAAGACACCGACCTTGGCGAGTTCGCCGCCGTAAAAGACAATCGTGAAGGTGTCGACAGAGCGGGCCGATATGGTCTCGCTACCAAGCCGAGGGCCGCGCACGGAACCCGCCTCGACGAACGACGCACAACCGAGGACAACTGCACCGACCATCGCCACGGACAACAGTTTGCGAAACATGATTGAGCCTCCAAGTTGGTGAGCCACCGCGTGGCCACCGCATTTTTTCTTTCGGGAGAACACATCGTTCTCCCTTTCACCCCTCTCTCCGGCGGAGGCGCCGCAAGGCGATATCGAAATTGGGAGGTTTTGTGGTAGATGGACGCCACCGACAAAAAGCAAATTGGACAGGATCAACAGGATTGACTGGATGAAAGACAAACTTGGATTTTCATCCTGTTGATCCCGTCCAATTGAGTTTTGTCGGGAATGTCAAGAAGTGACACTTTAAGGCCGAACCGAATGGCGAATTCGACCCATGGATCTGGTGCATGCGTTTCGGCCAAGCGGCAGCGGGCTATGGCGAATGCGTTTTCAAAACTCGTGTGGCTGCATTCCGAACCGGGTCTGCAAGTCATGCCGAACTTGTGCCCATGCTTGCGCGACGTCACTTCCACAATGTTCAGCATGTTTCCAACTTCCGCGTGCGTCAGCCCGTGGTAATAGTGCAGATCGACCACCTGCCGCAACGGTTCGGGGAGATTGCCCAGGTATTCGTGCACCTCCGCCCAGCGAACCAGCTTTTCGGGGTCGTGTGTCGTCTCGGCCGGATCGAACGCCGCGGCGGAATTGTCCGCGTCATTCGCCAACTCTTCGAGTGACGTATGCCGAGGCCGGGGCTGCTTGCCGCGGCCAAACCGCTTGCGAATCGTGTCGACGATGATATCGCGGATCAACTGAGCGGCAAAAGCGAAGTACATTCGCGTCAATTCGCTGGACTGGCCGACCGCCTCGGCCTTCCAGAATTCATCCCAGCGCTTGAGCAGCCGAACGTAAAGCTCCTGAAGCCCTTCATCGGTATCGAGGTCCGATCGGCCCATCGGAAACTTCTCCCGCCGGGCGCGACGGAAGATGGCGGCCAGGCGATCCCGCGTCCGGGCAAGAAGCTCGTCGCGGGCCGCTCGGTCGCCTGCGCGGCAACGAACGAGCCATCCTTCAATCACTGTCGTTGCGGCATCGGGCATTCGAGGTGACCTTGAAGTCAATGGCAATCGAAGAACGCGAGCACACCGGTTCATTTCCAACTGCATCATCTTGCCAGCCGACCGCGGCCGATTCAACCATTTTCTGTCGGCGTCGCACCGAGTGTTCATGTGGTGATGGAGTTTTCACCCGCCAATAAACGGCAAAACCGCGGAATCACCAGGATTCCGCGGTTTTGGCGTAATCGTCCCGGCCAATCAACGTCCAAGTTGCTGCAACCTCTCCTTCGCATGCAGGACTCGCTCGGCCATCGCTTCGTTGCCTTCATCCTTGAGGACTTCGATCAGGTAGTCGAACGCTTGCCAATTCCGATTGTCGTACTTGAGCGCCAGCACCAGCGCGGCTTCCGCCTTGTCGAGATTCCCCAGTTTCCACAAGGCAAAGCCGATTTCCCGAAACGCATCCGAACAGGCGTCATCGATCTTCAGGGCCGAGCCGGCGGCAGCCAACGCTTCCTTGTAATGCTGCTGTTGGTTCTCGATATGGGCCAACCGGGAGAACGCGGCGGCGTTGTCTCGATGCAACTTCAGCGCTTGCCGCAGGAAATCCTTGGCGGCCGACCAATCCTTGTTTCTCTCGGCTTCGCCGCTCCTGCGAAGCAGGTCATCGATTTCCTTCGAATGATCGGGCATCGCTTTCTTGGCGAGGAAGTCCTTGATCTCGCCGACGGCGATTGACACGGACACCAACCGGGCATCGGGCCGAACTCCATGATTGACGCCAATCACTTCCCCAGCATCGTTGACAAGCGGTCCGCCGCTGTCGCCGGGGTTAATCGCAACGGAGGTTTCAATCACCCGTGCCGATCGACTTTTGCGCGAATCGTCCGTCCAGCGCACGTCGGTCAAAACACGGACCTTGCCTTCCGAGTAAGCCCAGAGACCGGTACTAGCGCCGGGGCAGCCGACCGAGTGAACCGTGTCGCCGGGGTCTGGTTCTTGGCTGGCGAGCGGCAGGCTGCCGGCCTTTTCGGGGATCTGGTCCACCTCGATCAGGGCCAGGTCCTTCCGGGCATCCGTGCGCAGCACGCGGCCGTGGACCGGCTTCTGCTCCTCATAAAACTCGCGGCTGCTGATGACTTTTGCACCCCGATACGCGGGGAACAGGATCTTCACGTCCTTCGCGGAACCGACGACGTGTTCGGCAGTAATCAGCAATTTCTTGCTCTTGTCAACGATCCAACCGGTGCCGGCGCCGGCGGATGTTTCGACGCGGGTGGTGGCCCGCAGGGTCTTGTTGTAAACGGACTCGGGGCGGTCGGCGGCGAAGGCGGGTGAGCCGGCGAGGAGGATTGCAAAGCACATCACGAGCGCACGGGGATTGCGGAGCATCATGGCGGCCTGTCGGGGTTAGCGGTGGACGGGAAGAACCGAAGCGATCGAGTAGGCCAGAGGCTGATCACCGAAGGCCCTTTGTCGCCTCGTACTTATCTCTCCGGCGGATGGGAGGGGAAGCGATAGGAGGAAATTGCGGCAGCTTGGGAAACGCAGGTCGCAACTGCGTCGTGTAATCGAGCGTGTTGCCGTTGCCCCGGGGGTAGTTTGACTAGCGCGTGGGTTGGATCGTGGGAGAACTCCTCTGACTCACCAGGATGACGAGACGATGACCACCAAGACGAGAGAGGATGGCCCAATGGCTCGAACGAGCAGTCCCTTGACGTTTTGAAAAAAACCGCAAGCCCGGCGGCCCGTGGAAAGTACGTCTCAACCCGGCCACGCCGATTCGAACATGGCAGTCTTTTCTTTCTCGAGCTGAGCCGTATTGTCGTAGAGCCGACTCACTTCTTGCCGGGGGTGAACGACTTAAGGGTGATTGTCTGCACTTTGTCGCCGCTCTTGTTCACCATCTTCACGAGGCCCACGCCCGGAGCGAACCACTCGTCCACTTGTAACGGGATAGTTAGGACTTGCGCCTTGATCTCCACTCGGACGGCCCGAAACTTCCCGGCCGGCACCTCGATCTCCTCTTCCGCGACGGTCCGGCAATGATTCGCCACCGCTACGAACTGCGGCGGGCCGGGAAGTCGCAGATCCATCGTGTCCTCCCACTCCCACGTATCGCCGACTTTGGCAGGCAGCTTAAAAGCGCCGCGGGGGCTTCGAGCTGACGGTCTCCGTCGGCCAAGACGGCGAGCCCGTCGCCCGAAACGCTCCATATTCCTAGCGCAGACTTTGCCGTCCCGTTCTTCGCGAACGGTCACTCGACGCGCCGCGCCCTTCCGCTCGACCCGCGTCACCACATCGATCACCTCGGATTTACTGCCGCTCAGTGCCTCCTCCTCGTAAACCCACTTGGCCCCCACGGTGACTGGGAAGTACAAGGCAGGCCTGTCGTCCTTCTTCGGCGCCGCTGGCAAGTCGTGCGGCCAGATCGAAAGACCGAAGAATGCAGCAATCGCGAAGCGATTTAACATGACCGAAACTCCCACACGGACGAAAAAGGGGACGGGCACATTTATTCATGTGACTCGCTGGATACCGAGCCGATAGGGAGGCTCGTGGAGTCCGCGGCATGCAGCCAGAATACCCCCGGACCGGCGGGAAGTCAATCAATAAACGTGCCCGTCCCCTTTTTCCCTTCCCGTCCCCTTTTCCCTTTTTGGTCCCGGTCCTTATCACGTCTTGTCTTTTCTCCCATGCTAATTTCCCAACAGGCGCTTACTGAGCCGCGTCCCCTTGTGCCCATCCCCTCCTTCCGCTCTTCCACAGATTCTCTTCCCATTGCGGCCATATTCGCTTCACTTCATCCAACAAGACGCCGGCCACCGTGATGGACGACTCATGGGAGGCATAGACTAGCCAATTATATGCCGCCGCCGTCCACCAGCTCTCAATCCCCGTACAGCGGGGGTCGAATAACTCGACGGCCATCTCGTACTCCGGTACAACCTCGTACTCCGGCCCGGACTCGCTGAGTTCCCACACCCGTTCGACCCCGAGCCTCTGCAGTGCACCCACAAGCGCTGCCGCGGGGATTGCAGCGCGGAATTGGTCCTCGTCGAACGCCGCAACGTCCGGGCGCGGCGGGGGCGCGCACAGCGGATACCAATAATCCCTAGGCGTCACGCCCCATTCGGCCTGCAACCGATTCCAAACACTATCGGACTCGTCCGCTCGAAGTAGTCGGCGGTGCAGCATCGGCGCGACCCGCGGGAAGAAAAAAGGGACGGGCACGTTTTATATTATCGTCTCGTGTAAACGGCGACTTTTTTCCGCCAATCTGCGATTCTTCCGATCGAGTTGGACATAGAGGGGCCGGACGATTTCGATCGGAAAGTTGTCGGCGTCGGAACGCGAAGCCAGAGCGTAGCCATGGTCCGCGACGCCGCCATTGAGTTATCGCCAATCAGCGTCCGGATTGACGCAAGCCAGCATTGGTTGACCTGTTGGCCCGGCGACCCGCTCTATCCTCGCCCTAATACTCCTGATAACAATCCCGCTCCGGGTCGGAGCAGGCTTTCAGGCCGACTACTCCTGTCGTCCGGACCGAGGGCGCGGGCCGTTTGCACGCACCAGCAATTGCCCATGTCGTCTTGGTAGTCGGGATCGCTTGCGAAATCCTCGCCGTGGATCGCCATGGCCTTCGATTGCAGGTGGATGCACCGCGGGACTTGGGGTAATTCCGTCATGGTTGCACTCCAAGAAGACAATGAGCGACGAATCGACTCATCGCTCATGATTCTCGTTCATTCCCAATACGGTTTCATTCCAGCGGCCAGCAGCACCGCGCGCTTGACCGCCACCTTGAGTTGATGCACCTTGTACTCGTTCTGGCTCAACGGCCGAACGCCTTCGATCGCCGCCTCGCCGGCGGCTGCCGCCGTCGCTTCGGTGACTTCCTTGCCTTCCGATCGCCTTGGCCGCCCCTTCGCTGAGCATTGGCATCGGAGCAACGTGGCCAAGAACCACGCGCACCCCCTGCGCGACTTTGCTGCCCTTCTCGAAGTGGAACGCTACGGCCGCCTGCACCAGCGGCCAGTCCGACGTTTCCTTTTGCCGCACTTCGTAGCTCGCATTGCCGATCTTGGCGAACTGAGGCACGCCCACGGGGATCGTCACCGATACAAGCATCTCGTTCGGCGCCAGTACGTGCTCGCGCTGGTTCTCCTTGGCCGGCGCCTGGTACAGCTTTTCGACGGGCAACTCGCGCTTTCCTTTCGGGCCCATGATCTCTGCGGTCGCTCCGAGGGCGATCAGTGCCGGCGCCAGCGACGACGGGTTGACGATCACGCACGGGTGGCCCTGCGTGAATATCGCGTGGTATTGATTCTCGCCTTCCTGGGCAAAACACTTGCGGCCGCCCTTGAGCAGACAATTCACATGCTCGTCGCGGAAGTACCAGCAGCGATTGCGTTGGCACAGATTGCCGCCGAGCGTGCCCATGTGGCGGATCTGCGGCCCGCCGATCAGCGCCGCCGCCGCCAGTGACCGCCGGGTACGCGGCCAGATCCTTCGACTCAATGATCTCGATCAATCGTCACGCCGGCGCCGATCGTCACCGACGGCGGGAAATTCCCCGGCGGATACTTGGCGCACAATCTTGCGGAAATTGCCGCTCAAGTCCGTTGACGCTGACCACCTTATCCGGCTCGAGAGACGTAATTCTTTTGCCGGTCGTGGCAGGTCGGTCCCGCCGCCCAACAGTTCCGACTTGCCCCACTGGGCGTCGAGCAATGGCAGGGCCATCGCAACCGTGGTCGGTTGGTAGTAGGTAAAGTTCTTCATTTGGCTTTCCCTCCCTTCGCGATGGCGTCCAGGACGCGCTTCGGCGTCAGCGGGATGAATGGGACGCGCACTCCGATCGCATTGAACACGGCATTGCCGACGGCCGCGGCCGTCGAAATCGTCGGCGGCTCGCCAACGCCGATCACGCCGCGATCGGGCATGTCATGCAGAGTGAACCGTGATCTTCGGCATGTCGCGCAATCCGCCGAGCTTGTAAAACTCCATGTTCGGATTGACCTGCCGGCCGGTGACGCTGTCGCGGATGATCTCCTCGAACAGGGCATAGTTGAGCCCCATGACCACGCCGCCCGCCACTTGCGATTCGCACGTCAGCCGGTTGACGACCAGGCCGCAATCCTGCACAGCGACATGGTGCATGAGATGCACGACGCCGGTCTCGCTATCGACCGCCACTTCGGCGACCTGCACACCGCCGACTTGTCCGCTCGAAATGTTCTCGTTGCCGGGTTCATTGGAAATGGCCAGGCTCCATTCGCCTTTCCCGGTCGCCTGATCCATGCCGAGGCGGGCACAGAATTCCTTCCAGCTCCATTCCTTCTTGTTCTTGCCATCGACCACCTTGCCGGCGTCGATCGACAAATCCTTCGCATCGGCCCCGACACGTGGTGCGACCTTCTTGAAGAAATCGTCGCGGGCAGCCTGGGCGGCGAGCAGTGCCGCCGGCGCTTGCGACGGACAGGTCGTGCTGCCGCCCGAGCCCGTCGAGTATCCGTACTGGCTTTCGCCAAGATCCACGATGAACATCAGTCGGCTTGAGGCCGAGGATTTCGGCGGCGACGATTGCGGTCACCGTCCGTTGTCCGGTGCCGAGGTCCTGCGTGCTCGTCTTGGCCGCGACCGTGCCATCGCGCTTGATGGTGACAAAACATTCGTTCGGCGTGGCGCCTCCCGCGGCGAAACCGCCCCAGGTGTGGATCGCCATGCCGATGCCGTGCTTGATCGCGCCAGCCTTGCCTTCGCCCGGTGGGTGCCACTTCTCCTTCCAGCCGGACAGCTTGATGGCAATATCGAGTTGCTCGTTGTAGACGTCGTTTCGCCGAGCCAACCAGGCGACCTTGTCCTTGACCTTGCGGATTGTTCGGCGGCAGGTTCTTGCGGCGAATTACCAGCGGATCGATGCCAAGCTTGGCCGCCAAATCATCGACGGCGAACTCGGTCAACACGCAGTTTTGCGGATGGCCAGGAGCCCGCATCGCCTCGGCCCGGCCGGCATTGATCAACACAACCGAATGGCTGCGTTTCCAGTTCGGAATCGCATCCAGGTAGATGTAAGGGAGCAAATTGAGATTGACCGTCGCCCCGCCGGTATAGCCCGACGTGCCATGGCAATCGATCGCGTACGCGGTGATGCTCCCATCCTTCTTGCCGCCGATCTTCACGGTGCCGGCGGCGCTTGGTCGATTGCCGGCGGTCGTGACTTCCTCCTCGCGATTGAGCATGATCTTGACCGCGGCGCCGGCTCGTCGCGCCAGTTCGGCAGCGGCGATGCCATGCACACCGGCGCTGAACTTGCTGCCGAATCCGCCGCCCATGTAGTGCGTGATGCACTTGACCTTGGCGGGCGGAACGCCGAAGCGACCCGCCAACTGGCCGGCGATCGAGACCGTCGCCTGGGTCGAGCACCACACCGTCAATCCGCCGTCCGGTTGCCATTCGGCGACGAGGCCGTGCGACTCCAGACATTGGTGCGAGATCACGGGCACGCCGTACGTCCCTTCCACGACGGCGTCGGCTTCCTTGAATCCCGCGTCGACGTCACCCTTGGTCGCAGCTTTGCCCGCGTCCAGGTTCCCTGGCAGCGGCCCGGGCGTCGTCTTCTTGTTCGGGTCCTTGAGCACGTCGTCTTCGTTCACCATGTGATCGAGTAGGTCGTACTCGATCTTGATGGCTCGCAATACGTCCTGGGCGTGCTCTTCGGTGTCGGCGGCGACGGCAGCGACCTCGTCGCCCGCAAAGAAGAGTTCGCGACCGATCGCGTCGCTGCTCGTTCTCCACCGTCACGCGATCGCCTGGCTTCAGGTCGGCCAGCGAAACGATCTTGTTTCCACTGACAAGCGTGACGCTTGGCGTGACTTGGACCGTGTACTCCATCTCGGTCTTCGCGGACGGCTTGCCTCGCTTTTTCGGCAACGGGACCTTGTAGACGAGTTTGTTCCCATCGACGGAAGCAACAACCCCCGTGCGCGAAGCGTTCAGAACGGTGATTGCCTTGAAGCCGGGCGTCTTTCGGGCGGCCGATGTGTCGATGCTCTTGATCTTGGCGTGGGCGTACGGGCAACGGAGCATGACCCCGTGCAGCATGCCCTTGCGATTGATGTCGAAGCTGTATTTCGCGTGGCCGGTGGCCTTGTCGGGCCCGTCAAGCCGTTTGACCTTGGTGCCGAGCACGCGTCGTTTTTTGGGCCAACCTTCTGCCATGGCTTTAGCCCCCCTTCTTGCAGAGTTCGGCGATCGAACAACGCATCTGCTCATAGGTGCCGCACCGGCAGATGTTCCCGGAGACGCCCGCCTCGACTTGCTCGGGCGTGGCGTTCGGGTTCTTATCGAGAACCGCATGAATCGAAACGACGAAGCCCGGCGTGCAGAAGCCACACTGCTGGGCATCGCAGTTGGAGAACGCTTGCGGCACGCGGTCGAGCTTTTCGCCACCGAGCGACTCAGCAGTCTTCACCTCCGCGCCGCGGGCTTCGAGCGCCAGCGTCGTGCAGGAATAGACGGTGCGGCCGTTGAGCATCACCGTGCATGCCCCACAGGTTGCGCGGTCGCAAACCCGTTTGCAGCCGGTGACGTCGAGGTAGTTGCGCAGAGCGTCGAGCAGCGTGACGCGTGGCTCGACATGGGTCGTGACCTTTTTGCCGTTGACGTTTAACTCGAGGAGTACGGGGCCGGGACCAAAAGCCATGGCGCCGCCGGCCGGTTCATCGGCGAGGACGGGCGTCAGGTCCTTGGTCAATCCCGCGACGGCGGCGGCCGCCGCGCCGGTCCCGGTCAGGAAACCGCGGCGCGAAATCCCGCCGCGGGTTTCTCCCTGGGAGTCTTTCATGATGGTGGACCCTCGAAGGGAATGAAGAGGAAGGGCCGGCGGCGATTCTAAGCGGGCGAGTCGCCAGTAGCAGGCGCCGAGTTGCGGAAACGAGCGGACTTGAGGATTCTTTTCATGAAAAGCGGCGAGCGGAGCCGCGTGAGCGGCCCGATGGCGACATCATCGGGCCGCTTACGCGGCTCCGCTCGCCACCCTATTTCCCCGCCCGGGATCGCTCGGCTGCCAACTCTTTGATCTCTTTCCGGATCGTCGCCCGCTTCTTGGCATCCGCCTCCGGGACGGGCTGCGGTTTCGCGCGCTCGATCTGGTCGATCGACTGGGCGACGGTGCTCACAACCGCCTTGTCCTTTGACATAGCCAGCTTGCGGAGGGCCGGGAGCAGTGGCCGCCCGCCTGCACCGAGCCAACCGGCCGCCCACGCCGCCGCCGAAAGCGGGCCTTGGTCCGTCTCCGCTTTCAGCATCTTCTGCAAGACAGGCACGAACACGTCGGCCGTGGCTCCCTCGCGAACCAGGGCCCAAACCGCGTTTGACCGGGCGCTCGGGTCCTCGCGGTTGAGGGCCCGGTCCAGCAGATCGTCGAGGCTGACGACGGTCACCCCGGCCGGCAGTTCCAGGACGTCCGGCCGGATCTCCCGGCTCATGCCGGCGAGCAGCTTTTCGATCCGTTCCTGGGCCTCGGCTGACGGACGCTTCTTCAAGCCCTCGCGGAGCAATCGGGCGGCCGGCGGGCCGATAGCGGTCAACTCCTTGGCAGCTCGCTCACGGGTCTTGAAGTCGTCGCTGCCGAGATCGGCGATCCATCGGCGAACCGCCTTGGGATCGGCCGGGGCGGGCGGAAGCGGTTCCGCGATATAGACAGTGAGGGTGACCCGGTCGTAGCCCGGCCCGCCGTGCGGCTGACCGCGCGGTGCCGACAGGTCGAGGCGCCAGTCGTAAGGAATCGGCACTTTGTGGACAAGCGGCCGGGCCGGGACCGGCAGCAGGATGATCTCGCGTGAATTGGCCGGGATGGCGGCGAATCGGCGAAGGGCATTGTTGAGGGCTTTCGGCCCGCCCTTGAAGTAGGCATCAACGTCTTCCACAAGCCCGCCCACCGACAGGTAAACCCGTTCCTCGACGTTGAGGGCGGCGACCGCCTCCTTGCACCCAAACCCCGGCCCGACCGGCTGGTTACCCAGGATGACGTCCCGAATTGCGAACGCCTGAGAGGGAACGGTCAGGGCCGACAACAGGCCGAAGATGAATGCGCGGCGCATCATGGTCACCCCTTTGTGACGTCGGGTGGGCAGCGATACCAGTTAGACGACCGGAGCTGGTGTCCCAAGACCGGATTTCCGGGCCTATTTTCTGAACCTCGCGGCCGGGCAGACCAGCAGCGATACCTCCGGGCACAAGAGCGATAAGAGCGTGATAGACATAGCCACCGGGAGTCTGTCGCGGGTTCGCGGCATGCTTTGTTTATTTCTCTGCCGAGCGCCGCGTCAAATCAAGTCAAGCTACGTCCACCTTTTGGCGGCCCACAGATTCCATACGGCTTGCATCGCTCGGCAGTCGCGCTACGAGTCTGGATAGCGAATTCGCCACGTCCACTTGTGGAACTCCATCGCCGCAAAAATGGTGAGGGCCAGGGCGAGCAGGATCAACCACGTGCCCAGGTTTACTGGCTCCGTGTGCAGAATCGACCGGCCGATTGGCAGATAGAGCATCGAGATGTGCAGCAGTTGCGCTGCGAGGGTACCAACCAGCAGCACCGGGCTGCGGAATGGCGATAAGCGAAATGCGGACCGCGTCTCCGAACGGCAATTGCCAATGTGAACGTTCTCGAACAGAACCAGCAGCAACAACAACGCGTTTCGAGCGGACGCTTCGCTCCATCCCGCCTGAAGCATCCACTGAAATGCGGCAAATGCGGTCGTCCCCATGACCACTGCGGCCACCGCCGTCCGTTCAAGCATGAGTCGATTGAAGATCGGCTCGCGCGGCGGTCGTGGCCGACGACGAAGCGAATCGCCTTCCCCCGGCTCGAGGGCGAGCGCCACGTCCTGAATCCCGTTCGTTACCAGATTGAGCCAAAGAAACTGCACGGCCAAGAGCGGCACGGGCAGACCCGCAATGAGCGTCAGGAACACCAGGACAACTTCCGCCGCACCACTGGAGATCAACAGATAGATCACTTTGCGGACATTGTCGTAGGCAATCCGGCCCTCTTCCACGCCGGCAACGATCGTGGCAAAATTGTCATCACTAATGACGAGTTCGGCCGCTTCGCGTGCGACATCGGTCCCACCCTTACCCATCGCGACCCCGATATTCGCCGCCCGCAGAGCGGGGGCATCGTTGACGCCGTCGCCCGTCACGGCCACGAAATGCCCTGCCTGACGGGCGGCCTCGACGAGTTCCAGCTTTTGCCGCGGCGATACACGGGCAAATACACGTCCGTGGCGAAGGATGTCTTGCCAGGCTTCCGCAGATAGCCCTTCCAATTCCGGCCCTGTTCGCACTTGCTCCGGCCGGTCCGCCAGTCCCAAGTCGCGAGCGATCGCAAGGGCAGTCACCGGATGATCGCCGGTCACCATGCAAACGGTGATTCCAGCCTGATGACAGGCCGACACCGCTTCTCGGACACCGGATCGCAAGGGATCAATCATGCCGACGAAGCCGAGGAATTGCAGGTCGGTCGGCTCCGGTGGGACGCTCGATGGATCCAGACTGGCGGACGCCGGTCCCTCCGCCAAGGCCAGAACGCGAAGTCCGCGTTGAGCCATCGCATTAGCCACTTGCCTTTGATCGGGCCCGACCGACGGGCACATCGCCAGCACACGCTCCGGCGCTCCCTTCACGAATGCCTGGACCAGGCCGTCGACGTGATGGTACGACGCGGCATATCTCCGATCCGGTTCGAATGGAATCTGGTTCACCTGTGGAAAGCGATCGAGTTCAACCTCATGGCGGAGACCGAGCTTGTGCGCAAAGGTCAGAAGGGCAATGTCTGTCGGATCGCCCCGCCAGGCCCAATCCCCGTTTCGGGCGTGCAAGTCCGCCTCGTTGCATAGGACCGCGGTGCGAACCAACGCTTGCAGCGGGGGGTTTTCTTCCAGCATTACTGGGCGGTCGTTCCGAAGCACTTGTCCAACCGGGACGAAGCCTTCGCCCGTCACCGTGAAACACTCTTCATCCGCCAGCCGAACCTCCCGGACCGTCAACTCGTTACATGTCAGAGTCCCGGTCTTGTCGCTGGCAATGAGCGTGCAGCTTCCGAGCCCTTCGACGGCGGCGAGACGACGAACAATCACCCCCCGTCGCGACATCCGAGCGGCGGCCACGGCCAGGGCCACCGTCAAAGCGACCGGCAAGCCTTCCGGGATGGCGGATACCGCCATGGCCACGGCAAACAGGAACATGTCTTTGATGCCGTGCCCATGGGCGAACACTCCGATGAGCACGACGATTCCCGCCGCCGCCAAAACCGCCAGGGCCACCACCCGGGCGAATCGTTCCATGCGCACGAGCAACGGCGGCTTGCCGCCAACCGTACCCAGCACGTCCTGGGCAAGCTGCCCCACTGCTGTGGCCGAGCCCGTCGCCACGACGATGCCTTTGCCCCGACCGCGAACAATGATCGAGCCCGCATACGCCATATTTCGACGGTCGCCCAGCGGCGTTGCGGCAGGTCCCACCCAGGCGGGGTCCTTGGACACCGGCAGCGACTCCCCCGTTAGAAGTGATTCGTCCACCTCCAATCCGTGAATGGACAGCAAGCGAATGTCTGCCGGTACGCGATTGCCCGACTCGACCCACACGATGTCGCCGGGCACAACATTTTCGGCATCGACCTCGCTCACATCGCCATCGCGCTCAACCGAAGCGCGAATTCGCAGTAATTGTTGAAGGGTGCGCGAGCTTTGCTCCGCGCGCCATTCCTGATATCCGCCGATCGCCGCATTGAGACAAAGAACAAAGAGGATGAACAGGGCATCGGTGATCGCGCCCACGCCGAACGAAACGACAGCGGCCAACAGAAGGATGTAAATGAGCGGACTACGAAATTGCCGCAACAGCATCATCCACCAAGGCGGCGGGGGCTGTTGCGGGAGCCGATTCGCTCCGTGAACTTGCAAGCGGGCCGCGGCTTCTGCTGCCGTCAGGCCGTTTTCGGACGCTTCAAGATCGGCAAGAACTTGGGCAAGGTCCGTGGCGTGCCAGTCCGAGCGCTCAGTGGGGTTGGCAAAGGGCATAGAGCACCGGCGTCGTGCGTAGGTCCGACTTCGCGGTCAGTGATATAGGAACAGTGGTGCGCTCGATTCTTTCAGTGCTGTGCGCGTAACTGACCCAAGGAAGAATTCACGCATCGTCGATTGGCCATAGCAACCCATGACCATCAACTCTGCCTTCAAAATCTCCGCTTGCGCCAATAACGCTTCGGCGATCGCACCACGCGATGCGATAACGTGCAGCGTCGTTGCAACCGCGTGGGACCGGAGGAATTCGACGGCGCGATCGGCCTGGTGGGCAGTTTCTACGGGATCCGACCCGACCGCGATGACATGCACATCTCGTTCGGCGGCCAGCCCGGAGCTTTGGAATGCCTGCAACGCCCGTGCGGCCTGCACGCTGCCATCATAAGCGACCACGATTGATTCACCGTTACGCAATCGCTCGGGAGCCACAACGACCGGTCGCGGCGAGTTTCGCAATACCTGCTTGAGCGTATCGTCCGCGGATTCCTGAGTTGCGAAGCGAAAATGGGTCTCGCGACCTAGCAAAACCACATCGCACCGCTGAGCCTCCGCCAGAATCTGCTCCGCAGGATCCCCCTCCGCTTGCAGTCCCTTGCACGCGACTCCGGCCTCTCCACAGCGTTGGGTGAACCGTTCGAGAAATGACTGGACGCGTCGCCGAGCTGAACTGAGCCGATGTTCCTCGCTCTTTTCCTTGTAATAATCGGCGCCGAGCGGGACCATTTCCGGACGACAGATCGCCGGCACGTCCACAATGCCGAGGCCCATCAGCACAGCATGGCTGCGAAGCGCCGACCGAATGCCGAGTTCGAGCGCCGAATTCGTAAACTCCGAGCCATCGACTCCGATCAAGACACTCCGCAGCATGTGAAGGCCTCAAAAGTTCGGCCATCCCGCCCGCCACAGAACTACCCGACCTGCAGAAGGCGAGTCGCGACGATGCGCCTCAATGCAAACGCCGCGCCAGCTTCGCCACCCGCAAAAAATGACACCATTCGTTAGCAAGACCAATTCCAGGCGGTGTGCGGTTCTGAACCGAGCATCGCCAAAACCGCGCAGTAAATGGAAAAAACGTCACGGTTCGAAGCCTATTTTGGCAAAATCCACTCGCTCCCGCGAGCCGTTTCCACAACGCGATCATGTGGGATCAGCCCCGTTGGATTTTTCCACACTGGAGTGCGACGGTGTTGGCCGGAATAAGTTCCCGGTGCCGGGACCGGGAGCCCAGAGCGCAACAATGGTGCGCGAGGGGCTGTTGTTTCTACCGCCGATCGACCTCGGGATTCACGCACGCCGGCATCGGCTTGCCGGTGAGGCCGGCGATCAGGTTTTCGGCGCAGATGCGGGCCATTTCGTTTCGCGTATGGACCGTGGCGCTGGCGATATGCGGGGCGACTACGCAGTTCGGCAGGCGCAGCAGTTCGTGATCCGGCGGCAGCGGTTCCGGGTCGGTCACATCCAGGCCGGCGGCGAAGATGGTCTTGTTGCGCAATGCCTCCGCCAGTGCCACTTGATCGACGATCGGGCCGCGGGCGGTGTTGACGAACACGGCCGTCGGCTTCATCTTCGCGAACCGCTCTTTGTTAAAGAGACCCCTCGTATCGGGATTGAGATCGGTGTGCACGGAGACGAAATCGCTTTCGCGCAAGAGCGTATCGAGATCGACCTTCTTGGCGTTCAATTCCTTTTCGACATCGGCGCGGGCGTTCACGTCCGAATAGAGCACCTTCATGTTCCAGCCGCGGTGCAGCTTCTTCGCGAGTGCATGGCCGATGCGGCCCATACCAACGATGCCGAGCGTGCGATTCACCAAGTCCTGGCCGAGCCAACCGAGCGGGTCCCAGGTTTTCCAGCGGCCTTCGCGCGCATCCTGAGTGCTTTCGCCGAGTCGCCGGGCGGCGGCGAGCATGAGCGTGACGGCGATGTCGGCGGTCGCTTCGGTCAATACGCCGGGCGTGTTGCCCACGCGGATGCCACGCTTGGTGGCCGCGGCCAGATCGACGTTGTTGAAGCCGACCGCGTAGTTGCTGACGACCTTGAGTTTGGGGGCGGCATCGAGCAATGGGCCGTCGATGCGATCGGTCAGTAGCGAGATCAGCCCTTCGCAATCGCGGATCTTTTCACGTAACACGTCGCAGGTCGGCGGCAGGTGATCGGGCCAGACCTCGGCGTGGCAATGCGGCTCAATGAGGTCGAGGCCGACTTGCGGGATGCGGCGGGACACGAATACACGGGGTTTTGCCGGCATGGGTCGATTCCGCTGATTATGTCAAGACGAACTGTGCCGGCGATTCTAGCCCAATCGACCCGCGCCGGCGAGTTGGCGCAGACAGGCGAAGTTGGAGGTGTTATTGGTTCCCGCCTTCAATGGGTACGTCCGCAAGTGTGGACTCCCCCGACCCAGGAGCTGTTTAGCCATGAGCTTGAGCCGCTGGAAAGTTCTGGCCTGCACGTTGACCATTGGCGTCGGCGGACTGGCCGTTTTTGCCACCCCGCCCTCCGACAAAAAGGATGCGCCGAAGGAACCGGCCCCGCTGCCCAACCTGAGCGTCAAGCCGTCAACGCCCGCCAATGGCGACGACACGCCTTCGCCGGTCAAGCCCGCCAAGGCGGAGCAATTCGATCTGGATATTCCAGCCGTGCCCACTGTGTCGAAGACACCCGAGCCCACCAAGAAGCCGGCGAGCGAACCCGTGTTCGAGCCCGTCAGCCCGCCGCCGGCCGCTCCGGTCATTATTCCCGTGAAGGGCGAAGCGGATGTGAAGCCCACGGAGAAAGTGCCCGACCTTGTTATTGTGCCGCCGCCGCCTTCAGCGGGATCCAAAAAAGACTCGCCGGCGCCACCTGTAATCAAGGTGCCCGAGGTGAAGCCGCCCACGGCGCCGGCGCCGCTGCTCGAACTGGACGTTCCGTCGCCGGCGAGCAAAGCCCCGCCAGTGGCTGTGGAAACGCCGCCGAGTGGCCCGCTGCCGGTTGGCAACTTGGAAACCCTGCCTCCAGCAGTCGGTCCGAGCAAGCCGATGCCGCCACCACTGCCATCGAAGCAAGACCAGGCGCCGCCGCCGCCGCCAATGAAGCCGGAGACGAAGCCGCCAGTCGATCTCTTAATTCCGAATGCACCGGCCGCACAACCACCGAAGATCGAGTCGCCCATACCCCCGGTCAGTTCGACACCGAGTGCGGGGATTCCGTCCACGCCATCGACGCCAAGCAAGGTGACGGAATCGGTGCGATTGAAGATGCTATTGCGGATGGGTGACGGCCAGCCGCGGTTCGAGATTCGCAATGCGGTGACGTCGCAATTGCTGCTCAAGGTTTACGGCGAGAAAATCGAGATGGCGTCCCCGACGGATGCTCGTTCCTCACTGGCCGGCGTGACGGCGATCGGGCGCGTCCGCTTCGTCGCCCACGGGATCGAGGGAACCTGCGATCATCTGACGATCCTGTCGGGCACCGGCGAAGTGCTAATGAAGGGCAACATCCGCCTCAAATCGAAGCACGGAAAATCGTGGAGTGAGATGACCGCCGAGAAGATGGTCTATCAGATCGGCTCGAGCGGGCTGGCTTCATCGGGTGGTTCGACGCCCCACGTACGGCCGGCCAGTTACATTCCGGATTGAGTAGGAAGAGCCCACCCCAAAGGCACAAAGAAAACCATTCTTCCTTGTGTCTTTGTGTGATCTTCGTGTCTTTGTGGTGGGCTCTTGATCGGCTTCAACAACCGCTGTGGCAGCCGGACTTCCCGCTGCTCGATTTGCGTTCCCAGCTTGAGCGGGCGGTTTCGCTGGCCCCCATGTTGCGACAGGCGATTAGCTCCGCGACAATACTCACCGCGATTTCTGGCACCGTCTGTGAGCCGATGTTGTAGCCGAGCGGCGCATGCACTCGTGACAGCGCCTCGGCAGGAATTCCCTTCGCCTCCAGATCTTCGAAGATCATCCGAATCTTGCGCTTGCTGCCGATCATGCCGACGTAGCCGCACGCGGTCGTCGCTAGGTGATAGAGCGCTTCTTCGTCGTGACTGTGGCCGCGGGTCAGGATCACAGCGAAGGTCGAAGGCTTGAGCGTCGGGGCGACGATCCTTGAGCACCGAGCCGATATCGCCGACCAACCGCTTGCTCGCCGTCGGAAAGCGCTCCGGGCTGACAAAGCGGTCGCGATCATCGAGCACCCAGATGTCAAAGCCCACATCCGCGGCGAGTTTGGCGACCGCCTGGCCGACATGCCCGCCGCCGACGAGGAAGATCGTGAACCGCGGCAGGGCGGGCAGGTAAGCGACGCCCTGTTTCGTCACGGCAGCGGGACGCGACGAGAGCAACGGGATATTTTCCGACACCGCCGCTGCTGCGGGCTGATCGGCGAGGTGTGCGATCGCCCCGCCGGTCGCATCGAACAGGTAGCGATCGCCGATCGGCAGCCCGGCCGCCCCACTGATAACGACCGCTTCCGTGAATCCCTCACCGCTTTGCACCAGATCGTGCAGACGATGGTAATAGTGGCGAGCCGATTCGAAGAATGTTGTTTCCGCGAGAAGCGGCTGGGCAAGAATGGTCATGCGGCCGCCGCAGATCAGGCCGTCGTCCCAGCCGTAGTCGTCGTCGAGCGTAAACGAAAAGACTTCCGGCCGGCCGCTTCCGTTGAGACTGAGTAACGCCTGGCGTTTGACCTCGGCCTCGACACAGCCGCCGCCGAGCGTCCCGGCCTGCGTGCCGTCCGAATAGACCAGCATCGCCGCGCCGGCCTTCTGCGGCGTGCTGCCCTTGGTCTCGACCACGGCGCAATAGACGCATGGCAGCCGGCGGGTGAGAGCGGCGGTCAATTCGGAGAGCACTTCGCGCATCGGCTACTCCGAAGCAGATTCGCCGATAACGACGAGACTGAAACCCAGAAACGCCTTCTCGCCATTGGCAGTTACCGGCACACGAAAGCTGAGCGTGTAATGGTCCTTCGGCTTTGCTTCAACCGATGGGGCTTCGGCCGGCTTCTTATTCGGGAAGAGAAGCATCATCGAAGGGTGCTTGCGGCCGATCGTCTTGGCGCTGAGTTTGTGCAGATCCTTTTCTTCGAGCAATTCGGGCGTCTTGTCCTGGGCGGCCGGAGCGAGCAAGCAGAAATCGTTAAAAGGGGCGGTTCCCTGGTGGTCGCCGTCCATGGGCTGTAGGCCGAGGCGAAGCGTGTAAACCCCCGCCTTGACCTTTTGCTTGCGATAGTCGCGCCAATCCGCCGGGAACTTGACGGCAGCGACCACGGTGCTTTCCTCGACATTGCTGTACTTCAATCCAGCCTTGGCCTGCTCGGCCGTCGCTTTCGATTCGAGCGACTTGCATGCCCAAACGGTGCAGAGCAGCTTGTCGCCATCGAAGACGTTCATCGCCTTGTTGGCGAGCAGGCCGCGGATCGGCCCGCTGAATTCCTTGGGCGGCTCCTTGTTTTCGACTTTGAGCGTCAGCTTGGGTTCAGCGGAAGAGGTAACAGCGACTGCGAACAGAAATGCCGTAGCCGATAGATTCCGGATCATGTGACCCCGCAAGAGTGAGAGTCCAGGATGGTCCTTGGTGTCTCCTTGTGGGATCTTTGTGCCTTTGTGGTAAAGGAAAAAGACAACCACAAAGGCACAAAGATCCCACAAAGAGACACAAAGAAGAGGCGCGTTAACGTGTTGCGAACGAGCCGATGAACGCTCCACGGCGGCCGGCGTCGTGCCAGGTTTCGTTCAGGTCTTTTCCGGTGTAGCTGTTCTCGGTCGTCATTGCGGCGCTCACCTTGAGCCCTTTGCCAAGCGGCGGGTAGATGGTCGTTTCATTGCCGCACGCCCGGTCCTTGGCGTGGTCGATGCAGCGGGTCGTGATCTTGACGCTGCCGGCCGACAACGTTGCACAGCCGCCGCCATCGCAGTGACAGATCGTCAGGTCAACCGGCGCCGAGTGCACGGCCTTGATTTCACCCACGAGTTTTCCGGCCTGGGCCATCACGAACTGAACGAGTGCGTTGCGCTGAGCTTTGGTAGCTTGTTTGTCGACGATCAGTACCGCACGGCCGGGGGCGCTTTGCTTGAGCCCCAGGGTATCGCTGGTGCAGATCACGGCGACGACGCCAAGACCACCAATGTCGGCGCCGGCATACTTGCCCGAGTCGATTCTCCAGGCCATGACTGCGTTGCGACCGGCGATGCCGGTGTCGGCATTGGCGAAACAGTTGCCGGCAAAGACATCACAGGTGCGGGCCTCGACATATTCACCGCGGACGCTGGCGGATGCGGAAAGAAGGACGGGCAAGAGCAACAGATACGACATCGGATCGCCTCCGGAATGGTTCGGGATCTATGACTCATTCTCAATCGAACGACCGTCCGCGTCAAGCGCCGTCCCCTGCGGTGTGGGGTTACCACGAATATCGGCGGTTCCAGGGCATCACTCACCAAAGTATACATTTGTTCATAAATTGTCTTGCAATATTGCGCCACACGCGTCAAAGTATCCCGTCCGCTTCCTATCCCTTTGGAGAACTTTGTCATGGCGATCACGGCTCATCTCGTCGTAAATGGCGCGAGCAAGGCAATTGATTTTTACAAGGCGGCTTTCGACGCCGTGGAACTAGTGCGCATGCCGGCCGAGGACGGTAAACGTCTCATGCACGCCCACCTCAAGATCGGGGACGCGGAACTCATGCTCGCGGACGATTTCCCGGAATACCACGGCGGTAAATCCCACGACCCATTGAAACTGGGCGCGTCGCCAGTGGTGCTGCACCAGAATGTTCCCGATTGCGACGCGGCGATCGCCAAGGCGGCGGCGGCCGGCGCGACGGTGACGATGCCAGCGACGGATATGTTCTGGGGCGACCGTTACGGACAGGTGCGCGACCCGTTCGGGCACATGTGGTCGTTCGCGCACAAATTGGCGAAGTGATCGAGGCAATGCGGAGCCCAACACCGACGCCCCGCACTGCGAAGCTGCCAGTCAACGGCGAGCCGGCGACATGAACGCCGCCGGCTCGCCCGAATTTTACCGGTCGACGTCTTCGCCGCCCTCCTCGTCCTCATCCTCTGCGGTGAGGCTTCGCAATGGACTTGGATCGCCTTCGATGAGGAAGCTCTGCGACTGCGTTTTGCCGTCCACATTCAGAACGACCCGGTAGGCCCCAGCAGGAACCTGTGGGCCGCCGAAGCCGCCACGCCGTCCGCCCCCCGCACCGCCTGCTCCGGGACGTCCCGCGCCCGGACGTCCGCCGGCCGGCGCTGTCGGCCGGCGAATTGCAGTGTTCCAGTTGAGAACGTTCAGGCCGGCATCCGTCGCTCCTTTCAATTCGGCGACCTTCTTGCCGTCGATATCCTCGAATTCCAGCGTGACGTTCGTCGCTTTCTTGGGCAAGGAGTAGTAAATGTGCCCCCCCGGCCGGGGGTTTTCGCCGACGAATTGCCGGCCGGAACTGCCCCGTCGCGGTAGCTGTTGCCAGCGCGTGACGGTGTTCGGCTTATACAGCGTCGGATCGTCCTTGATCTTGCCGGTGGTCATCTCACGCAGCGCGGTGATGTCCAGGACCCAGATGCTACGCCCGTGGGTGGCGACCACGATTTCGCCGGCCGTCGGATGGATGGCGACCTCGTGCACGGCTACGGTCGGAAGGTTGTTGTTAAACTTCGTCCACGTCTTGCCGCGATTCAGTGAAACGAAAAACGCGAACTCGGTTCCGCAATAAAGCAGGTTCGGGTTCTTGATGTCTTCGCGCAGGCAGCGCGTGGATCCAGTTGGCAAATTGTTGGTGATCGGCTTCCAGGTCTGACCGAAATCGTCGGTCATGTAAATGTAAGGAGCGTCGTCGTCCAGACGGTGACCATCGAATGCCACATAGGCGCGACCTTCGGCAAATCGCGACGCTTCGATAGTCGCGACCCAGAGCGGCTTTTTGAGGCCGACCTTCTCGGTGATGTTGGCCCAGTCCTTGCCGCCGTTCTTGGTCATCCACAGATAACCGTCGTCGGTGCCGACCCAAAGCACGTCCGGATTTCGGGGCGATTCGGCCAGCGCGGTGGCGCTGCCGTGCTTCGTTCGCGTGATCTCGGGAGAAATGATCTTGGCATCATCCCCCTTCTTCACCGACTTGAACACATAGTTGCCGCCGCTGTAGAGGATGTGCGAGTTCGCCGCCGAGAGGATGTACGGCGTATTCCAGTTGAAGCGATAGCGATTCCGCTCTCGGCCTCCGCCCGGCCCGCCGGCGCCTCCGCCGCCTGCCCCCCCGCGTCCGCCGAAGCCCGATCCGGGCTTGATCGACGCGCGTTCGCCGGTTCGCAGGTTGTAGCGGACCATCCCGCCGTTCTGGCTCTCGCCATAGACCTGGTCGGGGTCTTCGGGATCGACTCGGCAGACGTAGCCGTCGCCGCCGTTGATGGAAATGACGTCCTCGTTGAGAGGCCCGGCGCCTCGAAGGCTCATACTCGGAACGCCCCAGCACCCGTTGTCTTGAAGACCGCCATACACGAAGTAGGGCTTCTTGCTATCGACGGCGACGTGATAGAACTGACCCAGCGCCATCTGGTTCAGGTGGTCCCACACTCGGCCGCGATCGTAGGTCACGTAGAATCCGCCGTCGCAACCGACGATCTGATGCCGACCGTCCTTTGGATCGATCCACATGCAATGTTGGTCGGCGTGCACGCCGCGGCCGGCCTGACGGAATCTCTTGCCGCCATCCGTGGAATGGTACATTTGCACGCCGAGCACGGTGAGGTACTTGTCGTCGCTCGGATCGACGCGCACCTGGCTGAAGTACATTGGCCGCGGATTGACGCTGTTGATGCGCTTCCAGGTTTCGCCGCTGTCCGTCGACTTGTAAATCCCGCCGTATTCGAAGCTCTTGGGCCCCTGGCGATCCTGCACATTGGGCGCCTGACCACCATAATTGGCGCCGTAGGGCCGGGTTGTGGTCGCACCTCCGGGTCCGCCAAACCCACCTGCGCCCCCGCCGCCCCCGCCGAATCCGCGACCGCCTGCTGGTCGCTCGCCGTAGACCAGCTCCACGGCGAGCGGCTTGCCGGCACGCTTGACTTGCAATTTCACCTTGTCATTTGGCTTGGCGGTATTAGCGACGGCAAGCATTTCTTCATAGGTCTTGATGGTCTTGTCGCCCATCTTGACGACCACGTCGTCCACCTTGAGTCCGGCTGCTTCGGCGGGACCCTCGGGGGTCACGCGCGTGATCTTGGCGCCATCCGTGTCCTCAGCGTCGTCGCCTTGCAGACCCATGAATGCATTGCTGATTGCGGCCTTCTTGGGTGGAGTGCCCTTGCCGATTTTCTCGCAGTCGATGATGGCAAAGACGACGTTCGGGTCCTTGCGGTAAACGTCGAGGCCGATGCGACCCATGTGGCTGGTAGGTAGACCGTTCGTGAGCTTCTTGAACGTCTTGCCGCCGTCGATCGTTTTGTAGATGCCCGCGCTGGCTCCCCATTTTCGAACGGGGTCGTAGGCGTCGTAGCCATCAGGAAGGTCGCCCCCCGGCCAGGAATCGTAGCCGTCGCGCTGCCGATCCCACGCGGCGATGAATAGCACATCTGGATTGGTCGCGTGCATGCGAATATCGATGATTCCGGTTTTGTCGTCGGCATACCAGACCTTGTTCCACGTTTTGCCGCCGTCGGTGGTCTTGAACAGCCCGCGCTCCTCGTTCGGCCCATAAAGACGTCCCAGGGCGCCGACGTACACGATGTCGGGGTTGGTCGGGTGAACGACAATCTTGCCAATCTGAAATGTCTTCTTCAGTCCCATGTTTTTCCAGGACTTGCCGCCGTCGGTTGATTTGTACACGCCGTCTCCGAAGGAGACCGAATTGCGTGGATTGTTCTCACCGGTTCCGACCCAGACGATCTCCTTATTCGATGGGGCCACACAGACGTCGCCGATGGATACGGTGGCTTCATGGTCGAACTGATGCTCGAACGTGACGCCGTTGTTGGAGGTTTTGACGAGGCCGCCCGAGGCCGTTGCAACCCAATACGTGCTGGGGTCGGCCTCGAAGACCGAGATGGCCGTGATTCGCCCGCCCATGTTCGCCGGGCCGATGCAGCGCCAGGTGAATGCCTTGGTCCATGAATCGGGCAGAGTAAAGTTCGGCGGCGGAACTTCTTTCTGCTTGCCCTTGCCGTCGCGGAAACCCTTGCGCTGGGCGAGTATGTCCGACCCGGATGGCCCGGCCATCAGTGCAAGAATCACTCCGAGCAAGAACAGGGCGAGACCGAATCGCGGATAACGGGACCTCATGGGTGTTGTGCTCCAAAATGAAAAAGTGCGAGAAGTCTGGAGAGAATAGCCAATCCACCAACGGAACACGAACTAAAATCCGTCCGAATTCTGGGAGAGGTCTCTCGCCGCAATGTGGGATAGGCCTCCGGGCCTGTCTTCGCTTGCCGCGTCCAGCGCTTGCCAGTGCCGGGTTCGACACGCCGGGAGGCCTATCCCGCAAGATACGCCGCAGCGCATCCTTCGATTAATCGTACTCATAACCAATTCGAAAACTGATCCGCCCGTCTGCATGGCGCTTGATGTTCGTAATATGGACCGGCAAGCCGCCGCCCTGTGGCGATCGGCTCGACGGAATTGTGCTCGGTGTGAACGCGTTGTTGGCAGCGCTCGGATAGGGCACGGCCGCGAGATGCACCGTTGGGCCGGTCGGCCCGTCGACGCCGTGCGATTCCTCCAGAATCGGCCGGTCGTTCACCACTCGCCAAATGAGCAATCCCTGGCCGGCGAGATTGGCGTCGAATCCAATCTTTTTGCGATTCTCGAGCAGGAAGTACTCGCTGCCATCGGGACGCACCAGCACCTTGTAGCATTCCTTCCGTGAATTCTCGATCGGCCCGAGAATCAACTTCTGCTTCACGGTCGGATCGATAACACGGGGTTCAATCCAGCCAAGTTTTTCTTTGCACCAGGCGCTAAAGTGGGGCGGTAGCGGGACGCGGCCGGTGTCCGGCATCGACATGGCGCACCAGGGGCCGAGCCCTTCGGAGCCGATGTTTTCGCGTCGAGCCGTCAGGTCGGGCAAGCCGAGCATCATCCCCATTTCCTTGACGAGGCCGCTGAGCGGCGTCAGATGGGAGCTGCCCTCCGGGATCAACATGTATGGCAGCCGTCGCGACTGATGAAGGATCGTGCCCGCATGGGGGAAGAACACCGCGCCGCGGTTCTGCGCGAAGCGATCGCCGGCGTAGACGAAGGCAATCGCGTCGAAGTCTTTGAGCACGTCCTTTTGATCGCCCGCGGTCAATTTGTTGAGCGCGTCCGCGAGGGGAGCGGCGCGATTGCTCGTGCCGCTCCCTTGCACGTAATCGCGGCGCTTCTTCGCCACTTCGACCCACGGAAAGGCCTTGCCTTTCTCCAGCTTGAGCGTCCCGGCTGAAACCTCGTGAATGTAATCTCTCAGGCTGACATTGTTCGGCTGTGACTTCGCACCGTTGGTGTCACGGTCGACCAGGAAGAGTTTCTCCAATACACCGGGGGTATTCTTTGCATTGTGCTTGGTGTCGGCGAAGTCGATGCCGACGATTGCGAGCCTGAGCGTCGATCCCTTCCAGAGAGTGGGCGGCAGGGCGAGATTTCGACCGCCGCCGCGTCCGAATCGCCCGCCGGCACGACCGCCCTTTCGGGCGGGCGGAGCGCTGAGCGTCGCGACCAGCTCTTTTTCCTTCTTGTCCTTGACGCCGACGACCAGAAACGTCACGGTGTCGCCGGGCTTCTTGTCGCCGAGGATGTCCTGAAGTCGTGCAGGTCGGTTGCATTCGTTGCCGTCGACTTTCAAGAGGTGGTCGCCGATTTCGAGCTTCGCCTTCTCCGCGGGCGATCCGCTCGCCACGGATTTCACTTTCACTCCGCTCCCTTCTTTCAATTCCTCCAACTCCAGGCCGAGGAATGGCCGTGGCCCGCTGGGCGGCTTCAGCGGTTGGCTGGTAGGTTGGAGCCGGGCCGTCACTTCCACCGGCTCGCCGTTGCGGAGCATGGCAATCTTGATTGGCTCGCCCGGCAGGCTTGCTTGAATCCATTCGCGGAACGAATCCAGTGTCGTGATCGAATGCTCGCCGATGCGAATCACAACATCGCCCTTCTTGATGCCCGCTTGATCGGCCGGAGACTTCGGCTGAATCGTATCGACAACCGGCCGTCCGGCGGAATCGCGTTCGACGGTGACGCCGAGATAGCCGGTCGCACCAGCGGTTGCCGCACCGGCCGGAGTAATTTTGGCGGCGATAGCCTGGTCCGCCGCTTTGTAGTCAGCCAGTTCGGGCGACGCACCCTTGGATTGGGAAACATGCGGAAATGCGGCGGCGCAGGCAACCGCGAGGCCGAGCATCAGTCCAGTAATCAAATAGCGAATCACAAACGTTCCTCCCCGCAAGTCCAAGTCATTGCACGAACATGACCGTCACTGATACTGATACCCAATATGGAACGTAATCTTGCCGTCCGGCCGCTTGTCGATGTTGGTGATATAAACCGCCGCGCCGCCCCCCAAAAGCGATCGGCTTGAGGGAATCGTGTAGGGTGTAAATGCGTCGTTTCCCTTCGTTGTGGTCGAGTCGCCTCCCTTGCCGTTGTTCGCCAGACACGGGAACGGCACGGCCCACGGAAACAGCCGGGGGCCGGAGGGACCGGCAATTCCATGGGCTTCCTCCAGCACCGGTCGATTCCCAATCACTCGCCAGATCAGCAAACCGTGAGCGGGCAGGCTTGAATCGAACCCCTTGGCCGCCCGATTCTCCAGCAGAAAGTATTCGCTTCCATCAGGATGGACGAGAATCTTGTAGCACTCCTTGGTCGAATCTTCGATCGGCGAGAGGATCAGCTTTTGCTTCACGCTTGGATCGAGCACGACCGGCGTCACCCAGCCAAGCTTTTCCTTACTCCAGGCGTCGAAGTGTTGTGGTCTGCCGTTGCCGGCCTGATTGGCCATCGCGCTCCAGATGCCGACGCCTTCCATGCCGGGATTTTCGGGACGTGCGTAAAGATCGGGCAAGCCGAGCATGTGCCCGAACTCGTGGCAGAACACGCTGGTGTTAGCCATGCGCTCGCCGCCTTCGGGGCAAATAAAATACGGCCAGTTCGATTCGTTGTGTCGGAAGTTGGACTTGTGCGGCCAATAAAGACTGCCACGTGCAACCTGCAATCGGCCGCCGGCATAAATGAAAAACACACCGTCGAAGTCTTTGAGGGCGTCCTTCCCTTCGCGCTTGAGGAGCAGATCCATTGCTTCTTTCAATAGAGCTGTTCTCTCACCCGTGTTGTACTCCATGCGTTTCTTGCTGACTTCGACATAATCGAATGCCTTGCCTTCGACGCTCAGTTGGCCGTTGGATTGCTCCCAGTAGTAGTCGTGCATGCTGCCGTAGGCGGTCTGCCCCGTGGCGGTCTTGGTATATTTTCCTCCGTTGCTGAACATCGCCTCGGCCCAGTCCTTCGGCGCGATTTTCGGATTGTGCTTCGCGTCGGGATACTCGACGCCAATGATGGCAATGCGATATTTCGGTTTGGTCCAGTATCGCGTTCGGCGATTCCATCCGCCGGGCCGGCCTCCCACTCGGCCCCCGCCGACTGCCCGTTCGACTGGGGTCAGTTTCACCTTCATTTCCACGCGTTTCTC
This sequence comes from uncultured Gemmataceae bacterium, assembly GCA_963773845.1. Classification (GTDB taxonomy): domain Bacteria; phylum Planctomycetota; class Planctomycetia; order Gemmatales; family Gemmataceae; genus SIAJ01. Next base: position 1,196,368 of record CAVZCU010000009.1, read on the forward strand.
GGCCAAGAGAAGTGTGAGCGTGACTGTATCGTCCGGGTGTCTGGTGGATAGCACTTCACTCAACTTATGGGGCCCAGTGATCGAATCGTCATTTACCTTGAGAATTGTTTCACCCACCTTGAGCTTGGCCTTGTCGGCAGCCGAACCTGCCGCCACTTGCTCGATGATGACTCCCTCGCCTTGCGGCACGGCGGCAACCTGCGTACCGAGCAAGTTGTCGGCAAGCTGCCCGGTGCCGCCCATCGGTCGACTAGCTGCCGCCAACACGGTTGTCAGGTCAATCGATTTTCCCTTGCGGCTCACCGAGATGCGCACACGCTCACCGGCCCATCGAAGTCGCATCGCTTCGCGAAGCGCATCGATGCTTTGGACATGGCTCCCATCCACGCGGACGATCGTGTCATCGACTTTCAGGCCCATCCTCACGGCTGAGGATCCCGATTCGAGTTCGGCAACCATCGGTTCACCGTGCGGGCCGGGCTTGAACAGAACTCCCAAGTGACTGGGAACGACGGGACCGTTCAAGCCGACCGACATAGGTTTGGCCGCGATCGCGTTGGCCACCGTCCGGTAGTCATCTTCAGCTGAGGCTATCGGCGCAAATGTGAGAATGAGGACCAGGCCGAGCGAACTGCCGCGCATGAGGTGAATCTCCGGCAATAGACTGAAGACAGCGGGCGAGTGGTCTATGAAGTAACCCCACAACCCGTCAGCAGGTCTCGCAATCGACGAATTCGATGTTCGTTTTCGAGTTTCTCATCCGGATCGTACAAGATTGCGCGAAGACCGGCCGCCATTGCGCCTTGCACATCATTACGCAAATCATCGCCGACGAATAGGATGCACTGGGCCGGGACATCCGCGGCCCGCACCACGGCCTCGAAAAACCGGGGCGCCGGTTTTCGCCAGCCGACGACGGAACTGACGACACAGCGGTCCCGGATATTCGCCAACTCGGGGATCTGGCCCACGAGACTGAATAGTCGTGAATCAAAATTGGAGGCTACTCCCAGGATGAGCCCACGCCTGGCAAGCTGGGTAAGAACCGTGCTGGCCTCCGGGTTGACGGCCCAGGCGGAGGGCTGACTGAAGCCGTTCCATAGCTCGGCAAAGCAGCCTTCGCGGTCGGCGACCGGCAGCACCTTGTTGACGATCGATTGCCAGCGGGCGCGCTCGCGCGCTTCGTCCGTTCGCCCATTATCCTGAATGTCCTGTTTCTCTTCGTGTGCGAATGCTCTGCGAAAGGCCGAGCGAACATGCGGCTCATCCAATTCCAGGCCATATCGCTTTGCGCATTCGGCATAGGTCCGGCTAACCGGAACCCGGGGGAACAATAATGTGCCGACCGCATCGAAGAAGACGGCGCGAATCTCGTTCTCCCTCATCTCAGGCGCCTCTTTGTGCTTGACCGATTTCACTAGAACGGTATTTCCACGGAATATGACTACTGCAAACGGGTTGCCTCGCCGTCGCAAAAAGGATCGCAGTGAGATTCCCGTCTCGTTCTTGCCCGAAGGGAATCCGGCCGCTCGCTGGGCCTATCTGTTTGCCCTGGCCGGATTGATTCCGGGCCTGGGACTCGTGTGCGGATTGCCGGCCGCGATCCTGGGCATATTAGGGCGACGCGCTGCGTTGAAGGATGAAGATCGCCGTGGCCTAGGCCACGCCTACGTAAGTCGTCTCGTCGGACCAATTGAATTTGCATGCAATGCAGCCGGTTTCGTCTGCATTGCGAAAGCATTTGGCGTCTAACCGCAGGCGATGCCGGGCGCTATCCGCGCCCCGGCACGACGGGCGATCGCCGTTGCGGCCTCGCGGGCTCAATTCGTTGGGTCCGTGGTCGACTTTCGGTAGGAGCTTGCTGGCAGATGCGGGCCGCGACCGCCACTTTCAAGAAGTGAATCCCGCCGCGGAAGACGACGATGCCCATGAGCACCGTCGGTCCCGACTGAACGATGTAGCCGTTCCGAAGCAGAACGAAGTAGCTGACATAGAACAGCCAGAGTCCCAGCACAACCATGAGCCAGCCGGCGATTTCGCGAATCCAGAACATCGATTTCTCACTTTCCGGATCGGCGGCGCTTGGCCACACGTTCCTTGTACCACTTTCGCCAGCGCTGAAGCCGATCGGTCTCGCGGCGGTTTTCCTGGAAAAACTCGTCGCGTAAAACGAGTGCTGCTTCGGTCCGCGTCATACGAGCGCTGCGCAAATAGATCAACGCCGCCGAAACCAGCATCAGCGATAGGCCGGAGAGCCACGCAACCAACAAAAACCGCGATGTGCCGGTCGTCAGTTGGGCGTCGCCGGGCCGGCCGATTCGATCGACCCACAGTATCAGCAGCCAGACGATCTGGCCGGCGGCGACGCACCCGACGGCGACCATGAGCGTGCGTGGCAATTCGCTTTGCGGAATCATTTCCGCCGGCCGACGTGGCGGGTTTGCCGGGTCGCGATCGCGGCGAATGGTCGGATCGTCCGGCATCGACTGGTGAATTATGGCCGTCAGACGGAAGTGACCGATGACATAGGCCAAGAGCGCCGTGGCGAGCATCATGTCCTCGATACTGAACCCGCCATCTACTCGCGGGGGAAACCAGCGCGTACCTGAAAAGCGACTGACGATGCACAGGAACCCCGGATCGATCATCATGTAAACGGTCAGCAACAGCACGAGTATGGGGGAAATCGTCCAGCGGGCCAAGATGCCGGGTATTGCGAGGAGGATCGCGATCAGGGCGCCGGCGTCATTCCCCTTGCCAAACATGATCATGCCATAGATCACCAGGCCGGTCCCCGTCATGATCAAATAATTCAGAGCGGCCGCCGGTCGCAGGCGGTTGAAGACGGAAGGCGGCGGCATTTTGTCGGCACTCATCGCCGCCTCCCCACGCCACGAAGTCGATCGAGCCGGTCCAGGACCATTTGCACCGGCTCTTGATAATCGGCTCGAACGACGAGCACGCCGAGCCGCCCGAAGTCGCGGCGAAGCTTGAAATACGCTTTGTGGTAGCCATCGATGTAATCGCGGGCCACTTCGTCGGCGATTGCGCGATAGCCGCCGCGCGAGAACCGCTCGGCCTTTCTTAATGGAATGCGATCGTCCGCGGCGGTCGGCTCACTCGGTGCGTCGGGTATATCCTCGGGCCAAGGAAGAATCACCATGACCTGATGGTGCCGAGCCACCGCGACGCGCACCGCCCGGATCAACTCGTCGAGTTCATCGACGAGATCAACCAGATCGACTAGCAGTACGAATAGCTCATTGTCGTGGCCGCGCGCGACTCCGTAGTTGAGAGCCTTCACGAGTACGTCCAGCTTGCCGCGAGACTGGAACAGATAGCGGCCGCGGGCATCGTAGAGACGCACGGGGTAGCGGGCATGGTGCTGAGCGAGAAATCGCTGCGCTCGCCGGGCAAACGCCTGGTCGCCGTGTAAGTAGTGCGACTCGGCGCCGACTTGGTCGTTGTCGAGCGTTGCAAACAACAAGCCGAGTTGCTTGCGACGAAGATGGGCCGAGCGCCATGGCTCCGTCATGCCGCTCAGCCCGTGGAATAGCCAGATGAAGACGCCGATGATCGCGAGCGCGAAGGTGATGGGCCAGATTCGCAGAATTTCGACATGTCCGCCGAATGCGTCGAATCCGAATGAGCCGGCAAGATCGTAAAAGACCTTCGAGATACTGAACGAGGCATCCCACAGGTCTCGATTTCGAATCGAATAGGCGACTTGGCGGGCGAGGTAGTTGAGCGCGACGAAGATGAACGGCAGACAGAATCCCAGCACCCACCAGCCACGTCCATAGTCACTCGGCGGCGACCAGAACATGCGCATTGGCGCCGAGTTCACTCGCTTGTGCATCAGGTTCGGATAAAGCTCGTTGGCGAGTGGAAACGCGAGTCGAGCGAGCGCGGTGGCGTCCGCGAACGGGCCAATCGGCGTGGGTCGCGCCGCCGATTCGGCAAGCAAATGGAGCATATCGATGACATGTCGGCGCGATCGCTTCGGCCGCATGATCTGCATGTCGTGTTCGTCGAAAACGACAAGTCCGGCGTGATCCCGGTCGGCGACGGCCGCTTCGGCGACGCCGGCGGCCAGATTGACCAGCCGCGTCAGCTTGGTTCGCTTCGCCCCGAGGCGAACGGATTCCGAGGTATCGACAAATAGCGTGCAGCGCACCGGCACTTCGCTTTCAAATTCCTTGGTGATGAGCTTGTCGCGCCGGGCCGAGGGCTTCCACGCGATCATCTTGGGCGGATCGCCCGGGATGTAATCGCGCAGATCGAGCAATTCGCTTCCCCCGCCGGGACGCTTAAGCCGGTGCACCCCTGGCGGTGGAAAGATGTTGAATTTCTTCGCTCCACGCCGCCGGCCTTCGACGCCGGTCAGGCGCGGGAGGACCAAGTACCGCGAGCCATCGGAAATAAGTGAACGTTGATAAAAGAACCCCTGCCGATCGCCGACGCGGATGCGCACCCCTTCAAAGATCAATTCGCCGGGCACTGGGCATCGGATGCGGTATTGAATGGTTACCGGTTGAACGGCACTCAAGGCGGCGATCGTCTCGTCGGAGCCGGAGCCTTCGACAAATCGTCCGTCGGTTGGCACCCAGTCGGCAAGTACGACAAAAGGGAGATCGCCGGGGCCGTTGATCGCAATTCGAACGGTCACATCGTATTCGCCTTCGGACCAAAGAATCGGCAGAGCCTTGCGCTCATCGCTGATTTCCCGTTGCAGCACGACGCGGGGCAGAACGAAATAAAATCGATAGGCGAAGTGCGCCCACTCCCAAAGGAACCATGCGAGCAAGGTGAAACTGACGACGGCAATCCCATGGCCGAAGCGTGGCGAAAGCGCGGCGCCGAGCCCGCCCATGAGCAGGACAAATACCAGGAACCACCAACCGCGGGGGGTGAGCAAGGTTGGGCCTCAATCGCGGTGTTCGAGGGTGAATTGGGGGTTGCCGTCGGGGCCTTTCTTGCGGATAAGCCGAAATGCCCTGCCAAAGACCCGTGAACGAACCCACCCGCCCGGTTGATGCCGTGTTGTCACGAACCCCCGGGGACCGCGGCGCAGAATCTCGATTACCGGTGGTTGATCACGTGCGTCGACGAGCCAGTATTCTTGAACACCAGCCCGGAAGTAGCCTTCGCGAAGATCAACTCGGTCCTTTGTCTCCGACGTATCGCTGATCACTTCGAGCATCATTTCCGGACTTCCCTCGAATTCGCGATATTCTGTCACCGTTCCTTCAACCAATCGAACGCGGCCGGATTGCAGCGCGTCGTATGAGATAAACATGCCGTCTGGCTCGCACGAAAGGTCGGCATCATCATTGCGAAGCCGCATCCTGTCAGCGAAGACACGTCCCAAGTTCTCTTCGCGCGCGAACGACGCCAACGCCATCCCAATCCAAAGTTTGACTTCGTTATGAACGAACGGTTGTTCCATGCTCATGTCCGCCCAAACACGGCCATTAATGAAGCAAAACCGTCCACTGTCCGGAAAGTCGGGCGAGTCGACCCATTGGCTGAAGGAGTCCAAATCGTCAATCCAACCCGGGACGGTAACTCCATATTCGGCAACTTCAACCGCAGCCATTTCGGTCTCCACAATGTCAGTTACCTTTGCGCGAATAAAAACTCGATCCTACGTCGCCTCCAGCACCGGCACCGATTCGAGCACATCTTTCACCACATCGCTGACGTGCCGGCCTTCGACTTCGGCTTCGGGCCGTACGATCAGTCGATGACCGAGAACGCCCAGCGCGATTTCCTGCACGTCTTCATGCGTGAAGAAATGACGGCCGTCGAGGACCGCCCGAGCCCGGGCACACTTCAACAAGCACAACGCCGCTCTCGGACTGGCGCCGAGGAGGACATCGGGATGCTGGCGGGTTTCTTCCGCCAGGCTAACGATGTAATGCATCAACTCGTCCTTGCCATACACGTTGTTCAAGCTTGCCTGCATGCGCAGGATCGTCTCCGGATCGAACATCGCCTCCAATTCGGCCAGAGCCTGGCTATGAACGCGAAGCATGCGGACTTCGGCCTCATGCCCCGGATACCCCATCTCCACGCGAAGCATGAACCGGTCGAGTTGCGCTTCTGGCAAGCGGTAAACGCCTTCCTGCTCGACTGGATTCTGCGTCGCCAGCACGAGGAACGGTCGCGGCAAGGGGAGGGTGGTCCCTTCAACCGTCACCTGATACTCCTGCATGGCTTCGAGGAGAGCGGACTGTGTTTTGGCCGGCGCCCGGTTGATTTCATCAGCGAGCAGCACCTGACAGAAGATTGGTCCCTTGCGCAACACAAACTCGTTGGCCTTGCGATCGAAGATCGACGTTCCGGTCACGTCGGACGGTAACAGGTCCGGCGTGAACTGCACCCGTGAGAATTCGCAGCCCAATAATCGCGCAAAGGCCTTGGACAACGTGGTCTTGGCGACGCCCGGCACCCCTTCGAGCAGCACGTGGCCGCCGGTCAAGAGCGCGATCAGGAGTTGTCGCGTGACCCCTTCCATGCCGACGACGATTCGGCCGATTTCTTGAACGACCTTTTGCGACAGCGCCTTGCCGTTGGCCGCCAGTTCCTTGGCGGCCTCGTTACCGGGGACAGGGGGTGGGGTCATGCGACTCAATGGAGAAGGTTCGGGGGCCAACATCAAGATAGGAGAGGTCCTTTGTAACTCAAACGTTCTGTCCGAACGACCAGTCGCCGCCCGCCGCCCGAGCCGAGACTCGTTCGAGCAACGCGTTGACCCGATCCCATTCGGACGGAGCGACCGTCACCGGTGATTCACCATATCCAATCGTCCATAACCAGCGAATGGTCTGGTAGATGAGCGGACCATCCGGAAGATCATTCGCCGTGAGCACCGGGGGCATTTTTCCATCCGAGCCGGGCCGGGCGCCCAGTACATCAAACCGACTCCGCACTCGGCGACGCGCTGCTTCGTAAAGATTGCCGACTTCCACCTGGGCGGCCGTGCGCTGACGCAGTACGCCGCCGCGCGGCAAAAGCCCGGACTGAACGCTCTTGGTGATCGTGGACGACGGCTCGACTTTGCGGAAGCCCCGCCGGAGCCAGCGCAAGGCAAACACGGCGAACACGATCGTAACCAGGAATAGGAAGACACGGACGAGCCTGGGGAATCCAAACCAGCTTTCCAACATCCGATTGAAGTAGTTATTCTCCTCCGCCCACGGAATGATATCGTTCGCGCGATGCAGCACCCAGTTGGCAAGTACCTCGGGGTCGATATTGGGAGGAGGTGGCTTCGGTGGCTGTGGAACGGTTTCCGCAAACTTATCGATGATCTTGCCATCTTGGATGAAAACGCACTGCGTTCGCTTTCTTCCTCCCGCATCCTGCAGCCAATCGATCGTGCGCTTAGCCAATTCCCAGTTGCCGTTGTCGGATACCAGACCACTGTCATCTTGCTTCACGGTGAGGCCCATCATGCCATTGGCAAACACATTTCGATTCGCCATGATAATGGCGCGGCCAGCAGTGAGCTGATTGAATTGATTGATCGTTTGAAGACTGACCGCGAAGTGGTTGTGTTCCGGATCCAATGGACGACCGTCCGCCCGTCTCGTTCGGTCCGCATAACCCGCCAGATCCGAGAGGAGAAAGTTGGCAGTTTTCCTGACCGACATCACCGACGGGCGATCGGTCGCAATCGCCTTCTCACCAGACGATGGTACTCCATCGAAGAGGTTGAACGGCGCCACTGCCGCAACTTTGTCGACCGGGCGTGGTTTGACGAACGGCTTGTCGCGCTCGTTTCGATATCCGGCTCCGCCGGGCGCGACCAATCGATTGCCTTGTATTGTGATTCCGAATTGCATTCCCCAGTCTGGCCCGCCGAAGCGTGGAGAATTCGAGTTATCGCTGATGATGAGGAGTGCGGCCCCGCCGATGATGGAATCACGAAGCCCAAGTGCATTCGGCAAATTCTGTTTGCCGAAGAACTTGTTCTCAACGCCGGCGGTATCGCCCACGATGACGATGAGCAAATCGTTTGATGGCTGTAGCTCGAAGAGCCATTGCTGTTCGGTGAGCGGCGTGAAGCCCTTTTTGTGCAAGGCGAAGCGCAGAAGTTCTGTTCCCTTAGACGGAATTTGCTGTCCGGCCGCCGACCCGACGGCGATGAGGATAAGCACAAGAGTCGAAAGCAGCTTGGATTTCACGCGGTTGCTCCCCCAAGCACCCGAAGGTCGCGGCGCGCGTCCGCGAATTCGCCGGCGGTTAAGTCTTCGTCGGTCGGAGCGTAGCGAGCCCGTTCATACAGGCCGGCGACTTCCTCGGCTGGCTCGGCGTGAGCGGGCTTGGCCTTGCCAAACCGATCGGCGATGACCCGGTGATTCCAGGTGCGGGCGTCCGCACCGCATTGTTCGAGAGACACCGAATTGAAAACTCGAACTAGTTGCTCGCGCGATCGGATGGAGTCAAAATCAATGGGCACGGGCCCGGATGTCATGAGGGACGCACGCACTTCGCGGTTGATCTTCCATTTGCGAAAGAGCAAGATCGCCAGGAGAAACGCTCCACCAATCCCGATGATGACTGCCAGTGCCGTCCCACCACCTCCGAGCCCGCCGCCTCCGCCGCCACCCCAGGACGACCCGCCTCCGCCGCTGCTTCCGCCATTCCACGACGATCCGCCGCCTCCGAATTTGGGTGAATTCCCGTGCATGTCCGGTGGGCGAACCTTCCAGCCGTTGTTGGAGTGCGATTTGCCAAATTCGTCGAGCCCTTTCAATCCGCCGCTCTTAAAGTCGGGGAGTTCGCCAAACTTTCCCTTGCCACCGTTTTCTTTGAGAGCAGTGACCAGGTCCTTCATCGCGCTGTCCGAGCCGGGAGCATCGCTGAAGTTCTTATCCAGCCATTTCACCCACTCGTTATCCGCCACGGACGGCTTGTCGCCGGTCGTCTCGCCTGGCTTGGTTGTCGGCACATCTTGCCCATCGATTTTGGGGGCATCCACGTTCTTAGGCAGAACTTCGTGGCCCGCATCCTTCTTGCCTTCCTCCAGGAACTGATGGAGCTTGTCCTTGAGTTCCTGTTTGTCGCCGAGTTGCTCTGGCGGGATCTGCTGCTGCAAGTTGTCCGGGAAGCGATCGTCCTTCAAAAGTTGCTCGAGTTGATGCAAGAACTCGCGGTTCTGCAGATTCGGATTCTCCTTCAGCAGCTTCTCGAACTGCTTGGGATCGACTTTTTGGTTCTTCGGCATCTTCTCCAGCAGATCCTTGAGCAGCTTGGGATCGATGTCTTTGGGTCTCGACTTCCGGCCGCGGCCATCCAGAAACGGCCGAACGTCTTCGACTTGGTCTTCTTTCGCGAGCCCCGGCCCACCGGGCATCGGAGGGAATTGCGGTCCGGCCCCGATCGGTGGCGGCGGGGGGAACCGGGGCGGCTGAGCATCAACACTGGCCGCGAGCAGCAATAGCGCAATTACCGACGCCCATGAGCGCCATACCGATCATCGACGAGCCTCCGCTGTGCGGATCATTACAATCAGGACGCTCAACCTCTACAGTCTATTCCACCGTGGCAGCTTGAGCGGTGCAACCCCGCGGACAATTATTATTTCGACGACATCCCTCGTCCCGACGATTCGCGGACTCGGAAGGCCGGATGTAACGCGTTCAACGGACGGCGTCATTCTCGAATTATCTTGAAAGTACGCCACGACTTGGGATTTCCGGTATAATTGGCCAACAGGAAGTGCACATCTGCCGGGTCATTGACGACCAGTGGACGCCCTCGGAGAGTGGCGATGGGTCTGTTCTTGCCAGGTGGTTCAGGTCAACTTCGGGTTGTCGATCCCCCCGATGCCGAGTTCGATCTCATCGATTCAATCGACACTCGCTCCGCCGATCACTTAACCGTGACCGAAGCCGGCGAATTGCTCGATTGGCTCGAAGGTCACGGTATCCGGCCGTGTGATGTGGAAATCGATCGGGACGGACTTTTTTCGGTTCGTTGGAGCGATTGACCCGACCAAGACGTATCAACAGTGCTCTGTTCCAATGATGACCTAGCGGAGGTCGCCAGAATTCCGACTTTGCGTCGTCTGGGGGGCAGTGTCCCGATTTTTGTGGCATAGGCCTCCCGGCCTGTGCGAACTCACAGGCCGGGAGGCCTATGCCACCAAAACAAAGACAAGGCCGCTGGGTCGGAAATCTGGCGACTTCCGCTACCTTGTCCAGCCCTGGCCCTACTCATTTCTTGGGTGGCGGAATCACCGGCCAGGCCGGTCGGACAATGTCGTCGCTGTAGATTGTCGTCCGCAATCCTGAATTAATGGCCGATGGCGCTGGCGGGTCCGGAATCGGCGGCGCGGCAATCGCGGTCGCCGGCGTCGTGTAACTCTTGGGTAAAGGCGCTGGGGTGCGCAGCGTCGCAAAGCCGTTCTGTGGCGTGGCGGCGGTGCGCTCGGTGGCATGGATCGACGCCGGTTGTGGGACCCGTGCTTCGTAATTTCCGGATGGTGCTGCCATCGAAGTTCGAACACCGGCGCGCATGATCGGTGAAAGCGGCGCCGGCTCGTTGACCGCGAGCGGCGCTGGCACGGTGAAACCGCGACTGACCCGGCTTCCGACTCGAATCGGCGCACCGGACGGTTCAGGCAAAAGGGCTGGCGGCGCGGGATACGGCCGCCAATGCGTAGGGAAATACCCGAACGGCGAGAATACCGCGGGCTCGCTGATCGAAATGGGTGGCGCCGGTACAGCGGCGCCGTGATCCGCAGATGCCGTCAACGGCACGAATCCCAGGCTCAATGCAACCAGGCACTGCCGATAGTTCCAATTCATCGCTACGCCCTCGTCCATGATTGCGTTCGCCAACTGGTCTTATCGCGAACTACGCATGCCTGTCCCACTCCGACTGCCACCGTTCGAGCTGCCAAGGCCGCCGGAGGTCGATCCACCCGCACTGATTCCCTGGCCGCTCAGGCCCTGCAACGCGCCAGCCCCTCGGATGGCCGTCGTGCCCCCGGTCGTCGCGCCGCCCGAAAGATTCAGGAAGTAGGGGGCAGTGCTCAAGAAGCGAACGCGCGTGCCGACCACGAGGCCGGGCGTGAGCGGATTGTCCGGTTCAAATGAGGCGCCGCCCGCTTGTTGCTGCTGCGCCTGGACCGCCTGCATTTGCGACTGAAAGCTGATTTGCGGCCGGACGATTCCGTAGTAGTTCACCGCGGCCGAACCGCCGCGGGTCAGGTTCAAATACGGACTGAAGCCTGCCGTCGGGGGCGCCATGCCGATCCCGCCCGACAGTGGCGAGCCCGCACCACTGGACCCCGACCCACCGGGCCGCGGCAGGAACTGAGCCTGTGCGGCCGCGGTCAGGAGCAGAATCGCCGTCGCCGATGCGGTAAATCTCTTCATGTCCATTCTCCACTCGCGGCTAGCGCCCAATGAATGTCGTCGTTCCGTTGCCGTTGTTCAAGCCGACGCCCAGGATGGACGGATGCGCCAATGTCTGCACCGACGTCTGACCCAACAGCGTCACGCCAAACACGCGTTCGAAAGGCGACACCAGCATCGCGACCCAGTTGTCGATCGTGACGAGGTTGTGCGCCTTCACGAAGATCCGGTCGCCCGGCATGAGCTGATAATTCGTACTCGTGCGCCCATGTTCGGTGATCCCAATCCAGTCTACCGGTAGGATCATCTCCGCGCCCACATTGGCGGGCGACGGCCTGGCGATCCAAATGTAGTGCTGGCTCGACACGGCCGAGAGGCCATTCAATTGGGCCACCGCGTCCAGGACCGTATCGTTGCCGGTGATCGGCAGCCGCACCACCTGCTGGCCGCGTCCACCCCCATCATAGATGACGTAGTAGATCTTGCTATTGTAGGCCGCCACATCGACCGCCACTTCCGGATGAGTCAGGTACTGACTCAAATGCTTTTCGATCGTTGCCCGCGCTTGCGTCAAGGTTTCCCCAACCAGACGAACGCTTCCATACGTACCCAACCCAACTGTTCCATCCGGCCGAACCAGGTATTCGCCACGAATCTGGGCCAGCGCACGCGATTGCGTCAGCGAAACCTGCGCCTTGGGGTTCTTGACATTCGCGGCCAACGCTTGCTGTTCGACCGCCTTGCGTGCGTCTTCGACTGTCAACCCGGCGACTTTGACGACTCCACCATAGGTTGTTCCGAGGTTGATCTTCCCATCCGGACCGACCAGCACTTCGCCGGCAAACGGCTCGGTCTGTCCGGGGTAGGTGATTTGCAAGAAGAGAATGTCGCCGGCCTCGATCTTGTAGCCTGGCGGCGGCGTCACACGCAATAGATCGATCCGCAGGATGTCCGGCGGCTCAATGACGTACTCCGGCATGGTGACTTTTTGCAGTTCGCGTGGGAGCGTGTCGTTGTAGCGCGGATCGGCGAAGCCGGATGTGTTGGCCGCGACGGGGTCCACGATCGGAACAGAGGCGTCCGGGACTTCGGGAGGGATATTTCCGACGGAAAGACAGCCGGCACTCAAACCGGCGCACGCAGCGACGGCAAATAAAAAGCATCGCCCCGCGAGGCGGCCGTTGGCGCGCATGATTCGCTCCCCCAAGCGAGATGCCCGGCTGCGACGCGTTGCGCGGCAAATCCCCCGCCACGTGACGGTCTCTGTCCGGACTACAGTCGGGGAACGGGAATAGCCAGTGACGTTTGGAAACGCAAGACCAGTTTCCATGAGGCATGACTCGCCACTGGGATGATTGGACGAACTGGGCTGACCAGCACAAAACGGTAGACTGACGCGAATTCGTAGCGCAAGCTGCCCGACTTCGCGACGAGTCACAGGGAGGTGTCTACCATGCGCATCGCAATCGGGATGGTGTTGCTCGCCGCGGGCGTCGCAATTGCCGGGGACGGCAATCGACTCGCATACCTCGATGATCTGGATCCGTATTACCCGCACCGGGCATTTCCCAAGTTGATCACGCCGCAGTGGGTCGGCGAGCCGGGCGTTGATGCAGTTGTGATCCTGGCCATCGACGATATGCGCGGCCACGAAAAGTGGGAGACATTCCTCCGGCCGATCCTCGAACGCTTGAAGAAGATCGACGGCCGGGCGCCGGTCAGCATCATGACCTGCAAGATTGACCCGGCCGACCCGCACTTGCAGAGGTGGCTGAAAGAAGGCCTGAGTCTCGAATGCCACACGATCGACCATCCGTGCCCGATCCTCGGCAAGGGGGACTTCGCCGCAGCCAAGGCGACCTATGACAAATGCGTCGATTTGCTGGCGTCAGTCCCGAACAACAAGCCGGTCGCGTTTCGCACGCCGTGCTGCGACTCGCTCAACACGGTCAGCCCTCGGCTGTTCGCCGAGATCATCAACAAGACAACCGCCAAGGGCAACTTCCTGCAAGTCGATAGCTCGGTCTTCAACGTCTTCACGCCGAACGATCCGGAATTGAATCGCGATTGGGTGACGGAAGGCGAGGGCCGGTCGCGGTTCGCCAAGTACCTGCCGGCCGACCGTGATTTCGTCAACACAATCGAGGACTACCCGTACCCATACCCGATCGGCAATATCTGGGAATTCCCGTGCGTCCTGCCCAGCGACTGGGAAGCCCAGCTCCTGCACGGCAAGAACAACGAGCTGACGGTCCGCGACTGGTACCGGGCCCTCGATTGCACGGTGAAGAAGCAGGGCGTGTTCACGATGGTCTTCCACCCGCATGGCTGGATCGAGAACAAGCAGATCAATCAGCTCATCGAATACGCTCAGGAGACCTACGGCAAGCGGGTGAAGTTCCTGACATTCCGCGAGGCGCTGGAGCGGATTGACAAGAATCTGCTGGACGCACATTCGTTGCGCGACCTAAAGACGGGAATGAACAATGGTGTGAAGCTGGTGGATATTGATGGCGATGGTTTGCTGGACTCGCTGGTTGGCAATGTACGGACCCAGGAACTCCGGATCCGGTTGTCAAGCCATCGTAGGTGGCAAGATATTCCGTTCCTGGCCGACATATCACGGACAGAGTTTGGCACGCTTCGAGGCTCGGCGTTCGCATTTTTCTTCGACAACGAAGACTCTCCCTGGAATTGGCACACATCGCAGGGAAAGGAAACCCACGAAAACTTCAACAATGGGCTCCCAAAGAAGCTTCGACCATTCCGCCTTCTGGATCTCGACGGTGATGGTTCATGCGAGATTTTGGCGGACAAGGGTGCAGCGGTCTTTTCTTGGGACAGGAAGGCAAATCGCTGGCAGAAATGCCCATTCACATTGCCCGATGGAGCGAAGTTGGCCGCGGGAACTGTATTCATCGACCTCGATGGCGACGGCAAGCTCGACATCGTTTTCTCCAACGACGAAGGCTACGGCGTCTACCTCTTCGAGTCGATGGAAAAGGGCTGGTCGAAGAAGGTCATGGCCGGCAAGCGGGGTGATCCGAACGCGCTGCCGCCGATCGCCGTCAAGAGAACCAACAACGGCGCCTTCATCCGCAACCGCCACATTTACTGGCAAAACGAGAACACCGACAAGCTGCCCGACCTCATCGATCGCCGGTCGTTCAACGATCTGCTTGCGAACGTGACTCCCACCGCGAAGACACCCGAGCAATCGCTCAAGTTGATCACGGTGCGGCCCGGCTACAAGGTCGAGTTGGCTGCGAGCGAGCCGCTGGTGCGGGATCCGATCGCCATCGCCTGGGGGCCGGATGGCAAGCTGTGGGTCGTCGAGATGGGAGATTATCCGCTCGGCACCGACGGCAAGGGCAAGTTCGGCGGGCGGATCAAGTTCCTCGAAGACACCAACGGCGACGGCAAGTACGTCAAGGCCACGACGTTTCTCGAAAACATCGGCTACCCGACCGGCATCCTGCCGTGGCGCAAAGGCGTGCTCATTACCTGCGCCCCGGACATTCTGTATGCCGAGGACACGGACGGCGACGGCAAGGCGGACGTAGTGAAGAAGCTTTACACCGGCTTCGTCGAAGGCAATCAGCAGCATCGCGTGAACGGGCTGGTCTGGGGTCTGGACAACTGGGTCTATTGCGCGAATGGCGACAGCGGCGGCAAGATCAAGTCGCTGCTCACCGGCAAAACGCTCGATATCCGCGGCAACGACTTCCGCATCAGGCCCGATACCGGCGAGATCGAATTGACCTCCGGCCGGTCGCAGTTCGCCAAGACCCGCGACGACTGGGGTAACTGGTTCGGCGGCAACAATTCCGTGCCGGCGATGCACGTCGTCCTCGAAGATCGCTACCTCGCTCGCAATCCGCATCAGGCAGTGAGCGATACGGTTCGCGTTCTCGCCGGCGCTGTGCCGGTGTTCCCGACCAGCCGCACGCTGCCCCGCTTCAACGACCCGCAGGCGAAGAACCGATTCACCTCCGCGTGCGGCATTAGCTTCTACCGCGACGATCTCTTCGAGCCGGCGCTGAAGCGAGCGATCTTCGTCTGCGAGCCGGTGCACAATCTCGTCCACCGCATGGACCTCGCGCCCGATGGCCATTCCTTTGTCGGCCGGCGAGCCATCGATGAGACGCGCTCCGAGTTTCTGTCCTCGGCGGACAACTGGTTCCGGCCGACGATGGCTCGCACCGGCCCGGACGGATCGCTTTGGATCGTGGACATGTATCGGGCCGTCATCGAACATCCGCAGTGGATCCCGATCGAGACGCAGAAAAAGCTCGACCTGCGGGCCGGGCACGATCTCGGGCGAATCTATCGCGTCAAGCGCGTCGGCGCCGAGCACCGGCCAGTCCCCCGGCTCGACAAGCTGGACACGGCCGGCCTGGTCGCGGCACTCGACTCACCGAATGGCTGGCAGCGCGACATGGCCCAGATGTTGCTCGTCTGGAAGAACGACAAGAAGGCGGTGCCGGCCCTCGAACAGAAGGTGCGAGAGGCCAAGGATCCACGCGTCCGATTGCAGGCACTGGCGACACTCGATGGATTGGCGCATGTAGTAGCGAAGTCCTTCAGGCTGCTCTAGGCGATAAAAATGGCGAGGTCGTCGCCCGTGGCGTTCGGCTCTGCGAAGGGCGGATCGCAGGCGATGCGAAATTGCAGCAGGCGATCTTCAAGGTGAAGGATGCCCCCGCGGTGCGGTTGTCAATGGCATACGTTCTCGGCTCCTGGGACGATCCGGCGGCGGGAATGGCCCTGGGGACGACGCTCCGCGACTTCGCCGACGATAAGCCATTGATGTCCGCAGCTCTTAGCTCATTGACATCGAAAAACTTTGCGACCGTTGCCAAATCTGTGCTCGCGGACCCGGCGCGCCATCCGCCGTCGGCCCAGGTCATGGAGGGCTTGATTGGCTTCGCCGTTGCCCAGTCGGACAATTCGACGCTCGTCAAGTTACTCGTCTCGGTCGCGTCGTCAAAGGATGGCAGGTTCACTCCCGGGCAATTGGAAACGTTGGTCTCCCTTCTCGACGCACTCGGCCGGCGAAGGACTTCGTTGTCGACACTCGCCAAGTCGGGACCCGAAATGGCGGCAGCGATTGCGAAGCTCGATGCGGCGTTTGTTCAGGCGCAAAAGGTGGCTCGTGATCCCAAGTCGCAGTTGAGGGATCGCCTGACCGCAATTCGCTTGTTGGGTCGCGGCCCAGGCGATACGGCATCGGGCCGCATGCTGCTTGCGGACTTGCTCGGCCCGCAGTCGGCGGCCGATGTGCAGGCCGCGGCAGTGGCTGCATTGGCGCGAGCGGAGAAAAAGGAGACGCCCGCTCTGCTGCTCAAATCGTGGAAGGGCTATAGCCCGAGCGTTCGCGTCGGAGTGCTCGATGCGTTGATCTCGCGTGAAGCCTGGCTGCCGGCGGTTCTGGATGCGCTCGCAAAGAAGGAGATTCTGCCCGCCGAAGTGGACGCCGCCGCACGTCAGCGGTTGCTGGCCCACCGATCGCGCGATATACGGGAGCGCGCGGTCAAACTGCTCGCCGGTGGTGTAGACGCGGACCGGGCAAAGGTCATTGAGGCTTACCGCTCGGCGTTGACCAAGGCCGGCGATCGGGAACATGGCAAGCAGATCTTCACCAAGACGTGCTCAGCGTGTCACAAGGTCGGCAGCATTGGCACCGGCCTCGGCCCCGACCTGGCCGCTCTCTCTGACAAGTCGGCGGACTACTTACTCACCAACATCCTCGACCCGAATCGGGCCGTCGAAGCCCGCTATGTCTCGTACACCGCCCGCACGACCGACCAGCGCACGCTCGTCGGCTTCCTCGCCAGCGAATCGGCGACAAGCATTACACTCGTCGCCGCCGACGGCAAGCAGCACACGATCCTGCGCAATGACATCGAAGAGTTGACCAGCTCGGCGAAGTCGGTGATGCCCGAGGGGTTGGAGAAAGACGTCTCGGTCGAGCAAATGGCCGACTTGCTCGCATTCTTGCGGACCAACCTACCGCCGGCGAAACGCAAGCAGTTCGATGGCAACAAGCCCGAGGTGATCAAGCCGGGCGCCAATGGCGTCATCCAACTCCCCGCGACCGCTGCGGAGGTTTACGGCCCGACGCTGACGTTCGAGACGCGCTACAAGAACCTCGGCTTCTGGGGCAGCGCCGACGATCATGCGATCTGGACGTTGAACGTTTCGCGCAGGCACAAACGAAGTCTGGCTCGACTACGCCTGCCCCCGCGGCGAAGCGGGCAAGGCCGTCCAACTGCAAATCGGCTCCGCATCAATCAGCGCCCGTATCGAAGCAACTGCCAACTGGGAGGACTACAAGCAAGTAAGGATTGGCGAGTTGAAACTGTCGGCCGGCGAGCAGCGCTTAACTGTCCGCTCGGTTGGGCCATTCAAGGGGTACCTATTTGATTTGCGGACGGTGAGACTGGTGTCGAAGATTAAGTGATGGAGCCCAACTTCATCTGGCCACCGAAGTGAATATGCGTAACTTTGCAGAAATCGCGGATGAATACGATCTGAAGGTGTACCTGGACGATGCTCCGTCAGGGGCCGTCTATTATCGCCCGCGGGCTTTCGAACCGAGCGCGGTTCCAATGCTCGTGTATAGATTTGAAGCCAAATGGCCGTCGCGATTGATCGGCCCACATGTCGATCTCCTGAGGAGCCCAAAAATGGCTTGACCATTATCCAGTGTTGTCGCGTCTCGTTCGGGTGGAGCAGCCAATTGAGGTGGGCCGCGATTTCGAAGCGTTTCGTCATTACCGGGCCTTCACTGCGACAAACGTTTGTCCCGACGAAGAGGAGGGGCGGGAACCACCGCCAGAACTCGAGCAAATGCGAACTCTGTTCGCGTCGGTGTCCGTGCACCCAAAAGACAGGCGTGATAGATTGCTTTGCTTGGTGCTATCAAGGAGCATAATCCAACCGAACTCAAACACTTTTTTCGATTACGATAGTGGTCAGTTTGTCATCACCCAATTGGAGCCGTCGCACGCAGAAATCGAAGAATGGGGCGGAATGATGAAATGAGGTACCGAGACGCGGTCGCTGCCGCATCGATTTCACCTCGGCATTTGGGGCAATAGGCCATTGCGCGACTCGCACATTTTGCAGTAGTATAGAAGGGTATTCGGAGGGAGCACAGCGATGCAAATTACCGTTGAAGCTGTATACGAAGATGGCGTGCTCAAGGTGGCGCAACCATTGCCGCTTCAAGAACAGGAGCGCGTTCAGGTCACCGTTCATTCATCAACAAGTTCGCTGTTGTCTTCGTACGGAATCGTCGGCTTCAACGGGACTTCGGCGGAAGGTGACTATTTTGCGATGGACCCGGAATTGGACTATCCGGCTCCCGTGGAGGACTCATGACGTTCGCTCAACTCGTTGCGGGGTCATCGGTCTTTCTTGACGCAAATACGCTTGTGTATTTCTTTCAGCCGCATCCGACGCATGGGCCCGCTTGCCAACAATTGATGCAACGGGTCGTTCAGGGTCAACTCCAAGGTTTCACGTCGACGCACGTACTGGCTGAAGTGGCTCATCGACTGATGACCATGGAGGCTATGGCGTCACAAGGATGGACACCCAGTAAAGTCGGACAACGACTTAGGCGGCACCACGCGGTTTTGCAAAGTCTCGCGCATTTTGAAACTGCGGTGAACAGTGTCCTTCAATCGCCGATTCAGGTCCTGGCAATTCCATCCACAATCATGTCGACGGCCGTCGCACTCAGCAGACAATTTGGGCTCTTGATCAACGACGCACTTCTTGTCGCCGTCATGCAGGCCAATGGACTTACGAATTTGGCCAGCAACGACGCCGATTTCGACCGGGTGCCAAGTCTAGTCCGATACGGTCCTGTGTGAGCGGGGGCACAGTTTGCCGACACTGCGATGCCGCTAAGAACTGAAATTGGGCGCCGCCTCTTTCCGTATTTCGGGATCGTCGAACATTGTCGTCTCGTCCCGCACCAGCTTCTTGCCATTCTCCGTTCGCGGCGCGCTTTCCAGCGGATTCGCCGGTCCTACCAACGCATCGCCCGGCGCGACGGCCTTCAATCGCTTGCGAATGCGCTTCGCATAATTCTCCGAGAGCTCAAAGCCTAGCCAGTCGCGTTCGAGTTTCTTGGCGACGACCAGGGTCGAACCGCTGCCGGCAAAGGGGTCGAGCACCAGGTCGCCGGGGTTCGACGAGACGCGGATGATGCGGGCGAGCAGTTGCTCCGGCATCTGGCAGCCGTGAAACCCGGCCCGCTCCTTGAACGTGCCGCACACGCGGGGGAAGTACCAGGTGCTCTCATCGGCGCCGAAACTGTCGGCAATGTCTTGCGGCCGCAGGATCCAGGTGTCGTCGGGCAATCGGCCTTTGGCGTTGGCTCGGCCGTCGGCGTAGACCAGTTGCCGGGCCGATGGCACGCGGATGGCGTCGGCGTTGAATGTAAAACTCTTTGGGTTCTTCACGAAGTGGAACAGGTGCGTGTGGCTGCGGCTGAACTTTTTCGTGCAATTGACGCCGAACGTGTAGTACCAGATGACCCAGCTGCGGCAGCAGAACCCAAGGTCGCGCTGGACGAGCACTTTCAGCTCCGCGGCGAAGTCGTCGCCAATCGCCAGCCAGAATGTGCCGTCCGGTTTCAATACGCGTTGAACCCCCTCGACCCATTGGCGCGTCCACGCGAGATACTCGTCGGCTTCCTTGCGATCCTCGTAGATGTCGTAATCGTAGCCGATATTGAACGGCGGGTCGGCAAAGACGAGATCGATCGATCCTGGTTCGAGCGAGGAGAGTCCTGCGATGCAATCTCCCTGAATCAGGGCGTTACGCTCCATGAGGGTATCGTCCTCGCGACAGACTGCCTTGCAACTGGAGAGAGTATACCTTTGCGAGTCGGCAACGGCGAACCGACGCGCATGCTGCCAGGGTGGACTTGCATCTTCGAGCGTATCAGCCGGCTTCAATGACACCCGTCAGGCAACTGGTAGCGAGCGCCTGCGCGGCGGCTCACGCCGCTCCGCTCGCCGTGACAATCAGAATTGTAGCCGCAATTGCAATGAGCCGAAGAAGCCGCCGCGAACGTCCACTCGGTTGTTGTCGCGATCGCTGTATTGATGGCCGATGAAGTAGAAGCGGTCGAACGCATAGCCGGCCGACACGTCGAGCCGCAGCCGGTAAATCAGGTCGAACTGCACGCCAGCCGTGATTCGCTTTTCGTAGCCGTTGAACCGTTCCTGTTCGTCCGTGCGATCGGCGAGAAAGTACGCTTCGTTCGACCAATTGAATGCCCCATAAAACCGGATGTCCTGAAAATCGACCGGCTGCCAGGTGATGCGGGCATTGACATTGCGGATCGGCACGTAAAAGAAGTCGAGAGTCATGCGCTCGGTGAACTTCCACTTGAGGAAGACGGGCGCTCCGATGTTGACCGAGAAATCGTCGTTCGGCTGCCAGTAGTAGCCGAACACGGGCAACGGATACGGAAAGTCCGACGTGGGCATGTAACTGAAGCCCAGGATCCAGGCATCGCAGCCGACGGTCGGGAATGTGTTGTACATCGTCACGCTGCCGACGAGCACGTTGTTGTGCGAGAATGGCTCGTCGCTCGCGGAGCCGGCGCTCACGACCGCTCCGGTGGTCCAGCCGTTGTCCCAGCGATGGCTATAGGCCATGCCCGCTTCGATATCCCAGAGCACTTTGGGAAACGATTGCCCCGTGGCGGGCATAACTGCCTTCGTATAGAAGAGGGAATTGCGAATCCCCAGGCCCAGTGCCGCCGTGTCCGCTCCGTCCTGAGCGATCGGCGCGAAGAGCGACAACTCCTGGCGCACGAGCCCAAGGTTCGTCGGTTGATCGATCACTTGTTGTTCGGGAATCCACAGAGCGCCATAACCGGGGTAGCCGTATTGAGCGGCGAGAATGCCGAGGCCAAACCGAGTGCCGATGCCTTCCTCAGCGGGGTTGGGCGGCGGGCCGAGCGGCGCAAATGGGCGGAACGGCTCATCCGGCGAGCCGAGCGGACGAAGCAAGGGGTCGAGAATCGGCTCGAGTGGATTGGACGGAACCGGGGCCGGCTCGCCCGGCGCGGGCGGTGGCGGCGGCCTCTGCGCACGGACGGGCGCAGCGGCAACCGCGATGAGTAACAGGATCCCAAGACGGGAAAACGACATCGCGGCGGTCCCTGACGCAACCTCGGACGACCGGGCATATAGCGGAGCCCCGGCAAACTGTCGAGGGGACTTAGCGAATCGGGCGGGTTGAAAGAAGCCAAGCGAGTCCTTTTTGAACTCTGGCAAGATCAAGTACAATCACCCAGATGTTCCGGATTGACCTGCCGTTTACCGATGCTCATCTTCTTCTCACGCCTCGGCTGGGGGGAATGTCGCGTTATTCACAAGTGGCGATCCTCGCGCTCGTGTTGGCTGTTTTGCTCTTTCTGATCTTCCGCCTTTATCGCCACGAGTTGAAGTTGATCCCGAAACGCTTCGCAGTCCTGTTGGCTGTGCTACGGCTATGTCTGGTGGCCTCGCTCTTCGTCGTCACCAGCATGAAGCCGGCGCTGGCACGGACCATTTCCGAAACGGTCCCGTCCAAGGTATTAATCGCGATCGATCGTTCCGATAGCTCGAGCGTCGCCGACCCCCAGCGTTCGCAACTCGAGAAACTGGAGTTGGCCAAGGGCCTGCATCTGGTGCGAGACATTTGCGACGATGCAACTCTCGATGGCTGGATCCAGGAGGCCCGGAATGGCGCGTATTCGCCAAGCGACAAGGCGAAGTATGACAAGGTTGTCGAACGGATCGATGCGCTCACGCGAAACCAAGTGGCGATGCGCGTGCTCGACCCGGACGGGGCGAATGTACTCAAAGCTATCGGCGACAAGCATTTCATCGACGCAATTCAATTCACGCAGGCGAACGACGGCCTGCCGCACGAATGGGACCAATTGAAACCGGTGCTCGATGAATTGAACGCCAAGCCGCCGGGCAATGCATTCACGGACTTGAAGCAGCCGCTGGTCCGGGCGATCGAACGCGGCGGCAACGGCGAGGGCAAGTTGCTGGGGCTTGTGATCGTAACGGATGGACAGCACAACTGGGGCAAATCGCCGTTGAACAAGGCCCGCGAGTTGGGTGAACGCGGGGTGCCAATTTTCTTCGTCGCTCTGGGCGCGAAGGACCCCCCGCCGGATGTGGCATTGCTCTCGGTAAAGGCGACGCCGCCGACGGTCTTCAAGAACGCATACACGTCGATCGAGGCCCGCGTGCTCGTCAATAATCTGCCGCCGGGCAAGTTGAAAGTGACGCTCACTTATCCCGATCGGCCGGACGCGAAAAAGCGCGAACCCCTGATCGAGGAGATCGTTCACGACGGCGCCAATGGCCCCCGACTGGTCACCTTCACCGCTCGAATGGACGAGCCGGGCACCGAGACGCTGACCGTCACTGCCGAGTTGATTCCCAATGATCCGCACGATCCACGCAAGGACACGCGACCCGAGAACAACAGTCGGCCGGTCACGGTCAATGTGTCGCCCGACAAGGCGAAAGTCTTGCTCGTCGATGGCGAGGTGCGCTGGGAGTTCCACTACTTGCAGACTGCTCTCATGCTCGACAAGACAATGGACACCACCAGCGTCGTCTTCGATCAACCGCGAATCAACGCAGTGAGCGAAGAAGGGGCGAAGAAAATGGGGCTGCCGGACCTGACCCTGCCCAAGGATCCGGAAGCCCTGATGGCATACGATTGCATTATCCTGGGCGATGTGTCGGCGGAACAGGTGGGACGCACCGAGCGTGAGAAGCTGGAAAAATACGTCTCCGAACGCGGCGGCACACTCGTATTGCTGGCCGGCAAGCGCTCGATGCCGATGGAGTTTTTGCGCGAAGGCGACCCATTCAGCAAGATGTTGCCGATCTCGAATCCAAAAATCGTCAAGACCGATGCCGGCTTCCGCTTGACCTTGACGGCCGAAGGATTGCAGACCGGCTTCTTGCGCATGGAACCGAACGCGGGGGAAAGCGCGGAAACCTGGTCGCACCTGCCGCCGCACTACTGGGCGATCAGCGGTCGGGCCAAGACCGGAGCCGTGACGCTCGCCTATGTCCCGCAGGTCAACATGCCGACCGACCCGGCGGCGGCTCGCGACGTCGAGCGCAACAACGCTCTGATCGTTCGGCAGAATTTCGGCTTCGGCAAGGTCGTTTATGTGGGCATCGACAGCACGTGGCGGTGGCGCTTCAAGAAGGGCGATCTCTACAACCATCGCTTCTGGAGCCAGGTGATCCGCTGGGCGGCGAGCGATCGGGCCCTGGTTGCGGGCAATGAGTTCGTGCGCTTCGGTTCGCGCGAGCCCGTTTATCGAGCCGATGAAGAGGTCGAGATGGTCGCTCGCCTGGGCGATAAGGTGAAAAAACTCGGGCCGGAAGCGCTCGCTGGCGCCAGACTCATTCGCAAGCCGAAGCCCGGCGCGGAAGAGTCGATCGGCCTGATGCCGCTCAAGCCGCACCCCGTGATTCCCCGCGAATACGACGGTGCGCAAGCGAATTTGCCGCCCGGCGAATACGACGTGGAACTGGTGATCCCCGACATCGAGGACAAGCTGAATGGCCCCGATGGCAAGAAGCTACGAGTCGCACTTCCAGGTGCTGCCCGCCGACACGGGCGAAATGCTCGACTTGAGCACGAACTGGCTTCTGATGGAAGACCTCGCGGTCCGGAGCGGCGGGCAGGTGTTCCCCGCGGAGCGAGCAAGCGAGTTGATCGAACTATTGAAAAGCCGCAGCGCCACGCGCGAGTTCACGGTGGAACAAAAGATGTGGCAATCGTGGTGGACGTTGCTGCTGTTTGTCGCTCTGTTGACGGTGGAATGGGTAGCGCGGAAGTTCGCGGGGTTGCCGTAGGGCTTTCTCGATCGATGCGAGTTACAATACTGGCTGGACACACAGGCACAAATTCTTGTTGCGGATCCGGCTGTTGGAGCGGAATGCAATGGCTACGACTCTGAAAGAAGTCCTGCGGACAAAAGTGCAAGCGTTCGAGGCCGAGACCGAGCGGAACAAGGGCATCATTTCCGATTGGCAGGCCGCCGTCGCCAAGTTGTTCGAGCAGTTACGACAGTGGATAACCGTCTCCGATCCCGACAAGATTCTTGAAGTCCAGGAAAGCAAGAAGGAAGTTTCCGAACCCGGTCTTGGGCAATACGCGGTGAATCGGTTGGACATTCGGGGCCTAGGCAAGTGGATCGGAATTCTGCCCAAGGCGAGGAGAACCATCCGAACGGCTTTGCCACCCCAGTCCGGGGCTCCCGAGCAGGCGACCGGGCGAGTAGACATCACCGACGAAGTGCGCAGATATATTCTCTATCGCTTCTCCCGGAATGGCGTGGACGACTGGCGCATCGAGGGACCAGACGGAAGTGAGTTGCAGCCGCTAAGCCAGCAAACATTTGAGGCGGCGTTGCTGAGCTATTTTCGATGAAGACCTTGCACGATGCCTGGCAATGGTATGAATCCGCACGAATGAATCTGACCCGGCTCAGGCGTCTTGGAATGCGTTATTGGAATGAAGATGCGCTTACGGCGCCGGTTTGGCAGGATGACTGGTTCAAGCAGCTTGAGGCAGCCGACCTCGTGCGGGAAACGACACAAGCACTACAACCACTTGAAGATCTCGGTATTCTCGTGTTGTTCTCGGTCTTCGAATCGGCGGTGCGGGATCATCTTGCAGAATCGATCCGCCCGGAAACGGACGAACTCGTTCATCCAATTCTCAAGCAGGCCGCCGAGGAAGTCTTCGATGGCATTCGGCAAGGCAGCTTGGCGAACAAGGTGTTGTCGCCATTGAAGGACCAGGGACGAATCTCTCCTCAACTTAGCGACAAGGTCAAACAAGTGAGGGACTACCGCAACTGGGTCGCTCATGGGAAACGCGAACCGCGGGAAAACATTGTCAACTTGACGGCCAAGGAAGCTTTCGATCGTTTGAAGGAGTTTTTGGACGCGCTTGGCATTCCGGCCCAGTCCGAGTTGGATGAACCGGACGACGGTGACGAGTACGCCGTGCACCGCGGAATGGACTGAATTCTCGCAGCGAATACACGATCGAACAAGGTGTGGCAATCGTGGTGGACGCTGCTGCTGTTTGTCGCTCTGTTGACGTCGGAATGGGTAGCGCGTAAGTTCGCGGGCTTGCCGTGATTGGCAACCGGTGCGACAACTTGGCGAGCCGAGCGACAGCTTGGCGAGCCGAGCGGCGTAAACCGCAGGGTGTTGACATTACCCGGCGGCTTACGCCGCTCGGCTCGCCATGACTTGCATTCGTTCAAGCTCTGAAATCAACTCATCAAACTCCGCGTACTGCACCGCCTTCCAGCCGAATTCCGCCGCCGCGGCCACATTCTCGCCCAAATCATCGACGAATACGCACTCGTGTCGTTCGCACTTCGCCAGGGCATGCGCATGTTCGAAGAATTTCGCATGCGGCTTTCTGGCACCGGCTTCGTGCGAGACGGCGATCGCATCGAAATGGCAGAGAATACCCTTGAACTGCTCGCGGTAGTGTTCATAGTGGGCCGCGTTCGTGTTACTCGCGAGGACCAGGCGGTAGCCGTTCCGCTTCAATCGAAAAACCAGATCGGCCATCGGCGGGTTAGGCCAAAAGATGTCGCAGAACGAATCCACAAACTCAGCGCGCGAACAGCGGAGTCCGCCGCGATCGCAGGCCACAGCGAACACGTCATCGGTCGTCACTTCGCCGCACTCGTAGCGGTATTCGAGGTTGTTGTCGTAGAACAGCGCGACAATCTCTTCGGCCGTCAGATGCGTATGCGGCAACAGCCGGCGAATCGCCCGCTCATGGTCGAAGAACGCCAGCACGTTGCCGAAGTCAAAGACGATCGCTTTTATCATCGTTAATGGCAAAGAGATTTTTACCCACGGATACCAGCCCCACGGATCTGTCTTTTATCCGTGGGGCTGGCATCCGTGGGTTCATTTTAGAATCGGAATGAGGACCGCTTCCGCCTCCGAGATCTGCCGCACTTTCGGACCGCAGCCGAGCAAGAGATTCTTGCCGTCTGGCGAGATGGCCAGGCCAAACACCGGACCGAAATCGACTTCCGTTCCGGAAAGCAGCTTTCCGTCGGCGACATTCCAGACCGCGACGTAGCCGTGGTTTCGTGGCGCTGGTCCAACGCTGACGAGGTGCTTTTCATCCGGCGTGAAGCGCAATTGATAAATGCCCCCCGGATGCGACTGGCCCGGCTCGCCCTTGATGTTTGGATTGGGGAACTCGCGAATCACGTTGCCATCCGCGGCGTTCCAGAGCTTGATCCGCCGATCGCTCGAACCGGAAGCAATGAACTTGCCATCCTTCGTGATCGCGGCACAGAAGACCTGATCGTGATGTCCTTTCTCAAACGTCTTCGCCGTGTAGGGCTTGAACTCCTTCACCAAACTGCCACTGGTCGCGTCCCACAGCTTCATCGACTTGTCATAACTCGTCGAAAGCACCTGCTTGCCGTCGGCCGTCCAGGTGACTGAGTAGATGGGGGAAGGTTGCGGCGGCGTCGGATGAGCGTTGATCGTTTTGATCGCGGCATTTTTCTCCACGCCGAAGATGCGCAAGTTGCCGTCGTGACACGCGGTTGCCAGGCGCTTGCCGTCAGGAGACCAGGCCACGCCATCGACCAGATTTGGGTGCTGAAAATTTCGCACCGGCACATTGGCCGCGACTTTCCATTGCTTGACGGTTTTGTCCGCCGAGCCGGTGTAAAGCTCGCCTTTGTCGGTTATCGCCACTGCGGTCGCCGCATCGGCATGTGAGAATTGCTGGACCACCTTGCCGAAATCTTCGGGCAACGGTTGGCCTGGCTGAAAGGCGACGCTCCATGCCGTGACCGATTTGTCATCGCTGACGCCGACCAGCAATTTGGCATCGGCCGAGAGCGCGAGGCCGCGGATCGGGGCCTTGGCTTTCATGCTGCCGATCTCTTTGCCGTCGTTGAACGTGAACACGTGGATGGTCTTGTCGGCGCCGGTTGCCGCGAGCACTTGCACATTCTTTGACAGCGCCAAAGCGTAGATGGGGTCCTTTCCCTCAATCTTGCGTTCTTCGTTGCCATTCGAGGCGTTGATGACGTGAACGATCCCGTCGTCGCCACTCACGACCACTCGCGCCGAGTCCGGCGTGGCAATGATCGCTCGCAACGGCTTGGTCGAAACGGCGGCGACGCGATTCAAAGAGAACGGGCGGACCAGCGCGGTCTTGTCTGCACTCGCAGTCACGACGAGCGGCTGACTCGGGTGAAACGCCACGCCCCGAACGGCCCCCGTGTGTTCGAAGGTCTGCAGCAGCCGGCCGGTCTGGATTTCCCAAACGCGGGCCAAGTTGTCGGCGGCGCCGGTGATCAGCCGCGTCTTGTCGGCACTGAAATTCACCGACACGACCTCCGCGGGATGCGCAATCGATGTTAACTCCTTGCCATCGTTGATTTGAAACACCTTGGCAGTCTTGCCGGCGGTGACGGCGACCTGTGTGAAGTCCCGGCTTGGCGTCATCGAGGAGATTGCATCGGGCAAAGTAGCAATCGTCTTGACTTCCTTGCCGGTCGTCAGGTCCCAAAGCTTGATGGTCTTGTCCGCCCCCGCCGTCAACGCTTGCGGGGAAGAAGGACTCAGTGCCACGCCGACGGCTCCGCCCTTGTGGACCGGGAACGCCGTCGTGACGGCCACATCGTGTACCGTGACCGCCTTGTCGTCGCCGGCTGCGACGAGTGTGCGATTATCGGCGAGGAAGAAAAGCGAATGCACCGGACCAGCCGGATCGGGTAGCGATTGCAGTTCGCGGCCGTCGCCGGCGTCATAGATGCGCAACCGATTCGCCTTGTCCTCGGCGAATGCCACCGCGAGTCGTGTTCCGTTCGGCGAGATCGCGACCGCCTGGGCCGGGCCCGCAAGTGTGATGGTCGTCACCGCCTTGCCGTCGGCTGTCGTGAAGACTTGAGCGGTCTTGTCGGCGCTCGCGGTCGCAACCTTCGAGACATCGCTCGTGAACGACAGGCCGACGATAGGCCCCTCGCCGGCCACGATTGCTTTCTGCTCCTTGCCGGTCTTGGCGTCCCAGATGCGCAAGGTCTTGTCGTCACTGACGGAAAGGATGCGAGTTCCGTCGGGTGTGATGCGAACTTGCCGCACCGTTCCCGCGTGAGTGGCTTGCGCGATCAGGGCCGGGGTCCACAATTTCAGTGACTTATCGGCCGAGATCGATGCGATGCGCTTGCCGTCCGGATGAAAGGCGACCCCGGTCACGGCCCCGTCGTGCAGGAAGAATTCTTGCAATTTGAGGTCCGGGCCGTAGACGCGAACGCGATTGTCGGCACAGGCGACGGCAACGCGCTGGCCGTCGATCGCCAACGCGACACCTTTCACCTCGGCGGGTGTCGCGATGGTCCCCGCGGGCTTCTGGTCCGCGAGAGTGAAGAGTGCAACGGTCTTCGCTCCGGCCGCCGCGAAACGGGAGCCATCCTTGCTAATGGCCAGTGCAATGGGCGCAGTCGTCAATTCGATCTTTCCCTTCGTCGCCAGATCGGCCGCGTTCCAGATGCGAACGGTGTTGTCGGCCCCGGCGCTCAGAAGCCGATCGCCCTTCGGAGTGTAGGCCAGAGCAGTGACTGCCGCCGTATGCGCTGCTGATGTCTTTGCCTCCTTGCCGTCAGCTATGGTAAAAAGTCGCACGGTGTTGTCCGCGAGTCCGACCGCCACCGCTGCACCGGTTGAATTAAAAGCGACGGCATGGGCCCCGGCGGGTAACTTCAACTTCTTCACTTCCTTGTCCCCGTTGCGGATGGACAGCGACTTGTCGGCGGCTGCCAGAGCAACGGTTGCGTTGTCCGGTGCGAAGGCAACGGCCGTAATCGGCTGGCCACCGAGGTTATAAGCGCGCTCGGCGGCGGGCTGATTGAGATTCCACATGCGGGCTTGCTTGTCGGCACAGACGGTTATGATGCGATTGCCATCGGGGCTGATCGCGAAGGCGGTCACGGCATCGGGGTGGATATGAACCTTGGGCGGCGTCGCGGCCAGGTTCCAGACTTTCACGAGTCCGTCGGCGCCTCCCGTCACGGCGAATGTCGAAGTGACGGCCAACGAGTTGATTGTCCCGGTGTGGCCCGCCAGCGTCGCCGTCTGCATTCCGTTCGAAGCGTTCCAGAGACGAATCGTTTCATCTTCGCCCACGGAGATCACGGTCTTGTTGTCCGGTGTGATAGCCGCGTCGGTCGCCCGTGCCGTGTGGCCGGTGAACTGTCGTTCCGGAGTTCCGGCCGGAAACGCCCAGGTGCGGACGATCTTGTCGGCTCCGGCAGTGACCAGCCGCTTGCCGTCCGGGCTAAGCGTCACGCCGAGCACGCGATCCGGTTGAGCAATCGCCTTGGTCGCATGGACGGGATAAGCCCATGAACGGAGCACGCCGTCCTCTCCGACCGTTACGAAGCCGCTGCCAGTGCCGTTCACCGCAATGCCCGTCACTGCCCCGGTGTCGGCATTAAGCGAGCCGGCCGGCTTGCCGTCGTTCGTCCAGAGAAAGACCTTGCCGTCACTCGTGCCGGCAGCGACCGCGGCCCCATTGGGCCAAAGTGCGACTGCGGTCACTGCTGCCGTCACGCCGGGGTATTCGCGCGTGAGTTGGCCATTGCCGACGTTGGATAGCTTTACCGACTTGTCCGCTCCGCCTGTCAACGCGCTATTGCCGTCGGCCGACAACACAAGGCTCGAGATGCCGTCGGCATGGGCGGGCAACGATCGCTGCGGCGGAATCGGGATTTGCCAGAACTTGAGCAATCCGTCGTCGCCAATCGTGAATGCCTGATTGTTGCTCGGACTGACGGCCACTCCGTTGATCGACGACGCGTGTGCGCCGATGACGCCGAGGGGCTTGCCATCGGTAGGGTTCCAAAGCCGCAGCGAGCCGTCGGCGCCGCTGGTTGCCAGAATCTGTCCGTTGCCGCTGAAGGCAACGCCGGTCGCGCCGCCAGTATGCCCGGACAAGGTTGCAATGGGCTTACCGTTGGCCGCTGCCCACACCTTGACATTGCCATCCTTGGCGGCCGCGGCGATCGTCTTGCCATCCGGTGAAACGGCGACGGCCGTCACGCCGGCCGTGTGGGGAAAGTCCCGGACCGGCTTGTTCAATGGCACGTCCCAGATCTTGGCGGTATTGTCCGAACCGCCCGAGGCGATTTGGTCGCCGTTGGGACTGAATGCGACGCTCAAGACCAGGCTTTGGTGCCCGTTCGGGCCGGAGAATTCGCGGAGTTGCTTGCCGGTCGCCGGATCCCAAAGCCGCACCGACTTATCGAAGCTTCCCGTGGCTGCCAGCGTGCCGTCGTTGTTGAAAGCGGTCGAGTAAATCGCTTCGGTATGTCCTTTGAAAACGATCTTCGGCCCGGCCTTTTCCTGGGCCGGCAAACTGACGGCGATGAACGTCGCGAGGATGAGAAGGGCGGTCAATCTCAGGTGGAAGCGCATGGAGCCCCTCGAAAGGCGCGGGCAGGTGGGAGAGGGGATTGTCGCAGCCAAGAGGGGGAGCGTCAATGTACCGGACCGATCCGCGCCGGCCGTCACTCACGAATCGTCGAGGTCGAAGCAGACGATGTTTTCGGTACCCTCTTTGATTTCGCGCTCCAGGCCCGAGAGGACCGGGTTGCCGAATTTCTTGGAAAGCCCCGGATAGGGACGTTCCGGCGTGGGCGTGGGCACCACACCGGCTCGCGGGGCGATAGCAATGCGATACCAGCCGGGGGCCACGGGCTTGCCGTCGGCGTCGGTCAAGGTGAACGAACCGTCCGGCCCCAACACGGCCGTTGCGAGCGGGCCATCGGAACCCCGCTCCGAGTTTGGGGCAAAGACGATCAGTCCGCCGGCAACCGGCTCGCCGCGAAAGAGAATCTGACCTCGGACAATTGTCTCGGGCGGCTTCGAACGCCCGCACCCGGACACGCCAGCGAGGATGGCGCAAAATGTTCCGATCAGGAAGACGCCACGGGCCATAAGCACGCTCAGGGGCGAGGAGGGACAGGAAGACCCATCGACCGACACTTGCCCAGTTTTCCAGTCTTCCCGCGGCGCTTTGTCGGTTTTTCAGCCGGCGCTACCGGAAGAGTCGTGCCGACCGGCACGGACTGGCGCCGGAAGTTGCGCGCCCTCCAATTTGGGATTTCAAGTAACTGGATTCGCCAGAATTCAGCGCTGGGAACCGGCAACGCTGCTGAATTCTGGCGAATCCAGCTACGGGTGCTGCTGAATTCTGGCGAATCCAGCTACGGGTGCTGCTGAATTCTGGCGAATCCAGCTACGCGTGCTGCTGAATTCTGGCGAATCCAGCTACGGGTGCTGCTGAATTCTGGCGAATCCAGCTACGGGTGCTGCTGAATTCTGGCGACTCCAGCTACGGGTGCTGCTGAATTCTGGCGAATCCAGCTACACCCGTTCGCCGGGACTCACTTCTTGATCAACGGACGGCCCGCGAGGACTTCGCTGCACTTGCCGTCTTTGATGACCATCTTGCCATTCACGAAAAGATATTTCACCCCCGTCGCATACTGATGTGGCTTCTCGTAGGTCGCCGTGTCGCGATAGGTCTTCGGGTCGAAGACGACGACGTCCGCGAATTGCCCGGCCTTGAGGTAGCCGCGATCCGTCATATGCAGGATGTCCGCGGGCAAGCCGCTGGATGCACGGATCGCTTGCTCCAGAGGGATCAAGCCATCGCCGATCGAATAGCGGCCGATCTTCCGCGGGAATGTGCCGTAACTTCGTGGATGCGGGAACGTGTCGCCGGGAATCTGCGCACTGCCATCGGATGCGGTTGCAACCCACGGCTCCTTCATGTAGATGCGGACGTCCTCCTCCGACATGCCGAAATTGACGATCTGGGCGCCGCCCGACTTTTCAATCTGCATCACCAGATCGACGCCCGGTTTCTTTTCGCTCTCGGCGATCTGCTTCAAATTCTTCCCCTGCCATTTCGGGTTGGGCCGGTAGCGCGCGATCATAATGCTCTTGCCGCCGTCGCGAGCGCCAGTGCCGCCGCGATCGCCTTGCGGATTTGCGGTCCTTTTTCCGGATCGTCCAACCTGGCCTTGTATTGCTGGTTGCTGCCATCGCGGAAGCGCGTCGGAATGACCGTTGCCGCCAGCGATGTGCTCGACGCGATGTACGGATACTGATCGGCCGTCACCGGTTGCCCGCTTGCGCGTGCTTTACGAATCATGGCGACGGCGTCGGCCGATTTGCCCCATGCGGCCCGGCCGCTCGCCTTGATGTGCGAAATGTGCACGGGAATCTTCGCCTCGCGGCCGATGGTCAGAACCTCCTCGATCGCCTCGAGCAGGCGGGTGTTTTCATAGCGAATATGGCTGGCGTAAATCCCATGATGAGCCGCGGCGACTTTGGCCAGGGCGATCAGTTCATCGGTCTTGGAGTAAGTGCCCGGCGTGTAAATCAATCCCGTCGCCATGCCCCAGGCGCCGTCTTTCATACCGGTGTCGACGAGTGCTTCCATCTGTTTCAACTCGTCGGCCGTGGGCTCGCGGTTCTCGTTCTTCATGACCTTCGCGCGAACCGAGTTATGGGGAACCAGGTGGGCGACGTTCGTGCCGACGCCGTACTTCGCCAGCTTCGCGTAAAAGGCTTTCACGTCGCTCGGCCCGGCCCCGCAATTGCCGGTCACGACCGTGGTCACGCCTTGCATTACGTAACACTTGTTGAGCCGATGCCCCTCGCGCGTGACCCCGGTGTCGGATCCGTCGCAGTGGGTATGGAGATCGATGAAGCCTGGCGCAACCACGAGGCCCGTTCCATCGATCACACGCGGCGAGCCGGCGAACTCAAACTTGCCGACGCCGATGATTTTGTCGCCTGCGATGGCGACGTCGCCGGCGTAGCCCGGCTTGCCCGAACCATCGTAAATGGTGGCGTTGCGAATGACGACGTCCGCGTGCGTTGGATTGGCGGCGACGGCGAGGAGCAGAAAGATGGTTTGCATACTTGGGTAGTCCGTAGGGCAGGCTTCCAGGTTGCCCCGTTTTCAGGCAGGCTGGAAGCCTAAGTGGGTCCGCAAAAGGAATTTGACAATATTCGTAAGCCGGTAGCGGCGGAGCCCGAAGCGCAGCGAGGGTCCGCCGCGATGGCGAACCGCAGTTTTCACCGACTTCGCAGCCGCCTCGTCGCGGTCCCTCGCTGCGCTTCGGGCTCCGCGACATCGGCCAATTGTCAAAAACCTTTTGCGGACCCACTTAGACTACGGATGTTTTTATTGCACCAATCAAGCGGTGTAGAATACAAATGCTCTCACCCATGGCGCGAGGTTGTTCCATGCAGCGGTTGATGTTCAAGTCGAAGATTCATCGCGCGACAGTCACGTCGACGAATGTCGACTATGAAGGAAGCCTGACCGTTGACGAAGACCTGCTCGACGCGGCCGACATCCTGCCGCACGAGCAGATCCACGTCTGGGACGTGAGCAATGGTGCTCGGCTGGTCACCTACGCCCTGCCTGGTGTTCGCGGTTCCGGCGAAGTTTGCGTGAATGGCGCTGGAGCGCATCTCATCAAGACTGGCGACTTGGTAATCGTCGCAACGTATGCGGCCATGAACAGCCGCAAAGCGCGGAAGCACGCGCCGACGATTGTGCTAGTCGATCCGGAGAACAAGATTCGCGAGGCGGATGAGGCAAACCTTGTTGGTTAGGTAATGAGGTGATGAGCTAGCGGAAATCGCCAGACTTCCGATTTTGGCTCGGCCCAGGCGGAATCGTGGCGACTTCCGCTACATCGTCCGGCCCGCGTTTCAACGTTGACGGAGCGATACCTCATGTCCTTGCCACTCACCACCTACTTCGCCGCGTCCGCTCCCACTTCCTTGCCGACTTCGTTCATGAGCTTTTCCAATTCATCGCGGACCCGTTCGTAGCCGGCTAGCTTCTTGCGATCCTCGTCGTCCGCGGCGTCGTCGGCGAGTTGCTTGATGTTCGCCGCAAAGCGCTCCAGCACCTGCGCACCGCTCATGTACATCTTCAAGAGAGAGATGCGGTCGCCGGCCGCCTTACAGGTTTTCACGGCATTGCGGGCATCGGGCATTGCTTCCTGAATGTCCGAAGGTTTCTCGAGATTCACCCACTTCTCGTAAATGAACTTCCGTGCCGCGGCGTGCTCATCGCTTTTCGGCGTCCAGATCTTCTTGAGCCCTTCAAGGGTCTTTTCGATTTCCGCCTTGGCGGTCGGCTCTTTGTCGGCGGCTTTGAGCGCCTCTTCATACTTGGCAATCGCCTTGTCGATGTCGGCATTCTGGACTGCCAACTTGGCGTCGAGCAAGAGCGCGTCAATCGTCTTTCGGGCCGCGATTGTCGCCGGATCGTTTTCGACCTTGATGACTTCCTTGAGCCGGGAAATGTGTGTCCGCAGTTCGCGCGTTTTGTCGTCGAGCGATTTGAGATCGGTTTCCGAAGGCTCGAACTGGCCGGCCGGAGCTTCCTTGTAGCGCTTGCGCAGTCGATCGAGGTCGGCCCGTAGAGCCTCGGCATCTTTGGAAAGGCTATCCAGCGCGAGCTGGGCATACTCCAGCGCCTTCTGCCGGTCCTTGGCCTGGAGGGCGCCGATCTCCTCAAACGATCGAGCCAACACGACTCGCGAGCTACGAATGCGTTCCAGCATATCGGCGGCGGCAGTCACGTACGGCGGCGGGGCTGAATTGGGATTTAGACGCACCTTGCGCACAGCCACCTGATCCGGATAAATCTCGATCGGAATGCGCGCGACGATGGTGTCGCCGGCACGCACCAGAACGAAGGCGATATTCTTGAAGGACTCCTGCGAAGTGAACAGCCCGTCGGCGAAGCGCATCTCTTCCCGATCGCGCGACGTATCCGGAAAGTCGTTGGCGCCGACGCGCGGTTGCAGGGCATCATTGCGAAGTGGCGCGCCGGCCGGGTCCGTGAGCCGCAATTTGAGCACGCCTTCGCCGGTCCCCAGCTTGACGGCCCGATAGCCGAGGCTCGACGCATCGCGGTCCGGCAGCCGGCCGTAACGGTTATAGATTTTGCAGACGCATAACCCATTTCGCGGGCCGTCGACGACTTGCAGCAAGACGCCGTCGAGCCGCCGGCCATAGAGTACAGGGCCCGTTGGCTCGCGTTTGGGCTTCGCCTTCGACTTGGCCGATACGCGGGGCAGCGGCCGCCGACCTTGCTTGATTTCGACAACGGCGAAGACGTCCCCCTTCTTGACCCACGCGTCCATCGAGCCGAGTTCGCCGGCCTTGAGCACCAGGCTCACCTGCGGTCCGTTCGGATCGAATGTGCCAACGACGCCAAAATCCTGAGCGATGGCGAGCCCCGCCAACCGGCCCACGAATCCGCGATCGCCGTGGACGGCCTTGCGAACGATCGGCGTGGAGAACCCGGTCGCGCCATCGTGCTGCCGCGTGCGAATTACATACTTGCCGTCGGCAAAGTCGATAAAGACGAAGTGCGTCTTACCTCCCGAGGCCGAATTCACGTTATCGAGCGCTTCGAGCCCTTTTTCATCGACCAATTTGCAAAGCGCATCGCGCTCGTCGGGCGGCGTATCGTTCAGACTGATGACCTCGACGGTGCCAGCCGCGCCCAGAGCCGCCTGCAACGAACTGCCGACGTTCTTCATGACCTCGGTTCGAAAATGCCGCGTCAATGTCGGATGGTCGGCTGTGCGCACGACGACGCGAAGTTGGTAGGGAGTTTTCGACTCCGCATCGAGACCGTCGGCGAACGCTGGCACGGAGGCAAAAAGTAGTAAGCCGAAAGAAAGCAGATTCCGCATGCGCAGTGTTCCGTGGGGCACGCGGTTGAGTATACCGCGCCAGGAACGTCGAACGAAGTGTGGTTTCGAGTAGTCTCGAAATGGTGGGTGTGGACCAATCAGGAGCGAACCTGGCGAACAAGTTGCCGGAATAGTGTCGTGGGTAGAGTCGGAAGCCACGTTGCCGTTTCGGCGAGATAGCCCCAACCGAAGCCGGCATGAATGGCGGCGAACACCAACGGCAGGCGGCTGAGTGGATATGCCGAGTTGCGGAGACGCAAACGAAGCGACTCGCCCAAAACAACCAACATGTAGGTGGATACGCTGGCAAGCAGCGACCAAGCCGCCGGCGTCCAAAGAATACTGAAGATGACGCCGGACACTAACCAGACAAGCCATAACGGCGGCACCAGACTCGGGGGCGTCAACGTCGCGGGATGTTTTCGCGCCAGCTTCGCTCGCCCGCGGCCATAGCGGGTCAATTGGTGGGCGAGCCCACGGAGCGTTGCCCGTGGCCGGTACGCGACGGCGATCGTCGGCGTGAAATAACACGTCAGACCCGCCAAGCGCACCCGCGTGTTGAACTCCACATCCTCACAGGCATCGAACGATTCGTCAAAGAACCCAACCTTGTCGAACACGTCCCGGCGATAGGCGACCGCGACATTGTCCGCGGGCAAGAAACGCGCGACGTTCGAGTAGATCGCGGAGTCCGGATTATGTCCTAGCCACGATGCCCGTGCCGCCGACACAGCCCGTTGAAAGACGGTCGGATTCTCGGCACTCAAGGGCTGCGGCCGGCCGAGCGAATCGGCGCCGCTCGATTCGAACGCTTCGACGAGGTGCGTCAGGAAGGCGGGATCGTCGACCTGGCAGTGGCCATCGACAATGACGAAGTATTCGCCCTGAGCGTTCCGGACGCCGACATTGCGGCCGGCGCTGGCCAGCCGGTTTGGATTATCGAGCAGATGGAGGTTTGGAATGGCCCGCTGCAAATCCCAGACAATGCCAAGAGTGCCATCCTCGGATCGGCCGTCAACGACCAGGATTTCGTAGTCCGTGACCGGGAAATCCTGCCGAGCAAGACCGAGCAACGTCGTCCGAAGACTGGCGCCCTCGTTCCGCACCGGGACAATGACACTGACACGCATGGCGGAATCCTTTCCGCAGGGGAGATGGGCGAGCTGCCGTCTCATCCGGGTTTCGCGCTAAGGCGTTCGGTAAAGCCCAAGGACCTTCAGGCCGGTTCGCAGAAGCGTCAACAGGTCGAACCAAATGGACAGCCGGCCAATGTAGTATCGATCGAGACGGATCTTTTCGCGCACATCGGCGACGGTGACATCCGGCGGGAGATGTACCTGCGCATGTCCGGTAATTCCCGGCAGAACCGCGAGACGGGCGTTGTAATCCTCGATAGTGAGAGCAAGCTGGACCGCGATTTCCGGTCGTTCGGGCCGGGGACCGATCAGGCTCATCTGTCCGCGAAGCACGTTGATCATCTGCGGCAACTCATCGAGGTGCAGAGCGCGGAGTACGCGGCCAACGGGCGTCACCCGCGGATCACCGGGGACGCTCCAAGTTGGACCGGTGAGATGCTCGCAGTGGTGGTACATCGTCCGCAGCTTGTAGATGGTGAATACGCGACCAAATTGGCCGACTCGTTCCTGCATGTAAAAGGCCGGTCCCCGTGAAGTGAGGCGTACCAGCGCCGCGCACGCCGCCACAACGGGCGCCGTCAAAATGAGTAAGAGAGTAGCGAGCAGGTAATCGAAACAACGCTTGAGCAGGAAAGTGCGGCGAAGCGACGCGGGGGCACGCGAGGGCAATGGCGAAGGCCGGGTTCCCGTTCGCCGCGGATCGGTCAGCCGCAAGAGAACCGGATCGGCCGCAAGGGTCGAGAGAGGTCGAAGCATCTTCGGCATCCGTGCCGTGTGTATGTGGGACGGATTGGCAATCCGTGCCGTGTGCATGTGGGACGGATTGGCAATCCGTCCTACCTGGCGAATTGGCGGCCGAGGGTTGCGGCCAGGTCGGCTGCGAAGGTACGGTAAGGGTCGTTTTTGGTCAAGTCCTCATCGCCAATCGGATGCACTATATACAGCTTGTACAGCACCGGCAGACGGACTTGCGATTGGGCGAAGTACAACCGCGGATAGTCCGGAGCGTGCCAGGTTCCATCGGCTGTCCAAGTCCAGCGGCAGCGGACCGATTCGCTTCCGGCGGCGGAAGTCTTTTCAAAATCGGCGACATAAAAGGAAACGCTCCCCCCGCTCGCCATCGGCAACGTCTGCTTCGAAGGCGGTCCCTTCAGCTTGTAGCCGCTGCCGAGAAAACAGACATCGGGAGTGTGGGCAGCCACGACGCCCGGCACGCCACGGGTAATCGAGACGACCGCGCGTTTATTGGCCTTCTCGTTGACGAATTGCCGGCAGGACACCGTGGTTCCCTTGGGAATTTCCCGGTCGGGGACCGGTATCGGCATTCCCGGTATCCAATCGCTATCCGGCTGATCGACGTTCGCGAGCAGATCGATGCCCGCATGATCGGCGGGCCTGTCCGACCAGCGGTGAGTCCACATGCCGTGAACCACGCCGCCAATCAGTAGCAGGACGATGGCAACGAAGAAATGCGGGGTTCGCAGCGTCATCTCAGCTCCGATTTCATCCAAAGCATTCGCGTGAAATCACGGCGAACCGGGCGTTCATTGCAAACACTCATCCCGGCTGGCGCCGAGGACAACGACGCCGAAGGCTTCCGGCGTCAGCGTGGCAATCTTCTCTTGCGCCGAGATATCAGCGGCAGCCGGCTCTCGTATTTCTCGACGGTCAGGAGCACCGCGTCGGCCGCTTGGGCCGCTAGGCTCGTCTCGGCGACTGCCAGAATCGGATGAGCATTGACGATCACATAATCGAATCGAGCGCGCAGTTCGCCGAGCACGTCGCCAATGCGGGCCGCGGAAAGATATTGCCGGACCACATCCGACCAGCGACCCGCGGTAACGAGCGCAATCCCATAGGGGGTAATCTTCGCGGCGGTTGGTAGATCCGATTCACCCGTGAGGAGTTCGCACAAGCCGACGTCGTTCGGAACATCGAACATCTCATGCAGCGTCGGAATGCGCAGATCGAAGTCGACGAGCAGCGTCTGTCCGCCGGCACGGGCACAGCTCAGCGACAGTTCGCGGGCCAGGAACGTCCGTCCCTCATCGGTCAGCGCGCTGGTCACGAGAATGACTTTGCCGCCCGGTCGGCCGAACTGCTGGAGAAGATTGGCACGGGTCTTTTCGATCGCTTCTTCGGCCAGGGCCATTTCGGAGGTCGGCTCACCCGTGGCCGTGCGGACTGCGGGAATGGCCCCGACGATCGGGCCTAGTGTCGCTTTCTGGACGTCGGCGACGCTCATTGTTCGCCGGACGCGCGATTCATGCGCCACCACCCCGAGACCGACCAAGAGAAAGCCAATAAAGCCCGCGGCGATGGTGCCGAGCAACTGCTTCTTGACCTCGCGCTTCATCGGCACCGCTGCTTTCTGGAGCGATTGGACCCGGGTCGGAGCGCTCAATTCCAGTCGGAGGAGATTTGCTTTTTCCATCATGCCGCTGATGATCTCCGAGCGGTTCTTGGTGTCGACCTTGTTGAAGTCCTTGGGGCCATCAATTTCGGGGAGGATCGACGCGAGTTTCCCTTCGTATTCCTTGATCTCGATGCGCGTTTTCTCCTGGACGACCTTGAGGTTGGCAACCTCGGCGTCGATCTTCTCCTCGTCGGTTTTGAACTTGCGCACGACCTCTTCAAGCTGGCTTTTCTGGAATTCCTCGATGCGTTCCTTGCGAACGCGCTCGCGGTCTTGCGCCGCCTCGGTGATCTTGCCCTTCAATTCACGAACGGCCGGGTTGTTCTTGTCGCCGCTCAGATCGACGAGATAGGTCATTTGTTTCTGCCATAAGGCAACCTGCCGATTGATGGTCGCAATCACGGGGTCAGCTTCGAGGGAAGCAACGAAGCCGGCCGGAGCGGGTGGCAGCTCCGCTTCGGGATGTTCGCGCTTGGCGGCGAGGCGCTTCTTTTCGCCTTCCAGTTGCTTCTGGCGGACTTCGGCCGAGTCGAGCTTCTCGCGCAAGCGAGCGACCTGGCTGGCGGCGAGGCTGGGACCGACGCCGGGCAAGGATTCGGCGGGTTGATCGGGCCCCTTGCCCGGCGGCGCCGGCGGGAATTTCTTTTCGAGGTCCTGTTGCATCTTGGTGATGCTGTCCTCGATTTGCTTCAGGCGAACCTGCTTGCGTTTGCGTTCCGCTTCGACCACTTCGCTGAAAAATGCGTCGTGAATCGCAGTTGACGATCAGCGCGATTGCGCGCGGGTCGTCGCCAGAGAGTTTGGGCTTAATCAATTCCGAGCCATCTGCCGTCTCGATTTGCAGTTCTTCTTCCAGATAGCGAACGGGATCGTCCTGCGCCTTGAGCATGGGCAGTGCGGCGACTTCCGGATCACGCAGAGCGGCGGTCAGCACAAAATGCGAACGCAGCACGCCCGCTTGCGTCTTGAGGTAGCTGGCAAAATCGCCGCGGCCGTTGGGGTTTTCGTTGTAGTAGATGCGCGGATCCTGCGGCGATACCCGGATGATCGAGTAGGTCGTGTATTTCGCGGGAATCAAGGAATAGGCGGTGAAGCCGAACACACCCGCGAGCAAGCCGCCCAGAAAGACGACGGTGACCCAGCGATAGCGCAGATAGTCGAGTGGCTTGAGCGACGAGCCCCCCTCGCTCGTGGGTGATTCCATAGGCCGCGGCGGCACGTGAAACACGCGCGGCGGATCAACCTCGATCGGAATCGCGTCGGGAATGCGCGGTTGCAGAATGGCTGGGGTCATGGGTATTACTCGTCGCTACGCCGCGAGCGGCGTTCAAGGCATTCGAATCACACTGGCAAATCGCGGTTTCGCCGCCGGCGACCGGCTGGGCGCCGGGGCCGAACGACTGACCGCGGGCTGCGGACTGCCGATCGGGGACTTCTCTACGAGCAGGCGTTTGAGCAGCCACAATTCGAGGAGCAAAAGCGTCAAGCCGATCGGCATCATCATCCAGCCGTTGAAATCGTGAATGAAATCGAGCACTTTGTGCTTGTTCGCGCTATCGTGCAGCCACACGTGGGCCAGACCCGTCGCGACGATGCGCATGATGTTGGTGGCCAGCGCGATCGGCACCGCGCTGCCAAGGGCCACGCCCTTCACAATCCAGTGGCGATCGATGAGGAAGACGGCCGCGACCGAAAAGGCAAAGAACGCGACGAGCATGCGGAGGCCGCTACATGCCTCGACGACGTTGAGCGTCACACCTTCAATCAGAATGCGATTGCCCTCGGCGATTGCGGGCTGACCAAGGCATTGCAGCAGAAACGTACTGGCCGTCGTCGCGATCTTCTGCAGTTCGGCGCCCAGCATGTGGGACATTTCGTAGGGCAGCGGAACCATGAACAACAGAAAGGCAATCGACGGCCAGTAGCGAATGAGGGCCGTGCGTCCGCCGGCCAGCATTGCCAGGGCGGTCAGGCAGATGATCAGCGATAATCCTTCGAGCGGCAGGAAACTCGTGGCGGCGCCGGCCAGACGCATTGCGATCGCGAACACCAACACGGCGAATCCGGCGACCGGCCAGGGCTGCGACTCGGTATCAGCGATCGGCTTACGCTTGAAAAGCAGATACGCGGCAAAGAACGGGACAAGCAGTCCATGGGAGTATTCGGGGTTACTGGTCCAGGAGTCGAACAACTCGCGGAGCGTCGGCCAGTAGACCCAGCCCAATACGCCGAGAATGGCGACGGCCTTTGGCGATACGGACGGGCTCATCGGGGTCCTTCCCGGGTGCAGGCGAAATCCTTCCGCCGAAGCGTGTCAGGGCAATGAGGCACAAATCGTAGCCCGCAAGCGGTCGAGAAGGCAAGGGCAGTTTCGAATCGCCTGCCCGGATATGTCTTGCGACGCAACGTGCTCCCGAGATATAACCGCGAATAGCTGATCGGGAGGAAATCATGTCCACTGCGACGGTACATCCGGTGACGTACGGGCTTGACGCATCCATCGCGAGGTTCTCGGTTTCACGCTATCAGCGCATGATCGAATCCGGCATACTCACCCCCGAGGATCGGGTGGAGTTGCTCGAAAACTACGTGGTACTCAAGATGCCCGGTAACCCTCCTCACGACGGGACAATTCAAGTAATTGCGAAACGACTCGGCAGGCGCGTACCGGCCGGCTGGGATATGAGAGTGCCACTTTCCCTGACGCTGCCCGACAGTCAGCCTGAACCCGATATCGCGGTTTGTCGAGGAGATGAAACCGCATACTTGACGCGGCACCCGGTGCCTGTGGACGTCGGCCTCATCATCGAAGTCGCTGATTCCTCTTTGCTTCGCGACCAACGGGATAAGACGCGAATCTACGCCCGAGCCGGCATTCCGATTTATTGGATCGTCAATCTCGTCGACCGCCGGATCGAAGTTTACTCGCAACCCTCTGGACCGACGTCCATCCCCGCTTATGGTGCATTTCAGACATTTCAGCCAACGGATAGCGCGCCCCTTCAGTTGGATGGCCAGGTCGCAGCCATGATCCCAGTCGCCGAACTGATGCCGTAGATCTCGGCAATCGGTTGTGAGGAATGGTGCGATCTCGGGGCTGCCCTCGCCCCCGATTTGACGGCGTTACAAACGCTATTTTGCGATTCTTCGGCAACTCTTGATCTCCCGCAAAACTCGCAGATCGCGAATGTCGCGGCATCGGTAGAAAAAGATTTCGATCGAATGTATCATGCCCCGTCTTGTATTGGGCGGTCAGGAAGGCCCCCGGTCGCAACCCTCACCTTCCTGCCAGCAAACTCGCGCCAAAGGTGCTCCCATGCGCTGGGCTTCTCGCTGGAATTGTGTCGCAATTCGCGCCATCCGCCGATGCCCCCGCCGGGCTCGCTTGCGCATCGAATCGCTCGAGGCGCGCCTGGTGCCGCACATCACCGGGACCGTCTATGTCGATCAAAACCTCAATGGCATTCAAGACTTCGAGGACAATGGCGTCGCCAACGTCACGGTCAAGGCCACCGACGACACCGGAGTCGTCACCACCACCACGACCGACTCGGATGGTACATACGAACTCGAGACGGACGCGAACAATGTGCGCATCGAGTTTTCCGGATTCCCCGCCGGGACTCAACCCGGCCGAGTGACGGAATCGACTGGAGCGACCGTGCGATTCCTGACGGCCGACTCGGCACGCGACGGAGTCGATCTGACGCTATCGGCGCCGCTCCTCGTGACAACTCAGTTCTATTACGACCGCGCGCTCGACGGGTGGAACACGGATCAACCGGCCGTGATGACAATTCCCTATGTCGACGAGAACGCATCCCCAACGACCCTAGCAAACTTCAGCGACGTTGGCAGTGTCTGGGGCGTTGCGTATCAGCCGAATTCGGACAGCGTGTTCGTTTCGTCGTTCGTGAAGCGCCACGCGGGGCTCGGGCCGAACACGGCGGGCACCGGCACGACCACGGGGGGCATTTATCGCATCGACCGGTCGACGGACCCGGCAACGGTCTCCTTGCTCATCGATCTCAATACATCGGGAGGTTCCTTCGCGACCGGCGCCGATCCGCATGCCAGCAAAGCCGAGTTCGACGATGGCGATTGGTATCACGATGCGGCCACGCTGCCAGTCGTCGGCAAGCGTGGCCTCGGCGGCATGGCCATCTCGGCCGACGGCAGAACACTTTGCGTCGTCAATCTGAATACCCGCGAATTGATCGAGGTGCCTCTCAATCCCGACGGGTCGCGCGACGCCAGTCGATCGCTACGACGGGTTCCCGTTCCACTGACCAATCCCGCCGGCAGCGGCATCCGCGATTTCCGATCCGGCGATTTGCGGCCGTTCGCGGTCGCGGTTCGCGGGAATGCCGTCTTCCTCGGTGAAACGTACACCGCCGAATCCGGCACCGATCAAAGCGCGGCCGACTTGCGGGCCATCGTCTATGCCTACGACCCCGCACAAGGGGCGTTCCGAACGTTTATTCAGAGCACCGGAACCTTTGCGACTTCGGGCGCTCCCAGCCCGGTTCTCGTGGCAAATCTCAATTATTCGCGGGGAATTGCCTACGATCCGGACCCGAGTGTCAATGGCGACGAAATGAAGGCGAACTGGGGACGCTGGAACAGCACATTCAATACGACTTCAAGCCCGGATGGCACGCTGGTGAATCCGCAGCCCTGGCTGACATCTCTCGCATTTGACGGCAATGCGATGATCCTTGGTCTGCGCGACCGATTTGGTGATCAGGGCGGATTCGAGACGGGAAATACCAAGACGAGCGACGAGGACAACTTCTATACCGTCGTCGCCGCCGGCGACATCTTGCGGGCCGCTCCCAATGCCACCGGCGGCTGGCAACTGGAATCCGGAGGCGCCGCGGGTGGCGTAATGACGGTCGGCGCCGGGGATGGCCAGGGACCCGGTAACGGCGAATTCTATTCGGGCGATTCCGTTGACCCCTTCCCCCAGGAGGTCGCGACCGGCGCCGTGGTCCAGGTTCCCGGCGCTGCCCACCGTTGCGGCCACCGGCAACGATCCCGTGAATTCCTTCGGCGGCGGAATCTACACATTTCTCAACTCGAACACTAGTACCAGCGGCCCGAGCAACGCGGGCACCGTGCTCAGCCGAACCGAGCTGTATGCATCCGATACCCAGGATACATTCGGCGACGCGAACGGGCTTGGCGGTCTCGCGGCGATCACTT
Organism: uncultured Gemmataceae bacterium; assembly: GCA_963773845.1. Classification (GTDB taxonomy): domain Bacteria; phylum Planctomycetota; class Planctomycetia; order Gemmatales; family Gemmataceae; genus SIAJ01. The sequence goes on from CAVZCU010000009.1 coordinate 1,241,362, forward strand.
CGAGCGGGGCGATCCAGGTCGGCGACCGCGTCTTTACCGACCAGAACGGCAATGGCATTCAGGATCCGGGCGAGGCGGGAATCGCGGGCGTCGTTGTGAGCCTGTTCCAGGGGTCTACTAAAGTTGCGAGCGTGACCACCGATGCCGATGGCGGCTATTTGTTCGACGCGCTCCAGCCCAACACGGCTTATCAGATCCGAATCGACACGCTGCAAACCCCTCTGGCAGACCGGTCACTGGCACAGGCGAAGAAAGGGATCAACAGCGAACTGGATTCGGATGCAACTCTGAGCGGGACGACGGCCACGGTCGCTTTTACGACGGCCGGCACGGGAACGACCGACATGTCGCGCGACATCGGCTTCTCGAGTGCCGTTTCGGTCCCGGCCCACAACTTGACCATCGGCAATCTCGTCTTCCGGGATACGAACAACGACGGACTTTTCGATTCGAGCGACGCCGGCATTGCAGGCGTGGTCCTGGAGTTGCTCGACGCCACTGGCGCTGCGACGGGTCAAACGGCCACGACCGACGCGAATGGCAATTACAAGTTCGGGAGCCTTGCGGAGGGCGCCTACAAGGTCCGAATCGCGGCGAGCAACTTCAACGCCGGCGGAGCGCTTGCCGGCTACACCAGCAGCACGTTCAACGGCGCCGATCTGAACAACAATGTGAACAATGACGATAACGGGAGCATTAGCGGAACGCTGGGCAGCGGCGGCGTCATCGTCAGTGGATCCATTAACCTGTCGGCTGGAAGCGAGCCGACCAGCGACGGTGATTCCGATCCGAATACGAATCTGACGCTCGATTTTGGTGTTGTGCCCCCGGTTGCAGTGGCATCGTTGACGATCGGCAACCTGGTTTTTCAGGACACGAACAATAACGGCACGTTCGATGCCGCCGATGTGGGGATCGACGGCGTGAGCGTCGAATTGCTCGATCAGTCCGGGACTCCCGTCGTCGGCAAAACAACCACGACGAGCGGCGGCGGCTTGTACTCATTCAGCGGACTATCCGCGGGCACATACAAGGTGCGCCTGTCCGCAAGCAATTTCAATTCCGTCAACACAAGTGCTCGTCTCGTCGGCTTCACGCCGAGCACAACGTCTTCGGCGACTGCCGACAACAATGTCAACAACGATAACAACGGAACGGCCAGTGGAACTCTGGGCAGCGGCGGGTTCGTCGTCAGCGGGCCGATCACGCTGGCAGCGAACGGCGAGCCGACCAACGACGGCGACAGCAACGCCAACACCAATTTGACACTCGACTTCGGCCTCACGCCGCCGCCCCCGCCGCAAACGGTGAGTTTGGGCAGCACGGTATTCATCGATGCGAACGATAACGGGCTGTTTGACTCCGGCGAATCGCCGATGGCCGGCGTGGTCGTGCAACTTGTGGACGTGCAGGGTAACGTGCTCAAGACGGATACGACCAAGGCGCAGGGTAATTACAGCTTCACCGGCTTGAATTCCGGGGACTACCGAGTCCGGATTGCCAGCAGCAATTTCACCGGCTCGGGAGTGCTCGTCGGCTTCACGAGCAGTACCGGAACGAACGGCTCGGCCACGGGAACGTTCGAGCCGGCTGTCGACCCCGACAACAACATCGACAACAACGACGACGGGCAGATTTCCGGCACGCTGGGGCAGGCGAACGGCGTCATCGAGAGCGGCGTCATCACGCTTGGCGTGGGCGCCGAACCGGTCAACGATGGCGACAGCAGTGCCAATACCAATCTGAGTGTGGACTTCGGCGTCTTCCGCAAGTTCAGTGTCGGCAACTTGGTTTTCAACGATCTGAATAACAATGGCATCCAGGACGCCGGCGAAAATGGAATGGCCAACGTTTCAGTACAGTTGCTCGATGTGAATCACGGGAATTCACTGGTCGCGACGACCACAACCAATACCGACGGACAGTACCTCTTCTCGAACCTGGTATCCGGCAGTTATGTCGTGCAACTTGCGGCGACGAACTTCAACGCCGGCGGTTCGTTGCTCGGGTTCCGCTCGAGCACCGGCAACGGCAATGCGTTCGAGCCGGCCCCGACCGGCACGACCGACAAACGGGATCACGGAACGACCAACGGTACTCTCGGCTCTGGCGGAACGATTCGCAGCAGCGCCATCGCGGTTGGCCCCAATGCGACGATGCCGACCGGCGAAAGCGCGAACAACGATAGCGCCACTCCGGACAATCAATGCGATTTGACCGTCGATTTCGGGCTGTACCAGCCGGCGCCGACCAACGCGAGCATTGCGGGCCGGGTGTTCCTCGATTTCAACAATTCGGGCACATTCAACGGCGTGGATCGAGGGATTCCAGGAGTCACGATCACCTTGACCGGGGGCAACCTGGCTGCGCCACTGCCGGTTCAGACCGATGCCTCGGGCAATTTCACATTCAACAATCTCGCGTCCGGCACATACACGCTGACCGAGACGCAGCCTGCCTCACCCGCCAACCAGACTGGCAAGAACACGGCGGGCAGTTCGGGCGGCAATGCGATCATTTCGAACGTTGTTTCCAGTATCCCACTCGCGGACGGCGCTGCGGCGACCGGCTATCTCTTCGCCGAAGTCCCCCTTGTGAGCACCGGCGGGTCGGTATTCGAAGATGCGAATGGCAACGGCGTCAAGGACAATGGCGAGGCCGGCATTCCGGGCGTTACCGTGACTTTGTCGGGAACCGGTGTCGTCATCGGAACGATCGCGCCCCAACCGACGACGACCGACGCCAACGGCAACTTCACCTTCAACAACTTGACCCCCGGAACCTATTCGCTGGCGGAGACACAGCCCGCCAACTTCCTGGATGGCAAAGAGCAGAATGGTATTCCCGCAGCCGCCACTCCAGCAAGTGACCAGTTCACCGGAATCGACCTGACCTCGATGGCGACAAGCAGTGGCGGTTTCAACTTCGGCGAAGTCCGAGGCACGAGCGTCAGCGGGGCCGTATTCGATGATGTGAACGACGACGGATCGCAGGCCGCCGGCGGAGAACCGGGAATTGCCGGCGTCACCGTAGTCCTGACGGGATCGAATGACCTAGGGCAGGCAATCAATCAGTCCACAGCGACGAGCGCCGACGGGACGTTCTCGTTCGCCGGGCTGCGACCGGGCACGTACAAACTCGCGGAGACGCAACCCACCAATTTCACGGAAGGAACGAGCACCGCGGGCTCGGCGGGGGGCGACCCGGTCGCAACAATAGACGAGATCTCCGGCATCGCGCTGACCTCCGGAGCGACGGCGACCGGCTATCTGTTTGGCGAGCACGCCAACGTCGACCTCGCCGTTTCGCAAACCCCCGGGAGCGCAACCGTAGCGCCCGGTGGAAAGGTCACCATCACCTACACCGTTCGCAACAAAGGAAACGGGACGGTGGCCGGAGTCTCGGGGCTCGTCAATTTCGCCGGCCTGCAATTCGTTTCGTCCAACTCCACCGACTTCGATAAGTCCACCGGCGTCTGGACGATCGGCAACCTCGCGGCCGGCGAAAAGGAGACGATCAAGATCACTTATCGCGCCGGCCACGCCGGAACGTTCAGGCCCTCGTTCAAGACGAGCGTCAGCTCCATGGGGACATCGACTGAGGACAACTCGACGTCGTCGAGGATCGTTGCCAAGGTATCGCCGCCCTCCATCTTTGGATTGTTCTGGTTCCTCTCGAGTGGTACCAACGCCCATCGTAGTTCGGGCTGGTGGTAAAGATCCCGAAAGTTGTGCGGCAACGGTCTCCATCACTCTGTTTCAGAATCGTCGCCGTGCATTCCATTTTTCAGCAATAGACTAACTCTGCGCTTCAATAACGGGCTGCCAGCGGAACCTGAAGCGTGAGCGAAGGCGATGCCGAAATTGCCAGAGGATTCGGTGAACCACGGGGCAAATCGCCGCCTTCGCTCACGCTTCAGGCTCCGCTGACGCCAATTCGGAAACGCACTGTAAGTCGCAGACTTTGACTGCCCCACCGCGGACCCTCCATCATGCTGACGCTGGCGAAATACTCCATTGGCATGGGCGATCGGTTTGCCCATGAGGCCGTGGCCCAATTACGGGCATGTATGACCGCCCTGGAAAATGGCGTCGAGGTCATTCCCGTCTGGAACAAGTCGAACCGCGAGCATTTGATCATTGGCTCGGAGCCGTCGGCGACACGGGCCGCTGCCGACGCGGCCGTCCGTGACGTCGCCTGGCAACTGCCCTATCATCTCGACGCCGACCACATTCGGCTCGATACCGTCGATCGGTTCTTGTCACCGTGCGATTTCTTCACGATTGATGTAGCCGATTCCATTGGCCAGCCGGCAACGGCCGCGTCCATCAAAGAATTTGTCGACAAACATCCGGACCTCACCGGCCGCGTGGAAATCCCCGGCATTCACGCGCCGTTTCCGATTTCGCGCTCGGACGTTGAGCGCATTGCCGGCAAGTATCTGAAAGCCGTCCAGGATGCGGGCGCCATCTACCGCAAGATCGCGGCGGCGAAAGGAGCCGACCGAATTATTACGGAAGTCTCCATGGACGAGACGGATGCCCCGCAAACACCGCCGGAGTTGCTGGTGATCCTCGCGGCACTGGCCGACGAAGGCGTGCCGGTGCAGACGATTGCTCCCAAGTTCACCGGCCGATTCAACAAGGGAGTGGATTACGTCGGCGATCTCAAGCAGTTCGAGAAGGAATTCCGCGAAGATCTCGCTGTGATTGCGTTCGCCATTGGGAAGTTCGGTTTGCCCGCCAACCTGAAACTCAGCGTTCATAGCGGCAGCGACAAGTTCTCGATTTATGCCCCCATTCGACGGGCCATTCGCGACTTCGGCGCCGGTCTGCATCTGAAGACCGCGGGGACCACCTGGCTGGAAGAGGTGATTGGCCTCGCGGAGTCGGGCGGCGCTGGCCTTGAGCTGGCCAAGGAGATCTACGCCAAGGCTCTGAAGAAGAAGGATGAACTATGTGCCCCGTACGCGACGGTGATCGATATTGATGCCTCCAAGTTGCCGACGGCCGACGCAGTTGCCGGCTGGACGTCCGAGCAATTCGTAAGCGCGCTACGCCATGAGCCGGCAAATCCGGCGTTCAATCCATCGTTACGGCAACTCGTCCACGTCGGCTTCAAAGTCGCTGCCCAGATGGGTGATCGCTACTTGCAAATGCTAAAAACCTGTGCGCCGAGCATTTCGCGCAACGTGACTGCGAACTTGTACGAGCGACATATCCGGCCGCTCTTCGTGGAGAAATCATGAGCCGCAACCTGTTCGATTTGTCCGATGAAACCGCAGTGGTACTTGGCGGGACAGGCGTTCTCGGTGGAGCGATGGCCCAGGCGCTCGCGGGCGCCGGCGCTCGGGTCGCGGTTGCTGGCCGTAGCGAGGAACGGGGGCTGGCTTGCGTCCGCGCGATCGAGAAAGCCGGCGGGCGGGCGATGTTTGTGGCGGCCGATGCGATGGATCGAGCCTCGCTGACTCGGGCTCGCGATTCGGTCATCAAAGCCTGGGGCAGTGTGACGGTGCTGGTCAACGGCGCCGGCGGCAACAAGCCGGAAGGAACGGTGCCACCGGGAGGCGACTTCTGCAAACTATCGCTCGAAGGCTGGGAAGATGTGTTCGACCTTAACTTGGTCGGCGGGGCCCTTCTTCCGTGTCAGGTGTTCGGCGAAACCATGGTGTCGGCCCAGAAGGGGAGCATCATCAACATTGCGTCCATTTCGTCGATTCTGCCGCTCTCGCGCGTAGTCGCCTACTCGGCGGCGAAGGCCGCGGTGCTCAATCTCACCCAATTCCTCGGCCGCGAATGGGCCACCAACGGCGTTCGCGTCAACGCCATCACGCCCGGCTTCTTTCCGGCCGAGCAAAATCGGCGAATGCTGCTCAAGGAAGACGGCACTTATACCGAACGCGGGCAGGCGATCATTGGCCACACACCGATGGGCCGGTTCGGCGAAGCCTCGGAACTCGGCGGAGCGGTCGTTTGGCTGGCCTCGCCGCGAGCGTCGTCGTTTGTCACCGGCCAGAACATCGTGGTTGATGGGGGATTCTCGTCGACGACAATCTAAGGCAGCGGCGTGGAAATGATCTACCATCATTCCGCCCAATCGTGTATGAGTAGGCCTGTCTCAAGGAGGAGACGGCCATGTCACCGCTCACGGAAGATGTCATTCAGACCATCCAGTCAGCCACTAAGCTTCTTACCGGCTATCGGCGCCGACAGTTCCAAGCCGAGACCGCCATCAAATACTGCAACGGTTCCGCCCGTGAGGCGGAGACGACCTTCGGTTGGGGACGTGCAGCGGTGATCACGGGGCTCGGCGAACTCCGTACCGGCATCCGTTGCCTGGACGCCTGTCACCTCCGCGGACGCAAAAAGACCGAAGAACTCTGCCCGAAACTCGAGGAGCATGTCCATCGTTTGGTCGACCCCCATGCGCAGGCCGACCCCAAGTTTCAGACCACCCTGGCGTTCACCCGGATCACCGCCAAGGCTGTTCGCGAGGCCCTGAAAGCCGAGCCCGAGTTGAAGGGCTTCGTACCCTGCCGGCAGACGGTGGGCTGTCTGCTCAACCGCCTGGGCTACCGGCTCCGCCGGGTCCTCAAAGCCCGTCCCGAAAAAAAATTCCCGAAACCGACGCGATCTTCGCGAACGTCCAAGCCGCCCGCATTCGGACGGCGAGCGAAGCGGACACGCTGAGAATCTCCCTCGACACCAAAGCGAAAGTCAAGATCGGCGAATTCTCCCGCGGCGGTCAGGCACGCGGCATCGAACCCGTCAGGGCCGTCGATCACGACATGTCTCCCGACGCCGTGCTGGTCCCGTTCGGCGTGCTGGAGTTGAATCGCGGCAACGTGACGATCCAGCAACCGTGGTTCCTGTTCGGCCATTCGAAAGAAACCAGCGACTTCATCGCCGATGGTCTCGATCAATGGTGGAACGAGCGGAAGACGGTTCATCTGGGCGTCCAGCGACTGCACATCGAACTCGATAATGGTCCCGAGATTGCCAGTTGCCGCACGCAGTTCATGAAACGCCTCGTGGAGTTCGTCGATCGCCACCGGATCGAAGTCGAACTGGTGTACCTGCCGCCGTACCACAGCAAGTACAATCCCATCGAGCGTTGCTGGGGCATCTTGGAGCAGCACTGGAACGGCACGCTCCTGCATTCGATCGAGCAAGCCTTGCGCTGGGCGGGCACGATGACATGGCGGACGATTCACCCGTTGATCCGCGGTCACCACGACTTACGAACGCGGTGTCCGGCTAACCCAAACCGCATTTGCCCCCATCGCGAGCCGCTTGATCCGTTCCCAGACCTTGCCCAAATGGAGCCTCATCATTGAGCCCCAGTGACCGGTAGATTTATTTGCGCGGCTGCCTAAGAGTCGATTTGGAACAGCTCTCCTGAGCCGCCGGCATGAAAAGGCGACATCCGAACAACTGATTGACTGTGAGAGCCGAACAACCCGGTTATAGCGGTTACGTTGGCCATCCGCTTTGGGGAATCTCGGACTGGCGTTTGACCTAAACCATTGTGCTGCCTAGATTTTTTCGAAGACGGATTCATCAAGTTGGAAGTTTGCACAGTTTGCACCGTGAGTAAAGCCCGTTTCATTCGTCATTCTTGATGGTCCATTGTTTTCCACCCGTCGGAGAACTGTTGCCATGAAGCGGATTACTCGTCGCGCGCTGCTAGCTTCCGCCGCCGGCTTGGCGTTTACTCCCTCAACCTTGTGGGCGGACGAGGCCAAGATCGACGTTCGTGAGAATATCCGCCGTGGTCTCGAGTGGCTGGCCAAGAATCAAAACAAGAGCGAAGGGAACTGGGAAGCCCACGGCGGGCAATACCCGACGACGATGACCGGCCTTGCGGGCATGGCTCTCTTGATGGAAGGGAGCACGATGCGCGAGGGGAAGTACTCGCAGAACATCAAGAAGGCGGTCGAATGGTTCATGCGGCGTTCGCAGCCGAATGGCCTGCTGGGCAACCCGAACAATCCCACCGAAGCCAGCCGTTACATGTATGGCCACGGCTTTGGGCTCCTGTTCCTCGCCAGTGTCTACGGGGAAGAAGAAGACGAAAAGCGCCGCCGGGATCTGGAAAAGCTTTTGACCAAGGCTGTCGAGTTCACGGGCAAGGCGCAAACGGACAAGGGTGGCTGGGGCTATGTGTCGGCGAGCGAAGGCGGCAACTTCGACGAAGGGTCGGTGACCGTAACGCAGTTGCAGCCGTTGCGAGCCTGCCGCAATGCGGGAATCATCGTTCCCAAGTCGATCATCGACAAGTCAGTCGATTACTTGAAGAAATCGACGACGCCGAACGGCGGCGTGATCTATTCGCTGGCACACGGTGGGTTTGCAGCCGCGGGAGGCGAACGCCCGCCGTTGACGGCCGCAGCAGTCGCCAGCGCGTTCAGCCAGGGCGAATATAAATCGGACCTCGCGAAGCAATGGCTCAAGTATTGCCAGAAGAACATCCCATTCGGCAAGGGTCGGCTCGCGCACGATGAGTATCAGAACTACTACTTCTCGCAGGCGATGTACGTGCTTGGCGACGACGGGTGGGAGAAACTCTTCCCCGGCGAGAAGCACGGCATGAAATGGACGGAGTTCCGCAAGACGATGTTTGAGTACATCAAGAGCACGCAATCGTCGGACGGCTCCTGGAGCGGCGGCTATGTCGGCCCCGTGTTCGCCACCGCGATCAACCTGACCATCCTGCAACTGGAGAACGGAACACTGCCGATTTATCAACGGTAGTGCCACCAACATATAGGTCGTATAGGACCCATAAGACCTATAGGACGTATGGAAACCCGAGCCAATCACGAACTGCCAACCACTTATTGAGAGTTAGCATGAGCGAGCAACAGGCCCCTTCCCTTGGCCAAAACGATTTGGAAGCGATCAAGCGCGTTCAAAACGCCTTCAAGGACATCAAGAAGCAACTGGGCCGCGTGATCGTCGGCCAGGATCACGTGATCGAAGAATTGCTGATCGCATTGTTTTCGCGGGGCCACTGCATCCTGGAAGGCGTGCCCGGCCTGGCGAAGACGCTGATGATCTCGACGCTTGCTAAATGCTTGTCACTCGATTTCAGCCGTATCCAGTTCACCCCGGACTTGATGCCTGCCGACATCACCGGCACGGAAGTCATCGAGGAGAACCGCTCAACCGGCGCCCGCGAATTCAAATTCATGCGCGGCCCGTTATTCGCCAATGTCATTCTGGCCGACGAAATCAACCGCACGCCGCCGAAAACGCAGGCCGCTCTGCTCGAAGCGATGCAAGAGCGACAAGTGACGGTCGGCCGCGTCCGGCACCCGCTGCAGTCGCCGTTCTTCGTTTTGGCCACGCAGAACCCGATCGAGCAGGAAGGCACCTACCCACTGCCCGAAGCGCAGCAGGACCGCTTCATGTTCAAGGTGTTCGTGCGCTATCCGAGCTTCAACGAGGAGATGGAAATTGCCCGCCGCACCACCGCGCTGATCCAGGATGAAGCAACGCCGGTTCTGTCGGGCGATCAGATCCTCGAATTGCAAACGCTCGTTCGCAAGGTTCCGGTCGCCGACGAAGTGATCAAGTACACGCTGGCATTAGTGCGGCAGACGCGCATCAGCGAGCCGGGCGTGCCGCGATTCATCAAGGAATGGCTCTCCTGGGGCGCGGGTCCGCGAGCGGTGCAGAACCTCATTCTCGGTGGCAAGGCCCGGGCACTCCTTTATGGCCGCGAGAACGTCTCCCACGACGACATTCAGGCCCTGGCTCTACCGGTCATGCGCCACCGCATCCTCGCTAACTTTACAGCCGCCTCCGAAGGGGTCACGACCGACACGGTGGTCAAGAAACTGCTCGAAGAGACCCCGACCCGAGTCGGCGAATTGGAGAAAGACGAGCGGTTCAAGAAGATCTTTACCTCATGAGGGCATGAAATCAAATGGATGCGCGAATGCCCATCGACCCCCGAGTCGATTTTGCATTCAAGTGTCTATTTGGCAGCGAGGCGAACAAGTCCATTTTGATTTCGCTGTTGCGAGCGATCCTCAAATTGGACATTCGCGAAGTCGAGTTGCTCAATCCGTTCAATGCGATGGAGGCGCCCGACGACAAGCTTTCCATCCTGGACATTAAGGCCCGGCTCGGCGATGGCACGCTGATCAACATCGAAATGCAAATGGTATTGGCCCCCAAGCATGCCGAGCGCGGACTCTACTACTGGGCATCGGTCTACACTGGCCAACTGAAGCAAGGAGACGACTACACGCAATTGGCTCCGACCGTGGCGATTCACATCATCAACGGCGTGATGTTCAACGAGGTGCCCGATCATCACTTGTTTTTGAGATTCGCTCGGTTAAGCACCCGAGTTTGCGGCTAACCGATCGTTTTTCACTGCACACGATCGAGCTGCCGAAGATCCACATGACAGCGGAACAGGTGACAACCACTCTCGACCAATGGTGCTACCTGCTAAACCACGCCGAGGAATTGGAGTCAAAAGGAATTCCAGCTACGCTGAACGATGTAGCAATCCGGCAGGCCGTGGAGGTGATGAAAGTCATGTTCCAGACTGATCGCGAACGCGAATTATATGAGGGGCGACTGAAGCAAGCGCGCGACGCGTTATGGATTAAGAACGCGAGCATTCAGGAAGGACAAGAGCAAGGGCGTAAAGAAGGCCTCAAGGAAGGCCTCAAGGAAGGCCTCAAGGAGGGCCTCAAGGAGGGCCTCAAGGAGGGCCTGCGACAAGGAATCCAGCTTGGACTGGAGAAGCGTTTCGGCGCATCGGGGCTGCAATTGTTGGAACGTGTGCGCAATCTGCAAGATGAGGACAAATTGCGCTCCCTACAGGAGGCGCTGTATTCGGTCGCGACGTTGGAGGAATTCGACACGTTACTCGGATGAGGAACGAGCGAGACGAAGGGCGGCGAAGATTATCGCTTGGACTGTATTGGCGATCGGCGTGCTCGTTCCGGCTGCCGCATGGTGGGCAGATCGCGGTAATCGACGGCAGCTATCGTCGTGGTTTTCGAATCCGCCGAAGCAGCAGGACGACGAGGGCGGCATCCAGGTGCATGCTGATCCGATTCAGGTAGTCAGTGCTAACTGATTCTTTCGAGCCGCCGCCCGTAACCGCGAAGAAGTAACTTCCCGAAATTGGATCGGAACACCCGTGGCAGACAAAGACGACGACGCTCGACGTTTCTTCGACCCCAAGGTCATTGCGCGGATTTCCAGCCTCGATCTGCGGGCCCAGAAGATTGTCGAAGGCTTCATTGCTGGCATGCACCGTTCGCCGTTCTTCGGGCACTCCGTCGAGTTTGCCCAGCATCGCGACTACGTGCGCGGCGACGATATTCGCCACCTCGACTGGAAGGTCTGGTCCAAGACCGATCGCTTTTACATCAAGCAATTCGAAGCCGAAACGAACCTGCGGGCACAAGTGGTTGTGGATGTTTCGGAGTCGATGCATTACGGCGTCGAAAAACATCGCCGGGCAGGAACGCTCAATAAGTACGAATATGCCTGCACCGCCGCGGCGTGCCTGGCGCTTCTGGCAATTCGGCAGCAAGATTCAGTCGGCCTGATCGCCTTCGACGACGACGTGCGCGCGACCTTGCCGCCGCGTGGAGGCTCCCAGCTTCATCTGGACGGCATTGTGCAAACGCTCAATGCCAGTAAGCCGAGGCAGAAGACGAACCCCCTCAAGATCATGAAGCGCGTCGCCGAAAGCGCCCACGGACGCGGCATGATCATCCTGTTCTCCGATTTGCTCTGCGATCGCGATCCCTTGCTCAAGGGATTGGAAATGCTCCGGGCCCGCAGGCACGACGTGATGGTCTTCCACATCATGGACGACGACGAATTAACGTTCCCCTTTGCCGGCACGACGCGCTTCGAGGGAATGGAAGAACTGCCCAACCTTCTGTGCGATCCGAAGTCGCTGCGCGAGGGCTACATCGAAGCGTTGGAAGAATACCTGATCGAAGTCCGCCGCGGGTGCAGCCGAATGGGCATCGACTATTCGTTGGTGAAGACGAGTGATTACCTCGACGCCGTGCTTTCGAAGTTCCTGCACCGTCGGATGGCGATACGGTCGGGCGGGGCCAAGGTTACAGCGGGCTAATTCGCTATAGGTCGTATGAGACTTATAGGACCTCTAGGACCTATAAGAGCAACCCGTGAACGCAACAACACAATAAATGCTTTCTCTCTTTACCAATCCGTTCACCATGATCGCTGGGGCGCTCTTGATCAGCTCCCCGATCATCATTCACTTGATCAACCGGATGCGCTTCAAGCGGATCCGCTGGGCGGCGATGGAGTTTCTCCTCAAGTCGCAAAAGCGGTCGCGGCGGAAGCTCATCATCGAGCAGATGATCCTGCTGTTTTTGCGCATCCTTCTCTGCTTGCTCGTCGGCCTACTGCTCGCTCGATTCATTGGCTGCGACAAGTCGAAGGAAGGGGGCAACAGTACGCTGCACGTCATTATCTGGGACGATACGCTCAGCAATAGCGACCAGATTCGCGCCGACGACGGGCAGATGCGCTCCGTCCACGACGAAGGCAAAAAGCAAATCGTCGATCACATCGCCGCCGCCGCGGCCCAGGCCAGCAGCCCGCAATATTGCACTCTCATTCGCCTTTCGGAACTCGATCAACCGCGATCGTTCGGCCGGCTCAACCCGACTGCGGTCGACGACATGCGCAGCTACCTTGCCGGCTTCAAGCCTTCTCTTCGCCACGTCAATCTCGCCGAAGGGCTCAAAGCCGCCAAGTCGCAGTTCGAGTCCGAAAACACCATGCGGCCCGTGTTGCACGTGGTCGGCGACTTCCGCGGCGTCGATTGGGGCGAGCGCAATAAGGAATCGTTAGGCCAGTTGTTCGAGCAATTAAAGACCGAAGGAGTCGAGGCACACTTGCTCGACTGCGTGACGCCCGAGCGCACGCCTCAGCAGAAGATGCCGCTAGCGAGCGACAACCTCGCGATTGTCGAATTCGAGCCCGACGCCCGCATCGTGCCCCGGAACAAGGAAATCGAGTTCACGGTCAAGGTGCACAACTACTCGAACAGCGAAAAGAAGGGGGTCTTTCTGCGGCTGCGCGTGAACGGTCAGGTCCGCGAAGATGGCGCCGTCGCCCTCGCATCGGTGCCGCCGAACGGCGAATCCATCGCCAAGATCACGCTCGGTTCGGGCCTCGATAAGGGCCCGGACCCCGAAGGGGACGACGCTTTCCCGAGCGATCGCTTCATCCTCGTCAGCGTGCATCTCGAAGGCGAGGCGGGCGGCATTGCCGAGGACAATGTGCGCTACACGGTGGTCGAGGTTCGCGAACGCGTGCCGATCTTAATCGTCGACAACCAGCCCGCTCAACGCGGCACCAAGGAAGCCGAATCGTACTTCCTGTGGAAGCTGTTCACCGAGCCGATCAAGGGGTACGACGTTCAGGTCAAAAATGCATCCGACCTGGAAAACCTCAATCTGCAGCCCTATGCCTCGGTTTACATTTGCGACGTGCCGAAATTGTCCGACTCGGCCCGCAAGAACCTCGAGGACTACGCTCGTGGCGGGGGCGGTGTCGGCTTCTTCATGGGACCGAGCATCAAGTCGGACACGATCAAAGATTACAACGACCGGCTCTATCGCAAGGGCGAAGGCCTGTTCCCGGTGCCGCTGGCCAAACTGATCGGCACGGATGTGCCGGACGACAAGCGTCGGGAGGAGAAGATCAAGCGCAGCCTGACGTTCAATAAGAAGTTGCTCGTTCGCCGCTCGATGCAGAATCACCCGGCCCTCGAAAAACTCTACAAGGACAATCGCGGCCAGACGGTGAAGGAAGACGAGTACGAAAAGTTCTTCAATTTCGTCGTCATCGATCGCTACGTCAGCGTCAACCAGCAGCAACTTCGCAGCGGGCTCGGCGGGGTCGAGACGCTCGTTTATTTGCAAAACATGAAGCCGATCGACAATTACACCAAGGCGGTCAACGACCTGACCGACCGCTTGTTGCCGATCATCGAAAACCCGACGCCGAAGACCGAGAAATACATCGACACGCTCAAGCGGTTCCGCGGCGAGTTGCGGCGAATTGCCGGCTCGACCTCGGAGTTGTACGTCCTTGCGGAAGCATTGACGCTCTTGCTCGAAGATCGGGGAGATGAGGCGACCAAACGGCCCGGGCTGGTGGAGTTCTGGGCGATGGCCGATTACGCTCAACTCCGCGAGGACTTTGAGAAGTTGCGCGATGAAGTGAAGTACGGCGACCCTCTGTATGTCACCAAATCGTTCGGCAAGGGCCGCGTTACGGCGTTCATGACTTCGGCCGGCGCCTCGTGGAACGATCTCGAAGGCTTTGGTCGGGCTTACTACCCGCCGCTCATGATCAACATGCAGGGCTACCTCGCCAGCGCCGGCACCGACGCGAACTTGGTGCTAGGCGGTGCATTTGAATTCGCGCTCGATCGCAACGCGTACGACTCGAAAGTCCGCAAATGGTACGTCTCCGAGGATGCCAAAGCGAACAAGACCGTCGTGAAGCCGGTTGGCGATGTCGTCATGCCGACCGACGACAAGGCGGATGCGTACCGACTGCACGCGACGGACGGACACAACGACCCGGGCATCTATATCTATCGTTTCCTCGAGAAGCGATCGGACCCGACCAAGGTCGCCGAGATTGGCGCCACCAAACCCGACTACCGAGCCTTGCCGTACAACGTGGACGCCCTCGCCGAGAGCAACCTGGCCCGAGCCAATAGCGACGACATCGTGCAAATCTCGCACGGAGCATCGCTGCATACGGCGACCGACGATTCGCTCAAGGACAAGCTGATCGCGCATCAGCGCGATTTATCGGAGAATCCCTGGCTGTACTTCATCATTTTGATGACGTTGATCTTCGAACAGGCGATGGCCGTACGGCTCAGTTTCAACACACGCCCCGCGGAAATTGGCGGGCCGCTGCCGGCGGGAACGCTGGGCCAGCCGGCAATGGCGGGGGCATAAGGGAACACTACGCCGCGAGTGGCGGAGAGAATATGAACGATCAAGGCACGCAACTTGAGTCCGAATTCGTCTTTCGACGGCTTACGGAGACTTTCAAAGTCTTTGGTCGCGAAATGGACGGGCGATATTGGCTGATCATTCTTGCCGCTGTGCTGCTGGTGGGGATTGCGTTCGTCGTTTGGATGTACATCAAGGATTCGCGCACCGTGCGCTGGTACTGGGCGTTGCCCCTGGCGGGGCTGCGCGTCTGCGTCTACCTGCTTCTGGCACTGATGTTTTTGATGCCGGCCCGGCAGGGTTACGAACGGACGGAAAAGCATCGCGCGTGATCGTCGTTTTCGACGTGTCCGACTCCATGGCGCAATTGAGCGACGATCCCACCAGCGCCCGGCCGACGACGCGGCTGGCCAAGGTGATGAATTACCTCTCGGACGAGAAGGTCGGCTTTATCAAGGACCTGCTCGACAAGAACCCGGTGTACGTCTATCGGTTCGGCAATCGGCTCGACGAGGAGTCGCAACTGATTGAAAAGGGCCCGGACGGCGAATCGATTCCGATCCACAAAGTCGCCCGGAGCAATGGCGCAGACTGAGCCGGTCAGCGGCAATGCCTGGCACAACGAGGATTGGCAGGCGTTTGCGAACTACGACTTCAAGCCGTGGCTGTTGCGCGGCCTGTCCGCTGAGGGCGCCGCCAAGGTCAAAGCCACGCGGGCCTGGGATGGCAATACGCCGGGCAATGCCGATTGGGCGACCAAGTGGCACGACGCCAAGGAAGAAGCAATTCCCGGTGATCTGTCGCTCGATGACGCCGCGGCTCTCCAATCGAATCGCGACAAGCTTTTGACACGCGTTGAGGTGGCTCGATCCCTCGGCACCGCGACCAACGTGCCCGATTCGCTGCTCGCGCTGGTGAACCGCGAGACCGGCAACATGGTCCAGGGGATCATTGTTTTCAGCGACGGGCAGAGCAATCTCGGTTCGACCAGCGCACTTTCCAATCCAGCGATCGACGACTTGAAGGTCCGAGCCAAGCGCGAGCAGATCCCGGTCTTCACGATCGTGGTCGGCTCGGAACTCCGGAGCACGTCGGTGCGGATCACCGATGTGCAGGCGCCCGAACAGACGCCGCCCAACGAGCCTTTCAAAGTCATCGTCGAAGTCGACGGCGAAGGGCTGGTCGCCAAAAAGGTGCCGGTCACGCTCGAAATCAAGTTGCCGAAGAACGGGGGCACCGTTCCCATCCAGGGCGAATTGACATTTCAACCAGGCGAGCCCCCGCACGGCCAGGCCGAGTTCGTGATCGATCCCGACAAGGCGCCGGACCTGCTGAAAGACAAGGACAATCCAAAGCAGTTGGTGGAGAGTCCGCCGACGGAACCCTGGCTGGTGCGGGCGGTCACGCCGCGACAGGAGGGCGAACGCTTCCAGGACAAGGTGCACGTCAGCGATTGGGTGCCGATCAAGGTCCAGCAGCGGCCACAGCGAATTCTGATCGCGTGCTCCGCCCCCGGCCGCGACGTGCAATTCCTGATCACCCAGCTCCTGCGCGACAAGGCGGACATGAGCGTGTTTGTTCAGAATACGGGCGGCATGGAAGGGAAGATTAATCTGCTCGAAGATAAGGATCGGCAACTGACCCGCTTCCCCGATGTGCTCAACACGGAAGCGAAGTCCGACGACCCGGCCACGAAGTGGTACAACCTGGCCCAGTACGACGTGGTCATCGCGTTCGATCTCGATTGGAGCCAACTCACGCTGGAACAAACGCAGATGGTCCGCACCTGGGTCGATCTGCAAGCGGGCGGCCTGTTGTTCGTCGCCGGGCACATTTTCACGAAGTACCTTGCCCGGCCGGAGACGGACGACAAGTTCAAGCCACTGATCGACATTCTGCCGGTGTTGCCCGGCGATCCAGACCTGGCGGCCGCCAAGCGGACGGCCGACCAGCCTTGGCGGCTCGAATTCGACAATCTGGGCGGTGATCTCGATTTCATGAAGCTCGACGATTCGCTGCCCAAGGTCGAAACCGCCTGGGAAATGTTCTTTACCGGCCGCGAGGAGAAAGATGACAAAGCCCGGGTGATTCGCGGCTTCTTCAACTATTTCCCCTGCCGCGACATCAAGCCGGTCGCCACGCCGATCGCTCGCTTTCCCGATCCAAACGCGATCAAGATGCCGGACGGCAAGGCCCCGCCGTGGCTGGCGGTGATGCAGTACGGCCAGGGCGCACTGGCTGGATTGGCTCGCCGGAAATCTGGCGCATCCGCCAATACAAGAACGAATACTTCGAGCGCTTCTGGACGAAGTTCACGCGCTACCTCGCTGCCGGCAGCCGCCGCAAGCAATCGCATCGCGGGCGCATTCTGATGTCGGCCGCGGTGGGCAGCGGAGGGTATATCCGGACATCGGCCGAGATTCTCGACCCGTCGCTGAAACCAGTTGACCCGAAAACCGAGCCGAAGATCACCTTCAAGCCGGTCGAACTGGAGAAGTATCCAACGGAAATCGAGAAAGCCAAGGGCGACGAGGCGATCGCCAAACTCAAAGCCAAGTATCACGAAAAATACGTGCACGAGTTCCGTATGGCGCCAAGAAGGAGAACCCGTTCAAGGGCTACTTCCAGATCGCCAAACTCGCGAATCCCGAGAAGTTCCCGACCGGCACCTGGAGCGTTGAGGTCGAGATTCCCAGCTCGACCGACAAGCTCCGCCAGAAGTTCGAGATCCGCAAATCGAATCCGGAGCTGGATGTCACTCGGCCCGACGCGAAGTCGATGTACCAGATGGCCAGCCCACTGGCGGACATGCAAGTGAGCGACACGGCTCTGGCTCTCAACTTGCAAAAGGCGGCAGCCAGCGGGGCCGATGGCAAGCGCCTCGCATTCAAGTTCGGCGATGACGAATCGATGAAGTTGATCCCGCAGTGTTTCAAGACCGACGTGAAGACGTCGCGCAATCGCGGGGCGGTCGAGGACTACTGGGACAAGGGCCTTACCTTGCCCAGTTTTCTGACGAGTTGGTTGTCCGACAAACCGCAACGGCTGTCGTTTGGATTGCTCCTGGTTGTCGGATTGTTGTCGGTCGAATGGCTGACGCGGAAGTTGCTGAAGCTGGCTTAGAGACTGGGCAACGTCCTATTGGTCCGAACGGACCTGTAGGACCAACAGGACCTACAGGAACCGATGCCTACCACCACACAACGCTACGCCCCCGCGGACCCGAACTTGGTCGATGCCAAGATCGCCCATCCGCTGGGCCGGTTGCGCGGAATCATTCGCCGCTACGTTTCCATCGAGGGCGTGTTGGCGATCGCGCTGTTTCTGGCGTGCTGGTTCTGGCTGGCGATGGTCATCGACTACGGGGTCTTCAAAGTATTCTCCTTTGATTGGGCGCTCGATGCGCCCAAAGCGTTGCGGGCGATCGCGCTCGTGCTGGCGGTCGCTGGCCTGATCGCGTTGCTGGTCACCAAGATCTTTATTCGCTTGACCCGCGACTTCAGCAACTCGTCGCTGGCGCTGGTGCTTGAAAAGCGCTATCCGAAACTGCTGGGCGATCGACTGATCACGGCCGTGCAATTGAGCGATCTCAACTGGGCGAAGCAGTACGGCTACTCGACGGACATGATCAAGAAAACGATCGACGATGTCCGCGACAAGATCGACGAGGTGCCGGTTCAGAAGGTTTTCAACTGGCGGCGACTCTGGCTGCAAGCCGGCGTGTTTCTCGGTCTCACGGTTGGCCTGTTCTTGCTGTCGGGAATCGCGATTTGTGCGGCAACGCGGACGTCGCCCAAGGCGTTTGTCCAGGAGTTCTCCGATGTCTCGGTGATTCTCGCCGAGCGCGACGTGTTCCTGAAGAACACGGCCTGGCCGCGACGGGCGTATCTCGAAGTCGTGAATTTCCCCGGCGACGAGATGCGCATCGGCCGCGATGTTCCGTCGCCGAAAGTCCGCGTCGCCGCCTACAAGTGGGTGATCGCGGACAACAAGGCCCCGGTCGGCTGGCGGCCGCTTACCTGGGCCGACCTCGAAAAGGCCACCGGAGACAAGCCGCCCGAATTGCCGCTCCAGCCGGTCCGCGACGTGCGCTTCGCCGTCGACTACGGGCCATTCCTGTATGGCAGCGCCCATCCATTCACTTCGCCGACCCTACCCGCCGACGTCGCCATGGTTCCGGACGACTTGAGCAAGTGGCCCGTCGATCGCGTCGAACAGGTGTTTCTGGAAAATGAGGACGTCAAAGCGCTTTTGAGCGAGAAATTCTCGAGCCAGTTGGCGGCCATCACCGAGACGATGAACCGCCTTGAAGCGCGCGCCGCCGATTCGAGCAACTCGCGCAAGCTCCGCAAGCTCAAGATTCCCGATGAAGTGGAACTCAATTATTGGGGCGCCAAGACACGCGTCGACATGAAGCTGCGGGGCGAGGGGAACAATGAGTTCTCCGGCACGCTCTCGGACCTCAAGGAATCAGTCAGGTTCTACGCCCGTGGCGAGAACTACGACACGCCGACCAAGCTCATCACGCTCGTGCCTCCGCCGATGCTGACCGAGTTGAAGCGCGATGAGTACCATCCCGCGTACTTGTATCACAAAGCTCCATTCGCCGACGCCAAGGACCTGCCCAGCGAGCTGAAGCCCTACCAGGCCGATCCGACCAAGCTCAAGGGTTTGAAACACATTCTTCGCGACCAGGCAGTCTCGCTCACGGGCGACAAATCGCGGTTCGACATTCCGCTGGGTTCGGAATTTGTTCTCTACGGCAAGTCGGACAAAGAACTCGTCGAAGCGTTGATCCTGCCCAAGCCCGGCAAGTTCCCGGGCATCGAAGCCGATACGACCGAACCGAAGCCCATACCCTTGCCGATCGAAGACGGGCACACCATTCGTTATGAATTCACGGCTGCGAACAATCGCCTCGTGACCCGCCAGACCGAATTCGAAATCTTCCTCCGGGACACGGACAACGTCACCAGCAAACGGCCGATCCAGATCGTCATGGAAGAAGACCGGCCGCCCGAAGTCGATGTCGTGGTCGATGTGATTCGCAAAGTGGGCGGCGTCTACATGTGTACGCCGCAAGCACTGATTCCATTCACCAAGGAAAGCAAGGTGCGCGACGACAAGGGGCTAAATCGCGTCGACTACGTATTCAGCTATTTTGAAGTCGAACCGATGGCGGTCACCGCCAAGCGCGCCGAATACGCGGGCTGGTATTTCAACGGCCCCCCGGTATTCCCGAGCATTGGCGCCGTGATCTATCGAGCGGCCGTCCACGCCAAGACCGAAGCGCAGATTCGGCCGGCCACTTCAACGGTCGAGAATGCCGTGCCCGTGCCGCAATTCCTGGAAGAGTTTACCAAACGACCGCTGGCACTCGAAGACATCCAGAAAAACCTCGACGGTCCGCGGCCCGCCGGCGCCGACGAGACCGTCCAGCGGCTGGTGACGTTTCCGCCCGACGCCGTGCGCGAGGAGGTCGGCTTCGATCTCAAGAAGGTCGCCCCCGGGCTCAAGCGCTCCACCGAATCGGAAGCGCAACGGAATTACATCCTGACGCTCAATGTGATGGCGGTGGACTCCAACGTCGAGGCCGCCAAGCCGGGGATCGGGCAGAACAAGGAGACGATGGTCTTCAAACTCGTCTCCGACGGCGAACTGCTGACCGAGATTGCCCGCGAGGAGGCGGGGCTGGCCGACAAGCTGGACGACGCGATCCGCCGGATTGCCGACATGGACTCCAAGCTGCGATCGATGGCGATCCGATTCCCGTCGCTCGATACTCCGGAGAAATTCGTTTCCGAGCAAACGCGCGCCGGTGAAATCTACGAACAGTTTGGCAAGGGCAAGGACATCACGGCCGAGGTCGCCACCGACTATGCCCGCATCCTGCTCGAATTCCGCGCGAATCGCTTGCCCGATCACTTGATTCACGATGTGGAAACCAAGATTGTGAACAAATTGAACCAAGTGCTTGCCGCTGAGTTCCCGCAGACCGAAGAGGCTTACGCCAAGGTGCACGGCGAACTGGCGGCGTCGCGGCAGCCGACAGCCGAAGTGGCATTCAACGCTCAGGCCGCGGTCGCGAAACTCCTCGCCAAACTGCGCGAAATCCGCAGCGGCATCGGCCAGGGACTCGATCTCAAGAAAGTGATCACCGAACTCGAGGACGTCATCAAGCAGAAATATGTCAACCAGCAGATTCTCGCCATCATCGAGAAAGGCAAGCAGGGCGAACTTCGCGAAGTCGTCGTTAATCCGGCGGACGCGGCGGTGACGCTGGTCGCAGGCCAAAAGCTGACCGTACGTGTACCAGTGACCATCGGCGCCCTGTACAACGGCAAGTTTTCCTTAGGTTTGGAAGCTTCCCCGGGCAGCGATCTCAAGATTCCTTCGACAATCACTTTGAAGGAAGACGATCGCGATTTCGCGCTCGAAATCACAGCTGGGTTCAAGAAGGGGAGTTTTTCTGTCCGGGTGACGCCCGATATTGGCAACGCGAAGGATGTGAAAGTGATTGTCAAATAAAGGCTTGCAATCAGGATCGCGGCGTGGGCGCGCGGCGCCGGCCGAAAAGATCCATTTGCCTTCACGTAAGTGGTTTGTGACAATGGTAAAACGATTCCGCTACTATGTTGTTAATGGGTCTCGAAGTCGTCTTTTAGGTTAGGGACGGCTAAGCACGCCGTCTGAATCGACGTGATGAAGCTCCGGGGACTGAACAAACGTCCCTTGCAGGAGGTTGGTTGTCATGACCCTCCGTTTCAGCCGACATTGGCCGACCGCTGCGATTGCCCTGGCTGTGTTCGCTGCCAGCTTGACCGTGCAGGCCCAACCGCCGGTCGCCTCGACGACTCCCGCCAAGCCGCCGACGGTCACTCCGCAATCCGGCAGCCTCAAGGAATTGATTGCCCGCGAGCATGCACTGGAGAAACGCTACAAGGCCTTCACCACCAACCTCTTGGCCCTGGCCCAGAAGCTTGAAAAAAGCGATCGAATCGAAGACAAGGACAAGGCCAAGGCCCTCCGCAAAGCGATCGATCTGGCCGACAAGGAAGGCGTGGACAATAAATTCACCACCCTACTTCGCACGTTGACCAAGAGCGCCAACGACATCGGCCTCAACGACATTGCCAGCGCCAGGAATCAGAACGACGATCTGATCAAGGTCCTCAAGCAGATCCTCGAAATCCTGCAAAGCGACGACGAGTTGGCCCGGATCAAGGCCGAGGAAGAGTTCCTCAAGGCCTTGCTAGCCGACTTGAACAGCATCATTCGCGGCGAAAAGATCCTGGACGCCCGTGCCAATTCCGGCAAGGGTGACCCCAAGCGGCTGGCGAAGGATCAGGGTAAACTTCGCGGCCAGACGGGAAACTTGGCCGACAAGATGGGCGCACCGAAAGCGGCCGGCGACAAGAACGGCGTGTCCAAGGGCGATCCCAAGCAAGGCGGGATGGACGAAAATCAGGGCGACAAGAAGGAAGATACGAAGGGCCCGAAGGGCAACGATCGGACGGGCGGCGACAAGAACGATCCCAAGAAGGGGGATGGCGCCGACTCCAAGCCGTCCAAGGGCGGGCCGCCGTCGGACGGCAAGCCGTCCAAGGGTTCGCCTTCGAAAGGCGCTGGCGACTCCAAAAAGCCGATGGCCGGCGACAAGACCGCTCAAAAGCCTGCCGAGTCACGGAACAAAGAGGACAATAAGGGCGATCAGAAAGGGTCCGCTTCCAAGTCGCCGCCGAGCGATCAGCAAGCGAGCAGCAAGGGTAAAGGCTCGCCCAGCGACGGCACCGCAAGCGGCACTCCGAAGCCGGGCAGTTCCGGCAGCCCGCCTTCCGGAAATCCCCCGCCGCCAGGCCCGAAAGCGCCCGGCGCCGAACGCGTCCGCAAGGCGATTCCCGATGAAGACAGCGCCACTGGCAACCTCGACCAGGACAAGCGGCCGAAGGCCAGCGAAGACATCAATAACGCGATTGCCAAGTTGCAGGAGGCTCGCGACGAGTTGGAGAAGCGTCTCAAGCAACTTCGCGAGCAGGAGCTGGAGCGAATCCTCGCCAACCTCGAGGCCCGGGTCAACAAGATGCTGCAAATGCAGATCGAGGTCAAAGGCCAAACGGTGACGATCTTCGCTCAGATTCAAAAGCACCCGGAAAAGAAGGCTCAGCCAGTCGACTTCCAGAATGCCCAGAAGCAGGAAGACCGGGAGGCGGAGATCATTCACGAGGCGGACAAGGCGATCAATCTCTTGCAGAACGAAGGTTCCGCGGTGGCGTTCCCAGCCGTGTTCGAGGAAGTCCGCAAAGACATGAGTCGGGTCAAGGAACGGCTGCACGACGCCAATGTCGGCGACGACACGCAATCGATCGAGCAGGATATCATCGACGCGCTGACGCAGATGCGCGACGCCTTGAAGAAGGCGCAAGCCGGAACTCGGCAAGTCGCCGCCTCCGCCGCCCGGCGGCAACCCGCCCGATCAGCCGCAATTGCAAAAGCTGCTCGACGAGATCGCCGAATTGAAAATGATCCGCGAACTGCAAAAGCAGGTAAACGCCCGCACCAAGCGCTATGGCGACAAGACCCCCGATGCCGAGCAGTCGGACGATAAGCAGATCAAGAAGGAACTGCAGGACTTGAGCGATCGTCAGGATCGGATCGAGACGATGGTGAACACCATTGTGACCAAGAAGAACCAGTAGGCGAGTTTCGAGTTTGAAATTGGGTGGTCGGGAACATGAATTGCAGCCAAGGTTCGGGAGCTGCGGATTGAGGTGGGCCGTAGCTGGATTCGCCAGAATTCAGCAAAGCGCTGAGCCCAGGTGCTGAATTCTGGCGAATCCAGCTACAACGGCTGTTGGAGTGTTAGAGAAAAATGAGAACTCGACAGTTGAAGCTTGGAAGTCGGGATTGATCCGGTTATGTTCGGAAGGTTTGGATAGGTAACAATCGCCCGCTCCCGGCGGGCTTGAACGAGGAGGTGAGACCGTGACCCTTCGTAAGTGGCTGACCACGGCCGTCGTTGCCGCCGGGCTTGGGCTCGGGGCGACGATGTCGGCCTCGGCAGCCGACACCAAGACCGAATTCACATTCGGTACGCTTCGGGCGGCAACGCCCGAGGTGGCAAAGCCCAGGCGGAAGCCTGGCTCAAGAAGGTCGGGAAGTTCGACCCGACCGCCTTCAACAAGATTTGGGCGCAGCCGGAAGCGTCGGTTCTCGATCGCACTCTGGCCTTCGTTGGAACTCGGCAATGACGTGGCCAAGAAAGTCCTGGCCGAGGCTAACCATGCCGACGTCGATGCCCCCAAGGCCGTGCCCGCGATCCTGACGGACGAGAAGCAAGACATCTACTTGCGAGCCAACTTGGCCCTCGGGTTCGCCCGCGGGCTGACCAATGGCCGCGTGTACGAAGAATCGCTGACCGCTCTTTCGGGCATCAAGGCCGAACAGACGGTCGACCCGGCCGCCTATTTCTTCCATCGGGCCGTTGCCGAGCATGCGTTGATCAAGAAGGACGATGCCATGCGGTCCATCGTCCGGTTGATCGACGACGTGACCGATGCGCCAGATCGTTACAAGATGCTGGCGACGATCATGTTCCTCGACATGGGCAACTGGAAGAAGGATGAGAAGGATCTGGGCAACATTCGTCGGCTGATGGATAACAGCGAACGCCGTCTGAGCCAGGCTCGCGGCGGCAAGATCACTCAGACCATCCAGAAGAAGATCGTCTTCCGGTTGGATGAGCTGATCAAGGAAATGGAGCAACAAGCCAAAGGCGGTACCTGAAACGGCGGCGCCTGCCCATCCGGCGGTCAGTCGGGTAAATTGGGCGGGGGGACGACCAGGTCGAGCAGTCCAGCTCCGGATAGCGGTATCCTGGGCGGTGCCGGCAACGGCACGGTCGACGATAAGAAGTTGGCAACCCTGGCCAAGGCTTGGGGCACCATGCCGGATAAGGATCGGGCCAAGGCGATCATGGAGATCACCAAGGACCTGCCCGCCCGGTATCGTGTGGTGATTGAAGACTACTTCAAGGCTCTTTCGAATGCTCCGGGCAGCAAGCCTTGATCGGTCGGACCTTGTCAATTGAGTAGTCCAGGCGGGCCGTGGCCGTTTCCCAGCGGCCACGGCCCGCAGCATTTACAGTGCGCTTCAAAATCAACGGCGTTACCAGCGGAGCCTGAAACGTGAGCGAAGGCGACGCCGAAACGGCCAGAGGATTCATTGAACCACGGAGCAATCGTCGCCTTCGCTCACGCTTCAGGCTCCGCTGACGCCAATTCGGAAACGCACTGTTAGAAATGCAATCCGCACACGGCCCTCAAAACCGTAACATCCCGCCCCTTCGGCTTGCAAACCCATAGGCTTTACAGCAAGCCCGTTTCGACTTTTGCATGGATCTGCCGCATGAGTCTCACCCGAACTTTGCTCGTCGTCCTCTTCCTGTCTCCCGCACTTCCGGCTTCGGAGCTTGCCACGCTCGACGGCCGGAAGATTACCGGCGAGATCGTCTCGATCGTCGGCAACGAACTGACGTTCAAAAGCCCCAAGGGCGAAGAAAAATTCCTGGTGACAACGCTCAATGCGGTCACGACTGGCCCGGCGCCGAAGGCGCTGCCCGCCGGAACCAAGCATACCACGGTGGAACTGGTCGACGGCTCGTTATTCCACTGCTCCGACATCGTCATTAAAGGAAAGATGCTCGAGATGAAATTGCTCGGCGCGTCGCCGCGAACCGTGTCGGTGTTGATGCGCGATCGGGAAGGCAGAGGAGCGGTCTACGCCGTGAATCGGGAAGCCGGCGACGCCAAGCTCGAACAGGACTTCCGGAACCTGCTCCGGAATCGCAGTCCGAAAGACAAATTCGTGTTCAAGCGCAAGGTGAAGAACGACGAAGGCGTCGAGGTCGACGCGCTCGATTCGGAGGCGGGTACGTTTGGCGAGGGCGATGCCGAGGCTGGCGCGGTCAAGTTCACCGACGACAAGGACGGGAAAGTGTCCGAGGCGCGAATGTCGCGCATCTCCGGAATGATCTTCAATCAAAAGATCGGGGCCGCGCCGCCGGCGATTTGCAAAATCATCGACTCGGATGGCAACGACCTGGTCGCCGCCGCCGTCAAGCGGACCGACAAAGGCTATTCCGTAACCTGCGTGTCCGGAGCGAAAATCGATCTGGTTGCGGCGAACGTCGCCAAGTTCGATTTCGCCGCCGGAGCAGTCAAATTCCTCTCCGACCTGGACCCCGTGACGATCCAGGAATCCGGCACCGATCCCGAGCATTACCAGAAAGACAAAAACCTCGACAGGCGGCCAATCCGGCTGGTCACCGATCCCGGGTCCGGCAAGTCCTTGGTCTATTCCAAGGGCATTACGCTCAAGGCCAAGACGATCATCGCCTACGAGTTGAAGTCGCAATACAAGTCGTTCCGAGCGATGGCTGGCGTGGACGCCGATCCCGACAACGCGGCGCCCAGCCAGGTGAAAATCACCATCGACGACGGCATGCAAGTGCTCTGGAAGGGCACGATCAAGAAAGGGCAAAAGCCCGTGGACCTGAACTTGAGCGTGCAGAACGTGGATCGCCTGAAGATCACGGTCGAGTCCGACGGCACCGTCACGGACCTGGGCAATCAGGTGTCGCTGGCCAATGCCCGAGTGCTGAAGTGAACTTCTCCCCCTTCCCTTGGAGGGGGCACCAGACCGTTAGAGACCCAATCATGCGCAAGCATCTTTTGATTTGTTCTCTCTTCGCCGGCTTGGGTGTGGCCATCGTCGCCATTCCGAGTCGCGCGATCGTTGCTGCCGATCCGGTCAAGGACAACGAGCAGGAACGCGTCAAGCTGATCCAAAAGGTGCAGCCGGCGGTCGCGTCGATCTTTATCAAGGAGTTCCAATCGGACCCGCGCGGCCGGGTGGCGGGCGGCGGCTCCGGGGTGATTATCGATCCCGACGGCTTCTGTCTCACTAACTACCACGTCGTGCAGGCCGGCGGAATGACCGGCGTCAATCCCAGCTTCGCGGTCGGTCTGCCCAACGGCAAGCTCTACGACGCGGTCACCGTGGGCTGCGACCGCACCGGCGACGTGGCCTTGATCAAGCTCTTCCCGAAGACGCCGGGCGAGAAGTTCCCGGTGGCCGAGCTGGGGGATAGCGACCAACTTCACGCCGGCGACTGGACGCTCATCATGGGCAACGCCCAGTTGCTCTCGACCGACTTTACGCCATCTGTTTCGTTCGGACTCGTCAGCGGCACGGGCCGTTATTCGGACTTTGGCTTCGCCGAACACACCGATGCGATTCAGTACGACACCTCGGCCAATCAGGGGAATTCGGGCGGGCCGATTGTCAACATGAAAGGTCAAGTCGTCGGGTTGGTGTATGGCGGAGCACCCGGCAAGCGCGGAGCGTTCAACACCGGCATTGGCTATGGCTTGCCGATCAATACGGCGAAGAACTTTCTCGTCCATATGCGGGCCGGCATTTTCTGCGACCACGCCACGCTCGGCGCCACCGTGAATACGCAGATCAGCGAAGAGGGCGACATCGCCCGGCTGGTGGTCAACCAGGTGCTCGAAGAATCGGATGCTGCCCGACGCGGCATTGCCGAAGGGGACGAATTGCTCAACTTCAATGGCCGCGAGGTCCGCAGCGTCAACCAGTTCAAATCGGCTCTGGGGATTTACCCCAAGGAATGGCGGGTGCCAGTGATCTTCAAACGCGGCAACGAGCGACGAGAAACGCTCGTTCGCTTGATGAGCTATACGCCGCCAGTCATCAAAAAGGCGCCGGCCGCACCGGGCGGGCCGCAGCCGCCCAAGCCGAAAGCATGGGGCGAAGGGGCCAAGTTCTTCGAGGAACGCAAGGGTTTTGCCAATTACTACTTCAACAAGCAAGAACGCACTCGCGTCCTCGCGCAGTTGAAGAAACTCGCCGACTATTCGAACCTCATGGGCGATTGGACCTGGACCGGAACCTACGATCGCGAGGGCCGCGGCGGCGACTTCCTCGCCAAGATCGCGGAAGTCAAGGATCCCGCCAACCCGAAGAATTCCCACACCGCCGTCACGCTGCAGCTCGGCCTCACGGACTACAAGCTGGAGCCGTTGAAGCAGGGGCTGACAACCGCCGACCTCACCGATCCGCCCTACACTGGCGGACTCATGATGGCGCTGTATCAGTATCGGCGGTTCCTGAGGCTGGGCGACAAATACTCGGGGGCGGACAAGTGCGATCACGCCGGCATGGAGCCGGTCTACATGATGCCTGCCGACGGCTCGAAGCCCAAGAAATTCGAGGACGTCCGTGTCTGGTGCGAAGTGATCCGGACCGAACACGCGGACGTGCCCGCCAAGTGGTACTTCTACCGCGGCGATCTCAATCCGAAGCTCAAGGGGACGGCGCCGTATCCGGAAGGCGCCCTGATCGCGGGCGAAGTGTACGTCGATCGCCTGGCCGATCCCTGCGAATTGTATTTCACCAATTTCAGCAACGACGGGGGCAAAGTCCTGCCGCACCGCATCGAGGTGCGCAATGGAGACAAGCGGTATGCGATGCTGAACCTGAAGGTTCAGGAGATCAAGTAGCGAGCGATGCTTTTTCACCAGACATGGGATGCATGGGGTCTGATTCACTCACGGGCCCCATGAAGAGTTAAGCACTATGAATCGACTGCGTTTTCTTTTCGCTTTCCTTCTCATTGGCGGTTCGGCGGCCCGGGCCACGGACCCGTACGTCAAGGTCGCCACGGAAGCTAACGAGAAGCTCGTCAAGCTCTATGGCGCCGGCGGTTATCGCGGAGCGGAATCATTTGGCACCGGCGTGATCGTCTCGCCGCAAGGGCACATCCTTACCGCCGCTGCGCCGTTCCTGGACGGTCGCGAGCTGCGCTTGCACCTGCCGGACGGACGCAAGTATGCGTTCAAAGTGAAGCGCATTGAGCCGGCGTTCGACGCAGCCATCTTGGAAATCATTCAGCCCGAGCGTGAAAAGAAAGTATTGCCGCTCGACTTGCCGTATTTCGACGTGGTCGAGGCCGCCCACAAAATGAAGATCGAGCCGGGCAGCTGGGTGATGGCCCTGTCCAACATGTACAAAGTCGCCGAACGCGACGAGATGATGAGCGTCCAGCGAGCGATGGTCACCGCCATCGGCAAGCTCTCGGCTCGCCGTGGGCAATTCGACATCCCTTTCCATGGCGACGTGCTCTACCTCGACACGGTGACCAACAATCCAGGCGCCGCCGGCGGCGCCGTGATCGATCGTAAGGGAAATCTGGTCGGCATCCTCGGCAAGGAGTTTCGCAATAACCAGACCGAGACCTGGGTGAATTATGCCATGCCGCTCAACACCAAGGTCGACGTGATGGTCAAGAAGCAAAAGAAGTCGTTCACACTCGCCGAATTTGTCGACCTGGCGATTCACGACAAGTGGGAGACGGTTGACAAGAAGGAAGAGGAAGGCCTCAAGAATCGCGTGCACACCGGCATTATTTTCGTGCCCAAAGTCGTCGATCGCACGCCACCCTACGTCGAAGCGGTCGAGGCGAATTCCCCCGCGGCGAGGGCGGGCCTCAAGCCGGACGACCTCGTGATTTACCTCGATGGCGAGCCGGTATACAGCATCGACGTGTTCAAGGATCTGCTCAAGCGTTATGCCCCGGGCGACAAGGTTCAAATTGAAATTCGCCGCGGCGACGTGCTGACGGCATTGCATTTGGAACTGGCGCCATTGCCCAAACGGTAAAGCAGATCGCACCGAGAGAGTCGATCAAAAGTCGTGGGTCCAGGGGGAATGCCTGATACGCCCGCCCTGGGTTGCCGAATTCCCCGTAGGACGGAATTGCAATCCGTCCTGGAAAGCCGGACGGATTGCAAATCCGTCCTACACAAAGTCGGCAAGTTATTTGGCCGCGTCCTAAGGCATCGACTATCCACCATCAGGACGAACTGAACGCACAGGATTATCAATATGCTCCGTCGCACTCTTCCCGCTCTGCTGTTCGTCGCCGCCAGCGGCTACGCGCAGAATGTCAACGACGCGACCGAAAAGGCGATGAAGGATGCGGCCGCCAAGGTTGCTCCGTCGATCGCGCGCATTGAAACTTCCGGCGGAGCAGAAGCCATCTGGGGCGCCGGCCGCAAAGGCCCCGAAGTGATGTTCCGCCGCGGCGTCGGCGCATCTACGGGTCTGGTCGTCGATTCGAATGGCTACATCATCACCAGCACATTCAACTTTATTGGCAAGCCGACGGACATCTTCGTCACCGTGCCGGGACACCCGCGAGTAGTCGGCAAGGTGATCGGCCACGATCCGACGCGCATGCTCACCATGCTCAAGATCGAGCAATCGGGCCTGCCGGTCCCGACTGCATTTCCGAAGAAGGACGTATCGGTCGGCATGTGGTCGATCGCGCTCGGGCGAACGCTCGACACGGATCTGCATCATCCGCCGTCGATCAACGGGGGTATTGTCAGCGCGACCAATCGAATCTGGGGCAAGGCGATCCAGAGCGACGCCAAGATTTCACCCGTCAATTACGGCGGGCCGCTGACGGCAATTGACGGGCGTGTCATGGGCGTCATCGTCCCGATTTCACCGACCAGCGAGGGCGAAACGGCCGGCTTCGAGTGGTACGACGTCGGCATCGGCTTCGCGATTCCTTTCGAGGATGTGCTCAAGGTCGTGCCGAAACTGAAGCAAGGAACACCCGAGAAGCCGGTCACGTTGAACGCGGGGTTGATCGGCGTGACATTCCGCGAGCCAGACCAGTTCACGATGGGCTGCACGATCGATACGATCATGCCGCAAACGCCCGCCGACAAGGTGGGCCTGAAACCCGGCGACAATATCGTCGAAGCGGACGGCAAGCCGGTTTTGAACCAGGCCCAACTGCTGCACTGCCTGCGCCCGAAATACGAAGGCGAATTGGTTTCACTCAAGGTGAAACGCGGCGACAAGATCGAAGAGTTCAAGGATATCAAGCTGGCCGCCCGGCAATCGACAATTGATCCCGGCTTCCTGGGCGTGTTGCTCGTGCGCGACGATCCGGAACCAGGCGCCGAGATTCGCTACGTCTATTCGAAGTCGGCGGCGGAGCACGCCAAGCTGGCGCCGGGCGATCGCATTATGAAGGTGGGACCGAAACAGGCGGGGCCGAAGGTTAGCCCCAAGCGACCGCTTGTCCCCGGTGGACCGCCGGCACGTATGCGCCCATTTAGCGGCCGCGATCAATTCATGGAATTGATGCAATTCTTCCGGGCCGGTCAGCCCATCGAACTCGAGGTCAAGAAGAAGGACGGCAAGACTGAATCCGTGGAAGCGGTCCTCGGTGAATTCCCCGACGACATCCCGCCAACGCTGCCCAAGGAATCATCCAAGGGAAAAGCCGCTGTCGTCGCCCAAACCGGTCGGACCAATGCCTCCGGCGAAGGGTGGTCCCAAGAAGACGCCGCCCAAGAAAGCAGCGAAAAAGGACGAGAAGGAAAAGCCCAAGACCGGTTTGCAAAAGATCGAAGGCGTCGGCGCCGCGCAGCGTAAGTTCTGGGTGTTCATTCCAGACACCTACGATCCCAATGTCTCGCACGGCTTGATCGTCTGGCTGCACCCCGCGGGCCGCCAAGGCCGCGATGCCGACGATATGGTCAAGATCTGGGAAGTCTTTTGCGAGCAGCACAACTTCATCATGATGGGCCCGACCGCCGGCCAGCCGACCGGCTGGGTCGCCGGTGAAGCCGATGCGGTCATGGACGACGTCCGTTGGGTGCGGACGCGTTATACGATCGACCCGAAACGGATCATCGCCCACGGCCAGGGGGTCGGCGGACAGATGGCCTATTATCTCGCAATCAACAAGCGCGAGGTGATCCGCGGCGCCGTGCCGATCGGGGCAGTGCTCGCCAGTAATCCCAAGGAGCCGGTTGCGAATCGGCGGGTCGAGTTCCTGGTCATCGCGGGCGCCAAGGATCCGCTCGTCAAGCAAATTGCCGAAGCGCCGAAGAAACTGGCCGAGCACAAATACAAGGCGCTCTATCGGGAAATGAAAGTGACGGGCAAAGAGTACGTCTACGACGACCTCGATCTATTCAGCGAGATGGTCCGCTGGATGGATTCACTGGATAAGCAATAAGCGAACGGTCCGCTGCCCGATCGAAACTCCGAGCAGCGTCTTCAGGATGGCGCCGCCGGCGGGGGTAACGGGCTCGCGTTGTCATCGGGGGGCAGACGCTTGGGACCCAATAAATACCGTCCAGTGAGGAAGAGGGCCACGCCGGCCAGCAGAAGCGAGATGAGCCAATAGAACTGAGTGCGATCAGTCCCCGATTCCGGGTCGGTGCTCGCGCCCGCGGCACCTAACAGATTGAGCGGAGGTTCCCGTAGCCCGTAATGGGCTAACTCGAACTCCTCCCCGCCCTGTTCGGGAATTCCGGTTTCGTAAACGAACTTGGCGTCTTGCTCGGATCGGCCGACGAATTCATTGTTTTTGAATTTTTTTGCCACGCCTGTGTTGGACACTGCGAGTATCCGCGGTCGATCGCGCTCCTCGCGCACCACGATCTTGAACTCACACCGGTCTCGACAGTCCGAATCGACAAACTCCACGGTGCTTGACGAGATATAGGCGTATTTCTGCGACCGCGCTACGCGGCACGATGGCAGTAAAGTCCAATACCCCTTCGCGGTCCCCCCGGTCGAGTCGGTGACCGGCGATGCGGTACTCGAGCGGGCCCTGGCGGGTTAAACGAGTTGCATACTCCTGCCGAGAAATCAGGTCGCTGAGGCACGCGCCGTTCCTGTACTTATGGATGCGATAGGTGGCGGGAAAATACGACGACAAGAACAGGTTGATTTCATTGGAAATGGCGCCGCCCAGGCGCCCGTAGCGAGTCATAGACCAGCCATTCGGAGTGCGGCGGAGATCGAATTCCAATCGATCGTTCCGGCCGCTCAGCAACGTTTGCGATTGCTGATTTTCGTCCAGGAATGTGACCGCGACCATCGCGCTCGAGCCGGCGATCGCGAAACGGACCGTCCGAACATCTACTTTGGTTTTTCCACCTGGAAAGGTCCTGGTTTCCGCGGTGACCGCGCCGCGCTCTTTGGTCGGCAAGGATTCAATCTTGCGGAGCAGCGCGGCCAACTCGTCGAGTGACTTGGCTGGCGCGAAGGCACCCTGGAGGAACGAAGAAATCACGAAGAACAAGAGTGCCACGGTAAATCCACCGGCCAACGGATGTGGAGGTAGAGAGATGATTTCAACAAACTTGTACCAAGTTTCGCTCGGTCTTTCAATCCGAAAAAACCGCCGGACGAAAGCGCGAAAACGCCGAAGCGAGCCCGGAGCGGAGCGGGTTCCGACTCGCGCAGAGCCAAACTGAAACGTACCCCCTGAGCGGCACGTTGGCCTGCCCATTCACTTGCGGCGAAAGACAACCCCCGGAATCTGCATCGCTTGTGGCACGCCATCCTTGACCAGGAAGCGAACAGTCACGTCTTTCAATGGCCCGTCGTCGATCTTGAGCTTGAATTTATCCGCGTCGAAGTGCTCGAGCGGGATCTTCCAGCTACTCCATTTCCACACGAGGTGATCCTTTTCGAGTTCGACGGTCGCCGTGCCGTAGGCTGCATCCTCATATTCTCCGGCCAGCCTTTCCAGCGGGGCCGACGGGGGAAGTCCGCGGCGGTCAATCTTTTCCTGACGGACTTGCCGCTTCCAGTCCGCCTCCTCTTCGGCCAAAATATCGAGCAGGTACTTGTTCCAATCCCGGCTGGGCAGACCGAGCAACAGATCGACGAGGGAATTGCTCAGCGCCAGGTTCATCCGCGTCGCGTCTCGGTTGGCGAGGATGGCGAATGCGTAGCCATCCTTTGGCAAGATCGTCAGGTGGGCGCGGAAGCCGTCGATGAGGCCGGCGTGCATGAGGAGCAGTTTGCCCCGGTAGTCCTGAACGACCCAGCCGAGTCCATAACTGATTTGCTGGGTCTCGGGGTTCATCGCGTGGGCGGTCTCGCCGAGACGAATCACCGTTTGCGGCCGGTGTGTTTCGCGGAGACTTTCGACCGAGACGATCGGTTCGTCCTTATAACGCCCTTCGTTCAGATGAAACTGAAGCCAAGCTGCCAAATCCCGGGCGCTGGCATGGACGGATCCCGCCGGATTCGGCTCGGGCTGAGCATACCACGGCACGACAACGAGCTTACCGTCTTTGTCCGTGCGGTGGCCGGAAGCGCGATCCGCGTGCCTTTCAGCTGCGGTGGTCGTCAGTGCAATGTCCTTCATCCCAAGTGGCTTGAGCAACCGTTCCCGAAGGAGTTGGTCCCAAGGCTTGCCGCCGGCTTGGGCAGCGGCCTGTCCAGCGGCAATGTACATGATCGTCTGGTACTGCATTGCCGTTCGGAATGGCCGCGAGAGCGGCAGCTTGCTGACTCGACGAATCAGTTCGTCTTGCGACCAGGGGGCTCGGTACCAAAGGATGTCATGCGAGCCGACGCCGGTCCGATGGGCGGCCAGATCGCGGAGGGTCACGAGCGCGTCGGCGTGCGGATCGGATAAGTGAAAAGGGGGCAGGTAATTGCGGACGGGGTCATCCCATTTCAGCTTTCCATCGTCGACGAGTGCAGCCATCAATGACGTCGTAAAGGCCTTGGAGCAAGAGGCGAGTGGAAAGATCGTATCCGGCGTTACCGGCTTTCCGTGGATTTCGCGAACCCCATAGCCTTTCAAGAGTACGACGCCGTCGCGATCGACAATGACCAGTGCGGCGCCCGGAACATCCCAGGCGCGCAGTGCTTCCAGGGTCAGCGTGTCGATTTGCTTCGTGGGCGGCGAGGAATTGACCGAAACGGCGAGCGCGAGCAGGCAAGCGATTGGCGTCATGAATGACTCGATTGGACCGTTGAAACGAAACAGGGCGAGGGGAAGTCCCCTCGCCCTGCATGGATTCAATTCTATATCGCGGGGTCAGATGCCATAACCACCGTTGAAGCCGATCTTGCCACCGCCGACGCCGCCAATTCCGCCGATGCCGCCAATGCCTCCGCCGATGCCGCCAATGCCTCCGCCGATGCCGCCAATGCCTCCGCCGATGCCTTGGAAGCCGCCGCCGCCGATGCCTTGGAAGCCGCCGCCGCCGATGCCGCCAATGCCGCCAATGCCGGCGATGCCACCACTGATGCCCGACAGGCCGCTCTGACCCTGGAGTCCAATGAGACCACCCGACATGCCGAGGTAGCCGCCCGGAATCTGGGGCGGAAGCGAAATATTTCCGCCAAATCCGCCGAACGAGATGATCCCGCCGCTGGTGCCACCGATCCCGCCGCCCAGGCCGCCGCCGAGCCCACCGATCCCGCCGCCAATGCCACCGCCAATGCCGCCAATTCCACCAATGCCGCCGCCAATCCCGCCGATGCCGCCACCAATTCCACCGATGCCGCCGCCGATGCCACCAATTCCGCCGATGCCGCCGCCGATGCCACCGATGCCGCCGCCGATGCCACCAATGCCGCCGCCGATGCCACCAATGCCGCCGCCGATGCCGCCTTGACCACCCTGCTGGCCGAGAAGGCTGCTAACGGCGGGACTTCGCGGTCGATACATCGGGGGTTGAGGCATACCAGGTCGGAAGAAGCCGCCATTGTTAAATACAGAGCCGGGGCCGACGATGAGGCCGTTTCCCAAGCCGTAGTTGCCGCCTCCACCCCCGCCGCCGCCACCTTGCCCATAGAGGCTGTTGGTTGCGGGAATCAGCGAAATCGCCCCGAGGGCGAGGCCCGTGAATGCTAAGACACGTGAGATGTAACGAACCATAAGAGGTTCCCCTAACGAGGCCGTAATTGTTTTAATCAGGCCAGCCCGGAGTGCAGACCGGTCCCTGTGGCACGCCTCTTCCCCAATCGGCCGTTAATTCCATAACACCGCAGTCACGGCTTTGTGAGCGGCGACGGCAAGAATTCCAAGAAAACGACTGGAGTGTATTGTCAACCGAACGGCGAACGCGGTCAACCCAATTCTGGCTGAAATGTTACCTCCTCCACTCAGACGAAACATACCACCTACTCGATTGCTCCCGCCGCCGCCGCCGATCTTTTCCTGCTTTTGTCAATTGCGGGCCCGACAAGAGATTTTGCACCCGATCTTCCGAACAACCGATACTTTCGGCAAATCTGGCATTGACCGCGTGCCGAAAGAAGGTATGTCCGCTCGCCAATCGCACGACCGCGCCAGCCGCGCAGGCTGGCCACGGAACAACAAGCGACCGGCGAGTGGCCCGTCTCGTGGTGGGGGAACCCGAGACTTTGGACCGGCCGGACGTCAAGGGGGATGCGGGTTATGCGCAACCGATTTGTCATCGTGGGCCTCTTGCTGGCAGGCGGTCTTTGCATTGGCTCCGCAGCCAATCAAGCTCGGGCCCAGCCCACTGCGTGGGACGTTTCCGGCAACGCGGCGGTACCCGTCTGGGCCCCGGTCGGCACGTATCAGCACGATGGAAGCGGCGTTTACGTTGGGATCGAAGGAATTCTTTGGAATCAGCCACGGGCGCTCGGCAACCAGACTCTCGCTTATCGCGGTGTCTTGATTACCGTTCCCGTGCCTGCCATCCCGGCCAACATCGTTTTCCCGGGACTCCCAGGCATCCAAGCGGGAACGTTCCTGGGCGACCGCTCCCCGGCACTCGACACGAGTAGCTTCGGTCGAACCAGCTGGGGCGCGGGCGATCGATTGACCCTCGGCTATCGCCTGGAGAACGGCTGGAACTTCTCCCTCAGCTGGCTGCATATTTTTGACACCAAGTATTCCGGAGGCGCCGGCATCCAGAGCCCGTTCCTCTTCAATCCGGGTGATTTCCAGGCCAATACGTTTGTGACTGCCCCGGTGTACAACTTCTCGCCCGACTTTGCCGGACGAAACCCGTTCCCGAACCCGCCGTTTACGGGCAACCCAACGAACGGAATCTGGGATGCCGCCTCCGACATGAGCATCGTCTTCTCCCAGCGGTTTGACAACTGGGATCTTGCCGGCCGGTTCCCGGTGTACGAAACCGAAAACGCCCGCTCGTATGCGATCGCTGGCGGCCGGTTCTCGTGGATCTGGGAACGGTTCCAGTGGCGAACGGTCAAGCCCGCACTGATCATCGACCCGGTTACGGATGAGGGTCAGTTTGCCACGTTCGCGGATAGCGCCGCCCGTTACGAGAATACGCTATCGCAGCGAATGTATGGCCCAATGATCGGCGTCGGCCATGAAGTCATTATGTATTCCGGCGCCGGCGGATCGTTCGGCCTGAGCACGGAACTGACGGCCGCCGCTCTCTTGAACATCATCAAGGAACGGGCCAAGTACATCCGCGAAGATCGGGGCACGCAGGTGAAGCGCTCTTGGAATGAACTCACCCTGGTGCCGAACGTGGATTGGACGATCAATCTAACCTGGCAGCCGGTGGATGGAGTGAGCTTCCGCGTCGGCTATAACTTCTTCAATTACTTCAACACGAAGTACATGGAAGAGCCCGTGAGCTTCAATGCGGGGGCGCTCGATCCGGCATATATGACCAAACTGTGGCGATTCATGCAGGGCACCAACTTCGGTGTGTCCTTCGTCTTCTAAGCCCATCGGTCAACGATCAGAAGTCCGCAGTCAGCCGTCCGCAATCAGCGACTCCGTCGCCGATCGCGGACGGCTGACTGCTCTTTCATTGCCGAACGTTCGTTCCCACCTATAAATCCCCTACGCCGGACAACCTTCGTTGCCGCGGCAGCAATCCAACATTGCACAAGGGGATGGAGCATGGCCGAGGATCGTGCGGGTTCGCGGGACTATCCCGCCTGGAAGCCAAAACCTGCATCCTGGACCAAAATATTTGGAACATTCCTGGTCGCTCTCGACCCGTTCAAGCTGGCAGTCGCCGCGTGCGGCATACTGGCCACCGCGATCGGTTGGTGGCTCCTCTCCATCATCTTCTATTCCGCGTGGAGTACGCCCCAGCATAGCTACTACGAAGGCCGTGCGCCCAAGGACCTGGACGAGCCCGGGCGAATCGCCTGGGCCGACCGGGAATACAACCGAGCGCTCGGGACCTGGGCCCTGATGTACGAATTGGCTGGCCCCAGCGACCGTTCCAGCCCCGACTACGCGCAATACTACCAGCGGAAGCATCCCGATCCCGCGACGCGCAATCCGCACCTGGCCGAAGGCTACGGCGGGAAGTTCCGCGCCATGCCCTGGATGGAAAATCGCGGGCCCAATCCGTTCCTCACCGCCCGCACCATGGTCAGCGGCTCGGGCACGGAACGGCGCGACGTATTAGTCAACTTCGGCGCCTACCAGGTTCCCAATCTCGTCGAGCCGCTGTTGCGATACTTGACCCCTGTTTACTTCCTGCTGGATCCGCGCTCGAACTTTTGGGTTTACCTCTATTTGATCTTGCTCATTCTCTGGATGCTGGTCGTCTGGGGATTTTTTGGCGGGGTCATTACGCGAATGGCCGTGCTGCAGCTCACCAGCAAGGAGGGCGGCGGATTGCGCGAATCGGTGGCTTTCGTGCGCCGGCGCTATCTCTCCTACCTGCTGTCGCCAATCGTCCCGCTCATTCTGATCGCTTTCCTGGTGCTGTGCTGCATTCTGTTCGGTGTGATTCATTGGGTTCCCGGCCTCGGCGATTTCTTCGACGGCATCTTCTGGTTTCTGCCGCTGCTCGCGGGCCTAGTGATGACGCTCCTCCTGGTCGGCATGGTCGGCTATCCAATGATGTACACCACGCTGAGCACCGAAGGCAGCGACACGTTTGATGCCTTGAGTCGATCGTACAACTACGTCTACGAATCGCCGTGGCACTATCTCTGGTACGCCATCGTCGCCATCTTTTACGGGGCGGCGCTGACCCTGTTTGTCGTCGTGGTCGGATCCGCGACGGTCTACCTCTCCAAGTGGGGGGTCAAACAGTTCCCCGCCTGGTGGTCCGATCGCTCTCCCGAATACCTGTTCGTCTTCTCGCCGGAATCGCTCGGCTGGCGTCAGCTATTGACCGAAGGAAGCCCCGCCGCGGTTGATAGCTTCGGGCGGCCAATCGATAGCCAGGCCTACGATCGCTACTTGAACGATTACGCCTGGTACAACTTTGCCGGCGCCGGCATGGTCAGTTTCTGGGTGACGATCGTCTTTATGCTGGTCATTGGCTTCAGCTACAGTTACTTCTGGACGGTATCGACCCAAGTCTATCTGTTGATGCGAAAACGGGTCGATGAGACCGAGATGGACGAAGTGTATGTCGAAGAAGAGCCCGCCGAAGCGCCCATGATGCCCGAGCCGATGGCTCCGTTGTCACCCGCGGCGCCGACCCCGACCGGACCGGTTTCCGTGCCAGTAGAAGCGCCAACCCTGAAGAAGCCGGAGACGACTTCGCCCCCCGCGCCCGAGAACCCGGCGGACGGGCAACCAGCGAGCTGAGCACCGGGCGAGCCGAGCGGCGTAAGCCGCCGGGTGCTGGTTGTTTTCCCTAACAACACCCGGCGGCTTACGCCGCTCGGCTCGCCAAGAATGTGCCTCGGCTCGCCAAGAATGTGCCTCGGCTCGCCAAGAATTTCCCTCGGCCGCCGATTGCTGGCTCGGCTGGCCAGGATGGCGCTCGCGGTCATTCGCCGCACAGTTCGCCAACGAAAACCCCACCTCGGTAGGATGCCATGCCCCGACCCATCATCCTGTTTTCCAATGGTTGGGCCGATCAGCCGCTGGCCGAACTGGTCGCCAAGGCGGCCGACTGGGGCTATTCGGGTTTCGAACTGTGTTGTTGGGGCGACCATTTCGAAGTCCAGCGCGCTCTAAGCGAATCGGATTACGTCTCCGGCAAGCTCGATCTGCTGGCCGGTCACGAATTGCAGTCGCCCGTGCTCGCCAATCATCGTACCGGACACGCCGTCTGCGATCCGATCGACATTCGCCACAAAGCGATCCTTCCCGATTATGTCTGGGGCGACGGCAAGCCGACCGGCGTCCGGCAGCGCGCATCCGAAGAGATGATCGCCACCTTTCGCGCGGCGCAGAAGCTTGGCGCTGGAATTGTCAGCGGCTTTACGGGCTCGCCGCTCTGGTCGTACGTGAATGGCTACCCTGGTCCCACGCCCGAAATCGTCGCCGCCGGCTTCCACGATTTTGTCAAACTCTGGGCCCCCGTGCTGGACGTGGCGCACGACGAGGGCATCAAGTTCGCGTTCGAAGTTCACCCCGGTCAGATTGCATTCGACCTTTATTCGGCGGAGATGGTGCTCGACGCACTGCACGGCCGCCCGGAGTTTGGCTTTACATTCGACCCGAGTCATTTTCACTGGCAGGGAGTCGATTCGATCGAATTCGTGCGCCGATTTGGCGATCGGATTTATCACGTCCACGTGAAGGATGCGGTGCTCACGTTGAATGGCCGGAGTGGAATTCTCAATAGTTACTTCCCAAGCGGCGATCCAAGACGGGGATATGACTACCGCTGTCCCGGCCACGGCGGCATCGACTGGGAGGGAATCATTCGCGCTCTCAACGACGCGGGCTATACGGGCGCGTTGTCCGTCGAATATCATGACCGAGGGATGGACCGCGACGCCGGCGCTCGCGAAGCCTGCGAGTTCGTTAAGCGTCTCGATTTCGAGCCGGCGACGCCGCCCGGCGGAAACGCGTTCAAGTGAGACTAGGCGGGTCCATCGCCGAAGTCGCGGAGCCCGAAGCGAAACGAGGGACCGCGACGAGGCGGCCACAGAGTCGCTGAGCACTCGGATTCACCCTCGCGGCGGACCCTCGCTTCGCTTCGGGCTCCGCCGCTGCGGGCTCACGGATTGTGTCTAACTGATTTCGCGGATTTGCTTAGCCAGCTTGGTAACGGGAGCCAGATAGATGCCGAAGTTCAACTGGGATACTGCCGAACAACTCAAACACGAATGGA
The DNA here is from genome assembly GCA_963773845.1 of uncultured Gemmataceae bacterium. Taxonomy (GTDB): domain Bacteria; phylum Planctomycetota; class Planctomycetia; order Gemmatales; family Gemmataceae; genus SIAJ01. Next base: position 1,282,276 of record CAVZCU010000009.1, read on the forward strand.
CCGACCGGCTGGTCATGGCAAAGCCCGACAAGCCGGAGTTGAAACGATTCGAAGGCAAGGTCGGCCGGGTTGTCACCGTGAATTGGGCCGGGAAGGCGATCGTCGATTTCGCCGACGGCGCCTGGTACGACATCCCAGCATCCGACGAATACCTGACGCCGCTCGCGGCCGACGATCCGAACCGGGCCAAATACAACGCAAAGGTCAACAGCGCTCAGCCGAAACCGGAACGGCAGGCCTAAAGAACAGCATTTTTCACCACAGAGACACCGAGGACACAGAGCGGCCGAGCCGCCGTTTTACCCTCCCCCCGGCTTTGCGGGGGGAGGGCAGGGTGGGGGCGAAGCGCTTCCAGCCCGGGAATGCAGCGTCCCGACCAAGCCAAGTCTTCCCCCCACCCTGCCCTCCCCCCGCAAAGCCGGGGGGAGGGTAAGAGAGGGAGCCTCCCCCGCGAAGCCGGGGGGAGGGAAATCCTCCGCGCGCGACGACGAAGTGGAAACGTAAGTAGTACAGAGAAGAATGGGAATTCTCTGTGTCCTCGGTGTCTCTGTGGTTAACTGTCCGACATGCACGCAACTCATCCAAACAAATCCAAGAGTGGCGTGCCCGTGCTCAGCGGTTTCGTTAGGCCGTCCTTGGTCACTTTCGATTCGTAAGGCACCCCGAGAGCGTGGAAGATCGTCGCGCTCAAATCTTGCGGGCGGACCGGCTTGTCTTTCACATAGGACGCGGTCTTGTCGGACTGGCCGTATACCGCGCCGCCGCGAATGCCGCCGCCGGACAGAATCGCCGAATAGCAGTGAGGCCAGTGCTGCCGGCCGGGGATGCCCTTATTCTGATTGATTCGCGGCGTGCGGCCAAACTCGCCGAGGCAGACAATCAGCGTCTTTTCCGACAGTCCGCGATCCTGCAAATCTTCGATGAGAGCGGACAAAGCGTGATCGAGCACCGGCAGGCACCAGCCCATTCCGTACGAGCCGTTGCCGAACGCGTTGCCCATGCCCATTTCCGCGCCGTGCATGTCCCAGCTTGAACTCGGCGGGCCATTATTCTGGGCCTGATTGGGTGAGGGGCCGGTCCAGCCGTTGACGGTGACGAAGCCGACGCCTGCTTCGATCAGTCGACGCGCCAGAAGCAGGTTTTGCCCCAGCGGATTGCGGCCATACTTATCGCGAACCTTGACGTCTTCCCGCTCGAGATTGAATGCGTCACGCGGGCCGGACGAGGTGGCCAACTCGAAAGCGCTATCGTGAATATCGCGCCAGTTGCCCCGTTCGCTGTCCGCGTGCGTGTGTTCCAGACTCGTCAGCAAAGCGTGTCGGCCCGCCATGCGCCGTGGCGTCTCCCGCTCGACGAAGACATCGGGCGGCTTGAACGTCTTCATCGCGGGGTGATTGTCCGCCGAGCCGACGAAGAGCGGAGCGTATGGCGAGCCGAGCGACCCGCCGGTCGCGATGTTGGGCGCAAAAAACCGGGTCGCCCACGCACTTGATCAGCCAGACATATGAGGCGATGTTCTTGTGGCTCGGTCGCACCTTGGCCAGTATGGAGCCAATGTAGGGCGCGTCCTGCGGCGCGCCCGCCTGGCCAGCCAGGCTGTTGTGCATCGCATCAAAGTGATTGCTGATGTTGCCCGGATGCGTCATCGAGCGAATGAGCGCGAAGCGATTCGATAGGTTTCCAAGCCGGGTATGCAGTTCGCTGATATGCATTCCCGGCACGGCCGTCGCGACCGGGTTGTATGGCCCGCGAATTTCCGGCGGCGCGTTTGGCTTCAAATCCCATGTATCCAGGTGACTGGGCCCGCCGCATAGCAGAATGAATATGCACGACTTGCCGGCGCCACCCGTCGCCGACTCATATCCCCCCACGCGGGCGGCGACGAGCCCGGGCGTTCCCAAGTTCAGTGCGCCGAGGCCGGCTGCCTGCATGAAACGACGACGAGACAAGCTTGCAGACGGCATGCGGGTTTCCAATAGGCATCACGTTCAATCGATACTTGAGAATAACCGATGATGCCTCGATTTTCAGTGGAAAAGTGCTTGCGCTCGGACCCGACTCACCTGGCTGAGCCTTTCCTCCGCAATGGCCGCGACGCGACGACTGCCTTGGCCGGTTGCCGGGCTGGACCCGCGTTTTCGAGCAGCGACTTCAATTGTTCGAGCGCGGCGACCCAGTAATCCTTGACCTCCTTGACTTCCTTGCCGCTTTTCAGCTTACGGCGTTCGATCGTCACCTGGCTCTTGTTGGCGCCCTTCGAATAAAACATGACGACCACGCTCGATGTGCCGTCGGTCCAGACGATCCGCATCGACTTGTTCGCCGTGTTCGAACGGATGGCGATGTCCGCGGAATCGGGGAGCCATTTAGCGCGCTTGTTGGCGTTGGCCCAGGCCTGATATAACTCGGCAACCGGCGCCGCGATCGTTTTGGATGCGCCGGCGGTGAAGCCGTCGGTTGTTTGATTTTTCACGCGGAGTCCCCGCGCTTGCTCGTAGCCGACCGTCACCATCTGACTCCACCAATCGCCACACTCCTGCTCGTGCAGATAGGCCGCAATCTCTTTGTGCGGCCATTTGTCGGCCCCAGCCTTGTCCAAAATCGCAAACCATTCGTCCCAGCCTTTACCGGTCTTGGCACGAACCGCCGCCGAACCGATGCCGGCGTATGTTCCATTGGGCTTTGCTGTCATCGGCGACTCCAGAATTGGACATGAGTTGTCGTGCTATTGGAAAAGGCAAACGCAGTCATGTGAAAAAATCAACGGCCGATCGCCCCCTCTCGTCCGCCTCCCGCCGCTTCTCTCGTAACGACCCACGATTATTGGTTGGAACCTGCCATGAAGCGATCGACTCGGAAACTGAACGTCGAGACTCTCGGCGATCGCATCGTCCCCGCCAATGCAACCTTGAACGGCGGCGTGCTCACGGTCGATGGCGGCGGCGATCTTCGCATCGTCCAGACCGGCAAACAAGTATCCGTCGCCGGCACGCAGATCCAGGACGTTGCCAGCGGTCAGGCTCGGCAGTCGGTCAAGACCTCGGAGGTTGGCCAAATCATCGTGAACGGCGCCGGCAACAATCTCATTGACCTGCGTACCGTTCGTTTCCGCGGCGCCACGATTTTCGCCGGCGCCGGGAACAACACGATCTACGCAAGCCAAGCGAGCGACTACATCGTCGGCGGCCCGGACAACGACCTCATTCGTGGCGAAGACGGAAACGACCTGATCTATGGCCTCGCCGGCAAGGATTCCCTCTATGGAGGCAAGGGGGCGGACGAGATACACGGTGGCGACGGCGAAGACTACATCGAGGGGAACGAAGGCCAAGTAGTCGGCGGACCATGTCCATTCGTTCGCGGAAACTATCTCTACGGGGACGGTGAAGACGACGTCATCATTTCCGATACGCCCCCCGATTACATGTTCGGCGGCGACGGCAACGACGAGATGGAAGGCAATTCCGGCGATGACTACATGGAAGGAAACGACGGCGACGACACCATGTCCGGCGGGGCCGGTCGCGACTTCATGAATGGCGGCGAAGACGACGACCAAATGGCCGGCGATAATGAGGCCGACCAGATGTATGGCGAAGCTGGCAACGACACCATGTCGGGAGGCAATGGCAACGACTTCATCGACAGCGCGGAAGACGACGACACGGTGACGGGCGACAACGGCAACGACACGATCGACACGGGCGATGGCAACGACGTCATCGACGGCGGCGCTGGAAACGACCGCATCGATGCCGGCGACGGCGACGACATGATCCGCGGCGGCTGGGGCAATGACTTCATCGACGCCGGCGACGGCAACGACCAGGCCCTTGGCGAAGGGAACAACGACACCCTCGACATGGGCGACGGCAACGATCGGGCCGACGGGGGCGCCGGCAACGATCATCTCATCGGTGGCGGCGGGGCCGACGTCTTGGCCGGCCTGGAAGGCAATGACCTTCTCGAAGGCGAAGACGACAACGACTTTCTCTATGGCGGGCCCGGCAACGATCGCCTGGAAGGCGGCGATGGCGACGATCAACTGGTAGGCGAAGATGGCCGCGATGTCCTCATCGGTGGCCTCGGCCGCGACGATCTCGACGGCGGCCGTAATCGCGACATCTTCCACGGCGACGAGGAAGACGAGGACTTCTACGACTCCGCCAACTTCGACACCTATCACGACGCATTCAATTTCTCGAAGCCGGTGTTCGGCAAGGCCGAGGTGGGCGACATCGCCATGCAGGATCCGCACTTGGAGGCGACGCTGGCCGGCCTCGCGGCGGCGACGAATCAACTCGGCTCGGCGGGGATCATTTCCCGCATCACGATGCTCGGCAACAACGAATACGACATTCAACTCGAAGGGGCCGCGAACCCGACACAAGTGAACTTCGACGGCACGTGGACCGACAACGATCCGAAAGCCAACGCCGAAGAACGCTTGCTGAAGGACACCAGCGGAGCGGAGAAGCTCGAGTTCTGGCCCATCCTGTTCGCTCGCGCCCGGCTGGCAAAATACAACGTCGATACACTCAACTATCATTCGGACGCCGCATGGAACTCCGCGAATAGCAGTTCGCAAGGCCGGCTGTTCAAGGACGACGCGGCCCACGAAGACTTCGCGCCGGTCGCGACGAGTACGACTCCCGCCCTCTCGTCGCTGACTTTGACCGATCTTCAAGGGCTGCTCAAGGACGGCTACGGCATCATCGCAACTGCCGCGAACGGCACCGGCCTGAGCAATGACAAGATTGAACTTGGCTGTGGGTATGTAGTGACCGGGGCGTTCACTTCCGGCGGCAAGCAGTACGTCCGCCTTTACAACGTCTCCGGCCACGACACCGAGCCTGCGGGCGAAACGGTTGACAATGCTCCGGGCGTCAGGAAAGACGATGGGTTTATCACACTGGAATTCAGCCAGTTCACCAGCACGGCGAACTTCACGGGGCTGGAAGCGGCGAAGTAAAAACGGACGTTGACGAACGACCGCTAACCGTCAAAGTTCTCACCGTAGAGTGGATTGCCGGCAATCGGAAATAGGTTGGTGATCACGACGGTCGGAATCCGGTCGTGCACCGTATATTGACATCGCATTCCCTCCGATATTCCGCCGTATTGTGTCATTTGGGCTGCACGAAGATGCCAAAGCGGATCGCCCCACTCACGTGGCTCTGTAACGAGGTGCTGTAATACGGACGTGAGTGCCCGGGCGATTTCGGCCTGGACCCCCAGCTCCGTAGCTCGCGCGAACATTCGCCGCATGCGGTCCTTCATGATGCCGCTAGCATCAACTTCGAATGGAGGTGCGGGATCGGGGATCATTGCGTCTTGGGCGGCAAGAGACCCAACTCGGCGAAGAATTTCATTCCCTCTCCGGGAACACGATTCTTCATGAATTCGATCATCTCTTCTTCGGTAACCCTCCTGTCCTCAGGGAATGGCCCATAAACGCGCTCTTGAAGTTCTTTGCGTTCCGTCTTGACCACTTCGAGAATTTTGCGCAGCCGGGCGTTCTCCGCTTCCAGTTCAGCAATGCGCTGATGTAACGGGTCGGGATTTGTTGGATTCATATGTCACTTCTCCTCTTCCAGATTCTACATCGTGGCGCAAACACTCGCAACGCGACGGGCTGCAATCCATCTCACCGCTTCTCCACCGTCCCTTCCCCCAGATACCGTTCCGCGAACTTCAGAAACGTCGGCCAGTTCGGGCCGGTCGTGTGGCCGCTGCTATGCTGACGGAACGCGACTTCACCCTCGACGAGTGCCGTCTCGACCGGCGGGTAGTCGCTGGTTCCCAGATCCTTTTTGCCAAGCAGCTTGTACACCGGCCCAGCGCCGACGCCGGCCAGGAACATTCCCTTGGCGTCAACCCAACCATCGCCCGCTTTGACCGTCCCGCAACTGATGAACACGGGTCGCGGGGCACACATCGCGACCAATTCGTGCGAATCGACCGGCAAGTCGTCCCACTTCAATGGGCCGGCGTACTTGATGAAGTTTCCAGCCATCCAGTGATATTCGCCGGAACTGGCCACATTCTCGACAAGTTCTCCGTAGTTGCGGCGGTGTAACTTCAGCCCACCCTCGCCGGACGAACCGATAAAGCCGATCGCGAACCGCGGATCGTAGGCCATCGCCACGATTGCTGCCTTGCCGTAGCGCGACAGACCCTCGATGCCGACCTTCTTCGCATCGACCGCTTTGTCCGTTTCGAAGTAATCGAGTGCCCGGCTCGCGCCCCAGGCCCACGCACGCAGCGCGCCCCAGTCGTCGACCTTACGTGGCTGCCCCTTATTGCACAGGCCGATGATCCCCTTGGTCAGTCCGCCGCCGTTGTCAGCCTGGATGCTGTTGGGAACGATGATCGCGTAGCCCCAACCTTTAGCAAGCACCTGCTGTTGCCAATTCGGCCCGAATCGACCGCCGCCTGGCGGGCCGAACTTGCGCTTGCCGGGAAACGCCCCGAAACCGAATTCCATGATGACCGGCACCGGTTGAGATGCCTTCTCCGGCGTGGTTAACGTCAACTGAATATCGACCTTGATCGGCGGGTATGACGAGTTATCGACATGGCCGATAAGCCGCTTGGTGACCACCGGCACTTCGCCGACCGTCTGCTTCTCCTCGGCCTTGACTTCCCACTTCACTTTCGGCGCTTCCTTGGGCGCCCGGCCATAGACTTCGCGATCGAAGTCTTCGACGATCTCCGGCCGGCGCTGCTTCCACCACATTTCCGGAGTTGTCACCTTCTTGCCGTCTTTGGTCACCAATGGATCCGGTAGCTTGATGTCCTTATTGACTTTCGACTCGTCGTAATTGGCGGCGTTGTCCGCCTTCGGATTGTTGCCATTAGCGCCGCGGCGAAGTGCCTTGATGTGAAGCAGCTCCATCATTCGCTTGTGATCTTGCTGTGCGGTGAGTTGCACGGGAAGCGGCGGACTGGCGGACTTCTTGGCAGGATCGTCGGCGAAGGCCGGGAACAGAATTGCCAACGCCGAGAAGAGGGAAAACAATAACAATCCTCGCCAATGATTTGACGTGTCGGCCATGGTACGTCCTCGGTTGAATTGGAAGCGGGAGACATTCTACTCCCGTTTTGGAGGGACTCGTCGCTGCCGATGTAGATAATCGAGAGTGCAATTCGACTTTGCGATTGTGTCGGCGTCGTTCCTTGAGCAAAATAGGCCGCACCCTCGCTTCTTGACCATCTGCGGGAGTCTGTGTCCGTGACGATTCGATTCGCCTGTCCGAAGTGCAAGACCGCTTACACGGTCAATGAACACAACGCCGGCAAGAAGTCCGACTGCAAGGTGTGCGGCCAGCGTTTGCAAGTGCCAGCCCCGCCGCGCAGTAAGACAATTCTCGGCGAAGTTCTTCCCAGCACGGGCCCCGCAGTCGCACCAGCGCGTCGTGAGCCGGCGCCTCGGCCGAGCTTCTCTCCGCCGCCGCCAACCGCACACGCACCATCGACGGGCCCCATCCGTTTCAATTGTCCGCATTGCCAAACGAGCTACGTCATCAATCGGAATCGTGCGGGCGGGAAGATGGATTGCAAGAACTGCCTGGAGACGATCGCGATACCGGGGGTTTCGGTCCCCGTTGCGGCCCCGCGACCGACGCCTGCCGCCGTTCCGGTAGTCAGGCAAGTACAGGTTGCGCCACAGCCAGTGCCCGAGCCCGAACCGCAAGAAGACGATTCGTCCATTCTGAATCTCTCACCTAGCTACTCCCAACCCAAGCCGAAAACGGGCGGCACGGCGAACCGCGTCTTGGCCAGTCTGGGCGCCGCCCTCATGCTGATCGGCTTGTTTTTGCCGATGATTCATGGGCCGATGGGGTTCTGGATGTCGTTCATCGACGTGCCGTGGAAAGCGATCACCGTCGGCTTCGCGATCTCGGACGAGGTCGCCAAGAACGACGGCGACATGCCTGGACTGGGTGGGCCGAAGCCGGGCGGTCCGAACAAGCAAGCAAACCCAAAGTCGGCACTCTTGATGGTTGTCGGCATCGGGGCGATTGTTTATCCGCTCGCGATCCTTGCGTTGGTCGCCTTCTCGGCGATCAAGATCGCGACGGGCGGCAAACCATTCGGGTTCCTACTCGCGGGTATCGCCAGCGGCGGGGCAACCGTCCTATATGCCGGCGGACTCCTCCTGTTGAATACCATCGAAGAATTGCGCATCGTGATCGTGATGCTGTCCCCCGGCTTCGGCTGGGCCGTGATGCTCATCGGCGCGTTCTTGCTGCTGCTAGCCGGCATGATTCGGCGGGGGAGGTAGGGATACGCTAAGGTCTTTGTCGTGAATTCGGGGCGAATGAGCGGTGGAGGTGCTGTAGTCACGATGGTTTTACCGCGGGGGAATCGCTCCGCGACCGAGCCCCGATACTCGAGGCCTAGGTCGGCATCGACCGCCAATTCGTCCCATTCGGAGATCAGGAGAGGACCATGCACTCCGCAAAGTCCCTGACATTATTGTTGATGCTAATCGGGACGAATTGGTGCGCCGAAGCCGCGGAACGCAAGCCAGTGCCCGCGGAGCCAGCGCTGGCGGCAGCCGAAAAGTTGGTTAAAGACGTATTCGGCGCCGAGTACGCAAAGACTGAGCCCACGGACCGCCGAGCGCTGGCGCAGAAGCTGTTCGAACAGGCGCAGGATACCATGGACAATATCGCTGCCCGCTACGTCCTTTTTCGCGAAGCCATTAAGCTGGCTGGAAAGGCGGGAGACTTCCATCTCGCCTTTCATGCCGCCGATGTGTTGGCTGCCGAGTTTGCAATCAGCAGCGCCAAATTGAAATTGCCAGCCGCTGAAACGGCAGTTTCTCACGTTTCGGCTGACAATGCCAAGGAGCTTGCAGCGCTGTTGTTGGCAATCACCTACGATGCGGTGATGTCCGATGATTACGAGTCGGCTGCGCGCATCCTCAAAGCCGCCGATACGGCCGCCCGGAAATCGAAGAACCTCCGATTGTTCTCCAAAGTTAAAGCTCTGAATGAGAAGCTGAGTCAGCTCAGAGCGAGCTATGAGGAAATGCGCACGTCCCTGATCATCCTTATTTCCAAGCCGGGCGATGCGGAAGCGAATCTGCGGGTTGGCCGCCACTATTGTTTTGTCAATGGCGATTGGTACCAGGGACTGCCATATCTGATCAAGGGAAGCGACTTGAGCCTACGCGAGCTTGCGCAAAAAGACTTCAATCTGCCTGACTCCGCTTTCGAGCGCTTGTCCGTTGCAGACGGTTGGTACAGCCTGGCTGCGCGAGGCGTTCAAGATACCACTTCAACTCCGCGCCTATCGCTGGTACAAGGCGGCTGCTCCTGAACTGACTGGGTTGGAAAAAGCCAAGGCGGAAAACCGCTTGGCCGAGCTAGAGGTGATTGCTGCTGCCCAAACTGGGCGGTCCAACCCGGCTTGGATGCTGCAAAGAAAGCTGACCTCCACTCGCTGGGAGCACGACGGACACTGGGTGTATTCGTTCAAAAAAGATGGAACCTACGTCCTGGAAGGCAGCAATCGGCATGGGAAGTATTCGATATCAAAGGACTGCAAGGAGATCTCCTTGAATTGGGACCGCGAAGGACGAATTGAAGTGATTGAAGTCAACTCGGCCAGCGACAATTGGAGGATGGGGAACAGGCCATTCGTTCCGAAGAAGTAAATCAAATTCTGCGATCGGCCGCCAGGGCTTCATCGTCGGGGATCGGCCGGCTTTTCGCCGACCACGTAGAAACCGATGCTGCAAATGCCGGCATCGTTGCGCTGGTTTCTGCCATGAATCCCGATGATTGGTCGACCATCGCCTAGAAATGGCGCGTCGGGCTGGTCCTTGTGGCCAATCCAACCGGACTCGTACTGATCGCTCGAGTTCAAGCCTTTTCCTTCGATTCGCATGAAGATCACATTCGAACCGCCCCAGAGTCCGCCGCCGCGAATCGCCATCTTCCCGATTGCATAATTCGGCTTCGCCTTGATCGTCATCATTTTGCCCAAGTTCATATCGCCATGCGCAGTGCCCAGTTTTTCTCCCAGGGGCGTCAGATAGATGGGCTGAAAACAATCGATGGAATCCCGGTCGCCGAATCTCCGATAGGTGTAATTGAATCCGATCAAGATCACGCCATCGTCGAGGATTTCGGAATACTCCTTGTCCGCGAACGCGCCCCCCATCGGGTCAATTCTCTGATAGGTCTTGTCCCGGACGGCGGTCCGCAACGCCGGCCACAAGGCGGCGTGATCGAATCTTCCCTGCAAGACGTTCTCGAGTTCGTCGAGCCGCTTCACGATTTTGGCCTTGGTCAGTCCGGTCACGCTGGGAAGAGCGTTGGAATAGAGCGCGTAGATTCGCATCTGGATTTGCGTTTTTGGGTAGTCGTTGATTGACCCCAGCGACTGATACCATGCATCGGCATTTTGAACGGCGGCGGCGCGATCATCCGCGCCCGATTCGAGTTCTTTGGTTGCGATCTCCTTTAACCTCGCGTCGGATGATTTTGCGAGAAGCGGCAGGCCATTCGTCCAATCGCCCTTCAAGAAACAAGCGTGCTTCCCATACACAAGGCACGCATCCGGATCATTTGGATTTGACTTCAGCGTTCTAGCCGCGGCGGCCACTTTGTCGCGGTTCTTTTTGCAGAAATCGATTTCGCGCGCTTGCGCCTGGACTTGACGGGCGATCTTCAGACTCTTGGCTCGTGCGGCACATGACTCTACGAGCTTGTGCAATCGTCCGGCAACTTCGATATCGTCGGCCACCAACGTCTGCTCGACCAAGTTCAATAGAAATGTGGCGACCTCCTCGCTTGCTTTGCGTTCGGTCGCCTTCGCGGCGACTTGATCGATTATCGGCTCCAACATTACTGCCGCCGGACCTTCAAATCGCCTCGTGATCGCATCACAAGCCCTGAGTGCGAGTTCGGTGTTCAGTGCCACTGCTGCTTCCGCCGACTCTTTGTACAGAACGAACTGGGCTGCCGGATCGTCCGCATTCTCAAGAGCCTGCTGAAAAAGCTTCATGGCGAAACTGGCCTTCGCCCCAGCGTCATTGGTTGCGAATTCTTCTTTGAACAAGTCATGAACCAACTTGGTCGCCTTGTCCCGCTCACTCGCCGGTGGAAACTTGACTCTGTCATCCGCCATTGAAATGCCGGCCAGGAAGGCAAGAGCACATAAGGCAGCAAATGCACGTGGCATGTATTATCTCCGGCGGAGGCTTACGAACCGCGGCTTGCATCTGAACACTTTCTACAAGTGTCAAGCAATTTCGCCGCAAACAAGAGCATTTCTTTCATTTGCATTCATTTGTTCGCGCTCGATGATCCAACCTCAAAGTCCGCCACATTCCACAGAGGGCCGATAGAATCAAATACCCGCCGCCGATCGCGCACAAATAGCGGATGCCCTCGTCAGTCTTGAGAAACGCGACAAGATCGGGGAAGCCCATCATACCGATTAACAACAGGAACAGAACGCATACGCAAATGAGGCCCAGCAGATGGCCCATGAAAACGGTTTTCATTACCGCGAGTCTTCCAAAACGCCGGACATATGGAAGCTGAAGTGAAGCCCACCAAAATGAACTTGCCATGAACAGCGCCGCGGCGGTTGCCGCGACTGCACCCCACACGCGATTGGGATCGTCTTCGTTCATCGACGGTCGGCCTCTCCCCTCCCTCCATACCGCCTTCGATTCGTCACCACCAATATCAACGCCGACGCTCCCAGCAGCGAGCCGAACGTGACGGCCATCAGAATCGCCGTCCCGCGGAGGCCGGCACGGGCTCTTTCCACGTCGCCGTCCAGCGGGCGAATGACTTCCAGCACGCCGGGCACGTCGCCGATCTTCCAGTCCTTCTTCGGGCTCTTGTCGTGCGTGTTGTGGCAGCGGACGCACGCTTCTTGCATTCGCCGCGTTGTCGCATAACGCAGCACTGGCCGGCCGTCGGCTTCCTCGAAGCGGTAGACCGGCGTCTCGGGGTCTTTGCGCAATCGGCGCAGTGCTTCCCACTCGAACTCGTCGCGGGGCTCGCCGTCCGGGCGTTTACGGAAAGGTATGTCGCTGTAAAGCCGCACCTGCACGCCGGTCTGGCCGCGTTCGTTGATGTGTCGGCCGAGCTTGATCGTCAGCGTCGCGGGAAGCGGAATCGCCCCCGGTCGATCGACATAATCGTGCGTCACCGGCACGCCACGAACGCGGTCGGCGACCTCCGATGTGTATACCGTGTTCACCTCATGCAGCATTTCCGATTGTTGCGCCGCCCCCTCCAGCGCCGATTCGCGAACGAGTTCCTCCGAGAGTTTCGACAAGCGCCACACACCCAGCCCAGCGCCGACGGTGACCGCAATCAGCAAGCTCGCCGGCACCGGATTTCGCCGGCACCATTTCCAGATGCGCTGCCCCCAGCCCGCCGGCCGCGCGCGCACGGGTTCGCCACGTGCGAATCGCCGCAGGTCGTCGGCGAAATCGGTCGCCGCCGTGTAGCGCCGGCCGGGCGTCTTCGCCATCGCCTTCAGGCAGATGTTTTCCAGATCGCGGGGAATGCGATCGTTGAGTCGTCGTGGCGGCCGCGGTTCGTCGTCGAGCACTTGCAACAACAGCATCCGGCGATTGCCGCGAAACGGCCGTTCGCCCGTGAGCAACTCATAAAGCACGACGCCCAGGCTATAGACATCGCTACGGCCATCGACGCGATTGGATTCGCCCCGCGCCTGCTCCGGCGCCATGTAGGCAGGCGTACCGAGCACCTGTCCTTCGACAGTTTCGGGCGGATCGTCCGTCTCGCGCTTCGCCAGGCCGAAATCCATCAGGTGCGGCTGGCCATCCGGATCGAGCAATATGTTCGATGGCTTCACATCGCGATGCACGATGCCGTGGGCATGGGCATAAGCCAGTGCATCGGCAACGAGAGCGACAATCTCGGCGGCGCGCCGCGATTCAATTGGCCCATTTTTGACGTGGGCGGCGAGCGTTTCGCCACGAATGAATTCCTCGACGATGAATGGCGAGCCATCCGCAGCCTGTCCCGTTTCGTGAACCGCAACGATGCCGGGATGGCGCAGCCGGGCAGCACTCGCGCTTCGCGTACGAAGCGATCGACATCATCGCGACTGGCGCCGGCCCCGCCACGAAGCACCTTAACAGCGACAGGCCGATCCAGCTCGGTATCGGTCGCGCGAAACACTTCGCCAAAGGCGCCGGTACCGAGCTGTTCAACCAGCTCGAACTTGCCAAGACGGCTTCCCACTCGCGGCCGACTCGATGCACCTGTCCCGTTGCCATCGCCCAGAGAAAGCAGGGCCGACCGAAGATTCTCAGGCATCGCCCAGTTCGGCTCGGCAGGGGCTGGCGCGAAGCCCTTCGACGAGCGGGTCCGGAAGTTCGTCGAGTTCGCTGAGCGCTCGGGCACAACGAGGGCACCGCTCCGCGTGACAGGCGATCCCCTCGAACTGATCGCGCGCCAAATCGCCGAGCGCAAAGGCAGCAAGTTCGTCCCGAGTCGGGCACGTCTCGACCATCCGAATTCATCTCCAGCGGGGCAATCGTCTCCGATGAAGTAGCACATGCGATTCGGCCATTCGCATAGCGGAAACCGGTTGCGCGAATCGTCTTCCCATCTCCGGGTTCTTGCCATTCTCTAACCAATATAGGGGTGCGCGACCGCTCCACCGTGTCAAGTGTACGGGACGAGTTTCTTCGTTGTCGTCGGTAGCGCTGGGACCTTGCTGATGTTCTGCGGCCGATGCGATTCGAACGGCTCGAAGGATTTGCTGGCAAAGCGGTTTCGATCCGTGTAAGATCGGGACCCTTGCCCGACTCGCGGATTTTCTGTCACGTTTCAGGATTCGTCGGGGTGTTGTCAAAGGACCGTGTCGTGCCCGATTTCCGTCCGGACTCAGAAGAAACACGAAAGTTATTGCAGCAAGTCGCTCAGGGGAATCGTTCGGCGCTCGACGAGTTGCTGGCCCAACACCGAGACAAGTTGCGGGCATTTATCGACTTGCACTTGGACCGAGCACTCCGCGGACGAGTCGATCCGTCGGATGTTGTCCAGGAGTCGCTGATGATCGTGGCCCGCCGGCTGCCCGAGTTCTTGGCCGGCCGACCAGTACCGTTTCATTTGTGGGCCCGGCAGTTCGCATATCAGCGATTGAAGAACACCCGCCGGGACCACCGGGCGGCGTGCCGCGACGTGGCGCGCGAAGTCGCCGGGCCGGACCGCTCGTCGATCGCTTTGGCCAACTCGATCGTCTGTCGCGGGCCCAGTCCAAGTGACGGGGCCTCGATTCGCGAACTCAAGGAACGGGCGGCGGCCGCAATCGAGACGTTGCCGGAAGCGGACCGCGAGATCCTGTTGCTTCGGCACACCGAGGGATTTCGATTCGAAGAAATCGGCGTGCTTTTGGAAATCAAGCCGGCAACGGCCCGTCAGCGGTTCGGGCGGGCATTGCGCCGGCTGAACCAAGCGCTTGCTCAATACGGCATCGAGGGGAGTAGCCCATGACCGACCCGAATTCGTCGGACCCCGAATTGGACGCCCTGGTCGGAGCGGAGGCAGACGACTTCTTGCGTCGTCTCGAGCAAGGGGAGGAGCCGGATCCCGAGGAATACGCTGCCCGCCACCCCCATGCGGCGAGCGAAATCCGCCGGGCACTTCGCTCCCTGCGTCTGATCCCGCCCGCGACGCCAGCGAGTTTCGCCGCCAGCGTGCTCGGCGATTTCCGAATTATCCGCGAGGTCGGCCGCGGCGGGATGGGCGTGGTGTACGAGGCCGAGCAAATCTCGCTCAGTCGACGGGTTGCTCTCAAGGTGCTGCCGTTCGCCGCCTTGTCCGACCCGCGGCTTCTGCAGCGATTCAAGAACGAGGCCCGGGCCGCGGCAGCATTGGACCACTCGCACATCGTCAAAGTGCATGCCGTCGGCGAGGATCGAGGCGTCCACTTCCTGGCGATGCAGTTCATCGACGGACGACCGTTGTCGGAGCTCATCGCGGAACTTCATCGTTCGTCGGCGAATCAAGCGAGCGATCCGACCAACTTGATCGCGCCGGGATCGAGCCCGGTCACTTCCCCGGAAACAACCCCGGTCGGAAAGCAATCGACATTCCCCAACTCCGCGACAACCGGATTCTACCTGCGAGTGGCGGAACTGGGGATCCAAGCTGCTGAGGCGCTTGAGCACGCTCATGGGCTCGGCGTCGTGCACCGCGACATCAAGCCCGGCAACTTGTTGATTGACGCCAAGGGCGATCTTTGGGTGTCCGACTTCGGACTGGCGAAGATCGCAACGACCGATGCCGGCGTCACGATGACGGGCGACGTGTTCGGAACTCTGCGCTACATGAGTCCAGAGCAGGCGCTCGCCAAGCACGACCTGGTCGATCATCGGACCGACATCTACTCACTCGGGGCGACGCTTTACGAGTTGCTCGGCGGGCGACCGGTAGTCGACGGTTCGGACAAGGGCGAGATCCTTCGGAAAATCACGGACACGGACCCAGTGCCCCTCCGACGATTCGATCGGGCCATCCCAGCCGATTTAGAGACAGTGCTCCTCAAGTGCCTCAGAAAGGAGCCGAACGACCGGTATGCAAGCGCGAAGGACCTGGCCGAGGACCTGCGGCGATTTCGGAATGGCCAGCCGGTGATCGCCCGGCCGATCGGGCGAGCTGTTCGGGCCAGCAAGTGGATGGCCCGACGACCTTGGCTCGTCGGCCTGGCGTCAGTCGCAATGCTCTCAATTGGCGTCGCCATCAGCGTTGGGCTTTGGGCGGCCTACCGCGCGGCAAAATTCGACGCGGCGGAGGAACATGATCAACTCGTCAGAGCCCAGATGAAGGGGGAGCAGGACCAGACGGAAGCCGATCTCCAGGCGGCCAAGGAGCGCGAAGAGCTGCAACGGTTCTACGCGGCACTCGAACGAGTTCGCCAGCGGCGGGCCGACCCGCAAGCCGGCTGGTCCCGGCAAAACCTAAATGACTTGCGCGAGCTAGCCAAGCTCGGACCCGCGAAGGACTTTCTCGTCGACCTGCGCTCGGAGGTCGCGGCGGCCGCTTCGGCGGTCGACCTGGTGCCGGCCGGGATGTGGGCCGAAGGCACCCGGACGTACGGGATCGCCTTCTCGCCCGACGGGCGGTGGCTGGCGGCTGGCCACGAGAAGCTCGACGACCCGAATCTCTGGGTTGGAATTCTCGACACGGCTACCGGTGCAACGGTTCGGAAGTTGCCGATCCCCGACGACGATCATGCACGCCAGTGGCGTTCGAAAGAGGGGCGTCCCGATCATGTGTTCAGCATCCGGTATTCGCCCAACGACCGATGGCTCGTTGCGTCAACACGGAGCGGCCGGCTCGCCCGATGGGATACCCACAAGCTGGATGCACCGGCCCTCGTCTGGGTCTTCCGCGAGCGTGCCTACCCTGGAATTGCCGGCCAGGTCGGCTCCCTGGCTTTTTCGGCCAATAGCTCGATCGTGCTCACCTGTACCGACAAAGTCGTGAAGGGGTGGAACGTCGGGGACGGAACGCCGACCGGCCTTTCAATTGACGGACGCCGCGCCTACCGCACGATACCCCGCCCGCCCACGAAGAAGTTCTGGTCGATCACTGGGCGGAGGACGTCGCCGCCACGTTCGACTGGCTGCGGCTGGCGGACGGCAGCCGGCACACCACTGGGATCAAGGCCGGCTTCGGCTCGGCGGTGGCCTCGACAGGCCGACTGATCGCGTACACTCCGCCCGGGACGGGCAGCTATTGCCTCCGCTGCCTGGACGAACGGGCTGAGCCGCTCACCGTCACGACCGCGAACTCGAGCGTGCTGCAGTTCGACGGCACGAGGGTGGTCGCATTCGACCGACGGGGGGACCTAATCGTCCTGACCGAGGGCGGCACTCGGCACATCCTGGTGATCGACGTCCTGGCCGGCCGCGTGGCGACGGACATCATGTGCACGAAAGACATCGCCCGAATCCGCTTCTTCCCCGACGGCCGCCGCCTGGCAATCGGCGGCTATGACGGCATCGCGTTGTTCGACGTCGGCGGTCGAATCCTCGAGAGCATCGGTCCGGTCAACGAGCGCGCCATCCTCGCGATGGCGGCCTCGGCCGATCACGCCCGTGTGCTGGCGACGGTAAGGGACACCGGCGCGAAGCCGCGCCTCTACCGGTGGGACGCATCGCCTGGCAGCGATTTCGGGGCCGCAACGGAGCAGGAGCTTCCAGCAGACCGTTTCGCCGAGCCGATACTGGATTGCTCGCCGAATGGTGATCAATTCGCTTACATGGGCGAGGCCATTGATCCCAAGTCCAAGGTGTGGCATCGCACCCTCGACGTGTCGAACGGAGAACGGTGGTGGCCTGACCACTTTAATGCGACGGGGTTCGGCACGGATGGACGCTTCTGGATGGTCGACAATGGGGAGTTCCAGGAGCGCTTCCAGGGCGCAAGTACACTGTCCTATGGACGAACGACTCGGCCAGCACCGAGGCCGGTATGACCATCGGGTCGCTGGCGGCTGGGCGTCAGTACGTCTTCCTCGGCCGGCGCGACGGTTGCGTGATCCGGGTGGAACCCGCGACCAAGAACGCCGTCGTTTGGAACACCTCGATCGGGGCCATTGACGCGATCAGCTTCTCACCTCAGGAGAACAAAGTCCTGGCCGGCGATGAGCACGGGCGGGTCGTGTTGCTCGACACGCAAACGGGAAGGGTCCAGCTATTGCCCGACGCCCACCGTGCCCCGGTTCGGTCGGTGGCCTACGGCGTCCATTTCCTCGTCACGGCCGGAGCCGACCGGGCCGTGCGTCTCTGGACTACGGACGGTGTACCGCTCGCAACATTGCGGATGGCCGGCCCGGTCCGAAAGGTTCACCTGAGCCAGGACAGCCGCTCGCTCTTGGTCCATGTCGATGGCGAGCGCGGTATCCGCCGCTGGCGGCTCGACTTGCTCTTCCAGGAATGGCGGAAGATGGGCCTGGGCGACGGACTGCCAGCGATCTGATTTCGCCGCGAATTCCGCTCCAATCGTCCTAATCCAAGAAATCTGCAAATAGTTCGGTCACATCTCGGCCCGGGTCGGGGGTGTAATAATAGCCCGCGATTTCGAGCCGCTTCCCGCCGGCTTGTTCGTGCCTCCCAGGAGTTGACATTATGCGACTGTCTGCGCTTTGCTGCGGTGCTGTCCTGATACTCGCTGCGCTGCCGGCCCGGTCGCTGGCCGACCACATCCATGTATTCGACGGAGCGTTGACATCGACCGCAACTTCGACGGTGGTGACGTCCCAGGGTTACCTGCACATCCAAGGGACCGTGGCTGGCCATGGCACCGTGATTGGCGCCATCACCGGCTCATTCGATTACTACGTCAACCCGACCGACGGCACGTTCGCGGGCACGCTCACCAAAATTGCCGTCAACGGCGACGAAGTTCACGAGGTATTCGCCGGCCAATTCAACGCCGACTTCACCGCGAGCAAAGGCATTTTCTTGATCGTCGGCGGCACGGGTCAATTCAAACATGCCGGCGGCATTGGGGTTTTTGCCGGCCAGGTCACGTCGGCCGCGACAATCGACATCGACTACGAAGGACTGATTCTTCTTCCCAAGTGAAACCTGTCAGAAGGTCGGGCTTCCAATTTGACCCGACCAACCAGTCGCCCAAAGCCGACACGCCGCCTTGGTCCGCACGGCGGCTGTTTTGGTACTAACCAACGCGGACCCAGAGGTTCATCATGATTCGAAACAAGTGGTGGCTCGGACCTATTGCCCTGGCGGCTACTATCGCCCTGGGTGGCAACTCGGCCCGAGCCCAAGTGGTCCCATTCGGGGTCGTCGGCGGCGGGCCAGCCCCTGACGGAGTCTCGATCGGCGGAGCCGACTCGCCACATAGTGCCACTGGCGTGGCCACGCACCTGGGAAAGTACTCAGGCGACGGGGTGTTCAACTCGATCTCCTTCGATCCAAACACGGGCGGCGGCACGTTCCACGGCACGTTCACGTTCGTGGCTGCGAACGGCGATAAGTTGGCCTGCACCTACGGCGACACGGGGAACGGAGCACACCAAGCAGGCGCCTATCACGCGTATCCGGTCAACGGCGGGAAGTCGGTGGTCCTGTTCGTCGCCGAATTCAATCCGATTCCGAGCCAATGCACGGGGCGGTTCAAGAACATCGTCGACGGCAGCTTTTTGATGCTTGCCGAGACGAAGCCGTTCGTGCTAACCGTCGACCCCGTCACGGGGTTCACCCCGCCATTCGATTATGCCTGGGAAGGGCTCGGGTGGTTGGAGTACAAGCGGGGTAGGTGAGTCTCAAGGTCTACCCGCCGATAACCCGCATGGACGACTGCGGAGCCAGGTCAGACCCAAGTGGCTGACTCGCTCCGCGATTCCGTATGGATTTCGCGCAGTAACAGGTGGGTGACTTTGGCGCTTCGGAGCTTGCCAAGCGGAGAGTAGTGCAAATGATTGGCGAAGGCCGGGTCAGTGAATTGCTTTCGATTTACCTCGCGGCACGCGAGGCCGGGCAGCCTCCGCCCATCGAAGACCTTTGCCGCGACTGCCCGGAATTGGTCACCGAGCTTCGCCAACAGATCGACGTTCTGGGAAAATTCGACCGCCTCGCCGGCGGCGACACCGACGACATTAGCCGGGCCGCCGCCGCCGATACCGACAACACCGGCGCTTTACCCGCTGGGCCAGCAGCGATCCCGCAGTTCGAGCGGTACGAAGTCATCGACGAACTCGGCCGCGGCGGGATGGGGGTCGTTTACAAGGCCCGCGACATGCGGACGGGACGGGTGGTGGCGCTCAAAACCATGAAGCTCGCTGGCGGCCGGGCTCTGGAGTTGTTCAAGGGAGAATTCCGCTATCTGCAAGGCGTGTCCCATCCGAACCTCGTCCAGCTCTACGCCCTCGAAGCCGAACGGAGCCGATGGCTGTTGACGATGGAGTTTGTGGACGGGGTCAACTTCCTCGACTATCTGCACCCGCCGGCCGAGAGCGCGGCGGCGATGGAAACTCCCCGGCCGGTGGTCACCCCTCCGGCCGCTCTGGATGAGCAGACTGGCGCCTGGACACCGCATAACGCTGCAGCCCGCCCACTCGGCTGCGACCCGTTACGGCTGCGCGACGCCTTCGGGCAACTGGCGGAGGGAATCGCGGCCCTGCATTCCCATCGCCGAGTGCATCGGGACTTGAAGCCGCAAAATGTTCGCGTGGCCACCAACGGCCGGGTCGTGGTGCTCGACTTCGGCCTGACTGCGGCTCTGGACCACGCCGGCGAGTATCTGGCTTCGGTCATGATGGGGACAGCCGCCTACATGGCGCCCGAACAGGGCGATATCCCGCCGGTCGCGACGGCGGCAAGCGACTGGTATGCGCTCGGTGTGATGCTCTACCAGGCCCTGACCGGCGTCTTGCCGTTCCGCGGCCGGTCCCTCCTCGACCTGATCGCCCAGAAGCGAACGGCGGTCCCGCCCCATCCCCGGGAGCTTTGCCCGGACGTCTCGGACGAGCTGGACGCCCTTTGCATGGGATTGCTGAATCCTCGGCCCGAGGAACGGCCGACGGGCGAGCAGGTCCTCCGCGCGTTCGGCCGCGGGGAATCAGTCCGGGAAATGCCGACAGCGCCGGCGGACGCTCCCCTCCTCGGCCGCGAGCGTCATCTGGCCGAACTGCGTGCCGCCTACACGGCCGTTCGCCCCGCCGAAGCGGTGGTTGTCAAAGTGAGCGGGCCGTCCGGGATTGGCAAGAGCGCCCTGGTCGGGCATTTCCTCGACCAACTCCGAGAAGCCGGCGCCGTCGTCTTGTCAGGGCGCTGCTACGAGCACGAATCGGTCCCGTACAAGGCCCTCGATCCGCTCGTCGACGAACTCGCCCGCTACCTGCACAGCCTGCCCGAGGATCAGGCGGCGGCCTTGGTGCCGGCTGCGGTTGGCCCGCTTGTCCGCGTCTTTCCCGTCCTCGAACGGGTCGAACCAATCGCACGAGCGGCGGCCGACGCTCGGCTTTCGCCGGACCCTCTCGAGCTGCGCCGGCAAGCATTCGCCGGGCTGCGCGACCTGTTGGGCCGGCTCGCGCGAGTCACCCGCTTGGTGCTGCACGTCGACGATCTCCAGTGGGGGGACGTCGACAGTGCCTATTTGATAGCCGACTTGATCCAGCCGCCGGACCCGCCGGCCGCCCTGTGGGTGCTGGCGCACCGGTCGGAGGATGCGGGAAGCGCCTGTCTCACAACCCTGGCCGAAGTGCTCGCGCGCTCGGGGGCGGCTGACGTGCGCGACTTGCCGGTCGCCCCGTTGACCGAGGACGAGACGCGTGCGCTGGTGACCGCGTCGCTTGGACCGGCGGCAAGCGAGCGAGTTGCAGAAATCGCAAGCGAGAGCGGCGGCAACCCGTATTTCGTCATGGAACTAGTCCGCTCGGCGGGAGCGGAATCTGGCTCGCAGCGGGACGGGCCGGCCGGCGACCGGCTAACGCTGGACGGGCTCATCCGTTCGCGCGTTGCTCGCCTGCCCGTCGGGGCCAAACGGCTACTCGAACTGGTCGCCGTGTCCGGCCGGCCATTGCGCGACCTGGATGCCTACACGGCTGCCGGGGCGGAAGATGCCCGGACGCTGATGGCCCGCCTTGAAGCCGGGCGGTTCCTCCGCGGCGTCGGATCGGCGGACGAGCTGCGCCTGGAGACGTATCACGACCGCGTCCGCGAAGCGGTAACGTCTGGGCTCGGTGACGATCTTCGGCGAGCCCACCACGGCCGACTGGCGGACGTGCTTGAAACCTCCGGCCGCGGCGACCTGGAAGAGTTGGCTCTCCACTTCGAGGGAGCCGGTGCAGGCGAGAAGGCGGGCGGGTATTATCGGCAGGCAGGGGACCGAGCAGCATCAGCTGTCGCGTTTGACCAAGCGGCCGGATTCTACCAGAAGGCCATCGACCTCCAGCGTCTCGAAGGGGAGCAATCACGCGCACTCAAAGTCAAACTGGCCGAAGCCCTGGCGAACGCCGGCCGGGGTGCGGAGGCCGGACCGGCCTACCTCGCCGCGGCCGTAGGCACGTTCGGGACCGAACAGGCGGATCTCTGTCAGAATGCGATGCGGCAATTCTTGGTGTCCGGCCGGACCGATGAGGCGGTGAAACTCTACCAGTCTCTACTCGCGACGTTCGGCTTACGACTTCCGACCGGCCGCCGGAGACAGTTGCTTTTGATGGTATGGGAGATCCTGCGGCTTCGGTTGCGAGGAACTAAGTTCCAAGAGCGTCCCGCCGCCGACATTCCACAGGACGTATTGCAGAGGATCGACGTCACCGGGGCTACTAGCGGGTATTTTGCATTCGTGAACCCGGCCTGGATGTACTGGCTTATGGCCCGAGGGGCGAGATGGGCGCTCGATGCTGGAGAGCCCACACGAGCGGCCCGTGCCCTCTCGGTGGCTGGATTCATGTCGGCTATGGAGGGAGTTAAGGCTTATCGGCGGGCCGAGCGAGCCACGACAAAGGCGCGGGAGATGTGCGCCCGCCTCGGCTATGCTGATGAAGCGGCACACACCGAGTTAGATGGCGCCGGGGCCTGCTGGGCAGTAGGCAGATGGGACGACACGTTGGTCCGGCTCGCCGTGTGCGAGCGAATCGTGGCCGAACAGCGCGTGCCATTTGCCTATTTTCAGACAGGCCTCCGGCACTTCCGACTGGATGCCCTGATGATGACCGGCGCGTGGCGAGAATTCACCGAACTCGTTGGGCCCTACCTCGAAGACGGCCGCCGCAAAGGCGATAAATTCGCGTCCTCCGCTATGCTCGTCCACTCCTATTTGCCGGCACTGGCTGCCGGCCAACCCGGCCAGGTGGAGGATCTTATCCGTCAGGCCTGGGAGGCTTGGCCCCAGAAGGGAAACGTCATGGGGGTCTACTGGGGGCTGTACGCCAAGGTAGAGGCCGCCCTTTACCGGGGAGATCCCGCGGCGGCGGCCGCCCTGCTGGCCCGCGAGGAGGGTGAGGCTGGCGGACACACGCACTACAAGTTGATGGAGATTCTGCGCCTGGTCATGGCTCACCTGGAGGGTCGGGCGATGCTCGCGTCCGCTGGCACCACCGCCCCTACCGGCAGGTATTTTGGAGTGCAGCGTCGGCTCATCCGCGCCGCCGCACTCAGGGTCCGCCGGATCGAGCGACCCAACGCCGCGTGGGCAAATCCGCTCGCTAAATTGTTGCGAGGTGGGGTCGCCAACCTCCGCGACCAGCAAGACGACGCGGCCCAGCTCCTGAATGCCGCCGCCGACGGCTTCGATGCCGCCGGCATGCGCATGTACGCCGCCGCCGCCCGCCGGCAGCGCGGCCGGCTTCTCGGCGGCGACGAGGGCCGTGAACTGATCCGCTTGGCTGACGATTTCATGACCGCCGAGGGCGTCCGCGAACCCGACCGCATCGCCCACATGCTGGCCCCCGGTTTTCCCGACTGACGCTAGTTGTAATGTTGCCTCAGCCTCGCCGTTTCTGGAGAACTCCAATGCACCCGCCCAATCCGCGTTCCCCGAAGGGGTTCACGCTCATCGAGCTGCTCGTTGTCATCGCCATCATCGCCATCCTGATCGGCTTGTTGCTTCCCGCCGTGCAGAAGATCCGTGAGGCTGCCAACCGGTTGAAGTGCAGCAATAACCTCAAGCAGCTCGCCCTGGCGATGCATCATTACAACGACACGAATGGCAGCCTACCGCCGAGCTACAGGATCCGGATCGACCTGAATGCCCCGCCATTGTATTTGGGTAACGTCGTCGCCTGGGGGCCGTTCATCCTGCCGTTTATCGAGCAAGACAACCTTGCCCGGCAGTACAACATGAACGGCCTGTACGCTGCGCCCCCAAACGATCAGCTTATCCAGACTCGGTTGTCCGTCATGGTCTGCCCGTCCGCGCCCCGCTCCAAGGCCGTGTACTCGGATGGCTACTCGGGCCTGTCCTGGTCGGCCGCCGCGGCCGACTACGCCCCGCTCGACGAGGTAGATAGCTTGGCGTTCGGACTTCCACCAGCGAGCGATCAGTTCGCAGGGGCCTTACGGCCAGACATCGTTGGCTCGTCCCAGCTCCTGCAATTGTTCGGCCTGTCGCCTTGTCCCGGGTCACCGTCCGTGGCCGACATCAGCGTTCAGGACGGCACGTCGAACTCGATCCTGTTGATCGAGCGGGCCGGACGGCCGGACCGCTGGCGGAACGGCAAGCTGATTCCAGGCGGGAGCAGCCTGGATGGCGTCGGTTGGGGCGACGTGTTTTCGCACACGATCCTCAGCCAGGCCGCCGGCTGCCCGGTGAACTGCTCGAACGACCGCGTCGGCGGGGCGTACGCGTTCCATCCGGGAGGGGCGATGCACGCACTATGCGATGGTTCGGTTCGGTTCATCCGGTCGACGGTCACGTTCAACCGGTACGCGGCGATGGTGTCGGTCCGAGACGGGCTGGTAGTGTCATTCGACGACTGACCGGAGCCGTTCACGGCTTCGCAACGGGAGACTCGACCATGAGATCAGTCCTCATCGTAATGGCGACGCTGCTCGTCGTTGCCACTGGATGCAGTCGGACCGATCGGCTCACGGTCGTACC
Source organism: uncultured Gemmataceae bacterium (assembly GCA_963773845.1). Lineage (GTDB taxonomy): Bacteria > Planctomycetota > Planctomycetia > Gemmatales > Gemmataceae > SIAJ01. Next base: position 1,306,863 of record CAVZCU010000009.1, read on the forward strand.
GGCCGCGGGTAAGGTCATGTTGAAGCGGCGGGACGGCAAGCTGGTTCCGATGGACGGCGCTCACGTGGTGTTCGTCCCGCTTGCCGGGGAGGGCCGGTTTCAGGCGTTCCCGGCGGCCCATGCGGGCGCGGACGGTTCGTTCCGGCTCGGGACATTCGGGACCGACGACGGCGCCCCGGAAGGAGAGTATGTGGTCACTTTGGAATGGAAGGAGCGGTACACCCCGAAATACGACGCGATGGGCCGCGGTGAAGTGGAGCGCGGGCCAGACAAGTTGAACGGCGCCTACGCCGACCGCAACAAATCGCCACTGCGGGCGACCGTGACCGCGGGCCAGGAACTGACGATCATCGTCTCGGCCCCGTGATGGAAGAAACCCCAAGGGGGGAAGGCAAAAAGGAGACGCGTAATGGCCATAATTCTTCCATTACGCTTGGCGCCACAGCCGAGGCGATCGACAACCGCCGATAGCATTGACCGCGTTGCCGTTTCATGGACGAATCTAAGTATTATGATCCATGCAGTCCCCCACTGCAATCGCCGAGGCGAACACACAGCCCTGAGGAATCAGTTTTTGCGGGAAGGTTGATTTTCGTTTGTGGGGCATTGATGTGACGTCGGTGCGCACCGGGAGCGAGTTCTTTGCTTTCGACCTGAATTCCCATCCGAAGCACGGACCGTTATTCCCGGAGATTTGGTCAGGCGGGGATATTTACGACGTGTCCGTAAAACCGATCCGGCGGCGTCGAGCGCTGGCTGCATCAAAACAGTCGTCCGGCCATTGCAGCCAGCGCAGGACTTCCCGCAACCTTCCGACGATGTTGGCCAAACTGCCAAAGAGCTGCTGGGGACTGCGGTGAAACGAAGCCGCCAACTGCCGCAAGAGGGTGCCTCGTTCCAGCAACTGGGTCAGGATAAAGGCGATCTGCAACAAGTAGTAGTACGCCTTCCATTTCTCCGGGTCGGTGCTGTAGACGTGTTCCAGATTCGGGCCGTGATTCTTCTGACGATTGAATCCCTCGTTCTCAATCTTCCATCGGGATCGTCCTCCTTCCTGGGCGATCAGGGCCACATTGGCTTTGCTCACCGAAAGATCGGTGATCCAGGCGAAGTACCGCACTTCGCCGCTTGGCAATTTCTCCGTGCATTCCAGAGCATGGAACGTCCATCGTCGCTTCTGATCGTCCTCATAGGACAGGTCATGCACCCAGCGGTACACCTGTCGCGTCCCGTTGGGCAGCAGCATCTCGCGCACGTTTTCCGGGCACAGTTCCTTGAGCTTTTGGAATTCGGCCCACACGCTTGGCAGACGCCCTTCCTTAAGAGTCAGCACATACGACCAGTCATTGTCCTGGGTGATCTGCAAGACGCGGCCGCAGACGAACAGAGCATCACCGGCGACGACGACGCGCAACTGCGGATAGTCGCTTTTGAACTTGGGCGCCAGGCGCTCGAACGCATTCAGTTCGCAATCTTGCTTGAACTGATCCGGATCGCGGGCCGAACTGGCGTCCGCGTTCTCGATGAACTCGGTGCCGATGGAGATCGTGATGCCCGCCGGTCCCAAGAGCTTGGCCTCCAGGACTTGGTGGTAATAGAGCGTGCCGCTTTTGTGCTTGCGTTCGAGGCAATGGTCGCAATGCCGCTCGCGGAACGTAAACAAGCCAGTGCCATCGATCGGCACGACATAATGGCCGAGCAACCGCGCGTCTTCGAGAGCCCGCATGCGCAAGAGGCGTTGCACCATCTGCCAGCGGACCTGTGGAAACGCATGCCAAGCAACGTGGTCGAGAAAGTGATCGAGGGTATCATGGACCGGCAATGATTCCTGCTGGGTGTCCGCCAGTCGATTGAGGTTGGCTAGAGCGGCATCGGAAAAGTTGTCCAAGGCGAAGTCGAGTTGCCGGCGGCTGCCGAGTTGCAACACAAAGAGAAGCAGGCCGATCCAGGCGAGGAAGCGGGTTTCGTAGGTGATGGCATCGCGATCGCGGGTGTCAGGCAAGGCCTGCAGCCAGTCGTTCAACTCGGGAAAGAAGTGGCGAACGGTTTGGACGAACGCGTTGGCGACGATCAAGTCCGGCCGGCCCGGAGACGTTGGTGTCGGGTGTGCGTGCGGATCAAGGCCAGACTGAGCTGCTGGATTTCCTTCAGCAGGGTCTTGAGGCGACGGTGCTGCGCGATCCATGCGCGGACCTCCGGGACTAAATCTTTGGGGACGTAGACGGTGCGGGTCTTGCCATCTTCCTTGAAGGTGACATGCTGCGAGTCATGGAGCGGGCCACCGTGATGGCAGCGACATTCGGGACTGCCACAGCGATGGGAATAGAAACACAGGGACGCGGCAAGGACGGGCCCGGCGGCGGTCACCTTGCGGAGCCGGGCATCGAGCATGCGGCGAATGAGCGTGGGGTGATCGGGAGTGCGCATAGCGGCTCCTGGGAAGGTAGATAAGCAAAAGCACTTAGGCTTATCGGGAAAGTGGGAAAAAAATCAAGTGCGAACAGAAAGCAGGGACGTTACAACCGGACCGGCAAACTTACCGAGGAATCCAGCGCCAAACTGGAGAAATGGCGCGAGCTAACACTGATTCCTTGCTGCTGGCGAACACAATTGGCTGCGTCCCATTTTGTTTGTATTTCGCTTTTATGTTGACGCGCCACCTCTGAATCGGGTACAACTCTCCTCGCACTGGGCCACCACATCTCCAATGACAGCTCAGTTTCCAATTGCCCTTGGCCGTCACGGGTTGCTTCCGTTCGCTCATGGGTGTCCCCGTTCCGTTCTTTGCTGCTGTTCGGCGCGATTCGCGGTTGTTTTTTAGCTATCGGCGACCGTCGAAATGACGGTCGTGGCCTGCCACACGGCTATGCCCAGACAGGATGTGCTGCGCGACGTTCGCACGGCATCCACCTGGTTTTGCATCTTTGAAAGGATTTCTGTCATGCGCCTCTCCCCATTCCTTTGCAGGTTGCTCGTCCGATCGTCCGCGGCGACTCATCGGACGAACCGGAACATCGATCAACGGCGCCCACTCGACGTGCGATCCCTCGAAGATCGCGTCGTCCCCGCGGGAGGTTGGACGAATTTGGCTGCATCGGGCTCGGCCCCGCCGAACGGCGGCGCTGCCATGATGCTGCTGTCAGACGGAACCGTCCTCATTCAGGACGGCAAGAACGTGAGCGGCGCCGGCGGGCAAAGCGCCGACATGTTCGAACTGTCGCCTCAGGCACTTACGGGAAGCTACGTTAACGGCAGCTGGATCGACGTCAACAACATGAATGAGGCGCGACTGTTCTTCACCACGGCGATGTTGTCGAACGGCAAGGTCTTCGCCGTCGGCGGGGAATATCCTTCATTTTCCAATACCGCCGAAATCTTCGATCCCCTTGCCAACGCGGGTCTCGGCTCGTGGACCTACGTGGATTCCGCGCCCACTGCCGACTCGAAGTTCGGCGACGATCCGATTGAAGTTCTGTCCACTGGCCCTAACGCCGGGCAGATTCTCGCTGGATACTACAACAGTGGCACCACGTACCGATTCAATCCGTCGGCGGCAGCGGGGAGTCAGTGGGTCCAGACTGCCGGATCCAAGTTGCACAACGAATTTGGTGGCCGCACGGACCGCAGTGACGAGGAATCCTGGGTCAAGCTCAAGGACGGCAGCGTCCTGTCCTATGACGTCTGGTCCAGCGGCGCAAGCAACACATTTCAAGCGCAACGATACGATCCGACGACCGACACCTGGGTCGACGCCAGCACTTTGAGCGCCACCAATCCGCCGAGCATCCTTGAGAGCAATGGCGGCCAGGGCCGCGAACTCGGGCCAGCCTTCTTGCAGCCCGATGGAAAGGTCATTTACTTCGGAGCCAACGGCAATACCGCAATCTACGACCCCAACGACGGCCCCAATGGCACCTGGTCGGCAGGATTCCCCGAGCCTCAGAAGAATCTCACTCTCACGCGTACAGGCCCGGTTGGACAACCCAGCTGGGGCGTTTCGAGTGGCTCTCCCTCTGACGTTGCGACCAACCTTGTGGGAACGGATAACCCGGGAGCGATGCTGCCCAACGGCCGCATACTGATTGCACTGTCGCCGCAAGGACCGATGAATTCAGCCGCGGATGGCGGCGGTTACAGTTTCCCGAACGCAACCTACATCTATGAGTACGACCCAACCGCCACAACAGCCGCGGCAGCCTGGACCGAAATCACTCCAGGGGGCCTCAGCAGTACCAATGCCTTCACAACAAATATGGTTGTCTTGCCGACGGGCCAGGTATTGTTCTCGACCGAAGGCGCAACGTTTCAGATTTATTCCGAAGATCCGGCAACCGGCCCTCAGGACGCTTGGCGACCAACTATCAGCAGCATCGTCGACAACGGTGACAGTACATTTACACTGAAGGGCACGCAACTCAACGGCATCTCAGAAGGCGCGAATTACGGCGACGACAACATGTCGGCGAGCAACTACCCGATCATTCGCTTCACGCAGGAAGTCGTTATCCTTGGCACAACATTTTCTTTCGACTCGTACGCGCGGACGTTCAACTGGAGCAGCAACGGCGTGACGACTGGCTCGACACCTATAACGACGCAGTTCACTCTTCCCGCGGGGCATTCCAGCCTGAGCGACTTTACGTCGGTCACCGTGATCGCCAATGGAATTCCCTCGACCCCGTTCGCATCGAGCGCAAGCCCGAATGTCATCGCGCCGAGCGACCAGACGGCCGTCGAGGGCGCCTCAACGTCGTTCGGCCTCGGATCATTCATCGATCCCGACGACGGCCCGTGGTCGGTAGATGTGAACTGGGGCGACAGCACCGCCGATACGACCTTCGCGGCTGGAACGCAGGGCTCGCTGGGTAGTCGGAACCACACTTACACTGAGGAGGGATCTTATACCGTGACGGTGACGGTCACTGACAGCACCAGCCTTTCCGGGTCGGCAAGCTTCCACGTCGCCGTCTCCGACCCTGCCGTCATCCCGACTGGCGGCTTCGTCGTCAACGCTGTCGAGGGCGCGGACTCCGGCAGCCAGACGGTTGCCACCTTCACCGACCCGGGCGGGCCCGAGCCCGTGGGTGACTATTCGGCTGTCATCGACTGGGGCGACGGCACGGCCCCGAGCGCTGGAACCATCACCTTTGGCGCCGGCATCTTCACGGTCAGTGGCAACCACACCTACGCCGAAGAAAGCGCCGCCGATCATCCCGGCTCCAACCCGTACATAGTGAACGTCACGATCAGCCACGAGGCGGCGCCGGACGCTTCCGCCTCCAGCACCGCTGTCGTGTCCGATCCAGCGGTGATCGCCATCGGAGGCTTCCAGTTTATCGCGGTGGAAGGCGATCCCTCGGCAGTCCAAACGGTTGCGACGTTCACCGATCCGGGCGGGGCCGAGCCGCTTGGCGACTACTCCGCTCTCGTTGATTGGGGCGATGGGACGGCGCCGAGCCCAGGGACCATCACATTCTCTGCCGGTGTCTTCACCGTCACAGGCAGCCACAGCTATGCCGTCGGCCTGGGAGTGCCCGGCGATTTCGGCAACACGTTCTGCGACGTCGATCCGCCGTCGTACCACAAGCCAATTACCGTCACGATCAGCCATGAGAATGCGCTGGATGCGGTTGCGGTCAGTGACGCCAAGATTTCGCTCAAGCCCGGCTCCGCCCATCTAGCCAGTGACGGCAGCCTCATCGTGGTTGGGACGACTGCCGACGACAAGATCCAGTTCACGCCCGTGGGCAATCAGTCGCGCAGAGTCACGGTAAAGCTCGGGTCGACTAATTTGGGCTCGTTTACCGTCGGCGGCGGCGGCCGAATTGTTGTGGCCGCGATGGGCGGGGACGACGACATCCAGGTGGCCGGTGGGATCCGCGTCGACACAGTCCTTTACGGCGGCCCGGGCGACGATCGCATCAAGGGCGGCGGCGGACTCAACATCGAAGTGGGATGCGAAGGTGAGGATACGCTGACCGGCGGCAACGGCGGCGACCTGCTGGTTGGCGGAGCCGGCGCCGATCGACTCATTGGCGGCAACGGCGCCGATATCATCATCGCCGGCACGTTGGTGGACAGCTCGAACAACGAGGACGACAACTACGACGACCTTGTTTCCGTCCTGGAAGCCGGCATGATTCCCTCGCCCCTGAGCGCTGCCGATGATGGCGCGGTCGACAAGATCACCGGCGGCGGAGGCAGCGATACGTTTTACTACAACTTCGCTGGGGGTGGTGTCCTGGACATCCTCACCGGCGGCTGGGACCGAAGATTCGACATCTGACAGGCAGTGTACTTGTTGCGAAAGGCGGGCGGCGGCCATGCTGCCCGCCGTTCGCATTTGCGCATCGCATGTGTCATGGATAACTCTGCGGTTGCGGCGCAAGCCGCGTGAAGATCAGGAAGCGGATTAACCCGAACAGAAAACGGGACGCAGCGCGATAAGACGTAGTGTCTCATCGCGCTCATTTGCGCTGGCAAAGCTTGGGTCGCTGACTCTTCGTCGCTAATCAGGTCTAACCGCCCCTGCCAAACGTCCCACCGCGTGCGATAATGCCGGTGGCTTCAACTAGCGTTTCCACGGGCCATCGCAGGCGACTATCATCGTGCCCGTTTCCGTTCTTGACGACTCTTCCTCGACGCGGACGCCGCGGAGTTTGATTGAACGCGCACAGTCTTCCGACGCGACGGCTTGGGCCGCCTTGGTCGATCTGTACGGCCCGCTGGTGCTGCGCTGGTGTCGCCGTTGGCATCTGCAAGGTTCCGATGCCGCCGATGTGCTTCAGGATGTCTTCCTCGCCGTGTCCACTCATCTCGCCGGTTTTCGCAAGGATCAGACGAGCCATACGTTTCGCGGCTGGCTGCGCGTCATCGTGCACAACAAAGTCAACGATCACTTTCGCCGATTGGGCCGCGAACCCGGCGGGGAAGGCGGCACCGAAGCGCAAATTCGTTTCTCCCGACTGGCGGAAAGTGAGTCAGCGGTCGACGCCAGTATCGCCAAGGATACGAGCGAACAAGTTTTGCTCCGCCGGTGCTGCGACCTGGTTCGTGCCGAATTTCACAATCGCACCTGGCAGGCTTTCTGGCGAACGGCGGTCGAGGGCAAGCCAGCACCCGATGTGGCCGATGAGTTGGGCATGAGCCCGGTCGCCGTTCGCGTGGCGAAATCGCGCGTCCTGCAACGACTTAGGGAAGTATTGGGGGACAAATGACCGAATCCGGATCATGCCGCCACATGAATTCTGGATGATTCCAAAGGTGCTCGTTGGGGGTAGTGGCTGCTGCTTCTTCTTGATGACGCCAACGAGCCCGCCCCGATTGCTGAAACGCTGTTCCGTTCTATCAGTATCGACGAGCCGCCGCGAACCGGCGGTCCTCTTCCTCGTTTTGGAGTTTCTCATGAACAACCGACGGGAATTTCTTGCGGATGTCGGCCGGGGCATGCTGGTTGCCAGCGTAGGCCCCGCGGTCGCCGCCGACCTCGGACTGAGCCGAGCGTTTGCCGAAGAAGGATCGGATAAGCTGAACCTGGGCAAATTCGAATCGCTCGCCTCGTTCCTGCAAGACACTTCGACTACCAAGCTGATTCCAGCACTGATCCAGAAGTTGAAGGATGGACTCGACCTGAAGACGCTGGTCGCCGCCGGCGCATTGGCCAACGCTCGCGAATTCGGCGGCCAGCATTACGACGGGTATCACACGTTCATGGCTCTCTCGCCAGCGTACGAGATGAGCAAGGAACTCCCGGAAGCCAGCCGAGCGCTGCCGATCTTGAAAGTTCTCTATCGCAATTCGACGCACATCCAGGCCAAGGGCGGCCGTAAGAATGAAGCGCTGCATGAGGTCAAGGCGGTCCCCGTGCCCGAAGGCCGAAACGCCGGCGAAATGATCCGCGATCTGACCCGCAAGAACGATACAGCCAAGGCCGAAGGCATCTTCGCCACCGTGGCGCACGGCAACCCAGCCGACGCATTCAACGAATTGCAATACTGCGTTGAAGATGAGGTGAACGTTCACCGCGTGGTGCTTGCCTGGCGGGCCTGGGCGATGCTCGACTTCACCGGTCCGGAGCAAGCGCACACGCTGTTGCGGCAATCGGTCCTGTTCTGCTGCCGCGAGACGGGCCGTGGCAGCCCGAAGGGAATTGCCACGCTGCTGCCAAAGCTGCTCGATCAATACAAGCTGGTCGGCAAGAAGACTGGCGCCCGAAGCGCGGATGACAAGTGGATTGAGGATCTGAGCCAGATTGTCTACAGGGGCGGTCGCGACAAGGCGGCCGATGCCGTCGCCGCGGCGATGGGCGAGGGTTTCTCGCTCGAAGCCGTCGGTGAAGCGATTGCTCTCGCGGCAAATACGCTTGTCCTGCGTGATCCGGGTCGGAGCAAACCGGATGGCGCCAAGCAAATCGGCAGCGTGCACGGCGCTTCCGTCGGCGTCCACGCGTCCGATGCCGCCAACGCCTGGCGAAACATTGCGAAGGTGAGCAATCAACGCAACGCCGTGGCGAGTTTGATCGTCGGCGCTTATCACACGGCCGGCCAGAATGGCGGACAACTCAGCGAAGCCTATCCGCAAGCTGCCCACCGCGACCTGGTGAAGAGCAAGAATCCCGCCGAGCTGCTGAAACTCACCGAGGCCGCGATCCGCGAGCAAAACCAAAAGCTGGCATGCGCCCTGCGCATCAATACGGCGAACTCGATCAACCGGCCCGGCCGCTCTTCGACGTTCTGCTGAAGTACGCCACCAGCGAGGATGGCGCTCTGCACGCGGAGAAATACTACCGCACGGTCTCGGAAGAGTTCGCCTCGAACCGGCCCGCGTTCCGTTGGCGTCAGATGGCGGCGTTGGCCCGTGTCACCGCAAGCGAATACGGCAGTCCCGCACCGGGAGTTGCTGAGGCGAAGAAGTTGCTCGGCGTCTAAAGCGTGATGGCGTTACGGGGCAGCCGACACCCGCGGAGTGGCCACAGGACTGACTTGTGCCTCTTCGCTGGATGTCGGGCTGCCCCGCATCTGCGCCCATTGCTCGGATGAGACGAGCACCTCGCGCGCCTGGGCGCCGTTGTACGTGCCGACAATGCCGTCCTCGGCCATGTAGTCGATCAGCCGGGCCGAACGGCCGTAGCCAATGCCGAGTGCTCGCTGCAAGAGCGACACACTACCCCGGCCTTCCCGGATGACAATTTCCACCGCCTGGTCGTAGAGCGGATCGCGCTTCCGCGGCGCGGCCGGGGTCGAGCCCGCCGATTCCCCTTGATTGCTGTTGATGCGATTTTCGATCTCCGAATCGAACTCGGGTTCCTCCACTTCCAGATGGGCGACGATCCGCTGAATCTCTTCATTCGTCGCAAATGAACCTTGAGCGCGGATGATCGTGCTCGTGTTGGGCTGGAGAAACAGCATGTCGCCCATGCCGAGCAATTTCTCCGCTCCGACCTCGTCGAGCACCACCCGGCTGTTCGAACGATCCGCGACCTGGAAGCAAATGCGGGCCGGCAAATTCGATTTGATGAGACCGGTGATGACGTCGACGGTCGGCCGTTGCGTGGTGAGAATCAAGTGGATTCCCGCCGCCCGTGACTTCTGCGCGAGGCGGATGATGTGTCCTTCGACCTCTTTCTTCATGGCCATCATCAGGTCGCCCACTTCATCGACAATGATGACGATGTACGGCAGCCGGTCAGGGAGCATGTCGCGTTCGGCGTCGTCCATGGGCTTGACGCGTTTGATGACCTCCGCCCGGCCCAGTTCGTTGAAACCGGTGATGTTGCGCACTCGCGATTTGCGCATCAGCTCATACCGCTCCTCCATTTTGTCTACCGCCCAGGCGAGGATGGCTTCCGCCTTGCTGTTATCGGTGACGACCGGGTGCATCAAGTGCGGCAACTGGCCGTATTCGGCCAGCTCGACTTGCTTGGGGTCGATCATGAGCAGCCGGCATTCCTCCGGCGTGCGCGTCAAAAGCAGGCTCAAGATGATCGAGTTCAAGCAGACGGATTTGCCCGTGCCGGTGCGGCCGGCAATGAGCAAGTGCGGCATGTCGGCCAGATCGTAGACGAGCGGCCGGCCTTCGCTGTCCTTCCCGAGCAAAAGGGGCAGTCTCGACTTCGCGACTTTACTGCTGGCAGCGCCAAGCAACTCCTTCAGACGGACGACAGCGCGATTTTCATTCGGTATTTCGATCCCAACCGTATTCCGGCCCGGTAGCGGAGCTACAATGCGTACGCTTTGGACCTTGAGGTTCAGCGCCAGATCGTCCGACAGCGACGTTACGCGCGACACCCGTAGCCCGGTTTCCAGCGCGATTTCGTACTGCGTGACGACTGGCCCCGTGTGGATGCCGACGACTTTTACCTTCAGCCCGAAGTCGGCAAAGGTCTTTTCCAACAGCGAGGCCACGTCGCGAAGTCGCGATTCGTCCTCGTTCTCGACGGCAGCGGGTTCGTCGAGTAATTTGAGCGGCGGCAACTGGTAAATCTGGCGTGACCGTGCGGCTAATGGCGCATCGTCCGGAAGCGGCGTATGGGAAATCACCACGGTTTCCGTGGAAATCGGACTGTCATCCGAATCCACTTCGACTGGGATAAACGCGGGCCGCTCGATCCGGGGGCGATACCGATACAAGGCAATCGCGATTCGCCCAGCATGGCGGCCAAGGGATCGAAGTGCTCGACCGGCAACCCAAACCAGTTGATCCAGACCCAGAACAACGCCGAAAAGCGTGCTGGCGAGCCAGACGAGAATGGATTCCGTCGCATCGAAATTCGCGGCGAGCCACTCTGTCCCGGATGCGCCCACCGAGCCGCCGCTGCCGACCAATGGCCCCGGAATTCGTTCGAGCCCGCCCCAGTCGGCGGCGACGGCAGCACAGATAGTGAGAATGGTCCAGCCGAGCGCTCGGCCGAACAGTTTCCGCCAATGACGCGTTCGGAACAAAGTGATTCCGACCACCAGCCAACCGAACGCCAGTGCATACACGCCGGCGCCGAGGGAGTCGACCAAAACCGCGCAGGCCGTCGCCCAGTTCGCCAAACGGTTGCGGATAGAGCGCGAGGGGGGCCGGTTGCTCGGGCGGACCATCCGCGAGGATGGCGATAATGACGAGCAGCCCGCTTGCCAACAGCGTAACAGCCGGAATTGGAAGTCCGTTCCCCCGAGGGCGGTCGGACATCATCGATGAACCTCAATGGTGACTCTTATCCAGTTGTAACCCCCGCGCGTGACCGACTCTCGTCGATTGACGCTTTGAAGCGAACCGGCAGGCAATTGACTCCCACACAATCGACGCGACCCGGATAGGATGCAAAGATGTTACATGTGGCCCTCTGGGAACCGGAGATCCCTCCCAACACCGGAAACGTGGCCCGGCTCTGCGCCGCCACGGGAGCAACGTTGCACTTGATCGGCCGACTCGGATTCCGCATCGACAATCGGAGTCTACGTCGGGCGGGACTCGATTATTGGGACGCGGTCGAAGTTCAACAGCACGTCACCTTCGCCGATTTCGAGAAGGCAATCGGCAACGAGCATATCTGGTGCATCGAAACGCCGGCGCCGCGGCATTATGCCGAGATCGCGTTTCATCCGGGAGATTGCATTGTGTTGGGAAGCGAGTCGAAAGGGCTTCCCGCGGAAGTTCGTGAGCGCTATGCGAATCGCACATTCGGCATTCCGATGCCAACCGGCAAGGTCCGCAGCCTGAATCTGGCGACGTCGGCCGGCATCGTCGTGTACGAAGCGCTGCGCCAGTTGCATGGCTGGTAGAACCGGACCGAATCTGGCGACTCCGAACACGACTTGGCGATTGGTCGATGGCGTGGCCAGTCTTCTCCTCCGATAACACGTCGGCCCTTGCCACGTCGGAGGAGAAGCCCGATGGAATCATCCGTCGTGGCGTTGACCACGCCTGATGCATTGTCGCGTTTCGTCAGAGACATGCTCTGCTCGCACGATCGCCTCGATCCGGTGCAGACTCCGCTCTATCAGGCAACGTTGAAACGCCACGGGCGGCCTTGCGGTCTCATGTTTCACATTGAGGGCCCGCGGCTGCTCAAGACCTCCGCGGTGTGGGCAGTCGATGAACACAAAATCCTTTTTTACGACTCGACCGGCAGCCGATTTGGCGAGGTGCGCCTAAGTGAAGGGCCGGAACTGGCTGTATGAACGGCCGGGTGCTCGAATTCACAAGCTGTCCGCTTGTATCGTGGCGGGCAAGCTGCGAGCATCGGGGCGGAGCAGTGGGAAAATCCCCTTCATTTGACACATGTCCGGTAACCCGCAGTTGCAATTCCCGGGGACATGCTTTAGGCTGTGAAAGGGAGCGGGAGTGTGCGCTTTGGGGGGATGAGGAAAGCAGTTCCCGTTATGTCGGGGACCCGCGCTTCCTGTTGCATCCCGCAAGTACGCTTTTCGCTGCATACACAATCCCGCACAGTATAATTCATCGCGGACGGACGGTCGGTTCGATCCGGGTGTCCCGAAAAACACCCCGAATCGTTTCGGGCGTCAGATCACGGGTGACCGGATGATCGTGTTGGCATGGGCCACCCCGGTTCTGGCAATGGCCAAGCAGGAGCGTCTGCTTCTCTGGGTCGGCGTGCTGGCTGGAGTGCTGGTGCTGGGCGGCATGGTTATTGCCCGCATTGATCGATGGCGGAAGCGCCAAATGGTAGTGGTGGACGACGCTCCCAGACACCTCGGATCATTCCGAGCCATGTATGAGAACGGCGAACTGTCCAAGGAGGAGTACGAGCGGGTGCTGCACAAAATGGCGGAACGAGTCGGAGCCAAGCCGAAGCCGATTCCGACGTCTGGCAGTCCGCCCACGACTGAATCGCCCGCGAATGAGGAACCGCCCCCGACGTCTTCTGTGTGACGGGGCGGGCTGTGCAGGAAAGGCAATTAACCGTAGAATCCCACCCAAACCCTTTCGGGCCGACCGGCTATTGCTGGGTCGAGGTATGGATGCCCGATCGATCGCGGGGTGATCGGACGGCGAAGCTGCCCCATCCGGGGCCGACCGAAGCGGGGAAACTGAATGGCCACCAACACGACGGGCGAGACCGGCGGCCGAAAGCCGTCGAACCCCTCGAACAGAAACCGCAACGCGTATTGCTCCTTCTGTCGTAAGAGCCACCGCGACGTTGGCCCACTCGTTGAGGGGCCGGGCGACGTGTACATCTGTGGCGAATGTATTGAACTCTGCTCCTCGATCATCGATCAGGAGAAGCGCCGCCGCAATACCGGTAAGAGCGCCTCGAAAGAAATCCCACCGCCGCGCACGATCAAAGAGAAGCTGGACGCTTATGTCGTCGGCCAGCAACGCGCCAAAAAAGTCCTCTCAGTAGCAGTCCACAATCACTACAAGCGACTTTCGCTCGCCGCCGACGGACGCAGTGAAGTCGATGTGGAAAAATCCAACATCCTCCTCATTGGCCCGACGGGAAGCGGCAAGACTCTGCTCGCCAAGACACTGGCGAAGATCCTCGACGTCCCGTTCGCGATCGGCGACGCCACGACGCTGACCGAGGCCGGCTACGTCGGTGAGGATGTCGAAAACCTGCTTTTGAAGCTCCTGCATGCCGCCGACTTCGACATCGAATCGGCCCAGCGCGGCATCATCTACATCGATGAAATCGACAAGATCGCCCGCACCAGCCAGAATGTGTCGATCACGCGCGACGTATCCGGCGAAGGCGTGCAGCAAGCATTATTGAAAATGCTGGAAGGAACCGTTGCGAATGTCCCACCGCAGGGCGGTCGCAAGCACCCGGAACAACAGTACATTCAGATCGATACGTCGAACATTTTGTTCATCTGCGGCGGCACCTTCGTAGGGCTGGACGAGATCATCTCGAAGCGCGTCGGTCAGCGCACAATTGGTTTCACCTCGGGGCCAGTCTTGCGGCAAGACGAAATTGGCCATCTGGTCGCGCACGTGACCTCGGACGATTTGTGTGAATTCGGCATGATCCCGGAGTTTGTGGGCCGATTGCCGGTCCTGGCGCCCCTGGATCCGCTCGATGAAGACTCGCTGATTCGCATTCTCACCGAACCGCGAAACGCCCTCGTTCGGCAGTATCAGAAGCTCTTCGAGATGGAGGGCGCCGAGTTGATATTCGAGGATGCCGCATTGCGGGAAATCGCCAAGAAGGCCAAGTCGCGCGACACCGGTGCCCGTGGTTTGCGGAGCATCGTCGAGGAGATCATGCTCGACATCATGTACGAACTCCCCGACCTGGAGACGAAGGGACGGCACGTGGTCACGGAAGAAGTTGCCCGCGGCGGGCGGCCGCTCTTCGATCGAAAGGTTCCGGCGGCAATGATTCCCGAAAAGAAGTCAGCGTAAGCAAACTCTAAAGGCGAGCCGACCGCCGTAAGGCGGCGGGTGATGAGCGACTTTGCCATCACCCGCCGCCTTACGGCGGTCGGCTCGCCTTCATTCCTCGCCCATCAAAAGATGGGAGGCTGGTCTCGGACGAGTTGGTTGGCGTACGCCAGAGAATCCAGCGTGCCCGCGTCCGTCCAATATCCATCCAGCACCGAATAGCCCAGTCGGCCTTCACGCAAATAGTGCGTGTTCACATCGGTGATTTCCAGTTCGCCCCGGCGGCTAGGCTTGAGCGTTTTGATCACGTCAAAAACATCCGCCGGATAAATGTAAATGCCGATGACCGCGAAGTCGCTCTTGGGGTTCTTCGGCTTTTCCTCGATCCCGACGACTCGATTGCCCTGCAATTCCGCAACGCCAAATCGGCCGGGATCGTGGACTTGCTTGAGTCCCACCCACGCCCAGTCCGGATGCCGGTCGGCGTCCGCCAGGATTGAGCCGACCGATGCGTGAAAGATATTGTCGCCCAATATGACCAGGCAGCGGTGGCCGCCACAGAACGTCTCCCCGAGGTCGAGCGCCTGGGCGATGCCGCCGGCCTCATCCTGAACGCGATAGGTCAAGGCGCAGTTGTGGTCTTTGCCGGAACCGAGCAGTTCGACGAAGTCGCCCATGTGCTCGGTGCCAGAGACGAGCAACACATCTCGAATTCCCGCGCCGACGATTTTTTTGAGCGGGTGATAGACCATCGGAAATGAGCCGACGGGAAGGAGATGCTTGTTGGTGACGCGCGTCAGTTCCCCTAGCCGAGTTCCCTTGCCACCGGCGAGCACGATGCCTCGGATGCCCATTGGCGCCTCCATCCATGCCTGATTGGATTATTTCTCGCACAATCTGGTGATGTGCCGAATGACGTCGCGAACCGATACGAGGCCGACCGGCCGGCCGTCTTCCTCGACGACGGGAAGATGGCGATATCCGCCAATATCCATCTTGTGAAGCGCCATCGCGAGTCGATCGTCCGGGGCAACGGTCTCCGGATCGGCAGTCATATAGTTGCGCAACGGCTGATGAGCGTAATCGGGCAGCAAGCCGACGACCTTGCGGACGTAATCGCGCTCGGTCAGGATTCCGACGAGCCGGCCATCGGGATCGACGACCAGAAGGGCGCCGACGCCATGTTCGACCATTCGGTCGAGCGCCAGCCCGAGTTTTCCCTCGACTGGAATCGTGACGGGGGTCTTGAATCTCAATGTGCGGACGGGGTCTTGAAGAACACTCGTCTCCACCGCGTCGCTTCCGGAAGGTTGGCTATCGACGGCAGCCAATGGAAACAGGCACTGGTCGCACTGATCGGCGCCGGGAACGTTCGTGTGGCCGCAGGATGGACAGAGCATTAGGGTTTCAAGTTTCGAGTTTCAAGTTTCAAGTTTCAAGTTTGAGGTTTCAAGACGGCGCCGAATCCCGATCCTATTTCTAATTGAGAGAAATGAGCCGGCGCCTTCAAAACTTGAAACTTGAAACTTGAAACCAGAAACTCATTCTACGACCCAGAGATCATCGTTGCGGAATAGCTTATCGAGATCGCCCTTGCCTTTGCGGGCGACGACCTCTTCGGCTTGTTGGAATTGAAGTTCCTCGTGCGTCGGATGCGTCACTTGCCGCAACACTCCGAAAACTTCGGGAAAGGCCGGGACCGCCATTCGGCTGAGCAAATACGCCATCGTCGCATTGTCCGCGGTTTCATCGTGGACGACGATGTCGTCCAGACCGCAATCCTTGCCCACCGTCACCACCTCGGGGGTCAATCCGTTGAGACGAATCCCCTTGTTGCGATCCTTCCCGAAAATCATCGGCTTGCCGTGCTCCAGGTAAAGGGCGTTGTCGGCCTTCGAAGACTTGTCGGTCACATAATCGAACACGCCATCGTTGAAGATCTTGCAGTTTTGATAGATCTCGACAAACGTCGAGCCCTTGTGCGCGGCGGCGCGCTGGAGCGTGTGCGTCAAATGATTGGGATCGACGTCCACCGTGCGCGCGACGAACGTTGCCTCGGCGGCCAGTCCGATGGACAGCGGTCTCACCGGCGAATCGACCGATCCTTGCGGACTCGATTTCGATTTCGTGCCCAGGCGCGAGGTCGGCGAGAACTGCCCCTTGGTGAGGCCGTAGATCTCGTTGTTGAAAAGTAGGACTTTGATGTCGACATTGCGGCGCAGCGCGTGAATCAAATGGTTGCCGCCAATGGACAGGCCATCGCCGTCGCCGGTCACGACCCAGACCTGCAAGTCCGGACGAGCCAGCCGCAATCCCGTCGCGATGGTCGGGGCCCGACCGTGGATGGTGTGAAACCCATAGGTGTTCATGTAGTAGGGGAACCGGCTCGAGCAGCCGATGCCCGAAATGAACACGATCTTCTCGCGTGGGAAATTGAGACTGCTCAGTGCCTTCTTCATCTGCGCCAGGATCGAGTAGTCTCCGCATCCGGGGCACCAGCGAACTTCCTGATCGCTGGCGAAGTCTTGCGGTTTGAGAGTCGGTAAAGCTGTAGCGGCCATCGTCGTTATGTAGTTGGGTTATTCGGTGGTTTGGTCCCCTTCGCTAACACCGAAGGGGACAAAAAGTTCAAGACAATGCCTTTTCAATTGCCTCTTCGATTTCCAGACCAGGAACGGTCGTCCCTGTACCTTGTTCAGCCCCTTGGCGTCAATCAGAATTTGGCTCGCAAAAGCAGCACGAGTTGGCCGGCGTTGAGTTCGGGCACCAGGAACTTCTTGAATCGCTTGAAGACATCGGCAGTGTTCTTTGGGAATGGATTCAAGTAGCGGAAATGAGCATGGCCGATCTTCTTCCCTTTCCGTCGGGCCCGTTCCACCGCGGTGGCAATTGAGCCATAGGTCCCGCCCCAGCCGATCACCAAGCAGTTCGCCCTCCGAATCGCCATCGACGCGGAGTTCCGGAATCGTCTGGGCAATGTTCGCGACTTTTTGGGCCCGGATGCGGACCATGTGTTCGTGATTGGCGGGTTCGTAATTGACGTTGCCGGTGATGTCTTGCTTTTCAATGCCGCCAATGCGATGTTCCAGTCCCGGCGTGCCGGGCACGGCCCAGGGACGCACCAGCATCGCATTCCGCTTGTAAGGCAGGAACTTGCCGGGCTCGCCGGAGCCATTCTCATGATGCTTGCCATCCGTACTGTTCGGCTCGCTCGGGTGCTGGATGTGAATCTTCGGCAGTTTGTTCACATCGGGAATGGCCCAGGGCTCGGCGCCGTTGGCGATATAGCCGTCTGAAAGCAGGAACGTCGGCACCATGAATTCGGTGGCGATGCGGACCGCCTCAAACGCCATATCGAAGCAATCGGCAGGCGATTGCGGCGCGATGATGGCCACCGGGCATTCGCCGTTGCGGCCATACATGGCCTGAAGCAAGATCGGCTTGCTCGGTTTTCGTCGGCAGGCCCGTGCTCGGGCCGCCGCGTTGGACGTCGATCACGACGAGCGGCAATTCGGTCATTACAGCCAGGCCGATCGCTTCGGACTTCAGGCAGATCCCCGGCCCACTGGTCGCCGTCACGCCGATCGCCCCGCCGTAGGAAGCGCCGATCGCGGCGCCGATGCCGGCGATCTCATCTTCCGCTTGCAGCGTCTTGACGCCGAAGTTCTTCAGGTCGGCAAGTTGATGCAAGGATGTCGGAGGCCGGCGTGATGGGATAGCCCGCATAGACCATCGGCGTATTGGCCAGTTGAGACGCCGCGACCAGGCCCATCGCCAGGGCTTCGTTGCCGGTGAGTTTGCGATAAGTGCCCGGTGCAATCTTGGCCTTGGCCACGCGGTATTGAACCGGCATGACCTCAACGGTCTCGCCGTAGTTATACCCGGCCTTGAGCGAACGCGTGTTCGCCTCGAGAACGTCAATCTTCTTGCGCGAACTTGTCGCGGATCCACTTCAGCGTGGCCTCCATTGGCCGCTCGAACATCCAGTAAACCAGTCCCAGCGCGAAGAAGTTCTTGCAGCGGTCGGCATCGCGGGGCGACAGGTTGCATTCTTTGACCGCTTCGCGATTCAGCTTGTCGATCGGAACCTTGATCACGCGATAGCCCTTGAGGGAGCCGTCCTCGAGCGGATTAACCGTGTATTTCGCTTTTTGAAGGTCATTCGGGCCGAACGAGTCGCTGTTGGCGATCAGGATGCCGCTTTCCTGCAGGTCCTTCAGATTCGTCTTGAGGGCGGCCGGATTCATCACGATCAAGCAATTGAGCCGATCGCCGGGGGTATGAATGTCGCTGTTGGCAAAGTGCACCTGAAAGCCGGACACTCCTGCGAGCGTTCCGGCGGGCGCGCGAATCTCGGCAGGGAAGTCTGGGAAAGTGGCGATGTCGTTGCCAAGTATGGCGGATACGTTGGTGAACTGTGTTCCGGCAAGCTGCATTCCGTCGCCGGAGTCGCCGGCGAATCGGATGGTAATCGAATCCACTTCCTGAATTTTGCGTCCGCTGGTCGGGGCCGGCGCAGTCGCGGTCAAAGGCATGGCTTCCTCGGGATCTTATGCGGGACGGATGTCCAATTCGTCCCACGAGTAGGACGGCAAAAAGAGCCAGTCCTGCATTAAATTTTACGCTATGCCCCCTCGGGGGAATCCGGGGCCTGTTCTTTCGGTGGTTGGTTGTACACTGCCCCTGGATAATGCTCGACTAAATAACGTACCACCTTTTTGACAGAAAGAATGCCGGTTGGGCGATTTGTATCGTCGACTATGGGCAGATGCCGATGCCCGCCTCCTTCGAGGCGTCGAACGGCCAGACGAATGGGGTCGCGCGACTGGATGGTGACCGGATTCGGGGTCATCACTTCCGCGACGGGGAGGCTGAGCGGCTTGCCGACGGCCAGAACTCGGCACATCAGGTCGCGCTCGGTAAACAAACCAACGAGTTGATTGGCTTCGCAAATCAGAATGCAGCCGGTATTGTCCCGGCGCATCAAATCAATCGCCTCGGCCACCGTCGCCGACCGGTCGACCGATCGCGGCGGGCTGGCCTCCAACCGGGAGACAGGGTCTTTCCGGAGGTTGCGAGCCAATTCCATTGGGAAAAACTACCCTCTTACGCGGGCGTCTTCCGGCGAGCCCGGTAGTCGACTGCTGCCAAATCCAAACGGTCGGCGGTCGGTGGATGCGGGCGTTGCCCACGAGGTCGGAAGGTGTGATTTCGACGCGGGCGTACCGATCGTCTACATAGGAATTCTCGACACTGAGCCGGCAAATGGCAAGGGGGGAAGGAAATGCAGAATGCGGAAGGCAGAATGACGTACACTAGATTCATTCCACATTTTGCGTTCCGCGTTCTCATTGGCAATGCCCGATCCCGACCGCTTGCTCCGGACGCTTTACAAAGCAACGGACGCCGTGCGCCAAACGCCCGGCCGTCGGGGTCGCTTCGTCGAGATCCAAGGCGCCGCCGAAGTGCTCGTCGCCGGCGATCTCCACGGCAACATCGCCAATTTCCAGGCTGTCTACCAAGCGGCCGATCTGACTAAACATCCCAATCGCCATCTGGTTCTGCAAGAGGTCGTCCATGGCAAGCTCACTTATCCGCAAGGAGGGGACAAATCGCATCAGCTTCTCGATCTATTCGCCGCGCTGAAATGCCAGTTGCCCCGGCAAGTTCATATGATTCTGGGCAATCATGAAATGGCCCAGTGGATCAATCGCCTGGTGATGAAAGAGGACCGCGATCTCAACGCCTTGTTCCGCGAGGGGGTGCTCGAAGCCTATGGCGAGGACAAAGGCGCCGATATCTACAATGGGTACCTGAGACTCTTCGGCTCGCTGCCGCTTGCGCTGCGAACGGCCAATCGGATTTTCATCAGTCACAGTTTGCCGCGTGAAAAGCACCTGGATCGATTTGAGTTACGGCACCTGGAGACCGATGCGTTTCCGCCGGAAGATCTGACCACGGGTGGATCCGTCTACGAATTGCTCTGGGGCCGCGATACTCGCGAACAGACGTGCAAGGCCTTTCTGAACAAAGTGAATTGCGACTGGCTAGTGAGCGGACATATCGCTTGCGATAGCGGATTTGCCTTCCCGAATTCGCGGCAGATGATCCTCGATTGCTGTGATCGGCCGGCCGCGTATGCCTTGTTGCCGGCGGATCGAGCGATCACGGCGGAGGAATTCAAGTCGTCCGTCCACATAATCGAGGCGAGCGGAGCCGCGTAGGCGGCCCGATAATGAAAATCTTGCAGCCTGAGTTCGTCGAAACCCCGCTCCATGCTGTCCCCGATCGGCAGATTGAGCGCGTGATCATTGACCGTTTCGAGTTTCAAGTGGAGCGACCGGCGGACTCGTATGCGCTGCTCGACGATCCCGTCGTCCTGGAAGCCCACGAACGCGACGAATACATGCCCTACTGGGCCGATCTGTGGCCGGCGGCCCGGATGCTGGCCAAGGCCGTCGCGAAAGAAGACTGGTCGCAATACCCGAACAGCGGCGACAAGCTGGTCGCGCTCGAACTCGGCTGTGGCCTCGGCGTGCCGGGCTTGACTGCCCTCGCCTCTGGCCTGCACGTGATCTTCAGCGATTACGATCTAACCGCCTTGCACTTCGCCGCCGCCAATGCCCGGCGGAACAAGCTATTCGACTTCAAGACGCTGCCCCTCGATTGGCGATTGCCGCCCAGCGACCTGCGCGTGCCCGTCATCCTCGGCGCCGACTTGACGTACGAGACGCGAAACATCGACCCATTGGTGAAACTGATTCGCAAGATCCTGTTACCGGGCGGAATCTGCCTGCTCACCGATCAAGACCGCACGCCGGCGCCGTTATTGCGCGAGCAACTCGGCTACGCGGGCTTGAAATACGAAACGGAAACCGTCCGCGCCGGCGAGCCGGGCGGCTATCGGCTGCAAGGGACGCTCTACCGGATTCGGCAGAAGTAAATAAGCACACTTGCAGTGAACGTCACCCATTCGTAGGACGGATTTGCAATCCGTCCCACAGAATGCGACCCAAGGAGCATCGATGAGCATTCCGACCATTCGCCACTTCCTCGAGTTCACCCGCAAGAAGACGCTCGACACGCTCGACGCGATTGCCAAGCGGCCGGACGCCGCCCAAATTCTCGCATGGCGGCCGGGACCAGGTCGGGCCCATATTGGCTGGCAACTCATGCACATCGCCGCCACCGACGATCGGCATCTGGGCGTCCGCATGAAGCAAGGCGATCCGGCCGAGCCAGAGCTGGTCCGCCGCTTCGCCGGCGGCAGCACGCCCGACGAGATCGTGCCAACGGTCGAGGAGATTCGCCGCTATCTCAACGAGCGACGAGCGGCCATGCTCGATCATCTATCCACGTTGACCGAAGCCGACCTGCCCAAAAAGCCGAACGAACAAGCCCCGTGGACCTATGAGACCTGGTTCCAAGTCCTCACCTGGCACGAAGCGCACCACCAAGGCCAGGCCCACCTGGCGATCAACCTGTACAAGGCAGCAAAGGGAGAGAATGCGTAGGTCGACGTGACCGAGGCGCAACCGCATCGGATCCGTAGGCGGACTATGAATCTCGACTCGACGATTGCCGACACAGTGCCGGGCCGGTGGGGGCTTGCTTGGCGGTAAGAGCCCACCGGCCGC
The DNA here is from genome assembly GCA_963773845.1 of uncultured Gemmataceae bacterium. Taxonomy (GTDB): domain Bacteria; phylum Planctomycetota; class Planctomycetia; order Gemmatales; family Gemmataceae; genus SIAJ01. Next base: position 1,328,831 of record CAVZCU010000009.1, read on the forward strand.
CTGGTCACAGTGCTTTTCAGTTCCACTTCAGACCAGTGAGATCCACGCCCGATCCGATCGCGACCGGCTCGACGGTTCGGCGTGTGCCGGCCGTCAACGTGGCTTGCATCACGCCGTCCGTTTCATGTCCGCGACCCAGCAGGTGGCCGACCTCGTGCTCCAACACCGTGAGTAAGTCCATGCGGTGCTGCTCGCCCTGGTTGCCCTTCTTGGCGAACTCCGAGTCGTTCCGCGGTGTACGGTCCACGAACCAGCCCCAGCCCGCCGCGTTGTCGTCGAGCCAGATGGCGCCGTGGTTCGCTTCGCCCAAGGTCGATCCGCCCAGGTCGGTGATATGGACCTGCACGCCGCGCAAGCTGGAAGTGTCAACGCCAGCGGCCTGCCAGCGGGCAAGCGCCTCGGTCAAGAGCGGTTGCACCTGGTTGGCGTGAAGTGATTTGGTCACTGTTCTGGGGGCCAAGGCCGCCACTTGCATTTCATCGCCACCATCGACTTGCGGCTTGAGGAAGTTGGCTGTCACATAGTCGGCCACCTCGGCGCCGACCGCCAGGCCGTTGACGTTGTCGAACGTGGTAGTGGATCCCGCCGTAGATTCGGCTCTGCCCCGCTTCCGCCGCCGCCGCCTCGAAGCTGTCGAACGACCGAGTGTAGGGCACGCTCTCCGCCCCCACGGTGAAGTGGTAGTTGTCCCCGAACAGGGCCGTCAGAACTCCGGCCGCCGCCGCCGCTCACCGTGCTGTGCGCCGACGTGTAGGACGGGAAGTTCGGGGTCACCAGCAGCGGCGTCCAGCTCGAGTCGGGCTCGGTGCCCGGGTTGCCGTCGGTGTCGGCGGCCCGGATGGCGGTGACCGGCCGCCAGAAGTTGTACGCGTACTTGGCGTCCCAGCAGGAGATGAGGGCGTCGGCGGTGGCGATGTTCAGCAGGGCGAACAGGCGGGCCTCGCTGACCAGGCTGAGCCCCTGCTCCGTGGCCACGGCCTGGGCGATCTTGTTCCAGTAGCCGAGAGGCGAAGGCCGTGCCGAGCCCGTCGTTCCAGAACTTGGCGATCTGCGTCTGCTCGTCCGTCCGGGTCGTGCTGGTTGGCGCTGCCCAGGTCCTTGACCTCGTTGAAGGCGGCCGCGTACTCGGCGCTGTCGAGCGCGGGCGGGGCCGCCGGGCGGAACTGCGTCGCCGCTGGTCATCGCGAATGGCGTCACATACGGCCACTGCGGGGCCAGCGCGGGCAAGAAGGCGGGCGGGGTCGGCTGCCAGTCGCCCGGGTCGGTCCCCGGCGTGTAGGGCACCGTCGCGCCCGAGCCATCGGTGCTGCGCCAGTCGAGGATCTGCCGGGCGACCTCGCGCCCCACGTCGATGCCCTGACGAGCCCGGCCGGGAGGGATGCCCGCCAGGTCGGCGTCGAGGGCGGCATCGAACGTGCTCGCCTGGCTGGGGAACAGGGCCGCCAGCGTGTCGTGGGCCGCCTGGGCCGCCGCCGCTTCGAGCGAGGCGCCGTGCGAGGCATGGACGTGCGGCGTGGTAGGGCTCGAACGACCGGTCGATGGCGTTGACCGCATCGTAGACGGCCGCCTCGCGTGATCGCCAGGGCACGGGAGCCGACCACGGGGTTGACCCGCGCCTGCCCGATGGCATGCAGGGCCAGTTGGTTCCATTCGAGGACCACGTTGGCCGACGGCAAGCACCGTTCGTCCAACTGTTCGACGCGGAGCCGACGCTGCTTCTTGAGTACCATGGTAGAACTCTCCCTCGGTCTGCGACAGGAGGAGAAGACATCGTTCCCGGCGCAGACCGAGCGCCGGGGCGGTGCCGGGCCGGTGAGGGGCTTGCTTGGCGGTAAGGACCCCACCGGCCGCGTTTCGAGATTGAGCGATCAGTCGTCGTTCAGGATTGTGCCGGTGCCGCGGTTCTTGGTGAAGAGCCCATTGCTGCTGCAGCCCGGACAGGTCCAGGTAAAACGTCTCGTTGCTCTCTTTCTTGTCGTCGCCTTTCACTTCAATCGTGATGGTCTTCGTCGTCTCGTCGGAGGCGAACGTCAGCGTGCCGGTTTTGGCGACGTAGTCGCTGTCGCTGGTCTGCGCGGTGCCGTCCACGGTGCGGAAGGACATCGTCACCGTTGGCCACAGTCTGGTATTTTGGGCGGAACGATAAACGTGTGCTGGATAGTTTCTTGCTGGAAACCGAGCACCTCGGGAAAGCGAAGGCTGGGCAACAGTTGCACGTCGAAGATCTCTTCCACGGCAGTCTGGAACTCCAACAAACCAAAGACATGACCGTTGTGCAAGTCGACCACCGCCACGCCGCATTTCAACTGCTCGCGCCGTTCGGCCAGGGGCACCCCGTCCATCGCCGACGTTTTTCGAATCTTGGACAGGCCGACAAAGGCATATGGCCCCGAGAATGCCAGACCGCGTGCAAAGCCTGGCAACTCGGCTATCGTTCTGGCGGCGGCCGCCAGCAGCATCGACCAGTCACAAGCTGCCCGGTCCCGGATTCCAGAATCCACAGTCGGCCGTCGTGCCAGCGTGGCGAGTGCGGCATCGACAGGCCGCGGCTGATGATCTCTCCGCTGCTCACTTCCATCACGCAGCCGCCCAGGGGCTTGTTGGCTCGCCAACCGCCGGCAGTGTCCGTCTCGCCCAGGGCAGTGACGTACTTCGGCCCGCCGTCCACGATGGCCAGACCGTTCAGATGGCAACGGTCCTCGGCGCGCCAGGGCGGTGATGAACGGCGGCCGCCATCGCGGCACGAAACTGTAATCGGGGTGCAGCGTACACAGGCACGAGAACCGCGTGTTGACCGCCCACAGCTCGTCTCCGACCCAGGCGAGTTCGTGTACGCCGATGTCGCCAGTGACGTGGCAGGAGCGCGGCAGGAAGCAGGCGTCGTGCGACCCGGCCGGCTCGACCTGCGCGGCAATGTCCGAGGCGTTTCGCAGGAACCACACGCGGTCGCGGGTGCCGATGGCCAGCCGGCCGTCATCCACCGCCACGCCCATCGGGCGATCGAAGGTGCGCACCAGCATCGACAGCCCGCCCCCGGTGGCCCGGGCGACCAGCAGCTTGTTGGCCTGGTAGGTGCTCACCAGCAGCGACGCGCCGAGTAGTTGCAGCAGGGCCGCGAAGCTGTCGGTCTGGGTGTAGTGGAACGACACGGCGGTCGAGGCCGCCGGCGAAACGCCTGGGGTACTATGGTCCCAGGGTTTCACCGGCGGCATGGCAACGACAGCGGACATGAGACTCCTCCTTTACCGGGGCGTTCAATCGTCGTTCAGGATCGTGCCGGTGCCACGATTCTTGGTGAACAGCGAGTTGCTACTGTTGCCGAACAGATCGAGGTAGAAGTACTCATTGGCCTCTCTCTTGTTGTCGCCCTTGACCTCGATGGTGATCGTCTTCGTCGTCTCGCCGGCCGCAAAGGTCAGCGTGCCGGTCTTGGCGATGTAGTCGTTGTTGCTCGTCGTGGCGGTGCCGTTGACGGTCTTGAATGACATCGTCACCGCCTGATCGTAGGCGGCCGAGAGCGTGACCGTGAAGGTGAACAGGGTGGTCTGGTTGTTCTTGCCCTCCTTCTTGGACACGTCGCTGATGCTGATGCGCGGCTCGTCGTCGAGGATGGTGCCGACGCCCTGGCCGTCCACGACGCCGCCATAGTTTGGATTGCTCAAGTTGACGAAGAAGGTCTCGTTGGATTCCGGCAGACGGTCGCCGATCGCCTGGAGGGTGATCGTTCCGCTGGTCTGGCCGGCGGGGATCGTCAGCGTGCCGGAGGCGGCCTGGTAGTCGCTGCCGGCCGTGGCCGTGCCGTTGGCGGCCGAATAGCCGATCGTCACGGGCACGTCGTAGGGCGCCGACAGGCTGACCGTGAAGGCGAAGGCCGTGAGTCCGGAGTTGCCCTCCTTCTTGGTCATGTCGCTGATGCTGATCAGCGGTTCGTCGTCGAGGATGATGCCCCAACCCTGGTCGCGGGTGACCACAGCGTTGGTCGGTTCGCTGAGGTTGACGAAGTAGAGTTCGCCGTACTCTTTGATCCGGTCCCCGTTCACGAGCACAGTAATGGTTTTGCTGGTCTCGCCCGGCGCGAAGGTGAGTGTGCCGGCGGCCGCCTGGTAGTCGGAACCGGCTGTCGCGCCGACGTCGGCGGTGGCGTACCGGACACTGACCGACTGGTCGAGCCCGCCCAAGCGGGTCACGGTGAAGACGGCCTCGACAGTTCCCGTATTCCCCTCCGTTACGGTCACGTCGCCGATCCGTAGCTGCGAAAGTGGCGGCCCGCCCCAGACGCCGTCGTTGAGGTACACGAAGACCGAGTTCGACCAGGAGTCTGGCAGCGCCAAGTCCCAGAGACCGTCGCCGTTGAAGTCGCCCACCGCCGCGGTACCCCCACTGCCGGGGAATGTTCCAACGTCGTTACCGCTGCCCGGTAGCAGGTCAGTTCCCCAGAGCTGGTCGAGGCTGCCGTCGCCGTTGAAGTCGCCCACGGCACTCGCGGCGCCGTAGTTTCCGTTGCCCTGGAAGCTGCCGTCGCCGCTGCCCAACAGCGCGCCGCCGTCCGTCACGAGGTCGGGATTGCCGTCGCCGTTCAAGTCCGCCACGGCCACGAACGAGGGAACACCGCCGGTGGCGAATGACTGCGCGGTGGCCGCGAGGGTGCCGTTGCCGTTGCCCAACAGCACGTTCACGCCGGGCTGATCTCGAACGGTCCACGCCAGGTCCAACTTGCCGTCGCGGTTGAAGTCTCCTGGGACGATGAAAGGGGCGTAGTCGTTGGCAAGATCGTGGTAACCGCTGAAGGCGAAGGTTCCGTCCCCGTGGCCCAGCAACACGAGGACCTCGCTCCTCTCCGAGTTCCAATAGGGTTCACCCGTCACGGCGATGTCGAGTTTGCCGTCGGCGTTGAAGTCGCCGACCGCCACGGCCACCGTGGAGTCACCGGGGATTCTACGTCTCACCGAGCCACCCGAAGGAGCCGTCGCCGTTGCCCGAAAGCACATCGACGGCAACGCCGTAATAGCCAACAAAGTTTCCCGTCACGATGTCGAGTTTGCCGTCCTCGTTGAAGTCGCCCACCGCGATGGAGACGGGACGGGGGCCGGCATAGAAATTTCGGGCGGCCTGGAAGGTTCCGTCACCGTTACCCAGCAGCACGCTCACACTACCCTCGAAGGTGCCGAGATCGACGTTCAACGTCGCCAGGTCGAGATGGCCATCGTTGTTGAAGTCGGCCGTGACGACAGTAATGGGGCTGGTAACGTCGTAGTTGCCCGCGGCGAGGAACGCAGGCACGCAGCGGGCTTCCAGGGATTCGAAGTTGAGCCGATGCGTCGCGGTTCGAAGCGAACCCCGTCGCCGGTGCTGGCTCCGGTCTCGGCGCGAGGGCGGAGCGGATGTTCTGCAGCCAACTGTGGAATGACATGGTATGTTCTCCCATTCGGAGTTGGTCTGCGATAGAATGGAAGGACATCGTTCCCAGCGCGCAAACCGAGCGCCGGGGCGGTGCCGGGCCGGTGGGGGGCTTGCTTGGCGGTAAGGACCCCACCGGCCGCTTTTTGACCCGTGACGGACGGACTCGCGATCCGTCCTACTTCTTCACTTTTAACTCGAGCAACTCCGCTGCTTCCGCTCGGAATCGGCGAAGTTCTTCGTGCTTGGGTTGGTACTTGTCCATCCACTCGACGGCCCGGTCGTACCACTCGCGGGCCTTGCCCTTCTCCCCCAGTTGCCAGCGGGCCATGGCCAGGAAGAACCAGTGCCAGGAATCGCCGCCGTCATTTCGCACCTCGATTGACTTCTCCAGGGCCGCGATGCTCTCTTTCCATGCTCCGTTCCGGTAGCGCGCCCAACCGAGTACGTGCCAGGACCATCCGGACCGGGGTGCGAGTTCAACCGCGTTCATGGCCAACTCGACGGCCCGCTTCGGATCCCGGAGCTTCACATCCGGGCAGTTGGCCAGAAGTTCGATCAGGGTCTGCATGCTCGCCAGCGTGTTGGGGTGGTCGGGGCCGAAGCTGGCTTTCCATCGTGCCAGCGCTTCTTCCCGGAGCTTGAGCTCTTCGCCGTGCCGGCCGAGGGCGGCATAGCTGCTGGCCAGGCCGTCTATGCACCAAAGCGTGTCGCGTTGATTGGGGCCGAGCTTGTCTTTCATGATCGGTAGCGTCGTTTCATAAAGCTTGACAGCCTCGGCGTATCGGCCCGCGTTGTGGTAGATATGTGCCAGTGTGTCCATACTCCCAATCGTGCCGCGGTCGTCGGGGCCGAGCTTGGCTTTCTTTAGCGCCAGCGTCTCTTGGCCGAGCTTGAGGGCGTTGTCGTGCTGGCCTAGGCCAGTGTAGGTGAGGGCCAGGTTGTTCATGCTCTCGAGCGTGCTCCGGTCGTAAGGGCCGAGCTTGGCTTTCTTCCGTGCCAGCGTCTCTTCATGGAGTTTGAGGGCGTCGGCCTGTCGGCCAGCGGCGGCATAGCTGAGGGCCAGGTTGTTCATGGCCGAAAGCGTGAGGGCGTCGTCGGGGCCGAGTCTGGCTTTCATTCGAACGCAGCGTCTCTTCGCGGAGCTTGAGGGCCTCCTCGGGTCGGCCGAGGGCGTCGTAAGTGTTGGCCAGGTTGTGCATCGCCGAAAGCGTGAGGGGGTGATCGGGGCCGAGGTGTTGGCGATAGATCGTCCAGGCCCCCCGAGTTTGATCGGCCGCGATTCTGGCTTCGCCCAAGTTCGCGAACGACACTCCCATGCGTCAGCCGCAGCCTGGCTTCGATGAGCGGCTGGTTCGAGAAGCTCTGGTCCACGAAAGGCAGCGCGGTCTCGAGTGCCTTGCGGAGTGTCACCTCCCGGCCGAGACCTCCCGCCTGACCTTCCGGCCGGGCGGCGGCGATGATCTTGTTCTCGACAAACTCCAGCACCGCTTTCGTCTCCGCCTCGCGCGCTTCGGCGGATTGTTTTGCCTTCTTCTCGGCGTCAGCGGCGGCGACGGCTTTCTGCTCGTTTTCCTGGGCGATCTGCCGCTGTTGCTCGGCCCGGACAAGCCCCAAAGTCGTGCCGGCGACACCGACAATCAGTGCCAAAAGCACCACACTCGCCGCCGACACTGGCCCTCTGTTCCGCCGCACGAACTTGCGAAAGCGATACCACCCCGAAGGCGGGCAGGCCAGCACCGGTTCATCGGCCAGATAGCGCTGCACGTCGGCTGCGAAGTCCTTGGCCGTCTCGTAGCGGCGGTTGCGGTCCTTTTCCAGCGTCTTCATCACGATCCAGTCCAGCTCGCCGCGCACCAGCCTCGTCAGCTTGGCCGGCTCCATATGCCGATTGGATGAGATCGATGCCAGCGCCTCGCCCGAGTCGCTTAGCCGCGTGCTCGGCTTGGGCGGCTCCTCCTCCTTGATCATGCGCAGAATCTCGGCATACACCCCTTCGTTCATTCGCTTGTGTGTCAGCGGCGTGTTGCCCGTCAGCAGCTCATACAAAAGCACGCCCAGCGAGTAGATGTCGCTGCGGGTATCGACGCCCAGAGCGCTCATCTCCGCTTGCTCCGGGCTCATGTATTCCAGCGTCCCGACCATCGCGCCATACTGCGTGAACAGCGTCCGCTCGGTCAGCTTTTGCTCGGTTGCCTTGGCCACTCCGAAGTCGATCACCTTCGGCACCGGCTTGCCGTCGTAGAGCGTGATCATGACGTTCGACGGCTTGATGTCGCGGTGGATGATGCCTTTCTGATGTGCGTGCTGGATCGCCTGGCAGACCGGTATGAACAGCTCCAGGCGCTGGCGTGGCGCCAGGTGGTTGTCGTCGCAATACTTGGTGATGGGGATGCCGTGGACCAACTCCATGACGAAGTACGGTCGTGGCGAGCCTCCCGCGTAAGCGGGGGGAGTCTCGCCTCCGTCGAAGACCCGGGCGATATTGACGTGGTCCATGACAGCCAGGGCTTGTCGCTCGGCCTCGAAGCGGGCGATAACCTGCGCCGAGTCCATTCCGGTCTTGATAACCTTGAGGGCGACCTTGCGCTGCACGGGGTGAGTCTGCTCGGCCATGTACACAGTGCCCATGCCGCCTTCGCCGATTTGCTGCAAGAGCTTGTAAGAGCCGATGACTGTGCCGGGTCGCTCGGGCATCGGCTGGTCGATCGTCGCGCCTGGCAAAGGCAGCCGGTCGGTCAGGAAGCTGCCCGGGTTGTCGTGCGCCCGCAATAAACCTTCGATGCGTTGGCGGACGGACTCATCGCTCGCGCACGCATCGGCCAGATAGGCCGGGCGGTCTGCCGCCGGCATCGACAACGCGGTATGAAACAGTTCTTCAGGACTCATGGTCGCCTCTACCCCCATAAGCGCAATTGGGGACGGATTAGCATCACCGGATGCCAGGAATATTTTGTGCGGCAAAGACTTAGCCGCCTCGAACTGCGGTTTGCAACCACGCACGAGCGTACGACCAGTGGCGATCGGCCGTACTCGCGGAGATTCCCAAAATGTCGGCGGCCTGATCGCCGGTCAGTCCGGCGAAGTAGCGCAGCTCGACGAGGCGAGCTTTGAGGGGGTCTTCGGCCGCGAGTCGATTAAGCGCTTCGTTGAGTGCCAAAAGCTCGTCATCGTCCTGAGGCGCCAGCAATTCACCGAGTTGGTGCTGGAACTGGTCGCCGCCCCGTTTTTCAGCGTGCCTGCGGCGCGCCAAGTCGATGAGAATTCGCCGCATTGCACTCGCGGCGGCGGCAAAGAAATGCCCACGGTCGCGATATACCCTTGGCTCCGAGGCGCCAATCAGCCGAAGGTATGCTTCATGGACCAGTGCAGTGGCATCCAGAGTGTGGCCCGGTCGCTCGCGATCCAGTTTCTGGGACGCGAGCCTGCGAAGCTCTTCGTAAACGAGGGGTAAAAGTTGTGCCGCTGCCTGCGCGTTACCCTTCTCAATGGCGTTCAGGATTTGCGTGACATCGGTCATGACCAGTGAGTCTAACCGTCGTGTACTCGACAAGCAAACGGAATCAACTTCACCAAAACGTGGAATTGGGTCACTCGCTCTATCGCGCGTCGGTCCGCCACATCCGGAGCCTTCACGAAACGTGGTCCCGCGGACAACGATCACAACCGAATCTCAAAGGGATTATCTCCTGTCGACCGCGTGGCCCGCGGCCAGGCGCTCGCCCTTGCCGACTTCGGTCCCCGCTCGGCCGGCCGCTGACGCTCGACACGCTCGACGCGATCGCCAAGCGGCCCGATGCCGCCCAAATTCTCGCCTGGCGGCCGGGACCGGGTCGGGCTCATATTGGCTGGCAACTCATGCACATCGCCGCCACCGATGATCAGCATTTAGGCGTCCGCATGAAGCAGGGCGATCCGGCCGAGCCAGAACTGGTCCGCCGCTTCGCCGGCGGCAGCACGCCCGACGAGATCGTGCCAACCATCGAGGAGATTCGCCGCTATCTCAACGAGCGACGAGCGGCCATGCTCGATCATCTATCCACGTTGACCGAAGCCGACCTGCCGAAGAAGCCGACCGAACAAGCCCCGTGGACCTATGAGACCTGGTTCCAAGTCCTCTGCTGGCACGAAGCGCACCACCAAGGCCAGGCCCACCTGGCGATCAACCTGTACAAGGCAGCACACGGGGAGAATGCGTAGGGCGATTTGACCGGTGCGTGCAGATATGTCGGGACAACAAGACGGCTATTGAACTTTTTCTGACCAGCATCCAGGCACTGGACGCGATAACCAGGGCCATGGTGTGAGAGTGACGGTCAATTCTCAGCGCGAGCACGCTGTTCCTCGCATTCCTTGGTCGATGCGCGCCCGCATTACCGTACGATAGCCGGTATGAGCGACGTCACGCAGATTCTGGAACAGATTCAGCGAGGCGACTCGCACGCGGCTGGGCAACTGCTGCCGCTGGTCTACGATGAGTTGCGCGAGCTGGCGGCGCTCAAGATCGCTCAGGAAAAGCCGGGACAGACGCTCCAGGCCACAGCACTCGTTCACGAGGCTTACTTCCGCATAGTCGGCAGCGAGAAGGCCCAGTCCTGGGACAGCCGCCGGCATTTCTTCGCGGCCGCGGCGGAGGCGATGCGGCGGATTCTGATCGATAATGCGCGTCACAAGCAAAGTGCCAAGGGCGGCGGCGGACTCAAACGTCAGAATCTGGATGACATCGAGATGACACTTCGGGCGCCTGCCGACGGCATCCTCGACCTGAACGATGCCCTGATCAAGCTGGAAGGTGAAAACCGGCAGGCAGCCGACCTGGCCAAGCTGCGACTCTTCACGGGCTTGACCGTGGACGAAGCCGCGGACAGTCTGGGTATTTCACGCCGCACCGGTTTTCGGCTCTGGACGTACGCACGGGCCTTTCTGCAGGCGGAGTTGTCGGGCGATCCGCGCCAGCCCGAGTAAAACAGAGATTTGCCGATTGCCTGTCAGTAGAACGAATCGATTCTCGCATTCTAACAGTAGAGACCGCTTGCGTCGCCGAGGTCAAGCCCATGCCATCGCTCGAAGCCGAGGCTGCCCGCATCTTCCTGGAAGCCGTCGAAGAGCACGAACGCGGCCGATGGGACGAATTCGTCCGGGTAGCGTCAGCCGGTGATCCCGAATTGCTGAAACGCGTGAATGCGCTGCTTCAGGCGCACGACGAATCGCACCCGTTGCTGCAGCCCGGCCATTTGCTGGCAACCATAGACCAGCCGGAACCGATTGAGCGCTCCGGCACGATGATCGGGCCATACAAGCTCCTGGAACAGATCGGCGAAGGCGGCATGGGCGTGGTTTACGTCGCCGAACAGCAGCACCCGGTCCGCCGCAAAGTCGCCCTCAAGGTCATCAAACCTGGCATGGACACGCGGCAGGTCATCGCTCGTTTCGAGGCCGAGCGTCAGGCCCTCGCAATGATGAATCATCCCAACATTGCCAAGGTGTTTGACGGGGGCACGACGGAACCGAATGCCCACGGGCAGTCGTCCGTGGGCTTGGGCCGTCCCTATTTCGTCATGGAACTCGTCAAGGGCATACCGATCACCGAATTCTGCGATCTACATCGACTCGACAATCGCGAGCGATTGCGATTGTTCATCGCTGTCTGCCAGGCAGTTCAGCACGCGCATCAAAAGGGCTTGATCCACCGCGACCTCAAACCCAGCAACCTGCTTGTCGAGATGCACGACGTCACACCGGTGCCCAAAGTGATCGACTTCGGCGTGTCCAAGGCGATCGGCCAGCGTCTGACCGACATGTCGCTCCACACCGGCTTCACTCAAATGGTTGGCACGCCGATGTACATGAGCCCCGAGCAAGCGGGCCAAAGCAGCATGGACGTCGACACCCGCAGCGACGTCTATTCCCTGGGCGTCTTGCTTTACGAATTGCTCACGGGCAGCACGCCATTCGAAAGCGAAACGCTCCGCAATGCCAGCTATGACGAAATGCGGCGGATGATTCGGGACGTTGATCCGCCTCGCCCAAGCGCCCGCGTCAGCACTCTCCAGGCCAACGCTCTGTCCACGATTTCGGACCGCCGCAAGTTAGAACCGCGAAACTTGGCCAAGCGCTCCGCGGCGAACTCGACTGGATCGTCATGAAGTCCCTGGAGAAAGACCGCAGCCGACGATACGAGACTGCCAGTGCTTTCGCGGCAGACATTCAGCGATACCTGGACAATGAAACAGTAGAGGCATGTCCCCCGTCGGCGGGGTATCGTTTGCGGAAGTACGTTTGGCGGAATCGCCGCTCGCTTTCGACAGCGGGGCTTGTCGCGGCAGCCTTGGTGGCTGCGACGTTCGTGAGCTTCTGGCAAGCGCATCGATCGCGGGCGGCCCAGCATCTGGCCGAGGCTGATCGGGACAAGGCGGCAGCCTCCGAAAAGAAGGCGACGGCCATCAGCAACTTTCTCGAGTTCGACCTGCTCCGACAAGTGAATAGCGATGATCAATTACGAGATGGGTACTCGGTGGTTCTCCACTTGACGGTGAAGGAGGCGTTGGACCGGGCCGCCGCCAAGATTGGCGACCGCTTTCGCGATCAGCCCTTGGTGGAAGCGGCGCTTCGAAAGGTCATCGGCGACGCTTACCTTGCATTGAACCAACATCAGTTTGCCAGCCTGCACTTACGAAGGGCTGCGGAGATCTATGAAGCGTACCTGGGCCCGGATCACGCGGATACATTAAACAGCCGAAATAGCCTGGCAATGACCACTCAATGGCTAAATCTGCCGGAGGCCATCGCGATCCTTGCGGACGTACTCGAGAGACGGCGGGCCACGCTGGGACAGGATCACGTCGACACACTCGGCACCATGAACAGTCTTGGGGAGGCTTGTCGAAAGGCCGGGCAGCTGGATCGGGCGTACGAACTGATTCAAAAAGTGCTCTCGCGGGAGACGGCCACTCGAGGGCCAGACGACAGCAGCACTGTGAACAGTGTTCACGACCTTGGACTGGTATGTCGAGATATGGGCAAGTATGCGGAAGCGATTGATCTCTTGGAATCGGCCACCACGAAACTGGCGGCCATGAATGGGGAATACTCAAGCAACACGTTTTACAGCCGCGAAAATCTCGCCGGCGTGGTCGCCAAGGCCGGGAATCTGGAGCAGGTTAACCGGTCCCTACGAGACCTTTCACGAATCGAGCAATTAGACGAATCCTTGGGCAAATCCCGCTCAATGAAAGTCATCGATCTTCGAATGAGTCTCGCAGAACGCTTGCTGAAGCTGGACAGAGCCGCCGAAGCCGAGACAGTCCTGCGCGAGACCCTGCAAGTCTGCGATAGGGCCAAGGCCGCAAGACGGCGATTGGTCGTACTGAGCCTCCTCGGAGAAATACTCTGGACCCGCCAACAGCATGTCGCCGCCGAGTCACTTCTTCTTGAGGCATATGAAGGGCTAGCACCGTTCTCGGACACGTACACCATCGAGCGCCTTGCAGAAGCAACCGAACGAATCGTCCGCTTCTACGAATTGACGAACCGGCTGGAAAAGGCCCGGGCGTGGCGGGGGAAACTCTCGCATAAGTAAGGAATTGCCGCCAACTCCATTTCTCCCCGAGACCGCATCTCGACTCGGGAGTGTTTTCTGTTCTCAGAATGCTCACTCCGTCAACATTTCATCAAAGTCCGAGCATTGGTGGCACTCTCGGGGATCGGATTACGCATGGATGAGTGCAGCCAGCTACGAGCCAAAGCTCGACCCCCTCACCCAATGGAACTCGCCATGAAGTTTCGAAACTCGCTTCGCTCATCTCTCAAGAGCGCTCTCATCACCCGTTCCCAGCATGCCGCGTCGAAGCAGGTGATCCATCTACGACTCGACTCGCTCGAAGAACGACTCCAACCGGCGATCAACTCTTACATGACAAGCGAGGGGAGCCTCGTCATCATGGGCACGGAACTCAACGACCAAATCGTCCTCACAACCTCAATCCACGCCGGCACACCGAGCCTCGAAGTCCAGGGGAGCTACGGTAGCGTCCCCTATTCGGCTTGGTTCCCGCTCGCGAACTTCAAGTACCCTGGCGTGAAATTCTACGGCAAGGCTGGTGACGATTACTTCATCAATCTCGTCGGTTTCTATTCCGAGGCATATGGCTCGTCGGGAAACGATACGCTGTTTGGTGGCGCGAATATCGACTATCTTTCTGGCGGAGACGGGGACGATTATTTGAACGGCTTCGGGGAATCAGACAAGATCATTGGCGGCACGGGCAACGACTCGATCTACGGTTCGGATGGAGACGATGCGCTATTTGGCCAGCAAGGCAGAGATAGCATCTTCGGCGAATTTGGAAACGATGAAATCCACGGCGACAGTGACAGTGACTTGATCTATGGGGGCGATGGTGACGATGAACTCCATGGTGGCAGTGGAACTGACATGATCTCCGGGGGCAACGGGAACGATGTGATTCACGGTGGCACAGGCGCCGACCTCATCGATGGCGTGACCGGGCATGATGAAATCTATGGCGGTAGTGGCGATGACTCGCTCTACGGCGGCGATGGCAACGATACGGTAAGCGGTCAAGGCGGCCGAGACACAGTCTACGCCGGGGATGGTAACGATATCGTCTACGGCGGCGACAACGCCGATTACCTCTACGGAGAGAGCGGCAATGACTCGTTGAGCGGGAACAAGGGCGGTGATCGGTTGTATGGAGGGCTAGGCGTTGATAGCCTCAGCGGTGGAAGCGGCAACGACGGCTTATTCGCCGGTTTCCAAAACAACGAGACGCTCTTCGGCGGAGCCGGCGACGATCGTTTCCTGCGCTGGCAATCGCGTGGCATCATCCAAGATCCGACGGGAAGAGATGCGCAGATGATGTTCGTCAACGGCGATCAGTCGTGGGATGAAGATGAGATTGAACTCGCCGATGAGGCCTTCCACCGCATCCAGATCGTCGAAAGATTTCGGGCACTTCGAGATCCGGTCATCAACAGTCCATTGGAATTCGTTAACGGGTCTCTGAAAGCGGGCGCCCTGGGTGACAATCATGCCCCTCCTCAAGTGTCGTTCCACTTCAATTGGCCGGAGCTACGTTGGGACGTGGACGTCTCGTTTGACCGAACCATTACAATAGCTGATTGGGATCCCAACGACCCAAGCGAGGCGATTAACACCTTTATCCACGAAGTCGGCCATAATTGGGATCCTGCAGTCACTGCAGAAGACTATGAGAAATTCCGCGACGATTATGACAACATCTTGCAGGGAGGCATCTTCGTCTGGCCGGCCATCTCAAAGGCTCTGACTCCCTATTACAGCACCCGTGTCTGGAAGTCGTTTCTAAGTACGAGCAGTTGGCTTTACAAGCCGTTGTCGACCTACAACCACCTTCAAGGAAGTTTCGACGGGGAGTACAGCAATTGGTATTACGGAGAGAGTTTGGCTGGTTCATTTCTAGACGGAGGCTATGGCGCACTCAATCCATATGAGGATTGGGCAACAGCATTCGCTGAACGAATCATGCAGAATTTTGGCGATACGGATAGCATCTTTCAGGCTGCCACGGGAAATACCAAACGCCTTCTTCAGAAAAAGCTCGACCTCATCGATGCACGCTTTGGTTGATCTGCGCGAAGATTAAGGGGGTCAGGCCATGAACGCTGTGCTCGATGATCCATCCCGAAGCGCGAGACGTCCACCTCCCAGCTCGGTGAAAACTACATCCAAAAACGCACGCGAATAATTTCACATTCGCTGACACCTCTTCGGGCTGGATTACGCATGGGTAGTTGTGGCTAAAAACCACTCGTCCGCCTCACCCCAAAAGGAACTCGCCATGAACTTCCGAAACTGGTTCCGGTCGATGTCCCCGATCGCTCACTCTCAACGCTCGCTACCGCGACCGTCTCAGGCCCGCTTGTTCTTGGAGGGCCTTGAAGCGCGCCGCACCCCGGCCACGCTTGTCGGTCCGAAAACCGTGACGTTCCAGGATCTTGCCGGCGACAACGTGACCGTCGCCTTCTCGAGGCCCGTGCTGACAGCCAGCAACGCCGACTCCGTGTTCAAGTTCGACACCGGGTCCGTAAACTCCGACAACACGGTTAAGCAGCAGCTTCAGGAGATCGACCTGACCGGCCTGCCGAAGTCGCTGACCGTCACAGTGACTGGTGTGGACGTGGCCGGCAAGGCGGCGATGGTCGACGTCGGCTGGGTGAACGCTGCGGGAGTGGACGAAGTCGGGTTCAACATTAGCGGGGACGTCGGTCGAGTCCTCGCGGGCGACACTCAGGCCAAGACTCCCGGACTGCGTAGCCTTGTCGTTGGCTCGATGGGTACCCGGGGGACGGCGACCCAAGCGGCCGGGGGCGACCTGAAGACGGCTATCCAGGGATCACTCGGAAAACTGACGGTAACCGGCGACGTTGTCGGCGAAATCGTCTCCGTCGCCGGCAGGATCGGCAAGGTCACGATCGGCGGCTCCCTGTCCGCCGACCCGACATCGTCCGTGCCATTCAATGGCAGCCTTCAGGCCACCATGGGGACTAGCTCGGTGGCCATCGCCGGCAATATCGTGGGCGGGCCTGTAACCGGCTCTGGCAGCCTGCAGATGACGAACTCCAGCGTCAGCAAGATTACGGTCAAGGGAAGTCTGATCGGCGATGCCGGGAAAGGCAGTGGGTCGCTCACCCTGGCGGGCTGCAGAGTTGCCTCCATCGTGATTGGGGGCGACCTGGTCGGGGGCATCGGCCCGTACACCGGCATGCTGATCGGCGGGACGATTGGGGCCGTCAGCGTCACAAACATTATCGGTGGCGACGGCGACTCCAGCGGCAGTCTGTGGTCGGTCGGGCTATCGCCTGGTGGAGGCATCGGCACCATCCACATCCGTGAAAACGTGGAGGGCGGCAGCGGCAAGGGTTCTGCTGACATCAGGGCCGACAGCAGCAGTATCGGGTCGGTGTTCGTCGGCGGCTCGGTGATCGGTGGGACGGGCCTGAGCAGCGCGTCGATCTTCACCCACGGCAACATCGGCCGGGTGAGCGTCACCGGTTCTTGGACCGGAGCGAGCATCGCCGCCAGCGTTGATGAAGGTAACGACGGGTACTACGGCACGATTGACGACCGCTTCGTTGCGCAAGGCCAAGCCGAATCGGGAGCATCCAAATTGGCGGCAAGGTCGAGGGGACAGCGACGGGCGGCGACCACTTCGGGTTCTTGGCCTCGCACTTCGGGTCAATGCGAATCAATGGGGTCAACCCGATTCCGCCGGGCTGGACGGGCAACCTTCTAGACAAAATCGAGTTGGGCAGCCACGACGACTTCTCCATGTTCGTTAAGTTTTGACCGGCTGCTTTGACATCAGCGAATCCAGATTGACTTGGGAAAGCAATGCCGGCTTTATCAGTGCATTCAATCAATTCGAGTGACACAGGAAGTCAGAATAACTCGCGGCACGTACTCACCGGTTGTAACGGCGACGACTGGTTCCTGATCAACAGAGACGGCGACAACATCAAGGACAAGAGCACCGAAATGTCCACCTTCGAGTCGCACTACTTCGAGGACATCGCCTGGTTGACCAGCGGACTGCGAGACCCTCGACGTTCTGAAAAGGTGGCGGTTCGATGGAAAGGGAAAAGGTGCCCGGAACCGATGCATCCGAAACGGTTCTTGATACCTTCTCGAAATCGTGCTTTTTGAACCACCTACTCGGCGGGGCAACTCTCGTCCCTGAAATGCAACCGCCCTTCGACGTTCTCGCCGAAGGGCGGTTCTCTGAAAAAAATCGAGGCGACGGGATTTGAACCGAAACCAGGTCGGTCTCTTTCGGCGTCAGCCTCCGCGGCGCTTTTTGCGCACTCCTGTCCGATACACCGGATCCTTCACGACACCTTATCCTGCAGGCAACGATCACAACCAAATGGCAAAGGGACTATCTCCTATCAACCGCTTGGCCCGCGACCAGGCGCCCTCGCCCTTGCCGACCTCGGTCTTTGCTCGGCCGGCCGCTGACGCTCGACGAAGTGGAATACTTCACGTAAGTATGCCGGCGATTTGTACGCTTGTTTGTGCTCGGCACGGAGCTGGGCGCGAACTACACAGCGGAGGCGGCGGCGGCCTCGTTGTCGGGCGGGAAGAGACACGCTCGACTTCTATCTTTCCCCACTTCGTCGCCCTTTGGTTTGCTCCGGGTTGCTTCAAGTCGTTTGTCCCGAGGACTTAACGCTCTTGGCGTCGTTATGCTTGGGTCGCCCCAATTGGCGATTCGCCATTGGTTGTCTCGGGCGACTTGCTGACCCGATAGCGAAACGGATCAAACCGATGGCCCGCTCCGGTTCGCTCGACGCGGGCGAAGGCGGTTAGCGATTGCAACCTGCTCGAAAGCGCCCGGATGCCGAGGCGGGTCGCGGTTTGCGGCCATTCGTCGAGGATTTGCTGGGCGGTCGCATTCTCGTGCATGCCCAGAATCTCTTCCACAATTCGATCGATGTCGTCGATCAGATCTTTGCCGTCATCTTCCCGCACTTGCCAGTCGAGCCGGTCGGCGCTGCGTTCGAGCAATATTCGCCTCGGCGTGGCTTCGTGGCGCGACCAGGCAAACAGGCGACGGCGGCTGTTGTCGTCGCTCGCCTGGCCGGCCCATTGCATCTCGATCAGAATGTCCACGAACGCCGGCAATGCTCCCGTGCCGCGTGCGGCGTGTCCGCTGAGACGGTGGCCCTTGGACGGATGATGCAGCAGCAGGACGCCCGGCCCGCTCGCCGCCAGCTCGCGCAGCGGCCGCAGCGCGTCGGTCATGGCGGCGGCATTCTGCTCCTCGTGGCCCGGCAGGAAGTACGCCAGGGAATCAAGAATCACCAGATCGACTTTGCATCGGCTGTTCCTTTTGGTCAGATCTTCCACAAGGAAGCCCCACTGCCTGGGCACCGGCTTCACCCGGAATGGCTCGAAGCCGCATGCAACCCAGTCGCCGATGCCGTGGCGGGCATAGCGCGGAATCCAGAGACTCGCCGATTCCTCGGTGAGGACGATCGCGGAACCAGCGCGCCACCGGCTTGCCCGCGAGTTGGCCGCCTTCGCCCAGGCGAGCGAGCAGGCCGGCGATCAGGCTGGTCTTGCCAATCTTCCACTGGCCGGTGAGCAAGGTAATCTGGCCGCGCGAGACGTAGCCTTCCCAGAGCCAGGGCATGGGACGGTCGAGATGCCGAATCTGCGACGGCCGGAACAGGGGGACGTTGGTCAATGGCAGAATCTCCCGTTCGGGCTCGGCGGGGACGACTGCGGATTCGAGTGGAGTAGACATGGGAGGTGAGGGAAATGAGCAGGGAATGGACATGAAATCCGTCCGGACGATGGCGGACGGATCGCGAAACCATCCAACCTAATAATTCGGAGTCGCCGTTTGTAAAGGGGCGCCGACGATTTTCTCCAATTGAATCCCGATTTGCCGCCACATGATTTCCAGATGCTGCGCGATGATTCCGGATGCTGCGCGATGGTGCGGGATGGGGTAGCGCTGCAGCTTCTTCTTGATGACGATGGCCGGATCTACTTCCGTGGCGCCGGCAATTCCAGCCGCAGACCACGCAAATCAATTCCTTTTATCCGGCCGCCATTCTTGGCGGGTCGCAAGCGCACCTCGATTTCGAACTTGCGCGTGGACGGGCCGTCAAACGGGAGGCGATACGAATGCACGCGGCCGTCATCTCGATCCGCAAAGCGATTGAGATTGCCGATGGATGTGCCATTGACGCGTATTTCGACCGGCACACTCTTGCGACTGACATGCGCAACGTCGACGACCACGAAGCCTTCCGCCGCGGGCGACTGGATCTCGACGGACTTTGTGAATCGCAATCCCTCGGGTTTCGGTACGGCAAAGCCAAATGCTGGCAGATCGCCCAGATGATGAGGCGTGGCATCGACCGGAATCCGTCGCCCGAAAAACTGCAAGCGGAGTTCTTGCAGTTGCCGCCGTGGAATGGTCAACTCTCCCAGCAGCGGATGAATTAACACCAGTCTTTCTTCGTCGAACGACTTCATGGTCCCAGACAGGATGTCCTGAGTCCCGTTGATCGAGCGAATGCGAGCTTCGACGTGTTCGCCCGTCGTCGTGTGTTCCCCAATGATCGTTCGACGAAAGGTGAATTCGCTGACGTCCGGCCAGGAATAGAGCAGCGTCTTGCGGTTGATCCGTAGCGAGACCCCGCGCATCCCCGCATCGATGAGTTCACCAAACGTCTCGTCCCCAGCGGGATTGCGAATCGCGTCGGCAGTCAGATCCGCCCAGGTTCGCAAATCTCTGGATTGTTCCGGCCGCGTGACGAGGACGCCATCGATTTCCGATGCCTCGTCGCCGTCGCCTTCGGCTAGGAATTTGATCCCGTGCAAGGTTCCGGCGCCTTGTTTCTGAAACCAAAGCACTCGCTCATCCACATACATCGCGAGTCGGTCGCGATCGAATTCCATCTCGAAGCGGTGATTTCCGGACTCGCGTCGGACTCTCTGGTCGCGAGCGGGCTTGCTTTCGGAATGGATGCTGTAATGTTCCGCCGGTCCCATCAACTCCACGCGCACATGCGATTTTTGGCGCTCCCGTTCGAAGGACAGTTCAAGCACGATTCGCCG
This sequence comes from uncultured Gemmataceae bacterium, assembly GCA_963773845.1. GTDB lineage: Bacteria > Planctomycetota > Planctomycetia > Gemmatales > Gemmataceae > SIAJ01. The sequence goes on from CAVZCU010000009.1 coordinate 1,348,860, forward strand.
GCGGGCAGTACGGCCCGAATGGAACTCAGCCACCAGTCGGCCGGCAGGCAAGGAGCTTTTGAACTTGCCTTCGACCGATTGACCATGTCGATTCAGGATGAGTTTGCCGTTTGCTGTTCGTGGCATGCCGATCGTGATCCAAGCGGACAAATCGCCTTCAAACGAATCGTAGAAGATCGGCCGTTCGCCTGGAATGTTCGTGACGCGCTCGACTGCGGAACGCGAAATCGACAGCGAATCGAGCCAGGACGTCCGGATGTGCAAATTGGCGGCGTCGACGCGTTGAAGGGCCGCGGTGACCGTGTCGCCATTTGTCAAATGGACCTGATGCCACAGCAGGGCGGAGGGAGGCAGCGGGGACTTGGCCTGAAACCGCACAATTTCCAGACGCGAAATTGACTCGTCATGCTCCGAACTTGGAAAGGCAAATTGGCCGTTCTTGGTGAATTTCAATTGTCCGGCGACACGCAAGCCATCGCGGCGAACACCCTCATCCGCACATTGTGCGCCGATGAAAACGAACATCCACCCCAAAGACAGCAAACATCGTTCGATCATGCCGACGATTCTATCGGCCGGACCGCGAACCCGGCGGCCGGATGGGCTTGTCGGTTAAGGGATCGACGCGTTAAATGAAGACGTACTGGCGGCGTAGCTCAGTGGTTAGAGCAGGGTCTTCATAAGGCCAAGGTCACTGGTTCAAGTCCAGTCGCCGCTACTTTGCGTGGCCTGTAATCAACCGCCCGAAGGATTCTTGGAAACAGGAATCGCCGGGTCACGTCCGCCTATTATCTAGCAGGTCACTTCCTCTCTCCGTGCTCGGGAACTTGTCCATGGCTGTTCCGCTTATCAGTCGGCTCGACGAGATCGCCGACCACATCCGGGCGGCGCCTCACGTCCTGCTCTTTTGCGATTTTGACGGAGCGCTGGCCCCGGTCTACGATCACCCTTCGGCAGTAACTTTGTCCGCGGAGGTCCGCGTGCCGCTCGCCGAATTGGCGGCGAGCGGGCGAGTGACTGTCACGGTGGTCAGCGGACGATCCGCAGCCGACCTGCGAAGCCGCGCGGACATGCCGGGGTTAATTGTCGTAGGAAACCACGGGCTGGAAATTGCCGGTCCGGGGTGGGAATTCGTGGATGCGGCAGTTGCTGAGCAATTGCCTTACGTCGACAGTCTGGCCGCCGCGTTGCGGAAAGCACTCGAGCAAATTCCGGGAGTATTCATCGAGGAAAAAGGACTCTCCGTTAGCGTGCATTTTCGGCATGTCGCGCCGGAACTGCACGAGACTGTCCGGGCGGCCACGCACAGCGTCCTGGGATCTTCCAGTCATCCATTCGTCGCCACGATGGGGCGAATGGTTTTCGATATTCGTCCCCGTGTGTATTGGAATAAGGGGCAGGCCGTTCGCTGGATCGCGACTCGCGTCGGACAACCCGATGCCCTAGTTATCTTCGTGGGGGGCGACCCGACCGACGAGGATGCGTTTGCGGCGCTTCCGGATGGAATCACGGTCGGTGTCACGCCGACATGCGAGACGGCGGCGAAGTATTGCCTCGATGGACCCGATGGTGTGCGACGGTTCTTGGAATGGCTAAGAGATCAGGTGCGTAAAGGATAATCCGCGATGACCGAAAGCCTACCCGATTGGTATAAGGACGCAATTTTCTATGAGGTCTATGTCCGCGGGTTCTTTGACAGCAGCTCGGACGGCAACGGCGACTTACGCGGCCTGACCGAAAAGCTCGATTACATCCGCGACCTCGGCGTCGATTGCGTCTGGCTCATGCCGATCTATCCTTCGCCGCTCAAGGACGACGGCTACGATATCGCGGATTTTTACGGAATTCATCCCACGGTCGGCAACGTCGAGGATTTCCAGGCCCTGACGGCTGCGGCCCACGAACGGGGAATCCGCGTCATCGCCGACCTCGTCTTGAATCACACTTCCGACCAACACCCTTGGTTCCAGGCCGCGCGAAAAGATCCCGACTCTCCCTACCGCGACTATTACGTGTGGAGCGATACGGATCAAAAGTACCAGGGGGTCCGCATCATTTTCAAGGATACGGAGCAGTCAAACTGGTCGTGGGACCCGGTCGCGCGGAAGTATTTCTGGCATCGTTTCTATTCACATCAGCCCGACTTGAATTACGATAGCCCGGCCGTTCAGGAGGAAATCCTGAAGATTGTCGCCTTTTGGCTCGATCGCGGCATCGACGGGTTTCGCGTCGACGCAGTTCCGTACCTGTTCGAACGCGAGGGCACTTCCTGCGAGAACCTTCCCGAGACTCACTTGTTTCTCAAGAAGCTTCGGCGATTCGTGGATGAGCACTATCCCGGAACGCTGCTGCTGGCGGAGGCCAACCAGTGGCCGGAAGATCTGTTGCCCTATTTCGGCAATGGCGACGAGTTTCACATGGCGTTCAACTTTCCGCTCATGCCGCGCATGTTCATGGCGATCCGGCGGGAACAAAGCTGGCCGATCATTGAAATCATGGATCGCCTGCCCGGCATTCCCAGCGGCTGCCAATGGGCGACCTTCCTTCGCAATCACGACGAACTGACGCTGGAGATGGTCACCGATGAAGAACGTGACTACATGTATCGCGAATATGCCAAGGATCCGCGAATGCGAATCAATCTTGGCATTCGTCGTCGATTGGCGCCTTTGATCGATGGCGATCGCGCCCAGGCGGAATTGCTGCACAGCCTGCTGTTCACTTTGCCTGGCAGTCCGGTTTTGTATTATGGCGACGAGATCGGAATGGGGGACAATGTTTACCTGGGCGATCGGAACGGCGTTCGCACACCGATGCAGTGGAACGGCGACCGCAATGCGGGCTTCAGCCGGGCCGACCCGTCGCAGCTTTATGTCCCCGTGCTCCAGGATCCGCTTTATCACTACCAGGCGCGCAACGTCGAAGCGAGCCTGCGATCGCATAAATCGTTCTTGATGTGGCTTCGACGCATCATTCGCGTCCGCAAGAAGTACCCGGTCTTCGGCCGCGGCACGCTGCGCTTCGTTCCCTGCGAAAATCGCCGCGTCATTGCCTACCTTCGCGAGCACGAAGAGCAGACGGTGCTAGTCGTGAACAACCTCTCCGCATTTGCCCAGCCGGCCGAGTTGGACCTGCGGCCCTTTCTCGCGCTGTCCCGGTTGAGCTGTTGGGAAACCACGAATTCCCGAGGATCGCGGAGCGGCCCTATTTCCTCAGCCTGGCGCCGCACTCTTTTTATTGGTTCCGACTCGACCGGCCGGAAGAGGCCGCAGTCACGGTCCCGAGCGGCGAGGGATTATCCGAGACCACCCGGCCGCTTGCCGGCGGGGATCGAACTGCAGGACCGTCCTATAAGTCCTCATAGCGGAGATCGAACAGCCGGCTTGCCCCTCGGACATCTCCCGTCTTGTAGCCCTCCATGAACCAGCGCTGACGCTGCCGCGCGGTGCCGTGCGTGAACGAATCCGGTGTCACTCGGCCGCGGGCCCGCTTTTGCAGCACGTCGTCGCCGATTCGCGAGGCTGCATTCATGGCGGATTGAATGTCCTTGTCGTTCAAATACTGGAATCTCTGCTGAGCATGATGGGCCCAGACTCCGGCGAAGTAGTCCGCTTGCAGCTCGATGCGCACGGACATGTGATTCGCTTCAACTTTGCTGCCGGTACGCCGCGTGTCCTCCGCGCGCGCGGAATAGCCGAGCAGCCGTTGCACGTGATGCCCGACCTCATGGGCAATTACATACGCACGCGCGAACTCCCCATCCGCGCCGAGGTCACGCTCGAGCGTGTCGTAAAAAGACAGGTCGATGTAGACCTTGCTGTCGCCCGGACAATAGAACGGGCCGACGGCGGAATCAGTCAAACCGCAAGCCGAATCGACCTGATTGCTGAACAGGACCAAGGTCGGCTCGCGATACCGCTTGCCCATTTTTTGAAAGAGCTCGCCCCAGACGAGTTCAGTGTCCTTGAGAACCACGCGCGTGAATTTGGCCTGCCGTTCGTCACCGGGCCGATTCTGGACTTGTTGCCGGCCACCCAAGAACTGGCCGGGATCGACTCCGAAGATCAGCGCGAGGATGACCACGATAATGCCGGCCCCGCCGCCGATCGCGACGCCCGGATGAATTCCGCGCCGATCCTCGACATTACTGCTCTCTTCGCGACCTTCCCATTCCATGTGGCACCTCCGGGATTTCGCGTCCGACCCGTCCTTCATGATAGTCGAATCGCCGGTCGCGATCGCGTCGCTGACTGCGCAACAAGACATTGCGTGTCTACCCACCTCCCCTTATCCTGAACTGAAACAATCGGAGAGCGCCAATGATCGGCCCCAATCTACTTGCCTCGCTTGCCATTGCGTCCTCCATTTTCGCGCCGGCGCTTCCCGTGCGCACCAGCTGGGTTGGCGAATGGGTCTTCCTCAAGAAACCGAGCACGCCATACGGGAAGATCGAACAAGATGGCACCTTCAAACCCTTGGGGAAGCTTCACTCAATCCAGTATCGGGTAGACAAAGACGAAAAGGGTCGAATTCAAGTAAATCAAGAAGGGACGCCGGTCTGGGTCAACAAGGACGACCTTGTGCGCCTCCAAGATGCCGTCGACTACTTCACCAAGATGCTGGACGAGGATCCCAACAACGACATTTGGTTCGCATTCCGCGGGTGGGCTCGTTTCAAAAACGGCCAACGAGCGGAAGCGCTCAAGGACTACGCCGAAGCAATCCGCTTGCTTCCGAAGGCGCCTCACTGGTATAGCAATCGGGGTCTGATTCAACTCGAATCCAAGAACATCGATGAGGCGATTGCCGATTTCACGACCTCCATCGAACTGGCGCCCGAGAACGAACTGGTCTACCGCAATCGGGCCATGGCTTACACACGGAAGAAAGAATATGCGAAAGCGCTTCTCGACTTCAACAACGTCGTGCGACTCGATCCCAATTCGGCCATCGGCCAAAATGGCCTGGCCTGGTTGCTGTCGACCGCGCCCGATAACAAGGTCCGTGATGGGAAGCGTGCAATCGAAGCCGCGCAGAAGGCATGTGAGCTAACCAAATTCAAGAATGGCGGTTATCTCGATACGCTCGCGGCGGCCTACGCCGAGGTTGGCGACTTTAAAAGCGCGGTCGAATGGCAACAAAAGGCTTTGAAGGCTGGCGGGATGCCAGTCAAGGACCTGGAAGCGGCGAAAAAGAGGCTTGAGTCGTTCAAAGAGAAAAAGCCATTCCGCACCGATGAATGACCAACTCAGTTGTCGGCGAGGATTCCGTCGATCGGCAACAGGCTCAGCGAATCAAAATCAAATTCTGACGACCCGTCGAACGAAATTGGATTGGCGGGCGGCCAAAGGGGCAGATTGTATGCCAGTCTAACGTCGTCGGTTCGACCATCGACCGGCGTCGAAAGTTCTGTGGTTGTTGGCTCGTGGTCGGAATTGGACGGCAAACTGATTAGCGACTGCGATCCGCGACCCAATGTCACAACCGATGAACCGGCGGAATGGTCGGCAATTCCAAATTCGACGCTGATTGCGCGAGCACCGACGTGCACGCCACCGCCGCCCTTGCTCGGCGTGATCAACACAGGCAGGCCAAGAATCGGCGGTGCCGGGTCTTGCGGTCGCAGGCCGCCAAGATTGGTCGGATCACCGATCACGATCGGATCAATGATCGAGCGGATGAAGCCGACGTATGCATAGACATTCATGCCGCCGCCCTTCGATCCGAACCGCGGGGCAGCACCACCCTGAACAAAGGTATTCACGCCGACAATAACGTAGCTGCCGAATTCGTACACGAAGCTGGGACCGCCGGAATCGCCCATGCCTAATTGGGTCTCTGTCTTGTTTCCCAGCGTGGGACCGCCGAGTGGTCCGTTACCCTTGGGCCCGTCGAAGTCAAATCGGAAGACCTCGTTCCGCTCGGATTTTTCTTTGTCGTCTTGGCCATAAAAGGCATCCACCACATTCTGACCCCTTCGCTTCACAACGGGGCTGGCGTTTGTCGTGTATCCCTTTGTGCCATAGCCCGAACGCCCGTAGCCGACGATCGTAATGTTCGTGCCAGCCAGCAAATCGGAACTCGGCAGCTGATATGTTGGGACACCTGGTGGCAGATCCTCCGCCAACGTGAGCACGGCTATATCGTCATTGACGGAAGGACGATTGAAACCCGTGTAGTCTGGCTCGATGGCGAAGTCAGAGATGGCGATCTTTTGCGTTGCGTCGCCACCGAAGTTCAAGATGAAATACGCTCCAGTGGTTCCGTCCTTTGCGTTGAATTGGCCGTCATTATTCAGGTCGAAAATGTGAGCGGCCGTCAGGACGTGTCGAGAGTCCAGCGCTGTGCCGGTACCGAGATAGCTGGTCTTCTTGGTGGTTACGAGAATGCTGCCCACGCCAGCAAATGGCGACCACATCGAATTCGGGTCGATCCGATCATCCGGGGCATCCGTGGGTGTGAGCTTGAAATCGCCGGCCATTACAGTCGGGAACACTGGTTCAGCGACTGAGGCGGACGGGAGCGCACGCTCATCGAGACGCTCAATGCGCAAATGGATCGCTTTGGGCCGAGGGAGTACAGCAGTTCGAGGGCACATAGCGATTCCTTCGACTGGGCCGAAAGGATCGAGTCACGCGGCTATTATACCTGGGAGGTCGTCACGTTCAAACGCTGAACCGGAAATCACCACAATCTCTTCAGATCGGCATAAACCATACTCATCGTTTTGTCATAATTGTCGCGCGAGCTTCCACCTTCCTTTCGTCCGTGAAATCCTTCCGCAGTTGATTCAAACATGGAGTGGCTACATCACGGGTGGGTAGTGCTCTGTCAAGATTCGAAGTTGGAACAGCGGAAATCGCCAGAGTTCCGAATTTGCCTTGGCTGGGTCAGAAGTCTGGCGACTTTCGCTACCACCCCGTTTGCTGACCACTCTCGGCTGTCTACCGACCTTCTCGTCTGAACCCATACGACTGAGCTTCGAAGATGCGATTTCTAATTCATGGAAATTGGGTAGCCTGCCGCCTGCCCGTTTTCTTCGAGAGGTCTAAGTCGGAAACGGCCATCCAAGCAATGCGGCAGTAGAGTACGAACATTATCTTTCGCCTCCCACTCGCGAGGTCAGTGATGCTCCGCCTCTTGGCACTCGTCGTCATTGCGTCGATCGGAACCGCGGCGCCGCCTCCGACCCCCATGAAGCCGGTTACCGATACCTATCACGGAGTCTCAGTCGTCGACCCTTATCGCTGGCTCGAGGACGGCAAGAACCCCGACGTTCGCAGGTGGAGCGACGCGCAAAACGTTTACGCACGGGACTATCTCGACAAGCTTCCCGGCAGGGATATGTTGCGGGCCCGAATCAAGGAGATTCTCGCAGCAAAAGTTGTGTCGCATTACCGACTCGAATATCGGCCGGGCAAATTGTTCGCGATGAAGAGGCAGCCGCCGAAAGAGCAGCCATTTCTGGTCGTGATGCCGTCGGCGGATAAACCGGATCAAGCCAAAACAATTGTCGATCCCGCAGTTCTGGACGCGAAGGGAACGACGGCGATCGACTGGTATATCCCGTCCCCGGACGGTTCGCTCGTTGCGGTGTCGCTGTCCAAAAACGGCAGTGAGAGCGGCGACGTCCACATCTATGACACGATGACGGCCAAGCAGGTCTATGAAGTCGTTCCGCGCGTGCAGAATGGAACGGCCGGCGGCGACCTCGCCTGGACGCCAGACGGAAAGGGCTTTTATTACACGCGCTATCCGCGCGGCAAAGAACGACCGGCCGTGGACCGGGATTTTTATCAGCAAGTTTACTTTCACGCGCTCGGCACGCCAGCCGCGAAAGATCGCTACGAACTCGGCAAGGAACTGCCCCGAATAGTCGAACTGCGATTGCAGATGCACAATCCGACCGGCCGACTGCTGGTCAGTGCGCAGAAGGGCGACGGCGGGGAATTCGCGTTTTTCTTGCGCGAACCGGACGGCAAGTACCGGCAATTCAGTGAATTCAAAGACAAGCTGATTCAGGCCACGTTTGATCCCAAGGGCGATGTCCTCGCGGTCTCACGCGAGGACTCTCCACATGGCAAGATTCTCCGTCTCGGCACCGACCTCGATTGGAAAACGGCCAAAACGGTTGTGCCGGCGGGGAACGACACGGTCGTCACGGACTTCTATGGCAAGCCGACCGTGGTAGCGACCGAATCGCGTATTTACGCCATCTACCAGCTTGGCGGTCCGTCCGAAGTGCGCGTTTTTGATCTGGAGGGTAAGCGATTGCCCGGCCCGGAGCGTCCACCGGTCTCCGCCGTTTCCGAATTGACCCCGCTAGCCGGCGACGATTTGCTCTTCGCAGGCACTTCGTTCGTGGAGCCGTTGGGACAGTATCTGTTCCAGGCCAAGACCGGAAAAACATCGCCGACGCCGTTATGCGGTAAGCCGCCTGTGAACTTAGACGACATCCGCGTTGAACGTGAATTCGCGATCAGCAAGGATGGCACGAAAGTGCCGGTGAACATTCTGATTCCGAAGGGGGTCAATCGCGACGGCTCGGCGCCGTGTCTGGTGACCGGCTACGGCGGCTATTCGATTAGCATTCAGCCCGGCTTCCGTTCCACGCTTCGGATCTTGTTCGATCGGGGAATGATCGTCGCGATTGCCAATTTGAGAGGCGGCGGCGAGTATGGCGAAGAGTGGCACAACGCTGGCCGGCTGATCAGGAAGCAAAACGTGTTCGACGACTTCGCCGCGGCGTGTCGGTACATGATCGATCACCAATACACTTCGTCGAGTCGGCTGGCGATTGAAGGTGGCAGCAACGGCGGCTTGTTGATGGGTGCGACGCTCGTGCAGCATCCAGGATTGATGCGAGCCGTGGTCACGCACGTCGGCATTTACGACATGCTTCGCGTGGAGCTATCCAGCAACGGCGCCTTCAATGTGCCGGAGTTCGGAACCGTCAAGAAGCTCGAACAATTCAAGGCGCTGTATGCGTACTCGCCTTACCACCATGTCAAGGATGGCGTGAAATACCCGGCGACCTTGTTCCTCACGGGCGCCAACGATCCGCGCGTCGATCCGTTGCAATCGCGCAAGATGGTCGCTCGGCTTCAGGCAGCGACGGCGGGCCACGCGCCGATTCTCTTGCGCACGAGCGCATCGACCGGCCATGGACTCGACACGGCATTGTCCGAACGCGTCGAAGAATTGACCGATGTCTATTCGTTTCTGTTTGCTCAGTTGGGAATCGCGGTTAAGCAATGAGCCGCTTGCGTCCTTCAGCGCAAGCCTTGTGGTGTCGAATGCAGAGCGGAAGGGAAAACTGGCCGATTCTCAACTTCGAAGGAGAGTGCTCGGCGCAAAGATCTGACGAAAGCCACCTCAGGGATTCGAACCCTGGACCCCCGCTTTACGAAAGCGGTGCACTACCACTGTGCTAAGGTGGCGATTGCTCTCTATCGGCCATCGTACCGCCATCCGGCATTCAGACAAGATGTCCGCAAATCAGGTTCGACTCGCCGATTGCCCCCTTCGGCCGCGGGGGTAAAGTAGCCGGGTCATGCACCAAATCCTGTCTGTGGCGAGGTCCTATGGATTTGCTCGATGCTGCCGCGCGGGGCTTTCAAGCCATCGATGCCGATCCGGCATACAAGACTCGGGCAATTGAGTTTTTGTCTCTATGGCTCACCGGTCCGGAGTTCGCGCCGTATCGACCACAGATCGAGTGGCAGATTGGGGCCGGTCGTTGGGCCGACCTGCTCGATTCCTTCTACCAGGTCCTTCCTTTTGGCACCGGCGGCCGGCGCGGGGCGGTCGGAATTGGCCCGAATCGCATGAACTCGTGGACCCTCGGCGCATCGGTCCAGGGTCACTGCGAATACCTGAGAGTTTATTTTCCCGGGGTTAGCGATCTCCATGTAATCCTCGCCTATGACGTGCGACAATTTGAAGATAAGCGCAACATTTACAATCCGGATTTGCCTAACCCGGTGCTGCATCTCTCAAGTCGCGATTTTGCGCAATTTGCAGCGCGAGTTTATGCGGCCAATGGCATTCGCTCGCACATCCTGTCGCCCGATAGCCCGCGATTCCTGGCCACGCCGGAGTTGTCGTTCACGATCCGAAACCTGCGCGCGCATGGCGGACTGAACATCTCGGCGTCGCACAATCCCCCCGATGACAATGGCGGAAAGTTTTACGATGAGCGCGGCGGACAGCCGGTTCCACCCGACGACCAGATCATGTCGGATTATGTCGATCAAGTCTCGGAAATTCGATCGATTCCGTGGGGGGATGCCGTTCGCTCGGGGAAAGTCCAATTCCTCGATGACGCGCCCCATAAGGCTTACATCGATTTGTGCCGACGGCAGAGTGTCACCAATCCGCCGCGCGGGGATGAGTTTCGCGTTGTTTTCACGCCGTTGCACGGCGTCGGCTCGATGACGGCGATGGAAGCGCTGCAAGCAACCGGCTTCAAGCCGATCCCGGTTCCGGAGCAGATGGCCCCGGATGGTCAGTTTCCCAACGTGACGAAAACGCCCAATCCAGAAGTGCGCGAGTGTCTCGATCGTGCCGAGCACGTTGCACGCGAACATCATGCTCAACTGGCCATCGCCACCGATCCCGATGCGGATCGAATCGGCGGGCTCGTTTGCCAGGACCAGGACGGCAACGGCGACTATCGCTTTCTAACCGGCAACGAGATCTGTGCTCTCTTGACACATTTCAAGCTGAGCCAACTCGCGAAAGTCGGGCGGCTTCCCGCGTCGCCCATCGTGGTGACGACCGAGGTGACGACCTCGATGGTCGGCCGGATTGCCCGGCACTTCAATGCCCAAATCGTCGACAATTTACTCGTCGGCTTCAAATACATTGCGGAAGTGTTGCATCAACTCGAGACGCACGGCAGTTATGAAGACGTGAGCGGCTCGCCGGCGGATTTTGTCATCGGTTGCGAGGAAAGCCACGGAATTCAAACAACCGCGGAACTTCGCGACAAGGACGCTGGCGGCGCTGCGGTGTTATTGGCGGAGATGGCCCTGGAGCAACGCCGACATGGGCGGACCGTGGCCGAGTATCTCGATGCACTGGCTCGTCAGTTCGGCTACTTCCGCAACGAATTGTTGAACATCGTGATGACCGGAATCGAAGGGAAATCGAACATGGTGCGCATGCTCGAGGCGCTCCGCCAGAATCCGCCGAAGACGATCGGCGGCCTGACAGTCACCGGCTTCGACGACCTGCGCGACGAGAACTGCCGCCTGGGCTCGCTCAAAGGAGCGACTGACGCGGCCGCGCGGAACTTCTTGGTTTTCCGCCTCGGCGACGTGGCCAAGGTCGTGCTGCGCCCAGTGGGACGGAGCCCAAAGCGAAGGCCTATTTGGAAGTGCGTTCATCCCCCTGGAAGCCGGGCATCACCGGCGAAGCGTGGGACGCCGCCTGCCGCGAAGTCGACGGGCTGGCCCAGCGGATCGCCACGGACTTTTTGGCCAAGGCCATGGCGACCGTCGGCCTTACGCCGGCGGCCGGCGCGGACAAGCTGAGCCGATAAGGGGCTGCACCACAAAGTCGCCAAGCCAACTCCTTGGGTGACCTTCATGCGTTTGTGGCAATTCTCTTTGGCCTGCGGGAATAAATCCGGCCGGTCGGCGTCTCATTTACAACACATCGCCGTTCGCTGATTCTCAAAATCCATTCACTTGTCGTGAGGGGTGTCCCATGAGGCTACGCCATTGGTCCGGGCCGCGCATACTGGTCGCGCTGGCACTGATTGCTCCGTTAACTGCGTGTGAAGACAAGAAAGCATCTCCAGGCGGCATGCACGCAGCGGGCACGCGCGGTATTCAATTGGCCGTGGTCCCTGCGAAGTTGCAAAATCCACTGGCGCCGCAAGAGCCGGCCAACACCGAGAATTACCAGCATTTCTTTGAAAATGCATACGTTTCTGCGGCCGCCGAGCCGCGATCCACGTTCTCCGCGAGCGTTGATACGGCCGCCTATACAATCGTTCGCTCCAAAATCCACAGTGGTCAACTGCCGCCGAAAGATGCGGTGCGCATCGCCGACCTCTTGAATTACTTCGACTACGACTATCCCCAGCCGCAAGGTGACGCCCCGGTGGCCGCGACCCTGGAAATGGCGCCGTGTCCGTGGAACCAAGAGCATTATCTCCTGCGGATCGCATTGGCGGCGAAGAAACTGTCTGCCGCCGAGATGCCGCCGCGTAATCTCGTCTTCCTCATCGATACGTCGGGGTCGATGGATGGCTCCAACCGGCTGCCGCTGGTCAAGGAGACGCTCAGTCTGCTAGTCGAGACACTCAGTCCGCAGGATCGCGTCAGCATCGTGACGTATGCCGGCGACTGGGCGATTCGGCTGGAACCGACGGCCGGCGATCAAAAGCGCCGAATCAAATCGGTTATTGCAAGTCTCCACGCCGGCGGGTCGACGAACGGAAGCGGCGGCATCGGAGCCGCCTACGCCCAGGCCGCCAAGGGGTTCATTGCCAACGGTCTCAACCGCGTGATTCTCGCCACCGACGGCGATTTCAACGTCGGCATTGCGAGCGAAGGCGACCTGGTGCGCCTGATCGAAGAGAAGCGCAAAACGGGCGTGTACCTCACGGTTCTCGGTTACGGGATGGGTAATTTGCAGGATGCGAAACTCGAACAACTCGCGCATTATGGAAATGGGCACTACGCCTACATCGATTCCATGGACGAGGCCCGCAAGCTCTTCCTCGATCAAGGAGCGGCACTCGTCACCGTCGCCAAGGACGTGAAACTGCAGGTCGAATTCAATCACAACCGGGTGCAGGCCTACCGGCTAATCGGTTATGAGAATCGCATCTTGAAGAACGAGGACTTTCGCAATGACGCGAAGGACGCGGGCGACATGGGCAGCGGCCATACCGTGACGGCGCTTTACGAGATCGTCCCGCCGGGCGTTCCGATCAATTTGCCGGACGCCGGGGACTTGAAGTATCAAGGCAAGCGATCGGACACGAAAGTCGCCAAAACGGGTGAATGGCTCACGCTGCGAATGCGTTACAAGGACCCTGACTCGGACGACGCCCGGGAAATCGCGTTCCCGCTTCCCGCGAACGGGCTGCGCAAGAGCGGCTCGACCGACTTCCGTTTTGCCGCCTCGGTGGCCGCGTTCGGATTACTTCTTCGCGATTCCGAGTACAAGGGCTCCGCGAGTTGGGCCGATGTGAAGGAATGGGCGAATGCCTCGCTCGGGCATGACCAGAAGGGCTATCGGCGGGACTTCGTGGACCTTGCCGAGCAGGCGGAAAAGCTGACGCGGAAGCGCGATTGAAATGGCGGCCTTCGTAAACCGACGCCTGTCTAAGATTGCCAGATTGCCTGAGATTGCCACCCTCTCCTTCATATTGGCAATCTCAGGTGTTCGTATTGACGCAAAGTACCGGGGAACTGGAACTTACATCGAATAAGGTCGTTTTCACTTGTGCGCCGAGCAAGAGTCTAGGTGGCAACCTCACCGGTCCACCGCCGTCGGTGCTTGACCCAGTTCGTTGTTCCGGGCAGCCGCCCGATCGCTCAGCAAAGTAACCAAGTCCGGCAATAGCCCGCGGCTTTGACTACCCTTGATCCGTTCCGTGCCCACGCCGCCAGGGTCGGGCAGGATGTGGCGGTTCACCCGGGACATGATGTCAGCCATGAGGTTCGGCAACAACCCCTGCATCGCAACCGCTATCTTGGCCGGAAGAGTCAGCACGACTTCGGCGTCGCCGCGCGCACAAGCTGCCAGGATTTTCGCGCCGCCCGTTCGGCATTCATTGATAAACCCGGGATGGCATTGCCGAGCGCGAACCAGCCGTACTCTTCATCGTGGCGACCCTTGAACTCCGCATTCATGTGGCTGCCGGTGCGCATGAGGCCGGGGCACACCGTGATGACCACGATCCCGTACCGAGCCAGTTCGGCGCGGAGGCCTTCGGAAAGGCCCACCTGGGCGAATTTGCTGGCCGTATACGGCAGCATGTGCGGGACCGCAATCTTGCCGCCGATCGAGGTAATGTTGACGATCCGTCCGACGCCGCGAGCTTTCATTTCCGGAATCACTTCGAGCGTGGTATGGAGGGTTGCCCAGAAATGCGTTTGCATTGCAGCGTCGAAATCCTCGTCGCGCATTTCCTCCACCGGGCCGACGCCGATGATTCCCGCGTCGTTGATCAGGACATCAATAGGCCCGAGGTCGCGACGAGCGTCGCCGATCCAGCGGCGAATGTCGTCTCGCTCCTTCAGGTCGCCGACGGTGGTGATCACTCGAGCGTCCCAATGGCCCAACTCGTCTGCGGCCCGGGCCAGTTCATCGGCGTCGCGGGCGATGAGGCCGAGTCGAGCGCTGGCACGTGCCAGTTGCCGCGCCATCACCAGGCCGAGTCCGCGCGACCCGCCGGAGATCAGCACCGTCTTGTCGCGGAAATCATACTGCGGCCGAAACGCTTGCCAGGCGAGATAACCCGCAAGACCGGCAGCCGTGCCCAAGACCAATCGGCGGTTCATGATGATGCATTCTCAGCGGCCAGATGGAACCAGAGTCCAACGGCGAACGGCCCGCAATAGCGCGACCGTCCGCCGTTGGCGTTGGCACATTCGGGCAACCGAAGAGTTAATTCAATTGACCGTCGATTTTTCTTGCCAAGGCGAGGTGCTGTTTCAGCGTGGGCAGTGTCTTCTCCGCGAACGCCTTCAGTTTTTCGTTCTTGCATTCCTTCGATGCCTTGGTGAAGAGCTCGACGGCCTTCTCGTGTGCTTTGACCATGTGGTCCATGTAGTCCTTGTCAAAATCCGCCGCCGAATCGTTTTGAAAGTGCATCAGCATTTTTTCATGTTCGGCAGACAATTTTTCCGGAACGGGGACCTTGATTTCCGAAACGATAGTCGTCAACTCATTGTTCGCTTTGGTGTGATCTTCCACCATCCGGGCGCCGAACTTCTTCACCTGTTCGTTCTGGGCCCTAGTCATGGCAATCTTGCCCGCGGCGATCTCGGCCTGGCCGTCCATGGAGGCTTTGTCGACAAAGCGGGCATCGCTGAATTCCTTCTTATTGTCGTCGGCATTGACTCGTCCGACGAAGATCGCGAAGCAGGCGATCGCTGCGAACGTGCTCCAGAATCGCATCGCTGAAACTCCTGAATGTGCATCATGGCCGGCCTGGGGATTTCCGGATCGAGCAGATTCATGGGCAAACTGGATGCCGGCTTCGCGATCGGAAGACCCTGAATTCTGCAATGAGGCTTTCCCCGCTGCTGCACGTCGCTTTGCGGACGGTCAAGCCGGAGCGACCGCCGACGGCGGCATAGAGGGCCCGTGAGGTGATTAGCTGGCCACGCCTCGTCCAAGTCGGAATTCCTCGAAGTCGGCCATCACTCCCGGCGACTGACGGTCGGTAGCGCAAGTTTTGAAGTTGCGCCGATGCGGTTCAGAGCAGTCCGACGCGGAACGTGAGGGCGACGTCAACCACCGGAGGCACAATCCTTACCCAATCGGCTGGCAAAACCTGACCCGCCTCGCCCTCGCGTTGCGCGTCGGGCTCGGCGGGTTTTGGCGATCCTCTATCCCGGTGATCCGGTTACTGGCGCTTTCAGACTCCCAAGTTCCTCGGCCAACAGGCGCTTACTCGGCCCCGGCGCCGACCTCCTCAGCCGCTTCCTGATTGAGGCCGGACTCGGCGATTTCCGTCAGCTTCTTGTCCGCCGCCCCCTCTTCGTCGAGGGTCTGCTGGAGCAACTCCGCGACATTTTCCTCGCCCAGGAGTCGCGCGAAAGTACGAACCGTGCCATAAGCCGCTATCTCATAGTGCTCGACTTTCTGCGCAGCGCCGATCAACGCCGCATCCTTGGCGGACGGTTCGCCATCGTGTTCGATGATCTCCTGCCCCTCCTCGATCAAGCCTTTCATGGCCTGACAGGTCTTTCCCTTGGGCTTAACGCCAAGTTCTTCGGCGACGCGCTCAAGGCGTTCGACGTGGCCTTCCGTTTGTTGCAAGTGTTCCTCAAATGCCGTTCGCAGTTCCGATGAGTGGGCCGCCTTGGCCATTTTGGGAAGAGCCTTAACCAGTTGGTTCTCCGCGTTGTACAAGTCGCGAATGGAATCGACGAAAACGTCTTGGAGTGAATCGAATTTCATTTTCTGTCTCCGATCGGATAAGCGGGGCGCATCAAAACTCGGCCATCATGGCTTCAAAACCACTTTCACGCAGTCATCCTTTTGCGCAAAAACGTTTCATAGGCGGTTGGGGCGTCCGACAGGTTAAACCGATGGGTGATTACGAACGACGGGTCGATGTCACCGCGATCGATCCGATCCAGCAACGGCCGGGTATAGCGCTGAACATGCGTCTGGCCCATGCGTAAAGTCAATCCCTTGGAAAATGCAGCTCCAAATGGAATCTTGTCCAATAGCCCGCCATAGACGCCGGGAATGCTCAGCGTACCGCCCTTGCGACAGGCCATCATCGCTTGCCGCAACACCGTCGGACGATCGGTGGCCAGATACAGGGATGCTTTCGCTCGGTCGTAAAGAGCGCCGACCGATGTGCCATGCGCTTCGAGACCCACCGCATCGATGCAGGCGTCCGGTCCCCGGCCGGCCGTCATGTCGTCGAGTGCTTCGAGAACGTCCGTCTCCTCGGAATTGATCGTCTCCGCCTGGCATTGCTGCCGGGCGCGAGCAAGCCGGCCTTCAACGAAGTCGATGGCAATGACTCGTTCGGCGCCGAGCAGGTAGGCGCTCTTGATCGCGAACAGACCGACCGGCCCGCATCCCCAGACCGCAATGGTGTCGCCGGGCCTGATGTCGCAGTTCTCGGCGGCCATGAAACCAGTCGGGAAAATGTCGGTCAGGAACAGTACTTTCTCGTCAGGCAAGTGCGGCGGCACCTTGATCGGGCCGACGTCGGCAAACGGAACCCGCACGTATTCGGCCTGGCCGCCGGCGTAGCCGCCGAACATGTGCGAATAGCCGAATAGCCCTGCCGCCGAGTAACCGTATATCGTTTCGGCGACATCCGCGTTCGGATTCGAGTTATCGCACAGACTCCAAAGGCCATTTTTGCAGAAATAACAACCGCCGCAGGCAATTGCGAACGGCACAATCACGCGATCGCCAATGTGCAGGTTCGTCACCTTGCTGCCGACATCAACCACTTCGCCCATGAACTCGTGGCCGAGGATGTCGCCACGCTTCATGGTTGGAATGAAGCCGTCGTAAAGATGCAAGTCGGAGCCGCAGATGGCCGTGGACGTGACGCGCACGATACAGTCGCGGGGATTGAGAATCGTCGGGTCGGGGACGTTTTCTACGTCGACCCGGTGCTTTCCTTGCCAACAAACCGCACGCATCGTCATCTCCGAATGTGGTAATGACCGTAGGTTCCGTCACATTCGACACGAGGGTTGTCCCTTCGTCGTCGGTACTTCGCCGGCCTCCATGAGTTGCTTGAATCGCCGCAGATCGTCTCGGATTTGCTTTCGCGGATCCTTGCCGAACACCTTGGCAACCAGCGTGCCGGCCTTGCCCGCAGGCGGATCGTATTTGAGATTCACGCGGACTTCAGTCCCGCGGCCGGCCGGGGCCGGCCTAAAGTGAATTGAACCGGCCGTATCGACGTCGGCGTTTGGCAATGACCGCCAGGCAATGGTCTGATTGGGCTCGTCCGTGATGATCTCGGCATCCCATTCGACCCGCAGACCGAGAGGACCGCGTGCGATCCAGTGCGATCGATTGCCCTCGACTTCCCGAACATCCTCCAAATGCGACATGAATTCCGGCAGTCCGCCCAAGTTGCGCAGGCGCGGTAGACCTCGTCGACGGGCTTGTTGATGGTAGTCGCCAATTCGACTCGGACGCCGGACTTGGCTGGGATGACCGTCGGCATCGGTCGGCCGCGATGGGCAACTGACCGAGCCGCCTGCGTGAGCGGGCAACTTCCCGAAAGGCCACGATAAAGAAGAAAAACGCCTGAGACCAATGCCAGCGGTCGCACTTTGGGACCGATGACGCTGGCAACCGCCAAGCCCCCGCCCAGCCCGACGGAAAGCAGCCGTTGGGCCGGCCCCACGTTGCGTCGGACTTCGGGGGCGCGGCTGATGATTCGTCGTGCCGATGAATGTTTAGGAGTCATTGCCTTCGCGGCGACTGCAAGAACGGAGGTCGGCATGGTAAAACCTCGGACCAGAAGGGTTGGAGCCGCGGCCTAAGCCAGTCCTCGGACCTAACGGCCAAACCCGCGACTTCTTGCCAATGCAATCGAGCCGGGACGCATCAGTTGCATCGCTTTTTCTCCGATCAATTCTCGCAACTGGAATGCCGAAGCGAGCAGGGCAAGCCGCCGCGTGATCTTCCAATTGCCGGTCTCTCGCGTATCACTCTAAGGGCACCGCTCCGCTCGTCGGTGAGCGAGGGGCCGCCCATTTCCGGAACTCCGAATCTCGCATGCCGGATTACGGACGATCAATTTGGCACCCGCCTTGCGACATTCATCTCTCGCCCATAATTCGGGAGCCAGTTCATGGATACTTCTGTCAGCAGCGAGGTTATTTCGGATACCGGCGCCGCCCTCTGCGAAGTGGACGCTCTCAACGCG
Organism: uncultured Gemmataceae bacterium; assembly: GCA_963773845.1. Taxonomy (GTDB): domain Bacteria; phylum Planctomycetota; class Planctomycetia; order Gemmatales; family Gemmataceae; genus SIAJ01. Next base: position 1,367,470 of record CAVZCU010000009.1, read on the forward strand.
CTACTTCGCGGCGAAGTTGCGGCGACCGAGGCCTACGACATGGTCCTGGAACGGGTCGACAAGCCAGCTCAGGTGATCGAGTTGCAGAAGATTCGGGACGACCATTTCGAAGCCGCCGCCGTGCTCCGCGAACGCGTTCGACACTTCGGTGGCGATCCGTCCGAAGGCTCGGGCGCCTGGGGAACTCTCATCTCGGTGATCACCGGCACAGCCAAGGCGATTGGGCCGGCGACCGCGCTTGGCATCCTGAAGCAAGGCGAGGAATATGGAATGGGCCAGTACGAGAGCACATTGGCCGACCCGCGCGTCCATCTCAACGACAAGGACTTGATTCGCTTCCGACTCTTGCCACGCTGCCAGCGTCATGCCGACGAGTTGACCAGCCTGATATCCAAGTTGACGGCATGAGCACACACTCGAAATTCAGCTGAGATGGATTGGGTTGACGGAGTGGGGACAACGCCATCCGCCAACTGCAATTTCATGGAGCCGGCGTGAGAGGGAGTAGCAAACCTCATTCACGCTCTTTATGGGAATGGACCGGCATTCGTAACAATTCGTCCGACAGCGCCGACGCCGTTCGCACATCGTTCTGACAATCAGCCCTTTGACCGCACCCATCCCCAAGTGGTAAAGTAATTGTGGATGGTTTTTCTCCCTTTCCTCCCCCGACCAACAGGGGGTTTTCGGGAGGCCCAATATGAGTTCGCGCATGCCCCACGATCCCGACGGGTGGGCCAGGCGTTACTCCTCTCCCCGCTCGGTTCCGCTTCCCCGCTACAACGTCATCCTCCACCGCGACGCCGAGAAGAGCCTTCTCTTCATCGTTCGCGCAGTCATGGACTTGACGCGGTTTTGCAAAGAGGAAGCGATGAACCGCATGTGGGAAGCCTACCATCTCGGCCGCGCCGTGGTCGTTGCCACGCATCTGGAGCGCGCCGAGTTGTATGTCGAACAGTTCGCGGAACGCGGGCTAGCGGCTTCGGTCGAACCAGCGTAGCGCGGGTGAAGTGAACCGCGGATTGGCGAGTCGGCGAGGTCAGTCGCCGGACAAACCTTGTTTTCCCTGCATGGTCGGCGCTTCCTCCGGCGACTGACTTCGTTGCCTCACCGGCTATACCGCCGCGCGGATCACACTCCCTCGAATGGCAGGGACGATGCGGCCCTCGACGTCGCGCAATGTCGTCTCGGATCCATGGCCGAGGCAGTGCAAGATTGTCGCGTGCAGGTCTTGCGGTTCGATTCGGCCTTCCTTGGGATGTCCGCCGATTCGATCCGACGAGCCGATCACCTGCCCACGGCGAACGCCGCCGCCCGCAAGCGCCGCCGAAAAAACGTGTCCCCAGTGATCGCGGCCACCGGCGCCATTGATCTTCGGCGTGCGGCCGAACTCGCCGACCCACACCACAAGCGTGGATTCCAGCAATCCGCGTTGATCGAGGTCTTCAATCAGCGCGGGATACGCTCGATCCATTTGCGGCATCAGGTAAGTCTTAAGCCGTTCGGAGTTTTTCTGGTGCGTGTCCCATAGCGGATTGCCCGCGTTCTCGTCGCCTTTCTCTCGGGGCCAGTTGACCTGCACCATCGTCACGCCGGCCTCGATCAATCGCCGAGCCAGCAGCACGCTCTGCCCGAACTTGTGCCGACCGTAGCGATCGCGAACAGTGGTCGGTTCGACATCCAGGTCAAAGGCACGTCGGGCAGCCGATGAACGGAGTAGATCCAGCGCCTGATTCTGATTGACAGTCTGCTGGTGCATAGTCGCCGATCGATCGAGTCGATCGACATGCCGGTTGAACTGTTCGAGCAGCGAGCATCGATCGTCGTAGCGCAACGGCGAAACGTCGCCGGGCAACGCCAACTCGGGCAATGCGAACTGCGGAGCGGCGGGATCGCACGTCAGCAGCCACGGATCGGCTGCCCGCCCGAGCCAGCCACCGAATTGCCCCGGCCAGGGGTTATTCGGATTGTTGCGGATGTGCTCGGGAACGATCGCACTCGCGGGGATGCCGGTCGATCGTTTGTGCAAATGCTTGATAACGCCGGCCAGCGATGGCGCATCGTTAGGTGGGCCAGGCTTGCTCGACTCCTGATTGAGCGGGGAATGCGGATGACCGGTCAGGACCCAATAGCCGCTGGCGGAATGGGCATTGTCGTTGGTTGAAACGGCACGCAGAACGCAGAGCTTATGGGCAAGCGCGGCAGTCCGCGGCATCAATTCGCAAACCTGCAATCCGGGTAAGCTGGTTGAAATGGGCCTGAAGTCGCCGCGAATTTGCGCTGGCGCAGTCCGGTTTTGGATCCCAGGTCTCATGTTGGGGTGGGCCGCCACCTAGGAACAAGAGAATACAGGCCTTGGCCCGGCCGAACGAAGTCTCCGCGGCCTTGACCGATTGCGGCCGGAGAGTCGGCAGCGTCAGCCCCGCCGCGCTCAGGCCGCCGACGCGAAGCCATTCCCGGCGAGAAAGGTCTTGGAGAGAGAGCATCAAACATGAGTATACCAGAGGTGGAAGCGTAAGCGACGATGGGATTTCTCGATCGCTTACGCTTTTTGAAGTTGCTTTGATGCGCTTTGGGCTCCGCTGGTTTGTGCGATCCGTTTGTGGCGCGTAACTTCCAAACTGCCACGTTCGGCTGCATTACGCGGCGCGACGGGCGTGCGAATCCGCGACGATCTCATCTTGTCGATCAACCCACTCGAGAATCCCTTCCATCAACTCGCCCGGATCAACGTCGCCGGGCGGCAACGGCCAGTGAAGTCGTTCGGCGCCAGCCAGTTGCAGTGCGGCGCCGCGCATGTCAGGCGTGCTCCAGAGTCGAACGAAGCCCGCGATCGTTCGCGCCCGCCGACAGATGCGGCGAACTTGATCCCAAGCGTTGGCCTCGCCTGCCGCGGTGAACGCGATCTGCTCCGCTCGATGAGCCAGCCATTCAACGATCATCTGCGCCTCGACATCACCGAGGCCGCGAGTCACGGCTTCATCGCGCAGGATATAACGCACTAGTGGCGTGCTCTGCATGTCCGGCCCGATCCCCCATCACGGCGCAGCCGTAGCGACCTGGCTCGGTCTTCCGAGCATCCCCCACGTCGAATCGTCACTCGTCGGCTGTCGAGAGAGGAACGGGTATACCGAAATAGGAAGGAAACACAACGCCAACCGGCCCGAACTAGCCGGTCACGAATCGATAAAGAATCTCCGCCGCCCGGTCGATTTGATTCAGTTCGATCCATTCATCCTTCGTGTGCGCCTGGGCAATATCGCCGGGGCCGAACACCACCGCCGGAATGCCGGCCTGTGCAATGGAGGACGCGTCGGTCCCGAAGGGCACGGCCAACACCTCATGCCGCCCTTCCACCGCATCGATCGCTGTGCCGAGTCGCTTGCACAAGTTCCCCGATGTCGTCGAATCGAGCGCGGGACAGGCCATCCAGACGGGATCGCAAATAAAGGGCGCCTTCGCCTTGGACGTCACATAATCATGGAAGTCTCGCCAGGCGGCTTCCGGATCTTCGCCCGGCAACAGCCGTCGATCGATCTCGATCACGCAACCATCCGGCACCGTGTTCACGCTCACGCCGCCATCGATTCGGCCGACGCTCAATGTCGGTGGGCCAAGCCGCGGATGCGCTGCCGATTTCATCAGCCGATCGGCATAGGCTTCGATCGCCGGCAGCACGTGGCCCATTCGGTAAATCGCATTCACTCCCTGGTCCGGGCGGGAGGAATGGCACGCCCGCCCTTCGGTGCGAACTTTCCAGCGGACCACTCCCTTGTGGGCATCGACGATTTGCAGCAGCGTCGGCTCGGCGACGATGGCGAAGTCCGCCCGTATGCCCTTCTCCATCAGTCGTTGCACGCCGAGAAAGGTGTGCTCCTCATCCACCGTGCAGGCGATGATGACATTCGCGGCGTTGGCCGGCCGTTCGCGGACGAGCCGTGCGAAAGCGGTCAGCATCGCCGCCATGCCCCCCTTCACATCGCACGAGCCGCGGCCAAACAGTTTGCCGTCGCGCACCTCGCCACCGAAGGGATCGATCACCATGCCATCGACCGGCACCGTATCCTGATGGACTTCGAAGAGAACCGTGAACGACGCCTTCGGAGAATCGAACCGTGCGACGATATTATCGCGTTGCGGCTCGACCGCTTGCCGTTCAAACGGAACGCCCAGGCCGCGGAAGAATTGTTCGAGGTAATCGGTGACTCGAAACTCATAGAAGATGTCGCCGGTCACCGGCCGGCCCATCGGATTGACGGACGGAAGACGAACGAGGTCGTGCAATAGCTTGTGTGCCGGTTGCATCAAAGATCCGATCTGCCGTCGTGAACATTTATCTAGAGACTGTTTCACAAGTAGGTCCGGCGAGCCGAGCCGGACCGCCTTGCGCCCTGAGATGGCGTCATGCAGTCTCCGTGGCGGGCGGTTTGGTCCGCCTCGGCTCGGCGGACCTACTTGCGAAACGGACTATAGCTGAATTCGCCAGAATTCAGGAGTCTGGCCGAGTCCAAGTCCTGAATTCTGGCGAATCCAGCTACGGCCAATCCAGCGGCTTGCGCTCCGGACGAAGGCTGTAGCGACTGTTTCACTCGTAGGTCCGGCGAGCCGAGCCGGACCACCTTGCACACCGGAATGGCATCATGCGGTCGCCGCGGCTGGCGCCCTGGTCCGCCTCGGCTCGGCGGACCTACTTGGGCATCGGACTCTAGCCAACGATCTCACGGCAAGTTCAGCACATACAGCGTCGTATCGCCGTTGGCCGTGATCAGCTTCTTTCCATCGGCGCTGAACGCCACATTCCACACGGGCGTTGGCAGCGACCAGCTTCGCAATTCCTTGCCCGTATCAATGTCCCAGAGTTTGACTTCGCCATTGTCCGAGATTGTGGCGAAGCGATTGCCTTGCGGGCCAACCATGACGCCGTGCAGGCCGGCCTTGTGGGCCTGGAAGGTCTTGAGCACTTTCTTCTCGGCGATGTCGTAAATCTTTACGTGGCATTCAGTATCGATCGCAATGATCTTCTTGCGGTCGGGCGTAATGCCGATATCGCCAAGGTCCTTGTTGAATGCCGCCCAGTCCCCGCCGAAGCGTTCGTTCTTCTTCAAATCCCAGAGTTGGACCGAGCCGTCGGCGTAGCCGAGGGCCGCCATCTCGCCATCGACGCTAAAGGTGCAACAGAGGATCTTGCGGTCCTTCAAATCCAGCGAACTCAGCGGCTTGCCGTCGCGATCATAGGTCTTGAGGTTGTTGGTTTCGGTTTCGCCGCGAGGAGTGTTCTGCCACGCGAGAACCTTGTCCCCCTTCACCGTCCACAGCATGTATGGCAATCGTTGATCGACATTGAGCGTATGCAGCGGCTTGCGGGCATCGACATCCCAGATCACGATCTTCTTATCTTCGCCGCCGGAAATGAGCCGTTTGCCCGATGGCTCGAACGCCAGCGCGGTGACTTCCGCGTCGTGGCCGCCGGCCGACGCATCGAGCGTCGCGACTTCGGTGCCGGCCGCGGCGTCCCAAATCTTGATGGTCCGATCCTCCGATCCGCTGGCCACCCAGCGGCCATCGGCACTGACCGCAATCGTGTTGAGCCGCCGCGTATGGCCGACTGGCTTGGCGGTCTCCTCGCTGGTCAACTCCCAAACTTTGACCGTCTTGTCGACCGATGCCGAGAGTATCGTGCGGCCATCGGGTCCGAACGCGACCGAACTCACCCAGTCCTGGTGGCCGCGGAGCGCACGTAGTTCCGTCTTGCTCGACACGTCCCAAACGCGAACGACCAGATCGCCACCGGCGGAGACAATGAAGCGGCCGTCGGCGCTGAAGGCGACCGAACTGACCGGCTTGGTGTGCCCTTTGAACTCGGCGAGCATGGTCGGAGCGCCCATCTGGGGAAGACTCCAGTATCGGACGAGCGTATCGCCGCCGCAGGTGGCGATCTTCGTGCCATCCTGCCCATAAACGGCGGCACCCACGCCGGACAGATGCGCGGAAACGGCTGCCGTTTCTTTCGGAGCGCCGGTCACATCGTAAATGCGCAGCATTCCGTCCGCGGAGCCGACGAGTGCTTGCTTGCCATCCGCCCGCAGGGCGACGGCACTGATCATCGACTTGTTGGCCGGGAACGTCTGCACCGGCGCATCCTTGCCGATATCCCACAGACGAGCGACCTTGTCGATCCCCCCGGTAATCAAAAGCGAATTGCCGCCAAACGCCACCGCCATGATCGGCGCTGTGTGCCCTTTCAACTCCTTCAACTTCGCGCCGGTCTGGGTGTCCCAAATGCGAACAACGCGATCGCCGCCGACCGAGGCGAGCCTGGAGTTGTCGGCATTGAACGCAAGCGCCGTCACTGGGGCCGCGTTTCCTTCGAGCTTGTGCAAGATTTTACCACTGGCATCACGCAGATAGATGACGCGGTCAACGCCGGCGTCGGCGAAGAGCTTGCCATTCGGGCTGAACGTGGCGGACCAGACGTAGCCCTTGTGCTCGTCGAAGTTCTGGTGATCGTCGGAAAGCGACACCTTCCAGAAGCGCACGCTCTGATCCTGGCTGCCCGAAGCGAGCGTCTTGCCGTCCGGCGAAAATGCGAGTGCGGACACTTCTTCCAGATGCCCCTGAAACACGCGAGCTAACCGGGCAGCGCCGGAGGACATGTCCCACAGTCGAATCGTCTTGTCCGTGCTGCCGGTGGCCAGGAACTTGCCGTCGCGAGTCACTGCCAGGGAGGTGACGTTGTTCGTATGACCCTCGATGGGCGTCGGCCGCCCGTGGCCCGGCAGGTTTTCACCATCGGGCCCGAGGCCGATCCACTGCTTGGCCTTGTTGTCGCTTCCCGATGTGTAAATGACCGACGTATCCTTGCCGAATGCGACCTGATAGGCGGTCGAATTGGGATGGGCGTCGAAGCCGCTGACAAGCCGCTTTTTCGGTTCGTTGCTCGGGTTCCAAATCTGCAGTTGGCCGTTGCCGTTCACCGCGGCAACGAGTTTGCCGTTCGGACTGAAGGTCACGCAATAGATCTGGGACTTGTTCTTCTTGTCGAAATCGCTGTTCAGATTGGCGATCTCGATGCTCTTATCCACATCCCAAAGGCGCACCGAAGTATCGTCCGATCCGGACGCGAGAATGTGGCCTTCCGGATGGAACGCGAGAGTCGAGACCGCCTTCTCGTGCCCCTTGAGACTTGTCTTGAGTTTGCCGGTGTTCGGATCCCAGATGTGAATTTCGTTGCCGGCCGTCGAAGCGATCCACTTGCCGTCTTGCGACCACGCCAATGCTCGCACGGGGTCTTTCGAACCGCGATAGGTCTTGATCTCCCGACCGTTGCCCAGGTCCCAGATCTTGACGGTTGCGTCTTTCGACGCGGTCGCGAGCCGACCGCCGTCGGGCGAATAAACCACCGCGTTGACGACATCGCCATGCCGCATGCGGGCGATGCCGAGCACGCGGTCGACGTTCGGCGGCAGATCGGTGGGGACATAGGGAACCAGCCAGCGGGCCTCTTTAATGAACTTGGCAGCGGCAGCGGTATTGCCGGCCGCCAGCGCCGTCTTTGCCTGCTTTGCCAGTTCGTCCGAGCGCACGAGTGCGGTGGTCGGGAAGTTCTTCTCCAGGGCGGCCGCCCGCTCGTCTTGAAACTTCTTTTCGAGAGCCTGGACCTGGTCGGCGTTCGGTGCCTTGTCTTGAGCGACGACGCAAGTCACGAGAGTCAGAACGGCCAGCTTGGCGAAGAGAAACCGGGAAAGCGTCATGATGACGGACCTCGGTGCAAAGATTCGAACGGGCAAAGGGATGCGGAAAGTATACGGGCGGAGAGGGACAGACGGAAGCGCCACGATCCGCAGGCGCGGGAGTTGTTACGAGCAGTTTGAATGACCCTAAACATCTTTTTTAACTGGCTCAAACTGGCTCACCCCCTGGACAACGGCCAGCGAAATCTTTTTCTGGTGGAACATTCCGGGACATTTAGGGACATTGCGAGACCGCCTTTGGCCAACATCTTTTGATTTTGGTGTCAAATGGTACCAAATGGTGTCACCTCCTTTGCGCCGCCCGGCGATAGCGCGACGGCCCGCCTTTCCTGTATTTGCGAGCGCGCGAAACGCAAGAGCATTAAGACGAAATTCTTCCCCTTTTTCGACCATGAGCAATTACGTCATCCCGTGAAGCCGCGACGCGGAGTCTTCGGAGCGGAGCGCGAGAGTGGGCCCGCGCTCCGCTCCGAGGACTCCGCGTCGCGGCTTCACTGGGGTAACAGCGCTTGACCGGCGCGCTCCGCTCCGAAGACTCCGCGTCGCGGCTTCACTGGGGTAAGCGCTTGACCGGCGCTCGCTCCGAAGACTCCGCGTCGCGGCTTCACGGGAGCGCTTGACCGGCGCTCCGCTCCGAAGACTCCGCGTCGCGGCTTCACATGGGCTGGTAATAAGTTCTTGAGCAAGATTGCCGCTAATCATTCGCTGGCATGAACTGAATCGCCCGGCTGCCGATTCGGCCGAGGAAGCGCACCGTCTGGGCTGGGGTCATTTCACGGGCGTAGCGGCGAGCGACTGCGTCGATCCAGCGAATCTTGCGATCGCGGTAGTCGACGATGACGCGCACTAACACCGGGCCGGGATAGTCGAGTGCGGCCTGGATGCCGGCTTCGAGTTTGGATGTGCTGTCGATTTCCATGTAGCCGACGCCCATCGCCTGGGCGAACGCCGAATAATCCATGCGGGCCAGGATGGTCGCTGTCGTTCGCAGGTAGGCCGCCTTCTGCAAGCGCTGCATGTACTGGTACGCTTGATCGTCGAGGACGAAAAACTTGACTGGCAGATTCTCGCGGCCGGCGGTGGAAATCTCCATCGCGGTCATCATGAAGCAGCCATCGCCGGTGATCGTCGCCACCTTCTTGTCGGGCTTGACGCGTTGAGCGCCCAAGGCCGCCGGGATCGACCAGCCCATCGCCTGATTATCGGTTGGGTTGAAATACGTTCGCGGCTTGTTCACCGTGAACGCCTCGGCGGCGAGATGCTCGCTCACGGTGACGTCGACGAAGACCATGCCGTCTTCGGGAAGGCATTTGCGCAGCGCCAGAATGAACCGCATCGGGTCGGCGCCGGATATCGCTTCGAGTTTGCTATAGCGACGAAGGTCGTCTTCCTTGGCGGCCTTGATGCGATCTTGCAGTTTGCCATCGAACTTGCGCTTCAGCGCTTTTTCAAACTCAAGGCATTTCGAGAGAAACACCCCAGCATCGGCATTAACACATACATCGGCCTTGAGCACCTTGCCGAGGTTGCATGGATTGGCATCGACATGAATCGCGTGCGGGATCTTCGGCATGTTGTAATAGCCGGTCGAGACTTCGCTGAAGCGCACGCCAATCGCCAGCAGCAGATCCAACTTCTCCATCGGATTGATCGGATTGAAGATCTTCTCGGATGCTCCGGTGGCATGGGAGCCATAGCCCCAGCCGACCGATAGCGGATGACATTCGGGGAATGCTCCCTTGCCCGAAACGCTCGTCGCCACCGGCGCCTGCAGGATCTCGGCAAGCCGGACCAGTTGGTCCGAGTAATTCATGCACCCCTGCCCGGCATAGATGCCGATCCTTTTGTATCGCGTCAGACTCAGCATCTTCATCGCTTCCATGAAGCATTTTTCATCAAAGGGCACGGCGGGAACTTCGGCCGGGGCGGTCTTGAAGTCGTGCGAATCGACGAGCATCGTGTACGGAATGACCACCGCGACCGGGCCCGGCTCGCCGGACATCGCCAGGGAAAATGCGTCCCGAACCGCCGCAGCGATCTGGCTCACATCTTCAACGTGGTAGACGCCTTTGGTGACCGGCTTGAGCAGTGCGACCTGGTCGAGACAGTGTACCTGGAACGGCCGGAACTTTTCGCCCTGGGCGATGTCGCCGACGATTGCGACCAGTGGGATCGAATCAATCAGCGCTTCGCCGATGCCGGTCAATGAATTGGTTACGCCGGGCCCTGGCACGATGGCGAGCACGCCGGGCTTGCCGGTCGCCCGGGCATAGCCATCAGCCATCGTCGACGCACTGAATTCGTGGGTGCAGAGCAGATAGGGCATTCCCTTGGACTTCATCACGTCCCAGAGTTCGTTCTCCTGAGCGCCGGGAATTCCATAGACGCACTCGCAACCTTCCTGGATTAATGCTTCGACAACGGCCTGGGCCCCGGTCATCTTCCCTTCGATCCATCCTGGCGTAGTGTGCGTCAAGCCGGCTCGGGCTGGTACTCGCGAGGCGAGTAACAGGCCGCCGGTAACTGCCGCCCCGTGCAGGAGGGTTCGACGGGTCAACTCCATGACCACCTCAACGATGAATCTCGGGACACCGTGTGTATCGGTTGTGCCGGCCCTGTGGCTCGTGCCGGAAATGCCGAATCGGCCGGGTGCGCCTGGCAGGTTAGGCAAGATGTGACGGTTGGCCGTGATGCGCGAGGCGATTGTCGGCCGAAGCGTGGACGGACTTTAGCAATTCCGCCTGGATTTTCAAAAAGCCCCCAGGTATCCAACCGCGTTGACCCCACGGCTCGAAGCCATCGCCCTGGGCACGCAATAGCTTCGAGCCGTGGGCCACGCCGCCGCAGCCACACCGAGGACCGCATATGCGCTTCCTGACTGGATTGTTTCTCGTCGCCATTCCCGCCACTGTGGTCGCTCAAGGGACGCTGCATTTCGGCGACGCGCCGATTCGCTGCATCCAGTTTGCCGACGAAAACGAAGGCTGGGCGGCGGGCGACGACGGCGTGATGTGGCACACGATCAACGGCGGTAAGACCTGGGAACGCCAGTCGACCGGGACGCGCGCCTCGCTGCGCGCGATTCATTTTCTCAATCCGTATTCAGGTTGGGCGGTCGGGCGCACGGAACTGCCGGGCGGCGGGTCGGCAGGCATCGTGCTCGGCACCAGCGACGGGGGTCTCAAGTGGACGGCCCTGAGCACGAACGATGTACCGGGATTGAACCTCGTCAAATTCTTCGGCGAACACTTCGGAGTAGCGGCCGGCGATGGCAGCGATTCCTATCCGAGCGGTCTGTTCACGACGATGGACGGCGGCAAAACCTGGAAGCCGACGCCCGGCACACGCACGCCGTGCTGGTTCGCCGGCGATTTCTCCGATCCGGAGACCGGAGTGCTCGCTGGCGCCTGGAATCGACTGGCGCCGGTTCGCGAAGGCGCGATGGGCGTCGCCGACGTCGATTCGCTGGCCGGGCGAAATGTCAATGCGCTCAAGCTCATTGGCGAAGGCGCTGTCGCCGTCGGCCAGGGCGGGCTCATCATGGTCAGCCGCGATACGGCAGGTGTTCGCTGGGGGTTTCCGGATTTGAAATTACCCCCGGCCTTGCGGGCATCGATCGATTTCCACGCCGTCGCCGTAAAAGGGACGCATGTCTGGGCAGTCGGCAAGCCCGGCTCCGTGGTATTCCATTCTGCGGACAAGGGTGTCACCTGGGAGATGTTCAAGACAGGCCAGCCGTTGCCATTGCACGCGATCTGTTTCCTCAATGAAAAGCGCGGCTGGGCCGCGGGCGAACTGGGCACGATCCTGACAACGGCTGACGGCGGCAAGACGTGGACGGTACAGCATCAGGGGGGCATGCGTTCGGCGATCCTGTTCGTCCATGCCCAAGCGAAATCGGTGCCGCTTGATACCGTGGCCGCGATCGGCGGCGAGGAAGGGTATCTGGCCGCAGCGCTTTCGGTCACGTGTGCCGATCCGGCGACGCTCGCCAAGAAGTACGACACTGACGCCGAACGCGTCGCGGCCGCAATGAAAGCGGCCGATCCGTTGCGAGCCACGGACGGCGAACGGCTCGATCGGGCAATGCGCATGAGTGGTGGAGCGGGCGGCGAAGTGCTCTGGCACTTCCCGATCGCCGGCTTCCAGGAAGGACCGAACGCGCAAGCCATTCTGGATGCGTGGTCCGAGCGCCACGACGAAAAGGCGGCGATCGCCATGTTGCGGCAGGTCGTGCTCGCCTTACGCGTCTGGCGGCCGGACGTGATCGTCACGGATGCGCCCACTGACGAATTGACCAAGGCGGTGAATCTGGTCGTCCGCAAAGCATTCGACGTGGCAGCAGACGCCGACATGTTTCCCGAGCAACTCAAGGAACTGGGGCTGCAGCCGTGGGCCAGCCGCAAACTACTGATCGGGATGAAGAAGGTCGACCCGACGTGCGTGAAAGCCGATGTGAATAGTCCGTTGCCTCGGCTCGGCGATAGCGCGAAGGAATTTGCCGCGAATGCGTTCCGCCTTTGGAGCGATGCGGCTAGCGTGCCCGGCTTCCGCCTCGTCGCCACGCGCTTGCAGGACACCGCGGGTCAGACGCACATCTTCGACGGCATTTCACTCGCTCCCGGCGGGGCCGCCCGCCGCGAGCAGGTTCCGCTCACCGAGAAGGAATCCGCCTATCGGGCCGAATTGCAAAAGGCGTTCGAGAAAAGGCGGAACGTGCAAGCCGTCATTGACGGCAAGGCCGGTTCGGTTGCCAGTCCGGAGCAAGCGCTTTCGCAACTCGGTACGCTTGTGAAAGAACTATCGCCAATGGATGCGGGCAAGGCGCTGTACACCGCGGCCACCGCCTATGTGCATGCCGGTCAATGGCCGTTGGCCCGCGAAGCTTATTTGCTGCTTCTCGATAAATACCCCGGCCATCCACTGGCACTGGACGCCGCCCGCTGGGTGATTCGTTATCAATCGTCGAGCGAGGCACGCCGACGAGCGGAACTGGGGCAATTCCTGGAGATCACGGACGTGGCGTTTGACCTCAAGGATCGGCCCGACCCGCGACAAATGATCCCCAAGGCGAAAACAAAAGACAAGCTTCCGCCGCAAACGATCGTCGTCCAAGCCAGCCGTCGCGAACCCCTGGTGGGTCTGGTATCGGCCCGGAAATGGTACGAGGGTGCACTGGCGCTCGAAAACCGACTGGGAGCGCAGGGCGAATTGTTTGCCCGCGATGTGCCGACCAATCTTTGCCTGGCAGCCGCTCGCCGGCAACTCGGCCGGGCGGCCGAATCGCAGCGCTGGTTCTTGCGCTACATTACCGAAACGACGGTGCCGGTTGATTTGCCGACTATTGTCCGCGGAGCCGACCCGTGGCGCGATTGCGTGATGGTTGAATCGTGGCTGATGAATCGGGCCGGCCAGACGATGCCGCCGAAGCTGGTCGCTGCCTGCCGGCACACGGCATCACGGCCTTACCTTGATGGCAAATTGAACGACAAGTGCTGGCAGGACGCGATCCCCATGCTCTTGACCACGATGGCAGGCAAGCTCGGCACCGAGTACGGGTGCAAGGAAGCGATCGAGAAGCAATTCCGCGATCAGGGTGGAAAGCCCGAGCCGAACGCCCTGCGCGAAGCACTCAACGACGGCTCGCGAGCCGCGTTCGCGTTCGACGACGAGTATCTCTATATCGCGGTCGTCTGCCGGCACCCTGCTGGCATGAAAAAAGCGAAGCTCGAAACGCGCTCCCCCGATATGGAGATGCGGGCGTTCGATCGCGTGAGCATCATGATCGATCTCGATCGCGATTATCAAACGTATTACCAATTGCAGATCGATCAGCGTGGCGCCGTCGCCGAAGATTGCTGGGGCGACAAGTCGTGGAACCCCAAATGGTTCGTCGCAGTGAACCCCGAGGAGACCGGCTGGACCGCGGAAGTCGCGATTCCACTCAGCGAGTTGACCGGCGACACGATTGCGCCGGGCAAGCTGTGGGCCGTGAACGTGGTGCGCACGGTGCCCGGCAAGGGCATGCAAGCCTGGAGCGGCCCCGCCGGCGCCACACCGCGGCCGGAGGGAATGGGCGTGCTGACGTTTGTGGGGGATGCGAAGAAGTGAACGTTTAATGCTAAGCAAGGAACGACAGCATCCGTCGGACCTAATTCTCGAGTAATCTTCGTGGGCTCACGACTTGTGGCCGCTCAACGGTTATGGATTGAATACGACCACGCCGCGAGGTCCGCGAAAAAGCACGTCGAGCGAATTCAAGACATCGCGCCCCAGGATGCGTTCAGTACCAACGAAATCCGCGTGCAGTTGGCACTCATAATCGTTGCCGTCCAAGTGGACCCAAACCAGAAAGCCGAGTGTGTTCGCCGAACCGCCGCCTACACCAGTCATCACCGCAGGGATTCCTAGTTCCGGATCAAGCTGTAACAGTTGGCAATCGTCCCATGGCAGAGCAGTTGTATCAGCCCCGGTGTCGGCGATGATCTGGTCGAACTCCACGCCCGCAGTTCCGCTTACCGGGCGAAACTCGGCACGGATGACCGGCAAAGGCTCACCGGGGTAGCCAGTGTCGTAGGCGAACTCGGCGCGGCGCATGCGGTACGGTCGGTCTTCGCTACCGACGCATGTGACGAACGGATGCTCCGCGAGTTCGCGCGGCATGTGCAACAACAACGGGGCGGCTGCCGACCGCGACCACTTTCCCGTCGGCGAAGCCAATCCACTGACCCTTGTGTTGCCCCATTAGCTGGTCGCGAACTGCCCAATAGGCCGATTCGTTCTTGCGCCAGTCGGGGTGGACTTGTCGAGCAATGTCGGGCGGGAGCCCGTCTGCCAAGCTTTTCATTGAGCACCTCGCGTGACCGAATTGTGGTCATTTTACCGACTGGCGGACTTCGAATAGTCCCATAAATGCACTTGCAAAGGATGCGGATACAATTCGTTAAGACAGTCATTCTGTACCAGTTCCCGAATTGGACGCGTGCGGAGATGGAAAAGATGCTCCAAGTAGCTGATATTCGGCAGACGCGAGTTTACCAGGAAGCGCTTGAAGAAGGCCGACAGGAAGGCGCGGACGAAAAGGCGGAGATGGTTGCGCCGAATGCTAGCGATGGGCAAACCGGTCGCCGATATAGCAGAGGCGACCGAGTTGACGGTCGCCCAGGTCCGCAAGCTTGGCAAGCAGAGGAAAAAATGAGCGGCGCTGTCTCGGCGTCTGCGATTACCGGCGAACGGATGTGTAGTGGAAGTTGGAGAGCGAGCTGCTGGAACGATGATAGAATGACACCAAGCAAATCGTGTCATGGTGGCGCATGAAAAGCATTGCCGATCAATTGCCGCCAGAGATTGCGAAGCAAATCCATCCCGAATGGCGCAAGAATGAGGCGGACTATTGGGCTGTTCGCGACGAGTTGCTTGCGAAGTTCAAGGATCAGTGGATTGGTTTTCCTGACGGGAAGGTTGTCGCTTCGGGAACGATTCCAATACAAGTTTCCCACGCGGCTTCGGCGATGTCGCGACATGCTTTTGTTACTTGTGTCGGGCACGAACACGAACCAATTCGCATTCGTCGGGCGAGTTTCCGCTTCGACACGTCCTATTCCGGCGAGCCATTGCCGGTTCTCGACATCGAGTTCCGTCTGACGAGCGGATCGATTGGGACCATCTTGGATCGAGTCATCGCCGACACAGGCGCCGATGTTAGGGTGGGTGGAGGCATGCCGCAGCCCGCCGAGTGGCGCTCTGCCCGCGCAAGGGCTTGCGTCGTAAGTCGCTTAAATAGTCAGCCTCAGCCCGTGTTTTCGGAGCGCCCATGTCCAGCAACGTCGCACCAAGCTGTCTGGCCACTTCCCCTTATCGCCTTTGGTATGCGCCGTTCAGAGCACTCGTTATCCTCGTTGCTTGGCTCCCTTTCGGCGGTTTGATGAATTACGATCTTCCCAAATACATCGAGTTCTACGAGAAAGTGGTTAGACACGTACAGCTTCCGCAATACACGCACTATTTGTTTCAATTCGGTCAATTCAACGACGAAGCCTTCACGCTGCCCGTCATGGCTGTGTTGGCGTGTGTGATACTTGCCGACTTCGGGCTTCCCTACGTGCTCGGCCCGTCAATCGATCGCCGCAGGCTGCACTCAATCTGGTTCGTATCGACCATTGTGCTCGGTGTCCTCATGATTCTAGCGTACTTCATTGCCTTCCAGCCGATGCACAGTTGGGTCCCACATTGGCATTAACGAAGTTGGGAATCCAGTGAATTCGACGTCTGGGTTGTATCTCGATTGGAATATCCAGCTCACCGTTCCCCGCGTCGCACCGCCCGCCCCGGCTTCTCGCCTGTCGGCTTGCCCTTGTCCAGCACCAGCTTGCCGTTCACGATTAGGTATTCAATAGCCTCGCCGTACTCAAATAGCTTCTGTAGGTGGCACAATGGATGGCGTGCTCGATACCCAACCGGTCGCGTCGGCCAAAGGCCTGGGGCATAGGTTGCGTCGGGCCGGCGAACTTGTGCAGAACTGCAGCCAGCCGATCTGCCGCAGTGAACTGATATAATGGGCGATATCCGAGGAGTATTCGTAATGAGCGTACAAATTGATGCGGTTTTCGAGAACGGGGTCTTTCGGCCCACCGGACCCGTCGCGCTCAACGATCAGCAACAGGTTCGGCTAACGATTGACCCCGAGGGCACCGACCCATCGGCTTTTCTACTGAACGACGAGGCTTGGACTGCGTTCTGTGATGCGCTTGAAGCACCTTCTCGAATGATCCCCAGACTCCAACACCTTCTCGCGGAACCGGGAGTGTTCGATGCCCGACGCACTGCCGCTCGATAGCCCCGTCCCCTTGCAAGCCGTTCACGAACGATCTGGTTTTGACTGCGGTTCAATGCCGTTGAACGATTACCTACGCAAATACGCATTACAGAACCATCAGAATCGTTCGGCGCGGACGTACGTTGCGGCCCGCGGAAATCGTGTTGTCGGGTATTATACATTGGCGGCCGGATCCGTTGATCGGGCCCAGACTCCCCAGCGTGTGGCAAAAGGGTTGGCCAACCATCCCGTTCCCATCATTTTACTGGCTCGTCTCGCGGTCGATCGATCTGAACAGGGACACGGCCTGGGGAAGGGGCTTCTCAAGGATGCACTCCTCCGTGTCGTCCGCGCGGCCGAATTGATCGGCTGCCGCGCCCTTTTGGTGCATGCCAAAGACTCGACCGCGAAAGCGTTCTACGAGAAATTCGGCTTTATTCCATCGCCGACGCACCAACTGCATCTCTATTTGCTGATAAAGGATATTCTGGCAAACCTTGCTCAATCGCCCTGAGGGACGGAAACGGGATCATGGCGCGGAGAAATGTCGCTCCATGGGGCATCGTTCCTTTTCGTGGTCTGCATTGATACTCATTTCGTCCCCCGTCGCACCGCCCGACCCGGCTTCTCGCCTGTCGGCTTGCCCTTGTCCAGCACCAGCTTGCCGTTCACGATCACGTACTCAATTCCGTCGTTGTACTGGAATGGCTTTTCGTAGGTCGCCCGATCGATCACTGTCTTCGGATTGAATAGGGTGACGTCCGCGAAGTTGCCGGGCGCAGGATGCCGCGGTTGGTTTGGCCGAGCTTGGCCGCGTTGAGCGAGGTCATCTTGCGGACCGCGTCCTCCAAGCGAAGCAGACCACGCTCCCGAACATAGACGCCGAGGATGCGGGGGAATGTGCCGAAATTGCGTGGATGCGGATGGCCGCGGCGTAGCGGGCCCTCGACGGCGTACGCACTGCCGTCGGAGCCAATCGAGCACCACGGCTGCTTGAGCGCCAGGTTCATGTCCTTTTCCGTATGGTGCTCGTACACGGTCGGCATTGAGCCATCAGCTTCGATCAGCAGATCGAAGAGCACGTCGAGCGGATCGGGCACCGGTTGCTTGCCCTTGGTCCTCGCGGCGATAATGCGATCCATCGTCAAGCCGGAATAGGTTCCCTTGCCGCTGATGAGCATGCGCGACCAGTCGCCGCCGACAGCCAGGTAATGGTTGTACCAGCCGGCGATTCCGCTGCGGATATCTTTCTTCAGGCGCACGCGCTCGGCCGGGTCCTTCAGGCGATCGAGCATCTTGCCGGTTCCCCCTTCGTGGGCCCACGGTGGAATAATGCTCGACAGGTTGTTGTTGCCGCGGGTGTACGGGTATACATTCGACTGCACGTTGACGCCACGCTTCCGGGCCGCTTCGATCAGCGCGACCACCTCGTTCATTCGACCCCAGAGCTTCTGGTCGGCGATCTTGATGTGAATGATGTCGACCGGCACGCCGGCCCGCTCGCCAATCGCAATTGCTTCCTTCACGGAGTCGAGCACGCCGTCGCCTTCGTTGCGAATGTGCGAGGAGTAGCTGCCGTGATGTTTCGCGACGACCTTGCACAACTCGACCAAGTCATCCGTTGTTGCCAGCGAGCCGGGCGGCATCATGAGCATGGTCGATAGGCCGATGGCGCCATCGTTCATCGCCGCGTCGACAATATCCTTCATTTTCTCGAACTGTTCCGGCGTCGGCCGGGCGAACGATGTACCCATGACCGCTTGCCAGATGTTGTCGATGCCGACGTACGAGGCGACGTTGACCGCGACACCGCGTTTCTGCAAGGTCGAGAAGTAATCGCCGATTGTCTCAAAGCGAGTGTGGCCGTCGGCCCGAGTCTTGCCGAGATAGGGGCCAACGGAGACTCCCTCGCCGAGCACTTCGAGCGTCACGCCCTGACGAATTTTGCTGGGCGCATTGCCATCTTCGAGCAGCAAATAATCCGAATGTGAGTGCATATCGATGAAGCCGGGCGCGACGACGAGTCCCTTGGCATCGATCTCGCGCTTCGCCGCTCCTGGCGACTTGGCCCACCGCGACGATCTTATCGCCGCGGATGGCGAGATCGCCATAGACCCACGGATTGCCGGTGCCATCGACGAGTTTGCCGTGACGGATGACGAGGTCGTAGGTGGGATCAGCGGCGACAGCGAACCCGGCGATCAGGAGAGTCAGGAGAAACGTACGCACGATTGGCTCCGGGCTGGCAGGTCGGACTAAAAGACAGGAGTAAGATTAAGATGAAGATTAGGATTAGGAAGATGATTAAGAACAGGATTACGATTAAGAGAAGGACCAGCCCGGACATGGCCGTCCGGTCTTGCTCTTACTCTTAATCCTCTTCCTAATCTTAATCCTCATCCTAATCCTACTCCTCTTCTGACATCTTTGCTCAGCCCAATAGCGGCGTCCCGCGGCGCACAAGCTGCAAGACAATCCCCCACGGGTCGCGGAGGAAGGTCATCACATCTCCGTTCGGGCTTGTCGTCAGTTCGCCCGCCGCGGTCGCGCCGGCTGCGAGCAGCCGGGTTCGTTCCGTGGACACGTCTTCGCACATGAATGCGATGTGGAAAACGAATGGGTGCTGGTTTGGATAATCGGGGACCGGCGCGTTCTGATGATAGATTTCGAGGACGGTTTTGCCCGCTGAGTCGGCCAAGAAATGTCCAAAGATTGGCCCATCCCCCTGGCGAACGATGCGCAATCCCAAATGACGAACGTACCAGTCCGCGACTGCAACCGGGTCGGCGACATTGAAGGCAACGTGTTCGATGTTCACGCGAAACTCCAAATGCGCAATGGTATGTGTTGGTACCGCCCCTGTGAAGCCGCGACGCGGAGTCTTCGGAGCGGAGCGCGGGCGCTTGCCCATTCCGAGCCCGCGCTCCGCTCCGCAAAGCCTCCGCGTCGCGGCTTCACGGGGGGCGGGGCGCTTGGCAGACGCGCTCCGCTCCGCAAAGCCTCCGCGTCGCGGCTTCACGGGATTCGGTCTCAAACCGTCGCGCATTCCCGAATCATCCAATTGACTTCATGCACCTCGGAGTCGATGATGATTCTTCGATCGCCCCGTGGAATGCACTCTGTGGCCGACATCACTGCCTGGGACACGCGTCACTATCTGCAGCTCCTTCGTCGTCAAGCCGAGAAGCTGCGGGGCGATCCATCCATTCGCCATGTTCGCTTCAATCCCGATGAGTTGGCCGCCGAGACTTTGGCACGCGCCAATGATCCGGACACACCCGCGTGCTCGGCGACCAACGAGCGCGACCGCCTCGCCTGGCTCTTGCGTCTCGAAAAGGACATCCTCTATGCCCTCTGCGACCACCAGCAAGCGAAGACCGCGACGTGGGCGGGCAAGGAACGCGACGAAGGGCTGCGGGCTGTCGGACAGGCGCTCTTGAACTCGACAGCGGTCTGGGATGGAGTCATTCGCGATGCCACCACAAGTGATGAGGACGACACACCAGCCCCGTTCGACAAGTACACCGATTTCAGACTCGTGAGCCAAGGGGGCATGGGAGCAGTGTATCGCTGCCGGGACCAGGAACTGGGCCGCGTGATCGCCATGAAGGTCATGCACCGCCACCTTATCGGCCAGCCACACGCGGTTCGGGATTTTCACGAAGAAGCGCAGGTTGCCAGTCAGCTTCAGCATCCAAACGTCGCTCCGATTCACGAACGCGGCAAGACGCCCGATGGTCGGCCTTATTTCACCATGCGCCTGATCCAGGGCCGGACCTGGGCGGATGCATTCGCCGAGCATCATGCGAAGCCGAGCAAGCAATCGTTGAACGCCTTGCTCAAGCAGTTTACCGCGGTGTGCGACACGGTCGCCTTTGCCCACAAAAAGGAAGTGCTGCACCGCGATCTCAAGCCGCTCAATGTGATGGTCGGGCCGTTCGGCGAAGTGCAGGTCATGGACTGGGGCCTGAGCAAAGTGCTTCCCGGCGGCGGGGATCACTCGACGGTCGTTCGTGTCGATAATCCGGAAGCGACGCGGGCCGGGGCGATTCGCGGTACGTTTGCTTATATGTCCCCGGAGCAGGCGGACCCCAATCGCGGGCCGGTGGACAAGCGCTCCGATGTGTTCGGCCTCGGCGCCATGCTCTGCGAGATTCTGACGGGCCGTCCGCCTTACACCAGCAACGAAATCGATCGCCGGGCGCGGGCCGAAGACTTATGGGCTCAAGCTCGCGGATGCCTGACAGCCACGGCGCTCAAACGGTTGGACGCCAGTGAAGGGTCGCCGGAACTGGTGCGCCTCGTTCGGCGCTGCTTGTCGTCGCAGCCCGACGATCGGCCGGACGACGCGGACGTCGTTGCTCGCATCATGAAGCGGTATTTCGAGAAGGAGGAGGAAGACGAGCGCTCGGGGGAAATCAAGCTGGCGACCCGCGGCGAACGGCGCAAGAAGAAAGTCGGATTTGTCATCGCCGGGCTGGCGATCGCAATTGCCGCGGCGGCGGCGATCGGGGGCTATTTCGTCTACGACAATTTCTTGAAGACCAAGGGTCATCTGACCGAAAGTGTCAAAGCCGCCCTGCAACGATCCGCCGACCTTCAGACCCAGGCTGCTCAGATACCGGCCGAGACGAGTCGCGAGGCGGAGAACGCCCTGGCCCTCTGGCAACAATCGCTCGAAGCCGCCGAAGAAGCGAAGAAACTATTGCCCTCCGAAACCGATGCCGCTCGCGTTGCGGAAGTGGACGGCATCATCGAGGCGACACGGGCTCACGTCGCAGAAGCCAAGGAGCGGCTGGCGCTGGCACAGCGAAATGAAAAGCTCCTCGCCGACTTGCCGGCCGCGGAGCGCACCGCCGCAGTTCGACTCGTTGGCTTCCGGCCAGACTTCGATGCCTCGAAGAGCGCATTTACCAAGACATTTCGCGATTATGGCGTCGATCTCTTTGCCGCCGATCCAGCGCCGGCGGTCGAGAAGCTCAAAGCCGTGCCGGAGAAGCATCGTGGGGAAGTGATTCGCGGAATGGACTTCTGGGCGGTCATCGATTCCGGTTCCCGACTGCGCTTGCGCGAAGTGGCCGATCGCCTCGACGACAACGCCTGGCGGCATCAATTCCGGCAAGCGCTCGACAACAAAGATGTCGGGGGTCTCGTTGATCTTGCTAAGGACGCCCCGAAGGCGGTCGCGGCCGGCGAGGCGGACATCCTGGGGGACGCACTGCGCGAACGCAACCAGGTGAATGAATCGGTCAAGCTACTGCGCTCGGCGGAGATCACTCGCCGCAATGATTATTGGATTCAAATGTCGCTGGGCATCAGTCTTTGTCAAGCGAAGCCGTCCAACTACCGGGATGCCGCCGCATGCTTCAAGGCCGCCCTGGGGATCGAAGAGAAGAGCGCTGCGGCCATTTCCAATTATGCGTTGGCGCAGGTTCGAAATGGTGAAGTCGACCAGGCACTGGCCTTCATGCGCCAGTCCGTCGAATTGCAGCCGGACTCCGCGCCGTTGCGATGCAACCTGGCGATTATTCTCAACAGCAAATCGCTCGGCGACGCCGAAGCGGAAAAGGAAGCGGCCAAGGCCCGCGAGCTCGACCCGAAGTACGAGGAAGGCACGGCCGTGCTCGCCTTGTGCAAGTTGGTTCGCGGCGATAAGTCTGGCGCCACCAAACTGCTCGATGGCATGACTGCGAAAGGGCAAGACACGCCGGTGCCGCTTTTCTGCCGCATGCTCCTCTCCCTGGCGACGATCCCGCCCAAGGAGCGCGATGCGGCCAAGTACGCCCGCCGCCTGGTCGCCGTCGATCCGCGATCGGAGGCCGGGCTCTTTGCCCATGTCCTCGCCGAAATCTTGGATGGCGACACTCTGGCCGCCGAAAGGGCGGCCAACGAGTTGATTGCCGAATGTCATTACGGCATCTGGGAAACAATCGGTCAGACGATCCTGGCCGAGGTCATCATGTACCAGGGCCGCCTCGACGAAACGGAACGGATGATCGAAGGACCCCTCAAAGCTAAAAATGTGCCGATGGTTTACGACGCCCGGCTCAAGCTGCGGTTGCACCAGGGCCGGTTCGACGAAGCCGCGAAAGAACTGAGCAGCTTCAAACAGGCGAACAAAAACGTTACGCTCCTTGCCGTCTTCAATCAGATCAACCAAATGCTGGTGGATGGCGCCAAAATGATTAACGCCCATGTCGAGGCCGTCGCCTCTGGCAAGGAGAAACTGAAAGAACCGCTGCGCTCGATGGTCGCCGAAGCGGCTCTGCTCAAAGGGCGGACACGGTTCGCGCGCGAACTTTACGGTCCACTGATGGTGGACAAGCCGGGCATCGAGGAGTTCAACAGCCACGGTTCGAGCGTCGTCACCTCTTACGAGGGGGTCACGCATCGAACCAACGCGGCACGGGCGGCGATTCGAACGGTCGCGGGAATTGGCAAGGACTTGAACGAAGTGACGGCGGGTGAAAAAGTGGCGGCCCGCAAGGAAGCGCTGCAGTTCCTCCGGAGCGATTTCGAGTTCAAGACCAAGGTGCTGACCGGTCCCCTCAAAGAGGTGCTGCGCCGCTTCAACCCGGCCCTGGCCGATCAGATTATTTCACGAGAGCGCTTCCGCCGCTGGTTGATCTTCTGTCTGAATTGCGATGACTTCAAAGTTGTCCGCGAGGCCGATCGTCTGGCCAGTCTCGAACTGGCCGAGCGCAAGAAGTGGAATGAGTTGTGGGAAGACATGCGTGTGGCCCTGAAAGACGTGCCGGGCGACTCGCCCGCGAAGCCGAAGAAGAAGCGGTCCAGTCTCGGCAAACGCGAATAATTCGTAGTGGAGCATCACAGCCAAAGTGATCGGTTCATTCCGCCGAGCCCGAAGCGCAACGCGAACCCCTGCGCCGCGGGTCGGCCCGGTCTTCCCGTGAACGGGAGATACGGTTTTGACTCGCTGTTACGATTGATAGTGGCGGATGGAGTTGTGGCCGTTTCGTCCTTGGTGCTTCGTGCCCGAACGCGAGCCTGGCCCGAGAGTTGGTGGCCGGTTCATTGGTGACTGGCGTCGATGTCCGCATCGACGCGTTGATCCCGTTGGGGAGATTGCTGTTTTCCCCGTTCCCCTCTCACTTTGTCCGCCATCTCGCCCATCCCTTTTCTCGCCGGCGAAATGGAGGACATCTTGAGTCGTCGCAAACTGAAAGCCCGCAAGAAAGCCAGTCCGGTTCGCGAATTCCGCGTGACGCCGCCGCCGATGGTCGTGCAGAATCCGCACGCCGCCGGCATCGACGTGCACTCGGACAATCATGTCGTCTGCGTCGGCTTGGACATGGTCGACACATTCGGCGCTTACACGGCCGACCTGCACCAGATCGTCGCCCACTTGCGTCGGCAGGGCATCACGACCGTGGCGATGGAATCGACCGGCGTCTACTGGATTCCGTTGTTCGAGTTGCTGGAAGCGGAAGGGTTCGAGGCTTTCCTGGTCGAACCCGGCCAACTGCGCACCTGCGGCGCCCGGCCCAAAACCGACGTTCTCGATTGCCAATGGATTCAGCGGCTGCACGCGTACGGGTTGCTGCGGGGTTCGTTCCGTCCTCCCGAGTCGGTGCAGGCGTTGCGCCTACCACCGTCAGCGGCAGATGCTGATCCGATACGCGGCCGGCCACGTGCAGCACACGCAAAAAGCGCTCACGCAGATGAATGTCAAACTCACCGAAGTCTTGTCCGACATCACCGGCCGGTCGGGTCTGGCGATTATCGACGCGATTCTCGGCGGCGAGCGGTGTCCGGACCTCCTGGCCGGCCTCGCCTCACCGAAGTGCGCAAGACGAAAGCCGAATTCGCTCGGGCCCTCGAGGGGCTCTGGCAGCCGGAACACCTCTTCGAACTGGAACAAGCGCGAGCATTATTTCGCTACTACCAAGGCAAAATCGACGAGTGCGATCAGCGGATTGCACTCGAGTTGGCAAACTTGCCCAATCGGTCAGGCAACCGGGAAGTGCCGCCCAAGACCCGCCAGCGCGGTCGCAAGAAGAATGACTTGCGTTTTGAGGCGACCGGCCCATTGTTCCAGGCCTTGGGGGTCGACCTGACGGCCATCGAGGGGATTGAAGTGGGCACGGCCTTGGTGATTCTGGCGGAAATCGGCGTCGACGTCTGCGCTTCCCGAGCGAGCGGCACTTTGCCAGTTGGCTGGGGTTGTGCCCGAAGACCTCGACGAGCAACCAAACCGAGAAGAAGACATCGCCACGCAAGGGCTCGGGCCGGGTCAAGCGTGCCTTGCGAATGTGGGCGCGGAGTCCGTGGGTCGAACCATGACCCCGTTGGGAATGTTCTGATCGGCGCATGCGCTCGCGGATTGGCGGTCGCGGCGCGTGCACGGCGACGGCGCACAAGCTCGCTCGTCTGGTCTATCGCATGCTCAAGTACGGCACGGAATACGTCGTCAAAGGCATGGCCGAGTACGCGGCCAAGATGCGAGCACAAGCCGAGCGGACGCTGCGCAAGAAAGCCGCCGCTCTCGGCTTCGAGTTGACGCCCAAGGCCGCTCCGGCACCGGAATAGTCGGCTGAAAAGCAAGAAAATCGCTCCCCCATTCGCGTGGGGGAAAGGGGGTTCTTCGCCCCCATTGGCAAACGAATCAAGAATCGTATATATGTTCCTCGCCCGGCCGCAAGGCAGTTCATGGGGAGAGGCGAGGCGGCCCACAGAAGGGCCGCCTCGCCCTCCCCAGGCTGTAATCGCCCGGGAAGACCGGGCCGCCCCGCGGCGCAGGGGTTCGCGTTGCGCTTCGGGCTCGGCGGAATCGCGGCGGCCTGCAATCACTCCGAAATCGTCTCCTCGACTTCGGTCAGCCGCTCGCCTCTTGCCTCTTCGAGCCGGCGGAGACGCTCTTCGAGGAGGGCCATCTGCTGCGTCAGCCGGACGTTCCACCGGTAATGTTTGCTGAGCCCGACCGAGACGAAGAACGAGTTGATGTAAATGAGTCCCAAGGACACGAACAGCACCAGAGCGGTGTAGCTCAGATGGGCCCAGTGGGCGAGTTTTTCAAGCCTATCCGGAAATAGCCCAATGACGAGAAGCAGCGTCGCCACCGCCAGCCAGCCGACGGCATAGCGTTCGCGCAGCTCGCGGACGCGGACCCAGTACAGGGTCATCAGAAAGGCCCCGATTCCGCCAATCAGCATCAGGAATTCAGCGTTGATCATGCGGCTGGCTGCGGAGCGACGCGGGCCGCTTCCATTCTGCGGATCCGGTCAAAGAGAATCGCGAGCGACACCTTTACCATGTAATAGGCGGCCTTCAATTTGCGAATCGACGACACGCCCCCCTGGCGCTCGAACATGCGCACGGGCATCTCGCCGACGCGCAGCTTGTTGCGCGCACACCAGAAGAGCGATTCCGGTTCGGGGAAATCTTCCGGATAGGAATCGGCGAACCGCTTCCAGGCGCGCGGCCCGAGACAGCGAAAGCCGCTCGTGGGGTCAGTGACCTTGATGCCGGACATCAGACTGATCAGGCCGGCGAAGAAGCGAATGCCGAGGCGGCGAGTGAATGTCGATCGTGAGCCCGGGCCAAAGTCGTGGAGGAAGCGCGAGCCGACGCATAAATCGAGTTGCTCGCGTCCGCAGCGATCGACGAGCGATGGCAGAAAGTCGGCATCGTGCTGGCCGTCGGCGTCGAATTGAATCACGTAGGTGTATCCGCCGTCGACTGCCGCGAACCGGTAACCCGTTTGAACGGCGACGCCGATTCCGCAATTGACCGGCAGATGGACGACTTGCACGGGCACTCGGCTGCAATGGGCCAACTGCTCGGCAACATCGCGGGTGCGATCCTTCGATCCATCGTTGACAATCACGATCTCAAATCCCGCGGGCAATGACTGGAGGCGATCGATCGTCTTGGGAAGAGCTTCTTCCTCGTTGTAAGCCGGGATGACGATCAGATGGCGCATCGCGAATTGAACCTAGGGTGCGATACTCATGGGATGCGTGGCCCGGGTGTTTTATTCCCCGAACTCCGTAACAACCCACAAAGAAACCACGATTTTCTGGTTGCGGCGTTCAATCGCATTCGGACGAGATCCTGCGCGATGCGAAAAAGCAGGTGCAGTTTGATTATTCGCTTGCCAGCCGCCACCCGCGAAACGTCGAGCCAACCCCGCTCCGTTGCCTGGCTCGCCACCACGTCGTGCAATCGCGACTCCTCATCGAAGCGCAGCAAGCTTTCCGTGTACTCGGCCGTCGCGTTTTCCGGATGCCGCCGATACGCATACGCCACATCGGGCAAGCCGACTATCGTCCCGCCCACCAGGAGTATGCGTGTAAAGAAGTCCAGGTCCAGAACCATTCGCCATTCGGAGCGGAAGCGCTCGGCCGGCAGCCGGCTGCGGCGATAACAGACGGTGGGGCACATGATGAAGTCGCCGCGCATCGAGCGCCGCCACCGCGGACCGTCCCTCCAGAAGCAGCGGGCCGCTCGACTTGGGCTGCGGATACGCGCTTGACGGAATCGACGAACGAGAACGACTGGAGGCCCCGGGCATCAATGACCTTCGCGCGGCAAAAGAACGCGGCTGCCTCCGGATGCGCCCGACTGGCCGCGAGCATGATCTCCACATAGTTGGGCAGCAGCTCGTCATCATTGTGCAGCAGGTTGACGAGATCCGTGTCAGCGGTGGTCAGGCAGCGATTCCAATTTCCCGCCATGCCGAGGTTGCGCTCGTTGCGGAAGTAGTGAATGCGTGAATCGCCTAAGGAGGCGACCAGGTCGCTGGTTCCCGATTCGGCGCCATCATCGCAAACGATCAATCGCCAGTTCGGCGAGGATTGCCGCCGAACGCTCTCGATCGCTGAGCGCAGATACGCCTGGCCCTTGTAAAAAGGGATGGCGATTGTGATCGGCTCCGGCGTGTTCGAGGTCATGCGTTCGGGATGGGGGATTCCCCGGGTTATTCCGCCAATTTTTGGCGAATCGTGAATTCGGGCGATAGACTCTTCTCAACGCCTTTGGGAGCCATTCATGCGACGACTCGCATTGCTGATCGTGCTCGCGTTTACGGCCGCCGGCCGGACCGAACAGTTCGACTATTACACGCAGCCGGTCCTGGCCAAGGCCATCAAGGACAATGCCGTCAAGGAAGTCAAACAACTCACGTCGGATGAGATCGGCGACTTCACGTCGGCATTGCCGGACTCTTCGTCCGCGTTCCTCATCGTATCGACCAACGACAAGCGCCTGGCCAAACTGCTCGTCCAGCCGGCCCGGCAGAAAATTGGACCCGACAAGCAAGTGCCGATGCTGCTCATCGACAAGTTCATCACCTTCAAAGGTACAACGGAACGGGCGATCCAGGCGTCCGGACAGGCGATGCAACTGTATCCGGGACTTCGGTTGAGTTTGGATATCGGCCAGATCGTGCCCGAGTCGATTGGCGGGGATCTCACCGTCGTCGCCGGCGAAAAGGGGAATTTCACGCTCAAGCCCATCAAGAACGCCAAACTGTACGTGGTGACCAAGCCGATTGCCGGCGTCGTCCCCAAGCGAGCGCCGAAGTTCATAGCCGGCGAATCGTTTGATACGCGCTTCTTCGCCGGCCGCTACAAGCTTCACGACGACGGCCGGCGATCGGGGATTTTGAAACTGGAAGTCAACGATGCCGGCGAAATCACCGGCACATTCACTTCGGACAAGGACGGCAAGGAATACGACGTGCAGGGCAAGGCAGGCTCACCGAAGCACGCCATCAGCTTCACAGTCAAGTTCCCGGCGACGACGCAAAGCTTCACGGGCTTCATGTTCACCGGCGACGGCAAAGCCATCGCCGGCACCAGCAAAATGCTCGATCGCGAAGCGGGTTTCTACGCGGAGCGGATGGAAGACTGAAACAGGACTCGACATTTTCTTGAGAGACGACCCAATGAACCAGCAAGGCGCGATGGGATTCCTGGCCGGGATGTTGATTTGCGTCGCCATTTTTCTCGCGATATGGCTATGCGTTTACATCCTTTTCCTACTCAATTTGCATTGGACCCTGGCTGAGGTTGACGAGCGCAATCGAGAAATGTCGCCCGGCCTGGTATGGTTGCTGCTCGTGCCAATTTTCAACATCGTCTGGGCCATCATTCTGGTTGCCAGGGTCGCCAATTCATTGCGCAATGAGTTTAGGGACCGGGGCTGGCGAACGCGCGATGAGGGCTTCGCCCGAACCGTCGGGATGCTTTGGGCGTGGGGCGGAGTCGTCAACGTCGGGCTGAGCATCGTTCAGAATGTTGCGCAGTTCGCGAAAATGGAACCGATCGCGATGGTCGTGAGTCTCATCGGGTGCCCCTTGGCCATTGGCATTTTCGTCTGCTGGATCATTTTCTGGGTGCAAACCTACCAGTACCGCAAGCGGTTGACCGAAGGCCAACGCGGCTACCGGGACGGCTCGATCGAGGACGACTACGACGACCGTCGCCGGCCGCGTTACGATGAAGACGATGACTACGACGACCGCGACGATGACCGTCCGCGGCGCCGCGATCGAGACGATTGATTGGGGATGCCGAGGGCCCACAGCACCCGATCAGTGGAAGGGCTGCTGCCGAGCTACTGGCCTGGCGTCCAGCGTTTTATTGCTTCATTTCTCTGTCACCCAGTGAAATGATTTCACGATCCGTGAAATGAAATCGGCGACTCTTGAGGACTGCTCTGCGAGGGTTGGTATCGCATTGACACACAGTCAATTGTGTAGGTTCGCGCATGGCGCGAGACGCCGACATGGATATTTGACCGCTGCGCTGCCAATGCGTCACGACGGAGATCCGCTGCGAAGCAGAGTAGGAGTAAGATGAGGACTAGGATTAGGAAGAGGATTAAGAGCAAGATGAAGAGAAGGAGTAGGACCAGAAGCGGCCCGGCGAGCAACTGGCTTTCGTTCTCTGACTCTTACTCCTGCTCTTAGTCCTGTTCCTGATCCTAGTCCTCATCGTAATCCTAATCTTCTTTTCCTCGGCGGCACATTGACCGCGCAGCCGTCAATAGAAGCCGGGCCAGGGTTCCCATTTCGGTTCCCCGCGAACCGGCCACTGGCATTGGCATCTGGTAAAGAAAACGGAGCGGTGCGGGAATTGGCCGAGAGGTGTGAGTCGATGATCTGTGTCAAGAACCTGGTCAAATCGTTCGGAGACGTCACCGCCGTTGCCGACATCACGTTCGAAGTTCACGCCGGCGAGATCTTCGCCTTTCTTGGCCCCAATGGGGCCGGCAAGACCACCACCATCCAGATGCTGACCACGCTCCTGCGCCCGACGAGCGGTTCGATTGCGATCGATGACCTCGACCCGGCGGAACGGCCTCTCGAAGTTCGCCAGCGGTTTGGCATCGTGTTTCAGGACCCCAGCCTGGACCATGAACTCACCGCCTATGAGAACATGGACTTGCACGGAGTGCTCTATCATGTTCCCCGCCGAGTTCGCGTGGAACGCATTCAGGCGCTCCTCACGCTATTCGAATTATGGGAACGCCGCGACGCTCGCGTGAAGACGTTTTCCGGAGGGATGAAGCGCCGGCTGGAAATCGCGCGCGGATTTCTGCACACGCCGAAGATTCTCTTTCTGGATGAGCCGACTCTGGGGCTCGACCCGCAGAGCCGCAATCAACTTTGGACGCACGTTCGGCATTTGAACGAAACGGAGCGGACCACCGTGTTCCTGACCACGCACTATATGGATGAAGCGGAGCGGGTCGCGCAGCGCATCGCCGTCATCGACCACGGCCGCATTGTCGCCCAGGGAACGCCTTCGGAGTTGAAACAGCAGACCAATGCCGAGTCGCTCGAACAGGCATTCCTCGCTTTGACGGGCACATCGATCCGCGATGAGACGGCCAGTTCCGCGGACCAAATGCGGCAAGTCGCACGGATGTGGCGGAGGAGGTAACCCGTGGCGGTGATTTTCGCTTTATGGCTTCGCGAAGTGAAACGGTATTTGCGGTCCCGGCCGCAGATACTCGCGTCGCTCGGCCAACCACTCATGTACCTGCTGGTGCTCGGGTTTGGCCTCGGCCCGGTCTTCGCGAAAGCGGGGCAAGGCAACTACCTCCAGTTTGTCGCCCCCGGCGTGGTCGGGATGTCGATCTTGTTTTCATCGATCTTTTCCGGCGTCGGCCTTTTGTGGGATCGGCAGTTCGGGTTTCTCAAGGAAACGCTGGTGGCGCCGGTGCCGCGCTTGCAGATCATGATCGGCCGCACGCTGGGCGGAGCAACCACCGCGACAATTCAGGGAACGCTCGTTCTGATCGTGTGCCTGATCGCCGGCTTCCGTCCCGATGACGTCGTGTCCGGAATTCTCGGCTTTGTCTTCATGGCATTGATCGCCATCGTCTTCGCGGCACTGGGGACGATCATCGGATCGGGCCTCAAGGACATGCAGGGATTTCAATTGGTCATGAACTTCCTGGTCATGCCAATCTTCTTTCTCTCCGGTGCTCTCTATCCTCTGTCGGGATTGCCATCGGCATTGACGATTGCGACACGGCTGGACCCGCTGTCCTATGGAGTCGACGGGTTGCGGGGCGCGATGATCGGCCAAGCCCATTTCGGGCTGGCGATGGATTTTGCGATCCTGGGAGCGCTGGCTGTTTGTTTCCTGGGCCTGGGGGCACGGGCCTTTTCGCGGATCCAGGTTTGAGCCGGTCCGAATAGCCCCATTAACCCGAATTTCTCACCACAGAGACACCGAGGACACCGAGAAGAAGAGCGGAAAACGAGTTGTGGCCAATTTCCCGGCACAACACACGGCCCGTAAGTGAAGTGAGAAC
This sequence comes from uncultured Gemmataceae bacterium, assembly GCA_963773845.1. GTDB lineage: Bacteria > Planctomycetota > Planctomycetia > Gemmatales > Gemmataceae > SIAJ01. The sequence continues at coordinate 1,398,826 of CAVZCU010000009.1, forward strand.
GTCGACGCAATCTTGTTTCATTTTTGCTTTTCTCTGTGATCTCTGTGACTCTGTGGTGAGAAATGCGGGTTAACGGTCTCCGGCCGCGATCGGCCTGGACCCGACCATTCTCGGGCACTTGTATCATCTCGCCATTTCGACCTTTCACTGGCGGGCACGCTCATAGAATCTCGTTGCCTGCAATTCCACCTCCAGGTCCTAGATTCCGAGGCTCCCATGCGATGCCTTCTCTTTGCTTTGGTTCTGATTCTCGGCGGTTCGTCGGCAATGGTGGCGGACGAATCCACAAGCGCACTCGGTCGCAAGCTGGCCAAGCTCGAGAAGAAATTCGCAGCCGATGAAGCCGGGCTCAAGAAGAAACTCGCCGACGCCAAGGAGCCGGACGAGCGCAAGCAGGTCGAATTCTTGACCAAGGAACTGTACGCGTTCACCGCTGCCGACGCCGTTGAATTGGCCGACGACGGAAAAAAGGAAGAAGGGGGCCTCGAGGCCGCCGTGTTCGCACTGAAGCTGCTCGGCAAGTACAACTTGACCGGCGACGACATGAACAAGGCGATCGCAATCATCCTGGACAATCACGTCAACAATCCGAAGATTGGTCCGGCGCTGGCGCAGATGGTCCCGGCCGGGTCAACCGGATTGCAATTCATCGAAACCGTGGCGGAAAAATCGACCAACAAGGAAGTGCAGGGGCTTGCCTTCTATTACCAGGCGCTCGCCTTGGATGCCAAGGCAACAAGCCTCGAAGGTCAATCGACCGACGAGTACCTCAGCAAAGTGCGGGTGGAGGCAATTGATCTCATGGAAAAAGCGGTGAAGACCGCTCCCGATGCAAAGATCGGAATGGAGACCATCGCGAAGGCGTCGATCCAGGGACTCGCCAACCTGAAGTTCGGCGTTGGCTTTCCGGCGCCGGACGTCGAGGGCATTGATCTGGATGGCAAGAAGGTCAAGCTGAGCAGCTATCACGGCAAGGTCGTGCTCGTCGATTTCTGGGCCACCTGGTGCGGACCGTGTGTCGCGATGATTCCCCACGAACGCGAGCTGGTGAGCAAGATGAAGGACAAGCCGTTCGCGATGATCGGCGTCGACGTGGATACCGAGAAATCCACTGTCAACGAATTCCTCGGCAAGGAGAAAATGCCCTGGAATCATTGGTGGGACGGCGCCAAAGGACCGCTGGCCAAGACATTCAAGATCAACGCGTATCCGACTCTCTATTTGATTGATGCCAAGGGCATTATCCGCAAAAAGTGGATCGGCTCGCCGGGGAATGAAGTGATCGACAAGGCGGTGGAAGAATTGGTCGCGGAGACGGAGAAGGGCAAGAAGTAAGACAAATATTATTGACGGCTGCGCGGTCGTCCCCTTTTTCCCCGCTGTCAAGCAAGGTTCTCGTTCCCACGCTCCGCGCTCATCGTTACACACAAGTTCGGTCTAGTAGTCCCGTTTACGGGACTCGCCGCTTAGCGGTGTAGGCCCGGCGTTCACGCCGGGTTGCGTGGCTCGAACCAGGACCCAGCCCCGTTCACGGGGCTTCTCGCTGTTCGGCTTTAGCCCCGGCTAGAGCGGACCATTGCATTGGAATTCGCGGCTGAAGCCGAACCGCGAGAAGCCCCGTAAAACGGGGCTCTGCCAGCACATTGGCCCGATTACCCGTCCTGAAGGACGGGCCTACACCGCTGCGCGGCCAAGCCCCGTGAACGGGGCTCAAAGCTGAATACAGATGTGTGTAACGATGGTCGCTCCGCGTGGTAACGCCGCTTTCCCGCTCCGCGGTGCGAGCGCCGCTGCCTATAAAGCATGTTACCGCAGGCGCAAGTCACGCACCGCGGAGCGGGGAAAGCGGCGTTACCACGCAGAGCGTGGGAACAAGGGCGAACGAGGCCTGGACGGCGAAGACGGCGATCGAGATGGGTCTGGAATCGACCCTTCGACCACGGGGCCGGCCCGAAAAGACCCGGATCCAGCGAGTCGCAGAAATAAACGTGCCCGTCCCCTTTTCTGGCCCGCCTTTCGATGGAGCCGCGATGCTTGTACAGACGATGCAATAGAGCCAAGGCATTCATCAAATCGCTCACGATATGCCTATCGCACCGGCTCGCTGAAGCTAAACGATGAAACCAACATCCGGGACTGCATGACATTTCGGTAACGAACAATCTGTGCGATTCGATGACGTAGGAGGATCCACGGGCTACGCTAAAAACGTTTTCCGGTTGGTGACAGAAACCCGACCAAGGATACCGCACATTATCACCTATAGCGACCCGTTGGGCACTAGAAACGGCGGAGGGCTCAAGGTTGTTCAGACAAAAGCTGCCGTGTCTGACCGGCAGGAATTAGGATATCCCGCTGCTATGTGGTTCGAGCCGGAACTCCATCCCGCACGGATCCAGCGAGTCACATAAATAAACGTGCCCGCCCCTTTTCACGACGCAGAGGTTCTGAAACGTCTCTACATCGACTGTAAGGCAAGCCAATGCCATCTAGTCGCGGTTAGGGTAGTTCGACGAGGAATGAAGTACAGGGAATAGTCGAACGACTCACAGCGGTCATTACCAGAGTACAATTGCCCACCGACTTTCAGCGTGAACGGCAGAAATCGATCAATGCAATCGTCTAAGCCGAACTCGGCTCGAAGAGATGGCACTTCATGATGCACGTCAGACTTGTCGTAATAGAAGTGCTTGTCTCTCATGGGAATAAGACGTGGCTGGATTAAACGACCCAAATCTACTTTTTGCCCGTCATCATACTCAATGTGGAGCGTCTCGACATAAGATGGGTTATCAACTACAGTGTGTGTTATGTAAACCAGATGCAGGCTATAAACTGACTCTTTGGCGTACGACTCGAAGGCGAAGGGAATTCCCCGGCGAGAGATACTACCACGAACCTCTGCTCGTACGTATGGTACATACCTATTGCCACTCGATTCGTCCTGGAAAAATCGATTGTCATATGTCACACAGCCCCCAGTAGCTAACCAAACAACTGCGACCCCGGCACCCATGCACAGGCACATTCCCCTAACCACTCTCTTTCTTGAAATCCGTTCGGTCACGCTTCGCATGGGACACCTCGACGCAATGCAGACAATCGATTGCGACCGGCCTTCGCATTACCCCAAAATGGCCGCCCCATTTGGACACCACGCCGAGTGGAAGGCGAAAAGGGGAAAAGGGGACGGGCACGTTTATTGATCGGCTTTCCGCCGGTCTCGGGTGTCCTGGCCGCATGCTGCGGACTCCACGAGCTTCCCTTTAGGTTCGGGATCCAGCGAGTCACATGAATAAATGTGCCTCCATCCCTTTTCGCTCCTCTTCGTCACGTTTCTGTCGGTGCTGCAAATCGAGCCGGGACAATCAGAACGGGGATGGTTGCGCGATGGAGAACCCCCTCGCATACGCTGCCGACCAGGGTTCGGTACAGGGCGCCATGACCGTGTGAGCCCAGGACCAGGAGGTCGGCTTTCTGCCGCTCGGCCTGCTGCAGAATCGTTTCGACTGTCGGTCCCTGAATCAATCGGGCCTCCGCTTCGACCCCCTGGCCGCAAATATCTTGTGCGCGTTGCTGAAACGCGCGGTGTTCGTTACGAAGTTCGGTCGCCCGCGAACTCCGAACACTCGGAGGGCCGGTCTCTAAGCCCACGAAGTCCGGATCGGGCGCGGCAACGTGTAGCAGCACGAGTCGCGCGGAGAACGCCTGAGCGATCGATACCGCGCGATTCACGACGGCATCCGACACCGCGGATAGATCGAGAGCTGCAAGGATCTGCTTCATGACTGACTCCACCCTTCTGCCGAACGCCCGGGAATCGTGCTGGATGCGCCGCCCGAAGGCGATTGGCCTGCTCGGCAAGAAAAGGGTAAGCAGCTTTTTTACAGACTTCGAAAAAAGCTACGTCGCTACGTCGCCTTTTATTCGGTGCATCGAGCCGGAGGTGGTGAAGCCGTAGGCGTACTGCACCTGCGGCGTCGTCGAGGTGTTCACCGAGCCGTTGGTCGCCTGCCATTCGGTAGTCAGTTGACCGAGGCCGTTGAACTCGCGTTGGATTGGATTGACCACGCTGCCACCGGATGCGGCATCGTAAGAAGTAATCAGGTACGCGTTGCCCTGCGTATCGCACGCGGTTTCGATGCGGCGCACTGCACCATCTACCCTCCGACCCCAATGACGTTGTCGTCGCAGGCGCCAATAAACGTGCCCGTCCCCTTTTCTCGGCCCGGATTGGCAGACATCGAGGTTTTTGAGATTGGAGCGGCGTTGAAAACTGTCACGTCGCCTCGTCCGTCGAGGACCGAAAGTCGACTTCCGTCGTTAGAAAATCGAACGCCAATTGGAACCGCAGCAAACCCATTCAGCGTAAGGATTTCTCGGTGCAACACCACGTCCCAAATCTTGACCGACTTGTCACAGCTTGTAGACGCAAGTCGACTGGCGTCCGGATTGAAGGCAACGGCTGTAATGAGCTCCGTGTGGCCCGCGAGCGAAAACAACTCGCGGCCGGTGACAGGATCCCAAACCTTCACCAGCGAATCGCTGCCGCCGGATGCGAGCAGGTTGCCGCTGGGATCAAACTCGAGCGCCCGACAGTAGCCGTTGTGCGGTACGAATTGTTGCAATTGGCTGCCGTCGCGGCTGTCGACTATTTCAATAGCGCCGCCAATGCTAGCGAAAGCGAGCCGGCGGCCATCCGCGCTGAAACGCGGGCGCCACTCCCGTGATTCGAGGAGAATTCACGGTACAGACTTCTTCGCCCGTCGCGGCGTTCCACACGTGAATCCCGGCGCGATCGGACGCGCCGGCCAGCAGCCTGCCGTCGCGGCTGAAGGTCGCGATTTTTCCGGCAGAGCGGAAGAACCAAGTTGCCCGAAGCGGGGAACAACCGCACGGTTTGGTTCTTGTGTCCGAGCAATTTCATCTCTTCCTGTCCCGACTTCGCATCGAGGATGTCGAAACCACCATCCCGCTCGGCACAAACAATATGTCTGCCGTCATGGCTGAGAGCCACTGGATAGGCGCCTCGCACCATCTTCCAGGCATCGAGCGATTGCCCTGTCGCGCCATCGCGCACGACGATCGCGTCCTGATCCATCGCGGCCAGCTTCGCTGCATCGGGACTGAGGCAAACAAACCGCTGATTCGGGAGCCGCTTGATTGCGCGGGCGCCGCCGAGGGAATCGACATCCCACAGCCGGACCGAGCCATCGGGACAGCCGATCGCTACGCTCGTGCCGTCCGGGTTGACTGCGGCGGCGGTCACCATCGGCGTATTCGTCCGCGCGATTTCAGCTTTTCGCGGCGGGTTTGTCGATTGAATCCGGACATCGCGGCGGCCGGACCGAACCAGCAGCCAATTGCCGGCCGCGGCGAATTGGACGGAGTGAATTCCGCTCGACGGTTCGATCGTCTCGGAGATTTTCCGGCCGGTCGCAACATCCCAAAGGCAAACGGATTGATCGCGAGCATCCGCAAGCCGCCGGCCGTCGGGGCTAAAATCGACGCTGACAATCCGCTGCGCCGGCCTCTCTAGTTCGCGCACCACTGAGCCGTCGGCCGCGCTCGATACCAACAGGCATCCATTCGCGCTGACTCCCGCGATTAGATTTCCATCGCGACTGATTGCTGGCACGCAAGCGCCAGCCAAGCGAACCGGGAGTTTCGCGAGTTCCGTTCCCGTTTGAATGTCCCATAGTTGCGTTGTGCCGCCCGTCGTGACGACTGCCAGTCGGGTGGCGTCATTATTCAACGCCAGCTTGTAGCCGACGAATGGATTGGCGATATCGAAAATCGGCCGACCGGTTTGCGTGTCCCAAGAGGTCAAATTCGTATCGCTCGCAAACGGAGCGCCCTGTATCACGCGCTTGCTGACGCGCACCAACCTGTTTCCGTCGAGGTTGAACCGCAGCAACGAGAAATTGCCGGCTTTGCCGAACATGGTGTGAATTCTCAGGCGAGTGCGGGCGTCCCAAACAACGACGGTCCCATCCGCAGCGGCCGTGGCGAGCCGTTGGCCATCCGGGCTAAACGCAATGGCCTGAACCGAATCGCCGCATTCGCGCAACACCGCGGTCTCATCGTGGCAACGCCGTTTCAGGTAATGCCATTCCCAGTTTCGAAGGTCGCGGGGACATTCGTCGAGGATTTTCTCCGCCATTGCCAGATTGTTTGCTTGCCATTCGCGATGGGCCAGAGCGATGCTATGGAAATAAAGGTTGATCCGTGCGGTCGCGAGAGCAACTTCCTTTTCCCGGCGCTCGAATTTCTCGCGCTGCAGCGCCGAATCCTTCGCCTCGGCCAATCCCATCGCGCGGCGGCGCTGGGAGTCGGACTCAAGCCATTTCCAGGACACGCCGACGAACCCAAATACGATGACGAGCGCCAGCGCAACCACAAGACTCGCGACAATAGGATTTCGTCGACACCAGCGCCAGCAGCTTTCGACGCGGCCAACTGGCCGGGCCAGGATGGGCCGCCCGACCAGGAATCGTTCGAGATCGACGGCCACGTCCGCGGCCGACGAGTATCGCTTGTCTGGTTCCTTCCGCAAGCATTTAAGACAAATTGTCTGCAGGTCCAGCGGCAACTGCGGACGTATGCGGCGCGGCGCGATCGGTTCTTCATGTTGCGCTTGCAGCACTGTATCGAACGAAGTCTTGCCGATAAACGGGGGGCGACCCGTGAGCATTTCGTACAAGATGGCGCCGAGGCTGTAGATGTCCGTCGATGCTCCCGCATCGTGGAGCCCGCAATCCGCTTGCTCGGGAGCCATGTAACTCGGTGTGCCCACAATGGCATTCCCGATCGAATGGCTGGCTTGATCGTCTATCAAGCGGGCCAAACCAAAATCCGAGATTTTTGGCAGCGTGGCAAATCGCGCCGACGACCACGACGACGACGGCGAGCGATCGTGACGAGGAGTCGCGGATTGGGGCGGCGTGCACATTAAGACATTCGCGGGTTTGAGGTCGCGGTGAATAATTCCCTGCTCGTGCGCGTAATGAATGGCGCGGGCCAGCGTCGCCACCATGTCCGCCGACTCGGCGACCGGCTGCGGAATTCCCTTAATCTTGCCGGCCAAGCTGCCGCCCTCGACAAACTCAAGCGCGAGATATGGGCCGCGGGCGCATTCGCCGATCTCATGCACCTGGATGATGTTTGGATGCTGCAAGCGGGCGGCGGCTTTTGCCTCGGCGTGGAAGCGCGCCTGCATCCGCGGCTCCAGCGCGGTCCCGCCGCGAATAAGCTTGAGGGCCACAAATCGATTCAGGCTGTGATGCCTCGCCCGGTAGACAACTCCCATTCCACCGCGACCAATTTCTTCGAGCACTTCGTAGCCGGCGACCACAGGCGTCGCCTCGTCGCCTGCGCCGCCATAACGCCACAGCGGCGTGCCATCGGAATTGCCCTTGCCCGGAGGATGGGCCCGCAACACCATCAGAAGCGGGCCGCAATCGTCGATCGCTGCATACAGAGATTTGTCGTGTGGCCGCCGAATTCCGCCCGGTGTCGTTTCGTTCAACAATCGCTCGACGCTCGCCTGGCACTCCGCGCATACTTCCACATGGGCAGCGAGGGCCTCGCCGGGCCCCTCCGCCTCATGTTGGTCCAGCCACCTTTCCAACTCTTTGACCGAGGGACAGAAAATCACGTCATTCCTTCTTGTCAATTGAATCGGGCGACTCGAGTTTGTGAATCTCTTCTTGAATCAACTTCTGCACCTTGCTGCGGACGACGTAAGCCGTGGAAAGTTTCATTTTTTGCAGTTGAGCAACTCCCTTGCCCGGCATGCCCTCAATCGCCATCAGCCGAAACACTTCCCATTTGGCCGGCGTGATTTGTAATCGCACGCGGGCCATGGCTTCGTCGAGAAGTTCGCGGTCGAATTCTTCTTTGAGTCTGTCGGCGAGATCATCGCGCGCTTCGATATCCTGCAATTGTCTTAAAACCTCGATGGCGCCTAAGTTCGTGCCGGGCCGACGACGGCTTTCCAGAAAGTCGCTCCAAGCGTGGTGGGCCAAAGTTTTGAGCCAGCCACGAAAGCTGCGGGCCGGATCGTAAACGAACTCGCGCATTTTGTCTGCCAAGCGGAGCAGGACGCATTGCGTCACATCCTCGGCATCGGCTTCCTGCAGTCCCCAACGGCGGCACCAGCCATAAATCTTTGGCCCATACGCGCCACGAAGGCGCTCCAGGCGGCTTGATCCGTGGGATCAAAACGCAGCTGCCCGAGCAAGGTCGGACTGGTGGCAGACGAAGAACGATTCGCCAACTTGTATTACTCCGGTCGGAGTGAAAACCTACCAGATTATTTTGGGATGAGTCTGGCGCGGATGCAAAGAAAAACTGTTCTTGCGGATTTTCGGACCGTCATGAAATCGATCGTCGGGAATTCGCCGGTAGGTTTTCGCGACATTGCCGGTATTACCTCGGCAACGGGCCGCACGGTTCTTGCGGCGCGGCCAAATCGCACGTTCTTAACTTGAAACCGGAGAGCATCATGTCGACGCGTTGGAAACGATCACGCCGTTGGAATCATTTTCGGCCGCTGTTGGAAACGCTGGAGAGCCGTTGGTGCCCAGCTGTCACCATGTCCGTGGAAAACGAACATATTTTGCATGTGGTCGGCGACCGAGGCGACAACCAGGTCGAGGTCACCATGCAAGGCGTTCTGGCAACCGTCACCGGAGACGGGGTGACCCAGACCTTTCGGGGCATCGACACTGTCAACATCAACACCTGGGCTGGCAGGGACGACGTGCAAATCGTGGCTCTGGAGTTGCCGACCGGTTCGGACACTCTCATCAATGCCGACCTTGGCGCCGGCAACGACTCGTTCTCCCTGTTTTGTCCTTCGGATCCCTCGACGCCGCCGCCGGATACCGATTTGCAACCACGCCTCGATGTCGCGGTGCTCGGAGGAACGGGCGACGATCAGGTCGGCATCGTCGCGGACAGTCGCTTCATCGGCGATCTTGAATTCACGGCGAACCTCGGCGCGGGCAACGACGCGTTTGCCCTGTCGTGCCCATCCGATCCGAGCCTGCCGCCCATGCCCGGCGGATTCACACCCTGCATCGACGTTGCGGTTCATGGAGGAACAGGCGACGATGTGCTCCAAACAATCGTTGGATCGCCCGGAGACTTGGTCGGCAAGCGGGGTGAATTGTCGACGGAATTCCATGTTGACCTCCAAGGCGACACCGGAAATGACGCACTAATTACAAATGTCACAAACGTTAAACTCGACGGCCAACTGTCCTTGAACGAGGCAGGCGGTCTCGGCAACGACTCGTTTCGTGCTGCCTTTGGTAATGTGGATATCAGCGCACCGTTGAGTTTGTCGAATGACGGTGGGGCGGGCCACGATGACATTCGGGTGATCTTCGGCATAGTCACCATCGAGAATCCGCAGCACGATCCGCTCGGCGTGACCGTCAATGCCGCCGTTGACGTGACGCTCGACGGCGGCTTCGGAAGCGACAATATCGCGGCCATTTGCGGCTTCAACCCGCAGCCCGATCCGCCTGCGTTTCCGGCGTTCGAGGTTGCCGGAAGCTTCAAACTCGATGTCCTTGGCGGCGGCGGCAGCGATCTCGCCGATTTGAAAGTTCTCAATACCGATATCGGCGGACTCCTTGGAATCTCGGCGGACATGGGCGCCGGCAACGATCAACTCCACGTCGAGACGACCAACATCAACGTTGTCGGCGCACTTGCGTTCCACGTAATGCTTGGAGGCGAAGACGACCTCGGGGCTTGGGCTAACCATGATGTGTCGGTGTCCGGCACCGTCGCCATCGACGTCGATTGCGGCGCCGGTAATGATTCGATGCTAGGCGAAATGATGCCGTCGGTCGATGGGGGCGGCGCATACAACTTGAATATTTCCGGCGGCGCCGGCGATGACGCGCTCGCCGTTTCACTCTTTCCCACCGTGCAACGCGGGGGGGCCTTCCGTGCAGTTGTCGATGGCGGCACTGGAACCGACCATTTGTTCGGATTAGTAAACCCCGGTCCCTGTGAGCCGAGCAGCCTCGTTGCGGCATCGTTTCAGGGAGGCACGGGTAACGACCAAATCGCCGTGGTCGCGGATCTAGCTAGTTTCGCTCCTGATTCGGGCCGAATCGTGGTCGGCGTTAACGCCGGTGATGGCTCGGATCAGATCGAATTCTTGGTCCTAGGGATTGAACGATCAACGGAAAATGCCTCGTTCTTCCTCGACGGAGGAGCCGGTAGGGATATTGCATTGGTGAGCCCGCTCGTGGTGGTCCAAGACGTCGAATCGATCGTCTATCAGTGAGGAGAGAATCTCACGGTTCCCATGAAGAATGGAAGAATGAGCGTCAGTCATCATGCCTGGAACTTAATTCTCACTTAAGCTCTTGGTCAAGTTGAATCATTGGTGTCGCTGTGCGCCGGTAATTGTTAAGCCCCTGCTCGGCGCGCACTGGGGCCTGGGCGGGCTGGCCGTCGTCTTCTTGTTCAGGCAGCAACGGTGAGAGGGAGCGGTCGCGGCTGGTCGCGGGCGTGGGCACGCACCACTTCCAAGCCATAGTTGATGAACCGCAACCCGTTCTTGAGGCTCGTGACAATCACGCTCTTGATCCGGGCGAACGCCGCGGCACTCCACTCGGCTCGATGCGTGCCGCCGTCATTGCGTGCCGCCACCAGGCTGCGGATGTCCCGTTCGCAGCCGTTGTTATCCGCCGGCACACGCGGGTCATCGGGCAAGGAAAAGGGGACGGGCACGTTTATTGATTGACTTCCCGCCGGTCCGGGGTATCCTGGCTGCATGCCACGCATCGCACGAGCTTCCCTGGGCGGGATCTGCTACCACGTCATCAATCGGGGCAATGCCCGACGCGAGGTCTTCTTGAAGGAGGGCGACTACGAAGCGTTCCTCAAGGCGATGCAGCACGCTCATGTCGAAGTCCCCATGCGGGTGCTGGGCTTTTGCCTGATGCCCAATCACTTTCACCTGGTGCTCTGGCCGCTGGCCGACGGCGATCTGAGCCGGTGGATGCACTGGCTCCAGAACACGCACGTGCGACGATATCACCAACATTATCGCACCAGTGGCCACATCTGGCAGGGGCGGTTCAAGGCGTTCCCGATCGAGCAGGACGACCATTTGTTGACGGTGCTGCGGTATGTGGAGCGCAATCCGGTCCGGGCGCGGTTGGTGCGGCGTGCGGAAAACTGGCGATGGTCGAGTGCCCGGCTCTGGGCCGCGAGCGAGCGTCCGCAGTTTCTGATTCCGGGCCCAGTGCGGCGGCCGAAGGACTGGCTGGCCTGGGTGAACCAGGCGATCACCAAGCCCGAGCTGGAGGCATTGCGGCGCAGCGTGACCCGCGGCGCCCCGTTCGGCAACGAGGCCTGGACAGCGAAGACAGCGATCGAGCTGGGTCTGGAATCGACCCTTCGCCCGCGGGGCCGGCCCCGAAAAGGCCCGGGATCCAGCGAGTGACAGAAATAAACGTGCCCGTCCCCTTTTATGGCCCCGACGGAGATCCGCTGCGAAGCAGAGTAGGAGTAAGATGAGGACTAGGAGTAGGAAGAGGACTAAGAGCAAGATGAAGAGAAGGAGTAGGACCAGAAGCGGCCCGGCGAGCAACTGGCTTTCGTTCTCTGACTCTTAATCCTGCTCTTAGTCCTCTTCCTGATCCTAGTCCTCATCGTAATCCTAATCCTCTTTTCCTCGGCGGGACATTGACCGCGCCGCCGTCAAATAAGTTCGTATTGGCGTCTGCACCTCCAATCGGAACAGGCCGGGGGGTGATAGAGAAAAAGTTGGCGGAGTTGGCGGAGACTCTGTCATTTTGGCAGTCTTCGGTCCAGGTGTCCGGCAGCGGTGGGAAAATGACCTACCACGCGGACGGTGCGGAGCCTCAGCCTGTAACGCTCACGTAACGCATTGGGCCGCCGCTAATCGCCCCCCCGCCGCACGTCGTCTCATACGATAACCAGGCGCTGGGTGAACCAGCGTCTCCAGTCACGCTTCCCTTCTTTTCGAGGTCGCCGATGGCACGTACTACACGTCGCGTGGTGATCGGTTCAACGGGACTAGTTGCCGCCATTTGCGTCGCGGTGTTGATCGCCGCCAGTCCATCGGTTCCTCCCGATCGGGCAGCCCAGTGGAAGAAGGTGGACGAGGCCGTGAACAAGGGTTTGCCGAAGACTGCCATCCAGGAGTTGGAGCCAATTATCGCGGCTGCCCTCAAGGACAAGGACTATCCGGAAGCCATTCGGGCCATTGCCAAGAAGATCGCCCTCGAGGGGAACATCCAGGGCAACAAGCCGGAAGAGCGCATCACGCGGATGAAGGCGGAAATCGCCAAGGCGCAAAAGGAAATGACGCCGATGATGGATGCGATTCTCGCTCACTGGTACTGGCACTATTTCCAGCAGAATCGCTGGCGATTCGTGCAGCGAACCCAAACGGCTGCCGCCCCGAGCGAAGATTTCACCACCTGGGATCTGAAACGCCTCTTCACCGAGATCGACAAGCAGTTCACCAAGGCGTTGAGCGCCGAGAAAGACTTGAAGGCAACGCCGATTGCCAGTTACAACGCGTTACTCGAAAAGGGCACGATGCCGGACGCCTATCGGCCGACGCTTTTCGACTTTGTCGCCTTTGATGCGCTGCAGTTCTACACATCGGCGGAACAGGCCGGCGCTCGCCCGGAAGACGCATTTGAGTTGGCGGCGGACAGCCCCGTGCTCGGATCGGCCGACGACTTCCTCAAGTGGTCGCCGCAAACGACCGACACCGATTCGCCCAAGGTCAAAGCAATCAAGCTCTATCAGAATGTGATGTCCTTTCACAAAGAGGATCAGGACAAGTCGGCATTTCTGGACGCTGATCTCTCCCGGTTGCAATTCGCCAATGCGGACGCCTTTGGCGAGGACAAGGCTTCACGCTATAAATCCGCACTGAAACAATTCGCCCAGTCCCACGCCGGGCACGAACTCGCCGCGCTGGCCCGGTATCGTTGGGCGTCGGTCCTGAATGGCGAGAACGAGAAAGTCGAAGCGCGCAAAATCGCGCTCGAAGGCAAGAACGCATACCCGAACAGCAACGGCGGCAAGCTCTGCGCGAATCTGGTAATCGAGATTGAAGCGAAGGCCGTCCAGGTGACGACCGAGCGGGTTTGGACCGATCCGCTGCCGATCCTGCGGGTGTCCTATCGCAATATCGACAAGGTTCATTTCCGAGCGGTCAAATACGATTGGGCGAGCCGACTGACGCGCGACCGCTGGCGGCCGGAATACATCACGGACGCGGACCGCAACGATCTCGTCAATCGGCAGCCCGAACTCGAATGGTCCGCCGATCTGCCGCCCACGCCGGACTATCTGGAGCGCACGAAAGATATCCCAGCGCCGAAGGGGCTCAAGCCCGGCTTCTACTTCATCGTTGCCAGTCCCGCGGCCAATTTTGGCGATGCGGGGAATAGCATCTCCGCGACCGATGTGTGGGTGAGCGATCTGGCCATCGTGATGCGAACGGAGTGGGGCAAAGGAAAGGTTGAGGGATTTGTTCTCAAGGCCAAGTCTGGCGATCCCGTCGCGGGCGCGACGATCAAGACGTGGGAGCGACAGAATACGGGCGGTGTCGCACCGGGGCCGGAAACGAAGACCGACCAGAATGGCCTGTTCTCGGTGCGCGGGGGTCAACGAGGCTTTTTCATCCTGGCCGGCAAGGACAGCCAGGAGCTGGCGACCATCAACGAGTATTCGAACTACACGTATCCAGATCGGTATCAACCTTCTGTCCAGACTCTGCTGTTCACCGATCGATCGCTGTATCGCCCCGGTCAGACGATCCACTACAAGGGCATCTGCCTGTACGCCAACCAGCGAGCGGACGATTACAAAATTCAACCGGGTCGTAAAGTCACCGTTGTCTTCAACGATCCGAATGGCAAGGAAGTTGCCCATCAGGAAACCGTGTCGAACGATTTCGGTTCCTTCAGCGGCAGCTTCACCGCTCCCCGCGATCGACTCGCGGGACAGATGCACATTGTTGTTCCCGGCCAGGGCGGGGGAGCCGTGCATTTCAACGTCGAGGAATACAAACGGCCGAAATTCCAGGTGACTGTCGAAGCGCCGAAGGTCGCCCCCAAGCTCAATGCCGAAGTGGCCATCACCGGCAAGGCAACCGCGTACACCGGCGCTCCAATCGGCGGCGCCAAGGTGCGCTACCGCGTCACCCGCGAGGTCCGCTGGCCGATCTGGTTTTACGACTACTACTGGTGGCGGTTGCCGCCGAATCGCGGGGCCGCCCAGGAGATCGCGCACGGCACCGCCATCACCGACGCGGGTGGCTCGTTCACCGTCAAGTTCATCGCCAAGCCCGATTCGAGCGTTTCGCCAAAGGACGAGCCGACGTTCCATTACACCGTTCACGCCGATGTCACCGATTCAACCGGCGAAACGCGGAGCGGCTCGAAGTCCACAGTTGTCGGCTACACCGCCCTGCAAGCAAACCTGACCGCGGATGATTGGCAGACGTCCGGCAATGCGGTGAAGGTCAATTTGAAGACCTCGACACTCGATGGCGAAGCGCAAGCAGCGAAGGGCACGATCAAAGTTTATCGCCTCAAGTCGCCGCAAGCCGTTGTTCGCCCGGACCTTCTCGGTCGACCAAATCCGATACCCCGGCGAGGCAAGAATCCAACGCAGCCGAAACCCGATCCATCCGATCCCCGCACATGGGAACTCGGCGAAGTGGTTTTGAAAACCGAGTTCGAAACCGACAAGGACGGCAAGAAGGAGTTGCAGTTCAATCTGGATGGCGGGCTATATCGAGCGGTCGCCGAGACCAAGGACCGATTCGGCAAGGATGTCTCGGCCAAGTTGCAGATCCGCGTTTTGAAGCCGGACGATGCCAAGCTGAGTTTGAAGATTCCCAACCTGTTCGTCGCGCCGAAATGGACGCTGGAGCCAGGCCAGGAATTCATGGCCCTCTGGGGCACCGGCTACAACAAGGGCCGGGCGTTCATCGAAGTCGAACATCGCGGAAAACTGTTGCAAGCCTATTGGACCGACCCCGCCAAGACGCAGATCAAGGTCAAGCAAGCAATCGACGAGGGGATGCGTGGCGGCTTCACGGTGCGCGTGACCTACGTCCGCGAGAATCGCGGATACATGGAAAGCAAGCACGTCGATGTCCCCTGGTCGAACAAGGACCTGACGGTGAAGTGGGAACACTTCGTGAACAAGCTCGAACCGGGCAAGAAGGAAACATACACGGCAGTCGTCAGCGGCCCGAAGGCGCAAAAAGCCGCCGCCGAGATGGTGGCGACGATGTACGATGCCTCGCTCGATGCGTACTTGCCGCACAACTGGATGCACAAGTTCAACGTGTTCCGGCAAGATTATTCGAACATGGGCATGCAGTTCGAGAATGCCGCGAAGGGTCTCTATCATTTCCGGGGCAACTGGAACGGCGGCCAACAGAGCGTCGATATTCGGTATCGCAGCCTGCCGGCGGACATCACCGTGAACATGTGGGGGTACATGTACTTCGAGGGCGGAGGTCGCGGCATGCCGATGGCTGGCATGCCTGCGGCTCCAGGGATGCTCCGATCGGGAGCCAAAAAGGATGGAGCCCTTTTCGATGCGGAACAGGCGAAGTGCAAAGCCGACAAGGATGAAAAGGGTACTAATGGTCCGGGCGAACCCGCCGGACCGGACCTGAGCCAGATCTCCGCACGCAAGAATCTCGAACGAACTTGCGTTCTTCTTTCCGCACCTGACCGCCGGCGAGGACGGGACCATCCGCATGGAATTCACCATGCCGGAAGCGTTGACCAAGTGGAAGTTCATGGGCTTCGCGCACGATAAGGAGCTGCGCAGCGGCTACCTGCAAGATGAAGTCGTCACGGCCAAGGAACTGATGGTCGAGCCGAATCCGCCGCGGTTCCTGCGTGAACGTGACGTGATTGCGTTCAGCGTGAAAGTGACGAACCAGGCGCAATCGCGGCAGACTGGGAAAGTGCGACTGGCACTGACCGACCTGCGGACGGACGAGCCGATCAACGCGTCCCTCGGCATCACGGAGGGCGATCAGGCGTTCGATCTCGAGCCAGGCGCCTCGCGATCGTTCTTCTGGACGTTGCACGTGCCGGACGGCCAGGGCCCGATTGCCTACAAGGCGGTCGGCGCCAGCGACAAGCTTTCGGACGGCGAATCGGGCATGTTGCCGGTGCTTTCGCGCCGAGTGTTGGTCACGGAATCGATCCCCCTGCCGATTCGCGGAGCGCAGACGAAGACCTTCAATTTCGCCAAGCTGCTCGAATCGGCCAAGTCGAATACGCTCAAGAACGAAACGCTGACCGTACAGATGACCTCGCAGCCGGCCTGGTACGCGGTGATGGCGCTGCCCTACCTGATGGAATACCCGTACGAGTGCTCGGAGCAGACGTTCAATCGGCTCTACGCCAACTCGCTGGCCCGGCATATTGCAAACAGCGATCCGAAGATTCGCAAGGTGTTCGACCAGTGGAAGAACACCCCGGCCCTCGATTCGCCATTGTTCAAGAACCAGGACTTGAAAGCGGCGACGATCGAGGAAACCCCGTGGTTGCGCGACGCCGTCAAGGAATCCGAAGCCCGACGGAACGTCGGCATTCTCTTCGACGACAATCGACTGACCGAAGAGACCGGCCGGCTCATTCGCAAGTTGGCCCAGATGCAGAACCCGAGCGGCGCCTGGCCGTGGTTCCCTGGCGGGCCGGACAACGATTACATCACTCTTTACATCACGACCGGGTTCGGCCGCTTGCGCCACCTCGGCGTGCAGATCGATCAAGCGCCGGCAATCAAGTCGCTCACCCGACTCGATTCCTGGGTCGACAGGATGTATCGGGAAATACTGAAGCACGGCCATCCGGAAGAGAACCATCTTTCCTCGCTGGTCGCCCTCTATCTCTACACGCGGAGTTTCTACCGCCAGGACAGGCCGATCGCCAAGGAGCATCAGGAAGCAGTTGATTACTGGATGAATCAGGCGCGGAAATATTGGCTGAAGCTCGCCAATCGTCAATCGCAGGCGCACATCGCGCTCGCCCTCAATCGTTTCGGCGACGGGGACACGGCCAAGGCGATCATGGCGTCGATCAAGGAGCGATCGGTGTCGAACGAAGAGCTGGGAATGTTCTGGCGTGACACGGAGCTGTCGTACTGGTGGTATCGCGCTCCGATCGAAACGCAGGCCATGATGATCGAGGCGTTCGACGAAGTCGCCAACGACGCTGCGTCCGTCGAAGATTGCAAAGTCTGGCTGCTCAAGCAAAAGCAGACGCAGAACTGGAAGACGACCAAGAGCACGGCCGATGCCGTTTATGCCCTGCTCATCCGCGGGACCGATCTTTTGAAGTCCGATGCGCTCGTGCAAGTCACCGTGGGCAACATGCCGATCCAACCGGAGAAGGTCGAAGCCGGCACCGGATTCTACGAGCAGCGCTTCGTCCGCACCGAAATCAAGCCCGAGATGGGCAACATCACGGTGAAGAAGACCGATCCGGGCGTGGCGTGGGGGAACGTCACCTGGCAGTATCTCGAAGACGTGAGCAAAGTGACGCCGCACGAAGGCACGCCACTCAAGCTGGAAAAGAAGATCTATCGCCGCATTTTTACCAAGAAGGGCCCCGTGCTGGAGGAAGTGAAGGGGCCGATCGCGGTCGGCGACGAACTCGTCTGCCGGATTGTTTTGCGAACCGATCGCGACATGGAATACGTGCACATGAAGGATCATCGCGGCAGCGGCACGGAGCCGGTGAACGTGTTGAGCCGGTACAAGTACCAGGATGGCCTGGCTTACTACGAATCGACGAAAGACACCGCGACGCACTTCTTCATCGACTACCTGCCGAAGGGGACGTACGTGTTCGAGTACGCCCTTCGCGTCCAGCACAAGGGGACATATCCCACGGGCCTAACGAACATCCAGTGCATGTATGCACCGGAGTTCAACAGCCATTCGGAGAGCGTGATGCTGGAGGTGAAGTAGAGTCGATCCACAGATGCCGCTGAATGCGAATGCGTGAAATCGGCGGCATCTCTCGACGGATTCCGCGTTCATACTGCGGACGGCCGAACAGTAGAATTGGGATCGAGGCTAGAGGAGACGGACGATGTCGACAATAGCCGAACTGGAACGACAGGATCTCCGCACTCGAGCCCGCGAAGAGTTGCGAGCTTCAGCCAAGAGCGCAACAACCAAGTTGGATATGGACTGGCTCGAAGCGAATTGCCTAGGAGCATCCCGAACTGAATCCGCCATCGAAGAAATGTCCGTCTAGGCCGCGAATTCCGGGAGTCCCAGCCATATCCTGGAGGGTAGGTATCGTGAAGTATCTATTGGACACAGACCACATCAGCTTGATACAGCGAAAGCCAAACGCCGGAATATCGGCGTGATACAGGCCCACAATTTTGCACTACATGTCCGTCGACGAGATTTACTACTCGATCGCGAGCTTTCACGAGCAAGATCTTGGTGGTCACAATTACATTGCGCGAGCCAAGACCAGTCAAGATCTCATTCGCCGGCTACTGGCTGCATGCCACGGCGCTTTACGGACATATCAATCTCGCAAAGTGTACTTGCATTGGATGTTGCGGCAGTTGGCGACTCTTCGACCAACTTGTCGCGAATCGCGTTCGACTGAAGACGATGGATTTGCGCATCGCCGCCATCACACTTTCGGTCGGCGCTGATCGCTGGTCACTCGCAACGTGCGCGACTTCTCAAAAGTGCCCGGGCTATCGATCGAGGACTGGACACGATAGCGAGGTCCTTTCCAATCGTCACTTCTTCTTCGTCGTTCGCGTCAACGTGAAGAGTAGTCGCTTGCTGCCAGCCGGGGATTCGAACTTGTCCGGGCGGGTTCCCTGGAATCCGTCTTCGAAACAGAGTCTCAAGTTGTCTCCCTCGATCTTGTAGATGCCCTTGATCGTCTGTTCTTTCTTACCCGCGAATTACCAGTCGAAGTCCGCAGGAGTTTTTGTTCGATCCGCCTTATAGGTAGTGCCCCTCGTATCAGGTCCTCGTGAATCGTGTTTGATGAATCTTCCCGTCGGCGGTGAATTCGAAGATCAGGTCTTTGGCTGGGGAACTCTTTCCGGCAATCGTCGTCTCATTGACTCGCCAAAACCCGACGATAGAGGGCGCTGTTTTCGCGTCATTCTTCGGCGTCACTTTCGGCGCCGGCGCTGCGATTCCCCAAGCCAAACTGGCAACCAGAATCGTGGAAACCATGGCTCACTCCTTTTTCTTCGTCGTTCGCGTCAGCGTCCAGATCATACGCTTGGTACGAGGCGGCGAGACGAATGCGTTGGGCCGGGTCCCGGCGTAATCGTCGTCCATACATAGCGTCAATTTGTCTCCCTCGATTTTGTAGATACCCTTGATTGTCTGCTCCTTCTTTCCTTCCACTACCAGGTCGATCTCGGCCGGACTCTTCGATCGATCCACCTTGAATGTCATTTCGCTCTTACGCGGACCTCGGGAATCATGCCGAATCATTTGGCCGTCGGCCGTAAACTCAAACTTCAAGTCCTTGTCCGGCAGTTGCCGTCCGGCCGCGGTCATCGTATCGAGCTTCCACGTGCCGACGATGGGGTCTGGTTTAGCTCCTTTCTTCGGTGCTTCCTTCGGCTTCGGCGCCGCCACTCCCCAAACCACGCACGCGACCAGCAATGTGTGCATCATGGGTCACTCCTTTTTCTTGCGCTTGTACTTCATGACCCGCCAGCCCTCGCCGTGCTTCTTGGGTCGATCGGAGTCTACATTCCCAATGGTGATGATGAGCGTATCGCCGTCGATCTTGTAGATGCTCCGGAACACGTCCGGAACGTCTGGGTTGCCGCTGCAACGGATCAGATCGATTGCCGGCAGCTTAGATTTGGGAATAAGTTTGTAATGGCGCTCGTAGATGGTGTCCAGCTCGCCGCCTTCGCGCCAAAGTCGCTTGCCATCGGGACGGAACTCCATTGACGTCCCGTCTGTGAAATTCAATGGAGCGCCGTTCTGGGAATAGTCGGTCATGATCCACAGGCCGACGATGGGCGGCGGCTGGTCCTTGGGCGGCTTGAGCGCGGGCGCAGCGATGATGAGGGCGAGGCCTGCGAACAACGCGCTCATGACGCTCCCCCTTCTACTTCTTCGCCCGCTTCAAGATCAGCAACATCACTTTCGATCCCTCGGGCGATTCATATTTCGCCGGCCGTTCGCTCGCGCCCTTGTCCGACATGCAAATGGTAAGCGTGTCGCCGTCGATCTTGAAAATGCCCAGGTGCGTTCCATCGTCCTTCGGCGGGGTAATGTCAATTTCGGCGGGCTTCTTCTTGGCGTCCATTTTATAGGTGCCGTGCTCATCTCGCGCCTTGCCGCCTTCCACCACCATCACCTTGCCATCTTTGGTAAACGTCACCGAGACACCGCCCTCCGGCGCCGGCATCTCCTGCCCGCCGCGAACGAGTTTCTCGGCCTTCCATTCGCCCACGATCGAGGGGGCGTCCTTCTTGGCGTCCGTGCCGCCGGGAGCGCCGATGACGAGGGTCAAGCCAACGACGAGCGCATTCATTTGGTGAACTCCGATTGGGGATAGTGTCTATACCTGCTTGCCAAAGGATTCAAACAGAATCCGAACGGTCCGCTACTTCTTCTTGGCCCGCTTTAGAGTCATCAAGATCGAGTGTGTGCCGGCGGGCGACTCGAATTGGGTGGGCCGCGTGGAATCTTTGCCGTCCGCCAGGCACATTGTCAACGTGTCGCCCTCGATTTTGAAAATGCCGAGCATCGGGCTGTCGGCTTTGCCGGCGGGAGGTGTGAGGTCAATCTGCGCCGGGGACTTCTTCGCGTCGAGTTCGTAGGAGAGTGCACCGGGACCGTTACGGCCACTCTCGGTAACTGTGAGCGTTCCGTCCTTGGCGAATACAAAGACGATGCCCCCGGCCGGAACAGGCTTCTCCCGTCCGCCGCTGACGGCTTTCACGCCGTCCCATTCACCGACGATCGATGGCGGCTCGGCTTTGGGTTTGTCCTTCACGGCAGGCGCGGCGATAGCCACCGCCAGGCCAAGCAACATGGCCGAATACATGGATGTCTCCAGTTGAGGGTGTCAATTCTTCTTCGCTCGCTCCAGCGTAATCAACATGATTCTGCTGCCTTCCGGCGATTCGAACTTTTTCGGCCGTTCGCCGGCCATGGCAATGCAAAGGATCAACGTGTCCTTTTCGAACTTGTAGATGCCGACGACATTCCGATCTTTCTCCGTTGCTAGCGGGGTGATGTCGATTTCCGCCGGGCTCTTCTTGGCGTCGATTTTGAACGACCCTTCCTCGGTTTTGTCGCGCTTGCCGTCCTTGAACAAGATTTTGCCGTCGGCCTTGAATGTGATGCTGGTCCCCGGTGGCGGGTTGTCGGGTTTCCCGTCACGCACGGCTTGCGTGGGCACCCATTCGCCGACCAGCGACGGCGCTCTTTCTTGGGTGCTTCCTTTGTGGCCGTGCGCTAACGGCGAGGGCCAGCCCGACGAGGATGATGTTCATGATGCGGGATCCCGTGTGGGTTCAGTCTTTCTTGGCACGCTTGAATGTGATCAACATGATCGTCGAATTGGCCGGCGAGGTAAATGTCTTGGGGCGATTGTCGCCAAACGCAAGGCAGATCGTAAGCGTATCGCCTTCGATCTTGTAGATGCCGCGCATCGCTATCCCGGCAACCCCGCCCATTGCCTTCCTGGTCTCTTTGAGGTCAATTCCTTTCGGGTCCGATTTGGCGTCGATGGAGTAATTCATCTCGTCGGGCTTTTCATCCTTTTCCTGCATAAATGCTTTGCCGTCCTTGGTGAAGGTGAACTTCGAGCCAGCGGGCGGAGGATCCGGTTTGCCGCCAATGATCGCGGACTCGGGAATCCATTCGCCGACGATGGACGGGGGATCCTTTTTGGGCGCCGTTTTGGCGGCAGGGGCCGCCACGACTATGGCCAACGCGATTACGAGTGGGCTCATCGCTCATCTCCCAAAGGATCAGTTCTTCTTCACTCGCTTCAGAGTCATCATTCGCACGCCCGACTTGGGGAGCGATTCGAACTTGGCGGGCCGGATGTCGCCGAAACGATAGTAGATGATCAGTGTATTGCCTTCCAACTTGAAAATGCCTTTGGTCCCCGCGTTCTTCTTGTCCGGGTCCCAGAGGTCAATGTGCGGCGGATCTTTCTTGCGGTCGACCGTCAGGCCCCATTCTAATTCGCCCTCGATGCGTGACTTCCATCGATCGCGCCTGATCGTGACGCGGGTCGGCTTGCTGAGATTCAGAATCGGCTTGCCGGACGAGACTTCCTGTTCGACGATCCATTCGCCCTCGATCGATTGAACTGCGACCAGACCCCCATCGCCTTTCGAAGCGGGGGCGGCGATCGCCAGTGCGAGTAGAAGTGTTGACACGATTCATTTCTCTGTCTTGACCCGTTTCAATTGGATCAAGACCGCGCGGTTCTTGCCGTCGACCTTGAATTCGGTGGGTCGATCGCCCGCCTGGGTGAAGCAGAGCTTCATATGATCGCCCTTGATCTCAATGATGCCTAGCAAAAGCTTGGTCTTCGGGCTTTTGATTGGCCGGATGTCGATGGTGGCGGGCTTCTTCTTCAGATCGATGGTGACATCGGCTTCTTCGGGCTTGTGCGCTTGGCATCCAGAATTGAGATTTTGCCCGGCGTAAAGCGAAAAGTCACGTTCCACTCGTCCGGGCCCTTCTTGTCCGGCTCAAAGGATTCGACGAGCCAGTCGCCTTCAAGTTTGGGCGACTCCCTCGGCGCTTCCTTGGGAGCCGGAGCGGCCACAGTCAACGCAAGTGTGAAGAAGAGAGTGGGGGTCACAGTTGAATCTCCGGGTGCGCGAGTTGACCGACTTTAGTTCGTTTAGCGTTCGAGCCGCCGGCTCGAACGCTAAACGGGAAATCCATTGACTTTAACCATTCGTTCGCCGACGATCACCCATTCTTTTTATCGATCGCGTTCCAGAACCAGAATCATTCGATCCTTGCCGCTCGCTAGGGTTGCCGGCATCCGGTCCCCATCGGTCAAGCAGAGCGTCAGAATTCCTCGCTCGAACTTGTACCTGCCGCGAAGCGTCTTGGTTTCCCCCTTCGGCGGCGCAATTTCAATGGTCTGTGCGGCCGCGTTCACCTTGAACGTCGTCACCGGCTGAGTTGGGCCGCCCTTGAAGGCGAAGCGATTGCCATCAAACGATAGACGCGCAAGCTTTCGCGCTTCTTCCGGGATCGGTATGCCGTCCGACGAGCCATCCTTGACTTTCCAGGTGCCCGCGAACTTTTTCATCTCGACGCCGTTGTCCGCGGAAAGAGGAGCAACGGCTATCAGCACGGCAACGATCGACAACATCCGGCGCATCACGCGTTCCTCCATGAACGAGTAATCGATTCCGTATATTACTCGACTCCCGAGCGACCTGCACGTTTCATTTTTCCCAGAGAATTGCCCACCTGCATTCGCAATCGGTTTATCTGCCGCAGTTTGGCAGCTGCCCCATCCGGCAAGTCAAGGCAAACGGCAAAGTCACCGCTCTCTACCATTTGAAATCGTGATTTCTCTTCATGTGCCCGATCGCCGGGGAGTACAACATTGCAAAACGTGTGACACGTGCGACGGACGCCATCTCGACCGTCGCAATTGACTAATCATTGTTGGCGTTTGTCAAACAGTGGCGCTGAGCGCTACCCTGGAGCCAATCCTCATTTTTCCAGTTTCGCCTCGGTTGGGTGTTTCAGCCGGTACTGACTGACTTCCGGCTCGATCACGTCTTTCCAACAGCCCGGGCAGATGCCGTGGCTGAATCGGGCCGACGAATGCGCTGAAATGTAGGTCTCCACACGGTGCCAGTAATTCTGATCGTCGCGGACTGCCTTGCAATACGAACAGATCGGCAAAAGTCCCTTCAATTCCTTGACTTGGCCCAGGGCAACTTCCAGGTCATGCACGCGTTCGGCGAGCCCGTGCTGCAACGACAAAATACGCTCCCCAACGCGCACACGCGAACGCAGTTCCTGCCGGTCGAATGGCTTGGCGACATAATCGTCCGCCCCGCTATCCAGGCCCGTGACGATGTCGCTGACCTGTCCCTTGGCGGTTAGGAGAATGAGGTACGGCGGCGTCGGCTTGGCGAGGGCGCGAATGCGCCGGCAGACTTCCGGCCCTTCGATCCCAGGCATCATCCAATCGAGAATGGCCAGGGGCGGAGCGTTTTCGGCGAGCAGCGCTTCCCAGGCGGCGTTACCATCGTGAGTCACGACCAGATCGTGCCCCCAACCGCGAAGGGTCCGCTCCAAAACGATCCGGGAGACGGGGTCATCCTCGGCAATGAGAATGCGGGCTCGGGCGGCGTCGATCCCACTGCGTGGAGCCGGCGAGCTGCCGGAGATGGCCGCGCGCGACCAATATCCGCTGTCGGCACGCGGCACGGGTGAAGGAGCTGCTTGGGCTTTCGATTCTGCTTCAGTCGTCATGAAACGGTCACCAATTCCGGGGTTTCTTTCAATTCGCCCATCAGTCGATCGATTTCAGCGGCAAGCCGTTCGAATGCGAGCGGTGCGTCCGTCAAGGTGCCGCTGGCGCCAATTTGCTCGAGTATCCCGGCAGCAGCGGCAGCGGGCCCGCCGCCCACATAACCGGACGCTCCCTTGAGTCCATGAGCCGTCCGTTGCACGGCGGAGGCTTCCCCACCTTGAATCGCCAGGCGCAGTTCATCCAGCATTCGCGGCGCATCGGCTAGAAAGACGCCAGCCAGTTCCGCGAACAGTTGCTCGTCCCCAGCCAGCCGGTCGATCGCCGCCACGCGATCGTGTGCCGGCCGTTCGTCGTTCGACCTCATTTCGGCGTCACTTCGTGGTCCGCTCTTGAGGCCCGTCACCCAACCGAGGACGCGCAACAACTCCGTGCGCTCGACCGGCTTGCTTACGTAATCGTCCATTCCGGCGGCCAGGCAGCGTTCGCGATCGCCCTTCATCGCGTGGGCGGTCATGGCCACGATGGGGGTATAGCGGCCCGATTTGACTTCCAGATCGCGAATGGCGCGCGTGGCTTCGAACCCATCCATTTCCGGCATTGACACGTCCATGAGGATGAGATCAAACCCAGACTTCCCGTAAGCCTCCAGTGCCTGTTTGCCGTCGCATGTGACCAAGACTTCGTGTCCGTATTTCTCCAACAGCCGGACGACGACATGCTGATTGACCGCGTTATCCTCGGCCAGGAGCACGCGAAGCGAACGCATCGATGGTTCCAGATTTTCGGCTACTTTCGATCCCGGCGACGAGTCGAGAGCCAGGGGTCGCGGCGACGTCGGCAGCGCCGCGGCAATCGCCTTGTTCAGCTCCGCCGGCTTGACGGGCTTAACCAGATAGGCGGCCACGCCTAGATCGCGGCAGCGGGCGGCGTCGCCCTGGCGATCCGCCGACGTGAGCATCAGAATCGTCACGCCGGCCAGGGCCGGTTCGCGGCCGATTTGCTCGGCGACCATAAAGCCATCCAGCCCCGGCATCATCCCGTCGAGCAGCATGAGTGGGAATGGGCTTCCGCTGGAGGCCGCCCAGCGCAACTCGGCCAGCGCCTCCTCGCCGCTCGCGGAACACGTGGGACTGGCGCCCCAGTGCCTGACCATCTCGGCCAATACCCGGCGATTGGTGGCATTGTCGTCCACGACCAAGACCGGGAGCCCGTTCAGGTCCGCGGGAATTTGAATGGCCCGTTCGATTGATCCGCGGGCCCGTCCCAGCCGGAGTTCGAAGTAGAAGCGACTGCCGGCTCCGACATCACTCTCGGCCCAAAGGCGTCCGCCCATCAGTTCAACTAGCCGTTGACAGATTGTCAGGCCGAGCCCGGTGCCGCCATACTTTCGCGTCGTGCTGCCATCGGCCTGAGTGAACGGATCGAATACCGCCCGCAGCTTTTCCGGAGGAATGCCAATTCCCGTATCGGATACGATGAAGCGGACGCGGTCGCCGTCTCCTTCCGAGCTGATCCATTCCGATCGAACGACCACTTCGCCGCGCTCCGTGAACTTGATGGCGTTGCCGACGAGGTTGGTCAGAATCTGCCGGAGGCGGTGTGAATCGCCCACGACAAGTTCCGGGACCTCCGGTCGAATATCGCATGCGAGTTCCAGCCCCTTGGCATGAGCGCGAATGGCCAGGGTCTTGAGCATGTCGCCGACAGTGTCTCGAAGCGAGAACGAGATCGAGATCGATTTCCAGTTTGCCGGCTTCGATCTTGGAAAAGTCGAGGATGTCGTTGATGACGGTCAGGAGCGCGTCGGCGGACGACTTGACCAGGCCGAGACATTCCCGCTGGTCGTGCGTTAATTTGGTTTCGAGCAGCAAGTCGGTCATGCCGAGGATGCCATTCATCGGCGTGCGAATCTCGTGGCTCATGTTGGCGAGGAATTCGCTTTTCGCCCGGCTTGCCGCCTCGGCGGTCGCGGTCGCGCGGCGAAGGGCCTCTTCGCTGGCCTTGCGTGCCGTGATGTCTTGAATCTGGGCGACGAAGTGCAGCGGCTTGCCGGCCGCATCCTGGACGAGGGAAACCGCCAATGTCACCCAAACATTGCGGCCGTCGCGGTGCCGGTAACGCGTCTCCATCTGGTACGTCCGCGCTTCACCTGCAAGCATTTGGCGGATGTGGCTCTTATCCTCCCCAAGGTCATCGGCGAACGTGATGTCGTCGAACGAGCGCGACAGGAGTTCGGCTTCGGAATAGCCGACGATATCGCTCAAGCGATCGGTTCACCCGCAGAAATCGCCCGTCAAGGGAAACCAGGGCCATGCCGGTCGCCGCGTCGTCAAACGCGCGACGGAATTGCTCCTGGGTCTTCCAGAGTTCGGCGGTGCGCTCGCGCACGCGTTCTTCGACGGTCGCATGGGCGACTTCCAACTCGGCCTCGCGCTCCGCCGCTCGATCCAGGTCGCGATTGCCTTTCCAGCACGCATATCCCAGGAACACGTCGGTGAAAATCACCCAGCCCGCATGTTCGAGCCAACGCCATTCGCTCCCGACAATCGTCCCATATACGGATTCCGGCCAGGCAAACCCGCGGATCAGATGGTCGGCTGCGGTCACCACACTGGCAGTCAGCAACACGCGCCAGTCGCGGTAAAAGGCGAGAAACGCCAGCGAGCCGAAAACGTGAAAGTGGGTTTCGATTCGACCGCCCGTGAGATGGATCAGTAAGCCGGAGGAAATCAACTGAGCGACGGCGATGAAGTGTCTGGTGGTCGCGCTGGCCCGGTCGAAACCAGGCCATCGCCACGGGCATGCAGATGATCAGCCCGCCCAGGCCGAACGCGGCCCATACGTGGGGATGAACCCAGCTATCCACGCCGGCCCAGGTCCGTGGTGAGACGGTCAGGGCCAGGATGAACATGCCGATCCATTGAGCCACGAGCAGACCGGCGAACATGCGGTCCGTTCGGCAGTAGATGGCGGCCCGATAACCATCGGCAAGTTCTTGCGCCGTGCGGTAATCGCGGTCCGGCATTGTTCCGTCGCAGACATTGTTCGCGATCCTCCAGGTCGGCTTTCGCCAATCATTCTCAAGGCGGTTCATTCGGTGGGCGTGAACAACGGGCAGCCGAAGACCGGACATTGATCCGGGGCGGGTTGCCCGGCGATCCAAGCTAAAACGGCTCGACGGCCAACGCTTTCGCCCTCGTGACCGCGGGCTCTCGTAAGTCCGCCGCGAAAGACAATTGTTCCCTGCGGACTCGTCAATACCGCCTGTCCGGACGTTTCCGCGCCAAATCGATTCGCCTCGACGCCGCCCGCGTCGGATCGCGCATCGAACCGGGCAATACGGTTCGCGGTTGTCCACAATTCGCCCTGTTTCCACGCGTCCGACTCTTCTTCGGGCCAGACAAACCAAACCTGAATTTTCAGCCTGGGGGCCGCGCGTGCAATCTCTTGCAGTTCGACCATCGTCGCCCGCGAGCACGGGCAATAGGGATGAACGAAGACCGCCAGCCGCCAATCGCCTTTTTCGCGTTCCGCCGCGGCCGCCATATTTGCGCCAACGGAACCAGGCGTGGTTTCGTATCGTTCCCAGACCCACATGCCGCACACGATGCCGGCGAACCACACGACGCCAATCACCCACGTCAGCGCATTTCGACCGACGAGTTTGGTCGACTGGTCATAGCGTTGGCTCATTTCGAAATGTGACCAAGGAAGGTTGCGCGAGGCGGAATTGGTTCCATCCGGCGTGTGCCTGTCAGGTGGCACGCGAATCCATTTGCACTTCCGGCAAAGGTGGCACAGGATGGGGGGTGGGTCAAACAGATTGAGTGGGCAATGCCCCGCGCAAGAGGCGAAAAAAGCCGATCACAATCATTCCTTCCTGAAATCTCATGCGGGAGCGAAGGCTGAGCCTGGCAGTTGAGTGTGCCACCCGCGAGAAGCGTCTCCCCGTGGCCATCGCTTAGGCGTCGGGTCCGACCATCACCGTTCCCCGTCCGCCATCGACGCGAACTCTTTGCCCCGTTTTGATCCGCTGCTGAATGTCCGGCAATCCAGCGACTGCGGGCAGACCGAATTCGCGGGCGACAATAGCGCCATGCGACAACGTGCCGCCGGATTCCATCACCAGGCCACGAGCGTTGACAAACATCGGTACCCAGGCGGGATCGGTCGAAGGGCACACGAGAATGTAGCCGGGTTCCACGGAGCCGGCCGAAGGTTCGGTCAACACCACGGCCGGTCCTTCGGCGACACCCGCGGAGAGCGGAATGCCAGTGAATTCGTTGGCCCCCGCTGGTGGCGGGATGGGCCGGCCGATGGCATCAAGGTCATCGCCAAATAGGACCGCCGGAATTTCAAGGCTCAATTCGATGGCCCGGCGCTTGCGGCGTTCGACAATGAGCGGTTTCATGTCTTTGCTCGCCGCGAGTGCCGGCAGTTCGTCTGGTGTGAGATAGAAGATGCCGCCTGCGAGATCGAATCGACGATCGACTTCCAGGAGCGTCTGCCGGATGATCGCATAGCCACGCATCAGGTAGTGTTTGCCCGTCTCCCGTAACGCGAGGTAGGTCTGCAATCGTTCGACATGCCCGGCCATGGAGTTGGCAAGTAAGCGGTTCCACTTCGCCTCCGACGCCACGCGAGACAACAAGTCGGTTGCATTGGCTGGCGCGTGTTGCGGAATGCCGAACGACAATTTTCCAAGAGACGATGGCATTTCGGACCAGCGGGGCGCCGAAAGTTCCATTTCATTCGGCCCGCGATGGCCGAACCGGCGAAGGAATTCATCGGGTGCAATCGTTCCGCCAACCAACTCACGGATGCCATCGATGAAATTGACTTCCGATTCGGGCTTCGCGCCCTGGCTCAGCGCGGTCAGCATCGATCGCGCTTCTTCGACGCCCAGGCTCTTCGAAATCTGCTGTTCGAGAACTTGCCAGGCGAACTGAGCCAAAAGCGTGGGCTTCAAACTTTGCCGGGCGAACTGGACCAGAGTGCGATCAACCCAATAATTCAGGCGATCGATGAGAGCGTCCACGTTGAGGTTCGCCAATACGTCAGCCGATGCCCGATCGACCTCGGCGGCGAAGGCCGGGATGTGCGACTCGCGAAACTCCCGGGCAAAACTCTTGCTGGCGGACGTGATTCTGGCGGCAAGGCGCAACAGGCCAAACAATCGCAGCCATTTTCGCGGACCGCGCGGGTCTTCCCGCTTCGGATCGAGAGCGAGCGCCGGGTTGGTCCGGTATTGATCCAATGGATATCCCGCCAGCGGCCTGGCATCTTCCAGGCGCGGTTCACGACTGAGATTCAGGAACGGTCGGCCGCCAATGAGGTCGTAGGCAGATTCCGTGGCGAGCGCCGGATCGGGTCGGAATCCGAAGTCGCGGTACATCGCACCGGTGCCACCGCCTCCGGACAGCAGATAACGCGACACAATTGCCCAGGTCATCGCCGTCGGTTCGGGAAGCACCTCGACCAAATTTGTTCGGCTCCAGACTGTCCCCGTTGGCACGACCAGTTTCGTCAAGCGCTCGATCGTTTCGCGGCGGATCCGGTCCAGCTCGCCCGCCCCTTTTGTTGTGATCGGCCGAGCTTGCAGCAGCCAGACCTTGCCGTCGGCTATCGCCCATTCAATATCACGGGGATCGCCATAAAGCTTTTCGACGCGCTGGCCGAGATCCGCGAGAGCGGCGACCTGATCGTCCGTGAGACAGAGAACTCGCTGACGCTCGACCGGCACCGGCTGCTCGCCGTGTCGGGAAATGCAAAGGTGCTTGATTCCCGGTTGACGATCGCGAATTTGGCCGTTCTCTCGCTCGACCTGGAATCGATCCGGGGTGACTTTACCCGATACGACGGCTTCTCCCAGTCCCCAAGCTGCCTCAATCCGCATGTGATTTCCGGTCGGATCGAGCGGATCGCGAGTGAATAAGACACCCGCGACCTCGGCGTCTACCAAGCGTTGGACAACGACCGCCATCGCCAATCCCGTTTCATCCACGCTCTGCCGTTCGCGATAAGCCTTCGCACGGTCCGTGTGAAGTGAGCGCCAACAGCGTTCGACGGCGGCTCGCAGTTTCTCCTCGCCTTCGACGCCCAGGATCGTTTCCTGTTGCCCCGCGAAGCTGGTCACAGCACCATCCTCGGCGGTCGCGGAGGAGCGAACGGCGACAACTCCGCCACCCAGTTCGCGGTAGGCGGCGAACAGCGCATCGAGAAGCTCTGCATCGATCGATGGAGACGCATGGCGGCGATAGGCGGCCGACGTGACGCAGAATCCCGGCGGCACGGGCAAACCGGCATTCGCCGTCAGACCGAGGCTAAGCCCCTTACCGCCCACGAGGTCCACGGAATCGCTGGTGATTTGCGAGAAGGGCAGGATATCAGGCATTTGGCGGGTGCTAAGCCCTCCCCCTCGCCTTCCCAAATCGGAGTGGGCAGACAAGTCAATTGGATGTGTTCACGAAGCAATAGAGGCGCGCCTTTGGCGTGGCATCGGCGCTTGGCCCGAAGCCAAGGCCGACGTAGACTCGACGAACCACCATTCCGTCTCGATTTTCGCGGACGACGACCGGCGTGGAGATTGAGTATACATAAGGGACCTCGATCAAACTGCGAAAGCTGATCGCCCAGAACAGCGAGCCATCGGCCGGCGATAGCGCCTCGAGTTGCCCGGCCTGGCCGATGGCGTAAAGGACTTCGCCCGTGCGCATTTGCGGATTCACATCAATGGTTGGCGAAGCGAGCACCGGAGATTGCAGCGTCTTGCTCCACACCACTTCGCCGGTTTGCCGATCGAGTGTATAGCAATTGCCATCGCGACAGCCGACATACAACTGGTAACGATCGAACGCCGGCCGGCCGACCACGCTGTTCGGGATCGCCCTCTGCCAAATCGGGCGGCCCGTGTCAGCGTCTCGACACAGAACCATTCCGGCGATCGGCTCGCGATCTTCCGAGAACGTTCCGTTGCCAGTCCCAAAGTAGACGTGCTTTCCATCCGATGATGGCGAACCCCAGACCGAGTATTCGGACTGTTCGCCCCAAATCTCCTGGCCCGTTTTCAAATCGACACAGAAGATTCGGGTGTTCTTGGATTTCTTGCTGGTGCCGCTGCCGGCATAGACCTTGCCGTCGTGGATCAACGGGTTGGAATCGATGTGCAGCCCGCCTCCCGCGGGAAACTGCCATATCTTCTGGCCGGTCGCGGCATCAAGACAATACATGCCATCATCGCCGGCCCCGAAGACGACCTTGCCCTCGGCCACGGCAGGGCTCGATTCGGTATGGCTGCTCGTTGCAAATGCCCAAATCTTCTTGCCGGTCGCGGCGTCCAAACAGAACAATTTGCTGTCCTGATCCTTGTGATACCCCTCGCCAAAATACAGCCGGCCGTCCGCATATATAGGACTCGAAAACACGGGTTTGAGCCGCTCATTTTTGTTCGGATCGCGGTCGAATTTCCACATTTCGGAACCTGAATTCGGATCGAGGGCATAGACGGTTCCGAACTGCGAAGTCGGAAAAGGGCGATGATGAACGGCGACGAAGATCCGTTCGGGCGTGACGCACGGCGTCGAGACGATTTCGCCACCCTTTTTCGGTTCAAAAACCCAGAGAGGTTGCGGATCCAATTTCACAGTGACGGAATCTCCGCCAGCAACGATCGATGGGCCTTGCGGGCCAATCATCAGGGCGATTCCGGCCATGCCGCAGCCAAACGCCCCGGCCCACAGCGCTACGGTCTCGGCGGAAATGGCGACGGGTTTCGGTTCTCCGCGCGAACGGAGCCGATGGGCAAGAACAAAGTAAAGGCACGCCGTCGTGGGAGCGAGCAACAGCAGCAATTCCAACCACGGCGATTCCCGGAACGATTGGTTGGCGAGCCACGCGTAGACCGTACACCCTGCCACAACGAGAACCAGCACGGCGAGAGCAATGCGATCCAGATACCGGGGCTGGAAGTCCTCGCCGCGACCATCCCGGATCGCCCGCCGGTAACGATAACTCGCCCAGAGTGCCCCCAAACCGCTAATAGCAGACGCGGCGAGCCACGCCGAACTCACCGATCTCAAGCCGGTCCAATTGATCAGTCCAGGCAGGAACAATACTAGGGCCGAGAGAATACTGACGAAACTCGCGACCGAGAAGGCCGCGACCCACCTTCGCATCAACAAGGCGGCGCCGCCGAACACCGCGGGAAACAAGGCTGCAAGTGCGGCGATCAAACCCAGGAACGGAATCTGAATAACACCGAAAGGCAGAGATACGACGGAGGGAAATGTACGACTTAGCGGCTCCTTTTCGGGTGTTCCTTTCTTCGGCTTCCTGAGCGGCGGACCGTAGCCGGGCTCCTCCTTGTCGTTGAAGGGGGGAAGCTTTTCGCCCTTCAATCCGCCGCGCACGGCTTTGATGAGATCGTCGGTGGAGCCCTTGTATGTTCGGCGAAAGTACGTCTCGCAATGGACGAACCGCCAGCGTGTGACTTCTTTGCCATCCTGTTGGTCGGCAACGCCTGCCAATCGGATCCACGTCCCATTCGTATAGGCAACGGCATCGAAAAACCGTTCATCCCGCGAGGCGAAAACCACGAGCACCACGTCCTTGCCGAGGCGTTCGGCCAGCTTTTCCGGTTGCTTTTCCTTAATCGCTTCCTTGTCGCCCTTCAAATTCACGGGCACGCGCTCGAAGGGAAAATCACCCCGCAACTTCTCGACTGGCGTCAGCACCATGCCGGCTTTTTCGGGCAGGAATTCGCTCACCTTGACGATCAAAATGAGTGGCTGTTCCTTGACAAGTTGGTCCAGCGTTACGCGAGCCGTGACCTTGGCGTTGGCCGTCGCGGCGACGAGAAGCAATGCGATTGAGGCAAGTCGAGGCATGCGGCGTCCCAGGTGCGGCGGGGGCTGGAACCATGATAGTTCCTCCGGCCGTTTGGGCAAAGGCTTTGGTTGACTCGTCGGCACTCGTTACAGCGATAAAACGGTCGCATGCCGCTTCCCATTGATTTGACGATCCGCCGGCTCATGACCTCCGATCCGGCCCGCATTTCGCCCGACCAGCCGGTCCAGGCTGCCATCGAGCTGATGAACACTCGACGGGTCGGCGCCATGCTGGTCGCGGACGGAGACCGTCTCGTCGGCATTTTCACCGAGCGGGATTTTCTCCGACGTTCGACGTCCGGGACCGACGGGGCTAATTCGACTCCGATCAAGGACTGGATGTCGCCGTACCCTTATACGATTCACCCCGACGCGGGCTGGGAAGAAGCGGTGGCGGCGATGGAGCGCCTGCGGGTCCGCCACCTGCCCGTCGTCGAGGATGGCAAGCTTGTCGGCATCGTTACAACTCGGCAACTCGTGGCGCACCGTGCCGACCACCTGAACCAGATTGTTGCGGAGCGGACCAACGAACTGCGGCGCGCGAACGACGCGCTTCTGGCACGCGACGCGGAGTTGACCCATTACATGAAGGCGGCTGCCCGGCTGCAAAAGCATCTGGTCCTACCGCAAGCGCCGCCCGACTGGCCGGAAGTCGCGTGGGGAGTTCACTACTTGCCGCTCGACCCCTTGGGGGGAGATCTGTATGGTTTTGCCCGTCCGGATGAGGATCACCTCGGCGTCCTCATCGCCGACGCGAGCGGCCACGGCATTCCGGCCGCGATGGTCGCCATACTGGCCCGGCTGGCATTTTCGGAAGCATCGCGCAAGACCGTCCGACCCGGCGAAGTCTTGTCCGCGATGAACGATCGTTTGCAGGGGATGACGGACGAGCGATTCGTGACGGCGTTCTATGGAGTGCTCAATCGGAAAAGCCGCCAGCTCGTTTACGCGAATGCCGGCCATCCCTTCCCGATTTGCTTCTCGACGGCGCAGGGGAAGTGCGTGGAATTGCCCGCTCGGGGATTTTTGCTGGGCGTGATGCCGGATGAAGTGTACGTCGAGCGTGAAGTGGCTTTGGAGCCCGGCGACCGGCTATGCCTCTATACGGATGGCGTCGCGGATTGCCGCGATGAAAGAGGAGCAACCTTTGGCCACGAACGGCTGCTGGAGATTTTGCAGACTCAACATGCCGAATCGGCGACGGCGATCACCAATGCGGTTGTCGCCGAGGTCAAGCGCTTCTGTGGCGCCGCCAAGCCCGTCGATGACATGACATTAGTCGTCGCGGAAATCAAGTGACTTGGAGCAGGCCTCCCGGCCCGTCATTTGGGATAGGCCTCCCGGCCTGTCTAACCGGACTGCAGCAAGCGCTTGACCTGGCAAGCAATGACAGACCGGGAGGTCTATCCCACGCGAAGACTACCATTCCGCCAAGCCATTTTCATCACTCAGGACCGAATCGAAGTCCGCGGCGCCGAGGCGGGCGGCGAGGAGGTGGAACTGGTCCTCGTGGTCATTGTGGCTGTGATGCAAATGGGCAGCCTCGGCGATCAACCGCAAGTCGGGTATGAGTCCAACGCCGTAACGGCGAAGGATGCGACGGAATGGTTTGAGATCCCGAGCATAGACGAATACGAGCTTGTGTTCGTCCAATTGGACTTCCATTCGACGAGTTGCACTAACGACCGCAACACCAGTACAACCGTCGTTCAACAGCAAATCCTCAAAGTCGCAGAAATGACTCATGAGGACAGGCAAGTCGACATCCCCTCGCCGAAGGTCGGTGTGGTGATCGCGATTGTTGCCGTGGCTGGTCTCAAGCACCGCGTGGACACGCGGTCCCAAAGGTTCCAGCAAGTCGAGGAACACATCGAACAGCTTTTCAGCTGATAAGGCAGCGCCGAGCACGGGCAGGCAGATTTTCGTTTCGGCGTCGCGAAAGCGGCTCAGGCGGTAGCCTTCCGTCGGCACGACCGGAACACCGGGACCGGGGCGCACGGCATCGGTCAAGAGGTAGTTTCCGTAACGAGCTTGCCGCAAGTTCTTCGGAGTTAATTGAGACACGGTACGATTGGCCCTCACTGGGTCAGGTAGGAAATCGTCCGGCTAGGCGGTTGGTAAGGAGTGCGTCTGAGGTGGTGAAGCTAGTATAGTTTGCCAAGGTGCCATCGTCCGCCTGACCTGCCACATTCTAGCACCGACTTCAAGCGGACTCGGAGGTGATTGCAGATTTCCCGAGAAAAACTTTTTAAGGCGACGGGGCAATTGGATCGGGTCGGGAAGACTCATTCGATTGCGAAACGCGTTCCGAATAGAAAAACGCCGCGGCTTGATCGCCGCGGCGCTGAACGCCCGTCGCGGAACGACGAGCGACGACTGTCTTTTTCAAGCGGTTGCGCCTGCTTCCGCGGCCATCTGCTCCTGAACAACTGGGGCCGTCTCGATAACCCGTCGGCTCATCCGCCCCTCGCACAGCGTGACCAAAACTCCTTCTTGAACGATCTTGCCATCCTGGTTGATCACGCCGCGATACCAGACCAGTTCACCACGTCGGCCCCGACCGCGAACGCTCTTCTCCAGCAGCCGGCTCTTCAGGCGAATCGTGTCGCCAATAAACAACGGCTCCTTGAAATTCCATTCGCGAACTTGCACGAATGCGACTGTTCGCATTGGAGGGCAATTGACCCCGAGTCCACTGCCGATCGCGAACACGAGTAGCCCGTGCGCGATCGGTCGTCGGAACGGGGTGGTCTTGGCGAATTCATGATCCATATGAATCGGGTTGAAGTCCCCGCTTACGCCGGCAAAGTTAACGACGTCGGCTTCGGTCACGGTTCGTCCACTCGACTCCCATTCCTGGCCGACTTCAACGTCATCGAAGTATAAGTGACTACTGGAAAATGCCATAGGACCTCGGAAAAGGGGAAAGAAGGCGGGATCGACACCAAGGGGAGTCTACGGGAATCGCCGCTGAACGGGCAACCATTTTCAAGGCCGCCAAGCGATCCGGATTCATCCTTGAGCCGTACGGACCGGCAACAACGGCACTGGCTTCCGATCCGCGTCGACACCGACATAAACGACCTCGGCATCCGTGACGCGGATTTCCTCACCGGCCCGTTCGGCAATGACGTTGATGCGCATCGTAATGGATGTGCGGCCAATATGCCCGACCGTTGTCTCGAAGCGAACGACGTCGCCGACCAGAACCGGTTGCTTGAACTCCACCCGGTTGATCGCGACGGTAACGATGATAACGTCGCGCAGTCCCCGCGCAATGCCACCTCGCGCCGAGCAGCAGTCGCGCCCGCCATGTCGATGTAACTGAGAATCACGCCGCCAAAGATGGTGCCATGCGGATTCGTGTCTCGCGGCATCATGACGATCTGGATCGCGGTGTAGGGGTCGGGCATCGCATCACCATTGAGTAGTGTTTGCCAATATATTCTCGACTTCCTCACAAATCATCAATCACGATCGCCATTTCCCCCGCCACATCGTTCGGCGCACTCGATCTGGTTGATGGGATGCGAGCAATAGGTCGTACGGATTCTCCGTATCCCGGTCAGGCATCGGAATGACCACCAGGTCCGCCGACTTATTCGCCTCCAGGCTGCCGGTCGCCCGGTCAAAGCCGAGGGCCTCCGCGCCGTTGATCGTTGCCATCCGGAGGATTTCTTCGCCACCGACCCGTGGATACTTGGCGTGAACAAACCTTGCCTCGGCCAACACATCGAGGTCCGGGTTCGAGGCCAGCGAGTCGGTTCCCAGGGCAACGCGAATTCCATCGGCGAGCATTTCGGCAAAACGATGGGGAGCGTGTCCAAACGCCGCATGCGTTCTCGGACAGAAGACAATCGTTGAGTTCGGCGCAATGGGCGTGGTTGGCGAAAGGTAATTGCCGTGCGCGAACAGTGCAGCCGGTGAACGCGACGCCTTCCATGCGATCCAATCGAACGATGGCGCCAGTCCCCACGGATCCCACACGCCGAGATCGCTCAAAAACGAAACAAACGGACCTGTTTGCGATTCGAGTAAT
Source organism: uncultured Gemmataceae bacterium (assembly GCA_963773845.1). Lineage (GTDB taxonomy): Bacteria > Planctomycetota > Planctomycetia > Gemmatales > Gemmataceae > SIAJ01. The sequence goes on from CAVZCU010000009.1 coordinate 1,436,295, forward strand.
TCGCGCTCGGCTTGAGTTTCGGCCAAGTGAATGCAGATCGGCCACAGCCGAGCCGCCGCTTCGATGAGTGCCTTGTGAACGCTATACGAGGCATGCGGGCTAACGCCTGCGCGGCAGGTCGGCGTATCGGGATGGGCCGCCATCCAGGACACAACGTCAGCCCAAGTCGGATGCACACGTTCGCTTGGCAGGCCCAATACTTCGCGAAAGCAGACCGCCCAGGTGCGTGCGGTGGCGAGTGCATCCCATGACATCCCGCCCGATGCGATATCGCCAATCAAAGTTGTGCCCAGTCGTAGACACTCGTCGAGGCCGTCACGAATGTCGGTGGCAGTTTGGTCGGGCGTCCGAGTCCGCCGATAATCGATCACCTGGCGAAGCCAATCGACAAAGTTGGGAGTCGGAGGTACCATTCCACGCGTTCCGGACAAATCGAGGTGCGTGTGGGCGTTGACGAGTCCGGGGATGATCGCCGCGTTGCCGAAGTCGATATCCGCGTCGCGATCTCTGGCGGAATCGACCGAGATGACCTGTTCGCCTCGAATGGTGACCCGCCCGCCCGGCAACGGCGGCGATGTGGCCGGGAAAACCCAGCGGGCGGTCAACACCTGTTCGTCGTCGGGCCCCGTCATAGCGCAATTAATCCTCCCCTAACGCTTCAACCGCAGGGACGAGCACTGGATTCACTGCTTCATTGAAGGTTGACTGATAGAGAGGGTCATCGGGCGAAATTCGATAAACATTCGCGTACAACCCGCGAATGGCGGATCGCAATCGTTCGACATCGAATGATGTCTGCGAGTCATCCCACGGGCGAAGAAAAACCTGGAGTGCGACCGGCGGGGCGTCGTCTTCCATATAGTTGGGAGTCAACAGCGTGATCCCGCGAATCCATCGGCCGCCGACTTTCTTGAAAAGCCGAATGCGGTCAGCCCAAAGTTCGACATCGGCGGACCGATGGCTTTCCCAAATGATGAACGGCAAAGGCAACGCCGATGTGCGCCAGGCATCGTCCAGCAATTGAAACAGAAACTCAAACACCAGGGCGCCAATCCCCCGACCACGAACCGCGGGATCGACGCCGAGATAGCAGACATATCCTCCGTATCCCGGAATAAACGCGCCATATCCGAAGCCGATCGCCCGTTCTGTCGCCGCTCGCGGCGTAGCCACAACCAAATGCCCCCGCCGCTGGCCCGGCTGCCACTGGCGTCGTCGCTCTGGGGTGCGCGCGAGCCATTCCCATGAAATTCGTTCGGCTTCGTCGAGAACTGATTCGTAGAGGGAGCGGGCGCTCTGCAGAACCGGGTCCGCCGGGTCGTCGATTTCCCGACAGACAATTTCACCGTCATCGAAGTGTCGAGTGCTCACCATGCCCCATTGTAGAGGCGAGCACGATCAAGGCGATTCGAGTCGGCGACATTGATTCGACATTCACTCCAGCTAACCTGAAGCAAATGCAAGCAATGGTCGCTGAATGGGAAAGGGCTCCTGACCTCGTCCGTCACTCAAAGGATCACTTCTTTCGTCGTTGCTTGCGTGGTGTGGCCGATTGTTTGGCAGTCAACTTTTCCAAGTATTGCTGAATCTGCTTAGGCGACAATCCCGCGAGCCTCTCCTCCGGCGGCAGCGAATCGATCAATCTACGCCGTTCCTGGGGCGCAAACGCCTCCAGGATTCCTTCGCGTTTCTCCGGCGGCAACGACTTTATCGCTTCCTGAATCTGCGCGAAGTGTTCAATTGCAAACTCGCGCATGAAATCCTGCATGGTGAACGCCATCTGAAGCTCCTCGGCATGAAATCTCTCAAGCAGCTGTCCCAGAACGAGACTCGTTCGGTCGAAACGTTGCCGAAAAGTATTCTGGCCGAAGCCAACCAACTCCGCAGACGCACTGAACAGGCGCAGGGGTGCGTTGTTGGCCTCACGTGGCAGCCGTCCCGCGACCACAACTCGGATTTCATCCGTCCCCCACCGACAATCTTCAACCCCGGCCTGCCGTTCGTACCACGGAGCTTGTGTCGAAAGATTGTCGTCCGGGTGCTGAATCGAATTACATTAGTTCTGCCGCGTCGAAGACGGGTCCTTCGGTACAGACGCGTTTGTAATCCCAGCCGGTAGCGGTTTTTACCTTCGTGACACAGCTGAAGCAGGCGCCGAAGCCGCAGGCCATCGGCGTTTCCAACGAGACGTAACACTTCTCGCCCCACTGGGTGGCGAGTTTCGCGAGGCCGTGCAACATCGGCTCCGGGCCGCATCCGACGAATGGGCCCGATGGACGATCGATCGCCAAGAGCTGGGTCACGAAACCTCGATGGCCAATGCTGCCGTCATCGCTGGCAAGTCGCACGTCACAGCCGGCGGCAATGAAATCATCCACGCCGGCGGCTAGTTCTTTCGTTCGCACGCCGTAGTAGAGGGCGACGTGTTTCGCCGATTGTAGCGGGGAAAGCCCGCCATAACCGCGGGTCCCTAACAAATCACGAGCATATGCCAAAAACGGTGTCTGCCCGATGCCGCCGGCCACGAAGACCACCTGCTCGGCATTGAGGTCCGGAAATCCATTGCCCAGTGGTCCCCAGATCTCGATGCAATCGACAGGCTTCAATTGCGCAAGCAGTCCGGTCATCTTGCCGACGACGAGAAAGACGATGTCAATCCCGATCGGTTCGCCGGATGCACCCAGCACCGTGTCATACAGTGCGAACGGCCGACCGAGAAGCGGGTCGGTCGTGCCAGGCAGCCGGAGCATGACGAATTGCCCCGGTCGAATGGCAGCGGCCAACTCCGGGCAAGCGAGCCGGATGCGAAAGGTTCGCTGGGCCAGCGAAACGTTGTCGATGATGGATGCTTTGAGCTGGCGAATCATGGAGGAGCGATGGAACCTCCGGAAACAGGCTTGGCTTGCCGACGAGAAACGGCTTTTCGCAACGCTTCAATTTCGGGCAACGCGAGCCGGCGAGACTTTCCTTTGGGCAACCGATCGAGCCGAATCGGTCCGATGGCGACGCGGCGCAGACGCATCACCTTGTGATTCTGCTTGGCGAGTATCCGGCGAATCTCGCGATTCTTGCCCTCGGCGAGAACAATCTTCAGCCAGGTGCTGTCGCCCTGACGTTTGAAGCGTTTGACGAAACGCGCTTTCACGCGGCCATCGCTCAGCCAAACGCCGGTCGTCAGTTGACGCAAGTCCGTCGGCGAAGGCGACCCGGCGACCTGGACTTCGTAGGTCTTCTCAATCCCAAATCGCGGATGCATCAATTGCTGGGCTAGATCACCATCGTTGGTGAGCAACAAGAGGCCTTCGCTATCTTCATCAAGGCGGCCGACAGTATAAACGCGCTGATCCACGTGCGGCACAAGATCGGACGCAAGCGGCCGGCCGGCCGGATCGTGATTGGTGCACAGGTAGCCCCGGGGCTTGTTAACTGCCCAATAAACGTGACGCTCGGTTCGAACCGGGTGATCGTCCACAAAGATTTGATGCCGATCCGGATCGATGCGCGTGCCGAGTTCGCGGACGGCTTCGCCGTCCAGCTTCACGCGGCCCGCCGCGATGAGATCATCGCAATGGCGACGCGAGCCAACGCCGGCATGCGCAAGAACTTGTTGAGGCGGATCATGATGAAGGAATTGTACCGAGAGATCGATCGAAGGTGTTACTTGATCGGGGGCATGACAATTCCAGGCGCCGCTTCGACCGGGATGTCAACTGATTCCTTGCGCCGGTCGCGGGCCGCTTCGGCGGGTGTGCGCGGCGGGGGCAGAATGTCCGTCGTTGCGGCCGCAGGTGGACTCGGCGTTTCGTCGAGACGAATTGGCGGTTTGATTCGAGCAGGCGGGCTGGTGTCCAGCGGAGCGCCACTCGTTGGCATTCGTAAGCTCGCGGCCGTCGATTTCCAATTCACGTCGGTGGCGTGGATGTTCGTAGGCGATGGCCCCCGCGAATTGGGGCCGTTCGCCGGCGGAACGACGATCGGTTGGTCCGTGAATGGTGGCGGGACCGTGATCGCCGGCCATTTTGCCGGAGCCGGGTCCACGACAACTCCCGGTGGATGGAAAGGGTCGGCGACCACTGCCGATTTGGAACCCACGTCCGGAAGTGCACCCGGAGTCGCTCCGCTGGAGGAGTACCAGCCCCCCGGAACGACAGGTTGCGCGGCATTTCCACTTGGTGCCGGTGTGCCGTAGCCATACCACTTCCAGGCCGGAGCTCCCGGTGCGGCTGGCGGTGAATCGGTAACCGGATGAATGCCGGATGTCACTGGGCCGGACGTCTGCCTTGGCGGCGTCTTTTCCGTCGAGCCAAGCCAGCCGAACGGGTCGTACCAGGGAGCTTTGCGGCTACTGTAAGTGGGTGGGTATTCGCGAGAATCTTGTGCATCGGCGGTCGCGGGATTGCCGAATGCGCATGCCGCAACCGCCGCCCAAAGGCTGCGGGGAATGCGCGATGATTTTCGGCAAATGGTCACGATCCGCTTCCTGATTCACCTGTGCCAAACGATGACAGTTACCGTCCGCGCCGTTGCGTTCCGCGAGAAAAGAACTGTCCCGGTGTCGTACCGAAGTAGTTCAGGGTGTTGTTAAATCCAGCGACGTGGCCCGTGGGCGCGACTTTGTTCGCGTCCGCTGGAAACTCCAAAAGGTCGGACATGGTGTCGGCGCCGGGGAAGAAGGTTTGCCGTGGGCCGGCGCTCGGAGCGCCAAACATGCCCGAGAACGCACCGGGCTGTGTCCCCGGGCGGACCCCGTAGTAATAGTTCACCGCCGGGTTCGATCCACGAAGGAGGTTCAAATAAGGGCTCAGCGGCTGTCCTCCACGGTTGTACATGTTCGCGTAGCCACTGGGGTTTGTCGGGCTGGTGACTTGCGCCAGGGCGGCGGTGGGCATCGCCGCCAAGGCGCCAATCGCGATGAATCCGAACGCGATGCGTTTCATGTTGTCGATCTCCATTCCCATCGTTCATTTCACTGACCGTTCACGGACGGCTGCCGATTCGTTATCGAGTTATACGTCGAGCTGCCGAGCAGCGTCACACCCAAGAGCCGTTCGATGGGCGTCAAGATCTTCTGCAAGTAGCCGTCAATCACGAAGGCTTTCTCCGCTCGCACATAAACGCGATCGCCCGGTAGCATCTGATAATTCGTCAATGTCTCGCCGCGCTGCGTAATGCCGACGTAGTCCACGGCCAGAATCTGATCCGGTTGATTCAAGTGGGGCGTTCGGCGGGCGACCCAAACATGAGCTTTCGAAGCGACCGCCGGCAATCCATTGATGTTGGACAACGCGTCGAGCACGGTCTCTGACCCTTGAATTGGGTAGCTGTAGATCTGCTCCCCGAAGCCTGCACCGTCCGTGATGACGTAATACTTCTTGCTGTTATAGCCGACCACATCGACGGCAACGAACAACTTGTTTGGATCATCGGGCGCCGGAGTCGTGCGGCCGCCGGACTGGGCATTGAGAATCTTGAGCTGTTCGAAAACGTGACGGCGAACGGCTTCCTTCGCCTGATCGGTCGTCATGCCGGCCACGTTGATCGAGCCATAAACGCCGAGGTTCACCGTCCCGTCCGGTCGAACCAAATGTTGGCCCGTGATCGGTTGCGGCGAGAGCACTGCCGCCGGGCCGAGGGGCTGCGTCGGCAGGGTGTAGACTTCAATCAGCAAAATGTCCGGACTGCCGATTGCATAGGGTGGGAGCGTAATCATGCTTAATTCGGAGGGCACGTTCGCCGGCATCGCCAGGCTGGCAGCAGGACCGTCATTTCCGAACTGATGATGATCGAGGCCCATGCACCCGGTCCAGGATAGCGCCAAGAGCGCCGGGAACAGTCGCCGATAGCCGCGATGAAAACGCATCCAGTCCTCTCCGCGGCCATCGCTTGTCGTGTAGGCTCCAAATCGTGGAACCCGGCCGGTGCAAATAAAGGGATTGCGCCCGCTATCCAGGCCAGCCCTTCGGACGCAGTATCGGCAACCGTATCCACCTGCCTGTACCCTTCTTGACCGCTTTTTCTCCGAAAACCGATTATTTTCCTACATCCGGCAAAGACTGCGTGAAAAGCAGCATGTCCTCGGAACTTGGGCAAGATTTCCTCAAGTGGACGCATGCGGAAGCGAAAAACCCGGAATATTCCGGCCGTCGAATTGTTCACTGGCAGGAGCAAAACACTAAGCTATTTTTGGTCGGTGCTGATTAGCCACTTCGCACCGGAAGCAGGTCCGGTGAGCGGAGCGAGACTACCTGCCACTTGTGGAGTCTCAAGTTCATGGCCACCTCGTGGAAGGGACTGATCGAACGGGTTCGTCCGAGGAAATATGGCCGCCGAGACTCACTCGTTCTCATTAACGGCCTGGCCGAACAGGCCGAGTCGTGGTACCGAAACGCTCGATTCTGGGGCCGGTTCTTCGACGTCCACATGCCCAATCTGACGGCTTACGAAGGCGAAGCTCTGCACCGGCGAATCAAATCGGGCGAGCCCATCAGCGTCGAATACCTCGTCGAACAACTCCGCCATTACGTTGAACAGTTCGTTCAACGACCGCCGTACCACATCGTCTCCAGTAGCCTGGGCGGCAAAGTCGCCGTCGAGTTTGCCGTTCGATATCCGCATCTGGTCAATCGAATGGTGCTGATATGTCCCTCGGGGATGGGGGACATCGAGCGGATGCCCATTCTGGAAGGAGTGCAGCGAAGCGATCACGGAGCGATCATCCGCTCCGTTTTCCGCAATCCGCGCAAGGCAGATCGCGGACTTTTGAATTACTACAAGCGCTGCTTCCAGAGCCGCAAATGGAAGCTCGGATTGATTCGCACGATTAAGGGAACCAACGACCACGTTGTTCGAGCGCGGATGAAAGATGTTCAGGCAACGACGCTCTTGCTCGGCGCCAAGGAAGATCAGATCGTCGATCATCGCGAGGGTGAGCGCGCCGCCGTCGAAATGCCCAACGGTCATTGGATCAGCCTGCCGAATTGCGGTCACGCGCCGCAAATTGAAATGTCACGACTCGTGAATCGCCTCGTGGTCTATTTTTTGACGTCGCCCCGACCGAGCGCACAGCCCAGTTTTGCCAAACTCCTTTTGAACAAACCCAGCCGAGTGCCTTCATGATCCCCCGGCCGATGTCTGCCCGCTCCGACAAACTATCGCCGCGTCCCGGCCGCGGACCGGATTGGTGGTTGATGTTGCGAAAGTTCGTTTCGCACGGAACGGCGATCGCCTCATTCTCGCCCAGCTCGCGATTCCTGGCACGCTCCATGGTGCGAGGCATCGACTGGGTGCGGGCGAAGTGCGTTGTTGAACTTGGGGCGGGAACAGGCCCAATTACGAAGGAACTCATCCGGTCGGCGAGTCCGACCACCAAGCTCGTGATCGTCGAGCGCGATCCGGATTTTTGCAAGCTTCTGCGCGACAAATTCCCAAACTACGAAATCGTGGAAGGGGACGCGTGCCGGCTCGACGAGATCCTCGCGACCCGCGGCATCAAGAAAGCCGACCACATCATTTCCGGCCTGCCCCTTCCCTCGTTTCCGACGCCACTGCGCGATTCCATCATCCGCATGTCGGCCAAAGTGCTCGGTCCCGACGGAGAATTCCGGCAGATCACCAATATGCCGTGGATCTATCGGGGCTTGTACAAAAGCTATTTTCGCGACGTGTCGTTCAAGCTCGTGCCGCTCAATCTCCCGCCGGGGGGCGTCTATTTCTGCCGGGGATATCAGTCTCGCGGTGAACTCCCTCCGCCGCGAGCCGAACCGCAACCAGAGCCGTCGCCACCTATTCAAATCGCTTTAGCATTTTTGCAAAGCGGGCATCGCCGCGGATGCTCTCGAGATCGGGATCGGTCTCCAGCGCGACCGGATCCTTCCAGCCACTCTGTCGCAGCTTCTCCATGACTTGAAATGCCTGCTCGCGGCATCGATTCGCCGCTTTGCCCGTCCCCGCCGCGCAAATGGAATAGCCGCAAACGGTCTGGAAGAGCGATTGAGGGTCCGTGCCGGCCCGTTCGAGCAAGGCGACTGCCGTCCGTTCCGCGTCAGCAAAGAGACCCATGCGCCGCATAAGCGAGCAAGACTTCCACCTGACCTTGCGTGTCCCGCGGGTCGATCTTCGCGAGCCTCTCACGCATTTCCAGGCAGAGGGGGAAATGCATCGCCCCGGCCGTCGACCCGGCCAGCAACGACAGCGCCGAACAGTGGCCGCTCGTGATTCCCAATCGATAATGACTCGCCGCCACCCGCTGCTGCAAGTCGAGACTGTCCGGCTCCTCGCCCAGCGCCTCCGAGAATAACTGCAGGGCCAACCGGTATTGTTCATCCGCGGCTGGGTAGTCCTTACGAATCATCAAGTAGAAATCGCCGAGATACATCCGCGACTGGCCGACGTCGGTCTTCAGCAGATTGGCGTTCCGGTTTTTGTCGAATTTCGGCGCCGCATCGAACAGGGCCTCCCGGTCCGCCAGTGCTTGGCGATAATGTTCGAGCGCTTGGTCATTGTTCCGCAGCCGAGATTGGGAATCGCCGAGGCGCACCTGGATTTCGCTTCGCGTCCGCCGCACTCTCAGGAAGTTCGGCAAGGGCGGCGGCAGCTTTTCAAACGCGTCGTCGGACAGTCGATAGTTCGCGATCGCCGATTTCGGGTTACCGAGTCGCAAGTCGGTGTATGCGACGCTCTGATAGGAGTCCGCCACATCGAGGGCGGCGTCGGCCTTCTCAATCTCCGTTCCCTCAGCTTGCACTAATTCCATGCGGCGCAGTCGCAGCTTGAGACTTTCGGCGTAGAGCGATCGGGCACGGACGCCGTGCCCGATCCGCCATTCGGCCTCCGCGAGTTGCTGGCTGATCGCCGCCAGATTGCGCAGGTATGCGGAATCATTGGGCTTCTCGTCGGCCAGCGTTTTGAGCACCGCGTGCGCTCTCGTCAACCATGTGACGGCGTCCTCAATTCGATTCGCCTTGAAATAAATGTCGCCCATGCGCGAATGCGCGATAGCTTCGGTCCGGTCCTCGAGTGGGTTCTTCAAAGCGTGATCGCGGATATGATCGACGTCGTCGAGCATCCGCCGGATGATTTCCAGTCGCAATGGAACGAGCTGCGTGTTGTTTTTCATCAAGTCATCGACGCGCAGAAGCACATCCCGAACCGTGTCCAGGGCCAAGCCCCGTTGCTCGGCCGTTGTCGCTCGAGCGATCTCCGCGGCAGCTGCGCTTGGCGTCGGCGTCTTTCCGCGCCGCTTCGAGGTCCGAATTCGTCCGCGTCAAATTGAAGTTGGCGGAATCAAGCTGGCTGTTGGTCGCGATGAGCTTCGCGTTGGTCGCATCGAGACGGTCGTTGGTCTGCGCCAAGAGCCGGTTCTTGTCGCCCAGCACAATCGTTCCGACGATCGAAGCAGCCAACAACACCAGGGCCGTGGCGGCTCCGGACGTGACCAATGTTCTGTGTTTACGGGCCCATCGCCGTGTGCGAATCACGAACGGTTCGCGGTAGGCCGTGACCGGTTCGTCGGCGAGGTAACGATCGATCTCATCGGCCAGGGCAGTTGCCGTGGCATAGCGATCTTCGCGACGACGAGCCATCGCTTTGAGAACGATCGCGTTCAAGGCCGGCGAGATGTCGGTGCGAACCTGTTTCGGCGGGGGACAATCGCCCATTTCGACTCGTCTCAGCACTTCGGGGACGGGACCTTGAAACGGTGCTTGCCCAGTGACCAGGACATAGAGCGTGGCTCCGAGACTGTAGATGTCCGACGCCGGGCCGAGCTCCGACAGCCGCCCGCCCGCCTGCTCGGGGCTCATGTAGCCGGGGGTGCCGATCACCGAACCCATCATGGTCTCGACATAGCCGCTGCCCGAGACCGGCTGCAATGTCCGTTCGACTTCCGAGATCTTTTCCGTCGAGTGATCGCGGCCGATGGGCTTGGCCAGCCCCCAATCCACGACCAGCGTCTCGCCATACAGGCCGAGCATGATATTGCCCGGTTTCAAGTCGCGATGCAGCACGCCCCGACTGTGGGCATAAGCAATGGCATTGCAGACATCCTGAAACCGGCGAAGAAGTTGGCGGAAGGCAATGGAATCGAGCCTTTCGCGCGGCCGCTGCCCGTCGCCGGACGCCCCGTGGAACTGATCGATCGCCTCCTTGAGGGATGCGCCGCGAATAAATCGCATGGCATAGAACGGCCGGCCGTCGGCATAGGCGCCCAGGCCATAAACGGGAACGATGCCGGGGTGCTCCAGTCCGCCCGTGACCTCCGCTTCCATGAGGAATCGGCCGCGGCTATTCGCGTTGTTCGCATGGAGAGGCTGGATTTCCTTCAGGGCTACTTCGCGATGCAATTCCAAATCTTCGGCAACAAACACTTCCCCCAGTCCGCCCTGGGCGTGCGGGCGAAGGACGCGGAAGCGCACGCCGGCTTCGCGAGGATTAAATGTCGTCGTTTCCGATTCAGTCGCATCCGGAAAGGCGATTAGACTCTTTTGGACGTCCTCATCGGCTACACCTTTAAGCGATCGAGCGATTTGTGCCGCCGACGAAAGAGCCGCCATGCTCTTCTGGAGATCGTTTCCATGTGCTTTCAGATGTTCGTCGACCAAGGCGTCCAGAAGTTGCCGGCGTTCGGAATTCAGTTGGCCCTGCTGGACTAAAATGTCGCCGAGCGGTCGGTGCTTCTCGAGAACCCATGCGTTCATCGCCTGAATGAGCGCATCGGCACGAATGAAATTCATCTGAACGGCGACGATGCCGAACAGCAGATTTCGGTCTGAAGACATGGCTTATCCGCCAAAGAAGGCCGCGAGTCGGGTGTGGGAAGTTTACCGGTTTCATTTACCGTAGGGCAAGCGTTGTGCTTGCCCAGCCGTGTCACCGGGACGCTTGCCCGACTGTCCTGTACAACAATCGATTCGCCTGTTCGGGAGCGTCTTGGAATGAGTAGCGATATTAAAGCGACGCAAATCACCTGGCATGAAGGCAGCGTCACGCGTGCGGAACGCGCTCAGTTGCTCAAGCAGAAGGGCTGCACCATTTGGTTCACCGGTCTCTCGGGCTCGGGAAAAAGCACACTTGCGGTGGCCCTGGAACAGGTGCTCATCCAACGGGGACATCCAGCGTACGTCCTTGACGGTGATAACGTTCGTTTCGGATTGAACGCCGGCCCGAAGATTCTGATCGAGACTCGAAACTACCGGGAAGCGCCGGCCAAGCGCTTCGGGCTCGGCTTCTCAGCTGAAGATCGCGAGGAAAACATTCGTCGAATTGGTGAAGTCGGGAAGCTATTTGCCGATGCGGGCCTGATCGCCGTCACAAGCTTCATCAGCCCATATCGCAAGGATCGCGACGCCGCACGAGCCATCCACGAGAAGAACAAATCGGGGGCAATACCCTTCATCGAAGTGCATGTGAATACGGCAATTGAGGTGTGTGAACAGCGCAATCCCAAGGGACTGTACAAGCAAGCGCGACAGGCGGTCGCCGATGGGAAGGGCATGGGCTTTACGGGAGTTGACGATCCTTACGAAGCCCCGCTTAATCCGGAACTGACGATCGATACCGGGAAAAAATCGACTCAAGAGGCGGTCGCGGACGTGCTTCTGTTCCTGCAACAGCGCGGGATTCTGGCCTGAGAAAACATGGGGTCGCACCGGTTGTAGCGATTGGTCGGCAAGTGAATTGCTCCAAATGGCCGCTCAGCTTACCCACCCGGTAGGCCTTTACCAGCTTCCGGGGAGGCCAATGCCTACCCTATCTGTCATGATCGGCAAAGGCGGACGAAAAATGGCTCCAACTCGCCACTTTCCCTCAAGTTCGGGCCAGAGCTACGTTGACTCGGTTTTCTCACGAACGTAAACTTGGCCGAACTGAGCCATGGCGGCTTGCTGGAAGCAGCCGCCACACGCCGAGTTGCCGTCTGTACGGAGATGGCAGGCCGGCCCCGACTGTGACGTGCATCCCCTCTGACCGGTGGTATCAATGCCGCGCACCTTGTTCTCCACCTTGATGCTCCCCTCCGAGGGGGTTTACAACTGGCACCTGCCGCACGCGAAGTCGTTGCCGGTGCGCACATTTTTGCCAACCGGTTATGAGCCCAATTATCCGTATCCCTTGATCGTGTTCTTTCACCCGCACGGCGGCAGCGATGAAGCCGTTCTGCGGTTAGCGCCTCGGATTAGCAGGCGGAACTGCCTGTATCTGAGCTTGCGTGGCCCGGTGCCGCTCAATCTCCGCGACGACGATGGCTTGGCCGCATTCGCCTGGGGCGAGCCAGGCGAGCACGATTCGCTTCTGGCCGAATACCTCTTGAAAGCAGTCGAACAGACGCGGCGCGAGTTCCATGTGCATTCGGAACGCATCTACTTGGCCGGCATTGCCGAGGGGGCAGGCGTGGCCTATCGGATGGCTTTGCAATTGCCACAGCGATTTGCTGGCGTCATTTCGATCAACGGCACATTGCCACGGCCCGCTGAAGGCCCGTTGTTCCGGGACGACGAGGTGAAAGACCTCCGCGTGTTGATTGCCCACGGGGCCGCGAACGAGGTGGTACCCTTGGAATTGGCCCGACGTGACTTTTTGGCGCTTTATGGCGCGGCGCCGATGTGCTTTTGAGCACGTATCCGTGTACCCACATCGTCCATCACAACATGCTGCGTGACATTAACCGCTGGGTGATCCGCAACGTCGATTACGACGCTTGCTGGGACGCGGAAGAGGATGATTTCGAGGAGTGAGGACTCTGTATCGAAATCAACCGGGGCAATCAGCCTGTATCTTATCCATCTGTTGCCAGGACTTACTTCGCCGTTAGGCGTGCCAACGCTTCCTTCGCAAACCGCGTCGGCGGGGCGTCGCCGCCGGCCGCCAGCTCCTTTAACTGTGCAGTCGCTGCCGGTGTACCAATGCGCTCCAACAATTCCACGCCGCGGAGCGGACGGACCCACCGCGAACCGGTGTCGGGTTTGTTGACCTTGTCTTTTAGTTTCTCGAGCCGCTCGCGCATCTCCGGCGTCAGTTCCGGTTTCTGAATCGCCTCTTGAATAGCAGCTCGTGCGTTGCCACCGAGCCGTTCCAGGTCGCGCATCGCCGCTTCACGCACGGCATAGCGCGGACTATCCAGGTTGCCGATCATTTTGGCAATCTGCTCCGGATCCGCTTTGAATCCCGCGACTGGTTTGAGCTGTCCCTTCAGGAATGGCAATGCTTCCGTTGGCCGGGCGGCGAGTTTCCGCATGGCTTGTTCCGCCTTCTTGGCATCGGCCCCTTCCAGCGATCGCCATAGTTCATCGAGGTCGCCCGGCTTGAGCGGATCCGCCTTCCCCAGGTTAGCCGCTAAATCCCAGAGCAATATCGTCGTATCCGTGCTGCCGCTGGCAAGCGTCTTGCCGTCGCGCAAAATGCCAGCGACGTCACCGTTCCTTCGCCCGCAATCATCTCAAAGCGGATTGAACCGGTCGACACTTCCCAGACGATGATGCGTCCAGGCTGCAGGCGACCATCGGGAGAGTAGACATTTCGTTGTGCGCCGAAAGCAAGCAGCCGGCGGTCGGGGGAGAGCGCGACGGCCATGGCGCCGTTGAAATTGTTCGAGCCTTCCAGCGTTCGCACCTCTCCGCCGGTCATCGCGTCATAAATCTTCTGGTCTTTGTTGTTGCTGTAATTGGTAAACATGGCGAATTGCCGATGATCCAGGTATTGGATCGATTGAATCTGCATATTGGGGATTTGAATGCGCGAAAGTGTCTTGCCAGTCGCGAGGTCCCAGGACCATGCCTCGGCGACCTGGCGACCGTTCGGCGGGTAGTAATAGGCGCACGTTGTCAAAATACTGCCGTCGGTTGAAAAGGCGGCGCATGTAAAGTCACCCTTCTGGCCTTTCAACGAGGGCAGCGGCAGGCCCGTCTCCATGTCCCAAACGGGAATCGGGAATGTCTGGTCGCGGCCGGAGTAGCGATTCATCGCCATCAGTTTGCTCGAATCCGCTGAGAATGCGATGATGCCGCTGCGATCGATATATCCGCTTGCGCTCGTCAGCGCGAACAATTCCAGGCCCGATTCCACGTCCCAAACGGCGGCTCCACCACCCGTCGAACCGGACGCGACCAGGTATTTTCCATTCGGGGAGAAATGACTTGGTCCGATATATCCACGTGGGTAGCCGTACATCCGCCGCTTCGCTTCGCTCTGTCTCAGCTCGAACGGCTCCAACTCTTTGCCGGTCGCCAAGTCCCAGCGCAACATCTTGCCGTCGTTTCCGCACGAGACGAGCGTCTTGTTGTCTTGACTAAACTGGATCGAGGTGACCGCTGCGGAGTGTCCCCCCGACGGGGTCAATCGTTTTCCGGATGGAACCTCCCAAATCTCGATCGCGTTGACATTGACGGCCCAAGCCATGAGCTGGCCATCCGGGCGATAGAGCAGTCCGGCGACATTCGGAGCGACGCCGTCGCAAATCCCCGCCCGCTTTCCGGTGGAAGTGTCCCAGGATTGCACACAACCATCCTGGCCCGCCGCGGAGAGGAATTTACCATCTCGCGAGAAAATGAGTTGGGCTCCCTGTCCGGTGCGGCCCGCGAACCGGCGTTCGAGTTTTCCCGTCGCCACATCCCACATTTGAATGACGCCGTTGCCGCCGGCCGCGACTTTCGATCCGTCCGGCGAAAAGCGTACGCTCGTGATCTGAAAGATATCGGACACCAGCTTTGCTTTCTCTTTTCCCTCCTTCGCGTCCCAAAGCTGTATTGTGCGGACAATGAGTGCTTGATCTTCCGGCTTGCCGTTGCCGCGGTTGTAATGCTGGCCCCAAGTGGCGACGAGTTCTCCCTTGGGCGATAGTGCCCCGTGCACGGTCGAGTTTTGCATCGGCTTGACCGTTGTCCTCAGGTTGCCAGTCGACAGATCGACGACTTTGACAACGCCGTCGTTGTACTGATTGCCGATGGCGACAAAGTTGCCATCGTCCGACATCTGGATCGTTCCGTCTCGGCCATCGCGGTTGGGACTGGTGGCCTGCTTGATGAGTTTGCCGTCGTTGGCATCCCAGACGTTGATCCCGTTGTAGCCCCGCGTGATCAACCGCTTGCCGTCCGAAGTCCACAGGAGTTGCTGGGTGTTGATCGGTTCGCGGATGCCGATTCGGCGAATTTCCTGGCCGGTGTGTGCGTCCAAAAACCGGATAGTATTTGAACCGCCGCAAATCGCAAGCTGACCACCATCGGGCGACAAACTCGCGGCGCTAATGTAATTCGGCTCGCGGAAAAGATTGGAGCCGAGCCGAAGGCGAGCGCCCACGGGCAGCTTGCCTGCCGCTGTGGACGCGCCTGGAGAAGGTCTGACGGTCGGCAAGCCCGGCGGCCTGGTCGGTTCACTTAACGGCTTTTGGATTTGCGCCATCGAAAGGCTGCTGGCCCCGAGAAGAAAAATCGCACTTGCGAGTCGGGAGAGGTTCATGGCCATGGCCTCGGGCAAAGGAGTGCCGATACTGGCGGAAAAGCTTTGGATTAGCCTAGCCGGGGACGTTCGGCACGTAAAGAAAATGTTACGACTCGGTGACGGGTTCGGGCGCTCCGCTCGGCAATGCTGCCGCGTCTTTTTTAGCCGGTTCTGTTTCCCCTTTTGCGGGCACGCGCATCGGCCCTGTTTCCGAGCTTCGCAAGAGGCCCGCGAGAATCAGACTGAGCGCTGCGGACCCGGCGGCAATGAATCCCACAAGTGGATAGCCTGGCAATCGACCGTCCTCCGTTTGGCCGATCAGGACGCCGCCGATCAAACTTGCCAGACCCATCGCCGCCGATTGGACGGCCGCATTCAAGCTCAGAAAGCCGCCGCGCATTTTCGGACTTGCGCTCGCCGTGATCATCGCTTGCGCCGGAACCATTCGACCGGAACTGGACACCATGAATGCAGTCGCCGCCAGAATCGCCACCCACAACGGCACGGGGGGCAAATTAGTGAGCACAATGGCCATCCCGATGGCCGCGACGCCCGTGATGCGGAAGAGCAATCGTTTGCCATAGCGATCCGACAGACGGCCAATGATGTTGGTGCTGATCAACGTGAACCCGCCGCCAATCGGATACAGGTACTTCATGTTCTCTTTGTGCTGGCCGGAGTTCGCGACCATCGAGTCGGCAATGTACGGCACGACCGTGAACGATCCAAGCACCAAAGCGCTCGTAAACAAATAAGCGATGAGATGGTTCGGCTCAATGGCCAGACGCCACAGTGACGTCCGATGTTCGGGATGAGCGGGCAACTTCGGCAGCACTCGGGAAACACCCAGCCACACAAATGTGCTCGCGCCCGCCAACGCTATGAACGGCGCGCCCGTCCCGAGGTATTCGACGAGCACCAATCCCAATGGCAAACCGAATATAGACGAGATGGCAAAAGATGACATGACCACGCCCATTGCCGTGCCACGACGATAGTCGGCAAAGACGTCCCCGATGATCGCCATGACGGCCGCTCCGACCACGCCTCCGAAAATCCCGGTCAGCGCACGAGCGGCCACCAGCGTTTCATACGTCGGCGCTAGACCGCATAGCAGCGTACTTGCAGTGAATCCCGCGTATAGGGTCAGCAGTGCCGACTTGCGGCCAAAGCGATCGAGGAACTTTGCGGCCAGGATACTACCGATGAACGCGGCGAAACCGTAGGCGGCAATCACGTGCCCGAACTGCTCGGAAGTAATGTGGAACCGCGCCTTCGCCCACGGGGCGATCGGCATGATGATGACGAAGTCGAGGATGTTCGTGAACTGGATGGCTGCGAGAAGAAGGAGCAAGCTCCATTCGGATCGAGAAATCGTCGGCTTCGGGCGCACGGCTCGCTCGGACATTCCGGACTCCGGGGGCGGCAAAGTAAAGGATACAGATCGCCGGGCGATGGCTTACAGGGAAGACGGCATGTCCATTCCGCCGTATCCTTCCCGGTATTGCAGGACGCCCGGATTCACAACCAGGTTCAGCCAATGACTTTTCGCGACGGTCCTATCGACGATGTGATCTGGAAGCCGTTGACGTTTTACCGCGATCCCCGTGGCTGGTTATGCGAATTGTTCCGGCACGACGAATTGCCTGACACCTACCACCCGGTGATGGCGTACATGTCGATGACGGAGCCGGGCATCGCACGCGGGCCACACGAACACGTCGATCAGTCCGACTACTTCTGCTTCATCGGCCCGTCCGACTTCAAGGTTTACCTCTGGGATGCCCGACCTCAGTCTGCGACGTTCGGCAACAGGGAAGTCCGGGTCGTGGGTGAATCGGCGCCGTTCGGGCTGGTCGTGCCGCCGGGCGTCATACACGCCTACAAGAACGTCGGCAGCGGGCAGGGCGTGGTCTTCAATGGCGCCAATCGCCTCTACAAGGGTTGGGGCAAGAAAGAAGCAGTCGACGAAATTCGCCACGAAGACCAGGCGGGAAGTCCATATCGCTTGGATTGAGGCCCGCCCGGGCAATCGCTACTTCGTAACCTTGAGCAGCACGTTCGGCGAATTCGCGGTTTGGTTTGCAGCCGCGGTGGCCGTTGCGACAACGTGAACATCAGCCTTGTTCGCCGCGGCGGCTTTCGGCCCCGCGGTCAACTCAATCTCGGCGGACGTCTTGTCCGCGGCGATCGTCGCCTTCGTTGCGGAGACATTCGCGGGGAGGTTTTTCACTTCGATATTCACGGGACCTTTGTAATTCCCCTTTCGTGCAATCGTCACCATCATCTTCGCCTTCTGGCCGATTTTGAGCGTGAGCGGCGACGGCGTGGCCTTCACCTCCACCGGCTCAACCACCTTCAGGGATGCGGAATTCGAGTAATAGGCATAATCCTTCCCCTTGGTCTTGGTCGTGCCGCGAAATTCCAACGCCACCGAACCGAGTGCTCCCTTGGCGGCGACGGTCACCGGGAACTCGATCTCGTTCTTCCCTTTCGGAATCGGCTTCGCGGCAATCGCGACGTTGGGCGGCAGCATCGCCGGTGCTAGCTGGATCTCATCCGTGAACCCCGCCGATCGCTTGGCCATTACCGTGACATTCGTCGCCACGCCGCGAAGCGCCTCCGGGTGTGCAAACTTCACGGTGAGCGAGAACATCGGCTTATCGGTCACCGCCACGCCGACCGACGTGAGCATCTCGTGCGGCGGAAACGCCAGGCCATTTAACTCGGCCTTGATGGGAATTCCCACGCTGGCAAACCGCTTGATCTCCTTGCCATTCACCGTCGCCTTGGCGATCACGTGAATCTCGTACGCTCCGACTGGGACGTTGCTCTTGCACGTCAACGGCAGGAACGCCGCGGGCGGCGCCGGCTGGTTGGCCTTGGGGGCGGGACCGTTGGGCAGCGTCACCGTTCCGGAAAAGCCGGGGTGACCGGTCACGGTCAATTCAATCGGTCCGGTGTAGTTGTGACGAATCGCGGGAGCGATCGGGATCAGCGTCGTTTCGCCCGGCGCCACGGGAAAGCGATCGAGCTGTAGCTCGACGTCGAAATCCGGCAGTTCCTCCTTGAGCGACAGGTGATACACCTCCGTCGGCCCGGAAGCGTAATTCAGGTGCTCCGCATAGATGAAGAAATCGCCGTCCGCGGGAGCAGTGAAATCAATCCGGGCGGGCGTATTCTGTGGCTGGCTCTTGGCGAGTTCGGCCCCCTTTTTGTCCTTGACGATGAGGTAAACTTCGGCCGGCGAAAGGATGTCATAAGTCTCGGCAATGATGGCGTACTTCGTTCCTTTCTTCGCGGTGAAGACGAAGTAGTCGACGTCCCCCTTCTCCAGGAATCGAGCGGTGATGCCACAGGGCACGTGCAACCGATTCGCCTTGGCCGGCTCGTTGTTCGGCTCCTGTTCGACGAGTTCATCGACATCGGACCCATAAACTGGCACCGGCCAACCGGAGTGCGTCGGTCCTTTCGGAGCCACGTTGACGACCGTGCGGTCCGCGGGCATCGTCACTTCGACTGGCGGAACGCCATCGACATGCTTGCCGGCAAAGTGGATCATCCCCTTCGTTCCGCGTTTCATGGCCAATGGGAACGCGGTCATTGCGGCCGGCACGTCGGCGATGCGCAGGCGATAGTAATATTCCGCTCCACCGAGATGCCGGGTGTCGCGCAATTCGATGACGAAGTCGCCGCCGCTGGGAAACTTCTGCGTCAAGCGCGCGTCGCTCTGCAATCCTGGCTCATCGTCGCTGTAATGGCCTGACAGTTCACGGCCAGACTGGGCGTCGTACAGCTTGATCACGGGATCGAGCTGCGAACCGAGCCGGTGGCCGATCACGTCGAACGTCATTCGCTGGCCGGGCTTCAAACTCACTTTGAAAAAGTCGCTGACTTCGGCGTCGGTCCGGCCGGCGACGACGCACGGCACCGGCAACGCCTGGGCCTTGGCAAGCGTGTGGTTGTCGGCTGTTTCATTGAGCTGCGGCAGCTCATCGACGCAGAAGATGCGCGTGTTGGATATGCCGTGCTTGGTCGCCAGACGAATGGCATGAAAACCAATCGGGGCGTCGGCAGGCACCTCGAGCTTGACGCGCAGCTTGGCGGCCTCTTTACCGTTGTTCTTGTCGGTCGGGAACGAAATCTTGGCCGGGAAGCTCGTCCACAACGCGGTTGGCTCGGCAAGGTTCGTGCCGGTCAGAGTCAGCTCCATGGTTTGGCCACGCTGCACGCCGAGTGGGAACGGCACGGCGATCGTCGGCGATTGCGGCGCAATGGCGACCGGCGCGGCTTTCGATTGGGCCTTGACCGAATCGTTACCGGGAGTGGTGATCGCGATAATCCCGAACAGAACAATCAGCGAGCCAATTGGCCGCGGTTGCAAGCGCATGGGAGAGACCTCGAGCAATGTTTGCTCCGGAGTGGCGAAGTCAGCGCCGGAGCCAGGCGGCGGGAATGGTGTCAGGATAGGTCGGACCGGGGAAGTCGGACATCGGGGGTCGAGAAAAGCTTCCGATCGGGACGCCGACCACGGTGTACGAACGACCGGGGCCGTCTCACCTTGTGGAGCGAACGAACTGGGACCAGCCCCGCGTTGACCGAAGCCGAACGCCAGAAGCATCAGGCAGAAGCCGAGCAAGGTCGCGGGAAGAATTGTCGACCAGTTCTCACCAGTAGGACGGATTTGTAATCCGTCCCCCACACCAGTAGGACGGATTTGTAATCCGTCCGGACCCGGAAGGACGGATTGCAAATCCGTCCCACGAGACTCCGTCTCACTTGCGTTGCCCTGTCGGTCCCATTCGAGCATGAACTCGTCATCCGTAAGTGGTGGCAACCCCTGGATCGCTCGTTTGCGGTCCAGACGCTCTCGCCAGTCGTTCATGTCTTCCAGCACCCCATCCAGGATCCGTTCATTGGGCGTCTTCGGCTTCTCAACAGATTGATTGGCCACGACGCTGGCCATGCCAAAAGCCTTGGTGGAATACTTCAGCCAGCATTCGTTCGATTTCAAACGAATCTTGAGATCGTCGCTACGCATGAGTCCGTGCATTTGCGACTCGCATTCCTGATGGATCTGTTCAAAGCGACTCTTTTGCACCTGGAACAGGAGTGGCTCCCACTGCGCGCGATACCGGATCGGCCAGTTCTGGCACGTCGAGGTCTTGCGCTGGACTTTCTCAGCGATGGCCTGCCAGGAATGCCCAACAGCGCGCATTTCAGCGGCGGTGTGAAGAAGGGTTTTGAGGTTGCTGCTCATGGGAATCTCCAGAAGTGCAAGCCGTGATTGGTAAGGTCTGGCTTGGGAACCGCGGAGCGAAGTCAGCCCGCGTCGAGAGATGTGGTGTGTTGTCACGCACTCAATGACAGCTAATGGTCCAAATGGGCGGTTGTCAAATGAAAGTGAACATATTTTCAGTAAAACTTTGGATTACCGATTCGAGGTTGGATTGGGTCGGAAGATCGGTCGTTGCGGAAGATCACCCCGAGTAGCCCGCTTGCGGGCTACCGTGGTTTGGCTTGTACCGCTACTCGGTTGAATCGCGAAGCCCACGGTGCGTGCTTGTCGGCTACCCTGGGGAACTTTGGATTATCAATTCGAGGCCGGTTTCGTTAGCGAAACGCATTGGGTTTGTCTATACCGCAACGCGGTTAAATCTCGAAGCCCAGTTGGCTATAGGTGGGGTGGAAAAGGGGATGCCTCGAAAGTGGAATGGTGTTCGGTAACGACTACCGGTTCCACGTACAGGAGGTCATCCCCGTGAAGAGCAGAGCATACCGTGCCGTCGATGTCAATCGAATTGAACTCGATGATTGGCTCGCCGGCCGCGAGGGCTTGGTGGTGCATGCGGGATTGGACATCGGCAAGGAGTGGATCTACGGCACGCTGCGTTGGGGCGTCGGCGATTTCGATCGCCCGTGGCGAGTACGCAATCCCGCGGACGTGATTCGGCTGGCGGAGTTGTTGCGTGATGTGGGCCAGGGCCGGCAATTGATCGTCGCGATGGAGCCGACCGGGACCTACGGCGATGCGGCGCGGCAGGCGCTGGAGCGGGCGGGCGTGGTCGTGCATCGGGTCAGTCCGAAGATGGCGTCGGACTATGCGGAGGTATTCGATGGCGTGCCGTCGCAGCACGACGGCAAGGACGCGGCGGTGGTCGCTGAGTTGGCAGCGCAAGGCAAGAGCTGGCCGTGGCCGATGCCGAAGCCAACCGAGATCGAGCAGGAGCTGGCGTATCAAGTCGATTGGCTCGATGGTCAGCGTCGTCAGATGATGCAGTGGTGCGGTCGGGTCGAGGCGTTGTTGAGTCGGCATTGGCCGGAAGCGACGCGGATCGTGCCGTTGTGTTCGGGAACGATGTTGGCGTGTCTGGCCGAGTACGGCGGGCCGCGTGGATTGGCGCTGGCGTTGGATGGCGTGGAGCGCGTGCGAAGTTGGGGCCGATGCTTCTTGAGCGAAGAGAAAGCGCAGGCGTTGGTGTTGAGCGCGCGGTCGACGGTGGGCGTGGCGATGGGCCCTTGGGATGAAGAGCGCTTGCGTCGATTCGTTCGGCAAATCCAGGGCTGTCGTCGCGAGATGGCGATGGCGCGACGGCGGATGCGGGCGTTGACGCGTGATCATGCGGGGATCGTGGCGATGAGCGCGGTGGTCGGGATCGGGACGGCGTGCGTGTTGTGGGTGGAACTGGGCGATCCGAGCGCGTACCATTGCGGGTCGGCGTATCGCAAGGCGATGGGGTTGAACTTGGCGGAGCGCTCGAGCGGCCAGTGGCAAGGAAAGCTGCGGATCAGCAAGCGTGGTTCGTCGGAGGTGCGGCGGTGGTTGTATCTGGCGGCGTTGCGCTGGCTGAGGCAGGAGCCGGTGCGGGGTTGGTATCGGCGTCAGAAGGCGCTGCGTCGTGGCGAAGGCAAGGCGGCGGTGATCGGCGTGATGCGGAAATTGGCGTTGGCGTTGTATCGGGTCGGCGGGCGTGGCGAGGCGTTTGATCGACACCAGTTGTATCGAACGGTGACATCGGCGAACGCGGAGTGAGACACGCGTCGGCACGGGCGCCGACGTGAGTGGTGGTGCGGAAGGGAATCCCGAACGAAAGGAGCGCGCATCGACGCGAGTGCAGACGACGCCTCTGTTGTGCCACCTTCTTCAACAACCCTTAGCGCCCCTCGCGGAGCGCCAAGCCCAGTTTCGAGGGGCCGCAACGGAGTTCATCGGCGTGATCCTCCATGGAGCCAATTCGATGGTCCCGAACGATCGGGATACATTCCAGGCAAAAGGTTTGGGCTAGCCGATGGCCGAAGTTCAGAGGAGGCGTAGGCGACGAGTCGAGGCGGATGGACAGGAACGATGGTCGAAGGATCGAGGAGAACGGAGGGCGGCGGACGGGGAGTGCTCGGCTGCGTCCTCCGCGGCCTGCGGCCGCGAAGGCCGCAGCCGAGCACTCCCCGTCCGTAAAGAACGTGTGGCATCCCCGAAAAAAAACGCCTTGACATGCTTAGAAAAAAGGGTTGCCCGCTTGCGGGCTACCCTGGGTACGCCGCGAAGAATGCACGGCCTACCGCAACGCGGTTATATCACGCGGGTCGTGTCGAGCGCTTGCCTTTGAGCGAATGGCGAATGTGTTGCCCGGACTCGCATGCTATAACCGCGTTGCGGTAGAACGTCGCTTATGCCGGTTACCCAGGGTAGAACGCTGCGCGTTCAACCCTGGGCTTCGAGATTTAACGCCGTTGGCGTACAGCATTTCAAACCAAACCAGACACCAACACGTGGAGAGTCCTGATTCGCCGCCGCCGCGGCTCGCAAGTCGTCGTCGGTGATGTCGCTCAGCAGGTGGAGAGGGCTGGTCACACCCGCCGGCCCCTTGCGGGCGATGTGTGTGTAGAGCATGGTTCTTTCCAGGCTCTCGTGGCCCAGCAGCACTTGGATGGTTCTTGGATCGACGCCGCGCTCGACCAGGTGCGTCGCAAACGAATGCCGCAACGTGTGACAGCCGACGCGATGGAAGCTATTGCGAGCGCTGTGGCAGCAAGCGATTGGAGTGTCGGTCGATGCCGCGAGTGTCGATCAACAGTTCGTAGCGTCTTCGTGCCGGTGAAGGCGACCATTCGCTTCGGCGCGCCCAGCCCATACAGACAGGGTGCGCACGGGGACAAAAAAGGCGAGTGGATCGTCGCTCCAGACGCGGACAAAACGCCGACCAGAACCGATCGGAACGGCGAAAAAGTGCTTGCGAAGCGGCGGCCAACCGGGATAATCAATCGCGGGGAAAGACCGACGCGATTGAATCTCCATAGGCGTCGTGGCCCGCGTGGCGGGTTTAGCTCAA
Source organism: uncultured Gemmataceae bacterium (assembly GCA_963773845.1). GTDB lineage: Bacteria > Planctomycetota > Planctomycetia > Gemmatales > Gemmataceae > SIAJ01. The sequence goes on from CAVZCU010000009.1 coordinate 1,460,048, forward strand.
CAAGAACCAATGCAGTGTGCTCCGCGAGCCAAGCCGCGGACAGACGCGAAGCCCCACGGCGCGGAGCCCGCCGCGTAGGTTCCTTGGCCTTCGGCGGCGGAGGTAAAGTCAATGTCGCGGTTCAAAACAATTTGCTATCGCGGCGGCATCGTCCGCTTTGACATTCCAGCCACCTGGAACGAGGAATACGAGCCCGAAGGAGGCGGCACGTTCTACGAAGACAGGCCCGATTCAGGAACATTTCGGCTAAATGTCTTGAGCTTTAGCTCCAACGGCAAACAAACCGGCACGCAGATGGTAGCGAGTTTGGTCAAAGAGAGTGGTTACAAGCCGCTGCATGACGGGTTGGCCATCAAACAATATGTGGAGCCGGTCGAGGGAAATGGCCACCAACTCCGCATTCATCGATGGGAAGTTGCTGTTCCCGTAGCGGGTTGCAGCGCTCGGTTGGCCATCTTTTCCCATACAATCCTGGCGGCACAAGCGAATGATCGCGCGACTCTGCGAGAGATTGAAATGCTTGATGAGTCTGTTCGTGCCGCCAGTTTTTCGCGCGAACAAGGTATGTCGGGAGATCACGAGCAATAGTCGCGCCGCCGAACGCTAAGACACGAGGCTCCGATTCGTGGCGATTCACTTTGTCTTTTCACGGGATTCAGCCGACCCTGCTTCTCCCGAGGAGATATTCGCCGACCAATGGGCCGCCCTCACACAAGCTGGGTTTTCCTCATCGTTGTGTTCCGACGAGGTGCTGGCCGGCACCAAACAACTCCGCAACGTACCGCCGGGCGCTCAGACGGTGTACCGAGGCTGGATGGTCAAGGCCGACGAATACGCCGCCCTCGTCCGGGCGATTGAACAGTGCGGTGCCACAGCATTCACCAGCCCAATCGAGTATCTGGCCACGCACCATCTGCCGAACTGGTATCCGCTGCTCTCTGACCTGACGCCAGAGACGCGTGTTTACCGAGCAGACGTTGACCTGGTCGAGGAACTGCGGGCATTGGGCTGGGGTGCGTATTTCTTGAAGGACTACGTGAAGTCGCTTAAGACCGCCCGCGGCTCCATCGTGCGAGAACCGGAGGAAGCCCCGGCAGTGATCGCCGAGATGCGGGAGTACCGCGACGAGATCGAAGGCGGCATCTGCGTGCGCCGGGTCGAGGACTTCATTGCGGATTCCGAGCAGCGGTACTTCGTTCTGCATGGCGTTGGGTATCCCGCGAATGGAGGAACGTCTGTCCCCGATATAGTCCGGCAATGCGCGGAGAGGATTCCGAGCAAGTTCTTCTCCGTTGATGTCGCGCGGCGGCGGGATGGCGCTTTGCGAGTCGTCGAAGCAGGGGACGGACAAGTGTCGGATCTGGTAGGATGGTCACCCACAACATTCGCCGCGATGTGGGTGAGTGGCGGCCGCGGCCAACCATTCGATCAACGTGTGCGGGTCGACTTGAATAGTCCAGCAAGTGATTCGGCTGTACGATAATGAAAAGGAGGCAGCCATGATCGAGCTATCCGAACAGCAAATGCAAGCTCTCGAAAAGCCCGGAGCCACTCCCCTGCACGCTGTGAATCCCAGGACCAAGGAGAAATTTGTCTTGCTCCGAGCTGACGAATACAAGCGGCTGAAGGAAGACGAATACGACGACAGCCCGTGGACGAGCGAGGAGCGTCATGCCCTCGCGTGGCAGGCTGGCAAGCACGCGGGCTGGGAGGATATGGACGAATACGACGATCTCCCGGAGAAGACATGAACCGGGGCGACGTGATTCTGGTCCGATTCCCACATCCGTCTGGACTGCGTGGAAAGAAACGGCCTGCCGTGGTCGTGCAGTCCGACGTTTATGCAGGAGCCGTGAGCACAGTCGTCGTCGCCGAGATTACGAAGAATCTCGCGCTGGCGGGCGACCCCGCCTGTCTGTTCATCGATTTGAACACGCCCGAGGGAAAGGCAACTGGCCTGATTCACGATTCCGTCGTGTCCTGCCTGTTGCTTGCGACCGTCGACACGAACACCATCGCGCAGAGGCTGGGAACATTGTCGCCGGCCATGAACCTGAAACTCAACGACTGCCTGAAAGCGGGCCTGGGAATACCCTAAGACAGGGAAGCAGCGACTAACCGTCTTAATAGCTAGAGCGGGTACGTCTGTTCTAACGACGTATGTCGATATTTTTATTCAAGCCTGTCGGAGAGCTTCGACCCGATATCACGCAGCGCCGGGATGGCTCGTGCAACGGTGTCACACTCGATTCGAGCGGCACCAAACAGCCTTAGGAGGTCGGGTCTCTTCACCTTTCGATGAAGCGACTGTCGCGCCGAAGCGCGACGCCCCGGAAACCTCTCCGTGCCGACTCGACGGTCATTCAAAGAGAATAGCTCGATCCCAGAAGGGTAGCGGCTTCACGCTGGCGAATTCGCGGGGAATCGAGACCCCGTCGGTCGTGGTTCCAGCGCTCGGCCGCATCGGCTCAGTTAGTCGTTGACTCGTCGGTCGGGCCGCATCGGTCGATCGCGTCGCCGGGCGCGACGACGCTTGTTCTCGTCAGGTTGATCTCGTCTGTCGATCCGCAGCGAGTTCGCCTCAAACTTCGAGTTTGTGCACGAATCGGCGCCATGGTCGCCTTTCGCTCCGCGAAAGCAGCGGCGGCACCCGGAAATGCATTGAACCGTCTCGCGAGCGGCGCGCCCTTTCCTTTCGCGGAGCGAAAGGCGACTTTGGCGCCCTGGTCGGCGATTTGTGCGCAAGCTTTCGGCTTGAGGAACCATCACGCCGAGCGCGGCCAACTCGGGAGCCATGCGAACACAACGGGGTCGGAGCGGACGACTGTCACTCGCTCGAAGAGACTTTTACTCTGCGCACAAATCGCCGAGCCAGTACCAGGCGAACATGCACTCACATCCCACGACGATGTTTTTGCGGAAGGGCTTGATGGCGTGCAGGAACTCGTCGGGGTCGGCGGGCAAGTCCTTCTCGAAAACGGTTTTGCCCTTGTGGTCGAGCACGTGGGTGAACATCGTTCTGGCGTGCAGATCGACGCCGCAGTAGAATTTGTGTTGGGTGTTGTAGTTCACGCTCATGTCCTCGTTGGTGACGGGTCGTCCTGATCCCGCATCGTGGTTGCGAGTACCCCGCGTACTCGCTGAAACTTCCACGTGGAGACACAGGAGCAATCCCGTGATCTCTTTACCAATTGGCGACAGGCTCCGACCCGTCACCGATGGGGACGTGAGGAGTATCCAAGCAATGAAGCGTGACCGCCGCCTCGAAGTCGGTGATTGAAGTTCGAATTCACCTAAGGCGGCGGCAGCTTATTGCCCTCGTTCGGCGCAGGGGGAGTCGATGGAGGCAGGCCGAAACCTACTTTCCGACGCGTTGGCGGAGGCACTCGACGGGCACAGGTGTGCCTCCGGATGGCTCGGGTACGCCAACGTCCTGTTTCTCGGCTTCGGCGACGGATGCATTTCTCCACACACAGGCGACGGTCAGCCGACCGAGCCGCCGTATGAGGTGAACGCCAATAAGGCGGATTGGCAGATTGACGGCGACGGGTTGTCAGCCTGTGCGGACGACGACCGAGCGCCGGCCGAGCGGGCCGTGGCCGCCCTAATCGGCTGTGCGGTAGTGGGTTGGTCCGTGGATGCCGGGCACACCCTGACTGTCAAGTTCGACCGCGGGCAAATCCTCCGGGTTGCCCCGTGGACGGACCCGGCAGAGGCCAGGTGGGACGCCTGGTTGGTTTCCTTGCCCGGCCGGCTGGTCGCAGTGTCGTGCGGCGGCCACGTCGCGTCGGTGGACCCCGAATGCCCGGTCGGCCAATGGTTCGACAATCTCGCCGGGATCGAGCGGGCCGGCTAAAATCGCCGAACAAAAAGTTGGAGCCGAGCCCCGCCCCGACGTCGGCGAGCATTGTTCAAAGCCGTTGCAGGGGGGCCAGCTCAACTTGACATTCGGCCACAGGGGGCGCACCGGATGGTCGAGCCTTGCCCGAGTTGCGGTGTGTCGGTCGGCCAACTCCACGAGCTATTTTGCAATCGGGAGTTGTGTCCGTTTTGCGCCGACTTCCTCACAACTTGTGAGTGCATTTTCGAGGTGTTGGGGCTGTCTGAGGCCGAGCGGGTCGCCGTCGAAGAGTTCATTGACGACTCAGTCGAACCGCTCCGGGGCATCTGCGACCGCTGGTCGCAGGCAGTCCGGGAAAAAGGGCGGCTGCCGTATCAAAGTTGAGGCAACAGCGGCCCAATCGCTAATTCCGCGACTGTTGCGACACGACTTGTAATCCGAATAGCGAACAGCGATACTTCAAGCGCGGACCTTCACTACCGAACGGAAGGGGCGGGCTTGCTGCCGGACGAGGCTTTGGTCGTGCGCGGCGGTCGGAACCGCCCCGAAGACGTAGATCGAGGCTTCGGCGTTCATCCCAGCGGTGCTGCCGGCGTCTCTGTTGAGTCGGCGGCTGGATTGTCAGCGGCCGAACTAGCCGAAGGAATCCCGCACGGCCGAGTGGGAATAACCACCGTCGCCCAAGTCCGAGCCGCCGGTGGGGATGTGGTCCGTACTTCTGGACGCAGCGCCAACCACGCGACGCTCGTTGGGTTGACTCCAGAGGTTGCAGCGGCGCTGCTGACACCGACCGTGCCCAACCCGGCCCGCGCTGAGGGATGAGACATGGACACTCAGTCAATCTACGCAGACTTCAATAACGCCGATGTCGAAGGCCGGGTGCGCCTGAATTGCGCGGGCACGCTCCGCGACCTGGCGCGACTGGGTGTGCGGCTGTGGGACGGAATGCCCCTGATCATTCACGACGAGGAACTTGCGGCGGATGCGGAGGCCGTCTACTCGCCGAACGAGGCGATATGGGTGGCACGAATCGACTGGTCGCTGGTCCGCGCCTGGAACGCCGAACTGTCCACGACAGCGGGAGCCAACGCCGAACGAGTCGCTACACCCGACCGCGGCAGCGTCAACAGCTCAACGAATTCATCGGCTCACCAGCCGCCGCGGCGGGTGAGGTAGTCGTTCGCCTTACTCGCGAAACTACGGAAACCCGTTCAGAGTGATGCCACAACTTCGATGGAACGATACCGATTTCCTCGATTTCTTCGCCGTCGAGCCCACGGTCGAAGAGCATGCGGTGTCGCACAGCTACGAGCTGGAACGCGACGGACTGCGATTGTTATTCACTCTCTGGCAACTTGAAAGTGTCATTCAGGCGTCGCTGTTCCGAGAAAATGCCGAAACCGCTTTGTTCTCCTTTGCCGCCTACGTCAGAGGCGAGGCTCGCTTCATCAATGATAGGAGAGGTCGGTACATCGATTTTGAAGATTGCATCGTTGCTCCGAATCGATTCTGGTGCATTCAAAGTGGCGATCCATTCGATCAACAGCGGTTTCCGATTTCAGTAACGATTCAGCTTGCGGTTGACCCCGACATTCGGATTGGCTTTGTAGATTACGAATCTCGTACGTGACGGCTCTCCGTCGTGACGCATTGGCAGCGCAGCAGTCAAGAATAAGCAATGTGGCGTGACCGCCGCCTCGAAGTCTTTGAGTGGGTTGCTTGTCATTTGGGCCGCGGCACTTTATGCTCGTCGTTCCGTCAAAACATGTGCTGGTCGGCCAGGTGGTATACTTGAGTAAGGTTACATGAAGAGGAGTAGCGTCAAATGACCCCAACACCGACCGGACCCGCTGAGCCATTCCCCCGTGAGCCGGTGCCGCCGGAACTGTTGGCTTGGGCGCAGCAAACGTTCGATATGCAGGAGTACCTGGACGGAGTGCGGGAGATCGAGGCGGGCCGCGGTCGGCCGTTCGAGTCGCTGATCGCGGAGGCGGAAGCGCGTGTGCGCGGATCGTGAGCGCCGAGCCGCCAGAACCGTACGAGGTGCACCTGTCGGCGTGGGTGTACGATCGGCTATTGGAGTTGGCCGAGGTGTCGCGGGTCCGCGGCGACGGTGAGGCGTTTCTCGCGGCGCTGCGGGAGTTCCATCGCCGATTGCGAGTCTACCCGCAGTTTGGCGATCCGCTGGTGGACTTAAAGGGGGAGGCTGGACACCTGCGGATCGGAATCGTGCCGCCATTGGCGATGCGGTATGGCGTTCTGGAGGATCGCCGGCAAGTGTTCGTGGCAGCGCGCCCGGTCCTGCTGCCACGGAAGGCTGGGTCGGGGTAAGCCGCAGACGCCGAACAAGAATTGGAGCAGACGGCCGCCTTGAAGTCGGTGATTGAAGCTTGTTGTCCTCCAGGGCGGCGGCTGCTCCAATTCGCCGTTCGGCCCACGCGCGTTTGGTTTCGGATTCGAGTCCGCCACTCTCAGACTGTTCGTGACACGCTATGATCGATCCAGACGCCATCCGCGAGGGCCTGAGCCGGGAGGAGTTCTTCCTGGAATATCTGCCGACGATTTCCCTCGCGGACGGTCGGTGTGTCGGGGCGGAAGCGCTCATCCGCTGGCGCCGGCCGACCGGCGTCGTCCCGCCGGGCGAGTTCATCCCGGTCGCCGAGAATACGCCGCTGTCCGGAATGCTTACCTACTGGGTACTGGACACCGTCGCCGCCGAACTGGGCGACTGGCTCCGGGTAAACCCGGACGCCCACGTCAGCGTCAACGTCCCGCCGGAAGTCCTGGGGCGCGGGGGGATGGCATACGTCGCAACCAAATCCGGGTTGATCGCACACGCGCACCAAATCATCCTGGAGGTCACCGAGCGCGGGCTGCCCGACCTGATCGGGGTCGAGTCGATCAACAACAGCAGCGGATTGGGGGCCATGGTCGCCCTGGACGACGTCACGTTCGCGGGCGCGGCCAACCTGGCGGTGCTGCGCACTGCAACTTCTTCGCGGTCAAGCTCGACAAGTCGCTGATCGACCAGATCCGTCCCGAATGCCCCGCCCCGGAATGGCTTAAGACAGTCAAGGCCCTGCTAGAATTCTCGCGCCTGCAGGTGATCGCCGAAGGGGTGGAGACTGAGCATCAGCTCGCGGTACTCGCGGCGGCGAAGGTTCAGGCCGCCCAGGGCTTCTACTTCTCGCGCCCGATCCCGGTGGCAGACTTTGTGGCGTTTCACGCGACCAGGCTATCCCCGGCCGCCCCAGGCACTGCGCCGGACCCGGCGGGCATGTAGGTTGTTCGTGACGTGGAGCACCCGCGGGACATCGACCTCGACTAGAACGTAGGACTTTTGCGGGCGGGGGTCGATCCAGCGCGGCTCGGGACCGGCGTCGAGAGCCTGTTGTTCTTGTCTGGTCAGTTCAATCATAAGGATTCCCGGCCGATCGCATGCTACCGGTCGAATTTCCGCAATTCCACTCCATTCACCACTTGAGCGGGCCGGAAGACCCCCCCAAGTCCACAATGCGCTCGTTGCGGATCGCGCGGGAACGACTGCCGCGAGGGTCGTTGGGGAGCCACCGACCGTACGCGGTCCAATTGAGGTGGTCGGCGACGAGCACGGGGAACTCCACCAGTGCGAATGAAGTGCAATCTGTCAGCGACCAATGCTTGTCGGGTCGAGCCGCGAAGAGGTTGTATCCGTTGCGAAACCATTCGCTCGAACTCGGAATGATCTCGGTTTGCGGGTCCGCCGCCACTGCTGCCATGAGTTGAACGAAGTTGCCCCGCTGATCGGGGTGCGTGAAGAAGTTGGCGACTTCAATCAGAATGAACTCTGTCGTTACGATTGGCACGCGATTCACTTTCGACCATTCGGTGGCGATACCGTGCAACGAATCGGCGGACTCAGAATCGCCACATAGAAGGCCGTGTCGGCAAAGACTGGCGTCATGGTTTTTTCGGCGTGCCGTACAGATAGTGATCGTGGTTGTGCGCAGCATCTTCAGGGAGGCCGTCGGCGATCCCGACGATCGATTTCAGTCGATCGTAGACGGTCGGGATCGCGGTTTCGGGTTTCGGCGACATCAACTCCACACGCACTTTGGCGCCTTCCGGCAGCATCGCCGGCTCGTCAATCACGATTTGCCCGTTCTCGACATGTCCTTCCAACAACATTGCAAAATTCCTCTGGGCGGCAAATAATCGCAGCAGCGTTCGGTTACACCCCCACCAGCACCGGCGCCGGCGACTGGTCTTGGCTGAACGGCGGTTCGATGAATTCTTCTTCGCCGCCTCGGTCGCGGAAGACGTGCAGGACGCGGAGACGGGCCAGCGGCGCGAATTTCGGTTCGGGATACTTGGTCGAACGGAAAGGCTCGTCCACGTCGAAGTCGTGGAACATCACCTTGACCTTGGTCATTCCCTGGAAATGGACTTCCTCGGAGCGTTTGCGGCCCGCCCCCTTATCGAAGATTTCGAACAAGGTCCGGAAGACCCGAACGAGCTTGCGGAAACTCACGCCGTCTTCGACAAAAATCAAATCGACCTGCAGCGCCTTCAGCAGGCGATAGGCATAGCGTCGAACGGGCAGGGCCAGCGCTTCGGCATAGGGCGGGCCGACGACTTCGGTCAGGAACGTCGGCTCTTCCTCGCCGCCGGTCACTTCGTCGCGGGTCAGGCCGGCAACGAACCACAGGTGTGGCGCCAGCCAGTAGCCACAGCCGCCGGAATGCGCCCGCCCCTTTGCTTCGTGGAAGATTCTCGACAGACCGCGGAGCAATTGGCGGCGAAGCTGAATCTCATCCCGGCGTTCCATTCGCGTGTAGATGAATTCGCCTTCGAGATCGGTTCGGCTGACGGCGAGCGGCCAATCGGGGTCGAATTCGTATGCCTGCGACGCTTCGGGATGCACGATCTTGATGCAGACATCGTTTGGCGCGGCCGCCGTATAGTCCGCCAGCCACCCGCGACGGTACAAAAGGGCGCTGATGGCCCGCCGATCAGCCGCGGCGACGCCCTCGACATGTGCCAACGGCCGGCCGGTTCGGGCTGGATCATTCCGCCAGGCCAGGTAGACAAAGATCCCCGCGGACAGCAGCAAGCCCGGGGTCAGCCAGGCAAGCCAATTGCCCATCACGCTGGTCAGCGGCATCGTATTTTCGTTTTCGGGATGTCCGTAGATCTCGCCACCCGCGGCCGACAGGATCAAGGCGGTCAAGAGAAGCACCGCCAGCGTCGTCACCGTGAGCAATAGCCGCCGCATGGGAATGCAATACACCTTGCGACTTTTGGGCGAGCGCCAGATGAGTTGCGGTGAGCCCGGCTGATTGGGAAGCAAATTGAGGAAGCAGACGACCAGCCAGCAGAACCCCGCGAACGCGAGCATCGGCCAAAGCGGGAAAATCCAGGCGGCAGCCGTCGTCACCGTCAGATAAACCGAAAGGAAAACCAGCTGTCCGCGCGAGAAGCGCGGCTCCCCCGGGCGGCCCGACCTCGCCAGGCGGGTGAGCAACATAATCGGGAAATAGACGCCGCCCAGCGAAGCTACAAAAAGCAACCCCCACAGAAGGCTCATGAGCGCCAGATAGCCCGTGTAGGTGAGCCAGACGACGTGAGATCGCCAACCTTCCGGCCAGTAGTACCAAACGACCGCAGCCAAAGCGGCCCAGACGACCAATAGCAGGCCCGTGAGGTGAACGACCGCCGGAACCCGTTGCGGAAGAACCGGCGTGCCACGCAGATCGGGCCCGATGTCGACCTTGAATCGATCGCCAAATCGGGCCAGCCACCAGAGCGCTCCGCCAAGCCGTTTGACCCAGAAGATCGGATTGACCCGATGGCGAACGGCGATTCCGGCAATGATCAGGAGGAGGACGACGGCGCCAACGGTATCGTGAACGTCGGAGGTCGCTCGGCGGCCGAACATTTCCAGGCCAACGAACAATACGATCACGGATGGAGTGAACCATCGCCCCCGCGTGAGGACGTGCCGAAGTTGCGGTACGACGGTAGCGAATGCTCTCATAATGCCAAGGCCGATCGGGCATGGACCACCGCGGGCGTGACCGGCGATCCATCCTTATTCTAACCGACCGGCAAAACGAGTGCCGGGCGAGAGTCTGGGAGTTGAAATGAGCTTATCGGCTAAGGGAGGGCAATCGCAAATGAATTCCGGCCGGCTGTAACAAATCTCGAAGAAACCCGTCTGAACGACCGGTCCAGCTCACTTGGGACGGGGCTCAGCAATTGCGATCCAACTCATCCCATTTGCTCGATTATTTGACGGTTGCTCGCCGCTCGCCTCAAAAATTGTTCTATCCTTGGCGAATCGCATCTCGCCCACCCTTGAGATAACAACCGTGGAAAACGCAAGGCGTGGCAATCAGTTGTTTCGTCGTGACTTTCTGTTTGGGGCCGTCGCCGGCGTTGCTGGCACGGCGGGCGCCGCGATGCTGACGCCGCTCGAATGGAAGGTCAAGGCATTGCCGGACGGGACGAAGCTCTCCTTCGCGCAAGACGGCGAGGACATTGTCGCGCTGACCCTGCTGCAGCAACTCGGAGTCAAACAGCCGAGCTATCTCGACGTCGGCGCATTCCTGCCCATTCTCGGCAATAACACCTACCTGATGTATCGGGAAGGCGGACGGGGCGTGCTCATCGAGCCAAACGTCGCCTGCATCAAGGAACTCAAGTCCAAGCGGCCCGGCGATACCGTGCTCAACATCGGTGTCGGCATCTCCGGTGTCGAGGAGACGGCGGACTACTATGTGCTGAACCATCCGCAGATGAACACGTTTGATGCTGACGAAGCGCATCGGCGTGAGACGGGAAGCAATCGCGAAACGGTGATCCAGGAAGTGGTCAAGATGCCCCTGGTGCCGATCAACAAGGTCATTGCCGATCAGTTCGGCGGCAAGACGCCCGACTACCTGTCAGTCGATGTCGAAGGGATGGAAGTTGCGATTCTCAAGACCCTCGATTTCAAAACCTACCGCCCCAAGGTCATTTGCGTGGATACCTTGACCAATGGCGGCATCAAGATGACCACGGACGCCGCCGACTATCTTGCCACGCAGGGCTACATCGTCCGCGGCATGACCCACGCCAACACGGTGTTTCTGGATCAGAAGCTCCTGTAATCGGTCGGATGGCTGGTGATCGCTCACGAATCGCCCATCATTTCCGCTCTACCGAGCATTCAAAGATTTGCACTTCCTGCGCCGATCATCCCGCCGTTCACGGACTCGGATCGTTCATCCCACGCCGGGATTCGCTCCCGGACATTCAACCAAAACGAGATTCGGTTCCGCTAGGGCCCTATCAACGCTTCATGAAGGCGTAGCGGAAGTCGCCAAGCCTCCGTGACCGGCAATCGTTCACGGAAGCCGTGCGACTTCCGCTACGCCTGATCACCACATCTAAGCCTGGACAAGCCACTGGGCGACAATGTCCTGTAGGCACAAGTTAAGTAGGCCCGCAAAAGGAATTTGACAATGTTCGTAAGCCGGTAGCGGCGGACCCTCGCTGCGCTTTGGGCTCCGCCGCGATGGCGAACCGCAGTTTTCACCGACTTCGCAGCCGCCTCGTCGCGGTCCCTCGCTGCGCTTCGGGCTCCGCGACATCGGCCAATTGTCAAAAACCTTTTGCGGACCCACTTAATCCAAAAAGTAATCTTTGAATGGCAAAAGTCGTTTCGTAATGTCATCATCACGGAGGTCGCGTCAACCTCGAGGAGCCGACAGCATGTCCGAATCGCCGAACCGGACAGGTCCAAGGGAAGTCGAAAAATCCGCTACGTCGATCCCCGAAGGATCGACGGCCACGGCAGATTCATCGGCGGCTACGATCGAAGAATCGTTCGAGGCGCCTGCGGACTTCGGCCGCTATGTGTTCCAGGGCGAAATCGCCCACGGCGGGATGGGGATTGTCTACGCGGCTCGCGATGCAACGTTCAATCGCGAAGTCGCGGTCAAGATTCTCCGCGGCCGGTTCGCGCCCGATTCGGTTGCTGCCCGGCGCTTCCTGGAAGAAGCGAAAATCACCGGTCAGCTTCAGCACCCGGTGCTACCGCCGGTTCACGATGTCGGCGCCTTGCCCGACGGCCGGCCATTCATGGCCATGAAACTAATCAAGGGCCGAACGCTTGGCGAACTGCTGACCGAACGTCCCGACGAAAGCCAAGATCTGGGCCAACTGCTCGCCGTCTTCGAGCAAGTATGCCAGGGGGTTGGCTATGCTCATGCTCATCGGGTGATCCACCGCGATTTGAAACCGGCCAACATCATGGTCGGCAGCTTTGGCGAGGTGCAGGTCATGGACTGGGGCCTGGCCAAGGTCCTGCCGCTTCCGGGGCAGACCACTCCGGACAGCGATCCCGGCGAGACCATTGGCACGGAGATTCGCTCTTCACGAGACGAGAGCGATGTGACGCAAGCAGGAAGCCTGCTCGGCACGCCGGCGTACATGCCGCCGGAGCAGGCGATCGGCGCCGTGGATCGAATCGATTGCCGAAGCGACGTCTTCAGCCTTGGCGGCATCCTTTGCCAGATTCTGACCGGCAAGCCGCCCTACATCGGCGACAATGCGGAATCGACGCGTCAGATGGCCGCCTGGGGGAAGTTGGACGATGCGCGGTCCCGGCTGCGAACCTGCCATGCCGAGCCGGAGTTGATCGCCCTGTGCGAGCGATGTCTCTCCCCGGAGCGAGACGATCGGCCCGAAGAGGCGGGCGCAGTCGCGAAGGCCGTGGCCGAATTGCGTGCCGCGGCCGACGAGCGGGCCCGGCGAGCGGAGGTCGAACGCGAGCGCGCTCGCGTCGAAGCGGCCGAGCAACGCAAGCGCCGCAAGCTGCGGCTCACGTTCGCGGCGATCGCGGCGGCTGCACTCGTGATCGTGGCCACGGGCCTCTCCGCCTTCGCGGTCTGGCGGCAGCAAAAGCGTCGCGAAGCATTGCGGCAAGTGGAAGAGCGGCAGCACCTCGCTTACGCCGCGCTGAACGCTCACGACATCGACCGCGCGATTGCCCTGTTCGGAGAGTTCGATGCCTTCGCGCAAGCTTCGGGTCAGGAGAGCTTCCACCCAACCGCCCAACAGAAGCTTCACGCGCTGGAGCGATTCCGGGACTTCCGCGCCAAGGCGGCGGCCGCCTTGCGGGAAGGTGCGCACAACGTTCGCGATGCCCGATTGAGCGGCATGCCGGACACGGTCCTGATCAACTGCGAGGCGGCGCTTGCCCTTTATGGAATGACCGAACCGGAATTTGTGCAGCGGCGCATGAACGTCGATTTGACGACTCTGGAGTCGGATGAGGTGCTTCGCGATGGTCATGAGTTGCTCGTGCTCGCCGCCATGCGCCTTGCGCTGTTCGATACGCACGACGACGCTGGCAAGGCGAATACTCGCCGTGCTCTTGCGTTACTCGACCGAGCCGCGTCGCTCACCCTTTACTTGCCGCAAGGGTACACCCAGACTGGTCCGACGGCCGGCGAATTGATGCTCCGCATGTTCTGGCATCGCCGCCTCGGCGAGAACAAGGAAGCCGACGAGGCAGGCGATCGCATGACCGCGATGGTCAAGGCGGACGGCGGGTTCAAAACCGCCCGCGACTACTACCTGCTCGGCAGCGTCACGCTGCAAATCAAAAAGAAGCCGAAGGAGGCGATGAACGCCTATCGCAAGGCGCTGAAGATGGAGCCGAACCATTATGGCGCTTTGTGGGGTTTGTACCAATGCGCCCATGAACTCGGGGACCGTCACGGGGAACTCGCCGCCCTCACCGCACTGCTCGCCGTCCGGCCCAATGACAAGGACCTCTTCTTTCTGCGCGGCATGAATTACTTCCAGGGTCAAGACTACGACGCGGCGTACGAAGACTTTGACGCGATGGTTCAGCGCGATCCGAACTACGCGCTTGGGTTCTTCTACCGGGGCCGAATGCAAGTCGTGAAGGGTCAATGGGCGGATGCGGAGAAGGACTTCACCCGGGCGATCAATATTGGACCCGAAGCCCAGTGGCTGTATTGGCGGGCGATCGCTCGCGCGAAGGTCGGCCGCTACAACGACGCCGTCGCGGACGCCGATCGAGCCGCGGCGACCGAACCCAAGGCACGGCTGACCCTCTTTTACGCCGCCCGAGCATATTCAATCGCGACAGGAGCAGTGGCGAAGAACGACCCCGATCGAACTGCCCTGGTGAAGCGCTACGGCGATCGCTGCATTGAATTGCTTGGCCGTGCGTTCGATCACGGTTTCACCGATCGCAGCCGACTCGACCCCGGCGGCGACTTCGATCCCGTCCGTGAACGGGCTGACTTTCAGGAGTTGTTGAAAAGGCCGACACAAGAGAAAACTCGGCCCAACGCGGGTGCTAAACGAACCTCGGTTCCGGGTTTGATGTCGGATCGTCGATGAATGCAGTCGTGGGATTCGTATTCGTGTACTCTGTAGGGCTTCCGAACTCGGCAAGCTGCGGTTGCGCTCACAGTTCGGGAACGATCTCCCCGGAAGACGGAGTTACGAGGCCCCAATATATATGCATATCAATTGTGGGGGCGATCATCTTAACGGCACCGTCGCCGAGCGAAACCAGCATGCCCCCTTTGTGCAAACCTTGAGCTAAAAGCGGGTTACAGAGGGCCTTTGGTGGAGTGGGTTGGAAGGTCAATCTGAACAAGGATGGTCCGGAAACGGGCGGAGAACCGCTAGTAACTGGACGGATGTCGCCGTCATCGGCAAAGGACGCGCGCCGTTCCATTGAGTAAATTGTCATCCCAAAGTAAAAGCACATCTGTTGGCAATCCCATGCATAATGTTCTCCGAACAGAATTGTGGACGAGGTGCCATCCGAAAACGATTCCGGTATACGACTCGGATTCAAAAAGACCTCGCCGTTGGCTGCGTAACTTGAGAGCCCTGCCCCGCGATGGGGACTGCCGGGGATGGTCGGGTCGGCAGGGCTGATGAAACTCGACACCGGTTGGAGGGGATTTCTTGCTTGGCCAGCCTGCTCGACGTAGGGCAGCAAGGAGTTTAGGACCGAGAAATCCGGCGTTGGCCCACGGGGGTTGCCGTCAAGCGTGGGCAGTGCGTCGCCATTCGTGGCAGCGAAGTTATGCGCAGCCAAGCCAATTTGGTGAAGTTGGTTCTTGGTAGATACAGTGATCGCGGCCTGGCGAACTTGGAAGATAGCGCCGAGCAACAGGCCAAGAAGCAGCACCATAATTCCGACGACGACGACCGTCTCGAGTAAGGTCCGCGCATAACCGCGCGCGAGCCATTCCGCTGGACATTACCATAGCTGCCCTCCTGGCTCGAAGCCCGTTCAGGAGCAAAGAGCATAGTCCCCCAGCGAGTGCTGTCAAGACTCAAAATGGGCTACGGACCCTTCGCTTGCGCCCGTCCAACCGTGGTTCGAATGGTCTTCATCATCGTGCCATTGGTCACAACGACGTTGGCCACCAAATTGTAGGTTGCTCCGCCGTCAGGTAGACCGACCGTTCCGTCGACGACGTAGGGGGCTGTCAATGGAACCGCCAGGGCTGCGGAAGTGATGACTTCTTTGCCATCCTCCCACGATTCCACTCGCGCGGACGAAATGCTCCATCCCGTGTCGGGGGTTATCGTGAACTTTACATCAATTTCGCCAACACCTGTGCCCGTCTTCGGAAAACCAGAGTTCCAAGCGACGGTTCCCACTGGCGGAACCGCTCTGACCGTGCTTGACAGAATCAGGCTGACGGCCACCAAAAGAAGCAATTTGGTTTTCACGATTTGTCTCCACGATGCCAATCCTGGATGATGTGCAATGAACTCTACCCCCCCCCCCCCCCCCCCCCCCCCCCCCCCCTTGCCTCTTGTCAAGCGAGAAAACGGAGAAACAGGCAATCCGCAATCGGCATGGCCAAAAGGCCCTTCGGTTAAGAGCTAGGAAGCCGTGATAATGGGAAGTGCATCCTGTTTTCTTTTGCGGCAAGCAATAAATGGCTACACAGCTTATCGAGTGACCGGGCAATGGGAAAGAGGGTGAAACAAAAAGGGGTCAGGAATGATTGTTGAGAGGAACAAAGAATCCTGACCGTTTTGATCTTCTTAACCCTTCTGATCCTCTCCATCAGATGTCTGCCGATGACCGATTCCTCGCCATCTACGGGCAAGCGAATTGAGGCTATTCGCTTGCCGTCTATCGGACCTCGGACGAAAAGCGAGTCCATCGGCGTCTGAACGACCATGGATCGACTTTCTTGCCCGATTGAACCGGGCTTCTCCAATACCGCGCAGGGAACAAATCGTTCACGCGGATCGACATTGCGATTGCGGCGGAGCCACGCCCGTAAAGAGAACCTCTTGTCGACTTCGCTGAATCCGGTGACCTGGTCGCGCCAGTTCTACAGAGCACTCCCGACCCCATTTCTCCCTTACAGCGGGCCGGCGCCGGTTTTCAGGTGATCGCGGCAGCCATCGTTGATAAACTCGGACGGCATGGCCGATTTGACTCGCCTCCTTGATGCTGCCGCGGGCGGAGACCGCCAGGCGGCGGCCGACTTGCTGCCACTCGTTTACGACGAGCTGCGGAAACTCGCCGCCGCTCGCATGGCGTCCGAGAGCCCCGGTCACACGCTCGACGCGACCGGCCTGGTCCACGAGGCGTACCTGCGATTGGTCGGCGAGCAGCAGTTCGACGGCTGCAGCCACTTCTTCGCTGCCGCCGCGGAAGCGATGCGCCGAATCCTGGTCAACCATGCCCGCGATCGGCGCCGCCTCAAACGGGGAGGCGGGCGGGTCCGGCTCGAACTCCTCGACCAGGCGGGCTCGCTGGCGGAAGATCTCGACCTGGTCCTGTCGCTCGACGAGTTGCTGACTCGCCTCGCCGGGGAAGATCCCACGGCAGCTCAGGTCGCCACTCTCCACTTATTCGGCGGGCTTTCGGTCGAAGAGGCGGGCAAGGCGCTGGGGGTGTCGCGGCCGGTCGCGTACCGGAACTGGAAGTACGCCCGGGCCTGGCTCCGTGACGCTCTGGGAAAATAATGCGAAAAGCGCGAGACACTTCGTCTACAAACGGGGCATTGATAACAGACTCGCCCCGGAGGTGACTTATGCCCATCGACCCCGCACGTGCGAAATCACTGTTTCTGGCCGCATCGGATTTGGCTGATCCGGCCGAGCGGGCCACCTACCTGAACCGCGAATGCGGCGACGACATCGACCTTCGAGCCCGCGTCGAAGCCCTGCTCCGGGCAAATGATTCCTCACCAGCCGACGATGCGACACTCACGGTCGCCCCGACCGCGGACTACGCCGGCGAGGACGAGCACGTCGGGGCGGTGATCGCGGAGAAATACACCCTGGTCGAACCGATCGGTGAAGGCGGCATGGGCGCCGTCTGCGCGCAAAGCAGACCGAACCAGTCAAGCGCTACGTCGCAGTCAAGCTGATCAAGGCGGGCATGGATTCCAAGCAGGTCCTGACTCGCTTCGAGGCCGAGCGGCAAGCGCTGGCGCTCATGGACCATCCGAATATTGCCAAAGTGCTCGACGGCGGGATCCACGACCGCCGCCCGTTCTTCGTGATGGAGTTGGTCAAGGGAGTGCCGATCACCGATTACTGCGACGCGCGCAAGTTGACCCCGAAGGAGCGGCTGGAGTTGTTTGTGCCGGTCTGCCAGGCGATCCAGCACGCGCACCAGAAGGGGATCATCCACCGCGACATCAAGCCGTCCAACGTGCTGATCGCGCTTTACGACGACAAGCCGGTGGTGAAAGTGATCGACTTCGGCGTTGCGAAGGCCACCGGCGGGACGCTGACGGAAGCGACCATCGACACTGGCTTCGGCGGCGTGGTCGGCACACCGCAGTACATGTCTCCGGAGCAGGCGACGTTCAACAACCTGGACATCGACACTCGGAGCGACGTGTACGCCCTGGGGGTGCTGCTGTACGAACTGCTCACCGGGTCCCCGCCGTTCGCCCGCAAGGAGCTAGAGAAGAAGGGGCTGCTGGAGATCCTGCGGGTGGTGCGTGAGGAGGAGCCGCCGCGACCGAGCACCAAGCTCTCGACTGCCGATGCACTTCCCACACTCTCTGCGAATCGTGGCACAGAGCCGAAGAAACTGACGGGGCTGTTGCGGAACGAACTGGACTGGATCGTGATGAAGGCGCTGGAGAAAGACCGGTCCCGTCGGTACGAGACCGCCAACGGCTTCGCGGCGGACATCCTCCGGTACCTGGCTGGGGAACCGGTGCAGGCCCATCCGCCGAGCACGGTCTACAGACTGAAGAAATTCGTAGGGCGAAACAAGGGGAAGATGACCGCGGCGAGTCTGGTGTTATTCGCGCTGCTGGCGGGGATGGCAGGGACGTTGCTTGGGCTGATCGAGGCAAGGCGGGCCAAAGATCGAGAATCCCAGCGGGCCGAAGGAGAGCGCTCGGCCAAGCAAGAGGCTCTTGCGGCGGCGAAGACTTCGGACGCCGCCAAGGACCTGGCTCAGCAACAGCGCGACCGCGCCTCGGAATTGCTTTCCGTTTCCCAGGCGGAGCGCGGTGTCAAGCTGATGGAACAAGGCGACCGGCGTGGCCTGCTGTTTCTCGTCGAGGCCCGGCGCTCGGTCGAGCACCTTCCGGCAGCCCGCGATGCGCGAACGCGCTTGTGGCAGGGCTTCGTCGACAGCCTGCCCAAGCAGTCCATGAAAACGTTCGACCCGGTGCGAAGGCGACAGCGGCGGCCTTCGCACCCGATGGCACTCGACTATTCATCGGCACGGAATCGAACCGGGTCGCCATCTGCGATTTCGCCACCGAAAAGACTGTGCATGGCCTCGCCCTCGGTGAGAGCCCTGTTTGGTCGATCCGTGTGTCGCCGGACGGCAACAACGTCGTTGTGCATTGTGGTCCACGCCTCGAATGGTGGGACGTGGCGCGGCGCCCAAGCGAATGGCGAGCTGGACGATGGGCTTGGTTCCCGTTGGCTGGTCCCGCAATCTGCGCTGGCTCTTGAATGCAAAGGACCGGGGAAACATTCGCCTCGTGGACTTGGAGAGCGGTGTCGATCGCCCGCTCGGCGAATTGGGAGCAAAACTACACGGCGCAACACGTGTGCTCATTTCCGATGATGGCAAGTGGCTCGTCGCTTCGAGTCTGGAGTCGCTGCGGCTTTACTCGCTTGTGCCGGATGCGCCTCGGAAACCACGCGAGTTGCGCCAACGGCTCGAATCGAGAGGGATTGTAACGGACCTCTATTTCACCAATGACGGACACTGGCTTTTCGAGCGCGACGACTTCGAACTGCGGCGATACGACATCATGGACAGCGCGCCTGCGCTCCGCTGGCATTCGGATATGATCGCGGCGCTCAGTTCGGACACGAAGAAAATGGTGATCCAAGTCGACGACCAGCTTCGGCTGCTCGATACGACGAGCGGGCAATTCACGGGCGAGGCCATTTCACGCCAGAGCGCCCGCTTCACGTGCGCCGCGTTTTCCCCCAGCGACGGAGTGATCGCGACCGGGCGCAGGACGGAAAAGTGATGCTCTGGAATGGCCAAACTGGGAAGGCGATTCGGGGATACTCACGCGAGCCGGGGGCGGTTCGCCAAATCACGTTCGACCACGCCGGGCGCTGGCTGGCTGTCGCCAGCGACGATGGACAGGTGCGCGTGCGGCCCTTTGAATTGCAAGGCGACGGGGCGCCTCCGGCATTCCGGTGGCCGCACGAGCGCCCGCTCGCATCCGAATGCCCGGGACGTTTGCTGGTGGAGGATGGCGAGGCGCTGGCGTGGCGCGATCTGGACACTGGCAAGTCCACCCGGCTTTTCAAGACTCGCGAGAAGATCCTTTGCGGCGCGACGACTCCGGATGGGCGGTTGGTGGCCGCCATCTCCGGGAATGCGGATCAGGCGGGAAGGGTGCGTTGGTGGCGCGATGGCGACTTTACAAAACCAGTCGCTGAACTGCCGTGCGGCGAATGCATGGCAGCGGCGTTTAGCCCCGATGGCAGACAGCTCGCCGCGGTCGAGGCCGAGAGCGGCGCGGTGCGTCTTTGGGAAGTCGCCGCCGGAAGAGAGATTGCGAAAATTTCACTGCCGTTCCCGATGGAAACAGTGTGGGTAGCGATCCGGTGGAGCCCCGACGGCCGGTGGCTCGGCACGCGCAACGGTCTTGGCACATGGCAATTTTGGGATCTTCTGGCCCACAAGGCTCTCACATTTTCAAACGACACAATGTTCCTGGGCCTAAGCCCGGATTGGCGGCTCGCTCTCAGCCCCGAGGGCATCGTTGACATTCGCGATCTGCGGAAACCCGTACCGCTGGTAGCGCTGCCCGCTGAGCCGAACTTTGGCGCCTTTGACGCCACCGGCTCGCTCGTGAGCTTTGGCGGGCGCGACAACACGATCCGCATTTGGGAGACGCGGACGGGCAAATTGCACGTACCCGTGATGCAGGGCGAAATGCCGCACTATCTCAACTTCACGCCGGATGCGAAGACGCTCGTTACGCTCGGGCTGGGCGGATTGCGTTATTGGGACGTGGATACAGGCCTGCCCGTCGGTTCGAATCGCCGGGCGCCAGGAATGGAATTTGATTTCGCGATGACGCCGGACAATCGATACGTCGTCGTACCGGTCGGGGATACAACCGAGATTTGGCCGCTGCCGCAAGCGCACGCCGCACTTGCCGAAATGGAGCGTGCGACGTGGCTGTTGACGGGCTCCAGACTCGGCCCGACCGGTGACTTCGAGTCGATCCCCGCCGCGGAATTGCGATCAATCTCCAAGAAATAATGAATCGAGGTCATTCATGTACCCGTGCCGTTTGGCTCCTGTGTTGGCCATGGTGTTTGCCGCTCCCGTACTCGCGGAGGCCGGCGATGAAAAGCTGGCCGAACAACTCAAACCTTTCGCTCCCTTGCTCGGCAAGACGTGGAAGGGGGACTTCAAGAACTCGACGCCGGACATGCCGCTCTTTGATACGGTGCGCTGGGAGCGGGCTTTGAACGGTCAGGCGATTCGCATCGTCCATTCGGTCAACGACGGCATCTACGGCGGCGAAACGACCATAATCTGGGACGCCAAGAGGAAAACGCTCGCCTACTGGTACTTCACGACCGCGGGCTTTCGCACCGAAGGAACGATGAAGTATGCGAACGGCGAATGGACCGCCCATGAGACCGTTGTTGGCAACGCGGGCGGGATTACGGAAGTGAGATCCACCAGCAAGATTCTTCCAGACGGACGGCTCCGAGTGAAAGCGGAGTATCTCAAGGATGGTAAATGGGGTGAAGCCCGCGAAGTGAATTACAAAGTCGCACCGACGGCGAAGGTGATTTTCAAATAGGGCATAGGTCAATGGCCCGCGAGCAAGTCAACCGCAGCCCCGCAATCGATCGGTCACAAGATCACGCCGTTGGCGGCGAAGTGAACGGCCTCCATAAAGTCACGTCACGGTAATAATCTTGGTGCCCGTGATGTTCGAGTCCGCCTCATCGGTGACGGTCAACGATTGGTCGACGCCCGGCGTTTCGAACTTGACTGTGAATGCGTGCCGACCTTTGTTGCCGGGCAAGAAGGTATAAGCGCTCGGCAGAATCGCCGTCCCTCCGGCGTTCGAGAATTGCACAGTGCCCTCGTAGTTAGTGATTGTGTTGCCATAGGCGTCTTGTGCGATCAAGGTAAACGAACGCGTGGAATTGGATGTGACGCTCGATGGCAGCCCAATGATCGAAAAGCCGAACAGCGCTCCGGGCGTGACAGTGACGATGGCCTTGCCGGCAACGCTGGCCCCGATCGTGGTCGCGGAAATCGTTCGCCGGCCGACAGTCAGTAGGGTAACTCCACCGGTGAAAGTGTGAACCCCCTGGTCGGCCGAGACGAAGGTGTAGTCCACTGGCAGACTGATTCCGGTTGCCTGGTCGGTTGTGACGAGGTGGATCGTTCCGGTGAAGGAGGGGTCGGGGTTGCCAAATCGATCGAGTGCCGCGACGGTCAGGTCGAAAGGCGTCCCGGCCGCGATGGTGGCCGGAGCCGTCACTCCGAGGTGCGTTGCCGTGGCAGCGAGGACCTGAATGGTTCCGATGCCGGTGCCACCTGCCGAATGCGCGACGATGTCCTGGTTGCCGGCGGTCCGCATCGTCACCGTGAACGCGCAATTGCCATGATCGGCGGCCGTGAAGGTGTGGGCCGACAGCCGGGCATGCGGGTCCGTACTGGTCAGATAGACGGTCCCGGTGTAGCCGGGAACCAGATGGCCTGCCGCGTCCAACGGCGACACGATCAGCTGGGCGGTCTTCCCGGCCGTGACCGACGCAGCCAGCACCTGAACGCTCAAATGCGTGGCCGGCGTCGGTGTCTCCAACAGCGTCACTGTGCCCGAATTGCTGTTGACCACCGCCAGATCGGGCTTGCCGTCGCCGTTGAAATCCGCGCTCGCCAGCCAGGTCGGCCGATCGCCAACGATATATCGCGTGGGCGCTCCGAACGTGCCGGTCCCGGCGCCGCCGAAGATATAGACATTGTCCGCGAAATTGTTCGCCAGCGCCAGATCGGTTTTTTGATCGCCATTCCAGTCAAGGGCGAGGCTGCCGACGGGCGCGAGTCGGTCGCGTATTCCACCTTCTGTGTGAATTTCCCATTGGTTCCGTTCATCAGGATCGCGAGGGCGGAATCGCCGCCAAAACCAAAGAACGTCGGGACCGCCAGGTCCGGCTTGCCGTCGCCATTGAAGTTGCCCACGCTGACCGAGCCGGGGCCGACCCGTGTCGAGTACGACGGCGTGGAGAGCGTGAACGAGCCATTTCCCTGGCCGAACAGAATGCTTACCGTGTTCGCGCCGCCATTGACGACGGCCAGATCACGCTTGCCGTCGCCGTTGAAATCGGCGGTTGCGATGAAGCTCGTCGCTCCGCCTGCGGCAATGCTCGTAGCCGCGCCGAACGTTCCGTCACCATTCCCTAGCAGAATGCTTACCCCGTTAGTGGTGGCAACAACCAGATCGCGCTGGCTGTCGCCGTTGAAATCATCGACGGCCACCCATGCGGGTGAGCCGGTCACGCCATAGTCGTGCCGCGTGCCGAAGGTGCCGTCGCCATTGTTCAAGAGAACCGTGACGCCGCTGCCCGTCGCAATCGCCAGGTCGGCATAGTTGTCGCCATCGAAGAAGCCATAGGCGATGCCGGTCGGGTTGTTGACTGCCGGTGTCAGGATCCGCGGGCCGAAATCGCCATTGCCGAGGCCCGGAAAAATCGTCACGCCGTTGTAAGGAACACTCGAAGTCACGACGGCGAGGTCGGGAATGCCGTCGCCCGTCAAATCGGTGGCGATCAGCGGTCCCGGCTGACTGACGGTCAAGTCGGGAGAGGCGACGAGCGTGCCGTCGCCATTGCCAACCAGCATGGTCACCGTGCCGGCCACACCCAGCGGGAAGCCGAGCGGCGAGCCGATGTCGGCCGTCACGGCGTCGAGTCGGCCGTCCCGATTGAAATCGCCGACGGCGATGTCCATCGGCTGCTGACCGGAAACGAACACGCTGGCCGGCCCGAACGAGCCGTCGCCATTGCCGAGCAAGAGGCTGACGCTGTTGTTGGCAAACTGATCGTTGGCTGTAATCAGGTCTTGCTTGCCGTCGCGATTGAAATCGCCTACGGCAATGCTCCGCGGCGTCTGGCCGCCGGCATCGTAGTTCGTGAATGGCTGGAACGTGCCGTTCGCATTGCCCAGGAGAATGCTGATCCCGTTGTTCGAAGGGAAGTTGCAAGCAACGGCGAGGTCCGGTTGCGAATCGTTGTTGAAATTGCCGACGACGACGGAGTAGGCGACGAACCCCGTGGAGTAATTGACCTTTGGCGCGAAGGTGCCGTCGCCGTTGTTCAAGTTGATATCGAGATGGCCGAACCCGCCGCTGACGCTGGCGATGTCCAGGTGTTGATCGTTATTGAAATCGGCGAGCACGACCGATGTCGGGCCGTTGCCGACGGCGACCGATGCGCCGGCAGAGAATTTGCCTTTGCCGTCGCCGAGTAGGATGGTGACGCTGCTCGCGCCGCTGTCGGCGACGGCCAAATCGACATGGTTGTCGCCGTTGACGTCGCCGGCCGCGACGGCAATCGGCTTGGCGCCGGCGGCGAATGTCCCGGCCACGGCGAAGCCGCCCAGGCCATTGCCGAGGAAGACGGTGACGCTGTTGTCGGTATCGTCTTTGTTGGCAGTCACCAGATCGAGCTTGCCGTCGCCATTCAAATCGGCCGCGATGATATCGTAGGTGGAGTGATCGGTGTAAATGTTCTTGGCAGGCTTGAACGATCCATTGCCGTTGCCGAGGAGAATGCTGATTCCTTCGTTGCCCGAATGGGCGAAGACGCCCCCCTTATTCGCGGTGGCGACATCGAGTTTGCCGTCGCGGTTGAAGTCGCCGGTGACGATCGCCTGTGGGGCGCTGTTTTCTCCGCCGTTTGGCCCGACAATAAAACTCGGGGCCGCAATGAAACTGGGCAGCGACCGATCTTCAAGGCGCTCAATTCGGATGCGCCGGATACTTGTTCGAGGCATGGGAGGGACTCGGAATTGCCGGACGCCGAGCGAGGATGTTCGAGTGGCAGCGTCCGCGGTAAACGAGCGTAATGCGCGAAATTACGGCCGACAAACGTGTATAGAAATGTGCCCGGGGCTGAAGGGGCGTTCGCCATAGTCGCCTTTCGCGGAGCGAAAGGCGACTATGGCATCCCAATTGTCACGATGAGGAAACTCTTCCTTGCCAAATGGCAGGCGCTTTCTCTAGCCTGTTGCGGGCTCGGGCGGAGCGGCCGGTCCGGTCGATCAGCAAGTGTCCTCCGGTGGACTGCGGCCCGGAATGGTGGAACACGTATGCATTCAGCAGTTATCATCCCGGCGGGGCCAACTTCGCGATGACGGACGGCTCGGTGCGATTCATTCAGGACTCGATCGCGTTGCAGACCTACCGCAACTTGGCGACACGTCAAGCGGGCGAGGTCGCCAACGCGCCCTGAAAGTTGGATTGTCTTCGCCGCTGACGGTTTGCTTTCCGCGACGGCCGCTTGCCCGACTGGCGAACTGAGCTTGCTGAAAATACCCACGTCCTTGGCGTCGGCGTGCTTCCGGAGTTGGCTAGCGGCGGGTTGCGGAACTCTACTTGGCGTTATCGTCGGCCATTTTTCCGCTTGGGCGGCCGCGGGATGAGCTGTACGCGCTGAGGATCAAGCCAAAAGCCAGTTGATTCGAGTACGGTCACGCCTAAAAGAGGCTCTTCTTTGTCCCCAGCGAATACCAACGTGCTGCCAGCGGCGCGGCCGAGAACCTCGATCACGCCGAAGCCAATCGGTAACTCCTGTTCGGTGCCGTCGGCGAGTTCATAGGAACGCAGGGCAGAAGGCTGAATTCCGAGCCTGCGGAGCACCTTGGCCGGCAAAAAGGTGTCCGTCGCTCCGGTATCGACGAGCGCCGTGCCTGTCCAAGACTTGGTTGAACCTGCCAGCGGCCGAACGGTGATCTCCGCGTAGATGTGTCCCAAGTCCGTCTCCCGAATTGGCATCGGCCACAGCCGCCCCATTCGACGGCGCTTGCGCCCGATCGCCTTCGCCCTTGCAAGACTCATCGCAATGCACTTGGATTGCAGCACTTGGTTTTCACCCCGTGCGAAATGCTCCAACAG
Organism: uncultured Gemmataceae bacterium; assembly: GCA_963773845.1. Lineage (GTDB taxonomy): Bacteria > Planctomycetota > Planctomycetia > Gemmatales > Gemmataceae > SIAJ01. Next base: position 1,485,530 of record CAVZCU010000009.1, read on the forward strand.
CGTCTATCGTACCGGTCATGCTCTCGTGGTCATCGCGGCTTTGGCAAAAACCGCTCGATATTCCAGATCAACGCGTTGCCGTCGCGGTCGCCGCTGACGGTTTGCTTGCCGTTCGCGGCAAAGTCCGCTCGAAACACCGGCGATTGATGCTTGCGGAAAACGCCGACCGCTTTCCCATCGGCCAGCTTCCAGAGTCGCACGGTCGCGTCAGCCCCGCCGGTGAGGGCCCACTTGCCGTTGGCCGACAAGGCAACGGAACGAACCGCTCCTTCGTGGCCATTCAAGGTTTGAATCAGCTTTGCAGTTTGCACGTCCCAGATGCGCACGCTTCGATCATCGCTGCCGGAAATGATTCGCTTGCCGTCAGCGGAGAATGCGACTGCCGTGACTGGGGATGTGTGCCCCTCATAAGCACGCACTTGCTTGCCGGTCTCAAGGCTCCACAGCCGTAGCACGCGGTCGGCGGCGATGATCGCCAGTGTTCCATCCGGCGAGATGGCAATCGCGCTCACATATTTCATCGGCCCCCGCCAGCGATGCAGGGCCTTGCCGGTGTCGAGGTCCCAGAGATTCACCCAGCCATCGAGCCCGCCACTCACTGCCTGGTTATCCGGAGCAAACGCCACCGCCGTAACGAGGCCGGTATGTGCGTTCGAGTTGTTTTTTCTGCTAGGCCGGTTTCGAGGTCCCACAATCGAACCGTGCCGTCCATGCCGCCGGAAAGAGCCCGCTTGCCGTCCGAGGACAATGCAACGGCCCAAACCGACGACGTATGGCCGATCAAGCGCTTGAGATCGCGCTTGCCTTCGACTTCGTAGTAGCGCACGCTGCGATCGGCACTCGCAATGACCGCTCGCCGGCCGTCAGCCGTGAACGCCATCTGGTTCGCCTGGCCGGCCGAGACTTCGAGCGGATCGAGTTCGCCGGTGTTGTCCGGCAAGCTTGCTCCGATCTGCGTCGATTGGAAGAGGGTGCCGAGGCGCAGTTCGCGGACCACGTCGCCAAACGTTTGCACCCAGACTTGCCTTGCGACCGTACCGCCGGCGACGCGGAGTGACCCGAGGGGCCCGCTCAATGTCGCAGATTCGCCGACACGCTTCTGAAATTCCTCCCACGGCAAGCCCGCTTCCGCCGCGGCGCTGATGCCATCGATGTCCCCCTCGTAGCGGAGCGTCAGCGTGATGATTGGCTCATAGCTGGCGATGCGTGTTCCGGTCTTTCTCCAATGCTTTTTGAAATTGCTTGGCGTCTTCTTCCATCTGGGCCATCGACTTGTCTTTCGGCGGATAGAGGGACAAGGCGATCTCGCGATCGGCTTTGGACACCGCCTTCGGGTTCTTTTCGAGATGTTCGTGCATCTGGTCGGCCTTCACGTGGATGCCGGGAATGTGGCAGCCCATGCACGAGATGCCGAGTTCGACTGCCTTGTCGGGCCGCTTCGGATCAGAGACGATGGCGGTCAATGCCTTATCGAGCCGATTATTAACGGCGTTCATGATGTAGTAGCCTTGCAGCCCATTCGGCAGGGCTGAAGATCGCCTCGCCGGCCGCGTGCAGGAACGTGTTCTCGACGCTGCCGGGGCCGAGCGGATAGGCGAACACATTGCGGCGATCGGGCGCTTGCAGGCCGCGGTCGATCAAGGTTCTGCGGCACATCTTCGAAATCGTAGGTCCGCCAATAGTAGCCATGCACCGCGTCATGCCGTTCGAGAATGCGATTGTTCTTCGAGATGCCCGAGCCGTTGAATGCAACGCGCATGACGCGTTCCTGCGTGATATTCAGATTGGCATCGACGCGCAGTTGCCGTTCCAGATCGGCGAGGTTGCCCGGCAATTGCAGGATGTCCTGATAGATCGGCGGCCGCGACGCGGTGGCGACGAACCAATCGCCACGAATGACCGGCACCTTCGACGCGGTGAACACCGAGATCACGCGTGCAGTCACGCCATCATCGAGGATGCCGTAGGGGTAATCTTGAAGCAGCCGATTCCAGGTCGTCGCGTCCCACATGTACCATCGCAAGTCGATGCGAAAGACGGTGCGCATGCGCATCGATCGGCACCGGGTTACGAATCTTCGGATGCCAGGAAAGGGAATTGATAAGTTTCGACAAGCGCATTCTGATACGTTCGCAGTTCATCGGCGGCGGCGCCGGCGTTGTAGAGATGAGTGAACGTGAAGTAGCGCTGGAAACGTCGGGCTCGACGGTCGATCTTTTCGAGGTCGGCCAGGATCCAGTCGTTGATGTGTTCCTGTTTGACGAACGCCCGCTTCTGGTCGGTGAGCAGCGGAGCGCCGGCAGCGATCCATTCTTTGAGAGCGGTTTTGTCGGCATCGCTCAAGCGCTGCTTCACACTCTTCGGCGGCATGGTGCCGGCGGCGACGCGCTTGAAGATCGGCGAGCGCTCGGGCTTGCCGGGGATCACCTTCTTGCGAACAACGAGCCGTTCCAGGTCGACGATGTAATTCATCCCCCCTTCGATGTTGCCTTCGGCGCCGTGGCAGCGGTAGCAATGCGTCCGCAGAACTTCCTGAGCTTTCTTCGCAAGCGAATTCGGTTCCGCGGCGAGGGCCGAACCTGCGAGGAGAGCGAAAGCAATGGAGCAGCGGAGAGCGGACATTGGAAGCGGACTCCGGGCGCAATGTCGCCTTTCGCTCCGCGAAAGAACGCCCTTTCGCGGAGCGAAAGGCGACATTGCGCCGATGGTGAATTGTCGCCCGATCGGGTAAGATGGGTCAAGGCGCTTATGGGATTGTTACAGGCGGAGGGCAGGTCATGCAGATCGCCATTTTGACGGCTCCGACGAAGGAGCACTTCCGATTCATGGCCAAGGCAGGCGAACCGTACGGCTTGATCGTCGAACACAAAGACCGGGAAACGGCGTTCAACTCGTTGATCGAACTGATGCGCAAGCGAGTGCCTGACGCAGAATTTGTTCGCATCGATTGGCCCAGGTATCATCCCCTGATTGAAATCTGTGGTTCGATCGATCCCAATGATCCGATGCAGCGCGAATACGAGGAGATCATTCGTGAAAACCGGCGGAAAGAGGCAGAGGCAGATGGCATCTTTCCGGAACTCGATAAATCGCCCGCATGAGTGTCTACGTTCTCGACACCGACATCGCGTCGCTGGCTTTCCGGATGCATCCCGTAGTCATGGCGCGCATCGGCCAAGCGCTCGTGGCCGGAGACGATGTTTTCTTATCGGTGGTCACACTCCGCGAGATCATGGAGGGACGAATTCATGAAATTGCCCGCGCGAGGAAGCCACAACATATCCTCGACGCGTACGAGGGGCTCAGGCGATCTGCGGCATTCATCGCAAGCTACGCCGTTCAGGTTTTCAGCTTGGCGTCGCTTGCCCGCTTCGAGAGCCTCCTTCGAGCGAAATTGAATGTCGGCAAGGACGACCTTCGAATTGCCGCCATCGCTCTCGAAGCCGGAGCCACAGTCGTTACCCGCAATCTGCGTGACTTCCGCCGCGTGCCCGGCCTCGTCTGCGAGGACTGGTCTGTCTAACCCTTCCTCTCCCACACCACCTTCCCGCCGACGACTGTCATCAAGACTTGCGTGCCCGCCACGTCCTTTACCGGGCAGGTCAGCACGTCGCGGTCGATCAGGATCAGGTCGCCGAGTTTGCCGACTTCGAGGCTGCCCTTCTTCTTCTCCTCGTGCGTGATGTAGGCGTTGTTGATCGTGTAGAGACGAATCGCCTGCTCGCGGGTGAGGGCCTCTTCGGGGAAGAGCACCGTGCCGCGTTCGGTGGTGCGGTGCAGCGCCACGGCGATGCCAAGCCACGGGTCCCAGGGGTTGGTCGAGTTGATCGGGTCGAAGCGGAGCATGTGGTCGCTGCCGCCGCCGATTGTCGGTGTATTGGAGCCAGCTCTTGTACGGCTGGAACCAGCGCACGCGCTCCTTGCCGAGGACATTCAAGAGCGTGGTGCCGTCCTTGTAAAGCCAGGCCGGCTGCACGTCGGCGACGACGCCGAGCTTCTGGCAGCGCTCGAGATTGTGCTTGGACGGGAAGTTGGCGTGCGTGATGCAAAGCCGCAGTCGTTGATCGGCGTGATGCGATTGACGAACTCGTAGGCGTCGAGCAATTCGTCCATCGCCCCCTCGCCGGCGGTGTGGGCGGTCATCTGCCATTTGCGCTTGACCCCCTCGCCGACGATCATGCGCAGTTGTTCCTGCGGGATGAACAGCAGTCCGCGGTAGTCGTCGGTTGTGACCTGATACGTCGGCCCCTTCGGCCAGGGCTGGCGCATGTACGCGGTGCCGTTGAGCATGCCGCCGTCGAGGAAGAGCTTGATCGGCCCGACGCGGACCCAGTCGTCGCCGACGCCGGTCGGCCCGCCGAGCTTGTCCTTGCCGGGCAATTCATCGAAGCGCTTCAAAATCTGCTCGCGTGTGCCGTAGGGATTGAAACTGCGGGCCACGTTCATGCGCACCGTCAACTCGCCGGCCTTGTGCAGTTCGCGATAAAGGTCGAGGCTGGAGCGGGGGGCATTTCGGTCGGCCGACGCTGGTGATGCCGCGCTGGTTGTAGAGGGCGAAGAGCTTCTTCACCGCCGCCCGGCGGTCGGCGGGCTTCGCGTCGCCGGCGGCGCCTGGCACGCCCTTGAGCACGCTGTCCGCGTTGCGCAGCATGCCGGTCGGCTCGCCGGTCTTCGGGTCCTTGACGACGACGCCCGGCGTCGGATTCGGCGTGTCCTTCGTGATGCCGGAAACCTTCAGCGCCATGCTGTTGCACGACGCTTGCCGGGCCCGGCGTTGTAAAGCACCGGATGCTTCGGGGCGGCCGCGTCCAACTCGGCCTTGGTGGGAAAGCGCGCCTCGTCGAGCCGCGTCGGGAACGCATAGCGAATGACGATCCATTTGCCCTCGGGAGTCGTTTCGGCCTTTTTGCGAATGAACGCGAATACCGCTTTCAGCGAACGCAAATCGGGCAATGGCTCTTTCCATTCGCTGAGCGCGGCGCCGACCGGGATGCGAATGGCTATCCATGAGGCCGGGCAGCACCATGCGGCCGGCCGCATCGATCACTTGCGTCTTCGGCCCGATCAGCCTCATCACGTCGGCGTTGCTGCCAACTGCGGCGATCTTGCCATCGGTCACGGCCACCGCTTGAGCGATCGAGAATTGGTCATCGACGGTGACGACCTTCGCGTGATGCACAACCAGATCGGCGTCGGCAATACGGGAGTCGTCACGAATAAGAAGGTGATGAACCATCGCATGGTGAGTTGTCCGATTGTCGTATCGGCCTCCGGCCCGTCGGTATGGGAAATCCACTCCCATCGTGTTTTATTCACTCTCACACGATGGATTGCACTGCAACCCCCGGTCTATAGCCCTGCAATCCATTTTTCCGCCGATTCGTCGAAACGTGAACGCAGGCAAGGATTTCCTGCGTTGCATTGCGCTCGGGAGTCGATTCGCCGAGTCAATCCACGAACAGAAACTCGTTGCTCATTAAGAGCGCCTGCGCGAAACGCGGCCAGGCTTTGGCCGGATCGTTCCCGAGCACTTCGGCGGCGAGCGCTCGTTCGCGGCTCGTCGGCAGGCGACCGTACACGATCGCGAGAACGCGATCCAGTTTCTTGTTCGGGTCGGCGAGCGACGCCACATCGGGACGGTTCACCAGGTTCTTCGCGCATTCCATCACGAATGGATGGTTCATCAAGAAAAGTGCTTGTGGCGGGACCGTGGTCTCCGCCCGCTTGGCGCTGGTCGCGTCTGGTGACGGGAAATCAAAAGTGCGATAAATCCCCGGTACGTTCAGACGATCGAGATGCGCATAAAGCGTTCGCCGGTTGGCGTTGCCGGCGAGAAAGTTGTGCACGGATGGTCCGCCGACCTTGCGATCAAGCTTGCCGGCAGTGGCGAGAAGGGCATCGCGCATCGGCTCGAACTCCAGCCGGCGGCGATTGGCCCGCCACACCAGAACATTGTCCGCATCGACCTTGGCGCAATCGGGGCGATCCTCGCTGACTTGCCGGTACGTTGCGGAAAGCACGATTCGCTTCACCAAGCGCTTCACGGACCAACCATCGGACACAAACGTCGACGCCAAATAGTCGAGCAATTCCGGATGCGATGGCGGATCGCCACGCAGGCCGAAGTCCGCGGGCGTCGTCACAATGCCGCGGCCGAAGAGCAACTGCCAGATGCGGTTCACAAACACGCGGGCTGTCAGCGGGTTGTTCGGATCGACGATTTTATTTGCCAACTCGAGTCGGCCGCTGCCATCGGCGAATGGCTTGCGATCCGGGCCCGAAAGACATTCGAGAAACTGCCGTGGGACCGTTGGCCCAAGGTTGTATGGGTTGCCGCGTTGAAAGATGTGCGGAGTGACCGGCGTCGGCGAGTCGAAGAGCGCCATCGCCCGCGGCGGAGCGCCCGGGCCGGTCGAGCGCCATGTTTCCATCTCCTTGCGAAGCTTTTGCAGAACGTCTTGCGACGGCCGATCGGGCAGCAGGTCGAGATCGCCATAGTCGCCGACGGACACGTTGGGCGGATAGACAGGATCGATCAAAAGTGCGAGAACGTCGCCGTCGGCCGGAACGAGTGTACTTCCCCCGGCAAGCAGGGAACCGTCCAGTCGCGCCTGCACACCGGCGAGAAAGTCCGCATAGCGCTTGGCGACGTCGGCCATCGTCTTGGGCGGCTTTGGGAACTGAAGGCTCACTTGCTGGGCGATCGCCGGCGCTTTCGCGGCGAATTCGTCTTCGCTCAATTCGGCAAATCGATGCCAGGCGGCGAAGACAGGGTTCTTGGTCCGCTTCATGCGGGTGAGGAATGCCTGCCAGCGGACGATCATCTTCGGGTTCAGATCATTACCGTCGGCAATCAACATGAAGTTTTCTTGCCCCGGCCGGTTGCGCAACGCATACGCCGCAAGCAGGTATTCCGCGGCCCGCTTGCGCTGGCTGGCGGCCAACTCATCGCGTTTGCTTTTGACGAAATCCCGTAAGGCCTTCTCCCGCTTGGTCATTTCCTTGGCGAACTTCGCGTACGCGTCGGTTTTCGGCGGCGGCTCGTAGAGCGGCTGAACGGTGGGTTCTTCGCAGCTCGCGAACACGCCGTAGAGGGAGTAGTAATCGCGGGTCGGGATCGGGTCGAACTTATGATCGTGGCAACGGGCGCAACCGATCGTGAGTCCCATCAGCCCACGGCCGACGACGTCGATGCGGTCGTCGATGATGTCATGCACATTGTTCATGAAGTGCCCGCCGACCGTGAGGAAGCCGAGCGCCCGCAGGGGCCGGCGATCCTTGTCGACCAATCGATCGGCAGCCAGTTGTTCCATCACGAAGCGGTTGTACGGCAGATCATTGTTGAACGCTTCGATCACGTAATCGCGATAGGTGTAGGCCCAGGGATAGTTTGGTTCCTCGAAGAAGATGTATCCCTTGGTGTCGGCGTAGCGGGCGACGTCGAGCCACATGCGGGCCAGGTGCTCGCCGTAAGCGGGAGAGTCGAGCAGGCGATTGACAAGGCGCTCGTAAGCCTCGGCGGAAGTGTCCTTGAGGAACGCATCGACCTCTTCGGGCGTCGGCGGCAGGCCGATCAGGTCGAAGGTCAGCCGGCGAATCAGCGTTCGCTTGTCGGCTTCCTGCGAGGGCGAAAGGCCCTTCGCTTTCAGTTTCGCCAGGATGAACGAATCAATAGGCGAGCGGAGACGCGTAAGCGTCCCGATGTCGTCGACCTTCGGCGGCTCACGCTTCACGACTGGCTGAAACGCCCAGTGCTTGCGCCATTCGGGGGCTGCGGCCACCGCCGCTGTCGCCGGCCACGGAGCACCACGATTGACCCACGTGGTGATCGCATCGATGGCGGGCCGCGGCAGCGCTTTCTTGGGCGGCATCTTGAGTTCGCCGTCGCGGTGGATCGCCTTGAGGATCAGGCTCTTCGCCGGCTCCTTGGCGTCGATAGCGGGGCCGTTTTCGCCCCCCTTGAGCATGGCGGCCCGCGAATCGAGTCGCAGCCCCGAAGATTGCTTCTTCGGCCCATGACAGGACCAGCACTGTTCGGAGAGGACGGGGCGGATTTGTTTTTCGAAGAAGTCGATGTCGGCGGGGTCAGAGGGGGCGGCAGAAGACCGCGCTGGCAGACAGACTCCCAGGAAAAGAGTTGCGTTTACAATGCAGGCTGATGGTCGAAGCAATTGCTGCACAGGAACTACCCAGGCTAGGAGCGGTTAGCTTATTCATTCTCGAGCGCGGTCGCCTTTCGGCGAATGATCAGCGGCCGAGGGCTCGAACCCCATCGGCACTCGAAAGGCGATCAATGGAAGTGGCGGGTCGCCGCTCCTGTATGCCTCCCAAATGCCGATGCCGATCCACCTTTCTTGGTCAATCGGATCATGTATCCGATACCACTTGAAATTGTTCGGCTTGCGCACAAGTCCAATGAACAGTTCGCGGTCGCTTTGATCCCAAATCCAGTTGAGCCACGATTTCTCTGGCGACTGGAGTTTGTGCGCCAACGACACCAAGTCGGAATCGGTCGCGGTTGTGACGTCGAGTCGACACCATTCGTGGAAGGACTCAAAGCTGTATTGCTCCGGCAGTTTGGCGTACACGAGGTTTAGGTCGGCTTCAAATCGGGGGTCCTCATGCCACTCCTTGCGTGTCGGCGTGCGCGGGACTAGCACGAGGAACCAGGGCAGGCCAACTGCCAGCACGACTGCGGCTCGAATAGCAAAGGCCTGAACTTTCATTGCTAAAGTCCACACCGAGTCGACGAATCACTCAGACAATCCATATTAACCCGTACCGCAAGCTATGGCGAAAGCAAATCCCTCACTGAGACTGAGGATTTGGTTTTGGAACGGCATTCCCCGTGCGATCCAGCGGTCGAGGTGGAGCGTGAACCGCCGGCCAGCTCGCAGCGAAATTCGTTATCTGTTCCCCGACTTGGTCACGTCTTCCTCGGTCAGCGTCAAGTTGCTCGTCGGCCCGTTATCGGCCACAACCTTTTGCGCGAGCACTTGGTTGACCGGCGCGAGTACGCTGAAGTGGCTGGCGCCGCGAACCGTAACGAAGTGCACGTTGGAATTCTGGCAGGTCCGAGCCATCTTCCGCAGGGAGTCGAGGTTGCTGTTGCGCGTGCCTTCGATCACGAATACCGGGCTCTTGATCGAATTGAGCCATCGGCCCGGAGACCGCACCAGCAACTCACGCGGGTTGCGGAAATCGAACGGCAGGTACTCGGGCCCGTATCCGCCCACGTCGTCGACCGGCCCAAATGAGAAGACCGCTCGGAACCGGTCGGAGCACTCCGCTGTTAATAGCACAGTGGTGCCGCCGGTACTGTGCCCGCCGAGGTAAACGCGCGCCGGATCGACGTACGATTGTTTGACCAGGAATTCTGCAGCGGCGAGGATGTCATCGACTTCGCCCAGGAAGCCCTCTTTCGTGCCCGGGTTATCGTTCCCGCCGCGGAGGGACGGAAACATCATGACGATACCGGCTTTCCGGTAGGCGGCCGCCGTCTGATCGTTCTCGGCCGGCTGCGCGGTCCAGACGTCGCCGATCGAGTTGCAATCGCCGCCTGTGATCCAGATGATCGCCGGGTGCTTCTTCGCATCCTTTGGGTCGGGCGTCAGGTAGGCAGCCAGCTTGCCGGCCGGCGACTCGTATTTCACCTTTTGGAATACGCGGACCGGCGGCTCGTCGACGGGTTCCTTGTCTTCCTTTCGTCGGGCGAGCTTCGAGACGAACCCCTTGCGGGCCTCAACAAGCGATTGCCCCCCTTGCGGCTGCGGACCCACCCGCCCGGGCCCCGCGGCGGGCGGACCACCACGCGAGGACGATTGAGCAGCCCGGTTGGGGCTGCTCTGCTCTTTGCAGCCGACTACGAGGACCAGCACACATGCGAGGAATGGAAGGCGACGGACCATGGGGAGTCTTATCGCGGGAATGGCGGAACGAGTTCTTGGCATCATAGTGAACCGAACATCGTTCCCAAGCGGAGCGTGCGAACGATGGTGGGCCGCTACTTGTCGCGGACGTGGAAGCCAATGTCGACCTGTTTACCTTTCGCTTCCTTTGGCGCCGGCCGCGTCAGATCGATCTCGAACGGTGCGCCGACACGGTTGGCGCAGACGTCTTCGAGCACGTTGTTCACGCGGAGCGTGTATTTGCCGGGCTTCCAGGGAGCCGTTGGCTTGAAGATCCAGCCGCGATCGTCGTTGGTTGATTCGGCAGTCCCCGCAATGGCTCGGCCGTCGCTGTCGATCACTGCCAGCGAGCGCATCAAGAGATGATGATCCATGACGCGGTCAAAGGCGACCTGCAACGCGGCCGTCGAATCGCTGGGTGGCGATAGTTTCCACTTCTTGGGGTCCACGCCTGTGTTGGCCGGCGGCTTGACCGTGATTGGCTTGCGTGTGTCATGGCCGAGTGTGCCGCCGTCAAGCGTTGGCCATTTGCCGCTGACGACGAGCGTGTACTTGTGGTCTTTCATGAAGACGGGGCCGAGATCGATGCGGGGCTTCACTTCCTTCTTGATCCGGCCGGGGTCGATGACCAGAGTCAATCGAGTCTGATCTTTGTTCCACAACTCGTCGTCGAGACGCAGGAACGGCCATTCGATCTTCTTTCCCTTATCCGTGAACACATTGACGTATTCGTATACGTCTCCTCGCGGCATCGGTCGATTGAACTCGATGTAGAAGCGCAGGATGTTGGATGGGATTTCCGACGCCGTCGGCAGAATGCGAGTAACCACCGTCTTCTTGTCGGGCTTCGCACTGGGCGCTTGCACCGTCAGGCCGCGCTCGATTCCTATCACGCGATACTTGGTTCCGGGCGTGAGCGGATACTTCGGCGCGAACGTAATTCGATCCTTGGCAACGAGCCACTCTCCCGCCATCGCGGGCCGGGCGGCTATGTCCGCTTCGCTTCCTTCAGCAACGACAACGCGGAGGTCCTTGGTGGAAGTGACGCCGTTAACGACGATCTTGCCATCGACGATTTGGGCGATTGGTGCAGCAACGCACATTGCGGAAGCGATGAACGCGATGAAGAGTGTGCTACGGAACATGGCAATCGCACCTCGTTGCGATACCCGTGAAGCCGCGACGCGGAGGCTTTGCGGAGCGGAGCGCGGCGCTTGCGGCGTCAGAGTCCCGCGCTCCGCTCCGAAGACTCCGCGTCGCGGCTTCACGGGGCAGCCGCGCTCCGCTCCGAAGACTCCGCGTCGCGGCTTCACGGGGCAGCCGCGCTCCGCTCCGAAGACTCCGCGTCGCGGCTTCACGGGGCAGCCGCGCTCCGCTCCGAAGACTCCGCGTCGCGGCTTCACGGCAACGACTGATTATGGCAGCGGCACGGTCTCGAGGGACATGGTCTTGCCCATCATTCGAATGACGACGGCGGTCGTGTCGTTCAACTTGTCGAGTTGAACCGTCCCGTCGAGATCCTTGACGACTTCGTACTTGAGACCAGCGGTCGCCCCGCCAACGAGCTTCGTCGTCGCGGCATCCGGGTGCTGTTCGGGGTTCGGGCCCTTGACCTGCGAGGTGATTCCCTCGGCTTTATCAATCCCGTCGAGCGATACCTTCATGACTCCGCGAGCTGCATTGGCGAGGAGGGCGTAGTCCTTGCCGTCCTTCTTGTAGGAGAGGATGTCCGATGGGGCGATTCCGGTTGCCCAGTTCGGCGATAGTGGTGCCCTTGACTTTGTCGCCCTTCTTGATTTCGGCCACCGGGAACTTCACCAGAGGCGTGCAGACATACGAAGCGACCAAGTTAGTCTGACCGCCGATGTCGTAGGCCATGAACGTCTGGATCGGGGCCTTGCGTTTCATAGCTGCCATGGGCGCCGTGATAGATTTGCACGCCGGCGCCGTTCGTGACCTTGTCGGTGAATGGGAACGGGATCGCCCGCAGGTTCGCGGCCCATTCTTCGTTGGTCAGGCCGGCGACGTAGAGGTCGCCCTTGTTGTATGCCATGCTGGTAATGGCGGAATTCTTGCTGGCGTTCTCGAGCTTCACGGACGAGTACATCACATCCTTGAGCGGCACTTCGGAGGCTTTCGCCTTCGGCGCCGATCTTTGACGATGACGGCCGCCGCTCCAGGGCTCTTGCCGCGCGAAACGGATAGGTACACATTGCCGCTGGCCGGAGTTGACCTTCATGTCGTTGATGCGGATTTCCGAGCCGGTCGTGCCGAGCAGGCCGCCGACGAGTTCATCGAGTTTCGGAATCGAGAGCTTCTTGACCCCGGCCGGCTTCGTGTCGCCGGTCGCGATGGCATAGATGGTCGCCGTCTTGGCATCCGCGACGAACAGCACGCCGTCCGGCCCGAACGCGAGCGCGCCGGCCGACTGCAACTCCACATTGCCCTTCTTCATGCCGTTGGCCGCTTCTTCGGCGAACGCCGTCGGAACGAACGCCAATGCGGCCAGGATCGCAAGGCTGCGTAATCGAGTGAACATGGCCCAATCCTTTCGGACAAAACAGGGAGAGATAACCTGGGAAGACTATCTTCGCCGGCCGGCTGGCAGATGCAAGCGCGATCCGGCGGTTTGCGCAAGATTAAGAATTTGATGAGAAGACGAGCGCGAAACCTGACCTATTCAATGCGGTGAAGGGGGGTATAGTCGGGCAAGGTAGTCCGCACACTCCGTGTGCGGACATTCCGCACACGGAGTGTGCGGACTACTTTGGAGCTTCCATGCGACGGATCGCAGTGATCAATCAAAAGGGTGGAGTCGGCAAGACCACCACGGCAGTCAATCTGGCGGCCGCGTTGGCACGTGCAGGGTGAACGCGTCTGCGTGCTCGATCTCGATCCGCAGGCGCATGCGACCACGCATTTCGGCGTCGAGCCCGATGGCGAACGGCCGAGCATCTATGACGTGCTCGTTCGCGGCAAATCGCTCGCCGATGTTCGTCGCGACGTGGGTGAGAATATCTCGCTGATCATGTCCGACATCAACCTGGCCGCGGCCGAGGTCGAGCTGGCCGGTGTCGTCGGCCGCGACGTGATTTTGCGCGAAGCGCTGGCCCAGGATGCCGAATCGTTCGACTACATGTTGATGGACTGCGCGCCATCACTGGGCGTATTGACGATTAACGCGTTGGCGGCGGCGGACGAAGTATTTATCCCCCTGCAGCCACACTTCTTCGCCTTGCACGGATTGAGCAAGCTGTTGGAAACGACGGCCCTGGTTGGCTCGGCGGATCAATCCGGCGTTGCAAGTGACGGGTGTTGTCGTTTGTCTTTATGACGGCGGAACGCGGTTGGCTCAGGAAGTTGTTCGCGATCTGCGGGCATTTCTCGATGGCTGCCGATCGGCCAATGTGCCATGGGCCGCTGCCAAGGTGTTCGAAGCGAAGATTCGTCGCAATGTGAAGCTCGCCGAGTGCCCCAGCTTTGGCAAGACGATTTACGAATACGCCCCGAAGAGCAGCGGGGCCGAGGATTATGCGGCCCTCGCCCGAGAAGTGAGCGGCGTGATCGAGGTGGGCTTGCCGGAATTGGCGGAACCGGTTGCTGCATAGCGCTACGCCGCAAGCGGCATCGCCGCAAGCGGCATCGTCGTCGCCGGCTGAATTCCGATAATACCCGTAGCCGCTCTCTCCTTGCTCCGGGTACCTGATGGCTTCCAGCCGTGCTGCCGTTCTGGTTTGCGATGACGAGCCGCTGATCCGCGATACGCTTGCCGAGTTCCTTGCTCAGGAAGGGTTCGCGGTCGAGGCGGCCGGCAGCGGCGAGGAAGCGGTTCGCCGGGCGACCAATCGCTATTTCGATGTTGTTCTGTGCGACGTCAATCTGCCCGGCATCGACGGCATCGAAACCCTTCAGCGTGTCCTCACCGTCAATCCCGAGACGTTCGTCCTGCTCATTACGGCATACGGCACCGTGGAAAGTGCCGTCGAAGCATTCCAACGCGGTGCGCAAGACTACTTGATGAAGCCGATCCTTCTCGATGAAGTGCTCGGCAAGATTCGCCGGCTGCTCAAGCTCCGCGATCTCAACCGCGAGAACCAGTGGCTGCGGCGGGCGCTGCACCAACAGCAGCCCGCCGATGCTGTCGTCGGGCATAGTCCCGCCATGGCAAGACTCTACGAACTCGCCCGCAAGGTCGCGCCAACGAAATCGACCGTCTTGGTTCAAGGCGAGAGCGGGACCGGCAAGGAAGTGCTCGCGCGCTACGTTCACGAACAATCGAAGGGCGAGCGCTTTCTGGCCGTGAATTGTGCTGCCATCCCGCACGATCTTTTGGAGAATCAGCTTTTCGGCCATCGCAAGGGGGCGTTCACGGGGGCCGATCGCGATCAGACCGGCGTCTTCGTTCATGCCGGCGACGGCACCGTGTTTCTCGATGAAATTGCCGAGTTGCCGATGGCGACACAGGCCAAACTGCTGCGCGCCATTGAACAGAAGGAAATCCTGCCAGTCGGAGCGAACGAGCCGGTGCGCGTGGAGGCGCGAATCATCGCGGCGACGAACAAGGCCCTGGCGGCCGAGGTGCAATGCGGCCGGTTTCGCGAGGATCTCTTCTATCGGTTGAACGTGGTCACGCTGACGTTGCCGCCGCTGCGCGATCGTCGCGAAGACATCCCCGAGCTGGTTGAGTTCCTGTTGGCCAGGCATGCCAAATCGTTGAACAAGCAGATCAACGGCGTCAGTCACGAGGCAATGCGTCTTTTGATTGCCTGCCCGTGGAAAGGGAACGTTCGCGAACTAGACAACGCGCTGCAGCGCGCCGTGATTCTCGGCGATGGTCCGCTGGTGACGCCCGCGGATCTGCCGCCCGATCTCGCGCCGGTGGCAGACGATCCAAACCTTGTGGACGATTTGACGCAAGCGATGAAGCGATTCGAACGCCGGCACATCGAGCGGATCCTGCATCAGACAACCGATAAGAAGGAAGCAGCCAAGCGCCTGGGGATCGGCCTCAGTTCGCTGTATCGGAAGATCGATGAGCTGAACGTGACGGTGCCGTAGGGGCTCGTTGCACCTGAAGTGAGGAGTTGCGATCCACCAAGGGCGAGCGTCGAGCCGTCAGGCCGACGTGGACTCGGACGCTGCAAACAGCCCGAAGGCGGGGCAAAGTCCACGTCGGCCTGACGGCTCGACGCTCGCCTGAGCCCATCGAATCAGGTGCAATGGACCAAGAATGGCTCGTTGAAGTCGATGTGTGGGACGGTTCGCGCGGGACGGATTGACAATCCGTCCTACTACGACTGCAATCGAATTCTGTGCAATGACCTATGCGAAACGGCGACGACGACCGGACGCGGGCAACGCTCCTTGGCCGGCTGCGCGCCGATCCGGGTGATCAACACACCTGGGCCGAATTCGTCGATCAGTACGGCCCGCGAATTCTGACTTGGTGTCGCGCCTGGGGTCTGCAAGACGCGGATGCCGAAGATGTCGTGCAAACCGTCTTGCTCAAACTCGCCACGAAGATGCGAGATTTCGCCTACGATCCTCAACGCCGGTTCCGTGCTTGGCTGAAGACGGTGGCCCAGCACGCCTGGGCGGATTTCCTCGAAGCCCGTGGCCGGGCCGGCCAGGGATCGGGCGATACATCGGTGCTCAATCGCCTTCAATCGGTCGAAGCCCGGGATAGTTTGGTCGAGCGACTTGAAGAAGCATTCCACCAGGAATTGCTTCAAGAAGCGATCACACGCGTCCGCCTGCGTGTCGAAAGCCGGACCTGGGAAGCCTTTCGATTGACCACGGACGAGGAACTATCGGGAGCCGAGGCCGCCGCCCGGACCGGATTGCAGGTGGCTCAAGTGTACGTCGCCAAGCGGCGCGTTCAGAAAATGCTTCAAGACGAGATTCGCAAATTGGACGGGGGCGGCCCCGACGACAACGTTGTGGCGACATCATGAATTCCTGTCCGACTGTCGATGAACTCGATCGCTGGCTCAACGAGCAAGTCGAGCCGGCCCAGCAAGCGCGACTGGCCGAACACATTGACTCGTGTCCGACATGTCAGACGGCCCTGGAAAACCTGACTCGGCAGCCGCCCACGACCCATGGGAGAAAGGTTGACGCCTCCAACGATCCGATCCTGCGGCCATTGAAGGAGACGGTGCCAATCTCTCTCAAGCGCCGCGGCGAAGCCACCGATCATTCGATCGAGATTCCCGGATACGATCTGGGCGAACCAATCGGCCGTGGCGGAATGGGCGTCGTCTATAAAGCGCGGCAGCATCGGGTCAATCGATTGGTGGCCATCAAGCTGTTGGATCGGCCCGCCGGCGGCGGCGAGGATAGTGCACGCTTGCTCCGCGAGGGAGAGGTGCTCGGCCGGCTGCAACATCCGAACATTGTGCAAGTTCACGATGTGGGAGTCGTCGATGACCGGCCCTACCTCGCCATGGAATATGTGGCTGGTGGAACATTATCGCAACGCTCCGCGAACAAACCACTGCCACCCGAAATCGCCGCGAGCCTGGTCGAACAGGTTGCGCGAGCCGTCCAACATGCGCACGATCACGGGGTCTTGCATCGCGACTTGAAACCGAGCAACATTCTGCTCCATGATCCCAACACTAGCAGCGCGAACACGGAACCAATCAGCGCCGCCCCATTCGGTCGTAGGACGGATTGGCAATCCGTCCCAGCAGGCCCGGCCGGACGGATTGCCAATCCGTCCTACAGCCGAAATGACATTGGCTCGCCCAAGGTGACCGATTTCGGCGTCGCCAAGGCGATCGATCAGGATGTCACCATCACGCAGACCGGTGTGGTCGTGGGAACGCCAAGTTATATGGCCCCCGAACAGGTGACGGGTGCAGCGCTCACGCCGGCTTGTGACATTTACGGTCTGGGGGCGATTCTTTACGAATTGCTAACCGGCCGGCCGCCGTTCGCCGGACCGAACGCCGCCGACGTGTTGGTCCAGGTTCGCGATCAGGATCCGGTCGCGCCCAGCGTGATCATTCCTAATCTGCCGCGCAATTTGAATACGATCTGCTTGAAATGCCTGGAGAAGGAGCCGAACAAGCGCTATGCAACGGCATGGGCGGTCGCCGAGGATCTGCGTCGCTGGCGATCCAGGGAACCCATTCTCGCTCGACCAGCCAGCACCGTCGAACGCGCATGGAAATGGGCCCGGCGACGCAAGGCCGCGGCCGCGCTCGTCGCTCTCGGGCTGTTCCTGCTGATCGTCGGCTTGCCGACCGTGACGGGTCTTTGGCTCTGGGCCGACGTCGAACGGCGGCGCACCGACAGCGCTCACCTTGATACATCCATCGCTCTCGATCGAGCCGAGCGCTCGTTGTACGCGGGCAACATCGCGCAATCGGAGTTGTTCTTCCGGCTCAACGATATGACACGTGCTCGTGCCCATCTTCAGGCATGCGAACCGGCCCCCGGCCAACCCGATCGTCGCGGCTGGGAATGGTACTACTTGCAAGGACTGCTCTATAGCGAACATCAAGATCTGCCGATTCTCGAATGGAACGAGGGCGATCGCGGCCTGTACGCGGTGGCTTTCAGCCCGGATGGCAAGCAATTGGCGGCGGGCGGCGGCGTGCTCGGCTTCCTCATGCACTCCGGTACAGAGCCGGGGCAGATCCACTTATGGGATGCCGGAACAGGCAATCCGCTCGATCTTCTCAAAGTGACCACGGGCCTCGCAGTGACGGCCGCCGCTTTCGATCCCACGGGTGGCCGGCTGTTTATCCTTACCGCGGATGTGCGCTACGGCGAGTCGGGCACGCTGCAAGCCTGGGACCTGAAGGCGGGCAAGCTCTTATTTGAACAGCCCGTGCAGCCGGCGCTGGTTCGCAGAACCCGTCGGATTAATCTGAGCCCGGCGTTCGCCGTCAGTTCGGATGGGAGGAAAATCGCGGTTGGCAATCTCGATGGCCTCAGCGTAATCGATGCGCAAAGCGGTGCATCCGCGTTCAACGTGAAGAACGCATTGGCCGCCCAATTCGGCGCGGATGCGACAACGCTGATCACGCTCGGGCCAGACTGGCGAGTCGTCATCCGGGATGTGAAGACCGGCGACGTTATTCACCAGCGGGTTGTGCCGTTCGATCCCGCCGCAACCGCTCAAGCGTTCAGTCCGTCCGGAAAGTTGCTCGCTTGGGGCACCGCCCGTGGCGATATCCAATTCATCCGACTCCGGGACGAGAAACTGGAAGCGCGCCGATTTGCCAGTGGGCACGCCGGGCCGGTGTCGGCCATCGCCATCGATGGCGACGATCGGCTGATTGCGACGGGCGGCGCCGACGGCACGGTCCGCATCTGGGATCTCGAAGCGAATCAGACCCGGCAGATATTCCGCGGACATAGCAATCGCGTGACGGCGGTGGCGTTCAATCGCGGCGCGACCCGATTGGCATCCGTCGGCTGGGGACCGGAAGCAAAAGTCTGGGACCTCACCCGTCAGCCCGAGTTCGCCAATATCACCGGCAATCCGCGTCCGGGAGTTCATCGCGTCGAAGATTGCGTGTTTACGAATGATGGCCATGAGTTGCTGGTCATTCGTGTCCCAGCCGGGGAGTTGGAGCGCTGGGACCCAATCACGGGCAAGCGAACCGATACGACCATACTCGACCTGGCCAAGGATACCAAAGGCCTGGTGATCTCCGGCCGAACGGCGGCGTTCTCATCCGACGGAAGACGGCTGGCTGCGGTATCAGGACTCGATCCGGAACTCGTCAAGGTTTGGAACACGGAACGTGTGGCGGAACCGGTCGTCCTTTCCGGCGCGCCGGCGTCGATCGGTTATGTTGCGATCAATGCGGACGGCTCGCGAGTCGCCGCCGCCGTTGCTCGGACAGCGGTACGGCAAGCGAAGCCTTCGGAGGTGCTGGTTTGGGACGCATTGACCGGCAAGAACCTCGTGCGCATTCCGCTCAATGGCGAAGCCTGCTCGGCAATCGCCCTATCGGCAGATGGTCGCCGGTTGGCAACTGCCATCGTCAAAGGCGACGGTGAGAGTCAAATTCGTATTTGGGATCTGGATGCCGGTAAAGAGGCACTTACTCTGCCGTGCGAAGACGTGGCCGTGGCGGTGACATTCGACACCCCTGGCTCGCGCCTGGCTGCCGCTACGCACGGTCCGCGAGTATTGCTTTGGAATGCCGGCACGGGCGAACAGTTGCAATCGATCTCCTGCCTGGAGACATATTACTTCCTGGCGTTCGCACCGGACGGGCGTCGGTTGGCGGGTGCGACGCGCGAGGTGCTGACGTTGTGGGATTCGGGAAAAGGCGAAGAGGTGCTGACTCTTCGAGGTCAACCGCGAAGCGGGCTCGACCCGCCCTTCAACCCGCGGATCGCTTTCGACCCCAAGGGAAATCAACTGGCAGTCAGCCAGGCAGACAACACCGTCACGATCTGGACGGCACAGGGATATGCCGGCAAGTGAAGATTATTTGCCCGCTGCGCTCGCAACGTACCGCCGACGGCCTCTGCAGAGAAGGATTAAGAGTAGGATTAAGATTAGGAAGAGGACTAACAGCAGGATTAGGAGTACGATTAGGACCAGTCATCACGCGGTTCGATCCTATCCTAATCTTAATCCTTCTCCTAATCGCGTGGAATTGCCGTCGGCCGCAACGCGGCTATGCCGAAACCCTGGCGTTGACCCGCAACTTGGGCAGGTCGTACCGCAAGAGTTCCGCGAACATTTTCTCTCCTTGTCGCCGGCCCAACGCGGACCCCATGACCCGATTTCGCATCCAGACCGCGAGCGGGTTTTTCCATTGCAGCATCCGGCCCATTTGACGCGACAGGCGTACGATGCGATCGGTCCGTTCGCGACGGCGCTCCTCGTAATCGCGCAGACCATCCGCGGTGGTACCGCGTTGGCGTAACGAATCGGCCAGGAAAATGGCGTCTTCGAGAGCCTGGCAAGCGCCCTGTCCGAGGTTCGGCGTGGTCGCATGCGCCGAGTCGCCGAGCAAACTGACGCGGCCGCGGCCCCATGGCCAGATCGGCGGCAGATCGGTAATGTCGTGCCGCATGACGGCCACTGAGTCGGTCGCTTCGATTACGGCTGGCAGAATGGGCAGCCATTCGTTGAATTGCGTCAGAGCCTCCGCTTTCATATCCCCGCGTGCCCCATTGGGCGGAGCACCTGGAAATGGAGCCGTGGCGAACCAGTAGGTACGGCCGGGGCCACATGGAAGGATTCCCGCTTGAGCGCCGGGACCGAGCGCCAGCCGGCTGCGATCCGCCGGTGAGTCGGGAAGACCAAAGCGTGCCATGCCACGATAAGCCACGTAGCCGGCTCGCCGCGGCTCGGTCGGGCCATGCAGGTGGGCGCGTACCCCCGAATGGATGCCGTCGGCGCCGATCAGCAACTTCCCACGCTCGCAGCGTCCATTGGCGAAGTGCACCGTGACACCGTCGCGATCCTCAGCAACACTTACGAATTCGCATGCCAGTTCGACGGAAGCGGCGGCCTCGGCGAGCACCTGCTGCAGTTCCGCCCGGTGAACACAGATCGACGGCGAACCGATTGCCCGACTGATATCGCCGATAGGCGCTTCGCTGAGAACACGTCCATCAGCGGTCAAAGTTTGCGCTCGTTCGATCACCGAACCCCGGGCGACTACGGCATCGGCCAGACCGATCCGATCGAGAGCCTGAATGGCGTTCGACCAGAGGGAAAGCCCGGCGCCGACTTCCTTCAGTTCCGGGCGCGCTCGAACACGGTCGCTTCGATGCCCACACGATGCAACGCAACCGCGGCTGCCAGTCCGCCGATGCCGCCCCCTACGATGAGCACTCGATTCTCGGTCACGATCGTTCTCCTTCAGTAACTGGGCGAGCCAAATGCTGGCATGGCAGCCGAACGGTGTCTTGGCGAGCCAAACGGTGTCTTGGCGAGCCGAGCGCTCAGTATTGGCGAGCCGAACGCCGTGAGGCGTCGGGTGCTGACATTACCCGGCGGCTTACGCCGCTCGGCTCGCCAGGACACCGTTCGGCTCGCCAAGATTGGCCGCTCGGCTCGCCGAGAGGTCTTGGAATCAGAACCAATTAGCCGGGTTCAAGGCGTCGCCCACCTTGTTTACCAGACGCTTGGTCACGTGGCCGGCGTCGTCGAAGGCTTCCGTAATCGTTTTACCCGCTTCGTTGGTGACTCGCGTGACAACGTGACCCGCGGAGTTGAAGGCCTCCTGCACCGTCTTGGCAGCCGTTGCGGTCAAACGCGTAAGAATTCGTCCGGACATGGTGAGCGTATCCGTGACCGTGCTCATCTGGTTTCCATACCAATCGAGATTGACGGTCATGAGCATCTTGACCTGGATGAACGCTCCTCCGATCAGCCGATAAGTTGCTTGCTCGACTGACGCGGACATGTGCCGGCCCAAGAAATAAGTGTCGGTGAACACCCGGCCCCCTTGCTCGGTCACTTTCTTGGCGAGCTTGCCGGCCGCGTCCATTGTCTCGGTCACGGTCTTGTCGGCTGCATAAGTAATTCGCGTCGCCAGCCTGCCGGCCGAATTCCAGTTCTCGACGACCGATGTTCCGAGCTGATCTGTAATTCGCTCGATTCGGTGTCCGGTTGCATCGAACGTTTCAGTGATCTTCTGGCCCGCCTCTTGCGTTACGCGATAGGTCACATACCCGGCGACGTTCAAGGTCTCCTTAATGGTCTGGCCGGCGGCGGTCGTCACTCGTCTGGTCACGTTGCCGGCTGTATCTAGCGATTCGACGATTTTCGTGCCGGCTTCGATCGTCGTGCGGGAAATGGCATGCCCGGCCGCGTTGAAGCCTTCGGTGATTGCTTTCCCCGCCGCGTCCACGACTTTACCTAGCTTTTGCAAAGCCCCGTTCATAATCGACAGCGAGAGATTGTTGTCGAAGTCGTAGTGTACGGTGGCCGTCAGCCCGATGGTTGTGAATGACGCTTCGACAAAGTTCTCACTGGCCGGCCCGTCGCCATTCAGCCGCATGCGGAAGTCGGCCTCTGCGAAGGTCGTAGGCAGGCCGAAGCTCTTGAGTTCCTTTTGAATCGACGCCGGGGCATTCAACGTCGCCTTGGCATCGATGCTGATGGAATCGCCGCCGTCCAGAACCAACGTTCCGTGTTGAACGAAGACGTCGTCGTACATGCCGAGCGTGTAGCCGACTTCGTAGCGATTCTCCGCCCAGTTCAAGTCCACCGTGGCCTGTCCCTTACCGAGCAAGCCGCCGGCCATTTGGACATTGCCGGTCAACTGCAGGCCATATTGGCCGACTGCCAATGTGCCGTCTGCCTCGAAGATGGCATAGTCCTTGCCCATGAACCGAATCGAACGGCCATACGTTACCTGGGCATTCAGCGCGGCCTGAATATTCGCCGGCGAATCGATATTGGTCACGTCGCCTTCGATATGGGTCAAGTACAGGCCGGTGTCGCCGATCGGAATGCCCAGGCCCGTGCCTTTATCGTAATTAATGTCAATGCGGGCCAGCTTGCCGTCGACGATCTCGAAGCGCCTCCCACCATGACACCGGGGAACAATTGGACTTCCCCCTGAGCCAGCCATGATTCGCCTGTGCTCGTCTTCTGATACTCGACTACCAAGTTCTTCACAACGACCGGCCCCAATTCGGCATCGGCCTCGAAGCGGATTCCATTCACGCTGACGGCGCCGGTGTTGGAATTGATCGTCATGCCGTCGCCGGTGAGGATCGCGGCCGCCGACAGCTTCGGCCCAACGTCCAGCCGCAACCCGCCCACCAGTTGAATGTTGCCGGAAGGTGCGTCGTAACGGAGCGTCAATCCTTCCGAAGTCAGCGCGAGACCGCCGACTTTCACGCTGCCGTCGACCGCAATATCCAGCTCTTCGACTCGTCCTTCCCAGATGACCAAGCCGGGGTTGTCGATGCTGTCGCCGAGCGTGGCGCCGACGTGGTCGAGCATTCCACCGGCGGTGCTGACGTTTGCACTACCGAAGACGCCGAATCGATCGTCCGCGGCGTCGTAAGTCAGGCCCAGGTTATCGGCCGCGACGGTCAGGCCCATGAGATGGAACTCGCCATTGATGGCGGCATCCAGATGAGTCAGTTGGCCGTGCTCGATCACGATCCCGCCGTCGGCCGCAAACGTGACATTCATACGGCTGGTCCCGACTGCCGCGCCGGCGGTCCCGGTGATGCGGAAGGCGTCGTCGGTCGTGCTGTAAGCCAGGCGCAGATCGTCGGCAATGAACGACATGCCGCCGAGGTTGAAGTTCGTCGTGACGGCCATGTCCAGGCTTTGAAACTGCCCGTTGGCGATGACGAGCCCAGCCGTCTCGTCGCTGCCGAGTGCAATGCCGATTTCTCGGCCGGCCAACATTACCGAGCCATTCCCGGTAAATGCAAATGAGTTGTCGACGGTTGAGTAGTGAACGTTGAGGTTGCCGAGATTAAAGCCGAGCCCGCCGCGCGTGAACGAGAGTTCGGAAACGGAGACGTCCAGGGCCGTGAGCTGAACACCCGATTTGCCGACGACAACATAATCGTCTCCCTGGACGGCGACTTCGAGGCCCGCGAGTTGCGGAACGGCCAACCGGCCCTGAAGCTTGACCGCGTCTTGATCCAAATCGATGCCGGAAATGGTGAACTGTGCCCCAGCGACCGAGAGCGACTTGCCGCCGCCGATGTCGATGCCGTCGAACAGACTGCTGGCCGTGAACTCGCGTTCCGCCGCACCGGCTAGGGGGATTTCGAGCCCGCCGACGATGCCGACCAGTTCCCCTTCCGCGGTAAAGTGGCCGGCTGAATCGCCTGCCTCGAACGAAATGCCGCCCGTCACTCGTAATAGCGGCTCGAACGTTTCGCCATCGCTCGGCACCATGCCGATTTCGACCGGCCCGTCCGTATGAAGTTCGACGCCAGCCGGGGTCGTTTCCGTGTTGAACTGGCTGGGAGTGACGAACTCCAGGCCGCCCAGCGTGTGGGTGGCGGACATGACCGTGCGATCTTCGAGCGTCTCGATCAATAGAGCGGACGCTCGGCGATGGTGTCGGGAAATTCGATTGGACCGGCGCGAAATGCTGTGAGAACGCATGGTTCACCTGATTTGAAGGGCTCGTCGGTGATCGTCTCACCTGAGCCAGGATTGTTGTTCCCTCTGAATACGGTGGATGCGGGCAGAATCTGGCAGCGAAAACTGAAAAACTTTTCCAAATGTCGCTCACCGAGTTGATCGCTCACTTGGCGAGCCGAACGGTTGCTAGGCGAGCCGAACGCCGTAAGGCGTCGGGTGCTGACAATACCCGCCGCCTTACGGCGGTCGGCACGCCAAGGAGGGCGCTCGGCTCGCCAAGGAGGCGCTCGGCACACCAAGGAGGGCGATCGGTTCCCGAATGCCGGTTGGGATGGCGGCGATTCGGATGATGTGCTAGCACTCGTCCCATGTTCGCTAAACTGCTCAAGCTGAGAATTGGGACGGGAATCAAACCGGCGCACATTTCGCTCGCCGTACGTCCGAATGCGTCGATCATTTTCATCGGGGCAGTGAGTGCCTATCTCCTGTGCCATCTCGGTCTGCGACTATTTGAAAGCACGAGTCTCCGTTGGGATGAATCGGAACAAACGCTCTTTAGCCAGCAGCTCGCGCTGGGTTACAACGATCAGCCCCCGGTCTACACCTGGCTCTTGGTCTGCATGTTTCGGGTGACGGGCGTTTCGCTTGTTGGCGTCTATCTGCTCAAGATCCTGAATTTGGCCGCGATATACATGGGCGCGTATGCCGCGAGTCGCCGGCTCTCGTCGGACCACTTCGCTGCCTTCACCGCGGCCTCGCTCTTGCTGATGCCGTATTTTGCATGGAGCGCGTTGATTGACGGGGCCCATACGCTTCTGGTCACCGTCTTCGTGCCGATCGCTTTCATACTTGTCTTGCGACTTCTCAATCGTCCGACAACGATCGGATTCATCCTTCTGGGCGTCGTCTTCGGACTCGGTTTCCTGGCGAAGTACAGTTTTGCTCTCTTGGTGATCGCACTGTTGCTGGCGATGCTGACGATTCCGGCCCATCGACATCGCCTGCGCGATCCGCGGTTGCTCTGGACTGTCGCAATCGGCGCCCTTGTGGTCTTGCCGCATTCCATTTGGGTGCTGCACCATTGGGACCTGATCCGCGAACGGCCCATGCACCGCGGGGGGGTGGGCATCGAAACATCGTTCTTGGCCCAAGTCAAGGACGGCCTTCAGAGCCTGGGATCGACCGCGGTGTTGACACTGGGCCCGCTCGTTGCCGTCGTGACTCTACTCTTTCCCCGCGAGTGCATCCGCATCTTTCGGCGTCCCGCCCAGGCTGATGCAGTTCGGCTGCTTGGCCGCTGGCTCATCGTGCTCGCAGCGCTCTTGCTCGTCCTCGTCCTGGTCGGTGTCACGCGGTTCCGCACACATTGGCTGATCCCGGCGGCAGTTCTCTTGCCGATGTACCTGTTTGCTCGAATTGCGGAGGCACCCGTGCCCACATGGCGGCCTCGCGCGTTGTTCATAATGATCGTCCTCGCAGTTGGGGGAGTGCTGGCCGTGCGCATCGCCGGGATTGCGAGCGAGTCCAAGGTCGGTGGCAAGTATTGGGCACAAGACCAGCTTCACGATGCACTGGCCGAGAGGATCAAGACCGCCGGCCTCGAGCGGGCCACATTTGTTGGCGATCACACGCTGGCCTGTGGCAACCTGCGGCTGCATTGTCCCGATGCCCGCATCGTCTGCGATTACTATCCCGCATTCGTCCCGGCCAATCTCCGTGCCGGCCCGTGTTGCCTGATCTGGGAAGCGACCTACCAACCTGGCCTGACGCCCAAATTCGAGGAATGGCTGAAAGCGAATCGCCTGTTCGACCAACTGGACTGGAGCGATGTGCAATACGTGGATATGCCGATCGGAGTGCCGGCACGCGGACTGCGGCGAATTGGGTTGATGAAGCTGCGTGCGGCTAAACACAACTAAAGGCGAGCCGAACGCCGTAAGGCGTCGGGTAATGAAATCACCCGACGCCTTACGGCGTTCGGCTCGCCAAGGTACGGCACGTCATTCAACAACCCACACAGTCACCGAATCCTTGTCCTTCACAATGATCCGATTGCCGGCAACGATTGGATAGGCATACGTCTCGGTGCCGACGTTGTACTTGGCGACCTGCTTGAATTCCTTGTCGGTCGGTTGGAAGACGATCAGTTCGCCGGCGGGGGTCAATGAAAACAGGACCGAGCCGGCGTCCACGACGGAGCCGTAGCCCGGCCGACCGCCGCCCTTGATCTTCTCCGTCCATTCGGTCTTGCCGGACTTGGCGTTGATGCAGAAGAGCTTGTCGTTGCTGGCAATTCCATACATGAACCCGCCCTTGAGCACAGGCGAGTTGAACTGCAAACCCTGGTCCGAATTGTTCCACAAATCCTTGGCGCTCAGCTCATCGCCTTTCTTCTCAACTTCGACGGCCTTGGTGCTACGCGGACCGTTGCTGTAAACGATGAGCGTTCCATCGACGACCGGCGTCGGTGCGTTGTAGGCCATACCACCCATGCCACGGCCCCTTCCAGGGCCACCTTTTCCGCCGCCCTTTCCGAAGCCGCCTTTCCCACCACCTTTTCCGCCAGCAATGGCCGATCTCCAGAGCTGCTTGCCATCTTCCAAGCCCACGGCGACGATGCTGCCAGCCGTTTCGGCAACGACTGCCTGCTTGCCGTCGAGAGCCGTGACCACGGGGGACGAATAGGCCGCCGCATCGCCCTCCCATTTCCATTTCTCGTTGCCGGTCATTAAGTCGAAGGCTTTGATGCCGCCGGGGCTGCCTCGGCCGCCGAATTGCACGATGCACATGCCCTTCGCGATCAAGGGCGAACAGGAGATGGCGAACATCGGCTCTCCGCCAATGCCGTTCTTCTTCCAAAGCACCTTGCCGCTAGTGGCATCGAGGCAGGTGAGCTTGCCGTGCACACCCAGTGTCACAACCTTGCCTTCGGCCACGGCGGGCGAGCTGCGCGGACCGGAGAAATTCTGGGCCGGACGATTGACCGGCGACTCCGCATACTTCTCGGACCAGATCTCCTTGCCAGTATCGGCCGCCAGGCAGCGAATGATTTCGTTGCCATCCTGCCGGCTGAAAACGTAGAGCTTGTCGCCGACGAGCGCCGGCGTGGCGACGCCATCGCCGACCGGTTGCTTCCATTTTTCGGTCAGCTTTTCCGGCCACTTGGCAGGCGCCTTGAAATCGGCCGCCTTGGCGTCGCGGTTCGGGCCACGCCATTGCGGCCAGTCGGCGCCATGCACGGATACTGCGAAGGCGAGCGCTGCCAGGACTGTCCATCGCGCATTCATTGCAAACCTCCAGACGTGATGGTGACACTTGAAGGGGAGGAGCCGCCAATTGGGCGATACGCTAGTCAGGCGAGGATTAATGAATGATGAAAGTCATCAGGTGCTCCGGTGGCTGGATTCGCCAGAATCCAGCCACCGCTCCGACAAGCACTGAATTCTGGCGAATCCAGCTACTGCTGCTTTACCGGCGACTCGTGGCCCGCACGAGGCCGGTCTTGCCGTCGATTTCGAGCCCCAGCTTTTCGTTGGCGTCCACGTAGAACATGAACCCGTTCATCATCTCCTGATAGGTTTGCTGACCATCTTTGACGATCTTTTTAGAGTCCGGGTTGAATGGATTAAACGCGGAATTATCGTACAGGGCGACGCACTCGATGCGTGTTCCCTTGGGCAGCACCTTCTTGCCCGGCTGCCAGCGATAGGGTATTTGCCATTCGAAGTTGTAATTGGCAATCGACAGCAATCGTTCCGTCTTGCCATCCGGCATGTGGGCGATGAAGCTCATCGCCTTGCCACGGAAGTGCATGTGCGCGAACAGGCCGATGCCAAGTGCATCGCAGTTGAGAGTGCGCACCACCTTCACGGGATGAGCGGACGCACCCGCGGGAATCGCGTAGTGCGTATCGACAAATAGCAAGTGATGAAGCGCCTGGTTGACCTTGCCGTCGGCATACTTGACGCCGACGCTCAGACTCACTTTTTCCGCCTTACCCGTGGGCACATAGTGAATCTGCAGGGCGAGCATGCTTCCCTTCGGAATGCGGTAGGCCACGCCGCGATCGACCGTCAGCGGTTCGCCGCCGGGCACAACGCCGGTGATGAAGTTCGATTCCTTGAATCCTTCACCCACCTTCCAGTAGACGAGATTAGAATGGTGAACCGTGCGCGGGACATCGGGCAGGATTTGCACGCCGCGAACCCAGGTATCCTGCTCAAAGACGTGCGCCAAGATCACGTACTTGTAAGGAATATCCCCCTCGGTCGGCAGGTCGAATGGCTTAGTCTTAAGCACCAGGTCCGGCTCGCCGATGCGCCACTTGCTGACCTTCTCCTCCGGAGGTTTCGGCAGCCTGGAATCATCGCCGCGGGCCATGCCGGTTGCGACCCAGCGGGCGATCGTTTCGCGTTCCGCATCGGACAGGCACTGGTGTTGAATGAGATCGCCATGACGAGGGGCGGCGAACCACGGCGGCATGCGACCTTCGCCAACCGCTTCGGCAATTGTTCGCCCTTTGGCCTTCGCTTGCTCGTATGTGAATAACGAGAACGGCGCCGCCGTGTTGGGGCGATGGCATTGTTGACAATGCCTGGCCAGGATCGGGGCGACCTGACTGCCGAACGTCACTGACTTTTCACTCGTCACGTCAGGACGTGCAATCAAGCAACCGTCGACCGGCGTCGACGCGATTTCAATCTTCTTCTCGGCCAGGATCGCGTCAATCGCGGCGACCAGGCCCTGCCGTGTCGGCTGATTGCGGTGTCCGCCGGGCCGATATTGATCGTCAATTCGCCCGCGATAGCGCACCGTGTGTGTCGAATCGAGAACCGCCACCTCGGGCGTTCGCGAAACGCCGAGTGCGTCGGCGACTTTGCAGTCGGCATCCTTGACAAAGGGAAACGTCGCTCCATATTCGACGGCCTGATTCGCCATGACGGCGATGGTGTCGTTGGGACCGGAATTGACGGCGACGAATTGCACCCCTTTATCGCGATACGATTGATCGAGCCGATTCAACACGGGGAGGTATTTCTGCACCAGCGGGCAATTGGCGTCGACAAATACGAAGACGTACGCCTTCTTCTGGCCCAAGTCGGCCAGCGAGCGCGAGACGTAGCGAATGTCCTTGAAGCTGCAGGTCGTCGATCTTGCTGCCAATGGGAACCGCGGGTGTTTCCCCCGAGCCTATGGCAGCGATGCTCAACAGCGTTGCGATCGTGAGCGAACGTGTCATCTTGGGCTCCGTTCCGTTTCGACCGGGACCGTGCGTCGCCGCAGTCACTTGCCAGCTCCACGGCTTTTGTATTCTGCTGTATTTGGGCCATGAATTCGATACTTTTTTTGGTAGTTGGGCCGAGCCGACGCGGACCGACAGCCAGCGGCCCTGAGTAGGTCCCGCGAGCCGAGCGGGACCGGCCGGGCCCCACGGGACGGCAGGAAGCGGTTCGCGAGCGCTGGCCGGTCCGCCTCGGCTCGGCGGACCTACGCCTGAAACAGACTCTGACCGAACGCTATCCGGACGGATCGCCCTTAAATAATCGCCACCAAACGAATCCAAGACCATGCCATTCGAACTTCAACCGACTCTCCACGGCAGCCTCCTCGAACTCCGCCCCTTACGGCCCGAGGACTTTGATGACCTCTATGCAATTGCCAGCGATCCGCTGATCTGGGAGCAACATCCGGACAGCGATCGCTACAAGGAAGATGTCTTCCGGGAATTCTTCCGCGTGGCACTGGAATCTGGCGGGGCATTCGTCGCCATCGATCGTCAAGATGGGCGTATCATCGGTTCGTCACGATTTCATGGCTACAGCGAGAAGAGCGGTGAGATTGAAATCGGCTGGACCTTTCTGGCCCGGTCGCATTGGGGCGGCCAATATAACGGCGAAATGAAGCGGCTCATGCTTGAGCACGCTTTCCAGTTTGTGGAGCGCGTCATCTTCGTGGTCGGCGTGCGCAACTTGCGCTCGCAACGAGCGGTGGAAAAAATTGGCGGGGTACGGATCGGAACGAAGTTCGATGCGAAAGGTCGGGAAAGTGTTGTCTTCGAGATTAGGGCCAATTCGAAATCCGCGGAGTCCAAGGCGTAGCGATGCGGCGATGCATGAGTAGGACGGATTGGGAATCCGTCCCCGGAAGGACGGATTCCCAATCCGTCCTACCTGAGCATCGATTATGCTGCTCGCAGAGCGGGCCCGTTGAGTTCGGGTTTCGGAATCGTCACTTCACGGTCCGTATCCAGTGATCGCTGTCCGTATTCCAAGACCGATACCACAGCCGCACCGGCCCATCCATCCGACAACGGCCGCGAATTGTTGCGGATGCAGTCGACGAAATGCTGGGCCTCGACCACGAGTGGCTGAGTGTCGACGAGCGCGACTGGCCAGCTACCGCCCTGACGCATCGTATAGCGCTCCTTGAGCGGAGCGTCCGGATTCACGTCGAAGCCGCGATCGTGAACAATGACTTTCTGGCCGAGCGGCAGCGTATCGTCGAACACGACCCAACGCTTCGAACCATAGACCTTCAACTCGCGAACCTTGTTCGGGTCGTGCCAGCTCACGTCGATGCGAGCGACTCGATTGCCGGGAAAGCGCAGCGTCCCGCCGACGACATCAGCCACGTTCGGCTGCACGATGCATTGCCCTTCGCAGCGAACGGCTTCTGGCCAATCGCCCATGAGCCGAACGGCCATCGAAATGTCGTGCGGAGCGAATGACCACCAGACGTTTTCCTCGGTCCGGAGAATGCCCTGATTGGATCGACGCGATTCGATGCGCCGAACATCGCCAATTTCGCCGGACTGAACCAGCCGGCGAATGGCCGGAATTGCCGGGTGGTATTCCATCAAATGCCCGACCATCAGGATTCGCCCGCAACGGGCTGCCACGCGATTCAGTTCGATGGCGTCGCCGGCCGTCAGGGTCATCGGCTTTTCGACCATGACGTGCTTGCCAGCCTCGAGTGCTTTCTTCGCCAGTGAGAAATGGGTCGGTGCGATGGTCGCGATGACAATCCCTTGCGTGGCCGGGTCGCGCAACAATTGCTCGAATGCGTTGGTCGTTGGTACCTGCGGGTATTGCTTACGGACATTGGCCAAGAGCACTTCATTGAGATCGCAGCACCAGCGGAGCGCGACATCCGGCAGCCCGGCGAGGGTGCGCAGCCAATTCCCGCCCCATTTACCCGCTCCGGCGAGGCCGATCCCAATCATGAACGCAACTCCAATTTGGATGGGTATCCACTCTATTATCGGCAGTGGTTCACCGCAAAGTCACAGAGAACGCAGAGAAAAGACTTATCTGTCTTATCTGTCTTCTCTGTACTACTACCATTGGAAATCTTCGCAAGCCGCGCAGATTCTGGAGCGTCTACATTGACCAGAGAAGAACCCACCACAAAGACACAGCGCGGCCCTTGGCCGCAACCAAATGAAGCAGGCATGTCCGGTTGGATAGAGTGGTGTTAGCGCACATTACTCAGCAACCGGAGCATGCCATGCAGACCTTCTTACAACAGCACAGCGACCATATCCACGGAGTTCTTTCAGGTTTGGATCGTGTTCGCTTTCGAGGCACCTTACGTTCGATCTGCTATGCCGACGGCTTGTCCCGCTACTTGGGCTTCCTCAAGGTCTTGCTGGTCGCATTCAAGAGCTTCTTTGACGGGACGGCCCGGCGACTGAAGCTCGCCACCGAACGGTTAGCCGCGACGACTCCCGTTGGCAAGGTGGTTTACTTGTCCGGCACGATCGACAAAGAGGCGGTTGTCCACGATCTGATCCGGCAGCACGCGGTGGCGGACGATTTCACGGGCGTGATTGCCGTCCTCAGTTGCGTCGAGAACTGTCGCAGTTTTCAACTGTACAAGAACGCGGCCACCCGGATGCTGGAACTGGTGTCGGCCCAGCGCAAGTGTTTGCACTATTACATCTACCTGCGCCATCCGCGCTTCGGCATGATGCACATCCGTCTGATGACGTGGTTCCCGATGTCCGTGCAGATTTGCCTGAACGGCCGCGAGTGGCTGGCTCGGCAACTCGACGCGGCGGGCATCGAGTACCAGCGCCGAGACAACAGCTTGGCCTGGGTGGCGGACTTCCCGAAGGCGCAGGCCCTGTTCGACGAACAATTGCAAACGGACTGGTCGGCGACGTTGACCGGCGTGATTCGCGAGTCGCATCCGGAGTTTGCGCGGCTGCTGACCGAGTGGCAACTCCGCGACTATTACTGGACGGCCGAACAGACGGAGTGGGCGACCGACGTGGCGTTTCGTTCGGTGGCGGCGTTGCGGCCGTTGTATCGCCGGTTGGTTCGGCACGCGACCGAGAACCTGTCGAGCCCCGATGTGCTGCGCTTCTTGCAGCAGCGGCTGACAAAGGCCGGAGCGTTGGACGGTCGCTTTCAAGGCGAAGTCGTGAGCAGCACGAAAACGCGCGTCGAGGGGACACGCGTGAAGCACCGCCTGGGTCGGAACAGTTTGAAGATGTACGACAAGTTCGGTTGCATCTTGCGGATCGAAACGACGATCCATCAGGCGGAAGGCTTGAAGGTGTACCGTCCGAAGGAAGGCGATCCGAGCGGGAGATTGGCCTGGCAACCACTGCGGCGGGGCGTGGCGGACCTGTACCGTCGCTGCCAGTTGTCGCAAGCGGCCAACGAGTCGTACTTGGCGGCCCTCGCGGCCGTCGAGTCCCCCGAGACGCTCGGCCCGGCTCTGGTGGCCGCGAGCCGGCCGGTGACCAAAGCGGGCCGTCGCCACCGGGGACTGAATTTGATGTCGCGCGACGATGGCGCGTTGCTGCGCGCGATCAACCGGGGTGAGTTCGCGATCGCGGGCTTCCGGAATCGCGACCTCCGCATGCTCCTGACTGGCTCAGCCCCGACCAACCCGGTCGAGACGAAACGCCAGAGCGGACGCGTGACGCGGCAATTGCAACGACTCCGCGCCCACGGACTGATCCGCAAGATCCCCAAGAGCCACCGCTACAAAATCACCGATCGCGGCCGACTCCTCGCCACGGCCATCAGCTACATCCACGATACCAATGTGCAAATACTCGCACTCGCTGCATAAGAATTGTGTTATGGCAACTAAAAATCGGTAGTGAGTAATACAAAGGTCACACAAAGACACGAAGATCGGATGATCCGGCTCCATGTCTTCCTTTGTGCCTTTGTGTGATCTTCGTGTCTTTGTGTTGGGCTCTTCTCTTCCGGCTCGTCCCGCGATCTTGTCTTGCTGTTCTTGCTTGCGGCTCGGCCGCTCTGGGACTCGGTGGTGATTCAAAGTCTATTCCGGGAGCGGGTGGTCTTCGCCTAGTTCCAGGCAACGTACGACGCCGTTCTCCATTTTGTATCGCCAGCCGGTCTCGGCGTTGCGCATGATTCCTTCGGCGTCGGGCGATCCCAATCGATAGCCATGCCGGCTCATCCAGCCGGCGACTCGTCCCGGAACTCCGATGACGAGTGCGTATTGCGGCACGTCCTTCGTAACAACAGCCCCGGCGGCAATGAAGGCATAGCGGCCGACGGTGGTTCCACACACGATGGTCGCGTTCGCTCCGATGGAAGCGCCGCGCTGGATCAAGGTTTTTTCATAGAGATTTCGCCGCACAATCTGACTACGTGGATTCGTGACGTTTGTCAGCACGCACGAAGGACCCAAAAACACATCGTCCTCGATAATTGCCCCTTCGTACAGCGACACGTTGTTCTGAATCTTGACGTTGTCGCCGATCACCACGCCGGGCGCCACATGGACGTTTTGCCCGAGGATGCAGCGCTTGCCGATCTTGCACTTGGCCATCACATGCGAGAAATGCCAGATCTTAGTCCCCTCGCCAATTTCGCAAGGCTCGTCGACGTAAGCGGATTCGTGCGCGAAGTACGGCTTATCCACGGACAGGCTCCAACAGGTTGGCGAACGTGGGAGGGATAGCCGAGAATGGTTCGAAAAGCAATGGCGAGCGACTGGTGAAAGACTGTGGGCGGGCGAATACATCAACAGATGTCATCTCGGCGGCGTTGTAAGTGTTCGGGTTCAGGTCACGCCGCGCAACTATAGCGTTAGCTTTTCGCCAAGAGCACCAGGACGTTTAGACCTGCGAATTGCGTGAAAGCCTGGTCCGTGGTGACGAATTGATACCCGCCGGCCAGGGCAAAACTCGCGAGGTAACCGTCCATCCACAGCTTGGGCGAGGAAGTCGTGCACGCTGCGAACGCCCTCCATTGAACTTCCAACCCGGCCGGCTCGTTCGCAAAGTCGATACGCGGGTCAGCGAGCAACCGCTCGCAAAGATCCCACGATTCGGCATTGCTCAGTGGCAATAGACCATAAGGCTTCACAACGGCCGCCGTGGTCAA
Source organism: uncultured Gemmataceae bacterium (assembly GCA_963773845.1). Taxonomy (GTDB): domain Bacteria; phylum Planctomycetota; class Planctomycetia; order Gemmatales; family Gemmataceae; genus SIAJ01. Next base: position 1,519,864 of record CAVZCU010000009.1, read on the forward strand.
CAAACGCGAAAGTGATTGTTGCGTAGCTCGGCAAAACAAGATTTCATTGGGCGTGGATTCAGAATCAAGCCATGCCTGAGCAACGTCGTGATGAACGTGTTTAGACAGCGTCAGCGCAAGCCAGACATTGGTGTCAACCAGCTTCATGATGCCGGTCCACTTCTTGTTCGAGCAAGACTTCCGCCACGCGATCCGGCGTCATCTCGTCGCTCGGCGACGCTCCATAAGGGCAGTCCACATAGGGTAGCCCTGTATTCGTATTGGTCTTCACGGTTGGCCGGGCCAGCAACTCGGTTTCGTCACCCGAAGCGGCCAGCCCAATTCGCAGCAAATCGGTCATGGCGTCCTTGAGTTCCCGCCCCTCCTTGAGAGCGCGAAGCTTGACTCGGCTTACAAGTGATTCCGGCAGGTCGATTGTCGTTTCCATCTGACCATTTTCCCGGCTTGCCAACTCGGTGTCAAGTCACTTGGCTTGGCCCCTTCGAGGGATGGTAGCAGAACTATCGACGCATTGCGGTCAGACGAATCCGCGCCGGCAATGGTCTCAAACGCCAAGTCATCGATTTGGCTGTGAACGGTCGGCCACTTCAGCCCTTTTTACGCAAACGTCGCCCCAATCGTTTCCGCCCAACGAACGACGTTGACCCAGCGCCAGACGCGCCAGTCAAATGGCCGTGCGCCATCGAGCACCGCTCGCCATTCGGTCGCAACGACATCGGCGTTTAACGCCGGCACGCCGCGAATGCGTTCGGGGTCCAGGGTTTTTTCGAGCCAGGGCCGCAGTTCTTGGAGCCAGCGCTTTTCCGGAGTCGCAAAGCCGATCTTGTCGCGCCGATCGAGAATCTCATCGGGCACAATGCCTCGCATCGCTTCGCGGAAGACGTGCTTGGTCACTCCCTGCGGCGAGATCAAGTATTCTTCGGGCAAGCTCAACATGAACTCGGCCAGGGCGGGTGTCAAGAATGGCACCCGGCTTTCGATCGACCAGGCCATCGAGTTGCGATCCTCGTAGCGCAAGAGCATGGGCAAACTGGTCTCGGTTAGTGTGCGATAAAGGCGTTCATGGAGCTGGTGTTTCCGGCGTTTGAGCCGTGCCTCCGGGACCGGCCCGGCGCCGCGTAACGTAAACCACTCGCGATCCATCCATTTGGGCATGGAGGATCGTCCGAGCATGGCTTTGCCCTGCGACTGGATCGCGGCGGGCAACATTCGACGCATTCCTTTCGCCAGTAACATTGGCCGACTGCCGACGCCCGGTCGGCGCGAGGCCTGTCCCGCGAATGCGAAGGTGCGCAAGAGAGATCCCCGTCCAATTAAGGACCCGACGCGTGCGTCAAAGTAGCCGTGATAACCGGCCAGCATTTCGTCGGCGCCCTGTCCATCCAGCATGACCTTGATGCCGCTCTCGGCGGCCAGGCGGAAGACACGATATTGGGCGTAAATGCTGGTGCTGCCAAATGGCTCGTCCTGCACGGCGATGAGTCGATCCAGGTCGGCGGCCAGGTCGCCGGGGCCGAGTCGCACCTTGTGAACTCTGGCGCCGGCTCGTTCGGCCACGATGTCGGCGTATTGTTCTTCGCCAATGGTCGGGTCGTCGGCTGTGAACGTGAACGTTCGAATATCGGCTTTCGGTTCGACCACGCGCATCGCAGCCACAATCGCCGACGAGTCGATGCCACCCGAGAGAGCCGTTCCGATTGGCACATCGCTGCGCAAATGCAGCCGAACGCTGTCGAGGAATAACTCGCGGGCTTTGGCGACGGCCTCGGGGAATGTGAGGTCCGAGCGCCGATCCAGATCGATATCCCAATATCGTTGTGGTTCGCCGGGAACACCCGTTTCCAGATCGACGGTCATCCAGTGGGCGGCGGGCAGTTGATAAACATCGGTCAGCAGCGTTTCCGCGCCGTGGTCGACCAGTCCGTCGCGCAAATAAAGAAAGAGTCGCTCCGCACGCACCTGGCCCGAAACCAACGGCCGCAATGCCTTGATCTCGGATGCAAACGCGAATCCCTTCGCCGGTCGCGCGTAGTACAGCGGCTTGATGCCGACGAAATCGCGGGCCAGGAATAGCTGCCGGCGATTCAAGTCGGCGATCGCGAGGGCGAACATGCCGACGAGTCGGGTTAAGCACGCCGGTCCCCAGCGGGCGAACGCCCAGAGCAAAACTTCCGTATCCGACTGCGAACGGAACGTGCAACCTTCGCGTTCGAGCTCCTGCCTCAGTTCGACGTAGTTGTAAATCTCCCCGTTGAAAGCGATGACGAGTCGTCCGTCCGGCGTCGCCATCGGCTGGTGTCCAAGCGGCGATAGATCGAGAATCGACAGCCGGCGATGAAATAGCCCCCAGCGACCGGGCGGTCGGGGGGGATCGCCCGTGCCGGAAACGGAGTCAATGGCCCAGCCGGTGTCGTCCGGCCCACGGTGAGCAAGAGTCGTGAGCACCTTGGCCTGAAAGTCCGCAAAGGCATGCGGGTTCGATCCAGCCACATATCCCGCGATTCCGCACATGCTCAGGGCTCAGTGAAATGGGTTTGTAATTAGGCAGCGGCGCGCTCGGCGAGTCCGAAGTTGGCGATGGCCATATCGGCGATCGTCCGGCCAATACTCAACGACGCGGTCGCGGCCGGCGATGGGGCGTTGAGCACGTGGACCATCCGCTCGGCCTCCACAATGCGAAAATCGTCTACGATCTTGCCGTCGCGATCAATCGCTTGCGCTCGAACACCGGCGCCGGACCGGCGAATGTCCGGCTCGTTCAACTCGGGAATCAGTCGTTGCAACGCCCGGAGAAATGCCCGCTTGCTAAACGAGCGATACATCTCGGCGACGCCCATGTCATAGTACTTGGCAGCCATCCGCCAGAAACCGCGATAGCCGAGCATTTGCACGACATCGCGGGTCCGGAAGCTGCCGCGCGAATAGCCCTCTCGGCGAAAAGCGAGCACGGCATTAGGCCCCGCCTCGACGCCGCCGTGAATCATGCGCGTGAAGTGTACGCCGAGAAACGGGAACCGCGGATCGGGCACCGGATAAATCAAGTTGCGCACCAGCGACCAGCGCTCCGGAACGAGATCGTAATACTCACCGCGGAACGGAACGATCTGCAAGCCCGGCTCGACTCCGCACATGCGGGCGACCCGATCCGATTGCAGGCCGGCACAATTCACAAGCCCCCGGCATGCGAACTCGCCTTGCGTTGTTTCGAGATGCAATTCAGTTGCGTGCTTTCGGACCCCGGTCACGCGGGCATCGAGCTGGATGTCGCCGCCTGCGTTCCGGATCTGCTTTCCATACGATTCCGCCACTTGCTTGTAATCGACGATGCCCGTCTCGGCGACGAAGAGTCCGGCAATGCCTGCGACGTGGGGCTCCAAATCGCGCAATTCGACTGGAGATAAACGGCGAAGGTCCTTCAAGCCATTCGCCGTGCCCCGACGATGTAGTTCCTCGAGCGCCGGCAACTCGGCTTCGGTGGTCGCCACAACGACTTTTCCGCAGCGCTCGTGAGCGATGCCATTCTCGGCGCAATACCGGTACATGAGTTCCCGGCCCTCGGCACAATTGCGGGCCTTGAGCGAACCGGGTTTGTAATAGAGGCCCGAGTGAATCACGCCGCTATTGTGACCGGTTTGATGCGCCGCGAGACGGCCCTCCGCCTCGACCACGATCAGGCGCGCCGATGTGCGCTCGCTGAGCGCGATGCCGGTCCCGAGTCCGACGATGCCGCCGCCAATGATGCCGACGTCGTAGGTCACGTGAAACTCATTGGGCAACATCGCGCCCGATATCGGCCCAGAGCATGTCCCTTATCCAATCTACGTATGGCCACGGGTCCACGCGATGTCAAGAGAAGTGCCAGGTCGCCAATACCCGGCTTGTACGCAGAGCCCCGAGTCGATATGGTTCGCGCCCGGCAGGCCGGGCATAGGAATCGGCGGGCGACGAGGCCCATCCCTCCGGGAGGCTGGATTTATTCACTCTTGAGACTCAACGAATGATGGGCGCTCCTTGCGCCGTTTCCGTGGAGTGCCATTGTCCATGCGAAGACTCCTTCTAGCCGCCTTGCTCATTTGCCTGGTGCTCAACGTGATGGCTCTCTGGCTGCGCTCCCAAAGCGCCCAGCCCGCATTTCGCCAGGAAAGGCTGGATTCGCTTACCGCGGAGCGCGTCAATGAAGTTCGACGTGATCCGTCGACAGTTCAAAGCGTTTATGCCGAATGCCAAGATGAGTTGGCGGCCGATCTGGGGGATTCGTTCGCGGATCTGACGGAAGAAGATCGCCGGCTAATTTTCTGCATGGTGCTGGCGAATGCAATGGCGCCCTATGGCACGTCCGATGCGGAATCCCTGCAAGATCTACTGACCTCGCCGCACTTGAATTGCGGAAACTATCCGGTGCTCATGGTGCGATTGCAGCAATTTTTTGGAGCACCCGATCATCCGCCGCATCTGGTGGGTTGGGACGGCGGCTTCATGGGACCGCACGGAATGGTCTATCGGCCGCATCCGGAGGACTCTCATTGTCTATTCCTCGATCCAACCGTGGCACTGTTAGTGCGGGCGACATTCGATGAGGTGGCGAGCGGCAAGCCGATCAGCGCAAAGCGATTGATCTCGTTTGACAATCGCACGGATACAGCCGCCTTTCGCCGCTATCTCGCCGGCGGCTTTGTCAAGGGACTGTTTCGGCCCTCCGATCTTTTGTACTATTTCGATGGTCTCGACCACTACACCAATCATGTCGGCCAGCCGACGCAATGGCCGACGCCCGGCGCCATCGCTGTCCGCAAGCGCAAAGTGCACTGAACTCGCCTCCTGTCGTCCCTCGTGAACAATGCCGAGCGCCCTCGTTCTATCGTTCAGCGACCTCGGGCGCGATCCGCGGGTTTCACGTCAGATCGACTGGCTCGCGAATGAATTCACGGTTGTGGCGGCTGGGACCGGACCGCCAGGGCGGGCCAACGTGCGTTTCGTCCCGGTCGCACCTTCGTTTGGCGGCGCCGCGGCCAAGTTCAAGCGAGGATTGCGCCTGCTCGCTCACCGCCACGAGCGAGCCTATTGGGACATTTACGGGGAGGCCTTCGCAACTCTTCAGGCGGAGCGGCCGGATCTCTTGATTGCCAACGATCTGGATTCCCTTCCTCTCATGGTTCGGCTGGGCGAGATCACGCGCGCGCCGGTCGTCTTTGATGCTCATGAGTATTCGCCACGCGAATTCGATCACTCCTGGCGCTGGCGACTATTGCGTGCTCCCTATGCAACTCAGCTAACCCAAACCTACGTGCCCCGCGTCGCGGCAATGACCACGGTGGGGACTGCCATCGCGGAGGAGTTTCTCAAGCTCACCGGGGTTCGCCCGGAAGTGATTACCAACGCTCCGAATTATCATCCGGAGTTGTCCCCCAGACCGGTCGCATCGGAGGGCCCGATTCGGTTGATTCATCACGGCGTGTCGATCGCGGTCCGAAAGATCGAGAACATGATCGCGCTCGCCCCGCTGCTGAATCCGCGATTCGAACTGACGTTGATGCTGGTCAACCACGAGCCGGCCTACACGGCCCGGCTGGCGCATTGGCGGCGCCTTTCCCGCGGGTCCATTTCCGGCCGCCGGTTCCGATGACCGATCTACCGACATTTCTGAATCAATTCGACATTGGCCTGTTTCTTCTCGAACCGACCACGTTCAACTATCGCCATGCGCTGCCCAATAAGTTCTTTGAGTTTCTGCAAGGCCGGCTCGGCATCGCGATCGGGCCAACGCCGGAAATGGCGGAAATCGTTCACCGCACGGGAACCGGCATCGTCGCATCGGATTTTCGGCCCGACTCCATGGTCCGAGCGCTCAATGCACTCACGGCCGAGGATGTGAACCGATTCAAACAAGCGGCGCAGGCCGTTGCGCGCGAATATTCGGCTGAAGTGAATCGAGAGAAGTTCCTGGCGATTTGCCGGAGGGTGATGAAGTAGTGGTCCATCGCAGATCATTGACGAGGAACGTCCGACATCGCAATGGCGAGCCGCCGACGTCAGTCGGCGGAGTGCGCCCGCCATTTCGATGGGCCAGCGCTCCTCCGCCGACTAACGTCGGCGGCTCGCCGCGCGGCACGTCGGCTCGCAGCTTCCGTTCAACTTTGGGTCAACGCCCGCACAATCCGCTCGGCGGCATGCCCACCGCCATAGAGATCGGCCGGGGGATCCTTCCGGTCGCGAGTTTCCAGGGCTGCGTGAATCCCCGCTCGGACTGCGGCTGCTCCGGTCGGCGGGAGCAGTCGATTCCATCCGAGTTCTACCAGCTCAACCCACTCTGTCTCATCGCGCAAAGTGACGCATGGCACGCGATGGAAAAATGCCTCTTTCTGCACGCCTCCGGAATCGGTTACCACGAGCTGGGCGTGCCGCTCCAGGCATGCCATGTCCAGATAGCCGAGCGGATCAACGAGGTGAACGCCTGCGGCCGTGTCGCCTTCGCGATGCCCAAGGACTGCTCGAGTTCGCGGGTGTAGAGGCAGAATGACGGGTATCTGGCGGCCCACTTCCGTCAGCCCTTCGAAGATCGCGGCCAACCGGGCCGGGTCGTCCGTGTTTTCCGCCCGATGGATGGTGGCCAGGATGTACTGACCGGGTCGAACGCCCCAGCGGTCGACCGCTCGGTTCAGGTCGCGGGTCGACAGAGCCATGTCGTACATGACATCACCAACCAGCGACACGCGGCTGTCGGCGATTCCCTCGCGGTTCAGATTGGAAACTGCCGCCTGAGTCGGACAGAATAGCCACCGCGACACATGGTCCGTCAGGACGCGATTGATTTCCTCGGGCATTCGAGTGTTAAACGAGCGCAGCCCGGCCTCGACGTGAGCAACCGGGATATGCAGCTTGGCGGCGGCCAAGGCGCCGGCGAGAGTGGAGTTGGTATCGCCATAGACGAGCAGGGCGTCGGGTTTTTCAGCAATGACGACCGCTTCGATCTTCTCCAGCATCCGGCCGGTCATCGCGCCATGCGATCCGGATCCGACGCCCAGGTGATGATCGGGAGCGGGTATGCGGAGTTCTTCGAAGAACACATCCGACATGTTGCCGTCGTAGTGCTGGCCCGTGTGAACCAATACTTCGGATGTATTCGGGACGGCTCGGAGAAGCCGGGATACCGCTGCCGCCTTGATGAACTGCGGCCGGGCGCCGATCACGGTCAGGATCTTCATCCGCACATCCTTGGAGTATCACAACGGCCGCAAGAAATAGCAACCATCGATTCCGGCATAAGTGTCGCCGTACCGGGGCAGTCCCTTATTGTCGAAAGTCAGCGCCAGCAGAAAGTCCCGGTGCTCGGCCCCCACGGCCGGGCTCATCACGGCTTCGAATCGCTGCGGAAGCAAGCTGCACTCCCACATCGACACGGCCGCTCCCTGGAATTGGCAGTCGAAGCCGGCTTCTCGAGCGAGCGAGCAAAACTCAGCCGGAGCGTAGGCTCGCGAGATCGGACAAGCTTCCCCATCGGTTGTCCGGGAAAATGCGGACCGGATGTCCATCCCGGCGTAGAGCCGTTCTTTGATCTGTTTGACGTAGGCGACGTACAGGTGAACCCAAAGACTGTCGTAGTTGTACACCATGATCCGGCAGGAACCGTTGGGTCGAATCAGCCGGCGGAATTCCCGAAGGACGGCGGCCGGTTCACGCGTGTGATGCACGACACCGGACGAATGGATGTAATCGACCGAATGATCGTCGAGCGGCAGCCGGCCATCCGCTTCATTCACGTGAATCAATTCCGGCGTCGTCCCATGGAGCTTGAGTCTGGCCGCCGACTCGGTCAGCGATTGTGCGGAGATATCGGCGCCGATGAGGCGGGCCGGCTTGGAAAAACAGGCGAATCCAACCAGGTCGTCGCCAGGCCCGCAACCATAATCGAGGACAACCTTGCCGTCCTGACCGTCGACCGGCATCAAGTTCAGGTAGGGGTGATACTGGGCACAGCGCCATTGGAAGTAGTCCAAGGAAGCTTGGGCAGTGGGAAAAGTCGCGTGCAAGGTCACATTGTGGCTGGTCCAGTATTGTTCGTTGCCATTCGTATGCGCTAACGACCGGACCCGCCGCAGAACCTTGGAGATCACACGCACTCGAATTCCCTCCGAACTGCTGATCGCCCTCGCGTTCAAGCTGTTTTCTCCCCCTTCCCTTTAAGGGAAGGGGGGGCAAGACCGGTAATCTTTTACGCCGCGGCCCGCGTCATGTGCTGCTGATGCTTGGCGATGCACGCGTCGATCATCGGCAATTGTTCGCGGGTCCAGGCGATGGTGCGCCGGAGGCCCTCTTCCAGATTAATCTCAGCGGCAAATCCGAGCGCCGATTTCGACAGCTCCGTGGATCCAAATCGCTTACCCGAGCGGTCCCAGGATCGCTTGGGCGCGAGTTGAATGGGCGTGGGGCTCCCGGTCAAACGGTTGACGGTCTCGGCTAACTCGAGAACGGTCGTCTCGACGCCGCTGGCCACGTTGTAGGCTGCCCCCGGCTCGCCTTTGAGGGCACAGGCAATCAGCCCGCGAGCGACGTCCTCGGCATAGATGAAATCGCGGGACGCGATCCCACCGTTCTCGACCGGTAGCGGCATGTGCTTGATCGAGCGGTAAACGAATGTCGGGATCACGTTCCGCCAGACGGTGGCGGGCGTTCCCCGCCATTCGCCAGCGCCGAGGATCTCACGAGGCCCATAGACGTTCTGGAACCGTGCCTTCACCACGGGCAGCTTGTGGTGCTTGAAATACCAGTTCGAATAGAACTCGCCGCTCATCTTGGAAATCTGGTACGGGCTATCCAGCCAGGCCGAGATCGGGGCGTCTTCCGTGGTCGGATTGGCTTTGTCAAAGGTCTTCTCAGCATGCGTGCATCCCGCAGCCGAATAAACGACCTTCTTGAGCCGACGGAGATCCTTGAGCCGGTCGTACAGGTAGACCGCCGGCGCCGTATTGTTGTGCAAGTCGGCGATCGGATCGGCGATCGAGTTCTGATTGCCGTGAAACGTGGCCAGATGCCAGACGTAGTCCAGATCCTCGGGCAATTCGGCCAGCACACGCGACTCGGTGATCGATGCGTGGACAAAGCGAACCCGCGGATCGTCCGGTACGTTGGCCCGTTCGGCCGACAATAAGTTGTCGACGACCAGCACCTGGCCGACGTCGCCCTTCAGCAGCGCCAATACGAGATTGGAGCCGACGAACCCGGCGCCGCCAACAACCAGAGCCTTTTTCCCCGCGAACGTATCCACAGCGATTCCCCAAGATATTGCCAAAATGCAGCGCTACGTCGAGTCCGCAGCGGCGGAGCCCGAAGCGAAGCGAGGGTCCGCCGCGAGGGCGGACCCTCGCTTCGCTTCGGGCTCCGCTACATCGGCCCATTGTCGGAAACACTCGCTTGCGCTTCAGGCTCACCGAATGTCAGTGTTTGCCGTCCACGCCCTTCAGATGCGTGTACGTCTGGCTAATGCCGAATTCTTTGTAATACGCGATCGCTCGATCCACGCCAGTTTCCAGCGGGGTCGTCACCTTCCAGCCGAAGTCCTTGTTGGTTTCCGACGGGTCGAGCAGAATGGTGAAGGTGTCATCGGGTTGCCGTGCCCGAACCTCGACTGGTTTATCCAAGTTGATCTTGAGCGCTTTCACCGTGGCATCGAAGAGGTCCTTGATCGCATAATCCGACCCGGACGAAATGTGATACGCCCCCTTGCGCCCTGCGCCATCGATCGCCTTCATCACGCAGCCCACCAGATCGTCGATGTAAATGAAGTCGCGCCGGGTGTCCATCACGAAGCACGGCTTGTTGCTGGTGAGCCGATGATAAAACGTCGGCAGCGGCCCACTCAGGTTTCGCGGGCCGTACGCGTTGGCGAGCCGGAACGAGATGTAATCGATTCCAGACAGATCGACGTATTGCTCGCCAGCCGTCTTGCTAATCGCATAGCTGCTGCCAGTCGAGCGAATGGGGTGTTTTAACGTGATCGGCTGTTCGAGCGGGACCAATCCATAGCACAGGGCGGTTTGAAAATAGATGATGCGCTTCGTGCCCGCTGCCTTGCTGGCCTTCATGACATTGACGGTCCCCTCGACGTTGGTCCGCGCATCTTCGACCCAGTTGTCCGGGTCCTTGTAAGACGCCGCCGCGTGAATGACGAGGTCGGGCCCGAACGAGCCGAAGGCGTCGTTGACCGTCTGCCGGTCGGCGATCGTCCCTTCGACCAAAGTCAGATTCGGATTCGGTCGCAAATTGTCGCGCCGGCCCGTGGCAAAATTGTCGATAACGAGGACCTTATCTCCGCGCGCGAACAAGCGATCGGCAAGATGCGATCCGATGAAGCCGGCTCCGCCTGTGATGAGTACCTTCATTGAAAATCCCTGCTAATAGAAACCCCGGACTGTCACATGTCATCGTGAATTATTCGGCCGTGGGACGGATTTGCAATCCGTCCATGTCGGGGACGGATTGCAAATCCGTCCTACTATCGAATCGTGCACCGTCAGCTACGCCGCCCCTTTGCATTCCAGTCCGCTTTGCAACATTCCCTTGAATTCGGCTTCCCGATCGTGGAACTGCTGCTGCCAGACCTCCAGACACAATAATCCCCACAACTTCCGCCCGAACTGAGGTTCGGATTCCAGGTTCGCCAGCACTCGCTTGTTGTCGATGAAGTCGCGCGACTGGGCCTTCTTGGTCGACAGAATATCCCAGACAAACGACCGGGCCTCGCCCTTGACCCACTCGTTGAGCGGAACCGGAAAGCCCATTTTGTCTTTGCGATTCAGGACTGCCTCCGGCAAATGCTGGGTCATCGCATTGCGCAGGACGCGTTTCATCTGCCCGTCCTTGAACTTGACGTCCGCCGGCATCGTGGCCGCGAACTCGACGAGCCGATGGTCCAGGAACGGCACCCGCGACTCCAGGCCGTGCGCCATGCTCACCCGATCTTCCACCTGCAACAATGCCGGCAGGAGCGTCTTGAAATCAAAGTGAGTCATCAGATCAAAATACGATTCCTTCTTGACGTTGTCGGCTCGGAAGACCGACTCAAAGGTCTCGAAAACGTCGTAGCCATTCAAGACGGCCCAGTTCACTTCGTCGCCGAGGTCGGCACGCTCGATGGCGGAGAAATACAACTCGTCGAGCGAGCGGTCGAATGGCCGGTCGCGGAGCAGCTTGTGCAAGAGCGGCTTGTACTCGCGCAACGTCAGCAGATTGGGAATGATCGACTCGGGGGTCACCACATAGTTGCCATTCCGAAACGTTCCTTCGATGGCGGCCTTCTGACACTGAATCCAGTAGCAGGCGAGATAGCGGGCGTAGCCGCCGAAGATTTCATCCCCACCCTGGCCGCCGAGGACCACCTTGCGGCGGGTGGCTGCCAGCTTGGAAACCATGTATTGCGGAAACGAGCCCGGCCCAGCGACTGGAAAGTCGAGGTGGTAAACAACGCGCGGAAAATTCTCGACGAAGTCGGCAGCCGTGATGTCCACTTCATAGAGCGGGAACTTGCCCCGTTCGGCGACTGCCCGGGCATACGCGCTCTCGTCGTAGCCTTTGCCAAACGTGAACTTTCCGGTGAACCCCTCGAAGCCCGCTCCCGTCTCGCGCGTGGCCACTGATGCCACGATGCTCGAATCGAGTCCGCCGGAGATGTAGCCGCCGATCGGCACGTCGGCGCGCTTGTGAATGTCCACCGAATCCAAGACGAGTCGGGTCAACTCGTCCTGGAAGTATTTCTCGGTATGGTCGAAATCCACATCGTAATAGACCTGCCAATACCGGCGGACCTGAACCGACCCGCCGCCGGCGACCAGCAAATGTCCGGGCAGCAATTCCTTGATGTTCTTGAAGAGCGTCTTCCCGTTCAGGCAAAGCTGAAAGTACAGATAGTCCTTGAATGCGTCCGGATCAGTTTCAATCTTGCGCAGGAAGGGCAAGAGCGCCTTGGCCTCGGATGCCACGTATAGCACGGGGCCAATCTGCGTGTAGTAGAACGGCTTGATCCCGAAGCGATCGCGGGCGCAAAAGAGCTTTTGGTTTTCTTCATCCCACAGGCAGAAGGCAAACATGCCACGCAGCTTGTCGACGCATGCCTCGCCCCATTGCCGATAGGCGCGCAGAATCACCTCCGTATCGGAGGTAGTGCGAAAGTTTTCGACCCCGAGTTCCTTGCGCAATTCGATGTAGTTGTAGATCTCGCCGTTGAACGACAGCCAGTTGCCGCCTTCGTCCGTCATGGGCTGTTGGCCGGTGCCGAGGTCAATAATACTGAGACGGCGGTGAGCCAGTCCGACGTGGCAGCGCGGATGAGCCCAGGCGCCGTGTCCATCCGGCCCGCGGTGCTTCTGCAATTCGTTCATGGCCCGCAAGGCAGCGGGCAAGTGGGGGAGCGGGTGCCCCTGGACGTGGACAACGCCGGCCATGCCGCACATACACTCACCCCTTGGTTGCCATTCGCGTTCAAGACGCTCGTCGGTAAAACTGCCCGGCCGAATCAGTTGCTTCGCCCGCCGCGCTGGCGCCGACCCCCACCAGTACCAACAGCCTTGCCGCGCGTTCGGGGTCTTGATCGGCCAATCGTTCCAACGCCGTAAAAAGGAAAATCCGATCCGGTCCCAAGTCGAAGCTCACGATGCCCGCATGACCCAACTTGATGACGACTTCCCTCGGCATATCCGGAATATCCCACGCGAATTCCCTGGCTTCCCGGGCTCGCACGGCGGCAATCGCCCGGTCCAAACCTGGCTGGCCCGGCGCGATTTCAACGGGCAACTCATGGACCGGGAGGCTGGTAAACGTCACTCGACCGGCCTCGGCATCGAATCGAATCGTCGTCCAGACGGGGGTTCGAATCGTCGGGCAGTCGCGGCACGCATGCTTGAGCAAGGCGAGACGCACGAGTTCCCGTTTGAGCGGTCGTTGGCCCATTCCCGCGACGCCGGTCCGAAGCAGTTCGGCAAACTCGGGCTCGGATTGAATCAACTCCGCTGCGCCACGCTTGTAACGGATGGTCAAGCGCAACAGCTTGATTCCCAGTCCAATATAGATGCCGCGGAGCACGTTTCGACCCAGGCGGATCGCTCGCCGAACCTGGGGAGCTTGCAGCAGTTTGGACCGCCCGCTCTGGGCGGTCGGCGGTGAATTCTGAACCTGCCGCGAGCAGGCATCCGCTGCGGATATAACCGATCGCGCGCGGCCGGCGTCCGCGAAGCGATCCAACGCGGAATCGACCTCGCGAATGAATGCCTGATAGGTGTACGCTCCGGAACCGATGACATGCGCGTATGCCCGCTCGGTCATGGCCGCCAGTTCCCGATCGTCTTGCACCCGGCGCAAAACATCTTCCACATTGCTGAAGTCTTTTTTCAATGGGATAAAGTGTTCGTCCGGCCGAACGACGCCCGAGTAAGTCCCTTCGAAGAGCACCAAACCCGTGCGCAGTGCGACGGCCTCGAAAATTCGCGGGGAAACCTGGTTCATGACGCCGGGCATTTCCCGTCCACGCAGAAAGCGCTCCTCCACTTGTTCGTAGGTGAGCTTCGGATTCTCTTTCAATGCGGCGCCGATTTCATCGGTAAGACTGCCGTCGAAGTCAAAAACATTCGATCCGCTTTCGGTCCCAAGGGTCGCCCGGCACGACGCAATGAAGTCCACCCAGTTTGGCCCGTAGATACGCCGGTCCTCGGTCCATTCGATGTCGTGCTTGATGCCGCGGGCTTCGCATTCGGTCCGCATTCGGGTGCCGATGAACAGTTTCTCGCGCCAATCGACCATACTTGAACGGCAGCTCGCGGCCCCGGTAACCAATCACCACTTTTCGATCGGCCAGCGGCCTGGTGTGTCTGCTCAGATCGGATTCGATCGGCAGGTAGCCCGTCAGGGTCGGGACAAAATGGACACGGGCGTGATCGACCTTTGAGTAAATCTTACGAACGTGTTCCAGCGGCACGCACGTGAACACGAGTCGGAAGTCGAGTTGGTCGAGCCATTGACAGGCCCGCCAAGTGTGATCGTATTCGTCCTGAAGGAAAGCGCCCTTCGGGCCCGTGAACTTCTTGAGACCCCAGGCAAATTCGGGCGAGAGATGCCAGGGAAACGCCAGTCGGACCGAGTAGTGAAGAATGATGGCGTCGAAGGCATTCAGATCAAAGGTCAGGGGGTTTCCCGCGGTGGCCTCCGCGTAGAAAACATGATGCCGCGAATAAAGCCCAAAGCTCTGCAGATGCTCGCGCACCGTGTTGATGTAGACGGACGCGGGGTCATAGAGAACGAGAACATTCAACGGAGACCCAGACGACTCCTGCCCCATCGGGGGTCTCCTATGACGACCGGCGCAGCCCTTGCGCGTCCGTGCGGTGGGGCGAGTAACCGAATTGAGAATTCTAAATAGGAGGTGCGGAAAAGCAAGCCGACCTTGCTAGTCACGACTGCAGGCCGAGTTTTCGCCGCGTCCGTCGCCAAGCCCCGCGAACTACCCGGCCGGCCAGCCGAATCGCCCCGGATATTCGCAGCCGAATGGCTAGCCACGTGTCGCCCGAACGCGGCGCGGCCGGCACATTGAGGGCTTTCATCAGGGAGCACGCCGCTGTCGCGTAAGTCAGCTTGCCCGCCAGGAACAGGTCCTCGAAAGCCCGTTGCGTCATGCGGTCCACAGCCGCCGCATCGCGAACAATCGCCAGCGCGTCCGCCAGGTTCCCAAGGTCCGGGCGCACGGGGACGTAGTGATCCCCCGCCCGCAGCAAGCCATCGTATTCGCCCTCGACCAGAACCTGGCAGGTCCGCGTCAGGACCGCCTCCAGATGCCTAGGCCCGATTGCGAAGAAGCGGTAACTGTCCCAGCCGACCGGCAGGCGGGCAGACACTTCTTCAAATGACAGATCGGGCCGCTTGGCCAGCATTTCGGTGATGGCGGCCTGAATTTCTCCCCGACAATCCATGGCGCTCGATCCGCTTTCGCAGCCGACCGTTGCCCGGCCCGATGCCAAGAAGTCATACCACCGCTCCGATTCAATCGTGTCCTCTGGGTTAACCGACACATCGGCCGTCAATCCGAGCGTGGCGGCGGCCGCCTGCGGCCGCGGTGCCAATCCGGTGCTTGAGCTGACCGTGATGGCCAAACCAGAACGGTAGCCGGCTGGCCCGATAGACGACGTCGAATGGCCGCTCGGCGGCCGGTCGCAACTTCGGGACGACGCGATTCGCGACGCCGGCGTCGATGTAGCCGGTCAGGACATGAACGAAGCGGGCACGGGCCGCCGCTCGCGGGTAGAGGATCGACCGGTGGGCCTCGCTGAAGTTCGTCCCGATCACCGTTACGCCCAGGTCCGTCAACCAGTCGTCCAAAACGGCCGAATGGTCGTATTCGTCTTGCGGCAATGCGACCTTGGGCACCGGGATCTTCGCGATCCAGTCCAGTGTCCCGCGTACGTCGACCGCTTGGGGAAACCAGCGAGCGCAAAGGAGAGTGGTATGCAACGCGATGACGTCAAAGTGGACGCGTGAAATCCACTTGGGAATGCCGAGAGCAACATTCAGGTAGAACACCCTTGGCCGGCCCGGCGTCGACTCGAACAGTCGAAGATGTTGCCGGATGGTCGACCGGAGCGGCCGCAACGGCTCCGCCCAATAGAGCATCAGAAGGCGGCAGTCGACGGCAATGCGTTCCTCCGCGCGCGGACGATTTCCTTTCGTTCGGAACGATTCAGGCGCTCATCCTCTGAACGGGCTCGGCCTGCGGGGCCGGAAAGCCTTGAACATGGGCCGCCCAGAACGCCTGCAGCTCTTCGCCGCCGTGCTTGACGAAGAAGTCCTCGACTTTGTCGGACCAGAGATTGTCGCGTGTGGTCCGCTTGCCGGAATAGGTGATCGTTTCCTTGCCAATGCTCTTCTTGAGCGCTTGCTCGAGTTCCGCGTCCGTACGCTCGATGCCCAGGAAATCGGCCAGTCGCCGGGTGCACTGCAATTGCCGGCTCGCGCCGTAGTCGCCTTGAATCTCTTCAAACGTGATGCCCAGCACGCCCGGCTGCACCGCCCACTCGCGCATCTTGCCGATATAGGTCATGTAGTGCTCGCCGTACCGGTCGATGAACTTCTCCATCTTAGCCGGCGAGTTCGGCAGCGTTTCCCAGCCCTCGTCTTCCTTGCCGCCCACGGTCCGCTGCTTTGCGACATAGCGCATGATCGAGACGAGCACGTCGCGCATATCGCGACAGGTAAAGATGACCTTGAACGGTTTGAGTCGCTCGATGATCTCTGGCGTGCAGTGGAAATGGCTGACCACGAATTGGCCGGGCTTGATCAACGGCAGGACACGTTCATAAGGCGCCGCTACAAACGCCTCCGTATCGTGGCCGATGGCGAACTCCGTTGTGCAATAACGAAGGTCCATGAAGCCCAGGAGGTCGAGGTGAATGTCGAGGCGTTGCACCCCCAGGGCCGCCAGGACCTCGGCGAACAAGTACGTTCCTGACTTCGGCACCGATACCGTGATGACCGGGTCGGCATTGACGCCGGTTTCCTGCTTCAGACACACGTCGCCGGCCTTGTTCAGGAAAACCGGTATGCCCCGCCCGGCGAAATACCTGAGATCACGGGTGGTGCGAATCCACTTGAACATTCTTGCTCCTTTTCGCCTTCTCCAGCGGCGCAATCAACACTTAAATCGGCCCGTTGCCTAGGCCGACTTGATCTGGGCCGGCGACTCGCTCGTCTCGATTTGCCACTCCGCCGGGTGTTGAAAAATTCCCCGCCGATAGGGCTCGCGGCCAAAAACGCTGAATTCAACGCTCCGGTCCAACATATCGTACCGCTCCGGCTCCTCGATCTGCATCGGATCGAGTTTGCGAAATAGCCCCATCCCGACAACATATGTGTCGTTGCCCAGTTGGAGCGGCCCCAGGTGCAATCGAGCGATGAGCGTATCGCCTGCCCGTAGCGTCCATGTGCCTCGCGGACCAATGTGCTGGCTGACGATAATGCCGTCGGATCGCCGGCAGACAGACATGGCCGGCACCAGGGGGTACAGCCCATCCTTTTCTACTTCAATCTGCATCTCCAGCGTCGCCGTCGTGCCGAATGAAAACTGTGCCGCCTCACGGCCTTCTTCATCGCGAAGATAGACCCGTTCGATGCGTAGCCCGCCGAGGCAGCCCGGCCAGTGCACCACCTTCAAGTTGGATGTGCCGCCCGTCTGAATGCTGGCGACTCGCCGTTGTTCGGAACCGGTGCAAACGACGTTGGTCCGTTGCCAGCCGTTGGTCGCGGGCAATTCGACGGAATGGAGCACGACGTCATTTCGGCACACTTCCACCGTGGCGCCGGCCCCCTCCAGGGAATATTCAATGTCGAAGCAGTAGGTCACGGACGGTTCGAACAGGTAGAGGGGGAAAATGATCTCGCCTGTGCGAGCTTGGTTGACGCCGTTCAATTCCCGATACATCCGGCCATCGCGGCAGATCGGCGGGGACCAGGCCTCGAGCGTTTCTGAGCGCAGTCGTGCGACGTTGCCTGGCGCGGCATCCTGCGGGCCGCCGACGTGTAGCCGATCTTGCGGCCGATCGTTCTCCAGCAGGACGACTTCTCCGACCTGGAGCCGGGCAGTACCGGCCGCCCGAAAGCGGACCAGCAACGAGTCGGCGAACGAAATGTCATTGCCAAATCTAGCGGCGCCCGCCGAATTCAGACTTCGGTTCTTTGCCAGGAGTCGCCGTTCATCGAGCAGGCGCAAGTAATGATCGTATTCCTTGATCACTTCCAGCGCGTCGCCGCGTTGAACAATTTGCCCGCGGTCCACCCAGATGGCTTGATCGCAGAAGCGAAGGATCTGTTCCATCGAGTGCGAAACCAGCAGGACGGACGCGCCGCCGTGAATCAGATTGCGCATCCGCTCCGTCGATTTGCTCAGGAAGTAGCCATCGCCTACGCCAAGGAGTTCGTCGACGATCAAGATGTCTGGTTTGCAGACAGTTGCCGTCGCGAATGCGAGTCGAGCCTGCATGCCGCTCGAATAGGTCTTGAAGGGTTGGTTCAGGAACCCGCCGAGTTCCGTGAATTCTTCGATATCCCGAACTGCGTCCGTAATGGCGCTGCCGGCGAGTCCGCTATAAGTGAGCGAGGCTTCGATGTTCTGATAGCCGGTGAACTCCGGGTGCATGCCGGTCCCGGCCTCGAGCAAGGCCTGGACTTCGCCGTTAACCTGGATTTGTCCTTCGGTGGGGTCGACATTGCCAGTGATCAGCTTCAACAAAGTGCTCTTGCCGGCGCCGTTGCGGCCGATGATGCCAATCCGCGATCCGCGTGGCAGCGTCAGGTCGATGTTGCGGACGGCCCAGAGGTGGCGGGTCGGCTTCAGTCGCCTGGGGAGCAGCCGGCCCAAGCCAAGGGCATCGCACGCGCGTACCACCCTTGAGTCGTAAAGGGTGTAGCGCTTGCCAATCCCTTTCAGTTGGATGGCCGGTTGCTCAGACATGGCTGCCGTTCGGTCTCCACTCTTGCCTTCGTAGGACATGCGAGACGCCTGTCCTACGGGGACTTCATCGGGAAAATCGCTCGCTTCACCGGCCGCAAGATCTTCCGCCGTACCCACGGAAACACGACCTCGGGCAGGCGCGATGCCACGTATCGTGCCCAATTCGTCGCGTGTTCGGCGCGCCAGTTGAGTGAAGGCGATGCGGCCGGGTACCGTTCGATGACGCTATCGATCAGGCTTGCAAAGGCACGGTAATCATACCGGCCGCTCCGGTAAACTTCGTTGTAAGCGGTGTCCGCGATTCGCTGAAGGTGTTGGGGATCGCGAATCTGTTCCAGTGCATCGTCGAGATTCGAAAAATCAGGCTTGAGGGGGATATAGTGACGGCCCGGAACCAGCACACCATCGTACTCCCCTTCGACCAGGACTTGCACCGTCTTGGTGTAGACTGCTTCCAGGTGGCGAGGGCCAATCGCGAAAAAGCGGTAATCGTCCCAACCGGGAGGCAGGAGTGCGCTGAATTCCTCAAACGTTAAATCCGTACGCCGTTCCGCTAGCCGCCGAATCTGACCGCGAGCATCCAGAGCGCTGGACCCGCTCTCAAGGCCGAGGATGGTCTTGCCCGAAGTCAAGAAGCGGAACCAGTCGTTGCTGGTGATCTGGTCTTCCGGGCGCGTTGACAGGTCGCAAGCGAGGCCACGCGCTTCCGCTCGCCGGCCGACGATTTCCGCGAGCCGATGTTTCAGTTGACCCTGGGAACCGAAGCAGTACGGCAGATGGGCGGCACGGTAAACGATGTCGAGCGGCCGATTCGCCGAATCGGGTAGTTGGTTTTCCAGGCCGCGAGCAGTATCCGGGTCGATGTAACCGGTGAAAGCTTTTTCGAAGTGAGCTTTGTCATGCAAAATCGGGTACAACGTCGCCCGGTAGCGCTCGTCGAAATTCGACAGAATGACCGGCACCCGCCAGTGGTACAGCCATTCGTCGAGCACCTCGGAATGGTCGTACTCATCCTGGGGGAGGGCGATTTTGAGCGCCGGGTAGTCGCGTAACCAATTCAGCTCGCGCACCCGGTGATGAAAATCGGCCGACCAGCGCAGGCAGAGCAGGGTGGTGTGCAAGATCACGACGTCATATCGATGCCGCTCGATCCAGCGATGTTCCCCCCGGTATACATTCACGTAGCGCACCCGATGGCCGGCGGGACTGTACTTCAGGGCCTCCAGATGGTGGCGAATGGCAGGCCGCATCGGCGCACCGTACCAGTACAGGACAAGGACGTTCTTGCTCGCTAAGCCACGCATCGCGCCTCCCTGGGCAGTCGATGCTCCCGATTGAGGCCGAGCGGGGCTCCGTCATCCATTGCGGCCGGCGAGCGATGTCGAGTCAGACCGGTCAGCGACTCGATGACCGTTCGGTAGGTATCAGCCTGATGATCCCAGTGGTAATCCGCTTGCGCCCAGTGGAAGGCGTTCACCTTGAGACGTTGCAGCAACTGCGGTTCGTCGGTCAGGCGGCGGATCGCATCGAGCAGCGTGGCAGGCTGTTCCGAATCATAAGTCAGCCCGCATTCGTATTTCTGCAGGCAACCAGAAACGAAGCGAGTGTTCGTGCTGAGGATCGCCAGGCCGGCCTGCATGTATTCCGACAACTTGTTGGGGCAGCAGTACAGGTGATTGTAATTCACCTTCCATTCGCCGACGCGGGCGGGATAAGGGATGATCCCGACGTCGGCGCCGGTCGCCGCTTCGATCAGTTCTTCGCTGCCAACTGGCGGCAGAATCTCCATCGTCCCGTTCTGAATCAGATTCGCGTACCGATTGCGCAGATGCGTGAGGAAGTCGCCCTCCGGGCATCGCAGCCAAAGGCGAGCCCGCGGGTCATTCAATTGAGTCCAACCATCGAGCAGGGCTTCGAATCCACGCCCCGGACAGGCGACCCCCTGGACCAAAAACGTGACCGGCGAACCAATCGGCCGTGAGCAGGAGGGTGTTCGGGGCAATTTCAAAGGGGCGGCATTCGGGACAGCGAAGGTTCGCCCCTGCAGCCGGTACTTCTTTTCGACGATGGCTGCCAGCCCGTTGTTCACGGTGATGAGGGCATCGACCGAACGGCACAGCCGACGCTCATAACGCTCCCAATAAAACTCCTCAATCGGGTGACCCGAGAGATGCGCCTGCGGAAAGTACTCGTGGTGGTCGTAGAGCAGCTTGCCGCCGAACCGTCGCTTGAGGCGAATGCCCGCCGCCAGGCTCCAAAGATCTTGGCAAATGATCAGAGCGGGCGGGACGAACACTGTCTCCGAACGGAGAATCATCGGCCGAATCGGCGACGTCTTCAACGTGCCGATATGGACCGCCGAATGGGCGAGGCCGCCGAGGTGGTAGATCAATCTCTGCTTAAACCGCGTCCACAGGGACACGCGATGGGCGGTTGTCTCATCCGCATTGTTTTGACTCCGACTTTCGAATGCCAGCCGCCACGACCACTTGCGCAGGCGATTCAGACACCACTGCTTGAAACCGGTGTAATCCACGTACCGGCTCAGATCGTCCGCTTCCACGCTAATAATGCCGTCGTAAGTGCGCGTCGGTCGGTCGGGGTACACATCCAGAGCGATGACTTCAGTACGGGCGTATTCGGCACAGACCCGCATCGACCAAAGGACACGCGGATCTCGGGATGGGTCGTGCGGCACGAGCATCAGAATCCGCCGGCCCGGTGCGAGCGAATAGTCGGCTTCGGCTTGGTCGGACACCGACTCTGCCATCTCGCGGACCTCATGACTCCGAGTGGTCGACAAAAATGTGGCGAGCCGCCGACGTAAGTCGGCGGAGGAACGCGGACCCTTCACAATGGCCGGCGCTCCTCCGCCGACTTGACGTCGGCGGCTCGCCGTGTCCAGCGATGGCGCGGCGTCAGGCCGGCGTCAGTTCGAAGCAGCCGTCGATTCCGGCGACGTGCCCTTGATACCGCGGGTAGCCCAAGTCGTCGGGCCGCAAGGCGAGCAGGAACTTCCGGTGTTCGGCGGGCAACTCCCGCGACTGAATCGCGGTGTACCGTTCGGGAAGGATCGACATCTCCCAGGCCGAGATCGCCGCCCCGAGGTAACGGCAACGGAAGCCGCAGGACTCGACGAGTTGGATGAACTCGTCGGACGTGTACGCACGCACGATCGGGCAGTCGGGGCCGTCGGTCATTCGCGCGAATGCCGCCCGGACGTCCATTTCCTTGTATCGGCCTTCCTTGATCTGCGTGATGTAAGCGACGTAGAGGTGCAGCCAGAGGCTTTCGTAGTTGTAGATCATGATCCGGCTGCGACCATTCGGCCGGATGAGCCGCCGGAACTCGCGCAACACGGCGGCAGGATCGCGCGTGATGTGAACAACGCCGGATGAATGAATGTAATCGATCGAGGCGTCGTCCAGCGGCAAGCGGCCGTTGTCCTCCGAAATGTGCACCAGCTCCGCAGGTATGCCATGCAAGGCCAGTCGATTTTTCGACTCCCCTAGCGAGCTGGTCGAGATATCGGCGCCGATCAATCGGGAAGGCTTGGAGAAGTGGCCGAAGCCGATGAGGTCGTTCCCTGGGCCACAACCATAATCGAGCACGACCTTGCCGTCCTGCCCCTGGACCGGCATCAAGTCGATATAGCCGGGGTACTGGTCATTGCGCCAATCGAAGTATTCCAGCGATGCCTCGATAGTCGGAAACGCGGCGTGCAGGGTGACGTTGTGCCGAGTCCAGTATGCCTCGTTGTCCTCGTTCTCCGGATGCTCGCCATTCTTGGCCTCGCCTCCGGTCCGTGCCAAATGCAGTGCGGCGCCGTTAGCCCGTGCGTTCGGGCCATCGCGGAACCCGGGCCGGGTTCGAAAGAGCTTGAACATAGCGCCTCCGTTGCCCGCCTTGCATGGCGCAGAGGCGGACGGTTACTCTAAGGGTACGCTGCCAAGGGTGTCAAGGCGACCTGCGGCATGCCGTTGACCTTGACAGGCCGTTTTCCGCTGGCATAAAAACCACTCGCCCGGCCGCTCGCTTCGTTCCCACACTCGGGGCCCATTTCTGAACACCACGACTCTGCGACGGCTGGCGAAGTGGCATTCGGCCGCGTTCCTGGTGAGTCACGGCCGACTCCTCTGGCGGATCACCAAGACCGAATTGGCCAGTCGCTACGCTGGCTCCATCCTCGGCATCGGCTGGGCGCTGCTGGCGCCGCTCGCCGTTCTTGCTTTGTACGCCACGACTTACGTCCTTATCCTGAAGATACATGTCGAGGGACTGACGTCGCTTCAGTACACCCTATTCATCTTCTCGGGTCTGGTTCCCTTCCTATCGTTGGCCGAATCGCTCAATCTGGGCGTCGGGTCGGTCGTCGCCAATCGATCGCTGCTGACCAATACTGTGTTCCCGATCGACCTAGCGCCAATCAAGGCCGTCTTGCAGAGTCAGGTCGTGATGGCGGTCGGCATGACCGCCCTGATCCTCTCGCTTGCCGTCACGGGGAACCTGCAGCCGACGGCGATTCTGCTCCCGGTCGTCTGGGTCCTGCAGATGTTCGCCGTCGCCGGCGTCGTCTGGATTGTCGCGCTGTTGAACGTCGTCCTCCGCGATCTGCAAATGATCCTCGCAGTCCTGACCATGACGCTGATGATTGCGTCGCCAATCGCCTACACTCCGGACCGCGTGCCGGCGAGCCTTCGGTTCGTCCTGGTGCTGAACCCATTCGCCTGGTTCGTGACGACGTATCAAAACATTCTGGTCCTGGGACGCTGGCCGACGGCAATGGACTGGGCGGCACTCGTCGGCTACACGATCCTATTCTTTGGCGTTGGCGGGTACTTCTTCACGCGAATGAAGAAGGCGATTATCGACCACATTTAAGCGGTTCATCGAGAGTCCTAGCCCGCTTGAAATGCGATTGCAGCCGAGCCCGACGCGCAACGCGAGGGCGAGGCGGCTCTGTTCGTCTCGCCCTCGCGTTGCGCGTCGGGCTCGGCGGGAGGTCATTCCCCTCACTCGATTGCCCGGATAACCAGGTCCAGGCCGAGCCCGACGCGCAACGCGAGGGCGAGGCGCGTCGGGTTCGGCGGGAAAATGGCGGCGATTCCGCTCACTTGATTGCCCGAATATACAGGTCCAGACCGAGCCAGCGACCGAGAGTTCCCAGCAGCCGTTCACGCGGGATGTATCTTTCACGGGTCAGGAACAACGGGTCGCAGTTTTGTTTTCGGATTTCGACGTGCTGAAAGCGGCCGAATCGTCGACGCAACTCGCGGATCGAATGGAGCGTCACCTCCGGTGCGGCGGTCCCATCCACGTGGGCATCGTACTCGCCGCGCAACGTGTCGGCGTCCAGTCGTCGATCGCCGCCAAACCGATCGCGGATCTTCTCGCGCAAGGTGGCGAATGGCCGCCGTCGCCACTGGCGGAATGAGAACTTGTTGTACAGCATCACCACGCACGTACCGGCCGGCTTCAGGATTCGATAGGTTTCATCCAAACACTTTTGGACGTTGCCGGTGTGGTGGAAGCAGCCGATGGACACCAGCGCATCCAGCGACTCGTCTGGGAATGGCATCGCGAGCGCGTTCCCGACGATCGCCCGACCGTCGAGACCGGCCAAGCGCAGCCGATCGTTGACCATTTGGACCGGTCCGTTGGCAATGTCCATTCCGGTGTAAATCGCTCCGGCCTCGGCCAGCTTCTGGCTCAGGCTGCCGTAGCCCAGGCCGATCTCCAGCACTGCTTTCCGGGCCATCTTTTCCGGTGCAACGATCGGCAGCAGGTATGGGTAGATGGCGAAATAAGCGTCGTCAAACCGTTGAAGGGATTGCGGCGAATGATCGACGACACCCAGCGATTGAGCCAGCGCGGTCCCGCAGAGTTCGTTCCAGAACCGGGCATTCGCTTCGTTCAATTGCGTCTGAGATTCGTCTGCCGGGGGATCGTTGCTGGCGACCGTCGTCATGAGGATTGCGTGACTTGGTGTCGGCTGGATCAAAGGAGAACAATTCGCTCGCGTCCGTCCGTCAATTTGGACGTGGCATTGCGGGTGTCGAGCACGCAACGCGCGTTCGCGACAATCCCCGCGTAATCGATCGATGTATGATCGGCCAGGATAACGACCAAATCGCACTCGGCGAGCAATTCATTGGTCAAGGGCGCCGATTCCATCGACAGACCATGATCGCGGAATTCCGGCACGTGCGGATCGTGGTAAACGACTTCGGCCCCGTCTTCCTGCAAGAGCTTGATCACGTCGAGGGCCGGCGATTCACGCCAGTCGCCGACGTCGCGCTTATACGAGACGCCCAGGGCCAGGATCTTGGACCGCGATACCGCCTTGCCCATGCGATTGAGTTCGCGGGCCGCTTTTTGTCGCACGAACTCCGGCATCTTGCGGTTGATCTCGCCGGCCAGCGCGATGAAGTGCGTGTTGAAATTGAACTCGCGGGCCTTCCACTCCAAGTAGTGGGGGTCGAGCGGAATGCAATGCCCGCCGACGCCCGGTCCTGGATAGAACGGCATGATGCCGAACGGCTTGGTGAAGGCCGCGTCCAGCACTTCCCACACGCTCAAGTTCATCCGATCGCAGAGCAGAAGCATCTCGTTGACGAGCGCGATGTTCACCGCCCGGAAAGTGTTCTCATAAACCTTCACCATCTCCGCGGCCTTGGCGCTCGAGACCGGCACGATGTGCTCGATCGCCTGCGAATAAAAAGCGACCGCCACGTTCTGCGAATGCGGCCCGACACCGCCGACAACCTTGTTCGTGTTCTTGGTATTGAAGCGCTTGTTGCCGGGATCGACTCGTTCCGGCGAGTGGGCCAGGAAAAAGTCCTGTTCGACTTTGAGTCCCGAACGTTCGAGGATGGGCAGCATGACCTCGTCGGTCGTGCCCGGATAGGTCGTCGATTCCAGGCTGATGAGCTGTCCCGGCCGAATGTGCTTGGCGAGTTCGAGCGTAACGTTTTCGACGAATTGGAGATCGGGGGTCAGGTTAATCGTCAATGGCGTGGGCACGGCGATGACAATGACATCCATCTCTGGAATGGAAGTAAAATCAGTGACCGCGCGAAGTTTTCCCTTGCCGACCAGTTCCCGCATTTCGCTATCGACAACGTCTTCAATGTAATTGTCGCCGGCGTTGACTCGATCGGCGCGCTTGGGATTCTGCTCGATGCCCACGACGCGGAAGCCGACCTTCGCCTTTTCCACGGCGAACGGGAGACCCACATAACCCAGGCCGACCACCCCGACGACCGCGGAACGGTCGCGAATCTTGTCGAGCAATTTCTCGACTCGTTCCGCGACCTCGGCATCCTGCTCCGGCGTACGCACCGTGAGCTTGGTCGGCCGCTTATCGGCCAACCAGTAGGGCATCGGCTTCTCGGGCAGCCGGCGAGCAGGCTCAGCCATTTCACACTCCACGTCGGGTAAGCGCCTCGCTTGTCCCACGAAATCAAGCAGCGCGGGCGGCAGTCTTCTCGGCGGCGAAAGCGACGAGTGTGTCCACGACGTATTGCTTCTGGGTCTCGGTCAATTCCGGGTAGATCGGCAAGGCGAGAGTGGTCCGGGCCGCCTCTTCACTATGCGGGAAATCCCCGTCGCCATAGCCCAGGTCGGCAAAGCACTTTTGCAAATGCATCGGCACCGGGTAATAGACTTCCGTCCCGATCTGGCACGCTTTCAAGAAGTCCTTGAGACCATCGCGATCCTGGATCCGAATCACATACTGATTGAAAATGTGTCGCGACTGCACGACGGGCGGCGGCGTCATGGCGGATCGCAAAGCGCGATTGTTTTGAATCGCCTTGGTATAGAAGGCGGCATTGGCCTGCCGGGCCGCCGTCCACTCGTCGAGGTGTTTCAGTTTGACCGACAAGACGGCCGCGTGGATCGTGTCCAGGCGGAAGTTGCCGCCGACCTCATCGTGATAGTATTTCACTTCGGCGCCATGACCGCGGAGCTTGACGAGGCGCTTGGCCAACTTGTCGTCGTTGCACGTGACTGCCCCGGCATCGCCGACGGCGCCGAGGTTCTTGCTCGGGAAGAACGAAAAGCAGCCGACCGTGCCCATCGACCCGGCGCGCTGGCCCTTGTACTCGGAGCCGATGGCTTGGGCGGCGTCCTCGATGACCGGCAAGTTGTGTTTGCGGGCGATGGCGAGGATCGGGTCCATGTCGGCACACTGGCCGAACAGGTGAACCGGCATGATCGCCTTGGTTCGTGGCGTGATGGCTTTCTCGATGAGAGCCGGATCGATGTTGAAGGTGGCCGGATCAATGTCCACGAAGACCGGCTTGGCGCCAACGCGGGCGATGCACCCGGCCGTCGCGAAGAAGGTGTAGGGAGTAGTGATAACCTCGTCGTCCGTTCCTATGTCGAGTGCCATGAGCGATAGCAAAATGGCATCGGTTCCCGACGAGACGCCCACACAGTGCTTGGCATGACAGTAGTTCGCGACCTCGCGTTCCAACGTGCGCACGTCCGGACCGTTAATACATTGTTGCGTTTCGAGCACCCGGTCAACGGCAGGCCGAATCTCGTCCCGCAGGGTGGCATATTGAGCCTTCAGGTCGAGCAAGGGGACGGTAACGGGTTTGTTCATTTCGCTTCACTTCCAGCAACAATAAGGGAGAATCGAATTCCACTCACTCCAGCAATTCTTCCTGATCGACGCGAGCCTTCTTAATTTCGGCATGTCCCCACGGCGGACATAAATTCTACCGACTTTCGTACTTCTGAATAGTCGGACTAGCAGCACCTACCTGGATTGTCTGAACGTCCCATCTTAACAGGGTTGCTGCCAAAGGTCGCCCGGATATGCGCCAAAGTCCGTACCGTCAGCGCCACCTCTTGCAGGTCGTGATCCATTGCAGTTCGAACGTCCGATTGACTTCCGACTTGCGTGGGAAAGGCCGATAATCTTCCCAATTCAAGGAGGAATCGACCCATGCGCAATCTGGCGTTATTGGGGTGGCTCGGGGTATTTGTCGGCGCAACTTCAGCGCAACAAGCTAAGTCAACACAATTTGCGTCTGACAAGCCGGCGAAGAACGCACCGGCTGTTTCGTTGCCAGCCCCCATGCCACTCGCTGCTCCTGCCCCGCGAGAATACGAACCGGAACAGCTGTTGCGCATGAACGAATGTCAACTGATCGAAATCTATCGATGTGGGGTCGTGTGCCCTGTGCCCTGTGGCTACACGCCCGGAGTGGTGATCTATAAGCCTGGTTCCAAATTGACGGTTCCGATGTCCAAGCTCATGAAGCTGACTGCCTGGCAGGGAAAGTACATCAAATGCAACAAGATGATCAATCGGCAGTTCGGCATTCCGTCGATCGAGGCGAACATTGGCAATGGGCAAAGCTGGATTGATGGCGGGCCGACGCTGGTGTTCGACTATTCGGATACGTCTCTGATCTGCAACAAGTATCGCGACGAAGTTCGCCAAGTGTGTCCGGGCATCTACCTTGGCTGCATGCACAAGCGCGAAAAGGACAGTGTTCGCATCGCGACCTGGTT
The DNA here is from genome assembly GCA_963773845.1 of uncultured Gemmataceae bacterium. Taxonomy (GTDB): domain Bacteria; phylum Planctomycetota; class Planctomycetia; order Gemmatales; family Gemmataceae; genus SIAJ01. The sequence goes on from CAVZCU010000009.1 coordinate 1,547,870, forward strand.
CGCCCTCGATGCCCGAACGTGCGGAGGCCGATGTCTCAAGAAGTAGGCACTCGCCGTTCGGTGCATGGAAGAACTCAACACAAAGACACGAAGTTCACACGAAGACACAAAGAGTCGATTGGATTTCCTTTGTGACTTTGTGTGAACTTCGTGTCTTTGTGTTGGGTTCTTCGGTCGCCGCTTGCCGGTGCGTTAAAGACTCGCGGCCGGTTCGAAGCGGTCGCGGAATGCTTGTGGCGACAAGTTCGTGAACGCGGCCAGCCCCGACAACTTCGACGGGTCGGTCATGTCGCCGGGTTCCAGTCGCACCATGTAGCGCTTGGCACACAGGAACGACTCGCTGTCGACGTTGACTTTCCGCGGCTTCATGCGCTGGGTCCGGGGGTCGATCATATCTTCGAATCGCAGCGGGATCATGTGGCCATCAACAAACGAGATAATCGCCCCATACTCGCTCGCCGCGTCGCTCGACAGAAACTTCATCGCACCGTAGCCCAGATCGCGCGTATATTCCGCGTCGAACGGAATCGGGTCGGCACTGCGTAATTCGTAGCCCAGGTCCTTGTCAATGAAATCCACCTTGAGGCCGATTTCCTTGAGCCGGCGCTTGAGATAGTCCTTGATGATGCGGCCGAATTCCAGCTCGCCGAGCCGCAAGTGCCCGTGATCGTCGCGTTCGATGCGGCCATAATGTTTCAGTTCATCGCCGAGCGCCGACACGAGGCCTTTTTCGCCGATCGACTCGATCAGCCCTTCCGCCAGGACGGCCACGCCATAATCGCGGCCCAGCAATCGCCGCTTGAGAATGGCGCCGATGATCAGATCCGTCACGCCTTCGAGCGTCACGGTCTTGCCGCGAAACTCTTCCGGAATGATGGTGATCGTCGAGGCCGACGATTTGCCGATGCCGAGCGCCAAATGCCCGGCGGCCCGGCCCATCGAAATGATGATGTACCACCGACCGGTTGTCTTGGCGTCGGCGTGGAGGGCTCGGGTGGTAAAGGTGCCGTAATGGCGGGCGGTCTCGAAGCCGAAGGTCGGCGTGCCCTCTGGCAGCGGGAGATCGTTGTCGATCGTCTTGGGCACGTGACAGACGCGGATCACGTGGCCATTGTCGCGCTTGACCCAGGGGCCGACGCGCTTGGCGACTTGCGAGCCGGAAAACGCCGTGTCGTCGCCGCCAATGGTGACCAGGCAGTCGATGCCCATTTGTTTGAACACGCCGAGCACCTTGGCCATGTCCGCTTCTTCTTTGGCCGGATTGGTGCGTGCGGTGCCGAGGATGCTGCCGCCGCGAAGATAACTGGCGGCGACCTCTTCAATGGTCAAAATGCGATTGTGCGTGAGCGAGCCGTCGACGAGATGCCGAAAGCCGTTCTCGAAGCCAATAACTTCCATGCCGTGCGTGATGATGGCCTCGATCGTGACCGACGAAATCACGCCGTTGATGCCCGGGGCTGGGCCGCCGCCGACAAGGATGCCGAGTCGCTTGCCCTGGAGGGAGTTCGCCATGACTGGGAATGGAATAGAGGTTCAAGGAATGAAAGGCGAAAATCGGGACCGGGGAGAGCGGCCGACCTCAATTACACTCGCGATTTGCGCGATTTTCAAGTGGACAACTCCCGTGAAGCCGCGACGCGGAGTCTTCGGAGCGGAGCGCGTCTGGCACCGACTCTCGCCCCGTGAAGCCGCGACGCGGAGTCTTCGAAGCGGAGCGCGACTGGCACCGACTCTTACCAGGTGAAGCCGCGACGCGGAGTCTTCGGAGCGGAGCGCGTCTCGCACCGACTCTCACTCGGTGAAGCCGCGACGCGGAGTCTTCGAAGCGGAGCGCGACTCGCACCGACTCTCACCCGGTGAAGCCGCGACGCGGAGTCTTCGGAGCGGAGCGCGAGCGCTTGCCATTCCAGCGTCTCGCGCTCCGCTCCGAAGACTCCGCGTCGCGGCTTCACGGAGTCTGACAATTGTTAGAAGCTGAGCACCGGACCCGGCGACGGAAACGACCCCCAGAACCACATCGGATCGCCAGGCAACTCTTGGAAGCGGCACGATTCCGTCGTGGCGGTTGACGGCTTCCAGTCTCGATCCGCAAGCACAGTAAGCGCCGTGCGACCGAAGGTAACAAGATTGAATGTGTTAGCTGCTTTCTGAATCCGCTTGCGGGCTTGAAGTTGGCTTCTCCGCCGCTCAATCCGGAACCAGAATTGTTGGCGAACCTCCTGGAAATTAGACGTCCCGTTAATGAGTTGGGGCGAACGATCATCGACATCGTCCGCGTCCGGATTGAGGATTGCCAGTTGAATGCCGGATTCCACCAGAGCCTGCGGAATGAACTCGTTGAATGGCGGCAATTTGAACGGATCTCGCCGAACAAATGGCGGCACCACCCGCTCCGGTTCTCGCAAAATGTCGACGTCAGTGACTTGCTGGATCCATCGGCGGGCAATTTCGATCGGATTCGGCCCTTGATCAGGCGTATTCTCGTCGAACTTCAACTCCACCAGCGAAATGCCGAAAGCCGGCGAACTGAGCAAAGCTGGAACCACCGTCCGCAACACGCCAAGAACCGGGGACTGTATTGTCGTGCCATCATCGATTATCCGTGGCATCGGCCCGACTTCCGGTTCCTTGATCTGGGTGTGCACTCCGGTGATCTTGCCTTCCGGTGCCACCAGATCGACCAGGACCTTACCTTGCGATTGCACCGTGGTGACGTTGCCGGCCCGATCGCTCGCCGTGACTCTCAGAAGAACCTCGGCTGGCATGTCCGGGCCAACGATCCAATCTTGGCAAAAGCGGTCCCCGATGCACTGAAATGTTGGAATTGTCGATTGGTGACCATTCGCAGCCGTCGATGCTATATTCCAATCGCGTCCAAATTCCGTCCAAATGCTCGTCAGACATTTTCCATGCGATTCGCACGCCGCCCGGCACATTCGGGATTGCCTGCACGGGAAGCAAGGTAACCTTGGGCGCTGTGACATCCAGATCCACGCGCATATTCGGCGAACTGCCCGACTTGGGCTCTGGCGTGCGCATGCCCGATTCGCTTTCGAATACTAGCCGAAATCCATAGCCACCCTCGCTGCCGAGCCGGGTCTTGAATGGCGATTGGCAGCCGGCCATCTTGTCCGTGCAACTCCATGTTTTGCCATCGTCGCGCGTCGTCCAAAGCTCGACACTCGCGATCTTGGATAGGCCGATTCGTGTAATTTCGAAATCCAAAGCCACATCGCGCTTGTTGATAATCTCCGCCGCGATCTCCCAATTCATGGGCACGCGAGGTTGCTCGAACTTGGGCGGCACCGCCAAGGGAGTGGGATTCATGCCGGGTGCGGGGCCCTGCTCCCTTTGGGCATCGAGGACGATCGCTGGCGGAGGGCCAAGATCATCTTGGATGGGCTTGGTATTGATGCCGATTTCTCTCTTGATCAGCTGAAAGGTGGGATCGGACGGATCAACCGGTCCACCCGCGGTCGGCAGGGGAGCGTGTTCCAGATCGAGCGTCGGAATGTCCGGCGGCGACTGTTGGTTGAGTGCAATATCCGCTGATTCAGGCGCCGGCGGCACCATGAATGATGGTCCGCTCGGGACGGGGAAGTCCAGCGGTGTCGGTCCCAGCGAAACGGAAGCCCGGGGTGGCACAACCTGTGTCACGGCTGCGGGTGCGCATTCGCATTCTGATCGGGGGCTCATTTTGAGCAGGTAGCCGCCCGTGAATGCACCGGTGACAGCGGCGGCGAAGAGCGTGCCGCGCAAATAGGGAGACATGGAGGCACCTCATCCGTGAAGCATTTTGAAACGCGCCAGAGTATATGGCACATTCGACCGAGATGTCTAGGCGAGCCACAATTCGCCGTAGCGGGGCGTCCCGTTGGCCCACGCCGGCCCCGGTGTGCTACGTTCAACCTAACCTGTTAACCGCATTTCAAGAGGAGCTTTGCCGTGCGCTCGCTCGTATCATTCACCGCCTTGGCCCTGCTGGTCGCTGGAGTTGCCTACGCTGACGATCAGCCGGAAGTTTCAATTGGGGCCGAACTTACCATCGACAACGACACACTGGTGGTGGACAACATCGACCAGGGTGGCCCCGCCGAGAAGGCCGGGCTGAAGGCCGGCGACGTGATCGTCAGAATCAACGACCTTGTGGTCAAGGAGAAGGGCCTGACGGCAAAAGATGTAGAGGCGGCCGGCAACGAGATTCTCAAACACAAGCCGGGGGACAAGATCAAGTTGACGGTCAAGCGGAACGGCAAGGAGCACACGCTGGAGGTAACGGTCGGCAAGTCCAGTTCCTGACGACAGCCGGATGGGTCCCAGCGGGTGCGGGCATTCGTATCGGGCGCCGCCACTTTTTCGACGGCTTTATCGCATTGGGCTTCCATGCGCCCGAGTCTCTCACCACAGAGACACCGAGGACACAGAGAAGACAATAAGCGAGTTTGGCCATTCCCTGCGGAACATACCGCCCGCAAGTCAGGTCAGGATCTCGACCCAACGTTGATTTATCTTTTCTCTGTGATCTCTGTGACTCGGTGGTGAGAAATCCGAATTAGCCAAACAGCCGATTGGATTCGCCTTCGGCGTGCAATTCGTCTAACTCCTTGCGCACCCGATTCAGGCCGACAGCGCACAGCTCGAACTCGTCGCCGAGGCGCTTGAGCACCGCGGCCTCTTCGCGGTAAGGGTCGGCCTCGAACGACGCGGCGATCAGGTAGGATCGCTTACCTTGAACCGTGTAGCTCACGAACGCATCGCGGCTCCAGCCCGATTCCTGCCGACGAACCGCTTCCGGAAACAGCCCGGTCCAGAAGAGTGTGAAATCGCCGATGTGGCGGTGATATTCCCGTCGCGTGCGGCCTTCGGGTGGAATTTCCTCGGCTTCCATAACCATTTCCGCGACTTCCGTGAGTGGACGACCCTCCGCGGCTCGCAGTCGATAGACCGCGTTGAAATGGATGAAGCGCGTCAGCAATTCCGACACGTAGTCGATCAATGGCGGATCCGTGACGCCAATGCTCGTCAGGAAGGCGTGTTCGGTTAAGCCGGCAAAGAGACGGCGTAGAGGATGGTTGTTGGGGGCGGACCACATGAGAAGGGCCCTCGATCGTTCTGGTTAAGACCTCGCGGGAGAAGAGACGAGGCTAAACAATTATTCGCGTCTGCACATAAACAGTTGCACATTCCATGTCAAGAACGACAGCACCCGTCGTGAAAGCAGACATCACATTCGAGAATTCGGCATAAATTTTGCAAGCCAGCGAACAAATCGTACACATGGACATTTGAATAAGGGCGGTCCTCTAGCGGGTTTCCTTGCCAGTAGATCCGTTTCCTTCCCTACAACGTGATTTGACTTCGTTCCGGCATGAACTAAATACGTGTTAACGCTCGTTCTCTTCGCCCCGGCCTGAATCCCCCCTTGGTCGGGCCAAGAACCGTGAGGTCGTGTGAGTGATCGCCAAGTCAGTGCCCGGGTTGCGTTCCTCAATCGCCTGCTGTCCCAGACAGAAGGCGGATTAGGCGTGCAACCACTGCTGGGCGAGGTGTGCTCGCTGTTTGGCCTGCGGGCCGCAGGGGTCAAATGGCCAGCCGATGGACCGGCGATCGTGTCCGCGGAAACCACGCCGACAACAAAGCCGGCATTCCAGGCGCGATTCTCCGTACCGACTCTGGCAGCTGGGTTGTTCTGGGCGGAAGGTGTCGCCGCCGATGACGAACCGTTCCTTCGTCTGACGGCCAGCACGATTGGCAATTCGCCCACGTTTCGCAAGGAATTAGGACCGATCGCGGAACAGGTTCGCCTGGCTCAGCGGCTGGAGGATGCAGCCCGAGTCGCGGGCCGAGTGGCGCATGATCTCGACAATGTCTTCCAGGGGGTGACGGGATTCGCCTCCCTTGCCTTGGAATTGCTGCCGTCCGGGTCGCCAGCGGCACAGAATATTCGCGAAGTGGAAGGTTCGGCCCGGCACGGTTTGAAGTTTTGTTCTCAGTTGCACCAGTTGAGTCGGGCCGGCAACGCGCGACCGTTGCCTTCTTCCGTGGCCGGCGCGCTGGGCCGCGAGGTCACGCGGTTGCAAACCGCGTTTCCGACCGTTCGTTTCGACGTGGATGCCGCCCATAACCTGCCGCCCGTCGCGGTCGAGGGGGGCAGCTTGCAGGCGATGCTCGGCCACATCCTCGATAACGCGGCCGAAGCGTCCGGCAAAGGCGGCGTCGTCAAGGCAACGGCTCGCCTAGTGGAACTGGCGCCAGCGGATTTGACTGGCTTTCTCGGTAGCCCGGCTACCGGCCCGCACGTCGAAGTGCGGAATCATGGACAACGGCACCGGCCTGACGGACGAGGCCAAGCGACGAATATTCGTCGAGCCGTTCTTCACAACGAAATTCCGTCACCGCGGGTTGAGTCTCGCGGTTGTTTATCGAATGCTCTACGCGCACCGCGGCGGTGTGCAAGCGGACGGCCAACCCGGCAAGGGAACCACGATTCGCATCGTGTTTCCGCTAGCCGCGGCCCGGGTCCCCGCTGTCGAACCCGGCCGCTCATCTGGAGGCTCATCAAAATGACCGTTCGTGCACCCGCCCCGCCGGCCGAAGTGAATCGCCATGTGGCCCGCATCTCTCCGACCGCCGGCCTGGCTGATTTTCAGACAGCCGGCGAGATCCGCATCCTGATACTCGACGATGATCCTTCAGTGTGCACTTTCATCCGCACGCTGCTTGGCAACGACGGGTTCATGATCGACACCCTGTCCGATCCAAGCCAGGTGGAAGGTTGGCTCAAGGGCCAGGGGTACCACCTGATCATCATGGATTACATCCTGCCCGGACTGAATGCCGAGCAGATCTTCGCCTGGGTGCGCGATCACCAGCCGGAAGCCAGCGTGATCGTCGTCACCGGCTACCCCTCGGTGGAAAGTGCGTTGAGTTGCCTCCGGGCCCGCACCTACGACTACCTGACCAAGCCTTTCCAGCCCGAACAGATGCGCAACCTCGTGGTTCGCTGCCTCGAGCAGAAGGGCTTGCTGCGAATGACCGAGGAAGCCTTGCGGGAAACGCTCGGCACGGTGATCCGCGATCGCCGCAAAGGCCTCAAGATGACCCTGCAGCAGATGTCGGATCGGACCGGCGTATCGTTGGGTTACTTGTCGCAGATCGAATTGGGAAAGAATTCGGCGTCGATCGAAACGCTCTACCGCATCTGCCTGGCGCTCGGCATGAAGATGTCCGAGTTGTTCCACGCGGTGCAGGGCAAGGAATAGGCAAAAATCAGAGACCAGAAGTCAGAGATCAGAAGTCACGCCAATTTGTGACTTCTGATCTCCGACTTCTGGTCCCTTGGTCCCAGCACGATACGGTCTTCAGTTCAAAGTCATCAATTCCTTGCGGTGCCTAAAAGCAGCGAGATCGAACGACCACTCGCAATGCAATCGATCAAGTAGATCCGAATCAAAGACTTACGCCGATCCATTGAGAAAATGCCTTGCAGGGCTCCCGACCGGGGGTTGCAGCGCAATCCATTGTGATGAAAAAAGAGAGGCCCTCGCCGGGGGCGGCGAGGGCCTATTAATTGACAGGGGGAAGAGGACGGGAGTCCTGACTTGCTGGGGAAGGTGCAGGTTCCATGTTGGGCCTGGACCGGGGGAAGGTCGCTCAGCCCGGAACCGGATAGTTTGGCGACTTGGGTTGGCTTGGGAACCGGGGGAGGATCCTGAGCCGTCGCTTTCACCATCCATTCACCCGGCCGTCTCTCGTCAGTCAGGTGAACGAGAAAGTAATAAAGCACGACCCGTGCCAGAAATCGCGCTGGTAGTCGAGCCTGCCGCCGACAAGACATCAAATCTCCTTGATACTCCGGCATTTGCGCTCACTCCATTCATTTGATTTTCGATGGTGCCGTGCCGCCGGCAGTCGTCACGATTTGTAAGTCTTTCCGTTGCTCTGTAAGACATGCAGCGGCGACGCCCTTGGCGTACCGCGGAACGGAAGGGATTACATGAGTGCCGACAACCTCTCCCGCGATCTGTATTCCGCTCTTTGCGCGATCCCCCTCGTCGACCCGCACTCGCATATCGACCCGCTTAGCCCGGTCTCCAAAAACCTCGATGACATCCTGGGCTACCACTACTACACGGAACTGGCTCACTCCGCCGGCATGAGCCACGAACCCTTGCGCCGCGAAACGTCGCCTCGCGACCGGGTCAAAGCGATCCTCGGCCACATGGGGCGGTTCGACAACACCGTCCAATATGCCTGGTTCGTCGAAATTGCCCGTGAGTTCCTCGGCTTCACCGGCGAGCGTCTCTCGGCCGCCGACGCCGACCCCCTGTTCGACGCGGCCCAGAAGGCATTCGCCCAACCCGATTGGGAAAAGCAAGTCTGGCAGAAGTCCAAGCTCGAAGCGGTGTTTTTGACCAATGAGTTCGACGATCCGCTCGATGATTTCAACACCAGCCGCTATGTCCCATGTCTGCGGACGGATTCACTGGTCTTCAATCTCGATCGCCCGAAGATTCGGTCTCGGCTTGCTGACACGACTGGCGTGGAAGTCATTGATGCGCAATCGCTGCGCAAGGCGATCTGGAAGCTTTTTGCCCGCTTCAAGGCCAAGGGGGCCAAAGCGTGCGCGATATCACTGCCGCCGGATTTCGAGCCGGTGAAGATCGCTGATTCCGAGCTGGACCGGGCGGTCAAAGCCCTCACGGGCGATAGCACGCTGGCGAAAGCCGTCTATGGTGGCGTGCAATTCGCGCACTCGGTCGTCGGCACGGCTTCCGCCGTGGATGAATCGCCGCAGGCCGCGGTCGCTCTGGGCGTCTTCTGGATGCTCGCCGAGAATTGCCGGGAATTCGAACTGCCATTCGACTTGATGATTGGCGTCAACCGCAAGGTCTACGAGAATGGCGTCTATCAAGGTCAAGACCTGTTCGATCGCCGGACCAGCTTGATTCAGTACCGCGAATTGTTCAATGCCTTCCCAGAAGTCACGTTCCCTATTTCCGTCTTGACGAGCGGACAGAATCAGGAACTGGTTGCCTACTCGTGGATCTTCCCGAACGTGGTGACCAACGGGCACTGGTGGTATTCGAATATCCCCTCCTATATCCGTAGGGACCTTTCCGAGCGTCTACAAGCCGTTCCCAAAACCAAACAGATTGGTTACTATTCCGACGCGTACAAGCTGGAGTTCGTGTTGCCGAAGTACAACATGTACCGCCGTGTGCTGGCCGACACCCTGGCCGATGAATTCGTGCGGCCGGGACGAATGAATGAAACCGAGGCCGTTGCTCTCGGCAAGCGGCTTCTACGCGACAACGTACGTGAGATATTTGGCGTGTAAATAGGCCCGTTCGTGAGCCCGCAGCGGCGGAGCCCGAAGCGAAGCGAGGGACCGCCGCGAGGGCGAACGGGCGGCCTAGTCGCGGACTCTCGCTTCGGGCTCCGCGACATCGGCCAGTTGTAGAAGGCCTTTGCGGACCCACTTAGTGGAGTGCGGCCAGTCGGCCTTTTCAACCGCTTGCTCCCGTATAATTCATCGTTCGCCCGACCTCTCCTGGTCCCCGGAGCCTCTCCATGTCGGCCGTCGCAGCCCCGCTAAACCTGGCATCCACGCTGTTGGGTGGATCGCCGACCTACAAGATGGCGTGCGATCAGCTTTATGCGATTGCGGACATCATGGGCACCGATCCCGGCATCGTCGGCCGCCTGGCCATCCCGAAGCGATCTCTGGTCATGGCCGTTCCGATTCGCATGGACTCGGGAGAAATGCGAACATTCGTCGGCTATCGGGTGCAGCACTCAATCACGAGCGGCGCTTCCAAAGGCGGATTGCGCTATGCCCCGAATGTCGACCTGGGCGAGGTGGCGGCGCTCTCCATGTGGATGAGCTGGAAGGTCGGCATCATGAACCTCCCATTCTCGGGCGCGAAGGGGGGGATTGCCTGCGATCCCTCTCAGATGAGCCGCGGCGAACTCGAACGATTGACCCGCCGCTACACGGAAGAAGTGTTGCCGATCATTGGCCCACGCGTCGACGTCATGGCCCCCGACATGGGCACCGATGAGCAGACCATGGCCTGGATCATGGACACATACTCCATGAAGATCGGCTATGCTTGCCCGGAAATCGTCACGGGCAAGCCCGTTGAACTGGGCGGCTGCGTCGGCCGACGCGAAGCCACGGGCCGCGGCGTTGTGTATTGCATTCTGGAGGCGATGAGTGAGCTGAAGATCAATCCGAAGGAATCGACTGCCGTCGTCCAGGGCTTCGGCAACGTTGGCTCAGTCGTCTGTCAGGAGCTTCACCAACTGGGCGTCAAGGTGCTGGCGGTCGGTGATCGGTACGGGGCCGTCCGTAACACCAAAGGGATCGACATTCCCGCACTGGGCCGTCACGTCGCGGCCGGCAATCAGCTCAAGGATTTTCACGGCGCCGAATTGATTCCGGACAGCGAGTTGCTGACAACGCCATGCACCGTTTTGGCCCCGTGCGCTCTCGAGCGCGTGATCACCGGCGACAACGCAGCGAAATTGAAGTGTCGCATCCTCGCCGAAGGGGCGAACGGCCCGACCACGATGGAGGCGGACAAGATCCTTTCCACGACCGACGTGTTCGTCATCCCGGATATTCTGTGCAACGCAGGCGGCGTCACCGTCAGTTACTTCGAATGGGTTCAAGATCTTCAACAGTATTTCTGGGATGAAGAGCAGGTGAACGAGAAGCTCCGGCATCTCATGCTCAAGGCCTTCCGCCGCGTACGGATGCAGGCGAAGGAATTGAACCTATCGAATCGAATGGCGGCCCTCAGTCTGGGCGTCAACAAAGTGGCGCTCGAAAAGGCCAAGCGTGGTCTCTACCCGTAGTACGGTTCCAACTCCGTAGTTCCGCCGAGCCGAGGCGAACTTTCGGGGTAGGTCCCGCGAGCCGAGCGGGACCGGGCCGGCCCCACAATACGGCGGCAAACGATTCGCGGGGACAGGCTGGTCCGCCTCGGCTCGGCGGACCTACAGCCGGCAGTGTTCCGTAGTCCCGCGAGCCGAGCGGGACCGGGCACAAGCTGGTCGGCCTCGGCTCGGCGGACCTACTTCCCGAACATACTTTATCTTGACGCCCTTGCCTTCGCCCGGACTTCAAATCGGCCCGCAGGTCGAGGCTCGAGCACTTTATAGTTACCAGACCGAAAGGCCTATCCGACGTGACGCAGGTGCTACACACCATTACTGCCGAACAAGCAGGCCAGACCCTTGCCGCGATCCTGCGTCAGTTGCATCCGGGCCAGTCGTGGTCGCGGGTGAGGGCACTGGCCACGGGCCGCCGCGTCGCCGTGGGTGGTTCGCTCTGCATGGACCCCGCCCGGCGACTCAAGGAAGGCGAGGTAGTCGAAATCCTCGCAAAATCGGCCCCAATCATCAAAGGCGAACGCCCCGATGAGGTGGTCATCCGCCATCTGGACGAAGAGGTCGTGGTAGCCGAGAAGGCATCGGGGATCAGCACCGTTCGTCATCCGGCGGAGAGAGCTTGGCGCGACCGGCGCCGTGAACTCGTCCCAACGCTCGATGACATCACGCAGAAAGCCATCGCGGTTCGGCTCGGGACCAAGAAACACGAATTGCCGCGTTTACGCGTCGTGCAGCGACTGGACAAGGAGACCAGCGGACTCGTCGTCTTTGCGCGCACCGTCCAAGCCGAACGCGAACTCGGCAGGCAATTCAAAGCACACACGGTCATTCGGCGCTACGTTGCCATCGTCAACGGGGTTGCTCGTCCTCAGACGTTTTCGAGTTGGCTCGTTCGCGATCGCGGCGACGGCCGGCGAGGGAGCGGTCCGGAAGCCGGGGGCAAACACGCCGTGACACACGTCGATGTATTGGAAAAGCTCCCCCGACAGACGGTGCTCGTTTGCCAACTCGAAACCGGCCGCACGCACCAGATTCGCATTCATCTGGCCGAGGCCGGGCACCCCGTATGTGGTGAAACCGTCTACAATCGCCGTGCGGACGGCAGCGTCATCCTGGATACGAGCGGCATCTGCGCCTGGCATTGCACGCGGCCGAGTTGGGCTTTGTGCATCCAGCGACCGGCAAGGAAATGTCGTGGACTATGCCTCCGCCTGCAGACCTGGAACGATTCCTCAATCGCCTGCGCCAGAAAACCGCGGAGCAGTAGAGCCTGAAGCGCAAGTTTCGAAGTTGCGCCGCAAAAGGATCGCCAAAACCAGCCGAGTCCGAAGCGCAACGCGAACCCCTGCGCCGCGGGGCGGCCCGGTCTTCCCGGGCGATTACAGCGCCTGGGGAGGGCGAGGCGGCCCGGTTTTGCCAGCCGACTTGGTCCCTGAGATTTGAAGTTGCGCCGCAAATGGATCGCAAGACCAGCCGAGCCCGAAGCGCAACGCGAACCCCTGCGCCGCGGGGCGGCCCGGTCTTCCCGGGCGATTACAGCGCCTGGGGAGGGCGAGGCGGGCCCGGTTTTGCCAGCCGATTTGCTCGAAAACATTGTGCCTCTGGCGGTTCGGCGTCGCCCTCGCGTTGCGCTTCGGGCTCCGCCGAACCGCACGAGCGCAACTTCAAAAAGCGCAAGCGAAGGGCATTGAGTTCATGGACATCAAATGGGACGACACCGATCCGAACACGGGTCGCCGGCGCTTCGTGAAGGCCGAGCGATTCGCTGGTCGCTGGACGTTCTATTGCCGGCGCGAACGACGAGGAATCTGGGAGAAGTGGTCCAATCCATCGCGGGAGATGTGGGAAGACCTGTTGGAAGCACTCGAACGGCGAGTGCAGCGTCGGGAAGGGATCGAAGAATCGGACGTTGCGGAAGTCCAAAAGATCCTTGCCGAATGGCGCGAAGCCCCGAGCCTTTGAACGCGAATGCCCTACGCACCCATCCTAGCCACGCTCGGCTACGTGTTCAGCCCCGATGGGCGACAGGTGCTCCTCATTCATCGCAATGCGAATCCGAACGATCATCACCTCGGCAAGTACAACGGCCTCGGCGGCAAACTTGATCCAATGGAAGACATCGTCGCCGGCATGAGGCGAGAAATCCGCGAGGAAGCGGGCATCGAATGTGAGCAATTGGAACTACGTGGCACCGTGAACTGGCCCGGCTTTGGCCGCCAGGGCGAAGACTGGTTCGGGTTCATTTTCCGAGTGACAGCGTTTAGCGGCAACGTGATCGATAGCAATCCCGAAGGAACTCTGGAATGGGTTGACGTCGATCGAGTCTTGGAGTTGCCGTTATGGGAAGGCGATCGCCATTTCCTGCCCTTGGTCTTCGATCCGAACGGCCGGCCGTTTCACGGCGTGTTGCCCTATCGCGACGGCAAGCCGGAGTCGTGGACGTATTCCATGCTCTAGGTCGGACGCGCTGCTGCCGCGTGAAATCAGCCCGTGAGTCGTTTGACCAGCATCGTTGCGTATGAGCCCCGTGGCAACTCGAAGTGTAATTCCAGTTTCTGCCGGCCGCGATTGAGTTCATCCGCATCAGCATTCCAGCTCAGATTGCCCACGGCGATTCTGCCAGCCCGTTCTCCCTTCGAGAAGAACGGCTTTTGCAGTCCCCGGATGCGCATCTGCTCCAGTGGAATCCCTTCCTCCGCCATGACTTCGTGGACAACCGTGGCCCAGGGAGCGTCTCCATCGAATTTAAGTCGGGCCGACGGCAACGGCAACGACAAGGAGTCCCAGCCTGGCAGCACATCGTGGGGGATCGATCGCGGCATCGCAACGGCGCCGGTCTTCAACTGGATCGAGATCAATTGATCGCCGGGAATGCGATCGCGCAGCCAGTGATCGAGCATGCGATTCCACAAATGACTGTGATACGCCGAAAGATAAAGGCCCTGCAATTCAGGCCGAAGTCGAGCACAAGCTCCGCGAAAGTCGGTCGGATGATGGACGAGATAGTCCACGATGCTGCGGGCATGTCCGCGTGGCAACTCATTCTTGCAAAGGGCCCAGTCGCCCCATCGGGCGTTGAGAATCGCCTTCTCCTGTTTGGCCTGGGCACGGTCGTGTTCGTATGGGGCGGCCAGCGCCAAGCGAAGAGCTTGCTCATAATTGCCGAGGACCATTTCCCGAGCAACAAACGATCGTCCATCGCCGACGCTGCCGAAGCGTTGGTCGTCGAAGTAGTTGGCCACGCCGATAGCCGCGATCTCCGGCAAGGCCGATTCCGCCCGAGCCAGGTCGGCGGCCGCAAGGCTGCGCATGGTAATCTTGAAGCGGTTGGCACGCACCTGCTCCGACGAATAGGCCTCGGCAACTCGGCCGAGATGCGTCACCGTGAAAGTCCCGTGCTCCAGATTTCGTGCCGGACCATTGTGGATCGTGAAATACTGGATCGTATGGGCATGCCGGTCCTTAAGCCCGCCGTACGACAGCCGGCGATGATCGATTTTCCACCGCCGGCGAACTGCCGCCAGGGCGTCGGGAGTCGTCCAACCACGCTTTTCCAGGCGGTAGAAGGCGAAGGGCCCGGCCTCACCGGGCGAGGCAGATGAAAGCTCCTCGACGCGAAAGTCGTCGGGATGCTGCTTGAGCTTCATGTCGTCATCGTACCAGTCCATTATGGAGCGGATGAATGGCAAGGCGAGCGTCGAGGCGCGCCCAATCAGATGCAATTGACCGTGGCAGCCGGATTACGGAATGGCCGATGTAGGCGACGGCCGCGGAGAGAAATGCGCAAAAAAAGGGCCGAGAGATTGAACCCGAAACCGTCGCCCACTCAGTCTCGAATCCGTTTTATCTCTCGACCCGTCAGTGCAGACAAGTGGCGTTCTTGTCTGTGGGGGATGTTAAAGGTCCCGCCAGTCGATTGCAAGCTATTTTCGGGAAAAAAGCGCCTGCCGTCCTTGCCCGTTTATGCTGGGTATCACGGTTTTGATTTTGGGATCGGAAGTGCCGGCACGACCTTGGGCAAAGGAAGCGGCTCGATCGGCGCCGGCAATGTCGGCGGGGGTTGTTCCCAAGGATATTTCGGCTGCAGGAACTGCCATTCCGCCGGCAACTGCCCCGGTTTGGGTGGTGTGTTGCGTGGCGATGGCATGGGTGGAACGAGCAATACTTTCGTCGCTGGTAGTCGGGGATGAGGCGGGACACTCATGGCCAAAAGCGTGAGTTCGCGCTCGATCAAGGAAAGTGTTTGCGGGTGGGTGGGCACATCACTTTTGCGCACTTGATGGGACTTCGCGTCCCCACTTTCGCTCGCTTCCGGAGCCTCTAGTTCCTCGGCGCACATCACGAAGACCTTGCTACTCTCCTCGGTCGAGGCGTCGGTGTCCCCGGGCTCGAGATAGATCGCCAGGTCCACGGGCGAGCCCTGTTCCGCCGCGGTCTGGACCATTCGCCGTCCCGCATCAGCGCCGCCACGATAGCCGATCACGACAAACCTTGCCGACTCCGACCGCGCCCGGATCCAACGCATCTTTTCAAGGAAAAAACTTGCATGGCACGACTGCCCATAGAAGGTTTTGATGAACCCCAGCTTCTGGATGAAGTCACGCAAGCCGGTCGTGTTGGCGGTCACCAAGGGATCGACTGGATCAATCAAGAAGACGAATACACAGCTTTTGCTTTCATCCGAGACGGCGTCCGCGGGCCGCCAGGCGAATTCATCGAAGTCGGGTGGTTTATGGACGAAGTGCATGCACCCGGCGAGAACGGGAATTACGGCAAATAGCCCAATTGATACGGGGCGGCGGAACATGAGGGGCCTCCGGCAGCAGAGCGTGTCGTCCGCCGGAATCTTCGACAAAACCCGCAGAACCCCTGGAAGCCTTCCCGTGAGAAGAATCGTAACTGGCTCAAAAGAGGGCAGCGAGTTCGGGTCGGAAAAGGGTGGCAAGATGGGAAATGACATCGCCCTGAAATGGCGGCGTGCCGTTGGAAAAGAAGATTAGGATTAGGATGAAGATTAGGATTAGGAAGAGGATTAAGAGCAAGATTCAGATTAAGAGTCGGAAAGACCAGCGACAGGCCAGCCCGTCTTAATCCCAATCCTAATCCAGCTCTTAATCCTCTTCCTAATCCTAATCTTCATCCTAATCCCAATCTTCTTCTCTTGTCTTCTTTCCAGCCACTCGAAGAAGCGAGCTAAACATCGCGACGTGTCCCGTGTCTCCCGCCGGGTTGCGTGACTGAGTGCTCCCCTTCCGTCTCAAAATGACCCAGCCGACGTTTGGCATCTTGCTCGGAGAACGCGGCGCCTTCTGGAGCTTGTTCGGTGCCCGCGCTCTCGTCGACCGGTGGCGGCGGCGAGTCCCGGACCAACATTCGGGCGATTCGCCGGCGGCACGGGACCGGGGGAATGTCCTTTCTTTTTCATGGCAATCGATTTGGCCCGCACACGTTGCCGTGAGCAAGCCAGGTCGCCTTTCTTCGACCGGGAATTGGTACTGGTCAAGAAGAAATGCAACCGACGTGCCGCTGATCGGACACGAAACTCCGACCAAGGAATAACCGACTTGTCCGTGGGTTTAAGCCTGAATTTCCAACCACAGAGGCACCGAGGACACAGAGAAGAATGCCACAATCCTTCTTCTCTCTCTTACTCTGTGTCCTCGGCGCCTCTGTGGTGAAATAAGCGAACCTACGCCGCAACGGTCTCTTGCTTGAGGGCTGCGACTACTGACTCCGCCGCCCGCCGCAGGCACTTCACGCCGTCGGCAATCTGCGCAACGTTCGCATCGCCGAAACTGAGTCGGGCTTCGTTCCGCGGGACGTCGCCGGTTTCCGACACATGGCCGAACTCGCCGGGAATGTAGACGACCCCCTCCTTGATCGCCGCTTTCAAGAATAGGCTGTTCGGCGAGGTTTCAAACTCTCCCGGCATCGTCAGCCAAACGAACATGCCCCCCTTGGGCCGCGTCCACGACACGCCGGGCCAGTTGCCGAATTCGCGCTCCAGAGACTCGACCATTGCATCACGTTTCCGGCGATACACACCACGCAAATACTCGACGTGCGTCGCATACACGCCCGTCTCCATCAGCTTGCAAAGGATGTGCTGCGCCAGGTTATTCGAGCCGAAGTCGTGATTGCCCTTGATGCGCAACATTGGCTCGACCAATTCGTTCGGCATCAGGGCGTAGCCGGTCTTGAGCCCGGGAGCGCATGGCTTCGAAAACGTGCCCGCGTAAATGACGAACTGGTTGTCCGGATCGAAACTCTTGACGCTCGGTAATTCCTCGCCTTCATAGCGCAATTCGCGATAGGCGGCATCTTCCAGGATCAGAATCCGTTGTCGATCGGCAAAGCGGCGAACGATTGCCACTAGGTGTTCCCGCCGCTCGCGGCCTAGAGTTAAGCCCGTTGGATTCTGGAAATAGTCCACGGTGTAAATGAGTTTCACGCGCGAAAGCTTGCCAGCCCGGTCGAGGCTTTCGAGCAACTGTTCCAACTCATCCGTGATCATGCCGTCGTCATCCATCGGCACAGTCAGCACGCGAGTGCCATTGCCGGCCAGGACGCTGTGATAAACGAAGTAGCTGGGCGATTCCGTGATGACGATGTCGCCGGGGTCCAGCAGCAATTCGCTCAGCATGTAGAGCAACTGTTGCGAGCCGGTGGTGACGACCACGTCGGCGGGGTTGACGCCGAAATTCTGCGGCGTACGGCCGTCCAGCCCGGCGACGTGCCGAATGATATGGCGAATCAGCGGGGCGTAACCCTGCGTGGTTCCGTATTGAAGAGCAGCGCGAGCGGTGGCGGGGTCGGCGAGGATTCGGTTGACCGCATCCGCCACTTCCTTCGCGGGCAGCGATGCGCCATCGACCATGCCGGCCGCCAGGCTAATGAGCTGCGGATTGCCGATCGCTAGTTCCATGAACTGCGTGATCGGCGATTCCGGGGTACGCCGGGACTTGGTGGAAAAGGTCAACGGTTGCATGCTCCACTTCCTTCTCGGACTTTTCACCACAGAGTCACAGAGAAATCGAAACTGAATTCTTCTCTTCTTCTCTGTGTCCTCTGCGACTCTGGTGAATGCCACTTGTTAAAACGAAAGCGGCCCCGGATATCACTCCGGGGCCGATCAGAATGTACGATCAGGTCCCGGAGTCAAGTCGTGGCGGCGGCGGCGATGGCAACGGCAGCACGAGCAGCCGCAAGGGCGCCCGCGTGTACCGGAAGGATCGCAACCACAAACGCCATGACGGCTCCGGGAAGGTTAGGGATATTTAGCATTGGAAGTCGAAAGTGGCAAGTCGGCGATCGCCGGAAACGCCATGATTCTGATTACGCCAACTTCATGGTTCGGTATCAACCTGTCCACTTACGGGCAACCAAGTGGTGAACGACCAATTTATCGTTAATCTTTCGTGCACAATAGCTTTGGTTCAAGCCGCCGACCAAGATTGCCAAGATGGTGGCGGGGGCGGCCTCTCAGGTCTGGCAATCTCGAACGCCCACCGTGGATGGCCTCAGTCGTACAAGTAAAGCTTTATGCGCTCACCCACTTCGAAGCTGTCGCGTTCCGGAGGAACCAGCACGAAGCCGTCGGCGACCACAGTGCTGCTCAAGATCGAAGCGCCGCTGGATCGCACGGGTTCGATGCCGTTCGGCCCGTCAATGACGCGCACATATTCCACGCGCCCCTTCACGGACGAGATTCGCATGGCGACCAATCGTTCCACGGCGTGATAGGGCAAGGCATCGCTGCGCCCGCCGAGCAAACGGATCGCACGGCCCGCGAATAGATCATAAGCGCAGACGGACGCGGCCGGGTTGCCGGGCAGCAAGAACACCGGCCGGCCGCCGATGAAGCCCACGCCCGTCGGGCTCGCTGGCCGCACGGCGATTCCATGAACGGGCAATTCACCCAGCTCGGCGAGCAATCTCGGTGCATGATCCTCGCGGCCGACCGACGTGCCGCCGGAGATCAGCAAGGCGTCCCAATCCTTTCGCGACATGACTTCACGGATCAACTCCGGCCGATCGGGGACATGTTGCCGTGGAAGCGCTTCGCCGGCATCGCGCTGGACCAGCGCACGCAGCACCACCGAATTGCTATCGACGATGTGAAATCCTTCAGGCTTCGAACCGGGCGGCAACAGTTCGTCGCCAGTGACGAGCACGGCGACAAGCGGCCGGCGAATCACATCGACCATTCCAATCCCGATCGAAGACAGCAGCCCGACATCCTGCGGCCGCAACACCCGCCCCGCGTTGAGGACCGTGCGACCGGCGGGAATATCTTCGCCAACGTGCCCGACGTTCTTGCGGGTGGCGATCGGCCCACGCACTTCGAGCGCACCATCGGCTTCCCACGCGGATTCGGCGGGAAGCACGGCATCGGCGCCAGCCGGCATCGGCGAACCGGTCATGATGCGGACCGCTTCGCCAGGCTCGATCGCACGGCCAAACGGTCGACCGGGCAAAGCCTCGCCGGCAATCCGGAGGGACACGGGACTATTTTCCGTCGCCAGGGCGGTTTCCGCGGCCCGCAGTGCATAGCCATCAAACGCGGCCCGGTTGAAGTGCGGGACCGCAATCGGGGCGGCAACGGATTGAGCCAGCACACGCCCGGCGGCCCGCTCGACGCCAATCGTTTCCGAGGGCAGCGAACGGATGCGCGATCGGATCAAAGCGATGACGTGGTCCACGGAGGTTCGGCTCGGAAAGCCGCGCATGCGGACGTCGAAGAACGGGACGGTTGGGGAAGACTTGCTCATCTGTCAAATTGTAGGTCGAACACACAAGGGCGTTGCGGCCGGCCCCATCGTATCCAACCTCCCCGACCGGCACGACCCGCACACATAACCGGTGCAACCCGCACGGTTTGTCAGGATTGTCCGGGTCGAGAGCGAAATATGGGTCGCGCGTCGTTGATTCATGGTTTCGGCGCACATACGGTTGGAATGACGTGCAAGGGGCTTGAGGAAAAAAGTTCAATCGGCGGACGGGCCTTCCCCTCGACAGTCGGGTCGGAGGGCCAGTGCCGATTATGACGATCGTCACGGATGGGACGACCTTAACATCATTGACGAGCCTCTTCACCCACGAGGTGTTCCCATGTTTCGCAATCGAATTGTGCTGGCGGCCCTGTTGGCGCTGGCGATCTTCCCGCTGGTCGGCTGCGCCAGTCGGCCTTGTTGCAATCGGCCGGTGTCGTATCGGCCGGTCGTGGTCGCTCCGGCGCCCTGTTCATCGTGTCCGAATCCGCCGCCGGTCGTTCCCTAACGGCTGATGGCGGTTCCTATAGCGAGCATTTGTGTGTCGGGTCGCCGTGCGTGCCAAACGTGTGCGCGTCGGCTTGACACAGGCGTGCCCGGGCCTGCCCCGGCATTGCACAAACACCCAACGAAGGCATGGGTATTTGTCAAAAGCTCGTTTCTCCGAACATTTAATTGAAAGATCGGCCTTCCCCTGGCCGATGAAAAATGGTATCCGTCTGTGCGCCCAGCACTGGCGGAAGGGGACCCTCATGCAAAGGCGAAACCGGATGGATCGGCTCAACCACGCTTGGGCTGGATTGTGCCTCTGGTTTCTCCGCTGCCAGTTCCTGCCGCCCGATCGTTCGATTCGCCTCGTCACCTGGCTTTCGTTCCTGATCGGCTTGCCGTGCCCCATCGTGGCACGGGCTCGCGCGTAAGCCGAGCCGCCGGCGGCAATCACACATTTAGACGCGCACCGCCATCCATTTCCCGCTCACAAAGCGTGCCAGGAACAAGACGCCCCGAATCAGCAAGTCCGCGAACATCGCGATCCACGCGCCAATCAATCCCAGATCCCAGCCGTGAAATCGGACCGCGCCGAGATCGACGACCGACCGCGTCAATAAATAGGCAAGCGGCATTCGGATCGCCAGAAATCCAATCCACGTCAATAAGATCGGAAAGCGCGTGTCACCCGCGCCGCGCAGGGCGCCGGTCAACACGATGATGCACGAAAGCGGCGGCATCGCGAACGCCACCAAGCGCAGGACCGGCACGCCCGCATCCACGATCGGCTGTTGATGCCGGTACGGACTGAACAGGTGGAACATCTGTGGGGCGAACGTGTAGAAGAGAACGCCCATGATCGACATCGTCACGCAGCCGAGTCCGAGTGCCACCCAGGCGGCATGGGCCGCTTGCTTCGGCTGACGCGCACCCAGATTCTGTCCGACGAGGGCGGCGGCCGCCGTTGCGAATGCATAGCCGCTCATGTACCCAAGTGATTCGCAGCGAATGGCCGTCCCATGAGCCGCGGCGGCCACGTCGCCGAGCGCCGTGACCAGCGTCAAGAACCAGAGCTGGCAAAGAGCAATCGACATGGTGTCGATGCTCGCCGGCACGCTGATCCGGAGCAGCCGATAAATGAGCGGCAGATCGGGGGTGAGCATCGGCGGCCGCAGATACAGCCCGTAACGGCCCCGGGCCAGGATCGCCAGGATCGCGATGCTGCCGGCGGTATGGCTGAGCGCTGTTCCCATGCCGATGCCGAAGAATCCCATCGCCGGGATCGGACCGAAGCCATGAAAACACGCCCAGGCAAGCGGAATGTTCAACATGGCCACGCCGCTCAGCACCACCGGCCCGGTTCGCGTATCGCCCGCGCCGATCAGACAGCCGATGCCTCCCTGCGTGATCAATTGGCACGTGACCAGGGTGACGATCGGCTGGAGGAAACGGACGGCGCTGTCGGCCGTTTCACCGTGAAGGCCGAGTAAGTGCACGCCGTGCGGCAGGATCAGGAGCAGCAACGGACTCATCGTCAGACCGATCAGAACTGCCAGCAGAATCGACTGGTTGGTGGTTTTGATCGCCTTCTGCTTATCCCCAGCGCCACAAAGCGGGCCACCAGGGCGGTTCCGCCAACGGAAACTAGCACCGTACACGATGAGACCGACCAGGCAATGTAGTTGGCGGTCGTTTGCGCGGCCTGATAGCCGATGTGATTGCTCACCTCTTTGGGGACGTTGTTTCCCGCCAAAAACTGGTCGTAAAGGCCGACGCAGAGGATGAAGAATTGTTGAATCAGCACCGGCCAGGCGAGCCGAACGACCAATCGCCAAGCGGGCCGCCCTCCGTGGACCAGGTCGGGAGGGCGGTCATTTGGGCCGGCAGTCGGCATCGACATCCTGCGTGTGCTAGGCTTTCGCGTGGAAGTGAGATTATACGCCCGACCAGAGGGAGACCATGCGCACTTTAACCAGCACCCTGATGGCGGGACTGATTGTCGTTCTGGTTTGGACGCCTCGGGCGTCATCGGATGATGCCGAATGGGCCGACTTGTTTGGCCGCGATCTTCGCGATTGGACGCGATCGGGCACGGGTTCGAATCCCTGGCGGTTGACCAGCGATCAGACACTGATCTGTGAAGGCGCCAGTGAAGTTTACATTCCCGAGCGCGAATTCTTCAATGGAACCCTGAAATTTGAGTATCGCTTTCAGCCCAATGGAGAAAAGAAGGGATTCAAGGCTGCAATCTGGGCTCGGCGGACTCTTTCCGGAACGGGTTGCAAGCTCGCGTTGGGCGACGACTGCGGCACAATGAGCGCGACCTTTCAAGGAAGCAGCGACCGAACGAAGACAGTGGAAGAAAAGCCCGCCGTCAATGCGGCCAAACCGATTGGCGATTGGAATCGGGTCCGCATCGTTCTGCAGGGACGCTCCGTAACCTTTTACGTGAACGGCAAGCAAGTCGCCGCGGCTACCCAGAGCGATTCAATTCGGGGAATGATCGCCCTCGAAGCGGATCAGTCGGAAGTCGAGTTCCGAAATATGTTGTGGCAGGAAGGAAAATAGCAGAAGTCAGACTGACGAGGCCAATACGGTCGATGGGATGTGTACCGCCTTTCAGTCTGACTCCTCGCGTTCAATTCTTCATCTTCGGACCGCGAATCATTTGAATTGCGGTCTGAATTGTCCGCAATTCGCGCTTGTTTTGGGTTTTCTTTGCGCGGCCGTCAAGGCATTGAGAGCCATTTTCTTACCTTCCCCGTCTTCAACCGTTGCGCCGAGTTCGCCCAGGCCGGTCGCCTGCCCGGCGCGAGCAATCTCGGATTTCTCATCCTTGAACAATTCGGCAATCTTCGCGATTGCCTCCTTCTTGTCTTCTGGGTCCACCAAACCGAGCGTCTTGGCTGCTTCGCCACGGACCTTCGGATCGCGATCGTTGAGCGCAGCGAAATGTCCGAAACATAGGGGGCGGTCAGTTTGCGTTGCAACTGCCCCAGCTTGCCGAGTTCAACGAGCGCCGTCGCCCGGACGTTCGCGCTCTTGTTGTTGAGGTCGGCGGCATAGCGTTTCGCCTCGGCGGCGCGATCGGCCGCCAACAGTGGGAGCGACCCAGCGAGCAGCAGTGCGACGCTGGGAATTAGACGATGTGCCATGGACTGATTCCTATCAACGGATTGGAGGGCTGCAACTGCTCATAAGAATAGAACCCGGCGCAAGAATGGAGTATCGGCCATCGCACTCTTCGCGGATACAATGTCGCCGCCTACCTCATCCCCGCATCAGGAGCATTCACGCATGCGCTCTCTCCGTTGGCTGTTCGCGCTCGCCGCTCTGACGTGTCTGGTCGCCCCCAACTTCGCGGCCGACGCGAACAAGCGACTCCTTCTCGTAACCGACTCCGGCGGCTTCATCCACGACTCCGTCGGCCTCGCCGAGAAAACTCTCAAGGACATCGGTCCGAAGAACGGCTTCGACGTCACCTGCTACCGTTACACTCGGGATCCAAAGGACCCGGCATTCGCCAAGTACGCCGAGGAATTTCGCAAGCGGACCGGCGTCACGGTCGAGCCAGAAAACTGCGGCCGCGTCAATGCCGAAACGCTCAAGAACTTCGACTGCGTTTTGTTTTTCACGACCGGCAACCCGCTGAACAACAGCGAGGTCAAGGATCTGGTGAATTGGGTGAAGGCTGGCCACGGGATTGCAGGAACACACTGTGGCACCGACACGCTTTACCCGGCGAAAGACCGCCCGATGAACGCAGCCTACGGCGAACTGATCGGGGCGTACTTCGATGGCCATCCGTGGCACCAAAAGATCAAGCTCATTGTCGAAGATCCGCACCATCCTGCGGGTCATGGCTTCAAGACCGGCGACGAGATCACCGACGAGATTTACCAGTTCCGACCCGAACCCTATAGCCGGGATAAGCTGCACATCATCATGCGGGTCGATAATTCGTCCATCGATACGTCGAAGGGCAAGCGACCGGATAAGGATTACGCAATTTCCTGGTGCCATGATGTGGGTAAAGGGCGAGCGTTCTATACCTCACTTGGCCACCGCAAGGAAGTTTGGAAGGACCCGCGTTATCAGGAACACCTGCTCGGTGGCCTGAAATGGGCGATGAAGATGGCGGAAGGCGACGCCACGCCAAGCGCAAAGATCAGCAAGTAGTTTCGAGTTTCGACTTTCAAGTTTCAAATTTCAAGTTCGAGAGGTTTCGACTTGAAACTTGAAACTTGAAACGAGAAACTAATGCGAATGCGGGATTGGTATATCGGCTGTGCCCAGCCTTCCCAAGGCTGTGAGACGAGTTCGACTCTCGTATCCCGCTTCGCCCCGGCCTTTTGGCTGGGGCTTTTTTTTCGTCTCACAGCCTTGGGAAGGCTGGGCACAGCCGATATACCAATCCCGCACGCAAAGCCCTAGATTTCAAGCGATTGTTGAGTAAGGCAACTGGCAAACCTTCGGCATCGCAACGGAAGGTTTAGCATTTTGATTCTACCTGAACCGTTGACGGTCGGAAGGCGAATTCAGTGCCCTGAAGCCCGAATTCAGTGCCCTTTCAGTGCCCTTGGCTTGGCTGATCGAAGCAAAACAACAAAACCACACACTTATGGGTCGCATGGCTTTTGGCTTTTGGCTTTTGCTTTGGCTTTTGCCTTAACCCTAGCCAAGCTCGGAAAAACTCGTGTTCGGGTAGCCAAGCGGTCGGAACGGCAATGGATCGAAAGTTATTTGCCCCGCCCCGCCCCGCTTTGGCTTTACACTCGCCATACTCCCAAGCTCGGCTCATCAAACCATTGGCGAATGCCATTCGGACCAGTCCCCAAAACCATCTTTGATGGCCCGCCAAGCGTCGTATGCGCCGTTTTCTCGGCTTCGTCGGGCGATGTTCCCCGCCAAATCAAACGGGCCACTTCGGACCAATAAAGATAACGCTGGGTGTCGTGTCGGCCCTTTGCGGTTTGAGCTTTCAGTTCAGCTAATCGGGCGGAATGGTTTTGCATTTGCGTTTGTTTTATGGTCGGCATTTTTGTTTCCTTTGGTTAGGGGGTCGCATTTCTTAATAATGGCCTAGTTTTGGCCTGGAAA
This sequence comes from uncultured Gemmataceae bacterium, assembly GCA_963773845.1. Taxonomy (GTDB): domain Bacteria; phylum Planctomycetota; class Planctomycetia; order Gemmatales; family Gemmataceae; genus SIAJ01. The sequence continues at coordinate 1,573,129 of CAVZCU010000009.1, forward strand.
AATAACTAGAGGCGGCTGACGGTCTCGGCACCTCATGCTTCAACATTTTCAGCTTCAAAGTCTATCTATGCGGATTATGATGAAAATTGACTTGCTTTGAATAGATACGATTTGGTATGATGCTTTTTACGATTACTGATACCGCTACAAGCAAGCTTACACTTCAACTACTTCTCTCGACTACTTCGCAGCTACCTTCCCAACTACAGCAATGCTCCGACTACGGGGCATCGTATCTCTCACAATGGAGGATGCATGAGCATCGCTATTCAAACCCCGTTCTTAAACAAACGGGAAGCCGCCGCTTATTTGAGCTTGAGTGTTTCAACTCTCGATAGGCGTGTGCGGCAAGGCTACGTCCCGTCTATTAAGATGGGGCGTGGCGTCCGATTCACCTTGTCCGACTTGCTCACTTATACCGAGCGATGTCGGCAATTAACCCGAAAGGAAAACTGAAATGGAAATGACGTTTACGATGGGTGAGAGCAAAAGCACTCTCCCCGATGGCTCTTACTATGCGACTTGGCAAACTGAGGTGGACCCCATTCTTTGGACAAAAACCGGGCGAATTTAAGCTACACTTTTCCCAGTCCTCCAATCGCTTCTTTCGACTTGCTCTTGTCTGTGGCCCACGTGTCCGTTATCTCCCGCTTGCCGGGTGAAACGGAGGTTGGCTCTGCTGGCGAGCAACCAGCCAAGGGATAGCCCGGTCGACGGTACGCCGATGGCGACCTGCCCCGGCTTCGGACTGAGGCCGGGGCTTGTTATTCCATCGGATACCCGAGCCATGCCTCAAAAAACGCACCGACGACCCACTCCATAAACCTCCGCCGGCGTTCGATACGCCAACGATTGATGCTGCCGTCCTCGGTTGTAGTACGGGAAGTACCGCGACAGGCCTGCGTGCAACTCCGGCACCGTCTCGTGTCGGTACAGATAGATTTCCTCATACTTCACCGTGCGCCACAGCCGCTCGACAAACACGTTGTCCAGACATCGACCTTTGCCATCCATGCTCACCTTCGCCCCCGCGGCCTCCAGTCGCGAAGTGTACGATGCCGACGTGAATTGCACTCCTTGATCCGTGTTGAATACTTCCGGACAGCCACAGCTCAATGCCTCCTCCAACGCTTCCAAGCAGAACTCCACATCCAGTGTGTTCGATAGCCGCCACGAAAGCACGTACCGGCTGTACCAGTCAATCACGGCCGTCAGATACATGAACCCCGCCGGCATCGGCACATAGGTGATATCCGTGCTCCACACCTGGTCCACCCGGTCGATCGCCACGTTGCGGAGCAAGTACGGATACACCTTGTGGCCCACACCCCCGGCCGACAACTTCGGCTTCGGATAGACCGCTTCCAGGCCCATCAACCGCATCAGCCGTTGCACCCGTTTGCGGTTCACCTCGTGTCCTTGGCTACCGAGAAACTTCGCCATGCGACGGCTGCCCAAAAACGGATGGGCGGTGTACTCCCGGTCGATCTCCTCCATTAACGCCAGGTTCTCTTTCGTCTCGGCGCCGGGTTCGTAGTAGTAGCTCGATCGACTCAGTCCCAGCACTTCGCACTGTCGACTCACGCTCAACGTTGCGTCCGTCGGATCGACCCACGCCCGCTTGATCTCAACCGAAGCGGGCAGCTTTTTTTTGAGCCAATCCAACTCCGTCTGCAGCCGGCCGATCTGCTCGTAGAGCTGCGACTGGATCGCCTCGTGATCCACCGTCGATGTCTTGGTCCCCCGCTCGAACAACTCCTCGACATTGCCGAGCAGTTGCTTCTTCCAGCCATGAATCATGGTCGGATGCACGCCGTGCAAACTGGCCAGCTCATTGATCGTCTTGTCACCCTTGATCGCCGCCAAGGCCACCTGAGCCTTGAACGCGGCTGTATGCGACTTCCGTTGTCGTGCCATCGATAACCCCCTTCTTGGACAGCCGACACTAGCTTATTCGACTGTCCAGTTTTTGGGGTCCACTACAAGGCTTGATTTCAAGGCAAAAGCGTGCAAAGTGAGACGAGTTCGACTCTCGTATCCCGCTTCTCGGATCAAATGCTGTGACCCCTGGAAGACCCCGAGAGTACCGGGTTTCCCAGGGGTCGTTCTAATTCTCCCTTCCCATCCTCAAACCAGAATGCCGCTTGCGCCGCGCGGTTGAAGCGACGAACGCCGTTTGCGGGAGCCGCAAGCGAAAGCTGCGCATTTCCTTGCCGGTCCGCGGTTGTTCCAATCGCCGACTGAGTTGCCATTTCCTCGGCGCATGATTTGCGGAAAGACTGAGAAGAAGTATGGCCGCCCGCGAATGGCCGCCACGGCATCTGTCACCGTGCGCGAACACCAATTGCCGATAGTGAGGTGGACAATGCCAGACAACGTCTTTCCCCGAGGATCGGTGAACCCGACCGCCGGTGGAGCGCCTGCACCAGCGCCGCCGGGCGTCCCTCCCCAGAACTATGTGACTCAACCCGTCTACCAACCTCAGGCGGCCTCATATCCCGTGACGTCGCCTCCCGTCGCAACGCGGCCGGCGCCGAATTACGCGGATCAAGATGCGGTGGAACAGGCCGCGGAATCACCGCAACCGGAAATAGTCCTGGTATCGCATTCGGGCCTGTTTTACTGGTGGCCAGTTTGGGCGGCGGGATATCTGATGGCATTGTTTACCTGGTGGCATGGACAGTCGGTTCAGATCGGGGATTCGGTCATCCGAATCCATCCGAGTAACAACCTCGGGATCCTGTACTTCCTCCTTGTGTTCCTCGTCATCCTGATTTCGAACATTGAAGTGCGCGGCGTGTCATCTCTTGCCGTTGTCCTGGGCCTTGTCCTCACGGTCGTGTTGCTGGCGTACTTCCAGGTTTGGGACAATGTTTTGCACTGGTTCGGCAATCTCACGGTCTACTTGAATCAAGGGGCCTACTTCTGGTTCAGCACGCTGATGTTCATCACGTGGCTTCTGACCACCTTCGTCTTCGATCGAATGACGCACTGGGTGATTAAACCGGGACAGGTCACCCGCGAGCACTTCTGGGGAACCGGGTCGCAAAGTTATGACACCGAGAATATGACTCTGGAGAAGCGACGAAACGATTTGTTCCGACATTGGATTCTCGGGTTGGGCAGCGGCGACCTGCGCATTCACACATTCGGCGGGCGGCAAGAGGAGATCTTCATCCCGAACGTCCTTTTCATCGGCTTCAAGATCGAAGCCATCCAACGCTTGATCGCCGAAGAGCCGGCCGAATTTGGCCGCGCGACCATCAAGTAGCTGGCCGCGAGATCAGCAGCATTCGGAAGCAAATGCACGTAGCGGCTTCGCCTCTCGCTAATCACGGGGGGCGAACTACTGCGCCCGCTCGGAACGCCAACCGGGTCAATCCCCGGGGGCTGCGATCCGTCGACACGACCAAATCCGACTTGCGATTGCGCACAATTCAATGGCCGCAACGGGAATCGCCTCTCTCGAACTTTGATCCGCGAGTCGATTTCGTGTTACGTAAAACTCAAATGCCGGTACAATTTTTCTCGTTGCCAATTTAGTTGAGTGCTTGAAGTCCAACGGCGACTCGGACAATTCTTCCAGGTCTGACAGGTTCACACAATCCAGGAGCAATCATGAAATGCCACTCGCACTCCGTTCGTCTTTGTCTGGAACGTCTCGGGCATCGCGAGGTGCCGGCTAATCTGACCGTCACAGTCTCGGGCAGCACGCTGACCGTCGTTGGCGACAGCGATGCCAATGATGTCACCTTCCAGGGTGATGCCGGCGATAAGACGCACTTCACACTCACCTCCGCCGGAACGATCAACAACTTGTCCTCGCCTTTTGACAGTCCGAGTGGCGTGAAGAACATCGTCGTCAAGATGCTTGGCGGCGCCGACACTGTGACGTTCGGCAACACCGTGCCGATCGATGTTCTGGGCAATGTCAAAATCGATGGCGGCAGCGAAGCAAATGCCGTTGTTACGACGGACTTGACCGTCGAACGGACCTGCACAATCACGAACGGGACGAATGCGACGGGAACGGATACGGCTTTTCTGACCAACTTGGACGTTGGCGGCCGCCTGACCATCCTCAATGGCGACGGGGATACTTCCATACAAATCAGACGGGACTCGCCCGGCGTCTCAACCATCAAGTCCAATCTGACGGTGACCAACGGTACGGGCCAGGACGAATTCTTTCTGACCGACACGAATGTCGGCGGCAACCTTAAGATCAACAATGGCCACGCCAGCGCCGGCGATATTGCCGGGCAAGCGGTCATTAACAATTTGCAGAATCTGGCGTTCCGTTCCGTGATCGGCGGCAATCTTTCTGTTTCGTACCTCGACGGGTTCATCTTCAACTTTGACGCCATTCGCGACGCGGAGATTATGGGCAATGCAACGTTTAACCATGGGTCCGGCCAATCCGAGACTCAAATCGACAACTTTTCAACTGCTTTGCCGGTTGTGATACACGGCAACCTGTCGATCTTGGGCACAGGCACAAACTCGCTGAAGGTCGGCGCCGAAGTGATATTCGGGGGAGGTGCGGGCCTGATTCTCGGGAAAAAGCTGACGGTCACGAGCGGAAGTGGAGACGACGCCATTAACTTAAATAACGTCCTTATCGGTGGCGACACCAAGCTCAATCTCGGTGACGGGGCCAACACAATCAAGGTCAACGATTGCAATTTCGACGGCCGCTTTACCTTGATCACGGGGGCAGGGGACGACACGTTCACGGTCGAAGCGAACGCCGGAACCGCGTCGGCGACCGAATTCAAAAAGGCAGTTATTGTGTCATTAGGAGACGGAACTGATGCCGGCAGCTTGGCGTTCGCGCACGTGGATGGTTTTCAAGCTGTCCTTGTATGGAACAAGTTCGCTGTCACCGGCGTGGAGTCGTGGAATTTGGATGCATCCCAAGTGTTATTCCCCAACGGAAACCACATTCAAATCTAACAGTGCGCTTCCAAATCAACGGCGTTGCCAGCGGAGCCTGAAGTATCAGCGAAGGCGACGCCGAAATTGCCCGGGGTTTGATGAATCACGCGGCAATCGTCGCCTTCGCTCACGCTTCAAGCTCCGCTGTCGCCGATTCTCAACGTAAAGCCGAAACGCGAACGGCGTCTCCCTCCCTTCGCGGTTCATTCGCGTACCGATTGTGCGAAGTTGATGTGCGTCGCCGAACATCCGGCGTGCGGTCAGAATCGTTTGCCGGAAGAAGCTGGCCTTGCGCACGGATTGGTGTGATCGCCAGCTGCGAATCTCCAACTCAGTTGCGATTAACAGCAGGCGTCAGCTGAAGGCTTGAGATCCTAAACTGCGCTCAGCTGACAGCGCGCCGGGTCGCCGGCATTCACCTTGCGTTCTTGTCTCGATTCAGAACGAACTGAGCGGAAACTGACAAGAGAGGTTAGCAATGCCCGCACGACCGAGCTGGGAAGGATTCCTCACCTTCAATTTGATCTCGATTCCCGTCAAGGCCTATAGCGCTGCCATTAGTGGCGGCGGCAAGATCGGCTTCCACTTGCTGCACGCCAATTGCGGCGAGCGCATTCGCTACAAGAAAGTCTGCCCCATCCACGGCGAAGTGTCGAACGACCAGATCGTCTCCGGCTACGAGTACGCCAAGGGGGAATATGTGAGCGTTCCCGCTGGCGAGAAGGCCAAGCTGAAAGCCGAAGATGACAAGTCGATCGCGATCGATACCTTCATCGCCCCGGACGCCATCGACCCGATCTACTTCAGCGGCCGCACCTACTACCTGGTGCCGAACGGTCCGGCGGCCCAGAAGCCCTATGCCGTGCTCATGGAAGCGATGGCCAGCCACGATCGATATGCCATCGCCCAAGTTGTATTCTCCGGGCGGGGACAGGTGGCGATTATTCGCCCCTTCTCCGGCCTATTGGTCATGACGCTTTTGAACTTCGAATCGCAGGTCAAGCAACCGGAGGCATTCGCCGGCGAAGTGTCGGGCGCCGCCGTGTCGAGCGAGGAACGCCGGCTGGCGGCCTCGCTACTGGAATCTGCCACCACCGATGAGCTGGAAATGTCGCGCTACAAGGACGATTACGCGGCCAAACTCGCCAAGCTGATCGAGCGCAAGTCCCACGGCGCAAGCAAACACGTTCGCGCGGCTCATGGCGAACGACCGGTGATGGACCTGATGGATGCACTGCGGCGAAGCTTGTCCCATGAAAAGAGCCGAGCCCGTCGCCGATCGACCAAAGAGACCAGCGCCCCACGCCCGCACCGGCGGAAAAAAGCGTCGCATTCGCGCGTGCGTGCCGCCGCCTGATTCATCGAGCGGGGAGATCATGTCCCTCACGACCTATCGGCGAAAGCGAGAATTCCGGCAAACTCCGGAGCCGCGAGGAAAAGCGAACGCTCGACATGGCGACCTGCGCTTCGTCGTGCAAAAGCACCACGCGTCGCGGTTGCACTACGATTGTCGTCTGGAACTGGACGGCACGCTCAAGAGTTGGGCGGTGCCCAAAGGGCCTTCGCTCAACCCGGCGGACAAGCGGCTGGCAATGATGGTCGAGGATCATCCGCTCGATTATCGCACGTTTGAGGGAATCATCCCGGCCGGCAATTATGGGGCAGGGCGCGTCATTGTTTGGGACGACGGAACGTACGAGATTCCTGGCGCCAAGAACCGGGAGGCAGCCGAGAAGCTGGCACGAGCGGGTCTCGGGAATGGTCGACTGAGCTTCATCCTTCACGGCCGAAAGCTTCGCGGTGAGTTCTCACTGGTCAAGCTGAAACGCGGTGAGGCGAACGCATGGCTGCTGATGAAGAAGCGCGATGCGTTCGCGTCGGACGGTGATATCACTGCCGACGATCGCTCGGTTCAATCCGGACTCACGCTGGATGAGATCGGCCGAAAGCGGCGGCCGCGGCGAAAATCATCGGCGGCGGGCAAGATGCCGCACGGCATTCGGCCGATGCTCGCCACCCTGGTTGACGAGGCGTTCGACCGGCCGGGCTGGTTATTCGAAGTGAAATGGGATGGCTACCGGGCGATCGCCGAGGTTGGTTCCGAATCGGTTCGGCTCTACTCGCGCAAGCACACGCCATTTGAAACCAAGTTCGCGCCGATCGTCGAGTCCTTGAGCACTCTCGGGCACGACGTCGTGCTCGACGGCGAAATCGTCGTTCTCGATCGCGAGGGCAAGGCTCGGTTTCAACTCATTCAGAACTATCAGAAAACCGGGAAGGGTGATCTGGTTTATTACGTCTTCGATCTGCTCTATCTCGATGGCGAAGATCTTCGCTCGCGGCCGCTCACGGAACGAAAAGCCCGGCTTCGGAAAATCCTGGGCCGACAGGCCAGCAATATCCGCTTCAGCGACCACGTGGAAAGGCGTGGCATCGAATTCTTCCAGGCAGCGACTCAAGCCGGCCTGGAAGGAATCATCGGCAAGGACGGCACGAGCCCATACCAGGAGGGAAAACGGACCGGGGCATGGGTGAAGATCAAATCGCGGCAGCGGCAGGAAGCGGTGATTGCTGGCTTCACGGCGCCGCGTGGCCGGCGCGTGGAAATCGGCGCCCTGGTTCTTGGCGTCTACCAAGGCGCCAAACTCGTCTACATTGGCCACACCGGCGGCGGCCTCGACGACGCTGGCCTCACCGACCTGCGCAAGCGACTCGACCCGCTCGTGCGCGATACTTGCCCCTTCGAGAAAGTCCCGAAAACCAATGCCCCGGTCCGCTGGGTCGAGCCGCAATTGGTCTGCGAAGTCGAATTCCAGGAATGGACGGAAGACGGCCGCATGCGGCAACCGATTTTCATCGGCTTGCGTGAGGACAAATCCGCTCGCGAAGTGCGGCGTGAGAAGGCGATTTCCGCCGCCGACGAAGGCGAGTCCAACGGACAGTCGCCGAAGCTCACCAATCTCGACAAAATCTATTGGCCGAAGGAAGGCTACACCAAGGGCGATCTGATTGCCTATTACCGCGAAGTGGCTCCTGTCATCCTTCCGCACCTTCGCAATCGGGCGATGTCCCTGCATCGGCATCCGGATGGCATCGAGGGCGAGAGCTTTTTTCAAAAGGATGTCAGCCAGCGCCCCCGCCCCCATGGGTGACAACCGCGACGCTGCCATCGGATTCCGGACGCAAGAGCGTGACCTACGTCGTCTGTCAGGACGAGCGGACGCTTCTCTATCTGGCCAACCTCGGCTGTATCGAATTGAATCCCTGGCTCTCCCGCGTCAAGAATCCGGAGCAGCCGGACTTTCTGGTCATCGATCTCGATCCGGAGGATTTACCGTTCAATCGCGTCGTGGAGGCGGCCCTGGCCGTGCACAAGCTGCTCGACCGGGCGGATGCCGAGAGCCTGTGCAAGACATCCGGCAAGCGCGGATTGCACATCTGCATTCCGCTCGGAGCACGCTATCCGTATGAAGTCGCCCGGCAATTCGCCGAAGTAGTCGCGAAGATTGTTCATCGTCAGTTGCCGAAAACGACCAGCGTCGTCCGCAGCCCAGCCCATCGTCAGAAGAGAGTGTATCTCGATTATTTGCAGAACAGCCGGGGGCAGACGCTGGCGGCCCCGTATTCGGTACGGCCAGCGCCGGGGCGCCTGTCTCCACGCCATTGCGCTGGCGCGAAGTGCGGCTGAATCTCGATCCGTCGAAGTTCACGATCCGCTCGATTCGGCGGCGACTAGACAAGGTTGGGGATCTGTGGATGCCGATTCAAGGCGAAGGTGTCGATCTGGCGGATTGCCTGGAACGCCTCACGCGGATTTCGGGCTAGCCGTTCGTTGCACCTTGTTTGCAGAGGTTGGCGGCTCGCCGTCCGCATTGGCGACCTTTCGTCATTTCTTGCGAAGCACTCCGCCTTCTTCGAGAATGCTCCAGAGTTGATCCCACACCATTTCCGCGCTGGGAGTGTGTTCGCCACGCGACCAGCACGCCTTGGCCGAGGCGAGGCACTCCAGGCAATCCGCTCGAACGCGCTCGTCGCCGACGATCCCCGCGGGCTTTTTGGGCCGCGGCTTGTCGCTCACCGGCTTCTTCGGCTTTTGGCCGTCGAGCACCTCGTTGCACAGTTCATCCGCCCGCTTGTTTTCCTCGCGTCGTACATGCTTCAATGTCACCGAAGCGAAGTTTTGCATTAACTGTTTCGCTTCGTTAAACAGCCAGCGCAGATCGTCGTTCTTCACCCGGTATTCGCCATTCACCTGCTTGACGAGTAATTCGCTATCGCTCATGATGCGCAGGCGATTGAGACCGAGGTGCTTGGCCTTTTCCAGTGCTTTGATGAGGGCGGTGTACTCGGCGACATTGTTCGTCTCCTTGCCCAGCACGCCGGCCTCCTCGATTCGCGCTTGGCCGGGCACATCGATGACGACGGCATAGGCGGCATCGCCGGGGTTCCCACGCGAAGCGCCGTCGATGTGGATGGTGGCCGGCTCGTCGTTCATAGCATTGCTCCTTGTAGCACAATGTAGGCCCCCGTACCCCGCATGAGGCCTACATTGACTCAAACGCGAGATTCTATCCGGTTCTGTTGCAAAGAAGCAATCGTGGCTGCTTTTGATCGCGTCCTGATTCTCGAAACGTCCGGCCGCATCGGCCAAGCGGCGTTGGCTTCCGGCGACCGCGTGGTCGCGGAAGAGCGACTGACGGAAGCTCACCGGCGGGCCAGCGATCTGGCGCTCGTGGTCGATGGTCTGTTTAAGCACGCGGCATGGAAAGCACGCGATTTGACCGACGTTGTCGTTGGGCTCGGCCCCGGCAGCTATACCGGCCTACGCGTGGGTTTGGCCTCGGCGAAAGCTCTCGCTTACGCAGTTGGCTGTCGTTTCTACGGCGTCGAATCCTTCGCGGCGATTGCATTGCGGACCCCGGACGAGTTTTCCGAAGTTTCGGTAATTGCCGACGCCCTGCAAGGGAAACTCTTTCGGCGCGATTACCGTCGAGCGTCAGGGGGCATTTGGGAGCCGCTAGGCCCGTTGCAGATTGTCACCCGCGACGACTGGCTGTCCGAGCTCGGTCCGAAAATGGTAGCGAGCGGTCCGGCGGCGACAATGTTTGATGTGCCACGCGTTGCCGACGCGGAACCGCGACCGATCGACTTGCTGACGGTCGCGCGCACAAGCCCCTGGGCGGTGACCACGGATGTTTGGCTGGCGGAGCCGCTCTACCTTCGCGGCAGTTCAGCCGAGGAGAAGGCAGCGAGTAGCAAGTAGGATTCCGCCGGAACGATAAATGTAATCGCGCCATTGAAAGCGGGCGGTCCCAGCGATGCGAGCCGAAGGACGGATTACCAATCCGTCCTACATAGCCTGCTGGGAGTCGCCATGGCGCTTGGCGAAATGTTCTTCTTGCAATTGGGGCTGATCGTTTTGACCGGATTGTCACTTTATGTTCTCTTTCGGAGACATGCTAACCGTGAGGCTGCCATGTACGAACGATTCACGGACCGGGCTCGAAAGGTGATGCAACTCGCCAACGAAGAAGCGCAGCACTTCAACCATGAGTACATCGGGACGGAGCATATGCTGCTCGGTTTGATCAAGGAAGGCTCCGGCGTTGCGGCCAATGTGTTGAAGAACCTTGACGTCGACCTGCGCAAGATTCGTCTGGAGGTCGAGAAGATCGTCCAGACCGGGCCGGGCGGCGAGCAAGTGGTGCGCGGCAAGCTCCCACACACGCCGCGGGCCAAGAAGGTAATCGAGTATTCGATCGAAGAAGCCAGGGCACTGAACCACAACTACGTCGGCACCGAACATCTGCTCCTGGGATTGCTCCGCGAGCAAGAAGGGGTGGCGGCCCAAGTGCTCATGAACCTCGGTTTGAGTTTGGACGACGTCCGTGCCGAGGTCTTGAACCTGCTTGGTCACACACACGATGACAATCCATCCACGGAATCTTCCAGTGAGAAAGAACCCGGGATATCGGGCCCGTGGCAACTCCCGCCATCCCAGTCGCACGGCCCGACTGGCACGCGGGATTCTGTCGCTCCCGATCTCACTGCCCTCGCTCGCGACAACAAACTGAATCCGCTGATCGGTCGCCAGGCGGAACTGAAGGCACTGATCGAAGTGTTGGCGTGCCGCGATCGGAACAATCCCTTGCTGTTGGGCGAACCAGGCGTCGGGAAAGTCACCCTGGTCGCCGGCCTTGCACAAGCAATTGTGGAAGGCCGGACACCCGAATGGCTGCGGGACCATCGCGTCATCGAATTGCGGCAGATCCATTTCTGGGAGCCTCGCCTGGCCGACTCGTTGCGGTTCAATTTCGTCAAGGCCGTCTTCAGCAAGATCCACCGTTCGACCAAAACAATTTTTGTTTTTCCCGACGTCATCGAATGGCTCTCGACCTCGAGCGGCGGCTTGACAATGAGGAGACTGCACGCGGAACTTCTTCTGACTCTTCGTGAGGACCAGGCCGCGTGCATTCTGATTGCATCGCCAAAGGACTATCGGCGCTATTGCGCCAGACTGGGGTCGCTCGACGCGTTGGTCCAACCGGTACGCATCCAACCAGCCACAGTCGACGAAACGCTCGCGATCTTGAACGGTGTGCGCGACCGGTATATGGTGTATCACCGCGTTCAGATTTCCGACGAGGCAATCGAGAAGATCGCGGAATCCGCGGATCGACACCTGCCGGGGGCGCTTCCCGGCAAGGCGATCGGGCTTCTCGATCGTTGCGCGGCGCGGATCCGAATCCAGAAGTTGGAGTTATCCCCCGACGAGAGCGCCGCGGTGCGGACGATCGACGAGCAAATTGAACAACTCAGAGAGCAAAAGGAAGAGGCAGTGGCGAATCACGATTTCGAACAAGCCGCCTCGTTGCGCGATCAAGGGGACAAGCTGATCAAGGCGAAAGAGTGGTTATTGCATGACAAAGCACGCGGCGCCGTTGTTGATCAAGAGACGGTCGAATCGGTTGTCCGGGACATGACGGGCGGACCATCCCCGGGTGCATCATCGGTATGAAGCACTCGAAGCCAACTCGCGCCGACCTTCTCGCCGCCGCCGCGAAGACGATTCCCGATATTATCGCCGTCAATCTCAAGGTCTTGTTCTGTGGCATCAATCCCGGACTGTATTCCGCGTTCACCGGTCAACATTTTGCACGACCGGGGAACCGGTTCTGGCCGGCACTTCATGCCGCGGGCTTCACGCAAAAGCTGCTTCACCCGTCCGAGCAAAGGGAACTCTTGAAACTCGGCTTCGGCATCACCAACCTCGTGCAACGAGCATCAGCGGCCGCTGACGAATTGACCGCCGCCGAGTTCGTCGCTGGCGGCAAGCGATTACAGACCAAGGTCAAGCGCTATAAGCCTGGGTTCGTCGCCTTCGTCGGTGTCGGGGCGTATCGCACGGCATTCGATCGACCGAAGGCCAAGCTTGGCCTCCAGGAAGAGAAAATCGGCGAGTCCAAGGTGTGGCTTCTGCCAAGCACGAGCGGGCTCAACGCCCACTACCGGGTAAATGAACTGGCGACGCTGTTCCGCCAGTTGCACGAGGCCTTGCAACAGAACTTGCGAATCGGTCAATGAACGACCGGACGGGGCCAGATATTAGACGTTAGTGCGCATGGAGGATGGCAAAAAGACTGGCGGAGTTGGCGGACGTGCCCCGCTAACTACACATTTCCGCGCATCGGCCAGTTGGGGACCAACGTTTCATTGCAAAGCCCTTGCGTGAGGCGGTCGAGGACGATGACGAGAAGCCATGAGAGGGAGACTCACCCGATCGAGGCGCTGCCGGCAACGGGCTTCCGCAGAACTTCCCGGAGTTTTCGCCCGAGCGTTTCGTGACTCAGCGGCTTATTGAGAAATGCCACGCCGTCATCGACGACGCCGCGGCGAAGTACGGACTCGTCGGTGTAACCCGACATGAAGAGCGTGCGAACGCCGGGCATCATCGCTTGCACGCGATCCGACACTTCCCGGCCGTTCATCATCGGCATCACCATGTCGGTCAGGAGCACGTCGATCGGCCCCGCGTGCTGACGGCAACGTTTCAGAGCTTCCAATCCACTGGACGCCTCCACGACGCGATAGCCCATGGTGCGCAACATCGACGCGGTCACCTGGCGGACGCCATCGTTGTCCTCGACCAGGAGAATCGTCTCGCGCCCGGCTTGCAGCATCGATCCGGGGCGCTTTTCCGCGAGTTCCTCATGCCGGGGGAGAAAGACGCGGAAGGTCGTCCCTTCGTCGAGGGCGCTCTCCACTTCGATGAGGCCGCCCGTCTGCTTGACGATGCCGTAGACCGTGGCGAGTCCAAGGCCGGTCCCCTTGCCCAAGTCCTTCGTCGTGAAGAACGGCTCGAAGACGCGTGCCCGCGTTTCGTCATCCATGCCGATGCCGGTGTCGCTGACGGCCAACATCACGAATTCGCCGGCGCGAACGTCAGCATCGGGCGGGGCATCGAATCGGGCGTTCGCCGTTCGCAACGTCAGCGTGCCGCCATCGGGCATCGCGTCTCGGGCATTGAGCACCAGATTCATTAGCACTTGTTCGATCTGGCCGACGTCCGCGAATACGGGCAACAAGTCGCCCGCGAGATCGACTTCAATCTCGATGTCTTCGCCGAGCACGCGGACGACGAGCTTGTGCATTTCCTGCAAGACATTGTTGAGATCGACGCGCATGCGCGTCTGGGTCTGTTGCCGCCCGAAGGCGAGCAATTGCCGCGTCAATCCGGACGCACGCTCCCCGGCTTTGCGAATCTCCTGAACCTGCGACGCGATGCGGCCTGGCTCCGGCGTGGTGAGTCCCCGAAGGATCAATTCGCTGAACCCGTTGATGACGGTGAGGAGGTTGTTGAAATCGTGAGCGACGCCCCCGGCGAGACGACCGATCGCTTCGAGCTTCAGGGCGTGCTGAACTTTTGCCTCGAGCTTGCGGCGCTCTTCAATGCTGCGCGTCACCATGACCACTTCCGCGAGCGAGCCATCGGGATTGCGAATGGCGCGGGTCGTCGATTCGCACCAAACGAACTCGCCATTCCCCGATCGCCAACGGTGCGTGAAGGCGTTGGTCGGTTCGCCGCGTGAAAGCCGGTCGAGCAAATCGTTCGTTCGCCGGGCGTCGTCCGGGGGCAGAAAATCGGCAACGGGTCGGCCGACACAATTCTCCGGCTCTACGCCGAACAGCGACTGCGCATGGCAAGCGATACATAACGGAATATGCCGGCGGGATCCAGACGAGCGATCACGTCGGTTGCGTTCTCGGTGATCAGGCGGTACCGGGCTTCGCTTTCGCGCAGCGCCTCCGCCGCCGACATCTGGTCGCTCACATCCGTCATCACTCCATTCCACAACATGCCTCCGTCGTCGAGCCGTGCTGGAACGGCGCGCAGACGGATCCACTTGAGATGAGCGCTCTTCGGAGTCAAAATGCGAAATTCAACGCCCCACGGGACATATCCGACGCGGGAATCCTCAAGTGATTTCCAGAATCCAGCGCGATCCTCCGGAATCACCAACACATTGCCCGTCGCCACGGCCAGGTTCAGCTCGCCGGGAGTCCGCTCCAGGAGTTTTTCGACGCCCCGACTTACAAACGGAATGGAGCGCGTTCCGTCGGCATCCATTCGGAGTTGAAAAACAGCGCCCGGAATGTTGTCGGTGATGGTCCGCAAGCGATCTTCGCTGAGCTTACGAGCGGCCTCGGCGGCGCGCCATTTGGTGACATCGTGTAAGAGAATTGCGCAGCCCAGGCGCTTGCCGTTCGCATCGTGGACCGGGCGAAAATCGCCTTCGAGCCACATCGGCTGACCCGCGGGACTGATCGTCTGCCATTCGGCGTTGGATTCCTCATCTTCGAGAGCACGATGGATCGGCCGCGCTTGCGCCACGCGACACTTCGGGGGGAGGAGTTCCAGGTAGCAACAGTTCAGAGCCTCGGTCGCCTGCCGGCCGTAGATGTCGGCGGCGCCGCGACTCCAGAATCCAACGACGCCCGCGAGGTCGAGCATAATGACGGCATCGCGGACGTGCTGGAACAATTGCGCCACTCGAGCTTGCTCGGATGCTGCCGACAAGAGTGTTGGTTTCATGAATGTATGGACGATTGGCGGTTACGCAGATGCGTGAACCTTAGTTGCGCACCAACCGAACCAAAGATTAGAAATTTGAGAACCGGCGCGACGCCCGGTTGCGTGATTCCGGACAGACACGAATTGTTTGGCGAAGCAACGACTTGCACCACAATTAACTGAACGTCAATTCTTCGAAAAGCTTCCCTTGAACCGGCGGCGGCGGTGCCGGCGGCTCGACCACGCGAAAGCGGGGCGCCTCGGTTCGGATCAACTCCGCCATTCGGCGGGCATTCGCCACGGCCTGTCCGCCGTGGCAATTGTTGAAGATGAAATGCACGTCCGTCAATTGGTCGGCCATCGGACCAATGCGCGCGATCCACTCGCGCAGTTCCATGTCGGAAAAATCGTATGCGTAGCGCGCCGTCCCGTGGCCGCTCCAGTTGGCGGCTAGCCGCGAATGCAGGCGAACGTAAACACGCGTTGCTCGCCCGTCAATGATTCCACGGGGAAAGAGTTGAGGCAAGTCTGGGACATCCACGGCGATCAGTTCCATCCCTCGTTGCCGCAACCAATCGCCCAGACGCGGTCGCTGCCACGATTGGTGACGGAATTCAACCCACGTCGTGTATGGGCGCAAACCCTCTCCTATGCGTGTCAGCCAATCGCGATTCTTGTGCGTGTCCGAAAACGATTCCGGAAACTGCAGGACCAGGCCGATCAGGGCGTGACGCGCGGCCAGTTCTTCAGCCGCTTGGCGCAACGGTCGCAGGTCATGAATGCTCGCCTCGTGGCTGACCGTTCTCGTCAACTTGAAGCTGAAGCGGAATCCAGATGGTGTTCGCGCTGCCAGTTTCGCCATTTGCCCCGGCGACGGCGGTCGATAAAACGTCGAGTTGATTTCGACGCAGGGGAACTGGGTGGCGTAAAAGGGCAACATCCGTGCCGACGACGTTCCCGGCGGATAGAAGGGGCCAATCCAGTCCGGCCATGAATAGCCGGCTGTCCCGAACCAGACAGCTACAGCGGTCGCTCCCATAGCTCCATTTTAAGCAGCAAGAACAGCCGCCGTCACACACTTAACCGTTCCCCCTTCAAACGTTCATATTCAATTGCGTCGATGCGTTGGAAGCGAACCTGGTCGCCCACTTGCAATGGGAAGTAATGGTCCTCGATATTCACCAACTCGAGCGGGGTGCGGCCAATCAAATTCCATCCGCCCGGCCGTGCTAGCGGATATAAGCCCGTTTGCCGGCCGGTGAGGCCAACGCTTCCCGGCTCTACACGCAGTCGGGGTGAGGGCAGCCGCGGCACGCCGACAAGTTCCTGGGGCAAGTACCCCAGGTACGGGAAGCCCGGACAGAAGCCGATTGCATAGACCGTGTACGACTGTTCCGTGTGCTTAGCAATGATTTGATCCCGAGTCAGGCCGGTGTGCTCCGCAACGCGATCGAGATCGAGCTGCAGTTCGTAGCAACAGGGGATGACGTGCGAACGTCCAGTGGCAACCTTGACGGCACTCGTTTTGACGGACCGCAATGCTGCCCGTACGGATTGCAGGTTCGCCAATGCCGGATCAAAATAGATACCTACCGTGGCATAAGCCGAAACGACATCCACCAACCATGCCAATCGCCCGCTTCGAACGGCCGCTGCAAATTGCAATGCGGCCGCTTCATCTGGCAAGTAAGCCAAGACGCCTTGATCGCCCAGTGGTTTGAGGACGAGCGGCATATGCCAAGAGAAAGGGTTAGAGGTCAGAGGTCAGAATACGACCTAGGGGACTTGTATGAGGTATAGGTGCTATTCTGACCTCTGAAGTCTGGCCTCCGACCTCTGAAATGGCCCTTCGTCGACGGGCGTCTTACAAGCGATGGACCCGGATCACCTGGGCTACCTGATCGATCGCTACCTGCCCGCGCTCGTTCTCTATGCGCGGCAGTGGTGCCACGCGCCCGAGGATGTCGTTCAAGAGGCGTTCATCAAGCTCACCAGGCAGTCGGAGCCGCCGCATCATCCCGTCGCCTGGTTATACCGGGCCGTCCGCAATCGAGCGATCAGCGAATCGCGCTCGGAACGGCGGCGTCAGAATCACGAGGGGCGCGTCGCATCGCTCACGGCTCTGTGGTTCACGCCAACTGAGGATCAGGCCGGCCTCGATGCCCAGGCGGCGACTGACGCACTCGGCTTGCTGCCGCTCGACCAACGTGAGATTATCATCGCCCACCTGTGGGGCGGCTTGACATTTGAACAAATTGCAGACCTGACCGGCGGGTCGGCGGCCACATGCTGGCGGCGCTATGCCGCCGGACTGGCCACGCTCCGCCACAAAATGGGTGCTCCATGCCCGACCGGCAAGACGACCTGATTCCGAGCAGCGACCTGACCCCCTTCGCCGAAGCGCTGCAGCGCCTGGCGCCGCAGCCGGCGCATTTGAGTCGCGACGCGCTGTTGTTTGAGGCCGGCAAGGCGGCCGCTTCACCGCGATTCAAATGGGCCTGGCCGAGCACAGCGGCAGTATGCGCGGGCATTTCATTCGTCCTGGCGGCGTTTCTAATGACTCCCGATACACCGAGGGTGCAATACGTCGAGCGACGTCGTCTATGTCGATCGACCGGTCCCCGAGTCCACGACTTCGCCAATGATTGCCCAAAAGCCCGACGCGCCCAAGAAGGCGACGGTCGTTGCAAGCGAGGATCGGTCGGAAGTGGCCAAGGCCCTTCAGATGCGGCGCGATGTTCTGCGCTGGGGTGTCGAGATGCTGCCGGAATCGAAGTCGGCCGGGAAGGGCCCATCGCAAGATGTGGCCGCACGCGAGTTGACCCACTGGCTCGACCTGCCGCCGGGCACATTCGCCCTGCCTGCCAACCAGCGGAAGGAGCCCAATCAGAATGAGGATGACGACGAATGAAGTCTCGTTTTCAACTGTTCGCAATTGCGCTGACTAGTGCCGCGGCGGCAAGTTTCTCAACGGCGTTGTTCGCGCAAGACGCGGACAAGCAGGCGGACACGACCACGTATTCATTGACCTTGCGGCCAGTTGGTCCGCCGGTGCCGTCGTTTCGGTACGAATTGATTCCATCGGTCCGCAATTTGGAGCACAACAATGCGGCCCTGCTGCATCATCGAGCCCTACTAATACTCGCAGATACTCGGCCCGCGGGCAAGGAATACTACCAGGCTCAAGAGAAATTCCAGACGGCGCTGGACGGGCCGATCAAGGACTTTCCGCGCGAGCAAGCGCGAACGTATTTGAAGACTTTTAACAACGTGTTCAAGGAGGTCGAGGCGGCCGCCAAGTGCGATCATTGCGATTGGGGCACCGATCAGCGCATCGCCGCCGATGGCATCGGCTTCTTGCTGCCGGAAGCCCAAAAAATTCGCGAGCTGGCCATGCTGCTCAAGCTCCGCTGCCGAGTTCACCTCCTGGATGGCAAGGTCGACCTCGCACTTCGCGACGTGCAAACCGGCTTCGTACTGGCCCGACACGCCGCTCAGGGGCCCACACTCATTCAGTTCCTGGTCGGCAACGCCGTCGCGACGATGTTCATCGGGGAGCTCGAGAAGATCATGCAGGCGGCGGATTGTCCGAATCTGTATTGGTCGCTGACGGCATTGCCGCGACCGCTGGTGGATTTGCGCAAGGGCATGGAAGGCGAGATGCGCTCGATGGACGCCACAATCCCGATGCCGAAAAACGTGGACAAGGGGCCGATGTCTCCCGAGGACGCTCTCGCCGCACTGGACCGGCTGTGGGCGGGAATTCAAAGGCTCGCCGAGCAACCGGGTCAGCAGGGGAAAGCCGAATCCCGGATGGGACTGGCGTTTTACATCACGCTCCAACTTCCCTCGGCACGCAAGTCGCTGCTCGCCGCCGGCAAGACACGGGCCGAGCTGGATGCCATGCCGCCCGCCCAGGTGGTGATGCTCGACGCCCTCGTCCGCTTTCGCAACTTGCGCGACGAGCACTTCGTCTGGTTCGATTCGCCCTATGCCGAAGCGATCCAGGGTATGCGCAAGAGCGAAGCGAGAATCAAAGCCTTGGGAAAGCAGCCATTCGATTATTTGCAAACCATGCTTCTGTTGCTTCTGCCAGCCGTGGACAAAGTGTACGGCGCCAGGTGCGGACCGAACGGCGGCTCGCATCGCTGCGTGCTGTCGAAGCGGTTCGATTGCATGCCGCCAATAACGACGGCAAGCTGCCGGCGAAGTTGTCTGATGTGACGGTCGTTCCCGTGCCGGTCGACATAACTACGGGCAAGCCGTTCGGCTATGCGACGCAAGGCAATTCGTTCACAATCACGGTTCCGGCCCCGCCCGGCATTCCTCCAAACCAGGGGAATCACTGGAAGTATGTCGTCACACTGGCCAAATAATGAGGATCGCTGAGATGGCTGGTGCGGATCAATGCGCGAGGCCAACGAGGACCTTCCAACGGCGAATGAATCGAATAGTGCCGATTGGCTTGCTGATCACTTTTGGTGGCGCTGCAACTTGTTTCATGGTCTGGGCCGACTACGATCGGGGATTGCCACGAGATCAGTTTGTGCGGAAAACGGTCAGCCAACTTCAAGGCGCAACATCACCGGCAGAGATTGAATCGCGAGTCAAAGGGGCTGGTACGCTGCGGCTGAAGAGTGGTGAATGGGTCACGGGAATCGGTGTCGATAGTCATTCGTGGAAGCGGGCGAAGGATACCCTCGTCCTTCAAGACAGCCGTGGAAAAGTAAGCGTATTCATTGGGCACATGTGTGGACCGACTTGGATGCCGCGATATTTCGGCGGAGATTTCCCTGAGTTTTGCCCTGACCTTGACGCGTTCTATACGTTTCTAAGCGACTGGGGCTGTAAGCCCTACCAACTGCCAGAGGAATAGAGTCGCGGGAACATTTGCGATTTCCATTTGGAGACTGGTCAATGTTTCGCGCGTTTTTCGTATCTCTCGCACTCGTCAGTCCACTCGTTGCCCAGCCACTCAGCCAGCCGTCCTCAATTGTCAAGACTGTCACTCCATTCATCGACGAGAATACACTCGTCGTTGTTCGCGTCGATGTCGTCGCGCGTCGAGGTGAATACGCTCCTCAAACTGGCGCTACCGATCGTCGGCGAAGGAGAAGAGGCCGGCGCATTGGCCAAGGCAGTCCGCGAGTGGGTGAAGGATTTCATCCAGCTTGGCGGCAAGAATGTGTTCGTGACCTATGGGGCCGGCGACTTTCCCAACGCTCCCTGCCTGATCGTACCGGCGCCGGAAAAAGAATCGGCTCGTCGAGCGTTGGCAGAGAAACTAATTGGCCTCTTCGAGCGCGCCGGCAAAACCGCGAAGTGGAAAACGATTCACGACTGCATCTGCGTTGGTACGCGCGATGCGCTCGCGATGGTCGCGACGCGCAAGCCGGTCGAGCGGCCGGAACTCATTGACGCTATCGAGGCGGACAACTCAGGCGTGGCGCAGATCGCCTTTGCTCTGAGCGCCGATGCGAAAAAGATTCACGAGCAGGTTGCCCCGACGCTGCCGGCCGAATTGGGCGGCGGCCGGATTCAAATCATCACCCGCGGTCTCAAATGGGCAGCGTTGACGATTGGTCCGGGGCCGAAGATGCCGACCAAGCTGATCGTCGAAGCAACCTCGCCTCAGGCTGCTCAGGACCTGCACGATATTGAACTCAAGTCGGAGAGTCTTCTCCTGGCCCAACTGTTCCGGCAACCGCACGAAACTCACGAAGCATTCGAAAAGCGCGTCGGCACGTTGCTGCAGGGCAAAACATCCAATCAAGAACGGCGCGCGTTGGACGACCGAATGGGAGCTGGCCACCACGTTGCTCGAAGCGGTCAAACTGCCGTCTGGTCCCCCGGCCGAGCGCATGCGTAGCGCGAATCACCTGAAGCAGATCATGCTGGCGATGCATGGCTATCACGACGTTTACGGCCGGTTCCCCGCCGACATTCGCGATAAGGATGGTAAACGGCTCTTGAGCTGGCGGGTGCGGATTCTTCCCTTCATCGAGCAGGTGGAACTCTATAAGCAGTTCAAGCTCGACGAACCCTGGGACAGCGACCACAACCAGAAGTTGATCCCCTTGATGCCGAGGACCTTGCGAAGTCCCCGACAAGCGGCAGCGCTCAAGGACAAGACCACCTATCTCGCTCCGCTTGGAAAAAGCTTCATCTTCGACGACCCGAAGGGGATCAAGATCTTCGAAATCAGCGATGGTACATCAAACACTATCGCGATTGTTGAGGCGGAAGACGACCGAGCCGTGACATGGACCAAGCCCGAGGACATCACGATCGACTCCAAGAATCCGGTGAACGGCTTGCTCGGCCACTATGTCAACGGCTTCCACGCGGCCATGGCCGACGGCTCAGTTCGCTTCATCAAGAATTCGATCGATCCGAAGACGCTTTGGGCGATGTTCACGAAGGACGGCGGCGAGATTCTAAAGGTCCCGCAGTGACGCACCAGATCGTGATCCCTCGACGGAGTGATGTTTCACTTCCCAGGGACTTTGGGCCAGATTTCTCCACCCAACTCTCCCGCAGGACGTACTTGCTTGTAGAAGGTCGAGCGCCCAGCAAATCTAATTTCGCGATGCTGTGACTCAGGATTGAACCGCGGGTAAATCCCATCGATCAAAATGTCGTATGACGCAATGATCCGGCGCGGGCTGACCGATTCAAACTTGAGATAGCCGCGGATTCCGTCCTGGCCGACAGTGGGGATTTGACGGAGTTTGTATGAGAAAAATGCGACTCGTACGTCTCTTTGGTCCAATAACACGTTCGCACCTTCGGACGGCGGAGGCACTTCGATATATATTGTCTCCCACCACTCATGCTCGGTCGTGATGATTCCATGCGGCTCACCGCGCTTGAGAGCCACCGTGAGTCGCCCTTCTTGCTCCTGAAAGACGATGTTGCCAGGTTTGCCCTGTTGGTTGTCGGGAACGATCGCCGTATCGGCATAGAATTCCGCCTCGAAATAGCGCGTGTCGACAAACTTGAAGTAGAACCCGACCCCGACGCCCACGAGGAGAACGAGCACAAGAAGTAAGACCAACAATAGTCGTGTTCGCCGCATGCACAGCTCGGGTAGCCGCTAGCGCTCAATTGACGCTCGGACATATGAATGATGCACATTGCGAGCGGAAATTCCCGACTTATCTCAGCACCTTCAACTTGATGTTCTTATACCAGCACGGCGAGCCGTGATCCTGCTGCCCGATGTAGCCTTTCTGCGGATGGTCCTTATAGGCAATGTCGAACTTGTGTGGCGTGCCGTCCGGGCGTAGGTTCGGCTTCACGAACTTACCGAGGTCCGCATCGACGACTTTCTCACCATTCAACTCGACGACGACCTTGTTCCGGTTGCTGGTGATGACGATGTGATTCCATTCGCCGACCGGCTTCTGCATTTGCTTGGTCGGCTTGACGAGATCGTAGACGGCGCCGGGATCGTGGTAGCCGGTTCCGTACGTATCATCGATGGCAATCTCGATTCCATTGAAGCCGACATCCTTGCCCGGCCGCGGCTTGAGCGAAAAGGTGCGAATGAAGACGCCGCTATTGCACCCCTTGCTGATCTTGTAATCCATCGACAGGACGAAATTCTCCCACATCTTCTTGTGGACCATCATGTAGCCGCCGCATTTGTGCGGGTTAATGCATCCATCCTCGACGGGGGTCTTACTTGGCTTCGCGCTGCTCGTCATCCAGCCGTCGAGTGTCTTGCCGTCGAAAAGCAAGATCCAGCCGTCGGCCTTTTCCTTGTCGGTCAGTTGGTTGTCGGCCGCACGAGCGACCGAGGCCATGACCAGCAGAAGCAGCGGAGAGAGAATGCGCATGATGAAAATCGTCCAGGGACTCATGGTTCGTAGCTATCCAGCTTCTTGAGCTTCGGATCGAGAAAGTCCTTGATGTCTTTGCTCGTGTTGAAGTACAGGCCGCTGATCACGAGCATGAAGTAGCGGCGGCCTTTCAGGCCCATGAAGATCTGGCCATATGGCTGGCCATTATTGTGCAGCATGACGCATCGAGATCGATCGCCCCAACTCCACAGGTCGTTGCGTTCGACCTGGGTTATTCCTTCGGCGGCCCCGGCCATGCCGATCTTGGCGCCAATTTGGAACCCTGCGTACGAGCTTCGCGCGTCGCTCGCCGTACGTTCGACGATCACGATGTGGTTCACATAAAGAGGACTGTCTGCATTTTCAGGCTTGTCGTACTCGTAGTCGACCTCCCGGCTGCCGTCCAAACGCCGAACCTTGGTGAATTGATCCTTCGTCGGGTCGGCCTCAATGGTTTGCGAGAATCCGGCGACGTATTCGCCGGTGATCATGATCCCCTTGTCGCTTGCGGTGACCGGTTCGTCGATCTCGTGGACGAAAACGAGCCAGAAGAGCACGCTTCCGCCGCCGCAGACCAGAAAGATCGCCGTCGCAACGATTCCAAGGATGAGCCACACTTTGGATTTCCGCGGCGGCGGCGGCCGGCGTCGTCGCCGCGGACGCGGCCGATCGTCGTCATCGATTGCCCGGCGATCAGGCTCATCGAATAGATCGGCGGCAACGCCGCGTTCCCGGCAGCGCTTGCACTGCACCGGCCGATCGAATTCACCATCCGTGGCAATGTAGTCTCCGCAGGTCGGACAAGTCGTGGGCTGCATGGCAGTCTCGCGGTTGGCGATTGGTCAGGCGCGGTTGAGTCGCATCGCCCTCGGGGCCATGCAATGATCGCATGAGGGCACCGAAAAATGCAACAACTCAATTGGAAAAATCTCCTTTCGAGCCCGGTGAGTCGGTTCATTCCTCCTCATCCAGTTCCCGCAGTCGTCGATCCGCGTCGAAGGTGGGGGCCGGCAATTCCTCGGCCAGTCGCACGGAGGATTCCTCCGCGATATCGTTTCGCGGCGTGCCGTGGCCGCGAAAGATGGGCAGTCCCTTCTTGAGAGCGATGATTTCCCTCCGGGTTCGGCCTCGTGGCGCGTCCGGCCAGCGACCGATTCGTTCATGAAAATCGAAGAACATCGGCAGCACTTGCCGAATGTATTTCCAATAGCCGGGATTGTCCGTCTGAATGACGAACAGTCCCCCCGGAATCAGACTGCGATGCACCAGGGCCAAAAACGCGGGCGCGATCAATCGGCGATGCACTTGGGCGGAGTCGTAATACGGCTGCGGGTGATAACAATGGATTTCGGCGACGGAATGCGGTTCGATCCAGCGCGCGAGCAACTCGTGCAGCGCCGCCGACCGCGAAGCGGATGTTTCGTAGTCCGCGTTGGTTCGCGCGCTTGCGCGCGTATCGGACCACCACCGGCAGCGTGTCGATGCCCAGGTGATCGTGCATTGGCCGCGAAAACGCACTGCCGATCAGGAACCGGCCATTGCCACATCCGAGATCGAGCACCACCGGTGCCGTTCGGCCAAATAGCTCACGCCAATGGAGTCGCCCATCGGCGGGCAGGCTTTTCAACGCCGACTGCGTCCAGCGCGATGGTTCGAGCACTTCGCCGGCGAAAGGCACGCCGAATTCGCGTTCGACTTTTCGCGACGGGTTGTTTCTGGCCGGATGATCCATTCGATTAGCCTAAGGCGCGATACAACGAAGCAGGACCCTCTTGCTCATCGCCGGCCCGAAATTGGACTCGTTGTTGGTTTGGGGGATAAGCGAGTGTCATTGCCGTGCCCCCAACCTCCCGATTGGTCGATCGACTGGCAGTCGCTGGACTTGCTCCCCTGGTTGCAGGACATGCGGGGTTGCCCGCAAAACCCCGAGCGCCACGCGGAAGGCGACGTCTGGACGCACGTGCATCTCGTGGTCGAGGCGATGGTCGCTCAACCGGAATGGCGGGAGCTGCCCGAATGCGAACGGAGGATTCTGTTCGCGGCGGCCTTGCTGCACGACGTGGCCAAGCCGGCTTGCACACGCATCGAGCCGGATGGGCGAATCTCGGCTCGGGGACACTCCTGGCGGGGAGCGGTCCGAGCGCGGAATATCCTTTGGCGACTGGGAGTGCCGTTCGCCGAGCGCGAAGCCGTGTGCGCTATTGTTCGCCATCACCTCGTGCCGTTCTTCCTGGCCGACAGTCAGAACCCGCAGCGAATGGCGATCGAAGTGAGTCAAACCGCCCGATGCAACCATCTGGCCATCATGGCCGAAGCCGATGTCCGCGGGCGAATCTGTCCCGACCCGCAGAAGCTCTTGAATCAAATCGCCCGCTTTCGCGAGACCGTGCAAAGGTATGGCTGCCAGTCGCGGCCATTTGAGTTTCCATCCAGCCATGCCCGATTTCTCTACTTCCGCGATCCGACACGCCGACCGGAGTCGCCGGCGCCAGAGGACTTCCGTTGCGACGTGGTCCTGCTCAGCGGGCTGCCGTCGGCGGGCAAGGACTATTGGTTAGAACAGAATCTGCCGGACTGGCCCGTCGTCAGCCTGGACTGCGATTCGTCGAGCGCTCGGCATTCCGCCGCAGGACCCGCAGGGGACCGTGCTGGGCCGTGCCAAGGAACTGGCCCGCGAACACCTTCGCAGTCAAACCAACTTTGTCTGGAATGCGCCGAACTTGAGCCGCAACACACGCGGCGATTGCCTGCGGCTGTTTCATGAGTTCGACGCCCGCGTTCGCCTGGTGTACATCGAGGCGATGCCGGAGCGATTGTTCGAACAGAATCGGCAACGCCGCCATCGCATCCCGGAAAAAGTCATCGAGCGCCTTCTCGGCCGCTGGGAAGTTCCGGACTGCACTGAAGCGCACCACCTCGACTGGATCGTCGGGTAGCTTCGCAATCGCGATCCCACCTCGCCTTGTCCAATTCATGCGCCAACGGATACCATGCACAACACGTCCCCATCCAGGAGGCCCCTCGTGCCTCGATTCTT
Organism: uncultured Gemmataceae bacterium; assembly: GCA_963773845.1. GTDB lineage: Bacteria > Planctomycetota > Planctomycetia > Gemmatales > Gemmataceae > SIAJ01. Next base: position 1,599,020 of record CAVZCU010000009.1, read on the forward strand.
TTGCACGGTTGCATGCTCGTTGCTGACGGCGGTCGCGATTTGGGCGGCGCCAGCGCCGCCCACGCCGGTCCCAGTCAAAAAAGGACCGACCGCCGAGCAGATTCAAAAAGCGATCGACAACCTGGGCAATGGGCGATTCGCCGTACGTCAGTCGGCATCCAAGTTTCTTTGGGAAGCCGGTGCTGCCGGGGAAGAGGCGCTGCGCGCCGCCGCCAAGAGCAGCGACGAGGAAACCGCTAACCGGGCCAAGTCGATCCTCGAAAAGTTCGACTGGGGAATCTACCCCGATACGCCGGCGAATGTGGTCAAACTCGTGGAAAAGTTTCGCGGCGGGGATTCGGGAGTCCGTCAGCAAGTCGTCGGCGAATTGATTCGGACGCGACCCATTCGGTTCTCGACGCTGCGCAAAGTTATCGCCCACGAACAGAACGAAGCCGAGCGACAGCGAATGTATCGGTCCATGTCGACTCAGGCGCGTCGGGCAGTGCCCGGTTTGATCGTCGTGAATCATCTGGATGAAGCGAGCGAACTGCTCGAGATTTGCTTAGCGCCGGCCAATCCGAGCAGCCTCGCGGACTATGCGGCATTCCAATATCTGCGCAACCGGGTGCCGGATGCGATCAAACATCTCGAAGCATTGCGGACGAAAGGCTCCGCCGAGGAATACCGGCGAATGTCCGAAGCCTTGGTCTATTTGTACCGGCTGCAAAAAGATTGGCCGGCAGCCAGGAAGGCGGCCACCGCCGCCAACAACAAGGATCTCGAGAACGACGTCGCCTGGGAAGCCAACGATTGGAAGACGTTGAGTGAGGCGAAGGAATTGCCTGAATTCCGCCGCGCCGATTTTCGCGGCGAGCAGGCGGCCTACTATCGGCTGGCCGGCAACAAAGCCAAGTACGACGAAATCATGGACGATTTGCGCAAAGACCTGGTCGGCGTCGAAGGCGATGACGCGACCGCGTTCGTCCTGGCCCATGCGCTGCTGCTCAACGGGCACGGGGCGGATGCGATCAAAGTTTTGAAGGATCGGCCAAAGAGCCAGCCCGATCTTGCTTTCGACATGCTCGCCGCGCAACTGAAGTTCCGCGAGGCGTTCGCACTGGCCGACCAGGCTGCCAAGGAGCTGCCGAAAGATGAAAGCGGCGCGGCCAAGCGGGATGCGCTCGATCTCCAGCGCGGCAAGGTGCTCGCTGCCCTCGGCGACCGCGATGCGGCGACCCAGGTGTTCCGTGGGCTCATCGATCGATCGTTGGCGGCGGCCGTGGATAGCCGTGCGATCGAAGTGGTGAAGGCGGCCGCCCGTGCGGGCATGCACGATTTAGCGGCCGAGTGTGCGGCTCGCGCTTTGGCCTTCTATGAGAAGAATGGTCTCGGCGGCCTCGCGACCAGTCTCTTCGATCCGTTTCTTGGGGAAAAGAAATTCGCCGCCCAAGTTTGGTGGAATGCCTATCGTCGCGCGAAGCCGGATGAATCCCCGATCACCGCGATCAACCTCATCCTTGAGTTGGCAAATGGGACTGCCGACAAGAAAAAGGTCGATCACTTGGTCGCTCTGTTGGACAAGCTGCGTGATTTGCTCAAACGCGATGATAAAGGCGTCCGAGAAGTTACATTGTTTTTGACGCCGGCGATGATTGATTACGCAATTGCCGAGGCCTATCGTTCGGTTGGCGTGAACACGCAAGCGGAACAGTTCTATAAGAAGGCCGCCGACTCTCCGGCGGAGGCCGACAACCCGACCAATCCGCTTGATGCCGAAGAATACCTCGACGATGAATCGGAATCCTCCATTCCCAATGCTTACCGGTACCTCCTCGCCTACGCGGACTTCCTGTTGAGTGAAAAGCGGTCCAGCGAAGCGGCCGCGCAATATCGCAAGGCGTGGCTGCTTGCTCCGTCGCAGCCGTTGCCGCTGTACCTTCAGGGGTTCGCATTGGGCCAGGCCGGAAAACTCGACGAGGGTAAGCGGCTCATGGAATTGGCGCATTGGGTACCGCTCAGCGATGACGGATCGCGCACACGGTTCGCGGATGATCTGTTTCACCGAATGATTGACGCTGACTCACGCCGCGAGATGGATTTGATCGTCATCACGGCGTGGTTCCGCACGCATTACGTGGGCAACGTCCTCTTGCGCGTGGCGCGGACCAAGGCCCGACATAAAGATTACGCGACTGCCGCTCTCTACTACGAAAAGGACGTGATCAGCCTGTTCCGGACCGCGGCCCGATTCATTGAACCGCGTGCATATCTCACGGTTCCCGAACTGGCTCGCATGTATCGCGCCAAGGCTCTTTTTGCCGCCGGCAAAATCGACCAGTCGATGGCGGAGGTTCGCGCCGGGCTCGAAGCGCTTCCGGGCAATGTCGAGATGGCGATCGGCTTTGTTCCCCAACTGGATCGTGCGGGCCGGAAGAAGGAAGCCGACGAGATCTATCGCAAAGTGAAGGCCGCATTCGAAGGGGCAATTGCCGACTATGGTTTCAGCGCTGATCTGCGCAATAGCCTGGCATGGACGATGGTCAATTGCAACCGCGATCTCGACGAGGCCCAGAAGCACGCTGAAAAGGCCATCGAGCGAGCGCCGAAAAGCCGCGGGCTATATCGACACGCTCGCCGAGATTCATTTCCGCAAGAAGGACCGCAAAAAGGCCCTTACGCTCATGAAGCAGTGCGTCGCACTCGAGCCGGGCAACCCCTACTATCGCAAACAACTCGAACGATTCGCGAAGAAGCCGTTCGACAGCCCACTGCCGGACGAAGAGACAGGCGACGACGACTGAGCCGAACCGCTGGTGGAATATAACGCAATCGGGGGCGGATGCCGAAGCGAAGCGCCGCCTTCGATTTTTTGTGCAGCGAACCATTGTCGGCTGCGATGCCAACCGACCTTATCCGCAGCACCGTTCTCCTGAGCCGGCCGGACAGCCACTTCGAAATGACCCTTCGTGATTCGGCGGCTTACTCGTAGCGACAAGCTGCCAGCCTTGGCCGCTCTCGGCTCGCAAGCAAGTAGCTTGTGGCCACGGTGTTGCGGACTCGCGAACGGTGATTCAGGGAAAGCGGTCCCTCAAATCAGTATCCCGCTCGTATTCCCTTGACCGGTTTTGGTCGAAACCTCAAAAAAGCGATGCAATCCCCTTGCATCAGACGACCACTCGAAATACTGGATGAAGTGGCTCGGGCCGCCGCGTCGCGTCGCCGATAAGCGAGTGAGCCAATTTGACCCAGTGAGGTGGACCCCATTCTTTGGACAAAAAACGGGCGAATTCCTTAGCTACACTTTTCCCAGTCTTCCAATCGGCTTCTTTCGACTTGCTCTTGTCTGTGGCCCACGCTGTCCGTTATCTCCCGCTCGCCGGGTGAAACGGAGGTTGGCTCTGCTGGCGAGCAACCAGCCAAGGGATAGCCCGGTCGACGGTACGCCGATGGCGACCTGCCCCGGCTTCGGACTGAGGCCGGGGTCTTGTTCACTCCATCGGATACCCGAGCCATGCCTCAAAAAACGCACCGCACCCTTCCGCGACCTCAACACTCCATAAACCTCCGCCGGCGTTCGATACGCCAACGATTGATGCTGCCGCTCCTCGGTTGTAGAACGGGAAGTACCGCGACAGGCCTGCCGTGCAACTCCGGCACCGTCTCGTGTCGGTACAGATAGATTTCCTCATACTTCACCGTTCGCCACAGCCGCTCGACAAACACGTTGTCCAGACATCGACCTTTGCCATCCATGCTCACCTTCGCCTCCGCCGCCTCCAGTCGCGAAGTGTACGATGCCGACGTGAATTGCACTCCTTGATCCGTGTTGAATACTTCCGGACAGCCACAGCTCAATGCCTCCTCCAACGCTTCCAAGCAGAACTCCACATCCAGTGTGTTCGATAGCCGCCACGAAAGCACGTACCGGCTGTACCAGTCAATCACGGCCGTCAGATACATGAACCCCGCCGGCATCGGCACATAGGTGATATCCGTGCTCCACACCTGGTCCACCCGGTCGATCGCCACGTTGCGGAGCAAGTACGGATACACCTTGTGGCCCACACCCCCGGCCGACAACTTCGGCTTCGGATAGACCGCTTCCAGGCCCATCAACCGCATCAGCCGTTGCACCCGTTTGCGGTTCACCTCGTGTCCTTGGCTACCGAGAAACTTCGCCATGCGACGGCTGCCCAAAAACGGATGGGCGGTGTACTCCCGGTCGATCTCCTCCATTAACGCCAGGTTCTCTTTCGTCTCGGCGCCGGGTTCGTAGTAGTAGCTCGATCGACTCAGTCCCAGCACTTCGCACTGTCGACTCACGCTCAACGTTGCGTCCGTCGGATCGACCCACGCCCGCTTGATCTCAACCGAAGCGGGCAGCTTTTTTTTTGAGCCAATCCAACTCCGTCTGCAGCCGGCCGATCTGCTCGTAGAGCTGCGACTGGATCGCCTCGTGATCCACCGTCGATGTCTTGGTCCCCCGCTCGAACAACTCCTCGACATTGCCGAGCAGTTGCTTCTTCCAGCCATGAATCATGGTCGGATGCACGCCGTGCAAACTGGCCAGCTCATTGATCGTCTTGTCACCCTTGATCGCCGCCAAGGCCACCTGAGCCTTGAACGCGGCTGTATGCGACTTCCGTTGTCGTCGCCATCGATAACCCCCTTCTTGGACAGCCGACACTAGCTTATTCGACTGTCCAGTTTTTGGGGTCCACTACACAGTTTGACCCAAAAAACAAAAGATGTTAGCCGAACTGGGAGGGGGCGATGTGACAAAATGGAACAAAATGTGACACTGAAAAAAGATACTACGCCTGGTCCGGGACAGGGAATGCGTAGCGGAACTCGCCAGAGTTCCGTCTTTGGTCCCGCCCAAACGGAAGTCTGGCGACTCCCGCTACGAAATGAGGTGGTTTGTCCGCAAATCGACAACAAGATGTGATCCAATGCGACTTTTGACTCGATAAGCCACTAGCGCAATCTCTGGACCAGGCTCGCCAGCCGATTTGCCACCGCATTTGCGTCGACGATCGGTTCGTTCTCGGCGTATAGACGTCGTAACCAATTCGCGATCGAAGCGACGAGCCCGGATCGATCGAGGAGGTACACCAGATTCCGGTCGGGCAATAGCCGGATTCCCAAATACGAATCGAGTGCCGCTTCCATTCGCGCAGGCTGGTCGGGAATCAAGCTGCCGAGGAGACGTGCCAGGTCGGCGGCCACATGATCCACTTTCGCCGCCGCAAAGTCGATCACTCCCGTAACCTGGCAATCATCAAACAAAATGTGATTGTGCCAGACATCGACGATGCAGGGCTGCAAGTCCACGGGCCGTTCGAGCCACGCAGCCAGTAACGGCTTGGCTTCCGCGAGGTTCGCGGGCAAGCGATTCCAAGCCGCCTGGGCATGGGGTGTAATCGGGTCATCGGAATGAAATCGCGGCCGCCATCCGGAGAACACGAGATGTTCCCAACTTTCAATCGCTTTCCAGCGACGCTGGACGGCCGGACAGGGGGCCCGGCACCGGGCGTTGACGATTACCTGGGACGCGGCCCAGGCCTCGTGAATCCGAGCGACCGCCGCGACCGCGGCAAACAGCTTGGCATCGCTCGGATTGTTGAGGAAGTCGGCGCGACCTGGCATCCAGGTCGTGATTTCCCAACATCGCCCCTTCCATTCGATGACGGTATTCCCATCCCGTGCGCTCTCGACGAATGGAATGATGTCGACGCCCGCGGCGCAGGCCGACAACATCCACCAATGAACCCGTTTCAGTTGACTAGCGTCGGTTCCAATCGGAAACGCCTTGAGCGCGAATGTGCGCCTGTCCAAAGTGACGCCTTGCCATATCCGCGCGCCGCTGAAGCCGCCTGCCGACCCGAGCGGCGTCCACCGGTCCGCCGCGACGGACGGCGGGTACTGCGACAGAATCGGCTCGAGATCTGCCAACTCGTTCATGGCGCTCTCTGGAAGTTGGAACCCATTCACGCTAGCCATAACACCGCCCGACATGCAAGGAACCGAATGCCGATTGATCCCCAGCGCATCGATTATTCCACTCGCGAACTCCGCGAGGCGGACGCCGGCGACGATCCGCTGGCATTGTTCCACCGCTGGTACGACGACGCCATTGCCGCGGGCATTTCCGAGCCGAATGCCATGACGCTGGCAACATGCACACCCGATGGCAAGCCCTCGGCACGGATCGTCTTGCTCAAGGTCTGCGACGAGCATGGGCTCGCCTTCTTCACCAATTATGGCAGTCGTAAGGGCCGCGAGATTGCGAATAATCCGCGGGCGGCGCTCGTCTTCTTTTGGCATTCGCTCGAACGGCAAGTTCGGGTCGAAGGCGTGGTGGAAAAGACGACCGAGGCCGAATCGGATGATTATTTCATCACGCGTCCGGTCAACAGCCGGTTGGGAGCGTGGGCGTCCGAGCAAAGCGAAGCTCTCTCCGGACGCGACGAATTGGAAGCGAACCATCGCGCATTAATGGCTCGCTTCCCCGACGGAAACGTCCCCCGACCGCCACACTGGGGGGGCTACCGCGTCATTCCCGAGGTTTGGGAGTTCTGGCAGGGGCGTCCCAGTCGCTTGCACGACCGTCTTCGCTATCGCCGCGTGAACGGCGTCTGGATCCGAGAACGACTTTCACCGTGAATGGTCGCCATACACTATTTCATGTTCGGTTAACCCAAGGAGTCGACGACATGCTTCGCACCCTGACCGCCGTGGCTCTGGCAGCCATCCTGGCAGTTCCCGCCAACGCCGAGGAGAAGAAAGTGACCGGTCCACTCAGCTACAAGCTCAAGGACATCAAAGGCAATGCCGTGGACTTGTCGAAATACAAGGGCAAGGTCGTGATGTTAGTCAATGTTGCCAGCCAGTGCGGGTATACGCCTCAATACGAGCAACTCGAAAAGATCTACGAGAAGTACGAAAAGCAGGGCCTGGTCGTGATCGGCGTCCCCGCCAATGAGTTCGGCAAGCAGGAACCCGGCACCGATGAAGAGATCGAAAAATTCTGCAAGAGCAAATACAGCGTCACGTTCCCGATGATGTCCAAAATCGTCGTCAAGGGGAAGGGAATTGATCCGCTGTACACGTACCTGACCAAAGAATCGAAGTACCCCGGCGACATCAAGTGGAACTTCACGAAGTTCCTGGTCGGCAAGGATGGCCAGGTTGTCGCCCGTTACGAGCCGAAGGTCAAGCCGGATGATCCGCAGGTAATCGAGACCATCGAGGCGGAGTTGAAAAAGTAGTATTGAGTTTGCCCGGGAGAGGGGAGCTCGACCCAAGGGCTCCTCTAATCGCAACGACCATGTCTGCCGAATCACGAACACGAAAGAGCTGCTGCCCGCCAGCCCAGGTGAAGGCCCCGTCATCGGACGATGAATTCCTGGCCCGCCTGGCGTGGGCGATTGCCCATCCGATTCGCGTTCGCATCCTGCGATTGCTATTGGAACGGGAGGAGTGCATTTGCGGCGAACTGGTCGAACTTCTTCCCATCGCGCAGTCGACCGTGTCGCAGCATCTCAAGATCATGAAGGACGCCGATCTGATTCAAGGAGAAGTCGACGGCCCCAAAGTCTGTTATTGCGTGAATCCCGAGTCGCTGAACAGCCTGCAAAAACTCATTTCCGCGCTCCAGTAACGATAAACCAATTGATTGTAGTTTTCTAAATCGTCAATCGACGATATATTGAGCGCTAAGGAGGTGCGGCCATGTCTTCAGTCATCGATCAAGTTCGTGAAAAATATGGGGCAGTTGCGGGCAGCTCGCTGTCCGGTGAACACGCGGGAGTCCGTGCCGTGGCGGAAGCCTTTGGCTACTCGCCCGAGGAATTGGCATCCATTCCGGCGGAAGCCAATATGGGGCTTTCCTGCGGGAATCCGACGGCCTTTGCCCATCTGAAGCCGGGCGAAGTTGTCGTCGATCTCGGGTGTGGCGGCGGGCTCGACGTGCTGCTCGCAGCGCCGAAGGTCGGACCGACCGGACGAGCGATCGGCATCGATATGACCCCCTCCATGATCGAGCGAGCGCAGGCCAACGCCGCTCGGCAAGGGTTGGCCAATGTCGAGTTTCATCTGGGGACGATCGATCGAATGCCTCTGGACGACGCGACGGTCGATTGCTTGGTCAGCAATTGCGTGATCAACCTCGCGCCAGACAAGGGGGCGGTCTTCCGCGACATGTATCGGGTGCTGAAGCCGGGCGGCCGGGTCGCGGTGAGCGACATCGCTCTCAAGCAGCCGCTGCCGAAGGCATTGGCGGAAAGCGTGGCCGCCTACGTCGGCTGCGTTGCCGGAGCGATCACGATTGCCGAATACGAGCGACTGTTGCGCGAGGCCGGTTTTTCCGCCGTGCAGATCGTGGACACGAAGAAGGATTTGAATGTCTACGCCAAGGTTGAGAACCAGGCGGGCTGCTGTTCGCCTGCGATGGACCAGCCCGCAGGCTGTTGTTCAGCGACGCCGCTGAACGTGACTGACGAGGAATGGATTGCGTCATCGCAAGGTTGCTGTGGCGTTGACTCGGGTAGCCAGCCTGTACATGCGGGACTGGCTGAGCTGATCGCTCAATACGACGTCAACGAGTATGCGGCCAGCGTTCAAGTTTATGCCGTGAAATCTTGAGCAATGCGCCAACGCTTAACCGCCGAGTTTCTGGGAACCTTCGCTCTCGTATTTGCGGGAGCCGGAGCGATCGTGGTCAATGATTTGACCGGCGCCATTACTCACGTGGGAATTGCGCTCACGTTTGGCCTGGTCGTTCTCGCCCTCATTTACGCACTGGGGGATGTATCCGGGGCCCATCTCAATCCGGCGGTGACGATCGGGTTTGTGATTGCCCGGCGGTTCCCGTGGCGAGACGCGATTCCCTATATTGCGGTGCAATGCCTCGGGGCGATCTCTGCAAGTGGGTGCTTGCGAATCCTGTTTCCGGAGACCGAGAAGCTCGGGGCGACGTTTCCACGGGGGCCGATGTTGCAGTCCTTCGTGCTGGAACTCTTGCTGACCGGCTTTCTGATGTTCGTAATCCTGAATTCGACAACCGGAGCGAAGGAAAAGGGATTGGTCGTCGGCATCGTAGTGGGAGCCGTGATTGCTCTTGAAGCGATGTTCGCCGGACCGATCTGCGGCGCCTCGATGAATCCGGCTCGCTCGTTGGGTCCGGCCTTGGTTTCGGGCCATTTGGAATCACTTTGGATCTATCTCGTAGCTCCAATCCTTGGCGTCACGGTTGCCGTGTTTGGCTGCCGTGGCGTACAAGCAGAGGGTTGTTGTGGAAAAGCGGAGGCCTGCTCATGAGCGTCAAGCGCGTGTTATTCGTCTGCGTGGAGAATTCCAATCGCAGCCAGATGGCGCAAGCATTCGCGAGAGTGATCGGCGGCGATACAATTGAAGCGCTCAGCGCCGGCTCCCGACCCTCTGGGCGAATCAATCCCAAGGCAGTCGAGGCCATGCGTGAATTGGGTTATGATTTAACGGCCCATCACTCCAAGTCACTGGATGAAATCCCGCCCGGCCCTTATGACGCGGCGATCACAATGGGCTGCGGCGACGTCTGTCCGAACGTAGCGGCACGGGTCAAAGAGGATTGGCAGATCCCCGATCCGCGAGAGATGCCGCCGGAACAATTCCGCATCGTTCGCGATTTGATTCAGTCGAAGGTGAATGAGCTGTTGGCTCGGTTGGAATAATTGCCACCCACCAAACGCGAAAGAGCCGGGCACGATTTGAATCATGCCCGGCCCTTAGGTTGCAAATCGAATCGACTTCGTCTTAACGCGCTGCCGGCAAAAACACCGGGGCGGCCGGAATATCGTCGTCAACCGCGCCCGATGTTGGTGGCAACTTCACCGACGGGGTAGCAGTCGTCGCGGGCGCGGCCGGGAACGACCCGAGACCTGCGTGCGATTCTTCGATCGTCGGCAGCGATGGCCCGGTCGTCGGCTTCGCGCTCACGCTCTTCGGTAGCGGGTCCGGCGACTTTGGCTTGGAGTCCGAGGGCGTGGGTAACGCCGGCATTGCAGGCAGCGGCACGGTCGTCGGCGGTGGCGCGATGAACGTCGGCGCTGCTGGCGGCGTCGGTTCCGGAGCCCGCACGGTGGGCGTGGACACGCTGACAGGCGGCGCCGGATTGGACACCGGTACAACTGCCGACGCTGCAGGTGTCGAAGTCGAAGCCGGCACGGTGGTCGCATTCGGAGCGACTGCCGCCGAAGCGGGAGCGGTCACCGGAGTGGGCGTCGCGGGCGACGGAGCGACCATGGTGGGCGTCGAAGGCGGTAGAGCAATCATGGTGGGTGTCGCTGGCGGCGGAGCGACCATGGTAGGCGTCGCCATCATTTCCGGCGACACCAGCATATATTGCGGACCATTGGGACCGTTAACCAGCATGTAGGTGGGTTGCATTCCCTGGACCGGCATTGCTTGCATGACGGGCATGGCGGCCGCGGGCGATGCTGGCATTGTGGTCATGGCCGGCATGGCTACCGCCGTCGGCTGTGGGTACATGACCTGCATGGGAATCGTCGACATTGTCGGCATGCCCTGTGCGTTCATCATGCCTTGTGCATTCATGTTGACGGGCATCGGGGCCGTGCCAACGTTCGAGTAGGCGACCGGCTGGACCATGCCGGCCGGCATCATCGTCTGTTGTCCGGAAGCCATTTGATAGGAAGAAGCTGGCATGCCCTGCGCGGTCATCCCCATGTTATTTGTCGTGGGGGCGGCCGTCCGTCCGGAGGCCAGCGCATTATTGCTGGAGTTCTGGCCCTTCTGAATCTGCGCAAATGCGGGCGACATGACGGTGTTCGCGCTATCTCCGCGTGCCACGCCCGACCGGGCAAACTGCGGACCGCCCGACTGGCAGCCGGCAAGGGCGCCGACGGTGAGCGCGCTCGCTGCCCAAATTGCCCGACGACGCATTCTAAGTGCACGCATCAGCATGGATCTTCCCCCTGTCGGCCGTTATCCGACGAGTCCTAGCGTCCAGGCACCGGCGGCGCGACGGGCACCGGCGGACCGATCGGGACTACTCCTGGAACCGGAGCAGCTCCCTGAGGCGCGGCCCGATCTCTCGGGTTGAGCAGGCCCGCCGTTTCTTCCTGATAGGCCAGCTCACGCGTGAGCGGGAAGTCAGGCTCCTGAGGGAAGTACTGCGGCCAGTGTCCTTCCAGGTAATGTGCGGAAGGCAGGGTCATTCCGCCCATCCAGGTCTGGCAGCCCGTTAACATTCCGACCGACAGGCCCAATGTTGCCAGGCCCAGCAGCCGCGCACGGCGAATCGTCTGCATGGTCGTTGCCTCATTCGGCCCAAGGGCGGGCCGGTCGTATGAATCCTGTCACCGGTATCGGCAACCACGCCGGGGAGGATTTAGCGGTTTTCGCGAAAAGGCTGAAAGGGCATCCGAGCCACGCCTGCCCATATTCGCCAGTTGTTACAGACAGTAGGACTTGCGTGAATTGCCCGAATCGGGATAAAGTCCATTTGGTTGCCCTACATTTCCCAGCAAAGGAATTCAAACCATGACCCGTGCCACCGCTTTTGGCACGCGGCTACTGGCCGCGGTCGCCGTCCTCGTATGTCTGCCCACTTTGCGGGCAAGCGACGAGCCGAAGAAACCGACCCGGCCTGTCGACACGGTCGTGGAAGTGAAATTGATCGATGACAGTGTGATCAAGCTTACGCTCCTCGATAGCCAGGTGGAATTCCTAACGCCGCATGGAAAACTGACGATTCCAGTTGCCGAGATTCGCCGTGTCGATCTGGGCATGCGCATTCCCGATGACGTGGCCACTAGCATTCGAACCGCTGCCGCCGATCTCGGCAGCGCCCAGTTCCGCAAGCGTGAAGAGGCGATGACCTTGCTGCTCAAGTATCGGGAGAAGTCCTACCCCACGCTCAAGCAGGCGGCCAAGTCGTCGGACGCCGAAGTTGCAAAACGCGCCGAGGAATTGATCGAAAAGCTTCAGGCCATAGTGCCCGAGAGCCGGCTCGAAATGCCGGATTACGATATGATCCAGACCGACTTGTCGAAAATCGCCGGCAAGATCATGACACCGACTCTCAGGGCCCGTTCGTTTACATTCGGCGAAGTCCCGCTCAAACTCGCGGACGCGCTGGCGATGTCGACGACTGGTTTCAAGGACAAAGACGAGTTGGTTCAAGGATTGCCCGATCCGGGCACGTTGACGGCCTACCAGCAGCCACAACACATCGGCAAAACATTTGTGTTCCGAGTTACCGGTTCGGCCTCGGGCTCGTTGTGGGGTACAGGTACCTATACCCTGGATTCAACCCTTGCGGCCGCAGCGGTTCACATGGGTGTGCTGAAGGTTGGACAGACCGGAAATGTTCGCGTGACGATATTCGGACCGGCGGCCGGATTCATCGGCTCAACACGAAATGGCATTACCAGTTCCAACTATGCAACCTATCCGGGGGCTTATCAGATTCTCCCTCGATGACCGTGCTCTTGGTTGATGCACTCAATGGTTGACTGCAGTCGGCCGATCCGCCATTTTGGTTTCAACGGACGCGGAACTGCCGTTTCTTCGCCTGTTTCGGTTACAATTGGGGTATGGAATTGCATTCCCTGCCCGATTCGATCGATCGGCCGGCGTTTCTCGACCAGTCCGAAGAATCGCTCAATGCGTGGTTCGCGGTGCGCGGCGAGTTGCCCATGCGCCGCCGGCAAGTCCGCCGTCAGATCCTGGCCGGCAGAGCCGAAACGTTCGAGCGAATGACCGATCTGCCAGTTGCGCTCCGCCGTGAGCTTGCGGCGAGCTTTGCACCGCTCAGCACGCGGATCGAGCGCCATCTCCAGGCGTCGGACGACACGCACAAGCTTCTCCTGCAACTTCACGACGGACGCATGATTGAATGCGTCCTGATTCAGGAACCACCGCGACGGACAGCCTGCATTAGCACACAAGTGGGCTGCGGCATGGGGTGTGTTTTCTGTGCGAGCGGCCTCAATGGCGTGGTGCGGAATCTGACGGCCGGGGAAATCCTCGAACAACTCGTCCGGCTGCGAAATCTGACGCCGGCCGACGGTCGACTATCCAACATTGTTGTCATGGGCATGGGCGAGCCACTCGCGAATTTGGACAATTTGATCGAAGCGCTCGACGCCGCGGGACATAAGGATGGCTTGAACATTGGTGCTCGGCACATCACGATCTCGACCGTCGGCTTGCCGGCGAAGATTCGGCATTTGGCCGATCTGGATCGGCAATATCACCTGGCGGTTTCGCTGCACGCGCCCAACGATTCCTTGCGAACGCGAATCGTACCGACGAATGAGAAGACCGGCATCGCGGACATCCTGGCGGCCGCCGACTACTACTTTGAGAAATCGGGTCGGCAGGTGACTTACGAATACGTTTTGCTGGGTGGTTTGAACGACGGCGCGCGCGAGGCTCGCGAGTTAGCGACGCTGCTGCAGGGTCGAAAAGCACACGTGAACTTAATCCCGTTCAACGACGTGGAAGGCCTGCCATATCAACGCCCAAGTATCGAGTCGCTCGCGGCGTTTACCGAAACATTAAGGCGGGCGGGCATTAGCGTCAAAGTTCGCAAACGAAAGGGCTCGGAAATTGATGCGGCCTGCGGTCAGTTGCGCCGACAGGTGGAAGAGGAGACAGCCACGATGGCCGGCATGGCTGTATGATGACTTCGAAACGAACTGGCGTTCAACTCTCCTGGCCAGTAAGGTTCATATTGTCGCCGTTCCAAACGGAATTCGCACCCGTGGCCCCACAGGGATCAGGCTGCCGTGACGATTGGGCATACTAGCGCCCAGATGGCCCTTCGCGACCCGGACATTCGCCTCATGCTGCGCGTCCGGGAGGACGATGCCGCTGCGTTCAATGAACTGGTCGCACAGTATCAGAATCGTCTGGTCGGCATCATGCATCATCTGGTTGGCAACGCCGAAGAAGCCGAGGATCTGGCCCAGGAAGTGTTCCTGCGTGTCTATCGCAACCGCAAGAAGTACTCTCCCCAGGCGAAATTCTCCACGTGGCTATTCACCATTGCCAACAACCTGGCCCTGAATGCGCTGCGGAACAGGGGCCGCAAGCCGAGTGTGCCCCTTTCGTCCTCGGAGTCCGGACCACTGGGTGTCCGCCCGGAAGAGCAGTTGGTGAAAGATCGTGGCGCGACACCCTCGTTTGGATTGCGTCAGGCCGAGTTGGCGGACCGGATTCGATCCGCACTCGACACGCTAAACGAGCGCCAGAAGATGGCCGTCATATTGAATAAATTCGAGGACATGAACTACGCCGAGATCGCCGAGGTGATGGGCCTGACGACCAAGGCGGTGAAATCGCTCTTGAGTCGCGCTCGCGCGAGGCTGCGCGACGTCTTGGCGGGTTACATTTACATGGACGGCGAGCCGGTTCCATCGGCCGACGAAACTTTTAACGGGGATTCCTAGTCCGTGGCCGACAGCGCGTCCAAACCGAACGATGATAACGCCCAAGAGCAGGCGACGGAAGAACTTGTCGCCTATCTCGACGGCGAGCTTGATCCGAAGGCGGCGGAGGGCATTGCGACAAGGCTCAGCCTGGACCCGACGCTGCGCGCCGAGGCCGAATCGCTTCAGCGGACTTGGGACATTCTGGACATCTTGCCGCGACCGCGGCCATCGGCCGACTTTGCCACACGAACGCTTTCGCAAGCCGTTCCCATGCCGAGCGCCTCGAGTCCGGGGCCGACGATCAGTTTTCAGACGCCGGGGGCGGTGCCAATTGCGACCACGCACGCGCCACGGCCGGGTGTCGCGTTTTGGCTTGCGTCGATAGCCGTCATTCTGGTGGCAGCGGGTGTTGGCTATTTCGGGCACCGCGAATTGGCGCCACCCAAACCGGCTGGAGTTGATCCCAAGATGGAAGACTTCCCGTTAATGAAGAATCTGCGACTGTACCGCGATGTAGATGACATGGATTATTTGAAGCGACTCGACTCTCCCGAATTATTTGGCGAGGGAGGTGAGTAGGGTCATGTTGCGAAGTCCTAGCCAAAGCAATCGGAAAGACTCGGCGATTCCGCGGCCAGAGCGACCTTGGTTTGCTTTTCGCTTCTGCGTCGGCTACTTGGTGTTCGGCATTGCGGCGGCCACCGCCGCTCATGATATGCCGCTGAATCCCGAGGATCCGGCCTACCTGCGCCGGCAATACGCTTGGTTTCAGGCGCAGGATGCTCATCGGCAGCAGCAGCTTCGCAAGCTGCATTCTGAATTCATGCAGCTCGATTCGGATTCGCGGGCTCGGCTCACGCGGGTGATGCAAAACTACAATCTCTGGTTGGCAAACTTGACACCTGTGGACCGCGAGCGCGTGTTGTCGGCCCCGAATTCGGCGGCCCGGCTCGAACTCATCCGATCGATGCGTGAAGCCGATTGGGTGGCCACCTTGCCCAAGCCCTATCGAGAGGAGTATTCCCGTCTGGATCAGGAAGGCCGGCGTCAAAAGGTGCAATCGTGGCGCGATGAGGAATCGGATCGCCGTGAAGAATGGGCCCTCGCCCAGCGACATTGGACCGAGCATCCAGGCGGTAAAGTGCCCGCTATGTTTATGAACGAAGGGCAAGTTGAATCATTTGTGCATCACTTGCGCGAGAATCTGAACGCCGCCGAGAAGCGGGAACTCGACGATGCGAAATCCCTGGCGGAAGAATTCGGCAATTATTTCTGGTACGCTCTCGAAGTTGTGCGCCTCGCCGATCGACATCCGATATTGCCGGGCGCGATCGGGCCCAAGGATTTTCATTCGCTTCCGGGTTTAGTCAAAGACTATCTGATCGCTCACGATCCGATGCATTTTCAGCGCCAAACGCGGGCTGATTGCCGCGGCTGCCGACGTCAAACTGAGGAAAGCGCAAGGACGCTGGCCCGAATTCGCGATCGAATTGACGCGGCATTGCGAGAAGCACAATCTCCATTTGCCGGTACAACTGGGTGATTGCCGAAAAGAGCAGATGCCCGAGGAAATTCAGAAGTTTCTCGACAAGCAGTTGGAACCCCAGCTTCGCCGAACCGAACTTGGTAAGGCGAAACTGAAAGCCTTGAACGCGGCGCAAGGAACCTGGCCCGATTATCCGCGCATGATCGTCGAGGTGGCGCACGATTCCAAAACACCGGTGCCCGGCTGGACATTGCCGGGACCGACGCGTGAATGGGATCGATTCCGGGCCGGAAAGCGGAAGTTGAAATAGTTTATCGCATAGAGCGTTTGGCATTATCAGCACCAAGTTCATCGCGTAAACTCGACGCTCGTTGATGATGTTCCATCGGCCGGTGATTAGCTAACAGGGCGAACCGTGCCGTGAACGCGCAACGCTCCGGAGAATAATCTGTGACAACGCCCGTCAGAGTCCTGTTTGTCGAGGACTCAGAGGACGATATGCGACTCCTCGTGCGGCAACTTCGGCAAGGAGGTTACGCGCCGACGGTGGAGCGCGTCGAGACGGCAGACGGCCTGCGTTCGGCACTGCACCGAGGCGGCTGGGAAATCATCATCTCCGACTACACCATGCCGCGACTGAGCGGTTTGGAGGCCTTGGCCGTCACACTGCAATTGGCTCCGGATGTGCCATTCCTGCTGGTATCGGGCACTGTCGGAGAGGAAGTTGCGGTCGAGTCGATCAAGTCCGGCGCCGCCGACTACTTAATGAAGCAAAACCTGATCCGGTTTGTCCCGGCGGTGGCTCGGGCGCTTCGAGACGCGGCCGAACGGCGAACCATGCAGCGAGCCGAGGCGGTTCTGCGCGAGCAGCGTTCGCTGTTGGGAATGATCTATGACAACATCTCCGACGCGCTGGTTTTGACGACTTGGGAACCGCGCGAGGCCGCGTGGAAGATCGCCAGCGTGAATCGGGCAACGATCGCAATGGCTCAATCGCTGGGGCCCGATGCCGATGAAGCGAGCCTGGTCGGCAGGCGGATTGAAGATCTGGCCAATGTTTACTTTGAAGGCGATCGGGCCGAGGCCGAAGCGGTGCTCGATGACTTTGCCCGCGCGGCCGAGTCGGGCCGTTCGCGGACGCGTGAGACGCGGTTGTCGACGAGCAAGAACGGTTTGTTCGTTGACCTGCTCTTGATTCCGTTCTTTGGTCCGGACGGTCAGACCCGTCACATATTGGCCATGGTGCGCGACATCACGGCACGCAAGCGTGCCGAGGCCGCCCGCCGGGAATTTGAAGCGCGCATCGCGCAGATCGCGCAAGATGGAGGCTCTCGGTCAACTGGCGGGCGGCGTCGCACACGATTTCAACAACATCTTAACGGGCATCCTCGGATTTGCCGATGTGATTGGGCGATCGACCTCCGATCCCACGGCGGCGGGATTCAGCGCCGAGATCATTCAGGCGGCCTCGCGCGCTCGCGACTTGGTGCGGCAGATCCTCATGTTCAGCCGGCGTCAACCCGCGGAACGCCGACCGGTTCGGCTGGCCGATGTCATCCGCGAAGCGATTAAGCTCGTTATCCGTTCGGCGCCATCGGCCACGTCTATTCGGACCGAATTGCTGGACGAGATTCCTTATATCCTCGGTGATTCGACGCAATTGCACCAGGTCGTCATGAACCTCTGCACCAACGCCATTCAGGCCATGGGCGACGAGGGGGGTGAACTGACGGTCGAGCTGGAATCGCTCGAGGTCTCCGCGGATTTCGCGCGCAGCATCCGCGCTTGCGTGAAGGGCCCTTTGTTCGGCTCAGCGTTCAGGATACCGGACCGGGCATGCCGCAATTGGTCCTCGACCGTTTGTTCGAGCCGTTCTTCACCACCAAGGCGCCCGGAGTCGGCACGGGCTTGGGGCTATCCGTCGTGCATGGGGTTGTGCAGAATCATGAAGGCGCGATTATCGTCAAGAGCCGAACGGGAGAAGGTACAAGATTTGAAGTCTATATGCCGGCAATCGGCTCGCCATCGGGGTCGGGGGAGGTCAATATGTCCGAGAAGAAATCGGCCGAAAGCGGATGTCGCGTACTATTCGTGGACGACGAAGCGTCCATTTCGCGTCTCGCTCAAGTAATGCTCAAATCGCTGGGCCACTCGGCAACGACGTTCGCGATTCCGGCCGACGGCCTTGCCGAGTTCAAATCCAACCCCGCTCAATACGATCTGATCATCACCGACCTCACCATGCCCGGGATGACCGGCGTCGAACTGGCACGCGGCATTCGCGAAATCAGCACCGACGTTCCAATCATTCTGAGCAGCGGCTACGCGGACGAAGTCCCGGAGGAAACGCTCAAAGCTCTCGGGATTGTGGAAGTCTTGCCCAAGCCATTTCAGATGCAGTCTTTGGGCAAGGCGGTGACGCGGGCCGTATCGCGAAGATGATCACTCGGCGATCGGAAGCCAGAGGTCAACGTTTGGTCGTATCGGCCGCACGCGGACCTCCGACTTTCGGTCCCATCGCACTGTCAGTCCGATTTGCTTCCCGCTTCGGACAACTCCATTTGCATTTCCATCTTCATTCCAGCAATTTCGGCCGTCATTTCGAGCTTGACGACCAGAAGCGGCAGCTCCTTACTCATCCACGTTTTCACATTCGCATCGATTTCCATGCCGTTGGTCTTGGCTTTCACCTTGTAGCTTTCCCATTTAGTTGCGTATTCCTTACCAGCGGCTTTGACTTTCTCTTTGCCGTCCTTCAGCTTCTCCACGGTGGCTTCCGTGCCCGGGGGCAGACTGGTCTTGGTGGGATCGAATGGCTTGGTCAGGTCGATCTTTTGTTCCTGGGCGGGGATATCCGTGCCATTCACCTTGCCGGTGACCTTAAGGGTAACCTCTTTGTCGCTTTTCGCGGAGACGGTTTGTGTGATCGTCCCCTCTACGGTCATTCCGCCGACCGTGGTCGTCATTTTGTAGATGGCAAAGTCGCCGACTTTCGTCTTCTTGTAGGGGTTCTCTTCGTCCTTCGCCAATGCAACCGACGCAACCGCCACGATGGCAAATAGCGCAACAAAACGGGCACGCATGTGCAGTCCTCGTATGGAGGATGGGCGGGCGGCGTCGGCGCCGACCTTGCCATCCAAAAGTAATGGGAAATCTCTCCGGCTCGCGGTAAGCGATCAAAAACCAAAATGGCCCACGGCTTGCCGCGGGCCATTTGGATGGGCGAATCCACTCACTTCTTGTCCTTGCTCTTTTCGTCCGACTTCTTTTCCTCCGGCTTTTTGGTCCCGCTCTCGGTCAATTCCATCGACACTTCCATCTTCTGGCCCATGACGTCGGCGGTCATCTCCATTTTGACCACCGGGATTTTGAGTTCCTTCGCCTGCCAGACCTTCATGTCGGCCTCGAATTCCATTCCCATGGCCTTCATCTTCATCTTGTACGTCTCCCATTTGGTCGCGTACTCCTTGCCGCCAACCTTGACTTTTTCCGTCCCCTCCTTGAGCTTCTCGACCTTGACCTGCGCTCCTGCCGGTACACTACCGGCCTTGGTCGGATCGAAGGGCTTCGTCAGGTCGATCGTTTGCTTTTGTGCTGGGATGTCCATGCCGTTGACCTTGCCGGTCGTTTCGATGGTCACCTCTTTGTCACTCTTGGCGGTCACCTGTTGAGTGACTGTTCCTTCAATATTCAGTCCTGCGACCTTTGTGGTCATCTTGTAGCTGGCGTAGTCGCCGACCTTGGTCTTCTTGTAAGGGTTCTCTTCCTCGGCCGCGACGGCCAAGGGAGCAACGACAAGCGCCAAGGCAAACGCAAGTAAGCGAGCCTTCATGAATTCAGTCCTTCCCAAGTTGGGACGGCCGGACCAGGCCCTTCGGGCCCGCAAACACAGCCGTCGATTCTTCGGGGAGATTATAAGGACCAACGGTTGCAAGAGGCTTTAGATTCCGTTAGCTTACTCTTCCCGCCTCAACCCGCGTGAATGGAGTTTTACCCATCATGATTCGCTTACGTTTCACGATCTTGGCAGTCTGTCTCTGCCTGGCGGCTCCTGTCGTGGCCGAAATCAAGCCACACGCTCTGTTCGACAATCACATGGTCTTGCAGCGCAACGCTCCGCTCCCAATCTGGGGCACCGCCGAGCCCGGAGAAGAGGTCTACGTCCATCTCGTGATCAAGACGCCCGACGGCAAACGCGAAGAGGGCCAGGCCGTCAAGGCCGACAAGGACGGCAAGTGGATGGCCAGGCTCGCCGCGTTCCCCGCCGGCACGGATGGAGTTTTGACCATTCGCGGCGAAGAGAAAAAGCCGGCGCCGAAGGGAAGGAAGAAGGGCCCGAACGCCATCGTCTTCAAGGATGTCGCGGTGGGCGAGGTGTGGGTGTGCTCGGGACAATCGAATATGGAAATGAGCCTGGCCGGCTGCTCGCGTGGGGGCGGCCCGGAGGCGATCAAATCGTCCGCGAACCCCAATCTGCGCGTCTTCACCGTTCCGAAGTTTGCCCAGCCAGAGCCGCAAAGCGGTTTCAATCCCAATCCGCCGAACAATAAATTCTCGCACTGGCTGCCGAGCGAGCCGGACAATGCGCCCATGTTCTCCGCGGTCGCTTACTGGTTCGGCCGCGACTTGCAGCGGGCACTCAATGTTCCTGTGGGCTTAATCCACACCTCCTGGGGCGGCACGCCGGCCGAGGCCTGGACGAGCTTGCCCGCACTCGCCGCGGAGCCGAGTCTGAAATATTACGCCGACAGTTTGGAAAAGCGTCTCAGGGCTTTCGATCCAAAACGATCGCGCGAGGTGTACGAAGAAGCCGTCGCCAAGTGGAAGAAAGCGGCCGAAGATGCGAAGGCGGCGGGCAAACCGGCGCCTCGCAGGCCGAATCCGCCGCAAGCTCCCGGAACATCTCCATTTGACGGGTCCTCGCTTTACAACGGGATGATTGCCCCGCTCTTGCCGTTTGCCATCAAGGGGGCGATTTGGTACCAGGGTGAATCGAACGCGGGCAAGCCAATCGAGTATCGCGCTCTTTGCCGACATGATCATGGATTGGCGCAAACATTGGGGACACGATTTCCCGTTCTACTGCGTGCAACTCGCTCCCTGGCATGCGGGCGATGTGAACGGTCAGAATTGGGCTTATCTCCGGGAAGCCCAAGGCATCGCTTGCGAAAAGGTCAAGAATGCGGGCGTGGCGGTCATTACCGACCTCGGCGACAAGCTCGACATTCACCCGCAAAAGAAGGAGCCGGTGGGCGGCCGGCTGGCACTGCTTGCACTGGCTAATACCTACGGTCGAAAAGTCGAATCGAGTGGTCCCGCTTACAAGTCCATGATGGTGGAAGGAACCAAAGCGATCCTGTCATTCGATCACATGGATGGCGGTTTATCGGTCGGCCAGTTCTCGATGCCGGGCGCAGCGGACGTGGGCAAGGACGGTAAGCTGGTCGGCTTTACGATCGCGGGCGAGGACAAGGCCTTTCACCCGGCGACCGCCTTGATTCAGGGCGATCACGTGGTCGTTTGGTGCGACCAGGTGGCGAAGCCGGTCGCTGTCCGATTCGGCTGGGCGAATTTCCCGGTAGCGAATCTGTTCAACAAGGCGGGTCTGCCGGCGTCGCCATTCCGCACGGATGACTTCACGCCACCGTTC
Organism: uncultured Gemmataceae bacterium; assembly: GCA_963773845.1. Taxonomy (GTDB): domain Bacteria; phylum Planctomycetota; class Planctomycetia; order Gemmatales; family Gemmataceae; genus SIAJ01. The sequence goes on from CAVZCU010000009.1 coordinate 1,620,579, forward strand.
AAGAAGTGATCGGGAGACGATATTACTTGTGCTTGGCGAGCCGCCGACGTTAGTCGGCGGAGAAACAATCGCAATTGTGGGAACGCTTTCTCCGCCGGCTAACGCCGGCGGCTCGCCCTGAAATAATGATGCGCAACACTATTCTCTTCTTCTACGGCACTCTGAAGTCTGGCCAAAAGAGCAACTCCATGCTCGCGGGCCAGGAGTTTGTGCGCACCGCGGAAACCGTTCCGATTTATCGCCTGTATGGTCTCGGCTGGCATCCGGGACTTGTCATCGACCAAGAGTCACGGTCTCGCGGTGAAAGGGGAACTCTGGGCCGTGGACGAGCGAACGCTGGCAATGCTCGACGAATATGAGGGCGTGCCCGATTGGTTCCGTCGCGAGTCAATCGCGATTGCCGACTTTGCTGGCGACGTGCAAGCGTATTTCTTCAATGGGCTAGTGCCGGTCGATGCGCCGTCGGGAAATGAGTGGCCGCTGCCGGTTTGAAATGCACTTTCTTGGCTTTTCACTAGCACGATTGCTTGCGTCCGCATACGATCAAATCGGCTGGATGACCCACCCCCCGGAAAGTCCCCCATGCTTCGAGTTCTCGTCGCCGCGATTACTTTGACGGCCTGTTTCAATTCTCAAGCGAACGCGGACGAGCCGTTTATCATCAACTTGACCGTGAGTGCCGGCAAGGCGAGCAAGACCGTGCACGGCGAGGCGGTTTCGCGGCTGACGACGCCGAAGGAACGAGAGGTCCTGACGATCAAGGCGGGCCAACGCGTGACCGTTCAATGGAAGTTCGTCTACAACGACCCCAAGGAGACGTTGAAGGAAGTGACCATTCACTTCTATGCGGCTCGCGCCGAGAAGACGAGCCAAGCCTCGCTGCCGAAACTGGACCGCACGGTGCTGGCCGAGACGGCCTTGAATATGGACTTCACGCCCAAGGAAACGAATGAGGGCGAACTGCATTTTGCGATCGATAAGCCGGGGCTCTATTTGTTGCGTGTCGAGACGATCGGGGGCATTGCCGGCGTGGGTGGACACGAACAGTTCGCCGCTCTCGACGTCAAAGTGCCCTGAATTTCGACGGAGACATTCAATGCGACCGATCTATCTGCTGGTGGCCATTGTTGCTCTGATATTGCCATTGAGCGTTCACGCGGAACATGCGCGAATCGAACTAAAAGTAATCCCGCACGATCCGGTGACGGGCGCCGAGGGCGAGGCGGTCACGGCCAGCGCCGACACCGATCCGCCGCAGGGGGGCCTGAACAAACGCCCGGTGGCCAAGGTCACCGCAGGCCAGCCGTTGGTTCTGCAGTTCTTTTTGACCAACACCTATCCGCACGGCGTGAAGAAGAACGTCACCGTGCGCTACTTCGTGGTCCGCGAAGAAAAGATCGGCCAGAAGGAGGTGCCAAGCTTCAAGGACGGCGCCGTCACGGATGGGAAATTCAAGATGCCCTTCAAGCCTGCCTGCCGGGTCGGCGCTCAGGTGCAATTCCACATCGACAAGCCGGGAATCTATCTGCTCCGAGTCGAAACGCAAAACACCGACAGCGATCACGAGCATTTTTCCGCCATCGACATCCACGTCGAAAAGTGATCCTGAGTGGCATCACAGTCTGCGCGAGTCGTAGGCCCAGTGCAAGACGGCTTGCCGTTGCTTGCGCCGACAGTTCCAATCCCGGCGTCGACAGTTCTTTTCAATTTGCGCAACATGCCGGCGAATGGCTCGCCAGCGGCGCATCTGCCGCTCGTCGTCCGGACAGCGCCGGCCGAGGTAGTACCGGCAATACCATTGAAACCAGCCCCGCGGATCCTCGTGGTAAATCCAGCCCTTGGCTCGCCAAATCGACAGCGATTGCGAAGCATTGACTCCGAAAAAGTTCAATTGCGGATCGTGTCGCTCCGGGCATAGCTTGGCGTGGGAGAACCAGTCGTCCGGAAACTCGACGGCACAATCGGTCATGTATTTTCCGCCGAAAACGCCGAGCTTGAGCATTTCCTTCGGCGTCAATTGCGGGCGGAAGTCCGGATGAAAATGACGACCCACCGGCTCGGTCAGATGGTACTCATAGCCCGTTTGCATCAGATCATGCACTTCGACTCGTTTGCGTCTCATTATCATTTCGCCGTGATTCCGGTCCGAGATCGTACGATGTGATAGCCAAGAAATGAATCACAAAGGGATTCCGTTGTTTACGGTAGGCCTGCCTCTTTTCGGTACCGGTAATACAGGTCTTTATGAATTGCTTCAGGGGAAGATTCGTCTTTTCGATACTCGATATCCTCCGGAGATTCCGCCGCAGTCGCAATGCCGATTGATCGGAACCAGTCGCGCAAGTCCGTGAATTGTTCTTCGCCATAGGTTTGGCCCAAAAGAGCCTCTGCCAACGTCGTGCCGGCACACAAGCTGAATTGCCCCTCGTTGTCCAACTTGACAATCGGCGAGTCCGCGACCGCCCGTTTGCCCGGCCCACGCCAGTATCCGTAATATTCGTCCTCCTGGTCGGCGGCGACGAACGCGATCAACTCGCAGACTGCTGCGATCGCCCGGACGTTGGCCATGATGTCCGGGTTGGCTCGATCGGCGGCGCTGAGATAGCTCGTGTCTACCATGGGGCCCAGTCATCGTCTTCCCAGTTCAACGCGACCTCAGTCTGCCCCGCCAATTCGTCCGCATGCGCAGGAATTTCTGTACATCCTCCGGCACGGGCTCGCCGCCGAGCCGGTGAGCGGAAAAAGCTTCATTGCGACTAAAGTCCATGTGCGATGTCCTATGGCTTCCGCTGCAGCAACTCCGCGTTGTCGACCCACATGACGAAGAACGGATGTTTGCCATCGCGCTTTTTCATCATGATGAGGAATGGGCGATTGAAATCAAAGTAGGTTGCGGTGGGTTTATAGTACGTTTTCGACTCCGATGACAATTCGGCGCCGCTGCGATCGAGCCGAAAGCGAATCGTCTGCATCGCAGTGTCCAGGTAGAGCCCACGCAAGCCGGGATTGAGCAATAGCTGGTCTCGACCCTCAAGCTCCGTGAAGTGATGACTGATTTGCCACGCCATGTTGGGCACGAGCAATGTGTCGATAATGTTCAAAGTGGAATGATACTTCGGGGGGCTTTTGGCGATCTTTGTTTCAACATCCGCCAACGTCGCGGCAAAGCTGTCCTTTCGATTCACGCGCGCCAATACGAGTTGATACGGCCGAGACGTTTGGCACGGATCGATGATGAATTCGGAAACTTGTGTACCGTGCCGGTCGTCGTCGTCCGAGCGGTAAAGGATCTTGGCCTGCCCACGAAGCTGTTCAAATGCGTAATCATCCTTCTCACGAATGCCGAACGACCTGACCACCGTTTTGTTCCCTGAGGAGTCTGTAAACCCGAATGGTTCGTCGTTATCGAAGTAGGGAATATCAAACTTTGCGGACGCCTGCAGGTAGGAGTAGGCAACTGCCCCGCCCGCCGGCGAATCAAGGTGTGGGCTCGGAGCGTTCGGAAACTTAGCCGCCATTTCGCCTCGAATCCGGTCGATAATGCCGTCCTTTGCCAAACCGGCTGCGGCGTACAAGTTCGCGGGATCGATATCATCCTCGGTTTGATCGCCGCGATTCAGCCGGTCCGCCATCGGCTGGGCGTTGGCAAGCTGTATCGGTCCTTTCGTCACATCATCCCTCATCCGATTCCAGGCAAGTTGAAATGATGCGCACCAGATCGCCGACTTGCCATCGGGAATCGGCGAATCCAAGGTCGGGACAATTACCGTTTGCCGTAGATGATCGGAGCTGTCATCGAAGGACATCGCCGACGCCGTGTACGGCCTACCCTTGTTGATGTACCACCGCACGACCACAACGACGGCAATCAAAGCGACGATGACACCGATCCATCGGCGACGATTGCGGGACATGATCTTGTTCCCCGGTAAGCGACTGCAAAGTGCTACCTGCGTCTGGATCTCGATTTATTACTCGTTCCGCGCTCGACCATTTTCTTGACCCACCCGACTGTGATGCTGGATAGCGAGTCGGGTGCGACCCAAATCACGTTTGAGTGATACTTTCCCCATTTGTCGCGTAGTCGGAATGCGAGCGTATGATCCCGTGGCGCTCGATGTCCGCCGTAGTCGCCGTGGCTGCCCCAGACGACTTCGTATTCCGGATACGCCTCCTGGATCACCTGGCTCGCGTAAGCCATCTCCTCCCTGGTTGCTTTGCGATTGGCGTGACTTCCTTTCATGGGTCGTGCTCGGAACAGGCTTGATTGACATTGACGTGCGATAGCGGACTACTCGACCAGCACGCCCGCAACTGGGACATCTCCTGGCCATAATTTGTTCGGGGGTCGGAGTGATGAATCGTTTGGCGACGCCGATGATTGCCGAGCCTCACTCAGCGAAACAGGGCAAATCGTAGCATGTCGCGCGACCGCCTGCAATTTCTTTACATCACACTGCCGAAATTCGTCGACGTGCAACTGCGTGCTCGGCCAATATCACATTAAAACTTCATTTCCACGCGACGGCTGTTTTCCCATAATCACCGAGTCCCGCCGGATGGCACAGGAAGTACACCCATGCGCTCTCGTTCTCTTACAGCACTTGCTCTCTGCTTTGGCACTTGTCTCCTCGTGTTTGCCGGACTCGACGACCGGAAGCCGGCCGATCGTGATCCGCCGCGGCCGAAAATGATTGCTGCCGCGCCGCCCCGCGTCCTGCCGGGCTTGCTCGCCGACGGCTTTGTGCAGCTTCCCAATCAATGGCGCTTGCGGCCGGCGGGCAAGCAGATTGAAGTCGGCAACCTACCGATCAATTCCGCCATCCATCCGAGTGGTCAGTATCTCGCCGTCTTGCATGCCGGCTGGCAAGAACATGAGGTCGTCATCATCGACCTGAACCGGGCCCGGCAGAAGATCGTCTGCCGGGTGCCCGTCGATCAGACGTTTTATGGCATTTGCTTCTCGCCAGATGGACGCCGGGTCTATGTGAGCGGCGGCGAGTTTGGCGTCGTGCATGAATTCGAGTTCAGCCGCGGATTGCTGTCCAGTCCGCGGACGATGAATTTGAATGGCGCTGGCGAAAAGCTCGTGGTCGGCGGAGTCGCGACCGATGCGCTCGGCCGCGAAGTCTACGCGTGCTGCACGTGGGGCGATCTGGTCGTTCGCATTCCCGCCGACAATCCGGAAAACTGGACGATTATCCCGGTCGGCAAGACCAAAGTCGCGGCCAATGGTGTGAAGCCAAAGGGCGAACCCCCGAGCCCGCCCGACGGTCGCCGGGATCCCAAGGACGGCGATCCACGCAAGAAACAAAAATCGACCGATCCGCTCGGCGACCCGGGCGTTCATCCCTACGCATGCCTCCCTCATCCGGATGGCAAGCACTTGTTCGCGAGCCTCTGGGCCGATGCTCATGTGGCGGTGATCGACCTGGAGAAAAATCAGGTCGTCAAGCGCTTGCCGAGGCACTGCGCACCCGACGGAAATGGTTGTAGATCCAAAGGGAAAAGCGTTGTACGTGGCGTGTGCGAATTCCACGCAGGTCAGCGTCTTCGATCTCAATACATTCGAAGCGATCCAGACGATCAATTGTGCACTGTATCCGGCGGCGCCGAGTGGCAACACGCCGAATAGCCTTGCGCTCTTGCCGGATGGTGTTCTCGTCGTCGCCAATGCGGATGCCAACAACCTCAGCGCCTTCAACGTCAACGATCCACGAAAGGCAATCCCGCTCGGCTTCATTCCGACCGGCTGGTATCCGACGTCCGTGCGCTTCAACTCGTTCGACAAGAAGATTTATGTTTGCAATGGCAAGGGGCTATCGAGCAAGTCGAATCGCAATGGTCCGAACCCGAACCAGCCGGGCCGCAATCTCGGCGAGTACATCGGAGCCCTGTTCAAGGGCACGGTCAGCGTCATCAATTTGCCCACGCCGGCGGCGATGGCGAGCTATAGCAAGCAGGCCTATGCTTGCAGTCCGCTTAAGAAGGATGTGAGCGCCAACAGCGACGGCATCGAAGAGGATAATCCGATTCCAGAAAAGCTCGGCGATAAATCGCCGATCAAGCACTGCGTTTACATCATCAAGGAGAATCGCACTTACGATCAGGTCCTCGGCGACATGCCGCAAGGGAACGGTGAAAAGGAATTGTGCCTGTTCCCCGCGGCGATCACGCCGAATCATCACAAACTCGCCTCCGAGTTTGTTTTGCTCGACAACATCTATGTCGATGGCGAGGTTTCCGCGGATGGGCATGAATGGTCGATGGGAGCGTACGCCACGGACTTTGTCGAGAAGTATTGGCCGCTCAGCTACCGTGGCAGTCCGAAGAAGCGCTTCGGCTATCCGGCCGAAGGCAATCTCGATTATGTCGCTCGGCCGAGCGGCGGCTATATCTGGGATCGTTGTGCGGAGGCGAATGTTAGCTATCGTTCGTACGGCGAATGGATCAAGAACGGCAGAAAGAAAGCCGACGGCACCTACGAAGATGCCAAGGCGAGCGTGAAGGCCCTTGAAGGACACTTCGATCCCAAGTTTCGCAGCTTCGATCTGGACTATCCCGACTTGAAGCGGGCGGAACGCTTTATCGAAGAGTTGCATCGCTTCGAGAAGGACGGGGGCTTTCCGCAACTGACGATCTTGCGGCTGCCCAACGATCACACGTCGGGCACGAGTGTCGGTAAGCCGACGCCGACCGCTTATGTAGCCGACAACGATCTATCGCTTGGACTCGTTGTGGAAGCGATTTCGAAGAGCAAATTCTGGAAGGACACGGCGATCTTTGTGATCGAAGACGACGCCCAGAATGGGCCCGATCACGTGGACGCCCATCGCGTGGTATCGCTGGTGATTTCGCCCTACACGAAGCGCAAATATGTGGATTCGACAATGTATTCGACGACGAGTCTATTGCGCACGATGGAGTTGATCCTTGGTCTCAAGCCGATGAGCCAGTTCGATGCGGCGGCGACACCGATGTATCGCTCGTTTACGAGCAAGCCGGATTTTGCCCCCTATGCGCACGAGATTCCGAGGACCGACTTCAAGGCGGTGAACGTGGCGGGAGCGTGGGGCGCCGACTGGTCACAGCATGCGAATCTGGAGAAGGAAGACCAGGCGGATGACCTGTTGTTCAACGAAGTGATCTGGAAAGCGGTGAAGGGTGCCAATTCCACGGTCCCGCCGCCCGTCCGGGCTGCATTCTTTCGACCATCCGTCAAGAAGCATGATGACGATGACGATGATGATCGATGACTGTGGGACGGATTTCGGGTCCGTCGCACAAGCGTTTGTCCAAGTCGGATGGATTGGCAATCCGTCCCGCCGATTTTGCCTGTTGCGGATTGACTGGCTGGCGGCTATATTGCCTAGGCTATCATGAGAGGGATGCGGCCGCCAATGGCCGTCACCCGCAACATCACAAGTGGAGGTTCTTGAGATGGTTCGTATCCTGCTCGCTTCCGTCCTGGCTCTCGCCTTTGCTGCGTTTGTCAGCGCCCCCGCTTCCGCCGAAGATAAGGCCAAGAAGGAAACGCTCAACGGGACAATCACCTGCCCGAAATGCGACCTCGGAATTGCCGACAAGTGTGGGACGGTGATCAAGGTCAAGGACAAGCTGTACTGGTTCGACGCTGCTTCGAACAAGAAGTATCACAAAGACATCTGCAAGGCTGGCAAGGAAGGCACCGTCACGGGCACGGTCAAGAAGGAAGGCGACAAGATGGTCATCAGCGTGACCAAGCTTGAGTACAAGTAGCCATCGCTTTCGTGTAAAACCAACAAGGGACGCTGTGCTGCCGGATTCCGGCAATGCCGCGTCCCTTGTGGCTTTTCGGTGAACGGGTTGGGTCCGATTGCGGTTGGCATTCGGGGGAATTACTATGCACGTCATCCTCGCGAGCCCCCGCGGGTTCTGTGCCGGCGTCGATATGGCGGTCGATGCGCTCGAAACGGCGCTCGCGGCCTTTGGCACTCCGCTCTACGTCTATCACGAGATCGTTCACAACCGGGCCGTCGTTGAACGCTTTCGCAACCGTGGAGTTGTATTCGTCGATTCAATTGACGAGGTGCCGGCCAACTCGACGGTGCTCTATAGCGCTCATGGCGTCGCGCCCGCCATTCGCATCGCGTCGGCCGAGCGAAATCTGCGCCATTGATGCGACCTGCCCACTGGTCACGAAAGTTCACACGGAAGCCATTCGCTATGCTCGTGAAGGCTACACGATCATCTTGATCGGCCACGAGGGGCACGACGAAGTGGTCGGCACGATGGGTGAAGTGCCGCACGCGATCTTGCTGGTCGAGAACGAAGATGACGTATCTCAGTTGACGCTGCCGGCCGAGGCGAAAGTTGCGTACCTGACGCAGACCACCCTCAGTGTGGATGAGACGACCGGAATTATCGCGGCGTTGCGCAACAAGTATCCGCAGATCGTCGGGCCGGCCAAGTCGGACATTTGCTATGCCACCCAGAATCGCCAGGAAGCGGTGAAAGAACTGTCGGCCGAAGCAAACGTGATATTGGTCCTGGGCAGTCAGAACAGTTCGAACAGCAATCGCCTCGCCGACCTCGGCCGGCAGCGCGGCAAGACTGCCTATCTGATCGACACATTCCGCGACATTCGCGACGATTGGCTGCGGCCGAGCGACACGGTGCTCGTCACGGCTGGCGCCAGCGCTCCGGAAGAGAATGTGCAGGAAGTGATCGAGTACCTGAAGAATCGATTCGGCGCGACGGTCGAAAGCCGAATGGTGCGCGAGGAGCATGTGAACTTCCCGTTGCCACGCGAACTCCGCGGGCTGCCGGTGTTGGCGAACGGTTGAGGCCGCCATGTCCGCTACCGACAACCACCGTCCCGGTTGGCGGGTCCGGGCGATCCGTCGGAAAATGTCATTCCAGACATTCGAACGTACTATTCCGTTTCGGCCGGGTTGGAAGCGGGAGTATTACGGCGGAATGGCTCGGGTTCGCCCGTCCTGGGTGCAGGTGACGTTCGAACTCGACCTTGCCCGGCGCACAGTACCTCGAACCCGAGGACTGCGGCCAGCGCGCCCAGACGACGCCGCTGAGTTTGTTGCGGCGTTCGTGGACTCGTTCCGGTTTGCTCCGGAGTATGCCGACTACCCGATGAGGGGATTCCGGGCCAAGGCCGCCGAGTATGTCAAAGGGTTCTTCGGCGACGTCCGCGGGGCGTGGTCGCCGGCGTCGACCGTCGTGGTCCGAGGTGGGCACGTCGCGGCTGCCGCACTGGTCAAAGATCGATCTTCGAGGCCGCCGTTACTGGATTGCGTGTTTGTACGCCCAAAGTACTTTCGACAGGGCTTGGCGACGGCGGTTGGCGCCTCGGCAGTCAACAAGCTGGTTGCGGCCGGATTCGCTACCCTCTGCAGTTCGGCGATGCTGGCGAACGAGGCGAGCATTGCCTGGCACACAGCGTTTGGATTCCGGGAACTTTCGGATTTGTTCGTCGCCCAAGCGAGGTGCTATTCGGCCGTTTACGAGCGAGAGCGGCTGGAGGAGATTGGCCGGCTGACCGCCGAGGATCGCGAGCGGCTAACTGCCCTGGTCGAGCGATGGCAGGCGGAGGTGCGGCGACTTCGCGATCGGCCGTATGTGGATCGGCATCCTTGTCTCGAAGACTGATTCCGGAGAACTCCGTTGGACCTCTCCCTGAACCACGACCCCCGGCTCCCGGCCCGAATGGACTGGCGCATCGGCTGTATCGGCGCCGGCTTCATCATGCGCGATTGCCACTTAGTGGCATATCGCAACGCCGGCTTCAATCCGGTCGCCATCGCGTCGCGGACGGAAGGAGCGGCGCGAGCCGTCGCGACGCAGCACGGCATTCCACGCGTCCATTCCACAATCGACGAACTCCTGAATGATCCGACAATCGAAGTCCTCGATATCGCCGTGCCGCCGGATGCGCAACCGGAGATCATCCACAGGGCCGCCGAGCGGAAACTCGTTCGCGGCATCTTGGCTCAGAAGCCGCTGGCGATGTCCGTGGCTGAAGCCAGGGCGTGCGTCGAAGCTTGCGAGCGAGCGGGGATCGTTCTGGCTGTCAACCAGAATATGCGCTACGACCAATCCGTTCGGGCGATGAAATCACTGCTGAATAGCGGCTCGCTGGGTGACATCGTTCTCGCTTCAATCGACATGCGGGCGATTCCACACTGGATGCCGTGGAGTCAGAAGCTGCCCTCGCTGTCGACGTTCGTGATGAGCATTCATCATCTCGACACGTTTCGCTACTGGTTCGGCACGCCCGATCGCGTGCTGGCCAGCACTCGACCCGATCCGCGGACGAAGTTCCCCCATTCGGATGGCATCAACCTCTACATCCTCGAATACGATTCCGGCATTCGCGCCACGAGTTGCGACGACGTCTGGGCTGGGCCGGCTCGGGAAGGAGCGGCCGCCGACATAGGGATCAAGTGGCGCGTCGAGGGGACGAACGGCATGGCCCGCGGCACGATCGGCTGGCCGAACTATCCGACGCGCACGCCGAGCACGCTCGACTACACGCTCATCGGGAACGCTACCTGGCACCAGCCGCGCTGGGACGAGGTCTGGTTCCCGGACGCCTTCATCGGCACGATGGCCCAACTCCTGGTCGCGCTCGAAGAAGGCACGCAGCCCGAGATCTGCGGCCGCGACAATCTGGAAACAATTGCCTTGTGCGAGGCCGTGTTCGCGTCCGCGCAAGAACATCGGGTGACAACGGTTCGCGAGTTCTTGCGCTGATTTATGTCCCTGCTACCTGCGGGTAGGCGACTTCGTCGGCGGCGGCAAAATCGGCTTGAATGGCCCGTTGCCCTTGCGATCCAGATTCTTGTTCAGATCCGCCGGGTCGAAATCGACTTTCGCTCCGCCTTCGGGAATATCCACTTTCGCGGTCCAGAGAATCGCATTCACGACCAGTCGGCGAAAGTTCTCATCCGCCCAGTTGCGGTGGAAGTGGGCGCCGGTGAAGCCGAAGCCGCGGCCGCCGTCCGAGCGTTCGTACGCCCATGCCATGTGCTCCGGACGACCGAGATGCTCCTTCGCCGCTTTCGTGCCACGCGTGTTGTCCGGCGGGATGGCGGTCAGGATCGGCGTCACTCCTTTCATGTCCTCTGGGAAGCGCATGTTGTAGTACCACTCATCACGCAACACGAACGGCTTCACACCGCGGGTGATCGGGTGCTTGGGCAGTGAGCGAATCTGAGCGTCCCAGTGCGGATTGATCGAATAGCCCGTTTCGTAATAGCCGCCCATCCAACTGAGGATCCGCTTGCCTTGTTCCTTGGGATACTCGACCGCGTAATGGAGATTGACCCAGCCGACGCCGTTGTCGATGTACTTCTGCAGCTTTTCCATGTGCTCCGGCTTGATGACCGGGTGCCCGCCGCCGCCATCCATAAAGAAGACCAGCGTCGCGGCGCCATCAAAGATCTTTTCGTTCTTCGGCCAGCCATCGCGAGCCATGACGGGCCAGACGCCGTCCGTTTGCTTGAGCAAGTTCATCAGCACCGCACAGCCGGCGAAAAACTCGTGCTCGCCGGGGCCGTGGCTCTTGTGGCCGGCGACGAGGACGATCTTCTTGCCCTTGAAGCCGGCGGGCGGCTCGACTTCGAGTGGGACTTTTGATTGGTCGTACGGGTCGACGGCCCGCTTCGCGTCGTCGGCATAGGTGATGGAGGAACCGAGCACAAGCGTTAGAGCGGCAGCCAGATAGCGATTGGTCATGACGGAGAGTCCTGTTGCTGCGGGCGAAGTGCGATCCTGGGAACCTTGACGATTATCGTATGCGTGGCCGGGCCGACCGAATTCCCGGGAAATGCACTTTACGCGCGATACCTACCGAAATATGGAGGAAGTGTCGGGGCAATGGATCGTTCGTTGCACACACACCCACACCCCTTTGCAACGAAACAGTCCATTTTTGCAACGAATCTGCAACGAATCTGCAACGAATGGCGCCCCATTCCGCCAACCCCGGAGCCGCATATGCCACAGCGCACCGCTTTCCTCGGACTCGTGCTCCCACTCCTCCTGTGCCTTTCGGCAAATGCACAGCCCAAGCAAACGCCCCCGAACATCGTCTTCATCTTCTCGGACGATCACGCCTACCAGGCGATCAGCGCCTACGGTCTTCCATCCAAACTGCTCGACACGCCAAACATCGACCGCATCGCCAAAGGAGGAATGCGCTTCGATCGCTGCGTTGTCCCCAATTCCTTGTGCGGGCCGTCGCGAGCGTGTGTATTGACCGGGAAGTACAACCACATCAACGGCTTTTACAACAATACGAACAGCCGATTCGATGGCGCGCAGTTCACATTTCCCAAACTCTTACAGAAGGCCGGCTACCAGACCGCGATCATCGGCAAGTGGCATCTGGTCAGCAACCCGACCGGCTTCGATTATTGGAACATCCTGCCGGGTCAGGGGGTCTATTACAACCCGCCGATGATTCGCAACGGGCAGCGCATGCCCCATCAAGGCTACGTCACCGATCTGATCACCGAGTTCTCGCTCGATTGGCTGAAACATCGCGATAAGTCCAAGCCGTTTCTCCTCATGTGCCAGCACAAGGCCCCGCATCGCGAATGGGATCCGGCCTTGCGACACTTGGGCCACGACAAGGATCGCAACTACCCCTTGCCGGATACGTTCTTCGACGACTACGCGGGGCGCGGCAAGGCGGAGCACGTGCAGGACATGATGGTCGCGAAGACGATGAACAACGTCGATTTGAAACTGACCCCGCCGCGCAACCTGACGGCCGAACAGAAAAAGAAATGGGATGCCTATTACGAGCCCCGCAACAAGGCCTTCCGCGAGGCGAACCTCAAGGGCAAGGAACTCGTGCAGTGGAAATTCAATCGCTACATGCACGACTATCTCGGCTGCATCAAGGCCGTCGATGAAAGCGTCGGCCAGTTGCTCGACTATCTCGATCAAGAGAAACTGAGCGACAACACGATTGTCGTTTACTGTGCCGACCAGGGCTTCTACCTCGGCGAGCATGGCTGGTTCGACAAACGCTGGATCTTCGAGGAATCGCTGCGGACGCCGCTGGTCGTTCGCTGGCCGGGCAAGATCAAACCGGGCAGCGTGAACAACAACCTGGTCAGCAATATCGATTTCGCCGACGTTTCTGGATGCCGCCGGGATCGAGGTTCCGAAGGACGTCCAGGGCCGCAGCCTGGTGCCAATCCTGAAAGGACAGACGCCGGCCGACTGGCGGAAGAGCTTTTATTACCACTACTACGAGCATCCGGGACCACACAATGTGGCCCGGCATTACGGCGTGGTGACGGATCAATACAAGCTTGTACATTTCTACGAACCGAACATGGACTACTGGGAACTGTTCGATCTCAAGAAGGATCCCAAGGAGTTGACGAGCGTCTACGGCCGGACGGAATACGCTGCCGTGCAGAAGGGCTTGGAAACGGAACTGGCGCGCCTGCGTAGGGAATTAAAAGTGCCCGATCCCGACCCGCCGGAGACGATCATCAAGCCGGGCCCGAAGAAGAAGGCGCCGAAGAAGAAATAACTTAACCTCGTTCCCACGCTCCGCGTGGGAACGAGGTTCTCGCCGCTCCGCGGCGCGACGCCCATATATCCTTAACGCATTCTTCGCGCCACAGCGCTCGCACCGCAGAGCGGTGGGCCGGCGTTCCCACGCGGAGCGTGGGAACGAGGATAACGCTTGCTTCGCGCCACAGCGCTCGCACCGCAGAGCGGTGGGCCGGCGTTCCCACGCGGAGCGTGGGAACGAGGAAACGAGTCCTATCGCTTCGAAACGAGCACAACCGGCCGCAGGATTCCTCCCAGGAACAACTCACTGATCTTGCGATTGTCCACGCGGACGGCGACGACGTTGTCGCCGCTCTTGACCGCTGATGTGACGTCGGCCTCGAAGGGGGCTCGGCGGGGCACCGTCGGCGCACCGGCTTTCGCTTTCTTCCGGGCCGGCACAGGCAAGACCGCTTTCGGCTCGAGTTGCTTGCCATTGACGTAGACCGTCACCAGTCCATCCACCTCGGGAAACAAGAGCGTCAACTTTTCGTGCTTCTCGGGGACGGTGAACGTGTTGCGATACCAGAGAATCGTGTTCTCCTCGATTCGCTGACTGCTAAGTGTCGCCGAGTACGTTGCCACTTTCCTCCACTTGGAATCGTCGAAATCCGCTGCAAAAAACTTGCTCGCCTCGCCTTGATCCTTGTCGTCACGGGCGAATCGCCATTGGTCCGATAGAACTTGAACGACCTTGCTCGGCCCTGCAGTCGCTTTGACCCCGCCGTCGATGGCTTTCGACAGAAATCGTCGGAGGTAGGCGGTGCCGTATTCGCGGTTCGCATAGCCCTTGGCGATCAGGCCGTCGATCCGCTTGGTCATCCCGTCGTATACCTCCTTCGCCTTGGCGAATTGCCCCTTGGCCATCGCATCGCAGATTGCTCGATAGTCGATCACATTCTGAAAACCGGCCGCGTTCATCGCAACGCGTTCCGCATAGACCTTGTTGTCCTTCGCCGCCTCCTTCGCTTTCGCCAGTCGGGATTCGCAGGCGCGAATGAACTCCGGCGTATAGATGGCCGAGAGCCCATAGAAGCCGCCGCTGTGGCATTCGAGCTTGGCGGTCGCTTCGTCGATCCCGAGCCAATACGCCTTCATCGCCGCTGCCGCGGGGCCGTAAAACTTGGTGCAATAGTCATCGAAGATCGCCGCGGCATCCGCCTTCGGGTCGTAGGCCAGCCGCAAGCTCAGATAGATTTGCGGGCCGTAAATGTACCAGTTGGAAAGCACCTCGATGGTCATGAACGACAAGCCGCGTTGTGCGAGGGCCGGGAATTCGACGCGGCACGGCGTGTACTTGAACATCGGAAGTGTCGCATCCGCCAGGTTGTACATGTAGTTGTAATAACCGAGTCGCGATGCCACCTTGGCCCAGCCGTCGACCATCTTCACCTGTTGTTTGCGGCTAGGACAAATCGGATTGCCGAAGGCGTGCAGCCGGCAGTAACGAATCGGGGCGATGACCGCGCACAAGTTCGGCGACAACTTGCGATTAATCGTCGGCGGTTGCGTGTAATCCGCGTAGCAGTAAAAGCTCAGCACCGAATCCGGGCACTGCTTCGCCACGCGCCGGCCGACGTCGTCGAAGAAGTCGACGTAGCGATTGGAAACTGCGACAGTTCCGCTCGACGGTTCGATCACATTGGGATCGTCCTGAGCCTTGCATTTATCGCACTGGCAATAGCCGCGGCCGTCGGGCGGCGAGATCGATGGGTGCTTGGTCCCACTCTTAATCGCGGCAATCACTTGATTGGCAAACATCTCGTGCACGGCCGGGTTCGACGTGCAGAGCCAATCGCCCTTCTTGCGCTGGCCGTCAGCGCCCATTGCGAAGTATTCGGGGTGTTTTTCAAACGTGCCCTTCGGAATGTATCGTCCCCAGGAGTGGGCGTGGCCGAAGTTTTCGCCGCCGGCGCCGTTCCACTCTTTCCAATAGCCGCCTCGCCAGGTCGGGCCTTTCGGGTTGCGTTCGAGCAAGCCCGGCTTCTCCGTAATTGTGATCGGCTGAACGCTCAAATCGGCCGAACGCGGAAAGACCTCGCCAAGCGGGCCGTCCATGAAGTACCGGCAGTCGAGATGCTCCAGGAATCGGCAGACGGCCTTCACGGTTGCGTGTTCGCTCTGGCCGGCAATGAGGATGCGATTCTCCTCGACGACGATGCGTACGCCTTCCTTTGTCGGGCTGTCGATGTCATCGAGTTTCAGACCCGCCGCGATGGCCGCCTTGCCGACGAAGATCGCCGGGCCGTCGCCGGGCTTGCTGGCAACGGGCAATTCGGCGTCGGTGATCTTCTTGATCCACTCGACGAGCAGGCGGGTTGCCAGGGCTTCGCCGGAGTTGGCAGCGGGTTGTTTCTTTCGTCCCTTGCGCAGGCTTGCCGGCGGGCTTGACGTCGGAGATGATCGTGGCGATAGGCTTGCCGGCTTTGACGAGTTCAATCGCCGGGGCGGGTACTGCGAAACTAATGAGAATTACCAACGGCGCCAATTGATTGCTTGAAATCATGGCAGGTTCCGTATTCAGGGCGAGCGTCGAGGCGTAAGCCCGACGTGGTGAACTAGTCAACGCGATTGAACATTGCGCAGAGGTATAGCCGGGGCCGATCCACGTCGGGCTTACGCCTCGACGCTCACCGACGATATATACTTTACGCGACCCAGTGTGGCTCCCAGCCCTTGCGGTACCTCTTGCGCAAGAGGGTGGTCGCATTTTCGGAATTACTGACCACCATCTTGGCCGCATCCCATTTCAACGTCTCGCCAGGCATGCGCATGGCCACTGTGCCGAGCAAAATCGTCTCAGTCAGCGGGCCGGAATAGCCAAAGTGCGAGGTCGTCTTGCCGACGCCCCGACAGGCATCCGCCCAACCGACGTAGTGATCGACAGACGGGACTTTTTCGATCTGGAACTTCGCAAACTGCTCGTCCGGCAACAGCCGCGGCATCGCCACGTGTGGGATAAGCAGCGAGCCCTTCTCGCCGATGAGGAGTGAGCCGGCGCCGGGCAGCTTGAAATCGGCCTTCAGTCCGAGCGCCTCGTGCGACGGCTGCTTGCCTTCGCCGTCGTGCCAAGTGACCTTGAGCGTCTTGCCGGCCGTGCGCTCGGTGCCTGGGAACTCGTAATGGACGACGGACCATTTGTACCAAACTTCTTTACTTAGCGGCGATGATTCTGCCTTGACGGTCAATGGCGCCGTCAGCCCGAGGGCCATGAAGACCGGGTCGAGAATGTGGCAGCCGAAGTCGCCGAGTTGGCCGTTCGAGAAATCCTGCCACGCCCGCCAGTTGAACGAGTGGTAAATCCTCGCCTTGTACGGCCGTTCCTTGGCGACGCCGAGCCATTCGTCCCAGTGCAGAGTTTCCGGGATCGGGTCCATGCCGGGCGGTCGGTCGTCAACGAGCATCCAGCCGAGGCGACCAGCCTGCCAGGAATGCACCTCTTTGACCTTACCGATCACTCCATCGTGAACGAGTTTCACCGCAGTTCGATAGGCCTCGTGCGATTGAATCTGGTTGCCCATCTGCGTGACGACGCCGAATTTCTTCGCCGCCAGTTGCATCTGCCGGGCTTCATAGATCGTGTGCGTCAACGGCTTCTGACAGTGGACGTGCTTGCCGAGCTGCATGGCCGGCAATGACACTGGGGCGTGCATGTGATCGGGGGGTCGACACCGTAATGGCGTCGAATTCCTTGGATTGATCGAGCAGCTTTCGCCAATCGGTGACGCGAACGGCCGCCGAGAACTTCTCGGCGGCCCGGCCGAGATGTTGCTTCGACTCATCAATGTCGCAGATGGCGAAAACGGAAACGTGCGGGCTCTTGGCAACTTCCGTCAGGTCCGACCAGCCCTTACCGCCGGTACCGACAGATGCGAGGCGAAGCCTTTCATTCGCACCGTAGACGCGCGACCAACTCGCGGCCGTTAGGATGGACGCAGCGCCGGCTTGCAGGAACGAGCGACGGGAGAGTGTGGTTGGCATTGCGATAGCTCGGAGAAAATGTTGACGGGATGAGGAGACTGTACCCCGATGGCGAGCAGCGTTCAACAATCATCTGCCCGTAGGGTAGGCTTCCAGCCTGCCTTGGATTCGGGCAGGCTGGAAGCCTACCCTACGGGCAGATGACTGCGAAGCCGCGTCAACGCTTTCCTTCGACCCGGCGAAGCGTGTACGGCGACGAGGATGAGCGACAATACGAGCGTGAAATAGAGCATTGGCCGGCCCCCACCGAAGATTCGCCTGGACCGCCACTTCGACCTGCTTATCGTTACGCTAACCGACGCCAAGCTCACGCTCAAGAAAGAACTGCCCCAGATGGCAGCCCGTCCCGCGGAGCGAGGCGATGCTCCGAGGGCGAACGCAGCAATCCCGACCCCACCACAAAGGCCCAGCGCGGCCGAGCCGCCGCCTTACCCTCCCCCCCGGCTTTGCGGGGGGAGGGCAGGGTGGGGGGCGAAGTGCTTCCAGCCCGAGGTTGCAGCATCCCGACCCGGCCGCCTCTTCCCCCACCCTGCCCTCCCCCCGCAAAGCCGGGGGGAGGGTAAGATCGCGAACCTCCCCCCGCAAATCCGGGGGGAGCGAAATGCTTCGCAGGCGACGACTGAGTAAAACGGATAGTGGTACAAGGGTCACACAAAGACACAAAGAAGACAAGTTGGTTTTCTCTGGGTCTTGGTGTGATCTTTTGCTTTGGTGTTGGGTCGCTCGAACGCAGTTGCCGCGGCATTTGCATAGCAAGAATGGCAGCGAGATCTCCGAAGCTCGAGTCGCTTTCCGATCGTCAGCTACAATTGGCCACATGAAGGGCACCAAGGCGACCGTCTGCCGTTGGCTCGTGATCGTGATCATAGCCGCCATTGTCGGCGGTTGCTGGCTACTCGACCGGGCGCCGCGCCGTGGATTTGAGCGGCTGATTCGGGGCGACAACGAAGTCGAATTGAATTCGCTCACGATATCGGGACAGGGCATGCGTATCGAGTTGAGCGACCCTGATTCCGTGCGGTACCTGACCAACATGTTTCGCTCAGCCGAGGCAGAAGGCCACGTTCCCGGGCGGTCCGGGCTGTCATACTATGCGAAGGCAAATATCAGCGGGCATGGCTCTGTAACGATTGGCCTCTACGTGCCCGAAGACGTTGAAGGCGTAACGATTTCGTACCCGATCGATTCGTTGTGGGAGCCCCAATATCTCTGGGTCCGGTTTTCCAATCCGATGCCAGCCGTACTTTCTGCTGCTCTCGAACAAATGAAGTGCCCGCCCGCATGCAATAGCCGCGGAAAGTTGGAATAGGTGCAGGCTGGCAATTCGCTTCCTCTTGACACAACAGTGCGCGACGGTATCGTCCGCCGGCCATGAAAGCCATATTCCGCTCGCTCGCGTGCGCCTTGGTTGGCGCCGCTGTTGCTTCCGCCGCGCCGCCGGCCGCGGCTCGGACCGTTGTCCTCGATAACGAGAACGTCCTCGAAGGGGAGGTCGTTCGCGTGGACGAGGGATATGAGATTCGTCAGCCGTCGGGCAGCAGTGTCACCATTCCGGCCAGCCGCGTGCTGGCCGTCGTGGCGAATCGCACGGCCGCCTTCCACGTGATTGCCGACCGCTCGAATCGGGGCGATGCGGACGAGCGGCTGCGGCTGGCCCGCTGGTGTGCCGCGAATGGATTGCCCGAGCAGGCGTTGATCGAGGCCCGAGCCGCGGCCAAAATGCGTCGCGGCTTCCTGGCCGCGGATCGCTATGTCGCGCTGCTCGAAGAAGCGGTCAAGCGCAGGCAACCGGAGAATCACCCTGAAATCATCCAGGCAAAGGCCGAAACGCCGAAGCCCGACGCGGCGGTCACCGAGGTGCCGGTGGTTGAGTACAACAGCGAATCGTTTCCGCTATTCGCCACTCGCATCAACGCGATCCTGGTCAACACCTGTGCCAACTGCCATGCCAACGGCACCGCGAGAAAGTTCCGCCTCACCCGAGCCGGCGGACGGTCCGCGGTGACGCGGAACATGATGGCGGCATTGCCGTTCGTAAACCCCAAAGATCCGGCCGCAAGCCCGATTCTGACGAAGGCCTTGCTGCCGCACGGCAAGGCGACCGAGGCCCCGTTCAAGACGCGTACGCATCCCGCATACCAGGCGCTTGAGGTTTGGGCCCAAATCGCCCGAGCGACCGAGGGAACTGCCGTGCCGGAGGTTCCCACTGCGGCGGAACCGGGCAAGCTGCCCGACGTTGTCGCGCCGGGCTCGCCGCAATCCACGGAACGCTTCGGTCAGGATAGCAAACCGGCCGCGTCCAAGAACGCGGTGCCCGATCCGTTCGATCCGGCGATCTTCAACGGCCAGATAAAGAAGAAATGACGGCGGGCATTTCGCCGCTGTAGCTGGCCCAGAGCGCATCGATCGTGTGCGCGACCCAGATGTCCGGGGCCGCCTTCTTCAAATGACGAGCGACCTGCATCAGGCAGCCGACGTTGCCCATGAACACGGCTTGCGCTCCCGTCTGTTGAATGCGCGAGGCTTTGCGATCGCCGAGCTGCGTGGCCATCTCCGGCTGCGTCAGGTTGTAACTGCCGGCGGCGCCGCAGCAAATCTCGCTTTCGGGCAGGGAAATCAGTTCGAGTTGCGGAATCATCTCAAGCAGCTTTCGCGGCGGACTGGCGATCTGCTGCGCATGCCGTAGATGACAGGCATCGTGGTAAGTTGCCCGAATCGGCAGCGGGTGCGTCGGCTTGACCGGCCCCAGCTCGACCAGGAACTCGGTGATGTCCTTGGCCTTGGCGACGAACTTCTTGGCGGCGTCGGCCTGTTCAGTGTCGTGCATCAGGTGGCCGTAATCCTTGAGCATCGCCCCGCAGCCGGCCGCGTTGATGATGACCGCATCGAGTTCATCGAGCTTGGGACCAGTGAAGCCGAACGCCGCGAGATTTTTCGCTGCATATTCCCGGGCCGGCTCTTCCATCGCCGAGTGATAGTGCAACGCTCCGCAACATTGCTGATCGCGGGGAATCCAGACCTCGCAGCCGTTTTTCTGGAGCACGCGAGCCGTTGCGATCTGTGTCTGGGGATAGATCGCATCGGCGACGCAGCCAAGGAAGAGCGCCACCCGCGCCCGGCGCGTGCCCTCGGCCGGCAAGACCTCCGGCAACGATCCATAGTGGCGATGTAGGGCCGGCAGCATGCCGTGCATCTCGCGCATGCGGCGGGGGAGCAGGTTGAGCAAGCCGCTCTTGCGCCAGCCAATCGAGACCGGTCCATTGTGCCAGTCGGGCTGGGGCCAGTGCGAGGCGGGTGCGCAGTCTGGATGGGAAAATGTTCAACAGCAGCCAGCGCTGCAACCCGCTGAGCGATTTCATCGAACGCCCCGGCTCGAGCTTGGCCATGTACTCGCGGAACGGTTCGATCAGTTTTCCGTATTGAACGCCAGATGGACACGCAGTCTCGCAGGCCCGGCAATTCAAGCAGAGATCGAGATGATTCTTGACCGTTTCATCCAGTTCCAGTTGGCCGTCAATGACGCTGCGCATCAAGTAAATGCGGCCGCGTGGGCTATCGGCTTCCAGCCCGTTCTCGACGTAGGTCGGACAAGCCGACGTGCAAAGTCCGCAGTGGACGCAGTCGAGAACGAGTTCGTAGTCGATGGCTGGGCCGCCAGCGGGCAAGACATCGAGCGACGTTTTTTCAGGGAGTGCAATGCTCATCGCGAGAGAGATCCGCCTGGGCGCCTATTTCCGTGGAGGAAACAGTGAGCCAACGTTGATTCGGAAACCCGGGAGAATATCACCGCCGCCAAGTTCATCTTCCGCGGTGAGTCCCCGGCATGACTTAAGAGTGTCATACACCTCGATGAATTTCTGAAACGGATGTATGATCCAGACGCAACGAACACCCGCCGCAAAGTAGTCGAATAACTTGTCGGTCAATTCTTCGACTCGATCGGTCGGACTAACAACTTCGATCGCGAGATCGGGCGCCACTTCCCAGGCGTTTTCGGTAACTGAAAAGGGACGGTCGGCAGGCCAGCGTGAAGTGCTGACAAATGCCACATCCGGCCGGCGACTGCGTTCCGGTGTCAGCGGCAGCCGAAAAAGTGTCTCGACTACACACCAGCCGAGGATTTTCGCGGCGACATGGGCGGCAATCGCGTGCGAAATGTTGTTTGCAACGAGCGTGGCGTATGTGCTCATCGGTGGAATCTCTACGCGAACTCCCTCGATCATCTCGTACAGTTCGTCAGCGTCGAGGTCCGCTGCGTTGAACCTGCGCGGTAGCTCCGCGATCGACATTTTCCACCCCCCTCAAATCCCATCCACAAATCGGCCGGGATTGAACACGCCTCCCGGATCGAGCTTATCCTTCACTGCCCGCATTAACACTCTATCAGCCGTCGGCCGGCCCCACACCGGCAGAACCGCTTTCCATGCCGTCGGGCAACGCATGATCACGACATTGCCCGACGATTTCTCCGCGGCACGGCCCAATTCATCGAGAGCCTGTTTCGCTTGCTCCAGCGATGTATCCGGTGGGAAACGGCCGAATACGATGCCGTTGCCGGCATGCGCGACGAGAGCGGGCTTCGGGGACAATCGATCGGCGAGTTGAAAGAACGCGGCGGTTGCGGCCGGCAGCAGGTTGGCTTTGAATGTCAGTCCGTGGTGCGTCGCCAGCGGAAAATCGGTCCATCGCCGCACGAGCCCGGTCGCCAAATCGCCCCGAAACTCGCTCGATTGAGTCGTCAAATGGCCAGGCAATTCCGCATTCAGTTGTTGAACCTGCCAGGCGACCGTCGGTGCTTTTTCTTCGTAGCCAATCAGGACGCTGTAGCCGGCGATGTCCATTCCAAGCATCGAGCCCGCCGGGGCGTTGGCGACGCTCAGCATCGTGGGCCGGGTCGCCGTTGTCGGCATGATCTGGTTCAATACCGTTTCAAGCTTCACAGAGGAACACGGCGAGACGATCGCAGCGACCGCTTCGGTGAGCGGTTTTACCTTGAGTGTCACTTGCGCGATGATGCCAAGCGTTCCAAACGAACCGGTGAAGAGCTTCATCAAATCGTAGCCGGCAACGTTCTTGACTACGCGGCCGCCGGCTTTGATTTCCTCCCCCCGGTCGTTGACAACGCTGATGCCGATGACGTAATCGCGCAATGTGCCATAGCCAAATCGCCTTGGCCCGCTGGCGTTGGTCGCAAGGGCGCCGCCGATGGTCGCTCGCTCCGGAAGCGGAATGTCAACGGGCAATTGCTGACGCTCCACGCGGAGCATTTCCTGAAGCCGGGCGATCGTGATCCCGGCTTGAACGGTGATCGTCATGTCGCGGGCCGGGTAGTCGATCACGCGATCCAGGCCGCGTAGATCGATTGCCACGCCCGGCTTGGTTGGCGGCAGACCCCAGTCGAGCATGGTGCCGCCGCCCACCGGGTAAACAGCGTCGCCATTGGCGCCGCAGCGTCGAACCGTGTCGCTCAACTCGGCGACCGAGACCGGGCGTTGGACGGGCAGTGGGCCAAACTCGTCGATGGAAATGCTGGATTGCAAGTTCGGGTCCGTCGGAATTCTGGTGTGAAAGACCGCCACGGGGACACCGCATCGCCTGGTCGAAACTCAATAATCATCGCGGCGAGGCCGGTCGTAGTCATCATCGTCGCGATTGCGCCGACGTGGACGCTGACGTTCTTCCTCTTCGTCTTCCAATTCGTCCCGACGCTTGCGCGGCCGCACGTCGTCGTAATCATCATGCCGATCATCGTAGTCGTCGTAATCTTCTTCCTCCCGCGAACGCCGTCGTTTGCGGCGCTTTGGCTTTGCAGTAGCCAAGGCGATCAGGAGTGCGGGCAGCGCACAACCCACGACCACGCCCACGTCGATGAGCACCAGGGACAGGTCAAACTGCATCGGTCCACCTTGCTTGGCCTTTTGAAGCCCGACCACAAGACCAATGACGACGGCCAGCGGAAAGACCGCGAGAAGAAGTAGCCCAATGATGTAAGCCGGGCCGCCTCGAACCTCTTTTTTTGCACTCAGCGATACCTTGCCCTTCGCCAAGATAATGATCCCAAATACCAGGCACGCAATCTCCACTATGCACATCATGGGGCACCGTCTGTGTGGAAGTCGTATGGGATGCTAAACGGCGGCTCGCCGGCCGGGTTTCAATTGTTCTAGCCGGCTTGGTTCCGCACATGCGCCGGCGGTGGGGAGCATCTTATTCGGACTGCAAAGGTTGGTCGGATTGAATGCCCCGCGCAGGCGGATCATCATCGCCAGGTCTTCCGGCGAAAACAATCTCGGCATGAAATCGAGCTTCTCGACGCCGATGCCATGCTCGCCGGTCACGCTGCCGCCGAGGCGGATGCATTCGTTCAAAATGTCGTGGCTCGCTTCGAGCACGCGTTTGACCTGGTCGCGATCGCGTTCGTCGAAGAGCAGGATCGGGTGGATGTTGCCGTCGCCGGCGTGGAATACGTTGGCGATGCGGATTCCGTACCTTTCGCTCGTCGCGGTAATGAAGCGCAGCATCTCCGGCAACTTGGTCCGGGGTACAACACCGTCCTGTGTGCAGTAGCTCGGCGCCAGCGGCCGACGGCCCCGAACGCCTGTTTGCGCGATTTCCAGAGCAAGAGTCGTTCGGCTTCCGTATTCGCACGCCTTACTTCGCGTGCCTTGTTCTTTTTCGCAATCGCTTCAATCTCGGCGGCCTCTTCGTCGAGGCCGGCGTTCAAGCCATCGACTTCCATGATCAAGACCGCGCCGGCATCGAGCGGAAAGCCAAACTTGAACGCCTGCTCGACGGCCCCGAGGATCAATTGGTCGAGCAGTTCGAGCGCGCCGGGAACAATTCCGGCGCCGATGATGTCGCTGATCGTATTGGTGGCGTCGTCCACGGAATCGAATACGCCCAGCAGGGTGCGATAGGCCTGCGGATTGCGCGTGATGCGGACCCACGTCTTGCTCACGATGCCGAAAGTCCCCTCGCTGCCGACGATCACACCGGTGAGATCGTAGCCCGGATTATCCTCGGCCGGTCCACCGCACATAACAACGCGGCCGTCGGGAAGCACCAGCTCGACGCCGAGCACGTGATTGACCGTCACCCCGTATTTGAGCGTATGCGGGCCACCGGAGTTGGTGGCGACATTGCCGCCGATGGTGCAGGCCCCTTGGCTCGACGGATCGGGGGCAAAATGGAACCCGTGATCCTTGCAGTGATCGGTGAGCCACTTGTTGACGACGCCCGGCTCGACCACGGCATAGCGGTTGGCGTAATCGACCTCGAGGATCTTCTTCATGCGGGCGAGCGCGATCATCACCCCGCCGCCGACCGGCACGCAGCCGCCCGCCAGGCTGGTCCCGGCCCCGCGGGCCAGAAACGGAACATTCAGCTCGTTGCAGACTTTGACAATGCGAACGATTTGCTCGGTGGACTTCGGAAAAACAACGACGTCCGGCTGGTTCTTCTCGATCGTGAAGCCATCGCACTCGTAGACCTTGAGGTCGGGGCGTTGCGTGAGCAGGCCCTCGGGGCCGACAAGGGGCAAAAGCTTACTAATCAGTAGGGAAGGCGGATGTGACATTCGGACTCTTCATGGAACGCGCTGCAAGGTTAGTGTACATGCTCACTGGATGAACGGTAATCAGAGCCGCGCACGGAGCGCAGCGGAGTAAGCGGTGCTGAAGCAATCGGGTTCATTGGCCGCTCGGCGTGCTCGCGAGCTTGGGCCACTCCGCGGCCGGTAAGTCGCCCAGGAACTTCCAGCTCGGCTTGTAATCGCGAGTCAGCTTCTGATTGGTGATGGCCGCCCGCACTATCTCCACGGGCATGTGGCTTTGCTTCAAGATAGCGTCATGGAATTGCTTCTCCCTCATCTTGCCGCTGACGACCAGTTCCTGGCGCAGCGCCCAGAATTGCTTGGCGCCGATGAGGTAGCCGGCCTGATAGAGTGGCGGATAGCCGCCGGCAAATGATCGCCGCACCTCGGCGGTCGCGTTCTCGCGTTCGTGGCCGACCTTGTCGACCAGATAGTCGATGCACTCCTGCGAGGACATTTTTCCCAGGTGGAAGCCGAGCGAGAACACGATGCGGGCACAGCGATGCATCCGCCAGAACATTAGACCGACTCGATCCTCCGGCGTTTTGGGGAAGCCCTTCTGGTAAAGTACCATTTCCCAATACACGGCCCAGCCTTCGGTCCAGAACGGCGTCGAAAACATGCGCCGCTGTGGCTGATAGCGCGCCACCATGAATTGCTGCAAATGATGACCGGGGATCAGTTCGTGGTGAACCGTGGCCCGCGAGAAATGAATGTTGTTCCCGCGCAGGCTTTGCAGCTTGGCGTCGTGTGACATAGTGTCGGTCGGGAACGAAACCTGGATCAATTCCCCGCCGAGAAAGAATGGGCTGAAGCGCTGCTGCTCGGGCGACAGCATGCTCATCCGCCAGGTCTCGGCGGCGAGCGGCGGAACAGTCACGAGATCATGGTCGCGCACATAATTGATAGCTTCGTTGGCGAGATTCTGAATCAACTTCGGCTGCTGTCCCGGTTCGACATGCAACGTCTTCACCTTTTCCAGAGCTTTCTTCCAGTCGTCGCCAAAGCCCATTTCATGCGAGGCCTTCTTCATCTCCGCTTCGCACCACGCGTACTCGCGATTGGCCATCTCGACGAGTTGTTCGGGCGAATAGGGGATCATTTCCGCCTTGAGTGCGGCTAGCAGAGCATCGCGGCCAATCGGTCGGCCGACAATTTCGTTGCTATCCCGTGGCCGGCGGGGTCGACTGCTGGTGGCGGCCGGCGACTTCGCACGGGCGAGATCGCTCTCGATCGCCGTGCGAAGCAAGACGTAATCCACCTGTGCGGTGTGACTCAATTTGTCGAAGTCGACTTTTTGCAGTGCGTCGAGCCAGGACTCACACTGTGCAACGCGGCGATCGCTCGATCCACGCCCAGCAAATCCCGGCGTCCGGCCGCGTCCGAAGTCCGCCTGATAGCGCTGAATTACTCCGGCCATTTCACTCGGCTTCGCCAGCAGCGCCGTCACATCCGGTACGTCCGACTTGCCGATCATGACTGGTCGCGGCATGACTGGGCCGTCGGCGACCGTGTGCTCCTCGCTCGGCCGGTCCTTCACCTTGTCCTTGATTAACGAGGCATACTTTTCCAAGGCGGTGTCGGCTTCCTTGTATGGAGCGGCCGTCCACCAGGTGAACAATGGATCGTAGCCGGCGTAGAAACTGTCCCATGATTTCAACAGTCTTCGCACGGCCGCCACCGATTCTGCGGCGCGCTCGGTGCGACTTTTGTTGAGAAAGACCCGGCGGACCACATTGCCTTTGGCAATCTCCGCCGAGACTAATTCACGCGTCTTATCGATCTTGTTTCGTAATTCGGACAGTTGAGCGGCCAGCTCGATTGGCTTGATCGGATCGAGTCGCCGGCGGGCCAGTTCCAAACCGACAATCTCATCCCGGAATGGCAACAGCGGTGCAATCTCCGCCTGTTGACGATAGGCTCCATCGAGTTCGTTCTCGGATTTCTCAATGCGCTGCTTCAGGCTGGCTAACTCTTCCCTGTCTGCAGCCGAGAGTTTCGCAGGGGGGACGCGGCCAATGGCGGTCAGCCAGTCGTCGTGAAACTTGCGCAATCGGGCGTAGTCGTCAGCGGCGGTAGGGATGGCGTATTTTCGCATCAGCGCACCGCGATCAGAGTCAAAATTCCGGGCGAGCGAACGGACTTCGCTGCCCGGCTTCGCGACGAGCGGAACCAGGTCCGGCGGAAGAACGGGTTTTGGCTTGGCGGGTGGCTTGGGTTCGGCCGATTTCTTCGGCTCGGGAACATCCTTTTTGGGTTGAGCGGCCGTCTTTGGCGCTGCGGCACTTCTCGGAGCGTTTCGATCCGGCGGTTCGACGCCGAGCAGGTTCTTGACGAAGAAGTCCTTGCGCCGTCGTGCACCATAGGGGCCGCCGCCGGCGCCATGGTTGCCGTTCGGGAAGACGATCAGTTCGAAGTCTTTGTTGGCTTTGATCAGCGCGTTGACGACTTGCATGGTCGATGCGGGATCGACGTTGGAATCCACCTCACCGACGGTCAGTAGCAGTTTGCCGGTCAACTTGTAAGCATTGGTGACGTTGGATTGTGCCGCGTAGTGCGGGCCGATGGGGTAGCCCATCCACAACTCGTTCCACCAGACTTTGTCCATGCGATTGTCGTGGCAGCCGCAGTCGGCGGCGGCCGCCTTGTAGAAGTCGCCGTGGAAAAGCAGGGCGCCGAGCGCATTCTGCCCGCCGGCCGATCCGCCATAGACGCCGACGCGTGACAAATCCATGTACGGGTACTTCTTTGCCGCCGCCTTCATCCAGAGAATGCGGTCGGGGAAGCCGGCGTCGGCGAGGTTCTTGCAGCAAACATCGTGAAATGCTTTCGAGCGATTCGAGGTGCCCATGCCGTCGATCTGCACGGTGATGAAGCCGAGTTCGGCCATCTCTTGCGGATAGTGAAACGCACGAAACGCCTTCGGCACAAATGACCCCTGTGGCCCGGCATAGATTTGCTCGATCACCGGGTATTTCTTCTTGGGATCGAAATTGGTCGGCCGATAGATGACGCCATAAATATCGGTCTTGCCGTCACGACCCTTGGCGACGAATCGCTCCGGCGCCTTCCAGCCGGCGTTGGTCAGTGCGGTCATGTCCCCCTGTTCAAGCTTGCAAACGAGTTTCCCATCTTGCGATCTTCGCAAGACCGTGACCGGCGCCATGTCCACGCGCGAACAAATATCGAGGTAATGCTTCTGATCCGGCGAATAGCGAATCGAATGGTCTCCGTCGCCATCGGTGAGCCGGACGAGGTGGGTGCCGTCGTAGTTAATGCGGCAGAAATGGATGTAGTAGGGGTCTTGTTCGGGATCGATGCCGCTCGCCTGGAACCAGATTTGTCGGGCCTGATCGTCGACGCGATCGGCGGAGCGAACGACCCAGTTCCCTTTTGTGATCTGGTTTTTTACCGTCCCGGTTTTGCGATCGATTAAGTACAGATGATTCCAGCCGTCGCGTTCGGACATCCAGATGTATTCGCCCGTGCCGGGCACTTCGTGGAAAAACTGCTTGCCGGCGTAGTCGATGAACGTCTTCGATTCCTCATTGATAATCGGACGGACCTTGCCGGTCTCCGCGTTGACTTCGAGCAGTCGCAGCGCCTGATGGCCGCGCTGGTTGTAGAGGAATGTGAACGCTTTGCCGTCCGCGTCCCAGCGCACACGAGTGATGCTCCAGGGATTGGGGAACAACTTGTCGCTGACCGGGATGTCTTTTTTCTCATCGAGATCGAACAAGTGCGGCTTGGAGATCGGCAACTTGTCGCCCGGCTTGGCATAAGTCAGCGTGATGAGCTTCGGCTGCAACTGGTCGGGCGGCGAGGATCGCACCATGTCGATTTTGCGTTCCTCTCCCTTTTGCGTTCGCAGTGCGACCAGCTTCGTGTAATCGGGCGACCAGAATAGATTGCCGGTCAAATAGCCATCGTTCGCCGTGCCGTCCTTCGTGAGCTGGAATTCGGCCTCGTTTCGCTTTTTCAAGAAGAGGTTGGCATCCTTGACCGTGACCGCCCAGGGATTGTCGCCGCGTGGCTCGCGTGCCGGTCGATCGGGGATACTGGGTCGACCCCGGCGACCGAAGCGTCCCTTGCGTGGCTGGGGCGGCGCCGGCGGCTTTGGACCTTCTGCCACCGTCCCCGCCTTGGCATCGAAGGCCCACCCCTTATCGAATGCGACGAACCGAATGGTATCACCGTCCACGGCGATATAGTCGAAGGGCAATCGCGTCGGCTTGACGTCCTTTTGGGCCGCTTTCGTCAGGGCGTTGGCGAGCTTTTCGTGGTCGAAGGCCGGGCCGCGCTTGCCCGCTTCGGCATCCACCCGGACGAACTCTCGAACACCCTGGCCCAGGTCGAGGCGATACCAGAACTTGTGATTGTCGGCAAACCAATGCGGATCGACATTGTCGCGAATGACCTTGTTACGCGTTATCGAAGCAAGTCGTGCCGAGCGTTCATAATCGGTTGATGTTCCCTGTGAGAATGCAATCGAGGAAGTGACCAGGCAAGTTAGGAGTGCGAAGAGACGTGTTTTGTACATGGTGAAAATGCAGTAAGGGTTAATTCCAAGTGCGCCGAACGCCTGCCTCGGCGAGCCGAGCGTTCGGATTGGCGAGCCGAACGCGTGCATTGGTGAGCCGAGCGCCTGCCTTGGCGAGCCGAACGCCGTAAGGCGTCGGGTAATGTCAGCACCCGGCGGCTTACGCCGCTCGGCTCGCCAAGAAAGGCGTTCGGCTCGCCAATCAGGACGCTCGGCTCGCCATTCGGCGAGCGCGACATAGTCAATAGGCCCCCGCATGTCTGCGTGCTCGGGGGTCGCCGGCCGCATCCTTCCGGCCAGTTTTCGGATCGATCATCAGGATCACCGGGGCCCACAGCACGCCGCGCGACGTTTTCACCTTGTGACCCATCGCCTCCAACGACTTTGCGAGAGTCGGTTCGTGGCCGGCGGCCAGCAGCAGGCTTCCGAGTTCCGGCGGCGCCTGTCCGAACGAACCGAGATGGTGGTTGGTACCGAATCGCGGTGTTCGAATTGCGTCCGCGGGCGACTTGCCGAAGTCGATGACGTCCATCAACAATTGCAATGTCGTCTGGTCCTGCCCGTCGCCGCCGGCGACACTGATGGCGAACACCGGTTTTTTGTTTTTCAACACGATGGTTGGCGTCAGCGTGATCCGCGGCCGTTTGCCAGGCTCAATGCAATTGGGGTGGCCGGCCCAATTATTGAAGCTCTGCAGTCGGCTGCCCAGCCAGACGCCGGTTTTCCCGACGAGCACTCCGGTAAAGCCGCTGGGAGTTGCCGCCACCACATTGCCTTGATCGTCGGCGACGACACAGGTGGTTGTATCTTTCGATGCTCCGCCGACGCCGATGCGGGGGTCGGGCTTTTCGAGCAGCGGCTTCATGTTGCGAGGATCGCCCGGACGCAATGCCAGTGACGCGCGGTGGGGATCAATCAAGCCGCGGCGAAGGTCGGCGTACTTGGGCGAGAGCAATTGCTTGATCGGGACATCCTCGAAATAGGGATCGGCATAGAATGCATCGCGGTCGGCGAACGCCAACTTGATTGCCTCGACAGCAAGATGGATTGTTTCCGGCCGATTAAGGCCAGCCTTCTGCAGATCAAAGCCTTCGAGGAGTTGCAGCGCTTCCAACAGCGCGGGCCCCTGTGTCCAAACACCCCCCTTGCACACCGTGTAGCCGCGATAATCGACGGTGACCGGGTCTTCGACTGGCGTGCGATGCCTGGCCAAATCGCTGAAGCGCAGCAGAGAACTGTTTGCCCGGCACCAAGTATCGATCTCGCATGCGATTGGCCCGCGATAGAAGTAATCAGAGACCAGTCGCAAGCCGCGTCGGCGATCGCCATTCCCGCGTTTTTCCGCTTCAATCAATCGACGGATCGTTTTAGCCAAGTCGGCGTGCCAGCTCTTTCGGCCGGCATCGAGGAGTTTCAACATCGGCTGGGCCACCTCGGCGAACGTCTTGGTTCCGTACCGATCGAGCGCGGTAATGACCGCGTCCAGGACGGCCGGGACGGCGCCCGCCTGCGCGCCCTTGGTGGGAATGCCCCCCATGGCGGTGAAATGTTCGCGCGTCGCCAGCCTGGGCGCAGCTCCGAGTCCGACCAACACTTCAACGACGCCGCGCTTGGCATCGTAAACGATGATGGGGACTTCACCGCCAAAGCAAAATGAATTGCTATCGGTCACGCACAAGGCCAGGATGGTTGCGACCGCGGAATCGATCGCGTTGCCGCCGGACTTGAGTGTCGCAATGCCGGCATCGACGGCGCCCTGTCCGCCCGCGGCAACGGCGCCGTGAGTACCGGATGCTTTCCATGTCTTGTTGGCTTGACCCAACGCCGGGAAGGGGATGGCGAGTAAAACGAGTGCGGGGAGTAATCGCATATTCAAAAGATGAAAAAAGGCTCATCCGCGACGAGCATACTTGAGAGTTGGTCAGAATGGGGAGCATGCCGTTTCTTGAAGGGTAACCACACCTTCTTCAGGAGCACGGCATGTCCTTGAATTTACTCTATCGCGCGTTCGGCTTCCGCCAGTACCCGTGTCTGCGAACAGCTTCCACCTGCAACAGGATCCCAAGCACGGCCCTCGATCGTGTTGCCAATCCCCGACGTCATCCACCACGGAGCCGATCGGCGGCAAACCCGTCGAGTTGCACTTGCCCGTACCCCGACTCGGCTGCCGGAAGTGTGGCCACGCCCTTCCGCTACTTCACGCGTGCCCTCGAACGCTACACCCTCAGCCTGCTCTCGCACAAGACCATCCAGGCTGCCGATCACTCCGCGTCGGCCGGGATAGAATCAAGGTCTTTTTCAAACGGGGCCTTTGTGGTGTATTCCGCTCTCACGCCTCAGCCGTCGAGTTTCAGGTCCTTATCCGGCGCGGCGTCGCTCTCGGCTTTGAACCAATCGGCTTCGAAGTCGATCTTGCGGCGCTGGGCCATGGCGACATTTGACGTGAGCGCCAGGATCGCGTCGGCCATCGCGACTTCGCCGTGGCAATGCGGAAGGTGCTGAACGTATTTGCCATCTTTCTTTTCGTAACCGGTCTTCGCATCCCATTCGCGAATGCAGTGGGCAAAGTCGGCGATTTCCTCGCGGTAGCCACGACTCACTGGGCCGCCGCCGGTACCGGTCGCGGCGACCGCATTGGCCGCAGCAGCGGGCCCGCCCCACGTGCTCGCGGTTTCGACCGCCGGCTTGTTGCCCACCTGCGAAACAGTCACCTTGGTCTCGCGTGGCTTGCCGGGTTTGCGTGGCTCTTGCTCCTTGAAGAGCATCAATTCGGATTCGGCCGCGGTCACCAAAGTGCCGCGAGTTCCCATCACGCACTCGCCGTAAGGCTCGAAACCATTCGTGCTGATCGACGAATAAGTGACGACCACGACGTCGTTCTTGTCCGACCCGCCATTCGGACCCTTGGGATGATTCTTGCCAGGGAACTCGAAGGTGGCGAAGACATGATCGTCGATGCCACGGGGATTTCGGCGATCGTGCTCGTCAGCCGAGTCGCCGAAAAACGAATGCGTGCCGATGCCCATGACCGAGATGGGATTGACCTTGCCGAGGAAAATGCTGCACGCATCGAGCTGATGGCTGCCCAGTTCGGCCATGAGGCCGCCGCCAGTGCGATTGAACAACCGCCAGCGGATCAACTC
Source organism: uncultured Gemmataceae bacterium (assembly GCA_963773845.1). Lineage (GTDB taxonomy): Bacteria > Planctomycetota > Planctomycetia > Gemmatales > Gemmataceae > SIAJ01. The sequence goes on from CAVZCU010000009.1 coordinate 1,653,406, forward strand.
TTCGATGCTCTTGTAGTCGTATTTCGCCAGCTTGTCGTGAAGCGCGTCGTAATCTTCCTTCAGGATGGGCTGGAACCAACCATCGCGAAACATCGGCGAAGGCTGGCGGATATCGGGCGCTTCGGCAATAACCTTCTTGCCATCCGGATGATAGGGCCAGGAGAAGTTGCGGTGCCAGAGAGCCCGAATGTGCTTGATATCGCCGATGATCCCCGCCCGCAGCATTTCGTTCGCGTGCGAATAAAGCAGACTGTAATGCCTCTGGTGGCCCACCGATAGAATCCGTCCGCGATCCTTGGCAACCTTGATCATTTCCTTGCACTGGCCGACGGTGCGAGCCATCAGTTTTTCGGTTAGCACATGCTTGCCGGCATTCATGCACTGTATGGCGACCTTGGCATGCAGATGGAGCGGCAGGGCAATGATGACGGCTTCGAGGTCCTTCTCCTTCTGGAGCATCTCGTCGATGTCCGTGTAGAGATGGTTGGCCACGACTTTCTTCGCTTCCATCTCGCTGTATTTCGCCTTGTAGCCCTTGCGCAGCGAGGTGGGGCCTTCGCCGTCGATGATGCGTCGCCGGTTGTACGGTCGAATGTCACAAAGCGCAATGAACTCGAGATACTTCGGATCGTGTTCGCCCATGAGCACGCCGCCTTCGTCGCCACAGCCGATGAGGGCTGCCTTGACCGGCTTGCCCTTGAAGGCCTCGTAGCCGAAGTAAGCGCCGGCGGCGACGGGCGCCACGCCCGCCCCCGCGATCGCCATGCTCTTCATGAACCCGCGGCGAGTCAGTTCGCCGGCCGCGGCGTTCGCATTGCCTTTGCCCAGTTCTTTTTGCTCGGCGGTTAGGTCAAGAGCCATCGGATCAATCTCCGCAAACAGTTTGGTCCCAAGGTTATAAAGGACCCATGGGACATGTAAGGCCCATAAGTCCAATTGGTGCATGAGCGATTCACGCTCGTTTCCATCCTCCGAACATCCAGCCGACAATTCCATCCAGGCCCGCCCATTTGCCGCTCCGCGTGGTCATGAGCGCGAGCAACGCCACCATTTCGATGACGTTCTTGTTGACGAACAAGTAGCTCCCTTCGTTCATGGGCGCCGCCGGGATCCACGGGACGCTTGGCTGCGTTAAGATCGTCAAGAGCAAGAACCCCGCGGCCGCGAAGCACGAAAGCCGCGTGAACAACCCGAGCATCAGAAATACGCCGACGACCAGGAGGAACCAGCGCGTCGTCCAATCGATGTATTGGATGAGCGTCCAACTCTTCGGGAAGATCCACAGGTAATGATCGTCCGGTGCTGGTGCATATCCCTTTGCTCGTTCTTCACCCAAAAGCGGCGTACCGACTTGAGCCCGCATGGCGTCCGATTGGGTTTTCAATTCGGATTGCATTTGCTTGATGAGCGACTTCTGTTCGTCCGCCGCGAGTTTGTCTTTGCCTTTGCCGGCTTTCTCGGTGCGGGATTTTGCATCCGCATAGAGTTTTCGCCACTCGGCGACCGGCTTATCCGGCAGGTCGAGCCCGGTGAACATGTCCTTGTCCGCCAGCCAACGGTCGAAGTGGGTCTTGGCGGACTTCAGGTTTTCATCCACCTCGTTCTTTTTCTCGTTGCTCAGATCGGGAGCAAAGTCTTTCACGTAGGCGGCGTAATCGTCCCACATTTTGCCGAGTGGATTCTTGCCATCGAGCCATGGGCGTTAGCATGGCTTCGAGGGTAGCGCCCGCATCCTTGTTATCCGCCTCGGCCGCATAGGCGGTCACCCGGGTGTCGAGGACCTTGGCCAGCGAATCCTTCATCAGCTTGGTCTGATCGTCGATTTCCTTTTGCAATTCCGCACGAATGGCGGCGACATCCGTCTTCTTCGCCCGAACGCTGGCGGAATCGGCGTCCTTGCCCAATTCGAACATGGTCTTGTAGGCGTCATTGACTTCTTTCGACTTGGTCTTCAATTCGGCGGCGCGCTCGGCGACGGTCATTTCCTGGTCCCAATCGGCCGACTGATTGTTGACCCCCGGCGCCGTGCGCTTCACCTTCAGCAGGATCTTGATTGGTTCGCCGGTCGTCTTGTCTTTCTCGCCGGTCACGCCCTGAACCCAGAGAACGAATTTGGCTTTGGCCTGGTCGAATCTGGTCTGAGCTTGAGTCTTCTGTTCCTCGTTGAGGCGGAACTGGGTTACGAATCGGTTGAAGTAGTCGTCCCATTCCTTGGCCAGTGCCGCGGGAAAGCGACTGGCGGGCGAGGCATCGGTGGCATCGCCTCCGACCGGCTTCAACGTCAGCTTGTCGATCACTTCCTGATCCGGGTCGCCAATCCGCTGCTTGACGAGCTTGCCGAATGGTCCTTCGGACTCGCGGAAGTAGTGCTCGCTGGTGAAAACCTTGCCCGTGGAGGCGCTCCCCTGGTAGGCGGACTTGACCTTGGTAAAGCCCTCGTAGCCGAAGTGCCAGCCGATGCAGAAGCGCAAGAGAACGAGGAAGATAGCAGTCCAAGTCGAAACGCGAATCATGATTCACTCGTGGCCGGGAATGCGGGAGAGGCCTTGCGGCCCATCAAAGCAAGGTCGGGCTGGATCTGTCCTACTTCAAAGTCAGGTTGAATGTCACGGGCTGATCCTGACCGGCAGGCAACATCACGACGCCAATATCGGGGCGGGTCCGGCAGGTATGGGCGGCGGCATCCACGCCGAGAACGAACAAAGCGGTCGATAGGGCGTCGGCTTCCGTCGCCGTCGGCGCGACGACCGTCACTTGATCTACGCCCTCAGAGGGCCAACCGGTTCGCGGATCGAGCAGATGACCGAGTTTCCGCCCATTGTACTCAAAATGTTGAAAAGTGGCAGCCGAAGTCCCCAGCCCGCGATTGTTTAAGTGAATTGTGCCGAGCCGGCGTTCGGGGTCCCACGGGTGCTTGATCGCGACGGGCCAACCGCGATCCTGGCCCGGCGGCGTGCCGACGGCTCGGACACTCGACAAGCCGCCATGCAACAGCGCCGAAGTCGTGCCGAATTCGCTGCCCAGCAACCCGGCGGCCCGGTCGAGCGCATAGCCTTTGCCGATACTGCCCAGGTTGATCTCCAGACCGCGTCGAAGATAGCGAACGGTTTTCTGAGCGCGATCGAGGGCCACGAATCGGATGCCCGTCTGCGACATGGCGAGCGAGCGCTCAGCCGGAGTCGGCACACGGCCAGCACGCTGGTAAAAGCCCCACGCTTTGGTCAGCGCACCCGTCGCGATGTCGAATGCACCTTGCGTCTGACGTGTGATGTGGGCGGCGAATTCAATCAGATCGAATAGTCGGCTCTCGACTGAAATCGGGTGCTCGGCGGCCGTGGCATTCAGCCGGCTCACTTCGGAGTGATCGCGGAAGACCGTGAGCTGATCCTCGAGTGTATCGATAAGGCCGAGCGCCGACTCCGCCGCCGGGAGCGCGAAGGGCAAACCATACGGGAGCACGACTTCAAACTGCGTCGCCATCGCTCGCCGCGAAAAGCGGAGCACGGAAACGTCGGCGACAGAGGTTGGCTCGTCGGCGAATAACTCGGCGAGCACGGGTGGAAGTAGTTCGCGGACCGCCATCGGCATATTGTAAGTGAGTCTGCAATAGTTTTTTGACAATTTGGCGACGTCGTGGAGCCCGATGCAATGGGAGCGACCGCGGCGAGGCGGCATCGGTCATTCAGAACCCACCACAAAGGCACCAAGATCACACAAAGTCACCAAGAAAACAAAACCCATTCATCTTTGTGTCTTTGTGGCGGGTTCGGGATCGTGTTTGTCCTCCCGGCGGCCCATCGCTTCGGGCTAACGCCTGTAGGACGGATTGGCAATCCGTCCTACTTGCCACCGCGGCGGCCCCCTCGCTTCGGGCTAACGCCTGTAGGACGGATTGGCAATCCGTCCTACTTGCCACCGCGGCGGCCCCCTCGCTTCGGGCTAACGCCTGTAGGACGGATTGGCAATCCGTCCTACTTGCCACCGCGGCGGCCCCTCGCTTTGCTTCGGGCTCCGCCGCGGTGCCTCTTGGACATTGTCAAATTTCGTTGTGGACTTATTAAGCGTTAGCAATGGCTGTTCTCATCCCAGGAGAGCGCATGCGATCCGTTTTGATGATGCTCCTGCTTGCCATGCCCGCCGTTGCCGATGGTCCGGCGCCGCACGGCTCGATTGCACAACGAATCGGCCAGGTCGTTCGCCGGGAAATGAATCGGACGGCCAGCGACCAGGAGTTTCGCAAGGAGCTCTTGAGTCGCAAGGACAAAGAACAGAAATTGCGCTTCGCAGTCATCGACGCGATGAAGAAGTCCGGTGGGAAGCCGGTGGACCGCAAATTGATGGACCAATTGATGGAAGCTGATCGTGCCAATCGCGAATGGCTGAAGGCGGCGATCGATAAGAAGGGCTGGCCCGGCTATTCGATGGTGGGCTATGACGGCGCCGACGCCGCCTGGCTGCTCGTGCAACATGCGGACGCCGACTTGCCTTTTCAACAGAAGGCGCTCAAGCTCCTTGCGGAAGCCGTCAAAAGGAAAGACGCCCGGCCCGTCAATCTCGCGTACCTGACCGACCGGGTATTCTGTGCGGAAGGGAAGAAGCAGGTTTACGGCACACAGTTCATCACCAAGAACGGCAAAATGGAGCCACGGCCGATCGAGGACGAAGCCCACGTCGATCAACGCCGAGCCGAGGTCGGCTTGCAATCCCTATCGGAATATCGCAAGGCGCTCGAATCTCTTTATGGCAAGTGAGCTATTCCGTGATCGCCTTCGTTCGCAATGTCAGCCCGAGTGTCGACCGCTGCGAATTGACGCATCTGAGTCGTTACGCGATCGATATGGAACTCGCCCGGTGGCAGCACCACGAGTTCGAGCAGGTGCTCGCCAGGCTTGGCTGCGAGATTCGCCGACTCACCGAATTGCCCGATCAGCCCGATGCCGTCTTCGTCCAGGATACCGCTATTGTTTTGGATGAAGTCGCTATCATCGCGCGCCCCGGCGCCGAATCGCGGCGATCGGAAGTCGATTCCGTGGCAAGCGCTCTCGCTCAATTTCGGACCCTCCGTTTCATCGAATCGCCTGGAACGCTCGATGGCGGCGACGTGATTTGCCTCGGCCGCGAGGCCTTTGTCGGCCAGTCGGCACGAACCAATGTGGAAGGAATTGGTCAGCTTGCTCGCTTGCTCGGGCCGTTCAACTACACTGTTCGTGGCGTACCGATTCGCAATTGTCTGCACCTGCAATCGGCGGTTACTCCCGTGGCAGACGGCGTTCTTCTTGCCAATCGTCGTTGGGTCGATCCTGCCTGCTTCGGACCGGCTGAAGTCATCGACGTCGATCCGGACGAACCGTTTGCCGCCAATGCGCTTCGGGTCGGCGATACGGTGGTCTATCCAGCCAGTTTTCCGCGAACTCTGCGACGGTTGCAAGCTCACGGAGTGCGAGTTGTCAGCGTTGATCTCTCGGAACTGGCCAAAGCGGAAGGGGGCGTCACTTGTTGCTGCATCCTGGTCTCGACCCCTAATGGCAATTCGGGTCGCCAGCAACGGTCGCGCGAATCAGAGCAAGCGGATTAAGATTACGATGAAGATTAGGATTAGGACCTGAAGGCCGGTCGCTGGTTGATCCTGCTCTTACTCTTAATCTTGCTCTTAATCCTCTTCCTAATCGTAATCTTCATCGTAATCTTAATCCGTCTTCCGGGCGGATGCGCTCGTCTTGTGCGTTAACTGCCTGGGCGGCGATAGAATACACTCCCGGTCCGACCCGACACTTTCACGGAATCCCCCCCGATGCCGGCGCCTGAAGTCCTGGCGGTCAAAGAAATCGCCGCCGCCTACGAACGGATGGCCGACCAGATCGGCAAAGTCATCATCGGACAACATCAAGTCATCGAAGAGATGATCATGGCTCTATTCAGTCGGGGCCATTGCTTGCTCGTCGGCGTGCCGGGTTTGGCGAAGACGCTGCTCATCAGCACTGTTGCCCGGATCATGCATCTGTCCTTCAAGCGCATTCAGTTCACGCCGGACCTGATGCCGTCGGACATCACCGGCACGGATATCTTGCAAGACGATCCGGAAACCGGCCGGCGGAAGTTCATGTTTCTGCCTGGGCCACTGTTCGCCAACATGATCCTGGCCGACGAGATCAACCGCACACCGCCGAAGACGCAAGCGGCATTGCTCGAAGCGATGCAAGAGCACCACGTCACCGCGGGCGGGCAGACCTACAAACTGCCTGAACCGTTCTTCGTGCTGGCCACGCAGAATCCAATCGAGCAGGAGGGGACGTATCCACTGCCCGAAGCGCAGCAAGATCGCTTTATGTTCAACATCAAGGTCGATTATCCGTCGCGGACGGAAGAGATTCAGATCATGAAGGCGACGACGTCGAATGCCAAGCCGGATGTGGAGCCGGTGCTCGATGCCAAGCAGATCATGCGCTTGCAGGAGGCGGTGCGCCAAGTGGTCGTCGCGGATCATGTTTTCCATTACGCCGCCGACCTGGTGCGAGCGACGAGGCCCAAGGAGCAGGGCATTCCGAAGTGGGTTCCGGAATTGATCGCGTGGGGCGCCGGCCCGCGCGCAAGTCAGTATTTGATCCTGGGCGGCAAAGCGAAGGCGGTGCTCCATGGCCGCCTGCATGTCACGACCGAGGACATCCGCGAGGTGGCATTCCCCGTTCTTCGGCATCGCCTTATGACGACATTCAATGCCGATGCCGAGGGGATTAGCACCGATGAAGTGATTCGCCGCCTGATCTCGGCAATTCCGCCGCCCCAGGAAGAGGCTGCCGCCCGAGCCCGCCGCACGTCGTAGGATTGATTTGCAATCCCTCTCACGGCATGATCGTTGCATCGGGTCGATCATGTCAAATTCAGTCGCCTTGCGTCACCCGGCCAAGTTGCGTTTTGTTTCGGATGCCTCGCCGGGCATTCGGCGCGTTCGAAACGGCCGCGGCTTTCGCTATCTCGACGCCGACAATCGCCCCGTGCGGAAGCGCGAAACCTTGTCGCGCATCCGATCGCTTGTCATTCCGCCCGCTTGGACCGATGTCTGGATTTGTCCGTACGCGAACGGGCATATCCAAGCGATCGGCCGCGATTCTCGGGGACGCAAGCAGTACCGCTACCACCCTGACTATCGAGCAAACCGCGACGAAGCCAAGTTCGAGCGCATCGTCGCTTTTGCGAAAGTCTTGCCCAGAATTCGGCGACGAATTGCTCGCGACATGGCCCGCCGTGGACTCCCCCGGCGAAAAGTCTTGGCAACGATCGTTCGACTCTTGGAGACCACGCTCATCCGAGTCGGCAACGAGGAGTATGCGCGGGCGAATGGATCATTTGGCCTCACGACGCTTCGCGATCGGCATGTTCAGGTCCGCGGCAAGGCGATGCATTTCCGCTTCAAGGGCAAGAGCGGCATTGTTCACGAGGTCGACCTCGAAGATCGCCGTTTGGCGCGAATCGTCAAGACCTGTCAGGAGTTGCCCGGCCAGGAGTTGTTTCAGTATGTGGATGACGATGGGCAGGTCCACGACGTGGGCTCCGCCGATGTCAACGACTACTTGCGCGAAATCGCCGGCGACGAATTCACCGCCAAAGATTTTCGCACCTGGGCCGGGACCGTACTGGCCGCCATTGCGTTACGGGAATTCGAGTCGTTCGATTCCCAGACTCAGGCCAAGCGCAACGTGATGGCAGCCATCCGCCGGGTGGCCGCCCGACTTGGCAATACACCGACCGTGTGCCGCAATTGCTATGTCCATCCTCGGGTCATCGACGCATACCTGCAAGGTACGACGCTGGATGCTGTCCGCCGCCGAACTGCCAAAGCGATGGCCGACGTCAAGGGCCTGGAGCCGGAAGAAGCGGCAGTGGTGGCGCTTTTGCAACGGAACATCGTCGCCCGTCGCAAAGTTTAGTCGGTCGTTCATGCGGCGGACGCTCGTTCCTCGGCCTGGATGGCGTCGCGCTCCGCCACATCGTGTTCATCGAGAACCGTACTATCGATGAAGGTTCCATCCGGGAGCAGGTCGGCCACCATGCCCAGGACATCGACCACGCTCTTGTGCTCATGGCGGCCGCGAACCACGCCATCAATTTCCATCGCGAATGATCGATAGTCCGAAAATCGCATCATCTCGTCATGAAGCTCCCGTAATCGATAATGCGGGATCGACGCGAACAAATGATGCGGTAAGTGATAATCTTGGCCGACCGGCATGAGAAAAAAGTTCATGACTGATGGCCCGAGGAAAACGCGGGTGTTGGTCAACCGCCCGCGGCCGCCGTTGCCGTGCTGCACAAATTGCCGGAGCAACACATAGAGCGGAAATATGGTCACGAGCGGAATCGCCCAAAGAAGCAGCCAGTACCAAATGACCGGACGGCCGGTGAGCACCGCGAGCCAGGCAAGCCCATTGAAGAGAACGAAGTAGCACGTGAACCGCTGCAGCGTGGTCGATTTCAAGCTGATATCGGGCTTCACACGGCTCTCGTGGTAATACCCCTCGGGCATGATGGCGAAGATCACCATCGAGAGGAGATACATTGTGCCGGGCACGATCGCGAGCAGGACGAGATCGCCCACATAAAGCAGGATCATGTTGACAACGAGTTGTCCCAAAACGAAGAGCGCTCCGAGTTGCTTCGGCCAGGCTCGCTCCGGCGCTGCGGAAATGCGATAGACATCGCGCCGGCTGACGAACGAATGGGCGTTGATGCGCAATCGTAGAAAGCCAAACAGGCGCACCGGCGAAAGCAAGCCGAGCACATAGCCCAGGACCTGGCGCGGCCGCAGCGGGCCCGCCGGCCAGGTGTTGCTCTCGCGCATTTGCACCACGTTCGGATCGCGATTCGGATCGTTGACGAACTGATGATGCGCCAGATGCTGCAAGCGATACATGTAGGTCGTCGTGAACAAGGGAAACATGCACAGCCAGTCGGACATGGTTTCGTTGAGCAGGCGATTGCGAAACAGCGTGCGATGCGAACCTTCGTGCCCAAGCACGCCGAGATGATGCTGGCCTGCCCCGATCAGAAACGCGGAGATCACCACAACCGGAATTGCCCAGCCCCAGCCAAGCTGGGCGCTCGCGATCCATTCGAGCGCCACGACGTCAGCCGCCAGGATCACTCCGACAATCAGCCATGAGCGCAGGATGTAGAGCCAGTTGGTCCAGTTGTTCGTCTGACGAACGTCCTGGAGGAACTGCCGGAATGCTGGGTCGCGGACGAACGGGGCGGTATCCGAAGGCATCACCGAATCCTGGAGATTAATGGGCTTCCCTGTCGCCGATGAAGATACCGTAGACGGGCGGAATCTGGCAGGCCAGGTACGATGGATTGCGCTGCAACCCCCTGTCAAGAGCCCTGCAATCCATGTTTCAACAATCTCTCACGCCTTGAGCTCGCGAATCGTCTCCTGCATCGACGCGATTTGCTTTTCCAAATCGGCGATCAGTTCCCGTTGCGAGGCAACCACTTCCGGCGGGGCCTTGGCCACGAAATCGGCATTGGCCAGCTTCTTCTTTGTCGATTCCAGTTGCTTGGTCTTGTCCGTGGCCTGCTTCTCCAATCGTTTCACTTCCGCTGCCGGGTCAATGAGCCCGGCTAGTGAAACATAAGCCTCGAACTCGGGCGTCACCTGCGACGCGGCCTGCTTCGGCTTGGATACACTCGGCCCGCATTCCAATTTGCCGACGCCGGCCAGGAGAATAATGAACGTCTGCGAGCGCCTGGAAATCGGCTGCGATCGTTGTCGCCACAGCGCACGAACACGTCGAGCGGCGTCTTGGCATCCACGCTATAGCGGTTGCGCACATCGCGGACGATGCGCACCAGTTCCTGCATCCGGGCGATGCGTGTCTCCATCGCCGGGTCCTGCCATTCGGTCGGCAGCTCGGGCCACGGCGCGAACGCGATGGTCTCCGCGGCATTGGCCGACCTCGGCAGGCCGCGGACCGGCGCCACTTCGTTCAGCGCCTGCCAGAGCGACTCGGCCACGAATGGCATCACCGGATGCACGAGGCGGAGGATGCAGTCGAGGACATTGACGAGCACCCATTGCACTGATGCTCTTGCTCCCCCCGCTGACGCGGGAGGCTCGCCTTCTTTGAGCCGGCCCTTCGCCATCTCGATGTACCAGTCGCAGAACTCCGACCACGTGAAGTCATAAATGGTCCGCGACACTTCGTTGAAGCGATATGCTTCGAGCTGCTCGGTGATCGCCTTTGCCGTCGTCGCCAGCCGCGAGAGGATCCAGCGATCTTCGATCGCCAACTCCGACGTAGGACGGATTTGTAATCCGTCCGAAGAGGACGGATTGCCAATCCGTCCTACGAAATCCTCATCCAGGTTCATCAGGATGAACCGGGCAGCGTTCCACAGCTTGTTCGCGAAGTTGCGGCCGATCTCGAAGCGATCGGATGCCTGTTGTGCGGTCGGCAGTTCCGGATCGTCTTCCGGCCACGGCCCGCCGGGGCGGAACGGCTTCTTGCACTTGGTACATGCGACCTTCTTCGTCCGCATATACATGTGCTCTTGCTTGACGCTATTCAGTTCACCGCAGTGTGGGCAGACATTCGACACCGGCAGCCGCGAATCCTGCGTCTCGCCGGCGATCGACACCATCTGATAGCGCAATGCGTCGGCCCCGTACAACTCGATGATGTCGAGCGGATCGACGCCGTTGCCCTTCGACTTCGACATCGTTTCGCCGAAGCCGTCAAGCATCTTGGGCGTGATGTACACCTCGCGGAACGGCACCTCGCCCATGTTGTAAAGGCCCGCGATCACCATCCGGGCGACCCAGAGCGTGATGATGTCGCGGCGAAGTGACCAGCGTGCTGGTTGGGTAGTAGTACTTCAACTCCGGCGTCTGCTCGGGCCAGCCGAACGTCGAGTGCGTCCAGAGCATCGAGCTGAACCAGGTGTCGAGGACGTCGGGGTCTTGCACGAACCCAAGTTGTTCCAGCCTGTGCTCGATTTCCTCATTGCCCGGCGCACGCAAACCATCGCGTGCGTTTCTAGTAACGGTTCATCCTCGTCATCCTCGGACTCAATTTCCCCTTCGAATCGCGCCACACATGAGATCGCAGCTTCGCATCGTTCCTGCTGAAACCGTTCGTTGCAAGAATCAAGCTCACGTTGCCAAAGGTGAGCGTCTTGTCGGCATGCTTGGTCCACACCGGAATCCGGTGCCCCCACCAGAGTTGCCGGCTGATGCACCAGTCGCGCTTCTCGCCGAGCCATTCGAGGTAGGTGCTGGCGTAGCGCTCCGGGAAGAACTTCACCCTGCCGCTCGTCACGGCGTCCATTGCCATCTGCGCGAAGCCGGGCTTCGGCGAGCCTCCCGCGTAAGCGGGGGGAGTTTCGGCTTCCTCCCCCCGCTTACGCGGGAGGCTCGCCGGCTCAAGGTCCCCCATCTTCACGAACCACTGGTCGGACAGGTACGGCTCGATCGGCGTCTTGCTGCGGTCGCTGAACTTCATCGGGATGACGCGGTCTTCCTTGCCCTCGAAAAGGCCAAGCGCTTCCATGTCGGCGATCACCGCCTCGCGGGCCTTGTAACGGTCGAGGCCCTGGTACTTGCCGCCGTTCTCGTTGATCGTCCCGTCCGGGTTCAGGATGTTGATGATCCCGATCTCGGGGTGGCGGGTGTAGCAAGCGTAGTCGTTCGGGTCGTGGGCCGGCGTCACTTTCACGCAGCCGGTGCCCAGCGTCGGGTCGGCGAGCTGGCCGTCGGCGATGATCGGGATCTCGCGGTTCACGAGCGGGATCGTCACCGTCTTGCCGATCAGGTGCTTGTAGCGATCGTCGTTCGGGTGGACGCAGACGGCGGTGTCGCCGAGCATCGTCTCGGGGCGGGTGGTGCTGAAGTGGATGTGATCCGCCGCTTGCGGCTCAGCGCTGGCGCTACGCCGCAAGCGGCTGAAGATACCGGATACTTGAACGTCCAGAACCCGCTCTTGATGTCCTCCGTGTACGTTTCGTCGTCGGCCACCGACGTTTGCAGGTGCGTGTCCCAGTTCACGAGGCGCTTGCCGCGGAAGATATAGCCGTCGCGGAACATGCGGAAGAACGTTTCACGCACCGCTCGTGAAAGCCGTCGTCTAGCGTGAATCGCGTCCGCTGCCAGTCGCACGAGCAGCCGATCTCGCGGAGCTGGCCGAGGATGCGCTTTTCGTACTGATCCTTCCACTGCCAGATGCGCTTGACGAGTTCCTCGCGGCCGAGATCGCGGCGAGTCTTCTTCTCTTCGGCCAAGATGCGCTTTTCAACCACCGCTTGCGTGGCGATGCCGGCGTGGTCGGTGCCCGGCATCCACTCGGTGTTATAGCCTTGCATCCGCCGCCAACGGATCAACACATCTTGAAGCGTGTTGTTAAGGGCGTGACCCATGTGCAGGGCGCCGGTCACGTTCGGCGGCGGGATGACGATCGAATAATGACGAGGATTGCTATTCGGCTCCGCATGGCCGATGTTGAACTTCGCCCACAGGTCCAGACAGCGAGCCTGGGCTTCCTTTGGGTCGTACGCTTTCGCCAATTCAATCGCCATAATTTGCCCCAAAGGAATAACCACAAAGACACAAAGATCACACAAAGGATCACGAAGAGAATGGCTTTGTGTCACTCTGTGTGATCTTTGTGCCTTTGTGGTCACTTCTTGTCTTGATCCTTGAACAGTTTGTACTCGATCGCATCGCACAGCGCCAGCCAGCTTGCCTCGATGATGTTTTCACTCACGCCGACGGTGCCCCAGACGTCAGTCTTGTCGCGGCATTCAATCACGACGCGCACACGGGCCGCCGTCCCTTCACGGGCGTTGACGACGCGCACCTTGTAATCGGCCAGGTGCATGTCGTGCGAGGGCGGGGAAGACCGGCAACAGTGCTTTGCTCAGATGCGCCGTCGAGGGCATTCACCGGTCCGTCGCCGTCGCTGGCGGTGTGATAGACCGTGTCGCCGACCTTCACCTTGACCGTCGCTTCCGTGATTGGTTGGCCATCGCTTGTCGACTTCGATATTCACGCGATAGTGCAGCTTCTCGAACCACGGCCGATATTGGCCGAGCGCCTTTTTGACAAGCAAATCGAACGAGGCTTCGGCCGCCTCGAATTCGTAGCCGACGTTTTCCAAGTCCTGCACTTGATTCAGGATCTTCTGCATCATGGCCCGGTCGTGCTGCAGGTCGTACTTGGCGGTCTTGTTCAGGATTGTCGAGTGGCCCGACAGTTCGCTGACCAGGATGCGCCGTTCGTTGCCGACCAGCGCCGGATCGATGTGCTCGTAGCTGACCGGGTTCTTGGCGACGGCGTGGGTGTGCATCCCGCCCTTGTGGGCGAAGGCACTGGCGCCGACGAACGGCTGGCCATTGCGGAAGTTCATGTTGGCGATCTCGTACACGTAGCGCGACGCCTCGGTCAGCTTCAGGAGGCTGCCCGGTTGCAGGACTTCGTAGCCGTACTTGAGCGCCAGGTTGCCGATGACGCTGACGAGATCGACGTTGCCGCAGCGCTCGCCGATGCCGTTCATCGTGCCCTGCACCTGCGTCGCGCCCTCGCGAACGGCCGCGAGCGAATTGGCGACGGCCAACTCGCAATCGTTGTGACTGTGGATGCCGACCTCGCACGCCACGGCCTGGCGCACGGCTCGCGACGCGCTCGGCGATCTGCTCGGGCATTGTGCCGCCGTTGGTGTCGCACAGGATGACGCACTCGCGCCGGCTCTTTCGGCCGCCTGAAGGGAGCGGATCGCGTACTCCGGGTTCGCCCTGTAGCCATCGAAGAAATGCTCGGCATCGTAAAAGACCTCGCGGCCGGCGGCCTTGCAGGTGGCCACCGAGTCGGCGATCATGCGCAGGTTCTCTTCCAGGTCCGTGCCGAGGATGTCGCGGACGTGCATATCCCAGGTTTTGCCGACGATGGTGACGACCGGCGTCTGGGCGTCGAGCAAGGCCTTGATGCCGGTGTCACTGGCGGCCTCGGCGTTCTTCCGCCGGGTCATGCCGAAGGCGACGACCTTGGCGTGCTTGAGCGGCCGTTCCTTCATCGCCTGGAAGTATTCGAAGTCCTTGGGGTTCGATAGCGGATAGCCGCCCTCGATGTAATCAATGCCGAGTTCGTCCAGCTTCGCGGTGAGAAGCAGCTTGTCTTGCAGGGAGAAGTTGACTCCTTCGCCCTGGCTGCCGTCACGGAGGGTGGTGTCGTAGATCGTGATCCGCATAATGACGCCGCTCGCGGCGTAGCGCCGAAGCGTCCAAGAAAAAAACCCCGAAGCCAGAGGCTCCGGGGTCGGGAATGTCGGCTCGTGGTCCCGCCCGCGGAGCTAGTTCCCAATAATGACGACCACACCGGCCAAGGGCACGGCACGAATCGTCGCGGGATTGGCTTCGAATCGGAACATGTTGTGAGGGAATCCTAAAAGGCAAAGGGGTCAGCGTCAAACGGATTTCATAGGCGCAGTGGGTTCGACCGCTGTTCCGACGTTCGGAAATGCCGGCATTTTCACACTGCCGATCGACTCGGACTCCGTTTGGTTCGGTTCATTCGAAAACGCTTCCGATGGCAAGCCAGTCAAGTCGATAGCGACGTCTTCAAAAACATACACCCGGTCGCCGCTCAGCGCAATTGGTCGAGAAGAAGAGTTCGCTTCCATTGGCATTTACTCCTGCGGCAAAAGCCAGAACGGGCATTCTTTCAGAACGGTTTCACCGTCCAGTAATTGTACCCGATAGCGGCCCAATTGAGGAAGGGGACACATCTTCATCCGAAATATGAGCGAAATGACCTCCGCTGGATCGCGCGGATATGCGACCGAATGACCCGCACTTTCGCAAACCCGTCGTTCGCTTACAGACTCGACGATTCGGATCCGCAAAAGCCCGGAGCCGCGAAAGCCTTTGATAATTGCCGCGATGCACAAGTCGCACCGAATAGGCAAACTTCGCCGGAGCTTCAGCCGAACCAAGATGCCGCGAATATCCAGGCGATGAAAGTTGTGCGTATCGACGCGAGCGTCGTCGCAAACAATCAAATGGATCACCTGGCGTTCCATTTCAATTCTCCTCGGAGCAATTCTGCCGAGTCTGGACGACGGATTCAATCGACAATTAGCCGATTCGGGGTAGCGCCGGCTTGTCCGCACCGTCCGACCATGCGACAATAGAAGCAATTCCCCTCGGTCACGGGCACGTCTCATGTCTCAGGCAATCGTTGACCCGGCTGAAGTTCGTCGCTTCGCCCACAATCTCAAGGTCTTCACCGGCGACGTTCGGGCGGATCTATCGTCTTTGCATACCCAGCTCCTGGCCCTGGGGGACACTTGGCGAGATCAGGAGCATGACCGGTTCACTCGCGAGTTCGAGGAAACCGTTCACGTTCTTGAAAAGTTCCTGGAAGTGGCCGACGAGCACGTCCCCTTCCTGCTCCGCAAGGCCGAGCGGATTGAAGAGTATCTCCAGCAGCGCTGATCATGAACCCCGGCGCAGACGTACATGCCATCGACGCCCTCCAGGACTGGCACAACGCACTCGTTGTGTTCCGCACCGAGGCGATTGAGTCCCTGGGGAGCATCGCGCTCGAAATCCGCCGGGCCTCGCAATGGATTGACGAGGAGGCGGCTGCATGGAAACACGAGAAACGCCAGGCCGAGGACGACGTCATTCGCGCCAAAGCCGAACTAGCCCAGCGCAAGACGCCCGATTATTCTGGCCGCATTCCCGACACCAGCGTTCAGGAAGAGAATCTGGCCCGCGCCAAGGCCCGACTTGAGTTTGCCGAGGACCAGATTGTCATCTGCCGCAAGTGGGCCATTCAGTTGCCCAAGATGATCAACGAGGAATACGAAGGCCCCGCCCGAAGGCTAATGAACTTCTTGGAGGCCGAGTTGCCGCCGGCCATTGCCCATTTAGGCATACAGATCGATCGACTCCATGCTTACCTGGCGGTCGAACCGGCCAGTCCCGGTCCGATGCCTTCGCCTCCGACGGAGGAATCCAAATGAAAGTGGATGCAGGACGCGGCAAACTCTACGACGCCCACCAGATCGTTCGCCGCCAGTGGGACGAAGTGAGCGAATTCTGGACCGACTCGATGCGTGCGGACTTTGAAGAGAAGATCTGGAATCCGCTGGATCAACTGAGTGACGACGGCCTGCGGGCCATTGATCGCCTATCGCGAATCTTCACGGATTGCCGGCGGGCCTGTTCCGGCGAGCGGTAGCCCGGCCCAACCAATACCAGCACTTGAACGAGCCAAACGGAGCGGCTGCCAATGACAACCCGGATGGAAGCTCGACCGACCGCGAAACCGGCCCCGACGCCGAACTGGACCGGTCCCGCGCGGCAGAATCTGTTCGACCTGGAAAAAACGGCTCTTCTGGAACTCGTTGCCCTGGTGGAGGGCCGTGCCAAGAACGAGTCGGAAGCGCAATCGAACTACACCAATGCGGTCGGCAACGCGGCACGGGAGCTTGCGCGAGCGCGGAAGCAAATCGTTGGCGGCAAGGAACGCGACCTTGCGACGCTGAATGAAGCACATCAGGAAACGCTGCGACAGATCGAGGATCGCTATAAATCCGACGGCATCGCGGCGGACAATGAGCTGGCGGAAACGCGCCGACGCGTAACCGGTGAGTGTGACGAAGCCGAACTGCAGGCGCGCACGACGCATCAGGATGCGCGCTGGACGGCCGATTCCGTCTATGAAGCGGCCGAGAAGCAATCGACGGACGATCGCGAAGAGATCCGCCGCTCCGCGGCCGCCGTCGCCGAACGGCTGGACAATTTATGGCAACAGTCCGCGGGGCCGTTGGCCCGGGCGGGCCTGGACCGCGAAGATGTGGAGGTCGCAACCTCGCAGGCGGCGAGCGGGCTGATTGTCGATCCCACCCGCACGATCGAGGAGCAATTCGCCGCGGCCGAACTGGCACTCCTCGAA
The DNA here is from genome assembly GCA_963773845.1 of uncultured Gemmataceae bacterium. Lineage (GTDB taxonomy): Bacteria > Planctomycetota > Planctomycetia > Gemmatales > Gemmataceae > SIAJ01. The sequence goes on from CAVZCU010000009.1 coordinate 1,670,351, forward strand.
TCTGCGCGATTCGAAGATGCTGAAGTTGGCCACGGTCGGCGGCTTCTTCTTCTTCCTGGTGCCCATCGCGATTCTCGGCGCCGTGCCCTCCCTGTATATCGACGAAAAGCTTCTCGCGATCGTGGGCGGGGCAATTGGGTCATTGCTAGTGGCTTTCGGCCTGCACTGGCTAGTCCGGCGGTCCGCGTTGAAAGCGGCCGAGCGACGGGCCAATAACCTCGCGCTGGCGCTGGCACGCGTCGCCGAGGCTCGTGCCACGCTTTTGCGTCGGGCCGACGCCGAACACACCCGCCGCATAACGGAGGCGACGGCGGAACGCGATCGGAGCAAGGCGCATGCGGATTCCGTCTATCGGCCGCTGTCGGCGAACATCGCGGCTCGGCGGCAATCCGAAATTGACGCAGCCACTGATAAACACCGGCGCACTCGCGATCGACTGCGCAATTGGCGGGAAACGGCTAAAAACGATGCCATCGAGTATTTCGACAACTCGACCCGCGACTGCACCGGGAAGTACGACCGGGCGCTTGAAGAAGCGGAAGATCGCGCGAAGCTCACCACCCAAGAAGCCGCGGAAGCCAAAGAGAAAGCGGAACGGGACGTTGCCCTGGAATGGCGCGACGGCCAGGAGCGAATTGGCCGAGCGATCAACCGGCTGCGAGCCAATGGGCTCGAGCATTTTCCGGATTGGAACTCTCCGTTCTGGTACAACCCGCCCGCCGCGATCAAGGTGCCGGCGGGCGTGCGCTTTGGCGACTTCGAAATCGATTTGACCAAACTGCCGGGCGGGGTCCGTGTGGACGATGACGGCGAGGCGCCGACTCTGCCGGTGCGGATGCGGCTGCCAGCGTTTTTGCCGTTTCCCGATCGTTGTTCGCTATTGCTGCGTGCTCGCGATCAGGGACGCGCTCGCGCCGTCCAGGCCATTCAGGCAATTATGCTCCGCCTGCTCACGGCCGTACCACCGGGTAAACTGCGCTTCACAATCATCGACCCGGTGGGCCTGGGCGAAAACTTCGCTGCATTCATGCATCTGGCCGACTACGACGAGCAACTCGTCGGCTCGCGGATCTGGACTGAGCCCCAGCAGATCGAGAAACGACTCGCCGATGTCACCGCGCACATGGAAACGGTCATTCAGAAGTATTTGCGCAACCAGTACAAGACGATCGAAGAGTACAACGCTCAGGCCGGCGAGGTCGCGGAGCCGTTCCGCGTTCTCATCGTCGCGAATTTCCCGGTGAACTTTAGCCTGGAAGCGTGCCGCCGCCTGGTCAGTATCGTGAACAGCGGGCCATCGTGCGGCGTGTACACGCTCGTCACGCACGATCCTAAGGCGCCCGTGCCGCAGGGTTTCAATCTGGCGGACCTCGAACATGCCTCGATCAACCTGCAATGGAAAGATGGGGCGTTTGTTTGGAAGGACGGCGACCTGGCACAATTCCCGCTCGACGTCGAAACCCCTCCTGCTCTCGATGAAGTGACGCGACTGGTCCGCCTGGTCGGTGAGCGCAGCAAGGACGCCAACCGAGTCGAGGTGCCGTTCAGTTACGTGGCGCCTCGGCCGATTGAAATCTGGACGGGCAGCACGCGGAACGGCATATCGGTCGCCATCGGCCGGGCGGGCGCGACTAAACGCCAATACCTCGAACTGGGCAAAGGCACTGCCCAACATGCCCTGGTCGCCGGTAAAACCGGGTCCGGCAAGTCCACGCTTTTGCATGCGCTCGATCACGAACCTCGCGCTCAATTACTCGCCCGATGAATTGGATCTCTACTTGATCGACTTCAAGAAGGGCGTCGAATTCAAGGCTTATGCCCAATATCGGTTGCCGCACGCCAAGGCGGTCGCGATCGAGAGCGAACGCGAATTCGGCCTGAGCGTATTGCAGCGGCTGGACAACATTCTCAAGGAACGCGGCGATCTATTCCGCGAATCGGGGGTCAACTCGCTGGCGGAATACCGCGATTTCTTGGAATCCAAGCACCCGAAGCCGGACGTGGACGACATGGAACCGCCGGTCCGGCGCCCGTCGTGCCCACGGATCCTGCTCATTGTGGACGAGTTTCAGGAGTTCTTCGTCGAAGATGACCGGGTTGCCCAGGAATGCGCCCTCTTGCTCGACCGGCTCGTTCGCCAGGGGCGAGCGTTCGGCGTTCACGTGCTGCTCGGTTCGCAGACTTTGGGCGGCGCCTATTCGCTGGCGCGGACGACGATCGATCAGATGGCGGTTCGTATCGCGCTGCAGTGCTCCGACGCGGACGCTCAACTCATTCTGAGCAAGGACAACACGGCGGCCCGGCTGCTTTCGCGGCCCGGCGAGGCGATTTACAATAATCAGAACGGCTTGGTGGAAGGGAACGATCTCTTCCAGGTGGTTTGGCTGGACGACGCTCGTCAGGAACAGTGTCTGGCCGAAGTTCGCAAGCGCGCGGATGCCACGGGCTACGAGTCGGTGTCGCCGCTCGTGTTTGAAGGGAATGTGCCGGCGGTCATTGACAACAACGTTCCCCTCGCCCGGGCACTTGCCGAGCCAGCATGGCCCGATCAGGTTCGCTCGGCACAGGCCTGGCTCGGCGACGCCATTGCTATCAAGGATCCGACGGCGGCTGTCTTCCGTCCGGTCGGCGGCAACAACCTGTTGCTGGTGGGCCAGCAAGACGAGCCCTCTCTTTCGGTCATGACGTCCGCGATCGTCAGCTTGTGCGCTCAATATCGACCGGAGGCAGTCAAGTTTTTCGTTGTGGACGGGACCCCCGAAGATGATCCGAATGCCGGCTTCCTCGCCCGGATCGCGTCCGGATTGCCCCATTCGATGCGAATGATCGATCGGGCCGACCTGGCAGAGGCCTTGGGCGCTTTAGCCGAAGAGGTGAATGAGCGTCAGAAGGGTCAAAGCGAGGACCGTTCCGCGTGTTTCCTATTCGTTCATGGGGCTCAGCGATTCCGCGACCTTCGCAAGGAAGACGACTTTGGCTTCGGTCGCCGGGGTGGCGAGCGCACCATTCCCCCCGCCGAACATCTCGCTGCGATCTTGCGCGACGGGCCAACCGTCAATGTGCATGTCATCCTCGGCGCCGACACGCCGACGAATCTCGGCCGCGTGGTTGATCGAGGCGGAATGCGCGAGTTCGGGTTGCGAGTGTTGTTCCAAATGAGCGTCAACGATTCGAGCACATTGATCGATTCGCCAGCCGCGTCGCGGTTGGGCCGTAATCGGGCATTACTGGTCACGGAAGAATCAAGCCAACCGGAGAAGTTTCGGCCGTACGGGTTGCCGACGAATGCGTGGCTGGCAACCGTGCGCGCAGCGATTTGAAGCCAAGTCGAGCGCCGCGAAATAACCCTGTTGAAACGAAAGAGGCCGTCGGCACCGGGAATGCCGACGGCCTCTTGAATTTGATCGATCAGTGTCAGCAGTCCCCGGTGTTTGAAAACTCGGGGTGTGCATCAAAGTGCACCGGGGACTGAAGTCGCCGACCGATCGTTGTCGCGGTAGGCTACAGTTCCTGAGGTCGAAAGACCAAAACGGGGGACAACGTGTGACGGACGACTTGGTCTGTGACACTACCCCAAACCAGTTTGGAAATCCCACCACGGCCGTGCGTTGTGAGAGCAATCACCGTGCCGGGCGTCGCGCTTGCTTCCCGTAAAATCATTTCACCAGCACTTCCCTGGAGTTCGACCCGACAGTGTGCTCGCACCGATGCCGCCCGAACCCGATCGGCCACCTGTTCCAGATACAAGCGTGCCTTCTCCGGCGCTGCTGCCGGGTCCCAAGGGCCTGCAATTCCCGGTTGATGGCGGGCGGCGATTGCTTCGATATCCGGAACCGAGGCGAGAGCCATCACAAATGTTACGTCCGCGTCGGCGAGTTTCGCAAGCGCGGTTGCCGGCTCGACGATCCGTTCCGCCAGTTCGGAACCATCGAGCGGGATTAACACCCGGGAAATCGTCGGCACGGTCGGCGCATCCGTGGAATGAATCAGGAGCACCGGGCTCGGACTCTGGCGCACGAATTCGACCGCGGTCTCCCCGAGGAAGAATCGCGCCAAGGCGCCGCGGGAATGTGAAAGCATCACAATCCATGCCGGCTTCACTTGCCTGGCATACTCGGCGAGTGAAGAAATGACGCCGCCATCCAACAAATCAGCGGCGACCGCTGTGCCCTCGTTCTTGAGCCGGGCCTGGATATTCGCAAAGTAGTCGAATTCGCGCTGACGAATCGAATCATCCGGAACGACGCTGCCGATCAACGTTTCACCATCGAGGAGCACGGCGGGCGGTGCATGGACGCCAACCAAGCGAACCTGCCCCTGCGTGCGTCGAGCGAGATAAGTGGCCCAGGGCAACGCGGATTCGGCGGCGGGCGAACCGTCCAGCGGCACCAGGATGGTCGGCGTCATTTGGGCGGCCCCCATTCGGAAGATGGAACCAACACAAGGTCAGTCCAACTGGCTTAGAAGTGTGTTAGAAAGTCGCAAGCATTCACAACCCCCGTTATTGTGCCCACTTCGTCGACAACGAACAGGTGATGCACATGAGATTGACGCATGTCGCGGGCAATCTCGTCGATCGGCGTTTCGGGTGAGATGGTAAAGATCGTTGGCGTCATCAGCATGTCGACGGTGGCCGCTGGAATGTGATCGAAGGCCCCCGATTCGCGGATATGAATCAACAAATCTGTAATGCTCAGCACGCCAATCGGCTCGCCAAGTTCACCCATGACCGGGATTACATCCAGGTTTTGATCGACGAGGCAACGAACCGCCTCGGCAAAACTGGCTTGAAAGGAGATGGCAGCAACCTTCTTCGACATGAGATCAGCGGCACAGAGAGTGGAATTGTGAAGCCGAGATTCGCCGGAGAGCGACATGATGCCCTCCCGATTGGAGATGTGAATTCGGGAAGACTGGAGAAGAGCGCGAAAAAACAGGCCGCCGGACAGTGGTTCGTGTCGCCCATACCACGTTCCTGCCACCCGGCGGCCGGTTTGGTTAAGAGCAAGTGTGGTGCCGACTCCGAAAAAACAGGAGCTTTGTGTCAGGATTCGCATTTTCGCTGCGAGAAGGCACTCATTTGCAATGCGCATCCAATCAACGACTGAATCGAATCGGATGCAATTCGGCATCGTGCCTCTCGTCTGTTGAGAACCTCTCTGCGCAAGTTCGCAGCTGAGACCGCTTCCAGAGTCACTTGTCTTCCTTGTAGGATGTCGGAATGAACAACAACTTTTCGATTTGGCGAAATGCGGCGGAAGAGGCGGGGCGTATCGGTGCGGCAATCCTTGAGGATTGGCGCAGCTCGATTTTCGGTCCGCGAGAAAGCTCATGCGGACCTCGTAACGGAAGCCGATCACGCATCGCAGCAGGCCATCCAAAGTTTCCTCGACGAACGATTTCCCGATCATGCATTTCTCGGTGAGGAGGACCCCAATGCGAAGTCGGGCATCGTTTCACCGGAGACGCCGACCTGGATCGTCGACCCTCTGGACGGAACGGCAAACTATGTCCACGACGTGCCGGCTTACTGCGTCTCCGTTGGGTTGTTGGTCAACGGCGTTCCAGCCGTGGGAGCGATCTACGATCCGCGACAGTCGGAGATGTTCAGCGCCGCAACCGGGCTCGGCGCCACTTTGAACGGCAAGCCGATTCGGGTCAGTGCCATCGACCACCTTGGTCGAGCACTGCTCTCGACCGGCTTTCCGCCGGATCCAGACTGTCAGGAGCGCAATCTCCGCTGGTGGCGTGCGTTCGCGTATCGTGCCCAGGCGCTGCGGCGAACGGGCTCAACCGCGCTGAACCTGGCTTACGTTGCCGCGGGACGGTTCGATGGCTACTGGGCGTTCGACAATTATGCTTGGGACATTACGGCGGGAATTGTCCTGGTCCAAGAAGCCGGCGGCAAAGTGACGCGACTCGATGGCTCCGCGGTCGATCCGTTTCGTCCCGACATCCTGGCTTGCAATCCACCAATTCATGCGGCCATGCTCGCCGCCCTCGCTGAGGATTCGTCGGCCACCGCCTAAAAAGCGCGAACCCTTTGACGGGACGTTGCGTCTGAAAACTGACAGCAGGCAACAATTGCACGCGAATTGAACATGACTTCTTTCTTCCAACCGCCGTTTAGCCGACCCGGATTCGGGAAACAACCGAATCCGAGCGAAGTGCCACGCCGCACCTGACTCTTCAGCCACGCGACTTTTCACCGCGGGCCGGGCGTCAAGGGATGGCGCCCGGCCCGCGGTCTTTTTACGCACTGGGGTGTGGAGCCGAATGGTAAGGCGCCGGTCTGTTAAACCGGAATGTGCAGGTTCGATTCCTGCCGCCCCAGCTCACAGCGTCCAGTCTCCAGTCTCCAGTCTCCAGTCTCCAGTCCTCAGTCAATCAATCGACTGGCGACTGGAGACTGGGAACTGGAGACTGGCGACTGGGAACTGGGGACTGGAGACTGGGGACTGGGGACGGGAGAAATGTGTCTTTGGCCGAGCGGCAAGGTTCCGGTCTTCCAAACCGGCAAGGTGGGTTCGACTCCCGCAAGACACTCTCGGGGATTGGCTAATCGGTAAGCCCCCTGGCTTTGAACCAGGCGCGATGAAGGTTCGAATCCTTCTCCCCGAACTCGAAGTCGGGCGGATTGCAAATCCGTCCAACAGCGAGCGCTGGTGTAGCTCAAACTGGCAGAGCAACGGACTTTTAATCCGTACGTTGTGGGTTCGACTCCCACCGCCGGCACTGGGAAGTTTCAAGTTCCAAGTTTCAAGTTCCAAGTTTCAAGCTCCAAGGTCGAGGTTCCAACTTGAAACTTGAAACTTGGAACTTGAAACTCAATCGCTCGGTGCAGCTCGAAGGTCGAGCGCCTCGCTGAAAACGAGGAGGTGTAGGTTCGATTCCTACCGCCGGGATCGTTTGAGTTTCAAGTTTCAAGTTTCAAGTTTCAAGTGGAGGACACAGAATCGGAACTTGAAACTTGAAACTTGGAACTTGAAACTTCTTCGAGGTGTGGGCCAGTCCGGAGTGGCCGCCTGCGTCGGAAGCAGGAGATCGGGGGTTCAAATCCCTCCGCCTCGACTAGAAGACACAAACGGCTCGTTGCAACGATTTGCGACGAGCCGTTTCGCATTTGCCTGCCACCCTTTAGACAACTCTGCTCGATGCTCACCCATAATCCGAATCGCCGATTCGATTTCAGCCCATTGCGCCGCAATTGTCCATAGCTTCTTTTAAGCAAGCGGACTTCGGAGCTAAAATCCAGCCCACACCTTCGAAGGCTGGTAGGGATCATTCTTGAATTCCTATGTGGCTGGTGTTACGCGGAATGGGAATTGCCGAACGACAATGTAAAGGAGAAACGAATGGAGATTACAAGAAGCGGTACTCAGCCTTCCGCCAAGGGACCGGCAGACTGGTTCACCGGCACGGTGCGGATTGACTCGCAGTTCGACCGGCCGGACCCAGCAAGGGTCGGCGGCGCAAGCGTCACCTTCGAGCCGGGAGCGCGCACCGCATGGCACATTCACCCGCTGGGGCAGACGCTGATCGTCACCAGTGGGCGTGGCTGGGTGCAACGCGACGGGGGACAGGTGGAGGAGATCCGCCCCGGCGACGTGGTATGGTTCGCTCCGGGCGAAAAGCACTGGCATGGCGCGGCGCCCACCACCGCCATGACGCACATCGCCATTCAGGAAAAGCTCGATGGCAAGGCCGTGGACTGGATGGAGAAGGTCACAGACGAGCAATACCGCAAGTAAGCAAAAGATGAATAGGAGCAAGCGATGGCAGCGAACCAGAGCGGGCAATTCAAAGGGAAAGTTGCGTTCGTGACCGGGGGCGCGAGCGGTATTGGCCGCGCCGCGGCGCTGGCGTTCGCCTACGAGGGGGCTAGTCGTGGTGGCCGCTGACGTATCGGAGCAAGGCAACCAGGAGACGGCACGCCTGATCGAGGACCAAGGCGGGCGGGCGCTCGCCGTGCGGTGCGACGTGACGAAGGCCGCGGACGTGAAGGGGGCCCTGGATAAGACCGTCGAGGCCTTCGGGCGGCTGGACTTCGCCTTCAACAACGCGGGCATCGAGCCGAGGAAGCCAGCTCCGACCGCCGAGTACGACGAGGAGGAGTGGAACCGGATCATCGACATCAACCTGCGCGGCGTCTTTCTGTGCATGAAGTACGAGATCCCATTGATCCTCAAGCAGGGCGGCGGCGCGATCGTGAACACGTCCTCGGGCGCAGGAATCATCGGCATCAAGGGCAGTCCCGCATACACCGCCGCGAAGCACGGCGTGATCGGCCTCACTAAGGCGGCGGCCCTCGATTACGCCGGGCAAAATCTGCGTATCAACGCCATCTGCCCGGGATACATCGACACTCCAATGATGGGTCGGTTCACCGGCGGCACCGCAGAAGGGCGCGCAAAAGTGATCACGGAGGAGCCGGTGGGCCGGATGGGCAAGCCCGAGGAGATCGCCGCCGCCGTCGTCTGGTTATGTTCGAACGGGGCCGCGTTCATGGTCGGCCACGCTATGGTGATCGACGGCGGGCAAACGGTGCAATAATGCCAGGCGACCCGCATTGGAAGGACAATGAATGGAGGATCAAGCCATGCCGCATGTAATTGTGAAGCTCTGGCCGGGCAAGACGGAAAAGCAGAAGAAGGAGCTTGCGGAACGTATTACCAAAGACGTGATGGACGTTTTGGGCTACGGCGAAGAGTCCGTTTCGGTCGCGTTGGAGGAGATCAGTTCACGCGATTGGGCAGAGAAGGTCTACAAGCCGGACATCGTGAGCAAGCCGGAGCAGCTTTACAAGAAGCCTGGCTACGACCTATCGGAATTACCGTGATTCTCAGCAGGAAAGGGATGGAGTCATGAAAGGAACAGTCCTTTACGGCCCGGGCGACATCCGATTCGAGGATCGCGAGACGCCAAAGATCGTCGAGCCAACCGATGCCATTATCCGAATTTCGCTCACATGCGTGTGCGGGTCCGACCTTTGGCCGTACCGCGGACTTCAGCCGAGTAATGGACCCACGCCGATGGGACACGAATACTGCGGCATCGTCGAGGAGGTCGGCGGCGCCGTGCGGTCTGTCAAGCCCGGACAATTCGTCATTGGATCGTTCGCCACGTCGGACAACACCTGCCCGAACTGCCAATACGGCTATCAGTCGTCGTGCATACACCGCGAATTCATCACAAGAGCGCAGGCACCGGTGCTCCGCGTCCCCCTGGCGGATGGAACACTCGTGCCGACGCAGGAGATGCCGTCAGAGGACCTCGTGCCAAGTTTGCTTACAACATCGGACGTTCTCGGCACCGGCTGGTTCGCTGCCGACGCTGCGAACGTGAAGCCGGGCGCGACAGTCGTTGTCGTTGGCGATGGCGCGGTTGGCTTGCTCGGGGTGCTTTCCGCCAAGCAGATGGGAGCCGAGCGCATTATCGCGATGAGCCGGCATGAGAACCGTCAGAAGCTTGCCCGCGAATTCGGTGCGACTGACGTTGTGGCGGAGCGCGGAGAGGATGGGGTAAAGCGCATCATGGATATGACCAAGGGCGTCGGGGCTGATTCTGTATTGGAGTGCGTGGGGACACAGCAGTCGATGATGCAGGCGATCCAATCGACGCGGCGTGGCGGCTATGTGTCCTATGTCGGCGTGCCGCACGGCGTCGAGCTGAATGGCACCGAACTGTTCTTCGCCCATGTCCATCTCCACGGTGGGCCTGCTCCTGTACGACGCTACTTGCCCAAGCTCATCGACTTGGTATTGAATCGCAGCATGGACCCCGGCAAAGTGTTCGACCTGACGCTGCCGCTGGAACAAGTGGCTCAGGGTTACCGTGCGATGGACGAGCACCGCGCAATCAAGGCGCTGCTGTCGCCGATGAGTCGGTGCCCCCCGGCCAAGTAACAATTCGGTTTCCCAGGGATGATAGGTCGTAGCTGTTAGGACTGTGTGGACTTGCTGCTTTCAAACTGCCGTCTTATCCCTCTTTCCCAACCCCCGGACCCCGGCCAGAAAAAGTTCAATAGCCGTCTTGTCGCCCCGACTTTTCGTAACTCCGAATACCGTTGTCAGTTGCAAAAGCGACTGGCGACGGGATTTGAACTTCTTTGGACTGGCGCTGCCTGCCACCTCGCTGACCAGCGAACTCACCGGCTGGTATGTTTAAGGGAATGGGTGATCTCACTCGCAACTTGTCCGCCATTGAGGCGGGCGACCCGCACGCGTCGGCCCAGTTATTACCGGTCGTTTACGACGAACTGCGCCGGTTGGCCGCCCAGCGCCTCGCCCAGGAAAAACCGGGACAGACGCTCGAACCGACCGCCCTGGTTCACGAGGCATACCTGCGCTTGGTCGGAAACTCGCAGAAGCAGCATTGGGATCATCGTGGCCACTTTTTCGCCGCCGCGGCCGAGGCGATGCGGCGAATCCTGGTCGAGAATGCCCGCCGCAAGCACGGCCCCAGGCACGGCGGCAGCATGCAACGCATTCAGGCTGACCTCAACCTGCTTCCGGCCCACGCGGGTTCGGTCGACCTCCTTGCCCTGGACGACGCCTTGACACGGTTGGCGGAGGAATCTCCGGCCCGGGCCGAGCTGGTCAAGCTGCGCTTTTTCGCGGGCCTGACTGTCCCCGACGCCGCCCACATCCTTGGCGTCTCCGTGGCCACGGCCGAGCGATACTGGACTTATGCTCGAACCTGGCTCTACGCCGAGCTGAGCGAGTCCAACGATTCGTCTTCGGAAAAACGTCCGGAGGAATGAGGGGTTTTCGCGCGAATCCTCGCATGGAGGGGTGACGTCCCAGTTTCGAGGAGCAAAGCCGTGAGCGTGCCATCTTTGGTCGAGGAACTTTTTCTGGCCGCCCTGGAGAAGAACGCCTCCGAGGAGCGTGCCGCTTTCCTCGATGCCGCCTGCAAGGACGATCCGGACTTGCGCCGCCGCGTCGAGCGCCTGCTCGAGGCTCATCCCAAGGCAAGAAGCTTCCTGGAACCGCCTGCCCAGCCGGCCGCGGAAGAGACTGCCGCCTACGTCCCGACCGGAGAACAAGTCGGGGCCATCATCGCCGGCCGCTACAAGCTCGTAGAGGAGATCGGTGAGGGCGGCATGGGCACGGTCTGGGTCGCCCAGCAGACCGAGCCGGTCAAGCGGATCGTGGCGGTCAAGCTCATCAAGGCCGGGATGGACTCGAAGGCGGTGCTGGCCCGTTTCGAGGCGGAGCGCCAGGCGCTGGCCCTGATGGATCACCCGAATATCGCCCGCGTGCTCGACGGCGGGGCCACGCCGGACGGCCGCCCGTATTTCGTCATGGAGTTGGTCAAGGGCGTACCCATCACTCACTTCTGCGACGCCCGGAAGCTGACGCCGCGCCAGCGGCTGGAGCTGTTCGTGCCGGTCTGCCAGGCGATTCAGCACGCGCACCAAAAGGGAATCATCCACCGGGACATCAAGCCATCGAACGTGCTCATCGCCCTGTACGACGACCGGCCGGTGCCGAAAGTGATCGACTTCGGCGTGGCCAAGGCGACGGGGCAAACGCTGACCGACAAGTCGCTGATGACCGGGTTCGGGGCAGTGGTCGGCACGCCGGAATACATGTCGCCTGAACAGGCCAGCCTGAACAACCTGGACATCGATACCCGGTCCGACGTGTACTCGCTCGGCGTGTTGCTCTATGAACTGCTGGCCGGCAGCCCGCCGTTCCGCGGCGAGGAACTTCAGAAGGCCGGGCTGATGGAGATGCTGCGTCTTGTCTGTGAGGCGGAGCCGCCGCGCCCGAGCGTCAAGCTGAGTACGGCCAGCAAGCGGGCGAGCATCTCCGCCGAACGCGGCACCGAACCGAAGAAACTGACTGGTCTGCTCCGCAATGAACTCGACTGGATCGTGATGAAGGCGCTGGAGAAGGACCGGGCACGCCGCTACGAGACGGTCAACGGCTTCGCCGCCGACGTGCAGCGCTACCTGGCCGGCGAAGCGGTGCAAGCACACCCGCCGAGCGCGTCGTACCGGCTGCGAAAGTTCGCTCGCAAGAATCGGGCTGCACTGACCACGGTAGCCGCCTTCGCGGTGTTGTTGATCGCTGCCGCTGGCGTAAGTAGTTGGCTGGCGGTTAAGGCGAACCGAGCGGAAGCGGAGGCGCACGAGAAACGGATCGAGGCGGAGAAGAGCGCGGCGGAAGCGAAGGAGGGTTGGTATCAGGCAGGCCTCAAAGCGGGCGAAGCATGGTTTATCTCGACGCAAGCCAACGAATCGCGCATCGAGGCGGAACAAACCGCGCTGAGTCTGCAAGTGGACATCGACCTGACGGAGTTGAGCCATAGCCGGACCGGGCTACTTAAGCTTTGTCGAACTCGGAATGCCATAGAGAAGAAGCTTGAGCAATTCGAGAAACTCCAAACGTGGCAGTCGAAAAACGAGCTTACGCAACCAGCGGAAAACCTCCGCGACTCGGTGACTGTGGCGGTCCTCGCCACGGGTCAGGACTATGCTCCGCTCCTGTCGCCGATCACCCACGATGGTCAAGAAGTCGTCGCCCGATTACTCAGTCCGGACAAGCAGACGCTGCTCACACTCGGACGGGACCGCACTGCCCGACTCTGGAACGCCTGGACAGGAAAGCCGCTCGCCATTTTGCGTCAGGGAAACGAAAGGGTGGTTAATACGGGCTTCAGTCCGGACGGCAAAACCGTCTTCACCGACGACCAGACCAGTGTCGCGCGGTTTTGGGATGAGCCGAGCGGCAAATTCCGTGCGGCCACTGAGGCCAGGTCGAACCGATACAAGGGCCACGAAAAGATACTCCTTGCAAACCCCAGCAACGCCCTCAGCCTCGGCGCCATTGACGTTGGTACGCACCGCTTGCTGACCCGAGGCGTGATCGAGTCCGAAAGCCAAACTGTTCACAAAGGCCCGATAGATCTGTGGGACACTGCAACGGGTCGTCTCGTGGCCCGATTGAATTCGGAACGCCCCGTCGACCACGTTCAATTTGCAAACCGTTGGAAGTGGGTCATCATGGATGACGGCCCTTCCACACTGCTCGTGTACTCAGCTCAGAACGGGCGCCTGCTCGCCAAGCTGAAGCATCCTGAAGGGGAATACATCTCGTGGGGTGGCGTAAGCCCAAATGGACGCAAGATCGCTACGAGAACCATGCAACATGTAAAAGTTGGGAATCTTGCCGATCAAGTCACCTGGGACGTACGAGAATGGGACGCCGAAACATGGCAACTCCGCACCGTCACCACCTTCATCCCCAATGGCTCAGATTTGAGCCTTCGCTACATCACGGATGACGCGTTTGCGTTGGCATGGCAGAACGGGTCATTCGTCTATCGCGTGGGTCAACACGAGCCGATTGCGGAATTCTTCCACCCGCCGGATGTGTGGTTCGGAGATCCAATGTGGACAGTTGCACTCGCTAGAACAGCAGACGGAGACCTCGTCCACGGGGCGAATGGCCAAGTGTATGATGCGCGAACCTGGATGCGGCGCGTCCCGCCGCCGGGGCGGAAGTTTCACCCCGATCTCGCTCGATTTGCCCCGGATGGTCGATTCGTAAGAACGGAAATGAGCGAATTCGGGGAATTGGTTGACACGCGCACGGACAAGGTTCTCCCGATAACGTCGGCTTGGCATATCGTGCCGGGGCAGGGGATGATCAGCAGCGACTGTGAGCGACTTATCCCTCCAACGTCCAAGCTGAATCTGCCGGCAGAGCTCCTCGAACTCTGGGCACAGGTCGCCGTGAGGGGCGAACTCGGCCCCGATGGCCAATTTGTCAAGTGGAACGAGGCGACGTGGGAAAGGAAGCGGCAAGAACTCGCTGCGAAGCCGGCCCCGATTCCCAGTTTTCCGTTCCCCGGCTACGTGGCTAACGACAAGCTGCACTGGCTGCGGGCCGAGTTCAACGAGGCGAAGACCGAAGCGGACAAACTCCGCATCGCGCGGGAATTGCTCCGCCGAGCCGAATCGGCAGGCGATCGCGTCGAGGCTGTCCGCTGGCGGGCGGAAGTGGATAAGCGAGTGCCCGAATCGGCGCCGCCACCGCGGCCGGTGAAGCCCTGACCAATGCGGCGCGACCGGCCGACAAAACGCGGTCACTGTGAGGCAGGCTTTCCGTCATTGAATTGCTGCCGCAAGCTGGCATCCCAGCCCGGGATGCCCGCGACAAAAAGTTCAATAGCCGTCGTGTCGCCCCGACTGACTTGCAAACTCAAATCCGGCCAACGGTGGCGAAAGCGACTGTTGGCGGGATTTGGACTTTTCGCTTTTTGATGAGAAGACCGTCCGAGACCAAGTTACGGTCTCGGAACTCCCTGAAAACCATCATTTCACCTCGCGTGTCGGTGTCCAACGGAACATCATCACATGGTTCCGTCCCGCATTCTCCAGGAGCATCACGTACTCGCCATTTTTTCGCAGGGTCACGTTCAGCGCGTTGTCCGAATCCACGCACCCGCCGCTGCCTTTGAAACCGTTGATGTCCGGTCGGAGGGTGCCGACGTACCCACCGTCTTTGAGGGCATGGACGCGGATGTAGCCGAACCCGTAAGCCGCGAAGAGGTACTTGCCGCAAGCGGAAATCGCCTGCACACCGCCGCCGCCGTAACTGGTTTCGGGGGTGTACTGCTTATCGTCCAGAGGCACTTTGACCGACCACCGCACCTTCCGCTTGGCCGCATCGGACCAGTTGTCGTAGCAGACGAACAAGTTGCACACGTTCTCTTTGGACTCGGGTGCCCCGCCCGCAATGAGGGCGTCTTCACCGGGCACGTAGAACACCCGGCGGAGGCGCGAGCGCGGGAACTCTTTCGGGATCTTGTAGCTCACCTCCGACACTCGGCGGTAGACGGGGTTTCCGCTCTTGTCGAGACCTTCACACGGGGTGTGCCAGATGGTCCCCTCCGCACACTGCCAGATGCCGGCCTTGGCGTCGAGGTGCATCGACCCCCAACGCGGTTCTTTCTTGGCGTCGGCAAATTCATCGGCGTTGGCAACCCCGTCGTTGTTTCTGTCCGTCCAGATGAAGCTTTCGGCGTCCTCGGGCCACCGCTTCCCGCCGGCGGGCCGCCACGTCGAGGCGCCGGCGACATAGCCGCAGGGCGCGGCGACGAAGCCCTTGCCGAACTTGTAGATCTCCAGGTTGCCCGTGCCCTGCGCCCGCAGAACAAGAACGGCTTGCCGCCGATCCGCCGGACACCGTTCACGAGGCGGTGCGACGGGCCGTGTAAGTCGGTGACGCGGGGGTCGGTCGGGTACTTGAATCGGTCCACCGTGAACCCGGCCAGCGACGGCTCCTTGCCCGCGGGTTTGGTCCAGTCCATCTTGAAGACGTTCTCTTTGGTGTAGACGGTGGTCTCGTCATCCGGGTCGATGCAGGCGGTGTCAAGCCAGTTGCCCAGGCCGTGGACATCCCAGAGCCTTTTTCCGGATGGGTCGTAGGCTTCGATCGAGACGTTGTACCACGTTCCAAAAACAGAGGCGACGTAGACGTTCCCCGCTTTATCCGTCCCCAACCCGCGGATCCAGTGGAACTTCTTCGGCCCGTATTCCCCCGGCGTGCCGGAGAAGATGCCGCCCTCGGTCCCGAACGTGTCCACCTTCTTCGGGTTCCCCGAGACGTCGTAGATCCAGACCTGGCTGTGCTTGTTCAGCCCGCCGACGAGCAACCGGCCCTTCGCATCCACGGCCAGCGCGCACGGGTTCTCGAAGTCCGCGATTTCCGGTCCCTTTTCGCCCGTGGCGGACCGGGAAACGATCTTCGCCCCGCCGGTGTAGAACGACAGGTACGGCTCCTTGGCCGGCTTGCCTTCGATCACCCACACCCGCCCGTCGCCCCCGACCGCAAGTGGACCCGGTCGCAGTGCGGCAAACGCACGGACCTCCTTCATCGTCGCCGTTGCCAGCACCCGCACTTTCGCCGCGTCGTAATCGCTCACGTACAGCTTGCCGTCGCGGATCGCGAGGCCATGAAAACTGCCTTTCAGGATCGCCGTTCTGTTGTAGGAAGTGTCCCCGATGCGCGTGCGGAACAGGCCCGCTCCGGTGCCGATGTAAACGAACTTGTCGTCCGCCACGACCGCCGACGAACTGCTCCCCCAACCGCTGTCGTAGTCGTACTTCGTAACGAACTTCCCGTCCTTGTACGATGCGACCCCGCCGAACGCCTCGGACACCCCGGCCGAGTACACGGTTCCGTCGGGCGTCACCCCGATACCGCACACGTTGACCGGTACCGACTGATGTCCCTTCTCGGTGGCGAACGAGTTGGCGAGCCAAGAGTGGACAACCTTCCCCGGCAGGTTGTCCTCCGATGGGGCGTCGGTAGCCCATGTCTGATCGAGGAGATTAGCCGAGACCGCGAGTGCGCAGACTGTTACCGACAAGCAATTGAGGATGCGGCGGCGCATGAAATTTCCTTTGGCCGTGCTGCACAAGAGGCGAAGCCACACGTTGGAGGGATCTGAAAGCATCCGGCAATCTGTGACGCGAGACTATTGTGCGAACGCGGTTCCATCGTTCAAGCATTGCCTAAGTCCAGCTTCCAACCACAGACACCGGCAACAAAAAGTTCAATGGCCGTCTTGTCGCCCCGACTATTCTGCTCGCATCGTTGTTTTGTGGCTCTTCTTGGGGTCTTACCGGTCTTACCTGGTTCAATTGCAAAGTTCAGTTTTCGCTATTTATTCGGTTGGTGCGAATGCTACGTTCTTGCCTGCCGACGTTGAAGTGTTAACCCCCCGACCGGCCCGTAGTGAGGGGGGAAACTCACGTCGCTGCGCTTCTTTGCCCCGCACACCTTGGGTTAATGCGCTCTAATCTCCAGCGAATTCGAAATTCGTATATTGACGAGTATCTATATAGACGATATTCTATGTAGATGAACCGACTGGACCAAGCATTTGCGGCTCTTGCCGACCCCACTCGACGTGGGATCGTGGTGCATCTGGCTCGCGGCGAGGCATCCGTATCCGACTTGGTCGGCCACTTCTCGTTGACGCAACCGACGATCTCGTCGCACCTGAAGGTGTTGGAATCGGCGGGGCTGATTTCGCGTAGTCGAGTGGCCCAGTTGCGGCCCTGCAAGCTGGTGCCGGAGCGACTGAAAGCGGTCACCGACTGGTTGGAACAGGTGCAGGAGGTTTGGGAAGGCAACTACAAGCGGCTCGATGCGTTACTTACCGAGTTGAAGCAAGCCGAGAAAAAGGAGCGAAAGAAATGAAACCTGCTGAAGTGAGCACGCCGTCAGATCGAGAAGTATTAGTTAAGCGGAGCTTTGATGCGCCGGTGAATCTGGTGTGGCAGGCGTATACGGATCCCGCGTTGATGCGTCGTTGGCTAACGGCCATGCCCGGATGGTCGATGCCGGTGTGCGAGATGGCTACTCATGTGGGTGGGAAGTATCGCTGGCGCTGGCAAAACGAGAACGGCCAGGAGTTTGGGTTCACGGGAGAGATGCTGGAGGTCGCGTTGCATTCGAAGATCGTGCATACGCAGATCTTCGACCCGGGCGATTTCGGTGGATCGATGGGAGGTGAGCCGTCGATTATCACCGTCACGTTCAACGAGACCAACGGGATCACGAACGTGGCGACCTTGATCAAGTATGCTTCGAAGGCGGATCGCGATGCGGCGATGTCGACCGGCATGACGGATGGAATGGAGATGAGTTACCAGTCGCTGGATGGAGTACTGGCGGGTTAGGTCGCGTTGCATTGCTCACGCACCTTCGCCCGCTTTCGACAGAACGGCCAACCCGAGTCGAGAGTTTACCATCCTCGAGTTTCCGTCGAACTCGAGCTTCCGAGCCCTGGACGTCCGCCAGAAAAAGGTCAATAGCCGGCTTGTTGTCCCGACTATTCTTCGAGACAAGCCCTTCGGCGAGAACGTTGAAGGGCTCTTTCATTGTCGCGGTCAGTCGCTCTTGCCCTCTGTCGGCATCGGGAAGCGTTTTTGAAACCACGCATCCCACCGCGGCGTCTCGCGGGCGACGGTGCCGGCCGCTTGATCGCCGTAAAGGTAGAAGTTCAGCGCCACCATGCTCGGGCCGCCCATGTTGAAGGTGCCCAGGGCGGCTACGCCCGGCCCCGGCTTGTCGAGCCGCAGCAGGGCGTCGTTCGGATTCTGGGTGACGTACTCCACCACGCCGCTGAACGCCGGGACACCAGCAGGCGCCGTGCAACGCTGCCCAACACTCATGTCTTTCAGTCCCAGTGCCGCGGCCAGCGTTTCCCAGGCCTCCGCTTCCGTACCCGCGAAGGGGGCCATCCACTTCATCATCGCCGAGCGTTGGCCGCGGAAGTGCGTGAGATAGATTCGCAGGATGACCAAGAAACTAGCCAATCCGCCTTTCGCACCTTCCAGTTGGTTGTCCCAATCGTCCGTGCTGGCGAAAAGGCTTTGGACAATGCGGAGGATGCAGACGCCTCCTCCGCGCGCTTCGACGCTCCATTCGTTCGCGATGGGCGGCGACCCGGGCATAAAGCCGTCGGCCTCCGTGGCGAACATCCGGGGCGGATCCCAGGCCGTCACCGCGGAGCGTGGCTCCATGCCCGGACCTAAGTTAATCTTCACGGCGACGGGCTTCCCGTCTTTTTCCTCAAACTCCGTCGGCACGAACCACGACGAAATCCCCGGCCCAGTAGCGATGGCCTGCCAGACTTCCTCCGGCGTGCCGGGAAGTTCGACTTCGATCTGAACGGACCGGCGTCCGGAGGGCTCTTTCTTCACGCTCATGATGGCTCCTTGGGATTGGATTTTTGAGATAAACGGTGAAGTTAGCTGCGGTCTTCCTTCCTTCGCCGACGCCACACAAGACCATCGACAACGATTGGATGACCGTCCGTACCACCCCACGAAGCATTAAGTCCGGAGTTGCGCAGCTCGGCGACGATCTTGTTGGCGACGCGGAAGAAGGCCTGAGGATCTTCCTCTACGCACCCATAAGCCATCAAGAGTTTTCCTGTCTCGATGGCCGATTCTGTACATTGCAAATGATAAAAAACGTAACCTTCAACGGGATGTCGCTTCTCCTCTTCCTCAACCTCGTCCCAGATTTCGGTAAAGCCGCAGTTGTTGCAACAACTGAAGTCCTGCCGCGCGACAATTCCCTGCGCGTTGAGTGCCGCGAAGGCCGAATCAAGACGGTCGCAGTCGGTCGTCGGACCCCACCCCGCTTGCTCGGCTTGATGAGCAGCCAGCGCTTCTGCCGTAAGCCGCTTGATCTCGGGCAGTAGATCGTCGCGACCGTGTTTTTCAAATGCCCAGTGTTGGGCGTTTTCGATGATCTCGTGCGCGGACTCGAAGCCTTCATGCACTCGGCCTGCGACAAAGTCCCGGATTTCCTCGAAGCTTTGATTCATTGACGGACTCTTTTGGCTAGCGACCGTGGCTCACGCTGCATGGACGTGTTTGAAGACCAATCGACATATTATTTGGGGCGACTCCGTGGCCGCTTCTTGGCCGATGTCGAACGAATGACCACCGACCCGTGGCCGGCGCTTGGGAACGGCACGCGATTGTGAGCGATGGCCTCGTCGATCAGCCTCGCGACCGCCGGACGAGCGAGTGTGGACGCGCCGTCCATGTCAATCCAGCGCGTCTGGCTCGATCCCTGCAACAATTTCTCTGGATCCGCCAATTCCTTGCCTTGATTGAAGTACAGCTTAACACCGTCCGCGCTCGCCCGGATTGCGAGAACGCCCTCGTAGCCGTGCTCGTTCGGTGAATAGCTGATGACCACGGCGCCTTGGTTGGCATACTCGTACACCACCTCATGGGCGGTGGGCAGGCGCTTTCGCAGCGACCGTCGCATTGCGGCTATGAGCCGGAGATGCGCAGGCGAACTTGTCGATCAGCGTACCCAACTCGGCTTCTGCCGATCGCCGCTCCGCCGCAGACTGGCTGGCGGGGACTTCGACTTTAACCGAACGGCGTCCGGAGGGCTTTTTCGTCACGCTCATGATGGCTCCTTGGGTATCGCTGAAATCAATCTCGCGCAAAGACGCTAAGGCGCAAAGCACGATCATTCAGCAAGACCATTTGCCAGGCGAAAAATGCCGTCCTTTATGAGCGGCGCACCAAAGTTGATCAACAAGCCCAACTTCATTTCGGTGAGCTTGAGATATGTGAGCACCTGCTTCTTGTGGACCGGTGCAGTGTTCTCAACCGATTTCAACTCGAGAATCACTTTGTGTTCCACGATCAGATCAGCACGAAACCCCTCGTCAAATTGGATATCGTCATAACGAAACGGGATCGGCGCCTCTCGTCGAACGCGCAGCCCACGCTTTGTCAACTCGTATTCGAGAATGCGCACATACACGGACTCCAACAGCCCAGGTCCGAGTCGCACGTGGATGTGATAGCTCGCATCGACCACGATCTTGGCAATATCGTTTTCGGTCAAGGCAATTCTCCTTTCGTTCTTCTTTGCGGCTTGGCGTCTTTGCGCGAGATTATGTCCTTCCTGGCAAAGGGTGGGCGACGACCACCAGGCGATGCGCACGGCCGCCGGGGGCGGATTCATCGTGATACTTCGAAACAAGTTTTGTAATGGCCTCAGTGAGTTCGGCGCTGAAAGCCGCCCGGTCCGTCGGTGAGCGGAAGCGAACCTCGGTATCCACGGCCAGGGTCGCCAGGCGTTTACCCGATTCCAGCGCACGACGAACAAGATCGCCGACTTCGCGGACGATCCGGGCACCCAGGGCGATGAGATAACTCGCGGACAGTCGATCGGCTTCACGGCTCGGATCAACGGCGACCGGTCCCATGGCGCTTGGCGAAACGACGTAGGAGGCGGCCGTCGCCACGAGCAGCCGTTCCGTCAGCCCGCCCCACTTGCGTTTTTCGGCCAGCCGCACCAGCCCATGCGTCTCCAGCGTGTGCAGATGGTAGTTGACCTTTTGCCGAGCCAATCCGACCCGTGTCGCCAACGTCGCGGCTGAAGCGGGCACAGCCAGCTCGGAAAGGAGTCGGCTCCGCACGGGCTCCAAGGCCACCGTCGCCGCCGCCGGATCATCGATGACTTGGATGTCGAGCATGAGCAGATCGTAGCCTTGACAACTATTGTTGTCAATCGTCAAATTAATTCTTTTTTGCCGAATTCGCTGAGTCGCTGGCGTGTCGCGGGATTGTGAATTTGCGGCGAAGCCTCGTCCTCTGGCCACTTGTCGGACCGACGCGCACCGGGCCGTCGTTGTCCTGCCGTATTCGCCGGATACAATCTGCCCTGCGAACGCAATGGTGTTCGCAGGGTCCATGTCGCAACAATCAATTCCCGAATCGCCGAGAGGCGCGTGATGCTTGCGCCAGGCTGCAAAACCAAGAACACGAGGTCGATATGTCTCGACGAATCCATGTCGTCGTCATTTTTGCGCTGGCGGGGTGTCTGATCGCTTACGTGATAGCAACGAGCACATCCAACGTGAGCCCCACAGCGGTCGCCCAAGAAAAGTCCCCTCGAGCCAGCGGCATATCTGTGCCGTCGCAACTCGATCGAACCGTGTTGCCGATCCCCGAGCCGAAGATCGTGCCAAGCACCGTGCTCGATGCTCGGAACGCGAAGGCCCCGCCGCGATTCGAGGTGAAGGCGCCCGAAGGGCGCGCCCAACGTGCTGATCATCCTGATCGACGACATGGGCTTCGGCCAGTGCAGCGCCTTCGGCGGGCCGGTGCACATGCCGACGTGCGAACGACTGGCGAAGAACGGGCTCAGCTACAACCAGTTCCACACGACGGCTCTCTGCTCGCCGACGCGGGCGGCCCTCCTGACCGGCCGCAACCATCACGTCTGCAACATGGGCTCGATCACCGAGACGGCCACCGCTTTCCCCGGCCAAACCGGGCAACGGCCGAACAGCGTCGCCCCGCTGGCCGAGATGCTGCGGCTCAATGGTTACAGCACCGCCGCCTTCGGCAAGTCGCACGAGACGGCCGCGTGGGAAGTCAGCCCCTCCGGCCCGACCGACCGCTGGCCGACGCGCTCCGGTTTCGACCATTTCTACGGCTTCATCGGCGGCGAAACGAACCAGTGGGCGCCGGCGGTTTACGAGGACATGAGCCGCGTCGAAATCCCGAAGGACCCGAACTACCACTTCATGACCGACATGACCGACCAGGCGATCAAGTGGACCAGTGCTCAGAAATCGCTGACGCCGGACAGGCCGTTCTTCACCTATTTCGCCCCCGGCGCCACGCATGCCCCGCATCATGCGCCGAAGGAATGGATCGCCAAGTACAAGGGCAAGTTCGATCAAGGTTGGGACAAGCTCCGCGAAGAGACGCTGGCCCGGCAGATCGCGCTCGGCGTCGTTCCCAGGGGAACCAAGCTCGCGCCGAAGCCCGAGGCGATCAAGGACTGGGACAAGTTGACGGATGATGAGAGGAAACTCTTCGCCCATCAGATGGAAGTCTTCGCCGGCTACGCC
Source organism: uncultured Gemmataceae bacterium (assembly GCA_963773845.1). Classification (GTDB taxonomy): domain Bacteria; phylum Planctomycetota; class Planctomycetia; order Gemmatales; family Gemmataceae; genus SIAJ01. The sequence goes on from CAVZCU010000009.1 coordinate 1,692,779, forward strand.
GAGTACACCGATCACGAGATCGGCCGACTAGTCGATGCAATCAAGGACCTCGGCCAGCTCGACAACACCTTGATCTTCTACGAAGCCGGCGACAACGGCGCGAGCGCCGAAGGGACCATGAACGGGCTCTTCAATGAGATGACCTATTTCAACCAGGTGCCGGAAACCGTCAAGGACATCCTCAAGCATTACGACGATCTCGGCGGCCCGAACTCCTACCCGCATTACGCAGCCGGTTGGGCCGTGGCTGGCGACGCGCCGTTCACCTGGACCAAGCAAGTCGCCGGCAGCTATGGCGGCTGTCGCAATCCGCTGGTCGTCCATTGGCCCCAGGGAATCAAGGCCAAAGGCGAAGTGCGTTCGCAATGGCATCACGTCATCGACATCGCGCCGACCATCCTCGAAGCGGCCGGCCTGCCCGAGCCGAAGTCCGTGAACGGCACGCCGCAGACGCCGATCGAGGGCGTCAGCATGGTCTACTCGTTCGCCGATGCCAAGGCGAAGGACCGGCACAAGACGCAGTACTTCGAGATTTTCGGCAACCGCGGGGTATACAGCGACGGCTGGCTGGCGCACACCGTCCACCGGGCCGCCTGGGAATTTCAGGCACGGCATCCGTTCCTCGAAGACAAGTGGGAACTCTACCACGTCGAAGAAGACTTCAGCTCGGCGACCGATCTTGCCGCCGAAGAACCCCGAAAAGCTGAAGGAGCTGCAAGCACTGTTCCTGAAGGAAGCCGCAAAGAACTATGCCTTGCCACTGGACGACCGCTTGACCGAGCGATTCAACGCCGCCCTGGTCGGCCGCCCCGATCTGATGGCCGGCCGCACCTCGCTGACCGTCTTCGAAGGAATGATTGGCATGACGGAGAACGTGTTCATCAACATCAAGAACCGGTCGTACAGCGTTACCGCCGACGTGGAGACTCCGAAGGCGGGCAGCCAACGGAGTGATCCTTTCACAGGGAGGCCGATTCGGCGGCTGGAGCCTGTATCTGAAGGATCGCAAGCCGACGTTCGCTTACAACTTCCTCGGTTTGAGGACCTACAAGATCGTGGCGGCGGAAGCACTGCCCTCTGGAAAAGCGACAATTCGATTTGAGTTCGCCTACGACGGGCCCGGCCTGGGTAAGGGCGGCACGGGCACGATTCTCGTCAACGGCAAGAAGGTTGCCGAAGGTAAGATCGACAAGACGCAGGGGACAATGTTTTCGGCCGACGAAGGCGCCGACGTCGGCCTGGACGGCGAGACGAACGTGAGCGACGACTACAAGGAGGGGGACAACAAGTTCACTGGCAAGATTGGCAAGGTGGTTATCGAAGTCGGGCCAGTGAAACTGGCCGCCAAGGACATCAACGAACAGCAAAGAATAAAGCTGATTCGGAAGGCAGCGGAATAGTCGAGAGCGCATTGTGACCCGCCGCGGAAGTCGCCGAGGCGGATTTACTTGAATTGATGAGTTATGAGTGAGGAGCGATGGATTCATCGCTCCTCACTCATTATTTAAGCGACCGCGCAGTCCAAGATGGCCGGTGTCGGAAGCCGAGGACCGGGGGTCCAAATCCGTTGCACCGACCCTTCAATCAGCAATGATGTTTCGTTCTGTCGTCTACAAAATCTCCTATCATTTGGCGGCGATCGATGGCACAATGCCCAAGAATCATATCGTTTGGGGGCTGCCATCATGTCCCGAACCGAGTCGGCCTTGATCCTATGTATCATCGCGACTGTGCCGTGGCCGGCTCCCGGTCAACCGGCTCCCGTCAATTCGGCCGGCGACCCGCTGCCGCGGGGCGCGATCGCCCGAATCGGAACGAACCGCTACCGGCTGCCGAATTTGAGCCAGGTTTTCTTCTCTCCGGACAGGTCAATCCTCATCGGCAAGGGTGGGGACGCCTCGCTGACCTTCTGGGAAGCGGAGACCGGGAAAACCGTGGCCGAATTCCGCGATCCCGACCTCATCAATTTCTCAGTGGACCAGTCGCCAGACCGAACGCAACTGATCCTGTTCGGACACGACCGCCGCGGCAAACCGGCCCCCGACACCACGCTACGGCTTTATGACACCCTGACGCGTCGGCCGATCTGGACCAAAGTCATTAGCGATGAGTACCACGCCCAACACTTCGTGCGCTTTGCCCCAGATGGGAAGCATGTGATTACCGGCTCGAACGACATCCGCGTCTGGGACGCAAAAACCGGCGAGCAACTCGCCCGGCAGAAATTGCGCGTCGGGTACCGGGGGTTCGTTCTGTCGCCGGATGGCAAAACGGTGGCCATGGGCGACCAACAATTATGGCTGTGGAACTGGCAGGACGGCGGTGCCCCGCGAAGAGTCGACACCGGGACGAGGCGGTACTTCGATTCGTTTACGTTCTCCGCGAACGGAGCAAGCCTATATGCGTCCGACGGGCTTGGCGGCCGCGGTTACGAGTACGACGTCGCGACGGGCAGATTCGCGGGCAAGGTGAGCGAGTCCGCCTTCCGCTGGCGTGCCGTCAGCCCAGATGGCAAGATGCTGGCGGTCGCGGATTACGATACCGCCAAGCGCGAAGGATCGGTCATCCTCCGTGATCCCACAACCAACAAGGAAATCGGCCGGCTCCAATCCGGCAAGCTGCAAGTCAGGCAGGGCTGTTGGTCGAAGGACGGCCGGAGACTGGCCTGCGCCACGCCGTTTCGCGCCTGGGTGTGGGATGTGAAGACCGGCAAGGCGTTTGGCCCGGACGTGCCCGGCCACGAGAACACGGTCACGAGCTTGACATTCACCGGCGACGGTCGGCTCATCACCGCCAGCGAGGACAGGACGATTCGGACCTGGGACCCGAAGATCGGAAAAGAACTAGCCCGCATTCGCATGGACGGCCTGCCGTGGGCCCTGGCTGTTTCCCCGGGCGGCGATCTGATGGCCGGCTCGCAGGGCTCCGGCGGCATTCGCGTCTGGCAGACGAAGTCCGGCAAGGAGGTGTTCAACCTCGTCTGGAGCGCGAGCCGGACGGGCGCCGGACTCAACAAGGCCCAGTTCACTGCCGACGAGCAAACACTCGTCACTTTCTCTTACGACTTCTACATGCGGGCCTGGGACACATTGACCGGAAAGCTGAAGGCCGAGCGGCGGTTCCGACCTGAGGCGCTTGGACCATTGGACGAGGACCAGGACGAGTCGCTTCAGGTCGCCGCATTTGCCATGCAGGGAATCGGCCTGGGAGCCGACGGTGACACGCTGGTGTTGGCATTCCGGAAAAACGTCACCGCGTATTCCCTGGCCACTGGCAAGGAGAAATTCAAGGTTGAGGCTGACCCCAAGTACGTCTCGTCCCTCGTGCTTTCGGCTGACGGCAGTCGACTGGCGACCGCTGGGCCGTGGTCGGCCCTGGGCCCGCAAGTTCGGATCGTCGGGCCGATGCCGGACCAGCAGCGCACTTGCCAGGTGACGGTATGGGATATGAAGCAAGCCAAGCAAATTGCACGCTTCAATGTCACCGGCACTAACCCGTACAGCACATTCCTCAACATAACACCCGACGGCAAATGGGTCGTGACCGCGACCGTAGACAACACCGTGCGCTTCTGGGATGCGGCCACGGGCAAGGCAGTAGGCATGGTCCAGCTTCCACGGCGCGCCATGCGCATCGCATTCGGCGGCGACCGATTGCTCGCAGTCACGTCCGCAGACGCGACCATCATCATTTACGACCTGCACGCCGCCCTCAAGACGGCGAAGAAGGAGTGAACCGTGAACCGATCGACGGGCTTGCTCGTGGCGATCGCCCTGACTTTGCCGGGGGCCGCCGTCGGCCAGCCGGCCGCGAAGAAACCGTTTGTTGAGCCGCCCTCCGTTCGCAGTCTGAGCTTTTCTCCGGACGCCAGCCTTCTGGCGGCCGCGGTCATGCCAAAGGACCGGGGCGGACTGCTGATCGTCTGGAATGTCGCCGATCGCAAACTGATCTCCAAGTACGACCGGGCCGGCGAGTCGCCGATGGCCCAATTTGCACCCGACGGCAAATCAATCGTGCTGGCAAACGGCCGCAAGTTGCTCCCGGTCATCGATCCGACGACTGGCCAAAAGAAGGGCGAGATCGGACCGCTTCCGAGCGAAGCGACGGATCTCGCGGTTGCGGGAAAAGGCAAGTGGGTTGTGCGTGGCAAGGACAACGTGCTGCGTCTCTGGGACGAGAAGGCTAACAAGGTCGCTGGCGAGTTTGGCGGGCTGAAGTCCATTTGGGGCTGGGCAGTATCGCCGTCCGGGAAGTGGCTATTCGCGAGCAGCAACGGCATGGACAAACTCTGGGATCTGACAACCGGCAAGGAAGTGGAGGGGATATTCAAGCCCAAACCGGGCTACGTGCAAAGGGCGGTTTTTCTCGGTGCCGACCGGCTGCTGCTAGCACCAAATATGGGGTTGTATCGGTTAAGCGAAGTACCTTCGGGCAAGGAGTTGTTGCGCTTCAAGAGCGAATTGGGCAGCTACCAAATCGCCTATTCTCCGGCTACCGAAATGGTTGCTGGCCGGTACTACACGTCCGGGCAAACCGGACTAAGGCAGCGGCGTGGAAATGATCTACCATCATTCCGCCCAATCGTGTATGAGTAGGCCTGTCTCAAGGAGGAGACGGCCATGTCACCGCTCACGGAAGATGTCATTCAGACCATCCAGTCAGCCACTAAGCTTCTTACCGGCTATCGGCGCCGACAGTTCCAAGCCGAGACCGCCATCAAATACTGCAACGGTTCCGCCCGTGAGGCGGAGACGACCTTCGGTTGGGGACGTGCAGCGGTGATCACGGGGCTCGGCGAACTCCGTACCGGCATCCGTTGCCTGGACGCCTGTCACCTCCGCGGACGCAAAAAGACCGAAGAACTCTGCCCGAAACTCGAGGAGCATGTCCATCGTTTGGTCGACCCCCATGCGCAGGCCGACCCCAAGTTTCAGACCACCCTGGCGTTCACCCGGATCACCGCCAAGGCTGTTCGCGAGGCCCTGAAAGCCGAGCCCGAGTTGAAGGGCTTCGTACCCTGCCGGCAGACGGTGGGCTGTCTGCTCAACCGCCTGGGCTACCGGCTCCGCCGGGTCCTCAAAGCCCGTCCCGAAAAAAAATTCCCGAAACCGACGCGATCTTCGCGAACGTCCAAGCCGCCCGCATTCGGACGGCGAGCGAAGCGGACACGCTGAGAATCTCCCTCGACACCAAAGCGAAAGTCAAGATCGGCGAATTCTCCCGCGGCGGTCAGGCACGCGGCATCGAACCCGTCAGGGCCGTCGATCACGACATGTCTCCCGACGCCGTGCTGGTCCCGTTCGGCGTGCTGGAGTTGAATCGCGGCAACGTGACGATCCAGCAACCGTGGTTCCTGTTCGGCCATTCGAAAGAAACCAGCGACTTCATCGCCGATGGTCTCGATCAATGGTGGAACGAGCGGAAGACGGTTCATCTGGGCGTCCAGCGACTGCACATCGAACTCGATAATGGTCCCGAGATTGCCAGTTGCCGCACGCAGTTCATGAAACGCCTCGTGGAGTTCGTCGATCGCCACCGGATCGAAGTCGAACTGGTGTACCTGCCGCCGTACCACAGCAAGTACAATCCCATCGAGCGTTGCTGGGGCATCTTGGAGCAGCACTGGAACGGCACGCTCCTGCATTCGATCGAGCAAGCCTTGCGCTGGGCGGGCACGATGACATGGCGGACGATTCACCCGTTGATCCGCGGTCACCACGACTTACGAACGCGGTGTCCGGCTAACCCAAACCGCATTTGCCCCCATCGCGAGCCGCTTGATCCGTTCCCAGACCTTGCCCAAATGGAGCCTCATCATTGAGCCCCAGTGACCGGTAGATTTATTTGCGCGGCTGCCTAATACCGTTCGCGATCCGACCGCCGACGGATACGGAAAGGATTCGGACCGCGGAATTGCTCAAGGTGTGTGACTCAGACGATTATGCGAAGCGCGAGAAGGCGGCGGCGGCACTGGTCGAACTCGGCCCGTCTATCGAGCCACTCTTGCGCGACGCCATGTCCAAAGGGCCTTCGCCGGAGGTCCGATTGCGGGCCCGCGTCGCACGGGAGACGATCCTCGGCAAGCCGCGGCACACGCTCAAAGGTCACACGGAAGAGATCCGCTCGATGGCGTTTTCGCCAGACGGCAAGTTGTTCGCAACCGGCGGAGGTGATGGCCTGGTCATTCTGTGGAATACTTTGGCCGGGAACGAAGTTGCTCGACTCAAAACGATGGATTGAGGACAAGTGCCAGCCTCCAATCCCAGACCGTGAAGCATCCTAACTGTTTCATTCGGCTGCGCTTTCCAAGAACTCCTTCAACACCAACGCACTGTTCCGCTCCTCATCACTGGCGGCATAGATAAAAGTGACGGTCTCATTCTCGGCGATGTGCTTCAACAGCGCCAGCACGCCGCTCATGTCGCGCAGCTCGGCTATGTATCGTTTGCGAAACTGCAGCCAGCGGTCCGGGTCGTGCCCATACCAGGTGCGGAGTTTCGCGCTGGGAGCGATTTCTTTGAGCCAGAGGTCGATTTTCGCTTTCTGCTTGCTGACCCCGCGAGGCCACAGGCGTTCCACCAGGATGCGCAAGCCGTCCGCCCTGGTGGCGGGTTCATAGGCTCGCTTCAATTGGATCACATTCGGTCTCGCCAGTATTCGAATCGAACTCCTCCCGTCGGTCGATTGTCTAAAATATGACAACTCACATCGGCACAAAGAAACTCAATGCCCGAACTGCCCGATATCACGATCTACATCGAAGCGCTGCAAAAGCGAATCGTCGGGCAACCGCTGCGACGCATTCGTATTCGCAGCCCCTTCCTGGTCCGCACCTTCGATCCGCCGCTTGATTCGACTGAGGGCAAAGCCATTCGCGAGATCCGCCGGCTGGGCAAACGAATCGCGTTGGGGTTCAACGAAGGTATCTGGATCGTTCTGCATCTCATGATCGCGGGGCGATTGCACTGGAAACCACCCGACGCCGGGCTGCCGGGCAAATATGCGCTGGCGGCATTCGATTTTCCGCAAGGCACCTTGATGTTGACGGAGGCGGGGTCGAAGCATCGCGCGTCGCTCCATGTCGTTCGTGGTGAGGAGGGGCTCCAGGCGCACAAGCCGGGTGGAATCGATGTGTTTCAAAGCTCACTCGACGACTTCGCCGCCGCACTTCGCCGCGAGAATCACACTCTGAAACGCACTCTGACCGATCCAAACGTCTTCGATGGCATCGGCAACGCGTATTCCGACGAGATTCTCCATCGCGCCCGGCTGTCGCCATTCATTCAAACGAAGAAGATCGATGACACGGATGTCGCTCGACTCTTCGACGCGACACGACAGGTGCTTCAAGAGTGGATCAATCGCTTGCGTGCCGAAATCGGCGACGATTTCCCCGAGAAGGTGACCGCATTTCGGCCCGATATGGCAGTGCACGGCAAGTTTGGCAAGCCATGTCCGGTTTGCGGCGCGAAGGTGCAGCGCATTCGCTACGCGGACAACGAAACCAATTATTGTCCCGGCTGCCAGACCGAAGGGCGCATTCTGGCCGATCGATCACTTTCGCGATTGCTCCGCGACGATTGGCCGAAGCACCTGGATGATCTGGAGTGACAAGCCCGAATTTCTCACCACAGAGACACCGAGGACACAGAGAAGACGAGCAGAAAACGAGTTGTGGTCATTCCTGACAGAACGCACGACCCGTAAATGAGGCCAGGAACTCGAATCAATGTTGCTTGATGGTTGCTTTTCTCTGTGTCTCTGTACTACTACCGTCAGGAATCTTCGCGAGCCGCGCAGATTCTGGAGCGTCTATCTTGGCAACTGAAGAACCCAACACAAAGACACAAAGATCACACAAAGACACAAAGATCGGATGATCCGCCCACTTGTCTTCCTTTGTGCCTTTGTGTGACCTTTGTGTCTTTGTGTTGGGCTCTGCTCTGCCGGCTCATCCCGCGATTCTGTCTTCTCATACTTGCTTGCGGCTCGGCCGCGCTGTGTGTCTGTGGTGAGAAATGCGGCCTAGCCTTCCAACGGCCTGACCAGAACTTCCGCCGGGCACCCCGCTTCGATGAATGCACACAACATCATCTGCGCCGCCACGGCGTCGCGGCGAGCCTTGCGCTTCTTGTGCGTCAGGCCCGCTTGCCACAAGGCCGACTCCGCGAATGTCGTCGTGAAGCGCTCGTCGGCGAAGACGATGGGCAATCCCGTCACGCCTTGCAGCCATGCGCCGAACGCCCGAGCCTCCGCGGCCTTGACTCCTTCCCGGCCGGTCGTGTGGATCGGCAGTCCGACAACGAGGCCGCCAATTTGTTCCCGTTCCACGAGTTGGCGGAAAAACGCGGCATCGCGATCGTTGCCTTCCCGCTCGCGGACTCCGAGCGGCGACGCGATGATTCGATCGGTATCCGTTACCGCCAGGCCGATGCGGACCGTGCCGTAGTCGACGCCGAGCAGTCGAGTTCGCGGCCGAGCGTCGCTCACAGGTATTTCTCCAGCCCCGGAGATTTCAATTTGGCAACGATGTCCTTGACAATCCCCTCATCGCGGCGGTCGGCAATCAGCGTCGCGTCGCCGTCTTGAATGATCAACAGATTGCTGACTCCGATCGTCGCGACCAGGTGGCCCGGATCAGCCGCGATCACGCATCCCGACGTGTTGATACCAACGTGCATCGCTTGAATCGTGTTGCCGTGCGCATCCTGTGGATTGCGGCGTTCCAGAGCCAGCCAACTGCCGACGTCATCCCATTGATAGGGGGCTTCGACCACCAGGACTTCACGAGCCTTCTCCATGACTGCGAAGTCGATGCTGATCTTCTCGGCTTTGGCATACTCGTCGCGGAAAACGCCATCGCGCGTCGGCGTGTCCCAGGCGTCAGCGACCCGCTGGGCCATCGCATGGATGTCCGGCTTCAAACGCGCCACTTCGTCGAGAATCGTGCGTGCTTTCCAAACGAAGATGCCGCTGTTCCAGTCGTATTCGCCGCTGGCGACATACTTCTCGGCTACCTCCTGACTCGGCTTCTCGCGGAATGCTTGCACGCGATAGGCATTGACTCCTTGCCGCTGACCGACAAACCCGCCGCGTTGAATGTAGCCGTAGCCGGTCGCGGGGCCGGTTGGCCGGATGCCAAACGTGATCAATGCATTCGGAGATTCATCGGCAAATTGCGCGGCCGCATGGACCGCTCGCCGGAATTCCTGAACGGGCTCGATCGCGTGGTCGGCCGGCATGACGATGATCGTCGCATCGGGATCGGTCCTGGCAATGAGGGCAGCGCCTAATGCGATGCACGCGGCCGTATCGCGACCCATCGGCTCGCCGACCACCTGGGCCGCGGGGATTTCGGGCAGTTGCTGCAACGCCTCATCGCGATGGGCCGCGGACGTGATCACCCAGCAACGGCCGAGCGGAATCTGGGCTTCGATCCGATCCAGCGTCCCTTGCAGGAGCGTGCGCTCGCCGCTGAACGACAGAAATTGCTTCGGCCGCTTGGCTCGACTGCGCGGCCAGAACCGGGTGCCGCCGCCGCCGGCCATGATCATCGCGTGGAGCATGGGCTTCACTCCAAATAGGTCGCGGATTGAATCGCTCGGCCCGGCCACAATCGCGCCGCACATTCGTCCGCATCGAGAGCGAACCGAGACGAGATTTCCAGTGACATTGCCACATTGCCGGTCGGATCCCTCTCGACGTGAGCGCCGGCGCGTTCGAGCCAGGCGCAGGCGAGGTTCGAAATGGCCTGTCGCGCCGTCGCCGGCGAATCGGCCCCATCGGCATTCTTCACCGGAGCGAACTCCTCGGCCCGCGGTGACTCCATAACGAGCCAGCGATCGGCCATTGGCAGCGCATCAAAAATAAACATCTCGAACTTAAGGGCGTTCTCGGCACTTGGGTTCACCGCTTCGCCCGTGGGCAAGACGTGAGGCACCTTCTTACGGGCGATGTGGAACGGCAATTGACCCCGCCCTCGCGCAACCTGGCGAAGAAACTCCACATCAAATAGGTGGATCGCCGGGCTTCCCGCGCGATAGAGCAGTCGGCCGCCGTCATCCGTCGCTTGCGCCAATTCATCCGGCAAATCGGAATACTCGACGATTCCGCAGCGACCGTCGATCAAGGCGAAGACCCCCATCTTCTCCTTGGCATGTGTCTTCTCAATCGCCTTGGACGAGGCTTGGGCGCGTACGCGCGATGTGCCGGCCTACAAACGCGGGGTCGCCGATCTTGACCAGCGGATTGTCGACTTGAAAGTAAAAGACATGGCGGGCGCCCCGTCGAGCAATCTCATCGAGGAGACCTGTTTCGGACAGGGCAATCAGGGTTCCGCCATGGCCATTCGGACTCGAAAACAAGACCCCCGGCGCTTCGAGCAACAGGCGGCCGGTTTCGATATCCACGGCTGGCATCGTTCCTTGCTCAAAGAAAAACACGTCCTCAGCGCGAAGGCCGAAGTAGCCGTTTTCCTCGAAATAGCTCGTGGTGTCCGCATGAGTCGCCGGCGAGGTCATGATGAGAAACGGCACCGGCCGGCCGTAGCGTCGACCGAGTGCGTACACCTTTTCCGCGTGAATTTGAAATAGCGTCTTCCCTGAAACCGGGCCGATCGCGAGCATCCCTTTTGGCTTGTCGAATCCGAGGCGAGTTCCCTGTCCGCCCGCGACCAACAGGACTGCTAGTTCGCCGCGTGAGATCGCCTGGCAGCCGAGCTGAGTCGTTGTCGGATCGATCCCCGTAGACGATTCCATCGGCGGCGGGGCCAGGCGATCGAATGCGGGGGCGGTCACAGCCTGGTCACGCTGCGAGTGCAATCGTTCGATTTCATCCAAATCGATGCGCGCGAGTTGATCGACCAAAGCCGCTTGCTGACGCGCGTCCAGCCGGTCCCATCCAGCGAGCACGTGCTCTTGCCGATGATTTTGCAATCGGTGCATCAAGTCGGAAGGTACTTCACGCATTCCTGACTCCGGCGATTCGTCTCAAGTTTACCTTATTTGTTGGAACAATGGGGCTACTTCAATCGCAATCAGAATTGCAGCCGTAATCCGTCGTAGGCCATGAAGACTCCGCCTGGAAGCTGGGCGGGGAGCGTCTCGTAATCGAATTCGTGCGACATGTGCGTTAGATACGCTCGCTCTGGATTGACGCGCTCGATGACTTCCAGGGCGTCATTCAATCCAAAATGGGCGGGGTGCGATTTGAATCGAAGGGCGTCGATGATCAACGTCCGCACGCCGTCGAGAAGCGGCCAGCTCTCGTTCGGGATCTCGCTGACATCGGTGCAATAAGCCAAATCGCCAAAGCGAAAACCGAGCACGTTGAACGCACTGTGCAGTAGGGGGATCGGCCTGACGGTTTGATCGAGCACCTCGAAGGGCTCCTCCGTGATGCGATTGAAATAAAGCTTGGGCACGAACCCGATCGGGGCGGCCTCGTCGGCGAAGGCGTAGGAGAAGGTTTGCCGAACAACCTTTTCCACTTCCTCGGTGCAATGGAGCGGGACGGGGCCGTTCAAATACTTCGCCACGACACGCAGATCGTCCAAGCCAAAAAGATGATCGACGTGAAAGTGGGTATAGAGCACCGCGTGCACCAAATGAATTCTCTCGCGGACCAGTTGCAAGCGCAGCTCGGGGCCGGTGTCGATGAGGATGTTGCCGGCCGGGGTTTGCACCAGGGCGGACGAGCGGTAGCGATGGTTCCTCGGATTGTCCGACCGGCAGACGGGACAATCGCAGCCAATCATCGGCACGCCGACCGATGTACCCGTCCCCAGAAAAACAAACGTCCGCTGAGCAGTCATTGGACCTCAAATCCCCTATTCTCGTTCCCGGCTCTGTGTGGGAACAGCGGTGCTCCGCTTTGCGGAGCAGCAACGTGCGCCTTTAGTGGGCCTTGCAATAGAAGCGGGCAGTCCGCGAATGGTCGAATGGAATGGCTCCGTAAATAGACATTATCGCGCATGGGGGGATGGAGAAAACGTTGGCGGCCTTGGCCGCCTTGGCCGCCTTCCTCCCTTTAACCAGACATTTCCGCCCATCGGCCAGATTGGTCCTAGAGGTTTCATTGCAAAGCCCCTTTAGTGATCATTCCTGCACCACAGTGCGATGATGGATCGTTCCCGCGCAGAGCGTGGCAACGAGTAGCTTAAAGCATCGAGCCCGTCCCTTACGCAGTCGGGGCGGGAAATTGCTGGCATAGCGGTGCGCACCTCACCGCGAATGCGGTTGGCGACGGCGGCATCATCGGAACTTGCCAGCACTTGCGTGATCCACTTGGCGATTTGCCGCATTTCGCCTGCGCATGTTGCGGGTGGTTAATGCCGGCGTGCCGATGCGGATGCCCGAAGGATCCATTGGCTGGCGAGTGTCGTAGGGGATCATGTTCTTGTTCACGGTAATTCCGGCGGCATCCAGCGCCCGCTCGGCGGTTTTGCCGCTCACACCCTTCGACCAGACATCGACCAGCATCAAGTGGTTGTCCGTTCCACCAGACACGATTTTGAAACCAGCCCCTGCCAATTCGTCGGCGAGCGTCTTCGCGTTCGCGATGACCTGATCGATGTGTTCTCGGTAGGCGGGCTGTAGCGCTTCGTGGAACGACACCGCTTTGGCGGCGATCACGTGCATGAGCGGCCCGCCCTGAATGCCGGGGAAGACCGCCGAGTTGATCTTTTGAATCCATGTCTCTTTGCAGAGAATCGCGCCGCCGCGGGGACCGCGAAGGGTTTTGTGGGTAGTCGTCGTCACGAAATCCGCGTGGGGCACCGGATCCGCATGGCGCTTCACCGCGACCAATCCCGCGATATGGGCCATGTCCACCATGAACAGCGCGCCGACTTCCTTGGCGATTTCTCCGAACTTGGCAAAGTCGATTTCCCGCGGATAAGCGCTGGCGCCGGCGAGAATCAGCTTCGGCTTGTGCTCGCGGGCCAGCCGGGCGACGTTGTCGTAGTCGATGCGCTGGGTATCGCGCGTCACCCCGTAGCCGATCGGCTTGAAATACTTGCCCGAGATGTTGAGCTTCATTCCATGCGTCAGATGTCCGCCGTGCGCGAGGTCCATCGCCAGGAAGGTGTCGCCCGGTTGTAGCGCGGCAAAGAACACAGCCGTGTTCGCCTGGGCGCCAGAGTGCGGCTGCACGTTTGCCTTCTCGGCGCCGAATAGTTTCAGCAAACGCTCGATGGCAAGCCGTTCAGCGACGTCGACGTTCTCGCAGCCGCCGTAATAACGCCGCCCCGGATAGCCTTCGGCGTACTTATTGGTCAGGACCGAACCTTGTGCCGCCATCACGGCTGGGCTTGTGTAATTCTCACTGGCGATCATCTCCAGGCCCGACTGTTGCCGTTCGCGCTCGGCCTGGATCGCCTGCCAGATTTCGGAGTCGGTTTGCCGCAAATTGTCCATTAGGAATCCTGTTTGCCGGGCACTGTAGCTCGATTCGCCAGAATTCAGGTCGCGGTCGACCGCACGCGCTGAATTCTGGCGAATTCAGCTACGGCTCGCCGTCCGCAATCCAGACAGGCATTCTAAATTTTAGCAAGAGTGCGGCGAGGACGAATCAGCAACACCAGGATAATGGAAACCAACGCGATGCTCGCGAATGCGCCGAACGTATCGGTCAGGGGAACGTGCCGATCGCGGAGCAGGCCGAACCCCCAATCTGCAAATCCGCCGGAACTGATGCTGACCAGGTTCATGACACCGTAGCCGGTGGCGCGCAATTCGGGCCGCACGATTTGGGCGAGGATCGGCATGTTGTTGCAGTCGAAGAAGCCCCAGCCGAGTCCGAACAGGGTGAGAAACGCAATCGCCAGTGCGAGCGTCGTCGCGTTGCCCATGCCAAAGAGAGCGGGGATCAACATCGCCATGCCCAACGCACTTGCAAAAATGCGGCCGCGAATGGTGTGACGCATGGCCCAATCCGCGAGCCAGCCGCCCAAGAATGCGCCGATCAATGCCGCGACACTGACAAACAAAGTGGCGGACACGCCGGCTTTCCCCTGGGCGATGTCGAAGCGCTCCTTGAGGATGGCCGGCATCCAGTCGCGGACGATCCAGCCAGCCATCGCGGGCATGCGTGAAGTAGAGGACGAGCAGAATGAACGAGAAGTTGGTGATCAACGCACGCACGGCGGGCACAACCGACACAGTTGTGCGACGTTCCTCGGTTGTGCTGCGCACATCGCGCAGGAAGAAGAGCAAAGGCAATGCGTACAGGACCCCGATCAGGCCGGTGAAATTGAATGCGAAGCGCCAGCCGAAATCGGGCGCGTCGGCGACAAAGCCGCTAAAACCCCCGAGAATCACGCCACAGTAAATCGCGGTCTGATGGAGTCCGATCGCGCGCGATCGCGTTCGCCCGGTGTGGTAGTCGGCGATCAAGGCGAGTGCGGCCGGGATGTAGAACGCTTCGGAGATGCCCATCAGCGTTCGCGTCCAGAGCAGGCCCTCGTAGGTTGTCACTCGTCCGGTGGTCCAGGTCACCGCCGACCAGACGAAGAGGCTGGCAACAATTGTGTATCGGCGGCCGAAGCGATCCGCGATGTAGCCGCCAACTGGGCTGAGAATGGCATACACCCATTTGAACTGTCCGAGCATGTAGCCCCACCCGGCGTCACCCTCGATGCTCGAGATGTCGGCCATGACTGAGAACTTCATCGACGCGATCATCTGCCGGTCGAGGTAGTTCAACATCGCGACCGGCCAAAGCAGCGCGACAATCAGCCACGCGGTACGGGCGGCGGCCATGTCATTGCTCGCATGTATAAGTCAGGTCGTCGAAGTAGATGCGTTGCCCATTGCCGTCGATCCAGGTGGTGACCAGGCCGAAACGGTTGAATTGCGGGCCCGTCTTTCGATGGCCAGCGCCGAGATCGAGCGAAACGGACTTGCCATCCATCTTCAGCGTGATCCGCCCCCTACCGCCGACGGCATCGGGCTCGTATGCCAGCGACCATTGATGTGACTTGCCATCCGGCAGAATCCGCGGCCGATCGCGGCCGCCCGCATTTCCCTCGCCCTTGCCTCGGACTCGATAGGCGGGGTAGACAAAAAAGCCTTCACGGCTCGGCCCCTCGATGGCGATGCCCAGAAAGCATTTTGGTAAGCCGGAGCTTTGTGAAGGATTGACCTCCAGGCTGTCTTCGCAGTGGTAAAAGCCGAGGAGGACGGTGCTATCGGTGACTCCCCGTCGTTGCGCGATTCGGCCCGAGGCTTTGAGCGGCTTGTCGAGTGTCAACGTGGCGAGCCGGTCGCCAAATGCCGCGAGCCGTTGTTTGTACCGGCAGTCGCCGCGGAAAACGAGCCCGCCCAGTTCGCCGGCCGCCAGCCCGCCGGCATAGTTTGTAGAGCAGTAGCCAAAATCGAACCGCGGGCGGACGTCGGCTGTTGTGTACTCGCGGCGATTGTTGAGTCCTTCCCATTTCGGGTCGTGGGCGAAATCGTCGGCCTCGCCGTTGATGCTGACATCATCGAGCCAAAGCTCGCCGCCGCTGTCCGCACTCTTCAAGACTGGCAACAGGCCGAAATGATTGAACGTTGCCCCATCGGCCTTGTGGCCGGGACTCAAGCGGCAGATAGCCGTCTCGTCGCACAGCTTGACCACCACCTCGCCGTTGCCTTGGTTTCCCTTCGGGTCATAGTGCAACGACCAATCAAGCGGCTTGCCGAGTGGAAAGCCGCGAAGCGTGAGCCGGCCCTTTCGTTTTGGATCCTTGACCTTCGCGAACCCACCGGGACTGTCGCCGCCGGCGCGCCAGCGGCTCGTGCAGTATTCGACGAATGCGAAGAACTTGTCGCCACGGCCTTGTAAACGGACGCTGATCGTGTTCGGCGTCCGCCATTCGTTGATTGTGTTCGCATCGAAGAAGCCGAGCAGGACATGGCTCTGCGGGCCCTTGAAGAGCAGTTTGCCGGAAGCGCTGAGTGCATCGTTGAACGATTTGGCGCCGATTTTTTTCGCATAGTAGGCCGGCTCCGCCGCGGGCGAGATGAACCCGCCGATCTCGCCGGGCTTGCCGCCCGCATTGGCTGAGCGGCTGTAGCCAAAGTCTTGCTTGACCGTGCGCTTCGCCGGCTTGGACGCCCGGTTATTCTGCCCGTCCCAGCCCGGATCCTTGTCAAAGTGCTCGGTGCGTTCTTTGCCCCGACACGACAGGCAATCGCAAACGAATATGGCTAAGGCGATCGCGAATAGAGTTGGATTCATTTTGATGTCGCCATGGCATCGAATGGCATGTCTATTGGGCATTGTTATACGGCACGATTTCTCACTGGTACGATCCGAATTGCGGATGCGGCCGGTCACAACCGCAATCGATGCGATGCGAACCAATGGCAGTGCCGACGGCATCCAGATATTATGACCGAGTTCCATTGTCGCTGGGAGTGGCCATGTCCTCGCCGTACAAGATTGTCGTCGGTCTTGAGGTTCACGTGCAGTTGCTCACCAAGAGCAAGCTGTTCTGCGGTTGCAGCACCAAGTTTGGCGCTCCGCCCAATTCGCAAACGTGTCCGGTCTGCCTTGGCATGCCGGGCGTGCTGCCAGTGATGAACCGCAGTGCATTTGACCTCGGTTTACGGGCGGCCCTGGCGCTCAATTGCCAGATCGCCTCGTTCACCAAGTGGGACCGGAAGAATTATTATTACCCCGACCTGCCGAAGAATTATCAGATCAGCCAGTACGATTTGCCGTTCTCGTATCGAGGGCTGGCTGGAGATCAACGCGGCCGCCGATCCGAAGAAGGAATACATGCCGAAGCGCGTGGGCATCATTCGCGCTCACCTTGAAGAAGACGCCGGCAAGAACTTGCACGACGAAAGCGGCAAGGGCGGCGATTCCAAGGTCGACCTCAATCGGACCGGGACCCCGCTCCTCGAGATCGTCAGCAAGCCGGAGATCAACAGCCCCGAGGAGGCACGGGCATATCTCGAAGAGCTCCGGCTCATGCTCCGCGAGATCGGCGTCTCCGATTGCGAAATGCAGGAAGGCAGCCTGCGTTGCGATGCGAATGTCAATATTCACGTGCCATATGAAGGTGAAATTGTTGCAACACCATTGGTCGAGGTGAAAAACGTCAACAGCATCGGCAATGTTGCTCGTGCGATCGCATATGAAGCAGGGCGGCAATATAAGGAGTTCGTGGCGGACCCGGATAAACATAGATTGGGAGATGCAATTCAAACTCCCCAGGGATGGGTTGATCCGAAATTTCCCAACCGAGTGTTTGAGTCTCGATGGGCTTTGAGGCTGAAAACAACCGCGGGGTGGGATGCGGTGAAGGGGGTCACCATCGTGCAGCGGCACAAGGAGGAAGCCGCCGATTATCGCTATTTCCCCGAGCCCGACCTGGTGCCAGTCATTGTTTCCGAACGCGAGTTAAACGAAGCCAAGGAAGCGATGGGCGAACTGCCGAGTCAGCAACGGAAACGCTTGCAGGAGTCCCCCTACTCGCTATCTGCCTACGATGCCGGCGTGCTGACCGCGAAGGGCCGCAAGATGGTCGCGTATTACGAGCAAGTAACCGTGGCGGTCGGCGACGCCAAGCAGGTGATGAATCGACTGAGCGATCTGGTCATGGGCGCCTTGAACGAACGAAATATCGAGATCGATCAGTTTCCGATCCATGCGCCACGGTTTATCGACTTTGTCCAGAAGACGCGAAAGTGCCCCAGCAGGACCGCCGCGATGTGTTCAAGCACATGCTCGAAAACGGTTCCGATGCCGCGGCCGCGATGACCGCGATTGGCGTGAAGACTGACTTCGACGAATCGACTCTCCGACAGGCGGTCGTCCAGGCGATCGCCGCCAATCCGCAGGCGCTCGACGATTACAAGAAGGGCAAGACGGCCGCCGCCAATCGCATCAAGGGGCACGTCATGAAGTCAAACAAAGGTGCGCCGAACGACGTCGTGCAGCGACTGCTCGAAGAAGAATTGGCGAAGGCCTAAGACGTTTAGCGGTCACGCCAACGGCGTGACCGCTAAACTACTATCATCTCTCTCCCACGGACCAGCCCCATGCTTCGCCGGAAGTATCTGTTTCCGAACGTCATCGAGTTGAACTACCAAGCCGGCCGGCGGCTTGGAGTCAACGTTTACCTGCTCGATGGCGGCAGCGGGGAGTATGTGCTCATTGATATCGGCTTCGAAGAATCGGTCGACGACATCGTGGAACTGATCCGGCAGATGGATTTCAGCCTGTCGAAGTGCCAGGCAATCGTGGCCACGCATGCGGATGCCGACCACATCCAGGGCCTCAAGCGGGCGAAGAGCAAGTTCAAGACGAAGGTGCTCGCCCATCCGCTGAGCGTGCCGCCAATCGAACGCGGCGATGTGATCGAAACCTACGCAACGATCACCGCCCAGGGGATCGATATCCCGATGCCGGCTGTCAAGATCGATGGCTTGTTGAACGAAGGCGACAAACTGAAAGTCGGCGAATTGGAGCTGGACGTTTGGCACACGCCGGGCCACACGCCCGGTCAGCTTTCGTTCAAGATGGGCGACTTGCTTTTCAGCGGCGACAACATTTACAAGGATAGCTGCGTCGGCGTCATCGACGCTCATCATGGATCCAAACTGCCTGACTTCATTCAGTCGCTGAAGCGCATTCTCGCGGACGATTCGGAGTTCTTGCTGCCGAGTCATGGCCCGGTCTTCCGCCGCGACCCGACCATCATCCAGAAGGCGATCGACCGGCTCACCGGCTACCAGTACATGGCCGATTTTGGGACTTGCGCTGTCGACTGGCCGCTGTTGCACGAGTGGGAAGCGGACGTTACGGCGGGCCGGCTGCCGAAGTTTTGACGCCATTTCTCGAACGCCCCGCCAGCCACAGCGCGACAATATATCCGGCCGCCACCAGCGGGATAAACCACACGCCCGCGATCAGCCACATTCCTAAATCCTTCCGCATGATCAGCAGGATGACCAGGTTGATCGCGATAAAGCCGGCCAGCGTCCGGTTGAAGGCCCGCGATCCGAGTCTTGTCTCGATGGCACTTGCTGCGTGACAGAGCGGGACCAGCAAGAGAACGAGGTCAAACAGCCAGCCGCCGTACGGCGCTGCCAGCAGCGAGAGCAAGACCAACACGGGCGTGATTCGCGGCCATGTGAAGCGCTTTCGCGTTCGCCACCAGATCAACGGCACCGACGCGGCCACCACGGCCATGGGAACAAACTGAATCCAGAACCGCTGCGGGTCGACCCACATTCGCAACCAGAAGCCGAAGACCGGCAAGCGCCATTCTCGAACCGTTACGTAGCCGGCTGTTCCCGGCGGAGCGGCCAGGGCCGTCATGTAATCCGAATAGACTTGTGGATTGATCAATGCCGCGATGGCCCCCGCAACTGCCAATGTGGCGATGCCGGCCAGCACCGCGATCCGCGTTCGCCGCGAGACAATCGCCTCCAGGATCAAGAACAGGCCAAACGCGAAGAGGAGATGGGGTTTGATGGCGGTGAGGGCCAAGCACATTCCCGCGGGGATTGGTCGTTCGCGTTCGTGCCAGTAGAGAAACCCCGCCACGCCGAACAGGCAGACGCCGCCGATCTGGCCAAACATCATGAGGAAGAGGGTCGGCGGAAAGAGGAGAGCCGCGATGCGCATCAGCGCGTCGACTCGTTCGAGTCCCGGATAGACACGCGACAGCTTGCGGACCGAGATGAGGACGAGCGTGAGCTGTCCGGCCACCCAGAGCACATGGGCCAGTCGAATCGGCAGGAGAGCGAACGGCACTGTGAGGGGCAATGTCCACGGCGGATTCCACATCATTGTGAGATGAAAGGGATCGTCGCCGAGCGCCTGGTGGAGCGACGCGTTGAGCGCATTCACGTCGTAGGGATTGCCGCCACGAATCAGCACGTCGCCGGCGGCCCAGTATTCGACGAAGTCTCTTGGCGGCAGTTTGACGACACCGGCGCCCGCGAGAATGGCCAGGACCACTCCCCCTAGTGCGAGAAGGAGATACATCGGCTCGATGGAACGGCGAGTAAGCAAAGGCATTTCCGACAGGGAATTGGGCGTGTGCAATCAACTTTGCAACCGAAACCTCCGGCAGGCAAGTCCGCCCTTCAGCCATACAACAGAAGAATCATCCCCGGAATGGAAGGTCTGCAATGAAAGTCGGGCTGGTCGGTTTCTCGGGATCGGGCAAGAGCACCGTGTTCCAATGGCTCACGGGCGGGGTCCCGGACCCGTCGAAAGTGCAGCAGGGCCAGATGGCCATGGCCGATGTGCCAGACGAACGGCTCGACAAGATGTCCGCGCACTTCAAGCCGAAGAAGGGCACCAAGTACGCGGCGATCGCCTTCCTCGACACCCCCGGCCTGATGGTCGACGAGCGCAAGGACAATCCCCGCCGGCTTGGCATCCTGCGCGAAGCGAACGGGTTGCTCGTTGTCCTCGATGGGTATAGCGCCACCAACCTCGCGGAGCAATTGTCCAAGTTTCGTGAGGAACTGATGTTCGCCGATCTGGAAATCCTGCACAATCGAGTCGATAAATTGAACGGGCAGATGAAACGGACCAAGCCCGCCAAGGAACGCGAGCTGGATCAGGCGGAACTCGACCTCGTCCAGCGCATCATTGGGGCGCTTGAGGCCGGTCATTCTCCGCGATCGTTGCCGCACTTCGAGGACGACAAGTTGGTCCGCTCCTATCAACTGCTCACGCTCAAACCGGAGATGGTGTTCGTCAATCGCGGTGACGGCAACAGCACGTTGCCGGCCGATTTGCTAACGCTTTCTGCGGGCGCGATCGGCGCTCCGGTGCAACTCGAACGCGAACTGGCCGAACTGGATGACGAGAGCCGGGCGGTGTTCGCGGCGGAGTTGGGCATTAGCGGGTCGAGCCGAGACCAGACACTTCGCGATATCTTTTACGGAATGGGACGGATCGTGTTCTTCACGGTCGGCGACGACGAATGCCGGGCCTGGGCGATCGACAAGGACACGCCGGCCGTCGAGGCTGCGGGGGCGATTCATACCGATCTCTCGAAGGGATTCGTGCGGGCCAACGTGATGAGCTACCCGGACTTTCTTGCGGCCGGCTACGAGGAGAAGAACTGCAAGACGGCCGGTACGCTCAGGCAAGAATCAAAAGAATACATCGTTCAGGACGGCGATATTATGCACATCTTGGCGAACCGATGACGCGGTATAGTCGTCCCGGCTCATCGAGCCCATACAGCCAGGATGCTTATCCCACTCAATGGTTAAATACAAACTCCTTGCTCGTGAGCACAGCCCAGAATACGTCCTGAATTGCTTCGCGTCTGCCGGCAGGGGTTGTTCCGGCTTCCCTCATCAGGACGGTCATTTTCTTCAATTCGGCGTCAGTCGGGTCGCGGGCGAGCGCCAGGGTGAAGATGCGCTTCACCGCATCAGCGTCGCTCATCTTTTCGGAAAGCCAAGCGTTCAGCCGACACTTCGGTGAGCGGAGCTTATCGTTGAGCGTCTGCCCGTTGTTGAGCATGAGCGCCTGGCCGACGGTGGAATCCTGCTGCCGTTCGCACGAGCAGGTCTGCATCCGATCGGGTCGGCCGAACGCATCGAGGAAGCTCGATGCGACGCGAGAGTCGGGGAGCTGGAGCGCTCGCGTCCCCTCGGGATAGTTGCCGGTATCGGCCGTGCCGCCTTCAACACCGGTGTAGACCTTGGTGAATGGCGTCGGCACTCCGGTCACTTCGGACAGCGAATCGAGAATCACTTCGCCCGAGAGCCGGCGGACAATGTACCGCGAGTAGAAGCGATCGTCCGTCTCGTTTCCTTTGGCGGGCCGACTCGACCGCTGATAGGCGGCCGAATTCATGATGAGCCGGACCAGGTGTTTCACGTCGTATTTGTGAGCGATGAAGTCCTTGGCGAGTGCATCGAACAATTCGCGGTTGCTCGGCGGATTGGTCTCGCGCACGTCATCTTCGGCCTCGACCAGGCCGCGGCCCAGGAGGTTTTTCCAGACGCGATTGACCAATGCCTTGGCGAAGTACGGGTTGTCCGGGCTCGTCAGCCAGTCGGCGAAATAGGCCCGGCGGTCGGTGGTCGAGTCGAGTGGCAGCGGCTTGCCGTCCAGCGGCGTCGGCGGCATGGCGACTTGCTTGCGGGGATGCAGCGCATCGCCGGTCGTCGCGGAGTACACGATTACCTCTCCGCCGCGTTCGCCGTTCTTCATGCCGACGCGGCTGAACAAATTCGCCATGCTCCAGTACTGGTCCTGAGTCCATTTTTCGAGTGGATGGTTGTGGCAGCGGGCACAGGTGATCGACATGCCCATGAACGTCAATGCCACCGATTCGGTGAGGTCGGACACATCGCGGTGCAACACGTAGAAGTTGCCGGCCCCGTGTTGGAGCGAACTGCCGCTCACTTCGAGAACGTCGCGAGCAAAGCGGTCCCACGGCTTGTTGTCGCCGACGGATTGACGAATCGAGCGATAGAACGCCCACATCGCCTGCTGCGGCAGCTTGCGGGTCGAGACCAGCATCACATCGCACCATTTGTACGCCCAGTAGTCGACGAATTCGGGACGCTCCAAAAGCGAGTCGATCAGCTTCGCGCGCTTGTTCGGTGAATGGTCGACAAGGAATCTGTGCAATTCCTCGGGCGTCGGCAGAATCCCCGCCGCATCGAGATACGCCCGGCGGATGAACTCGTTGTCGCTACACTGGGCCGACGGCGGCAGGTGCAATTCGCGGAGCTTACGCAGCACATGCTCGTCGATGAAATTGGCTCGCGGGGAATCGGCAAATGTCTTGTCGTCGATCGCATTGGCGAACGGCGAGGTGACGGTCGTCGTCGCCACGTGATTGTCGAAAAGAGCGCTGACCGCTGCCTGGCCGTGCCCACCGACGGTGATGACTCCATCCTCATCCACATCGGCGACTTGTGCTTCGCTGCTGAGGAACTTGGCGAGTCGCGAGACGTCAACGGTTCGGCCATCGGTGTAATGGGCGAGGACAACGAGATGGAGATTGTCCTTCGGCTTGAGCATCGAGGATCGGGGGAGCACTTCGACGCGATCGATCGCGGGATCGCTCGGCGAAATCCCCGAGGCACCGCCCTTGATCCAGTCGAGGACAACATGGTACTGCCACGAGTCTTTCTTAATGCGTGTGCCGCCGCCGTGGGAAAGCGTGCGCGTCGGCTTCAAGAGCATGAGGCTCTTGGCCGGCTCGCTCTGATCGATGCGGCGGGCCGATGCTTGGCGCGTGAGCACGAAATGATCGGCATCCGGATCGTAGCCACGCAGGCTGAGTTTCAAGCCCCCCTTGCCTGCGAGCGCCCCGTGACAGGCGCCCGAATTGCAGCCGGCCCGCGTGAGGATCGGCATGACCTCATTGCGAAAACTTGGTGGCGACGGGTCCTTGGCCTTGGTCACGCGCACTTTGGCGATTGCCGACTTGCCGTTGGTCATGGCGGTGATCGTCGTTTCGCCATCGCCGACGGGTTTGACCAGGCCGTTTGCATCAATGGTCGCGACCTGGGCGTTGGCAGATGAGAACTTCGCCTTGCTGGTGCGGTCGGCGAGTACGCGGCCGTTGACTTCCTCGGCGAGCAGGAGCTGTTGCGTGGCCCGCGGGCCGGTGAGAGGAATGCCAATGGGATAGAGCTTCAACTCGCCGGCCCAACACGGGACCGTCATAACGAGAGTGAACGACAACACGCGAAGAGATGGCATGGCAGAATGCTCGAAGTGGCGAGATTCAGGAAGGACGGTTCAACGGGGCAAACAGGTCGGCAACGCGGACGGAGAAGCCGGAGAGGATTTCGCTAAGTTCCAGCGTGTCGGATTCGATGAGGATGCGCACGCGCGAAGCCGATTCGTGCACGTGGATCGTACGGGTCTTGGGATAAATGTACAAAACCATCGAGACGCCCGCCGCGAAGTATTCGATCCTCTTTTCCTCGAGTTCGTTCAAGAGGTCGGTTGGACTGATGACCTCGACCGCAAGCGTCGGTATGGCGGCGAGCGCGTTCGAGTCATCGTCATCTGGAGGCGGCCACACTCCCCGAAGTCGCTCTTCGGGAACATAGGCTACGTCCGGCCGACGTCGGCGATTGGCTGGATCGGGTAGAACAAACAGCATTTCCGTGACCACAAGATCCCTTTTTGACTTCCGCGCTCGACCAAGTTGAAATGCCAGTTCGTTGGCAACGATAACAGCAGCGGCGCTCATGGGCTGAACCTCCTTCGCTATGCCGTCAATCACCTCGTAAAGCGCATCCGGGGGCAATGCCTCCAGGCCGCGAATCTCTTCGGCGGGTTCGAGTAGCGTGCTCATTGCCAACCTCCCAATCTCTCAAATCAAAAGAGTTCCTTGATCGGCTGCAAGCTGTAATCGGCCAGCGGCAGCGGCCGGCCTTGTGGGCCGGGCAGATCTTTGTGCGGATCGAGGCCGAGGCCACGGAACACCGTCGCTGCGACTTCGCCTGGCGTGACCGGCCGGCTCTTCGGGGCGTAACCGAGTTCGTCCGATTCGCCAATGACGCGGCCGCCTTGCAATGGCCCGCCTCCCATCAGAATCGACCAGACACCGGGGTGGTGGTCGCGGCCGCCGGCCGGATTCACCTTTGGCGTGCGGCCGAATTCGCCCATTGCCAGAACCATCGTGTTCGAAAGCAGGCCACGCTCGCCGAGTTCTTCAAGCAACGTGGAATACGCCTGGTCGAAGTTCGGCGCCACCAGCTTCGCCATCTGCTGGATGTCCGTGAACGGCTTGGAGCCGTGAATGTCCCAGGTGATTTCGTCGAAGACCGTCTCGAACATGTTGATCGTGACGAAACGGACGCCAGCCTCGATGAGCCGGCGAGCCATCAGGCAGCACTGGCCGAAGCGGGTGCGGCCGTAGCGATCGCGAACCGACGCCGATTCTTTCTCGATGGCGAACGCTTCCCGCGCCTTCGGACTGGACAAGAGTCGATAGGCGAGGTTGAAGTTATCATCGAGCTGTTTGGCGGCGGCGTTTTTCTCGAACGACTCCAGCGCACCGTCTACGGCTTCGCGCAGCTTTTGCCGGCGCTCGGCGCGCACCGACGAGATGTAATCCGGAGGCAGTAGATCGGGCACCTTGAAGTTGGGCACCGAGGGGTCGGCGTTCAAGACGAACGGGTCAAAATTCTTGCCGAGGTAGCCGGCCGTCTGCCCGTGCGGCAAGTTTCCGCCGGTACGACCCATCGGCCGCGGCAGCAGCACGTGTGCAGGCAACTCGCCGCGCCCGCCCTTCAAATAGCCGAGCGAGCAGCCCATGTGCGGATGCTCGACGCCGCCGGTGAACAGCCGGCCCGTTTGCATCATCTGGTGGCCGGTGTCGTGGACGGCCGTTGCCGTGTGATAAACCGATCGGATGATGGAATACTTGTCAGCGTGCTTCGCCATCTTGGGGAAGATCTCGCTGATCTCGATTCCCGATGCCTTGGTCTTGATCGGCTGGAACGGGCCGCGAATCTCGGCGGGGGCATTCGGCTTCATATCGAACGTGTCGATATGCGAAGGTCCGCCGAGCAAAAAGAGCATGATGCAATTGACATCCGAATCCTTCGCGCCGGACGTTTCCTTCGCGCAAATAGCCGGGCAACGTCAGCCCGAGCGTGGCCAGCGAGCCGGCATGGATAAAATCGCGGCGCGTGGCGTTATCGCAGAAAGAAGCTGGCGTCGGGGCATCGAGACGGATCATGGCACGCTCCCCGGAATGATCGATGGCGAGGCAGGTACTGGAATTGTAAGAGATGGCGGGGGGATTGTGTCATCTGTTGGTAGCTGGACGCTCCCGCGACCCACCTGCATCCAGGATAAATTGATTTCGGTCGCCCCCGCCCCACACCTCTCAAAACGAATCCAACTTTTCCGAAATCGACTAACTTTTCCGGACACTTCTCACTGAATACGACAGCCCGTTGGGAAGGTTGGGCAAGTTGAGGTAGCTTGAAAATGCCTGTGTCCTTACGTGTGTGTTTTCCAGGACGGCACACGGGGACACAGGCATGGACGCCATTGTCGGTCGCATCAAGGTCGTGAAATGCGCTCCCAAACGCCAACCCTGTCCGCACTGCGGGCAAGAGGGACGACGCAAAGGATACCTCCCCTCCCGCTTCGTTGTGGACGTCGAACCCGCAGGAGGCGTCTGCACCATCGAACTGCGCATGGCAGAATATCGAGCCACCTGCGGTTGTTGCAAGACCTTTCGCTCCTGCCCGCCACCAGATGCCGTCGATGTCGAGCCCTGGGCCACCTACTCCAACCGGGTCCGCGACTTGGTGGTTCGTCGCCTGATTGAAGACAACCTGTCCGTCGACCGGCTTCTCCATTCGCTCCAGCGTGACTTTCGCTTAAAACTGTCTGAGGGTTATGTCTACCAGTGTCTGGAATGGAAGGTCGGCCAGGTCAACATGGCGGAGTATCGCCGATGGACCCAAGAACGGTTTTCGGGAACGCTGTGCATCGACGAACTGCATCTTGGCGACCGCACGTTGCTGATGGCCACCGACCCGATTGCGGACATGGTGGTGGGGTTCGCGTTAGTGTCCCGCAACGACCATGACCACATGCGGTCCTTTCTGAACAACCTAAAAACCCACGGATTCCAGCCCAAAATAGTCATCAGCGATGGATCGCCCCTCTACCCAGCCGTGATCGAGGAACTTTGGCCGGAAGCCAAACACCAGTTGTGCGTGTTCCATTTGTTGAAGGAAATCAACACGGACATCCTGGATGCGTTTCGTCGGTTACGCCGGGAAGCGTTTCCGAAAGCGAAGTCGAAAGGAAAACGCGGCCGACCCTCGAAGGCTCGGGCGAAGGCGCAGAAGTGGGCGAAGCGGCAAGCCGAACGCTCGAAGTTCGTTTGGGATCATCGCTACTTGATCGTGACGGGTCCAGAAAAGATGAGCGCGGAAGATCACGCGAACGTGTCGAAGATGATGCGCTACGTGCCGGGGTTGAAACAGTTGCGTCAGTTCGCGTTAGCAGTGCGGGACGTCTTGGATCCGACGATCAGCCGGGCCCAGGCGTGGAATCGGTTTCGGAAATTGCAGGGCAACAAACCGTATCAAAAGGATGCCGATCTGCGGCGGGCGCTACAGAAACTACGGCGTGAGAAGTTTGTCAAGGCGATCGAGTATTTGGCATGGACGCATCGGAGGAAGATCCGCACGAACAACCACGTGGAGCGAATGAACCGCGTGATCCGTTTGAAAGAGAAGGTGCGTTACGGCTGGCGGAAGCGTCGCAGCGTGGTGCGGTACTTGGTTCTATCGCTGGACGGAATGCCGCAGCGGCAAAGCGCCGAGCCACCAGAACCGAAAAAACGCTTGCAACGCAGGCGAAAGCGCAAACTTGGACCACAATAGCTGTCGTGTTCAGTGAGGAGTGTCCTTTTCCGAACTCATTATTGTGGGGCATGAATTCGGGTGCTTTTCAAATGCCTGATGCGACAGCGGTAGCTCGAACCGCAAGCCAGCGATGCTGCGCGAGCCGGCTTTTCGTTACACACAAGTTCGGTCTGTTCTTAAGTCCCGTTTACGGGACTTGCCGCTTAGCGGTGTAGGCCCGGCGTTCACGCCGGGTTTTGTGGCTCGTACCAGGACTCCAGTCCCGTTCACGGGACTTCTCGCTGTTCGGCTTCAGCCACCACTTGCTTCGCATACCAACGAAAGCTCAACACGCGCATGGGCGGATTGAGGATCGGCTAGAGCGTATCACAGCGATGGGAACAGAGGCTCAAGCGGAACAGCGAGAAGTCCCGTAAACGGGACTCCGGAGCATATCGATGACCCGGCAACCCGCCCTAAAGGGCGGGCCTACACCGCTTCGCGGCAAGCCCCGTGAACGGGACTCAAATCACGATGCAGATGCGTGTAACGATGAGCGCTCCGCGTGGGAACATGCTCGATCGCGGTATCCTCGTTGGCGTACAGTGTTCACCGAGTGAACTACCGGAGCGGGTACTCGGTTTCTTCTCCGGACTTCACGTCCATGCGAACCATGGTGTTGGGTTGTCGAACATAGAGTAACGCGGAACCGTCCGGTAGGAACGTCAACAGAGTTGGCTTCTGTTCGTGTACGCTCTCGTGCAAACGCTTTCCCGTTGATGCCTGATAGACGGCAAGAGAGTGCGATTTCTTTCCTGCCAGTTCCCAGCCGACCGCGAGTAAGTCGCCGTTCGGAGAGAAGACCATCGCGGGGAAGTTAAAGTACCGGCCCTCTTTGTTCGACACGACCGGGGCCAATTGCTTGCCCGTATTCGAGTCGTAAGTTGCGACGACACTCGTTGCCTTCCCGCCGCCAACGCTCTCCGATTTGAGGACAGCCACGGTCTTGCCGTTGCCCGCGACCGCGGAGTGAGCATAGGGGCTGACAAACCGGCCCAGTCGAACGATTTCAGGCAGGTTCCCCGCTCCCAGTTTCCATTTAGCGACCTCCATGATCCAATCCCCCTTGGCATTCGGAGACCGGCGAACTTCGAGGATCTGATCGTCACCCGGGACTAACACCGCCTTCGTCGCCGGCGCGTCAGGCGGGAGTATCTGCGTCCCCTTACCGTCTTTTACTCGTACCTGGACCTGGCCCAGGTCGGTGACGAAAACGACCGATTTGCCGTCCTTCGTGAACTCAAGGAAACTCGGACCGAACTCGGCACGACCCGGCGCTTTCAAAGCGTGTAGCGTTAGTTCCACCTGCTTCACAACCTCGGTCGACTCGACCGACCAAAACACTAGCACTTCCTTTGCTTTTCCTTCTGCGAAACCGACTATTCCCAATGCGGCAAGAGTTTTGCCATCCGGCGATAACGCCACCAACGTTCGGCCTGAATCGAACTCGCCTTGGCCAAGCCGATAGTGCTTGGCCAACTTCGGCACGCCCGCTTCCAGGGCCCAAACGCGAACGCTGCTATACCGCGGACCGCCTTCGTCGGGGGCCACGCCGACAAAATTGGCGGTGGCCAATCGCTTGCCGTCGGCCGACACCGCCAACTGGGTGATTTCCGGGGGCGGCATCAAATTCGTTGAGTCGGCCGATTTCCGCGCCGGCTTGAGAACGGTCAGATAGACAAGGGTTGCAATTACGGGGAGGGCGAAGAGCAGAAGGCGAGCGCGCAGCCGAACCTGCTTGCGGACTTGGGTTGCTGAGCCGGCTGATCGTTCCGCGCCACAGCGGTCGGGACCGGATGGGCGGAGAGTTCACGATCTGCGGACATGTCTCGCTCCGTAGCGCCACGAAAGCCGAGCCGAACCGGGATTAGTCTACCCGACCAAGCATGGCCTTCAAATACCGCACTTCTTGTATGTGGGCAGGCGTCGGGGCATCGAGACGAATCATGGCACGCTCCCCGGAATGATCGATGGCGAGGTAGGTACTGGTATTGCAAGAGATGGTGGGATCGTGGCGAAGGATCGGCTAGCGCCAATGATTCAGGCTGATGAACTCATTTTGAATTGGACGTCGTCGTCGAGATACAGCCTCATGCGTTCAGAATACGGGCGATCTCCTCGGGGGGAACTATCTTGCCCTCGCCACTCGCAGCCGCTAATCGCTCTTCGCGCTCGAAGTCCTGGGCAATTTCCGGCGGATTGCTTTGGCAGTACGCGATTGCTTCATTGACCGCCTCCAACGGCAGGTTGAACTCCGCAGCGATTTCGTCGGGCGTCATCGGTTCCTCGGCGCTCACGAACAGGCCGTACAGAACGCGAGCGCAAATGCGCGTGCCCTTCACGAATAGCTGCTTGTAGCACGATTTCGGATTCGGCGCCAGGTGTCGCCAAGTGGTAGATGTTGGCGTGTTCATGTTGTCATTCTACCAGACGACAAAGCACTCAATCGGATCGTCCATCCCGGGGGCTCCGTCAAGCAACACTAGGGCGCGGCATTTCAGCGAACTGCATTGAGAACGCAGCGGCGCTTGGCGTCCTCGGGAATCGATCGCAGCCGCTGCGACACGATCGTATTGACTACTTTACGCCTTCTTTCGGGGCGACGAACACGCGGTGGCTGGGGAATTTGGCAACGTCCGCGTCGGCGATCTTGAAATTGTCGGCTACCAGTCGATTTGGGTTGGATGCGAGCCACGTCGACAGGCTGATTTCCTGATAGTCGCCGCTATCGAATGTGACGAGGACGCGACAATCCGACTGGCCCGTGTTTTCGATGTAGTGCCCAAAGCCTTGCGGAATGTAGCCCGCGTCGCCGGTTTCAAATTCCTCGATTCGATGACGGCCATGCGAGCCAAACAGCCCCATCCGGGCCTTGCCGCGAATGAAGTAGAGCCATTCGTTGGCATGCGGATGCCAGTGCAATTCGCGCAGAGCACCGGGATGCAAATCCAGAATCACGCCGGTCATCGTTTTCGACATCGGGAATTCTTTGGCACTGACGCGGCGTTCCTCGCCACCCGGAAAGTGCGTCGCCGGCTGGCTCATCAGCGGATAGCGATGCGTGAGCGGGGATGTCTTCTGCATTTTTTGACCCTTGGGCTCGTCCGCTTCCGGCACGCGTCCCTGCGGGATGAACAACTCGCCTTTCGGAAACTTCTCGAACTTGCCTGGCTCCAGTCCCAGATTCTTGGCCAGCACGTCCGATGGTGTGCCGCCGAGCCAATCGGTAATGCTGAAGGTGCGGTACTCCGAGAAACCGCCGTCGTCGAACACGAGAATGAAGTGGGCTTCCTCGCGGCCCAGGTTCTGGACGGCATGCCCGTGCCCTTTCGGGAAGTACCAGACGTCGCGGGGATCGAAATCGTTGGTCTCCGAAAGTCCATCGGGACCAATAACCGTGGTGCGAACGCGCCCGCGGATGACGAAGGCCCACTCGGCGGCGTTGGCGTGCCAGTGCAGTTCGCGCAGGCCGCCGGGCTTGAGTCGCATCGATACGCCCGCCAATCCCGTCGAAATCGGCAGTTGCTTGACGGTCGCTTCCCGGGCGGAGCCGCCTTCGGTGATGCGGCCTTTTTGCTGCTCCAGGCGATAGCGGAACGTGGGCAGCTCCTCATGCTTTTCAGCCGGCTCCGCCCCGGACGACGTCATCGACGATGCGACCGCCAGTCCGGTGGTCACGGCCGCGGCCGTATGAATCACCTCGCGCCGATTGAATTTCGACATGGTCGCCCCTCTTGATCCGCGTGGAATGGTTGGATGGATTCCACCCGTCGAGTCATCCAGGGCGGATTATACCTGCGAGTTCCGGGGCTGGCAGGGAGAGAAGCGGATAGCCACGCCGGCCCGATGAACCCCATTTGGTTCGATGCCGGCCTTGACCGCCCCGTTGTCGGGTTGGGGGCGGAAGCCGCTATAATTGATCCCATGAGCGTCGCGAATCCGACTCTTGAAGTACCGGCAACCCCGTCGCCGAACTTGGATCGCTACATTGCGATCAAGCCGGGGCACTGTGGCGGCAAGCCACATATCGCCGGTCATCGCATCAAGGTCCAGCACGTGGCGGTCTGGCATGAAAAACTCGGGCAATCGCCCGAAGAGATCGTTGCCACCTATCCAAGTCTGACGCTGGCTGAAGTTCACGCCGCGTTGGCCTACTACTATTCCCATCGTGCCGAGATCGACGCGGACATGCGAGCCGACGAAGAATTCGTCGCGCAGCTTCGCGCCAAGTCCGGATAAGCGCGTCATTTCAGCCGCTCGCCGAGCATTTTCGATAGATCGGCCGCTTCGTACACCTTGGCCACGATCTTGCCGGCGCTGTCCAGTAGCCAGTACGCCGGCACGCTGGAGACGCCAGGGATGCTGCTCGCCAATCGCCCCTGGGTCCAAGGCAGCTTGAGCATTTCAACTGCGCCTTGCCAAGCGGCTGAATCATCGTCGAGCGATAGACTCAGCGTGGCCAGGCCATGAGTGGCATAGCGCTCGTGCAGCACACGCAGGGACGGCAATTGCTTCTTGCAAGGGCCGCACCAACTCGCCCAGAAATGGACCAGCGTGTACTTTGCTTTTCCCACCGCGAGTTTGCCGTCGCTTCCATCGACCTTCTTGAACGCCAGCGCCGGCGTATCGCCTACGTCTGGGATCGGCACGACCTCCGCGGTCACGGGCGGGACGGTTAATTCTCCGAGAGCCACATCATCTGGTGTCACCGTCACCCGGACCACGCGCTGGGCGAGGGGATCGACGAGGCAGCCGCTTGGCTTCGCATAGACCCTCACGGCCAGATCGTACTCTCCGGCCGGCACGCCGCTGACGCGGAACGAGCCATCGGGCTGTAGCTTTACGAACCAGGTTGGCAGCGTACTCAGATATGCCAGCCCCTCGCGAGTTTGCATCCAAGTATCCCGCCAGCCCTTGCTGGCATCGAAGCCCAGGGCGGCGATCTCCGGCGGCGGCACGATGCCCTGCTCTCTGCGGACCAGATAGTTCAGCGAATAATTGCAATCGAGGTCGGCGGGCACTTTGCCGGTCAGCTTTACCTTGCCGATCAATGTCGTGCCGCCGGTTCCAAGCATGACGGAAGCATTTTGGCCCGGCTTCAAATCGAGCGGAACGGCCGGACCTGACCGGTAGCCGGGATCGCTCCAAGGCCCCAAAATCACCCGGACGGTTAACGGCCCCGGCGGTACGCGTGCGAACTCAAACCGGCCATCCGCATCGGTCTGAGTCTGCAAGTACGCGCGGATCTGGGGCCGTCCGCGATCATCCACCTGAATCGGATGGATCACGACAGTTGCCCCACGGATCGCTGCGCCTCCGTCCTTGAACTGTCCCTTCACTGATGCCCAAGCGCGGAGTCGGAGCGTTCCCGCGTCGTGTCGATCGGCTGGGAACTCGCCGAAGGCTATTCCGGCCTCGGTGCGAGCAACCACGGCCCACTTCTCACCGGGATCGGGAAACTGAAACTGGCCGCGTGCGTCCGTGAGAACCGTGTGGTTCCCAGTCTCTCGAGACAAAGAAGCTTGCTCGGTCGGCGTAGCGAGTAGGACCTCGGCCTTGGATGCGGGTTTGCCGTCTATATCGAGGACTACACCGGTGAGCGGCGCGCTGGGCTGTAGGCGAAAATCCCGCTTGAGCACGGAGTCGACGCCGATGCGGAATTCCGGCCCGTCTTGTGTGCGGTAGCCCGCTGCCTCGATTCGGACTCGCGTCGGGATGTCGGAGCGCGTGACCAGGAAGTCGAGCCGGCCATTCTTTCCAGCTGCCGCGTTATAACGCTCGACGACCACATTATCTCCTCCGAATACATCAACCGGAATGATCGTGAACGCAGGAATCGGCTTGCCGGTAACCGCATCAGTCACTCTGCCGGTGAATCGACGCTCGGTCTTGAGCACGACTTGAAGCTCGGCCGACCCGCCGGCCACCTCAAGGTCATGTTTCGCAAATCCATCGGCGTACACACTGATTTTTACCGGATCGTCCGGAGCGGCAGGCCAGACCCAGAGCCCGGCCGCGTCGGCTTTGGGCGAGATTCCGGTTCCCGGCAGATTTGGGTGGTTCGGATTGTGGTCGGAGTATATGGACTTGCTATTCCGCCATTCCTTCAGGAAAACGCGGGCGTTCGGAACTGGCTTGCCTGCGCTATCGACAAACCGCAGTTTCACCGGTTTGCCAGCCGCTAAGCGGAAGTCTTGAGCGGGCAGGCCGTCCTTGAGGTTCACCTTGCGCATTTGTGGCGCCCATCCCGGTGCAATAACCGTCAGCGACCTGGTTCCCGGCGGCAGTGCGGGCAAGCGGTATCGTCCGTCGTCGTCGGTCACGAAGCTGCTTGGCATCCGATCGCCATAAGGGTCGTCTCCGTGGATCACGATCGCGTTCTTGACCGGTTTGCCCGCTGGGTCGGTCACTCGGCCGCGAACTATCACGCCTCTCTTGAGAGCGAGCTTCGCGGTCCCCGCGCGAAGCATCGCCGTCGTGAAGCCAAGCGCCTTCGCCGCCGTCCCGTTCGGTTCGGACACGAAGTCCGGGTGGGAAACCAATAGCCATAACTCGACCCCCGGGGTGTCCGGGACGTTGTCGATGTGCCAGCGGCCATTGGCGTCCGTGACGGCGGCGTCAGTCCCATAAGCGAGGTGTGTGTCGTAACGAACTCGGCCATCGCCGTGCGGCGGCTTGAGGTCGTTGATTATTTCCACCTGGACGCGGGCCCCGGCAACGGGCTTCCCGGCCGGGTCCATCACCCGGCCGCCGGCCGTAACCGCCTTTTCAAGCCGGAATGCATACTCGGCTGGTACGCCCTTACCACTGGCCAGTTCCGCCTGCTCCCAGTTCGCGAACAGCGAGGCGAACGACTTCTTGTTGGCCCATAGTCGAAGGATGAAGAACGTTTTCGGCAATTGCACTCTGGCTGTACCGGCGGCATCGGTTTCAATTTCGCGCTTGTACTTGAACTCCTTTTCATTGGTCCAGATTCCGACATAGACGGTCGCTTTGGAAAGCGGTTTGCCTTGCGGGCCGAGCACAAGGACGCGCATCTCATCGCCTGCAGTCGGCGGATTGGACGAGTCGATTTGCGGGGAAGGCTTGGCAACCGTTGCCTTGGGTTCCTTCACGGGCGTCTTGTCGTCGCCGGCGCGACCGGCGATTGCGCCGGTGGAGGCGACCAGCCCGCCCAACAGCAGCACGGCCAGAATGGCTTTAACTTTCGTGCTCACCATGGTTCGAAAGCCTCCTTCAACCATTTGACAAACTGAGCCTGAAACGGCCTCGGCGATTGGTCGACCGGCCGCCACCGACGCGGCAGCGGTGGCCGTCTTGTGGGACAGCAACTCGGACGCTCCAGACGAACTCGACCGGGTCAGCATCATTCCGAGCAACACCGTTGAAAGGCTAAGCCCGCGACGGACCAAGGCAGCGTGGAGTTGATCCCGGCCGCGTTCGAGGTGATTCTTCAGAGTTCCCAGCGGAATGCCGAGGCGCTCGGCCGCTTCGTCCCGCGTCGCGCCTTGCAGATAGCAGAGCACCAGCGGCGCGCGAAGCGATTCCGGCAACGCGAGCAATTCCTCGTCGAGCACCGCCAACAATTCCTGCCCCGACATTTCGGTCAGCGGATTGTTCGGCATGCGGGAGCCTGCCCGCTCCTCACGGCGGACCCGGCGGGCCGCGGCCGTGCGCGATTTGAGGGCCAAGAGATGAGCGGTTCGGTGCAGCCACGCGGCGATCGACGGCTGCCAGCGGTGTGTGGCTGCTTTCTTCGCAATAAGGATGAAGGCAGCCTGGCATACATCCTCGGCGTCGTGGGTGTTGCCGAGGATTCTTCGTGCCGCAGCCAAGACCATGTTCCCATGGCGAGTAAATAGCGACTCAAAGGCGGCCTGATCTTGAAGGTTGGCAAATCGCCGTAGCAGTTCCCGGTCCGAGGCCGGCAACCCGTCCGCTTTGCCAGGCGTCACCCGTGCATGCGAGCGGCCGAACTCAACTACTTTTCGCGACATTCCTTCGTTTCCTGTCCGATGAAAGGCATCGCTCGCCCCACTCCCTACCTATCTAATGCCCACAGGAAGTGCATCGGCCAACGGAAATGTCCGCGATACGGGGCAAAGCTAATCATGAAGCCCTGGCGATAACTGCCATCCCGCTAGGATTGCGTATTTAGCGGAAACGCTCCTTCGGCAATGAGTCGGCGTCGCTGACGGATACGATGTTCCAAATTCATTGCCAACACAGCAACTGTCGCGCGACCGATCGGAGAACGGCCGACGAGAATCGGACCTTCCCAGCGAAAATGACGGCTCCATTTGTGCCGACGTGGATGAAAGAGCCAAACGCGTTTCCGTGTTTTGGGATCGACTCCGGCCAAGTTTGGGCCTTTGTGATGATTGTCGGCAAAGCAAATAAGTGCGAGATTGCTGGGCACGGTCCGGCCACCGTGTTGTAGAGCAATGATGTGGTCGATTTCAAACGGGAGTTCATCGAACTGCTGCGGCATGTGGCAGTATTCGCAACAGTGCTCCGCCCGTTCCCACACCAACTCAATGAGCGATGGACGCATGATGGGATCAGGTCTTGTGGCTCGGACGACGAAGCACTTGCCGAGCCCTTGATTTCAGAATGGACAGCATAGCCCCGGCCCGTTCGAAATCATCCATTTGCCGATCCTCTTCCGGCGTGAGCGTGCCGGCGCGGGCCTTGGCGGACAGCTCGCGCATTCGCGCTTTCTCGGAATTGGGGAACGATAGCCCGAGCAATACTCGGGCAACCTTTGGCGTCAACTCCGAGTCCGGGTGCAGAATGCGAAGCCAAACGTCGGCCTCAGTCTCAGGAGGAAGGGTGGGAGTCTTCATCTGGGGGATTCTATGCCAAATGCTCGCATGCGAAATGATCAAGCTGTCCGGGCGAAACTCGACGTATACCAACTTTAGTCTACCCGACAAAACACCGCCTTCAAATACCGCCCCTCTTGCACGTGCGCCAGGAATGGATGGTCGCCGCCGGCGCCGGCTATCTTGAAGATTTGCACTGTTCGGCCCGCTTGCCAGGCCGCACGGCGGATCGTGTCGAGGAAGGTTTCTTCGCTGACGAGGCCAGTGCAGGAGCAGGTGAGGAAGATGCCGCCGGGGGCGACCGCTTGCAGCGCCAGGCGGTTCATGTCGAGATACTTCTTGAGGGCGAGATCGATCGACTCGCGGTCGCGGGTCATCTTGGCGGGGTCGAGGACGACGACGTCGAAGCGATTGCCCGAAGGGAGCACATCGCGCAGCCAGGCGAAGAGATCGGCTTGCGTGAAGGTAATGCGCACCTGGTTCAGGTTGGCATTCTGCTTGGCGAGCGCGATCGCTTGCTCGTCGAGATCGACGCCGACTACGTCGCTGGCCTTGCCAAGCACTTTGGCGTAGACCGCGAAGCCGCCGGTGTTGCAGCAGAGGTCGAGAACTTTCTTGCCTTCACAGAAGCTGGCGAGGGTGTTGCGATTGTCGCGCTGATCGGTAAAGAAGCCGGTCTTGTGCTTGCTGCCGGGGGCGACGCGGAAGCGGATGCCATGCTCGGTGATCGTGAACGGCGTGGGCGGCTCGGGCGTTCGGCAGTCGAACGACTCTTGCTTGCAAACGTGTTCCTCGGCGAACCAATAGAAACGCGAATCGGGGAATCGTTGCAAGAGGGCCGCCTGAATCGCTTCGCGCTGCCTGTACATGCCGGCCGCGAAGAACTCGAGCACCAGGAGCGAGCCGAAGCGATCGACGACCAGGCCACTCAGGCCGTCGGCTTCGGAATGGACGACGCGGTAGGCGTCGGTGACGGCATCGAGTTTCAGGATGTTCCGGCGCAGTTCAACGGCATGGGCGATCTTGCGAGCGAACCAGTCGGCATCGATCGCTTCCGTCGCATCCGATGTGAGTACCCGAATGGAGATGCGCGAATGG
Organism: uncultured Gemmataceae bacterium; assembly: GCA_963773845.1. Classification (GTDB taxonomy): domain Bacteria; phylum Planctomycetota; class Planctomycetia; order Gemmatales; family Gemmataceae; genus SIAJ01. The sequence continues at coordinate 1,730,076 of CAVZCU010000009.1, forward strand.
CCGTTATAGAACCCCCGGCCGACCCATTTGCCATCGCGATCGAGCACATCGACGATAGAGCCGTTAGGGATTCTGGTCGCCGGCTTCTCGACCATTTTCTGGAAAATCCACGGGTGCGACGATCGGCGTTCGATCTTGAGGCGGACGGTGGGGAGGGTGGAAGATTGAACTGACATTCCAGTATACTATCGACGCAAGACAAATGCCGGAGGACTCCCGATGAAGGTGGTAATCGACCCCGCGATCAGGGACAATGCTGCCGTTTTGCAGGCCGTGCGCGAAGGAAACTCCGCGCTGGAACGAATGCTCGACTTGGTTGGCGACAAAGTCGAGGTGAGTTGGGCCGTCCCGCATGATCGACCTGAACTGACATCTCTAACGATTCGGTCGCTGGACGAGGTACCGGCCGAAGTTTCCTCCGTTATGCCGCTTTCGATTCTGACCTCGGCCATGAGGAGAGATCTCGAGATTGGCGGAACGGTCTCACGTTGGGCGGACCAAAGATTCTTGTTCCATCACCGCCGTCTCAATCAACTGCTGGCGGACGCGAAGGACTGAAGATGCCCACGAACACCGACCGTATCCGCGAGTTGGAAATGGCGGAAGTCGCTCTACGTGTACGCCTTCAAACTGTGGAGAGTTGGCGCGACCACTTGGACCGACTCGCGGAGGAAACGACGAAGAACAGTCGAGAGATCATTGAGAAAGCAGCTCAACTCGCGCAAGACATTGCCGTTCTTAACCAAAAAACAATCAATCATGAAAAGATACTTGACCGCGTCGTTCAGCAACGGTTCACAATCTGGGTCGCAATCCTGTCTGCATTTGTCGGTGCCTTTCTCGGTTTCGCCTCACAGTACATGGTTCGGCTTCTGACCAAGTAGTTCCTCCGTGTCCGACATAAGCCTCACTGATCTGCGAAAAACATTCCCCAATGGGACGGTCGGCCTGCATCCGACGACTCTGAATATCCCGGCCCATTCCTATTTCGTCCTTCTCGGCCCCAGCGGGTCCGGCAAAACAACCCTGCTCCGCTTGATTGCCGGCCTCGAAGCGCCCGATGGCGGGACGATTCATTTCGATGATCGGCGGGTTGAGAATCTGCCGCCACATGAACGCGGCATTGCGTTTGTGCCGCAGCGGTTGGCGCTCTATCCGGATCGAGATGTTGCCGGAAACATTCGAGCCGGACTGGAGTTTGAGCAATCTCGGCTTCCACGTAAAAACAGACTTTCGGCTAACGCCATCGACGAGCGGGTTCGCGAGGCGGCTGATCGGCTGCAAATTGGCGATCTGCTGCGAAATCGGCCCCATGAGCTATCGAGCGGTCAGCAGCGGCGGGTGATGCTGGCTCGGGCCCTGGTTCGCCGGGCGGAAATCTGGCTCCTTGACGAGCCCCTTAGCCAGCTCGACAACCCCCTGGCCGAGAAATTATCACAAGACTTACACTTGCTTCAGAGGCAGTTCGGCTACACAATAGTCCATGTAACCCACGACCCGATCGAAGCGATGGCCCTGGCCGACCGCGTCGGGTTGCTCGGTGGGGGGCGAATTCTTCAAACCGGGCAACCGGATGAGGTTTACGCTCGACCGGGCAGCCGCACGGTCGCTTTTCATTTCGGGCGGCCATCGATGAATTTTGTCGATGGCCAAGCGGATGGAATCGCCTTCGGTGCTGGCGGCTGGCTGACTGTGCCGTGCCCCCATCGAGGTGCAATGGCGCTCGGCGTTCGACCCGAGGATGTGGCGTTTTCCCCCGCGGATGATTTGGTTCAGGTTGGCGAAGGCGACGTTGTCGAGTCGCGGCAAGTGGAAAGTCGCTTGCTGGTGACGGTTCGTGGGCCGGAGGGCAGCGAGATTCGTGGGTTTGCAACAGAGTCAGCGCACGGACGAGTGACTGTATACATGCGAGCGAATTGCTTGCACTGGTTTAATGCTCAAAGCGGTGAACGCATTAACAAGTAGGACGGATTTGCAATCCGTCCCCAGCGAGTCCGGACGGATTGCAAATCCGTCCTACGAGTACGCACGATGGCCAAGACAGCGACGAAATCCAAGAAGAGCAAGAAAGAGGCGGCAGTCGATAAGGAGCAGCAGCGCCAGCAGCAACGGCAGGCGGTGCTCTCGCTCGTCGACACGATGCACCGGGAGAAGAACATCTCCAAGGACATCATTTTCGGCGGCATCGAGTCGGCCATTCAATTGGCGATCGAACGGGCGTCCCTGGAAGAGGTCGACGTTCTGGTCCACATCGACCGGGCCAGCGGCGAGATCATCGCCCAGCGCGGCGACCAGATGATGGAGCCGGAACACCTCGGCCGCATCGCCGCCCAGGCTGCCCGGCAGGTAATGACGCAGAAGATTCGCGAGGCCGAATCCGAAGGCGTGTACAGCGAGTTCCAGGCCCGCAAGGGGGACCTGATCACTGCCACCGTCCAGCGCGTGGACAACGGCACCGCGATCGTCACCGTCACCAAGGACGCCAAGTCGTCCGGCACGGTCGAGGCGATTCTTCCCCGCAGCGAGCAGATTCCGGGTGAAACGCACCAGGTCAACGATCGCATCAAGGCCGTAGTCATGGATGTTCGTAAGCAAGGCCACCGGGTCAAGATTGTGCTGTCGCGGTGCCATCCGGATTTCGTGCGCGGCGCTGTTCGAGCAGGAAATCCCCGAGATCCAGGACCGGACGATCGAAATCAAGCAGGTGGCCCGCGAGGCAGGATATCGCTCGAAGGTCGCGGTCTCGAGCATCGACATGAAGGTCGATTGCGTCGGCGCCTGCGTTGGCGTGCGTGGCAGCCGGATCAAGAACGTCATCGACGAGATCAACGGTGAGCGCATCGACATCGTTCGCTGGAATGATTCGATGCAGGTCATGATCCCGAATGCGCTGCAGCCGGCCGAGATCAGCGACGTGCAGCTTTATCCCCGATTGGGTCGAGCGATCGTGCTCGTGGCCGAGGATCAGCTTTCGCTGGCCATCGGACGACGTGGACAGAACGTGCGGCTGGCATCCAAGCTGGTCGGGTGGGATATCGACATCATGACGATGGAGGAACTGTCCCGCGACCTGGACAAGGCGGAACGCTGGTTCACCCGCATTCCCGGCATGCAGCCGGAGCATATCGAAGCGCTGATCACCGAAGGCTTCTTCAGCTACACCGACCTGACGTTCCTGGAAGCGGAACAGCTTGCGGAGATCATTGGCGTCGATCCGGAAATGGCAGACGACATGATCATCTTCGCCGAAGAGGAAGCCGAGCGAATCGAGCGGGAAGGCGAACCGGAAGAGGAAGTGCCCGCCGAGCCGGCAGCGGTCGAAGGTCAACCAGAGGGGGTGGTTTCCGAAGAAGCGGCCGCCATCACCGAGGGCGAAGTCGTCCCCGAGACAATCGGAGCCGGCAGCGAAGCGCCCGCGGGTGGATTTGAAAGCTTGTTCCAGCCGGAAGCCGAGGCGCAGCCAGCGGATTCACTTACGGCTGAAGCTCAGGCCTCGGCAGAGAACGAAACCGAAGTCCCGCCTGAGGATACACCGCCGGGTGCAACCGACGCCACTTCCGCTCCTCACGAAGAGGCGAAGTAAGAATCCGAATAGCCCTCGCCTTGGTCGGTTATAATTTGGGAAGACATTCGGCCAAAGTCCGGATATGATGGTCAAACCGTGGTTGACGGCTGGGTTTGTCGTCCAGCCTCGAACCCGGTACCGATTGTTGATGTCTCTTGGAGATTCAAGGGCCAAGATTGCTTGATCCAAACCCAGGCGCTGCTTGATTTTGGAGATTAGGACTGATTTCCCCAACCGGCTTTTGCGAGGATCCCGCCGACAACTGCACGCCAAGCAAACCCGTCAAAAGCGGCCAATTTCTGGGCCATAGTTGTAGTTTCGCCCAACCTGGGCGGCCGGGAGTGTTATCCTTCCCGGGTTGGTTGCGCCGGTTACAATAACGGGATCGACTTGGTCATCCCTTCCACTTGCCTCAATTACGAGAGGCGGGGGCGTGGGGAACGCCCCGAAGGAGTAGCGCTTGGCGACACAGGCTCTTAAGAAAATTCGCGTCTTCGAGTTAGCCAAAAGCCTTGGCTTGGAAACCAAGGCGGTCTTGGACTATTGCCGGGACCTTGGTTACGACGTCAAGAATCAACTCAGCAGTCTCGAAACCGATCAAGTCGATGCACTGAAGCAGCGGATCGCGAAGGGGGGACGCCCGAGCGCGGCCGCGCCTGCGACACCGCGCCCGCGCCGCTGCCGAAGGTCGAAAAGAAGATCCAGACCTTGCCAACGACCAAGAAGGTCGAAGCGCAACTGGTCGAGGAACCGCCTCTCGCCGAGGAAGTTCCAGAAGACGAAGTGGTGCCCATTCTCGTCGAGGAGCCGGTTGCTCCGGTCCGCCCAACCGTGGTGGAAATGCCGGCTCGAGTGCCGGTTTTGCGCCCCACGCCGCCGCCGGCTGCTCCCGAGGAAGAGGCCCCGGTCATTTCGCCGGCGCCGATCGCTCCGCCGAAGGTGGAGTCCGACGGCGTTCTCGAAACACCCGCTGCCGTCGCTGAACCGATTCCTTCGCCGCCTCCACCGAAGCCGCTGCCTCCAGCTTCCCCGCCGCGCGTTCAGCCCATCGGAGGTCGACCGCCCACGCTTGGATCAAGTCGTCCTTCAACCTTGAGTTCGCCGCGTCCGGCAACGGGCACGGGCGGACGGCCTGGTACGGCCGGCGGGCCTTCGGGCCGACCGACCGGCGGCACGCAAGCAGGGCCAGCGCGACCTGCCGGCGCCGGACCTGGGCGGCCGGGGACCGGTGGCCCCGCAAGCGGACGGCCCAGTGCGGGCCCCGCCGCCCGGCAACCGGGCGCTGGAGCACCATCGGGCGCCGCGGGAGGACCAGGCGATGTCCGACACCGCCGGGCTTCTTCGCAACGAATGCCGGGCGCGCAGGCTCGGCTGGGCCAACCGGGAGCGGCCGGCCGCCCAGCCGGTCCGGGTGTCGCGCCACCAACGGGCGCTCCTGGTCGTCGATTTACTCCCGAGGAGATTCGGGCCCTCCGCGAAGGTCGATCCCTTCATGAGGTGACGCGTCAGCGCGAGCAACCGGTTGCCCCCGCGGGTCGCGAGGAGGAGGAAGAGGAGACCAAGGCCAAGAAGGGCGCTCCGGCGCCAAGGGCGGCGAGAAAGACCGCCGTGCCGCCGAGCGTGCTCGCCGCACCGAGCAACGCAAGCAAGTTAAGACCAAGGACATCGTCGTTGGGGCCGGCGGCGTGGAAGTGGCCGACGAGACGTTCGGTTCCCGTCGCGGGCCGCGGGCTGCTCTGCTCAAGAAGCAGCGCCGTCAGCAAAAGGGAACGGTCGAGCGCAAGGGCAAGGTGCCGATTAGCTTGCCGATCACGGTCCGCTCGCTGTCGGAAGCGATCGGCATGAAGGTCGCCGAACTGATCTTCAAGCTCAAGGATCTGACCAACGCCCTGTTTACGATCAACAGCACCGTCGAGACCGAAGTCGCCGAGCTTATTGCTGTCGAAAAAGGCGTTGAACTCGACATTCAACGGCAGAAGACGGCCGAAGAAGAGCTGTTCGGCGACACGAGGAAGCAGCCGGCGACGAGAGCAAACTCGAGCCGCGCGCGCCGATCGTCACAATCATGGGCCACGTCGACCACGGCAAGACGTCGCTGCTCGATAAGATCCGCAAGAACTACGGGATCGAATCGGATGTCGTCTCCACGGAGGCGGGCGGCATCACGCAGGTCATTCGCGCCTGGCGGGTGGAGAAGGACGGCAAGCCGATTACCTTCCTCGATACGCCCGGTCACGAGGCATTTACCAAGATGCGGGCTCGCGGCGCGAATGTGACGGACATTGCCGTCATCGTCGTTGCCGCCGACTCCGGCGTGCAGCCGCAGACCGAAGAAGCCGTTGCCCATGCCAAGGCGGCCGGTGTGTCCATTATTGTGGCCATCAACAAGATGGACATGCCGGGCGCCGATCCGGCGAAGGTCGAACGGCAACTCTACAACCTGGAACTGCTCCCCGACACGATGGGCGGCGAAGTGCAATTCGTTCGCACCAGTGCGGTCAAGGGGACGGGCATCAGTGAATTGCTCGACACAATTTCGCTGGTCGCCGAATTGAAAGAACTGAAGGCTAACCCGCACATGCCGGCCCAGGGCACGTGCCTGGAAGCGTATCTCTCCGGCGACGAGGGTGTCTTGGCCACGCTGCTCGTGCAGCAAGGAACCTTGCACCGCGGCGACATCATCGTCTGTGGTGCGACGTTCGGCCGCGTGCGGGCCATGTACAACGACCTCGGCAAGTCGATTCAGCAAGCCGGGCCCTCGGTCCCCGTTCGCATCACCGGATTGGACGAAGTGCCAAACGCCGACGACCATTTCCACGTCGTCGCCGAACTGGCCAAGGCCCGCGAGATCGCCGAGAAGCGATTCGAGAAGCAACAGGAAGCGGCGCTGATTCGCTTCAGCCCAGTCACGCTCGATACGCTGGGCGCCGCCAAGACGAAGATCTCTGAACTCAAGGTGATCCTGAAGGCGGAGGCAAGGGGCTCGGTCGAAGCGATCCGCAAGGAACTCGAGAAGCTGATCCACGATGAAGTCCGCGTGCGGATCCTGCATGCGGGCATCGGCGCGATCACGGAAGGCGACGTGCAACTGGCGCTGGCGAGTCCCGAAGACTCCATGATCGTCGGCTTCAATGTCGTGCCCGACGACGCCGCCCTCAAGCTCGCCGAGGATCGAGACATTCCGATCCGCGAGTACAACATCATTTACAAGTTGACCGAAGACATCAAGGCCGCACTCGAAGGCAAACTCAAGCCGGAAGAGCGAGTGATTCACCTCGGTCGCGCGGTGGTTCGCCAGACATTCAAGATCAGCAAGGTCGGCACGGCGGCCGGCTGCTACGTCACGCAGGGAGTCATCGAGCGATCGGCCAAGATCCGCGTCATTCGCGATGGGGCGGTCATCTTCCCGCCGGGCGAAAAGGTGGCATCACTCGAATCGCTGAAGCGATTCAAGGAAGACGTCCGCGAAGTGAAGGAGGGCTACGACTGCGGCATGAAGGTGGCGAGCTACGACGACATCAAGGTCGGCGACGTCATCGAAGCATACCGTATCGAGCAGGTGCAGCGGACGCTGTAATGCCACGGAGGACCGCATGTCGGTAACGCCCGTTTGTCGCTACTTGATTGTGTGCGATAGGGTCACTGCGGACCCAAGTAGTCCACTTAAGGTGAATTTGATGGGCGTCGTGAGTGCAATCAAGTCCACGGCGACTCCTCGCTTCCCCGTGCATCGACCAGAACTGGCTGTCTATTCGCAATTCACGGACTGTCACGGGCCGGTGGTCGGCCATTTGCGCGTGACAAGCGCGGATGACGGTCGGCTGATTGCAAGTATTCCGGACCGGGCTCTCCCACTGCCCAACGATCCGCTCGACGTCGCTGGGGTCTTGTTTCGCGTTCGCAATTGCACTTTTCCTGCCGCCGGGCTTTACTGGATAGAATTATGGTGTGAAGGAAAGCGGCTTCAGGAAGCGCCGCTGAATGTGAGGTAAAAACGATGGGTGAACTTATCACAGTTCCTCACCGGCTTGTGGCTGAATTTGTCGACGACCTGGGACCGCCGACCGCCCAGGGAGAATTAGAGACCGTTCATCCAAGCGTGGTTCTTGAGTACATGGACGTCGCAGTAGCCCACGTAAACGCTGTCCACGATTTCGTTGTGGTGTTTCGCCCCGAGCGGAAACTGCTTCCGCTCGCCGTTCGTGGCAATGGCGTCGAGGTAATTAACCAGAGCCTGGCCGTTTGGGTGGCGAATGGACCGACGCGCACATACATCACGGTTGTCAATGCCGCGGATGTGATCGGGATCTTCGAGGGTAATGTCGAAACGTTTCAAACGGCCTCTTAAGCCATGCACGTTGGATCTTTGCGCGTTCGACTGTTGCTACGCCAGTCGCAGAGTTTGAAGGACAAGCGGCAAGTGGTCCGCAGCGTCATTGAACGGCTGCGGAATGGGTTTCACGTCGCGGCGGCCGAGGTGGATGCTCGCGACGATCACAAGGTGATTGTCCTGGGCATTGCCGCGGTGGCCGACGAGGCACGGGCCGTCCAGACGGTTTTGGAGCAAGTGACGAATGCCTTGCGGAGCCACCCGGTGGCCGAGTTTGCGACGGCCGAGTCCGAAGTCTTGAGCCCGATGTTTTGAGTCTCGTTATGAAGCATCATCGATTGGCGCGCGTGGCCGAGGCGATTCGCGAAGTCGCCAGCGAGGTGATTCTGTATGAACTCAAGGACCCGCGCATCAAGTTTACGACCGTCACTCGAGCCGAGGTTTCCGCGGATTTGCAACACGCGAAGGTTTACGTCTCGGTCATGGGCTCCGAACGGGACCAGAACCTGACCCTGCACGGCTTGCGCAGTGCCGCTGGGTTCATCCAATCCAAGCTCGGCGACCGCATGACGACGCGCTATGTTCCTGCCCTGGAATTCGTGATTGATGAAGGAGTTCGCAACAGCCAGGAAGTGGCCCGGCTGTTGAACGAGGAAAAGCTCCGAAACGCGCCCGAGGAAGATGGACACGAGACACGAGACACGAGACACGAGGCGGAAGACCTCGGCTAACTCGCTCGTCTCTCGTGTCTCGTGTCTCGTGTCTTGCTTTCAGCCAAGGAGGGATCCGTGATGCCGACTGCCGTGAACAAACAGAAGACCCTCGATCACGTTTACACAGCGCTTCGCAAGCGCTACGATGTTCCCGAACCGGAACAGCGGAATGTGTTGGAAAACCTTCTCTATGCGGTTGTCCGTGAAGGGACGACGCGCGCCAAAGCCGATAAAGCGTTCCAAAACTTGAAAACGCGCTTCGTCGACTGGAACGAAGTTCGCGTGTCGACGGTTCAGGAACTGTGCGACGCGATGGGACCATTGCCCGACGTCGCCACGCGGGCGCAGCGGCTGATTGGTCTCTTGCAGGAATGGTTCGAGCTGACCTACACCTTTGACATGGAGGAAGTCGCGAAGAAGGGACTCAAGGAAGGGGCCAAGAAGATCTCTCGGCTCAACGACTCCAACGACTATACCGTTTCCTGGGTGATTCAGCACGGACTTGGTGGCCACGCGATCCCGCTCGACAATCCCTCGATCCGCGTCCTGCGCCGGCTGGGCGTGCTCGACGGCGAATCGGAAACGCTTGAAAGCCTTCGTGGCACGATCGAACACTTTGTGCCCAAGACCAAAGGTCCCGCTTTCGTCGAACTCTTGAGCCAGCACGCGGACGAATTGTGCCTCGAAGAAGGCCCCCGATGCAGCAAGTGTCCATTGCTGGATGAATGCCCCGCGGGTCAGGAGTTCCGCGCCCAGGAATCCGCCAAGCCACGAAAATCCAGATAGCAAGAATTCACCACAGAGTCACAGAGGACACAGAGAAGACATGAGACACTCATTCTAAGTGGGCCCGCAAAAGGAAATTGACTATGTTCGTAAGCCGGTAGCGGCGGAGCCCGAACCGCAGCGAGGGTCCGCCGCGATGGCGAACCGCAGTTTTCACCGACTTCGCAGCCGCCTCTTCGCGGTCCCTCGCTGCGCTTCGGGCTCCGCGACATCGGCCAATTGTCAAAAACCTTTTGCGGACCCAATTAGTCTTCTCAGGGTCCTCTGTGACTCTGTGGTGAATTCTTCTGTTGCGTCACGCGCATGAAGCTGCCCCAGATTGTCCTGTACGAATCCGACGGCGCGCTGGCCGGGCAGGTACGGCGACTGGCCGGGGAGAATTCCTGGCTCGTCCGCGAGTCTCGCGATCCGGATGCCTGCGTCAAGCTGCTCGCCGACTCCCGTCCGACCATTCTGCTTTTGAAGCTCGAACGCGAACTCCACGACGGACTGGCCCTTCTCACCCGGGTGAGCGAGCGGGCACCGGATTGCGCGACGATTGTCGTCAGTGATGTCAAGATGGAGGGTGCGGAGCAGCGCGCGCAGCTCTCGGCGCTGGCATTCGACCTCGGGGCGCGGTATCTTCTATTTCCGCCCTTGCAGCAGCCGGTGATTGAAGATTTGGTCAGCGGGCTGATGGCCGCGACGATCAAGCGAGTAGTCGGCACGACGAGCGATGACAGCGATGACGCGTGAGATCCCCATCCTCGACGAGACGCGCTGCACCGGTTGTGGTGACTGCGCTTCGGTTTGTCCGACGAACTGCCTTGCAATGTCGGGACAACTTCCATGGCTGATCCGGCCCGCCGATTGTATTTCGTGTGCGGCGTGCGTGGCAGTTTGCCCGGCGAGGGCGATCCGGCTCGATCAACTCATGCCAGCTTAATTCGGGGTTTACATCCATGCTTGAAATCATTCTGCTCATTTTCTGCGGACGCCATATCGCATCGATTGCGAAGAAGAAAAACCGCAGTCCCGTCGGCTACGTGATCCTCATGGTCGTCGGCTGGTATGGCGGCGCAGTCATTGGGGGAATCTTTGGCGGCATCATTGCCGCCGCGACGCAAGCGAAGGAAGACGACTTCATGGTGATTGTCCTCCCGTTAGTCCTTGCCGGGGCGGGCTGCGGCCTCGGATTCGCTTATCTGGTGGTATGCTCGGTGTCGCCGTTGTCCAAGCGCCGCGGCCACTACAACGAGGAGTACGACGATTACGATGACGACGATCGTCCGCGTCGGCGGCGACAAGTCGATGACGACGATGATTTGGATCGGCTTCGTCGCCGACGCGATCTGGATGATGACGATTACGATCGCCCGCGATCGCGGCGCCGGGATGATGACGCGTATGACGACGACCGGCCGCGGCGAAAGAAGCGCGAAGACTACGATTACTGATCGCTCATTGGAAGTGGCAGCCGCGTGTGAGAATTAACGAATACGCCTGGCAAGTTCAACTCGTATTGTCGATGCTGTTGGCGGCGCACGTCGCTGGCATTGCTCGGCGGAAGGGCCGTCCACCTTTTGCGGCCGCACTTTTGATGCTAATCTCCGCGAACGGCTGGCCGGTGATCTGGAAAGCGGTCGGCAACGTGATCGCCGATCGGTTTCACTTGCACGACCCGGCCCGAACGACGCTCGTCATGTTCATCGGTTTCGGCGGCGTCATGTTCGGCGTGGCGACGAGCTATGTGATCGTGGGATGCTGGCGGCCGAAAAGAACGCGAGCATCGCGGAACGTGAATGCAAAGTGAATCGCCTTCGCTAACGCCCAAGCATCGCATGGAAACGGCAAGAGAGGTCGAATTCGTGGTTGGAGACTCACTGGAATTTGTGTCCGTCTGCGCTGCAGTGTTTCTCATCGTCACGGGCGTGGTTTTACTCTGTGTTCGCTTTTGGCCCCGTGCGCGTCCGGTGTGGAGTTATGCACTCCTCGCCATTGGCCTTGGCGGAGCTGGACCAGTAGCGCTTATCCTGCGCCGGAATCATGGTGGAGATCGTACTCTTTGACTGCGGTTATGCCGACCAAGTCGTCATGAAGAGCCGAATCTTCATTCCGTCGGCGGTCTTTCTGGGTGCGCTCGCGGGGGTCGCACTGTCAATCTTGATCGCCTACCGTAACGAGCCAACATGTTTCCAGCAGGAGCCGAGCATCGTACCAATCGAATCCTCACACATCGCTGACATCCCCCAGCCGCGAGATTGCGATGACCTCTTCGCGGAATAACAGCACCTTTTTACGATTGCGCTTGATGCCGGTCGCTACGCTGGCGGCCACGTAATTCTCGCGCGAGGTGTCCGTGTCGCGCAAATCATGCAGATCGGCGCTCTTCATTTCGAGGAAATGGTCGTCGAACTTGGTTAACGTACCCAGACAGACGAACGGGCTTTTCAAGTCGATCACGACCTTTTCGTTCAGGTATTCATCGAGCATGGGGGCCTTCCAAGGAAGGGCAAGCGGAGCGGTGTGAGCCGTCCGATGTTATTATGATTGGGCGGCTTGGCGGCGGCGGCGATCTTCCGCCCATCGAGGGTCACTTCGCGCGGCCGGTTCGCCGTTGATTATGCCAGAACGCTTTTCGCTACCTCCCCATGCACGTCAGTCAGCCGGAAGTAGCGGCCCTGGTATTTGTAGGTCAGTTTTGTGTGGTCGATGCCGAGGCAGTGGAGGATGGTCGCATTCAGATCGTGGACGTGGACGCCGTCGCGGATGATGTTGTAGCTGAACTCGTCCGTCTCGCCGTGCGTGATGCCAGGCTTGATGCCGCCGCCCGCCAGCCACACCGTGAAACATCGCGGATGATGATCGCGGCCGTAATCGTCGGCGGTAAGTCGGCCCTGGCAGTAGACCGTGCGGCCGAACTCGCCACCCCAGATGACCAGCGTGTCTTTCAATAAGTCGCGCTGTTTGAGGTCGGCGATGAGGGCAGCGCTGGCTTGATCAGTGTCGCGGCATTGCCCTTCGATCTGTTTCGGCAGCTTGACGTGCTGATCCCAGCCGCGGTGGTAAAGCTGAATGAAGCGCACACCGCATTCGGCTAGTCGCCGGGCGAGCAAGCAGTTGGCGGCAAATGTGCCGGGTTTCTTCGCGTCTTTACCATACAGCTTAAAAACGGACTCGGGCTCTTTCGACAAATCGGTCAGGGCGGGCACGCTCGCTTGCATGCGATACGCCATCTCATACTGTGCCGTCCGTGTGGCGATTTCCGGGTCGCCGGTTTCGGCCTGGCGCAGACGGTTGAGTTGGTTCAAGTCATCGAGGAGCTGCCGCTGGCCGGTCGTGCTCACACCATCCGGGTTCGACAGGAAGAGAACCGGGTCGCCCGTGCTGCGGAACTTGACCCCCTGGTAGCGCGACGGCAAGAAGCCGCTGCCCCAGAGACGATCGTAGAGAGGCTGGTCGGTCGGATTGCCAGAGCCTTGCGAGACGAGCACGACAAAGGCCGGCAAGTCTTTCGCGTCGCTGCCTAGGCCATATGTGACCCACGCTCCCATGCTCGGCCGGCCGGCGATTTGCGAGCCGGTCTGAGCGAACGTAATCGCGGGATCGTGATTGATCGCCTCGGTGTAGACGGTCTTGATAAAGCACAGGTCGTCGGCGACTTTCGCGGTGTGCGGGAGCAAGTCGCTGAGCCAGGCGCCGCTCTTGCCGTGCTGCGAGAACTTGTACTTCGTCGGCGCCACCGGGAACGAATCCTGTCGCGATGTCATCGCCGTGAGCCGTTGACCGCGGCGAACCGAATCGGGCAGATCCTTGGCGAACAGGTCCTTGAGCTTGGGCTTGTGGTCGAAAAGATCGAGCTGCGACGGTGCGCCGGATTGAAACAAGTAGATGATTCGCTTGGCGGTGGGCTTGAAGTGCGGCTCGGCGCCGCTGGCAGCCTCATTGCCGAGCAGCGAAGCCAGGGCGGCGAGGCCGACCGAGCGGCGAAGGAAAGAACGGCGAGTCGGTGACTCGAACTCACTATTCGGGATGACGTAGAGCTTGTGCTGATCCACTGGCAAACTCCATCTCGTGAAGCCGCGACGCGATAGCGGAGCGCGGCGCTTGCCGGTTCGGAGTCTCGCGCTCAGTCGTGAAGCCGCGACGCGATCGCGGAGCGCGGGCCCTTGTCATTCCAGCGTCGCGCGCTCCGCTCCGAAGACTCCGCGTCGCGGCTTGACGACTCAAGCCGCGCTCCGCTCCAAAGACTCCGCGTCGCGGCTTCACTACTCTCGGGTAACCGCTTCGTCCAAGTTCAAAATCAATCGGCAAATCTCCGCGTACGCCGCCAATTCTGTCGCATCGAGTTTCCGGTCTGCAGTGGACTCGCCTACCCTTAGTAGTTTCTTCGCAGCCGCCGGCTTCTTTCGGTACTCGACGAGTTGCCGCTCCAGAGCGCGGCGAAGAACTTCGAGTTCTGTCTTTGTCGGCGCTCGAGCTATCACTCGCCGGAATGCCAGCACTAGTCGTTCGTCCGGCGAGTCCGCCTCGCGGATTACAAGTTGCGCAGTGCCCGTGCCGCTTCGACGAAGGTCACGTCGTTGAGCAGAGTCAGCGCCTGGATCGGCGTGTTGGTTCGTGTTTCGCGAACCCAGCAAATCTCGCGGCCGGCGGCGTCAAACGCGGCCAAGGTCGGCGGAGCGACCGTGCGCTTCCAGAACGTGTACAGGCTGCGGCGATAGAGTTTTTCGCCCTTATCGGGCACGTATTCGCCGACGCCGGACAGCTCGTTCCACAATCCCGGCGGCTGGTAGGGCTTCACGGACGGACCGCCTTGATGCTCGACGAGCAGGCCGCTTGCGTAGAGAGCCTGATCGCGAATCATTTCGGCCGAGAGGCGATTGCGCGGAAATCGCGATAGCAGGCGGTTATCCGGGTCTTTTCTCGTCGCGGCGACGTGTGAGGATTGCCGATAGACGGCACTCGTCACGATCAGCTTGTGCATTCGCTTCATGTCCCAGCCGGTGCGAATGAATTCGGTCGCGAGCCAGTCGAGGAGTTCCGGATGCGCGGGAAAATCCCCCTGGGTGCCGAAATCTTCGGCTGTACGCACCAAGCCGCTGCCGAAATGACGCTGCCAGAGGCGATTGACGGCGACGCGGGCGGTGAGCGGATTTTCCGGCGCGACGAGCCATTTCGCCAAATCGAGCCGGTTCATGCCTGCGTGAGGCAGGCTGCGATGGCAGCGAAGCCGGCACGCCCGCGGTGACCTTGTCGCCGTGGCGATCGTACTGGCCGCGTTGAAGTACATAGCTGTCGCGTGGCTTGGGCATTTCTTGCATGACCATGACAGTCGGGATCGCTTCGATGAACTTCTGTCGGGCCTCGCCGGCATCGCGAAGGGCGTCGTATGCGTTGCGAACGTCTTTCGGCGCCGCCCGTTCGTAGAAGTAGGCGCGCAACTTGTCCATTTCCGGGGTGCTGCGCTGGTCGGCCGACTTGGCAACGATTTGGCGGACAGAAGCCGGCACGGACAGGACACGGGCATCGGGCGGACCGACGACACGCGAATAAATGCGCAGGTCGTCGACCAGGCCGTCGAATTGATTGTCCTTGCTACCCGCATGGCCGATTCGCAATGGCTCCTTCGTTTCGAACGTCTGGTTCAACTCGTCGAGTAGAGCGACCGTCTTCGCAGGCTCGCCGTCGATGTAGATTTTGACCCCTGCCGCCAGGCGCGAGCCATCATATGTGACGGTGACGTGACGCCACTCGTTCACTCGAATGGCCTGTAGTGTCTCGACCCGCATCGCGTCGTCGAGCCAGCGTTGGGTGAAATGGGCCTGCAGTTTGCCGTTCACGAGGTGGATGGAATAGCCCATGCCATTGGGCTCCTCGACCATCCGCGAAAGAATCGCCCCAGTGGCTTTTCTGGGCAAGATCCAGAACGAGAACGAGAACTTGTCATCGAAGCTGAAGTCGCCGAGGTCGCCGGCCTCGGCGAAGCGCTTGCCGTCGAGGTCGAGCGCTTTGCCGACTTTGCCGGTTGCGTAGCGGGCGGGCTCCGCGCGAAACGTCAACTGGGTGGGGCGGGTGAGTCCCCGATCGGGCGACCAATCGGGGATCGTATTCCGCTGGACCGATTTCTCCCAGCGTCGCTGTGCCTTGGCCGCGGCATCACGCAATGAATCGAGTTGCTTCTCGGCATTCTTCACTCGGCGATCGAGTTCGGCCAGTTGTTTCACTTGCTCCGGCGTGGGTGCTTTGATCGTGGGCTCGGAGTTGCCGTACTTGGCCGCTTTGCCCTTTTCCGGGATGTTGTTGAAGAACGCGAACAGACGGTAGAACTCCTTTTGCGTAAACGGGTCGTACTTGTGATCGTGGCAGCGAGCACAGCCAATGGTGAGACCGAGCCAGACGGTTGCAGTCGTCTCGACGCGGTCGGCGACATACTCGACGGCATACTCCTCGGGGATGATGCCCCCCTCGCCATTGCCGCGATGATTGCGGTTGAAGCCGGTGGCGATCCGCTGATCGAGCGTCGGCGAGGGCAACAGGTCGCCCGCGATCTGCTCGATCGTGAACTGATCGAACAGCAAGTTGCGGTTGTAGGCTTCGATGACCCAGTCGCGCCAACGCCACATGAAGCGTTCGGCATCGGTTTGATAGCCATTCGTGTCGGCATAGCGGGCGGCTTCCAGCCAGGGCCAGGCCATGCGCTCGCCATAGCGTGGCGATGCGAGCAACCGATCGGCCAGCTTTTCGAGCCGCATTGGGCGATGTGTCGCGAACGAAGGCATCGACTTCGGCCGGTGAAGGCGGAATCCCCGTCAGGTCGAGCGACATGCGGCGGATCAGCGTGACGCGATCGACCTCGCGAGACGGATGGAGTCCTTCTTTTTCCAGTCGAGCGAGAATGAAGCGGTCGATCGGCGTCCGCGGCCAACGTTCATCCTTCACCTTCGGCAGCGGCGGTGTGACGGGAGTGAGGAACGCCCAGTGTTTTTCCCACTTCGCTCCCTCGGCGACCCAGCGACGCAGCGTTTCGATTTGGGTGGCCGACAGTTCGCGTCCAGAGTTTTTCGGCGGCATCCGTTCATCGGGATCGTTCGACACAATGCGCCGTATCAGTTCGCTGTCGCCCGGCTTCGCCAGGAACGATCGCGGCGTGGCCGTTGCGCTTGCGCTTGGCGTCGTCCTCATGGTCGAGGCGCAGATCAGCCTTGCGGCGGGCGCGGTCGGGGCCGTGGCAGTGGTAGCACTTATCCGCCAGGATCGGCAGCACGTCGCGATTGAAGCGGACGGGCTCGGCACTTCCGAAAATTGGAAAGAACGCGATAATGGCAACGGAGAGAATCGGCTTGGCCATGCGATCAGCGTATCCGAATTATTCGACAAATGCGAGCACGAGATCCCTCACACAATCTTCTTGCTTTTCTCCCGGCGAGTGCGAGAATGCTTCGGTTTCCTCCCGGCGGGCCGGTCGGACTGTAAACTGACTAGACCCACGAGGAGAACTCTCCATGTTGATTCTGCCGGCCATCGATCTGCGCGGCGGCAAGTGCGTACGGCTGCGCAGGGCGATTACAGCCAGGAAACCGTGTTCGGCGACGATCCGGTTTCGATGGCCCGCCGGTGGGTCGGCGAGGGGCGCCGGTCGCTGCACCTGGTCGATCTCGATGGGGCCAAGGAAGGCAAGCCGGTCAATGGCGAGGTGATCCGCCGAATTGTCGAAGCAGTCGACGTCCCGTGCCAGGTCGGCGGGGGATTGCGCAGGGAAGCGGACATTCAGTCGGCCCTCGAGGACGGCGTGGCCCGGGTCGTGTTGGGCACGCGGGCCTTGCAGGATCCGGCCTGGGTTCGGCAGATGGCTCAGGAGTATCCGAAGCAGATCGTCCTCGGGCTGGACGCTCGCGACGGAAAAGTGGCCACGCACGGTTGGTTGAATACTTCAGACGCGTCGGTCCTCGACGTGGCCCGCGAGTTCACCAACTGGCCGCTGCTACGCGATCGTGTACACGGACATCTCCAGGGACGGAATGCTGGAAGGGCCCAATTTGGACGGCATGGCGGAATTGGCCGCCGCCGTGCCGGTGCCCGTGATTGCCTCGGGCGGCGTGACAACGATGGAGAATGTCCGCGACCTGATGGCAAGAAAGTTGTTCGGCTGCATCATCGGCCGAGCCCTGTATGAAGGCCAGATTGATTTAGCAAATGGTGCTGGAAATGATTCAAACCGGGAAGACTTCGAGGGAGTAACTCGTGTCGAACGTCGTGACATCCGGTGAAGACAATCCCCGGACGGCCCAGCGAGCCGTCCGGTTCCATGGGCCTGCGCCTGCAGCGGTCTTATAGGACCTATAGGACTCATAGGACCTATTGGTCCTATAGACCCTTGCCAGGGCGACGACTTTCCCACTATGGCTTCCGCGAAGCCTCCCCTCTCCCAAGGAAAGAAGGAGGATTTTCGCATGT
Organism: uncultured Gemmataceae bacterium; assembly: GCA_963773845.1. GTDB lineage: Bacteria > Planctomycetota > Planctomycetia > Gemmatales > Gemmataceae > SIAJ01. Next base: position 1,747,906 of record CAVZCU010000009.1, read on the forward strand.
TGAAGTACCACGAAAGCGACATCCGCACCATTGCCCTCGTCGGGCATCGGGCCAGCGGCAAGACCACCTTGGCCGATGCCTTGCTCCACACGGCCCATGCCGTCGATCGCATGGGCAATGTGGACGATGGCACCAGCATCTCCGACTACGACGACGAAGAGCACAAACACCACTTCTCGATCGACACGAGCATTCTGCACTTCGAGTACGAAGGCAAGTTCGTCAACCTTCTCGATGCGCCCGGCTACCCCGACTTCGTCGGCGCCGCCCTGGAAGCTCTGAATGCGGTCGAGACGGCCGTCATCGTCGATGTCGGCCGTCAATGGCATCGAGGTCAACACGTCGTCGCATGTTTCACGAGGCCGGCAAGCACAACCTGACTCGGCTTGCTCGTCATCAACAAGTGCGACGCGGAGAACGTCCACTTTCCCGAGTTGATCACCGCGATTCAGGAAACGTTCGGCAAGAAGTGCGTGCTGTTCAACGTGCCGGACGGGCTCGGCACATTCGTTCAAGGGCGATCGTCAGCGTTCTCGATCCGCCGGAGAAGACGCCGTTCGGCTGCCCGATCGATCCGAAGACGGTGCGCACGCAACTGGTCGACGCCATCGTCGAATCCGATGAAGCGATGATGGAGAAATACCTGACCGAAGGCGAACTGCCGGTCGCGGAATTGGAAGGCGGCAGTTGGCAAGGCGGTGGAGGCGGGGACCGTGATCCCGATCTTCTGCACCGCGGGCAAGAAAGAGATCGGCGTCCCCGAATTGCTGCACGCACTGTCGACCTACAGTTCCACGCCCTGGCACGCCAAGGTCCGCCTGCACGACTATCTGCACGGCGCCAATAGCCACGAGCACGCATTCGACGAGGCCGATGAAAAAGGCGAGTTCCTCGGCCTGGTGTTCAAGACCGTCAACGACAAATTTGTCGGCAACCTGAGCTTCATTCGCGTGTTGTCGGGCAAGCTGGATGCGGCCCATCCGTTGCTCAACGTGCGGACCGGCAAGACCGCCCGCGTTTCGCAATTGTTGATGATTCAGGGCAAGACGAATCAGCCGGTGCCGGAGGCCTATCCGGGCGACATCATCGCCGTCGCCAAGGTCGAGGACCTGCACATCGGCGACACGGTGGCCTTCAGCAAGGACGCGCCCAAGCTGCCGGCGCCCGGAGTTTCCCAAGCCGATGTACGGCCTGGCCGTCGAGCCGAAGAACCGCGGCGACGAACAGAAGATCAGCCAGAGCCTGCACAAGATCGCCGACGAAGACCCGACCTTCAAGGTCACCCACGATCCGCAGACACACGAACTGGTCATCAACGGTGTGAGCCAATTGCATCTGGACGTGATTCAGCATCGCCTGAAGAAGCGCTTCGATCTGGAAGTCGTGACCAAGGAGCCGAAGATTCCCTACCGCGAGACGATCATGTCGGACGGCGAGGCGGACTATCGGCACAAGAAGCAGAGCGGCGGCCGGGGGCAGTTCGGCGAAGTCCACATGCGCATTTATCCCGCTCGATCGCGGCGATCAAGACGCAGACAGGACTGCGAGGAACAGTTCGCCAACAAGAGCAAGTTCGAGAAAATGCGGAGCGTTCACTACGATCCGGACTTCAATTTCGCGTTCATCGATCACATCGTCGGCGGAACGATTCCCAACCAGTTCATGCCCGCCGTGGAGAAGGGCTGCAAGGAAATCCTGGAGCAGGGTGCCATTGCGGGCTACCGCATGCAGGACCTGGCCGTCGAGGTCTATTTCGGCAAGTACCACGACGTCGATAGCTCGGAAGCCGCCTTCAAGACCGCGGCGCGGCAGGCGCTGCGAAAGGCGGTGAAACCGCGCACGCGGTGTCTGCTCGAACCGATCGTCAAGCTGGAAGTGACCGTTCCCTCGCGATTCACCGGCGCGATCCTGGGCGACTTGAACACCAAGCGGGGCCAGGTCGAGAACCAGGACAGCCTGCCCGGCGACCTGGCGGTCATCAGCGCGCAAGGTGCCGCTCGCCGAGGTGACGAAGTACGCGGCCCAACTTGGCAGCATCACGCAAGGCCAGGGTTCCTACACGATGGACTTCAGCCATTACGACGTCGTGCCACCAATGATCCAGAAGCAGATCGAGGCCAAGGCCAAGGTTGCCCACGAGGAAGAGGAATGATTGCCGCTGGCGGCGTAGTGCCTTTGCGCTACGCCGCTAGCAGCCGTCCCCCTTGAAGTTGCCGATGAATTTGCCAATCTAATCGAATCTCAAGACCCGCACGGAACGGAACTTTGCCATGAATGCGCTGACCAAGTTTGTCACAACGGAATGGTACTTCTTCCTTCCGATGCTCGCTCTCTCATTGGTGGCGGTTGCCCTGGTCGTCTGGCGCTTGCTGCTCAATCTGAACGCAAGAACCAATTTGGAAAGCTTCCTCCCCGTCTTTCAGGAAAAGCTGCAAACCGAAGGTGTCGAAGGCGCTCTCAAATACTGTCGTTCGGAAACGGGCGTCATTCCCCGCAAGCTTTACGCCGCCGGGCTGGAGAACTCGCGGCTTGGTCTCGCCGCCATGAAGCGTGCGATGGCCAATGCCATCGAGTTGGAGATTCTTCCCGACTTGAACTTCTTGCTCGCCCCGATTCTCGCGATTGGCAAGATCGCCACGATGGTCGGCCTGTTCCTGACCGTTATCTCGATGATCAACACGTTCACCGCCATTTCCGAGGCGACCAAGGGAAATCCGACCGGTGTCGGCAGCCACTCGGCCGCCATCGGCCTGGCCCTCTTCGGCACGGCGGGCGGCTTGATGATTGCGATTCCATTGGTGTTCATGCACGTCATGTTCAAGGCCCGCGTGGCCAAGTTTGAAGTCGAAATGAAGAGCGCCGCCCAGAGACTTTTACTGCTCTTCCAGACCCTTCGTCCGAAGCAAGCGGGCGAAGTGAAGGGCGGTGCATCGGCAGTGAAGGCCGGCGCGGTGGCCGCGAAATAGGCCGCTATGATTTACCACAAAGACACGAAGATCACACAAGGGCACACGGAGTTCGGAATTGCATTCTTTGTGTGATCTTCGTGTCTTCGTGGTTAAGGATTTGCATTAACTCCTTGAAGAGACATCCATGGCCGATCAGCCCAAGCGATTTTTCGATCTCTGGTTTGTTGCCGCGAATAACGTCGTCAAGGAAGTGCCGTTCCACGTGGTTACCGACTGGTGCCAGCAGGGCCGGGCCGTCCCCGACGACCAGATCAAGCCCTCGGGCACGGCCGACTGGTATCCGCTTGGGACGGTGAAGGCGTTTCAGCCTTATTTTCCGCAACCCGAGCCGCATTTGCCCGCCGACGCCGCCGAGGCGATGGCCCCGGTCGAAATGGACCTCGATTGGCCGAGCAAACCGGACGACGGCGACGAAGACGTCGACATGATCCCGCTCATCGACATCAGTCTCGTGCTGCTGATTTTCTTCATGATGACGATGGCGGTCGCCGCGGTCTCGCGCATTCAAGTGCCGGAAATGCAGAATCCGATCACCATGGACTCCGATCCCCAGATTCTGCGCATCGACATCGACTGGCGGGATGGTAAAGCGTTCTACGGCATCGGCACGGGGACCGCCAACCCGTCTCCGGAAGATGACAATCTGGCGAGCGATATTGAACTCAAGCTGAAACTGGATCAGAAGCTGCAAACGATGACCACGCCGCCCAAGGTGCGAATCGCGGCGCACGGCGAGATCCCGTTCGAGATCGTGGAAGAAGTGCTCAAGGCTCTCGAATCGCGGCAGGGCAAGAACCAGATCCGCGAATATGCCGTTGAGGTCAACGAGCGGAGCAAGCTATGAACGTCTGGAGCATCCGCCATCAGGGTTCGCCCGATCCAGTCGATGGGATCAGCGCCGAGGAAATTGTCGACGGCGTAAAGGAAGGCATTTGGGATCCGACCGACGAGGTCATGGGCCCGAACGACCCGGACTGGGTGTCGCTCGAAGAGCATCCGGTATTCGCGCAGGCAATGGCCGACTACGAGCCCCCGCCGCCCAAGCATTATCCGGATGAAACCAAGCTCGACATGAACCCGCTGATCGACGTCGCGCTGGTCCTCCTGATCTTCTTCATGTTGACGACGACTTACGAGCAGATGCGCCGCGAATTCGAGCCGGCCAAGGGCGTTCGCGACAACAAGAAGGGCAGCGTCACCGAGCCGCAATTAAAATCGCTCGCGGTGCGTGTCTCCTGCACTCTGGAAAATGACAAACCCGTCTATCGGGTCGAGAATGAAGTGGTCCCCGAGGCCGAACTCGAAGCGAAGTTCAAGGAATTCAAGGAAAAGACTGGGAACAACAAGCTGGCGATGGAGATCGAACCGCAAGTGCCCTGGCGAGCGGTGGTGGCCATTCAGGACGCGGCATCCGGGGCCAAGTTCGAAGAAATCATTCGCGTCATGCGCTCGCCCAAGGAATAGCCGCTTGCGGCGTAGCGCTACGCCGCAAGCGGCGGATGCTACCGTTTCACCGGTATCTGATCGATGACGGTGATCGACGGCTTGCCGTCGCGAATTAGAATTTTGAATTTGGTTGAGAAGATCTCACTCTCTTTGCGGCCGCGATACGCTCGTTCCTTGGCAGCCAGTTCTTCCTCGATATCTTTCGGGAAGAACGCGATGAAATTCGGTGGATCAAAGTCCAGACCGAGGGCATGCGCGACCAACGGACCACATTCGTCGTCGATAAAGTAGAGCGGCGGCATTTGATTTGGGCTGAATGCAGTGCCGACCGGACTGGTCAAGTCGCTGTACACCTTCAACGTCTTCCAGTCCGGTGGTTGCGCGATCACGAGTTTGGCCTTCATCACCGACAACTGCCGGAGATACTCCTTGCCGTTGAGATGGCTGAAAATCAATTCCCAGCGCATGGCGCGATTGGACGTGGAACTGGCATCGCCCGTATTGCTCGAGCCCTTGCCGGGCACGCCGCTGGCGCCTTCGCCCTCGCCCGGTCCCTTGCCGCGTTTCCCATTCATGCCGTCGAGAATGGCTCGGCGGACGTCGTCATTCAACTTGTTGAGCCGGCTTGGAGTGGGGAGTTGTTCCGGCCGTAAGCCATCGTCCGGAGACGGCAACTTGGGGAAATACTTCTCGATATCCTGGATCTTCTCCAGCGGCACATCCTGAACCTTGACCGGGTCCATCGGGGTTTCGAGTGGATTGTCGTTTTCCGGCAAGCCGCCGCCCTCTCCCGTGCCATCCTCGCCGTCACCGTCGCCCACGAGAGTCATCGCGCGCATCGGGACCGCAGCCTTGTCCGCGATGGTGAACTTGGCGAGCAGCCATAGCAAGCCGATGAAAACCAAAACCATGCCAATGTGCATGGCGATCGATCCGATGCTCGAAAGCGGAAATTCGTAATGCGGGGAATATTTTTCCCAGAACTCCTCATCGGGTGGAAGCGAGGGGACGGACGTCGGTTTCGATCCTGTCGAGGGTGAGCCGGTGGACATTTGGTATTCCCGCGGAGGAGGGGATAAGAAAATCGTACCCGGACTCAGGGCATTGTGCAATGGGTTGGTCCAGACTGGTCCTATAGGACGTATGGGTCCCATGCGTGCCATAGGACCTATTGGTCCCGTTCGAGCCTTTAGCCGTTAACGCAGGGTTTCGTCGCCTGCACCAGTTAGGCAACCCCGGGCGAACCGGCAACTACCCGGACAGCGTAGAATGGCTTGAATCATTTCCAGTCGATGGATATGGTCGATAGAAGTCATTCTCATCACTAGCCAACCGTCGGAGCAGGCCATGCTGTCTCGGCGTTCGTTTCTCGCAACAGGCATCGGAGCGATGGCCTCGCCTTCGCTTCTCCTCGCGCAGCGCCGGGTTCAACGAGCGGGAAGTGGTCCCGCAGATGACCGCCAATGACAAGGAGGACATCTGGACTCTGCACTTCCGCTTCCAGGATCCGCGCATCATCGTCGAGAAAGTGCCTGGCGCGCGGTACCAAGATTTGCTGGTACATGATCTACCGGGTCTACAATCTCGACCCTCGGAAGGAGCCGATTCGCTTCGTACCCGATATCGAACTGGTGACTCTCGACCGGCATACTCGCCATCCGGACGAGATCCTGCCGACGGTCGAGGAAGCGATCCGCAAGCGCGAGGATCCAACCGGCCGATTCAAGCTCAAGAACTCGGTCACCATCAGCGCCGAGGAAATCCCGGTCTCCAAGGAAGACGCTTTCCCACGTGCGGTGACCGGCGTCGCGATTTGGACCGGCATCGACGACCCGATTCCCGGTGAGAAGAAGCCACGGCCATTGACCAACAAGTTCAGCATCTTCATCGCGGGCCTGTCGAACGGCTACACGGTTGAAGAGTCGACTGACTCGAAGGGCGACCCGGTCAAGATCATCAAGCGCAAAACGTTGCAACTCGATTTCGAACGGCTTGGCAACGGCGAATCAACCGAGCCAAGCGGCATCCGCTGGACGGGCAACGCCACCTGGATGTACCGAGCCTCGACCGAGCCGCTGAAGCCGGAAAAGATCTCGTTGCCGAAGAAGGGGCCGACCGCGCCCGTTCGCCTGGAGCCGATCCCGGGAACGTTCCCCGTGAAGCGCCAGTAAGTAGGACGGATTTGCAATCCGTCCGCGTTTTGAGACGGATTGCAAATCCGCCCTACACTTCCAACTGCGAAAGCGCAAGTGGGACGGATTGCCAATCCGTCCCACCAATCTATAGTGATTGTTCCGACAGAATAACGATCAACAACGAGACTGGAACATGGCACATAAAAAGGGACAGGGCTCGTCGCGCAACGGTCGCGATTCGAATGCCCAGCGCCGCGGCATCAAGGCCTATGCAGGTGAATACGTGACGGCCGGCAGCATCATTGTCCGCCAGTGCGGCACCAAATATCATCCGGGGCGCAACGTCAAGCGCGCCAAGGACGACACCCTCTTCGCTCTTTCGGATGGCTTCGTCATGTTTGATGGGCAAAAGCGCCGCGTCAACGTGCTCAGCGAACGCCCGGCCTGAACGCCGCTTGCGGCGAAGCGCTACGCCCCATACTTCCCCAACCTATGTGCGTGGGCCATTGCCAGCAGCATCAGGTGCTTGGCCTGGAACTGGCCCAATCCCCCTCTGAGACACTCCGATTCATTGAACTCCTTGGTCGCATCGGTGCGCGCGATGGCGGCCCGCAAGAGCGTCGGCACCGGATGCCAGGAGTGCGATTTCATCTTGCTCGGCGTGCTGTGGTCGCCCGTCACGATGAATACGTCGGGTTTCAATTCCAAAATGCCGGGAATCGCCGCATCGAGCTTCTCGATCATCTCGACTTTCTTCGGGAAATTGCCGTCCTCGCCAGTGCTATCGGTGTACTTGAAATGCAGGAAGAAAAAGTCGTACTGCGACCAGACGGCCTTGAGTCGAGCGATCTGCGTGTCGATAGTGTCGCCGGCGTCGAGCACATCCATGCCAACCAGTCGAGCGAGTCCGCGGTACATCGGGTAAACGGCGATCGCCGCCGCCCGCAGACCATAAATGTCCTTCATCGTCGCAATCTTCGGATAGCGGGCGAAGCCACGGAGCGTGCAGCCGTTGGTCGGCGCATCGTCTTTCAAAATGCGATCGACCTGGGTGACGAAATCGTTGGCGATCGTGGCGGTCTTCCGCGAGGGCTCGTCAGCTCCTTCGGCCTTCAAGGGGGGGACGCTAACCGCCTGCGGGTCGGTGTCATTGACGCGATCGCCCAATCCATCGCCGCGGAAGACCACGACGAAGCGGTGTTCCTTGACTGGTTCGACAAACACCTCCACGCCGGGGATCTTCACTTGCCGAATCTTCTCGACCATCGCCTTGCAGCGCTCGGTGGTCGGCCGCCCCGCTCGGCGATCTTTGATGACGCCATTCTCCAAGGTGATGAAGTTGCCACGAATGGCCACGTCTTTCGCGCCGACGTGAAAATTGATTCCCAGTGCTTCGAGAATGCCGCGGCCGATGCGATATTCGAGCGGATCATACCCGAAAAGACCGAGGTGCCCTGGCCCGCTGCCAGGCGTAATTCCCGGCAGAACCGGCAAACTCAGCCCGCAGACGCCATCACGGGCACAAGCGTCCAGGTGCGGAGTTCGCGCCGTTTCTAACTCTGTCTTTCCCCCGGGCTGAAGCGGTAAGCCGCCCAGGCCGTCGGCGACCAGGAGCACGATTTTCGATTCGTTGGCTTCGCGAAGTTCAGCGACAAGTTGGTGTATGTGCATGCCCCGAGTTTACGGGGCCGGAAACGTGACGTAAAGTAATGACAAGTTTCAGGTTTCAAGTTTCAAGATTCCAGTTTTGGCGCCGGTCGTATCCCCATTCTTGCCAAAGCTTAACCTTGAATCAGCGTGGGCGGTTCAAAATCTGAAACTGGATACCCGAAACTTGAAACTGGGACGTCATGCAACTGCCCGACGAAGCCATCGAGTTCAATTACGCCGGCGTCCTTCTGCCGCATCCGGAGGCGTGGACTCCGCTCACGGAGTTGCAGGCGAAGAACTATCTGCGCCCGAGCGCGTCGAAGCGGTCAAGCAACAACTCATGCAGGTTCGCCAGCAGGTCGCGTCCGAACGGCAAATGCCCAATCCGCCGCCGAAGATGCAGCCGCTCGACAGCGCCTTCATCGACCTTCCGGGCAAGTTGATCGAACAATATCGGCGCAAGGGCGACAATAGCGAAGTTGGTCGCATTCTCCGAGCGGCGCACAAGCTCAAGGACGAAGTCGATCGCGTCGTCGTGCTGGGCATTGGCGGCTCGTACCTCGGGGCGCGAGCGCTCTTCGACGCCCTGTGCAATCCCTATCACAACGAACTTCCGGAACGGGTGCGCCTTGGCCGGCCCCGGTTGTATTTCGAAGGCAACAACGTCGACAACGATTCCCTTCAGGACCTGCTCGATCTCCTGGAAAACATGTGCGTCGATCCCGGACTCCGCGAGGAACGCTGGGGCGCGGTGGTGATCAGCAAGTCCGGCGGGACGATCGAGACGGCAGCAGCTTACCGGATCATTCGCGGTGAACTGGGCCGTTACTATGGCAAAACACCGGAGACTCTGCGGAAATATGTCGTTCCCGTGACCGGACTATCGGGGCGATTGCGCAATTTGTGCATCGCCGACGGCTTCGCCGAAGACGAGATTCTGCGCGTGCCGGATGGGGTTGGCGGTCGATATTCGGTATTCAGCGCTGTCGGGATGCTGCCGGCTGCGGTCGTCGGTCTCGATGTTCCTGCCCTGTTGCTCGGCGCCAGCACGATGACGCAGCGGTTCCTGTCCGAGCCATTCGAGCGCAATCCGGTGCTTCAATATGCCGCCATCAATTACCTGATGGCGACGGAAATGGCCAAGACCACCCGCGTGCTGGCCGTCTGGTCGAAGAAGCTGGAATCGCTCGGCCTCTGGCACGACCAGCTCCTGGCCGAATCGCTTGGCAAGCAGGGAATTGGCCCGACGCCGATCACCGTCGTCAACACCCGCGATCTCCATTCGCGAGGCCAGCAACTCCAGGAAGGAACCCGCGACAAGCTGATTAACAACCTGTTAGTCAGAGGCACGCACCACGCACCGATCCAGATCGGTATGGCCGACCGCAACGAAGACGAATTGAACCAATTCGCCCGCAAGACTTACCCGGACATCCTGAGCGCCGCCCACCGCGGCACTAATCAGGCCTACGCCGAGGTTGCCCGCCCGACGACGGACATCGTGCTGCCAGTCCTCTCCGAACACACGATGGGCCAGCTCATGCAAATGCTCATGCTGGCCACGGTCGTCGAAGGCCGACTGCTCGGCGTGAACCCCTACGGCCAGCCAGGGGTCGAGGCATACAAGCGGAATATGAATGCGATTCTCAAGGAGCCAAAGTCAGGCTCACCGTCGTCTGCAGGCGACAAGTCAGTGCATTAATCGCGTACGCGTGAAAGCGCCTGGCTTGGTGTTTTTTGACATGGACATTGGCCGGTAGAAACCAGCCGTCGGCCTCCTACCCCTCCCTGCCAACTTTACGAGCGACACAAGGCGAGCCGAGCGGCGTCAGCCGCCGGGTGTTTTCATCACCCGACGCCTTACGGCGTTCGGCTCGCCTTGATAATGAGCTGCCGGGCACACGCCGCCGCGCCAATATAGCCGGCGTCGCTGCCGAGTTGGGAGTAGCGGACGATCGTTTTCTCGGCCGGGATTGGAAATGCCAGTTCGCGGATGTTGTGGCGAATGCGATTGAGGAATGGCTCGCCCGCCGCGATCATGCCGCCGGCATAAACGATCATGTCGGGGTCGATCAGGTGCATCATGTTCATCGCGCCGACGGCCAGGTAATACGCGGTGTCGTCGATCACTTTTTTCGCGATTGGGTCGCCTTGCTCGGCGGCTTGAAACACCACTTTGGCGGGCAATTCCTCGTCGGTCGTCGCCAGGAGTTCGCGCAAGAGCGACTTGCCGTCGACATTGGCGACGGCTTCCTGAGCCCGCTTGACCACCGATGTCGCACTGGCGAACGCTTCCAGGCAGCCCCACCGGCCGCAGCCGCACTTTCGAGTTTTGCCCAGGTCGATCTTCATGTGGCCGACTTCGGCCCCGTGACTGTGCTGGCCTTCGAGCACGTGGTCGTCGATGATCACGCCGCCGCCGATCCCGGTGCCGAGAGTGAACATCACCATGCTTCGGACGTCCCGACCGGCGCCCACCCAGTATTCGCCGAACGCGGCCGCGTTGGCATCGTTTTGAAATGCCGTGGGAATGCGAAACCGGTTGGCGACGAAGTCGCGCACCGGCACATTTTGCCATGGCCGGAGATTCGGCGGATCGAGAATAATGCCCGCCGGAATGTCCATCGTCCCAGGTGTCGCCACGCCGATCGCGGCGATTTCGGACTCCATCTTGCCGGCGGCGGCAATGGCCAGGCCAATCGTCGCAGCCATCTGGTTGAGTCCGTGCTGTTGCCCTTTGTAGGCTTCGGTTGCAAGCGTCGCCGACGGAAACGGCTTGCCCGTGTCGTCGACAACGGCCGCCTTCATGGTCGTGCCGCCGACGTCAAGCCCAACATATAGAAGAGGGGAACTCATGCCGCTTAGCCTTTTTCCAGCGGTCGCTGACCGCTAATCGCTGATCCCTGACCGATTTAAGGTTATCGGTTCCACGCCCGGCCGCAAGGGAACCGCAGTTGCCCAAATCATCAAAATCCCCTATATACGGCCCGCCGCATGGCGCCGGCCGGAGGAGATGGATGTTTGGTTGGCAACGGCGATCGACACATTACGTGGTCCTGGCCATTGCGCATTTCGCCATGACCTTGCCCAACTTGGGCGCCCATTCGCTTTGGGATATGGACGAGGGGGTCAACGCCGAATCCGCTCGCGAGATGCTCGAATCCGGCAACTGGATTACTCCCTACTTCAACTACGAAGTTCGCACGTCCAAGCCGGCGATGAACTGCTGGATCGTCGCATTTTCCTATCAGGCGTTCGGCATCAACGAATTCGCCGCCCGCTTGCCGTCCGTGCTGTTCGGCCTCGGCTCCATTCTGATCACCTATGAATTCGGTCGCCGGCTATTCTCTCCGACGACTGGTTTCCTGTCGGCATTGATCCTCGCGAGTTGCATTGAGTTTTGCTTCATTTCGCATGCCGTCACGCCGGACCCGCCGCTGATCTTCTTTCTATTACTCGCGCTCTTCCTCTACTGGATCGGGTTCGAGACCGGCCATCGCTGGTGGTTCATACCGTTCGGCGTGCTGACCGGGCTCGCCGTACTAACCAAGGGCCCAATTGGAATCGGACTTCCGGCTCTGATTATCGCGATCCACTTGCTTTGGACACGCCGCCTGCGCTTGCTGAAGGACCGCGGGGTCATTTGGAGCGCGATCGCTTTTCTGTTAACCGCCGGCCCGTGGTACGGGCTGGTGACGCTGGATACCAAGGGAAAATGGGTTGAAACGTTTTTGCTCAACGAGAACCTGAATCGATTCAGTCGCCCGTCGGACGGCCACGCGGGCGGCGTCTACTATCACGTCGCCGCCGTGCTGGTCCTGTTCGGCCCGTGGGTCGTCTTTCTTCCGGCGGCGATCTGGTTCGCATTCCGCGGCGCCCGAAGCCTCCACCAGATCAACCGACATCGAGCGGAGCCTGAAGCGTCAGCGAAGGCGACATCGGGGCGTTTGGCGTCGCCTTCGCTGACGCTTCAGGCTCCGCTAAATGGACAACCCCCGACATCAAAGAGTGTCCGCGAGGATAAAGGCTCCGCGACCGCGGACTCAAGCGACTCCCCTGACAAGTACCGCTTCCTCCTCGTCTGGTTCTTCGCCTTCTTGATTGTCTTCTCGCTCGCCGCAACCAAGTTGCCGAACTACCTCGTGCCGGCTTACCCCGCGATCGCGCTGCTCACCGGCCGGTTTCTCGATCGCTGGCGACAGGGACAATTGGTCGTACCCAAGTGGGTGACGACCGAAGCGCTCATTGCGACCGCCTTCTTTGGATTCTGCATGGTGGCGGGCCTGCTGATCGCGAGCGGCAAGGTACCGTTGCCGATCAAGATCAAGGGCTTCCAATACTTGCCCGAGTTGATCGGCTCAGCGCCAATTGGTCTGATACTCATCGCGGTGGCCATCGCGTGCGGAAGGCTCATTCGGACCGGCCGCCTCGAAGCCGCCGTGAATACATTTGCCGGCGGAGCCATCGTCAGCATGGTCTTCATCGGCGCCGTTCCGCCAATGGAACTCCAGGACTACAAGGTGCCCAAATACCTGGCGGACGAGGCGGGATTGCGCCAGACCGACCGCGACATTCGCATTGCCTCGTGCCGATGGATGCGGCACAGCATGGTCTTCTACGCCCGCCGGGAAGTGACGCGGATCGATGACTATCAGCAAGTGAACCAGTTTCTGTCGGTGCCGCGGCCGGCCTTCGTCATTATTCCGGACAACGAGTGGGACAAGTTGGCCCCATACTTGAAAGTGCCCGTACACACAATTCGCGCAAGTACGACTTCTATGCCCGCCGCGATGTCATCGTCCTCGCCAATCAATATGCCACGCCAGGTTGATGCTTTCCCCTCGACTGCGACGGTCCTCATTCCGACAATACCAATTCTGAATACTTCTGAATTGCCACCCAGAGGTGTCCGTGATGAAATCTCGTCTCACGCTCGCTTGTTTTGCTTGTCTCATCGCCATCCCGTCCGCCCGGGCCGCCAGTCCGTTCAAGGATGCCAAACTCGAAGCCGTCATCCGGGCCGTTCTGCAGTATCCGAAAGGCGATCTCACTGATGAAAAGCTCAAGGGCGTATTCGTGGTCAAGGAAGCATATGGCAAGGGAATCACCGACCTGACCGGCCTCGAAAAATGTCCCAACCTGGCGGAACTCAACGCCAGCAAGAATGCAATCACGGATCTCAAGCCGCTCGCCGGGCTCAAGAACCTTCAGTCGCTGGATTTATCGAGCAACAAGATCAAGGACGTGAAGCCGCTGGCCGACCTGAAAGGGTTGCAGTTCTTGGAACTGTCGAATAACGAAATCGAAAAGATCGATGCGTTGAACAATCTCCCGGCCCTGACGTCGTTGTACCTCTCGGGCAACAAAATCACGGACTGTACGCCGGCCGGCAAGTTGACGAAGCTCTGGTCCATTCATCTGGGCAAGAATCAGATCAAGGATATTCACGCCCTGTCGGCGCTCACAAAAGTGGACACGATGGAAATCTCGGACAACCAGATTGTCGACATTTCGCCACTCGCCAAGTTGACCGAGTTGAAGCTATTGATGATGAGCCGTAACAAATTGACCGACCTCGCCCCGCTCGTGAAAGCAGCCGAGGCGGATGCCGCTGGTCCCAAACGATTCGCCCCGTACATGCGGCTCTACCTGGGCGGTAATCCGCTTTCCGACGCCGCGAAGAAAGATCAGATCGCGGCGTTGAAAAAAGCCGGCGTGCGGGTGTTCGAGGAGTAAATGTAGCAGGCACACTCCGTGTGCCGTTGTCCGACGGCACACGGAGTGTGCCTACTACATTCGTCATACAGGGAGACTCCAACGTGGAATACGCCATCGGCGCGGGAATCGGCCTCGTTGTGGGACTGGTCGTCGGGTACATCATCGCCCAGTCGCTCGCGGCCGGCCAGTTCGGCGGCAAGGCTGGCATGGAGCTGGGTAAAAAGGTTGCCGCGAAAGCGTCAAGCGATCCGGCCTTCGCCAAGAAGTTGGACGAGTTGTTCAACCCACCGCCGCCGAAGCCTTCGGGCGAGCCGATCCGCCTGCTCGGCTTGCTGCAGCGCGAAGCCCGCTTGCTCGATTTCCTCATGGAAAATCTCGGCTGCATATGACGATCAGCAAATCGGCGCTTCGGTCCGGGACATCCAGGCCAAGTCGCAGGCAACGCTCAAAAAGCATTTGACCCTGGAGCCGGTGCTCGGTCAGGAGGAAGGCTCACGCGTGACGGTCCCGGCGGGATTCGATCCGGCCGCGATTCGTCTGGTCGGCAATGTCAGCGGCCAGCCGCCCTTCAACGGCACCTTGCAACACGCCGGCTGGAAGGTAAAGACAGTGACGCTCCCCCAACCGGCGGAAGGGCAAAACGAGTTCGTCCTGATGCCGGCGGAAGTGGAGCTGAGTTGAAAGAATCGGTTTTTCGCGTGTAATTCGGGCGATCCGTGGTTAAATGGATGAATGCCGACCATCACCGAACCAGAAGTCGAAACCCGTTCGAAGCTGCTTCCGCCGTACCACGTTCTGATCGAGAACGACGACGATCATTCTCAGATATTCGTCATCGCCGTTTTTGCGCAAAGTCTTCGGCTACGATGAGCCCAAAGCGATCGCCCTGATGCAAACAGCCGAAGAGCAGGGCGAAGCGGTCGTTTGGACCGGTTCCAAGGAAGTGGCCGAGTTGAAACTGGACCAGTTGCGAACATTCCACGAAAAGCACTGGCAGGACGAGCGCGACCTCGGCCCGCTCCGCTGCCGCATTGAACCTGCCAATTGAGGTGCAACATGGCTATGCCCGTCGGCGTCTGTAGCTGGTCGCTCCAGGTCAAATCCATCCCCGAACTCAAGGGGTTCATGGACCGCCTGGGCATCGATCTCGTTCAGATCGCCGCCGGCGATCCGCATCATGCCGCCTGGGAAGAAGGCGACAACATGCCCGCGGCCGCCAAAGCGGCCGGCTTCCAGATGGGCGGGGTCATGCTCGGCTTTCCCGGCGAAGATTACACGACCCCGCAACATATCCAGCGCACCGGCGGGTTCGGCGACCCGGCCTTGCGGCCCGAGCGCATCGAACGCTTCAAGTGGGCCCTCGATCGCACCCGCGAACTCGGTCTTGCCAACATTATGCTGCACGCCGGCTTCATCCCCGACCTCGGCGACCCGGCCCGCAAGTCGTTCCTCGATACGCTCACCAAGGTAAGCCAACTGGCCGCCGACAAGGGGATCACGGTCGGCTTTGAGACCGGCCAGGAGACATCGGCTCTGCTCCGCCGCACGCTCGACGACCTGAAATGCCCAAACCTCAAGGTGAACTTCGACCCGGCCAACATGCTTCTTTACGACAAGGACGACCCGATCAAAGCAGTTGAACTCCTGGCGCCGGACATTCGCTCGGTCCACGTGAAAGACGCGAACCGGCCCAAGGTCCCCGGAACCTGGGGCGAGGAAGTTCCGCTCGGCCAGGGGCAGACGAATACAAAGGAGTTTCTTCTCACTCTCAAGAAAGTCGGCTATACCGGCCCGCTGTTCATCGAACGCGAAGTCGGCGACCAGCAGCAGCGTTTCAAAGACATCGCGCACGGAGTCAAGTTCATCCGCGATGTGCTGGGATAATAAACTCAACCACAGAGTCGCAATGCGGCCGAGCCGCTGACTTACCCTCCCCCCGGCTTTGCGGGGGGAGGGCAGGGTGGGGGGCAGATGCTTCCAGCCCAAGGACGCAGCATTTCGACCCAGCCAGGCCTTCCCCCCACCCTGCCCTCCCCCCGCAAAGCCGGGGGGAGGGTAAGACGGCGGCTCGGCTGCTTTGCGTCTCTGTGGTTAAGTCTTGGAGAACAGGATGCCGTCCGCGAACGAGATCCGTCAGCAGTTCATTGACTTCTTCGTCAAGAAGCATGGCCATACGTTCGTGCCATCGAGCCCGGTCGTACCGCAGGACGATCCGACGCTGCTCTTCACGAATGCCGGCATGAATCAGTTCAAGCCGATCTTCCTGGGCCTGGAAAAACGCCCCTACGTTCGGGCGGCCAATACGCAAAAGTGCATTCGCGCCGGCGGCAAGCACAACGACCTCGACGACGTCGGCAAGGACACATACCACCACACATTCTTCGAGATGCTCGGCAACTGGAGTTTTGGCGATTACTTCAAGAAGGAAGCGATTGCCTGGGCGTGGGAGCTGCTGACGGATGTTTGGAAGATGGACCCGGCAAGATTACACGTCACCGTCTTCGAAGGTGACCCGGCGAACGGCATTCCCCACGACGATGAGGCGGCGGGCTTCTGGCGGGAAGTGGGCGTACCCGAGGCTCACATCCATCTCGGCAACAAGAAGGACAACTTCTGGGAAATGGGCAGCACCGGCCCATGCGGGCCATGCACCGAGGTGCATTACGACTCGACGCCGGACAAGTCGGCGCGAAGCTCGTTAACGCGGGAACGGACAAGGTCATAGAAATCTGGAACCTGGTCTTCATCCAATTCAATCGCAACGAGGACCAGTCACTCACGCCCTTGCCAGCGAAGCACGTCGATACGGGCATGGGGTTCGAACGAATCGTCAAGGTCATTCAGAGCAAGAGTAGCAACTATGACACCGATGTCTTTACTCCGATTCTGAAGTCCATTCAGGAGGTCACGAAGGCCCCGCCGTACACCGGAAAGCTCGATGATCGCAAGGACATTGCCTATCGCGTGATCGCCGACCACATCCGGTCACTCACATTCGCGCTGACCGACGGCGGGGTTCCGGACAACGAGGGCCGCGGGTCCGTAATCCGCAGCATTCTTCGCCGGGCGGACTTGTTCGGCTACCTCGAGTTCGGCATGCGTGAGCCGTTCCTGCACAAGTTGGTGCCGGCGGTCGTGTCGCATTTCAGCGGCGCGTTCCCCGAACTGCGAAATTCGCCAGACAAAGTGGTGGCAACCATTATTGACGAGGAAAGGGGATTCCTCCGTACGATCGAACGCGGGCTTAAGCTTTACGAAGCGGCCGCGAAACGGGCAAAGTCCGCTGGCAGCGTCATCAGCGCGAAGGATGCGTTTGACCTCCACACGGCTCATGGGTTCTTCGTGGACATCACCACCAAGCTCGCGACCGACGCGGGCTTGAGCGTGGACAAAATGGGATTTGACAAGCTCTTCGAGAGGTTCAAGGAGGAGTCTGGCGAAGGCGCGCAAGAAAATCGTCGTCTCCGCCATCAAAGGCGATCTCCCCAAAACCGACGACTCGCCCAAGTACGGGCCGTTGACGATTCGCGCCAAGGTCGTCGGCTGGGTCAAGGACAACACGGTCTATCGAGAGGGAAGTCTCGAAGCAACCGACACTGTTGCTCTGCTTCTTGATCGCACGAACTTTTATGCGGAGCAGGGCGGGCAGGTCGGGGACATCGGCCGCATTACCGCCGACGGGATGAACTTTGTCGTCGAGGATACGCAGCGGCTCGGCGATAGCGTGCTGCATTCGGGCGTATTGACCGACGGCACGGTGAAAGTTGGTCAGGAAGTGACGGCGACAATTACCGATCGCATCAACACCGTCCGCAATCACACAGCAACACACCTGCTCAACCTGGCGCTCCGCGAGGTGCTTGGGCCACATGTCGAGCAGAAGGGTTCGCTCGTCGATGCGGAGAAGACACGCTTCGACTTCAGTCACGACAAGCCGCTCTCCGCCGATGAGATTCGCCAGGTCGAGGAAATCGTCAACGCCCAGATCCTCCGCGATTTGCCGGTGACGGCCACAACCATGCCGCTGGCCGAGGCGAAGAAGCTGCCCGGCGTCCGGGCCGTGTTTGGTGAAAAGTACCCCGACCCGGTGCGCGTCGTCATGATCGGCGCCGAGAAGCCGAGCGATGTCAACGCCCAGATGTCAGTGGAATTCTGCGGCGGCACGCACCTGAGCCGCACCAGCCAGGCGGGGCTGTTCAAGATCGTCAGCCAGGAGAATGTTGCCAAGGGAGTCCGTCGTGTGACCGCGGTCACGGGGCAGCGGGCATTCGATCACGTTCAGGAAATGTCCGAAATCGTCAGCGAGTTAACGAGTCGCTTCAATTGCGCGCTGACCGAATTACCAAAGCGAGTGGAGTCGCTTCAGGAAGAAGTGAAGAAACTCCAGAAGCAATTGCAAAAAGGGGCAGCCACGGACCTCAATAGCGCCGCCGACCAGTTGTTAGCGAGCGCGACCGAAATTAAGGGCGCTAAACTCATCGTCGGCGAACTGCCAGGCGCACCGGTCGAAGCGATGCGCGGGCAGATCGACCGCCTGCGGCAAAAGGCGGGGTCATCGCTGATCGTGCTCGGCTGGAAAAACGAGGATGGCTCGGCCGGTCTGGCGGTCGGCGTGTCGGAGGATCTCGTCAAGAAAGGGATCAAGTCGAACGACGTCATCAAGCCGGTCGCGGAGGTCATCGGGGGCAAGGGCGGTGGACCGCCGCATCTCGCGACCGCTGGCGGCAAGGACGCAAGCAAGCTTCCCGAAGTGCTGGCGAAGGCGGTAGAATTGGGGAATGGGTTGCTGAATCGATAGCGGCCGATATCGGACCGATGCGTCCCATGGGACGCATCGGTCCGATGCGGCGAGAGCCAGCGCCCCAGAAGGACTGCATGCACCTCCCGACCAACGCCGAATCCGATCCCCGCTTCCCCAGTGGGAAATGGGTCGGCTTCTATCTCGACAAGCGCATGCCGGGCAGGCATCAAATGGAAATGGAATTGACCTTTGCCGCCGGCCGCTTGACAGGCACTGGCCGCGATCGCGTCGGCTCTTTCACCCTTACCGGCACTTACGATGTGGCCGACGGCAAGTGCCAGTGGGTCAAGCAGTACGTCGGCGCCCATCGCATCGACTACCACGGCTTCAACGAAGGCAAAGGCATCTGGGGCACCTGGGACTACCATTCCGTGGTCACCGGTGGATTCCACATTTGGCCCGAAGGCATGGAGGATCCGACTGTGCCGCGATTGCAAGAAGAGGCAGAAGTGCCGATGGAGCGACCCGCCCCCGAACGGGAGCCCGAGTTGGTGCCCGGCTGATTTTGGTGAATGGACCAAAAGATAAGAGGGCTGCCCGCCCGTGGCGGCTTGCCCTCTTAGGTGTGCGATGATGCGGTCGGTTGTCAGTGAATCATCGTGTCGTCCGCGTTCTTCGCGGGCATGACGCCGAGAGGCACATCCGCATCCGCGCCGACCATCGCTGGGATCGGTGCGAATTGGCTTCGCCGCTCATGGACCTCGGAGCGGTCCACGTTCACATTCCGCGGGGCCACAATGCCCAGCCGAACCCGGTCGCCCTTCACGGCCACCACGGTCACGCGGATGTTGTCATTGATGATGATTTCTTCGCCGACCCGACGAGATAGGACAAGCATGACGACCCTCCTTGGACAAGTTGCGATGTCTAAATAATTAGACGCTCGTGAACTCTCTCCCTTTAAGCAAAATCTACGCCACCATTCAGAATTTCGCAAATTCAGTGGTCTATTTGGAAAATCCTTCCCATCCTCGGCATTACAAACCTGCCCAGATTTCCCAATTTACCGAATTCATGACGAACCGATTCTACGAACTGGTCTTTCATTATCCATGAGGATGTGAGATTGACCAAACGAAGTAAGCCGCATCGTGCGGAATTGAACATTAGATTGCGCGGTTTGGTGAACAAAGCCCACCAACACCGGCCGCTTAGGTTCGAGGATTTTGTTGCCCGGGCGTACGACCCGGCGATCTCAAGGTCGAGAGAACTGAGCGCGAGGTTGCCAGACTACCTCAACGCGGGCGCTCAACTGCAAAACATGGCAAATGCAATAACGCGATAGCCAAATAGAGCTTACGTCGAAATCATCACCCGAGATTGCCATTATGGAGGAGAGGCTGGCAATCTTGGCAATCTCGCGATCTCAGTCGCGTGGCAGTTTTTTGCCGTGGAGCATCGACCAAATCCAGGGGCCCAACCCGCCGGCGTCGCGAGCCAGTCGTCGGGCCCAACGCTGATAGGAAGAGGCGAGATCCGCATCGTTCTCCTTGGGAGCAAACGCGCGAACGGCCTCGAGCCCTTGCTTGCGAGCCGCCTCGAATTGCGCTCGCCCCTGGCGTTGAACCTGGATCAACGATTTGGTCATCGTGTGCAAGACCCGGGGAACGTCGTCCAGTTCCTCCTGGTCCACCGCATCGAGCAGACGGTCGGCTCGGTCCGGACGCCCTTCGATCGCCTCCTCAAACGCTAACCACACGCGGAAGTCGTCGGTTGTCGTGTCCTCGGCCGGCAAGTCCAGGGCATAAACGACGACCTTGTAGGCTTCCTGCCGGCGGCCGAGTTGCCGTAACGCAATCGCCAGCGGATGCAACATCCAGGGCTCATCTGGCTTGCGCTCCTCCCAGTCCGCCGCCCAGGTGGCGGCGGCCGCATAGTCGCGGATGCTTACGAGAGCGCCAGTGGCCTTGGCCCAACCCCGATGCGTCGCGCGGATTTCCTCGCCGAATCGTTGCAACAGATCGTGCAAGCGTCCGCGATGGGCCGGGCCAGCCAGGGCGTCGACGGCCGCATAAAGAACTTCCGGCCCGTTCTCGCCGTTCTTGACGAGGACTGGCAATTGATCCAGGAAGCTCCAGTCGTTGCGGGCACTGGCCCGCTCCACAAATAGCCGAGCGATCGCTTGACTCGGATTGGCTTCCACGGCCTCGGCGGCGGCGGCATCGACTTCGACGCCGAAGCCGGCATCGCTCATCGCCGCGGCCGCCTTCGAGATCACAAACGGCGGAGCGTCAGTCTGCACGATCAGCGCGCGGAAGATCTCGGCGGCCCCGTCGCGATCGTGCTGAATGCACTTCAGCCGGAGGGCCCGCAATTGGACGTGCGGCCCGCCGACATGTTCTTCGAGTTGCGTGACAACCCGCGCCGCCTCATCCAATTCGCCGTCGGTGAGAAGAGTATCGAACAGGCTGAGGCCCGCGAATGCCCACGCCGGGTCGAGTTCGAATGCTCGGCGGAAATCGTTCTTGGCGCCGCGGCGGTCGCCGGCGGCAGCGCGAGCCTCCCCGCGATAGCCATAGGCGGACGGATCGCCCGGACCCAGGCGAACCATGTGCTCGGTCGCTTCCAGGTAATCGGCCGTGGATTCTTCTTCGTCGTACCAATTGGCCAGTTGTTGCCAGCCCCAGAAATAGTCCGGGTCCGCGGTGACGATTTCGCGCATCTGGGCGATCGCCCCGGCGTGGTCGCCACGCTGCCACATGATCCATGCCGCCCGGCCGCGAAGGATCAACGGCGGGCGATCCCCCCACGGTTTCGGATGGCAGGCGCGAATCGCCTCGTCATGTCGGCCGAGCCGAGTCAGCAGTTCCGCCATCACGTCGTAGGCTTGGGCGTACCGGGGGTGGACCTCGATCGCTCGGCGGACGATCTTCAATCGCGTTTCGGGGTCGGATTCGGTTCCGTCGCGGCTTTCGAGCCATGCCATCATGACCCAGGGATGGAATTCATCTTCATTTTCAATGGTGTCGCGAAGAATGCGATCGGCTTGATCGCCCCACCCGGCCTGCCGAAGTTCGTTGGCCGACGAACTGATGGGCCAGGTCGAATCGCACGGCAATGTGACCAGCTCGCGGAATGCTTCCGCGGCGCCTTCCGCATCCTTCATCCGCGCCGCGAGCTGCGCATAGCGGCGCCAACACATACGGCCGTCCGCCGCCGGAAATGTGCTCCTCGAGAACCGCGAGCGCCGCCCGCGATTGCGGATATTCCTCGTCCTGAAGATGGGCATCGAAGAGCAACATGCCGGGATACGAGTAGCTCGGCTCCAGTTGCTGCGCGTCGCGAAGGTCTTCCTTTCCTCCTTCGCGGTCGTCGTTTTGCAAACGCGCCTCGCCACGCATGGCCAACGCGATCGGGTTGTCCGGCCGCAACTCGACGAGTTTTTCCGTCGCTTCCAGGTATTCGGCCGGCCGGCCCGACTCGTTGTACCATTCGGCCAATTGTTGCCAGCCCCAATAGTACGTGGGCTCGAGCGTGACGAGCGCCTGCATCTCGCGGCAAGCCAGCGGCAGGTTCCCTCGTCGGGCCTCGACCCACGCGGCCCGGCCCTGAAGAATCATCGGCGGATCGTGTTCGAACACCGCGGGATTAGCGGCGGCCTTGGCCTCGTCGTAGCGGCCCATTTCCGCGAGGCGTTCGGCCTTGAGGTCATAGGCTTCCAAGCCTCGTGGATTGAGTGCGATCGTCCGGTTCAGTGCTCCAATCGCTTCCTCATTGGTGTCCGGTCCTTGCAGCATTCGTGCGAGCGCCAGCCAGCCGCGTGGGTCCCCCGGCCGCAGTCGACAGACTTCGCGCGCCACTTCCACCGCCCGTTCCGGCACTTCCAGCCGGTCCGTCCACATGCCCAGATGACGCCAGGCCCAGTCATAACCGGGGTCGATCTTCACGGCGATCCGCAAACGCTCGATCGCTTCCTGTTGAAGTGCGGAGCCGTCGTCGGGATGGGCGGGGTCCGCCTGTTCGGCCGCGACCCAAAGGTTGTCGGCCAAATACCCGTGGTTGACCGCATCGAGCGGCGTGCGCGCCGACCGCTTGCTCCAAAATAACGCGGGCGTCTTCCGACTCCTCGTTGGCTTCCAAGGCATCGGCCAACTCGCGGGCGGCGTAGCTCCAGCCCGGCGCCACTCGGACGGCCTGCCGCAACGCTTCAATCTGCGCTTCGCGATCCTCCTGAGCCTGGCAGACTTCCGCGAGATCCACCCACAGGCGAGCGAGCAGCGGAAAACGTTCCACCGCTTCTTTGGCCAACGCGCGGGCTTCCTCGATTCGACCAACCAGAATGTACTGTTGAATCGTGACCGACCAGGCCTGCCAAAGATCCGGATGTTCGTCGAAGATATCGTGCAACAAACGCAACAAATCGTCGGGCTCGATCGCGTCGTGGGCTTGCACGGCCTGTTCGCGGAAGGTCAACAAGCCGTCGCCGTATACGCGCTGTCGGCGCAGCTCGTCGGCTACAAATTCAATCGCGTCCTTCTTTTCCTCATCGCTGCGAGCGAGTGCGAAAAGCTCGACGATGGCAACTTCGTTGTCCACCGAGAGGCGGATCGCTTCCTCGTAGGTGTCCCGAGCCTCGCGGGGATGATCGTCGCGGTTGAGGGCATGACCGAGCGTGTAGAAGTAGGAGGGGCTCTCCGGTTCGAGCTTCTTGGCGATTTCCAGATGCGGCAACGCGTCGGCCGGCCGGCCATGATTCGCCAGATGCAGGGCCAGTTCGCGATGAGCCCAGGCGTCGTCGGGGCAAATGTCGATCAGCCTGCGGATGATCGGCTCGGCGGGCGATGAATCGCCTTCGCCGGCCAACTCGCCGCGCAGCCAGTCGATCAGCAACTGTTGTAATGGATAATGGAATGGAAATCGCTCGCTCAATTCCCGGACCCATCCGATCGCGGCGGTCCGCCCTTCGAGATCGGCGACTGCCCGCGACATGTTGCGATGGGCGTCGGCCGCCAGAGGATCGTCGCGTAATAGTTCTTCCCAGCATCGCTTGGCTTCGACGAGGTCCGCCCGCACCAGCGCCTGCCGAGATGCCGAACGCAGCCAGGCGGGCCGAGTCGCGAGCGGCCGGGCCTTTTCGAGTAGCGCCTGTCCCGCGGCCGGATCGTTATAGTTTGTTCGCATTTCGGCCGCGAACAGAATGACCTCACCCACTTCGTGCGGACTTCGCGCGTTCGGACTGCTCGGGTCGTGACTCGTCCAACAGTCTTCCAGCGCCGAGAATGCCGCCTCAATGTCATCGTTCTCGCTCAGGGCGTAGAAGATCGCCCGCGCTGGGCCTGCCACTTGACCGCGGGTCCGGTTGTAGCGCGCCTGGAGGAAGCGCATGGCCTCCGGCCCCTGTTCAATTGCTCGCGCGGCGCGAAAATAAGCTTCGGCGAATTGCTCGTCCCGATCTTCCAAGGAAGCGGCGAACCGGTACGCGTCGGTCGCTTCCTGAAAACGTCGCTGCTCCCAGAGAATGTTGCCCAGAATGTAGTAGCCGGCCGGAGCATAAGGGCGCTGCCGAATCGCCGAACGCATCAACCGCTCGGCTTCACCCAGTCGCGTCGGGTCGACGACCAATGCCTGGGCGTGATGGTGGGCAAAAAGCGGGTCCGCTCCCTTCCGCAAGGTCTGCCGCCGGGCGCTTTCGACGCGCTCTTCGCGACGGCCCAGGTCGCGGAGGACATTGACGCGAGTCAGCTGAAAAGTGTTATCGTCGGGAAACAACGCGACAAGCGAATCGATCGCATGGAGCATGAGCGTCGGATTCGCGTCGTACCGGGCGATGGCGAACCGGGCGAGTCGCGTCAACCGATGGCCCGTGTCCGCAGCTTTCATCTCTTCGTACGCAGCAACGGCGCGTGATCGATCGTGTCGATGAATGGCGGCCTGAACTTCGTGCAATCGATCGTAAGGGCCGCGGTCCGGCAGTTCGATGCCGTTCAACCGGGTCAATTCGCTTTTCGGGAGCAATAGCATGCCCCGCGGCCCGGTCGATGCATAGCGCTCTGAGAGAAGCGTGAGCGGTGCTTCATGGGGCCGGCGGTCGCTTCCGTCGAATAGCCAGACCGAGTTCCGCACGCGATCGCCACCAACGACGATCTGCGTGTGGCTGTAGCCGGCGTCCACAAGCGTCAGCAGGATCGGCACGCCGCGTTCGAGCAGTTCCAACACGGTCTTCGGTGTGGCAGTAAACTCGGCCGCGTCCAAGCCGTTCTCTTCCGCCCAGAGCCGTTCGCGCACATCTTGCAGCCCGTCCATCGCCGACAAGTCGACGGGCGCGGGTTTGGCGATGGTCTTCCAGAAAGCGGGGAAATGATCCAAGATCGACGCGGGCCGGATCGAACCATTCGGCTTCGGAATTTCGAGCCGAATGGTCGCGGGCCCGGAATCCGTTCGGCCAATATTTTCGGCAAATGATGTATAAAAGGGCTCGTCGGCCTTGATCGCTTGGTCCCGGGCGGCAACCGAATCCCCGCAGAAATACGCTACATCCGCGCGGCGAGCCGCCAGCCATTTCTCGGTCTCGTCGTCGCGCAGGGGGGAAAGTTCGGCATAGCGCTCGTAGCTGCGTCGAGCGTCTTCGTAGAGCCGCAAATCAATTTGCAGGGAGGCGAGGTGAGCGACAACAATTCCACTTTCGATTTTCTCGTTCGCTCCGATTAAGTGGTCGAGCGCTTCGCGCTCTCGTCCGAGCAATTGCAGCAGATGGGCCTCGGACTGCACGCCGGGACGAAACCAAGGCGACAGTTCTTGTGACCGGGTGCCGACGCCAGGGCCGCTTCGGGCTTTTCCGCGAACTCCAGCACGGCCGCCCGCTCCACGCACAGCCACGCCCGGTCGTGAGCCATGCTTTCGGCACGCGACAGCCATCGCTCGGCGCGATCGAAATCGCGAAGTCGACCACAAACGAACGCATGCAATCCATACCAGTCCGCACGGACTTCGGGGGCGGCATCGTTCCATTCTTGATCGGGATGTGAGCGAAGGAATCGCCAGGCCCCCAGCGGGCCGAATCGTTCGAGTCGATAGCGCGCGTGATAATAAATGGCTTCGGGGTGCGCGGGCGTATCCCGATAGGCCCGAAGATGCAGCCAGCGCCCTAATCGGGCGCCCCCCAATTGAATTGCCAGTCGCCCACCCAACAGTCGAGCGGCGGTATTGGACCATTCATGAACGGGGCCGAAACGTTCGGCGACCCGCAGAGCCTGGACGTACATCCCGCGCACGTAGAGCTCACGGATCGGTGCCAGGTCCGCCGTGGGTATTTCCATGCCGATTTCAATCCCCGACCGGTTCGAAGGCGCTCAACACAAGAGCAGGACCGCGCGAGCGGAATCGTTGTCTCACGTATCGCTCTGGAATGAATTGGTTCATCGACGAATCACTCGGCCGTTCGCGCCGCATCCGCCAGGGGGCCAAGAATATTCAGAACGTTCCCCAGTTGGGCAAGTCGCATCCCATATCGATCGAGGAATTCGCCGAGCGAGAATTCGTCGTCAATGCTATCGGCGTCCTCGTCGGTCAAATGCTTCGTGACGTCATCCAGAAGGCGAAGGAACGCCCGCTCGATCAACGGAAATGCGCGTACGCATCCTTCGCCGACGCCCGGAAATTCCTCCGACCATCGGGCCAGGAAGTTTTGCCATTTTCCGGACGCATTTTGCGCGTCGTGCGCGGCTCGGAGATAAGCGAGTTGCTCGCGCTGGACATCAATTAATTCGCGGAGAAGCGCGGCCTGCCCGTCGGTGCCATGGATTGCCGGCGGAACCGGAAACGCGGCGGTCGGCGGCGCGACAACATACTGAAAGTGCATACCATCCTCGGCAAACGTCGGCGGCGGATACTTTCTTGATTATATGGTATGAAGACAGGGAAATCGCTCGAGCATTCTCCGCATCGTCACCGGACTGCGAGCCTGGACAATTCATGCCATGCCCTGGCGACGGAGTGCGTTGTCGATTATGGCCGCGATCAAATCGGCATGGGACACGCCCATCGCCTTGCACATCAGCAAGAGATCGCCCGTGTCCGGGTTGAGTCCGGGCAGGGGATTCGCTTCCAGGAAGTAAGGGATTCCATCGCGAACGCGGAAATCAATCCGGGCCACATCGCGGCAGCCCAGGATTTCGTAGGCTTCCAGCGCTGCGTTTTCGATCGCCGCGACTGCCGGGCTCGGCAATTTGGGCGGACACTCGTAGGTGACACGGGCTTCCCAGTCACGCTTCACTTCCAGGCCATAAACGAAGCGATCGGTGGGCTGCTTGGGAAGCACGCGCATGCAGCCGATCACACGAGGCGGGTCGTTGCCCAGCACTCCGACCGTGATTTCGTCGCCGGCAATGAACTCCTCCAATAGAACCGCTTGCTTGTAATCGTTCCAAAGAGATCCGACAACCGGGCCCACTTCGCCGGGCGTCTCAATCAGACATTTGGAGCGGATGCCCTTACTGGAACCCTCGCACGACGGCTTGGCGATGAGCGGAAACGCGAGCCCGGTTTCGCCAACGAGGCCGGCAAATTCGGCGAAGTCGCCGTCATAGCCGCCGTCTGGATATGCGAGCAAGAGCCCGTTGGGAACGACGACCTCCGCGTCCTGCACCGTTCGCCGGCACATGTCTTTATCGAGGCAAAGGGCAAGCGTCAGGACATCGGAGCCGGTGCAGGGAATGCCAAGCATCTCGCAGACGGCCGGCACGCGTGCTTCTCGATTGCGCGACGTGCCGGTCCCTTCCGCGATATTGAAGACGAGATCGGGCGGATCGTTCAAGAGTTTTTGCAACAGTTCCCGCCCGTTGCCCAGTTCGACGGGCGTATGTCCCATCTGGCGGATCGACGACGCGATCGCCTCGATCGTGGCGGGATTATCAAACTCTTCGTTCAGATCGTCTGGTGCGCCCGCCGGCAATGGCGATTGGGGCTTCAGGTCAAATGCAATGCCGATGCGCATCCGCCATACTCCAAAAACGCCGCTTGCGGCGTAGCCTGGGCTACGCCGCAAGCGGCGTTGGTTGATTAACCACAAAATCAGCGAACCCGTGCCCGCTTGCGTCGTCGCGGCCGCACCGGGGGCGACTCCGGCTCGCCATCCAGTTCGGGATGCTTCCGGGGACCGCTGCAACATCCGTTTGCAGGTTCATTGTCGAGCACGCGGAGCGCCCGTCGTGCCATGCGCTCGCTTCCTTCCGGAACGATCACCGATCGCGTTCCCTGGAGCAGCGAGCTAACCCCACGAGTAACGGTGGTCTCCACGGTGTTCGGCTTGTCCTGAGCTTGGTAGCGAACGATCTGTCCTTCGTAATTGCGCAATACGACGGCATCGTCGCTCGCGGAAATCAAGTAGTTTGGCATAACCGGGATCTTGCCCCCGCCATGCGGGCTGTCCACCACATAGGTCGGAATCCCCAGCCCAGACATGTGGCCGCGCAATCCTTCCATGATCTCGATGCCCTTCCACACCGACGTGCGGAAGTGGCCGGCGCCAATGACGGGATCGCAGTGAAACAAGTAGTACGGCCGAACTTTGATTCGCAAGAGTCCCCGCAACAGATTGCGCATGGTCTCCAGATTATCGTTGACCCCCTGGAGCAACACGCTGTGGTTGTTGACCGGCATCCCGGCATTGAGGAGGGCGTTACACACCCGCTTCGCTTCCGGCGTGATCTCGCGGGGGTGATTGAAATGCGTCTGAATCCAGATTTTGCCGACCGACGCCAACAGATCGATCAGTTCCTGGTCGTACAACCGCTGCGGCAATGTCACGGGCACGCGCGTGCCGATTCGAATCACATCGACGTGCGGGATCCGGCCCAAGTTCTCGAGGAAGAACCGCAACTTGGGTGTCGGCAACGTCAGCGGATCGCCGCCGGAGATGATTACATCCCGAATCTCCGAGTGCTTCGCGACGTATTCCACCATGCGCCGGTCGTCGCGCGATACCGTGTCCCATCCGCCGCGGGTGAGCGTAGCGCGCTTGCGGGTGCAAAACCGGCAATACATGGAGCAAGCCGGCGTTGTGATCAGCAGAGCCCGATCGGGATAGCGATGGGTCACCCCGGGAACCGGGGAGTCCTTGTCCTCCTCCAGCGGATCTTCCAATTCGTAACCAGAAGGATTCTGCGCTTCGCGTGGCGAGGGGACCGATTGGAGCCGAATGGGATCGTTCGGGTTCTCCGGATCGATGAGTGAAAAATAATAAGGTGGGATGACGAGTTTGTAGTCGGCCTCGAGACGGCCGATGACTTCCAACTCCTCGTCGGTGAAGCGGAGCAGAGTGCGAAGCTGCCGGACGGACCGGATCGCATTCTGCATTTGCCACCGCCAGTCGTCCCACTGGCGTTGCGGTACGTCTTCCCAGGCGAGATGACGGCGCGGCGTACTAGGGGGTTCGTCGTCCTCGAAGGGTGGCGGGTTGTGCGGGACCGCCGTCGGTTCCAATGTCGAGCGGGCTTCCGGTTCGCTCATACGAGTGCGGTGACCTCCAAGATCAGTTATCCCGACTTCGATGTACTCCCGCAGTTCATGGGTCGGGACTCAATTCGGTCGATCAATCATTCTCGATGCGACCGTGTTAGTACGATATGGTAACGTGGAGTCGCTAAAACACAAGTTCTCTCGCGATGATTCGAGCGACTTTGTTCGGATTCATTAGCAAGGGCTATGCCGCCGTTCATCGCGCGCGAATGGCGGGACGACCCTTTTCTCCAATTGCAGATCAAGCGAATGCTGATTTTCTCGGACGAAATGCACACGCATTAACAAATCAGCATGTTTTGAATTGCCGACGCCCATCGCGAACGCCGCCATTGCCCATCGCCGTCTCGATCGCGTCTGCCGAAAAAAATCGTCAGCTGAATTGGTTTCCATCGATCTTCGTGAGCGCTGCAATCAATCGATCGACCTCGTCAAACGTGTTGTAATGGAGCACGCCGACGCGCACCATCCCGTCCGGTTCAACCCCCAACGCCTCGGTCAACGGCAGCGCGTAGTAGTTCCCATGCCATGCAAAGATGTTTTGAGAAGCTAGGTGCGCGGCAACGTCATGCGGACTGCGCTTTCGATGCGTGAATGACACCGTGGCGACCCGTTCGCTCAGCCGCTCGGGGTCGGTGATGCCATAGACGCGCACCGAAGAGAGAGTTGCCAAACCCGTGAGCAGCCGGTGCGCGGCCGCGCATTCGTAGTCGGAGATCGACGCGAACGCTCGTTCCAACTTGGTTCTTCTCCCGGTGGCGCCAGCACCGGGCTCGCCGATTGCGGCGAGATAGTTCACTGCCGCTCCCACGCCGGCGATGGCGGCGAAGTTCTGTGTCCCCGTCATCCACCGGTCGGGAAGCGTCTCCGCGCACGGCCGCACCTTGTAGGCGGGGAGTTCTTCGAGCAACGCACGCTTGCCGTACAAGATCCCGACGTGCGGACCAAAGAACTTGTACGCCGAGCAGCACAGGAAGTCGCAGTCCCATGCGGTCACGTCCATGAGAAGATGGGGGGCATGGTGAACCGCGTCAAGAAACACAAGGGCTCCAGCCTGATGGGCCAGGCGCGTCATTTCCTCGAATGGATTTCGCGTTCCGACCGCGTTCGAGGCACACCCGATGGCGACCAGTTTCGTGCGCGACGATAGCTTTCGCCGATAGTCATCCAAGTCGAGCGTGCAATCCTCTGGATGGATTGCCACATGGTGGACGATCGCTCCGCGGTCGTTCGCCGCCCGCGTCCACGGCGACACATTGGCATCGTGGTCCAACCGGGTGACAATGACCTCATCGCCGGGCTTCCAGGTCGCGGCGATGGCCCGCGAAACGCTAAACGTCAAGGACGTCATGTTCGCCCCGAACACAATGCAGCCGTCGTCCGGCGTCCCAAGCAGGTCGGCGCACGCCCGGCGAGCATAGCCGACGACCGCATCCGACTCCCGACTCGTGGCGAACACGCCCCCGTGGTTGGCATTGTGCTTCACGTAATAGGACGAAATCGCGTCGATCACCGATTGCGGCACCTGGCTGCCGGCCGGGCCGTCGAAGAACACGTCATCGCGACGAAGGGCGGGGAACTGGTCGCGCACCGTGGCCGGATTGAACATAGGGAATTCTCGAAATTGCGAAAATCTTCAACACAGAGGAACAGGGTTGAGTCCCTAAATTGGCCAGAGTGACTGTATCGAGAACGCCGCCACGACCGATCCTGGCGACTCGACACGCTCTACCATTACATAGTGGTGGGGGTGCTGATGTTTTTCGTCCGCCGGATAGGCCATCCGTTCGGCTTCCCGCCACTCGAACCCCGCCGGCGTCGGGATCTCGGCAGGAAAGAACGCGGTTCCCCGGAACTGACCATCGACAAACGTCAAATACATTCGATTGACGTACGGCAGTGCCGCCCGAAACACGTCGCCGCCTCCGATCACGACCGCTTCCGGAACATCCCCCGCCAGTCGCAACGCGTCCTCAATCGATCGGGCGACCAGCACCCCGTCCGGGCGATAATCCGGATTGCGACTCAGGACGATATTGGTTCGCTTGTCGAGCGGCCGGCCGATGTGCTCGAATGTCGTTCGGCCCATGATGATCGGCTTGCCCAGCGTCAGCTTGCGAAAGCGCTTGAGGTCCGCGGGCAGGTGCCAGGGAATCCCCTTCTCGTCGCCGAGCACGAGGTTGCGATCGACGGCAGCCAGAAACGAGACGATCACACCGCCACCTCGCCGGGCAATCGGCCGTGACTCTTGTAGTCGATCAAGCGAAACTGTTCGGCACTCAACTGGTCGATCGATGGAATCTCGCCAACGATCTCCAGTCGCGGCAGCGGGTATGGCTCCCGTCGCAATTGTTCGTCCACCGCCTCGAAGTGATTGTCGTAGATATGGGCATCGCCAAACGTGTGAACGTATTCGCCGACGCCGAGGCCGGCCAGTTTAGCCAGAATGTGGGTGAACAACGCATACGAGGCGATGTTGAACGGCACGCCGAGAAACATGTCCGCTGAGCGCTGGTAGAGTTGGCTCGAAAGGCGGCCTTCAGTCACGTTGAACTGCACGAGCGTGTGGCACCCGGTCGGCACCTTGGGATCGGGCATATCGGCTGGGTTCCAGGCGGTGATGATCAGCCGCCGGGCCTCCGAGGCATTCGGGTTCGCAATAACCTTGCGAATGCCGCCGATCAGGTTCGCGACCTGATCGACCTCTCCCTGCGGTCCCTGCCAGTGCCGCCATTGCTTGCCGTAAACCGGGCCCAGTTCGCCGTCCGGGCCGGCCCATTCATCCCAGATCGACACCTTGTTCTTGCGTAGGTACTCGACATTGGTCGAACCAGACAGAAACCAGAGCAATTCGTGAACGATCGCCATCCAAGGCATTCGCTTGGTGGTCACAAGCGGAAAGCCGGCGTTGAGGTCAAAGCGAATTTGCCGGCCGAAGACACTGAGCACTTCGGGCCGCCGGCCTTCGGATCGCAATGTCGCTCGTTGCGGCTTGCGCGTGCCCGTCGTGCGGATTTCGCGGAGGAGGTCGAGGTATTGTTTCATCACCGAGTAGTGTAGCGATCGGTAACAACATCGGGTTGCTCACGCAACTCCGCTCGCCAATACAATGTTGAAACCCACCTTGGTCCCGCATGCACCGCGAAATCACTCACGCCGACGAAGCCTTTGCCCGGCCGTCCAACGCCGGCCTGTACACGTTTACCGCGCTGCTTGGGATTCTGATCGCTCGCGACTTGTGGCCGACCATGGCCGGCTGGATCAACTCTCTCGGCGCCGATCTACCGGTGTGGACGAACAAGTTCTTCGGCTATCGCTATGCCCTATTCGCAGCGGTGCTGGGCGGGGCGCGCGTTCTCTATGGCGCGCTCGATTCGCTCTTCGCCGGCCGCCTGGGCGCCGACCTGGCCGTTGCGCTGGCCTGCATCGCGGCGATCCTGATCGACGAACCGCTCGTAGCTGGCGAGGTCGTATTCATCGCCATGGTAGGTGAGTGCCTTGAAGCTTGGACGTTCGCCCGCACGCAGCGCGGAATTCACAAACTCGTTGAGGTGTTTCCCCGCAAGTGCTGGCTGCTCCGAGACGGCCAGGAAATCGCCGTCGAAACGAATCAAGTCCGCGTCGGCGACTGGGTCCGCGTCAAGCCGGGAAAGAAGGTACCGGTCGATGGGGTCGTTGTCGAAGGGCAATCATCGCTCGATACGAGCCCACTGACCGGCGAAAGCATGCCGGCCGAGAAGCACCCGGGCGACGAAGTTCTGGCCGGCAGCATCAACCAACTGGGTGTGTTGACTATTCAAGCCCGGCGAGTCGCGGAAAACACAGTAGCGGGCCAGGTCATCGAATTGACGGCGAAGGCGCTCAAGAACAAGGCCCCGTCCGAACGGCAAGCCGATCGACTGGCCAAGTATTTTCTCCCGACGGTGGTTGCGCTCGCGATTCTCACGTTCGCGTTCAACGTTGCCTACCAGGGGGGGCCGATCAAACCACCGGCCCAGCGACTAGCACTTGGCCCCGCGATGCGGGTGAGTGTTTATCCGGCACTAGCGGTTCTTGTTGTCGCGTGTCCGTGCGCGTTGATTCTGGCGACGCCGGCTGCCGTCATTGCCGCCCTTGGTCGGCTTGCGGGGACTGGCATTCTCGTTAAAGGCGGGGCCGCTCTCGAACGCCTGGCCAGCGTCAAGTCATTCGCCTTTGACAAGACGGGGACATTGACTGAAGGCCATCTCGAACAGGGCGACGTGATTTCGCTTGGCGTGAGCGAGAGTGAATTGCTTCGACTCGCGGCATCCGTGGAGCAAGGGAGTGAGCACCCGCTGGGAAAAATGATCGTCGCCGCGGCGGGAATGAAGAATGTGCAACTCGCCAGTGCCAGCGAATTCCAGGCCCACCCCGGCGGAGGAGTCACCGCACAGTTGGAAGGCGCGAAGATCGTCATCGGCACACGGCGGTTCCTTCAAGAGCAAGCCGTGTCGATCGGGGCCGATGCAGAGTCGGCACTCGCGAATCTGGATGCCGCCGGGCAAACGGCGCTGATGGTCGCACGCGAGAATCGACTGATCGGAGTCATTGGCGCGAAGGACCGGCTTCGGACCGACGCAGCCGACATCCTCGCCGAACTGCGGCTATCCGGCGTCGAGCGGATCGCCATGTTGACCGGTGATCGACTGGCCGCGGCGAACGCCGTTGCTGCCGTGGTGAAGCTTGATGAAGTTCACGCGGGATTGTTGCCTGCCGAAAAAGCCGAGTGGCTGGCCGCGCAGCCCGCGACCTCCTTTGTCGGCGATGGCATCAACGATGCCCCCGCACTTGCCAAAGCGAAGGTCGGCATCGCCGTCGGCAGCGCGACCGACGTCGCCGCCGAGGCGGGCGATATTGTCGCCATGGGCGAGCCGCTATCTCATCTCCCACTCCTTTACCGTCTGTCGCGGGAGATGGTGAAGGTGATCCGCCAGAACATCGTCTGGTTTGCGTTCGGCGTGAATATCGTTGGCATCTTGCTGACCGGCTGGCTCTGGCCAATTCTTGCCCCAAGCCCCGAATGGTATGAACGCGCTCCATTGATTGGCGTCCTGTATCACCAGCTTGGCTCGCTCGCTGTCCTGCTCAATTCGATGCGGCTGCTCGGCTTCGAGCGAACGTCGACGAATGCGACCGTCAAAAGCGTGCGGGGCCGACTCACCGACTTCGATCAATGGCTTGGCTCGCTGCGATTCGACGATTTTCTACACTGGCTGTCACATCGCTGGAAGCCGGTCGCAGTCGGTGTATTGCTCATTGCCGCCGTGTGCTACGCCGCGAGTGGCTTGACGCAGATTCGCACTGGTGAAGTCGGAATTGTCAGGCGCTTCGGCCGGCCGGCGGGCGACCTTGAGCCGGGCTTACATGCACGTTGGCCATACCCCATTGAAACGACGACGACTTTGCGGCCCCTGGAGGTGCGAATTATCGAGATCGGCTTTCGCAGCGGCCCGAGCAGCGAATTGACCTGGGCCAGTTCGCACGGAGGGTTTCAGCGGGTGACCGACGAATCCCTGATGGCCACCGGCGACGGCAATCTCGTCGAAGTGTCGGCCACCCTGCGCTACCATATTGCCGATCCGCATGCGTATCTCTTCGCGGTGCAAAATCCGGAAGGCTTGCTGCGCTCGGCGGCCGAGGCCGCCCTCCGCGAGCAGGTAGCCGCGGAGTCGTTCCTCGAATTACTGACCACCCGCCGAGCGTCCTTTCAAAGGGATGTATCGGACCGACTCTTGATCCGCCTCCATGACATGACGCCGGATGGAATCGGCATTGCAGTCGAGGGGCTGAACGTTCACGACCTGCATCCGCCGACGGAAGTCGTGCCGGCCTATCACGACGTGGCGCGAGCGATCCAGGCACGGGATCAGCAGATCAACCGGGCCGAAGCGCAGGCGACGCAACTTCGCAAGCAGGCCGAGGAGGAAGCGCTGCGCGAATTGGCCGACGCCGAGGCAACCAAGAACGAGCGACTCGAAACCGCGAAGGCCGGCCGCGACGCGTTCCTTTACTGGTACAAACTGCGGAATGAATTGCCGCCCGGGGAAAGCTCGCTCTACACCAACGAAGCGAGCCGGCACGCCGCCATTGAACGGCGCAAGCGCTCTGACGGAATCCCGGCTCGCCTGGGAAGTGCTGGTCGAGGTGATGCGTGGCAAGGACAAGGTGATCATCGATGGCGAAGTCCCGAGGGGGCGACGGCACTTGTATCTAGTCGATCCGGAGTTCCTTCGGCCGGTCATAATCGGTCCAAAGCCGGGGAAAGAGGAAGGGCCGTGAACCAGCCCCTCCCGGTCTCGTGAAGCCGCGACGCGGAGGTTTTACGGAGCGGAGCGCGAGACCCGGAACCGGCAAGGCCTCGCGCTCCGCTCCGAAGACTCCGCGTCGCGGCTTCACGAGACGAAGTTAGGGGGGAGAAGTTTTGGCAAGGAGCAACCATGAAACGCACCTGGCTAATCGTCGGCACTATTGTTCTGCTCCTCTGGGCGCAATCCACTCTCTTTACGGTCGATCAAACCGAGTTCGGGTATGTCACGCGCTTCGGAGATCCGACGGTAATACTCGATGGCAAAGAAGACGCGGGCCTGCACATCAAGCTGCCCTGGCCCATCGACTCGGTTCAACGGGTCGACCGCCGGCTCCAGACGTTCGACCTGCCGCCGACCGAGACGCTCACCCGCGATCGCCAGGGCCAAACCGTGGACAAGACCATGGCCGTGGATGCGTTTGTCTGCTGGCGGGTGCCGGACGCGACGGCGGCCGACCGCTTCGTTCGTACCGTCGGTACCGCCGAGCAAGCCCGCCGGTTGCTGACACCACGCATCACGGGCCGCCTCGCCGCGGTGATCAGCAACTTACCGATGGATGATTTGATCAAGGTCGCCGATGCTCCGGCCATCGACGCCCGAGCCGATCGGCTCCATCGGCAAATCCTCGGGCTCGAACAGGTCGGCGACAACGATCCAAATCCGGAGGACTTGCGGGCC
Source organism: uncultured Gemmataceae bacterium (assembly GCA_963773845.1). Lineage (GTDB taxonomy): Bacteria > Planctomycetota > Planctomycetia > Gemmatales > Gemmataceae > SIAJ01. Next base: position 1,784,087 of record CAVZCU010000009.1, read on the forward strand.
ATCGTGCTCAAGGAATACGGCATTGAGTTGGTCGAGGTCCGGTTGCGGCGGCTCACCTTCCCGGAGGCGGTACGGGCGAGCATTGCCGAGCGCATTCGCTCCGAACGTCAACGCAAGGTGACGGAGTACCAGAGCGAAGGGAACAAGGAATACACCCGTATCGTCAGCGAGGCCAAGCGCGATGCCGCGAAGACAGTTGCGGAAGCGAAGGCCAAGCGCCAGCGCATCGAAGGCGAAGCCGACGCCGAGGCCGATGCGATCCGCAACGAGGCACACTCCAAGGATCGGGACTTCTACGCGTTTCTGCAAAAGCTGGCGGCGTACAAGCTGATGCTGGCCGAAACGCGCGATGTACTTCTGCTATCCTCCAAGAATCAGTTGTTCGACATGCTGCTCAATCCGCCCAAGGCCGGTGGGAAGAAAGACTAACCTGCGCGGAAGTCAGAAAGAGTAAGATTAGGATGAAGACTAGGATCAGGAAGAGGATTAAGAGCAGGATTCCGATTACGAGGAGGACCGCCGTGTCGTCGAACGAAGCGCCTTGGTTCGATCACGAGAAGTTGGAAGTCTACCGTGAAGCGATCGCGTTTATCGGATGGATTTCATCCATCTTGGAGAATGCAGTCCGAGTCGGCGACATTAAGGACCAGCTCGACCGAGCGGCAAATTCGATCGGGCTCAATATCGCCGAGGGTAACGGAAAATATGCACTCAAGGATCGATGTCGGTTTTTTGACATTGCTCACGGATCCGCACTCGAGTGCGCAGCCGGCCTTGATGTCTTGGTCGCCAAGAACAAGTTGACTTCAGAACAGATTCGGCCGGGAAAAGAACGGCTTCAGCGAGTTGTCCGAATGCTAATGGGATTGATTAAAAAGAATTCGTCGCGTGATTATGGACGAGGTGAATCCGATTCGGAGACCTAATCTTCCTCTGAATCTTGCTCCTAGTCCTCTTCCTGATCGTAGTCTTCATCTTAATCTTGCTCTTCTTGGTCCGAACGATGATCGCGAAACTGGCCAAACGCCTGCTCTTCGAAACCGATAAACGTCTCCTCTGGAAGCTCGCCTGGAACATGGGCCTGAAGGGCATGCTCTCCGTCCAGCGGCACAAATCCCGCCTCAAGCGCGGCGAGTTCTTCCCGCCGTTCCTCTACGTCTCGATCATCAATACCTGCAACCTGCGCTGCCAGGGCTGCTGGGTCGATGTCGCGTCCAAGCAGGAGATCATTCAGCCCGAAGCGTTCCACAAGCTGGTCCGCGAAGCGAAGGCGATGGGCAACGTCTTCTTCGGCATCGTCGGCGGCGAGCCGTTCATGCATCCGCAAGCTGTTCGACATGCTCGAAGCGCACCCGGACTGCTACTTCCAGATCTTCACCAACGGCCACTTCATCACCGACGAAAAGGCCAAGCGACTGCGGCAAGCTCGGCAACGTCACGCCGCTCATCAGCGTCGAAGGGACCGAGATCGTCAGCGACGAGCGCCGCGGCCGGGCCGGCGTGCTCGGCGAAGACGATGCAAGGCATCGCAGAACTGCCTGAACAACAAGCTCTTCACGGGCGTCTGCACCAGCCTGTGCCGAACCAACATCGACGACTTGCTGACCGATCAGTGGATCGACCGGCTCATCGAAATGGGCGTGATGTACACCTGGTTCCACGTCTATCGGCCGATGGGCCCGAACCCGAACCCGGATCTGTGCCTGACGCCCGAACAGGCCCGGCGGGCGCGCAAGTTCGTCGTCGAGATGCGGGCGAAGAAGCCGATCATCATCATCGATGCCTATTACGACGGCGAAGGGCAAGGCGCTTTGTCCGGCCGCGACCGGCATCAGCCACCACATCAACCCGTGGGGCGACATCGAGCCGTGCCCGATCGTGCAGTTCTCCAAGGAGTCGATTCACGCGAAAGGCGGCGACACGCGATCGCTGCGCGAGAAGTTCACTCAGTCCGCATTCCTGCGTGACTTCCGCGAGCTTTCGCAATCAACGACACGCGGCTGCATCGTTCTCGAACGGCCCGACCTGTTGAAAGAGCTGGTCGAGAAGCACGCCGCGAAGGATGCAACCGCTCGGCAGACCGCTCTGGAAGAACTGAGCGTGATGAAGACACGCACTTCCCAGTACGCCCCCGGCGCCGAAGATGCCCGAGAAGAACCTGCTCTACCGTCTGGCCAAGCGGTTCTGGTTCAACGACTTCGGCGTCTACGAGGGACACGATCACTCGAAGACCGCTGCGCCGGGCGTATTGGCCAGTCAATCCCGATGACCGCCTCATCGCCCAGCTCTCTCCACGGGAAGAGTCGCTTGACGCGCGTCGCCAAAGCGTCAATCGCTTACTTCTTGAACACAATTTCGCCGTTCATTTCGCCGCTGATATCGAAGCCGACGATGATGAAGTTGTCGCTCACTTTCGCTCCTTGAAAACCAACGGTGTCCAGGTGAAGCGCCACCTTCAAGAATGGCCCAGCGTCGAGGCTGGCATAACGACTATTGAATTCATTCCGAAGCTTCGTCAGGTGGCGCGTCAGGTCGATCTGAACTTTCTCCTCGAGTTTCCTCGCAATGACATCCTTGCGGAGCCACGCGGCCGACTCGATCAGCAGACTCTGGGATTCAACGCAAAAGTCCACATCTTTGAGCCGCAGCACGGGCGGGTCCGTCGACACTGCCAGACCGCATTTCAGAAACACCGTGCCGGTTACCCGTGTGGATTCTTTCGCGTTCTCGCCCTCAATCTTCAGTCGGGCGAAGAGGCTCTCGCCCTCGGAAAAGAGCGATAGCTCCTTGATCAGGACGAAGTTACCCTCTTCCAATTCGATTCGCGACTTGGCCATCAACTCAGTCAGTTTTGGGTTGATGGCGCTCAACTCGACGCCCACGGGCAAAAGTACATGGAACTTGGGATCGATCGCCGGCTCCTGCACCAGGTCCGGCAACGGCGTCGGCTTGGCGCCCTCGAGCGGTTGATCGGCGACGATCGTCTGAACGAGACCGTCCACGGCTAGCCGGACAACCAAGTATTCCCGGTCGTCGAAACGAAGGCCCTCAAGCCGGATTTTTCGAGGCGTGAGCAACACGTATGTGTCGGGATTTGCACTGATTTTGGTGGGCTTGAACATGGCGAGCCAGACGGCTTCGACGTGCTTGCGAATCGGCATCTTGTCGCGCACCGCATCCAACGCCTTGTCCGCCAGCTTCGGGGCCAGTTCGTCGACGGCCTTTTGAAGCTCTTTGGCGAGAGATATCGGAACGATGCCAAACAGTTTGGTACTGGCCTTGTCGACGTCGACCTCGATTTCCTGCCGATGCGTGAAAGCCCAGTGGGAATCGATCCCCGGCTCGATCCAACCGCGGATTTGTGCGTCCACGTCGAATCGCGCTTCGATGTCCGGCGACTTGGGCTTGTCTTTCGGGGCCAACCGGGGCAGTTTGAGGATTGCCGGTTTGCGCGCCTTGACTCCGACCTGGCCCTTCAGTTCTGAGTCGACGAGCACGCGCGGGGGATCTGAACCAACGACCGGCTTGAGACCGAGCGCCGAGCGCGTCAGGTCCGGACTCACGCGAATCCCCTTGATGCCCGCGGTATCGGGCACTTCGTACATATTTCGAAAGCGAGTTGGAACTGTTGCTTCTGCCAGCTCGGTCACCTTGGCGATCGGAATCCGGACGGTAAGGCTCACCGTCGAGGCTTGCTGCGGAAATGCCTGGCTAGTCTGAGCCGTCGGGTTTCGCGCCGGTTCAACCAGCGGCAGTTCGATGCGATGCATCGACGATCGCTGAACGATCACCAAGACCAATGCCAAACCACCAACGACAATGATCGCAGTCAGGACGACGATCGCCTTTTTCATAATCGGCCTCCGCGGATCGCGCGAACCATTGAGCGGAGCCTGAAGCGTCAACGAAGGCGACGCTCAACACCCCTCAAACACTGAACTTCTCAATGAACATGAGTTTCGATTTTCTTCCGCGTCGCCTTCGCTGACGCTTCAGGCTCCGCCGGTTTCGCCGAGGTTTCTAGGGATCGCAACTGCAAAACTTGCGATTCAGACTCCGAGGAATGCCTGTTCTGAAACGCACATTGTGCCCACTCCAATAGTGAGCAACGACCAAATCGCGGAGAAAATCGCAGATACCGGGACTGGGCGTATGCCGAAGCGAGCGTCCCTCATTCTCTGCAATGGAGCGGTCAATGCAAGTCTCGAATTCCGCGTCGGACGGGCCGATGTCATCGATGCCAGCCGGTGACCCCCGCCCAGACGTACCACAATCCCGCCGTCGCGGCGGCGCACACGCAGAGCCACGAATACGGCGAAACAAGGATGGCGCGCAGAAAGAACCGGAAGAACCCGTGCTGGCGATGCAGTTCGTCCTGCATCGGTCCCTCCGGGATATGGCGCGCGGTCTCACGCACGAGGGACTGGTATGTCACCACCAGTGCCGCAAACAACGCCGCCCAGAATGACAACGCCACGACGATCATTCGCGTTGTGTAAGTGGCGGCCGCTTCGGTCAAGTTGTACCGATCGAACCAGAGGTCGAACGCCCACGAACCGACGAGAACCAGAAGCAAAATGAGATACCGGTCCATCTCATCGACGTAGGTTTCCTTGTAATGCCGCAATCGATTGATGGCCCGCCGGGCGATGTCGTGCCCCCGCAGGCTCGCCATCTCTCTCGGTTGCACGACGCGATGGTCCCAGAACGACGAGGCGATTGCATACGAGCAAACCGTGAGCACCACCGGGGCGACGATCACGAACATGACGCATGAGTAGCCGAAGTAGATCCGGTACGGCAACACGCACTCGTTCCAGTATTCCGGATATGCGGGGTCGTTGCGGCCCGGTGGTTCGCCGTTCATTTTGCGGTCGTCGGTGTCGGGCTTTTGGCGCAACTCCTCCATCATCCTGGTGTCGCCGGCCTCGACGTAGCGCTGGAGAAATGGATTGCCGCGGCACAGCCAGAGCGATCGCGGCGCCGCATGAGCGTGGTAGCTGACAATGCTCCCCGCCATCCAGATCGCCAGGCCAATCAGGAAAAGACGGAAAAGAGTCCGCGGCGTCAACCGTCGTGGTCCGACTTGCGCCCATGGCGGATATGGGATGAGCGCGGCGAGTTCGCGACGAAAGAACGTGCCGACGACCAGTAGGAGCAAACCCGTGATCACAATGGCGGACCGGGCCATTTCCACCAGCACGCCCCAGCCGATGAGTCCGCGGCTCGTCCCGAGTTCTGGCACATCGTCGGGTGTCTTGGGCAAACCGTAGAACATTCGATCCCACATCTTGCTTCCGGTCGCATACGAGGCGATCAGGCACGCATTGGCAGCCAGCATGAGGATCAGGCACACGACGAACAATTGGCCCAGTCCGGCCGATCGCTCGCCCGAGGGTTTCGGATTCGGGATAACGGGATCGCCAATGAATAAGCTCAGCACGCGTGCGATGGAATCAACGACTCCTCCCAATCGCCGGTTCGGCCGATCCAGTAGGTAACGGCGGCCGGCGGCATTCATGAGTTCGCCCGGCATGCCGCGCTTGACCAATTCGTCGAACCGATCTGGTCCGCCCACGCTCTGCGGCAAATCGTTCGCGGACAGGGAGGGGTCATGCACGCGAAATTCGCGGAGGAGAAGTTGGCTGGCATCGGCAGGGGCCAGCCCGGCGAGCCCGATGGGGTCTAGCCCGGGCCAACACTGTTCGTGACGGCTGGCGATGACCACCAGAACGTCGCGGGATGCGATATCCTCGGCGATCTCGCGTGCCAGCGCTATTTCCTCGTCGGCGTCGCGAGGGTGGGGGGCTTCACCCGGACCATCGATGATCAGTGTTGCCTTTTTGGCAGCCAAGACATCGATCGCCACCTTGCGCTGCGCGGCTATCTTGAGCAATAGAAATGGATAACCTTCATGGTCGGCATAAAGCTCCGTCGGGTAGCGCTTCGCGACCGCTTCGATGAGCGTCAACTCCGTGAATTCGGCGCGCGCCTCAATCTCGATGATGTCTCCGACCGACTGGTGCTTCGCCAGCAATTGGGCCGTGACCGACTTGCCAATGCCCATACGACCGGTCAACACAATCAGCTTGCCACCCGTCCCGGCCCGCTCGACGATTGTCGCAAACTCCTTGTCGTGACCGATAATCCTCGTCTCCTCGACTGGCGGCGCCATCGTGGCGGCTTCCACGGGCAATTCCTTCAGCCCTTCGGACAGGACCCGGCGCAGACCACTGACGAGTCGGTCGAGCGACGGCTCCCGACCATCGGCGTTCGCGAGTTCAAATGCCTGTCGCCGGCAAAGTGGACGTAGCGACTCCGGAAGTTTCATGGCATCCGGAACCGGCGCTCCACGGACGAGCACGGGCACAACGGCCATGTCCCGGTGCTTGAGCGCCGATTCCACTTCCTGGCGGACAAAATCGCGCAGGATTGAGCAGCCGGCACGTCGAGTCCTTATCGCGCGCCACAGCCCATTCAGGACCAATGACCACCAGGACAACCTTGCACTCGTTCAAGACGTTGGCCAGGACAGTTGGGAAATCGTTCCCAAGCGGCATCGAGTGAATATCGAAGAACACGTTCTCCTGGCCGAATTCGTGACACAGGCGGTCATTCAAGAGCTGGGCTTCATCCGTGCTGTCGGATCGTCGGTAGGAGATGAACAACGCGGGCATGGTCAGGCGAACTCCGACACGGCGGACGGGATGGCGTCATTTTACAATTGATTGCAGGAGCGCGCTCGAGTTCAACCCGGGAAGACAATGGAGGCGGGCACGCATACCGTAACTTCGGAGTTCCCGCCAAATCATGTCTGGATCCCGCGTGCCTTGTCGCTCTCCCATTCTGGCATCCGTTGGCAAGAGCGGATGTGTCGTCGGCTTCTTTCTCATTTGGGGCGCGGTGTACGATTGGACGAACGCGCATGGCTCGGACCCGCGGCGAACAATTCACTTCACTCGTCCCGCCGACGTCACCCCCTGGCTCATTCTTCCCTGGAGCGCCTGGATTTACGTGCTGGGCGGATTGGCATTGCCCGTATTGCCCTTCTTTTATTACTGGTCGTTCCAACGACTCCGTCTGGTTCTCGCCTGTTACGCGATCGGGTCGGCAATCGCGTTTGCGTGCTATTGGATCTGGCCGGTGAGCATCATTCGGCCCGAATACACGGATGGCGGAATGGGCGAGACGCTCTTGCAAGGAGTGTTCGCGGTCGATCGACCGGGGAATTGCACTCCGAGTTCGCATGTGTTCTTCGCAATCCTGTCTGCGTTGCTGATCAACCGGTCGGCCGCGAGACCGGCCGTTCGAGCTGCCGTCTGGCTACTCGCCGCTGCCGTGTCGTTGACCACGATTACGACTGGACAACACTATTGGATTGACGTCGCGGCCGGCGCTGCGCTGGCAGTCGTCACGCTGGAGATTGGCAATAGGCTTGTGCCAGCATCCAGAGCAATCGCATGCGCCACGCGTGAGGTCCATGCCTGAGCGGAGTATGTAGACATGCCCGGTTGCGGCGTGCATCTAATTCTCGCCGAACGCGTGCTCGAACGGGGCGTTGTCCCGTCCGGCGAGCATGCTCGCGCTGCATTTCTCGCGGGATCAGTCGGCCCGGACATGGGTTATTTCCCGAACGGGGACCGGTATACATCCGACCTTGCCCACTATGTCCGGTCCGGCGCGTCTGGCACGCGCGCTCATGCATGCGGCCGGCGACGACTGCACTCGCGCCTTCGCCTTGGGATGGACGACCCACGTCCTGGCGGACGCCCTGGTTCACCCGCTCATCAACCGGGTCGCCGGGTCGCTCGATCCAATTCGGCAGGACACGGCGCTCACATTCGCGGATGACCCGGTAATGCATATCCGTGTCGAGTTCGGGCTCGATGCGCTCATGTTGGCTCGATACGGCGGGACTGCCGCCGCGGGTCGAATTCCGATGTTGGCGCCCGATTCGATCGCTCGCGTTCTGGAAATGGGTTATCGAATGACGTACGGTCTCGCCAGTCTCGGTCCCGCGCTCCGGACGAGCGTCCGAGCGCTCGGTCGAATGGTCCCGGCGGTGCTCGTCTACGATCGAGCTGCCGCGTGGTGGCTGGACGCGACTGCTCGCCGCCCCTCGGCGGCCGTGCGCGCGGCATTTCCCGCCATCAGGATGGCTTCGCGGCTTATGCGCCGATCCGTGGCATATGGCTTCTCCCATCCGATCGCTCCGCCGGAAAAACTCGTGGCCGATGTGACGGAAACTATGAATTCGTTCGCGGAGCGGTTCGCCAACTTGGTCGCGGACAACCTGACCGCTTTGCCAAACTACAACCTCGATACGGGCGCTATCGGTCCACTGGCCGAGTCGTACCCACTCGCGGTCCGCACGGTGCAAGAGTTGAATCGGCGACTTACAAGTCAAAACGGATTGCAAGAACAACGGGCGGAGCCCAGAACGCAGTTTTGAAGTTGCGCTAATGCGGTTCGGAGGAGCCCGAAGCGCAACGCGAACCCCTGCGCCGCGGGTCGGCCCGGTCTTCCCGGGCGATTACAGCGCCTGGGGAGGGCGACGCCGAACCGCCAGAGGCACAATGCATTCGAATCAAATCGGCTGGCAAAACTCGGCCCTTTGTCGCCCTCGGGTTGCGCTTAATTGATATCGGGTGAATTCCTCACAGGCCGCGAAGATTCTGTTGATGGATAAGCGCTCAACGACCGCTGCCGGGGTCGGATATGGGATCGGATCGGTTACCGGTGGTCGAGCGGGGACGCTCGACCACCGGCTAATGTCTGGCATCCCTCCGGGATGATCGCCGACCGCGGAGCGGTCGCAGACATTAGCCCGCGGTCGATGCGCAGCATCGACCGCCGGAAAGCGAATAGGAAAAAGGGGCGATCCCGGTAGGGATCGCAGAACGCTGTCGTAGCAAGCGGGCGGAGCCGGCCCTGAGGGCTCCGCTGCTTTTTGCGATCCTTCGCGGCGCGCAACGTCAAAGAAACGCAGCGAGGGCCACTCGGAATTCATCGCTTGGCGACCGATCATGCCTTTTGCCCCGAGTCCGAGCGCAATGCAAGGAATCAAACTCCGCAGCGAACGGCAGTTGCATCGATTGCGAATGAAAATGGATTGCAGGGCTCCTGACTGGGGGTTGCAGCGCAATCCATTCTGTGAGCGAATGAAACGCTGACGACCGTCCCCAGCGTCACCCAACCACTCGCAGTGCTTCGCGGAGTGCCGTCAGGAAACGATCGACATCGTGAGCCGTGTTGTAGCCGTGGATCGCGACGCGCAGCCGGCCGGCATGGCTCATGACATGGACTTTCCGCGAATGCAGGTGCTCGTTGATGCGATCCGCGGCCGGGTGGCGAAATGCCAAAATACCGGCGATGTGTTCCGGCTCCGCCGGTGTGAGCAGTTCAACAGGCAGTTTCTTCAATTCATCGAGACACGCCAGCACGAGCGGCCGGGCATCGCGGTCGATGCATTTCACATCCACGCTCTTGATGTAATCGAGTGCCGCCCGCGTCGCGTACACCGCCGGATAGTTCGGCATGCCAACAGTGAAGCCAGCCGCCCCGGGCTTGCTGTTAGCACGTTCGAATCGATTCGGCCCAAACGCATCTTCCAGGTGAAACCAGCCTCCCGCCGGAACGGTCCATTCATTTGCCCGCGACTGCGGGACTCCCACGAGACCGCCGCCGTGCGTGGACAGAATCCACTTGTGCGTGCTGCTGACGATGAGATCGACACCGCCGAGGTCGAGCGGAATCCGGCCGAGTGCCTGCGTCACATCAACCGCGATCAGTGCCGGAGAGTTCTTGCGGACGGCCGCAATGACCTCCGGCAAATTCACCATGAAGCCATTGAAGAAGCTGACGAGCGACACCGTGACCAGGCGTGTCTTCGGGCCAACCAGCGGCACAAGGTCCGGCGTCCGCAAAGCCCCCGACCGGTGCGCGCAGACTTTCACCGTCGCCGGGCTACCCGCCTGAAGCCAGGGCGTTGCGCCGGCGGGGAAGTCGAGATCGTTGATGACGACCTCGTCGCCGGGCTTGAGGCGAAGCGCCATGGCCGCCAGGTTGTAAGCTTCGGACGAGCACGAGCAGATGCCAATCTCGGCGGGCGAAAGGCCATAGAACTCGCCGACGAGTGCCTTGGCCGCTTCCCACTGAGCCGCGTGCAGCGGGCGGCCATCCATGCCGAGTTGCTTGTCGCGCGCGTATTGCGCGAGTGCTTCCGCGACGGCAGGCGGCGGAATGCCCTCGGCGGCGGTGTTGAGATAGGCTCGATCAGCGAGCGAAGGAAAATCGCGAACGCGGGATTCAGGGGTGAGCATCGGCGAGGTCCCGTAGGACAAGCTTCCCAACCTGTACTACGGGACCGATCGACAAATTGCGAGGATTTGGCGGGACCCAAGCCGGACAGGGTAGGAAACCGGTCGTAGAGACTGTGTCACAAGTAGGTCCGGCGAGCCGAGCCGGACCACCTTGCACACGGGAATGGCATCATGCGGTCTTTGCGGCTGCGCACCCGGTCGGCCTCGGCTCGGCGGACCTACTTGGGAAACGGGCTCTATGCAAACAATTCCTTCCTCGGCATGCCCTTGCCGTCTTCGGTCGCATAGAATGGTCGCTTTTCGACGTTGAAGGCCGTTCGCGGATGAATGCCCATTGCGTGGAAGATCGTGGCATGCAGATCGCGAATGGTGATGGGATTCTTGGTCGTCAACAGTGGTCGTTCGGGAGCGGTTTCGCCGTAGAGGAAGCCCTTTTTGATGCCGCCGCCAAACATCAGGACCGAGCCAGAGCCGGTGAAGTGCCGGTGCAGTCCATAATGCTTCATCTCGCCAAGCTTGTCGGTCTTCGCCCGTGATTGGTCGCGGGCCGTGCTGCCCGGAACACCTTCGATCATCATGTCGCGGCTGAATTCACTCGCAAGTATGACCAGCGTGCGCTTGAGCAAGCCGCGCTCTTCGAGATCGAGAATGAGTTGCGCGATCGGCCGATCGATTTCTTTCTTCATACGGGCGTAGGTCGTGTGGCCGTTTTCGTGAGTGTCCCAATGCAGGAACGGCACGTATTCCGTGGTCACCTCGATAAACCGAGCGCCGGCCTCTGTCAGTCGCCGTGCGAGCAGACAGCCGAGCCCAAACCGCCCCGCGTTGTATTTATCGAAACTCTCCTTCGGTTCCTTCGATAAATCAAACGCATCGCGTTCTTTGGAGTTCAACAGGCGATGGGCATTCTCGATTGAGCGCAACATCGACTCTTGGTGATGATCACTGGCCAATTCGCCCATCGGGCTGCGCTTGAGCAGTTCCTTAAACTTCTCATGGCGGGCCTTGAAGCGCTCGGGGGTCATTCCCTTCGGCGGCCGGACGGCATCGGCGGCGTCAGTCGGGAAGGGAAGATTGAACGGCCCGTACTCCGTGCCGAAGAATCCCCCGGTCGTGAAGGCTTTCAGTTCTTCCTGTTCGCCGACACCTTCAAGTCTCTGACCGATGTTGATGAACGGCGGGATGGCCGGGTTCCGCGGTCCTTTGACGCGGGCGATCCACGAGCCGAGATGCGGGCACGCCACCGTTTGCGGCGGCACGTAGCCAGTATGCCAGTGATATTGATGGCGCGAGTGCAGGATGTTGCCGAGGTCGGCCACGACGTGCGAGCGGATCAGCGTTCCGCGATCGATCACCTTGGCGATATGTTCGAGCCCTTGCGTGAACTTGATGTTGTCAACGACCGTGTCGATGGCCGGGAACGTCGAAAGAATCGTGTCGACGGGCACACCGACCTTGAACGGCACGTAACGTTTCGGATCGAAGGTATCGGGAGCAGCCATACCGCCGGCCATCCAGAGGAGGATGCAAGTATCGGCGGTCGGCTCCGGATGCTTGAGCGTTTCAGCGCCGAGAAGCCGCGGAGCATGCCGGCGAGCGTTGCCATACCGGCGGCGGACATGGAGCGGAGGAAGTCGCGGCGATTCATAGTGTCGGACGCGTTGATGTCATTCATTGAGGCACCTTGCGGTTATCGTCACCCCGGCTTCTGCCAGTGGTTCGAGATTCCCGGGTATTCAAACTCCGCCTGTTCCATAGCCTCCTCAAGAGAGGCGTGCCACGTGTCAGTCAGTACTTCCCAGGCAGCGTCACATCCAAACAGATAGTATCCGTTTCCGTCATCGCTGTGATATATCGCCAACCCCGATGCCGGGGGCATCGCACGCCCGTTGACCGTGTGCAGAGTCCGTCCCGAAGTTGGCGTAGCGAGAGTCACGGTTGCAAACTGGGCGAGCCCGGGTCCATTCAAGGGTGGCGGAAACGATAGCATCTGCTCCCCTACTGTCTTGGCACCGGCCAGCATCAGCGGCCAACTTCAGCATTCCGCGCGGCCTTCTCCATGCGTGCCTTTCGCGCCAACAGGATCTCGCGGGTTATTTTCGGCGGCCCCTGCGCCGCCTCGATCTTGCGACGAAGTTCTTCAGCCTGTTCGTCCTGTTCTCGGAGGTATTGCTCGACCAGCTCCGTGTTGTCCAGGTAGTACCCGATCAGTGCGTAGACGTCGGAAAGTCTCAGGACGTCGCACGCCTCAATGACCTGCTCCGGGGTGGCACCTTGCTTGTGCATCTTGACGATGCGCTCCAGCGGAATGCGAGAGTTGCTGACGCGGTAGACGCCGTTCTCGAGCCGGAAAAGCGGCACCGGACGCGGAGTCAGCGGAAGTTCAAGACCCATTGGCGGTCCTCCTTCTGTTCAATTCTACCGCACCAGTTGAAACTCCGGCAACATCACCACCGCCCACAGCAAGTCCGCGATCCCGTTTGCCGTCGGCCTCTCGCCGACCAACCCGCGAGCGGCGGCCAGTTCGTCCGCGGTCGGTTTGCGGCCGAGAGCGCGAAGGAAGATTTGTTTGGCTAGTTCATCAGGGGTTGCCTTCGGATTCGCCTTGAGGATGTTGGCCGCTCCGCGGGAGAGAGTCGTCGCCAGGATTTCGCCGTTCGCCAGATCCAGCGCTTGCAAGGTCGAAAGCTGCTCCGGCCGCACCGTCACCACTTGCTCGCGATTCGGTCGGCCCAGCGAACGCATCAACGGATCGCAATCGACCAGCGTGGCGCGAATGAAGCGCCGTTCCGGCGGGGTCGATTCGGGGAATGGCGGGATCGATGCGGGGGCCACCGGCTTCATCGGGCCGGTGCCGGTCAGCATCCATATTGCGTCGACGAATTGCTCGGCGGTTAGCCGCTTGATTTCCGGTCCCTGGAAGACATAGTCCTCCGCTGCCACTTCGTGAGCGATCGGCACAGCCTGCGATTGGTAGATTCGCGATGTGGCGATGTGTTCCATCAATTTTTTGAGGTCATAGCAGTTGTCCGAAACATAGACGCCCAAGTAGTCGAGGAGATCCTCCGACCAGGGCTTATCGCCCATCAGGTCGACGGGATGGACGATGCCGTGACCCATCAGCCGATGCCAAATACGGTTCGCGATCGTTCGCGTGAGGCGGCCGTCCTGGGGACTGGTGACTAACTCCGCGAGGCGTTCCAGCCGTTTCGCTTTCGGTAATTTGGGATCGATCGTGCCGAGTTCCGGGAACAGGAACTTCGGCCCAGCGGTTCGCCCGGTCGGCTTGTCGCAGCGGTATTCGGCCAACGGCTTGTCGGCGATCACGGCAGCGAGACCGTGCGAGTCGTCGAGCTTCCAGTTATCGATGAAGCTGTCGTGACACGAAGCACATTTCAGATTGGCGCCAAAAAACACTTGACCGACGTTTTGTGCGAATTGCAGTTCGACCCTTTGGCTGGCATTCACTTGGCCGCGCCACTTGATGCCCTTGGCGAATCCTTCGGACTCCGGCGTGGGATTGATCAACTCGCGAACGAACTGGTCGTAGGGCTTGTTGTCGAGCAGCGATTGATAGAGCCAGCCAGTGATCTGCTTGCGGCCACCATCGATATAGCCAGTCCCCTTGTATTCATTGCGCAATAGATCGTTCCAAAATGCCAGCCAGTGATCCGTGTAGGCACGCTTTTCGCCGAGTAATCGGCGAACCAGCGCCGCGCGTTTGTCTGGAGATGCCTCGGCGAGGAACGCGTTCAATTCGCTTGGCGCCGGCAGCAGGCCAATTAAGTCGAGGTAGGCTCGCCGAGCGAATGCGGCGTCGTCGAGCAGCGGCGGCGGAGTCAATTTGTGATCGGCGAAGTATTTGCCGAGAATGCGGTCGATTGGGTGTTCCAAGCCCGGCGATGCGATCGGAATCGTTGGCCGACGTGGCTTGATGGGCGCGACGTAGGTCCGCGCCTTGAAGCTGAAGCCCGGCTCCCACGTCGCGCCTTCGTCGATCCAGCGCTTGAGGACAACGATCTCCCTGTCGTCCAGCGGCTTGCTCTTGGGCGGCATTCGCTCGTCGGGGTCCTTGCTGGTAACGCGCGCGATCAATTTGCTCTTCGCCGATTGTCCGGGCACGACCGCTTTCTTGACGATGTCCACGCGCGTGTCGAACGAGATCGACCCCTTGTAGGTGCCGTTCGTATGGCATTTTGCGCAATGTTTCTTGAGAATTGGCGCCACTTCGTGGGCGAAGTCAAGAGGCTTCGCATCGGCGACCGGGATTAGGGTCGAAAAGACGAGAGCAACGATGGCCAAGCGCGAACTGGTCATTCGGAAAGCCCAATTGTGGTGGGAAACGTTACACTACTGCAATGCGAGCGTCCGGAGTAGGTCCGCCGAGCCGAGGCGGACCGGGCACCTCCCACCAAATGGCGGCAGCGCATTTCAGGGTGCCGCCCGGTCCGCCTCGGCTCGGCGGACCTACCTCAGAAAGTGCTCGAAGAACGTGCAAATCTGCTCGTTGGACTCTTTGGTCGGATCGTGACCGTTGCGGAGAGTCAGGCCGACGCGGCTTTCGTAACCAAGCAACTTGTTGACCGCGATCGAGTGATTGAGCGGCTTCCAGCGTTCGACCTTGTCCTCGGACCCGCCCGAGACGAGGAACGGCCGCGGCGCCATGAGCGCATGCAATTCGTGCAGGTCGTGGCCCTGTTCGATCATTTTCTTGTACGGGCCGGTGCGGGGATTGGTTTCGCTGGGGATGCCCGCCTTGCGCTTGATGCCCGGTTCGAAGCCGAGATACCACGGCTCCCAGTAGTTCACATTCGAGCGCTTCTCGTCGAACACAATGCCGGGATCGGACCAGGCGGCACACGCGAACTGATCGTCGAGACAACTCGCGAACATTGCCCACTTGCCGCCATACGAGTGGCCGACGATGCCGATGCGCTTGCCATCTACGTCGGGCCGATTGGCCAGGGCCACGCGGCAGTTGCTCGCGATGTAGGCATCAAACGACAGTGGCTGGAGTTTGCAGGTTTCCTTATTTGGGTAATACGTCTCCGGCGCGCTACCGAGCGAGAGTGTGACAAATCCGCGGCGTGTGAGTTGCAAGGCAAAATCGCGCCGGGTGCTTTTGCCCAGGCCGACACCGGTCGCTGCGTCGTAGAAGACAACGACCACCGCGGGAAATGGTCCCTTGCCGTCGGGAACGAGCAGGTACGCGTCCTCGGTCATGCGATCCGGGGCGATTTCCAGCCGGATGTGCTGTCGCGTGTAGTTCTCAATGTGCTTCTTTTCGATGATTTCCAGCTTGGGCTTCGTGAGCCGCTTTGGCCAGGGGCCCATGAGATCGTTCCAGGTTTTCAAGATTTCCATCCGTCGGCGTTTCCAGTCATCGGCGGACTTGACTTTGCTGCCGTCGGCGAAGATCAATGGCGACTTGTAGTCGCCGAATTGACCGCGGTACTCGGGCGGCGGCGTGAAATGAGGCGCCAGGATCTTTGGCAACGGCTCGTCGGCTGATGCCGTCGCCGCGATCATCAGAAGGATGGTAAAAGATAAGACTGTGCGCATGATCGCTCCTGGAGGAACCGCGAAGATTGCCTACGCGCTGGCCGCGGACGGCCGCAACCGTAATCTCACCCGCATATGACTCAGCATATTCTCGTCACCGGCTCCGCGGGCCGAATCGGGCAAGCCGTGGTCAAGGCACTGAATCGAGCCGCGCTTCCGGTTGTCGGTTTCGACCTCAACCCCACGCCCGGATTGCCCGCCGAGCGCTTTGTCGTTGGCAGCCTCACGGACCAGAAGTTGATGCAGCAAGCCGCGACCGGGGCAAGGTGCATCATTCATCTCGGCGCCACGCCCGATGATGCTCGTTATCCACGTGGCGATCCCCCGGATGACGGCGACAACTTTCTCACCGAGTTAGTGCCCAACAACATCATCGGCACTTACAGCGTCATGGAAGCGGCCCGGAAAGCGGGCGTTCCACGCGTGATTCTCGCCAGCACCGGCCAAGTCATTTTCGGTCAACTCGCCGCGGGACACATTCCGGTGACCGGCGATATGCTATCGCAACCGCGTTACCTCTACGCGTGCACGAAAGTGTTCGTCGAGGCGATTGGCCAGGCCTATGCCCGCGAGCATGGGATGGAAGTGCTCGCCGTCCGGCTCGGCTGGTGCGTTCGGCCGGGCCAGGAAGAAGAGTTTCGCCAAAGCGAGTTCGGACCGGATGTCTATCTGAGTCCCGGCGATGCCGGGCGATTCTTCCTGGCGGCGGCGACGGTGGAGAAGTTGCCAGCCTACGCCGTCGTCTATGCCTGTAGCAAGCCCGCCCGGCGGACGCTCTACGACATGACCGAGGCGACCCGCCTCACCGGCTACGTGCCACAGGACATGTGGGGTATGGAAGATGTGTGAGGCAGGGTGGTTCAGAATGCCAAAAAGGAAGGCGGCCAAGATGGCCAACATGGCCAAGGCGGCCAACGATTTCTCCATCCCCCCTTTGGCCGCCTTGGGTCCAAATCGTTCGGGCGCGGCAGCCGGTTAGCCTGCCGCCGTCGTCGTCACGTAGTACTTTGCAAGCAGGGCGTGCCTCTCCCAATTGGGGATCCGCGAACGGTCGTGAAAGTATCGCACAAACTCACTCAAGACAGACGCGAAGTGCGACTCGTGGCCGGTCCGCTCGGTGTCGGGAATTCGGATGTGTACGCGGTCGCCGAGGTCCACTGCCGAGTAGCCGGGGCTGTTCGTCGACCATCGACGGCAATGACGTTCGACGGCGGCGAGTATGTTTGACTTGTCCGCGGGATTGTTGGGGACGACGAACACCTGCTGACCCGATCCGAAACCTGCCTCGTGTTGAACGACCACCGTTAAGCCTGATCCGCGCGTGAATGCAAAGTGGGTGTCACCTTCGTCGCCATCGGGGCGAACACCCCAGCGCGTCGTCAGACGCACGAATCGGCCGCCGAGTTGATAGACGACAGTCCCGTTGCCGTGGTAAAGCAATTGATCGCCGTCACGCAAGCCGGACAACTCAGGCGGAAAATCGGCGAGGCCCGTGATCTCGCCAAACGAAGCGCGATCCACGAGGATGGGCCAGCAGTTGGCGTCCAGCAATCTGACCGTAGGGTAGGCTTCCAGCCTGCCGAAGCCACGGGCAGGCTGGAAGCCTACCCCACGGTCAATCGCAATTTCCTGCTCAGGAAACGCCAGCCAGATCGCCAGGTCGGCGAGATGCGTGCCGACGTCGGCGATCGCTTCGCCGGCCACCGCGGGATCAAACCACCATGCCGGCCGTCGCAACGGAACGCCGGCCACGTTCTTGCTGAGATAGTGGACACTCTCGAAAACCAGTGCCGGGTCCTCGGCTGTGCCAGTCAGCAGTTCACCGAAAACCTCTGGATCGCTCATCAACTCACGCTGTATGCGCGTGGTCACTTCAAAGCGTTCGGTCATGATGTCCCAGGCGAAGACCCCATTCCGATCCGCTTCGGCAAAGACTTTTTCCAGCTTCGGAAAGTCCTCCGATTCAATGATCCACGGTTTATCGGCCAGGACGCAATAGCCGAGCGAAACCGCTTCCAGGATCAGATCGATCTTGGGCCGATTGCGGCCTGCGATGACCACGACATTGCCCGGCCGCTCGGTGCGAAATCTCTCCAGCCAATCGGCGCCGGCACGAACATCGAGCGTCCACGAGGTCGGCCGATCGGCGCGTGAATTAAACCGGGCGATGCGTTCCACGTGCGCGTCCAGATCATCGCCGGGCGGCGCGTAAGCAACGACATGCGGATCGATGCCGGGAAGCACCTCCTTCAGCACCAGCGCCGCATGGAAATGGCCGGGGGCGAGGGTGACGATGCGGAGGGGCTGTTGAGTCATCGGCATTTGCGCAAGTGAGCGAAGGGGCTGTCAGTGCGAGAATGGTCTAACTATTCAAGATCACGTGATCCCTTAGCTTTGACCTGCAGTTGAGTCGTTCCTCTGGCCTATTTGGAGTCAACGGCAAGCACTTGCAAAATCGTTGGGTCGTCGGTGCGCTTTTCTATGTCGGCGAGCGCTGTCTTGATGGCCGGCTGGCGGCACCATTTGACGGCTTTAATAAACTCTACGGTGCTCACGCCATTCTTAACGTCGCGCTGAATCCAATCATCGCGATGGTCTTTCCTGAGGGTGTTCATCACATCCAGTGACCGCAGTCGGGCCGCAATGAGAGGACCGGCCTCTTTAGGAAAGTAATACAGAAGCCGAATTGCCGCATCGATCTGAAACTCGCTTCCGCTTCGCCACCCGTCGAGCGTTTTTCCATTGAAAATGCCTCGCGTAGAGTAATCCAGGAGCAGAGAGTCGAACAGCCGCTGTGTTGCATCTTTGCTTGACCAGATCGAGCGAAGACGGTTTCGCAACTCACGATTTTCAGACGGAGCACGGATAAGGATTGAACCAATCTTGACACCTTGGAACCGAACTGGCGCGTAGTCTCGGCCGACAATTTGACCAATTGCCGAAGCGCAGAGGTCGCCGACCTTCATCGTGTAGGAACCCCAACCGTCGTTTTCGTTGGACAACTTGCTTTTCACCGCCAGAACGCGATTCTCAATTTGGTCTAACGGATTCCACTCAATTTCGGACGAGTACACCAGAGCGAAATTGACGCCAATGCTCCGTTGAATAGCCTTGGTTGGCGTCTTGTCGTCGAGTGATTCCAAAAGGATGGGAAGTGCAAGAGGCCCCGCCTCGACGAGCGTTCGAAAAGATTCCCAGGCTTTTGGTGAATTGGCGTTCCCCGCGCCCTCGTCTGCGATCGGCACGAACATGCGCCGGGTCCAGCCGTAGCTGACCAGAGGATCGACGTCGTCGATTCCCGCAAGATCGCCAATGAGTTTCTTGATAGTCGCGCGCTGCTCATCGGTTGCCGGCGCACGGTCGATCAATTTGACCTCGGGAATCTTGCCCAGCCGAATGCGGAGCCACGCTGTCTCCATCTTTTCCTTGGCCGCGACAACGGGATCGATCTTCATGACAGCTTCAGCGGCCGCTTTGCGCTCGCGTTCCCCTCGAAGGCGATTTCGGGCAACTTTTATGAGTGTGGGAACGGCAGTCTTCGCATCGGGGCCGATACCGCCCAAAGCACCTAGCGCAGCGGTTGATACGAGGCTGCTTTCACTCCCGGGCACATCGAGTTCACCGAGCAAGATCGGCACTGCATCCTTCGCCGCAGGCCCAATTCGGCCCAGGGCCTGCATCGCCCGCATCTGATGATCGTAATTCGAGCGATTCTTTGCCAACTTAATGAGTATTGGCACGGCCGACTTGGCCTCTGGGCCAATTTGACCCAACGCGTCGATCATGGAGGAGTCTGTCTCGTCCGGTCCGCCCTGAATCGCGTCCACCAAGGCAGGAATCGCCGCCTTCGCCGCCGGACCGATATTCCCGAGGGCCTCAGCAATTTGGCTCCGATAACGCTTGTCCTTGGTCGCCTTGAATTCACGGAGCAGGGCGGGAACCGCGGACTTGGCGGCTGGGCCAATGGCCGCGAGGGCATTGACCGTGTTAGAGGCGTCGTCGTGTTTCGCCAGATTTGCAATTAGCGCTGGAACTGCTGGCGCGGATTTAGCGTTGAAGTATTGCAGCGACCATGCAGCGGCGCTGCGGACGTCTGGATTTGTGTCTCGCAGTGCCACAGTGAGGGCAGGAACGGATTTTTCGGGCAATCTGTGAATATAACCTATGGCGAAGGCTGCCTCTTCACGCACTTTGCCGTCTGAATCAGCAAGTGCTTCGAGTAATGGCATGACGGCATCGACAGACGAGTCTTGGAATGCAATCGTGCCGATCGCCTTGGCGGCGCTGGCGCGGATAGCCGCCTTTTTGTGTTTCAGCGCTCGATTGAGTTCTGGTATGGCGGCAAGACCGTAATCGCTGATGGCATCTAAGACATTCGAGCGGCTAGTCTCTTCAGTGTCTGGCAATGCGTCTATTAGAGCCGCGAGCGCCGATTTTCCGTATGGGCCTTCCGGTCCGAGCGCCTCGCGGGCCTGCATCATTGACGAGTCATCTTCGGGATGTGTCAGGATTTTGATCCACTCGGCAATCGGCTCCTTTGGCTTGTCGGTTGACTTGCTTTCCTGAGCGCATGACAATTCGCCCGAGACCAGGAAAACACAAATACAGAGATGAGCAACGAGCGGAGTCTTCATTAGGAAAATCCCGACGAAGATTGCAGAGGTCGTAGGTGTATTCTAACGACATCTGGCGATCTCGATCGGGAATTACCGGCCGTCACGGCTCCCCGCTCGCCACTCTTATTCCTTCTTCGCCTAAACACGGTCTAGCGCCGGCGCCTGCTGCGGGCGTTCTCTTGGGTGGCTGCCTGTCTCAGGAGTGCAATGACTCGGGTCGCGTTCGGGTCAGTCTGGGCGGGACGGAGTCCTTCTTGGGATTGACTGCTGCTCGCGCTTCGACGAGGCCTTTCGTTGCGGCGAGGTCGCCCGGCATCGCAGCGCGTATTGATATACTTGAATCGCCCCCTCGTATTGTTTTGAGCATCGTGAGTTGTTCTGCTCGCTCCAACCAGGCATCGTTAAGCTGCTTTTTGGTCGGCGGCTCCGCCGTTCCAAGCGGCAGAGCTTCTGAGGCGCCCGTGCGCTAACCTTTCGCGGGTAACCCTCGCAACGATGAGGGAGAAAGAAACAATGGCAACACCCGACCGCCGCGAAGTCCTGGCCACCATCGCCGGCGCTGCCGCACTACCGCTGATCGCGACCGGTGCGCCAAGCCGCTCCAGCGACTTCATCAAGGCCGAGAACGAAAAACCAGGCACGCTCGACTGGCAACTCACGTACACTCGTGTCGATCCGAAGACGCTGTATCGCTCACCAATGATCGAGGGGTATTGCTCCAAGCAGAGCGTCAAGGCCGGCGAGTCGATCGACATTTTCGTCAGCACTAATCCTGCCACGCCGTTCCACATCGACGTCTTTCGCCTGGGGTATTACGGCGGCAAAGGCGGCCGGCACATGACGCGGCTCGGGCCGTTCGATGGCAAGGCGCAGCCGACCCCGCCCGTTGGCGACCAACGACTCCGGGAGTGCCGGTGGCAGAAATGTACGACACTCGCGATTCCCAACGACTGGCCCAGCGGCGTCTATCTGGGCAAACTCTCGGCGACGAGACATCGTTACGAGAGCTATGTGACCTTCATCGTCCGCGACGAGCGGCAAGCGGATTTCCTCTTCCAGTGCAGCGACAACACCTGGCAGGCTTACAACCGCTGGCCGGACAGTTATTCGCTCTACACCAACAACCGCAAGGACGGCCGGCCACTGGTCTCCGGCGTGCGCGTCAGCTTCGATCGACCATACGGCAAGTACGTGCAGATTTTTGATAACCCGCTGTCGCAGGGGAGCGGCGAGTTTCTTCTGTGGGAGTTCCCGCTCGCATTCTGGATGGAGCAGCATGGTTACGATGTGACTTATTGCTCGAACAGCGACATACATTCCGATCCAAAGCTTGCGTTTCGCGCCAAGGGCTTTCTCTCGGTCGGCCACGACGAATATTGGAGCCGCGAGCAATACGACCATCTCATGGCCGCGGTGCAGGCGGGCGTCAACATCTGCTTCCTGTCCGGCAACACCTGCTGCTTCGTCACACCGTTTTCGCCATCATCGAGCGGAGCGCCGAATCGCATAATCACACGGGCCGGCCGTTACGGCGGCATCCGCAAGGGCGAAGAGAAGTGGATGGCTGACCTGCCACTGAAAGCCCCGAACGAGTCGACGCTGATCGGCGCCCAGACGGTGACGCCGTTCAACGGCTCCGGCGACTGGACGGTCATCAAGCCAGAGCACTGGATCTTTGCAGGCACCGGCATGAAGAAAGGCGAAAGCATTCTCGGCCTGGTCGGCTGGGAGTTCCACGGTTCGCCGGCCAAGATCCCCGGCCTGGAAGTCCTCGCCGCCGGCAAAACCTTCACCGGCGATGACAAAGAATCACATTACACGGCAACGATTTATCCCGGCCCGAAAGGCAACTTCGTCTTCAACGCGTCAACGATCTTTTGGTCGCAAGGATTGTCAGCCCCGCCAGGCCACATGCCGCCCATCTCGCATCATGGACGGCCGCACGGACCAGACGAGCGGGTGCAGCGGATTACGAGGAATGTGTTGGAGCGGATGAGGGGGTAAAACAGTGCTTTTGGATCGATCAAGCGGGAGTGAATGCCAGCGAGCCGCCGGCGGGACTAAAGCCCACGGCGATGGCTTCGAGCCGTGGGACCGCGTGCCACAGACCGGCGAGCCGCCGACGTGAGTCGGCGGAGGAACCTGGATCCCTACAAGCGCCAGCGCTCCTCCGCCGACTCACGTCGGCGGCTCGCCGGTCACCCTTGGCGTGCTCGGTAGCAATTGCGTAGAACGCACTCCATGAAACCCCCTCGCATTGCCATCCTCGCCGCCATGCTCCCCCTCATCATCACCGCCGCCTCTCTTGCCGGCGAGCGTAACCCGCCGACGGCGTTCAAGACCGGCCGCTCGGTTACGCTCGCCAATAACGGCATGGTCGCGAACAGCCATCCGCTGGCGGCGCAGATCGGCCTCGATGTCCTCAAGCACGGTGGCAACGCGATCGATGCGGCGATCGCCACCAATGCCGCGATGGGTTTGCTCGAGCCGATGTCGTGCGGCGTCGGCGGCGATTTGTTTGCCATCGTCTGGGATGCAAAGACACAAAAGCTCTATGGACTGCATGCGAATGGCCGTGCGCCGCTTGCGGCGAAGCGAGAATGGTTCCACAAGCAAGGGCTACGACGAAATCCCGACCCTCGGCCCCTTGAGCTGGTCGGTGCCCGGCTGCGTCGATGGCTGGGATCAATTGCGAAAAAGATTTGGCACCAAAGGCTTCGCCGAACTGCTCGCCCCGAGCATTGAGTACGCGGAAAAGGGCACGCCGGTCCCGGAAGTGATTGCCGGCTACTGGCACGCATCCGAGAAGAAACTCGCGGCCCATCCGGAGAGCGCCAAGGTCTATTTGATCGATGGCAAACGCGCTCCGCATGCCGGCGAGGTTTTCAAGAACCCCGCCCTCGCCGCCACCTATCGCGAGATCGCCAAACATGGCC
Source organism: uncultured Gemmataceae bacterium (assembly GCA_963773845.1). Lineage (GTDB taxonomy): Bacteria > Planctomycetota > Planctomycetia > Gemmatales > Gemmataceae > SIAJ01. Next base: position 1,807,523 of record CAVZCU010000009.1, read on the forward strand.
GCGATGCGTTTTACAAAGGTACGATCGCCGACCGGCTGGCTGACTTCTCCAAGCGCAATGGCGGGCTCATCACCAAGGAGGATTTGGCAGAGCAGACCTCGATCTGGATCAAGCCGGTGCAGACCAGCTATCGCGGCTACGACGTGTGGGAACTGCCGCCGCCGGGGCAGGGCATCGCCGTTTTGCAAATGCTCAACATTCTCGAAGGCTACGACCTCAAGAAGATCGGCCCGACTTCACCCGACTACTGGCATCTCTTCGTCGAAGCCAAGAAGCTCGCCTACGCGGATCGAGCGAAGTTCTATGCCGACCCGGATTTTGCCAAGGTCCCGGTCGGGGAATTGATTTCCAAGAAGTATGCGCGAATCGCGACGGAAGCTAATCGATCCGGCGAAAGCGATGACCGACATCGAGCCTGGCGACCCGAAGCTCGGCTTGGCCGACACAATTTATCTGTGCGTGGTCGATAAGGATCGCAATTGCGTCTCGCTGATTCAGAGCAACTACATGGGCTTCGGTTCCGGGCTTGGCCCCGGCCGATCTGGGTTTCGCGATCCAGAATCGCGGTACGCTCTTCTCGCTCGATGAGCATCACGCCAATCGTCTGGAGCCGGGCAAGCGGCCGTTCCACACGATCATCCCGGCGATGGTCACTAAGGACGGCAAGCCGATGTTCACGTTCGGCGTCATGGGCGGCGACATGCAGCCGCAGGGACATGTTGAAGTGCTGGTCAACCTGCTCGACTTCGGCATGGATGTGCAGCAGGCTGGCGAAGCGCCGCGAATTGAGCACATCGGCTCCGCGACGCCGACTGGCCGCAAGGGCGATTCGCATGGCGGGACCGTTCAAGCGGAGATTGGGCTCCCCGAAGAGGTGGTGAACGAGTTAAAGCATCGCGGGCACCACGTCGTTTGGGTGAAACGCAATGGCGGGGGTTACCAGGGAATCTGGATTGACCCGAAAACCGGCGTGCTTCACGGGGGCACGGAAGCGCGAAAGGACGGAGCGGCTGTCGGCTATTGAATCGCTCCCGGTCAGCTGCGCTAACATTTTCGAACTCATTATCCTTCAATGCGGCAAGGATTTACGCCGCTCACGTCGATTTGATTTCGGAAAAGTTGGTCGATTTCGGAAAAGTTGAATTCGTTTTGAGAGGTGTGGGGCGGGGGCGACCGAAATCAATTTCGGCCCCGATCAAAAGCGGATATTTTCCCGATTGACAGTCATCCCCTTCGAGCCTATCGTCCCGCCCGCAACGGACTCCAGAGTTCGATGGTGCGCGCGGCCGGGCCAGCCTTCGGGGGAAGGCGGGCTCGATAACACCGCTCGTATCGGGGGAGGTCGGTCGGATGAAGCGTCGCGCATTCCTCGCAGTCATGCCCGTGTTGCCCGCGCTGTCGGCGGGGTGCTTTCTCAAAGACTTCACGGTCGCACGACCGCAAATCGACGACCAGAACCCCGCCACCGCGTCCGCCCAAACGGTCGGCGACGTCGCGGCCGAGTTCGACAACGCCACCGACATGATTGTCAGTGGCTACGGACTTGTCGAAGGACTCAACGGCAGCGGCGGCGTTACACCGCCGTGCGAAGCGCGAAGCGCGATCATCGAACGAATGAAGCGAGCCAAAATCGAGAACCCGGCAGAGATTATCGACTCGCCCGATTATGCCATTGTCGTGGTGTCCGCGGTCGTGAAGCCGGGCGTTCGTCGCGATGAGGTGGTGGACGCCGAGGTGGCCTTGCCCCACGGGAGCAAGGTGAAGAGCTTACGCGGCGGGATCCTGAGACCGACTCCGCTGGTCACGTTCGCCACCCAGGCTCAGGTCCGCGATTACTTGAAGCAAAACGACATGGGCACGGTGAGCGAAGGAAACCGCTTACTCAAAGGACAGGAAGTCGCCGTCGCTCGCGGGCCGATCCAGATGGCGCTCGACCAGAAGGAGGTGGAATCGGACGCGGGCGATCAGCCGATGAAGCACGGCTATGTCTGGAAGGGCGTCAAGATGCTCGAAAGCCGGGCCATGTTTTTGATCTTGAAGACCGACCAGCAGCGCTTCCGCGTCGCGGAGCAGGTGGCGATTCGAATCAACGACACGTTCCATGCGGGCGACTCGGCCACCACGAAAATCGCCGTGGCCCGTCACAAGGACCTGGTGGCCGTGGCCGTGCCGCCGCGGTATCGAATGAATCGGCCGCATTTCATGCGTGTCGTCTGGGCAGTGCCATTGAATTCTCCATCCGACATGGAGCGCTACGTTCGCGAGTGGGACGAAAAGCTGGAGCGGCCCGAAACGACGCTGTCCGCGGCGATCCGGATGGAAGCGCTGGCGCGCCGGGCGTGCCGTCCCTGAAGGCGGCGTTGACGAGCAAGTATCCGCTGGTGCGCTTTGCCGCGGCGGAAGCGCTGGCCTACCAGGGTCAGACGGCCGGCGCCGAGGTATTGAAAAGGACCACCATCGAGCACCCGGCCCTCCAGGCCTATGCGCTCACGGCACTGGCGGCACAGGACGACGCGCTCGGCATGTCCAAGCTCGAAGAATTGCTCTCCGAAAACGATCCGGCGATTCGCTACGGGGCATTCCGCGCCTTGCGCGAAGTCGATCCGGCCAATGATCTCGTCCGCGGCGAATGGTGTCGTCGATCTTATCTGTTGCATCAGGTCACTGTGCCGGGCCCGTCTCTCATTCATCTGTTGAGCGCTGGCCGATCGGAAATTGTCGTCTTTGGACAGCCGCCGACGTTACGACCGCCGTTCTCGCTTACCGCGGGACCGAACATCACGCTTACCGCCCGGACCGGCGACACCGTCGCGACCCTTTCGAGTTTCTCGGCCCGGTCACCCGGCACGCCGAGGCACGTGCAATGTGAACTCCGTGTCAGCGACGTTCTGCGGCGGATGGCCGATCTGGGCGCGACCTACGCGGACGCTGCCGAGATGTTGAACAAGGCGCACGATCGCAAGGCGCTCAGTTGTCCGCTCGCCGTCGACGCCCTGCCGAAAGCCGCCCCGATCAGCCGATTGAACAAGGCTGCGACCGAGGACCCGCTGATGAAGCTCGAGGCCGATTTGCTCAAGGAAACCGATGCGTCCGCCACGCCGGGCTTGTACTCGCCAACCGAAAACGTCCGAGGCAATTGAGAATAAGTCGCCGGCAGAGCGCGATACTGGCAATTTGGCCAAAGGCTTTGAATCATCTTTGGGGCCGATGGATGCTCAAAAGGCTGGAACTGGTCGGGTTCAAGAGTTTTGCCGACCGAACCTGGTTCACATTTCCTTCGGGCATGACGGCGATTGTCGGGCCGAATGGCTCGGGCAAGAGCAACATTGTCGATGCCGTCAAGTGGATCCTCGGCGAGCAGAGCGCCAAGAGCCTTCGTGGCGGCGAGATGGCCGATGTGATATTCAACGGCTCGTCGTCGCGCCGGGCCCTGGGTCTGGCAGAAGTCACGCTCACGCTCGACAATGGCGCTCGCTCGCTGAATATCGATGCCGCGGAGGTCTCGGTCACGCGTCGCGTTCACCGGGATGGGACCGGCGAGTATCTCATCAACGGCCAGCCGTCACGCTTACGCGACATCCGGGAGATGTTCCTCGGCTCCGGCGCCGGATCCACCGCGTATTGCATTATCGAACAGGGTCGCGTGGACGCTTTACTCCAGGCGAGCCCCCGCGACCGGCGGTCGATTATCGAAGAGGCGGCCGGCATCAGCCGATTCAAAGCCCGGAAACTGGAAACGCTTCGGAAACTCGAGCACACGGCCGAAAACTTGACCCGGCTTCGCGACATTCTGGGCGAGGTCGAGGGCCGATTGCGTCGCGTTCGGCTCGACGCGGAGAAGGCCCGCAAGTTTCAGGAATACAGTGGGCGGCTCAAGACACTCCGGCTCGACATCGGCTTGCGGGAATACCACGCGCTGACCGAGAAGCTGACCGCCGAGACATCGCGGCTGGAGGCCCTGCGCGCCGATATGTCGGCAGCGCAAGTCCAGGTTGCCGGCTGGGAGGCGGAAGCCAAACAGCTCGACCAAGCGCTCGCGGAAGCGGATACGGAAATCGCCGAAGCCAACGACGGGCTGTCCGATACCCAGCGCCGAATTGCGACATTGCAAGAACGGCAAGTTCATGAATTCGCGAAGGCTGCGGAAACGAAGGACGAGATTGCGGCGGCCTGGAGTCGATCGATTGAGTTAGTTCGCCTCGTGGGGGAACTCGAAGCGCAGGTGGAACAAAGCCGGTCGCAGGTGGCCGCCGTCGAGGGCGAGGCGGAAGTTCGTCACGCTCGCGCGGAGGAGCTGGACGCCGCGGCTGCTGACACGGACGCGGAGCTGGCTGCCCTGCGCAATCTCGTCCGCGACGGTCGCGATCGGCAGTTTCATCTCGTCGGCCGCGCCGCCGCGCTCAACAGTGAAGCGGCCGGCGCCGGGGCTCAAATGGAGAAGTTCCAGCGCGATCGCGATCGCAAGCGGCGCGAAAGCGAGGGCAAGGCAGCGGAGCTGGCTGCGGTTGGCCGCGTTCTCGATACGCTCGGACATAAAGACAGCGATTTGCAAAATCGCCTCGCGCTAGCTCGTCAAACGCTTGCGGATCGCAACCAGGAGCGCGACGAACTGCAATTCCAAGCGGAGCGTTTGGTCCAGACACTCGAGAATCTGCGCGTTCGTCGAAGCGGCTTGACCGGACGGATCGATATTCTGCAAAATCTGGAGCGCACGCAAGAAGGACTTGGCACGGGCGTGCGCGAAGTCCTCGCGGACCTCGCGTCGGGCACGTCGCCCTTGTGCGGCGAAGTTTTCGGACTGGTTGCGGATTCGCTCCGCGTGCCGCGCGAACTGGCGCCGCTTGTGGATGTAGCCCTCGGCGACGTCGCGTCGCACTTTGTGGTCCGCGACGCGTCCATGCTCGACTCGGCTCTCGCCCGACGGGGCGAGCCGTTGTCCGGGCGGGTCAGTTTCTTTCCACTGACGGAGTTCGAGCCGCTCGCCGAAGGCGACGAAACGGTCACTGCGGACCGATGGGTGACCGTGGACTCTCCGGAATTAGTCGGCCTTCCGCGCCAACTTCTGGGCAAGACGCTGATCGTCGAGGATCTCACGACGGCGAGGCGGTTCGCAGCCGACCCGGACCTTCGCGGATTCCGATTCGTCACACGGATCGGCGAACTGCTGACCGCGGATGCGACGCTCACCGTCGGGCCCCAGCGCGCGGAATCGGGCATCGTTTCGCGAAAGAGCGAGTTGCGCGAACTGTTGTCGCAGGCGGCAAATCTGGATCGTGAGATTACCGCGGCCGAGCAACGCCTCACTAACATCCGCGATCGGCTCGAGAACCTGGCCGGCCCGATCCACGGACTCGAGGAGGAGATTCGCGCTCTCACATCGAATGTCGCGGACGTCTCCAAGGAGATCCTCAAGCAAACGCAGCACAGCGAACGACTCGCCGATGAAATCTCCCTCATTCGACACGAGTGGGAGTTGCTCGAGGAAGAGTTGCAGAGAATCGAGCAATTCTGGCGTGAGACTCGAGGAAAAGCCGAGGAGGCGGAACAGCAGGCCGAGCAACTGCGCGTCCAGATCGAAACCGCCGAACACGCAATCCGATCGTACGAACACGAGCGATCGATTCGGCAACAGGAGCAGACGGCCGCTCGAGTGGCCCTGGCCGAGACGGTGCAACGCCTCAACGGATTGCGCGACACTTTTCAACGGTTGGAAGCCGACCTCGAGCGTGGCCGGGCGGAACAGGAGCGTACGGGGCGGCACGGAGAGGTACTACGGGCACGGCACGACGAAATCGAATTGGCCTGTCTTCGTGTCGGCAATTCACTGGCGGCGGTCTTTGCGGACAAGGAAGCACTGGAGCGACGGATTGTGGACGCCAGTCACCGGCGAGCGTCGGACCGCGCTCGTCGTATTGCGCTCAACGGCTGTCTGGCTGCGGCCCGAACGGAGTCTCAGCAGTTTGTCGAGCAATCGCATGCCCAGGAAATCGCGGCCCGCGATCTCGGATCGGCTCGCGATCACATTGCCGAACGCTTGCGCGAGGACTATCAGCTTGATCTCGCCGCGGAATATATGGCTTCGCCCGTCGCTCGTGGCGAAGTGCCCGCGGGTGAATGGGAGGCATCGAAGGCGACCGAGGAAGTCGAACAGCTTCGGCGCAAGGTTCGCAACCTTGGCAATGTCAGTCTCGAATCGCTCGAGGAACTGAATGAAGTCGAAGAACGAGCCAATCACTTACAGGGTCAGATTACCGATCTGACCGAGGCCGAGCATTCGCTGCGCGCCGTCATCGGCAAGATCAACGAAGACAGCAAGAAGCTATTCCACGAGACCTATGAGAGCATTCGAGGGCATTTTCAGGAATTGTTCCGCAAGTTGTTCGGCGGCGGCATGGCCGATGTGGTTTTGGACATGCCGGACGACGTGCTCGAAACGGGCGTCGATATCGTTGCCCGCCCGCCTGGTAAGGAATTGCGGGGCCTGTCGCTCATGAGCGGCGGCGAGAAGACCCTGACCGCTATTGCCCTATTGCTTGCCATTTTCCGGAGCAAGCCGAGCCCGTTTTGCCTTCTCGACGAGGTCGACGCAGCTCTCGACGAGGCGAACACGGAGCGACTGGCGAAAACCATTCGCGATTTCACCGACCGGGCCCAATTCATCGTCATCACGCACAAAAAGCGGACGATGGCCTACGCCGACGTCCTGTACGGGATCACCATGCAAGAAAGCGGCGTATCCAAGCAGATCGCCGTGCGTTTCGACGACTGGCCAGACGAACAGCCGCGTGCGAACGCAGCCTGATTATCTGGATCCATTTCCGCCTTGCAAATTTTCCACGATTCAGCGTAGCATGACGCGCGAGCAGAGAGCTTTCGCGACGGCGTGCTGTGCCGGAATGGCAGCGCGCTCGTGCTTTGACGATTCTCGGCGACCAGCGGACCATGGAGGGTCGCTTGGCGGATAAGTCCACGCAACTCATTCTCGATGCTTTGACACGGGCAGCCGCGGAGCCGGCTGGAAGATCGCTTTACGCCCAAAAATCCGAGCCGGGCCTGTTTCCGTCGACATCGGCGGCCCGCCTGGCGGCCGACCGTGCCAAATCCGATGGCCTGTTGCAGGTCGTCGAGAGCGAGTCCCACGGACGCGGTAATCGCGAAGTCTGCATTCTGACGCCCAGAGGGCGCGATTTTCTCGCTCGACAGGCAAACCCACGACAGGTCCTGGAGGACCTCGTGCGTGTCCTGGAGGACCGTCAAGCCGCCATTGGCGAGCTATCCGCGTCTGTCGAACAAATGGCCGTGCAAATCCAGTCGCTGCGCACGCTGGTCGAGCAGGTCCTACCTCGATTGATGGAACATCCGGGCAACAATGGTGCGATCATGAATGGAGTCGCGATTCCGAGTCGGCCGGCTGCGACGGCCGCGTCCGATGCGCTGATTGCCGATGTCCGCGAACGGCTCGCCGAATGGCACGCCTCGGCCGGTGCATCCCAGGATTGCCCATTGCCCGATCTCTATCGCAAGTTGCAATCCACGGGCAAAGCCAGCGTGGGCCAGTTTCACGACGCACTTCGGCAATTGCACGACGATCACCAGATTTACCTGCATCCGTGGACCGGCCCGCTCTACGCATTGCCGGAGCCGGCGTTTGCCCTGCTAGTCGGCCATGAAGTCGCTTTTTACGCTTCGATTCGTTGATCGCTGAACATGGAGGTTCGGAAATGACGACCGCCACAGCCGCCAGCCCGCGTTTGGACCGCGCCGTCGATGCGCTGCGACGGTCGGGGAACCCCTTTCGCAATTATTTCGCCCGCAATCCGGACGACGAAGTCTGCGCCGCTACCACGTGCCCGATCTGTACGCCGCGGAGCGCACTCTGCTCCTGAATATCATCGACCTCTATCGCTACGATCCGGCAACGCATTCCGAAGTTGTGCCGGTGCTCGGCAATAAGGGGGCGGGCAAAACGCATCTTCTCCATTCGATCAAGCACGGCGGCGATGGCGCCTGGCAACTTCTTGTCACCCCCGGCACGTATCAGAAAGACGCGGATTTTCTCGAATACCTGTTGTTTCAAGTCATCGACACTCTCTTGGGCGGCGGCCGGCAGCGGGGTGTCCGCCCGCTGGATTATGTTGGCGATCACGTCGTTCGGCGATTGCTTGGCAACGCTCTGAGCACGCTCACGGCTCCGCAGAAAATGGACTTGTTCCCGGCCCCCGGTCTTGGTCGATGGACGCGGAAACTCGGTCTTGGCGCCGGTCAGGCGGCCGAGCGTTGCCAGTGGCTGGTGGAGCAGGTCGCCGGACACGGACAGCTTGGCCGCGGGCCAATGCTCGTCTCGCAGGCGCTCGCGGAAGCCGGCGTCAGTGTCGAACGAGCAATCGACCTGATTGCCACCTACGTTGAAAAAGCGGAAGCACGCAATACCGCCGGGCTCATGCGCCGTGAGATCTACAACGGATTCGCTCGGGCGCATCTCCTGCGCGATGAAGGAAAGCTGGCCAGCTTCTTGACGCACGATTTCGTCGAGATGCCATTTCAAGTGCGGCCATCCCGGCAAGACTTGGTGTTGGCCTTGTTCAAGGTCCTGATGGAAATCTTCCGTGCCTTGAAGACCCCGGTGGTGGTGGCCTTCGATCAGCTCGAAGATTTACTCTTGGCTCGCCGAAGCGACGATGTCCACAAAGTTGCGGAGACGTTTTTCGCGGGCATCGTTCAGGCCATGCATCAGATCGACGGGATGCTGTTCCTCGTGTTCGCCGAGCGCGGGCTCTGGAATCGCTTTGTTCCGTCGCTCGATGGCTACATTCAAGATCGTTTGAACAATCCGGTCCACGTGCCCCGACAGGGAACGGTCAAGACCGTGCGCCTCGAAGCGCCGCCGCCGGAGCTGGTCAATAAGGTCGTCGAAGCGCGGCTGCACGGTTGTCTCCGCGAGTTGCGCGACGCCGCCGATTTCGAATCCCTGTTTCCGTTCAGCGAGGAGCAGGTTCGCCGCATCGCCGTGACCGAGCCGACCTTGCGGGACATGTTGCAACAATGCCGGCATCTCTTTGATCACATCGTCTACGGCCAGGACGCCTGGAACAACGCGGCGAACCGGTTGACTGACGAAATCCCGACCGCGGGAATTCCCGATCGGCTGCCTGCCGATCCGGAACCGGACCAGATCATGTTCGACAACGTCGCGCTCAAGTCGGTGGCGATTATTCGAGCGGAAGATCCAATCGCAACTGCGTCCGGCGCGATGACCACGTCGGGCATGATTGAACTCTGGTGCCAGGAACAGCGATCCGCTCTGCGCAAGCTCATGCCGGATGGGGCCCTGACGGGCGCCACCCGAGAGATCCAAGCCGGGCTGGGCGCCTTCCTGTTGGCCTGTCTGGAGCATGGCGTGAAGGTTGGCCCGTGGCGATTGCAGCACGTAGTGCCGGAATACACGTTCGGCGAGCATCCGACTTATGGCGTCATCAGCATCGCCCATTGGGCGTGCAAGGACGGCCAGCCTTGGAAGGTCGGCATTGGCCTGTTCCTGGCCAAGTCCGCGGGCAAGCCAAAAGACCTGGAGATCAAACTCGGTTCGATGGACGCCGAACCCCCGGTCATCGATCACTTAATTCTCATGCGGCCGGAAGACGACCTGGCCCTGACCGGGAAGAGCAAGACTGTCTGGCAAGAAGCCGAAAAGTCGGGCAAGCACGCCCGCCTGGAGCCGATGGCGCTGGAAGCGATTGCCATGCTTTATAGCTTCCCACGCTGGTTGTCGGCTATGAAGGAGGCTCAGCCAGAAGGTCAGCCGCTACCGAATCTGGCCGATCTACTTCAGGAACATTGCGAAAAGCTATTGGAGCAGGTTTGCATGCCCGTGCAGGGATAGAGGTCAGAAGTCAGAAGTCAGAGGCCAGAAGTCAGAAGTCAGAGGTCAGAAGTCAGAAGTCAGAGGTCAGAAGTTAGAGATCAGAAGTCACGGACGCGAAAACCGCAGACGCGGGATGGATCACATTGGTCCGATAGGTCCTATCCTGATCTCTGACTTCAGACTTCTGACTTCTGACCTTTGAGCATGACCTACGACGAAGCGTTGGCCTTCTGGTATGGGCGCATTGACTATCGAGCGCCGGCAGCCGCGGCCCGACGATTTGAAGCTCGACCGAATGCGGACGCTGCTTGCCCGGCTCGGCGATCCACATCGGCGCCTTCGCTGTATTCATGTGGCCGGTACAAAGGGTAAAGGATCGACGAGCGCTCTTCTGGCGTCGGTCCTGCGGACCGGCGGCTATCGCACGGGACTATTTACGTCGCCCCATCTTTGCGACGTTTCCGAGCGCATCCAAATTGATGGCGTGCCCATTTCACGCGACGAAATCGCGCAGCATATGAGCGCGATCGCCGCGATTGCGCGTGAGATGGATTCCGACGAAGATTCGACCCACTCGCCGACGTTCTTTGAAATCATCACCGCCCTCGGCTTCCTCCATTTCGATCATCACCGAGTCGAACTCGCGGTCTTGGAAGTCGGGCTCGGTGGGCGATTCGATTCCACCAATGTTTGCGAACCGCTGGTTTCGATCATCACGAACGTGAGTTACGATCATACGGCGATTCTCGGCCCGAGCTTGTCGGAAATTGCCTTTCAAAAGGCGGGAATCATCAAGCCGCGGATCCCCGTCGTCACGACGGCGGACGAACCGCAGGTAATCGATGTCATCCGGACGGTTGCCGCCGAATGCCATGCGCCGCTGCGGATGGTTGATCGCGATTTTCGCTGGACGCGAGACGACGGCAAGCCGTTCGAGACGCCGCTGGTGCACGTGCAAATCGCGAATCGAGATTGGGAAGAATTCCCGCTCGGGCTATTTGGGCGTCATCAGGGGGCGAACGCCGCGGCAACCGTCGCGGCCATCGAGTGCTTGCGAGAGGCGGGCATTCGCCTTGCCGATTCGGCGGTTGCCACCGGCATGCGCGACGTCGTTTGGCCGGCACGAATGGAATTGCTCTCGCGCCGGCCAGTGGTCGTCCTCGATTGCGCGCACAATGTCGCCTCGATGCGAGCATTGGTTGAAACAGTTGGGACATCGTTTCCGGTGACGGGGAGGCGGTCCCTGGTTTTGTCCGCCTCGTCCGACAAGCAGATTCCCGAGATGCTCGTCGAATTGGCCTCCGCTTTCGACGCCTTTCATTTGACGCGCTATCGAAGCAATCCCCGTTCGGCGGACCCGGAGACGGTCGCGGACATGTTGCGGACGCTTGGCAAAAGCTCGATTTCAATCCATGACACGCCTGAGGATGCATGGAGAGCCGCGCGACAACTTGCAGGTCCGAACGATGGCATCGTTGTCGCCGGTTCGGTGTTTTTGGCGGGCGAACTGCGGCCCATCATGGTCCGGGATTGCCAGTCGTAGCGATCGCACCAGCTCGGTAAGTCCTTGCACACCAAGCCGACGTTTTTTCTCATTTTCATCAGCTGGCAAACGTTTGGCCGGGAGGTTACGTTGAAGGTGATAGGCAATCACTCGTCCCCGAAGGATTCTGCCATGCGCTTTTGCTATTTGCTCGTGCCCGCATTTCTGTGCGGGACGTTTACCCTGCCGGCTTTCGCACAGGATCAACTTCTCAGGCAACAAGAAAAGCTCCAGGCAGTTGCACTCCAAAAAGTGGAACATCTCATCGCCGACGCTCTTTCGGATGCGCGACGCCTGCAGCGGGCCGGATCGACCGTGCGAGCGACCGAACGATTGCGCTTGGCGATGCAGCAACTCGATGATCCAATCCTGCCCAAAACCAAGGTCGATGCCTGGCGAGCCCAATTGAACGAGGCCGTTCGGGCCATCGAACGGGGTCAAAAGCCCGTGATCCCCGATTCGAGTACGGACAAGGAAGCGCAAGTCGCCCACGTCAAAGCGATGATCGAAGAGGAAAAAGAGGTTCGCCGCAGCGTGGACACAATCGCGTCACTCCTACGTGGCGGCGACATCGCGCAAGCGAAAAAAGAACTCGACTATGCTGCCAAGAAATACCCGACGAACCCGACGGTGGCGGTACTGCCGAATCTGATTTCCAAGTCCATGAGCATCGACGAGGTTCGGGCGGTGCACGCGAAGCAGATTGAGAACATTCGGCTGGCACTCGTCGATCTGCAAAAAACCGCCGTGCTCGCCAAACTCGACTACGAGTTGCCGGCCGACTGGAAAGAGAAGACGGAGCGGCGCAAGCCGCGACTTTCGCCGAAGCTGAAGGCCGTCATGGCGGCGTTGCGCTCGCCGGTCGAGATCGATAAGACGGCCGCCCCGCTTTCCGATGTGTTGAAGACACTTTCGACCGCGATGAAGCAGCCGATCATCCTCGACAAAGCGACGATGACCGACGCCGGAATCGACCAATCGACCCCGACGACGGTCCAGACGGGCCGGCCGGTCACGGCACGGACGGCATTGCGAATGGCGCTTGGCAATCACGGCCTGACTTACGTGGTCAAGGACAACATGATCCAGGTCGTGACGCGCGACAAAGCGGCCTCGATGATGGAGACACGCGTCTATTACATTGGCGACCTCGTGACCCCGCTGGGCGGGGGCTTCACGGGAATCCCCGGTCGATTCTCGGTTCCGAATGCGGATATGGTGCAGGCGCGCAAGAACGTCGAAAGCTTGATCAAGCAGATCAAAGAGTCGATCGATCCGCCGAGTTGGAAGGGCGGCGGCAGCGATGGCAAGGGCGAGATCACCTATCATGCCGCGAGCATGGCGCTCGTCATCAAGGCGTCGGCCGAAGTGCACGGGATGATGGCGAATACTTTGAACAAGTAAGCAAAGCAACGATTCCGACAGATCGCGCACCGCGGTTTTTCCGCGGTGCTTTCTTTTTCCGCTAGCGGGCGTTGCGACTGACTGTTAATATCCTCACAAACAGTGGTTCGCGCAAGCCGACTCTCGCCACGAAGTTAGAACATCAGGCGGCACGGCCGCCAGCGCGGAAACCTCTCCCCCGGACTCGATTCGGAGTATTGTGATGGCGTACACTTCGCCGGAAAACCACGACCGCAACGACAAGATGGTGTTCTGGGGCTGCTTCATGGCCCTGATTACGACCTCGTTTGCATTCTTCAGCCGCATCTACCTCTGCAACACGCGGTTCGGCACGGACTTCGCTTTGGATAAGGAAGTCGTGGGTGATCTCATTGGCGCCGGCATCTGGCCGTTTGCATTTTCGATTGTGATTTTCAGTCTGATTATCGATCGCATCGGCTATCGGACGGCCATGTTCTTCTCGTTCCTGTGCTACGCCACTTACCTTGCTCTCGCGTTCCTCGCTTACCAGGCAGTGCATGGCGCGTCTGCTCAAGACATGGCGGAAGCGAAAGCAAAGGGTTACACCTACCTTTACGGGGGCAGCGTGATTCTTGCGCTCGGAAACGGCACCGTGGAAGCATTCATCAACCCGGTCGTCGCAACACTATTCAGCCGGCAGAAGACGAAGTGGCTGAACATTCTTCATGCAGGCTGGCCAGGCGGACTTGTTATCGGTGGCATCATCACCATCGCACTGGCGAACGTGGCGAAAGAAGGCGATTGGCGAATCGTGATTGGAATCGTGGCGCTGCCCGCGGTCGTTTACTTGGCCATGCTCAGCTTCGCCAAATTCCCGATCAACGAACGGGAGCAAGCGGGCGTCGGCTATCGGCAAATGCTCGCGGAACTCGGCGGCTTCGGCGCATTTGTCGGCTTTGGCTTGATCTCGATGCAACTCGCGAGTCTATTTCCCAAATATGACTGGGTCATCTATGGGGTGGGAATGGCCATCGTCATTGGTTTCGTGGCTTATACGCAGAGTTTCGGTCGCGGAATCATGGCCTTCCTGATCATCATCATGATGCCGTTGGCGATTACCGAGTTTGGCACGGACTCGTGGATCAGCGGACTGATGGAAGAACCGATGAAGGTCGCTGGATACAACGCCGCCTGGGTCTTGGTTTACACCTCCGCCATCATGATGGTGTTGCGGTTCTTCTTCGCGGGGCCCATCGTTCAAAAACTGACGCCCGTTGGCTTATTGATCATCAGCGCATCCCTGGCAGTGGCGGGTTTGCTTGCCCTTTCCCAATGCGGGGAAGCCGGTTTGGTCGCCATCTTCGCGGCTGCGACCCTATATGGCTTCGGCAAGACGTTTTTCTGGCCAACGATGTTGGGCATTACTTCGGAGCAGTGCCCGAAGGGTGGCGCTCTGACGCTCAACACCATTGCCGGCATCGGCATGATTGCAGTGGGCGTTCTTGGCACTCCGATCATCGGCGCATTGCAAGAGCGCACTGCCAGTGCCGATTTGCGCGACGAAGAACCCCGCACTGGCCGAGCAGGTGCTCGAGAAGAAGACGACCTGGGGACAAACTTACGAGGTGATCTCGCCGAAGAAGAAAGAGGAGATTGCCGCGAAAGCAGAGGAAAAGACCGCCGGGGCGGACGAGAGCGCCAAAAGCGCGATCGAGGACGCCAAAACCAAACAGCAAGCCATTGCAGCAGCGACAAAATCAGGCCAGTTTGATGCCCTGGCCAAGATGGCCCTGTTCCCGACGTTCATGTTGGTCTGCTACATCATCCTGTTCATTTACTTCAAGAGCCGCGGCGGCTACAAGGCTCAAGACATCACGCACGGGGTCCATTGACGTTTCGCGGCGAGCGGAGCGGCGTGAGCCGCCCGATGATATCGTCATCATCGGGCGGCTCACGCCGCTCCGCTCGCCTTCATGGCGCAGACTGAACAGTCGGCGCGTCGCGCAAGGCCAATCGATCGAAAATGCCCCTCGCGCAAGTCGAACATCAGCATCCGATCCGCCAGCGGCTCCCCAATGCCTGCAATCAGCTTGATTGCCTCCATCGCGCCCAGGCATCCGACTGTCCCAGCAACGGCGCCGAGGACTGGAAAGAATCGTTTCCAGGTCGGTGGAGGCTCCGGCACCCGACATGCCAGGCACGCGGTTTGACCGGGCATGATCGTCGTCAACTGGCCGCCCAACTCGTACATCGCACAATCGACCATCGCCTTGCCCTGACGCACGCATTGTTCGTTCAGCAAGAGTCGCTCTTCGAACAGCGGGGCACAGCAGACCGCGATATCCGCTAATCCGACCAGACGAGGGGCATTTGCCTCATTCACGTTTTCCGGAACAGCGACAATTTCGAGCCGAGGATTTAGCTCGCGCAATCGTCTGGCCGCGCATTCCACTCGCGAACTGCCGAGCGCCGCATGCGTCATCAGTATTTGCCGATTCAAATCGCTCGGTTTAATGACCCCGGCATGAGCCAGCACCAGCCGGCCGACGCCCGCGGCCGCTAATTCGTAGGCCACCACTCCGCCCAGCCCACCGACTCGTGTCACGAGAACGCTGGCGCCTTTTAGCCTACGCTGTCCCTCGTCACCCATGCCGGGCACGATCATCTGCCATTCATACGTCGCGCGTTCTTCGGGGGTGAGTGGCTCACCGAGAGACATCAGAATGCTCCACCGGACACGGGGGGAATGACCGCAATCGTATCCCCGTCCTTGAGGGGACTCGCATCGGCTTGTTGGTCGTTGACGGCAAGCATCACGCTACGCGATAGTTGACCATCGGCGAGCAAGAGCGTTGCGAGCCGACCGCCGCGTTCTTGTGCAACTCGCACCACAAGCGCCGTGGCCGTCGTGGGCGCGGATAGTTCCATGTCCTCGCCGCCCGTCCCCGCCGCTTCGCGGGCCGGGCCGAAATACTCGACTTTCACGTGCATTCGGGCGCCCCTCCGATCAGCTTGCCGTCGACGAGCCGAAAACGCACGTCGGCCAGTTGTTCCGCCTCAGTGCTGTTATGCGTCACGTGTAGAACGGTGACATTGCCAGACTTTCGCAGGTTGTTCAGCAGCTCAATCATGGAAACGCGAGTTTCCTCATCCAGGGAACTGAGCGGCTCGTCTAATAGCAGATACTTCGGGTTAAACGAAAGCGCTCGACCGAGCGCGACTCGCTGCTTTTCGCCACCGCTCAGCCCGTTGATTCCCCGTTGGAGAAGGTGGCTAATGCCGAGCCAGCCCGCCAGCTCCAACACGCGCTTGCGTATCGCCGACCGTCTCGTCGCTCGAAGTCGAAGCGCAAAAGCGAGTTGATTGTACACGGTCATGGTGCGAAACAATGCGGCATCCTGCGGCACATAGCCGACGCCGCGTTCACCGGGGGCGAGCAACGTGACGTCGGAACCACCCAGCCAGACCTGTCCAGATGCTATTCGCCGCAGCCCGGCGATTGCTTCCAATAGAGATGTCTTGCCGCAACCGGTCTTCCCCATGAGCACTCCATAGCGGCCATTCGGGACCTGGAGAGAAATGCTGGAGACCGTGAACGCCCCCTGGCAAATCGATAGATCGCGAAGCTCAATCAATGCACATTCTCAGGTTGTTCCGCTACGGAGGCCGAACGAACGCGTCAGCAACAAAACGACAACGGCGATCACCACCATGAGCAGCGAAACGGCTATCGCCGCTTCAAGGTTACCGACACTGAACTCCAGAAATACCGTGGTGGAAAGTACCTCGGTCCGTTGCCGGGTGACGCCGGCAAAGATCAGGATCGGCCCGAATTCGCCCAGTGCTCGTGCCCATGCGACTGTCGCCGCCGACACGATTCCCCGCCATGCTTCCGGCACTGCAACCAGCCAAAACGCTTGCCAGCGCGTGCAGCCCAGCGTCAGGGCGACCTGTTCAGTCCGCGGCGAGATTTGGTCGAAGGTCACGCGCATGGTCCGCACGGCGAACGCACAGCTTACGGCAAACTGGGCGAGTATCACGCTCGGAACATGAAAGGTGATTCGCGTGCCGAATCGGGATTGCAAGAGTTCGGCCAGTCTTTCCCCGAAGCCGGAAGCATACAATCCGCACGCCACGATCAGTGCGACGGCGGGCAGAATCAACCAAGGTCCTGGATATCGCAATCGTCCCAGGATTGGCCAGGTGGCAATGGCCGTCACCACCGGAATCGCCAAATAGGTCAGCATGAATCCCATCCGTTGGGAAGTCATGTCTTCGACCCACTTGCCCGGCTGCGTCTGGAATAGGATCAGGAGACTCAGGCCGATCACGAGTGGTGGCAAGACAATCGGAATGTCGAGTACGGTTTCGACGACGGGTCGGCCGAAGAACCGGGTTCGCGACAGGAGATAGCCGAATGGGACCGCGATCCAGACCGATAAAATCGTCGTTACCAGGCAGGCGACGAGACTGAGCTTGATTGCGTAACGAATGTCCTCCGATTGAAGTGCGCTCCAGAGCTTTTCGGGTGTTGTGAAAACCGTGTCAGCCAAAAGCATGGCCAGGATGAGCGCAATGTATAGCCCGCCGATCAAGCCGAGCCCGGCATAGAAGCGGGCATTCGATCCGCCGGCCGTCATTGTTTCGGCCTCCGCGGTCTGGCGTATCCGGCCTTGGCGAAATGTGCTTGTCCCTTGCCGGCCACATATTGGGCGAACAAACGCGATTCGGATTGCGCGACTGAATTCGTGCACACAGCCGCGGTCACATTCGCGGTGATTTCGTCCAAGTGCGGGAGATGGACCACTTTCAGAGTCGGATACTGCGCGGCGACGCCGTCCCACACGATGGCGGCGTCGGCGCTGCCCAGTTTGACGGCATTGATCGCCTGCGTCACCGTACCCATCATCGCCGGCTTCGCCTGTTCGATTCGCCGCCATAGGCCCGACGATGTGAGTCCCTCGCGGGTGCGCTTGCCGACTGCGGTCGCCGGATTGGGTTGCGCGAGGCGAAAACCGTTGGCGAGCACGTCGTTCCAAGTGATGTCCTTGGCGCTTTTTGGGAAATCAGATCGAAAGACCGCGACCGTCGTCAGTGTCGCAATCGGATACTCGCCGTCGACTAACCCGAGTTGTCGAGCCCGTTGGACGTAACTATCGTCGGCTGGAACGAAGAGATCGCCCTGCTGAGTCACGCGCAGTGTCGTCAATAGATTCTCTGATGCATCCGGGTGAATGTCGACCTTGATGCCGGTCTCCTGCTCGAAGTCGGCGGCCGCGGCTTCCAGTGGTTGCCGCATTGCCGCCGCCGAGAGTACCAAGATGACCGGATGCTCCCGGCCGGGAGATTTACCCCGATCTGCCGATTGCGGGCTGGACCATGCGATGGCAAGCGCAGCGATGCACGCGATTGACAGCATGAGAGCGATCCACGGGACATGTCGCGTTAGCATGGACAGGTGCGAACCAAGCTAGTGTCACTAGGGCCGGCGACGGCAAAAGATCCGGGAGCCGACGACGAGAGCCAGGCAAATAGCCGCCATCAGTCCAAAGCGCCGCCAGAATGGTACCCGTGGTCGGGGATTGTCCTCCACGATTTCAACGGCGGAATAGCCCTGGGGCGGCGCGGAACGCGCTTCCGCCGGATTCGCATTGCCAGCGCCTCGTGGCTTCAATTCGACGTCGTCGTCGGCCCCCGGCGTGACGATACGCGGCATGGGACCGCGCTCAATTGTGACGATCGGCGAAAGTGGAGTTTCCTTGTCTTCCAAACTCGAGATCGTGCGCAAGTCGTTGCCGACCTCGCCAGGTAGGTCAGCTCGGCGGGTGCGCAGATCGCACGAAACGGAAGTAAGGACGAACGTCCGCAATCGGGCGCACTCGCTTGACGAGAGTGATCGATGGCGTAGGCCTGGTAATTCACGATGTGAAAGAGTCTGCGGTTCCAGTGCGTAACGAATCGCGGACGCGCTGCACGCGGTCGCGACGTGGTGGAACAACAGGAATCCGGCGATAGTCAATCCGACGCGCACCATCCCGCAACTCCGGCCGCGGAGACGAACTTCTCAGTCACTGTACATGTGCGGGAAGTTCGGTCAACAAATGGCGTCAAGGATCAGGGTGAACTTGGGGAGCCGAGCAGTGCCGAGCGAAGTTTGCCCAGTGCGGACGCCTGCATTTGGCGGACGCGTTCTTTGGACAAGCCGAGTTCCTGCCCAACCTGGGCCAGCGTTAATGTGCTGGCGCCTTCCCGTACGCCGTAGCGGCGACTGATGATGACTTTCTCGCGCTGGCTGAGCAAGGGATGATCGGCGCGGAGATACTCTTCCAAGCCCCAAAGTCGCGATGACATCGGCTGCTCATCGACCTTTTTGCCGATGCCCGATTCGGGAACGACGTCAAGCGAAGCTGTATGCGAGAGCCAGTCGTTGGCCATACGCTGCGCCTGCCGTGCCAGCGCACGGACGAGACAGGTGTAGGCATAGGTGCTGAAACGGATCCCGAGCCAGGGGTTGTAGGCGGCGACGGCATGAATGAGAACGATTTGACACTCGCCGATCAAATCGTCCGATCGATTGGACAGGGCCATTCGTCGCCGGACCGCTTGGTAGACCAGTTTGCGATTGCCCAAAACGATTTCATCGCGCAGGCGGACGTAGGCATTCTTCCACTTGATGACCGCCGCGATGCCGCGGACGCGCTTCCAGCGATAGGCGGCATAGTGCATTCGGCGCGCGTAGTCACGCGTCACTTCGTCCGGCATGTACCGGTCGGCGAAGTCGGCGACATCTGGAGCGCATTCCGGATCATAGATTTCACGAGCGTCGGGCAATTCGAACGACTCATGAAAGACGGAATGGGGGGCATCCGGTGCGCGCTCTGTGCGCGGATCTCGCCGGGTGGGGGGTGCGGCAACGCTCAAGGAACACCTCGTTTCGGTCGCGCGTCCGGACATTGATCGCACACTCGCGGTGCAATCGACGCCGCTGCAATCCAGCGCCATGCAAGCCGAGCCAATTTGGGCATGCAAGAAATACCTATTTGGCCACCGTCCTCTTTCACAGCAGGCTGAGTGCCAATCCGAAATGAATCTGCCAACCTATCCCGGAATCGCATTCAGCATGGATTGTTGCGAGTTACGCCGACCGCCAATTCGGCGTAAAGAACCTTCGCACAATCGTCGGCAATCCGATTCGCTAAATGCCGAACCAGGCAATAAGTGAAATGGAAATGGCGCAAAGACAATGGGAAAGGCGAGATCGCGATGGTTTCAGGTAAATAACTTGCCTGGAAAATAGAATGATCAGCAACGCAATTCCCAACCGTCGGCAAGGGGCTACTTCTTCACGCCGAGCCGCTTGATCTCCTGGAGGACTTGATTCGTGCCCCCGGCGTCCAGTTCACCCTTGCGGAAGGCGAAATTCGCAACCACCTTTCGGTTTACGAACAGCAGGATGGTCAAATCGGCGTCGTCCGCCAATTTGTAACTCGGGGGACCGACCGGATCGTCGAATACCCCGACTGGCATCGACTTGAGACCAGTCTGTTTGGCCCATTTGCCCAGGTCGTTGATGCCGATTGTCTTTTCGCCGAGAACAGTCATCCACGCCCGCACGGCGGCATCCTTGGGCCGGGCCGTAACCGCCGCGTCGCACGCCGTCACGAGTTTCGTCAACGGATCGGAAAGTGAGCGAGCGAAGAAGATCACCCCCGGCTTCTCCGCCGTCTCGCAGACGTAACATGTCAGCCTGTCCACGCTCCGGTCCCGAGGCCACGAGAAAACTATAGGGCCCTGGCCGCTGCCCGTTCTGGAGGCCGGAAACGCAGGGATCCTTGGCCTGTCCATCGCAACAAGCCAGCGTACCCCAAGCGCCACAAATCATCGCAATTCGGACCATATTCGCTTGCATGTTCGCCACTCCAAATTATCGTGAGCTGTTTCCCGAAACCGCCGTGGCCACCGCGACATGTTGGGCGTGATGAATCATGGCCGAGCGCAACTGGCTAAATGCCGCCGAGTCCGCCTTGTGCCAAAGCCGAGCGGCCAGTGC
Organism: uncultured Gemmataceae bacterium; assembly: GCA_963773845.1. Taxonomy (GTDB): domain Bacteria; phylum Planctomycetota; class Planctomycetia; order Gemmatales; family Gemmataceae; genus SIAJ01. The sequence continues at coordinate 1,828,343 of CAVZCU010000009.1, forward strand.
CGAAAAACGTTGTGCTTCTTCCGTGCGACCGAGCCGAGCGCACAATGCCTCCATGCCCAGGGCCGCGAGGACGCTGCCCGTATCGTGGGCCAGCGATTCGAGAAAAGCTTCTTCCGCGATCTCGGCATTGCCGGCATCGAGTGCCCCGACGCCCCACGCTTCCATATAGGATGCGCCGCCGCCCCAAGCATGATGGTTGTAGTCGTTTTTGGTCTTCTGCACTAATCGATCGAGAAGTTTCAGACCTTCCGTTCCATGTCCGTTGGCGCACAGAACGCGTCCTTGGATCTCCCACAAGCGTTCTTCCAGCCGACGATCATTGCGCTTCTTTTGCTGAGACTGTCGAAGCACGTCCAGTTCGGCCGAAGCGCGAGCAATGTCGCCGCGCTCCAGACACATGATTGCGCCCATATAGCTGGCGAGCACTTTATCACTTTTGCGCTGTTGGGAGACGATGGTCTCGGCTTCTGGCCAGTCGTGTTGACCGAGCGCCAGGCGGAACCACGGCAAGGTGTACCGATAGCCGAGCGCCTCGGCGACCTTGCGAATCTCTTGCGCTTCGCTGTAGCGGCCATCGTGTAGCAAGCTGAGAGTCAATGTTTCCAAATGGTGCGAATACTGATCGTCGTCTTGCGGGCGGACTCCTTGGACCCGGTGGTATTCGCGTTCCAGCTCGACTGCGTGCCAGGAGCGATCGGCGGTCTTGTCCCACTTTCCAATACGCATGGCCAGATGCGCTTGCATGTGGAACGCATGGGGAATGCCCGGCGACGAAGCGATGTAGCCTTCCGCATAGGGCCAGCCGAGTACCGGTCGTCGGGAGTTTTCGTAGAAATGGACCAATTCGTGGTTAGCGCCCGGGTGAATCGGATTGATCTTTAAGAGCGACTTGTAATACGGCACGCAGGTCACTGTTCCGCCGTGGGCGTCGCCATAGAGCGCTCCGTGTGCGAACCATGCCTCCTCGTCATCGTCATATATGGAGAGAAGTTCATCTAGCGTTGCCGCTGCCTTCTTTTTCCGATCTTCCCCGGTTTTGCCGCCCAGCAGGCCCTTTTCTTGAAGCCGGGCCGTAATCAGCAACTGCTCGCGATGCGGAGCGTGCGGCATCAGTTCCTGAGCTTTCTTGAGCGCCGCCGTCGCGTCGCCTCGTCCTGATTTTTCCATCCCTTTGTGCAAGACCAGCCAGGCGTAAGCGCATTCGGAATCAAATCGGAGGGCCGTTTCCGCGGACCGGGCAGCTTCCTTGTAGACGTACGAGTAGTAGTAGCCGAGCGCCTGATCGAGGAACTTTTGACAATCCACGGACTGGGTGCCGACGCGATAGTGATAGCGACACAGATTCGGAATATAAATGGCCGGTCGCAACTTCGTAAGCGGCATCCGATCGTCAAGTGCGACAAACGCCGCCGCCGGCGCCTGGACGGGCGTCACATTGGGGATTCGATTCTGGGTCGACACCGGGATCTTGGGAAAGGCAAGACCAAATGCGGAAGTCGCGACCATAATCCCGAATGCGATCAGATTTCGAAACGGCATGGCGAAGCCCAGTGGTGAGTCGGCGAACGCTTCTCTCATTGTGCATTCAAATGGGAGCCAAGGCCAAGAGAATCCCTGAATCATCCACCGATCGCGTGCATGGTCCGTTCGGGTTTCACAAACTGGGCGGAGTTGATCTCGTGGCCTTCCCACTTGTCCCAAACCGTTTGGCGAATCATCTCCGCGAGCCCATCGTCGTCATGACGCTCGCGGAGCAACGGTTTCACGTCTACTTCGTCGAGGGCAAAGAGACAATTCCTCATTTTGCCTTCGGCGGTCAGCCGCAAGCGATTGCACTGGTGGCAAAAGGGCCGCGTGACCGAGGCGATGATGCCCACATTCCCCCGACCATCCGCAAAAGCAAACTCCAGGGCAGGTGCATGCGGATCCGCCTCGCTGAGGGGCAGTAGCTTTCCGAATCGCTCGCCCAGTCGATCCAGCAGCTCCTGGGCCGGCAGCACCTTGTCGCGCTCCCAGGGATCGGCGCCGATGGGCATGTACTCGATGAAACGAAGTTCAAATCCGTTCTCGCGACAATACTCCGCTAGCGGAACGACATCGGGTTCCGTGAAGCCGCGAATACTGACGGCATTGACTTTGATCGGGGCAAACCCGGCTTCCCTTGCGGCCCGCAAGCCCGCGAGCACTTGCTCCAGGCCATTGCGCCGGGTGATAGTCCGGAAGCGATCCGCATCGAGCGTGTCCAGGCTGACGTTCAGTCGCCGCAGGCCCGCGTCGCGAAGCGCATGAGCTTGCGCTTCGAGCAAGAGGCCGTTTGTAGTGAGACCAATGTCGTGAATGCCGGGGATGGTGACGAGTTGGCCGACGAGTTTGTCGAGATCGCGGCGGACCAATGGTTCACCGCCCGTGAGGCGAATCTTCGTGACGCCCAGCGTCGCCGCCACACGCACAAAGTGGGCAATTTCTTCGAATGTCAGCAATTCGTCCTTGGGACGGAATTTCACGTCCTCGGGCATGCAATAGGTGCAGCGCAGATTGCAGCGATCGGTAACCGAAATTCGCAGGTTGTCGTGGACGCGGCCGAACGTATCGACCAGCGTCGAATTTGACACGGGACGTGGAATCGCGTTTGGCCGTTCGCCGGCTGACGCGAGCGGAAGCGGCAACCGGGCACTCATCGCTGCGCTCCCATGGTTGGATCCGGATGAATCCACTCCGATTCTCCGCGTGGCCCGATGTCTTTCTTCCAGATCGGCACCATTTCTTTGAGCCGATCGATTGCATGCCTGCAGGCCGCAAACGCGTCCGCCCGGTGGGAGGTGCTCACGGCGACACCCACACTCACGTCGCCCACTTCGAGTCGTCCGAGCCGATGAATCATTGCGACTTCGCAGCCGGCCCATTTCGAACGAACGTCCTCTTCGATTTCGGCCATCTTCGCCTCGGCCATCGGTGCGAAGGCCTCGTACTCGAGCGCCGAAGTCACATGCTCGCCAGTCAAATCGCGCACCGTGCCAAGAAACGTGACGACGGCTCCGTATTGGGGCCGTCGAACCAATTTCGTCAGAGCGGCATGATCGATGGTTTCACGCGTCAATCGGATCATAGTGGATTCACCTACCCTCCGCTGACGGGCGGAATAATGGCCACATCGTCCGTTGCATCCACGATATGGTTCTCGGCGGCATAGTCGGAATTGACTGCAAACGCGGAGCGTGCAATCAATACTTGAGCTGCCGGTATTTGCATCGCCAATTGCCGACGCAGGTCGGCAACGGTCATACGGCCAGTCAGCGGCACATCGACCGATTCGGCATTCGCCACTTCACGTACTCGAGCAAAAAGGCGTACGGAAACGATTGAGGTCACGAAGTAACCCGTCCCTTCAACGGCCGCCGCAATCGATCGGCCAATTTCGGCATCAAGCCATATGCCAAAGCCAGATACTGCACGGGATGCAGCGCTCGCTTGCCGGCGCCCTGCTGCATTTGCATCCGGCAGGCCGAACATTCGGATGAGCCGCTTGCATAGGTTGAACGGGAAAGCTCATCGAGCATCGTCTGCCCGGCTTGAAGCGAGGTGGGCAAGCTCTTGGCGTTAAGTCCAAAGGTCCCTGCCATCCCCGAACAACTCACATCAATTTTACTTACATTGAGTTCGGGGATCAACGACAGCAAGGCCGGGCCGTGCACTCCTTCGCCCAGCGCCTTAATGTGGCACGGCACATGATGACCAATCACGAGATCAAGCGGTTGAAAGTCGGTGCGCAAATTGCCTTTCTCATGCAGCGACCATAGATAGGCGGTCAGCTCGACCGTGTGCTCCGCGACGAGCCGGACGTCCGCATCATCGAGCAGGCCGGGCGCGTCGAGTCGGAAAAACAAGGCCGCCGTCGGCTCGGAGCAGACAATGGTGTCGCCCTTTCGAACGCAATCGGCCAGGCGGCGCACATTGTAAATCAGACGTTCGCGCGCCACGTCGGTGTCGCCCTGTGCCAGCGCCATGGCGCCGCAACCGCGTTGCTTTGAAGGCACATAGACCGGAATGCCGTTGTGCCGCAAGACCGCCACTGTCGCCTCGCCAATGGTTGGGTCAAACAAATTGGCATACGTGTCCACGAAATAGGCGACGCCTGGAACGCCGCTTGGTCGTCGCATGAGCCCGCGTCCGCGTGCGCGGCCGAGAAAGGTGCGGAACGCAAAAGCAGGCAGGGCGCGTCGCCGGGCAAGGCCGAACACACGCTCCAGGATCCACCGGATCGTTGGCCGGCGAAGCAAGAAGTTGGAGGTCAGCGCCGCTTTGCTCCCAAGACTGGCCAGACCCTCGATTCGGGCCTGAAACCAGGCGGACCGCCGCCAACCCTGGGCCGCATGATTGGCCGCTTTCGCTTCGAGCATCAGCTTCGGAATGTTGGCTCGTCCGGGACACTCGAGCGCGCACATCTTGCAATTGATGCACAGGTCCGCGACGGCACGCAGGTCGTCTTCATTGGCGTCGGAGAGGCCGCCTTCGACAATTGTTCGGAACAGGTTGGCCTTGGCTCGCGGCGAAGCACGCTCGGAGTGCGTGGCGCGAAAGGTTGGACACATGCGCTGGGCCGTATCCTCGGAACGGCAAGCCCCACAGCCATTGCAGGCGGATACCGCCGATGTCATTTCATTTTCCGACCACAGGAGCAGTGGTGTTGGACGCTGCGAGGCGGGAGGATCTGTTTTGGCAGCGCGTTCGGCGGATCGTAGTGGCCATGCGGGCCGACTCGGATCGGGGCCGACGATCTTACCGGGATTCAAAATGTTCCGGGGATCGAAGACGCGCTTTAATTCCTGGAACACCGGGAACAGCGGGCCATATTGTCGAGCGGTCCACGGAGTGCGGGCGATTCCCGTTCCATACTGCGCACTGACCGTACCGCCGAGTTCAATTGCCAGACCGTGAAGTTCTTCGGCGAGCGGCCACAAGATGCTGGCATCCGCAGGGTCGTCCGGATTAAGAAATGGGCGGAGGTGGATCTGGCCGGTGGCGACACGAATCAAGGTCGACGCCGAGACATCGAATTTCTTCAAAACCGAGTTGGCTCGGCCGACGAACGCCAACATGTCTTCCGGCGCCAGACCAATGTCGTCCACGAATGCCAGCGGACGACGGCCCATTCCCAGCGCATAAAGCGTCGGCAGGGCCGCAGCACGAATTGCAAGCAGCTCATCAACGTCCACCTCGTCGAACGCCGGGATAGTCAGCGCAGCGGCACGCTGCATATCGTGAAGCGGCGAAAGCAGAGACTGAACGGTGTTCTCGGCTTCTGCCGCGCTGTCCCGTTCGTATTCGACCAGAATCGCCGCTTCGATTTCCGAAGAAATGAGCGCAGCCACGTCCAGCGCCTGGGTACGGGCCAGTGAAAGCAATCGCCGGTCGAGCAATTCGCACGCGGCAGGGGACGTTTCCCGAAGCTGAAGCCCGGCCTGCAATGCGGCCTCAAAGGATGTAAAGCCAAACAAGGCGGCCGAGCGCCCGCCCGGCAATGGAACAGTCCGTAGCCGCGCCTCGGTCGTGAAGGCGAGCGTCCCTTCGGAACCAACGAGCAACTGCATCAGCTCCCGGCCATTTGATCGCAAGGCCTCATGAAGGGCATAACCGCATCGGTCGAATCGCCCACGCGAATGATGCCGCTCAATCAGCCCAGAACTCGTCCGCAACAATTCGCGAATCGCCTCGCGAATAGCCACCGTGCGTTCCGATTTCGCCGGGCCATTCGCGATCGAATTGACGTCGTCGGCCGTGCCGTCATCCCAGACGACGCGCAGACCATCGATGTGGTCGCGCGTGCTCCCATGGATCGCGGCACGATTGCCGGAGGCATTTGTCGCAATCATCCCGCCAAGTGTGCAACTACGGGAACTTGCGGGATCGGGCGAGAATCGCCGGCCAATTTGTGTCAGTTGCCGGTTGAGCTGGTCGAGAACGACCCCCGATTGAACGCGAACCCAATTGTCGCCAATTTCCAGAATGTCGCGGAAATGGACACTGAGATCGACGATGAGCCCGTGTCCCAGCGATTCACCCGCAACACCAGTTCCGCCTCCGCGCGGCATCAGAGACAGCGAATGCTCTTGGGCGTAACGGACGACGAAGGAGAGATCGGCTTCATGCGCGGAATGGCGATGCCGAGCGGCTCGATTTCGAACAGGCTGGCATCGGTCGAATAGACGGCGCGAGAAGGGGCATCGAGCAGCAATTCGCCACGGAATTGACGGCGGAAGTCGTCGCGCAGGCGCTTCCGCAATGTTGAAGAATCCACGCCCGGCTCCGAGTCGGCGTCCGGCCCAAGTTCACGGGTGCGATTCGGCTGTAAGAGGGATTGGCAATCCGTCCTTGCCGGACCTCACGGGACGGATTACCAATCCGTCCTACAGCCGAATCGCACACGTGGGATCACCTAGTGTCCCGTCCGCGGGCTGTTGATATGCCCTAGCACTTCGCTCCGGGCTGCGGCATTCGTTTGGTAGAGGCCGCGTCCAGCGCTCGTCACGCATACCGTTCCGGGCTTGCGTACGCCGCGCACCGTCATGCATGTGTGCGTCGCTTCCACCACGACGAGCACGCCGCGCGGGGTCAACTCTTCTTGCAGCAGATCCGCAATCTCTTGCGTCATGCGTTCCTGGATCTGCGGCTTGCGCGCGACCGCATCCACGACGCGAGCTAACTTGCTCAACCCCACGACTCGGCCCGTTGGTATGTACGCAATGTGAGCCTGGCCCGTGAAGGGCAACAAATGATGTTCGCAGAAGCTGGCAAACGCGATGTCCTTCTGGAGCACCATTTCCTCGTGGTCGACTTCAAAGGTCTTCCGCAAGAGCACACGGGGATCGACGTGCATCCCGGCGAAGGCCTCGGCAAACATGCGTGCGATGCGAGCGGGCGTCTCGAGCAGACCATCGCGGTCGGGGTCTTCACCAATGGCCAGCAGCAATTCCCTTACGGCCGCCCGGATGCGCGGTTGGTCAATCGCGGTAGTGCCTGGTCCAGGAACGGCCACGCAACCAATAGTGGGCTTGGAATCGTGTGTGCGCTCGATGCTATCCAAAGCGAAGTCCTTACATCATGGGTGCGACCCATTCCATCATATGCAGCGGACGAAGGTTGGATGAAATCACTCGGCAAATGCAACCGCGTTGGAGTGCGGATAATCGCAAGCCTCCCGCCGTTGCAAGGTTTCCAAGCGACCACATCAATCTGATGGTTATTTTATCATACGTGAAAAATCTACCTAAAGCCTCAAAATGGGCGGCGGGATCGCCGACCGCGACTGCTAAACTGACTTTTCGACGCCAACGTCCGGCGTCGGGCCGGGTTGTACTCTTGAGAAAGAGTGGCGGATGACTCGGGCACGGTTGGACGAATGCGACGGGGGTGCCCCCTGATCCCGGTAGAACGCCGCGTGGCTGCTGAACCCGAGCCCTTCACTGGCGACGAGGCCGAGTTGATCCTCTCGGCGCAAGCGGGAGATCGACCTGCCTTTGCCGCATTGGTCGAACGATATTGGGAACGCCTGTATCGCTGGTTGTGCCGTCTTACTCGCGACGGGTCGGTGGCGGAGGATATCGCGCAGGAGACGTTTCTTAAGGCATTCGCGGCGGTGAATAGCTTTCGACCGGGAACGAATTTTCGAGCATGGTTGTTCCGGATCGCGCACAATAATTTTGTGAATCAGCGGCGCTCGATCCGCCATAATCGCCAGCCGTTGGTTCCTGAGATTGCGGAGGAACCCCAGGGCCCAGTCAGTGAGACGCTGAGCCGGGAGGCTTTGACAATCATCGCGGAGGCGGTGGCCAAGTTGCCCAGCGATTTTCGCGGGGCATTGATGCTGCGAGTGGATGAGGGATTGTCGTTCCGAGACATTGCAGAGGTGATGGGAATCACTGAGGAAACCGCCCGCTGGCGAGTGTTTAAGGCCCGACAAAAGCTCATGTCGGTTTTGGCCCCCGATTTGCTTCCGAACGAGCCGACTTCAACATGAACTGTGCATCCGCCCGCAACCGAATCCTCGCTCTGGCGGACCCGGCAGTATTGCCGCAGCCATTGCAGGCTCACGTGGACGGCTGTTCCGCCTGCCGGGCATGGCATCGTGTCGTCATTCAAGTTGAGTCCGCGGTTGCAGCCGTTGCCATTCCGGCAAGCAATGGCAATACGAAGCGTCAGCTGTTAGCCAATTTCCAGGCGCCATCCCCGCGAGCAGTGAAGCCGAAGAAATCAACGGCCAAGTCGCCCATCATCAAGACTCCGTTGCCAGTGAAGACATCGGCGCGCCCAGCCAATAATGCACGGCAACCTCTCGGAGAACGGCTGGCGCGTTTATGGCCCGCGGGTTTGGTCGCAGCCGCAATCTTGGTTGGCGCGATTTCGTGGTCCATTTATGGGGGCAAGTCGAAGGAGAATCCGGTAGTGGCGGCCGGACCCGATCCAATGCTCAAGGAGGTTGTCGCGGCTAAGGTGAAACTTGATACGGCTCCGAATGCCGCAGCGCGAGTCGATGTACTCGCCAAGCTTGCCGACACGATACACGAGGAAGCGCGAACGCTATCCAAAGTGACTCCCGGCAATGAAATGACTTCGCTCGCGAAGATGTACGATCAGGTGATCCGCGACGGGCTGGTGCCGCAAGCGCGGCGCTTTCAGGAGAGGAACGCCGCGCGAAGCTCCCCGCCTACGCCGAGAAACTCGCCAAGGCGGAGCAGGAAGCAAACCTCCGCGCGGCCGATGCGCCGGTGGGCTCGCAGCAACCCTTATACGACATTGCCGAGACGGCACGGACCGCCCGGTTTGAACTCACGAAGCTCATACAGAGGAGCGAGCTATGATCCGCCGACTCCTCGCACTATTTGCGTTCGCAGCCTTCGCCGCCGTAGTTGGTGCGCAAGGGCCCAAAGCCCTGATGCCGCCGCAGCGTGCCGATTTGTTCAAGAAGAACCGGCCGATGATTGAGCGACTGGTCGAAAAAACGGTCGAGTCCTCGCAGACTCCCAACGACTACGTGAAGCGCGCCGATTCGTATTACAAAGTCCTGTTTGATTTCAGCCAGGAAATCACCAAGGCGCGCGAAGCCAAGGATTCGGACCGAGTCGAGGAATTGACGAAGCTTCTTCAAAACCTCCTCGACGATGGCTTGCGGCCGACGTTGGCCGATGCCCGCGAGCAGGTTAAGAACGGAACTGGCAACGAGGACTACCAGCGCGTGCGCGACGATTTGCTCGCCCAGGTCAATGCGTTGCTTGCTGATCTGAACGATCATGCTGGAGCCAAGAAATCGCTGGAAAATGCTAGGGACAATTTGAACGCCATCACCGGGCCGAAGAAGAAATAGTACTGCCATTCAAAGCATTGAGCGAACGGATGGAGGGCGGCTGGCAACGGCCGCCTCGGAGCGAAGACTTTGCGCAGCCATGCGCCCCGGGCCGGTCAGTCGCGCGAGCGTTTCCAGCGAATCAGGCAGCCGATGGCGTTGGTTTCGACCTTGGCTGGCTTGTCGCCCTTGAGTAGTGCATCGACCGCAGTTTGCAGATACCTTTCTTTCACTTCGGCTGCGTTCATCCGGTCATCCATCGCGCCCATGTAGGCAATCTTGCGGCTCTTGTCGAGGACGAAGAACTCTGGCGTATGCGTGGCCCCGTAGTCTTTCGCGATCTTTTGCGTCTCGTCGTAGAGGTATTCGAATGGGAACTTCTTCTTGACCGCCATCTTCTTCATCGCGGGCAAACGATCCTCGGGGATCGTGTTTACATTGATGGCCACAAACGCAATCTTGTCTTTGTACTTCTTGGCGAACGCGATAATGCGTTGCTCGTACTCCTGCGCGACCTCGCAACTGTTGCAGGTAAACGCCACGACAACCAGGTCCTTTCCCGCCTGATCGGCAAGCGAATGCTTTTTGCCGTCCGTCCCCGGGAGATTCTTCCAGGCCGGCGCCGCATCGCCGACCTTCAACACCTTGTTGAACTGGCCGGCGGTAAGGAGAGTCGGAAGCGACAGAAAGACGAGAATGGCAGCGCGACGCATGAGGCTCACCAGAAAGAGACCGGGGGCGTCGTCTGTCTTAGTTTTCCGCGGTCCTGGTTCCAAGGTCTTTAAGAGGAGAAGAACCCAACACAATGGCACCAAGATCACACAAAGTCACAAAAATGACCAACGCCGCTCCACTTTGCGTTTTTTGTGTGATCTTGGTGACTTTGTGTTGGGTTCTTCCTCAATGCCCGTCACTGCCGCAACGGCCGCATGCATGTTTTGAGCACATGCTCCGCGACCAATTTGCCGCAGCGGAGGCCGTCGGTGTTGTCGAATTGCCAGTGAATTCCGCCATAGATGCGGCTCATGCCCGCTTCCTGGGCCGCGGCCCAAAAGCTCGTAAATCGCCGCGTTACGCCGGGTAGGCCGTCCGATGTCGATTCGAACCGAAAGGTATCCGAACCGATTACGCCGGCCAAAATCCTCGCGCCGGCCCCGCTAAAGCTGCTATGTCCGGATGTGTACGACGGGAACGGCGGCGTGATCAAGAGCGGCTCCCAATCGCGATCGGCCGTCGTATCGGAATTGCCGTCGCGGTCGGCTTCGCGAATCGCATAAACCGGCCGCCAGAGGCTGAAATGATACTTGCAGTCCCAGCAGGCAATGCCCGCGTCGGCGAAGGCCACGTTGAGCAAGGCAAACAGACGCGCATTCTCGATAAGCGACAGGCGTTGCTGCCGCGATATGTCTTGAGCGATGTGGTTCCAGTGGCCGGGTGGCGTCACGGTCCCTGACCCGTCTTCCCAGAAGTGAGCAATTTCCGTCTGATCGCGCGTGCGATCGGAGTCGGTCTTTCGGCCAAGCCGTTTGACCTCGGCGAACGCTTCCGTGTAGGCCTTGTCGGTCATTTTCGGCGGTCCGTCCGAGCGAAACTGAAAGCCCCGCCGCAGGGCGAAGCAGGTCACATTCGGCCAATGGGGAACGAGCGCCTTCGTGAAAGTCGGCGGGGTTGGCCGCCACTGACCGGGCTTATCACCGGGAACATAGCGAACCTCCTGATCGGAACCGTCCTCCGAGCGCCACTTCAGAATCTCCTTGGCCACGTAGCGGCCAAGCGCCAGGCCGCGGCGAACGGATTCGGAGTCGGTCGGTACCGAGTTTTCGTAAAGAGCATCAAACTTTCTCGCGCGCTCCGGATAGAAGTACGTGAGCACCTGCTGAGCAGCTCCCGCGGCGGCTGCGTGCAGTGATGTGCCCTCCAGGGCCGTCTTATCGACTTCGAACGGCTTGTATCGCCGGGCGATCGAGTTGACGGCATCGAACATGGCGATGTGCAGAATCGCCAGTTGCCGGGCGGCGATCGGCGGAGGCGTCTTTTCGGCCTTGATCGACTGTAAGGTCGCCTCATTCCATGCGAGAATCGGGTCGTCCGTGGCGGATTGGGCCGGTGTAAATGTGGAAATCGCCACCAAAAGTTGCAAGGCAGAGTGCATAGACGGGAACTCGATGGCCCGCTGCTCGAGGGGTTCATGGCAGTCGGGCAATCGAATATAGAATACGTCGGCCGCAGATTTCAAATTCCCGGAAATCGCTTACCACTTCGACAGGAATGCGCTGAGTTCGACCCAGAGTTGGTCCGGCAGCGGTTCGTTGTGCTCGCTTCCCTCATCCCGGAAGAACTGCTTGGGTTCATTCGCAACTTGAAAGAGCGACTCGCCTTGCTCGTACGGCACCACGGTGTCGGCCGTGGCGCTGGCGATGAAAATGGGGCAATGGAATTTGGGCAATTTCGAGATGGTGTCGAAGCGATTGCTCATTAGCCAGTAAACGGGCAACCAGGGGTAATGGACCTTCGCCACTGCGGGTAGGGAGGTAAACGTTTTGATCAAAATGAGCGCCGCAAATGGATATCGGCTCGCCATCTCGCTCGCCACCCCGCCGCCGAGCGATTCGCCGTAAAGAATCACCCTTTCGGTCGGAATCTGCTTCTCGTTCTGGAGCCAGCGGATCGCCGCCTCGGCCGCATCATAGCAGCCAGCCTCGTTGGGCTTGCCGCGGCTCTTGCCGTACCCCGGATAGTCGAAGATCAGGACCGAGACACCGAGCCCTTCGGAGATTCGCACCAGACTCGGTCCCCGGCCGCTGAGATTGCCCGCGTTTCCCGGACACAGAAGCAACACCGGTGCATCGGGAGTGGTTGGAAGCCACCAGGCGTGAATTCGGTTGCCGGCCGGAGAAGTGAGTTCGATGTCTTCGATGACCGCGACCGGCGCCGGCTCCCAGGCTTCGGCCGCCGTGATGGGATAAAACACAAGCCGATTTTCGATCAACCACATGATAAAGCAGATCAACAGGTAACCGCCGCCGAGGAGTATCGTCCAACGCCGGACAAAGCGCTTGAACGAGCGCCGCCGGTCAGGCGGCTTTTCCTCGCCGGACAAAGCCAAAGATGAAACCCCCGAAAATCACCAACCACGCAGACACCGGCAGCCAATCGCCGAATCGGGCGTAGAGCGTCGTTCGATCGTCCAACGGGATAGACCCACGAACGATGCCTTTGACCTTCTTCGATTTCGCCCAGGTTGGGCCAGGCAACGCTACGATGCGTCCATCCGGATCGATGATTGCCGAGATACCCATGTTGACGGCTCGCACCACGCTCCGCCGCGTCTCGATGGCCCGAAATCGGCAGATGGCCAAATGCTCTTCGTGTTCCTCGGTGCCCTTGAACCAGCCATCGTTGGAAATGTTCACGAAGAAATCGACCGGCTCCTCCCCGGGTCGCACATAGTGACGAGCGAGCGAGGCATCCGTGTCTTCATAACAGATCACGCAACCGAAGTGATAAGACTTATCACCGACTTGTAGCGGAAACCGCGTGTAATGCTCCCCCGGCCGGCAACTATAGTCCGACTGATATGGGGTGAACTTTTTGAGGAACGGAAACGTCTCCGGAAACGGCACGTACTCGCCGAGCGGAACCAGGTGAATCTTGTCGTATCGGGCGACCGGGTGGCCAATCTTGTCCACCAGCAGCGCGGAATTGTATTTCCATTGTTTACCGTCGGCTTCCAGTTGGATCGTATTCAACCCGAGCAGCGTCGGAATTCGCCAATCACGAGAGAACTCCTCAATCGCGTAGCGAATCCACTTGTAGTTTCGCTCAAATTCGATGCGTGGGTTTTTCTCCGGACTGAAACTCCGCTCGGATTCGGTCCGGACTTCTTTCTCCGGGATCATCTTCACGTTGGAACCTGGGCCCATTTCGACCCAGGGGAATACGAATGCTGTTTCAGGCCAAACGATTAGGTCAGGCTTGGGCTCACCGGCTGGCGGATGGGCTGCCTCCTCGGCCAAATCGGCGAAATGTTTCGCCATTTCGTTGCCCTTAACGTTCTTAATGTCTTGTTCAAGATCACCTTGGATGAGCGCGACCCGCGGCCCTTCGTCAAAACTGCTGCCACTCGTCTGAACGATGCCGTAAACAAATGTGACAATCAAAAGACTGAGTGCAACAATGCTCGGCCGCCATGAAGGTGTCGCCGGAATGCCGGGCACCCGGAACCACGCGCGCATTCCCGGCCGGCGTTCGAGCAATTGCCAAATGACGGCATTGACCAACACGACGAGGAAGGTCACGCCATAGACGCCCGTGACGTCCGCGATCTGAATGAATTGCAGATAATCGTGCTGCGTGTGGCCGATCATGTACCAGCCGAAGCCGATCGGATGCCGGGCGTGGAACATTTCCAGCCATGTGTAGCCCGTGGGGAAATGCGATCGGAAATACTCGACCGCGATGAATCCAATTGGTGCTGAGAGCCATAACGGCAAACCGACGCGATCCAACTTACGAATGATCGCCATCGTCATCATCAGGAACAATGCGCAGACAATCGCGACGAATATCCACGCACCGTACATGGCTGGATGCGCAACGCGCATCCATTCGATGGCCGGCACGTAGCACACCAGTCCACCGACGAATGTCGCGAAATAGATTCGTCGCGACCGGGCATTCGCCCGGACCAGTGAGAGCAGGGGAACGAGCGCAATCCAACCCAGGAAGCCGAGATTCAGTGGAAAGAACGATACGTACAGTAGCAACCCGCTCACAATGGCAGGAAGGGAGACGCGGCTGCGCGAAAGGCTGGGATCGTACATGCGCAATCCTTGCGGAATTCTGCCACCAAATCTCGTAACGGAATTCGCCAGAATTCAGTGTGCGCTCGGTGCGTTCTGAATTCTGGCGAATTTCGCTACAGAGTTAGTGTCGGGACTGGCGTGCCTTTGGCCAAGGCCACCTCGCCGGCATCGACCCGAATCAGCGCATTGGCATTGAACAGGCCCCGCAGGTCTGCCGAGCCGAACCAAGCCGTCCCGCGGACTTGCCAACCCTCGGGCGTCGCTTCCAGGCGGCCGGGCAAGTAGGTCGGCCGATCGTTTCGCGTTTTCAAGTCCGCTGACAGGAGAACCTGGACAAACGTTGGACCATTTATGGCATGCCCACCCATTTTTCGCAAGGCCGGCCGGACAAACAATTCAAAGCAGACGAACGAACTGACTGGATTGCCGGGCAGTCCAAAGATCAAAGTCTGGCCGCGAGTTCCAAACAACAGCGGTTTGCCTGGCTTCATGCGGATTTTGTGAAAATGCGCCTGCATGCCGAGGTCCTGTAAAACCCCCGGCACAAAATCGAACTTCCCCGCCGACACCCCACCGGAAAGAAGTAGCACATCGGCGCTCGCCAACGCCCTGGCGACAAGGGTCCGCAAGTGATCCGGATCGTCGCGGGCGATGCCGAAATACTCTCCACTCGCACCAGCCTGGGCAGCGAGGGCGAGGAGCATGGGGCCGTTGCTATTGCGAATTTGACTCGGACCCGGCGATTCGGATGGTTCGACGAGTTCATCGCCTGTCGAGACGATTGCCAGTCGCGGAGGCCGATACGCTCGAACCGCTGTCCGTCCAATCGCCGCGAGCAACCCGAACGCCGCCGGCGTCATTGGCGTTCCGTTCGGAATGACAACTTCGCCCGCTTTCATCTCTCGGCCGCGCGACAGGATAAACTGGCCGGGGGAAGTCGCCCCACGCAGCCGAACCGCGTTCCCCGACAATTCGGTCTCCTCGTGGGGAATAACCGCGTCGGCGCCGTCCGGAATCGGCGCCCCGGTCATGACGCGGGCCGCTTCGCCCGCATTGACAGTTCGCGTTGGCGTTTTGCCCGCAGCAATTTCTTCGATGACGGTTAGCACCACGCCGGTCTTGGCATCCGCAGCGCGAACCGCGTAGCCGTCCATGATCGATTTCGCATAGGGCGGCGAATCGATGTCGCTCGCAACATCTTCTGCCACAACACGCCCCAGGACAGCCGGGGTGAGCGTCGTGGCTTCAGTCGCGAGGGGGCGAGTATGCTCGAGAACGATGTCAAGAGCGGCGGAGACTTCGAGCATGATTCGATTCCCGACTTTGTCCGGTCAGTTTGGTAGGATAGCGAGCATGAGATAGAATTATTGACGAATTAAGTTCGGAGACGCCGATGGCCGACCTGACACTCGAATCATTGGCAAAGCGCATCGAAGCACTGGAGCACGCATTGGCTGTTTGGCCGGCACGTCCGAAAGACTGGCGTCGAGTTGTCGGAATGTTTGGCGACAGCGAATTCATGCGTGAAGTGGATGACGAATGTTTACGAATGCGGCAAGCAGAACGTGATTCAGTTCGAGACGGAAATGATTGATTAGCGACCACTAACGCAATCGCGGGGTTCGTCGTGGCCAATCCAAATTATTGCTGCGCGATCATGGAATCGTTTTTGAACTGGTCGTGCTACAAGCACAATGTTCCACACGAGTGTCCCGATTGCATCATCCACTTTTTCCCAGCAAAGGGTGAATACGGCATCTTGATCCACGATGGAGGCCGTTCGTATGTTCGTATCGACTACTGCCCATTTTGTGGATCGGGTCTTTCGATCGACAATCATTGAGCATGTCACCCATCTACCTCGACTACAACGCAACCACGCCCATCGACCCCGCGGTCCGCGCGGCGATGCTCCCGTTTCTCACCGACCACTTCGGCAATCCATCGAGCACGCATGCTTACGGCAAGATTGCACACGATGCCGTGGAAAAAGCCCGTCTTCAGGTGGCCGCATTCATTACAGCAGAGCCGGACGAGATCGTCTTCACCGGCGGCGGGTCGGAGGCGAGCAACCAGGCGATCAAGGGAACTTGTCTTGGCCAGTCGTGCCACATCGTTACGACTGCCGTCGAACATCCCGCCACACGGAAACCGATCGACTTTCTATGCCGGCTCGGATGCTCGGTCACCATCGTGCCAGTCGATCGGTCCGGCATGGTCGACCCCGACGACGTTCGGAAGGCGATCCAATCGCAAACAAGGCTGGTGAGCGTGATGCACTCGAACAACGAAGTGGGCACGCTCATGCCGATCGTGGAGATCGCGAGACATTGCCGCGCCGCCGGCGTATTCATTCATACCGATTGCGCTCAGTCGCTCGGCAAAGTGCCAATCAATGTTCGTGAACTTGGCCTCGATTTTCTCACGATTGCCGGGCACAAGCTGTACGCCCCGAAGGGGGTCGGAGCATTATTCGTTCGCCGCGGTGTCGCGGTCGAATCGTTGATCCATGGCGCTGGCCACGAGAGTGGGCGACGTGCCGGAACCGAGAATGTGCCGTACATCGTTGCTCTCGGTAAGGCCGCGGAGGTTGCCGCCGCCGGTTTGCCTGGCGCGACCGAACGCTTGCGTTCTCTTCGCGATCGTTTGCACGAAGCACTCAATCGTGCGCTGGGCGATCGCATTGTCTTGAACGGACACGCCACCATGCGACTGCCCAATACGTTGAACGTGAACTTTGTCGGTCACGTTGGCGCCGAATTGTTGCAATCGGTCCCCGGTGTGGCGGCGTCGACGGGCTCGGCGTGCCACGAGGGCAAAGTGTCGCTCTCGCCCGTTCTGAGTGCGATGGGCGTTTCTCCGGAGATCGGCAAGGGGGCAGTGCGGCTGTCAGCGGGACGATTCACTACAGAAGACGATATCGATCGTGCTGCCGATCAGCTGATTGGCGCGGCGAATCGCGCCACTTGACCCGATTTCCTATTCAATTTTGCGACTCGATCGGCGATAGTCATTGTACCTGCCGACCAGTCCATTCCCGCCGGTGCGTTCATGCCAAGCTCGCTTCCGACCCGCCATGCCCTTGAGCACCAGTTGGCTCGGCTCAATCCGTTTTGCCCGGCCGCACGCGATCTGATTCGCGTCGGCTCCCGGCGCTGGTTCTTGCAGACCGGCCTTGCCGGTTTCGCTGGGCTGAGTCTTGCAGATACGCTTCGTGCCCGTGTCGCCAATCCAAGCGCTCGCGATCGTAAATCAGTCATTCTGTTCTGGCTTTCCGGTGGGCCGAGCCAGATTGACACTTGGGATCCGAAGCCGGATACGCCCGACAATATTCGCGGTCCTTATTCGACAATTGCGACCAGCGTCCCTGGCATTCGCTTCTGCGAACATTTACCAAGACAGGCGAAACTGGCGCACAAGCTGAGCGTTCTTCGCGCCGTCGATTGCTCGGCCAGCAATCACACCCCCATTACGATGCAAGCCGGCAATCCACTCGCACGCCGAACCGACGACGGTAAGGACGGCGGCGGGTACCCGTCGATGGGCTCGGTCGCCGCCAAATTCCGCGGGCCGAACGTGGCGAACATGCCGGCGTTCATCGGCCTCGCCGATTCGTGGAAAGCGGACGTCTGGGGCGCCGGCCACATGGGCTCGGTGTATGCGCCTGTGAAGGGCAACGAACTACCCGGTCGATTGGCGCTCGCCGCGGGACTCGACGTACCGCGATTGGCCGAGCGAGGCGATCTGCGCCATGAATTCGACAACTTCAGCCGCGATCTCGATGCGAGCACGCAGTCCGAGCAGATCGACCGCTATACGCGCGATGGCCTACGACATGGTGAGTTCGGCGGAGGTCCGCCGGGCGTTCGATCTGAGCACCGAGCCCGACAAGGTGCGCGATGCCTATGGCCGCATTAGTGTCGGCGAAAAGGCGCTGCTCGCTCGCCGGCTGGTCGAGGCGGGTACGATGTTCGTTGTAGTCAGCGGCCGATGGGGCTATTTCGACCATCACGGCGACAACGTCCCCCCCTGGGGCGGCATTCAAAAAGGGCTTACGCCGATCCTGCCGACCATCGATCGTGCGCTGACGACATTGATTGAAGATCTGGAAGTCCGAGGGCTGCTCGACTCAACGCTCGTTCTGATGATGGGCGAGTTTGGCCGCTCGCCCGTGATGAGCCAGGACCGCGGCCGTGGCCACTGGACACCGGTGATGTCAATGCTCATGGCTGGTGGCCGATTGAGGCACGGTCAGACGATCGGCAGCACCGACAGCAAGGGCGGCACGATCAAGAGCGGCCGCGTTTCGCCGTCGGACCTGGCGGCCACAGTGTTCAAGCATCTCGACATCTCGCTCGATTCGCAGTGGCTCAATCCGCAGGGCCGGCCGGTCAACATAATCACCGAGGGCGGCCGACCAATTCCGGAACTGGGCTAAATATAAATCCGAGTTCGGCGGTTTGGCGCGGAGGCATCGTTGAAAGGCTTAGATTCACTAAAAGTTGAAGCCTTCACTCGGGGTCATGTCCCAAACCAATACCCGGGCGGTATGTTGCCTTGGCAGGTTTATCACGCGGTGCGTAACTGCATCGTCGAAACATGCCGCAAATACGGACCAACTGGCCCAATGGGCGTCATCAAGATAGTCGCCGATGTTGAGAACCCAATCTTAATGTTGGCCGATGATCCGAGTTTTTGGGAACGGGGCGACCCCGAGCCCACTTACTTTGTGCTCGATGACCAACCCAATCATGAGCGCTATTGCTACGCCGAGCTCCATGGCAGCGATCCGCTGAGTGCGGGATGGCTACTTTCGATCACTGCTAAGCTTCGGCAGTTTGAAGGTTGGGGACTTGGTGTCAGCAACATCCCCGACAGCTATCTAATCATCTTCGGCAACAAGCTCATGGTCAAAGGTCGTCTCGCCCGGTGCAAGTCGGCGCGTGAGGTAGTGGAGACCACTCGAAAGTTGCTACAGGACGGCAAGAAGCGTTGGTGGCATTTCTGGCGGTAGGTCGTGCGTCGCCCAACGAGCAGTTGGAGCCGGACGCCGCCGTCCGCGATTTGATTGTCCTCAGAAGAATAACCGACGCACATCGAGGAAGATCACGAAAGCCATTAAGAGCAAGATAAACACCAATCCCGCGTAAAGCGCAATTGCTTGCACTCGTTCCGGCGCCGGTTTGCCTCGAATCTTCTCGTAAATCAGGAAGACCATATGCCCGCCATCCAGTAGGGGGATCGGCAAGAAATTCACCACCGCGAGGTTGATGTTGATCAGGCCAATAAACAGGATGAATTGCCAAAGGTCGTTGCCGGCGATGTTATAGGAGGCACTGGCAATCGAAAGTGGCCCGCTCATCGTTTTAGCCGAGATTTGGCGGAAGATGGTGGCATAGAGCGTTTGGTAAATCACTTTCACAGTCCGCCACGTCCGATGCAGGCCCATGGCTAGCGCTTCACCCACATTCTCCGCCTTTTGAATGCGCGTGTCCCGCAGGAACAGGAAGCCGCGATCGACCGCCGGCCACGTGTTGTCCTCGGCCATGACTTCGGAAACTTCAACATCCGTGGCCCCGGCCCGCGTAACTTTGAAGTCGATCTCTGGCGCTGTCGCCCGTTGCATCGCCGCAAAGAGATAGGCCCCCTGGTTGGATTTCAGCGGCAGCCAATCGCCAGGTTTTGCCTCACCCTTGTCATTCACGTCGTGAAATCGAACCTCAGTAATAACATCCCCCGACGCGAGTCCGCCAGCTTTGGCCGGCGCTGCCTCTACAGTCGAATCGACGTAGTAAGCCAATCCGAGGCCTGAGAGTGGCATTGGTGAACTGGGACCAAGGATGGTCTCGCCGTTGAAGACGAGATTTGGGTCCCACTGCATCTGGAAGGTGACGCGTGTCGGTGATTTGGCAGTGGCGCTGCGCGAAGCGCATTACGGTCATGCGCACGGTGCGATCCTTAGCAGTTTCGCCCCATTTCTCGAGTTCATAGCCGATTCGCAGCGGATCGAATTGAACCTCTCCTGGTTTCTCGACGCTGTCCACGAATCGTTGCTCCTTGCCGTTTTCGTCGAACTCAATCGCAATGATCTTGTCGCCCGCGTCCGGCTGGCCGGGTCGAGAAATCTGCAAGCCAGGCTCGCCGGCGGGACTGACGAGCGTTGCTCGCACGGCGGGTCCGTTGGCGCGCAAGGCGGCCAATCGGCCCATTTGAAACCGAACCCCCGGCAATACGCGCGTACTGGCGGGTTCGAGCGTGAAGTCGAGTTGCGTTCCATCACGATCGACGCGAACCGTCATCTTTTCGCCGCGCAGTCGTTGTTGACGCTGCATAAAGTCGAGCGTATCCAATTTGTTCCCACCCTGATCGCGGGAATCTCTTCGAAGGTCCCGGACCGTGGTCGGCTGCTCCGGATCGGTGGCGGCAACAATTCGATCGCCACCCTGAAAATGCGATCCGTCGGCCGCCGTCGCTGTCGCGGCCGGCGACAAGCGCCGTACTGGCGGCACATCCTTTCGCCTGGATTTCACCAAAACGAGTTGATCGATTGGATTGATGCCAATGAGGGGATAGAGGTCCTCGGGATTTCGCCGGGGAACGAGATACTCGTCGTGCTCCGATCCCGACAAGTCGCGGATTCGGAAGCGAATGGCCTCGCCTTTCGATGTGCTCATGACAGCGGGGCGAATGTCATCGAACGTCGGTTTGGTGACGTCGTCGATTTGGACGATCTGGTCGCCCGCTCGAACGTCTTCCTCCCATGCGGGCGAGCCAACGGCCACCGCCCCGACAATCGCCGGAGTCTCTTCAACCCCATGCGAATAGGCCACCATGAAGCAGACGCAGCCGAGAAGCATGTTCATCACTACGCCGGCCGAGATGATGACCATGCGTTGCCAGACCGACTTGTTTTTGAACGAGCGCGGATCCTCCTCCGCCTCTTCGGTGTCGGCATTTTCTCCCTCGCCGACCATCTTGACATAGCCTCCCAATGGGATCCAGCCGATCTTGTAGGTCGTCTCTCCCCATCGAAATTGACAGCCCGGCAGGGCCTTGCCGAAGCCAATGCTGAATGTCTCAACGTGGACGTCGCAAAACTTGGCAGCAAGGAAATGCCCCAACTCGTGAATAAAGATGACGAGGCCGAGACCGAGAACGGCGACGATGACGTTGAGAAAATCGAGACCGCGCCAGACGATCAGCGCCACAATCGCCGCGACGAAGATTAACGGCATCAGGTTGTTGGACAACCAGCCGCCCTTCGCCGACGTGGATTCTGCGCTCACGCCGTTCACGGACGACACGGATTCAGACTTGTCCAACGGCAGACCTCCTGACGAGCCCAACGGTCGGCGGCCAGAAGGCCGTCAAGCGTGGGATTTGCTTCATAAGTGTGCATGTCCAGGACCGCCCGGCAAGCGCGGGCAATGTCCAGGAACGAAAGCCGGCGTTCGAGGAATGCTTCGACGGCGGCTTCATTGGCGGCGTTTAAAACCGCCCCAGTCGTGCCGCCGCGCGCGGCAACCTCATAGCCCAAGCCGAGCGCCGGAAACGTCTGCCGGTTCGGCTGCTCGAAGTGGAATGCAGTCAACGCATGCCAGTTCAATTTCCGGGCGGCTCCGGCCAGCCTCTCCGGATAGGTAAGAGCGTACTGGATTGGTAGGCGCATGTCCGGTGGGGATACCTGGGCGACGACCGAACCGTCGACAAATTCGACAAACGAGTGAACCATCGACTCCGGGTGGATGAGCACTTCGATGCGCTCGGCCGGCAGGTCAAAAAGCCAGCGAGCCTCGATGACTTCCAGGGCCTTATTCATCAATGTTGCGGAATCGACGCTGATCTTGGGGCCCATTTTCCAAGTCGGATGCGCAAGCGCCTGTTCAACGGTTGCGCGACGCAATTGTGATTCGTTCCAACCGCGAAACGGGCCGCCGCTCCCGGTGAGAACGACTCGTTCGATGTCGGCGGCATTTCCGCCGATCAACTGAAAGATCGCGCTATGCTCGCTATCCACCGGGATAATCTTCCCGCCCGAACGTTTTGCGAGATCGATGACGAGCGGCCCGGCGACGACCAGCGTTTCCTTATTGGCCAGCGCCACGGTTTTGCCGGCTTCCAGCGCTGCCCAGGTATACTCGAGGCCTGCCGCGCCAACCATCGCGGAAACCACGACATCCACGTCGGAATCCTGGAGCCGGCGGACTACTTCGGTCCGATCGTCGCAAATACATTCGACGCCGGCGGGGATTCCGTCGCGCTCCTCGAGCTGATTGGTAAGTGCAATCCACCGCGGCCGATGGCGTTCCGCCTGTGCAAAGAGATCGTCGTGCCGGCGGCGTGCCACCAGTCCGACGACTTCAAAGCGATCGGGAAGTTGCGCGATAACGTCGAGAGTATTGGTGCCAATTGACCCGGTTGAGCCGAGCACGACCACACGTCGGCGCGGCCGCGTACACTTCGTCGGATTCGTCGGCGGATTGGACACGCACGCGTTCGGAAAGGACCTGATCCTATCGGGGCATTCTACGGTTCCCTGCTCTCGAAGTCACAGTTGTCGGAGGCGCAAAAAGAAACCGAGCGATTGCTCATCGCTCGGTCGCGATCACTAAGTCCAGGCGGCTCAACCCGTAAAGAGGAAGTTTTTGCCGAGCAAATATACCCCCGCCGTGACGATTGCGGCGATGAGAAACACCAGAAACATACTCATGCCGCCGCCGGCTTTTGGCTCGTCCCAAGCGGGTGCGGCCGGACGTTCGACCGTTCGATTCGACGCGGGCGGCGGTGTCTCGACCGCCTGAGCAAGAGGAATGTCTTGCTCATCCGCCGTAGGGACAGCACGCAAGACTGGAACGGCTCGCGCGGGTCCGGTTTGCGTGCCGAATGAGGCACGGGTTACCGGTGCTGGACGGGCGGTTGGAGATCCGGCCTGGGACGGAGGGATCGGAGTAGCAACCGGCAACCTCCGTGGGTTTGACGTCGCCCCGTCCGTTCCCGAGTGACTGGCAGCGCTCGCGGCAACACCCGGATGACTGGCCGGAATTGGCGTGCCGCCAAATCGGCTTGCCATCTGGGTGGCGGCGACGCGCGAACTTCCCGGATAGCTCGGGAACTGGCTCCCATGGAGGCTCCCGAACGATGAACCGCGGCGTAAGAGTTCGCCGGCGAATGGACTCAAGGCCTCCACTACTTCATCGACGCCCGTATAGCGCTTGTCCGGAGACTTTTGCATGAGTCGATCAATCACATCCGACAGGCCATCCGGCGCCGTGGTCAATTCGCGCAGAGGCGTCGGCGGCTTGAATTGATGGGCCATCATCTTTTCGACGGCAGTCCCGTCCGGGAACGGATATCGACCGGTTAGACAGTAATAGAGCACGCAGCCGAAACTGTATTGGTCGCCCGCCTGCGTGCGATTCGTGGGCTCCATGATGCTTTCGGGACTGGCACAGTCCAAACCGCTCGTCAACGTGTTGGCCGTGGACATCGTGTCGACCAGCGATTCGCCCTCGTTTTCGACGAGCAATGACCCGATCCCAAAGTCAAGAATTCTCGCCTGACCGTCCGATGCCAGCATGACATTCGACGGCTTGAGCAAACCGTGGAACAATCCATGTTGATGCGCTGCCGCCAGGCCTTGCGCAACCTGGGTCATGATGTAGGATGCCGTTTCGGTAGGCAGCTTACCTTCCCGCTGGACGCGTGTTTCGAGCGTTTCTCCTTCGACAAGGGGCCAGACGAGATAGTGCTGGCCTCCTGAGGTGCCAACGTCGACGAACGGAACAACGGCGGGATGCGTAAATTGACCGAATGCGCGCACTTGCCTGCGGGCCAGCCGCACATTCCACATGCTGCGCCGCGGCAAAACCTTGACCGCATACGCCTGATTGTCTGTCTTCGATATGGCCTTGTAGACCTGCCCCATGCTGCCGGAGCCGATCGCGTCCACCAGCACATAAGGTCCGAGCACAAGGCCCTGCGTTTTCCCTTGCAGCACGCGCTCGGACTGGAAGGGACTCAAAATGTTCTGAGCAACGAGGAACTCAGCCAGGGCCGGCGGTTCCGCGCGGAGAGTTCTTGAGGTACTCTCCCACGATTTGATCGAGTTGGCCGCGGTCGATGAGCCCGCTTCGGCGGAGATCCCAAACAAACCACTCGCAGGCGCCCGAATTCTGAGGTCACCATGGAATTACAGTCCTTTTCGCGATCAGACGGAGTGGGCCGGCGCAGTTTCCACCACCACCCTGGCACGAGCGAGTTTGCCGATTGGGGCGGATATTGCCATTGTGCCGTCGCGCTGGGACGTCGCCAGTGCGCTGTTAAGAACCTAATGTGCTTTTCTGGTCCGGTCAAAGCGCCGGGGCAGGATTTTCACATTAGAGCGAACTCGCTAGGTTAATCGAATTCACCGTAGGGCGGATTTGTAAGCCGTCCCCTCGAGGCATCTCATGTCGATCTCTCCGTATGCAAGCTGTCCGTGCGGCAGCGGTAAGCAATTCAAATGGTGCTGTCAGCCGTATTTTTCCTTCGTTGAAAAAGCGCTGCAGCAGCATGAACGCGGCCAACATGCCGCCGCCGAGCAAACGACGCAACAGCTGGTCGAGAAATTCCCGAAAGTGCCGCAGGCCTTCGGATACCACGCCCAGATCTTGTTCCTCAACGATAAGAGCGAGCAGGCAGAAGCAGCGATCCAAACCGCATTCGACCTCGATCCCAACTTTGCCTTTGGCTATTGGCTTCGCGGGCTGATGCGTTTAAACGAAGGCGAGGGTATTGGGGCGTTGCTGCTCTTCCGCAAAACCGCCGAGTTGCTCGATCCCAATGCCATCGAGTTGCAAGCCCAGGTCTACGCCCGCATTGGCGAACTGGAGGTTCAATTCAACCGCCCCGTTGCGGCCAGAGCCGCGCTCGATCGGGCCTACCATTTGGCGCCGCATTCCCAGGAACTCAAAGAGGCGTTAGATTCCGTTTTCGGCCCGGAGTCTAAACTTCCGGAGGCGGCGCGAAAAGCCTATGCCTTTCGCTCTCTGCCCGCCGATCGTGCAGACGCGTGGGGGCCGGCTTTGGAGGCCGGCACATCCGGGAAGTTGACCGATGCGCTTACCGCATTCGAGGAAATCGCCAAATCGTTCGCGAGCGACCCTGCCGCGGCTTTTAACGTCGGGCTGGTTCGCGCATGGCTGGGCGACAATCAGCGAGCAGTCGAGGCCTTGATTCGTTCGATCGACCTCGAATCGGATGAAGGTCGAGCCGAGGAAGCAGGCGCCCTGGTGGAAGTGCTGCGCTGCGGGTTCGGGATGGAAAACGAGGCCGACTACCTGGAACATAGAGCCTATCTCGAGATCCGCCAGCCGGAAGCAGTCGGCGAACTCATCACAACCTGGAGCAATGAGCACCGATTGCTTACCGTGAACGTGGACCGCGAGCAGGGGATTTTTACGGCGATTGTCCTGGAGCCCGTTCCCGATCTGGGGACCGGCATCGGCACGCCGGTTGCGCGTATGATGTCGTACTTCGTCCTGGCGGGAAATGGCATCCGGCTTTGGCATTCGAATCGTTCGATGGTCGAATCGGTTGTGGAAGACTTGCGGTCGCGGGTCGGCCCTAGCGTTTCGGAGCCGGCTTTTGAAACCGGCGCCGCGCAGTTCGGCGACGTGGTGGCGGAGATCATGCTCTTCCCCACCCGCGAGGGAATTCAACCCGATCAGATCGAGCAGAAAATGCGAGATCGCGCTCGCGAATACTTCGAGGAAACCTGGTTGCATCGTTCACTCAAGTCGCTTAGTGGCGCGACTCCCCTCAACGCTGCCGGAAATCCCACTCTCAAGAAACGGCTGCCAGGACTCATCCGTTTCATGGAACAATGCCTGCGTGGAGCGACGCCGGTTGAAGATGGAAGCCCACTCTACGATTTTGATCGCTTGCGACGCAAGCTCGGCTTTGCCAGCACGTCGCCCGAAGTGGGTTCGGAGATCGACTTCGAGACCATCAGTGCCGCAAACTTGGCCGCCATCAAATCCGAAGGACTTTCCGATGCTCAGGTCGGCCAGGCGTTTCGAGCAGGACTCCGACTCGATGCTCCGGACCTGGCCGCCAGCTTCGGCGCCAGGCGATTGGCCGGGCGACCATTACCGACCGGTATCCGTTCTTTAATCACCTGATCCGTCAAGCGCGCGAAGAAGGCAAAACCGACGATGTTTTGAATTTGCTCACGGAAGGGGAGCAAGCGGACAACGCAACCAACGAAGGCCGTCGCGGCAACGAATATGCATTGGCTCGCGGACAGGCATTGGCGCGGTCCGGCGATGCGGATGGCGCCTATCAGGTCTTCAAGGAAGCCATTGGCCGCTCACCGGCATCGCTGAATCTCTATGCGCCGGCGGCTGAAGCCATGCTTGGACGGAAGCAAGGGCCGCGAGCGCTCGAATTCGCCGAGCAGGGCTTGAAGCAATCCCGGCTACAAAACAACCGCGACGCGGAGCAGCAGTTCCTCGAGTTGATCGAGGCGGCTAGAAAGTAGGACGGATTGCCAATCCGTCCTACGTCAAAACTCCAAAGCGCCAGGCCAAGCCGTCGGTACCGCGAAGACTTTGCCATCGCCAATGCGACCGGTTCGGGCAATGGCCACAATCCGTTCCGCCAGGGCGTCGCACCGATTGTCATCAACCCAAATGGAGATCTCGACTTTCGGCAGAAATGCCAGACTGTACTCGCTGCCAATGTAGCGTTCCAAATAGCCCTTCTGCCGGCTGTACCCCTTGGCTTCGCGGACAACGCAATCCTGCACGCCGAACTCGGCCACCGCTTGCAGGACATCCTCCGCACGAAACGGCTTAACGACGACGACGAATTGCTTCATGATTGCGGTTTCCACCATTCAAAACCACCCGCCGGTTACAGGCAGCACTTGCCCGGTGATGTAGCCACTCTCCTCGCTGGCCAGAAAGAGCACCGCGTTGGCGACGTCTTCCGGCTTACCGAGCCGGCCGATGGGGATTTGCTTCAAGTAGCTTTCCATGACGTCTGGCTTGATATCGCCGATCATCGATGTCTGAATGACGCCAGGGGCAATTGCGTTGGCGGTGATCCCTTTCCTGGCCAACTCTTTGGCGAGCACCTTGGTCAGCGCAATGACTCCTGCCTTCGCGGCCGCGTAATTCGATTGCCCGTGAAATGGGAACAATCCGGCGATCGAAGCGATACTGACAATGCGTCCGTTGTCGCGCAGGATCTCGACGCCAAATTTGCAGCAATGGAAAACGCCGTCGAGATTGACGTCCATGACCGCGCGCCAATCGTCGAGGGTCAATTTGCGGATTGTCTTGTCGCGGAGAATGCCCGCGTTGTTTACGAGGATGTCGAGTCCATTGGAGCGCTCTTGAATGAGGCGCATAATGCCCTGTACGTCTTCGGGCTTACGCACATCTCCCGAAACCATGTTCGGGTCGTTACCGGCGGCACGCAACTGGTCCGCCAGCCGCAACGCATCCTTGCGATTGGCCCCGTCGGGATCGTCCCAATAGTGCAGCCAGACGTTGGCGCCAGCCTTGGCAAAGCCCTCCAGAATGGCAGCGCCAATCCCCCGGGAGCTGCCAGTGACGAGGACGACCTTGCTGGAGAAGTCGTAGCGGATCATGAGGATAGTGTAGTGGCTCACGGTTTGACTCGATGCGTCGAATGCCGCCCAAACTCGTTGTTGACGGCTGCCGAGCCGATGCAACGGACACGCGGATCGGCACTTCCGGCTCTCCAGAGTCGTCGGGCAAATACACGTCGCAGTCATGGCTGATTTGAAGCCGCGGATTCCGGCTGCGCTAACATCTTTTTTTTCTGGCTCAAATCGGCTCAATCTGGCTCACGAGGGCGCGGACTTCCTGCTAGTCGGCCCGGCTCGGTTAAATCGGTTCTTTTTCCAGTGTGGCATTCTGCGAGAATCTGTGGCATCGGCGGCTCCAACTGGGCAAACATCTTTGGATTTTCGTGTCAAAAGGTCTCAAATCGTGTCATAAACCACCGCGGTTCGAGGGCGTACCCCGGCCGCAACCCTTCTGTTATTTTGGTGCGCCCAAAACGCAAGAGGATTTCGAGAAAAAATGGTAGGAGTTAGGAACCGATCGCCCTGAACGGCGAATAGCCAGGGCGAATAAGCCAACGGGATTGCAACTGAACTCGCAATTGGCGTTCAATCCGGCCGCTCGAACGACGGCACATATTCTGTCACTATGTCATTGCGCATCGCGCACTTCAGCGACATTCACCTAACCACGCGCCCATTGCGGCTTGCATTCCGCGACTTGCTTGGCAAACGCGCCACTGGCTGGATCAATGCCCGGCTCGGCCGCGGCCAAAGGTTTCTGAACTCGTCGACGATTGCTGGAAGAATGGCTGCCCAGGTGCGCGCTGACCAATTCGATCACGTGATTTTTAGCGGCGATGCGACGACGATTGGCTTGCGTGCCGAGTTCGATGAAGTCGATCGCGTTCTGCGGCCCAACGATGATTGGCCGCCTGCGCTCGCTGTGCCGGGCAACCACGATTATTACATTCGACGGGCCGTGCGGGCTGGGGATTTTGAACGCGTATTCGCCCCCTGGCAGAAGGGGGAGCGCGTCGATTCGCATATTTACCCGTTCGCCCAAAAAGTCGGCCCGATTTGGCTCATCGCGGTGAACTCGGCGCAGGCGAACCGCTTCGTCTGGGATTCACGGGGACGAGTTGGGAGGCGGCAAATGCGGAGATTGATCGAATTGTTCCTCCGCTTGCCGCCGGGACCGAGGATCCTGGTCACGCACTATCCGCTCTATTTGGAAAGCGGTGAGAAAGAGCGTCTTTGGCGGCGACTCCGGGACGCCCGACAACTGTCCGCCATAGCCAGTGCCGCCGGCGTCCGCTTATGGCTGCATGGCCATAGACACGTCAACTATTACCGGCGCCCCGAAGGATCGTTGACGTTTCCGATCGTCTGTGCCGGCAGCGCAACCCAGTTGGGCCGCTGGTCCTACAACGAGTACACATTTGTCGACGGTCAGTTGCACGGTCGGCGCAAAGTCTGGTCGCCCCACCAAGCCAGGTTTCTCGATGGGGATGGATTCTCGTTGCCATTCGAACTGTAGCAACGAAGAACTCGACGTGTGCCTTCACGATGCAAATGGCGCAGCAATCGTAGGCGGACGTGGTGCTCAAGAGGCAGTTATGATCCCCTCAGGCGGACGGAGCGCTTGGCGGCCGAGTTATGGTCGACGATATCGCGAATCTTGTTCAAGGTGAGGACCATGAGGAAACCCCACAGGTTCCCGCCGGGCGGCTTCGGACCATCGTGCAGCCGTCAGCTGAACAGGTCGCGGAAAACGGCTTGAACGACGTCGTCCGGGTCGAAGCGGGAGGCGAATTTACGCCCGCAGCGCGATCGCGCCAGTGCCTGCAGCCGCGGAGCGTATCGTTGGTAGATGGCGGTGGCGGCCGAATCGTCGCCGGCCTCGAACTGCTGGATCAATTCATTGTCGGAGAGGAGGGAGCGATTCAACACCGACTCCAAAATCGCGTGGGTTTCATCTGGGCGAGAGGAGGGACTGTCTACTCGATGAACTGTAGAACGCGATTTGAATCGATGCGATCGCGAAGCAAGTGGGCGGGGTTGTCTGTACTACTAACGATTTCACTTCTTCGTCGCGCGCGAAGAATTTCCTTCCCCCCGGCTCTGCGGGGGTGGCTCCCTCTCTTACCCTCCCCCGGCTTTGCGGGGGGAGGGCAGGGTGGGGGGAAGACCTGGCATGGTCGGGACGCTGTATTCCCGGGCTCAAAGCGCTTCGCCCCCCACCCTGCCCTCCCCCCGCAAAGCCGGGGGGAGGGTAAAACGGCGGCTTGGCCGCGTTGTGACTTTGTAGTTGCAGGCTTTAGCCTGCGACGGCCTATGTCCGGCGCAGGCTAAAGCCTGCAACTACAAAACAAAAAGCGCTAAACGAAAATGGGCCACGGCGGAATCGCCTTGGCCCAAGCCAACAAACCGAGGGCAAGTAGGGGAAGTGTGAACACATATCGCACGATGATTTGACGTGCCGGCGACATTACACCAGCTCCTGCATCACCCTTCCATCCACCAGGTGTTGCGGCCGCCCTGTCGGATCGTTGATCGTCGTCGTCTCCGGGTCGACGCCGAGCGCGTGCCACAGCGTGGCGAAGATTTCGCCGAACGTCACCGGCCGAGTTGCGGCATGCTCGCCGAGGCGATTGGTGCTGCCGATCGCCTGGCCGGTCTTGAGACCGCCGCCGGCAATCAGGGCACAGCTCACTTGCGGCCAGTGATCGCGGCCCGCTTCCTTGTTGATCCGCGGCGTGCGGCCGAATTCGCCCCAGGCGATCACCGCCACGTCATTCAACATGCCGCGTGCATCCAGATCGTCGACGAGGGCGGTGATGCACTGATCCAGCTTGCCGCCGTGATCGCGAATGAGGTCAAAGTTCTTGCCGTGACTGTCCCAGCGGCCGAAGCTCAGCGTGACGCAACGGGCGCCGGCTTCGACCAGCCGGCGAGCCATGAGCAATTGATCGTTGCAAGTCGGTGCACCGTCGTACTGGAACTTGTATGGCTTGCCGTCGCCGTAACGCTCACGCAGCTTCTCGGGTTCCTTGGAAATGTCGAGAGCGTCGATCAAGCGGCTCGAGGTGAGCACGTCGAGCGCCTTCTCCGTGGCGGCATCGGCGCCGCGCATCGCGGGATTCGCGTCGACTTGGCGGCGGAAGCGATCGAAACTCGTGAGCAACGTCTTGCGGTCGCCGAGTTGATCCTTGTTCACGCCGCTCAGCTTCATGTCGGACATGCCGTTGCCTTCCGGCTTGAATGCGGCATAGGAGACGCCCAGGAAGCCAGGATTGCCAGAATCGCTCCATGGCATGTGCTGGGTGCGAGCCGCCAGACCGACGAACGGCGGCACCGACGGATCGACCGGCCCAGAGAGCTTGTTCAGAATCGAACCCATGCTCGGAAAACCGCCCATCGAGCGGAACGCGGAGTCTTCGCGGCCGATCGTGCATTGAATGGCATCGTGTCCGCCGCGAGCGCCGACCACCGAGCGGATGAACGCAAACTTGTCGGCCATCGCGGCGATCTTCGGGAAGCATTCGCCAATTTGGATGCCGGGCACCTTGGTCGCGATCGGCTTGAACTCGCCGCGGATCTCGTTGGGGGCATCGGGCTTCAGGTCCCACATGTCCTGATGCGCCGGACCGCCGCCAAGGAAAATGTTGATGATGGCCTTGTGCGATGATGTGCCGAGGCTTTGCTCCGGCGCAAAACATCCGCCAGCGTGAATTGTGTCGCGCCGAAAGCGAAAGCACCGATCTTCAAGAACGAGCGACGCGGAATGCCGTCGCAGAGCGTGTGCGAGTTACCGTGAATTGTCAGCATGGTAGGAGCCTCTTGTGGGCGAGGCATGTATTGGCCAACCAGGGAACGGTCGGCCGGGGGGAAGGTATGGGCGGCGCCAATTCGGATTGGCAATTGCACCTATGAGGAATTTACTCCGGAATACGCCGCGCCGCAAGCGAAAACGCAGTCTAAGCGGAACGGCGCCCCCGGGCTGAGACAATACCCGGCGCTTCCAAAAACGCTCGCAATCGGCCGACCGACCAGGGGACAATCGTTCCTTCACGCGTTCGCCGTATTGCCTTGCCAATCAGCACCGCAACGTGCTTTGGGATTGCTCGCCCAATGTTCGGGACGTTTCGCCAAAACACACGTTCCTCATTTTGCGATTGCCGTTCGATCAATTTGCGATGTTTGGCATACGACGAACCGACTCGGTGCCAGACGACCGATCGCGGCTCGTACCGAGTGCGAAATCCAGCCCGGCGGATTCGCCATGCCAGATCAACATCCTCAAAGTACGCGCCAAAATCCTCGGCGAATCCGCCGACCGCGTTCAGCACGTCCCGTCGGTAAAAGGCACTCGATGCACTGGCGCCGAACACTTCGCAGGTGTCGAGAAACTGCTTCGAAAGCAGCTGACCGTGTCCGCGTTTGCGCGCAAATCCCCCCAGGTCATACTCGTCGCCGGCGCTGTCGATGATTGGCCGGTGGTCATCGCAAGGGCCTTGGAGAACCAGCGGGGCGACTGCCGCGATGCTCGGGTCCGCGAAGCGAGCGAGGGCGGCGTCCGCCCAACCAGCCGCGACTTGCGTGTCGTCGTTGAGCAACTCGATGATGGAGCCCGAAGCAGCAGCGATTCCTCGATTGGCGGACACGGCAAATCCGAGCGCTCGTCGATGGCGAATCAACCGAACGTTTCTGAATTCATTCGCCGCTCGACTCACACAGAAGTCCGCCGAGCCGTCGTCGACGACGATGACTTGCGTGGAGGTCGGAGCGTGTGTGGAAACACTCGTCAAACAAAGGCGCAACAGGTCGGGGCGGCTGTGCGACGGAATGACGATGGAGAGAGAAGGCATCGGCATTGAAGGGAAAGATCTTAGCCGGCGGCAGGCGTTCCAATCGCCTCCGACATATTGCAGTCCTCGCGTCCCGGACAAGCGGCGAGTAGCCTGGCTGCCCGACGAATCCGCCAGCGTGCGGCCAGGGACTCGCCGCTCAGCCAATCGCGTGCGAGCCGAGCGAGTTCGGCATGCAGCGCACATGGACGTCTTGTCAGATATGCCTGGGCCCGTCGTAGCACGGCTTCCATCCACACGACCCCCGCCAGTGCTTTTCGTCGACGCGTGCCCCAATACTTTTCGGCATAAGTGAGTAGCGCATGCCGGGTCATTAAGCGCAATTCCGGCGGGACGGGTCGGGTGTGCAGCGGCGTGAAGTGGGTGATCCGCAAACCGGGCTCATACCAAACCGACCAGCCGGCGTCCCAGGCTCTGCGGCAGAAATCGGCATCTTCGTAATACAGAAAAAACGACTCGTCAAAGCCGCCCAGCTCTTCCCAACACGCGCGCCGAACCAGCATCCCGCAGCCCGTCACCCATGGCACGGGAACCCGATCTCGTCCCGGAACCGTCCGACACTTGCGAATACGACGCGGCAGGAGCAAGCCCAGCAACGTCCGAAACAAGCTGGGCGATGGGCCCGACGATGGCTGATCGCTGCCATCCGCGTGGCGCAGGGCCAGACCCACGACACCGGCTCGGGGCTCCTCGGCATCGAGTGTACGGCAGAGGGCATGGAGTTGATCGAGAAAGCTTTCAGGGACGGCAGTGTCCGGATTCAGCAAGAGCACCCAATCGGCGCCTGACAATCGACAACCCTCGTTGGCGGCGCACGCGAAGCCGGTGTTTCGATCGAATTGCTTGAGCGAAACACCCTGCATTCGACGAAGCCGAGCTGGGGCAGGGTCGGGCGGTGAATCGTTGTCGACCACGATCACTGCCGCCGTGCCGGTGTCGATCACATCGGAATCGAGTAATTGCTGAGTTACTCGGCTGGTGTTCCGCCATTGACAGTAATTGATGACGACGACGGAAACCTGCAGCGCAGCCGCGCGAGGTCGGGGCGCGGATCGAACCGCCTCGCACTGCGGGATCGTGGTCATCGGGGTCCTTCCCGGTTCGAGCCCATCCTGGGCCGCGACGATAGGTGCGGGAGTATAGGCGACCCCGGCCATTCACGCAAGGCGAGCTTGGACCGCGGTGCGGGAGCAGGCGGGTGTAGAATGGCTTCCAATGGACAATGTCGATCCCTTGCTCGAAGCTGCCTATCTCGAAACGGACTATTGGGTCGAAGATGCGCCGAACGGTCCGTTCGCGATTCGCATTGGCGAGACGAATTCCGACCTCGAAGAACTGCTCATCGAAGAAGTCGCGGTCGAGTGGGCATATGTGACCGCTTGCAATCCCCGGTCGGTGGCGCTTTCCAACGAAGAAAATGAACGAAGAATGAACGACTTGCGCCATTCGCTGGCAATCTCAGGATGGCGATTCTTCTCTGGGGCAGCAGTCGGTCGGGACGGCAGTTGGCGCGAACCGAGTCTCCTGATCCTGAATTTACCGGAAACAGATGCAATCAAGCTGGCTCGGCAATGGGATCAGAATGCGATCGTAGTCGGTCAGATCGCCGAGCCGGCCCGATTGGTGTGGATTGATCGCTCGTAATTCGATGCGCCGGCGTGTGAGATTGCCGATCAACGCGGATCAATTGCTGCTAACCCTCTTCTTCCTCCACATCTGCTTCTTCGGGGGCGCGATACTTGGCAATGAGTTTTCGCAATGTCGCTCGAGCAAGTCCGAGTCTCCGTGCCGCGGCCACGCGATTGTTATTCGTCTGCCGTAAGACTTCGTCCAGCAACGCCGGCTCGACAAACTTGAGCATTTCGTCATAGAGTTCGTTGGGTTCGATTTCTCCTTGTGAACGCTCGCGAACCCAATCGCGCACGAGGGCCCCTATTCGCTGTGTCAATGTCTCCGCCCCGCCAACTGTTACAGGCGGGGGGAAGTTATCGGGCCGGAGCGGGCCGCCGCGGGCAACAATCGCCGCATGCTCCAGCGCATTGCGCAACTCCCGAACGTTGCCGGGCCATATTCGCGAGCGCAAGTATGCGGCGGTTTCTTCGGGAATCGCGGTGCTGGCGCTGAACTGCCGCAAGAAGTGGTCGCATAGAAGCGGAATGTCGTCGGGACGATCGCGCAGATTCGGCAGATGAATTTCGAAAACGTTGAGCCGAAAGTACAGGTCGTGCCGAAACTGGCCGGCGTTCACCTGTTTCAAGAGATCGGTATGCGTCGCTGCCAGGATGCGGATGTTGATCCGCGTCGGCACACTGCCGCCGACCGGCAACACTTCCTGATGTTCGAGAACGCGGAGCAACTTGGCCTGCACCGGCAATGGGACATCGCCCAGTTCGTCGAGAAATATGGTGCCGCCGTCGGCCAAGGCCAGCAGGCCCGGTTTTGTTTGCCCGGCTCCCGTGAACGCCCCTTTCACATGCCCGAACAATTCGCTTTCAACCAGATTGGGATTCAGCGCCGCCACATGCACCGGCAAGAATGGCCGATCTTTTCGCTGCGAATGACGATGAACCGCCCGAGCGACTAGTTCCTTGCCGGCGCCGCTTTCACCGGTGATGAGCACACTCGCGTCCGTCGGGGCAACGAGGGCAATACGCTTGAACACCCCCTGCATGGCCAAGCTACGGCCAACCAGCTCATCGGGTTCGGGCTCCAACGTCGGCGTCGGTTCTTCGACGGGTCTTGTGCGGCTGGCCAGTGCCCGAGCCACCGCGTCGAGCGCTTGCGATAAATCGAACGGCTTGGCCAGATAATCGAAGGCGCCCCCTTCGACGGCACGCACCGCCGTGGACAGATTGCCGTGAGCCGTCACGACAATCACCGGGGCGTTATTCGTTGTCTCACGCAGCCGGCCGAGCGCTTCGAGACCGTCCATGCCGGGCAAGCGCACGTCGAGAATCACGACGTCGGGCTTCAATTGTTTTGCCAGGGGAAACGCGGCCTCGGCGGACGCAGCCACGCCGACTTTATGTCCGATTCGCTCGAATGCCTTACGCAACGACCACGATATGGCCTCTTCGTCATCGACAATCAGAATGGTGCCGGGCATCGTTTTCTCGGTTAGCCTTGGCGGTCGGCCTGCGATGCATCCAGGTTCTTAACGGAGGTTCGGGGACCCACCGCCACAATTCGGAGATGTTCGGAACTTGTTTCCGTTTTACACGAAGGGCCAGCATTTCTCCATTGCGACTCGACAACTTCCTGGCCACAATACTCTTCCTGCCTTTTCCCATGTCGGAGACTCTCATGCGGCTCCTTTCTGTTACCTTGTTGCTGATCGCTTCGGCTGGTTTCGCCGCCGAACGTCCAGTCGTTCGATCCGCCAAGAGTGGGAACTGGGAGAAAGCAGACACCTGGGCGGACGGAAGGGTTCCCGCGCCCGGTGATACGGTTCTCATCCGGCCGGGCCATCGCATCGTCTATGCCGGCAATTCCGACAAGCCTTATCGCGCGATCCACGTCGGCGGAATGCTGACCTTTGATCCGGATCGCGACACCCTCCTTGCCGTGGGACTGCTCAAGATCCAGCCAGGCGAAAGCACCATCGAGGATGGGTTCGATTGCGATGCCCACCTGGAAATGCCAAAGGCCGGCGCGGCGAAGCCGGCGCTCGAAGTCGGCACGCCAGAGGCGCCGATCCGCAAATCAGCCATCATTCGTTTGCATTACTTCGCGGGGATGAACAAGGAGACGCTTCCGGCCATCATCTGCTGCGGCGGGCGGATGGATTTTCATGGCACGCCGATGAATCGCACCTGGCTCAAGCTGGGGGCCGATGCGAAAAAGGGAAGTGCGGCCGTCACGTTGAGCGAGCCCGTAAGCGGCTGGAAAATAGGCGATCACATCATCGTCACTGGCACCAAAGATCCCGACGAACGGCGGAGTGTTGCGTTCACGGAGGAGGCGAACATCCAATCAATCGACGGCGTCAAGCTGACGCTTGAAAAGCCATTGCAATTCACTCACTCCGGAACCGGCGACTATCGCGGCGAGGTCGCCAATCTCTCGCGCAATGTGATCGTCGAATCGGCGGACCCGGCGAATCGCGGCCACACCATGTATCATCGGCACTCGGCCGGTTCAATCAGTTACGCCGAGTTTCGCCATCTCGGCAAGCAAGGGGTGCTCGGTAAGTATTCCATTCACTTCCATCTGGTCGGCAACACAATGCGCGGCTCGTCGGTGATTGGCGCTTCGATCTGGGACAGCGGCAACCGCTGGATCACGATTCACGGGACCAATTATCTCGTTGTTCGCGATTGCGTCGGCTACAAGAGCGTCGGCCATGGCTACTTCCTCGAAGACGGGACCGAGGTTTTCAACGTCCTCGATCGCAACCTTGCCGTGCAAGCCAAGCGCGGCAAGCGGTTGCCGAATCAGGCCCTGCCATTCGACGACAACCTGGGGGCCGGCTTTTGGTGGGCGAACTCGCGGAACACGTTCACCCGCAACGTCTCGTGCGAGAATGGCCTTTATGGTTACCGATTCGAGGCGACGCGCACCAGTTCCTTCAATTTGACGCTTCCGATCATGCAACCGGACGGCGTCAAGAAACCGACCGACATTCGGACGTTGCCATTCGTCCGCTTCGACGACAACGAGGCGCACGGCGACGGACTCTACGGCGTCAACATCGGCGAAGGGGTCGATCGCGTTGGGCCGGACGAGCGCCACCCGTTCATTCTTCGCCGCACGAAGATCTGGGAGTTGCACTACGCCTTCCGCCCGCAATCTCCTTGCATCTTGGTCGAAGACATGAAGATGCACAACATTGCGTATGGCGTGTATCACCCGAATTACGATCGGCACGTCTACAAGAATATGCTGATCGAACATGCGGGCGCCGAGCCGTTCAACCGCGGCCACGACGACCTCAGCGTGCAGTACGGCGTGCTCACCGTGGATGGTTTGACATTCGCTGGCCACCATTATGGCGGCCGCGGCGGCATGCCGCTCATCCAGATCAGCGACGACAATCCGACTGGCATGGCTGAATCGCATTTCCGCAATGTGAAGGTCATCGACAACAAGGGAGCGGAGCGGCGAGCGCTCGTCAATCTCGGCGGCGGGCCGCGACCCACGCCGAAAACTCCGAAGGGCGTTCCCATCTACCTGCATGACTGGTACGGCCCCGGCCAGGACGCCAAGATCGTCAGCACGAAGACCAAGGAACTGCACGACGACGGCAACAAGTATTTCGAGGAAGTCGGCCTGACCGGCGACGAATCCCGGGTGGCGAAGGTGAGCCACGTGCCTTTCCCGAAATTGCTCGAACCGATCGACGATTTACCGCCGGCGACCGTAATCACTTCGGTTCGCCAAGAGGGCGGCAAACTGTTCATTCACGGCACGACCAGCGACAACGGCACAGTGATGCATGTCATGGTCAACGGTGTGGAGGCGAAAGCCACGGCCGACAATTTCGCGGAGTGGGAGGCAATCGTGCCGATGACGAAAACCGCGACGGCCTACGCCAAAGACGCGGCGGGAAATGTGGAGAAACTGGCGCACGAGGTGGACGTGCGATAGCGAGCAAGCGGATCGAAGGAAGGTCTCGAGGTCTGGCGCCTGGGTCATGAGCATTAGCGTCGAATTGCCGAGACGCTTGTGCTCCGAAGGTCAAGCTTGGTTCCGATTGAGTTGACCGGTCGCAAAGCCGATTCGCGGGGTTATACTAAAGGTCAACACGCCTTCCGTTCGACTCTTTCATCGGCCGACCAAATGCCTTGGACGCGATTCATTATCGGGTCAATTGCTGCTCTCATATCTCTTCACGTCGCCGTTCTGCATGCGGCGGAACCGGGCGATGAGTTCTTCGAAAAGAGAATCCGGCCGGTGCTTGCCAAGCATTGTTTCAAGTGCCACTCGGCAGGTGCGGAGAAGACCAAGAAACTGAAAGCGAACTTGTTGCTCGACAGTCGAGAGGGATTGCGTAAAGGCGGCGATAGTGGGCCGATCGTTGTTCCCAGCAAGCCCGCCGGAAGTCTTCTGATTCAAGCGTTGCGTTATGACGGCGACATGAAGATGCCGCCTGCGGGCAAATTGCCGGGGACGATCATCGCTGACTTCGAACACTGGGTAAAAATCGGCGCGCCCGATCCGCGCGTGGCGACGACGACCCAAAAGCAAGCGGGACTGTCACTTGAAGCTGGCCGGAAGTTCTGGTCGTACAAGCCATTCCATCTGCCGGCTGTTCCCGAAGTGAAAGAAAGCGCTTGGCCCGTAGCGGACATCGACCGCTTTATTCTCGCCAAGCTGGAAGAAAAGGGCCTCAAGCCATCGCCGAATGCGAGCCGGAAGACATTGGCCAGGCGCTTGTATTTCGATCTCGTCGGTCTTCCGCCGCGACCGGACGAAGTCGACGCCTTTGTCGCGGACAACGATCCCAACGCGTATGAGAAACTCGTCGACCGGCTGTTGCAATCGCCTGCGTTCGGCGAACGGTGGGGCCGGCATTGGCTCGATGTTGCCCGCTTCGGCGAATCGTTGACGCTACGAGGCTTTGTCCTCAAGGAAGCATGGCGCTACCGCAACTACGTCATTGACGCATTCAACGCCGACATGCCATTCGATCAGTTCATCCGCGAGCAAATCTCTGGCGACCTGCTTCCCGCGTCGACGATCGAAGATCGTCGACGGCAACTCGTTGCAACCACGTTTCTCGCGATTGGAAACACGAATCTCGAAGAACAGGACAAGGCTCAGCTTCGCATGGATGTGGTGGACGAGCAACTCGATGTGATTACCAAGGGCTTCCTCGCGCAAACGGTCACGTGCGCTCGTTGCCACGATCATAAGTTCGATCCGATTCCGACTCGCGACTATTACGCCCTGGCGGGGATACTTCGCAATGCGAAGTCGATGGAGCACGCCAACGTCTCCAAGTGGATCGAGGCGCCTTTGCCCGGCTCACCCGAAGAAGAAATGGCCTATCGCAAGCACGATGCCGCAGTCGCTGCATTGCAGGCGCGCATTCGAGCCGCGGTCGCCAAAGCGGGACCACGACCCGCGAAGGTCATTCGAGTAAGCGATGTTCCCGGAATTGTGGTCGACGATGCGCAAGCCAAGAAAGTCGGTGAGTGGCAGCACTCCACATACTCGGGAAACTACATTGGCGACGGCTATGTTCATGACCAGGACAAAGGTAAGGGCAGCAAGACGCTGACGTTTCAGCCCGACCTGCCGGGCGCTGGCCGCTACGAGGTGCGACTCGCCTATTCGCCAGGTTCGAGCCGTGCCGACGCCGTGCCGGTTACGGTCTTCAGTGCAGACGGCGAGAAGACCATTCACGTCGATATGCGGAAGACGCCGCCGATCGAGGGCCGTTTCGTCTCGCTTGGCGATTATCGCGTTGAAAAGAACGGGCAGGGCTATGTGATCATTTCGACCGAGGGCACCAAAGGGCATGTCACCGCCGACGCCATCACATTCATTCCGCTTGACCAACCCATGCCAAAGGTTGCGGCCAAGCCGAAAACAGGTGAACAGGACGTGGTTAAGAAGCTCCAGGCGGAATTGATACGCTTGCAAGCCAGTGGCCCCAGGCGACCGAAGGTGATGGCCGTCCTTGAGGAGAACGAGATCGAGGATGCGAAGATCCACATTCGCGGCAGCGTGCACAATCTTGGGCCAATTATTCCGCGTGGATTTTTACAAGTCGCCTGCACGGGACCACCACCGCCATTGCCAGCCAAACAAAGCGGCCGTAAGGAACTTGCCGATTGGATTGCGTCGACGGACAATCCTCTGACCGCCCGCGTCATTGTCAATCGAGCCTGGCACTGGCTCTTGGGTTCCGGCATCGTGCGAACGACCGACAATTTCGGAACTACGGGGGAACGGCCCTCGCATCCCGAACTTCTCGATTACCTCGCTGCAAAGTTCGTTCGCAACGGGTGGTCGATCAAGGAACTCGTTCGCGAAATCGTTTTAAGCCGAACCTACCAGCAATCCTCCTCACCCGTTGCCTCCGAACGCGATCCGGAGAACCGCTTGTTTGGTCGAGCGAATCGGCGGCGATTGGACGCCGAGTGTATTCGCGACGCAATGCTCGCGATCGGCGGCGAACTAAAACTCGAACGCGGTGGGCCGGGATTTCCCGCAACTTTGGCGTCCGACTACGGCTACAAATCGAACGACACTTGCCGCAGCGTTTATTTGCCAGTTTTTCGCAATGCGCTGCCAGAGGCGCTGGACGCTTTCGACCTTGCGAATCCGAGCATGGTCACGGGCAATCGCAACGTCAGTACCGTCGCGCCACAGGCACTGTTTATGCTCAATCACCCGTTCCCGGCGGAGCAAGCCCGACATGCGGCGGAGCGACTCATGACTGAGAAACTCAATGATTCCACGCGGATCACAAGAGCGTATCGAATGACGCTCGGCCGTGAGCCAACGGCCGGCGAATGCGAATTGGCGAAGCGCTTCCTGGCAAAGGCCGGCGACGCCAAGGAGGCATGGTCGAACCTGTTCCATGCCCTATTTGCGTCGGCCGATTTTCGGTATGTGGATTGAAGGGCTGCTTGTAGCTGAGTTCGCCGGTATTCAGTTTGACCTTATGCCGCCCAGGAACTGAATTCTGGCGAATT
Organism: uncultured Gemmataceae bacterium; assembly: GCA_963773845.1. Taxonomy (GTDB): domain Bacteria; phylum Planctomycetota; class Planctomycetia; order Gemmatales; family Gemmataceae; genus SIAJ01. The sequence goes on from CAVZCU010000009.1 coordinate 1,869,574, forward strand.
CAGCTACGAAGCCCGACTGTGCATTGCCCAGAGATTGGAGCGAACCTCGTGCTCTTGTCCCTATCCCGTCGTGATTGGCTGTCCCATACCGCGTGTGGCTTTGGCTCACTGGCGCTCGCGGGGTTGGCCGCTCAGACTCCGATGGCTGACGCCGCCGGCTCGCCGTTGGCGGCAAAGAAGCCGCATTTTCCCGCGAAGGCCAAGCGCGTCATCTTTCTTTTCATGCAAGGCGGCGTCAGCCACGTCGATTCATTCGACTACAAGCCCCGGCTCGATAAGGATGATGGCAAGATGCTTTCGTTCGATGATGCGCGCATCATCGCCAACACCGGCAAACGCGGTTCATCGCAGCGGGTGATGAAGCCGCTTTGGAAGTTTACCCAGCACGGAAAATGTGGGCGCTGGGCGTCCGACTTGTTTCCAGAAATCAACAAGCACGTCGACGACCTGACATTCATTCACTCACTTCACACCGAGGGGGTGGCCCACGGACCCGCCACCTTGTTCCTTCATTGTGGATCCACGTCGTTTGTTCGCCCGTCGATGGGCTCCTGGGTGCTCTACGGACTCGGCTCGGAAAACGAGAATCTGCCCGGGTTCGTGTCGATCGCACCTTCAGCCGGCAACGGCGGGGCGCGCAATTATGGCAACGCATTCCTGCCGGCGATTTATCAAGGCACACCGATCGGCAGGGCTGGCGGACCGATTATTGAGGCCACCATTCGCAATCTCAGCAGCACCGCGTCGCCGACCTCTCAGCAGAATCAAATTCAATTGCTTCGCGAAATGGACGCCGAGCAGCTCAAGCGACGGCCCGGTGATGCCGAATTGGAGGCGGTCGCGAATTCATTCGAACTGGCCTGGCGGATGCAACACAACGCTCCTGACGTCCTCAACCTGTCCAGGGAGTCGGCGGAGACGCTCAAGCTGTATGGCGTGAACGAGAAGACGACCAACAGTTTTGGCCGGCAATGTCTGATGGCCAGGCGGTTGTGCGAAGCGGGTGTGCGATTTGTCCAGGTCACGTATGGCGACAGCAGTGCGAACCCCGCGTGGGATCAGCATTCCAACTTGCCCAAACACGGGGACCACGCCCGGGCCGTCGATAAGCCAATCGCCGGATTGTTGACTGATCTAAAGCGACGAGGGTTACTCAAAGACACGCTGGTCTGGTGGGGCGCCGAATTCGGTCGCACGCCGTACGCCGAAAAGAATGGCACGGGTCGCGATCACAATCCGGGCGGCTTTACCGTTTGGCTCGCGGGCGGCGGACTGAAACCGGGCTTCGCACATGGCGCAACCGACGACTTTGGCCACCTGGCGGTCGAAGGCAAGGTGCATATGCACGACCTCCATGCGACGATTCTCAATCAACTCGGATTGGATCACGAGAAATTGATTTTCCATTACGCGGGCCGGCCCTTCCGATTGACCGATGTCAGCGGGCGGGTTGTCAAAGAAGTCATTGCTTAAGCGATGGCGAGCGCCGAGCCGAATGCTCGCGCTCCGGAAACGAATTGCAACGGAGGACACTCGAAATCTGCTCCGTCCGAAATCAGACGGGCTCTCCTTCACTTCATTTCGGCGAACGCATAGAGGTGTCCCGCGGTGCGAACATAAAGTGTGTTGTCCGCAATCGCCGGCGTGGCAGCCGTGCGCTCACCGAGCTTCGGGTTTTTTGCCACCACTTCCGGCTTGCTGGCCCCACCCTTCAGGACTGTAATCACGCCGTCTTCGAGGGACGTAAAGTAGATGTTGCCGTTTGCCGCGACCGGCGACGCGTAATACTTGCCGCCGGCGAGCGCTCGTTCTTGAACGTAAATCTCGTCGCCGGTCTTGGCGTCGAACGCGGTGACCAGGCCGCCGTCCTTTACCAATACATATTGTCCGCGATAAGCGATGGCCGACGCCACGTAGGGAAGACCCTTCGTCTTCTTCCAAAGCACATGCGACTTGGTAATGTCGCCGCTGCCGCCAGCCTTGACGGCGAACGCGGTATTGCGCGACGTCGCCATCATCTTGACGACACCCTCGTACTCGCCACGCGTCAGCTTTCCGTCTTTGTTGGCGTCGAAGCTTTTGAAGAAGGTCTTGAATGGCGTCTTCTCTGCTGCTTCCTTGGTCAGGTGACCAGTCTTCTCGGCGCCCGCCATTTTGAGAAGATCGTCGAACTTCGGCAGCTGGAAGGTTTTCTCCTTCGGGTCGCCGGGGGACCAGCCTGCGAACAACAGATTTCCGTCAGAAATGACGGGTGTGGTGCAGCACGCCGCGGGCATGCCAGTGACGGTCCACTTTTCGTCCCCGGTCTTCAAATCGTATCCAATCATACGTTGAAACCCGATGGCGACGACCTGCGTGCCGCCCGCGGTATCCCAGACAGTTGGGCTGCCGAAAGAAGAGACCGATTTTCGCTTCGTCTCCCATTTGCGCGTTCCCGCAACGGCATCGACGGCCAGAATCTTGGAATCCTTGGTGTCGTCGCGCAGAAGGATCACTGTGCCATCGACGAGTATTGGAGAAACGCCAGTACCGAAGTCCCCGATCGTGGCCGCCGCCGGCATTTCGAACTTCCAGAGTTCCTTGCCGGAAAGATCGTAGCAAAACAGCCCGCACGAGCCGAAATAGGAGACAATGTGCTCCCCATCGGTGACGGGTGTCGATGCGGCCGGGCTACCCTCACCTTTGAAATAGCCTTCGATTTCCTTGGCAGGAGCGTGCTTTCTCCAGACCTCTTTGCCGTCGGCCCGGTTATAAGCGATTGTGTACAACTTGCCATCGTCGAACGCGGTAAGGACGAGTTTGTCGCCGACAACAATCGGCGACGAATAGCCGCTCGGGCAGTTGACCTTCCACTTCACGTTCTTGCCGGGTCCGAATTCGACCGGCGGTTTCTGATCTTTCGCAATTCCGGATGCGTTCGGACCGCGAAATTGCGGCCAGACAAGCGCTTTGTCCGCGGCGAGGCCGGTGGCCGCCAGGATGCCAACGATCAAGGACGCAAGCCGCATTCGCATGTCATCACCCTCGATTGGAAGTGAACGATCCACCCACTGATTCGACTTGGCCCACAGAGTCTTACACGAAATGAGAGGCGACGGCGAGACGTTGCGGGAATCGCACCTGGAAACAATGGCCGCGATCGGACGAAAACGCGACAATTTCCAAGAGTTGGCCGCGAAGTACGGGGTGTGAAACTCCGCCACGGAGTTCGGGGTAGTTCTTGTGAAGGGACCGACGTGACCGCTGACGACGCCTCCCTCGTCCGTCGCTGCCTGAAAGGGAAGCCGGATGCGATGCGGGAGTTGATCGAACGATTTCAAGCGGACGTGTTCGGCCTGACGATCCGGATTTTGACCCATCGACAGGATGCCGAGGACGTGACCCAGGAAACCTTCCTACGCGTCTTTCGCAGTTTGCGGCGGTGGGATTCCAAGCGGCCCTTGCGGCCCTGGATTCTGGGGATTGCGGTCAATCGATGCCGGACCTGGCTGGGAAGACGAGCAAAACGGCCTGAGTTGGCCGATTATCTCCACGAGACCGCGGCTCGCGACGATTCGGACGATTCAACCGAGTTGGTTGCCGAAATCCGCGTGGCCCTGGCGAGTATGCGGCCGGAATATCGCAGCGTATTTGTGTTATTCCACGAGCAAGGCCGTTCGTACGAAGAGATCGCGGAAGTTCATGGGCGACCGGTGGGAACCATCAAAACCTGGCTGCATCGGACGCGGCTGGAAATCTTGACATATCTCCGCGGCCGTGGCATGGTGCCCGCCGAGGTGCCAAGCGGATCGCCGCCGAAACAATGACTGATTTTGAACCGATCAACGATGCCGCCCGGCCAGAATGTTCCGTCGGACTGGCCGCGCTACAGCGGTTGCTCGATGGCGAGGCCGACTGGGACACTCCGGAAGCAGCGGCACACCGGACAGGTTGCACGGCGTGCCGCGAGGAATTGTTGCTTGCCAGTGTGTTCGACCGGAGGACGAATGTCGTTGTTCCCGTCGAATTGACCGACCGGGTGTTGAATACGGCATTGGCCTCCAACCGCCGACAGCGACTGTTTCGGTTCGCCGCGGTAGGGGCGGCTCTGGCTGCTTCGATCGTGATTGCTGCAATGGCGTTCCGCCCAGCCGGTACGGACAATAACGATCCGGGCCCGGTTGCCATCGTCCCGACCCCGAAAGTGGAACCGAAAATCGACCAACCACAGAAGCCGCTCGGCGAATCGGTATCCGAGGCACGCGACGCACTCGTTTCGCTGACCAAGCGAACGGCGTCGGAGACGCGCGATCAATCGGCTTTGCTGCTGCCGAATCCGAAGATGCCGGAAGCGCCCGCGACTTCGGACGGTCTGGAACCGCTGGCGGATGCCCGGACTGGGGCGGCTCGCAGTGTCGAGCCGTTCCGCGATTCGGCCCGGCGAGCCCTGAGTTTCTTTGCCCGAGCCGCCGAACCGTCTCAACGTCGTAACTAGCCAAACCTTCTCATGCGTCTGCCACGAGTCATCTTCGTTCTTGCACTCGGCTGCCTACCCGCGGTGTCGGCAGCCGCGCCTCGCGACGACTTGCTTCGCGTCGTGCCCAGCGATTACACGTTTTGTGTCCTCGTCCAAAACTTGCGCGACCAAGGAAAGCCGGGAAGCGCATCCTTCTTGCAGAAACTCGCGGAATCGCCCCTCTTCAAGCAATTTCAACAGTCACCCGAAGCGCAAAAAGTTCAGCAGGTGTTCCAGGCGATCTTCAAGGAACTCGGCGTCACTCCCGAACAACTCCGCGATGACATCCTCGGCGATGCATTGGTCTTTGCCTTTCGCAAGGGCCCGCCCGGACAGCCGGAGAAAGATGACGGCCTCATCATGTTGCATGCCCGCGATGCCAAGCTGCTGGCTCGGCTCGTCGATCGCATCAATGAGCTGCAAACCAAGGGCGGCGAACTGAAGGCTGTCGAAAAGATCGATGGGAAATCGGGGCCCTATTTCCGTCGCGTGAAAGCCGGCCAGAACGAATCCGCCGATTTTTATGCGTTGACCGGCAATCGTCTCGTTTTTTCGGGGAGCGAGTCTCTTCTGAAATCCACGCTCGTCGCCTTGGCGAAGAAGGCGGACGGGCAACCCGCACTGGTCCAGCGGATGAAGCGGCTTGGCGTTGCGGCGGCGCCCATTGTTTGTCTCATCAATCCAAGGAGTTTTGACGCGGAAGTCGCGCACACGGCGACGACAGGCAAAGGCTCCGAGCAGGCGTTTCTCAGGGAATTTGCCCGTTACTGGAAAGCGGTGGACGGGCTCGCCGTTTCACTCAATTTGACTCCGGACTTTGAGCTAGGGCTTTCGCTGAATATCCGCAAGACCGACCTTCCGCCGGCAGCCGCCAAGTTCCTTACCGAGGCGGGGAAGCGAAGCCCGCTTTGGGATCGCGTTCCGGACGATGCCCTATTCGCCGCGGTCGGTCGCATCCAACCCGAGTCGCTCGCGACGATGCTCGGCGCATTCCTCACCGAGAACGATCGAACCAAAGTCGTGGATACGGTCGCCAATGCGGCTCGGCCGTTTCTGGAAACCGAAGATCTGGCGCCCCTATTGAAGGGGATCGGTCCGGACATCGGCTTTTGGGTGAGCCCGCCCGATCCGACTGAAAACTCCTGGTGCCCGCAGGCAATTCTGGCGATAAAGACCAGCGAACAACCAGAGGGCAAGCAGGCAGAACAGGCCGCTCTCAAGGGGCTTGATTTTCTGACACGACTGGCCTGCCTCTCCGATAAGCAACTGCGCGTTCACACGGAGAAGCAGGGGCCGAACCGCGTCCAGTACCTGACGCACGCCACCGCATTCCCGCCCGGGTTTCGCCCGGCGTTTGCATCGAAATCGGGTTATATTTTGATTGCTGGTTCACCACGGACAGTTGCTCGATTCGAACCACCGAGCGGTCCGGCGGGATGCCGACGAAGTCCCCATCATTCGCATCTCGGTCGCGGCCTGGCGAAACTACTTGAAAATACACCGGGGATCCTTGGTCGAATTCATCTCAAAGGCCAAAGGCGTCGATGCCAAGACAATCGATAGCCAACTCGACGCGCTCTTGCCAATTCTGGATGGACTGGAGCGAATCGAGTTGGTGCAGCGATCGTCGACCGACCGCGTCGGCTTTTTCCTTCGATTGCGGGAATCAAAGAAGTAGCCGGCCATCGTCGGCACTTCGCGGGGCGGCCGAAATCGGCCGCTCCATTTGTTTGCGAAGCGATAAGCGTGTTGCGTGCAAATCGCGTGGTCAATCGGTTGACGTTGACCCCATTCGGTAGAGACAATGTCGGCTCACCCGCGGAGTCCCCCAATGCGCACCGCCATTGTTGTCGTTTTGGTCGGAATGTTGCCCGCCTTGGCCGACGAAGCGAAGTTCTTTCCGCAAGACGCCAAGGTCGAAAAACTCTGGGCCGATGGCGAATTCACCGAGGGACCGTGCCTCGGACCGGACGGATGCATTTACTTCAGCGACATCGGCAATCGAATTATGAAGTTCGATCCCGCATCCAAAAGGACCAGCGTGTTTCGCGATCCATCTGGACGCTCCAACGGCCTGAAGTTCAACAAGGACGGCCGGCTGATCGCTTGCGAGGGAGCAAACACCGGCGGCAATCGGCGGATTAGCATCACCGACAAGGACGGAACGGTAAAAAGCTTGGCGGATCGGTACGATGGCAAACGCTTCAATAGCCCGAACGATTTAACGCTCGATTCCAAGGGGCGGGTCTATTTCACCGATCCGCGCTATATCGGCAGTGAGAAACTTGAACTCGGTTTCCAAAGCGTTTACCGAGTCGACCCGGATGGCCAGGTGACGCGTATCATCCGGGACGTTAAAAAGCCGAACGGAATTGTCCTGTCGCCCGACCAAAAGACACTTTACCTGGCCGAAAGCAACTCCGATCCCAAGCAGCCCCGATTGCTCCTGGCATACCCGTTGAAATCCGGTGGAAGCGTGGGACTTGCCAAAAAGCTCTATGACTTCGGCGTCGACCGCGGCATCGATGGCATGACCGTGACACGCGATGGGCTCATCGTCGCGACCGCTGGTAAAGGGAAGACGGCGGGCATCTTCGTTTTCACGCCGGCTGGCATGAAGATCGGTTTCCTGGCGACGCCCGAGGACCCCACCAATTGCTGTTTTGGTGGAGAGGATTGGAGCACGCTTTACATTACGGCAGGCAAGTCGCTCTACCGCGTCAAAACGCTGATGAAGGGCATACCGCCGAGATGATTCGATGAAACGGAAGCGCCTGCTAAAAGCAAGTGCTCAGTTGCCGGCGCTTCGGTTTCCAGCGAGTCACTTATGCAACGCGGTCGTGGCGACCTTGCCGTCGACCGTGTTCGTTCCCTTGCCGCCAATCAGCCAGTCGATGCCGCTGCCGCCACTCAGGACGTCGTTACCGTCGGCGCCCCAGAGGTAATCGGCGCCGACGCCGCCGTCGAGGGAATCGTTGCCGGATTCACCGTTCAATTGATCGTCGCCATTGCCGCCCGTGAGTGTGTCGTTGCCGTTGCCCCCGGCAATCTTGTCGCTGCCATTTCCGCCGTCGATGCGATCGTTGCCATCGCCGCCGATTAGGAAATCGACTCCGTCGCCGCCTGATATCGAGTCGTCGCCGACGCCGCCGGTCACCGAATCGGCGCCCGCACTCCCGAGCAGAGTGTCGTTCCCCGCGTCGCCTTGCAGGTTGTCGTTGCCGAGGCCGCCATCGGCCGAGTCGTCACCGAGACCACCGGAAATGAAATCATTGCCCGCGTCGCCGCGGAGCACATCGTTCCCGGCCCCGCCCCAAATGCTATCGTTGCCGTCGCCACCCGTTACCGTGTCGTTGCCGTCACCCGCAACGAGATTGTCGTTGCCCGCTCCGCCGATCAGTGAGTCGTTGCCCGCGTTGCCGAAGAGCGTGTTGTTTCCCGCGCCGCCGTCGATCACGTCATTGCCGCCGCGGCCATCGATCACATCGTCGCCGGCGTTGCCATTGAGCTGGTCGTTCCCGCTGCCGCCCCAAATTGAGTCGTTGCCGACGCCGCCCGAAACGGTCGACCGGATGTTTGTGTCGTTGACGATCCGGTCATTCCCGTCGCCGCCGTTGATCACGATCGACTGAACCTTTGCCGACGGAAAGATATTCCACTCGGATGTGCTTCCGGTTTGGCGAATTGCGGCGACGCGCGAGGTGTCTGCCCCGTAGTAATAAATGCGAATGACATCGTCGGACGCGGATCCGTCAATGTGCAACTGACCCTGAACGAGGCTAATCGTCGCCGGGGTCGCACGGCTTTCCAGCTCGGCGATGGCAAGATGGGTACGGCGCGGGAACATGGCGAAATCCTTTCGCGGCGACCGAGGGAAGGGCGGTAATTGACAAGTCATCGTCGCACTGACAAAACGGACTTGAGCACCGGCGCTGTGCGCAACTGCATTGCCCGAACGATTCGCCACATACTCATTGAAGGTGGATCATGACGCGAGTTCTGTTTGCTCCGATTGCGGCGAGTTTGCTGATTGCGTCGGCCGCGGCTGCGGAGAAGGGCCATGCTGTCACTGCCAGGCACGGCATGGTCGTCTGCGTGTCCCCGGAAGCGGCGGAGGTTGGTGTCATGGTGCTCAAGCAAGGCGGCAATTCGGTCGATGCCGCCGTCGCCGTCGCATTTGCAATGGCCGTGACCTACCCGGCCGCGGGAAACATTGGCGGTGGCGGCTTCATGCTGGTCTTTCGACCCGATCAGGATCCGACCGTCTTCGAGTATCGCGAGACGGCGCCAGCGGCCGTGAACAAGAACACATTTGCAAAAACAACCGACTGGCACGATCACAAGGCGGCTGGAGTTCCCGGAACCGTGCGCGGTCTCGAATTGGCGCACAAGAAATTCGGCAAGTTGCCGTGGCGCGACGTGGTCCAGCCTGCCATCCAGTTGGCGGAGAACGGCTTCAATCTGGATCGGCCCATGGCTTCGTCCCTCAACGCCGCTCTTAGACGGAAGGGAGGCAGCCCGGAATTTCATCGAGTGTTTGGCAAGGACGGTGGAACGTCTCCGTGGCAGCCCGGCGACCGACTCGTTCAAAAAGATCTGGCAAACACATTACGGCAAATTGCCGAGAAGGGCGCCGACGCGTTTTACACCGGAAGCCTTGCCGACCTCCTCGTTAAGGAGATGAAAGCCGGCGGCGGCTACATCGCCAAGAGCGACCTCGCCGCTTACCGGGCCAAGGAACGGAAACCGATTCACGGGACCTATCGGGGTTATGACATCTACGCACCGCCCCCTCCCAGTTCTGGAGGAATCACGCTGGTCGAGATGCTGAATATCTTGGAAAAGTTCGACCTGCACAAAATGGGCTTTGGCACCGCCGAATCGCGTCACGTGATGGCGGAGGCCATGCGCCGGGGATTTGTCGATCGAGCCCGGTATCTGGGTGATCCGGAGTTCGCTCGCATCCCCGATTTTCTGACATCGAAGGAATATGCGGCGAAGCTGGCTCATGGCATCGACTTGAAGAAGGCCACGCCGAGCGACACCCTTGCCGATGGCATCCCGCTGGCCAATGAGAGCGACCAGACCACGCATTTTTCCATCGTCGACAAGGATGGAATGGCCGTCTCCAACACTTACACGCTTGAAGATAGTTACGGATCACGCGTCGTTGTCCGGGGGGCCGGCTACATCCTGAATAATGAGATGGGCGACTTCAACTCCCGTCCCGGCGTGACCACGCGAAAAGGTCGAATTGGCACCGAGCCCAATCTCGTCGCGCCGGGAAAGCGTATGCTCAGTTCGCAAACGCCGACAATCATTGCCAAGAATGGCAAGGCTGTTCTGATTACCGGCAGCCCCGGCAGCCGCACGATTATCAACACAGTCCTTTGCATGGTGACGAACGTCGTCGATTTTGACATGGACATTCAGACCGCGGTGGACGCACCGCGGCAACATCATCAATGGTTCCCGGATGAACTCGTTTTGGAAGCAAAAGATCCTGAGCTGTTCAAGAAACTCGAAGCCCTTGGCCACAAGGTCCGGATGAGCAAGCAAGGGGACGCCCATTCCATTTGGGTCGATCCCAAAACAGGGGTCTATCACGGGGCCGCTGACCGGCGAATCAACGGCAAGGCGGCGGGGTATTGACGGGTTCGGACACGGATATCGGGACCAGTTCGGAGAAATCAATGGCTGCTCGTGGACCCACGCCAAGAACCATCGACGATTACATTGCGACGTTCGCGCCGGCCGTGCAAGCGATCCTGCGCAAGGTTCGTCGCACGATCCGCGGCGCCTGCGCCGGACGCGGAGGAAGCGATCAGCTATCAAATCCCGACGTTCAAATGGCACGGGAATCTCGTGCATTTCGCGGCGTTCAAGAATCACATCGGGTTCTATCCGCCCGTTCGCGGCGACGCCGCACTGGTGAAAGCGGTGTCACCGTATGCCAACGAGAGAGGCAATCTGCGTTTTCCGCTCGACCAACCGATTCCATACGAGTTGATTGAGAGAATTGTGAAATTGCGGGTCAAACAGAACCTGGCGAAGGCGGCCGCCAAGAGGAAGAAAGCGCGATGATTAGACATCGATCCATCGGCCGACGCCGGCTTCCTTGGCCTTGTGATAAACCTTGATTGCGACGGCAATGTCTTCCAGTCCGAGTCCAAGTGATTTGAACAGGGTAATGTCTTCCGCCGACTGACGTCCCGGAGCACGCATGGCCACGACGCGTCCCAGTTCGGCGATATCGATCCATTCCACTATTCCCTGATCGAGCGCAGCCACCAGGTCGCCAGCTTCGAGACGCCCTTGGTCCTTGCTATCAATGACGATGACGTTCGATCGCTTCACGACTTCGACATCGATCTCGGTCTTGCCCAGATAATTCGATCCAACCGCGTTGATGTGCTGGCCCGGTGAGAGCCAATTGCCAAACAGCACAGGTTCGCGCGAAGATGTTGCGGTGCAAATGACGTCGAGTCCGCGTGCCGCCTGCTCGGGGGTCGTCGCGGGGACGACTTCGATGCCGCACGTCGCACTCATTTCGCGCGAATGCATTCCGGCGATCTTCGGACGAACTATAGACGACGGCTCGCGCCAACTTGCGGACGCGTGAGATTCCCAGCAGTTGCGTCCGCGCTTGCTTGCCCGAGCCAAAGATGCCGGCCGTGCCGGCCTCTTTGCGCCAGGTACTTCGTGGCCACGGCCGATGCGGCGCCGGTGCGCATTTGGCCGAGATAGTCGGCTTGCATGATCGACAACATTTCACCCGTTTTCCCGTCGTAGATCGTGACGCGAAACTTCGCGCCGCCGCGCGTCGTGACGTAGGCTTTGAAGCCGATGACACCGAGCGTCTTGGCCGCTGCGGGCAACATGTGGAGCATCACATGATCGGTCTGGCAGCGCGATCGTGGGACGTTGAATGCTTCCTCCAGCGCCATCTTGCGGAGGCCCGCCTCCACGGCTTCGATGGCCATGTCCATCGTCAAGAGATTTTGGATTTCGTCTTCAGTCAAATGCAGAACGGCCATCGGGACGCCTCGATGCGCGGCAGTGGGATGATGCCTTTTGTTAGCAGCGCCTCGGACATCCTGTCAAGCAAATAGACGATTCGGTTCATCCAATTGTGTATGCAGAGACCGGATGGATTGCGCTGCAACCCCCGGTCACCAGCCATGCAATCCATTTTGTCGTCTTTGCAAGCGAACCCATGATCGCGCCAAAGGTTACTGCATTGCATTGCGCCACTACGGGGGGAGCCTGAAGCGTAAGCGAAGGCGACGATTGCCCCGTGGTTTACCGAATCCTCTGGTGAATTCGGCGTCGCCTTCGCTCACGCTTCAGGCTCCGCCGGCAGCGCCGCCGATTTTGAAACACTGCGTCGCAATTGGAGGAACCTGAACCGCTAACGCTCGAGTTCAACGCTCGAAACCGTTTGGATGCGTCCGGTGCCAGTTCCATGCCGTGGCTACAATCTGTTCCAACTCCGGGTATCGCGGCCGCCAGGAGAGTTCCTTCATCGCCTTCGCCGGCGCCGCAACGAGTTCCGGCGGATCTCCCGGTCGCCTTGGGCCATACTGGACTGGGACCGGCAAGCCCGTGACGGCTTCGACCGTGTGAATCACTTCGCGAACGCTATAACCCCGACCGGTGCCAAGATTGAAAGCCTGAATCTGGCCCGTCTGCATTTTTTCCAGTGCGAGACGCGTGCGCTTCTCCCAAGTCTTCCACGTGGATGTAATCCCGGATGCAGGTGCCGTCCGGCGTCGGATAGTCGGTTCCAAAAACCTCGATATGCGGCCGCTGCTTCATGGCGGCCTGGAAGACAAGCGGAATCAGGTGCGTCTCCGGATGGTGATCCTCGCCGATCGATCCGTCGGCAGCGGCGCCCGACGCATTGAAGTAACGAAGGGCCGTGCAACCCCAGCCATAGGCGCAGGCATAGTCGGCCATTGCCTGCTCGATCATGAGTTTGGTCCGGCCGTACGGGTTGATTGGCCGTTGCGGGGTATCCTCGGTGATCGGCATACGGTCGGGCGTACCGTAGGTCGCACAGGTGCTGGAAAACACAACGCGATTGACTCCGTGCCGGCGCATCCGCTCGAACAGCGTGAGCGAGTTCGCCACATTGTTGCGATAATACTTCGCCGGATCTGTCACCGACTCGCCGACAAATGCGAATGCGGCGAAGTGAACGACCGCCTCGATGCGATGAATCAGAATTGCGTGGTCGAGAACATCCGCATTGCCCAAATCGCCGACGATGAGCCGATCGGCGGGAACCGCTGCCGGGTGCCCAAACGAGAGGTTGTCGAACACATAAACGTCGTGCCCGCGAGCCGTCAGCACGCGAACGGTGTGGCTGCCGATGTACCCGGCTCCGCCGGTGACCAGAATGCGCATGATGTCGATGCCCTCGTATAGGCTGATGCATTGCCACGCGGAAACGCCAAGAAGAGAGTCAGATTAAGATGAGGATTAAGATTAGGAAGAGGATTAAGAGCAAGATTCAGAGTAAGAGTAGGATCGAAGTCCGTTGTCGCGTGCTCGAACTTCATAATGGCGTCGTCAGCGGCAGGCCGGTGGCGTCCGTTGCAATTTGGGCGACTTCTTTCGCCTGTTTTTCGCTCAGCCCACGATAAAGATATGTCTCGGGGTAGCCGCGGTCGCGGCAAAGAGCGGCGAAAAAGCGATCCGAATAGATCATGTAATACCACCACAGAATCCCCGGCACAATGAAGAACGGCAATAGCGTAAAGACGATGATCCAGTCGAAGACGCTGCCCGCATGATAGTGTCCAACGCCGACGCCTTCGTGTTCGCGCCAGTTGATCTTCTTCGGCTTCTGCGGAATGAAGCAGACTCGCCAGGTGATGAAAATGTCTGCTTTACCCTTTTGATTCCGGCGAATCCGCGTGCTGTCGTAGGTTCCCAGCAGGAAGGCTTGGAGGAAGATATAGAAGGCGATTGCACCAAACGAGCCCGGTAAGCTCCCGCCGACGGCCATGCCAAAAGCGATCGTGGCCACATTGAGAAGTTGACAGCCGCCTAGAATTGCCAATCGAAGTGATAGCGGCCAACCCGATTCCCACTCGCGATCGATCGCCTGATACTTGCGCTCGATCTTCTGCTTCGATTCGCTGTCGTACCCACAATGAATGCACACGACGGAGATTTCTTCAATTCGCTTGCCGCAGTTTGTGCAAGGCCGCGTCTTGATCTCCTCCGGCGGCAACATATATGGTTCGCCGTTATCGTCCTCGTCGTCGCCCAGCTCATAGGCCGGAGCTTTCGGCTTGGGCAGGGCCGGAGCAGCGACAGATTCGTGTTTGGGGATCGCCGCTACGGGTTTGACCGCGGGCTCAGGGGATTGGACGTTGATGTAGCCGCACCAGTTGCACGAGAGGCCGTCTTTCGGCATCCCGCCCTTGGGAACGCCAAGGACTGTTCCACAAGCCGTGCATGTGATGGTTGCGTGCATTCGATTCGCCGCCGGGGGCGCGGATTAGTTCGTGATTCCTTTCGTGATGCCCATGAACACGTCTTCCAGGTCGATTTCCTCTTCCTTGAACATATGCAATTTGAAGCCGGCCTGGATCAGACGCTCGGGCACGAATGAGCCATCCTCGCGCCGATCGCGCAGGGCCACCTTGATGACCTTATTCTGCTCGAGCAAGTCGATACCGTCGATTTCGGGATAGCCCGACAGCACCTTGGCCGCCTCTTCATTGCGATCGCCGACCGATAGATGGAAGACGTGCTTCTGCCGGACCTGGGCGATGGCCGTTTCGACGTCGCCATTGAACAGGAGCTTGCCGCGCTCGATGATGCCGATCTTATTGCAGATGTCCGCCAATTCGGGCAGGATGTGGCTGGAGACCAGAATTGTCTTCTTCATGTTGCGCAGCTCTTTGAGCAGCTCGCGCATTTCAATTCGAGCACGAGGATCGAGACCGCTCGCCGGCTCGTCCAGCAAGAGCACCTGCGGTTCGTGCAAGAGAACACGGGCGAGACCAAGCCGCTGCGTCATGCCGCGAGATAAGCTCGTCACCAGCGCATCGCGCTTGTAGCCAAGATCGACCAGGTTCAGCACGTCTTCGCATTTCCGCTTGCGCTCCGGGCCCTTGATGCGATAAGCAGCCGCGAAGAACTCGAGGTATTCGATCACCTTCATGTCATCGTAGACTCCGAAAAAATCGGGCATGTAGCCGATCGAACGGCGGATTTCCTTCGAGCCGGTGTAAATGGAATAGCCACACACGCTCGCCTCGCCCCAACTCGGATTCAGCAGAGTCGCAAGGATGCGCATCGTCGTGGTTTTGCCAGCGCCGTTCGGGCCGATGAAGCCATAGACGTCGCCGGGCTCCAGGCGCAGCGTCAGCCGGTCGAGGGCATATAGGTCGCCGTATTTCTTGGTGAGATCGCGGGTTTCGATCATGGAGTTTTGGGGTTCGCGGACTCGGTGGTCGACTATTTCTTCGCCGACTTCACGGGAATAAAGACACGGACGTAGGTTTCTTGTTTCAAGGCGCCCTTCAGGGCCGGCCGCTTCGCTCCGGAGGTCGGCAATTCGCCGAGCCAGAGGCGCGACGGCGAATCCCCAGCCCGGGAGATTTCCTCCGCTTGACCGACGTGTGTCGGGATGCGCAACACGAGAATCGCCTGCTCGGGGTCGTCCTGGGTCACGCGCCACGATTGGTCGAGTCGCCGAAGCGATGCATTGGGTGCGAATTGACGAATCGATTCGGTCGCGTAGTCGGCAAACAATACCGGCCACAAGCGGAAATTGGGATTCGACGTTGTTCCCACCTCGGCGACGCCCGCGTTCGGCCTGGGATTCGGAGAATAAGGGGTGGCGTTGTTCGGGTAACGCTTCTTATCGGTCACCCAGGTCTTGATGTCGGGGGCCGGCTCAATGCCTGGCTCGGCGGATACGCTGATGGCTTTGCTCACCCCCGTTGGCAACTCGGTTCCCAGGCTGAAGGCCCGGCCACGCCAAAACAAAGCGACATCTGAAAACTGCTCGACGGGCAAGTTGTTCGTCACGTTGCCGACCAGGATAAAGTCCCCCCTGCGGGTCAGTTCCGCGGAAATCGGCGGTTTGGACGGATCGATCGGCGCCGACCATTCGGCATGGAATGCTTTCGTGGTCCAGACCTGGATGGGCACGCCCTCCAGTCCCGCCGCATAAAGATCGCGATTGAGGTCAACGGGATCGGTGCCCGATTGGAACTTGTAGCGCTTGGAAAATGCAGTGACTCCACCACCGGTCGCATATCGGTTTTCAATGTAGGCATTCCAAGTCACTACGGTATCGCGAGCGGCGTCCGACGGACCTGCGGGGGTCCACGGGCTGGCTTCCGCTTCGGGCCCCGCGGGCTCAACGCCGATCGTGTAGTTTTGAATTCGCGGGCTGAAGAGCGTAAACCAGGTATTCCCTTGCACGCGCTTGCTGGCCAAATCGACGTCCACGACATCGACCTTATTGATCTTGAGATCCTTGCCTTTGAGGGCATACGCGGCAAAGTAAGCCGCCGCGCTGACGGCGATGACAATCACCGGGAACGTGACCCAAGTCCACTCCAATCGGCGAACGACCTTCTTGAGGAACAGGTAGTCCACCGGCCCGATCAGGATGATGTAAATCAGGATGAACAGGGCGACCCAACCGAACGAAATGACCGGCACTCCCTCGAAGAAGTCGAGGCTCCCCTGGAGGGAATTGCTGTATTCGTCGAATTGCGTGCTGCCGTAACTGCCGTATCGTTCAAGTTTCTTGTCGGCCGGAGGCAGTGTGTAGGCCGTGAGATTGACGATGTTCTCCCAGAAGGTCGCTCGCTTTTTCCATTCGATGAACGGCATTCGGTCGAGATCGAACCCGAAGACGGTGATACGCCCCTGGCCGAACGAGCCTTGCACCGCCAGCGGATGGCCGGCATTGTCCTCGAGGAGAATTCGCGTGGCTCGATCGGGCTTCGGATGCAAGGCGGCCACTGCAAAATCGTTTCCAGTCCCGATTGTTCCATTCAAGTCCGAGATGGTACCTCGGGAATTCCACACATAACTGATTCCGTGGACCGTTCGTTTCTGGTCCGCGGGCACGTTGGCCGGAATGAGGTCTTTCAACTCCGGTATCGCATTCAGCACATCCGGATTGACGCCAACGCTGACCACCATCCGTCCGCCGCGGCGGACCCACTCGACCAGTGCCTTGCGGCGTTTTTCATGTTGCGGCTGGGCGAGGGTTTCCCAGAAATCGCGGTTCGCTCCGGTTCCAAGAATTAACAGATCGGCGGCCGCATAACCGAACCATTGATCGGGCAGCATTCCGACATCGATGATATCCGCGGTCTGCACCCAGCCGCTACGCGATGCGGGGCCTTCATCCTGGCCCTGAACGTTCGAGGGAAATCGAACCGAGCTCAGATTGGCGCCGATGCCAAGCAAGACATAGCTCGGCGAATCGAGGCCGGAAAATGTGCGATCCCGGATCTCGCCGTAGTTTCGCCCGGTTTCGGCGCCTTTGATGCGAACGGCCACCGTCGTGCCGTACGACGAGCTGGGAATCAGATAGGGAATTCGGCCCAATTCGTTGCCGTTGAGTCGGTCCCCTTTCACCATGCCGGGGAGTTCCACCGAGCCTTCGGTAATGGCGCCGTCCGCATCTTCGGTCTCGACAGTGAGGAGGAGTTTCTCTTCGGTATCGCGAACACATTCCAGGTCGACATAAACCGGCGCCCACTGACCCGGCTTGAAAGCGCCACTGCGCCCGCCGGCCAAACCTGGGCTGGGCAAACCGATCCGAACGTTCGAAAGCTTGACCCGTTCGCGAAACTGTCCGAATGCGGCAGCCGGGACCAGCAACGCCACGATCAGACTTGCGAATTGAGAATTGCGGCGCATGGAGTGGATCGGGTTAGGGCTTCTCCGCCGCGCCGCAGGCGCAGGGGATGCGTTTGCATTCGGGGCAGCCGGCGCCGTACTTGGCCCGGACTGCCTCCTCAAGGTCTACGCCGGCTATGTTCGCCAGGGTCGCCAGCCAGGCCAAAACATCGGCGAATTCGGCGGCCGTCGCGTCCCTGGGTTCCTGACCGCGAAGCGCTGCTGCCAATTCACCTACTTCTTCCATGAACCACATGAAGGTCCCCGACATTCCCCGCCGGCCATCCTTGGAGCCGAACGTGTCGCGGATCAGTTGCTGCAGTTCGGCAAGCGTCATTTGGACCAAATCGGGTGATTCATCCAAGGGATTCTAGCAAAAAAACGTCAGGCGAGCGGAGCGGCGTGAGCCGCCCGATACTGACGCCACCGGGCGGCTCACGCCGCTCCGCTCGCCATTCATTCATTCTTTCGCCGTCTCAAACCGTTTCTTGAGTGCCTCGGCTTCCGCGTCCTTTTTTTGGCCTTGCAAAGCTTGCACGAGCGCTTTCTGCGCGTCGGCATTGGTGACATCAATTCGGATTGCGTCGCGGGCGATCGGCTCCGCCTCGGCATATTTTTTCGCATCGCATAGCAAATTCGCCAGCTTGATGCGACTGGCCAGGTCGTCCGGGTCGTTGCCGATTTGTTCTTTCAAAACGTCCGCCAGCTTATCCGTGTTTTCGGTCGTCGTGTAGATCTCGATCAGCGTCGGCAGCCAGTCGGCATCAACCGGGGCGATCTTGCGTCCCTTTTCGAACAACTCCGCCGCCTTCGTCCAGTTCTTCGCCTGCAAAGCCATGCGGCCGAGCGCGACCAGCATTTTGGGATCGTCCGGGTTGGCCTTGGTCGCTTGTTCCACGACCTGTTGCGCGCCATCGTCATCGCCGGCGGCCGAAAGCAGCCTGGCCTTGACGATGGAAGCCAACGGATGCCCCGGCTTCTTTTCGAGCACTTCTTCGACCAATTTGCGTGCATCGGCCGACCGCTTGCGCCGCGAATATTGGTCCGCCAGGCGGGCGGCTATATCCATGTCGCCCGGGTCCTTCTCACGAGCCTTTTCCAACTCGGCCAGGGTCATCGGCTTGTCGGGCGTTCGCTTCTTCGCCGAGGGAATTGCCTTGACGACCCCCGCGACGTAGGTCCGGTAGCCATTCTCGAACGCTTCCTTGTCGGTTTTGCAGACCTTGTGAATGGCGGCGGCGGTGTCCAGGCCGTCGCGGTAGGCGTTGAGCATCGGGCCAATGGACTCGATGCCATACGTCTTGATGAGGTATTCGACATACAACTGCGCCTGACAGTACGCGAGCGCCCATTCCTCCTGGTTGTGCGGCCGAACGAATGCGAGCACGATGTTGTCGAGATTGAGCAGTTCGTTTTTCTCGAATCGGTCGCGGAGCACGGCGCTCCACATCGGCGGCCGATTGCCCCCCTCGTTGCGAACGGCCAGGCCTTCCGTCAGCCAGTGCGGGACCAGGAAGTCGGTTTGCGCCAGGTTGAAAGCGTGGACCAACTCGTGGCGAATCACTCGGCCCCAGTTGAATGGGCGTAGGATTCCTTTCCCCTTCGGGGACGCGATGGTCACCACCTTGCCGGTGCAGGCGCCAATCGTGTGCAGGTCGGGCAATCCGACGGTACGGCCGCTGAACATCTCGTGGTTGTTGAACAATTCGATGAGTAAGCGGTCCTTGGGCTCGAATTGAAAATCCTTGCTGAGTTGGTCGTGGATCTTTTCCAAATAATCAACCATGAACTCCGCGAGCAACTTGTCGTGCTTGGGATCGTAGCGGAAGTCGTAATGCTTGGTGTGAATGGTCTCGTAAGTTTCCAGATGCTTGAGCACCTTGATCGAGTTTGCCACGCGGACGTTGAATCGGTCCCCCTTGAACGCCTTATCGAGCAGCACGCTGCGCTTCCTTCTCTTTGCCGAGCCGGAGATAGAGCATGCCAAGCCCAGCTTGCGCTGCAGGCAATTGGTCGCGCAGATCGATCGACTTGCGGAAGTAGATCTCGGCGTCGCCATAGATCTTGCGATCCTCGAGCGATGAAGCGAGTTCCTCGTAAAAGATGCCTGGTTTCGGGTTGAATTTCTCGACCTCGGCGATCACCGCCTTCACTTCGGCGGGCCGATTTTCAATCCGGGCACAAGCCGCCAGGCGAGCGAGCGTGGCCTCTTCGCGGGGATTCACCTCCTTGGCTCGCAGAAGGAGTTTTCTGGCTGTGCCGATTTCACCGCCCAGGAGCATCACATCGGCCTTCAGCCGCAACGCCGACGTGAGCCGGGGATTAAACTTGAGCGCCTGGTCCGCCAGGTTCTCCGCATCCTTGGTTTCGAATTGTTGCAGAGCGATCGCTCCCTTGCCGACGAACGCCTCGGCGGCCTTTGGGTTGATCTTCAGGACATTCTCGAATGCTTCCGCGGCTTGGGGCCGGTTGTATTTTTCCAGGAGCAGTAAGCCGATTTGCAGTTCGCCGTGCCAGTCGTCCGGGTCGAATTTCGCAATGTCGGGATAGAGGTCGTTGATCAAAAAGCGGAACTGATCGCCCAGGCTGTGCCAGCGCGCATTTTCGGCTCCGGCCTGCCCAACCAGGATCAGTTCGTCGGGATTATTGATCGGCTTGTCTTCGTTATCGCGACGGGTATAAGTGCGGACGAACCACCGCATCTCGGCATCGGCCTTCTTCATTTCGCCGGTATCGCGAAATGCTGGCGCAGACCCAGTGCGCCAGGAATTGCTCCGGTTTGATCTGGATCGCGGCCTCGGCATCCTTGACCGCGTCGTCCCAGCGGCCGGTGTTGTAAAGAATGTTGGCCCGAAATGCGAGCAGGTCGGCGCTTTTGTCATCTTGCTTCAGGGCGTCGTTGATCGCAGCCAACGCTTTGGCATCATTGCCTTCGCTGCGCCAGGCGCGGGCGATGCCGATGGCAGCCGCGGAGTGTGTCTTCTCGTCACCAAGCAATTTCTCGAACTGCGCCCGCGCTTCTTCATAATTGCCCCGCAGCCAACGCTGCTTGGCCTCGGCAACGGGGCCTTCGGGTTTTTTCGGCTTGGTCGGCTTGTCGTCGGCGAGCGCGAACGTCGGGATGATGAAAATGAGACAAACAAGAAGGCGGCTCATCGGATGACTCGAACGGGTTGAACGCTGAAGATATGGTACCCGATAGGGCCAAAGCGGTCGAGGACCTGCGAGCGGAGCCGCGTGAGCGGCCCGATAAAGGCACCATCGGGCCGCTCACGCGGCTCCGCTCGCCTCGGGCTACAATTCAATCTTGCTCCAGTCCGGCTCGGCCACGATCGTCAGCTTCTCCGGCGCCTTCACGGCCTTGTAAACCTGTTTTGTGAAGTGGAACGCTTCTTCGAGTTCCTTCTGCGAAAGCTTCTTGCCTTGCGGCGAGACGCCTCCGGCGATGACCAGCCTTTTCGGGGCAATCAAGCCGGCGAGGTGGGGAATGTCGCCGACTTTGAGGATGCCTGGAGCCAGAATGCTCATCGACGTGCCGGGGGCGTAGGGGGTATCGGTCACCCAGGTTGTGAGCGGATCGACAAGCACGGTAACCAAGTGCGGATCATTCGAAAGTCCCGCCGCACAAATGGCGACCGCGGCGGTCGCTCCTGTTCCTACCAGGACGAGCGGTTTCTGGTCGCCAACCTCCGTTCGCAATGCCTTCAGCGAGGCTAACGCATCCACGGTCCATTGGCTAAGCAATGGCCGACCAATCCAGATGCTGTGCTCGGCCACATGGTGATCGGGAGCGCCAGCGATTGCGCCGCCTTTGAATTGTTGACTGCCGGTTCCGCGAAGTTGGACCGTGAGACGGTAACTTGATTTCGGAAAAAGTTTCGCGAGCGGGACTTTCAATTCCGGACCGGATTCTTCGCCGGTGCTCAGTAGCAACGAGCCCGACTTGTATTCACGTACAAGTGCGTAGTTAAAAGTACACGGAACCTGAAAGTCTCTTTCAACCGCGATGCTTCCGTCTCCGGTGGATGACGTCGCCCCTCGAATTGCAACCCCTGGGGTCAGCTTGCCAGCAACCGGCAATTCACCAAGTGCTGCTTTCAGAGCGTCACGCATCCCATTCGCTGTCGCTTCCCACATCTCCGGATGCGTTGGCGCCAGCTTGTCGGACTTCGCGACCAACTCACGACCGACCTTGCCGGCGAAGAGCGGCGGGGTCAGGAAACCTTTGGGCCGATTGTTTGGATCGGGATAGCACGCGAGGTCTTCTGGCTTTTCGATCGTGTGCTTCGGTTCCGGAATCGGCTGGCCCTTGCCTTCCCCTTTGAGGTGCAGGGTCATCCAACCGTACATCGCTTCGCGCATCGCCTGGTTGTAAGCGTGGCCCGAGTCGAACACGAGATGCTTGACCTTCGACTCCACGCCGTGCAGCTTGAAAATGTCTTTCGCGCGAGCCAGGCTCTTGTCGGCCTCGGCGGGGCTGAACTGAATGCCGTCGCGGGATGCATTGATGACCAGTAGCGCCCGGGGAGCGACGAGCCCGAGAACATCCCCCTCCTCGGTGAAGGTCAATGCGCCGGGGAGGACTTCGCACACGCAGCACGCCGTGTGCAAATACGCCTGGTAATTGCCCACGGAGCAAACGGGCACGACGGCGTGGATGCGATCGTCAAGCGCTCCGGCATTCATGCTCTGGTTGCCGCCGCCGCTAGCGCCGGTGATGCCGAGCTTGCCGTTCACTTCCTTGCGGGTCAACAGGTAATCGATGGCCCGGTGATTGTCGTAGACCTGCATGCCGAGCAGCGTGTGCGCGGTCGGCCAGAGAGTCGCCCCGTACAGCGCGCCGTGGTAGGTGCCCTTCGCCGGTTTCGTAAAGCGCTCGCCGGCGCCGAAGGCATCGACGCAAAGCACAAAGAAGCCGAGTTTCACCAGGCCAAGGCAGCGGGCCTGAACGACCGGATCGCGTCTCGCGCCCGCCCAGTGACCGTGGACCGACAGCACGGCCGGCACTTTCTCACCTTCCTTGGGCACGGGCACGTACGCGTTTGCGGTGACCCAGACGCCCGGCCGCGATTGGAAGACGAGTTTTTCAATCTTGTAGCCATCGCGTTCGAGCGTGCCGAGAATGCGGGGCTCCAGATCGCACGGTTTTTCCGGAACGGGACCCATGACGGCCGCGATGTGCCGCAATAGCGCTCGTCGGCGTGCTTCCCATTCGGGACGCGACTTTGGCGCCACGTCTCCTTCGCGAAGTTTGGCGGCCGACGCGCGAATGAATTTGTTGAAAGGGTTCTCGTCGGCCATTTGCGGGTGCTCCTTGGTCGACGGCGATTGTAAGTCGTCGACTATTTGGGATCGAGCGGATTATGCGAAAATCGTTCGCAGTAGGGAACTTGGATTCGGCGAGCCTGTGGCCGGTCGAATTTTTCTCAATTTCTTCCTTGCGACTTCGCGCAGGGTTCGGTAAACCATGCGTCGGAACGGAATCCCCACCGTGGCACGGATGCCCGAAATGATCGGGTGTCATTCAACCCTTCTTATTCTCCTTGCCGCGGTTGGCGTTCCAAAAGCACCAACCGCGGCGAGCCGCCCGCATAAACGGCTGACCATATCCACATCATGCGACCCGCCCATAAAACAGGCCGGGCGTAGTGCGAACATCTCGCATCAAGCAAGCGTATTATCGCCAGGAGGGCCGACTCCATGCGCCCAGTCGAAATTGCCAACCTCCGTTGCGGGGGCGGCTCCCCGCTGCTGTGGATCGCCGGCCCGTGTGTGATCGAGTCTCGCGACTTCACCTTATCCGTTGCCGATACGCTGGCGCAAGTCGCTCAACGGCTCGGAATTCAGCTGGTGTTCAAGGCATCGTTCGACAAGGCGAATCGATCTTCGGGCACGTCATTTCGCGGTCCCGGGCTTGAGAGTGGACTCAAAATCCTGGCCGAGGTCCGGCAGAAAACGGGGCTACCAATCACCACGGATATTCACGAAACCGCACAGGTGGCGGCGGCGGGCGAAGTGGTCGATCTTTTGCAGATTCCGGCATTCCTGGCCCGACAGACGGACTTGCTGTTGGCCGCGGGTCGAACGGGCAGGGCGGTCAATGTCAAGAAGGGGCAATTCATGGCCCCATCGGATATGCGCAACGTCGTGGCCAAAATGGACGAGGCCGGCAATCCCAACCTGTTGTTGACCGAACGCGGCACGACGTTTGGCTACGGCAACCTCGTCAACGACATGCGGGCGATTCCCTGGATGCAGGATCTGGGCAGGCCGGTCGTCTTCGATGCGACGCACAGCGTGCAGACCCCGGGCAGCCAGGGCGATCGAACGGGGGGCGATCGACGCATGGTCCCTTTTCTGGCTCGAGCGGCCGTCGCGGCCGGTTGTGATGGTGTTTTTGTCGAAACCCACCCTCGACCGGATAGCGCGCCCAGTGACGGGCCGAATATGATACCCTTGGACGAATTCCCTGCTTTAATCTCCCAATGCAATCGAATCCGGGAAGCGTTGTTGGGCTAATCCGGCGAGAGAAATCGATGAAGCAATTATCCCGGTGGAGTGTTGCGGCCGCACTGGTTGCCGCGTCAGCCCTCGTTGGCTGCGACAGTCGCAAGACCAGTAGCAATGGAAAAACAGGCACCGTAGCGCCAGTGGTCGACGCGGACGTCATTGCCATAGCGCAGCTCGAATCCAAGCAAGATTTCGCCGATTGCCGATCGGTTCTCCAGCAACTCGATGCTCAGTCGACGTCCACGGAACGCCCGACCCTCACGGACGCCGACCGGGTGGAGCTGGCCCGCGTCCTGCACCTGACGCCCGCGGAAGTTGCCGAAGCCACACAATCCCCGTTCTCGTCAACCGATGCCATGTACCTCACCGAATGCATGTTGATTCGGGCCGGGGTCAAGTCTCTTAGAATCGAGTCCCGGCCGCCGCTAGAACAGGCGCGCTTGAGCTTCGAATGGCTGTGTCGGATGATCTACATCGACGATCGCATCCCCTGGCCCGTGAATCCCTGGCTAACCATTCAAGCGGGCTGGGGCTGTTCGCTCAGTCGGGCTTATGCCGTGCTGGCGACATGGCAACAACTGGGTTTGGAAGGCTGCCTGGTCGGGCCCTCGGCGTTAAAAGATTCGGCGAGCGTGACCATCAATCCGAACGGACCACCGACCTACGCGCCCGTTCGAGCGTGTGGCGTCAAGATTGGCAAGGACATTTTTCTGTTCGATCCGGCCGCGGGCCGCCCATTTGCATCTGCCGATGGGAAAGGGATCCTCACGCTGGCCGACGCCCGGGCGAAGCCCGCACTGGTTTCCGGCAAGCAACCCGCGGACGAGGTCAAGGATTGGCGCGTATTTGTAGCGCCTTCGCTGGCGGGCCTATCGCCTCGAATTCATTGGCTGGAGAAGTTCAATCCGGGCAATTCCGGCGTCAAACTCTATTGGGACCTGGCCAAACAGCAGGCCGCGTTTTCAACCGAAGTGACTGGCGTTCCGTGTGAGGGCTGGAACCCGGCCGACGACCAGTTCAATGCCACCCGAGTGCTCGGCCGCGTCGTGACCGAAGAGCAAAACGAACGAAACAAGATCCCGTTGCGCGACCTCTACAAATTCCAGTCGATCCCCTTGCGGCAATTGCCGAAGACGTCGTTGGAAGGAGCGCCAAGGAATATGTGCTGCAGATTTTTGCCCGGCCATTTGAAACGCTTCGCTTCGCAATGGACACGCCAAGGGATTATGTGATTCGCGGCCAGTTTCAGATGGTCACACGATCGCTGGACGTCACCAAGAGTAAAGTGGAAAACGCTCGCATTCGAATCGAGCAGGACAAGAATCTGCAAAAGGATTTCGACAAATGGGCTGAGCATTTTGGCCACCTGTACTTCGAATTGAATATGGCGCACGAACGCGATCCGGCAGCGGTGCCGGCCGCGGCGCGAGCGCTCGATGCCTTTCGAAGTCATCCGATCAATCTCGACATTGAAACCGCGTACGTTTGGGGACATGCTGCCCGGCCGCTCGGCGCGGAGGTCGCGTTTCTCATGGCCTCGTGCATTCACGAACGCGCAGAGCGCAGCCAACTCACCGATCCAGCGCGCGCGGTGATGAGCTGGCGCAATGCCGCCGAATGGTGGGAGCGCTTTCTCGACGCCTCGCTGCAGGCGCAGTCTCCGTTCCCGGCGCATGAACCACACGCCCGCGCCTTGCTGGCCCGATGCCAACAATTCACCCACAAGTGAGCGCATGAGCCGAGACGACGCCTGGGCCATCGTATGCGAGTACGTGCAGAATCCGGGCTTGCGCAATCACATGCGCTCGGTCGAAATCGCCATGCGCACCTACGCCAGGCGACTCGGAGAAGACGAGGAATTGTGGGGCATCGTCGGCCTCTTGCACGATTTCGATTACGAGCGCTGGCCCGATCCCCCCAATCATCCGTTGCAAGGGGAAAAGATCCTCAAAGAACGCGGGTATCCCGAAGAAGTCACCTATGCGATCAAGACGCACGCCGACTACCTTCCCGATTGCCCACGAGTCACCACGTTGCACAAGGGGCTCTATGCCTGCGACGAGTTGTGCGGCTTTGTGACGGCCGCGGCTCTCGTCCGGCCCGGTGGCATTGGCGACATGACCGCGAGCAGCGTCAAAAAGAAGATGAAGTCCAAAGGCTTCGCCCGAAATGTTTCGCGCGAGGATATCGAACGCGGGGCCAAGGACTTTGGCGTCGATCTCACCGAGCACATTCAATTCGTAATCGATGCCCTCAAGCCGCACGCGGTCGAGTTGGGCATCGACAAGGGAATCGCGAGCGAGCCGTAGGACGGATTGCGAATCCGTCCCACGGATGCCGAAATCCGCTGGCAAAGCGACCTGCCAACCGTTACAAGTAACATGTCCGTCCTCATTTCTGCCCGCCCGCGAGGTGCCTTATGCGCATCCGGCTCATCCCCCTCGAAGGGGGGACGCCGATCGAAATTGCCAAAGACCTGGTGTTGGTTGGCCGCAAGGAAGATTGCGACCTCCGGCTCGACCACAA
Source organism: uncultured Gemmataceae bacterium (assembly GCA_963773845.1). Classification (GTDB taxonomy): domain Bacteria; phylum Planctomycetota; class Planctomycetia; order Gemmatales; family Gemmataceae; genus SIAJ01. The sequence continues at coordinate 1,895,993 of CAVZCU010000009.1, forward strand.
GAGCATCTCCAAGCTGCACTGCGTGTTGGCGAAGACCGATGGCTTGCTACTTCTGCGTGACCTGGGAAGCACCAACGGGACACGCGTGAACGGCCAGCGCGTCCGCCGGGCCGCGTTGCTTCCCAACGATCAATTGCAAATTGCGAGTCTCCGATTCGCGGTCCAGGTTGGGCCCGACGAAGAGTCGCCCGGGTCCGATGAACTCACGCAACATCTCGAAGGCAAGGAACTGGAGCAACTATTGGACAAGGCGGAGCATCCGGGCGAATTGGACAGCGACTCATCCGACGTGGAAATCCCGATGGTCCGGGCGAACGCATTGCCCGACCATTACCCGGAACCCTCGCCGGCGAAAAAGTGACAACCGGGACGAGCCGGAAAAGAAGAACCCAACACAAAGACACGAAGATCACACAAAGGCACAAAGCAAAACTTGAGGGCGGATCGTCCGAACTTGGTGTCTTTGCGCGACGTCTGTCCGGCGGAGAAACTTGGAGTGCGGGGATTGATCACCGCTTTCGGATTTTGCAGGAGCGCCTGTCACGCGCTCGCTTCACCAAAAATCCGAAAGCGGTGATCAATCCCCGCACTCCAAAGGTGACGGCTCCGCCGCGCTCTGACTATGTCGGGGATCTGCTTTTGCCGAACACGGACGCTCCAAAATCTGCGCCGCGTCCGAAGCAGTCGGACGGTAAGGTGCGTCTCGAAATCAAAGGTGCATTCCAGCGTGCCTTGATGGCCCACGTTTCGGCGGAACTTCGCTTCTGCTGGGTTTGATTCAGACCACTGGTTTTGCGCCTCGGCCCAACCGCCAGAAGGGGAGTCCCGCCGCCACAGTCCTTTCCGCGTCAACTTTGAAACGCACTCAAACGTCGAAAATGCCGCCACAACTCGCCGGGCGGGCGCTTTTCGGGAAGAATTGGGCACAAATTGAATTGAGTCACGGCCGGTTTTCGGCCAAGACTAGCACACGTTCGCGGCCGAAACGAGCCAGCTGCAAGCTGGTCTTATCCCACTAAGGTGCCCGCCGCGTAGTGCGGCTTGTCCGGCATGGGTGGCTCGGAGACTCCCAGGCTGTGCAGCCGATTCAACGAATCGAATTCCACGCCGACCACATGGTTGACATCCATCACGACCAAAGTCTGTTGCATGATATCTTCGCCCGTGCTTTGCTTCGCGCGCGAACGCTGCACGACCAACAAGGCGTTGTGATCCGCCTGGTAGCAGACGGCATCCGCGTTAATTCGCCCGCTGGTGATTCGCGGGGCATATGACTTCACGCCCCCGGCCACAATACTATCGGGCCCCGTGTTCTTGACGGAGGTCTCGGCATCGACCAGGACTACACAAGCTCCATGCCAGTTGGCAGTGGCGCCAAACAACTTCTTCAGAAGGCCGGAATCCATGGTCGATCTCCACGGGAGAGCGTCCGCGGGCAGGGGACGGGGCGTTAACGGTGCGTAAAATGGCGTTGGAGAGGCCGGCAAGCCTATCCCATGGGAACTTAGAACAAAAACGGAGCTGAGGTCGAGCGATGGCTTTCGTGACAGTGGCGCGATTATCGGAACTGATCCCCGGCGAGGGGGAGTCGATCGAGGTCAATGGCCAGAAACTGGCGCTCTTTCTGGTGGATGGCAAATGTTACGCAATTGACGGAATCTGCCCGCATCGCGATGCGCCCCTGCACGAGGGGCAATGCGCCGGGCTGGAAGTCGTCTGCCCCTGGCACGCGAGCAGTTTCAATCTGGCAACGGGAGAGCATCGCAATCCGCCCGCGAAACGCGGGGTGAAAGCATACTCGGTCCAAGTTGTTGGCGACGACGTTCAAATCGACCTGTGAAAAAAACAACCGCCGGGCGGCTAGGCCAGCCCGGCGGCGTTTCCCCCTCCCCAGGTGGGTGTTCGATCGTTTGTTCGCTAGTCCTCTTCCACCAACCGTTTGGGTGCGAGCCCATTGCCGACATCGGGAGCGGCTATACCGAGACGTTCGAGAAAGAAAAAGGCGAGTTTCTCATCGTTTGCCCCGGTTCCGGTTGCCATCCGAGCAATCCAGACGGATCATGACCGCATGCTTCCCGAACTCTACCACATCCGCCAAACCGCTCCTCAGCCAACGGTCCGCGACGTCGCCGCCGAGGTCCGCCGTCAATGGCTGGAGTCACCCATTGCCAAGCGCATCAAGCCGGGCGATCGCATTGCCATTGGCTGCGGCTCGCGAGGCATTCGCCATATCGACCTGATTGTCAAAACGACCGTGAAGGCCTTCCAGGAGATGGGAGCCAAGCCGTTCGTCGTCGCCGCGATGGGCTCGCATGGCGGCGCCGATGCCAAAGGCCAGCGCGAACTGCTCGCCAGTTATCACGTCGACGAAGAGCATCTCGGTGTGCCGGTCAAGACCGACATGGATTCGCAGCAGCTCGGCGTCAATTCGTGGGGCGATCCGGTATGGTGGGATCGCAACGCGCTCGCGGCCGATGGCGTCGTCACCGTTTCGCGCATCAAGCCGCACACCGATTATCGAGGCAAGTACGAGTCCGGCATCCTCAAAATGTGCGTCATCGGGTTGGGCAAGCGCGAAGGGGCGTCGCAACATCATCGTTGGGGCTGGAAAGGTCTCAAGGAGATGATGGTTGAGTCGATGAAGGTCATTCTCGACCAGACGAAGTTCCTCGGCGGCCTGGCCATTCTGGAAAACGCCAACGAAGAGACCGCCGAACTGCGTGTCGTCGATCGCGATAGCCTGCTTGAAACGGAGCCGCAACTTTTGGAAAAGTCGCGCAATCTGATGGGCAAGATTCCATTCGATGAACTTGATGTTCTGGTCATCGGGGAGATCGGCAAGAATTACTCGGGCGCCGGGATCGATCCCAATGTCGTCGGTCGATTCCTTGTCGAAGCAGCCCCGGAGATGGAGACCAATCGGCCACGCATCACGCGGATGTGTTGTCTGGACCTTTCCCCCGAGAGTCACGGCAACGGCACCGGCGTCGGCATCGCCGATCTCACAACGGAACGATTGCTGAAGTCGATCGATCCGGTTCCCTTCCGCATGAACAATTTCACGGCAAGGTTTCTCTGGCGTTCCAAGTTGCCGTTCGCATTCGCGACCGACCGGGAGTGCATCGAAAAATCGATTGAGACATGTTGGCAGCCATTCCCGGAGCGCTTGCGATTGGCAATTATCCCGAACACGCTCGAAGTCGCGGAACTCTGGGTAACGAAGGCGCTCGCTGACACTGCGGCAAGCACGCCCAGTCTCAAAGTTTCGAGCGAATGCCGACCAATCCCGTTCGACGCCGCCGGTAATCTGGAGCAAGAAAAGTTGTTCCCGCATTCCGTCCGCGGCCGCCGTAAAGAAGGCATGTAGACAACCACGGAGAGGGCAGTTCGCCGTAGCGGAAGCCGCCAGACTTCCGATGGACCTGAACGTAAGTCTGGCGGCCAGCCCTTTCAACATGGCGGAACCCCCTATGAAAATAGGGGTTTCCTGATTGCGGTGTCCGGGACGCGATCCCGGGGGCGGGCTGGCAAACCGAACCAGAGTTCGGAAACTGCCTGTTTTTACGAGCGGCCGCTTCCCCAGCTTGCCAGGCTTGCCTGGTCGCCATGTTGAAAGGGCTGGTCTGGCGGCTTCCGCTACGGAAAACTAGAGATGAGCCGCGCTGGGGTCATCAGCGTCCCGAACCGCTGCCGTGGCCTTGACGTAATGCTGTTACCCGCCCGACTTGCCGGACCCACATTCTCGGCGTAATCCATCCCCACGACTTAGTTTTCGACAACCCCATTGCATTCGCACTCATGATTCATGTCGAGAACCTCACCAAGTTTTATGGCGACTACGCGGCTGTCCGCGATGTCTCCTTCGAGGTCGATCGCGGTCAGGTCGTCGGCTTTCTTGGCCCAAACGGGGCCGGGAAATCGACGACGATGCGCATCCTGACCGGCTATCTCACGGCCACCTCGGGTCGCGCTTCGATCGACGGCAAGGATGTCTTCTGGGACCCGATCGCCGCCCGAAGGCGCATCGGCTATCTCTCGGAAGGTTGCCCGCTCTATGGCGAAATGCGTGTCGAGGAATATCTGCGCTTTCGCGGTGGGCTGAAGGGAATGAGCGGTCGCGACACCAAACGCCGCCTTGGCTATGTGGTCGATCGCTGCTGGCTTCGCGATGTCCGCCGGCAACTGATTGGCACACTATCGAAGGGCTATCGGCAACGCGTCGGCCTGGCCGATGCGTTGATCGCCAACCCGCCTGTTTTGATCCTCGACGAGCCGACCGTCGGCCTCGATCCGACGCAGATCCGCGAGACCCGCAAGCTCATCAAAGAGCTGGGCCGCGAGCACACGCTGTTGCTCTCCACGCACATCTTGCCCGAAGTCGAAATGACCTGCGACTCGGTCATCATCATTCATCAGGGCAAGGTGGCCGTTCAGGGCACGCTCGACGGCGTCCGCTCGAAATACCGCGGACGTTCTCTGGAAGACGTTTTCGTGCAGATTACGGGAGCAGTTGACTAACCGATTGCCGATTGTCGATTGATGATTGGCGGACAACACGGCAATCGACAATCATCAATCGACATTCGGCAATCATCATCGCTTGGCAACATTATGCGTCCGACCTTAAGCCTCATTCGTCGCGAGTTCACGGCGTACTTCTTGTCGCCGATCGCTTATGTTGTGCTGACGGTGTTTCTGCTCGGCACCGGCTTCCTTTACTTCCAGACGTTTGAAGGACTGACCACGCGCGGCCCCCGCGGCGTCGAATATCCCATGAGCGTGATCCTCGGCGATGGCAGTGAGGGGATCAATTTTCCGGTCTTCTGGCTGGTCTTCCTGTTCATCCCCCCGCTCTTGACCATGCGGCTATTCGCCGAGGAGCGCGGCACCGGCACGATGGAAACGCTGATGACTGCCCCGGTCAAGGACTGGCAAATCGTGTTCGCCAAGTTCACGGCGTGCTTCGCGTTTTACTTATTGATGTGGCTGCCGACTGTGGTCTATCTGCCGATTCTGCTCGACTTACACGCGACCTGGGATTTCAGCACGTGGACGCCCTATTCCATGTCGTTCTCCATCGGCGTCGGCGTCGCCGCGCTGGGGGCGTTGATGATGCCGTTCGGCCTGGTCGGCCGTGGATTCCTCATTGCGGTTCTTGGCGGAGTGGTTGCGGCGATTGGTGGCTATCTGCACTACACGCAGGATGCGAAGCACATCGTCGAAGTGACCGCGGGCATCGACCCGTGGCCGGCGGCGACCTCCTACATCGGCATCGTCGCCGCGGGGGTGATGTTCCTGGCGATCGGATTATTCGTGAGCAGCCTGGTGAAAGGGCAAATGATCGCGGCCTTGATTTCGATCACGCTCAGCGTGCCGCTGCTCTTGCCGGTGCTGTTTCTCGCGAAGATGGACCCAGCCGGTTGGCCGTATCGGATCGCGGCGTTCATCACGGTGCCGTACCATTTCGGCCATGACTTCACGCGCGGCGTGCTCGATACCCGACACCTGGTCTTCTACCTGAGCACGGGATTGTTGTTCTTGTTCTTGACGGTGCGAAGTGTGGAATCGCAAAGGCGCTAGTCGTGGCGAGCGTCGAGGCGTAAGCCCGACGTGTCTGGCCACGGCAACGAGCGAGTTGATTGGGCAAGCACACATCGGGCTGACGCCTCGACGCTCGCCAGGACATGCAAGATTGACGGGGAACGTTGAATGAAAACGGATAAGCGACAATACCTCGGCTGGGCGGCGCGTTTTCGCCTGTTCGGTCGGGTTCTTGGCCTAACGGGCATCTTCGCCGCTCTGGTGGGCTTGTTCGTATTGCTCGCTCTGGGCCGCGACATCTCGATCGATCACCTGCGCTCCGACTTGACGACTAGCGGCACGACGCAGCAGTGGGCCACATGCCTCTTGGTCGGCGGGGTTGCCGTCGCCGCGCTCATATTGCTCCTCGAACTTTTCACATGGCTCGGCGGCTCCGGTCAGCGATCGATGACCGGACTCAACGCCATTGCGCAAGTTGTTCTGGCGCTCGCCGTCTTCGCCGGCATCAATGTGCTCGCATTCAACTACTTCAAACGCTGGGATATGACCCGCGACAAGGAGTTCACGCTCAAGCCCGGCATCGCGGACGAATTACGGAAGCTCCAGGGCAAAACGACAATCGTCGTCTTGCAGCAGCACAAGACGTTCGGCCAGCTTTCACAGAAACCGGATATCTACGACTATGCGGCCGAGCGCAAGGTCGTCGACAAGGTTCACGATCTCGTCGATCAGTTTCGACTGTTGGGTCCGCAATTCCACGTGGTGACGCTCGATGTCGAGGCGATCGGCTACGAGCAAACCCTTTCCGACGAAACGACAAGCAGGCCCGGGCTCAGAGAGGCGATCAACGCTGCTCCCGAGAATAGCATTTTCTTTTACCCGGACGATCGCGTCGTAAGCATGAGAAAATCGGACGCCGAGGCGCTTAAAGCCTCCGGACGAAACATCTACATCGGGACTGCCAACTTGTTTTTTGGCGATGTCCCCAGAGTTGAAACTTATGAGGGCAACATTCCCCGCCTGAGCTTCAACGAGTTCTACCAGCTCGACAAGAGCGCCTCGAAGGCCGCCAAGCCGGCGGGCAACCTCGTGTTGCGGCCGCAAGGCGTCGAAGCGTTCGCTCGCCGGGTGCTGGCGATTCAGGAGAAGCGGCCGCGAGTTGGGCTGATCGTCATTCACGAAGCGCTGGCGACCAACGTCGCCGAAGGCTGGCAAGAGCAATACACGTCGCACGGCTTGCGCAAGACGCTCGAGGATCATGGCTTCGAGGTGGTCGACATCCTCGCCAAGAAATGGTCGCGTGGCCAAGAGCCGGCGCCAGCCGCCTACAACCTGGACGAAACGCAGCTCGCACGCCGCGAGGCCGAGTTGGCGAGCATCGAAGACGACTTGCGCGGTATTCGCGAGGATCGCGAGCAGGCGCTGGCCGTCGGCAAGCTCTTCAAGGAATCATCGCTCGACGAACTCAACAAGCGCCTTCGCTCGCGACTCCGCCGCGAGATTGACGAGGATTTCCGCCAGCGGCAGCTTCGCGCCATCGACGACGCCGTCAAGCAATACGACGAGCGCACCGCGGAATTGGAGAAGGATCGCGTGGATACCGACGCGAAGGTGCAAGCCTTGATGAAGAACGAGCGGGCCTTCGAGGATCGCCGGGTTACCGACGTGAAATCGAAGTTGGCCCGGCTGGTTTCCACCTGCGACCTGCTGATCATCCCCCGGCACACGTTGATCAACACGACCGAGGGGCAGTCCATCACGCCATCGCTGTACAAGCTCTCGCCGGGTCAGGTCGACGTGATCAAGGACTTCATGAAGCTGGGCAAGCCGGTGCTGGCGTGTGTCGGGCCGAACATCGAGCCCAATATCCCGGCCGGCTTCGAGCCGCTCGACGACTTCGAGAAGCTGCTCGGCGACCGCGGCATTGAGCTCGGCCGGCAATCGATCGTGTTCGACGCCGAGTCGAAAGGCTTTGCGGCCCGTCAGGCGGGCGATCTGTTGGGCGGTTCGCCGGTCGAAATTCCGCCGGTGACATTCCCCGACGGCTCGAAGGAGAAGAAAGCGAACCCAATCGCCGCCGCCATGCGCGCGACATCGCGCAGTGCCGACGAGCAGCTCGAACTGCGTTTACGATCTCCCCGGCCGATCTATGTAGCTGCCGGCGTGGCGGAGCGGATTCCATTCGCTGCCGATTTTATCACCACGTCGCCGGCTTCATGGAACGAGGAACAACCGTTCCCGACGATGCGTCAAGTTGGCCCGCGCGAGGTTGTCGTCAGTCCGCCGCGGTACAACGCCACGCCGTTCGACGATCCGAAGAAGGGAACGCACGACGAGGAACGCCGGGGACCATTCTCCGTCGCCGTCGCCATCGAGTCGACGATGCCGGTCGACTGGTACGATTCCGACTACGCTGATTTGCGAAAAGCCGGAACGATCGCCACGCCGCTCGACGGCGGCCTGCTCGCCGCCTGTCTGACGGCCAACTCGAATCTCCAGGAGGACAAAGAGACGCACAAACTGGTCGCCCAGACCAAGCGCAAAATCGGCCGACTCGTGGTCATTGGCCAGGGGGGCCTATTCAGCGGCAAGCAACTCGACCCGGCCCACGAACAATTGCTGTTGCACACCTGCAACTGGCTCCTCAACCGCAATGACCGTCTGCCGAGAACCGACGCCGAATGGAAATACCCCCGAATTGAGCGCAACGAACGCGAGAGTTTCCTCTGGAAGTACGGCCCGTTTTTGGGTTTGCCGGCCTTCTTCCTGTACTTGGGGTTGATCGTGTGGATCGTGCGAAGGGTGCGGTAGAATAAACCTCGTGTGGCAGTCGAGAAGAATGGAGCGGATGCATGGACATTCGCTATTACCTTGATCCAGAGACCCGTCTTCCACACATTTGGGGCCATGGAGTAACCGAGGAAGAAGTGGAATATGTGCTCCGCACTTCTCGGGACGATTTGCCGGGCACCCGGAATTCCCGCATGCGGGTCGGGCAAACAGAAAGCGGCCGATACTTACAGATCATTTATGCGCCGGACGAGGTAGGCGATGGAGTTCTTGTGATAACCGCGTATGAGTTGACCCGGACGAAAAAGAAGGCCCACCGGCGTCGTCGCCGAAGGAAGGGGAAATGATCGAGCAACGATTCCCGAAAGGCTGGGACGAGAAACGCGTCCGCGAGGTCATCGACTATTACGATTCCTTGACAAACGAAGAACGCCTAGCCGAAATCGACGCGGCGGCTAGGTCGAAAAGGAATGAGACTCATCGCGGTGCCGAGGAACCTGGAGAGCAAGGTGCTGGCGGCACTGATTGCTCAGAGAGCAGACCACCGGAAAGGGCTCCAGCCGTGGGAAAACGGCTCGTCGCTCCGTTAACCGGCCCGTCAAGGGAAAAAAGTGAGCCGTGAGTTCCTGCCGCAAACCGGTGAATGTAAAATCCCTCGTGAGTCCAGCGTGACGATCCGGAGAGCTCGCTTTGGAAGTGCCGCGTTCTTCCAGTATTTGGTGCTGATCGTGTGGATCGTGCAAAGGGTGCGGTAATCTTGCAGGGTGGGTGGATCATGCGAAGGCTTCGGTAGATTTCTCTAACCAGTTCGCCGAACGGCGACGAAGACGATGATCGAGCAACGGTACCCGGAAGGTTGGGATGAAAAGCGCGTGCGCGATGTGATTGCCCATTACGACGCGAAAAACGAAGACGAGATCGAAGACGCGTTGAGCGAGGAAGGACACTGCTGGATGCTGGTGCCACACGAGTTGGTCCATGAAGTGACGGCGCTCATTGCGCGTAGGAAACGAGAATAACCTCCCGCGCCATGGCTCTGTTGCTTAGGTCGGGCGCCTCGGAAGAATTTCCAAAAAAATGGCCAATCGCCCTTTCGTCTCGCTGGGCCGGCAATACAGGGAGGTCACCCAGGCGCTGGGTGCCATGCCCACGGCTTTGCGTGGGCATGGCGGGCAGCGGGCCCGGACCGAAATGAGTTGGAGAGCTGAGTGCCTTTCATGCCCACGCAAAGCCGTGGGCATGGCACCCGGCGCAGGATGGAACAAAATGGAACGGAATGGAACACTCGAAAAAGATGTTAGTCGCAGGGATGTCACAAAATGTCACGAAATGTCACAGTAAAAAAAGAACCTACCGGCCGCCGGCACACCTAAGTGACCGGAAATGACCGGTTTTGACGGGTTTAGAAAAGATGTCGAACTCACGGCTTTGAGATTGAACCCTCCGGGCTTCCGAGTGCATTAAGCAGCGTGTCTGGTCTTCTGGTCATAGATAAACATGAACCTCAAATCCACGATAGCCCTGATCATCCTCGCCGCGGCCGTTGGCGTTGCCATTTGGCAAGGCGCTAGTCTCGCTCCGAAGGCCGGTCTCGCGCCGCCGCCGGAGCCGCCGGCCAAGGGGAAGTCGGCACAGACGCTCCCCGGCATTGTGCCGGGGGAGATTACGGCCCTGACGGTCAACGTGCCTGGATCGGCACCGGTGAAATTCGCCGCGACCGAGCCGGGCAAGCCGCTGGAATTGCCGGGCAACTGGCCGGCACGGAGGAATGAGGTCGAAGAACTGGTCGCCGCCGTCACTGACGTAAAGTCGCGATTTCAGCCGGTGCCGATTGGCGATGATCTCAAGCACTATGGGCTCACGAAGTCGCAGGATCCGGTGGTCGTTGAGGTCGTCGGCAAGAACGGAACGCACACCCTCACGTTCGGCGAAGAGCCCGCTGAACCGGGCGAGAATCCCTTTGTGCGGCCGGCGTTCGTGCGTGTCGATTCCGAGCCGGAGGTGTTGCGGCTCGGGCCCGATGTATTGCCGATCCTGCGCCGCAAGGCCGAATTCTATCGTAAACGGCAACTGTTCCCCGATGCGACCCGCATCAAAGTTGCCGACTCCGCGCAGCGCCGACGAGGCGACACGGCAATATATTCTCGGCGACGCCATTACATCGATCGCGGTTGATGGGCCACTCGGTCACTATGTGCTGAAGCGGACTGGCGAAAGTCCGAAGCCGGTCCCGCCGCCCGACAAGCCGACCGGCGACGCCATTGTGGTCGCCACCCGGCTGGCCGATGTATGGGAAATCGTCGAGCCCATTCGCGACCGGGCCGATCCGGCGAAGCTCAAGGCGATCCTCGTCGCCGTCCCGGACCTTTGGGTCGAACAGTTCTTGCTGAACCCGGATTCGATTGCCGCTCTTGCGAGCGTCCTGCCTGCCGGCGTCGGCGAGACGCCGCTCGGTAGTACGTTCCGAACGGCCAGCGCTGCGGCCATCCTGGCAGCCGCGGACAAGGAGGGGGCGTTTCTCGACCGGGCTGGCTTGAAGGATGCCAACTCGAAGATCACGCTCACACTCAAGAATGGCACAACACGCACGCTCTTGATCGGCAAGTCTTCGCGCATGAACGTTCGCACGGAAGCCGCCCCGCCGCCGCCTGTCCCCGGCGCTCCGCCGCAACCACCGAAGGTCATTGAGGAACATTGGTACTACGCCAAGCTCGCCGATAACCCGCTCGTCTTCGAAATCAAGGGCGACAAGCTCGCGGACTTGCTCATCGAAACCAAATCCGATCCGTTGGCCAAGACCGAACCGCCGGGCAAAGCGATCGAGCAACTCCGCGATCCGAACCCGATCCGCTTCGATACGGATCAAGTTGTCGAAGTCACGATTCAGCGGCCAAGCCAGACGCTCCATTTGAAGAAAACGAAAGGCGATCCGAAGGCGGAGTCCGAAGCTGCGAAGAAAGACCGCTGGGACTTGCTGTCGCCCTTCGCCGGGCTCGCCGAAGGCCGGCAGATTTCCGATTTGCTCGACCCACTCGATCGGATGGCGGCCAAGAAAAGTGATGTCATCGACCGCCCGGTGTTGCACGCGCTCGTCGGCGGACTTGGCGCTTCCGACCTGCTCGTCGCCGGCTTGAGCCCCGATCAAGCGACAACCGTGACGCTCATTTCCGATCCGAAGGCCAACGTGCCCAAGCGAACGCTCAAGATCGGCGCGACGCACAACGCCACCGGAAAGAAGATGTTTGTGATGGCCGAAGGCACTGAGCGCCTCAATGTGCTCGATGATGCCGCCTATGCAATCGTCGAGCGCCAGCCGCGGGCTTATCGCGCTCTCAAGCTCTTCGATCTCGGCGACGATCGCGTGGAATCGATCGCCGTTCAGGGTCAGAAGGAGCGCTATCGCCTGCAAGAGAACATCGGCGCGACGGCAACGACCTACGCACTGACCGAGCCAATCAAGACGGACGCCGACAAGAACAAGGCGGAAAGCCTGTTGAAAGACCTCGGCTTGCTGGAAGCGACCGAGTACCTCTATGATCCGCCGACCGCGGCCGAGGCGAAAGCAGTCCACGCATTGCTCGGCGCCTTTGGCATCGATGTCTTCAAGGCCGCGACCGAATCGTATGGGCTCGACAAGCCGGTCGCGACGGTGACAATTCAGTTCGCCGGCCCGAAGGCTATGCCGCCGCGAACGCTGATGATTGGCAAAGCTCGAGCTGGCAAGCCAGAGTTCTTCGCCAGGCTCGATGGCTCGTCAAGCGTCTTTGGCATCAAGAAGGACGTCGCCGACACGCTCATTGGCGGAGCGCTCGCGCTCTTGCCGCTGCAACTCTGGAACGGCGATGCGAGCGGCTTATCGGTCGTCGAAGTGCAACGCGGCGCCGACAAACCGTTCACGCTCAAGCACGAAGCGGGCAACTGGAAGATCACTGCCCCATTCCAGGCCGAAGCCGATATGGGGGCGGTGAACCCGCTGGCCGGCGCACTCGCCGCGGTCAAGGCGGAACGATACGTTGCTCACGCTCCGGTCAATCTCGTTGAATACGGACTCGATAAGCCGGCGGTGCGCATCAAGTTCACGCTGACCGAGCACAAATTCAACAAGCCCGGCGACGAGCCGAAAGACGAAACCAAGGAACGCACGCTCCTGATCGGCAAGCCGGAAGCCGACGGCAAGACCTCGCGATTCGCCAAGCTCGAAGGCGATCCGATCGCCGCCGTCTTCGTCATCAACGATGCCCTGTTCAAGGACGTCGACAAGCCCGCATTGGCGCTCTTGAACAAGAAGCTCCTGAGCGTGCCGTCCTCAACCGTGACGAAAGTGGAATTGACCGGCCCCGATGGACCATTGACGTTGCAAAAGGCGGGCAACGACTGGAAGCCGGTCGGGGCAACTTTCCCGGTCGACAAGCCGACGGTCGATACGATCCTGCGTATTTTCGCGGACTTGAACGCCCTGAAGTTCGCGGCGTATGGCGACTCGATCGACTGGAACAAGTACGGCCTCGATCCGAACGCGAAGCCGGTAACAGTTGCAGTCACCGCCGGAACATCCATGCACAAGATCGAGCTGGGCAAAGTCGTTCCGGGCACGCCAAATGATCGCTACGTTCGCGTCGATGGCGGCAAGGCAGTCGCAGAACTGGCGGTCACGACCGCTCGCGATCTGAGCAAGAGCAAGCTCGATCTGGTCGAGCGAACCATCTTCAAATTCGACCCGATCGACCTGACTTCGATTCGCCGCTCGATGGGGGGCAAGGATTTCGAAGTGACACTCGAAGGCACGAGCTGGAATGTGACCAAACCGACCAAGTTGAACGCCGATCAGCAAGGTATGGAAGATCTGTCAGATCGGCTGTCGCGCTTGCGCGCCGAGCGCGTCGCCGATGTTGAGGGCAAAAACCTGGCCAAGTACGGCCTAGACAAGCCGGCCGCGGTGGTCAAGCTCGAAGTGATTGGTAAGGGCGGCAAGCCGGTCGAAAAGAGCCTGAAGATCGGCTCGCCGACTGAACCGATGAAGCCCGATGGCGATCGCTATGCCCAGACCGAGGGGGCATCAACCGTCGTGGTGCTCGCTGGCGGCATTGCCAAGAAACTGATGGACGAGCCGATTAAGTTCCGCGACCGCAGCCTGGCGAGCTTCGTCACCGCGGACAAGGTGGTCATCACGCGGAACGGCAAGGACATCACCTTCGTGAAGACCGCCGGCACCTGGAAGCTGAAAGCGCCGGTCGCCGCCGACGCCGAGGACGAAGCCCTGCGCGAAACGCACGATGCCCTCGCTCGGCTTCGGGCCGAGGAGATCGTCGCCGACAAGCCGGCCGACTTGAAGCCATACGGCCTCGACAAACCCGAGCGCTGGCGGCTCTTCGACGGCGACAAGGAAGTCTTGAACCTGCTCGTCGGTTCGCGGGAAAAGATCGGCGAGCCGGGCAAGCAGAAGCCGGGCTTCCGGGCGTATGCGAAGCTCGACAAGGGAAACACGGTCGTCTTGCTCGATATGTCCCTGACGGCGAAGCTCAATGCCGAGTACCGCAAGCGAACGCTGTGGGATCCGCTCGACGTCGCTCAGGCGATGAGCATCCAGGTGGAAACGCCGGAAGGCCCCGGATCTTTCCGCCTGATGAAGGCCGGCGCCGCGTGGGTCGATCCGCTCAACCCCGCCGATCGAATCAGCAATGAGTCGGTGACCGATTTCCTCGACGCGTTTGCGGGCCTCAAGGCGGAGCGCTATATCGAGCACGCGGCCACGGATTCAGGCAAGATTTATGGGCTCGACCCGCCGCGCAAGACGATCACGGTGACCGCTCAGAACGGCCAGAAGCGCACCATCATGCTCGGCCGACTGGACGATTCCAAGCGCGTCTACGCCAAGGTCGAAGGCAAGAAGGAAGTCGTCGTCTTAAGCGAAAAGGACACGGAGCGGATCGACAAGGACCGGAGCGCCTTCCTGGTCGTCGGCAAGAAGGAGCCGGCGCCCAAGAAGGCATTGCCCAAGGCGGGGCCAAAGAAATGAATTGGCGAGCGTAGACGCGTAAGCGTCACGATGATGGCGTTCGCGCACACATGAACAACATCGTGACGCTAACGCGTCTACGCTCGCCATATTACTTCGAGCGTTTCCCATGCCCGAACTCGCGCGTGTCAGCATCTCGCTCGAAGAGCCGCTCCTGTCGGCTTTCGACAAGTTAATCGAAGTACGCGGTTACGAGAATCGCAGCGAGGCGATTCGCGATCTCATTCGCGACCGATTGGTCAAGGAGCAAGGTGAAAGCGGCACGGCCGAGCAAGTCGCCGTTGTCTCCATTGTGTACGATCATCACGCCCGCGAACTCGCCGCAAAACTGATCGATAAGGCGCATCACCATCACGACCTGGTCGTCTCGACGATGCACGTCCATTTAGGCGCCCAGCATTGCCTGGAGGTATCGATCCTCCGCGGGCCGGGCAAGAAGATCCGGCATCTGGCGGATGACATTTTGGCCACTCGTGGCGTCTTGCACGGCGAAGTGTCCTTCACCAGCGGTGAGCAGGCATTTCGAGCTTGGGGCGAAGGCCATTCGCATGCGCATGGGCACTAACGCAATCGATCCCAAAGGAGAATCGCGGTCACTGTCTTGGCGTCCTTGATCGTGCCATCGAGCGCCATCTTGAGCGCATCGCTCCAGGTCACGATTTTTGGTTCGAGCTGTTCGTCCGCTTCGGGCTGGGCGGGACCGGCAGTCAAATCCTCGGCAATGAACAGGTGCAATTTCTCATCGAGCACCCCGGGCGACGCGTAGAAGTAGCCGAGCGATCGCCACCGGTTCGCGACATAACCCGTTTCCTCAATCAGTTCGCGAGCGGCCGCGTGCTCGATCGGCTCGCCCGGTTCCAGAGTTCCGGCCGGCACTTCCCAGAGTGTTTCACCAATGACGAAGCGATAGTTGCGGAGCAAGCAGACATGATCGCGATCGACGACCGGCAAAATCACGACCGCGCCCGGATGCAAAATCAGGTCGCGACGAATCGTCTCGCCATTTGGACCGGTGCTGGTGTCGACCGCGATCTTGATCTTGCGGCCTTCGTGAATGATTTGCGCGGCATGGCGTTCCCGACAAGTGCTTGCGGACTCATCGTGGCCCGCGTACTGTTGTTCTACATCCCACGTTTATCGAGGCGAATTCTCATGCACCTCTTGACTGCTGCTTTGTTGATCGGCTTCCCGTGGCCAGGGCACTCGCCAACCTACGATCGCCATGAAGATGTGATCTATGGCCGCAAGTTCGGCATGGCATTGACCATGGACGTCTATGTGCCGAAGGACAAGAAAAACGGGGCGGGAATCGTCTACGCGGTGAGCGGCGGGTGGTTCTCGGCCAAACAGCCGGCGCCGCCAACGATTTATGACGAGTTTATCCGCCGGGGCTACGTGGTGTTTGCTGTCTACCACGGCAGCCAGCCGCGGTTCACGATCCCCGAAGTGCTCCAAGACATGCAACGGGCCTTGCGCTATATCCACCACTCCGCGAAGAAATACGGAGTCGATCCGGATCGTCTCGGCATTGCGGGCGGCTCGGCGGGCGGGCATCTCTCGCTCATGCAGGGATGCACCGGCCGCGACGGCAATCCCAAGGCAATCGACCCGGTAGACCGCGAGTCGAGCCGAGTCGCCGCAGTCGCTTGCTTCTTCCCGCCGACCGATTTCCTCAACTATGGCAGGAAAGGCGAGATCGCACTCGGCAATGGAATCCTCAAGAACTTCAAGGCGCCGTTCGATTTCGTTCAGTTGGACGCGATCACGCGGGCGTACTACGTAATTCCGGACGAGACCCGCCGGCGCGAGATCGGCAAGCAGATTTCACCTGTATATCACGTGACGGACAAGACGCCGCCGACGCTCATCATTCACGGCGATGCGGATTTTCTCGTACCGATCCAACAGTCCAAATTGATGATTCAGAGGCTCGAAGCGGCGCATGTGCCATGCAAGCTGGTCGTGAAACCGAAGGCCGGCCACGGCTGGCCGGACATCATCAAAGACATTACGACTCTGGCCGACTGGTTTGACCAATATTTGGCAGCGAAGTAAGCGCTACGCCGCGAGCGGCGGCTAGATCTTCCACTTCGCGCGCGGCTCATGTGCGATGAGTTTATTCGCTTCCGCGTCGTCGAATTGCTCCTTGACCGGATCCCAGCGCAATGGCTTGCGTAAGCGATAGCCGATGTTGCACAAGTGGCAGATAGTCGCTGTGCGATGGCCGACCTCCGCCGGGCAGATGGTGGCCTTGCGGCTGCGGACGCACTCGACCCAGTTACGCTTGTGATTGTTGGACTTGTAGCAATGCCATTCCTTCTCGCCGATCGGCGTCTTGAGGATCTCGGCCGGATCGCTTTCGATCTTGCCGCGCAAAGCGCGAATCGTCCCCTTCTCGCCGACGAATACACAATCGGCCTCGCCGCCGTGGAACATCTCGACGTCGTTCGCATACACGAACTTGAGGCCCGTCTCGCCCTTCTCCGGGGGTATGATCTGCACGGGCCCGGAGCCGTCCATGTCGAGTGCCCACTGGGCGATATCGAAATGATGCGCGCCCATGTCGGCCACGCCGCCGCCGCCGAATTCCCGGTAATTGCGCCAGGCGGGGAAGTGGTTGTGCATCCCCTTGGGACAGAGGATTTCGTTGTAACCGCGCAGGCCTCGCCGGCCCGAGCCACGTGTCCCAGTCGGTCCAATCGGGAACCGGCTGAGTCGGCAGGTCGCATGGCTTGGGCGGCCCGCCGACGCCGATGCGAATCGTCTTCACCTTGCCAATGCGACCGTTGCGAACCAGTTCAACCGCCAGGCGGAAGTGGTTATTGAATTCGCTGCGCTGCTGACTGCCGGTCTGGAAGATGACATTGTTCTTCGCGACCGCATCGACGATCCGCCGGCCCTCGGCGATGTCGTGCGTCAGCGGCTTCTCGCAGTAGATGTCCTTTTTCGCCCGAGCGGCGAGAATGCTGACGATCGCGTGCCAGTGGTCGGGCGTGGCGCAGACGATCGCGTCGATGTCCTTGCGGTCGATGATCTTTCGGAAGTCGCGATAGGCGTCGCAGCCCTTGTACGTTCCCTTTTGGCCCTGGGAATATTTTCGCTCGACATCCCACTTCGCATGGAGTGCCCGCTCCGCGACGACATCGCAGACGGCCAGGACCTGGACGTCCTTCATTTCGAGGAAGCCATGAAGATGGCCGCGATTTTGTACGCCCAGGCCGATAAAGCCGAGTGTCAGCCTTTCGCTCGGCGAAGTTTTCTTCGGTTCATCGCCGAAGGCCGGCGTGGTCGCATAGAGGAGTGGGGTTGCGGCGCCGGCCCGGAGGAACTGCCGGCGGGAGAGGGAAGATTTCATCGGTGGCCTCGATGGTGGGGCGTGGGGACAGAGTATGCGACAGTTGACCGGTTCGCAATGGACCGTTTGTCGGGCTCGAACAATTGAGTCCAGCAATGGCGGAATTCTTTCGAAAACCCGGGAAGATCTCTTTCGTTTGTGCCAGTTCAAAATACAAGAATGGCGGTCGCGCGAACGGGCATTGATGTGCCATGAGCCAGAATGAACCAGTTTGAGCCAGAGAATAAGATGTTTCGCGGATCTGGACGGCGTCGGGCGATGCGATCGGGCTTCAATTCGAGCGAATTGACACCATTTGACGCCATTTGACACCATAAACAAAAGATGTTGATGGTCCAAAGCAGAACGGGTTGACGTAAACGTTGGCGACTCGACGCCGCTGGCGAGTGGATGACTCGCCAATAGACTCTCCTTTCTGCCAGCCACCCTTCCGCCAGGAATCACTTCGATGCTTCACTATCTACTTGCACTGCTGATGGTTGCCTCGCCTGCATTCGCCGCCGATTGGCCGCAGTTCCGTGGGCCGACTGGCGATGGTCACTACGTTGGCCCAAAACTCCCGACCGAGTGGGGGACTGACAAAAACGTCGCCTGGAAGACCGCCATTCCCGGTAAGGGCTGGTCGTCGCCCATCGTTTCAAAGGGCAAGGTCTACCTGACCACGGCCGTGCGCCAGGCCAATCTCGACCAGTCGCTGCGAGCGATTTGTGTCGATGCGGGCACAGGCAAGATCGACTGGGACAAGGAAGTATTCCTCGCCAAGAAAGCGCAAGCGGGCAAGATGCATTCGAAGAACAGCCCGGCCAGCCCGACGCCGACGACCGATGGCGAACGAGTCTACGCGCACTTCGGCCACATGGGGACGGCGGCACTCGATCTCAAGGGCAAAGTGCTGTGGAAGCGGACCGGTCTTTACGATAACCCCGTCCACGGCAATGGCGGGTCACCGATATTGGTCGATGGCCTGCTCGTCTTCAGTTGCGATGGGGCGGACAAGCAGTTTGTCATCGCGCTCAACACGAGCGATGGCAAAACGGCCTGGCAGACGCCGCGGAATAGCTCCGCCACCAAGCTCTTCTCGTTCAGCACGCCGGCAATCGTCGACGTCGATGGCCAAAAGCAGATCATCAGCGAAGGCAGCGACGTGATCGCGGGCTTCGACGCCAAGACCGGCAAAGAAATCTGGCGATCCAAGTTTGACGGTTATTCGCTGATCCCGAAGCCGGTTGTTGGACATGGGATGGTCTATTTCTCGACCGGCTACAACACGCCGTCCATGATGGCGGTGAAACTCGGTGGCGCCGGCGATGTGACGAACACTCACGCGGGGTGGAAAGCCGCCAAGGTCGCGCCACATACTCCCTCGCCCTTGCTCGTTGGCGACAATCTGTTCTTGATTTCCGATCGCGGACTGATGTCGTGCCTGGATGCCAAGACCGGAGAAAAGATCTGGGAGGAACGAGTGAAGGGGAGCTATTCCGCTTCGCCATTTTACGCGGACGGTAGAATCTATCTGACAAGTGAGGAAGGCAAAGGGACGCTGGTCGACGCCGGGCGAAAGTTCAAAGTGCTCGGCGAATTCGAGATGAAGGAAAAGACCTTCGCATCCTTCGCGGCGGTCGATGGTGCACTGTACGTTCGAACGGAGACGAAGCTTTACAAGTTCAAGGCGAAATGATTGGCTGCGAAGACGAGTAGGATGAAGAGAAGGACTAGGATTAGGAAGAGGATTAAGAGCAGGAGTAGGAATACGAGCCGGACCGGGCAATCCAGTCCCAATCCTAATCGTAATCCTGCTCGTAATCCTCTTCTTAATCCTAGTCCTTCTCTTAATCTTACTCTTCGGTTAAGTCCGACTTGCCGGTGCCCGAACCAACGAAACCGCCGCGGCGGGGGAGAGGTATGTCCGAGAGGTACATCTTTCAAATCGAGCATCTGACCAAGGTCTTCGACCGCAAGGAGGTGCTGAAGGATATCTGGCTGGCGTTTTATCCGGGGGCGAAGATCGGCGTTCTCGGATCCAACGGGGCCGGCAAGAGCACGCTTTTGCGAATCATGGCCCAGGAAGATAAGGATTTCATGGGCACCGCCCGGGCCGAAGACGGGATCACCATCGGCCACGTGCCGCAGGAGCCGAAACTGACCGAAGGCAAGACGGTTCTGGAGAACATCGAGGAGGCTGTGGAACCGATTCGCAATCTCATCAAGCAGCAGGAGGAGATTGGCGACAAGATGGCCACCGCGTCGCCCGAAGAATTCGATGCCTTGACCGCCAAGATGGACAGAGTCCAAACACAGATCGACGCGACGAACGCCTATGAGTTGGATCGCCAGCTCGAAATGGCCATGGATGCCATGCGCCTGCCGCCCGGGGATGCCGTAGTCGATCGACTTTCCG
This sequence comes from uncultured Gemmataceae bacterium, assembly GCA_963773845.1. Lineage (GTDB taxonomy): Bacteria > Planctomycetota > Planctomycetia > Gemmatales > Gemmataceae > SIAJ01. Next base: position 1,916,093 of record CAVZCU010000009.1, read on the forward strand.
GTGGCGAACGCCGGCGGGTCGCCCTTTGCAAGATGCTCTTGAGGAAGCCCGATCTTTTGCTGCTCGACGAGCCGACCAACCATCTCGACGCGGAATCGGTTTACTGGTTGGAACATCATCTCGAGCAGTATCCGGGGACCGTGGTAGCGGTGACGCACGATCGCTATTTCCTCGACAATGTCGCCAAGTGGATCTTGGAATTGGATAACGGTCGCGGTTTTCCTTACGAGGGAAATTACTCGACATTCCTCGAAAAGAAGAAAGCCCGGCTGGCATTGCAAGAGAAGGCGGAGTCGGCACGGCAAAAATCTTTGGCCCGCGAACTCGAATGGGTACGGACGTCGCCGAAGGGCCGACTCGCGAAGAACAAGGCCCGGCTACAGGCCTATGAAAAACTCGCGGCCCAGGAATACGAGGAGCGCGAGGACGAAATCCTGATGCAGATCCCGCCCGGTCCCCCGCTCGGCGACCTGGTCGTACGGGCGGAAGGCGTCTCAAAGGCCTATGGCGACAACCTGCTCTTTGAAAACATGACGTTTGATTTGCCGAAAGGGGGGATCATCGGCGTCATCGGTCCGAACGGCGCCGGCAAGACGACCCTCTTCCGTATGATTGTCGGCCAGGAAAAGCCGGACACCGGCACGCTTCGTGTCGGCGACACGGTCAAGATCGCCTACGTCGATCAAAGCCGCGATTCGCTCAACGACGACAACACCGTGTTCGAGGAGATTACCGGCGGCACGGATTACATGATGTTCGGGAAGAAAAAGTCGCTAGCCGCGGTTATGTGTCGCGGTTCAATTTCCGCGGGCCCGATCAGCAGCGGAAAGTCGGCGAGTGCTCGGGTGGCGAGCGGAACCGTGTGCATCTTGCCAAGCTGCTTCGGTCGGGCGGCAACCTGATCCTGCTCGATGAACCAACGAACGATCTCGACGTTGATACGCTGCGAGCACTGGAAGAAGCGCTCGTGAATTTCGGCGGCTGTGCGGTGGTGATCAGCCACGATCGCTGGTTCCTCGATCGCATCGCGACGCACATTCTCGCCTTCGAAGGCGACAGCAAGGTCCTGTGGTTTGAAGGCAACTACCAGGCATACGAGGAAAACCGCCATGCTCGCCTCGGCGCCGCCGCCGACCAGCCGCACCGGCTCAAGTACCGGAAACTGACCCATTAGTCCCCAGTCCCAAGTCGTGGTCTGGTCGATGGGACGACATTGACTGAGGACTGTGTGACCGATCGACTATAGGATTCACGCCGAATGATGGAACTCGTCGACGTCACGAAAATCTACCAGCAGGGCTCGCGGATCGTGAATGCGGTTCGCGGGGTCTCGCTGATCGTGAACGCCGGCGAGTTTGTCTCGATCATGGGGCCTTCCGGATCGGGAAAGTCAACGTTGTTGCATTTGTTGGGGGCTCTGGATACTCCCAGTTCCGGCGAGGTTTTCTTTCAAGGCGAAAGTCTTCGCAAAATGACCGATCGCCAGCGGTCGCTCTTGCGGCGAAATCGCATCGGGTTCGTCTTCCAATTCTTCAATCTGATTGCCACTCTACGTGCGGACGAAAACGTGGCCTTGCCGCTTTTGCTCGGCGGTGCGCGGCGGTCGAGAGCTTTGAAACAGGCCCAGGTCGTTTTGGAGCGCGTCGGCATCGGTCACCGGGCGGGCCATTTCCCCGAAGAAATGTCAGGCGGAGAAATGCAGCGCGTTGCCATCGCCCGGGCGTTGGTCACCGAGCCCGACGCGATCATGTGCGACGAACCGACCGGCAACCTGGACTCACAAACAAGTACGGAGATTCTCGAACTCTTGCGCGGCATTCCGGAGCCGGGTAAGCGATCGTTGGTCATGGTCACGCACGATCGGAACGCGGCCGGTTATGCGGATCGACTGGTGTTCATTCATGACGGCCGGATTGCCTCGCAGGAGATGCTTCGCGATCACTCGTCGACGCTGGTAGCCGCCGGATAATCGCGCCTTCCCATGTTCTCCCTCATCCGATCGCTGACGATTCGCCACCTGCTCCAGAAGTGGGACCGGTCGCTCCTGGTCGCGATCAGCATTGCTCTCGGCGTCACGATGTTCGTGTCATCGCGGCTGCTCAATCAATGCACGGAGGCCGCCGCCAAGGACACGACTATCCCCGTTGATATTGCCGACCTGTATGTCACGAGCGGCGAACAGGGAGTGGATTGGATCGTCGCCGATCAGATTCGCACCGCGCAGATTCCAGGCGTCAACCGGGTCAGTCGATTCGTTCATTTGCGGGTCGGCCTGCCGAAATTGAAGGGCCGGACGGCAGTTGTGTTTGGCATCGATGTTTCGCAATCCGTGAATGCCATTGCGCAGGATCCCGACCAGTTGAAGCGCTTGCTGGAGGAATGGCGGCAATTATCGGAGAAATGGAAGATCGCAATCATGCCGCTCGGCGGCGCCGGATTGGTTTCGGAGTATCCGCGGGTCATCATCAGTCGCCGGACTTACGAGCAGTTGAGGCAGAGCGGCTGGGTCGATGCCGATCCGCTCGAACTGAAGTACACAAACGAGCCCAAGAAATTCTCGGTCTTCGGCGTAATCGACGTAGCCAAGGATTCTCCGTATGCGCCATTCGCGGACAACATGATTGCGATGGAGGCCAGCACGGCGGCCAAGTTGATGGATCGGCCGGCCGAGGGCGGGGGCTATCGCGTCTCGCGCATCGATCTGTTCCTCGACAAGGGGGTGGACATCCAATCGGTGCGTGAACAAGTGGCACAGGTCGTCGGCGACCGGGCCAGCGTGCGGACGGCCGAGGCGAATCGCAAGTCGACCGAGGAGATCATCGGCGGGGTCAAGCTGGTACTGAACCTGAGTGCCGTCGCGTCCATGGTAGTCGGACTGTTCCTCGTCTACATTGTGCTCTGGGTGAATGTGGCCGAGCGCCGGCATGACATCGGCGTCATGCGCTCGCTTGGCGCCACGCGGGGGCAGATCGCTCGCCTCTTCGCCGTCGAGGCGATCATCTTGGGTGGGATCGGTTCGCTGCCCGGCATCCCGCTCGGCGTGGCGCTTTCCGACGTGGCCGTCCGAATCTTCGCATCCGCCGATCTGACGTCGGCGTTTCTGAACGGAGAATCGTCCTTCCGAACCGTGTTGACGCCGCTGACCGCGATCCTCGCCGTCTCCGCCGGCATGATCACTGCGCTTCTGGCGGCACTGATTCCGTCGCTCCAGGCGGCGTCGGACGAACCAGCCGACGCGGTACGTCGGGCGCCGACGAGGACGCGAGGGGTGATCCGCATTGTTCATCGATTGGCGTGCGTCGGCCTGATCGCCTCGGGTCTCATCCTTTTCGTCGGTCGCAACTACCTGCCAAGCCGAACAGGATCGATGACTGCCGCCCTGCTGATTTTCATTGGACTCCTCTTGGCACTGCCAATCGTTGTTTCGGTCATCGCCCGCCTCTTGAATCCGGCAATTCGCTGGCTGCTGGGTGTGGAGGCTCGCCTGGCGATCGATAACCTGGTCCGCGCGCGGGACGCACCGGCGTGGTGATCGGCGTGCTGGCGGCCGGCGTCACTTTCATGTTCATGACCGCCGGCGTCGCCAAGAGCAACGAGGTGCCGGTTCGCGAATGGCTCGCGCAGGTGATTCGCGCGGATGCGTTTCTGTTTCGCGGCAACATGGTGTCGGCCAATAGTTCGATGACTCCGATGGAGCCGGGGATCCGAGATCAGCTCGAATCGATCCCGGGCGTGGAGCGCGTGGTCGGGCTGCGCTTTTATCGACCTGAGTTTCGCGGCACGTACATTCTTGTGCTTGGAATCGACGCATTGGACTACAAACGCGCGCTGCTTGCCCGCGGACGAGAGCGTTCGCAAGCGCTCGAGATGATGGAGCACTTGCCCGACGGGAATTACACAATCGTTTCCGACAATTTCGCCGCCAAGTGGAAAGTGGGTGTCGGCGACACGATCACGCTGCCTGGGCCGCACGGGCCGGTCGACCTTCAGGTGATTGCGATTGGCCGCGATTACTCCTGGAGTCAAGGAACAATCTTCATCGACCGCAAAAAGTTCGCCGAGCTGTTCGACGATCAGCTCGTCGATGCGTTTCACGTGTTTTTCCGGCCCGACGCCGACCCGGATGCAACGTACAAGGCAGTCCAGGAATATGCGGATCGCGAGGCGCTTCTCATACAGAAGCGCGAGTCGGTACATATTTACCTGGCCGGGATGCTTGACCGGATATTCCTCATCGCGTATCTGTTGCAAGTGATTTTCGCGGTGGTGGCGGCACTTGGAGTCGTGATGGCACTCTTGATCTCGGTTCTGCAGCGCCGCCGGGAACTGGGGCTATTACGAGCAGTCGGTGCTACTCGATGGCAAGTGCTCAAGACCGTCCTGGCCGAGGCGACGTTAATGGGGATCATCGGCACCGTCCTTGGCTTTCTGATGGGACTGCCGCTGGAGTGGTACTACTTGCGCGTGGTGATGCGCGAGGAGACGGGGTTCGTCTTCGACGTTTTGATTCCGTGGAAGGAGGCCCTCGGCATCGCCGGGATTTCCGTATTGACGGCTACAGCCGCGGGACTGGTGCCGGCTCTCCATGCCGTGCGACTCAAGATCACGGAAGCGATTGCATACGAGTGACCGTAACGCTATCGAACGGATTTCAACAGAGTTCGCATGCGATCGGCCAGTCGCCTGCCCGCGAACACGACGCGCTTTTCAGCCGTCGCGTGGGCGCGCTTGATATAGGCCTCATCGAGTTCGGCGACGCCCTCGGGAATGTGCCCATCGAAGGGTGCAACCACCGCCTTCAATAGTCCAGTGCCATCCCCCTTCATGTACGCGACCGTCTTGGCCAGTTCGAAACTCTCCTTGGACCAACTGTCAAATGTAGTGTCCTTGGCGAGCAGTGCTTTGTCCGCATCCGAGAGCATCAGTCCGCGAAGCCGTTCGGCCACCTTCAGGGACGCGCGATAAAGCTCGGCCTGATGAGCATCGGAATCGTCGGCATAATCGCGATCGACTCCCAAGAGATCGTCCCAATACGCATGCAACTTCCACATCTTGACGCCATCGCTGACGGCGAATTTATTGCCGCCGAGGTCCCCGTGCTGAAACGCGGGATCGCTCGAGAAGTACGACACATTGTGCATCGGTTGGTGAATGTCGCCGATGAGATGAAAGATCCAGCAGATGGCGATTGCCTTATCTTTATTCGCCGCGGTCTTGGTCCGGACGTCGTTGCATCGCTCTTTGAGCGCTGTGACGACATTCGGTAGGTCGGGATCGATCAACGTCTTGCCGGCAAAGAAGTCGGCGTCGCGCGGCTCAATGAGGGGGATATTGATGTAATGATCTTCGCCGCGAGTGTAGCGAACCACATCAGGCCCGCGGTTGTCCTTCCGCCGTGGTCGAACCCAGTCGGACCACCACGAGGATCGCAGGACGACCCACTCGACCTCGCTTACATCCGCCGGCCGACTGGCGGCCAGGAATTGTTCAAAATGTGGGTGCTTCTTGAGTAGCTCGAATAGACGAATCTGCTCGCGCTCGTTGAGTTGGTCGTAAGCCAGCTTGGCGACGGCCATGTGACCGATGCTGTTCCAGGCGAAAGCCTTGGCTGGGCAGATGGCCGACACCAACACCACGCTCGCTGCAATCCAACTTCGATTCATGGTTGCCGCATCCCGAATTTCGTGAGAGTGGAATGCTGGTACAGCATAGCGAGGATCGAATAGGCGTGCATGAAGATGAGGTGAAGGTTCAGGCGATCACCTTCTTGACCACCTTCCCATACACATCCGTCAGCCGGTAATCCCGCCCTGCAAGCCGATAGGTCAGCTTCTCATGATCGAATCCGAGCAGGTGCAGAATCGTGGCATGGAGATCGTGAACATGGACCTTGTCTTCGACCGCCGCGAAGCCGAAGTCGTCCGTAGCGCCGATCACTTGCCCGCCCTTAACGCCGCCGCCGGCCAGCCACATGGAAAACCCGTAGTGATTGTGATCGCGGCCGCTCAGTGCCGGCAGTTCCGCCACCGGAGTGCGGCCGAATTCCCCGCCCCACATAATAAGCGTCTCGTTGAACAGCCCTTTTGCTTTCAAATCGTCCAGGAATGCGGCCAAGGGACGGTCCCATTGTCCGGCCAACTTGCGGTGATTTGCTTCCAGCGCGTCGTGGTTATCCCACGGCTGGCCAGCGCCGTCCCAAACCTGGACGAACCGCACACCGCGTTCGATTAGTCGCCGCGCGATGAGCAACTGACGAGCTTGCGTTCCAGGCCCGTATCGCTCGCGCACCTTGAGTGGCTCTCGATTGACGTCAAACGCGTCGGCAGCCTCCGATTGCATTCGATAAGCGAGTTCGAACGACTCGATGCGCGCTTCCAAAGCGGCGTCGGACGGACGCCGTTCGCGGTGCCAGGCGTTCAGTTTGTGCACCACATCGAGTTGCTTTCGCTGTTCGGTTGGACTCAATTGGTTGTTGCGGATGTTCTCGATCAGCTTCTGCACATCAGTGTGCTGCGTGTTGATGTAGGTTCCCTGGTAGGCGCCGGGCAGGAACGCGGAACGCCAGTTTTGGGTCGCGACGATTGGGTAGCCGCCTGGGCACATGGCGACGAAGCCGGGCAGGTTCTGATTCTCGCTGCCGAGTCCATAAGTGATCCACGCTCCCATGCTCGGCCGTGGCAAGCGGCCCTCACCGCAATTCATCAGCATGAGCGAGGGCTCATGGTTTGGGACGTCTGCGTGCATCGAGCGGATGACGCACATGTCGTCGATGTGCTGTGCAGTTTGCGCGAACAATTCGCTTACCTCGATGCCCGACTCGCCGTGTTTCTGAAACTTGTACGGCGAGCCGCATCGCCGCCCCGGTTTTTCGTTCCGTCCGCAGGTTAGTCGAAGGGAGGGCCTTGCCGTGAAACTTGTGTAAAAGCGGCTTCGGATCGAACGTGTCAACCTGACTCGGTCCGCCGTTCATGAACAGATGGACGACGTGCCTGGCCCGAGCCGGAAACTGCGGTTTCTTGGGAGCGAGGGGATTCGGGGCTTCGGCCTGCAACAAATCCGTCAGGGCCAGGCCCCCGAAACCCATTCCGGATCGAACCAGCAATTCGCGTCGTGTTATCATCCTTTCAGATTACCCGACGCAAGACTGGAAGCCTAGCGAGGACCGGCAAGACGCAATGGTTGCGAACGCAATTGTGATTTGCGGCAATTTGGCGAATCGAAACGCCTGCATCCCATACCGCGGCGGCATTCGGTCCGAACTCTTGGCGGAAAATCGGAGTTACCCAGTTCATTTCGCTGGCCCAATCGACGCCCGACTCGCGCAATCCGGCTTGACGGAATTGATGGTCGCGGTATGTCGCCCAGCTCTCCGATTGCTTTGAACGGGAACGTCCGCCCAGACGAGGTCAGGAATGAAGCGACGACTTCGAATTGCCATAACGGCCTTCGGCGCTTTCCTGATACCGGCGTGCGCCGGTGTGCCATCGGATTCGCTGGCGATGCGGCCATCGAGCCACGGCCGATGGTGTCGCGCCCATCGTCGGCCGCATTTGGCAGCTCAACGACCGTGGCCGCGAAGATGCCGCGAGTCGTGGACAAGTTCGCCGAGGGCCGATCGGAACCGACTAGTTCCGTCGTGCAACGCCCAGTGCCTGTCAGCGATGTTCCCATTGCGGCTGAAGTCCCGATAGCGACAGCCGGTCAAGTGGCGACGGCGACTAACGAAGCACCCGTTCCGCAGCCTGAGAAGGTCATTTCGGAACTGCCGACGCCGCCTCAGCCCGCAGCTCCGTCGCCGCGCAACGCGGCAATTCTTCGAACATCTCATGATGAAAAGCCGGAGCCGAAGCCGGATGCCGAAGGGGTCATTCGAGCCAACTGGCCGGTGATCAAGGGCCCGGTTCCCATTGCAGAGCCGCCAGCGCCGATCTTGCCGCCGCCAAGCGAGTTGATGACGCCGACGAAGACGGACAGCAGCGCGGCGACGGCGCCCACGCCGACGGTCATTCCGCCGGCGCTGCCGCCAGGTGTGATTGGGACATCGCATCATCAGTCGAACGCATCGCCCGCTATTACGGCGTCGCCGATCTTGCCGGTGATTGGTGTGCCCACTTTGCCGCCAGCGACTGCCGAGGCGGTTACAAATCCGACGAATGATACGCCCCTCATTCGCGCGATCCGGGCGTTCCAACTCAATAGGCCGAATGAGGCCATCGAACATTTGAAGGGATGCGATCCCATCGCTCAACAGGCTCTGCTCTCGCTCGTCCCGGCCGTAGTCCGCCTGAGCGCCAGCAACTTCCAACAAATCAAACCGGACGAAATGGATGTGATCCTGGATCAGCTTGCGCAGGTGCCGAGTCTTTTGCGTTCACGCGCCTCGCTCCGGGTCAACAACGTCAAGTTATGTCGGGAAGTTCACAATTTCGGCCACGTCGAACCGTTCCCGATCGGCCATCAATTCCATCCGGGCGACATTGTGTACTTGTACATGGAACTCGCCAATTTCACGTGCACCCCGGATCCCAAGGTCGGCTACACGATCGCAATGGCAAGCGGGCTCGAGATGCTCGACGCGGCGGGGCATGTGGTCTGGCGTGCAGATCCGAAGGAAATTCCAGACACGGTGTCCTCGCCGCCGCAGGACTACTATCGCAACTTCCGCATGAGTGTGCCGGGGTTGTCGCCGGGGACGTACACGCTGACGGTCAAGACCATCGATCGGCCGACAGCTCGGGAAGTCACGAAAGCCGTCGAGTTGCGAATCGGAGCCAAGTAGCGTTTCGCGAAGGTCCGGGGGATCGGTGCTTAGGATTTCGTGTAAGGGGGAGTCGTCGTGATGATGATCGCCAATTGTAAGCGTTGGCTGCTCGTGAGTGCGGCCGCCTGGATCGTCGGTACGTGCGCCGCGTCCGCACAGGCTCCCGCACCGATCTATACCAAAAATGCGGCACTTCGATTGCCGATTCAACTCGACGAGCGTTCGCGTTCGGAAGTTGCGGAGATCAAACTCTACGTCCGTGGACCATCGGGCGCCTGGGAGTGCGTGCGTACCGCGCCATCGACCCAGACCGCATTCGACTATCGAGCGCCGTCGGACGGCGAATACAGCTTCACCTTCGTCACGATCGACCGTCGCGGTAATCCGACGCCACGAAACGTTGAGTCGGCGACGCCGCACCGCTTGGTCATCGTCGATGCGACAGCCCCCGCGGTGACCGCCGCGGTGAAAGCCGATAAGGCTGGAACATTGTTGCAGTGCCAGGTGCGCGATGCGAATCCCGATTGGAAGACGTTGCGGGCGATGTATCTCGCACCCGGCGGTAACTGGCAACTGCTGGTCCCCGCATCGGCCGATAGCCCGACGGTCTTTAAGCTCCCGTCCACGGCCGTGATCGAAAACAAGGTTCGCGTGGAAATCTCCGATCGCGCCGGCAACCGAACCTCGCAAGATATTGACCTTGCCAATCCGCCCGCGTTGCCGCCTGCCACGGCAAGATCGGCACTGGATCGAGGACGACCGGACCCAGCCCTCTTGACCAAGGATGTCGATCCCGTCGTCGCGCCTCCGCCGCCGATCCCGGACGCTCGATACGAAGCCCATCCCGGCGCGGCGAAATCGCCGATGGTCGATGTGCAGGCGGTGCCGCCGCTTCCGGACTTTCCCGACGTCAAGGCTCACGACCTGCCACCGGATATCAAGATGCCTCCCGCGCCGGACATCAAGATCCCCGAGGCGCCTGCAATCACATCGGATCCGTCGCCACTCAAAGTGCCCAGCGTGCGACCGCCCACGGACAATATCAAGATTCCGGAAATTCCCGACATCACTCCGCCCGATGCAAAAGCTCCGCTCGATTTGCCTCCGCCCGTCGTGCCGGCTTCGCGCAATAGCTCATCGGCGATGAAGCCGAGCGATTTGTCGCCGATCGCCCCAACCCGTTCGGAGCATCATGCGATCGAAAAGCCGGCGGGCTCGCATCCGGTGCTGAATACACGCACTTGCTCAATCAATTACCAACTCGAAGGCGGGACTCGATTGACCAACCGCACTGATTTTTGGGCCACGGCCGACGCCGGTCGCACCTGGAGCCGATTGCAGGACGCTTCGCATGGAGTTCCGCCCGCCAAGCTGACGCTGCCCGGCGACGGCGTGTACGGCATTCGCATTCGTCCGGGTGGTGGCAGCCGACCGCCGGAATCGGGTGAAGAGCCGGACTGCATCGTCGAAGTCGATACGACCAATCCCGCCGTCAATCTGTTGCCGCCGAGCATCGGCGCCGAGGATGGCACGATGATTCTGAATTGGACCGCGGCCGATACCAACCTGCTCAGCAATTCGATCAACCTCTATTACTCGCGAAAGAAAGAGGGGCCGTGGGAAGTGATCGTCAGCGGCTACAAGAACGAAGGGGTCTACCGGTGGACTCTGCCGGCCAAACTGACTGGACCGATCTATCTCCGACTGGAGGCGATGGATCGCGCCGGCAATATTGGCCGTGTCGAACTGCCGGACCCGGTACCGATTGATCCCGGCAAGCAACGCGTAAAGGTAATTGGTGTCGGACCGGGACAATGGGGCGGAAATGACGAATGACCCACCAATGACCGACGAATGACGAACCAATCCTTCGTCATTCGTCGTTACATCGACAGCTCCACCACATCTCGATCGCGCAAGATGTGGTCGCGCTTGACGGTTTGCCCGTCGAACTGAGCACTGCCCCAGACCTTGGCGGACTTGAGTTGCTCGGCCAGATCGGAGTGAACCTTTTCCGCGAAGTCCAGCACCGTCCCGCCATCGGTAATCGTGAATGGCGATGACATGTCCGGCTGCTTGCCCGGCTGTTTGCCGTAAATACGAATGACGCCGAGCAGACCATAAAGTCGCGTGCGCAATTCGCTGAGCCCTTCGCCGCTCTCGGCTGATACGGACAAGATCGGCATTCGGTCGCCGATCATTTCCTTCAGGATCTCCGAGTCGATCATTCGCTCCCTCGGCATCAGACTTATTGGCGACGAGCAACGTGCGCACATGAAAGACCGTGGGATCGTCTTCGCTTGCGGGCGGTGTGCCGACGAGATGGATCTTTCGGTCCGCAAGTCGTTCGATGACCGTCTCGGCGGCGAACGGACCGTCGTCGTCGCCAATATCAACAATGATTGCGACCGCGTCGGCAGTACGAGCGAAGTCGGTGACATACGGCTCGTAGAAATCGGCAGTGATTGGCGGCAGGTCAATGAGCTGAACGCGAACGTCTTCCCAATCCATCATGCCCGGGACCGGCTCGCGTGTGGTGAATGGATACGGGGCCACTTCCGGTGTCGCCTTCGTGAGCTTTCGCAACAAGCTGCTCTTGCCGCTATTTGGTCCGCCGAGAAAAACGATGGTGCCGGCGCCCTGCCGGGGAATCTTGTAACTGGCCGTCGCCTTCTTCGGGCCGGCCTTGGCCGTTTCGATCTCGTCGTTGACTTCCGAGATCTTCGTCTTGAGGATGACCTGAACTTTTTCGCTCGCCTTGTGCTTGGGCAGGATCACCCACATCTTCTTGAGAGCGGCGAGCTTCTCTTCCGGCGTGCGGGCCTTTTTATACTCGGCCTCGGCATCGTGGTACTGGGGCGGTAAATTCACAGCCATTGCAGTGTTCCAAATGGGACGTATAGGTCATATAGGACCTATACGTCCCATTGGTCCGTATTCTTGACCCCATGCTCTACGACCAAATCCAAGAAGCGGCCGCGGCTATTCGGGACGAGTGGCCCAAGACGGCTCGCGTTGGCATTATCCTCGGCACCGGTCTCGGGGCGCTGGCCGAGGACATCGAAGCCGATGCCACCATTGCGTATGACGATATTCCGCATTTCCCCGGCTCGACCGTCGAATCGCACGCGGGTCGGCTCGTGTGCGGCACGCTCGGCGGCAAGAATGTCGTCGCGATGGAAGGGCGATTCCATTACTACGAAGGCTACACGCTTCAGCAGGTCACGTTTCCAGTGCGCGTGATGAAGGCACTCGGCTGCGACACGCTCATCGTCAGCAACGCCTGCGGCGGGATGAACCCCCAGTATTCGAAGGGGGACATCATGATCATCGAGGATCACATCAACCTGCTTGGCGACAACCCGCTGATCGGGCCGAACGACGACCGCCTCGGCGACCGTTTCCCGGATATGTGCCACGCCTACGACCGCGAGCTACTGCAACTCGCCAAGACGATCGCGATGGAAGAACACATCAGCGTACAGCAGGGCGTCTACGTCGCAGTCAGCGGTCCTAACCTGGAGACGCGGGCCGAGTACCGCTTCCTGCGAACGATCGGCGCCGATGTGGTTGGCATGTCGACGGTCCCGGAAGTGATCGTGGCCGTCCATTCCAAGATGCGCTCGCTCGGCTTCAGTGCCGTCACCGACATGTGCCTGCCGGACGCCCTGGAGCCGGTCAGCTTGAAAGAGATCCTCGCGGTGGCCGCGGAAGCCGAAAAGAAACTGCGCGTATTGGTGCGCAAGGTCGTTGAGCGGATGGCGTAATTGATTTCGGCCGCCCCCGCGCCACACCTGTCAAAACGAATCCAACTTTTCCGAAATAACACAACTTTTCCGAACTCATCCGAGAAACTCGGCGCATGTCCTTGGCTGAGAATGAGTTAATTATTTCGGTTCTATGTGGCGATTTGAGGCCAGTGGGCGATGTCGAAAACCGCGAGCAATGGCAGCTGGTCGCGGGAGTGCGTGGATTCACCTGAACTGAATCGCCAGCCCCTAGCGAGACGCGTGGCTGGCACGGTACAATCGGCCAACGTACGGGGTTCCGACGCGATAACGATGGTCGATGTCAAGAACGGCAAGATCACTGAAGTATTGAAGCCCGACAAAGACGAGCCGATCGGCAATCTGGTCGTGCATCGGGATTTCTTGATCTCGCAAACGCTAACCGAGATCGTGGTGTTTCCGATTCGGAAGTGATGGCGACTGGATGCGCATAGATCGGTCCGGCCACATTTGATAACATGCGTGCAAGGAGTTGCCATGAACCACACGGAAATGCCGAAGTCGGCGACCGGAGAATTTGCCCATTGGATCGATCCGGAGTCAAGGCAAGAATATGTCCTGATTCCTGTCGAGCACTATCAGAAATTGCGGACGCTCTTGGACGGAATTACGCGGCGGTCAGGCTGGGATGATCCCGAACTTGATATTTACGAGGACCTCCGGAAAAAGCCATGACCCGCGGCGACGTGGTACTCGTCCACTGGCTGTACAGCGACCGCACCGGAGGCAAGATGCGACCAGCGGTCGTAGTTCAGGCTGACTACTTGAATGGATTGCTCGACGACACAATACTCGTTCAGATCACGAGCAAAGCTCACGGGATTCCAGGAACTGAAGTTCGGCTCGATCCAAACGTTGAGACGTCTTCGGGGTTGCGGCGAGTTTGCTACGCGTTTTGTCCAAATATCGTCACGTACGATGCAACTCTGATCGACCAAGTGCTCGGAACTTTGTCGCCGGCGACGATGAGCCAAATCGACTCGTGCTTGAAGGCAACGATTGGCCTGCCCTGACCGGCGCACGGTCCAGATATCGGCGGGTAGAATTTCCCAGACACTTCGTCGTAAGGAAGCCGCCATGACTCTTCGCCATTTGCCCTATTCGCTCCTCGCGGTGTTGACGATCTGCTCCCTCACTCCGGCCGGCCCGCCGGAAGGTAAGGAGCCGGCGAAAGCCGCGGTCAAGCCGGTGCTGGTGCCGTTGTGGAAGAAGACGACGGTGGGGTTGCCGAAGGAGGACGACCTCTTTTGGAAGGAGAATAGCCCTGCGGCTGAATGGCTAACGTCGCAATACGATCAAGTCACGAACGAACGACGTAAATCCGCACGGCCGTTGATTCCTGCCGCTGTCCCAATGGGCCACGGCAATGGCTTGCTTTACGCAAATGACAACTCGATCGCCTTCGTCAGTTTGAGGGAAGATAAGTCATATGATCCGTCGATCAAGCCGGGAGAAATCCTCTGGGCTTCGGAGTTCGAGTCGTGGGTCGGCTACAGAAATGGACGCACGCGTGCGACCGTCGACCAATGGCTGACGATTCACGCGGAAGAAGTGAATAGCCTGTTATTCAATCGCACGCTCTGTTGCTCGTTTCGTGTAATTGACGGATCAGTGTGTTTCATCGACGAGACGGCCATTCCGGTGCCGGCTAAGCAGGTGCAGCATGTGCTGTCTGGGCTGCAGAAGAGAATCGCTAATTCAAAAGACCTGCGCGACTGGGAGCTCGCAGAGCGCCTCGCCGGCAATCAGTTGAAAGCCAGCGACCATGAGACGGGGAAACTCGTCGCGAAACTAAAGGGGGATTTTGCGCTAGGGAGAATTCATTACCTGGGAGCCCCAATTGGCTTCGGTGGCAAACTCTTCGTAGTCGACGAGAAAGAGGGAAAAGTAGAACTTTCTGCACGGTTGGGCACTAATCAAGCAACCATTTGGAGCACCGAACTCGCAAAGGCTCCCACCCCGCTAGTTGCAGACCCGCACCGCCGTATCCACTCGATCCACCTCGTCCAAGCAGGCGACCTGATCCTCTGCCCCACGCATCTCGGCCGCGTGGTCGCCGTCGAAGCGAAGTCCGGCAAAATAAAATGGACCCACGAGTACGCCCCTCTCAACGCCAAGCGCTTTCCCACGTTCGCCCCCGAATGGATCGTCGTCCCACCCGTGGTTGTTGGCGACAAGTACATCTATGCCCCGGCCGATTTCCCCGAACTGCTGTGCCTGAATGTCGCCGACGGCAAGAAGGTCTGGAGCGTCAAGAAGGGCGACGGGCTGTATCCGGCCGTCGTGGGGGAGCAAGTGCTGGTCATTGGCGAGAAGACTTTGCGGTCGCTGAATCTGAAGGACGGTAGCGAGCGGTGGAAACTGGACCTGCCGGGTCTGCCCTGCGGCCGCGGAGCGATGCTGGGAGACAAGTACCTTGTGCCGGTCAGTGAGCCGAAGACCTGGCGAGGGATGATTGCGATGGTCGATGTCAAGAACGGTAAGATCACGGAGGTGTTGAAGCCGGACAAGGACGAGCCGATCGGCAACCTGGTCGTTCATCAGGATTTTCTGATTTCGCAAACGCTAACCGAGATCGCGGTGTTTCCGATCAAGAAGTAGCAACTCGTGGCTCAACTTCACTTTGAATTGCGAGCAATCGTAATTAGCCTTTGCTGCGCTGGCCTAGTCATCGCCGGCGAAGGCAAGTCCACCGTCGGAACAGACAAGCGGATTGCCGAATCGATCAAAGCTCTGAAAAGCGATCCCGATAATCCCGGATTCAAGGCTGCCCAAGAGGCTTTGGGACCAAGGGGGCCATTTGGTAAGTCGGTCATCCCGGTGCTCGTCGATGCGATGGGCCCGGGTCACGACACGATCCCGAATGTCAATCCCCTATTTGCTCGGCCAGCACGGTAAGGCAGCCTTGCCCGAACTCATCCAGGGGTTGAAACACAGGGAAGCTTCGGTTCGCCGCGGTTCGGCCGAGGCGATCCGGTGGATCGCCGATCACCCGGTCGAAGCAGTCCGACCTTTGATTGATGCACTTGCGGACCCGGATCCGGGCGTCCGCGAAGCCGTCGTCGTCGCACTTGGGGTTATTCACAAAATCCCAGACAAATCGATTCCGGCTCTGGTCGCCGTTCTCCAAGACAAAATGCCCCGTGTGGCGCGGCTGGGCCGCCGCGGGGATCGGCGACTTCGGACCAGAGGCCGAGACGGCGGTGCCGAACTTGATCCCGCTACTGTCTGATCCGACAGAGTCCATGGCGCTACAACGCCGCCTATGCTCTCGGGCATGTGGGACACGGTGCCAAATCGGCCGTTCCCGAGCTTGTGAAGCTATTCCGGTCGAAGGACAAGTCATCTGTCCGCAGGGAGGTCGCAGCCGCGCTCGGCAAAATTGGGTCGGCTGCCAAGGACGCAGTACCCACGCTTGTCGGCGGGCTCAAAGACAGCGATGAGGGTATACGAGAGGCCTGCATTGTCGCGCTTGGCGAGATTGGGCCGGGTGCGAAATCGGCCGTTCCAAGACTGATCGAGATTGTGAAAGCTGGCAATAGCAATCTCGCGGCATCAGCCGTGGACTCTCTGGGTCAAATCGGTCCGACGGCCAAGGACGCAGTGCCTGTGCTCGCCGCCCGCCTGAACGCGCCGGACATCGAGTGCTTTATTACTATCATGCCCGCCGCGCTGCGCTTGGGGGGATTGGTTCAAATGCCAAGGATGCCGTTCCCGCCTTGATCCGCATCGCACAAAACCGCAAGAATGACCCGAGGGTACGCGAGTCCGCTGCTCAAGCGGTCATCAAGATTGACCCAGCCGTGGCGGCGAAAGAGAAAATGGAAATCGCCCACTTGGACGTTCGGCTGGGCGGAATTCCCAACATAAAGGCGCCCGCCAGCCGTGCCGCCACCGACGAACAGGCAAAGCGAATCAAGGCGCTGATTGCGAAACTTGCCGAGATCAAGGAGCCGGATTTCGGCCTGTCGGCCACGCTGAGTGGCGACTCCTTCAGTCCGCTCCCAGGTCAATCGCGAGCCACGACGTTCTTGTTTACGAACCACGACCTAAAACCATCTGACGAAGTGAAGGCCCTGGTCGCCATGGGGCCGGCCGCATTACCGTTCCTCCTAGATGCGCTCGACGACAAGACGCCGACCAAAATGACCGTGCAGCATGAAGGTGATTTCGGCGCCATGGAGCACGCGGCCGAGCTGTACATGAATCCGGTCAACCCGGCCGAAGCGGCCACTTGTAAGGTGCGGGCCAGAGAGAGACGCGACGACGATAGCAATTACGTCAAAGAATACACGCTCAAGGTGGGGGACGTCTGTTTCGTCGCGATCGGCCAGATTGTGGGCCGCAGCTACCAGGCAGTGGCGCTATCAGCCGACCGCCTGCATTATGTTGAACTGCCCGGCCCACGACGCGAAGCTGTGCGCCCAGGTGCGCGAAATCTGGAAGAGTAAAGACCCAACCAAAAAGCTGTTCGATTCGCTTCTGGCCGACTACGCCACGGAGGGCATCTTCAACGGCAGTTCGCTCGACGGCTGGGACGAGGGAAGTGAATTCCAATGTGCTGCCGCACTTCGGCTACTTTACTACTTCCCCAAGGAAAGCGCCCAGATGATCGCCCGGCGGCTCGACAAACTGGACGTGAGTGAGGACGGAAAGGTAGACGCGTTCATGCACCGTTGTGTGGCGAACGGAGTCCGAGCCCACGAGTTTATCCGCTCGGTCGCCTGGTGCCAGGACAAAGCGATCCAGGCGGCTTTGGTTCGTCTTTTCCGGCGTGCTGAAGACAACGATTCGCTGCTCGCAGCGCTCCCGGCGGTCGACGACCGGGAACTTATCCGGAAGCGCGTGGAGCCTTTGCTCGCTAACCTGCCTGCCGACGAGCGTGGCCCGTATGGCTCCGGGTACGAGTTTCTGGCGTCGCTTGGCCAGCGGACGCCGGATACGGCCAAGCCAGTCTTCCAACGTTACCTGAAAGAGACTCAGCGCCCAACGCTGCCACACAATGTGTTTGGTGCTTCGCCGCGTCGAACTCGATTTCGACATTGAGCTACTCGCCCCGCTCCTCACCGACAAGCGGACCTTGGGATGGACGTACGCAATCGAGGAGGGGAAGAACGAGCCGCGGGCAGAGATTCGTGTTTGCGATGAGGCAGCTGTCACGCTAACTCACAATCACCCAGAGCTGAAGTTTGTCCAGAGCGGCACCTACAGGGACCTCGACGCGCAGATCGCCGTCATCCTGAAGCACATGGGGACCAAAAAATGAAACGGAGCCGAAGACCTGGCGAGGGATGATCGCGATGGTCGATGTCAAGAACGGCAAGATCACGGAGGTGTTGAAGCCCGAAAAGGACGAGCCGATCGGCAACCTGGTGGTGCATCAGGATTTCTTGATCTCGCAAACGCTAACCGAGATCGCGGTGTTTCCGATTCGGAAGTGAGCACAGAAATCGAGATTTGCGCTTGTGCCATGCAACGGCGAATCGACTGCGCAATGGCAATTTCAACGCGCTGGTTTGGTTTGAGCTGCTCTACGCCAACGGCGTTATATCTTGGAGCCCAGCGTCGAACGCGTAGCGTTCTACCCTGGGTCATGCTCGCCGCCTCCGGCAGTCCGTACCGCGAAGCGGTTATATCACGCTGCTGTTCGGGCCGCGTGATATAACGCCTTCGGCGTAAGGCGCTTGGAGCCTGCGAACCCAGGGTAGAACGCTGGCGTTCAACCCTGGGCTCCGAGATATAACGCCTTTGGCGTAAAGCAATTGCTTTAGACTGCGCATGTTGAATGTTCCCTCACGCAGCCGGTTCGCCGGTCGTTTTCAAACGGTTATCGCCTTTCTTCTTCTGCAAAGCGCCCACCGCGAGAGCGACGATCACCGTCGTGCCGGCGCCTATCGGGGCGTACCAGGGCCACGCCAGGATGGGTCGATTCCAGGTGGTTGGTAGCCAGACTCCGAGGACGGCGATGAAGCCGGCGACAAGTCCGATGGCGGCTGCGGAGGAGGGGACCGGTCGGCGCATCCGGCCGAGCAGGAAGAGGCCGAGGATGAGTCCAGTGGTGAAGCCGGCGACGGCGAGGACGCGTTCCACAACGCTTTTGTCACTGGCAATTCGATAAGCAGCAATCGCCACACCGACCTGGGCCATGCCCCAAACGACGGTCATCAACCGAGCGAGACGTACGCCCCCGTGCTCCGTCACGCTCGGTCGCAATGGCCGAACGAAATCCGTGACGAATGCATTCGATGAACTGTTCAGCGACGACGACAGCGTGGACATCGCCGCCGCGAGAATGGCGGCCATTAAAATGCCCACGACTCCGACGGGCAATTTCGTGACGATGTACAAGCCGAACACTTCATCCTTGGCAGCAGCGCCGGGCTCGAAAGCGCCGGTTTGTGCGGCCGCGAAAAGACCGATGCCGACGGCGAGAAAGAGCAAGAACTGTGCGAAGACCGTGAATCCGCTCAAGACGAGTGCGATGCGTGCCTGCGTCAGCGATTTGACGCACAAATAGCGCTGCACCATGAGTTGATCCGCCCCATGACTGGCCATCGAGAAGACCGCCCCGCCGATCACGCCCGCCCACAGCACAAATGGATTGGTTGGCGACCAGGAAAGATCAATCAGTTGGAATTTGTGATGCGATGATCCAACTTCGAGGAACTCAGTCCACCCGCCGTCGAGGCCACCAAGGATCAAACCAAACGCGAGCACGGCCCCGCCGACTTGAATCAGCAATTGAATGAGATCGGTCCAGAGCACGGCCTTCATGCCGCCGAGGTAGGTGTAAATGATCGTCACCACACCGACGACGATGATTGCGGTTTCGACTCCCCAGCCGACGTACTGCATAACGAGCGCAGTCAGGAACAGTCTTAGACCGTCGGCCACGGTGCGGGTGATGAGGAACAAGCCCGATGCGGTGCGCTGCACGGCCGGCCCGAACTTCTGTCGCAGCACTTCATATGCAGAAAAGAGTTCGCCACGCATGTAGAGGGGGAGCAGCAGCCAGGCGACGAGGCAGCGGCCGACGATGTAGCCAATCGCCAGTTGCAAAAAAGTGAGGTTGCCGCCGTTCGGATCGTAAGCGACCCCTGGCACGCTGAGAAAGGTGACGGCGCTGGTCTCCGTGGCGACGATCGACACCAGCACCATGAACCAGCCGTAGGTCCGGCCGCCGACGTAGTAAGCCTTCAGGTCCTTTTGCCGGCGCGTGAACCACGCCCCCATCGCCGTCATGCCAACGATGTAGACGGCGACGATGACGAGATCCAGGTGGGAGAGTTGAGCGGTTGGCATCATCAAGTTTAAGATTTCACCACAAAGGCACAGCGCGGCCGAGCCGCCGTCTTACCCTCCCCCCGGCTTTGCGGGGGGAGGGCAGGGTGGGGGGCGAAGCGCTTCCAGCCCGGGAATACAGCGTCCCGACCAAGCCAGGTCTTCCCCCCACCCTGCCCTCCCCCCGCAAAGCCGGGGGAGGGTAAGACGGAGCCTTCGCTTGCGATTCAAGCTCCAGGTGCTTTATCCGCTGCCGATCAGAATGCCCGCGAGGAAGACGAGTATGCCGCCAACGACCACTTGCAACGCCGCCGAGCCCCAGGGGGTGTCCATGTACCGTCGGCGGATCCAGGCGATGATGCCCAGCTCCACCAGCACAATTGCAATTGCGATGCTGGTCGCGATCCGATAGCTGTTCGGCACTTCCTGCGGGATCAAGTACGGCAAGCAATGGCCGATGCCGCCGAGACCGGTCATGAGTCCGCAGACGACGCCGCGAATCCACGGCCGACCGCGGCCGGTGAGGCTGCCGTCGTCAGAGAGTGCTTCCGCAAAGCCCATGCTGATGCCGGCGCCGACGCTGGCTGCCAGTCCGACCTTGAATGTGTCCGGGTTGTTTTGCGTGGCGAGTGCCGCGGCGAACAAAGGTGCGAGCGTGGAAACCGAGCCGTCCATCAATCCCGCGAGGCCGGGCTGGATGACTTGCAGCACGAACAGTCGCTTGCGGGCCGCCGCTTCTTCTTCGGACTCCGGAGCGCGGGCGAGCGCCTCGGCCATATGCGAATGCTTTCGCTCTTCCTCGGCCAGATCGCCGAGCAACTGCCGAATACTCGCGTCCGTCGGCGCTGGGCCGACTTCTCGTAGAAACGCCGCGTTTCCAACTCCATCGTTTCCGCTTGCTTGCGAACAACGTTCAAGCCGAGGGGTCGAACTAACCAGAGGGGCCGCCGGGAGACAAAGCCCTTGATGTCTTGCCGGCGGATGAGCGGAATGTGTTCGCCGAATTTTTGGCGATAGAGAGTGAGCAGGCGATGACGATGGCCGTCTTCCTGTTTGCGCATCTCGACAAACTGGTCGGCGACGGCGGGGAAATCAGGCCGCAGTCCTTCGGCGAAGTCGGCATAAATACGTGCGTCCTCTTCCTCGAGGGAAATCGCCAGCGCGAGAATTTCCCGCTCGTCGAGGCTCTTGAAGCTTCGCATGGTCGACTCCGCAAGCCTTGTAGCTGAATTCGCCAGAATTCAGATCGGGCCGCAGCCATTGCTGAATTCTGGCGAATCCAGCTGCGGGACACCGCTCATAACGCTCTTCCGAAAAAGAGACTGTAGATTAACACGCCGAGGACGATGAGCGTCAGGAGGACGTAGGCTTTGTCGCGCTGGCGGGCGAAGCCGAACACGGAAAACGTCACGCGCGCCACCGGCGTTGCGATGAGCAACAAGAGGCCCAATTCGACAATCGCGCGGCCGTGGCCGTGTATGACATTGTCCCAGAGGGTGCGCGGGTCGCCCAGATCGGCCCGTGTTCCGGAAAAGTTCTTGTAATTCGGCCGCTCGCCGCCATGTCGAGCCAGGTAGATGATGCCGCCCAGGAGGACCACCACGGCCGCCGCCAGCACGCCGGCGCGCAACAAGTTGCCGAGCATCTGCTCAAAGCGCCATTCGGCCCGTTGTCCGTCGGCCGGGTTCATATCACAGGTTTCCCGTAAGCCCCTTGTAGATCATTTCGATGCCAAGCGTCGCAATGACCAGCGCAAAAACAATTCGCAACACACGCGGTCGAGCGCCGGCCAGGACGCGAGCGCCGAGCAATGAGCCGAGAAGGACGCCCAGCATCACCGGCATGGCGAGCCCCGGCTCGATGTAGCCGCGCGACAAGTAGATCCCGGCGCTCGCGGCGGCGGTGACGCCGATCATGAAGTTGCTGGTTGTCGTGGACACTTTGAATGGAATGCGCATCACGCGATCCATTGCCAACACTTTGAAGGCCCCAGAGCCAATGCCGAGCAGGCCCGACAAAATGCCGGCAAGGAACATCACGCCGAAGCCAATGGGCACATGGCGAACGTGGTACGGTTGCATTCCCTCCGGGGTGGGGAATTCACCGTCCAGGCGCAGGCGGGTGGCGATGCGGTCGGGCTTGCCGCCGGGAGGTGGCTCCGCCTGTTGTCGGCCCGAGAGATAGGCCGAAACGAGCAGAAATGCCCCGAAGACAATGGCCACGGCCGCTCCGGAAATGTGCGCAACTAAATAGGCCCCGGTGACGGCGCCGATGCTCGTCGCCACTTCCAGGAACATGCCGATGCGAATGTTGGTGTAGCCTTCCTTGACGTAAGCCGCGGCGGCGCCCGACGAAGTGGCGATGACCGATATGAGCGAAGCGCCGATGGCGTAACGGATGTCGACGCCGAAGGCAATCGCCAGCAGGGGAACGATGACCACGCCGCCGCCGAGGCCGGCGAGTGCGCCGAGGAAGCCGGCCCCCACGGATGCCAGCCAGACCAGGGCCGTGAATTCGAGGACATTCATGAGTTTGAGCGATGAACGTAGTTTGCAACGCCATTCGTAGCTGAATTCGCCAGAATTCAGCCTACCCGCCAGCGCCGAGCCCTGAATTCTCGCGAATTCAGCTACAAATGCGGCTCGGCGCTGGCGAGTCGTCTGAATTCTGGCGAATTCAGCTACGAATGCCACTCGGCCGTTGGCTCGTGATCGGTCTATCGTGGTCTGATGCGGGGGCAAGCGAAATACGGTCTTTCATACGCCTCTCATAAGTCCGCAATTGGCGTGTTTGCTCCTTACAATGTCGTTACCTCCACTCCTTGCTGCCCCGAATTAGGCTGATTAGGATAGTACCATCCCAGCCTTTCCTTCACTTTCCGTGGCTAGGCGCCCAGAGGACTCGTTGTGCCCGATGCTTATGCGAAGTGGCTCGAAATTCCGGACCACCTGCGCCCGCCGACTCATTATCAGTTGCTCGGGATTGCATCGTCCGAGTTGGACCGGACCGTGATTGCATCGGCCGCGGAGCGTCAACTCGAACGGCTTCGCCCGCATTTGGCCGGTCCCGAGAGTGAGTTGTGTGCGCGGATTGAAAAGGAAATCCAGCAGGCCCGCGACACGCTTCTTGATCCGGTGGCGCGACAACGCTACGACCAGTTGACTCCCGATGCGGCCCGGCCATGGTGGACCCCGGACACTGAAACCGCTCCGACGGCCCCGCCGGTCCCGGTTGAGGGATGGTGGCAGCCGGACGACTCCGCGTCGTCGGCGACCTCCGAATCGTCCACGCCATCGGAATCGACGGTTGGTACGGTTCCCGTCGAAGGCTGGTGGGAAGGAACAGGCCCGGCGCCTGCAGCCGCATCACCATTGGTCGAGTCTGTTTCGCCCCCGGTCCCAGCGGCGGCGTCGACGCCGGTTTTGGAGATACTGAACGAGCCGAATGTCCCGGTGCCGGAGTTGCCCGCGAAATCGGATGATTGGTGGAAGAAGCCTACCGAGGAGCGGGTACTGGCCGGGACGCCGCCGGTCGTCCCAACAGCCCCTAACATACCTGTCCCGCCGCCGCCGCCACCGATCAGGACTCCGACCGTAGCGCCAATGCCTCAGCCCGCATCATCAGGGCCCATTGTCAACGAGAAAGCGCTGGCGTTTGGTCCGCCGGGCGGCCACGGGTCGGCGGGGCGGTGGATCGCCGGCGGCGTCGCGGTGATCGCGATTGCGGGAGTCGCGATCCTGTTGTGGAAGAAGCCTTGGGAAAAAGCGGAGTCGGCCCCGATCGACAAGCCGATCGCCAAGATCGAGCCCGACAAAAAGCAAGAAATACCGCTCGTCATTCCCCATCCGGTCGAGGCTCATGCGAAACCCCAACTGATCGACATCGTTCCCCGCGTTGTCGACAAGGAGCCCAAGACCGTCGTCAAGGTTCCCAAGGTCGATCCGAAGCCACCCCCCGTTGTAAACGAGTTCACGAAGCCGGTTACATTTCGGGGACACCAGGGCGGCGTTTACGGCGTGGCCGTGAGTCGCAGCGGCAAGACGATTTTGAGCACGAGCGACGACCGCAATGTGTTTCAGTACACGCCGCTCGATGAAAGCAAGCACACCTTGGTTCAGCGCATGCTTTCTCCGGGCATCAATGTCGCGCTGTGCAGCGACGATCGCGAAGCCGCATTTTGCGATGGGGGTGACGTGGTTGTTTTCGATCTCGGCAGTCGCAAGGTGAAGGCCAAATTCGAAAATCCCCGCGGCGGAATCCGCAGCCTGGCGGTTGGCGGCAATGGCGCGTTCGTGCTGACCGGCGCGACCGACGGCGCCGTTCGCTGGTGGAGCGTCGCCAAGAACGATCTGGATCACACGCTTGATATCGATGACAAGGCGACCGTGTCGGCGCTCGCCATCTCCAGTGATTCGCGGTCGGCCGCTATGGGGCTTTCCGACGGCCGCATCTGTGTCTGGGATCTGACGAAGCAGCGCGAACTCGAGCGCTGGAAGGCGCATAAGGGCATTGTGACCGCCATCGCGTTCTCGCCGGATGGCAAGCGAATAGTATCGGGTGGCGACGACAACATCGGCAATGTTTGGCAGGCGAGCGGCAGCCTTGTGAAGAAGCTCGCTGGACACGAAGGGCCGGTTCTGGCGGTGGGTTGGTGCTCGGACGGGCAACGGGTCATCACCGCCGGCATCGACAAGAAGGTGTGCCTGTGGAATGGAACGCAGGGATGGAAAAAGAATTGGTCCACGGCGACGGCCGATCGCGTATTCTGCCTGGCGATTGACGCGAAGGACCGTTTCGTTCTCGCCGGCGAGGCCAACGGTACAATTCAACTTGTGCCCCTACCGCGTTCAATGGACGGAACCAATGAATAAGGGAGACCACCAATGCCCTACACGGCCGAAATCAGCCGCACTAATCCGACTTGCCTCTTGTTTCTGATCGACCATTCCAGTTCCATGGATGGACCATTCGGCGGCCAGCCGGGCAAGAAGAAGTCGGAGGGGGTCGCCGACGCGATCAATCGCATCCTGCAGAACCTCGTTCTCAAGTGTGCGAAGTCCACGGGCGTTCGCGATTATTTCCATGTCGGCGTCATCGGCTACGGAACCGATGTCAAGCCGGTTTTGGTCGGAACCAATCTGTCCCGTCCGCTGTTGCCGATCAGCGCCATTGCGACTGCTCCCCTTCGGGTCGAGCAACGCAAGCGCACCATCGACAATGGCAGCGGCAAACTCGTTGAGCAGACTTATCGCTTCCCGATCTGGTTCGAGCCGGTCGCGAGCGGCAAAACCGCGATGAATGCGGCCATGGAAGATGGCCAGGCAGATCGTCGGCGGTTTTGTCGCCATGTTCCCCGATTGTTTTCCGCCGCTCGTCATGAATCTGACCGATGGGCAACCGACCGACGCAAACCCGCTGGTGGCCGCCCAGGCAATCAAGGCGCTCAAGAGCAATGACGGCAGTGTGCTATTGCTCAATGCCCACCTGTCGTCCTCGCCGGCGCCACCGATTCCATTTCCGGCGGTCGAGGATGGGTTACCGGACGTGTTCTCCAAGCTGCTGTTTCGCATGTCGAGCATGTTGCCGACGCCGATGGTGGAGGCGGCCAAGGAAGAAGGATACACGTTGAAGGGCCCGGCCCGCGGGTTCATGTTCAATGCCGACCTGGTGGCCGCGACTCGCTTTCTCGAAATCGGTACGCGTGTCGCTACGAGCGTGAGGTAATTGTCGTGGGGCTACCCGTGACGGTATCGCGCCACCAATGCTTCCGCCTGCCGAAGAGCGGCAATTCGGCAGAGGAATGCGAAGACGCCTGCGCTCAAAACGACTCCGCGGGCCGATTCGCAATCGCTGACGGAGCATCGGAGAGCATCTTTGCCGGCGAGTGGGCGCGCGAACTGTGCGAAGCGTTTGTCGCGGACGAATCGTCGGAAGACGGAATGGTTGCCTGGCTGAGCGAGGCACGAAAGCGCTGGCAGGCAATCGTTCAGGAACAACCGGAACTCTGGCACGTCGCCGAGAAGCTGCGTGACGGCTCGTTCGCGACATTTCTCGGTCTGCGAATTACTCCGACCGATCGCGGCGGTCGCTGGCGGGCCATCGCGGTTGGCGACAGTTGTTTGTTCATCGTCCGCGGGCGGGCGCTCGCATTCGCCTTTCCGCTGGATGCCGCCGAGCAGTTTGGCAACCGGCCGGCACTGCTCGGCTCGCGTCAGGAAGGGAACTTTCGGGTCGCGGCGGCGAGTGGCGAACTCGCGGGCGGAGACGCCCTGTATCTCATGACCGATGCGCTCGCCGAATGGTTTCTCAGGCAATTTGCTTCGGGCGGCCGGCCGTGGAAGGAACTGGACGGCCTGTCGGACGCGAGTTTCGCGGACTGGATTCAATTGCAGCGCCAGAATCGCCGGCTCAAGAACGATGATGTGACTCTCCTCAGGATCGAAATGGGAGTTACACAACCGTGACCGAGCTGGCGCATATTGCTAAACACGTACGCTCGTCGTCTCACTGGGGGAGGATTGCCCAATGACCTGGCCGACATCGCAGGATTACAACGAGGCGGTGCAAGACGCCGGCAACTTCGCCGACCCAGCGCTCAAACGCGGCGAAGTGGTCGTCAATGCCATGGGCTTGCCCGTCCCCCGCTCCGGCAATTTTGCCGACGTCTATCAATTCAAGGACGGCGACGGCAAGATGTGGGCCCTCAAGTGCTTCACTCGCAAAGTCCCCGGCCTGCGCGAACGCTATGCCAAGATCGACGAGCATCTGAATAAGGCCAAGCTACCCTTTGCCGTCGGCTTCAAGTTCTTCCAGCAAGGCATTCAGGTCAAAGGCGAGTGGTTTCCATTGCTCAAGATGGAGTGGGTCGAGGGCTTTACCCTCAATGAGTTCGTGGCGCAGAATCTGGGCAAGCCGCATTACTTGCATGCTTTGATGCAGATGTGGGCCAAGCTGTGCGGGCGGTTGCGTGATGCCAACATGGCGCATGCCGACCTGCAGCATGGCAACGTGCTTCTAGTTCCCGGCGCGACGCCGCAGAAGCTGGGCCTCAAGCTGATCGACTATGACGGCATGTGGGTGCCAGCGCTTTCGGAGTTTCATTCGGGGGAAGTGGGGCATCCGAATTTTCAGCATCCCTTGCGGCTGAAAGAGAAGCAGTACAACGGCGAAGTCGATCGGTTTCCACATCTGGTGATCGCGGCGGGTCTGCGCGACTTTGATTGGCGGCAAGTCCGTGTGGGAGAAGTTCGACAACGAGGACAACTTGCTGTTCAAGGAAACGGACCTGCGGGAGCCGGCGAAGTCGCCCGTATTCAAGGCATTGTGGCAGTTGAATGATCCGGTGCTGAAGACGCTGGTGGGGCATCTGACGTTGTCGGTGAAGCAGCCGTTGCGGAAGACCCCCTGGCTGGACGATATCCTCCTCGAAGAAGGCGGGCCCAAGCTCACGGCCGACCAGGAAAAACAAGTCTACACGATGCTCGGCGTGGCGGCGCCATCGGCCACGGCGAAGGCCCCGCCGCCGCTCCCGGTGGAGCAAGAATTCAACGTCTTTCAGTTTTTTGACGACGATGACAGCGCAGGTCCAACAGCCCAGAAATCCCCCGCGGGCCGATCGTCGAAGATGCTCAAACGGCCGACGAGATCGGCGAAGAAGTCGAAGCTGCCCTTGTTGATTGGCGGCGGAGCAGTTGCGGCCGTGTTGGTAATTGGCGGCATCGTTGCGGCCGTCGGATTGGGCGGCAAGAAGGACCCGCCGACTCAGGTGGTTCAGAATGGTGGCGACGTCACACCCAAGCCGCCAACGAAGAGCGCCGGCGAGAATTTCCCAGCCAAGATTGGCCTCAATGACCGTTGGTTGCAGTTCGCCGGTCGCGGACATGTTGAGCTGGAGAACTCCCGCGGCCTCATCGATTTGAACGGGACGTTCACGGCCGAGGCCTGGGTACGTTGGCCCGCCAATCTTCAGAAGCATTTGACAATCATGGGCGATGAGGCTTGGCCTAGTATTGGCACGGCGCTGCAAGTGCCCCAAACGTGCGGTTGGGTTTTGCGAACCCGGGGCCTCGAGAACGGCGAAAACCGCCGGTTCGATTTCACGGCGGCGTCCGGCAACCCCGAGTGGTTCGGGGTCGTTTCCGAGCCGGTCCATGTCGCGGGCGGCCAGTGGCATCATCTGGCCGTATCGAAAACCCCGAAACTCGTGCGGATCTTTCTCGACGGCAATCCGATTGCTGAGCGCAGTTGCGAAGACGTGGAATTCGTGACGTGCCCCACCAATCTCTACCTTGGAGTTCGAAAAGACGGTTCCCCTGATCGGTGGTTCGAAG
Source organism: uncultured Gemmataceae bacterium (assembly GCA_963773845.1). Lineage (GTDB taxonomy): Bacteria > Planctomycetota > Planctomycetia > Gemmatales > Gemmataceae > SIAJ01. Next base: position 1,944,253 of record CAVZCU010000009.1, read on the forward strand.
GCGAGTTCAAAGCGGTACGGATTTCGAAGCGTGCCCGGTACGTTGCCGCCTTCAAGCCGGAAGACGAGTTCGCCCGAGACGCTTCGACGGAAGTGCTTCTGGACTTTTCGAGCAGCGACGCGCAGACGATTGCCGACCTTTCCGGACATGGACACAACGGCATCTTGAATGACGTCAAATGGATTGACGCCGATAAGTCCGGCGAGCCGATTCCGCCGGCCATCGGTTCGCGATCGGCCCCCATCGCCATCGCCGCTCTACCTACCGGTCGCGACTACTTGTTCATCCGCAAGGATGACCCCGCTTTGTACATGACCCAAAACGGCTCGCCCATCCGGGCCCGCGAACTTGGCCGCCACACGTCGCCGATGCTTGCCCTCACGGTCGCGGCCGATGGCTTGCAGGCCCTCACGGGGAGCGAAGACGGCGAAGTCCGGATCTGGTCGCTCAGCGGCATGCCGGTCGGTCCCGAAGGCGGCATGCAGAAGCCGATTGCGACCTTCCAGAAGATCGATCTGTTCGGCGGACGATTCAGCGTCGATGCGTTCGACCAACGCGTCGTCTTCCACGATCTCGAGAACAAGAAGTCGGTTTCGGTTTCGATCGGCAAGCCGGGTTATCCCGTGAAGGGGGCGTTCGCGGGCAATCTCAAAACGAAGCCCCAACTTCCCGAACGACTCGGCCAGGCCGTAACCAACGAAGTGAATTTGTTCAATGGCGACCTGATCGCACAGGTCTTTGAAGGCGGCGTGCAACTTTACAGCAAGGCCGTCGACAAGACCTGGATGGCCTGGCACGCGCGCCGCAAGCCGGTGACGGAGTCCGTGCCGCCCGTGAAGAACGAACTGCGCCGACTATGTCTGGGTCGAAGACGGACTCCCGGCTGGAGCGAAGCTGCCCTCCCCACCATTTCCGGCGGACGTTGCGTGGAACTTCGTCGGCAAGGACGATGGGCCCGTGCATTCCGGACAAAAATCCGTGAAGCTGACAGCGAAAGGCGGACAACAAAACATCTTCGAGAAAGTAACTCCCGGTTTGCGCGTCGCCGCGGGCGATGTGCTATTCGCCTATGTCTACATCGACCCGAAGGACCCGCCCGAGCAGATCATGCTGCAATGGCATACTCGAGACTGGGGGCACCGAGCTTATTGGGGCGCCGACAAATTGAGCCTGGGCTCTCCGGGAAAAAAGTCATTCGGCAAATTGCCCGAAGCGGGCCAATGGGTCCGCCTGGAGGTGAAAATTGACGACGTTCGCATTTTGCCTGGGGCGATGATCCACGGCCTTGCCATCTCGCAATTCGGCGGGACGGCTTATTGGGACACGATCGGCGTAAACTCGGCGACGCCGCCCGTGACGAATCGAGCCGACTATGTCTGGATCGATGATGCGCTGCCCCCCGGCGCGAAGGGAGGCTACGAGAAGTTCGAATTGCCCTGGAAGTTTATCGGCAAAGATGAAGGTCCGGTGCACTCCGGCGAGAAGGCGGTCAAACTCACGACAACCGGATTTGGTCAAAACGTTGTAGGCCGTGCCGATGGCAACCTGCGCGTGGGAAGTGATGATGTCCTGTTCGCCTATGTCTACCTCGATCCGAAAAATCCGCCCCAAGAAGTCATGCTGCAATGGAATGCGGGCGACTGGCTGCACCGCGCCTATTGGGGCGCCAACAAAATCGGCTGGGGCCGCGACAACTCCGTCGAGCGCCATCCGATGGGCAAACTGCCCGAAACCGGAAAGTGGACTCGACTCGAAGTGAAGATTGCCGATGTCGGCATAAAGCCGGGTTCTAGTATCAGCGGCCTCGCTCTCACTCAATATGGCGGAACTGCCTATTGGGACACGATTGGCATTAACACCGCGACCCTGCAGGGATGGAATGGCCCGTCGTCCGTGCCGCAGAAACTCACAACCAAAATCCAGGGCCCGCAGAAGATGAGCGGGCTGGCAGGAGACTACGAGTACACGCTCTATCGTGAAGGCGTTCTCATCCGCGACAACAAGACTGGAAAGGACGCGATCGTTCTGGCCAGTGGTGCACCGGCCGATTTCAATGGGCCGTTCAGGAACATTATCGAGAATCCCAAATCCCCTTTTCATGAGCCGGTCTCAAAACCGACCGAGATCTTCGACGGTGAGTTGAGCGTCCAGGTTTTCCGCGTTGGATTCTTGCTCCTCGAGCGCAGTTCGAAGAAGACTTGGAACCACACGGGGCCACCAGTGGTTGGCATTCCGGCGGCTGAAGCACCCAAGCTCGCCCATCTGAGTTCTCGGATTCTGAAGGAACACACCGGGGCCATCGTTGCTTGCGCGATCGCTCCGGATGGGGCACATGCCGTCAGCATTGGCAAGGACAAGCTGCTCTGCGAATGGGACCTGAAGGAAGCCAAGCTGATTCGCAAGTTTGCGATTCCCGATTCGCTCGCGGTGGCCTACATGCCGGATGGCAAGTCCGTGCTCCTGGGCACCGAGAGCGAATCGGCTGGGATTTGGGACCTGGAAAAGCAAGTGCGCGCAAGGAGCTGCCTGGACATCAGGCTCCTGTGCGCGCCGTTTGCGTTTCATCGCGGGCGGACAAAATCTGGACCGCAGATGACGGGGGGCAGATTCGCGCCTGGTCCGTGCCGGACTTCGCGGAACGCGGCTCGATCTCGTTTGAAAATCAATCGATCGCCGCACTTGCCCTATCGCCGGACGGGCAGGTCCTCGCCTGCACTGGGGCCAACGGCACGGCGCGCTTTTACGATGCACGAACCGGCAACGTCCGCGGAAATCACTTCGACAGTTCGCCTGGTCGGTCGCTGGCATTCATCAACAACGGCGACGACTTGGTCGTGGCCCGCGACCGGGGAGCGACGGTCATCCACCTCGCTCGGCCGGGGGCGCCGTCGAGCGGTTCCAGCAAGTCTCTGAAGCTCGTGAAGACTGCGCCGAGCGGCGGTGAGCAGATTTTGCGGACGATTTACCGGCCGGACGGCAAGGCCCTGTTGTTGGTCAAAAAGGACTCGGTCGCGGTCGTCGAAGGCGACACCGGTAAGGAAATCCGGACCTGGGCAACTGACGCGACCGTCAGGGACGCGGCATTCGGTCCGAACACGACTGTCTATCTCCTGCTGCTTTCGGGCAAGCTTCAGGCTTGGGATTGGCAGAAGGGGGAAATGCTGCACGAATACGCGGGCACGCCGAAGACGGGTCCGCGGCCGATTCGGTTCTGCCCGACGGGAGATCCCCGCCGGCTACTGGTTCTTACACTGACTCCCGGTGTCTGGTTGTGGGACACCGAGAACTGGAGGGAAGTTGATCGCTTCACGCCCTACGACCGTCAGACGGTGATCGCCAGCGCTTCGTACCCCGACGGGAACCGCGCGGTATTCGTATTGGGCGGCGCTGGCGGCCTTCGCCTGGTCGTATGGAACGTCGCCAAGCGGCGGGAGGACTTCCGCCTGGAGCCGGTCGAAATGACAGGCCTGTTCCGTCACGAGGTGTCACCCAATGGCAAATGGATTCTCGCGATCTCAAACGAGAACGTCCCCAAGATGTACATCTGGGATGCCCGCGACGGAAAACTGCGGCACACAATCGCCGACCTTCCCAGAGCAAGCGTGTCGGGCGGATTCACCCCGGGCGGCGATTACTACATCGCTTGCTTTTTCGGCGGCAAGACATTGACGGTGGACTTGGCTGAGGGTCGCGTTGTCGAGGATTACCAGCCACGGATCAGGCACTTAAGGTCGGACGGAGCGCCTGCCGCCGGCCTGTTCGCCACCGCCGACACCGACAAGAACCTCCGCATCTGGCGCTTCGACATCGACACCAAGCCCGCCGGGATGGTCCCTTCACCCAGCCCGAAAGGGACGAACGTCGCGAAGGACAAGGAAGGCCTGCTGAAAGAGTCCGAGCGCCTCTCGGACTCGATCGTCGGTTGCGCGTTTTCGACCGACGGCAAGAAGATTTATGCCGCCACCCGCGACGGCAATGTTCATGTGATGAATGCCTCCGACTTGCTTGGCCATGTTCACGTGGTCGTGGCCAAGGACGCGCGGTTTTCCCACATGTCGTTCGTGCCCAAGGGGCAAACCTCGGCCGGTACGGCGACGCCGGAACGACTGTATTTACTGGACGAGAGCCGCAAGGTGTACATTTTTGACCCGAGTAAGCCCACCAAGGGCAAGACGATCGACCTCGAGAAGGCATCGATGAAGGTGAAAACGATCGACCAATTCGTCACCATGCCGACCGCTGGGCATCTGTTCGCATTCGATAAGGATGAGGGGGCCAGCATGGCCTTCGATCTGGTCCGCAATGCGCCGGGAGTTCCGTCGGCCCTATCGCGCCGACCCTATTCCGGCGCGACCCGTTGCCTGGCATTTACCGCCGATGCTCGCTTCGGTGCGGCGTATGCGTCCCGTAAGTTGCTGGTTTGGCAGGTACAGTCGGGCCGGGCGGTCCGCACGATCGATACGGGCGTTAGCCCACGCTGGTTGGGATTGGTCGAGGACGCGAATGCGGTGGTTGCGGCGAATCGCAATCAGCTCTTTGCCTGGAACTACAACACTGGCAAGAGAATCCTGGACGTCACCGATGTCCACGGAAGGTTCATCGATTTTCTTGCCGCCGCGCCGTTAAAGGGTAGCCACATGGTCACAGCGGGCGGCGACCACAAGTTGTTTGTTTGGGATCTGACGACCGGCAAGCGCGTGGCCGAATGGCGAATGGACTTGCGTGCGGACGGGCTCGCCATGTCGCCGGACGGCAAGTTCGCGATCACCTGGCACAACGGAGCGAATAGTATCGCCCTGTGGGGAATTCCCGATTCGCTGACGAAGAAAGCGGCGGCGATTCCGAAGGAAAAGATGTTGCCCATTTCGATTGCCAAAGTCGCAACAGCGGTCAGTACCAAGGGCTTGTTCGATCGAGAGGATGCGATGGACCAACGCCTGGCGCTCGACGATTGGAAGCCCGTGACGGTGGAAGGAGTGAGTTTCGTTCTTGTCGACCCCAAGGGAACCAAGGCGCCCAATGTGATTCTGCTGGGAAGCCGGAAGGGTGCGGTTGCCGACAAGATGCCCAGGTCGGTGTCTGTTCCTTGCAACAGTTCGGCAAAGGCGATTCACTTGCTTGGCTGTGTTGCGGGATGGGCGCTTCCATACCCCGGTGAACGCGGATCGGTGAGCATGATCGTACGCCTGCATTACGCGGGCGGAAAAAAGGAAGATCACCCGCTCAGAAATGGCGAGGAAATCGCTGAATTCGTTCGGAATAGCGAGGTTCCGGGATCGAAGTTTGCGTTAGCCGCCGAAGGCGGGCGGCAGATAAGGTATTTGAAAATCGAACCCAAAGAGAAAACCAAGATCGATAAGATCGAGTTCCTGAAGGGCCCGGATGAAACCGCGCCGGTCATCATGGCGGTGACATTCGAGCTGCCTTAACGATCTGGGAGTTCTCCGAGCGACGTGCCCAATGACCTGGCCGACATCGCAGGATTACAACGAGGCATTGCAAGACGCCCGCAGGTTCTTGCGGTTCGCAAGTTTCCAACCAACGTGAACCAGCGCAACCGTGCCGGTGCCGACTCCTATTGCGCCGATGCCAGCATCGCTTCGAGATCCTTCGGATCGACCGGCTTGACGAAGTGGTGATTAAACCCGGCTTCATGCGATCGGTGTCGATCTTCATCCTGACCGTACCCGGTCACGGCCGCCAGGACCAGGTCAGTAAATTCCGGTTGCGAGCGCACGCGGCGGGCCACTTCATAACCATTCATCCCCGGCAATCCGAGATCGAGCAGGACGACCTGGGGCTGAAACTTGGAAATCGCATCGATGGCGGCAATCCCATCATGGGCGGTTCGCACTTGGTGCCCTTGCAACTCAAGCAAGAGAGCCAGGCTCTCAGCCCCGTCGACGTTGTCGTCGACCACCAAAATGCGTTGCAGCCGTTTCGCTCGCGGCACGAGATTTGGGGATTGCGGACTGTCGGCCAGAGCGCAAAGCGCCGGCAAGCGGACCACGAATTCGCTGCCGCAATTGGGGCCGCCGCTCGAGGCTGACACCGATCCTCCGTGCAGTTCGACGAGCGATTTCACCAGTGAAAGTCCCAGGCCGAGACCGCCCTGCGAGCGATCCAACGAATTGTCCGCCTGAACGAACGAATCGAAAATGTTCGGCAATAGATCTGGCGCGATGCCGATGCCGTCGTCGAGCACGCGGATAACGGCCTCATCTCCCTCGCGCATGGCGGACAGCCGAATGTGTCCACCCGGTTCGGTATACTTCGCCGCGTTGTTCAACAGGTTTGCCAGCACCTGGGTCAGGCGAATCGGGTCGCCGTCCAGCAGGATCGGCTCCGGTGGAGTCGACACTTCGAGCGCATGTCCCCGCCCGTCGATCATCGGCCGCGCCGCTTCAACAGCGCGATCGATGACCTCGGCCAATCGAAGCTGCTCGCGTCGCAGGTCGACCCGACCACGCGTGATCCGGGAAAGGTCCAGCAAATCGTCGACCAGGCGGGTGAGATGTTCCACCTGGCGCTCAACCATATTCCGCACTTGAACGGCATTCGGTCCGTCATCCGCGGAATTCTTGAGCAGTAAGAGCCCGTTGCGAATGGGCGCCAACGGATTGCGCAGTTCGTGGCTGAGCATGGCCAGAAACTCGTCCTTGCGTCGACCGGCCTCGCGAACGGCTTCCTCGGCGACTTTGCGCTCGGTGATGTCATGGACCCGCCCTTGCACGCCAATTTGCACGCGATCGGAGTCGAGCAGGGGACCGCCGCTGCTCAGACACCACTTCTCCGAATGATCGCGCGTGCGGATGCGGAATTCCTCCCCGGCAAACGACTCACCGCGAAATGCTTTTTCGAGCAGCGATCGCCAGCGTGACGCATCATCCCGATCCAGGAAATCGTCAAATGGATTGGTCCGAAGGTTCGAGATCGAATGCCCGGTCAGGTTTTCAAAGGCGGGATTGATGTAGATTAAGTGCTGGTTCATGTCATAGGCGAATACAACGTCGCCGGCATTTTCCGTAATCAGACGCAGGTTCCTCTCGGATTCGCGCAATTGATCGGCGGCGCCCGACGGTCGATGAATTGCCCGAACTGGCTGCCGATGGCAGCCAACACTTGCAGCAACTGTTGATCGCTCGATCGCACTTCGCGGCTGAAGAACTCCATGATGCCGAGCACTTCCTTGCCCAGGCACACGGGGAATGCGAACCCGGTGCGCAAACCGCATTGCCGGGCGGACTCGGCGCGGGGAAAGTTGGGATCATGGGTGATTTCCGCAATCCAATTTGGCTCCCCACTTGTCCAGACCCGGCCGGGCAACCCCCCTCCCGGTGGGAATCGCAAGTTCGAAGTCCGATGGAGAAACTCCTCAGCCCGACAAACGGGAGCACACCAGATTTGCGTGCAAACCAGCGCGGAGCCCGTTGCGTCCAGTTCCCAGTATGCAGCCGCATCCCATCCCAGGCCGACGCCGACTTCGTGCAGAATCCGCTTGGCAGCGTCCTCACGGGAAATGGCCTCGGCAAGGATGTGCGTCACGCCACGGTCGACCGAGCGCCGGCGATCCGCCAGGTCGCGTTCGGCCAAGGCGGCGCCCAATAGCAATCCGGTGATCGCCACCACCGAGAGAAAGGCTTGCAGTAGGATCAGATTTTCGTGAACCGTTCCACGGCTGAATGGTCCGGAGCCGTGCGATGTGCCCCAGACGGCCAAAACGGAAGTGGCGAAAATGACGGTTGCAGTTCCCCGTTGACCAAAGCGCAAGCCAGCCCAAACCACGAGCGAGAATATCGCGTATTCCAGTGGATGGTCGGTCGTGACCCACGGCGCCTGGGCGGCAAAGACCGTCAAGCAGACTCCGACCGTTGCCGCGCCCAGCGCAATCGCTTCCCAGGGTCGTCGCGGTCGTCGCACTTGCGAATGCGTGAACCAGGTCAGAATCGCCGGCGCGACGGCCAGTGCTCCGGTCGCATCGCCCATCCACCAGATCGACCAGAGTTGACCGAATTCGTTCCACCGGTGGACGTCACCCAGACAAAGACTCGTGACGCCGATCGTGGCGCTGATCATCGTGGAGCATGCCGCGGAAAACACGGTCAGGCCGAGTACATCGCTGAGGCGTTCGAGTCGGCCGTCGAATCGAACGATGCGGTGAAGTAGCCAGGCTCCGACCACCGCCTCCAAGGTATTGCCGACGGCAATTCCGCATGCGGCGCCGACCGATTCATTGGCCGTGATGTTGGCGAGAAATGCGCCCAGTGCGATGCCGGGCCAGACGCGATAACCCAGGATGACAATGGCCGCCAACGCGATGCCGGTCGGCGGCCAGACTGGCGTTACTTGCTCGGCCACAAATGCAAGACGCAACCCGAGCTTGGCGGCGGCAAAATACGTCGCGGCCAACGCCAACAACGTTGCCACATGGGTGAATGGACGCGACCCCATTGGGTACCCGACCGATTAGGGGGTCAACAAGTGCGAGCGAACCATTGGTGAAGCGTATGCCCGGCAATTGTCGGTGAATCCCAACAAACGCCTGGAAGTCACTGACAGGCGATATTGTATCCTCGCTGCGATCAATTGTCAGGAAGCATTTTGTTCGCGGTCCTCGACATATCGTCGCTTAAACGCATCAGCGCGCTTATTGCGACCAGTCGGTTGGCGATCGCTCCCAGCGATGCGATTTGAGATTCGCGACCAACTCGTTCGGCAGCGGCCCGGCGTCGCTTGCGGCGAGGTTGGCTCGGACGTTGCGTTCCTTGCGCATGCCCGGAATCACCGTCGCCACGTCGGAACTGGTCAGGACAAATCGAAGAGCCATCTCGGCCATCGTCGAACCCGCGGGGACCAACGGCTTCAACCGATCGGCGCGCTCCACGCTCGGAATCAGATTGGCGGGAACGAAATAGGTGTTGCGCCAGTCGCCCGCGGGCCACGTGCTGTCCTTGGTCAGTGTGCCCGTCAAGGTTCCCTCGTCGAACGGGACGCGCGCGATGACGGCCACTCCAAGCTCGCGGCAGGCCGGAAACAACTCATCCTCGGGATTCTGGTCGAAGACGTTGTAAATGACCTGCACTGCATCGATCAAACCGGTGCGGAGCGTCCGAATCCCATTGGCGGGTTCCCAACGATTGACGCTGATCCCAACGGCCCTGACGAGTTGTTCGCGTTTGAGTGATTCGACCGCCCGTTGCCAGGTTGCGTCGGTCGCCCAGTCATCCTCCCAGACGTGGAATTGCATCAGGTCGATGGCCGGCAGACCCAGGTTGCGCAAACTGATCTCCGTCGACGATCGAATATGGTCGGCGGGGAAGACGTCCCGCACGCTGAATCCTCGGCGCGAGGGCCAGATGCGATTCTTGGGCGGGATCTTCGAAGCGACGATCAGCCCCTTCCCCGGATTATTGCGGACTAGCTCGCCCAAAAGCGCTTCGCTGTGACCTTCGCCATAAGCGAGGGCGGTATCGAAGAAGTTGCAACCCAGATCGACGGCAAGTTGCAGCGACTGCCGCGTCTCCTCGTCGTCGCGTCCGGTCCAGCCGGCAAGCCCCCACATTCCATAACCGACTTCACTCACTTGCCAGCCAAGACGGCCAAAGGTGCGATAGCGCATGCTCAACGCTCCGGTCATCGTTCGTGAAACTTGGGTGATTCAACGAAGACGCGAGATAAAATGAAGCCAATGGTCACAGATGCTGCCCATGTAGGACGGATCGCCAATCCGTCCTACGCATCCATCCTACTGATAGTGAGAATTTCTCTTTGACAAGCGCTGTCGACGTAGGACGGATTCCAAATCCGTCCTACGGGAAGGGTGGAGATTCACTCAATATGAGCTCGCCGTCGCCAACTGTTCGCTGGCTTCCTTCGGCAGGTGCGTGTCTTCCTTGACGGTCAGCACGGGGCAATGGGCGCGACGGAGGACCAATTCGGCAACGCTGCCCAAGAGCAGTCGCTTGATGCCGGTCCGACCGTGGGTGCCCATCACGATTAAGTCGGCGCCAAACTCTTCGGCCGCATCGAGGATGACGGTCGGCGCGGGGCCCTCGCGGACAACCTTTTCCAAATGGACCGCGGAATCCATCGACTTGATCTCGTTCATATGGCGATTGGCGATCGTACGCGATTCTTCGAGATCGAACGGAACAAGCGCTCCTTCGCCCACCATCGCGACCTCCGGCTCGATGGCATGGACGACCATAAGCCGTGCATTGCAATCGCGGGCCAACGCACTGGCGAACCGAAACGCCTCTGCGGAGCTGGGTGAAAAATCGGTTGGCTGGAGAATGACGTGGAATCGGAGCATGGGATGCCTCCCAAGATAGGCGATTAGAGATAGGTTATGCAACTTCGGTGCCTGGAAAGCACTTTCATTGTGATCCTCACCGGCAGCCGCTTTGGGACAGGAGGCCGGGTTTCCAGGTAGCGCGCTCCCGCGCGTGCGGACGGGTCGAGGAGGGATCGTGTTTCCTGATTCCGATCCATATGTGCAAACCACTGTCGGAGGCCGTTCTTCCCGATAATTGTCCGATGTTGAGAACGAATCTTGCGGATTATTGCGTTAAGGGATAGGAGTCGAAACTGGGCGTGCCGCACTATAATCTGTAGAGACTGTTTCCCAAGTAGGTCCGGCGAGCCGAGCCGGACCACCTTGCACACGGGAATGGCATCATGCCGTCTCCACGGCTGGCGCCCTGGTCCGCCTCGGCTCGGCGGACCTACTTGTGACACGGTCTCCAGTAGGTCCGGCGAGCCGAGCCGGACCACCTTGCACACGGGAATGGCATCATGCCGTCTCCGCGGCGCGCGGTTTGGTCCGCCTCGGCTCGGCGGACCTACTTGGGAAACAGTCTCTAGAGAAGTTAGTCGGGCTAGGTCGCCGCCCATGGCGCAGCAACTTCCCATAGCGCCTGGGGGCAAGTCATGTCGCACCAGTTGCCGCGTCCGATGCCAGCGGTCGGTAGCATCCGTTTATCACACCTGAAACGCGCCCAGTGGAGCTGAGCGAACGCTTCGTGCCCTTGCGGGAATGCTCACCGGCGAACGACGGGAACGCACGCCGATTTTCGCGGACCCGATCGCAAGCATCCCGAGTCTGTGCCCAGGATCGATTTGACCAGGTGAAACAGCCCGGCGAATGAGGCGCTGGGCGCGCAACGGAAATCCTTAGAGACGGTCCATGATGACTGAAGAGCCAAAGGAAGTGTCGACGCGGGTCGCAGCCTTAGAAGACGCACAAGTCAAACTGCCTTCCTCCCAACCAGCGGAAGAAGAGCTCGCTCGGGCATTGGCGTTAGCCCGGGCGACGCTGGAATCAACGACCGATGGCGTACTCGCCACCGATGAGAATCGCAGTGTGACCATTTACAATCAGAACTACGTTCGGATGTGGAAGATTCCGAGTGACCTCATGGCTTGTCGCGATCATCGCCAAATCGTGGACTTCTGCAGTGCCCAGTTTGCCGATCCGGCGGGATACCGCATGCGCATTGATGAGATTTATGCGACCGCGGCCCCCGATTGTGTGGATGTGCTGGAACTTGCGGATGGACGAGTCTTCGAACGACACTCACGAATTCAATTCGCGGATGGATGGAGCAGCGGCCGGCTATGGAGTTTTCGCGACATTACCGAACGTCGCCGGGCCGAGACGATGTTGAACGATCAAGCCGAATGGCTTCGAGTGACGCTCGCGAGTATTGGCGATGCGGTTCTGACGACGGACGCCGCCGGGACTGTTCTCTCGATGAACACGGTCGCGCAAGCGTTGACGGGCTGGCCCGAGAGTGAAGCCATCGGTCGGCAGCTCCAAGCGGTTTTTAACATTGTCAACGAGGACGATCGTCAGCCGGCCGACGACCCTAGCCGGCACGCGATTCGCGAAGGCCGCGTGGTCGGACTCACCAATCACACCGTCTTGATTTCCCGAGACGGCAAAGAAACGCCGATCGACGATAGTGCCGCGCCCATTCGCGATAACCAGGGGAGAGTCCGCGGCGCCATCGTCGTTTTTCGGGATATTCTTCAGCGGCGAAAGGCCGAGTTGGCCCTGCGGCAAAGCGAGCGCGAGCTGGCGGACTTCTTCGAAAATGCCTCCGTGGGTTTGCACTGGGTGGGCCCGGATGGACGCATCCTCCGAGTCAATCAGGCGGAACTGAGCCTGCTCGGGTATTCCCCGGAAGAATACGTCGGCCGGCACATCGCCGAATTTCATGTGGACCGGGAGGTCATTGACGACATCATGCGCCGCTTGTCGGCCGGCGAATCTCTTCGCGACCAACCGGCCCGGATGCGGTGCAAGGATGGTTCGATCAAGCATGTGCTGATCGACTCCAGCGTCAAATGGCAGGATGGCCAGTTTGTCCACACGCGCTGTTTCACGCGTGATGTGACCGATCGCAGGAAAGGAGAGGAGACGCAGGCTCGGCTGGCCGCGATCGTGGAATCGTCAGACGACGCAATCGTCAGCAAATCAATCGAGAGCCGAATCCTATCATGGAATTCGGCCGCCGAACGGCTTTTCGGATACACCGCCGAGGAGGCGATCGGGCAACTGATCAACATGATCATCCCGCCGGAACGTCAGAGCGAAGAACAAACGATTATTCAGCGGCTCCTGAGCGGCGAGCGCGTCGATCACTTCGAGACGGTCCGAATCGCGAAGTCCGGACGCCGGATCGACGTCTCCTTAACGATTTCTCCGATTCGCGACGAGAGGGGCCGCATCGTCGGCGCGTCCAAGATTGCTCGCGATATCACGGAGCGGCGACGGGCGGAAGATGCCGTGCGTCGTAGCGAGGCGCGGTTTCGACAATTGGCCGATGCGATGCCCCAGATGGTCTGGACGGCGCGGCCGGATGGTTTCATCGACTACTACAACGAGCGGTGGTACGACTACACGGGATTTCCGCGGCCAGTTCGGCGACGAAAGCTGGAAACCCATTCTTCATCCCGACGACGTTCAGCGCTGCCTCGACCTCTATTTCGATTGCATTCGCTCGGAATCACCATTCCAGATCGAATATCGATTCCGAGATCGGCAAAGTGGCGGATATCGCTGGTTTCTGGGTCGGGCCCAACCCGTTCGCGATGAAAACGGGCAAGTCGAGCGCTGGTTCGGCACATGCACGGACATCGACGATACCAAGCGTACCGAGGAGCGGACTCGTTTTCTGGCCGATGCAAGCGCTGCGCTGGCCCAATTGACCGATTATGAAAGCACCTTGCAGAAGGTCGCCGCCCTCGCCGTCCCCCTCTTCGCGGACGGATGCACGGTCGATATCCTCGACGCGGAAGGCGGCATTCAGCGGCTGGCCACCGTCTATTCCAATCCCGCCAAGGACCTCTACGGCCGTTCCATTCCGCCCGTCGCCGGGCCTTACAGCATGTTCGACGTGCTGCGCACCGGCAAGTCGCAATGGATACCGATCATCGACGACGCCATTGTGACCGCAATGGCCCCGGACGAGGAGCAACTCCACGCACTTCGGCAACTCGGGCTCAAATCGTGCATTTGCATTCCCCTTCGCTCGCGTGCGGAATCGATCGGCGTGTTGACTTTTGCGACCGCCGATTCCGGTCATGTGTACGACGCCTCCGACCTCGCCGCCGCGGAGGATCTGGCTCATCGCGTGGGCGTGGCCATCGAAAATGCGAAGTTGCTGGCGGCACTCAAAGATGCGGACCGTCGCAAGGATGAGTTTCTCGCGATCCTGGCTCACGAGTTGCGCAATCCGCTCGCGCCGGTCCGCAATGCCGTGCAGATTGTCCGTCGCAAGGGATCCGCGGTTCCCGAGCTGCAGTGGGCGACGGAAATCATCGATCGTCAAATTGAACAAATGACCCGACTGGTCGACGATCTTCTCGATGTCTCACGAATCACCCGCGGCAAGATCGAATTGCGCAAGGAGCCGGTCGAACTGGCGACGATCATCAAGAGTGCCGTGGAAGCGACTCGACCGCTCATTGACAAATGGGAGCACGAACTCACCGTCGCGATGCCGCCATACCCGATTCAATTGGAAGCCGACGTAACTCGGCTTACTCAGGTGTTTCTGAACCTGCTGAACAACGCGGCCAAATATACCGAGCAAGGCGGCCGAATTTCGGTGTCCGTCGAACATAATCGCCACGAAGTGACGATCCGCATTCGCGACACCGGAATTGGCATCCCCAGCGCGAATCTGCCGCATGTATTCGATATGTTCACTCAGGTCGAAACATCTCTGGAGCGTTCGCAAGGCGGGCTTGGCATTGGGTTGACGCTCGTGAAACGGCTTGTTGAAATGCATGGCGGCACAGTCCGGGCGCGGAGCGGAGGCCCTGGGAAGGGAAGCGAGTTCGTGGTCCGACTTCCCATCGCAACGAAGGCGACCGAAGGTGATTCGCCCGGCGCAGTCGAGCCCGGTAGTCTTGCCGTTCCAACCCATCGCATTCTCGTAGTCGACGACAATCGCGATGCCGCGGACAGCATGGGCATGCTGCTCCGGATGCTCGGTAACGATGTTCACACCGCTTACGACGGACTCGAAGCAGTCGGGGCGGTTGCGGCGTTTCAGCCGCAGGTTGTGCTCTTGGACATCGGCTTGCCAAAGCTGAACGGATTCGAGGCCGCGCGGCGGATGCGCGAAAATGACCGCGGAGGCAACCTGGTGCTGATCGCTCTCACGGGCTGGGGTCAGGAAGAGGACCGCCGCCGTTCCAAGGAAGCCGGGTTCGACTATCACCTGACCAAGCCGGTGGACTTCGCCGATCTCCAAAAACTGCTTTTGGGCCTAAATCTCAATCGATCACAATAACGAACATTTCTCGTTCGACGCGACTGGCGCTCATTCCGACCCCGGAGACCTGCCAAAATGGCGGAGTCGCCGCCAACTCCGCCAATTCTTTCTCCATCCCCTCATGGGCGAATTTGTCTAGTTTCCACCTCCTCTAGGCTTCCCGCAAAAGACGAATGGATTGCATTGCAATGCCTCCCTTTTTCCGGGCTTGGCCACGCATTGCTCTCGCAACTGCCCGATGCAACGCAAAGAGGATGGATGCAGCACAATTCCGGATGGTCAACGAGCGAGGGCAAAGTTGAAAACTGAGTCATTGTCCATTCCTGGCTGCCTGCGGTTGCACGTTGGTGGGACGTCATGGAGTTCTTTGGAACCGATGTGGCCGAAGTTGTCTTACGACGCCCGCTCCTTCTTTTTTGTGAAGAAGATGTTGGGGGCGGTGAGCCGCGTTCCTTCGCAATGTCATTAATGGGGACGCCAATTCAAGACCGCACAGATTCGCGGGTAACGACGAGCACCAGGCCGGGACGCCTGAAGGCATTGCGCGTTTTCGGCGCCGCGCACTATGCCCGGTACGCTACCACGTGTCTTGGCGGGATCGGCGCGATCATAGCCCCCGAACGACGGCCCCGTCGCTCAACCTGTTTCGGAGGTGCTGAAATTCATCCTCGTACTGCTGCGCCGGATCGATTCCCAAGTGATGCAAAATGGTGGCCGATAGGTCGGCAGGAGCGACCGGCTTATCGAGAACGTGTCCCGCGTCGTTGGTCGTCGTGCCGTAGACCTGGCCGCCATGCACTCCGCCGCCTGCTACCAACGCGGTGAAGGCATGCGGCCAGTGATCGCGGCCGGTCTTGCGCGTATTGGAACTTTGCGTGAACTGCCCGAGTTTGGGCGTGCGGCCGAATTCGCCGACGGCGACGACGAGCGTTGTGTCCAACAATCCTCGTTCGCCAAGGTCATTGAGGAACGCGGGAAACGCTCGGTCGAAGGTCGGGCAGAGGAGGGATTTCAATTTCGTGAAGATGTCCTTGTGCGTGTCCCAACAGGTATTGGCGCCGTCGGTTTTTGTTTCGTCCTGCCAGTTCACGGTCACCAGCGAAACCCCCGCCTCGATCAGTCGACGCGCGAGCAGCAGACTTTGCCCCACGGATGTGCGGCCGTAACGCTCGCGGATGCGCTCCGGCTCGCGTCGGAGATCGAACACGTCGCCCGATCGATTGCCGAGCAAGTCGTGGACGTTGTGACGATCGGCGTCGTATGCCGCGCTGGCCGGCCGAATAGGGGAGTCCGACTGCAGGCAGTCGAGCAGTCGATTGCGGCTCGCCAGGCGATCGAGCGACATGTCATGGGGCAACTCCAGTCCCTCGATCACATAATCGGATCGGCCGAGATCCCCATCGATCAGAAACGCGTTGTAGCGTTCGCCCATGCGGCCGCCCGTTTGGCCGGCAATTCGCTTCGGCTGACCTGGAAACTGCAAATACGACGGCAAGACGACCGACGCCGGCATGCCCGATCGCGGTCGACCATATCGGGCGACGATTGAACTGAGTGACGGCCAGTCTTCGCGATTGGCTTGATCGGTAATCGGCGCCATGAAGTATTCGCGGCCCGAGAACACCTCGCTGCACGCCGGACCGTGTACGTTCATTCGGTGCGTCATCGATCGGAGCAAACAGACGTGCTCCATGGATCGAGCCAAATTCGGTAAGTGTTCGCAAACATGGATTCCGGGTACGCTCGTTCGCGACGGCCGAAAGTCGCCGCGGATCTCGGCCGGAGCGGCTGGTTTCATATCCCAGAGGTCGATCTGACTTGGTCCGCCGAAGAGAAACAGAAAGACGCAAGAGTTGCCACGATGTCTGCCGTTCGGGGGCGATGCGGCTCGCATCCGATCCAGCATCGACGATGACAGTCCGAGCGCGGTCAATCCGCCGGCAGTGAGGAACTCGCGGCGAGTGGCGCGATGGACCAGAGGAATCATGACGGCTTGCCCAAGGATTTACGGAGCCATGTGTTGATTGTTCCCGCACGGGCGGTGCTCTTGCAAGCAAAAAGCCGTGCTGATGGCAAAGCCTGCTACATTGAGCAACTGACACTTGTTTACGGTGAATCGATGCAATCTGGCTTCGAAACGGCGCTCTGGATCGCGCCTTCGCCGCGCGCGGCCTACGAACTTCGCCTTCGCCTCGCGTCGTCGGGTCAGCCATTGGTGGCGCCGCACGTTGAGACATTCGAATCCTTCGCGACCGCCATACTGGAACATAACGGGGGGGAAGCCGGGCCGGAGTTTTCGTTGCGGATGGTCATTGAGGAAGTTGCCAAGCAAATGGGTCGCGACGGAACGCTCGACTATTTCCGCCGTGTGATCGATACCCGGGGATTTGTCGATGGCGTCGCGGGTCTGATTCAGGAATTGGAATTGTCGGGCATCCCGGCCGATCAGTTCTCCTCGGCGATCGCGGACCTGCGATCGGCCAAGCTTGCGGCTTGCGCGACCATTTGCGGGTCGGTGATTGAGCGTCTAAGCGGCGGGTTCGGCATATTGGGAAAGGCTGCGGCCATGATCGGCGAACGAATGCCGAACCCGTATGCGTCGATCGAAGAAGTCCGAGTCGAAGGATTTGTCTCATTCAGTCCGGTGGAGTGGCGGTTGCTGGAAGCGATCGCTCCCTTCGTTTCCATCGCGATCGGCTTGCCAAGCGACGATGACCAACGGCCCGAGGCGTTCGCGACCATCCGAGCGACGCGAGCGCGGCTGGCGGAACTCTCTGGGCGCGGGATATCGATTGGAATCATGCCCGGAGTTCCCGAGAAAGCAGAAAGGCCCAGGGGCCTGGCCCATCTCGATCGGCATCTGTTCGCGACTGTTCCGGCTCAGGCAACCGATTGCGCTGGCGTCGCCGTTATCGAGGCGCCGGGCGAGGTCGGCGAAGCACGGCTGATCGCTCGGCGAATTCGCTCGCTCATCGCGGCAGGTGCGAGTCCTTCCGAAATAATCGTCGCCGCCCGTGATCTTGACTACGCGCGCGATCTTTTGGATGAAGTGTTCGGCGAATATGGACTGCCCATTCAGATCAATGGCGACGTGCCGCTCATTCGCAATCGCGCCGTCGCCACGTTGATTCGTGCGATCAACTTGGCCGCCGAGGGTTTTCCGTTCGCCGGCGTGACATCGCTTCTGCGAAGCACGTTCTTCCGTCCCGACTGGCCGGAAGCCGATGGCGATATGGCGCGTCGCGGCGAGGGACTCTTGCGGATGCTTGGCCTGGCGCACGATCGCGACGCGTATCTTCAGGCCATCCGCCTCTGGGCGGAAACACCCCCCGAGGGACTCGAGGACGAGCAGGCGGAAGAGAGCCGTCGTTTGCGAAAAGCACGAGTCGCCGCCGATTGCCGGCCATTTCTCGAACGGTTTTTTCAGGCCTGGGACGGACTCCCGAGCCATGCCGAACCGATTGCATTCACGGAATGGGTTCGGGAGTTCGCGGTCGGAATCGGCCTGTGGTCGCAGGCCGAACGGCAACCGGCCGACGCAAACGCAATCCACACACTGTTGTCGGCGATGGAACGGACGCCTGGGTCATCGATGTCGTGGACGGTTTTCTCCCGATCGGTGGTCGCCATCGCTTTAACGGAGAATTCACCACGAACCGATTCGAGAGCGGGGTGCATCCGAGTCGTCATGCCGGAAGAGGCGCGATCCATCTCTTGCGACTACATGTTCATCCTGGGACTTGGCGAGAATAGTTTTCCACGACTCGGTGCTCCTTTATCGCTCCTGGACGATGCCGATCGTATCGCCTTGCGAAGTGTCGGTCTGCCGCTTGCCGATCCGGCCACGCGACTCGGCGACGAAAAGCAGCTCTTTCTCCAACTGATTGGCCGGCCGCGCCGTGAGCTGATATTGAGCTACCCCGCCACCGATCAGAAGGGACAACCACTTTTGCCAGGAAGTTTTCTTGGCGCGGTGGCCGACTGCTTCGCGCCCGGCGTTTTGAAACCTGAACATCAACGCATGTTAATTGAAGGATACACAACGCAACCGGCGGCCGCGCAGTCCGAGGCGCGGGTACAATTCGCCCATCGCATGCGGGACAGCGAATCGGGCGCAACCTGGCAGCATCCCGGCCTGCCTCAAGAAGTTTGCGAGCACCTGCGTTGGGCGAATGAAGTCGCGACCGCCCGATTTCGGTCTCGGGATTATGGACCATTCGATGGGTCGCTTGAGTCCGCGGCGGCGGTAGCGGAAGTCCAACGTCGCTTTGGCCCGGACAAGGTTTTCAGCCCTACGGCGCTCGAAGCCTACGTTGCCTGCCCGTTCCGATTTCTCTTGGAGCATGTTCTTCGATTTGAAGAATTGCAGGAGCCGAGCGACGAGGTCGAGCAGACGCGCCGGGGAGCGGCCTATCATCGGGCTCTTTCGCGCCTGCACGGCAAGCTTCGCGCAGAACCGGATCTCACGCGATCGCGCTTGCCGGACCGTGTGAATGCCGACCTGCTGACCGAGATCGATATAGCGGTGAACGAATATGCCCAGCGAGCCCCGAGCCCCGCCGCGAAAAAGCTTTGGGAACTCGAAGGAAAGCGACTACGTCGCTCGGCGGCGAAGTATCGCGACCACTGGGACGGGTTCCTCGAGCCATGGCGGGAAAAGCAGGCGTTCCTGTCGCCGCGATTGCTCGAAGCGGATTTCGGTTTCTCCGCCAGCAGCCAACACGTGCAATCCGCGGCTGCCTCGCCGGCGCTCGACCCACTCATCATTCAAATCGGCGAAGTCGTCGTTCGCGTCGGCGGTCGGATCGATCGCGTCGATGTGGCGGAATTGCGCGACGAACTCGGCTTCTGGATTATCGATTACAAGACTGGTCGGTCGGCGAACTATACCGGCAAGTCCCTTTCGCGTCTGGAAAAGCTTCAGCTTTCGCTGTATGCCCTCGCCGTCGAAAAGGTGTTCTTCCCAGGCCGGGTTGCCCGACCGCTTGGACTGGCATACTGGCTGGTCACCGATGATGGGCCGAAGCCGGTTCTGCCCGAAAAGCGATCGCTGCTATCGTGGCTAAGTGATCCGAAGAAATGGTCCAAGTTCCGCGAGCAACTCGAGGAATGGGTAGCGAAGGTTGTCGGTCAAATCCGCGAAGGCCGATTCCCGCTCGCGCCGCGCTCCGATCACTGCACGGACACTTGCAGTTTTGGCCAGGTGTGTCGGATCAGCCAGAGTCGGAATGTGGGCAAGTCGTGGGAGTTATCCTTGCCCGATGACAAGTCGGATTAGAGGCGTCACTGTTCCGTGTCCCAAACGCGGACGGCGCCATCGCGGCCGCCCACGGCAATGAGCGAGCCATCCTTGGACACCGCCACGGCATGGACGGGCCCGCCGTGCGTGTGATATACGCGCTGGATGCGGCCCGTCTCGACATCGAGCCACCGTCCGGTTCCATCTTCTCCTCCGGTCAGGAGATGCCTGCCAGCGGGGCAGAAGGCGAGTGACCACACATCTTCTTGTTGAACGTCCACGACTTTCATTTGCTCGGCGGTGTTGGCGTCCCAAAGTCGCACGGCGTGGTCCCAGCCCGCCGACGCCAAGACCTGACTTGTTGGATCGAAGGCAACCGCGTAGACGGGGCCGGTGTGATTCGTCAGCGTCGCCCGCGGGCTGCCGTCTTCCGTATCCCAGAGCTTGACCGTCTTGTCGCTGCCAGCGCTGGCGACCAGCTTGCCGTCCGGCGAGAACGCGACCGCCATCACCGTTCCGCCGTCGTGGCCGGCGGTGCTGAAGAGTTTCTCACCCGATTCCACGTCCCAGATGGTGACCGCACCGTTTCGCGTGCCGCTGACGAGTCGGGTGCCGTCCGGCGATAACGCAACGCACCGCACCGGGAAGAGGTGCTTGAAGGATACGCCGACTTCCTGCTTCGTCTTCACGTCCCAAAGTCGAACGAAGCCGTCGTCGCTGGCGGTCGCGAGTTGTGAGCCGTCGCGGTTGAACGCGATCGACCATACGGGCGACTTGCTCTTCGGATTGACGAGCGTGCCGCGAATGTGCCCTTCCCGAGCGTCCCAGAATTGAACGGTGCCCCCTTCCGTTGCCGTGGCAATCAATTCGCCGCACGGATCGAAGGCGACCGACCAGACCGCTCCATCGCCCGGGGGCAACGTGTATCGCGTCGGAATCTCGGCCCCGATCGTCGCACCAACCAAAGGCGGCGGACCGCTGGATTGCGCCGGACTTTCCGCGCCTCGTTGACCGATGACGGTCCAGTGAGTGACCTTGGCGAGTTCGGATAGCAGCATGAGTCCGAAGATTGGGACGAATATGCTCAATGCGATCGGGCTCTGTCGTCGCCACCAGGACTTCACGTGTCGAGCCAGGGAACCATTCGTACGTCGTGGACTTGTATTGCGACTGAATTGCGGCGGTAATCGAAGCAGTTCCGTGTCGAGAGCGATCGCTGCTTCGTTCGCGTCGACAAACCGGTCCCGGGGGTCTTTTTCGAGAAGACGATCGACAATCTCAACCAGCGAATCCGGAACGTCCGGGTTGAGCAATTGCAAGGGCTTGGGTCGGCTATCGGTCACTTGCTTGAGTACGGTAAATGGCGATGCGCCGGGAAACGGTGGAATTCCGGTGAGCATCGCGTACAGCACGCTGCCCAGAGAAAACAGATCGGAACGGTGATCGACGGTCTCGGCCCGTGCCTGTTCCGGGCTCATATAGAGCGGGGTGCCAGCTACAAAGCCGCTCTGCGTCAATTTGACATCTTCCGCCAGCCGGGCCAAACCAAAGTCGGTGATGAGCACTCGGCCAGACGTTTGCTCTAACAGAATGTTCCCGGGCTTAATGTCGCGATGGATCAAATTGTTCGCATGGGCCGCGGCGAGGCCGGCGGCCGTGGCTGCCGCAATTCGGACCGCTTCGCGAACCGGCAATGCGCCGCCCTCGTCCAACAGATCCTGGAGCGAACGCCCGCGCACGAATTGCATCACCAGGAATGACAGGTCGCGTTCCTCGATACATCCAACATGGTGGATCGTGACGACGTTTTCATGAGTCACGCCGGCGGCGGCGCGGGCTTCCCGATGAAAGCGATCGCGTGCTTGGGCATTGCGTGCGTATTGCGGGTCGAGCAACTTGACGGCAACCGTCCGCTCCAGACAGGCATCGAACGCTCGGAACACCATCCCCATGCCGCCGCGTCCAACCAGTTCGGCAATTTGAAATCGATCGATTTGGCCAAGGTAATTTGGATCCTCGGTTGGCTCCAGAAAGCTGAAGTCGTGGTCGGAATTGGAATCGGCGCGCCGGGTTGGATTCTTCCGGATCACGGTAGCCGCCTTGCCACTCGATCGGACATCTTTCTCCACTTGTTGCAGCGCCGGCCAAAATGCCGAAGTCTGATCCGGCTCGCCCGCCTCATTCGCATGCTTGGCAACCCGGAGCATTCCCGTACCGCCGGCCGCGATCCGTTCCAGTTTGACCTGACAACTGGCACACGAATCGAGATGAGCGACGACCTCGCCCTGGACCGGTTCCGGCAAGGAACTGTCGAGCAAGCCGCGCAGCACATCGTCGTCAGGGCAGGTCTTGGTCATGGTGCTCCACTGAACTCGCTGACTTCCTCGCGAAGGCGGGCCAGGACTCTGCTCTTCGCCACGTAGACCGCCCCGGGCGACAAGCCGAGCCGTTGACCCACTTCGCCGGCATTGTGTCCGTCGACCGCCGTCATCCAAAACGCCTGCCAGGTGGATGGTTGAAACTCATTCTTCACGCGATTGGCGGCCCAGGTAAAAACCTTCCGGTCATATTCCTGATCCCAGTCGTCGGCGTCCGCCTCGCGGTCGGGATGTTCTTCCAGTCGTCGATGAGCCGCACTGTCGCCGCTGCCGCGCGCATGGCGCCGGCTCGCTTCGAGGAAATTGAAGATCTTGTTACGGGTGATGGAGAAGAGCCAGCCGCGAAAGGTTCCCTTGCGCGGATCGTATTCGAGGCGGCCAACGGCGGACGCAACGGAACGCAGAACTTCTTGCATCAGGTCGGCGGCATCGGCGTCCTGTAGACCGCGCTTGCGCGAAACCATAAATGACCGACGCGTAGAGGCGCATGAACTCCGTCCATGCCTCTGCGTCGTTTGGATCCCGTAATCGGACCAAAAGGCTGGCCCGAGTCAGGGGAGGCGCGGTCATGCGTTCGCATCCTGACGGGAGAGGAGGTTTCCACTATTTGGGCATACGTGCGCGGACCCAGCGAAGGTTAGAGGGGGCGCCATGTCCACCAGGTTCGGCAATTCTCCCCGCTCATCGAAAACACCGCAAGGCTGGTTGTAAATGAATAGACGGCCCAAGGTTCGGTAGAATTCGGTCCCTCCAGCATGTTCTTGGCTCGGCACCGAACTGTCAAAGCGCACGATTCATTCGGCCGAATTCCCCCGGTCGCGTTCACTACGGATCAAACTTTGACACCTATCTCTCGAAGCGACCGATTGTCTGCTCCGACCGGCCCGGTTTTGGAGCGATTCGACCGATCCATCAACCGAAATGGGTGACAGGACTTTGCCATTCCGCGTGGCTTTGCAATGAACCTCTGGGACCAATGTGGCCGATGGGCGAAAATGTCTGGTTAAAAGGAGGAAGGCGGCCAAGGTGGCCAAGATGGCCAGCGTTTTCTCCATCCCCCCATGCGCAATAATGTCTATTTACGGAGCCATTCCATCCGACCGTTCGGGGACTGCCAAGTTCTGTTGCAAGGCCATTCCGCGTCGGGATCGGCAATGTATCTCGATTTCGAGAAGCGGACGCAAGTGATTGTCTAGAAAGGAGATGCGCACTATTAGTCGTCGGACGTTTGGGCCGTGGACAGCCGGTGGCTGGGCGGCGACGGAAGAGGAGCGTTGATACTATGGCGACATAACCAGTCGTATCCCGCGGGATTCACTTCTTCACGCGCTTGTGGACGTTGACGAAAGTCTCCGAACCGACCGGGCTCTTGAATTCTGTCGGCCGCTTCTTCCCCTCCGAATCGAAGCAAACCTTGAGCGTGTCGCCGTTGATCTCGTAAATGCCGAGCATGACGGCCCCCTTGTTCAATCCCTCCACTATTGTCACATCGATCGCCTTCGGCGACTTCGATGGGTCGAGCTTCTGTCGGCCAACTTGGATCACCTCGTCACCGTTTTTGACCGTGTACTTGTCGCCTTCGAACGTGACCGTTGTACCCTTGAAATCGGCGGCCGGCGCCTTTTTACCGCCCGCCTCGACGGACTCGAACTTCCAAACGCCGTGGAACTTCTTGAGTTCCTTCGCCACGTCCGCTTTGTCATCGGCACGCGTGCCGCAGTTCGAGGATACGGTGACTACGACGGTGCAAAGAATTGTCACCAGGGCAATTCGCATGAGCAATCTCCTTTGCCGGTGGCGGGGGTGATAGAAGCTTGGATGTTGTGAAGCTTATTCCTAACGTGGGCTTCGCCCACCGCCCCATGAAGAAAACAGGCATCCGACTTTCCAAAATGATTGTTACCAGCAGTCACTCAGAAAGCGGATGCCATGAAGACAGTATGCTCGTTTTGCGGCCAGTTTGCCAGCATCATCTCCTGGGTTTTGTCGTGCTTTGACCGGGTTCTTTTCAAAGGGCATTTGCCGATCAGCCGTGTCGATCAATTCGAGTGTTTCATCGATTACGTCTTGAAGATTCGCCGTGCCGATTTCTTGAAGGACGTTGGGCCGGTGTGGTCGGATCGTTTGGTCGAACACGCCAAACGCTTCGCCGAGCGGTCGCGGCGTCCTTACCTGTACTTCACCGGCAAGATCGACAAGGACGCCTGGGCCAAGGAACAGCTCAAGCAGTCGCCAGGAGTCGATGGCCTGGTCGGCATCGTGTGCGTCATGGAAGCCTGTCGCACCTTCAAGCTTGCTCCCCGCAAGGATCGGCCGGGTTTCGTGTCCCGGTATGTGCCGCAGCGCGTCTTGTACTACTACTTCGTCGACAAAGACCTGGGACTCATGCACGTCCGCTTGCAGACCTGGGCACCGTTCACTTGTCAGGTGTATGTCAATGGCCACGACTACGTGGCGCGGCAACTGAAGGAGAAAGGCATCGCCTTCGAGCAAGTTGATAACGCCTTCGTGGAGTTGGCCGATCCGTCGGCGGCGCAGCGTGCCGCCGACCGCTTCGTCAAGCTGCCGTGGCCGAAACTCCTGGAACGCTACGCGCGGCAAGTCAATCCGCTGTTGTTGACGGAACTGAAGGGCCTCAGCCATTACTGGGTCATCGATCAGGCCGAGTACGCGACCGACATTTGCTTCGCGAGCCGGCACGCGCTGGCGGCGTTGTTTGTGCGCTTGCTGGAGTTCGCCTTGCTCACCTTCAGTCCCAAGAAAATCTACTGCTATCTGGGGCGTAAGTGGCACGAGCGCTTCGATGGCGAAGTGCAAACGCACTACAAGTCGGTGCGTGAGCCCGGCGCGTGCATCAAGCACTTCATGAAGCGAAACTGGCTGAAGATGTACGACAAGTTGGGTTTGCTCCTGCGCGTGGAGACCGTCATCAATCAACCCGGAGAGTTCAAAGTCTTGCGGGAATGTCGGCATCGGGACGGCACCACGTCAACGGGTTGGTTTGCGATGTGCAAGGGCGTTGGCAATCTGCACCACTATCAAAGACACGCCTTGGCCTGCAACCAACGATACCTGGAGGCGCTGGCGGCCGTCACGGATCCGACGCCGACGTACGACCAGCTGAAGGAGTTGACCGAGCGCCAGCATGAAAAGGGCCGCAGCTATGCGGGGTTCAACCCGGCCCGAGCTGAGGAAGCTCGGCTCTTTGCCGCCGTGCTGGCCGGCGACCACATCGCGCAGGGGTTCCGCAACAAAGACATCCGCACGGCTCTCGACGCCCAACTCGGCCGGGACGCGAAAGGCCAACGCCGAAGTGCTGCGATTGGCCGACTCTTGAAACGTCTGCACGTTCGCGGCTTCGTGGCAAAAGTTCCGCGAACGCGCCGCTGGCGAGTCACGGATCAAGGCCGGAGTGTGCTCAGCGACGCGCTGCGAACATATCGCCGCTACGCGCTAGCGGCTTGAGTAAAATGTTCTCCGCATCCTGCGTAGAAGGTCAGAGGAAAGACCCTAAAGCCAACGATTGCAGTGGTACACGGTTGGATTGCCAGCACTTCTCGCCGTGCCACGGCGACCAATAGTAACCTCGCTTCGTTACTGTAACAGGGTGCTGGCCGGCGCATGTCCGCCGCTCGCATAAGCTGTCGTAGAGACGTTCGGTCTTGGGAGCATCAATCGTGGATAGCCCTATCGTGTTGTGCGGGCTGGGACGCGTTGGCTGGCGCGTTCTCGAATGTTTGCGAAGTTCTGGCTTTCCCGTCGTCGCCGTGGATACCGTGGCGGACCCGGCCGATCCGCGACTGGCCGGGGTGCGGCTCGTCCGTGGTGATTGCCGGAACGCGGACATCTTGCGCGAAGCGGGGATCGTGGAAGCACGCGGCGCGATCATTGCCACCAGCGACGATTTGGTCAATATCTCCAGCGCTCTCATGGTCCGCCGCACGGCGCCGAAGGTGCGCATTGTGCTGCGGATGTTCAACCAAAACCTCGTCGCCCGCCTTGGGAAGGCGGTGCCGAATGTCACTGCTCTAAGCGTCTCCGCGCTTGCTGCTCCCCTGTTGGCGTTGACGGCTACCACGGGCGAGTTGATTGCGGCCTTTGCCGTTGGTGATGGTCGCCGGCAGGTTTTTGAATTCCACGTGCCTGCCGATTCGCCGTTGCACGGCAAGCCGCTCCATCGCTTCGACGAATCCGGTCGCTGTCTGGTACTTGCTCATTCGTCCAGGGCTCGTCCTCCTCGATTGTTGCTGGATTTGGAACCCGACGCACCGATTGCGACGGGAGACCGACTTGTCGTGATGGCACGTCCCGGCGATTTTCAGCGACTTCTCAATCACGACTCCGACGACTTGTCGGATGTGCTTTGGGCGGGCCGCATTCGACGGTTCAGCCGCGTCGCCTATCGAACGCTTTCGCAGATGGATCTCGCCGTCAAGGTGTGTGCCGCGACCCTGCTGGTCGTCGTTACCACAAGCACGACGATCTATCACTTTGGGCTTGGATACGGCTGGGCCAACAGCCTCTATCACACGATCAGCGTGGTTTCGACGGGGGCGGATCTCGGCGGCCAGCAATACGAAGGTTGGGGGCAAGTATTCGTGAGCGGGCTAAAGATGTTCGGCACCATACTGGTCGCCGCATTCACCGCGATATTCACCAATTTCCTGCTCCGAGCCCGTCTGGGTGGCGCACTCGAAGTGCGGCGCATCCCGGACAGCGGTCATATGGTCGTGATTGGCCTGGGAAATGTCGGCTACCGCGTGGTGGAGGAATTAGTGCATCAGGGAGAGCAGGTCGTCGTGGTGGAACAGAAGGCGGACAGTCCATTCATACCGACATGCCGTCGGACCGGCGTGCCGGTCATCGTTGGCGACGCGACGATCCGCGAAACACTGCTGCAAGCACGCGTCAAGGAAGCCCGGGCCGTGATTGCCGCGACTTCCAGCGATCTCGTGAATCTGGAGGTCGCCTTGCTAGTCGCGGAACTGAACGAACAGCAGCGCGTCGTTGTTCGTCTGGGCGATTCGGTGCTCGCGGAGACGGCGCGCACCGCTGCCGGCGTGAAAATGGCAGTTTCATTGCCCGAACTGGCGGCGCCGGCATTCCTGGCCGGGCTGCTCGGCGATCGCGTCCTGTCGCTCTTCGAAGTCGAAGGTCATGTGCTGGCCGTGGTGGAGATCACCGTTCAGCCCGAAGATCGTCGACTGACAGAGAATTCTCTGCAATCCGTAGCGATTGACTATGGCATCGTTCCGGTCGGTTTACTCGATGCCGATCGGAAAGAACGGACGCTCAACTTGGAAAATCGGTTGCAGGAAGGCGAGCGCCTGATCGCGGTTTCCACGGTCCCCAATCTGGACCGCATTATGCGCCGCGTGGCGATTCCCGCAACTTGGAGCGTCGAGGTCCAATCCTTTCCGCTGTCGGCGCGCGAGGCGCTCGTGTTGCGCGTCCGTGCCTTGCGACATCTTTCTGCGGAGGAGGCCGACGCACTCGTTGACAAACTTCCGTTCGTAATGGCCGCGGGTCAAACCCGCGGCCAGGCACAAGAACTCCTGGCGATCCTGCAACGCGAGAAGATTAATGGCCAAATCTTCGACGCCAGCCGCCCAAAGTGAAGGCACGGACATCCGGAGCCTGAAGCGCCTGCGAAGGATGACGTCTCGCTCGCCCGCGCTGCATGCTCCGCGATGATCATACCGCCGCCTTTTGCGGGTCTTCGGCGATCCGCGTCCGCGCCCGGTCGAAGCGTGCACGCAGGCCGTCCTGATCGACGCTCAATCGACCGCCGTTCGCCTGATGCTGTTTCTCCCACTGGGCCAGGAGGTGCAGGCATGCGTGATCGATGAACAGCAGGTGATCCAGATAAACGTGGACCCCCCATCCGGCTGGAACTTGCTCCAGGCTTCGCGCAAGTTTGGGCAAGCTCAGAAACGTCGCGGAGCCTTCCAGATGCAGATGCACTTCGCGACGCTCGGCATCGCGGGTCGGCTGGATCGAAAGATGCGAAACCGAGTACACCAGTTTCGCAGCGGTGAGGGCGACGCCCAGAACGACGCCGGTGAGCAAATCCATCAGCACCACGCCGAGCAACGTGGCGATGAATATCAGTCCTTCGCCTCGGCTATCTTCCCAGAGTCGGCGGGCGGCTCGCCAATCGACGAGCTTGACGCCGGTGTAAACCAACACGGCCGCCAGGCACGAGGCAGGAACACGCGCCAGGATCATCGGCAAAAGAGCGACGAACAGCAAGAGCCAAAGCCCGTGCAATGTCGCCGATAGTCGCGTGGTTGCACCAGCGCTAACGTTCGCGGACGAGCGGACGATCACGCCGGTCATGGGCAGCGCCCCCACAAGTCCGCATAGCGAGTTGCCGACGCCCTGGGCCATCAGTTCGCGATCGTAATTGGTTCGCGGCCCCCGGTGTAACTGATCGACTGCCGTCGCGCAAAGTAACGTCTCGGCACTGGCGATGACGGCGATCGCGATCGCCATTTTCCAAATCGCCGATTCGGCAATCAGATCGAATAAAGTCCGTGGAGTCAGCGAGGTAATCGCATCGAGCAAGTTCGACTCGACCTGGATTCGCTGTGCAGATAGTCCCAGTCCCTCGGCGACCAGCGTGCCGGCCACGACGGCAACGAGCGCGGCGGGAATCAGGTGGAGTCGTTTCGGCGACAGGGGCTTCCAGGCAATGAGAATGGAAAGCGTCACCAGCCCGGCCAGTGCGGGCGGGCGATGATCGGGGCTCGTCACTGCCTTCCATGCCGCCATGGGCACGGAGACGAGGTTCTCCAGCACCGACGACGCGGGCCGGTCGTCGATCATTTCATGAACTTGCTTGGCAAAGATCACCACGCCGATGCCGCCGAGCATTCCCAGCACGACGGCGGGTGACACCGCGCGAAACCATTGACCGAGACGCAAAGCGGCCATGAGAAGTTGCAATAGACCGGCGATGAATATGGCCGCTCCCAGTGCGGCAATGGCCGAGTACGCAGAGCCACCCGATTCCAAAACTTGAGTTCGCTCACTGACAAAATCGAGCACCAGGACGATCAGGCCCGCGGCTGGGCCACTGACCTGCAATGGACTGCCGGACAAGGGCCCCACGATCAGGCCGCCGATGATGCCGGTAATGACCCCGGCTTCCGGTGGCAGGCCGCAGGCGCGAGCGATGGCGATGCACAGCGGCAACGCCACCATGAAGACGACGAGGCTGGCGAGAATATCGCGACGCAGCCCCGATCGGCGATTGCTCGCCGTGGCGAAAGGAATCGATTCGGAATGCATTGAAATCTCTGTGTACGGGATGAATTCGAGCGCACGCGGTCCACCGGCGCGCAATCATCACGAACTGGATTTGAACGCCGGGGGCGCAGGGGGAGTCGCCAATTGCCGGCTCCTTCGATTCGGGAGCGCGGCAGGCGCGTCGCCGGTCAGTGGGAGGAATTGACCGGGCTCCGGGTCATAAGCGAACACCTGCCCGGTTTCGAGCTTGTAGACCCAGCCGTGGAGCTTCAATTCGCTTCGTGCCAGCGCGGCGGCGACCGCCGGATGAGTGCGAAGATTCTCCAATTGCATCAACACATTTTCCTCGACCGTGGCCTTCCAGGCCGCTTCCGGAGTGGGACAGTGGTAGTTCGTACGAATGATCTCACGCGTGCCCTCAGCGTGTTTGAGCCAGTCGCGCATGCGTGGCATGTCGGTCAGCAACTCCGGATTCAAGAGAGCCTGCATGGCGCCGCAAAGCGTGTGGCCGCAAACGATGATATCGCTAACCCTGAGGGATTTGACCGCGTATTCAATCGTTGCCGCCTCGCCGCTATCGGAGGCCGCCCCATGGGGCGGTATCAGGTTGCCCGCATTGCGCAGGACGAACAGATCGCCCGGTTCCGCCTGAGTGATGAGGTCGGGCATGACTCGGGAATCGGAGCAGGTGATAAAGAGCGCCTGGGGATTTTGACCGTTGATCAAGCGCTCGAACAGTTCGTGGCGAGCGCGGAATATGTGCTTCTGAAACGTGTGAATACCCTGAACGAGCTTTTCCATGATGAAGCGTCCTCGCCCGGGAGCCCGCGCAACCTGTGCGCGCGACCGTAGGGCCGTGGAGGTTAAGTAGTTAGTTGGTGAAGGAGAGAGAAGAGGTGGGGTCTAACAGTGCTGGAAAATACCCGCGCCGGTGAGTTGGCGAGCAAAAGGAGTCAGCGAACAACGGGGACTGGCATCGCATGGAACAACAGGGACGCTCACAGCCGACCATTCATCGCGGGGCAGACTCGGACGCAAACCGCCCCGACGGGACGTATGCGCGACCGCAACCAGCAGACTGCGATCCTTGGAATGGACTTCTTCTTCCTCCGGAAACGCCGAAACGGGCGTGGCCCACAACGAAGAGTTGCTGTTCAGGATATCAAACGTGCCGGCCAGCCCGCAAATCAGCAAAACGAACATGCCTCGAATCGCATGTCCGCCGGCGCCATCGATCATCCGCGAAGAAATCATCGTGAGCATTATGACAATTCATCGGCCGCGATCAACCGCGGAACCGGGGATTCCATCGTTATTCGTCATAAGTCGCGGGAACTTTTACAGAATTCATTTGTAATAGGTCCACCCATTTTGCCCGGAACCTCATTTCGCCGAAATAATGTACACGTCCGACCCCCCGTCCCGAGTCGAAATGAACGCGATCCGCTTGCCGTCCGGGGACCACGCAGGCGACGTGTCCTGGGCGGAATGATTCGTCAGGTTTTTGCGACCGGTGCCGTCGGCGTTGATTAAGTGGATGTCGTAGTTGCCGTCGCGAAAGGTGACGAAGGCGATGCGCTTGCCATCCGGCGACCATGTCGGCCACGAATCAATCCCGTTTCCATTCGTGAGTTGTTTGACGCCCGAACCTTCGGCGCTCATCGTGTAGATCTTCTGCTTGCCCGATCGGCTGCTGCTGAAGGCGATCTTCTTGCCATCCGGCGACCAGGCGGGGTGCAAGTCGGGAGCGACTTCGCTGGTCAGTCGCTTGATGTCCGAGCCGTCCGACTTGCATGTGTAAAGCTCCGGGTTGCCATCGCGGGTGCTGACCCAGAGCAATCTCTTGCTGTCCGGCGACCAGCGCGGCGACTCCTCGAATGCCTTGTGGGGGATGATCGTTTTTTGCTCCGTCCCATCCGCGTTGATCGAATCGATTTGCAGCTTACCATCCGTGCCGTGGAGAATGTCCAAAACGAAGACGACGCGCTTGCTATCCGGTGACCAGTGGCCGTCGAAGTTGGGCGTGTCCTTGGCCACAAGGCGCTTCATGTCGCTGCCATCGGCGGCCATCGTCCAGATCGCCATTTTGCCTTGATGGATGCGCGTGAACAAGAACCGTGAACCATCGGGCGACCACTGGAGATGCTGCTTGAACGAGCCGTCCTTGGTGATGCGAACAGGTTCGCCGGCCGTAAGCGTCGCGGACATTCCAACGAAGAGCATGAGGCCGATTCGCATCGCGAACTCCGGCGGCGGGAGAATCCCTCCATCATATAACACCATGTGGGATAGGCCTCCCGGCCTGTCAGACAGGCCGGGAGGCCTATCCCACATTAGGAGGCGGCATGTCGATCCGTACGCGTTTTGCCCCGAGTCCGACCGGCTATTTGCACATCGGCGGAGTCCGCACCGCTTTGTTTAATTGGCTGGTGACCAAGTGCCTGGGCGGGCAATTCGTGCTGCGCATCGATGACACCGATGTTGAACGCAACAAGGCCGAGGCATTGCAGCCGATTCTCGACGGCTTCCGCTGGCTCGGCATCAACTGGGACGAAGGTCCCGAGATTGGCGGGCCCTATGGGCCGTACTTCCAGAGCCAGCGTCTTGAGACGTATAAGGCGGCGGCGATGAGGCTGCTCGAGTCCGGCCATGCCTATCCGGATTACATGACAAAGGACGAAGTGGACGCCGAGCGTGCCGCGGCGACGGCTGCCAAGCAGCCCTACGTCCATCGCGGGCCGCATCGCGATACGCCGTCGGCCGAGTGCGTTCGACTTTACCGCGAGAAGCCGACCACGTTGCGATTCAAGGTGCCTCTCGGTCGGGAGGCAGTGGTTGAGGATCTGATTTGCGGGCGATGTGTGCAGCGAACCGATCTGGTCGGCGATCCAGTCATTTTGCGCGCGAATGGCTCGCCACTTTACAACTTCGCCTCCGTGGTCGATGACATTGCGTTTCAAATTACACATGTGCTCCGAGCCAGAGAGCACCTACCGAACACTTACGTCCAGGTTCTATTCTGGGAGGCTCTTGCGGCTCCTCTACCGAAGTTCGGCCATATCCCAGTCGTGAATGAGCCGGCGCCGAAGCCGGGGGCCAAGTATCCGCCGGGCGTCAAGCCGCCGAACAAGAACAAAAAGCTCAGCAAACGCGATATGGCGAAGTTCGTGACGCCCGAGATTCGCGTGCAATTGAATGCCATCGGCTGGACCGACGAGCAGATCGCCGCTCGCGACGACCTCAACCCGGCCACCGTCGCCTTCTATCGCGAAATGGGCTACCTGCCGGAGGGCCTCATCAATTACTTGGGCCGGCTGGGCTGGTCGCTCGACGACAAGACCGAGTTCATGACGCTCAATGACATGATCGCCAACTTCTCGCTGGAGCGCGTCAACGACTCGCCGGCCAGCTTCGACCCCGATAAGCTCTACTGGCTCGCGGGCGAGCACATGAAGCTCTTACCGATCGACCAGAAGATCGCCGGCGTGATTCCGTTCCTGGCGACGGCGAAGTTAATCTCCGAGCCCATTGATGCCGGCACGCGTGATCTGTTGCACCGCATCATCGAAGCAATGGGCGATCGGCTCAAGCTCTTTAGCGATATTCTGTTGTATGCCCCGCCATTCCTGAAGCGCGAACCGGAGTACGATCCCGAGGCCATCGAAAAAGTGCTGAAAAAGCCGGGCGCCGCGGATCTGCTTCGCGGCATGTCCGGGGCACTCGCGCAATGCGAGCCGTTCGACGCGGCAACCACGGAGAAGGCCATGCACGACTTCGCGGCGGCCGAGAATATCAAGCCGGGGCCGCTGAACCAACCGTTGCGAGTCGCGGTCACCGGCGTCTCGCGTGGGCCCGGTGTATTCGAGACGCTGGCAATCTTCGGCAAAACGGAAGTGCTGCGGCGGATCGGCCTGGCGCTGGAGCGCATCTGATACGATGGATTGGGAGGAAGAAGCGATGCAGCTTGAAGATTTCTTCGATTTCACCGACTACGAACAGCATGGCGAGATTCGCATTCAGGGGAACCGGATCTGGATGCACGACGTGCTCTACGAATACCTGCGCAACGGACTCACGACGCCGCAGCAACTTCTCGAGCGGTTTCCATCGCTGGATATGCCGAAGGTCCTTGCGTGCCTGCTTTACTACCACACGCATCAGGAGGCGATGGACAAGATGCTGACGGACTTTCTCGAGTATTGTCGAAACGCCCGCGAAGAGTACGAAACGAAGAATGCGGACAAAATCGCGGATTTGAGGAGGCGGATGATGGCCTTTCGCGATGCCCATCGTGTTTCGCCATGAACGGCTATCTACTCGACCAACACCTGCCGATTTGGTGGCCCGCCACGATGATGCGACTGCAACCGAGCGTCGTCGTGTGGCGAATTAATGATGGCGTGGCGCCGCCCGACGATACACTGGACCCCGACATACTGGATTGGTGTGAGGCGCACGACGCGATCCTTCTGACTAACAATCGCTCGACTATGCCGGCACACCTTGCCGACCACATCGCGACCGGACGGCACGTTCCGGGAATATTTCTCGTACACGCACAACTGGATGTAACCATCCTTGCGAACAGCCTTGCATACATTGCCGGGGCAATGTTGCCCGACGAGTTTCAAGACCAGATCCTTTATCCGCCCTTAATCGCTCCGTGAGCACCCATGAAAGAATTCGCCGTCTGCGGTCTGGGCAACGCGATCGTCGACATCTTCGTCGAGATCAGCGATGCTGAGTTCGCCGAGTTGGGGTTCGAGCGTGGCACCATGCGGCTCGTTGATCCCGTTGAGCAACGCGGGTTGCTCGACCGCCTGCGCCCCGTGATCCGCGGTTGGTCAGCGGCGGTTCCGTGGCGAATTCGGTGATCGCGTTGTCGCAGCTCGGCGGGAAGGGGGCATTCATCGGCTGCGTGGGCGACGATCGCTATGGCCTGCACTACGAAGAAGAATTCGCTCAGCTCGGCATTGATATGGGCGCCTCCGTTATCGTTGAACAGACCACCGGCACTTGCGTCTGCCTGATTACCCCGGATGCCGAGCGCACGATGCGTACGTGCCTGGCCGTCTCCAGCCATTTGTCCGCCACGCACGTCGACGCCGAGCGAATCCAGGCATCGCAATGGCTCTTTATCGAAGGCTATGTCTTCGCCAATCCGGACACGGGGCAGGGGGCCATTCGCGAAGCGTTGCAGGTGGCGCGCAAGCATGGCGTGAAAATTGCCGTTACTTGTTCCGATGCCTTTGTCGTGGATGTGTTTGGCGACGCGTTCCATCCGGCACTGCAGCAGGCCGACCTGCTCTTCTGCAATGCGACCGAGGCTTGCGCCGTGGCGAAGACATCGTCCGCCGCCGAAGCATTCGCCAAGTTGAAATCCCTTGTGCCATCCGCCGTCGTGACGGACGGGGCGAATGGGGCATTCGTGCGGCACGCCGGCATCGAAACGCAAGTTGCGGCATTTCCGTGTCAGCCACGCGACCTGACGGGGGCAGGCGACATGTTCGCGGGCGCGTTTCTCTATGGAATCACGCACGGCGTACCGCCCGCGAAGGCCGCCCGAGCCGCGAATTTCCTGGCGATGAAGGTCATCACCCAGTTCGGCGCCCGACTGCATCACGGGACGAAGGCTCATTGGGAACAAGGCCTCTCCGAGGCATGAGGAGCAAGCGATGGCCCGCGTTCGCACGTTTATCGCCGTCGACCTGGATGATGCGGTCAAGGACAACTTGGCGGCACTTCAAGAGACTCTGGGCCGCGATGCCGGCAGCATCAAATGGACTCGAGTCGACAACATGCACTTGACGCTGTTGTTTCTCGGTGACGTCGCGCAACTCGAGGTCGTCGATATTTGCCGCGTCGTTCAATCCCGATCTCGCAAGCACAAGTCATTCCCATTCGCTACCCAGGGTTTGGGCGCTTTTCCGAACGTACGGCGGCCCAAGGTCCTTTGGGCAGGAATCACCGAGGGGAGCGAGGCGTTGAGAGCCTTGCACGCCGATCTGGAAGACGGGCTTCTGGAGCTGGGTTGCTACCGCCGCGAGGATCGTGAATACACGCCGCACTTGACACTCGGCCGTTTGGCGCACGGATGAACGGGGGGAAGACTGGGCGAAGATTCTGGCCAAGTATTCGACGTGGCACGGCGGTACGTCACGCGTCGAGAACGTGCTGGTCATCGCCAGCGAACTGCGTCGCGACGGTCCCGAGTATACGATCATGGGCCGGGCGCCGCTGGGCGCTTAACTCGATCTTTGCGCGGTTTATTCTTCATCCAATGCAAAAAACCGAGACGCCCCCATCGGGCGCGGGTACACTAATAAATACCCGCCACGCCCACATACCGCCCCCTTTTGTGAATCCCGCATGCGACGCTTGCTCTCCTTGCTGGCCCTCGCAGCGCTGACCGCGACGGCAGCCGCGCAGCCTGTCAATTTCGAACGTGACGTGCGGCCAATTCTGACCAACAAGTGCTTCGCCTGCCACGGACCGGACGATAAAGTCCGCAAGGCGGATCTGCGCCTCGATACCCACGAGGGCGCCACGGCCGACCTGGGTGGCCATGCCGCGGTCGTACCCGGCAAGCCCGCTGCGAGCGAACTGGTCAAGCGCATCACGTCCACGGAGCGGTCAGAGTTGATGCCGCCGGTGAAGTCCGGCAAGAAGCTCTCGAAGCAAGAGATCGACATTTTGACGCGGTGGGTCAATGATGGCGGCAAGTACACCAAGCATTGGTCGTACGTTGTGCCCGTCCGGCCGAAGGCCCCCGCGGTCAAGAATGTCGCATGGGTCAAGACGCCGATCGATCGCTTCATCCTTGCTCGCTTGGAGAAGGAGGGCTTATCGCCGATGCCGGAGGCGGACCGCTATGCGCTGGCCCGTCGGCTCGCGCTCGATTTGACCGGTCTGCCGCCGACAGTCGCCGAGGCCGAGGCGTTTGCCAGGGACAAGTCGCCGGACGCTTACGAGAAATATGTTGATTCGTTGTTGCGAAAGGAATCCTACGGTGAGCATTGGGCCCGGATGTGGCTCGACCTTGCCCGCTATGCCGACTCGGCTGGATATGCGGACGATCCCTTGCGAAAAATCTGGGCGTTCCGCGATTACGTCATCAAGAGTTTCAACCAGAACAAGCCGTTCGATCAATTCACGATCGAGCAAATCGCCGGGGACTTACTCCCCAATCCAACCGAAGAGCAGCTCATCGCGACGGCGTTTCATCGGAACACGATGACCAATAACGAGGGCGGCACCAACGATGAGGAGTTTCGCAATGTCGCCATCGTCGATCGGGTGAACACGACCTTCACGACCTGGATGGGCACGAGCATCGCCTGCGCTCAGTGTCACAACCACAAGTATGACCCGATCAGTCAAAAGGAATTCTTCGGCGTATTCGCCATTCTGAACAACACCGCCGACGCGGACCGCGGCGACGAATCGCCAGTCTACAGCTTCTTTACAGACGATCAGAGAAAACAGCGGGCGGCCTGGCAAGCGGAGGTCG
Source organism: uncultured Gemmataceae bacterium (assembly GCA_963773845.1). Lineage (GTDB taxonomy): Bacteria > Planctomycetota > Planctomycetia > Gemmatales > Gemmataceae > SIAJ01. The sequence goes on from CAVZCU010000009.1 coordinate 1,981,417, forward strand.
CGGGCATCGACCAGAAGCTGCGCGATGCAGCGCTCAAGTTCACCGTGGGAGAGCGTCAGTGGGAACGGACGCTCTCGTTGCATCCGAAATGGGCGGGCCTGAAACCGACGAGTGCGAAGTCGAAGGCAGGCCTAACGCCCGTGATTCGCGACGATGATTCCATCTTCGTGGAAAAGCCGACCGCAAAAGACACATACACAATCGAATTGCCGATTGCGGCAAAGCACTTGACCGCCCTTCGTCTCGAGGCGCTTGCTGACCCGAAATTACCCGGCATGGGCCCGGGTCACCTGGGTGGTAACTTCGTTATCTCACGCGTCCAAGCTCAACTCGTACCGCCTGCCGCTTCAAAGCCCACCGCGCGATTCTGCGCATCACTCTCCCTGGAAACAATCGCATTCTTTCTCTGGCTGAAGTGCAGGTCATCAGCGGATCGGAGAACGTTGCGCTCAAGGGCGAAGCGAAACAGAGCAGCACCGATTACGATGCGCCGGCCAAGCTCGCGAATGACGGCAACACCAACGGACAATTCGAGAAGAAATCGGTCACGCACACCAAATCCGAAAAAGATCCCTGGTGGGAAGTCGATCTCAAGGGGACCAAGCCAATCGACCGGATTGTGCTCTGGAATCGCCTGGGCGGCGTGGAAGATCGCCTGGCGGGCTATCGCCTTGAACTGTTGAATGAAAAGCGCGAAGCCGTCTGGCGAGTCGATGGTAAGACCGTGCCGAAGCCATCGGCCACCCACGAAACGAGCGGCGCACGATCCGTAATCTTCAAGACCGCATTCGCCGATTACGAACAGTCGGGATTCCCGGCGGCGGCCGTGCTGGAAGCGAATCGGAAAAAGAAGACAGGCTGGGCCGTTGGCGGCGCGACCGGCAAGTCGCACACCCTGACACTGTTGCCTGCGAGCGCCGTGGATATCCCCGAAGGTTCCAAACTTGTCGTCACAATCGAACAGCAATCGCCGCAGAAAAATCATACGCTCGGTCGCTTCCGACTCTCTATCACCGACGAGCCGGGAATCGCCCAATCGGCAAGTCTGCCCGCCGTGGTGCTGGCCGCGCTCGGCCTCCAGGCCGAGAAACGAACCGATGCACAGAAGTCGCTCGTCAGCGACTATTACGTCCGAAATGTCGCTCCCGAAACCAAGGTCGATCGCAATCGTCTGGCGACGTTGACCAAGATGCTCGCCGACCTGAAGCCGGACACTGTTCCGATCATGAAGGAGCTACAGGGTGCTGCACGCCGCAAGACCCGGCTGCAACATCGCGGCAACTTCCTCGACGTGGGCGACGAGATCAAGGAAGGGGTGCCGGCGGCATTCAATCCGATGAAAGCCCCACAGCCGAGTCGCCTTGATCTGGCCCGTTGGCTGGTTTCCCTCGAAAACCCGCTGACCGCACGCGTGCTGGCGAATCGCTACTGGGAGCAGATCTTCGGCATCGGCCTCGTCCGCACGAGCGAGGAATTCGGCATCCAGGGGGAACTGCCGTCGAATCCCGAGTTGCTCGATTGGCTGGCCACGGAAATCATCCGCCTGAAATGGGACATGAAGGCGTTCGTCAAGTTGCTGGTCACTTCCGCGGCTTATCGTCAATCGACGAAGGTAACGAAGGAACTAGCCGAACGCGATCCGGACAACCGCTGGCTTTCGCGGGCCCGCGTGTGCGGCTGACGGCCGAGATGGTTCGCGACCAGGCGCTGTTTGTCAGCGGATTGTTATCGACCAAGATGTATGGCCCATCGGTCAAGCCGCCGCAGCCGGCCCTGGGAATCAACGCCGCTTTTGGCGGATCGATCGATTGGAAGACGAGCACGGGCGTGGATAAATATCGCCGCGGCCTATACACGGAATGGCGGCGATCGAACCCGTACCCGGCGATGAGCACCTTCGACGCCCCCAACCGGGATGTCTGCGTCGTTCGCCGCAATCGCACCAATACGCCATTGCAAGCGCTGGTCACGCTGAACGACGAAGTGTACATCGAGGCCGCCCAGGCGCTGGCCGCAAGACAATCAAAGAAGGCGGCACGACTACGGCCGACCGAGTGACTTTTGCGTTCCGCCAATGCCTGATCCGCCAGCCACATCCGGCGGGAACTGAATCGCCTGGTGAAGTTGTTCGACGAAGTCCAGGCGACGCTAGCGAAGGATGAACGTAAGGCGAATCAGCTCGCGACGAAGCCGATTGGTCCAGTGCCGGCTGGTATGAACACCGCCGGTGTCGCCGCGTGGACTGTGGTTTGCAATGTGATTTTGAACTTGGATGAGACGTTGATGAAGCGGTAATTGGCGAGCGGAGCCGCGTGAGCGGCCCGATTCTGTCACCATCGGGCGGCTGACGCCGCTCCGCTCGCCTGGAGTCGGACAATGATGCACTTGAATCTCGAACACCTCCAAAACCTCACCCGCCGCACCTTCCTGCGCGACTCATCCGTCGGTCTCGGGTCGCTTGCTTTGGCGTCGATGTTGCACGCGGATACGGCACACGATGCGCGCAATCCACTCGCGCCAAAAAGGCCGCCGCTCCCGGCCAAAGCTCAGCGCGTCATCTATCTGCATCTGTCCGGCGCGCCGCCGCATCTCGATCTCTGGGACTATAAGCCCGAACTGGTCAAGCGCACCGGTCAGAACTGCCCGGAAGCTTACACGAAAGGCAAGCGCTTCGCCTTCACATCGGGCACGCCGAAGCTGCTCGGTACGCCGCGTACCTTCAAGAAATACGGCAAGGCTGGCATCGAGATGTCCGATGCCCTTCCGCATTTGCACGAAGTCGCCGACGATCTGTGCGTGATCCGTTCGATGAACACCGATCAGTTCAATCACGCACCGGCGGAGCTTCTGCTTTACACCGGTTCGCCGCGGCCGGGCCGGCCGTCGATGGGGACGTGGGTGACCTATGGCCTCGGCACGGAAAACGAAAACTTACCGGGGTTTGTCGTTTTAATCTCCAGCGGCGTTCAACCAAGTGGTGGCCAGGGCTGCTGGGGCAGCGGCTTCTTGCCGAGCGTCTACCAGGGGGTGCAATGCCGTTCCAAGGGCGACCCGGTGCTCTATGTTTCCGATCCGCCGGGCATGGACCGCACTTTGCGCCGCCGGGGACTCGATGCCCTCAAGGACTTGAACGAATTGCAGGAGAAGGAACTCGGTCATCCGGAAACGGTCACGCGCATTCAGCAATACGAACTCGCCTTCCGCATGCAGGCGAGCGTTCCCGAAGTGATGGACCTGTCGAAGGAAGACAAGAAGACGATCGAAATGTACGGGGCGACGCCCGGCGGCGCTTCATTCGCCAACAATTGCTTGCTCGCTCGGCGATTGGTCGAAAAGGGCGTGCGCTATGTGCAACTCTTCGATTGGGGCTGGGATTTTCACGGCACCAATCTCAACGAGGAAATTCGCGATGGCCTGACGCGCAAGGCCGCAACGATGAGCCAGCCGGTGGCGGCCCTGATCAAGGACCTCAAGCGCAAAGGACTCTTCGATTCCACGCTGATCATTCTCGGCGGCGAGTTCGGCCGCACGCCATTCCGCGAAGGCCGCACCGCTAATAGCGCTCTATTGGGCCGCGACCACTATCCCGATTGCTATTCGCTGGTAATGGCCGGCGGCGGCGTGAAAGCCGGCTACACGCATGGCGAATCGGACGACCTGGGCTTCTCGGTCGCCAAGGACAAAGTTCACGTCCACGACTTGCAGGCGACCATTCTGTATTTGCTCGGCTTCGACCACAAGAAGCTGACCTTCCGCTTCCAGGGCCGCGATTATCGACTGACCGATGTACATGGGAATGTGGTAAAACAATTGCTCGCTTGATTGGGCCGCGCTCCGCTAGCGCATCTGCGGCTTCACTGAGTCTCACTCAATGGATTTTGCCAATGCTCTCTCTCCGACGCTCATTGTTCGCAATGCTCGTTTGTGCCTCCTCGACATTCGCCGGTGAAGTCGTCACGCAAAAGCCGGAAATCCAGCCGGCCAACGTGCGTGGCGAGACCGGCAACCCCAAGGTCGATGCCTTCAACGTCCTGCCCGGCTTTCAGGTCGAGCGGATCTACCATGTGCCCAAGGAGAGATTTGGCTCATGGGTCAACATCACGACCGATCCCAAGGGCCGACTGATTTGCAGCGACCAGGAACGCAAAGGCCTCTTCCGCATCACGCCGCCAAAAATCGGCAGCACCGAGCCGACCAAGATCGAACATCTCGACGTCAAGATCACCGCCGCCCAGGGGCTGCTCTTCGCGTTCGACAGTCTGTACGTTTCCGTGAACGGCGGGCCGGGCAGCGGCCTGTATCGAATTCCTTATGACACCAGTACCGACCAATTTGGTGAACCGAAGAAATTAAAAGCGATCCGTGGCGGCGGCGAGCACGGACCGCACGCCTTGCGATTGACCCCGGACGGCAAGGGCATTTTGTTGGTCAGCGGTAATCACACGTTGCCGCCCGAGAATTTCGACCACAGCCGACTGCCCAAGAACTGGGGCGAAGATCTTCTCTTACCCCGGCAATGGGATGCCAACGGCCATGCTCGCGGCATTCTGGCTCCGGGCGGCTGGGTGGCGCGCACCGATCCCGATGGCAAAACGTGGGAGATCGTCACCTCGGGCTATCGGAACACGTTCGACTACGCCTTGAACGCGGACGGCGAGATGTTCTGCTACGACGCCGACATGGAATGGGACGTGGGCAGCCCGTGGTATCGGCCCACACGCGTCTGCCATGCGACGAGCGGCAGCGAGTTCGGCTGGCGAAGCGGGACCGGTAAATGGCCGCCGTATTACATCGATAGCTTGCCGCCGGTCGTCGAAATCGGTCCCGGCTCACCCGTCGGCGTCGATTTCGGTTACGGGACCAAGTTCCCGGCGAAATATCAGAAGGCGCTGTTCCTGCTCGATTGGACGTTCGGCACGATCTATGCGATTCACCTGGAGCCGAACGGCTCGACCTACAAGGCGACCAAGGAAGAGTTCCTGTCGCGCACGCCGCTGCCGCTGACTGACGTGACCATCGGCCACGATGGGGCGCTCTACTTCACGACGGGCGGACGAAATACTCAGTCCGAAGTGTTCCGCGTGACCTATGTCGGCAAGGAATCAACTGACACCGCGGAATACAAGGACCCGCGAAATGCGGACCAGCGGGATTTACGCCACAAGCTGGAAGCTTTTCATCGGCTTGCCCAGGACCCGGCCAAGGCGGTCGAATTCGCCTACCCATACCTGGGCCACCGGGACCGCTTTATCCGTTATGCCGCCCGCATTGCACTCGAAAACCAGCCGGCCAAGCTGTGGCAAGATCGAGTCTTGTCGGAAACCAACCCGGATGCCCTCTTGACCGGTGCAGTTGCCGTCGCCCGGCAAGGGGACAAGAGCCTGCAATCGAAGTTGCTCGCCGCCCTCGATCGACTTAACTTCGCGAACCTCGCGGAACGCCAGCAACTGGATTTGACCCGCGTCTATTCGCTGATCTTCATTCGCATGGGCGAACCCGTGAAAGGTGAAGCGGCGAAGTTGCGCACAAGCTCGATTCCTTTTACCCAGCCCAAAGCGACTTCCTGACGCGCGAACTCTGCCAGCTTCTCGTCTATTTGAAGTCGCCCACCGTGCTCGCCAAGACTACCGAATTGTTGAAGCGGCCTTCAAAGCCTACGGCCAATCCGGGGCTCGAAGACCTGCTTGCCCGCAACAAGGGCTATGGAGTGGCGATCGCCAACATGATCAAGAATGGCGCCGACCAGCACAAGATGGCACTCGCATTCAGCCTGCGCAACGTCAAGGAAGGCTGGACGATGGACGAGCGCAAGGTCTATTTCGGCGCCATCAACGAATTCCGCACCAAGAGCGGCGGCGCCAGCTACCAGGGCTTCCTCAACAACATCGAACGCGAGGCATTTGAGAATGCTTCCGAAAACGAGCGCGTGCTGATCGAGGCGGCCGGTCTGCGCAAGCCATTCAAGATGCCGGCGCTGCCCAAGCCCGCCGGACCCGGCAGGGACTGGACGATGGACGACGTGCTCGCTCTCGAAAAGAAAATGAAGAACCGCAGCTTTTTGAACGGCAAGAAGATGTTCGCGGCCGCTCGCTGCATTGTCTGCCATCGCTTCTATGGCGACGGCGGCGCGACTGGCCCGGACATGACGCAATCGGCCGGCCGATTCAGCTTCAAGGACATGGCCGAGTCGATCATCGATCCGAGCAAGGTGATCTCCGACCAGTACAAAGCGTGGAATGTCTTCACCAACAGCGGCAAGTCGTACACCGGCAAGATCGTGAACGATTCCAAGACGGGAGTGACGATCTTGACCGATCCCGAGGATTCGACCAAGGTCGTCGAAATCAAACGGTCGGACATCGACGAAGTGAAACCGTCCGCGGTATCGTTGATGCCGAAAGACTTGCTGAAGCCATTGAATGAAAACGAAGTCGCCGACTTGATGGCCTATCTGCTCTCACGCGGCGACCCCAATCACCCCATGTTCAAGCCGGAACCGCGGCGAAAGCGCAAGAAGTGATGCACATGACAGCGGCGGTCGACAACAGCCAGTCGGGTCAATGACCAAAAGCAAGGCGGGGATGCGGTTGCCCGCATCCCCGCCCAACGATTTACCGCCTCACAAGTTTGCCCACAATTCTGGGCGGCCAAATCAGATCGGCTTACTTCTTCTTCGCCTCAACCACCTTGCCGTCCTTGTCCTTGGTCGACATCTCGGTCTTGGTCATCTTGGTGATGGTGATCGTCTGCTTGTGCTCCTCGTCGCCGTTCTTGAAAACGATCGTAAACGTGTTGTCTTCAACCGTGTACTTGCCTTCCATGGTCACTTCTTTGTCGTCCTTCTTGCCGGTCACTTGGATCTTGCCGTCTTTGGTGAACGTGACGACGGAGCCCGGTGGAACCGTGCCCGGGTCGGCCTTGGTGATCTCCCATTTACCGACCAGCATCTTCGCGTAGTTGACCTTCTTCTCCTCGGCATTCGCCCCGCGCCGATGAGACACACGATCGTCCCGACTGCCAGCAGCCTCAAGGTGTTCATCTCGTCCTCTCTTCGTTGAGTGATGCAGAAATGACGGCTCCGTCGCCGCGAGGCATCAACCTATGAGCGGCTCGCGGGAAGACAACTGGGATTCTCGAACAGTTACGATTCTTCACGTTGCGGCGGTCGATTCCCACGGGGATTCATTGAACTTCCAAGCCATCGCGGCTTGCACCACGACCGCGAACATGGTCTAAGGCATGCGACGAACACAGGGAGCGCTCGGGCCAGCCCGTTCCTTTCGCTTGCCCAAGTTGCCGAGCTTCACCCGCTCAAATCAATGAATCTTCGTACACCGCGCAACGAGTCGAGCCGATCGCGTCCTCACGGTGAGTCGGTCAAGGAGGATCACAGCCATGCGCAATGGAAAATCACTGGCCTTTGTGGGCTTGCTCCTGGTTGGCGGATCGCTGAAGGCTCAAGAGCTGCTCCCGCCAGCAAGAGTTCAATCGCTTCCTCCGCCACCGCCTGCGCCTTCGCCAGGCTTGGACGCAAATCCTGCCCGGGTTGCGCCGCGCCCTTTCCCGTGGAAAACATCATCGTCCCGCCGCCCGCGCCCCATTCCCAGGTTCCCGAATCGCTCTTGCCTCCGCCCACCGCGTATCCCCCTCCAGACGATTACTATGAACCGGGGTCGTTCCTTCGTCGGACAATGGGCGACCCCAACAATCCTAATGCCTGGGTGGGAATCGAATCGATCTTCTGGTGGTCCAAGAGTCAGCCTCTTTCAGTGCCGTTGGTAACAACGGGCCCGGCATCGCAAGGAGCGGCGGCCGGCATGCTCGGCGTCGCCGGAACGGTGTCGCTCGACCGCCCACTCGATTTTGGCAGCCAGGGGGGATTGCGGCTTTACGGCGGCGGCTGGTTCGATCCGAACCACACCTTGGGAATGGACGCAAGCATGTTGTTTCTCGGCCAGCAGCGGGCCGGGTACAGTGTCTACGATCGCTCGGGCGCTGGCAACTTTGTGATCAACGAGCCGGTCGCCGGCGCGCCGTTCATTACGCAACTGAGCGCTCCCGGCTTAGCGACGGGCGGTTCCACGGTCGAGGCGACCAGCGAGTTTTGGGGCTTCGACGTCAACATGCTCTATGGCGCGATTCACTCCGATCGCTTGACCGTCAATCTGCTCGGCGGGTTCAGTTACCTTCAATTGGATGAACGGCTGACGATTGCAGGCAATTCGACCCTGCTCTCCACGCTGACATTCACGGACGAAGTGGGGAATCCGCTCGTTGATGCAACTCCGGGATCGACCGTGTCCGTCTTCGATCGATTTACGACGCGGAATACGTTCTACGGTGGACAGATTGGCGCGCAAGTCCGGTACGGGTTCGATCGCTTCTTTGTCAATGTCGTCGGGAAATTGGCCGCCGGCGGAGTCCAGGAAGTCGTGACCGTTCGCGGCTCGTCGCAGGTATTTCCGGTGAATGCCGATCCCATTTCCTATTCCGGCGGGAACTACGCGACACTACAAACCGGCCGCTACACATCCAACCATTTTGCCTGGTCGCCCCAACTGCAATTGAGTCTCGGCTACCAATTCACGCCGTTCATTCGCGGCACGATTGGTTACAACTTCCTGTATCTCAGCCAGGTTGTTCGCCCGGGCAACCAAATCGATAATGCGTTTGACGGTGTGACCCGTCCATTTGTGCCGATGAACAATTCGGCCTACTGGACGCAGGGAATCAACATCGGAATCCAATTCGGATTCTGAGCAACCTCACGGGTCGATGACTGCCAACATGGTGTTGGCGACAAACTTGTTGCCCGCGTCGTTCAGGTGCACACGATCGCCGGTCAGCACGCCCTTTTCCTTGTCGTCCGCGTTGTGTTTGGCCAGGTAATCGACAAATGCCTTGCGCAGATCGCACAGTTGCGACTTCGTTTCCTTGGCGACTTGGCGGCTGATCTGGGAGTATTCGTCGAGCTTGGCATCAAGTGAATTGGCCCCGTTCTTCTTCTCGCCAATGACGCTCGGGGTGCAGAGCACAACGCGCGCGCCCGCGTCGTGAATCTTTCCGATGATTTCCTTGAGTCCGGCCTCGTACTTATCCTTCGGCGTCCCCTTGGCCGGATCGCGCTCGCCGTGCCAGACGTCGTTGATGCCGATGTAAATGACCACGAGGGTTGGCTTCTTGGCAATGACATCCCGGTCCAATCGCCGTTGAAGGTCGGGCACCTTATTGCCGCTGATGCCGGCGCCGATGACTTCGATTCCCAGATCCTTGTGTTTTTCGGCCAGTTTCTTCTTGATGAGAGTGACAAACCCTTTTGGCGCAACGCCGCCGGCGGTGATCGAGTCGCCGAGGAAAACGATGCGCTCGCCCTTCTTGAGCGGCGGCGCTTCTTTATCGGCAGCATTGGCGGGCGCCAGCAAGCCGAGACCCAGGGTCATGGCGAAAAGCAAAACCGAGAATCGTTGCATGGTGAAATACTCCATCATCCAGAACGTGGCGCTCGTATCATCATCGGCGGATCGGCCCGTGCCGGCAAGGATGGCCCGGCCAATCTTGTCGCGCTGCGCCTACAGTAGGGAGGAATAGCGTTTGCCGATCCACACGGGAGATTGCCTCATGAATCGACGAAACTTGGGCGCCTCGGGATTTCAAATCGCTCCGCTTGCCCTGGGCGGCAACGTGTTCGGCTGGACTGCCGATGAATCCACGTCGTTTGCACTGCTGGACGCATTTGTCGCCGCCGGATTCAACCTGGTGGATACCGCCGATGTCTATTCGCGCTGGGCGCCGGGCCATCAGGGAGGCGAATCGGAAACCGTCATCGGCAATTGGCTGAAGCGGACTGGCAACCGCGGCCGCGTCATCCTCGCGACCAAAGTTGGCCTCGAAATGGGCCCGGACGACAAGGGGCTATCGCGGGATTACATTTTCGCGCCGTCGAGCGATCGCTGCAGCGACTGCAAACCGACACCATCGATCTTTACCAGGCGCACAAGGACGACGAGGGCACGCCGCTCGAGGAAACGCTCGGCGCATTCACGGAACTCATCCAACAGGGCAAGGTCAAAGCGATCGGCGCATCCAATTACTCGGCGGCCCGGCTCGGCGAGGCTCTGCGCATCAGCAAGGCCAAGGGACTCGCCGCCTACACCTGCCTCCAACCGCTCTACAACCTGTATGATCGCGCACCCTTCGAGGATGAACTGGAGGCCGTTTGCCTGAAGGAGAAGCTTGGCGTCATTTCTTATTTCTCGCTTGGGGCAGGCTTCTTGACCGGCAAGTATCGTTCGGACGCCGACCTGGCTCAGAGTCCGCGGGCGCAAAGGTCAAGGGGTATCTCAACGAGCGTGGCTTTCGCATTCTCAAGGCGCTCGATGAAGTAGCCGCCGAGTACCGCACTTCGCAGACACAAGTTGCGCTGGCGTGGCTTCTGTCGCGGCCAGCCGTAACGGCGCCCATTGCGAGTGCAACGAGTCTCAAGCAATTCGATGAACTCATCGCCGCGACACGATTGGAACTCAGTCCCGCCGCGATTCAGAAACTGACGGTTGCCAGCCATTAAACGACCGCGGAGCACCGGCCATGAGCGTCGAACGGGTTCGGACCCAATGCTGCATTGCCGGCGGCGGGCCCGCGGGCATGATGCTCGGGTTTCTGCTGGCCCGTGCCGGCGTGGACGTGCAAGTCCTCGAAAAACATGCCGATTTCCTTCGCGACTTTCGCGGCGACACGGTGCACCCATCGACTCTGGAGGTGATGCAGGAACTTGGTTTGCTCGACGAGTTCCTCAAGCGCCCACATGAAGAAGCCCGCCAATTGACCGGCTACGTTTCCGGTCAGCCGGTAACGATTGCCGATTTCACGCACTTGCCGGCCCATTGCCCGTTCATCGCCTTCGTGCCGCAATGGCACTTCCTCGATTTCCTGGCCGGTCATGCCCGGCACTATCTCGAATTCCATCTGCGAATGGAGACGAAGGTCGCGGGCCTGATTATTGAAAATGGCCGCGTGCTCGGAGTTCAGGCCGAGACTCCGAACGGACCGCTCGAAGTTCACGCCAGCGTGGTGGTCGGCGCCGACGGCCGGCATTCCACTGTTCGTGAATGCGCCGAGTTGCCTGTGCGCGACATCGGCGCGCCGATCGACGTGTTCTGGATGAGAATCCCACGAAAGCCTGGCGATCCCGATCAGCCCGCGGGACGATTCGATCGTGGCCGTATCCTCGTGATGATCAACCGATCCGATTATTGGCAGTGTGGATTTGTCATTCCAAAAGGAGGGGCCGACAAAGTTCGGCAGGCGGGTCTTTCCGCCTTTCGCGAGGCGATTGCGCTCATTGCCCCCTTCGTTGCCGATCGAGTTGATGCCTTGCGGAGCTGGGATGATGTCAAACTCCTCACCGTGGTCATTGATCGGCTTCGTCGATGGCATCGACCGGGGCTTTTGTGCATCGGCGACGCGGCCCACGCGATGTCCCCCGTCGGCGGAGTCGGCATTAACCTGGCGATCCAGGACGCAGTGGCGGCGGCGAACATCCTGTTCCGACCGCTCCGCGATGGCAAGTTGACAATGGAAGACTTGCGAAGAGTCCAGCAGCGTCGGCAACTGCCCACGCGACTCACCCAATGGTTGCAAGTGCAAATCCAGAATCGCGTGATTCGGCCGGCGCTGCGCAGCACCACTTCGCTGTCTCTTCCCGTGCCGCTTCGAGCGTTGAACTGGTTCCCGGTTCTCCGACGCCTGCCAGCCCGAATGATCGGTATGGGCTTTCGGCCCGAACACGTGAACACGCCGGACGCCCACCGCTGACTCGGACGAGTGACTTGACAGTCTCGACTCGCCGGGGGAAGATGCACAACCACTGAATTCGCGAGGCCATCGGATGCCACTCTTCAAATACTTCTGCCCTGAGTGTGGCCTCGTTTCACAATCGGAATCGGACCTGACCGATCAGTCGATCAAATGCGTCGGCTGCCGGGCCGCGTTTATCGGGCAGCCGATGAACCGGCCGAGCGCGGCGGAAGCGAAAGTCGTGCGATCTGCCGGTGATACGGGACTCAGGTCGAAGACAGGCATTCCCCATTCGCCCCAGTCGCCCGGGCCGCGGCCAAGTACTGTTCGACCGCCCGATCCACTGCCGGCGCCGCCACTCGACGACCCGCCCGCAGTCCGGACCAGGCCACGAGCCGCGGCCGCAACGCCAATGCCGCCTCCACCGAGGGCGGGTGTGAAATCGCGACCGCCCACGGAGCCCAAGCCGATCGACGACGAAGTGATCATTCCATTGCACGCGGTCCGCAACAAGAGCCGCTGGCCACTGGCAATTGGGCTGATCGTGGCTTGTGTCATCACCGCCATCGGCGGCTTGGCATTGTGGTTCTACATGTTCAAGGGTGATTCACTCAAGCACAAAATCGAAGCTGCGGACGGGGCGTGGTCGGTGCGGCTGCCCGACAAGCCGCAAAAGAGCGAAGACAAGGATGGCGGTCTGGCGTACGCCTACACGCGACCTGGAAGGGACGCCGAGTATGTCGTTTTCGTGCGCGACGACGGCGACCCGATGACCGACGACGCGATTGACCTTGCGGCGGCTTTCGTGCCCATCGCCGTCGTCAAGGAACTCAAGGTGCTCGACTCGGAGCCGAGCAACCTGCGGCAGGATCCGTCGAAGTATGACGGCGAATTCCCGTGTCGAACCTTTCACATGGATACTGCACGCGGCAATCTGACGGGCCAGTTGATTGTGATTAATTGGAATTCGAACAAATCGACCATGATCCTTCAGATGGCCGTCGGAAAGGACATCTCCGACTCGGAACGAGAGGCGTTCTTCAAATCGGTGAAGATCAAGAAAGGACAACGGTGAAAGTAATGACCAGGAATCACTTCGGGCGACTCGCGATTGGCGCATTCGCGACGTTCGTATTCGCAACACCCGCTCTCGCGCAATCCCCGCCCGCCTCCACCCTTACTGTTCGCGGTACCGGCGTCGGCGAAAGCGAAGAAGCCGCGACCAAGGCAGCGCTGGCCAAAGCCGTCGCCGGAGTTATTGAAATTGTGGTTGAAGCGCCCGCGCGGAAGAAGCACCAGGCCGTGATTGACGAGAAGGTGCTGCCCAAGGCCGCCGATATGATCAAGAGTCACGAGGTGCTCAAGAAGGAGAAACTCGCCAGCGGCAAAGTATCGGTGCAAGTGCGGGCAGTCGTCGACCGGGCGGCTGTCGTCGCCAAGTTGACCGAGGCGGGGGTGATCGCCAAGGAAGACTCAGCCGCCGGGGAGTTGGCGAAGAAAATCGTGGAATTCTGTAAGGACAATGTCGGTAAGACCGTCGGCGACGGAGAGTGCGGTACGCTCGCCGTCAAAGCCGCGGAGGCCGCCGGCGCCAAGCCGTTCTCCGATTACAAGGAAAACCCGGGTGTGCAAGACTTCGTCTGGGGCGAGCTGGTGTTCGTCGTGGAAATTCAGGGCGGCAAGCGCAAGCGCGATCCCGCCGACACGAAGGCCAAGCCGGGCGATGTAATCCAATACCGCAACGCGTCGTTCCGTAGCGGCGGGGGGATTTACCTCTTCGCCCATCACACGGCCGTCGTCGCCGAAGTCAAATCGAGCGGCGAACTCATTGTCTACGAACAAAATATGCAGGGAAAGCGATACGTGACCAAGGGACGATTGCAGCCGAACAACCTCGCCAGCGGCTGGATTCGCATCTACCGGCCGGCGGCGAAGTAATCGAGTTTCCAATCCTAAAATCCATTCGTGCTTTTCGAGATGCGAGATACTGCCCGCTCTCAAGGCTGGTAGATCGGCCCACTTCATGCCCGTGATGGTAAACCGCCAGAAGTGGAATATGTTCGCCGTCCGGCGGTCCGCGGGCACTATAGTGGTAGACCTGCGTACCGCTTACGTTCCTTGGGATCAGAACCGTGTCGGCTGAACCCACTTCTCCCGTCATCCGCTACATCCGCACCTGGGCGGTCGAAGGGACCGCTACGCAAGCGGACCAGGAGTTGCTGCGACAGTTCGTCGCCGATCGCGACCCGGCCGCCTTCGCGGAACTGGTCGCCCGGCACGGGCCGATGATTTACCAGCTCTGCCGCCGTAACGCTGCGGAACGAGCACGACGCCGAAGACGCCTTCCAGGCGACCTTCCTGGTTCTGGCCCGTCGAGCCGGGGCGATTCGGAAACACGATTCGCTCGCGTGCTGGCTGTATGGCGTCGCGCGCCGAATCGCGATGAAGGCGAAGATCGCCGCGGCCCGCCGGATCGCACGCGAACGCGGCGCCGATGCACGGGAGTCGAGCGATTTATTGGATGAGATCAGCGTTGCGGAGGCACGGGAGATTCTCGATCAGGAACTTGGTCGGCTTCCCGAGAAGTTTCGCAACCCGATCGTGTTGTGTTGTCTACAGGGTCTGGCCCGCGACGAGGCCGCCCAGAAACTCGGTTGGTCGGTGTCCCTCCTCAAGAGCCGGCTCGAGCAAGGGCGCGAGCGGCTGCGGGAACGGCTGTCCCGACGCGGGCTGACTCTCGCCGGCACGCTCGTGTTGTCCCTGCTTGCCGAGCAAGCGACCGCGGCCGTGCCGGCGGTCCTGCAAGAAATGACGACCCACGCCGCGATCATCGTCGCGACCGGCGGGGCGGCGTCCTCAGTGGTATCGATTCAGTCTGCCGCGTTTACACACGAGGTCTTGAAAACCATGTTCCTGAAAAAGCTGCGAACCCTGACGTTTTTGGTGCTGAGTGTCGGTCTCATCGCGACCGGGCTGGTCGTGTACGGACCGGCGCTCGCGGCGCCGGCCAAGGTGGGCAACAAGAAGCCGGACCTGGCGACCGACGAAGCGAAACTGCAAGGCGTCTGGGAAGTGGTCGAACTAATCAAGGGTGGTGAGAAGGTGATGCCAAAGGCAATGCTCGAAGGCAGAGTCGAATTCAGGAGCGACGGCTTCCGCTTCATCTTGACACCGAATGGCATGGCCGAAATCACGCGGACGGCGGCCACGTTCAAGCTGGACTCCGCCAAGTCGCCCAAGGCGATCGACATGACGTTGACCGACGTCACCCAAAAGGGCCAGACCATCAAGGGCATCTACGAGCTGGACGGGGACAACCTGAAACTGTGCCTGGCCAACAGTCCCACCGAATCCCGCCCAACCAAGTTCAAGGCGGAGGAAGGCGATCTCGTCCTGTTCAAGCTGAAGCGGTCGAAGAGATAGGAAAGTGGTATGCAACTCGTCCCGAGAAAACGAGCTGCACTCGCTGAATTCCGTTCTCTATCAATAGCGCAATTCAAAATCGTTTAGCGTTCGAGCCAGCGGCTCGAACGCTTCTTTCGGGCAAACAAATAGGCGCAGATCGTTCTCCAAATCCATCGGCGTCTCGTAGAGCAATTGAACAACGCGAACCGAGCCAAGGTCGACCAAGGGCAGATGATGTTTCGTTCGAACGCCGGGTGCTATGCCCACGCTCTGCGCTCATCGTTACACACAAGTGTGTCCGGTCATTTAGTCCCGTTTACGGGACTTGCCGCAAGGCGGTTTAGGCCCGGCGTTCACGCCGGGTTACTCGGCCCGAACCATGAACCCAGCCCCGTTTACGGGGCTTCTCGCTGTTCGGCTTTAGCCCCGGCTAGCGCGGATCATTGCATTGGAATTCGCGGCTGAACCCGAACCGCGAGAAGCCCCGTAAAACGGGGCTCTGCCAGCACATTGGCCCAATTACCCGTCCTGAAGGACGGGCCTACACCGCTGCGCGGGAAGCCCCGTGAACGGGGCTCAAAGCTGAATACAGAAGTGTGTGTAACGATGAGCGCAAGGCCGTGGGCATGGCACCCGGCGCGGCGACGATGAAGTGCAGTGTGCACGACTACTTCATTGCCCAGAATTCGCTGCTACAGACTATACTCGCAACTGACGCCGAAATTCTTTTCGACGGCTCTTGAATAGGCGGACCGGAGGATCGGAAAAGCTTCTACGGCAAATGACAATTCGTTTGCGACGCAATCGGCGACTTCCTCTTCCGTTATGTGTGGGTTCTCCTGCTTGTACAACGCACAGCGCACGGGTACAAGTTCCTCCCAGGAAGCGACATCGACGGTCTGTAATGCCTGAAGAATGAGTTTGCAGGTCTCCGGTGGATTGTAGCCGGAACAATCCGCTTCGGTCGAACCGAGCGTACGTATGACAGGATCGCCAAGATCATCTTTGGGATACGGCGTCTCTCCTTTCATGGCTTTCGTCAGGACCGTCTGCTCGGGATCGCCCACGGCTGGATACCGGGGACATGTTGGGTAGACTGGCCCCACCACCGGTTCCAAAAACCAATGCACGTCGCTCCATGCCTGGTCGAGACTGTACGAGTGATTCAGCCAGCACCAAGTGCCGAGTAAGTCACGAAGTTCGGCGAACGTGGCCTTATTGAGTTGGTCGGGTTGGTATGGTTCACCTCGGGCGAGTCCGAGAAAGCGTTCTTCGTTCTGAACGATAATGTCGGGCGCCTTGAACTCGCGAAGTTTTGCGAGCCGCCGGGTGTGGCGGTCGACAATCGACTGGTCAACATCAACGGGCAAAGCCAGGAGATAGTCGCGAAGGATCTCATGATTGTTTTGACGAATCGCGTCGTTGACGGTGCGCAGCCCGCGTACCGCGATGCGATCGTGGTCGATCAATCGGAGGTCGAGTGTTACGCCCATGAATGCTGGTAATCGTCGAAGCCCCAGTCGATTCGCTGAACGAAAACGATTAGTTGCCGGGTCGGCTATACGGACGTCGGGTTTCGAAAAGCCATGGTGCCGGCCCGGTCAAGTTCATCGAATAATTCGGCGTATCATGCCTGAGCAATCAATTGATCGTATTCCGCGTGTGTGCCGATCCAGAACCAGACAAGGTCGGAACCACTTTCGATCGCTAGGGTTCGATAATGCGCGCTGACGCGCGCCGACCAAAAATCGCCCACCTTCTTGAAGTACAACGAAGGATGACGCGGGTCTTGACGCAAGTGCGCGAAACATCGGTCCGCCAGCTCGCGCACTTCATCAGGCAACCCGTGATAGCAAGCCCAGAAACGCGGGCTGGCGCGGTGCCTCATAGATCGGTACAACGCCCCTCGGCTAGATCGTGCAACGCTTCCTCAGCGAATCGCTTCAGTCGCCCGGCCGCAACGTCTTGTTCGATTTGGCGGTCCCAAAGATCGGCATCAACGTTCGCAAACCAGTCCCGCAATTCGGCGAATTCTTCTGGCCTCAGCGTACGAATCGCTCGCTCAATTTCTTGAACAGTGCTCATGAGTGTATTTTACGGCCGGGAAACAATCGTCGCAAGCGCCGCTAGGTAGCGTTCCCTCGCTGAATGGCGGGGCTCACCCGCCGCGGCGGCACGAACGCCTTCGTTCAGCCAACGATCTAGTGCCGCCGCGGTCGGGTGCAGCACCGTTGTTTGGCGACAGGGGGCGCAATCGATGTCCAAATAGCAGCAGTTGTGGACAAGCATCCCGGCTGCCAAGGCATAGCTTTCGTCTCCTTCGATGGAAAGGTTATAGACGTCGCCCTCGTAAGGCTCGCCCCTTGGCTTCAGAATTTCGTTCCACTCATAGAGGGTGTCCCAAGTAGTATGCGGTTCTTCGGCGTCTGTCCACCCAATCCACCCGTCCGACTCCATCTTGAATGCAGACGCCGGAATCTCGTCCGGTTGGAACGTGCGGGGCATGGCCACGAACATGCCGCCCCCAAGTTCACGTGCCTCCACCCACACAAGTCGATAGCCGGCGTGCGCAATTCCAACGGGATGCTCGCCCGTTATGCGTATAACGTCGCCGTAGCTGGCGACGCGAACACAAAGCACTTCGCCGGCGAACCGCCGTCGCTCCACGTGGCGAACCGGTCGGTAAGCGCCTGTGTGCGTCAGCACGAGTTGGCCCACGCGTAGTTCGGCGATCGGCACGAGACCGACCTCGGCCTCGATTAGTGTTTCCGGCGCCAGACAATGCACGTATCCAGGTCCCATCATCGGTTCGTGGTCAAGAATCTGAATCAGCTTGGAGTACGACGCCACTATGACTGGGACCCTCATTGCGTCGGCGGGTGACCAGCCACACACCTTTTCTTCGCCAAACATCCAGGTCAGCGGCACGGGCCGCCCAGCGACTGCCACCCAGTGTAACTGATTCCGCGGCCCGTGTTCGGTCTACCACCCTGTTTCGGCAGTCATTCTTTGCCGAGCGCCAGATCGACGACCCAACAGCCGCGGACGTGTGGTCCATCGCCGCGGCAGTGTGAAATAATTTGTTCGTCCTCGCACCCGGCATCCATGAGCGCGTCGGCCAGGATCGGCAACCGCTCGAACTCCTTTTCGTCATAGATCGCACGGGCCAGGCCGACGACATCGAACGTTCGCCAACGCAGGTCGAAGGTCACGGGCCGGAAGGGGTTGCCGAAAACGCACCGAAGCAGGGCGGACTGGGCCGCTTCCTCCGCGGAATGGATCGGGCCGGCGGGGGTCGAACCCAGCACAATGCCTTTCCGCCGGACCAATTCCGCGACATTCGCCCCCTCCTGGGTGGCATAGAAGGCTACGTCCGTCGCTGCCCCGGCAATATAGCCGGCGGCCGCGGCATGATACCCCCCGGGCATCAGACTGTTGTCGCGGACGTCTGTCCGAAAGCGGGTATTGCTGGCCGAAACCCAATTAGCGGCCACGGCCGCGTTTGCGAGGACGTGGGTGTTGCTGGGGCAATCGGGGGTCGGCTTCAACTTGCCGCAGAGGGTATTCGATCGGCGATGGGCGGCCCGCAGCTCGGCCGCGTCGGCAAGCCCGTCCGCGTACCGCTCCGCCACCTCAACGATTCGGCGGATTCGTTCGTCGCTGTGGAAGCGACATGTCCGCCAGCAGCAAGCTACCCCGAACAGCCGCGCCTGGCGGAGGCTGCCGATCCGCCCCAGCTCCAGCCACCGGATCATCGGTGCCGGGTCGATGCAAGCCAGCCACTCGACCTCGGTCACCGGTGCGCCCTCTTCCACCGAACGACCAGCCTCACCGGACGGGCCGGCTCGGCGAGTTTGAACTCTCGACGACTTCCTGCCGGCCCGTTCCGGTGTAAGCTCGGGTTCGGCCCTACACCGCCTCGTCCGTGGAGCAGATACCGCCCAGCGGTCCACTTCGATGTCAGCGCGTGCATACCCGGAGTTTTGCCTTCAGCGCGCTCGACAAGGCAGTCGCAAGGGGTCTTATGGGGGCGGAGTAGTCGCCCTCGACCCGCCCCGACCGCAACTCCAGCACGACTTGCTCCTTGTCACACTCGGCCACGGCGACGCCCGGCCGCCCGACCCTCCGCTTCTCCCCGGTGAACGGGTTTTCAATTTCGACGTAGCCTCGATACCGAACCCCGTCGCATGATGCGACGGCCCCCTGCCATTCCTCCAAGGAGATAGGATCGAGGATGGATTCGCCGACGTTGTCCGTTCGCGATGCAGAAGCTCCCGGGGCGCGGGGAGTCGAGTATGGGGTCCTCCTGCAGCCGAGAGCTTAAGAAGATCGGCAAGTCCGCTCCCGCGTCCTCAATCCCGGGCGGGTCATGCGACCACAGGAGCACCCGGTCGGAACTTCCTTCGGACGGGACGGGGACGAAGAAGTAGTTCCCGCAGCCGTCGCCGGAAAGGAAGAACCTGCACTTGGTCCAACCGTCGTTGTCGATCTCCCGCAGCGTCAGGTTGAGGACGCAAAGCGTCTTGGGATCGAAGCCCCGCGTCCACAAGGAAGTGGGGTCCGAGCCTCGGACGAATTCCACGTACCCTCTCGGGACCGGATATTGAAGCCGCTCTTCAAGCTCAACGAGGCTTACCTCCATTCCGTCCCCCTTGTGCTCCACGAAGGACAGCACGGCTGAGGCCGAACGAAACCGCTAAGCGGCCGCCGCCCACGATGACGACGACCTCACGAAACAACTTAGCGGGCGGCGGTCCGCTTTAGCGAATTGTTCGGCCCACCCATTGTCAATCTACTTGTAGGCCGAAGCATCCGACCTCTGCACCCCGACGCACTTCGAGTGGCGTCGGCCGATAATCGTCCGAGTACTTTTGACCGTACTTTGTGTGCGTAGCGTACTCGTCCCAAATCCAGTCGATGTCAGCGAGGCTGAGCGGCCCGCCCAGTCGGCGTTCCAACTCCTGGACAAAGCCGTCTCGCCAATCGTTTTCCACCGTGCCGGAGAGACTGCCGCAGTTGGCGTGCAGATTGATCGTCCAACCATAGAGATACTCCCACTCTCCGCGCGGAATCTCGGGCGGCCGCTTGTGTGCCAGCTCGCGGATGTCCCCGCGAACACGGTCCGACCACCGCTTATGCGTGTAGATCGGTCCTGCAAAACCGAACCAAAAAACTGACGCACCTGCGAGCAGTATCAACACGACAATGATTGCTCGATGCAAGGGCTTCATGCGCCGAACTCAGGGCCGAACTTCTTATTGACGCGCGCTGCGCGCTATAGCACGGAATTGCGCGCCCTAGCTCGGCTGCGCAACATATCTCGGCCCCCATTTCAGCATGCTGACCAATCGGCTGTCAAGAACTGAGTCCATCGCGACGTCGACTTTTCTCTTAACAGCAATGACAACGAACCGCATTCCGGTCCACGGGGAATTGAGTCGGCCGGTGCCCGCTGCCCGTTTCAAACCGAATCCCACCGGCATGCGGTCAAACACTTGCAACGGTCGGCCGGGGAAGCGCAATGCCACGTCCGACATGCGGCAAAGTATTCAACAAAAAACCGGTAATCGCTCTTTCGCTTTACCCGCCCCGAAATACAGGGAGTGTGGCCCGGGCACGATTGCGCGCTGGCCAGCCCCGCGGGCCGGCCGTTTGGAACAGAATGGAACACTTTGGAACACCAAAAAAGAATTCCTTTCGACCGTGACACGGGCGTCCAGCCTCACGCGGTGCAACAGAATGCAACACTCAAAAAGGATCCGAATGGGAGGGATGCCGGGTCGCCCTGGGCGTTGCCGCCCAGGGCTCCCACAGATCCGGACTTGCCCAATTCAGGCATCCGGCTCCTCAGGTTAAAGTCGCGAAGACGCGTACGCCGAATGGACCACCCGCGCCGCCGGCAGCGGATAACGCTGCACGAGACGACCAAAGGCGTCCCACGAGAGCGGCCCAGCCCGACGACGGGCCAGCCACTTCCGCCAGATGCGCCGAACCACGTGCCGCAACCGCGTCAACATTCGGCCGTTGCCGGTGATGCCGTAGTATGCGTCGTGGCCCTGCAACTTCTGACTCAGCGTGGCGTGTTGCCCAAGAAGGGGACGATGCCGATGTTCGCGACACCACTTGGCGATCTTCTTGACCGCCCGACTGAATCGGCTCGACGAGGTCTGCGCACGATCGTCCAGCCACCACGCCGCGACCGGCCCCAGAAGTGCGTGAACCCCAGCAGGTCAAACGTCCCTGGCTGAGGCCCCTGGGCTTCCGAACCCGGCCGCTGGCTGGGCCGCATGAACGGCACCAACCGCGTTTTGTCTGGATGAAGCGTGAGCCCATACTTCGCGAACCGCTTGTGCAGAACCTCCAGGACCCGCTTGGCGTCCGCCTCGTGACGGAAACCGATCACGAAGTCGTCCGCGTAGCGAATCAAGAACGCCTGCCCCGCCAGGCGCGGCTTCACGTCCTTCTCGAACCAGTCGTCCAGCACGTAGTGCAAGTAGACATTGGCCAAGAGAGGCGAAATCACCCCGCCTTGCGGCGTGCCCTCTTCGGGAAGTGTGTACACGTCCCCTTCGAGGACTCCCGCGTTCAGCCATTTCCCAATCCAGCGCAGCAGCACACCATCGCGTATCCGTCGCTGGAGAAACTCCCGCAGTCGAGCGTGGTCCAGAGTGTCAAAGAACTTCCGGATGTCCACCTCCACGACCCAGCCACCCCCCATCGCCATCAACTGACGCCACAACGCCTCCAGCGCTTGATGCGCCGACCGTCTGGGACGAAAGCCGTACGAGCAGTCGTAGAAGTCCTGCTCGTACACCGATTCCAGGACCATGACCACCGCCCGTTGAAGCACCTTGTCTTCAAACGTCGGTATGCCAATGGGCCGGGTCTCGTTGCCCGTTCCCTTCGGGATGTACGCCCGCTTGACCGGCGGCGCCTGGTACGTGCCGGACTTGGCTCGGTTCAGCAGCCGCTCCAGGTTGCACCGAAGATCGGCCCCATAATCCTCGCTCGTTTGTCCGTCCACGCCCACGGCCCCGTCCTGCCGCGTGCGGCCAAAGGCCTCGATCAGCCAGGAAATGTCGATGTGATGCGCCAGAGTCGTGAAACTCATCAACGGCGCTTGCTTCGCCAGTTCCGCGATCCGTGTTTGTTTCGTAGACACAGTCTCGAGACTCGGTGTTCCCGCCATGTTTCCCTCCCACGGTTCTTCAACTCGGCCTCCCCTTCCCTCCACCGGGTTCTCGTGACGCGAGTTCCCCGGCTTCAGCGGTACTACGAGAGGCTCCGACTTCCCAACGCCCATCCCGCCGCACTTCGTTTCCTTCGCTTGGCGGTACCTGCTGGTACGCCTGTGTTCGCTCCGTGCCGCCCGGCGTCGGCAGCCCGGCCTGGAGCTTTGGGATTGGCAGCCCCACGCCAACTTTCAGCAGGAGACGCTGGGACCTCCCAGGTTCCTGGCGAACCCTTATGTGCCTTTGCCCCGGCCTTAGACCCCGGCAGGACCTTCCCCCCAAGCCGTTTCGGGGTTCGGGTGCAGCCCACGCCTGTAACACGACGAAGGCTCCCACGAGTAAGACATCTTTCGAGGCTCGATCCCGCGGCTTTGGCACTGGCTGTCTACGCTTCGCCCCGCCGGTTACCCGGGCAGGACGCAAGACTCGCTTCCGGTTGTTGGCTAGACTTTACCGGGAGGGATTGGTTACCCTCAGAGTTCGTACGGTCGGTTTCAGAAAATGCGTCTTACATCTTCGTCCCCCTCCCCCAAGCTTGCCTGGCGCAAGTCACAAAATGTCACAAAATGTCACACTAAAAAAAGAACCTATGCCATTTCCGGGTCATAGGACGCGTAGCGGAACTCGCCAGAGTTCCGTCTTGGGCACGTGCAAACGGAAGTCTGGCGGCTTCCGCTACGCGGCGCGGCTCAGGCGCGTGCGTAGGCCCCCTCGGCCGCTGCCACGCCGGCCCCCGGAGTGACGATTCCTTGCAAGCATTGCTCCAGGGCCGCCAGGAGGGTGAACACTGGGCCCGGCCGGCTGTTGTGGCCCATGAGGCCGATGCGCCAGACTTTGCCCTTAAAGTCGCCGAGGCCGCCGCCGATCTCGATGCCGAATTCCGTGAGCAGGCGCTTGCGGATCGCCAAGTCGTCCACTCCGGAGGGAATAAAGACCGCATTCAGTTGCGGCAGTTGATGGCCGTCTTTCGCCGAGTATTTCAGGCCCAATGCTTCGAGTCCGGCTTTCAGCGCTCGGTGATTGCGCACATGCCTCGCCCATCTCGCTTCGAGGCCTTCTTCATGCACCAGCCGCAAGCCTTCGCGGATCGCGTAGTTCATCGTGATTGGCGCCGTGTGGTGATAGGCTCGATCGCTGTCCCAGTAATGGCGAACCAGGGACATGTCGAGATACCAGCTCTGCACCTTGGATTTCCGCCGGCTCATCGCTTCTTCGGCTCGCGGGCTGAACGAAACCGGCGCCAGCCCTGGCGGACAGCTCAGGCCCTTTTGCGAGCACGAATAAATGGCATCGATTTCCCACTCATCGACTTTGAGCGGCACGCAGCCCAGCGAGGTCACCGCGTCGACAATGAGAAGGGTGTTGAATTCGTGGCAGAGCTTGCCCAATCCTTCGAGCGGCTGCAAGGCCCCGGTCGATGTTTCCGCCTGCACGATGGCCAGCACTTTCGGGCGGATCTTTTGCAACGTGTCGCGGATGCGATCGAAATCGAACACATCGCCCCACGTTTGTTCCAACACGGTAACTTGCGCTCCCGTACGACCGGCAATGTCCACCATGCGCGTGCCGAAAAAGCCGTTGACGCAGACGACCGCCTTGTCGCCGGGTTCGAGCAAGTTGACGAGGCACGCTTCCATGCCTGCCATGCCGGTCGCGCTGATGGGAAACGTCAGCACATTCTTCGTCAGGAACGCATTGCGAAGCAGCGTCTGCGTATCCTGCATGATTTCGAGAAAGGCCGGGTCGAGATGGCCGAGCAGCGGAGTCGCCATCGCGGTCAGAACACGCGGATGCACATCGCTGGGGCCAGGGCCGAGGAGCAAACGTTGCGGCGGATTCAACTGTCCGGGGAGAGTCATGGGTAAACTCCAATGGAGAGAAGACGCCGAATATGTTACGAACCGCTAGCGCCGGTTGACGCCCAGGATTCGCGAGCCGTATGGTATCAGGGAGCAAATGACCCGGAGGCGGCGAATGAGCTTTCGCGACGAGTTCTCGGCCATCATCCAGCCCGGGCAGCCGCTCGCGCCGTTTACTCATCTTCATATTGGTGGGCCCGCGGAGTACCTGGTCACGCCGCGCAATCGCAAGGAACTCGCACGCGTTGTCACGGCGTGTACGGCCGAGAAGATCCCGCTGCGGGTGCTGGGCGTCGGCACCAATCTCGTCGTTCGCGACGTGGGCGTTTCCGGCGCCGTGATTCGGTTGATTGCTCCAGACTTCATGGAGGTGACCATCACGGGCAAGTCCGCGAAAGCGGGCGGCGGAGCGACCTTATTTTCCTTGATCTCGGCGGCCTCGGCGGCGGGGCTGGCCGGATTCGAGACGCTGGTCGGCATCACAGCGACGGTCGGCGGCGCGCTGCGCTTCAATGCCGGCGATCGGTCGGGCGAGATTGCCGATCACCTGGTTCGCGTCGAAGTCATCAACACGGCCGGAAAAATCGTCAGCCGCGAACGGGGCGATATTCGCTTCGGCGATCACAACAGCGATTTGGACGAGCCGGTGGTTCTAAGTGTCGAGTTTGCACTGGAGTCGGACGATCCGGATGCCATTGTGAAGCGCATGCGGCGCGCGTGGATCAATCGGAAAGCCGAGCAGCCGTTGAGCCATCAGGCGGCGGTGCGCGTGTTTCGCGATCCGGACGGGCATTCGGCGGCTCAGTTGATCGACCGGGCGGGCTTGGTGCGCTCGCGAATCGGCGCCGCCGAAGTGAGCGATCGCAATGCCAATTACATCGTGGCGCACCCCGGCACGACGGCCGCCGACGTGATCTCCCTCGCCGAACGGATGCGCGCCGCGGTCCGCGACACGCAAGGCATCGAATTGGACCAGGAGTTGAAGGTGTGGTGATGGGCAAGGATTCGCCGCGTCGATGGCCCCGATGGCTCATTCATGTCGGCGTCGGGCTCGGTCTGGCCGGTCTGATCATCGTCGGCGTAATGGCCGCCGGCAATGCCGCCCGAGACAGTCTGGGGCGGCCGGATCGCTATCAGTTGCCATTCGCGCGAAATCGAATGCGCGAGCCCGCCGGGAATGGACCGGGCCACGTTTCTCAGCGAGGTGCAATACAACGGCCAATTCGACGACCAGATGAACGTGCTGGACCCCACGCTCCCCGATCGACTGCGCTCGGCCTTCGAGCGCCATCGGCGCGTTCAGAAAGTATTGAGAGTCCAGGTGCTGCCGCCCAAGCGCGTGGTCGTCGAGCTAAAGTTTCGTTCGTGATGAACGGGGAAAAACATTGTTGTGTCCGCATGGACTGCGTTATGATCTCCCTCGTGGCATCCGGAAGGGGTTTATCAATGCGCTACGTGCCTTTGGCCATGATGTTCTTCGCCGTTCCGACCTGGGCGGAAGACTCCGTGGCGGCGCACGACCGCCAGGTTTCGGATTCGCTGCGCGACGTCCACGACCGTGGCGCCGACCTGTACAACGGCGGCGATCTGACTGGCGGCTATCGAATGTATCAGGGGGGCTTGATTGTCGCCCGCGGAATGCTTCGCTACCATCCGGAACTGCAAAAGCTTATCGACAATGGCATGGCAACAGCGGATCGCCAACCCGAAATTGCTCGCCGCGCGTTCATTCTGCATGAACTCATCGAACATGTGCGCGGCGAGTTGCGTGCCAATGCCAAGAAGGGCGCCGAATCGCTTTCGATTCCGCCGCGCAACTCAAGTCCGGAGCGTCGCCCAAGGGACCGAACTTGAAACCGAATGCGGTGGTTGGCGAAGTGAAAGGTGGAATCATCGGACGCGTGCTTTGGCAGGGAAAGCCGGTGTCGGGAGTGGACGTCATCTTCGTGACGCTTGGCCAGTTGATGCCGCGCGTTTACGAGACGACGAGCGGGTCGCAAGGAGTTTACACGGTGACGAATCTTCCGCCGGGCAAATACGTGGTGCTCATCACGCCCGGTCGCAATGCCGAAGTGAAGAAACTGCCCGAGCGCTATGCGACCTCGACGACATCGCCGTTGCGGATCGACGTCAAGGCTTCCGGAGAGAAACTGGACTTCGTCCTGCAATAATCGGCGCTTGTCCATGGCACGGCACTCGCTAGCTTGA
Organism: uncultured Gemmataceae bacterium; assembly: GCA_963773845.1. GTDB lineage: Bacteria > Planctomycetota > Planctomycetia > Gemmatales > Gemmataceae > SIAJ01. The sequence continues at coordinate 2,007,914 of CAVZCU010000009.1, forward strand.
CGGACGGAACGAACGTGGGAAGCCCGGGCTCGGCCCGGGTTTTTTCGTGGGGCACGGCATGAGTTGCACCTGTGTGGTTGGCCTGCAATGGGGGGACGAGGCGAAGGGGAAGATTGTCGATCTCCTGGCCGAAGACCACGACTTCGTTGTCCGCTACAACGGCGGCAATAACGCCGGCCACACGGTCGTCTGGGGCGAACGCACGTTCAAGCTCTCGCTGTTGCCGACGGGAATTCTCAAGCCACGGCTCACTTCGGTGATCGGCAATGGAGTCGTGGTGTATCCGCCGCAGTTCGTCAAGGAAGTCGACCAGCTTGCCGCGGCGGGCATCGCCGTTGGCCGCAATCTGGCAGTGAGCAGTCATGCCCACGTGATTTTCCCGTACCACATCGCCGAGGAATCGGCCGTCGAGCAGAACGCCTCCGCGACGATTGGCACAACGGGTCGCGGCATTGGCCCCTGTTATCAGGACAAAGTTGGCCGGAGCAGCGGAATTCGCGTCGGCGAATTGCTCGAGCCCGAGCGATTGCGCGAACACCTTCGCATGCTCGTCCCGCGAAAGAATCGCCTCATTCGTGCATTGGCGGGCGATGCGGCCGAATCGCAGACCTTCGATGCCGAGCGCGATTTGCGATGAGTATCTGGGTTACGCCGCGCGAATTGAAGCCGCACGTCACGGATACCGTCTATCTGTTGCACGACGGCCTCAAAGCCGGTAAGCGAATCCTCTTTGAGGCGGCACAAGGGAGTTTGCTCGACGTCGACCAGGGTTCGTACCCGTACGTGACCAGCTCGCACAGCCTACCGTCGGGAATCTGGACGGGATCCGGAGTGCCTGCCCGGCACCTGTCGCGAGTCGTTGGCGTCGTGAAGGCGTACACGACGCGCGTGGGCCGAGGCGCTTTTCCGACCGAGTTGAACGATGGACCGGACGGAATCGGTGAACGCATTCGCCGCGTCGGCCGCGAGTACGGCACGGTCACGGGCCGGCCGCGACGGGTCGGTTGGTTCGATGCGGTCGCCACCCGTTACACGTCCATGCTGGCGGACACACGCGAAATCTCGGTCATGCTGCTGGATGTGCTCAGCGGGCTCGATGAATTGAAGATCTGTACTGCCTACGATCAGAATGGGGAACGACGCACCACGTTCCCGGCCGATTCTTAGCAATTGGAACAGTGTCGCCCCGTTTACGAAACGTTGCCAGGATGGAGCGCAAGACGCTATCGAGACGTCCGTCGTGCCGCGGACCTGCCGGCAACCGCCCGCCGATATGTCGAACGGTTGGCCGAGTTGCTCGCGTTGCCCGTCTCTCTGGTATCCGTCGGGACCGGACCGCGAGCAGACCATATCGCTTCGTTGATTCGCGCCGCGCGGATTGAGCTCGGGAGGAAATGCATGGCTGACTCCCGACGACTGACGGCGGCCAAGGGCGGAGAGGTAACCGCCAATTCTCCAGGTTCCCACGGCACATCGCCATGATCATGGATGGCAATGGCCGTTGGGCTCGACAACGCGGTCTCGAAAGAATCGAAGGGCACATCCGGGGCGCGGATACTGTTCGAACGATCGTCGAGGAATGTTGCCGGCTCGGGATCGGGCAATTCACTCTTTATAGCTTTAGCTCCGAAAACTGGAAGCGGCCAAAGCAGGAAGTCGACTTCCTGATGTCGTTTTCAAACAGTACCTGATTGACGAGCGATCGGAGATTGCGCGACAAAACATCCGCTTCCGGGTCATCGGACGACGAAGCGAGTTGAGCCCGGATGTCAATCGCGGAGATCGAAGAAACGGAACGGCAATCGGCCGGCAACTCGGGCTTAACTTTGGCACTTGCCGATCAACTATGGCTCGCGGGCGGAGATAGTGGATGCCGTTCGAGCGATCGCTCGGCGGGTCCATAATGGGAGAACTGGAACCCGATACAGATCGATGAGGAGACGATTTCGAACTCTCTGTACACCGCCGGGATGCCCGATCCGGATTTGCTGATTCGAACTGCGGGCGAAATGCGTGTCAGCAACTATTTGCTCTGGCAGATTTCCTATGCGGAGCTTTGGGTGACGCCGATCTTCTGGCCGGATTTCACGATCGAAGTCTTTCATTCCGCGCTCCGCAATTATGCCGCCCGCGAACGGCGCTTCGGCGGCCTGCAATCCAACCACCCACTTAAGCACAATCGTCCATGCTGCGAACGCGACTCTGGATGGGAACGCTGCTCGTCGCCTTGGCGGCGTTTCTGCTGGCCGAGGACCGCTGGCTCGCGCCGTGGTATCCGGTCTTCTTCGTTTGCTATCTCGCCGCGGTCCTGTTGGCAGCCCGCGAGCTATTGCTCTTGCTGCCGCAGGAAGTGCGGCCCAGTGCGATTGGCTGACCACGACATTCGTGATGGTCATGGCAGTCGGCGAACTGGCGTGCCGGCCGTTGCAATTCACGATTGCCACGTGCCGGGGTTGATGCCTGGGACTGGATCGGCATCGGGTTTGTAGGGGGAGTCGTCGCTGCAGTTCATTCGGGAAATGTGGCTATTTCGCGGGCCAGATCGAATTGTGGTCCGCATTGCGTTGGCCGCATTTGTCGTTCTTTTACTTGGGGATTTTGCCGAGCTTCTTTGCTCAGCTTCGTTGGCCGCCCGGCGATCCGATCGACCGCGGCCATCGCGCTCGCGGTGTTCGTTCCCAAGGGAAACGACATTGGCGCCTATTTCACCGGCAAATTCCTGACCGGGCGATTGCTCGGCCGAACCCCGATGACGCCGTTGCTGAGTCCCAAGAAAACCTGGCAAGGTGCAATCGGCGGCATGCTTGCGTCGGTTGCCGTCGCGATCGGCATCCAGTCCGGCTTTCACGTCATTCCCTACGGTTGGGTGGGGGCAGTTGGCTTTGCGCTCTCAGTCGGCGTCGCCGGCATTGTGGGGGATCTCGCCGAATCGCTGATCAAGCGCGATTTGCAAACCAAGGACGCGTCGCAGTCGGTGCCCGGCTTTGGCGGAGTGCTGGATGTGATTGATTCGCTCTTGTTCGCGGCGCCGGTGGCGTATCTCTGGTTCCGTTTAGCGGCGTGACCGTCGGTCACGCCGCTAAACAGGATGGGGCTTACTCAGCATACTTCGCTTCTGAATCCGACAGGCCGGCGCTGGCCGTGCTGATATTGCGAATCCGCTTTTCATCGACTTCTTGTCGCAGTCGGGCAATGACCTCTGACACGGTCAACGAACCCACATCGCGGGCCTTCATGTCCTTGATCGACTCGTCGCGTAACGAAACGGTTCCCGCCGACTGCTCCTTCTCGCCGACGATCAACAAGTAGGGGATTTTTTCAAGCGATCCATCGCGAATCTTGGCGCCGATCTTCTCCGGACGATAATCGCCGCTGACGCGGAATCCGGCGTCCTTCAAAGCTTTTTCGACGGTCTGGGCATACTCCGTGAACTTCTCGCTTACCGTGACAATGCGGACCTGCTCGGCGCAATCCAAAGCGGAAATGCGCCCGCGAAATGCTCGATCAGAATTCCGCAGAAGCGCTCCATCGAGCCGAAGGGGGCACGATGAATCATGACCGGCCGATGTTTATGATTGTCGGCGCCGGTGTATTCCAATTGGAAACGTTCCGGCAGGTTGTAATCGAGTTGCACGGTGCCGAGTTGCCATTCGCGGCCAATGCAATCCTTGACGATGAAGTCGATCTTGGGCCCGTAGAACGCGGCCTCGCCGACGCCAATGGAATAATTCAGGCCGGAAGCCTTTGACACTTCGATCAACGTGGCCTCGGCCTTGTCCCACAGTTCGGATGGCCCAACGTACTTTTCGCGGTTCGGTCCCCGTACGCTGACACGCACCCGGTAATCGGTCAATCCGAGAGTTTTGAGAATCATCAACACAAGATCGAGATTGTTTTCGAGTTCGCTCTGCACTTGTTCGGGAGTGACGAACAAATGGGCGTCGTCCTGAGTGAAGCCGCGAACGCGGGTCAAGCCGCCGAGTTCGCCCGATTGTTCGAAGCGATAAACGGTGCCAAACTCCGCGAGGCGCACGGGCAAATCGCGATAGCTCCGCGGCTGCGCCTTGTAAATCTGAATGTGGTGCGGACAGTTCATCGGCTTCAGCAGATAGCCTTCCTGTCCATGCAGCCAATTCTTGAGAGCGATGAGCTTGCCAGCGTCATCCTTGGCTTCACTGTACTCTTTCGCCAGCGAGCGCGACGTCTTGTACTACCTGGCCCCAGGAGTATTGGCTGTTGTCGTCTTCGCCTGAGGGCACTTCCCCCTTGGTCAACGATTCAAGCAAATTCCAGAATGCCTGCTCGCGCTCCGCGGTCAAATGCTTCTTTTCCAGAAGAGTGATCCAGGTATCGACGGTCTGGCAGACTGGGTTCATGAACAACGGCGGGTATTGGGCATCACGGTAATACGGGAAGTGCCCGCTCGTGCGATAGAGATCGAGCCGGCCCACATGGGGCGAATAGACCGGCGAGTATCCCCGCTTGAGCAACTCATCCTTGATAAAGCCTTCCAGCAGTCCACGAACGATCGCACCCTTGGGCATCCAGAGAATCAGACCCTGGCCCGCTTCCGGACTGATGGTGAACAGCTTGAGTTGCTTGCCCAGGACACGATGGTCGCGCTTCTTGGCCTCTTCCAGTTGAGTGAGATACGCATCCAGATCCTTCTGATTGAAGAACGCGGTGGCATAGAGCCGCTGGAGTTGCCTGCGGCTGGCATCGTTTTTCCAGTAGGCGCCGGCAATGCTCAGTACTTTGAACGCGCCGACTTTGCCCGCGTGCGGAATGTGCGGTCCGCGGCAGAGGTCGATGAATTCCCCTTGCCGGTAAAAGCTGACGGTCGGGAACTTTTTCAGCTCTTCGTCGATGTGCTCGACCTTGTATTCCTGCTTGAGATCGGCGCACAGCTCGCGGCCCTCGGCAGTCGGGCGCTCGAAACGCTCGAACGGCTCGGCCGCGGCGACGATCTTCTTCATTTCGGCTTCGATGCGTGGAAAGTCGGCCTCGGTAATCGGCGTCGGCGAATCGATGTCGTAATAAAAGCCACTCGCCAGGGCGGGACCAAAGGCAAGTTGGGTTCCGGGGAATAGCCGCATAACGGCCCGGGCCATGATGTGCGCAACTGTGCCGCAACACTTCCAGGGCGTCCGGATCGCGATCGGTCAGGATTTGAAACGTGACGTTGGCGGGCTCTGCCGGGAGTTCGCGCGATAAGTCGACGACCTCGCCATCGACCTTCGCGGCAATCGCGGCCTGGGCGAGCCGCTTGCCAATGTTCTCGGCCACATCGCGCGGCCGGGTGCCCGGCGCGACCTGGCGAGTCGAGCCATCGGGTAATTTGAGACTAATCATGACGGGAGGAACTCCAGAGATCCCGAACGAACGCACGCCCCTACAACAGGCGTGCTCCGCACGGGACAGGTCGAATTGATCAGAGGTTCATCGTAGTCAAATGTCGCCACATACTAACCGAACGGAGGCGATTTCCGAATCGCTGGATGGGCTGAGGAATGCGGGGTATTAGGGGCGGGTGACTTTCTCCAGGACAACGGTTCTTTCGACGAAGTTGATGTCGAGCCGGTAGTTCCGAAGCAAGTGCGTGTCAACGAGGATTTGGTCGACCGGCGCAAATGCAGCAACAGCCGTGACGATTTCATCGTCGAACGGGAAAGCAATTCGGAACAGATCTTCAGTGATCATGGCGCCGCCGCCCAAGGTGGTTTGCGATTCTCCGACCAGCTCTCCGGCGAATTGCGATCGTAGCGACTCCGGCAATTCGAGATCTCCGTTGAATCCGGTGTCAATTACTGCAATCCACTCCCGATTGTCGAGCGACAGCCGAATAATGGGAGTAATCTCTTCATCTACTTCACCGACCATCGACGGCCCACCTTGCGAGTGTAATAAGGACTATGCACCCAACGGTAGAAGAGGGGGCGGAAGTGTCCGTTTAGCTTCAACGAATCGGCAATCCCCAACGCCGATTCTCCCAGAAAAACTTCGCCCGTTTCTGGATCGATGCCGACAGCCAATCGTTCTTTTCCGGTCAGGTCGTGTGTGCGTTCATACTCTTCCCAGATCTGCTGTGCCCTTCCGATGTCCAATTTGGAGTCGTCGGGAGTGTTCATGAATTCCTCCTGCCGGTTGGCCGCTCCATTGTAGCGAGTTCCTCGGCGTTGGATTGCCCTTCCCACGCTCCATGTCCTTCGCTATACACCCGCCGTTGTGATACCCGCCGGTCTTTCCGGCTGCGTTCGCCAATTGCGTCGGAGGCCTGTTCCATGCTGCGCACTTCCTGGGTCGCCCTGATCCCATTTGCTGTCGCCGCGACGGCTGTCGCTCAAGGTACGCTGCCGCCGCCCGCCAAGGCCAAGGTCGCCGCCATCGTGAATGGGCGCGAAATCCCCGAGTCCGCCGTCCTGCGCAGCTTGAAACCCGTCCCCAAAGAGAACTGGGACAAAGCACGGCCCGAAGTGATCGGCTACCTGATCGAGAATTCCCTAGTCGATCAGTATCTGGAATTGCTCAAGATGGCCATCGACCCGAAGCAGGTCGATGCACAATTGGCAACCATTCAGAAAGAACTCGTCGAGTCCAAGCAAGACTATGCGAAGTTTCTTGAGCGCATGGAGATTACGGAATCTGAATTCAAGCTTGAAATCGCCAACCAACTCCGCTGGGAGAAATTCGTCGGTCAACAGGGAACGGACGACAAGCTCAAGCGGCTTTTTGATTCGAGCCCCGAGATCTTCGACGGCTCAGCCGTCAAGGCCCGACATATTCTCGTGACGCCCGCGACGCCCGACGAAAAGGGCAAGGCCGCTGCGCTCAAGCGAATCGCGCAGATCAAGGCCGCCATCGATTCGGCGGTGGCCGGCGCGGAGGCCAAGGCTCCGCCAGGAATGGCGCCGCTCGACCGGCAGAAATACATGAACCGGGCGACGGAAGACGCGTTCAGCCAGGCGGCCAAGAAATACTCCACCTGTCCAACCGCCAAGGATGGCGGCGCTCTTCGCGAGTTTCCTCGAATGGGGATGATGGTCGAGCCCTTCTCGAAAGCGGCGTTCGCTCTCAAGCCGTTCCAGGTCAGCGATCCAGTGGAAACGACGTTTGGCTTTCACCTGATCCTGGTCACGGCCCGAAAACCCGGCGAACCGGTAAAATTCGAAGCCGTCAAAGGCGCGGTGATCGAGGTCTATAGCACCAAGCTCCGCGACGCGGTTATCAACAAGATGAAGTCGGATCCCAAGACGAAAATCCAGATCATGAAATAGGACCGGCCACCCAGAATGGGCATGATTCGTACATCGATCGCGATGGATGAATCCGGAGCGGCACATGTGGACCGTCTTGCTGTTGATCTGTTCGAACATCTTCATGACGATCGCGTGGTATGGGCATCTCCGCTTCCGCAACTGGCCCCTGTGGGGAGTCATTGTCGGAAGCTGGTTGATTGCTTTCTTTGAGTATGTATTTCAGGTGCCGGCGAATCGGATCGGTTACGGTCAATTCAGTGCCACCCAGCTTAAGGCAGCCGCGCGAAATAAATCTACCGGTCACTGGGGCTCAATGATGAGGCTCCATTTGGGCAAGGTCTGGGAACGGATCAAGCGGCTCGCGATGGGGGCAAATGCGGTTTGGGTTAGCCGGACACCGCGTTCGTAAGTCGTGGTGACCGCGCGGATCAACGGGTGAATCGTCCGCCATGTCATCGTGCCCGCCCAGCGCAAGGCTTGCTCGATCGAATGCAGGAGCGTGCCGTTCCAGTGCTGCTCCAAGATGCCCCAGCAACGCTCGATGGGATTGTACTTGCTGTGGTACGGCGGCAGGTACACCAGTTCGACTTCGATCCGGTGGCGATCGACGAACTCCACGAGGCGTTTCATGAACTGCGTGCGGCAACTGGCAATCTCGGGACCATTATCGAGTTCGATGTGCAGTCGCTGGACGCCCAGATGAACCGTCTTCCGCTCGTTCCACCATTGATCGAGACCATCGGCGATGAAGTCGCTGGTTTCTTTCGAATGGCCGAACAGGAACCACGGTTGCTGGATCGTCACGTTGCCGCGATTCAACTCCAGCACGCCGAACGGGACCAGCACGGCGTCGGGAGACATGTCGTGATCGACGGCCCTGACGGGTTCGATGCCGCGTGCCTGACCGCCGCGGGAGAATTCGCCGATCTTGACTTTCGCTTTGGTGTCGAGGGAGATTCTCAGCGTGTCCGCTTCGCTCGCCGTCCGAATGCGGGCGGCTTGGACGTTCGCGAAGATCGCGTCGGTTTCGGGAATTTTTTTTCGGGACGGGCTTTGAGGACCCGGCGGAGCCGGTAGCCCAGGCGGTTGAGCAGACAGCCCACCGTCTGCCGGCAGGGTACGAAGCCCTTCAACTCGGGCTCGGCTTTCAGGGCCTCGCGAACAGCCTTGGCGGTGATCCGGGTGAACGCCAGGGTGGTCTGAAACTTGGGGTCGGCCTGCGCATGGGGGTCGACCAAACGATGGACATGCTCCTCGAGTTTCGGGCAGAGTTCTTCGGTCTTTTTGCGTCCGCGGAGGTGACAGGCGTCCAGGCAACGGATGCCGGTACGGAGTTCGCCGAGCCCCGTGATCACCGCTGCACGTCCCCAACCGAAGGTCGTCTCCGCCTCACGGGCGGAACCGTTGCAGTATTTGATGGCGGTCTCGGCTTGGAACTGTCGGCGCCGATAGCCGGTAAGAAGCTTAGTGGCTGACTGGATGGTCTGAATGACATCTTCCGTGAGCGGTGACATGGCCGTCTCCTCCTTGAGACAGGCCTACTCATACACGATTGGGCGGAATGATGGTAGATCATTTCCACGCCGCTGCCTAAGATCATTCAAGAAGTGATTTCGGTCGCGGCGTTCATCGTCTTCGGCTACGTCTATCTCAATGAGACACCAAGTTGGAAGACGATCGCGGCGTTTGCGCTGATTATTGGCGGCGTGACGCTGGCCGCTTCGGATCGCACAAGCAAGGCAAACTTGCCGTTCGATCGACAAACCGGGGCAGAAGTGGCCGAGCGTTAATCCTATCCGCGCCAGCGCCGCAAAGCTTCGAGGGTGTGGCGCATGTCCGCCGGCAATGGAGCTTCGAACTCCATCCATCGTCCGACTCGCGGGTGCCGAAAACGCAACCGCCAGGCGTGCAGAGCCTGCCGCCCGATCAAAACCTCGTCGTCCTCGCCGGGCATCTTCCCGGTGACATCGGATAGGCGAAGCTGGTCGCGGCCGCCGTACATCTTGTCGGCCAGAACCGGGCAATGCACGCTCGCCAGATGCACGCGAATTTGGTGGGTCCGACCGGTTCGCGGCTGCAAGCGCACGAACGAGTAGCCGCGAAACCGCTCGACCACTTCGTAATACGTGCAGGCGTCCTTTGCTTCTTCGTCCTCCTCATCGTCCGTCACCCACATCTTGACGCGGTCGGTGGGATGGTGCTTGATTCGCCCCTCAATGTAATCGCTATCGCGATCCAATTCGCCGGTCGTGATGGCGGCATATTCCTTGAAAATCTGACGCCCCTCGAACATCGCGGCCAGTTCGCGATGCGTTGTTTCCTCCTTGGCGATGAGGATAACGCCGCTCGTATCGCGATCGAGGCGATGGACAATGCCGGCCCGGTAAGTGCCGTTGGCGTTGCTCAATTCGCTGAATCGGAATTGCAGAGCATTGACCAGCGTCCCCGACCAGTTTCCCTTGGCTGGGTGAACGACCATGTCGGGCGGCTTGTTGATCAACGCGAGCCATTCATCCTCGTAGAGTACATCGAGCGGGATGTCCTCCGGCACGGGCAGGTCGTGTTTCGGCTCGGGAAGCTGAATGCGAAGATGATCGCCGGACCGGACCTTGTAGCTCGGCTTGGACGGTTTGCCGTTGACCAGCACCGTGCCGCCTTCGATGGCGTCCTGAATGACGCTGCGGCTGAAGTCCTGAAAATTAAGAGCGAGATAACGATCGAGGCGCATCCCTTCGGCCCGGATGCGCACGTCCACATCGATCGGCCCCCGACGAGACGGCCCCGCCGGCGACGGCGGGGCCAAGTCGTCGTCCAATTCGTCGGGGCGGCTCATCACTTCGCCTTGAGAGTTTCCTTGCCCGATCCGACCTTTCGCGGCGACGGGCCTTTTTCCGGTATGGGGGGAACTTCAATCTTCGGGAGTTCGGGCGCCTTGACCTCCGGCCTCTTCTCGCCTGGCAGAGGCGGCAGGCCGGGAATATCGAGTTTCGGTCCATTCGGGATTGGCGGCGCGAATGGGTCCGTCTTCCCCGATGGGAATATGGGCCGCTCGATTGGCTTGTAGAACTCCTTTTGCGCCGTCACGAATTGGTCCTTCTTGCTTTTGAGCATCTCCGCCCGTTCCTTGTAGCGCTTGCTGAATTCGGTGTCCGGAAAGATGGCGCCGGCCTTCTCGTAGTACTCGATTGCCTTGTCAACGTTGCCACGTGAATCCGAGCCGCCTTCCGAACTTGGCAGACCGACCATCGCCTCTTCCGCCCGGGCGGCGCCAATCCACGATTCTTGCACGAGTGCCGCCTGCTCCTTTTCTTTCAATTCGGACGTCAACTCAAGATAATAATCGCGCGCTTGCGTCACGGCGTTCCCCGCCTGCTGCTGATCCTTGGGCACGTCGGTGCCGAGCTTGGGCAGGCCGTCATTCTTCAACAGGTATCGAGCGAGCTGAATCTTGAACAGGCTGCCGTATACCGTTCCGCGATGGGTCTCCATTCCTTCTTTCAACTTTTCGGGCGTGTTGGCGCTATCGAGTTGATCGAGGATGGAGTCGCGGGCACGCCGGCTTTCGCCCGTGAAATGGCGATACAGCAAAATGGCCGCGACCACCAGCGCGACGACGCCAATGGCGTAGTACGCGGTCCGCCAGGTTATCTGCCTACGCCATCGTTGAATCAGCAGAACGATGGAGTTGGTTTCGATTTCTTTGCGCTGTTCCGCCTTCATGAGCGGTCGCTCCTGACCCATTGTGCGAGTGGATTTAATCCATTCTATCCGGCTGATGATAGGGGTTATAGCGAATGGGGCAACGCGGAAGCGCCGGCACCTGGTAACGTCCAATGGTCAGTTCCAGGCATTCACGTCGAGAGCATCCGATCGGTGTAACTGAATTCGCCAGAATTCAGTTTTTGCGCAGCATGACGTCTCGCTGAATTCTGGCGAATTCAGCTACACCGCCGCGTGGCTTTGCAATGAAGCCTCTGGGACCCATTTGGCCGATGGGCGGAAATGTCTGGTTAGAAGGGGGAAGGCGGCCAAGGCGGCCAAGATGGCCAACGATTTCTCCATCCCCCCATGCGCGATAATGTCTATCTGCGGAGCCAGTCCATTCGACCGTTCGGGGGACTGCACGGTTCTATTGCAAGGCCCCGCCGCGTAGGATCAGAAGCGGAAGCCGCAAATACTTCGACTTGCGCGTCGATTGGAATTACGCACCGGGAGCCGGTCCAATTACGAAGCCCAGCGGCTCAATCAGTTGGGCGTATTGGTCGCCGATTTCGCGGCTTTCCATGGTGTCGACTTGGGCGGCAACGATGGCGGCGTACCAATAGCGTTGACGGTCGCGTGGCGGCAGGTCATCCGGGTTGAGGCCCAATTCCCGCACTAATTCTTTATCCCAACGAATGACCCGCAGTAATTCCGCCAGTTGCCTCCATGTGACGCCATGCGAAAGCAACGTACCGTCCCGACGTGAGATCCGCCGCCCAATTGCGACATGCAGCAAAGCGCGCATGTGTCCACGCACTAGGTGGGCTTGGCGAACCCTCTCCAGAAACTCGCGTAGTCCTTCCATGCCGCGTTGGTACCCCGCGAACTCGGACGGGCAACACGAGGTCACATTTTACACAGCTTACCCATCCTCCCAATCCTAGGCAGTCTACGAAGTCGTTTCCGCTTGTATTCTACAGTTTGCTTCAACTTTGATAATTCAATCGCATTTGAGAACATACGTTCAGATAGGCGAATACAACGCGGATTAATTCGTAGGGGACCTCCTGGTTAAGCGCCAGAAATACCGGCTTGAGTCGCTGCGTACCATGTTGACTCGCTGCCCCTCGAATGCGTTCCTGCAACTCGCGATCCACCCAGCAATCAATTCGCTCGGGGCGCTCCACTTGAATGTAGGCCTCGAGGTAGTCGGTGACGGTCGATTCGGCTCGGCCAAGGAGATTGGCAACCTCCGCGACGGACTTACCGGCGCGAAAATGGGGATAGGCCAGCTCCGCCGTGGCCGGAATCGGCCGGCTAGATGATACGGGCATTGCAACGTCGGGATTATCGACGGATAGGTCCAATTCCCGAGAGAGTCGACCGACCATTTCCAGTACGGTCTGCCCGTAGTCGCGCAGCTTGGCGTCGCCGACACCGGAAATTCGATGCAGTCCATCGAGCGTCGTCGGCCGGATCCGGCTGATCTCCCGCAGCGTGCCGTCGTGGAAGATCGTGAAGGGCGCGATTCCCTTGTCCGATGCGACCTGTCGCCGCCAGGCGCGTAATGCGTCAAATACCTCGGCGTTGACACCTTCCCACGATACCTCTTCGACGCGCGATCGACGTGATGCCGTGGCGGCGCCCGCACGGGTCAACCGAACCTCGCGCTTGCCACGCATGACCTGCCAGGATTCATCGTTCAATTTCAAAACCGGGTACTCGTCAGCCGTTTGATCGAGGAGTCCTTCGCCGATGAGTTGGCTGATCCAATCGCGAATCTGGCCTTCGCGGTAGTCGTTCAACAGGCTAAATGTGCTCAGCCCGTTGTGACCGAGTTTCTGGACTCGCTCGGATTCGTGCCCGCGCAAAACGTCGGCGACGTGACCGATCCCATATCGTTCGCCCACTCGTGCCACGCACGAGAGGATCTTCTGCGCCACGACCGTTCCATCCGGTGCGAAATCGATTTCACCCAGGCAGATGTCACATGCGCCGCAGCCATTGGAAATGAATTCCTGGCCAAAATGTTCGACGAGCATCCGGTGCCGGCACTTGCCGGCCTTGCAATAGTTGTTCATTTGCTCGGCTTGCTGATCGCCGTGCGCTCGCAACTCGCGATCGATCCGCCCCTGCTCGAATGCCTCGCGGGCCATCTTCTTCCAGCGCACAATGTCGCCGCCGGAGTGCAGCAGAATGCACTCCGCCTCGAGCCCGTCGCGGCCGGCCCGGCCTGCCTCCTGTTGATAGTGCTCGACAGCCTTCGGCATGCCCGTGTGCAGAACGAAGCGAATGTCCGAGCGGTCGATCCCCATGCCGAAGGCGACCGTGGCGACGACCAGGTCGCATTCGCCGGAGCGAAACGCGTCGTGCGTGGCCTTGCGAGTGCGGGCGTTGATCTCGGGCGCTTCATCGGGCTGGGCGGCTCGATAGCTCATCGCATTGAAGCCGAGTTCGCGCAGGCGGCCCGTCAGCCGATCGACTTCATTCCGAGAAGTGCAATAAATGATGCCCGCCTGTCCGCGATGCCGTTCGAGCACCTCCAGAATCTGCTCCAGGGCCGATCGCCTGGGCACCACGCGATAGACCAGGTTCGGCCGGTCGAAATTGCCGACCAACACGTCGGGGTTGCGCAGATGGAGTTGCTCGATGATGTCCTGACGAACCTGTTCCGTGGCCGTCGCCGTGAAGGCATGGAACGCCGCTTCGGGGAACTGTTCGCGGATCGACGCAAGCTGCCGATACTCCGGGCGAAAATCGTGCCCCCAGTGGCTGATGCAGTGCGCTTCGTCGATCGCAAACGTGCGCACGCCGATTTCACGCAGGAAGTTCTGAAATCGCTCGGTGACGATGCGCTCCGGCGAGACGAAGAGCAAGCGCACGCGCCCAGCTGCGCAATTCGCGGGCGGCGTGGATCTTGTCGGCGTCGTTCAGCGTGGAATCGACGCGCAGGGCCGCCACGTCGGCTGCTTTGAGCGCATCGACTTGATCCTTCATCAACGAAATGAGCGGTGAAACGACGACGGTAGTCTCCGTCGTGCGATAAGCGGCCGGGGCCTGGTAACAGAGCGACTTGCCCCCGCCGGTGGGCATCACGACCAGCGAATCACGGCGGTCCAGATCGGCTCGAATCGCCTGCTCTTGCAGAGGCCGCAGTTCGCGAAAGCCCCAATGACGGGTAATGAGGGAACAAATCTCGGCAAAAGGATCGGCGGGCATGGTGTGTCTCCGATCCGACAAGTTTACCGATATAGATGTAGAGATGTCCAGTAATCAAATATCGAGCGCGACAACTTCGGCCGTCGGCACGCCGGTCAATGACGTCTCGGCCCGGAACAAGTCGCCGGCCGCGGGACACATTTGTCGCTGCTGCTCCGGCATGCCTTCGGTTGCGGTCGTCAGCACGAGATGCACACGACCATCCCGCTCGATGAGCAGCGGACATGTTACACGCGGCGATCCGGGAACGATCCACTCTTCGAGTACTGTGCCCGACTTCAAGTCACAGCGAATCGCTCGTCCATCAGCGACCTCGGCCGGATTATAAAACGCAATGATGACCGTACCATTCCCACCGTCCACCATGCCATCCGGAAAACCATGCTGGTTTCTTAAATCAAGGACGACGTGCGGTTCGCCGATCCGGTGACTTTCCAGATCGAGTCGATAGCGCACGACATTCTTCTTCGGCGTATCGATGTCGAATAGCAATAAGCCACGTTCGTCGAGAGCGAACACTTTGCCATTGGAACAGGTCTGCCGGTCGGCGAGTGTTGTGATCCGTCCATCGTCGAGCGTGAAGAGATACAGGTTGGCAATCGGCTCCGCAAACTTGACATCCTTGGTGCCGAACACAATCGCTCGGCCGCCCGGCACAATCTCGGCGTCGTTGATGATGGTTCGTGGACTGGCATCGTCGATCGCTGCAAGCGGCGTGAAATGATTGTCGGTCAGATTCAAAAGGCCGATTTCTTTCTCGCGGCCGACCACAAGGCAGTTTGCTCGATCGGTTGGCAGCAAGAACCCCGGCCGACGTTCCATCGCGTAGGTGCGATGCTCCCCATCGCCAAAGCGAACGTGCACATCGCCCTGAGTGGCATCGGCCGCGGTCTGAATGTTGACCCATGCCAGGGCCGGGCGGTCGTCGAGGACGATCGCACGTGGGCCCTCTGGCAGGAAGCGATCGGCTTCCGAGGTTTGCCGGAACAGCACTTCCGCATGGGTCGATTTCATTTCGGAACTCCGACGGGTATGCGGATAGGATAGCGGGCAAGCATTGATGTGAATTGCGGGGATGTCATTCATGCTCCACGGGAAGAAGGCGCTCGTCACCGGCAGTAGTCGCGGGATCGGCCTGAGCGTGGCCGAGGCGTTTGTTCGCAACGGGGCTGCGGTCGTTCTATCTTCCGAACGGCCCCTTTCCGAATGTGCCGAGGCTGCGGAACTCTTGAGTCAATCGGTCGCGCACTACATTCAAGCCGACATGTCGCGGGCAGGCGAGCCGGAGCGTCTGGTAGGCGACGCATGGGATCGACTCGGCGGCCTGGACGTGTTGGTGAATAACGTCGGCACCTTGCGCGAGCCGGCGTTCGGCCAGATTACGCGGGACCACTTCGACTTCATCTTCGGGCTCAACGTCTGGTCGGCATTGGCCGCGAGCCAGGAATTCGTCCGTCGTGGCATCGCGGCCGGGAGGGGGGGTCGCATCATCTTTACAAGTTCCCTCAACGGTTCACGCTCCGAGCCGGCGCACACGCTCTATGACGCAAGTAAAGGGGCGGTCAATGCACTGACTCGCCAGCTGGCTATCGAACTCGCCCCACACGGCTTCACAACCGTCGCAGTCGCCCCGGGCTTCGTGGAAACCCCGCTCACCGACATGGGCTTGCGCTCCGATCCCGCCGCCCGCCAGCAGATTTTGGAGCAGATTCCCATCCGCAAGATCGCCAAGGTGGAAGACCTGGCGATGTGGTACGTCTTCCTGGCCTCGGACGCCGCGAGCTATGCGACGGGGACCATCGTTACCATTGACGGGGGCTTGGACGCACAGCAAATGGCATCGCGTCCGATTGCGGAAGGGGAACGGCACGTCTAAGAGCCTGTTGGGAGAATAGCCTTGAATCCAATACCGTTCGGCACGGCAGCTATTTGACCGTGTTGGGCGGGTCGGTTGCGGAAGGCATAAGGGGACACGCTACTTTCCAAGAAGCGACGCAGTAACGACCCTCGGTTCCGGCGCAGACGGCGCTGTGCGGCGGATCGAGACCACTTATGATGCGCAGGTCAACGCGTACCTGATTACCTCTTACGATGCCGCATCCGGTGGCAGCGTGGTCAATCAAATCCAACGCGAGTCCAACGGGCTCGGTCAACTGACCACCGAATGCCAGGCGACCAGCGACTCGGTGAACGCCTCGACGACGTCGAAGGTGTAGTACGCCTACAGCTTCACCACTTCCGGCTCGGTGAACACCTCCCGGCTGACTTCGATCGCTTATCCGAACGACCGGGTCATCACGTACAACTACGCGACGGGCCTGGCGACACTATCTCGCGGCTCTCGTCGATCACCGACGGCTCGACCACGCTCGAAAGCTACCAGTATCTCGGCTATGGCACCGTGGTGACGCGGGCGCATCCGCGACCCGCCCCAAGATTTAGTGTTGGCGATGCACTAGCTGCAAACACATCCTCAACCTGCATCCAAAAGAAGGCATCGTCAGCGCGAGGTCGTTGCTGTCACATTCGGATTAAGTCCGCGGATGCCACGCCCGCGAGACCATCAGTTGGCTTGGCGCGGAATCGCCAGATCTCGCTCTGGAACGGCCGTCCGACCGCGAGGACCGTGCCGTTTGACCCGTGCGTCGGAGCGAACAGGTCGCCGTCGTAGTCGAGCTCGATCGGTTGGAGGTTGCCCGTGCCTGTGTCGAGAAGCGCGATGACGTTGAAGTAACTTTCGCCTGACATAGTCAGGACGAGAGCGCGGCCGTCCGGCCCGATCGCGTTGCCGGCGATCGGCAAGTGGTGCAGCCGGAGCGGCCCGCGGATCGGGACCGCAGTCTCTGCCCCGCCATCCAGTGGAACCCGACGCAGGCACGGGCCGTCTGAAGTCGGACAGATCACGAGCAAAGATTGCCCGTCGCGGCTGACGGCCGCGGACGTGCCCTTTCCGATCGGCCGCGGTTGCACGTCTTCCTTTCCGAGGGCCCAGATGCGGTCGCGCATTCCTATGTGAAGTGTGTCCCCGGTCGCGGCCAGGGACGCGAGGCCGCCGAGGCTGAGTCGGCGCCGGTGGAGGATGCGGCCCGATTTGATTTCGACGACGGCAATGTCGCGAGCATGTCCCGACCCAATCGACAGGGCCACCCGCCGCTCGTCGAGGACCGCGGCCGGCAGCCAGGTTTCCTCGTTGGTGAGTACGAACGGCGAACTGCGACGGCCCGGCTGGACGGCGACTACTTGGTGCCGACCGACGGCAGACTCGCCAAAAAGAATGCGGCCGTCCGGCAACTCGGTCGGGACTTCCCAGTCTGCTCCGCCCTGGGTCAGCCGCTCGGGGACCGTTCCGCCCCTTGCGTCGCCTGGGAACCGGAGCAACTCGGAAAACGGCTGAATCACCCCGACGTAAAGGCTGCCGTCGTGACCGACCGCCAGGCCGCTCGCGCCGCTGGCAAGAGTGAGAACGGGGCGGGCTGGTCCCCCGGACACGGGAACAGCCACAATGCGAAGCGCCTGCCGGCCGTCCAGCCGATGGGCGGCGTACACTGTACTTCCGTCCGGCGCGACAGCCAGCCCACACGCAAGGTTCGCCATGCGGACGTCCGGTTCGAGGAAACGGTCGGCCCTCGATTCAATGTCCATCGCGAATAGCCGGGCCCGGCCGTCTGCCCCATCGCTGGCGGGTTTGCGCCAGGCGACGACGCATCGGCCGTCCGGCGTTGCCCCGAAGGACGGAAAGTTGCTCAGCTCGTCGTACAGGTGGACAACCGGGGCGGGGAGCACTTCGAACCGGTTCGCGTCCGGCCAGTAGCGCACCACGCGGTATTGACCATCGGGCCCGATTCGTCCGGCGAGCAAGCTGCCGTCGGCTAGCGGCTTCGGGCTGTCGGCAGAGTCCAACACCGGTTCGACGTGGTCGTCGGTAATCGACACCCGGAAGACCCCGAGAGGCGTGGAATCGGCGCGGGCAAAGTACACCCACGCCCCGTCCGGCGACCAGCACGGGTGAAACGCGGAGCCGAGATTCCGGTCGGCCGTCAGCAGCTTGCGGTGGCCGGAACTCAGATTCATCACCGCGACCTGGCTCAATCGGCCATCGAGTTGAATGAAGGCCAGCGCCTTGCCGTCTGGCGAGACCGCCGGTTGACAGACCGCCGCCGGGCGGCCGATGAGAAGTTCGCCGTGCCACTCGAAGGGGCGGCGCCCAACCGCCGGCGTTGCGGGCGAACTCGCGATCTCTTCCAGCTCGATCCGGACATCGGCGATGTCGTGGAACCGCCGGCAGCGCTCTTGCGCAAACAGCGGCGGATGAGTTCACTCAGTCGGACCGGCAATTCTTGAGGCAGGGCCGACCAGTTTGGCTCCTCCTTGAGCACCGCCGCGAGGCACTCGGTAAAGGTCAGTCCCCCGAAAGGTCGTGCCCCGCAGACCATCTCGAAAAGCACGCAGCCAAATGACCAGATGTCCGACCGCCGGTCGATCCGCTCGCCGCGGGCCTGCTCCGGACTCATGTAGGCGGCCGTGCCGATGACTGTGCCTTCTCCCGTGGACGAATGGGGGTCGGACTCACGCGCGGTCAACCGGGCCAGGCCGAAGTCGAGCACCTTGGCGACGCCCTCGGGCGTCAACTTGACGTTGGCGGGCTTCAGGTCCCGATGAATGATCGCCTTCTGGTGGGCGGCCTCGAGAGCCTCCGCAATCTGTTTGGCAATGCCGATCACCTGTTCCAATGCCAGCGGCCGGTCAGTCAGGACGTCCGCGAGCGTCGGGCCCGGAACTAGCTCCATAACCAGGAAGATGGCGCCTTCGGCCTCGCCCAGGGCGTGGATCGCCGCGACGTTCGGATGATTCAGGGCGGCGAGAAGTTTTCCTTCGCGCTCGAAGCGGGAACGCCACGCCTCATCGTGGGTGTACTCGTCCCGAAGAACCTTGATGGCGACTTCCCGGCCGAGCCGCAGATCACGGGCCCGGTAGACGACCCCGATCCCGCCGCGACCGAGTTCCTCGAGTCGTTCGTAACCGTCGAATCTCGGCAGGGCGAACGACGTTGTCGGCGAGCGATCCGGTGTTTCGAACCACCCGTCGGCCTCGAAGAATTCGATCAGCTCGTCGGCGAACTCCGGGTGCCGGGCTCGGAGTTCGTCGGAGGTTAGGGCAGGCTTGCCGGCATCGACATCGGCGAGCAACTGCACAACGAGACTCTCCAGCCGGTCGGCGCGATCGGATTGAGGCGGGCGCGAATTCATTGGGCTGCCTGGGACGGGTCTGCAGTCTCTTATAAGGACTCAGCGGAATTCCTGCATGGTAGCGGCGAGCACATGGCTTCTACAGGCGAAAAAGGGAAGCAGCTCGGTTTGAGAAACAAGTCGCGTCTCCGTTCTCCAAGAATTTTCGGCCGGCGCGGGTGATCAGACCGAGGATTTCGTCTGTTAATCTCAGCCGGCCGGTTCGGCCGCATCCAAACGTAGCTTCCAGGGAGACGATCATGCCGCGCGCTCTCACAGCTGGTGGACTTTATAGCTTGGCCATGGGTCTGCTGTTCGCAGTTGCACTTCGGGCCGACGAGAGAACATCATCCGATAGGGTTCCGGCCGCCGGTGTGAAAGGGTCGTTCCAGTCGGGCGAAGTAGACATTCGTTTCTTGCGATTCGACCCGCCGGGTAGCGGCAAGCGGCCCGCGGTGATTCTCCTCCACGGAGCCGACGGCTGGTCGCAACTGCCTGGATACCGGTTCGCGGCTGGCGGCCTGACGACCAACGGGCAGGTCGCCATCCTAATCCGGTTTTACGACCGCACAAAGACCCCGGACCAGATCACGCCAAAAGAACGGGCCGAGTTCGTCGGCTGGCTCAAGGGGGAGGCGGCCGACCAGAAGAAGTGCCGGGCCCGCTGCCACTTCGAGGCGTGGGAGGAAACCGTGCGGGACGCCGTGGCATACACCCGAACACTTGCCAACGTCGATCGCGACCGGGTGGCGATCGCCGGCTTCTCGCTGGGCGGGTATCTGGCTTTTTCGAGCGCGCCTGCTTGCGACCCGCCGGTAAAGGCCGTCGTCGAGATGTTCGGCGGCCTGCCTGAGGAACGGAGAAAGAAGCTGGGCAATTTGCCGCCGACACTGATCGTGCATGGCGATGAAGACGACGTCGTATCCGTCACCGAAGCCTACAAGGCGGCCGGGTTCGTCCTGTCGCAAAAGCAGCAGACCGTTCTCGAAATCCAGAAAGGGATGGGCCACGCGTGCTGCCCGCCAGGGTCGGATAAGGCGAACCTGGCCGAACTCATCAAGGCCCGCGACCTAATGACTCGGTTTCTGAACAAGCATCTGGCGCTGGAGTCCAGAAGTTCGGCGCGGAAGTGAAGACTAAGTTTAGGATGGTTGGCGCTCGTCGGCGGGGGCGCATTAACCCGCAATTCCCGCAAGCAGTTCGCGCAACCGCCTCCGGCCGCGCAGGAGCAGCCCGGCGACGGATTTCTCGGTACGCTGCATCCGTTTCGCAATGTCGGCGATTGCCAGCCCCTGCATCTCCCGCAAGAGGATCGCGTCGCGCTGGTCGGGCTCAAGTCGCGCGATTGCTTCCGCTACGTGCAGGGCCCGCTCGGTACGTTGCACTGCCACGCTGGGGCTTTCGCCGTCGGCGGCCAGGAACTGGTTCAGCTGGACCGACGATTCTCCCACCGCGGCATCGAATCGTTGTTCGCGGCGGAGGTCGCGCTTTCCGGCATGCTCGCGGCGGACGCGATCCCGCAAGACGTTCGCCAGCGCCGCTTGCAGCCAGGCGACGAATTCGGCTTCGGTGCAGCCGCGAAAATCTTCGAGTCCGGCCTGGGCATGCGCCATTGCCTCCTGCACCAAGTCCGATTCGTCGAACCGCCGCAACAGCTTTGGCCCGAGGCCCAGGCCGCGGGCCTGCAAATAAAGCAGCGGACGGTATCGCTCGAGTGGCCAGGAAGGCATAAGGGGGAAGCCATAAGGGGGGAACGCATAAAGGGACATTCTACATCCCAAATAGGTACGCGGTGCTGACCCTCGGCTCCGGTGTTGATGGCGCTGTGCAGCGGATCGAGACCGCGTATGATACGCAGGGCAACGTCTACCTGATTACCTCTTACGATGCCGCATCCGGTGGCAGCGTGGTCAATCAAATCCAACGCGAGTTCAACTGCCTCGGTCAACTGACCACCGAATGGCAGGCAGCCAACGGCTCGGTGAATACGTCGACGACGCCGAAGGTGTAGTACGCCTATAGCTTCACCACCTCCGGCTCGCTGAACCACTCGCGGCTGACTTGGATCATTGCTACGAAGAGTTGAATATCGCCGTTTCTTTTCCGTGAACCGGCTAGCCCCCTGGTTGGGACAGCGGTCTTTTTCGTGCACAAGTGAAAGGCGGTCTGCGGCAACGCGCGCATGCCGGAGGTCAGCCGAACATGAGGAGCTTGCAATGCGCCGTCATCCCGCAAATATTCGCGTATTCCACATTGTGCTTTTGGCACTTGCAGTCGGAGGATGTCAAACGAGTCCCGAAGACCCCAATGCCCGAGACCTGGAGTACTTCGCTCAACATCGCGATGAGTGGGAGAGAGCGGTTTCGGCCTACCTTTCCAACCGGGATGCAAAGGTGCTCGAACCGTTCTTGCATGGCCAGGGCAGGTTCCTCGGGCTAACGATTTACTGCGACTGCTTCTTATTCGAGATGGACAGCGAAGTTCTTGATTCTCGCCGAGCGGTAGTCTACCGCCTAAGTCCGGAGCAGTTTAATAAGGAGAGCGAGTACATTTTCCTCGATCGGGAGTACATTCCGGAGCGAAGAGAAATTGAAGGCAACTGGCTCCACGTTGTCTACGAGTATACAAGAAGACACAACCATGTTTGGGGAAAAGGGGACGGGCATGCCCATCCCCTTTTATGCGTCCGCAATACCCAAGCGCGGCACGATCGTGGAGGTCGCACCGTCCACGTTATTCCCAGGTCCGGAATTCGCGGATGGCTTGCGTGATTATCGACCGTCCGCGATCCGGAGCAGACGGCATACTTCTTGATAACTTGGATTGAGTGGCATCTCGATCCGCAGATCGGGGCCGAGCCAGAGTGGAATTGTCGGAAGTGGTTGGCCCACGGCGAGCGGGAAAAACAAGGCGTCGAGCATTGAGCGCTGCTTTGGAGGTTTTCGGGCACGCAGCGTCACCGCGTAGATTGACGGCGGGTCGGCGAGGGATGGGTCGTTGCGGCCGAGCCGAGCGAGCAGTTCCGTATAAAGGTTAGCCTGACGGGTTGTGACGATGTCCACGATCGCCACGCACACATCCTGTCGCAATAGTGCTGCCACCCTGTTGACAAACTGTTCGCGCGTATCCGGCCGATCCTTGTTAGCAGGGCTGACGATTACGATGGCCGCCACCAATGTCCGCAAACGATCCTCGTCGTATACGCGAACTTCGTACTCATCCAGTTCGCTCAAATCGGCCGGCACGGTGAGAGTGGGTGCGCTCACTGCAAGCGTAGCCGTTCCGCCGCCCCCCGCGCCGATTTCAGGCTGGCGATCGTCATCTTCGATCATCGACACGTCAACTTCGAACGGCGAAGGGTGGTACACCTGCGGTTCGGCAACGAACCCAGGGGGGAGGAGATCGAATAGGGTGCGTACAATCTCCATCGGCCAGCCGCCGTGGACGGCATCCCAGCGGTGCTTGTTGTTGATGGGTGAATGGAAGTGGTCGTGAAGCGCCATCTCGATCGGCTCCTCCCGCCCATTGTACGGCATCGGAAGTAGACGGAGGAACCTGATTCATCAGGTCATTTTGTGCGAATTTGAAAATCGCTGCCCAAAATGCCAAGGACATTCGGAACTGCTCTTCCGGCACGGCCACGGGCGGTGTCCCACCACGGACTTGGCCATTGCTTGCATCGCTGAACCGACTCAAGATTGCCAATTTGGAGGTGAGGTTGACAATCTGGCGATCTCAGGGACGCGGTCGGATCAGCGATTGTTGGCCAGGGACTGACCAACCAATGCCGCAACGATCGTCGCGGCAATCGCCTGCGGTTCTTCCGCCCGACAGATCGCCGCACTGACGGCGACGCGCTTCGCCCCCGCTTCCACGACTGCACCGATGTTCGCCGCATGGATGCCACCGATGGCGAACGCGGGCACGGTGGTCTCGGCCGTTGCCTGTTTGATGAAATCCAGACCGGCGAGTTGTTCGAAGTTCTTCGTCGGCGATGGAAAAGTTGGGCCAATGCCAATGTAGCTGACGCCGTCCGTCACCGCCCGTCGAACTTGCTCCACGCTACGGGTACTGACTCCGATGAGCAGAGTCGGGCCAAGCACCTTGCGCACTTCGGCGACGCTCAGGTCATCCTGCCCCAAGTGAACGCCGTCGGCCTCGACCAGCCGGGCGATGTCCGGGCGATCGTTCATGATGAAGAGGGCACCCGCCTTTCGCGTCCAGCGACGAACGTTTTTGGCTCGCTCCAAGAGTTCTCGATCGGTCAGAGTCTTTTCCCGCAACTGAAACATGGTCGCCCCGCCCGCGGCGGCCTCGGCGATGGTCCAATCAAGCGATGCAAGGCACTCCGACCCAGTCAGCAGCACATAGAGCCTGGCCTGGGCCAATACGCTTCGGGCATCGGCCTGGGCTTTCATCGCTCGCTCGAGTGTGTACGAACGATAGCGAATGGACTCGATTCCGTGAGCGATTTCCGGCATGACGACCTTGCCGAACTCTTCCAAACTGCGCAGCGACTCTTGCAGCCGCTTGCAGTTGATTCGCGCCACGTCGGCAGTGGCGCCGCGGGCCATTTCCCCCGCCGTTTTGGTCTCGGTGCCGACATCGCCGAGCGTATCCCGCGATTCGTGAAGGAAGTGCGCGGGTATGCGTGCGAGCAGTTCACTCAACTCATGGCGCAATCCTTTCACCTCAGCGGTCAATACGCCATCACCGAGTACGAAGCGGCAATAGTCGTCAATGACTCGGAGCGCTTCGCGTGCGCGATTGGCATTCGCGTCGACAACGCGTGCCGCCGATACGAAGTCGGCCGTATCGCGGATGTCGAGCACTTCGGACACTTGCAGCACGGGCAATTCGGTCGGCTGCGCCAGGCGTTCCACGGCGACGCCGGCCTGTTGGAGCGGCTGGCGGAGTTGATCGTTTGCCCGGATCAGTCCGAGGAGAAGGAATTCGCCAGTGACGGCGCTTTCGATTCGCTCGCCGGCGACCTCGCGCGCACCGGTGACCACAGCCGCGACATCGAAGGCAATCGCGGGGTGCGACTCAAGTAGCCGGCGGATTGCGTTCAAGTCGCCCCCGTGTTCGATCAACACGCGGGCTGCCCGGCTTTCTTCATCCTCGATGAGAGCGAGGAACAAGTGAACAGCGTCGACACGCCCATCCGGAGCGCGGCGGCGAGCAGCGTCGAGAGCACGTTCCACGGCAGGGCTGACGTCGTCCAACATGGGTTTGGCTCGCGGGAATTTCCGATCAATATAGCTCTTTCCGCACGACCCGCACAACCGTTACACCCCGCGCACGCCGAACGAGTTGGCCCATACGTCCCCTGGAACCCACTTCATCGGGTCGGGTTGCATTGCCCGAACTGCCGATTCGACTCTCCGGATCGACAAAGCCGGTACCTCGTCGGGACTCCTTGAGGGCGTTGTGCTCATGATCGCAATTCGCTTGACCCTTCGCCGATTGAGCTTCGCTCTGGGAATATCGCTCGCCTGGGCGGGACCTGCGTGGGCACAAATGGAACCGAAGTTGCCCGCACCAACTCCAGCCGATATTCCGGCGCCTGCCCCGGCTCCCCCGCCATACGAGCCCAACTCGACGAATGCCGTGCGACGCTACACGCTGCCCGAAGCACTGGCCCTCGGGCAGGCGAATCATCCTCAGCTAACGGCCTTGAAGGCCAGCATGAACGCCGCGCTGATGAAGCACCGCGGACTCGATGAAGTCAAGCGGACCATTGGCATCACCCAGCCGGATATTAAGTATCGCGAACAACAATCGGATCTGGGGTTGAAAGCCGCCATGGCTGAGTACAACCAGGCAATTCATGAGGTGACTTACGCCGTCGTGCGCTGCTATTTTACCGTCGTCTATGCACGGGAACAATCGCGCGTCGCGCGCGATCTGGTCGAACAATTGGAAACGAACTTGGAACGAGTGAAAAAGATCGTCCGGGATCCCAAGGGTGGAACGAGGACCATCACCAAGAACACTGAGGATAATCTGGTTGTCATTCTGGGAATTGCCAAGGGAAAACTGATTGAGGCGGAGACCGGCGCCGATCGGGCTCGTGCCGCCCTGCGCGAGGCGATGGGTTTGGAACCGGGCGTCCGAGTCGATGCGGCCGACGAGATGCTTCCCGAGGTGAAGGTCACGATCAAACGTGAGACCGTGATCTATCATGCGATCACTCGACGCGGAGAGGTCCAACTCGCCGCGATCGGCGCCGACGTGACGCGCTTGGAAGCGTGCGCCGAATGGGCGAGGAAATTCACGCTTTTGGGCACGACCTACGCGAACGCTGCGGACATACACGCTCGGCCGATTCCCGCGGCGCAACACGACCCCGATTACAAACCCGGCGCGATCGGTCCCGAGATGCCGGACCGCGTGGTGGGACGGCGACAAACGCGTACGGATATTGCCAAATTGTACGCGGATCGCGCCAAGGCAGCGGCTGACCAGGCGCACAGCCTGGTCGGTCTGGAAGCGGAAAACGCCTATTACAAATGGGTAGCTGCGGTTCGCAAAGTCAGTTCAGCGCGCGTGGCCGCCAAGTCAGGCAAGGACCTCAAGGCCCGGCTGCGCGAGGCCGCGGGGGGAGTGCAGGCCAAGGAGGAAGTTTTGACCGCCGAAGTGGCCGCCACGAAAGCCGAGGCGGATTTGAACGAGGCGCTTTGGGACCAGATTGTCGCCCTGGCCAACCTGGAACGAGTCACCGCGGGCGGAGTCCGGGTCAACTTCCCAGGGCGATAAGCCGATGACAAGGTTACGTGCCGACCAATTTGCTCGGAGGTTTCGCTTGAACCGCGTTCTGATTGCGGTTGTGATCGTTGCCATGCTCCCGCCTGTCTGCCGGGCTGGGGACAAGGTCGTGTATCGCATCGGCGTCCCGCGCAGTTCGTTTCGTGATCTTCCGCCCGGTCTCATTGGCTTCGCCGGTCAGCCGTTCAAGGACTTGATGAAAACGCAAACGGGCCTGGACGGCGAGGCGGTCATCATGGCCGACTCGATGATGATCGCGGCCGACATTGACTCAGGCAAATTGCAAATGGGTGTGTTTCACGGCTACGAGTTTGCCTGGGCCAAGCAAAAATATGCGGAGCTTGAACCTATCGTCTGCTCGGTGCCACGGCCGAAGAACGTGCAAGCGTTCGTGCTCGTTCGTGTCGACGCAAAAGCCGTCGGCATGGGCGACTTTCGCGGCAAAAGGCTGGTCATGGCCAGCACTTCGCGCGATTGTGCCCGGCTGTTTCTACGAAAGCAAGAGAGCGAAACTCTTGCCAGCAAGGAATTCGGCTCGCTCGAAAAGGCCCAGACTGTTCACGAGGCGATTCACAAGGTCATCGAAGGCGATGCGGATTTGACCGTCGTCGATTCGGCCTCGTGGAATTACTATCAGAAGATCTATCCGGGGCGTTCGCGGAACCTCCGCGTGCTATCCCGATCGGAAGTCTTCCCGCCAACTGTTCTCGCGTTCAAGAAGGGAAGGCTGGACGAGTCGACTCTCAAGGCTATTCGCGCGGGACTGCTCGTGGCCGATAAGAATCCAAAGGCCGTTCGAATCATGAACCTGATCCGAATTGACCGA
This sequence comes from uncultured Gemmataceae bacterium, assembly GCA_963773845.1. Classification (GTDB taxonomy): domain Bacteria; phylum Planctomycetota; class Planctomycetia; order Gemmatales; family Gemmataceae; genus SIAJ01. The sequence continues at coordinate 2,034,910 of CAVZCU010000009.1, forward strand.
TTCGAAACGGTCCCCGAGCACTACGACGCAGCAGTCAAATCCTGTCTGAAGGCCTATCCCTCGCCGCTAGTTGATAAATAATGTGATAGGCTTTTCGCATCGGCCGGCCGGCTCTCCCGTGGCCAACAATCCAAAGTTCGGCAACCAAATTGCTACTACATCCCCCGTTCGAAACCGTGTGGGAGACCGCACGGTGGTTTGTGCCGAGGAGCTAAACATGTTGCGAACGAGCATAGCGATTATTCTCGGACTTGCGACAGCAGCGAGTTCGAGCCATGCCGGCGATAGCGTTGTTTATCGGATCGGCATTCCGAAAGAGCTTCTTCCGCGAGCTTCCGCCCGAACTCGTGGCGTTTGCCGGACAGCCGTTCGAGGAGCTTGTCAAAGAGCAGACCGGTCTGGACGGCAAGATTGTCCAGGATTCCGACGCTCTCACCGTTGCTAAAAAAATCGATCAGGGAACGATTCAGTTCGGTGTCTTTCAGGGCCATGAATTTGCCTGGGTCCAGGAGAAATACCCGACCATGATACCTCTCGTCTGCTCGGTTTATCGGCCGAAAGAGATTTCCGCCGTGCTTTTGGTCCGCGCGGATTGTAAGGCGAAAGATCTGGGTGATTTGAAGGATAAAAAAGTAGCGATTGCAACCACGCTCAAGGATTACGCCCGGCTCTTTCTGAACAAGCAGCACGATGAGCACCTGAGCGGAAGCGAGTTGCGCACGGCTTCGGTTGACACTGTGCACGATGGAATCTTTAAGGTCATTGACGGCAGTGTGGCAGTGACCGTCTCCGACAGTGCTTCATGGAATTACTTCCAAAAGCTCTATCCAGGAGCAGCAAAGAATGTTCGGGTACTAGCTCAGTCGGACGAATTCCCCCCGACCGTCATCGTTTACAAGAAGGGAGCCATGCCTGACGATGTGCTAAATCGGGTCAGCAAAGGCTTCCTAACCGCCCACAAGAACCACAAAGCATCGATTATCATGGCCGCAATTCGAATTGACCGGTTTGACAAACTTCCAGCTGGCTACGACAACGCGCTCAAGGCATGCCGGAAGGCTTATCCGAAACCTCTGGCAGAGAAATAACCCGCTTCGTAGAACCATCCTTCGCGACCCGAACCCCCAGTCCACTCACTGGGGGTTTTTCATTTATACTGAACAAACGGACATTGGGTCAACGAGGTTCAAACGGTATTATTCATCAAGGCCAAGTCGCTTTCTCTTCTTCATTCCACGCGCACCCCATCAAAAGCAAATGGGTGGAATGAAATGTGACATGAAACGAAGGGTTTGTTCGGACGGAGTCCATGCCAGAGAACATTCAAACAGTTTCCATCGCGCGCGAGACACACGAGCGCTACCTGCGCTATGCGATGTCGGTAATCACATCCCGCGCATTGCCAGACGTCCGCGATGGCCTCAAGCCTGTCCAACGGCGAATTCTGTACACGATGTACAACGATTTGCGGCTGCACTTCGACGGCCGTACGATGAAGAGCGCCCGCATCGTCGGCGATGTGATGGGCAAGTATCACCCGCACGGCGATACGGCGATTTACGATGCAATGGTTCGCATGGCGCAGGATTGGGTCATGCGACTGCCGCTCGTGCATGGGCAAGGCAACTTCGGCTCCGTCGATGGCGATCCGCCGGCGGCCTACCGTTACACCGAGGCGAAACTATCCGCCGTCGCCGACTTCCTGATGCGCGAGTTGAAGCAGGAGACGGTCGATTTCCGCCCGACCTACGACAGTCAAACGACCGAACCAGTCGTTGTTCCGGCTGAGTATCCGAATGTTCTTGTCAACGGCTCGGCCGGCATCGCCGTTGGCATGGCGACGAATCTCCCGCCCCACAACATCGGCGAAGTGATTCGATCGGCCATTCACCTGATTGAGGATGGCGACGCAACGACGGCCGTCCTGATGGACAAGGGGGTAAAAGGTCCGGACTTCCCGCTTGGCGGGAAAATCATCACCGACCGCAGCACTCTGCGCAAGATTTACGAAGATGGCGAAGGCACGATCAAAGTGCAGGCCGAATGGAAGCTGGAAAAGCCGGCTTCGAAGCTGCCGCAGATCGTCATCACTTCCATTCCTTACGGGACGGACAAGGAGGGAATTGAAAAGGCGATCGGGATCCTCGTTGAAGATCGCAAGGTGCCCGGACTGGTCGGCGTGACGAATGAGACGAACAAGAAGGAAGGTTTCCGCATCACCCTCGACCTCAAGCCGGGCACCGACCCGGAGATGGTGATGGCCTACCTTTATCGGCACACGGACCTACAGACGAACTACTCTTACAACATGACCTGCCTGGTGCCGAGTGACGATGGCGCCACCCGGCCGGAGCGGCTCGGCCTGAAGGCGATTCTTCGGCACTTCCTCGATTTTCGGCTCACCACGGTCAGGCGGCGGTTCCAGTATGAATTGAACGTCTTGCGGAAGCGGATCCACATCTTGGAAGGCTTCAAGGTCATATTCAACGCCCTCGATCGGGCGATCAAAATAATTCGCGAGTCGCAAGGCAAGGCCGACGCAGCCGAGAAACTGATGAAGGCGTTCGATCTCGACGCCGACCAGACCGACGCGATACTCGACGCCCAGCTTTACAAGATTGCCCAACTCGAAATCAAAAAGATCCTTGAGGAACTGAAGGAGAAGAAGGCCGCCGCTGAGGAGATTGAAGCAATCCTGAAATCGAATCGCCGGCTGTGGTCGATCGTGAAGACGGAGCTATTGGCAATCGCGGACAAATACAGCGAACGCCGTAATAGCCGAATGGCAACGGATGAAGACGTTCTGGAATTCAATCCGGAAGCCTACATTGTTCGCGAGAATACCAATGTCGTGCTCACCCGCGATGGCTGGATCAAGCGTGTCGGCCGGCTGGCATCGGTGGAAGGCACACGGGTGCGTGAAGGCGACCAGGTCATTGCGGTTGTTCCCGGAAACACACTGGACCACGTCGTCTTCTTCGCCGACGACGGGACGGCATACACGATGCGCGTCAACGAGGTGCCGGTCAGCTCCGGGTACGGCGAACCGATCAGTAAGTTCTTCAAGCTCGACGACCAGGTGCGGATCATCGACGCCGCCACCACCGACCCACGCTTCATCGACCTGGAAACCAAGCCCGCGAGCAAGGGCGACCCCCCCGGCCCTTATCTCTTGATGGCGACGAGTGCCGGCTACTGCGCGCGGTTGCCGCTCGCCCCGTATCGGGAAGCATCCACGAAAGCGGGCCGGCTGTACACCCGACTCCGCGAGGGCGAGAAAGTCGTCCTGGCCAAGGTGCTCGGCCAATACCACTGGGTCGAAGGCAAGCGGACGAAGATTGTGGAGGAGACGATGTTCCTCGTTTCGACCGAGGGGCACGTCATTCATTTCCCGATCAACGAGGTGAACGTGCTCTCCGGCGCCGGTCGTGGCGTGATCGGCATTAAGGTGCACGACGATGACAAGTGCATCGGCGGCGCACTCGTCCACGGCCGGTTCACGAAGATGGATGTGGAGACTTCGGGCGGCCAAACCCGCGAGTTGGGCGGAGGCAAGCCAACGGTGGGCCGCGGCGGCTCGGGCCATCAAGAAGTGAAGCGCACTCAATTCATCAGAATCATCCCGCCACCGATCGAGTTAATGGACTGGGACGCGATCGAACTGGCGGAGGAGAAGAACGGCAAGCCGCATGAGAAGAACGGCAAGAAGAATGGCGGGTTGTTTGATTAGACGACAGTCGTGCACGTCGTTTAGCGTTCGAGATGTTGGCTCGAGCGATAAACAGAATCGAATTGATTTTGCACTTTAGCTGAGGATTTCTCGAGAATGTCCACCGCAACCGCCCCTCGATATACGACCGCCTCTTCGATCCAAGTGCTCGAAGGCCTCGAACCGGTGCGCAAGCGGCCGAGCATGTACATCGGCAGCACCGACTCCAAGGGTTTGCATCACCTGGTCTGGGAAATCGTTGATAACTGCGTTGACGAATACCTCAACAGCTATGCCGACTCGATCACCGTCACGCTGCACAAGAACGGCGACGCGATCACGATCACGGACAACGGCCGCGGCATCCCCGTCGACATTCATCCGAAGCACAAGAAGTCCGGCCTGGAACTGGTGCTCACCGTTCTGCACGCCGGCGGCAAGTTCGGCGACAGGAAGGCTATTTCTATTCCGGCGGTTTGCACGGCGTCGGCGCGTCGGTTGTCAATGCGCTCTCCAAGAAGCTGATCGCGACCGTGCGCCGCGATGGCTACGAATGGTGCCAGAAGTACGCCCGTGGCGTGCCAACGACCAAGGTGGAAAAGCTCGATACCTACCGTGGCCACGGCACGAGCATTTACTTCGAGCCGGACGAGTCGATCTTCAAGACCACGCACTTCGACGCCGACGAGATCAAGGAACACCTGGAGGCAATGTCCTACATCCACTCGGGCTTGAAGATCCACTTCAAGGACGAGAAGAAGGGCGAGACCCACGACCTGACCCATCCAGGCGGAATTCCCGAGTATCTGGGACGGCTGATCACCGAAGGGCAAAAGCCGACCGTCACGGAGGCGCCGTTTACTGTTTCGCGCGACAATGGCCAGAAGATGGAAGTTGCCCTGCAATGGACTGAATCGACGGATGAAGTGATCCGCTCGTTCGTGAACGGTATTCGCACGGCCTCCGGCGGCACGCACGAGAACGGACTCAAGGGCGCCATCGTGAAGGCGATCCGCAACTACATGGAGACGCACAAGGTCAAGGTGAAAGGACTCGACGATCGCCGCCGAAGATATTCGCGAGGGCATTGTCGGCATTATTTCGGTGTTCGTTCGCGAGCCGATGTTCCAGGGGCAGACCAAAGAGCGGCTCAACAATCCGGAACTGACGGCAGCGGTCGAGAGCTTCGTCCGGCCGGCGATCGAAACGTGGCTGAATGCGAATGCCACCGCGGCGGGCCAGATCGTCGGCCGCATCATCATGGCGGCGCGCGCCGCGAGGCATCGCGGCAAGCGGCCACCGAAGTGAAGCGCAAGTCAGCGAGCTCGCGGCGATTAAATCTGCCGGGCAAACTGGCCGATTGCAAGGCGACCGATGCCGATGAAACCGAATTGTTCATTGTCGAGGGCGATTCAGCCGGCGGGTCGGCGAAGCAGGGCCGCGATAACCGCACCCAGGCCGTGTTGCCCCTACGAGGCAAGATCCTCAACAGCGAAGGACTCGCGACGATCAAGGTGCTCGGCAATCAAGAACTCAATGACTTGGTCACCGCGATCGGCACCGGGGCCGGCGAGAAGTTCAACATCGAGGGGCTGCGCTACGGCAAGATCATCCTGCTGATGGACGCCGACGCGGACGGGCACCACATCTCGACGCTCTTGCTCGACTTCTTCTTCCGACACATGACCGATCTCATCCGCAAGGGGCATGTCTACATTGCTCAGCCGCCGCTGTATCGGATCGACGTCGGCAAGGAGACGCACTGGGCCCGCGACGATCTGCACAGGGAAGAAATCATCGCCAAGCTGCGCCAGAACGCGAAGTATGACGTAAAGCGATTCAAAGGCCTTGGCGAAATGGACGCAAGCGAATTGAAGGAGACGACGCTCGACCGCCGGAATCGCATTTTGCTGAAAGTCGAAATCGACAACCCGTTAAAGGCGGATGAGACTTTCAATCATTTGCTCGGCAAGGACGCGTCGCATCGTTATCGTGAAATCATGGCGAATGCGGACAAGGTCGCGGCGGAGGAGATTGACGTGTGAGCCGGAATCCGTCTGCAACGGAACTTCTCGAGAGCATCCTGAGCGGCAAACCACGGGTGCAGAATTGGTCCTATTGGCTGCCGGCAGCTCGGTTGTTGCGAATCATTCCTTGGAGCCTTCAGTTTGGCGGCCTTGCCTTGGTGTGCACGCTTCCGCTAGTTGGGGTCGACGTCTTATCGGCAGGAATCCTCGGAATAGCGGTTTCGTTTGCGGGTGTGTACCTCGGTCAATGGTCCGACGCATTGAATCCAATCGAACAGGTCGTGATTCTTCAAGACTCCATCTTTGTTAAGCGAATCACGCGCAATGTCGTTATCCAGCATCAGAACGTGAAGAGAATGAAATTCACTCCTGCCCGAGACGACGACTACGACGAAATGCAACGCGGTCGGCGGTTTTATGAGGCTCAGATTATGGCTAAGGGCCGGCGCTTGAAGACCAACTGTTGGCTCTTGGTAACGGAAGCCGAAGCAAATCGCTTGGTGGAGTGGTTGACGGGCGAAAAGAACTCGGTTCGCGGCTATTCCACAAGCGGCGGAATTACTTTCGATGCCTCCGAGCTTTGACACCGTCGACCGCACGATTCGCAACCGGCGCTGTGCCTGGTCGCTCGGCTTGCTTTGGCTCTTCACATGGGGCATCTTTTGGTTTGGCGCCGCGATGGTTTTGGCAGTGCGGACGCCACATCGGTGGCAATTCCCCGTCCTCATTTTGACCCTGGTCTTGATCTTCGCCTCATGGTTGGTGCTCGTGGCGCAATCACTCGTCGGCCGGTGTCGCGCTTGCGATTGGGCAGCGAATTGCAAGCGACTCCGCTCGGGCGATACGAGACGAAGGATATCGAAGCGATCCATTTCGCCAGCGATCCAGATGAGGACTATGTCGACAAGGATCTGCCGATCCCACTTTGCCAATTGACCGTCAACACGCGGAAGAAATTCTCGTTTCGTCTGGTCGTGAGCTTGGGCGACGCACAACGAGTTCGTGAATGGGCCGATAGAATTGGCGTCGTCGTGATCGACCCCGAGGGCTATTCGCGAAAAAACAACTCCCCAGAGGTTCACTAATGACTGAACCAACCGACCGCCTCGACGTCGTTGCCGTCGCCCCGCACCCCGACGATCTGGAAATCACCTGCGGCGGCACGCTCGCCAAGTTGGTGAAGCAAGGACACCGCGTCGGCATCATCGATCTGACCAGCGGCGAGCCGACGCCGCGGGGAACCGAGGAGATTCGCGGCCGCGAGGCCGAGGCCGCACGTAAGGTTCTCGGCGTTCAAGTGCGCATCAATCTGGCATTGCCGAATCGTGTGCTGATGGATTCGCCCGAAGGCCGGTTTCGTCTCGGCGCCGAGTTGCGGCGTTATCGTCCATCGATTGTCATGACCGTTGCGGGACGGACGCCCGCCGCGTCGCCGGACCACTATCAAGGACATTTGCTCGTCGAGGCCGGCCGGTTCTATTCGCAATTGACCAAGTGGGACGACCGGTTCGATAAAACCGAGCCTTACCGAGTGCCTCACCTCGTCTACGTGCCGACGCCGTTCGATGCCGAGCAGCGGCTATGGCACAGCACGTTTGTGATTGATATTTCCGATACATTCGAGCAAAAGCTGGAAGCGATTCGCTGCTACGAATCGCAATTCGATTCCGCTCGCCTGGAAATGTTGAAGCATTTCCTCAGCGGCCAGGCGGCCGCCGATGGCGCGCGATGTGGCTTCAAATATGGCGAGCGGTTTGCCTTGCCGCACCCGGTAGGGGCAAGCGACCTGGTGCGCCTGGTGCGAGGCTCGTCCGACGATCCGCCAGCAAAGCCAGGGCAGGGGCATCTGCCGTTGGGCTGATGCAGGTTCGGTCGGGATTTGCTGGGCGGAGAGGCATTGCGGAGCCAAGTAGCCCCTCGGTCGGCTCGCAAAGCCTGTGCCCACCCTACAACGGGTGGTGAATGTCGGGTATAAAGAAAGCACCTGCCTCCCCGCCGTGGTCCACGGGCGTCATTTGTCCCTTCTCAAGGTGCTCGATGCTGGCTCGTTTGCTTGCCGTTTCGAGTGTCGCCCTATTCACAGTCGGCATCCAGGCCGCCGAGCCGGCGAGTTCACCGGACTTCTTCGAAAAACGAATTCGACCACTTCTTGCCGAGCAATGTCTCAAATGTCACGGCGATCTGAAGGGGAAAGCCCCCAAGGGCGGCTTACGCCTCGATAGTCGGGCGGCGATGATCAAAGGGGGCGACAGCGGGACCGCTCTTGTGCCCGGCAAGCCCGAGAAGAGCCGATTGATTGAAGCGGTACGGTACGAGAACACCGATTTGCAAATGCCCCCCAAGGGCAAGTTGTCCGAAGCGCAAATCGCCGACTTGGTCGCATGGGTGAAGGTCGGGGCCGTTTGGCCCAACGATTCGGCGACGATTGCCACCACTTCCGGCTTCGATCTGGCCAAGCGCAAGCGAGAACATTGGGCGTGGCAGCCAGTCCGAGCAACTCAACCGCCGGCGGTGCGCGATTCTTTGTGGCCGAAGGGATCGGTCGATCGCTTTGTGCTCGCCGAGCTTGAAGAAAAGGGATTGAAGCCGGCGGGGCCGGCGGAGCGGCGAGCGTGGATTCGTCGCGTGACGTTTGACTTGATTGGCTTGCCGCCGACGCCCGATGAGATCGATGCGTTTCTTGCCGACCGCTCGCCAGCCGTCCGTGCCAGGGTCGTTGACCGTTTGTTAGCCTCTCCACACTTCGGCGAGCGCTGGGGCCGTCACTGGCTCGATCTGGTGCGCTATGCGGAGACTCGCGGTCACGAATTCGATCCCGCCATTCCCAACGCCTACGAATACCGCGACTACGTCATTCGTGCATTGAATGCGGATTTACCGTACAACCAATTCGTTCGCGAGCATATCGCCGGCGATTTGTTCGATCATCTGAGACTGCATCCGACGCAAGAGTTCAATGAATCGATCCTGGGAACAGGCTTTTGGTTTTTGGGCGAAGAAGTGCATTCGCCGGTTGACATTCGCCAGGATCAGGCGGATCGATTTGACAACCGGATCGATGTACTGGGCAAAGCGTTTCTTGGCTTGACCATTGCGTGCGCACGTTGTCACGATCACAAATTCGATGCGATTTCCACGAGGGATTACTATTCGCTGTACGGGTTCATCGAAAGTTCGACCTATCGGCTCGTGCGATTCGACTCCTTGGAGCACAACCAACGAGTTGCCGATTGTTTCGCCGATCTCAATCGCCAATCGGCCAGTAAGCTGGCGGTCGCCATAGCTCGGGCAGCGGAGCCGGAGGCGAATCAACTCGCCGACTACTTGCTCGCCGCTCGCGACGCGATCCGATCAGGAGCGGCGTTGGGCGATCGGGTCGGCGAACTTGCGATCAAGAGAAGGCTCGACCCCGCCCGCCTGGCGGGCTGGATTGATGCCACTTTGCGAGCCGCAGCGGATCGATCGCATCCGCTTTATCTTTGGGCCAAGTGCGTCACCGACCAATCAGCCAAGGACGCGAAGCAATTGTTGGAACAGCTCGTGTCTGCAGGTCCTGCCGGCAAGCAGCAACCGCTTGAGGCGGACCTGGTCATCGATTACGCCACGAACAAGCCAAGCGATTGGATGACGGACGGCGGTAGTTTCGGCACCGGAGCGATACGGCCGGGCCAATTACTTGTGCGCGATGGCACGGTTCGTTTTGCCGATTGGTGCGCCGCCCAGTACGACCGGGCATGGGACGTCTTGCAGACGCCGCCGGGCACCGAATTGGATCGCGGTGCAATGGGGAAGCAAGGGCGATCGGGGCGCACAATTCGCACGCCCAATTTCCGCGTTGGCAACGGCAAGATTCATTACCTCGTCAAGGGCGCTGGTATGGCGTATGCGGCCGTCGATGGGCATACGCTCATCGATGGTCCGCTGCACGGTCAACTGGTGATGAACTTCGCCGTCAAGGATGGCTTCCACTGGGTCACGCATGATCTGACCCCGTATTGCGGGCAGCCGGTCCACATCGAATTCACCCCCGCGCCCAACAGCGATTTTGCAGTGGCAAAGGTGGTCCAAAGCGATGGATCACCGCCAGAACCGGTGGCGAGCGTCATCGTTCCGCCCGAGAGTACTTTGTCGCCTGTCGAGCTCGCGGCTGGTTATCAACGACTATTTTCGAATGTGTTGGCTCGAATGAAGGACCGACCGCCCGTCACGGCGACCGAGGCCCGCATTGCGAATCTTTGGCTCGAACATGTTCGTGCGTCCGACAAAGTGCACGACATTTGCGAACGATACATCGGTGCTCACCAGGTTTTCGCTAATGACATCTATCGGGTCTCGCGATTGGCTCCGGCAATTTGGGATGGGAATGGCGTCGATGAAAACGTCTTCGTCCGCGGCTCGCCGAAGGTGCCCGGAGTGCGAGTTCCGCGGCGATTTCTCGAAGCGATCGCCGGCATACAGCCCATTCATTCGTCGGGCAGTGGCCGATTGGAATTGGCCAATCAGATGGTGGATCCGGCGTTGAATCCGTTCATCGCACGCGTGTTCGTCAATCGCGTCTGGCATCATCTTTTTGGTCGCGGAATCGTTGCTTCGGTGGACAACTTCGGCGTGCTCGGCGAACGGCCGACACATCCGGAATTGCTCGACTTTCTGGCCGATCGTTTTGTTGGCGATGGCTGGTCGCTGAAACACCTGATCCGCGATCTTGTGCTGTCGAGTACGTACGCAATGTCCACGCAGAGCGATCCGGCAGCGGACCAGGCGGACCCGCAGAACCTGCTCTTGCACCATTTTCGTCTGCGCCGGCTCGAGGGGGAGGCGATCCGCGATTCGATGCTCGCGGTGTCCGGGCGATTGAACGTCACCCAATACGGGCGGTCGGTGCCGATTCATTTGACGCCCTTCCTCGAAGGCCGCGGCCGGCCGGCGAGCGGCCCGCTGGACGGCGATGGACGGCGTTCCATCTATTTAAGCGTTAAGCGCAATTTCCTGAGCCCGATGCTGCTCGCATTTGATACCCCGATCCCATTCTCAACGGTGGGCCGCCGGCAGGTGTCGAATGTCCCGGCCCAGGCGCTGATTCTCTTGAACGATCCCTTCATTCATCAACAGGCAGAAGTGTGGGCGAAGGCGGTGCTGTCGCGGCCGGGATCGACTCCGGAGCGCATCCGCGGAATGTATCTCGCGGCGTTCGGACGTGCGCCATCACATGATGAATCGACCGCGTGTGTTGAATTCTTGACAGAGCAAGGGACCCGCTATGGTACCGGCGCCGAGAACGTGAAACCGTGGGCGGACCTGGCGCACATGTTGTTTAATACGAAGGATTTCTTGTACCTGAATTGAAACACCATGCCGACCGGATTCTCTGTGTTCGATCGCATATCGCGCCGTCAGCTCCTCACCAGGGCCGCCAACGGCTTCGGCGCCGTCGCGCTGGCGACATTGCTGGCCGAGGAGGGGCGGGCGACGGAGTCGATTCGGCGGCCCATCCAGCATCATCGCGCGAAGGCCAAGAGCGTCATCTTCCTCTACATGGACGGCGGACCGTCGCAAGTCGATACCTTCGACTACAAGCCGCTTCTCGAAAAGTACGATGGTCGCGATCCGCATTCGGTCTTCAAGGTCGAGCCGACGCAGTTCAACAATGTTGGCAAAGTGATGGCCTCGCCGTGGAAGTTCAAGCAGCTATGGCGAGTGCGGGCAATGGGTGAGCGAACTGTTTCCACACGTCGCGAAGCACGTGGATAAGCTAGCCGTCGTTCGTTCGCTGACGTCGAAGTTCCCGGAGCACACGAGTGCCAATTACTTCCTGCATACCGGCAGCGGCATCCAGGGCCGGCCGAGCATGGGGGCGTGGGTCGGCTACGGCCTGGGCAGCGAGAACAAGGAACTGCCCGCATTCATTGTGCTCAACGGTGGGCTGATTCCGCCGGGCGGGCTCGACAACTTCAACAGCGGCTTCCTGCCGGCAGCGTATCAAGGCTCCGTGTTTCGTGCCGGCAATCCGCCGGTGGCGAATGTGGTTCCGCTCGAGCCGTCGTCCGATTTGCAGAAGGGCAAGCTCAATCTCTTGCGCAAGCTCGATGCCGGGGCCCACGAACGCCTGGGCGGCGGAGATGAGATCGAGTCGGCGATCAAGAACTACGAGACGGCGTTTCGGATGCAGTCCGCCGTGCCGGAGTTGATGAACTTGAAAGGCGAGTCGGACAAGACGAAAAGCCTGTATGGACTCGATGCCGCGTTCCCACAGACGCGAACCTTTGGCCAGCAGTGCCTGATCGCGAGGCGGCTGATTGAACGCGGCGTGCGCTTCATCGAATTGACCTGCCCGGCGAGCGGCGGCGACCGTTGGGACCAGCATTCCAATTTGAAGAAGGGGCATGAGGACAACGCTCGAGCGGTTGATCAGCCAATCGCGGCCCTCTTGAGCGATCTCGAATCGCGTGGCTTGCTCAAGGAAACGCTCTTGATCTGGGCCGGTGAGTTCGGCCGCACGCCCTTCGCGCAAGGGGCGAACGGCCGCGATCACAACCCGTTTGGCTACACGGTCTGGCTTGCGGGCGGGGGCGTAAAGGCGGGCAGCGCATTTGGCGAAACCGATGAGTGGGGCTACAAAGCGGTCAAGGACAAGCTCGAAATGTACGACCTGCACGCGACGATGTTGCATCTGCTCGGCGTCGATCACAAGCGGCTGACGTTCCGTTTCGGCGGCCGCGACATGCGTCTGACTGACGTACATGGCGAACTGATTACAGGAGTCTTGAGCTAGTCTACCCAAGATTGATTTTCTCTCCTCCGGGGATCGCACATGACAACCACTTTGACTCGTCGAGCCGCACTCGGCGCGATAGCGACCGGCCTTGCGGCTCCGTCGGTCTTTCGACATTTCGCGACAGCGGCGCCAAGCGAGACAGTTCTGCACGCCAGCTTCGGGGCGAGCGGCATGGCGGGCTCGGATATTGGTTCGCTTTCCGGGAGCAAGCACTGGAAGCTCGTCGCCGTCGCCGACGTCGATCTCACCCACGTCAAGGATGTGAAAAAGCGCTTTCCCGATGTCCGTGTCTACCAGGATTGGCGGGAACTGCTCGATAAGGAAAAGCACCTGGACTCGGTCAATGTGTCGACGCCAGACCACATGCACGCGCCGATTACGATGAGCGCCATTCATCGCGGACTCAATGTCTACACGCAAAAGCCGCTGACGCAGACCATCTACGAAGCCCGGCAACTCGCCAAGGCGGCCGCGGACAAAAAGATCGTCAGCCAGATGGGCATTCAGATTCACTCTGCGTCCGAACACAAGACGATCGTGGCGTGGATTCAATCGGGCGTGATCGGCAAGGTCAAGGAAGTCCATAGCTGGAGCGGCAAGCAATGGGGCGACAACAATCCGCGGCCCGACCGCCACGATCCGATCCCCAAGGGCTTTGACTGGAATGGCTGGCTCGGCGTCGCCGCGGAGCGGCCGTTCATCGGCGGCGGCTACTACCATCCGGGCAACTGGCGAAAGCGGCTCGACTTTGGCACCGGCACGTTCGGCGACATGGGTTGCCATATTCTCGATCCCGTGTTTGGTGCACTCGCACTGACGACGCCGACGAGTGTTCGCTCCGACGGGGATGTGCCGAACGCCGACAATTGGGGCCTCAATAATCAGGTGAAATACGAGTTCCCCGAAACCAAATACACGGCGAAGGGCTTCGCGCTGACCTGGTACAACGGCCACTTGCGCCCGCCGGCGGAAGTGCTGAAGCAGGCCGAGCAATCTAAGGTAAGCGATCAGGGCTCGATTTACATCGGCGAGAAAGGCGTCATGTATTCGCCGTACATTGCGTTCCCGATTCTCGTGCCCGGCGAGAAGTTCGCGGCCGTTCGGCTCGGTCGCGTTCCTGGCGACAATCACTACCTGCAATTCGTCGAAGCGTGTCGCGGCAACGGCAAGACATCGGCGCCGTTCTCGTACTCCGGCCCGCTCAGCGAATCTGTCCTGCTCGGCTGCCTGTCCACGCGATTCCCGAAGACGACGCTGCAGTGGGATGGCGAGAAGTTGAAAGTGACGAACGAGGCGAAAGCGAACGAATTTGTTCGCAAGCACTATCGCAAGGGCTATGAGGTGGAAGGACTGTAGTCGAAGCGACGACGGAGGAACCCACCACGAAGGCACGAAGATCACACAAAGACACAAAGCAAACATGCTTCTTCTTCGTGTCTTTGTGTGATCTTCGTGCCTTCGTGGTGGGTCCTTAAACTATTTACCGCCGCCGTATTCCGTCGGACGCAAGCCAAATCCATCCGCCAGGCGCACGTAATAGTTGAACAAGCCGACGATGTGCGCCACTTCCAGACAGGCCTGGTCGTCGAAGCCGAGTTCGCGGAGCGGTTGCCAGTCTTCTTCGATCATCCGGCTCGGCGTGGCGCTCAGTTTTTCGGCCACGGTGCACAGGGCGATCTCGCGGTCCGTCAATCCCTCGGCCGCTCGCCAGTTCCCGGCCGCGATCGCATCGGCCAGTTTCAGATTTCCCTTTTCGCAACGCACAAACTGTGCGTGATGGGCCGTTCAATAAGCGCATTGGTGAGCGGCCGCGGTCACCGCGGCGACGGTTTCGCGCTCGGCCCTTGTCAACGAGCCGGGGCCAAACAACACGGCCGCACTGAGCTGGCGCATGGCGGGCCCAATCAATGGATGAGCCATGACCAGCCGGGCCATGTGCGCGATCCGGCCGCCGAGGAAGTCTTCGTACGGATGAACGCGGCCGGCCGATGCGGCGCGAACATCGTCTTCGGAGGGAAGGTGAACCCAGGCGTCGCGCAATGTGTCTGGATTGTTCATGGACGACGTTCTCCTCCAGGGCGGTCCACGTTGTATTGCTTCATTTCTCTGTCACCCGGTGAAATCTTTTCACGCCCTGTGAAACAAAACTTGGTTTGAATGAGGCATCCCTATCTTCCGCCCGCCGGCCGCGTATGCCATTTCGCGGCATCGGTGACGGGCGGCTTCACGCCGCCGAAATCCGGATAGTTCTTCATGGCCCGGAAGGGGAGAGGATCGATCTGCCCGCCAGTGGCCGTCGTCGGCGATACGTCCTTGCAATAGCCGCGCAACCTCAAGACGAACGAGCGTGTCCAGCCGCGCGGGAGTTCCGGTACCTTGTTTGCATCGAATTGGACGGTGATTTCGTCGCCCGGCCCGCAGATCACGAAGCGGTCGTCCGCTCGGAGGAGCAAATCGGTCACATCGCCAAGACGCGTCAAGTTTCCCTTCCATCGGGTGACGGGCACGGATTCTGTTTTCGCGTCATCGTAAACGTGAGGTGGGCGGCCATCGGGATACAGTTCTTGCATGAAGCCGCGCGCCACGAGCTTCGCGGCCGCAACGCTCAGGCAGGTCGCACGGCCTGCATCGGCTTGCGCTTGCACAAGGTAGACTTGGTCCCAATAGATCTGGAGGTTGGTTCTTATCCGCAGAATGCACGACTCACCGCCCTTGAGTTGAGTCACTTCTCGAGTCATGGTTTTCGGGAGGCCTGCCGGGAAACCGAGATCGCCGAGCGATTCCCATCTCCGTCCATCGGCGGATTGTCTCTCCAATACCGGGAAGGCGACAGGCACCCCTGCCCGCTCTGCCGCGTAAATCGATTCGGGGTACGGGTACTCGGTCCATCCCGATAGTACCAGATACCACTTGCCGTTCCCGCCGCGTGGCAAAATGCCGAAGTCGAGAGTCAAAGAATGATCTTCGGCGTAGCCGATCCACGAACGGAGGTGCATACCGTCGGCATAGCGGCGATCCAATTCGAGTAATCGGCTCGTCACATCGTGACCGCGATGGTCGGTCGCCGATTTTGGAAAGTGGCGCGTACGGAACGCGAGGAGATTCTGAGTTGGCTGGAGGTCACTAGTCGCGAATCGTTCGTCCGGCAAGACAGACAACTCGGATGGGTGGTCCACGACGTCAAGTCGCAGGTGGTCGAGATATAGTACTTCGTCCATGGGTTCGGCGATCTTCAATCGGAATTGACCGTTCACCGCGCGCAGTTTTCCGGGTTCGATCTTGACCGATTCCTCCGGCCGAGGTGGACGCGTGGAACCATCGAGCGCCGTTTCACCCATTGAGCCAGCGCCAAGAAAGTCGGTGATAAAAATGAATTGCTTGCCGTCCCAAGTGACCAGCACCGGGCACGAATTGGACTGGCGATTGTTCTCCGAAATACGCACGACGACGCCAACGTTGATGCCAAGTTCGGCTTGTATGGTTGCGTCAGGCCAGCGCATGCGAACGGCCTCGGCTTGGCCCGATTTCGCCATGCCAAGTGCCGTCGGTATCATCGATTGGCCGAGACCCCCGGATACGGTGGTGCGCTCTGCTGCCGTCCAGTGGGGACCCGATTGGGCAATGATCCGGCAACCAATCCCATCGGCGTTGGTGCGCTCGGATTTTCCCTTATCGCGCTTCCCGGTCGGTTCGATCAGCAACGCCTTGTTGCCATTGCCGGCATTCCGTTTGAGCGCAAGACCGCTGCTAGACCACAGAAGCAGGTCTGGGGCGCCGTCGCCATCGAGGTCCGCCGACGCCGTCCCAATCGCTGCGTTCGTCTCGCCAAATGCGGATGTCCGGTGATCCAATCTTCCATCCGATTGGTTTTGCAAAAGGGCCGGTTTGCCATCGCTGCTCAACCCGACAATATCCGGCCAGCCGTCCATGTCGAGATCGACGGCCATTGCTTGTTTCAGTTGCGGGCTGTTAGTATGGCCCGGTTCATAGTCATTGACGCCTTTCGTTTTGAGAAAGAGCGGCGGGCCATCGGCGCGGACGAGAAACAAATCCGAGCTTTCGCCGTGTGTGGCCACGAATACGAGCCCCCCGTTCCAGCGATGCGCTTTGTCGTTCGCCCAGCCCGGCGACACTCGATGGAAGCGCATCAATCGGTCGTTTTCGATGACCAATGGGTTTGAGTTGTCGGCGAGCACGATCAAGTCGATATCCGCATCGCCGTCCATGTCGGTCGCGACGAACGATACCGCGGCGCAAGGCCCAACGGTCGTTGAAAGTGCGGCATTTGTCTTGAATTTCGTCGTCAGGGGCTGTTGCGGCGCGTTCGGGTGGGATCGGTCGAGCTTCGCCGATGTTCTCAAACAGCAGGACACCGCCGGCTTTTGGAGTCTTGGCGGCGAAGCCGCTCGCAGATTCGACGCTGTCGGCAAATTGGCACAGGATCAAATCGAGATCGCAATCCTGATCGAGGTCGACCCAGCCGCAACCGAGACAGACACCTTTCACCTTGTCGAGTCCGGCCGCGACCGAAACTTCTTCGAAAGTGCCATCGCCCTTGTTCCGAAACAGATGCTGTTCGCCGGCGCCGGTAATCACGAGATCGGGAAAGCCGTCGTTGTCGTAGTCGGCGGCCGCAGCGCCGAGGCTCGGGCGGGGAGTGGCAAGCCCGGCGGCGGCCGTTACATCGGTGTAGGCGTTGTTGCCATCGTTGCGCAAGAGCAGATCGCGGACCTTGCCGTTTTCGACTACCGCGGAAAGCAGGAAGATGTCGGGGCGACCGTCGTGATTGTAATCGAACAGAACGATTGTGCCGCCGAAGCGCTCGCGCGCCGCCCGTTGGATCGGCGACAAGTCGGAAGCCGCGGCCCATTTCACTCCGGCGCAAGCGATACCTTGAACCCGGGGGCTGCTTCGAACATGGGCATCGGCCCAATCGGCTGGCGGCCGGCCGTCGACAAGTCGCGGCCAATCACGTCGGCATATTTTCCTTGTTCGCTATAGCGTTCCAGACGCGACATCGATTCCCATTCGACGGTTCGAAGCCGTTCAAACTCGGAGAGTTGCTTCTCTGCTCCCTTAGGATCCGTTTCCTGAAGAGCCTGGAACAATCGATACCGCGCCTCGTTCAGATACGGGTCGAGCTTCACTGCCTTCTCAAAGCAATTGCGCGCTTCGGCGGACAGCGGACCGTTGGGATGACACGTGCCAAGACGCAACCATGTGTGGGGGTCATCGGGATCGAGGTTGTTGACCACGGCATAGTGCCCGTACGCTTCCGGGAAATTGCCGACATACTGGGCAATGACTCCCAGGCAGTAGTGGGCGTATCGGTTGTTTGGGTCCTTGGTCAGTATTTCGCGAAAGATCTCTTGCGCCCGTGTGACGGGAGCGGCGAGATTTTTGTCCTTGTCCGGTTGCTGATTGAACAGAGCGATCGCGAGGTTGATTCTTGCCGGTGTCCACTCGGGCGCGAGCTTGCTCGCCTGTTCGAATTCGTCGACGGCTTTCTTGTATTCAAATTGCTCCATGTAGCCGACGCCGCGAACATTCGCCGCCATCGCGCCGGCCATGTCCTCGGGGGGCTTGGGGGTAGTTCGCGGCCAGAACAAGTAGTAAACCGCCGCGGCGGCGCCGCCGAGGAGCACGACCGCGAGCACGAGCAATAGCCACGCGTTCGATTTTGCTGGGCCGGGAGTCGGAGAAGACATGACGTTCCTCCTGAAGGATTTGCACGGGGAGCGTGGGACTAAGGGTCCGCTACCGGACCATCGCAGCTAGTTCGGATCAAACCAACTTGCTGGCGAGCCTCCGAGGTTAGCGAGCCTCCGACGTAAGTCGGGGGAGGAACCTGCCGCTTTCCGGGGCCTCGTCGTTCCTCCCCCGACTTACGTCGGAGGCTCGCTAACCTCGGAGGCTCGCTAACCTCGGAGGCTCGCTAACCTCGGAAGCTCGCTAACGCCGGAGCGCTCACTAACGTCGGAGGCTCGCTTTTGCCTCACCCTGTTTGAGCACATGTCGCTTGTCGATTGTCAGGCCGGTCCAGGTTTCGTTGCCGGCGTCTTTGCCCGGCCAGCGGACGGTGACCTTGTCGATCTTCGTTGCGTTGCCGAGGCCAACGGTCAGGACCAATTCGGACTGGCTCAAGATATCCGCGGCCGCTAGTGATCTGGCGGTGCAGGGTCATGTCGCCTGCTTGAATCGTGACTTCCGCGCCGATCGCCGAGCGATTCGATTTCTTGCCGTCGCCGCGCAGATCGAGCTGGACCCAGTGGTGATCGCTCGGGCCGTCGTTGCGGAGGATGCGTGGAGAACCGCCGTTCGCCGCCAAGATGATGTCCAGCCGGCCGTCGCCATCGAGGTCGGCGAATGCCGAGCCGCGGCCGACGAGCGGCTTGAAGAGATCCTCGCCGGACTCCTTCGCGGTCACCGGCTCGAAGTAGCAATCGGGGTTGCCCGTGTTCCAGAATAACTGCGGCGGCTGGGCATAGCTTTGGCTCGCCTGAATTCTCGAGATGTCGGGCTCAATGTGTCCGTTGCACGTGAGCATGTCGAGGCGGCCGTCATTGTCGTAATCGAAGTAGAACGTGCCGAACTTCAATGTCGTACGACTAGGGCCCGAAAGGCCGACGCTGCTGGCGCAGTCGGAGAAGAGCAGGCCGCTTGCGCGAGTCCTTCTCCAGCATGGTGAGCGGTTCGTTGGCGAAGTTGGCGATGGCGGCGGCCGAACGTTCCGGCGCGAATTCGCCCCAGTCGATGCCCATGCCGCCGCGGGGCTGGCCCTCGTCGGCATAGGCGGCGCCGATCGGTCTGCCGATCTCCTTGAACTTGCCGCGCCTTCGGTTGTGGAAGAAGAAGTTCCGCACGGTGTCGTTGGCGACGATGATGTCCGGCCAGCCGTCGCCGTCCGGATCGCAAACAATCACGCCGAGCGACTTGCCGACCGGACGAACGTGCGATCCTTGGCATCGGTCCCTTCCTTGGAGGTGACGAGGATCCCGGCTTCTGCCGACACATCTTCGAAGTGCCTGCCATCGACGTTGCGATAGAGCGTACACTGCGAGCCTTCGAGCAGCTGCGGCTGCTGATAGGTTCGCGAGCCGCCGGTCAGCGTTGAGCCAACCGACAGATCAATGGCCGGCGACCAGGTGACGTAGTGGCAAACGAACAGATCGAGCCGGCCGTCGCCGTCGTAATCGAGGAACGTGCAGGACGTGCCGAACGGGATCGGATCGCTTCCATTTCAGGAATTCGTCCTTCGACACGTCGGGCAAATCGACGGGCCGCCGACGCCGGCGAATCGCGGTGACGTCCTCGAACTTCTTGCCATCCACGTTGCGGAACAAGATGGTTCTTGCCGACGCACGAGACGAAGATATCGGGCCGGCCGTCGTTGTCGAAATCGCCGACGCAGACGCCCATGCCGAAGAGTCGAGACGTTCAGCCCGACCTTTTCGGTCACGTCCTCGAACTTGAAGTCGCCGAGGTTGCGATAGAGCTTGAGCGTCGGCTTCGGGTCGTTCGGGCTTGCGTGGCCGGGCCAGGGCCGCGAGTTGGTGAACAACAAGTCGGGCTTGCCGTCGCCATCGTAGTCGATGACGGCGACGCCGCCGCCCATCGTTTCGGGCAGCAGCTTCTGCGGCGTGGCGCCGTTCACGTGCTTGAAGTTGATGCCGGATATGGCCGTCACGTCGGTGAAACGGACCGCCGGCGCCTCGCCGACATGGCGAATGATCGCCCGGCCGGGGTCGTGCGGCGTCTGGCTTTCGGAACGTTTGCTGAACCAAGCGGACGAGATAGAACGCGCCGACGCCGGCGGCAACGACGGCGACGGCGGCGAGGAAGAGGCGTATTTTCATGGTTTTCGATTGGTACATAGTCCGTCCATTCTAATGTTGACCGCACGCTCCGCGTGCGGCATCCGCACGCGGAGCGTGCGGTCAACAATGAAAGTTCCATCCAACACGACTACTGCGGCAACTCTCTCGTGCCTTGATCGAATCGCATCGCGCTGGGCCCGGGTCGTCGGGTAGATTACGCGGGCGCGGCTCGCGTAGTTCGCTTCCGGATGCGATTCGCGATAAATCTGCGTGGCACGCGATTGCGGCGACTTCGTCCGGCTTGTAGATGCCAGTGCGATTCGCGATGCAGCACGGAGAGTGCGGCCGCCAGCGACTCCGTACGTTGCCGTTTCCTTCTCCGCGTGGAAGCCGGCGCAGCTTGGCCAAAGCTTCGCGAATCGCGGCCAGACGCGGCATCGGACATCGCCGGGATGCCCGCGACGAGATGCAGCGCACGCTTCGGTTCGGCGCTGCGGCCGGCTGCTTGGCGTCGGCGCCGCGATGGCCACGTGCCGCGGCTTCATCCGCTGCGTCAACGGGGCCTTGGCAGGCAATTCCGTCGGCTTGATCGCCGGCCAATCTCCGCGTAACAGCGCATCAGCAGGTCGTGCGCTTCCACATCTTCGGCGTCGTAAGTCAGACGCGTCTCCGCCTGCCTTGATCGCTTCGAGCAGTAGAACGCGGCCGGCTTCCGATCCTGCTGGATTCGTATTGCCGGCGCTTGTAACAGGCGATTGCGCCAGCATGTCCCAGGCGACATAGTCCTTGGTGAAGTCGAAGCCGCCGATCGACCGGCTGGGCGTTCGGATCGAGCAGATGTTCTCAGATCGGCAATGACGGCGTCGCTGTGCTCCTTCTTCGTGCCCGTTCCGCTATTGACGACGGCGGTAAACCAGGCCCGGCTCCACGTTGCGGCGCCGGCGGATCGCATTTGCCGGAGGCATCCAGTTCCACCGCCGCCTCGTCGAATCGACCTTCCTGGATGATAGACGCGCGCGAGGTTGAGGTGGCCGTTCCAGACGGCAGGCCCATCCATCGTGAGCAGCTTGCGGAACGCTTCCTCCGCCTGGCGGAAGTGGCCGTGCTTGCCGCCTCCTTCCAGAAGGCATGCGATGCCATAATCGTTCCAGCGCTGCCAGACCGGCTTGATCGGCGACGTTTGCTCCTCGACCTTCGGAGCGACGCCCGCCACGGGCAGGTGACGTGGTCACTGCACATATCGACGATCGGCAGCTTCGGCGGTTCGTGGCCTTCGTGGACGAGCTTCATGTACTCGTAATCGAACTTGCGGTAGCGGACGCGGGCGTTGAGTTCGATCGGGCCTGTCACATCGCTCGGGACATCGAGCCGATAGTGAGCGACCGCCGCGGCGCCGGGGGGAATCTGCTTGTTGTAGAGCGGCGTGAAGATGTCCTGCGGGTTGCGGCGATTGATGCGGTTGCCGTTGCGATCGAGCATGAGCACGTTGATGAAATGCGCCCATGGATCGACCGGGCCGGTGTCGTCTGGATTCGCAGTCGCACCATTGCGAGCGATCTCCTTGCCGCCGGCCTTGGCCTGGAAGTCGACCCAGATCTCATTCGAATCCACCGTTCCCTGTGAGAGCGGATGGCCGAGCGCCAGCGTGCGCACGATGACTTCGACGATGTACGATTTGCCCGGTTTCAACACGGGCAGCTCAGGCCGCAACACCTTCACCGTGCCGGCATCGAGCGTGTTTGGCTTCATGCCGAAGAGGTCGATGCGGACTTTCTTGTCGGAGCCGTCCGCCGCCGTGCCCTTCAGGAAGTCCGCGTGCATATCGACCGTCTTCTGGAATTCGGCCTTGTGATCGGCATAACGCGGATCGCTTTGCAGGAGAGCTGAACAGGCCGGTGTTCGAGCCGGGGAAGCGGTGGTTGTGCACCTTGCGCATGCCCGTGCCGTCGAAATCCTTGGAGCCGAAATCCATGCTCGGCTCCAGCGGCATGTGGCAGACGGCGCAGTTCTTCTTCGCCTGTGGCGGGTAGTAGAAGCTGCGGGCGCCGTGGCCCGAGACGCCGCTGAGCAAGTACGTGTCGTAATGGTTCTGGCCGCGAAGGAACTCCTTGTAGTGGTTCAGTTCCACCGGCAAGCTCACCTTGTGGCAGGTCGCGCAGAACTCGGCGGTCTTGTGGAACGGCTTCAGGAACGTCTGCTTGTGGAAGTCGGGCTTGGCCTTCACGAGCTGATTGTTCATCCACTGCAGAATCGGGTCGGTGCTCTTGGCGAACGGGTAGTGGGCGGGCTCCTCGATCGTGTAGCCGCCGTTGCCGATGGTGCCGTGCAGGGCGGTGATGGCGTGGCAGACCGTGCAAGTGATGCCGGCGTGGGCAGTCGGGTGCGTTGACGTCGTCGAAGTTCGGGTCGTCGAACGCCCCGCTCAGGAACGGCACGGGATCGTGGCAGCCGGCACACCAGCGCGATGCCTTCACCGTGCCGTCGCGTTCCTTGGAGACTTTGCGCGTCTCGCGGACGCTGAAGAGGTAGGCGGGGTTGTTGAACGAGCTAAACTTGTGGGCCGAGTGGAAGTGGTCGTTGTAAATGTCGGCATGACACTTCTCGCAGTAGGTGTCCATCATCAGCGTGTCGGCACTGATGAACTTGCCGTCGGCCGTGCGCGTGGCCGCGGGCTCGAAGTATTTGACCCCCTCCTTCGGCCCCTCGCGGAACCAGCGCTGCGGATCCTGCGAGTGCATGATGACCATGCCGACGGTGAACGCGCCGACGCCCAGGCCCCAGGCCTTGGCAGCCTTCCATTTGATCGCCGGCCCCGCCTGGCGATGCTTGACGTAGAGCCAGATCGGCGCCGACCGGCACGATGACGTGCAGCCAGTAGACGATGATCCGCGTGAGCGAGCCGGTCGGAATCTGCGGCATGCCCTTCGAGTTGAATGAGCGCGAAACCCGTCAGGCAGATCGAGCAAGCCGGCGAAGAAGACCGAGGAGCCCGAGCCGCACGGCGGACGCGATTGGGCCGCTTCCGGGCGGTCCACCAATGACGTGATGCCGAATAGCAGGAACGGCAGCGGTGCCGATGACGCCGAATGCGGAGTGGGCCAGGAAGACCCACAGGCCGAATGGCGTCGTGTAATTGCTTCGGCGAGCGAATGTAGTTGACGAGCGAAACAACCCCGAGGTAGACGCCGGTCGCGCCGAGAAACGCGAATAGCCCGAACACGACGAAGAGCAGGACGCGCAGGCGCGGACCGACGGCCGGCACATATTGCGTCACGACGCGTGGCGAGCGCTTGATCACAACGGGGGATGTGGAGGGTTCCATCGGCGCGGCTCGGGTTCGGGAGTGGACGCGTATTGTGGGACGGATTGGCAATCCGTCCTCTCGAATTGGCAGACGAATTGGACCGATTACCAATCCGTCGCTACAGAGTTCGGAAACTGGCTACGCGTCGCGCGGAGGATGGAAAATTGAAGATGGGAGATGGGTTGGTCGATCGTTGCAGGAGCGGGGAATGAACCAGTCGGACTTCTGATTGTGGCCGAGTTCCAGACGGTGCGATGTCGACGACTGCTTGGATTCGGGCGGCGGAGTCAGCGGCACCGAGAGTGGCAGGTCGGGTGTCGCCGGCGACTGCGAACAACGCGGCCCATGGCAAATGGGCGGGCACCCGCGGCAGGTCGGTCCCAGCAGTGAACGAATGGAGTTGCTCCAATCATGACACCGGCTATGGCCACGTAGTCCCCGCATGTTGCTTGCGCCGACGCACGGCACCAGCGCCATCCCAGCGATTGCCAGGATAGCGACCGCAAATGCTCGCATCGAAAATGGGCAGACAACTGGCCGCATTGGGACCTGCGAGTGAACTTCCATTGGTCAGGCTAACCGAGCGAGCGTGATCCGTCAAGCATATGGGCTGCCCGCGGCGACCTCCGATTCGTAGCACAACCGTCTCGGTTGTGCTACGAATCGGAGAGTTATGCCAATGCCTATACCCCGGTATCTTGCCGCCGCCTGTCAGACCGACTTCCCGAATCCCGCCGATCGTTCGGAAATCTCCGATCGCGTCGGGCACATGCTCGGGATGATCGAGCGAGCGGTCGTCGGCTATCGGCCGTTTGGCGATGTCAAGCTGGTTGTCTTCCCCGAGTTCGCGCATGCGGCGCCGATCTACGACACCGTTGAGCAACTGCGCGACAAGCTGGCGATTCCCATCCCGAACGAGCATACCGAGCGCTATCACAAGAAGGCTCGAGAATTGAACGTCTACGTGCAGACCGGCAGCTTCCTGGAAGTGGATACGCAGTATCCCGGCTGCGTGTTCAATACGACCTGCCTCATCGGGCCCGAGGGGTTGCTCTACAAGTATCGCAAGGTACACCCGTGGCTGCCGTGGGAAGTTCATGCAAGCCCGCACGATATTCCCGGCTATTCGGAGCCGATGTTCCCGGTCGCCGAGACGGAGATCGGCAAACTCGGCTGCGCCATCTGCTACGACTGGCTGTTTCCCGAAGCGATCCGCGAGCTGGCCCTGCAAGGCGCCGACGTGCTGATCCGCGTCTCGGCATACATGGACCCGTGGGGTGCGACGCCGCCGATGGATTGGTGGACCGTCGTCAATCGCTGCCGGGCGCTGGAGAATCTGGCGTACGTGGTCGCCGCGAACCAGGGAGCGAGCGCGAAGCACTATCCTCCATTCTCGTGGCCGGGCGGCAGCATGATCGTCGATTACGATGGCCGAATCTTATCGCAGGCCGATCCCGGGCCGGGCGAAAAGATCGTCGTCGGCCCGATCGACATCGCGGCACTGCGTGCCGAACGCGAACGACGCAGCGGCCATCACATGCTGGCCCATCGGCGAACGGAGGCATATCGACTCGCGGCGGTGTCGAGTTATCCGGCCGGGGCGGCGGCGGAAGGGGCGATTACGATCGAGGGGAATGAGGAGCGAACCCTGAGGGTGAAGAAGATCCTTGGCAAAAGCTGATTCCAAGGAATCGTTGCGATCGAGGGCGCGGAATGTTACATTATTCGCCTGTTGTGCAGACTCCCAATTCGCGGTTCATTTGACATACCACCCAGTCATCAGAACCGTCAGACCCTGCCGGGAGGTCACCTGCCATGCCATTCGGTCGCTGGCTGTTCTTCGTAGTTATGCTGGCCATCTCTTGCGCGGTTGCGATGTTCCCGCTTATTTTCTTCATCGCGGAGGATCCGCGGTTCTTTCGCCGTGGGCCAAATTACTATGGCGGCGGAATGTACGGAGGGATGTTCGTCGTCATGCTTTCGCTTCTCGAACCAATTGTCGACTATGGCCTTATCCGTCGACGCTTCTGGGCGTGGATCGTTGGCCTCGGCTACTTTGGTCCGAAGGCGATTGGCTCTGCGGGCATGACGATCGGCCAAGCGATGGGCGGACAAGAAGGAACAATGTACGCATGGATCGGTGGCGGCCTAGCCGTCCTCTGGGGCGGCATCGCAGTTTTCCTTTTGCTCAACAAGAGTTGGTTCGACAGTTGAGTCGGCCGCAACAAGTGTCGACAATAGCTGCAGAGGAGCTGGACGATGGAGAATGCCGTAGCACCGATCATTGTTGTTGCAATCGCAATCCTACTGGGACTGATGCTCGGGCGAGTGTCCGCAGCCACCGTGCGACTGGAACGAAAACTCGATTTATTGCTTCGCAACTCCAATGTCGACGTGAGCAAAGCGGCCGAGGACGAAGCCGCAGCGCTGGCGCGGGCCGGCAAAAAGATCGAGGCCATAAGGCTCTATCGCGAACTGACCGGTTGCGGGCTGGCCGAAGCGAAAGCAAAGGTCGAGAGCCTCTCCTGAGCCTGAGCGTTCAATACTTCACCATCTCCCCCGCGCGTTGGATTCCCATTCCATCCACGACGCGCTTCGCTCCGTCCATCAGGAAACGCAGCTCGCTGTTGATGGCGATGAACTGCCAGCCGTCGGCGATGCGCATCTTCGCTTCCTCCACGCTGAACGTGTGAATCCCCGCCGCGATGCCGAGCCGCTTGCAGCCGGCGAGAATCTCCGCCAGCGTTTCCTCGAATAACTCCGTGGAAGGCGGCTTGCCATCCGCAGTGCGCATACTGGCTGCCAGATCGTTCGGACCGATGAAGACGGCGTCGATGCCCGGCACGGAAAATACCTGGTCGAAATCGCGCACCGCCTGGATGTGCTCGCACTGAAGAATCACCGCGATCTCGTCGTTCGCCTTCAAATAATACTCGGCTGCACTCGTATCGAAGTTCATGGCATGGACCGCCCCGCCAACGCTGCGATTGCCGGCCGGGGGATAAAGACACGCCGCCACCGCTTCTTCCGCTTCCCGGCGGGTGTTGACCATCGGAACGACGACGCCGTGCGCTCCGTTGTCGAGCACGCGTTTGATGTGATCGTGTCGGCCGGCCGGCACACGGGCCAGAGCGACACAGTTCGCGTCGGCGATCGAGCCGAACATATTCGTCGCCGTCTCCATACCCATCGCGTTATGTTCGATATCCACGGTCAAATACGCGAAGCCCATGCGGGCCAGGAACCGCGCGACGGGCACATTGGCCAAGCCCAGCCAGGTGCCGACCACCGGCTTGCCTTGCTTCAATAAGTGCTTAATTGGATTTGCACGCATGGGCCAATTCCCCGAATATGGGTGATTGACAATTGATATACCAAACTATGCCTGCCTGGTCCCGATCCCGCCTGCGACGACTCATGCAATTTCCAATGACTTCAAGGCTTTGCGCTGCGTTCGCCGTACTTGCGCTTGCGCCAATAGCGGGTGCGGCCGATCCCACCTATTGGCAGGACGTGCGGCCGATCTTGCGTAAACACTGCACCGTCTGCCACAGCCAGAAGAATATCAACGAGCCGGATGTCTCGGCCGGCCTGGCCCTCGATTCGCTCGCGGGAGTCAAGAAAGGGCGCAAAAAGCCGGTCGCCATCTCCGGTAAATCATCGACCAGTTTGATGATCACGATCCTCAGACATCCCAAGCCATCACGGCGGATGCCGCTCGACGCCAAGCCGTTGCCCGATGAAACCGTCGCGCTCCTGTCGAAATGGATCGATGCCGGCATGCCCGAGGGAATGCGGCCGAAGGAGGCGGAGATCACGACTTCCCCCAGGCGGCCGCATCGCAAGACGGACATCACGATCGCAACGACGACGCGGCTTCCAAAGACTGTTGCCAAGGCGGGCCAGACCGGTCCGCTCCAAGTGATATTGCCGATCGGTCCGTTAGCGCCCATCACGGCAGTTGCCTTCAGCGGCGATGGCCGCTACCTGGCGGCCGGCTCCTATGGCCACATCGTCATCTGGGACCTGAAAAGCGCTAAGCCCGCGAAAGTCTTGACCAACGTGCTCGCCGCCGTCAATGATCTGAAATTCAGCCCGGACGGTTCGCTGCTCGCCGTCTCAGGCGGGCAGCCCTCGGCGCGCGGCGACATCCGGCTGTTCCAGACTGCCGATTGGAAACACGTCGCCACGTTGGGCGGACATACCGACGTGGTCGGCTGTCTGTCTTTTAGTCCGGACGGCAAGCAGTTGGCATCCGCGAGTTTCGATAAGACGGTGCGCATCTGGAACCTTTCGACCCGTGAAAGCGCATTGACGTTTACCGGTCATTCGGACTTCGTGTACGCCGTGGCTTTCGGTCCGAAAGGCGATTGGATCGCAACCGCCGGCAAGGACAAAACGGGCCGACTGATCGATGTAAAGACTGGCCAGAGTCGATTGACATTGAGCGGCACCGAGCAAGAAGTGCTGGCAGTCGCGGCCAATCCGGATGGGTCAACAGTCGTGACCGCGGGACTCGATCCGAGTTTGTCGTGGTGGGATGCGGAAACCGGCGAACGCAAGAAGCGCACAGGGGGACACGGCACAGCGGTTTACGAAATTGCCATGAGCCCAAAGGGTGACTTGGCGGCTTCCGCAGGCGCTGATAAGACCGTTCGCCTCTGGAATGTGAAGACAATGGCCGCATTGCGAACGATTCCCACGGGTTCCGTCGTCTATGCGGTTGCTTTGAATAAGGATGCGAAGGTTGTCGCCGCCGGAACATTTGATGGGCAGGTTCGCCTGTTCGACACGGCGAGCGGCCGGGCACTGGTGACGCTTGTCGGACTCGCCGACAGCGAATGGCTGGCGTTGACCCCCGAGGGTTTCGCCGTGGCTGGGGAGTCGCTGGTGAAATCAGCCCGCTGGCGAAGCGGAAAAGTTTCGCTCAACGCCGACTGGGTGTGGAAGGCGGTCGTGCAATCGGGAGCGGTTGCCAAGGCAATTGCCGGCGGTAAGCTCGGCGAACCGACCTTTCCCGTTCCGCAGCCGTAAGATACAAAGAACTGTCGCAATCCCAACGTACTTATCCCACGGGAGTTTTCCAATGAAGCGTCTGGCCGGACTGTCTGTCCTTGCCATCTTGACGGTGACGGTCTCGACGGCCATTCCCGCCGACGAGGGGCCCGTCAAGAATCCGTACTACCCACTCAAGGTCGGGTCCGAGTGGAAGTATAAGGTCCAGGGCGGGCCGATCTCGGTAAAGGTCACGGGGAGCGAGAAGGTCGCCAATCAGGCCGGTTACAAGCTCGAAACGACGGCGGGTTCCAAGGTATCCGCGACCGAAGTCGTCGCCGTCACCAAGGAAGGCGTGCTGCGCTACAACGTCAACGGACTGAACGCCGAGCCGCCGATCATGTTTCTGCCTGCTGATCCGACCGCGACCAAGGAATGGAACGTGGATTCAAAAGTCGCTGGCCAGCAGATCAAGGGCACGTTTAAGGTAACAATGGAAGACGTCACAGTACCGGCCGGGACCTACCAAAAGGCCGTTCACGTCAAGGGATCCGATATGACCATCGGTTCGACCAAGACGACCGTTGAATACTGGTTCGCCAAGGATATTGGCATTGTGAAACTGAAATTCACTCTGGGCACGCAGGACGCGACGCTCGAATTGGAAAGCTACACGGCTGGAAAGTGAGTTTTGGCGCCTGAAGCGTAGGAATTGCATTGCGGTCGGCCAAGTTGGGAAACGATCGAGAGCGGAGCCTGAAGCGTCAGCGAAGGCGACGCGGCCCGCGTATGAATTTGGAGTCGCCTTCGCTGACGCTTCAGGCTCCGCTCGTTTTTCCGACCCTCGCAAAGCGCACAACTTCAAAAAGTGCAAGCGAAGGTAAGGCGCGTTGGAGCCTGAAGCGCAGGCATGCCTCCCCTTCGCATGTGCTTCAGGCTTCACCGAAAGAGAGCCCACATTCAGCACCTGCTGAACTTGTTATCCCCGCCGCGGAGTCGATTCGATGACCTTCCGCTCCTGCACGCCAATCGCGGTCTTGGCGATTGCCACCGCCGCCCACGGCCAGACTTCCTTCCCGATGATCACGCATTGCACGCCGACGGCCGTGCAGTGGGGAACGACGACCGACGTCACCGTCGAAGGGCAGATGAACTTCGCGGGCGTCTACAAGGTGCTTGTGGAAGGCAAGGGCGTTTCCGCCGAGGTCGTTGCGGAGAAGGGGAAGAAGCCGGCGACGCAGACGCGCTCCGTCAAGATTCGCGTTAAAGTCGACGCGGGCGCCCCGCTCGGCGTGCGTGAGTTTCGTGTTGCATCATCGCTCGGTATTTCGAGCCTGGGGCAACTGATCATCACCAGCGATCCGGTCGTTCTCGAAGCGAAGAACAACAATACGATCGACAAGGCCCAGCCGATCAAGACCCCCTGTGTCGTGAGCGGCCGCATCGAAGTCGCGGAGGATGTCGATTGCTTCCGTTTCGCCGCGAAGGCCGGGCAAACGTTTACCTTCGATGTCGTTTGCGCCCGAATTGAAGACAAGATTCACGATCTGCAAAAGCACGCCGATCCGCTGTTGACTCTTTACGATGCCACCGGCCGCGAACTCGCGTCGAGCGACGATGGCGTGTTCGCCGATCCCATTTTGACTTTCACGATCCCCAAGGACGGCGATTATATCGTTCAAGTGCGCGATGCCCGTTATGATGGCGACCCGCGTTGGGTCTATGCGCTTCAAGTCACTGACCGGCCGCGGGTGACGCAGATCTTTCCGCTCGCTGGCAATCCGGGACAGAGAATCCAGATCGAGCCGGTCGGCTCGGCACGGTTAATGTCGCCGAAAGTCCCGTTCACGGCCCCAAAGGAACTCGGAGTCTCTTCGGTCGTGCTTGATGTGAACGGCCAGGCAACCAATCCGACCGCGTTTATAGTTACTTCGCTGCCACTCGTCACCGAGCAGGAGCCGAACGATTCGCCATCTCGGGCGACTCGACTGCCGATCCCCGGCGGAGCGAATGGCCGCATCGGCAAGAAGCGCGATCTCGATCACTTCGTGTTTCATGGGACCAAAGGCAAGGCGATCGCGTTCGAGGTATTTGCCCGCCGGTTCGGCACCGAGTTGATTTCGCAACTGGACGGCTTCCTCGATATTCTCAATCCGGCCGGTAAAGTCCTTGCCTCGAATGACGATGCCAATGGCAAGGACCCCGCGATCGTTTTCACGCCACCCGCCGACGGCGACTATATCGTTCGCCTGCGCGACCTGAACAACAAGGGGGGCGACGGGTACGTCTATTTCCTCGCTGCCGACTGGGCCAAACCGGACTTCACTTTGAAATGTGATCCGTCGAAAGCGATGATCGGACCGGGCTCGCGCACCGCATGGTATGTGCAGGCCACGCGCACCAACGGCTTCACGGGACCGATTGCTGTCCAGGTCAATGGCCTGCCGAAAGGCGTGTCGGTCAATCCTCTCACGATTCCGCCAAGCATGACGCAAGGCCTGATCGTTGTGAGTGCCAAGCCCGACGCGAAGCTCGACGCCGCGGCCGTCGAGATTGTTGGTGCCGCTACAGCAACCTTTGAAGGCAAGCCGCTGACGCTGAAGCGCACCGCAATTGCCGAGGAAGAGATTTATTCACCGGGCGGCGGCCGCGCTCGCTTCGAAGCGCGAATGCAAGCGGTCGGCGTCACGGAACCATCGGACATTCTCGATGTGCAAGTCAAACCCGATCGCCTGAGGCTCAAACCGGGACAGCAAGTCAAATTGGAGGTCACGATCAAGCGACGTGCCGATTACGACAAAGCCGTTTCGCTCGATGTGCTCTTACGCCATCTTGGCAGCGTGTTCGGCAACCCGTTGCCGCCGGGCGTGACCATCGTGGATGGCAAGAGTAAGACGCTGCTCGGCAACGGCAGCGCGGGCTATATCACGCTCAAAGTTGATTCCACCGCGGCGCCGATCGAGGATGTGCCGATTTGCGTACTGGCTCACGTGTCGATTAATTTTGTCGTGAAAATCAGCTACGCGAGCGCGCCGATCTTATTGACGATCAAGAAGTGATCCGCCTTCTCACCATACCGGTATCAAAGCCGGGAATCTTGAGAGCATGACGACTCCCTTTTCCGACCGCCTCGCCGATGCCATCCGCATGAAGGGCACGCCGCTTTGCGTCGGCCTCGATCCGCGGTGGGAATCGCTGCCGCATTCCATCCGGGCATCGCACGATTCCGCAAACCTCGAAAGCGTCGCCGAGGCATTCCGGGTATTCTTGTTGCGGGTGCTTGATCTGGTCGCGAAGCGCGTTCCGGTCGTGAAGCCGCAAAGTGCTTTCTTCGAAGCGTGTGGTCCGGCCGGTATGGTTGCATTACAGCACGTGATTCGCCGGGCGAAGGAACTCGGCCTCATCGTCATTCTCGATTCCAAGCGTGGCGACATCGCATCGACGGCTGTTGCGTACGCGGATGCCGCATTCGGTGGAACGGTGATCGGTGGGAATGCGTTGCCCGTCTGGGACGCCGACGCGATCACGGTGAACCCGTATCTCGGCCGCGATGCAGTCGAGCCCTTTATTAAGAGCGCCGATTCCGCCGGCCGGGGATTGTTTGTCCTTGTCCGCACGAGCAATGCGGGTGCGGGGTTGTTCCAAGACCTCGATTGCGGTGAGTGCAAGCTGTATCAACATGTCGCGGCGGCGGTCGTCGACTGGAACCGTCCGACCATTCGGAAATGCGGGCTGGGCGACATTGGCGCCGTCGTCGGCGCGACCAGCCCAATGGAACTTGCATCGTTGCGAAAGGAAATGCCGGACGTCTGGTTCCTGGTCCCCGGTTATGGCGCACAGGGCGCGACGGCGAAGGACGTGGCCGGCGCGTTCCGTCGCGACGGCCTCGGTGCGATCGTAAACAGCTCACGCGGGATCACGTTTCCGTTCCGTCCCGATGATGCGAAGTGGGAGCAAGCAATCATTTCCGCGACGGAAAGAGCAGTGAGCGAGTTGGCTCGAAGATAAACTCGGCGTCGTAGATGCCCGGCATTCGTCCGGGCTTCGTGCAAAACGTCGACGAGCGGGATCCGGCGACAATCGGTGATTTGCCCGACCAGATTCGCGCCGACAAATACGGCCGTTTTACTCTGGTCGGGTTTGCGCCCGGTATTCGTTACCATCTCGTCGCGTTTGGCGGCAATCGCGTGCTGGTTCACATTGGCCGCGATCCTCTCGAGTTCAAAGCGGGCGAAGCAGAGACTTCTCCGACCCGCCTTCGTCACTTCTTCTTGGGCCTCGGCGGCGCGGCCTGTGCTTGGGCCAATAGTTTCTTGGCATTTGCATCCGTCGGATCAATACGCAAGGCCTGTTGGAAGCTCGCGGCGGCCTGATCCTTTTGCCCGCCGTTGAGTTGGCGGACGCCCTGGTCCATCCATTGGCAAAACAGCGATTGTTTCTTCGCCTCGGCATTGCTCGGAGCTAGCTTCAGCACTTCCTGGTAAGTCTGATGAGCTTCGGCATACTTATGGGCATTTTCCTGGGCGACGGCTTGTCTCAAGAGGGCCGCGACGCGGGCGGCGTTCGGGTCGGTCTTGGGTACGACCGGGTCCTTCTTGGGCGGCACGGGATCCTTGGTCGGATTCAGCGCCGCACGAGCCTCGGCGAGGCCCTTTGTCGCCGTTGGGTCGCCGGGCATCGCCTGCAGTGAATTCTGATACGCCTGTACGGCTCCCTGGTACTGCTTGGCGGCCATGAGTTGCTCGGCACGTTCCAGCCACGCGTCGTAAAGTTGCTTCTTGGTCGGCGGTTCTTTCTTCGGGGGGGCAGAGTCCTTTTTCGCCGTTGTCGCTGCCTTGGCATCGGCCAGGCCTTTGGTAGCAACTGCGTCGCCGGGCATGGCTTTGAGAGCATTCTGATAAGCTTCGATCGCGCTTGGGTACTGCTTGGCGGCCACGAGTTTTTCCGCGCGATCGAGCCAAGCTTCGTAAAGCTGCTTTCGTTTAGCGCTCGTCGCGGCCACCGACTTGGCGTCTTGCGCCTGCTTGAGCAGGGCGGTCGCCGTCGGGTCACGTGGCTCAATCTTCAAGGCTTCGTCAAAGGCCTGGATCGCGGCGTCATAATCTTTTTTCGACATCGCGGCGCGGCCGGACTTCATCGCCGTGTCGAATTCTTCCTTCTTTTTCTCGGCATTTGAGGCCGCCGTCTTGGCTGCCTGCATTGCGTTGGTGGCATTGTTCAGGATTCGGGTGGCGCTGGGATCTTCGGGCTTGGCGGCGAGAGCATCCTTCGCCGCGGCGATGGCGGCTTCGTACTTCTTTGCGGAATAGGCAGTACTCGCTTCACGGAGAGCCGTGAGATACGCTTGCTGCTTCTTCTTGGCGTCGACCGCGGCTGAGTCCGCGACCGTGTTGGCTTTCTTGGCGGAGGCGAGAAGCTCAGTCGCCTCGGGGTCGCCCGGTTTCTGCCGCAGCGCCTCGGTCGCCTTCTCAATGGCATCGTCGTAGCGCTTTTTCGCAAATGCTGCCTGAGCGGATTTCATCGCCGCGTCGTAGGCGAGTTTCGTTCGATCGGGGGGTTCCTTCTTCGGAACAATTCCCCCTGGATCCTTCATCGGCAGACCATCTTTCTTCACCAATGCGTGGGCCTGATCGCGAGCCGTTTCAGCCTCAGCCAGCGCCGTCTGCAATTCGACATCGCCCGGCTTGAGTGCGACCGCTGCCTTGAAGGCGGTAATCGCCTGTTCGTAATTCTTCGCGGCTAGTGCCGCCCGTCCCTGCGCGAGCTTCTTATTGACCGCGACTTGCACTTGTTGGTCGTGGGCCTTTTTCTTTGCCTCCAAGGCCGCCGCTTCCTTGGTCTTGGCGAGTTCCGTATTGGCTTGCTTGAGCGCGGCGGCGACTTCCGCGGTTTGCATCGTCGCGGCGGCGAGGCGATAGGAAACAACGGCGTCTTCAAATTGCCGTGCCTGCATCGCGGCCTGCGCTTTGTTCCATGCGGCCTGGTATTTCGCCTTGAGCGACGCCTGTGCCGCTTCCAGTTGCTGCTTGCGCTTTTCTTCGGCTGCGAGCTGCGCCTCGAAGCGTTTCTTTTCCGCACCGCTCTTGGCGGCAGCGGCGGCGCGCGCTTGCTCCGTCAGTGCCTTGGCGATGAGTTGCTCGACTTCGGCCGTGTGCTTCAATCGCTTCGCGGTTTCGAACGCGGCCGCGGCCTGCGCGTGCTTCAAAGCCGTCATGAACTGATTGCCCTGGGCGACGAGCCGATCGTACTCGACCTGATTGCGACGTTCCGTTTCCTTGACCGCGTCGTTGAATTGCGCCGCTTGCTTTTGCCGGGCAGCTTCCAAGGCGGGCTGGATTTGGGCGACTTGAGTCTTGATCTGGGCCATCTGCGCCTGGCGGATCTTTTCCGAGGCGGCCACTTGCTTCTGCCTTGCCGTCTCGAATTCGGCCTTCACGACGGCCAATTGCTGGGCGATCTCCTGGTTCTTTCGAATCGCATAGGCGCTTTGCATCAGAGCGACGCGGCGCTGAAAATCGGCCGCCTTCTGCGCCATCGCCGCCTGAGCGAGCAAGTTCTGTTCGGCAATTTGCTTTTGGCGATTGAGCGCCTGCTGTTGCATCGCCGTATAGGTATTCAAGTTTTGCTGGGCTTGATTCTGGGCCGTTTGCACCGCGGCGATAAAGGCTTTTTGCTGTTGCAGCTTCACGGCGATTTCCGCCTGTTGCCGCTGAAACTCGGCGAGTTGATCGAGTTCGCGATTGCGCTTCCGCGAGCGCAGGTCAATTTCAATCAACATCTGCCGTGCTTGCATGTTGCTGGGATCGGCCGCTCGCACTTCTTCGAACATGCCGAAAGCGACTTTGAAATTCCCGTTTTTGAATTCGATTTGGGCGGCGACCACTCTTTGTTGAACAACCTGTTGCCGTTCGATGACGACGACTTGCTGGGCGGGCGGCATGGTCGTGAGACTCGCGAGCTGGCCGAGCCGGAAATTCAATTCGGCTGCGTTCTGAACACGAATCGTGGCGCCGCCCGTCTGGACATTCAGTTCGGAATCGATGAGGTGCGTGCTCGCGTCGAAGCTGGCGACATCGCGGAGAGCGCCCATCAGGAAAAAACGTGCTCCCAGGGCTCGACCCAAATAGAGGCGAGCATAAGGATCGGTCACGACGTCGCGCAACGTGAGGCCCAGGCGCACCATCCACCAGTACAATTCGCCGCTGCCGACGACATCGAATTGCGAAAGAAAATAAGGTGCGATCGCTTCGGCGGTCCATGTGCCGAGGCCGGGAGGAATGCTCGTGGCAAAGGGATCGCGAAGCTCGGCGAAGGGCAGAACAATGAGTCGGGGGCGGTGGACGACGATGGCCACCGGCGCCGGGCAGAAGGGCCGGCACAAATCGACGCGAAAACGAATCCCCGGATGGCCGGGATTCAATGCCAAGGCGAATTCAAACTGCCGCATGGCTTCGCGATAGTACCCGCGTCGGAAAAGATTATCGCCGACCTCGATCGCAACGAAGAATGCCCGGTCGCGCACGAGGGCGGGGCCTTCGACCACGACGATGGGCGGCGGCGCCACAGCGCCTGCCACCGCCACGCGGAATCCCCCGAAGTCGGCAGCCACAACCGCACCGAACACGGGCGGCCGCGGAGTGAACATCACGATCGGAGGAGGCGGAGGAGCCGCGGGCGCCGGCGCGGCCAGAATCGCGGGCGGCGGGGGAGGCGGCGCGGGGATCTCGGCGGCCGCGGGCGGCGGAGCGACTGGCTGCGCTTGCTTGGCCAGTTCCGCCTCGTATTGGCGTTTCTCGTCGTCCGTCATCTGCAACATGCGGCCGAGAGCCGGCAGGCGATTCGACATTTCTTCCGGTGTCGCCGCGACGATGCGCACGGTTTGCTTGACCAGGCCCGTGTCCGTATCGACCAGCCGGGCGTTGACGTGAATGCCCCCGAGTTGGCTGACGCTGCCGAGAACTACATAGCGGGCCTTTGCCAACTTGCCGAACTCGGTGCGGCTCGTTTCGTTGACGGTGAGGTCGTTCGCATCCGCCTTCATCTCGTCGAGAAGGGCCTTGACATGCGCGCGTTCAACCACGTCGAAGCGCG
Organism: uncultured Gemmataceae bacterium; assembly: GCA_963773845.1. Taxonomy (GTDB): domain Bacteria; phylum Planctomycetota; class Planctomycetia; order Gemmatales; family Gemmataceae; genus SIAJ01. The sequence goes on from CAVZCU010000009.1 coordinate 2,071,628, forward strand.
GCCGCATTTGACCGGTGAGTTCCTCCGCGACGACGTGCCCGGCCCGTGGGATGCCAATGTCGTTGACTTCTTCGAAGTCGGCGACGGCGACACGCTCTTTGCGATTGACCAGAGCGTTTTCGGCGTCGGCGATTTCCTGGCGGATCTGCGGCGTGTCCCAGTTCTTTTGCGCATCCTTGAGGACAGCGACTGCCTCGTCGATCTGGCCCGGGTCCTTACGAAGGTCGGCCGCCTTCGAGCGGCATTCATCATATTTTGCCAGCTTGACGCGAAGGCCTTCCAAAGTGCTCTTCTGTTCGCCGGCGTCCATCCCATTGGCCAGCGCCTGCTCATAAGCCAGCACAGCGCCGCGGAGATTGTTCGTTTTGCGGGCTTCTTCCGCTTCGTTAAGGAATCGCTGGCCTTGCTGCTTTCCGTCCGGCGAAGCACTCATCAGGGCGTCGGCCTGGCGCCTGAGACCGGAGATTGTCTCGGCCATGTCGCTATCGCCGAATTGGTTGAGGGCAACAGTGGCAAGTTGCGACGCCTTTTCCGGCTGTCCGGCGTCGAGCACTTGCTTGATTCCGTCGGCTGCCTTCTTGGCGGCGTCGGTGCGGGCCATCTTGTTCGTCAGTCGTTCAACCTCTGCCTTGACGAAGTCGGTCTGCTTGGCCGCCTGTGCTTCTTTGAATGCCGCGAGGGCTTCCGCATCCTTGTTGTCCGCAGCCAGTACAAACGCTCGCGCCATCGCCGCTTCGTATTTGTCGTCACCTGCCAGTTCGCCCAACTTGGGAAGGACCGGAAGAGTATTCGGATCGGTCTTGGTGGGCAGCGGATCGGCGTCGGATCCGCCGGTAGGATCGCTATTAGACGCCGGCTTTGCCAGGCCCGTCTCGGCGCTGTCCTGTTTCACTTGGGCGACGGCCGGTTGGGGCTCGCCGGATTTGTTACAACCGATGGTCAGAATGGCGAAGCAAAGGGTTGAAAGACTGACGCCAAGGAAGATGCGGTGCATTGAAGTGCTCCCGGGTGCGCGGAAAGTGCGCGGGCCGTCATAGCCGCTTTGCGTCGGAGGATGCCGACGCCAGGTGGACGAGATCATACCGCGAAATTGCGCAACAAGGCAATGGCGATTGGCGGACACCGCCGCGCGAAATGGGAAGGACGCTACATCGAAATCCGCCGATACAAATCGTCTACCACCCAGTGGAACGCCGTTAAGTGAATCGATTCGACAATCCCCATGTCGTCGAGTGGAACATGGAGCCCAGCGTTGGCCAGCGTTCGCAACTTGCCCCCCGAGTAGCCGGTGCAACCGAATGTCTTTAGGCCATTGCGGTTGGCCCAGTCGACGGCGCGCAGGATGTTCGGACTGTTGCCGGAACCGCTGATCGCCACCAGCAAGTCGCCGGGCGATGCCAGGTTTTTGAGCTGCTCGACAAAGACGCGGTCGAAGCCCTCGTCGTTGCCCCAGGCGAGGATGTAGGGCGTATTATCGGTCAGGCTCAGGATCTTGAGCCGGCGCTTGGCATCGTTTTCGAAGTCTTTGCGATCCAGCGTGCCTTTGCCCATGTCTTCGCAAAAGTGCGAAGCGTTGGAACCGCTGCCGCCATTGCCAATGACGAAAACAAACCGGCCCGACTGGTAAACGTCCCAGACCCAGTCGGCCAGCGTTTTCACCTCCGCGGGGTCAATCTTTTCCAATTCCTGGCCGACCCGCCGAAGAAACGCCTTCGGGTCCATTTCTCGTCCAATCATCCGCGACACTCCAAACAACAGGGATGTAGAAATCCTACCAGCGTCGACGAGCAGGACCAAGGGCAGCCTGTAAAGCGAAATGAAGATGCCCGGAGCCGCACTTCCGATATCGACAGAAGTATTTATTATTCAAGAGTTTGCGTTCCGAACGTTTCAATTGCTCAGCGGGACTTCAGCGAATCCTATCTGATCTCAGACCATCTAATACAGGAAGCGAACTTTATGCTGTTTTGCCAGCAAGAAAAGAGAGATTCTCATGAACGATATGAATGACCGAACGATGGATCCGACGAACGAGACCGTTCCGCAGATTGACGCTACCGAGCCGGCGATTGACACCAATGAGCAGGCGCCAGCGCCCGAGGCCAATGGGAACGTGCCGCACGAAACAGTGAAAGGCGCCTGGCGCACGGCGGCGGGACGAAAAGGCGCCAACCGCGTCCACCAACTCATTGAGGCCGGCAAGCGCTACGAGGAGGAACACGGCCTGAAGAGCGGCCGGCAGCGGTTGCGCCAGCTTATCGAGTTGGGGAAACTTTACGAAGATGAGCATGGAACGCGGCCTGCGGTGAAGGAGCGACAGCGCCGTCGGCTTTCCAAAATGGAGCGCGACGAAGTGATCGCAACCCTTCTGCGATGCCTGACTCGAATGGTGAAGCCGTCGTTCCGACCCGAGTTGGAGCGGCTGGCGAGTGTTTTGAGCGGCGAAAACGGCCAGGCGGCCTAAATGCCACATGCGAGCGTCGAGTCGCGTGGCCGATGTGTCTTGCTGCCCATGACGCGTCGGCCTTGCGGCTCGAAACTCGCGTTCTCTCATTTCCATCTGTCACACTACGATTCGGCTCCGGCAATGGGAGCAATCAACCTCCACCGGAGCCCGAATCATGACCGCTCGATTGACCCTCTTAATTCCGCCGCTACTTGCCTCCGCTGCCGCAGCACAGTCGTTGACCCTCGAACGCCATGTCGTTCGCGATCCGATGGCCGTCAACAAGGATGCCGTCACGTTCCTCAAGCCAAAGGGCTGGAAAGTAGCGGCAACTCGATGTTGTTGAAACCTGCACGCTGAATGTTGTCGCCGCGGATGCCAAGGCTTCTTACAATTCGCGGAAGCACCCGTGGATTGTCATCGTGATTCCGCACCGCGTCCGCCTGATCGCCGTCACTCTGGCCATCCTCGGCCAGTGCGTGACGGCTTTTGGCATTCCGGTGATCGAAATCGCCAAGTCAAATCGGGACAAGACTGGACAATCGCCTTGCGGATGCAGTGCCGAGGATCGCGCGGCCGGGCGCTGCTGTTGCAATCGCACGCCAGCCGCATCGTGTTGCGAAAGCCCGCCGGAACCAGAAGTGCCTCCGTGTTGCCGGGAGCGACTTACGAAAAAGAAGCACGAAGGTAGTTCGATTCGCTGGCAGAATCCAGGTCTTCAACAAAGCTGCAAGGGGCCCAGCGATCCGGCAACGGTGAGTTCTCAATCGCCGAGCATCCCGCCCGCTCCTCCCGTTATTTCATTGATCGCCGCGTCGCCGACCGGCATCGTTAGCATCCAATTCGTCAATTGTCGAACGCGCTCGACCGCGCCCGACGATCCACCTCCGCGCTTGTTGTCCGCCTGATCCCAACGATCTCCATCATTCCCGCGCAAGTCGACCGATTTGTTGTCGGATTTGGCGTGCGCGCTTTCCAATGAAGGCGGCTTCATGCGCAATCTCGTCATACTCTTTGCGTTCGTGCTCGCGACTTCGCACAGCGTGGCTCACGATACCTGGGTGCAGACCAATACGAACCTCATTCGCGTCGGCGATGCCGTTTACATCGACCTGATGCTGGGCAATCACGGAAACGACCATCGGGACTTCAAACTCGCTTCTAAGGTGAATCTCTCGGACGGAACGCTGGCCGTCGTGTCCCCGGATGGCAAGTCGTACGACCTCAAGGATCGAGTTGCTGACCTCGGCTATGCGCCGAAGGAAGGTTACTATTCGGCCAAGTTCGCGGCCGCCAAGCCGGGACTTTACATGGTCGCCCACACCTCCGACCACATTGTCAATCATGGCGGCAAACCGGTCCGCTCGATCAAGAGCGCCAAGACGTTCTTCCTCGTGAGCCCAAGTCTGGACAAGGTTCGGAACGACTGGAGTGGCTTCGACAAATCGCTTGGCCACGTCTTGGAACTAGTCCCTGAGGCGAGCCCGGTCACGCCGATGGGTCCCGGCACTCCGATCAAAGTGAAGGTCCTTTTCAAGGGCAAGCCGCTCACCGGCGCGAAGGTCAGTTTCATCCCGCGGCGCAACCCTAGCCGAAGGTTTCGACAAAACCTACGAGCGCCTCACAGACGAGCACGGTCGAGCGAGCTTCGCTCCGACGAGCGGAAACTACTACCTCGTTGTCATTCATCACACGGAAATGGCGCCAGCGAAAGCACAATACGATGCATTCGCCTACTCCGCAACCATGACGGTTTTCGTCCCGGAGGTTTGCCCATGTTGCGGAGAGTAAGCACACTTGACCCTCAATTGAGACCATCCATGAACCGACATCGAGCGTTTACGCTAATCGAGTTGCTGGTAGTCATCGCGATCATCGCCATACTGATCGGGCTGCTTCTGCCTGCCGTGCAAAAGGTCCGCGAGTCTGCCAATCGAATCAAGTGCGCGAACAACCTCAAACAACTCGGGTTGGCGTTGCACAATTACCACGACACATTTCAGCACTTCCCTGCGGCGCGAGATCCCTGGCCGAATCCATTCTCGGCCCAGGCCCACCTGCTTCCCTTCGTCGAGCAGTCCAATCTGCAAAACTTGATCGATTTCACCCAGCCGACGTCAAAAGGGCCGAACCTCACCGCTGCGGAGGTGCCAATCAAGATCTTGCAATGTCCGAGCGACCCCGCACATGGCCGTGTGCCAGGCTCCGATTACAGTGGCAACAACTATGTGTGCAACGTGGGGACGGGGATCAATAACGGCGATTACGTCACGGGCGACGGCGTATTCTTGCTTAATCATCCCATAGGGTTTAGCGATATCACCGACGGCACCAGCAACACTGCCGCATTGAGCGAGTTGGCCATTGGAAACGGCGCGACCGGCAGCGGATCCGTTCCGAGCGATCCGCGCAAGCAGTTCGTGCAGCCCAGCACGAATCCCATGAATGTCGCCGGGGATTGCGGCGCAACAGCAAGTGCAAACTGGTCGGGCTCGCGCGGCGATCGATGGATCAATGGAGGGTACCTGTCGACTGCGTACAACCACTACACGACGCCGAACGCGCGGAACGTCTACGACTGCATTAACGCCGCGAACAATTTCGGGCTCGCCACAGCCCGTAGCTTTCATCCAGGGGGAGTGAACCTCCTCCTGGTCGACGGCTCCGTGCGGTTTGTCCGCGACTCCATTGCCCTGACGACTTGGCAGGCACTGGCCACGCGCGAGGGAGGCGAAGTTGTCGGAGATTACTAATCGGGCGATTATCTGATTTGGGAGTTGGGCCATGGATGGCCATGCCTTGAGGGTTGCGCTATTTCACGACAACCTGTCCTCCGTTCACATCCACGGACTTCGCCCCCTTGTACTTGTCGTACACTTTTTCCATTTCCGGAATGTCATCGAACCAGCCGACGATGTAGGCGGCGCCGAATGACTCGCCGGCCTTCACTTTTCGCTTGTGCAGTTCTTCGATGAAGCAGATGTAGCCGCGTTGATGGCACCAAGCCTCAGACGTCTCCGTGGGATCAAGAGTCATCCCCGCCAGCCACGGACCGGGTTTGCCGGCGACTTTCACTTGATAAGCCCGAATCATACGCTCGAGGATCTTCTTGTCGTCGCGTTGATAGAGGAACTTCTCATCAGGTCCGAAGTTGTCCGCGAACTCCGACGCGCGGATCGGCTTGTTCATGTAGCTCAAATAAACACGTTCAAATGTGTCGCCGTTCTTGTGTTTGATATGGCCCGGCATATCGATGCGGTAGAAGAGATCGTCGACATCGTTGGCGCTGGTGATCTTCTCGCCCGAGAGGAAGTAGCGGACGCCGGTTTGGAAGACGAGCGTCTGTTCCCAAGTTGAGCCTGCCTTGAAGCCTTTCGCCGGTTGGTTGTAAGTGAATCGAAGTTTAACCGCGACACAATCCTTGCCGCGGATCACCTCGGGCTTCAGTTGCTTCGCCTGCGTGCAAATCTGCGGGCCTTCGACGTAGTGCTTCGGCAAGTGGCCATGCAGCTTGGGATCGCGTTGGTAGCCATCCTCGCGCGAGCCGGGGGCGAGCAGGAAGTCCATGATGTGCAGGCCGAAGCCGAGATCGTGTGCACCGGTCTTCTTGTCGAGAAAACTGCCGGCAGCGACGCCGCTGACATAGCCCTTCGAGTTGATCTTGGCCTTGATCTGATCGGTCTCAATCTCAATGCCGTCTTTGACCTCACGGACCATAGGCTGGGCCGCGGAAGTAATGGACGACAGCCCGAGCAGTATTGCGGTCGAAAGAGTGATTTGACAGTTCATCAATTTGCTTCCGAGGCAAAAAGAACTTCACCACAAAGGCACGAAGATCACACAAAGAAACACAAAGAAGCGCAGTGAATTCTTTGTGGTCCTTTGTGTGATCTTTGTGTCTTTGTGGTTTCGTTCCATTTCAAAACAACTCAGTGATCGCCGAGCCATCCGCCAGCAAACTGTACGGCTTCCCTTCCTTGTCGCGGGCTTCGAGATCGGTGATGCCCATGGCGTGGTAGACCGTGGCGGCGACTTCCGCGGGGGTGACTTTGCGATCGGCCGGGTATTCGGCGCGCTTATCGCTGGTGCCATACGTCTGCCCGCCGCGGATGCCGCCACCGGCGAGCAGCACGCTCAGGCAGTGCGTCCAGTGGTCGCGGCCGGCGCCGGCGATGCCGCCGCTGCGCGGATCGCCGACTCTCGGCTTGCGGCCCATTTCGCTTGTCACCATCACGAGCGTCGAATCGAGCAAACCGCGATCGGCCAAGTCGGCAAGCAAAGCCGAGTAGCCGCGATCGAATTCCGGCAGCAGGTTTTCCTTCAGGCAGTTGAAGTTGTTGCCGTGCGTGTCCCAGCCGCCGCCGCTCTTGCACTTCTTCTCGGTGCGGCTGTCTTCCATCCAGAAGACGGTGATAAATGGCACCCCTGCCTCGACCAGTCGCCGGGCGAGCAAGAGACTCGTGCCGTTGACCGTGTTGCCATAACGTTCGCGGAGTGCCAGCGGCTCGCGGGAAACATCCAGCGCTGCCGTCGTTCCCGCCGCAGTGAGCAGCGAGACCGCCCGATCCTGCAAGCGATTCCATGTGCCATGTCGTGCTCTCTCGTCGAAACTGCGACGGGCGGCATCGAGGGCGTCGCGCATCGAAACGCGATCGGTTAATCGGGCCGGCGTCACGTTCCCTTCCAGCGTCAGCGCCGGTACGCGAAACTCCAGCGGCTTCTCGCGGCTGCCGAGCACATAGAGCGGATCGTATTCCACACCCAACCGGGCCGCGAACTGGCCAGGACGGATGTAAGGCAGCGTGCTCGGTTTGTGCGGCAACGTGATGGCGTTCGGAAGTGTGCCATGCGGCTTGCGTTTCGCACCCACGACGGCGCCAATGAACGGCCAGTCATCCGGGAACGGCGTGCGATTGTTGCCCAGCGTGAGGAATGACTGATCCGGCACATGCCCGGTAAGTTGGTAGTAGTAGCCCGCGTGGTGATCATTCGTGTTGACGCTGCCGCCAACCGAATTGATCACCGCGAGGTGATGCGCTTCCTTGGCGAGCAGCGGCAAGTGCTCGCACAAGCGCACACCCGGCACTGACGTCTCGATCGGTTGAAACACCCCCCGATACTCGGTCGGCGCATTGGGCTTCATGTCCCAAGTGTCGATGTGCGATGCCCCGCCGCAGAGGAAGAAGAGGATGGTCGACTTCGCTCTGCCACCGCTCGTGCGTGGCGATGCAGCCGATGCAAGTTGTGCGCTTCGCAGTCCTGCCAGTCCCAGACTGGAGGCGACGAGAAAGGTGCGGCGGGAGAGGTTTGAGGGAGTCACAAATTGGCGGGTCAAGCGAGGGTGGATTGTTGATTTTGATTGTCGCTGTTCGGCTACATGCGGTCAACTGAGATCCTTTGACCAATCTCCGAGGATCGGTAAGTTGCATCCAGCGTGCATAGCGTTGCCATCGCCGATTCCATTGTATTCCGGCACCGCTTCTCGCCGCTTCTCGCCGAATCGATCCAGTCGCGTAGCAAGCGCACGCCGCGACTGCCGCCGTAGCCGTTGGTCGGGTCGGCGGGCAGAGTGAATGTTTCCTCCATCGCGTGGAACTGCGGTTGCGGGCCGTGGATTCGCAATATGCCCCCGGTGCCGGGCGCCGTTGGCTCCCAATGGACCCAGCGCTGACTGCCACGCAGCGCGATCCGCGTCTCGCCGGTCCAGCGTGGCAGCCAGTAGCCGCCGGTCATCGTCACTAACGTTCCGCCCGCCAGTTCCAGAATCACCGTACCGCCATCTTCAACCTCGATGGGAGTGGCGCCGAAGCAGCCCACGCGAGCGGTCACGGCCGACACTGTGTCCTGGGTTAGATACGGCACCAGGTCGAGCCAGTGGCAGCCGAGCCAGTTGAAGAAGCCGCGACCGCTTTGCTTCGAGTCGAACAAGTAGTGATCCGGACCGCGGCGGGCGACGTCGCTCGTGAACAGGCCGATCTCGATACTGATCAACTTGCCGAACCGTCCCTCGGCGATCATTGCACGCAATCGATCGGCCCCCGGATCGTAACGCCACAAGTAGCCGATTTGAAACGCAATCCCGGCGGTTCGGACCGCGTCGGCGGCGGGCGTGAATGCTTCTGCGCTCGCACCGCCCGGCTTTTCGATCATCACGTGCTTGCCGGCCTTCGCCAGGGCAATTACCGCACTTGGCGTCTCCGAGTTCGGAAGGCAGATCATCGCCCCGTCGAATTGGCCATGATCGATGAGTGCGTCCACCGAATCGAAGCGAGGCATGTCAGCATAGCGCTCTTCCAAACTGGTGACGCTGCCGCCGAACGCGGGCACAATCGCAGTGACCGCGATCTCGTCGCCGAGGTGCGGCAGCAATTCCCGCCAGCCGGCCCCGTGCGGGTGATCGACGCCGATAAACGCGATGCGAAATGGCTGGCTCATGCAGGCTTCCCCTCCGCCTTCGCCAGGAACCAGGGCGCCAGGAGTCCGCGGTCAATTTCGGGCACTTCTTTGCGACCAAACCATGTCAATCCTTTGATTCGATGTCTCCCAGGCCGGTCGAATACACTCATCGCGACTGCAACGACAATGAGGACGAGCAGGGCACCCGGCAACACCCACGTGAAGCTCACCTCTCTCGTCAGGCCGAACAGTTCCTTCGCATAAGCAAGTCCAATCGCGGTTGCCAAAGAGCAAACGGAAGCCGTCACCGCCGCACGCGAGCCGCAGAACGGGGCGAATATGCCCAGGATGAACAGCCCGCCGAGGGGGACCAGAAAGCAATTGAAGCTCCGCGGCATCATTTCCAGGATGTTGCGGTCGCGCGTCAGCAGGTTGATTCCATACGCCGACAGCGTAATGAAAAAACCGGCGGTCAACGTGACCATTCGCGCAAAGCGAATTTGTGTGCGGCTGTGCGCCGAGTCCGTGCGGTCGCCTTGCAGCCGCCGGCGCTCAGTGGAGATGACCGTTGCAATCGAGTTGATGCCGGAATCGATCGTCGACATCGCGGCCGACAGAACCGCCACCAGAACAGCCCCGCCGAGCCCGGCCGGCAGCGTCTTTACCATGAATGTCGGAAAGATCAGGTCGGCGTCGCGCTTCACCCTGGGGTTGAGCGTCAGGCTGGCATAGCCCTTCTGGTAGAAGTAGAGCAGGGCGAGGCCGACGAAAACGAGCAACGAATTGATGAGGATTCCGAACAAGGCGGCCGTGACAAAACTCCGCCGGGCAGCTTTCAAATTGGAACAGGAGAAATATCGCTGCACGACCATCTGGTTGCCCAGATGGGTGCAGAAATTCCAGACGAACATGGTGATGCCGAAAGTAAAAACGGTGATTCGCTCGAATGGATCGAAGCTGATGAGCTTGAGCCCGGTGCCGCCTTCCTGAGCGGCGCGATACTCCATCGCCGAATCGATCCAGTCGGGCAGCCAAGCGCCGCCCGAGGCCCATATCACGTAGCCAATGCAGACGAAACAGCCGCCGATCATCAGCAAAACTTGCAGCACTTCCTTCCAGATCACCGCTCGAAAGCCACCGGCCATCGTGTAGATGGTGCCGACAATGCCAACGGTCGCGATGACTGCCTCCAACGGCACGTCAGCGACCTGGCTTACCGCCCGGGCCATCGCCAGCACGACAAAGCCCATCCATGAAACAACGAGGCAGACGAAGAGAAACACGCCCCACCACCGCGTCCGCGGTCCGAAGCGGACTCCCAGATACTCGTACGCCGACGTGAAGCGAAAGCGCATCAGGAATGGGATGAAGAAGACCAGGACGAAGATCATTTCGGTGATGGCAGCCCCGAATTTACCAAGCAGCGTCGTCAGCCCCGATTGCCAGACTTCGCCCGGCTCCGAAAGGTACGTGAGGCTCGACAGCAGTGTGGCGATGAGGCTCAAGCCGACCGCAAACCACGGAATAGTTCGACCGGCGAGGAAATACTCTTCGTTGGTGCGCTGCTTACGCGCGAAATGCCAGCCCATACCGGCCAAGAGGCCGATGTAGGCCAGCACCACCGCGTAATCGGGCCAGGCGAGTGCGAAGAGCATGGGAGAGAATCTACAGGAAGATGAACGGTAGAGGTCCGCTCTCTCTACGGATAGTTGATATGTACGTCAGGCCGAGCCTTGCGCAATTTGTCGACGCCGTCAGGCGTGAGATTGGGATTGCCCCACAAGTCAACGCGTCGCAATTCTGGCAAGCCAGCCAGGTACATCAGGTCGGCGTCGTGGATGTCGGTTTCGGCGACCGAGATTTGTTGCAACGTTTGAAGCTTTGCGAGCAACGGCCAAGCGGCGGGTTCAGATGGTACCTGCTTCGCCGCTGCTACGCCCATTGGACGATTGGGTGGGCTGATGGTGAGCCGTTGTAGGTGACTCAGTTTTACGAGGGGCGACATTTTCGCTACCGTCAACGGGGCGCGATAATAGACCCAAATGACCGGACCGTACTCCAGCACCCAACCATCTGCCGCTAAGCACAGAATTGGTGCGATACTGTCACGTTGGTAATCCCCTCCTGCCGCCGTAATCTCATCGGCAGCCTGAGTGTCGGGCATGTGGTGGGCAGCATGTCGAGCGTAGAGGATGAAGGCAATGACCGATGCCAAAAACAGAAGAGAGACTACCCCTGCTAAAAGCACAAGCCTGACGAACAATCTTTTGCTGCGATTCAAGATCGGGTGACGGTCACTCTTAATGGTTGCCATTCTGCGGTCCCTAGGGGGCTCGACGCCTCAGGCGAGCATTTCCGCTCGCACCTGCCCATCCCCTGCGATCGGCATTGGCTTTCCTTGCAAATCTGGCACCGTCGTATTCGGGTCGAAGCCCAGCAGGTGGAACGAGGTCGCCAGAATGTCTTTGGGCGAGATCGGGCAGTCCTTGACGTCGCCGCCGATTTGGTCGCTGGCGCCGACGACTTTGCCGCGGGCCATGCCGCCGCCTGCGAAGACGGCCGAATACGCTCGAGACCAGTGATGCCGGCCGGCGCCCTTTGGGTTCGAGTCGATCCGCGGCGTGCGGCCGTGCTCGCTGATGCAGAGCACCAGTGTCTCGTCAAGCAGACCACGCGCTTTCAAGTCGTTGATCAGGCCCGAATAGGCGAGATCGAAGCCGGGCAGCAAGTATTCCTTGAGCCGCGGGTAGTGGTTGCTGTGCGTGTCCCAGCCGCAGGCGGAGAACTGGCCATAGCCGTCCCAGAATACGCTGATGAACCGCGAGCCCGCTTCGACCAACCGCCTTGCAGCCAAACAGCCCTGGCCGAAGAGCGTCATGCCATAACTTTCGCGGAGAGCCAGCGGCTCACGGCTAATGTCGAGCGCCCGGCCGACGGCATCGGATGCGATAAGCGATAGCGCTCGCTCTCGATGCCGACCGAATGGCTTGATCGCGGCCGCCTCGTCGAGTTCATGACGAGCACGATCAAATTGATCGAGCAGCGAGAGCCGGCCGTCCAACCGTTGGGCAGGCACATCGCTCGGCCGGCGAACGGCATCGGAAAGTGTGAACCGGCCGTCCGGCGTGCAGCCCCCATAGGGATCATGAAATGCCGTCTTCTGACCGTCGGAGTATTTGGGGACTGCTCGAATTCCCTTGCCCGTGTAGTCGGTCCAGACTGGATCGTATGCCTGGCCCAGGAACGCGGCGAACGGGCCGGCGTTGACCAGGTTGTCCGTCTTCGAGTTGAGCATCCAGGGCAACGCGATATTTCGCGGAACGCCCGGCGGCCGCGGGTCCGACCGCTCTTCGAGATAATCGACGACCGAGCCAATGTAGGGCCAGTGCCGCGAATCGCGAGGCCGCGTTTCGAGCGACGGCTCGTAAGTCGGAATGCCGCTGACGGCATAGGCCACGCCGTGCTCGGGATACGGGTGCTTCATCGAGCGGACGACAGTCAACTCGTGGGCGATCTTCGCGACTCGCGGCAGGCCTTCGCAGAAACGCACGCCGGTCAACGACGTCGGTATCGACGTCATCTCGCCCTGGATTTCGCGTGGAGCATCGGGCTTCGGGTCGAATGTTTCGTGCTGCGGTGGCGAACCGTAAAGGAACAGAAGGATGCAGGCCTTGGCCTTGGGGATTTGCGAATCGGAGGAAGCAAAGAGATCGCTCACGGTCGCACCGAAAGCGCCGAGCCCGCCGATGTGCAAGAAGTCGCGGCGGCTGAGTCCGTCGCAGAGTCGGCGAGTGGTGCCGGTGAGCGTGATCATTGGCGCTCGAATTGAAAACGAAATCCCAGGGAAAATCGTACCCGAGAATCAGTGCAAACGGAAGTCACTCTTCTCGTCCCTCGCGCTCGAATCGCCTTAGACCGAGCAGCCAGAGCGCACCGGCCGCAAGTGCGTAGATTCCAATCCCGGTGAGCGGGGCCAAGAGGTGCGGCGCCTTGGTCGGCAGGAGTCTCGATCTGATTTGGTCGACAAGGCTCGGACTCGTCGGCGTTTCATCTCCGGGGGACATCGTCAATTGCTGCCAGCCCATCAACGGATTGGCCGCTTCGCTCCATTCCGGGAACACGGTGGTGTATCTGCCATTCGGCGTGGGTTCCCGATAGGACATGGCGTCGGCCAACAGGAACGTGCCAATCAACGATGCCGACATGAAACCCATCCAGGCCGCGTTCGCATTGAGCATGGTCCGGCAGCGCACCGAAAGCCAAGTACCCAGAGCGGCGCTAAAGATCAGAAACCCTGCCGCCGCAATCGCGAGGAATGGCACGGCGACCAATGGCGTACCGCCAATGACCGAGATTGGCAAAAGCACGCCAACCGCCCCCAGCAACCAGCGCGCGTTCCAGAAGGCGCCGAGGACTTTCGCTCGTAAGATTGCCCGCCGTGCGCCGGGGATCATGAATAAATCGATGAGCGTGTTCTTCTGACGCTCGCGGGCCACGCTGCCGGCCGCGGATAGTCCGATGACGACCGAGGCGAGCAAGATCGCAAATGGGCAGAGAAACTCGGCCACCCAGCCACTGGGGAAGATGCGGTTGCCGGGAATGACCAGAAAAACGACGCCGACCGGCACGGCTGCGCTGCAAAACATCGACACCTGCGTCAACTCATTCTTGACGCCGACGTGCCGTTCCTTCCAGACGAGCGCGTCGTCTTCCGCGACGGGCGGTTTGCGGCTCGCCATTTCGGCGGCCAGCTCGTCGGTGATGCGCCGTCGCTGGCGGAGCATCGCGAGACGCAACCACCGCAATCCATGAGCGAGTGCAATAAGCGTGATGCCGATCTGCAGCGGAACGAACGCGACTCCGAAACAAATCGCCGTCGAAACCTCGTTGCTCATCATGGCGATCAGCAGGAATGGCGATGCCGGAAAGATAAGTACGTCAAAGACGAGAATGCACCCGTACGCTTTGAGGACTGCGTGGCGAAGCGTTTCCGAACTGCCCGCCACGGATGCGGCGATCGCTCCCGAGGAGAAGATGCACATGAATGTGGCGACGTAGCCGGCGATGATGAACTGGATCGCAACCCCGCCCCACAACAAGGTGAGGGCGAGCACCGGCATCCCCGCCGCGACGACCAGCATGACCTGAACGACACGAGCGAGGAATTTCCCGTAAAAGACCTCACGGCGGGTCAGATCGGTGGTCAATAACACTTCGCCGGAGCGCGTTTCGCGCTCTTCGAAGACCGAGCCTGCCACGAAGATCGGCGTTAGCAAGAGCACCAGCGTGAGCTGAACAAGGAAAAAGGTCAGTGAGAACTCTTCGGCGAATTTCTGAAGCTGTTTGGCGAGTTGGGCGATGTCGCCTGTGTATTTTTCTTGGTCCGCGAATCGGGCGGAGTAGAGAAGCCACATCACCCCGAGAAGTGCTGCCCCAAACGCAAACCGACCAATCGTAAGAGCCGCCGTGCGACGGCTGACGCGCAACAATTCCCAACTGAGCAATGCGTTGCCCCAGCCTGTATGCTTGAGCGAATTCGCCGTTCGATTTGCCTTATTCACGGGATGCGCCTGCCGGATGCTTCACGATCGGCCCTCTCTCTCGAACCGTCGAACCGCGGCCAGCCACAACAACCCGCCGACGCTCGCGTAGAGCAGCGGGCAAAGCAGGGCGGGGGCCAAGTCGCCGAATGTCAGGGGCCAGGCCTCGTCGTCGCGGCCCCAAACATATCGGCCGGCGTCGTAATCGTAGGCGAATGTCAAGCGCCCCCACGCGAGCAGCGGGTTCACGACGCGAGTCCAGGCGGGGTAATCCATTCGCGGAGCACCGTCGGGGGTGACCACCCAGTCGCGATTCGCCTCGGCCAACAGAAACGTGCCGATGACGATTCCGGCCATGATGCCAATCCAGTTGGCGGTCGCGTTCAAGGCGGTGCGGCAGCGGGCCGACAACCAGATGCCGATTGCGGTTGAGAACAAAGCCAGCCCGGCAGCGCTCAGCAATAGGATCGCCGCCGAGGCGATCGAGACACCGAGGCCGATTACCGAAATCGCGACGATGGCGACGATCGCAATGGCCGGCCACAATCCGCGGGCCATCGCGCCAATTGCCTTGGCGCGAAGCAAATCGCGACGGGGGCTCGGCAGCATTAGCAGGTCAATGAGCGTCTGCTTTTGCCGTTCCCGCGAAATGCCGGTCGCAGCCGTCAGGCCCACGGCGCACATCAGCCAACTGAGTGCCATCGCCCCCGCCACGCGGGCAGTCCAGTCGCTGGGGATTTCGTTGACCATCGTCAACAAGACGAGGAGTGCGATTGTCATCCCGGCCAGAATTCGAATGAAGAACGCCATCGCCTCTCGCGAGGCGACTAGCCAGCGAATGGCGCCCATCTCATCGATCCGGTCGTCGATGGTGGCGCCGCCCGCGCGCGGGTAACTCCGGCCAATCCTTCCCGCAGTGTGATGCGGCCAATCGTGTTCAACTCCTTCCAGACCAGCGGATCGGCATCGTCGTTCAATGGCGGCAGCCCGCGACCCGGTGTACCGGGCAATGGCGGCGGCAGCCCCGGCTTGGTCGATAAGCGCGTCTTCTGTCGGAGCATGGCCATCCGCAGCCAGCGCTGTCCGATGAAATAGCCGACGAAGACGATGATTGCCTGCATCAACACGAAAATAACGAGCATGGAAAGCCCGACGCCCCAGTGGGCGCACGACGCGGAGATGACCAGGTACGGCGAGGCGGGGAAGAACAAGACATCGACGAGCAGCAGCAGCCCATAACTCCGAAGAATCGCGCCGCGGAGCGTTTCCGCGTAGGCACTGATCGCTGCCGTCACCACGCCGGCGCCGACCACGGTTAATGCTGTCGCGGAGTAGTTGACGACGATCATCTCGATCGCCACGCCGCCCCATAGTTGGGTCAGAAACAAGATGGGCATGCCCGCGAAAATCACCAGTAAGACTTGCGCCATCCGGGCTCCGAGCTTGCCGACGTAAACTTCGCGCCGAGTTCAGTTGGGTCGTCAGCAGCACCTCGCCCGAGCGCGTTTCGCGCTCTTCAAAGATCGCGCCAGCCACTAGCACCGGAGTCAGCAACATGACAACCGTCGCTTGCACCACGAAGAAGGTGAACGCGAACCACTCGGCAAAACGATTCAGTTCCTTGCCGATGTTGCTTCCCGAATCGCTGAAAGTCGTCTGGTCGCCGAAATTGGCGGTCCAAAGAGCCCACATCGCGGCCAGAAGCAATCCACCCAGAGCCGTGCGGGCGATTGCTTGCGTTCCCGTCCGCCGGCCGGCCCGCAGGACTTCCCAACCGAGCAGTGCATTGGAAAAACGGCTCCGCAATCGAAGTCGGCGACGTGGGCGGGGCGGCCGGCTCCGCTTCGGAAGGGGCGGCGGATCGGCGGGTGGCACGGATCGTCGCGAATCGTTCATATGGGTTAACGACCGAATGTAACAGGCCCGAACTCGATTTGCCACGGGGTCGCTTTGGAATCCCCAAGCGCCTTTCAACCGGTATAATCAAATTCGCTCGAATCGTTTCCAAGATTTGCGGCGATCTTCGAATGGACAGCCAAATTGAGTGTCCGGGCTGCCACGGGCAGTTGGCCTATTCGGCCGCTCTACGCGGCCGGATGGTACGCTGCCATCTCTGCCAACATGCGTTTTCGGTGGCGGACATACTGGATTTTCCGACCGTGGAAGAGCCGGCGACTGTTGACACTGCCACTCTGGCCCCGACACTATCGCCGCCGCCGTTGCCAACCCGACCAAATCCCCCGCCGTTGCCCATGCGTGGCCGACGGGACTCATCCGACCCCATCGAGGAAACGGACGACGAAGCTACTGCCGCATCGTTCGATTCAGTCGACGACGAAACACATGGTCGGCGAACATCACACGCACCAGTTCTGGGTCTGGCGGGCCTCTTCGCATTTGGCTTTTTGGTAATTGCAAGCGGGATCGGGTATCTCGTTTCGAGCGGTTCATCGCCGCCGACCGCGCAGGCGGTCCCGGCGGCGGCGCCAGCAATTGAATCGCCCGCTGAAACCGAACGGCCCAAGAGCCTGCAGGAAGTACTGGGTGGCGACGCCAAAAACGACCTGCCCGCCGCGCCGCCTGGCGCGATGCAATTCGATCCTCACCAACCGCCCGCACGGCCGGGAATTCCCCGCCCACCGCGCGGCTTTGGGCCGAGAATCAAGTAGCTCGTCCGCACTCCCTTGTCGAGAATGGTCGATCCTCTAAGATTCATCCTTCCACGATTCACCATTTTACCGGTCAGAGTTCAAGGAGATTCATACATGGGACGCCGCCGAGGCACCGGTCGTCGCAAGGTCGGCCGCAAGAAGCGCCGCATGCGCTCGCGCATCCGTCATCGCAAATAAACGTTTCAAGTTTCAAGTTTGGGAATTGACAATTCGAAGATGCCACTGGGAACTCGAACCGCGTAATTGAAACCTGGAACTTGAAACTTGAAACCTGGAACTCACCGCTTCACATCGTTCGCCCGCCATCGACCACGACTACCTGCCCCGTCATCAGGGTGGTGCCTAACGTCAGGAACTCGACGACGTCGGCGACGTCGTCCGGGGTGGCGGCGCGTTGAAGCGGCGTCTGGGCAATTGCCCGTTCCACGTGGGCTTCATGCCCTTCGCACCAGCGTGTCAGAATGGGACCGGGCGCGACCGCGTTGACACGCACTTCCGGAGCGAAAGCGCGAGCGAGCGACTGCGTCATGCAATTCATCGCCGCCTTGCTCGCTGAATAAGGGATCGAACTGCCATGTCCTTGCAAGCCCGCCACCGATGAGATATTGACGATGCACCCTTTGCGCATTTTCAAGAGCGGCATCGCGGCGCGGCTCGCGTAGAACGCCCCCTTCAGATTGACCTGAAAGATCTCGTCCCAGGCGGCATCCGTCACCGCATCCAGGTCCGCGTGGGCAATGAAGTGCGTCGTTCCCGCATTGTTCACCAGCACATCCAGTCCGCCGAGTTCCGATCTGCAGCGCTCGACCATCTGGCAAACCTGCGAATCGTCGGCTACAGTCGCCCGGCACAAGATGGCGGGCACGCCGAGTTCCTCGACATCGGCGAGGGTCTGCTCGGCGTCTGCTTCTGAACGGGAATAGTTGACGGCTACCGCAAAGCCCCGACGGGCGAACCGCAGGGCAATGGCGCGACCAGCTCCTGTCGCCGAACCGGTGACGAGAGCAACACGCTGAGGAGACATGGCCACTCCGGGGTCATTTATGGTTTTACAGGCGCGATCAACGCACGCGGATGATTAGGGACATTCGGTCGGACCGAGGATTAGGATTAGGATGAAGATTAGGATTAGGACCTGAAGTCCGTTCGCGGGTCGATCCTACTCTTACTCTTGATCTTGCTCTTAATCCTGATCTTCTTCGCTTAACGCCAGTCACACGTCGTGAGCTGTGAGCGATCAGTGGACGGCGGTTTGCTCCGCTTCCAGCCTTGCGACCTCGGCACAGTCTTTGTCCCCCCGGCCCGAGAAGCAGAGGACAACGATATCTGTCTCGGGCCGCTTGGCCGCGATTCGCATGGTCTCCACAATTCCGTGTGCCGTTTCCAGGGCGGGAATAATTCCTTCCAAGCGGCAACAGACCCGGAAGCCTTCTAGGGCCTCGACATCGCTGACGCTCGTATAGGTAACGCGGCCCTGGTCTTTCCAGTAACTATGCTCGGGACCGACTCCGGGGTAATCGAGACCCGGCGGAGATGGAGTGAACCGGGGCAGTCTGCCCGTCGGTGTCTTGCAGCACATAGCTATAAGTGCCGTGCAATACGCCGGGCGTTCCGAGGCTAATGGTCGCGGCGTGCTCGCCATACTTCTTCGCTCGTCCGCCGGCTTCGACACCGACCAACTCGACACCGGCGTCATTAACAAATGGGTAAAACATGCCCGCCGCGTTGCTGCCGCCGCCGACGCACGCGACGACGACATCGGGCAACCGCCCAATCTGGGCCAGGCATTGTTGCTTCGTCTCGTCGCCAATGACCGCCTGGAAATCGCGCACCATCATGGGAAACGGGTGCGGGCCGATCACGCTGCCGATGATGTAATGGGTCGATTCGACGGTCGCCATCCACTCGCGCATCGCTTCATTGACTGCATCGCGCAACGTCTTGCTGCCGCTCTCGACCGAAAAAACTTCCGTGCCCATCGCCCGCATCTTGAAGACGTTCAACTCTTGCCGGCGGACGTCTTCGGCGCCCATGTACACACGACATGGCAGGTCGAAGAGTGCCGCGGCCGTTGCGGCGGCAACTCCGTGCTGGCCCGCCCCGGTCTCGGCGATGATACGCTTCTTCCCCATGCGCTGGGTCAGAAGTGCCTGGCCGATGGCGTTGTTGATCTTGTGCGCACCGGTGTGATTGAGATCCTCGCGCTTGAGATAGATTTGAGCGCCACCCGCTTCTTGTGTCAAGCGTTCGGCAAAATAGAGCCGCGATGGCCGGCCGACGTATTCACGCAAAATTCGATGAAACTCCGCCTGGAATTCCAGACTCGCTTTGGCCTCGGCGTACGCCTCCGTCAGTTGCTCGATGGCGAACATCAGCGTTTCGGGAACGTATCGTCCGCCGTAGGGGCCAAATCGGCCGCGCATCGGGAAGCGGGGGAGAGGCAATTGGCATTAGAAACTCTCACATCGGGATCGGTACAATCGCATTGCCAAGCGCCAGCGTCCAGGCGAGCCGAGCGGCGTAAGCCGCCGGGTAGTGCCATCACCCGACGCCTTACGGCGTTCGGCTCGCCTGGCCTCGAATCAATTGATCTACATGGTTGTTGTGTCGATTCCCACGACTGAATTCAACTACTCGGATTTCGCTCGATGCAGTTCGGCGACGTGCACGGACTCCAGCTTGAACGCCTTGGCTTCCATTTCTCCCTTGCCAAGCTTCGTCGTTCGCGCGTCCTTCGTAGTGTACACGGCCAGGCTGAAGACGATGGTGTCGCCTTTGCGTTCGTAGCGCACGGGGATCATCGAGTCGGCAACTTGAAACTGGCTGTGCATTGTGTTGCCAATCAGCCACGAGTCGATTAACAAGCCGTTGTTTTCATCGATGACGAAGTGATTCGCCTTCTCCTGCGGGATCAATTCATAATTGCGTGCCGGCTTCGTCTTCGGATCGCCATAAATGATCCGCCAGCGGTACGCCTTCTTGCCCTTGATCGGCTCGATCAAGAGTTCCATCGCCGCTTCTTGCGGCTTGCCTTTGGCCGGCGTGATCTTCAGCGTGCCGGTCCATCGCCCGTACCATTCAACCGGCAATACGGGCTTTGCCGGCGTGTCGGCGGGCACCAGGCTAATCGCGAGCAGAATGGGAGCGATCATCGTGTAATCTCCGGTTGCAGTCGCCGTAACGCCCGGCCGAGGGCAGCGACGGTGAAGATGATGGGATAGAGTTTTTCGAAGTACCAGAGCTTGGCAAAATAAAACCCAATGGGCGCGGGCTCAGTGAACGTCCCCTCTTCAACTCGGCGTACGAGATACTCGATTCCGCGCTCGACGGCCGCCGCTTGCGGCGTAGTGAGATCAACCAGAACCTCGACTGCCAATGCTGTCTCCTCAACGCTCGAAGGAGTTCCCTTCGCCCCGCCCCAACCGCCATCGGGATTTTGCACATCGAGTAAAAAAGCGATCCCTCGCCTCGCTTCGCCATCCGATGCGCGATTCAAATCACGATAAGCGGCCAGCACGCGAGCAGTGCCGTAAACGGGGTTGATATCGTCCGGGGCATACTGGTTGCCGAACCAAAGGGGCAGCCAGGAGCCGTCCGGACGTTGCTGGCGGGCGAGGTAGGCGAACGCACGGGCGATCGGGTCGCCGTAGTGCTTTGGAAAGTGGCCGTGCGGACGCGACCATAGAGTCCAGAGCGCCCGAACGCCGTGGGCGGTCAGGTCCGTGCCACTGCGGTCGAACGGGAGCTTCCCCCAACCGCGGCAAAACGTCGGAAATCCGCCGTTCCGATTCTGCAGGCCCAGCATCCATTCTCGACACGACCAGTTCGAGTAGCCCACCCTTGGGTCGTCGCGCGACGCGGGTGCGAGGTTGCACACGGCGAGCGTGGCCCCCGGCGTGTCGTCGCAATCCGGCACGCTCCCTGGCAAGTGGCTCCACCCCCATGCCCCCGGAGCAGCGCCCGTATAGGGGTGCACTTGCTTCGTTTGCTGTTCCAAGAGCCACGCCAGCAATTGTTCGCGGCGATCCAGTGATTGCAAATCATCCGCGCCTGCCAGCGCATTGACCGACAGCGTCGTCAACCAGATCGACAGGTTCGAATCAATCGGCCAGCTACCATCCGGTCGCGCGAATTAATAATGAAGTCAACGCCGCGACCAATCACGCGATCGGCGGGCGTCGATTCCGCAGACCCGTGAAGCCGCGACGCAGAGGCTTTGCGAAGCGGAGCGCTTCTACCAAGCTCCCCAGCCCCCCCGTGAAGCCGCGACGCGGAGGCTTTGCGCAGCGGAGCGCGAGACGCGACTGCCGCCAGGCTCATCACCACGAAACTCGTCAACGGCGTCGCTTCGAGAAAGCCGCCGCTCGACGGTTGAATCCGTTCCAGCACGCGCAGGCTTCTGCGCTTGCCAAGCCGGCGCAAGACCCACGTGATCGGATTCCACGTCGAACGATGATGATGGACAACCTGGCCGATCGCAATGAGGGCGGGCAACGCATAGCTCACCACTGGCATGCGCGCGAAACGGTACCACGACTGCGGCAGGCACGCCATCTCGAATGGCAGCCGTGGCACTTCCTTCCACGGCACTATTTCCGGCGAGCGCACACATCATCAGGATCGGAACCGAGAACGTGCGATCCGCCCCGTAGCGCCGACGCACCGCTTCGGCCAACTCATCGGGCGTCTTGCCGTATCGCTCCTGAAGCCAGGCTTCGCAGCGCCGATGGGAGTCCGAGTCGCTTGGCCAGCGGCCGGTCACATGGAACGCGGCCCGACATAGCATCGTGGTCGAAATGTTGCTGACACTCTTGACCGTGTCGCCCCAGCCGCCGTCCGCATTCTGATGTTCGGTTAACCAGCGAAGTCCGTTGTCAATCAGGGATGCGTGCGTGTGGTTCGCACGAGTGTTTCGATCGACAATCGTCAGAGCGGTGACCGCCGTGGCGGTCGCAAGTGCGGACGAGGACAATTCGCCGATCCAGAAGCCCTCGGAATTACGCTCCGCCAGAAGGGCGTCGGCGCGGTCTCATATGCCAAACGAATGCGTTGCGTTTCGAGCATCAAATCTGGTTGATGTTACCGCGTAGTGGACGCTGGAAGCCAAGGTGTTGTAGTGATCGGACGCAATCAATCACCGGCTGAGTCTGGGCAAGCTTCCTGGACTTTTCCATTTACAACGGTGGTAGCGCGTGCAGCGGATTCGCTTGTCACATTCAATGGCGTCGGCGGTTTGACTGACCGAGTGACGGAAGCAATTCTTTAGCGGTCGGGCACGCGACCCCCTTCGCGAATGCTCGCCGAACGATTTTACTGGTCCGAATCCATCGATTGGCTGTCACCGGCCGAAGTGGCTTGCTGGACTTCGTGGTGACTTCGCTCCCGCCGTCCCATCCCCGCGGCGGGGACATGTTTGCAACAGTCGATCGCTTGTTCAACTTGCCGCCACATCGTGGCCAGAGCGCGTCCATGCACTGCGCCACCCTGCTTCCCCGTGCGGAAATCCCCTCGCGCTCTCCGTCCAGCCAGCACGTTCAGCTTCGCTGCGAATCGCTTGAATCCCGCGATGCGCCCGCCGCCAACGCGATGGGCATCAACCTGAGCGGCATTGACGATTGGTCGACCGATCGGATGTTTGCCGATGCCATGATGTCGGCCCGCCGTCCCAGCGATTTCGGCGATTATCGGGGCACGCCGCCGATCGATGCCAACGGTTGGCCAGCCACCGATGCCAGCATTATGGTCTGGCATGGCATCGGCAACATGAATGGGACGTACCAACTCTCGTTCACCGGACAGGCCGACGTTTCCACGAGTTGGGGGGGATCGGTTCAGAACAAGAGCTACGATCCCGCGACCAACACGACGTCGGCGAGCATCGCCTATTGGCCGACCGATGGTTCGGGCTTGCAGCTCAACTTCGGCAATACCCGGCGAACGCCGTCGGACCCGGTGAATTCGGGCGTCACGAACATCAAGCTGATGCGGCCAATCACGCCGGGCTCGACGGTGAGCTACGATCCCTCCGTGACGTTCACGCAGCCGCTCAAGGATCTGGTGAGCCAGTTCTCGGTCGTCCGAATGATGGACGACACGGGGACGAATGGGGCCGTGGTCAATGGAGTCTGGGCGAATCGTCGATTGCCGACTTACGCATCGCAAGCCGCGGCCGGACCCTCGAAAGGGATGGCCTGGGAGTACGCGATCCAATTCTGGAATGAAACGGGCAAGGATGCCTGGATCAATATCCCCTTCACGGCCGACGACAATTACATCACCCAACTGGCGACCCTGCTCAAGAGTAAGTTGAACCCCGGATTGAAGATCTACGTCGAGTACAGCAACGAAATCTGGAACTGCTGGGGCCCGTTCCCCGGCAACGCGAATCGCGACGCCGCAATTGCGGAGGTACAGGCGAATCCCAATTCGCCGCTCAACTTCGATCACGATTATCCGAACGCGGATCCCAATGGCTGGGAGCTGCCCTCGCGGCGGATCGCCTTTCAGACGGTCAAGATCAGCAACATTTTCCGGCAGGTGTTCGGTGATGCGGACATGATGACACGCGTCCGTCCGGTAATGATGACGCAACTTGGCTGGACGGCTGGCTGGCTCGCCCGGGAAATCGACTACATCGAGGATTACTTCGACAATTCCGCTTACCAATCGACGCCGCACCCGGTGAGTTATTATCTGTATGGCGCGGGCGGCTCGGGCTACCAGGAACCCGACTGGTCGCCCGGCGCGAACATCACGGTCGATCAGATCTTTGCGACCATGCCCTACAACTTCGCCCCGGCGGTTCAGGAAGATCTGAACTGGGTCGCGGCGTTTGGCCTGAAGCGCATTGCGTACGAGGGCGGGCCGAGCCTGGACAACGTCTCGAATAATCCCGAAGTCCCCACTTCGACGCTCGAGGCGGCGTGGAACGACGCGCGCATGCGCACCGAAGTGGTGAGCAGTCAGAACACATGGGATGCGAGCGGCGGCGACCTTTTCATGTATTTCTCCTCGACGGGCGGTCCGCAATGGGGCTTAACGCACGACGTGTTTGCCCAGAACACACCGAAGATGCAAGCGATCGCGGACCTCAACGCCAGCCCGGCAGCGCCCGTCACCTATGGCAAGCTCGCGCCACTCGATTTGACCGCGAGTGATTTCAAGATTCCCTACTGGCAAGGGAACATCGGCGCGATGCAGGCGAATACGAACACGAAGGAATGGAACGGCGCAATCTTCCGGGTCGATACCGCGGGTGTCTATAGCATCCGTGCCACGGCCACAAGCAGCAGCGGCGGGCGGGTGGAGATTCTCGTCGACGGAAAATCGCTGGGCGTCATCGATGTGCCGGCCAGCGGCGATCTGCCGATGACTGCACTGGGAACCCTGCAGCCTGGCCTTCACGGCATCGTTCTGATCGCCCGAGCCGGCTCGTTCGGCATTTCGAAAGTGTCGGTCGTGGCCGGCGGCCAGTCGCCCCCCGCCGCTCCAAGCAATCTCTCGGCCTCGGCCGCGTCATCGAATTCCATCAATCTGACCTGGAGTGACCAATCGAGCAACGAGACGGCGTTCGTTCTCGATCGAGCAACGAACTCAGCATTCACATCGGGATTCCAATCGTTTACTCTCGGCGCGAACGCGACGGCATATACCGATACGCCACTGATTCCCAGCACCACCTACTACTACCGCGTGCGCACGACGAACAGCGCCGGCTCGTCCAGTTATTCCAACGTCGCGTCGGCCACGACCAGTGCCGGCCCCGGACAGAATGGTCTGTCGGCGACCTACTTTGCCAATCAGGATTTGACGGGGTCATCGGTCGCGCGAACGGATGCGAACGTCGATTTCACGTGGTCCGGGTCGCCGGTCGCGGGTATCGGCGCCGATCACTTCTCGGTCCGCTGGACCGGCATGGTGCAAGCCATTGAAACCGGGTCCTACGTCTTCCGCACTTATTCGGACGACGGCGTTCGCTTGTGGATTAATGGCACGCAGATCATCGACAACTGGACCAATCATTCCGGGACGTATAACACCGCGTCCGCGGTGACATTGACGGCGGGCCAGCGCTACGATGTGACGATGGAGTTCTACGACTATACCGGCTCGGCCTCGGCCCGGCTGCAATGGCGGCGTCCCGGACAATCAACATTCGCCGCAATCCCGCAGGGGCAACTTTACCCGAGCATGAATGGACCGATCCTGTATGCGGACAACTTCGATTACGGACTCGGCAATTGGTGGGTCTATTCGGGGCACATGGGGAATGTACTCGACGCATTCCGGCCGCAAAACGGTGGACGGCAGCACTGGGAAGAGCGGCGAAGAACTGAGCATCGCGAATACCCCGGTCTGGACCGACTACTCGATGGCGGCCTGGGTGAATCTGGCGAGTTTGAGCGGCGGGCTCAGCATCGTCGGCCGCGTCTCGGACAGCAAGCACTATTACCACTTGGAATTGAAGCGCAACTCGGCGGGCCAGCCATCGTGGTTCCTCTCCAAGCGCGACGGCGACACGTTCACCCAACTGGCCAGCGGCACGCTCAGCTACTCGGCCGGCAGTTGGCTGCGGCTGCGCTTGACGATGATCGGCAATTCGCTCACCGCCGAATCGTCCAAGGATGGGATCAACTACAACACGCTCGGCTCGGCGATCGACACGAGCTTTGCTTCCGGCAAGGTCGGTCTCAGAGCCTGGGGCTCGGCGGCGTATTTTGACGACCCGACGGTGCAGGGGGTTTGAAAACGCCGTAAGCCAGCGACCAGCCCATAATAAGTCAGCACCATCTTCACCGGCCCGAACGCGTACTCGTACCGCTCGTAATAACTCACGAGCGCATACGGAATTGCCAGTCCGATGATGGCGAGAATTGCGACGCCCGCGAGCGGGTCCTTGCGCCACCGCTTCTTGGCCAGGAGCATCAACAGTCCGAGCAACGGCAGCGGATAGGCGACCCGGCAGAACCACTGGGGGATTGGCCACTCGGGTTCGTGGTAGAAATCGTCTTGCCAGACAAACATCGTCCATAGCCGGTCACCGCACTGGCGAAAATAGCCGACCGGATCGTTCGCCAACAGTTGCTTCGCCTGTTCGGCCTTGCGCGATAGGTACCGAGATTCACCGAGTTCGATGTATTCCCGTCCCTCGACGCCATAGCGTCCGGGGTGATGATCGAGCACCTCGGGTGTCACGACGCCGTTCTCGCTGTAGCGCAGCGTCTGGTACAACTCGTACGCCGCGTTGGATTTCACCGGGATGAACTTGCCGAAGACGACGGCGTTGCGAATCGTCCAGGGCGCGAGCACAAGCAAGAACATCATGCCGGCGATGGCTATGCCACGCCCGTTTCGTCGGCATTCCCGGAGCGAAATCAATCCCCACGGCACCGCGAGCACGGGCGCCGCGAACGTCGAAAGGCCGCCAATCAACCCCCATCGCGCCCAGCCGCTCCGGCGTTGTGGTGGTGAAATCCCCGGTGCGAATCGAATGATCGCCGCCATTCCCAGTCGCCGAGAAAATTGTCGTGTGTGAATAGAAACGAATACTCGAAATGCGTCAGCAGGAACAACACGAGCACCGCGAACAATGCGCACCGATCGAATTTCGACTTTGGCTGAACGATCGAGACGAGTGCGCACCAAATGAACATCAATCCAATCGCTTGCCCAATCGCCATGGCGACGCCGGCGGCATTCATGTCGCCGTCAAAGAGTCGCAGCAAGCCCGCGACTAGCAACGGATAAGCCGGGGACATCCACGCGGTGGGCCCCGTGCCAAATGCAAACGCGTCGGTAAAGCCCTTGCCTTGCGCGAGGTGCTCGCCGAGCGTGCGGTTCTCCGCGCCAAGATTGGCAAACGTCGTGACTCGGGGGATATGCCGCCGAAATGGCGGCAAGAAGATTCGCCGGGTGTCATCGAAGATCGAGAACACCTGCGCATAAAGAGCGAACGCGAAGATAACCAGAATGCCGGCCCGCTTGAGCGGTCCGGCATTCAATTCGCGGCAGATCACGGCACCGCTACCTCAATCGAAGAGTGAGGCTATCGTAGATGCCGCGTCGCCGCACGTCCAATTGCGGCCCAAACCGACCGCGAACTCAAAGAATTCTCCAAAGGCAAGAAAAAGAAAAGAAGGACGCAGTTCATTTCCGGAAATGAGCCGCGCCCCCTCTTTCTTACTCTGTCGGCGTCCCCTCTTCTTCTATTTTTGAAGGCGGCTAGCATATCTCAGACGGTTACAAGCAGCCTTCGCAGCTCTTGTTTCGGGCGCTGCTGCAAACCCATCGCTGATTTTCCGGAGCAATGCCACGGCGTCCCGAGTCGCAAATAACTCGAGTATCGCGATCGCGCGAAGATTCCTTAGAACCTGATTCGACGGCTTCGAGTCCCGAAAGCCAGCTAAGAGCTTGCCAATCCGCTCTCGAACTTCGGCTGATTCAGTTTCGCTAACGCTCGTCTTTAACAATGGAACGATGCCTGGTCCCATCTTCTCCAAGGTTGCCGACGCTTTCTCGCGTACGGCAAATGTCGGGCTTTCCAAGTCCTTTATTAGGCGGTCAAACGAAAGTCGGTCTGGCGTTGAGACCGGCCTGAGCTGCTTCTCGAAGTAGACTACAGTGCTCCTCATTTCGTCATCGGCCAGCATCCGGATAGCAGCGTTAGCTGAGCTGGCATTTTCTTCCCCTAAAAGGTCCCATAATTCCTTTGGCGCCGGCCCAGGTTTCCTGATACGAGGTTGGCGCGGCATCAGCTGGTCGAGATCCCAGATCAGTGCCGTACCATTAGTCATGGTGCTCATCAACCGCCGATCGCTCTGAAAAATGCTCATTCTCGACACTGCTCGATATCCTCTTTCGCCTCCCGTTGATCCGACCAACTGCAACCGACGCACAGTTTCCCGGTGGATAGATCATAAACTCGTGTATCGAACCCATCCGTGCAAATAGCCCGTCGGGCTCTCCAGGCAACTGCGAGATCGCGGATTTCACCATACAGTGGAAGCTCTATGATTTTCCGCCCGCTTGCGATCTCCCAAATTCCCAACGCAGGTTTCGACCCTTCACGACGATCGATTTGTATCGCACCAAGCAGCCGGCCGTCTTCCGATGCGGCCCACGGAAAGCGAGCACCAAGCTGCAATATTCTTCCGCAATTAATGTCAACCAAACTGATACCGGTTCGGTCACTTTCGGCTGCCACAACGTCATCCGTTATCCAATGCCAGCGGCTATAGGAATTGTCATCCAATTTGAGCCGGTCAACCACCTACCAGTTGAGCAATCCCAAATTACCAGATGGTTGACATCAGTTTTCCCGACGGGAACAATTGCCGCAGCCTTTTCTCCACTCGGCGATACCGAAGGCTTGATCAACTCAGGCGAAACTCCATCGATCGATAAGAGGCGAGAACGTCTAGGCTTTCCGGTGGCGATATCCCACGACTGAATTCGGCCACCCTGTTGCGCCGCGATCAGATCCCTGCTCCCGTTCGAATACGAGAAATATACTTGGCAGCCGTTGTCGTCGCGGATTTTCAGCTTCTCAATAATCTTTCCGTCTGATAATGACCACAACACCGCAAATCGATTCGCGTCATCCTCGGAGACGGCGAATTGACAATCTGGAGATACGACAGGCGATTCGACCGAGATATTCGGCGTCGGGGGTAGCACTTCAGTTGCCGCTTTGACATTCCAAATACGAGCTTGAAAGCCGTCATGACCGCCGAGAAACTTGCCATCAGGGCTAAAGGAGAATTGCACATTGCCGGGCAATTCTTAAGAATCTTGCCGTTCCGCAGATCAAGTAGGCTGCCGCGTTCCATTCCTGAACAAGCCAGCAGTTTGCCGTTGGGGAAAAATCGAGAGCGGTGCACTCCTGCTTCAGGAGGTACTTTTGCGTGGTCTTTTTTGTGACCAAACTGATCAGTTCAATTCGGCCGTGGCCATCGCGCATTTTCGATGGCCGAGCTATGGCAACCACGGAGCCATCCGCGGACAACGACTCGGCATCACTGGATCCACCTACAGATAGCAAACGCGGCAATCCTCTGGCATCAAGCACGACAACGCTAGTCATTTCGTCTTGAATTCCGCCAACAACAAGCCGTCGGCCGTCACGCGAGTACGCTGCGCGGAGTGACTGGCGTCGGTGGCCTGGCAGCGGTGCAGTGGAAAAAGCGACTTCACGAACTCGTCCGGTTCTTAGGGATATGAATGTCAGTGCCGATGCGTCGGCCACCACCACTACGGTGTCTTCGGTGGGGGAAAAGGATATGCAATCGGCATAACTGCCGGCCCGGACATATTCCGCCGGCACGTCACGCGAAGCAACCGATTTGACCAGAACCTTTTCAGGTAGTGCGATGGCGACTTGTCGACCACTTCCAGATATGGCAAGGCGAGCCGGATATGCACTCTCACCTGGCAACTGAACTCGCGAACTTCCTTGCCCGAGTTCATCAACCAAAATCGGAGCCTCTGGTCGTTACCAACGGTCGCGGCCTCGGTGCCGTCCTTTAGGAAGATGAAATCTTGAATTTCAGGATGGCGGAGTCGCACTGACCCAAGGCGCGTAACTGCACCCTCGGGCAACTGGTCGCCGAACTGATCAACGAGGTGTGGACGTGGCCCTTGCTCAGTCGGCGCGGCAAATGTCACCGACGACCAAACTGCCAGATTTATAAACACAAGGCGGAATTGATCTACGCCGCGTCATGTATTCTTAAGAAAAATTGACGCATCTAGTTCCCGGAACTCAGCTGCGTCACTTTTTCTTACTCCTTCTTCTTAACTCGCTTCAACACCTCTTCTATCGCCTCTTTTTCGCCAAAATTCTTTGGCCGTTTGTGCCGCCCAATTCGGTAGCAGATGGTTAGGCGGTCCCCTTCGATCTTGAAGATCCCCACTTCTGGGTCATCCAGATGCGTCATGTCGATTCGGAATGGGTCCAATTTCTCGTTGGTCGAGTAAGAAAATGGTACGCTGATCATTTCCGGAAACGAGTTGCGTACCATTTTTCTTACCCACCCGAGCAGTCCCTTGATGTTCTGAAAAAACGCTGGCCCGCGAGCGTAAAGGTACGTCCCAATCCGGCCAACCAATTCAAACATGGCCGTCTTTTCTTACTCCCAATGCGTAGGCCGCGGCACCCTATCCGAGCCGAAAGTCGCACACGAAAACTGGTGAAGCGGCCTTTTGCCTTTATGGCTTTTCCGGTAGCTTGTCGATTGGCGCGGCACGATCGCGACAACCCTTCCAGGCGTCCAGGAGATGGTAAGCGTCGTTCAATGGAATAAGGCCACGGTGACTTAAGTCCCACACTAGAAAGTTCCCGAATGATTGGAGGTCATTAGGCGAACTGCGTTGTTCGTTGCTCATGCGAATCTGAAATTCAAATCTTAGATCCTCCGGGTTCGCCAACGCTGAGTCGAGTTGGCTCGGACCTCGAAAGCAAACCTGACAAGGCACGTTTGCTCCAGACGCTGCGCGGACTAGTTGGGCAAGCGATTGATCGTCGTCGACTCGCAAAACGATCCGGACAAAATGCGATGTTGGTTGCACGTAATCTATGGAGACACCTTTATAAATAGTCACGATTCGCTGAATCTCAGTGAGAGTTTGTTCGTCTAGCATTGGTGTTCTCCCCGGTTACCTCAAAGGCCGCCGATACCGACAAAAGCAAATCTTGTCGCGATTGAATGACCTGCTCAGTTTGA
Source organism: uncultured Gemmataceae bacterium (assembly GCA_963773845.1). Lineage (GTDB taxonomy): Bacteria > Planctomycetota > Planctomycetia > Gemmatales > Gemmataceae > SIAJ01. Next base: position 2,102,403 of record CAVZCU010000009.1, read on the forward strand.
TTAATCCATCAATGAACCCGAAATCGGCTTACGATGCGCGGATGGATCTTCAATGCAGCATTCGCATTCGGTGATACTTCCGAGGTGCCCTTTGGCTTTGCTCATGACTGTGTAATGAAGACCACAACCGGCACATGGGCCTTCCGTAGCTGTCTGTGGATTCTCGATCCTCGCATCGTTTACCGAAAACCTGGCTTTGAATAAGAAAAGGGGACGCAGCTCATTTCCAGAAACGGGATGCGTCCTGCTCTGTAGAAAAGCCGCATCTAGGTCCCGTAGGACAGGTTTTCCAACCTGTCCTACGGCACCGAACCCGCCAAAAACTCGAGGATTCGGTTCATAGGACAGGTTGGAAAACCTGTCCTACGAAACGCCACTCTCGCCAATGCGTAGCTTTTCTACTCAGCAGATGCGTCCCCTTTCTCTCGCTCGTCCGCACCCGGTTCTACGCGTCGTAAGTGTAACTCGGGCCGGCAAAGTCCTCGGTCTCATTGCCGTTGGCATCGCAAGTCGGCGTCGTCTGCCCGGTGGCGCTACCGATCTCGTTCTAGGCGTTGTGCGTCCGGCTCTCGGTCGTGCTGCCAGTGCCGACCACTCCGCCGTCGGTCCTCCAGTCCTCAATTGCCCGAGGCCGTTATACTCGCGTTTGATCTGGTTCACGACGCTGCCCCCGCTCGCCGCATTATAGCTGGTGATCAGGTAGGCATTCCCCTGGCCGTCGTAGGCCGTCTCGATCCGGCGAATCGCGCCGTCACGCCCGTGCCCAGAGTGGTCACCGCATCGCTGGTGGTCCGGCCGAGCAAATCGTAGTTGTACGGGTGCACGTTGCCGTTGCGGTCGGACCTGGTGAGAGTCTCGCCGAGCGCGTCGAGCATCATCCGGTGCGGAATCGGGGCGGCGTCATACACTTCTCTTCAAGCATCTCGCAGGTCGCTTGATCCGAATCAACCGTGGAGGACTCGTCCGATGGCGCGCACCCGTGGCTCGTGGCTTCTCGTTGTGGCAGCTTGTGTGGGCTGCGTCGCGTTTTCTGGATCCTTGGGTTGGGCACAACCGACCGGCAATCGCGGAGCGGGCTCCGCACCTCGCCCGGGTCGGGGCGGCCGCCAGTGAAAAGACACCGCCGGAGCCGCTGCGGACTGCCAGCGATCGACCCATTTCGATCGACAATATCCGACTCGACCTTCGCGTCGATGTCGCCAAGAAGACGGTCGAGAGCAAAGCAACCCTCTCGTTTCACTGCGTCAAACCAACTCAGACCGTGAGCCTCGATGCGGTCGATTTCGAAGTCAAGAACGTTGCGGTGAAGCTGGGCCAAAAATCGATCGAACACGCCCGCCATACGTCGGACGGCAAGAAGCTGATCGTCGATCTCGGCTCGCGTCTACGTGCCGGCGAGGCTGGCACGCTGGAAGTGACCTATCAGATTCGAGAACCCAAGGATGGGCTGCACTTCTTTGGTCCGAGCAAAGCCAATCCGGACGCGCCGCTTTTGGTTTGGAGCCAGGGTGAAACCACGACCAACCGTTACTGGTTTCCGAGCATCGACGAGCCCGATCAACGGCAAACCACGGAGGTCGATCGTCACGGTTCCCGAAGGCTTCGAAGCCGTCTCGAATGGCAAGCTGGTTCAGCGTCAAGACAATCCGAGCGACAAAACCGTCACCTTCGATTGGAAGCAGGAAATTCCCCACCCCTCGTACCTCGTCACCCTGGTCGTCGGCGAATTCGACGTGGTGCGGCACGAATGGGAAGGCATTCCGGTCCTCTATTACGTTCCCAAGGGACACCGGGCCGAGGCCGAGCCAACCTATGGCCGGACGCCGGAGATGTTGAGCTATTTCAGCAAACTGTTCGGCGTGCGTTACCCGTGGGCCAAGTATGCTCAGGTGACGTGCTTCCAGTTTGGCGGCGGCATGGAAAACACGAGTGCGACCACCATGGGCGATGGCATCCTTCGCGATCAGCGAAGCTTGCTCGACCGAAACTCGGAGAGCATTGTCTCGCATGAACTGGCCCACCAGTGGTGGGGCGACATGGTCACCTGCCGGGATTGGTCGCACACCTGGCTCAACGAAGGATTCGCTTCGTATGCCGAGGCTTTATGGGACGAGCACGCCCGCGGCCGCGACGAGTACGCCTACAACATGGATCGCAAAGCCGTCCGTGCGATTCGCGCCGGCAAGGAGCGACCGGTCATGGATCGGCGCTATACCAGCCCCGATGCCATGTTCGATGACCGTTCTTATCCCAAGGGCGCCTGGGTCGTCCACATGTTGCGCAACCGCCTGGGCGACGACGCGTTTTGGAAGGGCATCCAGCGCTACGCCATGGACAACCAGTTTCACAGCGTGGAATCGTACGATTTGCGCCGGTCGCTGGAACGCGCGACCGGTCGGGACCTGGAGCGGTTCTTCTATGACTGGGTGGAACGACCCGGCAATCCCGACGTCGAAGTGACCACCGAATACGTCCCCGATTCGCGGCAGGCTCGGCTTGACCATCAAGCAAACCCAGGCCGGCGAACCGTTCGAGTTTCCGCTGAAGATCGTCCTGACGTGCGCGGGCGTGAAGGAGCCCGTCGTTCTGGACGAGATGATGACCGAGAAGGAACTTCACATCCGCTTGCCCTTGCCGGGGCCGCTGGAGCGGATCGATGTCGATCCCGATCAAGCCATCCTGACCGAAGTCAAGGAGACGAAGGCCCTCGCCCTGTGGCGGGCGCAATTGCTCGAATCGCCTTCGGTGCCCGCACGACTGCGTGCCGTTCAACACTTCGCCCAAAGCAAGCTCACGGAAGACCACGAGCTTTTGGCCCAAGCCTTCGACCGGGAGCATTTTTGGGGAGTGAAGATGGAATTGGCGACGGCGCTCGGCAAGGTCAAGGGCAAGGTCGCCAAGCAAGCGCTTCTGAATGGACTGAAAGCGTCCGATGCCCGGGTTCGAAGAGCGTGTGTCGAAGCCCTGGGCAAGTTCGGCCCGGACTCCGAGATTACGACGACGCTGAAAGACATTCTGGGTAAGGGAGACCCGAGTTATGGCGTCGAGGGCGCCGTGCTGGCCGCCTATGCCCGACAAGGCCAAAAGGATGCCGTGGCCGTGATCACGCCTTGGCTTTCGAAGACATCGTCATCAGGACACATTGGCCACAGCGGCGCTGGCGGCGTTGGGAGCGACCGAGGATCCCGCCGTGTTGGACACGCTTTTGGACTGGACCAAGTCCGACAAGCCGCGTACCCGTCGAGCGGCCGCGTTGCGGAGTCTGTCGCAATTGGCCAAGAGCAAGCGATTGACGGACAAGCAACGCCAGCAGATCGTGAAGCCCTTGGTAGCCGCGCTGGAGTCCGACGATCGGTTTTCGCGTGTCGTCGCGATTCGGGCGTTGCCCGATCTGGGTGCGCTGGCGTCCCCGGCGTTGCCGATTCTCGACAAGATGGCTCAAGAGGAATCGCGGAGCGGGATGATTCGCATGATCAAGGCCGCGGCGGAGAAGATCCGGGGTCAATCTGGATCCACCGCGACGGTCCAGGCGAGCGAACTGAACCGCCTGCGCGACGAGGTCAAGCGCCTGGAGCGCAGCCAGGAAGAATTGCGAAAGCGGCTGGAAAAGTTTGAGAGCGGCAAGCATTGAGACGATGGGCGATGGTGCCGGGCCCCGAAGTCGGATCTCGTCGGGCAATGCCCGCAACTCATGAGTTTGGCAGTCGCGGCAGATGAGCGGTGTTCAGCGTGGACATCCGGTCCGCTCGGTCAGGACATTGCGCATCCTCGCGCCGGCGCAATGCAAGAATGGAAGTTCGGGTAAGAAAAATTGACGCATCGTGTTTCCGGAAATTATCTGCGTTAAATTTTCTTATTCTGCGCCGCCCAACAATGCCAAATCGCCAATGACAGACACGACGCGTTCGCTTGTTTAAGGACTAACTCGACCGGGCTGTTAGTCCAGTTCACACTGAACCAGCACACAGCGACAGAGCCTTCATGAAGGAGATTCTTATCGCTTACTGCGAAGGACCCTCCGTGGAATTGCACGGAAGTCCAACGACCAGCCCTTTCAACATGGCGGAACCCCCTATGAAAATAGGGGTTTCCTGATTGCGGTGTCCGGGACGCGATCCCGGGGGCGGGCTGGCAAACCGAACCAGAGTTCGGAAACTGCCTGTTTTTACGAGCGGCCGCTTCCCCAGCTTGCCAGGCTTGCCTGGTCGCCATGTTGAAAGGGCTGGTCCAACGACTTCCACTTTGACAACCTGAAGGTCGCTCTAGACCAGGCGATTTCCAAGGGCTTCCATCGCGAGCGATAAGTCGGTACCGTCGACAACACCGTCGCCGTCAACATCCGCCCAACGGCGGGCACCCAAGTCGGCGCCAAACTTGTTCTTGATTGCGATCGTGTCTCTTTGCGAGACCACGCCATCGCCGTTCAAGTCGCCGGTGAGGATATTCACCGTTTGCGACCAGTCACCAATCGGTACCCCTCCATTGGTGACGCCTGTGGCCGAACCGTTGACAAAGAAGGTCAGTCGGTCGTCGAGTCCGCGATTGGAATCCAGACTGATCGACCAAGACGCCGTGTGCGTCGTCCCGTCGTAACCGAATCCCGATAAAGCATATTCGACTCCGCCTACGCCAACGATTCTCAAATCATCCGGGGTGATCGACACATCACCCGAAAATGTCACCGAAATCCGAGTTAAAGTGGCGAACGGCAGCACGCGCCGCGGCAGTTTGAGTAAATCGACAGTCTCTGTCCCTGCCGACAATTTCGCAGAGACGACCTTTGGCATCGGCTGGGAGTCCAGATAGACGAACACGCTTGCAATGCTAATTCCGCCCCGCGGATCGCGGACCGAGTATGTAAACATATCGGTCATGGTGCCGCGCGAGTTTGGCGTGTAAATCAGTATGCCGCGCGATTGCCGGACTGAACCGCTGGTACCTTGGGTGAATGAGTCGATACTGAGAGTGTCGTGATCCGGATCGGAATCGTTGGCCAGCACATTAATGCGAACCGAGCGGCCGGGACGACCGGAGCCGGAATCATCCATCGCTACGGGCGCCTGATTCACCAAGTCTATGGCAATGGTCACTGTCGCTGGCCCTGTCTGGTCGCCGTGACTTGTCGCCATGTAGGTAAAGGAATCAGTGCCGGAGAAGTCGTTACTGAATGGCTGGTAGGTGAAAGATCCGTCAGCCCGGAGCGTGAGCCACCCGTGCTTCGGCAGATCGACGAGCACGGCTGCACCCGGCCTGAGGCTGCCATCAGGGCCGTCGGTATCGTTGGCCAATACGCCGAACCCGGAGGGGACATCGAGCCGAAGATCGTCCTCAAGCGTGTAGCTATCCGGCATCGCGGTCATGGGGTCATACCGGCCGAGTTCGACACCATAGGTTGATCCGGGATAAGCCGAATCGTACATTTGCGTTTGCCCTGGGAAATAGGCAGCAATAAGAGCGACACCATCGAGTTCGGCCAGAAAATACTTGAACGAAGACCCGTCCATCATGCGATGCGTGCCGGACGCTGTTCCGTCGGATCGCCAAATCGAGTATCCGATCGCCTTCGATGGATCGTCGGCATGGATGGGCGCCTTGGGACCGTAATCTGCGATGCCAAAGTAAAGGGCGTTCCCCGCCACGGTCAACCCGACGTCGGCAAATACGTCGCGACCAGTATCAAAAGTCGTAACAAGGTTTGTGCCAGACACTGTTCCATCTGTTTCCCATAGTTGGCTTCCGTGTGCGGGCGAATATTCACAGAAATAGAACCGACCATTGCAGAAGACGACTTGGCCGATCCATGCCTTCCGGACTCGACTTAAATCAATCAATTGAGTCGGTTCGGCGCCGTTTCCATCTGTCTTCCAAAGAGTCTTCCCGTCCGTGAACAACAAGGTGTCATCTGCTCCGACGAATGATTCGGTAGTATCAGAAATCATCGTCGTCCCGGCCTCTGTGCCATCGGTACGCCATTGTGGGGCGAGAGCATATCCGTCTGAGAGCTTCGCGTCGGCCGTGCTGTAGCCGTTGAAGTATACATAGTCTCCGAATCGATGAAAAAACGGCGAACCAATGGCGGTCCAATCCTTTGTTAATTGATACTTCAAGGTGACCTTGGTTGACACAGTCCAGGTCGTAGCGCCGTCCGTGGCACAGAGGTCTCCTAGGTAATTAATGAAAAGCAATTCGTTACCGAGTTGAGCAAAATGGGCAGAGTTAATCCGGGCACTAGCGTCGACGAGTTGTGTGCCCGCCTGAGTTCCGTCGGTTCGCCAAAGTGCATACGGGGTCGAGAAGGTGCCAGAAACAGCGTCTGCAATGAAATAACCCAGACCATTGAAATCAACGGGCAGTGACAAGACACTTGACCCCGAGGCCACTGGGTAAAAATCCTTGATCAGCGATGTTCCCGAAGTCGTCCCATCGGTTCGCCAGAGCTGGTTCCAATGGGAACCGACGGCCGCCTTAAAGTAGATGACGCCGTTCGTCTCATGAAACTCGCCGCCGCCGCTATCACCGGGGCCAGGGTCGATATCCTTCAGAATGTGCGTGCCGGCCGGCGTCCCGTCGCTCACCCATGGCTCACTTCCGCTGTCAATGGTGGTTGCCGAAAAGTAAAGTAGGTCATCGATTGCAGTAACATGGCTAATCGCGTTGAATGCCATAACGAGCTGAGTGCCGTCTTTTGTTCCATCGGACACATAAAGACCGTCGTAATCGGGGAAGTAGTACTTCCCATTCATTGCCACTCCATCCTCAAACCAAAATCGAGATTCTGCAGTGTGAACAACCGCCGGGGCTAGCATTGCTGCGCCAGTCTCAGGTCCGTCGCTGGTCCAGAGTGCGGCTCCGTCGGCCAGTGTGTCCGCGGTCCAAAGTAATCGCGAGCCTATAGCAACCAAGGAATCGGGATTGGACGATTGTTCTCCCGGTTCAAGATCTCCAACCTGTGAAGTCTCCGAGCCGTCCGTGTGCCAGACTTCGCGACCCGCGCCAAGCGTATCCGCCGTGAAATAGAGTCCGCCAACGTCAGGTGTCAGGTTTTGAATGGCCCAGGCCGCCACCCGAGGCTCAAGGCCCGCAATTTGAATAGTTCCCGAATCGCTGCCGTCGCTCTGCCAAAGCTTCTCTTCGTCATTGGTGGTGAAATACAACATCGATTCCGATGCTGTGAGGTTACTTGGAGACGACGACGCCAAGCCCGGATCAATATCCTTAACCAGTTTAGTTCCATTTGGAGTACCATCAGTTCGCCAAAGTTCGCGGCTATGTGTCGTGTCATTGGCGACAAAGTAAACCGCCGTTCCCAACCCCACAAATTGTGGGTAATCGGTCGTTGCGATGTGGTTCAAAACGTGTGTTCCGGCGGATGTCCCATCGCTTGTCCATGGTTCGCGATAGTTGGTAAACCATAGTTTGCCATTCGCAGCGGTTATTTGTTGGACTTGACCGAGTGCGTAGACCAACGACGCTTCCGCGCCCGTGCCGTCAGTGCGAAGAAGGTTGGCACCATCGCCGACATCAGGATCATGGCTTTTTGCCGGCACCAAGTAATACGCCACGTCATTCAAGACCACCAGGCTCCGCGCATTCCTTTGAATCAGCTTGGTGCCGGCCGCTGTACCGTTACTTTGCCAAAGGTTGAGATTGCCGTGACCGTCGTCGGCCAGGAAGACCAACTTGCCGTTGGCGGACACGAATGAGGAACCGGTGTATACAGGTTCGATGAGTGACGTGTCCACCGACATCGAGAATTTCTTAACTCGCACTGTGCCGGCCGAGGTGCCATCCGTGACCCAAAGCTCATGGTTCAAATCGCCGCCCGAGAAGAACAACTTATTGCCCACGACAGCGTTGACCGTCAGATTCGCACTCGGGATTTGCTTGAGAAACTTAGTACCATTCGCCGTTCCGTCAGTTCGCCAGATGCCGCTCCCATGCGTCGAGTCGCTACCTGTAAAGAAGAGTTGACCCTGGAATTCTACACCACTTTGCATGAAGGCATCTGTAACCGGGAGCGTTCCGTCAATCGTTCCGTCGGTCTTCCATAGAACTGCCCCGTTATCTGTCTGGCGGCCGAAGAACAATTCGCCATCGATTGAGATAGGTTGGGGAGCGTATCCGCTCGGCGTCCGGTTGAGGTCAGCAATGAGATTAACCGACGGCGTCATTCGGTCTTCGAGTGCTTCGAGACTGAGCGGAGTCTTGGATTTCAGCGTGGTCTTCACGGAGATTCTCCTTTGAGCAAGCCTTCAAGTCCGTCGATCAAACTCACCGCGACAGGTGATAAGCGAATCGGTGGGTACTGATAATGAGGGGCGAGGAGGCAATGACTTGGGCACAATTCCGCAGACCACAATTATTGCATTGGAGAAAGTCATGCGCGCCTAGGGTTTGCGGGGGCCTGCTCTATAGTCCGAACTGACGCCCGCGCAGACCTCAAGCGGGCGGAGCTGAAACACAAAGCGACCTTTCTGCTCAATTCAAATCTGGTTTCACTCGGTAGGCGTATTCCACCCCGAGTTCAGGCACGGCGATCTACGTCCGATTCGCAGCCCTGACCCCACGGTTTAGTTTGGGAAAGTCACGAAGCTCGCAATTGTCGCTCGAAGCGAGAATCGCTCCGTGCACAGGCCGCCATAGTAGGTTACCCCCCGACCGCGGTGGTCTTGTGACAAGAATTCCGAGAACTTTCCAGCCTCGCCGGAGTGTCATTGCTTTCCTAGCTTTTTCCCCAAGACGATTTCCCGCTCCTCCGGTTCCGACACCGCCCCGGAAAAGAAAGGGGACGCGGCTATTTTTCAGGCGGTCTTCGGCGGATCCTCGGTGGGCTTGCGCGGGCGGCCGCGCGGGCGCAGCGTCGACTCCAGCCCCAGCCGCCCCGCGATCCGCCGCTGCCACGTCTCCGACCCGTAAGGCGTCCCCCGGTTCACGCTCTTCCGCAATGCCTCCACCTCCGCCTCCGTTTGTGGACGATTCACATAGGATAGCCAATCCGCCGGCATGGCGACGGGCCAGGCACTCAAGCGCTCCTTCGGTTCCCAGCCTTTGCTCCGGAACCCCCGACTGCCCCACGGCCAATCCTCCGCCTGCTTCACCGGCCCGGCCCGCAGCGCGTTTCGCTCCACGTAGCGCAGCAGGGTATACAGGTGCTCGTCGGTCTCGACCGGGAACGACTTGAACCGGCCCTGGTACAAGTGGCCGGTCCCGGTCGTGTGGTAGTGGGTGTGCCAGCGCATCGTGTGCGTGTGCGTCAGCCAGCGCAAGAACGCGGTCAAATCGCCGTCGCGCTTCGGCCAGAGGACGAAGTGCCAGTGGTTGGGCATGACGCAGTAGCCGAGAATGCGGATTGGGTGGCGCTCAAGTGCCTCATCGACGACTCGGAAGAACGCTTCGTAGTCGCGGCTCTTTTTGAACAGGGGCAAGCGAGCGACGGCCCGGTTGAGGGCGTGATAGACGTAGCCGCCGGGGGCCTGGCGTCGGGTGCGGGGCATGACCGAGTTGTCCTCCCACCGGCCCGACTGTCAAGCGAAAAATAGCCGCGTCCCCTTTTCTTTCCGGGCACCGGAAGAGCGCCGGCGCAATGCAAGGATCGAAGTTCGGATCCTGGAATGGATTGGGTCCAAAAACAGAGAAAATGGATTGCAGGGCTCGTGACCGGGGGTTGCGATGCAATCCATTTTCTGAGTCGGTGTGTGTGAGTGTGAAAGAGAATGCTGGACGACGACTATTCATCGAACGACCGTGGTGGCCTCCGATGGCCGCGGGCCGAGGATCTTCTGGACGTCGTCCTCATCGAGTTCTTCCCGTTCCATGAGTTCGGCGGTCAGGCGCTCCAGTTTGTCGCGGTTGTCGCCCAATAGTTGATAGGCTCGCTCTTCGGCCTCGCGAATAATCCGCTGGATTTCCTCATCGATGAGCTTGGCGGTGCCGTCGCTGAAGTCGCGGGCTTCGTGCAATTCCTTGCCGAGGAACACATGGTCTTCACCCGCCCGGTAGGCAACCGGGCCTAGCCGCTCGCTCATGCCGAATTGCGTCACCATGCGACGGGTCAGTTGAGTCGCCTGTTTGATGTCGGATACCGCGCCGGACATCAACTCGCCAAACACCAGCCGATCCGCCGCCCGCCCACCCATGATAACGACCAACCGAGCCATCATCTCGGACCGCGAAAGATCGATCCGATCCTCGTCGGGCATCGGTATCGTGACGCCCGCGGACTGACCGCGCGGCAGCACGGAGATTTTCCACAAGGGATCGGCCTTCGGTTCCAGCCAGCCGCAAAGGGCGTGTCCCGCCTCGTGGTAAGCGGTCCGCCGGCGCTCGTCCGGAGTGTGCGATCCGTCGCGGAGAGCGCCGAGTAAGATGCGCTCGGCGGCGCGATCGAAATCGCTCGAATCAATGCGCTCCTTGCCGTCGCGGGCCGCGGTGATCGCCGCTTCGTTGGCCAGATTGCGTAAGTCGGCGCCGCTCATGTTGAACGCTTTGCGCGCCACCCGTTCCAGATCGACGTCGTCGGCCAACGGCTTGTTGCGCACGTGAACTTTGAGAATCTCCTCGCGACCCTGGACTGTCGGCTTATCCACGGTGACGTGCCGGTCGAAGCGGCCGGGGCGAAGCAAGGCGGTGTCGAGCACGTCGGGACGATTCGTCGCCGCGATCACAATGATCGCCTCGTTCGGCATGAAGCCATCCATCTCGCCGAGGATCTGGTTGAGCGTTTGTTCGCGTTCGTCCGACCCGCCGCCGACGCCAGCCCCGCGCATCCGCCCGACGGCGTCGATTTCGTCGATGAATACAAGACAGGGGGCGCTCTCCTTCGCCGTGCGAAACAGGTCGCGGACCCGGCTGGCGCCAACGCCGACGAACATCTGGATGAATTCGGATCCGTTGATGGAAAAGAACGGGACGCCCGCTTCACCCGCAACGGCTCGGGCGAGAAGCGTCTTGCCGGTCCCCGGCGCCCCGACCAGGAGAATTCCCTTGGGCACTTGAGCCCCGAGCCGGTGGAATTTTTCCGGGCTTTTCAAAAACTCGACGACTTCTTGCAGCTCGCGCTTGGCGTTATCCATCCCCGCGACGTCGGCGAAGCCGGTCCGGTTCATGCCCTTATCCACGCGGCGGGCCGCACTCTTGATGAATCCGGCCGCAAAGCTTCCGCCCATGGGATCGCGCAGACGTGGCACCATGAGCAGGAAGAAAACCGCCAGAATCAGCATCGGCACAAGGAAATACACAACCGGCGTGACCCATTGCCCCTGATCCTCTTCCGTCGTCAATTCAATGGGTTTGACTTCCTTCTTCGCAATGGCGTCGCGATTGACCGCCAGGTCTTTCGCAATGATTTCGCGGAGGAGCGGGTCCATGTTTTCGGTCTTCGGCAGTACAGTCGAAAACCGTCCGCCGCTGAGGTCCAGTTCCTTGAGCGACGGATCGTCCGGATTGCGAACTTCGCCGACCGCTTTGGCCGACCCGACCACGTTGAGCTTGGCAATTTGCCCTCGATCGACCAGGTCGAGGAATTGGTTGTAAGCGATGCTCTTCGGACCCGATGTGAAAACGATGAAGACAAAGAAGCCAACGAAAAGCACGGCGCCGGCGACAAACAACGCGGCGAACACCATGGTGGTCCTGCGGCTGAGCGGACCATTGGGTTGACGCGGCGAATTGCCGGTGGGCTCGGGCGGCGGAGTCGGTGAGTCGCTCAAGAGAACTCTGGGGTTTAAGCGGCCGAGCGCCCGATTTGAACGACCGGCTTAGCCTATTTTACGCAACGGTCATGCATGCATAAATGGAGGGCCGGCTCGGAATGCCTACTCGGGCGGAGATTCGCTGGGCGGCGGAGGCGGGGCCGACTCGGCTGGCGGCGGCTCGTCCTTCGTTTTGAAAAAGGCCTCTAGCTCCGCAAATGATCCGAGCGGCGACTTGCCGGAAAGCGCCTCCGAAGAAAGCTTGGGTAGTGCTTTTGGCTTGGCGGGTTTCCTAGGCGGCGGCGCGGCGGGCGTCGGGGCCTGTTCCCCGCCGCCAGCCGCTGGCGGCCTCGGCTTCTGAAATCGTGCCGCCCGATCCTGAAATTGTCTTGGCGCCGGACCCGCCGGGCGCGAGGGACGCGGCGGCGCTGAGCGTTCCGGTCGCTCGGAGCGAGGCGGACGCGGCGGCGGCGCGACGAACGCAGGCCGCGGTTGCGGCTTCCGTTCTTGACCCGGGGCCACCATCGTCAACGACGCCCGCTTACGATCCTTGTCCACTTCCACCACCCACACCGAGACGACGTCGCCAACGCCGACAACTTCATAGGGGTTCTTGATGAACTTGTTCGCCATCCGGCTGATGTGCACGAGGCCGGTGTCCTTCAGTCCAATGTCGACGAATGCTCCAAACGGGACCACGTTTACCACGGTCCCTTTCAATTCCATGCCGGGCGTTAAATCTTCGAGCCGCAGCATGCGGCGCTTGAGGACTGGCGGAGTGCGGTTGTCGCGCGGGTCGGCGTTCGGATGCGAAAGGGCGTCGACCACATCGCGAACGATGGTCTCGGACGACCCCAGCCGGGCGGCGGCGTCCGCGGGATTGACTTCTGCCAACTTCTCCTTGATGCGTGGGAGTTTCTCCGTATCGCGGAGGTCAGCGTCAATAAACCCATGCTCGGCCAAAAGCTGCCGCGCGAGTGCATAGCTCTGCGGATGAACCCAGGTCGTGTCGAGCGGGTCGTCGCCGGCGGGGACCTTCAGGAATGCCGCCGCCTGAATGTATTTTGCCTCGCCCAAATTGGGAATCTGTTGGAGTTGGCCTCGTGAACGGAACGGGCCATTGGCTCCGCGGAACTGCACGATCTCTTGAGCGACTGCCGGGTTCAAACCGGAAACGTAGCGCAGAAGCGATGCGCCAGCGGTGTTGACATCGACCCCCACCTCGTTCACGCACGACTCGATCACTTCGTCGATCGACTCCTTGAGAAACTTCGGCTTCACGTCGTGCTGATACAGGCCGACGCCGACATGCTGCGGATCAATCTTCACCAATTCCGCGAGCGGATCTTGCAACCGCCGGCCAATGGAGATCGTCCCCCGGGTCATGCGATCCTTGGTCGGAAACTCTTCCCGGGCCACCGGGCTATCGGAATAGTCGGCGGCGCCCGCTTCATTCGCGATCACATAAGCCAGGTCGACGACGGCGGGCTGACCGTCGGTCGGGTTTTCCAGTTCCGCGATCAAATCGGAGACGATCTGTTCCATCTCCCGGCACATCGAGCCATTGCCGATGGCTATGATGGTCAGATTGTGCGTCCGAATCAGCCGGGCGAATTCACCCTTGGCCTGCGTGACCTCGTTCTTCGGCGGCAGCGGATGCGTCGTCACATCCTCGATCGGCATCCCTTTTTCGTCGAGTGCGACGGCCTTGCAGCCCAGGCGGGTTCCCGGATCGACGGCGAGCACGCGGCGGTTGCGCAGCGGCGGAGTCATCAAGAGTGAGCGGAAGTTCCGGGCAAAAATTTCGATTGCATGGCCCAGCGCTTCCTCGGTCAACTCGCGGCGGATTTCCCGCTCCAGGCTCGGAAGCACGTAGTTCGTTAACGCATCATCAACGAGCGGTTCGAGCAAGTCGCGATGGGGATGATCCGCCAGATGCAGGTTCGATCGCGCGGCTGCCTTGACGCGGTTCACATCCCAATCCAGCTTCACTTTGAGAACGTGTTCCTTCTCGCCTCGATTGACTGCCAGAATGCGATGCGGCGGGATTGCCCGCAAGCCTTCCGTGAAATCGAAGTAGTCGCGATACTCTTCACTCTTCTTTTCGTCGATGCGGTGTTCGCGCTTCGGCTTCGGCGGACGGGCCGGCGGCGCTGTTGGTACAGGTGCAGCCGGCGCCTCGACGGGTGTCGCGGCTTCGGTCGATGACGGTGCAACCTCGACGGCAGGTTCTTGCGGCGGATCAACGGCAACCGGGGTAGTCGCCGCTTCGACTGCCGGCGGCTCCGGCGGCGGCGGAGGGGGTTCCGCTGGCGGCGGTGGTTCGGGCTTCGGCTCGGCTTTGCGGGCCGTCACGCGACCTGATTCCCAGAGCGTGAACCGCACCGGCGCCCGCACGTCGGCGGATTCCGCGATCATCTCGGTGACGATGAGTTTGGCTCCGGCGAGCACTTCGTCCGGACTGTTCAGGCCCTTTTCTGGATTGACCATCCCCGCCAATACTTCGCTTAGATTGGCGACGGCGGGATCGCGTTCCAAAATGGCGCGAGCGAGTTCCTCCAGACCTTTCTCCCGAGCCTCGGTGACTGCCGAACGCTTCTTGGGCTTGAACGGGAGGTAGAGATCTTCGACACGCTTCGTTGTCTCGGCCGCGAGGATCGCGTTCCGGCGCTCGTCGGTCAGCTTGCCTTGCGCTTCGATGGTCTTGAGAATCGTCTGCTTGCGGTCGGCGAGGTGCCTTAGATCGGCGACGCGATCGCGGATGATGCGGAGTCGATCCTCATCGAGGCCGCCCGAGCGGTCCTTGCGATACCGCGCGATGAAGGGCGGAGTATTGCCCTCATCGAGAAGCTGAACGGCAGCCTCGACTTGAACCTTGCGGAGTTGAAGATCCTGGGCAATCCGGGACAGGTCCAACGTCGACGCTTCAGTTTGGGTCGCCATGGTGCGGGTCACTTCGTGGTTCCCAGCGCAGTGCGCGGGAGAGCGAAACAGGTAGAGCGAGGGAGCGCCGATATGATACGATCGCGTGCCGCGCTGGCCAAGAAAAAGCGGTCAACTCGCCGTCTGGTCAATAGGTCGCTCGGCCGCCGCTGATGTCGTAGCATTGTCCCGTCGTGAACGAGCATTCGCTGCTCGCCAGGAAGTGGACGAGTGCCGCGACTTCGCCCGGCTTGCCGGTCCGTCCCAACGGAATCTTCGACAACATCATATTGATTTGTTCTTGATTCAGCTGGTCGAGAATCGGTGTCTGAATTACGGCCGGAGAAATCGAATTGACGCAAATGTCTCCCTTGCCGACTAATTCTTTGGAGAGCGACTTGGTCAAGGCGATCACCGCGGCTTTGCTGGCGGAATAGGGTCCCATCTTGGGATTTCCCTCTTTGCCGGCAATCGAGGCGACGTTGACAATTCGTCCGTAGCGGCGGTCGATCATTTTCGGAAGCACCGCCTTGCAGCAGAGCGCCAGGCCGATCACATTGATGTTGAAGACGAATTCCCAGTCTTCACGAACCAGTTCCCAGATCGGCAAGTCGCGGCCCTTTCGACTCGCGACCCCCGCATTATTCACGAGAATGTCGATTGGGCCGAGCTTCGATTCGACTTCGCCGAAAACACGAGCCAGGTCGGCTTCCTTGGTAATGTCGCCAACGACCGGAAGGCCGCCAATCTCTTTGGCAACCCGGGCGGAATTTTCCGCGGACATATCGAGTGCCGCGACTCGAGCCCCCGCGCCGGCGAGACGGCGACAGATCGCTTCGCCGATTCCCTGGCCGCCGCCGGTGACCACGGCCACCCGGCCATCCAACCGAAAGAACGATTCCGCCATGCCAGCTCCTGGACTGTTCGCTCGTAACGGCCAACGGATTCTGCAACTCCACCGTTGACCAAGTAGTGCATCTGTGGTGATAATATCAGTTGACCCGGCGCCAGCCCCGTTTACGATGTAATTCCTTCTATACCCGCCGCCGCTCTCCCCCAGGGATTTGGGCTTCGTGCCCGGTTGGAGATATCAAAACCATGAAACCGCTGCGACCCATCCTTGCCTTTGCGGCCCTCGCGTTACTGGGCGTCGCACCGCGAGCTTCTGCCGAAGAACTCAGTCCGCAGGATTTGTACGACAAAGTAGTCAAGTCGTGCGTGTACATCATCACCCCGCTCAAAGGCTCGTATGCCGAGGCGTCGGGCTCGCTGATCGATGCCGAACGAAAGCTCGTCGTGACCAACTATCACGTGGTCGAAGAGCAACCGTGGGTGTACGTTCAGTTTCCGTTTTTTAGCAAGGGCGAGTTGGTGAACGACAAAGGCAAGTACAAGGACCGCGTTCCGGCCGGACTCGCCACCAAGGGAACCGTTCTCTTTCGGGACAAGTCCCGCGATCTTGCCTTGGTGCGGGTCGACAGCGTACCCGTGGGGACACATGCGATTCCATTGGCCAGATCCAGTCCTAAGCAGGGCACACCGGTTTGGCAAATTGGTAATGCCGGCGCGGTGGCGCAAGTGTTTCGCGTGAGCAAGGGTGAAGTTTCAACGGTCGCGCCCGAAAAATTCGTAGTTGGCGGTGGAGGCGAGCCGTTTGAGATTAGAGCGATCATGATCACGGCCACCAATCCCATCAACCCGGGCGATTCCGGCGGCCCGTTATTCGACAAACGAGGCTATCAGGTGGGAGTGACTGAAAGCCATCGTCGGGGAGCGAGCCTGGTCAGTCGCTTCGTCGACGTGATGGAAGTCCGGTCCTTTTTGAATGAAAAGAAGATCACGATCAAGGAACTCAGCGATGAGCCGGATCCGAGTTCGGCCCTGAAGAAGAACCCCAAGTTGACCACGCCGGGAAGCAAAGGGACCAAGGTGGCCCCACCTGACGGGGATGAAAGGGCAGCCGCCGAATTGCAGCGTGCGAAGTTGTTTGCCAACGGAGAAGATCTGCGCCGTGTACATTGAAAAGCTCAAAGCAATTGTCAAGAAGTGGCCGAATGCACCGGCGGCCAAGGAAGCAAAGAAGCTTTTGGACGGGTTGAAATAAGCCAATCGATCTAATTTCGAGAGTTCAAGCGATGAAATCCATCCGATACTGTCTTGCGTTGATTGCCGTCGGAATTGCCCCATCTCTCGGTTTGTCGCCGCGGGCGGTTGCCCAAGATGTCGATACCGATGTTTTGTACAACAAGGTCGTCAAGTCGTGTGTCTTCATTCTCCTCGAAGTGAAGTCCAAAAATGCGTTGTTTCTTGGATCCGGCTCGTTGATCGACGCTCAGCAAAAGCTCATCTTGACGAACTATCACGTTGTCGGGGACGAGCCGTATGTCTTTGTGCAGTTCCCCATCTACGTGAAGGGGAAGCTGCTGACGGACAAGTCGATATACATGAATCGTTACAAGCGGGGCGAGTTAACGAAATCCAAAGTCCTTTATCGGGACAAATCGCGTGACTTAGCAATCGTCAGGGCCGACAAAGTTCCGGCAGGAACAGGCGCCATTCCGTTGGCCAAGAATAGCCCGCGTCGAGGTACAACTGTCTGGCAGATTGGCAATGCCGGCGCGATTACCCAGGCGTTCCGAATCAGCAAAGGCGACGTTTCGGCGGTTGGTCGCGAGAAATACCTGGTTGGCGGCGATGACGAAGTTTTTGCGATTCACGCCATGATGGTCACTTCGACGACCCCAACCAATCCGGGCGACTCGGGCGGCCCCTTGTTTGATAAGCGTGGATATCAGGTGGCTGTGACCGAGAGTGGAAACGACGGGGCCAGCTTGGTCAACCATTTTGTCGATATAACCGAAGTTCGCACATTCCTGAACGAGAGCAAGATTAAGATCAAGGAACTGAGCGACGAGCCAGACCCGACACCCGAGAAAAAAAGCTCCGCCGCCGGAACTCCGGAGAAGAAGGGCGGGTCCGCGACCACACCCGCGGCGGATGAAAGAATGGCCGCGGATCAATTGCGCCGCGCCAAGTTGTTCGCAAATGGCGAGGAGTTTCGGCCGGCCTATATCCAGAAGCTCAAGGAAATTGTAAAGAAGTGGCCCAATACGGTGGCGGGCAAGGAAGCGAAGAAGCGGCTCGATGAGTTGAAATAGTTTGCGGCGCCCTTAACGAAGTCGATTGTCCAAGGTTCACGAGCGGGCCGATGTGGTCTGCAACCGCCTAATCGCTGGAGAGTTCCACGCCATGAAATGCCTTCGATTCGGACTCGTGCTGCTAACAACCGGGCTGGCTCCAACGATCGGCCTGGGCCCGCGGATGGCGGCAAAGGACATCAATGCAGCGGATCTCTACGACAAGGTTGTCAACTCGTGCGTCTTTATCGTCACGCCGACCAAGGGAGGGATGGCCGAGGGATCGGGCTCGCTGATCGATGTCAAGCAGAAACTCGTTATCACCAACTACCATGTTGTGGAGGAACAACAACAAGTGTTCGTCATGTTCCCCGTTTACATCAAGGGGAAAATGATGACGGACAAAGAAGAATACCTTAAGCTCATTCGGCAGGATAAGGGCATCAAAGGGAGAGTTCGATATCGAGACAAGGTTCGTGATCTAGCAATCGTCGAATTGGCTTCGGTTCCATCCTATGCTCGGGCGATCCGCTTGGCGAAGACGAGCCCTCGACCCAACACGCCCGTTTGGCAGGTTGGCAATGCCGGCGTAATCAAGCAAGTATTTCGCATTAGCAAAGGCGAAGTATCGGCAGTCGGTGATATAGAGGAAAAGATTGGTGGAGGGCCGGAAACTATCAATCTGAAGGCCAAAATGGTAACGGCCACCAATCCCATCAACCCGGGAGATTCGGGTGGCCCGTTGTTTGACGAGCGCGGCTACCAGGTCGCGGTTACCGAGAGCACTCTTACGTCGGCCAGACTGGTCGGCATGTTCGTCGATATCACCGAAGTCCGAGCGCTCTTGAAGGAACAGAAAATCACGATCAAGGAATCGAGTGACGACGTCACGCAGCCGCCGAAGACCGACGTGAAGGCTGTAACTCCGCCGAAGAAGGAAACGGTAGTCGACACGCCGCCGCCTAAGAACGATACGGTCGCTGCTCCGCCGCCGCCGAAGAAGGCCGAAACGCCTGTCGCGACGCCCGAAGAGGAAAAGGCAGCCGAGGCGTTGCTCGTTCGGGCCAAACTATTCGCCAACGGCGCCGAGTTCCGTGGAGAATATGTCGCGAAACTCAAGAATGTCATCAAGATGTATCCGTCCACGTCGGCCGCTCAGCAGGCCAAGAAGCTGTTGGAAGGTCTGAAATAAGTCCGTTGCCGGATGCTCATATCACGAGATTTGAATGAAACCCAGTCGGCATACCGACGGCGAGCGAACGCTCGCCGTCTTTTTTGATTTCGAGAACATTGGCATCGGCCTCAATCAGCGGCGCGATCGCTTCGATATCGTGAAAGTGGTGGAACGCCTCGTCGAAAAAGGCAAGATTGTCGTCAAGAAAGCCTACGCCGATTGGAGTCGCTTCGCCCAATACACCACTCCCCTCCACGAAGCCGCCATCGAACTGATCGAGATTCCTCGCCGAGGCGTGACCGGCAAGAACTCAGCGGACATCCGTCTGTGTGTCGATGCGATGGACCTGGCGTATTCCAAGGACCATATCGACACGTTCGTCATCGTTTCGGGCGACAGCGATTTTTCGCCGCTCGTATCCAAATTGAAGGAACTGGGCAAACATGTGATCGGCCTGGGATTGGCCGAGGCGACGTCGGAATTGCTCCGCGATAATTGCGATGAGTTCATTTATTACGACGACCTCGACCGCGTTCAGGTTTCGGTTCCTGGCCTGCCGGCTCAGGTTCCCGAAGCGAAGAAGAAAGTGTTCGGACTGTTGCTCGAATCGCTTCAGGCGCTGCGTCGCGAAAACAAGGAGACGTTGTTCTCGTCCATGGTCAAGGACACAATGAAGCGCAAGAAGCCATCGTTCAACGAGGAGTATCACGGCTATCGAACCTTTAGCGAACTCCTCGAAGACGCGGCGGCCAACGGCCTGATCGACATCGAACGCCACAAAGGGAGCGGTACCTATGTGGTGACTCGATTCGGTTCGGAGCCAAAGATCCCCGCGCGGCCGAGTCGTCCCGTGCGCCCACCGGTAGACGGCCGCGCTGCTGCGCCGCCCCGCCGTGCACCGGATCGTCCATCCCAATCGGCACGCCGGCCCGCTCCAGCCCCGGCGCCTGCGCCCGTGCCCGTGCCCGATGCAGGTGACGAAATCGTGGATTCAATCGAAGATCGCTACGGAGATGAATAAGAGGTGGTGAGGTGGTGAGGGCTGGGATCACGTCGAAGCGACTATTCAGCCGCCCGTCGCTTTTGAAAACTGATCGCCATGTTGATTTCACGGGACAGTTGTTCAAGCTGTTCGATCAGACAATCAACGTCTGGGGCTGGTGCAAGTGAACGCGCCTTGGTCCGTCGTAACCAGTAAATCGTTTCCCGCAGTGAGCTGCGTGCGTAATACAAGTGCTTCTTCACGTCGTTCGGATGGAATCGCCCGCCCGCCTCAGCGATGTTCGCTCCAATTGAATCGGCTGCCGTTGTGATTTGTTCCCCGATCGTGTTTTGCGCAAAACGGGGCCAGCGATTCGCGATATCCCAAATTCGGTCTGCAACCTCTTCGGCTCAAAGGTACATCCGCCGATCTTAAAGCCTTTCAAAGGGCATGGCTGTCCTTCGAATGACCAATTGCAAGCGAGGAAATACTAACATCCTTCTTAATGACCGTCCACCACCTCACCACCTCACCACCTCGCGTTCTCATTTCCTCGCCACTCGAAGTAACCAGACGTATCATTTCGGGCGTCGTCATTTCTCCGGAGCCTCGCCGTGCCGATCTTGTTTGGCGTGACGCTATTCATCAGCGCCACGTTGCTTTTTCTTGTCCAGCCGATGGTTGGCAAAATGATCTTGCCGCTCCTGGGCGGCACGCCGGCCGTTTGGAACACCTGCATGGTATTCTTCCAGGCACTGCTTCTCGCCGGCTACTACTACGCGCATAAATCCTCGACGCACTTGCCGACGCGGCGGCAGGTCAAACTTCATACGGGCGTTCTCGTGTTGACCATCGGAGTGCTCGCTTTGAGCGCGGCTCTGATCGATAGTCACTCCCCGGTGCCGATAGTCAAGAGCTTCGCGCCGCAAGGCAGCGAGGTGCCGTTCTTTGGCGTTATCCTGCTGCTCGCCGCCGCGATCGGGTTGCCGTTCTTCACCATTTCGACCACGGCGCCTCTCTTGCAGAAATGGTTCTCCGAAACGGGCCACCCGAGCGCGAAGGATCCCTACTTTCTCTACGCGGCCAGCAACTTCGGCAGCTTGCTGGCACTCGTTGCCTATCCGTTTCTGGTCGAGCCGAATCTCAAACTCGTGCAACAAGCGTGGGTATGGGCGATTGGATTTGGAGTTCTCGCCGCATTCATCCTGGTCTGCAGCAAAGTGGTGGCGAAAACACCACAGATTCAAGTGAAGGGCCCGGCAGCGGTGTCGGCAAAGGGCGCCGACAGCCCGGCGCCGCATTGGAAGACTCGTCTGCGCTGGCTTCTGCTGGCGGCGGTTCCGTCCAGTCTGATGCTTGCGGTGACGACCTCCGTGACGACCGACATGGTCTCAATGCCGCTGCTCTGGGTCATTCCCCTTGCGCTATACTTGGTCACGTTCATCATCGTCTTCGCCAAGTCCACGCCGACTTGGGTGCATACGGTCGCCACCCTGGTGACGCCGGTCCTCATTCTGCTGGTGATGTTCACGAAGATCGTTCCGGAACGCAGTCTCGAACCGACGGAAATGCCCAAGGTCGTTCAGCATTTCCTTACATTGCTGCCGTTCATTACCTTCTTCTTCGTTGCCTTGACTTGTCATGGCGAACTGGCTCGATCTCGCCCGGCTTCTCAACATCTGACGGGTTTCTACCTGACGATGTCGCTCGGCGGTGTCTTGGGGGGTCTGTTCAATGCCTTGTTCGCGCCCATGGTGTTCACGTTCGTCAGCGAATATCCGCTAACACTGGTTGCGGCCGCCTGGCTGGTTCCCTCTGTGTCGTCGCTGACCGATCCAAGCCGGGCGGCCCAGCGGCGGCCGTGGAGCATCTGGGATTTCCTGGTGCCGATTCTGTTTTTTGCAGCCGGGCGGTTTCTATCGTCCGGATTCAAGGAGATCACCGACCATCTCTACGCGCTGATGGGTCGAGGCGGGGCTATCGGGCCAATGTTCTTGGCGACCGTGATCGTATTTGGACTGCCGACGATGTGCTGCTATTTCCTGGTTGATCGGCCGTTCCGGTTTGGCGCCGCGGTGGGCGCGGTCTGGTTCGGCACATTCATGACCTTCGTCATCAAAGAGCACAAGGTGGACGAGGACGAGCGCACGCTGTACACACGCTCGTTCTTCGGAACGATGAAAATTGAAGAGTATCATCGCCGGATTTCCGAGACCGAATCGTCACCGCGCTTCAAGGAATTGATCCACGGCACGACCGTGCATGGCATGCAGCATATGGAGCCGGACGGCGTTTCCATTGCCCAGGCGCTCATGCCGCTCGGCACGAACGGTCCCGTTGACGGAATCGCCCTTGCATGGCTTGCGGAACCCAACTACCGCTTCCCCGGCCGCGAGCCATTGACGTACTATCATCGTTCCGGGCCCGTGGGGCTCATGTTCCAACTCTTTTGGAACCGCAACGATGCTCACCCCGGCGGCAATACCGATGTCGCCGCCATTGGTCTCGGCACCGGCTCCACATCGTGCTATGCCCGACCGCGCGAAACGATGAGCTTTTTTGAGATTGATCCGACGGTCTATCGGCTGGTGGCGGAAACGCCGAAAAACTTCACGTACATCACGCGTGCCCGCCAGCAGGGATGCAACATCGAATTCATCATGGGCGATGCTCGGCTGTCGCTTGAACGGGCCGATCGGAAGTGGGGTTTCATGCTGGTCGATGCGTTTAGTTCCGATTCGATCCCGGCCCATTTGTTGACCAAGCAAGCCGTGCAACTCTATTTCAATCGACTTGAGGACGACGGCTTGCTCGCGTTGCACGTTTCGAATCGCTTCCTGAAGCTCGAACCGGTGGTCGAGGCAATTGCGCGCGAGTTGAAGGTCGAAGCCATCGGTATGCGCGATTATATCAATGAAGACGACAACTATCTGCAGCCGGAGTTTTCCGGAAAGTTCCCGTCGAGTTGGATCCTATTGGCCAGGAAACGCGAATCGTTTGGTGTGCTGCTGGATGATCCGCGGTGGACGCCCATTCGGCGCGATGACACCGTTGGGCTATGGACGGACGACTACACACCGATCACCAGCGCGTTGAAATTCGGCCTGTGGGACCTGATCGCGCGGTGAGCGCTTCCCCACTCTCCATCGTGGGCGCGAGTGCTCGTGCAGCGGCCATGTCCGCTCAGCGAGCCGGCTTCATGCCGTGGTGCGCCGACTTGTTCGCCGATGCCGATCTGCGCGAGATCAGTCCGACGGCGATCCGCTGTCCGATCGATCGCTACCCGCATGGCTTTCTCGAAATCCTCCGGTCGTCGCCGCCGGCCCCGTGGATCTATACGGGCGGGCTCGAAAACCATCCCGATTTGATCCAGGCGATGATGGCGGTACGACCGCTTTGGGGGAATGGCCCCGACGCGCTCGCTCGATCGCGCTCGCCCTATTTCATTGCGAAATCTCTTCGTCAAGCGGATCTGCCAGCGCTCGAAGTGCGTTCGTCCGACATCGAACTGCCGGACGAGTTCCGTTGGCTGCGGAAGCCCGTTGCCGGCTCAGCAGGTAATGGAATTGCGTTCGCCGGAACGCGCAGCGGGCTAGTGGAACCCGGTCATTATTTCCAGCGCTACGTCGAGGGGACCCCGATGTCGGCCGTGTATGCTCGGGCCCACGACCGTGTTGTATTTCTGGGCGCGACGGAGCAACTCATCGGTGTGCCGTGGCTAAATGCCGCACCATTTCGATATGCGGGCAACATTGGTCCGATTGAACTGGTCGCCAGTGCCGCAAAGACGGTCGAGCGAGTCGGGGCGGTCGTTGGCGAGTCGTGCGGCTTGCTGGGAGTGTTCGGCGTCGATTTCGTTCTCGACGGCGACACGCCGTGGCTTGTTGAAGTCAACCCCCGATATCCAGCGTCGGTCGAAGTGTTGGAACGAGCGAGCGGCACGAGCGTGCTCGCATTCCATCGATCGGCTTTTGAGTTGCCGGCAACCCCAGAATTGGGACAGTCGTCTGATTCGATTTGCGGCAAGGCGATCGTCTATGCTGCCAGCAGGCAGCGCATCGTATCGGACCTTCGGGCACTTTGCCAACAGATTGCGGATGTGCCGGACCCAGGCGCGATAATCGAGGCGGGTTGGCCGATTGCAACTGTCCTGGCGCAAAGCAAATCGCGGCCGGACTGCTTGGAACAACTTCGCCAATTGACCGAATTGACGACAGCGGGATGTATTCCGGTCCGGTAGCACTCAATCAGCCACCACCATTCGGCATTGTCGTGGATTGACTCGGACGTGAGGCATTCATCGCGACGGCGATGGTTGGACTACGAGCGAGGCACGGGCGCTGCCTGTAGCCAGATTTCGCCGAACTCAAGCAATTGGTCGAGGACGGTCTCTTGCATTTTGATCAATTCGAGAACCGCGAGAAAGATGCCGATGAGTCGTGTTCGCGTGTGGGGGGGATCGAAAAGGCTTCGAAACGGGATCCTGCGACGACTAAGCAACTTCGATCGCACGAGATCGATGTAGGCTTCTTGCGGCGTATCGTCGGCGACGATGTGCAGGGGCTGGAGCGACTCGGTTTCGCGGATCAGTCTGCCGAAGGCGCTTACCAAGTCCCATAACTCCACGCGGCGAAATCGGGGCGAAGTGGCGCCTTCCTCGTCGTCGGGCGGAATGCGTGCGACATGATATTGCCGCTCTTCTGCCAATCGATCGAGCTGTCCGGCCGCATCTTTCGTCTTGCGGTATTCAATGAGCTGGCGAACAAGTTCTCGCCGGGGGTCTTCGACGGGCGATTCCACTAGCTCTTCACTACGTGGCAGGAGCATTCGACTCTTGATTTCCATCAACGTGGCCGCCATGACGAGAAACTCGCCGGCCCATTCCACATCGATGGCTTGAATCGCTAGCAGATAGTCGAGAAACTGCTCCGCAATTCGGGCGACGGGAATGTCGCGGACGTCGACCTCGTTCCGCTTCACGAGATAGAGAAGCAGATCGAGCGGGCCATGAAACGAATCGAATTCGAATTGAAGTACCATTGGACCGCCCTGGTTTGCGGTCCGACACCATACTCAAATGGGCGGTAAACGAGAAGGGCAGCCTGTCAGCTCACTTCGACATCTTCCCAGGTCACAATGTCGCAGCGGCTGTGGGGCGAACCGCCCTGAGAATCCAGGGCGGAGTTGTAGGCATCTTCGGCCACGGTGCCGAGTTGGGGCAAGGCGGTCAGCGGCACGTAGGGATACTCGCGGTAGATCGAAACTTCGTCGGCCATCGGAACGTAGCCCGCTGGCGCGACCGGCAAGGCATGCTCGGCCAGGTTCTTCAACTGCTTGCCGGTTTCTGCACTCGGGCCGCCGACGATGATGGTTTCCAGGCGTTCGGGACCGAACAACTTGACGGGCGGCAAAGCCTGATCGTACAGGCGCCGAACGGCATCGGCGGCATGCGCCGGCGACTTAAACCGAGTGAAGAAGAGTTTGTCGATAGCGCCATCGCCCAGCCGATCGGCCAGAAAGGCGCGTGCCTGATCTTCGATCGTCTGCTGCAAGTTCCCAAGCATGCTCACGGAACTGAGGCAAACGTTGAACAAGGCATTGAACTCGCGCTCAATTTGCGCTTGCAATGTCTTGTCAAATGCTCGAATGTCGTCCTTGCCAATCGACGCCTCCAGCGAAGCGGTGACGGCGTCAATCGACTCGGCGCCGGGCGGCAGCAAGATTCGATCCGGCGGGGGCAGGAACTCGATCTGCTCCCGTTGCAAGCGTCCGGCAATGTCGTCGAGACGCTGGCGGCAGAACTGCAGTTCGCGAAGCTGATCCGATAGCTGGGTCCGAAACGTCGCGTAGATTCGGCAGGCCTGTCGGAGAATCAGGCTCTGGTAACGCCAGGTGGGGTAACTTCGCACGGCGTCGGCGAGTTCGGCGGGCGTCGGCCGTCGTTTGTTGCGATCCGTGCTCAAGCACGCCTGAATCTGCTGATAAGCGTCAATGGCTTGCGCCGCGAGGTTAGCCGCCATCGGCTCATATTGTTGCAGGGCGGCGTCGATCAATCCTTGAATCTGCTGGACCGCAACTTCAGCTCCCACCAACCGATAGTCGGGGTGTTCGAGCAGCGTGATTGCCAGTCGCGTGACCTTCGGACCAAATTCACGGGCAATGGCATCGGCCGCCTCATCGAGCTTCTGTTCGATCTGGCCGACGGTCCGTTGAATGGCTCGATCGTCGGGCATGCCGACAATCTGTTGAAGCTTGACCAGCGTCTGCCAGAGCTTCGTCGTATCCACTTCGCGTCCAAACCAACCCTTCGGCGCATACGGCTGAGCCTCGGCAATGAACAAGGCTTCGGGCTGTTGACCCAGAATGCGCTGGCCGGCCTGCTGCAGCGCGGGGACCAAATGTTCCGGCCCGAGCTGCTCGGCTTGCCACCGTTGGGCCAGCCAACCCTTGACGTACTGGCCGATCACATCCGGGTCGCTGGCAGTCCACCGGCTAAGGACCGAAGAGCCAAGCCAGCGGGCAGCGCGCGACAGCAGGGCATGTCGCGGCCAGACGTACGCGGCGTGACCGAAAGCAGTGATCGTGAGTTCTGTCGAGTCCGAATGACTCGGGGGCGTGCGAGCTTCGTCGGCAGCCCGACCGAGCGGCGACAATAATTGCGCGATGAGAAAGTTCGCCGCTTTTTGAGCCGAGTTCCATCCCGTTTCCGTCACATTCGGCCGCGGAGCGGGCGGCAAGGGAACAATGTAGCATCGCGAAAACGGCGGCGCCGGGTCGCTGACATGGCCATCGCGCTCTTCGTACTCCGCGGTGAATACGGTCTCGGGCTGGCTGAAATGGTTCAACTCACGCAGAGACGTATACGCATTGGCGATGCCCAGTCCCTTCGCCCCGCGTTCGGCGGCGGGCACCAGGAACACGCCAATCACTTCGGGATCGGCATAGCCCATCTGATGCAGCTTGTGCCGCGCGGTGTAGGCTGCATCGAGGAACATGCCGCCCCCGGTCCCGCCCCCCAGTCCGGCGATGACGTAAACTCGCGGGCGGTTGGTGCGCAGGCCGAGTCGAGTGCTTCGCTCCGCCGCCGACAGGGCATCTGGATGCGTGCACGCATCCAGATTGGCGAGCAGTTTCTCGGCAAATACGCGGTAATGATCGAGGAAAGCAAGCCGACCGAGCGCCCGCAATCCGACCGTCGCCGGATTCCGAGGGATCTTATACAAGGTCTGTGGATCGAACCAGCCTTCGATGAGGCTGCGACCGTTTCGCCGCGGCTTCAAGTAGTGAGCCGGCCGGTTGAGCCGGGCGGGAATGACCTCCGCTGGATCGAGCGCACCCGGTCCGCTGACCGTCGCACTGTGCAGAGTGTCGGAATCGGTATCGATGAACAAGACCTTGAGATGTGGCAGGCGATCTGCCATCCCGAACGTTTCTTGCGCGATTCGTCGGAATTCCCGGACCACTTCAAGCCCACCCTGACCGATGCCAACTAGCACAGCCGGCAACAGCGCGCCGTTCCCGGTCACTTCCGGCGGCGCGATACGTGCCGGGAAGGACAATTCGGAAACCGAATACGCCATCGGAGCGGCCGCGGGCGATTCTTCCTTTCGAAAATGAAGTTGGGTCTTCGGCGTCTCCATCGGCGGCAAGGGATTCGCCGCCTGGTCCGGATTCGTGAACGGGGGCAACGGCGGGACCGATCGTCCAATCCCAACCGGGGTCTCTTGGCGCGAAGAACTGGAATTCGAACTGCTTATCGATCGGGGCGCGGGCGTCTCCGCTCCAGCTTGTTGCAATGCGCGAACGAACTGAATGCAGGAAGGGAATCGATCTTCCGGATTCTTCGCCAGTGCCTTGCCGACTGCAGCCCGGTCGGCTGGCGGTAATGGCCCCAGGTTCGGTGGCTCGCGAAGATGCTGTATCAATAGTTGCTGACCGCTGGTGCCATTGAATGGCCGCACGCCTGTCAACAATTCCTGGTAAACGATCGCCAAACTGTACTGATCGCAATACCGGGTTATGACTTGATCGAATGTTTCAGGCGCCGCATAAACGGGAGTTACGCCGCCGGTGATTTGCCCGCGCATTCCTTCGAGGTCTTTGACCAGTCCGAAATCAGCAACCTTGACATGGTTATAAACAAGGAAGAGATTCTGGGGCTTGATGTCGAGATGCTGCAGCTGATACTGCGTATTCATCAAGTCCAGGACTTCGGCAGCTTCTTCCAAATAGCGCAATAATTCCCCGCGAGGAATCCCCGGACGCTGCTGCGTCCGCATTTCGCGGAATCGATCCCAGAGATTGCAATCCGCCAATTCCGTGACGATCAGCACTCGCCCTTCGACCACGTCGTATCGTTCAAGCGACAAGAGGTAGGGATGCCGAATGCCCTGAAGTCGTTTCAAGGCACGAAGTTCCTGCTCGGCGTGACGGGCCCCATCCACATCGATCGAGCGCAAATCCCCGTGGATGATCTTGATCGCCTTGTGCAATCCGCCCGGCGCCTCGGCCTTCCAAACTTCGCCGAAACCGCCGCCGCCGATGCGCTCAATTAACTTGTACCCTGGAATCGGCTCGCCATTGGCCTCGATGTGTAATGACATGGATGCACTTCCGGATGTGCCTAACCGGCCGATTATGCCGGCGCGGACTTCGACGCTCTAACCCTAGACCACGATCCGCCGGGTCGCAAACGGACGGCGTTCGCGCGCCACATCACAACTCATTGCTCCCTAGGACTCGTCCGATCAGGCAATCTTTGCCGACGTTCACCAATCAACAGTCCAATGAATGTCCTTACGTGAATAGGGTGAGGGGCTGCTCCCATCATCCTCTCGGAACCCCGCTGCCTCAGCTGACAGATGGGGAAACGATTTGAGTGTCATACCACGGCATTCGCGCCAGATGACCACATCGTCTGGACTGTTCGTGACCTTGACGACACCGCTTCGGCAAATGTCGCGGACGAGATGGGCGATCGCATCGCCTCCTTCGGGCAAACCCAGCACGGTGAGCGAAATAGCGGTCTTGGGCGGGACCTCGGGGGCCGCCTCGGCAACGAGTTCCGCGACACGGGATTCCAGGTCGTCGTTGCTCGTTGCATTCTCGGCGAGCACTTGCACGGATTTGGCTCGCGGCGCTCGCGAATCGAGGAAGAGTTCCGCGTGTTCGCGGACCAACGCCAGAAATCTCTCCAAAAGATCCTTGGGGCGGTTGCAGACCTCGACAATTCCACGACATTCGTGGCGAATGCGGCCCTGCAGGGCATTCTCAAATTCCTTCATGTCCTCGGGCCCGACATTTCGGAGCACATTCTGAACGGAGTCCGTTGCGGTCGCCGCGCCCTCGGGAAAGATCGGCACGCAAACGCCATCTCGGGGCGATTCCGACGGCGCCAATTCATCGAGCCTCTTGATGAAGCTTTCCATTTGGGCGCGGACATAGTTCAGCTCGCGAACGTGATCGGGAATTGCTCCCAAGAGCGACTGGTAGACGCTTGCGCACGCTCGCGCGATGAGTCCGTTGACTCGCGTCGTCGCCCATTCGCTGAGAGCGCGCGATGCGCTTACTCCCGTCCAACTCTTCGAGGAGCTTTCCGGCGCACCATCGCGGCCGGAAAGGAACCGAGAATAAATCGCGGTGATTCTGGCGTTCGCCTCATCTTCCCATGCCGCGGCTTCCCGTTCGGCCAGTTGCAGTTCACTCGCGATCTTGGGCGTCCAGAGTCGGGCGGCTTCCTCGGCTCCTGCAAGCCGCAAGCCCGGTTGCTCGACGAGCGATAGAATCATCGCGCCCAGTTGTGCGTTTGCCTTGCTCGTCACGACTTTGATCTGACCCGCCAGGGTGTTTCCAATTTGGTTTCCAAGTTCTCGATCGTCCGCACCAGGCTGGCCAAGGAGTGGCGCAATTGGTTCAAGGCTTCGCGAACACGATCCGGCGACAGGCGATCGGGAATCGAAACGTCATTCAATGGCGCGAGTGCTTTCTGGATTCGCTCTTGCGGAGGACTTCCCAGAGCTTTGGAAAGAAGCTCTTGAATCGTGGTGGCGAGCGCACTCCATTCGAGTCTTCGTTCGGTCCATTGATTGGAAATCGCGTCGGGCACGACCGCCACCGCCCATCCCGCTTCCTTGTTGATCCAGTGCGAAAGAGTTCGCCGGGAAAGCAGCCAGGCGGCGGCCCGAAGCACCTGGGAGCGTGGCCAGGCAATTCGCTGAATGCCGACGACCGACAGCGACTTGTCCGGCGGCGTGGAGTCGGTCTGAACCAGTCCGCCCAAGGGCGATAGGATCTCGGCGAAGGCGACGTGACCCATCGTGGACACTTCGAGCACGAGTTCGCTGGGATCGCAGGCTGGAATCAGGGTGCAGCGCTGGAAGGCGGGTTCAGGGTCCTCCACGGCATGTTCGCGCGTATCGAACTGAGCGACGAATGGAGCGCTGGGACCACCGAAGTGCTGAAGCTCCACGAGCGCGGCGCGAGCATTCGCCAGGACCGTGCGGTCGCTCTGGGCGAATCCCTTCCCGGGGACTCCGAGCAATCCGACCACTCGCGGCTTGCCAAAGCCGAGTTGCCGTAACTCCCGTCGAACTAAATAGGCAAAATCCACCAGCATTCCTGAACCAGTTCCACCCACCAGGGAACTGACGATGTACACGCGTGGGAACGTGGAGCGGATGCCGAGTCCGGTCAGACGGTCCGCGCTTTCCGTCGCCGCCGGCGAGAGAAACGACGTCAACGCACTTCGTATTCGCTCGCGGACTGCGTGATAATGGTCGCAAAGCGCCAGCCGGCCCAGTCCGCGGATGGATTCCGTCGCCGGCGTGCGCGGAATGCGATAGAGATCCGTGGGCGACAGCCATCGCTCGACGGATGGAAGACCTTCCCGGGCCAGGTAATGTGCCGGCCGCTGAAGCTGGGCCAAAAACACTTCGTCCGCGGTCAATGCCGCCCCACGCCCGCTGGCCTGAGCTGCTTGCACGGCGGCCGGATCGGTGTCGACGTAAAGGAACTGGAGATGCGGCAGCCGCGGCCGCCCAAATCGATCGGCGATGAGCTGGGCCAACTTGCGGAGCACCGCCGCGCCCGTGCCACCGAGACCCACGACAAGTGCGGGGAAAAGGCTGCCATCGCCCGTTCGTTCGACGGGTTTGTCGTTCCGATTCAGTGGGGTCGCAAGTGATCCCGGCTTGCGGGTTGACCCCGTTTGCGCCTGCGACCAAACTCTTGACCCGGGAGTGACCAACGCCGGCAGGGATTTCGGTCGCGTCCGGATCGGCGATTCGACGTGGCCATTTGCGGTCGGCTCGACGCGGGGTTCCCGGACCTTCGGTTCGCTCGACTGCTCGCCGCGAACATCCACCAGCGGCGCCGGCAGTTCGCCCTTGAGCGCCAAGACGAAGTCCATGCAAGTGAGAAAACGATCTTCGGGCTTCTTGGACAGCGCTTGCGCCACTGCTTCGTGGTCCGGAGAGGCGAGCAGCGACAAATCGGGAGGGGAGGTGAGATGCTGAAGGATTAAATGCCGCGGCGACGTCCCGTTGAATGGCCGTCGACCGGTCAGCATCTCCGCATAGACAATGGCGAGACTGTACTGGTCGCTCTGCCGGCTGACCCACTGGTCGAAGGTCTCCGGAGCCGCATACATGGGCGTGATGCCGCCCGTCAACTCTCCCCGCGTCCCGTCGAGATCCTTGGCTAGTCCGAAGTCCGCGACCTTCACATGCCGGTGGACCAGGAAGATGTTTTGCGGTTTGATGTCCAGGTGCTGAATTTGATGGTGCAGATTCATCAAATCGAGCGCTTCGGCAGCTTCCTCCATATAGCGCAGCAACTCGGCCCGTGGAATGCCCGGCAGGCCGGATTCCACGCACTCGGCGAATCGATCGAACAGATTTCGATCGGCCAGCTCCATGACGATGACAAGCTGGCCGTCGATGATTTCGATTCGTTCCAGCGATAGGACGAACGGATGACGAATCGTCTTGACGCGATTGAGGGACTTGAATTCCTGCTCGGCGGCTTTGCCATCGTCGCCGGCGTTGTCCATGTCGCCGTAAACGAATTTGATCGCCTTGTGCATCCCGCCCGGCGCTTCCGCCTTCCAAACCTCGCCATACCCGCCTCGGCCAATCCGTTCGATGAGACGGTAGCCGGGAATGGGCTCAGCATTCGCTCCAGTCGATACGTGGCGAGAATTAACCAAGATCGGGATGCAATCTGGTGCGGGGACAGATGGCAACATGGCGACACGCGAGTATAGTTCACATTGCAACGAAAACGGACGTTCAAATACGCTTTTGGCACGGACGTAAATTATTGTTGGAACATCATTAAGGGCATGCGGTGCGTCCTTCTCGGCGCTACGCACTATCGATCAAGCAACCATGGGCGGCCCTCGTCGTCGCCGGCCTGAAGACTATTGAAGTGCGCAGGTGGTCGACCGCCGTGCGCGGCCGCGTTTTCATTCATGCGGCTCGAATCCCCGATGAACGGCCCGAGGCCTGGGCATGGGTCAAGGACGAACTCCGGCCGCTCGCGGAATTGGGCGGCGGCCTGATCGGCTCGGTCGAATTGGCGGCCTGCGTTCGCTACCGGACGCCCGCCGGATTCGCGGGCGACGTGGACAAGCATTTGAATGACCCCAGCTGGTTCCAGGGTCCGCACATGTTTGGCTTTGTTTTTCGGGGCGGCCAGTTGACTGCATTTTCACCGTGCAAGGGCAATGTCCGTTTCTTTTCGGTCGTTGCTCCTGAGGAAGCATGACACCATCGTTGCCACGATTATTGGTTAGCGTCCGGTCGACTGCCGAAGCCCGCGCGGCCCTGGCAGGGGGAGCCGATCTAATCGACATCAAAGAGCCGGCACGAGGTCCAATGGGATCGGCCGACGCGGCGACGATCGAAGCCATCATCGCGGAGGTAGCGGGGCGGGTTCCAGTCAGTGCGGCATTTGGCGAATGGGGCGATTGGCAACCTCACCCGATCCCTGTTGGATTGAGTTTCGCAAAGTGGGGGATGGCACGCCTAACCGAACCGCCCATGTTGGCCGTGGGACGCATCAGGTTGGCGGCGGATAAAGCCAAAGCGGTCGCGGTTGCCTATGCCGATTTTGAACGTGCACAGAGCCCGGATCCCGACCTCCTTGCCTGGGACGCGTGCGACATGGGCGTACCTGCCTTTCTCATCGACACATCCGTGAAAGACGGGTCCACACTTCTGGACTGGATGTCGCCCATCACGCTCGAACGCATTTGCCGGCGACTCGCTTTCAAGAGTATCGCCGTAGCACTCGCCGGCTCGCTCAACGAAGAGAGGATTCGCGAGTTACTCCCTCTGAATCCCGATTTCTTTGGCGTCCGCGGCGCTGCATGCATTGGCGGCCGCGCGGGAATGATTTCCGCCGAGCGCGTTCAGTCGCTCAAGGCTCTGATCGCAGGTTAGTCCACGTCACCTCAACACCGCTATCGGTCACGAATTTGGGAAATGCAGGATCGACCCAGCCGGCCCGAGTTGCGTCTGCCCACGACGAATCCGGAGGCCGCTCGACTGATTTGAGTAAGACCAGCCGGCCATCGCTCACCGCCGCCACGCGGGCGGCGATCGTATCGCTGGTCACGTTCCAACAATGCGGCAAAGCGCCATCGTTCATATCGTCGTGCTGGCAGAAATCGAACGCATCGAGCACGCATGTCGGACTGATCGCCTCGCCTGGCAATGAGACTACCGCAACGCGCAACAATCGGGCCAGAACGCGGGCATTGACGCTCAACACTCGCAGCGCCAGCCAGTGCGCTGCTTCTTCTCCCAATCCGTGCGCTTGATCGAGGCGGCGAATCACATCGGCGCCTGCGCCGCCGCCGGGGACCAGAATGACAGTTGCCTCAGCAACCGTTTCCCGCCACCGACGCAATCGACTGGCAAGGTCCGGAAGGTCGAACAAGCTCCCGCCGACCTTGCCGATGACGATCGGCTTCATTCGCGAATCTCCGATGCAAGGACCGCAATCGCGTGGGCACAAGCGGCGACGGAAACCTGCGGCCCAAGGCGCTCATTCAACGAAATCACTGTCGGCGACGATTCGGCAAAGGCCCGATCGACTACCTGCCGGACCAGAAACTCGCCGGATCCGGCAATGACGAACTGAGAGGGGACCGTCGAAAGCTTCGCACAAACTTCATCCAGAGCCCCAGTTATCAACTCCTTCTGGGCCTGGAATGCCCTTTCGGCCAGCGATTGCGTCACAGATTCCGCGACCGATTCGCCATCGCCGCCCAGCATTCGAGCCAGTCTTGCATGAGCATGCCGGATGGTGGCTGGCCGGCCGTCGGCCGTGCCGCGATCCGTCGGATCCTCGGCCGTCATGCCGAGCATCAGATAGACATCAAGCGTGGTCGCAAAAAGTTCGGCGGCGACGTTGGAACCAAGCAATGCGCAAACAGGCGTCCGTTGCACGCCGGTATAAACCAGTTCGCGCGTCGCCATTCGCTCCATATCTGTGCGGCCCTGGGCTGCCGGCCTGCCATCGATAATCGGAATGATATCCGTTGTTGTCGATCCAATGTCGATCAAGAGAGCGGGCCCCGCGGCGACCCACCGGCCGACAAACGTCGCGAGTGCATGCCAGTTTGCTGCCGCGACAAGCAAAGGAGAATTCCGCGCATCCTCGAGCCGCATAAATCGCCCGTCCGTGGACCACACGCGAACTCGCTCCGCACCGAAAACCGCTTCGACGGCGGCGAGAATGTGGCGCACGCCGTCCCGTTTGGTTTCGAAGCAATCGCATAACTCCCCGGTCGTGGTCACGGCTACCGGACCATTCGTGGGGATGGCAAGTGCCAATTGAGCAAGCGCATTCGCCACTCGATCGGGGTGTTTCCAGAGTTCAAACGGCCGAGTTAGGGCCCGGCCGCCCGGCGTTGCCGCCTTGAGGTTAGCGCCGCCAATATCCAGGCCGATCGTGTTGTCCGTCATGCGAATAATATATTTGCTGGAGGCATCCGCATTGGGCATAAGAATCGGGCATTCAGAGGACTCATGCGTTACCTCGTCGGAATCGATTTGGGCACCACCAACAGTGCCCTCGCTTTCATCGACCTTCAGAATCGGCCGCGCGTCGGCAACCTGGGTCTGAAGACCTTTTCGATGCCGCAGCTCGTCGCCGCCGGTCAGCTTGGCGAGCGGCCACTGCTGCCCTCGTTTCTCTACTTGCCCGGCCAGCACGATCTGCCTGCCGGTTCGGTCGCGCTGCCATGGGATGCCAACATCCACTACGCCGTCGGCGAGTTCGCGCGCAATCACGGCGCAAAGATTCCGGGCCGGCTGGTCTCCTCCGCGAAGTCGTGGCTCTGTCATGCCGGCGTCGACCGAACCGCTCCCTTGCTCCCGTGGACATCCCCGCCCGATGTGCCGCGCCTGTCGCCGCTCGAAGTTTCGACCCGTTATCTCCAACACATGCGTCCAGGCCTGGGATCATGTCCCGAACCGCGCCGAAGCGGATCGCCTGGAGAACCAGGCTGTGGTTCTGACGGTCCCCGCGTCGTTCGACGATGTTGCCCGCAATCTGACTCTGCTCGCCGCGAAAGAGGCGGGGCTGAAGAATGTGACCCTTCTCGAGGAGCCGCAAGCCGCCTTCTATTGCTGGCTCGGTCTGAGCGATCCGAAGGAAGTGACGCGCATGTCGCCGGGCATGCGCTGCCTGGTCGTCGATGTCGGCGGCGGCACCAGCGACTTCAGTCTGATTCGAGCAGCCGAAGAAACCGGCGAATTGACTTTCATTCGCGAAGCCGTCGGCGATCACTTGCTCCTGGGCGGCGACAACATGGACCTGGCCCTGGCTCGCCAGGTCGAGGGGCGCTCTGCCGCAGGCCGGCAAACTGGATGCGGCCCAGTTCGGCATGTTGGTGCAATCCTGCCGGCAGGCGAAGGAGACGCTGCTGTCGCCGAAGCATCCCGCGCTCGGTCTCCGTCACCGTTCAGGGACGTGGCCGATCGGTCGTCGGTGGATCGTTGCACACGCAGATCACGCGCCGACGATGTTCGCCAGGCGATTCTCGAAGGCTTCTTCCCGATTCGTCGAACGAGACGCTGAGCCGGCGCGATCGGGGCGGGCGCGGTTTGCAGGAAATGGGTCTGCCGTACGTCCAGGATGCGGCCATCACCCGGCACCTCGCTGCGTTCCTCCAGCGACAACTTAAAGGCGACGAACGGCCGGACGCGATTCTGTTCAACGGCGGCGTGTTCCAGCCGCAAGCGCTGCGCGATCGCCTGATCGAAGTGATGCGTCCGTGGTATGGGCACCGACTGGCAGCCGTTGCTGCTCGCGAACCCGTCCCTTGACCTGGCCGTTGCCTGGGGTGCTGCGTACCAGGGCTGGCTGCGGCACAGTGGCGGCAAGCGCATCGGCGGCGGCATCCCCCGGTCGTATTACATTGCGGTCGAGAGCGGCAGTCATGAAGCCGGCGCGCCGGTTCTCTGCGTCGTCCCTCGGCGGCTGGAAGAAGGCCAGGAAGTCAAGCTGCCGAAGCCCGAGCTGGAACTGGCACTCGGGCAGCCGGTCTTGTTCCCGCTGTTCACTTCGACCGTTCGCGGCAAGGACAAGCCGGGCGATGTGCTCACCATTCCCGCCCACCAGTTGCTGCAACTTCCGCCGTTGCACACGGTTCTCCGCGGCGGCAAACGGAGCGGCACCAAACGCGTGCCCGTCACCCTTTCCGCACGGGTAACCGAGATTGGCACGCTCGAACTGTACTGCGTCGCCAAGGATGGCGACAATCGCTGGCGGCTCGAATTCAACGTTCGCGACATCGTCACCGATTCCGGTGAAGAGCCGAGCGACGAAAAGGAACGATCCGGTACGACCGACGTTTTCCCGGAAGAACTCGTGCAGAAGGCCGCCGAGCAGATCAAGGCCACGTTCGAAGGCTCGCTGCCGCCCAATGAGTTGACCAAGAGTCTGGAAGCCGCCCTCGAATCGTCGCGCGATGAATGGCCGACCGGCCTGTGCCGCCGACTCTGGACCTTCCTCGAAGAGCAGGCCGATCGCCGCACGCGCTCCGCACAGCATCTCAATCGCTGGTATCATCTGGCCGGCTACTGTCTGCGGCCCGGCTTTGGCGATTCGCTGGATCGTTATCGCATCGAGCAACTTTGGAAAATGCTCGCTGCTCCATTTCGGGCCGGCGGCGTCAGTCAGCAGCAGGCCGAGGGCGGAGCGGATTACTGGATCATGTGGCGTCGCGTTGCCGGCGGACTCAGCACCGCGATCCAGAATACGCTCATGAACCGACTGCGGCCGATCCTCTTGCCGGTGAAAGGCAAGGCGGTCGTGAAGCCGGGGGCCAATGAGCTGGCCGAAATGTGGCGGGCGGCCGCGAGCCTGGAGCGGCTCGACGTCAAGACCAAGGAAGCTCTCGGAGCGGCCGTGCTGCGACAGGTCGTCAAGTCGCCGGTGCCGACGCACGCCTTCTGGGCGCTGACGCGGCTCGGCACGCGCTCGCTCTTTTACGGTCCGCTCAATCTGGTGCTGCACCCGCAAGTGGTCGAGCCGTGGCTCGAACAATTGCTCACGTTCACGCCGGGCAACGATAGCGAGAAGAACGGCTGGGCTTTCTGCATGGCGAATCTGGCCCGCATGACCGGCCAGCGCGCTCTCGACATCGACGACGCCATGCGGGTCCGGGTGCTGGAGCGATTGCATTCGCTGAAGGTTCCGGCGCACTGGTGGGAAATGGTCGAGCGCGTCGTCGAAACCGAAGCCGGCGACCGGGGCCAATTGTTCGGCGAGTCGCTGCCGATTGGCCTGCGGCTGCTGGGCTAAAGCCGGGGCAAAATCTTGGCAGCGGCGTTCGAGCAAATCCAGACGACTTGCCACATTTGAGCTTCTCTCAAACGGCTGGTAACTTCGATCCTTGGTTGCCCAAAGGAACAGAAACCCCAGCACGAGCAGCATCAATGCCCGTGGAGGGATGGATTGTTGGGGGACGGAGTCTCGTGGGACGGATTGCCAATCCGTCCTACTGTCAATTTCTTGTAGGACGGATTGGCAATCCGTCCTACTCTTCGAGTCTTGTAGGACGGATTGGCAATCCGTCCCACGAGACTCCGTCCCACTTGCGTTGCCCTGTCGGTCCCATTCGAGCATGAACTCGTCATCCGTGAGTGCTGGCAACCCCTGGATCGCTCGTTTGCGGTCCAGACGCTCTCGCCAGTCGTTCATGTCTTCCAGCACCCCATCCAGGATCCGTTCATTGGGCGTCTTCGGCTTCTCAACAGATTGATTGGCCACGACGCTGGCCATGCCAAAAGCTTTGGTGGAATACTTCAGCCAGCATTCGTTCGATTTCAAACGAATCTTGAGATCGTCGCTGCGCATGAGTCCATGCATTTGCGACTCGCATTCCTGATGGATCTGTTCAAAGCGACTCTTTTGCACCTGGAACAGGATTGGCTCCCACTGCGCGCGATACCGGATCGGCCAGTTCTGGCACGTCGAGGTCTTGCGCTGGACTTTCTCAGCGATGGCCTGCCAGGAATGCCCGACAGCGCGCATTTCAGCGGCAGTGTGAAGAAGGGTTTTGAGGTTGCTGCTCATGGGAGATCTCCAGAAGCGACGACTGCGACGCGAAGGGATTGGCTTGCGAACGGCGTAGCGAAATAGCCCGCGTCGAGAGATGGGGTGTGTTGTCACACGCTCAATGACAGCTAATGGTGCAAAAGGGCGGTTGTCAAATGAAAGTGAACATATTTTCAGTAAAACTTTGGATTACCGGTTTTGGCGTAGCCGCAAGCTGCCAGCTTGCATGCCGGGCCCGAAGCCCCGTTCTTTGTGTTCAATTTGAGCCCGTATTGGTTAGCGGATGCACCGGAGGCAGGAACGATCGTAGAAATGCGATCGCTTCGACCTTGTCAGTGAACGTCGCATTAACCTGATCCGCGTTGTTGTAGCGTACCTGGACCTCGTACTTAGCGAGAGGTCTACACTCCTCGCTCAGATCCTCATACCTCTCGACAAATTCAATTGCGGCCTCGACTGTGGCGCGATTGACTGCCCGGCCGTGCAATGGCAAGATGCGAATGACTTCGATCTGCCGCGTGATGGCTTTCTTCAACGCGCCGATGAACTCAACCACGTCGCTCGATTTGCTTTTGGTTAGATGCCGGCCCAATTGCAATTTCGATTTGACCGAGAGTTTGCCCCATGCCCTGATTTTCGCCGCACACGCGGCGTCGGACGTGGTTTCGCCGTATCGAGCGTCGATGCCCACCTTGGCGAATGCGCTGACGATGTCCTCGTAGCTGAAATGTAGGACCTTGAAGCCGAGGGATGCAAGTTGCCGCACGGCACCGTCTGTCCACGCGCCGGCAAGCATGACGCCGATGAATGGCGCATGGCGATGATGTCTCGTGACGAGGGGCAACACCGCCCCTTGAACTTCTTGGGCCTTATTGCGCGAGTGCTTCGTATAGCGCCGCCAAGCCGTCTCGATGAATGCAACGGGGTCGCCCATCTTCTCGGCCGATCCGCCGCGCTCCAGAACGAAGTCCAGGTCGTGCGCGTTCCCGTAATCGTCGGCCCAGGAGATCTTCTTGCCGGTCCGCGCCGGACGTATCCCTTTGACATCCAGATACAACCCATGCTCGTCCGCGACGGAGCGTAACAACGGCTGGAGCGCCACTTCGAGGAATTCCTGGCCGACGATTTGGCCCCACTTATGTGCGGGCGAGCGGGCCATGCGTCAGCCCTCCACCCAGAGTCGGCCCTCGTGCAAGGGCACCCGGTGCTTGCGGTTCTTCCATTTCACGTTGCGGTCACGCGTCTTTTCGAAACGGAACGACTTGAATCCGGCAGCGACGGCGAGTTCGCCGAGCCAGCGATCGACAGGAACGTAAACACCATATGGTGCGGAATCGCCGACAACGAAGCAAGCCAGGCAGCCGTCGGCCGACACTCTCCGCAACGCCCGCCAAACTCGGGCCATGTCACGAAAATAAGCGGCGATCATCGTATGATACGCTTTCTTGCCGCCGCGCGTTTCGCGCACAGTGCCAAGGTGCTCGCAAATGGGAGCGAGTTCCGAAGCGATCGGCGCCAGGACTGGATCGGCGACGATCTCGGTCGTCCGTTTGATGAGCGGCGTCACGTGCTGCGTGCAGGCGTGAACGAGGTGCTTGCGCACGACATCCTGCAACTGGCCCCAGCCGTCGATTTCGCGAAAGAACGTCATCTCTAGACGGGTCGCGTCGGCGTAGTCGTAGTTGTTCGCATACGGTGGCGACGTGAGAATCAGGTCGGCCCACTTGTCCGAAACCCCTGCAAGCTGCCGAGCGTCCTCATCCAACACGCGTCCGACAGGTCCATGCGGCAATCGCTGTCGAGCAGCCATGTCGACGGCAAAAAGCGCGGCGCGGGCACGAAATGCTACAAACGGGTCGAGAGCCTTCGCCTTGCTTTTCCGAGGCAATACGTACTGCCATTGCGCCGTGCCGACTGGCGAACACTCGCGGAGGATCGAAACGAGAACAAGCCAAGTCAGCGCGCAAGCCGGCGACCCGTCCGCACATTCGAGCCAGGCCTGTCGCAGCCGTTCTAGCCGGGACAGCGTTTCCTCGGGGAAGCATTTGGCCAGTAACGGCGAAACGAAGCGAGACACGTTGTGGAACTCATCTGCACGTGCCAGCACCTTGGCCGAATAAGCGACCAAATCGTCGCGATCGGTCCGCCAGAACAACTTTGTTTGCGCCACACGACCGATGAACGGATGAGCTTCGGCGCCGACTCCCTCGACCCCAGCAGCCTCGGCTTCCAGCACAACGGTCCCCGAACCGACAAACGGATCAAGTATGCGCTGGCGGCCGGCGATCTTCTCACGCTCAATAACCTGCCGCACCCACTGAGCGGAAAAGCCGGCCGAGTAGCGAAACCAACGGTGGACCGGAAGCGAGAGGTTGTCGAGGAAGGTGGAACTCCGCTTGGTCGCGGGCGCAGCATTGGAATGGTCTTCGTCGTCTAGATCGAAGAGCGTGGGCTGGTCGAGACGGCGCTGGCGGAGTTTGGCCATTGGGTGCTTCGGATACGATTATGATAGTTACCCGGATCGCAGCGCTTCGCGATAAGTTCGGCGATGAGGTGACGCGCCGCGTAGGGCCGTCGGCTCGCACACTCTCAAGTGAGAAGAACTCGGGCGCCAGGTTGCTTAGATTTGCTGACCCAATCTGTCTTCCACCTCCGAACCGGAACCGTGCAGGCCAAGTCAAGAGAACTCACACCCGCAACTATGCAAGGCTGAGCAAGAACTCCGCCCGGTCCTTGTCGATCACGTCAGTTCGATTCAAGAGGCGAATTGGAAACGGCTTTGCCGGCTCCATTGCCGCCCACCGCTCTGCGAGGTGCTTCAGTCCTTCTGCCGTGACGAGGGCGATGTCCCAGTTCGTTCGCGCTTTGTATTGGTGGGCGAGGATGATCGATTGCGGGGTGAAGCTTGGTCCAATGACCAGAAAGGCGAGTGGTTGCTTGCCGGTTTCTTTTTCCTTCCGCAGGTAAGTATCGAACTGATTGTCCAAGTGGTCGTGGAGATTCACTGCGTCCTCGACCGATTTGCAGTCCCAAAGGAGGCATTGCGCGTCGTCGAGATGTAGGCGGCCGTCCGACCGATTGTCTTTATAGCTGCGATCACATTTGGCTTTGAGGCGAGCCTCAAACAGATAGGTCGTGGCCTGCTCGAAGAGCGACTGGATATCCAGGTCCTTGGTGATGATTTTCTTCGCCCGAAGCTCGGCGTATTTTCTGCCCGCGAGCAACTCGTAGTTGCTGTACCATTCGCGCGCTTGTCCTTGGTCACCCGCTCTTGAAAAGTCAGGTCGTCGTAAAAATTGATCAACCGATCGATCAGGTCGGCCTTGCTGCCCGAGGACTTCAAGTTAAGCGAAGCACACATGCTGGAGAGTTTGTCCTTGTCGAGAGTGTCAAGCACTCTGGACGGCGGAATGTCAGAGGTTGCTAGTCGGTCGATCAGTTCCGACTTGTTTCCGGAGCGGTCCAGTGCATGGGATTGGAGTGCTTCGCGAAGTTCGGTAGCCGTGAGGCTGTCATGCACGAGAAGGCGGCGATAGTTGGTCCTTTGGAGTTCCTGTCCTGTCACCTCTTTGCGGATGATCGCCGCGATTTCACCGGGAATGACGTCGATGTTCCGGTTAGTCTCATCGCGGTAACTCCAGAAGATACCTGCCCGTTGAAGTTCCTTGCGGCCCTCATTGATCTCGTCCGGCGTGTGGAGGGCGCACTTCTCCTTTGGAAACCGCTTGATCATCGCGCTGATGAGCCAATGTTCTTCCTGGGAAATCGACAGGTGAGTTCTAAGAACGCGCAAAAGGTTTGCCTCGTCCACGGAAATGGAGTCATTTAACCAGGCTGCTTCAAGAACGATCCGATATGTGTCGAAATGGTGCCACCTATCGGGATCGCGCTTCTTCAAGTCGGCCAGATCGAGCGATTTTGCACGCTTAACCAGTTCCTTTTCGAACTCGACCGTCTTTTCGTCGAGGCGGTTCTCATCCAGCGAATACGTTTCTTCCTGAAGGAGGACCGTGAGTAGGAGTCCGCGTAACTGGCCGCGATCGTACTCGGGGTCAGGGGTCGTGAGGGCCGCGACAATTCGCGATCGTTCGGCCAGCTTGTCCGCCCGGTTCTTCAGAACATCGGTAAGTTCCTCGTCCTCCATGCCGCGCGTCGAATCGAGAAAGTTCCCAAGGATCCGAAGCTTCACCGTTTTGAGCATGTTGGGCGCAATTTCGGGGATGCTTCGGCACAGAGCGCGACGACCGAGCAAACGCAGTTCCTCCGCATCAATCCGCAACACCCGCCGGCGACGACGGACTCGCACCTTCGGCCCAGTCACGCTCGTCGTTGAATCCTCAGACTCCTCTTCGACCTCTTCCCATTCCCCGTCATCGGCCACTACGGCACTCTGGGCATCATCGAGAACCTCGGTTTGCTCGTGGGCAGGGGCGGCCTCGATCTCGGTGGTGCTGTCCGTAATGGTGAGGGGGCAGTCTTTGGCTTTCGAGTCGCGGTCGGCCGCAGGGATGTCGTTCATGG
Source organism: uncultured Gemmataceae bacterium (assembly GCA_963773845.1). Taxonomy (GTDB): domain Bacteria; phylum Planctomycetota; class Planctomycetia; order Gemmatales; family Gemmataceae; genus SIAJ01. The sequence continues at coordinate 2,145,402 of CAVZCU010000009.1, forward strand.
GCTCACTGTGGTGGGAACGAGAGTTGGGATGTCAAGCCGCGAAATCAAATTGCGGCCAATGTGAGATTGCGTCCATTATCGCCGCGAGTGATCGGCCGTCAAATCGGAAAGCCGACGATTTGCAAATCTACGCAAACGCAAAAGTGAGAAAGCTTGTGAATGGCCAAACGGATAAGCTCACTGATTCGCCCGCCGAATCCGATTCGCCCCCTTTATGCTACGCACCATTTGCGCCGATGAGGCTGGCGGCATCTGTCAGGTTCTCAATCACGGGCATGCCCGCTTACGCATCTTTCGCGAGAGCTTGAATAGCCTCTCCGAAGCAGCGGCCTTTGTTTGGTGCGGCTCGGGCACGTTGCCGCGGCGGATCATGATTTCGGTCCGTCTTTCTGTTGGTAATAATCAAACGTTGGATCGTCGGCGTCGTCTGCGCTCATCGGTCGCTCGACCAGGACCGCGACCTGGCTTTGATCGAGCCCTGCGTCGTTGGCGGGCTGCCGCCGCAGCCGTTGCAGGACATCGACATCGACGAGAACGTAGAGGCTCACCGGCGGTCTGCGCTCTCGACTCCCGGCTAATATCTGACATCCCTCCAGGATGCCGAACAATCGATCGCGCAGCGGTCGCAGACGTTAGCGGGTGATCGAGCGGCTACTCGACCACCGGCCCTGCATTGATTTGTCACAGCCAGCCGGATTTCTCGTTGCTCCTGGTGCCAACGCGACTATAAACGAACCCGTGCACTTTTCTTTGCCACTTCCGAGCCGGCCGTTCCTCTCTGGGGGACATCCTTGCCGGCCGGCTGCTCTGGGCATGGGCTTTACCTGAATCTCTTCTCTCTAATCGCGTCGGCGTGACCGTCCCCCGCGATCTTCTCCAGCGTCTGCCTTACGAAGCACCTTGACTCGGTCGCATTGCGGCCAACATCCATGCGTATGAATGCCAATCTCGAAGCTGCCTTCCCCGATGTGGAAGCGGACGAGTTCGAAACCGATGACTCGCGGCCCTTGCTCGAGCTATTGCGCCTGGCCGGCGGGGCGTGCGTCGATTGCCGGCATGGGTATTCCAATCGCGAGGCCGTCTTCAGCATTGTGCTTGGCTTCAAAAATGCTCCCCGGTGTCTCGCTTGCTTGAGTCGCCGGCTGGATCGAACGGCCGATACGCTTCGCGAACAACTCATCGCACACATTCATCGCCGCGAGTGTTTCTTGAAGGCCTGGCGGGCGGCCGAGCGCCTTGATGCCACTACGCCGATCGATTCCCAACAGACCAATTCGCCCGCGGAGATCGTTCCGATGGATGTCGTTCCACCAATGGCCAGCGAATGGGACGCCGGCGACATGGGCTGCGGCGAACTCGTCATGGCGTTACGGCTGCGGCTCAATGATCTCCCGCCGGGGCGGTCCTCCAAGTGCGCGCGACCGATTCGGCGGCGCCCGAAGACTTGCCCGCCTGGTGCCGATTGAGCGGGCACTCGCTTGTTTCGATGCAACATCCGATTTACTTCATTCGACGCAAAGGAGCTTGACCATGCCCGGCAAATTCTGCGTGAGCTTGACTTGTGCCAAGGACAACACCGACAAGGCGACCGTCGGCTTCGTTGTCGCCAATGCGGCGGTCGCGTCCGACAAGGACACCGTCGTCTTTCTGAGCACCGAGGGGGTTCGCCTCGCGGTGAAGGGCTATGCGGACGACATCGCCGAGGAGGGCTTTGCGGCCCTCAAGGACTTGATGGCCAACTTCGCCGCCGCGGGGGGAAAGATCTACGTCTGCTCGCCTTGCTTCAAGCGTCGCAAGCTGGACGAGACCAACCTGATCGCGGGGGCGGTGATCGTGGGCGGCGCGAAGCTCGTGGAATTCATGGGCGAGTCGTGCCCGAGCGTCTCGTATTGAACCCCGCGGGAGGCTTGTGCCATGACTTCGACGCGCATGATTGTTCTCGTCCTCCTGGCGTTTGTTGCGGGTTGCGGCAAGAAGCACTCGAAAACAGACGTCGAACGCGGCCGCAAAGCGCTGGAGGCGGCTCTCGAATCGTGGAAGAACAACGAGCCGCCGGAGCGTTTGAAGAGTTCGGCCGATCCGGTTGATTACACGGACGAGTTGCGACAGGATCATCGACTATTGGAGTACACGATTGGCAAGCCGAACGTGACCGACCCGGAGGTCATCCGTTACGCGGTCACGCTCAAGTTGCAGGATCGCAAGGGAAAAGTCGAGAGTCGCGACATCGTGTACATGGTCGCGATGAAGTCGCCGATTGTGATTGCCCGCGACCCCTACGAATGAGCCCGATGGAATGGACCACGAAGCACCCGTACTCGCCCGCCGTCAGCTTTGATGGCGGCGATCTCGATTGCGGAAACGGCCTGTTGCTGCTGATTCGTAAGCACATTGACCCCCTGGGGCCGGGTGAGCTTCTGGAGATCAAGTCGACCGACTCAACCGTGGAAGTGGAACTGCCCGCGTGGTGTCGATTGACGAGGAACGAACTCGTATCGCAAGCGCGATTCGGCAACGTGCGGAGTTACCTGGTCAGCAAGGGGGCGTTTGGGGCGGAGTCGCGAGCAGAGCCGGTCGTGGTGCGAGCGCCGGCTGAAGCCGAGAATCCGACAGCTCCGGCGATTCCTGCGGAAGCCGCGTTCTCGCCGCTGTCGCCGTTCGCGGTGATGGGCATCGGCAGTTGGCCGCGGCCGGGCTGGTTGTTGCGATCGCTGCACGAGTACCTGAGCGGCCGGCTCGGCGAGGATGAGTTTCAACAGTACGCCGACGATGCGGTGCGGCTGGCGGTGGCGGCTCAGGAGCGGGCCAGCGTCGATGTCGTCACCGATGGCGAGCAGCGACGGGATAATTACGCGAGCTTCGTCGGCGCCCGGCTGGATAACTGTCAATTGATCCCGGTCACGGATTTGCTGCCCTATGTCGATGACCCGGATGAGTTCGCGGCGGAGTTGCGAGCCCTGGATGTGCCGGCGGAGCAAGTGCGGCACCCGGCGGTGTTCGGCAGAATTGGCCGTAGCCGGCCGCTTGCCGTTCATGAATTGGTTCGTGTCCGCGGCATGACGAACAAGCCGGTGAAGGTTGCGCTGCCGGGCCCATACCTGCTGACGCGGACGATGTGGCTGGAGTGCGTCAGCGACAAGGCGTATCCGGATCGGGAGACGCTGGCTGAGGATATTGTTCGCGTCTTGCGTGAAGAGGCTCTAGCCCTGCTCGCTGCCGGGGCACGGATCGTTCAGTTCGATGAGCCGGTGCTGACCGAAGTGGTGTTCAAGCGGGCGACAGGCGGGCGGTCGTTCATGTGCGGGCGCTGGGCGAGAAACGTGCGCCGGCGGAAGAACTGGCATTCGCCGGCCGATTGATCAATGCCGTCGTGGCCGATCTGCCGAAGGAGCGCATCGCCCTGCACGTCTGTCGCGGCAACTGGTCGCGCGACGAGAGCGTGGCGCTCACCGGTCCATATACGCCGCTTGTGCCGTTGTTGCAAACGCTTGACGTCGGGACGTTCTTCCTCGAGATGGCGACGCCGCGGGCCGGCGAGTTGTCCGCCCTGCGCGAGTTGCCTTCGCAATCTCGGATCGGCCTGGGGGTAGTCAATCAGAAGCTCGACCGCGTCGAGTCGGTCGATGACATCGTTGCTCAGGCGGAGGCGGCGGTCGCGATCTTCGGAGCGGAGCGCGTGATGCTGAATCCGGATTGTGGCTTCGCGACCTTTGCCGACAACCCGCTGGCATCCGCGCAGGTCGCCGAGGCCAAGCTCGCCGTCATCGTGCAGGCCTCGCGGGTTCTGCGCGAACGGCGTTACGGCTAAAGCTGATTTCTCACAATGCTCTCATGAGTAACGATTCGCGACTTTTTGGTTGAATTGGCTCTCACAAGCGAATAGAGATGGTGAGTCGAAGGTTCAATGATTCGTCAATGACCATTTCCCGCCACAAATCGAATTTCGCTCTGACCCTCGGCGAGTCCTGGGTTCTCGACCCGCTCGTCTGCGGGCAGGGCTTCACCTGAGTCGCTTCTCTCTCCTGACCGCGTGTCCGGCAGTCCAACCGTAATGTTTTCCCGGCTCTAAAGCGGAGCGATTGCATCCGCTTTTCGGGATCAACGGCTAATCCACACGAGAGGAATTTCTATGTTGCGATCCCCTATGGCTCGCCGAGCGTTCACCCTGATTGAATTGCTCGTCGTCATCGCCATCATCGCCATCTTGATCGGATTGTTGCTGCCTGCCGTGCAAAAGATTCGCGAAGCGGCGGCACGCATGCAAAGCGCCAACAACCTCAAGCAACTCGGCCTGGCCTTGCACAATTTCGACAGCGCCAACGATTGCTTCCCGCCGATGTTCGGCACGGTGCCCCAGGGCGGCAGCAGTCTCGGCGGCGGATCGATCTTCTACCACTTGCTCCCGTTCCTGGAACAGGACAGCCTGTATCGGCTCGGGCCGGACGGCTCGCGTTCGACGCCGGTCAAAATCTTCCATGCTCCGCTCGATCGCAGTTACGTGGCGACCGGCACGTTCGAGTTGCCATCGATCGCGAATCCGCCGTGGGCCAATCCCAGCAATACGACCTGGGCGTTGATCAGTTACTCGGCGAACTGGCAGGTCTTCGGCGATGTGCCGGTCCAACGCGCGAAACTCCAGGATGGCATGTCGAACACGTTTGTGTTCGGCGAGAAGTACGCGGTGGCTCGACGACCCGTGTTGCCCAGCGGCGCGAACCTCTGGGGCTACGGGGTCGATCCACGGTCGATTCCAAACAGTTTCAATCCTCCCCTCGGTCCGGGGCAGTATCCCGGCGAGACGCAGTGGGTCAACGACCAGCCTGCCGATTCGCTCTACGTCAACATGTACCATCCGCGAAACGGGTTTGTGAATCGCGGCGGCGCTGTGCCGACGTCGTGGTACGGCACCAATCCGTGGCGTTGCCGCTGCATGCTCAAGCCGGAATGGGCGCCGCCGCTCGATAACGCGCACCCGCAAAAGAATCAGAGTTTTGTCTCGTCGGGCATCTATATCTGCCTGGGGGACGGAAGCGTGCGCTTTGTTCGTTCGTCCACGCAAGACGCCTACTGGTCGGCGGCGGAGACGCCGGATTATGGCGAAACCATCTTCCCGGATTAGCGGGTCGTTTGGGCAACGGGGCGCATCTTGTTGGGCAACGGCGAGCGTCGAGCCGTAAGGCCGACGTGCGCTCACACATTCAATCGAGCGAATTGATTGTCCAGGCCCACGTCGGCCTTACGGCTCGACGCTCGCCGTTGCCCGAAATGATGCTTGCAAGAGAGTCGTGGACCATGACATTGAATCGTCGATGGTGTAGCGCATTCGCACTAGTGACGGTGGTCGGGTGCGCTCAACAACGCGTGCAGCCGGACGGACCGCTGACGGCCGGCGACACGATTCGTCCACGCTTGCACTTTCCGGAGCCGTGGACGGGGGGCCGAGTCACGGCCTTCGGATCCTATGTCGAAGTGTCACGTCCCGGCCGCGACCAAGCGTTTGATCTCATGGACGATTTCGTCGCCGAAGGATCGGTCCGTGTGAGCGGGACGCTAACATTCTTCGCCGGGGACGCCCCCCTCGGCGAACAGCTCGCCTTGAAGTTCGCCCACGAGTGTTGAGGCGACGGCCGCTTCGCCGTCTCGGTCGAGACGGTCAAGATTCCCAAAGAAGCCACGCGCGCTGTTCTCAGCATTGACATCGAAGCCGATCAGGAGGGAGTTGCGTGCGAGGCAATTTTGATCGAGAGGGCAATCCAGCCGCCTGCGGATTAATCGCTATCCATGCTGCTAAAGCGGTAGGCGGCGCATGCCATTTGCATCGCTTTTCCCGTTTCGCCTGATCGGGAACTTCACCATGAAACTCTTCACGGCAAGCGCCTGCGCTGCCTTCATTGCTTTACCCGCTTTTGCTGCCGACAAAACACGGCCGATTGAGATTGAAGCTCATCGCGCTGACATCTTCTCGCTGGCGTTTTCGCCCGACGGCAAAATGCTGGCCTCCGCGTGCAAGGATAAGACGATCGGCCTTTGGGATGCCGACACCGGCAAATCTCTCAAGCAACTCAAGGGGCACACCGGCGACGTGCTGCGCGTTGCCTTTTCGCCTGATGGCAAGCAACTCGCCTCGGTGGGCGCCGATTCGACCATCCGTCTATGGAATGTCCAGAGCGGCGAGTGCGAACGGACGATCAAGGGGCATCGGAGCTGGATTGCCGGAATTGCGTATAGCCCGGACGGACGTTGGATCGCCTCGGCGAGTGCCGACAAGACGGCCGCGGTCTGGGATCCGCAAACCGGCAAGCAGCGTTGCCAATTCAGGGGACACACCGCCGAGGTTTATACCGTGGCATTCGCCCCGGATGGGAAGTCGGTCGCATCGGGCGGTAAGGACAAAACAATTCGCATCTGGAATGCCGAGAATGGCGAAGCGATTCGCACACTGACCGGCCATGATGGCGAGGTCTACACGCTCGCATTCGACGCCGCCGGCGACGTGCTGGCAAGCTGTGCTTCGGATGGGACGATTCGTCTCTGGAATCCAGCGACCGGAAAGTTGATTCGCAAGTTGCCCGGGCACAAGATGGCCGCCTACACCGTTGCATTCGACGGGGCGGACCTATTGAGCAGCAGTGCCGACCGCACCGTCAAAATCTGGGACCCGGTCCACGGCACGGAGCTGCAAACCATGCCGCGTCAGAAGAATGAAGTGTATGCAGTCGCCAGCACCGCGGATGGCAAACGCTTCGCCAGCGCCAGTCGTAGCGGGGTCATTCGGATTTACTCGTCGATAGGCCGGTGATTGAGCGTGGGCAACAACTCTCGTTCCCGAGTGGCAAACGGGAGCGAGAAACATGTTCTATGCTCATGGCAAACCCATTCTTGCGATGGAGAGTCATTCATGAAATGGCTCAGTATTCTTCTCGTCGCTGCCACCATCATTGTCCTGCTCTGGAAGTTCGGCTTTGTCGAAGAATTCCTCGGCCCGTGGGCGGCCTGGGCGAACTGGATTGGGTATTTTTAGGCGACTGTGCTACTGCCGCGAAGATTGTAGCATGCCACGCAGCGAACGTCTTGTTTCCAACACCTCACGGCACGACGGCGGCGGGCGCCATCGCAGCAAGGTCCACGCCGCGGAAAACGCATCGCGCCAGCCGATCTTCTTGCCCAGAGCCCGTGCGCCAAGCACTGACGATCGAGCTATGAAGAAGAAGACGCTCGACGACTTTGAAGGCTACCGGGAAGGCGACATTACATACTGTGTCGATCCGGCGAATGACGAATTCTTCCCCGTTAGGGTCGTGAAGATCGGTCGCCAGTTCGCGGATGTGGAGTCGCTCAACGCTGACCTGACGATGAAGGTCGCGCCGGAGTTTGATGCAGATTGAGAGAATCGACGCTTCTTGCGTCCAAAACTTCCGCACCATGCTCGATTCGGTGGCTGCGATGAACGAACGGTCAACGCAGAGCGTGTCTCGGGTCAAGAACTTCGATTGCTACCATTTCGCTATGGCACGTATACTGGCGACAAGATCAAGGAGCGCAGGAAGAAGGAACCAGAACTCTGGCCTTTGCCAACTGGAATCGTTTACGACCGCTGGTTCAAAGAGACCGAGACGTAAATGTCGGAGAACGATGAGTTGCACCTGACCGCGGCGGCATTAACGCTTTTCAGGGTTCAACGTCCCACCAGCCGCGGCGGTAGGTGAACGCAGCCGTTCGGAAGGGGGTGGCTGATGGCCGGCTCATTGGTGCGCATGGCAGTGGTTCTGATCGCCCTCGTCGCGCCGGCCTGGGCGGCCCCACGGCCGAAGCCGGAGGCACCAACGGCGGACGGCGAGCTGAAGCGGATGCAGGGGACGTGGCTGTACGAATCCCAGACGATCGGCGGCCGCGAGATCGGGCAGAAGTCGCGAGACGAAATCTGGGTGGAGATCGAGGGCGACATCCTGACCAAAGCCGGGACTGCGGGCGGACGGCTCCAGTACAAGGTCACTCTGGACCCTTCGGCCAAGCCGCCAGCGATCGATTTGGTGTCCACGCCGCGCCCTTCCGGGAAGACGTTTACACAGAAGGGCATTTACGAGTGGGACGGGAAATCATTGCGAATGTGCTTCGACAACACCGGTAAGGAGCGGCCGAAGGAGTTCCGCAGCCCGGACGGGCAAGACAACATCTGCGTCTCGGTGTTAAAGCGCAAGGCAAAATGAGCCGCCGAACTAAGCAACGAAGCATGACCGACGGAATCGCTCGGTTCCGAAGTGTGGCATCATATTCAATCATCTGGTTGGGTGTAGAATCCCCCGATGACGATTGACGATCTCATTTGGCCGGAGGATCGAATTGAGCATATCGCCCGGCACGGCGTTACGCCGGAAGAAGTGGAACAGGTTTGTTTTGGAAAATCGCTGGTCCGCAAGGCGAAATCCGAGGGCGAGAATCCGGTATACTTTGTCCAGGGACAGACCGAGGCCGGTCGATATCTGTTCTGTGTGGTGATTCGATTTCCCGACGGCAACGGCTACCCCGTAACTGCCCGCGAGATGACGCCAAAAGAGAAGCGTCGATTCCGACAATGGAAAAAGCGATGAAGACTTCGAAACTGCCGAAGGCCGACTCCATTCGTGAATTGGCCGCGTTTTGGGACACCCACGACCTGACCGATTTCGAGAACGAACTCGAAGAGGTTTCGGAACCGGTTTTCGTGCGTGGCCATGCAATCAAAGTGCCGCTTGAATCGGTCGAGGCCAAGGCGGTCGAAAAACTGGCGAAGGCAAACGGCATTACCAGTGGAGAACTGGTCCGACGATGGGTGCTCGAAAACCTGCCAAAGCGCAAGGCAACCCGCCGAACCAAGCAATGAAGCTTGACCACCGCCTCGAAGTCGGTGATTGAGATTTGAAGTCGCTTAAGGCGGCGGCAGCTTATTGCTGGTCGTTCAAGCCGCGACCGCCAGTTGCTGCGGGTCCATGGTCCGGTGTTCCGCCGGGCGCGTCGTCAGCGGGTGGTTGAGGAGGGTCGTCGGTCTCTTGGAGGCGGTGCTCAGGACGGGAGTCGTCTCCGGGTTGCGTCTCTCCCGAATCGCGAGACCTTGGATCAAGGATTCCCCCTCTCGACCTTGATTGGCCGCTTCAGTAGGGTTGAGCGGAGACGAGGAGGCGGTCGCGGCTTGAACGCCGAGTTGAGCTGCTCGCCGCGTTCAAGCCGTGCGGCGAAAGGCATCTCGGAGTTGAGCGCGACCGGGCTCGCTGACTTCGCGGCTCAACTCGGCATTAGCCGCAGGAGACTCGATGTGCCAAAGCCCGGTTTCGTCGATTACTCGGGGGCCGCACCGATCCTGCTACCTGTGAGCCTTCTCCCGCATTGGCGTGGCTTCTACGTGCCGGCCAAGAAACACGATGTCGCGGAACTCGAAATCACAGAGGGTCGTTTCAAGATCTGTGATCACTTCGATTTCAAGAACCCGAAGACTGATTATGCCCGCGCTGCGCACTGGGCGGCATACCGCCGGTTCAACAACTTCGAGTCGGTCCCGGTTACGGATTGGTCTTCGCAACAGAACTGGATAGGCTCACCTGGTGGCAGGAGCGCTTGATGCTCGTCAACGGTGGTTCCTTGCCCGACCTCGCGTTGCTGAAGCGCGTCGAGTGGTCCGACGAATGCAATTGGCGCACATCGGAGCCCTCGTTCGTGGTGATGAATGCATGTCAGCACGGAGGAAGCCCCGATGTGGGACCCCACTTCGAGGTTCAGTTGGAGCAGGGTGAATACGTTGTTCAGTGGGGGCAATACGGGTGGGCCGACGATGACCCAGCCATGATTCTGTTTCAGTTTGTGAGGCGGGGCAGCGGCTAACAGTCTTATGTCCCGTCCGACTTGAGTAAAAACAGCGAGAACGGGCACGCCTGATCTAACGACGTATGTCGCTGTGTTTATTCAACTTGCCTGGAGCTTGGGCCCCGATCTCTCGCAGCGCCATGATGGTTCTTCGCAACGTTGTCACACTCGATTCGAGCGGCACTAAACAGCCTTATGAGGTCGGGTCTCTTCACCTGCCGATGTAGCGACTGTCGCGGGGAGGTCACGTCGGGCTTACGCCTCGACGCTCGCCTAGGGGACTCAGAAACCTCTCCGTGCCGATCCAACGGTCACTGAAATCGGACCGCTCGATCCCCGAAGGGTAGCGGCTTCACGCTGGCGAATTCGCGGGGAATCGATACCCCCTCCAGTCGCTGGTCCAGCTCGCAGGCCGCAACGGTCGCCTGCGTCGTTGGGCGTGACGACGCTTGTTCTCGTCAGGTTGATCTCGTCGAAGTCGCCCATCCAGCCGGTCGCCGGATGGGGGGCCAATTCAAACGCAACGAGGTCAGGGTGGGCGACTGTTCCGCGGCGCGATCGACGGATCGAGGCCAAAAAAGTGTCACCAATTCCAAGGAATACACGTCGCAATTCGTCGACGAGTCATTGAACCGCGTTTTCAGCTGGCGTTCTGGCCCAGGCCATCGGTGGTCGAAGAACAGAATCAGTCAATACGGTCCGGCGGTTATCGTGTCGAATCATTGGCTTTTTGGCGGAAGGCCGAGCGGATTGACTGGCCGCCACGTCCCGGTGAGATTGCCAAATGAAACGAGTGCGGGCATCGAGTTGCAGACGCGGTCTTCGACAATTACATATTACCACAAGATGACTTACGTCAAATCATTAAGGTAAGATTGCCGTTACGAACGCGCGGGTGGCAATCTTAGCGGCGTGGCAACCTTAGGCGAATTTGGGCCGATCCGCGGTCGAGTCGGCCGGCTTGGCACCAAGCTTGCTTGCGACTCTTCCGGATTTAGCGGCCGGCCCGGCTGGGCGGGAAAATCATCCTGGATAAGCGAAATTCGATGCGTGCAGTTGCCCGACAAATCGAGTAGATTGTCTCAATCGTTCCGGTCGCGCCTGTCGGTGCGATGCGGACAGACGGCATGATATGGCACGTGAATCACGTGGGCAAAATGATCCCGACCTCGACGACCCGGATGCGATCCGGGCCGCGATGGCCGAGACCCGTGCGGCGCTGGATCGAAAGCTCGAAGCGCTCGGCGAGCGCTTGCTCGGATCAGCGCCGGCCGCACTTAACCAGGGAGAACGCACGATGGCAGTGAAGAAGAAGGCGACCAAGCCCGCCAAGAAGAGTGGAGCGGTCGCCAAGAGCAAGAAGGCGAAGAAGGCGGCGCCCGCCAAGAAGGCCGCCAGCCGCAAGACCGCCGCCAAGGGCAAGACCGCCGTCGCCAAGATGACGAGCAAGGTCAAGCCCAAGAAGAAACTGGCTGCCAAGCCCGCGGCGAAGAAGAAGACCACGGTGGCCAAAGTCGTCGCGAAGACCAAAGAGGTCGCCGGCGATATTCTGGCCGGCGCCGCCGCCGGCGCCATGGCCGGGGCAGCTCAGGCGGCCGCCGCCACCATCCCGCCGCCAGCGCCTGAACCGGCGCCAGCCCCGTTCCGCAGCCCGCACAGGAACGAGACCATTCGTATTCCTACTGGAGCAATCCATAAGCGGTTTTTGATGGAACAAATCCCTCGGGGTCGGTGGGCCAGTCCTGCCGACCCCGTGCGAATTCGCGGTCGCTTCGGGCAAAGCACTTGACCCGGTCCCGAGAATTCGCGACGATTACCATGTCAGTATGTGCACATCGGCTGTAGGACGGATTGGCAATCCGTCCCCTGGGGCCGACCAGGACGGATTGCCAATCCGTCCTACGACCGAAGCGCACGCGGTCATTCAGATGGGCGATCCCATCGCCCTCCCACCCCAATGCCTTTCCCGGGCGTCCGCTGCCATGTTCGCACGCATCATTCTCGCGCTGGTTGCCGCAATTGCTTTCCTTCCGGGCGCATTCGGTCAGGCGGTCGAGTTGCAGGTTTACCCGGATTCGATTCGACTCGATGGCCCACGGGCTCAGCAACGCCTCGTCGTACTTGCCCGACAAAATGGGGGCATCCACGACCTCTCCCGTGAAGCGAGCGCAACGGTGGAAGACGCCAAGGTCGCGGTTGTTCGCAAGGGAATCGTCGTGCCCGTCGGCGATGGGAAGACGACGCTGAACATTTCAGCCGGCGGGGCGACCAAGACGATTCCCATCACGGTCGCAAAGACGAAAGCGGAGACGCCCGTCAGTTTCACGGGCGAGATCGAGCCGATCCTATCCAAAGCCGGCTGCAATTCGGGTGCTTGCCACGGCGCACAGCTTGGCCGCGGCGGGTTCAAGCTGAGCCTGTTCGGCTTCGATCCGGAATTCGATCATGCGCAGATTGTGCAAAGCAACGAAGGCCGGCGAGTGGTGCCCTCCGATCCGGAGCGGAGCATTTTGTTGTTGAAGCCATCGCTGACCATGGAGCACGGCGGAGGGGAGCGCTTCAAGCCGCACGGACGCGAATACGAAATGATTCGCCGCTGGCTCGAAGACGGAGCGCCGGAGGCGGAAAAGAACCCGCCAATCGTCACGCGGATCGAGGTCTTCCCAGCATCACGCGTGATTGCGCCCGGCGAGTCGCAGCAACTCGTCGTCACCGCCTTCTGGAGCAATGGCCGTACCGAGGATGTCACGCCGATCGCCCAGTACGATGCGCTCAATGAAGCGGTTGCCGCCGTCGATCGCGATGGCCTGGTGAGTGCCAAGGTCAAGGGCGAAGCGCACGTGATGATTCGCTTCAGCGGGCAGGCAGCCGTGGCTCGATTCACGCTCCCATTCGCCAAGCTTGACAAGTACCCTGTACTGTCGCGGAACAACTTCATCGACGATAAGCTGATTGCTCGGTGGAAGGAACTCGGCATCACGCCATCGACTTTGGCGAGCGATGGTGAATTCCTCCGCCGGCTCTATCTCGATGCCATCGGCACGCTGCCGACTCCGGAAGAGATCCGTGCATTTCTGTCGGACAAGTCGCCGGACAAGCGCAAGAAGTTGATCGACAAGGTGCTCGATCGGCCGGAATTCATTGATTTCTGGACGCTCAAGTGGGGGGATCTGCTACGTATCAACCGCGATGCCTTGAACGACAAGGGCATGTGGAGTTTCCACAACTGGGTGTGCGCCGAGTTGCGGGACGGCAAGCCGGTCGACGAATTCGTTCGCGACATCATCACCGCCGAGGGGAGCACCTTCACCGAAGGGCCGGCGAACTTCTATCGCGTCGGCCGCAATGCCGATGACTGGGCGGAAACGACGAGTCAGGTGTTCCTCGGCGTACGCGTGCAATGTGCGAAGTGCCACCATCATCCGTTCGAGAAATGGACGCAAGACGATTACTACGGGCTGGCCGCGTTCTTCACCCGGCTCGGCACCAAGAATAGCAAGGAGTTCGGGCTATTCGGTCAAGAGTCCGTGATTTATCTGCGCAATGCCGGCGAAGCCACGAATCCCCGGACCCGGAAGGTCGTCAAGCCGCACCCGTTCGATGGGCCGGTGATGGACGACGAGTTCGACCGTCGGGCCAAATTGGCCGATTGGCTGACGGCCAAGACCAACCCGTTCTTCGGCGCAATATCGTCAATCGCTTTTGGGGCTACCTGATGGGCCGTGGCCTGGTCGAACCGCTTGATGACATGCGGGCAACCAATCCGTCGACCAATCCCGAACTACTCGATGCGCTCGCCAAGGATTTCATCGACCACAAGTACGACTTGAAGCACTTGCTGCGAACAATCCTCAATAGCCGAGCCTGGCAACTGTCATCGGTCGTGGTGAAGGGCAACGAAGCGGACGCGACCAATACCCACTTCAGCCGCTATACGACCAAGCGCTTGACGGCCGAGGAACTTGCCGACGCTATCGACTTCGCGACCGGCACGCGCGAAAAATACACCGGCCTGCCGCTCGGCACGCGGGCGATTCAATTACCGGACCCGAAAGTCCGTTCCTACTTCATGGACGTCTTCGGCCGGCCGGCCCGGCAGATCGTCTGCGAGTGCGAACGCACGACGCAGCCCAACATCGCCCAGGCGCTGCACCTTTTGAATGGCGATTTCCTGAACAAAAAGATCGCGGATAGCAAAGGGCGAATCGAAAACGCGCTCAAAGCCAAGCACGCAACCAAGGACATCATTGACGAACTTTACCTGGTCACGCTGTCGCGTAAGCCGCGACCGGAAGAAATGAGCAAGTCAAACGAGTGGATCGCCTCCGCCAAGAACTCCCGCGAGGGCTTGCAGGACTTACTGTGGACGTTAGTGAACTCGCGGGAGTTTTTGTTTAATCACTGAGGTGCTTGGGACGGCGCAATTCGAAAGCGATTGCACAGATCAACAATGGGTTTCAAAATTAACGGCGTTGCCAGCGGAGCCTGAAGCGTCAGCGAAGGCGACGCCGAAACTGCCGGAGGGTTCAGTGAACCACGGAGCAACCGTCGCCTTCGCTGACGCTTCAGGCTCCGCTGTTGCCAATTCTGAAACGCAGGCTAAATGACGTCAATTCGATGGGCCGTGATCCAGATGTCCAGTTGATCGAATCGCAGCTTTAGAGTCTCCTTTACCGCGCGCATCGCTTCCTGGTTGGCCGCTGTATCCTCCACATCCACTCGGACGCGAATCAGTTGATCGGAATACACGGTACTCTGGTATTTCCAGCGCCCCGAACCGTGACTTGGTCCGTGCTTGTCGCGCCGAACAGATTTACGAGGTCGTCGTCCGTCGCCACGAACTTCTCGGGCTCGATTGGACGCCCGTCGTTAGAGAACAGCGGTAGAAGGATTTCGAATCTGATCATGAGCGTCCTTCACCTCCGCATCCGTGGCCCGACGGTAGTCGTTGTGGATCTCATCGAGAATCTGTAATGCTTCGCGAGGCACTTGATAGATTTGTCCGGGCAGACTGCCAATTCGCGAACGCTTGGCGAGCTCGTAAAACCCGCGAACGCGATCGGGCTCGTTCAGGAATTTGATGTAGACGGTTTGCATGGCAATCCTCCTCTCAAACTATACCATGCCGCGGCGGACCGTCCAACGGGCATTCAAGCCGTTAGTCCGTCGCCAGCAGAAACGAATATGGGTCTATTCGCGGAGAGCCCGCGCACGAATCGGCGTCATAGTCGCCTTTCGCTCCGCGAAAGGAAAGGGCACGCCGCTCGCGAGATGGTTCAACGCATTTCAGGGAGCCGCCGTTCCTTTCGCGGAGCGAAAGGCGACAATGGCGCATCAGTCGCCGATTCGTGCACAGGCTCGGAGTGAGTTGCGATCCTTTTTCTTACGGGCATCTCGGGGGTGTTCCGTTTCTCAAAGGGGGCCCAGTGTGCAATACCTGTTCCCATCATTTCGAGTCCGATTGCCTCAGCAAATCCGTCAGCACTATCCCCGCGCGGGCCTTGGCCACGAGGTCGAGGATCTCCTGACCGCCGCCCGATGGCCAGACTTTCTTGCCCAGCGATTCGAGAAGCGTCAGGTCAATCGGCGTACGACCTGGTTCGTCTGAATTCCGAACCATCTGCATGAAGTCAGCCGCGTCCAATACTCGCTTGACCGGGTCCCGGGTTGGCGTGAGCATTGCGCCATATTTATTAGCCAGGGCCGCTTCCAGGGTCGGTATGCGATAACGCCGGCCTTCAACTTCAATCCAGATTGCAGTCTCCAGCGTCACTTGAAGGTCTTCGCGATGCGGATAGGTGACGTCGATCACAGACTGGTTTTCGCCTGGAACAAAGAAGGCCATGACGCCGGAAAGATCGCGAACTTCCAACTTGGGGTAAAGTTCACGAAGGGCCTTCACGGCCCGCACGCAGTTCCGGCCTTCCCTGGCCAGGATGTCGACGTCATGCGTCGCGCGGGGCCGACCGGTCCAAGTGCCGATGGCGTGTGCCCCCGTCAAGACAAACGGGATCCTCTTTTTGGTCAATGTGTCGATGATTTGACGAAAATCAACTGGGTTTGGCGCCATGGGACGATGCATCTGTCGAAAGAGGGCGCTCAAATAGGCGGTACGCCGGATGCTTTCCTGTGGCGGAAGAGGGCGACCGTTCTCGTTGATTGGTTCGGGCGGCGCATATAGCCGCGGTCGCTCTGCTTTGCGCGACTGGCGCTGGCGTTTGCTCTTGATCATTTCTCGTCGCCTCGCAGGGAAGCCAGCTTCCATTTTACCGCGTAATTGGCAACATTACTCGCGCCGAGTCGGCGCGATACGGAGGCAACGAGAACACATCGCAGGCACGCCAGTCCAGACGCACGACAATTGACGACGATCCGTCAAAAATCATCCGCACCCGGCGCTGGCCCGTAGTCGGCTTCTGGCCCATCGGTGGGCGGCAGCACTGGCGATTCTTCGGCTGGGAAAACTTTGCGATAGGCGATCGCGAACGCCGCGAAGTGGATAGGCAAAACGAAGAATTGACCCACGCAACAGGCCATGGTGCCGACTATGTTGAGCAACATGACGAGCAACACGACACCGGCAATGCCGCCAAGATTTGCCGTGGCTGCCCGAAAACTGGTGCTGACGGCCTGGACACCAGTGAGCTTGCGATCAACGATCAGGGGATAGACGAAGAAGAATAACACCTGGAAAATGATGACAACGGCGAAAATGAACAGGTAGAAAAGTCCCATTCCACCAAGGATCGCCCAGGGAGCGTTGGGATTCGGCCGGCCCCCTCCAGGTGCAGCGGAAATCAATATTGCGACGAACAACCCATACGCAATAAGTATGAGTATCACCAGCGGAAGCATGGTAATCAGAGTTGCGATCAGGCTTTGCAGAAAGTAATCAAAGCCCTTGAACAGCATTTCGAACGTGACCGCTTTGCCTCGATGCTGGCGGAGCATGCACATATAGATTCCGCACATCAAGGGTCCCCACAAGATGAGCGGCACGAAGCTGGCGATCAAGTACCCTACGAGCGATATGCCGAGTAGCAACCAATAGTTGCCCTTGACCATTTCCCACGCTTCGCTGATGCACTCGACGGGTCGAATGACGCCGCGGTTGAACGGGACTTGTGGGTCGGCCATGGATGTCTCGCGAGGGCCGGGTCGGAGCGCCGGGCCCAATGGGTGAAGGTTGCGCTTTTGAGTCGCTGGCTACGATACCCGACCGCCGCTGTGAACGCAAACGCGAGATTGGGATTTTGCAGGGGTTGGCTCAGACCCCGGCCGCGGTTACTTTTGCTTCAACTGCAACTCCTGCACTTCCTTCCAGATTTCGCCATATCCCTCTTTGTCAAACGGCGGACAGCCCGTGGGGTATTGGCCGAGCGGGTGATCCTTGGCCCGCATAAGCGCCGTGCAGTAGCTGAATGTCCGACAGACTCGTTTGCGGTCCGGCTTGCCGTGCTCCTTGATCTGCCGTGGCAAGTCCGGCTGAGCGAGCGACGCACGGCCCAAACCGACGAAGGTGACTCGGCCGTCGCGCAAGTTGCCGGCGCCAATCTGCGGCAGGAATTCCTGTAGGTAGCTGTAGCCGGTGCCGGCGACCGGCAGGGCAGGGTAGGCGCGCTGAATTGTTTCGGTCACTTTGAATTGCCGATCGACGCCCACGAGTGGATGCTCAGGCGATTCGTAGCCGTCCGGCGGGGGATACTCGAACGGCCGATTGTAGTGCGGTTGCGCGTACGGGTTGCCCATCGACACGTTTACGAGTTGAACACCCAACGTCTGCATTTCGCCAATCCAGCGCAGCGGTTCTGTCAGATCGGGCGTGAACGGATCGTCCGGAATCATCCCCCAGCCATTCGCGAGCGGTGCGGTCCACGCATCGGGAACGCCGTCATCGCCTTGGCCCTTATGGAAGGGGATGCCGTCGTACACGTTGATTCGCGAGGCGATTAGCATTTCGGAAATCGTCGCACGAATCGCCTGGATGATTTCGCGAGCGAACCGGGTGCGGTTTTCAAAACTTCCTCCGTAAGGCCCAGGCCGATTGCGTGCGCCGAGGAATTCGCTGAGCAGGTAGCGATGGCACTGCTTGACATCGACGAAGTCGAAGCCGACGTCGCGGGCGAGTTTTGCGGTCGCGACATAGGCATCAATCAGCCGTTTGATCTCGTCGTCGGTAATCAGCGGATAATCACCAGTGACCTTTTCGCCCGTCTGGCGATCGACAATGGTTCGCGGATCAAGAAGCGGATCTTGCGTGGCGAGGATTGGCCGGCGGCTGTAACGGCCCGAGTGCGTCAACTGCAGGCCGATGACCAGATCGGAGTCGTCGCCATTCGCCTGTCGATGTGCCGTGCGGCAATCAGAGACCATCTTGGCGAACGAATCGCGGGTCGATTCGTTGAGCGTGATTTGCCGCGGGGTCGCCCGGCCGTCTTCGGTGACCGAACACGCTTCACCCCATATCAACTTCGCCCCGCCAGCCCCGAAACGAACATAACGGCGATACGTCAATTCGCCGGGCGTGCCGTCGAGATTGCCATCGCACCCTTCCATCGGATGGATGCACCACCGATTGCCAACGGTGAATCGCCCGATGCGCACGGGTTGATCGTAAATCGATAGATCGTCGGATGCGCGGAGGTCGATGCCGAGCCTGGCGTTCTCCGCGAGCAACTCATCGACCGACTTGTATTTGAAGAAGCGTGCCACGAGCGCCTCGAAAAGAACGGACGCCGGTATCTTGTGGATTTGCCGGCGAGCGTCGAGGCGTGAACCGAGCAAACTGACTCGAATCGTTATGCGGCGGCCGAGACCGTTCGGAACTTGTTGGTCTTCGAAGACGCATCGCTGGCCAACGGGTCCTCGCGGAAGAATCCGACGAACATGACCAGCACGACTGCCGCGCCCGCCGCGGGAACGAGCCAGAACCAGGCCCAGTCGGTCGTGCCGGTCAGTCGATTGGCTTCGAGCACTTCGCCGCTCAAGTAATTGCCGAGCAGCGTTCCGACGCCGGCGGCCGCGAACGTGGATATCCCCTGGGCGCTGCGCGCAAATTCACGGGGGCATGGCGATCCACGTACACGTTCAAAACCATGAAGAAAAACGTGAAGCACATGCCATGTAAGGGCAAACCGATGGCGCCAATCAGGGGCAGCCAACCGGTTGCGAACAGTAGATTGCGCACCACCCAGCCGATGATGCCGATCGTCAGCGTCGTCTTGAAGCCATAACGGGCGAGGAATAACGGAAACGCCAACATGCACACCGCTTCCGAAACTTGCGATAACGTTTGCAAAGCGGTCGGCTTGATGGCGCCGAGTTCACGTAGATAGGGATTGGCGTAGACCCCATAGAACTGTTGCACCGCGGCCATGCACAAGGCGCACAGAATCAGAACGCGAAAGCCAGGCCGTCGAAACATCTTGAGCGCCGGCAATCCTACCGAATCGCCCAGGCTGTTGCCAAAGCGCGAGGGCGGGGTATGCGGCAAGGTGAACGAATAAAAGCCCATCACGAACGAAGCGGCCGATGCAATATAAAGCGGCTGGGCAGAGAGGGGATTGCCGAGAAAATCCGTCAACACATTGACCAGAATCCAGGCGATCGTCCCGAACAGGCGAATCCCGCCATACGACTTTTTCGGCTCCCGAAGATTGCGAAAGCCGGTCACGTTCGTCAAACAAAGGCTCAATATCAGAACGAGCGAATTGGCCAGCATGAGCGGCATCAAGACGGCGAACGTCCACTCTCTGGCAAGTTCCGGATTGTCCGCCGACCGAATCACCAATTGCTGATGTGAACAGAATTGCGCCGCTCCAAAGAGAATCGCCGACCCGAGAAAATTGAGAATCCCCAATAATCGCTGTGTCGCGAAGAGGCGGTCGGCGAGAATCCCCAGAAGCATCGGCGCCAGGAGGGCGGCAACGGCCGTGCAGCTATAAATCCACGACGTTTGCGTCGGTGAAAAACCGAGGCCCCCCTCTTCGGGTCGAGCCAGCAGGTAGCTGGCCAGAGGAACGGCCCAGGCCCCCAATATGAGGTACTGGCCGAACATCATCAGGCCGAGGCGCACGCGTGTTGAACCGCTTGGCATGAGACAAACGAAGCGAATGCAGGAGGGTGGCAATGGGGCGTTTTACACTTCTTAGGACGAAGTTCCAACCTCAAGTGACAAAGCGGGCTAATTGGCTAAATTTTTCCGGCGAAAGTGTCGATGCATCCTGACCGCGAAGATCATGGCCTGGCAGTCCCGCCGGGTCGGAGGCCGCATGCCGACATTCGCCTTGCCCGTTCCACCGCACTGGTCGATCCAGGGGCCTTTACGCCGAACCTTGCTCGATCCGCAGCAGGAGTACTTGGCTCTTTCGCGCCGGCTTCTGGCACTCATTCGGGATGGACAGGGCGATTGCGAGGAAGCGCTCCATTTGCGCACGCGAATGGACTCGCCCTGGGCCCGGATGACGGCCGAACAGCAAATGCGCGTTTGCCACATCGTCGCCGAATTCGATCGCGAGGTGGAGGCTCGGGTTCGACTGCGTATTGCCCGCTAACCTGTCGCTTCCGCAATGTCCCGGGTTGCCTCAATTCAATTCATCAACACCAATGAATTGCGGGTAGTATTCGGTCCGGAGACGGCGTACCCTTACAGGTAGCCAGGGAAGGTTCAGAGACTTCTCGCAGACCCAATCATTTCCGACTTTGGAATCGGTTGCTATGCGCATGATCGAACCGACCGGGCGGCGAATTCTGGTGGTGGACGACGACCCATTTGTCGGTGCAGCTCTCGAACAGATATTGCAGATGGAAGGCTACGAGGTTACGCGCGTCTGGAACGGGAAGTCGGCTCTGGAATCGGTTGCCCATCAGAAACCCGATCTCATCCTTCTCGACGTCAACATGCCCGGCGTGACGGGTTTCGAGGTCTGCCGGCGAATCAAATCCGATCCGGCCACATCGCTCCTTCCAGTTGTCATTGTGACGGGCGAAAGCGAATTCGACACCCGAATGCAAGCCTGGGACGTCGGGGCGGACGACTTTCTCTCCAAGCCGTTTCAGGTCATCGAAGTTCTGCGCGAGCCCGGTCACTATTGCGAAACAAGGCGCTGGTCGATGAATTGGATTCCGCGCAGTCGGTCCTCTTTGCTCTTGCCCGAACGCTCGAAGCCAAGAGCCGTTACACGCAGGGGCATTCCGAGCGTGTTACAACCTTGGCAATCGCATTGGCGGAGCGCGTTGGCCTGTCGGCGGCCGAATGCGAAATGCTCCGCCGGGGTTCCCTGCTGCATGACATCGGCAAGATCAGCACGCCGGACAATATCCTCGACAAGCCCGCTCGACTCACGCCCGCGGAGTACCTGATCGTCAAGCAGCATCCGATCGAAGGCGTGCGCATCGTCGAACCATTACGCTCAGTCCGCGAAGTGATCCCCTTTATCCGCTGGCATCACGAGCGAATGGATGGGGGCGGCTACCCCGATGGCCTATTCGGCGGCACGATCCCGATTGCGGTGCGTGTGCTTTCGGTAGCGGACGTGTACGATGCCCTCGCATCCGAACGTCCGTATCGGCCGGGCCTGCCAATAGGGGAATGTTTTCAAATCTTGCAGAACGACGCGAAATCGGGCGGACTCGACCCGGAAGTGGTGAATGCGTTTTGCGCCGAGCCATCCGTGCCAGAGTTTGAATCGACCGATCTCGCCAAGGCCGGAGTTGACGGGTAGCGGACGTCGCCCGACTTCCGTGGATGCTGGCGGGAAACGGAAGTCGGGCGACGTCCGCTACGACTGATTCCCACATTTACGCATGCTTGCACAATTGGACGTGAGCACGGGCTCGCAAGTTAATTCGGCCGCGGTGCGGCGGGCGGGGTCGGGCCAGTCTCCTTGACAGTCATTTTGCCGTCGAGCCTCCACACTTTGAGCTTCATACCCGCTTGATCGTCGTCGAGCATCGCGGCCAGGTACCGTCCGTTTGGCGAGACGTCGAGGTTGAATGGCAATCCGGTCGGCAGCGCGATCTGGTGAGCGATGGCTCCCGTCGTCGTGTCCCACAGGTTGATGCGGTACGGCACGGCGATTTCTTTCGTGAACGTGATGTTGTCGCAGGCGATCAGCACTCGGCCGCCCTGGGTGTAGGCCATCCGCGGGACATTCATCGATTGCTTGGCGCCGTTGGCAAGGGTCTGCACGACTTTTCGAGTTTCCACGTCGCGGATTTGCAGGTTTTCCCGTGGTGTCGGCCCTTCGGCGAGGAATTTGCCATCCGGCGAGAATATCAGCGACCCGACGCAACGACCGAGATCAATTCGCTCGTGTTTGTCTTCCTCCCAGCGCCAAAGAACGAGTTCGTTGCGGTCGGAGATGGCAAGGAGCTTGCCGTCGGGCGAGAACTGGGCGGCGTCGATCCGCGTGTGCTTGAATGGAGCAGTTTTCAAAAGCTTCTCGGTCGCGACATCCCAGAGTTCGATCTTCTTTTCGCGAACGACCGCAACTACCTTCCCGCCCGACGCGACATCCAGCATCGCCGTGCAAGAGGGGATGGTGTGCGATTGTGGGTCTTCATGTCCAAGACGCCAACGTCGAAAGCGCGGGCCGGCAGTGTATTGAAATTCGGATCGACCACCGGGTGCTGTTCCAGGCCCAGCCACTTGCGATCCGAGGATAACTTCATTCGCCCAATGGCGAACTTCCCGAGCACGAACCTCGCCTGGATTCCCCCGTCGCGAATGTCGCGGAAGTCGATCGCCCCTTCCTTCGCCGCAGCCGTGAGAATCGTGTAGTTGTCGAGGATCACGAAGTTCGAGGAAGCGCCTTTGGGCAATTGCTTCGTGTAGACTTCTTTCGGCGGCAATTGGGCCTTTGGCTCATTGGCGAGTTCCCATACGTGGACCTGGCCGCTCAGACGCGACTTGGGAGCAAGCTGAAGCCATTTCTTGTCGATCATGCATCCGGCGAGTCGCTTACCGTCGGGCGAGAACGTCAAGCTGGCAAAGGGTTCGACGCTGAAGTCGCCCGGCTGATTGTGGATTGGCTTCATCGTGTTCGTCGGCTTCGCGGTCTCCCAGACGTAGACCTCGGCGCCCTGCTTGCCGCGCACGCAGGCGGCAGTGTGCGTTCCGTCGTCGGCGATCGCGACGGCCAAGATGCGGCCGCCAAGTTCGACGCGGCGTGCTTCCTTCATGGTCTTCGCGTCCCACACGATGACGCGGCCGGCGGCGTCGCCGGTCACGGCGGTGTCACCCTCCTTCGACCAGGCCGCTGAAACCACCGTTGCCGTGTGGCCAACCATCACGCGATTGCCGGGGCTGTCTTTCGAGTAGTCGCCGCAGACGTAGGCCCAGAGGACGTTCTTGTTCGTCTTCGCGTCGCGCGGCCCCGTCATGATTGCGCTGCGGCCCTTCGGATCGACCGCGAGCGGCACGGCCGCCATGTCCGCCGGCTTCGCGCCCTTTGCGACGGTGCTGGTCTCGATGGTGCCAATGGTGTCGGCGGGATTGCCCGAGTCGGCCCACGTCTTGACGAAGTAGCCGCGGGCGTTGCCGAACACGATTTGCACCTGAGGGAACTTGGCGTCGACCTTGTTCGGAAACACGCCGATGGCGAGCGGGTTGCTGTTCGGTTCGTCGATGCGGGCGACTTCCTTGCCCGTCGTCGCGTCGAGAATGCGAACGCCGTCGGCGGTCGTGGCATATATTTTCATTCGATCGGCCGAGTACGCCACCGCCGCATGCGATCCATCGACTTTGGTCTTCCAGCGGTATGTTGGTCGATCGCTCGGAAATCGCAAGGCCATGACTTCGCCGCTGGTGTCGCCCGTGAGCAATGTCTTGGCGTCGCCGGAAAATGCCACCGATACGGGCAAACTGCTTTCGTATTCGGCGGTGAATTCTTCCTTCCACATCGTCCCGGCCGTCGCCGCATGGGGCTTGGCGTTGGTCGTTGACTTTGGCCGTTCACTCGTCTTTGGTCCGGGATCTTTTGGACCGCCAGCGAGCATCAGCCCTCCGCTCGTCAGCGCAAGTCCCAGCAGACCGACCACGAGCCACATTTTAAGGATGCCCAATTTCATCGAACGCATGACTCCCTCCGCCAAGGTCTGTGCGGCGAGCGAACCACCGATTCGGCCCATCGAAAACGCCACGGCTTGCCCAGTCGTTTCCACGAGAAGCGATGCGGGCACCGTCGCGGGGGCCCGCGTCGCGAGCATGGTTGCCAGCGCACCGAGACTGAGAACTATGCCGCGGCGCTTAAGCCGAATGGCCAATTCTTCGTGGGCTTTCGCCAGCCGCTTCGTGATCGTTCCCTTGGCCACCCCCAACGACTCGGCCGCCTGGGAATGCGATTGGCCGCCCAAATCGCAAAACAGCACCGCCGCGCGGAGCGGGTATGGCAGGCGCGCGAGTTCCTCGTCGATGATCGCCCAGAAATCGTGCACGGTTTCCGCCGCGTCGACCCGTTCGGATTTGGCCGCTGACATTTCTCGCAGTCTCCGTCGGACGGCTTGAACGCGAGCTTTCTTCGCGACGCGGAGCGCGACGCCGTGCAGCCACGGGCCGATGCCGCGATCGAGCTTGAGTGCCGGGGCCCGGCGGGCGAGCACGAAAAAGACCGCCTGGAATGCGTCGTCGGTATCGGTGTGATTGCCAAGAATTCGCTGGCAGACCCCATACACGAGGGGGCCATGCCGCCGAACCAGGCTCGCGAACGCTTCTTCGTCGCGTTCGGCCAGGAATCGGGTGAGCAAATGCGCATCGACGTCGCGGTTGTGCGATCCCGCCAGGTGATCGAGCATTTGCACCATTGCTGCATTCGACATCGATTGGCTCACGCGCTCAGTATGGCATTGGTGTCTGCTAACAGTATCTGCCCGCAGACCGCAAATCGCTCCTCGAAAACTTGCGCCGATTGCGAAGATACATTCGCCCGCTACTCCGACCGGCCGGCCTCCGCCCCGTGGCGTGATGTGTTCGTGCGATCCAGTATTCTACCTGCTCCTGGCGATGCACCTTCGGCCCGGTTACATTCATTCCAGAGGGCGATGCGCCAACTGGTTCCAAAGGCGCCTCCTCACTGGACGGAAGGGCGACATGAAAGCCGCTGCATATTCGATGACCTCCGCTCTCGCCGTCGCGCTCCTCGCTGGCGGGTCCGTGTCGGCGTCCGACCCGGCCGATGCCCATCCGGACCTGAGCCTCATCCCGTGGCCGAAATCGCTGCGGACCGAAACCGGCCAGATGCCGCTAACCGCGAAAAGCCGAATCTCGATCGGCGCCGAGAAGCTGAGACCACTGGCACTCGTGCTGGCTCAAGAACTTGACACACTCACCGGCCTGAAGCTGACCGTCACAACCGAAACGGGCAAGCCCGGCGACATTGCTCTGAAGATCAATTCGAACGTCAAGGCCGACGAACCATTACTCACGATTCGGCGCGGTGAACCGGTTCGCACGACCGATGGCGCCCACATCATTCAAATTGGCGAGCAAGCCGTCGTCCAAGGCTTTGACTATCGGGCCACGGCCGAGGGGACGGCGACGCTCGTCCAGCTTCTGCGCAAGAGCCAGACCGGGTACCACTTGCCGCGGCTGACGATCAAGGACTGGCCGCATGCGGACTACTGCGGCGTTATGCTCGATGTCGCCCGGCAGGACCACCCGATCGACGCCATCAAGAAGGTCGTGAAGATCTGCCGTTTCTACAAGGCCCGCTACCTGCAACTTCATCTAACCGACGACCAGGGTTGGACGTTCCCTTCAACCAGGTACCCGAAGTTGGGCACCAAGAATTACGGAGCGCACGGCGGAATTGCCCCGCGGGTATACAAGCTCGATGAGGTGAAGGAACTCGTCGCCTACGCGGACGCTCGCGGCGTAACACTGGTGCCGGAGTTGGAAATGCCCGGCCACTCCGGTGCGGCGCTGCGGTCGGTGCCGGAGATCTTCGATGCGATCAACCCGCAGACCAAGCAGCCGGTTGGCATGGGCTGCATGAACATGTCGAATGAGGAGATCTATCCCGCGCTCGACACGATCATTGGCGAAATGTGCGACGTGTTTCGCTCCTCGCCGTACTTCCATATCGGCAGCGACGAGGTGACCTCGGGCCGGCTGTCGCTGCACCCCGGTTACAAGGCCTTCATGGCCAAGCACCACCTGAAGGACGACAACCAACTCGCCAATCACTTCGTCGCCGCCGTTTGCGCGATGATTGCAAGAACATGGCAAGAAGGCGATCAAATGGGAGGGTCTGGCGAACACGGCCACGAACGACGTGATCATCATGGCCTGGGAGGCCAATAGCAATGTGGCGAGCGAGATGGTCGAGCGCGGATACACGGTGATCACCTGTCCCTGGAACCTGGGCGTGCCGTGGGAAGAATGGAACATGCACGTCTGCAACGCGAGTCGGCTGAAAAAGAGCGACTCGGTGCTGGGGGCGACGTTGGTCGCGTGGGAGCAGCCGCCATTGACGCACATCACGAATCTCCGAAACCTGGCCAGCCGTCAGGAGCGCACCTGGGGGCCGGACAACTCGGTGACATTGGAAGGCTTTGCCTCGCGCTTTCAGCCACTCGACGCGATGCTCGGCCGGCTCATCGAAATGCCGGCGAAGTCGCTGGTGGACGCGGCGTTCGTGTCGACGGCTGGGGTCGATGGCTACCTTGACCCGGTCTTCGCGACCGATGGCCGGGACGACACGTTCTTCCGCACGGCGACACCACCGAAGGCGGGCGACCATTTCACGGTCACTTTGCCGCAAGCTCGGTCCGTCCACTCGATCGAAGTACGGACGGGAATCAATCACCGTGGGTTGTTCGACGGCGGCGAGGTACAGGTCTCGCACGACGGAAGGACGTTCGCGACCGTGACCACGCTCAAGAGCGGCGTCGGCAAGGGCGTGCTCAAGGACAACCGCGTGCGAGCGATCCGCATCCGTACCGCGACGGATCAGAAGAATGCGATGGTTGTGCGGGCCATCAATTTGAGCATGATGGCGGCGTTGTCCGGCAAGATCGGCAACCCGGCGTCGAAAGTTGGTGACGGAAACGTTGCCGTGATCGCGGCGGACGTGGAATTCGCCTATCCGATCGGCACGTTCACGCATCCGATTATCAATCGGGGCTTCACGCTGAGGATCAACAACGGCGGCAATCCTTGCAACATCAGCGGCCCGATCACGGGCACGGGCCGGGTCGAAATCCACGCGCCCGGCGTGAACGCCCCGCTCACGCTTGACGGCAAAGCCGCGAACACACTCGATGGTACGTGGACAATCGCCAGCGGCCGGGTGGTGCTGGCCAAGCCGCCGGGCGTTGACGCCATGAGTCGGAGAATCGAAGTTGGTGCGGATTCCACGCTGCTGTGGAACGCCAGTCATCAGCTCCCCGACTCGGCAGAAGTGCAGGCGACAGGAACCCTGAACCTGAATGGGCACGACGAAAAGATCGCTCGGCTGTCGCTATCGGGGCAAGGCAAGATCCTCACCAGCGGGCCGCCGAGTGGGGGGGTGTTCGCAGTGCGCGAACTCGTGGTGAACGGCAAGCCGATCCGACGCGGCGTTTACAGTTCCAATAACTGGGTCCAGGGCACCGGATACGCGGTCGTCGGCGACGTTCAACATGTGGAAATCTCAGGGAGTGTCGACAGCCCGGTTCGTACGATTGGCATTGGAAATATCGCGAAGCTCAAAGCCTCGACGTCGATCCGATTGTCGAAAGGCACAGCCTCATTCACAGTCGTCTTGAACGGGCAACGATTGACACTCGCCGACAGCGCCTCGTCGAGATTTGAGGGCTTCATCGCTGGCGACGGCCAGTTGGTAATCGATTCGGCGGCCGATCAACCGTTCGAATTCGGCGGGTTGGCAAGCAATACATTCAAGGGACCAACCACGGTATACGGAGTGCTGAATCTGAACAAGCGGGGTGGGGCCGTCGCGATCCCGGGCAATTTGCTCGTCGGCGACAACAAGTCGCAGCGCCGGGGTAACGGAATCGTCTGGCAGGGCGATGGTCAGATCGCCACGTCGGCAAACGTGAGTCTAATTGGGACGCAGCCCTGCTTTCTCGATCTCAATGGCCACAAGGCGGAGTTTGGCAAGCTCCAACTTTCGAAGTCCGCCTTCGTCCGCACGGGAGAGGGCGGCCGCTTGCGGCTCAAGCAACTGCACTTAGACGGCCGACGGTTGAAGGACGGCGAATATCGGGCCCCGCAAGCCTGGTTACGAGGAACGGGGAGTGTGGTCGTGGACGCACGCGTCAACGTGCAAGGTATCATCGGTTCGCCGGAAGCGATCATTGGCGTCGGGAACATCGGCAACCTGACCGGGCTTACCAAGATCAGCTACCCCTCCAGTGGTGGCGATTTCGACATCGCCACCAACGGCCACACTCTGAAGCTCGACAGCGGCGACGGCAACGCGTTCGCGTTTTCCGGCGCCATTTCCGGTACCGGCGACGTCGAGTTCTATATGGGCCCCTCCTACACCGGCTTTCGTGACGCCCCGATGATCATCGGCGGAACAAAGGCCAACTCGACTTCAGGAAAATTCTTGGTCAAGAAGGGCCGTGTACAACTGGAGAAGCCCGAGGGCGTCGATGCAATCTCGGGCGACGTGGTGGTCGGCGGGCAGGGATTCAACGACTGCCTGTATTGGAAGAACAGTCACCAACTGAAGGACACGGTGAACATCACGCTGATCGACGCGGGAAACAGTGGCGCGGCTTATTTGCATTTGAACGGCTGCACGGAGAAGGCGGCCAGCCTGACCATGACAGCCAACAACAAGGTATTGACGGACTCCGCCAGTGGGGCCAAAGGCATGTTGACCGTCAGAGCGCTGACGGTCGCGGGTCGTGCGATGGCGGCGGGGACGTACACATCGGCGACGGAGAAATGGATCGAGGGAGGCGGACGCGTGGTCGTTGCCAAGTAGAATGTTCGTCTCGTTCCTGGACATTTTCCCTCATCCGCGACTTCATGTTGTTCGTGAGGCCAATCAGCTCGCTAACCCGTTCCGAACGAACCACGGGATCCGCTCGCGTTCCCCCGCTACTACCAGTCGCTGCTCGATTCCGGGAAGTACGGGGGGCCGAGCGAGAGTAGCGCAAGTGCCGCGGCTCCAGTAGTCCGCGTAGGGATTGACTTTTTTCGTCCCTGTCGTCGCACTTGGAGTCGAGCAAGTCGGAACGGCCGCAGCCCCACTGTACAATTAGCCGCATGAGCGAGGTGACGCGGATCCTGTCGGCCATTGAGCAGGGCGACCCGACAGCGGGAGAGGAACTCTTGCCGCTTGTCTATGAGGAGCTGCGCCAGTTGGCCGCGCAGAATCTGGCCCAAGAAAAGCCGGGGCAAACATTGCAAGCGACGGGCCTGGTTCACGAGGCGTACTTGCGCCTCGTCGGCAACGGTGATGAACCGCATTGGCACAATCGCCGACATTTCTTCGCCGCCGCTGCGGAGGCTATGCGGCGCATCCTGGTCGACAATGCCCGACGTAAGCAGACGCGCAAGCACGGGGGCGATCGTAATCGCTGCGACCTCGATGGCGAGGCGCTCGTGGCGCCAGAGCCGGACTTGGATATCCTGGCCCTCGACGCTGCCCTGAACAGGCTGGCGGAACATGATCCCGTCAAGGCCAAGCTCGTCGAGTTGCGTTATTTCGCCGGCCTGACAGGCGAGCAGGCTGCCGCCGCCTTGGGAATGAGTCCCAGCAGTGCCGACCGACTGTGGGTGTATACCCGGGCCTGGCTCCGCCGTGAACTCGGATTCGGCGCGGAATCTTGAGCCGCCTCTTCAATTCGGAAAAATCTTGGTGCTGAACCCATCCTTTCTCGCATAGGAGTGTGGAGGCGATTACGGTCCGCCTCCAAGGTGAGTCATGAACGAAGAAGAAGTATTTCATCAAGCGCTGGCCCGCAGCCCGAAAGAGCGGCCAGCGTTCCTGGACCAAACGTGCGGCGGCGACGCATCATTGCGCGCGGCGGTTGAGGCGCTGCTGCGGGCGAACGTCGGGGCGACCGGCTTTCTGGAGCAGCCCTCGCCGACCCCGGTCGTCGCTGTCGATGAACAGCTCCGAGAAACCCCCGGAGCCATCATCGGCGCCTACAAGCTCCTAGAACAAATCGGCGAAGGCGGCATGGGCACGGTCTGGATGGCCCAGCAGACCGAGCCGGTCAAGCGATTGGTCGCAATCAAGCTCATCAAGGCCGGCATGGACACGAAACAGGTCATCGCCCGCTTCGAGGCCGAGCGCCAGGCCCTCGCCCTGATGGATCATCCCAATATCGCCAAGGTCTTTGACGGCGGCACGACTGGCGAGCCGAGCGACGTCAGTCGCCGGGTTTTGGAAGCGCCCGAAACCCGGCGACTTACGTCGCTCGGCTCGCCGCGGCCGTACTTCGTGATGGAATTGGTCAAGGGCATCCCGATCACCAAGTACTGCGACGAGCACCACCTCACACCCCGGCAGCGGCTGGAGCTGTTCATCCCCGTCTGCCAGGCCGTGCAGCACGCGCCACCAGAAGGGCATCATCCATCGCGATTTGAAGCCCTCCAACGTCCTGGTCGCTCTCTACGACGGCAAGCCGGTGCCCAAGGTCATCGACTTCGGCGTGGCCAAGGCGGCCGGGCAGTCGCTGACCGACAAGACCCTGGTAACTGGCTTCGGCGCCATCGTCGGCACGCTGGAATACATGTCGCCCGAGCAGGCGGAAGTCAACCAACTGGACATCGACACACGGAGCGACATCTACTCCCTGGGCGTTTTGCTCTACGAACTGCTCACGGGTAGCACCCCGTTCACGAAAAAGGACCTGGAACAGGCCGGCATGCTGGAAATGTTGCGGGTAATCCGCGAGGACGAGCCGTCCAAGCCGAGCACGAAACTGAGTTCATCGGATGCGTTGCCGACGCTCTCGGCCAATCGCGGCACGGAGCCGGCGAAGCTGACGAAGCTGGTTCGCGGCGAACTGGACTGGATCGTGATGAAGGCGCTGGAGAAGGATCGCGCTCGCCGTTACGAGACGGCGAACGGCTTCGCGATGGACGTGCAGCGCTACCTGGCGGATGAAGCGGTGCAGGCGTGCCCGCCGTCGGCGGGATATCGGCTGCGGAAGTTCGCCCGGCGCAATCGGGCGGCGCTGACCAGCCTGGTTCTTGTCGCCGCCGCTTTACTGACCGCCGTCGTGGCCCTGGTGATCAGCAACATATCCATTAGCCGCGAGGAGAAGGAAAAATCGGCAGCCTTGGTGGCCAAAGAGGACGCCCTGAAACAAGAATCGGCCGCCCTCATCGCCAAGAACGCCGCCTTGAAGGATGCCAACGCCAGCCGTCAACAGGCGGAGGCGAACCTGACTTTGATCCTGGCAGCATTGGACGAGGTGTACATCACGGAGGCGGAGAAACGGCTCGCCGCGTACCGAAGCGAGCCGAAGAAGCCCGCGGAAATTCAGGACCCCCGGCAAGCGCAGGTGGAGCGCGATTTCCTGCAAAAAGGAATGAGCTTCTACGAAAAGCTGATCCATCCTGGCCGTGTAGAGCCCGCGGCCCGGTTCCAGACGGGAAAGGCGTATCGCCGCGTCGGCATCTTGCAGTCGGAGCTGAAGCAGTATGAGAAGGCGGCGGAGGCCTTGGAAAAAGCGGTCTCACTTCTGGACACGCTGTCGAAAGAGTCCCCCACGGAGCCGCAATACCGTTGGGAGCTGGCTCTTGCTTACCGCTGGCAGGGCGAGGCGGGGGCCGAAAGGACGGTTCCGAAACTTGCGGACGCGGCGCAGGCCTTTCGCCGGGCCGCCGCGCTCGCCGACGAGCTGGCCGCCGAGTCCTCTTCCAATCCCGCTTACCGGGTACACGCGGGAACGTGCCGGTTCAACGCGGGCACTGTGCTGGCGGCGATGAAACGCATCCCGGAAGCGGAAGCCGAGTATCTCGCGGGACTCAATCTATGGCAGCGATTGGTGGCCGAGTTCCCCAAGGAGCGCTGGTATCGCCACGAGCTAGCTTACAATCTCGACTGCCTGGGCTGGTTGTGGGAAGGAGTCAAGCAGCCGGATAAAGCGGAGCCGTTCTTCCGCCAGGCGCTGAAATACCATGAAGGACTCGTCGCCGAAGATCCCAATTACGCCGATAGTCGTGAGCGATTGACTAGGACTCACGAGCACTTGGCACGAGTGCTCACGAGCATGGGCCGATTGCCGGGAGCGGAAAAAGCTCGCCGCGACGCGCTGGACGTTTTGGTAACGTTAGACCCGAAGAACGCGGAGGCCTGGAGCAGCCGGGGCTTGGCCTACAACAACCTGAAGGAGTACGAGAGGGCGCTCGCCGACTCGACCAAGGCCATCGAGCTGGACCCGCAGTACGCGCAGTGCCTGGCGCATCCGGGGCTACGCCTACGCCGGCCTCAAGCAGTACGACAAGGCGCTCGCCGACTTGACCAAGGCCATCGAGCTGGACCCAAGCTACGCGAATGCCTGGGGTTACCGGGGCTACGTCTACTGCGAGCTGAAGCAATACGACAAGGCCGTGGCCGACGAGAGCAAGGCCATCGAGCTGGACCCGAAGAACGCGGTGGCCTGGCACAACCGGGGCGCCAGCTACTACAAGTTGAAACAGTACGACAAGGCCGTGGCCGACTACAGCGAGGCCCTTGAGCTGGACCCGAATTACGCGGCTGCCTGGAGCAACCGGGGCAACGCCTACACTCATTTGAAGCAATACGACAAGGCGTTCGGCGACCTGAACAAGGCCATCGAGATGGACTCGCAATACGCGGCTGCCTGGAGCAAGCGGGGCAACGCCTACACTCATTTGAAGCAATACGACAAGGCCGTGGCCGACCTGAACAAGGCCATCGAGCTGGACCGAAAGGACGCGGGTGCCTGGTGCGGCCGGGGCTACGCCTACACCGAGTTGAAGCATTACGACAAGGCGCTCGCCGACCTGAACAAAGCGATCGAACTGGACCCGACGCTCGCGGTTGCCTGGAACAACCGGGGCTACGCCTATACCCACCTGAAGCAGTACGACAAAGCGCTCGCCGACTTGAACAAGGCCATCGAGCTGGACCCGAAAGACGAGTATCCCTGGACTAACCGCGGCCACGTCTACATTCAGTTGAGGCAGTACGACAAGGCGCTCGCCGACTTGAACAAGGCCATCGAGCTGGAGCCGAAAAACGCGACTGCCTGGAACAACCGGGGCGTGGCCCACCGCAATCTGCAGCAGTACGACAAGGCCGTGGCTGACTACAGCAAGGCCATCGAGCTGAACCCGACGTTCGAGTATGCCTGGAACAACCGGGGCTACGCCTACATTCAGATGAAGCAGTACGACAAGGCGATCGCCGACTTCAGCAAGGCCATCGAGCTGAACCCGACGTACGCAAGTCCCTGGGGCAACCGGGGGGACGTCTACCGCCTTCTCCAGCAGTACGACAAGGCCGTCGCCGACCAGAGCAAGGTCATCGAGCTGGACCCGAAGAACGCGGTGGCCTGGAGTATTCGGGGCCACGAGTACATGGAGCTGAAGCAGTACGACAAGGCGATCGCGGATTACAGCAAGGTCATCGAGCTTAACCCGAAAGACAAGTATGGCTGGCGCAACCGGGGCTCCGCGTACGGCAAGCTAAAGCAATACGACAAAGCGCTCGCCGACCACAGCAAGGCCATCGAGCTGGACCCGGAGTTCGCGGTTGGTTGGAACAGCCGGGGCTTGACCTACGACAGTCTGCAGCAGTACGACAAGGCACTTGCCGACTACAGCAAGGCCATCGAGCTGAACCCGAAGTACGCGATTGCCTGGCGTAACCGGGGCGGCACCTACTGGCGGTTGGGGGAGTGGGCGCGTTCTCTGGCAGACGCGACCAAGGGCCTGGATCTGAATCCGGAGTCGCCCATAGCTCAGAACAACCTGGCCTGGGCACTGGCTGCCTGCCCGGATGTCAAGCTCCGGAACCCGCGCCGGGCCGTCGAGTTGGCAGAAAAGGCGGCAAAGGGTGCGCCGAAACAGGGAGTGTTCTGGAGCACGCTGAGCGTCGCTCGTTACCGTGCCGGCGATTGGCAGGGGGCGGCCGCCGCCGCGCAGGAAGCGCTCAGGGTCCTTCAGGGCTCCACCTTCAACTGGAACGTCGGCCGGGCTTTGTTCTTCCTGGCAATGGGTCAGGAGCGCCTGGGAAAAACCAAGGATGCGCGCCAAGCCTATGACCAGGCCATGGCCTGGCTGAAGGAGAACCAGAAGGCAATCGAAGAAGTTCCCGCGCTGGCCGCGGAACTGCAGCGGTTCCGAGAAGAAACGGAGGAGCTACTGAAAAAAGAGCCAGGAGACCGGCAGCAGAAGTCCGACTCGGATCGGAAGCCCATTTGATCTGCTGGTCCTGACCGTGTCCTTTGCAACGAAAGCGGCCGGTGGGGTCCTTACCGCCAAGCAAGCCCCCACCGGCCCGGCACCGCCCCGGCGCTCGGTTTGCGCGCCGGGAACGATGTCTCTCCAGTGTATCGCAAACCGCAAGGAGAGTTATCATGTTTCGACTCAGTTCCGCAACTCGTATCGCGCTGGCAGTCGCGGCCGTCCTGAGCCTCGCTGGCCCGACAGCGGCCGGAGAGCAGGTGCCATTCAAAGGCCGCCTGGAAGGCGATGTCGCCGTCACGCCACTCGCCCCGCCGTTCCTGCAAGTGGATGTGGAGGCCACGGGCAAAGCCACCCACCTGGGTAAGTTTACCCTGGACATCCCGCACGTCGTGAACGCCGCGAATGGTACCGCGATCGGGTCCTACGAGTTCACGGCTGCCAACGGCGACAAGGTGTACGCCACGTTTACCGGGACAGCCACGCCGACGGCAATACCAGGCGTCCTCTACATCGAGGAAACCGCAATCATCACGGGCGGGACGGGCCGGTTCGCCGGCGCCACCGGAAGCTTCACCAGCGAGCGCCTGTACGACAGGATCGCCGGCACGACCATCGGTTCCTTCGAAGGGACCATTTCCAAGCGTTGATCCAATAACGAAAGCGGCCAGTGGGGTCCTTACCGCCAAGCAAGCCCCCACCGGCCCGGCACCGCCCCGGCGCTCGGTTTGCGCCGGACGCGATGTCTCTCCATTTTCACGCAGACCACTGGAGATATCCATGTCGATTCAATCCATCTTCAGGTCCTTGCCCTGGACCTCAAAACGGCGGCGATCAACGCGCCGAAGTCCGTCTGCTTCGCGACCGCGCCTCGAAGCGCTCGATGACCGCTGCCTGCCCAGCTTCTCCCCACTTGTCGATCACGGCGTCGGCCAATTCCTCGGTGCCCTTACGGCCGTCGATCTGAACGGCGATGGCCGAATCGATCTGGGTCCGGTGGGCAGTGGCGGTGCTCCGGGTATTCACGCGCTGCTCGGGAACGGCGACGGGACGTTTCACGAGGGACAGATCCCGGGCGTCGGCACCTACACCACGCCCGTCGTGGCCGACCTGAATGGCGACTCGATCGACGACCTGGTGAAGATCAACATCAATGACTGGGATTACGACCTGCGCGTTCAGCTTGGCTACGGCGACGGCACCTACCACGAGACGCAGGTCATCGTCCTGCCTTCCCAGTTGCCCCCTGGCGCGGGTTTCTACGCGTCCCAGATCGTGACAACGATGACCCTCGGCGACCTCAACGCCGATGGCAAGCTCGACCTTGTCGCGACCGGATACGATGCGGAAGTGATCGACGATTACGGGGGCTACCGCCGAGATGATTACGTCAACGTGCTGATCGGCAACGGCAACGGAACCTTTGGGCCGAGTAGGGCCTACTACGTCACGAGCAGCGGCCTGGCGGACACCGGCATCCTGCCGGTGCGCGATTATAACGCCGACGGCAAACCCGATGTCCTGACGACCGGGGACGCCGTGAGACTGTTCAGCGGCACCGGCGCTGGCACGTTGCAAACGTCGCCGAGCCCCTTCACGGGTGCCTGGATGCCGCCGGACGTCAACGCCGACGGGCGGTTGGACCGCGTGGGCCTGGTCTACCAGGTCAATTACGTCGGCGACGACCCCGTATCCACGGCGCGAGTCGCGATCGTGGGGCTGGGCAACGGCGACGGGTCGTTCGCCCCTTCGGTGTTTTCGGACCTTGGGGACGGCTACCATTATCGCATCTTGATACAGAATGGCTTCGCCGACCTTGACGGCGACGGCTTTCCGGAGCTGGTCACGTACGAAGCCAACTCCCCCGGTTGGCCGTATTGGTGCATCTGTGTCGCGCACAACGATGGCAACTGGGCACCGCCGCCACCGCCCCTGCCCTCCATCGCGATCGGTGACGTGACAATCACCGAGGGCAACACCGGCACGCGGACGGCCAGTTTTGCCGTCACCCTGTCCATGGCTTCCGGCCAGCCCGTGACGGTCAACTTTGCCACCGCCAACGACACCGCCGCGGCCGGGAGTGACTACCAGGCGACCTCCGGCACACTGACATTTGCCCCGGGCGAAACCAGCAAGACGATCTCGGTGCTGGTCAACGGCGACCGCCTGGCCGAGGCGAACGAGGGTTTTGTCGTCACCCTGAGCGGTGAGACCAATGCGATCCTCGCCAACATTCAGGGTGCCGGCACGATCGTGGACGACGAGCCGCGGATCAGCATCAGCGACGTGACCAAGACCGAGGGTAGGAAGAATCACACGACGCTGTTCACGTTCACGGTCACGCTCTCGGCCGCCTACGACCAGCCAGTGACGATGTCGTACCGAACCGCGGACAGCACCGCGAGGACGAGCGACAGCGACTACGTCGCCAAGACCGGCACGCTGACGTTTAAGCCCGGCGAAACGACGAAGACGATCACCATCAACGTCAAAGGTGATAGCAAGAAGGAGGCTGACGAGACGTTTTACCTCGATTTGACCGGGCTCAGCAGCAATGGGCTATTCACGAAGAGCCGCGGCGTCGGCACGATTTTGAATGACGACTGATGTGTCAGTCGCACATGTCGTTCGCTGCCGCGTGTTGCACTGCCAACATGCGGGCGGTATGTTTGTTGGCATGTCCGACGTAACGCAAATCCTTTCTGCCATCGAGCAAGGCGATCCGCACGCCGCGGAAAAGCTACTGCCGCTGGTCTACGACGAGTTGCGCAAGTTGGCGGCGCAGCGACTGGCCGGAGAAAAATCCGGCCAGACGCTACAAGCGACGGCCCTGGTCCACGAGGCCTACCTGCGCCTGGTCGACGTAAATCATGCCGAGCATTGGAACAGCCGGGGACACTTCTTCGGCGCTGCCGCGGAGGCGATGCGGCGCATCCTGGTCGAGGAGGCGCGGCGGCGTCATGCCGCCAAGCGCGGCGGGCAACTCGATCGCGAAGAGCTCGCAATTCCGACATCGCCGTTCCCGGCGATATTGAAGAATTGCTCGCGATCAACGATGTGCTCGACCATTTGGCCAGCTCGGATCCCGTCGCGGCCGACCTGGTGAAGTTGCGCTTTTTCGTCGGCCTGACGATGGACGAAGTTGCCCAGGCGCTGAACATTTCGGTCCGATCCGCATACGACATCTGGTCTTATGCCCGTGTCTGGCTGCACCGTCACCTCCGCGCCGAATAAGCCAGAATCTTTGCAGGTTCGTATCACCGAATTCGCACTGCATCTTGGAGGACGCCGCGACCCGGCCGATCAGCCATGAACGAGCGTGACATTTTCATCGCCGCCAGCAAGTTGCCCGCGACGGCCGCGCGAGATGCCTTTCTCGATGAGGCATGCGCCAACGATCAAGACCTGCGCCGGCGCGTTGTCGTTTTGCTGGAAGAGCAGTCCAAACTGGGCAGTTTCTTGGAGCACGGCCAGCAACCGGCCGCCACGATTGACGCCCCCGCGAGTGAACGCCCCGGCACCGTGATCGGGCCCTATAAGCTGATCGAGCCGATCGGTGAAGGGGGCATGGGCACGGTCTGGATGGCCCAGCAGACCGAGCCGGTCAAGCGATTGGTCGCAATCAAGCTCATCAAGGCCGGCATGGACACGAAACAGGTCATCGCCCGCTTCGAGGCCGAGCGCCAGGCCCTCGCCCTGATGGATCATCCCAATATCGCCAAGGTCTTTGACGGTGGCACGACCGGCGAGCCGAGCGACGTCAGTCGCCGGGTTCTGGAAATGCCCGAAACCCGGCGACTGACGTCGCTCGGCTCGCCGAGGCCGTACTTCGTGATGGAATTGGTCAAGGGAGTGCCGATCACCAAGTATTGCGACGAGCACCACCTCACACCCCGGCAGCGGCTGGAGCTGTTCGTCCCCGTCTGCCAGGCGGTGCAACACGCCCACCAGAAGGGCATCATCCATCGCGATTTGAAGCCCTCCAACGTGCTGGTCGCTCTCTACGACGGCAAACCGGTGCCCAAGGTCATCGACTTCGGCGTCGCCAAGGCGGCCGGGCAGTCGCTCACCGACAAGACCCTGGTCACCGGCTTCGGTGCCATCGTCGGCACATTAGAGTACATGTCGCCCGAGCAGGCGGAAGTCAACCAACTGGACATCGACACGCGCAGCGACATCTACTCGCTGGGAGTGCTGCTGTACGAATTGCTGACCGGCAGCACGCCGTTCAGCAAGAAGGACCTGGAACAGGCCGGCATGCTGGAAATGCTGCGGGTGATCCGGGAGGACGAGCCGTCGAAGCCGAGCACCAAGCTGAGTTCGTCCGACGCACTGCCAACCTTGTCGGCGAACCGCGGGACGGAACCAGCAAAGCTGACCAGGCTGGTGCGTGGCGAGCTGGACTGGATCGTGATGAAGGCGATTGAGAAGGATCGCAACCGCCGCTACGAGACGGCCAACGGGTTCGCGATGGACGTGCAGCGGTATCTCTGCGGCGAGGCAGTGCAGGCGGTGCCGCCGTCGGCGGCCTATCGGTTTCGCAAGTTTGCCCGGCGAAACAAGGCGGCACTGGCGATTGCTGGTGTCAGCACCTTCACGCTGCTGCTCGCCCTCACCGGGCTTGTCGTCAACAACTGGCTGGTCACTCGCGAGAAAAAGCGGACGGAGACGGCCTTGCAGTTGTCGCAATCGGAAAGGGACCGGGCCGACCGGAACCTTGCCCGGGCCAAGAAGGTGATGGAGGACTACTTCGCGGATACTGCCCAGGACCGCCAACTCAAGGCGGCAGGATTGCACGGCCTGCGGCGGACCCTGCTGATGAAGATGGTGGCCTTTCTTGAGGAGTTCGCCCGCCAAGAAGGAGAAGATCGGTCAGTCCGGGTGGATCGCGGGTGGGCCTTGTTTCACCTGGCCGGGGTCCGTGCCGAGGTCGGGGACCGCGAACGTGCGCTGGCCGACTACGACCGGGCCCGTGAGGTTTGGGCGGGCTTGGTCGCCGAGACTCCCGGCAACGAGAGCAACCGCTCGTACGTCGCCGACTGCGACTTCAGACGCGGCGCCCTTTTGCTCCAAATGAACCGCCTGGACGAGGCCGACGATGCGTTCCACAGTGCCCTGGCGGCCCGTGAACGGCTCGCTGAGGATTTCCCGGCCGTCGCATCCCACCAGGGTGCGATCGGGGACATTTTGCATGGGCTGAGTATGTTGGCTCGGGAACGGAAGGACCGAGCCGAGGAGCGAAAGCTGTTGGAGCAGGCGATCGTCCACGCGAAGGCCGCCATCGCCCTCGCGCCCCGCGACCGGGCGGTCCGCACGTCGCTGGCCGGCCACTATGTAAATCTGGGTGTGTTCCTGATGGAGTCGGACAAAGCGGCCGAATCGGCAGCGGCGCACCGCGAGGCACGGGCTATCTTCGAAGGCCTTCTGGCCGAAGATCCTGGCGACCCGAAGTTTCGCGACGGCGTGGCCACGTGCCACCTGAACCTTGGCAACCTCTATCGCACGGAGCGACCGGCAGACGCCATTCAGGCTTACCGCCAGGCCATCACCATCCTGGATTCGCTTGCCGCAGAGTTCCCGGGCGTACCCGATTACAGGCGCGACCTTGCCGGGGCCAATTTCAACCTTGGCCAAGCACTCGCCCTGCGCGGGCCAGGCGAAGGAAGCCGATAGCGCCTTCGACAAGGGGCTGGCTCTGCGCATGCAACTCGCCAAGGAGCACCCTGCGGATCGGAATTCCGCACTGGAGGCGGCGAACAGTCTGATGCAGCGGGCCCTTCGGGATGCTGACACCGGCCACTTTGAAGAGGCGCTGGAGCGGCTCACCCGGCTGATCCCCATGTTGGAACCGCTGGTCGGTCCAACGCATGCGCGGTTCCGAAGCCGGTGAGATGCTCCGCAATGCCTCCGGGGCCCGTGCGGACCTCCTGCTCCGCCTCGGACGCTATACCGACGCACGGGCGGAGTACGATCGCGCCTTGAAACTGGATGACGGCTCGAACCAAGCGTACTTCCGTGTGCAACGAGTCGCTGGCGCCTGGCGTACCTGAAGGACCACGCCAAGGCGACGGCCGAGGTCGAGGCGGTCATCGGCGACCCGAAGCTACCAGCAACCGACGTGCAGGACGCCGCGGCGGTTTACGCGGTTGCCTCCGCGGCGGTGACTAACGACGCGAAGCTATCGGAACGGTACGCGGCGCGGGCGATTGCCCTCCTTCGCCGGGCTTTCGAGAAGAACTACCTGGCGATCGCGGACGACGTCCGACAGGACAAGAACCTGGCCGCCGTACGGTCACGGGACGACTTCCGAAAGCTAGTTGCTGAGTGGGAGGCCAAGCAGAAGAAGTGAACCGCGGCCGACGAGCCCGCTCGTCGACTCAGTTGGAATCGAAAAAAGCGGCCGGTGGGGTCCTTACCGCCAAGCAAGCTCCCCCCGGCCCGGCACCGCCCCGGCGCTCGGTCTGCGCGTCGAGAGGGCCGTCGTCATTCTATCGCAGACCACTTCCGCGAAGGAGACGACCATGTTGTTCAAACAAACAGCCCGTGGGCGAGATCGAACTGCAGGATCCAAAACCATATTCAGATCCTCCCGACAAGGCTTCGCGCGGCTTGGGCTGGAACGCCTGGATGAGCGGGTTGTCCCCGCGTTCGCCGATCCGGTCAACTACACAGTTGGTAGCAATCCGCGTGTGGTGGTCGCCGCGGACTTCAACAACGACGGACGACTTGACCTCGCATCCGCCAACTATGCCAACGGTCTCGATAGCACGTTCAGCGTATTGTTGGGCAATGCCAACGGCACTTTCTCGCCGGCGCTCCACTCATCCACCGGCCCCCAGGCGTCGTCCCTAGTGGCCGGAGACTTCAACAACGACGGCAAGATCGACCTCGTCTCCTACTCCAACACCTCGGTGAGCGTCCTGCTTGGTCGCGGCGACGGGACGTTTCAGCCTCCGGTCAGCGTCTTCAGCAATTCCGATGAAGAAGTAATATCCGTGGCCGTGGGCGATTTCACATCCGACGGCAAAGCCGATCTTGGCGTGCTCTTGTCGGGATGGACGGGAAATTCTGACCCAGATTTCGTAGGGGGCGACGTCGCGGGTGCACTCAGCGTGCTCGTGGGGACAGGGACTGGCTCGTTCACGCCTTCGAGCGTGTACCCAGTTGGATGGGACTATTTTTCGGCCGGCGCCGTGGCGGATTTGAACGCCGACGGCCGCCTCGACTTCGCGGCGGCGGGCGACTGGGGAACAAGTGTGCTGTTGGGCAATGGGGCAGGGAGCTTTGGTTACCCCAACACTTTTGGCGGCCTCGGCAGTTCCTCGGAGGGACCATTGGTCGCGGCCGATCTGAACGCCGACGGCAAGATCGATCTGGCCCGTGCGTTTACCCGGGTGAGTTCCGTGAGCATGATGCTCGGCACAGGCGCCGGGCAGTTCTCCACGGTCCAGTATCTCGGTGTCAACGGGCAGCCGAATTCGCTCACGGCTGCTGACTTCAACGGCGACGGCCACACCGATCTGCTGACTACGTACACCGGGTCGGCGAGTGTCGATGTCTTGCTCGGCAAGGCATCTGGCGGATTCACGCCGCCAGTGACGGTTGATGCGGGAGCATTGCCTCTCGGAGTGGCGGTCGGCGACTTCAACGGCGACGGCCGAATGGATGTTGCGACGGTCAATCCTGCGTCGAACAGCGTCTCG
Organism: uncultured Gemmataceae bacterium; assembly: GCA_963773845.1. Lineage (GTDB taxonomy): Bacteria > Planctomycetota > Planctomycetia > Gemmatales > Gemmataceae > SIAJ01. The sequence goes on from CAVZCU010000009.1 coordinate 2,187,282, forward strand.
GTGCTGATCAATGACGGAGCCTGGTTGCCAACGACAGCTCCAGAGATCTCTGTCAACAATGTGACCGTCATGGAGGGCAATACCGGGTCCGTGAATGCCGGGTTCACCGTCAGCCTCTCGGCCGCCTCCAGTCAGACCGTGACCATCCAGTACGCAACGGCCGATTCCACCGCGTCGGCCGCGGCGGGCGACTACCAGCAACGATCCGGCACCTTAACCTACGCTCCCGGCGAAACTCAGAAGTCAATCACGGTTCCGGTCAACGGCGACCGACTGAGCGAGAACACCGAGTACTATTTCCTCCGGCTCACCAACCCGACCAACGCATTCGTGGCCAAGGGGTCAGGCGTGGGAACCATCGTGGACGACGAGCCGCGGATCACCATCGACTCCGGACCCATCGGAGTCGTCGAGGGGAACACTGGCACGACCCCAGCGGTTTTCACGCTTCGGCTCTCGAACGCCTACGACCTGCCCGTTGATGTGAGTTACTTGGTAGCGGAGGGCAATACGGAATGGTGGGAACAGGGCTATGACGAGCCGCCGCCCGCCGCGACCTCCGGTGTTGATTTCTCACCAGGGTCCGGCAGGGTCACGTTCGCTCCCGGCGAGACCACGATGACCCTCGCGGTCCCGGCCAAAGGCGACCGTATTGGAGAACCAAACGAGTACTTCTCCGTCAACTTGACCGGAACATCTCTTGGCGGCATCGACGAGTCGCGCGATCATGCAGTCGGTATCATCGTGGACGACGAACCGCGCGTCTCTATCGGCGGTGCGACGGCCACGGAAGGGAACACCGGCACGACGAATATGACGTTCACCGTTTCCCTCGACTCCGACTACGACCAGCCGGTCACGGTCTCTTATGCAACGGCCAACCTGACCGCGACCGCCGGCAGCGATTATCAGGCCAAGTCGGGCTCCGTCACGTTTGCCGCCGGAGAGACCACAAAGTCGATTTCGGTGAAGGTCAACGGCGATCGGATCGGCGAACCGAGTGAATACCTTTCGGTACACGTCACCGGCACGGGCGACGTGATCCTTCTGAATGACACGGGCTACGGGACGATCTTCGACAACGAGCCGGCCGTCTACATCTCTGACGTCTCGAAACTCGAAGGCAAGAAGGGCACGACTCTCTTCGTGTTCACCGTCACTTTGGACCAGGTTTACGACCAGAATGTGACAATGTCGTTCCGCACGCTGAACGGCACTGCGATTGCCGGCAGCGATTACGTCGCCAAGTCCGGCACGCTCACCTTCAAACCCGGCGAGACGACCAAGACGATTACCATCGAAGTCAACGGAGACAAGGCGAATGAGCAAGATGAATACTTCCAGGTAGAACTCTTCGGCCTGAGCAGCAACGCGTCCTTCGGGAACATCGTCGGGTACGGCTGGATTCTTAACGACGACTAGTGGAAACAGTGAGAAGCGCACCGTACGAACGGTATCCACTTTATCGTCGAAGCGGCCGGTAGGGGCCTTACCGCCAAGCAAGCTCCCCACCGGCCCGGCACTGCCCCGGCGCTTGTTTTGCGCTGTTAGGTAGCCGTCTGCGTGATGCGGGTCGACCGGTCCGCTAGGGAGCCCCATGAATACGCTCGACATCGCACGTTCACACGAACCCCTCGACGCGGCCGCCACGCCGCCGGCAGCAGAGCCGCACGTGCGCGAGGTGCGTCACGAATACTCCCGCGCCTTCCCCTCTCTGCTCGGTCAACTCGGCGTTTCGCTCGTTGTGTCCACCTACCAGGCCGGCAAAGTCGTCCTGATCGGCGCCCATCAGGGCGAGTTGACTCTGACTTACCACAACTTCGAGCGCGCCATGGGACTGGCCCTCAGACCCGACCGCATCGCCGTTGGCGCCCTGCGCAGATCTGGTTCCTTCGCAGTGCACCTGATCTCGCCGCCCAGGTCGAACCGGCCGGACAGCACGACGCCTGTTTCCTGACGCGCTCGTCCCACTTCACCGGGGAAGTGCAGGCGCACGAGTTGGCATGGTCCGGTAATGATCTCTGGCTGGTCAACACAGCGTTTAGCTGCCTGTGCACCCTCGATGGCGCCCACAGCTTCGTCCCGCGCTGGCGGCCGCCGTTCATCACGTCTTTGGCCGCCGAGGACCGCTGCCACTTGAATGGGCTGGCCATGGCTAATGGACGGCCGAGGTACGTGACCGCGATGGCCGAGACCGACACGCCGCACGGTTGGCGTCCAAACAAGGTCAACGGCGGATGTTTGATCGACGTCGACAGTAGTCAAACGGTGGCGCGCGGTTTCGCCATGCCGCACTCGCCGCGCATTCATCGCGACCGGGTATGGCTGCTGCATTCCGGGGCCGGGCAGTTGGTGCTGGTTGACCCGACGAACGGGAAGTCACAGACCGTCGCCGAACTACCCGGCTATACCCGCGGCCTGGCCATGTACGAACGCTTTGCGTTCGTGGGTCTGTCGAAGATCCGCGAGACCTCGACCTTCGGCGGGATGCCGATCGCCGCGCGGCGGCCGGAGTTGAAGTGCGGGGTCGGAGTCGTCGACCTGACGACCGGCCGGCTGGAGGCCCACCTCGAGTTCCTTTCCGGTGTCGAGGAGATCTTCGACGTCCAGGTTTTGCCCGGAGTCCGGTGTCCGGCGCTGTCGGGGCCGTACCCGAACCTGGACGGCTCCGCGCCGATCTGGACGGCGCCGTCGGCCGGGCAATCTCTGAGCGCGACCAATGTTCAAGTTTCGAACGCGGAATCCCCGCGTCCGTTTTCAGGAGAGTTCAAATGAAAAGCCGATTCTGGGATCGATGGTTACGAAGTCAGTTCGGGGCGAAACGGACGCGCCCGGCGCCTGGTCGAGGAGTTCGGCGCCGAGTCCTGCGACTGGAGCCGGTGGAGGACCGTTCCGTCCCATCGGGAACGCCGACGTTGATTGCTGACGTCTACCCGGGATCGCCCAGTTCGTACCCGCAGAAGATGGTGGCGCTGGGGACGACGAACTACTTCTTTGCCGACGACGGGGTTCACGGTGTTGCCCTGTGGAAGAGCAACGGCACAGCCGCCGGCACCGCCCTGGTCAAGGAGTTCGACTACCCCTATTCGTGGGAAGCGCCCAGCAACGCATTTGCCCTCAATGGGACCCTTTACTTCACAGCAAACGACGGCGTCTATGGGCGAGAGTTGTGGAAGTCCGATGGTACAACGGCCGGCACGATGCTGGTCAAGGACATCCGGCCGGGCCCGACAGGGAGTCTCACCAATTTCCCGTACTTTTCGAGTGCCGCCGGGACGCTGTTTTTCGTTGCCGATGACGGGAGCCACGGCGCGGAGCTGTGGAAGTCGGACGGGACAGCAATCGGTACCACCCTGGTCAAGGACATCAACCCGGGCCTGGGCAACAACGCGAACATCCGCGGCGTCGACGTGAACGGGACACTGTTCTTCGCGGCCAAAGAGGGCGTACACGGCACCGAACTTTGGAAGAGCGACGGCACCACGGCCGGCACGGTCATGGTCAAGGACATCAACCCCGGTGCCTATTCCTCCTACCTCCGCAACCTTACGGAGTTTAATGGCACACTGTACTTCTTGGCGCTGAACTTCGCTTCGCCGAACGGCACGCCTGGCTTGAAACTGTGGACGAGCGACGGCACGCCTTCCGGCACCGTAATCGTAAAGGACGACCTTAATGATCAGAGCAGCTTCACGGTCGTGAACGAGACGCTGTATTTCTCAGCCTACGACTGGTCGAACCAAGGAGCTGAGCTGTGGAAGAGCGACGGGAGCGCGACCGGGACGGTCATGGTGAAGGACATCAACCCCGGCGGCTACGGCTCCAATCCGTTCCAATTGACGAATGTGGACGGAACGCTGTTCTTCACGGCCGATGACGGCGCCCACGGGGCCGAGTTGTGGAAAAGCGACGGCACGGTCGCTGGCACCACTCTCGTCAAGGACATCTATCCAGGAGGCTCGTGGCGCTACTACGGTGGCTACTACCAGTACCCGTACGGATACATCGACCCCTGGTCAAAATATTTCCTCAATAGCTCGTACGCCAGCGAGCTCACAGACGTTAATGGGACGGCGTACTTCCGAGCAAGCGATGGCGTGAACGGCGCTGAACTCTGGCAGAGCGACGGCACCACGGACGGCACAGTTGACGTGGCCGACATTAACCCTGGCAGTGCTAGCTCGTTCCCCCGCAACCTGACGAATATCAACGGCACGCTGTTCTTCACTGCCTGGGAAGACGACCATGGTGAAGAGCCGTGGTTGCTCGCGCCCGTTTCCAACGGCCCGCCCGCGATCACGATCTCCGACGTGGCGCAAGTCGAGGGGAATTCGGGCGCCGGCGCGGCGCAGTTTGTTGTGCAACTCTCCGCGCCAAGCACTGAGCCCATTTCGGTTTATTACTCCACTGCCGACGCGACCGCAATGGCCGGCAGCGACTACCAGGCCACCTCGGGAACACTGACGTTCAATCCCGGCGAATTGACAAAACCTCTTCCGGTCCTCATCTACGGGGACCGGCTCGCGGAAGCAAACGAGAGATTCTCCGTCAACCTCAGCAATGCGACCAACGCAACCATTCTCGACGCTCAGGGCTTGGGCACGATCGTGGACGACGAGCCGCGCATCTCGATCGGCGACGTGAGCCGCAACGAGGGTAACACCGGCCAGACGGCATTCGCCTTCACCGTCCAACTGACCGCCGCGTACGACGTCGCGGTTACGGTCAATTACGCCACGGCCGGCGGCTCGGCGACCGCTGGGAGCGACTTCCAGGCCACTTCCGGCACGCTGACGATCCCAGCCGGACAGACGACGGGGACAATCACCGTTCTCGTCAACGGCGACCGGCTCGCCGAGCCGAACGAGACGTTCTTCGTCAACCTGAGCGCCCCCAACTACGGTGTCATCAGCGACGGACAGGGGATTGGCGCCATCCTCGACGACGAGCCACGCGTCAGCATCAGCGACGTGTCCAAGGCGGAGGGCAAAAAGAACCAGACGACGAATTTCACCTTCACCGTCACGCTCTCGGCCGCCTACGATCAGCCCGTGACGATGTCATTCAAGACCACGGACGGCACTGCCAAAACGAGCGACAAGGACTACGTCGCCAAGAGCGGGACGCTGACATTCGCCCCCGGCGAGACAACGAAGACCATCACCATCGTTGTCAACAGCGACAACAAGCGGGAGGCCAACGAGATATTCTACCTCGACCTGTATGGCCTTAGCAGTAATGCGCTATTCACCAAGAACCGCGGCGTCGGCACGATCGTGAATGATGACTGATCGGATGGCCATGCCGTTTCTGCCGCCCGTCTGTTGCGATGGCAGCAAACGGGCGGTATGCTCTGATTCATGTCTGAGGTCACTCGCATCCTGTCCGCCATCGAACAAGGCGATCCGATCGCAGCGGAGCAACTCCTTCCGCTGGTCTATGACGAGTTACGTAAGCTGGCGGCCGAGAGGATGGCCCAGGAGAAGCCGGGTCAGACGCTCCAGGCGACGGCTCTGGTTCACGACGTTTATCTCCGGCTGGTGGACGTCGAGAAATCGCAGCGCTGGAACAGTCGCGGCCATTTCTTTGCAGCGGCGGCTGAGGCCATGCGCCGAATCCTCGTGGAGCAAGCCCGCAAACGCGCACGCCTCAAGCGAGGCGGCGATCTCCAACGCCTTGACCTCGATGCGCTGCAACTCTCCGTGCCGGAGGTTGCCGACGAGCTTCTCGCACTCGATGAAGCGTTAAGCGAATTCGCCCTGAGGCACCCCGAAAAGGCGGCACTGGTCAAGCTGCGATATTTTGCCGGACTGACGGTCGATGAGGCGGCGCACAGCCTCGGCATTTCCCCGTCTTCCGCCGATCGTCACTGGACCTTTGCCCGCGCCTGGCTCTTCCGGCGAATCGTGGGCGACGCCGAGTTGTAGCTTTTTCTCGAATTTATTTGAGGTCGTTTCCTCCCCGACGACGCACTGTTTCTTGAGGCCCGGATACCGCCGGGCGGAGTCGCGCAATGGATGAAGCATCCATCTTCCTCGAAGCCCTGAAAAAGCCGGCGCCAGCCGAGCGTGCCGCATTCCTCGAGCAAGCCTGCGGCGGCAACGAGGAGCTGCGCCACAGCGTCGAATTGCTGCTAAGAGCTCACGACAAGGCGGGCGGCTTCCTCGCTCCGCCGTCACCACTCCTGGGCGCCACCGTGGACCAGTCCAGTAGCGAAACCGCCGGTACCGTCATCGGCCCCTACAAGCTGATCGAGCCGATCGGCGAAGGCGGCATGGGCACGGTCTGGATGGCCCAGCAGACCGAGCCGGTCAAGCGATTGGTCGCCGTCAAGCTCATCAAAGCCGGCATGGACTCCAAGCAAGTCATCGCCCGCTTCGAGGCCGAGCGGCAGGCCCTGGCCCTGATGGATCATCCCAATATCGCCAAGGTCTTTGACGGTGGCACGACCGGCGAGCCGAGCGACGTCAGTCGCCGGGTTCTGGAAGTGCCCGAAACCCGGCGACTGACGTCGCTCGGCTCGCCGAGGCCGTACTTCGTGATGGAATCTGGTCAAGGGCATGCCGATCACCAAGTACTGCGACGAGCACCACCTCACACCCCGGCAGCGGCTGGAGCTGTTCATCCCCGTCTGCCAGGCCGTGCAGCACGCGCACCAGAAGGGCATCATCCATCGCGATTTGAAGCCCTCCAACGTGCTGGTCGCTCTCTACGACGGCAAGCCGGTGCCCAAGGTCATCGACTTCGGCGTGGCCAAGGCGGCCGGGCAGTCGCTGACCGACAAGACCCTGGTCACGGGCTTTGGCGCCATCGTCGGCACGCTGGAATACATGAGCCCCGAGCAGGCGGAGATCAATCAGCTCGACATCGACACACGGAGCGACATCTATTCGCTGGGCGTGCTGCTCTACGAGTTGCTGACTGGCAGCACCCCGTTCAGCAAGAAAGACTTGGAAAAGGCCGGCATGCTGGAGATGCTGCGGGTGATCCGCGAGGACGAGCCATCCAAGCCGAGCACCAAGCTGAGCACGGCGGAGGGCTTGCCAACGTTGGCCGCGAACCGCGGCACCGAGCCGGCGAAGCTGACGAAGCTGGTGCGCGGGGAGCTGGACTGGATCGTGATGAAGGCGCTGGAGAAGGATCGCGCTCGCCGTTACGAGACGGCCAACGGCTTCGCGATGGACGTGCAGCGCTACCTGGCGGATGAAGCGGTGCAGGCGTGTCCGCCCTCGGTGCGATATCGCTTCCGCAAGTTTGCGCGGCGGAACAAGGGCGGGCTGACGGTGGCAGCATTGGTCGCGGCTTTCATTGTCGTATTGGGGACCGGCGCGGGCTGGACCCTGCGCGACCGAGCCGCGCGCAAACAGGAGGCGGCACTGACAGCCGCCCGCAAGTTGGCACTAACCGAGGAAGGAATCCGCCAGGCGCTGAACCGGGCCGAGAACAGCGTCGGCGAGTTGCATGCCGCGCTGAAGAAGAAGGCGGGCGTGCAGGGACTGCTCAACCAGCCGGCCCGCTGGGAGCTGTTCCTCAAGACGACCCAGACGGAGCTGGCGCAAGCCCGGCAATTAATGGCGGGATCCGAGGGGACGCTTGACGCGGAAATCCGTCAGGCCGTGGCAGAACTAGAACAGCAGCTCGCGCGTGACCAGGCCGATTATCGCCTGGCCCAGCGCCTGGAGAAGATTCGTCTGGACCGGGCGAACTGGGCCAAGGTCCAGTTCGATTACGGCGCCTCCGCCGACGAGTATCCCAAGGCATTTGCCGGTTTTGGGGTGCTGAAGCAAAATCCGGAGGCCGCGGCAGCCGGCCTGGCCGCCTCGCCGATCAACGAGCAGCTCGTGGCCGCCCTGGACGACTGGGCCTGGGTGACTTACGCGTCCAAGCGGCAAGACCTGACCGAGCAAATCCTGGCGGTGGCGCGGCGAGCGGCGCCGGATGCAGCCTGCGGGGATCGGCTGCGGCAGATGGATGTCTGGGAAAACCAAAAGGCACTGGCCCGGCTCGTGACCGAAGCGCCTACCGCCGGCATGTCGCCCCAACTGGCACTGATGGTCGGGTACTTGCTGGAGAAGGATCACCCGCGACAGGTCGCGTGGCTGCGCCAGGTCCAGGCCGAGCACCCGGCCGATTTCTGGCTGGCTTTGGAACTGGGCAACGCCCTTCCAGACTCCGAGCAAGCAGAAGCTGCCGTCTGGTTCCGAGTCGCCCTGGCGATCCGGCCGACCAACACTGCGGCTTACACCAACCTCGGCTACGCCCTCAATGCCCTGAACAAGTTTCCGGAGGCCATCGCCGCCCTCCAGAAAGCGATCGAACTCGATCCGAAGCACGCCTTCGCTTACAACGGCGTGGGCGTCGTGTTTGATAGCCACCGCAAACTCACTGAGGCGGTCGACGCTTATCGCAAGGCCATCGCAATCGCTCCGAACTTCACCGTGGCCTACTGCAACCTTGGCCGCGCCTTGGGTGCCCAGCGTAAGTTCGACGACTCCGCCGCCGCTTATCAGAAGGCGATTGAAGTCGACGGGAGAAATGCGCCCGCCTACGTCGGCCTGGGCACCGCCCTTCGCTTCCAGCACAAGTGGGATGACGCCGTCGCCGCCTGTCGCAAGGCGATTGAAATCGACCCCAAATACGTGCGGGGCTACTTCAGTCTGGGCGAGGCCCTTCAGCAGCAGCAGAAATTCGCGGACGCCGTCGCCGCCTATCACCAGGCCATCGAACTCGGTCCGAACGATGCCGTCCGCGCGGGCGTGGCCTCGGGCTTGAACGGCGTGGCCTGGGTTCTGGCCACGCACGCCGAGCCTGCCCGGCGCGATCCGGTCCGTGCGGTGCGCCTGGCCAATGAGGCCATCGGACTGAATCCCCAGGAAGGCAGCTTCCGCAACACGCTCGGCGCCGCTCTCTACCGGGCGGGACGTTGGAACGATGCGATCGCCGCCTTCGACAAGTCGATGGAGATGTGCAAGGGTGGCGACAGCAGCGATTGGTTCTTCGTGGCGATGGCCCGCTGGCGGCTCGGCGAGAAAGACAAGGCCCGCGAGTGGTACGACCGGGCCGTGCATTGGATGGACAAGAACCAGCCGAAGAATGGGGAGCTGCGCCGCTTCCGGGCAGAAGCCGCGGAGCTGTTGGGACTGAAAGAGAAGAAGTAGGACGAATCGTGCGTCCGTTTTTCGGAGGTCAAAGAAAGCGGCCGGTGGGGTCCTTACCGCCAAGCAAGCCCCCACCGGCCCGGCACCGCCCCGGCGCTCGGTCTGCGCGCTAGGGAGATGTCCCGCCATTCTATCGCAGACCAACCTGGAACGGGAGAACCAACCATGTCATTCTACAGTGGGCTGCACAACCTTCGCTCGGCCCTGACGCCGAAGTTCCCACCACGCCGGCGACCAGGCTCGCTGCGATCAAGACCGAATCGACCAGGCCTCGAAGTCCTCGAAGACCGCTGCGTGCCGGCACAGTACGCCGTCACGAGCCTAGCCACCCTTGAACCCGCCGACCTCAACAACGCTGGCCAGGTGGTCGGCGGCTACGGTGACGATGCGTTTCTTTGGGACGCGGCCAACGGAACGATCCTCCTCGGAACTTTGGGCGGAACCTACAGTCATGCCACCGCCATCAACGACGTCGGTCAAGTCGTTGGCAAGGCGACTCTATCCGGCGATTTGGCCGAACATGCTTTCCTCATCACACCGCAAGGCGGCGCGTGGTTCCGGGATAGCGACCTGGACGGGCGCAACGACCTCATGATCGACCTGGGGACGCTCAATGGGAGTGACAATTCCGAGGCGACCGCCATCAACAACGCCGGTCAGGTGGTCGGCGACTCCGGCAGCCATGCCTTCCTCTGGGACGCGGTCAACGGCATGATCGACCTGGGCGGGGGAACCCCCGCCGCCATCAACGCGAACGGCCAGGTCACCGGGTATACACCCGGGTTATTCCCCGGGTGGGGGAGCTTCCGTTTCTGTGGGACGCCGTGAACGGTATGACCATCCTTGACCCCGGTCCTGGATACCTCGGGGGTCGCGCCACGAGCATCAATGACGCCGGCTGGATCGTCGGCTTCCTCGGGGCGGATGACGGCTTAGGCTCCTACACTCAGATCGACTTTATGTGGAACGGGCACTACTCCGTCGGCTTTCCCTTCGGCGGCCCGGGCGTCGTCAGCACCGCCGCCGTGGACATCAACAACGTCGGCGCCGTCGTCGGTTGGACCTGGACCTATGATGATTGGGACGGCACCTATCAGGCCCACGCTGTCCTTTGGCCGGGTCAGGGTAGTACGGTGTCCCTTCAGAGTCCGCTGCTCAATGCCAACGTCACCCTGCAATATGCTCAAGCCATCAATGACCACGGCCTCATTCTGGCGGGCGCCCACAACTACGCTAACGGGGGCGAGGACTACTACTTGTTGACGCCGATTGTACAGAGCAATCCCTCAATCAAGATCGCGGATGCACCTGCAGTGACGGAAGGCCACATCGGGACTCGCGCCGCCAATTTCACCGTCACTCTGTCCGCCGCCAGCAGCCAGACCATCACCGTCGCCTACGCCACCGCCAACGGCACCGCCACTTCTGGCAGCGACTACCAGGCCACTTCGGGGACGCTGACCTTCGCCCCCGGCCAGACGAGCAAGACCATCACTGTTCCGGTGAACGGCGACCGCCGCGCTGAGCCGAACGAAACCTTCTTCGTGAATTTGAGCAGTCCAACCAACGCGACCATCGCCGACAGCCAGGGCGTGGCCACGATCGTGGACGACGAGCCGCGCATCAGCGTCAGCGACGTGACCAAGAAGGAAGGCAAGAAGAATCGAACGACGCTGTTCACGTTCACGGTCACGCTCTCGGCCGCCTACGACCAGCCGGTGACGATGTCGTACAGCACCGTAAACGGCACCGCCACCACGAGCGACAACGATTACGTCGCCAAAACCGGCACGTTGACCTTCGCCCCCGGCGAGACCTCGAAGACCATCACGATTACCGTAAGCGGCGACAGCAAGAAAGAGGCCGACGAAACGTTCTACCTGGACTTGTCCGGACTCAGCAGCAATGGGCTCTTTACGAAGAACCGCGGCGTCGGCACGATCGTGAATGATGACTGATGAGATAAGTAACGAGCGGTCGGTGAGGTGACTCGCGCCCTGGGCAAGTCCTCACCGACCAAACCGGCACTGCCGCACACTGGACATTCCCGACAAAAGTCTGCTTCCGGCGAATCGACCCCTGAAAACGTCGGGCTTTACAGGGCCCCGCTCTCCGAAATTCAACTTTTGTCGGGAACGTCCACACTGGGACGGCGCCAGAGGCGCAGCTACAGGTCGCGACGCATGAAGAGTTGGTAGTGTCCGTGTCGGTTCCAAGATCCGGACAGTCATGCCAACCGGCGAAAAAAGCAGGATACCGCTACAAAGGCATTTAAGAAGAGAAACGCTGAATCGAGTTGTGACCAGACGTGGTCAAGCTCCCCGAGAAGGATTCGAACCTTCAACAAACCGGTTAACAGCCGGTTGCTCTACCGTTGAGCTATCGGGGAATGGTGGCTGCCTCGCTTGCTTTTTCCTTTTTAACTCGCCTCTGGTCCCACGACAAGAGGAGTCATTCAATAGCCCTACTTCTCTCTGTTCGAGACAGCCTTATGCGCCTTGCCACGCTCAATACCGCACACGGCCCGCGACCGGCCGTGCTGACCGGCGACCGGTTTGTTGACTTGATCGCCAACGATTCGCGATTCCCGGCGAGCGTTCGGGAAATGCTTGCCGATCCTGGACTGCTCGCCAGTGCCCGGGAAATCGCCCAGCGTCCCAATGCCGTCAGCGTCCCTGTGAGTGCGGCGAAACTGCATGCGCCAATCCACGATCCGCAAAAGATCGTTTGCGTCGGGCTCAATTATCGCGATCACGCGATCGAAAGCAAAATGGCTATTCCGAAGGAACCAGTGCTGTTCAGCAAGTTTCCCTCGGCCCTGATCGGCCACAACGAGCCAATCGTTGTTCCGAAAATCAGTTCCAAAGTGGATTACGAGGCGGAGTTGGTGATCGTAGTTGGCAAACGCGGTCGGAAGATCCCGGAATCATCTGCGATGGACCATGTGGCCGGTTATTCGATCGGCCACGATGTCTCCGCCCGCGATTGGCAGCTGGAGAAGGATGGCAAACAATGGATGATAGGTAAGACATTTGACACATTTGCCCCGGTTGGCCCCACTTTGGTCACCCGGGACGAAATACCCGATCCCCACAAGCTGGGCATTCGACTCCGTTTGAACGACCGCACCATGCAGAATAGCAATACCGAGCAGATGATCTTCTCGGTCGCCAAGTTGATTGCCTATCTATCGCAAGTGTTTACTCTGGAACCAGGGGATTTGATCTTCACCGGAACGCCCCCTGGAATTGGCCATGCGCTCAATCCGCCCGTGTATTTACGAGGTGGCGAGACGGCTGAGGTGGAAATTGACTCGTTGGGAGTGCTGCGGAATCCGGTTGTCGCCGAATGATTGGGATTCCACCGGGCGGTCGATTTTCTGTCTTGCAAATAATTTGTGAATTTGGTACCGCCAGAAGAATTCAGTGGGCTTAAAACCGGATTCAGCTATGGGAATAACTTGATGATATTTGCATAACCGATTTTTCCCAAACCCCGGCTTCCCGCCCACATTTTCAAAAAACGTTCTCGCGTCTGTCGGGCAACTCTTGTATCATCAACATCGGTCAAGCGATCCGACCGACCCCTCTCGGATGGACGCAGGCGCCTCCCCAATAAAGACCGTCGATTCGCCGGTCCCGGTGCCTCGCGAAGCTGAGAGTTGACTCCGACAAAGGATCGCGCCTAATTCCATGGGTCCCGTCCATGAACCCCGCGACCAGGAAGGTCCGCGCCGGTGTGCCGGCAGCGGCCGTAATGCTTGTGTTAGCACTGGCCTCACAAGCTATCTCCCAGGGTCCACCGCCGCCTCCTCCTCCGCCGGGCGGCCTTAATAATCCGCCGATCATCGTCTCGCTCGAGGCCCAACAGGTTCCGGGTAAAAAGTTTCGAATCACCGGCCGCGTGGTGGATGAGACCCCGGGGCGTTGCGGCGTAACGTTCGGCGGGGTTGCGGCATTCGGGCCCTCCGTGGGATGCGACTCAGAGGGCAACTTCACCGCCATCGTCAGTGTCCCGACCTTGGGGCAACTCTCGGCAGTCGCAAACGATGGTCAACTGAACTCCGCCGCCGCGTATAAAACGCTTACGAACGCCGCGCCGACTGTCAGCGTCGGGGTTTCCAGCGGTCCAAATAACACGTTGACTTTTAGTGGCTCGGTTGGCGACGAATGTCCGGAGGGATTGACGGTGACACTCTCCGGGCCGACCGGCGTTCAAGGGGCGTCGGCTACGGTGGGAGCCAACGGAAGTTATAGCATCACAGTCACTGTCCCAGAAGGGACGAGTGGCAATGTTACGGCTACGGTCGTCGACTGGTATGGGGCATCAGGATCGGGATACACGTCGATTCTGTGATGCATCCGATGACATTCCATCTGCCGGCTGCGCAAATCGAGCGTGGCCGGTAGAATGGGTCCATGCGGGATCGATCAATTCTCCCACCTTGGCTTTGGCCTCGGGCAGCTTATCTCCATATCCCGTTCTGCGCTCATCGTTGCGGCTACTGCGACTTCGCCGTGACAGCCGAACAAGATCATCTCATCGACCTATACATCGAATCGATCGGCGAGGAACTGAGCCGCCTAGAAGAACCGACTGCCGTTCAAACCATATTTCTGGGCGGCGGAACTCCCACCTATCTGGATCCGTCCCGACTGAGCCGGCTACTGGCCTTGGTCAACTATTGGCTGCCGCTTTCCGTCGACGGCGAGTTTTCCATTGAAGCAACACCCGAGAGCGTATCGGCCGATACGGTCGCCGTTCTCGCCGACCACCAGGTCAATCGCGTGAGCTTGGGCGTGCAATCGTTCAACCCGCGATTGCTGGCCCAACTCGATCGCATTCACCGAGCCGATGAGGTCGCGCCGGCCTTCGAGCGAATTCGAAAGCGAATTGCGAATGTATCCCTCGACTTGATCTTCGGCGTGCCGAGTCAGTCGCCGCGGGATTGGGAAGTGGACCTCGACACGGCGCTGTCTCTGGAGCCGGATCATCTGTCGACGTATGGGTTGACGTATGAGAAGGGCACGGCACTTTGGAAACAGCGGGAGCGGGGACAAGTGAGTTCGCTGTCGGAAGGGGATGAACTCGCCATGTATCTCCACGCCATGAATCGACTGACCGAGGCGGGCTTTGAACAGTATGAAATATCGAACTTTGCGCGTCCGGGCCGTCGCTGTCGACACAATGAAACCTACTGGGCGAACGAAGCCTATTTTGGCTTCGGAGTTGGCTCGCTCGCTATGTCATGCGTCGCCGGGAACTCAATCGGCGCAACACTGCCGAGTACATTCGAGTTGTGCTTTCGGGAGAAGACCCGACCTTTCAAAGCGAGGAGCTGTCGGGCGAGGAGTCCGCGAGAGAATCGATTGCGATCCAGCTTCGGCGGACGGAAGGAATCGATCGTGACCGGTTCCGCGAACAGACGGGGTTCACATTCGACCAACTGGTAGAGGCACGAATGGCGCCTTACGAGGTGCAAGGATTGATTGAAGATGGGGGTTCAACCATCCGCCTGACACAATCGGGTCGTTGCGTCGCGGATAGCCTCGTCGTTCTGTTGGCGTGGGGATAGCGAATCGATTAATTGGTTGCGGGGGTGGGCCAACCCTTGTTCGCCGATGTGCAGTAACTGGTCGAGTCCGATTTGAAGCGGGGCGCAATCATGCGACATCGTATTCCAGGCGGGTGCAGCCGAAGCGGACCCTTGCCGGCTGGTTTTCGCTTCCGCATCATAGTCCCGTGGTATGATGGTACGAGACACGAACTGGGAAGCCAGCTTCGGAGAGGTGGCTGAGTGGTCGAAAGCACCGCTTTGCTAAAGCGGCGTAGGGGTAAAACCTTACCGCGGGTTCGAATCCCGCCCTCTCCGCTGAACGATTTGAATGTTTGCGGCGGCGACAAGGCCTGGAAGGCCTCCGCAATCGGACGCCATATCCATAATCACTTCGAATCCGCTCGATCAGTCAAACTAACCGAGTCAAACTACGCTGTGGGTCCCAGCCAGAACTACGGTCGGGGGTCTGCGTCATAGTGGGTGTGTGTACGGTACGCCGAATCTTGCGCGGGACCTCAAGTCGCTCTTGGGTCGAGGGAAGACCGGCCGATCTTGAGGCGGCCAGACTCGTTCCGACTCCATGCGTGCAATGGCGGCGGCGGCATTTCCCGCATCCGCGCCATGCACCCAAAGTTCAATTGACTGGGGTATCGCCGACCCAAAGCTTGATCCGAGTTGATCGCCGACGACGGTGCTTTCGATCCCCGCGGCCTTCAGTCCTTGCTGGTACAATTCGAGCCGCACAAGATCACCGTCGGCAACTCGCACCAATTCACGGATATCGTTCGCCATTGTGAAGCTCCTGACCGGCTGGAATGAGGGACACATCGCCAACCCGCTCGGATTGGATTGGTGTTGGTGTGGATGGGAAAGCAATTGCCGTTCCCTGAGCCGTCGAACTTCAATTTCCAGTCACGCAAGCGAGAAATTCCGTTTTTCATTGAGGAAACCGACGCCTTCGACACAATTCAAAGCGCTGACAGTAGGGCTGGTATTTCTGGGACTGTGCGAAGCCGCCCCATCGCGTTGACCAACCGTGCGAAATCCGGTATGTAATGCCCATGATTGTCGTCGAATGCTCGGAAATTGAGGTTGGCACGACGCGTGCGAGCAGAGGGACGGGCCGTAATCGGCCTCTGTGCATACAGCCTTCCGAGGTGACGAGCCTTACCGCGGAGCAGATGGCGATGAGGGCTCGATGGCAAACAGGAGATGACGATGACCCGTTTAAAGATCCAACCCGCCAGGCCGGCGATTCCGCGATCGCGGGTGAGTCGTCCGAGCCGCCTCGCATTCGAACAACTGGAAGGACGAGAAGTCCCCGCCAGCGGGCTGGGAATAGCCAGCGATTTCAGTGCCTTCGTCTTGCACGACACCAACGCCTTCGCGAGCTGATCAATGGTCGGGCTGCCGTTGGCGGGAATGCCAACTTCAGCCGCTATACGATCGGGGATGCATTAACCAATTCGCATGGAACCCGCGACGACCTCATTGTCGGCGGCAATTTGAATTACCAGAACGGCCAGGTTTTCAATGGCAACGTCGTCTACGGGGGCACGGGTACATTCAATTCATTCGGACATCCGAACGGAACCATCCGTCACGACTCCGTCATCGATTTCGCCTCCGCCGAATCCCAGCTCGATAGTCTTTCCGATCAATACGCCGCGTTGCCCACGAACGGGACCACTCAAGACACGAATGGTACGGTCACGCTTACAGGCACAAACCCCGGCACCAACGTGTTCAAGGTGACCAACGGACAACTGTGGAATGCCAAGAATCTCGTCATCGAGGTGCCTCCTGGCTGTCCGTCATCGTTAATGTGGTGGGGACCAATGCCGCTGAATTGATGGGCATGTCCGTCCAGGGTACGACTGCCGATCACGTTCTTCTCAATTTCTACCAGGCCACGACTCTCAGACTGAACGGAATGGCATCCAGGGAAGCGTGCTCGCGCCGCGTGCCGCGTTGGATTTCTCGAACGGGGATGTGTTCGGCAACCTCGTCGCGGGGAGTTGGACCGGGTATGGGCATGTCGCTTATCGACCGCCCGAGATTACCCCGCCGACGCCAACCACAAGTGCCTTGAGCGGCCTGGTCTATGTCGATCAGAATCGAGACGGAGTAGCACAAGCCGGCGAACCGCGATTGTCCGGCGTCGCCGTATTCCTCTTCGGCATGGATTCGGGCGGACACTCCGTCTATCGGCCGACGACCACAGACGCCAGCGGCGCCTACACGATTTCCAATTTGGATCCGGGGACGTACTCGATCGTGGTAATTGCCCCGACGGGCTACCTGCCCTGGATGAGTTCGATCGGGGCCTTCGGCGGGACCGGTCCTTGGAACCTCGTTACTGGGATCTCAGTTCCCAGCGGCGCCACTTCAGGCGGATACAATTTCGGCATGGTGTTGGCGACTTGATGCGCCAAGACGGATTGCGAGCACAACGCCGTGGGTCATGCACCCGCGGCGTTTTTTTACGTTACGATGGGCCGCCACCTCGGACAATTCGAGGGATTCAAGAGGCCTGAATGATCTTTTCGGCTACGATGGTCGGAAACTCGCGATTGGCTGATCACCACCCTCGGAGTCAACAATGAAAAAGGGAGCTGTCATTGGCATTGGCATTGGCTGTGGAGTGCTTTTAATTGGCATCCTGGCCTGTGCCGGACTTTTCGGCGGACTCGCATGGTTCGGCTTCGGCATGTACAAGGAAACCACGGCGGCCGCCGATTCGTTCTTGAACCAGATCGGCAGCGGCGACATCAAAGGGGCTTACGATTCGTCGGCCGCGACATTGCGGCAAGAACAGACACTCGAACAGTTCACGACTACCGTCAAGACGCTAGGCCTCACTGAATACCAATCCGCTCAATGGACCGGCTTCAACATAGTCAACGATCAGGGCACCTTGCAAGGAACAATGACGACCAAGACCGGGACAACTGTCCCGCTCACCGTCACCATGATCAAGGAAGGTGGAACCTGGCGAATATCGGGCGTTTCGTCCTCGGCCAAGGCGGGTGTCGAACTCGGCGCCGATTCCAAGCCGTTGCCGTCCGATGACGAGTTGAAGAAACTGGCGACCAAAAGCCTGCTCGACTTCAACAAGAGTGTTCAGACGAATGACTTCAAGCCCTTTTATGAAACGCTTTCCGAGTTGTGGAAGCGGCAAACGACTCCCGAGAAATTGCGCGACGCCTTCAAGCAATTCGTCGACAAGAAAGTGGATATCGGCCTGATCGCCAAGTCAACTCCGGTCTTCGACAAGAAGCCGGCCGTCGGAGCGGACGGCATCCTCGAACTGAATGGCTACTATCCGACGAAGCCCTTCAAGGTTCGGTTCGAACTCAAATACACCTATGAACACCCCGATTGGAAGCTGACGGGTATCCACGTGAAGACTGAAGAATAGTTGAGACTGTGTCGCCGCGCGAATGTCTCCATGCTCCTGCGGCGACAATCATCTCGATCATCGACTGGGCGCCATGGCTTCATCGGACTCATTTGGGCTTCCGGCGGTCGCCGGTTGGGCCTTGACGGTCAAGACGGGACAGTTGGCCGCGCAGAACATGCTCGGCCACGCTGCCCATGAATAGCCGGCCCAAGCCACTCCGGCCATGAGTGCCCATGACGATCAGGTCGCACTCGTTCGCGTCGGCGGTGTCGGCGATGACAGTCGCGGGATCACCTTCTTCCAACAGGTATTCGACTTCGATTTCCGGATCGGCCGGCTTGATGCCGTAAAGCTGCTCACGGGTTTCAAGCCAAAAGCTATCGTCTTGTCGGCGAGCGACGGCCTCACCATACACGGCGGGCGGGGGAACAACGTGCATGACAATTAACTTCGCCTCTTGATCGCGGGCCAACGAGCAGGCCAACTCAAACGCAGTGGAAGCACTGTCCGAAAAGTCAGTCGGATACAGGATCACGCGGTTCTGGAATAAGCGGTTCATGGTTGGGTTCCTCGATGGGCGTCACCTCATCGAGATCAATTAAGCAAGGACTGTGCCGCTTTGACGTCCTAATAAAAAGTGCCGCCGGGTCGCTGCAAGAACTCCGTCCACCGGTGAACGGAATGCACCAATGAGGGAATCAAATCCCCGCAACTCGAGTGGTCCGCGGATCGAAAAGGGATGACTTCGTGCGAAATGGCACATGACTGTGACGTTTCGGGCCGCGCGCAATCACAGTCCGTTTCAGAAATGGCGGAAGGCCGGCGGTGCGAAAGGCGATTATGACGCCGATTCGTGCACAAGCTCTCCGCGATCGGTTCATTCTGAAACGGATACCTACAGTTCCGGTTGCAATTCAGAATCGACGGATGGCGCGGGATTGCTGATCGCTCGATCGATAGAGCAGCCAGTACACCACCGGAACGAGCAGCAACGTGAAGGCCGTCGAGACGACCAGTCCAAAGATCAGCGACCATGCCAGACCCGAAAAGACGGGGTCGAGGGTAATGGGCCAGACGCCGAACATCGCCCGCCGGCCGTCAGAACGATGGGACGAAATCGGACAGCGCCGCTTCGATCAGCGCTTCCTTGAGCGGCACGCCACGATCGCGGACCGACTTGATAAAGTCGAGCAGCAGAATCGCATTGCGATCGGCGATGCCTGCCAACGCAATCATGCCGATCATGGCCGTGGCGGTGAAATAAACCGGGATCGGCAAGCCGCCCACGATTCCGCCGGTCAACATGTTGAGAATCCAAAACCCCGGCATGATGCCGATGATCGTCAGGGGGATCGAGATCATCTGTACCAGAGGAAGGAAGTAGCGACCGGTCTGATAGACCATCAGGATGTAGATGAGGAGCAGGGCGCCGCCGAAAGCGAGTCCCAGATCGCGAAACACGTCGAGCGTGATTTTCCATTCGCCTTCGCCGGTCCAAACGAGTTCGGAGTCATTCGGCATCGGTTCTTCTTCAATCGCTGTTGCATACCGAGGATGGCCTCGGCGGGTGTCCGGCCGGCCGTGTCGCCAGTGACATAAGCCACCCGGCGCTGATTCTTGTGATAGATGGTTTGTTCGGCGGGCAATTCTTCGAATCGACCCAGCTCGCCAAGCCGAATCAACTCGCCGCTCGGCGCCTTGACCGCCAGGCGTGTCAGGTCCGACAAGTTCGACCGATTGGCCGGCGACACCTGCAGGACAATCATGAGCGGATTCAATTCGTGTGGCGAATGGCCGGCTCCCGCTCGCGCCGTGTTGAGGTTTCCCTCGCCCGGAGAGATTCCCCGCAACGGCATTTGCAGGGTCAGCGCGATGTCCTCCGTGCTGATTCCGGCCAACGATGCCTTCTCTTTATCGACTCGAAACGCAAACCGGCTCCGTTCGGCCTCGAAGGTGTCGTCGACATCCACGACGCCCGGCTCCTCCGCGAACAGCCGGTGAACGTGCTCGGTATCGGCACGGAACGACTTCGACGATTGCCCGGCGCGCGGGTAAACCTCGGCAACCAACGTGCTCAGAACCGGCGGGCCGGGGGGCACTTCGATCAGCTTGATTCGTGCGCCATGCCGACGAGCCACTTCCTCCAGTTGATTTCGCAATCGCAGAACCAGCGCGTGGCTTTGTTGCGCTCGATTGTCCTTGGCCAGGAGGTTCACTCGCAGATCGCCGCGATGTGGCTCGCGGCGGAGGTAATAGTGCCGTACCAGGCCGTTGAAGTCCATGGGCGATGCGGTTCCCGCAAAGGATAAAACCTCCGTGACTTCGGGAGCGGTTCGGACCGAGTCGGCCAACTCCTTCAAAACGGCATCGTCTCTTCAACCGCTGTTCCCTCCGGTAAATCGACCAGCACCTGAAACTCATTCTTGTTGTCGAATGGCAGCATCTTCAGAGGAACCTTGCCGAGCAGCGGCAGGGCCATCGATGCCAGCAAGCAAGAACCCCGTAAAGGCGATCAGGGCAAATGATTTCGCACGACTATTGAGGAATGGGAGCAGAATCGGCGATAGGCTCGGTAGATGAGCGTTCGCTTGGGGTCAATCGGCTCGTGGCCGCCTTTTCCGTAGGCCCCACGCAGCACGATATAGCTCAGCCACGGCGTCACGGTGAAGCCACCACCATCGACATGAACATGGCAACCGGAACGTTGAGCGCCATTGGCCGCATGTATGGCCCCATCATTCCGGTTATGAACAGCATCGGCAGGAATGAAACGATGACGACCAGTGTTGCGATGATGATGGGAGGCCGCACTTCGTTCACCGCCGTCAGCACGGCCTTCAGCGGCGACTCCTTCCGCAGCCCGAAATGGCGAAAGATATTTTCGACATCCACAATCGGATCGTCGACGACCAGACCGAGTGCGAGGATAGTGCGAACAGCGTGACACGATTGATCGAATACCCGGCGAGATAGTTCACCAGCAACGTCAGAGCAAATGTCAGCGGTACGGCCATGACGACGATAAATGCCTCCCGCCAGCCGAGGCTAAACATGATGAGTGCGGCGACGATGACGATGGCCAGCCCCAATTCTCGAACCAGCTCGTTCACCTTGTCGTTGGCGGTTTCTCCGTAGTTTCGCGTGACTCGCACTTCGATGTCATCGGGAATCA
>CAVZCU010000010.1:0-438656 GCA_963773845.1 uncultured Gemmataceae bacterium
GGCTCCGAGATTGAACGCCGTTGGCGTACAGCATTTCAAACCAAACCAGACACCGACACGTTGACTGCCCTGATTCGCCGCCGCCGCGGCCCGCAAGTCTTCGTCGGTGATGTCGCTCAGCAGGTCGAGCGGGCTGGTCACACCCGCCGGCCCCTTGCGGGCGATATGCGTGTAGAGCATGGTTGTTTCCAGGCTCTCGTGGCCCAGCAGCACTTGGATGGTTCTTGGATCGACGCCGCGCTCGACCAGGTGCGTCGCAAACGAATGCCGCAACGTGTGACAGCCGACGCGATGGAAGCTATTGCGAGCGCTGTGGCAGCAAGCGATTGGAGTGTCGGCCGATGCCGCGCGGGCCGATCAACAGTTCGTAGCGTCTTCGTGCCGGTGAAGGCGACCATTCGCTTCGGCGCGCCCAGCCGATACAGACAGGGTGCGCACGGGGACAAAAAAGGCGAGTGGATCGTCGCTCCAGACGCGGACAAAACGCCGACTCGAACCGATCGGAACGGCGAAAAAGTGCTTGCGAAGCGGCGGCCAACCCGAACAACCGATTCTCGTAGTCGATCTCAACCGTGAGCCCGGCCGGACGTTTCGAGTGATCCCTTCCGAAATCTGGGGAGTCGAAAACAACTTGTCGATCGCCAACATGGATTTTCGCGAGTTCGCTGACTCGGCGGACGCCGATGGCGTCTTCAGAGGATTCCCGTAACTTAATACGCAAAACGCAGAACGAGTACGTCGAACCTCGGTCCTACCACTCGGCGAAGGATCCGCATGGAATCGGTATATCTTGAAACGACATTCATCAGCTACTTGGTCGCTCGACCGAGCCGTGACGTGATCGTCGCAGGACATCAACAGACGACCCAAGATTGGTGGACGAACCGGCGGAGCGAGTTCGAGTGTGCGGTGTCCCAGGTTGTCATCGATGAAGCTTCCCTCGGCGATCCCAGCGAAGCACAGAAACGCCTTGCGATTATCGCCGCCTTGTCGACTCTTGTGGTGACGGAAGACGCAAAGGCCCTGGCGAAGGCCATTATGGCTGCCGGCATGCTTCCACCGCACGCTTTTCCTGATGCCGCACATGTTGCAGTGTCAGCGGTCCACGCGATTGACTATCTGCTCACGTGGAATTGCAAGCACTTGGCAAATGCACAGATTGCGCGGAGAATAGCCATTGTGTGCGAGAAGTTGGGCCAGAAAATGCCGATCATCTGCACGCCCGAAGAACTCATGGGAGCGTAGCATCATGTGGGAAGACCCGATCGTCGCGGAAGTTCATCGTGCCCGTGAGAAGCTAGCGGCGGACTGCAACTATGACATCGAGGCGTTTTTCGCCGGTGTTCGGAAGCGTCAAACAGCGTTGGGTTCGAGGCTGGTGCATCCCAAAAAACAGCCGAACCAATCGCTACAGCCGACCGGGCCGGCGGTCGCAGTTTCCGACAATTCACAGCTTCCTCACGCCGGCCCGGCGGCTGAGCGATAGCGTTCCGCCTTGGCCCTCAGTCGCTGGTGCTTCGGAGCTTTACAGCTCCGAGCATCCCGCGCGGTCCGACAGACGTGTCGGGCCGGCGGTCACGGCGGCCGGGGGTCTGGTGGAGTCGGGATTCCGGCCACGGGAACTACGGCGCTTCGCCGTGGCCCGTCGGAACCGGGGCCTGACTCTCGGTGTCGGCGGGTACGGTTGCCCTCCCGCCGGCGACCTCTTTGCGGGGCAACCGACCGGTCCAGTAGCACGGAGTCCAGAGTTTCGGGGAGCCAAGTCGAACCTGCCGCCACAGCGGACCCGGCGGCGCCAGGTCGCCGGGGTGGCAAGTCGAGGAGGCGCGCCGGGCCGCTGGGCTCCGTGTTATGCCCCTTGAGGAAGCACTCATGCATCCCTTCATCGAAAAGATGGTGCGGCAGGTCCAACAACACCCGCCAAGCTGTCTCAGCGGCTTCTGCGTCTCTCGGTCCCACGCTGAACCGTGGAGCAATTGGGCCGGTTGGTCGCTGACTTGCTCCTGTGGCGCGACCAAAGGCAAATTGCTCGGCCACCCGCTGAAGGAATGCAATCCTGAGTACGACGGCGCTCCGTTGTTTGTCAGCCCGCTGGCGTTCTTGTGTTCATCATGCGGCAAGACGACGGAGATCATTGACACCAAGCAGCACGGTTACAATTCCGAGATCGGTAAGGCCGAAGGGCAAAGCTGGGATTCCAATTACCGCGGCTCCGGCGAAAGGCAGTCCGTGCCCTGCCCCGAGTGCGGTGCGAGCGAGTTTTCAATCACAGCGTTTTGTGCTCATCCGCACTTCGATCTAATCGAGGATGAGCCGGAGCTTGAGCCGCGCGCCCAAGAGTATTTCGATTCCTTTGATTGTCGTGGCAAGTGTGCAGCGTGTGGCAAAGAATCGAGCCTAGCCAATTTTGAGTTGGCGTAAGCGAGGGCGGGGCATAACCAGTCGCTGCCCCGACGGCGGCCGCATTACGGTTTTTCGGGACGTTATGTCTCACCGGCGGCCGCCGCGGGTGAGCTTGTCGTTCAAGCCGCGACCGCCAGTCGCTGCGGGTCCATGGTCCGGTGTTCCGCCGGGCGCGTCGTCAGCGGGTGGTTGAGGAGGGTCGTCGGTCTCTTGGAGGCGGTGCTCAGGATGGGAGTCGTCTCCGGGTTGCGTCTCTCCCGAATCGCGAGACGTTGGATCAAGGATTCCCCCTCTCGACCTTGATTGGCCACTTCAGTGGGGTTGAGCGGAGACGAGGAGGCGGTCGCGGCTGGAACGCCAAGTTGAGCTGCTCGCCGCGTTCACGCCGTGCGGCGAAAAGCATCTCGGAGTTCAGCGTGACCGGGCTCGCTGGCTTCGCGGCTCGAACGATCCGTTGGAGCTGACGAGCCGCGCCCTTCGAGTCTCAGCGAGGAGAGAAGCGTCGCAAGGCGCGGCTCGCAGCTCAAAACGGCGTTCGGTGCGAATCGGGAGTGCTTATGGTCAACCCGTTGCGTAAGAAGTACGGGTCCTTCTTCGCTGAGAGCCTCCGATCTCGGCGAGAGACCGGTAGCCCCATTGTGCGCCTTCGCCAAGACAAGGTCCCCGAGGAACTTTGGCCACTGATTCCGTATGCAGAGTTTTGGGGCATCTCCGACGACGGCGACCGAATTGAACTAATCTTGTCGGCTCCGGCCACGGCTTGGAAGGATTTTCTGGCGACTGTAGCTGGACACCAAAGCGCATTGTCCGAGTGGCTAGCTGGGCCAGAATCGTACAGTGAAACGCCGACAGAGGAATACATCGCGTTTTCCTCGATGTGGATGGCCTCGGATTGGCCTCGCGAGTAATTCCCGTGTCACGACAAGACTAAAGAGCCGCCGAACGAAAAGTTGGAGCTGAGCCCCGCCTCGAAGTCCGTGACATTGTTCGATGTCGTTGCAGGCGGGCCCAGTTCAACTTGTTGTTCGGCGGCAGAGGTAACTGAATGCTTGAAGCCCTCACCGATGCACGATCCTTCGCAATCGCAGCACATGGCGAGCAAATGTACGGAGATCAACCGTACGTCTTTCATCTCGATGCGGTGGTCGAGTTGCTTGCACCCTTCGGGAACCAAGCGCAGATCGCGGGTTACCTTCACGATGTGGTCGAAGATACAGACGTTTCGCTCCAAAAAGTGCGGGAAGAGTTTGGCGACCGAATAGCAGATTGCGTCTGCGCTGGTCACGGATGAGAAAGGAGTCAATCGCAAAGAACGGAAGGCACGCACCAATGCAAAACTCTCAGCGGTCGCTAGTGAAAATGAAATGGCTCTTGAAGTGAAAGCGGCGGATCGGCTCGCCAATCTGCGAATGTCAGCGGGCAGTGGATCGGATTCGAAGTTGGACATGTACCGGCGCGAACATACGGCTTTTCGGCAGGCCGCGTATCGACCGGGGTTATGCGATGAGTTGTGGCAGGAAATGGATAGGATCTTGGATGAGACTAGGGGATAGCCGCCGAACCAGACGTTGCGACCACGACCGGGGCCGCATACTTGTTTTGCGCGACACCACGCCGTTGCAGGCGGCCCTGGCAGGTTAGCGGAATCGTTCAAGCCGCGACCGTCAGTCGCTGCGGGTCCATGGTCCGGTGTTCCGCCGGGCGCGTCGTCAGCGGGTGGTTGAGGAGGGTCGTCGGTATCTTGGAGGCGGTGCTCAGGACGGGAGTCGTCTCCGGGTTGCGTCTCTCCCGAATCGCGAGACGTTGGATCAAGGATTCCCCCTCTCGACCTTGATTGGCCACTTCAGTAGGGTTGAGCGGAGACGAGGAGGCGGTCGCGGCTTGAACGCCGAGTTGAGCTGCTCGCCGCGTTCACGCCGTGCGGCGAAAAGCATCTCGGAGTTCAGCGCGACCGGGCTCGCTGGCTTCGCGGCTCGAACGAGTCGTTGGAGCTGACGAGCCGCGCCCTTCGAGTCTCAGCGAGGAGAGAAGCGTCGCAAGGCGCGGCTCGCAGCTCAAATCGGCGTTAGGCCACCGGAGGTAGTGATGCGGATGCGTTCCCCGCTCGCAGTGATTTGTTGCGGTCTCCTCTGCACAGCCACGCTGGTGTTGCACGCCTACATCCGCTTGAATCCTCCACCCGCCCCGCAGTCCGCGGGGATGCAGTCTGCCGGCCCGCCCCTGCCCCCCGCGCCGCAACCACGCCAGGCCGAGCAGCCGAAGGAGGCCAGCCCCGAGGAGAACCGGGCGATCCTCCTCAAGCTTCGCCGCCTCAACCACGCGGCCCCGTTCAACGCCGGCCCGCCGACGGAGGGTCCAGCCGTCGAGGAGGACGAGTGGATTTACGAGGCTCGGCGGTTCGTTCAGTTTCGGGTCGTTCACACCCTTCGCGGCAACCCGCGGACCCTGGACGTTACCAGCCGACAAGTGCTGGCCGAGGTCCCGAAACTCGAACCGGGCCAGGCAAACTGGTGGAAGGCCGTGCCGGACGACCCGGACCTGATTCGCGGCAGCGTCCGCCTGTGCTGGCCTGCCCCCCGGCGGTTCGGGTGGGTGAGCCTGTCGTTCGACCGGTATCTGCCGGGGGTCACCCTCCGGGAGTACTTTCGGATGCCCGGTGCCCCGGCCGACACCGACACTCCGGACAAGTGGCGCGAGTTCAAAGGCTGGCCAGCGCCAGCGTTGATGCACTGGGATCCGTTCGGAGAGTCGGTCGGCCACCCGGAGCATTTCTCGCGCGGCCCCGGCGGCCGGCTCCACCACCGGCCGAGTGACGAACTCTCGAATGGCCGCGAGGTGGAGTTGCTGAGGTGGGGGAGCGACAAGAACACCCTGAGCCTCGTGGTCCGGCTGCTCACCAACGACGACCTGCGGGTGCTTCGGAGCAGGCCAGCAGACAAGGCCACCGACCAGAAGTAAGCGGGGACTTGCCCGGGCCGCATCGGGACTGTTGGGGGTGGGGCCGAACCGTCTTATGCCCCGTCCGACTTGAATAAAACGTAACGATTCCGGGTACGCCTCTTCTAACGACGTATGCCGCTCGGTTTATTCAAGCCTGTCTGAGTCGAACGACCTACTCACACGCAGCGCCGGGATGGTTCGTGCAACGGTATCGCACTCGCAAGCGAGCGGCACCAAACAGCCTTACGGGGTCCGGTCCCATCAACTTCCGCTGATGCGACTGTCGCACCGAAGCGCGACGCCCCAGAAACCTCTCCGTGCCGACTCGACGGTCATTCAAAACGGACGGCTCGATCCCCGCAGGGTAACGGCCTCGCACTGGCGGGTCCGCGGGGAATCGAGACCCCGTCGGTCGTGGTTCCAGCGATCGGCCGCATCGGCTCAGTTAGTCGTTGACTCGTTCGTCGGGCCGCATCGGTCGCCTGCGTCGCCGGGCGCGACGACGCTTGTTCTCTTCCAGGTTGATCTCGTCTGTCGATCCGTAGCGAGTTCGCCTCAAACTTCGAGCTTGTGCACGAATCGGCGGCATTGTCGCCTTTCGCTCCGCGAAAGGAACGGCGGCTTCCTGAGATGCGTGAGACCGTCGCGCGAGCAGCGCGCCCTTTCCTTT
The DNA here is from genome assembly GCA_963773845.1 of uncultured Gemmataceae bacterium. Taxonomy (GTDB): domain Bacteria; phylum Planctomycetota; class Planctomycetia; order Gemmatales; family Gemmataceae; genus SIAJ01. The sequence goes on from CAVZCU010000010.1 coordinate 6,014, forward strand.
CGCGGAGCGAAAGGCGACTTTGGCGCATCGGTCGGCGATTTGTGCGCAAGCTTCTCGGGGTGAGGAACCATCACGCCGAGCGTGGCCAACTCGGGGGCCATTCAAATGCAACGGGGTCAGAGCGGGCGACTGTGCCGCGCTAGAAGAGACTTTTACTCTTCGCACAAATCGCCGAGCCAGTACCAGGCGAACATGCACTCGCAGCCGACGACGATGTTTTTGCGGTACGGCTTGATGGCGCGGTGGAACTCGTCGGGGTTGGCGGGCAAGTCCTTCTCGAAAACGGTTTTGCCCTTGTGATCGAGCACGTGGGCGAACAGGCTTCTGGCGTGCAAATCGACGCCGCGGTAGAATTGATGTGGTTGGTTGTAGTTTATGCTCTCTGTCTTCGTTGGCGACGGGTCGAAGTCGCCCACCTGAGCCTGCATCGTGGTTGCGAGTATCCCGCGTGCAGACGCCCGATCCGAGGCGCTTGCCGTTCATTACGATGGAGAACTGACATGGCGAAACCCGCAAAGAACACGATTTGCCTTTGGTACGATCGCGACGCCGAGGAGGCGGCACGATTTTACGCCAAGACCTTTCCCGATTCGTCCGTCGACGCGGTACACCGTGCACCGGGAGATTATCCGTCCGGGAAGAAAGGGGACGTGTTGACCGTCGAGTTTACTGTGATGGGCATTCCGTGCCTCGGGCTCAACGGCGGACCGGCGTTCAAGCACAACGAAGCGTTCTCGTTTCAGGTCGCAACTGCCGACCAGGCGGAAACAGATCGCTACTGGAACGCGATCGTCGGCAACGGCGGCCAGGAGAGTCAGTGCGGCTGGTGCAAGGACAAGTGGGGATTGTCCTGGCAGATCACGCCGATCGCCCTGACGAAGGCGATCACCGATCCCGATGCCGCTGCCGCCAAACGCGCGTTCGACGCGATGATGACAATGAAGAAGATCGATGTCGCCGCGATCGAGGCAGCACGCCGCGGGTGAGGTTGCATCTGCGACGCGTGCCAAAGCCGGCTTGGCGCGAGGCGGAGTCTGGAGAATGAATGGCGGTTCAGCGTCGCCCTTCATCGATATATGGGCCGTTTTCTCCTGCGAGGACCATGCCGGATGGGCCGGGCTCTGCGACCGTCCCGCTGGGCTCGGACGGATTGCAAATCCGTCCTACAAGCCGTCGGGAGGCGAGATCTTCGGGTGAATCGGCTGTAGGACGGATTTGTAATCCGTCCCGTTGGGGTAGGACGGATTGCAAATTCGTCCTACGAAGCGCAACTTCAGATCGGCACTGACTCATTTCTTCAGCATCATCTCGAGTTGGGCGTCGAGTTGGGCGGCTTCTTTCTTGCCTTCGTAGGTTTTCACCCGTTTGCCGTCGCGGTCGAAGACGTGCACGATTGGCGGCGACGAGTGCAATAGCTTGGCGTCGCCTGCTTTTTCGAGCTTGTCCTTGTCTTCCAGGATGAAGTTCTGGAAGGTTGCCTTTTGCTTTTTGAGAAAGGCGAGCGCCTTGCCCTTGTCCTCCGGTTCATCGAGCGAAAGCGAGATAAAGACGACACCGTCTTTTGCGTATTGATTGGCCAATGCCACCATGTGTGGGAATTTTTCCTTGCAGGGAACGCAGAAATCCCCCCAGACGTCGACCACGACGATTTTGCCCTTGTGGGCGTGAATGGCCTGGAGGAGGCCGTCGAGATTGATTGGTTCCAACTTGATCGCGTCGGCGGCGAAGCCTGGCAGGGCGAGGAAAAGCGAGGCGAGCAGTGCGATGCGCATAGCTGCATTCCTTCGAGATTTTCGGTTCCGATGGTATCATAGCGGCCGACTCGGGTGGGCCGGCTGGTCTGGAAGTGCTACAATCCTCACTGAAGGAATCTTACACCGCACTCTCGACCCGACGCGAGACCCGATGCCCGCGCCGAGCCTCATCCGAAACTTCTCGATCATCGCTCATATCGATCATGGGAAGTCCACACTCGCCGATCAGTTCCTCCTACAGACCGGCACGATCAGCCAGCGCGAATTCCGGCGCCAACTGCTCGACGATATGGACCTCGAACGGGAACGGGGCATCACGATTCAGATGCACCCGGTCACGATCTATCACAAGCACACCGACGGGCAGACGTACGAAATCAATTTGATCGATACGCCGGGGCACGTCGATTTTTCGTACGAGGTTTCGCGCTCTCTCGCCGCCTGCGAGGGGGCCATCCTGCTGGTCGACGCCTTTCAGGGCGTGCAGGCCCAAACCGTCGCCAACGCCTATCTGGCAATTGAAAACGATCTCACCATCGTGCCGGTCTTGAACAAGATCGACATGCCGACCGCCCGGCCCGATGCGGTGATGGCGGAGATGGAAACGGCGATCGGCGTCAAACCGGAAGAATGTTTGCAGGCGAGCGGCAAGACCGGGCTGGGCGTACCGCAAGTGCTCGCGGCCATCATCGACCGCATGCCGCCGCCCCCGGGCGACCCCGAAGCGCCGCTCAAGGCGCTCGATCTACAACAGTCATTTCGACACGTACAAGGGGGTCGTCGTTTACGTTCGCTTGATGGACGGGACGCTCAAGGAAGGGCAGAAGATCAAATTGATGCGCGGTGGGCAGGAGTACACCGTCACGGAACTGGGGCAGTTTCGTCCGGGAATGGTCGGCTGCTCGCAACTGTCGGCCGGGCAGGTCGGTTACATCACTGCTCAGATCAAGGACATTCAAGATGTCCACATCGGCGACACGGTCACCGATGCCGCCAACCCGACGGCCACGCCCTTGCCTGGCTACAAAGAGCCGCAGCCGATGGTCTACTCGGGTCTCTATCCGACCCGAAATCAGGACTTTGAAGCATCTCCGCGAAGCGCTGAACCGACTCAAGCTCAACGATAGCAGTTTCACCTTCATGCCGGAAGTTTCCGAGGGCCTCGGCTTCGGGTTCCGGTGCGGTTTTCTCGGGATGTTGCATCGCGAGATCATCGGCCAGCGGTTGGAACGCGATTGCGAAATCGATCTGGTGCACACGGCCCCCAACGTGACGTACCAAATCCTCAAGAAGGACGGATCGATCGTCACGGTGAACAACCCCCAGGATGTTCCCGACTCGGGCCAGATCGAAGAATTCCGCGAGCCGATTGTCCGCATCAGCTTCCTCTTGCCTTCCAAGCACATTGGCGACATTATGCAGCTCGCGATCGAGCGGCGCGGCGAGTACGTGCAGACCAGTTACCTGAGCCCTGAGCGAGCGATCCTCATTTACGACCTGCCGCTCGCGGACGTGATTTACGACATGTACGACAAGCTCAAATCACTGACGCACGGCTACGGAACGATGGACTACGAGCTTCGCGAGTTCCGGGCGGCCGATCTCGTGCGGCTCGATGTGCTGGTGCATCACAATCGCGTCGATGCATTGTCGGTGATCGTGCATCGCAGCCAGGCCGACCGGCGCGGCCGAAGACTGATTCAGAGACTTCGTAAGGAGATCGATCGGCACCTGTTCGAAGTGCGCTTGCAAGCGGCGATTGGGACGCGCGTCATCGCGAGCGAAACCATTGCGGCGATGCGCAAGAACGTGACCGCCAAGTGTTACGGCGGCGACATCACCCGCAAGCGGAAACTTTGGGCCAAGCAAGCGGCCGGCAAGAAGCGAATGAAGCAAGTGGGCCAGGTTGAAATACCGCAGGAAGCATTCCTGGCCGTCCTGGAATCCGAGGATTGAGGACCGCTGAAGTGAAGGAAGAGACACAGAGCGCGAGACACGACGCCAGCGCGGAAGGTGCATCACGTGTCTCCTATCGGGTGTCTCCTGTTGCCGAGGATGGACCACTGGCGGTCACGATCGTCAACGGTCCGGGTGTGCTGTCGGAAGAGCCGGTCATTCAGCAAACGCCGGCGCCGACCATCAGCGTGCCGGCATCGCATCGCCGGCGCTTGGCGGAAAGTGCCGTGCTGTTCATCTCGGCGATTCTGTTCTTGCGAACGATTGCGGTTGAGCCGTTTGGCGTACCGACCGGCAGCATGGCGCCGACTCTGTGCGGGAACCACCGGGCCTTGAGTTGTCCGCGATGCGGCTATCCCATTCAGGTCGGGGAGCCGGCCAACAAGCAGAACGGCTATCCCGACGCGCACTGTCCCAATTGCGGGGCCGTCAATCTTTCGGCATCGAACGCGCCCGAGATTGCCGGCGATCGTTTGCTGGTCGACAAGAACGTCTTTCGCCTGCGTTCGCCACGCCGCTGGGAAATTGCCGTCTTCATTTGCCCCGTGGATAAATCGAAGCCGTACGTCAAGCGTGTGGCTGGCTTGCCCGGCGAGCAAATCCAGGTGCAGGACGGCGACGTTTGGATCAATGGGCAACTGGCCCGCAAGACGCTCGCGCAGGCGCGCGAATGCAGGGTGCCGGTTTTCGACGCGGATTTCGCGCCTCCGCAGGGGTGGGTTCGGCGCTGGCTTGCCGATGGCAATGTCCCAATCCTGGGTGCCGCGGAGCCATTGCCCTTTCCCGATTGGCTAACACTCGACGGCAACAATTTGCACATAGCCAGTGAAGGGGCGACGAAACCCCGGCTGGCGGCGTACTGGAATGTCTCGCTGGAAAGCCTGGTTCCGGAAGTGATTCGCGACGAATTCGAGTACAACGGCCATACATTACCGACATACGATCATCCTGTTCACGATTTCTTGCTGGATTGCGATGTCGAAGTGCAATCGGGCGCCGGCGTCGTTGTTTGCAAATTGACCGACGGCGCCGATGAAGCGACCGCGGAGATTGCAGCCGGCGGCGAATTTGGCGAGAGCAAGCTGTTAATCGCCGACAAAGGGATGGTCAAGACCGCCAACCGCACGCCGCTCAAGCCGGGCAACACGTATCACCTGGAAATCGCTCATGTCGATCGCCGGGTATCGGTTGCGGTGGATGGACACGAGTACTTCAGCTATGACCTGCCCGCCGGGGTCAAGCGAGAGGACGTGACGTCGCCGTTTCGAATTGGCGGACAGGGAATCACGTTGACGGTACGTCATGTGCGGCTCTATCGGGATATTTATTATCGCACCGGCGAGCGCCACGCGGGCGCACTCCGTTCCAGCTCGGGCCGGGGGAGTATTTCATGCTCGGGGACAACTCGGCAAACTCGGACGACAGCCGTGCCTGGCAAATTCCGGCCGTCCCCGAGCGAAACTTCCTAGGTAAGCCGTTCCTCTTGCACCAGCCGAGTCGGCCGGCTCATTGGAACGTCGGCGGCCGACGCGTGGACAGCCAGTCCATCGACTGGGGACGGATCCGGTGGCTGCGGTAGCGAATGGCGGGATTTCCAGAGGAATTATTGGCTCAATCAAACCGGAACACCATGGCAAACCCGACTACCAAGAAAATCTTCGGCGCCGCATTCAACGTCATCGTTGGCCGCGACAAGAAGCGGCATGCCCACGGCGACCCGACACGCGAGGTATTCGAGACCGTCGTTTTCGTGGTGGTCTTGGTGCTGATGCTGAAGCTATTTGTCGCGGAGGCCTTCGTCATTCCGACGGGCTCGATGGCGAGCACGCTTTGGGGCGATCAGATCAAGGCGACTTGCCCGGAGTGCGGTTATGTCGGCCCCGTTTCCGCCGCCATCAACAGCGGTCACCGCACCGCGCCAAAACTCGTCATTTGTCAAAACTGCGGGTTAATCTTCGAGCCGCAAAACTCCACCGACTGGAACAGCGGCGACCGCGTGCTGGTCGCCAAGTTCGAGTACAACATTCGTTCCCCTCATCGCTTCGACGTGCCGGTGTTCAAATTCCCCGCCGAGCCGTATAGTCCGGCCGAAAAGACCGCGATGAATTACATCAAGCGGCTCGTCGGGCTGCCGGGGGAGACGATTGCGATTTACAAGGGCGACCTCTACCGCACGACCAAACTGCACTATGAAGGCCGGCCGCGTCCCGATCGTCCCGAAGACCTGTGGATGTACCCCTATACCTATCCGATGGATGACGAGGCGGTTTCGTTCTTCAATCAGGGAGGCTTCGAGCCGATTCGCAAGTCGCCCGAGCAAATCCTGACCGTTCGCCGATTGGTGTTCGATTACGACCTGCAACCCAAAGCCCTAACCGGGGTAGCCAAAACGCGCTGGGAGCCGATGCCGGGCGACGGCGCCGGGTGGACGATGAGCGAAACCGGATTCGCGCATGCCGGCGGTACGGCTGGCTGGATGCGCTACCAGCACGTCGAGCCGGGAAGCTGGCAAATCGATCGCACCACGGGCCAACCGACGACGCCCCGTCAACCGCAGCCGATCATGGACTTTATCGAATACAACGTGGATTCACTCAACAATTTGCCGGTCGGCCCCAACTATTGGGTGCCCGATTTGATCGTCGAATGCAAGGGCGAGTTTCAGGCGCCCTCGGACAGTTTGACGCTCGAACTCAACAAGGCGGATGACAAGTTCCAGGCCGTCTTCGAAAACGAGACCTGTAAGTTGATGCGGATCCACCAGAGCGAAAAGCCGGAACTCCTCGCCGAGCAGACCACGAAGATCGGCGCCGGCCGGCATTCGCTGCGATTTGCCAACGTCGACTCGCGACTGACCGTTTGGGTGGACGGCACGGTCCTCGACTTCGGCGACAAGGCCAACTATCCGCCTCCGAGCCGCGAGAAGTTCGAGCCGACGAGCGCGGACACCAATGAACCGGTCCGGATCGGCGCTTCGGGGGGTGTGAGCGTTTCCAAGGTGCAGATCTGGCGCGATTTGTACTACACCTGTTACTCGCGCACGGATTGCGGCGTTCAAACCTATTATGTGCAGCCTGGCCACTACTTTTGTCTCGGCGACAACAGCGCTTCCTCGAAGGACGGGCGCGATTGGGGCTCGGTTCCCGAGCGCCTGATGCTCGGCCGGGCCGAAGTGATTTATTGGCCGCTGTCGCGCATTCGGGTGATCAAATGACCGGTGAGATCACGATTCGCGTTCGCTATGCCGAGACGGATCGAATGGGCTTGCTGCATCACGCGAACTACCTGGTCTACTTTGAGCAGGCCCGCACGGAGCTATTGCGCGAGCAGGGCCTTTCCTACAAGACCATGGAAGACCAGGGATTCTTTCTGGTCATCACGCATGTCGAAGTGAAGTTCAAGAGTCCGGCGAAATACGACGACTTGCTCACGATCCAGACGACGGTGACACGGCAAACACCCGTGCGCATTGAGCATCGATACGAAGTGTCGTGTGAAGGTCGGGTGGTTGCCGAGGGAAAAACAACCCTGGCTTGCGTGGACCGGAACGGTAAACTCCAAGCATTGCCGGAATGGCTTCAACGAAGCTAATCCGAAATCCTCACCACAAAGTCACAAAGCTCACACAGAGAAACACGAAGAAAAAGAGTTCTTCCGTTGAAGGGTGATCCGCGATCTTTGTGTTTCTCTGAGTGATCTTTGTGCCTTGGTGGTGGGTCTTTCGGATTAGTCCCAACCCAAGTGAACCGTGCGCCGATTCCTTATCCAGACCGTCCTGCCGACGCTCTTCTGTCTCGTGCCGGTGGCCGGGGCTGTCCTCGTCGCCATTGCGGTTCCCGAGGCGGCGATGCGCGATTACCTCAATCGCGTTCGCGTCAATCACATCGATTGGCTCATTTTGAGCCTGGGCACCGTCTTATTTGTCACGCAAATCGGTCTGTCGTGGCGGGCGTTGCAATGGCGCGGCGAGGATTTTAACGTCCGCAGCGACCCGTGGTTGAATCACCTGTCTTCCGCCGCGGAGTGGTTCCCGTTACTCGGTTTGATTGGCACCGTGGCCGCCATCCTGCAAACGTTCAGCTCGCTCGGAGCGGCCGGTGTGACCCCCGAACAGACATCGCCGCGGGCAATCATTAGCAATTACGCTCCCGCCATCACGGCCACGGGCAGCGGCCTATTCATGGCGCTGATGAACATCCTGCCCACATGGGTTGTGCTCCTCGGCCGCGACATCATTCGCTCGCTTGCGGGCGGGCCGCCGGTCGCCAAGGGAGAGGCGCGATGATCGAGCGGCCCAAACGCAGCGTGACACGATTCTTCGTTCCGCTCATCGATGTGCTCATCCTGCTATTCTGCATCTTTCTGCTGATGCCGTTCGTCGCCAGTTCGAGCGAGGCGGAGCCCGATGCCAAGGCGAAAGAAAAGCGCTCGACCCCGAATTGCCGAAGGACGTTCAGGAACTGCAAAAGCAATTGGTTGCCTCCCGTCGCGAGGTCGACAAGTTGAAAGCCGAACGCGGCAACCTGGCGGAACGGCTCAGCGTCAAGGTGTTGGAGATCGATCCGAAGGACGGCCGGCTGTATTACCTGCAGAACGGCCGGCGTGTGAATGTGAATACTCAGGCGGCAGCCGATGCGGTGATTACTTTGCATAAACGGGAAAGCGGCACCAAGGAGCCGTTCTTTCTGATTCTTTATCCCCGGCAGCGGTCGGGTTATCCCGAACAGCAACAGGCGGACGCCTACGCCCGTTGGTTCAAGGATGTACAATTCCAGTTCGACCGACCGTTCGTCCCGTGAGAGATCGCTGAATGGACCTGTTGCTTGCCGATGTGGACGTCGCCACCAAGGCCGGCAAGTACGTCATGTATGTGCTTGCCGTGGCCGGCGGATTCTTGATCGGCAATCTCGTCACTCTCCTCGTCTGTCGATTGCTGGCCAAGTTCGCGTTCAAGCAGAAGTTCAATCCCCGACTGGAGCAGGCCACGCGAACGCTCGGTGGAATTGCCGTCGCGATTCTGGTTGCCTATTTGTTGTTCCGCTTCGGAACCGGCTGGGGGCTCGGAGGCTCGGGGAGCGGCGAGGGCAAAGACACCGGCGGCCCGACGTCGAGCAAAGAGAATCTCGGCAAGGAAAAGCAGCCGCCGACCAAATCGAGCGTGACCACCACTGAAACCGTCGTGGTCACGCGATTGACCGTGACGATTCAACCCGCGGCCGACTTTCCCAAGACATTCCGATTTGACGGGGAACCCGAAGCACTCGAGTTGAACGCCGCTTTGAAAAAGCTCGATGCGCTGAAAGACAGCGCGGGTGGAAAGCTCCAACTTCTCGAAGTGCGCGTTTTCAAGAACAGTTCCGAAGCCGGCACCCCCGATGTGAACGCGTTCATTAAACACGCGAACCAAATTGGGATTCACACCCGCGTCGAAAACATCGACAGAATTCTCGACTAGTGCAGTGTCCACGCTTAATAAAGGGGTAGCAGAAGTCGCCAGATTTCCGCGAAGGAGCGCCGGTCGCGGAAGTCTGGCGACCAGCCCTTTCAACATGGCGACCTGGCAAGCCTGGCAAGCTGGGGAAGCGGCCCCTCGGAAAAACAAGCAGTTTCCGAGTTCTGGTTCGGTTTGCCAGCCCGCCCCCGGGATCGCATCCCGGGCACAGCAACCAGGAAACCCCTATTTTCATAGAGGGTTCCGCCATGTTGAAAGGGCTGGTCTGGCGACTTCTGCTACGACTGATCGCCCCATTGCAGCTTGGACAGCGCACTAGGCAGGAGGTCGTTGCATCCGATGTCGGCCCTGTCCCCGCCGCCGGTTCAGCCCGCACCGATCGACCCGTCCGCGTTGCGGGTGGTGCTATTTGGCATGCCGGACGCGGGCAAGTCGTCACTTCTCGGAGCGCTGGCCCAGGCCGCGGAATCGCAGGAGCGAATTCTGCATGGGCATCTGGTCGATCTATCGCACGGACTAGGCGAACTCCGTGATCGCGTATACCAGGACCGCCAGCGCGAGACACAGGAAGAGATTGTCCCGTACCCGGTGCGATTCAGTCCGTTTGGCGAGCCATCGCGTCCCGCCGTCTTATTCGATTGCGACGGCCGGGCAGCGAACGATCTGCTTCGGCAGAAGCGGTCCATGGTCGCGGAGGACCGGGAAGGCACGCTTGCCGGGGCGGTGCTTTCCGCGGACACCTTAATTCTGGCCATCGACGCATCGGCGCCCCATTCGCAAGTCGACGATGACTTTCGCGAATTTGTTCGCTTCCTGCGCTTTCTCGAACAATACCGTGGCCGGGCCCACGCGGTCGGCGGCATGCCCGTCTTTCTGGTCTTGACCAAGTGTGACTTGCTCGTCCGCGATGCCACGATTAGCCATGCGATGTGGGAAGCCCGCATCGAGGAACGCAAACGCGATGTGAATCATCGCTTCCAGCAGTTCCTGGAAGGCAACGGCCTGCGCAATGGCCAACTGGCGTTCGGCACGATCGACCTGGAGGTTCGAGCGACCGCCGTTCGCAGACCCGCTCTGACCGATGCACCGCCCCAGCCGCGTGAGCCGTACGGCGTGGCCGAGCTGTTTCACTCCACGTTTGAAAGTGCGAACGCCTTTCGGGTTCGCCAGGCTCGTTCGCACAAGCGAATGCTCTGGACGGTTGCGAGCGCCGGCAGCTTGCTCGCGGCGATGATTGTCGGCGGTGCGGTTCTGCTCTTGAACCCGCAGCAATCGGGCAATTTCACTCTGGCCGATCGAATTGAAGCCCTGCGCAGCCGAAGGGCCGACGGCCGCGACGCGATTAGGGCCTGGACTCGATCGGCGGATGAAGGAATGGCTGGCGATTCAGTCCGATCCCGACTTCGCCAAGCTTTCGAATGAGGAGCAATCATTCGTTCGCGATCGCCTCGAAGAAGACAGCGAGTACGTTCGATTCCGCGACGAGTTGGCTGCCATCCCTTCGCCGAGCCAGGCTCGTTCGCTCGCGGAGTTGAAGCAGATCGAAACGCGGCTCGCAAACACCGCACCCCCGGCAAACTACCTGGGCGAGTGGGCGCCAACGGAGGCGGTGAGGCAACGCGAGCAATCGCTTCAAGAAATCGCGGCAATGCGTGAGGCGGTTGGCCAATTGAAGCAATTCTACTTCTCGCTGGCGAATCGCGCGATTGCGTTGCTCCAGGCCGAAGACGTGAATCCCACGTGGGCCGAGCACGTCCATGAGTTGTCGGACGTTGAGACGGCGCTGCCGTTCCCGAAGTCGGATCCAGTTCGCGGCCTCGCTTACGAATTCGAAGATGTCATTTTATCACGGAGCGACTGGGAAAAGACGCGCGATCGGCTGGTGCTGGTGCGCAACTTCGCTCAGGCGATCGGTATGCTGGGCGAGAATGAACGCTCGCCGCTCGCGTTCAGTCCGCTGCCACCCGACGCGAACATTTCAGAAATTGGGACGGCACGATGGCAAGAATTGCAGAAGGATTATCCCAATCATTCCCGGTGGTCGCTGGATTTGGTTCCCGATGCCCTGCGGCCGGAGTTCGCAAGGCGGCTGAATCGATCGTTCGACCAGGCGATCCGCGAAGGGCAGCGACTGGTTTTGGAGCGCTTACAGAGCGTGACGGGCGGAAAGAATCAATTGCCCGCGGATTGGGCTCGCGTCGGCGAGTTTCTCATGGCGCCCGCCTTACGAGACTGGCGCGAACTGGTCGGCTTGCTCGCTCGCCTGCTGGACCCCAAGGCTGAGAATCCAGCGACCACGACGGCTGCATTCCTGCGACAACGTTCGTTTGAGTTGGAACCCAAGCAAATCAAGTTGCGAATTCCGGACACGCTCAGCGATGCGCTGGTCCGACCGGCCGGAGAATTGACGCTTATATTGCGAAAGCACGGCGTCGATGAGACGGTTCGCCGGACCCTACGCCAGGTCGGCGAGCCGGAACGCGACAAACAGAGCCTCGTCTACACGTTCGCATCGGCGGACAATATGGCGATGACGTATCGACCGGGAGATTCCTTTTACGCCGAACTCCCGGTTCGCAAGGGGAGTCGAGAACTCAAGCTCACGTGGATGAATCCGCGAACCGCGGCATTCCAATTTGAATCGTTGATGCGCGAGCCCCGCTTACACGACCTGGAACAAAGCGCTCAAGAAGGGCTTTTGGCGGTCGGTGTCAAGGTGAGTGTGACCGAAGGGAAATTCCCCACGGTGCCGGCGATGGTGCCGGCGATCAAATCGCCGAAGAAGTAAGCTCGTCAAGCCAGGGGCGAGCCTGTGAGCCGCTCCACGGCCTCGCGATACTTCTGTCGCGTCTTCTCCACGACTTCCGGCGGCAAATCCGGCGGTGGGCTGTTCTTGTCCCAGGTCGTCGATTCGAGCCAATCGCGGACAAATTGCTTGTCGAACGACGGTTGCGATCGGCCGGGCGAATAACTGTCTCCGGGCCAGAAGCGCGAACTGTCGGGCGTCAGCACCTCGTCGATCAGAATGATTTCACCGGAAGGGAGCCGGCCCCATTCAAACTTGGTGTCCGCGATGATTACGCCGCGACCCCGGGCATATTCGGCGGCCCGCCGGTAAATGTCCAGACTCATGCTGCGGAGTTCATTCGCCGTGTTCGCTCCGACCGTGGCGGTCATTTGTTCGAACGAAATGTTCTCGTCGTGACCGGTCTCCGCCTTGGTCGACGGCGTAAAGATCGGTTCTGGCAACTGCTGGCACTCTTGCATGCCGGCCGGCAGATTCACACCGCAGACGGCCCCGGTCCGGCGATAGTCTTTCCAGCCGGAGCCGGCCAGATAGCCACGAACCACGCACTCAATGGGAACAACCTCGGTCTTGCGCACAGAGCATGCTGCGACCGGCGAAATCCGGCGACTGAAACTCGCGCGGGAAGTCCGGCTGTTTGATGGTCAACAGGTGATTGGGTACCCCCAACCATCGAAGCCAAAAGAGCGTCAGGGCGGTCAATACCCGGCCCTTGTCCGGAATCGCCGTCGGCAACACCCAGTCGAAGGCGCTGAATGCGATCGGTGGCGACGATCATCAGCTTGTCGCCGAGATCGTAGACATCGCGGACTTTGCCCTGGCGCCGAGGAAAGCCAGCCACATCACTCTTGACCATCGCGGCCATCGTTGCGACTCCCATCAGATGCAAAGGTCGGGGAAATCTATTTGTGTCGGTTTGGATAATGCTCGCACATTGCCTCTTTCATATCTCGGACCGCCTGCACCATTCCGACAAGCACGGCGCGCGACACGATGCTGTGACCGATGTTCAATTCCTCGACACCTGGAATTCGGACGATCGGCTTGACGTTCAGGTAATTCAATCCATGACCCATGTGGACGTGCAAGCCGAGGTCGACTGCGTGGGCGGCCGATCGCGACAATTGCTCAAGGTGCTTTTCCGCTCCGGAGCGCGTCCGCGCATCGGCATAGGCGCCGGTATGAAACTCGATTGCAATCGCGCCCAGTTTCTTGGCCGCGTCCACCTGACGGAGGTCGGCGTCGATGAATAATGCCACGGGAATGTCGGCTTGCTGCAAGATGCGGACCGAATGCTCCACATTGGCGTAATTCGCAACGACGTCGAGCCCCCCTTCGGTTGTTAGCTCTTGCCGTTTTTCCGGAACGAGGGTAGCCTGGTCCGGCTTGGCATGGATCGCCAGGTGGACAATTTCATCGGCGCAGGCCATCTCCAAATTCAGACCGCTTGGCACGGTCTGCCGGAGAATCTGAAGGTCGCGATCCTGAATATGCCGGCGATCCTCGCGAAGGTGAATGGTGATGCCGTCAGCGCCTCCCAGAAGCGCCAGGGCGGCCGCGATGATTGGATCCGGTTCCCGAGCCCGGCGTGCCTGGCGAACGGTGGCCACGTGATCGATATTCACGCCCAGACGAATCATCAGGGACTCTCCTCCCGCGTTGTGGCCGCCGTCTCCGGATCGTTGTGCAGAAGCGACACGGGAGTCTGCGTCCAGGCTCGCGGAGCGAGGGTCAACTGACCAACTACTTGGCGATAGCGGATGACCTCCCGACTTAGCACCATGTACAGAAGCGCGGCCAGGAGGATATCCAGCAGGCGCTCCATCACTTCGCTGACGATGGGTATGTGCAGGACGAGCAAATTGAAGACGAGGTAGTTTGCAATGAACAGTCCGATCAACACGACCACGGTAAGCTGCGTCGATCGCCGAACGCGATAACGTGGATGCAGGTACATGCGAACCATGGTTCCAATTTGGCCGAGCAGATCAATCAGTAGCCAGTGGCGGCGGAGGGTGTTGACGGTGTTAATCGTCTTTCCGCCCGGAATGAGCGAAGCCGGAATGGGAATCTCCGACACGGGCGTGGAATCAGCCAGGGCCGCTTCGCGCCGTTCCTTGATGTCGACAACCACCACCTGGGCCAGCTCGGCCAGGGCGTGCCGCACTTCGCCCATTTCGCCTTCCAGTCGTTCCAGGCGATCGGCGACGTCCACAGATTCGGGAATGGTAGCGGTCATGGCGGCTTCCGTGGTAAAGGGCCCGGCGACAAGATCCTCTACCGGGTTATTCGTCACGATACCGCAAATCTCGAACCGGAAAAGCGGCTTCGCAAAGCAAACGAGCCCGCCTTTGTATGGGCAGGCTCGAATGATTAGCTTGGCGAAGCGAATTACTTGAGGGCTTCGGCGAAGGCCTTCAGGCGCGAGCGCGAACCTTCACGCTGGCGGGCTTCGGCTTGGTGATGATGAACTCGCCAGGCTTGAACGGATTCGGCCGCCGTTCGCCGCCCTTGCTGGCCGGTTTTTTGATGGCGGTGAGCTTCACCAGCCCCGGAAGGGTGATAACGCCCGTGCCCTTCTTGCCCAGCTGATTAACGACAAGCTCTTCCAGGGCGGTGAAGAACTTCTTCACCTCGGCCTTGGGATGGCCTGTTTCCTTGGCGATCCGGTCGTAGATCTCCGCCTTCGTGATGGACTTCTTTCCGGACTTGGCCATGTTGTCTCCTCGGGAAAAATAGGGAAATCCGGTCCAACCGTAAGAGGGAAAGTAATGAGACAGAGGGGTGCTGTCAACCGAATCCTTTACGAATCCCCCAGTTTTTCAGGGTTTTTCGCCAATTTGGCCTCCCAAACGCCTGTTTTTCCCGGTTTCCGCGGCGGATCATCGTGCGGCGCCGCATGGAGAAGCGCAGCTATAATTCAGTGTTCCGTCAGCTGAATGCGGAGGGTAGGATCGATGCGCCGTTATTTCCTTGCTGGTCTTGGCATGCTCGAGATTGCCGTCTCGCTGGCTATTGTTCTGATTGGTGTTCGACTCCCATCGCGAGAGAGTGTTTCCGAGAACTTCAATCGCGTTCAAAAGGTGACTGAGGGCAGTGAGACGCAAGTTCGGCTCATGCGCGAGCAAGTGAGCGACCTCCGCCGTCAGGATCTTCCCAACAAGGCCGAGCAACTCCGCATCCAGACGCGCACCGCCGCCGATGCGGCCTCGCAACAACGGGTTGATTTTCAAACGGTGGAGGCGATTGCCCAGTCGCTTGCCGACGTTTCCAAGGGACTCAATGCGTGGGCGGACACGGTCGATGTCAAGCGCATGAAGCAGGTCAGTGCGGGGCTCGGCCAGGCGGGGACCTTCCTCGAAACCGGCGTGGTCGACCCATCGGAAAAATCGGCCGCGGAATTGGATAAGGCCCTCAGTGGTCTCGAAAAGGATGCCAAACGCCTCGCCGCCTTGCTTCGCCAGGCGCCGCCCAATCTCAAGTCGGCCAGGACTATTTATGATGGCCTCGGCGCTTTCGATACGGGGCTAGAGAAGCTCGGCGAACTCGTCAAGCCCGATCAAGTTGCCGCGATGAAGGAAGGCCTGGCGGGGATGGAAATCTCTCTGTCCTCGACCGCCGACCAGGTCGACAAAGTAAGTGCCATCTCGTATCCGGTCGTCACGTTCAATGGCTTCCGACCCAGCTTTGAATCGAAGCCATTCTGGCCCGATGGCGAGAAGGTCGCCGAGGGCTTGCGCAAAGCGACCAAGGGGGTGAAAGCGGCGAACAAGCAACTCGACGTGATGGCGAAAAGCCTACCCGAACTGGAAAAGGCACTCGCTGAAAGTCGCAAGTCCGTCAAGTCGACCCGCGAGTCCCTCGGGACCGCGCTCAAGAGCCAGGCCGAAACGGAAAAGCTTTTGAAGTCGGTTCCCGATCAAACAGCGGCGCTCGCCGAAGCCTTGCCCAACATGGGCAAGACACTGACGACGACGCTCCGAGAAACGAAGAAGTTGCGCGAACTGGCAACCGGTCTGAAAGCAGTTCAAAAGACCCTGGACGAGACGATGAAGGGTTGGCCCGAAGTCGCTCTCGGCTTGAAGAAATCCGCGACCGTATTGAATCAAGCTCGTTTGCAACTCGACGAGGCAACGGCTAATCGCGATGAATACGAAAAAGCGATGGCGAGTTCGTCGGCGATTGCACGCTCGCTTGCCGATATTTTGCCGGCCTTCACCGATCAGTTGGATAGCCGACTCGGACAGCAAGAGGCATCGCTCGAACAAATGGAAACCGGATTGACGGAAGTGAACCAATCGCTGCCGGTAATGGAGGACAAGACGAACGAACTGATCCAGATGGTCAAGTGGTTGCTCTATCTGATCGGTACACTCGTCGCTTTACACGCGGTGTACGTGCTGATCGACGCCGCGAGCGGCGTAGCGAGGGCTACGCCGCAGGCGGCAAATCCAACTATTTGATGAACAACATCTCGCGGTAGGTCGGGATCGGCCACAGATCGTCGGCAACGATTCCTTCCAGCTTGTCGGCCGCGACCCGCACACTATTCATGGCGGGAATCACCTTGTCGCGCGAGTGCTTCGCGTGGTCGATCAACTCACCTTCGGCATGGTGGCCGAGAGCGCCATCGAGATCGGCCAGTGCCTTTTGCAGATCGCCAATTCCATTGGTGAGCGTTTTCAACAGGGCAATCTGCGGGGCACTATCCACGCCCGCGGCCTTGGTCGCATTGGCGGCATTCGCCACCTCGCCCTGATAGCGAATGCATGCGGGCAGAATCTGCGTCTGACCCATGAAGCGAGTCAGCTTGGCCTCGATCGCGACGGTCTTGACATAATTCTCGGTCAGGATGTTGAACCGGCTCCGCAGTTCCCCCTCGGAATAGACGCGATACTTCGTGAAGAGATCGATCGATTCTTTGCGGACAATCACCGGCAATGAATCGACGGTGTTTCGCACATTCGGCAGCCCACGTTGTTCGGCTTCCTTGTGCCAGCTTTCCGTGTAGTTGTCGCCGTTGAAGAGCACCTTCTTGCTCTCCTTGATTATCGCCGGCAGGAGTTCCTGAATGGCGGCGTTCAGGCTTTTTCCGCCCTGGACGGCCGCCTCGAGTTTGGACGCGATAAAATCGAGCGACTCGGCAACAATCGTATTGAGCACCGTGTTCGGTCCGGCGATCGATTGCGAGCCACCCACGGCGCGGAATTCGAACTTATTGCCCGTGAAGGCGAATGGGCTGGTTCGGTTGCGGTCGCCTGCATCCTTGGGCAACTTGGGCAGAACCGAAACGCCGATATCCATGAACCCGCCGGACTTGGTTGACTTGGGCGGTCCCTTCTCCAGCTGATCCATGATGTCCTGAAGCTGATCACCGAGGAAGATCGAGATGATGGCAGGCGGGGCCTCATTGGCTCCGAGTCGATGATCGTTCGCGGCACTGGCGACGGCGAGGCGGAGGAGTTCCGGATACTTCGCAACGGCGCGAATCACGGCCGTGCAGAAGACGAGGAACTGCGCGTTGTCGTGCGGCGTGTCTCCGGGGTTGAGCAGATTCTCGCCGTCATCCGTTGACATCGACCAGTTGTTGTGCTTGCCCGAACCGTTGATGCCCGCGAACGGCTTCTCATGGAAGAGGACGGCCAATCCATATTTGGGCGCCGTCTTCTTCATTACCTCCATAACCAACTGGTTGTGGTCGGTGGCGAGATTGGAATCCTCGAAGATGGGAGCAATTTCATACTGACTGGGCGCCACTTCGTTATGGCGCGTTTTCACGGGTACGCCTAGCTTGTAAAGCTCAATCTCGGTGTCCGCCATGCAGGCGATGATGCGTTCCGGAATCACGCCAAAGTACTGGTCCTCCATCTCCTGACCTTTGGGCGGCGGAGCGCCGAACAGAGTCCGGCCGGCGTTGATCAGGTCGGGACGAGCCAGAAAGAACTGCCGGTCGATCAGGAAGTATTCCTGCTCGGGGCCGACCGTCGTGAACACCTTGGAAACGTTCTTGCCGAATAGCTTCAAAATGCGCTTGGCCTGGTGCGACAGTGCATCCATGGAGCGCAAGAGCGGCGTCTTCTTGTCGAGCGCTTCGTGCGTCCAGGAAACAAACGCGGTCGGAATGACCAGCGTCGCCCCGTTCGGCGCTTCCATGATGTACGGCGGACTCGTCGGGTCCCAAGCGGTGTAGCCACGGGCTTCGAAAGTTGCACGCAAGCCGCCCGAGGGAAAAGACGACGCGTCCGGTTCGCCCCGGACCAGTTCCTTGCCGCTGAACTCGGCCATGGCCGTCCCGTCGCCATTCGGCGAGATGAAGCTATCGTGCTTCTCGGCCGTGATGCCGGTCATCGGCTGGAACTGATGCGTGAAGTGGGTGGCGCCTTTTTCGAGCGCCCAATCCTTGAGAGCGCTGGCGAATGCGTCAGCGACTTCTTCGGACAGTCGTTCGCCCTTCTTGATCGTTCGTTGCAACGCCTTAAAGATCGGCTTCGGCAGGCGTTCGCGCTGAACGGCTTCGCTGAATACGTTCAGTCCGAACGCGTCCTTGAAGTGCAATTCCTTGAAGTCAATGAGATCAAGCTTGTGCTGTTTGGTGGCAATCTTCTGAATGATGCCACCCCGCGCCGTCACGTTGGCCATCGGGTTTGGTCCTTGTGTGGAGAGTAATGGTTGCGAATCGCTGGTGTTCGATTATGAGTTTCTCGCAATATTGGCGAGCGTCGAAGCGTCAGCCCGACGTTTACCCGCCGCATATCCGCGCTCGTTGCCGGAGTCGGCGCACGTCGGGCGACGCATCCATGCGCGTCCCATCGACGGTTACGGTCCAATCGCGGTGCTTCCCTGTTCGCCAGTGCGAATCCGCACTGCGTCATCGAGCGGCAATACGAAAATCTTACCATCGCCAATCTGACCGGTCTCGCCGGAACGGGCGGAATGAACGATTGCCTCGACAGTCGCCTCGACGAACGCTTCGTTGACGGCGATCTCGAGCTTCAGTTTTGGCAAGAGACGTATCTCGATCTCTTGCCCGCGATAGACTTCCGTGTGGCCTTTCTGCCGGCCACAGCCGCGTACGTCGGAAACGGTCATTAGATAAACATCCACGGCATTGAGGGCCCGCTGCACG
Organism: uncultured Gemmataceae bacterium; assembly: GCA_963773845.1. Classification (GTDB taxonomy): domain Bacteria; phylum Planctomycetota; class Planctomycetia; order Gemmatales; family Gemmataceae; genus SIAJ01. Next base: position 25,108 of record CAVZCU010000010.1, read on the forward strand.
TCCTCCAATTTCTCGGGCCTAATAATGGCGACGATCAGTTTCACGAGAGTTCCTTAAAGGGAGAGTAAGGCAGGGACGGATTTACAATCCATCCCCGTACACACGCTTGCCAGTGAGGACGGATTACAAATCCGCATAACCGAATCATTCCTCAACGCGGACCCTCAACGGCTTGCCCAGTTTCTTTTGGAACAAGTTCTGAATGCTCGCCGACACCACTTTCGGCTCGCCGCCCCGCAGACGGAACCGATTTCCCTGCACCGTCGTGACGTATGGGTAAACAGCCTTGAAGTCGGGGTCTGGCGGTCCATCCGTTGGTTGGCACAACTGCGACCACGCTTGGATCAAGCCGCCGTTATCAACTCCATCAACGACGACGTCGAATCGCTTTCCACCCGGGGGCACTTTGGCGGCCTTCGGTTCGGTCGAGTGCCGCACCGGAAATGCATCGACGCCCACCAGGTCGAAGCCCGTCTCCCCGTGCTCGGTCTGATCGAGACCTTCGTTCTCATCCGCTTCCGATGTGCGGAATCTTCCGAGCGTCACCGCTTGCACCAGGAACGCGAGAATCAGGCTGCCGACGAATGCGAACACGGCCGAGAAGCACGCCGCCTTGAGCTGAATGATCGGCTGGGTCATCGACCCTTTGTCATCCTTCTTGTAGCCGTCGACCTTGTCCGCGAGTTGCGCGAGTTCGCCCCCCTTATCAGTCGGATCCTTGGAATCCTTCGGTTTCGTGATGGCGTCGATCCGAGCCTTGCGGCGATCAATCTTCTTGGCAACTTCTTCGTACTCAGCCTTGGCCTCATCCGCCTTCTTCTGAAGTTCGTCCTTCACCTTGTCGTTCTTGGCATTTTCAGCTGCCTTCGCGGCGTCCTCGCTCTTCTTCTGCAACGCGGGGCCTTGCTTTTCGATCTCCGGGATTTGTTTCTTGAGCGATTCCGCCTCTTTCTCCAGCGCCGCTTTGTTGCTGTCCAGGCGCATATGGGCAAAGAAGCCGTCGGCGCTCGCCGACTGAACCGCAGCGTAAGAGAACACCCCGGTGAGCACGGCGCCGAGGAAGCCGCCGATGCCATGGACGCCGAACGCATCCAGCGAATCGTCATAGCCGAACAACGTTTTCACTTGGACGGCGAAATAACAGACAACTCCCGCGGCAACGCCGATCAGCGCACCGCCCCAGATGTAAACAAAGCCCGACGCTGGCGTGACCGCGACGAGTCCCGCCACAACCCCCGACGCCAGGCCCAGGGCAGTAGGCTTGCCCTTAAAGATCCACTCGACAACGACCCAGCTCAGCCCAGCGGCCGCGGCGGCGGCCTGTGTTGCCGAAAATGCTGTTGTCGCCAAGTCCGTCGCGTTCAAGGCGGAACCGCCGTTGAAGCCAAACCAGCCGAACCAGAGTAAGCCAGCTCCGATCAGCGTGAGAACCATGCTGTTCGGGTGCATGGCGTGTTCGGGATAGCCCGTGCGCTTCTTGAGAATGCAAATGCAGGCCAGGCCGCCAAACCCCGCGGCAATGTGGACAACCGTGCCGCCGGCAAAATCGAGTGCTCCCAGCTTGCCTAACAAACCGATCGCGGACGCTCCGATGTCTTTGCCCGGTGTGACCGGGTCGGCATAGAACCAGTCGAACGCCCAGACCATGTGAGCGAGCGGGCAGTAAACGAATGTGACCCATGCGATCATGAACAAGACCCAGGGCCAGAATCGAATGCGCTCGGCGATTGCACCGGAGATCAGAGCCGGCGTGATGATGGCGAACATGCCCTGGAACATGACGTGCGAAAGCACTGGAATGTTGTAACCGGGCAAATACTCATTCGCGTTGACACCCTGGAGGAAGAACAACTTCCAGCTCCAACCAACGATCCCGCCATCCTCCACTCCGAACATATCGACCTTGATTTGCGACGGGCCGAACGCCAAGCCATAACCGATCGCGACCCAATAAAGCCCAACGGCTGCCATCGCCGCGTAACTTTGCATCATCGTCGCCAGGACGTTTTTCCGCCGGACCATGCCGCCGTAGAAAAGCGCGAGTCCGGGAGTCATCAACAAGACGAGAGCGCTGGCCGTTAGAACCCAGGCGTTGTCCCCGCGTTTCATTCCGTCGGCCGCGTCGCTGACGCCCTTCTCGGCAATTTTCTTGACATCCGCAATGGGGTCCGGCTTCGGATCCTCTTTTTTCCCATCGACGGCCACAGGCTCTTTCGTGTCTTGTTTGACCGGAGCCTTCTCCTTAACAACTGGCGGCATTGGCATGGGGGGCGTCGGCGGATCCTTCGGCGGCTCGACCGCCTTTGCCTCCGGCTTTTTGTCCGTTTTGTGATCGACCGGTTTAGTCTCTGGCTTTTTGTCCACGCCGACAACGCGAGGGAACGGTAGGTTGTCGGGGTTGTCAGCCCGAACGGGAACCGCTCCAAATGCGAAGATGACAACGAATGTGGCCAGTAGTCCGGGAGAGAGTAGGAGACGCGACACTCGTAGGGACTCCAAAAAGCGGGGTGCGGGTGGAGTGCTAGTGCAAATTGCGGTCGGAACCTACTCCTATTGCAAGGACAATGCCGGGAGCCGCCGCGTGGCCCAACCTCATCTGCCAATCATGAGTTTTGGCGGAAGAAAGCCGCCAAGATTGCGCAAAAAAAAGCGAGACCGCGCAGAATTGAAGCGGTGGTTCGGTTCTGGGTGCCCAATAACGTGTCAAAGAATGCCCGAAAAACAGTCAGCAAAAGGATCTTGCACGGCAGATCCATTTTTCAGCTTTTTGCCTGATCAGCAGAATCAGTACAAGTTTCCGATAAATCCGCTTTGTTCTCATTCCTCGAACGAAGCGATTCTGCCAGATTGCCGATCTTATCACACGACAAAACCCTCGCGGACTGAGTGGTGGAAGCGAAGATTGGGGGATGCGGACGGAATCGATCCCCATTCCACCAACAGATCCGTTTGATCGACGAGGAAGCACATGTTGAACGTGTACTTATTGGGCGCGGCTTTGACGATCGGACAAGGAAGTCCGATTGCCCCGCCCGCGCCCCCTTCGCCGGCGGGGGATTCGTCATTCGCCTCGGAGCGTCCGGCCCGCATAGCCGCGCCTCAACCGCTGCTGCCCATGCCATCGCCGGCGATGTCTCCGCGTCCGGTGCTGATGCCGATGGCTCGGCCCATCCCTCCCGGAACGCGGATGACGTTGATGCCGACGGTCAATTCGTCGCAGATGCCGGTGCTCATGCAGCCCGTGCAAACGCCGATGCCGATGAAACCGATGCCGATGCCGATGTCGCCCATGCCTATGGCCACCATTCCGGCGATGCCGAAGGCCGAGCCCAAAAAGAATGGCAATGGCGACGAGAAGAAGAACGGCAACGGCGAGGAGAAGAAGGAAGAAGAGAAGAAGCCGGACGACCGCGGCTATTTCATGAAAGCGCTGGACGGGACTTATCTCGGCAGTGTACTGGCCGAGGACAACATCAAAGTCGATGGCTGGATCGCGGCGTCTTACAACATTAGCAACCGCAATGTCAGCAACTTGCCAGTCACCTGGAACGACCGGGCGGATACGCGCCCTACTGCAACAGGTCTGGCTCAACATCGAAAAGCCGCTCGACTGGGAAAAGGCGGAGGTGCAACACGGGTTCAAGGTGGCATTCCTTTATGGCAGCGATTACCGATTCACGTTGATTCGCGGCTTCCTAAACAATCAGCTCAAAAACCAGAACCTCGACCCACGTGAATTGAATGGGTTCGAGCAAAACATCTACGGCGGCGATATCCCCGTCTTCGCCTACACCGCCTGGCTGCCCGGGATCGGCGGCCAGGGGACTGAACTCCAGATCGGCCGCATGTTCTGCCAGTTTGGGTACGAGAGCGTGATGGCCCCGTCCACGCCGCTGATGTCTCGGTCCTACGCGTTCAATTGGGCCCCGCCGTTCTTTCACGTCGGCATCTTGGCCACGACCAAGGTCAACCAGAACCTGACCGTGAAGAATATGTTCATCAACGGCAACGACGTGTTCTTCGACGGGTCGCAGAAATGGCGCTACGAGGGACAGATCCTCTTGACCTCGGACGATGAGAAGCAGACCCTGGCCCTGAGCACGACGTTCGGCGACGGCAAGTTCGACGCGACCAAACCGCATGGTCCGGTTCAGGGATACACCACCATCGGCCTCGCCTATGAACCATTCGGCCGAAACAATATAAACGTGTTCGACGTCGTTTACACGAACAAGCTTACGGACGACTGCACCGTCGCGTTGGAAGGAATCTACGGCTACCAGACCGACGTGCCGGCGATCGCCACCAGCAGCATCACCAACTTCAACGGCGGCACCGGCACGGCCCAGTGGGGCGGTGCCGTCGGCTACCTGCAATACAACTTCAACGACAAGTGGTCGAGCTGCACGCGACTGGAAGTGTTCCGCGATTGCCAGGGCCAAAGGACTGGGTTCGACGGTACCTACTACGCGGGGACGTTTGGCCTCCAATTCAAGCCCTGTAAGGAGGTCATGATTCGGCCGGAAGTTCGTTACGACTATAACAACGACTCCACGCCATTCAACGGCCACCACGGCATCTTCACAGCGGGCGCCGACCTGATCCTGAGGTTCTAACGCCACTCGCGGCGTAGCGCTAGATGTCGTAATACAGGGCAAACTCGAACGGATGAGGTCGAACGCGAATCGCGTCGGCCTCATTCGTGCGTTTGTACCAGATCCAGGTGTCGATCACGTCCGGCGTGAACACATCGCTTTGCAGCAGGAATTCGTGGTCCTTCTCGAGCGCGCGCAGCGAATCGTCCAGCGACGCGGGCGTGCCGGGCACTTTCGCCAACTCTTCGGCGCCGAGATCGTAAATGTCCTTGTCCAGGGGCTCTCCCGGCAGGATCTTGTTTTTGATCCCGTCGAGCATGGCCATCAACATTCCGGCAAATGTGAGGTACGGATTGCACGCGGCGTCCGGCAGACGGTATTCGATGCGCTTAGAGGTCGGATTCGGCCGCGTCACCGGGATGCGAATGGCCGCCGACCGATTGCGCTGACTGTAGGCGAGGTTGATTGGGGCGTCGAATCCGGGCACAAGCCGCTTGTAGCTGTTGGTGGTGGGGTTCGCGAAAGCGCATAGCGCCGGTGCGTGCTTGAGCAGGCCGCCAATCGCGTATTCCGCGGCATTCGATAGACCCGCGTAGCGTAATCCGCTCGAGGAGCGGGAACCAGCAAATAGATTGTCGCCATTTTTCCACAGCGATACATGCACGTTCATCGCCGAGCCGTGATCGTTGAACAGCGGCTTCGGCATGAACGTCGCTGTCTTTCCATGCCGGCGTGCCACATTTTTGACCACATACTTGTACTTGAGCACGTTGTCGGCAGTACGTATCAGGTCGTCGTAATGGATATCCACAACCCCCTGGCCGCCCGTTGCCGCCTCGTGTCGATGCGCTTCGACCCGCAGTCCACACTCGATCAGCACTCGCATGATTTCCGAACGCAGATCGTGCATCGCGTCCGAAGGTGGGCAGGGAAAATAGCCTTCGGCATAGCGCAACTTGTGACCCAGATTGGGATTCTCGTCGCGGCCGGTGTTCCAGGCGCCCTCGACGCTGTCCACGCGATAGGACGCCGAATGAGCGGTTTGTTCGTACCGGACATCGTCGAAGACAAAGAACTGCACCTCCGGACCGAAGAAAGCGACGTCCGCAATTCCCGTGGATTTCATATAGTTCACGGCCTTGCGCGCGACATTTCGCGGATCGCGCGTGTAATCCTCGTGCGTCAAGGGATCGTGGATATTGCAGATGAGGGTCAGCGTCGCTTCGCGACAGAACGGGTCAATGAACGCGGTTTCCGGCACCGGCTTAACGAGCATGTCCGATTCATTGATTGACTTCCAGCCGCGGATGCTGGAGCCATCGAAGCCGAGGCCTTCCTCAAAGGTGACTTCATCCAGGTTCTCGGCCGGGATCGTGAAGTGCTGCCATTGGCCGGGGAAGTCCATGAACCGCAGATCGACGGCTTTGACTTCCTTCTCACGGATGAAGGCAAGAATTTCCCGAGGGGTCATGCAGGAGCGGGGGTGAATGGTTCAGGGGTCTGCTGAGTCGAAGGCGTTATATGCAACTCCCGCGCCAGTGCCTCGCACCCGCCCCCGCCCACAGGCGAGCCGGACGCCGTAAGGCGTCGGGTCATGCCGGCATTAGTCGAGCCGAACGCCGTGAGGCGTCGGGTATTGTCAGCATTAGGCGAGCCGAACGCCGTAAGCCGCCGGGTAATGTCAACACCCGACGCCTTACGGCGTTCGGCTCGCCAGGCTATTCCCAAGAACTATCGCCCACTCCGGTCGTCCCTGCCCAGGACCGTACCGGCAATGCCGAACGGGCGGACTTTGCCCTTTTCCCAAAGTGTAATGCCGGGATAGTCGATGCCGGCTGCTGCATTATGCCGGGCTATTTCTTCACGAGCCTGGGCCGCGGCCGCGAGCTTAGTTGGATCGCCAATGGGATCGAGCCAGGCATCGTCGGCCTTGGAGTCCTTGGCAGCCGCCAGCCGTCCACGAAGGATTTCGAGCCGGGCCCACCCCTTCGCCTCGGCATTTGACAACGTCGTCGCCAAGGCCTCGGCCGAATCGTACTGGCCGGCTTTCGCCAGCAATCGGCAAATCCGCACAACGACCCAAGGTGTGCTGTACGCCTTCGCCTCGCTCGCTTCCTTGGCTGCGGCCTGCAACAGGGTGACCGCCTCGCTCGGCTTGGTCTCGACCAGCACTCGGGCGGCCGCCGTCAACCCGATCACTCGGTCCTCCGGCTTGGTTGCCCGCAAATTGCCCAAAATACTACCAGAATCGCCCTTGAACGCGGCCTCGATGGCAGTGGCGATCATCGATACAGGTTGTGGCTCGCCCTCCTTCTTCGGGGCTGGCTTCTTGAGAATGCCCCGTACGGCGATAATTGAGGGCGCACTGGAAGCGGGTACGGAAGCAATAATCTTTTCCACCTCGGGGCGAAGGCCCTCCTTGTCGATCTGCAGCATTTCCAGGCCGACCTGGCCGAGCATCTCGTCCGATTTCGGCATTTGCCGGGCCACATCCCCGGGCAGTGTCGGATGCCCCTTGGCCACCGCCTTGCGTGTAATGGCCCGCAAGGTGTCCGCACATAATTCGCTGTCCTTGACATGTTGCAGCGTTCGGCGGATTTCTGTCAGGACATCCTCTTTCTTGAAGCGCGAACCGTTGGCGACCTGTTCGCTCGAGCCGAGCATGTCGGCCATCGTGATGGCGATCTCGACCAGCACGCCATTCCGATCCGCGGACGAGTGGTCGCCGGGCCGGACTGCGGGAACTTGTTGCGGGCGGTCTGGAGGTCCTTCCGTGCGTCGATCGCGTCCTTTTCGGAGGTCGCAGTGCGAATGCGATGCTCGCCGGACGCTCGGTGAATGAGCGCCAGGAAGCGCGGATCCTGAGTACCGCCCTCGCCGGTTAATTCCTTGACCGCATCCTCCATCTTGGCGTCGGCGGCGGCCATCTTCTTCTGTTTCACCAGGTAATAGACGCTACCAGTGAGCACCGCAACGACGACGAGGCCAATGATCCCGCGCTTGATCAGTTTTTTGCGCCGGACCTCCGGCTCTTCTTCGGCCGCTCGTTCGTCGACAAGCTTTTTGGCGGTTTGCTGACCGATGGATCCGACGTTGGTCGTCGCAAACGCCCCCTCGACGTTGAGCCCGGTCTCCACCTTCGCCATGGACGGCCGACCGGAAGCGCCAGTTCGCCAGTCGGCCTTTTCTTCCTTCTTGCGCGGAGGCACCCGATTGGGTTTGCGGCACTCGGGACACAAAACATTCTTGCCTTCCTTGGACGCCTCGACTTGCCAGACATTGTCGCAGCCCGCGCACGTGACGGCGATCATCTCCTCCACGGGAGCGCCTTGTTTGTCAACATTCTCATCTGAAAACAGCGCCGCCGCCAAAGCGTCCACATCAACCTTTTTGGACGATCGCACCGGCGCAGCCGGCTCCGGGATGGGGATGACCTTACGACAGTTCGGATTCTTGCAGGTCGCGGTTTTGCCGGCGTATTCGTCTTTCAGACGGTAGTTGGTCTTGCAATGCGGACAATCAAAAACAATGGCCATGTGACGTGATCCATTCGGCCGAAACGGATGGGAGAATGAATGTATTATGACGTGAACCAATCGCTATGGCAATAACGTTGGCCAGCGGGGAATCTTCTCACTTCCTGTCACACTTCACACATACCTGAATCGAAGGGTCCCGGATTCGTTTGCGGGGCCAACCAGCGAAACAACTCCCGACTTCTGAGGAAGACCCCATGTCCCGCACTCTCCGCACGCGGCCGCCCGTCACGCCGGTCCCGACTCGACGTTCACCGCTTCGACGACCGAATCGTGCCCGCCGCCTCTTTCAGCCTGACCGATGGCCAATTGACAATTGCGGCCGACAGCCATCGTGCCGACGTCGTTGTAACCGATTTCAACTCCGGTCAGATCAGGGTCAAGGACAACATCACCAAAGCGTACCAGGTATACCTGGCGAGCGATGTTGAGCGCATTGTCTTCACCGGTGGTCCGGGCAATGACCGGTTTTTCAATCAGACCAGCAAGCCGGTCATTGCCGATGGCGGCGCCGGGAATGACTCGCTCATCGGCGGAGTGGGCGATGACGTGTTCATGGGGAGCGCCGGCCGCGATGTCTATATCGGCAGCGGGGGCGGCGACCTGCTCATTCGCAATGGCTACGACGTCAATTTCGTCGATCGATCCGACAAGAACGCCGTCGTCGGCGTCGTCACCGGCCGATTGAGCCCCTCGGAATTGAAAGCCCAGGGCGACCTCGATGTCTGGTTGGACGGCGATCGGCTCTGGCTCAACGGACCCAGCGGGGCCGGCTTCGCCTTGCAGTCCGACTGGCAATCGTCGACGACGAACGGCCAACTCCGATTCACCACCACCAGCGACATTACCCTGGAAAGCGCTTGGGGCGACATCCCGCTTCCCGCGTCCGGTGCGCCGGTCGCCATTGTCACGACTCCCAGTCGGGTTCCGGGCGTCGGCATATTTGATTCGATCACCTGGGCCGGTCGCGATGTGACGTTCAACAGTCCGACCGGCGAATATGCCAGCCAACTCGGCAGCTTGACCGGCGCGAATGTCGGTCTTCCCAGTGTCAGCTGGGGCATCGCTCTCGGATCTGACATCGGCGACGACGCGGCGCCGCTCAATCCCGCTGTCCCCTATCTCTATGCGACCGCGATGACGGGCTACTCGTTCGGATACCAAAATGTCTCCGTCAGCCCCGACGGGTCCTATAGCGGAACGTTTGCGTTCGCTCCGGGCGACGGAACCATCTATGCCGGAATCACCGGGCTCCCGGTGATCGGCGACTTCGCCCTGGGCGTATCCACCAATGGATATTTACCCTATACGCCTGCCCAAATCCCGACCGGCTCGAGCGATCCCGACATCTACGGCCACTTCTACGTTCGCGGTCAGATCTCACTCGACGATGCCGGTGTGCCGGTCGCGCTCGGCGGCGAACTGGTGCTCGACCTGGACGCGAATCACGATGGCAATTTACTCGGCGGCGCTTTAAGCCCGCAGCGGATCGGGCAACTCGTTGACACGTTTGAGAACAACGTCTCGCAGCCGACCAAGTTTTTTGGCGCCTCCTTGCGGCTGGCACTGGCCGACATCGAAGTGGGCGTGAATACCGACATCGATCTCACCTTCCACGGGTTCAACCTCAGCCTTTCTCGCTCAAGCTTCTGGTTGACGCGGAACGAGATTGCCTTCCGGGCCAAGACCAGCAATCCGTTCGATGGCATTCCATTCCTGGAAGACGTTCCGAATCCAAGCGGGTTGGATGTCCAGGGATTCATGCGTCGGAATGGCGCCTGGCGGGCGAGCTTTGATGTGCAACTGGGCCTGCCGGGAGGGGTCTTTGTCACCGGTCTTCATGCCGAGGCGGGGAGCGGCCTGGGCGGAATTCGCGTCGGCGCCTACATCGGCGGATCGCTGCCAGGGATCGGCGCCTTTAACATGAGCGTCCATGGCACGGTGTTTTTCAACGGCGATTACAGTCTGATCGGCTCGACCGAGGTGAAAGTGGGCCATGTGGATGCCACTCTGCATCTCGGCCTGTCTAAGAACCACGGCCATCCGAGAATGAGCTGGTGGCTTACCTTCTAAACTTGGCGCGATTCAAGGGCGTCTGCACTCAAGCAACCCACGGATGGAAACCCCACGGATAAGAAGCGGGGACCTTATCGACAATCCGTGGGGCTTGGATCCGTGGGTTGCATCTGATGCGGATGCCGATTGGCACGGGAAGCTGGTAGCGCGAGTCGCCAGACTTCCGATTTGGACTCGGCCAAGTGGCAGTCTGGCGATTTCCGTCACGTTGTTCACTCTTATTTCAGAGTAGACGGAGCACTGCCGGTGCGGATTAAGGGCATGGGTCTGGTCGATCATCGCCCAGCTACTCGGGCAAATCACCCAACTCCTGACGAACGCGGCGCAGCACGCGCGACTTGGCCTGGCGGACCGCGGCCGGCGACTGTCCGAGTTCGACCGCGACGTCGGGCGCCGGCCGGTTCTCTACCGCCGTCAAGAGAAATGCCCGCCAGGTGTCCGGTTGGAACTCGGCACGGACCAATTCCAGTGCCCGACGAAGCAGGCCAGCCACTTCCGATGGCGGATCTTCCTCTGCCGATGAATCGGAATCCTGCGCAACCGGCTCAGGCAGGCCACGCATCCGGTCCAAGGCGGTTGAGCCGCCAATCGCCTGCGGATTTTTGCCCCGATCGCGGAGGTAATCGCGGGCCTTCATTCGGGTGATGCCACGCAGCCAGCCGCGAAATGTATCCCCCGGTCGGTCGCGGCGAAAGTCGCTCATGCGGACAGCCGCGACCTGGAAGACTTCTTGAACGACATCATCAACGTCCGCGCCGGTTAGACCCTGCCGGCCACACCAATAGCAGACCAGCGGTCGATAAAGCACCACCATTCGCGCCCACGCATCGGGCTCGTTGTCGCGCAGGCGCTGAATCAGGGTGAGTGACGTTTGTCTTCGTTCATCGTCCATTGTGCGGTCCAAACGACGACGGGATGCAGACGTGATGGTACGCGAAGTGAGTGCATGTCGCCACAAAATGATGGCGATCCGCACGATCGGGCGATGAGCGGGTTGACTCAACGCGCCCGGAAAATGGATTGCACGGCTCGTGACCGGGGGTTGCAATGCAATCCATCGTCTTCGCGCGGCCGCCCAATTCCAGTCAAGTCGGATTTGCGAACTGTTTGTACGCTTGTATGCGGGATGACGCTCACTTGCCGGTTCCGCTGAGAACCTCGGACGCCGGTTTGCCGCGGATTTCCTTGAGCTTCGGCATGGACTTCAAAATCTGGATGTCCACCTCGCGATCGAGCCGAATGGCATAGTCGAATACGACGAGCGGCATGCCCCGCAAAGGTTCCAGGTCCAGGTTGTTGCTGCAACCGACCAGATGCAGCTTGGCCAGCGCCAGCCCCTTGAGCGGCGAAAGGTCTTGCACTTGAGTGAAGCCACAATCGAGCTGTCGCAAGTTCTTCAAGCCCTCGAGTGGCGTCAGGTCCTTCACCAGCGTTCCATGACAACTCAAATAGGTCAATGTCGTCATGTCTTTGAGCGGACCCAGGTCCGATATGGCTGTCACCTCGCAGTCGAGGCGTTCCAACGGCATTCCCTTCAGCGGAGTCAGGTCGGCGACGCTATTGCGTTCCAGATTGAGCCGCTTGAGCTTCAGGCCGGCGAGCGGCCGCAAATCCTCGAGTGCCCCCCGTCCGGCGGCACGAACGCCGTTGCAATCGAGTTGCTCCAGGTCTTTGAACACGCGTATTGGCGTGAGATCGGTGATCTCACCCGTGAAGATCGAAAGTCCGGTTACCGCCCCCGAGGTATTCAATGTGTGATTGAGGTCGCCTGTGAAATCTGGATTCCGCCGCCGCAGTTCGCGCTTTACTTCTTCGAGCTGCTTGTGAATCGACAATGTTTGGACCATCTTGATCCATTTGGGATCGAGCGCTGGGAATTCGTTGCCCGGACCGACGGGCGGATTCAGCCTGGTGACGACGACCACTTGCTTTTCACCGCGACGTAGCACGGCCTGGCCGGGCTTGATTTGAAGGTCCTTGTCGTCCGTTAGCAGCTTGAAACTCACCTCTCCCGTGCTCACACGGAACTTCTTGCCGGACTTGGCGTCGAGAATTTCGATCACTTTGCCGCCCTTCTCGACGGCGATCTTGATATCGTCGTCGTCCGTCTGTACTTCGACGATGCCGCGATCCGTCTTCACGTAAATGACGACCCCTGCCACGATCAGCCCGGCAACTGCGACGAACGTCAAGGGGAGCCACAGCCGGCGCTTTCGGCGCCCGGACGATGGCATTTGCGGCGGGCCGAGTAACGGAGCGTCACTCGCGGATGTTGCCACGCCGCCAACGAGTCGTGCCGGATCGCTGCCGGCAACAAACGGGAGCAATGCATTCGCCAATTCGGCGGCGCTTGCGAATCGGTCGGCGGGGCTCTTGGCGAGCAAGCGGGACACAATCATGGCTAGTTTCTCGGGGATTCCGGCTCGCCGGGTGTGGATGGAAGGAGGGTCCGTAAACGCGTGGGCCTTCAATTTCTGCAGAGGCGTCTGCTGGGTGGCTGCCGCAAATGGCGGCTCGCCGGTTAAGAGATGAAACAGCGTGCATCCGAGACCATACAGATCGGCGCGCGCGTCCACGCCGTGCGGATCATCGCCTTGCTCGGGCGCCATATAGTCGAACGAGCCGAGCACGAAATGGCTCGTCGTCGACGCGGCGTCGCCGACGGTGATGCCCGATAGCGCCAGGCCGAGGTCCACGACCTTGACTCGTCCATCGGAGCCCACCAGCAAATTCGATGGCTTCACGTCGCGATGGATGATGCCCTCGCGGTGGGCGCAATCCAGACCGAGCGCCGCCTGCCGGATGATCTCGCACGCATCGGCTACCGAAAGCGGGCCGCATCGCCGAACAAGCCGGGCGGCATCGCATCCCGCTACATATTCCATAACCAGAAAGTGAAATCCGTCCGCCTCGCCAGCGTCGGTCGCCTGGACAATATTCGGGTGGTTGAGCCGGCCGACCGCTTTCATCTCGCGTTGGAAGCGCGCGACCGCTTGCTCGTCGCCGAGTTGGCGTCGCGAGAGCAACTTGATGGCTACGCTTTTGCCAAGCTTCGCGTGCATGGCCCGGTAGACCGCGCCCATGCCCCCCTCACCAATTTTCTCGATAATCTCGTATTCGCGAATAGCACGCGGGGCTGCGATTTCTGCCGTCGACGAGCGCTGGGCCAATCCGCCGGAAATCACTGCCGCCATTTCTCGTTCGATCTGGCTATCATTGGGCGCTTCCAGCGAACCTTTGAGACTCCGTAAGCCACTGACCAAATCATCCTCGGGCGACGACAAACTGGCCATTGTCTCCATGCACGTCGAGCAGATCTTCAAATGTTCGGCAACGGTTTCCAGCGCGTCCGCCGGCAGCATGCCTAGATCAAACGCGGCCAGTTCGCTGACCGCGGGACAAGTCGTTGGTGACGATGCGATCACGATAAGCCTCCCGTCCGATTCAACTCAACAAGTGACCGAATTCATCGCGCAAGCGGCGCAGCAGTCGTGCCTTGATCAGATAGACTGCATTGGTCGACATGCCCAGGTCCGCGGCGATATCGGCCGGGGCATGCTCTTCCGCAACCGCGCGCCAAAACACCAGCCACGTTCGTTCTTCCACGTCCACGCGCAAAAGCTCCACGGCACGACGCAACAGCAAGACGCGATCCTGGACATCGGAGTGTTCGTCGGCGGGTTCCCCAGCATCGGGCAGTTCCGCGATCCGGCGCAAGCTTCTGTGCCGCCGACCCCGAGTACCTTTCCCTGCTGGTCGCGGCGATAATTCCGCAAATGGTTTCGGGTGATTCCCCGGAGCCAACCGCGAAACGAGTTCTTGCCCTCATCGCGGTCAAAGTCTTGAATCTTCCCCGACAGAGTGCGAAACACGTCTTGCGTCACATCCGCCGCGTCCTCGGATGCCAAGCCTGCCCGCAGGCACCAGGTTCGGACCAACGGGTAAAACAAGCGAACGACTCGGTCCCAGGCGTCCTCGTCACGAACCGCCAGGCGGACCAACAAACTGCTGGTCATCAAGTGCGACATATGGGACCGGCTATCTATTTCTTGTCCGCGGTCTGTCATGATGGGCGATTTTACCCCTCTGAGGGCGAAATTACCTGTTCACAGGATTCCGCCGGGACTTTTTCGATTTGCCGGCCCACCAGTTGCACGCCCCGCAATGTTCTCGCCGCATCCCCCGCCCATTGTTAAAGGAAGTTCTCCATGGAAAGGCGTGAATTCATCATGGCCGCCGTGGCCGGAGGATCCATCTTGGCAACTCAGCAAACCAAGGCCGATGAGCCATCCGCCGGCAAGCGACCGAAGGAAACTCGTCGCGGCGACATGCTTTACCGCCAACTGGGCAAGACGGGGGTCGAGGTTTCCGCCATCGGCATGGGGGGACATCACATCGGCCTGGTTGACACCGAGGATGCAGCAATCAAGCTGATTCGCTCAGGAATCGATGCTGGCATCACATTCATGGACAATTCGTGGGACTATCACAACGGCAAAAGCGAACTCTGGATGGGCAACGCCTTGCGCGACGGCTATCGGGACAAGGTCTTCCTGATGACCAAGATCGACGGCCGGACAAAGGCCGCGGCAGCCAAGCAAATTGACGAATCGCTCAAGCGCTTACGCACTGACCACATCGACCTTCTTCAACATCACGAAAACATTCGCATGGAGGACGCGGACCGGATCTTCGCCGAGGTTGGCGCTCAGGAAGCGGTATTGGCCGCGAAGAAGGCCGGGAAGATTCGCTTCATCGGCTTTACCGGCCACAAAGATCCCTTGGTGCATTTGCGCATGTTGCACGTCGCCGACCAGCATCACTTCCACTTCGACACGGCGCAGATGCCGATCAATGTAATGGACGCTCACTTCCGTTCGTTCCTGGACAAGGTGGTGCCGGAATTGCTCAAACGCGAGATCGCCCTACTCGGCATGAAGCCGATTGCCAGCGGCGCAATTCTGAAGAGCAAGACGGTGAGTGCCCCCGAATGCCTGCGCTTCGCGCTCAGCCAGCCCACGTCCGTGGTGATTACCGGGATTGATGGGCCGAGGATCCTTCGGCAAGCATTGACCGTCGTCAAGGAATTCAAGCCGTTGACGGACGACGAGCAAAAGGAACTGCTCGCACGCACAACCAAGGCCGCCGAAACTGGGCAATTCGAGCGATTCAAGACGTCGAGCGAGTTTGATTCAACGGCGAAACACCCGGAGTGGCTCGGCTAAAATCGGGTGGGCTAATTCTTAGAGACGATGTGAAAACACCTGTAGTTGCAGGCATCAGCCTGCGACGTCGCAGGCTGATGCCTGCAACTACAGCTTATGAAACCGACTGTAGTGATTGAGTCACGCTGGACTCGTTGCAATCGCAACCAAGGTCGCGCTGACAATCAGAGCGATGGTCAATACGGAATAAAGTCCCCAGCGGATCCACCACCGCCAACGACGGGTATTGGCATACCAGGCAATTGCCGCGACGACAATAAAGTAGCCAGCGGTCACTCGCATGTATGGTAGGTCATCGGCGGACGGCGGATTGAAGATCGCATATAGCGTGATCGATACCGCGAAGAGGGTCGGGCCGGCCAACTCGATATACCGCACCAGATTTCCCCAGCTTCGGCCGTATGTTCGGTCCAGGAAGACGACGACCCACGTGCTGAGCACGGCCCAGAGAATTGTGCCGGCCGTCCCATAAATCACTTCTTCTCCAAGTGCCCCATAACCAGCACGCAATCGATTCACTCGGGCGGCGTGCTTGCGCAATCGGCGGATATCGTCTTCCCAGCCGTCGTAATTCAGCGATTGTTTTTCCGGCGGAAGGAATTGGCGCAAGTATTCCAACTCCGCGTGAGCGTCCGTACCTGGCTGTTGGGCATTGGTCAGCCAATGGCTGTCCGGATCGGCGTCCTCGACTGGATGCACTCGTTCCTTGCCATCCGCGACGGTCGAGCGCGCCTGTTCCATGACAAGCGGGGCCGTAAACAATGTGGCGCCAATGGACGAGATGGCGGCCACAGCAACGGCGAAGCCAAATGCACTTGCCACCGTCCGCGGCCGGCTCACCCGAACAACGAGCCACCCAAACGCTATGAACAGGAGAACGGTGATCAGACTGACCAAGACATAAGCAAGGGGATGAATTCGAAGCAGCCGATACCAGCCGAGCGGCGAGGCCAAAGACGCGGGCAACAATTCTGGCCGCACCTCGACATCGGTGATTAGTGCGGGCCAGATGCCGATGACAAGGCCGAGGGCGGGCAACGTGAATGCGGCCGTCGTATGCCGTTTGACCCATCGCCATGCTTGTCCCGCAGGTCCGAGCGGTCGGGCTAGCGTCGGCTCGCCAGAAATCCATCGATCCAAATCGTCGGCTAGGTCGGCCGCCGATTCATACCGGGCCGACGGCTCCTTCTCCAAGCATTTAAGAGCGATCGCGCAAAGATCCGGATCGGCTTGCGGGTTGGCCAGTCGGGGATTCTTAGGCAGTTCGTCCATGACCTGCAGCAACGTCTCCATGACCGATTCGCCCTTAAATGGTGGCCGGCCAGTAAGCAATTCATAGAGAATTGCCCCGAGCGCATACACGTCCGCGGCAGTCGTGACGGTTTGATTGGCTCGCGCCTGTTCGGGCGCCATGTAGCTTGGTGTGCCGACGATCGTGCCTGTGTGCGTCATCCCGGAATCGGTCCCGGTTCGCTTGGCGAGCCCAAAGTCAGTGATCAGCGGGTTACCGTCGGCGTCGAGCAGTACATTGGCGGGCTTCAGATCCCGGTGAAGAATGCCCCGCTGATGAGCGAAGTGAACGGCTCGTGCCAGCTTGGCAACGAGTGCCGCCATGGCCCCAGCGTCGGCGACAAGGTTGGGAATTCGGTCGGCAAGTGTCCCGCCGGTCGCCAACTTCATCGAGAAGAATGGCCGACCGTCATGTTCACCAACCTCGTACACGGGAAGAATGTTTGGGTGATCCAAATGGGCGGCGGCTTCCGCCTCGGATCGAAACCGCCGCAGATCGTCGGGTTTCGCGAGGTTGCCGGCCAGAATCATCTTGACCGCCACGATTCGGTTCAACGATGACTGGCGTGCGCGAAAGACGACGCCCATACCACCACGGGCAATTTCCTCCAACAACTCATATTCGCCGACCACGCGTGGCGGTGGCGACGCCACTGCGCCCGTACCGTCCGGATGCGACAGTGGAAGCGTGACGGTCGCGTCGGGCGGCGGATTGGCGGAGGACATCAAACGGATCCGCTGGAACGGGTGGGAGCGACTTTTTGCGAATATACGGCGCGACGGCTGACACCGTCACGCTGAAACAGACACGTCAGTATCGCGCGTTTGTATTCACGGGTCCAGTAATGGAGAAAGCGAATGCCACATCCTGGCCTCACCGGGACGCGAAGCTGCGCCCTTGCATTCCCGCTACCGCCCTTTTCCTCAATCGATAGTATTTCACTCCCGGGATGAGAAACGCAAGAGCAGTGGCCAATCCCAGGAGGAGCTGTGCCGCTGCCGGGACCACGGGCATAATCGTGGCCGTCAGGAAAAGCCCGGCTGCCGTCACGTAGAACCGGCCCGAGAGGATGCCGGCCTTGAACACGAACACCATGCCAGCGGCAATCGCGATGACCGGCGACAACGTCAACACCGGTAGTTTCATCTCGGTCTCGATCACGAACATCGCAATGCTCGCGCAAACGCCGGCAGCCCAGGCATGGGCGAGTTGCCGTTCGACGAATAGCACCGGACCTGCGCCGACGAAGACGCCAAAGAATTGTTCCCCAGGCAATCAGCCCGACGCTCCAGAGCGCGAGATACCAAGCGTGTTCGTTCACATTCGACCAGGCGAGGATCTGTGTGAGTAAGCAAAGCACGAATGTCGCCAGCGAGTGCCAAATCCACAGCAGGCCCCAATTCTCCAGCACGCCGACGTGATGCGTCTCGCGCAACATGCGCGACAAGAAATAGCTGAGCCCACTTGGCTGACTCGAAACCGCTTCACCCGACCGATACGCCTCCAGGTCGCTCGCCAGTTCCGCGGCGCTCGCATAGCGCAAATCGGGTGGCTTTTGCAGGCACTTCAGGCAGATCATCTCCAGCTCGCGATCGATGCTGCTGATCAGCATTCGCGGTGGCACCGGCTCTTGCTCGATCACCATCATCAACGCATCAACCGGATTCGTTGCCTGAAATGGCGGGCGACCGGTGAGGCACTCGTACAGGATTGCGCCCAGCGCATAGACATCGGTTGCCGGCGATAGCTCCTTACGGCCGGTGGCTTGCTCCGGCGCCATGTAGCCGGGGGTGCCCACGATCGCGCCGGTCTGGGTTCGCCAGTCGCGTATGCTCGTTGGCGAAACGGCCAGCCGTTTGGCGAGACCGAAATCGCTGACGAGAGGGCTCGGAAGAGAGCAGTCCGCTGTCATCGATTGCGTCTTGACGACCCCCGAGCCTTGTCTTCGAAGCGCCGACAACAGGATATTCGCCGGCTTCAGGTCCCGGTGGAGGATGCCACGCTCGTGTGCTTGCTGTACAGCGCGAGCAACTTCGGCGACTAGCAGCGCTGCTTCCCGCGGGTGAAGTGGGCCTTCGGACAGTCGTTGCGCAAGGTTTCGCCCTTCGACATACTCCATCACGATGTAGGGCAGCCCGTTCTGGTGTCCGACTTCGTACACCGTGACGATATTCGGATGTTTGAGTCGAGCGGCCGCCTCCGCCTCGGCTAGGAACCGGGCCCGATCCGATTCGGACGAAAGGCGGGCTTCCCGCATCATCTTGACGGCGACAATCCGGCCGAGCGACTTCTGACGGGCCTTGTAGACGATCCCCATGCCGCCGCGGCCGATCTCTTCAAGTATGTCATAGTCGCCAAAGGAATCCGGCGGCCGCGGCGCTGATTCCACGCTCACATGAGGAAGTGTCGGCGTCCCGTCTCGATTCGGTGCGAAGGCGGCGGCGAATTGGGCCGTCGCCCAGAGGGATCGCAACTCGTCCGCAAGTTCCGGGTGTTCGCGAGCCACGGCCTCGATGTCCGGCAGTTGTCCCTTGAACTGACGCTCGGCAAGGTCCGCGAGCAAAGCGGCAAGGCGATCGTCGTGCGAACGGGAAGTAAGCGACATGGCAATGAAATTGTAGACCAATGCGGCTGTGCAACCGATTATCGGTTCTTGAGCGACTCGACAAATGCCTTTGCTTCGGGCGACAATACATCACCACGACGAATCAGCACGCCCGATTGGATCGGTCGGATCTGCCCGGCCAGGCTTCGTACGCCGACGCGGCGGTCACGGGTTACCGATCCGTCGGGCATCAGAGGAACGAGAGATAGCCCGAGACCCGCTTCGACCATGCGCACGACGATCGCCGTCGTGGTTGTTTCCATTTCCACTCGTGGCGAGAGGCCCAGGGCATGAAACGCTTCGATGACGTGTTGCCGGCCAGTCGAGCCGCGCTCGAACACGATCAGCGGTGCGTCCACCAAATGAGTCAGATTGAGTCCGCGCTTTCGCAAAAGCGGATGCCGCGGCGGCGCGATCAGGCTCCAATCGAGCGAGAACAAATGGATGTAATCCAGTTCGCCGCCCGCCTCATAAGGAGCAGCGACCCCCAATTCCACGTCGGGATCGCGCAGCAACGCTGTTTCCACTTCGGCTTCCGAACGCGTCGAGAGGCGCACCCGCACGGCCGGATTGGCCGCGTGAAATTGGCGCACGGCGGGAATCAAGACATAGAGAATCAGGTACTCGGTCGCCGCCACGTGGATTTCCCGCGGGCCACTGGCGCCAAAGAGTTCGCCCATCTGTCGCGCCCGGTCGAGAAAGGCGCGAGCATGCGGAAGGAACGCTTCACCCTGAGTCGTGAGCGGCGAGTGCCGTCGCCGACCGCGAGCCTTGTGATAAAGTTCGACCCCGAGGCGGTTCTCCAATGTCAGCAGACGATTGCGAAATCCCTGCTCGGTGACATGGGACTCCGCGGCCGCGTCGCGAAGGCTGCCCCGACGAGCCAGTTCAATGAACGCAGCCACTTGTTCGGTCGAAACGGCAGGGTACGGTTGCGACATGGGAAACCCAATACAACGATTTGTTGTTTATGGAGACGATGATACATCATCGCGTCGGTTTCCGCTTCGCATTCCGCTTCGGCACGGGTCCCTTCGAGGCCTTCGATCCAGCGCCGCCAAGCGCCTTCTCGATCCAAATGTGCTCGCCCGTCCGGCCGCGGAAAAACAAGATGTCGAAATTGCTCACCTTTCGTCCAATACGGACCGGCAACACCCCGGCCAGCGGGAAGTCGGGAAACGTCTGCTTGGATCCAATCCCCTTGGACTTGGAATGGAGTTGATGCGTCGCGGGCTTGGTTTCCTTGAGCAGAAAGCGAACCAGTCCCGGCCAAGTGCTCGGTGGCGGCGGGACCATTTCACACAGTTCGTCGCGAACCCAATACCACAGACGAAGCTCGTTCGACTCGGGGCGATAATCGAATCGCAACTCGCTGGCTTTTTCGTGAGCGATGATCGCGAACACAATGGTGAGCAGTTCCTCGGCGGCGAGTTCCTGGTCGTAATTCTTGAGATCACTGACGCGAATCATATTCAACCATCTCCTGAGAATGCGGTTCGGAGGTTGCAAGCAATCGGAGATGTTCTATTTCAATTCGCAAATTCTGCCGCGCTTCCGCGTCGGCCGATTGCTGCATCGGTTCCGTTCGATAGATGCGTGGCCGAGCCAGGAACGCTTCCAAAATTCTCGATCGTCCGGCGGCATACGCGGGATTATCGACCCAGGAATACTCGCGACGAACGTCGGCGGCATAGCGAGCATAGCGACTTTCGTGGCGCTGAAGATCGCGAGGTCCGCATCGAGCAGCACCGCCGTGTCCGCGTCGACTTTCGCCGAGTCCGTGTGGGCCGTGGCGAGGATCATCGCCTGCACGTGCTCCAAAAAATCGTCCGTGACACCGAGTGGTCGCATCCACTCGCCCACTCTTTCGGCGGAGCGTGCTTCGTTGTCCTTGGTTTTGGAGTCATAAACCGAGTCGTGAAACCAGATTGCAAGGCCAACCGACTTGTCGTCGGCCGCCATTGGCGCAGTCGGTCCGCGGTTGCGAACATCTCGGACAAATGTTCGAGGTTGTGATAGAAGCGCTGAGGCTCGGTGTGGACGGCAACCAGACGCTCCAAGACGAGGCCCGCTGACGACAAGTCGGCGGAACAATCGGCCAAGAGCTGCACCCAGCCGGCTTGCAATTCAGCGAGTCGTTCGGGAGAAATCACCCAGATAGATTAGGCCGCTCGCATGACGAGTGCGCCATTTTGTCCGCCGAAGCCGAAACTCGTGGAAATGGCCATGCGATGATTGTTGTCGCGAGCGTTGAGCGGCACGCAATCGAGATCACAATTCGGATCGGGGTGAGTCAAATTGATTGTCGGCGGCACCACTTTTTCTGAAAGTGACATAGCCAGGGCCACGGCTTCAATAGCTCCCGAAGCCGCGATCGAATGACCGATCATCGACTTGATGCTTGAGATCGGAATCGTTCGGGCGTTCTCGTCGCCGAACACCTTCTTGACTGCCGCGGTCTCCATCGAATCGTTCAGTCGCGTGCTGGTGCCGTGAGCGTTGATGTAACCGATCTCCGAAGGATCGATGCGAGCCTCGTCAAGAGCGTTGCGGATCGCCCGGGCCGCCCCCCTGCCTTCAGGATCGGGCTTGATGATGGAATAGGCGTCAAAACTGCTGCCGAATCCCAAGACCTCGGCATAGACCTTGGCGCCGCGGCGGCGGGCTCGTTCCAGGTCTTCCAGGATCAGGATGCCAGCGCCCTCGCCCAGCACAAAGCCGTCGCGCATTCGATCGAACGGGCGTGAAACCTGATGTGGAGGGAGATCGGTCCGCCGACTCAACGTTCCCAAGGCCGTGTACGCCATCAGCAAAAGGGGGTCGAGCCGACTATCCGAACCGCCAGCGATTGCGAGGTCGGCTTCGCCGCGAGCCACCATGCGAAACCCCTCGCCAACAGCTTGCGTGCCCGCGACGCACGCCGTGGTCACGGTGCTGTTCGGCCCCTGGGCGTTAAACATCATCGAGATGTGAGCCGAGACCATGTTTGGCAGCAGCTTGAGGAGCCACAGCGGAAACAGAGGAGTCGAATTATTGGGGTCCAGATTGTTGAGGTCGAACGAGCCTGATTCGGTGATGACGCGTTGGAGCATCGGCATGAGTTCTGCCATGTCCACTGGGACGATGCCAGTGCCAACAACCACGCCAACCCGCTCTGGGTTTTCGTTCTCCATTGAAATGCCGGAGTCCTGCAATGCCAAGCCGGCCGCGCCGACGCCGAAGCGGGCAGCCCGCCCCATCACTTTCAGCGACTTCCGCATGGAATCGGGAATAAACGGAGTCGGGTTAAAGTCCTTCACCTCCCCGGCGATCTTGACGGGGAACGAAGAGACATCGAAGGCCGAGATTTCTCGGACACCGCTGCGACCATTGACGCAGGCATCCCAGAAGTCGTCCTTACCGATCCCGTTTGGCGCAACAACGCCCAGTCCGGTAATCACTACCCGGCGCATGGACAAAGAACCTCCCTAACCCAGGCTGCCCAGTTCAACGGTGCAAAACCTCTGCCGTCCCTGGTTAATAAGGAGAAAACTTCCTGTCCTTTACCCATGCTCCCAACAGGGTGCCCCGACGCTGGGGTTCTATCTTCTTCATATTAACCAACTTCCGCAGACTTGCCAGAATATAACACATGCAGATTAGCTTTTACCGTGAAGTCCAAGGAATAAGGTTGGAAAGGTCGAGCGCATTGACAGAACCGTCTCAGCTATCACTTTGATCGGAACCGGGACAGT
This sequence comes from uncultured Gemmataceae bacterium, assembly GCA_963773845.1. Classification (GTDB taxonomy): domain Bacteria; phylum Planctomycetota; class Planctomycetia; order Gemmatales; family Gemmataceae; genus SIAJ01. The sequence continues at coordinate 48,170 of CAVZCU010000010.1, forward strand.
ATCCCACCGCGCATGCCATAGGAAGGGCCTTTCCTGGTGCTTCACGGATCGGCCATTCCATGAAGTGTCGCTAAGCCAAAGGTGGCGCAGGGCAACCGTTGATCCGTTCGATGCCTGTGCGATTCCTGCGAACGATCTTTGCGATAGGATTGGCGGGACGATTTCACGAGGCGAAATGGGGTAGACCGATACTACCCCCCGCAATGGAATTGTCTGTACCTTCAATGCGAAGCGACGATGCGGATTGTACGGTCTGGAGCCGATGGTCGGCTCCAATTCCTTTCATCAGCAGTCTGTCGTCGCGAAACTTCGTGCATCGATATCGGATTCGCTGCGCCGATCCAATCGATTGCAAGACCATCAGTCGATTTCGCGAGGGCCAGTTCACTATCGACCCACGCTACCTCATTGCTTTTGACACAGGGCCTACGGCGGCTTCCAACCCAGTGGAATCCTTTCGTCGAGCAGCGAGTTGAAAGAAAAGCAACCCGTCCCTGGTTAATCGGCGAAGTCGACCAACGGATTGCCGGTTCGCCAGTAAAGGGCCGGATCTGCTTCGCGGGCTGGCCGGACCCAGTCGCGTGCGAACTGCGCAGAATCGCCAAAGAGGTAACGGAATGTCGAATCCTGCTTCCAGTGCCCTTCGGCTGCTCCGGCTTCGACTGCTTGCCGCAACAAGGTTCGGCAACGCTCCTTCGCGCCAGGCATATCGGGGTACCAGTTGCCCTTAGCACCCGCCGGCTTGTGGGCCATCCATGAATAGAACCGAGCCGCCCACAAATACATGTAACCATCCGCGGACGCTGCCGTGAGCGACTTTTCAACGTCAGAAATAGCGCGAGAGTCCGGCGGCTGCAGCTTGCCCATGGCCAAGATCAAGCCGAGTTGACCTCTGTTGACGAGAGCGGCCTGGCAGTTTGGATCGATTTCGAGAGCCCGCGTCAGAGCAGCGTCGGCCTGGTGGTCCAATTGACGCGACAGATAGCAATTGCCGCGAACGGCAAAGAGGGCGGCCGGCGCATATCCGGTCTGCTCCGCGCGATCCAGGGCTGCTTGTGCCTCTTCGTGGTACCCGAGCTTGGCCAGGCACCAACCCAGGGTTGCTTGCGTGGGTCCATGGGTGGGGCGCAACTCCGCGGCACGTTCCAAGTCGGTTCGCGCGGTTCGCCATTCGCCTTGAGCGATATGTGCTCGACCGAGTGCCAACCAGATTCCAGCATCGTCAGGCGCCGACTGCGTCGCGGACATCAGTGCCGGAATGGCTTCGGCGTATCGGCGTTGAGAAACCGCCGAGAGTCCCTCACTCCGGTAATCGCGCGGTCGATTTGATGGACGGGCGTTGGCGCTTGCCATCCAGGTGGCGGCACTGAACATGCCAATCGCGGCTGCGGTCGCCACCAGGCGGCCCGGCCGGCTGGCCAGGAATTGCATCGCCCGCTTTTTGACTGAATAGCAATGCCGCAGTTCGGCATGAACCGCGCTCGCCGTTTGCGGCCGATCCTTCGGGTCGAAGGACAGGCACCGTTCCACAAGTCGGGCGAGCCGCAGCGGCACGTCCGGGTTTCGCTCTTGCAGCGGACGGACACCCATCTTCTGACGGGCCAGCATCTCTTGGGCGACTGTTCGTACCGAGCGCGAACGTGGGAATCGTCCGAAGGGATGAGCACCGGTCAGCAATTCGTAGAGGATCACGCCAAGCGAATAAACGTCGCCACGTGCATCCATCGTCGTCACTGCGTCCGGCTCCCGGACGGCTTGCAAGTGCTCGGGCGGCATGTACGGAAGCGTCCCGCCGAGGCGCGACTTGGCGTTTCGGACATCGGACGCCAGGTTGAAATCGAGCACCCGCGGCTGCCCATCAAGCCCAAGCAAGACGTTGGACGGCTTCAGGTCGTGGTGGACAAATCCGCTCTGATGGATCGCGGCAAGGGCTTCCGCCATGCGCAGGCCGAGCCAGACCACGCCGTCCACAAAGCCGGCGCGCATGAGGAATTGATCGGGTGGCAAATCGTCGGGAACGGGATCCTTCGACTGCAGATTCCGACGGGCCGCCGTCACAATCACATCGGCCCGTTTCGGCGCTGGTTTGCTTTTTCGAAGCGGATAAGCCACTTCGAGCAGATCTTCAAGCGTAGCGCTGCCAAGATAGGGCATTACGACCAAATAGAGCCCGCTGATCGTGTCGAATGGCGCCGACAAGACCGAAACCACGTTTCGATGCCCCAGCCGGCCAAGCACTTTGGCCTCATCGCACTTTTGCTTGGAGATCTTAACGACAACGTGCTTGGTCGTCGGCTCTTCCAAAGCCAAGAAAACGCGTCCGAAAGCTCCCTTCCCCAGCTGACGGAGCAGATTGAAGTCGCCAACTCGCCCTCCGACCTCAGGCCAGCTGCCGGGACCGGATCGACCACCCTGAGTCGAGCCTGGTCCGTGTCCATTGGTGGGGGAACCGCTCGGCCGGTCGCCGGAAGGCGGTTTGGGACTCTCAATAGCATCGCTCGCCTGCAACGGCGTGACCGGTGTATTAACGGTCCGATCGCCCAGTCCGCCGGGCAGGGCGCCGTCCAATGCGGCCTGCCGCTCGCCGACGGACTGCTGAGACAGCATTCGTCCGAGCGACGCGTGATAATCTGGAAATCGAGCGCAAAACGCTTCTAAATCGAGCTTTTCGCCGCGGTGTTCCCGAATGAGAAACTCCGCGAAGGCGAGATCAAGCACGATCGCCTTGTCCGTGGCGAAGTCTGGATTCTCGGCGAGGGCGACTTCAGCATTGGGCGTAGCACCGTCGAGCCAACGCTGGATAACCTCGGCGGCCTGGCGCTCGGCCGGAGTGCGATCAGATTGCATGCGTTCGGTGCGCGGTTGGGCGCTAAAGAAGACGTGGCACCATCACCTGGGGGGAGGCGTGCGAGTGCCAAGTGGCGGGAAGCCGGTTGCCCGGTTACTTGGGATGTAGCATCGACTTAGTCCCCGTCAAAGTAGAATGCGGTGATTTTGACGATTTCGAGAGATTTGATGATTGATGAGGTCAGAAAAGAATTTCTGCCAACTCCGATTATTCCGCGCTGATCAATTAACGACTTGAACGCGCCCGATTCGCAGCAGCTTGCGGTCAACCCGCCATCTTTCAATGCGACCAGGAAGTTGCTGCCGAATCATATGCACTGACTGGGATGCCGCTTGCGTTTCGTTTCATTGCGCTTACAAGAAGTGAAACGAAAAACCTGTGTGCAAAATGCAAGAAATGAATTCATCGCGCTGGGTTGATCCGCGGGGTCGTCGATCCGTGCGGGCCACAAATGTCCAAAATGCTGCCACAAAAAGTTCGGAGGGCGCTTTTCGGCCAGAATCGGGCAAGGTTTGGGCACAAATCGGGACCAGACGCGGTACGAAACAGCCAGCTATCGGCCAGAAATGGCCCACTCTGAGGGCGTTTGCCCGCTGCCCCATCACGAACATTGACTCAGTTGAATTGGGCCCGCAGGATCACCCAAGTCAAAGAAGCAAGTATCAATCCGTTCGGAATCAAACCGATAATCGCCACCCAGATCAAACGCTCCCGCCGAATGAGAGCAATGATCGCGGTCACCACTCCGACAATTGAAGTCACTCCAGCGGCTACGCCCGCAAATACAACGCCCGCCAACATCGCGCCCAGTGCCGCCCAGACTTGTTGGTTCGCATCCTCATTCTTGGCTTTGTCCATGAAAACAATGATCAAGGAGATTGGCAGCAAGAACGATAGTACGGCGAACACCACGGATGTGATGCCAAAGGCAGGGCGGGGACGCTCAATCGTCGGGCCAACGTGCATGAAGGAGCCTTTCCATTCGCTCCTTCCATCTTAGGCATCAACGTCCGGCTCCCGCCACGCGCACTTTCGTCCGTACGTCGTCTCCCGGCGCCTCATAAACGTCTGCCTTCCACCACTCGAGCAGGGCGTCGATCTTGGCCTTCAGTTCCGATGCCCGTGCGTCGTTGAACGGATCCTTGAACGTGTCCCGCATCTGCAGCTTTTCGCCTTTGGATAAGTGCCAGGAAAGTGCCACGTGGCCGGGAAATTCGAAGTTCACCACTGTGAAGTACCGACGCTCATTCGCAATCTTGCCCGCGGGCGGCTCCTGACGCAGTTGCACAAAATAAGTGCTGAGCAATTCCAACAGGCCGTCGTTGCGGAACGAACAAGTGCCCACCCGGCCATTGTTCAACCCTTCAATTGGTGAGGTGAGTTCTTCGAGGGAACGCGACAACATCGTGTCGGTGCCCTTTTGCCGGCGGGCGTCTGGGATCTCTTGCAGACGACGCTCATCCTCGCTTTGCCCATCGCGTATCTGGATCAAGACGATTTTCGAGACGTTGTCGTGGAACCAATCGACATTCTTGCCGCTGAATAAGAACGCGGCCGCCAGGCTGACGCCGTAGTTGTCGAAGTAACCGGCATCGACGACCCGTCGTCGGGGTTTGGTGGGCAGAGGAACCGCGGGACTGAAATAAGGAAAACTCGCGCTCATGCGCACGGCAGTGCAAATCGCGAAGCGGCCGCGCGCTTGCGGAAACATTCGAAACAACTCCAGTGCTTCGTGGGAATAGTTTCGGTTGTAATCGGCCAAGGCCGGGTCCACGTCGTAACCGAGCAAGTGCCCGTCATTGCTCGCCGGATAGCGCAAATCCAGATTACTGACGAGCAATCGCCGGCCATCCTCGATCATCATCGGCGAGAAGGCGAGCGACGGACACCAGCCCGCCCTTTCGCGCTCGGCGAGCTTTTCGAACGTCATGTCCAGTTCGCCGTTCAGGCCTTTCGACCAAGCCTTTTCCAGTGCGACTCCACGATCGGTGGGCGACGGGAATGGCGAAAGGAAGCCGGGGACATCGTTCGTCACCAAGCTTTCAACAATGGGAGTCAGCCAATCTTGAGTCAACTGGTCGAACCGGCCGGCCATCTCATGCTGGCGGTCGTCCCCCCAGCTCATCTCGCCAGGCGACCGCAGGGAACGGACGTAATAAGCGGCCCCAAACATGCCGCCTGAAGCGCCTGTGATGAGCCGGACGTGGTATGGGAATGGAATCCCTTCCTCGGCGAATCGAGCTTCGAGTTCGCTGAGAACCTGGAATGTCCAAGCGGCGGCGCGAACCCCGCCGCCCGATGCAACGATGATGACCATCGGCTTTTTGGTTCCCGGCATCGCCGTGCGATTAACGGGGAATTGGGCGGGGACCGATTGGAACGCAATGTCCGAAAGGGAAAGCAGCGACTCGGGATTCGGTCGGCCGGCGCCGGGCCGATAGTCGATTCCCGGCAAAATCCGGTTCTCGCGTTCCATCTTCGCCCATAACCGGGCAACTTCATGATCGCGTCGCATCACGTGCGAACGATCGCTCGTGCGCGATACGAGCAGAGCGCGCTCGGTCATTGACCTCACAACCGCTTCGTCAAACGCCTTTTGCCGCTCCTTGTCTTCGTTCATCACCGCTTCCAGATCGAGCATCGATTCCGTTACGCCGTCACTCGAGCCACTGCGATACTCCAACCCGGGTAGTTGCATCTTGTACTGGGGTAATCCACTGAGCAGGATCAGCAACAAAAGGCCCGGGGCCAAATAGGGCAGAGCGTCGTCAATCACATACGCCACGAAGCCATAAAGCGAAAGAAACATGAACGCCAGGAAGCAGCCAAGCACCATTGGCGACCGCACGCTTTCGAATGACATCGGCATGGCGAAGAGCACCGCCACGCCAAACAGAAAGAAAAGGACGCCGACCGAGTGAAACGGATAGCGCCGGCATAGGGACGGAGCGATAATCCGTTCGTTCGTATGTCGGAGCAAGTGCGCGGTCGGGATTGGAAACGAATAGCGCACACCGATCGGCAGGATGGCGGCCAAAACCATGGCGACCGCGAAAGCTCCCGGCCAACCGCACCACGGCCGCGAGCCGAGCCAGGTAATTACGAAATATGCCAGAGCACCGATCAAAAGGAGAAACGCTCGAAACACTCGGGAGTCGTTCAGCCAGCGAGCGCGAACGGCGACCAGGCCGAACAACATGATGGCCGCCACGCCGATTGCGATCGACAGTCGACTGAGGTCCCACACTGCCGCAAACACCACGCCGACCGACAGGCACAGAGTCTGATTGAAGATTGCGACCCAAATCCGGCGAATGCGCGATCCATGTGTTCGTGCCGACCACAAGGCCAGAAGGAGTCCCGAATTCTTCGGCGCGGGCGGAAGATCCTCGGTGGAATCAATGAGCCAGGCCATTAGCCGCCGCGGCGCGCCTGGCTCGGACGGCGTGGCCATCATGTGAATGGCATGACGTGCCAGCCAACCGCCGAGAAAGACCGCGACCGCCGCGGCCAATCCGCCAAGTGGCAGCCATGGCCCATAGTTGGGTCGAGGCGGGGGAATATTGCTCGGATCATCGGTGCTCGGCGGCTTATCGGCGAGCGGCCCCAGGGAATTGGTGTCGATAAATTGAATGACCAGCACCAGGGCGCCAATGACGAGCACCAAAACGCTCAGTTGGCCGAGGACCCATGCGCAGTACTTGCCAAACAGTCCAGGATTGACTCGCTCCGCGAGCGATGGAAAACGGGCAAGCTGTTCCGGCTTTCCGGCTTTCTTACCCCAAAGCAAAAAGCCAATGTAAAGAGCCTGCAGCGAGATGAGGGCCAACGCGAAGCCGACCCAGAACTGCTTGATGGGATCGTCGTGCCAAACGAGATAGGTGACACCATATTCCGCGCCCAGTGCTCCGCTACACAAAGCCAGCACAGCCAGCAGCACGTTGGGGAGGATGACGCTCATGCAAAACGCCGGAAGATAACCGGGTGGATGAATTGCCTTGCCGTCTGTCATCGGGCCAACTCCGTAGCTTGAAACGCCACATCCTGTTCCGTCCGGTTTTATCGGCATTTTGAGGCGCCCGCACGGAACCGAAGAAGCGTGAAGAACCAATGGGCTGGGCAAGAGATGACGATTGTGCCTAGAAAACTGGGGTTGTAACCCGCCTCAGACTGCGGTTGTCAAAATAATGCCGAAATTCCGAGGCTGTCTTGAACCCATCATTTCTCGAACGGAGCATATTGGCGATTCACCTGCTATCGTCGTCCGCATGGTTTGGCGCTGGTCTATCGCCTTCTGTTTGTCGACCCCAAGGCGATGCGCTCGCTTGGCCGCGGCGCCGAATTCGAGAAGTTCTCACTCGATCTGGCCCATGGAATGCGCTACGTGGTGACGCTCGCCTTGTTGGCGTGCGGTCTTTCGGGATTCGCCTTGCTTGGTTTGAAATGGAATAGTTCTGGCGATTGGCGAACCGTCATGGTTGGCAAGTTCGCATTTTGGATCATGGCGGCGGGAGTATTCGGTTACATCTCTTGGGTCTATTGGCCGCGACGTGTGTTTGCGGCGCGCGCGAATGGCCGGCCATTCGACGACAGGGAGTGCTGTTGTCGGTAATTATGATTGGTATTGCCAGCTTCGGAATGATCCTGGGCCAACTGGCTCAGTCAGTCGGTGCAGACGCAACCACGCCACTAACCAACCGCTGACCCCGCCGTCTCGGTCGCTCCAGCGAACTCGTGTTCGACTGGCGGAATGGATGGCGTCGATGGAATGGGAACTGGACTGGTTCCCACCGTTGGAGGCGATTTGGGCTTGGCAGCCTTGGGCGCTGCCTTTGGTTTGGCGGCAGGCTTCGATTTGGCGCCTGCAGTCGGAGCGGGCACAGGGGCCGGCGCTTGCCGCGGTTTCTTGCGCTTGGGTTCGTAAACTTTGGCTTCTCTCTTGACGCGCTCTTCCATTTCCTTGCCCGGCTGGAAGACTACGACATTCTTCTCCGGCACATCGACCCGGTCATTCGTCCGGGGATTGCGTGCACGCCGCGCCTTTCGTCGGCGAACTTCGAACACGCCAAAGTTCCGCAACTCGATCCGCCCGTCTTTGATGAGCGTGTCGATGATCGCGTCAAACGTCCACTGGACGATTTCCTTCGTCTTCAGCTGTGTCAGTTCAGCGCGATCGGAGATCCGCCGAACGATCTCTTTCTTGGTCACGGGTAGGCTCTCCCGTCGGAAACGGTCGGATCCTGCCAAATATTCGGGTCGTGCATCAAATCTAGGCAGGCTAACGACTAGTGTCAAGCAAAAAGGGTCAATCATGATGGTAATGCCGACTTTGCAGCCAGCAAACGGGCAAAGATTTTCCGACAAGCAACTTCTCTTTCCGCCTAATCGGACGACATACTCTCGTGATTCCGTTTCCCGAATCGCTACATGCTGGAGTCCGCTCGTGCCCAGAACTGCCAAACCTCAATCGAAGGTCGCCGCCATCGAGTATGGCGTCCACCCGGGTGTCGCCATCGTGATGAAATGGGTGGCCGAGTTGAAAGACAAGACCGGGCGCAGCCTCGACGAATGGTGCAAGTTCATTCAAACGGAAGGACCAAGCGATTTGGCAGCTCGCCGCGATTGGCTGAAGAGCAAACAAAAGCTCGGCACCAACACGGCCTGGTGGCTCGCCGAGCGGGCGGCTGGAGAACCCACATGGGATGAGAGCCCAGAAGCATATCTCGCCATCGCACCGAAATACGTGGACACCATGTTCGCCGGCGCCAAGGCGGCCCTTCGTCCAATTGGCGAGGCCTTGATGCACCTCGCCAAGGAAGTCGCCGCGGACATCAAGTTGTGCCCGTGCGAGACAGTCATTCCCTTTTACCGCAATCACGTCATTGCCCAGATCAAGCCGTCGACGCGCACGCGCATCGACTTCGGCCTGTCGCTCGGCAAGGAAGTCCCATTCACCGCACGTCTCAAAGACACCGGGGGCCTCGCAAAGAAGGACCGCATCACGCACAAGGTCGAGATCACCCGCTTGGAGGAAATCGACGCCCCCGTGAAGAAGTGGTTGCGGATGGCGTATGACCGGGATGCGTAAGATCAGGTTGTACGGAGAACCCAAATGGCCGACCCCTCGGTCGATGAATTCAGGTTTGTATGGTGGAATGTAGGTGGCCTTGCCCACTACGATCCCGAACGTGCCGGCGAGGATCGGTGGCCGCGATCGGCCGATGCTTTGCAGTTGCAAATGCAGCGCGTATCGGCGGTGCTAAAAGAAATCAGTCGCCCGAATCCGCCGACCTTGATCGCCCTTTGCGAGGTCACTCGTGATGCGGCTGTCGCTCTCAGAAACCAATTGTGGCCCGACCACCAGGTGTACTCACTCGACCTACTCGAGCAATCCGTTCATCACGTCGCGATCATTTTCCCGCGAGGTCCCTCGTTCAGCAAGCCAAATCGAATAACGGTTGATGATGGACCCCGGGGTACCCGCGCAATGGCATTTGTCGACTTCATTTGTCCCGGCCACCGGCTGCGAATCTTTGCTTGCCATTGGACAGCCCGTTTTCACGAGAAAAGCCAAACCATCCGCGAAGAATCGGCCAGCGCATTAAACCATGCTATCTACGATTTCCTTCACGATGGTCGAACGCAGGGAGTTCAACGGCACGCCATGGTGCTGGGTGATTTGAATGAAGAACCGTTCGACAGAGTCATGGAACTGCGATGTCACGCCTATCAGAGATCGCGCCCATTCAAGGCAGCCCGAACATTTCGCCGACCAACATACTCGCCGTGTGAGGCTGTACAATTGCACTTGGCGATGTCTTGGAGAAAAGCACGAACATGTTCAGCGAATCGCCAGCTTGAAACAGCGGGCACATACTATTGGGCAGCGGAACGGACCTGGCATACGTTCGATCAAGTTTTGATTACGGGATCGCTATTGGGTGACGGACTGCCCGTTTTGGATGAGGCCACAATTGAGGTACATGACGTCGCAGCTACGATTATTTGGAGAGGATCGACCGAATCGCTTCTTTACCGATGGAGTCAGGTCGACCGGAGTCTCGGATCATTTACCATTGAGCGGAAGAATCTTGTTTCCGAGAGGCTAAGCAATGCAAACATTCGAGGAGGCCCTGTCCACCAACGTCTCTGGGATGAGCCAGCGGTTCAAGCAGGCGAATAAGGACCTCCACGAGGAAGTCGTGCAGGCTTCGACAGCAGTAGAGAAGGTGTCGAAAGGGGAATGTGCGCTTGCATTGCAACCGACGGCTCAGGGAAGCCATGGTGCCAACTATCGACTTGTTGTTACAACTCGTGGCGGCGCCCGAGTGGAGACTTTGGCTAGCTTTCTATGTCGCAGCCAAAGGATATCCGATTCAAGCTGGCAAGGACGGTGAGTCGGTTAATTCACGAAAACTGGATGATCGAGCCGCTCTCGCGGCGTTTCTTTCCGAAATGGCGAACTAATCCCGAATCGCGGCTCGTCACATTCGTCGCGTCGGTTCTCCGGGAACAGGATTGAATCGAGTCCGTGCTCCTCAGACTTCGGCCCCATCAAGAATATCGAATCGATGCACGTCCTCTTCGTTCACCAGAACTTCCCGGCCCAGTTCGGCCATATTGCCGACCATTTGATCAAACGCCATCAGTACCGCTGCACATTCGTGACCGAGCGGCGTGGCGGCAAGGTCGGAAACATCGAGTGCGTGCAATACAAGGTCGACGGCGGCGCCACCAAGCACAATCACTACTGCACGCGAACGTTCGAGAACGCCACTCGTCATGCATTGGGGGTCTTTGATGCCGTCAAAGCACGCCCGGACTTGAAGCCCGACTTGATTGTCGGCCACTCCGGGTTTGGCTCCACGCTCTTCCTTCGGGAACTGTTCCCCGATGTACCGATCATCAACTACTTCGAATACTTCTACCGCACTCGCGATTCCGACATGGACTTTCGCAAGGAATACCCACCACAGCCGCTCGATTTCCTGCGGGCGGCGCTCGCAACGCGATGGTCCTCCTCGATCTCGACAACTGCGACGCCGGCTACAGTCCGACCGAATACCAATCCTCACTCTTCCCAAAGGAATATCGGGGAAAAGTCCGCACCATCTTCGATGGCGTTGACATGGCGATCTGGAAGCCGGTGCCCGACCTTCCCCGCGAAGTCAACGGCTACAAGATCCCGGAAGGGATGAAGGTCATCAGCTATGCCACGCGCGGCATGGAATCGATGCGCGGCTTCGACATGTTCATGAAGGCCGCCAAGAAGATCTGCGACCGCCGGCAGGACGTGATCTTCCTGATCGCCGGCCAGGACCGCGTGTGCTACGGGGGCGACGAGCGCTTCACCGGCGGCAAGAGCTTTAAGGACTGGGTGATGTCAAAGGATAGCTACGATTCATCGCGCTTCGTATTCCTTGGTCTGATCCCACCGCCCGAATTGGCCAAGCTGTTCAACGTCACCGACGTCCACATCTACCTGACCGTGCCGTTTGTGTTGTCCTGGTCATTGTTGAACGCCCTCGCCTGCGGGGCGACGGTCCTGGCGTCCGACACACCGCCCGTGCGCGAGATGATTCGGAGCGGGGTGAATGGCGTACTGTTTGACTTCTTCAATGTCGATGCCCTGGCGGAGTTGGCGAACCAGCTACTCGACCGGCGTGATGAGTACCGGGTGCTGGGGCACCAGGGATCGGCTATCATTCGCGAGAAGTATAGCATTGACGTTTGTCTGCCGAAGATGGTTGAGCTTTATGAATCGGTTCGGAGGTAGACGAGCGGACCCGGCGTTGTAAAACGGATTCAATCATTTGCGACCGAGCCGCCCGGGAGGATCCCGCATGAATCAGGGACAAGACGCCCCGTCCGCGTTCGAGGCCTATCGTTCCCGGACTTACTTTCCGGAGTTAGACGGCATTCGCGCCGTCTGCGTACTCGGTGTCATCAGCTATCACATGGCCGACAAGCACGTCTGGGATTGGGCGGCGGGCGGGCTCGGCGTCAACGTGTTTTTTGTTCTGAGCGGCTATCTCATTACGATGCTGGCTCTGCGCGAGGAGCGTGCCAACGGAGCACTTTCGCTGCGCGCCTTCTACGTCCGCCGAACGTTGCGCATTTTCCCCCTCTATTATCTCGCAGTGCTCCTCTACTGCGGGCTGATGTTCGGAACCAATTGGGGAAGCGTACTTCGCGAGAACTTCAAGAACGCTCTGCCCTATTATCTCACCTATTTGCAAGAAATCCCATACGCGTTTGATGTCATCGCGGCCAATCGACTCTCGCCGTTCGCCCATTCGTGGTCGCTCGGAATCGAGGAAAAGTACTACTTACTCTGGCCCGTGCTCGCGTTCGTCTTGTGGAAATGGAGGATGGTCGCTCGGCTCCGCGGCACGCTGATTCTGCTGGTCTTGTTTGCTTCGACCCAGAGCATTGGGCGGCTGAGCCCGGCCATCGCCGAATGGCAGCCGGAAATTGTGATCTACCCCTATAGCAATATCCTCTGGGGGTGCTTGCTCGCCATCATGCTGGAGAACGAACGTTGGTTTCGGCGGGTGAGCTTACTTGGCAAACCGATCGGCATGCTGTTATGTCTTGCCGCCTTCATCGCGGCCCAGTTGGCTTACCACCCGTTCAGCGGCGTGTTTCAGGAGGTCGTCATTCTCCACGCCGGCGCGACGACGCTTCTCCTGGCCTCCCTACTCACGGGCGGCGGACCGCTCGTCTGGCTATTACGGCTGCGCCCGGCCGTTTTCGTCGGCCGGATCTCGTACGGCATGTATTTGTTTCACGGCTTGGGCATCAGTGCCGGCGAAAAGATCGCGGGCCGTGGCACCGGACGGCTGGAACTGATCGTGCTCGCGTTCATTCTGTCAGCGGGAGCGACAATTGCAACGGCGTACCTATTGTCCATTACCATCGAACGGCCGCTAATTCGACTTGGCCGGCGCTGGTCGGACCGGATTCTGAATAAGGAGCCGAAGATGGCAGAGGGCACGGACCTCGGCTCCGAGGTCCACTTGCCGCTGCCAGCCTCCATTCGCATCTAATTGAATCCCTGGAGCGTGATTCGGCCAAGAGGCGGACTTGTCGTCCGTCTCTCGGCCGAATCATGCGCTATGACACCCGTGCATTCTCGATCTGGCATCCAGTTTGCAACATCTTGTTGCCAATTCCCCCACGGAGAATGCCATGGCCGATCGACAATCTCGCACTGCCGCCACCGTCGCCACCCGAGTTCCATCGGAAAATGGGCAGGAGCAAGTATCTCGTCAGCAGTTAATCGACTTACTGAACGAGGATCTGGCTCGCGAATACCAGGCGGTTATTGCGTACGTGGTGTATTCGCAAGTGATAAAAGGCGCCGCCTACATGAACATCGCCGCCGAACTGGAAAAGCACGCGGGTGAGGAATTGCAGCATGCGCTGACGATCGCCAAGCAGATCGATTATCTCGGCGGCATGCCGACCGTGACAGCGAAAGCGGTGCGAACTTCGGACGACGCCAAAGACATGCTGCGCTTCGATCTCGACAACGAAAACGAGACGGTCCGCAACTACCGCCAGCGCGTTCGTCAATGCGAGGCGCTCGGGGAGTTCGCCATCGCGGAACACATCCGCGAGATCCTCGTTCAGGAACAGGAACACCAGATCGATTTGGCGACAGCGCTCGGGGAAGATGTTCCGGATGTGACCACGCCTGAAGAACGAGCTTGATAGCCATGATCCGAAAACTGAAATCCGGTGAGTACCGACTCTATTCGAGAAAGGTGAACCCGAAGACGGGGAAGCGTCGGAATCTCGGCACCTTCGGGACCCGCGCCGCCGCCGAGAAACACGAACGAGCGGTTCAGTACTTCAAGCGGCACGGCTAAACGGCGAATGGAGCAATCGTTCTCGTCGTCGGCATCGATATTGCGCCGAATTTCATTGCGCATTTTCTAGCCGATTTTCTTTATCAGGCTGACCATCTCAATCGCCGTCACTGCCGCTTCGAAGCCCTTGTTGCCCGACTTGCCGCCAGCACGATTAAGCGCTTGCTCGAGGCTTTCGCAGGTGAGAATGCCAAAGACGATGGGAATGTTGCATGTCATCGCGGCCTGGGCAATGCCGCTCGTGGCCGAATTGGCGACGTGATCGTAATGATCGGTATCTCCCTTGATAACCGCTCCGAGGCAAATGACTGCGGCGTATTTCTTGGATGAACCGAGCCGCTGCGCAATCGGCGGAACTTCGAACGAGCCGGGCACGCGAATGACATCGACGCGATCATCCGGCACGCCGTGCCGCTTGAGCGCATCCAGCGCTCCCACCAGCAACGCGTCGACCACGATGGAATTGAACCGGGCGGCGACGATCGCGAAGCGGCCGGCCGGAGGAGAGAAATCGCCTTCGAAGGTGGGCATCGGGGTTAATGACGAATGACCGACGAATGACGCACCAATGACGAACGCGTGTTTCGTCATTGGTGCGTCATTCGTCGGTCATTCGTCATTCCTTACAGGTTCATATTGCTCAGAAACTCATTATTGCTCTTAAACCGTCCCATGCGGTTGGTGAGCATTTCCATGGCTTCGACTGGGTTCATGTCGCTCAGCACTTTGTGCAAGATATAAACCCATTTCAATTCGTCTTCGGGCCGCAGCAATTCCTCTTTCCGCGTACCCGAGGCGCTCATGTTAATCGCCGGCCAGACACGCTTATCGACCAGCTTGCGGTCGAGGTGCAGTTCCATGTTGCCGGTGCCCTTGAACTCTTCAAAGATCACGTCGTCCATGCGCGAGCCCGTGTCGATCAATGCGGTGGCGATGATGGTCAGCGACCCCCCCTCCTCGATGTTGCGCGCGGCCCCGAAAAAGCGCTTGGGCTTGTGCAGCGCATTGGCGTCCACGCCGCCCGAAAGAATCTTGCCCGACGACGGAACTTCCGTGTTGTAGGCACGGGCGAGGCGCGTAATGGAATCGAGGAAAATCACCACATCGACGCCATATTCGACGAGCCGGCGGGCCTTCTCAATCACCATCTCAGCCACCTGTACGTGCCGGCTGGTCGGCTCATCAAATGTACTGGATACGACTTCCGCCCGCGGACCTTTCACGGTGCGGAGCATGTCGGTCACTTCCTCGGGGCGCTCGTCGATCAGGAGGACGATCACGTAGCATTCTGGATGGTTCTTCAAGATAGCCGTCGCCATCTTCTGCAAGAGGACAGTCTTGCCGGTGCGTGGCTGGGCGACGATCAGGCCGCGTTGCCCCTTGCCGATCGGCGTGATGAGATCGATCACCCGCGTGTCTAATTCGCTCGGGTCGGTTTCGAGCTTGAAGCGCTTGTCGGGATGGAGCGGCGTCAAGTCGTCGAACACAACCTTTTGCGTGAGGAGATCGGGATCCTGATAGTTGATCGCTTCCACGCGCAGCAGTGCAAAATAGCGTTCGTTCTCCTTGGGAGGGCGGATTTGCCCGGCCACAACGGCGCCCGTGCGCAGGCCGAATCGCCGGATCTGGCTCGGTGAAATATAGATGTCATCAGGACAGGGAAGATAGTTGTAATCCGGGCTGCGCAGAAACCCGAAACCATCGGGGAGGATTTCGAGCGTTCCCTCGCCATACATCAGGCCGTTCTGCTTGACTCGCTCCTTGAGGATTTTGAAGATCAAATCCTGTTTCTTGAGGCCGACCCATTCCTCGCGCGGAATCTCCTCATCCTTGGCCAGCTTTTGCAGCTGAACCATGGTCATGTGCTGGAGTTCGGTGATATAGGTTCCGCCACGTTTGATTTCTTCGTAGCGGTTATTGACTTCCTCGTCGTAACCGACAAAGCCTTCTTCAGCTGCCGGGCTGACATTGCGAGGTCGGCCGTCTCCCTCCGGTGCGAACCGGCGGGCGGGCCGGTGGGTGCGCGGCTCGGTATGCGTGTGATCGGACATGAGACAGAACTCCTGAAGACGTGAGAAAGCGCAGCGCCCCGCGGGTGTACTGGAACCGTACACGTGGAAGTCCGCGATTCGCAGGGGAAAGCCATCCAAACTCCACGGTAGCAAGCGCATGGAATGCGCCTGTTACCTTTCAATCAAACCAAATCCCAGCGTTTCACCAATTCATTCACCTGGGCGATCGTGGCTTCCGGAGCCCCGCCATTATCTACGACGGCGTCCGCTCGATCTTTCTTCTTTTCCGGAGGCATTTGGACGACTTCGCGGCTGGCTAGGTCGGAGGCAGTCCAGCCACGCTGTTTCTGTATGCGCGCCAATCGGACTGGACGTGCGGCGTCCACATAGATCAGTTTATCGCAAACATCGTCCCATCCGGCCTCCAGCATGATCGCCGCATCCAGGACGACGAACCTGACTGCCGGGTCGGCCGAGGCATGGTCGATTTCCTCGCGAATGCGCTGTTCGATGTAGGGATGCACCAAATGTTCGAGTCGGGTGCGTTCCACCGGACTTGGGAACACCACGCGACCGAGCTTCTGGCGATCCACCTTTCCTTCTCGATTGAGAATGTCGCGACCCGAGAACGCTTCCGCGACTCGCTCGCGAATTTCAGGCTCTTCCAGAGCCTCATGACCGAGCGGGTCGCCGGCGACCAATCGCCCGCCGTGTTTGACGAGCGCAGCGGCAACGGTGCTCTTGCCGGCGCCGATGCCGCCGACCAAGCCAATAACCGGTTTCCGAAGGCGAGCGGCCGTCATTCAGATCCATCCTTATTTGCGCAGACTCCGAACATCACTCAAATGATCGAATTACCCCATTACTGCTGGACAACATCGCGGAATGTGGAGTCAAGCAAAAGAGTCGGGAGGGAGGGTCGCGGTTCGCATCGCCAAGATTTAGCAAACCGTGTACCGCTCTATCCATCACGTTCGCATGGATCATCGCCACGATTCCGTTGCCGCCAATACAATTGCCAAAACTGTGGATTACTTCGCACATTTACTGGACGCACTCCACGTCAAGCCAGTTTTTCCCGGCCGCCAGTTCAACGTCGAGCGGCACATCGAGCTTCATGGCGTTAATCATTTCTTCCCGCACTAAAGCCGCGACAGCCGGCACTTCCTTCGGCGGAGCTTCAAATACCAGCTCATCGTGAACGCTCAACAGCATCTTCGCTTGGCGCTTCTCTGAATTGAGGCGGCGATGCACATTGAGCATTGCCAACTTGATCAGGTCGGCAGCGCTGGACTGAATCTCCATGTTGATCGCTTCGCGCTCCGCCTGGTTGCGACCCTGATAACTCGTCGTCGCGCGAATGGCCGACGGATCAAATTTCCGTCTTCGGCCGAGCAACGACGCGACATACCCCTCTTTGCCGCGCTCGCTTCAAGAGGGCATCCTGGTAACCGAGCACGTTTGGATAACGCGCGAAATACTGATCGATGAACCGCTCTGCCTCCTTGCGTTCGATGCCGAGTCGCTCCGCCAGGCCGAAAGCACTCATGCCGTAGACCACGCCGAAGTTCACCGTTTTTGCGACCCTTCGCATGTTGCTGGTGACCTCCGCGTCCTTGACGTTGAAAATCTGGCCCGCAACTTCCGTAGTGAATGTCCCGGCCTTCAGCGAACGCGGTTCGCAGCGCTTCGTCGCGGGCAAAGTGTGCCAGCAGGCGCAATTCGATCTGCGAGTAGTCGGCCGTCAGCAATACCCAGCCTTCCTTGGGAAGAAACGCCTGGCGGATTTCCCGGCCCATATCGCTTCGGGCGGGGATGTTCTGCAAGTTCGGATCGCTCGAACTCAGACGCCCCGTGGCGGCCACCGTTTGGTTGAACGACGTGTGAATGCGTCCCGTCCGTGGATTCACGAGCGCCGGCAACGCATCGACATACGTGCCCTTGAGCTTGCTCACCTGGCGGTGTTCGATGATTTTCTTCGGTACCGCGTGGCCGAGGGCAGCGAGCTTCTCCAGCGTTTCTTGATCGGTGCTCGGTTCATTGCTCAAATCGGTCCGCTTGAGAATCGGCAGCTTGAGGTCCTTGTAAAGCACATCGCGCATCTGCTTCAGCGAGGCGATGTTGAATTCCTTGCCCGCGAGATCGTGAATCTCCTTCTCCACGCCAGCCAGACGATTGGCCATATCCTGCGAGAGCTTTAACAGGAACGGGACATCGAGTCGAATCCCCGTCGCCTCCAGGTCGGCGAGAACTTCGATCAACGGGATTTCGAGCGTGTCGTACAAACAACGGAGCCCCGATTGATCGAGATCCGCTTCGAGCAGATTGGCCAATCGCCAGGCGGCATCGGCGTCTTCCGCCGCGTACGCGCAAACCTTGGCCGTGGGCACGTCGGCCATCGTCTTTTGGTTCTTTCCTTTGCCGATCAGTTCGGTGATCGAGATGTTTTCGTGGCTCAGATATCGACGGGTCAGTTCATCGAGGTTATGCGAGCGCTCGCCGGAATGGAGCAGGTAATGCGCGACCATGGAATCGCCAGTCACGCCTTTCAGTTCGACACCGGCCGCGTGCAAAACAATCTGGTCGTACTTGATGTTCTGGTTGACCTTGGCGATCGCCGGGTTCTCCAGGATCGGCTTGAGGTCCTTGAGAACGGCATTCGGATCGAGCTTCGGGCAATCCCACGGACCGCGGACAGCGACATACCAGCCCTTGGTGTCTTCCCAGCAGAACGCATAGCCAACGATGTCCGAGCGCAAGGGATCGAGGCCCGTCGTCTCCAAATCAATCGCGAACCGCTTCTGTTTGTTGAGTTGTTTGAGGAAGTCCTTCCATTTTTCCGGTGAATCAACGAGCGTGTACTCGGTTTTCCACTCGGGGGTCGTTGCCGGCGCACTGGCGCCGAATGGAAACTCATCCGGTGTCACATCGTCCGGAGTACCGGCAAACAAGTCGCCTTGACTCGGTGCTTGGGGCACGGCGCTTTCCACACCAATTGCCGCCAGCAACTCGGCGTTCTTCGCTTGTCCGCTCGCTTTGAGCGAGCCGCGCACTCTGGCCGCAAAGCCACGGAAACCGAGTTCCTCGAACATGGCCAAAAGCTTCGGGCCATCCCACGGATGACGGCGCCAGTTTTCCCAGTCGAGGGTCATCGGCAACTGAGTTTCGAGCCGCACTAGCTTGCGGCACTTCTCCAGATCGCCCGAGGCGATAAGTCTTCTTCAGGTTCTCCTTCAACTTGGGCTGCTTGATTTCATCGACGTGGGCCATCAGATTGTCGACCGTGCCATATTGCTGAAGCAGCTTGGCCGCGGTCTTCGCGCCGACGCCCGGCACGCCCTTGACATTGTCCACGCTATCACCGACGAGCGTCTGAAAATCCACGACCTGTTCGGGCGTGACTCCCCAGTCGGCCATCAGCGCTCGTCGGTCGAGCACGGTTTTTTTCCGCATGTTGAGCATTTTCACGCGGTCGCCGATGAGCTGCCGGCAATCCTTATCGCTGGTACAGAGGGTCACTTCGATCCCGCGGGCGGCAGCGGCCGTCGCCACCGTCGCCATGATGTCGTCCGCCTCCCAGCCCGGAATCGCCAGGATCGGCAGGTTCATCGCCTCGAGGACCGCATGCACGATAGGAATCTGCATGCACAAATCCGGCGGTGGCGGTTCGCGGTGGGCCTTGTATTGCGGATCGAGTTCATTGCGAAACGTTGGCTCGGGCGTATCGAACGTGGACAGCAGATAGGTTGGGCGAATGTCTTCGGAGATATTGATCAGGTCACGAGTGACTCCGAAGACGGCATTGACTGGTCGACCGTCGGGCGACGTCATCGCGGGAATCGCATGGAACATCTGGTAGATGAGCGCATGCGAGTCGATCAGGTAAAGAGTGGCCGGCGAATCAGGCATGACGAATCCGAACGGACAGATGGGGGCAATCGCAGCAGGCGCCGAGCAATCGGCCGACCCACCCTATGACGATCGAGACTCTGGAAATCGCCGAGCTGGGCCGCAAGGACGGGTCAAGGGCTGTTCAAACCAATTAGACAGGTATTCGCTGGGGATTCTTCAGGACAGGGTAGACGTTTACGAAGCGGGAGTCAGAGCGCGGGCAAGCGCCACGAACCCACTCCATTGACGACCGGAAGCGGTCAACCTTAGCGGCGTCAGGCCCATAATGCGTGAGTATCGACGATTTGTTGTCGATGCGCACGGATAACGGCCTCAGGTCGTAGCGGAAGTCGCCAGACGTCCGTTTGCGTTTGGTCCAGACGGAACTCTGGCGAGTTGCGCTACACATCTACTGTCCAGCCGGAACTCTGGTGAGTTCCGCTACGCATCCACTGTTCCGCAGGAGGCGCCTTGTCCGGGTGGCGTTCCGGACGAGGAGTAGGATCCTTTTCTGGTGTGGCATCCTGTCGCATTTTGTGGCATGGCCCCTCCCGCGTTGGCAAAACAACTTTTGTTTTTGGTGTCAAAAGACGTCAAATCGTGTCAAATCGGCTCGCTCATATACTGGCGACCGGTCACGACGGCCTGAGCCACCTTATCCAGTATTTCGAATGGTTGTCCAATGCAAGGGGATGTTGTCGGTTTCTTGCGGATTATTGAGATTTCACGGCCAGTGCATGATGCAGCAGGACAGCTCTCCATCGAGGTCCGGCGTGTCGAACAGCTCACGCGAGCCCTCTCACGAATACCGCAGGTCGGCAATGCCGCATTGAATAATTGAAAAATGCGTTAGACCCTTGCTACCATGTCCGACCAATTGACTACCGCTGGAATCGCGGAATTCATGCTGGATCGACGCGGCAATTCCAAGACGTCCGTGAGTTAATCAATCGCGACGGCCAAGTTTGCGCGATCGGATCATTCCGTGAGGAGTGTCTGCGACCATGGACATCTTTGTTGGCCACCGGGTTGATCGCAACCGCCGATAGCAGGAGAGCTTGCAATCGCCTCCTGGGAATGTGTCGGGAAGCAATGGAGGCCTTGCTTTTCTTCTCATCCGCTTGAAACACCGCATTCAGACTGGTAGCCTCACGGTATAATGCGGAAACCCGCGCCAACGATTCGACGTGCTGGCCGTTGTGCGCGTTGGGCCGCCCCTTTCTGACTTCACATGTGAACTTCGCATGATCCCGTCTTCGCGTTTTCTTGCCTTGGGCCTCGCTCTCGTTGTTTCTTCGTCCGCACTAGCTGCGGGCATTCCGAAGCCGCCCGACGCTAACAAATTCCGTAGTGATGTCGCCAAGATGCGCTCGGGGTCGATCCGTGTGAAGGACCCCGATGACAAGTCGAAGTGGGCTTATAACCAGAAGGCGCTCGATACGGTCGCCCAATGGTTGGTTTACACGGTTGCGACCCCGCCCGTGAACGGTGAATTGGTTCCTCGAGACGACAAGACGTTCTTTTCAGTCCGCACGATGAGTGACCTCATATACGAGGTCGGGTTTTTCACTAACTTGCAGCCGCCCGCCTCTAATATGGGCAAGCTGCTGGTCGAGCAGATCGAATTCGGGTCGGCTTTTGGCAAGTCGCTGGCGAAAGCGGTCAAGGTTGTCCTCGACAACTCCGCCAAGCCGATCGAGCGCATCAATGCGGTGCGAATCCTATCGATCGCCGCCCGCATGCCGTGCCCCGATTTGGTCGATTCCTTTGTCGATATCATCGGCAACGCCAAGACGTCCGACGCCGAAAAGATCTATGCGTTCGAGGGCGTGCAAAACCTCATGGAGCAACGGGACATTGTCGATCCAAGCAAGCACGTGATCCGAGATGTGAATCAGCTGGCGAAACTTGCCAAGACAGTGTCGGATTACATCACGCAGGATCGTGCGCCGCGGGATGACCGCGAAAAGGCAGTCATCGAATTTGTCCGGCGGCACGCGGTGTCCGCGTTGGCTGCATTCCGCGACGGCGTATACCGCAAACCGAACCACGACCTGATCTTTCGCCCGTCATGGGCGCTCATGCGTGTCATTGGCGGTGATCCGAATGTGTCGCCCCCGTTCTCGATTCAGGAAAAAGTCGAAGCCATTGTCGGTTTCTGCCAGATGAAGAATGATCCGGATATGAATCTGGATGTGGCGACCTACATGATTGGCGTTGCGCCGCTCCCGACGGCAAGCGGCACGGCGCTCGGCGGACTGGTGGAGTTTGCTCGAATCGCCAACGAAGATGGTCTTCGAGCCGCTCGTGAGAAGACGTTGCCCATACTGCCTTGGAAAGTGGCATCGGCCCGAATGTCACTGGCATTTGCGAACTGGCGCGAATTGGCGAAAACCCTGCCCAAGTCGCAATCGCCGGAACTTGTGATCGAATTCACCACCCGTGCGGCCATTCCGCTGCTGGCCATAATCGAGAAGGATGGCGCAACAGGCTCGACTGGCGCCGAAGTTCAAACATTGACAACGTGGGCGACCGACAATGCCCCGAAGGCGTGGAAGGAAAACCCGCCCCAGGCTGCTCAACTCTACAAGGATGACCCGAAGAGCGTCCTGCCGTTTGCCGCGCCGGTTAAGAAGACGGCGACGCCCAAGTTGACGACGCCACCTGTCACAAGCCCGGTGCCGAAGTCAATACCACCGAAAAAAAAGTAATAAGTTGGCCCGGGTCTTATCGGGCCTTGGCGAGCTAACTTTCTGCTTGAAGCGCGGGCCGCATCTTGAGAGAATCGTCGTATGAGCAACCAACTTTGATCCGAGCGAAAGCCTCACCGAAAGGGAACGCAGATGAAGCGATGGGTTTCGGTGGCTGTGATGTGCCTGATTGGCGCGCCAGCCGCAAACGCGGAGTACATCATCATCCGCGTACTTCTCAACAAGTCGGCACCAGGAACCAACACGGGTACAAACCCCAACCCTCCCGGTTTTCCCGGAATTCCGGCGCTCCGGGCGGCATGCTCGGCGGCCCTGGAATCCCGGGCGGCCCTCCGCCGCGTCCCGGCGCCCCAGGCGGTATGATCGGCGGTCCTCCGCCAAACCCCGGCGGGATGCTTGGCGGCGGCCCTGGAATCCCGGGCGGTCCTCCGCCGCGTCCCGGCGCCATGCTTGGTGGCGGACCTGGCGGTCCTCCGCCAGGACCTGGCGGGATGCTGGGCGGCCCACCGCCAGGTCCTGGCGGCGGCGGCGCAACAGGTTTCACGGGCAGTGTTCCTGGTGCCCCCGGTTTTCCCGGAATGCCCGGTAATCCTGCGGGGGCGACGCAATCCTACACGCTCAATCCGGACGACTACGTGACCGCCGTGGTGCCAATCACGAGGTTCACCGCAATTCCTTCCGGCACTCGCTGGGGGCGCGGCCCCGACGGGAGGTCTGAAAACATCGGCATCCGCGGCCATTTCCACTTTCGCACGAAGTACGGAACAACCTACATCGACGCCACCCAGAGCGATATTGCATTTGACTATCGCGGTTACGACGAGAAGTTGATCGACCGGTATCCCGATCCGAAGAAGCAGTTGGGGCAAAAGAAAGGAAACCACAGAAAATACGGTTCACCGGAAGGTCAATTGGAGTTGGCCGAATGGTGTTTGGAAGTCGGCCTGCCGGACGACGCGATGGCCATTCTGGACCGGTTGCTGACTTATCCGGCCAAAGACACATTCAAATCGCATACGACATCGGTGGTCGAGGCTTATGGAAAGATTAAGGACCTTCTAACCGCCAACGTGGATAAGGTGGACCGCGCGAACGAATGGAAAGAGCGACTCGGCTACCAGGCACTGTCGATTAGCAAACATTACGCGATCGTTCATCAGGACAACACGCAGAAGAGTGCGGACCGCCGGCTCGAAGCGCTGGAGAACAATCTCAAAACGGTCTACCTTTGGTTTGCCTTGCGCGGTCGAGCATTGCCCGCGCCCAGCGAGAAGCTTGTGGCAATCATCGTCGGCGATGCATCCGAGTTCCGTCGATACCGGGACACGTTCGAAGCCACCAATTTGGTTGCGGATGGGTTCCATGCTCGACGGGAAAACCTGGCGGTGTTCAGCGCCCGCCGCCTGGATCGAGCGAGCGTGAACTTCGAGCAGCGCGTCAAGAATATTTATCGCGTGGCCAAGCCCGAGGACTTGTTTAAAGGGGCCCTGCCCAAGTTGAAGGACTATCCCGCCCTGGACAATTACTCCAAATACTCGAATGCGAGTACGTTGGCGTTAGTGGATAACCTGCTGCAAGAAGAGGCCGAAATTGCGTCGGCCACGCATGAAGGCACCAAGCAGCTCTTCGCCGAGACCGGCTTGTTGCCGCGCAACGTGCTGGCCCCCGAATGGCTGCGGTTTGGCATTGCAGCCCTCTTCGAAATGCCCAAGGGGCCGTTCCCTGGCTCAACTCGAACATTGCAAGTCGCATTGTATCCGGGAGGCGGAGGTCCTCACTGGGGATATATGCGCTACTACGAGGAACTGCGTGACACCAAGAAGGTGACAATGGATAATTCAGGGATGCTGTTTGTCAAAACCGTTATCGACGCGGAGTTTCGCAAGGCGCGTCAAATGGAAGCATCCGCGCAAGGACAAGCCTGAGGAAGAAGGCGATAGTAAGGCAACCCAGGCGGAGGAGCAATATGCCAAGGCCCGCACGTATGCCTGGTCGGTGGTGTATTACCTTGCGAAGACCCACTTCAAGGAGTTCGTTAACTTGATGGACGAACTTTCCAAATTGCCGCGCGACGCGGAATTGGATTCGACCGCCGTGATTATGGCATTCGGCAGAGCATATGGCATCGACCGAACATTTTTGACAGGTTCCAGCATCGATTTCGGCCGATTCGTGGGTGTGGGTCATGAATGGTATCAATTCATGGGCACGCAACAATCGCCTTCCCGGCAACTGAAGCTCGACAAGGTGGTAGTGACCGGAGGCACGGGCACAGGCGGAGGTACGCCAGGGTTCCCAGGTGGCGGACCTCCGCCATCCGGACCGGGCGGAAGGCCCGGATTCCCCGGTGGCGGCGGCCCTGGATTCCCCGGTGGCGGTGGTCCGCCAGCCCCCGGCAAGCCGGGCGGTTGATCAATTCCTGGACAACGAAAGTCATGTGGCCCGCGCCTTCCCGCGCGGGCCGCTTTTATTATCAAGCGAAGTTTTGGGTTGAATGGATGGGTGTGGAATTACGGAAAAGATCGAATATCGCAAAAATACTGTTGCGTTTGCAGTTGGCAGGGTTTAGCATTTAATCGATCAATTCAAACGGCCCCAAGACCGAAATGGGCGTTCTGCCCCAGGAAAGGCATCCTCGCTTGGAATGACACGGAGTGTGCCATGAGTTCATTGCTTTTGGAACCCCCCGCCCATGCCGCCGCATTGCTCCGGGACAATCCGGTCAATGATTTGCGACTATTGAATGTCACCGAATCGGATTCGGAGATCGTTATATCTGGAATTGTCAGTTCCTATTATCTCAAGCAAATGGCTCAGGAGGCCATCCGCCCCGCTCTTGGGGGACGCCGCCTCCGAAACACGGTATTGGTGTTGCCCGCCAAATAACGCTGCCATTTTGTCATCCGTCCATCTGAGTTTTTGCGGCACTGGCACCTGCCAGGCGGGTCCTCGGCATTTTCTCGGTTCCTACATTCCGGCCGTATCTGCCGATTCCTGAACGATTTCCGCTTCATCAATTCTTGCAATACCGAATTGGCACGCCACTTGTTAAACCAACTCGCCAATCACAAAAGCTGAGAGGACTACGACCATGTTCATTCACTCGAAAGTGATCAATAACTTGTGGCGCGAAATGGATGGGTTTCGCCAGGAAGTCGACCGGCTGTTTGGCCGGCAGTTTCTGAGTACGAACGGAGCGGTTCCGGCGTTAAACGTGTGGGAAGATGAGTCCAATTACTATGTTGAATCCGACCTGCCGGACGTGCTCGCCGAGAAGCTGGATGTGACTGTTAAGGAAGGGAATCGGCTGACGGTCAGCGGAGAACGGAAGATCTGCGACCCGGCGAATGCGGTTTGGCACCGGCAAGAGCGGTTCGCCGGGTCATTCACGCGGGAACTCACCCTGCCGGCCCCGGTCGATGCGGACCGGGTGGACGCCCGATTCGAGAACGGAGTATTGAAGCTCACTCTACCGAAGAGCGAAGCAGCCCGACCGCGGAAGATCAGTGTCAAGGCTCAGTAACCGCCAATTCCATCGAATCCAAATCCACGGAGATATCCAATGGCCGAACAAATCTTGAACGATCCCGATACGGGGGCGGCAGATCAGGAAGATACGGGCGTGGTGGCTCGCCCGCGGGTCGATATCCTGGAAACCGAGCAGGAAGTGCTCCTGTTTGCCGACCTGCCTGGGGTGCGTCCAAACGATGTTGACGTTCGCTTCGAAAACGGAGAATTGACCATTCACGGTCGCCGCACGCCGCCGCATGCTGGCAAGCGCCGTGTGTTGTGTGAATATGAGCCGGCCCACTATCACCGAGCTTTCCGGCTCACGGAAGATGTGAGCGCCGATAAGATCGATGCGGAATTGAAGAATGGAGTGCTAAAGGTGCGACTGCCCAAGGCGGAGGCAGCCAAGCCCAGGCGGATTGCCGTTAAGGGCGAGTAAGCCATCGAATCCGCTCTCGGCACGACGAACACGAAGAAAACGCCCGCGGCGTTTCGTGTTCATCGTGCCTGTCGCGTTTTTCTATCGGGCACGCCAGACGGATCGTTCATCGATTCCATCGCTAACCAGGACATTGCGAATGGCCTCGTAAAACCGCAACGCGTCGCCCGGGTAGCCGGCGGTGGGCCTCAGGCCCGGCACCTTGGCGAGCCAATAGCGGTTGAATTGCTTCATGCACACTTCGCGCAGGTATTTGGCAGCCATTGACGCAAGAGCCACATTTAAATGCGTGCCATCGGCCCGGGGCTCGAAGCGCACGGTCACCGGACGAGCGAGCCCGTCAATTTCGTAATCGCAGCGATTTGGGCCTTCACTGATGACGCGCACCCAGCCGCCGGGAAACGCCTCGTTCAAAAGCGGGGCATAAAAATGGCGGCCGCCAAGCTTGTCCACGTTCACGTGGATTGCGTCGTCCCCCGGCAGGCTCAATGTTTCGTTCAGAAGCATGATGAACGCCGACGCGTTAACCCCCGATTTGACGCGCCATTCGTCGAGCAGACGGTTGAAGCGGGGCGTGGGCACAACCACGGACCGGATTGGACCCCATCGAACTTTCGTCGACTTCGATATGTCAGCAAGCGCTGTCACGACCGAGGAGAAGTCGGCCGTGGCCTGTGCAGTCGGCAGGGGATCGTTGGCCTGGAACCAGGGTTCGCCGTGCAAATCATCGATCGAATTGCCGACCGAGATGGCGCACAAATAATCGGCAACGGTTGCCGGCAGGCCCGCGTTCCCGACGTCCGAATCCATGGGACGGAATGCTCTTGGACCGAGAGCGAGTGAAGCCAGAACGCCGATTTCTAACTTGGCTAATCCAGCGGGCCCGTCGTTGACTTTCTTGGAGTCGTCGATCAGCAGCCGGCCGTCGTCCGGGTGCTCGCTCCGGCGCACGACTTGAGCAAGTCGCTTCCACAGACATTTCGGCGAACCGTCCGGAGCATGGCATGCGGTCGAGGCGACGACCAACGGCCCAAGGTTGGGCCCATAGCCGGCTTCGTCTAATCCCACGCGCCAGGGCATCCGTTCGCTCCCGTCGGCTGAGCCGTTGGCTCGGCTCGTAAAACAATAGGCTACGACTTACTCCCAATCTGAGGATATCCATGC
Source organism: uncultured Gemmataceae bacterium (assembly GCA_963773845.1). Taxonomy (GTDB): domain Bacteria; phylum Planctomycetota; class Planctomycetia; order Gemmatales; family Gemmataceae; genus SIAJ01. The sequence goes on from CAVZCU010000010.1 coordinate 75,619, forward strand.
TGACCGACAATATCTTTTTGAAGATCATCAACCGGCAAATCCCGGCGAAAATTGCTTATGAAGACGATCAGTGTCTGGCGTTTCACGACGTGAATCCCCAAGCGCCGATTCACGTGTTGATCATCCCCAAGAAAGTGATTGCGACTCTCGACGATCTGACGGAATTGGACAAGGAATTGATAGGACACATGCACCTGGTCGCCGTGCAACTCGCCAAACAATTGGCTCTGAAGGACGGCTACCGAACCGTGGTCAATTGCAAGGGGCATGGCGGGCAAACCGTGCCGCACCTGCACATGCACTTGCTCGGCGGCCGAACATTCGGGTGGCCGCCAGGATAGTGGCGCCGCTACGGCACTCTGAGTTCGTTGATGACTTGATGAACGCCCGGTTCGAGACGCACCATCCCCTCAACGAGTCGGCGATCGTCGTCGTCGGCAGCCCGACCGCGAAGGATGACCTTATTCCCCTGAACTTCAACGCGAACCGCGCCTGGGAGCTTCAGCGCGGCACTGCGATCAATAAGCGCCTGAAGTTGCGTCTGAACCTGTGGCGCCTGAACCCGCGGCATGGGAAACCGAACAACGGTGGCAAAGGTGATCGGTGAGTTCACAAGGCCGAGCCGACCGAAGTTCGAACTGACGGATGCAGTGCCGCCGCCCATTCCGGCCCGTCCGCCGGTCTGCGTTCGTCCGCCGGTCGTCGTACTGCCAAAGGATGGTTGACCGAATCCTCCCGCGGCAGGCGCGATGTTGGTGCTTCCCGGCCTGCCTGGGTATAGCGGATTCCCATAGCTCGCGGAGAGAAAGTTCGTCGGGCTGATGGTCACGCCCGCGCCCCCGGTTGATCGGCCGCCAGCACCCGTGCGGCCAGGCACGGTTGACCCGCCAGTCATGCCGGTGAACCCCGTTCCACCGCCAGCGAACGACGTTCCACCGCTGATACTCGTGCCGCCGCCAGCGAACGATGTTCCACCGCTGATACTCGTGCCGCCGCCAGCGAACGACGTACCACCTCCGCCGCCGCCAAAACTTGTTCCACCACCGCCCATTCCCGTTCCACCGCCGAACCCTGCGCCCCCGCCCTGGGCCAAGACTTGGCCGGTGGCGCCCAGGGAAATGGAGATCGCCGCAAGAAAGAGGATTCCGCGCATCGCAGCCTCCCACGCAAAGTCCACACTGTAATATAACACCGCCGACGTGCTCGGTGTCGCGATAGATTGTCTCTGTATCGGTCAATTGGTTCGCACGGGTTGATCTAGTTTGACAGAATGAAAGGATTGTGAGGAAGTCCCCGGCAGCCCCGAATCGACTTACTCGTTGGAACGATGCCGAAATACTTGATCTCAGGCAAAGACGATCGCGACCGCTCGGTCACCGAGGTCGTCAAGGCGCCGAACGCGGATGAGGCCGTGCGCCTGTTCGGAAGCCGCGGTTTCACGGACGTTGTCCTCCATTCGGACGAGGTGATGGCGCATTTGTTCCAGCGGAAGTCGCTGCAACATCTCACGCCGCGCGACTACCTCGCGATTGGCCGCGTCAGTCGACTGGGTTTCATGTTTCGTATCCTGATTCGGCAATATCGCAGCCAGTGGTGGCTGTTCGCCATCGACATCGCCTTGCTCGTCGGGCGCCAGGTTCTCGAAGTGGAATGGAGCCTGGTCGATTCCATGGCAGTCATGTTCCTAGTCGCGCCGATTGTCATAGTTGTCTTGAGCGAGCTTTTCAATCCATCGCGAAAATACGAGCGAGCGATGGCCTTCAATGCCTGGGGTCGCTGGGCGGAAATGCTCGCCGCCCTGCCCGCGGTGAAGCGATTTATTCCAGCTCCGCAATACGCATTCCACGAAGCCAAGGCATTGGCTGGCCTTGGACGGCTCGACGAAGCAATCGAAACGGTCCGTCCGTTCGCCGACGATCCGAAGACCCCGGCCTGGCTTTACTGGGGTCAACTCGCGGATGTCTTCACCGCCGCCAAGCTGCCCGACCGCGTAATCGAATGCGGCGAGAAAGCAGTCGAGAATGCTCCCAACAATGCGACAGTCCTGATCGACCTGGCGATGTCGCTCCTGCGGTATCGGCGCGACGTCGTTCGTGCCCGGCCACTGTTGGAGCGAGCACGCGAACATGCCCTGAGCGATGTCATTCGCCCGTTCCTGATCGCCGCCGAAGGAGTGCTCGCTTTCGAAGAGAGGCGGCCAGACCGGGCTCGACTGCTCCTGGAGAAGGCGCTGCAAGAGGCGGAGCGATTCCGCAACGCGTCGCCGCTGGTCGGATCGGCGATCGATCGGATCCATGCCTATTTGGCCCTTGTCTATGCGGCGCTCGGCGATCATACGGCGGGGGTGGCGCACTTCAAATCGGCCGAGCCGAGGATGCGCGCATGCGAAACGAACGATATGCTGGAACGATGTGAGGCGGTGCTGGGAAAATATTAAACTCCAATCCGGTGACAGCCCATGATTCGCGGCGTCCACACGATGTTCTATTCCTCCGAGCCGGAAGCTTTGCGAGCGTTCCTCCGCGACAAACTCGGCTTCAATGCTCACGACGTCGGCGCGGGCTGGCTCATTTTTGACCTCCCCGAGGCCGATATGGGCTGTCACCCCGCCGACCCGAAGGAAGGCGCGCCCTCAGGCACGCACAACATTTCCTTCTACTGCGACCATATTGAGACGACGGTCGCCGAGTTGAAAGCCAAAGGCGTCGAGTTCACCGGTCCCGTTGAGGATCATGGCTACGGCCTGGTGACGCACTTCAAAATGCCAGGCGAGTTCGCGGTACAATTATATCAGCCGCGGTACGAGAAGAAATAGATCACCACATCGCTCCAGCCCTGAGGAATCAGTTTTTGCGGGAAGGTTGATTTTCGTTTGTGGGGCATTGATGTGACGTCGGCGCGCACCGGGAGCGAGTTCTTTGCTTTCGACCTGAATTCCCATCCGAAGCACGGACCGTTATTCCCGGAGATTTGGTCAGGCGGGGATATTTACGACGTGTCCGTAAAACCGATCCGGCGGCGTCGAGCGCTGGCTGCATCAAAACAGTCGTCCGGCCATTGCAGCCAGCGCAGGACTTCCCGCAACCTTCCGACGATGTTGGCCAAACTGCCAAAGAGCTGCTGGGGACTGCGGTGAAACGAAGCCGCCAACTGCCGCAAGAGGGTGCCTCGTTCCAGCAACTGGGTCAGGATAAAGGCGATCTGCAACAAGTAGTAGTACGCCTTCCATTTCTCCGGGTCGGTGCTGTAGACGTGTTCCAGATTCGGGCCGTGATTCTTCTGACGATTGAATCCCTCGTTCTCAATCTTCCATCGGGATCGTCCTCCTTCCTGGGCGATCAGGGCCACATTGGCTTTGCTCACCGAAAGATCGGTGATCCAGGCGAAGTACCGCACTTCGCCGCTTGGCAATTTCTCCGTGCATTCCAGAGCATGGAACGTCCATCGTCGCTTCTGATCGTCCTCATAGGACAGGTCATGCACCCAGCGGTACACCTGTCGCGTCCCGTTGGGCAGCAGCATCTCGCGCACGTTTTCCGGGCACAGTTCCTTGAGCTTTTGGAATTCGGCCCACACGCTTGGCAGACGCCCTTCCTTAAGAGTCAGCACATACGACCAGTCATTGTCCTGGGTGATCTGCAAGACGCGGCCGCAGACGAACAGAGCATCACCGGCGACGACGACGCGCAACTGCGGATAGTCGCTTTTGAACTTGGGCGCCAGGCGCTCGAACGCATTCAGTTCGCAATCTTGCTTGAACTGATCCGGATCGCGGGCCGAACTGGCGTCCGCGTTCTCGATGAACTCGGTGCCGATGGAGATCGTGATGCCCGCCGGTCCCAAGAGCTTGGCCTCCAGGACTTGGTGGTAATAGAGCGTGCCGCTTTTGTGCTTGCGTTCGAGGCAATGGTCGCAATGCCGTTCGCGGAACGTAAACAAGCCAGTGCCATCGATCGGCACGACATAATGGCCGAGCAACCGCGCGTCTTCGAGAGCCCGCATGCGCAAGAGGCGTTGCACCATCTGCCAGCGGACCTGTGGAAACGCATGCCAAGCAACGTGGTCGAGAAAGTGATCGAGGGTATCATGGACCGGCAATGATTCCTGCTGGGTGTCCGCCAGTCGATTGAGGTTGGCTAGAGCGGCATCGGAAAAGTTGTCCAAGGCGAAGTCGAGTTGCCGGCGGCTGCCGAGTTGCAACACAAAGAGAAGCAGGCCGATCCAGGCGAGGAAGCGGGTTTCGTAGGTGATGGCATCGCGATCGCGGGTGTCAGGCAAGGCCTGCAGCCAGTCGTTCAACTCGGGAAAGAAGTGGCGAACGGTTTGGACGAACGCGTTGGCGACGATCAAGTCCGGCCGGCCCGGAGACGTTGGTGTCGGGTGTGCGTGCGGATCAAGGCCAGACTGAGCTGCTGGATTTCCTTCAGCAGGGTCTTGAGGCGACGGTGCTGCGCGATCCATGCGCGGACCTCCGGGACTAAATCTTTGGGGACGTAGACGGTGCGGGTCTTGCCATCTTCCTTGAAGGTGACATGCTGCGAGTCATGGAGCGGGCCACCGTGATGGCAGCGACATTCGGGACTGCCACAGCGATGGGAATAGAAACACAGGGACGCGGCAAGGACGGGCCCGGCGGCGGTCACCTTGCGGAGCCGGGCATCGAGCATGCGGCGAATGAGCGTGGGGTGATCGGGAGTGCGCATAGCGGCTCCTGGGAAGGTAGATAAGCAAAAGCACTTAGGCTTATCGGGAAAGTGGGAAAAAAATCAAGTGCGAACAGAAAGCAGGGACGTTACAACCGGACCGGCAAACTTACCGAGGAATCCAGCGCCAAACTGGAGAAATGGCGCGAGCTAACACTGATTCCTTGCTGCTGACATCGCTCTGCTAATTCCCCGGCTCGAACGCCAGGTCCGCTTCGGGCGGGATTGCGACGGAAATGTCCAGCGGCGCTTCCCACAATCGGATAGTGCCGTCCCAGGAACTACTCGCCAGCAACGATCCATCCGGGCTGAAGGCCACACCAGTCACCCAATCTTTGTGACCTTTCAGCGTCAGCGATTCTTGAAAAGTCCGCATGTCGTACAGTTTGATAGTACGATCGCCGGCTGCATCCGCGAGTCGCTTGCCGTCCGGAGTGAAGCCGACTCCGGTCACAAAGTGAACGTGACCCTTGAGAATGCGCTCTTCGATGCCGGTCTCCATGTTCCAGATTCGAGTCGTGTTATCAATTGCGACCGATGCCAGTCGTTTACCATCGGGCGAAAAAGCAATGTTCGTGACAGTCCCACCGTGGCCTGGAAACGTGCGTACCGGTTCCCCCGACTGTACATTCCAAACTCGAACCGTTTTGTCCTCTCCGCAGCTCACCAGTAAGTGGTCGTCTGGGCTAAAAGCAACTGCGAGTGTTCCGCTCTTGTGTCCTGCAGCCGTCCACAGTTTCGAACCGGTCGTTGATTTCCACATGCCGACTGGCCCACCTTTGTAGGCGATGGCAAGCTTGTCGCCTTTTTTGGAATAGGCGAGCCCCATGATCTCACCGCCAGCCGCCTCCCACGACCGGGGCGCGCTGCCATCGAGCGGCCAGATACAAACTTCACTGCTTGCCGCGGCAATTTCGCTCCCGTCCGGAGAGAAGGCGATTGCGCGAGCCGACTTGCCTTTGGCGTTCACTGGTCCAACTCTTTTGCCACTGGCGACGTCCCAGACGGCGAGACCCGCCTCGGAACCGCCAGCGACCAATCGGCCATTTGGTGAAAACGCCACGCTTTCCATTTTGCCCGGTCCCATCAGCACCCGCGACTCGGCATCGCGAGTTGCATCCCAAACGCGGACCGTCCAATCGCCGCACGTCACGACCCGACTCCGCCCGTCCAAGAATGCCGCTGACATTACATCATTGGTATGGCCGCGAAAAACTCGTTCGAGCTGCCAGGATTTCGGGTCCATTCCGCCCGATGTGTCCCAAATACGAGCGGTCTGATCCAGGCTTGCTGTCAACATGCGCTTGCCGTCGGGACTGAACGCAATGGACCAAACCCGACCGCTGTGAAGTTCAATCTCGCCGGCCGCTTTCAGTGAGTCGGCACGCCAAACATGGATCCAGCCCGATTCGTCGCCGGTCACGATGAACCGACCATCGGGCGATAGAGTGACGCCCCACGATTCACCCTTATGCGGCGACGATCGGGCGATTTGCTTTCGCGTTCCTAAATCCCAGGGCGCAATCGACTGTCCCAACCCGTGCTGTACAGCTTTTGGCCATCCGCCGAGAAACAAAGACTGGAGACTTCGTCCGCATTGTCTCCCGCCGGAACAGCCAACCGGCCAACCTCGGTGCCGGATTCGACATCGTACACAAGGATCAATCCGCTCCGCGTACCGAGGGCGATCTTCCTACCGTCTCGCGAGATCGTATGACCCCTGAGATTGACTCCTGCGATCGACCAAGCTCGAACCGTTTTTCCAGTTTCTGAGTCCCAGACGTGGACGGACCCGTTCGATAGAAACGAAATCACTCGAGTTCCGTTCGGCAGAAAGCTTGCTTGCGCGTGCAACTTCGCCCCGTGCTTATCGTAGATGAGCAGTTCGGTTCCCGATTGAAGGTCGTACACACAAATGAGCCCATTATCGAGTCCGACGACCGCCCGTTTGCGGTCGGGGCTGACATCGAGCGTGCCAACATAATCGCTCGTTCGAATCAAACGCAATTCGGATGAGCACAAGTGAGCCACATATCGCCATTCCCATTGCCGTCGGGCCGGATCAGAGTCCGCCAGTTCGCGGAGCGATTTTAAGACCATATTGTCTTGCCATGCCCTATGCGCCAGGTCCGTTTGCCGCGCATATTTTTGATCGGCTGATTCTTCCAGCGCTGCAGCCTTTTCATTGAGGGCGGTCTGCCGATCGGCGAGTGCGATCGCGGTTTGTTGCCAGAGCACCACGGCCCCGCCACCAAGCAAGCTGATCAGGACTGCCAGCGCCAGGAATCCGTAGGCTGCCGCCAGCGCCGGCTTCCGCCGGGCCCATTTCGACAGCCGTTCGAATGGACCTGCAGGTCGGGCTGTTACCGGCTCGCCGCGCGTGAATCGGGCCAGATCATCCGCCAGTGCCGCTGCGGTCGGATAGCGATCGACGGCGGCCTTCTCAAGACACTTCAAACAGATACGTTCCAGGTCGCGCGGCAATTCGCGGAGGAGCCGCCGCGGCGAGAGGGGAGTTGCCTCATTGACCTGCCGCAATATGGCCCAGGTGTCGGTGCCGCGAAATGGACGCTGGCCGGTGGCAGTTTCATACAGAATGACGCCGAGGGCCCACACATCGGTCGGAGGACTTGCAAATTTGGCTTCGCCTTTCGCTTGTTCGGGCGCCATGTAAGCCGGAGTGCCGATGACTGCTCCCGTGCGAGTCAGATCGCCATCGGCTTCGTCCCGCTTGGCCAAGCCGAAATCGGTCACCTTGGGTTCGCCGTGTTCGTCGAACAAGACGTTAGCTGCCTTGAGATCGCGGTGGACAATGCCGCCATTATGGGCGGCCTGGACGCCGCGAGCGAGTTTCTCGACCAGTATCGCCGCGTCGCGGGGTGCAAAGCGTTCTGTTTTGAGTCGCGCCGATAACGTGCCTCCAGGCAGATATTCGAGCGCCATATGCGGCCGGCCATCGTACTCGCCATAGTCGAAGATCTGCACGACATTTGGATGCCGAATCGCCGCGACCGCCTCGGCTTCGGCCAGAAACCGGATCAAGTGTTTCGAATCGGCACGCCCGGATCCCAGAACCATCTTCAGAGCAACCACGCGGTTCAGCCTCAGATGACGGGCCCGATAGACGACCCCCATGCCGCCATGCCCGAGTTCACCTTGAATCTCGTAGCCCGGTATCGGCTCGGGCAGCGCAGTGAACAACGGAGTCGGCGTATACAGGCCGGTCGTGGATGGAGTCGAACCCTGCGAAAGGCCCGTATCATCAACGCCTTCGATCTTGGCGCCTATCGAGGATCCGTGGGCTGGCATGACTTCCTCATTGGTGTGAGCTAACCGATAAACTGCGCCAGAAATCTTCGACTCTGTCGAAGTGAGCGCTTTCGGTTCTCCAGCGAGCCTTCGAAGGCGCGATCCTCCACTTCCACGCAGACGGCTTCCGAATAGCCCGCGTCGCTGAGTGCGGAAAAGAACTGTCCCCAATTCACGTCCCCCAGGCCGGGGATCTTCGGAGTGTACCAGCCGAGACCGAGGCTGCCCACGTCATAGATCTGATCGGCATCGATTCGCGTGTCCTTGGCGTGAACGTGAACAAAGTGCTTGCTAAATTCGCGAATCGCCCGGACATAATCGATGTGTTGAAACACGAGATGCGAGGGATCGAAATTCAAGCCTAGCGTCCCGTCCGGAAATTCGGCAAACAGCCGTCGCCAGATCGCTGGGCTGACCGCCACATTCTTTCCGCCCGGCCATTCATCGTTACTAAAGAGCATCGGGCAATTCTCGATGCCAATCTTCACTCGTGCGGCCGTCGCCGCGGCAATGATTCCCGGCCAAATCTCACGAACCATTGGCCAGTTGTCATCAATGGACTTAGTCCAGTCGCGGCCAATAAACGTGTTGACCACGCCCACGCCGAGCAACGACGCCGCTTGAATGACTTTCTTCAAGTGGTCGACCACAAACGCGCGATGGCTGGCGTCCGGATCGAGCGGATTCGGATAGTAGCCAAGGCCCGAGATGGATACGCCGAGGGACTGACACCGCTCGCGAATTCGGTCCGCATGGTCGTCGGTGAGCGATGTCACCTCCACGTGCGTAACCCCCGCATAGCGCCGGGTCGCGTCACCGGGTGGCCAGCACATCAGTTCGACGCAGGCGAATCCTTCATCAGCCGCGAACGCGAGCACATCGTCCAACGGCAACTCGGGCAAGATGGCGCTGACGAAGCCGAGTTTCATGGTTATCTCCCCACCGGTTCAAATGACCCGTTGTCCGCAGCGGAGCCGGTTGATGCCATTAGATGATCAAAATAGGAAATCGCTCAATAACCAGGGCGATTGGAAAGGATGGGAAAGTCAGCACCTTACCCAACTTCACCGGGCGACGGCGATCCTCATCGCATTCGGCGTCTTTTGGCGCATCACGCGCTACTTGATGGCCATGCCAATTTGGGGCGACGAGGCCATGCTCCTCATTAATTACCAGACGCGCGACTATGCCGACGTTTTCGGACCAATCAACTACTGCCAGATTGCCCCGCTCCTTTTTCATTGGGCCGAGATAGCCGCATTGCATCTGTTCGGCCCGTCCGAATGGGCAGTGCGCCTGCCCGCATTGCTCGGTTCACTCGCCGCGCTCAGCTTGTTCGGCTTCCTGGCACGACTCACGCTGTCGCCGCTCCCGCGCATGATCGCGATCGGCATCTTAGCGGTTGCGATCTGGCCGGCGACGACCGGATCGCTGGTGAAACCCTATTCCTGGGACCTGCTCTTTAGCGTCGCGATTCTCTTACCCTTCGCCGCCTGGCGCAAACAACGCGATCGCCGTTGGCCGCTCATCGTTTTGTGCGTGCTGGCCCCCATTGCTTTGACCGCATCCTATCCGGCTGTTTTCGTTGCCGGCGCAGTCGGTCTGACGATGACCCCTTGGATCATTCAATTGGGCAACCGCCGCCAAATCGCACTGCTCGTGTTGTATCACTTGCTGGTTGCATCCACGTTTCTGTTGCACTACGAATTCGTAGGCCGGCCGCATCTCCATTCCGTGACCTACGGGATTTCAACGGCCAATGGCATGGACCATTTTTGGCAGAACGCTTTCCCGCCAACCCATGCCGGCCAACTGCTCGTCTGGCTGCCGAGCACGCTCGCCGGCGAGATCGCCGCCTATCCGATCGGTTCGCAGCGCGGCGGGAGCCTGATCACCGTTGTTCTTTGCGCAATCGGGGCGTGGGTTATTTGGCGCAGTGCGAGCGCGAATTGTTGGCGGTCATGTTTGCAAGTCTCGGGCTGTGGCTCGTTGCTGCCGCTCTACACAAGTATCCGATCGGGCCGTGCCGATTGGGGCAACAAGCGGCGCCCATGTATTGCCTTCTGGCCGGAATCGGTGTCGCGGAACTGTTTCGGCGTCGAGTGAATGTCGAGCATGCGCGACGCGGAATCGCATCCGTGGTGGCATTGCTCATACTCATCGGCATCGGGGGTATGACTCGCGACTTGGTTCATCCCTATCGAGATCGCGAAGCCCGCGATTCGCGGAACGCCGTGCGCGATCTGCTGAGAATGGCGGATGCTCCCATCCTGGTTGGACAATCGCGTTCGGAAGTTCGCAGCGCCACCGTCCGGTATTATTTAGCCGCCCACGCGCAACAAATTCGCTGGATTGACTCGGACAATTGGTCCGGCGCGCTGCAGCACGAGCCGATCGTTTGGGTTGTGGTCTGTTCGCCGCCACTTGTTGCCAACGAAGAAACCATGCTCGCGCGAAAACTGTCCTCAGCCGGTGGCGAATGGAAGTGCGTCGATCATCGATGGGCGGATGTGACCGGCAAAGGCCCACCAGCACGGCCGACCTTTCGTGCGTATCGATTTGTACGACAAGTGACGGAACCGGAACCGTAATCGCTCAGTCCGGATCTCGGGTTCAAAAAGACGAGCCCGACTTGCCAACGAAGAGACGTTCAGCCTTTGCGGGCGCTTCAGGATTCGTTATTTTCGCTGCGAAATCACCTGATCGGCGAAACGTTCCATCTCTTCCAGTTGCGGGCTGCATTGGAGCAATAGCAAGTCGACTCCCGCTTTCTCAAAGGCGGCAACTCGATCGGCTACCTGGCTAACCGTGCCGACCAGGCCAGCGCGAAGGCCGCGATTGGACACCGAGTAATCTTCGAGCGACACGCGCTGTTCGAGTTGCGTGCCGGCAAGCCATTGCTGATAGTTGTGATACCCCGCCGCCGATGCCTTCACGTCCGTAATCCGGGCCAGTTCCTCTTGCGCTTCGGCTTCCGTCGGCCGCACGATCGAATACGCCGCCACACCGTAGATCATGGGCGGCAGTCCGAACTTCTCACGACGTTCGCGCATGTCGGCGATCTTGGCCGCAATGCGCTCGGGAGGGTCGCCGTGCATCACATAGGCATCGCACTTTTTGGCGATGAGGTTCTTGGCGGCCTCCGACTCGCCGCCAGCATAGATCACGGGCCGTGGCCGCGTCACCGGCTTCGGCTGCAGTATCGAATCTTGCACTTGATAATAGCGGCCCTCGTAGTTGACGTGATCGCGCGTCCAGAGTTGATCGACGACATCCAGCCATTCGCTGGTGCGGGCATAGCGATCGTCGTGTTGCTCGAAGGACACGCCATATTTCTGCGCCTCATCCTTCCACCACGACGAAACGACATTGAGCGACAACCGCCCGCCGCCGCCGATCTGATCGATATTCGCCGCTTGCTTGGCCAAGAGGGCGGGGTTATGAAACGTGGGCCGCACGGCGACCATGTATTCGAGCCGCTCGGTTACGGCAGTGAGTGCCGCGGCCGTTGACCAGGCATCGAGCGATGGGGCGGCTTCCCCCTTGATGTCATTCAAGTTCAATTCGGCGACAAGCGTGAGGTCGTAGCCGATCTGTTCGCTCCGGCGGGCGAGGCGTTTGACATATTCCCACGTCGCGGCCATGCCTTCATCTTCGACATTGCGAAGCCAGCCGCCGAACACGGGCATCCAGTAACCGTAGCGCATGAGCTGCTCGCAATTCTTTTAGCGGAAGTCGTCAGAATTCCGCCAAGAGCTGAACGGAAGTCTGGCGACTTCCGCTACCAATGCTTCGTCCGATTTCTATCACGGGGCTGCGTCCCAGACCTCCGCGTCGGGGAAGTGCAGGTCAGCGTGCCTGGCCTGCCGCGCGCGTGAGCCGACTAGCGAACGCCGTTCCAGATAATCGACGAGTCGAGCGAACGGATCGAAGCCGATCACGTTGACCGCATCGGCGACGAAGTTGGATAGCGCGTTAATGTCGTAGTAGACCAGCTTGCCGTCGCGATCGTCGATCATGTACTCAATGCCGCCGAGATCAATCTCCGCCTCCCGGACAATTGTTTCACACGCTTGAATCACCTCATTGGGCGGCGTATAGCCCTCAACCTTGAGGCCAGTTTTCGGCGCATCCACCGGGCACGCGGTTCGGGTCAATTCGACGCCGTCGCTCCGTTGACAAATGTCCGCTGGACAAAGATTGAACGTGTCGCCCGGGGTCCAAATCTTGATGGCGTAAAGATACCGACCACCCATCAGCTCGACCCGAACGATTTGTCGATTCCGGGCCGGTACGAACTCCTGAACGAGAGCCGTGTGATCGATGCCGAAATTGAGCCGATCCTCGTCGGCCGCCCGCGTGAGGTCGTCCGGATTATCGAAGCGAACGATGCCAGCGCCGCTGCCGCCGATGTTCGCTTTCACGACGACCGGGAAGCGCAGTCCGTCGGCCGCGGCGACTGCTTTCGAGCGATGGTTAACAACTCGCGACCGCGGATAGTGCAGATTCAAAGACTGCAGGAGAGTCAATTGCCGGGCCTTCGACGTTTCGATTGCAAACGCGCCGAGCCCATTGACCACCGGAACGCGCAGACGATTGAGATGCGCCAGGAAACTCAGCGTGAAAAAGGTCCCTTGAACGCCGTCGCGAAGATAGGCCGACGGGCTCATCCGATTGAAGACGAGCGAATACGGGCAGGACCGTTCCGAGGGATCGTAGCAATGGGCGCGGATCGAGTCGCACGTAGGGGATCTCCCGGCGATCCAGCTCGGCAAACACCGGGCGAAACCAATCCGGGTGCTCGTGATAAATCGCGATCGGCTTGCGGTCGGAGCGAGGCACGGAAATCATTTGGCAGGGTCGCGGCGGATCAGCTGGGATTTTTCGTCGCGTGGAGTCGGCTTTGCCAATCGGTCCTCGCCGTAGGCCGCGTACACATACCTTTTTTGTACGACCGTCGCGGACACGCTAACCGACATATCGACGGGAGACGGGCCCAGCTTCGGAACAGGGGGAGCGGCGGGCACCTTGGGGACCGGCGGCACATCGAGATTTCGCGCCGGCGGAATTCGTTCGACGGGCGGAGCCGCCGGTCGGTCGCCATCATAACGGAACGATTTCGATTCCGTGGGTTGTGGCAATTCAGCGCTGGGTCGCGCCGCCTGGCGGTTGATCTCAATCGGCTTGGCGACGATCTCGGGCGCGGGGGAAATGTTGCTGACTGCAGGCGCGGAGTTGACGGCCAAGGGAGGCGTGGTGTAGACGGCCATTGGAGGCGCGGGATAGTAGTAAGCCGGCGCTACCGCGACGGAGAATGCCGCGGAGTAGCCTGGCCCGATGTACCCGTAATAACCCCAACCGTGGCCGTAGTGGGAATAGCCATAGTGGTAATGAACGCCCCCGTAAGATCCAAAACCGCCGTGGTAGTGGCCGCCGCCAGCATGGACATGCACTGCACCATGCCCCGCAGCGGCATATCCTCCAAATAACAGCGCAGCGGCTAACGCAAGGATCGCCTTGCAAGGTGTTCCCAACATGGCCGGCTCCCCGTCTGTGGACTCTGGAGGATTTGTTGAGTCAATTCAGGTGACAGGGATAATTGTAGCGGACCGCGCCCATCGGACAATTCCAATGTCTCGCCCGAGTGTCCGATGAGCAATTCCTTTCGTTCGCTTTCGATGGGATCGTTCAACGTCGGCGACATCGCTACAACCGGACCGGCCGGCGCAACACTTCCTTCCACGATTCACCGGACACCTGTTGGGGGATTGTCGGACGTGTTACACTGACTGAGTCAATTCCGCCCGTTTTCTCCGTTCCCGGTGGAAGGGATCCGAATCATGGCCACCCGGTTTGCCGTCCTTGCAGTCCTGCTCTTCGCGGCTGCTCTCCCTGCTCAGTCGAATCGACGAATCATCACACGGGCGCTGGAACCGGCGGCGGACGATCTCGCCCGACTCAATCTCGTGGTGGATTGGCGGCTGTACTTGCCGGTTGAGAATCGCGGCGACGGCATTGCTACCGTTCAGCCATTTAACAACCAAGTCTTCGTTCAACTCGAATCTGGACGACTGATTGCAATCCAGGCCCTCGATGATCCCAAAACGTTCAAGCGTCCCGGCGACGTTTTGTGGACGTATCGGCCATTGCAACGTCCCGGAGCGATTCACCCCGTTGCGGTCAGCCCGAAGGACGTTATTCTGGTGCAGGGGATGAACTTGCTCATCCTGGATCGAGCTGATGGCAAAGTGCGCTATACGGAAGAATTGACGTCGACCGCGACGAACGCACCGGTTGTTGATGAGAAGGCTCTTTACATCCCACTTGCCACCCGAAAAATCGTGGCCTTTTCGACAATCGAGAGAATCCCCGGCTATCGGCCGATGCGGGCTTACCAAGCGCCCGACCCCGTGCACCGATTGAGCCTCGCCGCCGAACCGGCCGACGCATTATCCACGCCACAGAACCGCTCGCCGTCACTTGCACCGCTGGAAGTCTTGCGACCGCCTTTCCACCGCGGCACAGACTCAATTGACAGCAGCCCATCGGTCGGCATGTTGAAGAACATTCGGCCGCCCTATCGCGAAGTCGACATCACCCGCACCCCATCAGTAGCGAAACTGACGAGCTTGCGGGGTTTTTACCAATTGAGCAGCAAAGAAGCGCCTACGCGGCTCATGCCGCTCTGGGATTTGGTCATCGGTTCTCGTCTCGATTACTCGCCCGTGCTTACGGCGGACCCGGACGATCCGGAGAGTGAGACTTTGACAGTCGGCACCGGACGCGAGCTGGTAACTGCCCCGCGACAGGCCATGCGCTACAACTCCATTTTGACCACATTCCTGACCGAAGCCCCGATTACTGCCCCGTTGGTTGCCAAGGGGGATTTGTTGTACGTGGCTACCGCCGACTCCAATTTGGTGGCGATGAGCATGCGTGAGCTTCGGGAACGGTCCACGGCGGCCAATTCGTTGCCACGCGCCAAATTCACCACGGGCGGCCCGGTCATTCAAAAGCCGCTATTAGTCGACGACTCGCTTTATGCCGTGGGCGAGCGGTGGGGATTGGTGCGCTTGAAGAGCGACAACCTGGAACCCATGTGGACGGAGCGGTTGCCGGACGGACGAATTCGCGCCAAACACAATCCAGAAGTGGTTCGGTTACTTTCGGTCAGTCCGCGAACCAAGCTCAGCAACGCGAACAAAGCCGGGGAAATGGCCACGAAGGACACCTACAGTAGTGCATACGTATACGCCCTCGATCGCCAGGGCAAACTCCTCGTCATCGATGCCGATCGGGGGACTACGCTCTCGTCATTCGACGTTTCGGCGTTCACTTTGCCGGTGACGAATGAAAGGAACGACCGACTGTATCTGGCGTCCAACAGCGGCCTATTGCTTTGCATGCGCGACCGACTTAAGGTTGTCCCGGTTCTCTTGCAGAAGCCGCCGGTCAAGAAGGCAGCTGAGCCAGTTCCCGAACCAAAGGGAGACTTAGAGCCGAAGAAGGAGCCCAAGCCCAAGGCGCCTGTGAAGAAATAGCATTCTCCGAAAAGCGCACGACCGGCCCGGTAAGAACCTTGGTTCAACCGGGCCGGTCTATTTTCTGGCCGTGGAATGACCGGTCGCCGAGCCATCATCGCAATTCTTCTCGTGGGCGTGCTTGGCTTTCCACTTCTTTGTCCCTTTTGGCAGCTCGCCTCGATTCGATCCTGGGATCCTTGGAAAGAATTCAGTCGGATATCGGAGTTGGCGGCGAATACTCTCTGCTTGTGTGGACTGACACTGCTGTTCAGTATTCCCCTCGGAGTGCTTTTGGCGGTGGTCCTGTATCGGACCGATGTGCCCGCGGCCCGAGCGTTTCGCTCAATAATGGGTTTGTGTCTTTTTGTGCCGCTGCCCTTGTTCGCCCTTTCTTGGCAATCGACGGGCGGTGGAGGCTGGCGGCCATGGACACAAGGAACGCTCTTTGCGGCTTTTGTCCATGCGGCAGCAGCGCTTCCCTGGGTGATTTGGCTCACTGGATTGGGCTTGTCGCGCGTTGAACCAGAACTCGAGGAAGATGCCTGGACCGTGATGCCGGCTCGCCGTGTGATCTGGCGGGTGAGTTTGCGACGTGCCGCCCCCGCCATTGGACTGGCGGCAGTTTGGGTGGCGCTTCAAACGCTCGGTGAAATCACCGTTACCGATGTGTCCCTCGTCCGCACGTTCGCGGAAGAGATCTACACGCAATTCGTCACGAGCGCCAAGGAAGGGCTTGGCCGGGCCGTTGCCATCGCCCTGCCCGCGGTGCTGATGGTCATCGCCGTCGTTGGATTGCTCATGCGTCGCTGGGCAGGCCGGCTCACGTTCGCGATTCCCGCGGGTCCACCTCGCATCTGGCCACTCGGTCTCGCACGCTGGTTCGCATTCGGGCTGCTGGCTCTTCTGATTGGGAGTTACGTCCTCATCCCGCTCGTCAGCCTGATACGCCAGGCGGGCGGCGGCGAATACTGGTCCGCCGAACGCCTGGGCATCGAGCTGCGCCGAGCCGTTGCCCTTCAGATGCCGATGATCTTGGAGAGTCTGGGCGAAGCCCTCGCCGCGGGAATTCTGACGGCGGGAATGGCGTTGATCGCGTCATGGGTCGCGGTCGATTCGCGTTGGTCGCGCGCTCTTCTGTTCGTTCTCACCGTATCGCTATGGGCCGTGCCAGGGCCCGTCTTGGGCTTCGGATTGAAGGAGGCGATCGATCGCTTGATGGACGTCGAGGATGTGCTACTGGCATGGACATCGGCCCGACCAATTCGGGCGGTCCTGTACGAACTGTCGACGCCAGCGCCGGTGTTATGGGCTCACGTGGCCCGATTGTTTCCCTACGCCGTTGCCGTGATTTGGCCCGCAGTCCGTGAAGTGCCTCGCGATTTGCGCGAAATATCCCGGGTCGACGGCCTCGGGCCCTGGGGCGAGCTCCGTCGAGTCGTCTGGCCGGCGAGTCGCGGCGCGTTTGGCATCGCGACCGTGGCGGTCACGGCGCTCGCGCTCGGCGAATTGGCAGCGAGCAAACTGGTGCAGGTACCCGGTCGACAGACGTTTACTCAAGAACTGTTCAATCAAATGCACTACGCGGCAACAGCCACGACCGCGTCCCTCGGATTAGTCTTGCTTATTCCGGTCACGATTGCGACCGCCTTCATTGGCTGGCGCCGCCCTGGGCGCGGATAGTCAATACAACGGATTCAGCGTTGTGTGAATCGCTAGTGACTTGCCACTCTTCAATGGATCGGTAGCGGAACTTACCGGAGTTCCGCTGCGGCCGGCCGAAACGGAAGGCTGGCGACTTCCGCTACGAAGTTACGGTCCAATGAAGATGCACAAGTCACTGGTCGTCTTCTTCCAATTGATGGACTTGCAGGATGCAAACGGAGCTATCTTCTCGCCGTCGTTCCTGGCTTCGATTTCTCCAAGCCCATCCCTATACGGTCCTCGCCGCACTATTTCTGATCGCGTTCGCCGTACCCTACATCAATAAAGCGAATTCGGATTGGGCGCTGGTCTATATCCCCGCCGCTGACCGGCTGGCAAAAGGCGACGACATTTACCAACTCGCATATACCTACCCGCCCGTGAATGCATGGCTGATGATTCCGCTTGCCCGGATGCCCGCGATTCCAGCGCGACTGATTTGGTACGTGCTCAGTGCCCTGGCCATGATCGTTCTGGTGCGCGGCGCCTGGTCGCTTTCCGGCGGCGGGCAACTGGAAGGCGAACCAGTCGCGCCGCGCCGCGAACACCTCATTGCGGGCTTGGGGCTGTTGTGCTCCGCCGCCTACTTGCTGGATGCATTGACGAACCAGCAAAACGATTTGCTGGTCAATGCTCTGGTCATTCTTGGCTGCGGTCAGCTTGTTCGCGGACGTAGTCTTCGCGGGGGCGCGTTGTTCGGACTTGCAGCGGGGATCAAATGCACTCCGCTCTTGTGGGTCGGCTATATGCTCTACCGCCGGCAATGGGCGGGAGCGTTGCTCGTACCCGTGGTCGCTTGCGGAATTAACTTGATTCCCGACCTAACTCATCCGCCCAAGAGTTCAGAGCCACGATTGATCACTTGGGAAAAGACCTTTTTGGCGCCCATGTTCCGCAAGGAACACACGGTCGGAACCTGGGCGACCGAGATCGATTTCAATCACTCGCTCAACGGAACGTTCACGCGGTGGCTGGCACTGGATCGCGCGTCGTTCATGCATTGGCGGGACTCCGCGATAGCGGCAGTCCAAAGCGGAGGCCAGATCAACGAAGGGCCGAGGGAGCATCTGGACCCGAGCAAGGGACGAGCCATCACATATGCGGCAATGCTCGTGCTGATCCTTGCGACGTTCGTGTGTTCCTGGATTGGCGATCGGCGTTTTGGCCGGCAAACGCTTGGAGCCGGCCCACCCCCAACACGCCAGTCGTTGGAATTCAGCCTAGTGCTGATCTTGATGGTGTTGCTCTCGCCGCAATCGAGCAAGCCGCACTTTTGCACCATGGTGCTGCCGGCTTTCTGCCTGGCGCGGTCGGCACTTGCCTGGCGAAGCCGGGTGCAACTCATTCTGCTGGTCGTGGCGGCGGTTCTGGGTCTGGCTGCGAACAAGGACCTTGTGGGCCGGCCCATTTACGACTGGCTGAAATGGTATGGTGGGATGACGGTCGACACCTTGATCTTGTTTTTAGGCTGCTGCCTGGGGCTGGTGCGGCGTCCGCGAAATACAGCGCTACAGCCGCAGGCCGAAGCCTGAGCGAGGCCGCGGCCTCGCCCACGCTTCGGCCTGCGGCTCATCAGTCCACTCACGCGTTCGTTGCTCTTGCCGCCGTTCGACCACGAATCCATCCCCTCGTCGTCCATATACTCCCCTGGAACATGGAATGACTCCTGTTCGCCCTTTGACTCCGGGCTTCCAATGACCATTATCGAGCGCTATCATCGCGAGTTTCCGGGTTCATGCCGGCGATACGAACGAGCACGCACCATTTTTCCCGCCGGCGTTACGCACGATCTGCGCTACATGGAGCCTTTTCCGATCTACGTCGATCGCCAGAAAGGCTCGCGCAAATGGGACGTCGATGGCCACGAGTTGATCGATTACTGGTCTGGCCACGGGGCGATGCTGCTCGGTCATTCGCACCCGGCCGTGGTACAGGCAGTGCAGAACCAGGTCGAAAAAACGACTCATGCGGGCGGCTGTCATGATGGCGAAATTGAATGGGGCGAGTGGGTGATGCGTTTGGTGCCATCCGCGGAGCGAGTTCGCTTCACCGGTTCCGGCACGGAAGCCACGTTGATGGCCCTCCGACTGAGCCGCATTTTCACCGGCCGGCCGAAGTTTTTGAAGTTCACCGGGCACTTTCACGGTTGGCACGATGCCGTCTCGCTCGGCTCGGATCCGCCGTACGACACGATGACGGTGCCCGGCGTGCCGGACGGAATGGCCGCGAACACGGTCGTCATCCCGCCCAACGATCTCGACCTCGTCGAGCGCACGCTGAAAACCGATCCACAAATCGGCGCCGTCATCCTCGAGCCGACCGGAGGGCATTGGGGCTCGGTGCCGATTCGCGGTCCGTTCCTGAAATCGTTGCGCGATCTCACGACGAGGTATGGACAATTATTGATCTTCGACGAGGTCATCACCGGATTCCGCGTGGCGCCAGGCGGCGCTCAGGAACGCTACGGCGTGAAGCCCGATCTGACGACGCTCGCCAAGGTTCTGGCGGGCGGCCTGCCGGGCGGAGCGCTTGCCGGCCGCGAAGATGTCCTGGCTGCGATCGAGTTTCGCCCAGGCAAGCCCAAAATGCGGCACCCGGGGACATATAACGCCAATCCACTCTCCGCCGCGGCCGGGGTCGCGGCGCTCCGACTGGTCGCGACCGGTGAACCGTGTCGCAAGGCCAATGAGTCCGGCCGGATGTTGCGCAATCGTCTGAACCAACTCTTCACCGAGCGCGGCTGGCCATGGATTGCTTACAACGATTTCTCGATGTTTCGCCTCCTTCCCGATTTTCGCGGCCCGCGACCCGCCGAAGCAAAGGAAGACAACGACGGGTTCATCCCTTATGGTGGTGAATTGAACCAACTCGACGGCCCGCCGTCGAATCCGAAGCTCAAGCACTCCTTCCGCCAGGCGATGTTGCTCAACGGCGTGGACATGCCTGGCCTGGGCGGCTGGCTAATGGCAACGCATACTTCGGAGGAAATCGAACGGACCGTTAAGGCGGTTGAGTCTTCGATCGAAATGCTGAATGCAGAGGGCTTGTTGGAATAAGCTGTCGGCGCCGAATAACCAGTTAGAGCGGCGCCCTAACGGAGTAAGCGGGTCTGACAAGACATCGGTTGCAGGCTAAACTGATGTAATGGGTCGGCCCAACTGGGACGTCCCGTTACACAAATCCTTATGAGCCCCTCCGGGCATGCCGCCGTCCGCTCTCGCCGATTCGTTGCTTGTGCCAGCGCCCATTGATCCGGGCCGCCTCGGCATCGTCTTGTTTGATGTTCCAGCCAGCCGGCTGGCCGAGTTCGGGGCCGAATTGCAACGCCTATCGCGCAAGCCGCTTCAGTTTCTCTGGCTGCCGACCGCGGAGGACCAACCTGGGCGAGTATTGGTTCGAACCGAATCGCCCCCGCCACTGATCGTTTGGCGCGTGTTGGACGAAAAGGACAGCGGTCTTACTAACGCTTCGGGCGCCGATTCGCGTTCGCCGATTGCGGCATTTATTGAGCAAACCCCCGGCGTTTGGGTCCAACTCGGCTTTCGCCGTTCGCCACCGGAGTTGCACCCGCGACCGGGCCAGATTCTCCTTCTTCGTCCGCTGAGTTCTGCCGAATCCGTCGCCGTCGGGAGCTTCGTCGGAGAGATTGAGGAATTGCCGCTGGCGTTCGCGCGTGGGACTCTCGACGTCGAATCCCTCATCGTGCCGGTCCCCGTGCGATTGCGACTCGTTTCCGTCGAAGAGCATGAGTCGCCGCAGCTCTGGGTACTGCGCAACGATGCTCTCGCTCAACTGACCGCGTACTGTCGAACTGCTCATCAGCAATTGCTCTCGCGGTTTACCGTTGCTGTCTCGGCCGCGGCCGGTGTGCCAAGCGTCGTCTTGCGCAATCAGTGCGAAAGGACCGCCGCCGGTGTTCGTCGGTCGCGCCACCGCTTATCATTCTTTTCTCAAACTTTCCAATCTGTTTGTTCCCGTCGGAACGCGGCTCGCGCCGCCCGTTCGCCGCGACGCAATTCGCTCCGCACTCGCCCTGGAATCGGATCGCATTGTCTGGTTGCACCCACTCGGTGAAGGAGCGTTTCGCGCCGAGTCGCTGCCTGCGAGCGCCTTTCGACCATTGCCCGAGTGGATCGACTATCGAGCGGGCGAGCCATTGCGGAAGCGCGCGGCCTGGGTTCAATCGTTTCGCTGGGAACTCACTCCGTTCGTCGAGCGGCCCGAACCCAAGCCGCGACTCCCTTCAAAAACCCTGGAGATTCCGGAACCGGCAGCCAAACCAAAGGCGGTGGGCGGCATTTTGTCGCGGACGCTGGGACTTCTCCGGAAAGGGCGACTTCAACGGCCACTCGCAACGCCGGCCCCCGAAGACTCGCCACCTTCTATTCCCGTGGATGAGGCGGTAAAGATAGCACTCGACCAGGGCCACCGGCTGCACCTGGCCCGGCCGGAAACCATGAACAGCGGGCAAGAGCGCTGCCGGACGCTCGAAGCCCGCATTCTCCAGAACTTGCCCACCCTTGCATCCGAAGATCACACCGAACTTTGGTCCGAGTTGGCGGCCGCACACGATGCGGTTCGCAATCATTCCGATGCAGCGCTGTGCTGGCTCAACGCACTGTGGGGACGAGCCAAGCCTTCACCGCTGTGGGCCTGGGGTTGGGTCCGCGCCGAAGCCAAAGCGGCCCGATCCGAAGTGAAGACAATCGATCCGCAGCCCTGGTTGGCCCGGTCGCCCAGTGCGGGAACTACGCGAACATTGGCCGCATGGATCGTTTGGGCCAGCTTGCAAAGCCCCCATCCACCGGCCCTGCGCGAACGGTCGGCGGAGTTGGTCGCGCGCCTGGAGGAAGGCGAACATTGGCTTCCCGTTCGGGCGGCGTGGCTGTCTCGAACGGCGATCACGCGTGCCACGAGCGTGGACGCGCTCGGACTGGCTCGCACTCGCGACCGGTTGTCCGAGCGATTGCTCGCCGGCGGGTTGAGTCTGGAAACGGACACGCCGTCGTTCCTGCGCTTCGCCGGGGATGGCGTGCGCGAGCGATTTCACGAGGCGCGCAAATGGCTTAAAGAGAAACGCGAGTTGATTCACCATTGGATCGCTCAACTTCCAGAGCGGGGGCGCTACCGGCCATCTTCAGGTCCGGGGTCCACCATCCTACGGCGAGTCGGATTGGAGGCGGAGGTCGCCCATACGCGGGCCTATGCCGATTTGATTCTCGCCTGGGGATTAACCCGCTTTGCTGAGTACAGCGAAGCCGACCATCTCCGGAACGTGGCGTCGGCCGCCCTGCCACTGAACGATCCCGTGCACGCGATTCTTCGCGATGCTTTTGAATTCCGGATTCAGCAAGTACGCGAAGGAAAGCGTCCGCAGGGACCGTTGCCGGATGGACTCATACGCCGAATGGAATCATTGCGCTATGGTCGATACGCGGTTGATAAATGGCGCGAACACTCGCGACTTTTGGAACCGACCACCTGTGTGGATGGATTTGACGCGTCCATTTATGGCAAGGCCGACCGTCGCTCACCAACGCTGGCGCAAAGGGTAATGACGCTGCCTGCGGATCGGCTGGATGAAGAGGTTGAGAAGTTGGTGGCCAGCGAACGTGACCGCAATGGCCGTAAGCGCTTGGGCGAACTCACAGCGGCCATTCTTAACCGTGCCTCGGAACTGAATGAATCCGGGGCGGCGGCGATGTTCGAGGCGCTGCTCGCTGCATTGGAATCTTCTCGATCTTCGCCCGCCATTCTTGCACGGCTTATCGAGAAAGGCCTCGCGGCGGCCGCCCTATGGGACCGATCGGAAATCGCCCGATTGCTGGTTGGCCGCCTGCTTCAGCTCGTTGACGAGCAATCCGGCTGGGACATCGCTGAAGGAGTCATAAGCCAGGCCGTTCGAAGTTTGCGTCGGTTGGGTTTGAAAGTGGACGCCGATATGGTTCTCTTTCAAATTGCCGAACGGGTCCTCCAGGGTCAGCCGATCGGCCGTCTTCGAGCAACACGGCCCGATTCCTGGCCAACCGCGATTCGAGTGCTATTACACGCCGCCGCCGGTTGGTATTTCGCTGGCAATGACGACAATGCCCACAAGATTTTAGAGGAAGCCAGCAAAGACCTATTCGCCTCGGAGACCACAGCGCCGAATCGGACCAAGCTGGCCCTGGCCTATGCGACCACTTTGGCACAAGCTCCTGCTCGAATTGCGTTCGGGCGGCTCGAGGAGATCTTTCAGCGACTCGGCGACCTCAAACTCGATGGATCAACCAACGAATTCTATTCGCTTCAGCCGCTGTTGTTAATTGAGGCCGCGGTTCGGGCCGTCGTCTCGGACGAATTCTCCGTCGGCCCGCAGGTTCGGGCATGGCTGGATGCCGATGAACTGGCGGTCCGCAGGCGAATCCGGGATGAGTTGAAAGACGCCCTGGCCGGCCAGGACCTATGAAAAAGCGAGCCCAAACGTTCGGTGAGCGAAATGTCCCCGGGTCAGCGGCGAATAGAACGAAGATGACCTCTCAAACCATCACTCGCTTATCGGGAGTATCAGCCATGCGGCAGTGGTTTCTTGGCGTCGCTTTCGCATTTGTCGCCGCCGGAGCGGCGACCGCGGACGACACGGCAATTGCGGCGGTCAAGAAGGCGATTAAAGCCCAAGGCGGAGCGGAGGCGCTTAACAAATACCAGGCCGGCCGCTTTAGCATGAAAGGGACGGTCCCGGTCATGGGCAAGGACACGGAATTCACCGGCGACATTGCCTATTGCATCCCAGGCAAAGCGAAGGTGAATCTCGCCTTCGAAATCATGGGCCAGAACGTCACGATCGCGCAAACGATGAATGGCGGCAAGTTCAAGCGGACGGTCAAAGTCGGCGACATGACGGTTCCGGGCGGCGATCAGGACAAGGACGAACTCAAAGTGCAGGCGGCCGCCCAGGAGATCGAGCGACTGACCCCGCTTCTCGATGCCAAGCGATTCACCATCAAGTCGGGCGGCGAAGAGGACGTGAACGGCAAGAAGGCAACCGTTGTGATTGCGACGCCGAAGACGGTCGACAAGGAGGTGAAGGCTTATTTCGACCAGAAATCCGGGATGTTGGTCAAACTCGCTCACCGCGGCGTTTCCGGCGACGCGACCGGCGCCCAGAGCGAAATGCTTTTGGAAGAGTATTTTTCGGACTTCAAGAAAGTCAACGGCGTGCAAATTCCGATGAAGATGGCCCTCCATCACGACGGCAAGCCCTTTCTGACTGCAACGCTCAGCGATTATGAGCTGCTCGAAAAAATCGACGACAAGGAATTCTCGGTCGAAGACTGATGGGGAGTGTCGACTGGCAATTCGTTTTGCAGGGTAGGACGGATTGTCAATCCGTCCTACAATTCCGCCACTCGCTCACTCACCGACTCAAGGAGTTGCGTCATGCGACCGTGGTTTCTGGGTGCGGCTATTGTCTTGGCAGCGGCCGGTGTAGTTTCTGCCGACGACAAGGCGGAAGCGGTTGTAAAAAAGGCAATCCAAGCGCACGGCGGCGCCGATGCGCTCAACAAGTACCGGGCTGGAAAATGCAAGATCAAGGGCGATCTGCATATTGGGGGCATGGATCTCGAATACACCGGGTCGATTGCTTATTCCTTGCCCGACCGATTTCGCATGGAAATCAAGACGGAACTGGGCGGCCAGAAGCTCACCATCAGCCAAATCGTCCGGGGCGACAAGGTCAAGTCGACCGTGATGGCTGGCGGGATGGTCGTGCCGGCTCCCGTGAGCGATGCGGAAAAAGACGACCTGAAATTGGCCGCTGCCATGCAAGACGCGGAGCAGTTGACGCCCTTGCTGGACAAGAAGAAGTACAGCCTGAAGGCGGCCGACGATGAGGATGTAAACGGCAAGAAGGCAGCCGTTGTCATCGTTACACCAAAGGCTCTAAAGAAGGACGTCAAGTTCTTCTTTGACAAGTCATCGGGCCTCATCGTCAAAACGGCACACCGCGGGATCGGGCCGGATGACGGCGGCGCTCCCAAGGAAGTGCTCGAAGAGACTTATCACTCGGAGTTCAAGAAAATCAAGGGAGTTCAAGTACCGACAAAATTGGAAGTAAAGCACGACGATAAGGCGTTCATGACGTTTAACTTGAGCGACTGCGAAGTTCTAGAGAAGATCGACGACAAGGAGTTCGCCTTCGACGACTAACGGAGTCGGACTCGGCAGTATTCGAAATCGGGCCTGTCGGTTCGCAAGAACTGAAAGGCCTGATTCACATCACTCATTCGCTAAGGCACGACCACCGTCTCTCGCGACCCTGGCCGGCTGGATTTTCGCCTCTCGGATCGAATGGTCTCACGAATCTGTAGAGCAAGCAGGTCCAGATTGCGATCGGAAAAGATTTCCATGTGGCCGGCAGGCACGCCGATTACCTGCACCGGCTGCGTGGTCCACCGAGCCCAACCCTTGAGCGGGTCATCGAGGCGCGTGGCCGCCCAATGTTCGTGTTGTTCCGACCGAACCAGGACGATGGGACCATCGAATTTCATCGTCGGCCGATAGCTTTGCCAGGCTCGTTCGAGCGCCGCCCAAACGCGCTTGAGCACTTGTTCGGAAAGCCCGCCGACGTTGGGCTGGTAGCCGAGGTCGAGATGATTGAGCCGGGCGAGCGTCAGAATCCGGTGACGCAGATTTCGCAGCCGCTCTCCCAGATAGCCCCACTTGCGATCGCCCTTCAATGACAGAAAATTGATGCAATGGATCCCCATCCGCGCTAACCACGGAAGGGGTCGCGGATACCCCGGGGCAAGAGTGTCGAAAGCGATGACCTTCGCAACCTCGAGGCCGCGTCGCTGGAGCTGGAGCGCCAACTCAAATGCCATTAGTCCGCCAACGGAGTAGCCCGCGAGAATGTACGGGCCACGCGGTCGAACCTTCAAGATTTCGTCCAGGTACCGGGCGGCAATCACTTCAACCCGATCGGGGGGCGGCTCGGAACCGTCAACGCCGATTGCCTTCATCCCATAGGAGGGAAACTCGGGACCAAGCAAACGAGCGAACTTGTGAAAGGTGAACACGTGGCCGCCGGCCCCGGCGATCAGGAATAGCGGCGGTCGATCCCCCTCTTCATGGAACGGGACCAGTGTACCGCCGCCGAGTTCCAACTTCCTCTGAATTACTCCAGCCTGATCGCGCACGGTCGGTGCGGTGAACAAGGCCTCGAGCGGCAACTTATGGCCCAACTCGATTTCGATCCGCGATACAAGCTGGGCGGCCAATAGGGAATGCCCGCCGAGATCTTCAAAGCGTGCCGTGACGCTAACCGGTCGGACGTTCAGGACATCTTCCCAAAGCTTTTGCAAGGCCCGTTCGGCGTCGCTCTCCGGGGCTTCGTAATTCGCCGGCACGGACGCGTGCGGCGTCGGCAACGCGGCGCGATCCACCTTTCCATTCGGAGTGAGCGGCAGCGATTCCAGAAACATGAATGCCGCGGGAATCATGTAGTCCGGCATGTCACGCCGCAAATACTGACTCAAATCGGCCGGTTCCACCGCTCCCGTCACAACCACATAAGCGGCAAGGCCGACACTGCTGCTCTCATCCTTAAACGGCTTGACGACGGCCGCGCGGACCGCCGGGTGCTGAACGAGTGCCGCTTCAATTTCACCAAGTTCGACGCGGAAGCCCCGAACCTTGACTTGATGGTCGATGCGGCCCAGGAATTCGATATTGCCGTCGCGCAGGTAGCGCGCGAGATCGCCGGTCTTGTAGAGTCGTTCGCCGGGTCGAAACGGATCGGCAACGAATCGCTCGGCCGTCAAATCCGGCAAATTGAGATAGCCATCGGCCAGACAAAGGCCCCCGATATGCAACTCACCCGCGACTCCAACCGGCAGCGGTTCGAGCCGCGAATCGAGAATGTGATAACGGGCATTGCGGATCGGCTTGCCGTATGGAATGCTTGTCCATTCCGGATCGACACTTTCGACTGGAAACCAATTCGACCAGATGGAGGCCTCGGTCGCGCCGCCGAGCGCAATCACCTTCGCGTTCGGAAATGACTTGCGAATCTGACCGGGCAAGGTCACCGGAAGCCAGTCGCCGCTCAAAAGGACAAGCCGCAAAGCGGGTGATGGAGAAACGCGACTCAGAAACGGCATCAGTTGTTGCAACGCCGCGGGCGCCGAATTCCACATGGTAATGGCGCCGGACCCGAGTATCTCCGCGAGCTTCGTGGGATCCTTTTGCTCGTGCTCGTCGGCCAGGTACAAGCAGCCGCCCGCGCCGAGGACACCGAAGATGTCATAAACGGACAAGTCGAACGACAGCGATGTAATAAAGAGAAGCCGGTCTTTTGGTCCGACGCCAAACGTCCGATTCACCCAGTCGATTGTGTTGACCGCCGCGCGGTGGCGCACCATCACGCCCTTGGGCTTGCCCGTCGATCCAGACGTGTAAATGACATACGCCGTCGCGTCCGGCGTGTATATGCGCAAGGGGTCAGTGTTTGGACAGGCAGCCAATTCCCCGTCGAGCTGATCGAGATTCGCCAGGAGCGAGGGATCGGCCGGAAGTCGATCGAGCAACGACCACTGGGTAAGCGCCAGAGCGGCCCGCGCGTCCTGAAGCATGAATGCGAGTCGATCCTTCGGATAATCCGGATCGAGCGGAACATACGCGGCCCCGGCCCGTGTAACCGCGAGGACTGCCGCCACCATATCGGTTGAGCGTCGTAGGCAAACTGCGACCATGTCGCCAGGCTTCACGCCCCGTTTTTGCAGATAGTGGGCAAGCCGGTTCGATCGATCGAGCAATTGGCAATACGTGACGGTCTTGCCGCCAACGATGAAGGCCGGTGCATTCGGGGCATCAAGGGCTCGCCGCGCAAAGGCGTCTGCCAGGCAATCGTCGGCCGGATAGTCCCCGGTCGTACGATTCCAATCAAAAACGATGCGCTGGCATTCCGCCGGCGTCAGTGGTGGGGGCTCGGTAATTGCTGTTATCGGGTTCGGTTGCAGTTTCGGAATCATCCTGCCTGGTCCGACGAGCGCCACTCGCCGGGGAGCCATTCCATCAGCCCCCAACCGGAGATAGAACATGCTCGACCGCCTGCCAAATGGCAATCGCGACAGCGTTTCCATGGGCGAACTAGATGGGACGATTGGGCATTCTAACGATTCAGCGCGGTCTGGAACGTCGACGGCAAACACCGCTCCAAGTCCTGTAAATGGAAGGACTGAATGCAGATTATCGGCTAACAGGGGACTCTGCAAGCCCGGGTTGTGCTACCCGCTGTTCTACTGGTTGAACGGACCTCATAAGCCGTGGTGAAATCCCGCCAAACCTTAGCAGATTTCTCTTCCGGCGCGAAGACGAACCAGAGGATCATTGACTCGGGCCGCCCGGCATAGATGGACGATGTTTCAGTCGCGATGATTGAATCGAACGCAGAGTGACAATACAGTTACAATCCCCGGCAATTTGCTTGCGTCAAATAAATGTCCCGACTCGTTGCGGGATAATCCTTTCCTTTGCCCAAAAAGGTGGTGACAGATGCGTCGCTACTGGATCGCAGTCCCGCTGCTTGCAGCCTTGGCGGCCGGAGTAATCATTGTCGGCCAGCGAAGCCAATCAGCCCCGTCGTCCCCCAACCTCGACAAGGAGAAAGTCGCGCAGTTGAAGCCGGCGGTGTCGCTGCCGATCTCTCAGGTGATCATGTTCAACTCCGGCGTCGGTCATTTCACCCGCAGCGGCGAAATTGAAGGCGATGCCCGCGTCGATCTCACCTTCCCCGAAAAGGACATCAACGACCTGATCAAGAGCATGACGCTTCGCGATCTATCTCCGAACGGTAAAGTCGCCGCGGTGACGTACGATTCGCACGATCCCATCGATCGCACGCTCGCCAGCTTCGCGATCAACCTGAACAATTCGCCGAGTCTTTCGCAGATCCTGACGCAAGCGCGTGGCGAGCAGGTGGAAGTGACGCTGATCAACACGGCGAACCAGCCGGGCAGCCTCACGGGCAAGATCATCGGCGTCGAGCAGCAGCAAGTGCCGTCCAAAGAAGGAGCGTCGATCAGCGTCGCGGTGTTGAACCTCTGGTGTGCGGAAGGCGTTCGCGCCATCAAGCTCGGCGAAGTGCAGAAATTGCGGTTCGCCAACCCAGTTATTGAAAACGAATTCCGCCGAGCACTGGAGACGCTGGCACTTTCCCACGATTCGCAGAAGAAGGCAGTGAGTCTGCACTTTGCGGGTGAAGGCAAGCGCAAGGTCGAAGTCGGCTACGTGATCGAAAGCCCGATTTGGAAGACAAGCTATCGGCTGGTGCTGGATGACAAGAACGCGAAGCCCTATCTGCAAGGCTGGGCGGTCGTCGAGAACCCGACCGACGAGGACTGGCAGAAGGTGACGATGGCGCTCGTCAGCGGCCGGCCAATCTCGTTCAAGATGGACCTGTACAATCCTCTCTACGTGCAGCGGCCAACTGTCGAACCGGAGTTGTTTGCCAGCCTCCGGCCGCCGACCTACAGCGGGGCCATGAACCGACACGACGCTCTGGCACGACAGGGGGGTGCGGGCGGCGGATTCGGCGGCCCCGGCGGCCCCGGCGGCGGGCTTGGTGGGCCTCCAGGCGCCCACCCGCCGAGAAGTCCGCGGGCAGCAGACGCGACGCTCGGTTCCGTGGCGGACTTGCCCCGAGTGCAGAACAAGCCCGATTTGCCAATGGCGTCGCGAATCAGTTGCGAGAACGGATGGATCTCAGCAGGAGCGTGCAAAGCGTGGCGACCGCCAGTTCGCTGGGCGATTATTTCCAGTACGTCATCGATCGACCCGTCGATCTCGCTCGACAGAAGTCAGCGCTATTGCCCATCGTCAATAAGGACGTCGAAGGCAAACGCGTCTCCATCTACAACCAGTCGGTGCAAGCGAAGCATCCCCTCTTGGGTCTGCACTTCAAGAACACGACCGGCATGCCGTTGACCCAGGGGCCGATCACCGTCTTCGAAGGCTCGGTCTATGCTGGCGACACCCGAGTGCTCGATTTGCAACCCGATGAAGAGCGGTTGGTCTCCTATGCCATCGACCTGGGCACCGAAGTCGCGGTCAAGCCGGGCAACAGTGCTTCGCGAATCACCTCCGTCAAAGCGGTCAAAGGGATCATCTACACGCACACCATCCAGCGCGACGAACGCGTGTACGACATCTCCAATCGCTCTACCACCGATCGCACGCTCTTGATCGAGCATCCGAACCGCAAGGGTCAGGGCTTCACGTTCGTCGGCGAGCACAAGCCGAAGGAAGAAGCGGCCGACGTGTTTCGCTTCGAGGTGCCGATCGCTGCCAAGAAGGATCTGAGCTATACGGTGATCGAAGAGCGGCCGATTCAATCGGCGGTGCAATTGACCAACAACGCCGACGATCAGATTCGCTATTTCATCAACTTGAAGGAAGCACCGGAGTCGTTGAAGGCCAAGCTGCACGAGGCGTTGAAGGTGAAAGGGGCATGGGACAAGGTGCGGCGGGACATCCAGACGGCGAATCAACGGATTCAGACGATCACGGTGGATCAGAAGCGACTGCGGGACAATCTGCGTGAGACACCGAAGGAGAGTCCGCTATTTCAGCGGTACTTGAAGACGCTGGAAGAGCAGGAGAAGGAGATGGACGACTTGCATGCGAAGCTCAAGACTCTGCAAACGGAGGAAGGCAAGACGCGGGCGGCGTACGACGACTACCTCGCCAACCTGAATGCGGAGTAGCGCAAACACGGCGGGCCGGTCGGGCCATCATTGTGCCCCGAACCGGCCCGCAAAAAGCCGAAGCAACCACTTTGAGTGGGGGGCCGGTGGGCGTCGGCCCCGCTCTTTGAGTGATGTTTAGCACACGATCGGTTCGCGTGCCAGATTGTACTCCCAAAAATTCACGATGTATTCGTCGCACGTGCCTGCTAAAGCGGATTCTTTCGCAGCGCAATCAAGACGTTGACCGCTTTCGACGGTGGTCCCTGCGGTCCGTCTTGAATCACAATCCAATCCGGATCCACTCGCAATTGGTTTGCCAAGGTCGCATGAGAATCGACCTCAACCACGATCAGATTGGCCCCATGTTCGACGAGGAATTCTCGCCATCCCGGGTTACCGGCCTTCACGCCGCGACATGCTTCCCAGTGCGCAACAGAAAACACATGCGCGTGGGTGAACATCATGACGGGCATTTCGTGGGGCAGCGCCCAGACGAGGAAGTCGCCCTGAGTTTCACTCGAGAAGATCGCACCGGTGAAACGACCAGACGGATAATGCTCGTTAAGCGCTTTGCGCAACTGGGGAAGCCAGCGGCCTTTGTCTTTGGCATCCGCTTGTAACTCCAATGCGAGCCGCCACGGCGTGCCGACCGCCACGGTGTGATCGACGTCATTTGGGATGCCGGGGAACAGCGAGCGAATCGGCGGAAATAAGAGCACGGCAGTTGCCACCCCTGCGAGGGCAACCCACGCTTTCATTCGCGTTGGCTGCCCTTCGGGGATGGACGGCATCGTCGGGAATCGATCCGCCAGGCCGGGGCCGAGTCGGGCGAGCAGCCAAACGGCGACGGTCCACCACCAGAACATCATCCGGGCTTGAATCCAGGGCCAAATGGCGAATGGCAGGGCCACCAGCCAGCCGGCCGCTCCGACCTTGCGGCCGCCGAGAATTCGCGCAAAGACGAGTAAGACCAGGCTCATCAAATACGGCCAGTGTGCGCCCCCCTGCAAGGTAAATCGCATGGGGTGCCATTCCGTCATCGTCTTCAGGTTCGGGTGCGACGAAAACTCGAACAGGTATTTGTAAAGCAGGGGGCCGTGCGGGTGGATAAGCGTCGCGATGCCGCACAAGATGCCGACGACGACGAGCCGGCGAACATCCGGATCAAAGAGTCCTCGCTCCACCGCTCGCCCTGCCGTATGCAAGCCGAGCATCATCAGACCGGCCATAAAGGTACCGTGCAAGTTCGCCCAGAGGAGAAACATCGCCGGTAGCCAAATCATTGCTCGTCGCGACAGGGTCGGTGAACTCAGCGCATAAATGATTGCCGTGAAGAAGAACAAGCCAAAAGCCTGCGGTCGCTGCACCGCCGAGCCGATTCCTACGGCGAGAAGATAGAGGAATACCCCGAGCGTCGCCCAGTTGCTCGATCCGCCGAAACGGCGCAGGGCCAACCACAACAGAATGAAACGGCCGATCAGCAAGATCAGATGAAAGGAACGCAGCGCCTCGGCCCCACCGCGAAGCCTTGATTCGGCATCGCCTCCCGCCAGCATTGCTCCGAATTCGTAGAGCAAGTAGTAACTGACTTGCGACAGCCAGGCGACATTGGCGAACGAGGTTCCCTTGTCCGTGAACGACGACAGCGGTTCAACGGCCGGCATCGCTCGATGAGTCCAGTACCATTCGCCATACTTCGCATGCGCCCACACGTCCGTGTGCCAGAGGGGATAAAAGCTGAGATAGATCCCGGTTCCGGCGATCAGAAGAATGCCGAGCAGCGATCCGGTCGATAGTCGGAAACGATCAGTCATTAGAGTCAAGGGGCCATCAATTCCACCGGCAGTTTGGGCACCCGGCGAATCGTGATGAACATTCCGCCCGGGCCGTCGTCTTGAACTGTACGCCATTCCGGCCATGCACGCAGCCGATCCGCCAGTTTTTCATGCTTTGCCGGATCAATCGCGATGAGATTGACCTGATGCCGGGCGGTGATTTCCCACCACGACGATTCGCCATCGAGCACCTTTTGGCATTCGGCCCAATGGTCCGGGTCGAGCGCTTCGGGCCGGTTGTAGAACATGACCGGCCGTTTGTTGTCGCCATCCACCACCCAGGCCAGGAAATCGCCCTGATCCTCGCCACACAAAATGGCGCCGCGATATTGGCCGTTTGGGTAGGTCAGTCGAATCTGCTCGCGAAGATCCGGAAGGGATTTGCCCGCGCTTTGCTCGTTGGCGGTAAGCTCCATCGCTAAACGAGCCGGTGTATCGCGCGATACGATCGACTCCAGCGAACGCGGCGAACCGGAGATGAACCATCGCATAGCCGGAGTCGCAAGCATTGCCAATGCGCAGATGATGCCAATTGCCCATCGACCGCTGGCACTGGCGCCCGAAGCGCCGGCGAAGGCAACTGTGTCCTTCCCTAACGCTTCAGGCTCTACCGCTCCCCTTCGATTGCAGATAGCGGCAAGCCGCGGCATCAACACCCACGGGACGATCAACCACCAATAGTCCGCCCCACGTTGTTGAGCGAGTGGCCAGACTCCGAAGGTCACGATGACGATCAATGCCGACGGCGACAGCGCGCGTGGACCGACGAGTTGAACGATCAAGATGGCCGCGATACTGCCGAAGTACATCCAGGGCATGCCCGCCGGCTTGCTGAAATCCGTCGGCTGCCAGCCGGGCAAGGTGCCGACACTTGGGTTCTTCGCCGCCGCGAACGCCTCGATGTAGATCCGCGGCCCGTCGGGATTCGCACAGGTTGCGGCGGCACACAATACGGTCACAATTGCCAGCCGTCCCACGTGCGGCCAGAATCTCAATCTTTCCGATGCTGGGATGGACTCCAAGTCTGGCCGCGCCTCGCGTGCTTTCCACCATTCGACCGCACGTCCGGCGAGGAGAACACCCAGCCACGCCAAGCCGATAACCACGGAGTCATGAGCGTTCGCCCAAATTGCAAACAGCGATGGAAGGGCAATGATCGGGATACCCCACGCAATGCGCGGCGAAGTCGTCATGGTCATCAGCACAACAAAGAACACCAGACCAACGTCGACCCCCGATTGTTTCGCGCCGTGAATCGCAGACGGTAGCACGGCGATCAGGACACCCAGAGTCGCCAGCAAGCCGCAGCCACCGAGTCGCCGGAGAATGAGCCACAGAATCGCATATCGCGCCACCGCAAGCAACGCATGCCAGCCGGCGAGGGCCTCCGCCATTGCTTCAAGCGTGTGCGCAGGGCGACCGCCATTTGCCGATCGCTTCCAGAACGAGCCGGGAATCGCGAGCCCATCGACCCGCAGACGGCAGCGACTCGCTCTCAAATGGGCCGGCCCCGCGCGGCCCGCCCCAGGCGGTCGGTGACAGCGGCGAGAAGAACAGGAATTCGAAGAGGGCCACGAGAAGGACCGCCGAGAGAACGGCAGTCCAGCGAAAACGGCCGGGCGATGGGGTCATCGGAAAATCGACGTGTGCAAGGCGGGTCGAAAGGGAATCTTATGGATTGGTTAATCTCGGACATAGCGTTCGTCCTTTTCGGTAGCTGTCGAAACAATTCGGACAAGACGCTATGTCCTCCACGATAATCGCTACACTTGCGATCGTACTATTGTCGGCGAGTCCGCCTAACAGCTCATCGGCCCATGACCTGCCTATTGTCGTATTTCGCTTCCTTCCAGGATTAATCTCCCCTAATCGCGAGGCCCGCCAACAAGATCATCGGCAAATCATGAAGATGCTTGAGGATCTCAAGTTTTCACGTCGCGAAGAGAGCAGTGGCAGTGGTATCGAAATGAGCTTGTCGAAGTCGGATCTTCCAAGGTGGAAAGCAGCAATCGACAAGATGATTCAAACCGGTGTTCTGCAATACTATCGTTGGGGAACGGACATGCGTGGCTACGGCTTGGTGCCCATCAAATAGAGGGGCCCGGGCCGGCCCCTCCGCTACATCACTTCTATATGGCCGTCATCAACTCCGAGTCGTGGCTGCTCGATTCGTCGATCCTGAAAGAGCCTTCGGCCTCCAGGACCGCCTTCAGGCGCAGCCGGGCGACGTGCAGCCGGCGCTTGATGGTTCCGACCGGCGTTTCGAACTCGCGGCTCATCTGCTTCAGGCTTCGGCCGCGAATGTAGAACGCTTCCAGCGTCGCGCGGTCGAGGTCCTTCAACCGCTTCAGACCCGCATGCAGCTCGGCCTTGCGCTCGCTGCGCTCGATCTCCTCGACCGGGCCGCGAACCTTGCCCTCAACACTATCGAGGAACTCCGGCTCCGTGCCGAGGACCTTGCCGCGGCGGCTCAGGCGGTTGATGGCCATGCGCGCCGTGATGCGCCGCAACCAGCCGGCGAAGCAGCGCGGATCACGCAGCTGCGGCAGCTTGCGCATGCCATGGACGAAGACCTCCTGGGCCAGTTCCTGCGCTTCGAGCGGGTCGTGGACGCGCGTCAACGCCATGGCGTAGACGCTGCCCTGGAATCGGCGAACCAGTTCACCGTAGGCAACCCGGTCGCCTTCCTGCGCTCGCAAGACCAGTTCCGTAACTTCTTCCCAGCTCATGGCGGCGCTCCTGTCCCGATCCGGTCTCTCTTGGCATCGCCGGCACGGCGGGGCTGGTTCGACCACACCCCGGGATCAGCTCGGGGGGTGGGATCCGGCCACCGGTTAGCGGAATCACGCGCGAACGTTTACGTTTCGCGGCAATCCGCATGGCGGCGACTGACTAATTCACGTGGGAACTAGAGAGTTCCCTGGCTCGAAGCGTTAACGATGTCCTGACTTCACGTCCCCCGCGCGATTGCGGGGCTTTCTTCGCTACGATCACGAAAACGTGTGAGTAGGACCCGTTTTCGCCTCACTTTCCGTTGCTTGTAGTCCGGGCCAATCCAACTCTCGTGCGTTGACGGTCATCGCGGCGGTCGTGCGATGGGTAATCGTGACCGCTCGTTGTGTGATGCCGTTCGCCCCAGGTGGATAAGCCCCGGCCGGTCGCACTTCGTAGGCTGGCGGTTATGCCGAGCCTCGTAAGTGTGACCCACGCGCTTGACTGGTGCCAAGCGCGCAAACACAGGGAGTTGCCAGGGAGGCTCGCGGCGGATCGACCGATCCGTTTGGCTTTCGCCATCGGATACGGTTCAAAGCGCGCGAACCCGGGCGACATCGGTCGCCCATGTTGGGACAGGGTCGGGGGCATCGTTTGGCCCAGGACCCCGGCCACGGCGTCACAACCCTGCTTGGCGACGTTTGCCACGCAAAGGTTCTTGAGCACGAGGATGGAATTCTGAATGGCCATTGGATACCTCCGGCGATTGAAGAGAAACCTTGCGGCTTCTCAAGTGTCAGTGAACTACCACTTTAGAGCTTGCATTCTTCGACAGAAAACCAAGGTTAGGGGTTTAGTAGGGTTTGCTTTCGACCACTGCGATTGAAAGCGAGCCCCTTACTATAACGCAATTCGGCCGAAAACGTGACGACTTTCGGTCGAAAAAATCTCCATCCCGGAAGTGAACTCCGGTCGGGCGTACCTCTCTGAGGCTGACAGTTGACCGGAGGTTCACCAGAATTCTGACATTTTTTCGCGCTGTTCGCGATGTCGGTTGCTCACCCATGATAGGACGCGTAATGGCCGGCGTTTCTTCCGGGATTTTTTCGGAATTTGGCCATTTGTTGCGCGGTGGTGCCTGCGGCCCACGGCTCGAAGCCATCGCCGTGGGCTTTAGTCGAACGCCCTCCGGGCTAAGGGCACCGAGCACGTTTTGGGCGACGAGAATAAAGCCCGCGGCGATGGCTTCGAGCCGCGGGCCTTGTGACCAACGCTTTTCCCACGCAACCGTTACACTCGTGCCCCCCAACTTCTCGGAGCGACAATATGCGCGTTGCTGCTTGCTTCATGTTCCTTGTGTTTGCCGTCCCTATCGTCGCGGCGCCGGTGCCGAGCAAATCGAGTTCGCTCGACGACTCGTCCATGATCGCGGAGAAACTGCTCGAGCGAATCAGCGTCGTCGAGCAGCAAGACAAGATTCCGTTTTCCGATGCGATCAAGTACCTGCAAGACCACACGGGGCTCACAATCCTTGTCGATACGAAGGCTCTGCGCGACAACCCACCCGCGCAAGCCGGCGGACTGCCGCAAACGTTGAACGACTCCATGATTTCAATTCCGGCAATGAAGAACGTCCGGGCCGAGACCGTGCTTCGCAAAGTTCTGGAACAGGTGGACCTGGACTATGTCATCATGCCGGACCACATCAGCCTGACGACGACGCTTATGAAGGATATAGTCACAGGCCAAGCCCGACGTCTGCCCGATCTCTACCCGGCCATTGATGGGGAAATGACGGAAGTTGATCGGCTTAGCTTCGTGCGGACCACGCCTTACATGACGATCTCGTTCAAGGAAACGAGCGCAGCGGACGCATTCAAGGAAATTGCGACTCGGGCCGGCCGAACCATAATCATCTCACAAGCAGCGGCTGACAAAGCCAAGAGCCCGATTAGCGCGAGCCTCGCGAACGTCGCCTTCGAAACCGCGGCGGCGAGCTTGGCCGAGGCGGCGGGCCTGCGCGCATTTCGCACCGGCAATGTCGTCGTGATCGTGACCCCGGAGCGTGCCAAGCAGGTCGAGGAGAAAAGCATGATCATCAGCCGGGGCGGAATTCTTCAAGGCGCCAGCGCCCTTCCGGTCGACACAACCGCCACGGAAACACGTGTCAAGGAGTTGGATGAGAAAGTGAAGAAGTTGACGGAGGAATTGGAAAAGTTGCGGAAGAAGAATTGACGTAATCAGATGTCGTTTAGCGTTCGACCCGTCGGGTCGAACGCTAAACGAAGAACAATGAGCGCTATCGGCGCGCGGGCGCCCCGGACGCTTTGAACAACAGTCCGAGCCCGTTCACTTCCCGATCGGTCCCGCGACCAACGATCCCGATTGCCGGCATCCCGTCGCCCATGATCCGCCTAGGCCGCTTATTGCCGTTCCAACCCCTGACGTCGGTCATTTTGAGAACCGCTAAATCGCGCTCGGCGTCCGTGGCGACAATGTCGGCAGCGTAGGACCGCTCGGACTTGGTCCCGCTGTCGAAAACGACCTTGATTGCCGGCGGCTTCGCGGAATGGTCGCCCGCGAGTCGCTTCACGGCGACATGGTGGTTGGTTACGACCAGCACCGTACCGCCATCCGAATTGACGACGAACCCCGACCCAGACTTGCTCCACTCCGGGGTCGCGACGTGGATATACACGGTGGCATGCTTGACGGCCCGAACGACCTCGGGAGTAATGGCGTCGTCGGCACGGGTGGGGCAGGCAATAGTAAGCAGGCCGATGGCCGAGAAGATGGAACGCCGCATAGGGATTTACCCGGAAATTGCGACAAGGCGCGGAGCGCAACGGGCTCTGGATGGCGTTGATTATCCGCGCTGGCGTGCGGTTCGCAAGCGCTTTTTTGAAAGGGTTCGGTGGCGCTTTACATCGCTCAAGGGAAAGGCCCGCCCGTCCACATATAGGACTGCAAATTGACAGCGAACAAGCCGATGAAATAGAGAGCGACCACGACGACAGCTAGCGCTTTCTGACTCGGCATCCGGACCAAGCTGAAAAGCGGCCCGCTAAGCCATATGCCGGTCGCCAGTGCGGCTGCAAGTACGATGTATATCATACTTCCTGCTGAGTCCCACCACACGTCGCTTCGCCCTGGGGCGGCGATCATGTCCGCAATTCGCCAGCCAGCCACAACGACCGCATATGGAAGAGCCACTCCGAGGACGGCCAACCACAGACTTGAAGTGCTGGGACGAAGGACTTCGTGCAAATTGCCGGCAGGTTGAAGCCGTTCTGGCGCAACGGTTGGACCTAGTGGCATCATATCGCGACTTTCGAGAGCAGCCTTTTTCCGCCGAACTCAGATTCTAGCGCACAACCGCATTTTACCATTTGCGGCCTCGCATGGAATCAGATTTCGTTTAGCGTTCGACCCGTCGGGTCGAACGCTAAACGAAGGATTAAGAACTCAACGCCCGGCCTCGCTTTCGTCGGCAATCTTCTTGTAAATCTCGATCGCCTGATCGAACGTCTTTTTCGCTTCGGCGCACTCGTCCTTGATGATGTTATTTTCGCGCACGTGCCAGAGTTGCTTGATGACGCCGATGCACCAAAGGGCGCTTTTGCGCGATGCTCGGATCGGCTTGCCTTGGACGATCACGGTCACCGGGTTCGTGTGCATGGTCGGGTTCTGGCGGATCGCGATCCAACTGCTCTTGGCGAGCGGGACGGAGAATTCGATATCGTGCGGCTTCTGGTCGGCGGGGACGTCTTTCGCCGCGACCACATCGCCATTCACGATCAATTCGACTTTTCGAGTGGCGCCCACCGGCTGGCTGCCGCCCACCGATGTGCCTAACGGCAGTTCGCCCGAGAAGGCGACCTTGGCTTTGATTGTCACGGGACCGGGTTGATCGAGTTTCACTTCGCCGCCGGCCGGCTGATCGTTCACGGTGAACTGCAACGCATGGCTGTAGCCGTCGCTGACGTAGGATTGCCCCTTGGCAAGCCCCTCGCACCACTTCGCGTAGTCGACTTTGTCGATTTTCCCCAGCTGCACATACACCCGGCCCTGGCCGACGCGGCTGCCGGAGATGCACGGGAAATCCGTCTCGCCGCTCGCCTTGAGCGGGAACCCGCAATTCATGATGTGGTACCAGCAGTTCCATTCCGGCACGCGCAGTGTCCATCGCGCTGATGAAATCACAAACTTTCATCGCCGACGAGACACAGATTTCCTGAGCGCCAATGCCGTTCATGGCAGGGATCGCCAGGTTCGGCAGCTTGTTCTTGACGCGATTGATCGAGGCGGCAATTTCCATCTCGCTGAGCTTGCCATCGCTATTGCTGTCGATTTGCTCGAACGATTCCGGCAACACTCCCTTGGCGGCTTCGTCCGCGCTGACCGCCCCATCGTTATTTGTGTCAAGAGCGGCAATCAGCCCGCTGGCAGCGATGTTCCGATCTTGGGGACGGTCCAATGTCAAGCCGTTCGCCGAGTGCGCGTAGCCGGTGAACCCGCCCTGGAGTTTGGTCCAACGCATGACGGGGGTGGTCCAGGTCGGCCAGCCCTTGGTCTTGGTTCCTTCCGAACCGGGATAGGTCTCGTCGCGCAAGTTGAGCAAGCAGACGTGACCCAGAGCCTGCGAGCCGAAGCCGCTCACTTCGATATCGTACTTGAGCAACGTGAACGGCTCGCTCAACTTGTTCGGAGCCGGCTCGAAGAAGGTGCGCTGAAATTCGAAGCACGGTCCCCACGTCAGACAGCAGCCGACGTTGAGCCCTTCGCCTTTGACATGCACAAACATGTCGTGCGGGAAAACCCCCTCGGTCGGGCTGGTGTAGTGAGCGCAGCCGGCGGCGTGGATGTGATGGTCGCCGCTGTACCAGCCGAACTGGGCCGGATCAACCCAACGCTCCAGCACCACATCGAACTTGGCTTTCGCATCCTCGACCTTGAGTTTCTGCGATTTCAACTGATACTCGGGACCACGACCATAGGTAACGATGAATTCACCCGGCGGCAGCAGCACCGTGCCGCCATCCTCGCGATAAACCTGGTTCTGGAAGAAGAAATCGGGCGCCAGCCGCTTGGCGCGCGGTGGATAGACGTGACCGGCGGCATCGGTGAACGTAAACCGCCCGACGGTGGGCTTGCCGTTTTCGTCTTTCACGCCAATCTTCACCGCGATGGCAGGCTTGATTTCGAAGAGCACCGGCGCCTCGCCGCGGAAGCCGAGATCCTGGGTGCCCTGGCCGACGTCGAAACCAATGGTCGCTTCGCGTTTGCCGGCCTCGCTCGAATAGATCAGCAAAATTGCATATTCCACCTTGAGTCCGCTGAGCGATTTCGTTAATGGCGGCGCGGTGAACATTTCCAGTTCGAGAAAGCGGCCGCTGAAGTCTTTCTTGACATCGCGTTGACTCTGGACCGGCCCGGCTTGCGGGCTCGATGCGCGAAGCGGTTTTTTTACCGTGCTGTCATTGACGACCTTGATGATCGCCGGCGTCCAGCCCGATTGCTGGGCCACGGCCGCCGCGGGGCCGCGAGCAACTTTGACGCGCGATTCCGGATTGAGCGTGACTTGAAGCAGAGCCTGGGGATCGAGGATTTCTTGAATCTTCTTGGCATCGCGGGCTTCGATCGCGGCATTCAGGTCCTTGCGAACATTTGCCGGCATCGACTTGCCGAGAAAATCGAGTGCCTTGGCGATACGGTCGGCGTTCTGGCCGAGCGGCTGGCCCTCGACGCCAGAGACTTCGGCCAGGGGATCCGCGAGTGCAGGCAAAGTCATTGCGACGGTTGCAAGAATGCAGAGAGTCAATCGCATGGGGTTCCTCCGCGATGAAAGGCAGCGAGTAATTCGGAACGCACGTTCATTCTGTTCTATGCGTGAGAAGTTTCTGTGGTTTCTCGTGGCGACGCTCCGCGGATCAAGCGTGATCGACGCTACTCCATCTTCTTGGGCGGATCGATGCGGTCGAGTGCTGCGTTCGCGATCGGCGCCAATTGCGAATCGACGCGTGCCAACTCGCGTAGCCGCGGGGCCGCGACCACGGCGTCCGGGCCTATCGTGCCGAGCGCCTGGGCCGCGGCTCGCCTGGCCTGCCGATCCGGATCCCGCAGCATATCGGATAGTGGCTTGATTGCGTCCTTGGCAGTCGCGCCAAGTTGCCCAAGCGTATAAGCGGCGTGTTCGCGCACCCGACCGCCATCGGCTCGCCCCATTAACGACTTATCCTTGAGGGCTTCAATCAAATTAGGTACGCCCGGCTTCGCCTGGGGACCGAGATACGCGGCCGCTTCGATCGCGGCGACACGAGCGCTCCGGGCCGAGGGGGTGGAGTCCTTCAAGGCCGCTAATACGATTTTCGCGTTGGCGTCAACATCGGCCCCGATTGCAACCAGTGTCGCCGACGCCCAGACTTTGCATGCTGGGATAGTGGTCAGATCGAGATACGCCTTAATATCGCCGGCCGCTGGCTTGGCGCCTTCCTTCATGCCGGCGAGCGCCGCAGCGCAGCCTCCTGCAGTGCCTGGGGCGTCTTGCGATGGTTCTTCAACAATTCGCCAAGTTTGGCTAGTGCATCCGAATTGCCGGCGCCAATCTTGCCGAGAGTCTCCACTGCCGCGACGCGGACGGCCGTATCTCCTTCGCCGAGCAATTTGGTGATGGCGGGTATCGCATCTTTGGCCGGCGGTCCGATAGCGGCAGCCGCACGTAAGAGGGCTATTCGTTCTT
Source organism: uncultured Gemmataceae bacterium (assembly GCA_963773845.1). GTDB lineage: Bacteria > Planctomycetota > Planctomycetia > Gemmatales > Gemmataceae > SIAJ01. The sequence continues at coordinate 117,868 of CAVZCU010000010.1, forward strand.
CGTGTCGGGCGTTTTCGTCAGTCAGATGCTTGGCAATGGCTTCCACCGCGGTTCCCGCGTCTGGTCCGATGGCTGCGAGTGCATTCGCCGCATCGACGCATAACGAAGAATCGTTGGAGTCCAGCGCCTTCGCCAACGCAGGGGCTGCGGGTGCGGCCGCGGGGCCAAGGATTTGCAATGCCCGCGCTGCTTCCCGTCCCACGGCAACCGATTCACTCTCGAGCTTCTTCGCCAGCTCAATCACGGCCGGCTTCGCTGCCGGACCGATCGCCGCCAGGGCCTCGATCGCCGCCGACTGGACCTGCGGAAACTTGTCGTCGAGTAGTTCGGTCAATTTGGGCACTGCCGGCGCTGCCTTGCGGCCGATGCGGGCTAGCAACTTCGCTCCGCGATACGCACGGCTTCGTCGTCGTTCTTAAGCAACTCGATTACTCCAGACGTGACCTTGTCCGCTTCGCCACCCTGGTTGAGCGTGGCGGCGGCCAATTCCTCGAATACATACATCGCGCCAGTGGGCAGGCCGCGTTCGGCTTCGAGCGCTTCCTGTATTTGCGGCAGCGCTTCGGCCGCGTCTCCAGGCTTCATGCCACTCAGAACAGCGGCTGCCTGGAAGCGGACTATCGCTTCATTGTTTTTCAACAGAGGCACGACCGCGGGAACAGTCGGCTTGCCGATACGTCGCAATGCCAGCACCGGCCCCGCGACATTGGACGCGTTGTCCCCCTCCTTCGATGGCTGAAGCATCTTTTCGAGGGCGTCCATGTCGGTCTTGGTCAGCATCTCGACCAGAGCCGGTATGGTCGATTCCGCTTTCCGGCCAACCTTGCCAATCGCCTCGGCGGCAGCATTGCTGATATAAGCGATGTCGCTCGGTTCCTCGTTCTTTTTCGGTTCGCGCTTGAGTGCGTCCAGAAGGATGGGCACCACCTCCTCGCCCCCCGGCTTGAGCCACGACAGATTGGAGGCGGCCGCTACCGCCACGTCCGGATTCGGATGGTTGAGCAGCTTCAGGATTGAATCGGGTTGAAAGTCCTTGATCTTCTCGAGCGCTCGATAGGCCGCCGAACGCACTTCTTTGTCGCGATCGGCACACAGCCTCGCCAACGCTTCCGCGGACTGTTTGGCATCGGGACCGATCATACCAATGGCGTTGGCCGTGTGTTCACGGACGTTCGCTTCCTTATCGCGAAGGCCGTGTTCGAGCGTCTTGAGTCCAGTTTCTTGCAGTGCCTTCTTGCCTTTGCCCTTGAGTTCGAGCAACGCAAGCACGGCCGCCTCCCGCGTGCTGTCCGGCCTGCTTGTCGTTCGGCCGAGTGGTCCCGCGGCCGAGTCCTTGAGAGCGTTCAAAAGAGTAGGCACGACGTCCTCTCCTTCGGCATCCAGCGTGGCCGCCATTTGGATCGCCTTCGACCGCCGCTCGGGGGAATTGGATTTCAACTCGGCGGCGAGGCGGGTCAGGTCGTATTCGGCGTGCTTATCGATGGCCGGCGCCGCGGTGGTGGCGCTGGCTCCGCCCTGGGGTTGAGTTTTGTTGCAGGCGGTGGACAGGATGGCCAGAAACGCTCCCAGAGCGAGAGCGGAAAACACGCGACGCATAATGACGCACCCGGTGAGCGGTTGAAGAGGAATTGTCGCCGACGGCGCTGCGTTAGACAAGCGAAAGTCCATTTGACCGATGCCTCCGTCTCGCTTTTGCTACCGCTAACCTCGGTTCGAGTTGCCTCGAATGGCATCGAGCCAAATGTCGCGGAATGTCGTTCGGAAAGGATTTTGGCCTGCGTCACTGGACTCTCCTGTATGCTCAGCGCAATATGGAAACGACCGGACTTTTTCCGCGGGCGATTTCCGCTCTTGGCCGGGGCTTCGCACGGGCCATATAACGCCCTGCACGTCGCGTTGATCTTTGTGAGATTCCCATTCGATGAAAATTCACGAATATCAGGCCAAGGAACTGCTTGCCGCCGCCGGGGCGAGCATTCCCAAACACCTCATCGTCTCTTCGTTCGACGACGCGGAGAAGGCGTTCGATCAACTCAGCCACGGCGGTGGCGTCGTCATCAAAGCGCAAGTGCATGCCGGGGGCCGAGGGCAAGGGCAGTTGATCAGCTATTCCGAGAAGCTGGGCGGCGTCAAATTCGTGAACAGTCGCGAGAAGGCGCGAGCAGTCGCGGAGGCGATGCTTCGCCATCGACTCAAGACCAAGCAGACCGGGCCCGACGGGCAGCAAATTCAAAAGATCATGGTCCAGGCCGATGCCGAGCCGGCCAAGGAATTCTACCTCGGCATGGTGCTCGATCGGGCCCAGGGCCTACCCGTCATGATGGCCAGCGCCGAAGGGGGCATGGACATTGAAGAGGTGGCAGCCAAGACTCCCGAGAAAATCTTCAAGGTGCCGGTATCCCCCGAGACGGGACTGCAGCCATTCCAGGCCCGAAGGCTCGCCTTTGATCTGGGTTTCACCGGCGACCAGGTCGAAAAGGCCGAGAAGATCATGATGGCGCTCTCCAAGGTCTTCCTCGAGAAAGATGCGAGCCTCGCCGAGATCAACCCTTTGGCAGTTACCAAAAAGGGCGACGTCGTCGCTCTCGATGCCAAGTTTGACTTCGACGATAACGCACTCTTCCGGCACAAGGACATCGAAGCCTTGCGCGACCTGTTGGAAGAGAACCCGGTCGAAGTTCGGGCGTCGCAAGCGAACCTGAATTTCATTCAGCTCGACGGCAACATTGGCTGCCTGGTGAACGGCGCCGGGCTCGCGATGGGGACGATGGACATCATCAAGTATCACGGAGGCGAGCCGGCCAACTTTCTCGACGTCGGCGGCGGCGTGACTCCCGAGGCGGCTATCGAAGCGTTCCGGATCATTCTTTCCGACCCGAAGGTGAAGGGGATTCTCGTCAACATCTTCGGCGGCATCGCCAAGTGTGACCTGATTGCCGAAGCGCTGGTGAAAGCAGGCCGCGAGGTCGGCTTCAAGGTCCCCGTAGTTGTTCGCCTCGAGGGCACGAATGTGGAAAAGGCCCGCGAGATCCTGAATGGCGTGAAGAAAGAGCTGCCGATGATCCAGGCGGCGCCCGGCTTGACCGAAGCAGCGAAAATGGTGGTAGCGGCAGCGAAGGGATGATCGGCGAGCCGAGCGGCACAAGCCGCCGGGTAATGCTAGCACCCGGCGGCTTATGCCGCTCGGCTTGCCCAGCGCTAACGAGGATTGACCCATGCGGCGCACGAAGGATCGAGAGATACTGTTCGCAATGGTCGCGCTCGCCGCCTTCATCGGCTGCGACAGCAAGCCTAAGGGCACCGGTACAGGCCCAGCGGCCGGCACGGGCGGCGAAACGATCGTCACCGGACCGAATGCTCGGCAAGCGGCAGATGCTTTTCTCGTCGCGCTGCGTGACCGGACGGCCACGCCGGACCAATTGACCCAGGGCCTTCGCGCCGCGATTGCTCCACCGATGACCGACCAGGACAAAAAAACTGGCTACTCGAACGCCAACGCTCAGGAATGGCTCGCAAAGTTCCGCGACACGAGGTTCATCGCGGGCGAGGAATCCAAGTTTGGCAATGCCATCGTGCTTCGCGGTCGGGCGGAGTCGCCGACAAAGAAGGAAGCCTTCGCGCTGCGGTTGGTGAAGGATGCGAATGGATACAAGGCCGACTGGCTCCAGACTTCGGGGCATCTCAGCAGTAACATCCCGACGCCGTTGGATGCCGATCTGGCCGCCGCTCAGGACACGGTTCGCAACATGCTCGACTTGCTGGTCGGCGACAGCTTCGACCAGGCGCACGTACTGATGACTCTTGCTTGGAAGAAAGCGATCTCTCCTTTGGGCGATGCCAGAGTGCAAGGGGGCCTCGAATACGAGCCCGGGTTCCTGAAGCAAAAGCTGCGCTCCTGGGCCGGCGGTGCTACGGGATACACTCTTTCCGATGGCAAGCTGAATTCGTCGAGAAATGGCGCCTCATTCGTCGTCGATCTCGAAAAAGAGGGCAAGAAAGTCCCGCACACGGTCAAAGTGAAAAAGGATCCGGCATCTGGTTGGTGGTTGGTGGACGGTTTCGACAAGGCACCCGACAAATAGCACCACAAAAACTCATGAGCATTCTCGTCGATCGAAATACCCGCGTGATCTGTCAGGGACTCGGCAAGGCGGGGACGTTCCACGCCATCCAATGCCGGGAGTACGGCACGCAGATGGTCGGCGGCATTACGCCAGGCAAGGGAGGCACTGTCAAGGAGGGCTTCCCGATCTTCAACACAGTCGCCGAGGCGGTCGCCAAGACCGGTGCGAACGCCAGCATGATCTTCGTGCCGCCGCCAGCCGCCGCCGACGCGATCATGGAAGCGGCCGACGCGGGCATCCAGGTGATTGTCGCCATCACGGAGGGAATCCCGGTTCTGGATATGGCCAAGGCGAAGCGCTTCATTGACACGAAGCCGGACGTGCGCCTGATCGGGCCGAATTGCCCGGGGATCATTACGCCGGGCCAGTGCAAGATCGGCATCATGCCCGGCTACATTCATAAGCCGGGCGCCGTGGGGGTCATTAGTCGATCCGGCACGTTGACGTATGAAGCGGTATTTCAACTGAGCGCACTTGGATTGGGTCAATCCACGTGCGTCGGCATTGGCGGCGACCCGATCATTGGCACCAATCAAATCGACCTGCTGAAGCTATTCCAGGAAGACCCTGGGACCAATGCGATTCTCCTGATCGGCGAAATCGGCGGCACCGCCGAGGAACGGGCGGCGGAGTACATCGCCAAGAATGTGAACAAGCCAGTCGCTGCCTTCATTGCCGGGCAAACGGCTCCGCCCGGTCGACGCATGGGCCACGCCGGCGCGATCATTTCGGGCGGCAGCGGCTCGGCCAGGGACAAGATCGCGGCTCTACAGAAAGCGGGCATTGAAGTGGCGCCAACACCGGCCGACCTGGGAACAGCCGTGCAAAAGGCGATGGCGAAGAAGGGCAGAAAGTGACGTCAATGGCCCTGACAAGACACGAACCGAGTGTCTTCTCAGGGCCACGAATCCACTCGGGCGACGGGTCTCATTTCAACTTCGAGTAATCGGTCGCCGTCAGAAAGATCCGATCTACTTTGTTCACGAGTCGTCCGTCCTTTTCACTTTCGGCCTTGGCCTTGATCCATTCGGGATCTTTGCCAAACTCTGCCCATGCTTTGTCGGCCGCTTCCTTGCTCGGGAAGGCGAGCATATAAACCAAAAGTTCCTCCGACTTCTCCTTGTCGATCGGGCTCCAAAAGCCGACCATCGTCATGCCGTGTTTTTCGAAAATCTTGCAAGTGTGATCGCGAAAGCGTGCGTGCAAGGCTTTCATCTTGCCGGGATTGGCGTGATAAGTTCGCAGTTCGAACACGCGGTGATCGGCAGCGGCCTTCGGCTCATCGGATTGCATTGGCATGGTGCTTACAAGGACGATTGCGATGGTGAGTACGACGCGTTTCACGGAGATTCTCCGGAGAAAGTGGGCTGCCGCTCATGATAGTTAGCCGCTGAGAGAACGCCGAGATTCGCGGGCCCTCACTTCATTCCAATTTCCCGCTTGATTGCGCCATACCAGTTGAAGAACCATCCGGACTGGATCTTGAGACCGTTATCTTCAATACCCAGGACGACAAGCTTTTTCAATTCCGCGTCCGCTCGTCGCCCTTGGGCGGCATTGCGAAGCGTTTGGAGGATTGTTTCAAATCTCATTCGGTCGATTTTGCCATTGTTCGCGGCCGCGGATTGGCACTCGCCATTGACCATTCGCAAGAGGTCACTTTCGAGAACATATCCCTGTTTGGCGCTCACCTCGGCGAGGGCGGTGCGCGCGACGTCGACACTGATTCCCTGGTGGATGGCGATTTGAAGGATTTCGCGCTCTTCGTTCTTATCGATGTACTTGTCGTCGTAACCTCGCAAGTTAATCTCGTCAATGAATCGCTTCTGGATCATTTCCAGCGGCATGGCGAAACTCCGGATCGCACGGACGACTCCCCTCTTATTCGGCCGTCGACGCAGTCAATTTGTAGTCGCGCGAATATGAAACGCGAGGATAGTCCGCCTTTGGCCAGTCGTGCAATTGCTGAATGGAAGCTCCGCGATTGCTGCGGCAGCTGCGGTTGAATCAAATTGGAGTGGCAACGCGGTCACACCGTCCGAATGGCGGTGCGGAGAAGAAATTCGAAACGAGTCGGGGATTACGCCCGACCAGTGGAATCCTGGTTTACGATCAACGCCGATGAGGCTTCCGGTCGATGGCCGTGAATGGCTTCGTACACTTCCTGGCGATGTACGGGCACATCTTTCGGCGCAACGATGCCGAGCCGAACCTTATCGCCACGGATCTCGACGACCGTGATGACAATGTCGTTGTTGATTACGATACTCTCGTTTTTTTTCCTGGACAGAACAAGCATGGCTGTGTATCCTTCCGATTCACTGATCCTGACAAAGAGGATGCGACTCAGTCAATCTCCGTTGCGAATCCCGGCTGCGGCCACGAACCGCAGCACTATTTCTGCATCCGCCCCGCGGACCGTGATCCTTGAGTCGGGTGCGAACAAATCGCGCGCCGGAGAACTCCCTCCGTCCACGCTAAACACATTTTTCAGACCCGTCAAGCGTTTGCGACTGGAATTATCTATTTTTACATTTCCAACATGGCATTCCTTACGCGCTTAAATACCTGCAGCCCGTCGTAGATTTTCGACTATAAAGCGACGCGAGCCGCCCTTGCAAAGGAGTGCGGCTCGAATTCGAAGACGGACACTTGGTTCACTTCCTGGCAGCCTGCTTCTTTTGATAGTAGTTGGCTATTCGGCGAACCGTGGCATCCGGGTCACGACGACTCATTTGCGCCAATCGGTCACCGAGGTCAGCGTTGCGTTCGGCGGCCAGTCGCGCGGCGCCGGCTCTCACCGCTGGGTCGTCGTCTTTTGTCAATCGCTCAAGCCAAACAGTCGTATCCAGTTCTTCTTCATAAGCGAGATCAACGAGCAGCTTTTGCCTTTCCGCCGGGTCCCGGGCGGTGTATCGACGACCCAGGCGAATTTCCCGCGGCGTCCGACCCCGGCTTCGTAAGCCCATCTCGGCAAATTGCCGTACTTCCATGTCCGAATCGTGCAGACAGCGGAGTAGCCCTTCGTCGTTCAGAATCGCCTTTCCACCCTCGTGTACCGGACCAAGTGCGAGGACGGCCGCCCGTCGAACGTCCACAACCGGATCGTCAACCAGCGGGACAATCGCTTCGAGACAATCGATTTCCGGATGAAGTGCCGCGGCGATGGCCTGGATGCGCACGTCTACCGATTCACTTTTGGCGGCGGTGGCGACCATTTCTTTGGCTCTTTGCCCGATTGTCGGATCGTTCGAAGCGAGAATGGCCGGCAACAAGTCCAAGGCGGCGGCGCGGCCCGGCGTGCTGAATCGTGGCTCGGCATCCACGAACTGATGGGCAAACGTCTGGCGTCGCGGATCATCGTTTGGCCATGATTCGATCAACTTGGCCATTCCACGCGTCGCAGCAGCGCAAACGTCCGGATCATCGTGACGCAATAGCGCAAGCATGGTTGGTGCCGCCGGCTCGCCAGCTGCTGCCAGCTGATCAGCCCACTCCAAACGCTGGTCCGCCGGTGATCGCTCAAGCCGTTCGGCACAGTACCAGATCCACAGTCGCTCGCGCTGCCAGAGTCCTGTTGCCGTCGACAGAACCAAGACTGGCAACGCCCATCGCAAGAGTCGGCGTGCCAGCCGAGGCCGGGCGGGCGATGGTGGAGTAGGCGTTTGTGACATATCAGCCTCCGTGCCGTTGGGAAGTGGGCGACTATAGGCGACGGACCGGCGCAGCGGCAAGGGCAGGTTCGGCGTATGGAGCGAGCACTCCACCACGGCCGGCCATCAATTCACCGAGCACATATTCCCGCTCGAGATGCCGCCGACGCGTGTCGGACGAGATTCGTCTGGATTCGCGAACGAAGTTGGGCTATTGGCCGTCTGCTCTCGACTTCAGGGGGATGTCTCGATGCGCAGGATTCACTTTGTGGCCACGCTCGCCGCTGCTTTGGCCGCGGTGCCCGCCATCGCCCAGGTTGGCGGTCCGACGACTCGGCCGATGCCGCCGTCCGGATTTGATATTCCGATTTCGCGATCGCCCGCGACACATCGCCGTGAAGTCCCTGACCCGAAGCCTTCCTACCGATACGAGTTGAAGCCGGAGAACGGCGAATACCTGGTACTCGTGAAGACGTTTCAGGGCGCGACGGCCGGCGACGAAGCCGGACGTGCCCGCGCTTTGGCCGAGTCGCTGGTCGAGTGGATCCGCACCGAATGCCGGCTCTATGCCTATGTGTACGAGAGCGGTTGGGCCAAGCGTCAGGAGCGCAAAAAAGAGAAACAAGCCGTCGAGGCAGCCGCGCGCAAGTACTACAAATCGCAAGGGTTCACGGACGAAGCGATCGACAAGGAGATTCGCAAACTGGTGAAACTGGCCCGGATTCCGGACGAATACTCCGTGTTGGTCGCTCCTGGAAAAGGAACGCTCAAGACATTCGATGAAGCGCTCGACTTCGCGAAATACCTTCGCGAGGTCGGAACCAAAAAGATCCCGCCGAGCGAATTCTGCGGGGTCGGCTCCATCGGGACGACCGCGGAGAAGCCGAGAGAAAATGGCATCCAACAGAATCCACTCGAGCACGGAATGCCGGGTCATAACCCGACCATTCCCAGAAAGGTCGCCCAAGCGCAACGGCCAAAGGCCGACGACTTCCTAATGAGTCTCAACTCCGGCAAGCCGTACAGCCTGATTCACAAAACCACCAAACCGTTCACGCTGGTGGTCAAAGCATACGGCGCCAAGTTCGGGCAGTGGCGGCCGGGCGAAGCGGTCTCGAGTAGTGGCAAGGCAGCGGACGGGGAGTTGCTCGAACGGGCTGCTCAGCAAGCGGAATGGGTGGCCAAGGTGCTCCGCCAACAAAGACCGCCGTACAACGCTTATACGCTGCACACCCGTTACGAGAGTTTCGTTTGTGTGGGCGAGTATGACTCCAAGGACAACGCGCAACTTCAGGCGAATGCCAAGGCGCTCGCCGGACTTGCATTGCGAAGCGATAAGGGCGAGATCATCGAAACGTTCATGGAGAAGCCGATGCCGGCGATGATCCCGCGGCCGTGATCGAGCGAACAAGTAGATCCGCATCGTCGTGATCGCCCGCGTGACATCCGTGGGCGATCGCGGCGGATAGGACGAGCAGCAACAACCAGCCGGCCGCGGCGAAAAAGGGTTCGGGCCTCGTTTTGGCTTTGCGAAATGAGCCCCGAACCCTTTTTCGCCGCAGAGAATTCACTTTTTCAACCTCTCGTCCAAGAACTTGATCGTTTCCACGGTAGTCTTGATTCCCGCTGAACCGTCCCACCCATGGCCCTCGCCGGGAACTTCCACCAGCTTCACTGGAACGCCGACGTCTTTCAGTTCGGCAGCGAGGTGTCGCGATTGCTCGATCGGCACTACCAGGTCCTTGGTGCCGTGAAAAATCAAGAAAGGAGGCGCACTTTTCGAGACATACTGGATCGGCGAGGCCTTTTTATGTGCCATGGGGTTTTCGTCGAACTTCGCGCCGATGAACGGTCCGAGCATGCCACGTTGAGCTGTGGCATCCTTGGCAAAGCCCGCCAGATCGGTTGGACCGAAGTAATCGACGACCGCCTCCACGCGGCTCGATTCCTTTGGATAAAGCTTACCATCGAAACCCGCCTTGCCGTCGGTCAGACCGAGCAAACAAGCCAGATGCCCGCCGGCCGACCATCCCAAGGCGGCGATTCGCTGCTTGTCGATGCCGTACTTATCCGCGTTGGCGCGAAGAAAGCGGATTGCGGTTTTGGCATCCTCGATCTGGGCTGGAAACTTGTAATCGGGTGCTAGCCGGTAACCGACCGAGGCGGCAACATAGCCGCGTTCGGCGAAGAATGGCAGCCAGGAACGGACATCGCGCTTATTTCCCATCCGCCATCCGCCGCCGTGGAAGCAAACGATGACTGGATATGGCCCCTTGCCCGCCGGCGGCCGCGCCAGGTCGAGTTTCAAATCCTTTTCGGCGGCCCGCGCGTAAACGATGTTGCATTCGACCGGGATCTTGTTTTTGGGCTCGGCGGCAAACGCGAGTTGCTCGCCCGACAAAAGAATGACGATCGACGTCCACAGGCGCATCGACATGGATTCACTCCATCCTTAGAGGATTTCTTCGACGACCTCGCCGGCCACGTCCGTCAGCCGTTCATCGCGAGCGAGGTGCCGGAAGGTCAGCTTTTCGTGATCAAGTCCTAGCAAATGCAGTATGGTGGCGTGAAAATCGTTGACGCTCGTCTTTCGCTTGACGGCGCGCATGCCAAACTCGTCGGTCTCGCCGATTGCAACTCCGCCCTTCACACCGCCTCCCGCCAGCCACATCGTGTAGCCGTAAGGATTGTGATCGCGCCCCTTGCCTCCCTGCGAGAATGGCGTGCGGCCGAACTCGCTGCACCAGACAACGAGTGTTTCCTTCAACAAGTCGCGGCGCTTCAAATCCTTGAGCAAGGCAGCAATCGGTTGATCGACGTGCCCGCACATTCGCTCGTGGTTGGCATTGATATCGTCGTGCGCATCCCACTGGGTGACGAGTGGCCCGCCGCCGGAGTACACCTGAACGAACCGCACGCCGTGCTCGACCAGTCGACGAGCGAGCAACAAGCGGGTGCCAAAGTCGGCCGTTTCTTTGCGGTTCAATCCGTACGCTTCGCGTGTCTTCTCTGTTTCATTGCCAAGATCGACGGCCTCGGGGGCATACTTCTGCATCTTGAACGCCAGTTCGTAGCTGGCAATCCGGGCGGCGAGATCGGTGTCCGCCGGATCGAAATTGCGTTCGTTCATTCGCCGGACGAGGTCGAACGTTCGCTTCTGTTGCTCGGCCCCGACGGTTGCGGGCGGCTTCAAGTTCAAGATCGGCGACGATCCCTTGCGAAAGAGCGTTCCCTGGTAGATTGCCGGCAGAAACCCAGCCCCCCAGCAGGGCGCGCCCCCTTCGGGAACACCTTCGGGCTGGGGCATCACACAGTATGCAGGAAGGTTTTCACCAACCGATCCGAGCCCGTAAGTCACCCACGAACCGATCGAGGGATGCCCCATGAACGTGCGGCCTGTATGCAGTTCATACATTGCCGGCGCGTGAATCGTCGAATGGCCCCAACACGCTTTGAGATAAGCGACGTCATCAACGCATTCGGCGAAATGCGGCATCAGGTCGCTGACCCACATGCCGCTTTTGCCGTGCTGCTTGAACTTCCGCGATGTGGGTAACAGGCCCGAGTCCCCCTTGGTGAATTGACTGGGGAACTTGCCCAGGCTTGCTGGCAATGGCTTGCCGCGCCACTTCTCCAACTGCGGCTTTGGATCGAATAAATCGATTCCGGAGGGCCCGCCCACCATGAACATGAAAATGACCGACTTGGCCTTGGCCTCGAAATGCGGTTTCTTTGGTGCGAGTGGATTCACAGCGCCGGAAGCGAACGCACTCCCACCATCGCGCTGCAATAACCACGAAAGTGCAACGGCGCCAAATCCGCCGCCAGCCCGAAATAGGAAGTCGCGGCGGTCGGTTGCAGCGGGGAAGTGCGGGGTCATACCACTAAACTACACCGGCGGGCTCGGTGGCGTAAGGCCGCGGCTGGAAAATGATCTACCATGTGGACAGTGTCGAGCCTGTTCGATTTTCCCGGCAGTGCCGATCACCTCGTATGAAGCGCGAGCGCCCGCAGCCCACTATGGGGTGATGGAGAAAAAGTTGGCGGAGTTGGCGGAGTCTCTGTCATTTTGGCAGTCTGCGGTTCCATTTGTTGTCCTCTTGTCTCCATTCGGCGAGTTCGAGGTCTTGGGCAGCAGCGGGAAAATGATCTGCCAAGCGGACGGTGTTGAGTCTGCTCGATTCTCCCAATGCTTGCCGCAATTTTATTTTCCCGCCGCTGCCTAAGTCCGATGCCCGTTGCAGCCGTTACCGCCCGTAGATCACGATTTTCCCCGCGGTCGCCATCGGGGGAAATGAACTCGTGACCGGGCCGGCGAACTGGATTTCCAACTTAACGTTTGGCTTCAGATCATTAAAGGAGGCCGGCTTCAACTCCCGGCCTACGCGCCTGAAGATCTTTGTCGCTTTGGTGGCCTTGACCATGGCCTTATCGTATTCGGTGTCCTTGTCCTTTTGGCCCTCCATCAGTAGCGTCCCCAACACACCCGCCTTCTGCTGGTCATCGGTCGCCGGGGACACGGAAGCCGGCGTTCCTCGAAGCGAGATCTTTTCGTCCTTCGCGTTCGCCGGGACAAGGACGACGAGAATGGCAAACCCGGCAAGTAAGCGTGACATATTCATCTTCATTGCCTCGTGAAGCAGACCAGTAGGGTTTGAGAGACTCTATCTTCAGTCCCCGCTGTCGCCAGCGAATAGAACGCGCTTGTGACAATCCGATCCGCCCGTAACGGCCACTTGTGAACTCCTTCGCCGTTTGGCACAATGGCCGCCCTCGAAATTGGGAGGAACGCACATGAGTCGATCGCTATTCTCGCTTGTTCTTCTGGGGAACGCCTGGCCGCTCCTGGCAGCCCCGGCTTTGAAAACAACCGAGCAGCGCGTTCTATATGTCTCCGGCGACGAGGGAGAACGACAAATCTACCTGGTCAAATCCGATGGGACTGGGGCCGAAAAACTGACCAACCAACCAGGCGATCACCTTTTCCCAGCTGGTTCGCCGGACGGCAAGAAGATCGCTTTCAGTCTTTTCAAAGACGGCCAACAGCGCATTTACACGATGGATGTGGACGGAAAGAACACCAAGTTGCTGACCAATGACGCGCTCGCCAATCGTGGACCGGCATGGTCGCCGAACGGAAAGAAGATTGCGTTCACCCGCTGGACCGGAAGCACCTGGAACGTGTACGTCATGGATGCAGACGGACGAAACGTCAGCAACTTGACCAAGTCCGAGTTCTACGACGCCGACCCGTCGTGGTCGCCGGACGGCAAGCGCATCGTCTTCACGTCCACGCGTGGCGGAGCCGTCGGATTCTTCCTCTACACCATGGATGCCGATGGCAAGAACGCAAAACAGCTTACTACCGAGGGCAACACGCAAGGCTTCGTCTATCCGGCGTGGTCCCCGGACGGAAAGAAGATCGCTTACGCCCATCCGGCGGGTGGCGGACTGGAGATATTTGTCGTCGACGTCGACGGCAAGAACAAAAAGCAACTCACACACGAAGGCAATTCGAATTCCTACGCCTCGTGGTCGAAGGACGGCAAGAAGATCGTGTTCGGCCATTTCAATGGCGCGATTGAGCGCCGTCAAAATCATGGACGCGGACGGCAAGAACGTGAAGACCGTGATCGAAATGCCCAAGACTGTAAACGAGGGCGGACGCGTGGCATTCAAACCTTGATCGTCGAAACTCTCTGCAGTGCCGTTCTCGCCGCGTGGTCCGGGTCGTCGGTGTAGGGATACAACTCGATCGTCACCCAGCCGGTGTAGCCGATTTCGCGGATTGATTTGAGCACGCTCGCGAAATCGATCGCCCCCTCGCCGGGAATCATGTGGTGGTGCACGCGCGTGGCGGCAATGTCTTCGAGATGCACATGCTTGATCCACTTCGCGAGTCGCTTGACGGACGCCGCCGGGTCTTCGCCGACACAGAACTGATGGCCGATGTCGAAGTTGAGGCCCACGGCCGGCGACGTCATCCGGCTCATGAATTCCTCGGCCTGCTCGCACTTTTCAATCAGTAAGCCGGGCTCAGGCTCAACGAGCAATAAGACCCCCTCCTTTTCCGCGTGCTCGGCGACCGGCTTGATCATCTCGACGAACAGTTTCATGGCGGCCGACCACGACTCGCCAGGGGCGACCGGTCCGCCCGGCTCCGTGGTAATGCATTTCGCGCCGAATTCCTTGGCCAACGTTAGCGCCCGTTTCGTGTGATCGATCCGCACGCGGCGATAGTTGTAATCCGGCTCGATCCAGGAGGGGTGCCAGAAATGCTGACGATGGTCGTCCACCGCGTGCATCATGAAGGCGTTGATATTCGAGATGTGCAGCTTGTTGGCCGAGAGTGCATCGCGGATTGCCTGCTTCTGCTCCGGCAGCAAATAAGCGGGCCAGGCGTGCGGCACATCGGCCATGATTTCGACAGCCGCATAGCCAATCGCGGCGAGCCGGCGACAGGCCTCGGCGAACGAGAAGCGGAGATAGGCGTTGGTGCTGAATGCGAAGTTCATGGACTTGTTCTAGTCGAGCGAATTCCCGGTGCGCGGGGCCGTTAGATAATTGGTGGTATGAGGCATTGCATTGAACCTCTGGGATCAATGTGGCCGATGGGCGGAAATGTCTGGTTAAAAGGAGGAAGGCGGCCAAGGCGGCCAAGATGGCCAGCGTTTTCTCCATCCCCCCTTGCGCGATAATGTCTATTTACGGACCCATGCATTCGACAGTTCGGGGATTGCCCAGTTCTATTGCAAAGCCGTCGAGACGAGGAGTTCTTCGATCTCAGCGAGCAGCGACGGCAGCTTCTTGTCGTAACGGAATTGCATGGTCCATCGTCCAACGCGCCATAAGAGGTTCAGCCGACCTGCCGTAATTGCTCGGTAAGTGTCGATGCGTACGTCTCGAATGCGGCCCATTGCTTGAAGAAGTCGTGCTCGTCCGTACCCATCGGGCTCTTGAAGAAGCAGGCGAGGTGCGACATGACCCCCTTCTCGCCACGGCGCTGAGCGAGGAGCGCCAATCGAGCGAGGTCGATCGCGAGCGGTGCCGCGAGCAGCGAATCGCAGCCCTGCCAGGTGAATTGCAGGGCCATTTTCGTGCCGAGGAAACCTTCGAAGTGGATGTGATCCCAGGCCGTCTTCCAATCGTCGAGAGACTCGACGTACTCGATCGAGACCAGCGATTGCGGTTTGTAACCCAGGATGGAACTGAGGGCGGCATCCTTCGATTTGACCTTGGATGCTTTGTTTGCCGGGTCGTTGAGCACCCGCCCGTCGCCGCCGCCGAGGATATTGTGTCCAATCCAACTCAAGACATTCAGATTCCGGGCGGCGAACATCGGGGCAAGGACGGTCTTCAATAATGTCTCGCCGGTTTTTGCATCCTTGCCGCCATGCGGCACACCTCGTCGTCGGGCCAATTCATCCAGCGCTGGACACGAACTGCCCAGTGATGGCGTGAAATTGACATAGGGCATCCGGGCATCGAGAGCGGCATAGGCATACAGGGCACTGGCCGGGAGGGCCGCCGGAGTCGCCCGGTCGAGCGCGCCTTCCAGGCGTTCGAGTCGATCGTGTTCATTGGTCAAGTCGAACGGCGGCTCGGTCGAGGCGACATTGATGACGACCACTTGATCGAGTCGGTTCTTGGCTTGAAACGCGCGCAGATCTAATTGAATGCGTTCAATCGCCTCCCGTGGGGAACGGACCTTTTGCACGTCTGGCAAATCAACCAGAGCCTCAATCGTCTCGTTGGTCTGCAGAACTGTTCCAGGCCGTACATTGCCGCTCCACGTCAGTAAATCCGGGGTACACGATTCAATTTGCCGAGCGGTGAAGACATTCGAGCGTTCATTAAGCCCGAGCACGGATTCTTTGAAATCGGACTGGCGAATGTCGTGACCGCCCAGCACGAATTCGGCCGGTGCATCGAGATCGAGATCGTCGCAGATGGGCAAAGCCGTGACCAGCCCGGTCGGCGGAGTGATCTTGCGTGCCAGCGACGATACGCCCAGGGCGACCGTCGAACCGACGCTGCCAAAGGCACCGATCAACCAGAGACCGACGCGACGAGTTGCCATGAGAATCGAGAGGGAAGAGCGTCTGGGGGTGGGTAAGGGAATTCTCCCGCATGCTTGAAGCAAGTCAAGTGCCGGGGGCAGTTTGATTACGCTATGATAGCAGAAGGTCGCGACTAACCGGAGTCCGCAATGCCCCACAACACCATGTTCTGCACCATCGAAACCGCCATCGAGGAACTCCGGGCTGGCCGGATGATCGTCTTGGTCGACGACGAACATCGCGAGAATGAAGGCGACGTAGTCGTCGCGGCTGAAAAGGTCACGCCGCAAATCATCAACTTCATGATCCGCCAGGCGTGTGGTCGGCTTTGCCTCGCCATGTCCGGCCCTATGTGCGACCGGGTCGGGCTGGCATTGTTGCCGGGCGTGCACCTCGATCAATCCGCCACGCCCTTCACACACAACTTCGACGCTCGCGAAGGCATCACGACCGGCATTTCGGCGTTCGATCGAGCAACGTCGATCTTGACCGCGATCGACGATCGATCGGCGCCGCACGACCTCGTTTTCGATAAGGGCCATGTCGATGGCTTGCGGGCTCGCGAAGGCGGCGTGCTCGTGCGGGCCGGACACACCGAAGGGAGCGTCGACCTGGCACGCCTCGCCGGTCTGAAGTCGGCAGCGGTGATCTGCGAGGTCGTTCGCGAAGACGGCTACATGGCCCGATTGCCGGACTTGAAGGAATTCTGTGCGAAGCACCAACTCAAAATGTGTACGATCGCTGACCTCATCAAGTATCGCCGGCAGCGCGAAAAGCTCGTGAAACGCGAAATCTCGCTGCGGCTGCCCACCGCTCATGGCACATTTGATTTGTTCGCCTTTTCGTCGATCGTCGATCAGGACTTACATATCGCCCTTACCGTAGGCGGGATTGGCGTCGAGGAAAACGGCGTCACGACGGAGCAGGAAGAACCGGTCTTGGTTCGCGTGCATAGCGAGTGCTTCACCGGCGACGTTTTGGAAAGCGCTCTATGCGACTGCGGTTCACAGCTTCACACGGCGCTGCGACAAATCGTCGAAGCCGGCAAGGGAGTCGTCCTCTATATGCACAAGAAGGCCGCGGAATCGGGCTTTTGAACAAGTTGCGAGCGTACAAATTGCAACAAGAAGAGGGCCTCGACACCGTCGAGGCGAACCAGCGCCTCGGGTTCCCGCCGGACTTACGGCATTACGGAATTGGCGCAAATCCTTCGCGACCTCGGCGTCCGCGAAATCCGGCTCTTGACCAATAACCCGAAGAAAGTAATCGGCCTCGACAGCTACGATCTCAAGATCGTCGACCGCGTGCCAATCCAAGTGGCCGCCAGTCCGCACAACGAGCGCTACTTGAAAACGAAGAAGGACAAGCTGGGGCACATTCTGGATGAACTGCGGTAGTCCCAGGCGAGCCGACCGCCGTAAGGCGGCGGGTGATAAAATTGGGACTGAACATCACCCGCCGCCTTACGGCGGTCGGCTCGCCAACTAGGCTCGGCTCGCTCAACTCGCCGAACTTGAATGGCCCGCTCGGAAGAACAGGGGTTTGCATCCGGCGTGCAACCCACTTATAATCCGGTTGGTAGGATTTTGACTCGCATCGGCGCCGCCCGCCATCGTAGGGGACCCTTATGGCAAGTCCCAGTCCGCAACCGCAACCGGCTATTGCCGCTTCGACGCTTGCTCGTCTCGCTGCCCAACCGCAAATTGATTTTGAACTCGACTTCTTTGCCGCCATACTGGATCGACGGCCAGAATACTTCGAGGCACTCAAGGCGCACGCCAAGAACCTCGCACTGGCGCGGCGTCACCACGAAGGACTGCAGGTCGATCAACGCATTACTCGCATTCGACCTTATGACGCGCTGGCTCGATACAATCTGGCGTGCAGCATGGCGCTGAACCGCTACCCCAACGAGGCCGTTGCCGAACTTCGCAAGGCAATCGAGCTTGGCTATCGCGACTTCGCGTTCATGCGGCAAGATCGCGACCTCGACCCGATTCGCAAAGACCCCCGATTCCGGGCCCTGATGCGCGAATTCGATCAGCGCCGCCGCTGAGCCAATCTTCGAATGAACAATCCGATGCCGACGGGCCGCCTGTTCGCCGATCCCGATCCGGATGCGGCACGGGCCGTGTTTGCCAAGCAACCCCGCGGACTAACCGACAAGCGGACCACGGTGGCCGACGCGGTGTCGCGACTCGTGCATGACGGCGATTATTTGGCCATCGGTGGATTTGGGGTTAATCGCATTCCGACTGCCGTGGTTCACGAAATCCTCCGACAGAAGAAACAGAATCTATCCTTCGCCGGCCACACGTCCACCCACGATTTCCAGCTTCTGTGCGCCGGCAACCTGACCGACCGCGGGCAAGCACTGGCGCGCGTGGACATTGCCTACGTGGTCGGATTAGAGGCCCGTGGCCTCGCACCCCACGCTCGGCGAGTTATGGAGTCGGGCACGGTTGAGATTTGCGAATGGACGAATTACGCCCTGGCCGTTCGGCTTCAGGCGGCCGCGATGGGTGTCCCCTTTCTACCCACGCGAACCATGCTCGGCACCGATACGCTTGCGAAGAGTGCGGCGAAGATT
Source organism: uncultured Gemmataceae bacterium (assembly GCA_963773845.1). Lineage (GTDB taxonomy): Bacteria > Planctomycetota > Planctomycetia > Gemmatales > Gemmataceae > SIAJ01. Next base: position 136,295 of record CAVZCU010000010.1, read on the forward strand.
ATTTCCTGCCCGTTCACCGATCGGCCGGTCGTCGCGTTGCCTGCCCTCTATCCGGATGTGGCCGCAATCCACGTTCACGAAGCGGATATCTACGGCAATTGCCGGATTCGCGGCACGACCGTCGCCGACCTGGAATTGGCCCGGGCGGCGAAGCACGTCATCATCACCTGCGAACGCCTGATTCCGCACGACGAATTTCGCCGCGATCCCGGCCTGACCGTGATTCCGTTCTTCTGTGTGGAAGCAGTCTGCGAAGTGCCATTCGGAAGCTATCCCGGCAACATGGCCGGCGAGTATTTCTCCGATGAAGCGCACTTGCGACAGTGGCTCACAGTCGAAAAGGATCTCAACGCATTCAAGCAGTTCTTGCAAGATCACATCTTCGGCGTGCCGGACTTCGATGCCTATCTCGCGAAATGCGGCGGGCTTCCACGGATGCGTGAGTTGCGGGCGCAGGAGTTTCTGCTCTCGACCTCGCGATAAGCAATTCGCCCATACAGTAATGGTTTTCCATTTCGGGAGACCATTCTTGGCCGAAGAACACCCGTCTCACGTTCGCTCCGGTTTCCTGTACGCAATCGGGGCTTACGGCTTCTGGGGCATCGTTCCGCTCTATTTCAAATCGCTGGCATGTCCCGCCAAAGAGATCGTTGCCCATCGCGTGCTCTGGTCAGCCGTTTTTCTCGGCATCGTGTTGACGGCATTTCGTCGTTGGCCAGCATTCTGGAATGCACTCCGATCGCGCAAGACCGTGATCATGCTCCTGGTCAGTGCGTACCTCGTGGCGAGCAATTGGTACGTCTACGTATACAGCACGATGATCGGAGAAATCACGCAGGCCAGCCTTGGCTATTTCATACTTCCCCTGGTCAACGTATTCGCCGGCGTGGCCTTCTTCGGCGACCGATTACGAAAGCCGCAGATCATGGCGCTGAGCGATTGCGACCGCCGGCGTCGTTTTCCTGACGATTCGCGAAGGGCAATTGCCGTGGATCGGATTGATGTTGGCGGTCACCTTTGCCGTCTACGGAATGGTTCGCAAGGTCGTGCCGGTCGACGGCATCGTGGGACTGACCGTGGAAACGGTCCTGCTAGCGCCCACCGCGATCATCCTTCTCGCGGTTTGGGAGCAAGCGGGCGGCTTGACGTTTGGTCACATGGATCGACAACAAGATATCCTGATCGCACTCTCGGGCGTGGTCACGACCATTCCGCTCATTTGCTTCGCTCAGGCAGTTCGACGGGTGTCTCTCGTGACGATCGGCGTATTGCAATACATTTCCCCCACGTTGCAATTGCTCCTCGCGGTGTTTCTGTATGGCGAGTCCTTTCATCGCGAACAACAAATCAGCTTCGGGCTGATTTGGGCCGGACTTGGCGTTTATGTCGTCGATGCCGTTCGAACGGCGGTCCGGCGACATCTCGACGAACCGGCCGTTGAACCGGTCCCGGAACCGATTGATGGCGGTGTGCCGTTGACCGAATCGCAGCTTCTGGAAATCAAGAAACCAACTCGCCGTGCTCGTTGAGCCAAGTGGAAATGGCCTTCGTCTGTTCGCCGCTACTGTCCATCTTGGGCACCTTGTGCTGCGGCGGGCGCTTTCCATGCGCCAGCATCCAGCGTTCAAAACCGCCCGGCTTGACCACGAGCACCTCCGGGCGAAGCATGCTCAGGTCGCCCTGGCGGTGTGCGTCGTAATCCTCGTTGAGCCGGCGAAGCGTGGCATCGAGAATGTCGCTGAATCGATTGACGTCCGGCGGCAGTTGATGAAACTCGATGAGGTAGCGGTGATGTCCGGGCTTTTGTGGATCGCGGGAAAAGATCGGGCCGACGTGAAACTCCCCCGAGCGGCCGCCCGTCGCAGTTGCTGCTTCGGTCACAGCCCGCGTGATCTCGTCTTCGATCAGGTGTTCGCCGAACGCCGAGAGATAATACTTGGTGCGTCCGGTAAAGCGAATGAGCGGGGGATCGCGATTCTCGAACGCTATGGTATCGCCAATCAGATAGCTCCAGAGTCCCGCACAGGTAGTCACGGCGACCGCGTATTCCACTCCAGTTTCCGCATTGGCTAGCGTGTGTCGCGTGGGACGATTTCCCTTAAGCTTGCCATCCTCGAATTCGGTCATCGGGATGAATTCGAAGAAGATGTCATGATCCGGCACAACGCGGAGCAAATGATACCGCGGATCCTCGGTGGCAACGAAGCCCTCCGAAGCGGGGTAGACATCGACGAACTGGACGTCGGGGCCTAGCTCCTGGCGAAACTCATCGCGGTACGGATCAAATTTGGTGCCGCCATGAACCACGAGGCGTAGCATCGGCCAAATGTCCGCGACCCGTTGCTTGCCGGTCACCTCCTTGAGGACATGAAACAAGCGCTGCAACCATGCCGGCACGCCGCTGATCGCCGTGATGGGCAATTTCGCCGACGCCTCGGCCAACTTTCGGACTTTCACGGTCCAATCGGAAATAGCAGCCAGTTCGAGCGGCGGAAACGCATAAGGTCGCGTGAGGGAAGACACCTCGATCGTGGCAATGGCACTCAGATCGCCGGACCGGCTGCCGTTCGATTCCTGTCGAAGCTCCGTGTTGCCGCCGAGAAAGAAGAACCGGCCGTTGAACATTCGCGACTGAGGGAATGCGTTCCGAAACAGTGCGACCGTCGTAAACGCTGCCTTCCGATTGGACGCGAGCATTTCCTTGGAAATGGGAAGATACTTGGTCGTTCCCGTTGTCGTGCCGGATGACAGAGCAAAGTAAGGGATGAATTCCGGCCAGGTAGTTCCCTCGAGCCGGGGAAATGCGGCCTGCCAGTAATCTCGCCAAAAATCTTCGTAAGTACGAACCGGGACCGACAGTTGATAAGCCTCCACGGACTGAATCTGATCGAATCGATGCTCGCGGCCGAAACGGGTCGTCCGCGCTTTTTCGATCATGGCTAGCAACGTCCGCTGTTGAACATTCGGCACTTCCAGTCGGTCGAGTTCCGTGGTCCGTCGGCGGGCATACCGGACTAGCCCGGCATCGGCCAAACAGCGGACGACGGGATTGGCGATGAGCAGGTCGAGGAGCATATCGCCAACGTCTTGGTAGTGATTGGGAAGATCGGCAGAGTTTCTGGACGCACCGAGCTGACAAGAGGCGAGCCGAGCGGCGTAAGCCGCCGGGTCATGCCAACACCCGGCGGCTTACGCCGCTCGGCTCGCCTAGACGTCACGCAACCGCTTTGAGCGCTTTCAAGGCCGCGTCGTAGTTGGGCTCGTGCGTCACCTCGGACACGTACTCGACGTAGGTGATTTTGCCACCCTTGTCGACGACGAACACGGCGCGGGTCAGCAGGGGTACGGCGAGACCTTCCAGCAATACGCCGTAGTTCTTCCCGAACGAGAAGTCGTGCAAGTCCGACAGCGTTTGCATCGTCTGCACGCCGGCTTCGGTGCAGAATCGCTTTTGCGCGAACGGCGTGTCCAGGCTGACTGTGTAGCAAGCGACCTTGTCGCCCGAGTTCCGTCAAGCCTTTGTCGAATGTCTTTGTTTGCATGCTGCAAACGGGCGTGTCGAGTGAGGGCACCACGCTGAGCATGCGCGCCTTGCTCGGTGTCGCGCCCAGAGTGAGAGTCGTCGCCGCGCTATTCGCCACTGTAAAGTCGGGAGCCTGGTCCCCCGCCTTGAGCTGCGGGCCCACCAATGTCATCGGATTACCTTTGAATGTCACGGCCGCGTTGCGTTTTTGCATGATGCTTCCTCAACGGGTGTTCAGTGCTCGGTTCGGGATGGGCGTCCCTCGGTATCGTTGTAGGACCGATTGCCGTTCCGTCCTCCGATCAATTGGCGCTGAAGTCCGGCGGGAAGCGTTTCCCAGTCCCGGCGCCCGTTGGCTTGGCCGGCCCACTGACGACGGCGCGAAATACTTCCATCAACAGCCGGACACGATCGGGAACATGCGTAATTTCGAGTAAACTTTGCTTGACCTCCGGCGCCAACGGCAGGGCGAATGCAAGAAGGTCGCAGACGTGACCGAGCGGCAGCTCTCCGTGGAAGAGTGACTGAACTTGTTCGTGAACCGGGCCCGAGGTGATTCGTGGCAGAACGAGATCGGCCAGTGCCGTTCGCAGGGCCATCAATTCGTCGATGTCATTGGGAACCACGTCGGCAAGAACCTCTACGCGTGCCTGGCGGTACGATTTGACGCAAGCCGGTTCTTCGACGATCCGAACGCGGGCTAGGCCCCGCAGCATCAGGTTATACCGGCCGTCGGAAAGCTCCTGGTCGGCAATGACGCGGCCCAGACAAGCCACGGGGTAAACAGCCGGCTGCGAATCGTACTGTTCTTCCCAGCCGGGACGAAGCAGAACCAGCGCCATGAGCCGATCGCCGGCCAGCGCGTCGGCCGTCATTTCTCGATAGCGCGTTTCAAAGATGTGCAACGGTTGAACGGCATGGGGAAAGAACACGAGGCCCGGCAGCGGGAAAACGCGTGCCACACCGGCGAATTCGCTCAGGGCCGCCTCGTCGTCATTCATTGCGGCCTCGGGGTGAAAGTCAATCGAATGGTGGGCACAAATTCAGGGCGAAGTGCTGGCGATTCCGGAGTTGCGTCCGTCAGAAACTCGGCCAACGCCCGCTCCATGGCCGACCAGAACTCGGAAACATCCAGACCGAGGTGATGGGACGCAAAAGCGGTCATGTATCGCCGCCCCGAATGGAACAGCCGCCGGGCCCCGCGAGCATTGCCGTTACCCGCATGGTAGACTGCCACCGCCGCCTGAATCAATCCCTGATAAAAGCGCCGCTCGGGACCGCAGGTGTCGTGCCATAATTCTTCCCATACTTCGTGGGCTTCAAAGTACTCGCGACGATTGAACAATTCGATCCCGGCCAGATATCGCGGATCGTATTCCGTCACGGCGTTCATGCCAGTATCCTGGGAATGGGGGTGTTGATGCTGGGAACACGAACCTACGACGGATTGGCCATCTGGTGTCGGGCGATTCGCCACGGACACGGGGCGGGGCTTTCGCTCGTTCGCATGTTCGAGATGCAGGGTCGCTCGGGGCCGATCGCGATGCGTGAAGCCGCTCGTCGCATCGCGGTCGGCCTCGAATCGGGCCAGTCGCTCGAAGAGGCACTGACTGCCGAATCGCCTCTGCTGCCCGAATTATTCGTCTCACTGGCCGCGGTCGGTGAGCGCTCCGGGCGAATTCCCGAGATCTTCGGTCATCTGGAAGAATACTACAGTCTCCAGGCGCAATTGCGCCGTGAGTTTCGTGCCCAGGCCGCCTGGCCGGTGTTCCAGTTCGTCGGTGCGGTCATTGTCATTGCCTTGACGATTTTCATCCTCGGGATGGTGGCGCCATCGGGTCAGGAACCGATCGCGCCGATCGGAATGGGCCTTACGGGCACGAGCGGTGCGATTCTGTTTCTGGTCGTCGTCGGGTCGATCGTCGCCGCAATGCTCATCGCGATCAAAGTGTTCACCAGCACGGTCGCCAAGCAGGCGGCATTGGAAGCGTGGCTCTTGCGTGTCCCCGTTGTCGGACCATGTGTCCAGGCGGCGGCGTTAAGTCGATTCTGCCTGGCGTTGCGGGTGACGCTCGACTCATCCATGTCGATTGGCAAGGCGCTGCGGTTGAGTTTGAAAACGACGGGCAACGCGGCTTTCGAGGCGGAGGCAGACAAGATCGTGAAGCGCGTCCGCAAGGGGCAGGAGCTGGCCAAGTCGATCGGCATGAACCCGGTGTTTCCGGCGGAGTTCATCGCCGCACTCTCGGTGGGCGAAGTCAGCGGTCAGATTCCCGAAGTCATGGCGAGACAGGCGGAGAATTACCGCGAGGAAACGGCTCGCCGCATGAAAGCGCTCACTCGCGTCCTGGCGGGCGGCATCTATGCCTTGGTCGCGATTTTTATCATCGTGGCGATCTTCCGCATGGCACATGTCTATGTTCAAGCACTCGGCGGCTAGCGGTCCGTGGCACCTGACTCAGAGAGACTTGGCAAGCCCCGATGGAGATGGCGAGCCTCCCGGCAATGATAAGCGAGCCTCCCGCAAGGAAAAGCGAGCCTCCCGCGTAAGCGGGGGGAGAAAGCCGCAACGACTCCCCCCGCTTACGCGGGAGGCTCGCTTTTCCTTGCCGGCCGCTCGCCTATCATCAATGGGCGGACCAGGAGGCCTGTTGAGCTTCCCCTCGGCAGGGTAAAATGGGACATTAGCTCGCACGCCCCCATTCCGCTGAACCGGCGGGAGGAATTCATGACTGGACTTTTCTCCACCCTCATCGACTACATGGAAGAGGAGGAATGGAAATACGAGATTCTCGAAGGGGAAACAATCATTCGCTTTCACTTCAAGGGGCGGGCCGGCCGGCTGCTCTGTTATGGCGAAGTGGATGAGGAAAAATGCTGGATGATCTTTTACTCCTACATGCCGGTAAATTCTCCGCCGGACAAGATGACGGCAGTCTCCGAGTTTCTCTCACGGGCCAACCGGGGAATGCGCATCGGCAACTTCGAGTTGGATTACGACGATGGCGAGATTCGCTATAAGACGAGCATCGACGTTGAGGGGGGCGAGCTAACGAGCAAAATGATCGACAATCTCCTCCGAGCGAATTTGACCACCATCGACCGCTACTTCAGCGGTCTCATGGAATTGATCTACGGCGACAGGGAGGCTCTCGAAATCATCAAGCGAATTGAAACGCCGCCCGGCGAAATCGATCCCCTCGATGCCGACGATGTCGACCTCGGCGACGACGACGCGGAAATGCCGTTCGCTCCAGACGACGACGAAGACGAAGAAGAAGGCGGCAAGCGCTTTTGACCATCAGCTGACGGCGTTGATGACATGGGGACTTAGGAATCTCTCCAGAAGCCGTCTAGATAACGACTTGCGACAGAACCTAGCAATTCCATTGCCGAGTTGGGATTGACCGAGTCATCGCAACGACTGGCCGTAAAATTTGCCCTTACCGCAGAATCGTTTTGAACCCGCTGGAACTTTGACCTACATTTGATCAATCTTTCTGTCCCAATTGGTATGTGGGGAGGGAATCCCTATCCGCACCCGGCAGGACGCTCAGACTCGCGGGGGGCTGGAAACGGGAGGCCAGGAGCATGCCATCCATGATTCGCCTGAAGGGGATTAGCGGAGAAGTAAAGGGAAAAGCTTGGGAGTCGACAAATGTGCTGCGGGCGGGCAGGCTCGGCACGCTGGAGATAGTGCTCGACGATAGTTCAGTCAGTCGTCGACACGCCGAGGTCCGCCATGCCGATACCGGATGGTGGGTCCGGGATCTGGAAAGCACCAACGGTACATATGTCAATGGCGTGCGCCTTGGGCCTGGGGAACGGCAGTTACATCCGCGCGACATCGTACAGTTCGGCAAAATCGCCATGATGGTCGAATTGCCGGAGACGTCAGTCGTTGAAGCCCAGTCCGCCGGCGGCGGCTGGCGAACAAATCATTGTCGAGGCGGAAGCCAGTTCGTCCTGGCAAGAAGGCTTCGAGCGGCTCCTACTCGACCGAAATCATTCACCACGCCCCGGCGATCAGCTCATCGCCCTGTTGCGGGCCGGCCATCACCTGGTCAGCATCGAAAGCGAAGAGGAACTCCTCCACTCCATTCTGAACGATGCGGTCCACGTGCTCGATGCCCAACGCGGCGCGATCGTGCTCGCCGAAGGCCCCGAGAACGATCTGAAGCTCAAGGCGCTGGCCACCGGTCGCGGCGAAAACTCTTCCCGATTCAACTTCAGCAAAGCATTGGCCAAGCGATGCTTTAGCCAGGGCCAGTCAATCCTCTGCTCGAGCGTGGAAGAAGACGAGGAACTCTGCGGCGCAGTCAGCATCGCCGACGGGGCGATGGCATCGGTATTGTGCGTGCTGCTGCGAACTCCACGCAAGCATCTGGGTGTCATCCATCTCGACCGATCGTACTGGCAAAAGCCATTCACCGAAGACGACCTTCATCTGGCCGATGCATTGGCGGCGCACGTCTCCGCCGGAATCGAATGTGCGCCAACTTCTGCGCCGGCAGCGTGAGTTCTTCCTGCAGACCATCTCCGCGCTGGCGTCCGCCGTCGAAATGCGCGACGCCTACACCGGGGGACACACCGCCCGCGTAACCGCGTACTCGCTGCTCGTTGGCGAGGAGCTGGGACTCTCGCCGCGCGATCTGGAACATTTGCGAACTGGCGGGCCGCTGCACGATATCGGCAAAATTGGCATCGACGATGCCATCTTGCGGAAGCCCGACCGCCTGACGGATGCCGAGTTCGACATCATGAAGAAACACACCGAACTCGGCGACGACATCCTGAAAGCAATCCCGGAGATGAAGGACATTCGGCCGATCGTCCGTTCCCATCACGAACGATGGGATGGCCGGGGGTATCCGGACAAGCTGGCCGGCGACGCGATTCCGATGCTGGCCCGCGTGCTCGCCGTTGCCGATTCGTTTGATGCGATGACCACCAAACGGCCGTACAACACGCACAACGTGAAGTCTCCGGAAGAAGCGTTCGCCGAGGTGGAGCGCTGTTCCGGAACGCAATTCGACCCGAAGTGCGCCCAAGCCTTCCTCGCGGTTCAAGAGCGGGTGCTGGAAGCGATGCGCTCAAGCCGGACGACGGGAACGTTTCTGGTGAATCTGGGCGTCGCGTGATCCATTCAACGCCCGGTCTTTGACTTCATTTGCCCTGGCACGACCAGCGGTCTTCACGCTTCGACGAGACAATCGGGTCGCGGCTAATCGCGTCGACAAATGAATTGTTCCGAAAGACCGTCTCGCAACCCGTAGTTGCAGGCTTTAGCCTGCGACGTTGCAGGCTAAAGCCTGCAACTACACGCGCTTTGAAATGGCCTCTAGCACATTGACATTGCCTCCCGTAGTACGTTTACTACATCATTCGCGCTCGTCGCCGCGCGATCTGAGGGATCAAACGCAAATTGGAAATGTCTCGACAGCGGTTGCTCATTCTCGTCGTTTTCCTCAGTCTCATCCCGATTGCTCCGTCGCGGGCCGATGATCCGCCGCCTCTGCGCTGGGGCACCGATCCGACCGGCGGCGCACCGTACGTCTACAAGCCCAAGGGCGGGGCCGATGCGTATATCGGCTTCGAAGTCGATTTTGCCGAGTATTTGGCACACAAGCTCGGCCGCACCAGCAAGATGGTGGACGGAAACTGGAAGACCCTTCCCGAACTGCTCGACAAGAAGCGCGATGGGGACAAGGGGATCGATATCGTCCTCAACGGCTACGAACTGCGTCGCGATCTGGCGGCGAAATACGCGGTCACCCGGCCATATTACGTCTATCGGCTACAACTCATCGCTCGCAAGGACGACGATTCGATTCGAGGCTGGTCCGACTTACCCGCACGCAACGGCCGCCCGGCGAAGAAGGTCGGTGTGCTGGGTGAGTCGGTCGCGGCCGATTACGCCAAGAAACTCGTTGGCGATGACCACGTTCTCGAAAGCGATGATGTTGCCAACGTCATGGAAGAAGTCAAGCTCGGCCGACGGCTCGTAGCCACGATTCAGGATAATCCCGCAGGTGTCCACTTCACTCGCGAGATGCCCGAATTGCACGTGGTAGATGAAGGACGCCAGCCTAGCTTTTATGTGATTTACCTGCGGAAAGACGACACCGAGTTGCGTGACCAAATTGACGCCGCCATTCGCGACGGACTGGCCGACGGCAGCCTCAAGCGCATTTACGAGCGCTATGGGCTGTGGAACGAAGACCAGGAGCGGCTTCGTTACTGGAGCGATCAACCGTGGCCGCCATTCGATTCCCAAGCGGCCGGCGATCGACAGTCGGACGGCACGGGCACGGCGAATTGGCCAGGGTTGATTCGCCAATTGCTGCGGGCTGCCGGCACCACAGTTCTTCTTTCGATCACGTCATTCCCGCTGGCAATGCTTGCCGGCCTGTTGATTGCCATCGGCCGAGTTTACGGCCCGCGGTGGCTGGCATTGCCGCTTTCGCTCTATGTCGAAGTAGTGCGCGGCACACCGTTGCTGCTTCAGCTTTATGTTCTCTTTTACATGCTTCCGAAGATCGCCCCGATTCTGGCGCTCGAGCCCTTTTATGCCGGCGTGTTGGGCCTTGCTTTGAACTATGCGGCCTACGAAGCCGAGAACTATCGGGCGGGTCTTCTAGCGATTCCTCGGGGGCAAATGGAAGCCGCCCTGGCACTCGGCATGAGCCCGTTCACCGCGATCCGGCGAATCATCGTGCCGCAAGCGTTTCGACTGGTTGTGCCGCCCGTCACCAATGACTTCATTGCCCTTTTCAAGGACACGTCCGTTTGCTCGGTGATCCTGATTACCGAACTGACCCGAAAGTACAACGAGCTTTACAACTTCAACCGGGATCTGGTCATCGAACTGGCATTCCTGACGGCCGGCCTGTATTTGCTCATGAGTTACCCGTTGTCGCTGGTTGCCCGTTATTTGGAGAAGCGAACCGGACCAACTGCCGGAGGCGCCCACCGATGATCCAGGTCACGAACCTCGTCAAACAATACGGCTCGACCAATGTGCTCGACAGCATCTCGCTTACCGTGACCAAAGGCGAGGTCGCCGCCGTTATTGGCCCTTCAGGCTGCGGGAAGAGCACCCTCATTCGGTGTCTGAATGGATTGGAGACATTTCAGAGCGGGCAAGTGGAAGTGGATGGCCTGTGCCTTCACTGCACGGCGGACAGCAAAACGCCGAAGCACACGTTGCTGGCGCTGCGTCGCAAGGTGGGCATGGTGTTTCAGCAGTTCAACCTGTTTCCGCACATGACTGCCCTCGAAAATGTGATGTCGGGGCCGCGTTATTCGCTGGGGAAATCCCGTCGTGATTCCGAAACGATTGCTCGGCCGTTGTTGGAGAAGGTGGGGCTGGCTCAAAAGGCGGAGTCGCGGCCCGATCAGCTTTCGGGCGGTCAGCAACAGCGTGTTGCGATCGCCCGCGCTCTTGCGGTTAATCCCGCGGTGATGCTCTTCGACGAACCGACGAGCGCTCTCGACCCCCAGATGGCGGGCGAAGTGATGGCGGTAATCCTCGAATTGGCGAAAGAGGGCCAGACGATGGTCCTCGTCACCCACTCGCCGGAATTGACAAAGCGGGCGCACACCGTGCATGTGCTCGAACGCGGCCGGCTCGTGTCGAAATGAGGATTGCACGCTCCGAGCTTGTGCGCGAATCGGCGTCATAGTCGCCTTTCGCTCCGCGAAAGGAAAGGGCTCGCCGCTCACGAGACGGTTCAACGCATCTCAGGGTGCCGCCGTGCCTTTCGCGGAGCGAAAGGCGACTATGGCGTCCGAGCTGCCGATGCGTGCAGAAGCTCTTTTGGGACGCAACATGAAACCATCAAACGGCATTCAACGCACGATCCGCGTCGGCCACAGCCCCGACCCGGATGATGCATTCATGTTTCACGCGCTCGCCAACGGCAAGATCGACACGGGCGATCTGCAATTCGTGCACGAATTGCAGGATATCGAGACACTCAATCGCCGGGCTCTGCATGGTGAACTGGAGGTCACGGCTATCAGCATCCACGCCTATGCCCATTTGCTCGACAAGTATGCGCTCTTGCCAAGCGGGTGCAGCATGGGCGACAGATATGGCCCCATGGTCGTCGCCCGCCGACCAATGACTACGGATGAATTAAAGAGTGTCCGAATCGCGGTCCCCGGAACGATGACGACCGCATTCTTGACTCTCAAGCTGTTGCTCGGCGAATTCCCGTACGACGTCCTGCCCTTCGACGAAATCATCGCGGCCGTCGCGGCCGGCAAGTATGATGCGGGACTCATCATCCACGAGGGTCAACTTACATTCCAGAATCAGGGGCTGCATTTGGTTGTCGACCTCGGCGTATGGTGGCAGGAGAAAACGGGCTTGCCATTGCCGCTCGGCGGCAATGTTGTTCGCAAGGATCTTGGCCCCGAACTCATGCACCGAATCAGCGAATATCTCAAGCAGAGCATCCACTACGGGCTCGGCCACCGGCGTGAAGCCCTCGAATACGCTCTGAAGTACGCGCGCGACATGGACCTCTCTCTCGCGGATCAATTTGTGGGCATGTACGTCAACGACTGGACGCTCGACTATGGTCCCCGCGGTCGCGAGGCGGTACGCCGACTCCTGGAAGAGGCCCATCGGGCGCGGATCATCTCCAACACGGTCGATGTGGAATTTGTGGCGTAGTCGGAGTTTTGCGTTTGTCCCAACGGGGCGACCGCTAAACTGACCACTGATCATGATCTCCCTCTATCAGATTACCTCTCCCAAGTCGGCATGCTCCTATCTGCCCAGTCAGCAGTCGTCCATGGAGTACGTCTTCGTGGCGCAGGCATCAGCCCTGGAATATCAGGCGCGCCTTTTGAACGGCTGGCGACGGTTTGGCCGGGCGCTCTTTCATCCCGTTTGCGCAACGTGTCGCGCTTGCCAGTCCGTGCGCGTACCGACCGCGACATTCCGTCCGGATCGAAGTCAACGACGAGCACTCGCCGCCAATGAGGATGTCCAATTGGTCATTGGCGAACCGGCGCTGAGTGAGGAAAAGCTCGCACTATACGACCGATTTCACGAGTTCCAAGCGGATGACAAAGGTTGGCCGTCGCACGGGCCGAAAGAACCCAGCGACTATTCCGAGTCATTTGTGGAGAACCCGTTCCCAACCGAGGAGTGGTGTTATTTTGTCGACGGGAGATTGATTGGAATCGGCTATGTAGACGTTCTGCCGAAGGCGATGTCGGCAATCTATTTCTTCTATGATCCGGGCGAACGACACCGGTCGCTGGGAACCTATAACGTTCTGCGCATCATCGACTCGGCGGCGACTCGCCGCATTCCCCACGCTTATTTGGGCTACTACGTCGAGGGATGCCGATCGCTGGAATACAAAGACCGATTCCGCCCGAATGAGGTCCTGAGCCCGAATGGAAGCTGGGCCCCGTTTCGGTCGTAGGATAGGCCTGTGGGATAGGCCTCCCGGCCTGTCTTCGCTTGCAGGGTCAAGCACTTGCCACTGCCAGGTTCAACAGGCCGGGAGGCCTATCCCACATTCCGATCGGACTCCCATCCTTTCTAAGTGTGGGATAGGCCTCCCGGCCTGTCTTCGCTTGCGGGATCATGCGCTTGCCACTGCCAGGTTCGACAGGCCGCGAGGCCTATCCCACTCAACGGCCCCGAAGCCTCTCTACGTGCCTATCCGAACCCCGTTTCCTAGAATCTCCTCCACCGAATGAACATCGCGCGAACCGTTGTTCGGCTGGTACGTACCATCAATCAAGTCCCTTTGCGCTCGCAATGAGTAGCTGGAGTCCCTTCGCATGTCCGCGACCGCTGTCGCCGAACAGTCCCAGAGAACTCATCCCAACGTGGGTGAACCCATTGTCGAAACCCGAAACCTGACCAAGGTTTATCGGGACTTCTGGGGACGAAAAAAGAAGGTCGCGCTGAATGCGCTCGATCTGCAAATCAAACGGGGTGAGATCTTTGGTCTGCTCGGGCCTAACGGCTCCGGCAAGACAACAACGATCAAGTTGCTCCTGGGTCTTCTCTTTCCCACGACCGGCGAAGCCACCGTGTTCGGCATGCCGGCGGCGGACGTTCGCAAGAACGAGCGAATCGGCTATCTGCCCGAAGAATCGTACCTCTACCGATTCCTCAATGCCGAGGAAACTCTCGACTTCTACGGCCGGCTATTCAACATGCCGGGCGACGTTCGCAAGGAGCGGGCGGCCGAGTTGATTCGTCTGGTAGGGCTCGAGCAGGACCGCCGGCGAACGTTGCGCGAATATTCGAAGGGCATGCGACAACGCATTGGGCTGGCCCAGGCGCTCATCAACGATCCGGAGTTCATCATCCTCGACGAACCGACCTCCGGTCTCGATCCGATGGGCACGATTTGGATGAAGGAGTTGATTCGTCAGCTGCGCGATCAAGGCAAAACGGTACTGATGTGCTCGCATCGTCTGGATGACGTGCAAGACGTCTGCGACCGGATCGCCATTCTCTACAACGGCGACCTCCAAGAACTCGGCGACGTCGAGAAGCTGGTGGAAGACGCGGTCCGTGTTGAAGTGCGGGCGACCAACGTCCGCTTGACCGACGATTTGAAAGACGAACTGCAAGCGGTGATCGAGCGACACGGCGGCAAGTTGGAATCGTTCGGCCATCCGATGACGACGCTTGAGGATCTGTTCAAGAAAGTAGTCGAGGAAAGCAAAGCCCGGCCGGGCCGGCGCTACCTCCCGCAAGGCTAACGAACCAAGAGGAACCGACACCGTGTTGGATTCGTGCGGCCCCATTCTGGGGGTCATGAAATTCGAGGTCGAGCCGCTCTCATTCGACAACTGGTCGCGGCTTGGCCGGATCGGCTTGGAATGGCTGCAAGACGCTGGCGGCTTCGCCATGGTCGGACTGGTTCTTTGGATTCTGAATGCATTTCGGAATCCGGTGACGGAAGTCTTACCCAATGGCAAGAAGCGCAACCGGCTATTTGGACCGGGGATGTTATTGGCCGCGGGCATCGCGGGCTGCATCTATTTGGTTGCGCTGGGCTTAGTCTTCCTGGTTTCCAACGAGCACAAGGGAACTCCGCGACTGATCTTTCTCGGTCAACAGATGACCGCGATGGAACGAGCGCTCGAAATCACCATGGCCACAGCAGGCCTGATGGCGATCATCGGCTTTGGCGGCCCATTCCTTCTCGATTGCTTACGCCTGCGCTGGGGGCGAATCTACGCGCTCGCGAAGTTGTCATTCAAAGAGGCTGTGCGCCGTCGCGTGGTTTGGGTATTCCTGATCTTCCTCATTCTCTACCTATTTCCGGCGCACTGGTTCTTCCGGGAAAAACCGGAGGATGAGTTGAAGAGCATCATTGCGGTGACGACGCGCGGCATGAACGTCCTGCTGATTGCGGTCGGCCTGTTGCTCGCCGCGTTCAGTATTCCCAATGACATCAAGAACCTGACGATCCACACCATCGTCACCAAGCCGGTCGAGCGATTCGAAATCGTTCTCGGCCGGTTCTTTGGCTACCTCGGGCTGGTCACGGTTGCCTTGTTGGTGATGACCGGATTCGGTTTGCTGCTGATTAATGCGGGGAACCTATCCAATGAGGCCACCGAGGAAAGTATGAAGGCCCGGGTCGCCCGCTATGGGGACCTCGAATTTCATTCCAAGCGCGAGAGTGAGTTCCGCGGCGTTGATGTGGGTCGTGAGGACGTCTATCGGCGATATATTGCCGGCCATCAGAACAGTTCGCAGCGCGCGGTCTGGAGCTTCAAATCGATACCCAGCAGCTTCGGAAAAATGGACCACGTGCCGCTGGAGTTCGCGTTCGACATCTACCGGACCTCCAAGGGCCAAGAGGGAACGGGGATTCAAGTTTCGTTCGAAATCCTGACCCATTCATGGAATCCAACGCGACGTATTGACGACCCGCTCCATCCGGGCACTCAGATTACGATGCAGGATGCATATGATCGCGATTCCAAAGGCCTCAAGACCAACATCCAACCCGGTTCCAAGAACTGGGCAAAGGTGGACGAATTAGCCGAACGATACGGCCGTTACGATTTTCAGAGCTGGCAGATCTTCGACTATCACACGTCGAGCATTCCCGTTCCACCCGGTCTGTTTCGGAACGCGGCCGCCGACACGCCGGCGAAGGATAGCGTGATTCAGGGGCCTCCGGGCACGCCGCCGCGTCGGCTGCAAGTCCTGGTCAAATGCGAGACCCCAGGTCAGTTTGTCGGGATGGGGAAATACGATCTCTATTTATTGGAGTCCGAGGGAAGCTTCAGCCTCAACTATTTCAAGGGCGCCTTCGGCCTCTGGTTCCGACTGGTGATTGCATTGGCGATCGCGATCGCCTTGTCCACGTATCTGGCCGGGGTGCTGAGCTTCCTCACGGCCATGTTCCTCTTCATTGGCGGATTCTTCCTGGACTTCATCGCCGAATTGGCCAAGGGAGTGAATCTCGGAGGCGGACCCCTCGAGTCGCTCGCGCGACTCGATCAAGAATAGCACGGCGACGGTGGATCTCGATCCTACACCGACGGTGCGGGCATTGCAAATGTTCGACGGCGTCTATCGCTGGCTGCTGCGACGCGTCATGAACGTGATTCCCGACGTGGATCGATTCGGCATGTCCGACTATGTGGCGCAAGGATTCAGCATTGGTCCGGATTTCTTGTTGATCAACCTGATCACGCTGATTGGCTACGTGCTTCCCTGGTTGGTCGCGTCCTACTACCTGATGAAAGCGCGCGAGATTGCAGCCTAGCGGGAAGGGCCTTCCAGGCCATCTCGCGGGGCAATGGAGTACGGTCGAATGGCGAATATCTATCAACAGGCGGCCAAGCAGCGCAAGGCAATATACCTTGGGTCAATTGCTGCTTTGCTCGTCCTGAGCCTGGTGGTGCGGGGGACGTTTTCCGGCATCGAACGGCGGACTTCCGATGAAGTGAGTGCATCGCCCACCATGTCACTGACTCTGGATGGTCGCGCCAAAGTCCACGAACTGACGGAATTGCAACAGGGGGACAAGGAACTCGGCGGAGCGGCAATTCAACTCCTGTTGACGGGGTCTCGCGGCCTGGCCGTTTGCGCCTGTGGCTCAATGCCATCGACAAACAAAAGAAGCAAGAATGGAGCGAACTGGACATCGCCGTCGATTCCATTACCAAGATGCAACCCCATTTCACGGCACCCTGGCTCTTTCAGAGCTGGAACCTGGCCTACAACGTATCCGTCGAAATGGACCGGCTCAACGATATGTACTTCTACATCGCTCGAGGACTATCCATCATTGCGGAAGGCGAGTCCTTGAACCGCAATAATCCGGACCTGCGATACAACATCGGCTTTTACTTTCAGAACAAATTCGGCGTCAGCGATCGGGTGACAACCCTGCGTTGCCTGTATCAGCTTTCTTGCATTCCGGATGAAGATCGCGACCCGGACCGATTGATCACGGTGAATTCCGACGGGACCAAGTCCGTCGATCTCGCGAAATTCGAGGACTTCTGCCGGGCCCATCCGCAGCTCATTCGACGGTTGAAGGAAATGCGGATTGCGATCGACGGATCGGAAGAACGCGCACGTCCGCTAGCCACCAAGCCGGAAGAAGTCATCGCGTTCCTGAAGACCAACCGCAAGTTGCCCAGTCGCTATCGGCCGGGCACGCGCGAAATGTACAAGGATCGACTCAAACAGTTTCCCGTGCTGCCCGACTTGCGCGGCCAGCCCGTTACCAGTCAGGAACTCGACTTTGAAAGCGAGTTGGCCGACCACGATCAGGATGCGTTCCTCGCGTCGCGGGCCTGGTATTCTCTGGCAAACTGCTCGCTCCCGCCCACCACGCAAAAGCCCAACGTCGATGGAACTTTTAATCCGGATCCGCTCAAGTACCGCATTCCCAAACGCCCCGCGACGATCATCTTTCGCCAGGGGCCCATGCGGGCGCAATCGTACTTTGCCGAACGCCTGACCAAGGAAGGGTGGTTCGACCAGGAACCCTGGGCCATTGACGACTTGATCGATCCGGAACGGGCCTGGATTCCGAAGAAGGGCGAAGACGGACAGCCGATCAGCGACCGCTTTTCGTCGCAGGCAAATGCCAAGAAGGCTTGGCAAGAAGCAGCCCGCCGCTGGCAGGAACATGGAACCGCAACCGGACTCCGAATGGAACCGGCGCGATTGCAAAACTACATCGCCAAAGCGGAAGAGTATTGCCGGCTCCATCCCGGGCTGACGATTGCCGACAATACGCCACGACTGACGCCGACCGAAGACCAAGACGATCGAATGCGCGACCTCCACGAGAGTCACGATATCGTGCATTCTTGGCTAACCAATCGTCACATGACGAACTTCGAGCAATTCGAAATTGAGTCCGAGGCATTGCAAACCGATCAGGCCATGCTCGCCAAGAAGCGCTTTTACCAGGCTGAGAAGGCGGTTCGTGATGCGGTGCAGTATTCCGAGGCGCTCCGACTATTCGACGAGGGGTTTGACGCCTGGAAGCAGGTTTTGGTTTCGCACCAGGATTGTCGCAACCGGCGTCCGGAAGACCGCATTATTGGCTACCAGCAATGCAAGGATTTCCGCGATCTGGAACGTCAACAAGAGGAAGTTTACACTCACAATGTGCGATACCTCAAACTGGCTCGGGACGTTCGCCAGCACGAGTTGCGCGATGCGACTTTGCTGCTTAACGATCTCGTGGCGCACGCCGGCGCGGCCGCACTGGGCAATCCCTTCCGCTTTGCAACCGACTTGACCGTCCTCGCCACGGACGTCGGTCGAACTAACAGCCATTCCGGTGGCTCGCCGCGCATCGAGGCGCGAACGCCCCAGCTTCGCGCCGTGACACCGTTTCCGTTGCCTGGTCCGCTCGACGGATTGGCGCCGGACGGGACGCCGTGGATCAACGAAGACGTGAAGACCCGGATCAAGCAGAAGCTTGGCCTGATTAAACGGGCGCCGCCCCCATCGGCTCCGCCGACCGTGCCGCAGGCCTCAACTGTGCCGATCACTCCCCGAAAGTAAAATCGATTTTCAGGCGATAGAATCTCAGGGCGGCCCGTTGGGCCGCCTTCTTTATTTGCCGAGCGAGTTTTTGCATGTCATCTCCCGTGGCCCTGGCATTGGGCGCTCATCCCGACGACGTCGAGTTCCTCTGCGCCGGCGCCATGATCCGGCTGGGTCGCGAACACGGCTGGTCCATTCACCTGGCGACCATGACGGCCGGCGATTGCGGATCGGCGGAGCACGCCCCGGCGGAGATTTCCGCGATTCGCCGAGCCGAAGCCAAGGCATCGGCCGATCGCATCGGCGCGACCTATCATTGTGTCGGCGCGCTGGACTTGCGCGTGTATCTGAACGATGACATGGTCGATCGCGTGGTGCGGTTGATGGCCGACGTCCGCCCGTCAGTCGTCTTTACGCACAGTCCGGACGACTATCACCTCGACCACGAGTTGACGAGTCGAATCGTCCGGGCCGCAACGTTCGCGGCGCCGATCCCCAATTTCCTGCACGGCCGCTGGGGCGAGCGCCGGCCGCTCGATCACATCCCGCATCTCTACTACTGCGATCCAGTTGAAGGCAAGGACCTTTTTGGCAACCCGATTCGACCCACCTTCTGGATCGACGTGACCGAACAAATGGAAGAAAAAAGCGCATGCTCGCCTGTCATGTCAGCCAGCGCAACTGGTTGATCAAGCATCATGGCATGGACGATTACTTGCGGGCGATGCGCGATTGGTCGACAAAGCAAGGGCAAGCGGCGGGAGTGCCATACGCGGAGGGCTTCCGCCAACACTTGGGCCACAGTTACCCGCAGGACAACCTCATTGCCAAATTGCTCGGCGGCATCGCCGTCGCGTAGACGGCGTCAATCGCATCTCTCGAATCTCGCATCGCGACCTGCTGCAGCGCCACGTCATTGCGCCTGCGTTACACAAGCGCTCTCGCCGGCAACTCGTCTTATAGGGTAGGATACCAGCCGTTCCACTCAATCCCGCTAGGGGCCAAGTCATGACCTTTCTTCGCGCGGCCGGTCTGTCGGCGATTGTTCTCGCCGCCGGACTAAACCAATCATTCGCCGCTCCAGTCGAACGAAAAGACCACAAGCCGCAAGTTGAGGTCGTGTTCTGCCTTGATACGACCGGAAGCATGTCCGGCTTAATCGAAGGGGCCAAGCAAAAGATCTGGTCGATCGTCAATCAAATCGCCAGCGGTCGGCCGATCCCGGAGATCAAGGTCGGGCTCCTCGGTTATCGGGATCGAGGCGACAAGTATGTCACCAAGATGTTTCCTTTGACGACCGACCTCGACGAAGTCAACAAGAACCTCCGCGAGTTCAAAGCCGAGGGCGGCGGGGACATACCGGAAAGCGTGAACCAGGCCCTCAACGAATCCGTCGTCAAATTCGCATGGTCGAAGGACAAGGACACGCTGCGGATTATCTTCCTTGTTGGCGATGCTCCGCCCCACATGGATTACGCGGACGACGTGAAGTACGCCGAGACCTGCAAGCTGGCTTCCACGCAGGGGATCATCATCAACACCGTCGTGTGCGGCAACGATGCCGCCGCGAAGAAAGCCTGGATGGAAATCTGCGCCGCGGCTGCCGGCTCGTTCGCGCAAATCGCTCAGGACGGCGGCGTCAAGCAGATTGACACCCCGTACGACAAGGAACTGGCGACGATCAACGGCAAGTTGCTCAAGACGAACTTGTGCTATGGCTTGGAGAAAGATCGCAGGATCGGTCAAGCCAAGAACGAAGCCGCCAAGAAGTTGCCCGGGGCCGGCGGTGTCGCGGCGGATAGCGCCGGCTTCCGCGCCAAAGCAGGACGGGTCGCCGCCAACGACCTGCTCGACGATCTCAAGGACGGGAAGACCAAACTTGAAAATGTAAAGGAAGACCAGCTACCGGATGAATTGAAAAAACTGAAGCCGGAAGAGCGCAAGGCCTACATCGAAAAACTCAAAAAGGAACGCGACGATCTCAAAGTGAAAGCACTGGAACTGGACAAGAAGCGGCTGGAATTCATCAAAAAGAAACTCGCGGAGAGCAAGGATAAGGATGGCTTCGACAATCAGATCCTGAAGACGCTGCGCAAGCAGGCAGAGAAAGTGAATATCAAATACTGACGCTCGACCATCGCGAATGAGACCTATGGGTCCAATGGGCCTATAGGTCCAATTAGAACCGCACTCCCCGTTTGCCAATGGCGACCTTCAGCAGTTCCAAATAGTGTTCCCGCGGCACTTCGAAGGCGCCAAGCCGTTCGGTGTGTTCGGTGAGCATCTGGGTGTCCACCAATTCGAAACTCTTCTCTCTCAGTCTTTCGAAGAGGCCCGCGAGCGCGACCTTGGAGGCGTCGTTGCGCCGATAGAACATCGATTCAGCCGCGAAGAATGCGTTGACTGCCACGCCATACACGCCGCCCGCCAGTTCACCATCCTGCCAGGCTTCGACGCTATGGGCTATTCGCAATCGATGCAAATCCTCGTAAGCCGCCACCATTTCGCGGGTTATCCACGTGCCCTCGGGACGATCGGCACAGGCGCGAATGACACGGCCAAAGGCCTGGTCAAAGGTGATCTGAAACTTGCCCGAACGAATGGTGCGTGCCAGCCGGCGCGGGATATGGAGGCCGGCATGCAGATTGAAGATCGCCCGCGGGTCGGGCGACCACCAGAGGATCGGATCGCCATCGCTGAACCAGGGAAATACGCCCTCCGTATAAGCCCGCAATAGACACGATGGCTCAAGCGTGCCGCCCACGCCGACAAGCCCGGTTTCGTCGGCAAATGCCGGCGGAATCCACGGTACGTCGGCGTAGCGATCCCAGGCTTTCACTTCTTGATTTTCTCGAGGAGTTTCTTGGCGTCGGTCGCTTGCTTGCTGTCGGCGTGTTTTGAAATGATTTCGTTCAAGATGGTCTTGGCCTTCTCGGTATTCTTCGTTGCGATCAGGAACTTGGCACGGGTCAGTAATTCGGCGGCATCCGCATCGACGTCGCCCGTTTTCGGCTCGGTGTTCCCCTTGTCCTTGGTCTTCGGCGGCTCTTTCTTGACCACATCCTTGCCCGTTTTGGGGCCGGTGCCTTCCTTGTAGCCGTGCTCTTTGGAGTTGGTCGTGAGAATAATGGCGCCGTCTTTTTGATCGCCCGGCTTCGCAACGTTCACGTACCAGCCCCAAGACTTATCCGAACAGATCTTATCGAGCGCTTCCGCAAGAGTCATTTCGCCTTTCAATTCGAACGAGGAGGTCAGCGTAACGCCGGAACCGGGCAGCGGCTCGATCTTGAGATCGAGTTTGGTCGCCTCCTTCACCGCGGAGGGCAAATCGTCGGTGATGATCGCCCGCAGCATCTTTTTGTCGATGTCCAGCTTCAGCTTGGCCGGCAGCATCTTTTCACGGGCGGCTTTGACGCGGGGGGATTCTTTGTCCGCCGCCTGGGAGGGCGTCAGGCCGAGGACCGCGATGCAGGCGATCGCACCGGCGAGTGATAGCCCGAACAAAATGCGGGTCACAGCAATCTCCGAAGTGAGAGGTCGGGTGGGATTGATTGTAGCACGTTCGATTAGACCCGGGAGGGCCGAAATAGTTCCGAAGTTGGCCCCTGCGGGGCTGTGAGCGGGACGCCGATTTTCGTAGAATAACGCGGATATCTTGCCGTTCTATCCTTCAACTTCTCACCCGCCGGAAGTGGCTGCTGGCAAGCCATTTCCGGCGGGTGAGCCGCTTGGAGGCAACATGCTTTTTCGCCCCGAGGACCGTGAAATTGGCGGCCGCAAACCCACCCCCTGAACTTCCGCCGACGCCACCCACCGCGAATGGGGAAGGCGGCCCGCCACCGATGCCCTCGCTCGACATCGAAAACGAGCTTCGGGATAGCTATTTGACCTACGCGATGAGCGTCATCGTCAGTCGGGCGCTGCCCGACGTGCGCGATGGGTTGAAGCCGGTGCAGCGGCGCGTCCTCGTGGCCATGAACGACATGGGGTTGTGCCCCGGCTCCGCGACGACCAAATGTGCCGCGATCGTCGGCCGGACGATGGAGCGATACCATCCGCACGGCGACATGAGCATCTACGATACGCTCGTGCGGCTCGCCCAGGATTGGGTGCTGCGCTACAAACTCATTCACGGACAGGGGAATTTTGGCTCCGTCGCCGGACTGCCTCCCGCCGCCCCCCGCTATACGGAGGCCCGGCTGACGCCCTTGTCCGCCGATATGCTGGTGGACCTCGACCACGAGACTGTCGATTTCATTCCCAATTACGACGGCAAATACCGCGAACCGCTCGTATTGCCCTGTCGCGTGCCGAACCTGCTCGTCAACGGTTCGGACGGCATCGCCGTCGGCATGGCGACCGAGATTCCCCCGCACAACTTGAAGGAAGTTTGTGCCGGGCTCGATCGCGATGATCGACAAGCCCGACATGTCGTTGGCCGAGATACTGGAACATATCCCCGGGCCGGACTTTCCGTCCGGCGGCATTATCCAGGGCCGGCAAGGGATCATCGACGGTTATCGGACCGGCCGTGGCAAGCTCACGGTCCGGGCCCGTTGCGACATCGTCGAAGGCAAGCGGGCGCAGATCATTATTCGCGAAGTCCCCTATCAGCACACCCGCAATCGGCTGCACGAACAGATCAGCGAGTTGATCAAGGACGAGCGCATCAAGGGAATCGACGAAATTCGCGACGAGAGCGCGCCACGGCTCGGCGAGCCGGTTCGCCTGGTCGTCTACTTGAAGAAGCGACGTCGATCCGCACCTCGTCCTGAACCAGCTCTACGAGTACTCGCCGCTGCAGAAGACGGTCAGCATCATCCTGCTGGCACTCGTCGAGGGCCGGCCCAAGGTGCTGACTCTCAAGGAGATGATGCAGGAGTTCCTGAAGCACCGGCTGCAGGTTATCCGCCGGCGGACGGAATACTTGCTCCGCGAAGCGAAACGCCGCGGGCACGTCCTGGAAGGCCAGCTCATCGCCATTTCGTCGCTCGACGAAGTCATTCGCATATGCCGCGGCTCGCCCGATCGCAACGAAGCCAAGCGCCAATTGATTGCGATGTCGGTCGCGGCCCCGCTATCTGCAACGGGCAATCGGCGAGGAGCCTATGCGGCTCTCCAGCGCGAACTGGGCGTCGCCGACGTCTATCACATGACCGAGCAGCAGGCCGAGGCGGTAGTTCGCCTGCAGCTCGGCCAGCTTGCCGCTCTGGAACGCGACGAGATCCTCAAGGAATACAGCCGGCCTCCGCGAGCAGATCGTTGGCTACGAGCATCTGCTCTCCGACGAGGCGAACATCTACGCGGTCATCCGCAAGGACCTGGAGGAACTGCGCGACAAGTACGGCGACGTCCGCAAGACGGAGATCACGGAACGCGGGCGGCTCGGTCAACATGGAGGACCTGATCCCCGAGGAAGACGTGGTCGTGAGCATGAGCCACGGCGGCTACATCAAGAGGATGCCGCGCAGCGACATTTCGCACGCAACATCGCGGCGGCCGCGGCGTGCAGGGAGGGGCCCGCGAGGAAGACTTCATCGAGCACTTCTTCATCGCCTCCACGCACGCGTATCTGCTCTGCTTCACCAATCACGGGCCAATGTCACTGGCTCAAGGTGTACGACATCCCCGAAGCGACTCGCACCAGCGGCGGGCGATCGATCGCCAACGTACTGACGCTGCAAGGCCGAAGAGAAAATTGAGGGAGTGATTCCGGTTCGCCAATTTGAGGAAGAACGCCTATCTGCTCATGGCCACCAAGAATGGACTCGTGAAGAAGACGGCGCTCACGGAATATAGCCGGCCCCGGCAGGGCGGCGTGATCGGGATCAATCTCGAAGAAGGCGATACGCTCATCGACGTGGCTCTGGTTCGTGCCGGCGACGAGGTCGTGCTCAGCACCCGCCAGGGAATGGCGATCCGATTCTCCGAAGCCGACGCCCGCCCAATGGGCCGCAACACCAAGGGCGTCAAAGGCATCAATATCTCGTCGGGCGACGACGTCGTCGGCATGGTGGTCGCCGACCCCGAAGGGCAATTGCTGACCGTCTGCGAGAACGGCTACGGCAAGCGAACTCCATTCGGCGCGAATACCGCGAGCGTCAGCGACGAAGTCGACGGCGAAGCCGAAAGCGAGACGCCCGAACCATCTGAAACCGAGACTGCCACCCCGTTTAGCGGGGACGCCAACGGCGTCCCCGAAGGCGAGGAACCCGCCGTCGAAAGATCCCAAATGCGCTACCGCCGTCAACGCCGCGGTGGCAAGGGGGTGAAGGACATTCGCACTAGCGAGCGCAACGGGTTGGTAGTTGGCGTCGTTCCCGTCCGCGACTCGGATGATGTCATGCTCATTACGCTGCAAGGGATGGTGACCCGGATCAACGCCAGCGAAATTC
Organism: uncultured Gemmataceae bacterium; assembly: GCA_963773845.1. Taxonomy (GTDB): domain Bacteria; phylum Planctomycetota; class Planctomycetia; order Gemmatales; family Gemmataceae; genus SIAJ01. Next base: position 161,235 of record CAVZCU010000010.1, read on the forward strand.
GGATCGTCGGCCGGAACACACAGGGCGTTCGCGTGATTGCGCCAAATGAGGGGGATAAACTAGCATCGGTGGCGAAGGTCGCGCGCGAGGAGGTGGAGGAGGAGGCGTCGGGACCTGCGGAGTAGACCAGTCACGAAACTCTCGGCATTCGACATGAAAGGCCGAAATCCGTCGATCCGACATCTATCAAGAAACCTCCTGGACCTCAATCGAAAGGCTATCAGACGGAAATGATCGCTGTTTCTTTGACAGGGCGGAGGGCGCTACGCCCCTACTGCCGGAGAATCTTCTCCATCGCTTTTCCTTTTGCAAGTTCATCGATCAGCTTGTCCAGGTAGCGAATTCTTTTCATCAACGGATCTTCTATTTCTTCCACGCGAATACCGCACACGACGCCTGTGATCAACGAACTATTGGGGTGAAAGGCGGGTGCTTGCGCAATAAAAGGTCTCAAAATCGACTTCCTGCTCGATCTGCCGTTGTAAACCCGCCTGGTCATATCCGGTCAGCCAGCAGATGATTTGGTCGACTTCTTCTTTCGTGCGCTTCTTGCTTTCCGCTTTCAGAACATACAGTGGATACACCTTTGCAAATTTCATCGCGAAAACGCGATGCCCGGGCTTCGTCACTCCGCTGGCTGGCGGAGGCCCGACACGCGTGCCCTTGGTCCGTGCGGGCGTCGATTTGGCCTTCGCCGGTTTGGATTTCGTCGCGGACTTGGATGTCGATTTCTTCGCCATGGTGCCTTCGGCCAATGCTGGCCGCCCAGAGGGTAGTAGTCCAGAAAGGGGACATTGTGGGTGCCATGCCCACGGCTTTGCGTGTGCATGTTGGGGCTGACAGCCGTTACATTCCCGCCCAAAGCGGCGGGCATGGCACCCGGCGGCTCGGCTACACCTGCGCCAAAAGCTGCTTGTAGCCATTGAATTCGTTTTTCCAGTCGCCGTACACAGCGGTAAGCCCGCACGATGGGCAACGAAAGCCGAGATAAAGCCACCGCACATCCTCACTGTCGTCATATAGCGACACGCCGACAGTAACCTCGAAGGCTACTTTCTCACACGGACACGCGCACTGACCCAACTCGGCGTCGTCGAGATACTCTTCGCTATCGCCAATCGGATGCTGATGATCGCAGGCGATACAAGTACGGGCAGCAGCCCCTTCGTTTTCATCGAGAAGAACGCCGAACAACCGACCGCCACATTGACAAACGGCGTCTGCAAAGTGCTGGGCAACGTACCCATTTTCCTTGCTATAGCGCAGGATTTCGGCGCGGATGTCCTTCTGACTGTCGCCGTATCGGTACTTGCCACGCTTCTTCAATGCCATCGGTGTCCTCTTTTCGCCGAAAACACCTCAATCTTTTGGGCCAACCCGCCGGAAGGTCAACCGCCGCAGGTGGCTCCCGGCCGGAGACTCAAACCGCGTGGGTCGGGCGTCGTCTGCCCGGTTGCTAAAGCACAGAGTCAAAGTGTCTTCCTCGATCATGTAGATGGCTTCGATCGTGTCCTGCCCGCCTCGGTCGGTGAAATCCAGGCGGGCCGGCTTCTTCGCCGGGTCGGTTGTGTAGTCGTACTTGGCCGGGGGTGGGTCTCCGTAGTGGCGGTAGAGCTTCCCGCTAGCTGCGAAGTCCCAAACGCACTTGTCCGGCGGGCGCGCGATTCCTCTCAACGTAAGTGAAGTACACTCCCACTTGCCGAGTAAGGGGTTCCGAGTGGGCTCCTTGAGGGCAGGTGCCCCGGCAACGAGGATTACGAACACCAGTGTTCCGCTCATGCTCGACTCCGCCGAAGTCTCCTTCCGCCGCCGAACCTCTCGCCCACCGACCGCGGCCGTCTGTGAGCATGTCCTATCCGTGACCTTATGCGTCGCGGTTCCCATACGACGAACGGACGCATTGAAATTCCCTCTTCGCAGCATCTCAACGCCGAACAGCCATGTCACCGGCTGCAGCGGCACAGCGACCGACCATGGTGCTAGCGCTCCACCGCCGCCGCGGTCCGGTGCACGGGCGGGTTCGACGGTCATCCCCCTGGAACCAGACGAGTGCCCGCGGCGCGCGACCGTTCATTTGTTCCGCCAGAACTTCACTCGTGGGAACAACTCCCGCGTTGGCAATCGCGGGGCATCGAAAGGGTACGTCGTTCCGCCGGCCAGCTCCTTCTCCCGGTCCTTCAGCACGCGCTTCCAAGCCCGCTGGCAGCTCGCGACCTCCGTGGGGGACAGGCAGTACGGGTCCTTCGGGTCGTCCGCCCCCTCCAGCGTCGAACGGCCCTCAACCACCCAGGAGGCCAGATACTTGAGGCACGTCCGGGCCATCGCGGGCTCGCCCAGTCGCCCGACCAACACGCGCAGCCCGTCGACCCGTGGCGCCATCCCGTGGTCGATGACCACCCGCTGAGCCGCATAAATTAGCCGCCCGTCGGTCGCCGAGCCGAGCACATTCAGCAAGGGTCGCTCCAGGTCCTTCGACTTGGCCTTCAGGCTGGCCCAGCAGGCCGCCGTGCGGACCGCCGCGTCGGGATCCCTAAGGCAGTCGGCCAGGGCCATGACCAGGGCCGGGCCCGGGTCGCCCGTGAACGCGTCCAGAGCCGCCTTCCGGACGTAGACCCGGTCGTCCCGAAGCAGCGCGACGAACGCCGCCTCCCAACCGCTCGGCCGATAGGTCGGCAGTTTGGCGATCGCACGGGCGAACAACAATCCCTCACCGGCCGATTTCCCGGGCAGCGCCAGCTTGGCCCCCCGCCGGATCAGGGCCACGCCGGCCTCGCGGAGTTCAAAGACACCAGCGTCGTCGAAGTCAGGAGCCTTGGCGGCGAGGGCGGCGGCGTCCAAGCCGCGAATGACAGCCGGCAAGTCCGCTGGTTCGCCGACGCACTCCAGCAGGTAAGCCCCAGCCTCGCGATCCTCCGCCGCGCCGACGGCCAAGGCACACGCGGCCCGGCGGACGGCCGGGGCGAGGTCGGACTTCCACGCCTGCTTGACCAGCCAGACGCGCTCCTCGTACGCCGGGTGCTTGCCCAGGTTCGGGTGGGGCAACCGGTCGTCGACCGCCTCCTGCGCGGCCCGGGCGACCTTCTTGTCCTTGTGGTCGAGCAGTCCGATGAGGGCGGCCGTGGCACCAGGGTCCGGGATGCTGGCCAAAGCCTGAACGGCCCGCAGGTCCCCCTCCTTGGCGCGGGGGGCGAAAATCGGCAGGTAAACCGGATGCTGGAAAGCAGAATAGTCCGGGTACGGGGGCCGCTTTTCCCCTGGCCGGATAGAATCGGGGTCCTTCAGCCTGTCCATCTCGGCCACCACCCGGCGGGCCTCGGCGGCGTCCGGGAGCCGGGCTGTCAGATTGACCTCCGCGGCCGGGGTCTTCCGTCCTTCCGCCTCGATCCACCCGAGGTCGTGCCAGACGCGGACGGTGTACGTCCCCGGCTTGTCCAGCCGGCGGTAGCGGTGGAGGGGGACGGCCTCGAAGTGCTTCTCGCCGGGGCCGATCTCGAACTCCTGGCCGAGGCCGCCGCCATCGGTGATGAACGGGTGCGGGTCGGCGGCTTCCCGCCCGGCCGCGTCCGTGGCGGTGACCTTGAACCGCAGGGCGCGGTACGAGTTGCGGCCGTCGCACCCGGTGAACACCCGGAACGGCTTGGTCCCTGTGTTCCGGACGACGAAGTGGAGGACGACGTTCTCGCCCAGGAAGACGGTGGCCTTGTCCACCTCGACGGTGACCTTGGCCCCGGCCGGCACCGGCCACCGCCCGTTATGGTCCTCGTCGGCGCGAACCGGGGCCACACCCGAGAGCACAACCAGGACGATTGCGAGCCGAGCCATGATTTCTCCGCAGCAGTATGTTGCCTGGCTCTTGTAAGTATATTACGGCCGCCGGCACCGCTAATACGGCTGCCGCTGCGAATGTTACTGGCTCCGTTTCATTCCTTTCGGCTTAACTGTCGGTTCGCCACGCATTCGAGCCGCCGCGATGGACACTTCATTACTCGCCACGATACCATGTCCCCATACCAATTCAGCCAGGTCCTCGCCAATGCTCCTTCGCACTCTTGCCCTGATTGCCGCCGTCACTCTCACGCAGCTCGCATTTGCCGAGCCGCTGCCGAAGACAATTAAGTCCTCGCCCTGCAAGTCGCCGCCGGTGATCGACGGCATCATCGGCGCCGACGAATGGAAGGATGCCAAGGCGATTGCGTTCGACTTGGAGTTGATTGGCATCAACCCGGCGGCGAAGGCGTCGCGGTCTTGCGAACTGCGGGTCATGAACTCGGCCAACGCGCTTTACATCGCGCTCAAGGTGCCCGCCGAGACGGTGCACAGCTCGATCAACCCGATCGATATCGACTTCGCCATGCTCGCGTTCTGTAAGGGCAAACAGCTCCAGACCGGCGATGACCGCAAGGTGATCGGGCCGGGCATCTATGCCGACAAGCACTTTGTTGCCCCGAACAAGGATGCCGACGATACGCGGAAGGATGGACTCGGCGCCGTCGGGCACGAGAAGGGGGTTTATTCGTTCGAATGGGCGCTGCCGCTCGATTCCGGCGACGATCAGGACTTGCGGGCCAAGCCGGGCGACTCGGTGAAGTTCAACATCGCCTACTTCGATGGCTTCCGGGCGGATCTCAAGGAAACGCTCGTCGGGGGCGTGCACGGCGCGGAGATGAACAAGGCGAACGATTGGGGAACGCTCGAACTCGCCTCCAAGGTTGAGAACGATGGAGGGGCGACGTTCAAGGGACCGCCCTGGGTCGAGGCCCTGTTCAAGACCTTTACTAAAGTCCCTACAAATCGATTGAGATTCGCCGGCGGGGCCCTCGTTCCGGATCTGACGCAACCGGCCGCCAAGGCACTTGTGTCGTTCCACTATCGCGATCCCAAGGGGAAGGAAAAGGAAGGCAAGGCGACGATCTATGTGCCGCTCTCGATGCGCGACCATCCGAAGGCGAAGGTTCCGCTCTATTTCAGTGCTGGCTACGAGATCGACGACAACGCGGCCCTGCAACAACTTCGCCAGGGGTTCGCCGTCGTCACGCCGCGAGCACTGGAATCAAATCCGCTGATTCGCAGTGCTAATCCCGACATCGCCCTCATGCACATCGTCCGGTCGCTGCCGTTCGTGGACGATGAGCACGTGGTGATCGGTGGCGGCAGTGCCGGCGGTTACATGACGTTGATGCTTGCGGCCGAGACGTTCCCGTTGGCCGGCGCTGCCCCGGACGTGCCGCCGGTCAACTGGGGATATAACGCCGCGTACTTCTTCAAGCAGCGCGAACGGATCGCGCCGGCGAAGGGCGAGGCCGTCTCGCGGGTGCCGGTTTTGAACGCCGTCGGTGTGATGTTGCAGCCCGCCACCAAAGTTTACGGCGAGGATTTCGGTGACTCCACCTGGTTCGTCCATTCGCCGGTCGCGCAGGTTTCCACCATCACCTGCCCCGTCTCCGCGTACTGGACAACCGCTGACGTGCTTGTGCCGATGGACCAGATCGGCGTGAAATGGATGAAGCCGTTCGACAAGACGAAGTTCCCGGTCGGCTTTACTATGGACCCGATGAAGCTCGTCGAGACGATCGAAGGCCGAACGCGATTGACCGATGTGCTCAAGGAAAGCGATTGCGAAGTCTTCGTGGTTCAATCACCGAAGGCCAACCCGAAGCCGCGAGAGGTGCCGTTGAGCAAGACCAAGCAGTGGTCGATCATGATCATCGACGAGGGCGCGCCGGCGCCACAAGTTGGCCACTTGAAGTATGGCGGAGCCTGGACGCGGAAGGAGTTTTTCAACCGGGCGAAGACGAACAAGATCGCCGTGAATCAGCTAACCGCGGCCAAACTCCAACGGCTCATGGACCGCTACGCGGGCAAGGAATGGCTGCCGAGCAAGCTCAAGCACCTGGACGACCCGGAGAGCGAAAAGGTGGACGTGCTTCGCGGGCTGCGTACGTACTGTAAGGACCCGGATAACGCGAAGCGATTTGCTGAGCTTTATGAAAAGCTGCCGGCGGAGCGGAAGGTATTGGGCGCGGCAATGATACGAGAAATAGGAACAGGGAGATGATCGTGGCGGTGTGATGATTGCCGTCATTCAAGCCAATTTCGTATCGTCCCGGGGAGCATGGTTTTGCATGTCAATTGGTTTTGAGAAGGGGTGTGTGTCACCGTCCAAAACAAATCCTCTCTGGGAGTGAGGCGCCAATGAGCATCTTCGATCGCTTTCGTTTGACGGGCAAACGGCTATTCATTACTGGCGGCAGCCGGGGATTGGGCCGCGAGATGGCGCTCGCGTGTGCGGACGCGGGGGCGGATGTCGCGCTCGTCGGCCGCGACGCCGAAAGCCTCGAGCAAGTGGCAAGCGATGTTCGCCAGCTCGGTCGTCAGGGTTTCACCATTCGAGCGGATGTTAGTCGCACAGATGAATGCGAAGCGGCTTGTCGCAAAGCACTCGACGAATTTGGGCCGATCGACATCCTGATCAACAACGCCGGCGGTCGACGGCAGAACATCCCGACTCAGGAGATGCCGCTCGAAACCTGGCGCGAATTGATGGATTTGAATCTGACGAGCGTGTTCGTCTGCACCAAGCTCATCGGCGGCGCGATGATCGAACGCGGCCAGGGCGGGCGAATCATCAATGTGGCGTCGATCAACGCGTTGGTAGCGGGGCGCAAGATCGGCGGCCGGCATTACGAAACCGCCAAGGCGGCAGTCGTGCAGTTTACGCGAGCAGTGGCCTCGGACTGGGCCCCGTACCGAATCACCGTAAACGCCATCCTGCCGGGCGGATTCATGACCGATGCGAACAAGCGCTGGCAAGCAATCCACCCGGAAGTCATCGAGGAGTTTCAGCGGCAGATTCCAATGGGCGGATTCGGGCAGCCGGAAGACCTCGGACCGCTGGCCGTGTACTTGGCGAGCGATGCATCGCGTTATATGACCGGCGCATCGTTGGTGATCGATGGCGGTTATACCCTTTGGTGAGGTACGCGCCCGTGAATCGCAATTACGCCGAAAACCAATTGGCTCGTTTCCTGGCGAAGTATACGCCGGAAGTGCGGGCAGTCGCCGAGGAAGTCCACGCCAAGCTTCGGTTGCGGCTGCCCGGCGCCGTCGAGATGGTCTACGACAATTACAACGGGCTTGTCATCGGCTTCGGCCCGACGGATCGCCCATCAGAAGCCATTCTCTCGATTATCCTCTTTCCGCGATGGGTGACCCTTTGCTTCCTGTTCGGGGCGAACCTGCCTGACCCGCGCCGTCGACTGAAGGGAAACGGTAAACAGGTTCGTCACATCCGGCTCGAAGGCGCCGACGATTTGGACGACCCCGTGGTGCAAGCGTTAATCGCAAGTGCGATTGACCTGGCGCCAAAGCCTTTTGACGAGGCGAATGCGAATCGACTGGTGATCAAATCCATCGCCGCGAAGCAACGGCCGCGACGTCCTGCCAAATGACCCCGTCACGAGATCTCTCATCATGGTGCGATTCCGTGCGACAATTCTGGAGGGACACAAGGGAGCGGCGGCGGAGGTGCCGTTCGATCCGAGCGTGCGTTGGCGAATTCCGCCGGTGTCATTGTGGAAGGGCCGGCGGGGCCATCGCGTGCGCGGCCGACTGAACGGCGTGCCATTCGAAAGCGCCGTCGTTCCACGCACACAGCGGTTCTGGGTTCTGATCGACGAGGCGACCCAGGCGGCCGCCGAGGTCTCGATTGGCGACCAGGTGACGATCGAATTGGAGCCTTGCGATGAAGCATTGCCGACCAAGCGATTCCGATCCGGAAGCCAGTAGCAATAAGGTCCGCAGTCGAGATCTGCGACCGTCGCGGTGAGTTGGCGAATTGGAGAGAGCTTGGCAATGGAGGTCAACTGCAAACGGCTCGGTGCTCTGAATCATTGTCTGGTTGACATTTTCCGTGCAGACGTAATAACCCTTACAGATCGAACTCCTTCATGCCGATTGGGGATGAGACGGTTCAGCCGCATCGCGTGAATCGGTGCGGCCAATCCTCGCGGCCAACCTGGACGACCACCCTTCCATGAAACGCCTACTTGCCATCGTTTGCCTGGTTATTGGAATCGTGGAAGCGTGCGCCGAGGATCCGACGGAGCCGCCGCCGCGTCCACGCTTCCGCCCGGATGTGGACGACGTGCTCGCGGACGAACCCACTCTCGAGAAACTACCGCTCACGAAGATCGAGCCGGTCCAAAACAAGGTCAAGGTCGACGACATTCAGCCATTGCCGGACCGCATCCAGATTCCAAATGTCGATCGTTTGCCCAAACTGCCGGAGCCGAAAGATGTCGCGATCCCCGCCCCGGTTCCACTGGGACCGCCCATGGAAGGGATTTTTCCACGTGATCCCACGCGCGGACCGCTTTACCTCGACTTACAGACCATGAGTGCGCCGGGCCGGGGTCTGGCGGCATTCCTGGCTGCATCGCCGGATGGGCCCGCGGTGACCTGGGGCGACGGCGACGTGCTGCGCTATCGCGTCAGTCCCGATACGGCGTTCATGATGGACGGCTTGTTTCGCGGCTACATGAAGGATGATCAACGCATCGTCTGGTCTGGTCTGGAAAACACGTTTGGCGCCGAGGGGGTGTTACGGCCAAGTTTCGTATCCCGCACCGGCGATTGGGTGGTCGCGACCGAAGGCGAATTCTTTCTCAATATGCCGTATGGCTCGTCGATCTTGAGCGATCCGCAGCGCGATCTTTACCGGTCCAACTTCCAGGTGGATACATTTCAGATCCAACAGCTCTTCGTCGAGGCCACCTACAACGACCTGACCGTTCGCATTGGCCGCTCGCGAACTCCCTTCGGCCGCTATCAGTCGCCAATGTTCACGAATTCCTTGCAGGACGCCCAGTTCTTGCGCACCGAGGTGATCAGCTTTTTCGAGACCGGACTCTTCTTCCGCTATCGTCCCAATGAGTTCGTCATGGATCTGGCGCTGGTGAACGGTGAGGGAAATCTCGATACGAATTCGAGCAAGGCAATCATCACGCGCTTCGGTTACGAGACGGCGTGCTGGACGGTCGGCTTCTCGGCGAAGTATCAGGACGGCATCAGTTCCGAATATCAAAAGCGCTATAGCAACCAGGTCGGTCTCGACGGCAGCATCGCACTCGGACGATTCCTCATTTACGGCGAAGCCGTCTACGATCAGCACGGCTTCCACCGCAACCCGGCCGACGACCCGCTGTTCAATCCGTTGAATCTCGGCGTCCGCAGCCTTTATGGGCGCGATGTGTTTGGCGGCAATGAGAAGTCGGCCATCAACGGCGTTGGGGCCTATTTGGGCGTGACATACCGGGCCGATACCTGGCTGATGGATCTGAGTTATGGCAACTATCAACCCGGGGCGATCGGCGTCCCGACGCACGACGCCTCGACCAATCGATTGCTATTCAAGACCGCTTATGTCGCCGCTCGGAACCTGGAAGTGTTTCTGATTGCGCTCGCGGAAAACAAGCGCCCGGCCGATCCGCCGCTCGACAATGCCCAGCCTTATGCCATATGGTTTGGCATGCAGTACGGATTCTAACACGAGTGCGCCGGCAGGGACGGCGCCCGAGAATTGCTCCGAATAACTGTTTCATCCCTGTCGTCCATCACTTCGAACGATACCTTGTCATGAAGACGGGGTTTTTCTTTTCGACCACGGACCGGTCCGTATCAAAGGCTGTCTCTATAATCTCTTTCGCCTTCCCGCCCCGAGTACTCTTGATTGCGACTAAAGGAACCCGCCGTGCCGATGCTGCTCGACACCGAGGTCCCGCCGACCGCACCGCCTGAGCCAAAGTCCAAAAAGGCGACGACTGCCCAGCTCAAGGTCATTCCCGAGACGCGAGCGCCTGCGCGATCGCATCCGCGAAGCGGCCTCGGGCTACGTGCAGCCCGTTGGCCAAATCGAAGCCACTCACACGCGACGAATTCCGCGTCCATGCGGAAGCGCTGCTTCGGCAGCTGGAACTGGGTGAGCAATATCTCGGTTTCACGCTCGTTTGCATTGCCAACGAATTCTGGCGCGAACAAGTGGCGGCGGTTCCGTTCCATCGGCGACTCATGCTGTTGCCCCACTGCCTGAAGAACGCCGAGGGCTGTCCCGCCGAATACGACGAGTTTGGCTTGAACTGCGAAAAGTGCGGAGCATGCTCGGTCGCCGACTTCAAGGGCAAGGCCGAGCAGCTTGGCTACAAGGTACTGGTTTCCGAAGGCACGCCGATCGTACTGAAGATCATCGTGTCGGGTCATGTGGACGCAATCGTTGGTGTCGCCTGCCTGAACGTGCTGGAAAAGGCGTTCGACAAGATCTTGCTGGCTGGCATTCCTTGCATCGCAACACCGCTTCTGTCGAGCAACTGCAAGAGCACGTCCGTCGATGACGACTGGGTGTTTCAGATGATCGACCTGAAAACCGAGCCCGCGCCGCAGCAGACCAAGAGTTATGTTCACCTGATGCGGGCGGCGAACGGTATGTTCGATTCCGCCGGAACTGGGTCGGCTGGCCCCGCGGTCCCGGGTTCAAGGCAGCGCAAGCGATCCCCTTCGGCAACACGAGTCGATTGCTTACGACTTCCTGGCCAAGGGCGGCAAGCGATCGCGTCCCCTCATCACCCTCGCCACGTACGACGCGCTCACCGGCGGCAAGGGAACGATCTCCGCGGACGAGCTGGACTTGCCCGATTCAGTGCAACGAACCGCACTGGCCATTGAGGCATTTCATAAGGCTTCGCTCGTTCACGACGACATCGAGGACGACGACGCCTTCCGCTACGGCGCGCCGACGCTGCACCGGCAATATGGCATCGGCACCGCGATCAACGTCGGCGACTATTTGATTGGTCTGGGCTATCGCCTGGTGAGCCGAGAACGAAAGGCGCTGGGCGCCGAAACGGCGGCCGACATTCTCGACAAACTGGCCGATGCGCACTTGAAATTGTCCGAAGGCCAGGGGGCCGAATTGCTTTGGCGGGATGCCGCCGACAAAGCGCTGACCCCACTCGATGCCCTCAAGATTTACGCGCTCAAAACCGCCCCCGCTTTCGAGGCCGCGTTGTACTCCGGTGTAAGATTGGCCGGCCCGGCGGAGAAGTATGAGAAGGCGGTCGGCGATTTCAGCCGCAACCTCGGCGTAGCGTTTCAGATTCTGAACGATCTGAAGGACTGGGGCGGCGACGAGGACAACAAGCTGGTAGCCGGCCAGGATGTGCTCGCTGCCCGTCCAACGCTGCTCCTGGCCCTGGCGCTGGAGGGATTAAGCGACGGGAGATCGGGCAGAACTCCTTGGGCAAATCGCTGCCGCCCGTGAGCATGCTTCGCCAGACGATACGGCCGCGACCGAGACTGTCGAGCGCGTTCGCGTGCTGTACCAGCGAGCCACCGTATTCAGCAAAGCGGACGCGATGGTTGAGAAATTCCGTGCCCGCGCGGAGGCCATTGCCGACGAAATCGAGCCGACCGAGTTTCGCGAGCTGCTCTATTATTTGGTCGATACGGTTCTGGAGAAAGCGCCGATCCCCGAGGACCAGCCGAAAGAATTCGCCGTCGAACTCGGCCTACCATTGAAGTCTTGAGTCCCGTGTTTCGGTAACTACGGTGACTCGGCCCGTCCGAGGAACCTCTTATGTCGTTGGACCGAAGTCCGCATTCCGAAATCCTTGCTTCGGATTATCGATTTCCGCTAGTCATCTACGACGATCAGCTTTGGTCGCCGGACTCGGTCGCGACGCTCATTCATGCCACCGCTCTGCCGGAACCCTATCGTCTCTTGCTCGCCCATTCTGAACACATGACCGTCACGATGGAGGCCTACTACGAAACGCCGGTGGATGTGCATGTTCTCGAAGCCGGCCGGCAGGGCGAGTTTTATCATCGACGCATTGTCCTGACGCTGCATGGGACGGATCGAGTCGTTCAGTATGGCCTGGTGCGGATCAATCTCAGCCTCCTCCCAACCGCAGTCCGCAAAGCCATTCTGGCCCAGGACACGCCGCTGGGCCGAATCTTGATCGAGCACAACGTCCTTCGCCGCGTCGAACCGACCGCATTTCTAAGAGTGAATCCCGGACCAACACTCACTAAAGCGCTCAAGCTCACGAAGCCAGTTCCACTTTACGGTCGAACCGGCGTGATCTTTTGCGATGATCAGCCGGCGATTGCCGTCCTAGAGATACCAGCACCGGTCCCAGATTGAATGGTTCAGTCCCCTTCGGGCCGCGAACGGTTCGCCCATGTATTCGGGGATGCCCGGCCGCTCACCCAGATGCCTTTCTCATACCAGCCGAGCCCGGCAACGACTTCCGCGGCGCAATAGCGAAGTGTGAGTCCACAACGCCGGCGGTCGGAGTGATTTGCTTCCGAACTGTGAAGCAGAAGGTCGGAGTGGATCGAACATTCACCGGCCTTCAGTTCGTCGTAGACCGGCGGGCCGATCCCTTCGGCATTTTCAACGGTTTGATCGAGTACATTCGACTCGCTGTCCTCGCTCATCTTGTAGGTTAGATGACCGTATCGGTGTGAACCGGGGATGAATTTCATGCAGGCATTGCCTGGGTCCGCATCGTCGATCGCGAGCCAAACGGTGACGGCGTGGGCAGGCGTCAACGGCCAGTAACTCGCGTCCTGATGCCAGGAAACCGTCTTGCCGTCGCGAGGCATCTTGCAGAAGAAATGCGATCCCCATGCGATCACATTCTCGCCGAGCAGATCGGTCACGGGCGATACGATTCGAGGGTAAGTGAGAATGTCGAATACACGGCCATATTTCGCATGGGCGGTGCTGATGGAATAGCTGTTTCCGCCGTCGGCCAGCACCTGTGCAAGCAATCGGTCGAAATAGATCCGCAACGCATCGGCTTCGGACGACTCCAAAATGCGGAATGGCTTGAGAAACCCATCGCGGTTGAAGCGATCGATTTGCGCCGTGGTCAGCGTCTTCGGATCGGAATTGACGGCTGGCTGAAAGCGAAGATCGCGGGTCATCGTCGCGAGATCTTCCTGCGTTGGAACGGCCTTGAACTCGGACGGCTGAGACATGGGAACTCCCGGATAGCGAGTGCGGTCACGCTACGAATCCACACGCTCAGCCGTCAAGGGCTTGTCGTATCGGAGTCCGGCGCCGGAAGTGGACACAGGAGAGCGACCGATTGAAAGAACTCCGCGGGATAGACCGGCTTGTTGAGAAAGGCGTCGACGCCCAGCATTTCCGCGTATGCCCGTTGTGGAGCGCTCTCGTTGCCGGTGAGCATGATGACGGGTGCGGGAATCCGGAGTTGATGCTTGAGCCGATCGAGAACGACAAATCCCGATGTCCGTGGCATCATCATGTCCACAATCACCAGGTCCGGCCGATCCTGCAATGCTCGATGAATTCCTGTCTCGCCGTCCGGAGCACAAATGACCCGGTAGCCGTGATCCTCTAGCGACCTTTGGAGTAGCTCCCGGATGTCCGGATCGTCGTCGATGACTAGCACCGTGCGGGCGGCCGTCATTCGGCGCAACTCCAGCGGCGTTAAAGCGATGGCCAATCTTCTGGGCCACGGAAGTGTAGCAGTCAATCGCTAGAATCGCAAGCATGGGTACAGCGACCAAAGGTTTTGCTCCAGACACAATCTTCCCGTGACACGAACAACTGATTCGAACCCGATCTCCATTTCTGCGGCCGGCTTCCGCATGCCGGCCGAATGGGAACCGCACGCTGCAACCTGGCTGGCCTGGCCGCATCACGCGTCCGACTGGCCGGGTAAAATTGCTCCGATTCCTTGGGTCTACACGGAGATCATTCGACATCTCCATCGACGTGAGCGTGTTCACATTTTGGTGAATGACGCTGGCAAAAGATCGGCGGCGAAACGATGCCTCATCAAAGGCGGTGTTGATCTCAAACAGGTCTCATTTCATCTCTGGCGAAGCGATCGTGTCTGGACTCGCGACTCCGGCCCGAGTTTCCTTATTGGCTCGAATGGCGAGAAGGGACTCGTCGACTGGCGGTTCAACGCATGGGCTAAGTATCCGAACTGGAAGAACGATGATCTCATCCCGAGTCGCATCGCGAAATCTGCCGGCTATCCAATTTGGCGGCCGATGCTCAACGAACGGAGGATCGTCCTCGAGGGCGGCAGCATTGATGTGAATGGGCAAGGTCTCTCGCTCACGACCGAGGAGTGCTTGCTGAGCGACATCCAGTGCCGCAATCCGGGCATGACCCGGGCCGACTACGAACGCACCTTCGCGGACTTCCTCGGCGTGCGAAAAGTGCTTTGGCTCAATCGAGGCATTGCCGGCGACGACACGCATGGTCACGTCGACGATCTCGCCCGCTTCGTTTCGCCCCGGCGAGTGGTCATGGTTATTGAGTCCGACTCCAAAGAAGAAAACTACACGCCCCTGCAGGAGAATCTGGAACGTCTTCGCGGCATGACCGATCTTGATGGATCGAAGTTGGAAATCATCCCGCTGCCCATGCCCTCGCCGATCGTGTTCGACGGTCAACGCCTTCCGGCCAGCTATGCCAACTTCTACATCGCCAACGGACTCGTTCTGGTTCCGACATTCAACGATGTCAACGATCGCGTAGCGCTCGGCATTTTGGCGGAGTTGTTCCCAGATCGCGATGTGGTCGGCATCCACGCGGGCGATCTCGTGTATGGCCTGGGCACGCTGCACTGCATGACGCAACAGGAACCGGCGCCAAGTCCGACAATCACTTGTTAGCCTTGTTTTCGTCCTCTCGCTTCGGGAATATCTGCTCAACAGCTGCAATTCGCTTTTGCAAGTCCGCGTTTCTTCTCCTCTTCGGGCGCCAGTGGCGGATCGTTTGGCCCGCGCGGGCTGACGTACTTGTGGTCGTTCAATTCTTTGTAGGCCTTCTCAACATCGTCGCGGTTGTAAACAAGATGACGTAGCTCCCGGCCCGTTTTGTCGAGAATCTTGAACTCGAATCGATCGTCATTCGGCTTGGCCCGGTCGAAATGAACTTCCATTACCACGGTTCCGCCCGAAAACGTCTTTTCACTCCGGAACGTCAACCGGTCGACTCCCACTTGAAAAGCCTGCGACAAGATCAGCGCATCGAGAACGGACTGGCGATCGAGATGATCGGGTGGTGTGAGCGCTTTATTCCAGGAATCGTCGACTTGCTTCTGAGCGTCCGCCTCCAGTCGCGGGGGCATCGGGCCGGAACCCATCGGTCCGCAGCCGACGAGCGTTATCGAAAAAAGGACGGCAGCGGTCAGTGCGACAAATCTCATGGCAGCCTCGGTGATCTGGAGTCATCTATCTCTTCTCCTCTGATCCAAACGGCCGCGATTTATTCCCAACTCGTTACTCAATATCTACCGCAAGGAACGAGTCGCATCCTTCCACTCCGGTTGCATCCTTGTTTCGCAACATGAAGACGTACGCACCCGGCTTCAACCGGTCAGGCATCTTGAATGTGATTGGCCGGTCCACGCACTTGCCCGCGCCAACGTCGACCGTCCATGCCTGGTCCGCGATGATGCCCCGGCCCTCGAGCGTAACTTCCGCTCGATCGGTCTTTGATCCCGGGTTCTGCACCTTGAGCGTCGCCTGCACTGTTCCACCGGCATGCGCCTTGTGCAAGATCGGTTCGGCCGTGAAGCGGTTCGGATCCCAGTCGCGGCGATGGCTGCCGCTCCCTGCGATCTTGTCCGCCGCGATGGCCGAGGCTTCGGCCCACTTTACCCGCCGTCGATAGTCCTCCGCGTTGAATTCATAGGGTCCGCCGTGTTCGGCCAAAATCCACTCGGGAGAGATGTCGAGCACTTTCTTCGCGCTTTGCGAGTACGGCAGGGGAAACGAGCGGTTGAGCCCCATCCAGCCGCCGGAGCCGCTGAACTGATCCTGGTGGAAGAAATTGTCCGCGGTGAACAGGCATTTCTTGCCGTCGATCGTTGTCTCGACGGCCATGGAAAATTCACTCTGGCCAGGGAAATGGTAAAAGCGGAACGTGTATTCTCGCCAGGTCCCGGTCTCGCCGTCGCGGTACTTCTTGTCGATGGTCACCGGGCGGGCGTCGAGGAATGGGGCGCGAAATCGATTGGGGTCGGCGATCGGCTCGGCGACACGATCGAGCGTCCAGACGCGAAACTTGTCGCGATCGGGTAGCAGGAAAATGCCGTCGTAGTGGTCGTAATGCGCATGGCTGAACATGACGACTTCCAATGCGCCTAGTCCCTCATCCTTCTTCAGTTTCGCGATCTGATCGGCGCTGTGCTGGCCCCACGGATCCATTACAAGGAATGCTTTCTCATCCTTGGAGACCAGGACATATGTATTGCCGGTGATCCAAAGATGGTCCGAGACTTTGGCCCACGGTTTTTCGCCAGCGCTGGCGATCTGTTCTTTCGGCACGAGGAACTTGTATTGCGGGACATTTCCGAGACGCTTGCTATAGCGCTCGAAGCTCTTGAGAAACGCGACCTCCTCGACCTTCTTGCGTGTTTCTTCGAGAACGGCAGGCGCTTCCTTATTGATCGCTTCGCCGTGCGCGGGATAGACAACGCTGGGCTTCAAGGCCGCGAGCTTGCGCAGCGATTCGTGCGCCGGCTTCAGGCCGGCATCGGTCCAGTGATCCCAGTCGGTCGTGAATGGCGCCCAGAGTTTGCCGGGCGAAGCCAGCGCGTCGCCACAAAAGATGATCGGCGCTTCGTTGCCAGGGGAGACGGCAAACGCCAGATGATCGCGCGAGTGACCGGGCGTCGCAACGACCGAAATCGTCAGGCCGCCCCATTCGATTTTCTGACCATCGGCGAGCGAGCAATCGACCCCCTCGACCCCTGCCGGCAAGACGTAGTACGCCGTCCGTGAGTTGCGCAGCGGCAGCGACTCTTGCCAATACTTTGCCACATTGTCGGGAGTCAGCCATTCGGCGGACAATTTGCAAGCGCGCACCGGGATTTTTTTGTCGAGATACCAGCGAATCGCCGCGATGGAATCGCGATGGTGGTGCGTGAGGAGAACGCCGTCAACGGCGCTCACTCCCTTTGCTTTCAAGCCGTCACCGGGAATTGGGCAATCGATGAGCAGGGCATGGCGATCATGGACGAGAGCATAGCCATACGGCTGCTCACCCGTTCGCAGAACACCCGGCGCAACCTCCGTCCACTTGCCGGCCTTGGGCCGGGTCGATTCGGCATTGGAGAGCCACGCGGCAAGGCCGACGGCGACAAGGCAGCCGACGGCGAGCGTCAGTCGAAGAGAAGTTTTCATGGTCGGGCCTTCTCCCCTCACCGCTGCCGGGAGGGGGAACCAGTCACAGCGTCTTCAGATACTCAATCACCGCCATTCGTTCGGCGTCGGTGAGGTGATCGCCAAATGGGTGTCCCTTATTGGATCGACCCGGCTTTGAGGTGTCGTAGATCTTGCGTGCCTCGTGCGGATGCAATTTGCCTGGCGGGTACTCCTTCAACTCCGTGTACTTCCAGCCGACTTTCACCGGATCGTAGTCTGCTTCACCGGTGTGAAAGGAACGTGTATAGAGGATCGGCCGTGAGTCGGATTTGAGCACCTGATACAGCGTCGGCACGCTGCCATTGTGGAAATAGGGGGCCGTCGCCCAGATGCCGTCGAGTGGCGGCGCCTGGTACCCTTTGGTCGCTTTCACCTGATATCCGTCCGATGAGTCGTCGCGATGCTCCTTGCCGAACCAGGATTCGTTGTACGCTTCGCCGAATTTCCGCTCGATTCCCTCGAAGCGCTTGGGATCGGTGCCAATTTTCTCCAACGGAATAATGCGATTGGGATAACTCCACTTCGCGCCGTAGGTGCCGTGACACTCGGAACAGTTGTCGACGAATAACTTCTTCCCTTTCGTGGCCAACTCCTGGTCAATCGGCAATGGATACTTGGGAGCCTCGATCGACTTCAAGTATTCATTGATGTCCTTGAACGCGGCTTCGTGCTTGTCGAACGCGCTGGCTGGCGTGACCTGCGGCAACATAAATTGCATCTTCGAGCGCACCGACCGGGCGTCGGTACTGCCCGTGAAATACATTGTCTTCTTCTTCTTGAGCAACCACCACGCGGGTACATCCTCGCACAGAGTCTCGTGCATTCCGAGATTCGTCCACTTCTTCAGTTTGAGATTGGGCTCGCGATATCCGAGCAAGTACACGGCAAATGTACCGGCTTCCGATGTGCCGCGAACGTTGCTAAAGGTGAATGGCACCTTCGCCAAGCCGCCATCCGCCGCCAGCAGGTCCTCGAAGATTCCCTGAATGTCGAGCGATGAATTGCCGAGACCGACATAGCTTTTGCCGAAGATCGAACTGCCGTGGCAGAGCATGCAGTCCATTGCAATGCCTTTGACAAAGAGAAACTGGCCGGGCCGAAAACCCATGGGCAAGTTGTGATTCGGATAAGGAGCCGGGTGCATGCCATAGTAATCGCGGAACGCGGCTTCGTAATTGGCCGGTTTCTCCTTCGCGCCGGGCCATAGCTTCCACGCATTTTCATAGGCCGGCGGCCGCCACGACGCGGGGATGAATGCAGTTTGAGTAAGGGCCTTGTAACCGCGCTCCGCAGCCGTCGGTTCGCTCGCCGAAAGGATGAGAGGAGAAAGCGCACACGAAAGAAAAGTGATCAGTCGACGCATGGCTATGCTCTTCAAGACTGTTTTGGGCATTCTACGAGAAGGACTCAAACGGCGCTGCCAATGCGACCTCATCATGAACGTCAGGCTGGAGCGGTCGCCCTTAGGTCCCTTGCTCCGCTCGGATCGACAATTTGTTGCCGATGCGTCCAGAGTGGACGATCGATCGCGGAGCGATCGGCCAATTTGGTCATTGCCACGCAGAGGGCCACCTTTTCCGGGCAACGTCCCGGACCAGGCGTAGTATCTTTTTTCAGTGTCACATTTTGCCGGGTCGCCCTGGGCGTTGCCGCCCAGGGCTCCCACAGATCCGGACTTGCCCAATTCAGGCATCCGGCTCCTCAGGTTAAAGTCGCGAAGACGCGTACGCCGAATGGACCACCCGCGCCCCGGCAGCGGATAACGCTGCACGAGACGACCAAAGGCGTCCCACGAGAGCGGCCCAGCCCGACGACGGGCCAGCCACTTCCGCCAGATGCACCGAACCACGTGCCGCAACCGCGTCAACATTCGGCCGTTGCCGGTGATGCCGTAGTATGCGTCGTGGCCCTGCAACTTCTGACTCAGCGTGGCGTGTTGCCCAAGAAGGGGACGATGCCGATGTTCGCGACACCACTTGGCGATCTTCTTGACCGCCCGACTGAATCGGCTCGACGAGGTCTGGCGCACGATCGTCCAGCCACCACGCCGCGACCGGCCCCAGAAGTGCGTGAACCCCAGCAGGTCAAACGTCCCTGGCTGAGGCCCCTGGGCTTCCGAACCCGGCCGCTGGCTGGGCCGCATGAACGGCACCAACCGCGTTTTGTCTGGATGAAGCGTGAGCCCATACTTCGCGAACCGCTTGTGCAGAACCTCCAGGACCCGCTTGGCGTCCGCCTCGTGACGGAAACCGATCACGAAGTCGTCCGCGTAGCGAATCAAGAACGCCTGCCCCGCCAGGCGCGGCTTCACGTCCTTCTCGAACCAGTCGTCCAGCACGTAGTGCAAGTAGACATTGGCCAAGAGAGGCGAAATCACCCCGCCTTGCGGCGTGCCCTCTTCGGGAAGTGTGTACACGTCCCCTTCGAGGACTCCCGCGTTCAGCCATTTCCCAATCCAGCGCAGCAGCACACCATCGCGTATCCGTCGCTGGAGAAACTCCCGCAGTCGAGCGTGGTCCAGAGTGTCAAAGAACTTCCGGATGTCCACCTCCACGACCCAGCCACCCCCCATCGCCATCAACTGACGCCACAACGCCTCCAGCGCTTGATGCGCCGACCGTCTGGGACGAAAGCCGTACGAGCAGTCGTAGAAGTCCTGCTCGTACACCGATTCCAGGACCATGACCACCGCGCGTTGAAGCACCTTGTCTTCAAACGTCGGTATGCCAATGGGCCGGGTCTCGTTGCCCGTTCCCTTCGGGATGTACGCCCGCTTGACCGGCGGCGCCTGGTACGTGCCGGACTTGGCTCGGTTCAGCAGCCGCTCCAGGTTGCACCGAAGATCGGCCCCATAATCCTCGCTCGTTTGTCCGTCCACGCCCACGGCCCCGTCCTGCCGCGTGCGGCCAAAGGCCTCGATCAGCCAGGAAATGTCGATGTGATGCGCAGAGTCGTGAAACTCATCAACGGCACTGCTTCGCCAGTTCCGCGATCCGTGTTTGTTTCGTAGACACAGTCTCGAGACTCGGTGTTCCCGCCATGTTTCCCTCCCACGGTTCTTCAACTCGGCCTCCCCTTCCCTCCACCGGGTTCTCGTGACGCGAGTTCCCCGGCTTCAGCGGTACTACGAGAGGCTCCGACTTCCCAACGCCCATCCCGCCGCACTTCGTTTCCTTCGCTTGGCGGTACCTGCTGGTACGCCTGTGTTCGCTCCGTGCCGCCCGGCGTCGGCAGCCCGGCCTGGAGCTTTGGGATTGGCAGCCCCACGCCAACTTTCAGCAGGAGACGCTGGGACCTCCCAGGTTCCTGGCGAACCCTTATGTGCCTTTGCCCCGGCCTTAGACCCCGGCAGGACCTTCCCCCCAAGCCGTTTCGGGGTTCGGGTGCAGCCCACGCCTGTAACACGACGAAGGCTCCCACGAGTAAGACATCTTTCGAGGCTCGATCCCGCGGCTTTGGCACTGGCTGTCTACGCTTCGCCCCGCCGGTTACCCGGGCAGGACGCAAGACTCGCTTCCGGTTGTTGGCTAGACTTTACCGGGAGGGATTGGTTACCCTCAGAGTTCGTACGGTCGGTTTCAGAAAATGCGTCTTACATCTTCGTCCCCCTCCCCCAAGCTTGCCTGGCGCAAGTCACATTTTGTCACATCTAACTTCCTTTCCTCCGGCCGCGGGCGCAGATTCTCCCCGGGCACCACTTCCTGATATTTTGAGATCGCCAAAACGCAAGAGGAGTTTCCAATTTCTCGAGGCAAATCTCCAGAGCAATCGGACCCGGTTTGTCCAGCCAACTGGGCCTTGCAACTTTCCTGAGTGAATCAGGCGGGCCCGTCCCCGGTCGCGTCCAAACCGGTCGTGGGCTCGCCGTCGGTTTGGGATGCGACCGTGCCCTCTGCCGGGACGGCCCGTTCGGACGGAGGGCTGCTTGAAATCGGGGCATCCGCGTTTGCTGCCAGGTCCAGATTATCCCACCATTCCGCCTGACTCGATGTCTCCTTCGGTAGTGCTTTGAGGAAGGCGATCGACATCTGCGCTGTGTTGACGGCATCGTGACTGTGACGACTCAGTTCCACGTAGACGCCGCGCTGATAGCCGATTCGCCGCAGACCATTCATGACATCGGAAAAGTCAATTTCACCTTCACCGAACATCAGATGCTCGTGCACGCCCAGTCGCATGTCTTCGATATGCACATTCCAGAGCCAATCCTTCCAGCGTCGAAGGTGTTCGCGAATCGGTATCTCGCCATTGCAATGCAGATGGCCGATGTCGAGCGTGAGGCCGAAATTCGGCCGATTCACCCGGTCATGCAACTCGGCGAATTTGTCCATCGTATCGATGAACATGCCCGGCTCCGGTTCAAATGCCAGACGAACCTGACGACCGTCCGCGAAGTCGCACAAGCGCAGGCACGCCTCCACGAGACGGGCCATGTGAATCTTCGCCGGCGAATTATCCACCGGCGTGCCGGACCAAAAACTGACCGCGTCGGCATTGAGATCGGCGGCCAGGCGAATGCACGCTTCGAGAAAGTGCAATCGATCGAGCGCATTGTGCCGATCGGGATCGAGCAGCGTCGGCTGATGTTTGCGACGAATATCGAGGATAAAGCGGGCGCCGGTCTCGACCACCACGCTCATGCCGGCGTCACGAAGCCGACGGTCAATGCGGCGGGCCCGATCGCGCCAATGATCGGCGAGCGGATCAATCGTATGGAAATCCGCGGTCAACGCGAGACCGCCGTAACCCAGTTCGGCGAGGATCTTGATGAGATCCTCGAGCCGATGGTGCGCGAAGCCATTCGAATTGTAACCGAAGAACATCAGGGCACCGCTTCCAAGTATTCGATTTCGGGGATTCGCCGGCGTAACTCTTCCTCGATGCCACGGACCAGAAACATCACCGTAGCCGGACAACTCGAGCATGCCCCGCCCAGGCGAACGCGTGCACAGCCACGATCAATGGCGAGTAGCTCAATGGCGGTCCCATCCAATTCCAGAACGGGAGCCACCTCGTTCTTGAGAACAGTTTCGACGCGGGCGAAGAAATCGCTCAAAGGAGCACCTGTGGTGTTTGAATCAAACCAGGAATAGCCCGAGGGTCCACTTCAACTCGTTGGGGCGCCTTGCGAGCCATCGCTTGCCAGGCAGACCGAGGACCATCAGTTGCCGGGTGTCGTCATTATCTGACGCCCGACGACGTTCGGCTCGCCGGCGCTCCGCAAATGATCTGGATTGGTTCGCTAGAGACCGTGTCACAAGTAGGTCCGCCGAGCCGAGGCGGACCAGGGCGCCAGCCGCCGAGACCGCATGATGCCATTCCCGTGTGCAAGGTGGTCCGGCTCGGCTCGCCGGACCTACTTGTGAAACAGTCTCTACAGTGTTTTGCCAGCCCGGACGACAATTTGTTTGGCTGTGGCCACGTCGGAACGCATCTGTTCGATCAACGCCTCCACGTTGGCAAATTTCTTCGTATCGCGAAGTCTGGATAAGAAATCCACGTGGATTTCTTGCCCGTACAAGTCCCCATCAAAGTCGATTAAGTGGATTTCCACTTTTTGCACTTGTTCGCCGAAAGTTGGATTAGGTCCTACATTTGCCGCACCTGAAAACGCCCCGACGTCGGTCACGACGGCAACAGCATACACACCGTTCGCGGGTACCACGGTTTCAATTCGTTCGAGGTTGGCGGTCGGGAAGCCGATGGATCGGCCACGCTTGGCGCCGGTGGCGACGAGGCCCGTGATTCGATAAGGGTGATTGAGCAAACTCGCCGCGGTCGCGACATCGCCGACGCGAAGTGCTTCGCGCACGCGGCTGCTCGATACGGGACGGCCGCCGTCTTCCAATGCGGGCACTTCGCGGAACTGCATTCCGGCCTCCCGACACAAGAAACGCAACATTTCGTTCGACCCAGCGCGATCGCGGCCGAAGTGAAAGTTGAATCCCTCGACAATGCCACTCGCCGCTAGCGCCTGGCGAATCACCTTTTCAAAAAACGCTTGTGGCGAAAGGGCCAGGAGGTCGGCTGTCGTTTGCAAAACCGCGACGTGATTCGCGCCAATCGCGTGCAGCAGCCGGGCACGCTCGGTCAATGTGGTCAGTGGCGGTTGAAATCGCTCGGGAGCCAGGAGTTTTAACGGATGTGGATCAAAGGTGACGGGCACGACGAGGCCGCTCGCACCCGCAAGAGACCGCGCATCGGCAATCAAGGCGGAATGGCCGCGATGCACTCCGTCGAAGTTGCCGACTGCGACGGTTCCGCCGCATATGGATGTTGGCGGTGACTCGCCCAATCGGAACCGAACGAGAGCCATGCCTTCCCCGAACTTGCGCAATGGGTATTCTGTCCTTCCTAATGATACCGCCGCATGTTGTATAATTCGATTTCCGCGGGCTGGCTGGACGGTCACCGCCGGCGAATGCCGGGGGAGGAAAGTCCGGGCTCCACAGGGCACGGTGATGGCTAACGGCCACCGCTCTCGTCCGCTTCGCTCTCCGGTGCGATGCGGAATCGGGAGCCGGGAAAGTGCAACAGAAAGGATACCGCCTGGCCAGAGTTCAGAGGCCAGACATCAGTAGTCAGAAAGCAGACGTCACATTTCAGATCAGGCGTCGGTGGTGTTTAGCGCCTCCGACTTCTGACCTCTGACCTCTGGCTTCTGACCTCTGACTTCTGATCTCTGACTTCTGATCTCTGGCCAGGTAAGGGTGAAAAGGCGGGGTAAGAGCCCACCAGCGGCAGGGTGACCTGTCGGCTCGGCAAACCCCACCGGGAGCAAGGCCAAACAGAGGGCAGGGGCGGCCCGTCCCGTTACGACCCTCGGGTAGGCTGCTTGAGCCGTCGGGCAACCGGCGGCCTGGAAAAATGACCGTCGCCGATCTCCAAGGGTCGGGACAGAACCCGGCTTATAGGTCAGCCCGCGGGAACCGGACCTCCGAAAGCCGTACAACCGTTTGTGTCCTTCTACTTCCGTTCCGGGTACGACACTTGCACTCATTCTGGGAGCGGTTAGCGCCCCTTGCCGTAAATGGAGGGCTTTCCCATGCGAGAAGTATGCATCTCCCTGACCGCACTCTTTGGGCGACTGTTCTTGAGCGCGATCTTTCTGTTGAGCGCTATCGGCAAGTTGGCCGACTGGACGGCAACAACTCAATTCATGGCGCAGAAAGGGATGATTGCGACGTCGGCATTTCTGGCCGGCGCCATTGCACTTGAATTGTTCGGCGGCCTCTCCGTGTTGCTCGGCTTTTGGACTCGATTCGGCGCTGCCGCCCTGATTCTGTTTCTTGTGGTCGCTACTCCGATCTTCCACGATTTTTGGACTCAAGAAGGAATGGCGCGAATGAATCAAATGCAACATTTCATGAAGAACGTGGCTATCATCGGCGGTGCGTTGACGGTCGCGTCATTCGGGCCCGGTCGATATTCGATCGATGGCTGGCGAAGTCGAAGGCGGATCGAAAATGTTCCGCAACGGGAATATGCGGAACCGTTCGTGATCGCGTAGATGTTTGGCCACAAGGTGACACGGGAGAGCCATGAACTTCATCACGTTACGAGCAAGCCAGACCACACTGGCCTATCAGGACGAAGGCGACGGACCCGTGCTCGTACTTCTCCATGCCTTCCCTTTCGATTCGGCAATCTGGCAGGAGCAACGCTCTGCACTTGCCGACGCCTACCGCGTACTGACTCCGGATTTTCCAGGCTTTGGAGGCTCGGCGGCTTCCGCGGGGCTGACCATCGATTCCGCGGCCGACATCGTGGCCGAACTTCTGGATCATCTCGGCGTCAACGACCGAGTGGTTGTTGGCGGATTGTCGATGGGTGGATATGTGGCCCTTGCATTTGCCCGTCTTTACCCACAACGGCTACGGGCGCTGATCCTGGCCGACACCAAGGCGGAGGCGGACAACCCGGCCGCACGGGAAGCACGCAATGCCATGATCGTCGTGGCGACAACCGAAGGGGCTCACGGTGTGATCGACCGCCTCCTCCCCAAAATGGTCGCCCCTGAAACCCGGTCGAATCGACCCGACGTCATGGCATTCATACGTGACAACGCCGAGCGCCAAACCGTGGATGGCATCGTGGCCGCGCTGCAGGCGCTGCGGGATCGACCCGACGCGACCGCTGGACTCGCGCATATTTCTGTTCCGACCCTGGTTCTCGTCGGCGAGGACGATGAAATCACACCGGCAGATCAAGCCCGAACCATGGCGGCTAGCATTCCAGACTCCCGATTGTTTGTCTTGCCGAGGTGCGGCCATTTATCCAGTGTCGAAGATCCTCGCGCTTTCACGACATTGCTTCGGCAGTTTCTCGATGGCCTGCCATCGGACGTTCATCCATCCCGAGTTGTTTGACGATCTCGCTTGGCACGGGCTTTGCATTTCCTCCCCCCCAGTCGCCTGACGCCCACTATTCGAACCCAGACGTCTGTCGCATTCGGAGGATAGCCATGCTCCGCCTCGCGCTTGTGTTCCTGGTGATCGCCTTGATCGCCTCGCTCTTTAGCTTTGGGCTCGTCGCGAATTTCGCCTTCGATGCTGCCAAGATCCTGTTCTTTGTGTTCTTGATTTTGGCGGTGGTCGCATTCGTTGCGGACGCATTTCGCGGCCGGTCACCGGTCTGACGTCGTCACAAACTGTCAGACCTGGGCGGGGCCGGGAGTATTCCTGGCCCCGCTCCGTGCGCTGCGGCTGATGCCGCGCAGAACGATTCGCAGTTGGAAGATTTCAAAGACGTGGCGACCTCGTGGCGGAGAGCGATTAACGACGAAAATGCAAACTTGTCTGCGATTGGCACGAGGACTGCAAATTAACAAGTGAGATGGAGGCGCAATCTGTGATCGGCGATCAAGTAATTGCCTACCGATCCAGTTTACCGATAGATTCCTCTTGCTAAGCCCGCTGGTAGATCCAGCGGTTACCATATGCCCGCCCGATTACAAGCTGGTAGTCGACGAGATCCGGCTAAGGAGGAAACAAATGCTTCGCTGGTCCATCCTATTTCTGATCGTGGCGCTCGTGGCCGGCTTATTTGGTTTCACAACAATCGCTGGCCCGTCCTTTCTGATCGCCAAGGTCCTGTTCTTCGTCTTCCTTGTGTTGTTTGTAATCAGCCTCTTGATGGGGAGTCAAACCACACGGGATGTCGTCTAGCTTTCCGATTTCGAAAAGCGAGGGGCCTGCCGGTGAATCGGCAGGCCCCTCGCCTTTTTGGCCCGTCCAGTGAAATGGCAAGAAGATCATGAAACTCGCCGACTACTGGCCGTTTCTAAAGGAAACGGGAAGCCGATTCTGGCGGCGAAACGGTCCTCGCTTGGGAGCCGCGCTGGCATTTTACACGGCCCTTTCCCTTTCGCCGTTATTGATCCTTGTCATCGCGATGGCCGGCCTGATTTACGGTGAGGCAGCGGCCCGCGGAGAAGTGGCACAGCAGATCCGCGGCATGGTCGGGCCGGAAGGCGCTCAAGCCGTACAGACGATTCTTGCCACGAATCGATCAGCGCGGAGCGGTATTCTCATGACCGTTGTGGGCGGCGTGACCTTGCTGATCGGCGCGACGGGTATATTTGCAGAACTCCAGGGCGCCTTGGATACGATTTGGGATGTGAAACGAAAACCGGCGTCGGGGATATGGGGCGCCATCCGCGACCGGTTATTGTCTTTCCTGATGGTTTGCGGCGTTACACTCCTCCTGCTTACGCTGCTGGTGGCGAGTGCCGTCTTGTCCTGGGCGAGCGGCTGGTTGGACCATGACTGCGTGCGGCAGGATTATCCAGATTTGTAATCAGCTTGTTTCGCTCGCGGTCACCGCCACGCTCTTCGCACTGATATTCAAAGTGCTTCCGCATGTTCGACTGGCTTGGTCGGACGTCTGGGCCGGCGCGTTTATAACCGCCGGCCTGTTCACCCTTGGGAAGTACCTGATTGGTCTTTATCTGGCTGAGGCGGCGCCCGGTTCCGCGTATGGAGCAGCAGGGTCTTTTGTCGTGTTGTTGTTGTGGATTTACTACTCGAGTCAGATTCTCTTGTTCGGAGCGGAGTTTACGCAGCTATATGCCAATCGGCTTGGCTCCGGCCGGAACGGCGATTTGAGAATTGATGCCTCGGACGACGCAAATCCCCCGAGTAAATCAAGGTCCCCGCCGCCGACAGCGAAGATTGCCAGTCCCCAGAATCGACTTTCTGGGCAATGGCACGCCGATTGCGATTACTCGAGAAGAGATTCGAATGGGAGGGACTCAGCCATGATCGAGACTCCGATTTCCGATGGACCGCGCCAGTCGATGGCATCAACAACTCCCGCGACGGCGGAGCCAACATTGACGGAGTTGGTATCCGGCATCGCGGACGATGCCCAGCGGCTCCTTCAGCAACAATATCAAATGTTGCGAGCCGAAGTGCGCGAAGACATTCACCGAACGAAATTGGCAGTGGAATACCTGGGCGTCGGAATCGCCGGCGCGGCCTTGGGCGGGCTTTTCCTACTCATCGCCGTGCCATTTCTTCTGAACTGGGGATTTGGCATGCCCACGTTTGCAGGGTGGGCCATTGTCGGAGGAGTGCTCGTCATTCTGGGAGGCATCGCACTCTTTGCAGGCAAGCGGATTTTCGAACGTAACAACCCACTTCCAGACAAGACCCTGAACGCCCTTGAGGAGAACCTGTCGTGGATCGCGAAACACCGGAACTGATCGAGCGGCAGATGGAAGATACGCGGGAATCCTTGAGTGAAAAGGTTTCCCAACTCGAAAACCAAGTTGTCGGAAAGCTTCAGTCTGCGACGGAGGCGGTCCAGCGAACCGTTCAGTCCGTCCGCTGCGCCGTCGAGGGCACGGTCGCAAGCGTTACCGGGACCGTCCGAAACTCGGTTGAGTCCGTTTCGGAGGCACTCGATATGCGTAAGCGCGTGCAGGAAACTCCCTGGCTCATGGTAGGCGGGGCCGCGACGGCCGGCTTGGTCACCGGGCTGATCGTCTTTCGTCGAGCATCGCGGCCGGAGCGGAAACAATTACCGGCCTATACCCGAATGCCCGCCGCCGCTAGCACTCCGCCTCAGGAAGCGCCGCGGCGGCCGAAATGGGTCAACGATCTTCTCGAAATGGCCGGACGAGAAGTAACGAAGCTCGGGCAAGAGGCCATTGCTGTCGCTTCGACTTCCGTCAAAGGCGCGGTCGCTGCCGCAATCCCCTCGCTGATTGAGCAAGCGATGCCCCATCTGATAGCGCGAGATCGCTACTCCGCGACGGAAGAGACCTCGGAGTCGACCCATCATGGCAATGGCCGAGCTTCCTATCCCGATGTGCGCGCCTGACGTCGGTGAGACCAAAGAAGAGCGAGCGTCGCAAGGACCCTTGCGGCGCTCGCATCGATGACAAAGGGTCTACTCTTCATCCTTTTTGAACGTCATTTTGTCAATCTTGTAAAGTGCGATCTTGTCCGTGATGCTTCGGCGTGAAAGGCCGCTGAGCTTGGCGCATTTGCCGACGTGTCCCCTCGTCTTTCGCAAGGCTCGCCGAATGTACCGCTCCTCGAACGCTGCGGTCAGTTCCGCGAGTTGATCGGGCAAGGGCCGAGCAAGATCGACTTGAAATGGGCTCTTCACGTCGAGTCGCCGGGTCACATCGGTCGGCAAATTGCTGGAACGAATGACGCCGTCCCGTGCAGTCACGCAAGCCCGTTCAATGGCGTTCTCGAGTTGCCGAACGTTGCCGGGCCAGGGACAGCGCAACAAGACATCCATTGCTTCGGGACTAATCTCAGCGGGTGCATGGCCCGGGCGGCTAAAATTCTGACAGAAATGGGCGGCAAGCAACCGAATGTCTTCCTGTCTTTCTCTTAAGGGTGGTAGCTCAATGCGAATTACATTGAGCCGATAGTATAAATCGTCGCGGAATTTCCCCTCCTTAATGAGCAACTCCAAGTCGCGGTGGGTGGCGGCGATGACACGAACATCCGTCTCCACGGATTCGGTCCCGCCGACGCGCTCAAAACGTCGCTCCTGCAGTACCCGCAGAAGTCGAACCTGCATGGACATGGGCACGTCGCCAATTTCGTCGAGGAATAATGTCCCGCCGTTTGCGACCTCAAATCGGCCTTTGCGCTGGCCGGCGGCGCCGGTGAACGAGCCCTTCTCGTGTCCGAACAATTCGCTTTCGAGCAAGTTTTCATTGAGGGCGCCGCAATTGACCGCCACGAACGGCGCGTCCTTCCTACCGGACGACTGATGAATGGCTCGCGCGACCTGTTCCTTACCGGTCCCGGTCTCGCCGACAATCAGTACGGTGGAGGTCGAATCGGCCACCTGGGTGATGAGGTCAAAGACATCCATCATGCGCGAACTCTTGCTCAGCACATTCTGGAACGAATGCCGTCCCTGCAACTCCTCCCGAAGAGCCGCCACTTCGTCTTGCAACGCGCGCTCGCGCAACGCCCGTTGCACCATCAATACCAAATGCTGGGGATCCGCGGGTTTGGTTAAGAAGTCGTACGCGCCCATTCGCATGGCCTGGACGGCTTCTTCCACGCCGCCATGCCCGGTCGTGACGACAACGGTCACCGGCAGTTTGCGGTCGTTAATGGCTTCCATTAACTTTAGACCGCTCAGTTTGGGCATCCGCAGATCGGTGACGAGAATGCTGTAGGGCGCTGCTCCAGCATATGCAGAGCTTTTTGGCCGTCTTCAGCCACGTCGACTTCCAGTCCCAACGATAAATGGAGGAGTTGCTGGAGCGTGGTGCGAGCATCCTCCAAGTCTTCGGCTACCAGCAATCGCTGGGTCGATGGCGGAGATTCAGCTACGCGCATGTTGCGATCTCAGGGGTGAATGAATTCTGAATTCCCTCTTAGGATAGTTTAGCAACCTACTCAACCCCGTGGCCGCCGCGTGCGACCGGATCGTGCCAGCTTATCATGAATTTCGCGGACCATCGAAAATGGAGACGCGCATGCCGGGATTGTCGAAATGGCTGATCGGTGTTTGGGCCGTGGCGTTCGCCATCCTCATACTGGATACCGTTGTCTCGATTTATAACATCGACGTCTTGGTCGCGAACGACAACGACGTGGCCCATTCTCGCGAGATCAATCGCGCGACATCGAGACTCCTCTTGGCTCTGCTCGATGCGGAGACCGGCCAGCGTGGCTATATCATTTCTGGCCGCAATGACTTTCTCGAACCATATCATCAGGGCGAGAAGCTCATACCCAAATATCTCCAGGAGTTGGAAAGGCTGACCGCGGGCGACGAGTTTTATGAAAGTCGCTTCGGGACACTTCGGCAGCTCATTGAAGGCAGGATGGCGATTCTCGGCCGCACTATCCGCATTCATGAACCAGGTCACGCCGATGAGTCCCGCGAGGAAATTCGAAAGGGAGAAGGAAAGGACCTTATGGATCGAATCCGCAGGGAAATTGCCGCGATGGAGAATCACGAACAACAGATTCTGGACCGGCGCTCCGATACAGCCACCAAGCATTATCGGTCTGCCACATTTGCCGCCCTTGTCGGTGGAATCCTGACGCTTCTCATGGTTGCCATGGCGTTCGTGCTTGTACGTGTTGAGTTCGCACGACGGCAGAAGGCAGAAGTTGAATCGCAGCAGGCGGCGTTGCAACTCGCCGACGAGCAACGACGTCAGAGCGAGGTGCTTGCCCGGATGGTCCAGATTCGCACCGCCGAACTCGAGTCCGCGAACCAGTTGCTTCGCGAGGAAATCGCCGAACGCACCCGCGCCGAGGGCCGAGCGCAAACCGCCACAATCGAGTTGACCCGTAGCAACGAGGAACTGGAAAAGTTCGCCTATGTGGCCTCCCACGATCTTCAGGAGCCGCTCCGAAAAATACAGGCGTTCGGCGATCGGTTGGTCAATAAATTTCGCGATTCCCTCGGGCCCAATGGCGCGGAGTACATCGACCGGATGCAAGCAGCGGCCACCCGCATGCGAACCCTCATCAACGACCTGCTCAGTTTTTCCCGAGTGACCACCAAAGGACAACCCTTCAGCCCCGTGGATCTGAACACGATCGTCAGCGAAGTCGTAGATGATCTAGGAGACGCAATTGAGCGAACGGCCGCCCAGGTCGATGTTGGCGACCTTCCCTCCATTCAAGCCGATCCGTTGCAGATGCGGCAGTTATTTCAAAATCTCATTGCCAATGCCCTGAAGTTTCACAGGCCCAATGTCGCCCCATCGGTCAGCATACGAGCGATTGCCTGGGATCACCTGCCACCCGGTTCTGATCCATTATCTCCTTCTGGCACTGGCTTTCGGATCATTGTCGCCGATAACGGCATTGGATTTGATCAATCCTTTGCCGAGCGTGTTTTTGAACTATTTCAACGGCTGCATGGTCGAGGAGAATACGAGGGTACCGGAATCGGCCTGGCAATCTGTCGTAAAATAGTACAGCGACATGGAGGAGCAATCATCGCGCGAAGTCGGGAAAACGACGGAGCTGAATTTGTCATCGATCTGCCTGCTTCCGCTTCGGAGTGATTGTTCTCCCGATTGAGACGGGTTCTGTGTGCGAAAGGAAAACTCCTCGTAAGCGTTCCGGAGGTGGGAATGGCAGCCGCGAAGCCGATTACCATTCTGATGGCCGACGACGATCCGGACGATCGCCAACTGACACGCGAAGCGTTCGAGGAGGCCAAACTTGTCAACGACTTGCGCTTCGTTGAAGATGGAATGGAACTCCTGGATTATTTAAACCGGCGGGGGAAGTATGTCGACCCGGCGACTTCCCCTCGTCCCGGGATCATCCTTCTGGATTTGAACATGCCGCGCAAGGACGGTCGGGAGGCGCTTGTCGAAATCAAAGCGGATCCAAAGTTTCGGGCGATCCGGGTTATCGTGCTGACGACGTCGAAAGCCGAAGAGGACATCCTGCGAAGTTACAATTTGTCGGCCGCTTCTTATATCACCAAGCCGGTCACTTTCGAATCTCTCGTCGACGTTGTTAAGACGCTTGGTAAGTACTGGTTGGAGATTGTGGAGCTACCCGAGAATGGCGAGCCTCCCAGCCCCTGATCGACCGGTCAGCGTCTTGTTGATCGACGACGACCGCGATGACTACCTGCTGACCCGTGATCTGTTCGCCGAAATTCCCGGCGGCCGATACCGGTTGGACTGGATTTCCGACTATCAGGACGGCCTGGCCGCTCTGACTCGTGGCGAGCACGATGTCTATCTCCTGGACTTTCGATTGGGCGAGAAAACCGGCCTCGATCTTTTGGCCGAAGCCCGCCGCTCGGGCGTCACGGGTCCGGTCATTCTGCTTACCGGCCAGTCCCAGTGGGAAGTCGACCTCGCCGCAATGGAACAGGGGGCGGCCGACTACCTGGAGAAAAGCCGGCTGGATGCGACTCTGCTCGACCGGTCGATTCGCTATGCCATGCAGCAAAGGCGCTATGAAATCGAGTTGGAGCGTCAGGTCCGCGAGCGAACCGAGGAATTGGCTCGTGCCAACGAAGCGTTGAAGTCGGCCGATCAGCGAAAGGACGAATTCCTCGCAACGATGGCACACGAGCTACGCAACCCACTCGCGCCGATCCGCAATGCGCTCGAAATCATGCGTGTCGCCGCGTCCAATCCAGGGGCGATTGATCGGGCGCGTGATATCGTGGAGCGCCAGGTTGGACAAATGGTCCGACTCATTAATGACTTGCTGGACGTCTCCCGTATCACCCGCGGGAAACTGGCGCTGAAAATGGAGTCGATCGGCGTGGGTGAAGCGATCGAGGCCGCTCTCGAGATCAGTCGGCCCCTGCTGGATGAGGCTGGGCTTTCATTCAAGCAATCAATGGCCAGCACCTCCCTCCGCGTTCGCGGGGATCGCCTTCGGCTCGCGCAGGTATTTGCCAACTTGCTCAACAACGCCGCGAAGTACACCGAACGCGGCGGTACGGTTAGTCTGCATGCTGACCGCGAGCAAAATGAAGTCGTTGTTCGGGTCAGGGATACGGGGGTCGGCATTCCACGGGATATCCTTCCGCATGTCTTCGAACTCTTCACGCAAGTCGACCGGACCCTGAACCGCTCTCAGGGAGGGCTCGGAATCGGGCTGGCATTGGTTAAACAAATCGTGTTGATGCACGGCGGACGGGTCGCGGCGCGCAGCGACGGAATCGGAAAGGGCGCGGAATTTATCGTCCGACTGCCCGCCGAATAGGCCCGCCGCCGCGCGATCAGTTTCTCACTCGCGGATTATTCGAAACGAAATAGCTACGGCGTCCGAAAATGAACAATGCGGCGCCAATGATGAACGCCGCCCCACACACCAACAAGGGAATCACAACACCCAACTGAGGTGCGGCAGCACCGGTCGTGGGCGGAGCGTGCTGATCCGGCCCCAATGGCATAATCAACGCCACCACGCAGAGAATACCGCCGGCCAAACCAACCAGGGCGAGAATGAGTCCTGTCACTTTCATGTTCCACCTCCTTCGCGATCGCACGGGCGCGCCGCTTAGGGCGGCGGGGTGAATTGCACGAT
Organism: uncultured Gemmataceae bacterium; assembly: GCA_963773845.1. GTDB lineage: Bacteria > Planctomycetota > Planctomycetia > Gemmatales > Gemmataceae > SIAJ01. Next base: position 194,996 of record CAVZCU010000010.1, read on the forward strand.
CGATCAGAGTTCCCCGCACTCCGCGTGCCGGGCGAAGTAATTGACGTCTTCGGCACATTGATTGCAGGCGACTGACTTCACAGCCCACGAAGGGACTGGGGCAAGCCCGAATCGGGCCGGCTCCCGACGGGGCATGCGAACGAGCTTACTGCATGACCCGAAACGCCGACGAAGTCCAGACGCGCCAGGCTTTGAACGTATTGGCAGCCATTGCCATTGCATTCTTTGTGACAATCGCCTTGTATTGGGCGCGAGCTGTCTTGATTCCGCTGGCGCTCGCAATTCTCATCACGTTTGTGCTCTCGCCTGTTGTGTTGGTTCTTCAACGACGGGGACTGGGCCGAGTGCCATCGGTGTTCATCGTGCTCGCGGTGTCATTGATCGTCATCGCGACCGTCGGCCTTGTTGTTGGGTCGCAAGTCGTGCAGTTGACCCAGACGCTTCCCGATCATGCGGACCGCATCAAGGGAAAAATCCAAACCCTCAAGAGTTGGCTTTCGAGCGATCACAGCAACCGTTTTGGCAAGCTGGTCAACGACGTAACGGCGATATTCGATTCCTCTTCGAATCAGCCACCCGCGCCCGGCGCAGCCGGTGGTCGTGAACACTTCGCCACCGTGGGTGAGCCGAGTTCAGACCTATTTGAGTCCGGCCGCGGCCGCCCTCGGCCAATCAGCATTCACTCTGATCCTTGTGATTTTCATGCTGCTACGACGGGAGGATTTGCGTAATCGGGCCATTCGATTATTGGGGCCCGGTCGCGTGACGACGACCACGAAAGCCGTCGATGAAACCTCAAATCGAATCAGCCGGTACTTGCTCGCCCAATTCCTACTGAACGCCTCGTTTGGATTGATCATTAGCTTCGGGCTATTGCTGATGCGGATACCCTATGCGCCCCTATGGGGATTTGTCGCCTTCTTGATGCGCTATGTGCCATACGTGGGCACCTGGATTGGCGTCATCCCCCCGGCACTATTCACGATTGCCATATCCGACGGTTGGGGCCTGACTATTGGCCTCCTGGCCATGTACCTGGGACTCGAATTGATTTGTGCCAACTTTATCGAGCCCGAACTATACGGTCCACGCCTCGGGCTATCCGAAGTGGCTCAACTCGTGGCTACCGCATTTTGGGCGTTTCTCTGGGGACCAGTCGGTTTGATTCTCGCCTGGCCCTTGACCACCTGCTTGCTGGTACTCGGTAAATACGTGTCGCAAGTGCAATTCTTGAACATAATTCTTGGGGACGAACCGGTGTTGACTCCTCGCGTGGCGTTCTACCAGCGAGTTGCGGCTCGCGATCAAGACGAAGCCTTCGAAATCCTCGAAAAGCAGTCGGCGGAATGTTCGATTGATCGGCTGTTCGACGATCTACTGATTCCCGCCCTCGCCCAGGGCCGCCAGGACACCGCAAATGGCTTACTCTCCGATGCCGACCTCGATCAGGTCATTCGCATTGTTGACGAGTCGGCAGAGGATATCGCCGAGACGCCTGCCGCAAGCGGAGGGTCCGATTCGCCGGTGCGCGTTCAATTTATTCCGGCGAAGGATGCAGTTGATCATGCCGCCGCCCTATTATTGGCCCGTACACTCGACCGGTCTCTATGGGAAGTTGACGTCGCAACCGCCAACGATCTCACCTCCGAGTCCGTTGCCCACATCGCGGAAAAAGACCCAACGGTCGTTGTAATCGTTTCGGTTGCCCCCGGTGGGCTGACCCGGGCGCGTTATATGTGCAAACGAATTCGCGGCCGATTCCCCCAGTTGAAGATCGTGGTCGGCCGATGGGCTGGATCGGGCGAAGAAAATATTCACGCCACCGACGCACTTCGCTCCGCCGGGGCGGAAGAGGTTTCGACCTCTTTGGAAGCCACACGCGTGTTCTTGCAAGGATGGCGATCCGTGCTCGCCGCCGGGGTTGTTTCCCCGCCCTCCCCGAGCAAGGAAATGGACGTTTCGTCCAATTCCGCGATTGGCACGCGACCTGCATGAATAACCCGCGTTGGGTCGTGAAATCACCGAGATTCATTTGGAGGAGTTACCATGGCTGACATCAAGGATCGTGTGAAGGGAGCCATCGATACGGGCGCCGAGAAGGCCAAAAGCATGACCGATCAGGCGGCCGCATCGGCTCGCGAAGCGACCGATCGGGTGGCCGGTTCGGCCAGCAACACACAACAGCAGGGCAGTAATTTCATGGAGACCGTTCGCGACAAAGCGCAATCGGCGTTGCACGATGCAGGCGAATTGGCGACCCACGCGCGCGACCGAATTGGCGACTATGCGGGTCGCGCCCAGCACTGGGCCGAGGACGCCGCTGATACGGCGGAGCATTATGCCAAAGATTTCGGCAACGAAATGACGGGCATGATCCGCCGCTATCCCATTCAATCGCTGTTGGTCGGCTTCGGCGTTGGCCTGTTGCTTGGACGACTGGCCCGGGCATAATTGTGCTCGCGATCGATTGTGGCCGGCAATGCTGCAACAACGCAGCATCGCCGGCCATCCTTTTCGTCGCTCGCGGACCCGCATGCGCGATCGTCGAGCGTTGTCTCGTCAACGTTTCTCGCCACGCTCGCATTTCCGCCGAGTGGAAGCATGGCAACCGACTCCGAATGGGCTCGCATCGCTCCGTTTGCCCGAAGAACATATCGCATTTTGCCGGTGTTCCCGTCATAATCACCTTCATGTCGGCTCAGTTCTTCAATCCAACCGGTTCGCGATGAAGGCCCTTGCTTGTTCAATCGTGGCACTGCTTGTTGCCGAAACTTGCCAGGCTGAAGACTTCGGTCGGTCGTTCGTTACCCATTACTGCGTAACGTGTCACGGTCCCACGAAGCCCAAGGGCGACTTGCGCCTCGACAATTTGTCGACTGATCTCGGTGTCACGTCCGATCGTGATCGCTGGCTCGCGGCGATGAAACGCATCAAGGCCGGGGAGATGCCGCCCAAAGGGAAGTCGCGACCGGCCGACAAGGACGTTCGGCTCTTATCCGAGTGGATTGACGCCCGATTGGCCGCCTCGCGAAAGGCCCAGGGCCGCGTCGTCCTTCGCCGGCTCAATCGCGTGGAATACGAGAACACAATTCGCGATCTCTTGGGCATTCACATCGAACTGCAAGAGTTGCTGCCTGAGGATACCTCCGGCCAATGGCTTCGACAACGTCGGCGAGGCTTTGCATACTTCCTCGTTCTTGATGGACAAATATCTGGAAGCAGCCGACCTCGCGCTGAGCAAGGCAATTGCCAATCTGCCGCGGCCGCCGCTCGTCAAAAATCGCTATTCCCTCAAAGACGAGCGGCTGGTCAAAACAACGACTGAGAATGTCTATCTGCATCGGGACAATGAAATTGTCTTATTCAGCTCTTCGCCGTGGAACGCGATCACGGTGACACAGTTTTACCCCCCCGACCGGGGTAAATATCGCTTTCGCATCTCGGCTTCCGGCTACCAGAGTTCCGGCAAGCCGGTCGTTTATCGCGTTGATGCCGGCCCAATGCTGATGGCAACCAAGAACCATCTGGTCAATTACTTCGATGCGGCGGCGGACAAGCCAACCATTGTCGAATTCACCGATGATCTGGAGGCTCGCAACCACATCCGGATTTCTCCTTATGGGCTGGCTGGCGCCCAAACCGTAACCAAAGTCGGCGCCCAAGAGTACAAGGGTCCTGGGTTGGCCGTGCAATGGATCGAGGTCGAAGGCCCCCTTTATGACCGGTGGCCGCCCGAGAGCCATCGCCGCATTTTTGGCGATATGCCGCAAGGGCCAGCGCCGATTTACAACTATTCCAAGCGTGTCGAAGTTGTCTCGAAAGATCCCGAAACTGACGCCAAGCGCATCCTGCGCTGCATTTGCTCGTCGCGCTTTCCGCCGGACGGTGAGCGACGACGACATCAAGCCATTCCTGGCGCTTGTGAAGACCAAGTTGGCCGCGAAGCAATCGTTCGAGCAGGCGATTCGCGTCGGTTTATTGGCGGTCATGATGTCGCCAGAGTTCCTCTTTCTGCGTGAGAAACCAGGGAAGCTCGACGACTTCGCGCTCGCCAGCCGGCTATCGTACTTTCTCTGGAGCACGATGCCGGATGACGAACTCCTCGAACTGGCCGAACAGAAGAAACTCGCAGAACCATCGACGTTGCACGCTCAGGTCGAGCGCATGTTGAAGAACCCGAAGTCGGCCGCATTTGTCGAGAACTTCGTCGGCCAATGGCTGCGCCTCCGCGATATTGATTTCACCGAGCCAAGCTTCCTGCTCTATCCCGAATACGACAAAATGCTGCGTGTCTCAATGGTGAAAGAAACCGAACTGTTTTTTGCCGACTTGCTCGAAAACGATCTGAGCCTGACCAACTTCGTCGCATCGGATTTCTCGATGCTCAACGGCCGGCTGGCGAAACATTATGGGATACCGGGCGTCGAGGGATATGCATTTCGCAAGGTGAAGTTGCCGCCGAACAGTCATCGGGGTGGGGTACTGACCATGGCCAGTGTGCTCAAGGTGACGGCGAACGGCACCAATACGTCGCCGGTCACCCGCGGCGCGTGGGTCATGGATCGCATTCTCGGGACGCCGCCGCCGAAACCACCGCCCGACGTGCCGGCCTTGGAGCCGGACATCCGCGGCGCGACGACCATTCGCGAACAACTTGCTAAACACCGAAAGATCGCCTCGTGTGCGGCCTGTCACGCGAAGATCGATCCCCCAGGCTTCGCATTAGAGAGCTTCGATGTGATCGGCGGCTGGCGGGAGAATTATCGAACCACCGGCAACGGAAAGCCCGTGGTCGTCGACAGCCGGCACATGCCATACCACACGGGCAGGCCGGTCGATCCGTCCGATGCAATGCCGAATGGCGACAAGTTCAAGGATATCGACGAGTTCAAACGGTTGTTGCTCAAAGACAAGGACCAGTTGGCACGAGCATTAACGGAGCGGCTGGTCACTTATGCTACGGGTGCTCCGCCGCAGCCGAGCGACAAGACGGAAATCGAAGCGATCGTGGCGAAGGTTCGCCAGAAAGACTACGGGCTGCGAACGCTGGTGCATGAGATTGTGCGGAGCAAGTTGTTTCAGAAGAAATGACCCACGGATGTAAACCCCACGGATAAAGGTTGCCATGTCGCTTGCGTTTGAAGGAGAAACGTATCTTCTGCGACAATGTTTCTTCGAAGTACAAAATGTGGTCGGTCGCGGCAGGCACGAGGAGGCGTACCATCGAGCATGCACGATCTGGCTTCGCGAGCGAGGACTGCCGGTCGTTAGCAAACAACCTCATCGACTTTATTTGCGCGGTCACGAAGCTGCGTGTCTGTTTCCAGACTTCGTCGGTTGGGACTCAATCGCGGTGGAGTTGAAAGCGGTTCCGCGACAGCTGAATCGTGCTGAATTCGTCCAGATATTTGACTACCTGAAATGCCGGCGCAATCGAATCGGCTTGTTGGTGAATATGGGTCTGGACCGAGTTGACATTAAACGCGTGGTTTACGACAGTCCCGTCACGGAATGCTTAGAGAACTGGGATGCTTGGGCGGAGCAAATCGCTGGCGCCGACCAGTCAATTGGTCGGACGATTCGTGAGGCGCTGCGCTCCATCTACGACGAGCATACGACGGGTTATGGAAGTGAAGTCGTAACAAAGCTGGTTCTAACCGCGATGCGACAAATCGGGCTCGAAGTGGTCGTAAATCCAATAGCCAAATCTTATTTTCATGGCGTGGAAGTTCATGAGTCGCCATTGGAGTGTATGCTCGTAAATGGTCGAATCGTTTTGACGGTTAGTGTGTTGTTGGACTCGGTGGATTTTGCCGTAAACCGGTGCAAGTCCTACATGAACGCTCTTGGAATTGCTTGGGGATTGGCAATCGATTTCGGCAAGGTTCGCGCCCAATTCGTTGGTCTTCGGTCAAATTGATTCCATCCGTGGGGTCTCATCCGTGGGTATTCCTATGAACCTGTCCCGTCGCACTTTCCTTCGCGCCGCTGGCGTTTCGCTGGCGCTTCCCTGGCTCGAATCGATCGCTTCGGCAGCGCCGGCGATGAAGATCCCGCGACGAATGGTCTGCATCAACGCGCCACTAGGATTGCACCCTGCTTACTTCTTCCCCAAGAAGACCGGGAGAGATTACGAGTTGACCTCCTATTTGGAGGTTGTCAAAGAACTGCGAGATGATTTCACGGTGATTTCTGGATTATGTCACCCGGATATCGGGCCGAGCCACGACTCGAACTTCAGTTTCCTGACCGCGGCCCCGCATCCAGAGCAGCGAGCGGGATTTAAGAACAGCATTTCACTCGATCAACTCGCGGCCGAGCATATCGGCGGCGAAACTCGTTTTGCAAGTTTGCCACTGTCGTGCGAAGGGTTCAGCCTGTCGTGGACTCGTAGCGGAGCGATCGTTCCCTCGGAAAGTTGGCCCACGAGTGTCTTCGCCAAGCTCTTTCTCGAAGGCCGGCCCGACGAAGTGCAAAGACAAGCCCGCCGCTTGCGCGACGGCCAAAGCATTCTCGACGCCGTCGCCGAGCAATCGAAGAGCCTGCAGTCCGGACTCGGGGCGACCGATCGCGACAAGCTCGACGAATACTTCACGAGCGTCCGCGAGTTGGAGAAGCGCCTCGCCATCGCCGAAGAGTGGTCGAAGAAACCCAAGCCCAAGGTCAACGTCAAGCCGCCGCAGAATATTGCCAATCCCGCCGACCTGGTTGGCAAATCGCGCGTCTGGTTTGATCTGATCCACCTGGCACTACAGACCGATTCGACCCGGCTGGTGACTTTGCAATTGCTCGGCACGAGTTCGGTGCCCCCGGTGCCGGGGGTCTCACTTGGCCATCACGACTTGTCGCACCACGGCAAGGATCCGACCAAGATCGCGCAGCTAAGAAAGGTTGAACTCGAGCAGATGAAAACCGTTCGCGACTTTCTCAAGAAACTCAAGGAGACGAAGGAGCAAGGTGCGAGCCTGCTCGATCGCACGATGGTGTTCTTCAGCAGCAATCTAGGCGATGCCAGCATGCACTCCGTCAAGAACATGCCCGTTATCTTCGCGGGCGGCGGCTTCAGGCACGGCCAACATCTCGCCTTCGATCCGAAGAATCCGCCGCCCTTGTCGAACCTCTACGTGTCAATGCTGCAGCGCCTCGGTATTGAGGCCGACAAGTTCGGATCGAGCAAAGGTACGTTGACCGGGCTGGAAATGGTCGGCTGACGGCGGCCTTACACGATGTCGGCAACGTCAAACTTGAGGCCGGGCAGTGCTACTACATCGACCGAGTCGCCGGCGCGAAGCGTGCGAACGTCGGCATAGGCGCCGTCGGAGCGCGGCTGACGATGCACTTCCAGGCAGCCATCAACCAAATTGACATTCCAGTACTCGACGATGCCATTCTCGGCGTAAAGTGGACCTTTGACATTTCGATCGTTATTGAGCGAGGAATCGGCAATCTCGATAATCAAAAAGACATCGGGCGGATCGGGTTTGCTGTATCTCGACGTCGCATCCGGAAGCCGTTTCAGCACGACGTCCGGTTCGGGCTCGCTGTCGGCAAGGTGAATCGGATTCTGAATGCTCACGGTCGCGAGATGAAACGTCGGCTGCATGAGCAGTCGGTTCAGTCGATCCGAACAATCGATATGAGATTCGCCGATGGGCATTTTGGGTACGATCTCCCCGCGAATGAGTTCGACACGATCGTCCTCGCCGAGGATTCCCTTGGCGATCATCTCGTCGTACTCGGCCACCGTATAGCGAACACTTGGTCGCTTCATGACCATTTCGAACTCCCATGAACATGCCGGCATCAAAAGCGGATTATACCACGAGGCTTCGTTGGACCGCGATACAATTGGTCCAGACCCCAACGCTCGCGGGTGAACCGAAGCGCCCGAACATCCTTTTCCTTCTCGCCGAATGTTTCGAATGCTCGGGCGGAAGATGGATTGCGCTGCAACCCCCGGTCAGGAGCCATGCAATCCATTTTGCAGGGTTTCAGACGCAAGCATCGGCGGCCGGAGCGGTTGATTCATTGCGTCCGTGCCGCGCAACGAATCCGGTTGCGTTACCGGGCACGCTTTAGGACCAGCAGGAACACTTTATCCCCCGCCGCCGACCCGAATTTCTTGGGACGATCCGCCCCCGGTTCGCCATAGCAAAGCTTCAATGTATCCTTATCGATGGCGTAGATTCCAAGCGCCTTGGTGTCGCTGCCGTCGCGTTTCAGGTCAATTTGCTTCGGGCTCGCCTTCGGATCGAGCTTGAAGGAGAGCGTGCGTCCCTTTCGCTCGCCGTCGTAGGCGGTGAATTCGCCGTCGCCGAATTCCAGAATGCGACCCTTGAGCGCCAGCGACGCGTTGCCATTGAATGAGGCGGCCGTGATTTCCCATTTGCCCTTCAAGGCCGGATCGGCCTTGAGGTCGGCTTTCTTGTCCTCGGCACAGACAGGAAATCCGATTAACGTGACGAACAGAAGCGGGCGGTAGCTCATTGGCGTGCTCGCAACTTGGTGATTGCTCGAAGACCATGTTAGCGATCCGGGTCATAAAGTAATCCAAACCATGACCGAGCGGCTCGTCAACGTTCCGAATCTTCTCACGATCAGCCGCGTACCGCTGACGGTCGTTCTGTGCGCATTCATCGATGCCCGCGTCTGGGTCGCTGCATTGGCCACCTTCATCGTCGCGTCGCTGACCGACTGGATCGACGGCTGGTGGGCCAGGCGATTCAATCAAATGTCCGCCTTCGGCCGCGTGTTCGATCCGCTGACGGACAAGATCATGCTCGGCAGTGCCTTCATTTTTCTCGTCCGCGTCCCGGATTCCGGAATGGAGCCGTGGATGGTTGCGCTGATCATCGGTCGGGAGTTGCTAATCACAGGCGTACGCGGCTATGTTGAATCGCTCGGCAAGAAATTCGGCGCCGATTGGTTCGGCAAATTGAAAACCATTCTCCAGTGTCTCTGGCTGCTCGCGGTTCTCCTCTATCTCTCGCTGCAGCATCAGTCGTGGGCCGATAGCCTGGTCCCTCCGGTCGAAATGCTGCATTACGGTCTGCTCTACGCGATGATCGCGGCCACGGTTCTGAGTGGGTTGCAGTATTGTGCAAAGGCCTGGAAGCTCCTACGCGATTAGCTTGCACTACGGCCATCGACCGGTACGATGTTCCGCATGCCAAATTCCATTGGTTTTGCCATCGTCGGCTGCGGAATGATTGCCCGCTTTCATGTTCGCGCCCTGGGGGATGTGCCGGGCGCTGGGTCGCCGCACTCGTGACGCGCAATGCGAGCAGCGCGGACAAGCTCATTGCGGACACCGCAATCGCACCGGTTCCCATTTTCACGAAGCTCGACGATGCGCTCAAGCAACCCGACGTTCATGTGGTCATCGTAACCACGCCGAGCGGAGCGCATATGGAACCGGCGGTCGCCGCTGCGAATGCGGGCAAGCACGTCGTTGTGGAAAAGCCGCTGGAAATCACCCCCGAGCGCTGCGACCGGATCATCGACGCTTGCGACCGCAATCGCGTCAAGCTCTGCACCATCTTCCCGTCGCGATTTCATGATGCGAATACGACGCTCAAGGCCGCCATCGATGCCGGGCGGTTCGGCAAACTGACGCTCGGCGAAACGACGTGCAAGTGGTGGCGGTCGCAAGAGTATTACGATGAGGGCGGCTGGAAAGGGACGCAGGCGCTCGACGGCGGCGGGGCGCTGATGAACCAGGCCATTCACAACGTCGATCTGTTGCTCTGGATGATGGGGGATGCGACGCACGCGACCGGCTTCACCGCAATGCTCGCTCACGAGCGAATTGAGGTTGAGGATACCGCCGTCGCCTGCCTTCGCTTCAAGAACGGCGCCTTGGGCGTGATCCAGGCGACGACGAGCGTTTATCCCGGATTGCCGAAGACGATTGCCATTCACGGCAACCGCGGTTCGGCGGTGATTGAACAGGAGGACATTCTGCGCTGGGATTTCGAGCCGGCGACTCCGCACGACGCCGAGATCAAAGCCCGGTTTGCACAGAAGGTCGGCGCCTCCGGTGGATCAAGCGATCCGAAAGCAATCTCGCACCAGGGCCACGCTCGCCAGCTCGCCGACTTCGTGCGCGCGATCGAAACGAATACGCCCCCGCTCGTCGATGGACGCGAGGGTCGCAGATCGGTCGCGCTGATCTGCGCGATTTACGAGTCAATGCGGACGGGAAAAGTCGTTGCGCTTTAATTGAAATGCCAAGCAGGTCGTCGTCGGTTTCTTGACAATTGAGCCCGATGCGGCGAACGCCGAAGCGTAGCGAGGGCGGAAGGCAATCCCGAACCCACCACAAAGGCACAGCACGGCCGAGCCGCCGTTTTACCCTCCCCCCGGCTTTGCGGGGGGAGGGCAGGGTGGGGGGCGAAGCGCTTCCAGCCCGGAAAAACAGCGTCCCGACCAAGCCAGGTCTTCCCCCCACCCTGCCCTCCCCCCGCAAAGCCGGGGGGAGGGAAATTCTTCGCGCGCGACGAAGAAGTGGAAACGTTAGTAGTACAGAGATCACACAATGGAGCACAAAGAATATCGGACTTGGTCTTCTTCGTGATTCTCTGTGTGATCTTTGTGTCTTTGTGGTGGGTCCCGACCAACATACGCGGCCTCGTCGCGGTGCCTTGCTGCGCTTCGGCCCAAAGCGACATCGGCCGCTGTCAAAGAAACTCTGACGACCTGCTTTGCGGTCACTTTGCCCGGACACTCCGCATTGGGATGCGCCACTGCTCGTCAAAGAATCCTGCTTGAATCACCTTTTCATCCAGAGGCTCGGATGGATTCATCGGCCGCTTGTCACCCACTTCCAAAACGGCCCAATCGCCCAGTCGCGGGAATAGAAGGTAATTCAGCGACGCCAGTTCCTTCTCGTGGAACGTGTGCCCGCTGTTCAAAACGACGTAGCGTCCCGGCGATAGCGGATTCGGCTGGATCAGTGCCGGCGCATGGTCGTCCGATGGATAACGTTCGTTGCCCAGGCGAAGCTCGCGACTGGTCCACTGGATCGGCAGCTTGGGCAGCACGCGGGCAATCCATGAATTGCTGCCGGGATCGCCGAACAGAATGAGGTTGCAACGCCGAAGATCGTCTTCAGTCACGTCCTTATCATCTTTGATTGGCAGGTCCCCTCGGAAGTAGCGGGCCCATTCGTAGGCGAATCGTTTGAGATTGGCGTCGGCCCACGCCTGCACGGCCGGGTTCCATGCCTTGCCGGTGCCACGAACGCAAAGAAATGGCGTGGTGAACGCATCGTCAATTGGACCCTGCAGGCCGGGCCGCTTACCGGATAGTGCGACTTTCGAGGGCTCGCCGAGATAGGACCACTTTCCATCGCGCTGCCCGATGACAGCACCGGCCGTGCGCTCGGGAATCGAAACGTCCATGCCGGCGATCCGAAGCCTTGCCTTGGCTCCTTGCAACATCGGCGGCAGAATCGCAAAAAGCGTCACGTTCTTCGGCTCTTTCATCTCGATCGCCCCGTCGTCGGCAACCGATGCTTCCAGTTCGGCTCGACGATAGTGCTCCTTCAGGCCGAGCACTTCCAGCCAGTGGCAGCGATTGTATTTGAGAGTCCACGTAACGAACCGCAAATGTTTCGACGCGTGGGTGATGCCCTTGTCGGTATACTCGGCGATTCGCCGCATCTGCTCCTTGTGCGTGACCGGATCGATGACATGTCCCGTTCCGTGCGAAATCAGGTTGACCATGGTCAACCCTTCGCGCTTCATCGCCTTGCCCATCAGCACGTGGGCCTGAAAGAAAACGTCCTTGTCGCCGATGCAGGCAATGGCGGGCACGACGCCCGCGTTGGCCGCATAGTCCACCGAGTCGAGCATGTGCAACGCCGTTTCCTGATGCGGGGGAAGCTGATCGACCTTGACAAAATTGGCCAACGGCGTGTGCGAGAATTCGTGTGTGTCGACGTAGCCGCAGTAAGGCCCGATCGCCACGAATTTGTCCGGATGCTTGAGTCCAAGGTGCCATGTGCCCGATGCCCCCATCGACATGCCGCGAAGGACGATCCGATCGCGATCAATCTTGTATTGCCGGCAAACCGCTTCGATGGCTTCAAAAACATCCGTCTCGCCCGCCCAGCGATAACAATTCTCGACGCGGCCCAGGGGATGCAATTCGATGTAGTTCACATCGGGCGCATTTTTCGCTTTCTGATCCCCCTCGTCGAACCGGTTCATGAATCGCAGTTCACTCAATCCGACGGGCTTGCTGCTACCGTGTAATACGACATCCAGACGCGTTGCTTTGGTTGGATCGTATGATTGAGGTACGATGAGGCCGAATGGTTGTTCTGAACCATCGACGGCTGAGATATAGCCGCGTACAAGCTTCCCCTTTCGCTCGGTCCAAACATGTTGCTTTGATGCGAGTGCGGTCGCGCGTTCCAGGCCGTGCTTGAGTGCCTTGCGAATCAGACCCACATCCGCAGGCTGAAGCTTTTGTTCATAGCGCAGCGCCCATTCCACACCTTTTGGAAAAACGGCCACATCCGCAATGAGATCCGGCGGCGCCTTCTGGCGACGAAGTTCGGCAATTCGCTTGTGCAACTCCTGAAGGTCGGCATCAATTTGCTTGCGATCGGCCGCGGTCAGTCCGGTGGGGTCGTCGGCGTTGACAGCGTGCGATCCGATCGTGCTGGCCAAGATTGCCAACAAGCCGAATATCCAAAGTCTCATGTCGTTTCACCCATTTGAGACTGTTCCAGAAGTAGGTCCGCCGAGCCGAGGCGGACCAGCCGGCTCCCTGAAACGGGAGGATGCGATTTCTGGGCGCCGCCGGGTCCGCCTCGGCTCGGCGGACCTACTCCGAACCCGATTATCGATCTGCTGGATACGGCTGATTGCCTCGCATCGCGAACCACAAAATACGATTGAGCGTATCCTCGTCCGCCTTGTCTTCCTCATCGAAATCCAGTTCCGCCGATTTGAGGGCGAACTCCTTCGCCTTGCCTTTCAGTTTGCGCGGCGGCTGGTTCATTTCGTCGAGAGGTATGTTGTTCTTGACGCACGCGTATGCAGTCAGATCGGGTTTGTCCGAAAAGCAATTTCGCATTGGCGTGGCTGACAGATCGAGTTGGGTCATCGCCGGCAGCCCGAGAATCAACTCGATTGTTTTGACCATGCCGGTTTGGTTGTAGCACGTCGAATCGACTGCTTTCCGCTTCGTATACGGCGAGATCGCCAGCCCGACGGTGCGATGACCATCGACATGGTCGAAGCCGTTCTGTGGATCGTCTTCGGTGACGAGAATGCAGGTCTTCGGCCAGAGCTTGCTCTTGGATACCGCTGCGACCACCATGCCGAGCGCCAGGTCGTTGTCCGCGACCATCGCTCGGGGAGTCGGAGCACCCGCTCGCGTGCCGTTTGTGTGATTGCACGGCAGAAACAGATACACCAGATTCGGAAACGTCCGCTTGCGCTCATATTCCTTCAACTCGTTGATGAAGAGTTTAGCCCGGTAAACATCCGGGGTGATCAATGGGAAGCCGGGAAAATTCGGATGGCTGTGCTTATCGAGCGATCGGAGATTGGGCGTCGCCGTTACCTTCACCTTGTTGGTGCCATTCGTGTAGTCGGCAAAGAGGTCGGCCCACTTGGAGTTCTTGGGCTCGTAGCTGCTCTTTACGAACTCGCCATAGTTTCGGAAGGACTTCGAGCGCGCCAGAGCGTTGTCCCAGAGAAAGCCGGTAGTCGGGAACGCCAGCGGATCGCTCCCCTCGTAGGGGTAGCTACGTACGAACTGACCGAATTGCTTCTCCAGGTAATCGGTCACATACGCGGCATTCGTCCAGGAGTGACCGTCAGCCGAGAGCACGCCGGAACAGTAGAAGTTGTCGAGCAAAACGAACTCGTGGGCGAGCTTGTGGTGGTTCGGTGTGATGTCCTGGCCAAAGATGCATAAATCCTTGTCGCCATTGCCTTCCTTCATATCACCCAGGACCTGGTCGTACGTGCGGTTTTCCTTGATCACGTAAATCACATGCTCGAATACCGATGGCTCGCCATGCCGTTCGGGCACTGGCACGGGCTTGGCATCAGGCCGAGGCTTTTCGAGGCCGGCCAAAGAATAGCTCAGCCGGTTGTTCTTGTTGACGGTTTCCGTGTATTGCCTCAGAGCGTCCGCGTTGGGCAGGTCAATCAGCGATACCGAACCGAGATGGTCATGCGAGTTCTTACCCCGCTTTTGCGGGGCCGCCGGGTCGTCGCCGTCCCCCTTGGCGTTAGCCTTCTTTCGTTTGGGCTCGATCTTGCGAGGTTGGAGCGAGCCGTGCCCCTTCACGTTGGCGACGTATATCTGCTTGCCATCGGCAGAGAGCCGAATCGCTCCGGGATACCAGCCTGTCGGAATCAGGCCGACGACACGGCTCGGCCCCTCGGCGCCATTCGCGGCCGATTTCTTGCCGAGCGACACGACCGCAACACAGTTCCCCGTTCCGTTCGCGACGAATAGCGTTTTCCCGTCCTGACTGAGACAAACGGCGTTCGAGCCGCTGCCGAAGGGGAGCTTTCCGTCCGGTTTGCAGTCGATTGTCTCAACAACCGCATCGGACATAATGTCGATCACACTCACCGAGTCGCTGTTGGCATTGGCTAAATAAAGGAACTTGTTATTTGGACTGGCGATCATTCCGCAGGGGTGTCCGCCGACTGGAATGCTCTTGACCCGTTTCGGCCCCGCGGCCGTTTGCTCGATGACCGAGACGCTCCCGTGATTCGCGACATTTGTTATCGGGTCGATGTGAACCGGCGTCCCGGACGATTTGAGCGGCGAAGCATCTTTGCCAACTTGATCGCCGCCCCAGTTTGAGACGTAGATTTTTTGACCGACAACGACCGGCATATAGGGAGCAACACCGACGGCCACCCGTTCATCGACTTGTCCCGTCGCCAGATTCACTACTTGCACTTCATTGCCACGCGACGAACAGACCCAGAGCGTTTCGTTGACAACGGCCATTCCCGTCGGGTAGGCGGCGCCACCGACCGCGGGGGCCTTGAGTTTGATGTGCAGGTCCCAGGCGAAGAGTCCCTTGACGTTCCGCTTGGCGATGCGGACCGAGTTCTGCGAATCGGTCGCGAGGATCCGATCGCCGGCAACGACCAGTCCAACGGCACTGAACGCACCGCTTAGCCCCTTGGCCGCTGCTGGAAGGGCGAGCGTCTGCTTGATCGCTCCGGTGGAAACGTCCATGAAGACCAGGTTGCGCATGTTCTTGGCAACCAAGGTCTGGCCATCGTCGATGAGCACGAGATCGACCGGCCGGCCGGGGAACGTCACCTGCTTGCCGGCCGGCTGAAGAATCTGGTTGGTCGGCACGAGTATTCGTCCGTCTGGCTGCACACCGATTTTCAATTGATCGCGGTCGTCGGCGTTGACAATCACGCATGGCACGAAGATGACCGAAATGGTGAGGACTGCTCGATTCATAAACGACATGGGACGTTGTCCAAACGAAGGAGGGAACCTGGTTGGTCCGTGGCAGATGGGCATTGTACATACGAGTCGTGGAAACAATCGTTGCGTTCCGCGAAGATCCGGTTAAGCTGAAAGCCGGCGGCCCCCCTCATGCGAGAATCATCATGGTAGCCACACCGTCCACCGAGCCAAGAATATCCGAACGGCGCATCGCTCCGCGACTCCAACCGGCGTTTCGCACAATCTGCCGGCTCAACCGGCTTGATGTCGGTCATCCATCGATCGGACTTGTATGGGATTTGTCCGAGACCGGCATCAGCATGTTGATGGCCGACCCGCCGCGACCCGGAGCGGAATTGACCGGCGAACTCGCGCCGGAGGATGGCGGCCGGGCCGTCCCCATCACGTTGCGCGTGATCCACGTCAAGCCCATGACGACGGGCGACTACATCATGGGAGCACGATTCAATTCGCCGTTGCCAGTCGATGACATGAAGTCGTTCCTGGCCGCGTCGACCGGCCAGCCCGCGCAAGTTGGTCGCGCCCAAGAAGGGCTGATCACAAGGCCACTCCCACGCGGCAATTATTTGGAACGAAGTGGGGGGCAATTGCAATCCCGAAACCACCACAAAGGCACAAAGATCACACAGAGAATCACGAAGAGTGTCGAGCTTGGTCTCCGGTGTGGTCCTTTGTGCGATCTTTGTGCCTTTGTGGTGGGGTATTACATGCCGGCCTCGTCCCGGCGCCTTGCTGCGCTTCGGCCCGAAGCGACATCGGCCGCTGTCAGAGAACTTTGCCGACCCGCTTCGACCGAATCACTTTGCACGCATCCGCTCGATGAGCACCTGAGCCGTTTCCGGGCGCATGATGCGGGGATCGGGAAGCTTTCCGGCGCGAAGTTGTTCGCGCAAGTCGCGGCCACTAATCGACACCGGATGATACCCCTTTGGGCCATATTCATCCACCAGGCCGACGCGCCCCAATTCCTCGAAGAAGGCCGCGAAGCCGACCTTGACCGGCTTGATGAGCAACTCCCCTTTGAGTTCGTCGAACTTGCGCTGGGCGGCTAGGCCGTCCCAGATGTCCTTGCCGTCGTCGTAGGGTGCATCGGCATGCTTACGGCCAATGACGATGTCCGTAAAGCCAAAGTTCTGCCGGTAGATAGCGTGCATGATCGCTTCCTTCGGCCCGGCGTAGAACATCTTGATGTCGAGCCCAAGGAGCAGGACGTTGTCGATGAACTTGCGGCCGACCTTCTTCCAGAGATCGGCGTCGATGTCGCCCTCGCCGAGCACCTTGTTGTCGATGAGAGCGCGATAGGTGCGCATGCGACTCACGGCATCGACATCATCGCTTTTGGTTTCGCCGATGAGTGGATTCAGCACCGCGCCGGCGAAGTGGCCTTCACGGGTCAATCGTTCCAGCCCGACTACCAGGGCGTACTCGTGCGCCCGGTGAAGGGCATTGCGAGTCTGAAAGGCGACCACGCGCTGGTACTTTTTCTCTTGAAAGAGTTTCCGCGTTTCGCGGGGCGTGAGCACGAGATGCCCATATTCGGGATGCTTGGGCTGCGGCTTGACCCAGACCTCGCCGCCAACGAGGTAAGAGCGTTCGTCCTTGAGCGTCATGGCGGCGCCGGGATGATCGGCCCGTTCGGTTTGATAGACGACGCGCAGGTACTTCAGTTTTTCCCATGGGTAGACGTCGCGAATCTCCAGCGACCCGACTGTTTCCCCCTTGGGATTCGTGAGGCCGACGGTCTCGCCGGTGACGAGCGTCTTCGCGGTCGCGAAGTCGACGGGAAACGCGATGGGAATCGTCCATGCGTATTTCTTGCCATCATGGACAATGACTTCTTCGTCGAGCACGCGATCGAATTCGACTTTGGTCATGGGTCCGGTAAGCGGCGACAGCCCGCCGTCGCCGAGTCGATAGAGGCTCGACAAGTCCGCATCGCTCAGGGCGATCTGCTTGGCATGCGTGCCCACGTCGTCGCGGCTGCGATTGATGGGTTCGGTCAAACCACCGTGAGGCGGGATCAGGTCGGCCATTTCAACTCCTGAGTTCGCAGTCCCCATTCCCCAGTTGCAAGTCGACCGCGACTGCGAACTGTGGATGGGAACCGAGGACTAAATCTGATAAACGATGTCGTACTCTGTTTGCGAACGCTGCACGAGATCGGCCAGCGTCGTTGTCTCAAGGATTTTCCGTTGAGCGCCTCAGGATCTGCGCCCAGACATCATGCACGGTTCGAGCGAGGGCGGTTTCGGCGTCGTCCGGCGCATCGGTTCGGGGGGATCGATCACGTTGACGATGTCGGCAATCGTAATGCGATCCGGAGGCCGCCCCAGATGATATCCCCCCGATGCGCCGCGCGTGCTGGCCACGAGCCCCGCCGATTTGAGCTGCAAGAGAATCTGAACCAGGAAGCGGTGCGAGATGCCGTGCTTGTCGGAAATCGCTTTGAGCCGCAAGGGCGTCGGGTCGTTATGGTGGAGAGCCAATTCCAGGAGCGCCACGCAAGCGTACTCCGTTTTCGCGGAGAACAAGCTGCTCCGCGATGGTTTTTTTTCCGGAGGTGCAAGCACGGTCTTTTTTGGCACCGATCCCTCCAACTGTTGTCGATGAGCCTAACGCCAGGAATTCGAGCTGATTCCGTTAGCCGCCAGGGCTGTCATTACCCGACGCCTTACGGCGTTCGGCTCGCCACCACGGCGGGCGGCTCGCCACGATGGCGTTCGGCTCGCCTTATGACCGGCCGGTTCAAATGCCGGATCCTTCTTGATGGTCAATCACGTGCAATCCACACTCCTTCTTTCTCGATCCCGCCCAGCGCCCGGAGCGTTCGTCGCCACCATCTTCAACTGGCGCAGTGCAGGGCCAGCAGCCGACGCTTGGATAACCCTGGTCGTGCAATGGGTTATACGGGATGTCGTTGTCGAGGATGTATTTCCAAACGTCTTTCTTGGTCCAGCGCAGTAGCGGATTGATCTTCACGAGACGGAATTTTGCATCCCATTGGACGACATTCGCGACCCGGCGATGCTCGGTTTGATCGCCGCGAATGGCGCTGATCCATGCCCTGTATCCACGAATCGCCCGCCGCAACGGCAGGACTTTTCGATCGTGACAGCATTGGTCCGGACGGTGCACATAGAGAGGACCGCCGTGCTCTCGCTCGTACTCGGCGACGGTCAGATCGGGCCGGATCAGTTCGACCTCGATGCCATACCGATCGCGAATGCGTTCCCTCAATTCAAGCGTCTCGGCAAACTGATAGCCGGTGTCGAGATTGATGACATGCACGCTCGGCTCGATTACGGAAAGCATCTGAAGGATGCAGCAACCTTCGGGGCCGAACGCGGTTGCCATCATCAGTTTCGGGTGGAATCGGCGAACCGCCCAGGCGAGCACCTCTTGCGGCGATCGGCTGTCCAGTTCGCGGCTGGCAGCAGCAATTTCCTCGTCGGAAAGTCGCGGTGTATCCATAAACTCCGGCACTTCGTCGGTGACGCAACTAATGTTATCGGCATTCTAAGGATTCGCGACAAGGGAAAGCCGTCCATTCCATTGATCATTTCAGCACGACATCCGTTCGAACGACCCCTGGCAGCTCCAAAACGAAATTCGGCCCGAAGGCCATTGCGGGAGTGTGGAAGCCGGGCGGAACGCCGTCGCCGAGAACGCGAGCGGCGGCTCCGACGGCCGATTGGACTGTCAAGTCATATCCATCCGGCGTGTCTTGCCGGGCGACTGCGCGTTGCCCACGGGCATCGGTCACCTCCGCCCAGAACGAGCAGCGATTTTGCCGGCGCTCCGCCTCGGTTGGCCCCGGCGACCCTGAGTTAATTCGAGCCCGCAGCCGATTTTGCACCCACCGACTGCGCAAGAGCCAGCCGAGCCGGCGGGTCAGTCGTGCACCCATTCGCATGGTCCACGGCACAGCCACATAGACCTCAATATTGGGGATGCCAGTGCTGTAGAACGCGGTGGCGACATCGCCCCATGGAATCGTCATCGCACGAACTGGCCCGTCGCCAAAATCGAACACTCGCGTCTTCCAGGCGGTTGGAACGGGCTTGAGCCTGCCCTCTTCGCGGATCGTGCCGCCGTCGGAGATGCGCTCGAGCGTTGTCAAGGCCGTGCCACGCGATAGTCGGCCACTCGAACGAAACGCGAGCACCAAGCGATTGGCCGACGGAAGCCGGCTCTTCAAGTGGACCGCCAGACAGTCCGATGGGACCACATCAAACCCGACGCCGGGCAATAGCACGACGCCAGCCGAGCGCGCATCGGCGTCTCGGGAGGCCAAGTGTTCGAATACCGCAATCTCGCCCGTGATGTCGAGATAGTGGGCTTTCGTCCGCAGACATGCGTCCGACATCGGCTGGGCCGTCTTGCCGAATGGGCCGGCGCAATTCAGCAGCGTGTGGATGCCGCGAAGCCCGGCGATGATGTCGCCCGGAGAATCCAGGCGCGAAGACACGATGCTCGAGACCGAGTTCGCCTGCCAGGGCAACAAGCTTAGCGGCGTTTCGCCCTGCGAGAATGGGGCGCAAGTCCCGGCGGGCCGCCTCGCGCGCGATCAGCGAACCGGTGTACCCGGTTGCCCCATAAATCATCAAGTTGGACATGGCTTCGGCTCGGGGACGTGCGGCCCATGACTATTGCTGCGTATGACCGAAGTCGAACCGAGTGAGCGGAGACGAGTCTCACTTTCCCTCAATCTCTCGAAGATTCGCCTCATCCGTGTCCTTGGCGAACTCTTGCAGATCTTCCTGGGCCATTACGTTTTTCACCTCCAGGATTCGATCCATGTCGCCCGCGGGCCGCATGCGATCGAGAAGCCAGCGATCCTTGGAGCGTCGAAAACGCCAGAACTCCTGATAATAGGCCGTTTTCTTGGTGCCCTTGAGAAGCTTGCCGGTCTTTTCATCTTCGAAATAATCCTTGGACTTGGCTGTAATCAACGCGGTGAACGAGTGGTTCTTCTTGCCGACCGGGGCTTCGATGTGGACGATGTCGACTTCGGTGACTTCCAGTCTCCCGAACATATGCCGCTTATGGTCTTCACGAAGGGACCGGATGTCGGCGATCAGTCCCTCCAGGCAATCCTTGGTTACGACGCCCGTGATCGTTTTGGGAATTCGCGCCTCCAGCGCTTCTTTGATCTTGATGAAGACATTTGCCGCGACCGTAATCATTCGCTTGCGGCTAAACACGACATCCGTGCTCGCCAGGAATTTGAGTGCCGCTCGGGTTGCCTTGACCCGGTTGTCGATTTTCCAATCGGGCACGCGCTCGCCGGCGAACAGCGTTTCCTTCTTGCGCGGTGTCTTGTCGAGAATCTCCTCGCGAAACGCGCTCTTCTTCTTGCCACGGGAATGCTCCGCGCGAATACCCCGCATGATGCCGTAAACGACGAGCAAAGCGACCAATGCCCCGGCCCCGCCCAATACGATTCCGAAGAACTGCCCGTATTGCGCCTGTTGGTGCTCGGAGTCGTCCTGATCGTTATTGAAAATGGTCGAGGCGAACACCGGACGGGACATCAGGAGAAGTGGTAGGACGACCAATAGGATGAGACGCCGCATATGAATCCCTCGCGCTGAGAAGTCGCGATCGGCTATTTCTGGCCAAAAAGAAGGATAATCAACCCTACAGGCAGGTTACTATTACTATATCACGAGTCGGACCCAAAAGGTTCGGAGTCGCGGAAATGCGTAGAGTCCGTTTCCCAAGTAGGTCCGCCGAGCCGAGGCGGACCAGGGCGCCAGCCGCAAAGACCGCATGATGCCATTCCCGTGTGCAAGGTGGTCCGGCTCGGCTCGCCGGACCTACTGGTGAGATAGTCTCTACACGAAACGATTTTGACCTCCGTCGCTAGCTCATCTCCGGGCGTTGCCCATCATCTTCTTCTTGAAGATCGGGAGCACGTAGCTGTATCGGTTTTGCCGGCCGAGGTCATGATCTCGGTTGGTGAACGCTTTCAGATCGAACTCCATCTTCAACGACTTGAGTCGAAGGCAGGTTACTTTGCACCCATGACAACCTTGCAATTCGGTGTCCCCTTTTGGAAATCATTGACGCCGGCTGCCGTGACTCGCGTGTCAGTCACGATGAGCGACTTCAATGTGGGGTGCTTCTTGAGTATTGCCAGCGCCGCGTCGGTTACGCTCGTCCGACTGAGATCGAGAACTTGCAAGCCGTCCAGTTGGGCCAGCAACATGACGCCGCGATCGTGGATGGAACATCCGGCGAGTCGCAGTTCTTGCAGCGAAGTCAACGCGAGCAAATTCTCGAGCCCCTGGTCATCGACTTTGCCGCCGGTCAGATCGAGCACCTTTAGCTTTTTTCTTTCATTCAAATTCTCGAGGCCTGGGCCGGCGATCGAGGATTCGGTAATCTGCAATTCCTCCAACATGCCGAACCCGCGAAAGACTTTCAGCCCCGCATCCGTGATCGACGTGCGCTGAACGCGAAACTTCTTGATGCTCTGAAAGATGGCGAACTCGAGCACGGCATCATCGGTCATCCCGTTGCGGGACTCGAACTCTTCCAGCGGCAGCCACTGCAGGATACGCACGTGCTCGGGGGTCAGAACCACGCGGTCGCCGATTACCAAGGAACGCAGCGGAAGTCGTTTCAATTCATTCAGCCCGGCTGGCGTTAGCTTGGGCGCATTCAACGTCAACGACATCAACTTCTTCAGCTTTCCGATTGCCGCCATGTCCGCATCGGAAAACGATGCCGCGGATAAGACCGTCAGCGATTCCAATTCTTGGAAACGCGCGATGCCCGCACCGGTGACGCCAACGGCCGTCCCGTAGAGTGCGAGCGTCTTCAATGGCGAGCCAGCGAGAACTTCGAGCACCCAATCGCTCAGAGCCGACGGATGATGCAGTTCGACCGAAGTCAACTTGTCACGATTTTTCAGGCGGCCGAGATCGGCGGCAGCCCAGCGGCCGCTCGATCCGTCTGGCAGAACAAGGGCTGCCACGGTGAACTTGGCCTTGGGCAATGGCACCGTCGGCCCGAAGGGTCGCCGTCCGCCCGCGTCCATCAGAACAGTACCCTGCCCGCCCACGCTCACGATCCATTCCGCCAATTCGCGTTCGGGATCAACCGCCTCGCGCTTCGGCTCGAAGGGTGAAGCTCTCTTGGGCGCCGTTGTGATCTGGCTCGCTTGCGGCGGCAGCGCAGGCTCGCGATTCTCGCGTTTGCGGAGGTAGGGAAGCGACAGAGGGACTGCGGCTCCCGCCAGCAAGATCAATAGTATCGCGGCGGCGAGCAATCGGCGCCGACGGCGACGCCGAATCCGGGCGGCCCGGGGATCCGGCGGAGGCTCAATGTCCGCAAATTCATCGGTCAAGACGATGGCCATCGGCGGATGGGTATATATGGGCTGGCCGACCGCGACGGGCATGGCCACGGCCACGGCCGGCCGAATCGGGGGCAGCGACGGCGCCGATTGCGCGACCGGCGGCGCGTCGGAAATGACCGAGCGAACCACGGATGAGTGTGCCGGGAAGCGCGGCAAGTATTCACGAGCCACGGGCGACTCGCCTTGCGACCGGCGATAATTGATTTCGGCAATGAGCAGCGATTGCAGCAAACCCGCCCACTCGGACGATGGGGCCGCGTCCAATGCCGCCTCGATCGACGGTCGTCGGCCGGCTTGCAGATCAGCGACAAATCGCAGTGCGATCTGGGTGGTCGTCGGCGACGGTAAGAGTTGCGGCTGAGACATGAGGATTCAGGGCGGCTGGCGGGTTAGCACTTCTCAATTCGTACAGCGCAGAACTTGAACTCAGGAATTTTACCAAACGGATCGAGGGCGTCGTTAGTCAACATATTCGCGGCCGCCTCGCGGAAGTGGAACGGAATGAACACGCTCCCTTTTTGCACGGAACTCGCGGATCGAGCCGGCAGCCGAATCGCCCCGCGCCGGGAACGGACAATCACTTCTTCCCCATCTTCGAGGGCGAGAGCAGCCAGCTCTGCGGGATTGATCTCCACGAATGGCGTCGGCTGCAAAGCGTCGAGCGCCTGCGCTCGACGCGTCATCGTCCCGGTGTGCCAGTGTTCGAGCAGGCGGCCGGTGTTCAGAACCAGCGGGTACTCGGCATCGGGCAACTCATCCGCCTTGGCGAACTCGCAGGGAACGAATTTGCCGCGGCCCGACTCGGTGGGGAATCGATCCTGAAAGAGCACCGTTTCCCCCAACGAATTCTCGGGTTCGGCGCACGGCCAAATCTTGCCGTTCGTGCCGAGGTAGCCGTAATTGAGCCCTGAGTAGCTCTTCGTCAACCGCGCGAACTCATCGAAGACCTCGCCCGTGGAAGTGTACTTCATCGGATAGCCGATGCGGCTGGAAATCTCGCAGATGACCTGCCAGTCGATGCGGGCTTCGCCGGGCGGATTCAACGCAGGCCGACCGATTTGCACTCGGCGATCGGTATTGGTATAAGTCCCCTCCTTCTCGAAGAACGACGAAGCGGGGAGGATCACGTCGGCAAACTCGGCGGTTTCCGTCAGGAAGATGTCTTGCACGGCGAGGAATTCCAGGCTCGCCAGCGCCTTGCGAACCTTGTTCACGTTGGGGTCGGAAAGAAACGGGTTCTCGCCGACCATGTACATGCCGCGAACCTTTCCTTCCATCGCCGCCTTCATGATCTCGACGACCGTCAGTCCCGGCTTCGGATCGAGCGATACCCCCCATGCCGTCTCAAACTTTTGGCGAACGGCCGCGTCCTTGACTGGCTGATAGTCGGGATACATCATCGGAATAAGGCCGGCGTCCGATGCACCCTGCACGTTGTTCTGTCCCCGTAGCGGATGCAGGCCGGTTCCCGGCCGGCCGATGTTTCCCGTCAACAAAGAGAGCGCGATCAAGCAGCGGGCGTTGTCCGTTCCATGCACGTGCTGACTGATGCCCATGCCCCAGAAGATCAGCATGTTCCTCGATCGCCCAATGGCCCGGGCGATCTCGGCGATGCGATTTTCCGCGACCCCGCACACCGGGGCCACCCGGCTCGGGGGATATTGTTTGACCAGTTCTTGAAGCGCCGCGAAATTCTCCGTTCGATTCTGGATGAACGACTCGTTGACCAGTCCCTCTTCAATTAGGACATGCATGAGGGCGTTGTAAAACGCCACGTCGGTGCCCGGATGGATCGGGCAATACCACGTGGCGAAGTCGGCGATGTGCGGCCGCCGGGGATCGACGATCAGGATCTTGGTCCCCCGTTTTGCGGCCTGCTTGAAGAACGTGGCCGCGACCGGGTGATTCGCCGTCGTGTTCGTCCCCGTCAGTAAAAGGAAATCCGAATGCCGGGCGTTGGCGAAAATATCGGAAACCGAACCGGACCCGATCCCTTCGAGGAGTGCGGCGACTGATGAGGCATGACACAAGCGCGTGCAGTGATCGACATTATTGGTGCCCAGGCCGGCACGCATCAACTTCTGGAATAGATACGCTTCCTCATTCGAGCACTTGGCCGATCCAAAGCCGGCGAGCGCACCGGAACCGTGTTCCTTCTTGATCCGCAGCAGGTTTTGCGCGATGACATCGAGCGCCTCGTCCCACGACGCTTCGCGAAAGGCGGGCATCACTTCTTGGTAATCGACGACGGCATTCTTGCCGTTTCCTTGCACTTCTTTCGAAAGCGGCCCCTTCGGGTAATACCCTTGGCGGCGAATGAGCGGCTTGGTGAGCCGTTGCTCATGAGTTGCGTAGTCCCAACCATAGCGCCCTTTCACGCAGAGGCGCCCATCGTTGCCGCCGCCGTCGCGTCCCTCGGCCCAGACGATCTTGTTGGCCGACGAATCGACGTGCAGAGTCAATGCGCAGCCGACGCCGCAATACGGACAAACCGATTCGACGTTCTTCGTCGTACTCGGCGGCACGAGCGGAAGCGTCAATGCCTTGTTCGTCAGCGCCCCGGTCGGGCAGGCGGCGACGCACTCGCCGCAGGAAACGCAAGTGCTGTGCCCCATCGGATCGTCGAGATCGAAACCGATCCGCGTCGTATAACCCTTACCGGTTCGGCCGATGACTTCGTTACACTGGATCTCGTCGCACGCCCGGATGCAGCGATCGCAAAGAATGCATGCCTGGTGGTCGACCGCGATGACGGGGGAACTCCGGTCCAGCGGACGCCGCGTCGCCTTCGCTGACGCTTCAGGCTCGGCCGGTTGAAGCGGAGCCTGAAGCGTCAGCGAAGGCGACGAGACCAATCCATATCGGCGTGCAAGCGCGTCCAACAAATCGCCGCCCGTCGTGCGTTCCTTCGCACATGGCACCGGGTGATCGGCCAGCAGCAATGCGGTCAGCATCTTGCGATGCTTTTCGACCTTCGGCGTGGCTGTCTCGACCGTCATGCCCTCTTCGCACGGCCGGACACACGAAGCGGCCAGCACCCGGCCGCCCGTGTCGACGACGCACATGCGACAGACGCCGACCGGCCGCATCTTCTCGTGATGGCAGAGGACGGGAATGTCGATGCCGATCGACTTGGCGGCGTTCCAAATACTCGTGCCAGTTGGAACGGTCAGCGGGCGATTATCGATTAAGAGATTCATGGCGCTCATTTCGTGATTCCGACTGACTGGGCAGCGCCCCCGTTCTGAATTCGTTTAGCGTTCGACCCGACGGGTCGAACGCTAAACGAATTCGTTCAACAACTTCAGCGCCGACAGCGCCGGCGCCACGGCTACCTGACCGAGGCCGCAGATGCTCGTTTGCAGCATTGTGTCGCCCAGTTCGGGCAGCACGTCGAGGGCCGTCTTCGGCATTGTGCCGGCCTGGACTCCCTCCAAGATTTCCACCGCTTTCTGCGAGCCTAGCCGGCACGGCACGCACTTGCCGCACGATTCGTTGCGGAAGAACTTGACGACGTTCGTCGCGAGCGCCAAGAGGTCGGTTCCCTCCGCGACGACGACGAGCGCCCCGGAGCCGAGCATCGAGCCGGCTTTCTGCAAAGCAGCGAAATCGAGGGGCACATCGATCTGGTCGGCTGGAAGGAAATTGGATGACGCTCCGCCGGGGGCGAAGGCGAGCAGTTTTTTTCCGTCCTTCATTCCGCCGGCCTGATCAATCAATTCGCGGGCCGTTGTGCCGGTCGGGATCAGATAGACGCCGGGGTTGGCAATGTGCCCGGACACCGCAATGAACTTGAGCCCCGCGAAGCCTGGCTTCCCCTGCGCCTTCCACCAGTCGGCGCCGCGGGCCATTATCGACGCGCCCATGCACAGCGTTTCGACATTGTTGATCAACGTCGGCTGGCCGAAGAGCCCGTGCGTGCCGGGGAACGGCGGCTTGTTTCGGGGCTCGCCACGCTTGTCTTCGAGCGCCTCGAGCAATGCCGTCTCTTCACCCAGAATGTACCCACCCGGCGAGACGAAGACTTCGATTTCAAAGGGACTGAGGACGCCGCGCTCTCGGGCGCGCGTCAATTCCGCCTCGAATCGATGGCGCTCGGATTCATACTCATGCCGGATATACAAGATTCCCTTGCTCGCCCCCACGGCCAGGCCGGCCAGGGCCATCGCCTCGATGACGAGATGCGGCAAGTCGGCGAGGATCTCGCGGTCCTTGAAGGTACCGGGTTCGCTTTCGTCCGCATTGCAGATGACGTACTTGGGAGTACGGGTTTCTTTGGCAACCAGTTCGCCTTTCGTGCCGGTCGGAAACCCCGCGCCACCCATACCCCGCAGGCCCGACTCTTTGAGCATGGCAACAATGCGAGCCGCGAGATCGTCCGGGCTCTGACGTTCGCGGACGAGAGTCGCGTAATGTTGATCCGGCGAGGAATATGGATCGCATACCCACGACCGGGGCGGATTGGGCCGCGGATTCGGGATCGTCCGCGGATCGGCAATCCACGCTCGCACTTGTTCCACATCGCTTGCGGGGATCGGCACGCCATTGATCGCTGCCGCCGGCGCGATCGCAACGACCGAGACACGAAACCTCATGAATCTCGACATCGTCCGTCTTCAGCGCATGCAGCCTGCGCGAGCATTCCTCGCCGCCTGCGAGCCAACAGGACATGTCGCGGCAGACGGTCAACTCGACCCGAGGTGGCGGCGACGTGCGGAAGTGCGGATAGAAGCTGACGAGTTCCTGCAGGCGATAAAGCGGTATCGTGTGCTTTTTTGAGAGGTCGCGGAGCGTGGCGTCGGAGAGGTAGCCGAGCCGATTTTGCGTTTCGGTAAGTAGTTGGATGAGCCGCATGAAGTGCCGATCAGAATTGGACGTTTGTGGACTTTCTCGCCAAAAGTGTGCAGCTAGGTTCTTTTTTCAATGTGACAAAACGTGTCATTTTGTAGCATCGCCCGTATCGGTGTGCACAGTTTTGTACAGTTATGGCTAATTCGTTGTTACTCCTTTGGGCTCCAGGCTGCGAGTCTCCAATACCTACATATTCACATGAAGGCAAAACGAAAGCACAATTCCAGGAATTGCCAACCATAGGCATTCGGATACCTCGGCCTTTCGCGACCTGTGATGGCAATAATCGAATTCGGGGATGCATTTGGCTTGATTGCCAATCAAAACTCAGTCGGGATCGTTCGAGCACATGTCTGATGGCAAAATCACTTTCCTTTCTTGGGATCGCCTTTCGTAACGACTTCGTTCTTCCACCGCGTCACTGCCTTGACCCGGGCCTTGGGGTCGCGGAAGCCATAGAGTGAGAACGCGGCCGTCTCGTTCCACCCGCTAATAGGGAGTGGGGTCCCGATCGAGACCATTCCGAAGTCCTCGGGCTTCTTGCCGTGCATTTTAAGCGACGCAGCCAGTGCCGAATCTCCGTCACGGAATTCCCTCCACATATCGCCGGCGAACATGCTTTTGTCGTTGGGGACGATTTCGGCAAGTGCCGCCGCCGCGTCTTTCCCGCCGATCGCCCCTAGCGCATCCATTGCGAGCAGGCGCTCCGGCAGGTATTGCGACCTTTTGGTCCGCGCTAGCTTGATGAGCATCGGCACGGCTTCCGCGAATGGCGTCTTGCGAGCAAGGTCCGCGAATCGGGCATACGCTGAGGAACTGGAGAGCGGGGGTTGCGATTCCACCCATCCGACCAGGAGCCTGCGGAATGCCTTGCCAGTCCCTTCGTTGCCCAGCGCTTCGGTCACAACGGAGTTCTTGAGCAATTCGATCAACAGGGGCGGCGACCGCATATTGAACGGCGATTTTATAAGTGCATCCAGGAACAAAACTGCGGACAGGTCCGCCAGTTCGGCCCTGTTTTGCCGTTTTCTCGGTGTTTTCAATGCCTCCCACAGCGCCTTGCACTGGGCGGCGCAGATTTCCGGCGCCCTCTTGCGATCCGATGCTGCCTCGGACAGGAAATCTCCGTTCCTCGCCACGACCTCAGCGAACAGCTTCCGGGTCGCTGCGTCCGGCTTACCTGTCAGCTTCTCCCAATCCGCCAAGAATGGTAGGTCGTGAGTTTGTTTGCCGTCCGCGTCGGCCAGATACGCGGCGCTGCCGCGCTTCCATCCCGCGGCCTTCGCTTTGGGAAGAAGGGACTCGCAGCGGCTACGGATTTCCTCATCACTCGATTTGGCCCCGGCTTTTAGTGCCTGGACCGCGGCAAGCTCCATCTCGATAAGGTGTTTGCCGGCCGCTTCACGGACGGCGAACTGACGATGGCCGAGCTGCTTGACTAGCTTTGTGGCCTTCTCGTACTCGGGCGTTCCAGGATCGCCAGGCTTCATCTCAGCGGTCGGAAGCGCTGTGATGAGTAGCAAACAGAGCGTACTATTCATTGGCCTGTCTCCCGACGGCGACCCGGATTCGCGATCTTACCATCGCGGATTAAAGCGCTCAATCCTTGTTAGAAATGCAGTCACGAGGTGCGCGCCGGAAAGCATTCAGGCCGCTATTTGACCGCTGCGCTGCCAATGCGTCGCGACGGAGATCCGCTGCGAAGCAGAGTAGGAGTAAGATGAGGACTAGGATTAGGAAGAGGACTAGGAGCAAGATGAAGAGAAGGAGTAGGACCAGAAGCGGCCCGGCGAGCATCTGGCGTTCGTTCTCTGACTCCTAATCCTGCTCTTAGTCCTCTTCCTGATCCTAGTCCTCATCGTAATCCTAATCCTCTTTTCCGCGGCGGGACATTGACCGCGCAGCCGTCAAATAAGACCCATCGGCACGACAACCGGTTGCCGAACCCCGCCATGATTAGCCTTCCAGGAACGATCGCAATACCTCGTCCGGCGCCGGGGCATACGAGTGTGGCTCCAGCGTCGAACTCGCCCGGCCCTGCGTCAGGCTGCGCAGCTCGTCAGCGTAGTCGAACATGTTGACCAGCGGGACCAGTGCCTCGATCTCGAACAGCCGGCCGTCGGAGTCCTGGCGTTCGACGAGGCCGCGGCGGGCCATCAGGTAGCTGAACACGTTTCCGGATGACTCGGTCGGCACGGTGACGGTCAATTTCATCAACGGTTCCAGGAGCAACATGTTGTCGCGGCTGAACGCCTTCGCGACCGCATCGGCCGCCGCGGCCTCGAACGCCGGCTCCGTTGACCGCTCTTGATCGAATGTCGCGTCGAGGAGCGTGGCATGCACATCCAGGACGGGGAACCCCAGGCCGCCGGACTGCAAGGCAGATCGCAACGCTCGCACGATGACATCCGGGAAGGGCGCCGGCAGCGCATTCGGCTTCAATTTGTTCGTGACCGTGATCGGCTGTTCCGCCTTGCGCGGAGTGAACTCCGCCACCACCTTGGCGAACACGTTCTTGCCGCCGAACATCCGGTCGCATTCGCCCTCGATGCGGACGGCATGGCGGAGCGTCTCGCGATAACTCACTTGTGGCTTGCCGACGCGAATCTTCATGCGGAAGTCGCGCTCCATGCGATGGCGCTTCACTTCCAGGTGCAGCGTTCCCATGCCGCTCATGAGCATCTGGCCCGTATCCTTGTCCAGCTTGACGACAAAGGTCGGGTCCTCGCGTTGCAGTTTGTTGAGCACGTTGGCGAGTTTGTCCTTGTCGGCACTCGTTTCGGGCTCGATGCGCTGGCTGACGACGGTTTCGGCAAACGTGATCGGCTCGAGAAGGATGGGGTGCTGCGTTTCGCACAGCGTATCGCCGGTCACCGATTCCTTCAGGCCGATGACCGCGACGATGTCCCCGGCGTGCGTTTGCGGCAGGTCGTCGCGCTGGGTCGGGTCGGCGTGGATGTGGTAGAGCTTGCCGATGACTTCCTTGGCGTCCTTGCCGGGATTATAAACGCGCGAATTCACCTTAAGCATGCCCGAATAGACGCGCATGTAGAAGAGATCGCCGGAGTCCTGGGCAATTACTTTGAAGACCAGCGCCGCAGAACGGCTCCTTGAAGTCCGGCTTGCGCTTCTCTTCCTTCTCTTTCTTGGGGTTGATGCCGGTGACCGGCGGGCGATCGAGCGGGCTCGGCAAGTAATGGCAGATCGCGTCGAGCAACGGCTGAATACCCGCATGTTCCCGGCCGGAACCGGAAAGCACCGGCTGCACTTGCATCTTGATCGTCTGTTCGCGGATGAGCGCGCGCACGGCGTCGATCGGGACTTCCTTGCCTTCGAGGTATGCCGAGGTAATGCGGTCCTGGTCGTCGTGCTGGGTGAGGACATCGAACAGCTCTTCGCGATACTTCTTCGCTTCGTCCAGATTCTCGGGCGGAATCTCCTCCGCGCGAACGGTCTCGCCCGTGATCCGCCGCTTCGAAATAGAGAGCCTTCATCGCCAAGACGTCGATCACGCCGACGAACGGCGTATTCGTCTCCTTGATCGAGCCGGCCCCGATGGGAATCACGATCGGCAACGGCACGCCGGCCAGTCGGTCGCGAATTTGCTCGAGGCAATTGGCGAAGTTGGCGCCGACCACGTCCATCTTGTTGACGAAGACCAGCCGCGGGACGGCATACTTGTTCGCCTGTCGCCAGACCGTCTCGGATTGCGCTTCGACGCCCTTCTGGGCGTCGAACACGCAGACGCAACCATCGAGCACGCGGAGCGAGCGCTCGACCTCGGCGGTGAAGTCGACGTGGCCGGGGGTGTCGATCAGGTTGATCGTGTGCCCGAGCCACTGGAACGGCACGCACGCGGAATAGATCGTGATGCCGCGTTCCTGCTCCTCCTGGTCGTAGTCGGTTTCGGTAGTCCCCTCGTCGACGCCGCCGAGCTTGTGTTTATCGCCGGCATAATAGAGCAGATGCTCGGTGGTCGTGGTCTTGCCGGCATCGATGTGGGCGATCACGCCGATGTTGCGAACGAGCCGGAGATCGACGGATGGATTTGCCATTTGTTGCTGACTAGGCGCTGGAAACAAACAGGTCCTATAGGTCTTATACGACCTATAGGACCTACAGACCTAGACACATCGTCTGGCGACGGGTTACCACGCAAAGTGCGAGAATGCCTTGTTGGCGTCGGCCATCTTGATCGTGGTTTCGCGTTTGCTCATGGCTTCGCCTTCACGACGGTAGGCGGCCATCAGTTCGTCGGCCAAGCGCTCGAACATCGGCCGGCCAGCCTTACTGCGGGTGGCGCCGATGATCCAGCGAATGGAGAGCGACAGTTGCCGCTTCGGCTTGACGGGGATCGGCACCTGGTAGTTGGCGCCGCCGACGCGGCGGGAGCGCACTTCGACCGACGGCTTGACGTTTTCGACCGCGCCCACGAAGACCTGAAGAGGATCCACGTCCTTCATCTTGTCCTTGATCCGGTCCATCGCCCTGTAGAAGCAGCGCGTGGCGGTGGCCTTCTTGCCGTCCCACATCATGCAGTTGATGAACTTGCTGACGAGTTCGGAATTGAACCGGAGGTCCGGCTTCAAGTGCGTGTAGCTGGCGGTAAAGCTCTTGGACATTTGTAGTTTCAAGTTTCAAGTTTCAAGTTTCACGTTCATCGTTTCAAGGCCAACTTGGAACTTGGAACTCTGAAACTTGAAAGTGGTTATTTGCCTTCCTTCTTCGCCCCATACTTCGATCGCGCTTGCTTGCGATCCTGGACGCCCTGCGAGTCGAGCACGCCACGGACGATGTGGTAGCGCACGCCCGGCAAGTCGCGAACACGGCCGCCGCGCACCAGCACGATCGAGTGTTCCTGCAGATTGTGCCCTTCGCCCGGGATGTAGGCCGTCACTTCCGTTCCGCTGGAAAGCCGCACGCGGGCGATCTTCCGCAGGGCCGAGTTCGGCTTCTTGGGCGTCATCGTCTTGACCTGCAAGCAGACGCCGCGCTTCTGCGGGCAACCGAGCATGGCCGGGTGCTTCGGCTTCGACTTCTGTGGTCGCCGCGGAGAGCGGATCAACTGATTAATCGTCGGCATATTCGTTCCTATTCCATCCCAGCTCTAGTAATTCTGAATCCACTCCAGACCTTCCCTTGTGTTTCTTTGTGTGATCTTTGTGTCTTTGTGGTGGGCTCTTCCTTGCCCGAACCCACCACAAAGACACAAAGATCACACAAAGAAACACAAAGACTAACAAGGGTCATTTCTTATTCGTGGGCCGCACCATTACGTAGGCGCCGTTGTAGCCCGGCACCGCTCCGCGGACGAGGAGTAGGTTGTTCTCGGCATCGACGGACACGACTTCCAGGTTGCGGATCGTCACGCGTTCGGCGCCATAACGGCCCGGCAGACGTTTACCCCTCTTCGGCCGGCCGCTACCGCGGTTGCTCGCCAACGACGACGTCGACCCGACTTCGCGGTGCACCTTTTTGGCGCCGTGAGCCGCCGGCAGACCGCCGAATCCCCACCGCTTGATGACGCCGCTCGTGCCGCGGCCCTTGGTCGTGCCGATGACATCGACCGACTTCACTTCCTTGAACAGATCAACCGTCAGCTTTTGCCCCACGTCCGGCGCTGTGGCGCCGTCGAGTCTGAACTCGCGGACAAAGCGCTGCGGCTCGACATCAGCTTTCTTGGGGATGTCCTGACCTTGGCGTTTCTTGCGCCGCTTCGATTCGAGCGAGTTGGACACGTGCCCGCGCTCGGCCCGCGTGGCGTTTTTACGCGGCTTGTCCTTGTAGCCGATCTGGACGGCGGCATAGCCATCGCGTTCCGCCGTGCGAATTTGCAAGACCGGGCATGGGCCGAGGTGCAGGACCGTGACCGGAGCGGCCTGCCCCTGGTCGTCGTAGACCTGCGTCATCCCGACCTTGGTACCAATCAAACCGAGCGGCATGGCGAAAACCTCACCGGATCCGGCCGCAGTGCGCACCGGATTCGCGTTTATCGAAAGAGTATTTAACTTAGGATCGGAACCGCGACTGGCCAGTGGTTCAGGTCGCGTGGCCCGGAATTTTCACGACAGAGTCACCGAGGACACAGAGAAGGAGTATTTCGCAATGTCCTCGGTGACTCTGTGGTGAAAATTCCGGGTTTACCGCCACACGCTCCCCTCGCGTTCGTGCGGCATGCGGGCTTCTCGAAGTAATTCCGATAACCGGGTCAAATCCGCCGGCGGCATGTGGCCGAGTTGTTTGGCATGGCAGTCCGCTAGCG
Organism: uncultured Gemmataceae bacterium; assembly: GCA_963773845.1. Classification (GTDB taxonomy): domain Bacteria; phylum Planctomycetota; class Planctomycetia; order Gemmatales; family Gemmataceae; genus SIAJ01. The sequence goes on from CAVZCU010000010.1 coordinate 228,946, forward strand.
GAGCTGCGATTGTGGATAACAATTCGACGCCTGCGTCCGTGATGCCGACGCGGACGACTCGCCGGTCGCCCGTCGAGCGCTCGCGCGAAACGAGGCCCCGGTCCTCCAGGCGGTCAATCATTCGCGTCACATCCGGCGCTCGAGAGATCAAGCCGCTCGACCAGCGACAGCGTCGGCACCGTCTCCGGTCGGGCGGCCTTCAACAAGCGCAGCACGTTGTATTGCTGTGCGGTCAATTCGAATCGCGCGAACAGTTCGTCCTCCAGCGCACAGGCGGTCGTAGGTTCGCCACAGGCCCAGATAAACTTCCTGGGCCAGCGAGTCAAATCGTCCGGTTGCCGATCGGTCATTCGCCATCTTTGTTGTCGTAGTCAACGCGGGCCGGGTTGTCCCATCAGCAGGTCCCGATCCTGCTTGCCGCGACCCAGAACCTTCGCCCATTCGCCGTAGGCCGGGTTGGGCAGAATGATCCACTCGCGGCCAAAAAGATCGGCACAGCGATCGACGGCATACGCCCGCTTTTCGATCGCTTCGCGAAGTTTCGCCGGGCTAGCGCTCTTATCGGCGCCCATGGTTCGGAAATCGCCTTCGTGGAAATCGCGCAGGTTGTCGCCGATATAAAGCAGCACCGTATAGCGATTCTCAACATCCGCTCCGGCGGCGGGTCTTGTCCGATGTATCCAGTGCTCCGAGCACATCGGTCGAGATGACCTCAACGCCGAGTAGTTCCAAAGCGTTCAGCGTGCCATCACGCGACGCCAGCTTTTGACTCCGATTGGTGATGTAGACGACCTTCACGCCGAGCTTCTTCGCCGTCTGGATGAAGTGCTTGGCGCCCGGAACTAGACGCACTTGATTGAACCCCGTCTTCTCCCAGTTCTCCCAGGTCTTTGAATCGAACCCTAATCCATTTCGGATGAGTTGCGTCTGGAACTCCGAGTTGTCCAAAACTGTTTCATCGAGATCGAGCACGACGGCCGGCGGCTTGGCCCAGCCGTGCGGCGGTTCGTCGCGGAGCTTTTCGATCAGTCGCCGACGAGCAATGTTGTATGCCTGGTAGCAGCACGCCCGATATTCGGCGGAAATCTGCATCCAAAGATTGGCATCAAGCGAACGATTCGGCGGTGATTCGAGATTCACTTTCCGTGGAGCAGGCAAATCGTCCGCAACAGCTGGTCGATCGGAGAACTTCAATCCAAAAACGAGGCCGATGATCCCTGTCGCGAGGCACAGGCAGCAAACCTTTGTACGGCACATGGGAAACGCCCTCCAATGCGAGTTGTCGGGATTGTGTCGTTCGGCAATTGTCCCGGCAAGTGCTGGCCGGCTGTTGGCGATGCGTGTAAGCTGGTGGGCACTCGACAGGTTTCTCACCCTCGCGGGTGAGAACGAAGAGGGAAGACGGTGCAAATCCGTCGCGGGGCCGCCGCCGTGATCGGCCAGACCCCGGACAAGCAGCCACTGCGGGTAAGCCGCGGGAAGGCGTCCGGGCGTCGAGACGAGCCGAGAGCCGGAAGACCTGCCTGCCGATATCGCCCACTCGCCCATTCGTTCGCCGCCCCGGCACCGGGCGCGCGGCCGGTACGGCTATTTCCCCGCGCGTGCGTGGAACCGTCCGCCCGCCCCCGCCGGGGCCATCCGCCCGGCAGCCGGCGGAAGGAGACGGTAGTCATGTCACGTCGCTACGCCACAAGTGGCGCTCGTCTGGGATTCACCCTGATCGAGTTGCTCGTCGTCATCGCGATCATTGCGATCCTGATCGGTCTCTTGTTGCCCGCGGTGCAGAAAGTTCGCGACGCCGCCAATCGCATCAAGTGTCAAAACAACCTGAAACAACTCGGCCTTGCCACGCACAACTATGCCGGAACCTTTGACGGCACGCTGCCCCCAGGGCGAGTCATTGAAAATGGCGTCGAGCGCTGGTGGTTTGGGGTCATCGTCGGCTCGGACATCGATCCGACTCGCGGCACCCTCATGCCCTACCTGGAAAACAATCGCACGACGCTCAAGTGTCCAAACGTTAGCAGCAAGGTGAAGCAAAACTACAACGGCGGAACCGGCGGCTACGGGTACAACTACGAGTATCTGGCGCCGGTGACGTTTTCACCGCCGACCTGGCAGCCGGTCTGGCAGCCGATCAATATTGGCATCATCCAATCGACCAGCCTGACGATTGCCTTCGCGGATACAACGGGCACTTGGTTCAGCAACTGGCCGCCAAGCGGCGACCCGGACTTGATCGAAGTTCCCGCTCATGGAACCACCATCGGGCCAATACCCCGCGGTCCAATTTCGCCACGGGCACACGGCCAACGTCTGTTTCCTCGACGGGCACGTCGAATCGTTCCGACCCGGCACCCGCAATCCGCCACCAGACTGGGAACCGCCGTCGGCAACGGTCGTCCGCGACCGGGAGTTGATTTTCGACATCGGCGCGTCGGATGCACTCTGGGATCGGGAGTAGAGTAAGCGCCGCTTAGGACTCATAAGTCCCATTGGACTTATGAGTCCTATTTGGACCGTGCCAGTTTCTACAACCTCTTTATGCCAATGTCCCCCAAGCTGGCCGCATTCGTTGAGGCGGTGCGCGCCAGCAATTTACTCAAGCCGGCCGATTGGGAAGCATTCGCGGCGGCAGCCGATGCGCCGGATGCCGATCCGGAAGCTCTGGCCCGCGACCTCGTCGACCAGGGGTTATTGACCACCTACCAGGCGAAAGCACTCTGGCAGGGTCGCGGCGCGGAACTGCATTTGAATCAATATGTGTTGATGGAAAAACTCGGCGAAGGAGGCATGGGGGAGGTATTTCGCGCCCGGCATCAGCGCCTCGATCGCGATGTCGCCCTCAAGGTCATGCGCCGGGAAAAACTCGCGAATCCGGAAGCGGTCAAGCGATTCCGCCGGGAAATCAAAGCGACGGCCGCGCTGGCCCACGAAAACGTCGTGATGGCGTACGACGCCGACCAGTCCGGCGAGACGCACTTCTTCGCCATGGAATATGTCGACGGCGTGACGCTCGACAAGTACGTGCAATCGAAGGGCCGACTTCCCGTCGGCGAAGCGTGCGACTACATCCGGCAGGCGGCCCTGGGGCTTCAGCACGCGCACGAAAAGGAATTGACACACCGCGACATCAAGCCGAGCAATCTCCTGCTCGACAAGTCGGGTGTGGTCAAAATCTCCGATCTCGGCCTGGTGCTGATCGGCGATCCGGATGAGACGAGCCGCATCACTCGCGAAGGGCTGACCGTCGGCACTCCCGATTTCGTCGCGCCCGAGCAGGCGCGCAACCCGCGGGCGGCGGACATTCGCGCCGACATCTATGCCCTCGGTTGCACCTTCTACTATCTGCTCGCCGGCGAAGTGCCCTTCCCCGGCGGCACGCCGACCGAAAAGATGCTGCGACATTCGCGCGAACCGGTGCCCGCGCCGCAGCGAAATGACATCCCGAGCGAAGTCCTGGGAATCCTGGCCAAAATGACCGCCCGCAAGCCGGAGCAGCGGTTTCAAACTCCAGCCGAGGTTGCGGCCGCTCTGACCCCGTTCGTTCCCAAGACGCTGCCGCCAATCCCGGCGCAATCGAACGCCATCGTTACGGAATCGTTGGCCGGAGAACGCGAACTCATCCATCGTGCGGAAAGCGACAGCCGATTTGCCCTGCCCTCATCAGCGGCCGGCCCGCGAGTGCAAAAGCAGGGATGCCTGACATTGATCCTCTGCCTCGGGATTCTGGCGGTTATCGTCGCCATCGCCGGCGTTTGATTGACAGCTTTGAATTCTCACGCTTGCATATCCGCTGGACGGTGGCTATCTTCAACCGGCATTCTTCGGTTGCACACCATTCTGAACAGAGGAGAACCCGCCATGAGACAATGTTGGCGCCGGCGGCACTCGTTGCCTGCTTGGCCGCCGTCCCGGCCCGAAGCGAGGAACCCAAACTACCAGCCGATGGAACCGCACCGATCGTCGCTCTCGCGTCGGCGACCGAGGCCGACGGCAAGGTGACGATCCGCCTGCGGGTCGTTGATTCAGTCCCCACGGTGGTGTACAAGTCCATCACCAAGGTTCAGACGGTGACAGTGGTTGTCGACGGCAAGTCGTTGCAGAAAGAGGTGCCGGTCCAGTTCAAGTTGCCTGTCCAGGTCATGAAGCCGATACGCTGGCGGGAAGTCAAATTGTCCGCCGCCACTCCTGGCGTCGAAGTGCGCGATCTGGCTGGCAAACTCGTGCCCGTCAAGAAACTGCCGACCCTGCTGGAAAAGGAGACGGCAATCTTGCTCTCGACCAATGGCCCCGTGGATCCGTTTCACTTGCAACTGACAAAGGAAGGAACACTCGTCGTCCTCGCCCCGCCCGGAACAGCTCTCGGCCTGCCGACCGCGGTGTCACCAGCAAGTCCCTTGACGCCGCCGTCGCCGAGGGTTGCTGCCCCGCCGCTTCCGCCGCCACCGCCGAAGAAGTCGCCCAAGGAATAATCGAACAGTCGGACCGGTCGTCTTTTTGTGGCATAGGCCTCCCGGCCTGTGAAAACGCACAGGCTGGGAGGCCTATGCCACAAAAACAAGGACACTGCCGTCTGGCCGAGCAGGCAAGTGCAATTCGACAGTCACTCAGTAAGCCAACCCACGAAGCGCAAAACAATACCTCGAATGGAAGCCCGTTGGCTCTCCCATCCGAGGTATCGCCGCGCCATTAGTAGGTGGCGCGAATCACCATTCGACGATCAATCGGTCGCTTACTTAAACCTCGGGCCAGTTCCGGCCGGGGACTTCGCCGAAACGATGGACAACTTGGCGCCCGGTTTCGGCGGAGTGAGCCCCGCGAAACCGAGGCCGCCTTGACCAAGGAAATTGGTCCTGTGCCGCGTTCCATTCAAATTCAGCTTGGCCAGTAATGCGTCCCAGGCACTGCCGGGCACTTGCGCGTTCGTCGTCGAGTCCTGGGCGGACGTGACGGCTGCAGTGCTCACGTTCGCGGTCGGCAGATTGGCGAGCGACGCAGGCGAATCGCTCAGTTTAACCGGGGTACCGAGTGTGCTCAATTCGCCAAGCGAAGTCCCGTCCACCGTCACGGCTTTCACCAGACCCTCCGGCGCCACATAACCGTTCGTGGCGACCTCGTGGACAGCAACGGCCGATTGCTGCGCCACCGATGGCGGAACTGGACCAGGCGGGACGATCTGGACGACGAATTGGCTATCTCGCTCGAAATTGCCATTGAGCTGAGGCGTGTACTTGAAGGCGGGCAACTTCGAAATCACCTTCTTAATGGATTGATCGGCATAGACGCCAAAGTCCACGGCATTGGTGATGTCGACGCTTCGCAGCGAGACAAGCCGGATAGTCGAAGCGACTACATAGCTATTCTGGAAGCTGTCTTGGAAGCCCTCCGCCTTCACGCCGGTCGTGACAAAGCTCCCCAGCGCCACCGACCCGTCGAAGCCAGAACTATCAGCAGGCGCGTCGGGACCCGTGTACCCATCGAAGAATCGGCTGTCGCGGAACGTTGCGGCCCTGACGGAATTCACTTTGCCCTCGATGCTGATGGTGCTGTCGAGGATATTGCCCTTCACGTTCAAAGTGCCGAGCGTCGGCTTGCCGAGAAGCACGCCCGCGCCGTTAAGCGTGAGGTCGGCCAGGAAGTCGCCAGGATCGGCAACAAGGCCCTTCTTGACGTTCGCTTTCTGGCTACGGGTCACGATCGAGCCGGCAGCAGGCGCCGTGATCGATCCGTCGCCAAACGAGATCGCATTGAGTGAACTGATCGGATTTACGACGTCGATGTGGACATCGCCGACAATTCCCAGTCTGAGCGTCGTCTTCTGTTTCTGGTCGGCAGTGCCGCCGGTCGTGACGATATCGGCGCCGTCTTCCACATTGCCAAGCACTGCCTTGCCCAAATACGCATCCATGTGGATGCCGGCGCCGTCCAAGTTTGCAAGCGGTGCATTGATCAACTTCAATCCCACAGGGGCGACAGCGAGCGGATCCTTTTCGATCGCGCCGAGGCCGACGTGGACGTCGGTGACCGGCGGCGTGGTTCCCTTCGGCACCTTCGGCTTCTTCACCTGGACCGTAAGCGTCGTTCGAGCTGCATCGGTGTCCGTCAGCCGGATTAGCTCGATCGGGCCCTGGCCGTCGCCATCCGGGTCGGTGATGTAGACCTTCGCGGTTGGGACCGGATTCCCCTTCTTCACTCCGCCGCCCAAGATGAGCGTGACGGTGTCGCCGTCCACATCGGTGAGCGAGCCTTTGTTCTGCTTGGCGATCGCCTTCAAGAGCAATCCATCGCTGGCGTCGATTTGCATCGTCGCCGTCGACGTGCCCAAGAGCGGCAATTCGCCCGGCGGCGTCGAGATCGGATTGCTCAACGTCAGGTTGGCCAACTCGATGCCTTCATTGGCATTGTCATCGAGGATCGGAACGTCAAAAGTCTTGGTCGTTTCGTCTTGCCCGAAAGTGAGCGTGCCGGACGTCGTTGTGTAATCCGTGCCGGCGTGGGCGGTGTCGGCGCCGGTCGTGAAATCGACTGTGACTTGGCCATCGGTGCCCAGCGTGCGCGTTACAGTAATGGTCTTCATCACAATCGCGCCGTTTTCAGATTCCGCTGTGGTGAAGACTGGATCGCTGAACGAGAGCGTACCTTCCTCATAGTCGGTGATGCTGACCGTCGCGGTCGGTTCGCCCAGGGCACCGACCAGGGAGATGTTACTGAGCGTCAGATTGACCTTTTCTGCTGGAGCCAGCCGGCCACCCTCGAAGACGGTGTCGTCGAGGATTTGAACGTCGAACGTCTTGGATAGCTCGCCATCCGCGAAGTTCAAGGTTCCCGAGGTGGCCGTGTAGTCCGATCCTGCCGTGGCCGACCCGTCGCTTGTCGCGTAGTCGACGGACAGCGGGCCCTCGTCGCCGCCGACACGCGTCACGGTTACCGTGACGGTCGGTCCATTGAGTTCCGTCGTGGCATAATCTGCCAACGAGAACTGCAACGTTCCCGAGCGAATGTAAGTGACCGAGTTGTCGGTGCTGGTCGATGGATTGTTGAAATTACCGCCGATATCGGTGACCGCGCCGCCTGGGATCGAGGCGACGACCAGGCCGCTGTCGGTCATGCCGTCGACGGTCACCGTGTACGCCGGTCCCGTCCCGCTCACATGCGCCGTGGCGCCCGGAGCGTTCGTTCCGGTGAGATCGATGTCCGAGGCGTCGAACCCAAAGACCGGTTCGCTGAACAGAACGTCGAACGACACCGACAACCCGCCGACCGGGTCAGCCGTACCGGTCTGATTGATGATGACCGTGGGCGGTACATTGTCGAACAGCACATTGTCGTCTGAAGTGGACGACGCGGTGTTATCGTTGCCGGCCGCGTCCTTCGCTGCGCCGGCGGGAATTCCGACCTGAATGATTCCTTCACTCGGTCCCGGCGGGAAGACACTGACAATGTAAGTGGTAGGCCCGGTCGGGAGCACGGATGCCGTCAGTCCAGGAATGGTGCTGCCGGTAAAGTCGATGTCCGACGCATCGAATCCACTGACCGGCTCGCTAAATGTCACATCGAACGTGACCGGCGCGAGATTGGTGGGATCGTTCTGGAACGCTCCCTGGTCAATGCTCACCGTCGGTGGCACGTTGTCGAACGCGACGATGTTGTCCGTGCTCGTCGATACGAGACTGGTCAATCCCGTGATGGGATCGGTGGCGGCCCCTGCCGGAATGGACGCGACAACGTTGCCCGTCCCATCCATGCCGGTCACGCTGACGGTATAGGTGCTCGGCGAGATTTGGTTCACGGTGGCGACGAGCGTGCCGCCAACGGTGCTGCCGGTGAAATCGATGTCGGAGCCGTCGAAGTCGTTGACCGCTGTGGTGAACGACACGTCAAAAACGATGGGCCCTTGATTCGTCGGATCGTTCTGACTCGGAGCCTGGTTGATGGTTACTTGCGGCGGTTGGAGTTCAACGGCGCCGATATCCACGGTGCTATTGAAGATTCGGTCGGCGCCCCGTTGATCGGTCGTGACGCCGGTCGGGATGAAACCATTGGACCCCGCGTCAATCAACGGACTGAGCAATTGCGGCGACATCGTCAGCGTCGGCCCGCCATTGTCCTGGAGTCCGGTCAAGAGCAGATTCTGACCGATCAGATTGTTGCCGCCGGTGTAGTTGAAACCGTTCGTATCGCCGATGGCGCTGTAGTAGGCGTAGCCGTATCCATAGGCGTTGGTTTGCAGGTCCGGAGCCGTGGGGTTCGTGTTGCCCGATACAACGCTGTTCAGCAAGACGAATAGGCCATTGGAGAACACGCCGTCCGTGAATCCGCCGCCCCCGTAAGTTATGTAGAAACCGGAGTTCGACCCAACGGCGCTGGAAGTATTCCCGCTCACCGTGCTATTCGAAAGCACCAGATGCGCCGGAGAATTCGCCGCCGTTGAACGCGCCGCCACTTCCGGTGGTCGTGTTGTTGGCGATCGTGCTGTTCTGGATCATCACCACGCCAGGCTGGAAGCCGGCGGGCGGCACATAGCTTGGATAGCCGAGGAAGAAGATTCCGCCGCCGCCGTAGAGGCCGTAATAGGTCCCCGTGGGCGATGAGGTATTGCCCGAGATGGTGCTGTTGATGATGTTCAGACCGCCGCCGAATCGCATGAAGATTCCGCCGCCCTTTTGGTCGGCCGAATTGTTCGAGATCGTGCTGTTTTCGACGGTCAGGAACGAGTTCGCTAACATTGCGACGCCGCCGCCGGCGCCGGCGTCGAAATAGTTGGCATGGCCAATTGCCGAGTTGCCGGTGATGACCATGTGGTCCAACGTGACGTTGCCACTGGCGCGAATGCCGCCGCCAAATTCGCCGTTGGGCAGGCCAATCGAATCGTCGGCCACACCGCCCGTGATTGTAAAGCCAGACAGTGTCAGGAATGGCGAACGCGAGTCGAGTACCCGGAACTGCCCGCCGCCATCGACCGTCAGATTCGCCGCGCCGGGCCCGTCGATGGTCAGGGCGCCGCCCGTCGCGGAAATCTGCGGCAATTTCGACACAAGGTCGATGACCTGCGGAGTGCCAAAAATTGTCGGATCGAACCCGATGACATCGTCCTGAGATGTCGAATTCGCAATCGAGATGAGGTCGCGAAGACTGCCAAAGCCGGAGTCGGCGGCCGTTGTGACCAGCATCGGCGAGATGGCAACCACGAAATGGCTGAGCGTAACGAACGGCGCAAAATTCCCGTCCAGGTCGGCGACCTGATTGGGTTGCATTTGGACGACATAGTGCCCGGTGTCCGCCCCCTCCCACGTCCCATTGGGAGCCGTAATCGAATAAGTCACCGTACGCGGAGCGCCATTGGTTGGGTTGTCAATGGAAACGAACGTCGCGAGTTGATCGAGTCCATTGGAACTGAGCACGCGAACGGCGTTGTCATTGCCAATCAATGTGGAGACGTCGATGCCGTTGTTCGTCCCATTCGGATCGTAATAGGTGACCGTGAAGGTGTAGGTGGTTCCGCCGGATGTGGTCAAATTCGGAGTGACGGCGGTTACGAAAGGTCCATCCGAGATCGGTTGATCCTCGACGGCGCCAATGTCGACCGCATCCCCGAATGAACGATAGAAGCCCAGTCCACGCTGGTCGGTGCCAACTCCGGATGGAATCAAATCGTCCGAACCCACGTTAATCAACGGACTGCCAGCTTGGGGAGCCATCGTCTGCGTGGGCCCGCCATTGTCTTGAAGCGGGCCTAGCTTCAGGTCGGTCCCGAACGGGATATTATTCGATCCAGTCAGCGTGAATCCACCCGCATCGCCCACGGCACTGAAATCGACATTGACCGTTCCCGTGCTCTGGATGTCCGGCGCGAAAAGCGTGTCGGTGTTGCCGGCGACAATACTGTTCGTGAGCGTGAAGACGGGCGGCCCGCTACCGCCCGGAAACACCCAGCCCATTCCACCGCCGCCCACCGTGTAGCCATAGTTGGTCGTGCCGCCGGAGGAAGCCGAGTTGCCGCTAATCGTACTGTCTTGAATCAACAAATTGCCGGTGAGTCCGTTGCCCCAAATGCCGCCGCCGGATCCAGGCGTCGTGTTGTTGGCGATCGTGCTGTTGCGGATAACGTTGGCGCCAGGAGTGAAGCCGCTGGGCGGGGCCGCGCTCGGAACTCCGGCCAGGAAAAGTCCGCCGCCGCCGAAATAGCCAGCATAGTTTCCGGTGTTGTTGGTGGAGTTGCCCGTGACGGTGCTGTCCTCCATCTCGAGCGTGCCGCCGTAGCGGAACATGACGCCGCCACCGTTCACGTCGGCGGTATTGCCAGAAATCGTGCTCGACTCGATCTTCAGGAACTGGTTGCCCAGGACCATCGCGATAGCACCGCCCCCGCCGTAATCGAAATAGCTTCCGCTGGCACGCGTCGCCGAGTTATTGTCGAACAGCATGTGATCGATGGTCACGATGCCGCTCGCCAGTAAGCCGCCGCCATTCCCATTCACGGCTAAGCCGCCCGTCACCTCGAATCCCGACAACGTGAGTTCAGGCGCCAGCGAATGGAATACGCGGAATTGGCCGCCGGCGTCGATGGTGAGATTGGCGATACCGGGTCCGTTGATCGCGAGCGAGCCACCAGACGCGGCGAAATCGGGCAGAGCCGACGCCAGGCTAATCGTTTGGTGCGAACTGAAGACTGCCGGATCGAATCCGATCACATCGTCGCCCGGCAGCGTATTGGCCAATGTGATGGCCTCACGCAAGCTGCCGCTGCCCGCGTCGTTGGCGTTGGTCACGAGAATTGGCGGGATATCGACGTACAACGTGCCAATCGTACCGGCGGGAATCGAGTTGCCGTCGAAGTCAAATACCTGGTTCGCCTCAATTGAAACCGTGTAGATTCCATCGTCAAAGTTGTCCCATGCGCCACCTGGCGGGGTGATGGAATAAGTTGCGACGCGCGGCATGCCGTCCGTCGAGTCGTCGATGCTAACATATGTGGCCAGTTGATCGAACCCGTTGGGACCGGTGATGCGAATGGCCGCGTTGTTGCCGATGACTCCATTGGCGCCGTTGACTTGGATCCCGTTGTTCGTTCCGGTCGGATCGGCATACGTGACCGTAAACGAATAGCTCACCTGACCGGCATCCGAACCATCCACTGGCGCCGGCGATGAGATTGCAAACGGCAATCCCGGCGGTTGATCCTCGACCGCCCCGATATCGGCAGTTCCGTTGTAAACGCGCAGGAAGCCGAATCCACGCTGGTCCGAGCCGAGGCCCGCGGAATTCGACCCGGCGTCGATGACGGGGCTGCCGGCTAGTGGCGCGCGAGTAAACGTTGGCCCGCCATTGTCCTGAAGCGGCCCAAGTTGAGGATTACCAGTCAGAGTCAGTCCGTCGTCGGTGAAGTTTGATGTGGGTAGGACGCCGATGAAACTGTGAACCGCGTTGGCCGATGTCGATCCGCCGGAAACGCCCAAATCTTGCCTGCCGCTAGGACCTGTATTGAGGGCAATGATTGAACTTTCAATGTTCAACGTCAGGCTGTTGTAGTAGACGCCGATTCCTCCGCCGCCATACGGCGCACTCGTCGGGGCCGTATTTCCCGTCACGGTGCTATTGCGAATCGTTGCCGTGCCATTGACGTTGATGAAGTTGATGGCGCCGCCGCCCGAGGTGGAATTGGCGGTCGTGTTGCCATCGAGCGTGCTGTTCTCAATCGTGAATCCTTGTGCGCCGATGGTGCCGTAAAACACCATCGCCCCGCCATCAAAAATCGAGTTGCTCGTTCCGACATTGCCCGAAATGGTGGAGTTTTGCACCAAGAGCGAGCCGCCGGCGTAAAAGTAGATGCCGCCGGTCGCGCCGGTATTCCCCGAGATCGTCGAGTTCAGGATCTTCAAGAAGCCGGTCGCGCCGCCTGGCACATTGATTGCGCCGCCAAGAATACCACTATTTCCGGTAACCACCGAGTTTGCGATCGTCAGGTTGACGTTCCCGGCGATATCGAATCCGCCACCGTATCCAGCGTTCCCACCCTTGACGGTGAGGCCACTGAACGTCGCATTCGACGTCGACGAGCCGATCGTGAAGATGCCGAAATTGGTGCCGGCCGATGAGCTTCGCTCGATTGTGAGTTTGGTTGCGCCCGTGCCATTGATCGTCAAATCACCGTTGTTGATTTGCGGTAATGCGCTGAGTAAATCAATCGTTTGCGGTGTCGAAAAAACGCCCGCTGTATCAAAGTCGATTGAATCGTTGCCCGCGGCGTTCGCCTGCGTGATGGCCCAACGGAAACTTCCCACGCTGCCATCATCAAGCGTGTTGGTTACGGTAAAGTTAGCCGGGGTGGCTCGCTCTTCGAGATCTTGCACCCGCAAGCGAATTCGACGGCGATCCGTCGAGGTTCGGTTCAGCGGCGCACGACGAGGGTGTGTCCAATTACGGACCGAGCGCGTGAACAAGCGACTCATATGGGGTTCCCGATTTTTTGGGCCTGGAAGGAGAGCTTCCAGTGCGAGTTCAAATTAAAAGGCTAAACAATTGCAACAGGCACTATGGTAAGAGTGGGAAAGTAACGGTTGCAACAGAATTCCGGATTGCAACAAATTTTTTCCCAAGATTCCGCATTCTGCCTTGGCGGAAGAATATCAACCGAATTATGAGAAATTCCGGAGAAGTTTTGAAAAATGTCTGAAGAATTGACCCCGGCAAAAGAGTCCGATAAAGACGCGACTCAAGAGGCCCTTCGCAGCGTTCACACGACCACTTTGGTCGAATTGCTGAAACAGGGGGGCTTTTCCTTCTTGGTCTCGACCTACCAAGCGGGCAAGCTCATCATCGTGCGCGCCGATGGCGACACGGTGAATACCCACTTCCGCAATTTCCATACGCCAATGGGGGTTGCGTTCCAGCGCGGGCGACTGGCCGTCGGCACGCACGTCCATGTCTGGGAGTTTCACAACCAACCGCCGGTTGCTCGCCAGCTGGAGCCGGAGGGGAAGCACGATGCGTGCTTCCTGCCACGCTTTCTCCAGGTCACCGGGCAGATTGGCGTGCATGAGATCGGCTGGGTGGGCGAAGAGTTATGGGTCGTCAACACTCGCTTCTCGTGCCTGTGTACGCTCGATCCACGTTGGAGCTTCGTGCCGCGCTGGCGGCCCAAGTTCATCTCCAAGCTCGCGGCCGAAGATCGTTGCCACCTGAATGGTCTCGGCTTGCGTGATGGAAAGCCACGCTATGTGACCGCCCTCGGCGAAACGGATACGGCGAACGGGTGGCGCGAAAACAAGGCTCGCGGCGGCTGCTTGATCGACATCGACTCCGGCGAATTTATTTGTCGCGGTCTGAGCATGCCGCACTCGCCACGCTGGTACAACGACAAGCTGTGGGTTCTCGAGTCGGGATCCGGCAGCCTTTCAACCGTGGACTTGGCAACCGGCAAGCTCACGAACATCACGCTCTTGCCCGGCTTCACGCGCGGGCTCGACTTTATTGGGCCATATGCCCTGATCGGCCTTTCGCAGGTTCGTGAGAGCGCGCTCTTCAGCGGCATTCCGATCACGGATCGGTTGCCAGTCGAAGAGCGTGCCTGCGGCGTCTGGGTAGTCGACGTCCGCAATGGCCAGACGGTGGCGTTCCTCAAGTTCGAAGCTGGTGTGCAAGAGATCTTCGCCGTGCAGATCCTGCCCGGAATTCGCTACCCTGATGTGCTGACGGAAGAACACACCGCTGTCGCGAACACGATTCTCCTGCCCGACGAAGCCCTGAAGGATGCGGTCTGAGGCGAGCAATGCCCAACACCATTAAGTTCTTGCTATCGTCATCTCATCGGCCATTGGGCTGATGGGGGGATGGAGAAAAAGTTGGCGGAGTTGGCGGCGACTCTGCCATTTTGGCAACTTTTGATCCCGTCGTACGCTGATGCCACTCCTGTAAGTTTGCCGCGCCGAATTCGATCTGGTGGACAGCCGCGGCTATTTCATGATGCCTTTTCCAAGCTTAAAAGTAGAGATTAGTCGTCAACTGTGCGTGGAGAAAGCACTAGAAATTCGATTCACCGCTCAGTGACAACAGCCTCCCTTCGCTTCCTTCTTGGGCGAAGGGGGCACATCGTTGGCGGGGTTCATATCGAAGAAGCCGTTCGGCTTCATGGTGAAACCGATGTAGGCCGTCGGCATCACGGGGTAATCCTCGGGCCTCGGGATGTGCGTGTGTCCGAATGTGTACCACAACACCACGTCCGTGTTTTCGATCGATCGATCGGCTTCGGTCCACTGGATGAGCCCGTCGCCGCCGTGGCTTTGATTCGGGTAGTCCCCGCCTCCGAAACGCTCAGTCTCCGAATTCGGCGTTACCCAGATGTGGTAATTCACAAAGCCCGCGCGTTTCCGCCACCACGCTTCCGGGCTGCCCATCGGAAATGAGTTGTCGCCCGGCAAAAACTTGTAACCGACCGGCTCGCCGACCACATTCTTCACCGACGGATTCACGACTTTCCAGGTCCGAGCGGTCCGCAAGTCGAGATGCGATCGCGCCTGTTTCTCCGATTTCAAAAGCGTCGGCCTGGCGGTGAATGCATTGTGGTGGGCGTTCTTCGGGCCGGGCTCCTCGGGCATCACGTCGATCTGGTAAACGGAATTGGCCGTGCCATCCAGATCGAAGTCGAGCCGCATGTTGAAGAAGTGCTGATGATTCGGGGCGTAAAGTTGTGGCGCGATCAGCGCACCATATGGTGTAGTCTCCCCCGGCTTCAGCGCGCCGAGCGACAGAATGCCGGTCAGCTTGATCTCGAACTGGATCGTCCCGTCCTGATAAAGGTACCAGAAGAACCCGTACTCGTAATTCTCGACGGTCGAGATCGATGAGACGACCAGCCGCCGCGATCGGCGCACCTCGGGAACATTCAGCCGTCGATCCGTGTGCTTCCAGAGGATGCCAAAATCCTCCTCGTGCATGCAGATTGCGTTTTTGATCGTGAGCGGCTCACCGCGGCTGGTACACAGGTGGGCATCGAAGTAACGAATCAGCCCGAGGCAATCGCAGCCGAGTTCCAGGCTGTTCGCGCACATGCCCATGCCATACTCGCCGACGTCGAACGCGTTCTTGCGAAACTGCGTCGGCCCCGGATCGCCGTAAGGGACGACCATTTCCGTCAGCGAAGCGCGATAGAGGATCGACCGCTCCTTGCCGCGGTCGTTGTAGCGGAGATGATGCAGTGTCAGTCCTTCGCGGGCATTGAAGCCGATGGTGAACTTCCAGTTCTGCCACTGGACCGTACAGCCCTCGACGGTGAAACTGGGACCGGCGGGCTGCGCGATGTCGAGCGGCTTGATGTCCGTCCGCTGGTTGGGCACGCGGTCGGCGGCATAATTCGCGGTCACTGGCGGCAACGGCCAGTGGCCATACTCCTCCACGCGAATGACCCTCATCTCGTTCAGGTCGACGACTGGGCGAATTCCTTCGATCGGTCGAACGTAGCCGTTGTCAGTGGGATCGGAGCGCAGAAAGCACAGTGGTCGCGCGAGCCGGCGATTTGCTTCCTCCGACTCGCCGTAATAGCCGGCACTCCAGATGTCGACCATCACGAGCGACGTATCATCGATCCCGTATTGCTTTTTGAGAGCCGCTTGGAACTCCGGACTCGCGAGCACGGCTTGCTCGCATTCAATTTGCTCGTCAATGGTCATCGTTGGCTGTACGCCGGGAATGTGCTTCCAGCCGACGAGTTCCCGTTTCGCCAGTGAGATTATCGCCTCGTAACACGCATTGGTCGCGTTGTCGAACAGCACGGCGAACGCTTCGCGTGGAATATCTTCGTGGCCATCCAATGAATGGACGAGTTCCTTCTTCGGCTCGCGAAGGCTGATCGAGACGAATCGCGTCGTCTTGGTGACCTTGCCGGCATCCTTCAAGACAGTCACGGCGAGCTGGACTTCGGCAGCGGCCAGCGGCTCGAGGGGATGAACGAGTTTTTGCATGATGAGAATATCTGGATGCGGGAGAGGTGCAGGCCAGTGTAAAGGCCTGAGTCTCCGCAGCCAAGCAGAATCGCTCGACGAACGCAAACGGCCGCGGCATGAGCCGCGGCCGTTTGGTAGGACGGATTGCAAATCGGTCGTCATCCACTCATGCGCTTAACGGAAATCCACTGATACACTCTGGCCAGCCTTCACGATCACATCGCGCTTCTGCTCGACGGGCTTCCCATTGTCCATCCACCGCGCAGTCACCGTGTATTGGTAGCTTTTGGTCGGGTCAACTGGCGGGGACTGGAACACACGTTCGGCGCCCGATGATGTGGTCGCCGCGCCATTGAGGAAGACTTGGGCATCGCCGCGCGGAAGTTGCACAGTCAGCGTGACCGGCTGTGGAGAGTATGCGGACACCGAGGGCGGAGCATAAGTCATCGGCGGCTCCGCGAAATAACTGGGTCCGGAGTAGTAATAGCCCGGCGAATCATAGTAGGAGTAGCCGGGCGATCCATAGAGGCCGAGGCCGCCGATGTAGAGTCCTGCCCCAATGAACGGGCCGTAGCCGTAGCCATAGCCATAGTGTCGATAACCGCCATATCCGTAGCGGGCATAGCCATAGTGGCCCCCGTAGCCGCCATGATAAACCCCGCCGCCGTGGTAGCCGCCTCCGTGATAGCCACCGCCATGGTAACCACCGCCATGCGCACCACCACCGCCATGCGCGCCACCACCACCTCCGTGAGCGCCGCCGCCGCCTCCATGCCGTTGCGCCATCGCGGTATTTGTCGTCGCGAAGGCGAGCGCCGACGCCAAACCCAGAGTTAAGAATGTCGCTCTCATGAAGTATCTCCAACAGGCGATCTGATATTATTCTAATGATGGCGCTACCTGAACTTGCATGCACTTCGTGGGGAAATGGGAAAAGAAAGAGGCCGGGTCTTTCCCGGCCTCTGAGTTTTCAGTTTTGGCAGGCCCTGAATTGGCCTTCGCTGACCGATCCAACACCCTGGAAATATTCGATCACGTCACATTGATTGTCGGCGCAGTCGTTGTCACCGTTTGGCTGTTGAGCGTCGCGGTGATCGTGTTCACACCGGCCCCGGAGCCCGTAAACGTGGCTGTATAAGTGCCATCGTTATTATCGGTCACGGTGCTGAATGTGCCTTGCGCATCACCCGTGCCGAGTCCGAATGTCACGGTTGCCCCGCCCGTCGTCAACGTGTTGCCGTTCACATCCTTGGCCGTCAGCGTGACCGTCGCGGTGTTCCCCGTCGCGATCGTCGGCGGGGAGACCGACACCGTCGACTGCGTCGGATCGGCTGGGCCCGGAGTATTCACGACAATCGTTGGCGGACTTGTCGTAACGGCCTGACCGTTCAACGTGGCGTTGATGATGTTGCTGCCGGGCGCTGTGGCCGTGAACGTCGCCGTATAGGTTCCGTCGCCATTGTCCGTCACCGTGCTGAACGTGCCTTGCGCATCGCCGGTGCCGATCGCGAACGTGACCGTGGCCCCGCCGGTGGTCAATGGCGTTCCGCTCGAATCCTTCGCGGTCAGCGTCACCGTCGTGGTGCCGCCATTGGAGATGGGCGATTGAGCAACCGCAACAGTCGATTGAGATGGATCAGCGGTTCCAGCCCCCGACGTGATTGTGATCGTCGGGGCAGTCGATGTGACGGCCTGGCCGTTGAGCGTGGCAGTAATCGTATTCGTGCCCGCGGTCGACCCGGTGAACGTGGCCGTGTACGTTCCGTCGCCGTTGTCGGTCACCGTACTAAACGTGCCCTGGCCAGTGCCGGTCCCGAGTCCGAACGTCACGGTTGCACCTCCCGTGGTCAACGGTGTGCCGCTGGCATCCTTCGCCGTCAAGGTAACTGTCGCGGTACCGCCGCTGGCGATGGATGTGGGAGACACCCCGACCGAGGATTGCGACGGGTCGGCTGTTCCGGAGCCCGATGTCACCGTGATCGTTGGCGCCGTACTGGTCACCGCCTGGCCGTCAAGAGTGGCGGTAACCGTGTTGGTACCAGCGCCGGTTGACGTAAACGTGGCAGTGTACGTGCCATCGCCGTTGTCCGTGACTGTTCCGAATGTCCCCGTGGCTATGCCGGTTCCCAGACCAAATAACACGGTCGAGCCGCCGACCGTGAGTTGATTGCCATTCGCATCCTTCGCGGTGAGCGTCACGGTGGACGTGCCACCGTTCGCGATCGACGACGGCGCCAAGGACACAAGCGACTGAGCGAGGTCGGCCGTTCCAACCACCGTGATTCGCGGCGCTGCCGACGTGACCGCCTGTCCGTCAATCGTGGCGGTGACGGCACTATCGCCCGGCGTGGTGCCGGTGAACGTCGCGGTGTAGGTGCCGTCGCCATTGTCGGTGATTGTGCCAAAGGTCCCTTGAGCAGTTCCGGTACCCGGCGCAAAGGTGACGGTGGACCCGCCGGTCGTCAACGGCGTGCCGCTGGCGTCTTTCGCGGTCAGGGTTACGGTGCTGGTGCCGCCCGTTTGGATCGAACCGGGTGACAGCGAAACTGTGGACTGGGCTGGATCCGCAGACTGGCGTGGTCACCGTAATTGTCGGCGCCGTCGTGGTGACTGCTTGCCCGTTGATCGTGGCGGTGACCGTGTTGGTTCCCGTCGTTGTCCCTGTGAAGGAGGCCGAATACGTCCCGTCGCCGTTATCCGTTACGGTCCCGAATGTTCCCTGGGCTGTGCCGACGCCCAGGCTGAATACGACCGTGGAACCACCAACCGTCAACGGGTTGCCGCTGGCATCCTTGGTGGTCAGTGTCACGGTTGAGGTACTTCCGGTCGGGATACTGGTCGGAGCCAATGAGACAACGGACTGGGTCGGATCGGCCGGGGCAACCACGGTGATGGTCGGCGCGGTCGTGGTCACTGCCTGGCCGTTCAGCGTCGTGGTAATCGTGTTCGTGCCCGCCGTCGTGCCCGTGAAGGTCGCCGAATAAGTGCCATCGCCGTTGTCCGTCACCGTGCCGAACGTCCCTTGGCCGACGCCAGTGCTAAGGGAGAACAAAACCGTGGCGCCGCCCGTTGTCAACGGGTTGCCGCTGGCATCCTTAGCAGTCAACGTGACGGTTGCGGTGCCGCCGACCTGAACCGAGGCGGGGTTAACCGAAGTGCTCGATTGAGTGGGATCGGCGGGCCCAACCACGGTAATGGTCGGCGCGACGGACGTCAGGCTTTGACCGTTAATGGTGGCGGTGACCGTGTTGGTGCCAGCCGTCGTGCCAATGAAAGTCGCCGTATATGTTCCATTGCCATTGTCAGTGACAACGCTGAAGTTCCCTTGCGCCGTGCCGGTTCCCAGTCCGAATGTCACGGTTGCTCCGCCCGCGGTCAACGCATTGCCGCTTGCGTCTCGAGCGGTGAGCGTTACCGTGCTGGTCCCGCCGGTCGCGATGGAAGTCGGAGATAGCGCGACGCTCGATTGCGCCGGATCGGCCGTTCCGGCCGGGGTAACAGTAATTCCAGGCAGCGTCGACGTGACCGTTTGCCCATTGAGCGTGGCCGTGATCGTATTCGTCCCTGCCCCCGTGCCGGTCAACGTGGCCGAATATGTTCCATTGCCGTTATCCGTGACCGTACTGAATGTACCGGTAGCCGTACCCACTCCGAGGCCAAACACAACCGTCGCTCCGCCGACGGTGAGCGCATTGCCGCTGGCGTCCTTGGCGGTAAGCGTCACGGTGCTGGTGCCACCAATTGCAAATGAAGACGGCGAGGCGGTGACCGTACTCTGCGACGGATCGGCGGCTGCCGACGTTGTCACCGTAATCGTCGGTGCAGTCGTTGTCAGCGCTTGCCCGTTGAACGATCCGATGATCGTGTTCGTACCCGCCGCATTGGCGGTAAACGTCGCCGTGTAAGAACCGTTGTGGTTATCGGTCACGGTTCCGAAGGTACCCTGAGCAGTCCCACTGCCAAGACCAAACGTGACCGTCCCGCCGCCGGTGGTCAGCAAGTTGCCGCTGGCGTCGACCGCGGTCAACGTAACGGTCGACGTGCCTCCGACTGCAACCGATGTCGGCGAAATGGAAACGAATGAGTGCGCTGGACTGGCCGGACCGATTGATGGGGTGCTGCTGACAGGCGGAGGGGTGACCGATGCGCCGGTCAGATTAAATCCAATAAGGTTGCTCGCGAAACGGGCAAAGTCCGCCTCCTGCGAAGCCATCGCCCCTACGAGCCCGCCCTGCGGTATCGTCTCGATGGCTTGCTGGTATACGTTGGTGAAGTAACCCTGCACCATTGACCGCGCGGCCGGGAGAAACATCCAGGAATTATCTGCTTGTAACAACCCTTGTAGGAACATGCCGGTCGCGTAGATTTGTCCGGCACTTGCCGGATTCATGCGATCTTCGAGAGGTTCGACGGAAAGTCGACGGCGGCGAGATTTCATTGACGATTCCCACATTTAGAAGAACGGATAGATGGGTGTGCTCTGCCCCAGCCATTTTGGCGGTTGAGCCATCCACGGTTGGGAGGGTGCTCTCTCAGCGTTGGAAGGTCGAACCATAATCCAAAGGAGGCGGTGGACCACGGAGCAGTCATTTAACCAACAAAAACTCGTCGTGTCACTATTCGACAATTCGATTTAAGTACTTACGCAGATTTACTCTAGCACCAAAAACCCAATTTCGTTTCTCACACCTCATAAGCCAATGCTGTCGCGATACATTTTTGCGGTCAGGACAAGGGCAGCCGGTTTCGGTGTGATCGTTAGCATGGTCCGTGCCAGATTCGATCGCAGTCGCGAGTGATTCTCATGACAGCTGGATGGGTAGCGGAAGTCGCCAGACTTCCGTGACCGGCAACCGTTCTCGGAAGTCTGGCGACTTCCGCTACGACCGATCCCCACATTCAAGCTCCGACAGGGCGTTATTTTGGTGGCGAGATGGCTCCGCATCTGCCATTTTGGTCTGGGCCTTCGGACGTTAAGCGGACAACATTGCTCGGTAGCGCATGTGCACCCTTGGACTTATCGCTCCGCGTCCGAAACACCGGCGCGGAATCTCTTGTGTCATTGTTTTTTCATCCGCTTCTCATCGTAAAACCCGTCGATATTCGTACAAGCGGAACAGTGGGATCGTGTTTTGAGGATCGGTGGCCAGCGCTAACAAAAGGGACACGGCTCAGTCCACTGAGCCGTGTCCAATAGTGCACTGTCAACGCATATGAAAGGTTAGGGGAAGTCTGGCGACTTCCGCTACGAGCGATCCCCCATTTAAGCTCGGACAGCGCACGGGCGACAGTCCAAGTTACTTGATTTCTGGCGGGAGCACGGTTTCGGCCCCGGGCGTCCGGAAATCCACGCTCACGTTTTCGCCCGCCTGGACTTGAACGTCGCGCTTCTCTTCAACCATCTTTCCGTTTTCCATCCATCGTGCCGTGACCGAATATGCGTAATTCGATCCCGGATTGACCGGCGGCGACTGGAACACGCGCTCGGTGCCCGAGGATGTCGTTGCCTGACCGTTCAAGAAGACCTCGGCGTCGGCCTTCGGGACCATGACGGTCATCGTGACAGGCTGTGCTTCATCCGTCGTTGTGACAACCGGCGACGTGTAGGTGACCGGCGGAATCACATCATAGGTGGACGGCGCCGCATACGTGTACGTGGGCCAACGGTAACTGTAGCCAGAGTAGTACGGCGCGCCGAGAAATGCGCTAGCCGCATAATATGGCCAATACGATCCACCATATTCCCAATGCCGGTAACCGCCCCAATATCCATGATGGCCAGCGAACCCGCCGTGGTGGTATCCACCGTGGACATAACCGACGTGACCACCGCCGTGGAGCCCGCCGCCATGGTATCCGCCGCCGTGGAACCCGCCGCCGTGCCCATGGTGCTGTGCCATCGCACTACCGCCACCAGCAAAGGCAAGGGCCGCCGCAAGGGCAAAACTGAAAAATGTCGCTCGCATGATTTACACTCCACCAGGCGAAGTGTCGCGGGACTGGTGGACGATTCGCCGAAGTGATCGCAAGACCAACTCACAACCGGCTTCGGCGGTCCCGCCTGGGAACAATCGAACCAAACGGAGCTTGCCGCTCCTATTTCAATTATAGGAAACAATGCAAGATGTAGATGTAAACTTGGCCGCCATCTGTCCTTATGAAAAACCGGCAGGCTGGCATGAACTGGGAACGAACGACAATTAAATACAAAGTCTTCCAATGCACATGCGATGGCTCGAGGCGACGGGGACTCGAGCCAGAAGTTCTTCATGTTTGGACTTCAACCAACGGAGGCTATTCGGTGAAGTTACAAGACTGCGCTGGCAGCGGTTGCCATTGTCAACCGTCCCAGTAAAGTAGCCCGACGAAGAATCACGAGGTCTTCGATAGGATCGAATGGACGGCTCGGTCCAAACGTCTCTTCACGGATGAATCGAGCAACCCGCGCTCAAGTTGCAATCGCCCGCGTTTTTCACCCTGAGTCCGCGCCTCTCCCATTTTCGGGTTTCGCTTAGAGGCACATAGGAGTTCGTAGTATGCGCGTTTCCTGTGGAATGGCTGTGGCCCTGGTTCTTGGCCTGTCGCTAACGGTCGTCACGGCCGACGAAATCAAGTCAGGCCCCGGCAAGAAGACGGGTGGCCCCTTCGACGTGAAGGCCATCACCGGCGAGCGGAAGGGAGATACCCTCTGCTACTTCTGCAAGTACAACGGCGAAGCCCGACCGGCCGTCGTCATGATTTTCACGCAGAAGGCGGATGAGAACCTGGCAAAGTTGGTCAAGTCGGTCGACGAAGTCCAGAAGTCCAATGACAAGCTGGGCACCGTGGTCGTCGGCGTCAGCGGCGTCGAGGCTTCGGACATGGAGAAGCTGCAGAGCGAACACAAGCTGACCACGCCACTGACCGTTGCCGTCGATAAGGACGGACCGAAGGCCTACCACCTGAACAAGGAAGCCGCTGTCACTGTCCTCGTTTACACGAAGGGCGGCAACATTACCAAGAGCTTCGCGTTCAAGGACACCAAGAGCGCTGCCGAAGACGCCGCGGCCATCACCGCCGCCGCGAAGAAGGCGTTGAAGTAACGCCATCGGGTTCGAACGTTGATTCGCATCGGGCCGGCCAGCAATGGTCCGGCCCGATGCATTTCCGGCGGTGGGATAGGCCTCCCGGCCTGTCTTTGCCTGCTGGGTCCAGCGCTTGCCAGTGCCAGGTTCGACAGGCCGGGAGGCCTATCCCACGGCCATCTCAAAAAGAGGGAGCATCGCGTGCCGATTCGAATGCTTTGGCCGACCATGCTGCTCTTCGGCTTGTGCGCCTGGTCGCAGACGCCCAGCGACATTTCGGCGCCCATCAACGTCAGTCCGCCCCACTTCTCGACCGACAAATCGGTGAAGATCGATTACGACATCGTCTACGTTCGCATGCCGCGGAAGGGCGACGGCGTCGGCACCAACTGGACCGAAATCGCCAACCCGATGTTCATGGATCCCGGCGCCGACTTGATGCTTCTGCACCCCGATGGCAGTGAAGAATTGTTGGTCAAAGGCGGCGTCGGCTCGGTTACCGATCCCGTCGTATCGTTCGACGGCGAATGGGTCTACTACGCCCTTTTCCACGATTTGAAAGGCGGCTCGATTGCCCAAGGCGATCCCGCCGGCGCCGATATATACAAGATCCACGTCAAGACGAAGAAGATTATCCGGCTCACGAACCAGAAGTTCACGCCGAACACAGGCGCTGGAAATTGGTCCACAGGTTTTCGCACACCCGCAGCGGGCAAGGATTATCTGGAGTACGGCGTGTTCAACATGAGCCCGTGCCCGATGCCCGGCGGCCGCGTCATGTTCGTCAGCAATCGCAACGCGTTCAAGCCGCCCAAACGGCTCCCGCACACGATGCAATTGTTCGTCATGGATGACGATGGCAGCAACGTCGAGTGCATCGGCCACCTGAATCTCGGCATGGCCCTGCATCCAACCATGCTCATGGACGGCCGGGTCATGTTCAGTTCGCTCGAATCGCAAGGCTTACGGGCATCGATTCTCTGGGGACTCTGGAGCATTCACCCGGATGGCACGCAATGGGGACCCATTGCGAGCGCGTTTCTTCCCGGCCCCAATCCCACCGCGTTTCATTTCCAGACGCAGCTTTCGGACGGTTCGATCGTCGCCGAAGAATATTACAACCAGACCAGTCACGGCTTTGGCAGCTTCGTCAAGTTTCCGCCATCTCCGCCGTGGGGTCAGCCCGCTTTTGGCCCCGGCTACATGGACGATCCGCGCAATCCGCCGTTGCGTCACGGGCGATTCGACGACGGTAGGCCGCGAGTCCGCCGACTGCCTTTCAGTCCGGCCGGCATTGAGTCGCTGACACACTTCGCACGCTCGGACGAGGGACCGGCCGATTATTCCGTTCGCGGCCGGCGTTCATCGCCGCGAGTCGGCAAGGTGACCCATCCGTCCGGCGCCCCGGATAATCAGTTGTTGTGCATCTGGTCGCCCGGGCCGGTGAACGGCGGCTACACGGTGCACCGCCCGGCGGCGGACAGTGGCATTTATCTCATCAAGGAGGGCAAGGCGATCAACGAGCCGGGGCAAATGCTCTTGATCAAGAATGATCCGAATTACAACGAGCAATGGCCGCGCGCACTCGTCCCGTACAAACGCGTATATGGAATCGATGAGCCAAAACGCTTGCCGGCGCTCGCCAACGACGGCAAGCTCTCCCCGCATCTGCTGGCCGGCACGCCCTTCGGCCTCGTCGGCACGGCCAGTCTATACAAGCGCGAGAGCTATCCTGACGGCGCGGTGAAAACGGGAACCGTCACCGCTGGATTCGCGGGCAACGATCCAACCGGGTATGAAGGTCTTGGCCCCTTCAACACCGCCGATGCAAGCGCCACGAACAATTGGACCAACCAGGGCGCGGATGCGGGGCGCTATGCCAACGACGATATCCACGCGGTTCGCATTTTGGTCATGGAGCCGACGACCGATCGCAACAAGGGGCCACATTCCGGCAAGGCCTTTCGCAGCCATGCAAATGAACGCTTGCGCATATTGGGCGAGATTCCCGTGCGCAAATTCTCCCAAAGCCCTGGAACGAACGTCCCCGGGCTCGATCCCGATGGTAACCCCGACACCAGCTTTCTCGTCAAGATCCCGGCCGACACGGCATTCACGTTCCAGACGCTCGACAAGAACGGCATGGTGCTGAACATGGCCCAAACCTGGCACCAGCTCCGGCCGGGCGAGATTCGCAACGATTGCGGCGGCTGTCACGCCCATAGCCAGAAGCCGACGGATTTCAAACTCACCGCCGCCGCCAAGCCGGGGTACAGAGTATTCGATTTGACCGAGAAGACGCCGCTCTTAACGACAAGGGCGAAGGACGAGTCAGGCCGCAAATGGGATGCAGCCGGCCAGACTGGGCTTCGGTTCGAGACGGGCGTCAAGAACGTGGAGTTCTTCCGCGATATCAAGCCGATCCTCGACCGGAGCTGTGCCGGCTGTCACACGCGCAAGGCGAAGGACCCGCCCGCCAAGCTAGTGCTCGATGATGATAAGATCGTCAACTTGCCCGACAACGACGATGTGCCGGGAACCTACTACCGACTGGCGATGGATAACGCCGGCCGGTTCGGCTACAAACCGCTGACCGGCGCCTGGCGCAGCGAGAATGCGTCCCGCTATATTCGCATGTTCCAGTCGCGACGGAGTCTGCTCGTCTGGAAAATCTACGGCAAGCGCCTTGACGGCTGGTCGAACGACGACTTCCCCACGGAAACGGAACCGGGCAATCCGCGAACGATGAAGCTCAAAGGCCAACCCGTCGCCAATACTTCCGTGAATCGCAATCGCGCCGATCTCGATTTCATTGGCAGCATCATGCCGCCGCCCGAGGCGGTCAAGACCGGCAAGGCCGCGCCGCTCAGCGATGAGGATCGGCTTACAATCGTCCGTTGGATCGATCTCGGTTGCCCGATTGACTTGGATAAGAAATTCGGCTGGATGCTCGACGACCAACGGCCGACGCTGACGCTCGCGTCGCCCAAGCCGGGAGACAATCCCCCACTCGAACGGATTCGCGTCGGCATGTACGATTACGGCGGGCTCGATCCGGCGAGTTTCGAGGTGATTGCGGATTTCCGCGTCAACGGGATTGCGGCCGGACAGAATTTGGCGTCCAAGTTCAAGCAAGTTGACGCGGGCATATGGGAGCTTTCTCTCGACAAGCCAACTCGGATGGCACGCGGGCAACTGACGGTGAGCGTGAGAGATCGTCAGGGGAATCTGACTCGGATAGAACGACGTTTCTCGACTGGTCGATAACCGCTGGCTGGTCGGTTTGGATTCGGCCGACAGTCGCCACATCAGGGCGCAATCCCATGACGGACTTCCTTGGCGAGTTCTTCGGAACGGCCATCCTCATTCTGCTTGGCGATGGCGTTGTAGCCGGTGTGTTGCTGAGCCGCTCCAAAGCGCAAAATGCCGGCTGGATGGTCGTGACGAGCGCCTGGGCGTTCGCGGTCATGGCCGGTGTATTGACCGCAAGAGCCGTTGGATCGCCAGGCTTTGTCAACCCGGTCGGTCCGCTGGCCGGCGTACTGACCGGGGCCCTTCCGGTTCATCGGGTCCCAGCGCTCGTTGCGGGCGAGTTGCTCGGCGCGTTCACCGGCGCTGTCTTTGTTTGGCTGCACTACCTGCCCCATTGGGCCGAAACGACTGATCCCAATCTGAAGCTCGGCGTCTTTTGCACCATTCCCGCGATCCGCTTCCCGTCCGCCAATCTGATCAGCGAAGCAATCGGCACCTTCGTCCTCGTTTTCGTCGGGTCGGCGATTGTCGAGAATGAAATCGGCCACGGGCTAATGGTCCCGATGGGCGGCACGCTCGTCTGGGCGATCGGCCTCAGCCTCGGGGCGACCACCGGCTACGCGATCAATCCGACGCGCGATTTCGGCCCGCGTTTGGCGCATGCCCTGTTGCCCATTCCCGGCAAAGGACCATCCGACTGGGGTTACGCGTGGATTCCGATCCTCGGCCCGCTCGTCGGCGGCTCGACCGGCGCATTGCTGGCGAAGATGGTGTTTCATTCGGCGTGAGCCGAGTACTAGCGCGGCGAGCCGAGCGGCGTAAGCCGCCGGGTGATGTGCAACACCCGGCGGCTCACGCCGCTCGGCTCGCCCGAACTATGCTCGGCTCGCCCGAACTATGCTCGGCTCGCTACGCGAGCCATCAAATTCATTGCAGTCTCGACCCCTGTCAACGAACTCCAAACGAGGCGGCGAACTCGTTGAACGATTGCACTTGCGCTGCCGCCCATGCATTGTCCCGCTGAAGTTCACGGGCCATCAATTCGGCCACTCGCAGGGCCATCTGCTTTGCCGCTACAGCGTTCAAAAACAGCGCTCGCATACGCCGGGCCAGTACGTCCTCCACCGTCCGCGCCATCTCCGACCGAACCGCCCAGACCACTTCGGCCGCCCGATACGGCAATGCCGGATGAAGCTTTTCAGCCAGTCCGGGATCATTGTCGATCAACGATTGGATGTTCGTCGCGTCGGAACCGTACACCGCGAGATCGCCGAGCGATGCCGGATCGGGCTCATAGCCGTGGAGACGCATTTCCTGCGTCCGACACGCCCGGCGAGGCAGTCCCGCGACGACTGCGGCCCGGTTGACACAATCCTCCGCCATATGGCGATAAGTCGTCCACTTGCCCCCCGTGATGGTGACAAGGCCCGGCGCATCCACGCGAATTGTGTGATCGCGCGTCAGTGCCGCCGTGTGCTGATCGGCACTCTTCACAAGCGGCCGCACACCCGCCCAGGCGCTGAGAACGTCACCGGCTTTCGGCCGTCGGGAGAGATAGCGACCTGCCGTTTCGAGGATGAAGTCGATCTCCTTGGACGATGGATGCGGTTGCTTCGGCGCGTGCGGAATCGGCACATCCGTGGTGCCGACCAGCGTGTGGCCGTGCCAGGGAATGGCGAAGAGGACGCGGCCGTCCGGCGTTCGCGGCACGAGCAGCGCATGGCTGCCCGGTAGAAACGAGCGATCGAGGACGACATGGCTCCCCTGGCTGGCGGCAACAATCGGCGCTGCCGTGGGATTCGCAAGCCGTCGCACTTCGTCGCAGAAAGGCCCGGCGGCGTTGATGACGACCCGCGCGCGGCTCGCCATTCATGGCCGCCCTCTTCATCGCGAATAATCGCGCCGCTCACTGTACCGCTCAAGTCGCGACTCAATCCGGTAACCGGGGCGTAGTTCAGAAGTGTCGCTCCGGCGTCGGCTGAGGTGCGTACGAGCTCTATCAGCAGGCGCGTGTCGTCAAGCTGGCCGTCGTGGTAGACGACTCCGCCGCGCAGCCCCGCGGTCTGCACTGTCGGTATGCGGCGAATGACTTCCCGCGTCGGGATGGTATGGGAGCGGCCGAAACGTGCCTTGCCGGCGAGCAGATCGTAGGCGGTCAATCCAAGTCCGTAAAAGCCAACTTCAAAATGCGAATAACAGGGCACAACGAATGCGAGGTCGTGAACGATGTGCGGTGCATTGCGACGCAGACGACCGCGTTCGCGGAGCGCCTCCATCACCAGCCCGACGTGCCCTTGCCGCAAATAGCGCACACCGCCGTGCGCCAGCTTGGTGCTCCGGCTCGAAGTGCCACAGCCGAAGTCGCCGCGCTCGACGACGAGCACGTCGTACCTGCGGGTAGCTGCATCGACGGCAATCCCGGCCCCGGTCGCGCCGCCGCCAATTATGAGAATGTCCCAGGGGTCGCGCCGGTCCATTGCGCGACCAAGCATTTCGGCACGATTCATTCGTGCGCCCAGCCCTTCGCCCGTTCGACCGCCCGGCGCCAGTGGGCCCGAAGTTCCTGGGCGTGTGATCGCGACATCGTGGGCTCGAATCGCCGCTCGATCGCCCGCTGCCCGGCGATCTCGCCGGGCGACTTCCAGAAGCCGACAGCCAAGCCCGCGAGGTACGCGGCCCCCAGGGCCGTCGTTTCGGTGACCACCGGCCGCACGACGGGAACGCCGAGGATGTCCGCCTGGAATTGCATGAGCAAGTCGCTTCGACACGCCCCGCCGTCGACGCGCAGTTCCTGGACCGCTTGCCCGGCATCGGCTTGCATGGCATCCGCCAGATCGGCCGATTCAAATGCAATTCCTTCGAGTGCCGCTCGCGCGAGATGTCCTGCCGTCGTACCACGTGTGATGCCGACAATCGTGCCGCGGGCGTACGAATCCCAATGCGGAGCGCCAAGACCGGCAAATGCGGGCACGAGATACACGCCGCCGTTGTCGGGGACACTCGCGGCGAGCGCGTTGACATCCTCCGACTTGCGAATGATCCCCAGGCCGTCGCGTAGCCATTGCACCACGGCGCCTGCGATAAACACGCTTCCTTCCAGCGCGTAATCCGTCTTGCCGTTCATGGTCCAAGCGATCGTCGTGACCAACCGATTCCGCGATGTCACTGCATTTGCACCGGTGCATTGCAGCATGAAGCAGCCGGTGCCGTAGGTGTTTTTGGTCAGCCCAGGCTGGGTACAAAGCTGGCCAAACAAGGCCGCTTGCTGGTCGCCGGCGATACCGGCGATCGGCACGGGGCCAAGACGCGATGTCGAAATCTCGCCATAAACTTCGCTCGACGCGCGGACTTCCGGCAGCATCGACCGAGGCACGCGGAACAGCTGGAGCAGCTCGTCGTCCCACCGTCGCGTATGAATGTTGAAGAGCATCGTCCGCGACGCATTGCTCGTGTCGGTGACGTGCAGCTTGCCGTCCGTGAGCTTCCAGATGAGCCAGGTGTCGATCGTGCCGAATGCAAGCTGGCCCGCCTCGGCCTTGGCTCTAGCGCCCGAAACGTTGTCGAGAATCCAAGTGAGCTTGCTGCCAGAGAAATAGGCATCGATCACGAGACCGGTCCGGTCGCGGATCAAGTCGTCGTGGCCGTCGGCTCGCAACTGATCGCAGAACGGCGCGGTCCGCCGGTCTTGCCAGACGATCGCATTGCAGATCGGCGTCCCCGTCTTCCGATCCCAGACGACGGTGGTTTCGCGCTGATTGGTGATGCCAAGGCCAGCCACGTCCGCGGGTCCCAGGCCAGCCCTATGGACGGCCTCAACGGCCACGCCAATCTGGGCCCCCCAGATTTCAAGGGCATCGTGCTCGACCCAGCCGGGCTTGGGATAGTGCTGCGTGAATTCCTTCTGGGCGATTGCTCGAATGGCGCCATCGTGATCGAAGATGATCGCGCGAGCGCTAGTCGTACCGGAATCGAGAGCGAGGATGGTCTTCATGTTTTTCCCCGTGGGATGGATTTGCAATCCGTCCTGAATGAGACGGATTACAAATCCGTCCTACCAACCGAGGGCTTTTTCGATCTGATCGAGATGGTAGTCGCGATGCGCGCCGCGATCCAGGTTCTCGTTCCCACGCTCTGCGACGAGCGTGGGAACGAGGATTTAATTGACCACGAGCTTCACCGTTTCAATCGCCGCCCGGCCCGATTTCTTGAACGGCCGCGGCATTGGCTGAGCTTGCCCTTTCGCGTCGATTGTGCGGCAGCGTAGTGTGTACTCACCTGGCTTCATCGGGGGAAGCAGGGCTGCCCAGTGTGCCTTTGTAAGCCGCATCGGCCAAGTCTTCGGCCGGCCGGATTTGTCGAAGCCGATGGTTCCATCGGGAATCCGTTCGCCTGGTAGCTTGCCGCCCCATTTCTCCGGCGGGCCGAGCACCTCGGCGTCGACCCATGGAGCCTTCGTGAAATATGGATCATCGGCCGGCCAGTCCTTGCCCTTTGGCTCGACCCAAACTTGCACTTTGGACAAGCCCGCGATGCCGACCTGGGCGTAGCCGGTGATCGGTATGGACTGATTGGCCTTGGCTGGGTTCGGAACTTGAAGCGTGGCGGCAAACGTCTTGAGCGGGCTATCGACGTCGTTGTTGCCGTCGAGATAGGTATCGTTGGCGTATCCGTTATTGGAGAGCACAATGTGCGACAGCCACTTGATCGACTTGAAGCCGTAGCCTTCGGGCACCACGATCCGCACCGGCCCGCCGCGTTCGGGGGTCAGCCAATCGCCGTTGAGTTTGTAGCAGACGATGACAGGCGGCAGGTCGTCGTAATCTTCAAGCACACGGCCGACCGGCAGCGAACTCTTGAACATCTGCTTCGGGTCGTCGTTGTGATAGCCGTAGTAGAAGACGCGGCGGAGATTCTCCTTCGGCTGCGTGAGCCAGACCAACACGCGCAACGGCACGCCCTCCCAAATGCCCATGCCAAGCGGGCAGCCGATATTCAGACAAGTCATCACCTTGGCAAATCGCACGGCGTGCTTCTCGCCGAGCTTGAGCAGAGCATCGAAATCGAAAGCGGTACCAAGCTTTTTGGTGAATTGTTTGCCGAGCGAGGCCGGTTTTTCGGGATCGGCGACGATTTCCAGCTTCCACGTTTCGCGCGTAAGTCCAACGCGCTTTTTCGTCTCGACGGGAAGCGAATGCGGCAACGGCTTGCCACGCGAGACGTCCTGAAAGTCGTCTTGTGCGGTGAAATAAGGCTCGAGATTCTGGATCGCGCGAGCCAGTTCGGGCGATCGCGGATTCGCATGAACTTCACCAAAGGACAAGCTGGCGGCGACGGCGACACCCGCGCGCAGTAGTGAGCGACGAGACAGTTCGGCATCGGACATGTCGATTCCCGCGATGGAGACATCAGTGTGTGGTTGCTGACCCATTTAGTTTAAGACGGTTTCCGCAACCGACATTGCCTCACGTCCGGCTTTCCACGAAGATTCCAAGGATAATGCGCATACTCCATACTGCGGATTGGCACCTGGGCGATCGTCTCGGACGAATCGACCGCACCAACGACCTGCGCCGGGCGGTCGAGCGAGTTGGCGACTATTGTCGCCAAGAGAACGTTGATGTGCTGCTCGTCGCCGGGGATCTGTTCAGCGAACTGGCCCGGCCCGATAGTTTGCGCGAAACCATCGAACACTGGCAGACCGTTTTTCGCGACTTCCTGTCCGGCGGCGGAACCATTCTCACCCTGACCGGCAATCACGATAACGAGAACTTTTGTCGGACGCTCACGCACGCGATGAACCTGGCCGCACCCGCGGTTGTGGGGATGGGCGAGATGGCGACGAATGGCCGGCTTTATCTCGCCACGGAGCCAACGCTGTTGCGCTTGCACGATCGACATGGGGATTTCGACGTGCAATTTATTCTGATGCCGTATCCAACGCCGTCTCGCTACTTGCGCGACGAGGCGCAAAAGTACTCGAGTCCAGAGGAAAAGAACCAACGGTTGATGACCGCATTTCTGGAAACGCTGCGTACAATTCAGCAGCACGATCGTTTCGATCGGCATGCGCCGACGGTGCTGGCGGCCCATGTGAACGTGAGCGGGGCGACCATCGGGCCTTCGCTCTTTCGGTTGGCGGAGCAAGACGACGTTGTTGTTCCCGCCGAATCCATTGCCGGTGAGTTTGCCTACGTCGCGCTTGGCCACGTTCATCGAGCACAGGCCCTGGCTGGCCGCGAAAACGTGCGCTATTCCGGGTCGATCGAACGCATGGACCTGGGCGAGAGCAGCGACAACAAGTCGGTCGCGATCGTGGAAATCGGGCCCGCCGGACTAATTGGCCTGCCACAACTATTGCCGATGGACTCGACGCCGATTCGCGAAATCGACATTCGAGTGCCGTCCGTCGATTTGCCCGCGCTCCGCGGACAATATGCGGATGCGAACGACGAATTGGTGAGTTTGCACATTCGCTACACCGCGGGCACGGATAGCCTGGAAGAGATCCTTCGCGAAACGGAACTGATCTTTCCGCGCTGGTACCATCGCGACTGGACGGAAGCGAGCGAACTGGGGCCGGCGCTCATGCCAGGCGACGATTCGACTCACGGCAAGAGCTTCGAAGAAACCGTGCGCGAGTACGTTCGTCATGAGTTGATGAACTACTCGGACGAAGAACAGGCAGACGTTCTGAAGCGGCTGGAGACGCTTTTGGAGTGACTAGCCGCCGCACCGGCGCCAGCGGAATTCGAGCGCGCGACGATTTTTGGTCGCGGAAGTCGGCAGTCTTCATCGTGCGAGAATGCTTCCATGATTCCTCGTCGCGTTAAGTTGAGCGGATTCCTCTCTTACAAGGACGAGCAGGAGATCGCCTTCGACGGTTCGGCGTTGTGGATGCTTGCCGGGCTCAACGGCAGCGGCAAGTCGTCGATCTTCGACGCCGTCACCTATGCCCTGTTTGGCCATCATCGTGGCGGCTCGCGGAACGCCGGCGAGCTAATCAACAAGGACTCCAAGGCCCTGAGCGTGGAGTTTGAGTTCCTGGTCGATGGACAAGCCTATCGCATCCTGCGCACGCTTCGCCGGGATGCACGAGGCAGCACCAAGGGAACACAGAATATCTTCCGCCTCGACGGACCGTCCGCGAGGTGGGTCGGGGTGCCCGACACCAACCTGAGCGATGGTTTCAAGAACTGGGTTCGCGAAAAGATCGGCCTCGATTTTCAAACCTTCACTTCGAGTGTGCTTCTCTTGCAAGGGCGAGCGGAGAAGCTCCTTGACTCCGACCCGAGTGGACGAGCCGCGGTGCTCGCCGGGATTGTCGATCTGGAGCGCTACCAGCATCTCCACGAAAAGGCGGATGTACATCGCAAAGCAATCAAGGCGCGAGTCGAAGCCGTCGATGGACAACTGTCGGGCGTTCCCGATGTAACCGATATCGAATTCATCGCCGCCGAGAACAAGATCGATGAGGCGGAGCAATCGCGAAGCAACTCGGGCAAGGAACTCGAACGCCTGCAGAACCTGGAATTTGAAGCACGCCGATGGACGGAACTCCAAGAACGCATCAACGGGCTGCGCTTGCGGTGGATGAAGGCCGAGGGGATCATCCGCGAGTCGTCGAAGATTGAACATGACTTTCGCCGGCTGCACGAACTGCGGAATGTCATCCCCCATCTCTTGGTCGTTCAGGAAAAGCAGCGGGCGATCGAGGAATCGGAACGCGCCACGCATCAGCTCAAGGCATTGAAGGAGCAGGCGGAGGCTCAGCGCACGACGTTGGTCGGAGCGATCGATTTGGCGCGGAAGAAAAAGTCTTCGCATCAAATATCGCTTTTGCAGCTCGAACAGCAGTTGGAGAAGATTCGCGGCCGACTGCACGAACTGGCAGGTCCGCTTTCTCATCTTGGCATGTACGATGAGCACGCCGCCCGGCTCAAGCAATTCGAGGCCGATCTGGAGCGGCTGCCGAAGAACCTTACGGCCGCCGTGCGCCTGGCCCAAGAGATGTTCGACCGCCGCGTGGAATTGAGCAAGGTGGCGCCGCTTTTGGATCGCTTCGCCGCGGTGCGGATGCAACTTCGCGATGCGACCAAACGATCCACGGACCTGGAGCACGCGGGGAAGGAGATTCGCGAGAGCGGGGAAAGGGCGAAAGCAATACAAGCCGATTTAAGAGACAAACTCGATCTTGCGACCAAAGCTCGCCAGCATGCCGACGAAGCGACGACCGAAGCACGAACGGTCTTTCAGCAGGCGAAGTCGGCCGCGGCGGAGTTCGACAAACTCGAAGGATCTCGCGTCTGCCGGTCGTGTGGCCAGCCACTAACACCCGCTCACTGGAAGCTCGAAAGGGCGAAGCGGCAGCAAGATCTTGAGGCGGCTATTACCCGGCACGCAAATGCCGCGGCCGCCCAGAAAGAGGCGACCAAGGCCGAGGCCGCGGCCCGGGAACAATTCACCGTGGCGGACGGCGAGCTCACCCGTCTAAGGGAAGCGTACCGCGACGCGACGACCGAAGCCCGCCGACTGCGCGAGGAGCTGGATCGCCTCCATGAGGAATGCCGGCTCGCATATCAATACTTGCCGCTGGAGTATCGGGAACGAATCGCCCCGACGCCGCCGGCCGATTGGCTTGTCACCACCTGGCCAAGCGCCGATGAACAGCGCGCATTCAAGAAAGAAGCCGCGGAACTCGATGCCGCACGCAACCGTCTGCAAGAACTTCAAGAACAATTCAATCACTTCGAACGAGTGTTGGCGCAGCGAAATGCGACCCAGGAGACCGTGGATCGCATCCAGGTAGCGCTCGCATGCAATGACCCCGCCGAGTTACGCAAGGAAGAATCGAGTCTGAAGGCCGAAGACAATGCTCACCACGCCACGCTTCGTGGGACCAAGGCGCTCATTCAGGAAACGGAACGAGAGATTGAACAGTTCCATCGTCAACTCGGCGATGTGCAAGCAGCGTTGGCCAATGTAGATTCACAACTCAACGTCGAGTCGGCCACGTGCGCCCAGCATCGCGATGCGATCGATCGATCGAACAAGCTGCTGCCGCCCAACTGGCGGGAGGCGGCCGCCAAGGCTGGTCTCGCCGAGCAGAACAAGTGGAAGGCCGAGTTGGAATCCTTGGCCCGGCAACAGACCGAAGAGCGTTATGAGGAGTTGACTCGAACTCGCGCCTCCATCGATTCGCTCAAGCAAGACATCGCACTGGCTGAGGCGGATGACTCCAAGATCCCGGACGAGGCGAAACGACCGGTCGAGGAAGTCAAGGCGTTGCTCGCCGAGGCACGCAAGAGCTTCAATCAGCACGGCGACGTGGTGCAAGCGATCCATGAGGAGAAGGCGGTTCTCGATCGCCATCGGTCCGACCGTGAACGTTTGCGCGAGCAAAAGCTGGCACTCGAAAAAGAGCTAACCCATGCGACCATGCTGGCTCAACTCCTGGGCCGCGATCGCTTGCAGCGACACCTGGTTCGCACGGCGGAGCGGCAGATCGTCGACTACGCCAACGGCATTCTCGATCGCTTGTCGGGCGGGCAGCTCTTCTTGCGACTGTGCGGCGGGGAGGAAGGGGCAGGCGCCGAGCGAGCCCTCGAACTGGAAGCCTTCAACCGGATGACCGGCGACTCGCCGATCAACGTCAACTTCCTCTCGGGCAGTCAGCGCTTCCGCGTCGCGGTGAGCCTTGCGCTCGGAATCGGCCAGTATGCCAGCCGGCAGCATCGGCCAATCGAGAGCGTCATCATCGACGAAGGTTTCGGCTGCCTCGATCGCAACGGCCGGCAGGTCATGATTCAGGAGCTGCAAAACCTGCGCGGCCACCTGAAATGCATCTTGCTCGTTTCCCACCAAGAGGAATTCGCGGACGCCTTCGCGGACGGCTACCGCTTCGAACTCCATGAGGGCGCGACACGCATCAAGCGATTCCAACGATAGGACTATGGCGGAATAATCGCGATGATGCCAGCCACTGCCGCTGCTTCGCCCAACAATCCTGCCGCGGTCGGCTCGGGCGGGAACCATCGATAAGGCACCGGATCGCCTGGCAGGCACTGGCCCGCGTTCGTTTCAAATCGCCGGCACGGATAGGTGGCCATGTTGTGCGGCAGCAATGCGATGTCCTTGAAGAAATACAGCGTCGAAACGAGCGGCTGAATCGGGCCCAATTCCCAACCGTAGCGCTCGCTGTTCTTTTCCTCAAAATAGAGCCGGCGATAGACGACGTAGTCCGGCTCGACAAAGCAGACGCTCGGCTCGAACTTTCGCGGCTGGTAGACCTCGCCAACGACTTCTGGCCGCGGCGGAAATTGGATTCGGTCCGTGGTATTGCTGTAATCGCGGCGTTCCTGCCGCATGCGTTCTTCGAGTTCCCGTTCCGTATCGAGTGTGCTGAACAAGCGTTCGCGGCCCGGCGGCTCCAGCCGGATGTAGGCTTCGTACGGATCCTGGCCGGGCCTGCGCCAACCGGCGGCGTGCCCGGAAACGCCCCGTCTTTCTTAGCCGGTGGAACAACGTCGCTCTTTGCTTGTGCGGGGAGCACCGGCGCTGCCAGGCCGGCGGCAGGCGGCGAATCGTCGCGGGGGACAAATGTGGATCGCGATTGGCCCGACGGATCCGCGACGGCGGCTCCGCATGTCAGCAGCATGGCCGCCAGGCTACATGCCGTCCGCCTTGACGTACTCTTCACGGGAAGAATAGTTCGGCGCTTCTTGCGTAATGAGAATGTCATGCGGATGGCTCTCCTGCACCGACGCCGCGGATACCTGAATGAACCGGGCCCGCGTGCGCAATTCCTCGAGCGTCTGCGTGCCGCAATACCCCATCCCCGCCCGTAATCCACCGACCAACTGATACAGAAACGGCGCCAGCGGTCCCTTGTAAGGCACCCGGCCTTCCACCCCTTCGGGCACCAGCTTGCCGTTGCCGAGCGCCGCTTCCTTGCTCTGCTGGTAGCGATCGCCCGAGCCCGCCACCATCGCGCCCAACGATCCCATGCCGCGATACGCCTTGAACGTTCGCCCCTTGTACAGGATCGTCTGACCCGGGCTCTCCGCCAGGCCGGCGAACAAGCCGCCGATCATCACCGAATGAGCACCCGCGGCCAGCGCCTTGGTAATGTCCCCCGAATAGCGGATCCCGCCGTCCGCAATAATCGGGATGTTCGTTCCCTTCAAGGCCTTTCCCGCGGCCGAGATCGCCGACAGTTGCGGCACGCCCACACCCGAGACTACCCGCGTTGTGCAGATGCTCCCCGGCCCGATGCCGCACTTCACCGCGTCCGCCCCGGCGTCGGCCAGGGCCTTCGCGCCCTCGGTCGTCGCGATATTGCCCGCGATGATGTCAATCTGATGACGCTTCTTGAGCTGCCGCACCGTTTCGATGACGTTCTTCGAGTGTCCGTGCGCCGAATCGACCACCAGGACATCCACCCCCGCCTCGATCAGCGATTCCGCCCGCTGATAGTCGAGCACGCCCACCGCGGCGCCCACTCGCAACCTCCCCCGCGCGTCTTTACACGCACTGGGAAAGTTC
Source organism: uncultured Gemmataceae bacterium (assembly GCA_963773845.1). GTDB lineage: Bacteria > Planctomycetota > Planctomycetia > Gemmatales > Gemmataceae > SIAJ01. The sequence continues at coordinate 266,744 of CAVZCU010000010.1, forward strand.
ACCATCTTGTCGATGTCCTTGATCGTGATTAATCCCTTCAGACGGAATTGATCGTCTACAAGGAGAAGTTTCTCCACTTTATTTCCCGTGAGGATGCGCTCCGCCTCGTCGAGAGTCGTGTTCTCCTTGGCCGTGACGAGATTGTCCTTGGTCATCACCTCGGAGATTTTCTGAGTGTTGTCCGCGAGGAAGCGCAGGTCGCGCCGGGTCAGGATGCCCTTCAACTGACCATTCACGGTGATCGGCACGCCGCTGATGTGCTGTTGCTCCATCAACTTGCGGGCGGTCTGCACGGTCTCGTCCGGCGGCAACGTGACCGGATCGCTGATCACGCCGTTCTCCGAGCGCTTGACCTTATCGACCTCGCGGGTCTGGGCGGCGATGGGCAAATTCTTGTGAATAATCCCGATCCCGCCCTCCTGGGCCAGGGCGATGGCCAACTCGCTTTCCGTGACGGTGTCCATCGGCGACGAGAGGATGGGGATATTCAGGCGAATATGGCGGGTGAGCGAAGTGCGAACGTCCACGTCCTTTGGCACGACTTCGGAATATCCGGGTTCCAGGAGAACGTCGTCGAAGGTGATGCCCTGGTGGGCAATGCGATCATGCATGGCGGCGGCTCCCGATGTCGAATCTTGGTTTCTCCGATTATAGGAGTCGGCAAGCTCCGGTCGCTCGGCGATTAGGATGAACGCGAGGAAGAAACCGAGAAGAAGGCCACCGTTGCGGCTTTGCGACCCGTCCGGTGCGACGGAATCACATGGAACCAAGTCTCGTGGGAAGGATTCTTCTTGTGGGACGGATTGCCAATCCGTCCTACAGTCAAAGTCTCGTGGGACGGATTTGCAATCCGTCCTACTCTCGGCGTCTTGGGGGACGGATTGCAAATCCGTCCCACGAGAATCCGTCCCACTTGCGTTGCCCTGTCGGTCCCACTCCAGCATGAACTCGTCATCCGTGAGTGCTGGCAACCCCTGGATCGCTCGTTTGCGGTCCAGGCGCTCGCGCCAGTCGTTCATGTCTTCCAGCACCCCCTCCAGGATCCGTTCATTGGGCGTCTTCGGCTTCTCAACCGGTTGGTTGACGACGCTCGCCATGCCAAAAGCCTTGGTGGAATACTTCAGCCAGCACTCGTTCGATTTCAAACGAATCTTGAGATCGTCGCTACGCATGAGTCCATGCATTTGCGACTCGCATTCCTGATGGATCTGTTCAAACCGACTCTTTTGCACCTGGAATAGGATTGGCTCCCACTGCGACGATACCGGATCGGCCAATTCTGGCAGGTCGAGGTCTTGCGCTGGACTTTCTCGGCGATGGCTTGCCAGGAATGACCAACGGCACGCATTTCAGCGGCGATGTGAAGAAGGGATTTCAGATTGCTGCTCATGGGAGTGCTCCAGAAGCGAGGACTGCGACGCGAAGGGATTGGCTTGCGAACCGCGGAGAGACCCAAAGCCCGCGTCGAGAGATGAGGTGTGTTGTCACACGCTCAATGACAGCTAATGGTCCAAACGGGCGGTTGTCAAATGAAAGTGAACATATTTTCAGTAAAACTTTGGAATACCGGTTTTGGCGTAGCCGCAAGCTGCCAGCTTGCACGCCGGGCAAGCCAGTCCGAATTGCTCACCACCGAGACACAGAGATCACAGAGAAAAGCAAAAATGAAACAAGATTGAGTCGACCTCCTGGCTTCAATTACTGGGCGTGTTGTGCCGGGGAATTGGCCGCTACTCGTTTTCTGCTCTTCTTCTCGGTGTCCTCTGTGTCTCTGTGGTGAAAAATTCGGGCTTTGAGCTTGTCGCTACGCCAAGGCCCGAAGAAGGTGAGGGCCCGCGAAACACGAAGCGAGGGGGGACGCGGTTGGAATTCAGAATGTCACCTTTTTGCGACGCGACACGCACTCGTACACGAAATCGCGGAGAGTCGGGATTTGCTGGAAGTGCTGAACGAGATTCGTCGACTGCGAATGGTATAATCGTACCAGCGAGCTTCGGAGGACGTTCCATGACTTTGCCGGATTTCCTCATCCAAGACGCCGACGGCTACATTCACGTTGCGGGTCACCGCATCGGCTTGCAGGACGTGGTGTACTACTACAAGGAAGGGTATTCGCCAGAGGCATTGCTTGAGGCTTTTCCCACACTGCCGCTGGCATTGATCCACAAAGTCATCGCATTCTATTTGGAGCAAACCGCGAGTGTGGATGCTTACGTGACGACGTGTGAGCGGGAAGTGGATCGTCAACGGGCGGTCGCGACACAGGGACCGGATGTGGCCGAACTGCGGCGGCGATTGGCCGCGAAGCAGGCAGTCGGAGTCTGACCGTGGCGCTCCGCTTCGTGTTGGATGAAAACCAGCGCGGCCTGCTATGGCGGGCGATTATTCGTCACAATCAGGCAGGCATCAACCCAATCGACGCAGTGCGCGTCGGCGACTTCCCGGATTTGCCGCTCGGCGCCAGCGATCCGAACATACTGCTGTGGAGCGAGCGCCAGGATCGCATCCTGGTGAGTTTCGACAAGGCGACGATGGCAGGCCACCTTGCGGACCACCTGCAAGCAGGCCATCACTCGCCGGGAGTTTTCACGTTTCGTCGTGGCAGTCGCCTCGCCGAGGTGGTGGCCCACCTTGCACTCGTCGCCTACGCCAGCGAAGCCTGGGAATGGTCCGACCGAATTGAGTTCATTCCATACTGAATCAGCGGCTGACAATCTTCGTCGCAGCGGATGAAATGGCTGCACGGCTCCGAGAAGGCCGAATGGATGTGCCTTTACGAACTCTTCGACGACACGCTCAAGGTGGCGTTCGTGGAATGTCCACTTTTTGCTTTGGACAACTCCTCGTTCGTAATGTGCAATATTGCTGTAAAATGATGTAGAGGAGCGATGAATCCGAAGGTGGGGAACGGTCATGACCGCACGCGGGCAGGTTCAGAACGGCGTGATCGTGCTCGAACAGGGCGTTCGCTTTCGCGAAGGGCAATCGGTTATTGTCACACCCAGCGAAGGCAATGGAGCGTTGGCGCCCTCAAGTTCTGGCCATCGACATAGCCTGCTCGACATCGCACCGGTGAGTCTCGGCGAAGTCCGCTGCGACTCCTCCAGTGACGACGATCTGCTTGATGAAATGTTGGCGGATCGATCATGATTCACGGGCTCGACACCGGCTTTCTCGTGACCGCGGAAGTACTCGAGCACGCCCATCACACGCCCGCGCGGGCGATATTGGGACAATTGCTTTCTCGCGGCGATCGGATTGCCATCGCGCCGCAGATTCTCGCTGAATTCATCCATATCGTTACGGACCCGCGCCGGTTTGCGAGCCCGCTGGACATGAATTCCGCGCTTACCGTCGCTCAACAGTGGTGGACAGCGAACGAGGTCGAACATGTGTATCCGGATGCGGACTCGACTATTCAATTCCTCGATTGGCTGAAGCAGTTTTCGTTGGGTCGAAAGCGCTTGCTCGACACAATGCTGGCAGCGACGTACAACGGGCGCGGAATCCATTCGATACTGACGACAAACCCTGCGGATTTTGGCGTATTTGGCGTATTCGAGTGCATCACGCCATTGTCAAAACTCGCCGTACCGTGAGCGGCACTTCGGACTCTCTCCTTGTTCCGAATCGACGACAGCCGGAGGATAATTGCTGACCCGGCGCGACGCCGGGGAATGTCATTAGCGATCTGATGTTGTTCGAGGTCCCGAACACGAAGGCGACGCTTCTCGACCTCGATCTTCCCGGCGCGAATTGCGGCGTACGCGGAACCTTTCAGTTTCGGATACCCTCAACGGCGATCGGAAGCAATTGAAGGGGTCAGGTCTGCGCTAGGTCCCGTTGATTTGCTTGCCGATGAAAAAGGGGACCGGAAAGGTCGTTGTGGAATGTCCCTGTTTCTAGGCTTTCCCGTTTTCAGGCTTTAGGAGTCGTCCTCGCTGAAGTCGTCTCCATCGTCGACCTCTTCAATCGCATTTGATTCAATCCATTCGATGTCAGAGTCGTCATAAGTCTCGAGGGGGTCCAGTATTTCGTCGACCAGATTAGCTCTGTCGACGTTGGCAAGTGCAAACAACAGCCCAGAGTCGACTATGCGCAGCCTTTGTTGGTTCGCGTCGTAGTAAAGAAACGGAGACAATGTGTCGTCCTGAAGGGAAGGTAGTCGCTTCAGTAGATGAGCTACGTCGTTGATTCGAATGGTCTCCTTCTCAGGTCGCCGATGAATCGTCCGAATCTTCTCCAACAGGTGCTTTCGACTGATTCCATCCTTGATCTCTGAAATGGGTGCGGTAAGGAGTACCTGCACCAAATAGTAAGGTAAGGTCAGAGGATCGCCGCCGCCCTTTCGTTTGTCGGTCCGACTCTTGGCTGCGATCCCTTCTAACACCGTTAGCAGGCGACCACGTTGGTCCTCAGCCCGTGCTGTGAGCGTCGCTTGAACCGCTTGATCATCGTCGAGTTCCCGAACTTCGATAACAGTTTCAGCGACTCCGCATTTCAGACAGAAAATCTTCAGGAACTCCTGCACCATACCGACGTTTCCATATGCATTTGTCTTGAACGCGATGCGCACCGCTTCGGGAATTCGAATGTTGAGGTGCCTCTCTCCCACGTCGATTACCTGATCGAAGTCCTGCTCCGTCCATGGCTCGACTGGAATCTCTGCGATTCGGTCTTGCAGGTCGGGATTCAGGACGAGTAAATGGTTTGACTCTCTCCAGACGCCGAGAACGATAAAACGGAGGCCCATTTCGTGAAAGGTCTTGAGATCGAACGAGAGAATTCATTGAACATCCCTGGGTAGGTAGTGAAAATTCTCAAGGACGATAAACCTGTCGAACTTTGCAGTCTTCAGAATCGTCGCAACGGTTTGAGCGTCTGCCAAGTTCACGTCAACGAATTCGGTCGTCAGAGAACGCTGGCGACCTTTTTCTTTCGCTAGTTCACCCGAGGCGGAGCCGTCAGCCAACCACGGAATCACAGCTTTAATGCTCCACCCAATTTTGCCGCCGGTCTTCGTAGAATCCGTCTTGGTTTCCGAAGTTTCGATCTGAACGTCGGCCTTTCGGAGAATATGCTGATAGATCCCTTCAGGATTCGTATTCGGGTTGCAGCGATAGATCTCACAGCTGTCTTCCGGCATGTGCTTTTGACGAAGGGCTGTCTTGCCCTGCTTAGAAGCACCGTACACGATGATGTGATGGTCACTGCCGATGGCAGTAACGAATCTCCCGTCAACTTGATCGCGGGCCGTGTAGCGCAAGATTGGCCGGGCGGAAATCCCGAATACTTCTTCTACCTTGGGCATATTGGTTGCTGTCCTAACGTGGGCTTCGCCCACCGCCCCATGAAGAAAACAGGCATCCGACTTTCCAAAATGATTGTTACCAGCAGTCACTCAGAAAGCGGATGCCATGAAGACAGTATGCTCGTTTTGCGGCCAGTTTGCCAGCATCATCTCCTGGGTTTTGTCGTGCTTTGACCGGGTTCTTTTCAAAGGGCATTTGCCGATCAGCCGTGTCGATCAATTCGAGTGTTTCATCGATTACGTCTTGAAGATTCGCCGTGCCGATTTCTTGAAGGACGTTGGGCCGGTGTGGTCGGATCGTTTGGTCGAACACGCCAAACGCTTCGCCGAGCGGTCGCGGCGTCCTTACCTGTACTTCACCGGCAAGATCGACAAGGACGCCTGGGCCAAGGAACAGCTCAAGCAGTCGCCAGGAGTCGATGGCCTGGTCGGCATCGTGTGCGTCATGGAAGCCTGTCGCACCTTCAAGCTTGCTCCCCGCAAGGATCGGCCGGGTTTCGTGTCCCGGTATGTGCCGCAGCGCGTCTTGTACTACTACTTCGTCGACAAAGACCTGGGACTCATGCACGTCCGCTTGCAGACCTGGGCACCGTTCACTTGTCAGGTGTATGTCAATGGCCACGACTACGTGGCGCGGCAACTGAAGGAGAAAGGCATCGCCTTCGAGCAAGTTGATAACGCCTTCGTGGAGTTGGCCGATCCGTCGGCGGCGCAGCGTGCCGCCGACCGCTTCGTCAAGCTGCCGTGGCCGAAACTCCTGGAACGCTACGCGCGGCAAGTCAATCCGCTGTTGTTGACGGAACTGAAGGGCCTCAGCCATTACTGGGTCATCGATCAGGCCGAGTACGCGACCGACATTTGCTTCGCGAGCCGGCACGCGCTGGCGGCGTTGTTTGTGCGCTTGCTGGAGTTCGCCTTGCTCACCTTCAGTCCCAAGAAAATCTACTGCTATCTGGGGCGTAAGTGGCACGAGCGCTTCGATGGCGAAGTGCAAACGCACTACAAGTCGGTGCGTGAGCCCGGCGCGTGCATCAAGCACTTCATGAAGCGAAACTGGCTGAAGATGTACGACAAGTTGGGTTTGCTCCTACGCGTGGAGACCGTCATCAATCAACCCGGAGAGTTCAAAGTCTTGCGGGAATGTCGGCATCGGGACGGCACCACGTCAACGGGTTGGTTTGCGATGTGCAAGGGCGTTGGCAATCTGCACCACTATCAAAGACACGCCTTGGCCTGCAACCAACGATACCTGGAGGCGCTGGCGGCCGTCACGGATCCGACGCCGACGTACGACCAGCTGAAGGAGTTGACCGAGCGCCAGCATGAAAAGGGCCGCAGCTATGCGGGGTTCAACCCGGCCCGAGCTGAGGAAGCTCGGCTCTTTGCCGCCGTGCTGGCCGGCGACCACATCGCGCAGGGGTTCCGCAACAAAGACATCCGCACGGCTCTCGACGCCCAACTCGGCCGGGACGCGAAAGGCCAACGCCGAAGTGCTGCGATTGGCCGACTCTTGAAACGTCTGCACGTTCGCGGCTTCGTGGCAAAAGTTCCGCGAACGCGCCGCTGGCGAGTCACGGATCAAGGCCGGAGTGTGCTCAGCGACGCGCTGCGAACATATCGCCGCTACGCGCTAGCGGCTTGAGTAAAATGTTCTCCGCATCCTGCGTAGAAGGTCAGAGGAAAGACCCTAACGTGGGCTTCGCCCACCGCCCCATGAAGAAAACAGGCATCCGACTTTCCAAAATGATTGTTACCAGCAGTCACTCAGAAAGCGGATGCCATGAAGACAGTATGCTCGTTTTGCGGCCAGTTTGCCAGCATCATCTCCTGGGTTTTGTCGTGCTTTGACCGGGTTCTTTTCAAAGGGCATTTGCCGATCAGCCGTGTCGATCAATTCGAGTGTTTCATCGATTACGTCTTGAAGATTCGCCGTGCCGATTTCTTGAAGGACGTTGGGCCGGTGTGGTCGGATCGTTTGGTCGAACACGCCAAACGCTTCGCCGAGCGGTCGCGGCGTCCTTACCTGTACTTCACCGGCAAGATCGACAAGGACGCCTGGGCCAAGGAACAGCTCAAGCAGTCGCCAGGAGTCGATGGCCTGGTCGGCATCGTGTGCGTCATGGAAGCCTGTCGCACCTTCAAGCTTGCTCCCCGCAAGGATCGGCCGGGTTTCGTGTCCCGGTATGTGCCGCAGCGCGTCTTGTACTACTACTTCGTCGACAAAGACCTGGGACTCATGCACGTCCGCTTGCAGACCTGGGCACCGTTCACTTGTCAGGTGTATGTCAATGGCCACGACTACGTGGCGCGGCAACTGAAGGAGAAAGGCATCGCCTTCGAGCAAGTTGATAACGCCTTCGTGGAGTTGGCCGATCCGTCGGCGGTGCAGCGTGCCGCCGACCGCTTCGCCAAGTTGCCGTGGCCGAAACTCCTGGAACGCTACGCGCGGCAAGTCAATCCGCTGTTGTTGACGGAACTGAAGGGCCTCAGCCATTACTGGGTCATCGATCAGGCCGAGTACGCGACCGACATTTGCTTCGCGAGCCGGCACGCGCTGGCGGCGTTGTTTGTGCGCTTGCTGGAGTTCGCCTTGCTCACCTTCAGTCCCAAGAAAATCTACTGCTATCTGGGGCGTAAGTGGCACGAGCGCTTCGATGGCGAAGTGCAAACGCACTACAAGTCGGTGCGTGAGCCCGGCGCGTGCATCAAGCACTTCATGAAGCGAAACTGGCTGAAGATGTACGACAAGTTGGGTTTGCTCCTACGCGTGGAGACCGTCATCAATCAACCCGGAGAGTTCAAAGTCTTGCGGGAATGTCGGCATCGGGACGGCACCACGTCAACGGGTTGGTTTGCGATGTGCAAGGGCGTTGGCAATCTGCACCACTATCAAAGACACGCCTTGGCCTGCAACCAACGATACCTGGAGGCGCTGGCGGCCGTCACGGATCCGACGCCGACGTACGACCAGCTGAAGGAGTTGACCGAGCGCCAGCATGAAAAGGGCCGCAGCTATGCGGGGTTCAACCCGGCCCGAGCTGAGGAAGCTCGGCTCTTTGCCGCCGTGCTGGCCGGCGACCACATCGCGCAGGGGTTCCGCAACAAAGACATCCGCACGGCTCTCGACGCCCAACTCGGCCGGGACGCGAAAGGCCAGCGCCGAAGTGCTGCGATTGGCCGACTCTTGAAACGTCTGCACGTTCGCGGCTTCGTGGCAAAAGTTCCGCGAACGCGCCGCTGGCGAGTCACGGATCAAGGCCGGAGTGTGCTCAGCGACGCGCTGCGAACATATCGCCGCTACGCGCTAGCGGCTTGAGTAAAATGTTCTCCGCATCCTGCGTAGAAGGTCAGAGGAAAGACCCTAATGTAGGGTCTGCGCTGCTGAAAAGTGCGATGGCTGAGGTCGGCCGATACTTTGCTCCAGGGTTCCAAGGCCCCTTCAACGCATTTCCCGCAGGCGAGCAGCCTGCCGCTTTCTCGCCAAGCCCTTTGCACTCAACCACCGCACGGCCATTCTATCGGGCCGACATCTGCGGGTAAAACCAGGAGGAGGGAAAAAAGATTCCGGACTTCAACTCGTGAGGTCGGTGCGCCGTCACTGATTCAACCCTCGGGAGCTTGGAGACAGCTCCCATCATTGTGACCGCGCATAGTGATTTCAGCATGGCCCCGCTTGCTGCCCCGCCTAGCAAGCGCCGCCGATTAGCCACGTACTCAACTATTCTTGCGTGCCTTCTTGAGTCGCTTTCGCGCCATCCTGCGAATCTCCGCTCGCTCTTTTGCTGTCCTAGGGGGTTCGGGACCATCCGGCAATTGAGGTATTCGCTGCCGCTTGTCGGCCGGCGAATCAACGATTGCAATATGGTCGGCATCGATGATATCCCGCACGACCTGCCGGCACATTTCGCCCATGTAAAGGTTACCCGCCAAGTGTCCGCATTCACCGTACTCGCGTTGGCAAATGCTACAGTCGCTGCGCTCGAAAGTAATGCTGGGGCTAGTGAACCTACACGGTGGAAAGAGAGCTGATTCCAGACCGTGGAGGCGACGGTTTAGTTCGAAGAGACCATCTGTGAATCTGTGCCGCAAACCCGTTGCGATGCAGTCCTCTGCCGTTATCAGCGCGTTCCACGCCGATTGGAACTTGTTGTCCTTTAAATGTACCCACATTAGGAGGAAAGACCGGATTCCGTCGGTGAACGCCTCCAGTACCCATGCCAGGTTTGCGGCTGGCTCGTCCTTCCGTACTATTGCCGTCTTTCTGTATCGCTCAATACGCTCGTTAAGTCGGTCTAGATGTCCGACCGCTGCTTGCTGACTCTGCACCGGTGTCGTGTAGTAGGTCAGGGGGAGAGCCGCGTCCAGGGTTCCATGCGTCTCACGCAACATCTCGCCTGAATTCGTCCACATGGGCGACTAGCTCAGTGCCTTTTTCACTGCCTCAATCAGCTTGTCGAAAGACTCGGGCGGGCCTTTGAAATCAAAGGTCCTGATTGTCTTTTTGTCCGTAGTTTCGATCAACACCTTACAATCGACCTTGTTGACGCCCGCCTTGCCTTTGAAGAAGTCGGTTACATAGTTGGCGAGCACGCCGAGGGCGACGCTGATGAGGTGCGAATTCTCGGCCAAAAACGTCGCGCCGAGAAAAAGAACAGGAAGAATTAGCGTCCGATCCCGGTCGTCTCGGAATGGGATGCGGACTCCTTCGGGAGTGACCTTGGCGGGCGTCAGGCCCGCTTGGCGCAATAACACCTTGAAGTCGGAAGTAGCCGGCACAAAATACAGTTCGCGCTGGTTCGCCGCCGTTAGGAAATTCGATGGAACAATTGCGAGCTGGCTTGTTGGTGCGAGTCCGAGTTCAACGAACCGCGCCGATCCATTCTCGACAATCGTTTCCGTCAGTTCTGCGGTTTGGTCACCCACGGTGTCCTCCCCAGATGGGACTGCATTGCAGGCGAAGCGTTTACTTCGCCAAGTTGCTAGTCAGATTAGTCGTCATTATAGCCGAATAGCCGAATGCTCAAACGTCACTCGAATCTAACCGGCCTTCACCGCTATATCGCAGGGCGTACAACGAGTCGGAGATCGGGAGAGAAACTGGGACACAGAAAGGGGGACATGCAAGCTCATCCCCCTAGCGTCTACAAGCCCGTGGCCGTAGTGGCGCCTGCCCCAGACCTCGAACGCGCAGGATCATGTCTTCCGTTTCAATACCTCGAACACGATCCGACAAGTCCTGCCACGACGAGTCCTGAATAGCGATTGTCGAAGTTGACGGCAAAGGCGATGCGATTCCGCTGCTTCGGGCAGTCTCTGCGGCGCAGTGCCAATTCGGTCGATCGCGCGGCGGAAGGCCAGGTGCCAGGAGACAGCGCCTTCAGGCTGCAATTAACCGACGACCGACGGGCTTGATGCCAACCCGCTGCGGCTTACAATAGCACCATGATCCGCATTCGCTTCCCCGATGCCCCAACCGAGCAGCGCGCCCTCGGGTTTCTCGCGGGCCGGTTCTCATTCAAGAGTTGGGCCAACGGCGAGACGCTCGTACCTTCGGCCGCTCTCGCGGCTCTCGCCTTGGCTGGAATCCAGTTCTCCACCGTTGGGCCGGCAACCTATGAGCAGTTCGCTCCGGCGGTTCGAGATTCTGCTGCCCCTGCAGTTTAACGACGGCAGCTCGGTCTCGGACGAATTGGTCGGCCAGACGATTATCGAACTTCGTCAGCAGTTCAACGCAATCTCCTCCGAGTCGCAAGTCATCCGCGGGCATGGGCAACACGACGGCCAAGAATACCGCGATGAATTGGTTCACCTCTTCGTCGATGGCGCCGACACGCCCGAGAATCGCGAGTTCTTCGTGAACTACAAGGAACAACTCAAGGCGCGTTTCAAGCAAATCGACATTTGGATGACGACCTATCCGATTGAGGTGATCTGACCCAGGTTGACTGCCGAGGCGATGCGCTTCCGCTGCTTCGGGAAGACTCTCCGGCGCATCGCCAATTCGCTCGATCGCGCGTCGGAATGCTAGAGATTGTATCACAAGTAGGTCCGCCGAGCCGAGGCGGACCAGGGCGCCAGCCGCGGCGACCGCATGACGCCATTCCCGTGTGCAAGGCGGTCCGGCTCGGCTCGCCGGACCTACTCGTGAAACAGTCTCTAGCTACCACGAGACGGCCGTTCGCACGGCGAGCTTGTACGTGATTTAGCGCCATAGTCGCCTTTCGCTCTGCGAAAGGAACGGCGGCACCCGGAAATGCCTTGAACCGTCTCGCGAGCGGCGTGCCCTTTCCTTTCGCGGAGAGAAAGGCGACTCTGGCGCCGATTCGTGCACAGGTTCGGAGCGAAAGGCGACAATACTCCGGCCCTCTCATGGAGCGCGGCGCAAGTCGCGCGAAGTTGGCGTCCACCCCCACTCTTTCTTGCTCAACGATCCAAATCGTGCGGCTCCGCGCTCAGAAAACGTGGGCGAAGTCGTCGAAGGGAATGCGTTTTAGCCCTTCGCCGGTCGTGGCAGCCAGCCGTCGTAGGCCGTCACGAACGGCCAGAGTTGCTCGGAGCGGCCCGCTTTGCGGGGGTTGGCTCGGATGTATTGGATCACCCGTTCAATGTCGGCTTGGGTGTTCAGGAACACTTTCCAGCCCGGGCCGCCCCAGGTCGGGTGCTCATTGGCACGCACACCCGCGCGGATTAATGTGTCGCGGCTGCCGTTCTGAAGCCGCTGGATCATTTGCTCGGCTTTGTCGCGGTGCCGCCGAATGAGCATGTGCACGTGGTCGGGCATGACCGCGCAGGCGTAGCATGTGTAGTTCGCCTCCCGGATGTTTTTGCCGAAGCAATCGGCGATGAGTGGGATGTCGTCGTCGCGGAACATTAACAGAGAGTGCTTCAGGACCTTTTGCGCTTGCGCATAGAACGCGCGGAGTTCGGCCGGGAGGGGTTGAACCGCTTTGCGCCCATGGTGGAGTTCCCCCAAGTCGGCGATGCGTTCGACGCGGATCTCGTGGGAGCTGCTGCCGCGCGGGTCGTTGGGGAGCCACCAGCCGTACGCGGTCCAAATGAGGTGGTAGGCGACTACCATGGTGGAACTCCGAAAGACAGAATGGGGGGCAAGTACATCCCCCTAGTGTCTACAAGCCCGTGCACGGCAATCTGGTGCTGATGGGTTAAGGCAACACGGTGGCTTCGCCGCCGTCTGGGGTGACGGCTCCCCAATAAATCAGGGGGTCCACGGTCGGGGCGATGGTGCGCACGCTGCCGTCGCCGAGGGCGATCAACATCCCGCCGATGTGTGGCGTTTGGGCCAGCGCCGGATCGCAGAAACCCGGCTCAACTGGAACGCCCTCCGTGTAGACGACAATCAAACCGCTCGTTCCGCGATAGCGCGGCCGCACCTGAAAGGTTGCGTTGGCTCGGCTCGGCGTGGCGCCGTTCGGGCTGGAAATGGGATAAACGTCATTGAATGTGTTGCCGCCCAGGATCGGCCCGCCGTCCGCGAAGGTCGCCCGGTGCAACACGGGATTGAAGCTGAGTGACTTTTCGGAGATGAAGCTCACGCCGTTGCAGTCGTAGGCGTAATGTTCGGCGAAGGCGATGGTGTTGCTCGAACCGTCGACGTACCTCGCCATCGTCGGGATGCCGGTAAACACCTGGGCGTTGGCCGCGTAGCTGCAAATGGGAATGGGCGCCGTCTTGAGTCCTTGCCAAACGGTCGGATCCGCGGGGCTGACGAAAACGGGGATGAAGCCCTCGCCGAATGCTTCGCGTGGCTGCTCGACATAAGGCGCGATGCTGACATACAACGACCGGCCGTGATAAATCTCTGAAGGCTGACCATTGACCGACGGCAGGCAATCATAAGTCGTGGAATAGTTCTGAACCGCCAGGCCGATCTGATGGAGATTGTTCATGCTCCGGGCGCGATTGGCAGCCTCACGCACGCGTTGCACGGCCGGCAACAATAGCCCGATGGTGATGCCGATAATGGCAATCACCACCAGGACTTCGATAAGCGTGAAGGCGGGGCGTTTCAAGGAATTTCCAGGTCGGTGGAGTCGCTGGTAATTTGCCGTTCCTTGCCGTCCAGGTCCTTCACATCGATACAGGCCCAAGCCTTGTAGGATCCGGATTTCAATTTGGTCTTCAGATGAAACTCGGTACCCTTCACGGGGGCCAGTGCGTTGAGAGTGGTGCCGCCGCCGTCCTTCGCGAATCGAATGGTCAGTGTGTGAATCGAGAGCTTCCAGCCTGGGGGCAGGATGATCCGCCCGCCTGTCGTCGCATCGCCCTGACCGGATACGCCCCCGCCGTCCGGCCCGCCGGACCCGCCGAATTCAATCCGCGGAAGCGGCGGGGAATCAGCCGCCGTGGCGATGGGGAGTACCAGAACCAACAACAAGGGAAGTCTGTTCATGGTGATAGGGAGGTTTGGGGAATTCAGACAGCCTAACAAGGATGGGTGGACAACGCAATACTTTGCTATTGCGAAGTCTCAGATCGTCCAACGAAAACTAACGGTTGTGCGGGTTGTAGGGAGGCGACTGTGCGTCCGCATTCGGGACCGCCGCCAACGATGTCTTCGACTGGCTCAAAACCAACCCTTCTTCCCTTCGACGTAGATCTTTCGAAAGTCCTCATCGGATTTCGTCAGATAGATGATCCCTTCAATGAGGCCGATGATCCCGCCGGCTCCGCAAGTAAAAATCGAGATGACCAAACGAATGATGCCGCCGGTCGTGTCGCCTAACACGAACCGGTGTGCACCGGTCCAACCCAGTACAATTCCCAGGACGCCGGCCAGGACCTTTTTCGAACCCGCTTCAGATTCGGCCACGATTCATCTCCTTTTTGGCAGTGCCAAGTTGGGTGTCGATGAAGCCGTTGCAAGCCTAACCGCGCGTAGTCGGAAACCCAAATGGAATCTGTCAGAACCAGCCCTTTTGCTCGACAATGTACGTTTGATAGAAATCTTCGTCTGACTTGGTCAGATAGATAATCCCTTCAATCAGACCGACAATTGCGCCGACTCCACAAGTGACGATTGTGATTACAATCTGGAGAATCCCCGGCATCGTCATGCCGAGGTAAAACTTGTGAATGCCCCAACCGCCTAGCAAGATGCCGAGCAGCCCAGCCACTAGTTTCTTGCTACCCACATCTTCCGGAATCCGTCCCTTCTTTCGTCGCGGCCGCTCATCTACGTCTTCCTCATCATCGTCTCGTCGGCGGCGTACCGGCCGATCCTCGTCCTCGTCGTCTTCGTCGCGGCGGCGCGAGCGCGGCCGATCGTCTTCGTCGTCCTCGTCGCGGCGGCGGCGGGGCCGATCGTCCTCGTCCTCTTCATCCCGGCGACGACGGGGACGGTCGTCTTCGTCCTCGTCGCGTGGCCGACCTCGAGCCGAGGGCCGCTCGTCAGCTGCTTCCGCCGGCTTGGGCTTTTCGGCGATCGGTTGTTCGCCTGTCTTCGGCGCACCGCCGAACAATCCTTTGATCGACTTGGCTTGTGCCCAGTCGGCCATGCCGTCTTTCCAGACCAGGTCGCCCGGCTTGAGTGTGCCGGCCTCGGCCAACTTTCTCAGGTCGCTGGAACCAACCGGCCCCTGGCGATCACCGTCAACGCTGTAATACCATTCCTGACTCACGGGAGTCCCCAGATCTGTTTGGCGTGTGATTGTTCGGTTACTCTCTGGCAATACGGATTTGCCCGGCGGGGTCAACGGATGGATCCAGGCGAGCCGGCGGCTCGCCCGCGATCGCCGATTAGTAAAACCCCTTCTTCCGATAGTACGCTTGCACTTGCTGATCACTAAGCATCACCAGGCAAATGATCCCGAGCACGCAGACGATGAGGTCGCCGTTCAGAATGCAGATAATGAACAAAATTGCGAGCGTCTTGGGCGGCCCCTGGTCGTCACGTCCCAGCATGTTGGAGGCGCGGACGATTGCCAAGATGCTCACCACCAATTCCAACCAGATGACCGGCCAAAGCAAGCCGAAACAAACCGTGGCGCCAGCAAATCCGAGGAAATACAAGATGCCCCAGATGCCGCCGCACAACATCATGATCGCTACGGCCTGGATCTGCCCGGGCTTTTGCTTGCTGCGGCTACGCGGGACGTCGTCGTCGTCCCGGTCGTCGTGGTCGCGGCGGCGGGTTGGCCGCCGATCGTCAACATCGTCGTCGTATTCATCGCGGCGGCGGGCGCGGCGGCTGGGACGATCGGCGTCATCATCGTCGTAGCGCCGGCGGCGCTCTCGTGCCGACGGGCGATCGTCGTCATCCGGATAGGGAGAGCCGCCGACAAAGTCGCCGCGAGCCTGTTCCGTTCTCGGCGGGAACAAAACCGAAACCGTGCGGGCTTCCACCCAGTCTGGCATGCCATCGCGCCAGACCAGGTCGCTGGGTTTCAACTTGCCGTCGACGGCGAGACGCTTCAAGTCGTCTTCGGCGACCGGCCCCTGCCGTGTTTCGCCGACGCTGTAGAACCAGTCCGCGTTCACGGATGCTCCCGGCGCAAGGAAAAGGAGATCGAGCGTTGGAGGCGGTCGAAACGTACTTCGTTCGCCAGGTCTGGTGATTTTTGGGCCTCTGGCGAAACCTGTCAAGCGTCGGCGAGTTTTTTTCCTAACCAGTTTGGGGGGAGGGGGATGAGCGGGAAAGCCTTCAGCGCGGCAAATCGAAAATTCGCCCTGAAATTGCTTGCGTTTTGCGTGCGCGACGGTATGGTCTCAACCCTTTTGCGAACAACAGGGCCGGACCGCACGGGGGAAGTGCGCTCCGGAAAAATCGCAGCATCTGGCGGTTGCGTAGCCGAGTGCCAGGCCAGCGTCGCGGCATAAGCCCGACGTGGACTGGGCAGTTCCGAAATGGCTTGCAACATGGGCGAAGCCCACGTCGGGCTTACGCCTCGACGCTCGCCAGGAGACGTGGCGACGCGCGCCTGGAATTGCCGCGACCCGACTTCGAGATCGGTTTTGGAACGCCCGAGAAAGGACTCTCATGACACCGACGAACCGCCTTCGACTGGAGACACTGGAACCTCGAGAGGTCCCCGCTGATTTGGCGTACGCCCTTTCGCTGACTGGATTGCCGGCGAACGCGGTGACTCACGTCGTGGCGGACGGCGCCGGCGACGTCTACGTGACCGGAACTTTTAGCAGCAAAATCGATCTCGACCCGGCCCCGAACGCGGCATTCAATCTCACACCGCGCGGCGGCACCGACGTCTTCGTCGCCAAGTACGATTTGGACGGCCAGTTCCTCTGGGCCGATACGCTCAAGGGACTCGCCGACGAATCGTCGGCGCGCATCGCCCTCGACGGCATCGGCAATGTCTACGTTGCGGGCACGTTCAGCGGGGCGGTCGACTTCAATCCCGACCCGAATTCCGCGGCGACGCTGACGGCGGCATCGGGCGGCTCCGCGTTCATCTGGAAACTCGATCCCGATGGCAATCTCGTGATGGCACGCATGGTAGGGGGCACCAGTGCCGTCACCGGCATGGCCGTCGATCCAGCGGGCAATGTCGTTGTCGGCGGGACGTTTCAAGGATCGGCCGATTTCAACCCGGACCCGAACGTCGATGCCGACCTGGTCGCGGCCCGTGCGGATGGCGCCGCCTTTGTGTGGAAACTCGATCCAACTGGGGCGCTTCTGTTTGCGGATGCGGTTCAAACCAGCGGCACCATGGTTCCCGCGGCCGTCGCGGTCGAGGCCAGCGGGTACACCTATCTTTCGGGAACGTTCACCGGCACCGCCGATCTCGATCCTTCCGACGCCGGCAAGGCGCAGGTGGCGGCCGGCTCGAACGCGACGCCCTTCGTCATCAAGTTGGCCGGCGACGGGACCTATTTGTGGAGCGAAACCATTCGCACCGTGACGGCCGTATCGGGGAAGACGAATGCCGTCGGCGGTCTCGCGATTGATGGCATCGGCAATGTCTATGTCGCGGGCACTTTCGCCGGCGTGCTCGACTTCGATCCGGGAGCGAACACGTCCAACCTCACCAGTGCCAGCAATTCCGTCGATGGATTTGCCTGGAAACTCGATGCCGGCGGGGCGATGCTCTACGCCCGCCGATTTGGTGGAGCGCACGACGAGACGTTGACCGACCTGAGCGTCGATCAGATGGGCAACTTGTATACGACCGGCACCTTCACTGGCATCGCCGACTTCGATCCGAGTTCGGCCGTAGCGAACCTGGGCAGCGGCGCCGGACCGGCCGATTCGTATTTGTTGAAGCTCGACCCCACGGGCAACCTGGTCTACACCCGCTCGCTGGGCGGCGGAGCGAGCACCACGCAAGCCACCGGCATCCTGGCCGATAACGCGGGCAACATGTATGTCACCGGCGCCTTCAGCGGCCGGGCGGATTTCGACCCGGCGAATGCCGTCACGGTGATGAACGGTGGCGTCAACGGGGCCGGATTCGTTGCCAAGATCGCACCGTCCCCGTTGGCACCGAAGGGTCCAAACAACCTGCCGCCCACAAACACCGACGCCGGCGGGCCCTATGTATTCCTGGAGAACAACGGCCTCAAAGTGAAAGCGTCGGCCGATGATCCGGAAGGCAAGAAGTTGATCTATTCCTGGGACCTGAATGGCGATGGCTATTTCGGCGATGCGATCGGCGCCAAGGTCGTCCTCAATCCCTTGCAGATGGGCGCTTTGGGGCTGGGCGATGGCACCAGCGTGCCGCGGACGATCAAGGTGCGAATCCTCGACGGGGTGAATCTGGCCGTCGAGGCATCGGCGACCATGACCATCACCGACCTGCCGCCGACGATCGCCATCAAAGGCGCGACCAAGACGGTCGAGGGAGTCCGCCCGCAACTTTGGGTCAAGGTCATCAGCGATCCGTCGTCGCGCGATGTGAAAGCGGGAATGCGGACGAGCTGGGATTTCAATGACGACGGCGTCTGGGACCTGGGCGACGGTTCGAGTTATCAGGGATCGGTTGCGGGTGTGGTGAAGATCCCGGCCGAGTTCGTTGCCAATTCCGGACCGCTCGCCGTGCGCGTTCGCACCTTCGACAAGGACGGGGCGTTCACCGACGCGACGACCACGATCGAGATTACCGAAAAGGCGCCGACGGCGAAGTTCGCGCTCGCAGCACCGGCCCATGCCGGCGCTCCGGCCATGTTCCAGTTCACGAACCCGGTCGATAGCAAGAGCGATACCGACGCGGGCTTCACCTACAGCTTCGACCTCGACAACGACGGCGTCTACGAAACGACCGGCTCGACGCCGCACGCATCGACCGTCTTTGCGATCCCCGGAACATATACCGTCAACGGTAAGATCACGGACCAGGACGGGGCGTTTACTGAGTACACGCTGACGGTGAACGTGACTCTGTGATCGAATCCTCGGTCTCGGAGGAACCGAAGCAGATTAGGATTAGGATGAAGATTAGGATTAGGAAGAGGATTATGAGCAAGAGTTAAGAATAAGATTAGGACCCGCTTGCCGGGAAACTCCGATCTTACTCTTAATCTGAATCTTGCTCATAATCCTCTTCCTAATCCTAACGTGGGCTTCGCCCACCGCCCCATGAAGAAAACAGGCATCCGACTTTCCAAAATGATTGTTACCAGCAGTCACTCAGAAAGCGGATGCCATGAAGACAGTATGCTCGTTTTGCGGCCAGTTTGCCAGCATCATCTCCTGGGTTTTGTCGTGCTTTGACCGGGTTCTTTTCAAAGGGCATTTGCCGATCAGCCGTGTCGATCAATTCGAGTGTTTCATCGATTACGTCTTGAAGATTCGCCGTGCCGATTTCTTGAAGGACGTTGGGCCGGTGTGGTCGGATCGTTTGGTCGAACACGCCAAACGCTTCGCCGAGCGGTCGCGGCGTCCTTACCTGTACTTCACCGGCAAGATCGACAAGGACGCCTGGGCCAAGGAACAGCTCAAGCAGTCGCCAGGAGTCGATGGCCTGGTCGGCATCGTGTGCGTCATGGAAGCCTGTCGCACCTTCAAGCTTGCTCCCGGCAAGGATCGGCCGGGTTTCGTGTCCCGGTATGTGCCGCAGCGCGTCTTGTACTACTACTTCGTCGACAAAGACCTGGGACTCATGCACGTCCGCTTGCAGACCTGGGCACCGTTCACTTGTCAGGTGTATGTCAATGGCCACGACTACGTGGCGCGGCAACTGAAGGAGAAAGGCATCGCCTTCGAGCAAGTTGATAACGCCTTCGTGGAGTTGGCCGATCCGTCGGCGGCGCAGCGTGCCGCCGACCGCTTCGTCAAGCTGCCGTGGCCGAAACTCCTGGAACGCTACGCGCGGCAAGTCAATCCGCTGTTGTTGACGGAACTGAAGGGCCTCAGCCATTACTGGGTCATCGATCAGGCCGAGTACGCGACCGACATTTGCTTCGCGAGCCGGCACGCGCTGGCGGCGTTGTTTGTGCGCTTGCTGGAGTTCGCCTTGCTCACCTTCAGTCCCAAGAAAATCTACTGCTATCTGGGGCGTAAGTGGCACGAGCGCTTCGATGGCGAAGTGCAAACGCACTACAAGTCGGTGCGTGAGCCCGGCGCGTGCATCAAGCACTTCATGAAGCGAAACTGGCTGAAGATGTACGACAAGTTGGGTTTGCTCCTACGCGTGGAGACCGTCATCAATCAACCCGGAGAGTTCAAAGTCTTGCGGGAATGTCGGCATCGGGACGGCACCACGTCAACGGGTTGGTTTGCGATGTGCAAGGGCGTTGGCAATCTGCACCACTATCAAAGACACGCCTTGGCCTGCAACCAACGATACCTGGAGGCGCTGGCGGCCGTCACGGATCCGACGCCGACGTACGACCAGCTGAAGGAGTTGACCGAGCGCCAGCATGAAAAGGGCCGCAGCTATGCGGGGTTCAACCCGGCCCGAGCTGAGGAAGCTCGGCTCTTTGCCGCCGTGCTGGCCGGCGACCACATCGCGCAGGGGTTCCGCAACAAAGACATCCGCACGGCTCTCGACGCCCAACTCGGCCGGGACGCGAAAGGCCAGCGCCGAAGTGCTGCGATTGGCCGACTCTTGAAACGTCTGCACGTTCGCGGCTTCGTGGCAAAAGTTCCGCGAACGCGCCGCTGGCGAGTCACGGATCAAGGCCGGAGTGTGCTCAGCGACGCGCTGCGAACATATCGCCGCTACGCGCTAGCGGCTTGAGTAAAATGTTCTCCGCATCCTGCGTAGAAGGTCAGAGGAAAGACCCTAATCTTCATCCTAATCCTGATCTGCTTCTCGTTTACCAGTCGTAGCGGAAGTCGTCAAACTTTCTGACCGGCCAGCGCTTACGGAAGTCTGGCGACTTCCGCTACCCGACTATTAGGCGTGGACAGAGCACTGGGATTAGGACCTGATCGCGGGGTATCGACCAATCTTACTCTTAATCTGAATCTTGCTCTTAATCCTCTTCCTAACCCTAGTCTTCATCCTAATCCTAATCTGCTTCTCGTTTATGCCGGCAATTGATAGGGCTCTCGCTGCGCTCGGCTCAGCATGTTATTTGCTTCGGTATCTTCCAGCACTTCTTCGCGAGCGGCGTCCCAGCGAAGCTTTCTTCCCAATCGCATTGCGATGTTCGTCAGGTGACAGGCTGCCGCCGAGCGGTGCTGGCTGCTCACGTCGGCAATCGGCGTCGCCCCGCGATCGATGCAGTCGAAGAATTGCAACAGATGATGCGAAAGGATGTTCTTCTTGTGCCCATTGGTTTCATGCAAGCGAATCGCATCCGCATCGAATGGCCGTTTGCGCAGCTCATCCACCGGCGATCCCTGGAGCTTGCCACGGCTGACGAATAGGCTGCCGGCCTCTCCCTCGAAGGTGATGCCGTTCTTCTCTTCGTCGTCGCTCGTTTCAATGTGGACGTGTACCCCATTGGGGTACTGCAAATCCGCACGAAAGACGAGTGGCGTATTGAAGCCGCCGGGGATGTTGGGGAACTGGGCCGTGCCTTCGATGGTCTCCGGCCCCGAATCGTCCATGCCCATCGCCCAGTGCGCAATGTCGAGATGATGGACGCCCCAATCGGTCATGGTGCCGCCCGCGTACTCAAACCAACGGCGGAACAGCCCATGCGTTCGCTCCGGGCAGTAAGCGACCATCGGCGCCTGGCCCAACCATTGGTCCCAATCTAACTCGGGCGGCGGCGGCATGGTCGGGAACGGTCCCGGTGAGATGCCCGCCCAGCGCTGCGGCAATCCAATCGTCACCTTGTGCAAAGTGCCCAGACGATTGTTCCGCACCAGTTCCGCGGCCGTGCGGAATTTGTAGTCGCTGCGTTGAATCGTGCCTGCCTGGAAAACACTCTTGGTCTCGTTCACCGTGCGGATGAGGAATTGTCCCTCGGCAACGGTCAAGCCGATTGGTTTCTCGCAATAGACCGCTTTGCCCGCCTTCAATGCGTGATAGGCAATTAGCGTGTGCCAGTGGTCGGGGGTGGCAATCACGACGCCCTGGATGTCGTCGCGTTCGATCACCTGCTGGTAATGGTCGTAAGTCTCCGCGTGCGGCCAGTGCATGTCGCGAACATCATGAGCGTGCTTGCTGTCCACGTCGCAAACGGCGACGACATCGGGGTACAATCCCGGGAGCCAGTACAGCTGAGAAATCGACGCTGACAGAGCCCGCCCACGGATCCCCGCGCCGATCAGCGCCAATTTCAACGGCCGCCGAGAGATGCCATAGCCGGTCCCGGCCAGCGCCAGCGTGCCGGCGCCGAGAAACAGGAATTTCCGTCGAGAGATTGGCAATCGCATCATGAGGGTTCCGCAAACGGGCGCGAATTGGCGTCGCTCGACGTGCCTTGTCGATCGATCACTATTCTATCGTCGTAATTGGGCCGCGGCCAACACAGACCGCCGCCGGCCCGTGGCCGATACGGACGGATGACATGGAAGAATCGCTACAGATCACGCGACTTGCGCAAATCAACAGACGCGGGCTATTGGCCGTTTTATTGTTTTATCTCTTCGTCTTGTCGCCCATTTGTGCAGCCGACACGCCGCCGAAGATTCGCGTCATGATTATCGACGGGCAGAACAACCACGATTGGCGCACGACCACGGCCTACCTCCGATCCATGTACGAGGACAGCGGTCGCTTCGTAGTTGATGTGGCAACCACTCCGCCTTCGCCGCACACACCCGACGGCAAACGCTATTTCCAGAATCCGGAACAGTACGACCTCGACATGGCCGCCTTTCGTCCCCACTTCGAACAAGTCGATGTCGTCGTGCTCAACTACAACGGCCTGCCCTGGCCCGATCTGGTATTCGACGAACTCGAAAAGTCGATCGAAGAAGGCAAGGGACTGGTCGTCATCCATGCCGCGGACAATGCGTTCCCGAGCCGGGAGAATTACAACCGCATGATCGGTCTCGGCTGGCGATTGAAGACCATCGGCGCGCGCATTGGAGTGGACGAGAGCGGCCAGCAATTCCGCGTCGAATCGGGCGACGGCCCCGACAGCGGGCACGGCAAACGGCACAAGTTCGCGATCACTGTTCGCAATCCAGATCATCCGATCACGAAGGGAATGCCGCCGGTCTGGATGCACGCCCGCGACGAACTCTATCACGGTCTACGCGGCCCGGCGAAGGATCTGACATTGCTCGCCACCGCTTATTCCGACCCCGCTGAAGAAGGCACCGGCGTCCACGAGCCGATGGCGTGGACCGTGAAATACGGTAAGGGGCGAGTCTTCCACACACCGCTCGGCCACGACGTTGCCGCGATGAAGTGTGTCGGCTTCGAAACGCTCGTCCTCCGCGGAACGGAATGGGCGGCTACCAACGAGGTGACGATTCCGATTCCGGAAGATTTTCCGACGGCCGATTCGGTCCGCACGCGCGGCGGCTGGTCCGCGGATGGGCTGTTCCGGAACTGGGTCGTGTGGGTGGCGGTTGGCGCGATCGTCGTCTTGGCGATTGCCCTCCTGCGACGACGGCGGCGTGCAACCTGAACAGCAAATCTGGAAGTTGCACGCCAACAGAAATCCGGAAATGCCGGCGGAGCCCGAAGCGCAACGCGAACCCCTGCGCCGCGGGTCGGCCCGGTCTTCCCGTGAACGGGAGATACGGTTTTGACTCGCTGTTACGATTGATAGTGGCGGATGGAGTTGTGGCCGTTTCGTCCTTGGTGCTTCGTGCCCGAACGCGAGCCTGGCCCGAGAGTTGGTGGCCGGTTCATTGGTGACTGGCGTCGATGTCCGCATCGACGCGTTGATCCCGTTGGGGAGATTGCTGTTTTCCCCGTTCCCCTCTCACTTTGTCCGCCATCTCGCCCATCCCTTTTCTCGCCGGCGAAATGGAGGACATCTTGAGTCGTCGCAAACTGAAAGCCCGCAAGAAAGCCAGTCCGGTTCGCGAATTCCGCGTGACGCCGCCGCCGATGGTCGTGCAGAATCCGCACGCCGCCGGCATCGACGTGCACTCGGACAATCATGTCGTCTGCGTCGGCTTGGACATGGTCGACACATTTGGCGCTTACACGGCCGACCTGCACCAGATCGTCGCCCACTTGCGTCGGCAGGGCATCACGACCGTGGCGATGGAATCGACCGGCGTCTACTGGATTCCGTTGTTCGAGTTGCTGGAAGCGGAAGGGTTCGAGGCTTTCCTGGTCGAACCCGGCCAACTGCGCACCTGCGGCGCCCGGCCCAAAACCGACGTTCTCGATTGCCAATGGATTCAGCGGCTGCACGCGTACGGGTTGCTGCGGGGTTCGTTCCGTCCTCCCGAGTCGGTGCAGGCGTTGCGCGCCTACCACCGTCAGCGGCAGATGCTGATCCGATACGCGGCCGGCCACGTGCAGCACACGCAAAAAGCGCTCACGCAGATGAATGTCAAACTCACCGAAGTCTTGTCCGACATCACCGGCCGGTCGGGTCTGGCGATTATCGACGCGATTCTCGGCGGCGAGCGGTGTCCGGACCTCCTGGCCGGCCTCGCCTCACCGAAGTGCGCCAAGACGAAAGCCGAATTCGCTCGGGCCCTCGAGGGGCTCTGGCAGCCGGAACACCTCTTCGAACTGGAACAAGCGCGAGCATTATTTCGCTACTACCAAGGCAAAATCGACGAGTGCGATCAGCGGATTGCACTCGAGTTGGCAAACTTGCCCAATCGGTCAGGCAACCGGGAAGTGCCGCCCAAGACCCGCCAGCGCGGTCGCAAGAAGAATGACTTGCGTTTTGAGGCGACCGGCCCATTGTTCCAGGCCTTGGGGGTCGACCTGACGGCCATCGAGGGGATTGAAGTGGGCACGGCCTTGGTGATTCTGGCGGAAATCGGCGTCGACGTCTCGCGCTTCCCGAGCGAGCGGCACTTTGCCAGTTGGCTGGGGTTGTGCCCGAAGACCTCGACGAGCAACCAAACCGAGAAGAAGACATCGCCACGCAAGGGCTCGGGCCGGGTCAAGCGTGCCTTGCGAATGTGCGCGGAGTCCGTGGGTCGAACCATGACCCCGTTGGGAATGTTCTATCGGCGCATGCGCTCGCGGATTGGCGGTCGCGGCGCGTGCACGGCGACGGCGCACAAGCTCGCTCGTCTGGTCTATCGCATGCTCAAGTACGGCACGGAATACGTCGTCAAAGGCATGGCCGAGTACGCGGCCAAGATGCGAGCACAAGCCGAGCGGACGCTGCGCAAGAAAGCCGCCGCTCTCGGCTTCGAGTTGACGCCCAAGGCCGCTCCGGCACCGGAATAGTCGGCTGAAAAGCAAGAAAATCGCTCCCCCATTCGCGTGGGGGAAAGGGGGTTCTTCGCCCCCATTGGCAAACGAATCAAGAATCGTATATATGTTCCTCGCCCGCCGCAAGGCAGTTCATGGGGAGGGCGAGGCGGGCCAGGCTTTGCCAGCCGATTTGGTCCGAGAACATTACGACTCTGGCGGTTCGGCGTCGCCCTCGCGTTGCGCTTCGGGCTCCGCCAAACCGACTCATGACGATCACATCCTCTCAATCACCATCGCGACGGCGTTCCCGCCGCCCAGGCACAGCGACGCGACGCCGTAGCGCTTTCCGTATTTCGCGAGGGCATGCACGAGCGTCGTCAATACCCGTGCTCCGCTCGCACCAATTGGATGGCCCAGCGCGATCGCTCCACCGTGGACGTTCACTTTCGATTCGTCCAGTCCCAGCTCCTTGCCGCAGGCGAGCATTTGAGCGGCGAACGCTTCATTCAATTCGAATAGATCGATATCGCCCAGTTTCAGCCGGGCTTTTTCGAGCGCCATGCGCACGGCCGGCACCGGCGCCATGAAGATGTCCTTCGGGGCGACGCCGCTGGTCGCATAGGACAGCACTCGGGCGAGCGGCTTCGCCCCCATGCGGGATGTGGCCTTGTCGGACGCGAGCACCACGGCGGCGGCCCCGTCGCTGAGTTGGGAGGCATTGCCGGCGGTCACCGATCCATCGCTTCGGAATGCGGGTCGGAGTTTCGCCAGCCCCTCCAGCGTGCTATCGGGGCGGATACCTTCGTCTTTCGACACCGTTCGCGCTTTCGCGCCACCGCCAACGGTTACCGGCACGATTTCGGCGGCAAACGCGCCACTCTCCCGAGCGGCCGCCGCTCGCTTATGGCTTTGAACCGAGAAGCGGTCCTGGTCGGTGCGAGGCACGCAGCATTTCGTCGCGATGTATTCCGCCGATTCGCCCATCGCCCAGTTTTCGAAGGGGCACCACAGTCCATCGCGAATCAGCGCATCCACCAGTTTGCCGTCGCCGTATTTGAGGCCAGTGCGAATCCCCTCGACCAGGTGCGGCGCCCGGCTCATGCTTTCCATGCCGCCGGCGACGATGATTTCGGCATCGCCTGCCTTGATCGCCTGCGCCCCGAGCATGGCCGCCTTCAATCCGGAGCCGCAAACCTTGTTGACGGTGTAGGCAGCGATCGTGTCTGGCAACCCGGCAAACAGAGCCGCCTGCCGGGCCGGATTCTGGCCCACGCCTGCCTGCACGACATTGCCGAAGATCACCTCATCGACCTGATCGGGGGCAACATCGGCGCGCTTCAGCGATTCGGCGAGCGCAACCGCTCCGAGACGCGGTGCGGGCAACTCGGACAATTCGCCCAAAAACTTGCCGATTGGCGTGCGGACGGCGGAGAGGAGAAACACGTCCATGACGAGCCCCGTTGATAAATAGGTGCGAAGCACGACCTTCATTCCTATTCTACCCCGGCCGCGTCTCGGGCGCAACATCGCAATGGCGGACCTTCTCGTCACCGACCGATTGACCAAGGACTATGGGTCCTTTCGGGCCCTCGATGCGCTGTCACTCGAGGTGCGTCCGGGCGAAATCGTCGGCCTTCTTGGGCCGAACGGTTCGGGGAAATCCACGGCGCTCCGGCTAATTCTCGGCTTCCTCAAGCCGACGGCCGGGCGGTGTACGGTTGCCGGCTTCGATGCGTGGAAACAGAGTCTGGAGGTTCGCCGGCGCGTCAGTTATTTGCCCAGCGAATTGCGGCTCTACGAGAATATGACCGGCCGGCGACTGATTCGCTTTCTCGCCGACCTCCGCCGCGAACGGCACGACGCGGAGGCCGATCGAATGGCCAAACAGCTCGACGTGCCCCTTGACAAGTCGCTCACCCAACTATCGAGCGGGATGAAGCGAAAAGTGGCGCTCATCGCCACGCTGTTGCCGAACGTCCCTTTGATCGTCCTGGACGAGCCGACAAGTGCTCTCGACCCAACGATGCGTGGCCAGCTCCTCGATCAACTCACGCTTGCAAAGCAACGCGGGCAATCGGTCCTGTTTTCCTCGCATGTGCTCACCGAAGTGCAACAGGTGTGCGATCGGGTGGCCATTCTTCGTCTTGGCAAGCTCGTTCACATGCAAGAAATGGCCGACCTGCGCGAAGGGCGATTCGTGCGTGCTCAATTCCCGACGCCGCCGGCGACCGATCCCAATGGCGATCCCCTTCACGCCGCGAATGGGACGGTGGAACTGGAATACCGGGGATCGTTGCCGGCGCTGCTCGGCTGGCTGAATGCACATTCACCGACCGACGTCCGCATCGAGCCGCTGGGCCTCGGTCCCTTGTACGCACGGATTCACGGGGGCGGACAATGACCTGGATCCTCTATCGCAAGCTTCTGCGCGACATTCGCGTGGCCCTGATTGTCGTTTGCCTCTTGCTCGCGGGGTTCGCCGGCCTGTGGGTGCGCGTGACCGTGCAAGTGACCACGCAGATTTCGCCGTTGTTGACGCTCGTCGGGCAGATGACGCACTTCGGCCCGTTCTTCTTCCATAACCTGTTTTTCCGCGGCCCTGGCAAGTTGATTCAAACCTTCTTCGGTGGCGAGGATCTCAAGTTCCTCGATCCGCAAGAGACGCTGGCCATCGGCCCGATGCACCCGCTGGTGCAGGCGATCATTTGCATCTGGGCAGTCGGCCGGGCGGCCGGCGCGATCGCCGGCGAAATCGATCGCGGCACGATGGAACTGCTTGCTGGCCCAACCGATCGCCCGTGCCAAGATCATCCTGACCCATCTCTTGATCGATCTCACCGTGCTTCCACTCTTGTGCATTGCCTTCCTGATCGGCATGCATATCGGCACGCGCTGGTCGGCGACGTTTACGGTCGATCCGGGGGTCTACCAGGCAGTAAACATGAAGCCGCCCAATCCGCTGCCCAGCTATACGGTGGACGCCTGGAAAGTGCATCCGGGGATGTTGAACACGTTCGCGCTCGCGTTCGCCATCTCCGGCTACACGATGTGGATCTCATCGGCGGGCCGGTCACGCAATCGTGCCCTCGGCATCGCCATCCTGCTAACGCTCGTGCAATTCCTAGTGAACGTGATCGGCCAACTCTGGGACGGCGTGGCGTTCTTGCGGCCGTTTTCGGTCTTTTATTACTACCAGCCGCAAGCGATTAACTTGCGTGATGTCTGGTCGGTCGATCCGGGCCTGGCGTGGACGGGACGGCCAATGATTTCCGTAAACGTCCTATTGGTTCTTGGCCTGGTAGGGTCGGTCGGTTACCTTATGGCCTTGCGAACATTCGTCAGACGAGACGTTCCGGCGCCGCTCTGACATCTTTCTGAAAGAACACCGGACCAAATGGCATTTAAGAGTGCAATTCAGAATTGGCGCCGGCGGGAAGCGTCCGGGAAGGCGACGATTGCCCCGTGGTTTACCGACCCTCCGGCAATTTCGGCGTCGCCTTCGCTGACGCTTCAGGCTCCGCTGGCAACGCCGTAAGTATTGAAACTCACTGTAAGCGTCGCCTTCGCTGACGCTTCAGGCTCCGCTGGCAACGCCGAAAGTATTGAAACTCACTGTAAGTAAGGAGCATGTCATGCCGAAGTACGTTTTCGAGCGCGAAATCCCCGGCGCCGGCAACATCCCGGCGGCCGAAATGCGGGCTATCGCCCAGAAGTCGTGCGACGTCATTCGCGACATGGGTCCGCGGGTGCAATGGGTCGAAAGTTATGTGACCGGCGACAAGATTTATTGCGTCTATATCGCCGAGAACGAAACAGCAGTCCGCGAACACGCCACCCGCGGCGGCTTCCCGGCCAACAAAGTCGCGGAAGTCCAATTCATGATCGACCCAACGACCGCGGAGTGACCTTCTGACCATGCCGGGTGATCGGGCGGCGATGGCGCGCGATGTCGTCGGACCGGCCTGCAACCAGTTCGGCCGGGGCATTTCAGTTACGAATCTTGAGTGGGCCGGCGAACACCGGTCTCTGCTATTTGCTTTCGCGCGGTCAAATGAAGATTGGCCGATTCAAGGACTGCGAAATTCACCTGTTGGTCAACGGAGATCGCGTACGGGGCAATCGACCGTTGATGCCGGGCGATCTCATTCAACTGCCGGAATTCATCTTGAAGTTCGAAGCGGCCAACTGATGACCGCGTGCTCGACGACTATCTTCCGGTCGAAAACTTCCTTTCCATCTTCGTCACATTTCCCTGCTTGTCCGCGATGGCCACGAATAGCCAGCCGGCATTGAGCTTCGTAATCGGCTTCGCGAGTTTCAATTCCCAGACACCTGGCGAAATCGGCTGGAACTTCTTCGCCAATTGCTCGCCGGCCGGCATGCCGTCGATGGCAAAATCGGCTTCAACATGGAACCGATCGAGATCGAGTCCGCTGCCGTAGTCGTGCATGCCGATCAGGATGCGCGATAGTTGCGTGTTCTTTCCGGGTTGCGGATCGGTGATGGTCAGCGTCGGCCGCTGATCATCGAGCATCCAGCCGAAGCCAGGGCGGTCGGGATGGGCCGGATCATAGTCCCGATCAATCGGGCAACCGAGATCAATCCAGCGCACGATCGTGCGGCGGTCTTCGTCGGTCAGCGGTCGGCCGGCGGCAGCGAGCGGCGGCGGCATTTGCTTGCCGTAATAGTCCAGGTCTGCATCCGACTTGTATTTATTGACGTCGACTTCCTTGCCATGAAACGCAAGCTTGCCGCTGCCAGGCTTGGTTTCGGATGCATGATCGTCGTTGGAGAAGCCATCGAGTCTTTGGCCATAAATCTTCCAGACCAATAGGCTGCGGCGCGATTGGAATTTGCGGATATATCGCGATGCGTTCGGATAGCCCCAGCTATCCCAGCCGACGGGCTTGTAGCCAAACTTGGCTCCTTCATCCATTGCCAGGCGATAGTAGGTGCCGGGGAACTTGCCCTGTTGCTCGACCTGGACCCATTCGTCGTCGGCATTGAGATTGAGATGGCCGGCTGGTTTTTTGCCCTCATGACATGGGACGCAGCTCTTTTGAAGGATGGGCTGCACATTGCGCCAGTATTCGACGTTGAGCGGCGCCTTGGCGAACCGTAATCCCGCTGTGTTGTCGGTATCCCATTGCTTCTTGCTTTCGTCTCTGGATTTGTCGGTGACGAGCGGCGTCGTGTTGACCAGGTCCCACACCTTGTAATCGGGCTTCGCGGCCGCGGTGAGGTCGAAATCCGTCGGCTTCTGGCTGTGGGCGTGGCAGCCGCCGCAGTCGTTGCGAATTTCACCCGGCCGTAGTTGATGCCAGGTCTGCGACATGTTCAGCACCATCCCGTGCTTGTCGATCGTTTGGAACGTAAAGCCGACATCCGCCGGGATCTTGGCGAGGAAGCTGGTGTCGGGATTGCCGTCGGGATCAGCCCAGGGACGTTCGTCCCTGGGCTTTGCGAGAATTTGCGCAATGGGATTTCGCCCAGGATGCGCAGCCGTTCGCCGGCGTGGTTGAAATAACGCCGGCCGCTGTTCGCGCCCTTGCGATCGGTGGTTGGTTCCATTGCCAGGATGCGGACGGCATGAATGTCCGCATTCGAATACAGTCCGACGTCGGCGCCTTGATTGTGCCAGTTGAGCGGCATGCCGTTGCCATGACTGGTGAAGGGATCGAGTCCCTTCCACGAGTTGTTGTTCTTGCCGAGGAACATTGCCGTCGTCTTGCCTTCGGGCACGGCGCCGTTCGGATAGCTTTCGCGTTTGTAAAAGCTCGCCGTCCCGATGAGCCCGAACGGCGTGCCTTCGGGCAATTGCTTGGATAGTTTGCCGTCGTTGGCGAATCGCGGCAGGTTGACGGGCTCATCGATGCCATAGATCCGCTTGTATGGCACGACTGCTCGCGGCCAGCACTCGTTGTACTCGGGGTCATTCTTGATGAGCCGCATTTGGGCCGGCTCATTCACCACTTCGCCGTTCTTGATGAGGTAGATGCCGCCGTCGAGTTGCGGGCAGGAACGTGTATTGATGATTCACCGGGCCCGGCGAATAGCAGACGAGCAGGTTATTGTCGGGCGCGGCGGACGGGTGCGTGAACTTGCCGACGCATGGCGAATTCTTGTCGCCACAGATGGAGTGATCGGCTGGTCCCTCATTGCCGTGCGTGAACGGCGTCAACGACATCGACCCGGTCGGCAAGAACGGCATGCGATAGAAGACCGGCTTGCCGTTTTCGAAGCGACCATAACGCCACGGTTTGTTCCGCGGGTCGTCCATGCGAGCCGGGCCGAACGCGGCGTAGCCCTCCGGCGGGCTCGGCGGCATCTTGAGCAGTGCGCCGAAGCCGCTGTTGTTCTGGTTGTAATACTCCTCGAAAATGATCGCGCCGTCCGCAAGCTGTGTGGCGAAATGAAAGCCGTTCGGCGCGCCGCCGGGGTCGAACGCGCTGACGAGCGGCGCCCAGTTCGTGCCATCCGGATGGATCGTCCAGATTCCCCAGAGAATCTCGCTGCGATTGCCCTGCGATTCGAGCGAGCTGTACATGATTCGGCCATCTTTGAGAACCACCGGGTGCAACGCCCCCGCGAGATTCAGATAGCCGATCTTTTCGAGGTTCGGCGGATCTTCGTGATCGCGGATGTCGGTGTCGGAATCATCCATGACGAAGAGTTGCAACGCGATGGCCGGATAACCCTTCGCCGGCCGAAAGCCATCGCGGTTGCTGGTGAACGCAATGCGCCCGCCCGGCAGCGGGCACGGCCCCATGTTGTAGACGCCGTACTCGAAATGCGATTTGCCATCCTGCGGCGTGCGGAAATCGCGCGACCAGTTGGCGGCGCCGAGATTCGGGACTGAAATGCTGATTGGTCAGCTTGACGATCTTCTTCGACTGGACGTTGACCTTGTAAATGTCGGCCCCCTCGCGCGGCGGGTTCCACTGGCTCGCATTCTGCAAATTGTGGATGTGAACGTAATAGACCCACTGGCCATCGAACGACACGACCGGATCGGTCACGGAGCCATTGCCGCCCTCGACGAGCACTTCTTCCTTGCCATTGGGATGGAGCAGCATGAGATCGGCCCCGGGCTCCATCGTAACGGGCTGCGAGAAGTCGGTGAAGAAACGCTTATGCACCTTGTCCCCGGCCCGTTTCGCTCGGACGTAAACGATGTCGTAATCGATGTTGACCGACTTGTCGGTCAAGACCGACGGAACATGGACGTCGATCGGATCCAGGTACTTCGCGTCTTTCTCGTCGCCAAAAGCGGTCCAGGCGATGAGACCGGCGATTGCGACGAATGCGGCGCGGGTGCGAAGTCGCATGGAAGAATCTCCGAACGGGAACGGCCAGGCGGGATGATTGCACGGCGTGGGGGGAATATTGAAGATATCTTGCGGAAGGGCGTTATGCAACAATCTCAATGTCCCGTTTAGCGTTCGAGCCGCTGGCTCGGACGCTCGACGCTTTCCTCCTTCGCGGCGACAGCCCATTCTGCCATGCACCGCAATCTGGGGAAGGAGCATGTCGGCCAAGTCCGCCTTCGACTTGACACTTTTTCAGAACAGGCATATCAGCCCCGCTTCTGGTGGGAAGAGTGTCGTCCAGGGGTGGACCATGATGCGCACAGTCCGCATGGCGTCTTTCGTGGTGATGGGGTTGCTCGGCATTGTGGCCGGCCTCCACGTCACGCGATATGCCTACGCCGATCCACCAGCCGGCAAGATCGTCGCCGAGGTGCTCGTTTCGGGAAATCGCATCCGTCCATCCCATGAGATCCTCG
Organism: uncultured Gemmataceae bacterium; assembly: GCA_963773845.1. Taxonomy (GTDB): domain Bacteria; phylum Planctomycetota; class Planctomycetia; order Gemmatales; family Gemmataceae; genus SIAJ01. The sequence continues at coordinate 299,499 of CAVZCU010000010.1, forward strand.
CCGTCTTCGGACTTCGTCCCGACCAGGCATACATCGAAGAGAACATCCGCTCCGGCATCGACAAACTGTACGGCAAGGGTTGGTTCACGCCGAACGGCATCGAGTTGCGCACGGTCGAGCGGCCGGACGGCAAAGTGAACGTGATCCTGTACGTCACCGAGCTGACGAATTTCATCGAAGAGATCAAGTACCTCGGCGCCGATCATCTGAACAAGAAAGAGCTGGATCAACTCACGGGTCTGCGCATCCGCATGCCGATGTCGCCGCACTTGAACCAGCAGGCTCGACTGAACATTTTGCGCAAGTATCAGGAGATGGGCCGAATTCACGCGAGCGTCACGCTCCGTGAGGGGACCAAGCTCAACGACCGAAAAGTGGTTTTCGATATCGTCGAAGGGCCGGTGGTCAAAATCAGCGATATCGACTTCAAGTTTGTCGGCCGGCACGATTCGGGAATCACCGCGGGCCGGCTGCGCGAACAACTGTCGATCTCGCGCCTCGGCTCGCGGGGTTAATTGGCGGCGACTACAACCCCGGCCAGATCGACTTCGACACGATGAAGCTGACCGAATACTACCACGGCCTCGGCTTCCTCGACACCCGCATCAGCCGCGAATTGACCCCGTCCACCGATCAGAGCCGAGTCGCCGTCACCTTTTTCATCGAGGAGGGGCCGCGCTACAAGGTCGGCCGCGTTCAGATCAGCGGCAACAAAGTGTTCAGCGAGCAGAAGCTGCTCGAATACACCGACCTTCGCGAAAACAACTTCTACGATCGCAATACGATCTCAAGCGACCTGCGGCGAATTCGCGATCTCTATGGCTACACTGGCCGGGCGGTTGGCGTGCGTGAAGAGCATCCGGAGCCCGAACCGGGCAAAGGCGTCGTGCGCGTGCATTACGAAGTGATGGAGGCGCCGCCGACGCGCGTCGGCGAGATCATCATTCGCGGCAACACGGTGACGCAGGACCGCATCATTCGCCGCGAGTTGCCCTTCTACCCCGGACAGATTCTCACCTGGCCGGACGTGGCAGGGGCTGAAGGGAATCTCTCGCGGCTCGGGATCTTCAAGGAAGATCCCATGAACGGCATCAAGCCGAAAGTCGAAGTGCTGGAAGGCCAGGGCGATTCGCCGTTCCGCGATGTTCTGGTGAATGTGCAGGAAACGCAGACCGGCAGCTTCCTGCTCGGAGCGGGAATCAACTCCGACGCCGGCATCACCGGCAGCATCGTCCTCAACGAACGCAATTTCGACATCTTGAACATCCCGACGAGTTGGGACGACATCGCATCGGGACGGGCGTTCCGTGGCGGCGGCGAGGAGTTCCGGCTCGAAGCGGTGCCCGGCACGGTCTTCCAGCGCTATACGGCAAGCTGGCGCAATCCGCGCGTCTTCGACAGCCTTTTTAGCCTGACGGTCAGCGGCTACTACTACAACCGGGCGTTCATCGAATACGTCGAGGACCGCGTGGGCGTCCGAGTGGGCGTGGGCCGACAACTCAGCCAATACTGGTCGGCCAACGTGGCCACGCGAGTGGAACAGGTCAACGTTCACGACGTGCCGCTCGACGCCCCACTCTCGATCAGCCGGGATACTGGCTCCCACTCCCTGTTCGGGACGTCGGTTGGCGTGCGCCGCGATAGCCGCGACAATTACCTTCGGCCTACCGGTGGCAGTGTGTTTGATGTGAACTACGAACAGGTGTTTGGCGATTACCAGTATGGTCTCGCGACCGCGGAGTACACGAGCTTTTGGAATACTTGGAGCCGGCTGGATGGCAGCGGCAAGCACGTGCTCGCATTCCACTCGCAGGCGTCTTGGGCCGGTTCCGATACCCCCGTGTACGATCGCTTGTATGCCGGTGGTTTCCGCAGCATCCGCGGCTTCGAGTTCCGCGGCGTCGGCCCGCACGAAGGTTTGAATGATTACAACGTCGGCGGCACCTTCGCTTTCCTGAACAGCCTGGAATACCAGATTCCGATCGTGCCCAGCGATAGCCTGTATGTCGTCGGATTCGTCGATTCCGGCACCGTGGGTCGGTCGGTCTCGCTGGCCGACTACCGCGTGACAGCGGGCGTCGGCTTGCGAATCTCCATGCCGCAACTCCTCGGGCCCGTGCCCCTGGCCATCGACTTCGGGTTCCCGATCCGCCAGGCGGCAGGCGACCGGACCCAGATCTTCAGCTTCTGGATCGGCGTGTTCGGCCAGTAACAACCCTGTAACACGTTTAGCGGGCGACCCAACGGGTCGCCCTTTTTTATGCCGCCCCCTCGCAACCCGGTCTCTAATCGGGTAGAGAATCCGAGGGGAGGTCATTCATGTCCGCGGGTCCCAACCACTTTGTCGCCCGGCACGTTCACGACCTGGTGGAGCGTCAGCGGCTCGATTCGCTTGCGGATAGGGAATTGCTCACCCGATTTGTCGCCTCACGAGATGAAGTCGCCTTCGCCACGCTGGTTCGGCGACACGGTCCGATGGTGCTGGGCACATGCCGGCGAATTCTCCGTCAAACTCAGGACGCCGAGGACGCCTGCCAGGCAACGTTTCTGATCCTTGCGCAAAGGGAACGGCGTTCGCGGACAAGACTGCTTTGCCGGTTGGCTGCATCGTGTTGCCGTTCGCGTGGCTCTGCGCCATCGCCGGAATGCCTCGCGTCGAACTTTGGAATCGCTGCCGTCGGACGTCCATTCGCGCGAACAAGTGGTCGATTCGCTTTGGCAGCATGAGGTGACCACTGTCTTCGACGTCGAGGTCGGCCGGCTGCCGCAGCGATTCCGCTTGCCGCTGATTTTGTGCTACCTCCAGGGTCTGACCCGCAACCAGGCGGCAAAGCGCCTGGGATGGACCGAAGGGGCGTTGCGTGGCCGGCTCGAACGGGGCCGCAAACTGTTGCAGGCTCGATTTACGCGCAAAGGGCTGACCCTGACCGCAGCACTTGCCCCAATCCTGGTTGAAGAAGCAGTTCCAACCATGTCGTCGGCGGGGGTTGCCGCGACCTCGACTGCATCCAAACTTGCCGAGAGCGTTTTGCGCTCGATGGCGGCCGCCCGAATCAAAATGACGGCGTGGGCGACCGCGGCGATCCTGCTGGTCGGAACGATCGCCGGTCTCGGTCTGTTTCATCCGGCCACGGCTCAGCCGCAGCCAGATGCTCCAACAGTGAAATCGCCGCCACCAAGTTCGCCGCCGGTTTCAATTGCCGACGCCGAAAAGAACCTCGATACGTTCACTCTGCGGATCTCGCTCGCGCCGAAGGGTGAAGGCAAGTTCGATCCGAAATACTCGCTCTATCACGTTCTCTTGTATGTGCCCAACCTGCGGCTCGAACCAGCGATGAAAGGGCCGGATGGCAAGCCGATCGAGGCGTATGCACGCATCACCAAAGAGCAGGCGAAGAAGATTGTCGACGCGCTGGGCCGGTTTGATTTCTTTGCGGATGATGCGGCGGTCGATGATCCCTTCAGGTCCAAGCTGCACATCATTCATGCGCGAAATTGGCCGCACGCCGGCTTGACCGTGCGCTTTCAGAATGGCGAGGACGCAGCTCGAAAAGAGCGGCTGCTCGCCTGGCTGCCCTACATGCTGCCACCGCTGGATGCAATTCGCCAATGCGTGAATGGCGAGGCGGCCAAGGTACTCGACCAGCTTCTCGGGCAACTCGCGGAGGACCGAAAGAAATGGGATTCCAGCATCGATGAGGATTCGAAGAAGCTGCAAGGGAACTGGATCCTTGACCCCAAAGACTCCAACCTGGACGGCCTTGCATCGCCCTACATGTGCAAGTGCGCCGTCGACGGCAATCACATCACCTTCAAACCGAAGGTCCAGATCGAGCCATTGCTCGACCTGGACACAATCAAAGGAACGTTCGAACTCAAGCAAGAGAAGAATTATCGCACGCTGACGATTGTCGGCAAGCGCGACACGGTAGCCAAGGTCGAATCGGGGACCTGGACGCTTGCATATCGGGTAACGGACTCCGCGCTGACTCTTTTGCTTCCGGCGGCCGGCAAGGCTCTGCCGGCGGATGGCAAGCCGCGCTGGCAGCAAGGCGACCGCGAATTTGTGTTCAAGCGCGCCGCCGCAACAGATATCGCATCGGAATGGGGCGCTGCGTCCAATGGCGTCAGCTCGCGAATTCGCGCTCATAAATCCAAATACGCTCTTGGCGAGATGCCCCTGTTTGAACTCGATGTCCGCGATCAATCCCGGGTCGCGGGGAAAGCCTGGCATTGGTTTGCGCCAACACATCAGGAGCATGCGCGATTGGAAGTCGATGGCATCTGGTACAAGTTGTCCGCGACGATTCTTCGCGTCAAGCCGGTCGCGAAAACCAGGCAACTCGCGTTGGAGGAAATAGTCCAGAAATGGACCACGATCGCAATTCGGAAAGGCACCTGGACGTCAGTAGTCCTTCCGGGGAGCAACTCGAAGGAAACAATTCTTTCGCTCACGCCGGGCAAGCACACGATTCGAGTCGGTTTCTACTTTCAATCGTCTGAGAGGGATAAACCAGCCGCGGACCCAATCAGCGGCCCGCTGACGATCGAGATTCTGCCAGGGACCGCAAACAAAGACGCCATCGAATCGAAATGGGGCGAGCCGTCCAATGGCATTCGGACGCGAATCCGCACAACGCAGGCGCGATTTCCCTCCGCTGAAGATGTTCGCATCGCGCTCGATGCCAAATCCGAGCGGCCGGCGGGACAGCCATGTTTCGCGGGTCGGTCGAGTCAGTTGGCCCTCGTCGAGGTGGATGGCCAATGGTACGTGCCGAAATACCTTATGGACCAATTCATCGTCCCGAGGGAGTTGGCCGCGGGCGCCGAAGTCAATTCCTGGGCGACGATTAACCTGGGTGCAAAATGGATTCTGGAGAAGTCGTGCGCCCAGCGGTCGCAGCAAACCCTCAATCTCAAACCCGGCAAGCACACGATTCGCGTGCAGTATCCATTCTCGACGGACTCGACGAAGCCCCCGGACTGCCGGCCGATTAGCGGCGCGCTGGAAATTGAGATCGCGACGCCGGCGCCGAAGCCCGCTCAGGAATGGTGGGAACTCAAAGCGAAGTGGAACCCACACGGGATAAACGACCTCCGCGACCTGGCGGTGGCGCCGAATGACAAGAACCTGTTCACGGTGCGCAAAGGCGGCGTCACTCTGTGGGACATGACCGGTCCGGAGCCGAAGGCGGAGCAGAAAGTCGACTACATCGTCAGTGGGCTTCAATTCGCCGGACTTGACCGGGACGGCAACCCGCTTCTGATTCGCCGGGTGAATCGACCCGCCGGTGCTCGCGAGGTGGCCGATCTGACCGTGCTACGATTGCCGAACATGGACGAGAATCTCCCACCGACCGCTTCGGCCGATCCGGGGTCGATTTACGACCTGGCTGTCAGCACGGATGGAAAGCTCTTGGCGATCCTGGGCACTCAGTGGAATGCGGTACGACTGGTGGACGTCGAGACTCATAAGGAAAGAACCCTGGAAGCTCCGAAAAACTCTTCTGGCTCGTATGCCTTCCCGAAGCGACTTCAGTTTTCTCGCGATGGCAAGGTTTTGATCGGTCTCGGAAACAATGATTATCCAGTCGTCCGCAAGATCAACGGGGCAGTCATCTGCTGGAACGTGGAGAGTGGAAGAATTGTCTGGCAGACTGAACTGGCCGCGGGCCAATCGGTTGCCGCGCTGTCACGCGACGGGAAGACACTCGCCACCGTTGGCCGATTTTCGGAAGTGACAATCTGGGATGTGGCGACCGGCAAACGACAACATTCTCTTCCGGTCAATTACTCGATGGCAATTGCTCTTTCTCCCGACGGAAAGACGCTCGTGGCCGGTAGCCATACGAACGATACTCCGCGAAAAGCACTCGTCGAGGTCTGGAATTTTGCTGAAGACAAACCGGTCAAACAGACATATTCCATAACGGGGACCGTGCAGCACATCAGCTTCCGCGATGACGGCCGGGCATTCGCGACGGCCGATATCACCGGCGAAGTTCGCTGGTGGGTGCGGAAATAATCTGGCGACTTGGCGCCAGGCCCTAGCGCCGCATCGCAACTCACGATCACGCCCGCAGCGCCTTCCGCTTCTCCTCAATGAACATGACGTGGTGCGGAATGTGGTTAATCGCCGAGGTTAGAACCGCCTCCAGCGACACCAATCCCTTGAAACTATGGACGCCCACGCGACCCGCCGCTTCGGCGGGCAATGAGCGAAGGATCCGCGCCATTTTCCTTCTCGTCACGTCGATCAGCGCCAATTCCTCTTCGGCGTCGCGCTCCTGGTAGTTCAACGTCGCGGCAAACAGGTTTTCGTCGGCGACCAGAAGCAGCGGCCGCTCGTGGGAAATCATGCGCATCATCCGCTCGGCGAAGATCGGCTCGAAGTCCGCCAGGTGGGCCAGTACTTCCAAGGTGCTCCATTGGCCAGGAATCGGTCGGGCGACGAGGTGTTCGCGCGTCAGGCCTTTCACGGAACGTCGAAGTGCATCGGCACCGGCAACATACTGGTCAATCAATGTTGCGAATGGCATGAAGGAACTCCGGAATGAAGTGCGACACGGTTGGCCTAGCCCATTAGCCGTCCGGGACAAGGGGCGATTCGTAGAGTAGTCCGCACATGGACGGTGCGGACTCACTTGGAGATTGTCGTGACTGCCGAAGCTGTTCCTACTCGCGCGGAAATTCGCGCCGAAGATACTTGGGACCTCCGCTCCCTGTTTCCGTCCGATGACGCATGGGAAGCCGCGTTCGTCGACTGGGAGAAAAAACTCGACGGCTACAACGGGTTTCGCGGCCGATTGGGCGAACGAGCGGAAGTGCTCGCCGAGTGTCTGGTCTTCGATACGGCTATCGAGCGTGTTGGCGATCGCCTGGGCACGTACGCGTTTCTCAAAACGAGCGAGGATGTTTCGAACTCGAAGTACCAGGGATTGAAGGCCCGGTATATCGGAATTGCCACGCGCGCCGCGGAGCTTTCGAGCTATATCCGCCCGGAGGTTCTTGCTCTTCCCGATGAGAAGCTGAGCGAATATCTACGCTCCGCGGCGCTCGCGGACTATCGACTGGCGATCGAACGGCTGTTGCGCTACAAGCCGCACACGCTGTCCGAAAAAGAAGAACGCCTGCTCGCCATGCAGGCCGAGACGGCGCAAACCGCCCACCAGGTGTTCGACCAGTTGCTCAATGCCGATCTGAAGTTCGGCAAACTGGAAATCGAGCCGGGCAAGGTTATTGAACTGAGTCATGCATCGTATGCGGCCTGCCTCGAGAATCCGGACCGCAAGGTTCGCTCGAAGGCGTTTCACCAGTACTATGCGGAGTTTCTCGACCACGCGAACACCATTGCCGCCACGTTGGCCGGTTCGGTCAAGCAGGATGTGTATCACGCCCGCGTCCGCAATTATCCCTCGGCCCGCGAAGCGGCCCTGTTTCCGGACAAGGTGCCGCCAGCGGTCTACGACAACCTGATCGCCGCCGTCCGTGCCAATCTGCCGGCCGTCCATCGTTATTACGACCTCCGCCGCCGGTTGATGAGCCTGCCCGACATTCACTTCTACGACACTTACGTGCCGATCCTGACTGACATCAAGGTGGATCGAAAGTGGGATGAGGCCGTGGACGTCGTGATCGAGGCGTTGAAGCCGCTCGGGCCGACGTACATCGACGCTCTGTCCAAGGGATTGCAAGGCCGCTGGTGCGACCGCTACGAGAACAAGGGCAAGCATAGCGGCGCGTTTTCGAGCGGCTGCTACGACAGCGACCCGTTTATCTTGATGAACTATCGGCCCGACGTGCCAGACCACGTATTCACCCTCGCGCACGAGGCCGGCCACTCGATGCACACCTATCTCTCGAAGGCGCAGCCGTACCAGTATTCGAACTACACCATCTTCGTCGCCGAGGTGGCGAGCACGTTTAATGAGCAGTTTCTCGGCAAATACCTGATGGATCGAGCCACATCGAAGCGCGAACGAGCGTACTACTTAAACCGCGAAATTGATGAATTGCGCAAGACGATCGTTCGCCAGACCATGTTCGCCGAGTTCGAAAAAGTGATTCACGGGATGGCGGAACGCAACGAACCATTGACGCTCGAATCGTTCCGCGAAGAATACCGCAAGCTGCTCGATGCCTATTTCGGGCCGGACTTTGTACTCGACGAAGAACTGTCCCTCGAAGGTTTGCGCATTCCGCATTTCTACCGGGCGTTCTACGTGTACAAGTACGCGACCGGGCTGTCGGCGGCGATTGCCCTTTCCGAGCGCGTCATGAACGGCGGCAAGGCGGAGTTGGAAGCCTACCTCGGCTTCCTCCGCGGCGGCAGCTCGAAAGATCCGCTTGATCTGCTGCGTGGCGCCGGCGTCGACATGGAAACGCCACAGCCCGTCGACCGAGCCCTCAAGAAGTTCGCGTATTTGGTAGACGAGCTGGAAAAAACGATGAAATAGGCGAGCCGAGCGGCGTAAGCCGCCGGGTAATGACACCACCCGGCGGCTTACGCCGCTCGGCTCGCCAACTCGCTTAGGCCGCAATGCGCAGTTTCGGCGGAGTCTCTTGTAGCCGTGGCGATTCGCGCGTCGTCGCTTGCACGAAGCACTCGAAGAGTTGCATATCCAAGGCCGAGGCTGTGTCCGCTTCGGGGTGCCATTGCACGCCGAGACAGAACCACTCCTGATCCTCCGACTCGATCGCTTCGATCACGCCGTCAGGCGATTTGGCCCCGACCCGTAAACCTTTACCCAAGGTATTGATCGCCTGGTGGTGCCGGCTATTCACACGCAGTTCGCCGCCGCCATAAATCTCGTCGATGCGCGTATTGGGCTCGAGCATGACGATGTGGCGGTGCGGCGCCCCAGTCGGGTCGAAGTGCGGCAGGGCCTTCGGCACATCCAACGGCAGGTGCAAGAACAGCGTTCCGCCCATGAAGACGTTGAGTTGCTGCATGCCGAGGCCGATGGCCATCACGGGGATTTCCCGGTCGATCACATGGCGAACGAGCAGCCGGTCGCTGGACTCCCGGCGTTCGGCCATCAGTTGAACGCTATTGCTCATTGCCTGGTTGTTGCGTCGCGGGTCCATGTCGAGCCCGCCCGTCAGAAGCACGCCGTCGACCTTGTCGAGCAGAGCGCTGAGTTCCGCTTCTTTGCCAAGTGGCGGCAACAGAATCGGCAGTCCGCCTGCAGCGAGGACGGCGTCGAAATAGCCGGCATTCACGCGGGCATGAGCGGAGTAGGTCTTCGACGCGGCGAAGAAATCGGTATTGATGCCGATGAGGGGGCGCGGATTTTCCTTGGTGGCCATGACGGGGGACCCTCCGTGGTGGATGCGGCATCGATCGCCGCGGCCTGCCGGAACAACCGTGTTCCAGGGACGACGAGTTTACGGATCCGCGGATAGGAGTTTCAAGAGCAACTTCCACGCAATGTAAAAAAAACTCAGAAGCGGTCAGACAAGTGAAGCCGCGACGCGGAGTCTTCGGAGGAGCGCGTCTGGCACCGACTCTCACCAGGTGAAGACGCTGGAATGGCAAGCGTCGCGCTCCGCTCCGAAGACTCCGCGTCGCGGCTTCACGAGGCCTGCGCCTTACGGCTAAACAATTGCACTCTCCCCCTTCCGCAAATCGAAGCATACGCTCACGCCGTTCTTCTCCTTCACCCACGTCCCCGGCTTCAGGTCGAGCGGCTTCGACACTCGGTTCATGCCGGCGACTTCGACCGTGAGCGACTTCGAGGCGCAGAAGGGGGTCGGGACTTGCCGCCCGATTCCTGAAGCAGCACTTCGGCAGGTATGCCAAACTTCGTGGACAGATTGCGGATCATCTTTAGACTCAAGGGTCGTCGGCCACTGAGCACTTCGGAAACCTTGCTCTTGCTGCCGATAAAGGGCACCAAATCCTTGGGCTTCAGATTGTGCTGATCCATACGGAATCGAATCGCAGCGATTGGATTGGGCAGATCGATCGGGAAAGCGGTCTCCTCATACTCGCCGACGATTAACAGCAACAATTCCAATTCATCGCCGCGGGGAGTCCCCGGCTTGGCGTCGAAAAGTTTCTCAATCCGCGACATCACCCCTTCGTATTCGGCTTCGGTTTTGATGATCTTCGGTTTCATTGCAAATATCCTGTCGAATGCGGTGGCTACCACTCGATCGCACTCTCCCCCTTCCGCAAATCAAAGCACACACTCACCCCCTCCTTCTCCTTCACCCACGTCCCCGGCTTCAGGTCGAGCGGCTTCGACACTTCCTTGAGCGCCGTCGGCTTGCCGTCGACGACGACCTTCGGCTCGCCGGTCGGCCGGCCGGCGATTCGCACTGTGAAGCCTGGACACGCGTAGGGGGCCTTGAATGTGATCTTGTTGTCCGCTTTGTCGATGCGTGTTAGCTCGCGGGCTGCCCAGTAGCGGGCGATTTCGCTGTTCTTCATCCAGATCAGATTGTCGTAGTGATCGTTGAGGCGCTTCACGATTCCCTGGAAGATCTTGAAGCCGACGCGGTCGCCGTTGAAGTACATGCCCGGCCAGTGGCCGATCATGATCGCCGGCTCGCCGGTCTTGATCACCTCCACGAGACGCCCGCCTTTGCCGTCGGCTGTGATGAATTTGTCCACCGAACCGGGCGTCAGCCCATCCCAGCCGCCGAACCAGTCGCCGGCACAGGCGATGATCGACACCACGCACTCCGCCTTGTCGCCATCGATCCCGGCGGCGAATTCGACGCGCGGAGCGACGCTCTGCTCGATCGGTGAACACATGGCGGAAGTAGTGCGGAATCTCCGCCTTGAATACGTCGCGCAAGGCCTGGAATGTGCCACGAGCGAGAGCATCGCGGTTCTGGTTGCCGAACCCGCCGGGCGTCGTGAGCCCCTCGCAGACGAGGCCGACGTTCTTCTGGATCTTGAGAGCGTAGGCCATGTACTCGGCCAGTTCGTCGGCGGATTTCTTCTGGCTGAAGCCCCAGTTCTCCATGTGATCGGGATCGCGCTGATCATAGGCCCGGCCGGTCTTGGTGTTGATCGCCCAGGTGTGCGTGATCATCTCCGGGTGGATGTCCCAGTTGGGCATCATGAACTCGCGTACGAGCTTGACGCTGGCGATCAGTTCCTTCTTCGACCAGCCCGGCATGTCGCGGTCAATCCAGCCGACGCATGCGGGATATGGAATGCACGAGTATTTACCTTTAATCCCTCGTTCGCCGCACCACTCGCCGAACTCGCGGACGAACGAATCGGGGATCTCCCGCGGCAGTTTCTTCCAGTCCTGCAAGTACTTGTCCGGAAATACCTCAGCGAAGTGCGGGATGCAAAAGTGCGCGAGGTTCACCAAGCACGTCGAATCATCGATGATGAGGCTCACCGGAACCCGGCCCCGCGGGTTGAGCACGGTGACGCCATCCGCCTGCTTGGGCCGCTCGCCCTTGAATTGGGCGAATGCGGGAATGTTGGCGAAAGCGGTGCCAGCGAGCGTCATGGCGGAAGAGCGAAGGAAATCGCGGCGGGTGAATGGAACATTCATCTCAAAATCCCCGGAATTCGACCACGGATTAGTCGGATGAACACGGATAAATTAGTTCTTATCCGTGTTCATCCGAGTAATCAGTGGTTCATTGTCTTACTCCTCTTCCTCTCGCAGCTTCGCCAGCACGCTGTAATCTTCAAGCGTCGTCGTGTCCTGCGTTGTCGCTCGGCCCGCAGCAATGTCACGGAGCAGGCGGCGCATGATTTTCCCGGAGCGCGTCTTCGGCAGCGCTGCCGTGAAGCGAATGTCGTCTGGACGGGCCAGAGCGCCGATTTCCTTGGTCACGTGGTCGCGCAATTGCTTTTTCAATTCCTCCGTGCCCTCGATGCCGCCCTTCAAACTCACGAATGCCGCGATCCCTTCTCCCTTGATATCATCTGGTCGACCCACGACTGCCGCCTCGGCCACTTTCGGATGACCAACCAGAGCGCTTTCGACTTCCATCGTGCTTAGTCGGTGGCCGGAGACGTTGAGCACGTCGTCGACACGGCCCATGACCCAGAAGTAGCCGTCCTGGTCGCAGCGAGCGCCGTCGGCGGTGAAATAGCTGCCGGGAATCTGGCTCCAGTACTGCTGTTTATAACGCTCGTCGTCGTTGAGAATCGTTCGCAGCATTGATGGCCAGGGATGCCGAATGACGAGGAAGCCGCCCTCGTTGGCGCCGACTGGGTAGCCCTGCTTGTCAACCACCTCAGCGACAATGCCGGGGAATGGCCTGGTCGCACTGCCGGGCTTGGTGGCAATCGCGCCGGGCAACGGAGTAATCATGATGGCCCCGGTTTCCGTTTGCCACCACGTATCGACGATTGGGCAGCGGCCGCCGCCGATCACTTCGTGGTACCAGATCCACGCTTCCGGATTGATCGGCTCGCCGACCGTGCCGAGCAAGCGCAATGAGGAAAGATCCCGACCTTTCGGCCACTGATTGCCCCATTTCACGAACGCGCGGATCGCCGTCGGAGCGGTATAGAAGACGTTGACGCCGTATTTCTCGATGACTGCCCAGAACCGGTCCTGCTTCGGGTAGTCGGGGGCCCCCTCGTACATCACCGTCGTTGTGCCATTGGCAAGCGGGCCGTAGACGATGTAGCTATGCCCGGTCACCCAGCCGACATCGGCGGTACACCAGAAAATGTCTTCTTCCTTAATGTCGAAAACCCACTCGTGCGTGAGTGCGCATCCCAGCATATACCCGCCCGGTCGAGTGCACGATTCCCTTCGGCTTGCCGGTCGAACCCGATGTATAGAGCACATAGAGGGGGTGTTCACTGTCGAGCGGTTCGGCGGGACAATTCGGCGAGGCGTCGGCCATCATCTCATGCCACCAGACGTCGCGGCCGGGCTTCATGTCGACGACTTGATTGCAGCGATTGAAGACAACGCACTTCTCGACGGTCGGCGATTTGGCCAGTGCCGCATCGACGTTGGCCTTGAGCGGCACGACCTTGCCACGGCGCCAACCGCCGTCGGCTGTGATCACCATCTTCGATTTCGCGTCGTTGTTGCGATCGGCGACGGCCTCGGCCGAGAAGCCGCCGAAGACGACCGAATGCGTCGCCCCGATGCGAGCACACGCGAGCATCGCGATCGCCGCCTCCGGGATCATCGGCATGTAAATGGTGACCCGATCGCCTTTGCGGATGCCCAATTTCTTGAGCACGTTGGCAAACTTGCAAGTTTCGCGATGAAGTTGGTGAAACGTGAGAACGCGCGAATCACCCGGCTCGCCTTCCCAAATCAGAGCGGCCTTGTTCTTGCGTGGCCCATCCAAATGCCGATCGAGGCAGTTGTAGCAGGCATTCGTCGTACCGCCGATGAACCACTTGGCGTGCGGCGGTTTCCATTCGAGGACGCGATGCCACTTTTGAAACCAATGCAGCTTGCGCTCCGCTTGCTCGGCCCAGAAGCCTTCCGGATCGTCCTTGCCGCGCTGCCAAAGATGCTCGTACTGCGTTTCAGAGCGAATGTGAGCCCGAGAGGAAAACTCGGCAGGCGGTGCGAAGCGGCGCGATTCTTTGAGAACACTTTCGATGGGAGAGGACATGGCAGCTCCTGAAACCTATGGCGGGTAGGGTCAGGATAAAGAGCACCGGCGCGAGATGCAACTGTCCGCGGGAAACCGTCATGCGGATGCCTAATCCGTAGACGGCTCCGAGACATGAAAGACAAGCACGTGAGTCGCCTCGGCGTTAAGTCGGAACCAAATCGTGAGGGGGCCGCGCACGACGACTCGAACAAACGGCACGCGCGATTCACCAACTTCGAGAGGATCTCGACCAAGGTCGCGTTCAAGACTCAACTTCACTGACGATGACTTCGCAAATCTCCGGAGTAGCGGCGACGTATACGTCCGCCAACAAGTCGCGAGCTGGTTCATCCCAATCGACGGGGATCATTTTAGGCTCCGGAGGTGGTCCAATACCTCCTCGGTCGTGTACGTTTTTGCGTCAGGCGACAATCGCCGCATGACCTCTTCCGGTGGCAAATCAAGCCCTGGAATCAAAAAGAACGAAAGATCGGGAGATGGCACAAACTTGCCCAGAAGCCGTCCCTTGTCGTCGCGTAATTCCGTTTCGGTCAATGCTCCCAACAGTTTGTCGCGAAGTTCGGCGTCGACAGTAATCTGACTCATTCTTGCACTCCTACTAGTTTCGTGAATTGTATCACGACAGCGGGAGACTCGAAATAGGCGAGCGTAGCCGCGTAAGCGGCACGATGTTGACTCTCCGATATCATCGTGCCGCTTACGCGGCTACGCTCGCCTTATCACTACGCCAAGTCGAACAGCACCGTCTCCCCTTCATCAACGCCGACCAATTCCAGCGCTGATTCATCCTCAACCGCCGCTCCGTCGCCGGTCTTGAGTAGCTTCCCATTCAGCTTCACCGAACCCGTTGCCACCTGCACCCAGGCTGCTCGACCCGGAGCAAGTGTGTGCGTCACGGTCTGCCCCGGCGCCAGGGCCCCCGCGTAGACGCTCGCATCCTGGTGAAAGCTCACCGAACCATCGCGACCATCCTGGCTCGCAACCAACTTCAATTGCCCCTGGCGATCGGATGCCGGGAAACTCGTTTGCGCATAGCCCGGCTTCAGGCCGCGCTTCTCCGGGAAGATCCAGATTTGCAACAAATGCACCGGCTCGGTTTTCGATGCATTGAATTCGCTGTGCAGGATGCCCGCACCCGCCGTCATGCGCTGCACGTCGCCGGCACGAATCACCGAGCCAGTACCGAGGCTATCCTTGTGCTCCAGATTGCCGGACAGCACCCAGGTGATAATCTCCATGTCCCGGTGCGGGTGCGTCGGAAATCCGCCGCCGCCCGCAACCCAGTCGTCGTTGATGACCCTTAGGGAATGAAATCCCATCTGGTCGTAGTCTTGATAGTCGCCAAACGAAAATGTGTGCCAGCTATCGAGCCAACCAAAGTCGGTATGTCCGCGTTCGCCGGCCGGTCGAATCGTAATCATGTAAATCCCCTTTCGCACAGTGAGATGTCAGACAGGCGAAAAGAGATTCATCGTGCAAGCGCTTGAACATTTGTCCCGAGTCGTAGATCGCTTGATCGGAAAACAGTTCGGACCGGAACGCCGTTTGCCAGCGTTGTCCCCCGGCTTCTCGGTTTCTCATTGTTGCTGGTGCTCCCGGCGCCGAACGGCGACGGTCCCGGAGTGTGTTTGGTTATTTCTCGCGCCCGCCGCTTGAGGTGTCGAATGACGAAGCTAGCCCGCGGGAACTTTCCCGCCCGCAGGCGACACGGTCGCTGCGCGTTCCGCCCCCGCTTGCAACTGCTCGAAGATCGGACCGTCCCCAACAGCGGGGTTGGTTTCGTCGATTCCGGCACCTCGACCTGGCATTTGCGATCGACTGCGTCGCCGGGCGACTTCGATGTGGGCACCTTCCAACAGGGTGCGGAAGGCACGGTGCCGATTGTCGGTGACTGGAACGGAGACGGCATCGATGACACCGGTACTTTTGACCGCGACACCGCCACCTGGTCGCTCCACTATGGCCTCTCGGCTGGCGCCGCCGACGCCGGCGTGTTCCAGTTCGGCAGGCCCGACTCAATTCCCGTGGTCGGCGACTGGAACGGCGACGGCCGCGACGACATCGGCACGTTCTTCAAAGGGACGTGGTCCCTTCGCTACGGCGCTTCGCCCGGTCCGGCTAATGCCGGGACCTTCAACTTCGGCGACAAGAATGGCGTCCCGGTGGCCGGCGACTGGGATGGCGACGGCAGGGACGGGATCGGTACGTTCACCAAATCCAAGCTAACCTGGATTCTCCGCCAAACTGCCGACGCTGGCCCGGCCAGTGCCACCTTCACGTTCGGCGTCAAAGGGGCCGACCCGGTCGTGGGCGACTGGAATGGAGATGGGATCGACGGGATCGGCGTTTTCCACCGCGACACGGCCACCTGGTCGTTGCGGCAGACGGCGACGGCTGGCACCGCCGATGTCGGCACATTTGTGCTCGGCAACAACCAGAGCGACCCGATCGTTGGCGACTTTACGAACCCGACCGCCAGCGTTGACCCGCTCCTGGCGCTTTCGCTCCCGCCGCTTGACGTCAATCTGCTCGGCCTGCAAGTGACCTCCAGCCCGATTACCGCGACCGTGAGTGCCGAAGCGGGCGACGGAAAGCTGGTGGGCAATTTGCTGAGCACCGTCCCCAACGTCGTCAACGTCGACCAGATCAACGCGTCCCTCAACAGCGTGCTGACCACGGTCGTTAACCTACTCAATTCCCACGACCTCACGCTGGCCGGCGTCCTGAATGGGCCGTTCACGCATCCGGACCCCAGCCTGCCAGCCAGCGCGCAAGTGCTCGAACTATTCGTGGCCCCGGTTCACGTCGACCTCCTCGGCGCCCGCGTCGACACCAGCCCGATCCGCCTGGCCATCACCGCCCATCAGGGCGAGGGCCTGGTCCTCGGCAATATCCTCACGTACCTGACTCACCTGTTCGGCCCGGATGACCAGCTCAACCTCGACACGATCAACACCAAACTCGAAAAGCTCCTCTCGGATATCCAGGCCCAGATCCCGGGCATCCCCCCCGCCGACGCCCCGCCGCCGGTGTTGACCGACAACCAGTTCCTGGCGCTGACCGTGCCGGCCTTGAACGTGAACCTGCTCGGGCTCATGCTCAAGACCGATCCGATCACGGTCGATGGCTCCGCCACCCGAGGCGACGGCCTCTTGCTCGGCAATGTGCTGAACGCGGTCTTCGACACGCTCGACGCCACGCCCGAACAACTGACCCGCCTGAACGACAACATCAACGACGTCCTGGCCCAGCTCGTCGGCTTCCTGAATTCGGCCACGCTGACGCTCCCTCCGGATGCCGTGAACGGACTCTCGGACGCTCTCAAGCAGCTCAGCCTGCCCGACCTGATCTCCGCCACGCCGGGCCAGACTGCCGGCATTCTCGATCTCGTGATCGCGTCGCCGGACAACACGCCCGTAAAGGTCGATCTTCTTGGCCTGAACGTTACATCGACGAACGTCAACGCCCAACTATCTGCCCAGACCGGCGATGGCTTGGTTCTCGGCAATTTGCTGTACAACCTCGCCAATCTGGTCAACCCCGGCGGCCCGGCTTCGCTCATCTCGCTGCTTACCCAGCTCGGCTCGGGCACGACCAGCAATCTCTTCGACGTGGTCAATGACCTGTCGCCAACCATTACGTCGACCGACGTGTTGACGCTCACGCTGCCGCCGCTCGACATCGATTTGCTCGGCGTGGAATTGCAGACGGATGCCCCGATCACCATTACCGTGAATGCCCAGGAAGGCGAAGGCCTCCTGCTCGGCAACATCCTTACCCCGCTGTCGATGCTGCTCAACACTCAGGGCGTTGGAAATGCCCTGAACGCGGTGATTGGCACGGTGGCGACATTGCTCAACGAGAACGATCTGGTCGTCTCTGGAGTGCAAGACGGACCATTCAGCAGTCCCGACCCGGCTCTGCCGGCCTCCACACCGGTCCTCGATCTCTCGGTCGCCCCCGTCCATCTTGACTTGCTCGGGGCGGTCGCGGATACGAGTGCGATCCATCTCAAGGTCACGGCCCACCAGGGGACCGACCTCGTCCTTGGCAATCTGCTGACGAAGCTGACTTATCTATTCGGTCCGAACGACCAACTCGATCTGGCGACGATCAACGACAAGCTGGAACAACTCCTGACCGACGTCCGCACGCAAATCCCGGACATCCCGCCGGCCGATTCGCCTCCGCCCGTGCTGGGGCCGGGTCAATTCCTGGCACTCACTGTGCCGGCCTTGAACGTGAACTTGCTCGGTTTGATGCTTACGAGCGATCCGATCACCGTAAACGCGACGGCTCAAACCGGCGACGGGATGCTGCTGGGCAACTTGCTCAACGCCGTGTTCAATGCTCTGGACGCCACGCCGGAAGAGCGGAGCCGATTCAACAAGGACGTCAACGACATTCTGGCGGTCGTGGTCGGCGTGCTGAATGCCGCCCGGCTGGAGGTCCCCCCGGATGTGCTGCTCACGCTGCCGCCTGCCATCCAAACCCTCGCGGCGCCCTTATTGATCTCGCCGACGCCCGGAGCGACAGCCTCGATCCTGAACCTGGTTATCACCGCACCGGATGGGACTACCACGCCGGTGGACGTCAACCTCCTCGGCCTCCTGGTGACGACGAGCAACATCCGCGTCGATCTGTCGGCACAGACCGGCGACGGACTAATTCTTGGCAACCTGCTGTACAATCTGGCCCATCTGCTGGACCCCGGGAGCGAGTTGCTCACGCTCCTTGGGGACCTGGGGCTATGACCACCCGCATCTCAATGTGTGTAAAGGCGCGACGGCAGATGGAGGATTGTTATCGAATCGGCGACCGGGTCACTTTTTCGCTTCCATCGCCTCGACCGACGCCAATAAGCCGGTCGGCGAAGATCCGCCCAAAATGATCAGCATTCCATCCGGTCTGCTCACCATCCGAGCGACGAAGCGCTTGGTCTTGAATTGTCCGACCTCGGCCCAACCGTCCGCCTTTTCACTCAAGCGGTAGATTTTGCCGTCGACTGGGGTCAAGTAGACGTGTCCGTTGGCAATTGCCGTCGCGGGGGTGAAACCGTTGCCATCCTCGCCCGGAATGAGCGGCCCCTCGCTCCACGTGCCGGCCTTCGTGTCATACACATCGACGGTCCGTACCATCTTGCCTGCATCGCTGAGTCCACCGATCACGTAGACTTTGCCGTCAAGGGCGGCAATCGCCAGCGCTCGTCGCTTGAACGGCTGCTCGATTTTTTCCCACTTCGCGCCAGGCTTCGACAAATCGAGCCGCCAGCCGTGGGCGTACCATTCCGGCTTGCCATCTTTTCCATTCAAACGCCAGCCGCCGAATACGTAGATGTGATCGCCTGAGACGATGGCGTCGTGCGAGGAGCGTGGCTCAGGCAACGGTTCGATGTCGGTCCACTTGTGTGATTCGACATCATAGGCGGCACACGTCGATTGCGACCGCGTATCGGTCTTTTCGCTTTTGGAGTTCTGCGGTTGCATCCCGCCAACGCGATAGATCTTGCCATTGTGTTCGACGAGAGCCAGGCCCTGGAGCTTCGGGCCGCCGGTCAGTTCTTCCCACTTGCCGGCCTTTTGCAGATTCAGGCGGCAGAATTCGCCGCGTGTCGTCTCGGTCGAGTAGTTGTGCGCTTTGCCGGAATGGCCACCGTAGACGTAGACATAATCGCCCACGACGACAGCGCCGAAGCTCGACATCGGGACTGGCAGGTCCGGATACATCGGCGGGCCGGCAAAACTCGAAGCGGTGACAGACACGGCGAGAAGCCCGGTGAGAGTGCGAAGCATGGAGCGGTATCCCGCGAAGAGTGAGCGGAGTCCGTGCTGGTATTGTGGCAGGCGGACGGAAAGGGACCAGAGGGCGGGAGACAGGAGACGGGAGACAGGGGTCAGAGGTGAGACCAATAAGCCCCATGAGTCCTATCGGTCGTATAGGTCCTATTCCTTTTTGACGACGAGCAGCGCGCCAACTAGCATTTGCGCCCGGTGAAACGATTGATTCGGCCGATAGGATGACGATATGACTCCCGGCTACCCCATCGTTCGTCCCCGTCGCTTGCGAGCCAACCCGCTCGTCCGCGACATGGTCCGCGAAACGACTCTCGACGTCCGCGACTTCATCCTGCCGCTCTTCGTTCGACCCGGAAAAAACATCCGCCAGGAAATCTCGTCGATGCCGGGCAATGCGCAGCTCAGCGTCGATCGCCTGATCGACGAAGTCGGCGCAGCCAAGGAACTCGGCATCCGGGCGTTCATTCTGTTCGGCATTCCCGACTTCGAAGGATGCGACCGGCTCGAGCGCTCTGCACGACGAGGGCATCGTGCAACAAGCGTTGCGGGCGTTGCGTTCGACGTTCAAGAACGAGATCGTTCTGCTCACCGACGAGTGCTTCTGCGAATACACCGATCACGGGCACTGCGGCCCGCTGTGCGAAGTGAATGGCCGCGTCGATGTCGATAACGACGCGACACTGCCGCTACTTGGCCGAGCAATGTGTCAGCCACGTGCGAGCCGGGGCGGACATGGTCGCGCCGAGTGGCATGATGGATGGCATGGTGAAGGCGATTCGTGCCGGCCTCGACGCCGCGGGATTCGCGCATGTGCCGATCATGAGCTATGCGGCCAAGTACGCGAGCGGCTTTTACGGCCCGTTCCGCGAGGCGGCCGAGTCGCCGCCGCAGTTCGGCGACCGTGGCGGCTACCAGATGGACCCGGCCAACGGCGACGAGGCCGAACGCGAAGTCGAACTCGACCTCGCCGAAGGGGCGGACATCATCATGGTCAAGCCGGCCCTCAGCTACATGGACATCATCCGCCGGGTCAAGGAACGCTTCCAGGTCCCGGTGGCCGCGTACAACGTCAGCGGCGAATTCGCGATGGTCAAAGCGGCCGCCAAGAATGGCTGGATCGACGAACGGCGCGTGGCACTGGAGATTCTGACGAGCATCAAGCGCGCCGGGGCGGATTTGATTTTGACGTATCACGCCCGCGACGCCGCAAAATGGCTGCGGAGTGGATGAATCACCGCGTGCATCGGCGTAATTGCCCACCGCTCCTAAATCGCTTTCTTGTCGCTCGCGGATCGCAGAGCGTGTTATCCCCGCGGCGCCGGTGGGTAAACTTGGCCGACAATGGCACTTTCGGAATCCGCGAAAGAATTTATTGGGTTTGCCTGCTACGCCGGATAAGCTCTCTAACAGATGTCGGAATACTAAGCGCAGGGCAATCCGGGTTTCCGGTGGGCCAGGCGAAAAGTCGGCCGGCGGGTAGCGACCATTCATGAGTTGCTACCCGCCGATTTTTTTGCGCCGATTCGCAAACTGTTGTCGCAACGAACTGTCTCGCGAAGCGATTGCAACGAATGAAGAGCGGCTGCTCCTTCCGACTGTTGAAACAGCGACAGAATCTCGCCCGGACCGCCGATCTACCGTTCGATGAATTGACGGGACTTGTCGTTCGCGATGAACCTTCAGGACTTGCAGCCCCCAGTTCCTCTTTGGCGCTTGTCATGGCCGGTAAGCCCCAATCAATTCAGGATCGCCGCCATGACATTGACATTGCCGTTGAATCACACGGACACTGCCGAGTCCGAAGACTTCACTAACCTGACGAGCGTCTTGGCGCTTCCGCTACTGGACGATGACATCGATATCGCCGCTCCAGCCAAAACCCTTTCGATCTGTCTGATCAACCCGCGTTTTGATCCCTCTTACTGGGGATTCGATTTCGCGCTGCCCCTATATCCCGGCAACAAGCGCAGCACGATGATCTCCGGCTCATTGCCGACGGTGGCGGGGATGTGCGGCGCACACAAAGTGCGCGTCATCGACGAAAACGTCGAAGACATCGACTGGGATTCGCTGCGCGATTGCGATATCGTCGGCGTCACCGGCATGAATGTTCAGAAAGTACGCATCCGGGAGATCCTGCTCAAACTCCGCGATCTGGGAGTCTATACGGTGGTTGGCGGCCCATACGTCTCCGTCGAGGAGCAGTTCTTCGCGGGACTCTGCGACGTCATGTTCATCGGCGAGGCCGAGACCACCTGGCCTCGGTTTCTCGACGATTTCAGCCGCGGTCGGTCGACCGAGGCGCGCTATGAACAATCCGAACGAACCGATATGACCCAGGCGCCCAGGCCGCGTTATGACTTGCTCAAGGTCGATCGCTACGCCTCCGGGGCGCTGCAGTATTCTCGGGGGTGCCCCTTTCAGTGCGAATTCTGCGACATCATCGTGATTTACGGCCGCCGGCCGCGGGTCAAGAAGCCCGAGCAATTGGTGACGGAACTGGACGACATGCGCTTGGCCGGATTCCATTCCGCGTTCATCGTTGACGACAACTTCATCGGCGACATGAAGAAGGCCAAGGCCTTGCTCGAGCAGATCATCCCCTGGATGGAAGAGCACAATTACCCGCTTCGCCTCACGACCGAAGCGAGCATCAACCTCGCCGATCAGCCCGAACTCATGGATCTCATGTACCGGGCCAACTTCCGCAGCGTGTTCATCGGCATCGAGACGCCCCGACTGGACTCGCTCAAGGAGACCAAGAAATTCCAGAATGCCCGCGGCGATTCGTTGGACGCCAAGCTGGCGCGCATTCAGAATGCCGGCCTCGACATCAACGCCGGCTTCATCGTCGGGTTCGATAACGACGACAAGGGGATCTTCGAGGATCAGTACCAGTTCATACAGAACAACGGCATTACGCTCGCGATGGTGGGCATGTTGCAGGCCATCCCGAAAACGCCGCTCTACGCCCGGCTCAAGAAAGAGGGCCGCCTGATACCCGACGATCCCAATTGCAACTTCGTGCCCAAGCAAATGACCCGCAAGGAGCTGCAAAAGGGTTACTGGAGCCTGGTCAAGCGGCTCTACACGCCACAATCGTTTCTCGACCGCTACTTCAAGGTCTTTCAACACGCCGAATACTTGAAACGCCGCGCCGCGATTTGCGACAAGGCCGGTGAAGGGAAGTCGCTGCCGACGCTCGGTTACGGACTGCTTTTGCTTTGGGCGCTTTTTTGGGCCCTGCTGTGGGATGGCTCTCTGTTCTCTGTCGGCAAGGTCTATTTGAACTACTACTTCACGCGCAACGTCAAATATCGGCGTGACACCGTCGGCTTCACGCAATTCGTCAACCGCTGCGTAACGCACTGGCACTTTTACAAGTTCACGCGTGAAGTGATCAACGGCCGACTGAGAACTTACAACAGTGGATGAAGCGAGCAGCCTCGGCAGAGGCCAAGATTGTCAGAGCCGCGTACGGAGCGCAGCGGCGTAAGCGACTAGCGAGCCGCCGCTGCGCGCTCCGTACGCGGCTCTCAATGCCACCAGCACAAATCTTCGGCGATTCCCTTATAGTGCCTTTCGCAATTACCTGCGTTGCCAGCGGAGCGTGAAGCGTCAGCGAAGGCGACGCCGAAATTGCCAGAGGTCTCGGTAAACTGCGGGGCCATGGTCGCCTTTCCTCACGTTTCATGCTCCGCTGTCGCCAATTCTGAAACGCAACCTTAAGAAATCCCCGTCTCGTCCGTTCTCTGATCAGACGCAGCAGGAGCCGATATGGGGCAAGACCACGAATGGGTGGTCGCGGCGGCCCGGCGGTTTGAACGACCGCTGTTGGCGTACGTCCGCCGTCTGCTCCGGGATGTGGGCGACAGCCGCGGCGAAGACATCGTCCAGGAAGCGTTCTTGCGGCTCTGCAAACAATCCCGCGGTGAGATCGAGCCGCGGCTGGGCCCGTGGCTGTTCACCGTGTGCCGGCGACATGTCGTGGACATTTTGCGCAAGGAGAACCGGATGACCGCCTTGAGCGAAACCGCCGAACCCCCCGCGATGACCGAAGGGCCGGCGGAAACCGTGGAAACCAGCGATTTGAATCGGGCGGTCGTCGACCGGCTGAACGAATTCCCGCCCAACCAGCAGGAAGCGGTGCGCTTGAAGTTCCTGCAACAGTTCTCCTACCGCGAGATCGCCGAGGTGATGGGCGTAAGCGAATCACACGTCGGCGTATTGATTCACACGGCGATCAAGAAACTGCGCGAAGCATTCGCGCCTTGTAGCTGAATTCGCCAGAATTCAGTTGTTCGTCGGGCCAGGAAACTGAAGTCTGGCGACTTCAGCTACAAGAGCATTCGGAGTCCGATCATGACCAACGAAGAACGCGATGCCCGCCTGACGGCCTATGCATTGAACGATCCGGGCGTCTCCGCCGGCGAGCGCCGAGAAATCGAAGCGCAGTTGGCGACTGATTCCGCAGCGCGAACGGCAGTCGACGAAACGCGGCAGCTTGCTCAGATGCTCGGCCAAAGTCTCGCGACGGAGCAGGCTGAGGACTGGCGAGCGTCGAGCCGTAAGGCCGACGTGGACTCGCACAGCCAGCAACCGCATCCCACGGGCGAGCCCCACGTCGGAATTACGGCTCGACGCTCGCCCCAATCAGATTCGGCGAAGCACAATGCCCGAAGCCGGACGCAGCAATTCGTCGCGACAGCGGCGGTGTTGCTCGCTGTATCGGGGGCATCGTTTGTTGTGTGGTTAAGCTGGAAACCCGAGTCGCGTCGCGAGGTGGCGCGTCTTGAACAAGAGGATGAACTTACGCGCGATGAGCAAGAGCATCACGTCCAGTACTTGTCGCAAAATCTCTTAACAGGGCAGCATCGGGATACTTCAGCGACCAAGAGTAATAAGAGTCGATCGACGGCTGCTGCGGGCGCCTCATATTTCGATCCCACTGCGTCCCCGGACGGCACGTCAAATGCGCCCTTGTACGGCTCCCGCTTACCACCGGGCATGCCGCGTCCACACCAAAGGGGAAGTAGTCTCGCTACTGGTCAAGGCTTTGGCGGTGGGATTGGTGGGATCGGAGGAATTGGCGGTGGCATGAGCGGCCTTGGCGGAGGGATCGGTGGATTTGCAGGCGGCATGCCTGGAAGGCCACTTGCTCAGGGCGGAATGCTCGGCGGCGGTCGGGCTGTTGCTGGAGGCGGGGTCGTTGTAAGCCCGGCGGTCGTGCCGCCGGCGTCCATCGCCCCGACGAAAGCTCTCCGAGAAGATAACAAAATCGTGTTGCCAAGTGGTGGCCCCGCCGATGCAAAGCCGGCTGAATCCACCGGCAACGACCGCCATCCGCAGTTTGTTGAAAACCCCTTCACCAAAGTCGAAGGCCAAAATGCTCTCTCGACCTTCGGCGTCGATGTCGATACGGCCAGCTACTCCATCGTTCGCAAGTATTTGACCTCCGGACAGCTTCCGCCGGCGGATGCCGTGCGACTCGAAGAGATGGTCAACTATTTCCCCTACTCCGACAAGCCGCCCGAGGGGGCCGACCCGTTTGCCGTCACCGTTGAAATGGCCGAGTGTCCCTGGGAACCGCAACATCGGTTGGTTCGCCTCGGCCTCAAGGCCAAGCCAATCGCCAACGACAAACGGCCGCCGAGCAACCTCGTGTTTCTCATCGATGTCTCCGGCTCGATGATGACAGCCGGAACGGCTGCCCCTAGTGAAAGCGTCGCTCAAGCTGCTCGTCGGCCAGCTCCGCGACAAGGATCAGGTGGCGATGGTCGCCTACGCCGGCAACAGCGGTCTGGTGCTCGACTCAACGAGTGGCGCGCACAAGGATCGCATCGTCGAGGCGCTCGATCGGCTCGAAGCCGGCGGCTCGACGCATGGCTCGGCCGGCATTCAGCAGGCCTACGAAGTTGCCCAGACGCATTTCATCAAGAACGGCACCAACCGCGTCATCCTCTGCACCGACGGCGACTGGAACGTCGGCACCACCAGCACCGACGCCCTGATTAAGCTGATCGAAGAGAAGCGCGAGACGGGGGTTTTTCTGAGCGTGTTCGGCTTCGGCTTCGGCAACCTCCGCGATGAGATGCTCGTGAAGCTCTCGGGCAAGGGCAATGGCAACTATGCCTACATCGATTCACTCAAGGAAGGTCATAAGGTCTTCGTCGAGCAACTCGGCGGCACGCTGGTGACCGTGGCCAAGGATGTGAAGATCCAGGTCGAGTTCAACCCGGCGGTGATTCAGGTCGTATCGGCTGCTCGGCTATGAGAAGCGAATCCTGGCCGCCAAGGACTTTCACGACGACACCAAGGATGCCGGCGAAATGGGCGCCGGGCACGTCGTGACGGCTCTATACGAACTGGTCCCAGTCGGTGCTCCGGACCCGGTCGTCGGCAAGGTCGATCCGCTCCGTTATCAGAAAGAGCCGGAGCCAAAAGTCGCCGTCAAAAGTGACCTCAAGGACGAGGCCTTCATCGTGAAGATGCGGCACAAGAAGCCGGACAGCAACACAAGCACGCTCCGCGAGTTGCCGGTGAAGAACGGAACCAAGGAATACGCAAAAGCGAGCGAAGATTTTCAATTCTCCGCGGCAGTCGCTGGCTTCGCCATGCTGCTCAAGAATTCGCCGTACAAGGGCAGCGCGAATTATGGGCTCGTTCTGGAATTGGCCCAATCGGCAGTGTCGCACGATCCGAATGGCTACCGGGCGGAGTTCATCGACATGGTCAAGAAGGCGAAATCGCTGGCGGGCAAGTAACTCTGCTCCCCGCGCGGCTCGATCAGGATGCATGATTGAGCCGCGCCTCAACTCTCATCTCATGAATTCTACAGACCTCGCTCATCTGTCTCTCACACGTAAGAAGTTATCTTCGCTGGGCGGCGCGATTCTGCAATCGTGCATTGATGCGCCAGGCTAAAAGTGCGTTTCAGAATTGGTGCCAGCGGAGCCTGAAGCGTGAGCGAAGGCGACGCCGAAATCGCCAGAGCATTCAGTGAACCACGGGCAATCGTCGCCTTCGCTCACGCTTCAGGCTCCGCTGGCAACGCCGTTTATTTTGAAACGCACAATAAGTCACCGTGCGTGCGAATCGTTTACGGTCATAGTTCTAGAGCAGCGGATTGCCGCGAGCCTTGGCTGGATTCACGAGGATTCAGTTCCTGGGCGGGACAACGCATTGCTGAATTCGGGCGAATTCAACCTCGACCGCTGCTGTAGAGATAGCTCCGGAAGCTGATCATGTCTGAAGAGCCATTCAACTGGCTGATTGCGATTTTTGCGACGGGTCTCAGCGTGTTTCTGGCTGGCAGTCTTGGCTTCTGGATACCGCGACGCCGACCCAGCTTTCGACTCATTGCTGCGATTGGCGCTGCGCTGGCGATTGGATTGATCGCCACCTCGATCGTTCCGTGGAAACACGCACTCATTTCCGCGTGCATTTCCATGGTGACAGTCGTGGCCGTCGACCGTTTGGAGTCGAAGCGGTTGGCGGCAACCGTCGCCGCCATCGGGAGGTTTGCTCGGCGACCGACGGGACAATCGACGGTGTTGACGGCCCTTGGAGCGATTGCGATGATCGCAGCCGTGGTCCACTTGACGAGAGTGGAAGACGCGACCGCGGAACGCGACATGGCGTGGATGCTCGAAGCCTCCACGAATCCCGACCTCGTGACTGCGCCAAATGCCGCGACGACCGACGAGGGCAACCTGGTGACATTGAGACAACCCGTGGCGCCGCGCCTGGAAAACGAGTTGGATTCGATCGAAACGCATTCATTCGCGCACCTCTTCCGCGGGCGGCAACTCACGCGTGTTTCCCCATGTGACGATGCAAGCAATTGTCACGGCTGGGTGTTCACCGGCGGCGAGTATTGGATCGCCGCCAAGGATGT
This sequence comes from uncultured Gemmataceae bacterium, assembly GCA_963773845.1. Lineage (GTDB taxonomy): Bacteria > Planctomycetota > Planctomycetia > Gemmatales > Gemmataceae > SIAJ01. The sequence continues at coordinate 326,763 of CAVZCU010000010.1, forward strand.
GGAGCGCATTCTCGCGGAAAACCACTACCTGCCCATCTCCGATCCGCTGTCCGGCGATCTGGTCATCTATCGAAACGGGTCGTCGATCGCGCACACGGCGCTCGTTCAAGCCGCCTTGCCCAATGAACCCATCGTCGTCGTCGGCAAATGGGGTTGGATGGGCGTGTTCCGGCATCGGGTCGATGATTGCGGTTTTGGCGCCGAGCATGTTTTTTATCGATCCCATCGCAAAGGACATTTGCTCAAGGGTTTGCGAATCAAGGACGACGCGCAATAGTTCGGCTGGCCCGCGCTTGCGACGATGTCAACTGGATCCGATGCCGTCACGGCCGGCGGATCAATCGTGTCAAACGCAACGAGGGATCCGGGTCGGATTGCTTGCGCATAACGCCGGATTTTTCCAGCCAGAGTCGCCGCAGAAAGAAATCCTCGCGCAATTCGACAATTTGTTCGTAATCGTCCGCCTCGGTCAGTTGGTTTGGATCAATGTTGTCGACGACATACATAGTCGCCGGGCTCTTGAGATCGTCACTGATCGCGTACCAGAGCCGGCCGTCCCGGCCAAAACCGTATTTCGAATACTTAGGGCCCATGAGCTGCCGTTTCGCCAGGCCGGTTTGAACGTCGATCAGCATGCCTTCCACTTTGCCGCCAAAGGTGACGACGTATCGATTGCCCCACCAATCGAGGGCGGCGGCGTCGTTGAACTGGTTTGTCGGAATCTCATACGGATCGGTCATCTTCTGGCTCTTGATGTCCCACAGGCACAGCAGATGTTGCTTGCTGCCGGCGTCGTGGGTTACAATGGAAGCCAGGTACTTGCCGTCCGGGCTGAATGCCATCGGTCCCGGTTTGATGCGATCGAGAAGCGCTTTTCGCTGCCACCATTCCTTCGTATTCTCCGATAGCGGCCCGGTTGAAAAAACTTCCTGCCCGTCGGCCGTGCCGACGACCACAATACTGGCGCCGTTCCAGACGGCCATCAGTCGGTGATCGGCCGTGAAAGCCGCCTGCCGTTGATATCGATCGAACTTGTTCTGGCCGAATCGATCGTCCTTGCCGAGCAGATCGCCCTGGGAAATGACGGCTATACCGTCCACGATTTTCGGATCGAACTTGGGCAACGGCCAGACGTCCACCATTCGCCCGGTTGAGAGCGTGATAACCTTGTCGTTGCCAATGAATTCCGCGCGATAGAGATTCGGCGCGTCGAACGCCGCTTTGGCCGGAGGTGGATATGGATTCCACTTTCGCGCCATTTCCTTGTTGTCGGGCACCGACCAAAGACTGACCGTTGGCGCGCTCACACCGAAGCCGGGGCTCTCCACCACGAGCAGTGACTTCCCGTCTGGGCTGATCGAAACGGCCCGCGGCTCGTCCACATCGGATAAGTCGATGCGACCGATTCGCCGGCCCAGGGCCAGGTCATACATATCGAATGTCCAGGTCTTCTTGAAAGCGTCTCCCTTGCGCAAGAAACCGAATGTGTTCCCTCGGTCCGGCAAGACGATGGTCCCGAGGTCCTTCTCGGGAAGTTCGAGGGGGCACGATTTGACCGGGACCTTGACGAGGTCATTTTCTTCTACCGAAAGGCCGTCTTTTTTCTTGCCTCGGGTCGCGAGGATGATGACGACCACGGCCGCGAGGGCTGCCAGCGCCCCGAGTGGGAGAATGATGAGAAGAGGGTTGAGCCTCGGACGCGGCTCATCATCTTCGTATTCGTCGCGGCGGCGACGCGGACGGTCGTCGTCATCGTAATTGTCGTCATCGGGACGGCGGCCCGAGGGCCGATCCGCGTCGTCTAGCACGGGTCGTCGACGTCGCGATACCGGTCGATCCTCGTCCAGGCGCTCGCGGCGGCGGACTGCCGGGCGGTCGTCGCCGTCCCGTCGCCGGCTGATCGAGTCCACCGCCGGGCGTTCGTCGCTCTCCGCGGCGCTCGAATTGGCCGCCGGCTTCGCGACGCGGAACACATGGCCGCACGTTTTGCACTTAATTCGTTTGCCTTCCAGGTCGGCGGCAAATTCAAATTGGGTCTGGCATCCTGGACAGCGCATGACAACGGGCATCGGAGGATTCCATTAAAGGCGAGTCAATTGGACTAGGCATGTGAGCCTAGGATGTAAATGAAGGCCAATCTACACGTTCATTTACGCGACCGGTAAGCGCAAATAGCTTACGAAACGACCACCTGGAACGGGAGAGAGTGGATCGTAACGGCGGGCCAACACGCAAGCCTGCGTTGCTACCGCTCGCGGCATGGGCTACAATCCCCAATCGGACTCGCCCCTAGACCTGAACAGCCTGCCGCTTGACTCTCGGAGGCCCACGGCCGTGCAAATCAAAATCAGCGCCCGTCACGGACACTTAAGCGACGAGAACCAGAAGGAAATTCGCGAAAAAGCGGAACGGCTTCTCCACTACTTTGAACGGATTACCCAGATCGACATCACTGTCGATATGGGCGATAAGATCTACAAGAAAGTGGAAATTCTAGTGGATTGCGAACACAAACACGATTTCGTTGCCCGCGACCAGCACGAAGAGGTGATGGGAGCCGTCGAACTGGCGTTCGAACGAATCCAGCACCAGATTCATAAGTACAAGGAAAAGATTCAGGATCGCCGATAGGTGGAGTTAATGGTCCCCAGTTCTCCGTCCGAGTCCGCCATCGAGCGGATTCAGGACTGACGACTCGGACGGAGACCTGGGGACTCGGGACTGAAGAAGTAGGGAGATTGGCCCGATGAAGAACTTCCTGGTACGGGACGCCCTCATCCCGTCGCTGGCCGCCACGACCAAGGAAGGGGCGATCCGCGAACTGGTCCTGGCGTTGCAGACGGCCGGCTATTTCAAGCCGAGCGAGGTCGATGCGGTCGTCACGGAGATCATGCGCCGGGAGAATCTCGGCTCGACCGGCATCGGCCGGGGCGTGGCCATTCCACACTCACGATTCGAAGGGCTCCCGAAACTGGTCGGCGCCGTCGGCCTGTCGACTCGGGGAATTCCGTTTGACAGCATCGACGAGCAGGATGTGCGCATGATTTTTCTGTTGGTGTCGCGCCGGATCAACCGGGCCCGCACCTGCATGCCCTGGAAACCATTGTCCGAGTCACCGAAAGCGACGAGTTCATCAACAAGTTGACGGCATGCACCACGCGCGAGCAAATGTGGCAGCTCATCGAGCAAACGGATGACCCATGGAACCGCGACGAATAGGATCCGGGAATTGTTGTGGAAAACGGCCAGCCACCTGACGAGACTCTTCGGGCGACGGTGAAAGTCCGTAACCCCAAGGGATTGCACATGCGGGCGGCCATGGCGTTTGCCAAGCTTGCTGCAAAGTATAAGTCGGCCGTCACCATACGGAAACGCGATCGAACCGCGAACGGTAAGAGCGGCATGAGCCTGATGCTGCTCGCGGCCGAGCCCGACACGGACTTGCTACTCGAGGTGAAAGGCGAGGATTCGGCCGCCGCCATGCAGATATTAGCGACAGCCCTGGGATCGCCGTCGGCGGACGACTTGAAAAGGCTACTCTGAAGCGATTGCGGGGCGGACCCCGGACACGACATGAATAACGAAGCACGCGAAGTGACCCCGCAAGCCCGGCCTGCCCGAGTCTTGCATCCACGAAAGACCCACGCCCAACGATGATTACTCTTCGTGGTATCCCCGTTTCCGTTGGCGTGGCAATCGGCCCGGCCCTCGTCCTAGATGCCGAGGGGGTTCGGGTTCCTCAACGCCGCGTGCTGCCGGCCGAAGTCGATTCCGAGGTGGGGCGGCTGCACACCGCCTTGGCTGCCGCTGCTTTCGACGCCACGCAAACGCAACGGGACATCACCGCCCGGCTCGGTCCCAAATTTGGCTCTATTTTCGCCGCCCATGCCCTGATCTTCGAGGACCCGGCGTTTCTGGCCGACCTGGAGCATCTCATCCGGTCCGAGCGCTTTCGCGCCGAATACGCGGTTAGCCGAGCCATCCGCGAACTCGTCGCGGCATTCGAGAAGGAAGGCGAAGGAACATTTCTGGCCTGGCGTTCAGCCGACCTGTTTGACATCGAAAAGCGCATTCTGAAACACCTGCTCGGCGAGCGTCGCGAGCCGCTGCGCGATCTTCGCGAGCCGGTCATCGTGCTATCGCGCGACCTGACCCCGAGCGAGACGGCAGCACTCGACCGCAACAAGGTGTTCGGCTTCGCCACCGAACACGGCGGCCGCACAAGCCACACCGCCATCATGGCCAATGCGCTCGAGCTGCCGGCGGTCGTCGGTATCGGACCGTTTCTCGCCGACGTGACTAGCGGCGATCTGGTCGTCATCGATGGCGGCCAGGGGACGGTGATCCTGGACCCGGATCCGTCCGTGCTGGCTCAATATCGCCGGGCTCGCGATGCCCGATTAAGCCGGTCGGGTCATTGGGTCGTCGAACGGAATCTCCCAAGCATTACTGCGGATGGCGTGGCCATTGAGTTACTCGGAAACATCGAGTTTCCCGACGAAGCGACCGCTTGCACCGCACGAGGCGCCAGCGGCGTCGGCCTTTATCGCACTGAGTTTCTCTACGTTGGCCGAAGCTCGGACCCCAGCGAGGAAGAGCACCTTCAGGCGTACCTGCGAGTAATTCACGAGATGGGCGATCGCCGGCCAATCGTGATCCGCACCCTCGACCTCGGCGCGGATAAATTTGTCGCCGCCCATGGACCGAAAGAGCCGGAAAAGAACCCATCCCTGGGGGTTCGGTCGATCCGACTTTGCTTGCGGGATACACCGCTCTTCCGCAAGCAACTTCGCGCGATCCTGCGGGCCAGCGCCTATGGGGACGTTCGCGTGATGTTTCCCATGGTCAGCACCTTGCCCGAGCTGCGGCAGTGTGTGTTCCTGTTGCACGAAGTCATGGAAGATTTGCGCGAATCGGGCGATGCGTTCAACGCCAACATCCCCGTGGGCACGATGATCGAAGTGCCCTCGGCGGCGATCATGGCCCCCGAGTTTGCGCGGGAGGTGGACTTCTTCTCGATTGGCACCAACGACCTCATACAATACACGCTGGCCGCCGACCGCACCAACGAGTTGGTGGCCGACCTGTATTCTCCGGCCGACCCGGCCGTGCTGCGCCTGATCCAGGCCGTGGTGGACGCGGCCCGCAAGCATGGAACCGGCGTGAATGTGTGCGGCGAGATGAGCGGCGATCCGCTGTTCACCCCGCTCCTGGTCGGAATGGGGCTTCGGCAACTGAGCCTGGCCCCGAATAACCTGCCCGAGGTGAAGACCATCGTTCGACGCCTGAATGTGGCAGATGCGGAGCGAATCGCGGCCGAAACGATGACCCTGGAATCGGCCCGCGATGTATCGAGCTATTTGCTCCGGCAGCGACAGCGAATACACCCGGAAGCAGCCGGCGGCGGCGAAGAGTAGGGCCGAAGTGCCCGCCCGCCCTCCCCCGACAACCGGGCGAAGTGAGACACACCCAGTGCAGCGATTGTCGACGAGTGATTGCCGATTTGAAATCGACATTCATAAATCGACAATCATCAATCTGATCCCCTCACCTCGCTCGTGCTTCCCAATCGGGAGGCGGCAGCCGTCGTCCGGCTGCTTGCAGTGATGCCGTTCGATAAGGTTCGAATTCGATTTCGCAAATCCGGCGACCTCCGGCTCGTCAGTCATCTCGACTTGATGCGCTCGTTGGAGCGAATGCTCCGCCGCGCCGGCCTTCCATTCCGGATGACGCAAGGGTTTCATCCCAGTCCCCGCTTGGTGCTCGCACAATCCCTGCCGCTCGGCGTCATCGGCCATGCGGAAGTAATGGAATTGGAACTCAACGAGCCCATCGAACCGGACGAAGTCTTGAGCCGGCTGCGAATCCAGGCGCCTCCTGGCATCGAATTCCTGTCCGCGAAACGAATCCCGTTGAAGTCCACGGCTCGACCGCGACGGGCGGTTTACCGCGTCGCGTGGGGGTCTGATCCCATTGGGACGGATTGCCCATCCGTCCTCCAGGAACGCAGTACCGCGTTCCTCGCTGCCACCGAAATATGGGCGGAACGGGAGCGGCCCCGGCCGCGGCAGATCAACATTCGCCCATATATAAACTCGTTGGCGATTGCGGATGGAGCGATTCACACAACGATTTGGCTGACTCCGGAAGGCTCGGCACGCGCCGACGAGGTGGCGAGCGCCTTGGGCATTGCCGAGCCCGCGAGCATTGAACGAATGGATCTGGAATTGTTGGACGAGGTGTCGCCGGCGGAGGCGGCTCTCACGCCAAAGATCGAACCGCAGACGCGGCCACTCGTGGGACGGATTTCCCATCCATCCCACACCCCTCCTCGCGAGACGTGGGGAGCGACCGCTAATGGGCTAATTGTGGAATGAATTCGGTGGTTGGGCGGATGACTTGCTGAGTGGTTAAACGACTTGGACCATCAACATAGGCATTCCCCTATCCACGTAACTACCAAACAACTGAGTGCACATGAAAAAGGAAATGCTCATCAATGTGATGCAGCCGGAAGAATGCCGCATCGGCATCATCGAAGACGGCGTCCTCCAGGAGCTGTACGTCGAACGGACCAGCCAGGAGAGCTACGTCAACAACATCTATAAGGGAAAGATCGTCAACATCGAGCCGAGCATCCAGGCGGCGTTCGTTGATTTCGGCATCGGGCGAAACGGCTTTCTGCACGTTTCGGACGTTGCTTCTGCCTACTTCCGTGGCGAGCGCGAAGAGCGCGGCGGGCGACGCGACGATCGCGGTGGAGGCGGCGGCGGACGGGGCCGCGGTCGCGGTCCACGTCCCTTCGAACCCGTGGAAATTCCGTCCGGCCCGCCCGTCGTCATCGAACCGCCGGAATTCATCGAAGAACCTCCCATTGCCGAGGCAGTCACCCAAGATGAATTCGATGAATTCGGTGCGGGGCTGCTCGAGGACATCGCAACCAGCAGTCGCGGCGTAGTCGCGGCGCCTGGGATCGACACCGATCTAGCGGAGGCCGAAGAAGAAGTTGCCGGGGTAATCCAGGAGCAGGCGGAGTCTCCCGCCGAGGCGATCGAAGAAGACGATAAACCCAAGCGCCGCCGCGGGGCCGGGAGCAAGGCGAAGAGCAAGAAACCCACTGAAGAGGAAAGCGAAAGTCGGCCGAAGCGCCGCCGACCAGGCAAAAAGAAGCCCGAGGCGACCGATGAGCCGGCGCCAGCCGCCGAGCCGGAACCTTCGGCCGAAGAAGGCGACGACAAACCCCGGTATATGAACTCCGCGGAGCATCGCACGACCGGCGACGAAGGTGAGTTCTACTTCGACCCTATGGGCCCGAACGATCGGTTCAGCGGTGAATCGGAGGCGGAAACGGTCAGGGAGCCGGTTTCGAATGAGGACCGCGAGGAGGTTCCCTCGGAGTCGGCGCCTGATTTTGACGCGGTTCCGCTCGAAGAGCCGGCCGACGCCGAGCCGGTGGCGCCCGGATTCAACAACAACTTCGCGGATGATGAAGACGATTACGTCCCCCCGCCGCCGCGCGATCGCGGCGGTCGTGGGCGTGGCAGTCGCGACCGCGACCGTGATCGTGGCGGACGCGGCGACCGCGGCGGTCGCCCCGGCGGCGGGTTCGGTCGTGGTCGCGACGGCGGACTGCGTCCGCCCCCCATCGAGACCATCTTCAAACGCGGACAGGAAGTCATCGTCCAGGTGATCAAGGAAGGAATGGGCACCAAAGGCCCGACGCTCAGCACGCACATCAGCATCGCCGGCCGATATCTGGTGCTGGCTCCGTGGCTGAACCGCGTGGCGGTTTCGCGCAAGATCACCGATGAAAGCACGCGTCAACGGCTCAAGGAGATCATGGCCGAGTTAAATGCCCCCAAGGGGGTCGGCTTCATCATCCGTACCGCCGCCGTCGATCGCAACGTTCAAGAGTTGCAGTCGGACCTCGCGTACCTCGTTCGCCTGTGGGAAGTGTTCAGCAACCGGGTGGTCAAGAAGCCGGGGCCGATCGAAGTCTATCGCGAAAGCGATATGGTCACGCGGACGATTCGCGACATGTTCACCGCCGACATCGACACGATCTGGATTGATGAGCCGGAAGCATTCAATCAGGCTCAGGAGTTCATGAAGATTGTTATGCCGCGGTATGCGGACCGACTCAAGCTGCACGGAGACGCGGAGCCGATCTTCCATCGATTCAAAATTGAGGATGAAGTTCACAAGCTGCAAGACAAGAAAGTTCCGCTTCCCGGCGGGGGATCGTTGATTATCGAGCAAACCGAAGCGCTGGTTGCGATCGACGTCAACAGCGGCACCTTCCGCGTCGGCGACGATGCCGAGGAAACGGCCTACCAGACCAATATGCAAGCCGCCAAGGAGATCGCCCGGCAACTCCGTTTGCGGAACATGGGCGGCGTGGTGGTCAACGACTTCATCGACATGAAGGAAGAACGCCATCGGCGTAACGTCGAGGAGACATTCCGCAAGGCCCTTCGCCGCGATCGTTCGCGCACCAAGATCCTCAAGACCAGCGCCTTCGGCCTGATCGAGATGACTCGGCAGCGTGTCCAGACGTCGTTGAAACGAACTGCCTATTCGGAATGCGCACATTGCCGTGGCACCGGGCTGGTAAAGACCCCGCAAAGCATGTGCATCGAGGTGATGCGCATTATTCAATTGGCCGCTCATCGGAAACTGGCCAAGACCGTCGAATTGGCAGTGCATGCGGATGTCGCCAACTACCTGGTCAACAAGAAGCGCCGCGAGATTCTCAAGTGGGAAGATGCCGGCGGACTGACAGTGTCGATCACTGGGCGAGTCGGCGTGTCGCCTGAATTCCTGGAGCTTCGCGGGTTCGACAATAATGGTCACGAGGTCCCGATGACCGCGGGCACTGCGGCAGTCCGCTCTCCGGAACGGAAAGAAGAACGCGACGACCGTGGTGACCGAGGCGATCGCGGTGAGCGGGGTGACCGCGGTGACCGGGGCGGCCGAGGTCGAGATGACCGTGGCGGCGGCCGTGGCCGCGGCGGCCGAGGTCGCGGTCGATAACAGAGTTACATTGCGAGCCTGGGCGAGCCGACCGCCGTAAGGCGGCGGGTGATGATTCAGGTTCATCTCATCACCCGCCGCCTTACGGCGGTCGGCTCGCCTGGCCAGCCACTTGAAGCGGCTGTGATTGGACGAGATCGCTTCTACAATTCCCCGGTCCGCACTCGCACGCGACCGGAGTCTTCATGCCGCCCGATCTTGCGCGCGCCTCATGCGCGCCGTCCTCAATTCCCCGAACGACGATGAGCCGCGGCTGGCATATGCCGACCGGTTGGCGGAATCGTCGCGCTTGGTCGATTCGGCGCGTGCCGAGTTCATTCGGTTACAGATCGAGTTGGACGGCCTTTCCGATGAAGATCCCCGCTGGGCGTCGCTCGTTGGCCGCGAACGCGAATTACTGGAGCACCACAGGGCCGCGTGGGAGAAGCCGCTACGCGACTGGTTGCGACCTTCGTTCGCCACGCCGGGCCGGTGGTTGCGTTCGCATCTATTCGGCGTCGGCGGTCTCTGGAGTTTCCGCCGAGGCTTTGTGGAAAACATCCTCGCCGCCGCACCGACCTTTTTGGCTGCAGACGTAGCCCTTCTCGATCGCGCCCCCGTCCGCCGGCTCATGTTGACCCATGCGAGTGAATACGTAGGAGCCCTGGCAGCGGAGCCCCGGCTCGATCGGCTGGCATCGTTGCATCTGGTCGGCGACATGGAGATGGATGAAGACTTGCAAGAACTGGCCCAGTGCGCTCGGCAAGCCGGCCTCACGGTTCTCGAGTTCCGCTTGCCGCGCTTGTGGGAAGAGATGGATGAGTTGGCCGAGGCCCTTCGATCGACCGACGAATCGCGAGCGATCGAAAAACACCCCGCCTGGCGACGAGCGGATGCGCCCACCCGTCAGCGCCTGCGACAGTTGGCAACCTCGCGCCGAATCAGTGTGCTCGACCGCCATCCGGCGGACGAAGGCGAGTACCTCGCACGAATCGAATGGGCATTTCTCGGCCAGGAACCATCCGCCGCCGGCGCCTGGGCAGTCGCCAAGGGACATCAGGACCTGATAGACGAAAAAGGCAACTGCCGGCGACTCATACTGCTGCGACCGGGGCGGGGACAGGAATTGCGGCGGTCGGCCTATTGTGTTCGAGTAGTGGACTGACGGGCCCTGCGGTGTTGATCGGCACGCCAGAAGCCCTTTGACCTCAAGCGCTTCCTGAAGGGTTAAGGCAACGGCGGGAAAATAAAATTGCGGCAAGCATTGGGAGAATCGAGCAGGCTCAACAGCGTCCGCTTGATAGATCATTTTCCCGCTGCTGCCCAAGACCTCGAACTCGCCGAATGGAGAACAAATGGAACCGCAGACTGCCAAAATGACAGAGTCTCCGCCAACTCCGCCAACTTTTTCTCTATCACCCCATAGCGGGCTGCGGGCGGTTGCGCTTCATACGAGGTGATCGGCATTACCCGGAAAATCGAACAGGCTCGACACCGTCCGCATGGTAGATCATTTTCGCCTCCCGTCCGCTTCTCCATCCGAGTTGCCAGGATGTCTCGTCCCGTCAAACGCTTGCAATTATTGAGGCCTTTCGACTTTCAGAAGGGGATGCTTGGGCGACCCTTTCTCGATTAGGTCGGAACGCTCTCCCAACAAGTACTGGCCGAAGAATCCGCCAATGACTGCGCGTGTCGAATCGATGAACGCTTTCCCATCCCCGGGGAGTTTGAAGGCCTCGATCACCGCCATGTCGGTGAAGCTCATGTGGACCGCGCCGAGCAAGGTCACATGGATGCCTGGCTTCGACCACTTCAAATATAAGTTCCTGCGCGATTGCGTTTTCGGCGCCAGGAAGCTTGCGATGCCGACCGCGCCTCCCGAATTCAGAATGAGGGCCGGAATTGTCCGGGCATCCTCCGGCGCCCACCCCCGTCGATTAGCAAGATCGCCTTCAACCGCTTGTCGTAGGCCGCGATTATCGAAATCGCGCTTGCTCCGAACGAATGGCCGAAGGCCCCGATGAGATCGAGGTTGAGACGGCCGAAGAACCGGTGTCGCTTAGTCGTATTCCAGACCCCCAACTGATCGAGCACTTGCGTCAAGTCGTTCCGCCAAGTCCGCCCGCCCATCACCGTCGGGCCATAGCCGACCACCACAAACCCTCGGCTCGCCAACTCCTCAGTCAGACAGGAATACTCCGAAGGAAGCTGTTGACTGCCTGCGGCGAAAAGGATCACCGGGAAACGCTTGGGCGAATCGGCCAGTGGAACACCCTCGCGTGCATGAACCACTACCGAAGTCAGGACTTTGGTAACGTCCTTCGCCGACGGAGCAGAGGACCTCCGCAACATCATTCCGACAAACCCCTTCTCCTCGTGGCTCAACTGATCGGCGGGCACCCAGGGCACACGTTTACCCTCCGCTCCGGACTGTGCTGGATACCAGGCCTGCACCACGAATTCTCTCTTGCCATCCACGAGATGAAATGTCGTGCGCCCAACTGGGTAAGACCCAACGGGTTCCGGCAAGGATTGTGCCCCGCATGCCGTTGCCCAAGAGAGTTCAACGGCCGCGACCGCGACCATGGTCGCGAACAGGTTGAATGAGGGATGGGGCATGTGAGAAATCTCCGGCTTCGGCTAGCAAGAAAGCTTGCTAGCCAGGAAGGAAAACCGGCTTCGTCTCCAGGCTGAGCGCTCGGTCGGTTCAGGCCGTGGAGCACCACTGGCCGACTGTCAGTAAGCCGAACGCAATAGAATCTATGCGGCGTTCTCCGCGCGGTGGGGCTTCGCGGTTGTCGGGAGGCTCATTCGCGGAGCACGCCGCATTGATTCCGGTTGAACTCCACCCGCCACACGGGCCGGTTGCACTATGGGGGATTCAATCGGTTCCCCTTCTTTCCTCGGCGTCATTATCCCCGTCGTCCGATGCCCTGCAAGCGCATTCTCACCGTCGCTGAAGGCCGGCCCCAGCACTCGCGGCAACGCCGTGCAAAGCAGATGACAACTCCCGAAGCCGTTACCCTGCGGGGATCGAGCCGTCCGTTTTGAATGACCGTCGAGTCGGCACGGAGAGGTTTCTGGGGCGTCGCGCTTCGGTGCGACAGTCGCATCAGCGGAAGTTGATGGGACCGGACCCCGTAAGGCTGTTTGGTGCCGCTCGCTTGCGAGTGCGATACCGTTGCACGAACCATCCCGGCGCTGCGTGTGAGTAAGTCGTTCGACTCAGACAGGCTTGAATAAACCGAGCGGCATACGTCGTTAGAAGAGGCGTACCCGCAATCGCTACGTTTTATTCAAGTCGGACGGGGCATAAGACGGTTCGCTGGCGGCGTCGCCTATGAGTTCTCCGACTGCCAACGGTTCATCCATTCGCCAAAGCCAGGATGACGCTCTCGTGCAACCCGCGCGATCGGCTCCCCGGTCGCCGGAAAGTCGATCGGGAATCTCTCAGCCAGCCAAGTGCGGAGCCCCGCCGTCTCAGCCCACTCCGCAGACGGCGCGGTGAGATCGTCATACTCGACTTCCGTGTAGCCCAGCCCAAGCAACCGGCAGAACTCAAAGGCGTTGGAGGCTAGGACGATGAACTCACCCTCCGAACCGAAGAGGACGACCGGCGCCTCGTCAGGATTTGCGTTCGGCACGAGCCACAGCGCGTATGACGAGCCCGTCGAACCTCTGCCGAAAATCGCAACCCGTCGTTGTGTTGCAAGATCGTTCCGGAACCACGATTCGGCGTCCTTCCGGCCCCAGTCGCAGATTTCGAAGCAGCCGCTGACTGGATAACCGTGAGCGTCCAGGTAGTCACACACCGCCCGCAAGCAGTCGGGCAGCTTGACACCCTCCGGGAAGTTTGACTGGACGACATCAGCGAGCATGTCCGCTCCCGCACCGGAGAACCTTCTGCCGCCGAACGACACCCTTCACCTGCCGGGGCCGCGGGTGAAACTTTGTGTCGCGAGACACCGTAATGCCGCCCCGGTCAGCTTCTTCCGTTGCATACTTCTCATGTCCCCATCGGTGACGGGTCGGAGCCTGTCGCCAATTAGTAAAGAGATCACGGGATTGCTCCTGTGTCTCAACGTGGAAGTTTCAGCGAGTATACTCGCAACCACGATGCGGGATCAGGACGACCCGTCACCAACGAGGACATGAGCATGAACTACAACCAACCACATCGATTCTACTGCGGCGTCGATCTGCACGCCAGAAGCCTGTACGCCCACTTCCTCGACGCCAAGGGCCAGACCGTCCTCGACCGCGACCTGCCCGCCTCGCCCGCCGCCTTCCTCGATGCCGTCAAGCCCTTCCGCGACGGGCTCGTCGCCGGCAGCACGGTCGGGAGACCGTGCCACAACGGGGAGACCGCGGTCAGAACGGATTCGTCCGCGCCAGCCGAAACCGCGCGCCGGCCGCGCCGGCCGCGCGGAGGCACTCGGCCAACGCCCGCAACTCCGCCACGACCTCCGCCACCGGAGCCGGTTCGAAGGAGCCGTTCTGGTTCAGAAAGGGAAATCCGTCCGAGAGGGCGGCCACTACTGGCCGCCAGCCGTCCCGGTGCAGGACCGCGAGTAATCCTTCGACGGCCGTCACGCCTTGGTCCACCGGGTACCAATCCGTCCGGGGTCCCGACGCCTTGTCCCGCGCCTGGTCGAGTCGGCTCCAGACTTGCTCGGGGGTCATCGTGTCCAGTTTCTTAAGCCATTTGCTCATCCCGCCGGGCACCGGACGGAGGTCGCAGAAGAACTGGAGCGACATCGAGTCATTCAACCGCGCCAGGAGGTCGAGCCATCCGAACGCGCGATGAAGGACGAGACCGCGCGGGCCGAAATCCGCCGCCGGCACGGCCGGACGGAACTCCGGGACGTGACGTTGTGGACCCGCATTCAGGCCGGGGATCGCATCCATGGCGGCACTCTCCGGCGGGACCAAACGCCCTGCGCGAGCCGTCGCCGACCCGGCCGGGTGCTTCTTCACGAACGGTCCCCTTTCGTACTTCGGCCGAACGACACCCTTCACCTGCCGGGGCCGCCGGTGGAACATGGTGTCACGAAAAACCGTAATGCGGCCCCGGTCAGGTGCAAGGGTTGGATACTTCTCATGTCCCCATCGGTGACGGGTCGGAGCATGTCGCCAATTAGTAAAGAGATCACGGGATTGCTCCTGTGTCTCAACGTGGAAGTTTCAGCGAGTACGCGCCGTACTCGCTACCACGATGCGGGATCAGGTGGGCGACTTCGACCCGTCACCAACGAGGACATGAGCGTGAGCTACAACCAACCACATCAAATTCTACTGCGGCGTCGATCTGCACGCCAGAACGATGTTCACCCACGTGCTCGACCACAAGGGTAAAACCGTTTTCGAGAAGGACTTGCCCGTCGACCCTTGACGAGTTCCTCCACGCCATCAGGCCTTACCGCAAAAACATCGTCGTGGGGTGCGAGTGCATGTTCGCCCGGTACTGGCTCGGCGATTTGTGCGCACAGCAAAAGTCCCTTCTAGCGCGGCACAGTCGTCCGCTCCGACCCCGTTGCGTTTGATTGGGCCCCCGAGTTGGCCACGCTCGGCGTGATGGTTCCTGACGCCGAGAGGCTTGCGCACAAATCGGCGACCGATGCGCCAAAGTCGCCTTTCGCTCCGCGAAAGGAAAGGGCTCGCCACTCGCGAGATGGTTTAACGCATTTCGGGGCACCGCCGTTCCTTTCGCGGAGCGAAAGGCGACTATGACGCCGATTCGTGCACAAACTCGGAGCTTGAGGCCGACTCGCTGCGGATCGACAGACGAGCATCAACCTGGAAGAGAACAAGCGTCGCCACGCCCGGCGACGCAATCGACCGATGCGGCCCGACCGACGAGTCAACGACTAACTGAGCCGATGCGGCCTTGTGCTGGAACCACGACCGACGGGGTCTCGATTCCCCGCGAATTCGCCAGCGTGAAGCCGCTACCCTTCTGGGATCGAGCTGTCCGATTTGAGTGACCGTTTCGTCGGCACGGAGAGGTTTCTGAGGCGTCGCACCTCGGTGTGACAGTCGCTTCATCGGAAGGTGAAGAGACCCGACCTCATAAGGCTGTTTGGTGCCGCTCGAATCGAGTGTGACACCGTTGCGAAGAACCATCCCGGCGCTGCGTG
Source organism: uncultured Gemmataceae bacterium (assembly GCA_963773845.1). GTDB lineage: Bacteria > Planctomycetota > Planctomycetia > Gemmatales > Gemmataceae > SIAJ01. Next base: position 341,912 of record CAVZCU010000010.1, read on the forward strand.
AGATCGGGGCCCAAGCTCCAGGCAGGTTGAATAAACACAGCGACATACGTCGTTAGATCAGACGTACCCGCCCTCGCTATTTTTATTCAAGTCGGACGGGACATAAGACGGTTCGCTGGCGGCCCGACAGTCAAGACAGCCGACCGTCGGCCATCATTTTTCATCGGGCCATTCCCAAGTGTCTAATCGGCCGATGAAGTCATTGAACGGACTTCCTTCGTACCCATCCTCGAATGGCGGCACCTCGAATTGCTCAAGGACTTTGAGGGTCTCGAATACGCCGGTGACCACCTCCCACGCCAACATTTTCGCAAGGACCTCACGATCGGCAGCTGACATTCGGGAAAGCAGATCGTTGATCTCATGTTGATCGCGCAGAAAATCGGATGTTGCATTCTGATTCCAAACGCCGTTTCGGGCCCGTCGAGCACCGATTTGTCCCTGGCCCTTGTGGCACATCTCGACCAACTCGTCGATAACGTCTCGGTACGTTTTCGATTTCTTGGGAGTGGCCATCGAAGCGCCCTTTGCTCAAGCCGGCGAACGACACCCTTCACCTGCCGGGGCCGCTGGTGAAACATTGTGTCGCGAGAAACCGTAATGCGGCCCCGGTCAGGTGCAAGGGCTGGTTCGCCGGTGCCGCGCCCACGTCAAACGTCCTTCTCACGAAGGGCGTACTTCTTGGGGAACTTTTTCCCAGCGAAAAAGAGACCGAACAACTCGGCAGCCTCCGCGGCGTTGAGCACTTCGCCCTTCTGCACGGTGGCACCACCACCGCTCATCTTGACGGACGCCGTTGTCGTAGGACCGTCGGCGTGACCGACTACGTAGTGATTGTATCTCTTCGGACTTTCATAGGTCCGAAACTCAACTGTGCATGCCGCCTTGCTCCCTCCGCACTGCATGTAGTTGCCGCTGTCGTGCTCAAGGATCAAGAAGGAGTTCTTCTTGGGATCGAGCTTGTTCAAGACTTCCTCAAATGCAAGGTCGAGCGGCAGCGGAATGTCGCCTCGGGCTTCGCACGAGAGCTTCCACTCCGCGACCGGCCACCATATATCCCCATCATCTCCGCTGGCGTCGAAGAACCCGACGCCGTGTTTTGCCGCCAACTCTTTGACATGCGTGTAGGCGGCTTCGGCTTCGGACCACGCGAATGCGCCGTATATCACCGAGCGACCGAGGCTGTAATCGGTGACCTTCGGATCGTCTGGATCGTCGCTGGCGAGCGGACCGTTTATTGGCGGGAAGGTCTTGATGATCTCGCGGAACCACTTTTTCAATGCTGGGGATGGGACATCGGGGTTGTTGTAGCCGTGAGACTCCTGCCACTCCGCCTGGTTTTCGTACCAAGCGAGGAACTTGGTCCGATCGCGCGGCGCAGCAGTCGCGTCGAAGACCATCAGGTCGTAGCTCACGGCGTCTTCCTTCCCGCGAGCCGACGCTCGGTTGGATTGCGCCGGCGAACGCCCCAGTTCACACGCCGGGGCCGCTCCAACGGCGTGGTGGCGCGAAACAAGAATGCGGCCCCGGTCGTGGTGCAACGCCTGGTTCGGCCGTCGAAAATCTGGGACAACCCTGTGTCACATCTACGATTTAGTACGCTTTAACACCAAGAGACCAAGTTTCGACCCGGTGGGCGCCTTGAATTCGGTTGGACGCTCTGTCGTGGGTGTATTTGGCATACATAGCTTGAGTTTGTCCCCGTCGAGATCGTAGATAGCATGCGAGGTCTTTCCCTTGAAGGGCTCGAACTGCAAGATAGCGTCAATTTCCTTAGGGTTCTTCTTTGGATCGAGCTTGAAGACATATTCGCGTTTGTCCAATCCGCCAGTCCCTGTTATCTCCATTTTATCGTCCTTGATGACGACTTTGATCTTGCTCCGAACTTCGTCAGGAACAGATCTTCCATTGGCGATAAACTCGACCACCTCCCACGTGCCTTGAATCTTGTCCTGGTCCTTCTTGCCCTTGTCCTTTTGGGCGCCGCCGCTTTGGGCGATCGAACCAACGATCACGAACACCACCATCGAAGCAACAAAACGCATGTGCAACTCTCCGACGAGAATGAAACAATGAGGCCGAACGATAAGGATAAGCTGCCGGGGCCGCCTGCAAGACCTTCACGCCGCGCGAAACCAGAATGGCGGCCCCGGTCAGCTTCATCCGATTGTTCGATTGCGTCACTCGGCGACTTCTTCCATGAACGGTTCGCCGTACCTGACACCGAACCGCACCTCTATCCCAGCGCCGGAATGGTAATAGTGATCGAGGTACTCCGCTAACTCCTGCGGTTCTGCTAACAGTAGCTGCCAGAAGGCGTTTGTTATCCGGTCAATTAGCGGCTGGGGTGGCGCATCGCCGCTGAACATCAACAGGCTCCGCCCATAGTAGTCCGTACACTCAAATGGAATCCCGACGAGCTGGCCGTCTTCCTGGAACGCCGCAAGAAAGCTAAAACCCATGCATGATTTTTCGTGCGCTCTTCCTCCGGAAGTTGCGGCAAAGAGAAAACACGTTGAATTCGACCACAAGCCCACGGTGCGTCTTCACCGGGACGGATCAGGGCCTTGATGTTTGCCGACAAGTCGTGTGCTTGCAAATATTGATCAAGGTGTGGCCCATTGGTGAGCATGCTGCCGGTTAGCTGGACCCGCGCCGGCACGATGGAGATGTCGTCGAATCGCCGCGCAGGACCGATCACATCATCCAGCTCGCCAAACCGAACCTTGATTGAATCGGGATTCATGGTGTGCAACATCCAAGCAATCGAACGAAAACGATAAGTTGCCGGGCCGGCTGCAACGACATTGTAGCTCGAACGACCGTGATGCCGGCCCGGTCAACTTCATCGAATTGTTATGCGGACCTCTCCACGTGGGCCAACCACTGAAGGGCAACCGCATTTACCCAATCACCAAACTTAGGAGCCCCGTTGACTGTGTAAAGCGTATATTCGGGGCAGCCTTCGAGTTCTGTTAGGTGGTCGAAGGAATGATCCGGCGCGAACATCAGCACTTGGCCGCTAATTCGATGGCAAAGTGTCGCATTTCCATTCGCTTCGCGGGCAATCGAATAGTACTCGGTCGGATCAATCGGCAAGACGAGGCCGGCATCGTCGAAAGCCCACTCGTAATCCCGAATGAACCTACCATCATGGGCTGCCTCTCGCTCGGTCAAAGCGTCATTCATATTCAACAGCCAGGTGTCCTCTGGCTCGTTGAATCGTTCGACGATGCCACCGAACGACTCAAGCAGTTTCTTGTGATCCACATGGAGATTGCGAGGGACACCTTTTGATGGCGGCAGACAGAGCCACCCCAAGCGATCCCCGTTTGGGGAATCCCACGCAAGCAATTCATACCGAAGACCGTTTACTACTACGTCCGTGATTTGGGATTCGGACAGTAGCCTTTCAAGCTGCGGAAACAAACTCGCGACAGACGGCGAAAGCGCATCGCGTGTTCGCGGAGGTGAGAACTCCACGGCGGCGTCCCGGTTAAGGAACCAGGGAACAGACTCAATAAACGCGGCCCAGTCGCTCATCGCTTTTTGTCCGCATAACGATAAGGATAAGCTGCCGGGGCCGCCTGCAAGACCTTCATACCGCGCGAAACCAGGATGGCGGCCCCGGTCAGCTTCATCCGTTGGTTCGATTGCGTCACTCGGCGACTTCTTCCACGAACGGTTCGCCGTCCCTGATACCGAACCGCACCTCTATCCCAGCGCCGGAATGGTAATAGTGATCGGCGTACTCCGCCAACTCCTGCGGTTCTGCTAACAATATCTGCCAAAAGGCGTTTGTTATCCGATCAATTAGCGGCTGGGGTGGGGCGTCGCCACTGAACATCAGCAGGCTCCGCCCGTAATAATCCGTGCACTCGAATGGAATCCCGACGAGTTGGCCATCTTCCTGTAAGGCCGCAAGGAAACTGAAACCCATGCACGATTTTTCGGCACGCTCTTCCTCCGGAAGTTGCGGCAAAGAAAAAACGCGTTGAATGCGGCCACAAGCCCACGGGGCGTCTTCACCAGGACGGATAAGGGCCTTGATGTCGGCCGGCAACTTGTGTTCCTTCAAGTACTCCTCAAAGTGTGGACCATTGGTCAGCATGCTTCCGGTCAGCTGGACCTTTGCCGGCACGATGGAGATGTCGGCGTATCTACGCGCTGGGCCAATCACATCTTCCAGTTCGCCAAACCGCACGTTGATCGAATCGGGATTCATGGTGTGCAACGTCCAAGCAATCGAACTTGTTATTAGCTTGCGCCCTGCGCAACCTATCCCCGGACGCAATTCTGCCGGCTCCGCCGCCGGCAACTTCTGTTCAATTCGTCACTTCCGTTGAATCGATTCGCTGCTCCCAATGTCATCTATCCCACTAACGAACACTGCGCCGCTATTCCGCATCCAAGGGGCTCCGCACTCCCAGCCCGCCTTTGTTGAGCACATGCGTGTAGATCATCGTCGTGCTCACATCCTCGTGGCCCAACAACTCCTGCACCGTTCGGATGTCATAGCCGCCTTCCACCAGATGCGTCGCAAAACTGTGACGAAACGAGTGGCTCGTCGCCCGCTTGCGGATGCCCGACTGCCGGACCGCCAATGTGATCGCTCGCGACACTGCCGCCTCATGGGCGTGATGCCGGCGCTGCGCCCGATCGTGGATCCACGGACATCTTCGCCGATGGAAAGACATATTGCCAGCAGAATTCCGCCGCCGCGTTCGGCATTTTTCGGTCGAGCGCATCGGGCATGAAGACACGACCGAAGCCTGCCGCCAGGTCCTTCTCATGCAAGCGCTGCACACGTTCGATATGCACCGTCAAAGCGGGTCGAACGGATGCCGGCAACATCGTTCTTCGGTCCTTGTGGCCTTTCCCTTCGCGAACGGTCACTTCGCCGCGCCCGAAGTCGACGTCCTTAATGCGCAGGCGCAGACATTCCAGCAAACGCAGGCCGCTCCCGTACATCAATTGGCCGATGAGCCGGTAGGTGCCTTCCAGTTTCGCAATCACCTGCCGGACTTCCTGCCGCGTCAAGACAACCGGCAGGCTCTTGGAACGCTTGGCGCGAACCACGCCCGCAATCAAACCGGGGTCGACTTGCAGCACACTCTTGTAGAGGAACAGCAGAGCGCTGAATGCTTGATTCTGCGTGCTGGCGCTGACCTGGCCTTCGACGGCAAGATGCGTCAGAAACTGATTGATCTCGGCCGCGCCCATGTCGATCGGATGCCGCTTGTTGTGAAAGAGGATGTAGCGCTTGATCCAGTCGTGATAGGCATCTTCGGTGCGGATGGAGTAATGGAGCAGGCGACACATGTGCCGCACACGATCGAGCAGTTTCGGCGGTTGGGTCTGCGCGGCCGGAGTGGATGTGGACATCGATCGACGTCCGGGGCGAGATGTGTAATTATGATCACCAGGCGAGTGCGATGTCAACAAGAAAAAAGCCGCGTGCTCGTACGGGATCAGTTCGAGTCGGCGTTTTGTCCGCGTCGGGAGCGACGATCCACTCGCCTTTTTTGTCCCCCGTGCGCACCCTGTCTGGATCGGCTGGGCGCGCCGAAGCGAATGGTCGCCTTCACCGGCACGAAGACGCTACGAACTGTTGATCGACACTCGCGGCACCGGCCGACACTCCAACCGCTTGCTGCCACAGCGCTCGCAACAGCGCATGCGCGTTCGGCTCGATCAACGCGTCACCTTCGTGCTTGGGCGCCAATGCTTCGGCGAGCGCCGCTGCCATCAGCAGCCTTCGCGCGATCGCCAGGCGCTCGCTCGGAACCGGTTCGCCAACTGCCGAAGCGGACTCATGCGGCGTCTCCATGAAGGTGGCGGGCGACCCTTCACCGTACGCGAGGTCGAGCCAGATCAAGAAATGCCATTGCGAGAATGTGGCCTCGAAAGCCCCAATGCCGAAGTTCCAATCACCTTACCCACAAACAACCCCTCAGTCGCTGAGCGGTTTAGTCCGACTTTGTTTTCTCAGCGATCAGTATTCGGAGTTTCGTGTAACCCAACTGGCAACGGCGGGTAATACTTGCATGCTGCGCCCGTTTCCAGGAGTCCGCCATGCCACTTGCGAAGATCGCGACTGTTCTGTTCGTTTCCTTCCCGCTCGTGGCATTCGCAGCGCCGAAGCATGGCGAGTTTGCCTCGGAAGCGATCAAGGTGGCGAAGGTAACGCGCGAATATCGGCTCGTCGTGCCTGAGTCGGTCGATCTGGATAAGCCGGCTCCGCTCGTGGTTGCCTTTCACGGCATGCTCATCGACAGCAAGGACCTGATGCCGAAATACACGGGCCTCAACGCGACCGCCGCCAAGCACAAGTTTCTGCTCGCCTATCCCAATGCCGTCGGTCGAGCGTGGGGTCTCGCGCCGAGAAGGTCCAGGCCGACCTGGAATTCTTGGACTGCGCTGTTGGCCAAGATTTCCGGCGAGTACAAGGTCGATGCCAATCGAGTCTACGTGCTCGGCATGTCCAACGGTGGGTATTTCGCGCACCTGGTCGGCAAGGAGCGCTCGAAGATCATAGCGGCGGTCGCATCCCACTCGGGTCCGCTGGGCTTGCAGACATTGCTGGGGATCAACGCCGACCGCAAGTTCCCCGTGCTGATTATTCACGGCGACCGGGATCGCCTTCTGCCGGTGGAATGGGCCCGAGAGAACCGCGACAAGTACAAGAAGGAAGGCCACGAAGTCAAATACGTGGAACTCAAGGGCGAGGGCCACGTGTGGGGCGCCAAGGAGGGGATCAACGAAACGATTTGGCAGTTCTTTGAGCAGCACCCCATGAAGAAATGAGCGCAGGTCCTGCAACCGGACGACCTCGCGATTCTCAGGCAACGATTGCTTACTGGCGATGCCCGCGATCTCGATTTATAAGTCAACCCAGTTTTAGAGACAAATCGTAAGTTATTTGTCTCCAATATCTTAAACGTGCAGTTGGTTTGTATTTCGCCGCGCCTGGCACGCGGGCTGCTTTAGTGGCAGTCGACGAAGGTCGACATCGAAATCGCGAGGGGCGTTGTTGGGAGAGGCTTCGCCACGAGCAAATTCGGTTCACCTGACTTGGAGACCACCCGGGACCAATGGCTGAGGGAGAGGCAGCCAAAGGGCCGGGTGGTTTTTTAATGCCCCCGACGGATGTCCGACTGAGGAAAGCGAATCTCGATTCGGAAGATCTTTTTGATCCGGCAGTAGATTTGCCCAGTCGCCAGATCGACGCGCTCCGGGACGTCCATGCGATGAACGTCCACCGTGGCGTGGAAGCCGCGCTCGGACAAAACATCGATCAGCATCTTGAGTCGAATCGGATCGTCGAGCAGTTCCAGTTCGCTGTTGATTCGTGCATGACCGGAAATCGCGTGGGCCCGCACGATCGGGATCATTTTTTCCTCGACCAGCTTTACTACTTTTTCGAACTGCGGCCGAAGCTCTGGATCGTCGGCATAGCCTTCGAGGCGTTCAACCAGTTCTTGGCGGGCATGCCGAGCCAACTCGGCGGCCACCGGGATGTGGTGAATGAGGTCGAAAACCTCGCTGCTCAGTTCGAGCGAACTCTGATAGGAGAATTCGCGCAGAATGTTCTGCTGCACCTCGGGCAGATCGCCTTCGGCGTCGATGAAATGGAAGTGGAAGATTCTCTTTAGTGATTGCAGAGCTTCGAAGGTCGTTTCCTTGAAGGTCAAATAGCGGTCGCGGCAGCGCTCCGGCTCCATGTCGGTGAAGCGCTCTTCCAGGATCACGCCTTTGCCGGAGGCGCGAACCTGCTGATTGTGTTCGGCGATCTCGCGGCCGCGCTTGAGTTGACGCTGGACGCTCACTTCCTCGCTGACGAATAGGAGTGCAATCCGAAACATCGGCTTGCGAAAGTGCTTGGCCAATGGCGTATTGCGGAACTGCTTATGAAGCCCGATTAGGGCCTGATAAAAGAGATTCAAACACTCCGCCTGGACCATGGTCCGCGGAAAACCGTCAACGATGACTCCATCGTGATACTTCGGCTCGAGCAACTCTTCGAACAGAAGGCTGATCACCTCGCGGTCGCCGACCATCTGGCCGGCATTCTTGATCGCGATGGCTTGCGGGCTGGTCAGCAAACTGCTGATGACGATCGGCGGAGCGGTGATGCCGCGTGCCTGGGCGATGAACGGGCTGTTCGTTCCTTTACCGGCCCCCGGTGGCGCCGCCCAGCCAGATAAACTCGCGCGGGAAGCGGAGATTCTCGCGGCCGTATTTTTCGACGAGGTCCGCCCAGACGGCGTTGAAAATCAGGTTGGCGTCCTTGATCTCCAAATCGCGCCGCCGATCGCGGTCGCCGGGTGCGGGGACGGAGGGGACGGCCATAGGCGGCTCCACTGCATGGTTGGGCAACGACACAGACTCTTGTTTTGTAGGGTGAGCACCGTCTTTGCGGAAGACAGGATTGGTGATTGGCACCGGTGTTGTCCGCCACCAGCGCCTAATCCTCGACCAAATAGTCAAGCGCATGCGGAGCCCCTTTTTCAATCGCCGTCCGTGCCCACGATTCCTTCGCATGCGCCAAGCAATCAAGAATGGCCCGACCCCGCACGACTTGCAGTCGATGTTTCATCAATGCCAAGGCTGTCTGGGTCTTGGGGCTGATCGCCAAAAGCGTTCGTGCTGCCTCCTCGAATTGCGGCGGTCCGATCCCGCGGGCCGCCTCGTCGCTCAATGCCAGATAATCGCGGCACAACTTCTCCGTCCCGGCCCCCGGCAGCCTTTGAAGTGCAGGGAAGACGACCATCTTGACCCGGAAGTCCGTCCACGAGCGCGGGGTCTTGTACATCGGGTTCGCGACCTTCTCCAACGCGGGGTCGTCGCGCCAAAGAACGAACCGCGCCACATCGACCGCCCGCGGCGCCTTCAGCAGAATCAGGGATCGCATCGCCATCGCCCCGTCGAAGCCGTGGTACATCCAGTCCTTGTGCAGGCTGCGCTTGCGGACTCGATTTTCGAGAGCGGCGGCTACTTTGGAGGTTGCTTTGTATTCCAGCAGTTTCTCCGCCGCGTGCGCACGCTCGCGGATGCGCTTTCCCGAGGATTCGCGATCGCGTGCCGACTCGGCGATCCGATCCCAGTCATCGGCTCTGTTCAGGACATCGATCCAGTATGACGGGGATTCTGGGACTTCGGGCCTCGGACTCCAATCCTCGGAGAGCTTGGCCCCTGCTGGCTTCAACGACAGCTTCTGAAGCTTTCGCCCCAGTGCAACCGCCACACCTCGCGGGTCATCGACGATCACGCCATCGCCGGGCTTCTGGAGCATCGCCTTGATCGCGTCCGGAAAGACCTCGCCGTGGTCGAGATACAGTCCGCCCTTGTATCGGCGTGCCTTGTATCGGGGGTCCTTGAGAATAACGCCGCCGTTGTCGGTATTGCAGTAGCCGACCTGGTCCCACATATCCATGCGCGTCAACAAGTCGGCGATTGCCTTGTCGAGCTTGGGCCGCTTGATGTCGAGGTGCATTAGCCCGGCATATTTGCGGTGCAGGTCCAGTACTTCCACCAGCGTCGGAATCCGAGCCCGATCGCCAAAGCGTCCGGGATTTCGGAAGTGGAAGCGTTGGAGCTGCTCCCACGTGTAATCGCTCACATCGCCGTAGCCATCCAGGATCCGATCGAGCATGTCATCGTGAAAAACAACGAGCACGCCATCTTTGGTCTGCCGAATGTCGAACTCGTTGCCGTCACCGCCCAACTCGAACGTCGCGCGAAAGGCTTCCAGGGTATTCTCATGTGCATGCTCGGAGGAGCCGCGGTGGCAGATGATATCGATCCCCTTGCGGCGTTCGGCGACCCGTTCATGACGGGCCTTCGCCTGAGCGGGAGTCTCCGCCGGAACCGCGGGTGCATCGGCCGCAAACGCCGGCGACACGACCACAATCAAAGACAGCGCGACGACGGAACGGCAGAGAATTGTCATGTGTTCAGCATACCCTCCTCGCCGGTGCTCGTCTGGATTGCATAACAACTCGGACTGCCTGGAGTTTGCCAATGAATGGTTCGGCCGTCTTATTCTACGTGTTGACCGCCTTCGTCGTGCCGGCAGCCGATCCGCCCTCAGGACGACTCGACCTCGACGTCGAAGACGTTCAACCCGGCCTCGTAGCCGAGTATCGATCGATCGCCGACTCCAAGGCGTCGGTCACACGCATTGAGCCGAAGCCGGCGTTCACCTTGGGGCGATCCAGTCCTCATCCGCGGATTCCGCCGGGACCATTCGAAGTGATTTGGAAGGGAGTAATCTCGATCCGCGACCCCGGGCCGATTCGGTTTTCGGCGATTGCGGGCGGCGAAGTGACCGTACGAATCGACGGACGGGTCGTATTGGAAGAACGGGGCGAAACGGACACGAGCCGAATCGCGGCAAAGAGTGGCCATACCTGGGCCCTCGGCTACTACCGTCTCGAAATCCGCTTCCGCTCGTTGGCCAATGTGCCCGCACGAATGCAGCTCTGGTGGGAATCGCCCGCATTCGCGGCGGAACCGGTGCCGGCCTGGCGGCTCGGGCACGTGGTGTCCGAGATGTCGCCGGCCGCGAAGCAAGATCAAACGGCCGCACTTGGCCGTCGCGCCGCGGGCCGATACGGATGCACTCGCTGTCATGCGAGCGCAATGCCGGCGAGCGACGATCCTCCGCCGGGACCGTCGCTCGCGGACGCCGGCAAACGCCTGGGCCGCACATGGATCATGAACTGGCTTGCCGATCCGGCGAAGATGCGCCGCGATGCCCGCATGCCGGCGCTGTTTTCAGCGGATCGCGCTGGATTCATCGAGCGCTGGATTGTGGCCGACTACTTGAGTGGGTCGCGCGATAAGCACGAAGCGGAGCGAATGCCCGGCGACCATCGACTTGGTCGTCAGAAGTTCCTCGGGCTGGGCTGCCATGCATGTCACTTTGTGCCCGACGTCGATCGCTCGGAACAAAAGGACCTGAATCGCACGCCGCTCACCGGGCTCGCCGATCGATTCTCGGCCGCGGACCTCACGGCGTTTCTGGGCAATCCGCACGGCCGCTATCCCGATGGTCGAATGCCGCGGCTGCCGGTCTCGAATGAACAGGCGCGCGACATCGTCGCGTATCTCTTGCTCTGGTCGAAGCCGTCGCAATTGCCGGCCACCGAGCCGCCGAGTGCCAAGGAAATTCAGGATACTGTTCGCCGGCTCGGCGTTCGCGATGCGCGAACCGCCGCCGCGAACCTCATTCATGCCAAGGGCTGTTCCTCTTGTCACTCCGGTCTCGGCGATACGCTCCCGCAGGATGTGCCGATTCAGAGAGTCGAAAACAGCGGCTGCCTGGGCGACCAATCCGGGCCGCGGTTTGCGTACGACGCGAGCGTTCGCCAATCACTGGCCGCCTATCTTGCTGTCGCCAAATTGGAGAAGTACCCGTCGCTGTTCGCGGCCCGGCAACGGCGACTCGTGCGTGCCGGATGCATGCAATGCCACCAGCGCGACAGCGATCGGCTGGCTCCCATCGAGGAAGCTGGCAGCAAGCTGGGCGGAGCGTTCTTGGAAGAATTGCCATTCCTGCGCACACCGCGGCTGACTCACGTCCATCAGCGACTCATGCGTGGCTATATCGCGACGACGGTCCGCGAAGGCTCGCCGGGAACACGGGGGCCACGATTCAGCTATCGCATGCCGGCTTTCGGAGCGAATGCGAACGAGTTGGTTCAAGCGCTTGCCGAAGGAGAGGGCGAGTTGATCACTGAACCCGATCCCCCGAAGTCCGCAATCGACGATCCGACGCTCGGCACGCTGCATGGTTCGCGACTCGCGGGCTTTCAAGGCTACGGCTGCGTGTCATGCCATATTTGGAATGGCCGGCAACTCGCGCCGACGGATCCCATCGCCACCGGGCCCGATTTGACGCGAACCGACGGCCGCCTCCGCCGCGATTGGTTCGATCGATACCTCGAAGATCCGCTCCGCCATTCGCCCGGCACACCGATGCCTTCGGTCTTTCCGCACGGCAAGCCGGCGACATTGACCGCAGTGCTCGGGGGCGACGCGGCGAAGCAAAAGAACGCTCTTTGGGCGTATTTCGCGCTCGGCAAGGGGGCGCCCAGTCCAAAGCCACCCCCACCGGTGCAAGTCGCGGCGCCGGAGCCGAATGAACCGGTCCTCGTTGCTCAGATTCCGATTCGCTTCACGGATGGTCGCGTCATCGAGAGCATTTGTCTCCTGAACGCCACGCACGATCTGCTCGTTTACGATCTGGCGACCGGCAATCCGCACAGCGTTCTGACGGGCGGGCAGATCCTCCGCAATGTCCAGGGACGAATCCGGCAATTCATCGCGGCAGGCGATGAGTCGAAGCTGGCCGGGATTACGCCAATTCAACTGATCGGCGGTGATAAGCCGGAATTGCCGAGCGAGCGCATCTTCCTCGGCTACGATCGCCTTGCCGATGCTGTGCGCATGCGCTGGCAAGTGCGATTTCCCGTCCGCGAGATTGAGCGTTGACGACACGATTGAGTTTGCCAAAGCCAATCGCGGTGTGCGACGCGATCTGCGAATCACCGGTGTCCCGCGAGGACGCGAGGTCGAGTTTCAGGGCAAGCTACGCGCCGGCGGGAAAACTCCAGCCAAATCAAGCCGGCGTTATCGAAGCGAAGGCGATGTTCAACCTTCCGCGGGCTGCAATGCCGCCGAAATGGGACCTGACATCATCGAGGCAACCCGACGATCCCGGCGGCTCGCTGGAACGGCCCGGCTACAAGGCCATCGCCTATCCGCGGCCGAAAACCGTCTCCGGCGAAGATCGCATCATGCCGAGCGCCGTCGCGGTGCGGCCGAAGGATGGCCAAGTGTTCGTTGCGTCGATGAAGACCGGCGAATTGTTCGCGCTTCGTGATCCGACTGGCGACGGCAAATCGGCCCGCTTCGAAAACTACTGCGCATGGTCTCTATCAAGACGCCCTGTCGATGCTCGCTGAGGACGACGGCCTTTATGTGCTCCACCGTCGGAATTTGACCAAGATTATCGAGAAGGATGGCGTCGCCGTTCGATTCGAACGAGTCGCCGCGTTGTCCCAGGGCATCGCCGACACATACGACATGGCCTACGGACTTGTTCGCGACAAGCGGGGTCGATTCGTCTTCGGCTATGCGCCCTACGGCGACCGGAAAATTCCGGGTGCTGGCGCCGCCCTTCGCTTGACGCCGGGCAAGCCGCCCGAGGCGTTCGCGTTTGGCATGCGCAATCCGCTCGGCTGGTGCGCAGGCCCTGAGGGCGAGGTTTTCTTCACCGACAACCAAGGCGACTGGGTCGCGACCAACAAGCTCTGCCACATCGTCGACGGACACTACTACGGCTGGCCAGCTCAGAAAGAGCACATCAGCAAGCCGGCCGGCAAGACGACCATCTGGGTGCCGTACGGCTGGGCCCATTCGATCAACGGAGTTGCATACGACAATACCGGCGGCAAGTTCGGACCATTCGCCGGTCAGTTCTTCCTGGCCGAGTTGATGTTCGGCGGAGCGATCATTCGAGCCAACGTCGAAAAGGTGAACGGCGTGTATCAGGGCGCGTGCTTCCCGTTCTGGGGCACGGGCCTGCTCGGTCCGCTAACGCTCGCGTTCGATCCCCGTGGCAAGCTGTACGTCGGCAGCATCACCGAGCCGGGCTGGATGGCCCAGCCCGATCGCGGAGCGCTCTTCCGCATCGACTACACGGGCCAAGTTCCGTTTGAAATGCAATCGATTCGCGTCCGCCCGCATGGCTTCCGCATCGTGTTCACGTCGCCGGTCGATCGCCAGACGGCCGAGAAGATCGATTCCTATCGACTGGAGCACTACCGCTACGAATACACGGGCGCTTATGGCTCCCCGGAGTTGGATCGAACGGCAGTGAAGGTGGAGCGAGTAGTCGTATCGAATGACGCCCGGAGCGTGGAATTAACGACCGCTCCGCTGTTCAAGAATCGGGTCTACATGATCACTGCCAACGGTGTGCACTCAAAGAGCGGAGAAAAGCTCGTGCACTCGACCGGGGCGTATACGTTGAACGAAGTGCCCGGGAAAGCTGAATAGGTTCTGCTCGAAACGGTTGATCGTTAGTCGATGCGGGGCGGATATACACCTTCACGAATGAGTTCGGCACGCTGCATAATTCGGCGCTCCGCGTTTATCCGAAGAACCGCGATGGTCGCACGTCCGACTGGAGTTCGTCCAATCAAAACCGGACCGTCCCATCGAAAGTGGCGGCTCCATTTCTGGCGTCGCGGGTGAAACAGCCACGTTCGCCGGCGAGTCTTCGGGTCAATGCCTGCGAGATTCGGTCCTTTGTGGTGGTTGTCAAAGAAGCAGGCCCACGCGAGATTGCTCGCGACACTTTTTCCTCCATGCTGCTCGGCAATGATGTGGTCGAATTCGAAAGGTGCGGACGAATACCGCCTCGGAAGAAGACAGTACTCGCAGCAATCGTGCGCTCGCTCCCGAATCAGTGTTTGTAACCTGGCATCCATGCCCTAAGACGATCTCCGCTTCAGGACTTGGCGCAACTTGGAGTGCAAGATATCGAGCACGCAAGCCAAATGCTCGTATTGTTCCATCTCGTCGTGCTCTTCAGGAGTTAATGTGCCAGCGCAGCTTTCGCCGAGAGTGCGTGCATGCGCTCAATATCCTCCGCGGAAAACTGCAATTTGAGCAACGCCCGGGCTGCTGTCGGCGTTGGCGGCTCTCTAAACAGCAAGCGATTCCCGACGGAAGCCTTTTTGTTTTGTCGCGGTCGAGCAGTAGCTGCCATTGGACAACCTCAATCTCTTCTCATCTTAATTGGTTGCCTCGAAGTCTACCCTATTGACTTCATTGCTTCTTCGCCAAATGCTTCTCAAACCACGCCATCAACGCTGGCATCACCGTCTCCTGATTCTGCTTCTGATTGAACCCGTGGACCCCGCCTTCAACCACCACCAGCTTTGCCGGCACCTTTGCCTTCTCCAGCGCTTCGAACATCTTCTTGCCGTGCTCAATCGGAACGAGCGGGTCCTTGTCGCCGTGGATCAGTAATGTCGGAGCAGTCTTCTCGCTCACGTACAAAATGGGCGAGACACCCGGAGCGAGCCTGGGA
The DNA here is from genome assembly GCA_963773845.1 of uncultured Gemmataceae bacterium. Classification (GTDB taxonomy): domain Bacteria; phylum Planctomycetota; class Planctomycetia; order Gemmatales; family Gemmataceae; genus SIAJ01. Next base: position 357,018 of record CAVZCU010000010.1, read on the forward strand.
TCGAAACCCAAGCGCGGCCTGAGGCCGGCGTTCTTCTTGATAATCTCCAACGGGTTCGGCTCGGACAGTCACCGCACTTTGCCGAAGAACTTGCGCACGTCCTCGACGAGGAGCGCCGGCTCCTCCATGGCGGCGAAATGTCCACCGCGCGGCATCTCCGTCCAGTGAATCATGCTTCGACCGGTCGCCCGTTCGACCCAGGCTCGGGGTGGAACGTTGATTTCCTTGGGAAACAATACGTATCCCATCGGCGCCGACTTGCGGCCGTTTGTCCAGGGGGTCATCGTTTTGGGCCGCGGGCTCGGATGCGACGACTCGTAGTAGATCCGCATCGCCGACGGCATCGTCTCCGTCACCCAGTAGATCATCACATTGGTTAACAGCTCGTCCCTGGTGAACTTCTTTTCCAGGTCGCCGCCGTGATCGCTCCAGGCCCAGAACTTGTCGATCACCCAGGCGGCCAGGCCCGCGGGCGAATCGTTCAGGGCGTACCCAAGCGTCAGCGGCCGCGTCCCCTGGATCGCGCCGTACGCTTTGTGATCGTTCAACTCCTGGGCCCGCTTTTCGTACCGCTTCAATTCTTCGTCCGTGACGCCGTTCGCTGAGTCGTCCTTCGGCCGACCTCCCGGTGGAAAATTGCTGTGCGAGCCGATGCAGTGATCGCCGTCGTTGGCCGCCAGCCAGCGCACGATCCCGGCCCCCCAGTCGCCCCCTTGCGCGCCGTAGCGGTCGTATCCCAGCCGGGCCATCAGTTTGGCGATGACTTCGGCCATCCGTCGCGAATTCCAGCCGCGCTCTTTTGGCTTGCTGGAAAAACCGAATCCGGGCAACGAGGGAATCACCACGTGAAATGCCTGCTCGGCTTTGCCGCCATGTTTGACGGGGTCCGTCAGCGGACCAACTACCTTTTGAAACTCGCAAAATGATCCAGGCCAACCGTGAACGAGCACGAGCGGCAACGCGTTCTTCTCCTTCGAGCGAACGTGAACGAAGTGGATCGACAGGCCGTCGATCTCGGTCGTAAATTGCGGCAACTCGTTGAGCTTTTTCTCCTCGGCCCGCCAGTCGTACTTGTCGCGCCAGTAATCGACGACCTTCTTGACGTAGCCCAGTTCGACGCCGTAATCCCAACCGGCATTATCGAGTTGATCGGGGAATCGTGTGTGCGCGAGGCGATCCTTCAAGTCCTTGAGCTGGTCGTCGCCGATGGCGATCTTGAACGGCTTGATCGCCGCGTCCTTCTCATCGGCGCGAATCGCGCTCAGACTCAGAACAGTAAGGAATGCGACGAGTGAGATGGCATTGCGTGTCATGGATCGGATCGCTTTGTCGCGGTTCATTGCAGCTTAAATCAGTGAGGTGGGGCAGGCCCCCCGGGCTGCCGTCAGTTCGCAGGCCGGGAGGCCTGCCCCACCTCAAATCAGTTGCGATACACCAGTACGTGGACCGTCAACCTTGAATTAGTCGGCCGACGCCGCGGAGCCCGAAGCGCAGCGAAGGTGCGCAGCGAGCCCCACCATTCGGAGACTCAAATCAGCGCCCGGATCGGCTCACCACCATAAAGAATCGGCACTGGCTTGCCAAGCGTATCGGTCAACTGGTGCGATGGGTCGATGCCGAGGTGCCGGTAAATGGTTGCCAGCAAGTCTTGCGGCGTGACTGGGGACGTCGTCGGGTGCTCGCCGCGAGCGTTGGTGGCGCCGACGACCTGGCCCATTCGCAGGCCACCGCCCGAAACGAGCGTGCTATAGGCGTCCGGCCAGTGATCGCGGCCGATCGAATTGTCCGGCGGCCCCCTGCGCAACTGCGGCGTGCGGCCGAATTCGCCGGTCACCACGACGAGAATCCGCCGATCGAGCCCACGATCGAATATGTCCTCGATGAGTGCGGCAACCGCCTGGTCGAAGTACGGCAGCCGGCGACGAATGTACTCCGCGAAGTGGCCAGGGCGCATCGCATTGCCGGGGTGATCGTCCCAGTTCGTGAACGTTGGGCCATTTTGCGGCGTGTTGGCGATCACGCTGACCACCGACGTGCCGGCCTCCGCAAGCCGTCGCGCCAGCAAGCAGGCTTGACCCCACAGGTGCCGGCCATAGCGGTCGCGCAGTCGCTCGGATTCGGAATTCAAATCGAAAGCGCGGGCAACAGCCGGGTTCGTCAGCACGCCATACGCCTGTTGCCGAAATTGGTCGATGCCCTCCGTCGCCGCGGCCCGGTCCATTTCGGAGCGAATATGATCGAGTTCTCCCAATAGCCGCCGACGGTTGTCGAGCCCCGCGACATTCATGCCACGCAAACTGAGCTGTTGCGGCCTATACCCGGGCTGCGAGACATCCCCGGTCGTGAACGGCCGATAACCGGATCCCAAATAGGTCGGCCGCGTCATGTGAAATTCATTCGGGATGCTCACGTATGGCGGCAGCGATTCCGCGTGCGGCCCGCGCATGCGGCCGGCGAGCATGCCGAAGTCCGGGTGCTCGCTCTTCGCTTGCGACGTTGGGTCGGGAACGCTCGGCTCCTTGCCGGTAAGCATGAGGATCGAGCCATCGTTATGGATGTTGATCCGATGACTCATCGAGCGAATGATGCTGAACTTGTCGGCCAACTTGGCATGGTTCGGCAACAGTTCACAGATCGACATGCCGGGCACGCGCGTCGGCATCGGGGCGAACACGCTGCGCATGTTCGACGGGCCGTCCGGCTTGATGTCGTAGGTTTCAAGCTGGCTCGGGCCGCCCAGACAATAGACGAGAATGACCGAGGTGTCCGGCGGCGATTGCGTTGACGACCGCGCGGCTGCAAAATCGGCGAGGCCAAGGCCGCCCAGTGCCAAGCTGCCAACGCGAAGAAACTCGCGGCGATTGACGGGACCAGGACATTTCGGTGAAAGCACGCGAATCTCCAAACCCGGCATTTCCGTTCATGGATTCTACTTTGTCGCAGTTCTCAGTGCGATCGTCAATCGCGACCGATTGAGGGCGACGCGATCAGCCGATCGGGCGCCGACCGCAACTCGCGTATCGCCAGATAGAGTCCAATGGCGAGAACCACTGCCCCAGTCGCGCTACATACAACTTCCGCACCGGTCGGAATCGGAGTAACCCGCAAGTTCACAGTGTTCGTACCCGGTTTCTCTAACAGCCGGACAAGGTTGGCCTCGTGCGATGAGTTTGTCAGATATTCAGCCACCAGCGGAGCAGCGACGAGTAGCCCTCCAACAACAAATACGGTGATGATGATGCCGCCACGCATGGCGCCTCCTTCAGTTGGAGCTTGGAATGCACGGCTGCGAATGTGCGTGCGATAAACTCTTCTGCAAATCCTGCGTTCCCTAATTCCGCCGATCATCCACCCGCCGCGCGAAGCCTTCAATCTTGTTCCCTTCCACGACGATATCCTTCGCGTTGGGGCTGATCCGAATGCCGACGCGCTTGGCCGCTCCGCGCGTTTCGCGCAGCTCGTTGCCGCGAAACGTTAACGAATGGGTCGTTCCCTGCACATCGATCGCGGCGGCGGATTCATCGCCGGTATCGATCACGGTATTGCTCTCGACCAGGTTTCGGTCGCCGGTAAATCCCGCCCCGCGTTCCGGGCGAAACAAAATGCCGACCTTGCCGCTTCGTTTCACCGTGTTGCCACGAATCACGTTGTCCGTGTCGCGATGACCGACCGAGATGCCGGCGGTCTTCGTGTCTTCGACGATGTTGTTCTCCGCGAGTCCGAACTTGACCCCCCAGCAGAAGAAGATGCCGATATTATTGCCGATCACCTTGTTGTTACGAATCAGTGGCCGTTGCGAGCCGGAGCCGGGGTGCAGGCCGAGCCCGGTGTGGTCACGGCTCTCGCAATCCTCCACTGTTACGTCGTGGCAGATTTGCCAGCTAATGCCATCGCCGTGATAATTCCGGGCGATCACCTTGCGGATGTCGAAGTTCGCACAATCCTGCAGGAAGATGCAGCCGGCATAGTTGCCATCCAGTTCGACATTGTTCGCCTTGTTGCCGTCGAGCGCGAGGTTCTCGATCGCCACGTTCGAAATGAACTCGCCGCTCAGGATGGGAAACAGCGTCGCGGCCGTCGGCTTGCCCATGGCCCAAAGGTTCTCGCGAAGACCCTTGTCGAGCTTGAAGCGGTTGCCGCTGCGAGCGACCAGCGTGCGCTTGATGACGGTATTGCCGCCGTTGTCCGGGTTCTTGCGCGCAGGCAGACGCCGTCGCCGACCTTGAAACCCGCGGCATCGGCGAGCGTGATTTCCTGATCGTACCAGTCCGAATCGGCCGCGAGCTTGGACGTGACCGAGGGCTCCTTCATCAGGATCGTCTCGGGTCCCGAGCCGATGAGTCGTAGATTGGAGCACAAATAAACGGCGTTCCGCAGCTTGAATTGGCCGGGCAATAGACGCACCGTGCCTCCGCCCATGCGGGCGATGGTATCAACAGCCGCCTGGATGACGCGCTCATCGCGGCCGCACAAGTCCGCCTTGTCGTTGCCGACGGTGAGCGTGAACATCTCGTCCCACTTGGGGGCGTAACGCGCGTCGCCGCTAGTCGCCCGCGGATTTGTGACTGGCGGACGATGATCAGACGACACTTCGGCCGCTGTCAAAGCCGATGCACCACCGAAAACAACCGAAGCGGTTCCAAGAAATCGTCGCCGATCGAGTGGATGCTGCATGATTGAACCTCGCGATTCGCAGTAACTAAATGACCGTGCGCGATTCGGCCGCGGAATCGGTCAGGCCGCCAAGTGGTAATGGAGTCTTAGACGATCGCGGTTTTGCTGCCAGAGATATTCACGGACTTCGATCAGCAAGGCGTCCATGTTCGGACAGGTGTGATTGCGCGTGACGTTGGCATGCAGATCCTCCCCGTTCCGCTCGATGCGATTGTGATTGGGACAGTGCGGCGGCAAGAAGTGCAGTAGAATGCGGCCGCCGAAGCCGGCCACAGCCGCTTGCGTGATCTTGCTGCTGTGAATCCGGTAGTTGTCAACAATCACATGGATTACCGCCGCACGCGGATAGTGCTCGCGCAGTTTGTTGAGCAGGCGGATGAACAGGGAACTGGCCTTGCGCTCGCCCTCGACCCAAACCAACGCGCCGGTGCGAACATCCAACGCCCCCGCCAAGTACCGTTTGACATTCTGGCCCGGCGTCACGACTTCCTTCTGCTGGCCTTGGACCATCCAATCCAAACCGATCTTCGGGTTCAAATGGATGTCCACTTCGTCCTCGTAAACGGCCACGTGGTTGCGGGGCAAGGTGGCCAATAGCCGACGGATCTTCGCCAAACGCCGGCCTTTGGCGATCGGCGACCAATGGACAGCGAACGACGGGTCGCGGCCGTCCCCGCAGGGCCTCGATCAAGGCCAACGCCCGACTCATCGTCGCCACATGCACGCGAACGCCCGTCTTTCGCTCCAGGGTTTTGACCAGCAATTCCCGAGTCCAAGTGGGCCGCCGCCAGCCGTGCTTTTGGGGCGACGACCGCACCAGCCGATACAGAATATCCAGGTAATGCTCATCGAGTTTGGTCGTGCCGTTGTCTTCGCGGCCATCGAGCAAGCCCCAGACGCCCAGTTCGCGAAAGCGCTGGGCCACGCGATAAACGGTAGTATTGTGGATGCCCAGCACTTGGGCGGTCTGGCGGGCGGTGCGACCGCTATTGAGGTTCAGAATGATCAAATAGCGCACACGCAGCGCGGCCGAGCGACACTGGCGTAGATCCTTCAGAAGGTGTTGCTTGACGAAGAAGCGAAGCTTGGGGACAATTGCAGACATGCGAACTCCCTTCCTGGGGGCGCGTGGCCCCGAGAATATTGACTTGGGGAGTTCCCATTTTCCTTCCTAACAACCCATCCCAAAAGCTGTTCCGATGTGCAGCTGAATCGCGCACGGTCATTTAGTTCTCAAGCTCCAAGACAGTGATCAAGCACAATGCGCCGGCTGGCAGGCCGTCGCACGATCTCGGTTCTTCAAAAAGGTTTTACCGTCCCGATCAATTCGGTACTCTGATCGCAACCCCGGAGGACACGACATGGCACATTTCCGAACCATCTCGGCGGCGTGTATTGCGCTCGCCATCGCGCCGGCCGTTCTCGCCCAATCCGCGAAGGAAACCTCGTGGGCACGCGTGACCGACGGCGATCGGGCGATCAAGATTGAAACCGACCAACTCGAAGCGGTCATTCCGAAGAAGAACCCGAAGCAGTGGATGACCGGCATCGAGAAGGGATCGTTCCTCGACAAGGCAACGGGCTTCCGCGAAGCAGGCGATGGCCTGATGGTGGTCGATTGGCTAATGGAGCCCGGCAGCGATGCGGACTGGGATGAGAAGATCTTCACGAGCGACGGCAACGGCGTGAGTCGTTATCGGTGGTATGAAAACGAGACCGATCCCGCCAAAAAATCGTACGCGGTCATGGCCCACGGCACCAGCCATCGCAAGCGCATGGTCGAAGGACCGCAACTCTGCCATCGGATGAAGCCGGTGCACCCGGAAATCATCAAGGGCAAGGACTTCATTGCCTTCAAGTCGACGTACAAGTTCGAATATGCAGCCCCTGGCCGCAAGGCCGGTTCGCAGTGGACGCAACTCGTTGTCTTTCCCAAAGGGAAGCGCTATTTCGTCCTCATGGACAGGATCGAGAGTGTGAATGACTCGACCGAATTGTTCCTGCGCAACGACACTCCGGGTTGCGTCCGCCACGAGAAGGGAGATACCTTCAGCGAGATTTATCTCAGCTACCTGAGCGGCCCGAAGGGAGTCCGCATTCCGTCCAGTGAGTTCTTCACCCCGTTTCCTCCCGATCTGAAGTTCGGCTATCGCCGCGACACGCACAAGACCCCAGCGCATTTCATTCGCGCCTATCATTTGCGCGACAAGAAGACCGGCAAGGACGGACCCTGGCTGGCGGGGCTGACGCTCGATCCCTCGGTCGTATACGAAGCGTGGTGCAGCCAGCGGCCCGGCGGCATCATCGTCATGATCGAGGAAGTGTACGGCAAGCCGATCAAGGCAGGCAAGTCGTTCAGTGCCGCTCATATCGTCGGCTACTTCGACACGATTGAAGAGATGCACGAGGTGTACGAACAAAACAAGGGTCACACAGCCCTGGCCGCCGACCAGTCCGGCTGGCGGCTGGTGAAGTAGAAGCTGTTTCCAGACATCATCACAAAGACACAAAGATCACACACAGAACCCCCGAGATGAGTTGGGATTCCTTCGTGCATCTCTGTGTGACCATTGCGTCTTTGTGGTGGCGAGTTTGGATGTTTCGCGCGAACCACTCGCTTTTTTGGGTTGTCCACAACCTATTCGTCCGATCTCTGCGAATTTGCTAGTGGGCACGACAGCCGGACGTACCAGGAGGGACAACCTATGAAGCTCATTGCGCTGACGGCCGCCTGCGTTGTCGCGGCGGTCGCTGTCGGGTACGTCAAGTACCCCGCCGAATTCGTCCACTATGCCGGTGCGGTCAAGGTCGCCACGGCGTGGGCCTGGGAGGGCATCCAAGCCAATCCGGCGCCGGTGGGACTCGCAGTCGGCACGTTCTTGCTGACGGTGATCTACCACAAGGCGAAGGGTAAGTCGCTGCGCGAGTCGGTCGAGGTCGCCGCGACGCGGGTGGCCGTCGTCCCGATTTCCGTCGACGACGAGAACCCAGTCGTGAAGCGGGCGAAGGCTCGGGCCACGCGTGCCCAGCTCCTGGCCGACCGAAATGGCCTCGAAAACCGGCAGCGCAAGCTGCCCGAGGATATTCTGAAGGCCGAAAGGGAGGCGTGCTACACCGAGCAAGCGCTCACCGAAGCTGAGAAGAAGCTGGCCGACAAGCAGTACGGTCACGACCAGGCCGTCGCCAAGCTCGAAGCGCTCCGCCAGGAGAAGGCCCAGAGCGACGCGGAACTTGCCGAAATCGACAGCGAATTGAAGCGGCTGGCGGAGATGGTGTGAGGTAAATGGTGATGTGATGGGGATGCAGAATTGCATCCCCATCACATTTTATCTCAAACCTTGCCTTGCCCTAGATCGGCGGATGGCTGGCCGCGCTCGCGAAGGTATTCGCGCAGAGCGGCGTTGACGGCTGCTTCGTCGGGAAAGGCTGCCGCCACATCTTCGGCGAGTCGAACAACGCGCAGTTTATCGCGATAGCGATTGGCATACTTGCCACGCACTACTCCACGCATGCTGCGAAAGTCGTATTCCGGCAACAATTCGTCGTCAGTTTGTTCAGGGGAAGTTGCCATCTTCATTGTCCGTTCCGTCGCGACGGATCGCTTCTCGCGCAGGGAGAAGGCCGATCGGCGCAAATTCGGTGACGCGATCGCAAGGTTACGAACCGGCATCCACAAAACTTTCCATTCATCATATCACATCAGCGTCGGTAATCTTTTCCAGCGGTCCCACGAAGGTTCGTTCATGATTCCCTTGCGCCTAGCCATTTCGGCCGTGATTGCCGCCCAAGTTCCCCTTTTGCAGGCCGCCGACCCGCCGAAGCTCGAACCAGTCCGCGTCGCGAAAGGCGGCCACAGTTTCTTGCTCGAACGATCCGGCAACAAATTCACCCCCTGGGGCTTCAATTACGATCACGATGCAAAGGGCCGGCTGATCGAGGATTATTGGAACGATGAGTGGGATGCGATCAAAGGCGACTTCGCGGAGATGAAAGCCCTCGGCGCGAACGTTACGCGGATTCACATTCAATTCGGCAAGTTCATGACCGCTGCCGACAAGCCGAACGAAAAAGCGCTCCAAAAGCTTGGCGACTTGCTGAAGCTCGCGGAATCAACCGGCATCTACATCGATCTGACCGGCCTGGGGTGTTACCACAAGAAAGATGTTCCGGCATGGTACGACGACCTGGATGAGAAGGGGCGCTGGTCGGCGCAGGCGAACTTCTGGCGAGCGGTTGCCGCGACGTGCAAGAATAGCCCCGCCATTTTTTGTTACGACCTGATGAACGAGCCGGTGTCGCCGGGCGGCAAGAGTAAAGGAAAAGATTGGCTCGGCCCGGCATTCGGCGACAAGCACTTTGTGCAGCGAATCTCACTCGATCAGGCCGGCCGGAAGCGGCCGGAAATCGCGAAAGCTTGGATCCATCAATTGGCATCGGCGATTCGCACGGTCGACAAGAATCATCTCATTACGGTCGGCCTCGTCGACTGGAGCCTGGATCGGCCGGGGCTCACTTCGGGCTTCGTGCCCAAAGAGATTGCCGGCGATCTCGATTTCTTGTGTACGCACATCTATCCACAGAGAGACAAGGTCGACGACGCGATCAGAACCTTGAAAGGCTTTGACGTTGGCAAGCCGGTCGTGATTGAAGAGACGTTTCCGCTCAAGGCGCCGATCAACCAGTTCGAGGATTTTCTCGTCAAGGCCCGGAAGCACTCGGCCGGAGTGATCGGTTTCTACTGGGGGACGCCGCCAGAGGAATTGCGGAAGTCGAAGGGAATTGCCGAGGCGTTCTTGCTCGCGTGGCTGGAAGTGTTTCAAAAGCACGGCAAGGCGATGGGGGTGATTCCGTAGCCGGCTCCTCTTTGGGTAGTTGCGTTACCGCAGCTCCTCGATCGTGATGTCCTTGTACAGCGCCTTCGTCTTGCCGCCGCCGTGCACTTGCAGACCGATGATGCCGGACTTGGCGATCGTGTCGTCTTTCTCCGTGTAATCGACGGTCAGTTTGCCATTCAGCCAGAGTCGGATGTGCGTTCCCTCGGCGCGAATCGTGTAGTCGTTCCAGTCGTCGAACTTGGCGATCTTTTTGATTTGCTCTTTGCTCGGGCCCGCCAGAACCTTCTTGCGGCGAGATTCATCGTAGAGCGCTCCCCAGTAATCCTGACCAATGTCCGCCTGGTAGCCGATCACCTCATAGTGCTTGGGAATGCGTTTGGTGCGAAACTGCACGCCGGCGTTCGCCTTGTCCTTGTCGCCAAGCAGTTTGAACTTGAGCTTCAACTCGAAGTCGGCAAAAGTCTTATTGGTGCAGAGGAATTCATTGCGCGGCACGACGCTCTCGAGCGAGCCGCCGACGATTGCCCCATCCTCGACGCGCCAGGTTTTCGCGTCGCCTTCCCAGCCGTCGAGGGACTTGCCGTCGAAGAGCGACTGGGGCTCGGCGGCGGAGACGGGCATGGCGGCGAGAAAGGCGATCAGCGAAATATAGCGCATGGAACCCTCGAAATAGATTACCGCCGGCCGACTTGCGACTTCAGTTCCTCGACTCTTCGCAACGTCTCATCCGGGTCCTTTAGTGCTTTTTCCACGCAATTCTTGCAGCAGACGAAGACCGGATGATCCTTGACCATGACCTTGATCGGGGTTCCCATCGATCCCAGTTCTTCCTGGCTGAAGGGGCAGATTCGCTGCTGCTCGGCTAGTTTCCGGTCTTCTGGAGAGAGCTGGTCCAAGGACTCCTTGATCTTGGTGTTCTCGCTGACAATCGGCGGCGTTGCCGGCTTCTTGTCATTGCACCCGATGGTCAGAAACAAAATGCCAATGAACAAAAAAGTGTTGATGCGCATCTCAGGAGGTTTCCAATTCAGGAGGCGACAGGGCAAGTGTATTTCGATTGAATTCGACCGCAAATGGCGACATCCCGGCGATCGTCATCCGGGGACGGCAACCAGGCCCCGCTTGCGCTGACCGGTGCGAGCCACATCCATGACACGGCCGTTCTCGTCCAGAGCAAGATGAAAGCGTTCCTTTCCCTGGATGCGGTGGAGCGACAGGTGATAGTCGCGGCTCGATGCCGCGAGATACGCCAGCTTGTCGGGCGGCTGCGGGCTGCGCAGGCGGCCCCAGGAACCGTCGCCGAGAAACAAGACGCCGTTGTCGTCCGCATGGCCATCGAGCAACGGTTTGGTGCGCTTGAAAGTATGGTCGTGATGCTCGAGCACGACCGGCACACGATACTTCTCGAACAAAGGCACCCAGTGGCGGCGATTGTCTTCGCCGGTCCCGGCCTTGGCGGGCTTGCCATCCTTTCCCGGCGTGCCGGCGATCTTCCGGAACGAGGGATACGCGGGTACATGATTAACAACGAAGACGTTGGGATGATCGACGCGCGATCGAAGCGTCTTCTCGAGCCAACGAGCCTGATCGCCGCCGATCGGAGTGGTGTGACCGGTATCCAATAGCACAAGCGAAAGGTAGTCGCCGAAGTCGAGGGTCGCGTAACCTGTTTCCGGATACAGCCCGCCGAACAAGGAGTAAAAGAACGGCGCCTTCGTTCGCGGCTTGGCGTAACCCCCATCCACCTCGTGATTGCCGATGCAGGCGACCATCGGGATCAGCCGGCCGTTCTTCCCGACCATGTGCTTGCTGTAGTTGCGCAAGAAAGCCAGGCTCACTTCGACCGACTTGCCATTGTCGTAGCCGAGGTCGCCGCCAATCAGGGCGAACATCGGGTCCTGCCGAGCAGCCTGAATGTTGTTCGCGACGGAATGGCTATTCACCCCGACGTCGCCGCCAGAGATGAAGTGAATCGTGTCGTTGGCGTGGGCGGGCATCGTGCGGAACCGGTACGTCGGCGATTGCCTGCCAATGCGGAACTGATAGTCCGTCCCGGGTTTCAGGCCTGTTAATTCCGTGCGGACGATTTTGAAATCGGTCTTCGGGTATGGGCTGGTCTTGGTCTTCGCGACCTGAAAACCGCCGTTCCAGAAGGTCGGTGCGCCGGAAGCAAAGTAAATGTTCGTATCAGCCGTCTCGCCGGCGGTCCCGACCCATTGGATGGTCATTGTGGTGGTCGGGTCCCTCTGCCACGTCAGGAAAAGGGTGCTCGGTTGGAAAGGGGACTCATCGCGTTCGGTGGGCGTCGGGTTCACCGACTTGCTGCCTGGCTTCTGCGCGAAGAGAGGCGTGGCTACAAGTTCGGCGAGCGAAGTACCCAGGAACAAGCGGCGCGATGGAACGAACATGGCGATAACCCCCGATGAAGCCGATGCAGCTTCCGGTGATTGTGCGCGCCGGGCCTGGTATGGACAATTGAAAACTTGGAAAAGCCCGGATTGGCCAACCCAGGCCCTTGCCAAAGGCCCAACGTTGACGCGCCAGCGAACATCAACTGTGCATTGATGTGCGCACGATCGATCCGAGCCGTTCCTGATTCAGGAGCCGAGCCTCATCGAGGACCCGGTTTCAATCGACGTTGCATATGGCTGACCATCACCGGCGAAGTCTTGAGCAGACCGATTAGCTTTTGCTCGACCTGTTGTGATGGAGTCAAGCAGGATCGCGTGTCTTCGACCAGTGTTTCGTCGTCTGCCAGGATCTTTGCGAATGTGTCCGACGAATTGAGTTTGATGGGCGCTTGCAGTGAGTCGTTCACGATGTCTCCTCCCATAGAATCCAGCTGAGGCGAGGCATGCAGACGGTGTGCCATTTTCTCCCTTCTGAGATGACACAGGTTAGCTAGTGATGGCGACTCGCGCGGTCACGGGACCGGCATCCAATTCCTTCAGTCAGTGTTCGCACCCTATGCCTTGAGGCTCAATAACTTAGAATTGCAGTCTACTCGAATCGATAACTATCTTATGAACGACAGGCTGCGTTGGCCAGAGGTTCACACCATTATTCGACGGCGCTGCGCCGCAACCGCGAGGCGCTCGAAGATGACTGAATGGTCGGACGAATACAAGATTGCCAAGTGCTCAGGCGCGGGCGCTCAACGGGAAACCTGGTCAGAGAGATTAAGACGTTGCTGGCAATTTGTTTACGCCGATACGCGAACTCGATATTGCCATATTGTTGCAGGAGGAACTGGCAATCTTGGCTTCCGTCAGGCGGCAGAAAGTAGACGGCCGGCAGCGGTAATGGCGTCTGCCAGGTCCTGGTCTTGTTCCTCGAAGACAGTGCGCAAGTCGAACAGCACTCGGCCATCCTGTACGCGAGCCATGACTGCCGGCGAACCCGCCCGCAAGCGCTCGGCGAAGACGGCGTCGCTCAGATCGCGAAGTGCGATGGCGACGAGCACGGTGGGTAAGGGCAGATCGGGCAGCGTGCCGCCGCCGACGAAGGCCGAATCGTCGCGAACCTCTACCGACTGGAACAAGGGATTGGACCGCAGAGTCGCCGCCAGCTTCTCCGCCCGCGGGCGCAATTCATTGGAAGATAGCGACAGCATTCGCAGAGTGGGGATTTCCACGATTGCCCGATCGAGATGCCGATAGAGCCGCAGCGTCGCCTCGAGAGCGGCGAGCGTCATCTTATCCAGGCGGAACGCCCGCATCAGCGGATCCTTCTCGATCCGTTGGATCAGTGCCTTTTTTCCAACAATGATTCCAGCCTGCGGTCCGCCAAGCAGCTTGTCGCCACTGAAAAGAACAAGGTCCGCGCCGGTCGCGAGACTTTGACCAACGACGGGGTCGCCCGGCAAGCCAAAACGGGCAAAATCGATGAGAGCGCCGCTGCCCACGTCATCGACCACCGGCAGGTTGTGCTTGCGACCTAGCGCGACCAGCTCTTCAAGCGTGGCCGATTTCGTAAAGCCACTAATGCGGAAATTGCTTTGATGCACACGCAGAAGCAAGCCAGTGTCGGGGCCGATCGCTCGCTCGTAGTCTTCGATGCGGGTGATATTCGTGGCGCCGACCTCCCGAAGCGTCGCTCCGGAGACGGCCATGATCTCCGGGATGCGAAAGCTGCCGCCAATTTCGACCAGCTGCGAGCGTGAGACAATTACTTCCCTGCCGGCGGCGAGCGCTCGAAGCGTAAGCACGGTGGCCGCCGCACAGTTGTTCACCGCCGTTGCCGACTCGCAGCCCAGAAGCGGCTGGAGCACGGCGCGGATCGGGTCCTGCCGACTCGACCGCTTGCCCGTCGATAAATCGAGTTCCAGATTCAAGTACCCGCGCGCCGCATTGAATGCAGCCTGGGCGGCGGTTTCGGCAATGGGCGCGCGGCCGAGATTCGTGTGCAAGACGATGCCCGTTGCGTTGATCACCGGGCGCAGCTTGTTCGCGCTTTCGACTTCCACACGGCGGGCTACGCAGTTGGCGATCGCCTCGGGCGTCAACTGGCCGTCGAGCGAGGCGCCGTTTTTCACCCGTTCACGGATCGAGTCGAGTTCCGCCCGGATCGCCTCGACCACAACGTCGTGGCCGTGATGAGGTTCGAGAGCCCTCAAACTGGGCAATTCGAGCAGGGCGGACACGGCGGGGAGGTTGCGCAAATGGTTAGCGGTCATGGGGGAATTGTAACTCACTGCGCCCTAAATTTAGAAATCTCGTTCGACGCTCCGCGTCGAATGCGAGCATCCACGCTCTGCGTGGATGCGAGCGTCGCGTGGACCCAGTCTCCAAACGCCGCAAAGCGGCGTAAACAACATTCGACGCGGAGCGTCGAACGAGGAATCACTTCTTCGCCGGCAACTGGTAGCCTTCCTTGTTGGTCTTGATCCGGTACACGCTCTTGCCGGCCGTAATGTACAGCGTTTTCGCGTCATCGCCACGGCCGAAGCCAACGTTCGTGGGGATCTCCGTCTTGATATAGCCCAACTCCTTCCCCTCGGGCGAGTAGCAGTAAATGCCCGGCCGTTTTTCGTTGCGGACTGCCGTCCAGATGTTCCCCTCCTTGTCGCACACCATGCCGTCCGGCCCGTCCTCGGGTGAATAATCGACCAGCACCTTGCGGAACTTGGCTTTCCCCTCGGGGGACAGGTCGTATGCGAGAAGCGCCATGCGTCCCTTGTACGCCGGTTCCGGGTCGTCCTTGGTTCGCAATCGGCCGATGCCGGTGTGCCCGTTGTCGTTGCTCACGACGTAGAGCGTCTTCTGATCGGGCGACATCGCGACGCCATTGCACTTGCCGGCGTCGGTGATGATGCGATGCAGGCTGCCGTCCGTGTCGACGCGATAGACTGCCTGCACCGGCTGATCAATCGGCTCGTGGCCCAGGTACCGGGGATCGCTGAAGTAGATTCGCCCCTTCTCGTCGATGGTGATGTCATTCGGCGAATTGAGCGGTTTGCCCTCGTAACTGGCGGCGACGATATACGACTTGCCGGTCTTCATGTCGGTGCGCGTGACTCGCCGCCCGCCGAAATCGGCCCCCTCGGCGGCGAGCAGGTTGCCGTCGGCATCGAACTTGAGGCCGTTCGACATCCCGCTCGGCGAGCGAAAGATTGTCGCTTTGCCAGTTCTCGGATCGAGCTTCCAGATGTGCCCGGCTTCGAGGGGCAACCCGCGTTCCTTGGACACGTGCGTAAAGGTAATGTCGCTGAAATAGACCATGCCATCCGGCGCAACGGCCACGCCTTCGGTCAGTACCAAGCCTCCGTCGAAGATCTTTTCGAGCTTGGCATCGGTCGGCACCGGCGAGTCGGCAGCCTGGCCAACGCTAGCCATCATGAACAGCAGCATCGGAGAGAGTCGCATCAGTTCCTCCTGGTTTGTGGAAAGCGGGTGTCGTTAGATTCATCAGCGAAAACTCATTCGCAGCATTCACAACGAGAATAAGTTCGAGCCGAGATCACTTTTTTCTGCCGCGTGCGAAAGGTTTTCTCCCGAATCGTCATTCCTCTTCTTAGGGCGGGATGCGACTGGGCCAATTCGGTTCGTGCATTCCGCCTTGGACTGAATCGCTGCACGGCAGCGTGGGAGTCTTCAATGAACCTATTCGATCACCTGTTCGCCCCCAAACAGTTGCGCCGGCCCACGCGGCGGCGTGGTTTCACTCCCATCCTTGACTCGCTGAGTGAGCGCATCGTACCGGCGGTCACCAGCACGACGTTCGTCGGTGGCATACTGACCGTCCGGTGCGACAATGCCGATGACGTGGTGCAAATCACTGAGAATCTGCACCACAATATCCTCGTCAACGGGCAACCGGTTCGCGACATCATGGTACAACCGGACACGACGAATACGAAGGAAATTGATGTTTTTGGCAACGGAGGCAACGATCGGTTGGAAATCCGCCTGCCCAGCTACCGCGGCGCCGACCTGCTCGATGGCAGCGACGGAATGGACACGCTCATCGGCGGCAACGGCAAGAGCACCTTGCTCGGCGGGCCCAACGACGACATCATGGACGGCGTCGGGGGTGATGATGTTCTGACCGGCAACGGCGGCAACGACCTATTGGTCGGCGGTATCGGGGTCAACCGAATAAGAGAATCGGCCAACGTTGGATTCGTGGTCACCAGCGGTGTCATGACTGGCGTCGGCACAGATCGGTTTGCCCAGATCAATTCCGTGGAACTCACCGGCGGAAGCGGATCGCACACCTACGACACACGCCTGTTCGCTGGCACCGCCCTCATCGACGCCGGCGGCGGAAACGACGTGATCATGACTGGGCCGAACGACGATACCGTATTCGGTGGGGCAGGCAACGATGTGATCCTCACGGGCGGCGGTAAAAATTGGGCTTTCGGCGCAACCGGCAATGATTCGATCGTGGGAGGAGCGAACAGCGACGTCCTACAAGGCAACGAAGGCGACGATACCATTCAGGGCGCAGCAGGCGATGACACCCTGGAAGGCGGCGCCGATTTCGACACGCTTATGGACAGCGGCAGTGACATTGCCATCGACGATATGTCCATGTCGATCACTCGCCTGACTCCGAGCGGCACATCAGCGGAGATGGACACGCTCAGCGGCTTCGATGCGGCCCGACTGTCGATCGATGCTCTCTCGATCGGCGGCCGGATTGACGGGGCCAAATTCAGCGGCCGACTGACACTACTCGGGGGTCGTTACAGCGACACACTGATCGGCGGGTCCAACAATGACACGATCTTCGGCTTCGATGACGACGACCTCATGCTCGGCAACGACGGCAACGACCTCATGCTCGGATATGGCGGCCGCGACCTGATGATTGGCGGCATGGGCGCCGACGTGATGGAGGGAGGCGCGGGCGAGGACATTTTGATCGGCGGCGCCACCACGTGGGACGGGGGACAACGGACGGCCCCATGGGAATTGCAAGAAATTCATGCGGAATGGCGGCGCACCGACCTCGATTATTCGTCACGGGTCTCAAACATTTTCTCGGGAGTGGGGTTAACCGGAGCGGCACTTTATCCGCCAGATTTTGTCGACGGCACACATCCCCTTGACAATGTCGGGGACACGCTGACCGGCGGGAGGGGCGATCTCGATCTCTTTTTCTGGATTCTCAGTGAGGACAATGTGACAGACCAAGACCCCGCCGAATCGTGGCCAGGCCTGTAGCGATCGGCTGGCATCAGTCGCTGGGTTGAGGAAGTGCGCCAACAGCCCCCTTCCCAACCCAGTTCCCTGCGACCATTGCGGATTTGGCTATGGCCCGCCGCAGATCCGCTTCCACTTCGCTTGAAAGCTCGGTTTGTCGAGCACGTCGCGGTTCACGACTCCCTGCGGTACGCGGCCTTGCGCCAGGTCGAGCATCCCCTGGCAGACCGCCCGGCCGATGTCGCGAAAGAGTTCGTGAGTCCAGGCAATCGAGTGTGGAGCGAGCAATACGTTGTCGAACTCGGCGAACGGCGACGGCTCCTTCACCGGCTCGCGGACAAAACAGTCGATGGCAGCGCCGGCAATTCGATTCTCCCGCAACGCTGCCATCAGGGCCGGTTCGTCGACGATGCCGCCGCGTGCCGTATTGAGCAAATAGGCCGTCGGCTTCATCAGCCCCAGTTCCCGAGGCCCAAGGAGATTTCGCGTCTTGTCGTTGAGTGGGCAGTGGATCGAGACGTAATCGGCATTCGCCAGCAACTCGTCGAGAGTCACCGGCTGCGCGCCGGCGGCGATGACGTCCGCGGACGAAACCAATGGGTCATATACAAGCGGTCGATTCATCCCGAAGCCGGCGAGCAGCTTGACCAGCGCCCGCCCGATGCCGCCGAACCCGATCACGCCGAGTGTCCGGTCGCGGAATTCGGTCCCCATATAGTGGTTGCGCTCGTCCCAGGCGCCGGTGCGAACGAGTTGATCCTTCGTCCGCACATGATGGGTCAAGGCGAGCATCCAGCCGATGGTCGCCTCGGCCACGGAGCGATCCACAGCTCCGACGGCGATAAAGAGCAATACGTCATTCGCCGTGCAGGCTGCAACGTCGACCGAATCGTAGCCGACACCGAAACGGCCGATGGCGAGCAGGTCGTCTGCATGGGCCAAAGTGGCGGCGGTCACGCGCGGGCTCAGGACGATGATGCCGTTCGCATTCGCAACTTGGTCGGCGCCGATTTCCGGGCGATGCTCGGCGAATGCTTGCGTCCGGACGCCGGTCCCCTGAAACAAATCTAGCCCGATGTCGCGGTAACGAAATTGACCATCGGGGTCGTAGAAATCGCCAGTCAACGCAACGCGAAAATCGAATAGGCCAAACGCCGCGCCTGTGGATTCTGTAGGCGGAGCGTGCGGCCAACTCAAGTCGGCGCACATGTGCTGATCGCGACCAACGCAGGCGAGCGACGAACGCAGGGATCGAATCAATAATCCCGCATCCATGCCCAGGCCGATCACCCGGAAGCCCTGGTCGAGTCGCCGTTGAACGTCGCTGTCGTTCGTCGCCATTACGCCGCAGTGCTTGCCGGCGCGTCGCAGCGTCTCCTTCATTCGCAGAATCTCGTCGGCGACTCCCGGTCCTTCCCACTGGCCGCGAAACCCTGCCGACGCCGAGTAATCCGCTGGACCGAAGAAGAACAGCTCAACGCCGGGCACATCACACATCGCCGGCACGTTGCCTGTGGCCCGCACCGTTTCGATGATGGGAACGACCAGCACATGCTCGTTCGCGGTGGAAGTATGTTCGGCTAATGCCTGTCCCCAGGCGGTCGCGCGATCGGCGCCGATGCCGCGCACGCCTTCCAACGGATAGCGGGCGAAGCGAACGGCTTGCCCAAGTTGCTCGGCGGATTCAATCCAGGGGATCACCACGCCGTCGGCGCCGATGTCCAGTGCGCGCTTGACGAGCCCGCCATT
Organism: uncultured Gemmataceae bacterium; assembly: GCA_963773845.1. Lineage (GTDB taxonomy): Bacteria > Planctomycetota > Planctomycetia > Gemmatales > Gemmataceae > SIAJ01. The sequence continues at coordinate 375,925 of CAVZCU010000010.1, forward strand.
CAGTTCGGCGAGGCGGACGAGAGCGACGGTGTCGCTGCGAACGGTCGCGCGTAAGTGCTCAACGATGTGCTTCCAATCGAGATGCCCATGCTCGGCATCGATGACGATCCAGTCGATGCCGAGGGCTACGGCCATTTCGGAGATGCTTGGCGCTTCGAGCGTCACCCAGAGACCAAACACCGGCCGGTCGGCGGCGAGCTTGCTGCGAAGAGCCTGAATGGCGCCGTTCTTCATGGACAGGCGGGCAGCTGAGAGATTGGGGAGAGTGGATCAATTGATAACGGTTCGGCAATGCATAAGCAAGCGCGGAGTCGGGTAAATGAGTCGATCCCGGACGGAACCTTCAACTGACAGCGAGATTCATGTCTGGCAAGAATTGATTCGGAAAAGTTGGTCGATTTCGGAAAAGTTGGATTCGTTTTGACAGGTGTGGGGCGGGGGCGACCGAAATCATTTTGGCCGGCGCGAAGCTGCATAAACCAGGCAACATCTCATCATTGTGACACTGCGTCAAATCCGAAACATTCCGAATAGAGGTAAGGCCGGTCATTTCGGGACAAAACGGCAGACGATAAACGACCCGGAAGTCAGATACCAAGCGCATTCACGGACCCAGTGTTTGATCGGCCCAACTCGCCGGTCGGCCAGCGGCCTGGATGGGAGAGGAAGACGCAATGATCCGGCGAAAGATCTGGGCGACCGCCACCTGCTGCCTGGCTGTCGCCGGGGCTGCCCGGGCCCAGACCGGCTCAACCCAGCCCGCAAATCCCGCTTTACTTGGTGCGCAGATCCCTGGCTATTCGTCGCGTGGCCCGGCCATGAATCCCGGTTACCCGCGTTTCATTCCCCGGAACTATAGCCCTCCGACGCCGACTTCCTATGGAACGAAGCCGGCCGATCTGGGCGCGGTTACTTCCGGTGTCGTTGCAGCGCCCGCCGAGACATTCGCCACCGATTCGGGTGGCGTCCCGACGATTACCGAAGCGCCCGCGGGCCCAATCGGCATGCCCGCTTCGTCGATGGCTGGGGGCACGCTGATACCGATGCCGAAGCCCGTGGCAACGGGGACGCCGATGGGCCCAGCCCCCGTCATTGACGCCACCGTTCAGGCGCCCGGCGCCATCCCGCCCGGCGGCGTTTACGGCGGACCGGCGATGGAAGGCCAAGTCATGGAGGGCCAAATGATCGGTGGACCGATCATGGGCGGTTCCATGATGGGCGATGGCATGATGGGCGGGCCGATGATGAACGGTCCGGCCCTGAATGGCGGGCCAATCCTCGACGCTCCCTGTGTTGGCGGAATGTGTGGCTCCGTGGATGGCGCCCAGCCGTGCGTATGGGCGACTGGTGAATACTTGAACTGGCGATTGCGAAGTGTGAGCGTGCCCCCGCTCGTGACGACCGCTCCGGCCGGTGCGCCCGGCACACTCCTCGACCCAAGCTCAACAGTTCTGTTCGGCGGATCGAATATTCTGGAGAACTGGCAGAGCGGATTCCGCTTCCGAGCGGGCATGTGGTTTCCGGATGGAACCTCCGGTATCGACGTTGCCTTCTTCCACATTGACGTCACCAGCGAACATCATTCATTCGGCTCGGATGGCGCTCAGGGATTGTTCCAGCCGTTCTTCAACACAGCCATCGGGACCGAAGACGCCCGGCTGGTCGCGTTCACCGACCCCGTGGCCGGTCCGCTACTGGCCGGCACGGTCAGCACGGTCACTCAGTCGATGCTGTGGGGTGCGGAAGCCAACTACCGCTGCGGCTGGGGCATGGGCCTTGGCGGCCGGCTCGATGCCTTGATTGGTTATCGCTACCTGCAATTGCACGACCGGCTGACGATCGATTCGCGATCGACGACATTGGTCCCCGTCGGCCCCGCTCCGGCTGGAACGTTGATTACCTCAACCGATCGCTTCGACACAATCGACCAGTTCCACGGCGCCCAGGTCGGATTCGCGGGCGAGTGGCAGATCGGCTTGATGTCGTTCGGCTTGCGGGGCACGGTCGCCGGCGGTTGGACGCAACAGACTGTCGATATCTCCGGCGCCACTTCGGCGCGGACGCCCATCGGGGCAATAACGACGGTGCCCGGCGGCCTGTTCGCGCAGACGACAAACATCGGCAACCATACTCGCTCGCAATTTTCGATCGTACCGGAGATCGGCGCCACGCTTGGATACCAGGTGACGAACAACATCCGAATCTTCGGAGGTTACAATCTCCTGTACTGGACCAACGTCGTCCGGGCGGGCGAGCAGATCAATCGGTCGATCAACGGCACCTACATCGCCGATCCGGTCACGGGCACATCGGCCCCATCCGGGGCGCCGGCTCCGTGGTTCCAGCATCGGGAGGAGAGCTTCTACGTTCACGGCTACTCAGCGGGCGTGGAATTCCGATGGTAATTCATGGCAGCGAATCGTAGCAGTAACCGGCGGGACGCGATTGTTCGCGTCTCGCCACACTGTTACCAGCTCTCGCAAATCAATGTTGGAAGCGCTTCCATGCGGCCCGGGCGTCAATGGAAAGGGCGTTCCCGGCCCCATCGATTGCCCACGATTCGAGCAACGCTTTCGCCGCGTCCGTTGCCGACAATTCAAGCACATGCACAGCACGGCTCATTCGCCACTGGTTTGGGTCGGAGTTTTTTTCGAGTTGCGTCAAGACTCGACCAAGACGGGTACGCGATTCATCTGACATGCTCTGGGCTAGCGCCTTGCGGAACCAAGCCATCGGCACCCGATGGCCGGCGGCCATCAAGTTCTTCTCCGCCACTTCCCGGGCTCGAAACCCGGCGATGAACCGGGCGATCCAGCACTTCCGCGACGGTTATTCGCCTGGTGGCCGAATGCAGTTTCCATGCAGTCCGACGAGCAACGCCGTGCAACCAACCGGACAAGCACTCGGCATGCTTGATGGACGTGTTCAGCGCGATGAATGTCTGTTGAAAAGCATCTTCGGCGATGTGCTGATCGCCACAGGCTCGGCGACAGGCGCCCCATACTAACGGAGCATATCGGCGCACCTGTTCGCCGAAGGCATCGGAATCGGCGTGGCGGCAATGGCGAACGAGAAGTGTCGCGTCCGACACGCCTTCCAAGCTGTGCCGCACGAGTGCTCGGCGAATCAATTCCGGTGCGGGTGTCCGGGTCATGGCGATAGCCCAGGAAGCCTTTGCCAGTGTGGTGCTTCGCGAACCGCTCGTGTGGCGCGGAAATCGGCAAGTTTATTGATCAATCCCGCCCGCCGTTCCAAGCGCAATGCTTCATCGGAGCCGTTGCAGCGCGGCCTTGGCGTCCAGCGCCAGCCCGCTGCCGCCAGCATCGGCCCAGGTTTTCAAAAAGGCCTTCGCTTCGTTGGTACCGGCCAACTCCAGGATCTGCACGGCGCGGCCCAATCGTCGCTCGTTCGGGTCCGGCTTCTCCCGCTGCACCATTACGCGATTCAACCGAGCGATCAACTCGTCGCTCTTGGCGTCGGCGAGCGCTTTGCGCAGCCATTCGACCGGCACCCGGACGCCTGCTTGCATCAAATTTCGCTCGGCGACTTCGCGGGCGCAGAACCGGGGGCTATCCATTCCCGCGACCCACTTATCAAATTGCTCGCGTGCCAATGCCAGGCTCTTCGCGTCAATGCGCTCATGGAAGAGCGAAATCGCGCGTTTCGGCTCCTTCGCCAGCGCCCAGACCAACCGGTAGGCCTTGGCGCCATCTTCCGAACCAAGCGTCTCCCACATCGCGTCCGCACCGTCGATGCCCGGCAAATCCTTGGGCGCGAGCGACCAGAGAATGGGTGACAGGTCGGCGTTGCCAATGATGCCTTTGCTATCGCGCGTGAAGGCAACGTCGCGCACTGCGGAATCATGACCCGTGAGTTCCAGCACTTCCTTGCCTGTGGCGAGTTCCCAAATGGCGATCTTTCGATCCGCACCGCCCACGCCGACGAGCCGGCCGTCGTCCGAACATGCGACGCACTGAGCGCCCATCCTTGTACCGCCGAACTTCTGCACGAGCTTGCCGGTGTTCGGATCCCAGACGCGGACCACGCCGTCGTAGTGTGCCGTGATCACGCGACTACTGTCGGGACTAAACTCGACGCCGTTCAGATAAGGGGGATACAGAATGCCTTGTCGCGGCTGGACGGGCTCCGTAGGGACTTCGACTTGACGAATCGTCTGACCCGTCTTGGCATCGAGCAGCGTCCAATGCACCTGCTCGTTGCTGTACCCGCCGCCGATGGCAATCCATCGCCCATTGACGTCGCAGGCAGCGTGCGGGCCAAGCTTCTCCACGCGCCATAGTTGCTTGGCTTCGGGCACCGACCATGCCGTGATGCCAGTTTTGCCCGATGTCGTGAAGAGCACCTTGCCGTCGGGCCGGAAGAACACGCGCTGAACGTGATCGCCCCCGTGTTGGTCCGTCTGTTCAACCAGACCGAATGTCTTTGCGAGCTTGCCGCTTCGAAGGTCCCACAATTGCACGTCCTGCACCGTGCGACCGCCGGCAAACCAATGCCCATCGGCGGATGTGGCCACGCAATTGATTCCGCCCGTGTTGCCAGGCTGCAATTGCTTCCCATGCTTGCCGGTCGCCAGGTTCCAGTAGTCGATATGGCCCACATGATCGGCATTGATGAGATTCTTGCCGTCGACGGCGGGAACGATCGCGGTCTGCGTGATATAGCCTTCGGGCAGCGGAAGCTGCTTGCCGGTCTTCAGGTCCCAACGCTTGATGAGCTGATCGCCGCCCATCGAGTAGAGGATCGACTCATCGGGGCTCAAAGCGATGCAGGTCAATGTCCACGTCGAGTGCTTGCCGACATCGGGCAAGCGCTTGTTGTTTTTCAAGTCCCAACGAAAGAGTTGGCCGTACTGGCCGCCAAAATAGAGCGTTTGCTGGTCCTTCGAGAACTGCATCGGGCCGCGTTGCTTTTCGGCCGGGTGCTTGAATGTGAACAGTTCCTTTTTCGCGCTCAAATCACGAACGTGAACGGTCCCGGTATCATCGTGGTAAATGAGCTTCTTGTCGTCCGGACTGAACGCGGCCTGAATCAACTTGCAATCGGCGACCGAATCGACCTCGTTCACTTTCTTAGTATCCACAACCTTGAAGCCATTGCCTCGCCCATCGGTTTCAACCATGAGATGGCCGCTGGGCGAGACCCACACGCCGCGGTTCATGAGCGGCGCATTGACCGATTGCAACTCCTTGCCATCTTTCGGGTCTATGTATCGAATCGTCGCTTGTTCGCGATAGCCGGAGAGCACGGCAATTGCCTTGCCGCCGTCCACCAGCCAACTGGCGAACGCAAACCCCCAGCCTCCTGTGATTCCAAATTTCTTTTTGCCCGTCTCCACGTCCCAAACCTGCGCCAGCTCGACCTTGGTGTTGACGGAAATTGAAGTGCGATCAGTCGGTCGCACGGTCACAAGCAGGGTCTTGGAGTCAGGGAGAAAGGAAATGGCTTTGGTAGAATCGCCGAAGCCATAACTTCCGAAGTAGGCCCCGGTGATTTTGCGTTTGGCAGCAAGTGTCTGCATGTCCCAGACCACGACGCACGACGTACCGAGCGTCGCCAGGTATTTGCCATCGGGTGAAACGGCGGACGCGCGAATCACCTCGGGGTGCCGAAGACGACGGCTGCCGAAGCGATGGATCGCACCGGCCGGCAACGGGAAGCCATCGCCGGCGCGTTCAACAACCTCAATCTTGGAATTCGCGTTCTTCTTTGGTCCGTCCTGGGTCGGAGCATCCGCGGGAAACAAAGTGACGATCCCAACGACGGTCGCTACGGCCAGAGCGGCCAATCCAGCCGGCTTCGCACTCGTCAACCAAGCAATTGGCACAATCGTCGCGGGAGTGACGGACGCTCAAAGCGCAGTCTCAACAGTCCGACCGATTAATCGAGCCGAGGCCGGCGCCGCCGCGACCAGACCAGCGCCGATCACAGCACACAGTCCCAACCCGCGACGGGCCAGTCGCTGTTGCAGCCGTTCGCGGGCCCGTTTCAAATGTCCCCATAGCCGGCCCTTCGTCGTGCCAAGTTGCCGGGCGGCTTCATCGAGCGAGCAATCCTGGAACCAGCAAAGAAGAACCGCCGAACGATAGGCTTCCGGCAATTGCTCGACTTCCGATTCAATGGACTCGATCAATTCCCGTCCGCTCACTTGATCGAGCGGCGAAGGAGAAAGGGATGGTTGATCGGGCAGTCCATTCATGGTTCGCGTGCGGTCGCGATGTTGCAACGCCGTTCTCCGCGCAACTCCATAGAGCCAGCCCGGCAATCGCGCCGGCCCACGGAGTGAACCCGCCTTGCGCCAATGTGATGAACGTCGCTTGAAGTGCGTCTTCCGCAATGTGGCTATCGTGCAATACACGCCGACATACTCCCCAGACGAGCGGGGCATACCGCTCGACCAATTCGGTGAACGCATCAGCATCGCGGCGAGTGTTAAACCGGTTCAGCAACTCGATGTCCGACACACCGACCGCCGCCCGGCGAACGAGCGCCCGATGAACAAGTTCCGGCAATGCCTGGCGGATCATGGGAAAGCCCCTACGCACCCTTTGCCAGTGTACTCACGATTCGGGTAGAATCGTGGCGCGAAAACTTGGGCTTGTAACAGTCGGTAGCGGGGCCGAATCGAAACGTCAGCCACTTGCGAGGAAGCGAACATGGCATCACCAAGTGAGGACAACATTGCGACTCATTCCCAGCCAGCCTGGCTGCACCTCGCTAACTTTTTGATATCGCGCCGATTTGACCGAGCAAGGTATGCCCGGCCGGCATGAGCAGTTTTGGGCGAGACAGGTAGGGCCGAAACGTTTTGAAATCTGTTGCATCCCCTTTTTCACATATGGGATCTGCCTCGGTGATGTTGTCGAAACTCATGGCGACGACCTGGTCGTTTCTCGAATAGTCACTCGCTCGGGCCAATGTACAGTCAGGGCAGCATTCACTGACACTGCACCGCCTGAGATGCACGAATGGCTTGATGGCGAGCTGATAAACCGCTCGGTAGTGCACGAATGGTTCAAACCGGGGTACGTCGCCTGCAGCGTCGAATCACGGCCGGGGGCGGACTCATTGCTTGAACTTCTCCGCTCAAGAGTCGAAGCTGGGTATATAGAAACTGAGGTTTTCTAGCGTTACCTGAATTCCGAGGGACACATGATTTCAACCACCCCCTTTCTCCGCCGAGATCCCGCTGCCGTCACGCCCTGGGCCGAGACCTGTGGTCAGATCCGGCCGCTCATCGAAGAAGCGGATGGCGCCGCCGCGGAAGTCCATCACGTCCAGATCGATCACGCCAAGCTGCATTACCACGCCAAGACCGACGAGGTCTATTACATCATCGATGGCGAAGGCACGATGGTCCTCGATGAGGAGACGATCGAAGTCCACAAGGGTGTCGTTGTCTATGTCCCTCGTGGTGTGAAACACAAGGCGATCGGAAGGATGACGGTGCTTACCGTTTGCATTCCCCGCGGCGTGCTACACGATATTCACGAACTGGAATGAAAATCCTCTTCCTGCACGGCTGGCAATCGGTTCCGGGCGGCGTCAAGCCGACCTTCCTCGCCTCGCACGGCCATACCGTCATCAACCCGAAGCTGAACGACGACGATTTCGCCGAGGCGGCTCGAACCGCCCAGGCGGAAATCGATCGCCATCAGCCCGATGTTGTCGTCGGTTCGTCGCGCGGCGGGGCGGTGGCGATGAACATCGCGAGCGGCAACGCCCGACTGGTACTGCTCTGCCCGGCATGGAAGCGGCACGGAGCCGCCCGAACCGTGAAGCCCGGCACCGTCATCCTGCACTCGCGACTCGACGACGTGGTCCCGTTTGCGGATAGTGAAGAACTGGTACGCGATAGCGGCTTGTCTGCTTCGGCCTTGATGGAAGTCGGCGATGATCATCGCCTCGCCGACCCTGAACCGTTGCAAGCGATGCTTTCGGCTTGCGAAAAGAAATGACCCTCGTTCGGCGCTCCGCGTCGAATGCTCGTTTCGCCGCTGGTTTTTGTAACCGGAAAGTCGGCCGGGAGACGGTCTGAGGGCCGTTCAATGGCCCGATCGAGCGAGCAGCGGCTGGTCAGTATTCTCAATTCCCTCCGGTCCCCCAACCGACACTCGTCAAGCACATTGAGTGAACGTCCCTCATTCGATCGCTCAACCGAAGCGAGAGAATTGGCCGGCGCACTTCTGCTCCGCTTCCGCCGCCAGGTTACACGCTTGTATCCACTACGAGCACGTCCACCCCGGGGACTGCCCGAAGCAATCGATCGAGCGGCGACGGGCCGAATAGATTTCGATACCACGGGCGTCGCGACCGGCCGAGGACGATGTGTGTGATGCCATATTCCTTGACGAAGCCAGCGATTGCCGTCGGCAGGTCGGGACCTTTGAACTGAAACGGCACTGCTCCCAGTTGCCGGGCCAGAGCCAGGGCATCGGAAAGCAATCGCTGTGAGGACGCGTCCACCTTCTCCGTCCGCTCGCCCGGAGTCTGCACGTAGACGGCAAACCACGGAGCGCCCAGCCGGTCCGCCAGCCGCGCGCCCTTCCGCAAGAGACGGGGGGCGTTCGGGCTGCGCAGACTCAGGCAGACCATCACCCGCTCCGACGTGTTCGCTCGCGGCGCTGCCTTTTCTTGCCGGCGACGGTCGAGTATGTGCGCGATCTGTTCGAGGGCGATTTCCCGGAGTTGAGTCAAGTTCGCATCGGTAAAGAAATTCCCCAGCGCCCTCTCGATGCGCTCGTGTGGGTAGATCTTGCCGGCTCGCATCCGCTCCTGCAAATCCTCGCTCGGCAGGTCCACGTTGACGACCTGGTTCGCCTCGGCCAGCACATAGTCGGGCACTCGTTCCTTCACCTTCACTCCGGTGAAGCGCTCGACCGTGTCGTACAGGCTTTCCAGGTGCTGGATGTTGAGCGTCGCGATCACGCTGATGCCATTCCGCAGCAGTTCCTCAACATCCTGGTAGCGCTTGGCGTTCTTCCCGCCCGGAGCGTTCGTGTGGGCAAGCTCGTCAACGAGCGTTACGGTCGGCCGGCGCTTGAGCACCGCGTCCAAATCCATTTCCTCCAGTACGACGCCGCGGTATTCCACTCTGCGGCGTGGCACCTGTTCCAGATCCGCAATCTGCTCGGCCGTCTCGGCCCGGCCGTGGGTCTCGACAATCCCAATCACGACGTCCACGCCCTGACGCTTGAGGCGGTGCCCCTCCTGAAGCATTTCGTACGTCTTCCCGACGCCAGGCGCGAAGCCGAGATACACCTTGAGTCGTCCGCGCTGCTGCTCGCGCAACAGAGACAAAAAATGTTCCGGGTTCGGACGCGTGATGTCGTTACTCATCGTGCGGCTGCTCCATTTCGCCGAATGTCGGCAACGTTATGCGAAACGTCGTCCCGGCGCCGGAATCGCTTTCACACGTGACATGGCCGCGATGGGCTGTCGCGATTTCTTTGACGATCGATAGTCCGAGCCCGGTGCCTCCTTCCGCGCTTTGACCGGGGACGCGAAAGAATTTGTCGAACACGTGCGGCAAGTGTTCCCGCGGAATGCCGACGCCGGTGTCGCTGATCGTCAGGGCGACCTGCCCGTCAATGGAATCGGCTGCCAGTGTGACCTTTCCTCCGGACGGAGTGTAGGTGACGGCATTGTCCACCAGGTTGGCGAGCGCCAGACCGAGACGCTCCTCGTCGGCTGCTACGGCGGGGACCGGCTTGCCATCGGCGACGACAATCTCGACGTGCTTGTCCTCGGCTCGGGCCTGGGCAGATTCCGCCGCCCGGCGAAGCAGTCCCACTGGATCCACTGGCTGAAAAGTCGATGGATATTCCGCCCGTTGCAGGCGGGCGAGTGCCAGAAGATGCTCGATGAGCCGCAACAACCGCTCGGCATTCTCGCGCATCGACGAGCAATTCCGTCTGCTTTGGAGTGAGCGAGCCAACGGTCTCCTCAAGAAGGACGTGAATCGCCAGCCGGACGGACGTCAGCGGGGTCTTCAACTCGTGACTCACGGTCGCCACCAGATCGCTCTTGAACTGGTCGAGCACGCGGAACCGCGTCACGTCATTGAGCACGATGGCGGCGCCCAGAGTGTCGCCTTCCGGGTCGCGAATGGGCCGCACTTGCGGCAGATAAGCTCGATCCAAACCGTCGATCTGAAACGTGATGACCTGGTCGAATGATTCCGTGAGATGCGGCCGTTGCGTGACGATCGCCTGGTGAACGGCTTCCCGAAGCTGGTCCGGGGGATGCCAAACCGAACCGGGCCGATCGTCGGTCGGCGTCGACACGCCGAAGAGAGATCGCGCCGCCGGATTGGCCGATTCCACTCGTCCCTCGAGATCGACTACCAGGATCGGATCCGGAAAGGAATCGATCGTTGCTTGCGCCGTCCGCTGAGTGCGCACGAGCCGGGCCAGATTGGACTGGCGATAACCGCGAAGCTGCTGCGTCATGGTGTTGAACGCTTCAGCCAGATGTCCTAGCTCGTCGTGGGTGAGGACCGGCACCTCGCGATCCAGTCGCCCCGCGCCGATGGCTTGGGCTGCCTCGGTCACGGCGCGAATTGGCCCGAGAATGCTTCGAACCAAATACCATGTGACCGCGCCGAGCAAGACGGCGAGGATCAAGAGCGCCCCGCCCAGACCGAGCAGCGCGACGCGGGCGGTCGCGCGTGCCTTGTCTCGGGCTTCCTTCATGTTCTCCTGATTGATCTTCAGTATTTCACCGGTGACCTCCTTGATTTCGCCGAAGCGACCGAGCAGCCCCGGATCATTCGGGCCGCCGAAGTATTCCTGGTGCGCTTGGGGGAACCAGCCGGCTGAACAAAAAAGCGCTCGCCCCGCGCGCGGTAATCGGTCTTCAGTTCTCGCAGCCGATCAACCAGTACCTGCTCGATCGGGACGATCGTGATGTTATTTTCCTCGACGTGAAATTGTTTCTCAAATGTGACCCAGTTGGCTTCGAATTGCGGCCGGGCGTCCGCCTCCCGACCGGCGAGCGCGAACTGAAATGACGAGTCCATCCGTTCCAAGCTCTCATTCATGCGGAACATCGCCTGGACACTGACGTAATTCTCCCGAAGGATGGCGTCGATGCCGCCGCCCATCCGGAACAGGACCGCAAGACCGATGGCCCCCAAGACGATGAGCAAAATGCCCAGAGGCGCCAGCGATACGGTCAAGCGTCTACGAAGAGACCAGGTCATGTAAGCGACTCGTCAGATGCCCCATTTCTTGCGCTTGCGATAGAGCGTGCTCGGGTCAATCCCGAGGACTTGCGCCGCGGCCTCGAGCGATCCGGCGCTTGCCAAAACTCGGCGGATATGTTCTTTCTCGAGATCGTCGAGCGTCACCGCTCCCCCGACCTCGAAGTGCCGGCTGTGCGGCCGCGACAAATGACCCGGCAAATGAGGCACGTCCACGACCGGCCCGGAACACAGAATCACGCCGCGCTCGATCGCGTTTCGCAATTCCCGGACATTGCCCGGCCAGTGATACGCTTGAAGCGACTCTTCAGCCGATTCCGTGAAGCCGGTCACTGGCTTGGCAACTTGACGAGCGAAAAAGGTGAGCAGTCGTCGGGCAAGCGGCGGAATGTCGTTTCGCCGGGCCCTGAGCGGCGGAATGGTGACTTCGATCACGTTGAGGCGGTACAGCAAGTCTTCGCGGAATCGGCCGGCTTTGACGTCAGACTCGAGATCGCGATTGGTCGCCGCAATGATCCGCACGTCGGCCGTCCGAGGGGTCGGGTCGCCGACGCGCTCGTACTCTCGATCCTGTATGAGGCGCAGAAGCTTGGGTTGAAGCGGCGCGGGCAAGTCGCCCACCTCGTCGAGAAACAGCGTCCCCCCCGCCGCCGCTTCCACCTTGCCCGCCTTGTCCTGCACCGCACCGGTAAACGAGCCCTTGACGTGTCCGAACAGGTCGCTTTCCAACAACTCTGGCGACAGATTGGGACAGGAAACCGTGACGAACGGCCGTGAGGCCCGCTTGCTCTTCGCATGGACCGCGCGAGCAAGCACTCCCTTTCCGGTGCCGCTTTCGCCGCGGAGCATCAGCGTCGCGTCCGTGGCGGCGACCTGCAGCGCGACATCGATCGCCTGCTGCATCGCCGGCTCGCGGGTTTCGAGTTCTCCTTCCGGATTGAGTGCGTGGACCTGGTCCTCCAGAGTCGTCACGCGTCCCCGAAGCGCGCCAACCAGTCCCGCTCGATTGAGCACCACCCGGATTTGATCCGGCGTGAACGGCTTCGGCAGATAGTCGAAGGCCCCTTTCCGCATGGCTTCAACCGCCGAGTCGAAGCTGGCGTAAGCGGTGATAACGACCACCGGTAGCGACTCTGCGGCTTTGAGCAATTTGGGCAAGAGGTCGAGTCCCTTTTCCCGTCCGAGGCGGAGATCGAGAAACGCCAGGTCAAAGCGCTCCCGCCGCAGCGCGTCGAGCGCCTGTCCGGTGGTCGCGGCCTCGACGACCTGGTGGCCCATGCTCTCCAGGGCGGTTCGCAAGGTCCGGCGGAGGCTGACTTCGTCGTCGATGACCAGCAGATTCATGACTGGCCGTCTTGAGTTTCAAGTTTCAAGTTTTAAGTTTCAAGTTTCGAGTTTTAAGTTTCAAGTTTCGAGTTTTAAGTTTCAAGTTTCGAGTGTGCCGAACCCATTTCAACTTGAAACTTGAAACTTGAAACTTGGAACTTGGAACTTCGAACTTATGGGTGCAGGAACAACGGCGCCTGCGCATTGCGCAACATTCGCCGAGTTGTCGAACGGCCGAAATACCCTTCGGATCGCTGCCCGCCGAAGGCGCCCATGACGACCAGCGCGGGATTCCGCTCATGGACCTCTGCCAATAGTCCCTCGCTCGCCTTGCGCCCGACAAGCGGTGCGATCTCCGCATCGATGTTGTAATGATTCAGATAGCGAACTGCTTCCTCGGCGCGGCGGCGCGCGACTTCCTTGTCCGATGCGACACTGACAACGCGGACCGGCCGCCCCTCGACGAGCCCGGAGTTCGCGAATGTGGCCAGTGCTCGTGCCGCCGCCGGGCTCGCGTCGTAAGCCACGATGACTTCACGGCCGTTCGGCTCCTGTTCTGGGATCGCGACCACGGGGCGTTCAGTCCGACGAAGCACTTCTTCCAACGTATCGTCGGCGGTCTTCTGCGTTTCAAAATGAAAATGCGATTCACGGCCAAGAAGCGTGATGTCAGCATCTTCGTTCAAAAACAAAATGCGCTCCGCCGGCAGTCCCGTCTCTTCGCGGACCGTGTGCCGTACTCCGGCGGCGGTGCAATCGTTGTCGAACTCCTGCAGAAACCGCCTCACCTTTTCGCGCATCAGCCAGAAGCCTATCATCGCGGCGCTGCTTGAAATGGGAGCCCCACGCCCCGGTCGGCTCCGGCCGGCGGATAGTTGGCTCGTCGACCACGCCGACGCCAATTAGCTCGGCGCCAGTGAGATTCGACCAGCGAATTCCCTGTTCGACGGCACGTTCGCTGTCCGGCGAGCCATCGAGCCCAATTAGAATGCTCCGAATCATGGTCATGGTTGGTAAAGCACAGTCCGATGTGCGAGTTCGCACGGCGGTGTGCTCCAAGAGATCACTACCCGGAATCACCATCGATTGGCGAGCGAACTTCGCTCGTCGCACAACGGAGTAGCGTCCATTTCGGGGCCGATGGCCCGGCCGTTTAGAGTTACCGGGTCACCACGAACGCAACCTGGATGCCGCGGTAGAAATGTTTGCAAAACTCCCGATAACTGCCGCAATCCCCAACAGTTGCAGCAACGCAGCCAGAATGCGGTACGCAGATGCTTCGTGCAAGATGCAATGGCAAGTCGTGCAAGATGCAACTCAACTTCCGCCGACGAAAATCGCTTTGAGTCGCAATTCCTGTCGCCAGCGATGGTTCGGCGATTGCGCTTGTTCCGGCATCGCTGCTGCTATTGAGGGTTCGCTCGAATGTCGCCGGAGTTGAGTCATGGACCTTGCAATCTGGCTTCCGGGAATGTTTCTCCTTGGGTTGTTCACTGTCGGGCTGATGTTCCTGTTCGTCCAGGCCTGCGACAAGGTATGAGGAGGGCGTCATGATCTGGCCCACTGTCTTGGTGACCGTGTTCTTGTTCATCTACTTGCTGGCCGCGCTCGTTCGGCCGGAGAGGTTCTAGCGGGAGGCCGAAGCCGGCCGGCGGGGCGTCGTTGCCACGTTGCCGACATTGCCGACGTTGCCGGCAACTAGGGGACCCCCACCGCGACGAGCAACGACATTGTCCGACTCGGGGGTCACGCCGCCAAGATCGCGTTGCGAAACCCGCTGGCTAGCTAACTGCTCGAAAGGTCCACACCCATGTGGCTGCTTCCCATACTCACGATCGGACTGATGGTCGGCCTGTCGATCCCGCTCGGCCTGTACATGGCGCGGATCTTCGACCGCCCGGCCACCAACAAGATCGAGCGCGCGCTCGACACTGGACCCCAGAACTGGAAGCAATACTGCTTCGCGATGCTGGCGTTTAATGTCGGCGTGTTCGTCATCGGGTTCATCGTGCTGGCCACGCAGCCGTGGCATCCGGGCTTTCTGAACCCCGATGGGAAGGGAATGCTGTCGCCATCCACCATCTTCAATACCGCGTGTTCGTTCCTGACGAACACGAACCTGCAGCACTACAGCGGCGAAGTGCACCTGACGTATGGCAGCCAGCTCTTCGCCATCATGTACAAGCAGTTCGTTACGCCGACGATCGGTCTCGTCGCCCTGCTGGCGATCATCCGGGGTCTACGCGGCGACAAGGACATGGGCAACTTCTACCTCGATATGTGGCGCGGGGTGATCTACTTGTTCCTGCCGCTGAGCCTGATCGTCGGCTCGCTGCTCATTGCCGGCGGCATGCCGATGACGCTCGAAGGCAACGCCAAGGTCGAGACGCTCCAGGCGGGATCGATGGGAACGGACACAGTTGACGGCAAAGAAGTGCCGAAACCGCAGGAGATCGCCCGCGGTCCAGTTGCTGCCGTCGTTGCCATCAAACAACTCGGGACCAACGGTGGCGGGTTCTTCGGGCCGAACTCGTCGCATCCATTCGAGAATCCGACAGCTTGGACAAACGTGGTAGAGAACGTCTGCATCATCCTGATTCCGATGGCCTGCCTGGTCATGTTTGGTCGCATGATTCGCAACATGCGGCACGCGGTAGTGATATTCGCGATTTCCCTGCTCATGCTCGGCGGGCTGACAGCTTGGGCCATCCATTACGATGCGGCCAAACCGAATCCCGGCTTGGCCGGAGCGCCGCCGATCGTCGATGCTGCGGGCAATCCCCTGACCGTGGCGACCCTGACCGCTGAGGGGAAGACCGAAGTGAAGCCGCTGCCAGATGCCGCAAATCGCCCACAAGTCGGACTGCCGGTGATCCAGGACACCGGCAACCTGGAAGGCAAGGAACTGCGTTTCGGTCCCGCTGCCGGACCAACCTGGGCCGCGGCGACCACGTGCACGTCCAATGGCTCGGTCAACTGCATGCACGATAGCCTGAATCCGCTGGCCGGCATCACGCCGATGACGGGCATGTGGCTCAACTGCATCTTCGGCGGCGTCGGTGTCGGGTTGATCAACCTCTTGATCTATCTCATCATCGCCGTGTTCCTGGCCGGCCTGATGGTCGGCCGCACGCCGGAGTACCTGGGCAAGAAGGTGGAAGCAAAGGAGATGAAGCTGGCGTCGCTGGCGCTATTGGCCCACCCGCTCTTAATTCTGCTGCCCACCGGCTTATTCGCGGCGATGGAATGGGGCCCGGCGTCGGAGAATAACCCGGGCTCGCACGGCTTCAGCGAGATCCTGTACGAGTTCAGCTCATCGAGCGCAAACAACGGGTCCGGCTTCGAGGGGCTTGGCGACACGTACGGCTTCAACGACGCGAGCAAGAATCCGTCGCCCCCAGCGCCGTTCGCGCCGTACTGGGACGTGGCGTGCGGTTTGGTCATGCTGCTAGCTCGGTTCATCCCGATCATCGCGCCGATTGCCTTTGCCGGTAGTCTGGCCGCCAAAAAGACAACACCGTTCACGGCCGGCACGCTGCGCACGGACACGATGACGTTTGGTTTCTTCCTGATCGGGACAATCCTACTGGTGGGAGCCTTGATGTTCCTGCCGGTGGCGGCGCTCGGGCCGATCGCCGAGCATTATGGGCCGCTGCCATTCGGACGGTGAGATGTAGCAGGCACACTCCGTGTGCCGTTGCCTGGGTGTCAACACGGCACACGGAGTGTGCCTACTACATTCGCAGAAAGCACTGAAATGTCTGCCACAATGATACCGCAAGTTCCAGCCCGGCCGAGTCCGCAAGACTTGAAGATGGCGCGCCGACAGAGCCGCCGCAAGGGGCTGTTCGACCCGGAACTGCTCAAGGCCGCTCTTCGACAGGCGTTCGTCATGCTGCGCCCGGACCGGATGTGGAAAAACCCGGTCATGTTCGTGGTCGAAGTCGGAACGGTGCTATCGATCTTCTACACGATCGTCAAAATCGTGTCTCCGGGTTCGACGCTTGCCGGGCTGGGCTATCTCATCGCCCTGGATTTCTGGCTATTCCTGACGGTGCTGTTCGCCAACTTCGCGGAGGCCTTAGCCGAAGCGCGTGGAAAGGCCCAGGCCGATGCCCTGCGAAAGACCCGGCAAGCAACTCCGGCATGGAAGGTGCGCGACCTGGGGCGCGGCGCCCGGAACGGTGAGGCGAACTTCAACGCGCTCCTGCATGATTCGAATCTCGATCTCGAACAGACGGTATCCACAGCTCTCGGACAAGGGGACCTCGTGGTCGTCGACGCCGGCCAGATCATTCCCGGCGACGGCGAAATTATCGCCGGCGTGGCGAGCGTGGACGAATCCGCGATCACGGGCGAATCGGCGCCGGTGGTTCGCGAGGCCGGCGGCGACCGTTCCGGCGTCACGGGCGGCACCCGCGTTCTTTCGGATCGCATCGTCATTCGCATCACCGCCGCGGCGGGGAGTTCGTTCCTGGATCGAATGATCGCCCTGGTCGAAGGGGCCATCCGCCAACGAACGCCGAACGAGATCGCGCTCTCGCTCGTGCTCTCGGCCTTCACGCTGATCTTCCTGATCGTCTGCGTGTCGCTGTGGCCAATTGCCCGTCACACCGAGTTGTACATGAAGGACTATGTCGGGGCAGCCGACATGCAGAGCCTCGGCACCGACATCCCAACCCTGGTCGCTCTGCTCGTCTGCTTGATCCCGACGACGATCGGCGCCTTGCTCGCGGCCATCGGCATCGCCGGCATGGATCGAGCCCTTCGCGCCAACCTGATTGCCAAGAGCGGCAAAGCGGTCGAAGTGGCCGGCGACGTTGACACATTGCTCCTCGACAAGACCGGCACCATCACGATCGGCAACCGCAAGGCGACGCAATTCATTCCCTTGGACCATTTGGCCGCGTCCGAAGTGGGGCAGCTCGCTGCCCTGGCGAGCGCCGCCGACGAAACGCCGGAAGGCAAGAGCATCGTTGAGTTGTACCGAGGGGAGCCGGGAAGCAATGGCGCCGTTCCGCCGCCGGGCTCGCGATTCATTGCATTTACCGCTCAAACGCGGATGAGCGGCGTCGATCTGCCGGACGGCCGGGCCATCCGCAAGGGAGCGTCGGACGCCGTTGTCAAGTACGTAACCGCCCAAGGTGGCCGAGAACCGCTGTTGCTCCGCGAGCAGGTGAATGCCGTCGCGGCCCAGGGCGCGACTCCTCTCTTGATCGCCGAGGGGAACCGCATCATCGGTTTGACCGTCTTGGAAGACATCCTGAAGCCCGGCATTCGCGAACGGTTCGATCGGCTGCGAAAGATGGGGGTTCGCACCGTGATGGTGACCGGCGACAACCCGCTGACGGCGCAGAGTATCGCCGAGCAGGCGGGCGTCGACGACTACATTGCCGAGGCAACGCCCGAGGCCAAGCTTGCCTACATCCGCAAGGAGCAGTACGGCGGCAAATTGGTCGCGATGATGGGCGACGGCACCAACGATGCTCCGGCTTTGGCCCAGGCCGACCTCGGCGTGGCGATGAACTCCGGCACGCAGGCCGCCAAGGAAGCCGGCAACATGGTCGATCTCGACAGCGATCCGACCAAGCTCATCGAAGTCGTCGAAATTGGCAAACAGCTCCTCATGACCCGCGGAGCACTCACGACATTCAGCATCGCCAATGACCTGGCCAAGTACTTCGCGATCGTGCCGGCCCTGTTCGCCGCCACCCTGCCGTGGATGAAACGACTGGATTTCATGAACCTGGCGTCGCCGACGTCGGCGATTCTGTCGGCCGTGATCTTCAACGCGATCATTATTCCGATGTTGATCCCCATCGCGCTGAAAGGCGTCAAGTACCGGCCGGTTGGAGCGGACGCGCTTTTGCGGCGAAACTTACTGATTTGGGGCCTCGGTGGAGTGATTGTACCGTTCGTCGGAATCAAGTTGATCGACCTGGTGCTGGCTGCCTTGGGAATGGCATAAAGGAATCGACCCATGAATAAACATATTCGAGCATCGGTGTTGCTCTTTGTGCTTTCGCTAGTGATTTGCTGTATCGCGTATCCGGTGGTGCTTTGGGCCATCGGCTCGACGATCTTCGCCGATAAGGCGGCAGGCACTCTCATCCGGGCGAAGGGCGCGGATGGCGTCGAGCGCGTGATCGGCTCGCGGCTAATCGCTCAGCCGTTCACCAGCGACGAGTACTTCTGGCCGCGGCCATCGGCGCCATCCTACAACGCCGCGGCCGCCGGCGGTTCGAACTGGGGCGCCAACAACCCGAAGCTGCGCGATCGTGCCGCACAATTTCTCGGCACGATCATCAAGTACAAGAGCGGCAGCGCCTCGGCCGGGAACGGTCCGGAGCCGCACACACCTCAACAGGACATCGAGGCTTGGTTCGCCGCGAAGCCGGACCGAGTCGCAGATTGGGCCAATGAATACAGCGTTGGGGCTGCCGCCTGGGCCAAGACCGACTACGACTCTGCAAAGGACAAGTATGGCCTGCAAGGCGAGTTCATCCTCGCCTGGACGAAGGATCATCCCGGGGTGATTGAAGAATGGAAGAAGGCCAATCCCACCAAGACGGATGATCCGAAGCCGGAGGATATGGTTTCGAACTTCTTCGCGAGCTATGCCAGCGCCAATCCGGGCAAATGGCCGGGTGTCGTTGAAACCGAACGTCCGGACAAGACGAAGGAGAAGAAGATTGCGCCGGTAACGTCGGACTCCACGATTTCAGCCAACTTCTTCGACATGTGGCTGCAAGATTCGGCAAACGCCTCGAAAGTCGCTGACCTCGAACCGGTGCCGGCGGACATGGTGACCGCGTCCGGGGCCGGGCTCGATCCGCATATCACGTTGCGAAACGCGCTTTCAATCTACCAACTCAACCGGGTTGCGGAGAAGCGCACAACAAAGGGTAGCGATGTCGAGAAGACCAAGAAGAGTATCGCCGAGCTAGTCCGGAAGTTGTCGTTCACCCCGCTCTCCGGACTGGCCGGCGAACCGCTCGTCAATGTGCTGGAACTCAACGTCGAGTTGGATGCGAAATTCCCGGTGTCGCTTGCGCCTTCCGAAGTCGCTGCCAACCTGCCAGCGCCCACAGTGGATGCCGGCAAGAAGGAGATTCAAATCGTTCCGGCGCCGAAGAAGGAGATTCCGGTCGCCCTGGTGCAGAAGAAGGACACGGTCGATGTCGCCGCCGCAATTCGGAATGCTCAGAGCCGCATCGAACGCGGCGACAAGAGTGGAATCGACGAATTGAAAAAACTGACCGAGTCCGCGCCGAATTCCCTGGACGCTTGGTCGGCTCTTGCCAATGGATATCTGGCTTTCGGCCAATTTCGCCCGGCAGCCAGCGCGTTTCTCGTTGCGGCAGCTCGATCTTCGGCGGATAGCGATCAAGAAATCGCGGCCCGCGCGGCTGCGCGCGACGCCTCGCGCTGGGCCGGATTGGAGAGGTTTCTCCCGCAGATCTTGGCCGGCGGCGTGACACCGATGAGTTCGTCGGCCTGGGCGGATTTCGGACAAGTATGTCGATACACCCGCCGATACGCTGCCGCCGCTCGCTTTTTCGAGAAGGCGGCGAATGAGGGAAGTCCCCAGTATGGCCGACTCGGCGCCACTTCTGCCGCATTAGCAGGATTCAACCAGGGAACGGATGCCAAGGAACTGACCGATGCGCAACGACGGGAACTCCGCCAAGCGGCCCTCAACGCGCTCAGCAAGAATCCCGAGTGGCGACGCGACCCCGCATTCGCGGCGCTTAAAGATCCGAGCGTGCTTGGCAGTCTCTCCTCGACTGAGCGGACTTCATGGCAATCGCTATGGGCGGGCAATGATCAGCGCTAGTTCTTGGGGTCCGAATCCGGCACCAAGTGGATCACTCACGGTGAAGCGCGTTGACCGATCGCAATCAATTGAAATGACAGACGATAGCCCGCCCGAAGATCCGCCGCTTGAGTGGGAAGGTCGGGTATGCTGCGTCGCCATCGCCTGGGCGCTGCCAGGCATATTAATCGGCGCATTCGCGTACTTGCTTCTGCCTCCGCAATTTCTCGTTGAATGTCTGATTGGTGGCGGATCGCTTGGAGCATTAGCAGGAGGTCTGTTAGAGGCCGGCTACTTCGATTGATGACATCCAACGGGCGCGCCGATTATGATTCTCGGCTTGTAGGTCCCATTCTCATGCCGCCGTACACACCGCCACGGCTGATTCCACTTCGGGCCCTTGCAGGTCGCGGTGGAGTTAGCCGATTTATACATGGAACGAGCGTTGCTCTTGAGAAGTACCGGGTGCTATGGAATCGCCTGCGCGATGCCGGGTATTTGACCGATCTTCCCCGCCTTGCAAAACGAGCCAAGGGGGAGAAGCGTCGGGCACTTTGCCAGCTCATTCCAGTTACTGTCACCGAGCCTTCGCAAGCTTGACGGCAAGAGCCCGCTATGGCCGAGCGCCGGGCGGGTCACCGATTTTGGCCACCTGACGGCGTCGGGTAGCGCGAATGCGCCGCCCGACGCGATCATCGGTCGGTTACTGACTCGGTCCCTTGCTCGCTGCCTCCGCCTGGGCCATTCGTTTCGCCATCTCGGCCTTCACGGCGTCGAGGTTAAAGCTCGCCCCGCGCTGCATCGGCGGGAAATCGAGGAAGGTCTGGAGTTCCTTGCCCATGACCTGCTGGACGAACACGAATCGCCAGAATTGATACTTGAACCAATCGAAGTATTGTTGGCCGCCCTCTTTGGTCCCATTATTGGGCCAACCGTTGCGCTCGAATGGATCGAGTCGCAGATTCGTGATGTACGGCACGTCGACATGGGTCTTTTCGCCCAGCCAGCCTTGGGGCTGGTCGATAAAGCGGAACTTGTAATCGTCGATGCGGACCGCGCCGACCGTGCTTTCGCCGAGGTAGAAGATTTCGTGCCGCTTGGTCTTGCCCTTTCCCGTAATCAATTCCATCTGGTTGTAGCCGTCCAGATGGTTCTTGTAGGTCCGGTCGCCAAGTTTCACGCCCTTGAGCAACTGCTCGGTAATGTCCGGATTGCCGGCGGCGGCGACGAACGTCGGAAACCAGTCCAGGCCCGACATGAGACCATTTTCCACCGTGCCGGCCGGGATGTGGCCGGGCCAGCGGGCGATGCACGGTACGCGGAATCCGCCTTCCATGACCGTTCCCTTGCTTTGCGCGAATGGCGTCGTTCCGCCATCGGGCCAGGTGAAGACCTCGGTGCCGTTGTCGGTCGTGAACACGACGATTGTGTTTTCGTCCTCGCCAATGTCCTTGAGCTTCTTCATGACCAAGCCGACATCGTCGTCGAGTTGGGCCATGCCGGCTTCCTGCATCGACCAGCCATTCTTGGAGTTGCGCATCGCTTCGTACTTCGGGGACAGATGCGTGACGATGTGCATGCGCGTCGGATTGAGCCAAACGAAGAACGGCTTGTCGTCCTTTTTGGCCTTGTCGATGAACTTAAGGGCCAGATCGCGGATCTCATCGTCCACGGTCTCCATTCGCTTCGGGTACAGCGTGCCGGCGTCTTCGATCTTCTGCTTGCCGATCTTGCCCCAGCGCTTCATCTCCGTGGGGTCGTCCTTATCGGTGGCCCAACTGTGAACCATGTTGCGGGGGCCAACCACATCAAGCAGCTCCTGCGGATAGTTCGGATGGGCGGGGTCTTCCATGGCGTCCAGGTGATACAGATAACCGAAGAACTCATCGAAGCCATGGACGGTGGGCAGGAACTCGTTTCGATCACCCAGATGATTCTTGCCGAATTGGCCAGTGGCATAGCCCAATGCTTTGAGCGCGGTCGCAATCGTGCATGCTTCCGCAGGCAATCCGGTCTTGGCGCCCGCCTGGCCGACTGTCGTCATGCCGGTGCGGATCGGCAGTTCGCCGGTGATGAAGTTCGCCCGACCTGCCGTGCAGCTTGCCTCGGCATAGTAGTCCGTGAACAGCATTCCCTGCTTGGCCAATTCGTCCAGGTTCGGTGTTCGCCCAGCCATCATGCCGCGGTGGTAGGCGCCGATATTCCACATGCCGATGTCATCGCCCATAATGAACACAATGTTGGGCTTCTTGCCGTTTGCTCCAGCCTTCTGACTCGTGTTCGCACCTTGCGACCCAGCGACAGTCAGTAGACGGGCCTTTTCGTTGCCCTCCGCGCAACAGCCATCACAAGATTGGCCATCGCCCGACTTGACCTTCTCACCCGTTGGCGATGCATTTGCTCGCTGGAACGGATTGAGACGTGGCGTGGCAACGGCGTAGCCCACCGCTGCGCCGACCGCCAAGACAATCAGTAACTGCAACTTCATACTTCGCATGGACGTCACTCCTAGATGCGGAATCCGACCACATTTCGGGGACTCGCAGCCCCGCTCTCCATGACCAACTCTGACCCGTCCGTTTCGGCTGGAGAGCACCGAACCTGACATCCGCGTTTCGCCCTTCGCCCTCGCGCTGCTCGACGTGAATTCGTGCGGCATTGGCTCAAATTTCTGAATTTGCCGGTTGCCGTCCGAGTCACTTTTCGAACGCGAACACGCGTTTCCAATCGTTCTTCATGCTGATTACCGTCCAGCCACCCTTCTGCGCCTTTTTCATCAACTCAACGGAGAACGCACCCACTTTGGTGTCGGGCAGGCCAAACGCGGGGCCATAGGCATACTCGCGTTTGGCGTCGTCGTGAACTACAAGCATCGTAAGTCGCGCGCCCTTTCCAGCCTGAGCGTACTCCAACATCTGTTGGTCGCCAGCCGTGTTGCCGAAAGCGGCATTCGGCCGGCGGCCGATCATGAGATGGATTGCTTCCGGCTTGCCGGAATTGTTGTCGTTGAGCAACAACTTCGGCTCCTTGGTAAGCATTGGCCGTCCAGACTTGTCATAGCCAAATTTCGTGCCACCTATGGAGCCAACTACTTGCTCAGGCGGGATGCCGTATACCTGCTCGGCATACACGCGAACGAAATCTTGGCCGCCGCCGGTCACAATGTAGGTCTTGAAGCCATTGGCTCGCAGGTACCTCAGCACTTCCTGCATCGGCTGGTATGTCAGATCGGTGTACGGCCGGCGCCAACGTGGGTGCTTGGCGGTCGCCAACCATTCCTTGACCTCGGCGCTGAACTCCTCCACCGTCATCCCGGTCAGAGTTGCGGCCAGAATTGCTTCGAGGTCCTTTATCGACAATTTGGCAATCGCTGCGCGCTTATCCGAAAGAACCGTCTTGAACGGCTCGACTTCTTTCAGCTCCGGCTTTTCCTTTACCACTGCCGGGACCCTTTCCAGGCAGTAGACGACCTGCGTGTACATCGGATGTTCGATCCACAGTGTGCCGTCCTGGTCGAAAGTGGCGATGCGCTCGGCGGGCGGGACAAACTTGGGACTTGTCTTGTCGGTCGTCACTTGCACGAAGTCGATGATTGCTTTCTTCGCGGGACAGTTGTTCCAGGACGGCAGCGGATCGTCGGCGGGCAAAGCGGCGCCGGACCATATTGCCACTGTCCCCACGAGGGCAAACCACTTGGAATACTTCATTCGGCCACCTTTGGGGAATTGAGAGACAGTCGCTTGCCTGAGCCGCCGTGAATCAGTCACGGCCTTAACTCGACGACGATTTTTTCGATCTTGCCCGTATATTTGAACGGAGCGCGCTCGAAATAATCGAGCGACACGGGTGAGCCGAGATCGACGCCGACGTCGAAGGTCTCGCTCGCCGTGAATGCGCCGGGCACCGTTCGCTTGACCGTGACCTTGCCGACCTCCTTGCCGTCCAGGGTGAGAACCACGTTCGCAGGAGCGCCCGGTCTTGCGATCGACTCATTGACTTCGATCTTGTGTTTGCCCGCGGCGATCTTGCCGTTGCTCTTCGCCGTCGTGCGCTCGATGACGAGCATGTTGTACTCGTAGACGAGTTGGCCCTTATCCATGTACAGGGTCACGCCACCGCTCGCGCCGCCGAGGGCATAGAGCACGCCGCTTGCCTCGTTGCCGACTTCCAGATCAATAGCCACGTGATTGCTTCGCTTGCCAAGCGGGGGCGCCGTGAATTCCGGCATGCGCGTGGTCGTCGCATCGAAACGCCATGACTTGTACGGCGATTTGATGACATCTTCTGGGTGCAGTCGCGTCCACAGCCCGCCGCCGATTGGCAGCACCTTGTTCGCTTTCGCTTCCGCGAGGAACATCTCCTTCATCTTCGCCAGCCGTGCGGGTTCTTTGGCGGCGAGGTCGTTCGCCTGCGAGAAATCCGTGGTCAGGTCGTACAGCTCCCAGGCATCTTTGTTGGCGTCCCACGCCTTGAGCTTCGGCGCCGAGCCGGCAGTATCCCACGGAATCAGCGGCCCAAATGTGCAGGCAAACCAGCCATCGTGGTAGATGCCGCGGCTGCCATTGTTCTCGAAGTACTGCGTCTTCTTCTGGTCCGGCGCCTTGGCGTCCGCGAACGTGTACGCCATGCTGACGCCGTCGATCGGGTCTTGCTGGAAGCCATTCACCTCCTCGGGCGGCTTGATGCCAATCACTTCATAAAGCGTTGGTGCAATATCGTTGACGTGGTGGAACTGCGAACGCGGCGTCTTGTCCGGTATGATTCCCTTCGGCCAGGAGATGACCAACGGGTTGCGAGTGCCGCCGAAGTGCGCAGCCACGAGCTTGGTCGACTTGAACGGCGTCATGCCGGCCCAAGCCCAGCCAGCATTGTACATGTTGTCCGCCTTCGGACTGCCCAGGACCGACAGGCCCCCGATCTTGTTCAGCGCGGCAAGCTGCTGCTCGATCGTGTTCGGGACGTTGTTCTGCGCGAGCAACTCGCTGACGCTTCCTTTTTGGCCCTCGGCACTCGAGCCGTTGTCGCCCCAGATATAAAGGATGATCGTGTTGTCGCGCAGGCCGAGTTGTTCCATGCCATCGACGAGTTTCCCGACCTGAGCGTCAGTGTGTTCGACGAACCCGGCGAAAACTTCCATGAGTCGGCGTTGGAACGGCCGCTCCGCCTCGGGGATACTG
Source organism: uncultured Gemmataceae bacterium (assembly GCA_963773845.1). Taxonomy (GTDB): domain Bacteria; phylum Planctomycetota; class Planctomycetia; order Gemmatales; family Gemmataceae; genus SIAJ01. The sequence goes on from CAVZCU010000010.1 coordinate 401,465, forward strand.
TCCCACGACGGCATCGTTGGATCGCGCGGCGTGAGCTTGGTGTCGACGGGAATCCAGCCCATTTGCTTCTGCCGCTCGAAGACGCGTTCGCGGTATTTGTCCCAGCCGTCGTCGAACTTGCCTTTGTACTTGTCTGCCCACTCCGGAAAGATGTGATGCGGGCCATGCACGGCTCCCGGCGCCCAATACATGAAGAACGGCTTGTCGGGAGAGAAGGCCTGATGCCGCTTCAGCCAGGCTAGGCCCTTGTCCACCATGTCCTCGGTGAGGTGATACTTTTCGCTATGCGGCGGCTCAACCGGATTGAGATTTTCGTACAGCCGGGGCTCCCACTGCGACGTTTCGCCGGCGAGGAAGCCGTAGAAATAATCGAAGCCGTGACCCGTGGGCCAGCGGTCGAAAGGCCCCATCGCTGTGGTCTGGTTGGCAGGCGTGTTGTGCCACTTGCCGAATGCCGCCGACTTGTAGCCGTAGTGGTGTAGCACCTCCGGAATCGTCGCCGATGTTTTCGGAATGATGCCGGTGTAGCCGTCCCAGTCGGATGCACGTTCGGCGATCGTGCCGTTGCCGACGCGATGGTGATTGCGGCCGGTCAAGAGGGCTGCCCGCGTCGGCGAGCAAATCGAAGTGGTGTGAAACCGGTTGTAACAGATGCCTTCGTTCTTCAACTTAGTCAGGGTCGGGGTGTGCATCTCACCGCCGAAGGTGTCGGTCTGCGCGAAGCCAACGTCGTCAATGAGCACGATGAGAACGTTCGTGCGCCGGGCTTGAGCCGCTCCGGTTCCTTTCGCCATTTCATGGTGGATTCTTGCAATGTCACGCCAGCCACGCTTGAGGACGGCGTGGTCGGAAATGGAAGGACGGAGCCGTCGGCGTTCGCCGAGGAGGGCTTTTCCTGCGCGAACATATTCGTCAAACGCCCGGATGCCGCCAGCCATCCGAGCGCCGCAGCCAATGTGGCGATCGATATCGGAAGAACAAATCGCATGCGCATGAGGTTTCTCGAAACTGCAGGGCTACGTGCAAGTGTCGGCCGGGATATGGCCTCGGCCGACACTTGAATCCGAATTCGTTCACTTGCTTCCGCCGCTCTCCTGGAGCTTCCTCATCACGTCATCGAGGTTGAAGCTCGCGGCCTTTTGCCGTTGTGGATAGTCCTTGAACGTCATCAGGAACTTGCCGACGTAGTCCTGCGCCGGGACCAGCAGGAAGACGTGATCCAAGACCCAGTCGTAGTAGGTGTTCGAAGTGATGTCCGCGCGCTCGTATGGGTCCGTCCGGAGGTTGAAGATCTTCGGAACGCGGAGCGTGGTAAACGGCTCGGCCCAGACGAGCAACGTGCCCCGCGCCCGCTGTTCCAGGAATACGAGCTTCCAGTTGTCGTACCGTAGCGCGGTCACCTGCTGGTCGTCGTTACAGTAGATGAACGACTCGCGCGGGGTCTTGTCGGCGGCCCCGGTCAGGTACGGGACGAGGTTGTACCCATCGAGGTGGACCTTGTATGTCATGTCCCCGGCCTTATAGCCCTTGAGCAGCTTTGCGGTGACCTCGGTGTCGCCCGCAATGGCGGCGAGCGTCGGGAGCCAGTCGTGGTGAGCCACGATCTGGGTGGAGATGGTGCCCGGCTTGATCTTGCCGGGCCAGCGGACGATGCACGGCACCCGGTACGCGCCCTCCCAATTCGAGTTCTTCTCGTTGCGGAACGGGGTCATGGCGGCGTCCGGCCAGCTATTCATGTGCGGGCCGTTGTCCGTGCTGTACATGACGAACGTGTTGTCCGCGGTGCCCGCGTCGTCCAGCGCCTTGAGGACCGTGCCGACGTTCTTGTCGTGGTCGATCATCACGTCGTGGTACTCGCTCTGCCACCGCCCCGACTGGCCCTTGCTCGCCGACTTGACGTGCGGGCGGGCGTGCATGTGGGTAAAGTTGACCCACACGAAGAACGGCTTCCCGTCGTTCGCCTGGCGCTTGATGAACTCGGCCGCGCGGTCCGCGATGTCGTCGTCGATCGTCTCCATCCGCTTCTTGGTTAGCGGGCCAGTGTCCTTGATGATCTGCTTGCCGACCTTGCCGAAGCGCGGATCGACGGTCGGGTCGTCTTTGTTTGTGGCCTTGCAATCGAGCACGCCACGCGGGCCGTACTTCGCCTTGAATGCTGGATCTTTCGGGTAGTCGGGCAGTTCCGGCTCTTCCTCGGCATTGAGGTGATAGAGGTTTCCGTAGAACTCATCGAAGCCGTGAACAGTCGGCAGAAATTCGTTGCGGTCGCCGAGATGATTCTTGCCGAACTGGCCGGTCGCGTAGCCGAGCGGCTTGAGCAGCTCGGCAATGGTCGGGTCTTCTTTGCGAAGTCCCAACGTCGCTCCTGGCAGACCGACTTTCGTTAGCCCTGTCCTCATGCCATGCTGTCCCGTGATGAACGACGCCCTGCCGGCCGTGCAGCTTTGCTCGCCGTAGTAGTCGGTGAACATCATCCCTGCCTTGGCGATGCTGTCGATGTTCGGCGTTTGGTAACCCATCAGCCCGTGCGTGTAGCAACTGAGATTCGATTGGCCGATATCGTCTCCCCAGATGATGCAGATGTTCGGTTTTTTGCCGCTCTTCTTTGCTCCTTCCTTGACCCGTTGGTTATGTTCGGCCACCAGAAGCGCGTTCCTTGACGCCGACCCTGCGCAGCAATCCCCGCCATTCGCGCTTGCGGGAGTCGCCACGCCGAGCGGAGCGGGCTGCCCGGCCGACGCTGGCTGAAAAGGCTTGAGTTTCCCGGACGCCGCCGCGTAACCGAGGAATACTCCTAGCGCCACCAGTCCGATGGCAGCCAAGTACGAACGATTCGACACGGTGCGTCTCCAAAGGGAACTGGCCGCGACGATCATCGCGGCGCCAACGGGCGAACCAAGCTTCATTTCTCCGATGACTTGACACAGCGAAACCCGACATGCGACATACCGGTATCCGGCGAACAGCCGTGTCGGGCACTTGGGCGGTACCGCGAGCAGTAGCTGTCGTTGCAAAGGAACGATCCGCCACGCTGGGCGCGCGACTCCGCTCTCGGGTTGCGCGGATCGAATGAGGTGTTTGGGCCCTGCGGATTGTCAATCGAGCCGCCGCCGGCGAACTGCTTGTAGTAATCTGCCCGATACCGATCGGCGCACCATTCCCAGACGTTGCCGGCCATGTCGTATAGCCCGTAGCCGTTCGGCTTATATGACTTCACTGGCGCCGCTCGTTCATAACCATCCTGCGCGGTATTTTTCCATGGAAACTCGCCTTGCCAAATGTTCGCGTGGATTGCCGTGTCGGATGGTTTCTCGTCCCCCCAGACGTAGGGCTGGCCGTCGAGTCCGCCCCGGGCCGCGAATTCCCATTCCGCTTCCGTGGGTAAGCGCTTGCCGGCCCACTTCGCATAGGCGATGGCGTCGTCCCAAGAGACCTGCACAACCGGGTAGTCGTTCTTGTCGTCGATATTGCTGTCCGGTCCATCCGGATGCTTCCAGCACGCGCCCGGCGTCCATTTCCACCATCGCGAAGGATCGTTGAGCGGAACTGGCCCTTCGGTCGGCACGAAAACGAGCGAACCGGGGACGAGATTCGCGTTGGGCGGCGGTTGCGTGCCGGGCGGCAATTGCCTCATAATCTCGTCGAGGTCGGGCGGCTTCTCGGCGGTGGTGACGTAGCCGGTCGCGTCGACGAATTCACGGAACTGGGCGTTGGTGACCTCATGTTCGTCCATCCAAAACGCATTCACCCTCACTCGGTGCGCGGGCTTTTCATCGGGCCAGCCGAGTTCGGAGTCGGTTCCCATCGTAAAATCGCCGCCGGGAATCCAGACCATGCCAACTGGGGCCGACTGGCGGTTCACGAACTTGACGATGCCATACGTTGCGGCGAACGCGCCGATTGCGAGCGCTGCCAGGAAGGCAACTCGAGGTTTGCGACTCGTTGGTTGGTCGGGCCCTCGGGGCGATTTCGGCAACTGTCCGACTCTTCTGGACTTCACCATGTTGCCTTTCGAGTTGCCATCTCACGTGAATGAAAGACTGTCCGACGTATCTTTGCGAACTTTTGGGACGGGACTATTGGATTCGTTCGCCGAGTTACTTCCGGCTCGGTCACTCGAGGCTGCCGCAAATTCATAAAAGGAACAATTGGCAACTCATGAGCCCGGCAACTTCAGATGGGTACGGAGAATGTATTCCAACCGCTATCGATCGATCATTCGAAATGCAGCGACTTCATCAGAATTTCAACAAAAACAATCGCGGGTCGCCAGGGCCCACTGCTGCCAAACCCCTGGCACGAAGCGCAACCATGTTCACATGGAACGGCTCTCTTGACCCATTCGCGCACATTGTTGCTTCTCGAGATTAGAAGTTCATGATTCGCCCGCAATACGCGACAACCCTCAGCGCGAATCGAGAAACTTCTCGCTCGAGGCGACCGCGATTTTCGCTCCCCGACGGAGCCGGTTTTGCGCGATTCGGCCGATCCTTGACCCAAAACGGCCTTGCGGTAGAACCAGGCAGTCCCCGAACTGCCAAAGGGAATGTCACCGTAAATAGACATTATCGCGCAAGGGGGGATGGAGAAATCGTTGGCCATCTTGGCCCCCTTGGCCACCTTCCCCCTTTTTAGCAGACATTTCTGCCCATCGGCCACATTGGTCCCCGGCCGAAAATTGCGTCCGGAACGGATTGTGCCAGGAAAAGTCCTGCTCGTGGCGGGCAAGCGGCGGTTTGCGGCACGAAACGGTCAATCCATGTTCGAACGCCCAATTCGAGGGCGGTCGATGCCTACACTATTTCGGTCCCGGCAACACGTAGGTTCAGGCAAATAATCAAATGATCTACCTGATTTCAGGGACTGACGTATAATGGTACCGTAGGTTAGACGCGAATGTCGGACAACTAGGCGACGGGCAATCCCGATGTGGTGGGCCTGGCGACGAGTAAGCCGGCGAGTGTGTCCCGGAGAGGGTTGCGCTCGCCGGCTTTTTTCGTGGTCCGCCGGTTGTCACGACGCAAAGGGTCTTATGGACAAACCCGCTCAGGAGATGGCTCGCGGCATCGCGGAGGCGGCTGTCGCTTTCGAACGGCAGAGAGCCGGGCGTGCTCCCGCGTCAGTGAGCGTCATGCTTGGCGAAGGAACAGTCGTCATTACATTTTCCGGAGCGTTATCGCCTGCGGAATTGGCGCTCGCTCATACTGGGGAGGGGGCTGCTCGGGTCGAGCAGTTGCAGCGGCAGCTGTTCCAGACAGCAGGCGACGCCTTGCGGCAGGAAATACAGCGAATTACGGGTACGGCGATCCGATCGGCAAACACCGCGATTGATCGCGGCTCGGGGACTGTCGTTCAGGCGTTCCCAACCGGTACGTTGGTTCAGGTTTATTTGCTCGATGGTTTCGTTCCGGTTCAACATTGGAATGGGTCGGAACTAAGCGGCTCCCAATCACCAGACTCCACAGATTGAGCAGGACACATAAACGAATGACCGAATTTATTCCAGCTTCTGAATCCTTAGAAGTTTTTCCACCTACCAGGGCGGATAGTTCACCGGATGATGTGACCTTCAAAGCTCTTCCGGCGGATCGCTTGCAGCGACCAAAATTCCCGAAAGACACTGGCTTCCAGGCCGAGGTTGGGCGGCGGGTCCTCGGGTACTTTCAAACGACCGGACGAAGCCAGCGCGATTGCTGGCAAATGTATCTGAAGTCGTTTGTCATTCTGGCATGGTGCGCGGCCACCTACGCACTCCTCGTCTTTGTTGTGTCGACTTGGTGGGCGGCCATTCCCCTGGCGATCGGCTTCGCTGTGGGACTAGGCGCTATCGGCTTCAGTATCCAGCACGATGGGGGCCATCAAGCCTACTCCCGACGACGCTGGTTGAACAAGTTGGCGGCGTACTCACTGGACTTCATGGGCGCCAGTTCGTTTCTCTGGCACTGGAAGCATCACATTTTCCACCACACCTATTCGAATATCGCGGGACAGGATACAGACATTGAACTGGGTGCAATTCTCCGAGTCTCACCGCATCAACCGCGACGCTGGTTTCACCGTTGGCAACATCTGTATCTGTGGCCGCTTTACGGGCTCATGTCTGGACGATGGCACCTGTATGGCGACTTCAAGGATTACTTCTCCGGCCGTATGGGCCCGCACAAGATTCCGCGACCAAAGGGATCGGATGCCGTCGCTTTTTGGGTGGGGAAATTGTGGTCCGTCGCGCTGCTTTTGGTCGTGCCCATGTTCTTCCATCCTGTCTGGATTGTCGTGCTCTTTTATCTTTTGGTCACCGGGGTGCTCGGCGTGATCATGAGCGTCGTCTTCCAACTGGCCCATTGCGTCGAGGAGGCCGACTTCCCATTACCCGACCAGGCGACGCACCGGATGGAAAACGCCTGGGCGGTTCACCAGACGCAGACGACCGTCGACTTCGCCCGACACAGCCGCATCCTTTCGTGGTATCTTGGCGGGCTGAATTTCCAGATCGAACATCATCTGTTCCCGCACGTCTGTCACGTGCACTATCCAGCGCTATCGCAGATCGTCGAGGCGACTTGTCGAGAGTTCGGGGTGCGCTATTCCGTCCATCGAACATTCCTGGCTGGATTGGGGTCGCACTACCGATGGCTTCGCCGCATGGGGCAACCAGCCAGTGCGTGATGGATCGCTTGCCATAACCCAGCGAACATCCGGTCATCGCGGGAGGGGCAAAACGCCCGGAGCGATTCTATCGTTACCGACAATCTGTATCCTCAGACGTTTGACTCGCCGGCGCCCACGGCGGGTGCGAGCGAGTACCTATCAGACCCGTCGGTCCGTCTCCTCGTCGAATTCTTTCGGGCAAAAGGCCCGGCCGCTCTCAATGAAGAAGACCAGCGGGAAGAGTGGTATGAAGACTGGATTGCTTATCAAGCGGCCCATGGGATTTACGCGAGTCTTTTGTCTCCCGCCAAGTACTCGAGTCGCGGCCATCACTTGGACCTGCGCCGACTGACGCGATTCCTGGAAGTGTTTGCCTATTTCTCGCCGGCTCATGCGTATAGTTTGCACGTGTCATTTCTTGGTCTGTTTCCCATCCTCCAATCTGACAACGAGCCACTCAAATTCGAGGCGGTCAAGCAGTTGGAGGCCGGCGGGCTATTCGCATTCGGTGTGTCCGAGCGCGATCATGGCGCGGACTTGCTTGCGACCGAATTCACTCTGCAGGCGGACGACTCCGGCCAATTACACGCCAGCGGATCGAAATACTACATCGGCAATGCCAATGTCGCGGGCCTGGTCTCGGTTCTGGCCAAGAGGGAGGCAGCGGGGAATTCGGCTCGACGGGCGCCTCTCGTTTTCTTTGCTTTGCGACCCCAGGAGACCCCGGCGTTTTCCTCCGTTCGCAAGATTCGGACGTTTGGCGTTCGCGCCGCGTTCGTTGGCGAGTTCGAGGTCACCGACCAGGTCGTCCCAGTCGGCGACGTAATCTCCGAGGGCCGCGACGCCTGGGAGGCGGTGTTCGGGGCGGTCGATTTTGGCAAATTCTTTCTCGGCTTCGGTGCGATCGGCATCTGCGAACGCGCGTTCGCCGAGGCGTTCGACCATTTGCGCCATCGATTTCTGTATGGAAAACCGGTCACGGCCCTCCCACACATCCGGTCCATGGCGGCCGGTGCATTTGCCCGGCTGGTCGGAATGAAACTCTACGCTTGCCGTGCTCTTGACTATGTGCAGGCGGCACGGCCCGACGAGCGGCGGTATTTACTTTTCAATGCGGTCCAAAAAGCCCGAGTGAGCACCGAAGGAGTCAAGCTGCTCCAATTGCTTTCCGAATGCATCGGCGCCCGGAGTTTCGAGGCCGACACATTTTTCGAGACGGCAATTCGGGAAGTCCCGATGATCCCCATTCTCGAAGGCAGTACGCACATCAACTTCCGACTGACTACCCAGTTCGTCGACAACTACTTCAACGATTTGGCAAAGAAACCGGCGACTCCGCCGTCCATTACCGTGAGTTCGGACGAACCGGCCGAAAACCCCTATTGGCTCGCTCGCCACGACCGGCATGCGAAGACGGTTGAGTTCGCCAAGTGGGACGCCGCTTACAAGCCCTTCCGAGGCATTCCCAATGTGCAACTCTTTATCAATCAGATTCGAGCGTTCTGTCGGCTGATCGTCGGCGATGCCAAGCCCTCCGATCTCGCGGGCGACGCGGCCTTATCGATCGCAATCGGGAGGTGCTTCTCAACGATCGTCTACGCTCAGCTCATTGCAGAGTCCAGTGCGACTGCCGCGGTCGAGCAGCCAATTGTCTCAACGATTTTCCACGGTCTTGTGCAGGACCTAACGGAAGAAACCCTTCGCCTAATGGCGAACTTCGCGGCCGGCAGTCCGGCCCGGGCCATATTGAAAAACGTGGTTCGAGTTCCGACTGGCGACCTCGCCGATATCGAGTCGGTGTTCGAGTGTCTCAACGAACGGTATGGATGATCCTTGACGGAAACTGCAATTAGCGCTTTTTCGACTCGCGGATTTCCGGAGCGTTCGACAGAGTGACCACGATGATCTCCTCGCCGGTCACGGTGCTGATATCGTGATGCAGGCTGGTCGGCACGATTCCGGTAGCGTCCTGAATCATCGTCATGAGCGCCGGGCGAGCGACCTCAATGAGTTGCGCCCGCACTTGCTTGAGCAGATCCCGCCCTTTCTCCGCAGGCAATGATTTGACCAAATGCTGTTCCGCCGCGGTCAGGACCCCTTGGAGGCGCACGAGCACGAGATCGCCCAATAAGAATGTGCGAATGTCCTTGGGTCCGCGACCCAGGTATTCTTGTTCAAATTTGGATATTCCGGCGCAGACGGCCGCTTCAATTTCCCCGCGCGTCCGCGTTTCTGTGGGGGGTATGGCTTTCATTTGGCGCTCGATCGAATGCGGCGGCGTCGATTTCGCGAACGCAGGGCCGCGTCAGACGAGTTCAAGCTGTCCTGTCCTGTCATGCTATATAGCGCGGGGGGCGGTCGCGGAATGGCAAATCGCGGCGGCGGGGTTCATTCATCCGGAGATGTAATCGAATCGGGAATGGCGATCGACCGCCGGCCCATGGGGGTGGTCGTTTAACCGCCGAATCCGGGGCGGTATGCATTGGGCCAACGGGTCCAATGAACGTATTCCCCAACTTGCAGATCCTCGATGTACATGATGTACGCCCCGGCTGGCAGGAGTGTGGGAATCGCGTCCAGAGTGGCGCACAGATCGACCGTCTCCACATCTGTCGGAGCACGCGATTGCGTTGATGGCTTCAGGCTATAACGGACCCGGTATGTTGGCGTTATGGCGTCTGCTGCCGGTTGGCGAATCGAATCTTTTCGTCTCACCAGTCTTCTCTCAACGTCCCGGCCGCGGCCGGTGTTATCGGCCGACTTTCGGCCGGGAAATGGCTGACCCGTTTCGCTTTCCGCCCTCCGGGTGAAAAACACTCAGGTAGGTTTCCCAAGTCGGGCCCATGTAGCGTGGCTCAATTAACGAAAACCCGGCAGCGCGTACGGCCCCTTCGGAGGCAAAAACCGCGTAGCGATCAGGACGATTGGGGTCACCGCCGATTGCCGCTGAAGTGCCTAGGGTCGCCTGCGACTGGTCGGCGAGACGTTCGGGTGAGTTAGTTAGTTCCAAGGTCACCCAACGGCCGCGGAGCTTGGCACGACCCTCTGCCGAGTTGGGGTCATGCTCAAGAAACACGTATATCGGAACACCGAATCGATTGTCAATCACGAGGAAGTACACGGCGTCCCTTTGGTGTTGGATGCCGAAGCAATCGGCGAGATAGTCAAATTGCTTAGGTGGCGGCCGGAACTGGCCGGGCAAATAAGAAAGGTGGCTATGCGTCGCAGTTTCTCCGATATCGTATGTTCGCCCCATTCAAGTCAAGAATGAATCGCCCGCGCCCAAAGGGCGATGCATTGTAAATAGTCGTCACGTCCTGTGAATCGCGGCGATCCATCCGATTGGTTCTTTACATTCACTCGCGCGGCAATTCGCGCGAAACTCAGCGCCTCGCAAGATCGAAAAGAGCGACTGGATCAGGCATCTGCGGCTGGAGGGTCACCGGCGACGGTGGCTGCCGCTCCGTCGTCCGACCAAGTGCCAATGACTCGTTTGGTGTTTCGCGGCCGCGCTTCGCCGGAAGCGCCGCGAGCAAGTCGCTCGGCCTCGCCCTCATTGCTGATCCCGGCCTGAATTAGGGTGTAGAACCCTGGCTTGGCGCGGTCCATGGCGTCCCATTCGCGTTGCTCACAAACCGCCCGCATCGGCTCCGCGCAGTTTTTCAGTGGCATCGAGTAAACCACCCAAGTTTGGTCCTTCTCAGCACGCATCCGCTCTCCTTACTTTGTCAAAGGCTTGCAAGTCTCCCGCTTGCGGCCGTTGCGAACAGTCCATCTTACCGGAAACCGCCAAACTGTGCCGCTAGCAATCGCGATTGGGCTGTGCACGCCGGATTCGATCGATCGAATGCTGCGTGACCAACAACTCCATGCCGGCGATCGGTGGCCATTCCGTCAATCACGCCAGGACGCGGCCGGCGTGCTGGCAGCCGCATGCTCGGCACACCGGACAGACGAAGATGCGAACCTTCGATGTTGAACAGTCCGGGCATACCTCGGTGAATCGCGAGTCGAGCGGCGTCTGGCACCGCCAGCAGTGGTCTAACTTGACTCCCTTGGGCTTGGCAATGCGCGGATATGGGCCCCCTTTACGATGGGCATCGAGTCGAACGCCCAGAGTGCCCCGCAAGTAATTGATGAACCGAATGCTCTCCTCGCTGAACGATGCGGGGTTCTTCTTGAAGAGTGCCTTCAGACGCTCCAAGCATGCTTCGGCATCGGTTTCTACTTTAGGATTGGCCCGGGCCGCGATCACGAGTTCGCGCAATTTCTCCGTCTCTTCTTCAATGTTAGTATTGCTCACGGTGTGTCCTGAAAAAAAAAGGACTAGTGAATCAGGGCGAGCCATGCATCTCGTGAAGATGGACTTTCGGCGGATGCATTACATCACAGCGGCGGCGAGTTGTTGTCCATGCCCTCCCGTTCGATTAGCGCCGCTTGGCGGACTGCGACGCTGAAACAGATGGCCCCCACCCGATAGGGGCCCGTACTTGTCTTGCCGCGATCTTGAGTGCCATCAGGGCAATCATTGACACGCGGCGGCGATCCATCGGGAGTGAATCATTGCGGTCCAAGGCTCGCGCCCGGACGTGAATCCATCAACTCGGATCGAACGATGGGCGAGGGCGATTCCGTGCCGCCGAAGCAGCCAATGGCACTGAGTGTTGACCGGCTCATTAGTAGCGGCGTCCGCCACCATATCCGCCACGTCCTCCACCACCGCCGCCGCCGCCTCGCGGGCGTTCCTCGCGCGGCCGGGCCTCATTCACGGTGATGCTGCGGCCCTGGAACTCGGACAGGTTGAGCGCTTTGATCGCTTCTTCACCGCCGGACGCCATCTCCACGAAGCCGAAACCCCGCGATTGACCGGTCTCCCGATCGGTAACAACTTGGGCCTTGGTGACCTTGCCGTATTGGCCAAAAAGTTGTTCGAGGTCGGCCGACGACGTCGCGAAAGCGAGGTTGCCGACATACAGATTCTTGCTCACGAGATCATCTCCCTGATCGAGGTCTTGCCCGGACGGAGCCGAAGGCGACTTTCTCGAAGGGCCATGGCTGACTAGACATGCGAACGCGCGGGAAGGACATTTGCCCGCCGAATTGCGTCACCTGTCATGATTCCTGGAACGGCTGCCGAGTCGGGCACGGCATGCAATGCCAGTATGGGACAAGACGGGAGAAGCGATTGTGTTCTGCACCATGAGCACAAGCTCACGGTGCCTTCCATTGTACTCGAACGGCGGGATACTGACCGCAAGAAAACCGGGCGAGCCTGTCCGCTTTGCAACTTTGCAATTCACGACGGTTATGCGCATTGGGGAACTAGGATTCGAACCTAGACTAACTGGTTCAGAGCCAGTCGTGCTACCGTTACACCATTCCCCAGGATTCGGGCTTCAGTTCTAGATGGATAGTTTAAGGACTCGTCCGGTTCGGGTGAAGGGCGGTTTTGTTTCAGCGAGCAAGACGACAACCCCTGTCGTGTACATCGGTTGCCCTTGTATTTATTTCTAGCCGCGCCTATTGTCTCCGCTCCCCCGGGACCACCCGGTCCCACCGCTCGCAAGGATGCGACGCATGACGCGCCTTTTTGTCCTGGTTTGCCTATGCGCCTGTCTTGTCTCCGAAAGCCTCGTCGCTCAGTCGACTCTCGGACCGACTCCGAAAGTGCCGCCTGCCAGCCGATCCGCCGATGACATCCTCCCGCCGGCGCCGCCCATCCCCGATCCGCCGGCCGATCCGACTCCTTCGTCGAACGGAATGCTCCCAACTGGCCCGGCGCCGTTAGAAATCCAAGCGCCGGTCAAGGCCGCGAACGACAATGACCCCCGTCAAACCGTTCCACGCGATCGAACAACGGATCCGAACAACCTGAAGCGCGCATCGGAAGAATTCGCGAACAAGCATTACGCGCAGGCCGCGGCGCTCTTCACCGAAGCAGACCGGCACAAAGAATCGTTCAATTCGGCCCAGCGCGATGAATGGGCTTACTGCCGGCTCTACGTTGTTGCCGCACAACTCAATCGGGGTTCCGACTCCGCTGCGAGTCTGGCCCAACTCGAGCGCGAAGTCCAAGAAGCGCAGCAAATGGGACCGGAGCGAATTCGTCCATTTGCCAAACAACTCCTGGACGAGATGCACAAGCGAAACCCCTCGCTTTCATCGCCCCCGACTGCCGGCTGGCAGTGCATTGAATCGTCGAGCTTCCGAGTCATGTACCAGTCGGGTCGAGACCGTGCATCTGAAGTGAGTCGAGTCGCAGAGGCGGCACGCGTTGCGATGTATGAGCGCTGGCTGGGGCCAGCGGGTGGTAACTGGTCGCCACGCTGCGACATTTACTTACACTCCTCCGGCAGCGAGTACGCGAAGGCGACCGGTAAATCGGCCGAACAAAGGGGACATTCGACCGTTCAAATTCGCGGCGGCCGCGTTGCGAGCCGGCGGATCGATTTGCGGGTAGATGATCCGACAATTCTCGAAAGTACGCTTCCGTCCGAAGTCACCCAGGTCTTATTGACGGACGCGTTCTCGGAAGAACCGCTGCCGCGCTGGGCTGTCGTCGGAATGGCGGCCTTATCCGAATCGCCGGCGTCGGTCGCCCGATACCAGCCGAGCAATTCCGAGCCTGCTCAAAGATCAAAAGCTCTTCGCCGTTGGGCCGTTTGTTGCTCGCAAGGGGTTTCCTAAGCCGGAATCGATGACCGCGTTTTATGCCGAGAGTGTTTCATTGGTGGCCTATCTGGTTGAGGTCCGCGGACCCAAGGCATTTGCGGAATTCCTGCGCGAAGCGCCGCGGCGAGGATATGCGAAGGCGATCGTCTCCCATTATGGCTTCAAGGACACCATGGACCTTCAAGATCACTGGCTGCGTCATGTGATGGGCGGCCAGTGACTTACGGTGTTGCGGATTGGCAAGCGATTCGTAAATTAGCCATCCCCGCATTCGCCCGTCCCGCCGCCCGGAGTCTCCTCCCTTGTCACCCATCGTTCGCGCTTTGGTGATCGCGATTGCCGCCGTCGGCTTTCTCTTCGACACTTACGAACTGCTCATGTTTCCAGTGATCGGCGGAAGCGCCGTGAGCGAGTTGAAGCACGTCGAAGTCACGAGTCCCGTGGTTCGGGAGTGGGCGGGCCGGATGCTGTGGATCGCCGCGCTTTGCGGCGGCACGTTCGGGCTGATGGGCGGCTGGTTCATCGATCGATTTGGCCGCAAGACGGTGATGACCGTGGCGATCATGGCTTACTCGATTTCACCACTCTGTGCTGCGTTCAGTAGCGATCTGTGGACGCTGATTTTGTTCCGCTGCACGACGTTCATCGGCGTGTGCGTGCAGGTGGTCGCGGCCGTTACGTGGCTGGCCGAGCTATTCACGGACAAGCGCACGCGCGAGATGGTCATCGGCTGGACGTTGGCGACCGCGTCGGTCGGCGGCATCCTGGTGACGGAAACCTACAAAGCGATCGTCGAGGAAGGGCGGGCCGGCCGATTGCCAGATTCATTCCTCGGATTTCATTTCCCCGAGGGTCACAATCCGAACAACCTCGCTTGGCGATTCACGCTGCTGACCGGTCTCATTCCCGGAGCGCTCATTCTTCTCATGCTGCCGTTCGTGCCCGAGTCGATGGCGTGGCGGGAACGCAAGCGCGCCGGAACATTGCAGCGCCCCAGCTTCGGCAAGTTGTTTGCTCCCACGTTGCGCCGGACCACGATTGTCACCACCATCCTATCGGCATGCGGTTACGCGGCCGCGTTCGGCGCATTGCAAATGACGCCGATCTTCATCGCACCCGGCTTGCCGGACATCGTGGAAAAAGGAAAGCCGATCAAAGCGGAAATCGCCGCCTTGCAGGCGCGGATCAAGGCCCTGCCTCCCGATCAGAAGGCCGAAGCAGCCGAGCTGAAGAAACAGGTTGTCGACAAGCAAAAGGCTCTGTCGGGCATGACCAACGCCCGCCGGGGCGACATCCAACGCTGGCAAGAGATTGGCGGGTTGACCGGCCGAATCATTCTGGCCGTGCTGCTGGTCTTTGTGCCCAGTCGATTACTCTTGCGCATTTTCCTCATACCGGGGATCGTTCTGTTTCCGCTCGCGTATGGCAAGCTGGTGGTGGGACCCTATGTGACGTTCGCGACCGCAATCTTCTTTTGCGGGCTATTGACGGTGGCCCAGTTCAGCTACCTGAGCGAATTTCTGCCGCGGGTGTTTCCACTGCATTTGCGCGGCACGGGCGGCAGTTTCGCGACCAACGTGGGCGGCCGTATGATTGGCACGATGGCGGCGACACTGAACACGGAGTGGCTGTCGACGGTGTTTAGCGGCACACAGCCGATGAAAGTGGCCAGTGCCGCGGCCGTCATTGGCGGGACCGCGTATCTCATCGCATTCGTAACCTCGTTCTGGCTGCCCCAGCCTCCAGCGGAGGCACACGAACCGGAGGCGCCGCCGCCCAGTTCGCCGCTATCAACCGCCGACCTGGGCACCGCCGGTAGTGACGAAGACGAGCTGTGACCGACTTCTAGTCAATGACAATGCCAAGCACCCTGCAAAACCCGGTTCGTCCACAAAGAAGTCGTGGCCGCGAACCACATCCACACATCCAATGAATGGGGCCATGCCTTCCTTGTATGGAGGGTAGGATGGTCGCGGCATTGCGAGAACAGTTCGTGGCGCCACCCGCTGAAGACCGACCGCCAGTTCGTTCGGGCAACCCCGTGTTCGTCGCCAAGGGCCTGACCAAGGTTTATGGGATGGGCAACGTTGAGGTTCACGCACTACGTGGTGTGGATTTCGTCCTCTACGAAAGCGAATTCCTGGTTCTCCTCGGCGCCTCGGGTTCAGGCAAATCGACGCTGTTGAATATCCTCGGCGGCCTGGATGTGCCCACCTCGGGTGTCGTTCGGTATGCGGATCATGACCTGACTGCATTCGACGATGCCGAATTCACGCGCTATCGCCGGGAGCATGTCGGCTTCGTGTTTCAGTTCTACAACCTCATTCCCAGTCTGACGGCCCGCGAAAACGTGGCGCTGGTTACCGAGATTTCCGACTCGCCCATGCGGCCCGAAGAGGCATTGGCTTTGGTCGGACTCGCGGAACGAATGAACCATTTCCCCGCCCAGCTTTCGGGCGGCGAACAGCAGCGCGTGGCGGTCGCCCGGGCGATCGCCAAGCGTCCACAGGTTTTGCTGTGCGATGAGCCAACCGGAGCGCTCGACGTGCGGACCGGCATTACCGTGCTCGAAGCCATTGAGCATGTGAACCGCGAATTGCGAACAACGACAGCAGTCATCACGCACAACGCGGTCATTGCCGGCATGGCCGATCGCGTCGTGACCCTTTCGGACGGTCGAATTTCGTCGACCGTGGTGAATGAGTCGCGGATTCCGGCGCGGTCCTTGTCCTGGTGAAGCATGCGCGCTCTCGACCAAAAGCTGATCCGCGATCTCTGGCAGATGCGTGGACAGGCTATTGCGGTCGCTCTGGTGATCGCTTGCGGCGCCGCGACATTTGTCATGTCGGTCACGACCCTCGATTCCCTCGAGCGTACGCGAGATGCGTATTACGACCACTACCGGTTCGCGAGCGTCTTTGCGCACGTCAAGCGAGCGCCGAATACTCTGACGCAACGATTGGCGGAAGAACCCGGCATATCGACCGTCCAGACGCGAATCGTTGTCGATGTCACACTCGACGTTCCGGGATTAAATGAGCCGGCTGTGGGCCGGTTCACGAGCATCGATCCGATGAGGGGGCTGAATCGCCTGTACTTGCGATCGGGACGATTTCCCGATCCCGAGCGGACCGGCGAAATCCTCGTCGGCGAGGCTTTTCTCACTGCCAACCGACTGAAGGTGGGCGATCGCCTGAAGGCTGTAATCAATGGCCGGCGACAAACGCTCCAAATCGTCGGGACGGCCCTGTCGCCTGAGTACATCTATCCCATCCGGCCGGGGGAAATGCTGCCGGACGATCGGCGCTATGCAATTCTGTGGATGAATTACGATGACCTGGCGGCCGCGTTCGACATGCGCGGCGCTTTCAACGATATTGCCGCATCGTTAACGCCCACTGCATCGGAGCGCAACGTTTCAAGAAGGATCGACTTGCTGACCGATCCTTATGGAACAGCCGGCGCATATCGGCGCGAAGATCAGCTCTCCAACAGGTTCATTTCCGATGAGATGACGGAACTGCAGGCGATGGCGTTCGTCGCTCCGGCGATTTTTCTGGCGGTCGCAGCTTTTTTATTGAACGTGGCCATCGCACGGTTGGTTCGAACGCAGCGCGAGCAAATCGCCGTGCTCAAGGCCTTTGGGTACACGCACCTGCAAGTCGGTTGGCATTATTTCAAAATGGTCGGTGCGATCGTAGTTGCGGGCATAACGTTGGGAACAGTTGCCGGCGCGTGGATGGCGTCGGGCCTGACCGAAATGTACACGCACTTCTTTCACTTCCCCTCGTTCGACTATCATTTCGCGCCGCGATTTGCCTTGATGGCGCTCGGCGTTTGCGGAGGCGCCGCCGCGATCGGCGCCATCTCGGCTGTTCGTGCCGCCGTCCAGCTTCCTCCCGCCGAGGCGATGCGACCGGAACCCCCACCTCAGTATCGGCCGACCATCGTGGAACGTCTCGGTTTGAGCAGATTTCTCACAGCTTCGGCTCGGATGATTCTGCGACAACTGGAGCGCCAGCCGGTCAAGTCGCTATTGACCCTGGGGGGGATGTCGATGGCTGTTGGCGTCATGATCCTGGGCAACTTCACAAAGGACGCGATCGACAGTTTCATCGACTTTCAATTTCGGCAAGTTCAACGGGAGTCGTTAACCGTGGCCTTTGTCGAGCCGACGAAGGGTCGCGTGCTGCACGACTTGAAGCATTTGCCGGGGGTCCGGCGGGTGGAACCATTTCGAGCCGTCTCGGCGCGAATCCGATTCGGTCCGCGCTCGCGACGTGAAGCGATTCAAGGACTCCTCCCTCATCCGGATTTGCACCGGCTGATCGATGCCGACGGTCAACGAATCGACCTTCCGCCAGACGGACTGGTGCTTTCGGAGGCTCTCGCCAAAATCCTGGAAGTTCGGCCCGGGCAAACCGTGACGGTGGACATTCTCGAAGGGGAACGACCGGTTCGCGAATTGATGGTGGTCGGACTCATTCGAGACTATGTTGGCACATCAGCATACATGAACATGGATGCCGTTCACAAGCTGCTTCGAGAAGCGGACGCGGTCTCGGGGGCGTTTGTCGATGTCGAACCGGGAAAAACCGAATCGCTCTACACCAAGTTGAAAGCGACCCCTCGAGTCGCCGGCGTTACGGTCAAAGAGGCGGCGGTCCAGAGCTTTGAAGCGACGATTGCGGAGAATTTGTTGCGCATGCGACTATTCAATGTCATTTTCGCGGCGGTGATTTCTTTTGGAGTTGTTTATAATGCCGCTCGTGTCGCCCTAACGGAACGAAGCCGGGAATTGGCGACCCTGCGCGTCCTGGGATTCACCCGGGCTGAAGTCGCGCGACTGCTTCTCGGCGAGATGGCGATCTTGACGATCCTCGCAATTCCGCTCGGGAGCATTGTGGGCCGAGTTTTTGCCGAGATCGCTGCCATCGCGTTGTCCACAGAAACGCACCGGATTCCCGTGGCCGTGGCGCCGACGACGTACGCACTTGCCGCGATTACCGTGATCGTTTCGGCAGCCGTTTCCGGATTGGCGGTTCGCCGACAAGTCAATCGGCTCGATCTGGTCGCTGTTCTCAAGGAGCGCGAGTGAGCCAATGTTCCGGATCCTCAAAAAGCGTTGGCCGATCTTGTTTGGCGCCCTCGTGGTGGTCGCAATCATCGTTTACGCGCTTTGGCCCGAAGGCGTGCCGGTCGAAGTCGCGGTTGCCGGGCGGGGACCCTTGCGTGTCACGGTCGACGAGGACGGCAAGACGCGGATCCGAGATCGGTACATCGTGTCCGCTCCACTCACGGGGCGGCTGGTTCGGATTGGCTTACGGGCAGGCGATGAGGTGCGCGCACGGCAAACGATTGTGGCCACTATCGAACCCAAGGATCCCGACCTGCTCGATGTCAGCGCTCGCACTGCCGCGGAGGCCCGGGTCAAAGCCGCCGAAGCCACGAAACGGCAATCGGCGCCCAATCTCGACAAAGCTCGGGTGGCTCACGACCAAGCCATCAAGGATTTGGAAAGAGCGCGGAAGGGGGCTGTAACCGGCGCCGTGCCGCCCCAGGATTACGACGCAGCGATTACGCGCGAACACTCAACAGCGCAAGAGTTGCGGGCGGCACAGTTCGCCACGCAGATTGCCGAATTCGAATTGGAGCAAGCAAAAGCGGCGCTCGTCCGCACCCGCCCGCTGCCCTATGGCCAACAGGACCAGTGGCGAATGGAAATCCGTTCGCCCATCGATGGTCGCGTCCTGCGAGTGCTTCAAGAGAGTTCCACCGTTGTGTCCGCCGGAACGCAGCTCCTCGAGTTGGGCGATACCACCGACCTGGAAATAGTCGTCGACGTGCTTTCCACGGAAGCGGTCAAGATCCGGCCTGGCTCTTCGGTTTTATTAGAACACTGGGGCGGTCCAACGCCGCTCCGAGCCCAGGTTCGACTCGTTGAGCCGGCGGCGTTCACCAAGCCTTCGGCGTTGGGGGTTGAAGAACAGCGCGTCAACGTGATCGCCACTTTTCTCGATCCGCTCGACAAGTGGCGATCGCTGGGCGACGCCTATCGCGTCGAAGCTCGCATCGTAATCTGGGAATCTCCCGATGTGTTAAAGGTGCCCGCGGGCGCCATTTTCCCCCACGAGGACGGCAAAGCGTTGTTCGTTGTGCGCGGCGGTTACGCGCGATTACAGACGATCGAAATAGGACATTCCAACGGACTCGAAACGGAGATTCTAAGCGGTCTCCAATCGGGAACCCCAGTGGTCGTCTATCCCGGCGACAAGATTCGCGACGGTGTGCGCGTGGCCCCACGCAAGTGAACCGTCAGCGTGATGCACTAATCGGCAATCAGCCCGATTGCCGCTGGAAGTAGCTTCGATCGCGTTCTTCATACCTGGCATATTCGAGCAAGTCGTACAGCTCCGATCGCGTGAGCATGCGAGCCAGTGCATCGCGCTGATGCCCTTCATCGCGTAACAGCACTAGCGTTTCGAGGGCTGCTTTCATCGCGCTGCGGAATGCGGTCAACGGGTAGAGCACCATCCGGTAACCCATCGCGCCCAATTCACTGACGGTAAGTAAGGGACCCTTGCCGAACTCGGTCATGTTGGCGAGCAAGGGTGCTGGTATCTCGCGCGAAGCGAGCGAACTCGTCGGACGTTTCGAGCGCTTCGGGGAAAATCGCATCGGCGCCTGCCGATATGTATAAATGGGCTCGACGGACCGCGTCTTCGAACCCCGTAACCCCGCGAGCGTCCGTTCGCGCAATAACGACGAAGTGAGGGTCACGCCGTGCGGCAGTGGCGGCCCGAATCTTCGCTGCCATGGTCTCCGGATCGACCAGCGATTTGCCGGAAAGATGCCCGCAACGTTTAGGAAATTGCTGGTCTTCGAGGTGAATCCCGGCAGCCCCCGCCTCCTCAAACAACTGGACCGTGCGCTCAACGTTTAAGGCTTCTCCGAAGCCGGTATCAGCATCGCATAAGAGTGGCAATGAGGTAGCGGCGGCCAATCGACGAGCTTCGTCGACAAATTCAGTGAGCGAGAGCAGCCCGATGTCCGGAACGCCGGCGGACGCAGACAGCGCGCCGCCCGACAAGTACATCGCCTGAAAGCCGAGCCGTTCGATGAGCTTGGCGGTGAGTGCGTTGAACGCACCCGGAATAACGATTGAGCCGGCGGCCCAAGCGTCGCGGAGTCGTTTGCCAGGGGACATGGTGACGCTCATTGTGGCACCGGAAGCAATTGAAGCAAAACGAAAAAGGTTCGACGGGCCGTTGAATTTCGCGGACGAAGAAAAAAACACCCAGAAGCTACTTGTCGCGCGAACCTTGCCTCCCTAGTATTCTGTCCACAGGAAGAGTGCCGGGTTATTGAGTGCGGTTGACGTATCGCGACGACTGCCGTATTATTCCTTAACCCAACCGCGACCCCAACGGAAAAACCGATGACCATTCGCCGGATCGACCCTCCAAACGGATAGCTCTTCCAACAACCTCCCATTGAGGTGATTGAGAGGAGCCAAACCGAAACGGTTTGGCTTTTTTGTTGGAATTGCTGAGGGTGACAGGCGGATTAAGGATAAACGGATTCGGTTGGACGTCGCGCGTATAGCTCAGTTGGCTAGAGCGCAGCTCTGATAAAGCTGAGGTCCTTGGTTCGAATCCAAGTACGCGCATTGATCTTTGAAACAATTGACAGTCCCACCGGGGATGTAGCTCAGCTGGGAGAGCACGTGGTTTGCAACCACGGGGTCAGGGGTTCAAATCCCCTCATCTCCATCGGTTGGTCCCGTCCCGAAATAGTTTCGGGCTCGGTTGACAGAAAGCCGAGTGGGACCTAAGGTATTCCTCCCAACCGTTCGCCGCTTGCGGCGTAGCGTGTTGAGAAGAAAGCGGGCCTGAAACGGTTCGCGGATTGGTGGCAACACCGATCGTTCTTTGACAATTCGGAAGGGTAAGAAGTTGCATCCAAGACGACTTCTCGTTGCGTCGCGTTGCGGCGTGGCGTGGAAGTTTCTTGACTCATAACACGAGCCTTTAGAAGAAGAGAAAAAGTTCGTTACCAAGCCCAAGGCGTAATGCACCTTGGCGCTAGGTTGGATCGCTTCTCCCTCTTCGCAAGGTGGAAACACCGATCGAGGACGGGAAAAGTGTGGCCAAGCTAGTAAGGGCGTGTGGGGGATGTCTTGGCACCAGAAGGCGCAAGGGCGTGGAAGACTGCGATAAGCTCGGGGAAGCTGTCAAACGAGTATTGATCCCGAGATGCCCGTGCCAACCCAGGGAACTGAAACATCTCAGTACCTGGTGGAAAAGAAAGCAAAAGCGACTCCGTCAGTAGCGGCGAGCGAACGCGGATCAGCCTAAACCGGAGGGACATGTCCTTCCGGGGTTGTAGGACCTCATTTAGGACTTCAATTCCTAGTCGAACGGTTTTGGAAAAGCCGGCCATAGTGGGTGACAGCCCCGTAGACGACAGGAAAAGAAGCCGAGAGGTATCCTGAGTAGGACCATGCACGTGAAACCTGGTCTGAATCCACGGGGACCATCCCGTAAGGCTAAGTACTCTCTGGTGACCGATAGTGAACCAGTAGCGCGAGCGAAAGATGGGAAGAACCCCGACAAGGGGAGGACAGTGAACCTGAAACCACATGCCTACAAGCGGTGAGAGGGCTACGCCCAGCAATGGGAATGCCTGATCGCGTGCCTTTTGCATAATGATCCGGCGACTTACCGTAACCGGCAAGGCTAAGTCTTTAAGGGACGGAGCCGTAGCGAAAGCGAGTCTGAATAGGGCGACAAGTCGGGTGCGGTAGACGCGAAACCACGTGAACTACACATGGCCAGGATGAAGGAGAGGTAACACTCTCTGGAAGACCGAACTCACTAGTGTTGAAAAACTAGGGGATGAGCTGTGTGGAGGATTGAAAGTATCATCAAACGTGGAGATAGCTCGTTCTCTCCGAAATAACTTTAGGGTTAGCGTTCGAATAGTTGGCACTGGGGGTAGAGCTACTGAAATCGAACGGGGGCCTACCCGGCTACCCGTCGATACCAAACTCCGAATACCAGTGTACCAAGTTCGGGCAGCTAGACTGCGAGGGATAAGCTTCGTAGTCGAGAGGGGAACAACCCAGATCACCCGCTAAGGTCCCAGAACCATGCTCAGTGCGAAAGGAAGTTGAAATCCTAAGACAGCCAGGATGTTGGCTTAGAAGCAGCCACCATTTAAAAAGTGCGTAATAGCTTACTGGTCGAGGGTTTCTGCGCCGATAATGAACGGGACTAAGCATGGTACCGAAGCGGTGGGCACAGTAATGTGCGGTAGGAGAGCGTAGCCAGCGGGCTGAAGCGGTACGGACAACGGACCGTGGACTGCTGGTTAGTGATCATGCCGGAACGAGTAACGATAAAACGGGTGAGAATCCCGTTCGCCGAAAGCCTAAGGTTTCCTGGGGAAGGTAAATCCGCCCAGGGTTAGTCGGACCCTAAGGTCAGGCCGAAAGGCGTAGCCGATGGATGGCTGGTTAATATTCCAGCACCACCTATGGCGGTCGATGGCAGCAGGACGTTGAATGGAAGGGGTACCCCCTACTAGATGGGGGAACCGCAAGGTCGAGGACGTTTACGATTCCGAAGTCCTCTGAAATTCAACCAAGAAAAGCCGCTGCCGGACAAAATAGGTGCCCGTACTAAAACTGACACAGGTAGGCGAGATGAATATTCTAAGGCGCTCGAGAGAATGCTTGTGAAGGAACTCTGCAAATTAACTCCGTAACTTCGGGAAAAGGAGTGCCTTCTGGGGTGTCAAAGCCTCGGGGGGTCGCAGTGAAAAGGGTCTAGCGACTGTTTACTAAAAACACAGGACTCTGCGAACTCGTAAGAGGATGTATAGAGTCTGACGCCTGCCCGGTGTCGGTAAGTTAAGGAAGAGGGTTAGCCGCAAGGTGAAGCCCGCGACCGAAGCTCCGATAAACGGCGGCCGTAACTATGACGGTCCTAAGGTTAACCTCAAGCTAGCCTTAGTTAAACTTGGCTATATGCTGGAAGGTCTGAGTATCTCACACTACTCGCCGAAAGGCAGTGACAATGTGATGAGTGCAGATAATCAGCAGGAAAGGCTAAGAACAGTCGGCTGGATCGTTGGATTCGTTGACGGCGAAGTTTGCTTCTCTGTCTCGGTTCAACGATGTCGAGTTGTGAAACTTGGATGGCAGGTGTTCCCTGAGTTCGTCGTAACCCAGGGTGCGAAAAGCAAAGCCGCTCTTCAGACACTTCAAGACTTCTTCGGTTGTGGTCGGATCCACATCAACAATCGGCACGATAATCACAAAGAAGCACTCTATCGCTATTGTGTGCGTGCGGTTGAAGATCTCCGCGAAAAGATCGTTCCGTTCTTTCTCGCCAATCCGCTCCGGACCGCCAAGCGAGATTCGTTTGTCGTGTTCGCCGAAGTTCTTGAAATGATGAAGGCGGGTAAACACTTGTCATTAGAAGGGCTGCGAGAAATCGCAGTTCTGGCCGAGTCGATCAACCGGCAAAAAAGGTCGAAGTTCTTAGACTCCTCAGAGACTATACGCCAGGCACCATTGAGGTGAAGATATAGTCCGAGCTGCATGGCGACATGCAGAGGCTGGCAGAAATGACCGGCCCCGCAGCTCCCAATCGGGGACGCTGCGAGTAACAACAACTGAGCGAAGTTCCTTGTCGGGTAAGTTCCGACCTGCATGAATGGCGTAACGACTGGACCACTGTCTCCACAAGCTACTCGGTGAAACTGTAGTCGTCGTGAAGATGCGACGTACCCGCAGTTAGACGGAAAGACCCCGTGAACCTTAACTGTAGGATAGTATTGGGTTTAGACCCAACATGCGTAGCGTAGCTGGGAAACTATGAAGGAGGAGTCTCGGCTCCTTCGGAGTTGTCGATGAAACACCAGCCTTGTTGTGTTTGAATTCTAACTCGTGTCACAACCACGTGGACAGTTCTATCTGGGCAGTTTGATTGGGGCGATCTCCTCCTAAAAGGTAACGGAGGAGCCCAAAGGTACCCTCAGCCCGGTTGGCAATCGGGCAGCGAGCGTAAAGGTAGAAGGGTGCTTGACTGCGAGACCGATAGGTCGAGCAGGGACGAAAGTCGGGCTTAGTGATCCGGTGGTCCCGAATGGAAGGGCCATCGCTCAACAGATAAAAGGTACTCCGGGGATAACAGGCTTATCTCCTCTGAGCGTTCATAGCGGCGAGGAGGTTTGGCACCTTAACATATCGGGGTGCTATAGGAGTAATCCTGTACCAACAAATCGGCTTATAACGGTGAACCCGTCAGCGGATCTAGCACGAGAAATCGCGTTAGATGCGACCGGCAATACCGTGGGAAGTCTCTAACTCTCAATTCACTTCGCTTGGCAACAAGCGCGTCGGAAGACGTTCGGTGAAATTGAAATTGGATGACCCCGTAACGACTGAACCGAAAGGTAAGGCTTTGAACTGTGGTTTTGGAACTGCCGTTCAAGGCAACACGCCGACTCTTGCTGTTCCAACCGAGGCTATGCAGAAATGCTATTCTGCTAACGCCCGGAGCAAGATGATGATATAGTCTGCACCACGCGAAATCGTGGATTCATGTACGATGTCGGCTCATCGCATCCTGGGGGTGGAGAAGCTCCCAAGGGTTTGGCTGTTCGCCAATGAAAGCGGTACGTGAGCTGGGTTTAGACCGTCGTGAGACAGGTCGGTCCCTATCTGCTGCGGGCGCAGGATACTTGAGAGGCTTCCTCCCTAGTACGAGAGGATTGGGAGGGACATACCGCTGGTGTTCCAGTTGTGACGCTAGTCGCACCGCTGGGTAGCTACGTATGGAATGGATAAACGCTGAAGGCATATAAGCGTGAAACTTCCCTCAAGATTAGGTATCCTTGCTTTGCTGAAGCCTCCCGATAGACCATCGGGTATATAGGCCGGGTGTGTAAGGCGGGTTAACCGTCTCAGCTAACCGGTACTAACAGGCGACCGCTTGACCACACTTTTCTCTTTCTCGCTCGTGTCACACCTCTATCGGTGTGTTCGAGTCGATGCAGCCTCTGCCCTTCCCGAATTGTTACTGCGATTTCATGCGTATCCCGGTGAGCATACCCAAGTGGCACCACCCGTTCCCATTCCGAACACGGCCGTTAAGCACTTGGGGCCGATGATAGTGCTTTCAGCGCGAAAGTAGGTCATTGCCGGGTCTTTTAATCCCGCCAGCCGCAAGGCTGACGGGGTTTTTTGTTTTCCAAATCGTCTCAGTTGCATAATCGCAGCCCGTGCCTCAACATCACTCCAGTCCGCATAATCACTTCGCCAACTGCTATTCGTTCCCGCGCAATCCCCGTTACTTGCGGAAAGGTCTGCGACGGCACCTATATTGCCTTTAAGAACTTCTGGTTACACCCGCCACTGTCGCGTCCCCAATGAACAACGTCACTTCCGCATTCGGTCCCGACCAGGCTCGGCTTGGGGATCACGATTTTCATCTCTTCAACGAGGGATCCCACTACCGGCTATACGAAAAGATGGGCGCCCATCCCTGTAGCCGTGAAGGCGCAGCCGGCACGCAATTCGCCGTCTGGGCGCCAGGGGCCAGTGCGGTCCATGTGTTCGGCGACTTCAATGGCTGGAATAAATCGGCAACCCCGCTGCAACCCCAGGCGACCTCGGGCATCTGGGCGGGCTTCGTCCCCGGCGTGGGTTCCGGAGCCACGTACAAGTTTCACATCCATTCGCGGCACAATGGTTACCGCGTGGATAAAGCCGATCCGTTCGCGTTCTTCAGTGAGGTACCCCCGAATACGGCATCGGTCGTCAACGACCTGACGTACGAATGGGGCGACCGCGACTGGATGACTCACCGATTTCGGCGAAACGGACTGCGGCAACCAATCAGCATTTACGAAGTCCATCTCGGTTCGTGGATGCGTGGCGAGGGCAACACGTTTCTGAACTATCGCGAACTGGCTTCGCGGTTGGTCGAACATGTCAATCGCCTCGGCTTCACTCATATCGAACTGATGCCCATCACGGAACACCCCTTTTATGGCTCATGGGGGTACCAGACCACTGGGTTCTTCGCGGCCACCAGCCGCTATGGCACGCCGCAAGATCTCATGTACATGATCGATTACCTGCACCAGCACGGGATCGGCGTAATTCTCGATTGGGTGCCCAGCCATTTTCCGTCCGACGAATTCGGGCTCGCCTACTTCGACGGTACGCACCTTTTCGAGCACTCCGATCCAAGGCAAGGCTTCCATCCCGACTGGGGCAGCGCGATATTCAACTATGGTCGACACGAAGTCCGGTCGTTTCTGCTCTCGAGCGCCATGTTTTGGCTCGACAAGTATCACGCGGACGGCTTACGCGTCGACGCGGTCGCATCGATGCTTTATCTCGATTACTCGCGCAAGCACGGCGAATGGATTCCCAACGTATACGGCGGCAACGAAAACCTCGATGCAGTCGACTTTATTCGCCGATTTAATGAGGCGGTCTACCGCGAATACCCGGACGTGCAGACTTACGCCGAGGAGTCGACAGCCTGGTCGCAAGTTTCACGCCCGACCAGCACCGGCGGCCTGGGTTTTGGCCTCAAGTGGGACATGGGATGGATGCACGACACCCTGAAATACTTGGCGCGCGCACCCGTTCACCGCAGTCATCACCAGGGCGAACTTACATTTCGTATGGTTTATGCGTACAGCGAGAATTTCGTCATGCCGCTGTCGCACGACGAGGTCGTTCACGGCAAAGGTTCGCTCGTCGAGAAAATGCCGGGAGACGATTGGCAACGCTTCGCGAATCTGCGTCTTGCTGTACGGCTACATGTTCGGCCAGCCCGGCAAGAAACTTCTGTTTCAAGGGGACGAATGGGGTCAGTGGCAGGAGTGGCGACATGATCAGTCTCTCGACTGGCATCAGCGTGCCTTTCCGCCGCACGCGGGTATGGAGCGTTGGGTCGCGGACTTGAATAAGCTGTATCGGGCGGAGCCCGCCTTGCATCAGGGCGATTGCCACGCCGGCGGCTTTGAGTGGGTCGATGCCTCGGACGCGGCTGCCAGCGTTATGACCTTCCTCCGCCGCGGCGATGATGGCTCCTCGGTCCTTGTTGTTTGCAACTTTACCCCAGTCGTGCGGCCGGAATACCGGGTCGGTGTGCCCTATGGCGGCTATTGGCGGGAGTTGCTGAATAGCGATGCGACAGTCTATTGGGGAAGCGGCCAGGGCAATGCGGGCGGCGTCACCGCCGAGCAGGAATCCTGGAATGGCCGTCCTTATTCCCTGAAGCTGGTTTTGCCGCCGCTCGCTGTGTTGTACTTCAAGGGATCCTGAAGCCGTAAGCACATCGCGTCGGCTTCCTTTTCGCCATTTGTATTCAGCGTTTCGCTTGCATGGATTAAAGACCGCACCGGCAATATCGGGACCGGATTGGGCCAGCATTTGCAGCCCTTGATGGTAGGGTCGTCACCGCCCGAGAGATTTGCCATGCATACCATGCGATTTGCCGCTCCAATTCTGCTCACTTTCATCCTCGCCAATGCGGCTTCCGCACAGTTCCGCCCGCCCGTCTGGCCGCGGCACGGACAAATGAAGTACTTCCGCGTGACAATTACCAATCAGTCCGATGTCACCGTTATTTTCACAATGCACTGGGAGGGCAAGCCGGCCGATGAAGTGACCCTCGAACCGGGCCAGACGATCGTCCCGCAGACCAAGCAACCACCTGCCCCAACGAAGCCGGAATTGATCGTGAAGTATGTGCCGGCACCCGGCTGAGGAAAGAACGCGTGAGCCTGGAGTCGGGCCACATAGACCCCCGAACCAATAATCCTGGGATTATCTATGATTTCGTCCGGGAGCGCACGAACCTCGGCCGAATAATCGTTCTGAAGCCCCGATGACTGGAAAGGAACCATTCCGTGGTCCATCCACTACGCTCGGGTCATGCAAATTGCTCTCGGATGCGAGCTTCGATCGTCCCACATGGCAGCAGCATCGGCTTGCTCGTGATCGTAATCCGAATCGCTTCTGCTTGAACGGTGTACCTTCCTTCGATCGCTCCCAACGGGGACGTACCGGAGAATCGTCCGGCAAACTCGTCGCCAGCAAAGTGCCCGCCCTCGCTCGCAAGGAGTGCTTGGACACGGCCAAGGGTCCCCTTCAAATCCGTGGGGACCGGAATATCAAACGGATCGCAACAACGCATCGCCATTCGAATAACCCCCTACCTGGCCCGCTTGTATCCGGCCGGTGGCTGAACCACTTCGAAGTCTGATCCCTTGATCTTGCGCAATTCTTCATGCAACGACGGGATGCGCGGATCGGGGGCAACCGAAATCGCCCACTCAATGCCATTGTCGGCGACCAACATGCCATAACGCTTCAGGGCAATTAGAATCGTCTTCACTTCCGGAGAGAACTTACTGACGTCGAAGTCTTTGCGCAACCGAAAGCGTTCCCCCATACGGGGCAGGTTTTCATCCTTTAATCGACTGGCGAAATGCGTCGCTGGATAAACGTATGCCCGGCGGGTGCGCCGAACGGTGACGCGGAGTGCGTGTTCGATCACACCGCGCTTCAACTCGTCATAACGCACGACTGCGGGAAAGATCGGCAGACCAGCCGCATCAGACGACGTCCAGCCGTCCGGGCGCAGCTTATTCGACTTGAGATCGAACCGGGCTGCGCAACTCGCTTGCCAGCCGCTGTCAGTCTTGCGAAGTTGGTAGAACTCGTACAGCATGCGATTCACGGGATCGACGACGATGCCGTGCCGGTCGCCATTCTCCTTGAGCACATTGTGCTGCACGTCGTCGAGGCTAACCTTCTTTCGCTTATATTCAACCGGCCAACCTTCGATCGGGACGTTATCGGGCACCGGAAACGGGCCCTTGTCCGATTCATTCGGGTAGCCGACGATCTTCACATCAACTTTCTTCTGGTTCGGCGGCACGAGCACGAAGCCCATATCCGGGTTGGCACGAAAGACCTTATTGACGCCCACGGACGCGACGATCTTCGTCGAATTCGGGTGCAAGGGCCAATCTTCGATGAGCAAATTCCAGGGATTATCCGGAGGAAACACTTCGAGGGCCGCCAGGATCGCGTCGGCCTCGGGAATGTCGAACGGAACGGGCTTGGTGATTGCTGGCATTTCGGTGGATTGAATGCGCTTGAGGCGCGCTGGATCACCGGTAGGTTTTGACTGCGCCACGCAGGCGAAATGATCGCCAAGCCCATGGCGATGACGACGATGGTGAGTCGAGGCCGCATTGGAGATTCTCTCGAGCAATCGATTCGCTTATGACACAACCAGTTAATCAAAGATCACGGTCTTGTGAGCGTAGGCCAGAATTCGATGGTCGATGTGCCAGCGCCACGGCTCGCGCCAAAACAATCTTTTCCAGATCGCGCCCTTTTTGCAACAGATCATCGAGTCCATCGCGGTGCGAAACCCGGACGACTTCCTGCTCGATGATCGGCCCCTCGTCCAGGTCCGCGGTGACGTAATGGCTGGTGGCGCCGATCAACTTGACGCCGCGCTCGAATGCACGGTGGTAAGGCTTCGCGCCCATGAATGCCGGGAGGAAGGAATGGTGCACGTTGATGATTCGTCGGGGATAGCGAGCGACGAACTCGGCCGATAGCACCTGCATGAATCGGGCGAGTACGACCAGATCAATTCGATGATCGTGAAGCAATTCCAATTGCTGTCGTTCTGCCTCGGCCTTGTTGCCGGCGTCGACCCGGATCACGTGAAAAGGCACCTCGTAAAAATCGGCCCAGCGCTTGGCGTCCGGATGGTTGCTGATCACGAGTGGAATTGCGCACGGCAATTCGCCGCTCTGATGGCGATAGAGTAGATCGGCCAGGCAGTGATCGAATTTCGAAACGAAGAGCGCGACCCGGTGCGGCAATTCGGAAACCTCCAAGCGCCAGCGCATGGCAAATCGCTCGGCGAGCGGCGCGAACTTCCGAGTGAACTCGGCATGGTCGAGTGTGAAGTCCTTACGGTCCCACTCAACGCGCATGAGAAACAGATCGCGTTCGGCATCCTGGTGCTGGTCGGCGTGGAGAATGTTGGCGTTGTGCCGATAAAGAAAATCGCCAACGGCCGCAACAATGCCTTTGCGGTCGGGACAATCGATGAGCAGGATGGCGGTGTTCTTCACAACGGTGTTCAATTCACGGGCTCAAGTCCGTTGTATTACGAAAATGCTTGAATCAGCAAACCGATCAACCAAATGATCACCCATACGACTCCGGCCGTGACAACAATCAGTAGCAGAAACAATCCCACTAGATACCAACCGCTTCGCCGGGCGGTCGCCTTCGGGTCGTCGAGCGCTCGATCGAGCAGTTCGGCATTCATCAAGTTTGCCCGCCAGGCAGCGTCGAGAAGATCTCCAATAACCGGGATCGTTCCAAGGACTGCATCGATCGCAACGTTTAGCCACATGCGCATAAGTACGACCCGTGGCACGCCCAGGCTGGCGGCAAGGATGACGATGTAGCCGCCGGCAATCAGGCCAATGAGATCGCCGATGACGGGGATTAGTCCAAGAAGCGGATCGAGGCCGATGCGAGCGTTTGTCCCCGGAATCACGAAAGCGCCGTCCAGCAGCCAGGCAATATGGCGCACATGCTCGCGCACGGCTTCGCGATGTTCCCAGTTTGGGTCCTGCGAAGGCTGAACGACAATCCGCGGCTGAGGCGGACTCGCCGACGAATGGGGTATGAGATCGGACATCTTATTCGCTGGCGGGCATCGCCGGGGCTTCCACGAGCCGAACCCAAAGTCGAAGCAAATACCCGTCGCCCGCTCCAGAAAATGGTTTACCGGCGGGTTCAAATCCGAGCGATTCCAAGATTGCCTGCATCGAACGATTATCGGTTCGTGTCGTCGCAAACAAATTCTTGGTCCCCGTCCTTTTGACGAGACGCTCAGATAAACGTCGCCCCAGGCCACGGCGACGAAAACCGTCGCGGGTTACAACCCATCCGAATTCGATAGTGAATAAGTCGGGTCGAAGGATAGTCTCGGCCTTGCGGAAAACTCGCTCACGGTATCGTTCGCCTGGCTGCTTGAGTGCGGCGATACTAACGAGTTCGCCATATTCATAGTGGAAGCCGAGTAGGCGGGCTCGGCTAATCCGTGCCCCCAGTCCGCTCGCGCTGGCTTGTCCGCCCTCAACCACCAAATGTTGAAAGGCCGCCAGTTGTTTTGGGTTGCAAATGGCGGGCCGTTGAATACGCTCGGAGCTTTTCTTAGTCCTATTCATCGCTCGGTACTTCACAGTTTCGAATGAGCTCGTTCATGCGGTTGCGGAACTTGGTCCAGACTTGCGAGCCCCAGGGAGACCGTTCGAGTTGCGTGCAGTACTCCTCAAAGCAATCTTGGACCTTTGCAAAGAAGAGATTGGCATTGATTGTTCGAAGCGCAAAGTCCAACATCGGTCCACGTCGGAGAATTCGCCACCCGCCGTAGGTTTCGCCCAAATGGAGAATACCGGAACGGATGTTATCGTACAAGCCGTCAGCCCGCTCGGGCACGACCCCGAATGAGGGATGGTCGCGGAAGAATTTCCGATAAGGTTTCTTGCGCTGCTCCGTGACGCCTTGCCATCCATTGCGGAATGCCTGAATCGACTCGATCAACAAGCAACTTATAGCCATGATCAAGAATCCATGCGGAGCGGTCATGCTCTCAAGTGGCCTAAAGAACCTTTCCGTGAATCGCTCGCGTAAGAATTGGGCGATGCCCATTCGGTCTCTAGCAGTTTCCATGAGCCGATAACGCGCGACGGTCGTCTTTCGGGATAAGCCACCTTCTCCATAGTTGCTCCCGATCATTCTGGATAAATCGTCGCCCGTTCTCTCAATCATCATCCTTTAGCGGCCGCTCGCCGTCGTTGTCCTCCTTGAAATCCGATTGCTGTTCCTCGTCGGACGCGATTCCCGACTTCGGAGCGTTCGGGTCGGCCTCCACCATCAAGGTTTGAATGTGCTCGGTGCCGTCAACACTCAGTACAACCCGGTAGTCGCCGGGCGGAACTAGATTGCCGTTTCGGCGCTGGCGGGCGAGCGGATTTAGGGCGGAAGTTCCTTCAACAACATTCGGTCCTTTGGCGTTGGCCGCAGCGCCCTGCCGCCCGCCGCCGCTGGCGCACGACAGATCCCAGCTGATTCGGTAATAACCGGGCTCCGTGGCGGCATTGAACTGCCGAATCACTCGGCCACTCACGTCCACGATCGCCACAGTTGCCTTGGTCGCCTTTTTGCCGATGACGTAATCGACCTGAGCCCCGCGTTGCGGATTCTGGCCATAAAATGCTCGGATTGCCTCTGAAAATGGCTGATTCGGGATTCGCTTCCATTCGATTGCCGGCGATGGGCTGAAGAGCGCCGTTTTCCCGCGAACCACTTCTGACGTCATTTGCCGCAAGGGTGTAACGTCCAAGATCCAGATCGACCTGCCATGCGTCGCCAGCACCAGCTCGTTCGCCGTCGTCGGCTGGGCGAACTCATGCACCGCCACCGTTGGCAGCCCCTTGTCGCCGTTGATCTTCGTCCAAGCACCACCGCGGTTGACCGAGGCGAAACAGGCAAATTCGGTCCCCAGGTAAAGGAGATTCTGGTTCGCAATATCTTCGCGCAAAACACGCGTCGGCCCGACGGGCAAATTGGCGCGCAGCGACTTCCAGTGTTCGCCAAAATCCTCGGTAACGAACACATATGGCTGATCGTCATTCGAGCGATGGGCGTCGAAGACGACGTAACACCGGCCGTCCACCCATCTGGACGCCTCGATGCTGGCCACCCAGCGCGGCCCCGGCAAGCCGGCCGCCTTGAACTTGGCGCTGACATTCGTCCACGTCTTGCATCCGTCCTTGGTGACCCAAACGCCCCCGTCGTCGGTGCCGGCCCAGACGACATTCGCGTTCCGCGGTGATTCCGATAACGCGGTTCCGGAGCCTCGCTTGGTGAGCGAGATTTCCGGTGAGACCGCTTGCAAGCTGGCTCCACGATTCACCGAGCGAAACACGTAATTCCCGGCCGAATAGAAGATCGATGAATTGTGCGTCGACAGAATGAACGGAGTATTCCAATTGAACCGGAACGGCTCCAGGCCCGGTCCCGATTGCGGTCGGATGGAGCGACCGCCCCCGGTTTTCAAATTGCTTCGCGTAATGTTGCCGTCCTGGCTTTCGGAGTACACGACGTCTGGATCGTTGGGGTCAACGCGGCAGACGAAGCCATCGCCCCACGTGGTCAGAATCCAGTCTTGATTGATCGGCCCGCGCCAGCGGTCGGACTGCGACGGCCCGCCCCACGAGCCATTATCCTGCAAGCCGCCGTACACGTGGTACGGAGTCTGATTGTCAACGGCGACATGGTAGAATTGCCCGATGGCGCCGGCGTGATTCATCGATTCCCATCGGGCGGCCTTGTCATAAGTCACATAGAAGCCGCCATCGCAGCCGATCAAGATATGCCGGCCATCCTTCGGGTCGATCCACATCGCATGCTGGTCGGAATGCAAGCCGCCATTGATATTGTCCGCCTTGAAGGTCTTGCCGCCGTCTGTACTGCGTTCGAGGTTGACCCCGAGAACGTAAAGAATGTTGTCGTCCGTTGGATCGACGCGAACGACGGAGAAGTAGAATGGCCGCGGGTCGAGACTGTTGACCCTCTTCCAAGACTCGCCCGCATCCGTTGATTTGTAGACGCCGCCGGTCTCCGGACCGATTTCTCCCTGTTGATCTTGAACGTTCGCGACCTGTCCACCGAGCATGCCCATGGACACGGGCCGCTCGTTAGGCGGGCTGGCAGCCGCCAGAACGACCTCGACCGTTTTCTTTCCGGGCCTCGGACAAATGACACTTTGACTTTGTCGCCGGCCTTGTGTCCTTTGAGAGCGTCGGAGATGTCGCCGGCCTTCTTGATCGGTTTATCATTGATTGCCGTGATGATGTCCCCGGGCTTGAGACCTGCCTTCGCGGCCGCCCCCAATTCCGCAACGGTCCCGATCTTGACGCCGCCGGCCG
The DNA here is from genome assembly GCA_963773845.1 of uncultured Gemmataceae bacterium. GTDB lineage: Bacteria > Planctomycetota > Planctomycetia > Gemmatales > Gemmataceae > SIAJ01. Next base: position 435,854 of record CAVZCU010000010.1, read on the forward strand.
ATTCGCCTTGGGGCGATATACCGAGGACCGGGCGCTGATCCGTGGTACGCCGAATGTCACTTCGAGTTCCTGCTTGTCCTTGCCACGCAGAACGGCGAACTTCGCCTTCTCGCCGGCAGTGCGGGTCCGGAAAGCGTCGATCATGGCCTCATAGGTTTTGACTTCTTTTCCGTCGATGGCTGTGATGACGTCGCCTTCCTTGAATCCAGCTTTCGCCGCCGGCTCATCCGCCGTCACGGACGTGACTTTCACTCCGCCGCCCTTGGCCGTCTCGCTTTGCACGCCGAGGTATGCCTTGGGGGCCGGCTTACCCATACCAATTTTCTCGGTCTCGATGATGGCGAACACGGTCTTGGGGTTCTTACGCGACCAGTCGAATCCGACGCGTCCAAGCTTGACGCTTGGCAAGCCCTTGCTGAGCTTGGTAAAGCTCTTGCCGCCGTCCGTTGTTCGATAGATTGCACTCCCCGCTCCATGTTCCGTGCTGGGCGCGTACGGGTCCGTTCCCCCGGGAATCTTCGCTGTCGCGTCGCCGCGGAAGCTGTCAAATTCATCGCGCTGACGTTCCCAGGTCGCGACCAGCAGCAAGTCTGGATTCGCGGGACTCATGGCGATGTCGATGGCACCGGTCTTATTGTCGAGTTGCGGCAAAATGTTCTTCCAGGTTTTCCCGCCGTCCTCAGTCTTGAAGAGTCCGCGTTCGCCGCCGGCTCCGTAGAGCCGGCCCAGAGTCGCGACATACACGATGTCCGGCTTGGTCGGATGGACGACAATGTCGCCGATCTGATAGGACGATTTCAGTCCCATGTTCTTCCAGGACTTGCCGCCGTCGGTCGACTTGTACACCCCGTCGCCGAACGACACCGAATTTCGGGGATTCGCTTCGCCGGTCCCAACCCAGACAATGTTCCGATCCGAAGGGGCCACGGCCACCGCACCGATCGATACCGTCGATTCTCGATCGAATTGATGCTCGAAACTGATGCCGTTGTTGGTTGTTTTGAGCAGGCCGCCGGACGCGGACGCGATCCAATAGGTTGTCGGGTCGGCGTCGAAGACCGCGATGCTCGTGATTCGTCCGCCCATCGTCGCGGGACCAATGCTGCGCCAGTGGAATTTGTTCACCCAGCTCTGCGGGATGACGTCGGCAGGCGGCACTGCGGTCTTTGGGGCGGGCGACTCTTTCGTCTTGAGCGACTTCAACTTCGCTTGCAGTTCAGCAATCTGCCGTTCGAGGTCGGCGATCTGCTTGTCGTGGTCGGGCCCTTTCGGCGCGGGAGCATCGCCGCGGCTGGGCAGTGCCGCGATGGCGAGAAGGATGAGCGTGCAGAATGCAGGGACGATACGGCTCGGAAGAGTTCTAGCAATCATGATGACGGAAACCGGTTACGATGGAGAATTGCACTGCTCAACCGGGCGAGCGCCGGCGGCAGGGTTGGGCTATCTTACCAAGATTGACACGGCTCTGTCTCGGTTCCGCCTTTGCGGTCCTGACTTTTTTGCCTTCCACCTCGACGCGAAAGCTAAGAACATTGCAGGCGGAATGAACGGAAGTGCCCGGCCATGGATGCGAGTTCGCGGCCGAGCGCGCCGTTGCGGCCGAGCGCAGCACTTTCTCCGGGTGGGGTTATTGATCATGGTTGCTGACAACTCGACGCAATTTCGTTGTCCCACCAAAACTGAAACTCGCTGTTGCACAAGTCGTATTTGGAGGAATTCACGCACGACAATTTGCGCTCTAGGGTTGAAAAACGCGAATTCCCAAACCCTGAAGCATCATGTTGTGGGCCCAATTTCAGCCGAAGAATGAGGCGGAAGCGGCCGGCTTCTTCGTCGGAGTCATGTTGGCCGGCCTCTTCAGCGGGGGCATTCCCTTTTTCACAGGCCTGGTGATGAGGCAGGTTGCCCTCGGCATTTCGGGGGGAATCATTTCCGCCATGGCCGGACGCTCGCAGGCTGCTGCCTGGGCATCCCGGTGGCCCTTGTATTTACAGTGATCATTGTCATCGTCGCCCAGTTCGCTGGACAAACTCCGAGCGAGCCGCAATTCCCGCGACCGATTTCAAGCGATCGCCAAAAGTATATTCGCGGCGCTGCGGCTGCAGAATCGGAACCAAAACGATGTGATCCCCTGGGCCAAAGAGGTTCGCGACGATAGGGACGACGATTTGCGGAGGCGCACCGAAGACGGACCAGACTCCGACGATCGCCGTCGCCGCCCGCAGCGGCCGGACGATGAGTGGGACGCCTAGAACGGTCCGCGGTCGTAGCATGAGGGGGAGGCCGGCCGCTACGTGGCGTCACCTGGCCTCGCAACCCGAATTTCGCGTCATCGATGATTGAAGTCGCCGGCCTTTGCAAGACCTTTCGCGACCCGGCCGGCCGGCCCGTAACGGCCGTCAACGGCGTTTCCTTTACCGCCCGCGCGGGCGAGATTCTCGGCCTCCTGGGACCGAATCGCCGGCAAGACCACCACCCTTCGAATCCTGTGTACCTTGTTGAAGCCGACCGCCGGCACGGCTCGCGTCGCCGGATTCGACGTCGTGACCCAGGCCAATGAGGTTCGTCGGCATGTCGGCTTCCTCTCCGCCACGACTGGCGTTTACGATCGCATGACCGCCCGGGAGATGGTCGAGTATTACGGACGGCTGCATGGTCTCAATGGCGACAAGCTCGAAGCCAGAATTGCGGAGTTGTTTGGCGTTCTGGCGATGCACGATATCCGCAACGTGCGCGGTTCGAAGATGAGCACGGGGCAGAAGCAAAAAGTCTCGATCGCTCGGGCCCTTGTGCACGATCCTCC
>CAVZCU010000011.1:0-969958 GCA_963773845.1 uncultured Gemmataceae bacterium
GCGATCGGCGGGACGGCCACTGCGGGGGGCGGACTACACGCTTCTCGCTGGGACGTTGACATTCCAGCCGGGTGAGACGGTGCACACCATCACGATGACGATCATCAACGACACCGTGAAGGAGCCGACCGAAACAGTGCGGATCAAACTATCTGCCCCGACCAACGCCCGGCTGCGGACGGCCCTGCAGACGCTGTCGATCGTTGACGACGATTAGGCAGGTCCGGGCGAGCACGACCTACGGTCGGACACGGATGCAAGACACGCTTTGTGCCGATGGAAGTCCCGAAGCGGGTCTTGACCTGGGTCCGCCTCCCTTCAGCCCAGTTGGTTATAGGTGAGGTGGAAAATGGGATGCCTCGAAAGTGGAATGGTGTTCGGTAACGACTACCGGTTCCACGTACAGGAGGTCATCCCCGCGAAGAGCAGAGCATACCGCGCCGTCGATGTCAAGAAGAAGGGACCTCGAAAGGGAAAAAGGGAGAGCACGTTTATTATCGCGCTCGCTCGATCTCGGGCCCTTTCGGGGCCGGCCCCGCGGGCGAAGGGTCGATTCCAGACCTAGCTCGATCGCCGTCTTTGCTGTCCAGGCCTCGTTGCCAAATGGCCCCCGCGGGTCACGCTGCGCCGCAATGCCTCCAGCTCAGGCTGGGTGATCGCCTGGTTCACCCAGGCCAGCCAGTCCTTCGGCCGTCGCACCGGGCCCGAATCAGAAACTGCGGACGCTCGCTCGCGGCCCAGAGCCGGGCACTCGACCATCGCCAGTTTTCCGCACGCCGCACCAACCGCGCCCGGACGGATTGCGCTCCACATACCGCAGCACCGTCAACAAATGGTCGTCTTGCTCATCGGGAACGCCTGGAACCGCCCCTGCCAAATGTGGCCGCTGGTGCGATAATGCTGGTGATATCGTCGCACGTGCGTGTTCTGGAGCCAGTGCATCCACCGGCTCAGATCGCCGTCGGCCAGCGGCCAGAGCACCAGTTGAAAGTGGTTGGGCATCAGGCAATAGCCCAGCACCCGCATGGGGACTTCGATGTGATGAAAGCGTAATCGCCTTCCCTGTCACGTCCAGCAAGAAACGCTTGCTTTCGCTGTCGGCCCGTGTTCTGATTGTGGATACCGCACGGACACCGACTATGGAACCAGTCGCCAATCAACAGTTCACCGACAGCAGTCGCGGGGCGGTCAAGGATGACGGCCCGGCGACAATGGGTCGAGGACGACGACGGGAATCGGGTGTATGGCGTCGCCATCATCTGCGCACACTCCTGACTCCTCGTAAACGCTCGGCCAGGGTCAGGCGTAAGTCCCAGTTCTTGGGGCAATCCGAGAACCGGCTCGCACACGAAGTTGGTGGCGAACCGGTCCGACTGAGCGTTCTCAATCCGGAAGCGGCGGCGGCGTGTCGTCCTCGGTTGTCGGCGGCTCGACTTCGACGTAATCGACCGGGTAGTAACATGAAGCATTGTTACACCAGTAATACCAGCACCGGGTTGACGGACACCAGTAGCATTTGCATCGATGCTTTGACCACCACCGGGTTTGATTCCAGAATCGATTCCCGCGACCGGAGTAGAAATGGCCGTATTTGAAGGTTCCTCGGTAGAACTTCTGGGACCCTCCGCTTCTCCCGCCAGTCCCCCATCCTGGCCGATAGACGCCATTCGACGGACCGCTGGAGGGCCGTATATATCCGCCCATACCCGGAGTCGCCACTGGCGGACGATAGCCGCTGGATCCGTTCGTCACCACCGGTGGGCGCTGGCCGCCTCGTCCACTTCCTCCGCCTGCTTTCGGGTTACCCATCGCAATCCCGCCGACGGTCAAGGAAACCAGCAACACAGGGACTGCCGTTGAAAGCCGAATCATGGTAGCGTCTCCAAAGTAGTGGCCCAATTCCGATGGCTGGGATGTCAGCGTGACAGGTTCAGTGTTATCCTCATTTTGCCATTCGGTCGTGAGCCTTGCCGCGTCGTGACAGTCGTCAGTGCAATTCAACTGGCGACCCCGACGCCCAAACAAGCGTCGCCAGGAAAAGAGGCGGACCAGAAATCTGGAAATTGTTCCGAGTTCAATGCGAGTCGGTCTCACGGCATCCGCCGCTTGCGGGCAGGTACTCGGACTCGTGTAACCCAAAACCAAAACCCGAAGTCCAGATTTTCTGTTTGACGAGCTTCAGATCTCGCGTTAGCATCGCCTTGTTACTCGCTGCAATCGCGCAATGCACCATTGATGTGGCACGCTCATGGCCGCCGAACTTCAAACTTCAAGCCTACATGCGATGATCGACCGCCACCGGGCGGGCGACCGGCGTGCCCTGAATGAACTGATTCGTCGCACCGGCGAGCGTCTCGAACGTCTTGCTCGAAAGATGCTTGGCAATTTCCCAGCGGTTCGAGCGCATGAGCAGACCGGCGACGTCCTTCAAAATGCACTGGTTCGCCTGACTCGGGCGGTCGGAGAGGCAACCCCCCAATCCGTTCGGGATTTCTACAGACTTGCGGCGGAACAAATCCGCCGCGAGCTTTTGGACCTGGCTCGCCGTTACGCCCGTAGACCGGCCGTCCCATTGCCGGACGGGGAGGCGATGGATCTTGGTTCGGACAATTCGGCGGACCTGGCCAAGTGGACCGCTCTGCAAGAAGCGGTTGTGGATCTCCCTACCGATTTGCGCGAAGTCTTTGGGCTGACGTTCTACCACGATTGGAAGCAAGAGCAGATCGCTGAACTGCTGCAGGTCAGCGATCGTCAAGTGCGGCGGCTGTGGGCGGGCTTGCCGCCGTTTGCATGCTGCCGTTGGTGGTGAATTACCATCGGAACAATGAGAATCTTGTCCGGATTCTTGCCAGCATAGCGCTTGGCAGGTATCCGGCCAAGGCGGGGTAATTCAAATGAGCGGCGAGGAACGACTCGATCAATTGCTTGATGTGTGGCAAGTGGCCGCTGCGAACGGTCAATTCCTCGATCCGTTCGATTTATGTCGCGATTGTCCCGAAATCGCCAATGAGTTGACCGAAGAAGTGGCCATCCTACAACGGTTTCGTCGACTTGGCGTTTCAGACGCGGTGTCGGGCGAAGCTGAAGTCACCATCGCCGATCAACCCCAATTCGCAGATGATACACGATCTTTCGAGCTAGCGCGCTCATCGGCTAGGGCAACATCGTTCGAGCCGCGATTGCCGAGTGTCGGCGAGGTTTTTGCCGGATTTCGCTTGCTCGCGATCATTGGCGAAGGTGGGTTTGGTGTGGTTTATCGGGCTGATGATCCGGCTCTCCAGCGAAAAATCGCCATCAAGGTCCTACATCCGCGCGAATGAATCGTCCGCACGCCCGCAGCAACTTCCAAAAGGAGGCTCGGGCGCTGGCGGCGATCCAACACGACTACGTCGTCCCGATCTGGCATGTCGGTGAGGAGGCAGGGACCCCCTTCCTGGTTATGCCCCTGCTCGCCGGGGAGTCGCTGGCAGCCAGGTTGGAGCGCGAAGGCGCCCTGCCGGAAGCCGAGGTCCGGCGGATTGGCCGGGAAGTCGCCGCCGGGCTGGCCGCCATCCACGCCAAAGGGATGGTGCACCGGGACCTGAAGCCGGGCAACATTTGGCTCGAGGCGGGAATCGGTCGCGTCAAGGTGCTCGACCTGGGGCTGGCCGCCGACCCCCTCACCCTGGCGGAGTCGGGAGCTGGCACCCCCGCGTACATGTCGCCCGAGCAGATAGCCGCGCCGAGCTTGATTGTCGCTCTGACCTGTTCAGCTTGGGGTCGGTGCTGTACGAGTGCGCGACCGGCCGCCGGCCGTTCCGCTGCGACACCCCGGCCGACGCTCTCCGGGCCATTCGCGAGGAAGCCCCGACGTGGATAACCCGCACCAACCCCGCGGTTTCGGGCGACCTCGTCAGGCTGATTGATCAGTTGCAACAAAAGGACCCTGCCCAGCGGCCTGCATCGGCACCCTTGGTCGGGCTCGCCCTAACCGAAGGTCAGGCGAACGCAGCTCCCGAGCGTTCCAGACGGCTCGACCGCTGGTGGGTATGGTGGCTGGGCGGAATTACTATCGTCCTGGGTCTGGTCGTGGCTATGGTCCTGTGGAACCGGGGCACGCACTCTGGGTCGGGCACAACCGAAAAGGATCGAGCCGCGCTGCCCATCACAGATCCGGAGCGGCCAACCGATACCGCGAATTCACCCCTTCGAATTGCCGCCTTCGATGTCGAACATACTGCTCTAACGCCGGACGGTAAGAATATCGAGCCGCGGGGCCGCTTCGGCGACAAGACGTTTACCGCTCGACAGAACGATTACGTGAAGCTTCGGTTGACGCTGTCGCGGCCTGGTTACGCTTATCTCGTAGCCTTTCGGCCCGATGGTGTCATCGACCTCTGCTATCCCAACGACAAATGGACCAAACCGCCGCTCGGCGAGAACGCTGCCTATCCGTTCACGCCGGAGGATGTGCGGAAGGGCGTTCGCTATCAACTCGCCGAAGGGCCGGGGCTGTGGTCCTTCGCAGCCATCGTGTCGGAACACGAATTGCCTCCGTTCGCCGAATGGAAGCAGAAGCACTCGTTTCCGAGCATGAAAGGCCAGCCGGGTGTGGGCGGGGCTGTCTTGATCGACAACGGCCAGGTAGTCGACGAACAAACGGAGCTCGGTCTGAGTAGCTCCCCCGCGGCAAGGGGGCGATTCCGCCCGGCCGCAGTGACTTCGCCGAGATTGGCAACGCCTTGAATCGCGATCCCAGTTTGATTTTCCGGGTAGTCGGCATTACCGCCACGCCCGCGAAGTGACCGTTTCCGGGAGAGCCCATGTCTTCACGAATCGCTTTTCCGCTGGCACTGAGTCTGTTTGCAGTCGCCAGTGCCCAATCGCCCGAACGCGGCCCGCAGGCACGCGAACTTAAGCCGCAGTGGCAACGGCTGCTGGGCGGCGAGGATGCGAAAAAAGCAGCCGACATGGAGGCACGGATCCAAAAACTTGACGACTCGGGCCAGCGCGAAGACGCTCTTAAGCTCGCGAAGGAACTCCTGGAATTTCGCATCGAGCGGCAAGGGGCGGACCACTACGAGGCGACGGACGCCAGGCACTTGTTCAAGGACCTCCTGCGTCCCGCGCTCACGGCCGAAAAGCGGGAGCTGTGGGAGGAGGCCCTTCATTTGCGAAGCGACGCAATCGCGCTTTATGAGAAAGGGCAGGCAGATGTCGCGATCCCGAAGGCGGAGAAATCGCTGGCGATCATCGAAGCTGTTCGCGGCAAGAACAACATTCTCTACGCATTGAACTTGAACCTCCTCGGGGAGCTGATTCGATCGAAGGGGGACTGCGCCAAAGCTGAGCCGCTGGCCGTGTTGGCCCACGATCTCACCAAAGAGCTTTCGGGCGAGAACCACCCGAATTACGCGACGAGCCTGAACTACCTCGCACGCTTGTACCAGTCGAAGGGGGACTACGCCAAGGCTGAACGGCATTACCTGGAAGCCGGTAACCTCTTTAAGAATCTCTTGGGTGAGAACCACCCGAACTACGCCACGAGTCTGGCCGACCTCGCGTTCTTCTACGAGTCGAAAGGAGAATACGCCTCGGCCGAACCCCTGCTCCTTGAGGCCCGCGACCACTACAAGCAGGTCCTGGGCGAGGACCACCCGAATTTCGCTACGAGCTTGAACTACGCGACGAGCTTGAACAACCTCGCGATCCTGTATCGGTCGAAGGGGGACTACGCCCGGGCCGAACCGCTTCTTCAGGAGGCCAGTGATCTCGTCAAGAGGCACCTTGGCGAGAACCATCCAGCATACGCGACGAGCCTGCAAAACCTTGCGGTCGTGTACACCTCGACGGGGGATTATGCGAAAGCCGAGCCGCTGTACCTGAAGGCCCGCGACCTTTTGAAAAGGCACCTCGGCGAGAATTATCCGATCTACGCGACGAGCCTGCAAAATCTCGCGCCTCCTGTACCATTCCAAGGGGGACTACGCCAAGGCCGAGCCGCTCTACGTCGAGGTTCGCGACCGCAGGAAGAAGACCCTGGGTGAGAACCGCCGGGAGTACGCGGGAAGCCTGCATAATCTCGGGAGTCTGTACATGTCGAAGGGCGACTACGCCAAGGCCGAACCCCTGCTCCTTGAGGCCCGTGACCTCTTTAAGAATCTCTTGGGCGGGAACCACCCAGATTACGCGACGAGCCTGAGCAACCTTGCGGCTTTGTACGAGTTAAAAAGGGACTACGCCAAGGCCGAACCCCTGCTCCTTGAGGCCCGTGACCTCTGCAAGAAGGTTCTGGGCGGGAACCACCCAGATTACGCGACGAGGCTGAACAACCTAGCGGTCTTGTACACGTCGAAGGGGGACTACACCAAGGCCGAGCCGCTCCTGGCGGCGTGTCGCTCCGCCTTCGAGATGTCTCGGCTCACTCATGCGCGAGGTCTGGGACTGCGCGATCGGCGGCGAAAGTCAAAACCCCTATCCGCTTTTGGCCGCCGTTTCGGCCCGCCTACACAAGTCGCGCGAAGCCTATGCGGCCCTCAACCTTGATCTGGCCCGTGCCACTGCCGATGACCTCGCTCGCCGCCACGACCTGGCACTGCCCCCCGAGCTGGAACTGAAGCGACGGCAGCTCGTCGAGCGCCTGGTGCCCATCGACCGCCGGATCCTCTACCTGCTCACCCAGCCGAAGCTGGACGACGGTGAACGCAAGGAACTCAACGCGCTGCAAGCCGAGCGGCAAGACCTGAACCTGGAACTCGCAAAGATCGCGGCGAGTTTCAGCCAGTTCCAGGTCGAGAGTTTGGGGAAGATCCAGGGTACGCTCGCGGCCGACCAGACCCTGCTCGCCTGGGTCGACGTGACCGATAAGACCGGCCGCGGGCAGGAACACTGGGCGTGCGTCGTTCGCCGCACCGGCGACCCGATCTGGGTGATCCTGCCCGCAACCGGCAAAGACGGCACCTGGACCAAGGAGGACGACGCCGTCACGGCCCGCCTGCGTGCAGCGCTTCGCGGAACGACAACAACTGCCTCCGACATCGACGCCTTAGTTGCCCAGGTGCGAACTCGGCATTGCCCCCATCGAAAAGCACCTGGCCGGAGTCGATCGGCTGCTGGTCGTCGCGACGAACCAGATGGCCGGCCTTCCGATCGAACTGCTGGCCCCGAAGTTCCAGGTCGAGTATGTCCAGTCCGGCACGGCCCTGGTGCGGGCCGCCGCTAGACCCAAGTCGGGCGGCACTGCGTCCCTCCTGGCGGTCGGCGATCCGGTGCTTCCTCCGTCCGTTCCGGGCAAGGAACGGCCCCTGCCCCCCGGCGGACTGCTCGTCCAAACGGTCGTCAAAGGGGGTGCCGCGTTCCGGCACCTGCAATCCGGCGACGTCCTCCTGGCCTACGGCGGTGTCGAGCCGAGTGATATCAAGGCACTTGGCAAGGCAATCGCCGCCCACGCCCAGGACAAAACGGTTCCGGTCAAAATCTGGCGCGTGACCGAGACCGGGGAAGCAATCACCCCCACCGTCGAATTGGCCCCTGGTCGCCTGGGCGTGACGCTGGCCGAGGGCTCGGCCCGCGAGGTGTTGGCCGCCCGGCATAAGAGTGACGAGCAACTCGCCAAACTCACCCGCAGCGGCAGGGTCGATCCCAAGACAGGCGAAAAGCAACCGTGGCACGAATTGCCGGGCACGGCCGTTGAGTTGAATCGACTGAAAGCCCTCTTCGGCGACAGGGCCGATGTCTTCACCCGCTCGGAGGCCAGCGAGCAGAAACTCGACGAGTTACGCAAGGCGAATCGCCTGAAGGATTATCGGTATTTGCATTTTGCCACCCACGGGCAAGCAAACGAGGAGAAGGTCCTGGAGTCGTTCCTGGTGCTGGCCCAGGACCATTTGCCGAAGTATGAGGCCAAGCTCGGCGAGACGCCGTTCAACGGCGAGTTGTCCGCCTACGAGATGCTCGACTGGAAGCTCGATGCCGATCTGGTGACGCTGTCGGCGTGCGAGACGCGCTGGGACGCAGGGCCGGGGGTGAAGGGCTATTGGGCTTCACCCAGGTGTTGCTGGCGGCCGAGGCGCGGAGCGTGTGCCTGTCCCTCTGGAAGGTCGACGACACGGCCACGTACCTGCTCATGTCGCGGTTTTACGAGAACCTGCTCGGCAAGCGCGACGGGTTGAAGCGCCAATGAAGAAGGCGGCGGCCCTGCGCGAGGCGAAGGAGTGGTTGAAGAACCTCACAGCGGACGAGGTGCTGGAGCGTGCTGGCACGCTGGCCCGTGGCGTCAGCCGCGGCCCCGGGCGCGGAGCCGCCGCCGGAGTTGAAGCCGGCTGACGTGGCTCCCAAGGGCGACCTGAAGCTGAAGCCCTACACCGACCCGCGCTACTGGTCCGCCTTCATCCTCGTCGGCACGCCGGATTGACTAGTGAGTCACAAACGGGGCCCCGTGGACACTGAAGACCTGCACGATTTGAGCGGGGTCTACATCGAATACCCGGTGTTCGTCGCGCTTCGCGAAGCGGACGACGTGGCCGTCGTCGGCGATGCGCAGGGGAAGTTACTGCCGCTGTTCACTGACCACGACAATGCGGAGCGATTCATCGAAGACAAGCCACTGGCGGGTCATCGGCCATTCGCGTTGCCGACTCGGGAGCATTTGTGAGCGGTGTTGGTCTTGGCGGCGCAGGCGGGCGTGACGCTGGTCGCACTGGACCCGGATGGGAGTGGGAAGCGAAAGGCGATGGGGTTTCCGATTGGCCGTTTCTTGAGTTGCTTGGGACGCATTAAAGAGGATTTGTGACGCTTGACATGCCGGGATCGCAGATGATGATACGCTTCATGCGACGTTTGGCTTTTCACGGGCGCAGATATGGTTGAGAATCCCGAAATCACGCAGTTGAAGCTGCAACTGGCAGAATCGAAGCGGCAACTTGCCGAGGCCACGTCAAAGGCAATCGCGCAGGAAAAGGCAAAACTCGAAGAGGAAATCAGGGCCGTCAAAGAGGCATTGGAGCAAGTGAATCGCAATGAGCACCTGCTACTCGCCGATTCGCAACTGGAGACCCTGCGCCTCCGATACGAGGATGCCGGCAAATGGTCACGGCACTTCAGCGAGAGTCGGATGCATGTGTCTTCGACCCTACTCCTGATTAGTCTCGGCGTACTGACCTTCAGCTACGAAAAACACGAGCGGATGCTGCTGTGGATGTCCGCAGGGGTATGGCTCCTGATGCTCGTTTTTCTCGGCTACTTCACCTGCCTAACTTGGTGGAAGTCGAATCAGCACGCACGCTCCTCAACACTATGACTGGTCAAGCCAAAGCACTCAAGAAATGGTGGGCTGTGGATTTTGGGTTTATCACCGCTTTGGTTCTCACAGTCCCATATGTGATCGTTCTCGTGATTTGGATCGTCCATCCGCCAACCGGCTGAGAGGCGGCGTGCCCCAAATTGGCATAGGATGTCAACCCCTGTCGGTGAGATTACGGCCGCCTTCCGGCTTAATGGTCTGCAAGCATCGACACGGTTGAACGGGGCCGTTCGGCTACCGCGATGACGGAGAGTCAGTATGTTGCAAAAAGCGTTCGATCTCGGGGTTTTACTCTGCCAGTACAACAGCATCAATCGCGCGCCGGAGCTAGTCGCCCACAGGGACCGCGTCCAATCCGAAATGGCCGGCCTCAGCTCATCGTTGGGCCTCTCCCTTTCCCTAGACCTTCTTGCGGGCAAGGACTTCGGATCGACTGTCGTTGATCTGTCCCATCGACTGCGGGGGCAATTCGATGAAGCGACTTCCAGCGCCTTTCGGCTCGGGTTTCTCCTTCCCTCCCTTGGTCCCTCGCCGGTTGCATCCTCCATGTCTGGGCCGATTGGGCTTGCGTTGGACGCGGTTCAATTGCCGAGCAAGTTGCTGCAAGATTATCTTGACTCGACGCCCGAACAACGCTGCGAACTAATTGCAGTCGTCAGCGGGCTTTTGCGAGCCAAGGATGGCCTTTCCGAAAAGCAAATCCATCAGATCTTCGCTGGGAACCTAAGCATGGGCGACATGAACATCAACTACGGCAAGGCCGGCATCGTGGGGTCGGGCAAGGCCCGCGACATTACGCAAAACGACTGGCACCTGCACCAGGACTCCATCGACCTCAGCGCGCTCACTCAGGAGTTGGCGACGCTGAGGGTGGCGATGCGGCGGGAGGGGACGACGACCGAACAGGATCATGCAATCGCGGCGGTCGGTTCGGCCGAGGCGGCAGCAAAGCAGAACGACGGGGCTTCAGTGTTCACCTACCTGCGGCAAGCCGGCAAATGGGCACTCGACGTGGCAACGAACATCGGCACCACTGTCGCCGTCGATGCGATCAAGAAGGCCACGGGACTGTGAGCGGACCGGGCCGAAGCACACGCTCCGGATGTAATGAAGATGTCAAGCCCCGCCATCCTTAAGACCGGGTTTCTTGTTTACTTTGCGCGTCCGCACCATCGGTCCGTCGATTAGCCCGCACTGCCAGCGGGCGGGGGCTCCAAGCACACTGGCCCTTCGAAGCTAGGCTTGTTCATCGCCGGATTGACCTGCATCGCTTCCATTTCGCTCGCCGGGAACGGTTTCAGCATCGGCATCAGCACCGCCGGATCAAGATTCTTCGGATCCAGCCAAGCGTCTTCATCCGTCCGGGACAGGATTACCGGCATCCGATCGTGAACCTCGCGGGTTAAATCGTTCGGCGTCGTCGTGATGATGGCACACGAGAACACCTTGCCTTGCGGCCCGTTCCACACATCCCACACGCCGGCGAAGCCGAACGGCTCGCCCGTCTTGAGCCTGAAGTGGACCGGCATCTTCTTCTTGTTGACCGTCTTCCACTCGTAGAACCCGTCCGCCGGGATAATGCACCGCCGATGGCGGAACGATTCCGAGAACATCGGCGTCGTGGCGACCGTCTCCGACCGTGCGTTGACCGGCTTCATGCCTTTATCGTCCTGCGCCCAGTGCGGGATGAATCCCCACTTGAACATGGCGAGCCCGCGACCGTGGCCACCGGCCTTGGCGCCGATAACGGGAATGAGTTGCGACGGCGCGATGTTGTAGCGCGGTCGCAGGTCCGGCGGCTGCGGCAAGCCAAAGCGTTCGGCAAGTAGGTCGGCAGGCGAGCGAAGCGTGTAGCGAGCGCACATACGGTGATTCTGGCCGATGCGGCAAGAGCATTCAAGTGGCGCCGGGATAGGACGCAAGTGTCATCGGTTCACGAATTCGCCCTGCAACGCGCACCAAGAGTATCCTGTTTAATGCGAAGGCAAAGTACGTCGGCGTGTCGGACCGAAGCATGCAAGACTTGGCGATCGACGCTCTGGACGTCGATATCGTCGCCGTCCGCCAAACTGTCTGCGAGATTATTCCGAAGCTTGAGACGCCAACCCCGTCGCTTTACTTGCAGGCGATGCACATCCACTCTCGTGACACGAATCCGAGATGCTCGGGGAGCTGCGTGAAGCGGTGGCCGACGTCGCAGCGGCTCACTCCTCGATACTCCAGATTCGGGTAGTCGACGATGCCAAGCTACAGACGAAGTTGCGTCGATGGGTGGGGAGGCAGGCGCAAGCCAGCGACGCAGAAGGAACAGCCGCCCTCTCGACGCGCGAGCGCGTCGAGAGGGCGGCTGGGGCCGACCGGACCCTCACTTGACGATCTGGCACTTCGGCGTGGCCTTCCGGAATGCCGCGACCCCCTTATTGGTGACTTTACTGAAGCTGACATGGACATACTCGATTCCTTCCCAAGCGGCGATTACCTCCAAGCCCGCGTCCGTCAGCATGGTGTAACTCACGTTGAGGCGTTTGAGTGGCTTGAGGTCGGTGAGATCCTTCACCCCAAAGTCAGTGACCTTGGTACCGGACAGGTTGAGGTCCTGGAGGTGCTTACAGTTGACGAGTTCTTTCACCCCTTCGTCCGTCACCTTGGTGTCACTCAAGCTGAGTTTCAACAGCTCTTCCATCTTCACGAGTTCCTTCATGCCCTTGTCTGTCACTCGTGTGCCGTACAAGTTGAGTTCTTGCAGATGTTTGCACTCGGCCAGAACTTTCAGCCCCGCATCCGACACATCAGTGTCAGCCAGACTGAGTTTCTGCAGCTGTTTGCAGTTGGCGAGATCCTTCACTCCCGCTAGCGTCACCCACGTGCGCCCCAGGTTGAGGTATAGGAGCTTGGTGCAGTTGACGAGTTCCTTCACCCTGACGTCCGTGAACCCAGTGTTTCTCAGGTTGAGCGCCTGGATCTGTTTGAAGTCTCCGAGCTCCTGAGCCTGCGCGTCCGTCAGTCGCACATCTGCCAGGTCAAGGCCAAACCCCTGTTCCGGTTGGGAGAGGGTCTTGAGCCCATTCGTGGGCCACGTCTTCAACCGAAAGCCTGGGAGTTCACCGACCTCGCCTTTCAGGCCGCTGCGGAACTGGAGTCCCCCGATTCCATCGGGCTTCATCCAGCCTGGGGATGCGCCGACGCTCCTCCAGGCTTTCACGACATCATCGGGCAGCAGCTTGGGGGGCTCTTGTGCCAACGCCCACGAGTTGCCGACCAACCCAGCGATTAACACCAGCACGAATGAGTAACGCATCGAAGTCTCTCCCGATTGAGGTTGTTGAGTGGAATGCCTCCACTCCAGGCCTGACTGCGGGCAACATCATCCCGGCGGTTACGCACGAACGAGGGGACGCGTTGACCGCGGCTGAGCGAGACGCGCAACCGCGGCCGGCATGCGCGCTTTCAATCCCTCGTCTTCGTCCTGGTCACAGCAAGGTTCTCGAACTGTTCCACCTCGGGAATCTGGAAATGGATCTTCTTCGTGTCGGCATCGGGCTTGGCGAACTTGGCGAACAGCTCGTATGAGCCGCCTGCCGGAACTGTGATGCCTTTTGTCCGAATATCGGTCGCATCGTAATCTCCGTTCTTCGTGCTCAAAACCGCGTGACGGTAGGACTTTTCTTTCAGGCTGCCCGAGGTGACGCTCACCGCCCTCCAGAATTTGTGGTGCGGATGGCCGCCGGGTGGCAGGAACTGGCCTTTCGGCTCCACGATTTGAATCGCCTTCTTGGTCGGATTCGTGTACCGCCAGGTGATCCTCAGCTTGTCCTGAGTTTCATCGACGGAAACCGAGAGCACGTCAACCACCAGCCCGGTCGGATGCTTGGCCGTCGCCAGGGGCTTCGGTTCGTCCTCGGCCCGGACGGATTGTCCGTCCGCGAGGAACAGGCTCGCCACGAGCGCCGCCGCGAAGGACTTCATCGCAAACGAGTTCAGCGTCTTCATAGTCATCACCTTCAGGAACTGGTCTGCGATATAATGAGTGAGACATCGACCTCGGCGCGGCAGACTGGACGCCGGGAAGATGCCCGACCGGTGAGGGTTGTGCTTGGCGGCTGATCCTCACCGGTCTCTTGCTTCCACTTGTTTCTCTTGCGGACTCCACGTCATTTATTTGCCCGGATCGACGTCGGTCACGGCCGGCGAACCTGGCGGGGGTTTTGCGTCCCAGATACTTACAGTTCGATCCAGGCTTACGGATGCGAGAAGCCGCCCGTCGGGGCTGTATGCGATGCCGCTGATGCAGTCGGTGTGGCCACGCAGGCCGCGAAGAGCGGGCGAAAGTCATTTGCGTCCCAAACGCGGATTATGGCATCACTGCCCGCAGACGCCAACTGGTTGCCGTTCGGGCTGTAGGCCAGAGCGTGGACATGCCCGCTGTGCCCGATTCCTGGCGTGATTCGGTTCCAGGTGGCCGTGTCCCAACGGTGGAAAACACCGTCCACGCCGGCGGAGAGCAAATACCGACCGTCGGGACTGAAAGCGATGCACGATACGCGGCCAACGTGACCTGGCAGACTTCGCGGCAGCATTCCGGTCGCCACTATGCATGCATTCTCAATCGCCGAAAGTGGAGAAGCAGGAAACACGGGCAAACCGAGTGTGGCGAATGATTGGGCGCCCGATGTTCCATACTTTCACTTCACCTTCGAATCCGGCCGATGCGAGCGATTCACCGTTGGGATGATACGTGGCGCTCAACAGGAAGTTCGTATGCTCGCGCGATTCTATCCGTCGAACGCCGGTGACTAGATTCCAGACAGCGACGATCTTGCCTGTCGCCGCCGCGAGCTGGCCGCCCGCAGGATGGAAGGACAACGCCTGAACCACATCGCCGGTTTCGAATTTATGACGTAGTTTCCATCCCGCAACTTCCCAAACGCGGATCAGCCCAAACGAGCCTGCGGCCATCCATATTCCATCTCGGCTGAAGGCGACGCAGGAAGTTCCCGCAACCCCCATCGATTTTACCAGTCGACTGGTCAACGCGTCCCAGACCTGTAGATCACCGTCCGGGCAGGCCGTCGCCAGCAATCTGCTGTCTGGGTGAAACGCAATGCCGTGGACCTCGGCCTCAAAACCCCCTAACACGCTGCGGCCTCGATCCCGGGTTGCGCGCGGCAACGGTGTCGCGTCCCAAACTCGCAACGTATGGTCGCCGCTCGCGGAGAAGAGCCGGTTGCCATCGGGGCTGAAGCCCAGGGACCACGATCGCCTCGGTATGGCCATGCAGACTGATCGCTTGCAGTCCTGTCGCTGTGTCCCACACCTTCACCGTCGGATCGGCACTGCCACCCGCCGCGACGCGTGTCCCGTCGGGACTGAACGCTACACAAAACACGCTGCCTTCGGGACCGCCGAGCCGGTGTCGCAATTGGCCTGAGTTCGTCTCCCAAATGCACAGCTCGCCGCGTTGTTCCTTCGTGTAAAAGCCGCCGCTGGCCGCCGCGAGCAAACTCCCGTCCGGACTGAACGCTAGACCGAGGATTTGCTCGGCCTGGGCGGGGAGATGATGCACCAGGCTGCCGGTGTCCGTCCGCCAGATCTTGACGCGTCCGTCGCTGCCACCCGACGCTAGCAATTGCCCGTCGGGACTGAATACCAACGCGAACACGTTGTCTTCGTGATTCGCGTTCGCCTTCGTCGGGGCGCCGGTCTCGGCATTCCAACCTTGAATGAGACCCGACTGCGCCAGACGTCACGATTAACCCGCCATCTGGGCGAAACGCGACACACTGAACTATGTCATCCGCTTCTCCCGCTTCTGGCCCCCACACTGGCTGGCCTGTTTTCACGTCCCAGACCCGGACCCGGCGGTCCCACCCGCCGGTCACGAGGCGCAGGCCATCTGGGCTGAATGCGACCGAGCGAGCCCAGCCTGCGTGTGCGTGGAGAACGCGAACCACGCCTAATTGTTGAGTGTCGCGCACGGTGACCACGCCGTCGCTTCCTCCCACGGCGATGTACTTTCCGTCGCGGCTGATCGCCAGACTAAACAAATGACTGGAATGATTAACCGCGGCCGTTTGGCCATCGCGCAAGCGTTGAAGATAACGCCACTCCCAGCCGCGTAGAGAGGGCTTGCAATCCAGCAGAAGCAGTTCAGCAAGACGAACCTGGCCGGCCGAACGCGCCTGCGCCGCCAGGTTGATCGACTGATAGTACACCGTGCTTTCCAGTCGTTCTTTCGCTGCCGCTTCCCGGGAGAGCGCCGAGGAAGTGCGAATGTAACTCATCGTGGCGGCCGTCGCGGCTGACAGCAGAGCCAAGCCCAAAGTGACAAGCATTGCGATGCCGACTTGTTCCGCCGCACGAATTTGCGTAGCCGGTAAGCCGCCGACGGCGGGCAGGCCCGCACCGTTTCGTCCGCCAAATAGCGTTGCACGTCCGCCGCGAAGCCATTCGCCGTTTCATAGCGGCGATCTCGATCTTTCTCCAGCGCCCGCATCACGATCCAGTCCAACTCCCCGCGTATCAGCTTCGACAGCTTGGCCGGCTCCGTATGCCGCTGGGCCGAGATCGATGCCAGCGATTCGCCCGAGTTAGTTAGCCTCGTGCTCGGTTTGGGAGGCTCCTCCTCCTTGATCATTCGGAGAATCTCGGCGTACGCAGTTTCCTTCACCGTCTTGTGGCTCAGCGGCGTACTGCCGGTCAGCAACTCGTACAGGAGCACACCAAGCGAATAGATGTCACTGCGGGTATCAACGCCCCGTGCGCTCATCTCCGCCTGCTCCGGGCTCATGTATTCCAGCGTGCCGACCATCGTGCCGTACTGTGTGAACAGTGTCCGTTCGGTCAGCTTTTGTTCCGTCGCCTTGGCCACGCCGAAGTCGATCACCTTGGCCACCGGCTTGCCGTCGTAGAGCGTCACCATGACATTGGACGGCTTGATGTCGCGGTGAATGACGCCCTTCTGATGGGCGTGCTGAATCGCTTGACAAACGGGCACGAACAGTTCCAGCCGCTGGCGTGGAGTCAGTTGGTTGTCGTCGCAGAACTTCGTAATCGGCACACCGTGCACCAACTCCATCACGAAGTACGGCCGGCCGGAGTCCGTGGCCCCACCATCGAAAACGCGTGCAATGTTGACATGGTCCATCATCGCCAGCGCTTGCCGCTCCGCCTCGAAGCGACCGATCACTTGTCGGGTATCCATCCCCGGCTTTAGAATCTTCACGGCGACCTTGCGGCGAACGGGCTCCGTCTGCTCGGCCATGAAGACGACGCCGAATCCGCCCTCGCCGATTTGCTCGAGCAACTTGTATGGACCAATCACCGTGCCTGGGGCTTCCCGATTGGGCTCATTGATCATCGCAGCCAGTTGTTGAGCCGGCGCTTCTAGGAAACTACCCGCCTCGCGGTGGGCCGCGAGGATTCGGCTGACTTGCCGGCGAAGCTCTCGTCGCCGCCGGCCAGTTCGGTGAGGCGTGCGTCCCACTGGTCGGGCGCGACATTGGCCACAAGCTCCACAAACAGGGATTTTGCCTTTTTCAGACTCATGGCGCGAGCCCTTTCAGCCGCACTCTTAAGTGCGACTTTTTCGTACCGGTTGTCCAGAAGAAAACCAAATTCTCAGAGTGGGAGCGAATCCGAGTCAATTTCGAGAAGAACCCGGAGCGTCGCGCGGGCGAAGGCCCACTGGACGTACGCGGTCGATCGCGGAATTCCGATCGCTTCGGCCGCCTGCTCCACGGAGAGCCCGGAAAAATAGCGCAGCTTGACGAGTTCGGCGGCCTGGGGGTCATCGGCGGCCAGGCGGTCGAGCGCGTCGTTGATGGCGAGTAGTTCCTCGGCCTCGGCGTGATCGGCGGCAAGATTGGCGTCCAAAGGGAGCTTCAATCGCCCGCCTCCGTGCTTGGGTCGAACCTTCCAGCGAGCCTGGTCGACAAGAATTCGCCGCATCGCTTCGGCGGCCGCGGCGAAGAAGTGGCCGCGGCTGTTCCAGTGCTGAGCTTTGTCCACGTCGACCAATCGAACATACGCCTCGTGGACCAAGGCCGTTGCCTGCAACGTCTGCCCGGGCTTTTCCCGGGCAATCCATTCCGCCGCCAGCTTGCGCAATTCGGCGTAGACCAGCGGCAGCAGTTGCTCGGCTGCATGTGGGTCGCCCTGCTCGACGGCGGACAGGATGCGCGTGACTTCAGACATTGAGGCGAGTCTACCGCGCCGAGAGCGGCTTGTCTCAATCCACGCTGGCAAGCCGCGCAAATGCATCGGTCACATCGCCCTCGGCGTGTCGGACCGGAGCAGGTTGGGGGAGCCAGATTACTGGCGACGTCGGGTCATGGCCCTCGCGGGCCGCGTGCCGCCGGTCGTCTGGGCCAGCTAAAGATGAGAATGCACGACACCAACTTTAGTGGGGCGCCGAATGCCGACGCCGGGTCAGAGAACTCACCGCCTTCGGGCACCGCGGCTCGGGGACCCACCGCGAGGGACAAGTGGCCGGCTACCTCGTCGGGGAGTTGCGATCCGTCGGCGCCTCCCGAATTGCGGCCCTTCCGCGGCGCCGGCCGAATGGGGGCCAGGCTCCTCGCACCGGTGCTGGCGGCCGCGATCGCCCTGGCGGTCGGCCGCCGGCTCCCGGTCGGTCAGGCGGGCGATGAGCAGCAGCAGCGGCCGGAGGATGCGGGGCCTGGGGACACGCAGTGATTCGCAGAGGGAGGGCAGAGTTTCTGTATAGCGCCGGCGGCCCGCAGGGCGGCGGGAGTAGCGGCAGCTACCGGCGGGACCGTCCGAGTGGCAGGAAACGTCGCGCCGGCCGTCAGCAACCTCCCGAACGCAGCAAGGTCGAGTGATTCTTCATCACTCGACCTTGCCGACATTCTGGCTTTTGCGTCGACTCGCGTTATCGCTCGACGAGCTTGGTGTTCAAGCCGGGGCCGTCGTTCGTATAAGAAGGCACCACCTTGAGGATTTTTCGGTGGAAGGTGTCGCGCTCCTCCTTCGTCTCGAACGTCTTCTCCTTCCAGTCGTCGAGCTTGGCGTAGGCATACGTCCGGTAAGAGTCGGTGCCCACGAAGACAACCGTCCGCTCTATCTTCCGTTTCGTCTCGAACCCGAGCGCCTTCGCCTCGGCCATCCTGGCGTTCACGCCCTGGCCGATTAACTCCGACGTCGTCTTCTGGAACTGATAGTCGATCTGCACCCAGCCCCGCGTCTTGTACTGAAGCACATAGACCCTCTTGGCGTGCAACTTGATTTCGCGGGCGACCGAAACATGACCGACCGCGGAAACGTCAAGCCGCACGCGCTGCTGTTCTTTGGTACGGGGCACAGTCACGCCAACAGTGAGACTGTCTTTTGCGGGGATGACCGTGTTGTTCGAGTGGATGGGTTTCCACGCGCTGCCGTCCCACCTGGAGAACGTGTAGGTCATTTT
Organism: uncultured Gemmataceae bacterium; assembly: GCA_963773845.1. GTDB lineage: Bacteria > Planctomycetota > Planctomycetia > Gemmatales > Gemmataceae > SIAJ01. The sequence continues at coordinate 18,705 of CAVZCU010000011.1, forward strand.
AAGGGGCGTCCCCCCGTTGTTGATTATGGGGTAACTGATATTCCCCTGCTCATTTACAATCATTTTACCGAAATCGATGGCGCCGGTGACCTTGGGGCTTGGACCGACCGGGTCGGCGAAAACCGTCGCTGGAGAAGCCAGCACCACGACGCCGAACAGGCTCGCCCAAAGCGGTTTGCTGAAAGTTTTCATCGCGCTTCCCTCTTGTCCTTGTTTCTTGGCTGTGAAGTTGTTTGAACTCACGGGTTTGCGGGTGACGTACCAGCCTTGTTGCCCCGATCGTTCACTCCGACAGCCTCATCGCCGGTCGTAAGGGGGAGCGCACAAAATTTTGCAAAATTTGTTTGGCTACATACAACTGCGCCTTACGGCGGCCTCCTCCCCCACGGGAGCGTGATGTCTGCGGCACCCGCTTTTTCCGATTTTCTCAAGCGTATTCGCGCCGGCGACAGCCAGGCAGCGGAGGAGTTGGTCCGCAAGTATGAATCGCTAATCCGCCGCCAAGTCCGCCTCAACCTCGAAGATTCGCGGCTCAACCGCGTCTTCGATTCGATGGACGTCTGCCAAAGCGTGCTCAAAAGCTTCTTCGTGCGGACCGCCGCCGGGCAATACGATCTCGACGATCCTAAAGAACTGGTCCGACTGCTCGTCCGCATGCGCGGATAAACTCGCCTCCGCCGCGAGGAACGAACATCGCAAGAAACGCGATCAGCGACGGACGGCTACGGGGGAGGATGCGCTCTCGGGCATCGCGGGCGAAACGCCGACGCCGAGCCAAGTGGTTGAAGCAAGGGATTTGCTTGCCGAGACGCGGCGGCGATTGACGCCCGAAGAACGTCTGCTCGCGGATTTACGAGGGCAGGAGGTTGCCTGGGAAGAAATCGCGCAGCGCCTCGGCGGCACGGCCCAGGCCCGCCGCGTGCAATTGAGCCGGGCGATTGACCGCGTCGCCCTAGAGCTCCGCCTGGACGAGGGCGGCGATGAATGAGCCCCCCGCCGAGCGCTACCGCCAGCTCTGGCAATCGGGCCCGCCGCCCGATCTCGAGGCGTTCCTCGCGCAGACCGGCCCCGTCGCCCCGCTCGAACTCGCGTCGATCTTGCGCGTCGACCAGGCGATGCGCTGGGCGAACGGCTCGGCGACGGCGGTCGAGGACTATCTGAGGCGGTTCCCCTCGGCCGCCGACGATACCGAGGCCGCTCTCGATCTCATCCATCACGAATACCTCCTGGCACACCGCAACGGCCGAACTCCGAATCGGGATGAATTCGTTCAGCGGTTTCCGAAACACGCGGAGACCCTGCGATTGCAGATCGAACTGCATGATGCGGTCGAGGCCGGCGCACCCGATGCCGACGAAGTCGCTGCGACGCAACTATCCAACTCACTCTCTGCGACGGGCGTGACGCCCGGCATTCCGGAGCGGTTCGGGCGCGATCCGCATCCTCGACGTTCTCGGCCGCGGTGGCATGGGCACCGTGTATTCCGCCTACGACTGCAAGCTCGAACGCCGCGTCGCGCTGAAGGTTCCGCATTTCACTCCCGGCGACGATGCCCAACTCTCGCGGTTCCACCGCGAAGCGAAAATCGCCGCCGGGTTCAACCAACGCCACCTGTGCCCGGTTTACGACGTCGGCGAGATCGAGGGCGTTCACTTCTTGACGATGCCGATCATCGAAGGCGAAACGCTCGCCGCGCGGATCAAACGGGAGCAACGGCTGACGCCCGCGGACGCAGTCCGCCTTGTGAGGACGATCGCGCGAGCGCTGGCCGCCGCGCACGAGGCGGGTGTCATCCACCGCGACCTGAAACCGGCGAACATCTTGCTCGACAAGAATGGCGAGCCGATTGTCACGGACTTCGGGCTGGCCCGCAACTCCGCCACGGGCGGCTCGGGGGTGACCAGCAGCGGCGTCTTCGTCGGCACGCCCGCTTACGCCGCGCCGGAGCAAATCGGCGCCGCGGAATCCGCCGCTCCATCGACGGATGTGTATGCGTTGAGTTCCATCTTGTTCGAATTGCTGACCGGCCGGCAGCCGTTCGTAGGTCCCGTCGAAGAGGTCCTGCGTGCGAAGCTTCGCGGCGACGTGGAACGGCCGTCGCGTTTCGCTGTCGGACTCAGCCCCACGCTGGACGCGATCTGTTTGAAAGCGATGGCCCATTCGCCCGGTCAGCGATTCGCGGGCATGATGGAATTCGCCGATGCGTTGGACGCCTGCGACGTATCGCCGAGGCGAGCAAGGCTCAATCGACGTCGGGCGATCGCGCTGGCGGTGCTCGGCTTGGCTGCGGTGCTGGTTATGGGATTCTTTGCTTGGTCAAAGACGAAAACGGCGACGCCGTTGGGCGATCGCTTGCCGGCCGAAGGCATTTGGAGCGGCGAGGTCATGTTGGATCCCAAGGATCCGACGCACTGGGAGCCGGCGACTCTGTGGATCACGGATCGCGAGGGAGAGGCGCTGCGCGGACAGTTCGGAACCAACGACGGCGACTATGCGTGGCTCGTGGAAGGGACGCTGAAGGACGATCGCATTCAGTGGCGATACGTGAAAGCGATCCGCGAGAAGACTCCGACGGACAGCGTCGTTGGCGGCGCGAAAGTCGAAGGGACGTTTGACGGCCGCTTGATCGAAGTGAACTATCACGATCCCGGCGACGGCTCGCGGGCCGTCATCCGCCTGCGTCCGCACGAGCGCGATCCGCGGGCGGCCAACGCCCACACCGAGCGGGCCTGGAGGTTCAACGATTCAGAGCAGCTCGATCCGGCGATTCAGCTTTGCAATCTGGCGTTGAAATTGGACGATCGCTGTGTGAGAGCACTGATTTGTCGGGCCAATGCGAATACCAAGAAGGGTGCGGTCTCGCTGGCCGTCGCCGACCTGGATCGCGCCGCGACGATCGAGCCCAACAACTACCTGATTTACGTCGATCGTTCCTGGGCTTGGGGCACGGGGGGCGAATTCAACAAAGCCCTGGCGGACGCGGAGAAAGCAATTTCCATGGAGTCCGAGAAGGCCGAAGGTTTCTATCAGCGAGGCGCCGCCTACGAAGGGATGAAGGATTACGACTCGGCCCTCGCCGACTTCACGAAGGCGATCGATCTCGCGGGCGACAATCCCGAATATCCCTGGCCGCTTATCGAACGCGGACGCGTTTATCAGCAATTGGGTAAAGAAGAACTGGCTAAGAAGGATTTCGAACGGGCGAGAAAGCTGCGGCCAAATCTGGACATTCCGGATTAGAATAGTTCAAACTGCCGCTGATGCTGTCGAACGGCTGTTCAGGCTTAGGCGGCGGGCAGTGGAGACCGAGTGCCTCTTTCACCGGCGGAACGAGCGGGGGTTCTTTGCATCTTACTTGACGACCTGCCCGTCGCTGGACGGCCCAAGGTCGTCTGCAGCCCGCTTGAGGCAGAAGCTTGTATCGCCCCGGCCCCGGGCGGTTGGGAAGGCGGCTTGGACCGCCGTCTTAATCCCCGCTGGACGGACTGTCGGCGTACACCGCCTCCCGCATCCTGCGAACGACAGACGTTCCAGGGAACAGCTTCTGCCGGGAGGTCACCCCGCCTCGGGCACTCCAAGTCGCACGACCGTGCCGACTGCACATCCCGACACGAACAAAGTCCGTGGGCGCGGTGTTGGCCGGTGGCATTCGAAATCCAGCAGTATGCGGGCCCCCTCGTCGTCGTGGGGCCGGGCTGGCCCCGCGACGTCCGGTTTCACGGCCGGATGGACTGGAAAGCCAGGTGTTGTGGGCAGCGCACGTTGCGCCGGGGTTACGGCGGGCGCGCGAGCAAGCTGCGCAAGACTTCGGCTCGGCCGGCTTGACGAGGTGGTGACCGAAGCCCGCCTCCCGGCACCGGCGCCGGTCCTCCTCCTGGCCCCTCCGGTCATCGGGACTAGCACCTGGCTATCCGGACCCGGCCGCAGCCGCCTGGCCACGTCGGGCACGCGCTGCACTTCCCGTTCGGCGTTTACAACTCGACAGGCGCCGGCAAGGGGGCGGTCGTGCGCCGGCCGCCGTGGCGGTCGCTCATGCCCACCACGTAACGAACCGTGGCGCGAAACGGAAACAGATTCTGGCGTCCGGCGGCCCGGTGGCGGCCGCCTTCCGCCCCTCGGGGAAATGTCTCCAAAGGAATCATTTCCATCCGGTCTGCCCGGCTCATCGCGCAACGGCTTGACCGCCTCATCCGCGGCCCGACCGGGACGGCGGGAAAAATCTTCGGCCGGCCTGTGCGCTCGGCCCACCTGCCGGCGATGGGAGGGTTGGGAGCGGCCCGTGCGGGCCGGCCGGGCCCAACAAAACCCGCCCGCGAAAGCAACAGGAGAACGAACGTGAAACGATCCATCTTCAGCGTCGGCATGGTCACCTTGTGGCTGCTCAGTAGCGCGAACCCGACCCCCGCGGACGAATTGGGGGACAAGATCGTCGGCTTCGCGGCCAAGCGCGTCGGCCAAAAGGTTGGCGACGGCCATTCCACGCGATTGGTCGAGCAAGCCTTCGCCTCAGCCGGTGCGAAGCCCGGCCGAGACCTCAGGTGGGGAACCACCGACAGAATCAGCGACCTGCATCCGGGCGACATCATTCAGTTCAAGTCGGAATACCACGCGAAAACGTCGAAGACCGACCCCGCGGTGTTCCAGCACGGCGCGGGCACCTGGGACCTGACCGGCTTTCCGGCCATCGTGGAGAAGGCCCAGGGCACCAAGGTGACGATCCTGTACCAGAACGGCAACGGTTCTCCCGTGAGTGAGAACGCTCGCGTCCACAGGCTCGACCTCGACCTCAAGTGGAGAAAGAGCGGGACCTACGGATTTTATCGACCTATTGATGCGCCGGCGTCGGCGCATCTTGGGACCAAGATCGTGAACTTCGCGGCCTCGAGGGTCGATCAAAAGGGAGTCGGCGACGGCCAGTGTACGCGCTTGATCGAGCAAGCCTTTGAAGCCGCGGGTGCGAAGCCCGGCAAGGACTACGTCTGGGGTAGTTCCGACGACATCCACGCGCTATACCCCGGAGACATCATTCAGTTCAAGAGTGCCGTGTTCAAGAACGGCGGGTATACCTGGAACCTCGGCGCACCCAACCACACCGCCATCGTGGAAAAGGCCTGGGGCACCAAGGTGACGCTATTGCACCAGAATGTGGACGGGGAACCCGCGACGGAAAAGTCGCGCGTCCGAAGGCTGGAGCTTGACCTCAAGTCGAGAACGAGCGGCTCCTACATCTTCTATCGTCCCCTTCCGAAATAGCGGCCGGCGCCCAGCAATTTGTTCGGCCTAAAAATGAGAGGTATGCTTGTTTAAGTCGGGATTGCGGCGGTGCCGCACGCCGAGGGCCCCGAACCCTCGGCACGGTGTTGGTGGCCCGGTAACGCACCGGGCCGCTTTCTTTTTTCGCCCGTTAGGACCGGCCGGGCCCGCGGCCGGATAATCCCCCGACCGGCCCCGGAGCTGTCGATGTCCGCCAAATGGACCGTCGCTGCCACCGCCCTCGTCCTGGCCCTCCGCGAGACAGATTCGAACCGCCCACTCGCTGCTTAACAGGTAAGACGCGGTCGCGCAATGGTGCTAGAATTTCCTCCGGCGACGGCCCGCCCCGCCCGCCGGTAATCACGGGAATACAGCCGACTAGGAATTTGGCATCCGAGCAGGCGGATCCTGGGCGAGTTCGGGGACGAGAGTGGACCGGACGAGTAGAGTCGTGGGCCGTCTCTGCTTGGCCTCACACCGCCTCGTCCGCCCGCTTCGGTTCGGGCGGTGCCGGGATGCGTTCCCACTGCTCGTGGGGGCAAGACCGGCACTGGTACTTCGTTCAACGAACTTATCCTCCGCGTCCTCGACCGTTCACCTGGCGCGGAACAGGTAACTCTTATGTTCACACTCCCTGCAGTCCGCGGCTCAAGCCACCGCACCTCCATGGGCATTTCAATCCCGCTAACCTGCTCCGGTCACATCGACCGACGCTTCAAACAGCACCTCGCATCTAACCGCGGGCAGCGGAAGCTCAAGAGCGAGTGCGTGCAGCCACAAACCCGAACCTGGCCGAACCGTCGTGACCCGGGTACTTTCTTTGAACGCTAGTCACAGAAAGGACCTTACTCTGATGGCCAAACAGAAACCCGCTCACGAAATCCGACTCGGCTCGGTGAAGGCGACGATCTGGGAAAACGAAACGACGAACAGCAAGCGGCACAACGTCACCGTGACGCGGCTGTACAAGGACGGCGACGATTGGAAGCGGACCGAGTCCTTTGGCCGCGATGACCTCCCCTTGCTGGCGAAGGTCGCGGACCAAGCCCACAGCTGGATCTTCGCGAACTCCGGTTCTTGACCGCGCGAGTAGTGTGGCCCAGTAGATTGCCGATGGTCCGTCACGGCCGAAAGCGCGGTGCTCACGAAGTACCCGCTAGCAAAAGAACTCCGGGCCAACACCGAGGCAAACCGCTGCACGCGTCGTTCGGCAGTTTGGCCGAATTCTGCGAATTCGCGGCTGGCGCAGCAATCATCTTCAGCAAGTACGATCCTGGCGGACCCAAATGGTTGGCAACGATGAAATCGGACGGAGAACGAGTTATTCAGATCATCAAGGCCGAGCGCGGCCAGCGCGATGCCGAAGAAATGAACGAAATCGCCCAAAAGCCGGCGGCAGGACCTGTACGAATCGACGACGAACTGAGAATTCAATTGACGGGCTCCCGAAGAACCTTGCTTGGACGCAGTTTGGTGCGGAACGTTCTGGACATTTCACTCTGTGCATGACGAACTGTTGGATCAAAGACGGGATAGCATTCGAGGCGAACGGTCATGTCAGACCATTTGCAGAGCATCAACCTGATTGCACACGCTGTCCGAGCGGCGGGAGAAGAATTCGTCAAGCAACAGAAAGGACTAGGGCCCTCGCTCGCAGGCTTTTGCATTTCATTTTCTCTTGCGCTCGAAAAAGTGCTGACGAACAATGGATTTCGATCGCGAACCGTGCGCGGGCGATTCAAACGTCGTCCGCATGCTTGGGTCGCGGTCGAGAATATGATCGTGGACATCACCGTGGATCAGTTCGATCCCTTCTGCAAGGTGCTGGTCGTGCCTGAGGCTGATCCGCGGTACCGGGAGGCAAAAGAGAGCGCGCTCTTCACCGAATCAATGCGCCCGGGGGGGACAACGTAACGTGGACCTACATCGATACAGATGGTGAAGAGCGACCACTCGGATCGACCAGCTCGGTGGCGAAGAAGATCGTTGCGATCTTTCAAAACAATTCTGACGGTCAGACGAAGTAGCATCTCAGAATTCATCTGATGACAACGCCAAGCGGGGACATTTCGTCTTGTAGGTCTGGGCGAACGCGTCCGTCACGTTCGGAATCCGCGGAGGAGTTTGTCGGCCGCAGTGCTCTGCTCAAATAGGCGAATCTAACGGACCGACGCACGGGATCGTTCCCCGAATCTCCGACGACTTCCCGGGGAGCGACTTCGAAGTTCGGAGAACAAATTCGTTTTCCGGGATCGATCTCTGCTGAGAACGAAAGTCGTTCCTCCAGGAGCACCGGTGATGCGAAGACGTTGGACTCACCGCGAAGTACGAGAAATGGTCGAGACCTTCGCACGCGACGGAACCGCCAATCTCGCTTGTCGACTCAGGCGATCCGAGAACTCCATCACCAGCAAGGCCCGCAAACTCTGGCTCCGGACCAATGTCGGCCGGAGCGCTAGATTCCGAAATCGAGCCGCCAACAGCCGGACCGTCGACGCGAACTTCTTCGACCGCGACTCACCGCTGGTCGCGTGGCTCGTCGGCGTTCTTTGGGCCTGCGGAAAGGTGAAATCGAAGCACCGGCAAGTTCTGAAAATCACCGTCCGTCGGGACCAGTCCGAACTCTTGAACCGAGTGCGAGCAATTCTTCAGTGTCACCATCAAATCCAAACGGTCGGCGATCGGCTCATCGTCGAAATCGGCAACAGCCGGCTCGTGACCGGGCTCACCGAACGATTCGGGCCAATTCCGAGTCGAGACAATCCAAACCCGCCGCCACCGAGCATCACCACTGAAGGGATCGGCCCGTTCGCGCTGGGATTTCTTGACGCCAGCGGTGGGATGTCAGCCTACTCCATCTGCTGGAAGACGACGCCCAGGCTGGCCGACTGGCTCGCGGCCGGCATTGTGCAGGAGCTTCGAGTGAATGAACCTGCCCGAATTCAAGAGCGAGGCAAACGGTGCATCGTCTGGAGACAAGCTCTCGACATGCTCCGAATTCAAACCTGGCTCAACAATTCCGGGAGCGTCGTACAGTCCACTGACCCACTCGTGGCAGGCGGACCGGTACGATGCCTACCAGGATCCGACCATGCTGACTGCGACTCAAGCCGAAGATCACGTCCGAACGACTGAACCACATTTGCTACGAATTGAAGCCGCCAAGAAGAATTCGAACGCCATCACAGCACTCGGCGTCCCTCGGTTCCGCGACCCACGGGTATCCGAACGGAGGGACGCATGAACTACAATCCTCGCGGCCCGGTCCCCGGCCTTCGAGCAGCACCCGACTCCGATCGCCGACTCCGACAAGCAGATCGCATGGCCCGTATTCTGCGCGTCTTGCAACTGATTCAAGGCTGGGGACGCTACGATGCGAAGGCAATCGCTCAAGAACTGGAAGTTGCGGAAAGGACCGTTTACCGCGACCTGGTTGTGCTGCAACTAGCCGGCATTCCGTGGATGTTCGACAAGCAGCAGAAGTACTACACGCTACAGCCCGATTTTCGATTCCCCACGCTGAACCTCACTGACGAGGAGATTCTCGGACAAGCGACGGCAACCGTTCTTTCCGAGGCAAGCGGGCTCAAGGTGAACTCAGGCGCCAAGCCCACCACGGAGAAACTCGCGGCGACCAACGGGAATGCGGAACGAATTCTCCACGATGCCCGTCAGTTCATCGAAGTCCTCGGCCTGAAACTCGCCGATCGCCGTCAACACCAAGACATCATCCGCACAGTGCAGCGGTCGTTGATCGAACGCAAGCAGATCAACGGCATCTACGTCAGTCCGTACGAGCCGGTACCGGTAAACCTCACGCTCCATCCCTATCGGCTCGCGTTGATCAAAGCGGCCTGGTACGTCATCGGCCGACCGTCCGACCGTGAACTGCCACGCACGTATCGGGTCGCGCGCTTTAAGAGCCTTCGAATGATCGACGACCCAGCCACCATTCCCGACGACTTTGACCTGACCGCATACCTCGGCGATGCCTGGGGAGTGTATCGCGGCAACAAGACTTACGACGTGGAACTCCGTTTCGTCGAATCCGCCGCCGACGTGGTGCTGGAAACCAACTTGCACCCGACCCAGAAGTCGAAGAAGCACCGCGACGGATCGGTGACGCTGTTCTTCCGCATCGACGGACTTAACGAGATCGTGCGCTGGATCGTCGGCTGGGCGGGCCGGGTCCAAGTGATTCGACCGACCGAACTCCGTCAACTGGTCGCCGATCAGCACCAGGCCGGGATCCTCACCAATTCGGTCAATGAATTGTCGGAGCGGGCTTTTCAGCGGGGAGCTGCCCGATGATTCCCGAGTGGGAAGTAGACTGCGTATTCCTCGCCGCCATGCTCGAGTCCCGACACCCGGAACTGTTCCGGCAACTTTCGCAAGCGCTCACGTCTCACGGGATCGAAGTTCGTTTGCTCAAAAACGTCCGGGACATTTGGGTAGCGGACTATTCCGCGATTCAGGTCGATCGCGGAAAGCTCGTGAAATTCCGCTACGATCCCGACTACTTGAAAGACCAACCGGACCTCAAGACCGGCGACCTCGTCTCGAAATGCTTTCGCGATCTGGGTAACTGTCGTCGATCGCCGATCGTTCTGGATGGCGGCAACATCGTCGCGGCCAGAAACAAGGCGATCGTCACCGACAAAATCTACCGGGAGAACCCAGCCTGGAAGCGAGTTCGTCTTCGGGACCAACTTCGGCAACTGTTGCAGATCGACGAACTAATCGTGATTCCGAAGGAACCCTACGATCCCATCGGCCACGCGGACGCCGTGGTGCGGTTCATCAGCGATGACGCCGTACTCGTGAACGATTACAGCAAAGTCGACCCGGCCTACGGCCACCGGCTCGTCCAATTGCTTATCCGGCACAAGCTCGAAATCGAAACCATCCCCTACGTCCACGAGAGGCGATCAACCGCCGGCATCCCCTCGGCGGTCGGCTGCTACGTGAACTTTATCCGCACGAAACACGTCGTTGTGGCTCCGATCTTCGGAGCGAAGACGGACCAATCCGCGTTGGACAAGCTGAACGCAGTTTTTCATCCGGTGCCCGTCATTCCGCTCGAATGCAAGAACCTGGCACGCGAGGGCGGTGTCCTGAACTGCATCGCAGCAAGCTACAGACTCCCAGAAGGAACTCAAAAGGAAGCAATCCGAGGCGCAACCGAAGGGACAAACCAAGCAATATGAAGCTCACCATCCACCGAGGCACAAAGGAAATCGGCGGCTCGTGCGTCGAAGTCCAGTCGACGACGACCCGACTGATCCTCGACGGTGGACTCCCGTTGGTCGACAGCAACCGAGAACCGTTCGACTCGAACAAGGCTCTCCGGTCGAGCCGGGACGAACTCATCGCCAACGGCACCATTCCCAAGGTTCCCGGCCTGTTTACCGACGATGCTCGCGCCCCCAACGCGATCCTGGTGAGCCACGCGCACCTGGATCACTCGGGACTCGTGCACCACACGCGGCCGGAAATCCCGATCTACGCGACCCGAGGAACGAGCAAGATGATGCTCGCCGGCTCGGTTTTCGCGCACCGGCCCAAATTCGATCGCAACCGACATCGACCAATCAGCCCTGGCGTTGCTTTCACCATTGGCGACGTGACCGTGACGCCGTTCTCAGTCGACCACTCCACCTTCGGGTGCGTGGCCTTTCGCCTCGAGGCCGAGGGGAAACTGCTCCTGTACTCCGGAGACATCCGCCGCCACGGACGCAAGCCCGGCATGGCCAATTCGCTCCTGTCACAGTTACGAGGCCGATCGATCGACGTGCTCGTCGTCGAGGGAACGCATTTGGGTAACGATCCCGTCCAGGAACTCAGCGAATTCGAACTGGAAGAGCGAACGGTCGAACTGACTCAAGCGGCGCCGGCACTCGTCCTTGCAGCATTTTCCGCTCAGGACGTGGATCGGGTCGTTACCTTCTACCGGACGGCCCAACGAACGGGGCGGGTTTTCGTGGCCGACGCCTATGCCGCCCTCATCCTTCATCTCGTGGCCGGCGAGGCCCACATCCCTCGACCAACCAGCGACAAACAAATCCGTGTCTACCACAACACGGCATTCCGGCGACGGAACATCGAGCGACTCGCAAAACTCTTCGAGCCCGACCGAATTGAACTGGCGGAAATCCTCGCCGAGCCGGACCGCTACCTCATGGTGTTCCGGCCATCGATGATGGAGCTCGACTTCGCGGACGGCTTGCCGTCCAAGAGCCGACTGATCTACTCGCTCTGGCCAGGCTACCTCAGGAACGCCGACTGGGTTGAGGCGCAGAGGCGGGTACCGGAGGCCTGCGGGGATTTCGTGGTCGCTCACGCCAGCGGACACATTTACGTGCCGGACCTCGTCGAATTCGTGGCTGCAATCAACGCGAAGCAGGTGGTTCCCATCCACACTTTCGAACCGGAAGCGTTCCGCAACCACTTCGGAAACGTCGTGGTCTTGCGCGACGGTGAAGAGTTCTTGGTCCCCTGATTGACGAAGTTCCTGGCCCGGCATCGAATCGCCGACAAGGAGAAGAATTCCCGCATGAACACCGAAACCGCGCTGGACGATTTGCGAACGCATTGTTTGACGGTGCTCACGCGGCCGATTCACAAGCGAGAAGAACTCCCGTCAACGCCGGCACTCATTCGAAGACTCGACGCCGAGATCGACATCATCGCCAACCGAGGTTTTGTGCCGGCATTTGCGGCGATGAAAGAACTGGGGGAATTGTGCCGCGAGGAGCAAATCCCCGTTCGTCTGCGCGGGGCAGCTGGTAGCTCCGTGATCCTGTTCGCCCTGGGCTTCACCGGGATCAACCCACTTCGAGCCGGTTTGTTCTTCGAACGATTCGTCGGACCCAGGCGATCGCCCAACAACGATTCATACCTCACATTGGAAACATCGAGTCACTCGCTCAAACGGGTGAGGGAACTGCTACTCCCTCACTCCATTCCGGAAAGGGGACTACGAATCGGCGTTTTCGATCGACGTCATCTGGAGCTATTCGAGCACGTACAGCAGCAAGTCCGCACCAATCGAGGCGTCCGATTGAACCTGCACGACCTGCCGATCGACGACCCCGCGGTCTACGACCAGTTCCGTCGAGCCAACCTCGCAGGAGTGCACGGTTGCGAATCCGAGGGATTCAGAAAACTCCTGATCCAGATCGGCCCGAGTAAGCTGGAGCACCTCGCGGCGGCGGTTGCGTTGTACCGCCCCGGTCCCATCGAGGCCGGCTTGCTCAAGGACTACGTCGCGGCGAAGGAGCGCAACCAACCGAAGATCCACCGGCAACCTTGTCATTGACCAACAACTCAAGTCAAGCTGCGGTGTTCCAGTGTTCGACGAGGACCTGATGCGCATGTTAAGCGATAGTGGGAGCGTCTCGTCGGCTGACGCCTGGCAGATTCTGGCAGCCATCAAGGGCAAGGATCGACGATCAGTGGACGCGGAGCGAGACAACTACTTCACTGCATCAGCAACAATGAGCCGGGACACACAACTGGCGACGTGGGCATTTGGATTCGTCGAGCGATTCGCGAGGTACAGTTTCTGTAAGGCTCACGCCATCGCCGAAGCAGTTCTGACCATCCAAACGGCATATCTGAAGCTGCATTTCCCGGTGGAATTCGAGGCGGCAGCCGACAGATGCCTGCGCGATCACAGGGACGCGTCATCACTCCGTTCTCCCGCTGATTCCTGACCGATTTTCCCGAGCGACCGCCACCCGCCGCCGCCGCGGGTACGCGCTCCGGGCCCAACGAGTCCCGGGAGCGACCCATGACGAAGTCCCTTTTGGAGTTAGTGCGGCGTTGCAATGAACTTCGCCTCACCGTCCATGCGCAGCGGCGGCTGGCGAAAGAGCCCTACGTCGCCGCCCTTCGCAGCCATTTCTGGGAAATAGAGAATCCCGGCGAACCGCTCCCGGAGCAAGTCCAGCCGATGCTGCTATCGGACTGGAATGACCTGACCACCTACGAAGCGGCCGACATCGAACGCGACGATTCGGGCTGGTGCGCACAAGAGAAGAAGGACGGCGTCCGCGCCCTATTTCACGTCACCGAACAGGGTGTCCGGGTTACCGGCCGGACCGTGAGTGAGGTGAACTACCGACTCCCCGAGTATCAAGCCAACCTCACACACCTGTCCACGGGGTTCGACAGCCTAGTCGGCACGATATTCGACGGCGAATTGGTTTGTCCGGTCGCCGAGGTCGACACCGGCGAGACGATGACGGGCCACCCACTCCAGGCCGCGGTCGCGATCCTGGCGACGACCCCCGACAAGGCGAAAGTCATCCAGGATCGGTACGTCTGCCGTCTGCGGTTCGCGGCGTTCGACGTCATCCGGCTGAACGGCCGCGACGTCACATTCTGTCCCCTCCACGAGCGTCTCGGACTTCTGGCCGAGGCACTGAGTTCGGCGACGAACCCGCACATCGACCCTGTGAATTACCACGTCGAGGACAAACTGTTCTTCCACCAACTCGCGATCGCCGAGGGCAAGGAAGGAACCGTCTGGAAAAAGCTCGACCAACCGTACGAGGCGGGCCAGCGGGTCGATCACTGGATCAAACGGAAGCGATGCCTCGACGTCCACGCCGTCGTGACTGGCTTCAAACCCGGCACTGCCGGCAAGGGAAATGCCGAGTTGGTCGGCGCCGTCGAATTCAGCACGGCCGACGATCGCGGCGCCATGACGCCGATCGCCTGGGTGAGCAACTGGAGTGACGAGGAGTGCCGGCGGATGACGAAACGAGAAGGGGATGCCATCAGCCTCGATCCGAATTACTTCGGTAAGAAGGCGATCCTCAGTGGTCAGGACTTTGCCGCCAAGTCGGGTCGCATCCGGCACGCGAGGCTCATCCGGTGGGCCGCGTGACCTTACACCAGTCCAGGATGCAGGAATACAACGGAAAACGAGGGATCGGCAGTGCCGGCCGGATCCGCCTTAAGGCACGCTATTCTGCGAACGATGCGGGCTACTGCCATATCAGGAGCCAGCAGCTCGCTGCTGATGAGGTTGACTAGATCCAGGAAAGCCGGATGAAACCGGCTTGTCGGCGTTCCGACCAACAGCAGATAGATGTCGAGGACTGGCCCATCAGGCGGCCAAGCAAATTTCTCGGGATAAGCTCGGCCCATCCGCTTCCGTTGCTGCAAGGTCGAAAGCTCGACCGCGTAAGTCAGGGCCTGGATGAGACCCAGAAACAGGTTCCGGTCCGTCGCCCCTTTTACCTCTGCGACAACGGGGAGCCGATCGTGCGTGTTCGCAAGAAGGATGTCGATGCCGCCTCCTGCCATACCTCGAACTCCGCTCTCGAATGTTGAGTCTGTCGTCCGCGTCGGGCTCACTTCGTAATCGACGTAGTTCGCATGAAGAATGTGGTGGGACGGGACTCGGAGTCCGTTTTGCACGATTTGCGGGAGCAATTGGTGTACGGGCTTCTGACTCGCAATCACTTCATCTGACAACTCCCCAGGGCATGGTCTCGGATGAAACGCTTCATCGTGATTGTCATAAAGTCCGAAATGGGCACGACTCCGTTCCAGGAGCCCCTGGAGAGTTGTCGAGTTCCGCCGCATTTCCTTCGCAATTTGGAGGTGGGCTGCCGTGCTCACCAGCGAGTATCGGAGCAGCCGGTACAGGTGTCGGATCTCGGTTATCGGGATCAGCCTTCGCAGGCCGGGATGGTCGCGTGGGATCGAAGCTGCTTGGTCGGAGTTCATTCCAACACGATCGCCAGGCTTCTGGACATCTTCGGGTCACTTTTAACACTGACCCACTTCTGGCATTGAAGCATGCGACTCTGGCTCACCGAACGAAACTGTGAGCAGCGCCGGCATGGCGAAGAAGCGCGATGAGAGCGAACGGCGATTGCGCCAGTGCCAACGGCTGGCTCGCGTTCTCCGCGTTCTTCGCCTGATTGCCGGCGCCGGCCGTTGGAGTCCGGCCGACATCGCCAAGGAACTGGAATGCAGCGTCCGAACCGTCTACCGCGACGTTGAGATCCTGTCGACGGCCGGGGTGCCGGTGACTTACGATCGCGAGACGCAAAGCTACCGCATTCCGTCCGACTACCGATTCCCGGGACTGAACCTCGGTCCGCAGCCTTGCGACGTATCGGCGCGAGATTTGGACCGACTGCTGCGATCGGTGAAGACATTTGTCGCCGAAGGACAAAAGGTCATTGAGCACTTGGACGCAATTTGTCGCCAGCTCGAACAGCAACGCGGTCAGATTTAATCGTTCTCGGGGTCACGACTCGACCGGACGTGCAACGATTGCGGGTTTCATCGCCTGCTGACGCGGTTCCCGTACTTGCGTGAGATATTGCGAATCACCAAGGCCCGCGCGGGTAATCTTGGTGCCACCGTCATCGGGGTGAAACCGAGACCGATCTCGGCGATCACGCAGACAAAAGGAAGCAATCGTGCCAATCGCAATCGTCTGCTCGTCTTGTCGCGGCAAGTTCAAAGCTCCCGACAACGCTGCGGGCCGCACGGTCAAGTGCCCCAAGTGCGGATCAGCCATCGATGTCCCGAACCAGCCTGATGAGGTCCGGCGGCCGAAACGGTCCGATCGACCGAGAACGGATCGCGGAAATAAGACCGAACGCAGTAACCGAGAGGCGACTAACACTCGCCCCAAGTGTCCCGTTGTCCTTCTCATCGCCGGTGGAGGCATCTTCGCCGTCTTGGCGGTGTTCGGCATCCTCTGGGCGATCGGTGTCTTCTCCCCATCGAAGAAGGAATCGGCGCCACCATCTACGAGCCCAATTGAGGTCGCCAAGGCGCCAAGCGGCAAGACGACCACCGACGACAAGGATCCCGGTAAGGCACGACCAGGCGAAGTCCAACCGATCAAAAAAGCGGACGAAAAAGAACTCGCCCAGAATCGTGAGGAAGAGCGAAAAGCCGTACTGGCCAAAGCAATTAAGAACGCGGAGCCTTTGATGGCTCCGCCGCTGATTCAGGGTAAAGGGACGAACATCAACGATTTCAGCCCGATCATGCGGAAATTGGTTGGCTACGAATTCAACTTCAAGGACGCTCAAAAGAAAGTCTACCGAGCGACGTTCAACCAGTGGGACATCGAAGCGTCCCCGCTCATCAAGATTCAGGACGCCCGAAATGCCCTCGTCCATCCAGGCACCTACGACTTCGACGCGAAGCGGAGCACCTGGCGACTCCACCTGTGGCACATTCACTGGGACGAAAAAAAGATTGGTACGAACGTGTATCCGGAAACCACGGACGCCTGTACGCTGGTCGCTGCGTTCAACGTGGACGAGGCCACAGCCCGGAAATGGCGGGAAGCGTTCGATCAAAAGTCATTGGAACTGACCGTGTGGTTCCGCCCGGTGAAGGTTCAAAAGGGGAACTGGAAAGTCCATCCGCGCTTTAACGACGGCACGCAAACGCACGATATCGTCATCGATACCGAGGTTCTTCAATTCGAAGCGAAGTTGGACAAGCCGCCGAAATGATCAGCGAATGCGAAAACACTCGCCCTAGGACTCTACCTCGATTCGCACTTTGCGGCGTTGGGAATTGTGATCCGACAACTTGTCCTTCGCCGAGACATCAGCCAGACTAAGCTTCTTGGGGGGCTTGTCAAAGCTCGCGGTCCCCGCTACACTTCCGTGGTTGATTTTAGCTTGGACGGCGTCGGAAACTCACGCTCTGGGAAAGTTTCTCAGGGCAAGGGAAATCACCTCCCCTAAGTGAGCGATGGTCGAACAGGCGACGGATGACGTAAACGGGACGCCCGGGGTGCAGGGACCCGGCCGTTTGCGGGCAAACGCTTCCACTGCCGAATGGCAGAACTGGGGGCGTTTGCGTTGTCACTACAACCACACGAACACCGTCAACCCGACGCGGCTACCGTAATCGACACGCCGCAGATCGGATCGACTGCGCCCGCAACCGCACGACGAATCAGACGAGACAATCGTTCGACCGACCCGCCAAGTCGAAGGGTGGCGCAGCGTTCCGTCGTCGTCCGCCTACTCGCCCGCATCGACCGGAAACTCGGTGTGTTACTCCGCCAAGCCGACAAACGGCCGGGCTGTCTCCTAACCATCATCCAGGCGGCGGCGATCGCGGGAGTGAGTCCAACCACCATCCGCCGGGCCATCCATTTGCCGGATGGCCCCGACAAGCTGCATGCTTATGACCAGTCACTCGGCCACAGCCGGGCGAGCTGGCGAATCGACCCGGCCGACCTTGACGCTTGGCGGAAGCGGCGAGAGGGGCGACCGGCTGCTATCTCACCGCGGACGATCCGGGTGTCAGCGGCCAACGACGTTCAGTTCAAATTCTGAAGCACCTTCTCGCCGGCCGCGAAGATCTCCGCCGGCGGGACGTGCAGGTATCTTCGGGTTGTGCGCGGGTCCGTATGGTCGGCTAGTAACCCGAGCATTGCGGCCGAGACTTCGGTGGCCGCCGCCGTGAGGTAGGTATGACGGTTCGAGTACAGCACGAGTTTCTCTCCCCTGGTGTCGGCACCGATGCCGACGCGCACCCGAAGTCGGCGGAATCGCAGGGCCAGCGAGTCCTTTGTCCACGGACGGCCGTCCTCGTTAAGGAACACGTACCCGGTGCCTCTGCGGAGTACGATCAACTCCCGGAGTACTTCGCGCAATTCGCCGGCGATGGGAAACCGCCAGGGCTCCTTGATCAGCGAGGTTGCCGACCGCTTGGTCTTGTGCATGGTGATGTGAGTGAATGCCGGATCGATATCTTCGCATCGCAACTGGCGGACCACCTCCGGCCGAGCCGGCGTGTTCCGCATGAATATCAGCACCGGACGGAACGCTTCATCCGTCCCGCCCAGAAGCCGCTCGAATTCTTCGGCGGTACACACCCGCGTCCGCCCCGGGGCGTGCAGCGCCTTCAAAACCTGGAAGGGGTTGTCGGCAAGCAGTTTCATCCGGATTGCCCAGTTCCAGCATGCCTTGCAGGCGATGAGCCAGTTGTTGACAGTCTTCGGTCGGTAAAGTTTGGCGAGGGCATTCAGCATCTCCTGGGCTGCGATTGGGGTCATATCGCGGGCGCGGAGGCTACCCAATCCGTTGGTGAACGGCTCGCCCTTGATGTGCGACGGCTCGGGTTTCGGCTGACCCTTCTTCCACCGCACGCGCGTCCAGGGGAAACCATAGACGAGTTTCCGCAGCATTGCCGCATAGTCGTTGAGCGTCGCCGGCTGACGCTCGGCGCCGGTTCGTTCGAGGAACTTGATGACCAGATCCTCCACCGTGATCTGGCTGACAGGCCTGGGGGCAGCGCGATTGTTGTCCCGCTCGACGACAAGGCGACGCAACTCGATCTCGGCCGATTGCCTGGCATCTCGGTCGGACTTGCCTTTGGCGGGGCTGAGTTTGATTGGCGGACCATCTCCGCACCCGAATTTCGTGACGAAGTGGCCACGGTAGAAATAAACACCGGGACGACGAGGCATCGACGCTCTCCTTCTGGTGGTTGGCAACACCTGGGAAAGCGCCTGACCGGCGTGAACAGTGGGAGCCTGGACGGATTGGCGTCTGAGCCGGGCTCCCACCACTTTCACAATACGGGAAACGGAACGGGAAAAGGAACACGGAGTCTTTTTCGCAATCCGTCAACGAAGAAACCCAGGCTGCAACTGCTTGCATTTCCTGGGTTTGCTTCAATCGGGCTGACAGGATTTGAACCTGCGACCTCTTGGTCCCGAACCAAGCGCTCTACCAAGCTGAGCTACAGCCCGTGCGATGACCAGGGTATGGTAACCCTCGGCCAGGGAATGTCAACGGCAACGGTATCGTCGTCATTCAATAAGAAGCCCCGGTCGCTTGGACCGGGGCTTGTCGATTCCACTGTTTTCTTCGGACAGCTTACAGACCGTTGAGGTTCACGGTTTGGCCATCCTGGCGATTCCCGAGGATGTTGAACAAGTTCGCCTCGACGGAGTACTTGATAAACCGAACCGAGCCGTCGCCGAAGAGACCGTTCATGCCGGCGGGATGCGCGGAGCCAAATCGGTAGCCTTCCCAACCGCCGTTGACGGGTTGGTTATAGTCCTTGTCGCTATGCGGCGTGAACCCAGTGTAGCGAACCGTGTCTGGATCCCAACCATCGATCCAGCCTTGATCGTCGTGCCAATCGCCCGTGTAATACGCGGCGGGATTCAACTGCTTTTCGCTGACCAAGAGGGTGTTGGAAAGACCGTCTGGGCAAGTCGCCAGTGGGCACCCAGTCGCTGTGCCGCCACCTGAATATTTGCGGACGATCATTCCATTGTACGTCGCATTCATATAGCCGGTCCCCCAAGTATCGCCGTACCAAAACTGATCCCAGCTATTCGGCGCGTCACCCGGAGTGGCCGCAGCGTAATCCATGAGGGCCCGTCCGGCTTGGCTCGCGGGGTGAATGTTCTGGCGTCGCGACGGGCAAAAGTAAGTCTTGACCGGGATCAGCTGTTCACTGTTGTAATTCTGCAACTTGGCGATATTGTCGAGTTCGAGGAACGGCAGGATTTGATACGCCCAGCCCGCATCGCGAAGGTAAGCGGCAGCCGGGGGTGCGCTCGGATCGGCAGGCCATGGGCTGCCTCCGCCGGACCACGGGTTGGTGCCGCCGTGCGGCAATTGGCCGTACGTATCGTTGAAGTTATGCAGGGCGAGCCCGATTTGCTTCAGGTTGTTGGAGCAGCTCATCCGGTTGGCTGCCTCACGGATCTTCTGAACCGCCGGCAGGAGCAAGCCGATCAGAATGGCGATGATCGCAATCACCACCAGCAACTCGATGAGCGTAAAGCCCGAGCGCCTTAGACGGAGAGGACGAAACACTAGACACCTCCGGGAACAAGAACAATAAAGCAGACCGGCCTAACACGGACCGGCTGAGAAATCACTTCGACGGCGCCACAGCCGAGAGGCGCTGATTGAATGTTGCCTCGTCGATCTCTTCGATCTTGCCGAGGGAATCGGCCACAAAATGCTTCCCGTTGACACCCTTTTGTTCCCAAATCACCATGCCTCCGCCCGACGAGCCAGGGGTGCTCGATTTGGTCTTATAGGCGACGCCGTAGGGCTCTTTGTCGCGTGGAGAAATGAAGACTTGATCCAGACTACCCTGATCCAGCTTGAATACTTCGAGTTGAGCTGCGGGCAACGATTGGACGTACTTCTTGAACTCCGCCTCGTTGGGCGGACCTTGTCCGCGGTGCTGGCCCACGTATTGGCCGTAAAAGACGGCTAGAGCTTTGAGGTTCTTTTCCGATTCGGACATGGGCTTGTCCGAATGCGAACAACCGCTCGTGCCGAAAACGACGCCGAATGTCAGGAGCGACATTACCAGCAATTTCAAACGCGCTGTGTATGTCACGTTGAGGACTCCGGCCGGATTTGAACGGTCCCATCTTCCTGTATAGCGGTTGCGACGGGATCAGGTCAATTGCTTTGTCCACCTTTAGGCCGATTTAATCTTTAGCGCTAATTGCGATTTCTTTCTGGCCGCGGCGTTCGGGTGGATGATGCGGCGGGCCCCCGCCTTGTCCAGTTTCTTGACACAGGCGATGAATTCCGCCTGTTTCTGCTCCGCCGTACCCTCTTTGAGGGCGGTCAGAAACTTCTTGATCTGACCCTTGATTGCCTTCTTGGCGGCACGGTTGCGCTCGCGACGCTTGGCGTCCTGACGCAAGGCTTTCTTGGCACTCGTCGTATGTGGCATGGTATCTCTAGCTGGTTAAACGATAAACGGATAAGGGCGAGCCGGGGACGTCAGCCCCCGGAGTAGCAATCACACGGCGACTTCGCCCACCTTGAATCGAATGAACTTCGTCACCTCGAGCCCGGCATCCTTCAGCACCTGGCCCACCGACTTGGCCTGATCCTTGACGAATGGCTGCTCGATCAACACGTTCTCGGCGTACCAGGTCTTCATCTGCCCCTCGGCGATCTTCTCGGCAATCTGCGGGGGCTTGCCAGTCGCCTCGGCCTTCGCCTTGGCTATCTCCTTCTCCTTGGCGAGCACCGCGGGCGAAACCTCCTCGCGGCGGATGGCCGCCGGCGTCGGATGCACAGCTGCAATGTGCATGCTCAGATCCTTCAGAGCGGTCGGGTTGGCCGCGCCTTGGGCCTGCACCAAAACGCCTAAGGTGCCGTCGTGGTGGATGTATTCGCCGAAGACACCCCCGGTCAGCCGTTCGAAGCGCTGGATCTTCATGTTCTCGCGCAACAGGCCGATCGCCTCGTTGATTCGGTCGGTGACCGTCTTGCCGGGCGCGATCTCCTGCGAGAGCATGGCTTCGACTGAAGCCGGATTTTTGAGCACAACGTGCTTGGCCAGATCGTTGACCAGTGCAGCGAAGTGCTCGCCCTTGGCGACCGGAGCGCTTTCGCAGCGGACTTCGATGATCGCGGCCGTGTTGGTCTTCGGGTCGATGGAGATGCCCATCCGCCCTTCGGCGGTCTCGTTCATCGCCCGCTTATCGCCGACGCCCTTGTTGCGGATGCGCAGAATATCGACGGCCTTTTCCATTTCGCCGCCGGCTTCTTGCAATGCGGATTTGCATTCCATCATGGGACGGTCGGTCCGCTTGCGGAGTTCATTGACTTGGGCGGCAGTAATCGGCGTGTTCATGATCTCTTCTCCCATCCGGGCTGGCGGTGCTGGTCCTTATAGGACCTATAGGTCGTATAGGACCGATAAGTCCTATGCACGACGGCCGTCTGAAATATCAGACAACGGATTCGTCAACGGGTTCAGGTCAATGTGGGCGCCGTGGTTTGCTGCGGCGGTGGCTGTTGCGGCCGTGGACGGGCGCGGCCTTCATTGTCCGGGCCCAACGCAGCCTTTCCTTCCAGCACGGAGTCGGCCGTCTTGGTGAGCACCAGCTCAATCGAGCGGATGCTATCGTCGTTGCCGGGAATTGGCAGGTCGACGGTGTCCGGGTCTGAGTCGGTGTCGATCAGGGCCACGGTGGCGACGCCCATGCGCTGAGCTTCTTTGACGGCGATGTGTTCCTTCTTGGGATCAATCACGACCAAGGCGTCGGGCAGCCGCTTCATTTCGCGGATGCCTTGTAGGTTTCGCCGAATCTTCGCCAGCTCGCGGGAAAGCGACGAGACCATCTTCTTCGAATGCGTGCGGATTTCCGCCGACTCCGGGGCCTTGTGAATGTCGAGCTTCCCCGAATCAGTCATCATGCTTTGCATGTACTGTGTCATGTCGACGCGATTGGGATTCTCGCCCATCGGCAGCCACATGGCTTCCAGTTCTTCGAGGCGTTTGAGCCGATTGCGAATGGTGCGGTAGTTCGTCAGGGTGCCGCCCAGCCAGCGCTCGGAGACGTACGGCATGTTGCAACGCCGTGCTTCGCGCTCAACGATTTCCTTGGCTTGGCGCTTGGTGCCGACGAAGAGGACAAGTCCTCCGCGGCCGACGACCTGGGAAATGTAGCGATGTCCACGGAGCAGACCGCGAACGGTTTCGCGCAGATCGATAATGTGAATCAGGTTTCGCTTGCCGTAGATATACGGCCGCATTTTCGGGTTCCACCGGCTGGCTCGGTGACCGTAATGGACGCCAGCGTCGAGCAGTTCCTTGACTTGAACGATAGCCACGCGGGACTCCTGGGTTACACGAGTTTGACGGAGACGTTCATGTTGGACCCTCCGAAGAAATAGGGAAGCGGACCCGCCCAATCTGGCGGGAAAGGTAAGAGGTTATTTGTATTGGAGAAGAAGGGAGGGGCAAAGGGGATGGAAAAGGATTTTGGAGAGGAATCGTTTAGCGTGTTCGCCGTCGGCGAACACGCTAAACGAGTTTCGAAAGATCCATCTCACTTCTTCTTTTTCTTCTCCCCCCCGGACTCAACAGTCGCCGGCTCTTCTTCCAATTCCTCCGGGAGCGCTTCGCCGCCGACCACGCCGGCTTTGGCGCGCTGAATCTCCAGCACCTTTGCACGCACCTGATCGGCCAGGCCGATGTTCTCGGTCAGGAACTGCTTGACGTTTTCCTTGCCCTGGCCAAGTCGCTGGCCGTTGAACGAGAAGAATGAGCCGCTCTTTTCCAGGGCGCCGCAGTCGGTCGCGATGTTGACCAGGTCGCTGAAGGTGTTGATACCGCGGTCGTGCAGCACTTCGAACTCGGCGGTGCGGAATGGCGGGGCGACCTTGTTCTTGACCACTTTGACTTTCACCTCGGTGCCGATGACCTCGTCGCCATCCTTGACGGCCGGGCCACGGCGGACTTCCAGTCGGCACGACGAGTAGAACTTGAGCGCCAGGCCGCCGGTAGTCGTCTCCGGATTGCCGTACATCACGCCGATCTTCTGGCGAATTTGATTGATGAAAATGACGCACGTCCGCGTCTTGGCAATCGTCGGATTGAGGATACGGCACGCCTGACTCATGAGCCGGGCGTGTAGGCCAACGGATGGATCGCCAATCTCGTTTTCTGTTTCATTCTTCGGTACGAGGGCCGCAACTGAGTCAATGACGATGATGTCGACGGCATTGGATTTGACCAACATTTCGGCGATGCGCAGGGCCTCTTCGCCGAACGCCGGCTGGCTGACGAGCAGGCTTTCCAGATCGACGCCGATGCGCTTGGCCCAGGTCGGATCGAGAGCGTGTTCCGCATCGATGTAGGCGGCGACACCCCCTTCTTTCTGGGCGTTGGCGACGGCATGCAAGGCGATCGTCGTCTTGCCGCTCGATTCGTTGCCATAGATCTCAACGATCCTGCCACGCGGCAGCCCCTTGCCGCCAAGCGCAACGTCCAGGCTAAGCGAGCCGGTGGAGATGCCGGAGATGTCATTGTTGACGGCATCGCCGAGCTTCATGATCGAGCCCTGACCGAACTCCTTTTCGATGGCTGCCAGGGTGTTGGCCAGTTCCTTATCAGTAGCCGCCATGAGTGGGTCCTCGGGTAAAGCGGTTCGGATTCTGCGATAGTAGCCAAGCCAATCTGTGTTGGCGACGACTAATTCCTTCAGTGTATGGGTGTATATTATGCGGAAGGCGTGGGCGAAGCGATGTCAGTGGTGGAAAAATCTTGACGCCGACTCGAAGTGACAGGAGCCATGGAATGGGATAGCTTGATTCATGAGGAGATTGCCATGAGTTCTGTTCTGAATGCACCCCCTGCCAAGAAATACACTCCTGACGATTTGCTGCGCATGCCGGACGAGGGCCAAGGCTTCGAACTGGTTAACGGCGAATTGAAGGGGCTGAACGTGAGCTATCTGTCCACCTTCGTCGCCAGTCGCATTTGCACTCATGTGACCAACTACGTCGAGGCGAACAGGCTCGGATGGGTTTCCGGCGAGGGAACGTCTTACCGGTGTTTCCCCGACGACACCGACCGAGTTCGGAGGGCTGACGTCGCTTTTCACCGGCTCGACCGCCTAAAGGTCGAGCAGGCGATTACCGCGGGACACATGCGAATCGTGCCGGACTTAGTAGTGGAAGTCATTTCGCCAAACGATCTCGCGTCCGAGGTAAACGAAAAGCGAACCGAATGGCTTGATGCTGGAGTCCAGTTGGTCTGGGTCGTTGATCCGGTACTGCAAATCGTCCAGGCTTTTCTCGCTGACGGCACGGTTCGCGAATTCCGCCGAAGCGACATCCTAACGGCCGAACCCGTGCTGCCGGAATTCCGCGTCCCGGTCGCCGATCTATTCAAACTGCCGACCGACGCGTGAACTTTCCCTCAATCGACAAACACAAATTCATTCAAATTGAGAATCACCCGACAGGCATTCGCCAGGCCATAATGCTCGGCATAGTCCTCGAGCGCCTTCCGCTCGTCCGGCTTCGGCTGTCGTCCAATCGCCAGTCGAAACGCCTGCTCGATGCCGCCCTTCTTTTCCACTCGCTCCGCCAAGTGCTTGGCCTGGATGAGCATGAAGCCATTATTGAATAATGCCAGCGCTTGCAGTGGCGACAGAGTCTCCGAACGCTTCTCTACCTGCATAGATGGGTCCGCACAATCGAGAACGGTCATGAATGGCTCCGGCTTGGAGCGGACTAAAAAGCGATAGATGCTGCGCCGCCGCGCTTTCGGGTCGTCGGGATCAGCTAGCTGGTATTCGTAGTGCGGCGAGTGCTCCGGATGCTCGACCTTGAAGTCCTGGAACGCCGGTCCGTAAAGGGTGCGATCGAGTTTGCCGCTGACGGCAAGCGCCGCATCGCGGATTGCTTCCGCCTCGAGCTTGCGGCGGTTCATTCGCCACAGGTACGCGTTGTTCAAGTCGAGTTTCTCGAAGGCATCATTGCCGGACGAGACCTGGCGATAGGTCGCCGACGTGACGATAAGCCGATGGAGCGACTTGAGCGATTGCCCACCATCGCGAAACTCGACGGCCAACCAATCGAGCAATTCGGGATGTGTCGGAAGTTGCCCCATGTGGCCAAAGTCATTGGCCGTTGCGACGATTCCCCGGCCGAAATGATATTGCCAAACGCGATTGACGATCGATCGCCAGGTAAGTGGATTGCGCTTGTTGGTCAGCCAGCGAGCAAGAGCCGCTCTGCGATCCCCCTCGCGATGGTGTACTGGCAGATGGAATTCGCCCGGAAGGTCCGCGAAGATCGCCGGCGCTCCCGGCCCCACTTGTTGGCCGGGATCCTGAACACTGCCGCGCTTGAGAATAAAGATCGGCCGTGGCTGGCCGCCGTTCGCGCCGGTGCCACGAAAGGCCGCCGAACCGCCGTTGTATACGGTGCCGGCGTAGACCATTCCGGCCGGCGGGGCTTTAGCCAACTCGGAATCAACTCTCGTCAGGTGCGCCGACGTTTCCGCGATCGCTTTGGCCGTCACCTTGTCAATCACACGGTCGATGAGCGCTGACCGCTCCTTTTTCAGAGTCGCGACGTCCATCTTGCTGACTTGTCCGGCACGTAGCCGTCGGTGAGATTGGTCATCCGCCACCGGACTGGGGCTTCAATGGAATCGAGCGCGGTGACGGTTGCACCGCTGGCGACGTCTTTGTTAGCGGCGTCAAAGGCTTCCAATTCCGACAACGCGAAGATGTAATCGTTCTGCCGCAACGCGAGCTTGGTCGCCGTCACACGCACGTAGCGGGCTTTGATTCCCTTCGCCGAGAACGATTGCCCCGCGATGCCGGGATTTGGAACGTCCGACGATGTCTGATCAACAACGGTTACGCTGGTCTTGAACTCCAGATCGTCGGAAACCTCGATTTTGAAACGAACCGGGAAGCCGAAGCCATCGCCGATATTGTTGAAGTCGTCGTGGCAGCCCCAGAGAACGATGCGGGACAACGCGATCGAACGACCGAGGTCCACTTGCACCCACTTCACGCGATCCGGCTTCGATTCGATCTGGCTGTGATAGCCGTACTCTGGCTTGAATACTCCCGGCTTGAGCGCCGCCGCGATCTTGCGATCCAACTCAGCTAGATCCTTGCCACCCAGTTGCTTGACCTTCGTATCGAGTTCATCTTTCCGCTTCCGGAGTTCCGTTCGTTTCGCGGTGAGTTCGCGATGGCGTTTGGCGGCAGCGGGATCGGTGAAGTATGGCCGATCGGCCCGGTCGATCGCCGCGAACACGGCTTGCAGACGGTAGTAATCTTCCTGCAAAATCGGATCGAACTTGTGATTGTGGCACTGGGCACACTGAACGGTCAGGCTCGCAAAGGTATTGATCGTATTGGCGACCATGTCGTCGCGATCGAGATGGCGGGCGACTTTGCCATCGATCTTCGTCTCCGGCACTTCGGCATGGCCGATCAGGTCCCACGGTCCCGCGGCGATGAAGCCGAGAGCGGTGATGCCATCGCGAGTGTTCGGATAGAGGACATCCCCGGCGATCTGCTCTTCGACGAATTGGCTGTACGGCTTGTCGCTGTTGAGCGCGCGAATCACATAATCGCGATAGGGCCAGGCGTTCGGCCGCGGCTGGTCCTTGTCGTAGCCGTGCGTGTCGCCGTAATGAACCACGTCCAGCCAGTGCCGGGCCCAGCGTTCGCCATACGCGGGGCTAGTCAGCAGGCGATCGACGAGCCGTTCATAGGCATCTGTTGATGGATCATTCAGGAATGCGTCGATCTCGTGCGGCGTCGGTGGCAAGCCGATCAGGTCGAAATACAGCCGACGAATGAGCGTACGGCGGTCGGCTTCCGGGGACGGAGCCAGCCCCTTCTCACGCAGCTTCGCCAGGATGAATCGATCGATCGGATTGCGAGCGCGTGATCCATCGTCCGCGAATTGTTTGGGGAGTGCCGGCCGAACGAGCGGCATGAACGACCACCAATTGCGGCGATCGCCGTCGTCGGCCGTGCCGGGCCAATCGGCGCCTTGATCGATCCATGCGCGAAGGATGCCAACCTGCTCGCGGGACAAGCGTTGACCCTTCGGGGGCATGACGCGGTCTTGATCGATGCCTGCCACGCGAAGAATCAGATCGCTGTCGCCACTCTTTTTGGCATCAATAACCGCTCCATCGTCGCCGCCACGAAGTGCGTCCGCTTTGCGATCCAGACGAAGTCCGCCTTTTTGCTTCTCGGGCCCATGGCACGCGTAGCAGTGTTTGACGAGCAAGGGACGGACATCGTGGCCGAAGTCGATCTTGCGCTGCACGGCGAGCGGCAAGTCGGCAGCGACCGCAGGTCCGCAGGCAACGACGATGATCAACATGCTGCGCGACATCGTGTTCTCGTGTCCGGTTGCAATTCCAAGTTTACCGCATTTCGAGCGCTCGCAGCAGTCCTTTCGCTTTATCGAGCGTTTCCGCGTATTCGCGTTCGGGGTCACTGTCGGCAACGATTCCCCCGCCTACCGGGAATTGCAACCAGCCGCGGCCGGCAGTGAATGTGCGAATGAGAATGTTCGTGTCCATCGTGCCATCGAAGCCGATGTAGCCGAGGCTGCCGCAATACGGCCCACGAGCGGTCGGTTCCAACTCGGCGATAATCTCCATCGCTCGTACCTTCGGCGCACCAGTAACCGAGCCGCCGGGGAAGCATGCCCGCAACAGATCGAGTGGGGTCTTTCCCGCTGCAAGCCGGCCACGCACTTCGGACACGAGGTGATGGACATATTCGAACGTTTCGACCTGACAGACTTTCGGCACGCGCACCGTCCCATACTCGCACACGCGACCGAGGTCATTGCGAAGCAGGTCGACGATCATCACGTTTTCCGCCCGGTCTTTGGGCGAGGCCGCCAACTCGGCGATGCGACGTCGCTCCTCGTCGGGTGTATTGCCGCGAGGGCGTGTCCCTTTAATCGGCCGGGTCTCCACTTCTGAGTCGGTCACGCGCAAGAAGTGCTCCGGCGAACGCGCTGGCGATGGCAAAGTTGCCCAGATCGAAATAGCCTGCGAATGGCGCCGGGTTGCGCATGCGCAGCCGGCCGTACAGATCGAGCGGATGATCGCGCATGTGCGCGAGCAATCGTTGCGACAGATTCACTTGAAAGCAATCGCCGGCGTTGACGTATTCGATCGCTCGACACACCGCGGCAAGATAGTCTTCGCGATTGAAATTGCTGCTGACGCCCGGATGGCCGGGGAGCGGAAACTGCGGGGCCAGTTCGGAGCCGGAAGCGTAAGCGACGGCGGCCGGGTCCGTCGCTAACGCTTCCGGCTCTGACAGGACGCTGCGAATCGTCGCGAGCCTTCGGGCCGCACGTTTTCGCGGGTTCGATCCCGGAACCCCGGTTGAAATCACCCACGCTCGATTGGCCGCATGGTCCCAGGCGATTACCCAGTCGTAAATGCCAACGGCCAAGTCAGGTACGCGAAACTCGTCGAACCTCGGCCGCGGGATGCGCTCGATCGCGTGTTGTAAGCCATAGCCGAATTGACCGGCCAATCCGCCTTGAAACGGCGGCAGCCCTTCGAGCCTGGGCACTCGGAAACGAGCCAGTCGACGAGCCAGTTCGGCAAATGGATCGCCCGTTGAGCCGACCATCCATTCGATCGGATCGGCAGTCACGAACGAATACCGGCCACGTTCCGGATGTCGATCAACACTATCAAGAAAGAGTAGATGAGGCAGGTGCGCAAACCGCCGAGCCGTTTCCCACGGGTCGGGCACGGGCGTCAGCTCTTCAGCCAAGGGCAAGGCCGACGCCGTCGCGCTTGGCAGCGTCGCGAGGCTCATGGAGTCGTTATAGAAAAGCCCACGGACGTACGTCCGTGGGCTTTCAACCCAGTTTATTTGCCCAATAGCCCTTGCTTCTTCATCCATGCCTCCAGGTGCTTCGTCCAGTCGACCACATCCTTCTCGCCGCCGGTCCACTTCGGATCGGTGCCGAGTCCCACGCCGTGCCGGCCTTTCTGAACGACGTACAACTCCGCGGGCACGCCGTGCTCCTTCAGCGCTTCGTAAAAAAGCTGACTGTTTTTGATCGGCACTACCTTGTCTTCCTTCGTGTGGAATAGAAACGTCGGCGGCGTCTCTTTCGTCACATGCTTCTCGTTCGAGTAGAAGTCGACCAGCTTGGGGTCCGGCTTCGGGCCAAGGAGATTGTTGCGCGAACCGTTGTGCGTGACGCCCGGCTGCATCGAAATCACACCGTACGCGACTATCGCGAAATCGGGTCGGCAACTTACCTTGTCGATCGGGTCTTCCGCGTCGGGCTTGCCCTTGTCGAAGTGCGTTGCCGCGGTCGACGCCACATTCCCGCCAGCCGAGAAACCCCAGACTCCGATCTTCGTGGGGTCGATTCCATATTGCTTCGCGTGTGCCCGCACCGTGCGGATCGCTTGTTGCACGTCCAGCATGGGACCGGGCTCCAATGGCGGGGCGATTTTGGATTCATTCACGGTGCGATACTTCAGGATGAATGCATGGACGCCACGGGCATTGAGCCAGTCCGCGACCTGCGTGCCTTCATGATCGGTGGCCCGGCCGCTGTAGCCGCCGCCCGGACAAACGACCACGGCGGCGCCGTTCGGCTTGTCGGCGAGCCGAATTGTCAACGTCGGAACATTCTTGGGATCCTTGCTGACCGGCCCCGGAATCTTGTCGGCCCAGAGGGGCAATTCTTTCGGCGCCGCGCCAATCAACACCGCGAGCAACAATGGAGTGGAGAGCATGATGCACTCGAATGGAAAGGACCAGAGAGAAGTAAGTTTAGCGGGCTCGCCAACGGCGAGCCCCACGAGGCGTATGATAGGCGCGACTCCACGATCGCTCATTTCTTCTTGGCTTCGTCGATTGCCGCCTCGATTCGCGTAATCGCCCAATGCGCGAGCACATGCTCGGGAACTGCATCGACGATCGTGTAATCTCGCACGTAGTCGCTCGGATCGGCCTTCGCCTTGGTGACGATGTCGCGCAATTTCGGCAATGCGTCGGAACCTTCCTTTCCGACGGCCGGCAACGCCTGAAGCGCCGACCGCCGTGTCTTGGCGTCTTTGCTATCGAGTGCCTTGATCATCGCCCGCAGATGTGGCCCCGGCTCGTCGCCGGCCTGTATCAGAAAGGCACGAAGCAGGAACTCATCCATCCAGCCGTTCACGAGCGCCTTGCGCAACAGCTGCCGCGTCTGAATATCCTTGGGAGCAAGACGCATCAGATGCGGAACTGCGAACTGGACAAATACCTTCGGATCACTTTTGGCGATCACGCGATGGAATTCGGCAACCGCTTCATCGATTGTCTCGCGCTCCATTCCGCCGTGAATCTTGTTGATCTTCGCCAGCGCGGTCCGCATGTCGGGAGTGAGTGGGTCCTTTTGCGGCGCCGACGGCGCGGGCCAGGCGAACGTCAACACGGAGATCACTGCGATCAGGACGAAACGAATGAACATGAATCGACTCCCGCGGGGCGCAGACCATTCAGCCAGGATAATCCGGATACGCCCGATCCGCCAAGTAACGAGAGTGCAACGAGGATTCCGGCCGATTTCTTGTGAACCTTTCCTTCGAGTCGGTGGCTCTAAATCCGCGATCGTTCATTGCGGGCGATATAATGTTGATGGTCCACCACACGGGGGCGACCTGGTTTCGACCGGGTAACCGAAGTGTTCGTGGCGTGCCGTGGTTGGTCAGTTGGCCACGTAAAAAGCTGACCAAAACGATAACTGCTGAACCGCAGTTCTCCATGGCTGCGTAATTAACGCGTAGCCCCATGTCCCGGATCCTTCGCCTGAAAGGTTTCGGCGTGGTAGCCAAGTCAGGCTCGCGGTCGCCCGAGGCTTGTCGCAAGACGGGCCGATTCGGAGGCGGCGACTGCTAAACAACCTGTCCGATAGCCGACCCAAGACCCTGCCGACCGGGGCAAGGGAAGGCGAACATGGATGCAGAATCCAGTCATAAGTCGGCTACGCACGTAGAAACGGGCATGGAAGTGCCACGGGACGCGGGTTCGATTCCCGCCGCCTCCACCTTTAAGCCAGTTACGATTCGTCGTAACTGGCTTTTCTTATTTGTATTACATCAGTTTATGTATGTCACATCTGTCTCGGAAAACCGCCTTGGGTGCTATGTTTCCCGGATCTTGGGTGCTATTTTACCCTGACTTTGGTGCTAGGGGACGTTAAGATAACCCTGTAGCACCCAAAACTCAACACTGCGTCGTGGGGATATGCAATGCAAAGGAAGAATGCCAAGGAGTGGCAAGGTGACGAACGAGGCCGCTATCGCCGAATGGTCGGTTGGATCGTGAAAGGCGGAAAGCGGCAGCAGTATCCCTTCTACCTCGGCACGAATCTGGACCAAGCCAAGGCTCGGCTGTTGAGGGTCAAAGAACTCTGGGCTCATCTGACGGAGAGGAAGGAGACGGCCACTCCCGTCGTTGGCTTCCCATCGACAGTGGCAAAGACGGAGCCAGAACCTTTTTCGTGGAACGATGAGTCACTATGGGTCGCTCGGGCGTTGGCTGATGGAAGAGTGCAGATCGTCGTCGAACGAGGTAAAGACGAAAGGTCGGATTCGTATGCGGCTCGCTTAAGCAGACTTGGCAGCATTTACCCGATGGTCTATTTCGTGCCCGAAGATCGGGAGGCATTTGACGACGGAAACGAATTCTGGCGGAAAGCCGCAGAACATCAGACCGAGCAGATCCGTCGGATGCCGGTCAACGTCGTTCACGAAGTCTCGGAGACGCTTCACGACGCCATCGACAAGTACATCGAACATATCAAAGCGACAGACCTCGAACCCACGAACGATGGGCCACGGCTTACCGCCTACGGGATGAGCAAGATCGAGCAGTCATTGCGGATCAAGGAGCGACAGAAGAACCTTCCGCTCTCGCAACTCGATTTTCATGGGTGCCAAGCTCTGCTCGATTTCTGGCGATTGCGCCCGCTGACCAAGGCCCGAAAAAAAGGTGGGCCACAGCATCCAATGACAAAGAAGACGTGCGAGAACCACATCGCCGAACTGATGCGGCTATTTCGCTGGATGAACAAAAGCAAGGAGTTCCGTTGGCGAAAGTCCGAGGACTTCGACGAACTGCGAACGGAGGTAAAGGACATTCAGGAAGAGCGCACGAGCATCGCCTTTCTGCAAGTCAAGGTATACGGCATCGAGGAGCTAAAGCTCCTGAACAAATACGCTACGCCGCTCGAACGGCTCCTCCTTTTGCTTGGGCTTAACTGCGGCTTCAAAGGAGCGGAGCAGGGCACTCTTCTGCTGGATCACCTTATCCTCGACCGACCTCACCCGAACGCCCAGATGCTCAAGGAAGTCGCCAAGTTCGAATGTCTGTCGGATGACAAGTTCATCCTGTACTCCCGCAACAAGTCGAAAGTTTACGGCGAATTCCTTCTGTGGTCGCAGACCGTCGAAGGAATTCGTTGGGCTGTTGCTCGCCAAAAAGAGATCTGCACGAATCTCGGCATGTCGCTCCGTAACTT
Source organism: uncultured Gemmataceae bacterium (assembly GCA_963773845.1). Lineage (GTDB taxonomy): Bacteria > Planctomycetota > Planctomycetia > Gemmatales > Gemmataceae > SIAJ01. Next base: position 51,791 of record CAVZCU010000011.1, read on the forward strand.
GTTGGTTACGAAGCAGGGACAGCCCTTCTTTCGTCGCACCGAAGGCAACAAGAACCAGAGCCAGATTTTCAGTAATAAATGGGACGGCTTGACACGCCGCATTCGCAAGGACCATCCCGAATTTCCTGATTACTCGTTCAGCACGCTACGAGACACGGGAGCCAACCTCGTTCGCAACATCATGGATGGTGAAGTCAGTGCGGTCTATCTCTGTCACGGAAATCCCGTGAAGAAAGATAACCTGCTTGAACTCTACACGAACCGACCCTTCGGAAAGTTGTTCAAGGCGCTCCGACAGATCGAAGAAGACCTACGCCCCATGTTTGCTGCTGCACCAGAGAATCTTTGGGAACAGCCAATGCAGCAGTACACAACCTTGAGCAAGCGGGAGAGAATCCTTGCACTCTCAAAATCTGGCCTACGCCCGTCGCAGATCGCCAAAGAAATCGGCGTCAGCAAAATGACCGTGCTGCGGTTACTCAAGAAACACGGCGAACTCAAAGTGTGATGATTGCTCCGAGGACGAGCAGATCCTCTACCATTGTCGATCCAACGGCCCCCACGTGAGAGGCTGTTGTGTCGTAGACATGATCCTCGGGAAGACCTGAAAGTGTGAGCGTTCCCTCGACAACGTGTCTGCGGTTCTGCCAAGGAGTAGGCTACAGGTGCGAGTATTGCGACCGACATTCAATGGAGGGATGAGTCGATGGCTGGGAGCTTCCGACTGGCGTTCGCCGAGATTGAGCAGCGGGTGTGTGATGTCACCTCGGTACAGTTGGCAATTCCTCGACAGCAGATTCAGCCAAGCAGTTCACTGGTCGAATACGTGGGATGCGACAGCCTCGATCTCATTGAACGGATCGATCAATCTCGGCGAATGGGACTTCGGTCATAACGTCCACAGCGCCATGGCCTTGCACAGTCAGCTTCTCCCATTTTTGCACCCTCTTGACTTGCTCGATATGATACCCCTGTTCGACAATTCGTTACGCTTCCCATTGAACCGATAGACGAGACCCCTGTTGATGCCGAGCAAAGGCAATGTGCTTTTGCTGCATCCGGGAACACTCCAACGGAGCGCACGACATGGCGACCCGGACACGCACCACGAAGAAGAACAGAATCGACGCATCGAAGAGCGAGGTCCTCGACAAAATGAAGGAATGGACGAGAACCTACCTCGCCCGAGAACCTGTGATCGGAATGGAGGAACTCGACAACCTAATGACCCGCCAGTTTCAGGACTACGCCAACGAATTCGCCAAACCCATGCAAGGAAAGCAGCGTTCTGAGTTTCTGAATCTGGTCGATTGGGTGAAGGCCGACCTCACGGAACAACGCATCTGGTTCCGTGTTTGCGGCGACATCTTTGTTTACTTGCCAACCATCGGCTACGTGAACGAAATAGATCTGGTGGAAAAGCAAGCGGCACGGTTGGCGCTTCGGAGCCTCGGCAACAAACTCGAAGCGGCTACTAGATGATCGTGTTGAAGGTTGGGTAGTCTTGAGCATTCACCCCATGACCTCGCAAAAGGTCATGGGGTTTTCTCGCCGGCGCTTGGCCGAGTTCTGAATCACGAAAGCGCCGTGAACTGCTCATGCCCATTGCCAGTCAATCGACTGCTCACATGCACGACGCCTCGATCCGTGATGAGCGACACCGCATCCGGCAGCAATCATGTTCAACGTGGACGACTTCGTAACCAGATCGGACGACGGCCGAACTCTCGAAGTGAAGGACATGACCGAGGAGCTTGACGACACCGTGATGCGGCCGGATCGGTGGTGAGGCGAGCAAAGGATTCTTCGAAAACCTACCACACCCGGACCATTGTTGCCCACGTCGCCCGAGATGATTTCGCTTGCCTGTCGCCGATTCGTTCGACTAATTTGGATGTGCCCTGTCCTGGTAACCGAAGGCTGAAATGGGCGACAGCCGAGGCGAAGGGACAGGGCATTTCTCCTGCGCAAGATGACACAGGCAACAAGCGTCTTCAAAGCCGACCCCTTCGGGACATGCTCGCCACGGTCGTTTCGGCCGACGAATCGTCAAGAAAGGACGAAACCACCAAGAAACATAATCACCAGGAACGGATTCGAGCAGGTTGGCGGCCGAAAACCATCGAAATGGAGAATCTGACGGCCCGGCTTGCTTACCACGGCAAGGAAGCCGGTCCGAACGGACTGGCCTTCTTTGGAGCGACCGCAATGACGAACATCAAACCAGGCGATCTGGTTGTACACAACGAAAGCGGGGAACTGCTTTCCGTTCTAAACGTGCTGGAACTGCCGGGACTCGACAGTGCTGCCCTGGAACCCTACTTGGAAATAATCTTCGAAGGAAAATACAAGGTGATGAAACCGGCGAAAGAATTTACACTTCGATCAGCGGCACGGGTCGCAGACACCCCCTAGCGGCAGCGGGAATCCGATGGGAATCCTTCGGGATGCAGCGGTTCGAGGCAGCATATGAAGGTGAGCGAACTGAGCGTCGGGGACAGGATCAGGATCACCGGCATTCCGGGCGACGGTGTCCCAGGCTATCGCATCCTCGCAGAAACGGTGCGGGTGTACAATCGGTTGATCGCAAGGGGCCGTCCAGTGCGCATCTTTGAGATCGATGAGTACGGCTCCCCCTGGTTTGCCTGCCGGTTTCGCACCAAGACTGGGAAATGGGAGCATCACATTCTTGCGGTAAACGCTAACGATAACAACTGGATTGCAGTGAAGTCTCGTCCCGTTGACAAGTGAATTGCCGTAGTGGAAGGCTTAGGCCACGTGCGTTCGTGGGCGACCCGAAACCCTAACCACACGGGTGCGAACACCCCGCTTTGCCTCGTCCGTGATCCGAGTATCATTCGCACCATGAACCGCTACGCAGCGAAGCTGCTCTTCCAGTTCAAGGTATCCCTCGCCGGAAGGGTGAAGAAGCGTCGTCTCTGCGAAGAACGGTTCATCACGTTCAAAGCCCCCTCAGCAATGAAGGCATTGGCACACGCTAAACGGCGAGGGCGAGAGTCGCAGTGCTCGTACAAGGGGGGCGGGGGTGCAAACGTGCGGATTGAGTTCGTCGGAGTTATGGAACTCCTCCGCCTCAATCCAGAGTGTGAAGAAGATGAAGTCTGGTACGAGATAAAGACAATGGTCTCGCCAGCAGAGCGTAGGGACGAACTTCTTCTGCCTGAACGTCTGCTACATGCCTTTCGGATAGAAGCCGAGTTGAAGCCAACCAAAAAAATAATCTGAGGAGGGCTTTGCACCCGTGTGGGTATGTGGGTAGAAGGGCGACCCTAAGTTTCATGAAACTGCAAGCACGGCAAGTGAGTTTCGTCGTGTCTGTGGGCCAGGTATCATTGACGTAATTGCAGATCCGAGAGCGACACATGACCGAAGCGGAATGGCTGGCGTTACCTGGCCCCTGGCACATGTTGAACATGTGCAGGACACTGCTCCGGCAAGGAAACTGCGATTGTTTGGTTGTGGTTGCAGTCGCCGGGTTTGGAACCTGACTACCAGTGACCGGGGCAGAACTGCCGTGGAGACGGCCGAGCGTTTTGCGGATGGGAATGCGACCCGTGAAGAGTTGTTCGAAGCATACTTTGCCGTCAACACCTTCATTCAGAATTGCTCCTCGCTTGGGACAAGCCAGCGGGATAACGACTTCGCCATGATTCACGCCCTCCAAGCCGGCATGTGTCCCGCATCGGAAGAAGTGGCATCCGCTTGTTGGGATGCTTCAACGGAAGCCACGAAAGCTGTTCGAGCAGCTAAACGGGCGTCAGGCGAAAATGGTAATGCGGTCGGCCCAGAACGAGAATTGCAGGCTGCATTGTTCCGAGACATTTTCGGTAACCCCTTCGTCCCGTTGCATTCGTTTGCCGGTGGCGGACCTCAGACGTTCTCGGCCTTGCCCGTGCAATCTCCGAAGAGCGGGCGTTTGAGCGGATGCCGGTCCTCGCCGATGTGCTGATGGACGCCGGATGCGAGAACGACAACCGGAAGCAACCAGGTTCAACGGAAAGGCGGCAAGTAACACGACACGGCTTCAAGACTTCTTCTTCCGACAGGGCCGTGCATTACGCCGTTTGGCTCTGCGAATCTGAAACCTACTCTTTGCCTTCTCGCTGATTTGACCGACAACGTACAAGCTATCGTAGAAGACCAATTCAAAGACAAAACAGTTTGGAAGGTCGGGGGCGTAGTTTCGGTAGCGATATCGAAACGCATCATTACCGACGGTGTGGTATGGCTGAAATCTAAGCTGCGACTCCAACAGATCACGTACTCCCTCAAGGCTCGGATCTTGGGGATGTGCCGTAATCGTCTCGTATCCAGGTGGTAGCGGGGCTCCTTGAATATGATAGGCAAGCGCACGAAGAAAGCGATCACACTGCCGTAGCAAGCGAGTCGAGTCGAGCCGGAAGGCCATTGTGTTTATCGTCCGCCCGGTATAGCTCCTCGTTTGAACCGGTCGGAGTTCCTTTAGGAAGGCGAAGAACTGATGTTTCTTGTGTGGCTTCTGAAGCCATCGAAGCACCTTGTCTTCAACCGGCCGTGCATCCTTCGTGTTTTGCGTTCCATTTAGAGGGATAGTGACATCAAGAATTCGTCGTCTAACGAAAACCCATTGTTGCACGCCTTGCAAGCCGGAACGATGATGATGTTATTGCAGTGGCGCAGGGATAAGCGACTTAGGTGGAATATGATCGTCCGAATCGGACGGCTTGCCGCAATCAATGCACATCTTCGGCTTGTGTTCGTTCATCGCTTCCCCTCGCAATAGGGTCGGCATTTCGCTGGATCGGCGTTGACTTGGGTGATTCGTAGCTGCCGGTTACTGCTCGCATGAAGAGACAGCGGAACGGCTCATCCGGTTCGCCGAAACCTACTTGATCCCGCAATTCCCCCCCCCGATGCGACTTCCGCCTGCTCGAAGGGCAACGCTACTGGCTTTATCATCTGTTCGGCCGGCACAAAGCGGACGTGCAACATAGCTCCCGCCAAATGCGGAAGTGATGCTGCTATTGGGAGCAGCACGTCATATTGGGTGAGATGACCGATACTCCTCGGAGACACGGGCGAGTTCCGCCTCGTACTGGTCCCTGTCGAACACCATCGGGCGGAGTAACCCTCCGAGCCGTGCCTCTACTGGTGGCACCTCAGCCCACGCCGACCAGACGACCTGCTCTGGCGACACCTCCACCTTCACGGCGTAGGACCGACATGCGTACTCACCGCAGTTGCACACCACCACCGGGCTAAACTCGCCGCACCACGGAACCGCAGGCTCGCCGAGCAGATGCCGACGAGGTAGGAGGGCTGTCCGGCGGGCACCCAGACGTACTGTCCGTCCGGCTGCGGTCTACCAACGTTCGCCCACCACGGGGCTTCCAGTCGGCGAACGTGGTCAATCAGGCTCTCTCCGTCAACCCAGATGCGATCCCGGCGTCCGGCGGATAGCACGTCGTCGGGGCGAGAGCGAAACGGACGGTGTTCATCGAGAATGCCCTACGGCAATGGCGACCACAGTGACAGCTTTTCCGCCCTCGCCTCACTTCTCCATTTGGTGGGAGGTATCAAGACGCTGGCGGGAATCCCTTCGTACAGCTTGTGGTGCGGTCGGGTGCGGCGGACATCCTCATTCCGAGGTTGTCTTCGGCAGCCCTCCAGCAACGGATACTCCCTATTCATGATTCGCTCAAAAAAGGGAGCGCTAACATGTCCAACCCATTCAATCTACACGACGAAAACTCCTACCTTGGCAAGTTCATCGCAATCCCGATGGTCCTGTGTCTTGCCTGCTGCGGGTTCGGTGTGAATGTAAAAGAAGGATGCCGACGATACGACGCCAAGAAGGGCTTCGAGCGAGGTGACCCCCAGTCGTCTACATCATCGAGCACGACCCAAGGCCACCGAGTCTTTGCTCGCCGCTGCGAAAGGTCGTTATGACGAACGGAAGCCAACGACGAGCATCTCCAGTGATGCCGGACTCAAGGAAATGTTTGCCGTGGACGGCGTAAAAGTAACGAGTCTCCCGATGCCTCGCTTCATCGAGAAGTTCACCTATCCCGAATCCAACCACATGAAGCCTTCCTACCACGTCATCTACGAACTGTACAAAGCTCCGAATGCGCTACAGAAGGTGAAGGATTGGGCGAAGGCGCAACGACTCTGGATGGGATTTCACGCTCGTGTGGGAAAACAACAACGCTATGGATCAAAGACGGTGGAATTCACGAGGGCTGGATCGCAGGTCAGCTTCGTTGCTTTCTACACGACCAGTGGTCGGTTGTATTTGTGGTCAACGGACGATGGGGCGGTACTGGATGTCAGCGAAGGCTTCACGAGCAAGGCCTCTGGTCCGAATGGTTCAGAAGGGGCACCATACTACGAGAAGTTGGTCAGGGTGCTCGAAGGGATCGCCCGATGAAAGCGCATTCGAACAGCGAAGGATTTTCGGCGGCGGTTTTTTGCGAAAGCCCGAACGTCGCCGGATCTCAGCAGGCAACTTTTCGAAAAATCGGCTCAAATAACAAAGAATGTTGGGCATACCACTTTGCACCGGCCACCAGGGAGCTTGCTTACGGGAGGAACCGAAAGGAGTTTCTCGATTTCAATTATCTCAACACGCATTTGATGGCGAAATGAGGGTCGGGGAGTGCCGTTGAAACGAAAACAGGCGTGGCCGAGAACATTCTCGACCACGCCTGTTTTTTTGTCACTTCGAGCGAGCGGGCTTGCGCTTGGCGAGGGCGAAGCAGGAGCCGGTGTAGCTCAGTGCGAGGACCAGCAGCGGCAGCATGACCCGGCGACCCACGCCAAGACGGTTCCGGTGGCGTCATTGGCACCGCCAGAAATGCCAGAACGTTCAAGGCCATCGACATCAAGCTCGTTCCGGCGATGATCGCCGTCGAGGTCCATTTCGCCGCCGAGGACAGTGCGTATTGTTTGCTCAGGGTTAGTTGCAGCTTTGCCGTCACCTGGGCGGAGTCGATGGCGACGGCGAGGAGCCACCCGGGCAACGCTCCACAGTGAGTGATCGTCATGAATCCGCTGGCGAGGTGCGGCATCGAGACGGCCAGCAACAGGACCGCTAATCCCCACGGGCACAGCCGCAGTCCAGTAGAAAACGGCGGTCGCTTTGGGCAATCGTCTTCGTCTTTGGGCTCGACCCTTTGGGCACTCCACGACAGTCGCAGTGCGGCGAGCCGGGCGTCCGTTGAGGGTGTGGTTCATGTTCACTCCTTGATCCGTGTTGTGCCTCTGCAACTTCACAACCTGTCAGGGATTATTCATTCCGGGAATGCCAACCGAGCTAAATCGGGACGGGAACCGTGTCATAAAGGGTTAGAAAGGAGCTTTCCCATGCTGCTCACCGTGAGGGGTGCATTTCACAGGTACGTGATCGAGTGCCCTGATTCATACGGCGTAAAGCTTGACCACGGAGGGTTCGACTATCTCGTCGTCCCCAATCCGATGAATGCGGTTTCGTCGCTTTGGCTGTTCGACGAGATCCTCGTCGAAGCGGCCCGAGGCGAAGAACTTGGATTGAAACTGATTTCGGAAGAGCCGCTCGTCCCGATTGTGGGACGGCGTCGGGGACTGGCTTGACCAGCCCCCAAACGTCGCTTCATGGTCCATCACACAGCCATAAAGGACTCGAACAGTACCTTGAACCGGGTGCGGAACTGACTCACCGCACTAGCCGTCACACCGTACTTCAAAGCACATTCCATTGTCCCCATTCCCTCCATCATGTCTTGCGCCATCAGCCGCTGACGGTCATTCAACGTGGCAAGGAAAGCCGGCACGTCGAGGCGAAAAGAAACGGCATCGGGGACCGGCAAGTCGTCCCTGATGAAGTGATTCAGGTCGGCGGTTTCGAATTTCGCCCGGCCCCGCTTGGCGTATTTGAAAATGTCAGTGGAGCGACTGTCGCCTTGCACCTTTCGGCCCGAACGGGTCTGACGAACTGAGTACCACAGCACACTTTGAATGATGCCTCGTTCATTGCCTCGGCCTTGCTGGATCAAGCCGTGGTACGACTTCCAAGCCAGTGCAATTGTGTTCTGGATCGCCTCGTTCCTGGCTTCGGCGGCAAGGTGCTGGAAGCAGGAAGCTGCCATGCACTCCAGTTCGGGCAACAGTTGGGCGAAGGTGGCTTTGTACTTTTCGAAATTGGTCATGTCGATCTCCCTGAGTAGAGGTCGTCACCGGTTTGATTGGCGGCCGGTGACGACTAGCGAGGGAGTGTCTGTTGCGGAGAATTCAGCGAAGGTGGGGGCCGTCACGGCGGCGTGACGGCCCCGAATTGATTTGACTAAGCGGGCTGGAAGGAGAAGTAGTACCTCGGGTGATGCTGGAACTCCAATGACCCTTTTCGGCCGTCCACTTTGCGCTGAACGACAATTAGTGGGGCCATGAAGCCAATGATGACGAAGTCCTTTGCCAACTCGGCGGGTGCCAGACTTGTCCATATTTGGCCTCAAGCGCACTTCGGTCGCCGGCATCGGCATTTATCTCGACAAGCCGCTGACGCCGAGCTTGTTCCGTAGAATCTTGCATTTGCTCCTCCAATAGGTTGAGTGATTGGTCCGCTCTTCCGCTGATGCCAGTCAGAAAAACGGCATGAAATTGAAACTGCAATCAGGACGCTTGATCGTGCTGGTTCTGGTCGTCGTACTCGGGCTGGCTTTCCAAGTGCTTCACACGCAAGGCGAACGCAGCTAGTTCGTCGGGGTCGTTTACGTCGAAGATCTCGGCGTGAGTGTACATGGGGTCGCCAGGACTGTTGTCGTTTCCCCAGGAGCCGCAATAGATCACCTTGTCGCCATTGGGCAGCGGCTTGTCGGGAACGAAAAACCATTCGCCATACCCGCTAAAGCTGTCCTCGCCGACGTTGCATTCGGTGATCTGGTCGGCGAAGTCCGCCGTAGTCGGCCAGTCCGTGCCGCTGCCACTCCTCATGGTTGAAGGCGTTGATCGTGAAGCTCATCAGGTACTCCAAAAACAAAGGGCGGTGGTTGCTGAACCACCGCCCAAGAGAGTATCCGATAGAGAGGGCCGATCAGTATTCCTCGGGAAGAATCAAACAGGTCGAGGCCCGCTGGCCATCGTCGCCAACCGCCTCGGTTATGCACCAGATCTTGACTCCGGTCCGCAAAGTGTAGGCACTGAGGAAGCGAGATTCATCCATCAATGCATCATCATTCAACTTGCCGTCTTCGGCACAGACTTCTCCCCAGTCGCCGGGGAGGCGTGGCGTTTGATGAATTCGGTCGGCGTCTGTCCGGCTTCTCGAATCGCCTTCAGAGCGCCGGGCGTTGCGACAACGTTGCCCAGATCAAACTTTGGACTCGTGGCCTTCGTTCCGTTGCTATTCATGATGCTCCTTGGTTTTGGTGCAGGTCTTCGGTCCAAATCGCTAGGGAGTATCCGCTTCTCGAAATGCTCTGGCTTTATTCCTCCGTCTCTCGTGATGTCGAGCCGACGCCCTCTTCAGTGGCTTGAGTCGATAGCCGAACCGACGAAGTTCGTTTGCAAGACGCCTGTATTCGGAGCGGACCGCCAGCGTAGTGTGGCAAATTACGCCGCAATAATCCGCTGCTGCGTGCTGGCCGAAATGTTCATAGCTGTCGCAGTAACAACCATAAAGATCGGAAGGAAGCTCAGGAAAAAGGGCGATCACTTCGCCACTGTCCTTCCACTTACGAAACACAACGAGATCGAGTCGCATGGACATGCGGCCCTCCTTTTTGGATTGTTGGTTGAAGAGGAATGCTCGCCCTAGAAGGCGGGGCGAGCGTCGAGAAATTGGGTTATCCGTAGCAGTTCAGGACAGCGGCACGAACACGATCCCAATCACGGTCATTGGGATGAGCCCGTTCGATCTCGGGAACCGGAGTCACGTATGTACCGCTGGAATTGCGAGATAATCCGCACCGGTGAAGCTGATTGCCGGTGCCCAACCGAATCCGAATCCGGAGGCCCTGATGCTTCCCATCGTTTCGCAGTGTTCTGCGGAGAGTCCGGTCTTGTCGATGAAATCGTCGAACTGTTCTCGGGTCAAGATTCCACACCATTTGCGATGATGGCCTCCGACCCAGTCGCTCCCGAGGTGTTCATACTCGAACTGGCCATCGTCCTCGGTCATTTCCCAAAGTTCGTCAACTTGTGGCGGTGCGTGATCGTCGATGTTCACGTCGGCAGGTGTGTCGGCTGAATAGATCACTGAAAACAACATGCGGTGCTCCTTGGTCTGGAGTTGAGCCACCCTCACCTTGAGAGTGGCCTCACCGCCACTGCGAGTATCTGTTGTTCAAGTTTTCATCATCGTCCCGAAGCTACTCGGGAAGGTCTCGCCAATGACTTGCCGTAATGTTCGTCGTGCCGCATTGCGGGCACTCGGAATCACAAGCACTCGTCCACCGCTCTGACCATTCGTGACCACACTCTGGACATCGATAATCGATCTCAAGCATTGGCTCATCATTGGATTCACCTGAAGCGAAGGCGTCCTCGTCCTCGGCATCCAGTTCGGCAAAATGCTCGGAGATCCTGCGAGCACTGCTTCGGGCCTCTTCGTCTGTGGAGTCGCTCAAAAGTTCACCACGAAATAGCATTCCGTTTTCGCCGAGGGCGTAGCCAGCGATGAAGCGGCGGTTCGTGAGCCTGAATAGCATCGCCAGAGAACCATCGTGGTATTCCTCGACGGTCTCAGACCGGCAAGCGAGCATCGTTTGACCGCACCAGGTCGTCAGCGAAAAGTTGCCATTCTGAGGTCGGGTGTAACCAGTGATGTGCCGACCCACGACGGTCGCCCCGAGGGCGGCGAAGGTGTGGTTCTGGTGCTCGATGACGCCGATTTCGACTTGGCCCTGACGTTCGCATCTTGTTTGCATGGATCACTCCTGTCGAAGTGTCGAAACCGGGCGAGGCAATTAATTGCCGGGTGCAAGAGGCGAATCAGCAGGGGACATTTGCCCTCGCTCCCCGGCTCCGACGAGCGGCTAGGGAGTATCAGATTCACACAGTAGTTGATTTTGTCTGGGCGTTTGAAGGGCTGTTGATGTGACCGTTGGACGTGGAGATTTGTCTGATCGTCGTCATCGATGAGCCGATGTAGTCCCGCAAAGTCGATCAATGGCGCAAGTGCTTCACTGAACCACCTCGGCGTGAAGGCATGATCGTCATTTCTTCTCGCTTGCGGCGGGCGGCACGGACTTGATTTCGAGTTCTAGCTTCCCGGTGGCGAGCTTACTCAGAGCGGGGTCGGGCTTGAATGATCCCGACGAAGAGTTTCCAAAAACCCGCTCGTACTGGATCTGAAACTTCCCCGTCCCATAAAGAGTCGAAAATCTGCTGACAAGATCGGTGAGTTTGTCACCGCCGCTCTCAATTCCCGGCTTGAGTTCGAGCTTCAATTCGTAAAGCTCGATGTCCTTCTCCGGTGCCAGGGTCACTTCCACCGGGACGTGAAACCCGAAAGCGGTGACCGTTGCGAGGGGGACCGGCTTGCCCTCGCTATCCTTCACAGTGGGCGGGTTCTCGATAAAGAACTGGCGGAGGTACTGGAACTTGACCGCTTCCTTGCCGACGTTGCGAACCCGGACGACCAGTTTGACCGATTCGCCGTGGTGGTATGCCTGATGTTCGCTGGGACGGAAGCCCAAGCCCGCTTGCAGGCCGCCGATCTCTTTGCCCCAGGCGGTGAAGGCTTCCGTCTGCGGTACTATGTCGGGGCCAATAGGTCCGGTGGTATATGGCCCACGAGGCAGTAAACCTTCCTTCGGCTGTTCCGCTTGTTTGTCCGCTGGCTTCGTTTTCTTCTCGGTTGGGGCGGGCGGCTCGGACTGGATTTCGAGTTCCAGCTTCCCGGTAGCGAGCTTGTTCAACGTAGGATTGGGGTGGTTTGGATTACCGCTGGTCGGGCCAACGACACGCTGGCACTGAAGGCTGAACTTGCCCGTTCCATGAATCGTGAACGACTCCTTGTTGATGCCTCCTTTCGGTTGAAGGTCGAAACTCCAGTTGTATAGCTCGACTTCTTTGCCGGGGGCCACGTCGGTACTGCGGGGCATCTGCCGTCCTTCAGGCCGGATATTTCGGCAGTTCGACGTCTTGCCATCAGCATCCGTTATCGTGGGAAGACTCCGAGAAGAACGCATAGATGTGCTTCGAGGCGACCGCCGCCTACCCGACGTTGAACCCGGAGGATCAGCATGACCGCCTCGCCGCGTGGGAATCCGCTTTCGCCTAGGTGGACGCCCTAGCCTGCTTGCAGGCCGCCGATCCCCCGGCGGTTGAAAAAGGCGGTCAGGCTCTCATCCTTTGCGGGCTTCACCTCGAACTCCACGGTTCCAGTGGCGAGCGTGGGAAGTTCTTGCAAAAAGCCAATGCAGTCGGCTTTGTGCTTTCCGGGTTCGACATGGATCGTACACATATCCACCACCCCGTCCGGAATTTTCACCTGCTGATCCAGTGCGGCGACTAGAAGGTCGGTCTTACCCACCTCAACCGTCTCGTCCGGCTTGAGAGTGAGGGATTTTGGGATGATTTCAAACAAAGGCTGCGGCGGGATCGTTTTGCGGACACGATTGCCCCGTGCGTCAACCACACCCGGATAACTCATCCACAACGGCGTGGCCGAGACTTTAATCGTCTCCTTGCTGACGTTTCGCAGCTTGACGACCGTCTCGGACTTTTCCACCGATGCGAATGTCGTTCGCATTGCTAATGCTCAACCCCGCTTGCAAGCCACCGACCTCCTTGCCCCAGGCGGTGAAGCCCTCCTTCTCCTTCTCCGGTTTCGGTAGCGCCGTCTTGACTTCGAGTTCCAGCTTCCCGGTGGCGAGCTTGCTCAGCGTGGGGTCGAGCTTAATTTGTACCGCCACCAGGAGAGTTTCCGAAAACCCGCTCGTACTGGATCTGGAACTTCCCCGCTGCTTGAGTTCGAGATTCGACTCGTAAAGGTCGATTTCCTTGCCCGGTGCCAAGTTCACGTTCCACCGGGACGCTCTGCGCCCCTCCCATGTAGTTACTTTTTCCGAGGACCCGCTTGCCCTCGCCGTCCGTCACGGCGGGCGGGTTCTCGACGAAGAACGCCCAGAGGTACTGGAACTTGACCGCCTCCTTGCCGACGTTGCGAACCCGGACGACCAGCGTGACCGCCTCGCCTTGGTTGTAGTGACCGCTTCTCCGGCCGAGGCCCAAACCCGCTTGCAGGCCACCGACCTCTTTGCCCCAGGCGGTGAAACCGTCCTTCTCTTTCTCCTGCTCATTCTTCGGTGGCGATTTCACAGGTTTTTCAGCAGCGGGCGGCTTGTCACTCCTCTTGAGCGTCCACAGGTAATGTTTCGAGCCCCCTGTTGATTCGAGGGTGGTGGGTCGGTCGTCTCCGGGTTGTTCTGGTTCACAGAACTTCAGCGTATCGCCGTCGAGTTCATAAAGGCACGCCATGTTCTTCGCTTCGAACTGAATGTCGAGGTCCGTCAGGTCGATCTCTGTCGGCTTCCGGGACGGATTGCAGTTTGAAGGAGCCCTGAAATGTCACCTCCTTGCCACCGCCATTGATTGACAGCGAGCGCGCACTTTGTCGTCGGTAAAAGTAAGGCTCTTCGGCGTGCCCATCTTCGAGTGCGAACGTTCTTCCCTGCCAACCATTACAGAGACATACATCCACGTACCTTGAATGAGATCCTGATCGCGTCTTGGGCCTGTCAGCTTCCTTGCCGGTGAGGGTCTTCAGCGTGTGTTTTTGATCTTGGCCCGGTGCCGCTGCCGTGCGGCAGGTGAGGACAGTCGCCCCGGTCGCCAGGAACCCCAGAACCAGCACAACGGCGACCAGCACGCTTTGAGTTTGCTCAGCAGCATGGCTTTCAGCACTCCTTCTGCCAGGGCGGCGACCTTGACCGGGAACACCGGTCGCCGCCTTGCCCTGCCGCAACGAGGTTGCGGCCTTGATCGTGGACGACACCACCGAGGCCGGCACGCCTGCCGACGCCGTTCTGCGACAGCACCGCCGCCAACGCCCCGGCCGACAGGGCGACACCCCGTTGGGTGAGCCGCTTCGCCAGCATCGCCCTCGCCCTCGCCAGCCGGCTCGCCACCGTGCCTTCGGGACAGCCGAGCTGGCGGGCGACCTCCTTGCGGGTCCTGCCCTCCAGGTCGCACAGGACGATGACGGCCCGGTAGTGGTCCGGCAGGCGGCTCAGCTCCTCGTCCAGCAGGGGTTGCAGGTCGGCCCACCGGTCCTGCTGCGGTTCGGTGTCGGGCATCTCCGTCACCTGCACTTCCCTCGCCCTCCGTCTGGCGGCGGTCCTCCGGGCCTGCAACGCCGTCTGGTGGGCGACCCCGTACAGCCAGTTCCCCACCATCTCCCTCGGGACGATGGACGACGCCTTGCGGACGAGGACGATGAAGGTGGCCTGGAAGGCGTCCTCGGCGTCGTGGTGGCTCAGCAGGCGGCGGCACACGCCCCACACCATCGGGCCGTGCCGGTTGACGAGGGCGGCAAGGGCCGCTTCGTCGCGCCGTTCGACGAAGCGGCCGAGCAGTTCGCCGTCGCCAAGCCCGCACCGTCACGCAGCAGCCCTGCGAATGTGTTCGATCACGGCTCGTCGGGCTGGTCGGCATGTTCCTCCCTCGGCGGGCCCCCGCCCTCTACTTCTTATCTGCCGCACGAGGATGAATTGATACACGACTTTCCCCGACCGACGAAACCGAGCAACCCCGGCGTGGTCCATATCCAGCCAGCCCGACCCATTCAATAGTTCAGCCGCTCGGCTGCATCCTCCAACTGCTGTTCCGTCTTCTTGCTGTACCGAGCCGTCGTGTTCAGCGACTCATGGCCAAGGATCTGGGCCAACCCCACGAGGTCATTGCCGTTGTCTTCGAGATACCGGTGAGCCATCGTGTGCCGTAGCAAGTGCGGGAAGAAGATCGACGCCGATGATGGCGCTGTATCTATCGCACAAGGCCCGGATGCCACGGTCCGTCAACGGTCCTCGTTCGCCGACGAAAACTCGGTTGGACGCTACCGGCGGTCGGGCATCCAGGTAGACTTCTTGGGCATCGTCTGTTGAGCCGGGAGCGGCAATGGAACGGATCTTTGTTTGCCACCCTTACCGTGGCGGAACACTGCTAACCCACTCCGCTCGCCAAAGGAAATCGCCCAGATCGAGTCCCACCAAATCGCCGACCCGGCAGCCCGTGTATAGCAGCAGGTGAAAGACTGCATTAGCTCTTACGTCCTGACGAAGTTCCACCTCCCGCAATAAGCGGCGCACCTGTGCCTGATCCATTCCTTTCGGGGCGAGGGTCTGCCGCTTCAGTTCTTTGACCGTCTTGGCGGGATTAGCCGGTAGGTGGCCATGCTCGGAGAGCCATCCGAAAAACCGCCGGACCATCACGAGGCAACGGTTGACAGTCGCCACGGCGAGTCCCTTTTCTCGCCGTGGAATCCCGAAAATCAGTCACGTCTCGTGTTGTCACTCTGCCAACACGGAAGGGCTCCCTGTTAGCCTCAACGAACCAGGTCGCCAGTTTCCGGAGGTCGAAAATGAAACCCCGCCTGGAACCGGCGGTCCAGTCGGTCGCTGCAAGGTAAGCTCGAACAAGGTCAGCCTCCTCCGGGCCGACAGGGATGCCCCTAAAAACATTTTCTTCCGAGTATTTCATCGCTTATGTCCTCGAATTGTCAGGGAATGTTGCTCGAAGTTGTCACGGCTCGTGCGGTAAATGACTATTTTCCCCCCACATTTTCGGCCGAATCCTTGCCCTTCAGATGGAGGAAAACCGGCGGATGACCTGCCAGCGTCCACTCCGCTTGTGCCTTGCGGGAACAAGCTCGCCACGGTCTTCCCCACCTGATCCCCTGTCACCGTCAGCCCCAGGCCGTGGAGCCCGTCCACGATTTCGACGTACTGGTTCACTTCAACCTTGGGGCTCTTCGCCTTCAGCACCTTTGGTCGGCCAGGTGAGGCCGAAGTCGGCGTGCGACGACAATAGAACATGATGATTTTTCCGTTTAGCCCCATTCCACGCCGACGGATTTCAAGGCACTGCGCCTGCATTTCCTCGGTGAAAAATGGTCGTCCGGTTTGCTCATCTCGTAGCGGGGCCGGCATCACGCCAGCCTTAACCAATTGCATGAACCGTTGACGAGAAAAACCGCACATGCCGGCCATCTCCCTGATGCACACGGCCGCTTTCCCTGTTCCTGAAATGTTGCTCGATGGTGTCACGAATCTTCTCCCATTGGGTCACGAAGTTGGCTGGATTTAGTCAGATGTTCCCTTCCCTTGGCGGTCAATTCCCGCCGTCCCCCATCGTCCTTGACGATCAGGCCGCTGCGAAGCAGAAATGGCTCGACAACCTGACTTACCGTCCTCGCCGGCAGGCCAAGCATCGAGGCGACCACGTTCAAACGGTTTGCTCCATCGGCCAGGGTGCCGAGGAACTGCTGCTCAACCGGACCGAGGCCGATCTCGTCCAGACCTTCAAGATCACACGCCCGAAGGAAGTATCCATTACTGATCGTCTCTTCACCTTCGGCACGGCAAACTCGGCGACACGATTGAAGGAGTCGCAAAGCGAGCCGAGGCGTGCCACGGAACGTTGAGCGATGACGGCATCAGTTCGGCCTGAACTGACCAGCCGAGTGCTCGACTTCGCTGTCGAAGCAGCGTCGTCAACTCGTCCACGGTGTAGAAGTCGAACCGAAGCACGAGACGCATTCGATCCCGTAGCGGCTGAAGCAGGCAGAATTCGTCGGTCGTGCTCAACAACAGAGTGAAGTCGGCGAGCGGGATCGACTGTGGTCCCGACTGCGAACGAGCCTGAAGCGTAATCTTCCTTTGATCCATCGCCAAATAGAGACAGGTCTGAAATTCCCTGTCGAGTTCATGGGCCTCATCAAGATGGACCACGTCTTTGTCTTTGGCTGAGAGCAGCAAGGCGTTCAAGTCGGCAGCGCAGGTAATGCTCTGGGCGAGGATCTCGTGAAGGTCCGTTGCCATTTCAGCTGCGATGATCCGAGCCGCTTGGCTCTTGCCAAGACCTGGACCGCCGACGAGCAAACAGTGATCCATTTTCTTGCCGTCGGCGAACGCCGCTTCGAGCGCCACTTCAACTTGCTGGACGACTCCTCGCTGCCCGACCAGGTGTGACAGTGAAGTCGGTGCCACGTCGTTTATTTCGGATGCGGGGCGTTGGGTAGCCATCAGGGTCTCCTGTGGTTTGTGTCTTGAGAGCAAGGGAGTATCCATTGGAACAAGTGAAAGGCGGCCTGCAATGTAAGCCGCCTTCTTGAACATTCCTTTTTCATCCGACCTTTGAGTAGCCAAGAGCGTTGAATGCTTCTTCGAGGTGGTCCGGTTCCGGCCAGCCTCCCTCATCGTCCGTGTTTTCGATTGAAGACTCATTGTGCTCCCAAAGCCACGACAAGACCTTCGCCTCCCAACCATCGGGCAACTTGAACTCTTTTCGCAATCGCCAAGCCGACTGTTCGATGTTCGAGAGTGTCGCTTCGTATTCCAGGCTTGCGTGATCCGATTCATCGAGGACTCCGAACTCGTCACGTCGTTGCATGAGTTCGTGGTAGCAGCGGAAGGCGTCAGTGATTTCCCCGTCTCGGAAGACCCTGATGCTGAATCCGTCGATCCAGCCGACGGCAAAATGACTGTGCCGTTCCCCGACCACGTCGGGGTCGGCGCCTTGGGTAAACGGTTCGAGGTTCCGGGCGATGACAGCGGCGTTTGACTGATCGAGCGCTGGCTGTCTCGGTGATGCGTATAGGCGATGGTCCAGTCGGCAGCGTCGTCGAGGTCAGTCGCCCGATGCCAAACGAAGGAATCAAACTCTTGCCAGTTCCCCGCTGCCTTCTTTGCCGCTTCTTCAAGATTCAACTTTGCGATACTCGTCGCCATGTGCTGATCCTCCGTAAGTTGTGGGTACGGAGGCGCATGGAGTATCCGTTCCTTGATGGGACGAACGGAATTGCCTTTGATGGATCGAGTGAGAATTGCGAAAGTGGGAATCGGGGAAGAACGGACCCTCCCCGATTCTTTGGCTCAAACCGTAACGGCTTCTTCCTCCTCGGTAGCCGGTTGGTTCGGCCGACCGAACGACAGCAGGAAATCGACTGCCCGTGACGCTTGCGCCGCTGCTCGAAAAATGAATCGACTGTCGTTTGCATTCCGCCGAGCCAGTGCTTCAGGTATGCAGCATGGTTAGTCAGGTTTTCGCCGGCCGGAATACCAAGTTCGCTGGCCATATACACCCCGCCCAATTCAGCGATCAGTTCGCCAACGGCGTAGGAATTCTCGGGCTTGCTGCGATCCCAGTTCAAGCGGGATGGGTGTTCGGTCCAGTGCGTCAATTCATGAAAAGCAGTCTCGTAAAACTCGTGCAAGACGAATTGCTGTCGGTGCGGCAACTGGATGAAGTCGTGAATCAAGTTGTAGAACGCACCGTCACTGCCGAACCGAATGTCAGCGCCCGTACTTTCGATCACTGTGTCGGCTTGCTCAAATCGTCGATGAACTTCCTGAGCCGGGATCGGGTGTTCCCGGCCCGCAAGTGATCGAGCCCATCGACTTGATCGAGATTGAAAACCGTGTAGCTCCGCAAGATCCAGAACTTGTCTTCGACTTTTTCTCCATCGTCGTTGGCCTTCACCTTCGAGACGGGTTTGCAGAACACGATCTGCGTGCCCCAGCGACCGGGCGACACGTCTGCGGGCCGGCCTTGACCTGGCCCCCGAGGTCGGACCACTGACGATAGGTGCCCCACCATTTCGACTGAAAACCGTGGCGGGCGGCAGCGATCTCAAGCAAAATAGGGTTTACTCCCCTGTATTTTTTCCGACTGACAGCATTGCATGGATGGCCGGCGTTCTCGTCGCACCGCCAAGGTTTCCGCCAGGGCGGCAGGGCATTGCTTTGGAGAGCGGCAACAATCTGGTCGGTAATGCTTTGACGGATTTCGTTCTGCGAGGACATCTGCGATCTCCCAATTCGGATTGTTTTTGACCACAATCCGCCAGAGAGTATCCGCTGAAGGAACGCTGGCTGGGCTTGGTACAAAAGACGGCAGTGATCTCGACGACCTTCAGTCTCGAAACGTCGAAGACGGCTGCTGGAATGAGTGGATCGAACGAACTTAAGGAATCCAATGGCGGAACGAAAAACGAAGACGGTTTTGTTTCTCTGCACCGGCAACTACTATCGCAGCCGATTTGCCGAGATCCTGTTCAACTCGGTGGCTGGGAAAATGGGGATTCGGTGGAGTGCGTCGTCCCGAGGACTGGCCCTGGAGCGTGGCGTGAACAATGTCGGTCCGATGGCGAAATCAGCGGTCAAGGCTTTGGAAGCGATGGGCGTGCGTGCCACAGATGCGGTCACCCGCCTGCCAACGCAGGTGACAACTGAGGATCTCGAACAGGTGGATCGCATCGTCGCTTTGAAGAAGGATGAACATCTACCCTTACTGCAAGAACGGTTCCCGACTTGGACCGAGAAGGTCGAATTCTGGCACGTGGACGATGCCCCTGAAGTCTTGGGTCTGATCGAGCACGAGGTCATGGGCCTCGTGGCTCGAATCCTCGGCGGCGGAAACCGCCCGGAGCTTTCTGACCCGACAGCGGCCTCCACTCCGGTCAGCAAGTCCTCGACGGAGCCGGCTAGACAAGGTCTCACGGCCAAGGTCGGGCGAGAAACGGCCGGCCGGCGAGGCAAAGGTGTGACCACGGTATTCGGTTTACCATTAGACGACAACGACCTGCGAGAACTCACCGCCATACTCAAAGAGCGATGCGGCACCGGCGGAACAGTTAAGGACGGGCGAATTGAGATTCAGGGCGATCAACGGGAACGAATCGTCGCCAGTTGGAGAGGCTGGGTTACACTGTGAAACGGGTCGGCGGCTAATTCTCCCAAAGGTAATCGGTGATTCGTGCGTGTTCAGGGAAGATTGCAACCTCGGGCGAGGAGCGACGATGATATTCACGCAACACCCAGGCCGGCTCAATTCCGAGCTTCTCGCCTTCTATGGCGACAAGGGCCATACTCCATCTGGGTACACACGGGAGCAAGTCCTCGGATGGCCGGACAGGGATTGGGAAATTCACCATGATTTCATCCAATGGATTTTTCCCACGGATCAGGCAAGCATGTACAACTCTGACGCTCCTGTTCTCGATGCGGCCACGATCACCCGATGGCGGGCCGACCATATGCTGCTGGACCGCCTACGACAGTCGTTCGACCGCTGGCTGAAGTTCTGCGGAATTGTTTGCACCAGCGAGGGCCTCGCTTTCGACCGGCCAAATCCCGATGTTTGGAACAGGCAGAACCATAACTGGCTTCGGATCACCCGAGTTCTTCGCTCTTTGACTTTGCTCGGATTGACCGATGAAGCGCAGTCGTTTTTCGCCCTGCTCACGACAGTGCGGACCAAGATCGACCGGACGACATGGAGTTATTGGGATGGAGCTTGCCAGGCGGTTCATCCTTCTGTGCATGCTTGATACCGATTGATGGTGACGAGGATCGCCTAGATTGATTTGGCAACCCGATTGAGTGTCCGACAAGGTGGAAGAATGATTCCGAGTCTATGCGAAACATGCAAGCAGATGCGGGAGAAATTACCCCAAGGCGATCACGTTTCTTACTCTGCGAGTTGTCCATTTCTGATCCTGAATATCCGAAATATCCACCTCAGCCGATCATGCAATGCAACGGGTATGAGCCGAGTAATAGTTTTCATGGCGAGAACGAGCAATAAGAGATGGTGGAATTGACGGCAGGTCATTTTCGAGGTCGAAGAACTTCCGTTGCGGTACAGGACCAGCCCGCCTCTGCCTTGCGAAAGCCGAAGAGTTGCACGACTTTCTTTTTGCCATCTGGGTCGTGAGGAGTCCAAACGGTATGGATCGCCGCCTGTCGGTGCCTCGCCGTGCGGGCCGGAATTGCCACTCGGAGTAAAAGGCAACGTCTACCTGTCCTACCTGGCTCCCAAGCGATTCCCGTCCATCGGAAAAACTCCGACCAGTCCAGAGCCGGCAAAGCGGAAAACGAGTAACCAGTCGTTGTCTTGTCGTAGCCCGCCGGCCAAGCAAAACCACCTCCCGCAGTCCATCGCATTTGGTGTGGTCTAATCCAGTGGCGGCAGCAGCCGACCTGTGCAAAAACCTCATCTTGATGAAATTGGACTGTACGAGCGGCCTCGGCGAGGATTGTGCTTGTGGCCAAATCCCAAAAGTCCGGGTCTCTTCTTTAGTCAGGTGATTGGCGATGGAAGGATCAAGCATTTTTCAGAACGCACTCCGGCAAGGGAAAGTTCTGCCCGGTCGTGCCGGGCAGGTCTGAGTTTCAATCACGGAAAAAAGTAACCCCGATTTGCGCCGTCAAAAGCAACCTGTCTTCAGGCAACACTTTTTGAAACGCTTGCCGGAGTCGCAAGGGCATAGATCATCTCGCCCGAGTTTCTCGGTCAGTTCCTTGTCGCCGTGAACGACTCGCAGGCCCTTTTTTACCTTCGTCTCGGATGGGAAACCCTTTCGACGTTTACTCATTGGCTCGAAATAAATGCAGGGATTCGAGATCTTGGCTTTCCATGATCCACCGCCTTTCCCAAAAAAGTTACAAGCAAGTCGCTTGTCGATGACACCAATCCCGTGCAATTGGTTCGCTTTTGGAGGAATCAATATGTCCGACACAATTCAGGCCGATTCTTCTACTCGCATTGATGGCGAGACTTACCAACCCGTGCCGTCTAACCTGGCAATTGACCCGGCATTGTCCACTCTTCGTACTTGGGGTCATTCGGTCCAATAACGGTCTAAGGAGTTTGTCTGATGAATTATTCCGAGTATATGGCGAGCACGCAGAGAGATGACGACTCGATCGGCAACACGGAGTTGATCGCCGCCTATCATCAAGGTATTGAAGATCTACGAACCGCCGTGACTGGCATGACGCCGGACCAGATTCTCGCTCGGCCCATTTCCGGCAAGTGGAGCACGCAGGAAGTCGTCAGCCACCTCGCCGACACCGAGATCTATTACACGGATCGCATTGAGCGGACGATTGCGCTGCAACGACCGCTGTTAATGGGCGTCGATGAGCGTCCCTACCCCGAACGGCTGAATTATCAAGCGTTCGACCTGGCCGAGCAAATCGGCCTTTTTGCGGCACTGCGACGGCACGCTACTCGAATCCTGCGGATGCAACCGCCCGAGACATGGCAGCGCACCGCCGTCCACAGTGAGACCGGCCTGGTCACTTTGCGTCAACTGGTATTCCAGGCCGTGCGGCACGTGCGCCATCACCTGCCATTCATCGCCGAGAAGCGGGCGATACTGGAAGGGGCCAACCCGTGAACAAAGTGAACCTGCGAGAAAAGCTCGCGCAGTTCAGCGACCAGTGGAAGCCGAAGATCGTCGGCGAGTTGAACGGCCAGCAGGTGAAGCTGGTCAAGTTCCAGGGGCCGTTCGTCTGGCACCACCACGACCACGAGGACGAACTCTTCCTGGTCGTCAAAGGCCGGTTTCGGATGGAGTTCCGGGATCGGCAGGTCTGGTTGGAGGAGGGCGAGTTCCTGATCGTCCCCCGTGGCGTCGAACACCGGCCCGTCGCCGACGAGGAGGCGCACGTTCTGTTGTTCGAGCCGGCCTCGACGCTGAACACGGGCAACGTGCAGAACGAGCGGACGGTCGCTCAACCTGGACCGGATCTGAATGAGGGGTTCGATGGCGAAGCGCAACGAAAGAACAGAGATTGGCCGTTGCCCGTGGGCGAAGACCGACCTGTATGTGCAATATCACGACGCGGAATGGGGCGTGCCGGTCCATGACGACCGACTCCTGTTCGAGTTCCTGATCCTCGAAGGAGCGCAGGCGGGCCTGAGTTGGGAGACGATCCTGAAAAAGCGAGAGAAGCTACCGGGACGCCTTCGACCAGTTCGATCCCGCCATCATCGCCAAGTACGGCCAGAAAAAGTGCAAGAGCTTGCTGACGGATGCGGGGATCGTCCGCAACCGGCTGAAGATCGAGGCTGCCATTCAGAATGCGAAGATGTTTCTGGCCGTGCAGGACGAGTTCGGCACATTTGACGAACTACATTTGGGGATTCGTCGGCAACGAGCCGAAGCAGAACGTCTGGAAGTCGCTCAAGGAAGTTCCCGCCAAGACGCCGGAATCGGACACCATGAGCAAGGACTTGAAACGGCGGGGGTTCAAGTTCGTGGGCAGCACCATCTGCTACGCCTTCATGCAGGCCGTGGGCATGGTGAACGATCACTTGGTCGGCTGCTTCCGACATGGAGAACTGTCGAAGGGGGCCAGGAAGCCGAAATGAAGAAGCCGTCCGACGACCCCTGGTTCGTCTACATGCTTCGCTGCGCCGATGGCTCGCTTTACACCGGGATCACCAAGGACGTGAACGCCGCTGCCAGCAGCACAACGATGGCAAGGCCTCACAGGTACACCCGCAGTCGTCGCCCCGCCAAACTGGTCTACCAAGAAGCTCACCCCAGCCAGAGTTCGGCCTTGAAGCGAGAAGCAGCGATCAAGTCGATGACCCGGCGAGAAAAGTTGGCGATGATCCATCAGAGAAAAAAACCTGCCAAGGGAGTGCGCCGAATCGCCCACCTTGAAGACATCCCCAACATCGGCCCCTCCACCGCCGCCGATCTTCGCCAGTTGGGGATCATCACGCCAGCCGACTTGCGGGGACGTGATCGTTATGCGCTGTATGACGACCTCTGCCGAATCACGGGCAAACGCCACGACCCGTGCATGCTCGACACGTTCATCGCCGCTGTGCGGTAAATGGAGGGAGCGCCAAAAAAGCCGTGGTGGAAATACACGGCAGAACGGGAGCGAGAGATGGCCGCACGAAAAGCCGATGGTCGGTAGCTTACTTTGCGCCTCGCCTCGCCGCCTCCAACGAGTACGTCGGATCGGCCTCATCCCACGTCACATCACCGGACGGGCCGTAGATCGCCGGGACGTGCTGCCTGGCCAGCCGTAACCAGGACTGCACCTGGGTCCGGTGGTGGCAGGTGTGCAGCACCCGACGCCAGAACACCCAAATCCGCTCCCGCTGCAAGCCCCCGAAGAATGGCCGCTGCTCCAGCCACCACGAGGTCGTCGCACGGGCAAGCTGCGGAAGCCGCCCCCGGACGAGCCAAAGGTACTTGTCGATGTACGCCTGCACGACCAGCCTCTCACCTGGAGGGAGCAGTTCCTCGACGGGCGGCTCCTGAGTGCCGACGAACTGAGCGAAGAAGCGGTGCTCGGAGAGAAGCTGGTGGGCCAGGATCGTGCGGATCGGGTTCGTCTTCTCGTGCGGCTTGAAGTCGAGGAGGTCGTCCGGCACGGCCCGCCACACGCTCACCGTCTTGTTCGCTTCACTCGCATAGGTCGTGACGACGTGCTGGAACACCGGCTCGACCGCCTGCGGCACTTCGGCGTCCGGGATGGCGATGAAGTCGTAGTGCATGTTCGTCCTCGTCCACAACAAGGCAATGCCGCTCGTCAGTCCTTCACTGCGCCGAAGGCCGCAAAGCAGACGTTCTTGTGGAGCACTTCAACCTGGCCGAACCCGACCTGGCGCATCAGATCCAGTTGGAACACGAGCGGGCGGGGCGTGTCTTCCTTCTCGACGTAGGCGAACACATGGTCTCGGTAAGACTCGTCCTTCAATCGGGTCAGGTACTCACCGTATTGCTGACGCATGAGTTGCTCAACCGCAGGGATCGAGCTTTCGACCAAGTCGAACACCCACAACGAACCGCCAAGCCGAATCGTCCTGAAGAGCGATCCGAATACGTCCCGCCATTCCTGATCGGTCCGCAGGTGATGCAGGACGGATGCGGCGAGCACGATGTCGAACTCGGCGTCAGGAAGTTTGACTTCCCGAATATCGCCCTGGATGGTGGTGATGCGCCTAGCGGTCGCTCGACTGATTCGTTCGCTGGCCCGGTCGAGCATCGGCCGGCTCAGGTCGATCAGTGTGACATCGAGGTTCGCAACATGCTCCAGCAGTTTGAGGGTGTAGTTGCCGGCCCCGCAACCAACATCAAGGACGTGGCGGGCGTGGGGAGTCGTGGCCGCCGCCGCTTGAGCGACCAGCGCCAACCCCAGCGGCGCATCGACCGTGGCCGACTGGCCCGTTTCAAGGTTGGAGAACCGCTCTACGTCGGCGTCAAATCGCTGCCGGATTTCATCGACCGTCGATTTCATCACTGCCCCGATTGAGATCCTGGTTGAAACGGATGCGATTGCCGAACTAGCCTCCAACAATCAGACCCGCCTCGCCATCACGAACCACGCCTTCGGCCCGCCCTGACTGAACGTGAAGTCCTTCAGGTCAGGCCGAACCTCATACCGTGATGGGACAATGGACTCGATCTTCCAGCCCTCGGCGAAGGCGTCATCGATCTCTTTCTTCGACACCCGCCTCGGCCCTTGCTCACCTGGCTCCTCGTCAGAGAAGCAAAGCAAGAACAGTTGACCACCTGGCTTTAGGATTGATGCCAATCCATCGACATAGCGGCGTCGGTCTTCGTCACTGAAAACGTGGAAGAGTCCGCTGTCGATCACGGAGTCGAAGACTTCGGGAAGGTCTTTCAGAGCTAAGGCGTCCATCACCAAGAAGGTCGCCGCCAAGCCCCGCTCGGCTGCCTTCTGTTTCGCATGGGTGATCGGCTCGGGCAGGTAGTCGATCCCCGTGACCTTGTGGCCCCGGCTGGCGAAGTAGAGCGCAATCTCGCCTGTGCCGCAGCCGGAGTCCAAAATCGACCCCTTAACCGCATCGGCCACGTCGATGAACGCCTTCTGCGGCCTGCCAATCTCCCAACGAGGTTGCCCGGCGTAGATGGACTCGAAGGTGGCACGGTCAACGATGGCCATCACTCTCTCCTCCTTCAGACTGCAAGTGAACCATCGAGTATTCTATCTTGACGGGCGGACGGCCGACTGCATCCACGCATCGCAAGGGGGCGGGCCGAATTTCGGAGAAGCAACCCAATCGAGCATGAGAAGACTACCGTGACCTTGAACAATTCTCTCCGTCCGATTGATTCCCAAGTCCGAATCGGCCACGTCCATCTGAAAGTCGCCGACCTGGAGCGAGCGCTGCACTTCTATTGTGGCGTCCTAGGCTTTGAACTGACGCAACGGTATGGCACCCAGGCGGCATTCATCTCGGCCGGCGGCTATCACCACCATATCGGTCTGAACACATGGGAGAGCCTGGGCGGATCGCCGCCTCCTCCAGGAACCACTGGCTTGTATCACACGGCGATTCTTTATCCCAGTCGGCGTTCATTGGCCGCAGCATTGCACCGTTTGATCGCCGAAGACATTTCGTTGGATGGGGCCGCCGATCATGGTGTCAGTGAAGCTCTTTACCTGCGTGATCCAGACGACAATGGAGTGGAGCTTTACTGGGACCGACCAAAAGAGGCATGGCCTCGAACGTCAAAAGGCGAGTTGGCGATGTTTACTCGGCGGCTCGATTTGAACGACTTGCTTCGGGAAGTCGAAACCGTTTCAAACGCCCCGAAGGTCGAAGAGGGGCCACGAGACTTGTAATCCGACGGCCTCTCCTTGTGGGTCTAGCGAACGGTGGAACGACTGAAAGGAATGTGGATCTCCGACATGCACCCGCTCTACCATGAGAAGCACTTCACCTTTCGCTTCGCCGACGACCGGATTATTTCTCGCTTCCATCTTGAAGGTGTACAGGCCGGGCGACACGTCTCGGTGATCAGCATCGACCCCGTGACAGAGAAGGCGCTGGCGCTGATCACAAGGTCGATGGTTGGTGAAGGCGGCTGGGTGGACCTGGCTGAGCCGATTGTGGTGCTCGCTGGGAATGCCTTTATTGCGGTGCCGGAGCCGATTCTTTCTGCTGGCGATCACGGTGGTTCACGATGATCTTCCGACTTTCGCAAAAGCTGAACACAAAGATCAGGACCGGCACCTTGGGTTCACTGCCCTTGGACTCGAATCCATTTGCAGACTGGTCGGCTCATTTGTTCGGTGCGAATCGAACGCAGTACATCCTCGTGAGTAACACGAAGTCGCTTTACTCGACTGTGATGTTCGGCAAGGGAGTTACGAACGGACGAGATTTCGTCGAGCGGGCATTAAGCAGCCTTCGAAAGTTGATGGAGGAGGATGGACACGGGGTGACTTATGAGCGGTTCATCGCAGCCGCCAGTGGATCGGTTCAATTTGCCAAGGCGTTGGATCGTTCCGTCACGGGTTCGATGAACGACCTCATTAACCATGCGTCCGATTGGTTGTCCGAGGACAACCGGTCGCCGCATGAGGTCAGCATCATGCTCAACGACATCCTTCTGTCGGCACTTGCCCGAAGCAATGCCTTCCCTTACGGCAAGCCACGGGAAGCGTTCAAAGCTTTGGTAAGCGAAGTCGAATCGTGATGGAATGGCGATGGTTGAGTCGCTTCGATTGACGACCTCGGCGGCGAATCAGCGAGGATGCGGGAAAGTCAAATGATCGACTCGCTTCTCGATGACCTCGTGGGGCACCTCGGTGTCAAAGATCACTTGGTCTACTTCTTGAGATTCTCCTTTACTTTACTGCGCAATTTCTGCCACTGTTCTGGGGTCCAATTCCTGTCCGGGCGATCCGGCAAACCCAAGATAGAAGCGATTTTCTCCGCTGCTAAGTCTCGAACCTCCAGTCGCTCGAAGGTGAATCCGGCATGAGGACCGTCGAACATCTTGGGGTTTGCCTTCACATCGGGGGCCTCAGCGTCGTCCAGGAAAGTGGCCAAGAACTCCAGTCGCTGCTTGCGCTGTCGGTCCCCAATGTACGTGTAGTTCATAGGGTTCATGAACTCCATCCGGAGGCCCACGTCTGAGCGTTTTGCGACTTTTTCGAGCATCTTCCAGGCTCTAGCGTCGTCAGTGCCGATTACGAGATGAGCGAACGCCGCCTCCGGACATCCCCAGTAAGGTTCCGTCGGAGTCTTTGGAAAGGAGTCGAGAGTGGCAAGAAGGATCGTAATGAATTGTTGAGGATCGAGTTTCTGGAGGTGTGAAAGTCCGGACCTGCGATGTTCCAGATTCTTGTTGCCGGAGGCATACAGGAACAATTCTCGTTTCTTGTCATTCGGCAGCGAACTCTTGGCAACTGCGTCGGCGACAGGCCAACTCTGGATCTTTGGGCGTTCGTCCAGAATCGTCTTGTAGAGCTTCTGTAAGTGCTGAGGGTACTTCTTCGTGATTATTTCCAACATCAAGCTATTGGGCCAGCCTGCCTGGTCTCCGGGCGAGAGGACGTGACCCAGCAAATAGGCTTCCTCACCCTCCTTCCGTGCCTTTTCCCACCATGCCTGGGCGTCTGCTTTTTCTACCGCCCAACCTTGTTGTCGGCGCAGCCAGTCCTTGCCGACATCCTCTCCTGCCAGTTCTTGCAATAAATCGCTAACCACATGCTGCACCCTAACAGGATATGTGGGGAAATTGTTGAAGCCCTGCTTGACACTACGGGTCAGCCGCTCGTCATCCAGATGTTCAAGCAAGGCCGGGACGGCGGCGAAGCCCTCGTTGGCCAGCCGGGTGTAGCGGGGGTCGGTTTCATTGTACTTCAGGCCGGTGTTGCACATTTCAGTGAGATCGTCAATCAGTCGATCCACGCTGCCAGCCTTGGCCGTGCTCGGAACCAACGCCGCTTCCAGTGACTTGAGAAGTTCCTTACTTCCTCGGGTGCTTAACGTGGGCTCCGCAGCCAGGATGGCTTTCATGC
Source organism: uncultured Gemmataceae bacterium (assembly GCA_963773845.1). Lineage (GTDB taxonomy): Bacteria > Planctomycetota > Planctomycetia > Gemmatales > Gemmataceae > SIAJ01. The sequence goes on from CAVZCU010000011.1 coordinate 80,578, forward strand.
GTTTAGCGGTCTTGGCCCGGTCTGTATTTGGCTTCACCAATTCGTTTCCGGAGTATATCCACGCCAGATAAGACACAGCCGACCGATTTGGCAAGTTCGCTGGCTGGTAAAACCCTCCACGAGGGTGTCCGCTGGCGTTCTTCAGGCTTGATGTCCACAACTGCTGGGCGAGAGTGTTCCAGCCACGGGCCTTGCATTGAAGGGCGACCGCCAACCCGACATTGGACTCGAAGGTGGCTTGCTCCCAATAACCAAGGTCAATGTTGTTCACGAGTTCTTGCTTCGGATCGACTGCCTCGACCGTTTCGGATGAGTTGAGGCGAATTTCCCGAGTGCCCACAAGCAATAAAGCCGGTTTGTCCTTGGTCCCTGGACGAAGAAGGAAGCCGAGGAAGTAAGTCGGAGGCGTCAGCTTGCCGTTGACGATGCCACGACCGCCAGATTCAAACCGCACGAGCTTGGCGTCATCGGGTGGTAAAGGCAAGCCATAACCTCGATAGTCTGCCAGTAACTGTTCGAGGCTGTTCTCAATGATCTCGATAACATGCTTGGCTCGTCGAGCGATTTCGGCATCTCCACTCTTGGCAGCTTTCCGCAAAGCGTCCAGGGCCGGAAGTCCGATGGCCGTTAGTTCTTTGGTCGCTTGTTCCCGCTCGATGAAATTCGGACTTCCCAATCCGATCACCAATTTGGCAATGGCAGCGGTATCGGGCTCAACGGCCGGATTCTCCTTTCGCACACCTTGATTCGCTGACAATGGCTGCGAGCCGTTGTATTCACAGAACAAGACAGGTAATGCGGCGACGATCAGAAGTCGGAGGAAACGGTTCATGTGGAACAATCCTCTGCCAAAGTTCTTCTGGATTCAGGCCGCCGGTATTTGTGGCCCTTTGCTGAACGGCGCTGGCGGAACTCGTCGATGCCCGTGATCGAGACCAATACCGTTGAGCGAGGAAGCTGTCGCCGTAGCGCCATGACACGAGCAGCCCCAGCCCCTCTCTTTGCACATGGATGCACGTTCCAGTATCGTCCTCGAAATGGTGTTCCCAATCCACGGAAAATCCGAGGTAGTCAACGTAGAACTCACTCGCTTTCACCACGTCGAAGATCCGATGGATCGGGTCCGTCTTTTGGAAGAACACGGCCATGCCGACCTCAACTGCGATGAAGTGGACGATTCGGATTCAAGTACCTCGGCGCAACAGAGCGAAACCGAAGTCTCGTCCAACCGACCCTTTGAAAGCGAGCGAAATCCAGAGCATTGCCCACGGCTCCAGCAACCTGGCTTGTGTGAGTGGGCCGGCATCGACCGCATCGAAGCCGATGTCGGTCGCCAGTTGCAGCACCTTGGGCTTCGTCGCCGCATCGTCCCCGCAGACGAACATGACCGTGCGGGTGCCGTTGATAACCGGATTGGCCATGATGTTGTAGCCGGTCGTATTGAACGCCTTGAACACCTTGGCTCCCTTGGCCCAATGAGCGACCTGCTCCGCCGCCGAGGTGTTGTAGCCGAAAGCCAGTCCCGAAATGTCCGGCTTCAGCGGGTTGGTGCAGTCGATCACCACCTTGTCGGTGAGGTCGCCCGCCTCATTGACGGCCGCCTCCGTCGCCGGCCACGGCGTTGCCAGCACGACTATCTCGCCAAATGCTGCGGCATCGCTGACGGTGCCGGCTTGCGCATTGGGGCCGATGGATTGAAGGAGTTTTCGGGACTTGTCTTCCTGCGGGTGCCGCACGCCGAAGAAGATGTCGTGCCCCTTCTTCGCCCAACCCCTACCAAGTGTGCCGCCGACATTGCCGGCCCCGATGATGGCGATTTTCATGGATGTGTTCCTCCTGTGGAGATTTGTGCTACCACTCGGCCCAACTGGGGAATCGCTTCGCTGCCAGCGTTCCGACGAACTTCAGCGGCCGCCGCATCCAACGCCTCGACCGGTTGTGCCTTCGGCAGACCGTCGGGCACAGTGTAGCGTACATACAATGGCCAAGTGAGATAACTCCGGACGCCGGCGTCATCACTTGGCTGGCCGTTCGGAATCGCTCCCGACCCGGTCATTATGATCCGAACTGCGCCGGATGTCTCCGTGACCCGCCAATCACTCGACCTTACGACAAACGCAACAGGAGGATGGATACATGGCGACCTCTGACAAGCCCGATGCAGCCCCGCACTTGCTGGTGGTAATCGACCATCAAGAAGCACGGGTTTACCGCACCGAGGTTCACGGGTCCATACCCCAGCATATTGCCCCCTACAACCCGCACGGGTTCGGTCGGCACTTGCATTCCGCCCACGAGTGGACCGATGGCAAGCGTCAGCCCGAGCGAAAGAGCTTCTACGAGTCGATTGCCAAGACGTTGCAAGGGGCCGAACAAGTTTTGCTGTTCGGGAGCGGCACGGGCCGGAGCAGTGCGATGGAGATGTTGCTCGCCGATCTGAAGGCCCACCACTCTGACGTGGCCGCCAGGATCATCGGCTCGGTCGTCGTGGACGCCCATCATACGACCGAGAACCAGTTGCTTGCGAAAGCTCGGGAGTTCTACGCCGAGTACAACCAGAAATAAATCGGGCAATTCAAAGTGGAATACCCGTCGATGAGGATCGCACAGGATCAACTGAGACCGCTTGTTTTGATTCAGGAGTATCTTGAATCGGCTTTGACCCCAAAACGCCCGTAGCGAGCCCCTGAGAGCCGCAGACGGCAATCAAAATGGCATTGTCTGTCTTATACTTCCTCACCTGTGACAATCGCATAGCATTCTCTTTCCTCAGATTGACAATCAATTCATTGGCTTTGTGCAATCTGTAGGTGAGTTCTCGGTGAGTCATAATAAACCTCAATGAATTGAGCCATAGAGTGTACCAATATGTAGTTATCCTGTCGAGAGGATTAGTCCTTGAAATGTCTCGTATTGATGGTCTTGTCTTTGGGATTGTTAAGAGAGAGGTCCTATTCGAGATGCGAATTTCGGCGCTGTACTTATAGTAACTAGGAATACGGCACCCCTTCTTACTCCTCGGCAGATTTTGAAAGAACTAGGGATTATTCCCAGATACTGACTATCAAAACCCACGACAAAAGCAAGAAGTACCAAACAAACAAAACAGAGGTGGTATAGGTTCCCACAACTGGTCCGGAGTTCATCAAGTTAGAACTGTTGCTTCGTAGCTGTCTAGTGTCCCAGACAAGCCTTCACGCCGGACGTTTTTTATCACTGGATTTTGGAAAATCGCTTCAACCCATTCGGGTCTGTCTGCGCCGATTCCTTGATTATGTCGTCGGTCACGACATGTGGACGGTGTTGATACCTAGGGTGCCTAGAAATAATAGTTAAAGTGGAGTCCCACTCAGTCCGGGCTTCGGGAAAACCCAATGCCGCAGTCTCTATTAAACGCCATTACTCGATGGCCCAGAGCGTCCTCACTCCCCTGACGAAGGAAAGCTAACCAGCTTGGTTTTTTGTTTGCACCGGCCAAACCTAAGAAGCCTTCTTTATTTTCGGCCGGTCTGACAGGATTTGAACGGTAAACGCCAAATTGTTAGTAACTGTGCGAGTATTATAGTATCTTTCAGTTCAAAAACGCAACGCCTTTTTCCGTTTTTCCCCTCGGCGGTCTCAATTCGGCAAAACCACCGCACGCATTTCCCGTTTAAGAGCGCTTGAGGCGCTTGCCTCGGTTGTTTTGGTCCTAAAGTTCAGATTCCCCTCATGACTTTTGGCCCCAAAGTTCAGATACCCGACATATACGTTCACTCAAATCCGGCGATTCATGCACTTTATTTTGTGTGTGATCCAAGAGGTCGGTCTATGCTCATCGGCTGACCTCGTACCTTGATGAAGCATATTCACGCAATCGCCTTCGCAATGACAAACGCAGCAGTTGCCGCCAGGCCACCCACAATGACGGTTTGCCACGCACTTCGGAAGGGTCGAGCCGTCGTGAATCGCCCTTTGATATACCCGAACACCAAAAGCGCCAGCAGTGTTACAATCACCGACCCGATCAATGCCGAGTGGACCGACGGAAACAAGAAGTAGGGGGTCAGCGGCACAAGACCGCCAGCGATATACGACAGCGCAATGGTCAAGGCGCTGTTCCTAGCCCGCTTCGGGTCCTGCTCCTCAAGACCAAGCTCGAACCGCATCATAAAGTCCACCCACCGTTTCTTGTCGGCACGGATGGATTGCACCACCGGAGCCACCTTGTCTTCTTCGAGGCCGTAGGAGCGAAGTACCTCGGCGACTTCGGCAGCTTCTTTCTCCGGCATCTCGGTTGTTTCTCGTTCTTCTCTGGCACGTTCGGATGTGAAGTGTTCTGCGTCCGTTCGTGCGGCCAAATAACCACCGAGTCCCATTGCAATCGCACCGGCGGCAACTTCGGCCAAGCCCGCCGTGACGATGATGTCGCTCGATTCGACCGCACCGGACAATCCCGCAGCCAGAGCAAACGGAACGGTTAAGCCGTCGGACATGCCGATCACGATGTCCCGGACGGTTTCCGAGGCTGTGAAGTGTTTTTCAACGTGCGGAGTTTGCGGCATCGTAATCCTCGTGATGAAAGTAGTCAGGCGATTCTCTCAATTGGCTTCACGGCAACTCCCATCAGGAAAATGGCAGCGGCCAGGGCCAGCCCAGTGCCCTACACGAACGCCCCCAGCGGTGCGAAATACTGATACCACCCTCCATAGATCAGGCTCAATAGCAGCGTGGCGATCCCGATGGCGAAGTTGTACCAACCAAAAGCCATCTTCGGTAAAATCGGCTGCTCCCAGGCATAGCGGCAGATAAGAGGACACTGCATGAACATCGCTGCCGAATTCATGTCCGCCACAATTGACGCTTTCGAGGCTAACAAGCGTCTAGCGGATCGAGCCGTCGAACAAGTGCCTGACGACAAACTTCACGTTGCTCTCGACGAGAACACGAACTCTATCGCCGTCATCATGAAGCACGTCGCCGGGAATCTGACCTCTCGCTGGACCGACTTCCTGACGACGGACGGCGAGAAGCCGTGGCGGAATCGGGACGATGAGTTTGTGGACTCGTTCGGCAGCCGGGCGGAACTGTTGGAATGCTGGGAGCGTGGTTGGGCCTGTTTGCTGAAGACGCTCAAGGGCCTGAATCCGGAAAACCTCGGCAAGACGGTATCGATCCGTGGAGAACGGCATTCAGTGCCGTTGGCGCTTGAACGCTCTCTAGGTCATACCTGCTATCACATCGGACAGATCGTACAGGTTGCCCGAATCCATGCAGGGGAACACTGGACGACGCTGACGATCCCAAGGGGTCAATCCCAGAAGTTCAACAAGGACCATTGGGGCCAGACCGGGAAGTCACATTCGTAGTTCACGTTCAGCATAAAAACAATGTCGAATTTCATCTGCACAACCTGTGGGACACAACACTTCGAAAGTGAGCAGCCGCCCACGGTCTGCGCCATTTGCGAGGATGACCGGCAATATATCAAGGCGACGGGCCAGCAATGGACCACGCAGGAGCGCCTTCGGCTGACCAACCGAAACTCGATCAGGTTCGAGGAACCGGGACTGAGCGGAATCGGTGTCGAACCGCACTTCGCCATCGGCCAGCGGGCGCTGCTCGTGCGGACGCCGAACGGAAACGTCTTGTGGGACTGTGTGCCGCTACTTGACCCCGCCCTGGTCGAGATGGTCAAAGCGCTCGGCGGCATTTCGGCCATCGCCATTTCGCACCCGCACTACTACTCCTCGATGGTCGAATGGAGCCGGGCCTTGGGTGACGTGCCGATCCATCTGCACGCCGCCGACCGGCAATGGGTCATGCGACCGGATAAGTCCATCGTCTCTTGGGAGGGCGAAACCAAGACGCTGGGCGAGGGGCTGACGCTGATTCGCTGCGGCGGTCACTTCGAGGGCGGGACAGTGTTGCACTGGCAAGATGGCGCAGGCGGCAAGGGAGCACTTCTAACTGGCGATATCATCCAGGTCGTCGCCGACCGGAAGCACGTTTCGTTCATGTACAGCTACCCCAACTACGTCCCGCTGTCGGCGGTAGCCGTCGAGCGGATCGTCAAGGCAGTTGGACCGTTCCGGTACGAGCGGGTGTACGGGGCATTTTGGGATACAGTAATCGAGCGGGATGGAGAGGCGGCAGTCGCCCGGTCTGCGGAACGCTATCGGCGTGCAATGGGTGGGCAGTGATCGGAAGTGTGCATCGATGAATCCACGAAATCCTTGCACCTCGTCCTACGGGGGTTGTTTCAGGAGATCGAAACAATGCAACTGACTTCAAGCGTGGCGATCACGTCGAGTGGAATTCGGAAGCGGGGCTGGTCCGGGGGACGATCCAAAAGAAAGTGACTTCGGAGATCACCTTCAAAGGCTACAAGCGGCACGCTTCCAAAGAGGAGCCTCAGTACATCATCAAGAGCGACACAACGGATCATATTGCAGTCCACAAAGGGTCGGCACTCAGGAAGATCAAGAAGATCAAGAAGAGCAAAGAATAAGGGGTGAGCGACCCGATCTCCGATGCGATGTTCTCTCAAACGAGCCGTCGAAAGTGCGTCATGGCCGGCGTGGCGGTAATCACTCGGCCATTATTCCTTGATCTGCCCCATCAGGCTGCGGATACGTCAATTCTCCGGCTTCAACTCTCGCACCTTCGGTCAGCGTATGCAGTCGCAACTCGCCGGACGGCATGATGTGCTGGACGGTCATCCCGTTCACGAGCAGATAATCGGCAACCAGCCGCCGATGGCAGCGCCAGAAAACGCTCTCCGAACACATGAAGGCCGTTGGCTTTCCCGCTGCGACCGCCAACAGTTCCCTGACGCCCTCTCGAAACTCCTCGGTGAGCATATAGTCGGCGTAGTTCCGAAAACTCTCATTTCGGAGGCCGAGATTGTTGGACGAGCCGTTCGTCTTCTTGCCACGGCGACCTCCTAGCGCCGCAAGCCAGTGGTATTCAATACCCGCTTCCGGCAACGACGTAGCGAGGCTTTCCCGGTTGAACTGCGGGTACTTTCGTGAGCCGGGGAACCGACGAATGTCGGCTACAAGCTCGATGTGGTGCTGGGCCAGCAATGCCAGGAACCGATCCAGTGGGTGCGTCGAATGGCCGATGGTGAAAAGTTTCGGTGACATGGGTTGCCCTTGCGAGACTCGGCAAGCTCGTCTTCCGTCTTTGACGGATTAGATGTTGGCTAACTCGCCGAAGTATTCGTGGTCTTCGTTGTAGCCGCCTTCGCCCTGGTAGACGGTTTTGACGCTTTCGACAAATTCGATGCCTTGTATCCACTTCACCATCTTGAAGCCAAGCTGGTTCTCGACCCGCAGTCGCAGAGGCGCACCGTGCAGATGATTCAGCGGCTCGAAGTTCATCTCGTAGGCCAGGAGGGTCTGCGGACGCATGGCGTTCTGCATCGAGAGGCTGTCGTAGAACTGACCGCCCTCCATTCCTTCGCCGAAGGAATAGAAGACCACCGCCTTCACGCCCGGCTTGGGGCGGACCAGTTTGACCAGTTCGGCCAACGGCAACCCGCCCCAGGCGGCGATGCCCGACCACCCCTGGATGCAATGGTGGAGCGTGATCTGCGTCTTCTCGCCCAGCGCCCGGAGGTCGTCCAACGACAATTCGACCGGGTTCTCCACCAGGCCGTACACTTTGAGCCGGTAGTCCTTGAACTCATTTTCAGCCAGCGTCTTCCACTCCTCGCACGTGGGCAACTTCCCGTTGGCCCAAAAGAACGGCGAGATGTCCTCCCGGCGAAACTCGGCTTGCGGCTCAGGGCGGTCGAGAAAGTACCGCATGACTGGCGTGACGATGGCCTTCGCAACGTGCTGGACAGCCCTTGGGTGTTTCCACGCCAGCCAATTCGCCAGAGCGTTCACCGCAATCACAATCCCGATCCCCACGAGGCCGAGGTAAAGGCCCAGCATCTTCGTGCCGTCTGCGCCCACGACAATGTGGTTCATGTTCCCGGCGAATCCAGTCAGCACCACCATCGCCACATGTGCGACGAGGAAGATGACGAAAGCGCACATGATGAGAAAGTGGAGCGAGCGCCCGACCTGCCGGTTGCCGGGCAGTTTCGGATACCACTTGAAGCGGTTCGTCAAGCGCCGGTGACATCGAGGGGCCGGTCACGATGGCCAGGGGAGCCAGGACGAACACCACAGCGAAGTAGCGAAAGTTGCTGGAGCGGGTTGTAACGGATGAACGTATCGGGTTCCGGGGGAAGGTGGAAAGTGACGTAATGGACGAAGTACGCCCAGGCGTCGGGTACGACCTGCCAGGAAGTCGGCACGAGTCGTTTCCACTGGCCCGTGCCGAACAGAAGGGCCACATAGACAAAACCGTTCGACACCCAAAACAGCACACTGAGAAAGTGCCAGTGCCGGGCCATGCCTATCGTGTGCCGATAGCCAGGAAGACCGATCCACGGCGACAGGTGGCGGGAATCGTCCTTGGCGGTCCAGACCCGATCCGTGGGTACTTCAATGGGCGTGAGCCGGAGCCATTCCGTACCTGGGGTGCAGTGGACATTCCAGTACAGCCGGGGGTGGTCCATGAGGATTTGCAGCCCGCTACGGATCAGCAAAATGATGAACAGGAAGTTGACGTAGTGGGTGACACGCAGCCAGGGCGGAAACCCTTGGGTGGCGGTGAATCGAGGGGAGCCGGGGCCACGGGCGGCACGATGGGCAGTCCGACCGTGGCCCACTGAATGTAAGCGACGATCACGGGCAGCACGAGTGGCAGACCAGCAGCAGAAGTGTCGTCAGGCGGATACGCACGGTGTTACCTCGGCGACGATCAGGCGAAAACGGACTGGGCGAACAGGTTGCTCGATGATGATCGGCCAGACGGCAAAGGCCCGAAGCAGCACCATCGGCACGCTCACTTCAACAATACCAGCAACATCACCACCTGCGTCTTCGCCTTGATCGAGTGCTTTAAGCCCGCAGGCATGTGGACCCACGTTCCAGCTTGAGCGTCCTGCACATCATCGCCGAGACCCAATGTCGCCTCGCCCTTCACGAAGAACAACATGGCAGGTTTCGCCGCCGTGTGTTCGGATAGTTCCTGGCCCTGGCCGAATCCGAAGACAACTGCTTTGATCTGATCGTCCTGGTAGATGCGTCTTGCTCAAGATGCCGTCCGCAGGCGGCTCGGATTCCCTGACAAGATCGAGGATGTGCGTATAGTTGGTGGTCACGGGTCCTCCTTCCCTGACGGGTGGAGCAGCCTGCAAGTCGGATAGCCGGTATTTTAGCTGGATGTCGAGAAAGGACCGTAAGCCGAAGGCCAAACCGTCCGGTGAAAAATGGATCGTGTATATCGTGCGGTGTGCCGATGGCTCGCTTTACACAGGGATCACCAAGGACGTGACACGCCGCTGCCAGCAGCATAACGCTGGAATGGCATCCCGGTACACCCGCAGCCGTCGCCCCGTCAAACTGATCTACCAGGAAGCTCATCCCGACCAGAGTTCGGCATTGAAACGGGAAGCAGCGATAAAGGCGATGAACCGACGAGAGAAACTGACGATGATCCATCAGAGAAAAAAAACTGCCAAGGGAGTGCGAGAGATCGCTCACCTGGAAGACATCCCCAACATCGGTCCTGCCATCGCCGCCGATCTGCGCCAGTTGGGGATCACCACGCCCGCCGAGTTGCCGGGGCGTGATCCTTTTTCGATGTACGACGACCTCTGCCGAATCACGGGCAAACGCCACGACCCGTGCCTGCTCGACACCTTCATTGCCGCCGTTCGGTTCATGGAGGGAGCGCCGAAGAAACCGTGGTGGAAGTACACGGCGGAAAGAAAACGAGTGATGGCGGCACGAGATTCAGCAAAATGACAACCCTCTACGAAGACTCCTGGTACACCTTCCAGTTTGCCGATGACCGAATCATTCCTCGTTTCCACTTGGAGGACATCGAGGCTGGACGGCGGGTGTCAGTCTTCAAGATCGACCCCGGCACGAGCGAGCGGTTGAGCCTACTGGCGACAGCGACGGTGGGCGATGGCGGTTGGGTGGACCTTCAAGAGCCGATCATCGTGAAGGCCGGAGAAGCGTTTATCGCCGTGCCTGACGAGGAAGTGTGAACCACAATGGCGACCCGCACCCTTCAATGCCTTTGAAGGACAGGACCGCTGCGGGCCGTTCGATGTCTGTGGCGTCAGCCGGTTCGCCGAGGCTTCCTTCAATCCACCGTTTCAAACTGGCTCACGTCTTCAAGGACCAAATCGTAATGCGGTTCAATCGGCGGGTCGTCGCCGGAGTAATTATGTTGGTTGATCCGCCCCGAAACACGAATGGTCTTCCCCATAAAGTGCTTGCCGACATCTTGGATTCCGACCATCTGCAGTTGCTTCACAACTTTTGAAGTCAGAATGGCCGTGAACTGTTTCTCTTCAAATTTCCTTGGCGGCTGAGGATGGAGGCACATATCGTCGGGGCCGTGGCCGACGACGTAGCGAGAATCCTTCTCCGTAGTCAACTTGATCTCAGTTGGCTTCGTCACCGCTTGGACCTTGAATTCCACCGTCAAAGTATTTGACTTGCTGCCGTCGATTGCCTTTCCTCTCGCTTTTTCCTGCTCCAGCATCACTTCATCTGGCGTGTACACTTTCTTCTTCTCGACCTTCGATTTCGGCAATCCCGTCTGCGGCGGCTTCTCTGCCTCCTTCACTTCGAGTTCCAATCTCCCCGTGGTGAGGGTCATTCCGGGAGACCCCAGCCGAACTTCACCTACAACCGGAACGTCTTCATACTTAATGTGGAACTTTCCAGTTCCGTATAGAGTCCATTCAACATCTTTCTCTCGATCTGTCACTGGCCGAAGAGCGAGTTCCAAATGAATCAGGTCAACCTCTTTCCCCGGTGCGACGGACCCCTTCTTGATTATCCCAAATATAGACCTCTTCTTGATCGTGACCGCCTTGTTGTTAGCGTCCGTGATAAGCGGAGGGTTCTTCTGGAAATACTCTGCTTCCTCACGAAAAGGCACTTCATTTTTTCCGTTGTTGCGAAGTCGGAGGACGAGAGTCACGGTTTCCCCGACCTGATAGACACGATTCTCACCAAGTTGAATACCGATCTGCACGCCGTTGACCTCCTTGCCCCATGACGTGACCTTCTCTTTCTCCTTCTCCTGATTCGTTGCCGGTTCCACAGGTTTCTCGACAGTTGGCTTCTTTTCGTCTTGCCCCGCAGCCGCACGGTAGGTCAGAAGCGTGGCCCCGCTCGCCAGGGAACCGATCATCAACACGACGGCGACCATAACCTTGAGTTTGCTGCACAACATTGCTTTCACTACTCCTTCTGTTAGGGCGGCAACTTTTGCGGAGATCACGCCAACCGCCTTACCAGCCGCAAGTAGATTTGCGACTTTGATCGTGGAAGACACCACCGAGGTCGGCACATTTGCAGATGCCACGGCTTGCGAAAGCGCAGCCGCCAACGATCCGCCCGAAACCGCCAACCCGTGACGGGCCAACCTCTTCGCCAGCATTCCCCTTGCCCTCGCCAGCCGACTCGCTACCGTTCCCTCGGGAATGGCGAGTTGCCGGGCCACTTCGATGCGGGTCTTGCTTTCAAGGTCACACAGGACGATCATGACCCGGTGCTTTTCCGGCAGGCAACTCAATTCCTGATCCAGCAAGACCAGGAGATCATCGCCACGAGACTCTGCAACGACGGGTTCAGGCATTTCCATTATCTGCATCTCACGCACCCCCCGCTTTGCCGCCGTCGCCCGTAGCCTCACTGCTGTTTGATACGCCACGCCGTAGAGCCAGTTGCCAACCATTTCTCTGGGCATTACTGTCGTCGCCTTGCGAACAAGAACGAGGAAACTAGCCTGAAACGCATCCTCGGCATCGTGTGGGCTGTGGAGAAGTCGGCGACAGACGCCCCATACCATCGGGGCGTGCCGATGCACAAGCGCAGCGAGGGCTTCGTTGTCCCGATGACTCAGGAAACGGGTCAATAATTCTCCATCGGTCCTCCCGGCCCCGTCTCGCTCAGTTGCGGTTCGGAGTTGCTGGATGACCAGTTTCAACGGACTCGTCGGCATCGTCTCGAACCTCGTCTCGGTCGCTCTCTACATTTCTTTCCCCGCAGTGGGGCCGTTTGATCCATTACTTTTCACGGGCGGCTGGTTTTCGCCCAACCACATGACGAAATGGCTGCGCAATCTGGTGAATGTGGCCGTCTACTTTGCGCCCCGCTTCGCCGCCTCCAACGAGTACGTCGGATCGGCCTCGTCCCACTTCACGTCGCCGGAAGGACCGTAGATCGTCGGGACGTGCTGCCCTGCCAATCGGAGCCACGTTTGCACCTGGGTCCGGTGATGGCAGGTATGCAGCGCTCGCCGCCAGAAGACCCATATCCTCTCCCGCTGCAATCCGCCGAAGAAGGTCCGCTGCTCCAACCACCACGAAGTCGTCCCAGCCGCAAGCTGCGGGAGCCTTCTCTTCACGAGCCAGAGATACTTGTCGATGTAGGGTTGCACGACCGGCTTTTCGCCAGATGGCAGGAGTTCTTCGACGGGCGGTTCCTCCGTGCCAACGAACTGGCCGAAGAAGCGCCGCTCCGACAAAAGTTGATGCACGAGGATGGTTCGGATCGGGTTCGTTTTCTCGTGCGGCTTGAAGTCGAGCAGATCGTCCGGGACGGCCCGCCACATGCTCACCGTCTTGTTCGCTTCGCTGGCGTAGGTGGTCACGACATGCTGGAAGACCGGCTCGACCGCCTTCGGAATCTCGGCGTCGGGAATGGCAATGAAGTCGTAGTTCATAGCTGATGTTCCTCCATCACCTGCCGCAGTTGTTGTTCGAGGTCGGCAATCTTCGCTTGCACCTGCTCCCTTGAATATACCCTACCAGGGTATTGTATAATGACCTTGTTCGATGTCCTCGCTCTGGAGACACGACCTATGGCCCATACTATCCGAGACAAGAAGAAGATGCTCAATCGGGTGCGCCGCATCCGAGGTCAGATCGACGCAGTGGAGAAAGCGCTCGATCAGGAGAAAGATTGCTCCACGATCCTTCTGACCATTGCGGCCTGCCGAGGAGCGATCAACGGCTTAATGGCCGAGATCATCGAAGGCCACATTCGTCACCACGTCGTTGATCCCGACCAGCACCCTACATCGGAGAAGGCCAAGGCCGCTCAGGAGTTGATCGACGTGCTGAAGGCGTACCTGAAGTAAACCGGCCATAGGAATTGCACCATGAACCAGAATGCGACAGCTTCAGCCCAAGCGAACGCCCCCAAGAGCCATCCTCACGCCGAGGGACTTGACCACGAACACAACGGCCCGGAGGAAGAGGGCCACGAACACGCCCTGGAGTGGGTCGATCTGGTGCGGATCGGCCTCGTGGCACTGGCCTGCCTCGCCAGTTGGCTGGGTGTCTGGCAGCATTTCATCAGCTTCGACGTGATCGCACTCGTGGCGACTCTGATTGGCGGCTATCCGATCTTCAAGGAGGCGGTCGCCAACCTCATCGTCCGACGCATGACGATGGAACTCTCCATGACCATCGCCTTGGGTGCAGCCCTGGCGATTGGCGAGTTCTTCACCGCTCTGGTCATTGTCCTGTTTGTTCTCATTGCCGAGGTACTGGAAGGGCTGACCGTTGGCCGAGGGCGGCGAGCCATCAAAGACCTTCTTGATCTTTTGCCGCAGCACGCATTTGTCCAGCGTGGGGGTGTGACGACAGAAATCAGGGCTGCTGAAGTCCTGGTGGGCGATGTGGTTCTGGTCAAACCTGGCGCTCGTCTCCCGGTGGACGGCGTTGTAGTGGCCGGGAACTCTTTCGTGAATCAGGCTCCGATCACCGGCGAGTCGATGCCGGTCGAGAAAGGTGTCGGGGCAACCGTTTACGCCGGTACCATCAACCAGTCCGGCGTCATCGAGGTCCGAACCAAGAATATCGGACCAGATACCGCCTTCGGGAAAATCATCGAGGCGGTGGAGCGGGCCGAGCAGTCTCGTGCGCCCATTCAGAAGACCGCCGACCGTTTGGCCGGGTATTTGGTCTACTTCGCCCTCGGTTGTGCTGTGCTGACATTCCTGGTGACGCAAGACATGCGATCCACCATCTCGGTTGTCATCGTGGCAGGTGCGTGCGGCATAGCGGCGGGAACGCCACTGGCCGTTCTGGGAGCCATTGGCCGTGCTGCCCGTCAGGGGGCAATCATCAAGGGTGGCCTTTATCAGGAGGCTCTTGGAACGGTGGACACCATTGTTCTCGACAAGACCGGCACGCTGACTCTCGGCAACCCCGAAGTTACCGGCGTGTTTCCATGTCCGGGCGTCACTGTGGAAGCTGTGGTGGAAGCGGCGGCGATTGCCGAGCGGCCTTCCGAGCATCCTCTTGCCAAAGCGATCTTGGAGAAAGCGGGAAAGTTGTCCCTCGGCATCACCGAACCGGAACACTTCGAGTATGTTCCCGGCAAAGGCATCGTCTGTTCCGTAGGCGGCGAGCGGATCATCGTCGGCAACCGGGGCTTCCTGGCATTGCAAAGTATCGACACAACTGCCTTGGCCGCATCCCCCGATCACGCATCCGAAGTGTTGGTGGCCCGCCGTGGACGGTTGCTGGGGTCACTCCACATCGCTGACGCACTGCGGGCGGAGTCCATACAGGCAGTGGCCGAACTGCGAAAAATGGGCCTGCGAACGATCCTGCTGACCGGAGACGCAGCAGCCATCGCCAATGCCATCGGAAAGCAGTTGGGTATTGACCAAGTAGAGGCCGAACTGCTCCCCGACGAGAAGGTAGCTCGCATCGAGTCGTTGATGGCGATGGGCAAGAAGGTCGTCATGATCGGGGACGGCATCAACGATGCTCCAGCACTCACTCAGGCGAACGTCGGCGTGGCGATGGGATCCGGGACCGATGTGGCTCGTGAGAGTGCCGACGTGGTGCTTCTAGGGAACGACCTATTGAAGTTCGTGGAGACGCTGCGGATCGCTCGCCGTTGCCGCCGCATCATCTGGTTCAACTTCGCCGGGACGATGCTCGTGGATAGCCTCGGCATGGGGCTGGCGGCGTTTGGCTTCCTTAATGCGCTTCTTGCGGCCTTTATTCACGTTTCCTCGGAACTCGTCTTCATCATGAACTCGGCTCGGTTGTTGTCGGCTAGTAGCTCGAAGGGTCGTTAAATGAACACGCAGCCCGGTATTGACACTTTGCCCGGCCTTTCGGAAGCGGAAGCAACTCTTCGCTTACAGCAGCACGGCTACAACGAACTTCCCTCATCCAAAAGTCGCAGCATTTTTGCGACCGCCTGGGATGTGGTCCGGGAGCCGATGTTCCTTCTGCTGCTGGCCTGCGGCACGATCTACTTGGTCCTGGGCGACGTGCAAGAAGCCGTGATGCTCCTCGGTTTTGTCTTCGTGGTTCTGGGCATCACGCTTTACCAGGAACGAAAGACGGAGCGGGCGCTGGAAGCCCTGCGTGACCTCTCCAGCCCTCGTGCGCTGGTGATCCGTGGCGGCGAGCGGAAGCGCATTGCGGGCCGTGATGTCGTTCCTGATGACGTCGTGGTACTGGCCGAAGGTGATCGAGTCCCGGCAGATTCCGTGGTGCTTTCGTGCAACAACCTGTCCACCGATGAGTCGCTGCTGACCGGCGAATCCGTTCCGGTCAGAAAAGTTGCCTGGGACGGAGTGCGAGAGATGACTCGGCCTGGAGGCGAAGACCTTCCCTTCGTCTTCTCTGGCACGCTGATCGTCCAGGGCCAAGGGATCGCCAAAGTGCGGTCCACTGGCATCCACACCGAAATGGGTAACATCGGCAAGGCCCTGCAAACGGTCCAGGTGGAAGGAACCCGGCTGCAAAAAGAAGTCGGGATTCTCGTTCGGCGAGTGGCGATCTTCGGATTGGCCCTGTGCATCATCGTGATCGTTGTCTATGGCCTCACCCGTGGCAACTGGCTCCAGGGGTTCCTGGCCGGGATCACTCTGGCGATGGCGATGTTGCCGGAAGAATTCCCCGTCGTTCTCACCATCTTCCTCGCCTTGGGTGCGTGGCGTTTGTCGAAGATGAACGTCCTGGCTCGGCGTGTGCCGGTGATTGAAACTCTCGGTTCGGCCACGGTCCTCTGTGTGGACAAGACCGGCACGCTCACCGTCAATCGCATGTCAATCCGCAAGCTGGCCGTGGGCGGGACCGTACTTGATGTCGAGCAACAGGCTGCCCAGGCGTTGCCCGAAGAGTTCCACGAAATCGTGGAGTTCGGCATTTTGGCGAGCCAGCGTGACCCGTTCGACCCGATGGAAAAAGCTTTTCACGACCTCGGCAACGCCCGTCTCGCTCAAACCGAACACCTACATGCTGACTGGACGCTGGAGCGTGGCTACTCATTGTCGCCGAGCCTTCTAGCAATGTCGCATGTTTGGAAGTCGCCGACAGGCAAAGAATTCGTCCTGGCGACGAAAGGTGCTCCGGAAGCCATCGCTGACTTGTGCCATTTGAACACCGAGCGCACGAAGGCGATTGGCGAGCAAGTTGCGGCGATGGCCCAGGATGGACTCCGAGTGCTGGGAGTCGCCAAGGGCGTGTTCGGGCAACAGGCTTTGCCCGGCGAGCAGCATGACTTCACCTTCGAGTTCCTGGGACTCGTTGGGTTGGCCGACCCTGTGCGTCCGACCGTTCCCGCTGCCGTTGAAGAGTGCTACACGGCGGGAATCCGGGTCGTGATGATTACCGGCGATCACCCGACCACGGCCAAGAGCATTGCTCGGCAGGCGGGGATCAAGCCCGTGGACGAGATCATCACCGGCCCCGAAGTGGAGAAGTTGGACGAAGCGGAACTGCAAATTCGGGTGCGAACCATCAACGTCTTCGCCCGCATGGTCCCGGAACAAAAGCTGCGGCTGGTGAATGCGCTGAAGGCCAACGGCGAGGTCGTCGCCATGACCGGCGACGGCGTGAACGACGCTCCGGCCCTCAAAGCCGCCCACATCGGCATTGCAATGGGAGGGCGTGGGACCGACGTGGCCCGTGAAGCCGCTTCACTGGTTTTGCTCGACGATGATTTCGCATCTATCGTCCAGTCGGTTCGCATGGGGCGGCGAATATTCGATCACCTACAAAAGGCGATGACCTACATCGTGGCGGTCCATGTGCCGATTGCCGGGATGTCGCTGGTGCCGGTCTTGCTCGGCGGGCCGATTGCCCTCATGCCAGTGCATATCTTGTTTCTCGAACTGGTGATCGACCCTGCCTGCTCCATCGTTTTTGAAGCCGAACCGGAAGACGCTGATGTGATGAGCCGCCCGCCTCGAAACCCAACCACGCCCTTGTTTGGCAGCCGACTTCTTGGCCTTGGTTTCTTGCAAGGTGCGAGCGCATTGCTGATCGTCCTGGCGATTTACTTATCGGCGTTGTGGGGATGGCTCAATGAGTCGGACGCCACTGCATTGAGCTTCACCACGCTGGTCGTCGCTAACCTGGGCCTGATTTTTGCCAACCGTTCATGGACCCGCACGATCTGGTCCACGCTGCGGACTCCGAACGCTGCCCTCTGGTGGGTCATCGGCGGCACGACCTTCTTCCTCGGGCTGGTTCTTTACGTCCCGTTTTTGCGTGACCTGTTCCACTTCTCGACTCTTCATCCCGATGACCTGGCGCTCTGCTTGACGGGAGGATTTGTGAGCATTCTCTGGTTCGAGGCATTGAAGATGTTCAAAAAGAAGTGGTGGGCTTGACGAGGAGCAAACATGACCACCGACGAAACTTCCCGCCCGATTGATCCGATGGTGCGCATTGGCCACGTCAACCTGAAAATCGGCGACCGTTGCAAAAATCACCACCGAACACATCCTCTCAGCTTTTTCACCCCGGCAAGACACATCAGGTCGTGGCGCAGGCTTCTGCTTTCGAGCGTGCAAGCTCCAGCAGCCGCTCACTTCCAGTAGGCTCCTGGGTGAGCCACGGAATAATCGCCACTCTTGAGACGGATTGCTGGACCCGCTCGATATGCTGTCGTTCTTCAGCGGCTCGTGCGACAAGCAGCGGATCGCTTGGTGAGGCCGCAGACAACGACGAGTTGATGACCCATGCCCAAGGCTCGATCCCGGCTCGACGCAAATCGGCCTGAAGCGATTCGGCCTCCAGCACAGGAGTCGTTTCGGGCAACGTGACGACCAGCATCTTGGTTTGCTTCGGGTCTTGCAACCGCATCATGGGAGTGACCACATGCGCTCCTGGTTGCAGGTGACGAACGACATCACGGTGATACGAGCCGGTGGCATCGAGCAGGAGCAGCGTGTGGCCTGTGGGGGCGGTATCGACAACCACAAATTTCTCTCTGGACTCCCGCATGACCCGTGACAATGCCTGAAATACGGCAATTTCCTCGGTGCAGGGCGAACGTAAATCCTCCTCCAGCAGAGTACGCCCCGCCTCATCGAGATTCTGCCCTTTTGTCTCCATGACATGCTGACGGTAGCGATCTCGCTCAACCTGCGGGTCGATTCGACTCACCATCAGATTGGGAAACGTGGATTCCACCGTCATCGACATATGGGCCGCTGGGTCGGTCGTTGTCAGATGCACCGCATGACCACGGGAAGCAAGATCGACGGCAATTGCCGCAGCGACGGTCGTTTTGCCGACGCCGCCCTTGCCCAGCACCATCACCAGTCCATGCTCGTCCTTTTCAATCTCATCAATCAACTGAGACAGCGGTGGCAGGGAAAGAGGAGCTTGTGATGTCGCACTCTGCGGAACAGGTAACGCTGCCGACTTCTCCGAAAGCAAAGCACGCAAGGCGGCTAACCCCACCATGTTCTTGGCCCGGAGTGGCACTTGATGCCTTGGCAATGACACGAGTGACGGAGGCAGGGCGAGCATTGCCGCCTTCTCCCGCTCCCGTCATCGCTGCGGCCAAAGGGTCGTCGCTGCCGTTCTCTGGCATGATCCCATTGATGACGAGTTGCTGGTTTACGATGCCCAAAGTCGCCAGTTCATGACTGGTGCGATCTGCTTCTGCCAGAGACGCCTTCTGGGGGCGTGAGACAAGAACGACCGTCGTGGTGTCGCCATTTGCCAGTTGTGCCACTGCATGAGCGTATTGTTGCCGCTGCTTCTCCAAGCCGGAGAGCGGTCCTAAGCAGGAAGCACCGGATTCATTGGAATCAAGATAGTTGCTCCATGCCGTTGGCAATTGAAGGAGCCGGAGCGTGTGGCCGGTGGGAGCCGTATCAAAGATGACGTGATCGTACTTTGCGGTCGCCACATCATCGGCCAGCAACCCTGTAAACTCGTCAAAGGCGGCGATCTCCGTGGTGCAAGCCCCGGATAACTGCTCCTCCATTCCCTTGACCGTCTCCGCAGGCAACACATCACGCACGGGGCCGACAATGCGATCTCGATATGCCTGTGCCGCTGCTTCGGGATTGATATTCAGAGCGTATAGGCCGGGAACGCCAGGGATCGCAGTGTGCGTCATGCTCTCCAATCGTCACACCAAAGACTTGCCCAAGATTGGAGGCCGGATCGGTGCTGACCAGCAAGACCTTCTTTCCTTGATCCGCAAGTGCAACCGCCGTGGCACAAGCCAAGGATGTCTTGCCGACGCCACCCTTGCCGGTGAAAAACAGCAGTCGTGTCGGCCGTTTCAAGAGACGCATTTTCAACCTCTGAATGTAAGCATGTTAGCAGCAACACGAGGACGATGAGCCTTTCGTGCCTTCGGCATCGCCGCAGCAGCCAGTTTTCATCACGGGAAGCTCTGGGAGAGAATCGAGCGTGATTCCAGTCCAGCCCGCCAATTGAGTGCGACTTGGGAAGACGCCCCGACTCACAACCGCATCGTTCACCACAACCACGAGGCAAGCATTCGCTGCCATGCTTTTTCAACTCTTCTCGCACAAGCTCGCTCGCTGCGAAAAGGGTCGGCTGGTGTGCAGGATTGATTCGCTGCACTTGGACGCCTTGCCGCTCCAACCACTGAAGGTCGGCTGAAAAAGTCACGAGTGCCGGATCAACGTCTGGGCCGCAGACGCCACTTGAGCAGCACAAAGGCTTGTCAAAAACTTGTAGTGTGGACATTTCTTCTCCTTTTCCGAACGCAACATTCTGTTCTGCGATTCAACGGCGACAACTACAGCGTTTGAATCAGTTCCTTGACCTTCGATTCGATCAGATTCCGCACTTCACGAAATTGCTCCGGGGTCATGTCCCTGGGATCGGGAATCTTCCAGTCCACCCGCTGCTTGGCGAGGACCAGCGGGCATTCATCGCCACAGCCCATCGTGACGGCGACCTCGACTTCCTTGCCGTTGAAGGCGTCCAACCCTTTCGACGTGTGCGTGGTCAGGTCGTAGCCGAGTTCCTTCATGGATTCGACGGCTTTCGGATTGACCCGACCGGACGGGCGTGAACCGGCACTGAATGCCTCGACTTTCCCGGTCCCGTGAATGCGGGCGAACGCCTCGGCCATCTGGCTGCGGTTCGAGTTCTCGACGCAGACGAATACGACTTTTTTCACGAACACATCTCCTTGGAAGTTTCACGGCGGCGGCACCAGTGAACGCACGTTTTCACATCTTGCCGGTGCTATTCCTTGTGGGACACGCTGCAGGGGCCGCAGCCGCAACTCTTTCGTCTACGGCGGCTTCTCCCCCGAAGTACCGCTTCTGAAAATACAGCGCCACGTTTACCAGACCGATCATCACCGGAACCTCGACCAGAGGACCGATGACGGCGGTGAAGGCAACACCGGAATTGATTCCGAAGACGGCCACTGCCACTGCAATCGCCAACTCGAAGTTGTTGCTCGCAGCCGTGAACGCAATCGTGGTCGTCTTGGAATAGTCCGCTCCGCTCTTTCTGCCCATCCAGAAACTCACGAGGAACATCACGACGAAGTAGATCAGGAGCGGCACGGCGATGCGCAACACGTCCAGAGGAATCTGAACGATGAGGTTCCCCTTCAGGCTGAACATGACCAGGATCGTGAACAGTAAGGCGACCAGCGTGAGGGGGCTGATCGTGGGGATAAACCGCCGCTCGTACCAGTCCCGTCCTTTGGCCTTCAGCATGACGAAGCGAGTTGCCATGCCCGCCAGGAACGGGATGCCAAGGTAAATGAAGACGCTCCAGGCGATTTCACCGATGCTCACCTGGACGGTGCTTCCTTGAAGCCCGAACAGCGGCGGCAGGACCGTGATGAACACCCAGGCGTAGACGCTGTAAAACAAAACCTGGAAGACGCTGTTGAAAGCCACCAGACCGGCAGCGTACTCGCTGTCGCCTTTTGCCAGTTCATTCCAGACAATGACCATCGCAATACAACGAGCCAGACCAATCAAGATCAGGCCGACCATGTACTCCGGGTAGTTGTGCAGAAACAGGATTGCCAGGGCGAACATCAGGATCGGGCCGATCAGCCAGTTCTGCACGAGCGATAGGCCGAGAATCTTCCAGTTGCGGAAAACCTTGCCCATCTCTTCGTACCGAACCTTCGCCAACGGCGGGTACATCATCAGGATCAACCCGATGGCGATGGGGATGTTGGTCGTGCCGATCTGAAAACCGTTGATCCATGTCTCGATCCCTGGAACAAAACGCCCCACGGCGACTCCTGCCGCCATCGCCAGGAAAATCCATAGCGTCAGGTAACGGTCCAGGAAAGTGAGACGTTTGGCGGGTCCATTGTCCATTTTCTCTTCTCCTTGCGATGCCGCCGCTCACGTCGTTCATGACGATAGCTCTGGTCCTGGCGAACACCTGGGCGAAAGTTCCGAAGAACTCCGCTGCCCGTTTCCTGATTCCTTGATTCATCATGAACAGCCCGCCATTTTCCGTCCCTTGCTGCGGTCGCTGACTTCTTCCATGAGGCATAACCCTTGGTCCAAAAGCGACCGCACGCAGAGGTCCACGAGGCGGTAGTGGATGTTGTTGCCTTCCCGACGTGAGGCCAGGATGCCCAGGTCGGAAAGGCGCTGAAGCTGGTTCGACACGGCCTGCGGCTTCATCCCGACCGAGGCGGCGAGGTCGGTCACGCAGAGTTCGTCCGCCCGCACCAGGGCGTGCAATAGACGAAGGCGGGTGTCGTTTGCCAGCACTTTGAAGACCGCAGCCAAACCGCCCGCCTGGATCGACGACAGCAGCGGTCGGTCTTTCAAATCAGGCTTGGCGCAACAACCAGCATCAGCGTTCTTTGCGGTTTTCGTCTTCATGTCGTCTTCTCTCATACACTATTACATCTGTATGATGTAATATATGGAAGTCAAGGCTGGCCCCCTGGACCGAACGGACAAGGCCGATTCACGAACCGAATCTTTGCGTCTTTTTCGTATCGCCCCCGTCTGTCTGGTCGGAAAGGCTGGTCGTCAGCCAATGCAAGAAACCAAAAAGACGAGGACAGATCCATGAAGAACGAATCCGCCGTGCAGTTCGAGACGCACAGCCGCATCCACATGGGCTTGACGGTGAAGAGTCTGGAGCGGTCAATCGCCTTCTACTCCACCCTGTTCGGTCAGGGGCCGACGAAGACTCGGCCCCGCTACGCCAAGTTCGAGGTTGCCGAACCGCCCGTGAACTTGGCAATCAACGAGGTCGGGGGAGCGACCGGCCCGAACAACCCGGTTGCGCACTTCGGCATCCAGGTAAAATCGACGATAGCGGTCGGAAACGTCGCCGACCGGCTCCAGGCGGCGGGCCTGGAAACCGCCGCCGAGGAGAACGTGACCTGCTGCTACGCCGTCCAGAACAAGGTGTGGGCGACCGACCCGGACGGCAACAAGTGGGAAACCTACGTCGTCCTCGACAACGATGGCACGCAGCACCAATCGACTCAGAATGCCTGCTGTGCCGACAAACCGGGCTGTTGTGAGGACAAGGCCGCTTGCTGCAGGGAGATACCGAATTCCGAGACTGAGAAAGGCAAGCCACAGTCGAACGCCTGTGCTTGTTCCGCATAAGGCATAACATCGAGGGCTGGCGATGACGGTTCAACCCACGACTGATGCCATCTGGACGCACCTGAGTTCGGACCTGCGGCAGTTCATTCGCCGCAGGGTTTCCGACGACCACGTTGCCGACGATCTGCTCCAGGAGACGTTCGTGCGGGTCCACGGCAATATCGAAACACTTCAGGATGCGGATTGTGTGGCGGCGTGGGTGTACCGGATCGCCCGGAACGTCATCCACGACCACCAGCGCAGGGCCACGAACTCCACCGTGGCCCTCGCCGATGCCGATCCCGCTGATGATTGCGACGGTCAACTGAGCCAGCTTCATTGTCGTGGCGCTGGCTGGCTGGACGAGATGATTCGGTCGCTGCCGGACGGCTATCGGGAGGCGGTGCAGTTGGCCGAGGTCGAGGGGCTGCCGCAGCAAGAGGTCGCCGACCGGCTGGGCCTGTCGCTCTCGGGGGCGAAATCCCGCATCCAGCGAGGGCGGGCCATGCTCAAGGACGTTCTCGAACAGTGCTGCCACTTCGAGTTCGACGGGCGTGGCAACATGATGGATTACGACCCGAAGCCCGACCGCAAGGTGTGCCGAGATTGCGGTGAATAGAGTGCGTCGAAGCTGACCATTACTCCACGATCTCCCGGATAACCCGGCAGGGATTTCCGGCGGCGAAAACGCTCATCGGGATGTCTTTCGTGACGACGCTCCCGGCCCCGATGACCGACTTCGAGCCGATCTTCACACCGGGGCAGATGATCGCCCCGCCACCAACCCATACATCGGACCCGATCTCGATGGGTTTTGCGAACTCTTGCTTGCGGCGAAGTTCGGCATTCATCGGGTGTGTGGCGGTGTAGATTTGGACCGCAGGGCCAAACAGCGTGAAGTCACCAATTCTCACAACGCACACGTCAAGGACGACGCAGTTGAAGTTGAAGAATACCCGCTCGCCCAGCAGGATGTTCGAGCCGTAGTCGCAGAAGAATGGCGGCTGCATCCAGACCGACTCCCCGCCTCTGCCGAAAAGCTGCTTCAAGATGGAGCGGCGGGCGTCTTGATCCCGTTCACGGGTCGCATTCAAGTCCTGGCACAAATCCCTGGCACGGTCCCTGGCCTGGACGAGTTCGGGGTCGAGAGGATCGTACAATTCACCACCCAGCATCTTGTCCTTTTCGGTTTGCATCGGAACTTCTCCATCGCTAATGCCCCGGCAACCTGATCTCGATTCCGTACCTCGGCGCAACGGCCAGTAGCTTCTCGATCTCTTCCTTCGTCGGCGGCAAAGCGGTCGTGGCTCCCTGGGCGACCGACACTCCGAACTCGAAGAACATCTGTTCCAGTCCAGCCGGTGCGACCGAGATCAGCATCTTCGCTGGACGATCCGTCTCGTTCTTGAAGGAGTGCGGCATCCCAACCGGCATGTTGGCAAACATCCCGGCGTCGCCACGATTCGCTTCTCGCCGATTTGGAGGGTAATCTCGCCTTCCAGGATGTAGAAGCCTTCTTCCTCCCGGCTGTGGACGTGCGGTGGCGGCCCGCCGCCCGGAGGCACGATGGCTTCCCAAATGGCGTACTTGCCATTTGTGTCCTCGCCGGTCGCCAGAAAGCGATACACATCACCGACAACGGCGATGGTGCGGCCTTCGCCGGGCTGTCTCAGAGTTGGTTGGTGCGTCATGAAAAAGAAG
The DNA here is from genome assembly GCA_963773845.1 of uncultured Gemmataceae bacterium. Lineage (GTDB taxonomy): Bacteria > Planctomycetota > Planctomycetia > Gemmatales > Gemmataceae > SIAJ01. The sequence goes on from CAVZCU010000011.1 coordinate 105,199, forward strand.
CCGCCTTTCTGTGCTTCGTTGCTCTTACTTCGTCGCAACCCCACGGGACGTGTAGCCGTGCGTCTTGGGGAAGCTGCCCATGTAGAATTGATCTACTCGAACGGACGAGAATGGCTCAGCGGTCACGAGCCCACGAATGTCTCGGTCCAGCCGACAGCCATCAGCCAGACACATCTCCAGCCAGTTCAGGCGACGCTGCCACTTCTGGACGTTCGGTTCCGGGCTGAGACCATGCTCCAGAAAGAGGAACCGGCCACCCGGCTTCAGCACCCGGAACACTTCCGCCAGAGCTTGGGCGACCCCGGCGATGCTGCACAGCGTATAGGTGCTGACGACGCAATCAAATGTGTCGTTATGGAAGGGAAGTTGTTCGCCGCTCAGAACCCTCTGATCCACTTCGATCTTCGTTTTCTTGATCCGCTTGCGGGCGAGCGAGTGCATCCCGACGTTCGGATCGACGGTCGTGATCTTGCGGACACCCTCGGGGTAGAAAGGCAGGTTCAGGCCAGTGCCGAAGCCGATTTCCAGAACGTCCCCGTAAGCGTTGGCGAGAAGGGCTCGGCGGCGAGTAGCCACCAAGGGCCTGTTCAAGAGGACGTCGCAAAGGCGTGGGAAGATGACCTGCGTGTAGAACCCCACGAAGTCCTCCGATTCACTTCAACAGCAGCAACAGCATCACCACCGGCGTCTTTGCCTTGATTGAGTGTTTCAGTCCCGCCGGCATGTGAACCGACGTTCCAGCTTGAGCGTCCTGCACATCATCGCCGAGGCCCAAAGTCGCCTCGCCCTTCACGAAGAACAACATGACAGGTTTCGCCGCCGTGTGTTCGGAAAGCTCCTGGCCCTGGCCGAAGCCGAAAATGACCGCCTTGATTCGATCATCCTGAAAGACCGTGCGGCTCAAGATGCTGTCAGCGGGCGGCTCGGCTTCTTTGGCCAGGTCGAGGATGTGGGTGTAGGTCATGGCTCTCCTTCACGAGTGGGCTGGGAGCCTGCAAATCGGATTCCCGGTATTTTAGCTGTATGCCGAAAAAGGACCGCAAGCCGAAGGTCAGTTCGTCCGCTGGGAAAGTTCTTCGCCATCCCAACCTCGACACGAATTCTATCGGATTGCGTGTCACTCTCTGGTGGTCAACGGCTGCCAGCTTGGTCGTTTGGTGGATTGGGCAGCGACCGAGCCGTGACGCCTCCAGCAAGCAGATGCGTAAGATGACGGCAGAGAATACGCCGCAGCGCAGCAGCTTTATTTGAGGGGTGTGCGATGAACCTGTCCGCCGTGGAAGCCATCAATCGGGTCAACGAGTCGGTCACGGTGGAAATGCTCGTCCAGAGGACGAAAAGTTGCACCGGCTCCAGCCAAGTCTTCCTGGACTCCGAGGCGAGCCACCGTGACCCAAAAAACTTGGGCGTGATCGTCACCGAGGGTGGACGGGCGAAATTCAGCGAGGCGGGCATTGACGACCCGACCGCCCACTTCAAGGGCAAGACAATCCGAGTTCATGGCGTGGTGATCCGCAAGGAGAAGCCGGCCCTACATCGAGGTGAACGATCCCAGCCAGATCGAGATGGTGAACTAGCGGCGCAGGTTATTCGGACCGGACCTGCGGGAAGGGATTGTTGCCGCATCGCCAACAGAAGCCTTTCTGCGGCGTTTTTCCATGCTAAACTTGGCTATCGAAGCGGGGAATCGTTTTCCTGGGACTGATTTCGACCCGAGATGGCGTCCATGTGGCACAAAGGGATAATTGCTCTTGTTGCAGGGGCAGTTGCCGTCGTCCTTGTCGTGATCCGTGGACCATCCTCTGGCGTACAGGACGTGGCCCACGAAGCGACTCGACTACATCTGGGCTTCTATGGATCGAGCATTTACGAATACCATGCGGCGACCGGCAAATGGCCCACGCAGAGTGGCGACCTGGCAATGACATCATTGCCAGCAAAGAGTCCGTACTGGAAGTCCATGCTTGACGATGAGGTCGATGTCATCGTGTGGCATAAAGCCCTGAAGCCCGACCCCAAGGACAACGCCGGTCACATCCTGGTTTATCACAACAAAGGTCTGATTTCTGAACGGGGTCAATCATGGGTCTGCTGGGGCGACCTGCGAACTGAATACATCAAGACCGAAGACCTGCGAGAGTATCTGAAGAAACTCAAGGACTGATCGTTGAAGTGGACTCGGCTTCTCATGCCATTTGCATAGCAACGATTTCAAAGAACCAATTCTGATCCGACTCGGAACACGTTTTTGGTCTTGTCCTCGTCTTCAATTCACGGCTTGATCGGGATTGTTACCTGGTTTTCTCGCTCGCCCCGGATCAACTTTGTCCCCTCGCCAGTCAGCCGCAAATACCAGTCCAACGGCAAGCCATCGAAGGTCACGAATCGGCCAGGCTTGGGCGGCGTGTTGCTGACCTTGAAGATGGCGGTCCCCTCGTCTACCTCGTCGAACATGGCAACATAGGCCATGTCCATGCCCAGACCCGCTGCCGTCCAAAACTGTCGCCAGTAGAACTCGCCGCCCAAGCGGGGAAGGTTGTCTTTGGCCCCCTTCTCCCCCTTCAAGTTGGTCCAACCGAACCCCGGATAGATGACGGGGAGATAGCCCATGCCCAGCTTCTTCGCTTCTGCGAGGTCGTCCTTCCAGTAGCCGGTGGCCGCTTGTTTTTGATCGCCAACCTTGGCGTAGTTGCCGGTGTTCCACGGGCTGATGATGTCAAAACGGCGGAACACCTTGGCCCACTCTTTGTCCTTTTCGTTCCGCCACCACCACTGACAACCGCCGATCAGCGTGACGCCGTACTTCGGATCAGTCTTGAAGAAGTCGATCATGCGGTTGGCGAGGTCCGAGCCGAAACGGTCGCTGTAGAAGCCGAACACGAACAAGATTGGCTTCTTGTTGTGGTGCAAGTATCGAGCGTCTTGCGTGATCTTCCTTTCATCGACCAGCTTTTTCCAATCAGCGACGAGCAGGTCAAACACCTTGTCCTTCGGGGCTCCGGTCAGGTCGTAGCCGAGTGCAAACACTCGCCCTGTCCGATTGGCTGATTTCTGGACGTTGACGAGAACCTGATCCACCGAACGATCTTTCAAGTCCGCAACGAACCGCTGAAGCAAGACGCCGTCAATCCCATATTCCTGCATCCATCGGAAGTGTCGGTCCACGGTCTTCGGGTGCGCAGAACTGAAGAGGTGAGCGGATTTGCCGTCTGGATAGGTGAAGCCAGTGGCGGCATACTTCTCATCGTCCCCGTACTCCGTCATGTCCGGCCACATCTCGAACGTCAGGGTGTCCGGACTGATCTTCTTTGCATCTCGGCTCCAATGTCGCCAGCCCTCTTTGACAGGGTCACCGGGACACCGAAACCATCCCTGATACCCGCAGGAACTTTGTGCCGCAGACTCGTGGCCACATCTCGAACGTCAGGGTGTCCGGACTGATCTTCTTTGCATCTCGGCTCCAATGTCGCCAGCCCTCTTTGACAGGGTCACCGGGACACCGAAACCATCCCTGATACCCGCAGAGAACTTTGTGCCGCAGACTCGTGGCGTCGATCTCTTTATTCGGCAGGGGTGCCTCGTCAGCCACAGCAACAAGGGCCATCAAAACCATGACCGTCAGGACCAACCCGTCCGGATGGATCGATGTCCTCTTCCGTTCCATTATTCCGCCTCCGAGCCATTGTGTTAAAACAATGCGTTGCTTCCCTGCTTGCCCTTCCAGAACGGGCAGAACGGACAATCTTCGCCGACTGGAAAGTCTTCGCCTTCTTCGTGCGGGCAACCCATGTCGCCCTCGGCTCGCTGCCACCGACTTCACGCCATGCCGGCTGAAAAACTCTTGAAATTGATTCTGAATCTTGGAGTTTTCCACGATGCCGATGCCGACCCAGCGTTCGATGATTGCCTCGGCGGACTCGTGGAGAAAGACACCAGCGACGAGCTTCGTCACCGTCTTGTCGTCGGGACCATAGGTCGCCAGGGTGCCAATGGGATACTTGGGCGGTCCCTTCCCGGCATGAATGGCGTCGTACTCTTCGATGGCCGCTTGCCATTCGTCCAGGTCGATGTTTGACAGCAAGTGCTGGTTATCTTCCGTGACGATCAGGCCGGTTTTTTCGTAGGCGTAGATGAAGGCCGGGTCGAGCCCAGCCTTCTTCATGGCCTCGACCGTTTCATGTTCGACATGTTCCAGCGGCGGCATGTCAAAGAAGATTTCGTCCTCTGGTCCCGGCTCTCGCCCAAACTTGGCGATGAACTTCTGTCGCTGCTCTTCAAGGATGTCGGCCATTTCTGAAGTCAACGGGACGGATTGCTTTAGATTGCCTTCGTCGTCCTCGATGAACTCAAAGCCCTTGCCGTAGCAGCAGTGCTTATACTTCTTGCCGCTGCCGCAGGGACAAGGATCGTTGCGGGAGATTTTCTTGCGAGCCAGGTGTTTGCTCTGCGAACAAGCACCCTACGGACCATCAATCCTTCTTCCCCTCGACCGTCACGCCCTTCGAGTCCACCCGCAGCCGCACGCCCCGAATGCTCGACCCCTTGCCTTCCTCGTAGTAGACGCAATAGACCAGGCCGTCCGGCAACTCCACCAGGCTCGGATACGCACCACCCACGGTGTCGATCTTCACCGGGCCGTTCCAGGTCTTGCCCTCGTCGGCAGTCCAGTGGAGCGAGGTAGCGGGCACCCGATGTGCCAGGAGGATCACGCCGCTGCTGTGGCGGAGGAAGTAAGGGCAGTGCCCCTTGAAGCCGAAGGATTTCACCGGCCCCCAGGTCTTGCCGGAATCGTCCGAGATGGCGTAGTGCATATCAACCTTGGACGACCGCAGGGCTGCCAGCAGCTTACCGTCCTTCAGGGGCACCACGTCGGTTTCGGCGTCGAGGTAGATGTCGGCCTTCTCCCCGATGTACGCCAGGTCTTTCCAGGTCTTGCCGCCGTCGTTTGACCTGACCGTGGCCCCGAACGTCCGCTTCGTCCTGTCGTCTTCGCAGTAGAGGCCCAGGATCAGCGAGCCGTCAGGCAGTTGCCGCACGGGTGCGGAGCAAGCGAACGAATAAGGGGAATCGAGCTTGAGTTGGACCGGCTCACTCCAGGTCTTGCCGTGATCCGTCGAGCGAGCAAGCAAGATGGCGACTTGGTTTTTCTGGAGCGTGAACCAGTTGAGCAGGAGCGTGCCGTCCTTGAGGCAGGCGACCGAGGGATCACGGTCGTCCAGGTCCGTGTCGATGGCCACGACCGGCTTGCCCCAGGTCTTGCCGTTGTCGGTCGAGCGCACGGCCATGATGCGCCCGCCCTTGGGCCACTTGTCGTTGGGCGTCGAGACGTGGCCGTAGCCGGAGTAGAAGACGCAGTAGAGGTCGCCGTTGCGCAGGCGGCAAACATCGGGAAAGGCGGCATATCCGCCTGCCGCCTCGCCAGAGCAAACGATCTGGTGCTGGGCCGAGGCGGTGGACGCCACGATCAAGGAAATGGCGAAAGTCCACGTCATTCTTCGGAGAGCCATCGTATTCCGTCCTCCATTTGCTCGACTTTCCTGGTCCCGACCAACGCAACTTTCACCAGATCCACGCTGGAAGGGACTTCGGGCCAAGTTCAAAAGCCCAGGTCTTCTCCTTCGTGGATCGCCAGGCCGATTTGCTCAACGCCGCCTTTGCGACCGTTGTACCACAAGAGCCACTTCTTTCCGTCGTAGATCGCATACGGCTTGTAAACGGCGTCGTGGTCCCACTGGTCCTTGCCGGGCCGAATGATGGGGTTGGCAGGATGCCGTTTCCATTCGGTGATTCCGTCCTTGGACCGTGCGATGCCGATTTGCGCATGGCTCTCGTCTCGGAAGCCGATGTAGAACATGAGTAACCCGTCCTTCTGAGGAATGACTTGGCAGGCCGTCACTCGGTCCTTTTCCCAGGCGTTCTTCGGGTCCGGGCTAAAGATGGGATTGTTCTTGTGCTTGGCCCATTTCAGGCCATCTTCGCTGGTCGCATAACCGATGGCATTTGGTTCGCCTTGCTCTCCTCCGGAATACCACATGCGATAGACCTTGGCCTTGTCGTCGTAAATGACGTGCGGACACATCACGGCCACTTTCTCCCACGGGCTTTCGGCTGAGAGAACAGGCTTGTCGCTCTCACGTTTCCACGCCTTCCCGTCCTTGCTGGTGGCATAGCCAATCCACGATTTGCCTCGTGCCTGCCCCGTATACCACATCTGGTAGCGGTCGCCGTTCTTGATGACGACGGGGCGATTGAGATCGTTCTCCCAATCGGTCTTGTCGTTGGGGCCGATGACGATTTCGGGTTTGCTCCACTGGATGCCGTCCTTGCTTTCAACCAAGGCGATGCTTTTCTTCGGTCGCCACGAGAACCACATCCGGTAGGTGTCTCCCTCCTTGAGAACGGAGATGTCGAAGCAAGTTCCGAGATCGCCGCCGAGTACCGGGTTCTTGGCGTATTTCACCCAGCCAGCAGTAGTCTCGGTCGGCAATTGGTCCTTTCCGTTGGCCTGGAATGCGATCCAAAGAAGTGACGCAATAATCGGCAGCGTCAACAAGGTTTTCATTGTTGCCTCCATCGTCGTTGCCGCATTCTACCGTCCAGGCTTTTCGCACGCCTTCAACATCGCCTCCAGCGGCTCCGGGTCGGCCAGCCGGTGATCGCTTCCGACCTCGATCAGCGCCGACGGCGGCAGCCCGCTCTTCTTGACCAGTTCGTCGCTTTCGCTGAGTGGGATCAGGTCATCGGCCCGGCGGTGCAGGATTACCGTGCCGGGCGTCACCGTTATTCACTCCTCGGGCAACAGTTCAATAGCCAGGAGCGTCACCAAATGGGCGATAAATAGCCGAAGATGAGTGCTTTCCAAAGGGTAGGCGATCAAAATCTCATCGGCGATGACAAAAGCTCCCCACAACAGCAGAGAGGTCGTAAACGCAACATACAGAATCTTGCGTCCCGATTTCTTGCCTCGAAATGTCCAGACCACGCACCAGAACATCAACGTGACGACGCCTTCCCAGAGAATGACGCCTGCGAACAAGAGGGCATTCGCCGAGTCAGGGATGCCGTACCGGGCCGTTGTGTTTTTGATGAATTTGAAGTTGCCCGAAGCGAACGCCCAGGATTCGCCAAGCAGTCCAGCCTCTTTCCCAGCGTCCGCCAGATTACTGAGGAAAACAACGCTCAGCCAGACCGCCCAGAATATCAGAAGAGATCGTTTCAAGAATATGACGTGATTCATGGGAGAACACCTTGTCCAAAATGGCAGCCACCGAAAATGGCCGAAGACTGCTCCGATTCGGCTGAGTTATCCGTCGAGTGCTTTTCGTCGGCAACTCATGAGATACCGCTGAAGCATTGAATCAGCCTGCGCCCAATCTCGACCGGCACGTTGAGCTTCGCCACGTCTTCGACGCCAGTGGAGATCGCAATCAGACGCCCCGAGCATCTTTCTTCTCCTCTTCGTCCGGCAAGCGTCATCGTCGCTCAGAAACTTCTCGTGGTAGGCAAGCCAGGCCGCCGTGATGCTGCACCAAAGGGCGACCTCGTTCTCCGGGTGCATATCTCGCATGAAGCCGATCTCGAACTGCTCCAGGTTCATTCCGAGATACGAGCCGATCACGTCGAACACGGCCTTGATCTGTTCGAGAAGTACAGGCGGCAGCGATTCGTGCCGAATCGGCCCCGGTCGGAGTTGACGGGGATCGATGTATTCTGGCTCGTTCATTTGGGACGCTCAAAGGAAAGACTTGTTTTGCTTCGCACTGGTGCGGCCCGCTCGGTTCGGGCAGGGCAATCATCCGATCTCCGGCAATATGTCCGTCTCAGTGGGAAGACGCCTGGTTTCCACGAAGAACGCATATGAGCGGAGGTACGCCTCACCTTCTCCCGACAGAATCCGCTCCCGCCGGCGTTTGCTCTCTGGCAGGCCCCTGGCCTGCGACGAGCGGGTGAGCAGATCGAGCCGTGACCGCCACCAATCCCGGCTCAGCGCCAGGGTCCAGTGGTCGTCGCCGTCTCGCCCCGTATCCGACGAAGCACTCGCAGATCGCAGCGCTGATGATGTCCCGCAGTTCATTCTCGCCCGTGGGCTGCGTGAATACGAACTCCTGCCCCGAACGGTCCAGCAGGATATTGTCGGGGCGCTTCCGCCGTCCCCGTCTCGCAGGTATCCGTTTCGGCCCCATAAAACGGCCCAGGAATGTTGAGCGGGTTGCGCTTGCCGAAGGCGGGCTGGAAGAACTGACCGCCCAGAGCCGTGACGGACATCCATCCGAGTTCCGGCGAAGCAACGGCGGCCGCCTTCCGTACCTGGATTCGGGTCTTGTCCTGGTACGGGTACAATGGGTCCGGCAGGCGGACGACAAACTCCCAAATCTGGATGGGTTGTATCATGGTCTGTTCGCTCACTCTCGGTTGCCCTTGCCTCGACGTTCATACTCCCAAGAACTCCAACTCCTCGGCGAAGAAGTCGGCCAGCCAGACGGTCGTGCCGTCAGTGTTGACGCACTCGACGGCGAAGGCGGTCACGTCGTAGGCAAAAACGACCGTGCCGGTGTCCCCGACTTGGGCGCTCGACACACGTCAGGCGTGCCTTGAAAATGCCGATCCTGTCGAAGCAGGTGAGCAACCCGGACGACGCCATATTCAACCCGTTCGTGGTGTTTGTCCCATTCGAGTTGATGGGCCATTTCTCGCCTCTTACACGCTTCCAGCATCCTCTCCAACGGCTCGGGATCGTTCAACAAATGATCGATGCCGAGTTCGATCAGAGCCGCCGATGATAAACCGCTGTTCCGAACCAGTTCCTCGGATTCGGCAAAGGGAACGATGTCGTCAGTTCGTGAATGGAGAATCACAGTGTCGGGCTTCACCGACTTGACCGTTCCCCATTTCTTCCACCCTGGACAAAGCAATACGAGCCGAGCGTTGCCGCTGTTGATGTTCATGGCAACTGTCCCGCCTCGGCTCTCGCCCACAACGACCTGCGGCTGGTGCTTGTCGAATTCGTTCTGAGCGATGCGCACGGCTTCCTCGAAGTCGTCGTCGGACAAGTGCGGATTGATGATCTCGTGCCCCTGCTGGGCCAGGAATGTCGGCTTGCAGCCCCCTGGAGCCGAATGCCATCCGTGAAGGAAGAGGATTTTCATCGTCGGGCCCGATCTCCGTTCCCAGATCGCAGCGGAACTTAGCGAGCAGTGGCTCGCTGAATACCGCCGTTACAGCGAGGCCGCCTTCTTCCGCTCGCCTTCCCTCAACAGCCCCTCCAGCAAACGGATGATGCCATTCCACTCTGCAACTGTAAGGTTCTTCACGATTTGATGGGCATCGGCGTAACTCGATTTGAATTGCTCATCCGTCATCGTGCTAATGGATGTCCGATAGCCACGTCCGCCTTGCCGCTCACACTCCTGCCAGAACGTAACGTCCCTTTCAAGTGCCTCCCGGTACGCCTCCCGGCCTCCGATCTGGAGTCTGCGGTACGTCTCATCGACGGCGGCGTCTAGCGTGCCGATCACTCTCGTCAGGTACTCCCTGGCTGGAGCCAATTCCTCGTCGTCGGTCAGGTTAGTGATGATAATCTTGAATTCCATAATCCTGCCGCCAATAAAGTTGACGGCGACTCGGCGTGCGCCCACTGCAAGTTGGTGGAAATAGTCGAGGTTTGGCCAGTCTCCGTGACGACGGACAGCGGCTCGCACAGTGCTGGCGTAGCGGGTGTTGTCGATGGCTGTGACGAGCGGCTTCTCCACTTCCATATCGGCGACGGTGATGTCACGGTTCTTGTCAATCCAGGTGATGAGTCGTCTGCTGACCTCCTCGAACACGAACTGAACATGTTCCTGCTCCCGGTTCTCGATGAGCCGGTCTACGGCCTTCGCCACCCGATTGATCTCGTCACAGTACACTTTCCGATACTGAATGATTTGTGTGACGAGTGTGTCCCGAAGCGCTTCGGGCGCATTGTCCTTTGCGTTGAAGAAATTCACTGGCAAGTCATTTAACCCGAGATGCCTTAACCGCATCTCAATTTGTCCTTGCTTCTCGTCGCATCCTTCGCCCTCATTCTCGACTTTGGTCCCGTCGTCGTACTTGACCGCCAGGGCCTCATCCGGCCGTGGCAGGGCCAGCACCATCGTCTTCGGTTCGATGTCCTTGACACCAGCTTCTTTCGCCCGTTGAAGGAGGGTTTGGATGGCGTTCTCGGGAGCATCATTGAACCGTGAGCAGAGGACGACCAATGTCCGAGGGTCGTCAAAATGGCACTCCAAGTCCTGCCGCTCGGCTGTCTGGTCGATGCCCTTCGTGTCGATAACTTTGATCGGCACATCGGTGCTGCCGAACAACGGTTCGGGGACGACCACCTCGATCATTTGGGGTAGGGTAAACTCGGGCTGTCGCCCATTGTTCACGTCGGCAAACACCTGCTGCAACCACTGCATCGGGGACAACGTCGAGTCGTCGGGATACCATGCGTCCCGTCGGTTGCGGCGGAACAGATCCATGCGGGTAAGAATCTGGATGGCCAGTTCTTGTGTCTTGGGGTAATCCGCAGCGAGTTCCTTTGCTGGGTCGATGCGGATTCGCTTGCCGCCTTCGTCCCGTCGCTTCTCGGTTAATCCAGACATGTTGCGGATGGCCCGAACGACCTCCTTGGAAATGCCGAGGGAGTCGCCTTCCTCGTCATCGGTCTGCCTGGCGGCGGTGGAGTCCGGGCGGATCGACTTGACGAGGTAGTCCGAGAAGTCCTCCACGTCCTTGCGGATCGAGTCTTCCGTCCGTGGCACTATCCGTAAGCCGTACTTCGGTCCGTGAGAGATGTGAACTTCACATAGCGTGATGCCTCCAGCTCCTGTTTCGAGGACGATCTGGCGGTCGAGCTTGTCCTCCTCGGTCTTCAGCAGCCCGGTCAACTTGCAGATCCCCGTGGACTTACCGACTCCGATGCTTCCAATGAAGGCGATCTGGTGTTCACGGGTCCGGAGGAAGAGGGCGAGACGATGGAGTTCCTTCTCGTACAGGTCGATCTGCCGGATGAACACACCTTTGAGATCGGGGTCGTCCCGGAGGGCTCGGAGCTTACGTAGTGCGAGAGATGCTTCCCAGAGGTTTAGTCGATTGGGATGGTCAAACGAAGGACGGTCCAACTCGTTCCAGTTTTGCTTCAGATACTCACTCAGCTGCTTTGCCTTTGGGGTCCCGACTGCCCGTATTGTTGCTGCAAGTTCGTGAGGTGATATATCCTTCTCACCCGATTCAATTCGAGAGATGCTCGCCGCACTGGACGTAACTTTAATTGCCAATTGCGCTTGCGTAAGACCAGCCTCCTCTCGAATTGCTGCGAGATACCGACCGACTGGAATGTCTTGAGACCCCTTAAGGTTGTTCATGATCTGCCCCGTGAGGTCCCCGGTTAATCTGGTCTGTTTTTTGAATGCTTTCCGTAGATTACAGAATGCAATCACATAAAGCAAGATATCCTTTGAATTGTTACAGACACGTAAGTGACGACTCATGCGGCCGTGACAGACACATTTGGTTGCTTTGCTTGAGCGACGGACGAAGCCGTGCGGGGCGGGATGAATTCGAGCTAACGAAGAAGCAGGAGCAGCACTTCCTTGGACGGACTCGGGCGACGGTGTGAAGCGGACGGAATATATTGGGGAACTGGCATGGCCGCTCGCCGCCGCTCCCACACGTGCATTGGGAATACTGACAGAAGGAATTGGGAGCGAAACCGAGGAATGCAAGGAGGCCAGACGAAGCTTTGAGGTTCTCATGCCCACGGCCGCTATCACCGATCCCCCCGAGCAGGGGCAACTGGTAAACGTCCGCCAGCGCCAATGGATCGTCGGCGACGTGGCCAAGGGCACGCTGACCGACGGGCCGCTTCATCCGCTTAACGACCTTCCCCAGCACTTGGTCACGCTTTCGTCCGTCGAGGACGATGGCCTCGGCGAAGAGCTTCAAGTCATCTGGGAACTAGAGCCGGGTGCCAAGGCCATTGAGAAGTCGCCGCTCCCCGAGCCGACTGGCTTCGACGCCCCCGACCTCCTCGACGCCTTTCTCGATGCCGTCCGCTGGGGTGCCGCCTCCACTGCCGATTTGAAGAACATCCAGTCTCCCTTCCGGTCGGGCATCGACATCGAAGACTATCAGCTCGACCCGGTGGTGCGGGCCATCCAGATGCCACGGGTCAACCTGCTCATCGCCGATGATGTGGGACTCGGAAAGACCATCGAAGCGGGAATGACCGTCTCGGAACTCATCATTCGCCACCGTGCCAGACGGGTGCTCGTGGTCTGCCCGTCCTCGCTCCAGATCCAGTGGCGAGACCAGATGCGGGACAAGTTCGGCCTCGACTTCCGCATCGTCGATAGCGAACTGATGCGAGACCTGCGGCGGAAGCGGGGCATCCACGTCAACCCCTGGACTCACTTCCCCCGCCTCATCACCTCCATCGACTACCTCAAGCGGGAGCGACCGCTGCGACTCTTCAAGGAGACGCTTCCCGCCGAAGGCGAGTCGATCTACCCTCGCCGCTACGACATGCTGATCGTGGACGAGGCCCACAACTGTGCCCCGGCCGGCCGGGGCAAGTACGCCACCGATTCGCTTCGCACCGAGGCCGTTCGCCTGCTCGCACCGCACTTCGAGCACAAGCTGTTTCTCACCGCCACGCCGCACAACGGCTACTCGGAGAGCTTCACGGCACTGCTGGAACTGCTCGACAATCAGCGGTTTGCTCGTGGCATGTCCACCGAGAGCCGGGAATTCATGCGGCAACGGGACGTGGTGATGGTCCGCCGCCTGAAGTCCGAACTCCCCAAGGACGACTTCGGGCACGACCGCTTCCCCAAGCGGATGTTGGAGGCACTGGAGGTCGATTACCCTGAGGACGAGAAGCGTATCCACGCCGCCCTCAAACGATACACGACGTTGCGGCACAACAAGGCCCAGGACCACGCCGAGAAGTTTGCTACGGACTTCGTGCTGATGACGCTGAAGAAGCGCCTCTTTTCCAGTCCCGCCGCTTTTCTCCGCACGCTTGAAAAGCACGAGACCTCGCTGAAGAACGCCAAGCAGACGAAAATCGGCCACGACGCCGTCATGGGGCATCCTTCAGCGGCAGATCGACCGGGTCGACGAAGACTACTCGGTGGACGACGAGGCAGAGGAAGCGGCCAACGATGCCCTCGACACCGCCAGCTTGCTCTTCCAAGAACCAACCGGCGACGAGATGGCATTGCTTAAGGAAATGAAGGAGTGGGCGAGCCGGGCGACCAGCCAGCTTGACTCCAAGGCGAAGGGGCTGATCCGTTGGCTGCGAGAGCATCTCCTTCCAGACGGTAAGTGGTCCGATGAGCGAGTAATCATCTTCACCGAGTACCGTGCCACGCAGAACTGGCTGCAAGCCAAGCTCGCCGCCGAGGGCTTCACGGGCGGCGAACGGCTCAAGACGATGTACGGCGGCATGGACAAGGACGACCGGGAGCGCATTAAGGCGGCGTTCCAGACCGACCCGAAGCAGAGCCCCGTCCGCATCCTGCTGGCTACGGATGCGGCGTCCGAGGGCATCGACCTCCAGAATCACTGCTCTCGCCTCATCCACTACGAAATTCCGTGGAACCCGAACCGACTGGAACAGCGGAATGGGCGCATTGACCGTCACGGACAGAAAGTCGAAAAAGGTGCTGATCTACCACTTCGTCGGCAAGGGCTACAACGAGCGGGAACGTCGAATGGTCAGAGTCAGCGGTCGGAGACCTGGAAGCGGACCTGGAGTTTTTGATGCGGGCCGTTCGCAAGGTCGAAGTCGATCCGAGAAGACCTTGGGCAAAGTCGGCCCCGTCATCGCCGAGCAAGTCGAAGAGGCGATGCTGGGCCAGCGATCCCGGCTAGACACCAAGCGGGCCGAGGCCGACGCCGAGCCTGTGCGTCGGCTCATGAAGTTCGAGCGTGATCTCGCCAAGGACATTCAGCGGTTGATGGACCAGCTTCAAGACACCAAGCGAGAGCTTCGGCTTACACCTGAGAACATCCACAAGGTGGTCGAGGTCGCCCTGCAACTGGCAGGACAGCCGCCGCTGATCCCGGCAAGAGTCCCCGGCCTGTGGCCGGACGCCAAGCGGCACGTCTGCCCCGTATTCCAGTTGCCTGCTTTCGACAGTGATGCGTGGGCTCAGTGCGCCGAAGGTTTGACGCACCCCTTCACCGGGGAGACCCGCCCATTCGTCTTCGACCACGGCTTGGCCAAGGGTCGAGAGGATGTTGTCCTCGTCCACCTGAACCACCGTTTGGTGCAAATGAGCCTGCGTCTGCTGCGGGCTGAGGTCTGGTCCATCGAGGGCCGCAAGCGACTTCACAGGATCACGGCACGTGTTGTCCCTGACACGGCGCTGCAACATCTGGCGATGGTCGCTCATGCCAGGCTTGTGGTCATCGGCGGCGACAGCCATCGGTTGCACGAAGAGATCATCACGGCGGGCGGGTCGATTCGAGAGGGAAAGTTTTCCCGGTTTGGCTCGCTAAAGGAAATGCAGGCCGCATTGGCTGCGGCGTCGGACGACGAACCATCGGCAGCGGTAAAGGAGAAGCTTCAAACCCTCTGGCCGAAGAACGCCGAGCCGCTGCGTCAGGCGCTCGAAGCTCGGACCCGAGACCTCACTGAGAGCCGTAAGGGAGAACTTGCCAAGCGAGAGGCTAAGGAAACCGAAGACATCACCTCGATCCTAACCGAGTTGCAGCGGGCCATTCAGGAACAACTGGGCGATCCGTTCTACCGGCAGCAGTACCTCCCCGGCATGGCTCCCACGGAAGTTGAACAGTTCGAGCGGAACGTCGATGCCTTGCGGCACCGGCTCAACGAGATCCCGAAGGAGATCGAGAAGGAGACCGAGGCGATCAAGGCCCGCTTCGCTGACCCGCAGCCACGGATGTTTCCCGTGGCTGTGACGTTCTTGGTGCCGCAGCGACTTGCAAAATAGGAGTTGTCTATGCCGTTTCTTGGACTCGATAAGCAACAACGAAAGCTGCTGGAGTTTGAGGTTGTGCCCAAGCGAGCACGACTCCTGCTCACGAGACTACTCCGTCATGCCGTCGATCATCGAGAGCTTAGTGGCCACATCGCTCGAATGAACAACGTTGTGAACATTTGCCGAAACGTTCTCGGACTTCCAATCAACATCATTGAGTTGACGGAGAATGAAGAATACGAATTCGCTGATGGTGGTTGGCTGAAGTCGGAACTGGAAGTGGCCATGCGTCGTCCCGACACGGACGAACTAATCGAGACACTCGGCGACCTCATTCAAGAAGGCTGGCTCGAAACGGATAGCGTAAACGAGATTCTCGGATCGAACGGATGCGCAGTGTCATTTGATCGAGACTCAAGCGACGAGGTCGAAGTTGAGATTACGCCGGTCGAAGAGATCGAAGCCGACAACGAGGAGGAGATTCCGAACATTCGACTTCTCATCCGACGCATGGACACGTCACTCGAAGCGGCTGATTATGCGGCGGTGCTTCATGCAAGTGCTTCCGTATTCGAGACGCTCGCCAAAGACATCGTGGCACTATCGACCATTCAGGACAAAACTCTGGCCTCGTTCTTCGACAGATACAGGAAAGACTCGAAGCTACCCGAACCGGTTTTGGACTACATCCTCGAAACCTACAGGCGACGAAACTCCGAGCCGCTTGCAGGGCATGGGCAGCTGAAGGAGCCCACCATCAAGAGAGAGGAGGCGGTTGTCCTAACTGAACTAACGAAGGCGTTTGTTCGGATCGAGCGACAGCTTTCGACCGGGCAGGTCAACATGGTTCAAGAGCCCAAGAGTTAGCCATGTCAACGAAACACCACCATGCCGAATGGCTCTCGCTGATCGAGGTCTCCGGGCCGTTCCTGTCGATGCCCGTGCTGGAGCGGGTGTTTCGGCAGGGGCTCGACGCCCACGATCCCGAGCATTACAGGCACCTTCGGTTGGCATTCGACGAGTGGGAGGAGAACCAGAGTGGCCACCGACCGAGTCCGGCCATCCACAAGGCGTGGATCAACTTCGTGCTCAAGCAAACTCTGGGCTTGCCGGATGAAGTCGTCGTTGAAGACCAAGCCAGATCTCAGACACTCAAGGCCAACATGGCCGAGCACGGTGAAGTCTTACGGCCAGATGTGGTCGTTCAGAATCCTGAAGGCGTGGCTCATCCAGGCAAAGCTCGGCTGCTGATCCAGACCTACCCGCTCGAACAAGATTTGGAGAAGTCCGTTGCCGGCAAGCACTGGAAGGCGTCTCCGGCGACTCGAATGATGGAACTTCTCCACGCCACGGATGTCCGCTTGGGCCTCGTGACCAACGGCGAACACTGGATGCTGGTCGATGCCCCGAGGGGTGACACCACCGGCTTCGCTTCGTGGTACGCCACGCTCTGGTTCGAGGAAAACGTCACGCTGCGGGCCTTCCGCACGCTCCTCGGCGTCAGCCGCTTCTTCACCGTCCCCGACGAGGACACCCTGGAGGCGATGCTCGCCAAGAGCGCCAAGAACCAGCAGGAAGTTACCGACCAGTTGGGCTTTCAGGTGCGGCGGGCGGTCGAAGTGCTCATCCAGTCGCTCGACCGGGCCGATCAGGACGACAAGCTGCTCGCCGGCATTCCCGAAACCGTGCTCTACGAAGCCGCCCTCACGGTCATGATGCGGCTCGTGTTTCTGTTCTCTGCCGAGGAGCGGGAACTGCTTCTCGCTGGGCGATCCCGCTCTACGACCAGCACTACGCCGTCTCGACGCTCGTCGCACAGCTTCAGGAAGCTGCCGACCAGCATGGCGAAGAAGTGCTCGAACGTCGCTACGATGCGTGGGTCCGGTTGTTGTCCACGTTCCGAGCGGTCTACGGCGGCGTGCGGCACGAGCGGATGAAGCTCACCGGCCTACGGCGGCAATCTCTTCAATCCCGACCGCTTCCCATTCCTCGAAGGCCGCAAGCAGGGAACGACGTGGCGCGACACTCCGGCCACGCCGCTGCCGGTCAACAACCGCACGGTGCTGCACCTGCTCCGCTCGCTGCAATACCTGCCAAATGCAGGGCGAGGCTCGCAGGCTCAGCTTCCGGGCACTCGACATCGAACAGATCGGCCACGTCTACGAAGGTCTACTCGACCACACCGCCAAGCGTGCTCCAGAGCCGATGCTGGGTCTGACTGGGACCAAGGGAAAAGAACCTGAAGTTGCCCTCGCCGAACTGGAACGGCTCCAAGCCAAGGGCGAAGCTGAACTGCTCGAGTTTCTAAATGAGGAGACCGGCAGGCAGGAGAGGACGCTCAAGAATGCCCTCGCCACGCCGAACTCGACGGAGAGGATGCCAACAAGCTTCAGGGCCGTTTGCGGCAATGACGATGAGCTCTTCCAGCGAGTCCGACCGTTTGCCGGGTCTGGTGCGGCATCGACACCTTCGACCGACCCGTGGTCATCCCCAAGGGAAGCGTCTTCGTCACGGCGGGGACCGACCGGCGTTCCAGCGGCACGCACTACACGCCCCGCAGCCTGACCGAACCCATCGTTCAGTACACGCTGGAGCCGCTCGTCTACGTCGGCCCCGCCGAAGGCCTACCCAAAGAGCAATGGAAGCTTCGCTCGGCCAGAGAACTGCTCGATCTGAAGATTTGCGACATGGCCTGTGGTTCTGGGGCGTTCTTGGTGCAGGCATGTCGGTTCATGGCCGCTCGTCTGCTGGAAGCGTGGGAGCAAGCGGAGAAGACTGCCCAGTTTGGCCATCAGGACGCATTGTTCGAGCAACGAGCAAGGACAGTCTCGACCACAGTGCGCATTACACCGTATGGTCTGGCCTCGCAGGGAGCGGTTTTCGAGCAACTGGTGCCGTTGGACCCAGACGAACGACAGACACTACGCCCTGCGGATCGTCGCCCAGCGCTGCTTGTACGGCGTGGACAAGAACCCGCTGGCCGTGGAAATGGCGAAGCTGTCGCTGTGGTTGCTCACGCTGGCCAAGGACAAGCCGTTCGAGTTCCTGGACCACGCCATCCGCTGCGGCGATTCGCTGGTCGGCATCCACAACATCGAGCAACTGCGGTACGTTCAGCCTCAAGCCCGATGAACCGAACACGATCAGGTGCTGTTCTGGGCCACTCGACCATGCCGTGGACGAGGCGATCAGCCTGCGGCTCAAGCTCGAAGACCTGCCGGCCAACACGGTCGAGGATGTCGAGCGGCAGGAGAAGTTACTCAAGGAAGCCAACGAGAAGATCGCCCGGCTGCGGTGTGCGGCGGATTTGCTCATGGCCGCGGAGTTCTGGGGCGAGAACCCCAAGGACAAGGCTGAACGAGTGCGGCACAACGCCGTGCGTTCGGGTCACTACGTCGAGAATGGGACCGACCGAAGAGTTCGAGCAAGCCGCCGCCAAGGAACGTCGGGGCCAGATGATGTTCCACTGGCCGCTGGAGTTCCCCGAAGTAATTGTAAAGCGGGGCGGGTTCGATGCGTTTATTGGCAATCCCCCCTATCTTGGTGGCAAAAGGATCGGAACTGAGTTGGGGCCGATTTATTCCGAAGGAATTCGTGCTCTTGTAATCCAAGATAAAGGAATAGCCGACCTTTGTGCCTACTTTGAGAGAAGAGCCTTTGTTCTGTTAAATGAACTAGGGTTCAGTGGAATGATTCTCACCAATACCATTGCACAGGGCGACACCCGACTGCTTGGCCTCGCCGCCATGCTTTCTAAAGGCGCAACAATAATCTTTGCAATGCCCGATCAGAGATGGCCCGGCACGGCGAATGTTACGGTCAGCTTGGTCTGCGTCAGCAAGAGTAAGTGGAAAGGGCACATGCTTCTTTCCGGCGTGGAGGTAGAGTCAGTTTCTAGCTTCCTTACAGGAAACGAGTCCTTTTCGACTCCCAATAAGCTGCTTGTTCATCCGTGCTTGCATCAATAGGCACGTATCTAAACGGTGAAGGGTTTGTACTCAGCCCGGATGAGATGGAATCCATTATTCGGTCTGACAAGCGCAACTCCGAGGTGATCGCCCCGTACCTTGTCGCCGATGATGTAAATACTCGACCCGACCAAAGCCCTTCTCGCTATGTGATCGACTTCGGCGAGATGAGCGAATCCGAAGCCGCCGTGTTTGACAAACCGTTTCGACGACTTGTCGAACTTGTAAAGCCAGCCAGAGACAAGATTACAAAGCAGATTCACGAGACTTGCTTTTGGAAACACTGGGATAAGCGTCCTGAACTCTATTCCACACTATCTAAACTGGACAGGGTGTTGGTCGGAGGGCGAGTTACGAAGTATGTGACGTTTTCGCTTTTGCCAACGAGTTGCCTATTCTCAGACCGCCTCATCGTAGTTGCGTCGGATCGTATGGACGTGTTTGCAGTATTGCAGAGCAGTTTACACTCAAACTGGGTTGAACAACTACAGACCTCAATGGGACAGACAATCGGATATGCAGTGAGTAAGTGTTTTTCCACGTTTCCGTGGCCATCTTTGTTTGAACAGCGTCCCTTAGCCAACTTGAAGGAGCGTGGGGAAGCTACTCATGGTATGCGCAAGGACGTGATGAATGAACGAAATGTGGGTCTGACCGTTTGCTACAACCTGTTGCATGACTCCGAGGAAGTGTCCTCCGATATTCAGAAACTCCGAAAACTGCACGTCGAGATGGATCAGGCGGTCGGTGCCGCCTACGGCTGGACCGACCTCGACCTCGGCCACGGCTTCCACGAAACCAAGCAGGGCCTCCGCTATACCATCTGCGAGCCCGCCCGCCGAGAAGTCCTCCAACGCCTGCTGAAACTCAATCACGAACGCTACGCCGACGAGATCAAGCAGGTCCTTCACGAGAAGAAGCCCAAGAAGCCGTCGAGCGGTCGAGGCCGCAAGCCATCGGCCTCCACGGATGGACCGACCCTCTTCGGCAACGACGATGACGAGACCGACTCTGCCAACGACGACGCAGGTGGGGAAGAGACGACCGCCCGAAAAGCCCGAACGCAGCGATCAGCACCTCGGGCCAGCCGGGAGGAAGACACCGAACCATCGAGTCGCCCGACACCCATCGAGGAACTCGATACTGACGACATCATGGCGGCGTTCAGGCAAACGATTCGAGGACAGGGCTCGCTGGAACGGGACGAACTGTTGAAGACGGTATCGGTGGTCCTCGGCTACCAGCGGCTTGGTCCGAAGATCGAGGAGGCGCTACGGGGCCACCTGCGAGCCGCCATCCGTCGCCGCATCATCGAAGGCGACGGAACCAACATGGTGAGGGCTGCAACCGAATCGATGGCCGACTACGACCTGGACGATCTGCGGGAGACATTCCGCTCCATACTGAGGAAGGGCACGAACTACGAGCGGGAGGAACTAATCCACTCCCTCGCTCGTTACCTCGGCTTCGCCCGAGTCACCGACACCAGCCGAGATGCCATCAAGTCTGCGATCAACAGCGCCATCCGCCAAGGCATCCTCGGTTACGAGGGCAGCATGGTGTGGAGGGAGGAATACGTCATGAGCTTTGAGCAGTCGTTCCCAACCGTCGCCCGGCTTTTGGGCAAGAGAAACGTCGCTGCACTCGATCAACATGCTTCCGACCTTTCCGGCAAGTGGGATGATGACGCCGTGGCGCACTTCCAGAACTGCACCTTGGCCGACTGGTGCTCGCTGAACACGACGCCGGAATACCGAGACAGGCTGACCTTGATCGAGTGGACGCTGGAAAAGGTCGCAGGGGCAATCGACCCCCAGAAGTTCCAGAGTGCATTCTCCCAAAAGGCGAAGAATCGAGATCAGTTCAACCAGCTACTTGCGGAGTTCGCCACGGCTGCTACCTGCGCTGTCAGGGCCAAGCTGCTCGAACTCGAATGGCGAACCGGGAAGGAGAATTACGATGCCGATGTTCGGGCTGAAGTTTCCGGCGAGCCGGTGAACCTAGAAGTGACCCTCCGAACGGATAGTTGGCTGAAAGAGGTCACTATCCACATGGAGGACCACTTTGATGAGGAGGGGAATCAGATCGCCGAGATCCCTGCGGCAAAGAGCAGACGCACCATGACGGATCGAGAACGGGAAGACCTCTCGAAAGCGGGAGTCATCCTTGCAACTCGGGTAGAAGATGTGGTTGCCGAACGAAAGCGGAATCCACAGCCGATGGCGTTCGTCAGCGATCCCAACGATCTGCCAGCCGAAGAAGCGAAACCGAAGGCGTACTGCGCTGACGGCGACAATCCGAGCGTCGAATCATCCAACGTGCAACGTTGCATCCAAGACAAGGCGATCAAGTTCAATGCGGATGGAAACCACTTCGTTGTCTTGGCGACGATGCAGCCGAGTTTTCCGAGTGAGCAGTCCGTCTTCGACGCCGTGTATGGGCAGGCATCGAAGCTCAAGCACCACGGACTCTTCGAGTCCGGTCTTTACAACGATATCTGTGGCGTACTGTACCTGCCGGTGTATCAGCAGCTTCTTGGCCTGAAGGAGCCGGATGCCGCCGAGCGATTGGCAAGGTTGTTCCCGAATCACAACTCCAAATTCAAGGCTTCAGACATGCTCCTGGAGGCTATTGCAAAGGTATTTGACGCAGAGGTGAGAAAAGGCTTGATCGGCACGTGATCGACCAGCCCATTGAGAGCAACGAGTGACGAGAAGGTACAGCCTTCTCGTCAGCACGGCCTCACGGAACAGCCTTCGCAAGTTCATCAACCCACCATTGATACTCGGGCATTGACGGGTTCGGCTTGAACTGGGAGAGCACCTGAATGTTCTGCAAGACCTTGCACAGCGAGGCCTGATCCGGCCCGGTCGCATCCGCCCACCGTTTCATGATCTCGGGACAACTTATGACGGCCAGGCCGCCTTGCTGTGCGACTCGAATCGCTTTGCGGTCGTCCGTGGCAATGCCCCAGCTCCGCTGCTCGGCGATAGCGATGCACATGGCCTCGCCATCGGAGCGAAACTGGGCGGCGAAGTGAACGAAACGGTCAAGCTCGAATTGCGTGGCAGGCACACACGTCTGCAAGACGCCAGAGGACTTGAGAGGCGACAAATCCACGGCGATCTTCACGAACCGACCAGCCTGGGTGAGATCGTACTGCCGGACGTGCTGAACCTCACTCTCCACGGCGGTCGGTAGATGCCAGTGGAATCCAGCCGTCCGCAGGATGGCTTCCACTTGCCCGGTGGCCAACAGGTCGATCAGGCAGCAGGCGTCGATGACTGCGTTGGACATCATTCTTTCTTCGGTTATCCGTTACCGGAGCCATTGCCAGCACCACTAGCGCAGCCCCGCCCATCGCCACCTCCAGTGCCGTCGCCGGCTCCATCCCTGTTCCGTGAGAGCAATGAGTCGTCGAAGTTCAGTCGCAGTTGGCCTTCCTCGCCACTAGCTTCCACCTCTCGGCTCGTCAGCGTGCGGTCCACGATTTCTCGGGCCGTCACGATGTCGCAGCGCAGGTAGTAGGCAAGGTCGCCATCGCCGATCTCACCACGCCCATATGCGTGGACGGCAAGATACTTGTATCGCTCGGGGTATGGCTCATCATTCGTCGGTAGTGGTTTGAGGCCGAGCAGATCCGCCGCCTGCCTCGGGGCGAACTTGGCTTCCTTGAGGTACTGCCAACTCCCCTTCGAAATCAGGCCCAACTGCTCCAATCGTAGAGCCATCGCCTCGACTGAGACAAAATAGAAGTGACTCATGCGACGCAGGTCAGCCACTTGGAAGTCCTTCGTCGTCGTCACGATGTCGTGGAACCGTTGGCGTACCGAGCTTGCGGGCATAAGGAAGCTCAGCGCAAACGACTCGGCGAATCGCTCATTGGCAGGCTTCCGTCCGCTCATCGAGAGGTAGTCGATCCCCGGCTTGTACCGGTCCACCATGAGGTGGCCGTACTCGTGGACCATCGATATTCGACGACGCTCGGGCGGATGCTTTCGGTTGATGAGGATGCAGCATCCCAGGTCGGCGGTGTAGGCAAACATCCCGGCGATCGCCGAGGGCAACCCTCCCGAGTAGAAGATGCGCAGGCCGACATCCCACTCCAGCGTGCTACGAAGGTAGATCACTGGCTGGTCGCCCAGACCGAGCCTTCGCCGCTCTTGGCTGGCCACGCCCTCGGCGAGTTCGGCAGCGTCGATGCGGGAGTCGAGTGAGATCTCTGGTGGGTAGTTGTACCGCAACGGAGCGTTCATCATCCGCTCCAGGTCCTGGTAGTCCTCCGCAAGCTGCTGTAGTTCGCCAATGGCGGCTTGGAGGGCCGGCTCGTCGCCCCCCTTCATCTTGTCGGCGACGCCCCGAAGGTGGGGCTGGAGATCGACGACCGGCTTCGTCGGTCGGACCAGATCGTTGACCTTTTTGCCAAGGAACGGGGCGAGCTTGATAATTTCGTCGGTCTTGGCGAGGCGGTCCCCTTTTTCAATAGCGATGTACGTGGGACGGCTGCACCCAAGAAATTCCGCAACCTCTTCCTGCGTTTTGCCACGAGCTTTGCGGGCCTCGGCGATGCGGTGTCCCAGAATTCGGGGATCGAGCGTGTCAGGCTGAGGCATGGTTCACTCCTTGCGTTACCGGTTGGTTTGGGGCCAGGAGCCTGGACCAAGTGGTCCCTCTCTCACGTTCTGCGGAGGCGATCTTAATCCATTCGTCTCTGTAGTTGGCTAGAAGCCGAATGACTCCTTCCTGAGATTGGCCTTTGGAGACGATGTGAGGCACGACATGCCGCTCGAAAGCCGGCGGCAAGCGATCGTTCTTCTCGATCCCTCGCAGGTGAGCGACTTGGATGAGGAACGCTTTGAGGCAGGCGAGACGCTTCTCGGGAATCTGGTTGACTCGTTGGACTGGCCCCAAGAAATCGTACTTGTACGAATCTTCGGGCTCCTCAATGCCGGCGACTCGAAGTGACGCACGCCGAAAGATGCAAGCCGGGCACAGCCCGCACTGTTTGTACTTCTTGTGCCGAATCGGATAGTGGATGCACGAGGCGGTCATGCACGCAAGTGCTTGAAGGTCCGGAGCAGCGAGATTCTTCACGACCTCCCCCTTGGTGCTGTCAGGGAAAGGCAACACGAACTTCACCTCCGGGTCGGCAACCAATGAGGCGAGCTTCGACATCAGGCGCAGAAACTCGGGGTGCGAGCTTCTCGTTGTCTTCGAGCCGACCATCCCGGACATCAGAGGCAAATTGATCGCCCCGACGCCCGACTCGAACATCTCAATGTTTTGCTGCCCGTGCATGATCGCCGTGATCGCCCCGAGCGCAGTGAACAGGAACGACCGGCTGCGCTGCGACTGCTCTTGCAGTTTCTTCTCGGCGGCGGAACGCCACATCATGGCCACCTTTACGATCAGTGGGTCGATCTGGGCACCTCCCCTATTTCGGTAGTGCTCACGAAGGTAGGCATATTGCTGTTGCACGAGGTGCCGCTGCCGAGGCTGGTGCCAGACCGTAACTGGGATGACGGGGCGACCGGGGTCCTTGTTCATCCGAGCAACCAAGCCCGCAGCCGAATCCAGTCCGCTGCTGTACAAGCAGATCAGCGGCGAGCCGTCCGATTTTGAGAACGGTATGAAGGAGTCAGGCCAACGGTACTCCTGTGAGTCCCGCTCAAACTCGATTTCCCAAAAGTCTCCCGTCACGAACTCTAAAGCATCGTGGACGCAATCCCGAACTTCCTGCCGGTTCCATAGACTATCGTTCAGCACTCCGACCTTCAGACCGATGGTTCGTGACGCTGGCTTCGGGCCATCCTTCGTCCTGCGCTTCACCAGGCGGTCCACGACGTACACCGCCGAAGCGATGCGCAGCAGATCCACGAGGTGGCTGGGCAGATCGCCGAGGCAGAAGGTGTTCAATGGCGTCGAGGTCGAAGCGGAAGTGCTCCCCCGCTCGCAGATACCTGACCTCGGCACGGTCGCCGGTCCAGAAGGAAAGGGCGAACGGAAAGCGTTGCTTCTTCATGGGCTCGACCTCCCCAGCAGTGACAGGTCGATGAGTTCCGCAGTCGTTTTCGACAGGAGCTTGGCCTTTTGAGGGAGGCCGCCTCGGTTGCCAGTTCGGATCCTCGGCGAGTTTCGTGACGATGCGCTCGACGACTGGAGTGAGCTTGTCACGGACCTCGGCGGTGAAATTCTGAACCTCGTCAATCGTGGGCCAGTTCTCGCTGCCGGCAACCCGGTGACAGATCTGGTCGGTCACTTTGTCGAGAACTGCGCCGAGCCAGCCCGCCACGCAGTCCCTCTCGGTCGGGCCATCGACGGTGGCAGATTCGGCGAAGAGACGGGCGTAGTCGTGCCCCTGCGTTTTGCGAAGTAACTGTCGAAGGACCTGTGGACAGTCACGACTTTTCAGGAGGTCAGCCAGCGTGACACCCCTGTCCTGAAACTGCTTGAGGGCTTTGCGGAGCCCTGTATAGAGTGCGATCTCGATCTTTGAAGCAACCTTCTCCGATGACGCCCCCTTACGGACGTGCTCGCACACTACGTCCCAGCGTTTTGAGTAGGAGCTACCGAGGTCAAGGGATTCATTCTCTGCCATTGTTTTTTCGGTCGAAGCGGGGGTGTCAATACGCAATCCGTGCAGCTTTCATTATCGGCTGGTCTGTTTACAATGTCAACAGATTGTGTAATCTTGGGTTGAAATATGTCAAATTGATGGCTTGGTTAGCTATCCAAAATGGGATTGGTTTCGGTTCGGATGGTTGGTCGCTAGGTTGAATCCCCGCAAGGGGTTGGGAACTCTCCTATGAGCAGCATTCTGCAAAGCATCCCGTCCCCGATGAAGATTCGGGACGAACTGGAACAGATGGTCCTGAACGACCTCCTCGGGCCGGTCGGCGGGCCCGAGGAGGAGATCGACGAGCCGAGCGTGCGGGACCGCTACCTCGTCGGGATGCTCGCCCCCAAGCGGCAGGAACTTTCGCCCGAGGAATTCGACGAACTGCCCCAAGGCGGCAGCGGCACCGCCGAGGACGGAGCGACCGAGACGACCTCGCCCTACCGCCAAGACGATGTTCCCGTCGTCGTTCGGGATGACCTTCTGCGTCGACCTGGACGCCAAGGAACTGCAAGTCACTGCCCGCTGGGGCCACTACCACCGGGACCGCAGCGAGACCCTCACCACGCCCAGCGGCGACAAGAAGCTGGTCTGGAAGCGAGTCCACGCGGGAGGCGTCTCGAAGCCGATCCCGCTCAAGGCCGGGCAGGCTCGAACTGGACGCCCGACCCCGAGTTCCCCGAGGTCCAGGTCCAGGGACTCGTCCGCAAGCGGGACCACTTCTGGAGCGTCACGCTGTTCCTGGTCAACGGCCAGGAGGAGCCCAAGAAGCTGCGGGACACGGCGTGGCTCTTCCAGCCGGAACTGAGTCGTCGAGTCGCCCGATCGGCGAGCCGGTCTTTCACAGCCGCCCGCAGCAGCGGGACCCCGGCAAGAGCGATCCGGTCACGTTCGCCGAGGAGCAGGAGATGGCGATGCTCTACCGCCATCACGTCGAGTTCGGCGTGGGGCACGGCGTCAGCATTCATGCCGACTGCCCCGAGGGCGTCTGCGACCGGGCCATCCGCCTCTCGACCAAGGTGGTGCCGACCTACGAAGTGCCCCGCACCACGCCGCCCACCGTCGCCGACTGGCCCAAGCTGGCCGGGCTGGTCGTGGACATGAAGGAGTTGGGCGAGACGCCGACCGCCGACTTGGACAAGAAGCTGCGCCCGCTGCTGACGGCTTATGACGCGTGGATCAAGGACCGGCAGGCCGACCTCAAGAAGCCCGACATGGCCCTGTACCAGAAGCCGGGCCAGTCGGCACTGGAGCGCTGCCGGAACGCCCTGCGCGGATCGAGGCCGGATTGAAGCTGCTGGCATGAGGACGAGAAGGCGGCCGAGGCGTTCCGGTTCGCCAACCTGGCCATGTGGCAGCAGCGTATCCACACGATCTTTTCGCAGAAGCGGCGGCGGGACGAGGAGGCCGACCTGAAGGCCATCGACGTTCCGGCCAACCGCTCGTGGTATCCGTTCCAGTTGGCCTTCATCCTGCTCAACCTGCCCGGCATCACCAAGCTCGACCACACGCGACCGCACGGGCGAGACCGAAGCCGTGGCCGACCTGCTCTGGTTCCCCACGGGCGGCGGCAAGACGGAAGCCTACCTGGGCCTGTCGGCCTACACGATGGGCCTGCGGCGGCTGCAAGGAGCCGTGGCCGGGCGCTCGGGCGAGCACGGCGTGGCCGTGCTGATGCGGTACACGCTGCGGCTGCTGACGATCCAGCAGTTCCAGCGGGCCACCGCCCTGATCTGCGCCTGCGAGATCGATCCGCCGAGGCGACGAGAAGAAGTGGGGCAAAGAGCCGTTCCGCATCGGCCTCTGGGTCGGCCAGAAGACGACGCCGAACACGACCGATCAGGCCGCCGAGGCGATCCAGCAGGAGCACGGCGGCAAGTACAAGGGGCAAGGGCAGCGGCTCCCCGGCCCAATTGACGAACTGCCCCTGGTGCGGGGCCAAGATCGACCCGGGCCAGGACATCAAGGTCGAGAGCTTACGCCAAGGGGCGCTGCCGCACGGTCACCTTCTGCGGCGACGTGCTCGGCCGCTGCCCGTTCAGTGCCAAGCAGTCGCCGCTGGAGGGCATCCCGGTCCTGGTCGTGGACGAGGAGATCTACCGCCGCCTGCCGACCCTGCTCATCGCCACGGTGGACAAGTTCGCCCAGATGCCGTGGAACGGCAAGGTGCAGATGCTCTTCGGCCAGGTCGAAGGCTACTGCGACCGCCACGGCTTCCGCTCGCCCGAGATCGAGGACGCCGACTCGCACCCGAAGAAGGGACAGTTGCCCTCGGCAAAGACCAAATCCGCATCCCCTGCTGCGGCCGCCCGACCTGATCATCCAGGACGAGTTGCACTTGATCTAGCGGGCCGCTGGGCACGCTGGTCGGCCTGTACGAGACGGCGGTGGACAAGCTGTGCTCGTGGGAAGTCGACGGCAAGGTCGTCCGGCCCAAGGTCATCGCCTCGACCGCCACGATCCGCAAGGCCGGGGACCAGGTCCACGCGATGTTCCTGCGGAAGGTCAACGTCTTCCCGCCGCACGGCCTCGACGTGCGGGACAACTTCTTCGCCCTCCAGCGCACAGCCCACCGAGGAGCTTGCCGGGCCGCCGATACATCGGCATCTGCGCCCCCGGCCGCCGGCTGAAGGTGGCACTGATCCGGGTCTACGTCGCCCTGCTGTCCGCCGCCCAGACGCTCTACGAGAAGAAGGGCTACGGCAAGGAGGCCGATCCGTGGATGACGCTGGTCGGCTACTTCAACTCGATGCGGGAACTCGGCGGAATGCGGCGGCTGGTGGACGACGACGTGCGGACCCGCTTGGGAAAGATGGACCAGCGGGGGCTTGTCGAGGCGGTCACTCTACATCGGTCGACGAACTGACCTCCCGCAAGGACTCGACGGACATCCCCGAAGTGCTCGACCACCTGGAGGCGGCCTTCGACCCTCAGAACGAAGCCAAGCGCAAGGAGATGCAGCAAGAAGGGCCACTTCAAGGACATGCCCGAAGCGGCCGCTCGACGTGCTGCTGGCGACGAACATGGTCTCGGTCGGCGTGGACGTGCAGCGGCTCGGCCTGATGGTCGTCGCCGGCCAGCCGAAGACGACCGCCGAGTACATCCAGGCGACCAGCCGGGTCGGACGCAAGTTCCCCGGCCTGGTCTTCACCGTCTTCAACTGGACCCGGCCCCGCGACCTGTCGCACTACGAGACGTTCGAGCACTACCACGCCACGTTCTACAAGCACGTCGAAGCCCTGTCGGTGACGCCTTTCGCCTTGGGGGCCATGAGCCGGGGACTGACGGCCCTGCTGGTCTCGTGCGTGCGGCTCCAGGGGACGGAGTTCAACGCCAACAAGCGGGCCAGCCGGATCGACCGGAACCACCCCTATGTGCAAGGAGGCAATGAAGACGATCCTGCGGCGGGCCGAACTGGTCGGCAACGAGCGACGACGAGTTCATCATGAACCTGAAAACCGAGTTGAACGAGCGGATCGACCAGTGGCTGGCCGAGGCCCAGAAGACCGCGGGCGGTCGGGTGCTGGGCTACGACGAGGAGCGGGACGGAGTGACGGTCGGGCTTGCTGCACCGGCCGGGCCTCGAGCCGTGGGACGACTTCACCTGCCTGAACTCGCTGCGGGACGTGGAACCGACCGTCGGGCTGATTTTCCACGACGGCGGGCTGGACGCCGACCGCAACTTCGTCGCGGCGGTCAGCGAGGATACCGAGGACGATGGCGAGGAGGACAGAGAATGAGCATTCCCGCCACAGACAAGCCGCAAGATCGGCGAAATCCGTCCGAGCCAACTGCTTTATACCTACGGCGTCGGGGCCATCGTCGAACTGCCCAACTTGTCGGTCATGGTCATGGGGCTGGATGATTGGCCGATCGAGCAGGGGTCCACGGAGATCGCCGAGCCGCGGCTGCTGAAGGCCGTCCAGCAGGAGTTGGGGCGGCAGGTCGCCAAGCTGCTGACACCCGCCAGTGACCAGCGACTCAACCGGGTATCAGGCCAACCCGTTCGACGACACGGCCAACGTCGGCGTGCCGGTCGCCCCGTTCCCCCGCTGGCTGGTCTGCCCGTACTGCCGGTTGCTGGCTCCCATCCAGTCTGGCCTGTTCGAGCTGCGGCTCGACCCCTACCGCAAGGACCGGAGCCGTTACGTCCACCGCATCTGCAAGAAACCTGGCAAGCCGCCCACCGTTGTCCCGGCCCGCTTCCTCGTCGCCTGCGAGCACGGCCACCTCGACGACTTTCCTTGGGTCGAGTTCGTCCACCGGGGCAAGACCGACTGCCGGTACGAACTTCGGCTCTATGAACTGGGGGCCTCCGGCGAGGTGGCCGACATTCAGGTGGAGTGCGTCAAATGCGGGACAAAAGAAAAACCCACGACCCGTCGCATGAGCGATGCCTTCAGCGACGAAGGCAAGGCCGAGATTGCACCAATGCAAAGGGCGCTGGCCCCACCTGCGGAAGTTCGACGAGGACGGCGTGCCAAGGGAAGCAGCGTGCCATCCTGCTCGGGGCCTCGAATAGCTGGTTCCCGGTCATGCTGTCGGCCTTGTCGATTCCGTCCACCACCGACAAACTGGGCCAATTCATCGAGTCGAACTGGGCCGAGCTTGAAGAGTGCGAGAACGCCCGTGAGGTGAAGCTCAAGCGGAAGCTACTGAAGGGTCTGGCCATGTTCACCGAAGAGCAGATCTGGGAGGCGGTCGCCGAAGAAGAAGGCCGGGACGAGTGAGGACGATGAGGACGCCTCCGACCTGCGTGACCCCGAGTGGCAAGTCTTCTCGAACCCCGACCCGAGCCTGAACAGCCGGGATTTCAAGCTCCGGGTCGTCGAACCCCCGAAGCAGTACCGCAACGTGCTGACGAAGGTGGTGCTGGCGGAACGGCTCCGAGAGGTGCGGTCGCTGATCGGCTTCACCCGCATCGAATCCCCCGGCGACTACACCGAACTCGGCAGACTTGCCCGAAGAGCAGCGGGTGCCGCTGGGCCGCTCGGCCCCGAAATGGGTGCCGACTTCGGAGAGTCCGGGGCGAGGGCGTCTTCCTCCAGTTCTCCGAGGCGGCAATCGAAGCGTGGCTGAAGAAGAACGAAGAGCCGTGACAGCGAGTTCTTCGAGGCCCACCGGCGCTGGCGCACGGCCCGTGGTTTGGAGCCCGACGAAGGCTACCCGACCATGCGGTACGTCCTGCTGCATTCGCTGGCCCATGCCCTGATCCGCCAGTTCTCTCTGGAGTGCGGCTACACGACGGCCAGCATCCGGGAACGGATCTACTCACGGTCGCCGGGAGGCGACGACGAGCCGATGGCCGGCATGCTGCTCTACACGGCGGCCCCCGACAGCGAGGGGACGCTCGGTGGGCTTGTCGGCTTGGGGGAGCCGAAGACGCTCGGGCCGTCATCTCGATCAGGCGCTGGAAGCAATGCGGCTGTGTACGTCCGACCCTTTGTGTGCCGAGCACCACCCGTACCGGGACAGCCTGACACTGCACGGTGCGGCCTGCCACGCCTGCCTGTTCCTCCCCGAGACTTCGTGCGAGCGGGGCAACAAGTACCTCGACCGCTCGGTGCTGGTGTCCACGGTCGAGTCGGCGGAATTGGCTTTCTTCAAGGACTTCGCCGAGGCGCTGCCGAAGCAGGACAATCAGCGGGCGAGACCAATGAAGCGGCCAGCCAAGTCAAGCCGGTCAAGTCGGCGATGACCGAGACCGACGAACTCGTGGATTACTGCGACGAACGGTGCCAGCCGTTCGTCCGGTCGTGGGCCGACTGGAATCTGCCATTGCCCGACGTCGGGTTCGAGTTGCTCGACGGAGGCGGTCGGGTCTGCGCCCAGGCCGAACTGGCGTGGCCGACCAAGAAGGTCGCCGCCATCCTACCGGAAGGGGCCGACGCCCGGCCCGACTTCGAGAAGCGGGGCTGGACCGTCGTGGACGCCACCGACCTTGCCAACCAAGAGAAGCACCTGCGAGAACTACTGGGGGTCTGACGCCCTATGCCGACCGTGGCCATCTCTTCCGACTTCCTCGACGCCTTCGCCCGACATCCCCCGTGCGCAGCAGCGAAAAGTTCGTGACTTCACGGAGAAGTTCAAGGCCGATCCGAAGTCTGCCGCCATCAATTACGAGAAGATCCACGGAGTCAAAGATCCTAAAGTCCGCACCGTGCGGATTGACCAGAAGTACCGTGCCGTCGTGCTCCACCCCGAACACGGCGATGTCTACGTCTTGATGTGGGTGGACAACCACGACGAGGCGATGGCGTGGGCCGAGAATCGGGTCTTCGAGGTCAACCCGCGGACAGGTGCGTTGCAAGTCGTCAACTTCGACGAGGTGACTCGGACTGCCGAGCCGACTTCAGTGCCGAAGAAGAAGGCCGGGCTGCTAGCTCGATTTCGACGACGACCTACTACTCTCCTTCGGCATCCCCCTCGTCCTTCTTCCCTCCGTGCGGGCGGTCGAGAAGTCTGACGAACTGTTGTTGCTGACCAAGCACTTACCTGCGGAAGCTGCCGAGGCCGTGCTCTGGTTGGCCGAAGGGATGCCCCCCGAGGAGGTCCGTGAGGCGGTCGCCATCAAGTCGGGCAAGGATGCCGTGGACCCGACCGACTTGCAAGCTGCGCTCCAACACCCCGACTCCCGCCGCCGCTTCGTGACCATCCGGACGGACCACGACCTCACGGCGATTCTGGATGCCCCGCTGGAAAAATGGCGGGTGTTCCTCCACCCCAGCCAAGACCGGCTGGTCGCCAAAACCTTCAACGGGCCGGCCCGAGTGACGGGCGGTGCGGGGACCGGGCAAGACAGTCGTGGCCATGCACCGGGCTCGGCATCTGGCGATGACGCACTGCACTGGCCCCGATGACAAGATCCTCTTCACGACCTACACGGCGAATCTCGCCCAGAACGTCGAGCAGAACCTGGCGAACCTGTGCGGGGATGAAAAGAGGCAAATCGAGGTCGTGCATTTGCACGCTTGGGCCGTCCGCTTTATGCGGGATCAGGGCGTGACTTTCGACATCGCCAGCCCAGATGACCTCGACAAGTTCTGGGACGACGCCCTTCTCGCCGCCGAGGTACTCGACTTCGACATCGGCTTCTTGCGGCAGGAATGGGATCACGTCATTCAGGCTCACAGAATCGAGACGGAAGCCGACTACTTAAAAGTTCCCCGGATCGGGCGAGGGCGTACCCTGGGCCGCCCGCAGCGACGGCGAGTGTGGAAGGTGTTCGAGAGTTTTCAGAAAGCGCTCCGCAACAACGGAAAGAGTGAGTGGAACACCGTCATCCGACAAGCTACACGGCTTCTCAACGAGAAGAAGCCGAAACTTCCTTACCGGGGGGTGGTGGTCGATGAGGCGCAAGACTTCCACGCCGACGAGTGGAAGTTGGTGCGGACGCTGGCACCAGCGGGTGAGGACAACCTTTTCATCGTAGGGGACGCCCACCAGCGAATCTACGGACACAAGAGTGGCGCTCCGCAACTGCGGCATCAACATCCAGGGCCGCTCCAGCAAACTGCGGGTCAATTACCGGACCACCGAGCAGATCCGGGCGTGGGCGATGGCGTCTTCTGCACGGCGTAGAAATCGACGACCTGGACGGGGGGCGGGACGACGAACGGGGATACAAGTCTTTGCTGTCCGGCCCGGCCCCGGAAGTCCGTCACTTCGCCTCCCGTAGGGAGGAGCAGGAGTTCCTTGGCCGCAGGATAAAAGAGCTTCTGGCCAGCCGCTTGCCGGAAGAGGTCTGCCTCGTCGCCCGCACAAACAAGTTGCTGCGGGACGACTACCAGCCAATGTTGACCGGTCTCGGGGTTCGACACACACTCTTGGACAGGAATAAGGAAGGGCCGGGGGTCCGTCTGGCGACGATGCACCGGGTCAAGGGGTTGGAGTTCCCGGTGATGTTGCTGGCTGGGATAAATGCGCAGGTGATGCCGCTCCGGGTGCCCTCTGTCGAGAATGACCCCACCACCAAGGCCGATCATGAAGAGCGGGAGCGCTCGCTCCTGTTCGTAGCCGCCACACGAGCCCGAGACCTGCTGATTGTCACCTCGTGGGGCTCGCCGAGTCCTTTCTTACCCGGCAAAGGCGGTGAGGCATGAATCACTTCAACGGCATGAGAGTGGTGGCCACGGAAGCAAGTCTTCTCGTGAAGCGATTGCCCGTGTCCGTCGTGGAGACGCTGGCGCAGGCAATTTCGACGATCGATGCGAACGATTGGTCAAGCGATCTTGGTAGAATCCTCGAAAGTATAGCCCACCCGCACCACCGCAGCTCCGTGGTCGCCTTTCTCGACAACTGCCGGGTGAACGCTGCACGCCTGTCGCCTCAAGCGGTCGCCGTTGCGATGTTGACTGCCGCTGTCAGTGAGCAGGCCCACCGTGAGCACCAGTCAGCAGAACTGGTGTGGACTGGCCCAGACGTGGGGGTATTCCCCTTTCGTCGCACCGAGCAGGTGATGCTTCAGGTCATCGAAGCCGCCACTCAACGACTCACGATCGTCAGCTACGCCGTTTACAATATCCCCCGGATCTGCGATGCGTTGCTCCGAGCCGCTGCTCGTGGGGTGGCTATCAAGGTCGTAGTGGAAAGCCCCGACCGACTCGAAGGGCAGAACACGTATAGCACGCTGGTCGCCCTCGGGCCGTCCGTTGCGAAGCAGTGCGGCGTATTTCTCTGGCCGCTCGCCAACAGGGCGACGGACGACAATGGCAAGCCGGGTATCCTCCACGTCAAGTGCGCCGTTGCCGATGGCCAGTGGTTGTTCTTGTCCAGTGCCAACTTGACCGAATACGCCTTCACTCTCAACATGGAACTCGGCCTGTTGATTTCGGGCGGGAGCCTCCCCAACCAAGTCGAGGCCCATTTTGATCGGATGATTGAGACGGGAGTGCTGGCCGCACCATGAAAGGCCAGCCGGTTGTTGGAAGTCGCAGTTTTTGTTGCTCTTGACGCCTGTGGCAATGAGCAGCGGACCTCGGTGAGTGCTGGCCCTAGTGGCGGATGAACGAAACTTCATCGAAGTGTCCGATGGCGTTGTGGAGGAAGTTGATCCAGTGTTCTGCTCCGACCGGTAGACGGTGGCGATGATGGAACTGGGAATGACCGAGATAAGGTGAATTT
Organism: uncultured Gemmataceae bacterium; assembly: GCA_963773845.1. Lineage (GTDB taxonomy): Bacteria > Planctomycetota > Planctomycetia > Gemmatales > Gemmataceae > SIAJ01. The sequence continues at coordinate 139,878 of CAVZCU010000011.1, forward strand.
CGATGCAGTTGCCAATCCGTGATCCCGACCAGATTCGCCAGGACTGCGCCCGGAAGCTCCGGGCCGTCCAGGTCAGCGATCACTTCCAGGCGATTCTCGGATGCCTGCTCGGCGAGGACTGGACCACGCCCCGGCTGGTCGAAATGGTCATCACGCCGGACGGCCACTTGCTCGGTCGCTGCGACGGCGAGTCGTCGTTCAAGGCGTTCCTGGGTGCGTCGGAAGACCTCATCAAGAACATCCACGGCGTTGCCCCGGTCGCCGAGCTTGATGGCGACGAGATCGGGTATCTGGTGGGGCAAGGTCGCTGAGATCAAGAGGCAGAGGTAGTCGGGGGCGACGTATATGGCAAAAGCTGCACCAACGCCGTATTTTCCGACTCACTCTTCAAAGATGGACCTTTGGGCTGCAAGTGGAACCACCACAGCACTTCGTAATTGCCAACTCGGCGTATATTGGGGCGTTTGGTCGCATTTCACGACATCTGATTACCCAGCCCTAGTATCACTGCCCACAGGAGCGGGCAAGACCGCCCGGATGATGACGATTGCGTTTGGGTTGGAGGCGAAGCGTGTCCTGGTCATCACGCCCGCTGCAATTCTCCGGGATCAAGTCCGGGACGACTTCGCTAGTCTATCCGTCCTGAAGGCCCTCAAGGTGCTTCCCAAGTCGCTCCAGTTGCCACAGGTAATGGCAAGTGACTCGCAAAGAAGCACAGTTGCAAAGTGGAAGGAATTCGAGGCGTATGACGTTGTGGTGGCGACCCCAAAAACGACCAGCCCCGCAGAGAACGGTGTCTGTGCGCCTCCTGACGGCCTTTTCGATCTCGTGTTCATTGACGAGGCACACCATACTCCTGCCCCCACATGGGCTGCTCTTGTCAAGGCATTCCGCAAGTCACGAACGGTGTTTCTGACAGCGACTCCTTTTCGCCGAGATCGGCGACGTATCCAAGCGCCGCTTGTCTACCACTACTCAATCGGGAAAGCGCTCGACGACGGGATTTACCGTGCGGTCGAGTACCATTCGGTTCTCTACGACAAGAATCGCACAAACCAAGATCGACTATTGTGTGCAGAAGCAGCAAAAGTTCTCAATGCCGAACGCACGCTCGGCAACAACGCAAAACTACTGGTGCGAACGGATAACGTCGGGTGGTCAGCCCGACTTGTGAAAACTTATCACGATGCGGGAATCAAAGTTGAAAATGTCGATTACACCAAATCTCTGGCAGAGAATGACGCAATCTTGAAAAAGGTTCAGTCAGGATCGCTCGACGGCATGATCTGCGTTGGAATGCTTGGTGAAGGAATCGACCTTCCTGAACTCAAGATAGCCGTCCTGCACTCTGCACCCCGCTCACTGCCGTTCACTTTGCAATTCGTCGGAAGAGTGGCACGCACCACGTCTGCGCATGTTGGGGATGCTCATCTTCTGGCTGTACCTGATGAAGTGCGAGGCGAAGTAAAGTCACTTTACCGAATCGACGCCAACTGGAGGCGGCTCGTTCCAAAACTGGTGGATGACATCGTTGGAACCGCCACAGGTCACACATCGTTCGTATCCCGGAGTGGCGTCGATGTGATTGATCTCGATCCCGGCGATCTGAAGCCTTTTTTCAGCGTCACTGTGTACGACACGGCCAAGAATGGGGTGTCGCTTGGGAAGGAACTTGCACTCAAAGACGATGTAACTATTTGCGTTCAGGAAAGAATGCACGGGGGCGAAGTTCTAGCTGTTGTTACCGAATGCGATGTTGAACCTGCCTGGGCAAAGGATACGGCAATTACTGAAGGCACTCTTGCTCTCCATGTGCTGTATTTCGACAAAACGAAGTCTCTATTGTTTGAGGCGACCACTGCCGAATCCATCGCAAAGCAGATTCGAGCTTGCGTTCTTACGAAGCCTTACTCAGAGATTGCCCCCTCAACGCTCCTCCAGGTCATGCAGAAGGCTGCCACGGCGGACTATTTCATGATTGGTCTTCGCAACTCCCTGGGACGGGGAGTATCCCAGCCTACCTACAAGACCGTAATGGGGTCGCAGGTGCAGGCAGCGGTACGTCCTGTTGAGGGTAAGACATTCGGTCCAGGTCATGCTCTGGCGAAAGTGTCGGCGAAGGAAACCCGTGGCGTGGCGACAGGAAATGGAAGAGTGTGGGCTATTCAGCGTGGGTCCGTGGATGAATTAGTTGCTTGGTGCAAAGAACTCGCCGTCGAACTGAAGAAAAACACCAAGGCCACGGGACTTCCGCAACTTGGATTCCTAGCCCGTGCCGAAAGCATTACGGCCATTCCCGAACGGCCTTTGGCTGTACTGTTTGATGAGCAGGTGCTTTGGGCGAAGCGCCGCATCGAAATCGTAGACGGGACCAACACGACCGTTTCCAGCCACGTTCCGTCCGTGTCAGTCGTGGATTTCAAGTCTGGTACTGTGCAGTGCGAAATCGAGTGTGATCCGTCCACGCCTGCGTTTACCGTGGAATGCGATTTGACTCATCCCGGCTTTTGGCGGGTAACAGACACTCGGCAGATTCGTATTCGCTTGGAAATGTCGGAGAACGACATTTGCGACGGCGGATTCGAGGAATTTGTTCGCCGTTTTCCACTGACTCTCGTGATGCCACAAGCAGGTGTCATCCGTGGCTCGACGCTGTGGACTCCCGAATCGCAAGCCGTACCGCTCCCCATCGACTGCCTTGTACCAACGAAATGGACGACGTGCGACATCGCTTGTGAGGACGGAACCCCGGAGAAGGGAAAGAAAAACGTCCAAGATACACTCGCAGGACTTCTCACGTCCACTCTGCCTGCCGACACGATTGTTGTCAAAGACCACGGGTCGGGAGAGCTTGCCGACTTCATCGCCGTCAGTCCAAAGAAGCTCACAGTCTCTTTCTATCACTGTAAAGCGACCAAGAGGCCGAAAACCGGGGCCGCAAAGCCCGGAGTGCGAGTGGAAGACCTTTACGACGTTCTCGGCCAAGCCTGCCGCAACAGGTCTTGGGTCCGCTCGCCCAACTTGCTCTCGGAAATCGTTGATCGGATCGAAGGAACCAGCAGAAGCACGGCCATCGTGTCGGGCAAGTTGGCAGACCTCAAGGCAGCGAGTGCGTCGTTTGCCTCGAACGCATGGACTTATGAGATCGTTGCTGTGCAGCCCGGCCTCGACTGTGGAAAGGCGACCAAGGGGAAGAACGTAAACCACCTGCTTGTCGCCACTGTTGAATGGTTGCTCGGTTGTGAGGCGAGATTCTCGATCTGGGGAAGTTAAAAAGACAGAAGACGGAAGAGGGAACCGGCAGGGCGTTTCACCGCTCCAGAAGTTGCTGACGACCCACAGTCGGGCTGACCGCTTCTGTGAAGGGCATCTGGCCTCGATGTTCGAGAACGGGCATATCGTGGCGTTGCTGCGGCGGCTGAAGGCGATCAGGGAAAAGATCAAGCTGAGTTGATGGAACCGAAGGAGAACATCAAATGCCGCCGCCAGAAATGATTGCCAAGGAATTCCCGAAGGAAGGCGACCTGCAACTCTTCCGCCTGGAGAAGCTTCATGAGTTCAAGTGCGGGCGCTGCCAGGACACGAAGAAGTCGAAGATGGTCGCCATCCAGGGCGGGGACTGGTCCAAGTTGCTCTGCAACGGCTGTTATGGACTGTCCCTGTCGAAGAAGGAGTGAGATCAGCAGGAACGACGAAAGGACGGACACCATACATGCACACGACGACGACAAGCCCCTGACTCCGGCCCAGGCCCGGCAGAAACTCCAGAAGGGGCTGAGCGACTACTTGGCGGGCAATGGCCCGGAGACGATTGTCTTCCGCCTCAAGCGGACCAAGAAGGCCAGCCACACCTATCCGCTCAAGCTCACCCAGCAGCAGCGGGAGACGCTGCTCGAATGCACCAACCTGAGCCGGAACCTGAAGAAGAAGATCGAGCAGGCCGGGGAAGGCACGCAGGTCGTCCCCGTCACCTGGAACGAACTGCACAAGCTCAACGACGAAACCGGCCAAGCCGCCATCTATGCCCGAAGTCCGCACAAGAAGCGGCTCATGGCCGTCATGAGCAGGGTCGTCAAGTTCTTCGAGGAAGAACACGCCGAGGTCTTCGATCTCGACGCCCCGACCGACACGACGCCCGGCCAAGACCGACCTGCTGTTCCAGTTCAAGATCACGCTGCTCGACATCAAACCGGCGATCTGGCGGCGGATTCAAGTGCCGGACTGCACCCTGGCCGACCTCCACGAGTACATCCAGGCGGCGTTCGGCTGGGGGAACTACCACCTGCACCAGTTCGAGATCGACGGCGAGCGGTACAGCCAACCGGCCCCGGACGGCGACGATTTCGACATGGACTTCGAGGACGAGACGGACGTTCTCCTCAGCAAGCTGCTCCCGAAGTCGAGCCGGAAGGTCACGGTGGATTTACGAGTACGACTTCGGCGACGGCTGGCGGCACGAGGTCTTGTTCGAGGGATTCCCGCCCATCGATCCGAAGGCGAAGTACCCGCTGTGCCTCGAAGGGGAACGAGCCTGCCCACCGGAAGATTGCGGCGGGCCTTGGGGCTACGCCGACTACCTCGCCGCCATCGCTGATCCCCAGCACGAGCAGCACGAAGAAATGCTGGAGTGGCGGGGGCCGTTCGACCCGGAAGCCTTCGATGCGAAGAAGGCGACGAAGGAGATGAGGAAGGTGAAGTGAGCGAGGTCATCGCTCTTGAGGAATTGGTGAACTCCATGTTACTCGAACCCCAGGATGTCGAACTCTTCTTCAGGTTGCACCGGACGCTGATGTTCTTCGTGAACCAGCGCCTCAAGGTGATTCCCGACAAGCTCGCCACGCCGGACGAATTTGCCGCCCTGTCGCCGGAGGTCCGGCTCAAAGTCCGTGACGCCTTGAATGCCAACCTCGATCTGATCGAATCCTTTGTCGATGAAAACCCGGCCCACTTGTCGGACGACGAACTCGACATCGTTCGTTCCTGGCAGCATCTGGTGACGGGCAGGTTCTACGTCTTCCGTGAACTGAAGAAGTATACGGTGTTCCTCTCGACTACCAACCCAGCCATCGCTTACGGCGTCCTGGCGTTGTCGCAACCGTTCGAGGAATTGATCGGCCCGTATCTGCCGGTCCTGACGCAGACGGTCCTGCTGCCGTTCAAGGGCGTGATCGTCTACGACGGCTTGATGAGCAGCTACAACATTTCGTTTGGCCCTGGCATCCGGCGACATCTGAACGAGAATTTCAAGGAGGCCAAGGCACGGCACGGGATCGTCACGTCGCTGCCGATGTCGGCCACGCCGTTGCCTCCGAAAGCGCCGAAAGCCAAGCCAGTCCCGAAGCCGCCGTCGAGGGAGGAAAAGGACGAGGCTCTGGGTGTCATCATCGGATTGATCGACCAGTTTTGCAAAGAGCATCTGAACGAAGAATACGCCGTGCTTTGCCGCAAGCTGGCCGAGAAGCTGGCCCGCAAGCGGCCCTCGCCTTTGCTTCACGGCAGTCCGAATGCCTGGGCCAGCGGCATCGTGCGGGCCGTGGGCGGGGTCAACTTCCTGCACGACAAGAGCCAGACGCCTTACATGCGGTCAACCGACATCGACCACTATCTCGGAACCAGCCCAAGCAGCGGGGCGGCGAAGTTGGCGGCAATCCGCAAGATGCTGAAGATGCACCAGCTTGACCCGAACTGGACCTTGCCGAGCCGTCTGGATGACAACCCGATGGTGTGGATGCTTCAGGTCAACGGGTTCATGGTGGATGTTCGCCATGCTCCCAGGGAAGTGCAGGAGATCGCCTTCAACAAGGGATTGATCCCGTACATCCCTGCGGATCGGCAGTAAGGAGGGTGAATGATGGACGATGGCGATTCGATGTGGTCACGAAAAGGGGCCACTCTGAGCGACAAGTCCGCTCGGCAGGAGTTCGGTCTGACTCAGCAGGAGATCATCGCAGCAATCCGAGCGGCAAGCTGCAATTCCGAGAAAGCAACATGCACGGCAACCCGTGGTATCGGCTGCTGCGGCACGAAGTCGAATCTCTCGTCCGAGACAAGAGCGGGCAGGACCACCTGCACAAGAAGAAGCTCCAAAAGGAGTTGGCCGACCTCAACACGGAAGCCAGGAAACTCACAACTCGCTTGAAAGCCATCGAACGGCGACGGGCTGAATTGATGAAGGAACTTGACGGCTAACAGGATTTGCAAACGCTGAACGGAAACCGTTATGGGAACCAGCAAAAAACTGCACGCCAAGCTGAGCAAAGGAGGACTGTCGGACCTCCCGACTGGCAAGATCAAGAAGGGCCAGCCCGACATGGAGACGTGGATCAAGCAGGGCATGGACCCGGTTCATGCTGCATACGCCTTCGTCCAACACATCACGTCCTACTTCGCAGAGGGCGTGTCGCAAATCCCCGAAATGAAGAAGTATGCCAAGATCGTCACGAACGCCGAGGATGAGTACCTGCCATCGGGACCGCCCATGAGCCCGCTGACGACCAGCTTCTTCACGACCTGGGCGTTGTACGATCTGCGATTCGACGGCACTGACACGCTGGCCTCGTGCCTCATCGAATCAAACGACGTGGTGGGCATGAACCCCGACCAGTTTGACGCCCTAAAGAAGATGGCCGCGTCCCGAATGGGCATCTACGAGCACGTCGGCATGGATGGCCCGCACGTAAGGCTCCGTGAACTCGTCACCGACGCCGAATACACCTGCCACAACGCCTCTGGCTATCGAGGACGATCCGGTGAACTCTGGTACGTCCGGCTCCTGCCGCCGCTGGTGCCCGAACTGGCCCGCTACCACATTGCCTTCACGACGCCCTACATCCTGATGGCGAGCAAGGACGACTGGCTGCAATTCCTCAAGCGGGGGCTGTCGCAATGGGTTTCGGCATCGACAAGGACGGGCTGCACCGGTTCCTGAAATACGGCCCCGACCCGAACTACTGGAACGAGTTCGTCTTCAAGGGCTACCACCATCATCAGAGCGATGCCATCTTCTTGGCCGGGATACCTGACTTGAAAGCGACGTTGCCTCATGCGTGACCAGCAAAACGAAAAACTGCGACTCGGCAAGGGTCGCTCGTACTTCGTGAAGAGCCAGCTAAAGCGGCTTCGCCAGGAGGATGACATCTGGGAAGCGGATTTTTTCCCGGTGCCTCAGCAGGGCGTCTGGATCGGCTTGGTCATTAGCCACACGGATGATTTCGTCCTCGCCCACCAAAAAATTCGAGAAGCCGCCGACCGTCAACGATCTCGCCCGATTGCTCGCCGAGGCCATGCGGCGTCCGCTGGTCGAGTTCTCCCACCGACCACGAACGCTCTACATGCGAGAAAGGCCCGAATGGGCCGAGCTTCTGCCGCACTTGAAGCAAGTCGGCATCGAGGTCGTGTCCAGGACAAGCTGCCCAAGTGGGACGATGCCTTCGGCGATCTCTACGCCCAGGTCGAGCGGAACGAACCAGCCGAGAAGACATGAAGGGACACGCCGAAATCCAGAAAGGAACGAGCGATGGCACGGAAAAGTAGCTCGCCCGTGAAACTCCACAAGCCGCCGGGCCAGGGCAACGTGCCAACTCTACACCCTCGATGTCTTCATCATCAGCGGCCCGATCAGCGAGAAGTTCGCCAAGAAGAACCCGGTGATCTCCCGGACCATCCAGATTCGTGGCGACCAGACGCTCGAAGACCTCCACGACGCCATCTTCGACGCCTTTGGCCGGTGGGAAGAACACATGTACGAGTTCCAGTTCGGGAAGAGACCGATGGACCCGAAGGCACCGAGGTACGTTTTGCCCAGTGCTTTCCAGGCGGACTACGGCGATGACAAGTTGCCTGCAGGCCGGGTTGACCAGACCACGCTCGATGTCGCTGGGACTCAAAGTGGGCCGCAGCTTCGGCTACTGGTTCGATTTCGGCGACGACTGGTGGCACCAGATCAACGTCGAGGCCATCGACGACAAAGCACCGAAGGGGAAATTTCCCAAGGTGACGAAGCGTGTAGGCAAGAGCCCGCCCCAATACGCCGACAACGAAGAATAGCGGATGGTGAGTTAGCTCGATTACCGTTTTCTTCCCTCAACGATGCTGACTTCGGTGCCCGTGGGCACGATTCGTGTTAGCTCGAAGCCGGCTCGCTCGAACAAGGTCCGGTACTCGGCCTCGGTCCGTTCCTTGCCGCCAGGGATGAGCAGCATGACCAGATCGAGGAACTTGCCGTGGAACGGTTCGTTCCCCGGAGGAATGACACTCTCGATGACGAGCAACTTGCTTTCGGGCCGCATCGCACGATGGCAGTTGCGCAGGATCGTCAGACACTTTTCCTCGTCCCAATCGTGAATGATGTGCCGCAAGATGTAAGCATCCGCTCCTTCCGGTACGGCGTCGAAAAAGCTGCCGGAGACAAGCTTGCAACGATCCAGTAGGCCCGAAGCATGGATTCTCTCCTTCGCTCGCTCGATGACATGAGGGAGGTCGAAGAGAATGCCCTTCATCTTGGTGTGCTTCTTGAGGATTTCGGTCAACTGCGAACCGTTGCCGCCACCAATGTCAGCAACGACTCCGAACACAGAGAAATCGTAAGCGTCGAGAACGGCGTTCGATTCCCGACCATGAATGCCGACCATCGCTGCATCGAAAATGCGGGCCTTGTCGGGATGCTGGCCCAAGTAATCGAAGATCGGTTTGCCGAAAACCTTATCGAAGGCAATTTCGCCGGTGCGAATGCTGTAGTCAATCTCTGCCCAGGCACGAAACTGCTCGTCGCCGGACATGAGCGCCAAGGCACGTTTTGATCCTGCAACATCGCTTTGCAATGGCTCGGCCAATGGGGTCAGCGAGAATTGACGTGATTCACCCTCGGCGAAGATGCCGACGCTCGCCAATGCCCGTAACAGCCGATACAGGGCATCGGGGTTCGTGGCAGTGGCACGAGCCAATTCTTCGACCGTTTTGGGGCCGTCTTTGAGGTGGTCGGCAATCCCAAACTTCGCCGCAGCATAGATCGCCTGAGAAATCCAGTAGCCAGTTATCATTTGGTCAAGCTGCTGGTGCGTTGATGTTTCGGCCATTTCGTCCTCTCTTCAGATTTTTGTGTTTTTTGTAGGCGGTGGCGAAGAGGCAAAATCGCTCCATTGACAAAGATTGGGACCATCGTCAGGCTCTTCGCCGTTCACCTGTCATAGCTCATCTTTCGCACCGCTCCCGAACGGGTTCTCCTTGGCCCCAATGCGGTAGCCCATGCAAGGCGGGATCGCTTTACCGCCGTTTGACCATCGGAAGCCGTCGCATTGTTCATGGAATCCGATGACGATCTTCTGGTCGAAGATGGCCGGGGCCAGGAAATCGTTCCTGCCGTCCAGCATCAAGTGAAAGTGAATGTGGCAACCAGCAACCTTGGGCGGTGTGTAGAGGTAGGCGACCACGTCGCCTTTGCGCACCTTCTGCCCCTTCCGGACCAGGATGAACTTCTTGTAAAACCCCTCGGACGGCTCCGGGGCCATCGGCTCGATGGAATAGCAGAATCGGCACGCTGAACCCGTCTTGTCCTTGGCAAAAGTCAAATCGAGGCCATAACGGTCATTGCCGCCATTGGCGAAGTGCGTGTCGATGCGGCTGACAACTCCATCGGCGACGGCGTAGATACCGGGGTAGCTGGCCGGTTCGTCCTTCCCCTTTGGCCAGCGATTGCCGGTGTTGTCAAAATGCACATGGCCACCAGCATGAGGTCGAGGAGAGTCCGAGCCCAAGAAGGGATGGCCCCTGGTGATTTCCTTGACGTCTACCAGGAAGCGGTCGGAAGGCTTCGTGCGGAAGGTCGAAATCTCCGGCAAGTCGGCCTTCTCGTCCCGCTCCTGGCCAGGTGAATCGCCACAGCCTGGACAAGTCACGGCAATGACCGTTGCAGCGCACAACGTCAGGATAGGCTGCCACGCATTTGGCGGAACCTTCAGCCGAGCGACAAGGCTACCCGTGACGAATTCGTGCCCGGTTCTCATGCGGTCGCTTCTTTTGCACTTTCGTCTCGTCCCTGGCATTTGCCCGTCCCGACGGCCGCTCAGCCGGAGGGCCATTCGGCCAGGCCAATTGTATCCCGAACCTCGGCGCAAAGCGCACGGGCATTAGCTCGTGATTGATCTCAACAAACCACTCTCTTGAAAGGAAACAGTTCGATGGCAACTTTCATCACGACGATCAAGTTCACTCAGCAGGGGGTCAAGGCCATTGACGAAACGACCAAACGGGCGGCGGCGCTGAAAGCGGCAGCCAAGAAGATGGGCGTCAAGGTCACGGAGATCTATTGGACCTTGGGCGATCACGATGGCGTGCTGATTTTTGAAGCCGCTGATGACGAGACGGCCGCCGCCTTGCTACTCAACTTGGGAGCGGCGGGAAATGTCCACACGACAACCGTCCGGGCCTTTAACGCCGCCGAGATGGACAAGATTATTGCCAAGGTGCATGTGGGCTGAGAAGCTGCCACCGTTCTTGACGCAAAGCAAATCGGGCAGATGGCGAAGCGGATAGAAATTGATTCTCCGAGTTTGCTTTTCTTCACTCCGAATCCACAGGAGTCCGCCATGAAAATCGTGCAGGTCACTCCCAAGGCGGGAATCAACTCAAAGTTGAAGACTCTCCTGAAGAACACGGAGCGTCAGCTTCGTGGCCCGCACACGACGTTTGAAAGGGAAAAGGAGGGTCGGTGGAAGCATGTGAAACACCCCGGCTGGATTCAATGGGACGACGCAGCGGGCGGCCTTCTGATCGCTGAAATCCGGACGAAAATGAAGGACCACGAGTGGCAAATCCTGGAAGCCTTTATTGGCTACTTGGATCGTCACCTGGGCGATCAGATCGAGAGCGTCACCATTCACTATCGGTGATTCGATGAACTACACGAAAGGGAACCCGTGTCTAAGTCCCAAACGCTCAGTCCAGAACAGAAGTTTGCTGTTGGAGACCGGGTGCAGGTCCGACGGGGAGTAACCGACCCTGACTACCCGGACCTCCCCATCGGCGGTTGGGCCGGCACCGTGGCCGAAGTCGATGGCCGTTCGCCGCCGACTTTCCTGGTGCGCTGGAGTCTGGAAACCCTGGCTAAAATTCACCCGATCCATCGCAAACGGAGCGAGCGGGACGGGTTTGAAGTCGGCGAGATGTGGCTTGGGGCCGACGACCTGGAAATTGACGACGGGACTGGGATCGGCGTCGAGCAGCCGACGAACATCGTCACGAAGCCGCTCTCGATGGACGGATCAGGACGACCGCATCCGGGCCGCCTTCGGTCTGACCAGCGACGACCCGCTCCCCGACGTGAACGAGATAACTCTACGGGTTTTCCACGATTATCTGTCCCAAAACCTGCCGTTCCCCGTTGAGGCGTCTTGGAATCCGCCGTCCGGCCCGGCCCAGCGTATCACGATACTCGGCCTGAGCGAACCCGATGAGGACGTGTGGGGGGACGGAATGTGCGGGCTGCTCTGCCGGGCGAATCTCAAGGGTGAGGTTATCGAAGTCTCGCTGGCCGACTGTGAGGCGAAGACGGTAAGCCCTGGCCGGCAACTCCTGGCCGACTACGGCTATTGGTTCGGGAACTTCGGGTAAAGCCGCCTGGAGCCCCAGACAGCGGGTATCCGACCGTGCGGTACTTCACCGCCGCAGGAATACGCAAGATTCTGTTCAATGTGTATCTCGGCTATGTCAGCGATCACGACCGGGTCGGCGACGACTTTCAGAGTCCAAGCCGCCCTTTCGTCCCTTCAACCTTGAGGTTCAACATGAGACGTTCTCGATTCGGTTTGTTGGCTATCGGAGTCTTATTCACGGCGCTTGCGACGATTGCTTCGGCTGACGATGCCAAAGACGAAGCGACCAAGAAAGATCGCAAGCATATCGAAGGCACATGGAAGGTCGCTGCACTCGAAGTTGACGGCAACAAGGCAATGGACGAGGACGCCAAGAAACTCACGGTGGTCAACGGCTCCGACGGCACATGGAGCCTTGTTTCCGAAGGCAAAGAGATTTGCAAGGGAACCAGCACCATCGATCCCACGAAGAAGCCCAAGACCATCGACTTCACGGTGACCGAGGGAGATGGGAAAGGAAATCAATACCTTGGCATTTACGAGCTTGGTGAGAACACTCGAAAGTTGTGCTTTGCTCCTGCGGGAAAAGGACGGCCGACCGAGTTTTCTACCACGGCCGGCAGTGAACTCATTCTCGTCACGTTTGAGCGGGAGAAAGCCAAGTAGCGACGTTTAAGACCGGTGAAGTTAGCCGTGCATTACGATGAAATGCCAGCAGGAGTCCGCTGAACCATGCGCATCGAGTACACCTGTGCCGATGGCAGTCGGACAATCGCCAAGTGGCCGTCGATGGCCTTGCAGCACTGGCTAGGACGGTCACGCCTGACCCGTCCTATCGAGAACCCCGAGCCGTTCAAGCTCTACGTTGTCGGCCCGCCTGTACCGAGTGACGACCACGAGATATTCCTCACGCTCGTATACGCCGAGATTGAACGACGCTGGAATAAGTCACCGCCGTTGGAGATTGAGCCTCCAAACCCCTTGAAGAATCACGGCGGCAGGGAATATCAGGCTCGGTGTCTGGAAGTCCTCCAGTGGATTCATGCCGAGGGCGACATTACGAAGTTGGTCATAACGCCAGAGCCCTGAAGGAAGTCGGGATCGGACAGAGTCGCAGCACTTTCCGTCCTCCGATGATGCACCAGGGAGCGCAACCCGTGCCTGATCTACCCCGCAAGATGTCCGAGATCATGAAGGAAATGTCGGAGCAATTGCTTCGTAATCCTGGCGGCGTTCCATCGTCAGAAGCTGCCCATGTCGCACTGATGTTCGCCAATATCGCATGGAACGAAACGGTCGGCCTCGGTCATGCACGAGAAGGCTACCGCTCGGCTTGGGAAATGATCGAAGCCGAGAATCCCGAGATGTGGAGCGAGTTCAAGTCGAACGACGTGGACGCTATGATTGACGAACTTGTTCGGTTCAAGAAGCAGCAATACCCGAACGATCAGCGGCGGATTCTCACATGCGGGATTCCTGACGGCAAGATTCGAGTGGAATGGTTGCCGGCCGCTGCTCCTGGGATCGATTCCAAATGGGAGATGCGGTTGTACGGGCTGGTCAGAACGGGCGAAAGGGAGAAGGCGATCCAGTTTTTGCAGGAGACTCGTCGCATGGCCCGCAATGATGCGGCGAAAAAGGTGCTGGCTGTCGCTGCCGAGTTGGGGATTGGGTAGCGCCAAGAGGCTCGCCAGCGCAAGAAAGGGAGATGTAAATGCCAAAAAGCAAACATGCCCCATCGCCAGATCAAGTCTTCGAGGTCATCTCCATTCTGGTCGATGCGTTCTGCAAGGAGCATCTGAACGAGGAGTATGCCGTTCTCTGCCGCCGCTTGACCGAGAAACTGGCCCGTAAGCGACCGTCACCACTGGTCAGTGGCAAACCGAACACCTGGGCCTGCGGCATTGTGCGCACAATTGGCTGGGTGAACTTTCTTGACGACAATAGCCAGACGCCACACCTGAAGTTGACCGCAATCGACAAGGCGTTCGGCGTCGGCGAAAGCACCGGCCAGGGAAAGGCCATGCTGATCCGCAAGATGTTCAAGATCAGACCGATGGACCCGACATGGTCAGCTTCGCAGCCGGATCGAGCAGAACCCGATGGCCTGGATGATCCAGGTGAATGGCTTCCACGTGGACGCCCGGTTCTTGAAGCGTGAGATTCAAGAGGACGCAGTGCGGAAGGGCCTGATCCCGTACATCCCTGAAAGGCCACAGCCGTTGAAGCATGACGAAGACGACGAGGAGTAGGACGATGGCGAAGTCAAAGTCGAAATCTCCTTTCACCGGTTCGTGGCACATCGTCTCGATGTCGGTCTGGGAAGACGAAGCCCTGAACGAAGAAGTGCAGGCATTCATCGAGTTCGATGAAGAAGGCATGGGCAAGTTCCAGTTCGGATCTGTGCGGGGCGTCACGGACCACTACCGCACTAAGAAGCGAGATCGAATGCGTGTGGCTCAATTCAACTGGCACGGAGAAGGCGGCGCAGACGGCACACCCCTGGATGGTGTTGGTTGGGTAATTCTCGAAGGCGGTGAGTTGACCGGAACGATCTGCATCCACTTGGGCGAAGAATTGGAGTTCGTGGCGCAACGGGTGACAGCGAAGAAGGCGACGAAGCGGAAATGAGCAGCACATGTCTAAAGAACAATCCAAGCTGAAACTTGGCAAGAGATCGACTTTCGTCAAGACTCATCTGAAACAGTTGGAGCAAATGAACGACACCTGGGAGGCCGACTTCCGGGCATTGCCAAAGCCAAAGGGCCAAGCGGAAACACATTATTTGGGCCTGGTCGTCGCTCTACCCAAGGGCAATCCTCTGGTTTGCCATGCTGGTGGAATACACTCCCGAACGTCAACGATCTGGCCGACCTCTTGGCCGATGCCATGCGCCGACCGATGACCGACTCGGCCCACCGGCCCCGGCAAATCTCGTTGCGGGGAAATCCACGCTGGGAAGAGTTATTTCCCCACCTGAACCAACTCGGCATCGAAGTCTCGATCCAGAACGACTTGCCCAACGTGGAAGAAGTCTACGAGGACTTTCTTCGACAGATGCGACGGGCAACAGCCAAGCCGTTGATTCTGTACACGCCGAGCCCGATTGATCTTCAGACGACGTTCCCGGCGATTGCCAAATGGGTCCAAGGCTACGGCCACATCGAGATTGGCGACCAGGAAGGTTTCGGGTTCATCGTCCGGGCGATAGACTACGGCGGGCAAGTGTTCGAGGACAACAAGCCCGAGACGCTGGCCGAAGGAATGGCGGCACTGGAGAAGGGACTCACCAAGTGGTTCAGCGAGCAGAGGATCGAGGTTGAGTGATGGCGAGCCGTCGATTCTTGTCCTGGCGTGCTGGTTGGCGAAAGTCGCTGCCCTCGGGTATTCTCGTAGGAGTCGTCGTGGCACAAGTGATGAGTTCGGGTTGAAATCAGATCGACCGGTGTGGCTCGGCGATCATTTTCTTCTTTGTCGTCGTTGGTATCACGGCCGTGTCTGCACGATTCTGTTCTGATTCGAGCCGAGATGAAAAGCCGAAACGAAATGGAAGTTGACAACCTCCAATGAGATCATCGCAGATGCGTGCGAAGCAGCCTGTGGCGTAGTACAGGGTGACGACTGCATGGGATGATCTTCTTTGACGGCGGCGACGATTTCGAGTTCGTTGCGAAGCGGGCCGACATGCTCACGACCGCCAAGCGAACGAAGCGTGTAGATTGGTTGGAAGATTGGCGGCCAATCAATTGGGGCCGACAGAGAGGAAAGCTCGTAATGAACAGCGCAGAAACAGTTACAGTCAATTTCGCAACCCGACTGTATGACAAGTTGGCCGGCACCCAGGCGGGGAAAAATCTGTTCCTGTCGCCGTTCAGCATCCGAGTGGCGCTCGCCATGTGCGCTGCGGGGGCAAGGGGCGAGACACGGCAGGTGTTGGCAGACCTGATCGGAGATTCGAAAGCATCGATGACCAGAACCGGCAATACGCCAAACTGCTAAAGATGGTCAACGGCAACGACGAGCGGGCGTTCCAACTGGTCATTGCTAACGCCTTGTGGGGGCAGCAAGGCTATCACTTCAAGCCTGACTTCAGGAAGGCCATCGCCGATTTCTACGACGGGGCTTTTCACGAGGTCGATTTCCGTGCCTTGCCGGATGAGGCGGTGAAAACGATCAATCGCTGGGTCAGCGGCCGGACTCATGGGAAGATCAAGGAGCTAGTCCAGCGAGGTTTCATCGACGACGACACCCGGTTGATCCTCACGAACGCCATCTACTTTAAGGGCGAGTGGGAGAACGCATTTCCGAGAAGGCCGACACCGGAGAGGAAGACTGGCACGGCTCCGACAGCACTGGCCAGGTGCCGATGATGCACCGGAAAGGCGGCTACCTGTACTACGAGACCGCCGGCTTCCAGGCTCTCGATCTTCCCTACAAAGGCCGACAATTGTCGATGCTGATCGTGCTGCCAAGGACGAAGGACGGTCTGGCCTCCGTCGAAACGCAGTGGGCACATGGAGGCACTTACCGCAACGTGACGGAAGGGTTAAACCACCAAGAAACCGTCATTGTTTCGCTCCCTCGCTTCAAGATGGAGACGGAGTTCAGGTTGAAGCCGGTGTTATGTGCCTTGGGTGCCGAACTGGCCTTCAGCGACGAGGCCGATTTCAGCGGCATCGGCGAGGAGCCGTTGAAGATTTCCGAAGTTGTCCACAAGGCGTTCGTGGAGGTGAACGAGGAAGGCACCGAGGCAGCAGCGGCTACCAGCGTGGTCATGACCTTGTGTGCCGCGTTGGCAGCCGCCACAGCCGAAAGTCTTCAAGGCCGACCATCCCTTCCTTTTCTTCATCAGGGAAAGGAAGACCAACACCGTTCTATTCTCGGGGCGTGTTCTCGATCCGAATTAACGTCAAGCACGGAGAGGCGGTTCATAATTGGTTGATCTACCGAACTGATTCACATTTCTACAGAAATGCCGGAAGATGATCGGACTGTTCCCGAGTTAGACTCATGCCGTACATTCAGTGTCCAAAATGCGGCAAGCAAGAATTGGTTCCACTCGCTACGTACGAGTGGATGCTGGACGGTCTTCCAGCGCCCCGTCTCGACGCCGAGAATAACCCCATCTACTCGTTGACGTGTCCCAATTGCACGCCGAATAAGGTCGAAGTGGTTGAGGGTGATCTGCTCGATCAAGACGTGGACGTGATCGTCAATGCCTGGAACCGCAACATCATCCCCTGGTGGCTGCTCTTACCTCAAGGTGTTTTCGGGGCCATCAAGCGTCGAGGCGGCAATGCTCCCTTTAAGGAAGTCCGCAAGCACGGTTCGATTCCACTCGGCGGCGCAATTCTGACTTCTGCGGGCAGGCTGCCTTTCAAGGGCATCATCCATGTTGCCGGGATCAACATGCTCTGGAGGGCGTCGGATCGTTCCATTCGGGAGTCGGTAAAGAACGCCGTCCGGTTGGCTCACGAGAAGGGCTTCAAGTCGATTGCTTTCCCTTTGATCGGTGCGGGGTCCGGTGGGTTTAGCCAGGAGCAAGCCAAAGCATTGATGCTCGATGAACTCCGCAAGCTCGATGTGCCGATGACGGTCAGGGTCGTGGTCTTCAAGAAGCCGAAGAAATGAACTCTGCCATTGAGTCGCTGCCCCACCCCGGCCCCCCTGGAGCAACCAATGCCTGCCATTAGCGGGGATCTCCAAGGTCGCCGATCCGAAGCCTCTTGGCCCGGTCGTGTTGCTGTTCAGCTTTCCAAATCGACAATTCCTTGAAGCTCCTCGATCAATGGCTCTTGCCCAGATTTGATCTTGCGTTTCGCCGTTGCCACATCGAAGAAGTCCGCTCGGTCGATTTCAGGAAATTCCATCCTTCGCCCCGACCGAGGAGGCCATTCCAGCGTGAAGGTATTGCTGACGATTGCACTCGGATCGCAGTTGCCCTGGAATGCCCAAGCGTGAACTAGCTTTCCCCCTTTTTGCCTCACCGGCGTCAATGCGATAAATGGACCTGTTGGCGTTTGGCCGGTTTCTTCGTTGAATTCCCGCTTGGCGGCTTCGAGCAAGTCCTCGCCCGGTTCCACCTCGCCCTTGGGAATCGTCCAAGTGCCTTCGTCCTTGTTCTTAAAAAACGGACCACCTGGATGGGCAAGAAGCACCTGCAACTTGCCCTCCTGAATGCGGAACATGAGCAACCCGGCGCTGACACGAGACATCGTTAGCGACTCAATGCTTCGAGTTGATTCGAAAATGTGAAATATGCCGCAACACCCACAGCCGCCAAGGCTGCGACAAAGAACAGATACAAAAGGACGCCTCCGATGATGGCGACCCGGAGCCACGTCGGGGCGTTCTGTTTGGTGGATGGTAGCCGCCGTGGCTCATCCTCATCATGTCGGCGGTCCGGCAGTGGAGGTGGTCCCGTCTCTGTGCGTTGAGGTAATTCCTCTCGGCGAGGCGAGTCAACAGGCGTATCCAAAAGATTGTCTACCATGATGCTCTCCTGTGGTGTTTCGGCTCGGTGGTTAATGGGAGCCGTTTACGGCCGCCTCTGAGTTGCGACCGCTCCGTCGGAGGAAGTCACCATATACGGTGTCGCAAATGCAGGGCCGTTGGGGAAAGTTCCGGCAACAAAGGCTCGTGACTGACGCAATTACCTGGCCAACTCTAACCTGTTCTTTCGCTCAAGTACGCTCGGGTTCTTGGCTTGACTGTGCGATTTCGGCAGTCTCGTGGGAAGACGCAATCGGAATTGGCCCACAAGCCCGAGAGCGAATGAAGAAGATGTTCAAGGCGATGTTGGCTCGGGCCGAGCAAGAAGCGCCCTCGTCGCCCGCTCACACGAATTGGCGGCTCGATGCCGAAGACGAGTCGGTTCGTAATCAACGCTCGACCAACTTTACTTGACTGGCTGGCGGAATAGGCATTAAGGTCTTGCTGTCGGTCCTGTAGTTCCCTCGAACGTGCTGACATCGTGGCAGAGTCTTTCGGCTCACCTACAAATCCCGATCAGCCTTTCGAGATGAGTGGCCAAAAACACCTCGAACACTTGGAGGTTGAGGTTGAATAGCGTGAGCCGTCCGCCAGAGGCTTTCATTTTCGTGTGGAGGCTGATGAGCGTTCCCAACTCGACGCTGGTGACATACTCAACGTTGGTGAAGTCGAGCAACAGGTGGCATTCTCCCAACTCATCGGTTTGACCATCGAGTTCGGTAGCGATGACGTTGTCCACCCGTACCTGACCAGCAGTGAACGTGATGATCTTCACATTTGGGATCTGTTCGGTTTTCGGCGGTAAGCGATTAACCGGACTTGCGGATGTGGAGTCGAAGAGATTCTCGCCTTTCACCGTTGGGTCATTGCCTGCAAATGACCATTCACTCCTGTAGTTAGGTTGTAGTGGACCCCAAAAACTGGACAGTCGAATAAGCTACTGTTGGCTGTCCAAGAAAGGGGTAAACATGGCACGGAAAAGGAAGTCCCATACAGCGGCGTTCAAGGCCAGGTGGCGTTGGCGGCGATCAAGGGTGACAAGACGGTCAATGAGTTGGCGAGTTTGTACGGCGTGCATCCGACGATGATCCATGCCTGGAAGAAGCAACTGCGTCGAGCAACGCCGAGGAGTTGTTCCGAGCGGGCGACCAAGACTTCGAGGGCCGAGCACGAGGCGTTGCAGGCGCAGCTCTACGAGCAGATCGGTCGGCTGAAGACGGAGTTGGACTGGCTCAAAAAAAAAGCTGTCCGCTTCGGTTGAGTGCAGGCGTGGCCTGGTCGATCCGGCGGAGCACGCTGAGTGTGAGTCAGCAGTGCGAACTGCTGGGCCTGAGTCGATCGAGCTACTACTACGAGCCGGCGACCGAGACGGCGGAGAACCTGGCGCTGATGGCGGTGATCGATCGGGAGTACACGGCCCATCCGTTCTACGGCAGTCGTCGCATGATGAGCTTGGCTCGGCAGCCAAGGACACGAGGTCAACCGCAAACGGGTGCAGCGGCTGATGCGGTTGATGGGTCTGGAGGCGGTGTATCCGAAGCCGAAGTTGTCGGCCGGCGGCGCGGGCCACAAGGTGTATCCGTACCTGCTGCGGAACGTGGCGATCGAGCGGGTGAACCAGGTGTGGAGCACGGATATCACGTATATTCCGCTGCCGAACGGGTTCATGTATCTGACGGCGGTGATCGACTGGCACAGCCGCTATGTGCTGTCGTGGCGGCTGTCGAACACGCTGGATGTGGAGTTCTGCATCGAGGCGTTGGAGGAAGCCTTGGGGTGGGCTGTCCGGAAGTGTTCAACACCGATCAGGGGGTGCAGTTCACGTCGGCGTCATACACTTCGCGACTGGAAGCGGCGGGGGCGAAGGTGAGCATGGATGGCAAGGGTCGCTGCCTGGACAACGTGTTCGTGGAGCGGCTGTGGCGAACGGTGAAGTACGAGGAAGTCTATTTGTGGCGTCACGAGACGGTGCCGGCATTGCAGGCAGGTCTGACGCGATACTTCCCGTTCTACAACCGAGGAGCGGCCGCATCAGTCGTTGGCGAATCGAACGCCGGCCGAAGTCTACGGAGCGAGTGAAGTCGCGGAAGGCTGGATGCGATGCGTTTTAAGAGGCATGGCTCAGGTAGCCGATGGTGGAATGAAGAAAGGCCCCGGCGTCAGATTGACGCCAGGGGCCGGTGCCATCGGCATACCTTCGACCGGGTTATCCCTTGGTTGGTTGCTCGCCAGCAGAGCCAACCTCCGTTTCACCCGGCGAGACGGGAGATACCGGAAGCACGTGGGCGACAGACAAGAGCAAGTCGAAGAGTTGCCGGTCCGGAAGACTGGCAAAAGTGTAGCTAAAAGGGCCGTTTTTTGTCCAAACAATGGGGTCCACCTCAGGTAATTCGGGGTCGGCCGGCCGGTGGTCCTCGCTAGTCTCAGGCCCGAATTTGGGAGGCCGCAATTCCTGCTGATTGGCAAGTTCGGCTCGCAAGATGAGGACATTTTTCGGGGCTTCAAAGCCGAGGCGGACTCGGTCACCTTTGACAGCGGCCACGGTGACGTTAATGCTGTCGCCGATAAGTACCTTGTCGCCAGGTTTTCTGGTCAGAACTAGCATGGGACTCCTCCTTGAATGGTGAAAATGGATCGACCCTTCTGGTCCATCGTCCGCATTTGAAACCGGCCTTCTGCCCGAAACCGCTCCAAACCATCAGATTCTTCGGAAATGTGGCTGAAGTCCTTGTTGGCCCGAATCAAGGAGTAGCGTCCGGCCACGTTGTCCCCAGGGACGATCCTGGCGGCCGTAAACACTCAAAAAAGCGATTTGTGAATAGAATTACCGTTGAAAGGAATCGTGCAGACTTGCCGTGCGGACGGCAGCTAGGAAAGAGCCGTGTCCGGCTGCCTTCGAAGGCCGCTTAGTTACGGCAATGGTTCATGCGACCGTGTTCCCTCTTCTTTAGAAACTTATTGCCTTTGACTGCCGGGTTTCCTTTCAGAATCCGTCCCCGGTGGCAGCGGTGATCCTTTTCTGACCGAGAGCAGAAAGGATGTCACCGATGGCGAAGTCTCATGTTGCCCCTCTACCGCCAGGAAACCGGCTCCTCGCCCGATTGCCACCAAGAGAGTACCGGCGTCTCCTCCCGCTTCTGCGACAGTTCCCGCTGAAGTTCAAGCACGTACTCCACGAGGCCCGTTCTCCGATTGACTATGTCTATTTCCCAAGCCGAGGCGTCGTTTCCGCCGTCACGCTCATGGAGGACGGCACCGTGATCGAAGTGGCCACCGTCGGTAACGAAGGCATGGTGGGCCTGACTGCATTCCTCGGTGATGGGGACTCACCAAACCGACAAGTTGTGCAGGTTCCGGGCGACTCGCTGCGCATGAGTGCGGATGACTTCCGAACCGAAACCAGCCGGGACATGCCCACTACGCCGACTGCTGATTCGCTACAACACAGCCTTTCTCAAACAAATCTCCCAGGCCGTAGCTTGCAACGGACTGCATCATGTACAGCAGCGGTGTTGCCGTTGGGTGCTGATGACCCACGACCGAGTGGAGGCCGACGAGTTCCTACTCACCCACGAGTTCCTGTCCCATATGCTTGGCGTGCGCCGCATGAGCGTTACAGACGTTCTCAAACCCCTGCAAGACGCCGGGCTAATCCGAAACCAGCGAGGCCGAATCACTGTGCTGGATCGGCAAGGGCTAGAGGCCACTGTTTGCGAGTGTTACAGGAGTGTGCAAAACGAGTTCGACCGTTTGCTCGGACCTGTTCCGCAATCTGTTCCACCAGCATCGGCAGCTTGACTGTGCATCGTTCCCCTTCCACTGAAATGAGCCAAGTATGCAGGCGACTGATCGTATTCGGGCTGCCATCGAGAAGAACCCTCGGAAAATGACCTTGCAACTCGCCCGTGATCTCGGCGTGCCAGAGGTTGAGGTCATCCGAGCATTTCCGCCGGATCGGGCGATGGAGCTTGATATTGCCCGCTGGGAGGAATTGCTTCGGAGTCTTGAGGCTTTTGGCTCAGTGCGGGTGCTGGTATCCAACGGCGCTGCGACGATTGAAGTTGATGGGCAGTTCGGCGGATTTAGCACGGCCGGTGAGTTTTTCAACGTGCAGACCGACACACTCGATATGCACATCCGCTGGCAGCAGTTGGCCGCTGTGTTCGCTGTGGTAAAGCCCGGCCACATGGACGGCACCGCCACACGCAGCTTTCAGTTCTTCGATCAGACGGGAGCCGCCGCTTTCAAGGTCTTCGTCAACTTCGGCGGTCCGATTCCACCAGAGCGGGAAGCGCAGTTCGTCGAAGTCCGGACCAAATTCAAGAGGTAGCATGTAGAAAAGCGACCTCAGTCCCTTGGGAGGGAACTGTATTAGGGAGGAATTGAAAAATGCGTTCCACGACTATAGAGCAACAACGAGACTAACCTTCCATCAACCGGAGAACACCAGATGGCCAAGCGGAAAGACGGCGTCAACAAGTCAGCAGAAATCAGGGCGCTGTTGAAAACGACTCCAGGGATCGGAGCCAAGGAGGCTGTGGCAAAGTTGGCCGAGAAGGGAATTGAGATCAGTGAAGGACTTTTTTACTTCGTCAAAGGCCAGTTGAAGGGACGAAAGGCCACCAAAAAGAAAGCCCGGCAGATGGTGGCACAGGTCGATGTAACGACCGGCACCGTCGATGCTCTTTCAACGATTTTGAAGATCAAACATCTGGGCAACGAGGTCGGTGGAATGAAGAAGCTGAGGGCGCTCGTTGAGGCTTTGACCGAGTAAGTGACTCCTCGCCCACAAGTCTTCAACCTAAATGAAGGCGATCCTACCGACGACACGGTTCAAAGGCTCAATCGCATTGTTTGCTTGCAAGTTGAAGGAAAGCGGCATTTCGGCGCAAGCGTATTCTACCGTGATCAAGAACTACGCAAGGAGAGATCATGCTCCAACATCGTTCTCACGCCTGTCGTCCTTCAGATATGCGCAAAATGCTCCCTCAACTTGTTCAGTGCGGCTTCCGGCAGTTCTCGATTGAGGTGCATCCAGCCATGCAATGTCGGACCATCGACTTCAGCAATCCGCCTGAGTTCGCCATTTGTGATCGTTGGTAGACAACTCCGATTCAATCCAAATTCGTTCAGTAGGTCTGAAAACGGATTCCGGTGTTCTTCGCTCTCAGTTTTCTTTGAACTGCTTCGGCTCGAAGTATCGGGCTCCTGCCTTGGCCTTGTGCCAGACATGGGAGCCGCTTTCTTTGGCGGAGCTTTCGAGTTAGGAACGGGAGCAGCTTGACCGTTTATCAGTGGAGCGTATTGGTCTGAGGCGGCCCTGTTGATTCGGATTCCCGAATCCATTTCTGAATCGATTCAATGCTATATCGAACTGACTGGCCGACACGAACACACGGCACGATTCCTGAGTGCGTCAATCTGTGTAGGTGTCGCTCTGAGATGGCGAGTCGCTTTGCAGCTTCTCGTGGCTTCAGCAGATATGCGTCATCGGAGTGGGTTGCCTGCTGTGGATGGGGGCGATCAGGAACGTGCTGTTCCTTCAGTAGGTCAACGGCGACCTCTTGAACGATGGTCTTGAGCAAATGTCTTAATGCAGAGTCAAAGTCATTTGTCATAAATCAGCCTTCTTCTGTCGGTCCCTTGATGAAGGCGTTGTCTGGCTCACCTTCGACACCAACCCAACTGCCTGCCTGAACGCATCAAGAAACGCCTCTGGCGGCTGGGCACCGGACAAGGTGAGCTTGCCGTTGACAATGAAAAACGGAACACCTTCCACTCGAAGTCGCCGAGACAGTTCCTCGGCCTCCTTGATCGCTTCCAGCCCGTCGTCGCTCTTCAGTACGCCCTCGGCCTTCGCTCGATCCAAACCAGCTTCGGCAACCACGTCGATTAGTGTCTGCCGGTTGCTGATGTCACGTCCATCCGTGAAGTAGGCCACAAACAGCGCCTCGACGACCGCTTCCTGAACGCCTTGCTTATCTGCCAGCCAGATAAGCCGGTGGGCATCGAGGGTATTCGGCGTCCGCTCGATCTTGTCGAAGGCAAACAAAATGCCTTCCGTCTCGCCGACAGCAACCAACTTGGCGTCGAGTTCCAGTGAGCGAGCCCAGCTTCCGAACTTGGCGGTGCGATATTCCTTGCGGCTGATGCCTTCTTTCGGCATCGTTGGATTGAGTTGGAAGGGAACCCAGCGCACTCGAACGTTGTGCTGGCGCTCAATGGCGGCCACGGCTTTTTCAAATCGCCGCTTGCCGATAAAGCACCACGGGCAGATCACGTCGCTGAAAACGTCAACTTGCAGATTCATGTTCATTCCTGCGTTCGACGCAACACCATTCTGTGCCGGCAAGCGAGCCAGTCGTCTCGCTTCTCACTCATGCCGTTTTCTGTGAGTTGTCGAAGGTCTACTCACCGAATCCCTCCGGCTTGCGCTCCCGCTCTTGCTTTCTCCGTGTTGCCCAGGCTTTCAAGGCCGCCTTGCTGCGGCTCGACTGCGCCTCCCGACGCATGTTTAGTTGTTCGTCGTCAGCATCGGAATCCTTCCCGTTGCTCGGGATGACGGGAAGGTCGATTCTTGGACGAATGACGGGAGCAGTATCACCCGAGAACAAATGAAAGTCCTTGGGCATCTGCCTCACACGCAACTCCTTCGGCCACTCAGTCCAGTCACCCCCGTGGCCATCCTCGAACGAAACTCGCTGACCGTCACGGAATACCACCGACCCGAGTTGTTTCAAGAAGTAAGAAGCACCGGCCTCCCGGCACTGATGCATTAGATCGAGCGCCCATTCGATCTGAAACGGGGTTGCTCCCCGACCGGATTCGCCACCTTGAATCACCCAATCAAGTTTCGCCAGCAACTTCGAGAGGTCGAGGCGCTCGTGTTGAGGTTCCACTGACAAGAACCGGATAGTGTCCTTTCCACCCACTCGAAGCAAAGACCGGATGCGGGCCGTTGTCCCCTGTGTGGTGATGCTGGTTCCTGCCCACAGGTTGTCGGGCCAGATCACACCCTTCTGTCGCAAGATCTCCGAGAATTCGGCCATGCGCTCGGGCCGCTTGGTGAGCCAGAGCCATTGATGTCTTCGGCCCTGCGGTGAAATGACGTTTTCGATGACTTCGGTTTCGAGGAATTCGAACGGCACGATGGACGAGAGGGCGTCGGACATGTCTGACACAAAAACCAACCGGGGTAGACCGTCGAGCCAAGGCTTCTCTTTCCGCTTTGTTCCCGTCAAGTCGGGCCACTGCGCTGCCTCGGCCATCCGACCTGGCCAGTAGGTCAACTCCTCGAAGGTCGGCGAGTATCCCTTGGTTACGCCGCCGAAACGGACATGGAGCATTCCAGCATAACACTTCCTCACTCCGGTCTTCATGTTCCAAAGTTCGCAGCCTTCGCACCCCATTGTCGGGTTGCAAGTGGAATCGCACCACTGGATCTTGGTAGCGATGCTCATAGCTGGCAGGACTCCTTCTTGTCGCCGAGCCGGGACGACAAGTCGCACCAGTCGCCTCTCTGGGTGTCAAGAAACACCTCAACCACTTTCGCCAATCTTACTTGATTACTGAACGGGCGGATAGTATGCTCGAAGTTTGTTTGCTGAGCAGTCACACTAGCTTGCTGGCCGAGTTACCGAGATTGGCCCGAGACCGACACAAGGAATTGGCAAACCGTGACCCACGAATTCTTCAAATCAAAGCGCCCGTGGTCGAGGTACAAGGATTCCATCCTGCGATTCTACCTCGATCCTTACATTCCGAAGGTTGCCAGTCTGAAGAAGCCGATTCTCATCGTGGATTGCTTCGCCGGCTGCGGCCAATTTGGGGACCGGGAGCCAGGATCGCCGCTCATCATCTCTCCGCTGGTCAAGAAGTGGCGGGAGAAGGGAGTAGATGTGCGGGCCGAGTTCATCGAAGCCGACGCTGACAACTTCCAGTCGTTGGAACAGACCCTTCAACCGTATGCGGAATTTGTTACTACCCGGCACGGATCATTTGAGGCCCACCTGCCGGAATTGGCTGAGCGGGCAAAGCAAAACACCGTTTTCCTTTACCTCGATCCCTACACGGTCAAGGAGCTAGTGTTTGAGCAGATGAAGGCGGTTTACGATCAGATCCGCCGGGTCAGTGCCAGCGTGGAGGTATTGCTGAACTTTAATGTTGTCACTTTCATGCGCTGGGCCTTGGCGGCCGTCAAACGGCAGGTTGAGTTTGGACGGGAAGAGGAGGCCGAGGCAGACTACCTCGCCGACGACCCGACCGAACGGATCGAGATGATGACCCTCGATTCAATCGCCGGTGGAAGTGACTGGCGAGTCATCGCTCGGGACACAACCGTCACCTTCCACCAGAAGATTAAGCAGTTTACCGAGCAGTACCTCAAGCGGTTGGTGAAGTCATTTACCTACGCCGCCTCCTACGAAGTGAAGGAAAAGTATGAGCACCGAGTGCCCAAGTACGTCCTGATCCTCGGGACTCGCCACCATGATGGAGTGGAGTTGATGAACGACGGGATGTGCGATGCCCGGCGTGAGTTCTTGGGAAGCCAGTTCAAGAAGAACTGGCTGTTCGACTTGACGCCCGACGAGGAAATAGCGGACACCGAGGGACTGAAGACCGATCTACTGGAATATCTCGGCAGGAAGCGAGTGACCCGGAAAAAGCTACGTTTGCAAGCCGTTCTTAACCATTTCTGCCAGTTCAAAGCCACCCACATTAACGCCGCCATCGGCGAGATGCTCAAATCCGGCCGGCTTTTCAGCAGCACGGGCAAGTCGAGAATAAACGACAGCGTGCTTCTGAGTGCGACTCCCTTCACTCCGGTGGCCTTGAAGGCAAAAGTCCCGAGCCGCCGGAACGGGAGGTGAGTTCGCTTCGAAATGGAGTTCATCGGCGGGATGTTCATCAACAGCATTCACGCTGCGTTCGATTCAATTCTCTGCTGCGGCTGACTCTTCGGAACTCGATCCCAGCTGAGTGATCGGGCGATCTCGGCGATGCCCTGCAATTTCCCTTCAATGGATTTGAGTCGGCGAGGTGGTCGGGATCTCGACCACGCCAAATCAAGTGGCATGGGCGGCACACGTAGATGACAGTCCTCGGATTGAACATGCCGTATTCGTAAGTGACGTGATGAACGTCAGACCCCGGCCCACCGCAGATGTGGCATCGGCCTTGATAATGCTCGCAGATGGCATTCCGAAAGAGTTGCCACTGAGTCGTGTCCAAAAAATCGTTGTAAGTCATGCAGGTATCTATGGTTTTGCTCGTGAATTCTGCCCAAGAAAAGGTGATCCGCACGAGAACGCCGGCCCCTCCAACTGTGATCGCCGCAGGAAGTGCTACGGACGATTCGTATCGGAGCCTGGCGTGGATACAGATGAACTACGACAGGGTGAACAAGGGCTTCATCGTGGGCACGACTTTGGCAATTGCTCCATCGATGGCCCTTTCGAAGTCCGCTCCTGTGGCGAGCACGGGTTGCTTGTAAAAGCCGTTAAGAGTTGCGAGGGCGTGCCTGAGAATTCGTCCATCCAGAGCCGACTTAAGATCCACCTCTCGCTGAGTATCTAAGTTCTTCGGGCGAATAAAGTCTTTCAAGTGATTACCCAGGCGTCTTCTTATTTTTCCAAAGGCTAGATAGTTAGTGACCGGGTTCTCGTCAAACCGAACTCGGTTGGCAACTGCTTCTTCCGTCAAAATGAATAGCTCGTTGAGCGGGTCGGCTTCTGCCGCTCTAAACCGGTCGGCCATCCGCTTTTGAAACTCGGGGCTATTCATGAGGGCTTCCACTCGCTCCTTTCGTTCCTCCTCAACAATTACGGCGACCCGGTTGTCGTAGCAGGCGTTGAGGTACTTTCCGAAGTTCCCCTTCCCCACTTTCCCGCTTTTCACGTTCTGATCGTGGATACCCTTTACTCGCTGGAATTCGTCGGTGAACTTGTCCGGCGAGTCGCCAAGGCGGCGAGCTTTCTGAAAGGCGGTCTCGGCAACGCTCTGGGGCATGAGCTTTTCGCAAAGTCGCCGGCAATCGTCCCACGTATCACCCCGGTACTGATATGGGACGGCTGACGGTCGAGGTTGCTTCTCCTTCGCCTCGACTACCTGGCGAACTGGTTCGACCTTCGGCTCGAAGAAGGCCAGTTGGTACTCCGTGAGCGTAGTCTCCACTGTGATGTCCGAACAGCGCCCGAGATCTTCTCGCTTGATAAAGCGCAGCCAGAGCAGGTCATCCATGATTGCGCTGATGGTCTTCGGATCGAGGTCAAAGAGTTTGGCCGCACCCGCCATTGTAAACCGGCGCACCATGCCGTCACTGTTCTTTGCCTTCTGGACCAAGAAACTGAAAAGGATGCTGTGATTCAGACCGAACCTGCGGTTCGTCGTCGGGTACTTGATAACGGCTCCCTTACGGGGCACTAATAGAGTCAGGTACGCTAGTCCGTCCGACCAGTGCTGACAGGGTTCGTCGGTCCTGCGGGTTATGAATAGACCCTCGGGGCATTCATTGGCGACCCACTGGAATCTCGCCGCTCGATCAGCCCGGTCAGGCTATTAACAGCAACCGCTACGGTTTTGGGGTGAAGTCCAAGTTCTCGGCTGATGGCTCTGTTGGACGAACCGAGGTTTTTGCGAGATCGGTACGCCAGCCACGAGAACACGAGCCGGCTATGAAGTGGAGATCCAGTTGTTTGTCCAACTGCGTGATCCGGTCAGCAAAAGTTCGGGTCGGTATAGTAACTTGAATCGATTGATTGTTTTGGTGAAGTCCATTTGTCTCCTATTTCGGTGGCATCATCGCCCCAACAATAGGTATGCAGGTGATTCATTTTTTCCGGTACAAATGTTTCATTTTTTCCAGAAACTGATTCACTCCTTCCTGCAAGCGCTTCATCTTGTTCCTGAATTGCTTCAATTTGTCTGACTATAAGGAAGGTAAAAGGAAGAATAAGACCTCCGTAAGGAGGAATTCTTTCACAGAAAGAAGCCGTCCTACGGACGGTTTGCCTCCTGCGGCGGCGTGGTACTTAGCGATGTTGCAACTTTGTCCTGCGACACGGCCACTTCAGTCCTCCTAGCCGGGAGTGTGATCCCTACTGCAATCTCGTCACATCGAACGCCTACTGCATACTGAACGCTCAACCATGTTCAGAGCGTGGCGATACTTCAGGGGAAATGATCTTCAGTTCTACAGATCGTCCTCGCACAGTAACTGGATGAGTGTGATCTGCGGCACCGTCAGTGTTCCGAATTCCCAGATCGTCCATGACCGGAAAATTGGAACTTTAGACAGCAAACGAATTAGACCTCGACCTTGCAAGAACGGGGACGCTCACGGGAGCGCCGCCGGAGCGCAATCGAATGAATTGCGACATTTGTCCGCCGATAGCTCGCTGAACGGTGTGAGCCAACTTCAGCCGACCTCGCTGGTTGGAAGGTGTAGAGCCCTCCGGGACGCGCGCCGGATGCGCAAATGGAATGAAATGCGACATTTGTCCGCCGATAGCTCGCTGAACGGTGTGAGCCAACTTCAGCCGACCTCGCTGGTTCGCAAGGTGTGGATCGCCACCGGATGCAATCGGACGAAGTGCGACGTTTTTCGGGCGATGGCTCACTGAACGGTGTGAGCCAAATTCAGCCGACCATGCTGGTTCGGGAAGTAACCAGGCGAATTCAACAGGTGCTAATGGACGTTGCCACTGATGAATGGCTTGGCGTCGAATAACGAGTAGGCCGCCAAGTAATTCCAATCTTCCCGAAGGATTCACGCCGATTCTGACCATCGGTCACGTTCCGGATGTGGTTCATAACGACCAGCTTTCGCAACCCGATTCCTGACTTGCGAAGTCTGCCGCTTGGACTTTCGGCCGTCAGGCGTGACATCGTGATCTTGGACCGAGGTGTACCTGCCGGAGCGGGTCGGAAGGAAACCACTTCGGCCGAGTCCTCATTCTCGATTGATCTTGGTCGGCGTCGAGCGTGAGCCAACGACTCGGCCGATGGCCGATTGATGGAACAGCGAGTTGCTTAACTCGGCCGCCGACGGAGCGTATAATTTGGGTCAGTGGAACGGCTTTGTCAATGGATCGACTGAGTTGACCCAAATGAGGATCGTGTGATGGTTCCTGAGCCGAATCCGGGCTCGCCACGGCGTGCCGTGGCTTGCTGAAAGATGTGCCTTATGACGATGAGTCGATATGCCAGTCTCCGGCAGGGATTAGAAGCGTTAGCCAATGAATTCAGGGCCAATGCCCCGCCGCTGGGCGCTCTTTTCCACGATCTCATTAGGGCGCCAGACGACGAGCTATTATGGCCGTACAACGAGTACGAATCGTTCGAAAAGCACAACGCCGACGATGCCAAGATCGAACTGTGGTCTCTCTGGCCGAGTAGGAGAGCTTGTAGTCGATTCTGGAGCACTGATTTGGGGGTGACTCGTTATTGCGATTCGTTCACACTCCTCGCCGAACGAGGCTACGTGCTGTTCCGGGAACTTCGAGACCTTAAGCCAGCGGCGGACCACTTGCCCGCTAGATTTTAAGGTGGACTGGTCTTTTTGGCGAACAGCCTGCGGACGGAGACACTGGCCTGCACTGGTGGTTTGAAATCGTTCACGAAAGTGCTATCCGGTTCGAGACCCCCGATCTCCAAGGAACTTGCGAGTGGTGGCGATATACCGGCCCACGGACGCCGATCCAGATGAAGTCATTCAACGAATGAAGAAGCCAGATGGCCGTGGAACACCTTACCACCATCATCCGATAGTCAACAAACTCGACAGAACTGTGTTTATGCTTCCGAAGGGTTCATTCGGTTCTGCTTGGCACCAAGAAAAGCACTCCAGTCGGCAAATTTGACGGGCCGATTGAGATCGACCTTCCCCCGGCCTCCGAGGTGCCGACTTGGAACACTCAGACCGGCGAACTGCACTTCCACGGTCGCCTAATCAAGAAGTTCACCAAGCCTGCTCCAAACCAACGAAAGGTACTTGACGAGTTCAGAGACCAGAGATGGTTGAAACAAATCGAGAATCCTTTTATGAAGGATGCAAAAGTAGTTACACCAGTATTGCTGATGACACTGTGCGTGAACTCAACAAGCAGATCGAAGAGGCAAAGGGGCTTTTGCATTTCGCACCCGCCTAGGGAAGGACAGCATTGCCTGGGAATCTCTAGCCGTTCACTCGTCTGATTGACGGTCATGCATGAATGTCATGATTTGTCGCCTGGTTCCGGTCTAATCCGTCTGCTCCGGTCTGCTCCGGTCTGCTCCGGTCTGCTCCGTTCTTTTATCACCCTTCACTTCTGCTCCGGTCAGCTCGGTCGAAGTTTTTCTTCCGCCATGCTTTGATGTCATCTGTGTCATAAAGGTCATGGCGAGCCGCCCGAATGTCGGGCAGCCGTTGCATCCGGCTGACACAATGCGAATGTCAAGGAGTCTTGGAAATGGCAGACACAGGAGAGCGACCCACCGAGGTGACGAGTCGCTACGAGCCAAGCCAGGAAGACCTGCGGGTACTTGCCGGGTATTGGCAGACGCAGAGGCGTCATAATCGATGTTTCTCGTTTTCTGACTGGCAAAGTCGGAGACAGCGACGTGACTCGCCAAGCCGAGGCTGATCGTCAGTTGGCGCAGTTAAGGGCAGTCCTCGGCGAAGACGCAATGAAAAAAATCGAGGAGGTAATCGATGCGGATTGTCGCCAGATGCTCGGCGAGGCGGCATGGGCGATCTTCGAGAAGGGGCCTGGACCCGAGTGGGACCGATACGCAGCCGAACGAACCAAGGAGAGTTCGATCTCGGAGCCGTCCAGTCTTCCCGAAGAGGATCGCTCCAAGCAACTGGCAACTGGCTTCGACATGGAGCCGCTGCCGAATGGGAACGTGTTAATCGAGTTCTTCGGCGACGACGGCAAAACGTCCAACACTCAGGAGGTTGCACGCAGTGTTGTCCGTCATCTGCCTCTTGTGGCATTCATCACCGAGGTGGCCTTGTCAAAGGGACCGAAGGTCGCCAAGGAGATCATGGAGAAACTCGGCCGGGAGGATTCTGTCGGTTGAGGTCCTGCCGGCGCTGGAGTCCCGGCACGACGGCCACGAGGTCTACCCTCGTGGCCGTCGTACTTGGGTCGCACTCCGTGGAATCATGATCGGGTTAGGTAGACTCTCGACCGACCGTCCGTGAGAAGACCTCGTGAGCAGTGGTTGAGGAGGAGGGGTGGGCAGGGGATCGGGATTGCCACGCATGACGGATTGCATTCCTCAAGCGTCCACTAAAATGCTTGGGTGCTATGGGGGTGCGATTTTGGGTGCTATTCGTCGGTCTGTCGAAAAAATGCTTACGCAGCAAAGCATTATTTGGTCATTACTTGCAAGGATCTGCCGCTACGACGACTGGTTTCCCGCCGCCTCCACTCCAAGGGCTTGTGGCAATGGCCACAAGCCCTTTTTCCTTAAGTTGCGGATCAGGATCGGCCAACCCTTGTGCTGGAAGACTGGCGGGCAACGGCTCTTGACCGCCTTCCCAACGCGCACCCGGTCTGCGAAACTCGAACTAAGCCTTCCTTACGGTGAAATCACCATCCAAGACTTGCTCGGGCAGACCACTGGGATCGTATTTCAGTGTCGGCAGTACCACGGCGAGACGAAGTAACTTGTCGCGGAACGCGAAACCAAAGCTGGTCCCGCCATTGTCGGGATCGACGCTGCGAAGCAAAAACGTCATGGAATATGGACGGATTCCTTACCGTAGGCCGCATGCCGCCGTTACGCGTCGTTCTTCGATTTCCGTTCCTCTCGCTGTAACAGAGCAGATCGACTTTTCGGTAAGTGAGTGGAAGTTCAGAGGCTCAGAATCGTGCCGCCAACTCGTCATTCCATGTTGGAAACTCTGTGGGCGGAACGCGCAAGCGAAATCTCTCACCTTGCTGCAACGCTTTTTGACGATCCACGGCTCGATCCGCCTTTGAACCTGGAAAAGCTGGTCGATCAAATACGCGCCAGGATTGCCGTCGATGCGTCCGAAGTAGCCCTGGATGGCGTCAATGCCCTCCACCGTCGAGTGGGCGCCGAATTGCTTGGCTATGGCCATCAACTGTATGGGCCGGCATTGCATCGACTTCTTCATGGACAGGTATGGTCGGATGATCTTGTGGAGGAATTGGTGCAAGGGGCGCTGGCTCGGGCCGCTGAACGTCTGGACGAATTGCTGAATCGACCGCGACCGCTCTTCGGTTGGCTGTGTCAATTGGTCCGGCAGCAGCGAATCGACTGGCTGCGGAACCGATCGGCCCATAAACGCGATGCCGGCCGGACGGTCTCGCTGGCGGGAGCATCTGTCGTTGCGGATACGGGGACCACGCCTACTCAGGCCGAACGCCGGTCGCGAGTGCGCGAAATGTTCGAGCGCGTGCTTGCTCATTTGCCGGCCGAAATGGCTGCCGTCCTGCGACTACACTCGGACGAACACTTGAGTCCGGCGGAGATCGCCGGGCGCCTTGGGATCAGCGGTGGCGACGCGCGGATTCGCTTGTTCCGAGCCCGTCGACGAGCCCTCGAAGTGTGGCTGCAACTGTTCCCCCAGTCGGCGGCGGAACTGGCGGAAGCCGGGGTCATGGCCCCCTCGATACAGGAGATGGACCGGAAATGAGCGACGATGTGCTCTATTCGGCGGCAACACTCGATTTGCTCGATGAGTTTCTTGCCGAGTACCGGCGTGCGGCACACCCCGAGCACGTGCTCGAGCGCTACGCCGCCGAACTTCCCGAATTGGCGGACGAGTTTCGTCTCCAAGCCGGTTTCAGTCTGATCGATCCAATCGACGATCCAGCCGACCCACCGGACATCAAGCTTTTGCGTGAGATTGGCCGGGGCGGCATGGGAATCGTTTACGAAGGCTGGCAGGAGTCGCTCGGCCGGCCCGTCGCCGTCAAGCTGCACCGCATGACCGAGGCTCATTCCGAACGCGGGCGATTTTTTCACGAATGCCGAACGCTGGCCCGGCTGCATCAAACATCCATCGTACCGGTGCATACCGCGGGGCGTGCGGGGCCGTGGCTGTATTACGTAATGCCGCTGATTGAAGGAGCGTCGTTCGCCGAATTGATCCGCCGAGCCCGTGCACAAGCCGCGACCGGTGCTTCGTTGCCGACATTGCCCGCCCTGGTCACCGATCCACAGGCCAAAGCGTGGGACCTGCCGCCATCGGCCATCGTCAATCCGGGAAGTGGTTATGTCCGGTCGGCGGTCGAAGCCATCGTGATGGCTGCCGAGGCCATCGACTACGCCCATCATGAAGGTGTTTGGCACCTCGATCTGAAACCGTCGAACATGATGCTCGACGCGGCTGGCCACTGCTGGATCATTGATTTCGGCACGGCCCACCGAGCTGACGGTGAACCAATCGAGCGAACCGCCCGCGGCGTCGCCGAGACCATCCCTCTGGTCGACGGCATGCAGCCAACGGCGGCTGCCCCCTTTCTGACTATGGCGTATGCCGCCCCCGAGCGCTGGCGTGGCGCTGGCGACGCCCGCGCCGATGTGTGGGGACTGGGCGCGACCCTTTATGAGTTATTAACGCTGCGGCGGCCATTTCCAACGGACGACCCCGCGTCGCTTGCCGCCGCCGTCGCGGAAAGCGCACCACCCAAGGCGACTGCATTATGCGGCGATCTGCCCCGGGATTTGTCGGCGATTGTCGAGAAGGCCTTGGCGAAGCGACCGGACGATCGCTATGCCAGCGCAGGCGCGCTGGCGGCCGATTTGCGGCGTTGGCTGGGCGGGTACGAGACACTGGCGCGTTCCTGGTCGCGGGTCGCTCGATGGGTGCAAGCCGCCCGACGGCATAAGCCGTGGTGGATAGCCGCCAGTGCCGTGGTCTGCGCACTGCTCGCGGCTCTGGTTCTCCTTTGGCAGAAGGAACAAAGCCGCGCGGACGAGGCGAAAGCACGCGGACAGACGGCACTGGCTGAAGAAAGACTGCTTCGCGAAGCCGATTCGAGCGCCAAATCGAAGGTTTGGAGCCTACTGGAACTCGCACGGCGACGGGCGCAGATTCCGCGCGTCGGCCGACAGGCGGACGTTCGCCGAATTCTTCTCGAAGCCGCCGTCGAGCACCGCAAAATCGCGCCGGACGAGACGACCGCGTTCCTCGATGTTGCATTTCGATCGCTGTATGTCGAAACGCTCGGCACGTTCGACATCGCGGAGACGGCCCAGGCCGATCGCGCGTCGCTGCCGAACTACCAGTTCCGCGATTGGCCGGCCGCGATCCATCCAGACGGCGATCGCATTGCGCTCGGCACGGCGAAGCGGCCAATTGTATTTCGCCGCGGACGCGCGAAGCCGGCGCCAGATCCCGCCGATGAAAGGCTGCCGCGGGCACGGGTCGCTTATGGACCGGCCGGGGAATATCTTGCTGAAATGCTCTCCGAGGAAACGGGCGGTGGGCTGCGGCTCTGGGATCGCGAGGCGACGCGCATGCTGGGTGAACTGGTTGCGCCCGTCAAGAATGAACCCGGCTCGATCATCCGTGCGGTCGGATTCGACGAAAAGGAAAGCCGGCTATGGGCGGCACGAGCGGACGGCCGAATCAGCGGGTGGGACCTGCCGTCGCTCGCCGCGCGAAGCGATTGGCGATTGGCGGAAAAGCCGAGTGGCCCAGTGACGGCAGCGGCTTTTGCCCCCGGCGCTCGCTCGGTCGCGCTCGGTGATGGCGCCGGCCATGTCATCGCTTTCGATGAAAGCGGCCCTGTTGTGTTGCGAACGATGCCCCGGCCGCACAAATCGGTCGATGCACTGGCCTGGGGACCGTTCGGCAAGCGTCTGGCTGCCGGCACGGGCGATGGCGCCGTTCACGTATTTGAAACGAATGGGACGTTTCTGTTTCGGGCCAATGTGTCCGCTTCCGGCGTATCGGCGATTGTTTTTTCGCCGGACGGTCAATTCGTCAGTGCGCATTTCCGCGATGCCCCCGGGCATATTGGTATGCATCATCGGGGCGCATCGCGCTGGCCGATTGCTGGGCCGCCTGGGGGTTTTCGCGCGATGGCAAGACGATCGCCGCCACCGTCACGGGCGATGTGGCATTTCAAACTCCGGTTTATCCCCAAGTGATCGCGAGATGGGAAGGGCATCAGGCGCCCGTCGACCATGTGCGCTGGGCAGCAAATAGTAAGCGGCTCGTCACGCTGGCCAGTGATTTTGAAGTGCGCGTCTGGGATGTCACCCGTCCAGGGGGGCTGGTTCAGTCATTTTCTCCCCCGCACGCGTCTGGGTTCTGGGCAATGCAAGGGTACGTAGCCCTAAGCCCGGGCGGTGGACGCGTCGCTTATGCCAGTGGCGGCGAGAAAGATTCCAAAGCACTTGTTTACGATGTCGAATCCGGAAAGTCGCTCGCCGAATGGGATTTACCAGGGGGCTTCGAGAAATTGGCGGCCAACGGTCCCAACCGATTCGTGCTGATCCGCGAACAGACGGCAAGCAAAACGGGCAACGTCACCACCACGGTGTACGACTTGCAACCGGGAATGCCCCTCGGCAAGGGCCGGGTGATCCGCAAGCCCAAGCCTGGCGACGAGCGCCGTTTCATCGAACATTGGCTGTTGCCCGACGGTAAGCATTACTTGTGGGCCGGCCCACGCGATCCGCCACGCGACCGCCGGATCGAACTTTATGAAGTGCCAAGCGGCAAGCTGGTTTGGAGCATTCCGGCCGGTGGGTCAACGATCCCTTCGACACCGAATTGTCTCTTGAGCGAAGATCTCAAATCGCTGTGGGTCAATGCGGATACTCCGCCCACACTCCAGTACGATTTAACCAAGCGCGATCCACCCATCGCCGCGAACGACTTGCCGCAATCGGTCTCCGCCGATCGGAAGTGGATGGCATTTACCGCGCCAGAATCGTGGCAACCTCTTACCGACGGTATCACTGAAGCGTGCGCCGGGCGATGAAGCGTGGGTCGATTTCAATTGTTCGGATTTTCTGGTGGCAACCGGGGGGAATTACATCTTCAGTCCCGACAGTCGCTATCTCGCCTGGGGCAGCGTCGACGGGAGCATTTCCATGGTCGATGTGCCCTTGCTGGTCGAACGAGTCAAAGGATTT
The DNA here is from genome assembly GCA_963773845.1 of uncultured Gemmataceae bacterium. Lineage (GTDB taxonomy): Bacteria > Planctomycetota > Planctomycetia > Gemmatales > Gemmataceae > SIAJ01. The sequence goes on from CAVZCU010000011.1 coordinate 177,065, forward strand.
GAGGACGTCATGAGGAGCCAACCAGCAAAATAACGCTCAACGGCTCAGCGATCCGCTCGATCCATCTGCATCACGCTGAAAGTGCCAAATCTTCGGAGACCGGGGTCGAACGCGCAGCGCTCTATCCTGGATACGGTTTTCGAGAAGCACCGCGATCGACTACAATGGGCGGTGCCGAACGACCATCAAGATTTACCGCCAAGATTGCGGTCGCAATCCGCTGATTCGCATGGACATTGGCGACATGAACTTGCCCTTTCAACACCGACGAAAACTGCGTGATCCTTTGCGAACGCCGGTCGGACTGCTGGGTGCAATTGTCGCCGGGATGCTTTGGAACGCGCCGCCACTCCGTGCGGAACCCACCGATTTTTTCGAGGCCAAGGTTCGCCCAATCCTTGTTGAACGCTGCGTCAAGTGTCACGGCCCGGAGAAACAGAAAGGCGGTTTGCGCCTGGATTCCAAGCGGGGTTGGCAGACCGGCGGCGAAAATGGCCCGGCAATCCAGCCGGGCAAGCCGGACGAAAGTCTGGTCATCAAAGCAGTTCGCCGGATCGACGATCGGCTGCGGATGCCGCCCGCCAAAGGACTCGCCGCGGCCGAGATCGCGGCGCTCGTGCAATGGGTCAAGGATGGAGCCATCGATCCGCGTGGCGAGGACGCCGGACGCATTGGCGGGGTTACAATCGGCGAGGCAAGGAAGTGGTGGTCGTTCCAGCCGGTCGTCCGACCCGCTGTGCCGAAAAACTCAGCGACCAATCCGATCGACGCGTTCGTTCGCGCCAAACTCGCCGAGCACAAGCTCGCACTCTCACCACCAACTGATCGGCGCACGTGGATTCGGCGAGCGACATATGATCTCACCGGCCTCCCGCCGACGATGGACGAAGTCGATGCGTTTCTCAAGGACACCGCGGCCGACGCATTCGCGAAAGTGGTGGATCGCCTGCTCGCGTCGCCCGCCTATGGCGAACGCTGGGGCCGACATTGGCTCGACCTCGTCCGCTATGCGGACACGGCCGGCGAGAATAGCGACCATCCGTTGCCGCACGCCTGGCGGTACCGCAACTGGGTGATCGACGCGTTTAACCGCGATCAGCCGTACGACGAATTCCTGCGCGAACAACTCGCGGGGGACATTCTCGCGGCGCACGGGCCTGCGGAACTCTACGCGAGACAAGTCGTGGCAACCGGGTTCCTGGCACTCGCACGCCGGTTCGGCCACGACATCGACAAGGACATGCACCTGACGCATGAAGACACGATCGACACGATCGGCAAAGCGTTTCTCGGGCTGACGCTCGGCTGCGCCCGCTGTCACGATCACAAGTACGACGCGGTAACCGCGCGGGATTATTACGCGCTCTACGGCATATTCGACAGCACGAAGTTCGCGTTTCCCGGTTGCGAACCCAAACAGCAGCCGCACGATCTGGTGCCGCTCGTGCCACCAGCGGAATGGGAACGCGTCGTCAAACCATATCGCCAGAAGCTCGCGATCTTGGAAGCAGCGCAATCGCGGCTGCGCGACGAGCAAGGGAAGCGATTGCACAAATTGAAATCGGCCACGAAGGCTGCTTCCGTCCTCGCACGGGGCGAGATCCCCGATGGCGGTGAACACGAATTCGACAACCTTTCCCGTGCGATCGACGTCAAAGCCGGTCAGTTGATTCAGTTATCGGTGACGCCACTCAAGAATCACGGCGCCGATTCGACGATGGTGGAATGGGAGATATGCGAAATCGGCGGACAGCAGCGGCATTGGAACCTGGCCCATGATGTTCTGGATGATCTGCTCGCAGGCAATCCACATCGAGATGGATTTGGCAATCCCCATGTTTGGTGGTTCCTCGACACCCGCGATGGACCACACCTACTGCCGGAAGCGGTCCACGATCTCTTGGGCAAACGCGGACTGAACGTTTGGCGAAATGGTGACACGCCGTCCGTTTTCGTTAACGCGGGCAAGGAGCCGATCGCCGTTTGGACCAAGTTGCCGGCTCGTTCCATCTTCGTTCATCCCGCGCCAAATGGAAATGTCGCGATCGGGTGGCTCAGCCCCATCGCGGGCAAGATTCGCATCACCGGTCGAGTGAAAGACGTTCACCCCGGCGGTCCGGACGGCGTCGGCTGGTTGATTGAGCGCTTTGCCGGCGACATGAAGGCCGACTTGCTCGCTCTCGCGGCGTTATCCGAAAAGGGGATGAAGCTCGAACGCGAACGGGCCGCGTTGACCGCGTCAGCACCTAAAATCCCGGTTGCTTATGCCGTATCGGAAGGCTCGCCACACGACGTCAAGCTGCAACTTCGCGGCGATCCGGAGAAGCCGGGCCCGGTGCAGCCGCGACGGTGGCTCGAAGTGTTTGGCGGCCAAGCCATATCCACTCGCTCGGGAAGCGGCCGGCTGCAACTGGCGGATTGGATTGCGTCGAAGTCGAATCCACTAACCGCTCGCGTCATGGTGAATCGAATCTGGCTCCATCACTTTGGCAAAGGCCTGGTGAAGACCGCGAACGACTTCGGCACTCGGGGAATCGCGCCGACGCATCCGGAACTGCTCGACTGGCTGGCGGCCGAGTTCGTCGAGTCCGGCTGGAGCGTCAAGGCGATGCATCGGCGAATCATGCTGTCCGCGACCTATCAGCAAGGAAGCACGCCAAGTGCGAGTGCTGCAACCATCGATGCAATCAACGATTTGTACTCGCGGTTCGAGCGCCGCCGGCTGAGTGCCGAAGAAATCCGCGACTCGCTGCTCACTTCCAGCGGTCGGCTCGATCGCACGCCGGGCGGCCCGCACCCCTTCCCGCCGGAGTCCACTTGGAACTTCACTCAACACGTGCCATTCAGCACCTTCTACGACTCCGACAAGCGGAGCGTTTACTTAATCAGCCTGCGCAACCGCCGTCACCCGTTCTTGGGACTGTTCGACGGAGCCGACCCGAACGCCACCACGCCCGTGCGGCAGGATACGACGGTCCCGACGCAGGCACTCTACTTCCTGAACGACCCGTTCTTCCATGCGCAGGCCGAAAAGCTTGCAACGCGAGCACTGGCCCTGCCGAACGACTCGGCTCGACTGGACGAATTGTTCCGCCTCGCCTTGCAACGATTGCCCACGATCAGCGACCGCAAACTCGCCAAGACGTTCTTGTCTCAATACACCGCAGCCCTCTCGAATACTCCACCCGCCCGGCGCAACGATCGCCTGGTCGGCCCTCGCCCGCATTATCCTTGCTGGCAACGAATTCCTTTACTTGGATTGATCCATGGTCCCCGTTTCCCGTCGTTGCTTTGTCCGGTCGGCCGTGGCCGGCTCGCTGCTCATGGACGGCATTCTCAGCGAGTTGCTGGCCGCGGAGTCGACCGATCCGCTCGCACCGAAGAGACCGCATCACCAGGCGAAGGCCAAATCCATCATCTTCCTGTTCATGAGCGGCGGTGTCTCGCACGTTGACGCGTTCGATCCGAAGCCGAAGCTGATCGCGGATCACGGCAAGCAAATCACGCTCAACCATCCGGAGACGCGGAACCGCCCGGGCTACGAAAAGCTCTTTCTGAAGAAGCCGAACTGGAAGTTCTCGCCGCGTGGCAAAAGCGGCGTCGAGGTGAGCGATCTGTTTCCGCACCTGGCGCGGCAGATTGACGACGTCGCCCTCATTCGCTCGATGCACACGAGCCACTCCAACCATTACAACGCCACGCTCGGCATGCATACGGGATCGTTCGCGTTCGCGCGGCCGAGCATTGGTTCGTGGATCAGCTATGGCCTCGGCACGCCGAATCGGAACCTGCCATCGTTCCTGGTCCTGGCGCCGCAGATGCCGTACGCCGGCACGCAGGTCTGGGCCGCTGATTTTCTGCCCGCCGCCCATCAAGGCACGCGGGTCGTGCCCGGGCCAGAGCCGATCGCGAATCTCAAGCGTCGAGTGCCGACCGAGCGGCGTCAGCAACTGGAACTCGACGCGCTGAAGCAGTTCAATGAATTGCACCGAGCCGATCGCGGCAACGATCCCAAATTGGCAGCGCGGATCCGCTCGTTCGAAACGGCCGCGGGAATGCAGTCCGAGATGCCGGCCGCCCTCGATCTCTCGAAGGAACAGGATTCCACTCTCCAGCTCTACGGCCTGAAACGGGGACAACAGGAAGGCTTTGGCTGGCAGTGCCTGGTCGCCCGCCGGCTTGTCGAACGAGGCGTGCGCTTCGTCGAGCTGATTCACACCGGTTCGAGCGGCAACTGGGATTCGCACGGCAACATGGCGGATCATGGCCGGCTCGCTCCACAAGTCGATCAACCCATGGCGGGCTTGATCCAGGACTTGAAGCGGCGCGGACTCTTCGATGATGTACTGGTCGTCTGGACGACCGAGTTCGGGCGAACGCCGTTCAACAACACCGCCGACAATCCGGGCCGCGAACATCACAATTGGGCGTTCAGTTCGTGGCTCGCGGGAGCCGGGGTCAAACGCGGCATTGCCTACGGCGCGACCGACGAGCATGGCATCAAGGCCGTGGAGAAGCCGGTTCATGTCCACGACTTCCATGCCACCATTCTGCACCTGATGGGACTCGACCACACGAAGCTGACCTACCGCCATGCTGGGCGGGATTATCGACTCACGGATGTGTCCGGCGAGGTGGCGACAGGGGTTTTGACCTAAGGCCGCGGCTGGAAAATGATCTACCATGCGGACGGTGTCGAGCCTGTTCGATTTTCCCGGCAGTGCCGATCACCTCGTATGAAGCGCGACCGCCCGCAGCCCGCTCTGGGGTGATGGAGAAAAAGTTGGCGGAGTTGGCGGAGACTCTGTCATTTTGGCAGTCTGCGGTTCCATTTGTTCTCCTCTTGTCTCCATTCGGCGAGTTCGAGGTCTTGGGCAGCAGCGGGAAAATGATCTGCCAAGCGGACGGTGTTGAGTCTGCTCGATTCTCCCAATGCTTGCCGCAATTTTATTTTCCCGCCGCTGCTTAATGGGGCATTGCCTCAGAGTTGACACGGACCCGTTCCTACATGAACAATTCCTCGCGTGCCTTTCCTTCGCCGGCGATTGGTCGGGGCCTGCCCATGTGGTCGATCAGAGTCGCCGCCGGATCGATTCCCAGCAAGTGATATGTTGTCGCCAGAATGTCTTTCGGCGACACCGGCGTTTCCGCCACATCGCCGGCGATCCGGTCCGTCTTGCCTACGACTCGGCCGGAGGCGAAACCGCCGCCCGCAAAGATCGCGGAATAAGCACGCGACCAGTGGTCGCGGCCGCCACCCTTCACATTGCTGAGTTGCGGTGTCCGGCCGTGCTCGCTGATGCAGACCACTGCCGTCTCAGCGAGAAGCCCACGTGCTTCCAAGTCGCGAATGAGGCCCGCGTACGCCAAATCGAAAGTCGGACAAAGCTCGTCCTTCAGTCGCGGATAGTGCTGGTAGTGCGTGTCCCAGGCGCTGTCGGCCAATCCGTACTCGTCCCAGAACACGCTCACAAATCGGCTGCCGGCCTCCACGAGTCGGCGTGCGACGAGGGCGCCTTGGCCGAAAAGCGTCATTCCGTAGCCTTCACGCACGGCCAGCGGTTCGCGGCGCAGATCGAGGGCATTGCGCAATCGGTCCGAAGTGAGCAACGAGTAAGCCATCCCTCGATAGCGATCAAATCCCCGATTCGCGTCGTTGTCACGCTCGTGCTGGCAATGATCGATCTGAGCCAACAGCGAGCGACGACGGTCCAGGCGATCCAATGTCAGCACATCACGCGAATCCGCTCCGGCGGAAATCTCAAAACGGCCGTCCGGCAGAATGCCTCCATACGGGTCACGAAACTCCTGCACCACGCCACGATTCTCTTGCGTAAATGGCCGCGTGCCCTCGCCGCGAAATTCGGTCCAGACGGGATCGTAGGCCGGACCCAGGAACCCGCCATAGGGGCCCGACCGGTGCGGCTGGTTGGTCCGACGAGTGCTTAACGGCCAGGGCAGAGCCAAGTTGTTCGGAACCGGTGGAACTCGGCTGGGGGTACGATTGTCCGCCAGGCGATCGACTACCGATCCGATGAATGGCCAATGTCCCGGATCACGCGGCGAAACTTCAATCGTGCCCCGGGGGTCGGGCAAGCCCGTGGTCGCGTAGGCAATGCCGTGTACCGGATACGGATGAGTCATCGACCGAACAACGGTGGTTCGGTCGAGCACCTTCGCGGTTCGCGGTAGAAGTTCGCCAATTCGGTAACCGGGAATTGCCGTTGAAATTGACCGCAAGTCACCGCGGATGCCAGTCGGAGCATCGGGCTTGACGTCGAATGTCTCCAGTTGGCTGGGCGAGCCATACAAGTAGAGGAGAATGCAAGCCTTCGCCTTGCCGAACGAGCCAGATGCCCGCGATTCACCACTGGCAATCGCCCCTCGGCTGGATATCAGATCGCCGAACCCCAAAGTACCGACGGTGCTAGCCTGAATGAATTCCCGGCGCGTCCAGCCGCGGCAAAGCCGACGTTTCGAGCCGAGGATTCGGAGCATGTTGAGAATTCGCGGCAAAATCAGGATTCGAGAATTATCGCTGCCAGAGATGTTGAGTCTACGCTGCTGAAGAAAACGATACAAGGTCTTCGCATGGACCGGCTCGGCTCCGCTGCGACTCTGTCATGAAAGAACTCCAGGGTCAGGAATGCGACCTCCCCGTCTGACCCCAATTGGACTTGTTGAATTGTTGTGAGCCGCCGCGGGGAATAGTCAGGGTGTTCCACTTTTCGCCGGCATGGATGCGGGCGACCTGAACGATCTGGCCGATGTGGTAGCAAGTGTGGCCGAGCGACCGTTCCAGCGCCAATGGTACGGAATGCGGCTCGCCGCGGATCGTGACCGTCTTGACAAGGTCTTCCGACTTGAGAGTGTTGAGCGTCGTCAGCAGGCAGGCCCAGCCCCGCTCCCAGAATTCCAGAACTTCGGCTCGGCTCTTGAATGAGTCGACAAACTCATCGTCGCGCGTCCGCCACGGCTTCTCGCCGTCGGTCGTCAGAAAGTCGGTCCAGCGCGAGAGCAGGTTGCCGGCGATGTGCTTCATGACGAGGGCAATGGAATTCGTATTCGCATCGAGAGCGACGTGAAGCTTGTCGTCCGGCACCTGCTCGACGGCTCGGTCGGCCAATCGCTTGTTGGCCTCGAAGGCGTTGATGATGGCGGAGAGAAATGTAGTGGCAATGTCCATTCGGTATTTCTCCTGCGTTGGTAGAATAGTCCGCACGCGTACCGTCGGGGTAGTGGCAGTCAACTAAATCCAATCCATGCTGTCCCGCGTTAATCAAGCTGTGTGGTTTCGTAGAAGTCTTTTCGCCCTCGCGGCCTGTTCGCTGCTGGCATCCACCGCGCCCGCCGCCGAGCCGTTGACCGGCAAGCGTTCGAATCTCGAACGCTTGACTCTGACTCACCTGGCCGCCGCCTATGCGGATGTCGAAAAACTGAAGCCGCTGCGGGTTGAGATTCCAATTCGCCCCGGTCTCAACGACTATCGTTGCATCCTGCACGCCCATGCCGAGGATTCGACACATCCCGGCGGCACGCTGCCCGAAATGCTCGCTGACGCCAAGAAGGCTGGCGTCCATGTCATCTTGCTCACCGATCACTACCGCCCGCCGCGCGACTTTATTGACGGGCGCTGGCGGGGATTGAAGGAGGGGGTCCTTTTCATTCCCGGTTCCGAGGTCAACGGCTTCCTCGTCTATCCGATGAAGTCGATTCTCAAGCGCATGGAACTGAAAGGAATAGACTTCGTCAACACGGTCACGGACGGCGATGGCATGATCTTCCTTTCGCACATCGAGGAACGGAAGGATCACTCGATGGACGGCTTGACTGGCCTCGAAGTCTACAACCGCCACTGGGATGCCAAGAAAGACAAGTTCTCGCTCCTGGCGCTGGCCGCCAAGCTGACCGACCCCAAGCAGTTGGCCGAACTGCAAAAAGCCGTCAAGCTCTATCCGGATGAAGTGTTCGCGTTTCAATGCGATTATCCAAAGCTTTACCTCGACAAGTGGGACAAGGAAACCAAGCAGCGACGACTGACCGGCATCGCCGCCAACGATTGCCATCACAACCAGGTGCTCCTCATCAAGATGGTGGATGCGGATACCGTACGGATCGGAACCAACGTCGACGCCGACGACAAGATGCAAAAAATCACGGCGACGCTACGGCCCGGCATCAAGGAAATGACCAAGGGGCACAAAGCCGGCGACATTCTCGCTCGGCTGGACGTTGACCCTTACTATCGTTCGTTCCGCAACTCTGCCACTCATATCCTCGCGCCCAAGTTGGACGAGCCTGCCATTCGCACGGCACTCAAGTCCGGCCACGCCTATGTCGCCTTCGAGTGGATGGGCGACGCGACCGGGTTCCGCTTCGACGCGGTCATCAACGGCAAACAGTCTGCCATCATGGGCGATGAAGTCAAACTGGCCGATGGTTTGAAATTGATCGCCAAGTTGCCGATGCGTGCGTACATGCGATTACTGCGCCACGGCAAGGTCGTCGCGAAGGTCGAGAACAAGACAGAGTTCGAGTACGCCGTCAAGGAAGCAGGCGTCTACCGCCTCGAAGCCTGGCTCAAGTTCGATGGCGAATGGCGGCCGTGGATCGTCGCGAATCCGATCTATGTGAGGTGAATGGCATCGTGGCTCATCGCGCGAACGACTGAATCAGAATGACTATCCCGATGAGAATCAGCCCCCTGTGCACGGAACGGACAAAGGACGCTGGCGCCATTCGCCGGTTGACAATGCGCCCCAGCACGATCGATACGATGACGACCGGCAGCGAGAACAGGTAATAGCGGCTGACCGGCGCGACCCACAGGCCGGCCAGCCAGTAGCCGGCCATGCCGAGCAGGCTCGCGGGCAGGAAATACCCTTGCAGTGTCGCCCGGAACTGTTGAGCCGACCAACGGCGAAGCGTGCCGTAGATCACGAGCGGCGGCCCATTCATGCCATAAGCCCCGCCGAGCACCCCCGCGCCAAAGCCAAACAGCCAGGCCAGCCGGTCGTCGTGCAGCTCAAGGGGAGTCCGCCGCGCCAGGCAGAAGCCCGAGAAGGCAATGATAACGACGGCCATCACGGCCTTGACGACGGGGCTGGGCGCCATTGTCAGAAGCAGCAGGCCGAACGGAATGCCGAAGAGCGTGGAAAGGACCAATCGCCAGGCACTGCCGAAATGGATCTTTTGCCAGTCTTCCACCAGAATGACGACCGCGACGGTGATCGAAATGAGAACAGCCAGCGGTGCGGCCACCTCGACCGGCATCCGGAGCGCGAGTAACGGGACGGCGATCAGAGCCTCGCCGAATCCGAAGGCCGACCGGATCAGCGTGGCAACGAAGATCACCGAAAGCATCCAGACGATCAGCCAGCCCTCGGTCATTGGCCACTCTCCGACGGAAGGTGATACGATCCCGCTCGCCGTCGATGGCGAAAGGTGTTCCCGTTTCCGATCGGGCGGACGATTTGCAAGGGACCGTTATCGAAAGGTGTTCGTATGTCGAACAACTGGACGTCATGGCATTCTCCCGGTCGAGGCGCTTCCGTCCATCCGCCATTCGCTCCTCAGTCCGGCCGGCTGGCCAGGAAGCGCAGGGCGAAGCTGGTGGAGACAACCGGAAAGTCATCGATGGGCGTGTGGATCTGCCATTCCCCGCCCGGCTTTTGATTTTTGAGCAACCATTCCGCGCCCAGCTTGTACCACTCGTGCTTCTTGTCCTTGGCACCGAACACCCGTGCCCTGGACGCTCGGCCGAGCGCAGCGATGGCATCCAGATTGTAGAAGGCGCTCTTCTTGTTCTGAATCGCGAAGTGACGGGCCAGCCACGCCTCCCCGTTACCGCGGGCTCCCTCGGCCGCGTCGCTGTCCTTGCCAAGGACATTCTTGGCCAAGGCCAGGCACGCGAGGCCGGCGACGGTCATGCTGTGGGTCGAGTAGGGAGCATCGGAGGTCATCGCTCCCTCCGGGGCATATCCCCACCCGCCATCCGCCTTCTGAGTTCGAACAAATAGAGCGCGAATGTCCTCCCAGAGGCTCGCGCGCTTCACCTTGAACCCGGACCGGTGGGCGGCATACAGTGCGGCGACCGCGAACTGGGTGTTCGAGTGGTCGGCCCGTGTGTCCCGGTCCGCCGAATAGCTCCACCCCTCGAACGTCTTCCCGTTGCCGACGGCGGCATCCTCCAGCCACTTTATATTTCGCTTGATTCGGTCCGCGTCGGCCTTTTGATTGGCCCGGCAGAACACCTGCGTCTGCAGGCCGACAACGTAGGTGTGCTGCGGCTCCACGGTCCGCAGGTATGTCAGCCCACGGGCAACGACCTTGTCGTCCGGCTTGAGCCCGCTCTCCAGCAGGGCGAGGACCGCAAGCGCCGAAGTGCCCCCCGGCTGGATCAAGTTGAGAGTGACGTCCTCCCAGTTCCACGTCCCGCCGCCGTGGTCCTGCTGCCCGTTCTTCAAGTACTTGACGCCTTCCTCCTGCGCCTTTTGGACCTTCGCTGCCAGCGCGTCTGCTGGCGGTTTGGGCACTGGATCGGCCCTCACTTGCTGCCGACCAGCGAAGAGGACCGCCATCCCCGTGGCGAACATCAGGCCGCACATGTTGGTTCTCATAGTTAGACCTCCGGCGAGGAAAAGCTCGGGCGGCTGAGCGTGCTTTTGAGGGCTGTCCGACTTGGCGGCACAGTCACTGACCCCCCACCATGACGGGCCCGGCGGACAGGCACATGAAAACTGAACAGGACACTACAACCTGCAATGTCACTGTAAGTTGTATTCTTGGCGGTCGCCGATCCCGAGGTTAACGCCGGCTGGCGAGTAATTCCCGCATGACCCGCATAACCGATACTACCGCACCCCGCCATGGTCGTTCCTGATTTGCCGGGTCTTGCGCACTTATGGACTACGTGGTGCTTGTCGATGAAAGCGAATGAACTGCGGAATGGCCTGGGAGGGACCGGCGATGCGCCGAGCGTTCGCGTTGGTTGCGTTCGCGTTGCTGGCGGGATCGGCCGCCGCTCAAGATGCACTGGACCCGAATCTGCAATTGCAAGAATGCGTCACGCCCGCACCTGACAATCGCTGGGCAGTCCACGTTGATTACCTCTATTGGTACTTGAATCGGTTGCGCGTGCCGCCGGTGCTCACCGCTGGCCCCGAAGGAAGCGCGGGCCTGCCCGGCGATCCCGGCGTCACGGTTTTGAGCGATGGTCGTCTCAACAGCCGCCACATCCGCTACATCGGGGTTCGCCCCGAGATTGATTGGTGGGCCGACGACTGTCACACCTTCGGACTACAAGCGACGGCGTTCTTCCTCGAGCGCGATTCGACCTACCTGACCATTCCCTGGAATACGTTTCCCACACTGGCGATTCCTTACATCGACGCAAGCGACGGCCTGGCGCATACTCGCATCGTCGCCGGCCACGATCCGAAGCTCGGCGATCTGACTGGCAGCTCGGTTGTCTATTCGCGCATGGAATTGTTCGGCCAGGAGGCCAACGCGCTTTTCCGTTGGCTAGGCGACGACAATTTTGATTTGCACTGGCTGGCTGGCGGCCGCTTCCTGCAACTCCGCGAACGCTTCGATCTGACCTCCAGCTCCAAAATCCTTCCTGCTCAATCGACCCTGCTCGGACTCGAAGACCACCTCTCCACGTTCAACAAGTTCTACGGCGGACAAGTTGGCCTCACCGGCGAATATCGCTGCGGTTGCTTCTTCGTCGCGGGCAAGGCGGCCGCCGCTCTCGGAGTCAACGACGAATTGGTGCGACTGAAGGGGGAATCGATCTTCCACGTTCCCGGCAACCGCCAGTCGCAACAATACGGACTATTCGTTCTGCCGAGCAACCGCGGCGAGTACGAGCGATGTGTCCTGAACGTCGTGACAGAGTTGAAGATTGATTTCGGGGTCGAGGTGACCAACTGGCTGCGCATCCACGCCGGCTACAGCCTCATCACCTGGAGCAACCCCGTTCGACCCGGGGATCAAATCGAGCCGGTGAACTCGACGCAGGTGCAACCGGGCGGACTCGTCGGTCTGGCCCAGCCGACCATGCCGTGGCGTGAAGATCTATTCTGGGCGCACGGCGTCAACGCTGGAATTGAGATTCGCTGGTGAATGTCGGTCCGAGGGGAGTCTTGCCGCTACGTCAATCACGTCAGGTCCCATTGAACGAATGCGATGCTCGGCCCGCTTGCTCCTCGTGGCGTTGCGAGAGGTCCGCTGGCGCCGACCCATGAGCAGCATTTGCCGCGGGAGTGCGGCTCGCACGTCAGGCTTGATTCGTTTGCTCATAACGCCATTAACGCGAGTGCGCTAAGGCTCGACCAATGATCGAGCCTTAGCGCATTCGATCAAGTCACGGGACCACGTCGGCCAAAGAAAAGCGACACGATTGCGAGGATCAGGAAGACAACGAGCAGAATCTTTCCTATCCACGCCGCGTCGCCAGCGATGCCGCCGAATCCAAAGATCGCCGCAACTATCGCAACGACGAAGAAAATCAGTGCCCAGCGGAGCATGTTGTTACCTCGAAAGCGGGCGACAGCGTCGTCAGAAGCAACTTCAATGCCAGCGAAGAAATGAGATTTGGATTTGTGCCGGCTGAGTTGTTGCCAAATCACCGCGGCGCGCACATCGACCTCTCGCCGGAGAGAGCGACTGTGTCGTGCCGAATGGCGACGGCTAAGGCTCGCAGCCCGTGCTGGTCACTTTTTGGCCGGCGTAAATGACTTGAGCACCTGAATCCGCTCACTGCGGTTGTCCTTAGTCAGAATCTTAACTATGCCCACACCCGCGGCATGCCACTGAGTTGTGCGGATGACCGATCCGTTGATGGTGGATTCCGACTCGACCCGGATGGCCCGGAACTTGCCGGCGGGGACTTCGATTTCTTCTTCCTTTTCGGTCGTGTATTTCATTTTCGGGTTGGCGGTCCCTTTCAGTGCAGGCGCGAATTCCTCCCAGGTCTCCCCCGGTTTCACTGGAAACTTCGCGAGTCGGTAAGGCGGGTCGTACGCCATGTCGCCGGAGGACACCCGGAATACCCCATCGGCCGATGCGCCGTAGCAATACAACGTTGGTCCTCCTTCCTCCCGGCTAAACGAAACGACCGTCATGGCCCCCTTCCTTTTGACGGCAGACACCCACTCACTGACTTCGCCGGTTCGGCCGCGCGAACCGACTTCATAAACCCGCTTGTCACCCACAGTCGTCGGCAGGTAAAGAGTCTGTTTCCCGGTTTCCTTCCGTGGCGCTGCATATGTCAGCGCTCCGAGAAGTAGCAACAGAATGGCAACTCGTGAATACATGTGAAGCTCCTTGTAGCGCTACAGATGGTAACAGATGACTTTCGCAGAAGCCACCATCCAATTCGACGGTTGGGTTGAACAAAAATGGAAATGTCGGGTCTATCGAGGTAAGCGAGACTTCTTCAACTTCCCTTGCCATCAAACGACGCGGGTTTTTGCAGGGCGTCAGCCATTTCGGTTAGCCAGGCTAGACGGGCTTGCATGACCAAAAAGCTCCCCCGCTGCGCAAATTGCTCGAACGGATCCGCGGACTTCGAAGTGCCTTGAGCGGTCAGGCACTGCAAATGGTGTTGCAGTCTGACTTTTGCATCTTCGAGGAATGCCTGCCGACTTTTGGGGGAGAGGAGCTGAAGAAAACCGACACGGGTCCGGATCGGATCGGGCTGCGACCCGACGGTCAAATCCGAAAGCGGCGGGCTCAGCCATTTCTGCAACGACCTTCGGCCCGCGATCGTCAACGCATAAAGCCGGCCGCCGCGACCGTCGCTGATTGCGCGAACCGGTTGAATCAGTCGCCGCCGCTCGAGCCGACGAACTAGCGGATATATCGCGCCGGCGCTCCCGCTCCAGTAGGGAGTGCTCGACGACTGAAACTCCTTGCGAACGCTATATGGCGTGCACGGCCCACGGGCTCTAATCACCGCGAGCACACATCCTTCCAGTTCGGTCAGCTTCTGCTTGCGAGCCATAGAAGGATTCAGTCTCGGTTCCAGCGGCGCTCGTCCGATTGATGCGTGGATGCCAGCGCCATTGACGGCAATAGTACGATTCGTACTATTGCTGGCAACCGTGGCGACCACCCGCGATCAGGCACTCATTTCGGGGAGGAACTCGTATGTACCGCATCCTAGTCGTCGTGGCCTTGTTGCCTTGCCTGGCACGGGCCGCCGAACCGCCACTGTTATTGCAGCGGCCGGCAGTCAGCGCCAAGCACGTGGCATTTGTTTACGCCGGCGATTTGTGGATCACTGACCGCAGGGGCGGCGATGCCCGCCGACTGACCGCGGGCACGGGACTCGAAAGCTATCCGGTATTCTCGCCCGACGGGCGCAAATCGCATTTGGCGGCGACTATGAGGGCAACCTCGACGTGTATGTCATGCCGACCGCGGGCGGCGTTCCGCAGCGGCTCACACATCACCCCGATCCGGATGTCCCGGTCGGCTGGTCGCCGGATGGCAAGTCGGTGATCTTCCGCTCATCGCGTGCCAGCTACGCGCGATTTCTGCGCCTGTTTACGGTGCCAATTGGCGGCGGGGAACCGACGGAACTTCCCTTGCCCCAGGCGGAGGATGGGTCGCTTTCCCCGGACGGCAAGCGAATCGCCTATGTGCCGCTTTCGAACAAGCCGCAGTTCCCCGGTGCATTCCGGCCTCTGCGCAACTATCGGGGCGGAACGGCTTCGCCCATCTGGGTCGCCGACCTCGCCGATTCGTCCATCACCAAACTTCCGCGGACCAACTCGAATGACTTCAATCCCATGTGGGTTGGCGACCACATCTATTTCCTCTCCGATCGGGACGGCCCGACAACGCTATTCGTCTACGACACGGGCACGCGCGAAATCCGTCGCTTGCTGGAGCCAGCCGGGGCGGACATCAAGTCGGCGTCGGCATGCAGCGACGCCATCGTTTACGATCGATTCGGCAGTCTCTACCTGTTCGATCTGAAGACCGAAAAATCGAAACCAATCCCGATTCAGGTAACGGCCGACCTGCCGGGCGTCCGGTCGAAAATCGAAAAGGTCGCGAAGAACATTCAAAAAGCAGCCCTCTCACCGAGCGGGACGCGAGCGCTCTTCGAGGCACGTGGCGAAGTGCTCACCGTACCCGCCGAAAAGGGAGACATTCGCAACCTGACGAATACACCGAGCGCCGCCGAGCGCGACCCGGTATGGTCGCCGGATGGCAAATCGATTGCATACTTCTCCGACGAATCGGGCGAGTATCTGCTGCACATTCGTGCCCAGGATGGCCGCGGCAAAGTCAAGACGTTCAAACTCGGGGACAAGCCGTCGTATTTTTACAACCCCACATGGTCGCCGGACGGCAAGCGAATCGCTTATGCGGATAAGCGACTCAATTTGTGGTATGTCGATCTCGAGAGCGGCAAATCCACGAAGGTGGATACAGCCATCTTCGAAGACGAGCCGCTCAACGCGGTCTGGTCGCCGGATGGCAAGTGGCTCGCCTACAGCCGAATTCTGAAGAACTATCTGAATGCAGTCTTTCTGTACTCGCTCGATTCGGGCAAGACGCATCAAGTGACCGATGGGATGAGCGACGCCCGCTATCCCGAATTTGACCGAGGCGGAAAGTACCTTTACTTCACGGCGAGCACAGACATCGGACCGGCCGTTGGGTCCGGAATGTCCGTCCTCAACCGCCCCGTGACGCGCAGCGTCTACGCGGTTGTCCTGAGCAAGTCGGACCCCTCGCCGCTCGCGCCCGAGAGCGATGAAGAGAAGGCGAAGATCGCTGAGAAGGACAAGGCGAAACCGAAAAAGGACGCCGAGAAGAGCCTGCCAAAAGTAACGGTGGATATTGAGGATCTCGATCAACGCACCCTGGCGCTACCGATTCCACCGAAAAATTATGTCGGCCTGCTCGCGGGCAAGGCCGGAACGATCTTCGTCCTTGAAGGACCGATGATCCCTGGCGTGGATGACGGCGACGGACGCCCGGCATCTACGGTCCGGCGCTTTGATCTCGACAAGCGCAAGACCGAGAAGGTCGTCGAGGGAGCGACCCAATTTGCCGTCTCCGGAAATGGCGAGAAAATGCTCTACCGCCACGGAGAGGGTTGGTTTCTGACTGGAACGGCCGGACCTGCCAAACCTGGCGACGGCGCGCTTAAGATGGACGGGCTCGAAATTCGCGTCGATCCGCGGTCCGAATGGCGGCAGATGTATTGGGAAGTGTTCCGCATCGAGCGCGATTTTCTTTATGATCCGGGCTACCACGGCTACGATTTGAAGGCGGCGTGGGACAAGCACACGGCGTATCTCGATGGACTCGGCAGCCGGCACGATCTCAATTACCTGCTCGACGAATTATTGGGCGGGTTGAGTTTGCAGCACGTCTACCTGTTCGGCGGCGACGTGCCGCGAATCGAAAGCCGCAAAGGCGGGTTGCTGGGCGCGGATTATCGCGTGCAGAATGGTCGGCACGTCTTCGCCAAGATTTATCGTGGCGAGAGTTGGAACCCAAGTTTGCGGGCGCCGTTGACGCAGCCGGGCGCCGGTGTGAAAGAAGGCGAATACCTGCTTGCGGTCAATGGCAAGGAACTTCATGGGGGCGACGAAGTCTATGCGCCCTTTGAAGGGACGGCTGGCAAGCAGACGGTCATCAAAGTCGGGTCGTCACCGGACGGCAAGGGCTCCCGCGAAATTACAGTCGTTCCGATTCCGAACGAACGCGCTCTGCGGAACCTGGCCTGGGTGGATGGCAATCGCCGGGCGGTCGACAAGCTGACTCATGGCAAGGTCGCCTATGTTTACCTCCCGGATACGGCGAACCAGGGATATGCCCGGTTCAACCGATATTTCTTCGCTCAAGCCGGCCGGGACGGCGTCATTGTCGACGAGCGATTCAATGGCGGTGGACTCCTTGCCGATCACGTCATCGATTACCTCCGCCAGCCTATCCGTAATTACGTGACGACTCGTGAAGGCGCTACGCAGGCGGTTCCATCTTCGGCCATTCCGGGTCCGAAGGTCATGCTCATCAACGAGCAAGCCGGTTCGGGCGGAGACTACCTTCCTTACGCATTTCGACAGGCTGGCCTTGGGCCCCTGATCGGCAAGCGGACGTGGGGCGGGCTGGTCGGGATCGGCGGCTACCCGCCGCTCGTCGATGGCGGCGGAGTCACCGCGCCACGCTGGGGCATCTGGTTCCCGAACGGCAAATGGGAAGTCGAGAATCGCGGCGTCGCCCCCGACATCGAAGTCGAATTCGATCCCCGCGAGGTACGGGAAGGAAGAGATCCTCAGTTGGCCAAAGCGATTGAGGTCGTGATGGAGGAATTGAAGAAATATCCCGTGAAACGGCCGACACAACCTCCATTCCCGAATTACTACAAGCGGGGCGCCAAGGATCCCGCGGAAGGCAAATAGCGCCGGCGGCGTTTTTGAATGGGTGAGCGCCGGCAAGGACTGAGCTCATCAAGTCCTTGCCGGCGTATGCTCAACATCCTCTGGCGATCCGATTTGAATTGCGTCCATCGAAGTCGTATCCACGCAACCGCATTTCTTTTCGAGAACTTTCATGAAGCCCTTGCTGGCGTCCCAACTCGCTTTGGCGGTCGCGATTTGCTCCGTTGCGTCCGCGTCCGCCGACGAACTCTTTCCGTCTGCGACACCAGAAAGTCAGGGACTGCATGCAAAGGATCTCAATGCCCTCGCCGATGTCGTCAAGGGATTCGTCAAGGACGGTAAGATCGTCGGCGGCGAATTGCTCGTCGTGAAGAATGGGCGGATGGTGTTTCACCAGGGAATTGGTCTCAAGGACAAAGACAAAAAGATCGCCATGCCGACCGATGCGATCTTCTGCATTCGCTCGATGACGAAGCCGGTCGTCGGCGTCGCGATTCAAATGCTTTTCGACGAGGGCAAACTTGCACTTGATGATAGAATCGCGAAATTCTTGCCCTCGTTCGATAACGACGCTTCACGCGCAATCACCATTCGCCAACTTCTCACGCACACCGGCGGCCTCAAGCTATCGACGCTACTTACGGTGGGACTGAAAGGCGTTGCGAATGTGCGCGAACTGGCGGACATCATCGGCAAAAATGGACCGGAAGGGGCGCCGGGCAAGAACCTCAATTATAGCGACGACGGAGCCGATACGTTGACGGCCGTCGTTGGCGCAATCAGCAAGATGCCGCCAGAGAAATTCATTCAGGATCGCATTCTCGATCCGCTCGGAATGAAGGACACCATCTGCGTCCTCAAAAAAGACGATCCACGCATCGAACGAGTTTCGGCCGCCTACGGGGGCGCCACGGGCAACTGGCGGAAATTCTGGAGACCCGGCGAAACGCCGATCTTCCCATACTTCCTCGGCTCGCAAGGCATGTACTCGACGCCGACGGATTACACCCGGTTTCTCAAACTCATTGCCGACGGCGGCAAGTGGAACGGCAAACAATTGCTTAGCAAAGCGGCGATCGAGCGAATCCTGACTCCAACGGAGAAACCGTTTCCAATTCCCACCGGGTTCATCGATTGGAAACTGTCGTACGGCCAACTCATGATGATTTACCGCGACAAGACCGGCAAATTGTGCGCTTTCGGACACGGCGGATCGGACGGCACGTTCGCGTACGCGATTCCCGACCAGAATCTCTTCGTCATGTATTTCACACAGTCGCGCAACAACCTCACCTCGATCGATTTCGAGACGGCGCTGCACGGCTTATTGATTGATCCAACGAAAAAAGGCCGCGATTCGAAACCGGTCGACCGGAAGGCGGTCGCTCCATTCCTCGGGCTCTACTGGTTTGACGCCGTCCAATGTCCCGTGGAGATTGTCGTTCACGAGGGCAAGCTCGAAGTCGTGTTTCCATGGGAGATCGAATTGGAATTGCGGCCGACCGACGAGGCCAACAAATGGTCCGCCAAGCTGGCTCCGCAGATCGTAATCGAATTCCAACGCGACGGCGACAAACCGGCGCCCTCCCTGGTGATTCATCAGGCGGGTTTCAAGCAAGAGCTTCGTCGACTGAAGCACGAAGACGGCCTGCCAACATGGGACGAACTCTTGAAGCTCCGCCAAAAGACGCAGGGCGTTGGCAAGCTTACGAGCCTCGGAGCAATTCGCCTGAAGGGTTCGCTGGAGCAACTGCCAGCGAAAAAGAAAGGGACCGTCGAATCGGTTGTCGAAGGCGCGACCCGCTGCTTCATGGAAGCGACCCTTGGTGGCAACAAGACGACCTGGTTCGTCGACGGCGACAAGGTTTGGGTCAAGGAGGGCGCATCCGCGGCGCAATCGATCACAGGGGCCGAAGCCCAACAGATACGCCTGAAGTGCCCGACATTTCCCGTTGCGGACTGGCGGTTGCTTTTCAAGGAGATCGAGGTGCTCAAACGCTTTGAGAAAGGCAAGAAGTCGACAATCGTACTGCGCACGATTTGCGACAATGCATCAACGCATTTTCTCTACGTCGACGCCGAAACGGGACGGCTCGTCGGCGACTGCCATATCGAGATCGCGCGAGGCATCGGCCGCGTCGGCACGCGAATCCAGTACTTGGACTACAAGGACGTCGATGGCGTGCAGTTTCCAACTCGAATTGTCCAAGCATACCAATCTCCGCTCATCGGCCGATTGGAACAGAAGCTAGACAAGTTCGAGACCAAAGTGAAGTTTCCGGAGCGCACATTTCAACTGAAGAAAGAGAAGTGAGGGAGTCCAGGCCATCTCATCATGGACCGATGCCCTGCATGCCTGCATAATCACACTTCATGAATTGTTCCCCAAACAGATGGGCGGCTGATATGCAGATTGTCTCCTACGCCAAAGCCGTCTCACCTCGAGCGCCAGGCTTCCGAAGTTTGATCGCGTTCCTCGCGGCGGTGATTCCGGCGGCCGCGAATGTCGGCGAAGTGGCGCACGCGTCCAAGCCGGTCAAGGTATTCATTCTGGCCGGTCAGTCGAACATGGAGGGGAAGGCCAAGGTTTCACTCATGGAATACCAGGCCAAGCAACCTGCGACTCGCGATCTCTTCAAGGAATGGCGTACGGGCGATCGATGGGTGGAGCGCGACGACGTCTGGATCAAGTTCCTCAAACGCAAGGGAAACCTGACGATCGGTTATGGCTCTCCGGGCTGCATCGGTCCCGAATTGGAGTTTGGTCGGGTCGTTGGCAATCGATACGCCGAACAGGTCCTGCTAATCAAGACCGCCTGGGGCGGCAGAAGCCTCTATCGGGATTTTCGTCCGCCCCGTGCGGGACTACCCAGCGCCGATGTGCTCGACAAGTTGCTCGCCAATCTGCGAAAGAAGAAGCCCGATGCAACCCTGGACGACGTCAAGAAGCCATTCGGCGAATCGTACCGGATGATGGTGGAGGAGGTCATGGCTACGCTTGCTCACCTCAAGACCGATTTTCCGAATTATGCGGACCAGGGTTACGAGTTAGCGGGCTTCGTCTGGTTCCAGGGCTGGAATGATATGATCAGCCCCGACTACACGCAGGAGTACACTGCCAACCTGGCACATCTGATCCGCGACGTCCGAAAGGACTTCAAGTCGCCAAACCTGCCGATCGTCATTGGCCAGATGGGCGTGGATGGCGAGAGCCCCAGTGCCAACGTCCGCAAGTTCAAAGAAGCACAGGCGAAGATCCTGGACCTGCCTGAATTCAAGGGCAATGTTGCCTTGGTGAAAACCGACCGGTTCTGGGACCCGGAGGCGGCGGCAATTTTCAAGAAGGGATGGCGCATGCATCTCGACGAGTGGAACAAAGTCGGCAGCGACTATCCTTACCACTATCTGGGCAGTGCCAAGACCATGCTCCGAATCGGCCAGGCGTTCGGCGAGGCGATCCTCGAAATGCAGGATCGCCAGAAGTAAGTTGCAACTGCCTGCTGCCGTGGCGGCCGGGGCTTCATTTCTTAGCAAATAGACGTGCGATGCGGCCGGTACCAGCCGCCCATGCGCAGAAATCTGCCCTTTCATCGGCTATGCAGCCGTCATTCTGATAATAGTTTGCGAAACGCATCGTTTTCCGAGGTTTTTGATCGCTCGGCCATGTTTGGCCAAATACGGCAGACCTCACGAATTCGCGTCAATTTCGCGCCGATCTCAATTCCGGGTATGAGAATTGCTTCCCTAACTCTCGTCTGACTCGGCCATGAAGATGAACAGTGCCGAAAGTCTTCGGCAAGGATGAAAGCGATGGCGAATGCAGTGAATCACCTATCTGTTGCGTATGTCAATGCGCCTACAGGCTATGCCAATGATCTTTGTGAAAAGGTCCGATCGTATGGGGTGCATCTGACCTTGGTTCCGGCCGAGCGGGGCGTTGTATTGGAAGGAATCTCGCCCACGTTTTATGGCAAGCAAATGGCTCAGGAATTGGCTCGACAGGCCCGTCTGGTGGTGGTCGCAAATCGAATCCACGTCGATCGACGAATGGCTGGCAGCACCCATGGCGCTTTGTCGGCATCTTAGTCGTAGGGCGGATTGGAAATCCGTCCCATAGTCCGCTTGCTACCGGCGACGAGCCGTCGATAACCACCAAGCCTCGATGCGCTCCCAGGCCGGGCTGTCCGGGGCTGCCTTGGCAGCGTGGAGGATGCGTTCAATCGCCTGCCATCGCACCGGCTTGCCGCAGTCGATTCGTTGCAAATCTCGCGTAAGCACCGGATAACTTACACGCAGTCGG
Source organism: uncultured Gemmataceae bacterium (assembly GCA_963773845.1). GTDB lineage: Bacteria > Planctomycetota > Planctomycetia > Gemmatales > Gemmataceae > SIAJ01. The sequence goes on from CAVZCU010000011.1 coordinate 198,776, forward strand.
GGACTCAGGGCTCGAGCGCTCGACGCCGCCTCACCAATGAGCAAGCGCACCTCGACGCCCAGCGGCGCAAGCCCCGCTTCCTCCAATCGCCGACGATATTGCGCTTGCCAATCCGCCCGGATGGCCACGAAATCAGCGACGCCGCACGCTTGGCCGACGCGTTCCAATACCGGCCAGGGAGGGACTTCCCGACCGACAGCCACCGCCTTCAATCGTCCCGGCCAAATGCCGAATACGCCCGCCTCTTTCAGCATTCGCGTCAACGGGACCAGTCCCCCTTCCCGTTCGACCAGCAGGCCGACCATGTCCACGACCGATTTCGGCGCTCGCCAGCCGGCCAGGCGAGTTTGCTCGGCCCTCCTACGGGTCAGTAAGTCCTCGACGCGCTGCTGCCCTGCCTTCTCGAGAGCGGCTAGCACACGCGCCTGGGCAGGTTCGCTCAGTCGGATCACGCCGCGTTCAATGCGTTGGTATTCGAGCGGTGAATAGCCGAGAATCGCTTCCATGTCGCGAATGGCAAAACCGAATGCCTCACGCCGCAGCCGCAATTCGACCCAAGTTTCCGGGCGATGGCGTTGCAGAAACCGGGCCCGCCGTTTCTCCCAGCGACACACCAGGTCGTTCCGTTCATCCGGATCATCGGTGAGAACCGCGGCGAGTCCGGCCGGGTAGGCATGGGCCGAATAGGCTCCGCCTTCCTCGATATGTTTGACCGATTGCGCCGGCTTTTTGCCGCCGATGCCAAACAGGTCGGCAAGTTCCCGTCGTTCGATGCCGCGGGATACCCTCAGCTTGCGAACGCGTGTCCCGAATGTGTCCGCGGGGCCGGAGTATTGTTCTCGTTCGCCCCGCGCCAGATTTGTTTGAGGTGCTGGAATTCGCCATCTTCGCGGCTAAGGCTTTTTGCCGCCTTGGCGACGAGTTCCCAGGCGGGAAGTTCCAGGTAGCGTAACTTGCGCAAAGCGGCCGTTCCGACTCCGAGTCCCGGCAGGTCTTTTTCCGCATAACCGGCCCGATGGCAGAGCGCCCAGAACTCCGCCAACGGCTCTGGATAGCCGCGTTCGAGTAGTCGCTCCCTCTCCGCTGTGTGCCAGAGCGGCTCCGCGGCCGCCGGCTCCTCACCACCCGCGCGGCAAATCTCGCGCAATAGCGGTAACGGAAGTGGGAAGCGGCCGCGGCGATATTCCCACAAGGTCGAAGGGCTGATGCCGACCCGCCGAGCCAATTCGCGTGCCGACCCAGCCTGCACTTCCAACCAGGCGATCAACTCGGTCAACGTGCCGCGCTTTCCTGCATAGAGACGACGAACTTCGTCGAGAAGTTCGGCCTTCACTTTGGCACGCTTGTAGAAGGTGAGCAGCCGTTGCAGGAGCCGCCGGGTCGGAGCATGGATACCGAGTTCGAGATCGCGAAGCGTCCCGCGGCTAATGCCGGAACGGCGCGAAAATTCCAGCCGCGTGATGCCGAGTTCCTTGGCGCGAATCGTGACGAGCAGACGAGCGAGCGGCGGGGCGCCTCGGCGCGATGGAGCGATTTCTCGCGCAAGTGAAGGTTGCGCAACGCGTGGCCATGCAGATGGCCATTCGTGCTGGGTTGGCCGAGCGACATGAATCCCTCGCGCACGGGTTCCGAGCCGGCAAGGGGCGGGACTAATTCAAGCGGGCACGATGAATCGCAAGCACGGTGTCGAAGCTGGCGGGATATCCGAAGGGCGATCAGTGGGTGCCAGGTGGGATTTCAGGTGGCACCGCGGGGATGAGAATGAATTTAGTTGTAACGACCGCGGAATGCAACTGGAATCTGCAACGGATGGCAATTCCGTATCACCCGAATGGGCGTACGGCCGTTGCCGCCGACCCCGAACGCAAAATTCCGACGATTGAATTCGCACCCCGCTCACTTCGCCGCGGTTCAATCGACAAACGGGTCCGCTCCGAGGTCGCCCAAAAGGTCCTTTCGCTGCCGTTCGTAATGCATCAAATCGAGGCGCTGGCGATAGTGCTTTCGCTCCGTCTTCTTTTGCGAAATTACGAATAATCGTCGAAACTGATTCCAGTCGCGATTGCCGCCTGCCCGTCCCAGTTCAATGAGCTTCTGATGCCGTTCCGGCGTCAGCACTTCGAGGATCTTGTCTTCCAAAGAAAGGTACAACTGGCCGCTGCCCGGATCGCCCTGACGGCCCGCGCGGCCGAGAAGCTGCCGGTCGATCCGGATCGCTTCGTGGCGTTCCGTTGCAATCACGTGCAAGCCGCCCGCCGCCGATACGCCTGGGCCGAGCTTGATGTCCGTTCCGCGGCCGGCCATATTCGTCGCGACTGTCACCATCCCCGGCTGGCCTGCCTGCGAGACGATCAAAGCCTCTTCCTTGTCTTGCTTCGCGTTGAGCACGCGATGAGGAATGCCGAGGGCCGTCAGTCGCGACGAAACCGCCTCCGACTTTTCCACCGATCGAGTGCCGAGCAGCACCGGTCGCCCGGCTTCGCGCATCCGCTTCACTTCTTGAACGATCGCGTCGAATTTCTGCGCCTCGGTCGGAAACACCAGATCCGCCGCCCGCGTTCGTTTGATCGGCTTGTTGGTCGGCACCTGGACGACCCAGAGTTTGTACACGCGGCGAATCTCCTTCCAGTTCTGCACCGCGGTGCCGGTCATGCCGGCGAGCTTTTCATAATGGCGAAAGTAACTCTGATAAGTGATCGACGCCGCATGGTCCGCCGCGACGTGGATCGGTGCTTTTTCCTTGGCTTCGACCGCCTGATGCAGCCCTTCGCGCCAGTGTCGATCGGGCATTGGCCGGCCGGTGCTCTCGTCGACAATCACCACCTTGTTTTCGATGACCATGTAATGGTGATCGAGCACGAAGCGATGGTTGGCTTGAATCGCCTTTTCGATCGCCTCGATCAACTTGTCGAATGCCGGCGCGTGCGGGCCGCTGGGAGGGCTCGAATAACGGGCCATTTGCCGCCCTGACTCGGTCACCTCAATCTTGTCTTTCTTGACATCGAGCGTGAAATGCTCGCCGAACCGCATCTGCTTGGCAATGTCGTCCGCCCAGTAATACATCACGCACTCTTCGGGCTTGGCTTCGCGGGTGGGCGCGCTAATGATGAGCGGGGTTCGGGCTTCGTCGATGAAAATGCTGTCCGCCTCGTCAACCAAGGCGAAGAAATGGCCACGCTGAACGCGCGGGTCGGCGGGTGATTGCCCAGCTTGAACGGTCCACGGTCCCCAGAACGGCGTGCTCGCCACCTGCCCGCCGCTGCGCTTCAGCCGGTCGCGCAGGAAGTCGAAACCAAATTCGGACGCGGTGCCGTAGGTCACATCCCTCCGATAGACCGCCTGCCGTTCTCCGTCCTCCATCTTCTGTTGCAGGAATCCGACGCTCAGTCCCAGTGCCTGATAAACCGGGCTCATCAATTCGGCGTCGCGCTTGGCGAGGTAGTCGTTGACGGTCGCGACATGCACGCCGCGGCCGGCAAGGGCCCGCAGGAAGACGGGAAACGCCGCCGTCAACGTCTTGCCTTCGCCGGTGGCCAGTTCGGTCAGCGCCCCCTCGAACATGACCATGCCGGCCGCGAGTTGCACGTCGAACGCCCGCATGCCCAGCATTCGCCACACGGCGACGGAACAGAGGCCGAATCCCTCGGCGATGAACTCGCGACTCATGTCGCCGGCCCGCGATCGGCCACGAAGCTGGTTCGCCCGCGACTTGATTTCTTCGGACGAAAGCTTGCCGAACATTTGCTCGTAGTGACGAATGCGCGGAACGAGCAACGCGGCCCGAGCCAAACGCCGAACGGCCGGTCCGCCGAGCTGGGCCATCATCTGGTTCTTCGCCATCGGGCCCAGCCTTCCAGAGTAGGGCTCGTCCGGCGGGCAGGGATTCGCGACCGATTCAATCAATCGTTCGGCAACAGCAGCATCGCTCACGGCAATTGCACTCTCAAGGTTGGCGGGACGGATTATTGTACCGGCCGGGAGGCCAGCACGGGGGTCGTCTCAGTAGGCTTAGCCGGTCCTTGTGCCTGGACCGGCTTACGCTAATGCTCGTTCCAAGCGTCTTAGCGCGTTTTCCAAGTTCGCGATTTCATTCGTGGTTGGCTTCATTTGTCCAAAGCGCTCCGCATAGTAGGCAGCGATCACTTCAGCCGGCACATGCGATAGAGAGGCCATTCCCGGGCGAGCGGCAATCAAGGCCCCGACGGTATCTGCATATTCGCGCGCGGTGGTTCCCGGCGTCCAGGGGTAGCCGGCACGGGTCAGGGCGGCCGCGAGCCGGCGAACGGCGTTCGGAAAACCGACGAACATCGCCGCTCGCTTTCGGGCCTTTCGCCGCCAGACGATTAGTGTGCTCAAGACCAGAGCGCTGGCGGCCAGATAGAGCCCGCCGAATTCGTCCAATAGCCACGCCTCAACGGAATCGACGGCTTGTTCGCGCGACTCCTGGTTATAGGTCAGGAGAAGTGTTTTGAGAATCGCTTCCCATTTTTGTTTGGCTTGCTCGAGAAGAGTGGACTTGGTGTCGGTGTCTTCTTGCGGGATTGCCGGCGTGGGATCGAGCGAGAGCCAGTACATCGGCTTCCAGGTCGTGGGCAAAGTGAACCACTCCGCGCCCAGGCCCCCGGTCAGGCCGGGAATGGCCGCGGCTCCATCGATCGTCGAACCGTAGTCCCAGGCAGCTCCGAACGGGTGCTCCTTTGCGGGCAATAGCACTTCAACCCAGGCATGGGCTTCGTCCTCGTGGACCTCGTACCAGCCGTCGCCGCGGGCGGTGCACCCGCGATAACCCAGCACCATTTGTGCGGGAATACCCTGCGAACGTAGCATCAACGCCAGAGCCGTGGCAAAGCGCTGGCAATGTCCCGCCTTGGTATTGAGAAGAAAGTCTTCCGCTGGATCAATTGTTTTATCCTTCCGCTTGAGGTCGAGGGTGTACGAGAACTCCCCGGACGACGCGAGATGTCGCTCGAATGCCCGGGCAATGGCTTCGTGGTATTGCGGCAAGCGGTTCTGCACCGGATCCACATCCGTCAACACCGACGGTGGAAGGGAGCCTTCGGTCACCAGTCGCTCAATCAAACGGTCGCTGTAATCCTTGAGCTGGTACAGACCGCGTGGCAATCGGGCCAGGTACGTCGTCCGTGTGCCGATCGCAACGCGCGTGACCGGGCCTTCGCCAGGCCGGGTCGGCGGCGCCCACGCCTGGAGGTATTGAGGACGGCCGGAATCGTAGCTGAGAGCGCCATCAAACGAGCCGTCCGATTTGTGTACCCAACTCCAATAGTTTCTGTCATCCAGCCGGCTGAGGATCGGCGAGAGCTTCCCTGCACGCCAGGCCACGGGATCGGCGATCGGTGGTCGTCCGGCAAGGCGGGGGTGCAATACATACGTGAGATAGACCGTGCCGGGCCCCAGGTCGGGCAGCGACGAATACGGTTGCTGCGTCATGCGCGGCGGGCTGATCGCACGGTCTCCCGTATGCAAGCCCGACTGATTGCGCTCCCAGCGGCCAAGATCGTAGCTGTGGAAGCAAGCGGCGCGGAATCGCTGGTCGGCGGGGAAGTCCAGGACGGGTCGGCCGTCCGGTGTCGTGGCATGGAACTCAAAGGCCAACTCGGAATTCACGTCGACGGTGCCAGTCTTGTTCATGTCCAGCGGTCCGTCGCTCAATCCGGTCATGGCATGTCCGCGCGTATTCAGCGCGAGTTCCCATTCGGCGCCCGACCGCGGGGTGGCCCAGAACAGTGGAATGGCGGCGGCGCCGGTCAAAGCGACCCAGAGGAGTCGCCGGACGCACCGCCTTCCAGCGGCTGACCGAAAGCAGTCGGTCGGCCGATTGCGGACCGAGTTCCCGGTAGAGTTGGAAGTTCACCAGGCTCCAAACGAAAACAACCGCATAGACGACGAAGATCAGGATGAACATACCGTCCATCGCCATCGCGCAGGCGAGTGCCATCGCCAATAGACTCAGCCCATACATCGCCCAGTAATCGCCGACGTGCTTGGGGCGCAGCATCTTGGCTGGGATCAGGATCATCAACACCGGTGCGAGATAGGGAAGGGCGCTGGCCGGCCACGGAAGCGTTTCCGCGATGCCCGTCGGCGGCCGCACAACTTGGAAGATCGCCCACAAGCCGAGCAGGCCAGCCAGTCCAATTCCGACCACGTTTGCGTGGCGCAGCGAGAGCTGCCAGCGACCATCGATGATGAAGGCGCCCGCAAGGACGACCAGGCTAAATCCAGTGAGGTACGGAATCTCGGGTAGTAGGTCGCCCCCGGCCACTCCAATCGCAAGAATGGCGATGGCGAGCGATAGATAAAGACTTGTGCGAAATGCGCGAAGTGGACGCATGGAACACCCCGATCGAACGGGAGTTATGATAGCCGAGACCGCGCAAGCAAAAAAGTTTAGCAATAGCCGTTATTGACGGAGCTACTGGTTCGCCCGGTCAATTGTCCATTAAGGGACCGGCAGCGGTCGACCTATGTGGACGTAATCTTTTACTCAGCTCGGATCGACCATTTGTTGTCGATGATTCCAGTGTGGACGATCGCTCCGCGATCGTGAAGACTTGGCCCCCGGCTGCAGCTCTCGTTGTAAAGTGGCAAGCCATTACGGTCGCGGAGCGATCGGTCACTTTGGTCATTGCCCCGCAGCGGCCGCCTCTTTCCGGCAGCGTCCCGGACCAGGCGTAGTATCTTTTTTCAGTGTCACATTTTGTTCCATTTTGTCACATCGCCCCTCCCAGTTCGGCTAACATCTTTTGTTTTTTGGGTCAAACTGGGTCCAAATTGGCTCACTCGCTTTCCGGCTGGCTAGCCTGACCGGGACGCGGCGGCCCGAGCCACCTTGTCCACTATTTCGAGTGGTCGTCCGATGCAAGGGGGATTCCATTAATTTTTACAGTCAAAGGGTGGCACTGCTTGAGGGACGCGCTCTGCGTCATGGACCAATCGCTGTTGGCGTCCGTCATGCAATGGCACGGGGCCACAGATAAAGGGTTGGCACAGAGTCGCTGTTTCAAGGTGCCGGCGGAAAATACCAAGATGTTCCAAGCATGACGTTTCCGACAAAACTCAATTGGACGGGATTAACAGGATCAACAGGATGAAAATCCAAGTTTGTCTTTCATCCAGTCAATCCTGTTGATCCGGTCCAATTTGCTTTTTGTCGGTGGCGTCCGAGCATTCGCGGCTGCATGGATTAGTCCGCCAGGATTTTCGGCAACTCCTTCATCACCTTGTCCACATCGGCCGTGGTCATCTTGCCCTTGGCAAAGACGAAGTTGGCTTTGACCTTGTGGTCGACATACAGCAGGATGGTCACGCTCGCCTCCTTGGAGATGCCGTAACCTCTGGGACCGGAGGGAGCATCCAGCGCCAGAACCGTATCCTTGATTCCGTTCTTGTCGCCGAATTCCTTGACCGCCTTTTCCATTTCCTCGGACTTGTTCAAGAAGATGACGAAGGATCCCATTTCCTTCTTTCGGTTCGCGATCGTGGCTGCATCTACTTTCTTGACCAGACCGGCCAAGGCGTCGTCGACTTCGCGAGCGAAAATCGCGACGACGGGACTGTCGCCGTTCTTTCAAACCAGGCAAGAGGTCTTGCCCGCGTCCGGCCCAGTGACATGCAGTGGGCTGAACGATTTGACCGATTCGCCCACTTGAATGCCCGATTTCAGTTCGGCGGCAAGGGCGGCAGCGGCATTGCCCAAAATCAGCACGCCGCACAGGAACAGGAAAGAACGGATCATCAACTACTCTCCTCTTTGTTGTCCGAGCAACGACCGTTGCGACAGTGGCAATTATAGCGTCGGCGGAGTTCGCGGAGAATTCCAGCAATACACTCCCTCCACTTCCCATTTCAAGAACAGTAGCGTACGCGAGCAGTTCAGGGCTCGCCTCCCCGGTCAGTGCGCAGCACTTCGGGTTGAACCTCGTAATCAACACAGCTCGCGCAGACTTCGTCGTTTGCGATAGCGATGGACAGTCGAGTATGAGCGACTCAGCTGGCGAAGGGGTCCCATCTCATAATTGATCGACTCTTTCATGACATGGAAAAATCGTGTTCCAGCGGCATCGAGTTGTTATCGTATGGTGGAGACTTCGAGAATTTGTCTGGACTAGTGCGCAAATCTTCCGTACATTGGTAGATGGAAAAATACCCTTCATATTCGTAGGAGTTTGCAAGTGATTCTCTCCCATTTTAGGAAGAGAGCTGTTCGAAGAGGCTTCACCCTCATCGAATTACTCGTCGTCATCGCAATCATCGCAATTCTAATTGGGCTGCTTCTGCCGGCCGTCCAGAAGATTCGCGAAGCAGCCAATCGAATGAGCTGCACGAACAACATGAAGCAGCTCGGGCTGGCCTGTCACAACTACAACGACACCTACGGAAGTCTGCCACCGGCCGTTTACGTTGGTCAGCAATGGGGAATCGGCTGGACGGACGAGAATAACATCGGGCCGAACTGGCTGGTAATGATCCTTCCATACATGGAGCAGGGCAACCTCTACCAGACCTACACTACGAGCATAACGAATTACCAAACTTGGGCAACGCAGCCGACCGGTGGCGCCAATGATCAGGGATGGCGTCTCATGCGCAGCCAAGTGATCAAACCGTACCAATGCCCCTCCGAAAGCTTCAGGCAGACGCTCGGCACCCGAGCAGGCGGTGGTTGGGCTCGCGGGAACTATGCGGCGAACACTGGGCCGGGCGATCCGGGCTCGACCGCGAACGGTGGCACTTCCACCCAAAACCCCGGAAACGTCGGGCCGGGCGTTGTCAATGGCGGTGTGATGTGCATCAACTGGGGTGATTCGGTAGCCGTGCTGTCAGTCGAAGACGGGACGTCGAATACCATCATGGTCAACCACTTGCACGTCGGACCCCAGACTTCGGACATGCGTGGCACCTGGGCTTTCGGTTTGCCGGGTTGCAGTATCACGGGAAATCACGCAGTCGGGGATTGCTACACTCCGAATGACACGGGCTGCTGCTCCGATGACGTGTTAGGTTGCCAAGACCGACCGGATATCGCGATGGGCTGCTGGAGCGGCGGCTACGGCCAGGGCCAGGCTCGTTCGGCTCACCCAGGCGGCGTGAACACGGGCATGGGTGACGGATCCGTCCGTTTCATCCGCAGCTCGATCGATGTTCGAACCTGGTACCTGATGAACAGCCGGAACGACGGCCTCACCTATGTCAACCAGTAGTTGACTGGCATTTGATCGAAGAAGCTTCAAGTTCGGCCCCGTTCATTCGAACGGGGCCGTTTTTCGTCGGTGCCCTACATTCATGGCATATTCCGATCGAGATTCGTAGACCATCTCCGATGTCGACTCCGACCGAACCAACCGCCGAATCCGCAAAACTGTCTAAGCGAAAGTGGACGGGACTCGCGCTTCTTTCCCTTCTGGTGATTGTGGCTGTGGCTAGCTACTTCCTCTGGCCGGCTGACAGTGATGGCCAGCGCGACGCCGCCGTGGCGGCATGTCGGGCCGGCAACTTCACGGATGCGGAGCCCAAGCTGAAGGAGGCACTCGCCCGCCATCCCAATGATGTCGAAGTCCTGCAATGCTTGGCGAAGGGCTATTTCGCAGCCGAACAATACGCCGATGCCGAACCGTATTTCTCGAAGTTGATCGAACTCCGACCGCAAACTACGGCGTATTTGCGCGACCGAATGACAGTTTATCGCCGCCTCAAGCAAGACGAGAAGGCTTACGGAGACGCGAAGCAATTGCTGGACTTGGACACATCGGACCGAGACGTTCGCCGATTGGCGGTCAATTTGGCATTTTCCGTCGGGCAATTCGCCGACGCCGAAGAAAGCTGTCAAACGCTGCTGAGGGACGAACCCAATGATCGGCGACTTCGGATCATGCTCTCCAATATTCGCCGAGCGCGGGGCGACGACAAAGGCGCAGGAGAAATCCTGGACGAGTTGATTCGCGAAGATTCGAACGACTACGGCGCTTTGCTCGCCCGCGGCATCCTTTATGATGAAACCGGCCATACGGACCAGGCCATTCCGTTGCTCAGGCGGGTCTTCGAAAATGATCGGACCCGACGGCGCACTTCCGGGTATCAACTCGGCATGGCGCTCGCCAAAGTCGGTCAGCAAGAGGAAGCCGATCGAGTGTTGAGCGAAGTTCGCCGCCTTCAAGACGTGGAGCTTTTCAGCGAGGCAATAAAGAGTCAGCCAGACAATCCCGAATTGATGGTTCGCCTGGCGGAGAGGCTCATCCGTGAAGGGAACGCGGAGGACGGGGTCAAGATGTTGGAATCGGCCGTGGAGCGGTATCCGCATTACGCACCTGCCCACTTGGCCTTGGCCACACAATATGAAAAGATGGGGCAAGGCGAACGGGCCGCGAAACATCGCCGACTTGCCGGAAAAGGCTCCTGACCCGGACTCTCCTCTATGCGCCGCCGAATTCCATTGTTAACGCTCATGCCCGCGCTCTTGCTCGCCTTGCTTTCGGCATGCACGAAAACATCCCCGATGACATCCAGTCCATCGACGGCCGAGCCGACGTTGACGCCAATACCCGGCAAGCCGTGGTTCGTCGACGTCACGGCTCGAAGCCATGTCGACTTCGTTCACTACGACTGCTCCACCCCAACTCAGTACATCTTTGAAAATATGGGGAGCGGGGTCGCGCTATTCGATTACGACAACGACGGTTGGTTGGACCTGTTCTGCGTCCAGGACGGCCCAGTCCGCCCGGATAATTCGAAGCCCCAGCCCACCCATAAGCTTTACCACAACAACGGCGACGGTACTTTCACCGATGTCACGAAGCAGGTCGGATTAGACAAGTCAGGCATGGGGATGGGTTGCGCCGTCGGCGATTACGACAACGATGGCTACGACGATCTGGTCATCACTTACCTCCACGGCCTGAGCTTGTTTCATAATGAGGCGGACGGGAAGGGGGGCCGACGATTCGTCGATGTGACTGCCGCGTCCAAGATCGACGACCCCCATTGGGCGACCAGTTGCGCCTGGGGCGATATCGATGGCGACGGCTTGCTCGACCTCTATGTCTGCAACTATGTCGAGATTGATCTGAACAATTACAAGCCGTGTATCAGTCCCGAAACGCATACGCCCTACAATTGCCCGCCGACTGTATTCCCTTACACGGCGCACAAATTATTTCGGAACAATGGAAATGGGACATTCACGGACATTAGTGCTTCGTCCGGGATAGCCAGCCCCAAGCCGGGGGCCGGCCTTGCGGTTGCCTTCATCGACCTGGATGGCGATGGAAAGACTGACATTTATGTGGCGAACGACATGGAAAATGCCTTCCTGTTTCAGAATCTCGGGCGCGGTCATTTCAAGGAGTTGGGGCCAGCGACCGGCACGGCCCTAATGCCAAACGGCCGGCGCATGGCGGGCATGGGAATCGCCATCGGCGACATTGATGGCAGCGGCCGTCCATCGCTCTTAGTGAGTAACTATCAGAACGAACCGACCATGGTTTTCGTTAACCGCGGGAAAATGGGTTTCCGGGAATGGAGTCACCCTTCGGGGCTCGGGCCGGCCACTTTGAAGTCGCTCACGTTCGGCATCGACATGCTGGATGCGGATCTGGATGGGAACCTCGACGTTGTCCAGGCGAACGGCCACGTGATTGTCAATGATTCGGCACGGAACGCTCCTTATAAGCAGCCAGCTCAGCTTTTTCTCGGCGACGGCCAGGGGCGCTTCGCGGAAGTGAGTGAATCGGCTGGGCCGTTTTTCCGCGAGAATCATTTGGGCCGCGGCCTCGCCATCGGCGACTTCGACAACGATGGTCGGCCGGACTTAGTGATGAGCCACAATGGCGAAGCCGTCCGATTACTCCACAATGAAACCCAAACCAGCAACCATTGGCTGGGACTGGAATTGGTTGGTGACGGCAAAAAAAGCAACCGGAACGCCATTGGCGCCCGGATTGAGATTGAGACGGGTGGCCGCAAGTTGGTGCGATTCGTTACCGGCGGCAGCAGTTACCTTTCCGCGAGTGACCGCCGCGTCCTTGTCGGTCTCGGTAAGAACGAACGGGCCGATCGGGTTACCGTCGTTTGGCCGTCGGGCAAAAAGCAAGAATTCGGGAGCCTAGCTGGGAATGCACGCTGGAGATTGACCGAGGGACAGGAAAAAGCGGAGTCGAGACGATAGAACCAGATTCTCGATTCTCTCTATCGCTTTTGGAACAATCTTCCTCGACGTCTGCGACTTGCGGCGGTAGATTTCATACCATCGTTCATACGGCCGAATTTAAATCTCTTGTCCGGTGTGCGAGTAACGGACCCATTAACTGATCGGGAGACCTCTCTATGTATCGCATCCTCGTTGCATGCTTGCTGGCGGCTTTTGTCCTCGTCCCGGTCGGCTGCCAAAACAAGGGAAAATCGGGCGGACAGGCCGCCCTGACGACCGCTGGGCGACAGACGATGTCGCGGGAGGATTTTGAGAAAGCGGTCAAGGGTAAGACGGCGGCGGAGGTCGTCAAAGCTGTCGGCGAGCCGGACCGAAAAATGCCCACGGGCAATAAAGAAGAATGGCGTTGGGCCTCTCTGACTAAAAACGGTAATGCAACCAAGCCTGATATTGCTGCCGTTGCGTATTTCGAGAATGGCCGTGTGGCCCGGGTCGAGTTTGTCGATTGAGGCTTCCGGTTCTGGCTTTGTCGAATCCGCTAGGCCGGATTTGTCTGCCGGCTTACTTCCGGCCGCGCCAGAGTTGACCGATTGCTCCCGAAATATCGGCCCTGACGGTCGTAGCCGGCGAAAACCATATGTTCTTCCCGATCAATCCGTTGCGACGGTGATGATGTCCGCTACAATTCTGGAACCTGCCGTTCAACCGCGTGCGGTCCGTCTTCGTCCCGCGAGGCCGACGATGCAGAAGTGGATGTGTCTCGGGGGCATCATCGTCGCCGGATTGGCGTTGTTGCTCTGCGCCCTCGACCTCTTCACCGGTGTACCGTTTGGCGGCGGGCCCTATGTGCTCGCCGACATCGGGGGCATTCTTGCCGCCGGCACCCTCATCTATCTCGCATTCAATGCCTATCAGGACGTGAAGTAAGGCGCTTATTTCGCCGCGCTGTGAGCGCGGTTCTGATAAATGCCAATCAGCGCTGCCGTTAGCCCCTGCATGGTCGGGTCGGGCGATGTTACCGCGGGGTAGCCCAACTCCTTCAATTCGTTCACCAGCCGATCGCTATTGCCGACCAAGATCGTGGATTGATCGCGGAACCGCTGCCGAACGGATTCATTGCAGGCATCCAGAAATGCCCGCGCGATGTTCGGGCTGGTTAACGTGACCACGTCAATTTCGCCTCGGCCAAGTCGATTAAACACCTCGTTCGCCGAGTCAACCGACGTCGCTTGCTCGTAGACCGTTACAGTCGTGAGGGTCGCGACCCCCTCGAGTCGTTCGCGCAACAGCTCCCGCGCTTGTGCCGCTCGAGCCAAGAGCACGCGCTGGCCGCGGCAGCATTCGATTAACAAATCGGCCAGGTGCTCGGACCGCATGTCGTCTTGGGGAACCAGGTCGGGCAACAAGTGCAATTCCGCCAGCGCTTCGGCCGTCGCTGTTCCAATCGCAGCGATATGCGTCCGGCCAATGGCCCGAGCATCCAGCCCGAGCGATTTCAATCGTTCGAAAAACGCCGCGACGCCGTTCGTGCTCGTGAGCACCAGCCAATCATATTCGCCGCGGTGCATCGCAGCGATCGCGGCATCGACGGGCGTCCAGTCCGGGGGCGGCCGAATTTCGAGGACCGGCAACAGCACCGGAATTGCTCCCTGCAATTCCAACATGCGGGCAAAACTCTCGGCTTGGCCGCGCGGCCGTGTCACCAGCACGTGCAGGCCCAACAGCGGCTTGGATTCGAACCACGATCGCTCCGGCTTGAGAGAAACCACCGGTCCAATTAACATGAGCGCTGGGCTTTTTAGGCCGGCTCGCTGGACCTGGGAATCGATCGCGGCAAGAGTGCTAACGAGCGTTCGTTGTTCGCTCGTGGATGCCTGGTGGATGACCGCGACCGGCGTGTCTGCCGCCTTTCCGCGGGCGACGAGTTCGCGGGCGATGATCCCAATTCGCGCGACGCCCATGTAGATTGCCAGAGTACCGGGAAAGCGTGCGATTGCATCCCAGTCGAGTTGCGAACCCGCTTTGCCGGGACATTCGTGTCCCGTGATGAAGGCGACGGCGCTTGCGCGCGCCCGGTGAGTCAGTGGAATCTCTGTGTAGGCTCCCGCGGCGAGAGCGGCGGTGACGCCGGGGACAATCTCGTAGGCGATGCCCGCATCGCGCAACGCTTCGGTTTCTTCCCCCCCACGACCAAATATCAACGGGTCGCCGCCTTTGAGGTGAACGACCGCCTTGCCCTTTCGCGCCTCATCGATCAGTCGCTGATGTATATACGGCCAGCGCTGCGGATGCTCACCGGGAAGATCCTTGGCGCACAACCGTTCGGCGTGCGGTCGCACAAACTCGAGTGCCTGTGGTGAGGTGAGATAGTCAAAGAGAACAAAATCCGCCTGCCGTAAACACTCCACGGCGCAGCAAGTCAACAACCCGGGATCACCCGGCCCGGCGCCAACCAGATATACTCGCCCCGATTTCACAGCGTCCACCATTCCGACAGGTTATCAAAAAATCCAACGACGGAGCGCATGGGTGCCACGGATCGGGAACTATCAATAGATTTCGAACAGTGACATCGGTGTATTCCGTGGCGCCCACTTCTGGAGCCTCGCCATGAATCGTCGCGATTTTGTGTCCGCCGCCGGAACCGGGTTGGCCTTGTCCGCATTGCACGCCGCCGATCCGCCGGCCAAGCCGCTGCGTGTCGGCCTCATCGGCGCCGGCTGGTATGGCAAGTGTTCGCTCTTCCGGTTGATCCAGGTGGCCCCGGTCGAAGTCGTGTCCCTGTGCGACGTTGACAAGCGAATGCTCAAGGAGGCGGCCGATTTGGTCGGCCAGCGCACGCACGGGAAAAGCAAACCGCGCTTGTTCAGCGACTATCGTGAGATGCTCAAGGAGAAAGACCTCGACATTTGCCAGGTCGAGACGCCCGATCACTGGCACGCCCTCGCCATGATCGCCGCCGTCGAGTCCGGGGCGGACGTTTGGGTGCAAAAGCCCATCAGCGTCGATGTCGTCGAAGGCCAGGCAATGGTGGCCGCGGCCCGGAAGCACAAGAAAGTCGTCCAGGTTGTCACCCAGCGGCGCAGCACGCCGCACCTGGCCGAAGCGAAAAAACGCGTGCTCGATGAGAAGAAACTCGGCAAGATCGGGCTGGTCGAAATCTGCTGCTATTACCACATGCGCGCCAACGACAACCCGCCGGTCAAGAAGCCGCCCGAGTTTTTCGACTACGACATGTGGACGGGCCCGGCCCCGTTGCGGCCATACGATGCGCCGGCGAATGCGAATTATGGCAATGCGTTCGTGCCCCATCGTCGCTGGTGGCGGACGTTCATGGAATATGGCAATGGCATCGTGGGCGACATGTGCATCCACATGCTCGACATGGTGCGCTGGATGCTCGACCTCGGCTGGCCCAAGCACATCAGCTCGACGGGCGGCATCTACGTGCAGAAAGGCGGCAAGTCCAACATTTCCGATACGCAGCAGGCGACGTTTGACTTCGGCGACTTCCCGGTGGTCTGGACGCACCGCACCTGGGGCGAATCGCCCGATCCGGATTATCCCTGGGCCGCGATTTTTTATGGCGAAAAGGGGACGCTCAAGGCGAGCGTGAACAAATACGAATTCATTCCATTCGGCGCCAAGAGGCCGGCTCTGAGCGGCACGCCGCTCTTCGAGGAAGACAAGTATCCGGAAGACAAAACCGAGAAAGACCTGGAACGGCACGTAGCGTCGGCCATCCGCCAACACTGGCGCAACTTCTTGCACTGCCGCCAGACGCGTGAAAAGCCAATATCGGACATCGAGCAAGGGTACATCTCGACGGCGAGTTGCATCCTGGCGAATATCTCGATGAAGCTCGGCCGCTCGCTGACCTGGGATCCGGTCAAGCACCGGGTAGTGAAAGATGACGAAGCGAACCGTCTGCTCCGCCGCGAATACCGCAAGCCGTGGGTGCATCCGGAAGTGGTCTAAATTAATTCGGTGGTTGAATGTGTTTGGCATTTTCGGCCTGACACCTAACCACCGAACCACCGAACCGCCACAATAACCCGGTCCCACATTCACCGAAATGGACGGATGTCACTCCCCCTAATCATCGATCAGATGGCCGACGCGATCGGCGTCATCAACTCGACATCGACCCCCGCCCGCCGCTTGACGGGCGGCGGCGTGGTGGTTGACGCCCGGGGCCGCGTTCTCGTTTGTTATTCCGATTTCGCTTACCAAGGCTGGCACTTCCCCAAGGGAGGGCTGGACGAAGGCGAAGATACCTTGACAGGCGCGATCCGCGAAGTGGAAGAGGAATCGGGCGGCGTCATCGCCAAGCCCTACTCTGGCAACGTGGTATTTGCCCTGCGGCCGGGCAAAGTCTACCGCGAGCCGATTGGCTTTGGCTCGTCGCGCGCCGAACCGCCGGAGCACCGCACGTCGGACAAGATCAGCCTGGGCGCATCCCACCTGTTACTCGAAGCTGTCCGCGAGGCACGAATCGACACCGACGAATTCGAGAAGCATCGCTACGAGATTTTCGATGCGCTGGTTCAGCGTCACATCCGCGTTGCCTGGGTGACGGTGCCGACCTATCACCTGCTCGTCTTCGATGGTGGCAAGGGCCAGGCGACCTGGGAATCGCAGGCTGTTGAGTGGCACACTCCCGCCGAAGTGCGCGAATTCGCGCGCCGGGCAAGGCTTATGGGAAGCCGCGCATCGGCGGGGCAGCCCGAGCAATCCTCGAATGGCCCGACTTTGATGCGATTGTCGAGAAGGCAAGGCCCGAAGCCAAAGAGGTAGTTGATTAGCTCACGCTCAGCGACTTCCCGTTGTCCTTCGCTCCGAGATTCAACAGGAAGGGCGCCGCCCGCTGGGCCCATTCGTCCGGTGACGGGTATCGCCCGGCGTCTTCGCCCCAAGCGTCGCGCAGCATGTCCGTGTCGATCACCCCGGGATTGAGCGGGATCGCCGCCATCCCGCCAGGCAGGTCCTGGGCCATCGCCAGCGTCAGCCCTTCCACGGCGTATTTCGATGCACAATAGGGCGCAACCTCCGGGGATGTCGAGCGGCCCCAACCGCTGGAAAGATTCACGATCACGCCGGATTTTCGTGCCACCATCGCCGGCACGTAGGCCCGAATGGCATTGACCACTCCTTTCACGTTGACATCAATAACGCCATCAAAATCGGTGGCAGAGATCATCCAGAGCGGCCCGAGCGGGTTCATGATCGCGGCGTTGTTGATGAGCAGGTCCGGCGGGCCAACGTCGGTGAGAATCTCATTCGCCCACCGAGTGAGTGCGGCCGCATCGGTCACATCAATGGCAGCGAATCGGTTTGGTGACCCAAACTCTCGCTGCAATTCAGCCACATGGTTTACGGATCGACCACAGCCGGCGACTGTATGTCCCGCCCGCACGAAATGTGGTACAAGTGCCCGCCCAAGGCCGCGAGTGGCACCCGTGAGCACGATGAGCTTCGCCATGATCTCTCCTGGGAACGTTTGTCGTACGGGAGTGCTTGCACCTATGCATAGCCGCCCGATTTAATCGATTCCCGGGATTTCATGCCCGGCATGAAAAACGTCCATTGTCGCGGCGGACACGAATCGGATTGGGTCCAATGCGGCCTCCGCCGCCACCGAACGCTAAATTAGTGAGGGAACCAAATTTACGCCCCCATTGATGGGCTGCTATTGCCTTGGCCGGCCCTTGTGTCGTACTCTTGCACGGAATGCAGTCTCTCTCTCGATCATCGAAACCGAAGAGTTCGCGGCTTCAGGGCGTCGACCAGGCTCGAGCCGTTGCCATCATCGCGATGATGGTATTTCATTTCGCGCCGGGCGTCTTCGGACAGCTTCCGCAACTCGAACCATTGCGAACTCCGATCCTGTTGTTCGGACGAATGGCGACACCCGCTTTCGTGGTCGTTTTCGGCGTGACGGCGGGGCTCGTTTTTCTGCCGAGTTATGTGGACGGCAATGCCGCAACGGCGACCAGACGATTGCATCGCGCGCGGTTTGGATTCTATTATTCGCGCTGCTCATCACCGTGCCGCTCTGGATCAAACTGGCTGCCCATGAAGTGACGGATGTTTGGCAGTGGGTTTTCGGCACTTATTCGGTCCTTTTGTTCTATACCATCGCGCTTGCACTGTTGCCGACCTGGTTCCACTGGCTCGCTCCGAAGCCGGAACTGCGGGCGGCGATTTCGGGCGTCGCCCTGTGGGCGGCCGGCACGGCTGGATACTACCTCTGGCCACAGCGACCGTTTTCGGCGCTGGAATTTGTCCGCATGCTTCTGGTCTCCGGCAACTATGCCTACCTGCAAATGATGGGGACCGCGATCCTGGCGATGCCAATTGGACTGCATTTGCGCCGGGCCCGCGACGCCGGTGTGGATCGAATGTTCCTGGGGCGGCTATTGATCGGGGGACTCGTACTCTCGGGGATTGGCATCTTGTGGGGAATCACCACCGGCGAATACGACATGCGCCGAATTGTCGAGGGAAAACTAAGCGTTCCGCCGCGGCCGTGGTATTTCCTTCACTTTGGAGCGCTCGCACTGGTTGCCATCGCCGGGTTCGACCTGCTCACCCGAAGCGTCGCATGGTTGGTGCGGCCGGGTTATGTTCTTGCTCTCTTTGGACAGACGTCGCTCGTCATCTTTACGGCCCATTCGTTCGTCCTGCCGAGCTTGGAACTGCTCGGTCACTATGTGCCCCTGCATGGCATCGTCCGAGTTGCGATGGCGTTCGTTCCCTTTACGCTGTTCTGTACGTGGGTGATTTATCAGCGCCATCGCCGCTCAACCCAAAAGCTGGCAACTCGGCGAGTTTCGGAACAACCATCTGAATTGGTGTTGGCTTCGTCGTAGAGGCGGTTGGGGCGGGCGCAATCGGACAGTGCGCATTTCGGGATTGTGCGGCACGAACGCAGCCGCCAACTCCAAACGACGCGGCCCGAACACCGAGTGCATGCTGAACTTTAGCGTGGCGATGTGGCGACCGCCACGATTCCGCTCACTTCGCTTCCCGGTGTCATGTACCAGATTCGCGGCGACAATCCGTTGGAGATCAATCGCAAATCGGGCCCGGTCGGCGGTTGTGCACTGACCCCGAACAACGTCGAAAGCAACGTCGGTTGCCGTTGGTAAGCGACCACGCGATAGTCACTGATTCCCGCCGAGGATGCGGCCGCCGCCACCGCATCCTCGAGAACACCGATATCATCGATCAGCCCAAGCTCTTTCGCCTCGGATGCCGTGAATGTTCCGCCGTCGGCTCGATAGCGCGTCACCTCCACCGTCTTCGGCTTGTCGTGCTCATCCTTGATGACATTGCCCTTGTCGTCGTAAAGATTGGCTTGTTTTCGCGACACGATCTCCGTCCGTAGTTGTTGCTTGGTGAGCTTGGGCCGGCCAGTAACGACCACCTCGAGGAACTGATCGTATGCGTGATCGACCATGTCCTGCCACGGCTGACGTTCGGCCGGCGACAATTCATTGAACGGCGAACCGCTTCCCTTGATCGTGCCGGCCTTGACGAGTTCGAGATGGATGCCGTTGCGCTTGGTCAACTCCGACACGTTGGGCAAGCGCGGCGAATACGCCAATCGAACCGGTCAAAGTGCCGCGTTCGGCGAGGATCTTCTCGGCCGGCATCGCGATGTAATAACCGCCCGACGCGGCGATCGATCCCATCGATACGACCAACGGCTTGGCCGACCAATCCGTGTATCGCGGATGCTTTCCCGAGTCGCAGACGGGTCAATTCGCGATAAATGTGCTCGCTCGAACCGATCGTCCCGCCGGGGCTGTCGATTCTCAGCACGACGGCCTTGACTTTGTTGTCGCGGCCGGCCGCCTCGATTTGGCGAAGGATGTGGGAATCGAGGCCCTCGGCGAGCGCCCCTTCCGCGCGAATGACGGCGATCTTGTTCGGCTCCGTTTTCTTACCGTATAAATGCGTTTCGATAACCTGGGGCTCATCCGACTCCGTCGTCGGCCAAAGGAAGTAAGCGAGCAGAAGGAAATTGACCAGAACCGATAGCACGAATAGAAACGGCAAAAAACAGCCCCGGCGCGGGCGTCCGGAATCAGCCATGATGTACTCCTTGAATCGGGGAGCGTCGATGCGATTGCATCGCGCTCGGCGGGTGGTTGCATATTCATCCTAGTCTCGGTAGTCTCAACACGCCCTTCCGGAGATGCACATGTCTCGACTCGCCCTCGCAGCGTTGTTCTTCGCCGTTCCGGCAATTGCCGACGATGCCACGGACAAGCTCGCGAAGGAACTGCGCGACTACGCGACCGCCGAACTGGCCAAGGTTTCCGGCAAGGACGGCAAATTCAGCACCGCTCTGCCCGATTATCTCCGCGAGCAAATCAAGCTCGCCAACCAGCGCGACCGGGAAGCGTGGAATCGAGTGAAAACCAAAGAGGACTGGGAGGCATTCCGCGACGAGCGCATCAAGGCCTTGCGCGAATCACTCGGCACCTGGCCAGACGTGCCGGACAATATGCCGATCCGCGTGACCAAAACGATCGAGGCGAACGGCTATCGCATCGACAATCTCTTATACGAATCGCGGCCCGGCGTGTGGGTGGATGGCAATTTGTACTATCCCGCCAAGCCGCACGCGAAGATGCCGGTCATCCTCATTGCTCACAGTCATCATGCGCCGAAGCATCAGGGGGAACTGCAAGACATGGGGGTCACGTGGGCGAAGTTGGGTTGTCTTGTGCTCGTGATCGATCAGCTCGGCCACGGCGAACGGCGGCAGCATCCGTTCGTGGATGCCAAGTCGTATCCGAAGCCGTTCAAGCCGAGCCGCCAGGATTATTACTTCCGCTACAACCTCAACCTGCAACTTTCACTCGTCGGCGACAGCCTGATGGGCTGGATGGCCTGGGACCTGATGCGTGGCCTCGATGTCGCGCTTGCCCGGCCTGGCGCCGACAGGGATCGCGTGATTCTCCTCGGCTCCGTGGCGGCCGGCGGCGATGTGGCAGCGGTCACCGCGGCGCTCGATCCGCGATTCACATGCGTCGTTCCCTTCAATTTCGGCGGCCCGCAGCCGGAGACCCGGTACCCATTGCCCGAAGATGCGGAGACGTGGTTCAACTATGCCGGCAGCGGCAGTTGGGAATCGACACGCAACTTGCGCGACTCGGCCGCCAAGGGCTTCCTGCCCTGGGTGATCGTCGCCTCGGTCGCTCCGCGGATGGTGATCCACGCTCACGAATTCTCCTGGGACCGCGAACGGGACCCAGTCTGGAAGCGTTATCAGAAAGTCTGGGGCTTCTTCAACGCGACGGCGAATCTCTCGTTCACAACCGGCACCGGCGTCATTCGCGGGAACGATCCAAACGCCAGCCACTGCACCAATATTGGGCCAGTACATCGCAAAGGCATCTACGCGGCACTGAAGAAATGGTTCGACATCCCCGTGCCGGAGAAGGAATCGAAGGAGCGCCGTAGTGAAGCGGAATTGCATTGCTGGACGCCGGAAGCGATGAAGGAGCTGAAGCCGAAGCCGCTGCATGTGGTGCTGGCCGCGACGGCGGAGCGACAGAACACTCATCGTCGAATCGGCAGCGACATGTTAAGAGCTTTTCGAGTCACGGATATCGCCTATCTCGACAGTCACATCAATCCGGAGCCGGTACGAATTCCGATAGGTTGCGACGCCGCGTGGATCAACCCAATCGCTCAGAACGGCTCACGCAATGTGCTGCGTTTTCGAGCCTCCCATCAGGATCATTCGCGAAGTCCAGTTGTTCTGGTGATTTGCCATGAAGGTCCCCTGGAATTCGTCGCAAGACACCCGCGCGTCGTGGCCATTCTGGTGGAATCTGGCTGCGAGGTTGTGCTACCAGAATTGTTTGGCACCGGTCGGAGCCGTCCGGGCGACACGCGGGGACGAACATCGTACTCGGCATCACTTTCCGCAACCGCACAGATGCTCCCTGTCGACACTCGGACGAGCGGGGCAGAATACTTGAAAGCTCTTATGACACGGTTCTCCGACCAGGAACTCGTCGTTTGGGGAGAGTCTTTGTCGGGGCCAAATGACGCCAGCCGACAAATCGCGGTTCCTCACGATCTTGGCCAACCCAAGCTTGCCGAGCCTTGGTCCTCGTCAGTTGTTTCCATCTGTTCACTTCTCAAACCCAGCGTTCGTGCCGTCCTTGCTCGTGGCAGCCTTGTCAGCTTCCGCTCCGTCTTAGATAGCCCCTTTATCCATGTGCCCCATGATGCGTTGCCGATCAATGTTTTTCGAGCCGGCGACTTGCCGGATGTGTGGGCAGCACTGGCGCCCAAGCCGCTGCGCCTGGAAGGCCTTGTTGATGGCACCAATCGCCGGGTAACCGGTGAGCGGCTACAAAAGGCGCTCAAGCCAGTGGCCGACGCGTACAAGAAGGGCGGACTGGTGGTGAAG
The DNA here is from genome assembly GCA_963773845.1 of uncultured Gemmataceae bacterium. Lineage (GTDB taxonomy): Bacteria > Planctomycetota > Planctomycetia > Gemmatales > Gemmataceae > SIAJ01. The sequence continues at coordinate 221,377 of CAVZCU010000011.1, forward strand.
GAGAATTACTCGTCCGATGCCGAGATTGCCAAGTGGATCATCGAGCAGTTGAAGAAGTAGCCTCGGCTCGGAAAGCGGCTCTATCTGGTCGAACCCGGTTTCATAGAAAGGCGCTTTGTCGCGGCGGCTGCCTCGGTCGTCAGCCGGACGTCCGGCGCCCCGGAGGCGAGTTCATTCAGGAATTTCCGGGCGTCGGGAGTGTTCAACTCCTCCAGGATGCGCAAGGCTCGGAGCACGCGTAGCTCGTCCGGATTCATCTCGAGCTTGTTGAACGTCGCGATCAGCGCTTCGATTCGCCGCTGGGGTTCCGGACCCGGACCCTTCGCAAGCGCCTGGCGGAGCAATGACTCAATCTGCCCGCCCATCTGGGCCAGGTCGCGTGTGGCCTGCTCACGCACCCGGAACATCGGGTGGTCGAGTCGGCCGATTAAGAGAGCCACTCTGTCGGCGTCGTGGAACGGCTTTGCCGGGTGAAGACGTTCGCGCAGGTATGGAACGATCTGCTCGGCCCGCGACGCCGACATCCGATTCCCCGCGTCGAACGCCTTGCGCACATCCTCGCCGGCCAGGGTGTGCCAGTCATCAGCCAACTCTTTCGAGGTCAATTCTCTTCTCGAAGCAAGTTCCTTCGCGCTCGCAGCCCCGATGTCCCAGAGCACAATGGCGCCGTCGTCGCCGGCGGTGGCGATCGTCTTTTGCGACGGCGAGCACGCCAGGCCCCAGACCCAGCGCTTATGCTGTCCGAATTTGCGAATCTGTTGGCCGGTTGCAGCCTCCCACAAAAAGGCGGTGCAGTTTTCGCTCGCGGTCAAAAGGGTTCGCCCGTCCGTGGCAAAAACGACCTTGCTGACTCCGCCCATGTGGCCATCGAGTGTGAATAGCAGCTTGCCCGTAGCCACTTCCCAGACGCGGGCCGCGCTGTCGCTACCGCCGCTTGCCAGCAGTCGGCCGTCGGGCGAAAAGGCGACCGAAAACACGCAACTCCTCGGGCCCACCTTTCCATGAGCCGGCCACGAACGAATTGGTTTCCCTGTAGCCGCGTCCCAAAGTCGGATGTTCGGATCGTGATCCCCGCCCGAGGCCAGGATCTTGCCGTCCGGAGAGAAGGCCACGGAATAGGGCACGCGCGGGTGCGCATCGAAGAGGAGGATCTGCTTGCCGGTAACGGCATCCCACAGGCCGATCTGGTTGTCAAAGCCGCTCGACACGAGCAACTTGCCGTCCGGAGAGAACTCCGCCATCCGCAAATTGTTCTTGTGTCGGCCGACGCGGCGCAGTTCCTTCCCGGTGGCGACGTCCCAGATGAAGACGTTGGGATCGTCGCCGGCCGAGGCGAGTAGCTTTCCGTCGGGGGAGAATACGACGGTGCGGATGAACCCCGTGTGCCCATGGAACGTCCGCAGCTCCTTGTTTGTCTGGAGATCCCAGAGGTGGACCAGGGTGTCGCCACCCGCGAAGGCGAGCAGTTTGCCGTCCGGCGAGTACGCTAGCCCCGCGACCTCCTTTCCCCCACGGACGAGGACCCGGTCCTTGGGGCCCAGCTCGAATTTGGATGCGGATGTGTCTTTTGGCTGGGCACGGGCCGGACCGAGCCACGCGAATGTGGCCGCGAGCAGAACGAGGATCGCCGATCGAGTAACCATGACGGCCTCGGCCCTCCGCTCCGGCGGGTTCACTCTTCCGCCATCATCTCGGGCGTCAGGTTGGCGTTGGAGTACACGTTCTGCGTGTCGTCGTGGTCGTCGAGCATTTCGAGCAGCCGTACCACCTTCTTGCCCGTTTCCAAGTCGACTTCGACGGTTGCCTTCGGCACTTGCTGAATCTCGGCCGTCTCCGGCTTGAGGCCAGCTTTTTCCAGCGCTTCCTGAACGCCAGAGAATGCGGTTACATCGGTCAACACTTCGAAGTTATCGCCATCCCGTTTCATGTCCTCGGCGCCTGCTTCCAGGACGATATTCATCAAGGCATCCTCGGTCGTCGCCGACGCGGGGACGATGAAGACCCCCTTGCGATCGAAGAGGTACGAGACCGATCCGGGTCCGCCCATGTTGCCCCCGCCGCGTTCGAAGATCTTGCGAACCTCGCCATTGGTACGGTTGCGATTATCGGTCAGGACATCGACGATGAGGGCGGTGCCGCCGGGACCGAAGCCCTCGTAGACGAGTTCTTCCATCTGCGCACCTTCGAGTTCGCCGGTGCCGCGCTTGACGGCGCGCTCGATATTATCGCGCGGCATCGAGACAGCGCGGGCCTTGTCGATGGCATAGCGCAGTTTGAGATTGGTATCCGGATCGCCCCCGCCCGCCCGGGCGGCGATGATGATGTACCGGCTCAGTTTGCTGAATAGCTTAGCGCGTGCCGCGTCCTGCTTGCCTTTGCGGACCGCAATGTTTGCCGAATGAGAATGCCCAGCCATAACGTCTCCTCGCCACGGGGATTGATGTCCCCGGATTACTCCTTCACTTTAGGGCGTATGCGAGCGGTCGCAAGGGTGGGTCGGGACCGCTCGATGGGGGATGACGCGGTCGGCGGTCACTTCATCGGCGTTCCTGTTTTCTTCGCCGGCTTGCCATCGACGAATACGCCGGGCACTTTCTTCTTGCCAAGCAGTTCGTTGAACTTCGGCAAGTCCTCGTTCAGCACTTTGCGGAGCTTGGAAAGCTGGGCGTCGGTTTGTTCGGTCAATTCCTTGCGAACTTGCTCGGCCTGATCGGTCGGGCGGTTGTCGCCGGCGCCGACGTCGCCGGCCAGTGAGGCAAGCTTGTTATTCAGGCGAATCGGGAAATTGAGCACGTCCTGCGAACTCTTCGCTTTGGTCTGGTAAAGCGCTTCCTCGATCGCCGTCAGCTTCTGGTCGATCGCCTTGGACGCGGCCTTGATCTCGGCGCTATCCGGGCGATCCTTCAATCGCTTGTCCAGGTTCTTCAACTGGTCGCGCACATCACGGATCGTCTTGATGTCGCGATGCGTCTCCGTCAATTTGTCGCGCACCGATAATAGGAACTTGAGTTGCTCGTCGAAATCGGATCGCGATGCCGACGCGCGCGGGTCCGGCTTGACCTCGAATTCCACGGTTTCCTCTTGCTTGCCAACCTTGAGGCGTGCCTTGTAATGACCGGGCACGACGCGTGGCCCGGTCAGACTGCCCCACAGAATCAACCCGGGGAAACCCTCGGCATCGGCATAGCGCAGATTCCACATTTGTCGATTCATGCCGGCCTTCACTGCAAACTTTGCTCCTGGTTCCGTCGCGTCGCTTTTGAATTCACGAACGACGCTGCCATTGGCGTCGACGATTTCCAGGCTGCTCTTCGTTCCCTTGGCAGGCGCGTCCTTCAGGTAGAAGTGCAATGCAGTCCCGCCGGGCGGATTCTGGCCGCTCGTCCGCGATGGCCTGCCGCCGCCACCGCCTTCCATTCGGTACGCTGGCCGAGGCTTGAACACGTGCATCTTCTTCTGGGCGATCTCGGGATTCATTTGGTGGAGCATGGTCAGGTCATCGAAAACCCAAAATGACCGGCCTTGAGTGGCAACAATCAGGTCGTCGTCTTTGATTGCCAGGTCGGTGACTGGCACAATCGGCAGGTTGAGCTGGAAGTTCTTCCATTTCGCTCCGTCGTCGAACGAGATGTACATGCCGTTCTCGGTGCCGGCGTAAAGTAACCCCGGCCGTTTCGCGTCGGCCCGGACGACGCGCGTGAAATGGTCGTCCTTGATGCCGTTGACGATCTTCGTCCAGGTCTTGCCGTAATCGGTTGTCCGATACAGGTACGGATGAAAATCGTCGAGCTTGTAGCGGGTGGCGGCCAGGTAGAGACCGCCCTTCTCCGTGGGATGCGCTTCCAGGCTGTTGATCATGCTCCACTCGGGCAAGTCGGGCGGGGTGACATTGGTCCAGTGTTTGCCTCCGTCGCGACTGACGTGGACGAGTCCATCGTCGCTCCCGCACCACAACACGCCCTTCTCCAGTGGCGATTCGGTCGCGGCGAAGATCGTGCAATAGTATTCGACGGAAGTGTTGTCCTTGGTGATCGGTCCGCCGGAAGAGCCGAGCTTTGTTTTGTCGTTGCGCGTCAGGTCCGGGCTAATCGCCGTCCACGATTGCCCCTCGTCGGTCGTTTTGAAAAGGACGTTGCCCGCGGCGTAGAGCGTGTTCGCATCGTGCGGCGAAAAGAAAATCGGGAAGTTCCATTGGAAGCGGTACTTCAATTTGCCGGCGCCTTCGCCGAGCGGATTGTCCGGCCACACGTTGATATTCCGCACCTCGTGCGTGCGGTGGTTGATGCGCTCGATGTAGTTCCCGTACGAGCCGCCATACACAATGTCAGGGTCCTTGGGATTGACGGCGATGAACCCGCTTTCGCCGCCGGCGGTCGATTCCCAATCGCGCTCGGTGATGCCCCCGAACTCGCCGCGGCTGCGAATGCGCACGGTCGAATTGTCCTGTTGCGCGCCATAAATGCGATAGGGGAAGGCGTTATCGGTTACAACGCGGTAGAACTGGGCGGTCGGCTGATTGCCGTACGTTGTCCACGATACGCCCGAATCCACGGTGATTTGCGCGCCGCCGTCGTCGGCCACGATCATGCGCGCCGGCTCGTTGGGATCGATCCACAAATCGTGATGATCGCCGTGCGGCGTGCGCAGCGTCGTGCCGAAATTCTTGCCGCCGTCAGTCGATTTGTGGAATTGGACGTTGACGACGTAGACTTCATCGATGTTTTTCGGGCCCGCATAGATGCGCGTGTAGTACCACGCTCGTTGCCGCAGGCTGCGATCTTCGTTGATCTTGGTCCAGGTTTGGCCGGCGTCGTCGGAGCGAAACACGCCGCCATTTTCCGCCTCGATGATCGCCCAGACGCGGTCCGAGTTCACGGGCGAGACGGCCACGCCGATGATGCCAAGCGTCCCGGTCGGCAGCCCCTTGCCCGGCTTGGGCTTGCCATCGTCGTCTTCCGGCGTCGATTCCTTGGCCTTGTCTTTTGGCGTTGACTCCGGAGTCTCGGTCGTCAACCGCACCCACGTATCGCCGCTGTCGGTGCTCTTCCACAGCGCCGATCCCGGTCCACCGCTCTCCAGGCTGTAGGGCGTCCGCTTCACGCGCCAGGTGCTGGCATAGAGGATGCGGGGGTTATTCGGATCGAGCACGAGATCGACGGCGCCGACCTGATCGTTGACGAAGAGGATTCGTTTCCAGGTCGTACCGCCGTCGGTGCTGCGATACACGCCGCGTTCCTTGTTCGGGCCATACAAGTGCCCGAGAGCGGCCACGTAGACGATGTCCGGGTTCTTGGGATGAATGCGAATCCTCGGAATATGCCGCGTGTCACCGAGACCGACGTGCTTCCACGTCTTGCCGGCGTCGGTCGATTTCCAGATGCCGTTGCCGTGCGAAACATTGCCGCGAACCGTCTCCTCGCCGCCGCCTACGTAGATGACATTCGGGTCCGATCTGCTGACGGCCACCGCGCCGATCGAGCCGCCAAAGAAGCCGTCGGAGATGTTTTCCCAGGTGACGCCGCCGTCGCGCGTCCGCCATACGCCACCGCCGCAACTCCCGAAGTAAAACAGGTTTGGTTTGCCTGGCACCCCGGTCACAGCCGCGGAGCGTCCGCCGCGGAACGGGCCGACGAGACGATAGCTCAGCCCCTTCATGAGCGGATCGTCGGGGGCTTTTGCTTTGTCCTGAGCCGATGCAACGCCCGAGAAGAGGGCTGCCAACAGTAATGCCGCGAGAACCTTGATACGCGAGGACATGCTCGACTCCGCCGTACGGTGTGCAACTGGATGAAGGATCAGAGCGGAATTCTAACCGCGGACGTGTCTCGGGACGAACGATTTCTTCAGTTGCAGATCCGGCTTCGAGCGGCTTGCCTCGAATGTGGACTACTTATCACTGAGACATCGAGGACACATGCGGCGATTGCTTATGCTGCATTTCATCTCTGTGATCTCTGTACTACTCCCATCGGAAATCTTCGCGAGCCACGCAGATTCTGCTGCCTCGGTGTTCGGCAAGTGAAGAACCCAACACAAAGACACAAAGGTCACGCCAAGGCACAAAGGTCGGATGATCCGCCCACTCGTCTTCCTTTGTGCCTTTGTGTGATCTTCGTGTCTTTGTGTTGGGTTCTTCCTTTCTGGCTCGTCCCGCGTTTCTGTCTTCTCATTCTTGCTTGCGGCTCGGCCGCGCTGTGACTCTGTGGAGAGAAACCCCGACTAGTCACCGAGGGTTGCGAGCTTTTTGACAACCTCCGCCCGCTTGCTCTCGCTGTTGCGCCGGCGGCCCGTGTCGTAGAGGTGCAGGGACGTCGTCCATGCTTCCTTCGCTTTATCGATCAAATTCGCTTTGGCGTAGACGTCTCCCAAGTGATCCCAGACCGACGGATCGTCTGCGCCATCGGGCAAGGCGATCGCTTTTTCGAGCCATTCGCGGGCCTCGTTGAGCTTGCCCTTCCGGAACAACACCCAGCCCAGGCTGTCGACATAGGCCGCGTTGTCGCCCGCTTCGCCGGTTTCTTTCCGAATGAACCGATCGGTTTCAATCGCCCGGCGAATCAATCGTTCCGCTTCGTCCAGGTTGACGCTTCGGTCGGCCATCTGGTAGCCCAGATTGTTGTTGGCCAGGTGCGCATCGGGATCGACTTCGAGAATCAGCCGGAGCTGCTCTTCGGATTTCTCGTGATCGGACTTGAGCGAATAGATGTTCGACAATGTGTAGCGAGCTTGCATCACGTTTTTTTGTTGGGGAAACTCCTTCATGATGTCGAGGCATTCGCGGATCGCTTCCTTGTAGCGCTCGGCCTGCCCCAGGATGGCCGCTTTCTCGCACCGGCGGCGGACTTTCCACTCGTCCGATGACGCCTTGATCGCATCGTCGGAGTGAATCAGAGCTTCGTCGTATTGGCCAAGTTCAGCCAGCGCCGCCGCCATTTCGGAATGAAATGACTGGTCGACTCCGACACCGCCCAATTTGCGACTCGCAAGCAGTTCGCGACAGAGCGTCACAACGTCCTTGTACTTTCTTTGCATCGTCAGGACGGCCATCAGGCCCTCATAGACCGCAAGTTCCGTGTTGGCGTCGACTCGCCCCTTTTTGTCGGCGATGCACCGTCGGAAGAGGGTCTCGGCCTCCGGGAGTTTGTGTGCTCGGGCGGCGAGGTAAGCCAGAACGGTCCAGGTGGCGGGCTCGTGCTGCTGATCGCGACCGACTTCGTCGCAAGCCTGTCTAATTAGCGATGTCACCAGTGGCGGCTCGGATCGAAGGACGATGAGCATCGCCCGGTTCCGCTCCGCGGCAGACTCGCGCTCTTCCGCCTTGACTTCGCCTTCCTTGGCCTTGAGCACTGTTTCCGTCTTGTCAATGAGGTCTAGCACCTTGCCCATCTCGTCGGCTTGTTCGTAGAGCTTAAAGAGCCCCCGATAAATATCGGGCCGAATGTTCTTCCGGAGCAGGGTCAGATACTGGGTCTCTGCCGCCCGGCGCATTCGCGGCTCCTTGGCCATCTCGCGGGCCAGGAGAAGTTGCAGGCCAAGGTGGAATTCCTCGCGGGCGGCATAGCGCTGAAGCGTCGGAATCACTTCGCGGTCGCGGCCGAGTTTTCGCAGTAGCTCGATCTTCTTCTCATAGGGCTCCATCTCGGTGGGTCCGTGCTGCAAGTAGGCGTCGAGGGCGGTCATCGCTTCGGCCCATTGTCCCTGGGCGGCGGCGATTTTGCAGAGGTTCCAGTTGAGCCGCACGGCCTGCGTGCGACATTCGGGGTCATCCGACTTCAGCAGCGTATCGCGTGCGTTTCGAAATGCGACGATGGCCTGGTCATATTCTTTCAACTGAATGCGTGCTCGACCAAGCCGTTCGTAAGACCGGGCCAGACTGCTCGTCAGATCATCGCGCGTGAAGCCGTTGCCATACAGAAGTTGTTCGCGCTTTTCCGTGATGGTGTGAATGATCGCCTGCTGAGCTTTGCTCTCGGCGGCGAAGTCGCCCTTCGCCAGGAGCAATTCGCACAAGTCGGAAAGCATGAAAAGCAAGCGCTCGGGCCGTTCGGCGGCCGCCTTGCACGCGACCGCCTTTTGCAGAACGGGAATCGCTTCGGCGGGTTTGCCTTCTTCCTTGAGGAGTTTGGCGAACTGGTGCGCCGTTTCCACATCGTGCGGTTCGCGATCGAGGACCTCGCGGCACAACTTCGTGGCTTCGTCGTCGCGGCCAATGCTTGCGTACAGCGATATCAGAGCACGGCGAATTTCGAGTGAGTTGGGATCGAGGTGGGCGGCCTTCTCAAGTGTGGAGGTTGCTTCGAGGAGCTTGTCGTGTCGCTGGCGAAACACGGCGATGCCGTAAAGCGAGCGCGCATGACGGAGAAGCAACTCGGCCTCTTCACGCTTGAGTTCTTCTTTGGTGAGCGGTTTGGTTTCGAGGACTTTCGGCCGATCGTCGATCTGGATTTGTGCGCGGCCAAGCGACACGGCAACCAGAGTCGCGACGACGGCAATGCGCAATGCGGCCATGACAGTCTCCCAAGAGCGTACCGGCCCGCGATTGTAGCCTGATTGTGAAAACCTGCCAACCCGGATTGGCGGCGATCAATCGACCACGGCGACTCGGCTACTCGGCACCCAGCCGGCGCTGCCATCCGCCAGCTCGACATGCAGCCAGCCGCCGCGTTCACCGAGAACGCGCAATTCGACGCCAGCGGGCAGCCGGCCTTCCACGCGACGGGGATATTCGTCGCTATTGCCAGGCGCAGTTCCGCGGAGCTTACGACCACGGCCGCCGGTGTGGACCAGCGAGCATGCGCCCGGTCGTTTTCCCACCACAAGCCAGCTCCCAATAGGATCGCCACGAGGACGAGGAGCCCCCCGAAAACCGCCAATCCGCTCCGGACCGTCAGCCAGGCGCGAGCGATTACGAACCAACCGATGGCCCAAATTGCCAGCACGACCAGCACCCACGCCGGGAAAGGCACGCCGCTGCGTTGGATCGGCGAGACGGGCTCGCGCGGACGGGCGGCCTGCGCAATGTCGCCTGTTGCCGGATACTTCACTTGCTCACGGATCTGATTGAGATCGCGACGCAGGTCCGGTTGGTGTGGCATGAGCCTCAAGCCGCGGCGATAATCGCGGATCGCCAGGCCGACATCGCCCGCCAGGAATCGGGCCTGGGCCATGTTTCGCGCCACCATTGCGGAATGGGCGCCGCTCTCCCACAATTGCTCGTAAAGTTCCGCCGAACGCCCAAAGTGAGGACGAGCCCGGGCCGAATCGTCGCGCAGCTCAAGACCGGCGCGATACTCGGCAGCCGCCTCGTCCAACGAGGCTAGTGAATTCGAGGTCGCAGGGAATACGACCGCCAGCAGGACCAGCGTCATGCTTCGCCCTCCTGCCCGCGAATGAGCCGCTCGGCGTCGGCGATCAGCAGGTCCGTCGACCCGGCTGGAGTCGGAGCAAATCGTGTGGCATCGGCGGTTCGCATGAGCGCCACGCATTCTGCAACAACGGCATCGCCCGCACCCGCATTGCGAAGGTGAATCGCGAGATCACCCGGCGTGCGGTAAACACCCGGCAGGTCGAAGCGCTCGGCAAGATAGAGTGCGACGCAACCGACAATCGCGGCCGGGTCGGCTGAGGCCTGGCGCGCCAGTGAATGAAGAGTCCGAAGGGCCAACCGGGCGGCCCGGCTTTGCCGCCGGCGCGCCAGCCGATCGCCGACCGGATTCATCGCTCGCCACATCATGCACCACGCAACGGCGACCGTCGGCGGCCCCGCCAGTCCCAGCCACCAAAGCCACGAAGGAACAGAGGTCGACGGCTCCGCAAGCGTCTCGGCGAACGCCGGCACTTCAAGTGGGACAACGGGCAATGGCGGTGGGGTCGCCTTGCGAACGCGAATCGGGATTGGCTCGGTCCGAGCCCGGAGGAAAGGAAAGTCCGGCTTGTCGGCCGGTTGCGGCAGGCTCGGATCGTAATACGGAAATGCCAGGCCGGGAATCGATGTCGCCTTCGTTTGCCGGGGACGGAGCCGATATTGAAAGATCCGCGTGCCGGGCGGTTCGGCTTCCGTGGTCGGCTCGTCCGCAATCTGGAAGTTTCGTTGAAAGGCTTCAATGGCAGTCAGGTTCGGCCGTTCGACTTCAGCAGCGTTCAGCAAATTCGAAACGCGGATTGTGTAAACAATGGAATCGTCAAGCGTCAATTCGGTTGGCGACGCCGAGGTGTCGACTTTCACGCCTTTGCCGGCCGCGCCATAAAACGGCGATGGTTGACCAATGGCGGGAATCGTCACCTCGGCGCTAGCGGTGGTTGTGCAGATGAACAACGCCCAGGCGAGCGGACTCGCGTAAACGAGCCGATTCCGATCATCGGCTCGTTTACGCGAGTCCGCTCGCCTGGGCCGATCGTTACCAATCGTTCGCACGGACGCGCTCTCCCTGGGTTGCTTCCTCACGCAGTTTGCGGCGTTCGCGTTGCAATCGCGCCGCGGTTCGCTTCAATTCCGCTTGCGCATCTTCAAGGCTCAGCGAAGGCACCTCGCCCGTATCGGGGAGCACCGGCAGGTCGCCCTGGCCGGGCACTGCCTTCGGCGTTTCCTTCGGTGCAGACCCTTGGTCCGGTCCTTTCCCGGGCTCCAACTTCGCGCTGGGCTCGGGCGACTTGGCATTTTCGCCTATGCCGTCCGAAGCCGCGTCATCTTTCTTGTTGGGATCGGCGGGGGGCCGAGACGGGTCCTTGGGTTCGTCCCAGTCCGGGTCGCGCTCATTCGGAGGTCGACGGGCACGTGCCTTGGCCCAGAGCAGCTTGGCAATCTCCATGTTGTGCCCGGCATCGGCACGCAGTCCCTCGTCGGCCGTTTCACGCAAAGTCAGCTCGTACGAATCGATCGCGGCTTGAAGGAGTTTCACGTCCGTCTCGCCCGCTTCCCGGACCAGGCAGTTGCCGAGGTTGTAAAGGGCCCGTTGGCGGCGATCCGCGGGGATGGCGGCATCCCCCAATGTTCGGCGAAAGCCCAACTCGGCCCGGCGAAAGTCCCCGCGACGATAGAGAACCGTTCCCTTGTTGAAGGCGACGAGTCCCGGGTCATTGGCCCGCTCTTCGGCTTGCTGATAAAGATTCTCCGCGGTGTCCATGTCCCCCCGGGCGGCCGCTTCATTGCCAGCGCGAATCAGATCGTCCGGGGATGGGATTGGCCCCGCGCTGACCAGCACAATCGCGAGGCCAGCGATGGCAATTCCGCAGATGTTTGGCATGCTTTTCATGGCTCCCGGATCCACGATAGCAGAACGAACAATAATCCCGCGCCGATGAACCAGATCGCACGATCTTTCGGCTGCGGCAGAGCGTCGTCAGACAGTTCGCGGCTTGGTCGCGTTTCGAGAGTTCGCGCGAACCATTCGCCGAGCGGCGGCACTTCGCGGCGAGCCGGCAGGTATTCACCACGCGTCCGCCGGGCCAGGTCGCGCAAGAAACTCTCTTGCAGTTTGGTGAACTCAACGTTGTCCGGGTCGCCGACAACGAGCGGAGTCGCGTGCACGGGATCGCCAACACCCACGACGTGCACTGGAATTTGCCGATCGGCCGCATCCTTGATGCCGCCTTCGGATTCCGCTTCGACGCCCGGCCCGTCGCCATCGCTGATCAGCACGATGTCCTGGTAGCCAGGAAAGCGCGGATCGTGGGCGGCCAGCGCCATGCGGATGGCGGCGCCGATCGCCGTCCCAGTCGCGATTGGCTCATCGGGCTCGGGTCGAACTTCCGGAGGCGGGGCCTTCGGACTGAATTCATCCAGTCGGCGCGGAAATGGTCGTAATCGGACGTCAACGGACAGACAATCCACGGCTTGGCGGCAAACACGACCAGCCCGAGCCGGTGCCCGCCATGTTGCCGCACTTCGGAAAGAAGTTGATGAACGCCCGCTTGGGCGGCTTGCCAACGTTGCTGGTTTGTCGAATCCGCCATGTCGGCAGCAGTCATGCTGCGGCTCAGGTCGAGAACGATCACCATGTCTCGACCGACCACGACTCCGGATTCACCCCCCTTACCCCACCGCGGGCCTGCCACGGCGAGGATCAGGAACGCCAATCCCGCGAACAACAGTAAGCGCGATCGCCGCCGGCTGCCGGGTCGAAGTGTGGAAAGACCAGTGACCGTCTCCGGCCGGCCAAATTTCGCCAGCGCCGAGCGGCGCTTGCGGGTGGCGATCAGTGCGAGCAGTCCAAGAAGCGGAAGCAATGCCAGAAGGCACAGCAGCGTCGGGCGGGCGAATGGGAGAGCAAAAGGTAGCATGCTATGGCAAATCGCTGACCGGAACTGACCACGGAATGATCATCCCACCGGCGAGCGTCGAGGCCTGGACGCTCGCCTTTGCGTCGCGACGCTCACCAAAACGATATACTCATTCGCCCGGTCAGTAACCTCTAAGCATGTTACGCGCCGCCAAATGCCCGCCGAATGTGAACGACGAGGTTTTTCATCTGGAAGCCCTGCTCGGGCTGAACGTCGACGCGGGCGCCTTTGCGGACGAGCGTTTCGGTAACGACCGGGCCAACGGATGCGATCATGACGCGATCGAGTGCGTGTTTCCACTTCTCCTGAATGTTTCGCTCTTCGGCCACTTCGTAGATCCGGTCGACTTGGGGTGAACTGGTGAAGACAATGGCATCGACCTCGCGTCGGGCGGCCTGTTCGATCAAGTCAGCGACGCGCACTGCATCCGCGGCGGGGGCATAAACATAGGGTTGCACCGTCCGGACCTTGGCCCCAGCGGAGGCGAGGAAGTCCGTCAACGGGGCATTACTTTCACTGTAAAGCTGCACGCCGACAGTTTTGCCCGACAGGTTCAGCGTCTTCAACGTTATGATGACGCCGTCGGTCGTCGGTGCGGCGGCGACAATCGATGGCTTGAGGCCGATTTCCTTCAGCGCTTGCCCTGGCTTCGGGCCGCGGGTGATGGTGGGGACTTTTGCCAACGCCGCAATCACCCCATCGCGGATTCCCGCCCGCTCAGCGGCTGCCACGAGCCTTCGCAACCCCTCACCGGTGAAGAGAATGACGTATTCGAATTGCCCGGCAACCAATTCGCGCAACCAAGCGATCACCGGCGCTGCATCCGGCGCATCGAGGATGCTGAGCAAGGGACAGCGAAAAGTCGCGGCGCCTTCCTTTTCGAGCAGAGCCGCCAACTCTTCGAGTTGCCGGCCCTCGGCCAGCGCGATCGTCTTACCTGTCAATGGCAACGACATTGTGAACCCAGGTGAACCGTCGGAGAGGCAAAGTCTGTTTTATGGGACTGGTGCGCAATCTTCATTTCTTGGCGAACTGCGCGAACCGCAACAGCGTGAATGGGGCCAGCGTAATTACGTATGGCGTACCGTCGGACGCGGCCGCGATGCCGAGCGGCACCCAGGGGGTAAGCGTGCCATCCTTTTCTTTGCGAAGCGTGTGGTGCCAAGGTTTCGGTTTGCCGTCGGGGCCGATGAGCTTTACGTAATCGGGGTTCTTGATGCCGACGGGACCGTGATCCTTGGGCGCGGAATCGCCCGGCGTGTAGCTGACGAGGTGCAACATCGGCCCTTCCGGCGCGCTTGCTCAGTCACAGCCATCCACACCGTTCCCTGCGGGCTGACTGCCATCGCCCGGCAATCGGTTGACTTGGCGCTGGGGAGCAGTTTCCCGAGCGACCGACCGGGGAGCGCATCGCCGCTCGCCGTGAGATCGAAGCGATACAGTTGATTGGTTGACATCTCCACGCAATAAAGCGTCTTGCGATCAGCCGTCGCGTCCCAGTTCTGAATCGCCCCGTCCTTCGAGATTTCCTTCGGCGCCGGCTTGCCATCGACGGTTATCGGGAGCTTGTCGAGCTTCTTTGTCTTTGGATCGTACCGAGCGACCAGCCCGCCGCGCACCGGGTGCAGTGCTCGATGCTGATTGTCGAGCACGATGAACGCGAACGAATGCTCCATGTCGCCGAGATCCGTGTACTTCTTTGTCTTGAGGTCCAGGATCATGAATCGCGTGTGATCGATTGGCCGGTCGTCGGAACAAGTGGACACATAGGCGATGCCGTTCTCTTCATCGGGCATGACGCTAATGATGCCGTGCTTCGGCCAGGCAATGCCAAAGTGTTCGTTCTTTCCCGTCATCGGATCGTGCGTCAGGACATAGCCGCCCTTGTAAAGATCGCGCGATTCGCCCTTCTCCGGATAGCCCTGCTTGGAGCCGACGTAGATCTTGTCGGTGAGCGTGCCGACGTTGTTGCGGGTGTGAATCTTGGCCTGGGCCGCGAAGCCGGTCGCTTTGGAGCCGATCACCTGATGGACATCCATGACCATCCGCGTCTTTTCGGTCTTCGGATCGAATTCGAGCAAATACGCATCGACGCCGTACTTCGCGCAGCCGATGTACAGCTTGCCGTTATGCCCCTCGATGATCGAAAAGTAGCCGCTCTCCTGATTCGTATACTGGCTCGGCAGCTTGTATGCTTTCGCGAGCAACCAGTCGGCAGCGGAGGCGCTCGCACTGAAAAGACAGAGCACAACGAACGCGCAGATTCGCATGGTACAGCCTCGCATTCGACTGATCGGGGGTCCATTCATCTCTTGATCGGCTCAGGGATCCGGCCGGTGGCAGACGGCCAGTCGCTTGGTTTGTATTCGACCTTCAGGTGGGGCGTTTCCATTCGCTTTCCCCCCTGGTGGTGGCTGGTCATCAGAGCATCCAGGATGCCCGTCGTCAAGAGTGTGCGCTCGACAGGATAGGATGCATGGCCCGTGAGCATCATCTTCTCGATGGCGGTCACCAGTTTGGCAAAGTGAGAAAACGGATCGACGTTCTGCAAATAAAACTGGCACGAACGGGGCTTGTCTTCGCCCTTCAACTGACCAGCGAAGCAGAATGCGCCGCCATCGCCCTCATACACAAATCCGTTCATCATTGCAGCCGCCGCCTTGAAACCATCGCGATACTCGATCAACCAGATGGCGGCGTCCTTGGACTTGGCGGTGATACTGCGATAGTCGCCCTTGGCGGTCGAGGGCACGCGGCGAAGCGCTTCTTCCAGCAGCGACTTCGAGAAGTCGCCGCGGTCACACGCTTTCCACATGGCGTCGCCGCTCAACGCCTGCACCGCCTTGACGCCGACCTCGCCGCCCTTTCGCCGCTCGACCATGCACTGTAAACCTTCGAGCATGTGGAAGCCGTAACCCTCGACCGGTCCGTAGCCGACCCCGACGGCGTCGACAAGTTCGCACCCCCTGGGCAATTGCAGGTTCGGCTTCCGCCACGTCAATGGAATCGTTGAGCCCGCCATGAAAGGGAACATCAATTCGCGGGCCTTGTCGTACATCCATTTGGCGTCGGTCCACGTTGCCGCGAGGTGTTTGTCGTTGAAAACCGGCACCGATTTCTTCAATTTGGCGAACGTGGTCATTGCTTCTTCGAAAAACTTTCGCCGGGGATAGAGGATCTGTCCCGTTTCGTTCTTGGGATAAGTCCCGTGCTCGCCGACGCTGATGAATCCCTCCACCGCCAGCTTATTCCCGCCCAGTGTCAGTGCTTCTTCAATCGATTTGCAAAGGCGCACGCCATACTTCTTCGCGAGCGCGACGCTCATGTCGCTGGCGGGGAATTGATCGACATACAGGGAGACCAGCTTGATGCCGTAGAGATTCTTGCCATCGTAGTTCGGTCCTTCGAGGATCTTGCCGAAAATGACGTCGGCGTGTGAATGGCGGTGATAGACTGTGGTCGCGCCGGCTACGGGTTTGGGTTCGTGCATTGGACTTCACGGAGCTGGGAATGGCTATGAACGATGATACTCAGCGACGTTTGTCGTGACCGCCTTACGATAACATCATGTCCCCCTGAAGCCGCCACTGTTTAACTGCATGGGTAATATCGACGAGACTGTTGATCTTTCGTCGGAAGATCCGCCGCCGCCGGAGGCTGCACGCTTTGGCGATTATGAATTGCTCGGCGAAGTCGGTCGCGGGGCGATGGGGGTTGTCCATCGCGCTCGCTTGAAAGGCACAAATCTCGTGGTCGCTCTCAAGGAAGTGCGGCCGGCCGGAAGCGATCGCGACTTCGCCGCACGGCGATTTCGCGACGAAATTGAAGCCGCGTCCGGTC
Organism: uncultured Gemmataceae bacterium; assembly: GCA_963773845.1. Lineage (GTDB taxonomy): Bacteria > Planctomycetota > Planctomycetia > Gemmatales > Gemmataceae > SIAJ01. The sequence continues at coordinate 237,496 of CAVZCU010000011.1, forward strand.
TGCGACACCCACACATCGTGCCGATCTTTCACGTCGGGGAGAACGCCGCCGGGCCCTATTACACGATGGCCCTGATCGAGGGGGGTTCGCTCGAAAAACACCTGCAACGTTTTCGGGACAATCCCCGCGGGGCCGCGACGCTCGTGGCCAAGATTGCCCGGGCGATTCACCATGCCCATCAGCGGCGGGTGTTGCATCGCGATTTGAAGCCGGGCAACGTGCTGATCGACGAGGCGGGCGAGCCGCACGTCGCCGACTTCGGCCTGGCGACTCGCCTTGATGCCGAGGGGGCCGCGACCGCGAAGGCCGCTTCGGGCTCACTGCCCTGGATGGCGCCGGAAGCCGTTCGTGGCGACCCCGCTCTGAGCACAGCGGTCGACGTTTGGGCGCTCGGCGTCATTCTCTACGAACTACTCACCTGGCTGCGGCCGTTCGAGGCCGCCGATCGTAGCACAGTGCGACGGAAGATCCTGGAATCCGAGCCTCGCCCGCCGCGGGCGATCAATCCGAAGATCGATCGCGATCTCGAAGCGATTTGCCTCGGCTGTCTCGCCAAGGATCCGGAGAAGCGCTACGAATCGGCCGCCGAGTTGGCGAGCGATCTCGATCGCTGGTTGCGCCACGAGCCGGTGCGAGCACGCAAGGTGGGCCGCATCGAACGCCTGCTCAAATGGGCCCGGCGGAATCCAGCGCTCGCCGGTGGAACCGCATTTCTCGTGATCCTGCTGGTCGCCAGCACCATCGCCGCGATATCGGTGGCCCACGATCAGGAAAAGCGCGTCACCGACGAAGTTTGCCGCGGCAACGAGTTCGCGGCCCGCCATGTCGCCAGCACCTTGATCGCCCGGTTGCATCAGTTCGGCGATGCGGTGGAATCGGCTGCCGACGATCCGCAACTGCATCAAGCCTGCAACGGCAACGACGGGCCGGCCATCGAAGAGTTCTTGCGCAAAAGGCTGTTGGCCAAACCGCCCGGGCCCGGCGCGCCGCCGTTCGCGACCGCGTTCGTTCTCGATCCGGAAGGTACGATTCGCGCCGAATCCCCGCAGCGCAATATCGTCGTCGGCGGGAATTTCGCCGAGCGCGATTACTTCCGCGGGGCCGCTGCAAGGGCCAATCGCCCAGACCGGGTGCACTTATCAAAGGTGTTTACGTCGAAGAACGATGGGCTCGACAAGCTCGCCGTGAGCGTGCCATTCCGACCCAGTGGCGGAAAAGGTCCAGTTTGGGTTCTGGGCGCCACGGTGCCGACCGATGCGACGCTCGGTCTCGGGGGCTTGCACGACGATCGACGCAAGGCCGTCCTGATCGCCCCGCGGGAATCGGACGGGTCGACGGAATACGTGATCCTCATTCATCCCGGCTTTGCGAGCCGCGAGCCGTCCGTGCCATTCCCCGCGGAAGTCTTACGACGGAGCGGCGACATCCTCTTGCCCGACGATAATTACACGGACCCCGTGGCCGCTCGACACCCCGAGTACGCTGGGCGCTGGCTCGCCGGCTTCGCGCCGGTTCCGGATAGCGACCTGATCGTTCTCGTGCAACAGCCGTACGAAGCCGCAATTGCCCCGCAACGCGCATTCCTCCGCCGCTTCGCCGACTGGGTCGCCGCCGTCGCGGGCCTCGCGGCTCTGTTCATTGTCGGCGCCTGGTTGCTCCGGCGTCGTGTCGAGTGACGTGGCTCTTGGATTTCTCACCACAGAGCCACCGAGGACACAGAGAAAAACTGCGAATCTGTATTTGGGCCGCCAGCGGATTATCAATTCGACACAGCTCGTAGCGAGCGAATTCGAGCCATTCCATTACCAACTGTACTTCTCTGTACTGCTAACGTTTCCACTTCTTCGTCGTGCGCGCAGAATTCCCTCCCCCCGGCTCTGCGGGGGAGACTCCCTGTCTTTCCCTCCCCCCGGCTTTGCGGGGGGAGGGCAGGGTGGGGGGAAGACCTGGCTTGGTCGGGACGCTGCAACTCCGGGCTGGAAGCAGCTTCGCACCCAACCTGCCCTCCCCCCGCAAAGCCGGGGGGAGGGTAAAACGGCGGCTCCGCCGCGGTGTGTTGCTATGGTGAGACATTCAAGCTATATGGTCTGCTCGTCCTCATCCTTCAGCAAATCCGGTTTCGCGATCTGCGACCAGTCGATTGGTCCGCCGCGGGTTTCGCTTTCTAGGAGCTTCAAGCGTGCTTCGAGTTCGCGGAGCTTGGTCGTCATTATCTCCAGTTGTGCTCCGGCGTCGTCTTTCCCCTTCGGCCGCGGCACCTCGGGGTAATTGAGTTGCCGTTGCAACGCGGCGAAGAAATAAAGCGGATCGCGCCCGCGGCTGGCCTTGGCGATCTTGCCTTCCTTCTCGCCGAAGAGCATGCGCACGGATGGCTCGAACTTCGGATTACGCCGCCGTAATTCGGTCACCGCGAATTCGGAGCGATAATAGATCAGGTCGGCGAAATCGACTACGCCAACCTCCTTGCGAACCGCGATCAGATACTCCTTCCAGTCGGCATCGTAAAAGGGGTCCTCGCTCATCGCCGTCAGACCATCCCAATAGCCAAGCCGGTTGCGGCAGATCGATTCGAATTGATAGACGAACAAGCCAGCCCGTGTTGGGTTGTTCGCGCGATAGGTGGCTTCGCGTTCGAGAACGAGCAGAGCCGTGGCCATCGGGAAGCGAAGCTTTTCGTCTTCGGCCTGACGAACGACGAATGCCTGGAACGGATGGAAATAGTGGTTCAGGCGTTCGAAACCGGTGGCCAGTAGCCCGCTGTGTTTGATTTCGGTTGCGAGAAACTGGACGGCGAAAGGCAGTCGAGTGGTGGTCAGGATCTCCTGATCGAGCGTGGCCAGAACTTCCTGCGAAGGCAAATTGTCCGCGACCCGTTCGCGGAAGTTGCGAAAGAAGTAAGCCTGCTCAATGTACTCTTCGCGCTCACGGACGGTGCTCATGGGGGCATTTTAGCAAACGGCTGTGCAACCTTCCCGAAGCCCAAAGTGGACGATCGCTCCGCGATCGTCCACTTTCCTCGTTCCCACGCTCTGCGTGGTAACGCTCTTTCCTCCGCTCCGCGGTGCGAGAAATGGCCATGACAGCGACGTGAACGGAAACAGCAAGCGCTCGCGCCGCGGAGCGGCGAACGCGGCGTTCCCACGGAGAGCGCCGCACAGCGTGATAACGCGGGAAAGGAATGAGTCGACACGTCCGCGTATTTTGCTCTACGAGATCTTCGTTCACAGTTATTGCCCCAGCGTCCGGGCCGGTCGCAACCCCCAGGCGAACAGCCGGAAGTTGGGGCTGTAACCCCGACTCCGGTAACTGCTCCGGATGAAGCCGGAACTGTGCATCACAGGCGCTCCCATCACCACCCGCCGCTGATCGTCCCGCACCGCCGCGTCTCCGGCCGATTCGGGCGCGGCCTCCCACGTCCGGCCCACCCGCAGGGCGTGGAGAAGTATTCGAGCGTTAGGGGGTACTCGAACTTCCCGGGCAGCCGACCGAGTTTGTTCCGCGCCGGTGGACGTGTAACACGAGGGCTTCACAACCCGCGTCTGCCGGTTGCTCACGGCCTCGGGCTGCCCGGCGTCCGCCCCGAGTCCACTGTCTGCCTCGCCAGGGTCGTGGTACGCGTCGTGGACCCATTCCATAATGTTGCCCATCATGTCGAACATGCCGAAATCGTTAGGTTTGAACCGCCCGACCGAGGTCGTCCCCTGGCCGAGTGCGAGCTTAACTGTCCAAGCATAGTGGTTGTCGAGGTCCGGGTTTTGCCCGTAGTACCGGCTGGTGATCGAGCCGGCCCGGCAAGCGAACTCCCACTCCGCCTCCGTCGGTAGGCGGTACCCCGTCCGCCGCAAAAAGTCCGGCATGATTCGCATCCCCTGCGCATACTCCCCCTGTTCGTTCGGCAGATAGCACCACTGCTCTCGCGGGATTCCTTCTTGCTCGTTGAGCCAGTTGCAGTAAGCCGCCGCCTCATACCAGTTCAAATTGTTGATCGGGCAGTCCCGTTCGGGGGAAAACGTGTCCCGGTAGTAAAAGTCTGCTCGGAATCGGAGAAACTCGGCCACTGTCACCGTGTGGGTCATAAGGGCAAAGGCGTGGTCGAGGCGGACGCGACGCTGCAATTCCACGTCCCCTTCTGGCCCTCCCTCCCGGCCCGCCTCGTACGGGGGAGACCCAATCACTATCTCTCCGGGACCTCGAATAACGGCCAGCTTCTGTCCCTGACGGGTCACATACCATCTCCGTGCATCGACCGCTGCCCCGGTAGCGAGCTTCTGGTCGGCAGCGGAAAGGTCGGAGCCCCGGCCCCACCGGCGAAGGGTCCATGCGACCGCACCGTGCATGCCCGGGTCTGGGTCGTCGGCATACATCGCGAGCAGTTGGGGCGCCAACCGCTCCCGTTCGGCCGGCGGCATCTGGCGCTCGATGAATTCCCCCAGAACTAGTACCAGCGCACGACGAACGGACACCTCAAGCTCAGAGTCCAGTCGGCGAAAAATCTGTTCCCGATCGGCTCCTAGCGGGTCAAACCGGTGAATGAGATAACTTCGCGTACGCGGGTCGGGCTGGTGACGAAGCAACGGCCAGACCCGATCTTGACGTCCCAGTCGGAGCAGGGCAACCGCGGCCGTCGCCTGCCGCCGCGCCAGCCGGTCTTTCGCCTCCTCTGCGATCAGCGGCCGGTGCCAGACCGTGGCCGCCTCGGTTCGCTCGCCGCCCGCACTCGCCGAGACGGCGACCGGGCGATAGCCGCTGGCAGCCAGCCGAAGGGCTTGCGCCGACTGCTGTGTCGGAGAGAGGCCGTGGATCGTCGTCGATTCGAACTGTGTACTCACGTTCCAGAGGGCGGTCGTCAGCGGAAGCGGACCGTCGGTGTCGGCATCCCGCCCGACCCATTGGCTCAATTGAACATCGGTCATCAACAAACCGGGACAGCCATCGGCGCGAAAATCGGCTGAAGCGCCATGAAAGACTCGCGTCGTGGACTTCTGCTGTCCTTTCCGCCGGGTCCAAAGGCTGCAGCCGTGCGGCTGCCCTTGCTCGTCAAACGCGACCCCGGCGACCTGGCAATTGAACCTCTCCGCTGCCAATGCCGCGAGAGCTTCTTGGCCTGGCCCCTCAAGGGGGCCTACCTTTAGTTGGACGTCGACGTCGGTCACATCCGCCGAAGCCCAGACCGCCGTGAAGCAAGGCCCGCCAGCGGGCCCCGGACAGACGACGGCTACATCTACCGGGATGTACCCTTCGCGGCGTAGGTTCGCGTCCCGAGTGCTGAGCAAGTCGGCATCTGCCTCGCTCAGCCACGTCCAGGGGCGGCCGTCGCGGGTCCAAATCGCCGCCATTGTTGGTGAACAACTCAAGAGGTACGGTCGGATTCGCACTGGCCGATAGCCACACTGACCGAGCCTCTCGACGACATTGTTGAACCGAGCCCGCGGCATGGCCTGGCAAAAGGCGAAGTGGTCTTGAACCAGTCCCTCGGCGACTTCGATCTCGTTCCGGACTTCGGCCGGGACATCCTCGTACTTGGGGTCCGCCGGCGGATCGACCCAATTGGGTTCGGCTATCTTTTCCAGCTCCAGCTCCAACTCGCGGACAGCCGCCTGCCCGTGCCGGGCGAGCACCGGGAATAGTCCGGCGAACTGCTTGGGGTTGGCGTCGCAGAGAAGGTCTGCCAACAGACCTACGTCGTCCGCCGCGTAGTCCGCCAAGGTGGAAGTGGCCAAGGCGAGCTGCAATTCTCCCAACTCATGGTTGCGGAAAATGGTAGCCAAAGGGCTGATTAGCTGGCCGCCTACTGGGCGGAGGGACTCCTTCCACTCCCCCAGGAATTCGGGGCTCACCCGGGTCAGGGCCTGAGCCACGCTGACTCGGATCTCCTGCCAGCGCGGGCCGGAGGCGTCGTAGGCCGCCAGGGCGGCCGCCGCTCGCAAACGCTGGTCCTCGTTCGCCGTGGCTTCCGTGTCCGACCATAGCCGGCTGTTCAGTTTCTCTTTGTGCTGCACCAGGGCGTCCCGCAGGATCGGGAAGTCTTCCGGCGTCGCCTGAAGCAGGCGCTCATACAAGTAGTCGAGTTGACCGATATCTCCCGGCAGCAGAGCGAGGGCCGTGTGAACCTTCGCTCGGCTCTGCTCCTCGGCCGCCTGCTGTTCCTGCCGCAGCAACGACTCGGCGAACTTGCGCACGTGACCGATCTGTGCACGAGATCCGGCACTTCGGCCAGGGTCGCTTCCAACAGGCGGCGGACCACGGTATGCGCGTGGTGCCGGCCCGCGTGCCGCATCATCCGCCGTTGCGCATCAGTCCAGGTATGCCGGTCCGTCAGCCGGCAAATGCTCAGGTACTCCTGCCAGGCGGGCAGGCGGCGGGCCTCCGGCTTGGCGGCCCACAGAGCCGCCCTCTCAACGAGTCGCAGTTCGGCTCGGCCACGCGGTGTTTCCATCTGCTTGCGCGTCAGCCAGCGCCGCAGGGCGGGCACTAGGTAGTCGTGAGTCAGTTGGTAGTATTGCGGGGCGTCCGCGCCGGATTGCCAGGCAGACCCCGACATCCCCAATCCCTCGGGGTCTGTTGGAGTGATCAGCCGCAGTTCCCGATCGAGAATGCGAAGCACGTCTCCGAACAACGCTGGCCGGTCTCCATACCCGGACGCTTGCAACAAATCCCGGTGCGAACGCATGTGGCCCTTGATGTTCGTGCCTTCTTCAGGCAACAACGCCTGCAGCACTGCCCGGGCGGCCGCCTGGTGCAACCGGTGCTCCGGTGGGGCCCCGCTCGCGCTAAACGTTTCCTCGAGGAAAGTGACTCCCACACCCTCGGTTCCGCCGAGCTGTCGAAGCGTCTCCTTGGTCCACGATTTGCCTTTGACCATCTCGGCAAAAAGCGCCAGTCGAACCGATACCACTTTGCCATCCCTGGCAAGCCCACTGACAGCGTCGTCCAGGAACCGCTCCTGGTCAGCGTTCAAGGCTTCCGAGTCGTTCGGCAGCCGACCGTAGGCCCGGCCAAACTCGGCCAGCACTTTGCGAGCGTGCGGCAGGTCGAACAGGTCCACCAGGGCGCTGTTATGTCCCTCGACCAGCGGCACTTCCAGTTCCTTGAGGAACCTGCTGACAGCAAGCCAGAAGTCGTCCCGGACCAGAACAACGGCTTGGACTCGGGTACCGTCGCATTGTCGCAGGGCAGCCACCAGATCGGTGCCAGCGAACTCATGCCGGGCGTGGAGCCACTGCTCGAACTGGTCGAGGACCAGAACCACCTTGCGCGACCCGTGGCGGCGCCACCAGGCCAAGGTGTCGGCGAGCCGACCGGCCGCGCCCAGCTCCGGGCAGGCGGTTCGCAGGCCGTTCAGCAGTCGAGCCTCTGTGTCCTGGGCCGTCGCCTCGACATAGACGGCTCGCACCCGCTCCCCCAACCGGGGCAGGAGGCCGGCCTTGACCAGGGACGACTTGCCACACCCGCTCGGGCCATAGATCAGGCCGACTGGGAATGGACGGCCGGCTGCATCCGTTTCGTCGAGCCGACGGAGCCAGAAGGACAGACCTTCCGGGAGCCCCCGGGCGTCGCGTGGACCGGGCAGAAGCTGTAAGAAGAAGTCGGCGTCGCCCGCGTCGAAAGACCGCAGACCACGGGGCACCACTCGGAACACCGGACGTTCTCCAGTGCCACCGCGGCCCTGGAGAAAGGCCCGCAAGTCGGCCGCCAGCTCTGCTGCCGTCAGGTATCGGTCGGCGGCCTTTTTGCCCAGGCAGCGCAGGCAGATGCGCTCCAATTCTGCGGGTACGGCAGGGTTCCGCTGTCGGGGAGGGATCACATCCTCCGCAGCGATGCGCCGCAACAATTCTTGCCCGCGGCCCGGGGACGGGCGCTCGCCGGTCATCAACTCGTACAAGATGACCCCGACGCTGTATACATCCGATCGTCGGTCCACTCGGTGCCCTTCGCCACGCGCTTGCTCCGGGCTCATATATGCGGGGGTGCCGGCCAGTTCTGGCCCGGTCCCATAGTCCTGATCCCGAAGGGCCAGTCCAAAGTCGCAGACGAACGGCCGCCCCGTGGCATCGATGACGATGTTGCCTGGCTTGATGTCCCGGTGGACCAGCCCCTGCTCGTGAGCGTGGTCCAATGCTTCCGCGATCGTGGCCACCAACTGGGCCGAGTCTACCAGCGGCAAGCGCCGGACGGCGAGGCGGGCAGCCAGATCACGCCCATCGATCAGCTTGGTGACGCAGAATAGTTGCCCCCGGACGGTCCGGCCAACGTCATAAACCGGGACGATGTGCGGGTGGTCCAGCCGGGCAACCACCCGGGCCTCAGCAAGGTAGGCCGCCGCCGAATCTTCGCTCGCCACCCGAGTTCCCACCTTTACGGCTACCCGGCGTTCCAGCTCTGTATCCCAGGCCAGGAGAACTTGGCCAAACCCGCCTTGGCCGAGCGCTCGCTCGACCCGGTAGCGGCCAAGGCACTGGCCGGGCCGGACAGGCAATCCGTCGGCCACGTCGTCCACCCCGAGGAACGATTCCATCGCCACCACTGCCTGGATGCGCTGATCGAGAATCCCGACCAGGTCGGGCCGGTCGGCACACACCTCCGCCGGCGTGACCGGCCGCCCCTGCCGGCGCAACTGGTGCCAGCGCTCGATCCGCTCGCTCAGCGCGGCCTCGATCTCGCGCGGTAAGTGCGCGGCGGTCGCCGCGTCCGAGTAATCGACCGTCCCGGCCTCGGGCGGGATCTCGTCACTCGGAAGGCAATGATCGCCGGCGGATGTGACGACCACAGCCTCTCCGGCGGCCGCCTCAAGTTCGCGGTCGGTCGCCATGACTTCTCCCTGACTTGGGCATCCGCTTCGGACCTGAGCCAGATCGTCGGGTTGCCTCCCGGGTGAAGCCGGCTTATCCAACCCGCTGACTGTCAATTGGGTCCCGGACCGAGTGGCCGCTATTCCGGTTCGGCAAACCTGTTACGCCATTGCGAATGCGAGTTCAATCGCGGGACGGGCGCAAGGGAACGGCCGTGCGCAAAATAGCACGGCATTATCACACCAAGCTGACCGCGATTCGTCAAGCACTTATTAGACAATAGCGGGTGCCAAGGAATGGCGGGGGCCTGGCGACTCCGTGGTGAAAGACGTCGGCGTGACGGCGACGTGAACCAAAACCGCGAGCACTCGCGCCGCGGAGCAGCGAGGGCGGCGTTTCCACGCGGAGCGGTCATTGTTCCACACAAGTGCCGGGTGGATGGTCTTCAAATCTTCAGCCTGAAATCGACGGCCGCAGTCGTGTGAAATAATGACCCCGGAATCTGGAAACGCGGAAACCGGCGCCAGCAGTGGTGCCACTCGATTGCCGCTCGGTCCTTTTTCTCAGGACCCCCTTGCGTTTTGCGCACACCGAAATACCAGGATGGCACGCGGTCATGGTGCGCCCGCTTGGCTGCGATAGGAGGTGACACCATTTGACACCTTTTGACACCGAAAAGAAAAGAAGTTGACCGAACAAGGGGGCGTGAAATGTCGCGGATTGCCGCACTGGAAAAAGACCCTGGCCCGCTGAGTGGCCGGAAACGTTGGCTGTTCGATTGGTCCAGACGGCGAGTACGGAATGATGCGCTTCAAATCAGGCAAAGCTGATGGTCTGTGACGGTCGCGACGACTGTGCCCGTCGGGCCTTGCACGCAGTGCATGCCGGCATAGTTTGCCCCATCACCCCTCTTTTCGCCGATTACGTCTTTGCCCATGTTACCTCGGCGCAGGCATACTCATCTGTCCGAAGGAATCGCGCTAGGACGGCATCCATGACAGTCCGCACCAAGATTGGGGCGCGTGAGAAATGAATCGGAATCTTTTGTGGCCCCTCGGCCTGCTCGCCGGGCTATTGGCCGCCGGCGATGCTCGTGCCGCATTCTGCGGCGTCTGCTCGTACTCGTCTCCGGAAATCGTCAGTTCCGACCAATGCGCGATGCCGGCGGTCTCGTACCGCGTCCGGTATCAGCCGGTCACCGAGACGCATACCGAAGTCTGCTACCGGCCCGTGTACCACACGGTCATGGAACAGGAATGCTACACGGTCTGTAAGCCGGTCTATGAGCAGCACGTCTGCGAGAAGCGCTACACCGTTTGCAAACCGGTGACGGAGTTCTTCGAGGTTCAGAAGCCCTACACGGTCTGCAAGCCGGTCTACGAACAGCATCTCTGCGAAAAGCGTTACTGCACGTATCGCACCTGTGTTCAGGAGTACCAGGTCGCGATTCCCTATACGGTTTGCAAGCCCTGTTACGAGACCTGCTACAAGACGATCCCGTACACCGTCTGCAAGCCGATGGTGCAGTGCTATCAGGTCGCGATTCCCTACACGGTCTGCAAGCCATGCTACGAACAGCGGGTCAAAGCCGTTTGCTACACGGTCCCGCGAACCTGCGTTCAAGAGTATCAGGTTCAGGTTCCATACACCGTTTGCCGGCCGGTTTACGAACAACATATTTGCGAAAAGCGCTACACGGTCCATCACCCGATGGTCGAGTGCTATCAGGTCGCGGTGCCGTACACCGTGTGCAAGCCGGTGTATGAAAAGCACGTCTGTGCCTATCGCTACTGCGTGCCGCGGACCGTCGTTCAGACTTATCAGGTCGCGGTGCCATACACGGTTTGCAAGCCGTGCTACGAGAAGCACGTTTGCGAACAACGCTACATTTGCCAAAGGCCCGTGACCGAGTGCTATCAAGTGGCGGTGCCGTACACGGTGTGCCGGCCTTGCTACGAGCAGCACGTCTGTCAGGTGCCGGTCACGTGCACGCGACAAGTCGTCGATTATCGCACCGAATGTCGGGTCGGCACGCGAATGGAAATGGTGCAGACCACCAAGTGCGTTCCGGTCTGTGGCGGCGAATGGCAAGAGGTCCGCGAATATTGCCCGGGTCCAGTGGTCACCCAGTGCTGCAAGTCGCCCGGCTTCTGGATGATCGATCCGTGCACTTGTTGCCCGAAGTTCTGCGAAGGCTGCACGACGACGCAACTCGTGCAGTGCCCCGGCACCTGGACGTGCAAAAAGGTCTGGTGCCCGAAGACGACCTACCAGACGGTGACTTGCTGCGTGCCGGTTTGCAAGCAGTACACGTATACGGTTCAAGTCCCCTGCTGCCGGACCGAATGCTTTACGGTCATGAAAGAGCACTGCTACACGACTTGCAAAATGGTGCCGGAAACATGCGTCAAATACGAAACGCGCAAGCGTTGCTACACGGTGCCGGAAGAGAAGGTCTGCTACAAGACCTATACGACCTGCAAGATGGTGCCGGAAACGTGCATCAAGTACGAGTGCCGCAAATGCTGCTATACGGTGCCGGAAGAGAAGGTTTGCTACAAGTGTTACACGACCTGCCGGATGGAGAAGGAATGCCGGGTCAAGTACGAGACGCGCAAGCACTGCTACACGGTCTGTGAGGAGAAGGTCTGCTACGTCCCGTATACGACCTGCCACATCGTGAAAGAGTGCCATTACAAGTGTGTGACCAAGCGGTGCTGTTACACGGTCTGCGAAAAGCACGTGCGGTATGTGCCGTATACCGTGTGCAAGATGGTGCCGGAAACGTGCATCAAGTACGAAACCCGGAAGCACTGCTACACGATCAAGCAGACGTGCTACAAGGTCTGTCCGTACACGGTTTGTCACATGGTTCCGGAACAGCGAATCCGGTACGAATGCCGCAAGCATTGTTACAAGATCCCGGAACAGCATGTTTGCTATGTGCCGTACACGACCTGTCGGATGGTCAAGGAGACGTGCTTCAAGACCGAGCGATGTTGCCGGACCCGCTGGGTGCCCGAAGAAAAGGTCTGCTGCGTGCCGTACACGACGTGCCGGCTAGTCGAAGAACAGTGCACTCGCTGCGTCCCGCGAACGACGTGCACGATGGAGCCATACTGCCACACGTATCAGACGTGCCGCATGGTGCCGGTCTGCGAGCCCGTGTGCGAGGCGCCCTGTGCTCCCGCTTGCCCGAGCGCGTGTGAATGGAAGTCGTGCTTCTGGCAGAAACTGCCGTGTTGCGGCAACTGGTGCAATTAGCGACGAGTCGTCAGTTGTCTTCGCTCCCGGCCCACGGTTAATCCCGTGGGCCGGCGGCATTTCCGGGTCATAGAATCCGGGGATGAACCGCCGAGCCGCCGCCGGAGTTGTAGCCGTGTCTGAGAAGATCCGCGTCGGGGCGGTCAGCTATCTGAATACCAAGCCTCTCATTGAAGGGCTTGGCGAATTCGCTCCCAACGCCGAGCTGATTCTCGACGTGCCCTCGCGACTGGCTGATCGCCTGGCCGCCGGCGACCTGGATGTGGGTTTGATCCCGGTCGTCGAATACTTCCGAGCCGGCCGCTACAGCGTCGTTCCGGGCGTGTCGATCGCCAGTCGGGGGCCGGTGCTGAGCGTGACGCTCTTCAGCCGTGTTCCCTGGGCGGAAATCCGCTCGGTGGCCATGGACGAGGGCTCGCGAACCAGCGTGGCGCTGACCCGCATCCTGCTCGAAAAGCGTTATGGCATTCGACCGCGGACGGAGCAATTGCCACTCGGCGTCGCCGCCGATGACATGACGACCGACGCGGTGCTTTTGATCGGCGACCGGGCAATGAAAGCGTGCCTGCCGGGCCTTGCACATTCTTATGACCTGGGCCAAGAATGGTTCGACTGGACGGGGTTGCCATTCGTCTACGCCGTCTGGGCCGTTCGCGAAGGCATCGATTTGCGTGGCGTGGATCGAGGATTGCGGCAATGCCGCGATCATGGCTTGGCTCGCGTCGGCCAGATCGCCGAGCGCGAAGCCAAGGGCCTCGGCCTCGATTCCGGCTTCTGTCGCCGCTATCTGAGCAACATATTGTGCTTTGATCTCGGGCCGCGTGAGATCGCCGGCCTGGAGAAGTTCCGGGCCTTGGCGCGCGACCTTGGCTTGGTACCGGACTCCGTCGACCTCGAGTTCTACGAGTACGCCAACGCGATCGTTTGACGCCGCGCGCTTCCTTCGTGTCTTTGTGTGATCTTTGTGTCTTTGTGTTGGGTTCGGGTAATGAAGAACCCAACACTAAGATCACGCAAAGACACGAAGGAGAAGCCAGAATGGATAGGTGAATTGTGAACCAAAGTTTCGAGCGAATCTTGTCGAAAGCCGCTGACGGCCAGCGATTGACGCCCGAGGAAGGCGTCGAACTGTTCAATTGCCACGACCCGCACGCGCTCGGCAGGGCAGCACACGCAGTCACGCAACGGCTGCATCCCGAGCCGTACCGCACATACAACATCGATCGGAACATCAACTACACGAACATCTGCGCCGCGGTCTGCGATTTCTGCGCGTTCTATCGCAAATCCAACGATGCCGACGCCTACGTACTTCCTCGCGAAGAGCTGTACAAGAAGATCGACGAAACACTGGCACTGGGCGGCGATCAGATCCTGATGCAGGGGGGCATGCATCCGTCGCTCAAACTCGAATGGTACGAGGAACTGCTCCGCGATCTGAAGAGCCGCTACCCGAAATTGAATCTGCATGCCTTCAGCCCGCCGGAAATCTGGCACTTTCACAAGATCAACAAGCTGCCATTGCGTGAAGTGCTTGAGCGCCTAAAGGACGCCGGCCTCGGCAGCCTTCCGGGCGGTGGCGGCGAGATCCTCGTCGATCGCGTGCGTAAGGAATTGACCAAGGGCAAGTCGCTCACCGATGAATGGCTCGAGGTGCATCGCGTCTGGCACCAGCTCGGCGGCCGATCGACTTGCACGATGATGTTCGGCCATATCGAGACGATTCCCGAGCGCATTGAACACCTCGACCGACTTCGGCAGCTTCAGGATGAGACACACGGGTTCACCGCATTCATCTGCTGGACAATGCAGCCGGGGCACAAGATGGAACATTTTCCGCAGGTCGGTTCGTACGAGTATTTGCGCACGCAGGCGATTGCCCGGCTCTATCTCGACAACATTCCCAATATCCAGTCATCGTGGGTCACGCAAGGGGCCAAGATCGGCCAGGTCGCGCTCTTTTACGGCGCCAACGACATGGGCTCGCTGATGATCGAGGAGAACGTGGTCGCGTCGGCCGGGACGGTGCACTATCTGACCTTGGAGCAGATCAAGAACTCGATCCGCGAAGCGGGCTATATCCCGCGACAGCGGAACGTGTTTTATGAATACATCGACGAAGCGGCGGGCGCCGCAAATGGGCACGGAGCGGCGGCCTGAACGCGCCACCGTTCAAGGCGCCAGCACTTTCAATGGCGTTTCGAAGGTTGCCGTCTTTTTGCCTAACGTGTCCTCGACAACAATGTGCAGCTTGAATTCGCCAGTTCGATTGAGTCCGGCCAGACCGTTGATGGTCGCCTGCCGCGACCCGGCCGCCTTCTCGGGGTCCGTGATGTCGCCTCGGACCTCCAGGGGTTTCGCGCCAATGTCTTTGCCGTCGCGGTCCAGTATGGTGGCGCGCATGACGAGCGACACCTTCTTGTCGTTTTTGTCGTAACCAACCACCTTGAGGGTGTAGTACAGAGTTTCGCCCAAGAGCATCGTGGTGCCCGCGGGCACCTTGTTGCCGGCATCATGGAAGAAGCGTGGCATGAGGATCTGAAACGCCGTCGGCTTGCACGTCAGTTTGCGCTCGAACGTTGCGCTCTCCTTCGAAATACGATCGACGACCGTGACGGTGAACTTGTATTCGCCCGGCGGGGCTTTTGCGGGAATGGTGAAGTATCCGAATGAGGGCAGGGTGTCGCCGCCAAGCGACAGCGGCCGCGATGCCGGGCGCGATTTACGATCAAAAACTGGCTTCCCGTCGGGCCCGACGAGCTTGGCATCGACCTCCAGGTCCGCCTTCCCCTCCTTGTCCAACTTGAGACCGGCAATCTGGTAGCGGACCACATACTCATCGAGCGGGTAGACGTCGTCGGACGCACGCGGCGGTCCCAGGACGCCGTGGGCCGGCTGCACGTTCTTAATCTCGAGTTTGGCCAACAGAGGAAGAGGAAGAAATAGCGCGACAACAATGACGAGCCGGGTCATAGCAGGTCCCTTTCCGAATGCGACGCAACCAGCACGTTATCGTTTGAACCGGTCGCCCGTTTGGCAACGAATTTTAGCGACATTTCGTTCGCATCGATCGCAAAGCGTCAGCTGCATTTCAGGACCGAGCGACGTTGCTATCAAATCCTCTCTGATCCAGGCGATCCGCATGAGCCGCATAACGCTTTAATGTTCGCGCCTTGACATAAATAGGATAAGCGGACGTTCGTTATTATCCGACCGAGGACAGGACAGAATGTTCGGCCCGAGTCTTCAGGAGCTTGCGTACTTTTCTCAATTTCCCATTTGGAATCTCCAGTTTCGCCGCGTAGACTCACTTCCGACTCAAGTTTTGTCGCGGCTTCCTGCCCACTCAGGGTGCGGAGAGATTGAGTCGTGCGGTCGGCTCGCATGCCTATCCATTCGATCTTCTTTTGAGTTTTAGTCGCCCGGCGCAGGCCGTGTCTAAAGCGCGGAAGATCGCGATCGCACTAGTTTCGAAATGATCGTTGGCTTTCAACTACGGACGCCATGCGCCGTCATCGCGTCGCCGTGTCGTCGTCGAGTATTTGGAATGGATCGTCGGGAAATTTCCGTATTCGTTAGCTCCCTCATCCAGGCAACGGACTCCATTGAGGCCCGCCGCCGGGTAATCGTCTTTATTGAATCGTCCCCCCTCCGAGGTTTCGAGCAATGTCATTCCGCAACTTAGTTCAACAAGTCCTTCGCAAGAAAGCGCAACGCCCGAGCCAAAAGAACCAGGGACGCCGGCCGAAGATCCGGCTCTGTTCGCTTGAAGATCGACTTGCTCCCGCAGTCGGGAACTTTCAGTTCGTTACCTCCACAAGCAGCGTCGCCGAAGGCACCGCATCCACCACGCTCTCGGTTGTCCTGCGAACGGACAACAGCAACCTGATTGGCAACGTCAGCGTCGACGTGGTTGCACTCGGCACCGGCTCAGCGACCGGCGGCGGAGTGGACTACACGTACAGCTCGCCGCAAACGCTCTCGTTCAATTCCGGCGACTCGTTCACGCTCGTCAGCGGCCAGCGCGAATACACGAAGACGGTCACCGTCAACTCCATCATCGACGATCAACGTGTCGAAGGCACCGAGACCGCGAACTTTGAACTCCAGAACGTGTCGTCGCCCTCCGATGGCGTGACGATTGGTTCGACCAAGGATCAAACCTTAAGCATCACCGACAACGACACAGCGGCCCTATCCATATCTGGAAGCACGAATATTACGGAAGACCCTGCCGGAACGCCTGCGGCTAATGTGCCGGTGACCTTGACACTGTCGACGACGGGCACGGGCACGGTTGGCCTGGATGTTCCCGTCACCGTTGACCTGACTGGCCCGAGCCTTGGCACCGATTACACGCTGCCCGGTTCGCCGATGGCCACGTTCGCGACCGGGGATTTCACCAGCACGTCGCAAAACGTCGTGGTGACTTCGTCCAACGACACCATCGTCGAGGGGCCGGAGAGCTTCGCCCTGACGCTGACGAACGTGTCCGGACCAACCGGCACGACGACCTCGGGATCGAACACGGTCAACATCGCCGACAACGACACCGCCGTCCTATCGATTCCCAATGGCACGACGACGCTCAGTTTGACGGAAGGCGGATCGACCGGCAGTGTGCCTGTCACATTGACGATCACGGGCAACGGGGTGTCCGGTTCGGGCACATTGGGTGTCGCTGTCACCGCCGACCTGACCGGCACTGCGCAAAGCGATTTCACCACCGCCCCCGCGACGTTCGCAGTCGGTGCGGCCAGTGGCTCAGCAAACATCGTGGTCACGGCGACGAATGACACGCTTGTCGAAGGGCCCGAATCGTTCACGGGCTATACCCTCACCGTCAGTCCGCCGTTGGATAACATTCCGCCCGATCGAATTTCCGTTGATCCCACGAGCGGCGACGTCACCGTTAACATCGCCGACAACGACACGGCGAGCATCACTTTTGCGGCCGGCGCAGCCAGCGCGACTGAAGGCGGAGCGGGCGCTTCGGTCAGTGCTGTTCTGACCGTGACGGCCAACGGAGTTTCGGGAACGGGCACACTCGGAGCCCCGGTAACCATCGATCTCGCCAGCACCGGTGTGGCCAGCCCGCCGCCGCTCGCCTTGGTCGGAACCGATTATACGCTTCCCACTTCGCCTGCATTCACGTTTGCGGCGGGCGCCGCAACCGGCAATACCCAGACGGCGAGTGTCGCCGCAGTGAACGACACAATCGTCGAAGGCACCGAGACCGACACGCTCAACTTGACCATCGCGGGCATCCGGCGGGCGTCACGGTTTCCGGCAGCAAGGTTCTGTCCGTAGTCGACAACGACACCGCCCAGATCGTTTTCAATCCGACCAGCCAAACGGTGCTCGAAGACGTCGGCGGCGCCACCGTGACCGCTCAGTTGAACATTACAGCCAATGGTTCGGCGGGCGGTACGCTCGGCTATCCGGTGACCGTCAACATGACCGGTGCGAGCAGCGGCGTCGATTACACGTTGCCCGCAACACCGATGTTCACCTTCGCCGCAGCCTCCGCCGACGGCGCCACCGCCAACGCCACGGTGACGATCACCGACGACACCATCATCGAAGGGACTGAAAACCACGCGCTATCGTTCACGGGGCTGAACGACCCGACCGGCAAGGTGACGACCTCCGGCACGCATACGCTGACAATCACCGACAATGATCACGCCACCTTCTCGATTACAAACGGCACGACCACCGCCGTCGAAGGCGGCGCCAATGGCCAGGTGACCGTGACAATGACGCTCGATGCCAACGGCGTCGGCGGGTCCGGCACGTTGGGAACGGCGGTGACTGCCGACCTGACGGGAGCAGCCCAGTCTGACTTCACCACGACGCCGGTGACCTTCCCGGTGGGACTGACGAGTGGCTCTTCGCTTGGAATCGTCGTGACTGCCGTGGACGACACTATCGTCGAGGGAACCGAGTCGTTCACACCCTATGCTTTGACGATCAATCCCAACAACGCGAATTTCATCATTTCGGGCGGAAGTGGCACGCGGACGATCCAGGTCACGGACAACGACACGGCGGCAATTACATTCGCTGCCAGCACAAGCAATGCGACCGAAGGCGGCGCCGATGCCTCGGTCGATGTGACGCTGACGATAACTGGCAACGGCGTGGCCGGAACGGGTACTCTCGGAACCGACGTTTCCATCGATCTGACCGGCGCGGGCGCCGGGGTCGATTACTCGCTGCCCTCGTCGCCGATGGCCACGTTCACCAGCGGGTCAAGCAGCGGCACACAGACAGTCACCATCCCCGCCGTCGACGACACAATCGTCGAGGGGCCGGAAACGTTCACCTTGTCGTTCACCAACCTTATCGATCCGACGAGCGGTCAGGTCACTTCCTCGGGCACGAATGATCTGACGATCGCGGACAACGATACGGCAGTCATCACGTTCCAGAACCCGACCAGCTCGGCGACCGAAGGCGGGGCCAATGCGTCGATCGGCGTGACTCTCACGATCACCGCGAATGGCACGCCGAACACCGGCACACTGGGTTCGGATGTCAGCGTCGACCTGACCGGACCGAGTGCTGGCATCGATTACACGCTGCCGTCTTCGCCGATGGTCACGTTCGTGAGCGGTGCAGCCAGCGGGACGCTGTCGGTTAATGTCCCCGCTGTTGACGACAACATCGTCGAAGGTAATGAGACCTTCACCCTGGCGTTCACCAATCTCAACGATCCGACTGGCCAGGTTACAACGTCGGGCACCAATGATCTCACGATCGTCGACAACGATGCCGCGACGATCACCTTTGCCGCTCCGACCAGTGCGGCAACCGAAGGAGGCGCGAATGCATCGATTGGCGTTACGCTTACGATTCCTGGCGGCGGCGTGCTGGGCTCGAATGTTACCGTCGATTTAACCGGGGCCAGTGCCGGCACCGATTACACGTTGCCCGGTTCGCCGATGTACACCTTCCTCGCCGGCACCGGAACCCAGACGGTGACGCACACCATATCGGCCGTCAATGACACACTTGTTGAAGCGACCGAAGCCTTTACTCTGTCGTTCACCAATTTGAACGCACCGGTCGGCGTGACGACCTCCGGCACGAACACTTTGACGATCACCGACAACGACTTCGCGACCATCGCCATCGGGACCGGGACGACGACGGTTAAGGAAGGCGATCCATCGGTCAATCTGCCAGTGAGCCTGCTGGTCACCGCCAACGGGACGCCGGGCCTTGGTAGCTTGGGCGCGGGCATCTCGGTCACCGCGAACTTGGTCCCCGGCGACGATGACTACACCAGTGCGAATGCCGTGTTCGGGCCTGGCTCGGACAGCAGCACAGTCGCGAACATTGCCGTGACGGCGGTCGACGACCAGCGCGTCGAGCCGTCGCCCGAGGCGGTTACGGGTCAAACGCTGACACTGCTCTCGGCAAGCGGCGCCAATGTCACGGTCTCCGGAAGCGGCACGCGGGAAATCGACGTGATCGACAACGATCGCGCGCAGTTGACCTTCTCGGGAACCGCCAATGTCACGGAAGGAAGCTCGGCGACCCAGTCGATCAGTGTCACGCTGGCGCTGATTACGAGTGGGACCGGCCCGCAACAGTTGGATACTTCGGTGTCGGCGACCGTCGCTTCACCGACCAATGACTTTGCCGCGACGACGGTGACCTGGTCGGGCGGCGGCGCACCCGGCATGCAAACGATCGACATCGGCGCGATCGACGACCAAATCGTTGAACAGACCATCGAAACGATGCCGGGTGTGCTCACGCCGACCACCGCGGCCAGCGTCGAAGTTCTCGGTTCGGTCACGGTGAACGTCACCGACAATGACAGCGCGAGTGTGGCGATCACCAGTCCCGGCACGACGAGCGTCACGGAAGGTGGCTCGTCCGCCAACATGGGGGTCACGCTCACTCTGAATACGACCGGTACCACGGGCAGTCCGGTGCTCGGCGTGCCCGTCAGCGCCAATCTGCCAGGCAATGCCGACTACGGCTCGACCGCCGCGACATTTAATGTTGGCGCCGTTAGTGGCGCGACCGCCAATGTGGTCGTGAGCGCCATCGACGACAGCATCGTCGAAGGAACCGAAACTTTCCCGACCGAAGCACTTGCCGTCACTAGCGCCGCCAATGCTTCTGCCAGCGGAACGCAAGCGATTCAAGTTTCCGATAACGACACGGCGACATTCACCATCGGAGATGTCTCGGTCAACGAGAGTGCCGGCAACGCCGTGCTCACCGTTTCGCTCGATAAGCCGCTCAACATCGACGTGACGATTGACGTCGCGTTCGGTGGCGGGACCGCGACGCCGGGCTTGGACTACGACGCCACGACGCAATCGGTCACCTTCCTAGCCGGATCGACCACGCCACAATCGATCAATGTGCCGATCGTCGATGACAGCCTGGCCGAGCCGGCCGAGACCTTCGTTGCCAGCATGAGCACTTCGACGGCGTTGAGCGGCCAATCCTTGAATTTGTCCGACACCGCAACGGTCACGATTGGCGACAACGACAACACGGCTCCGACGGTCGGCCCGCGGTCGTTCACGCTGGCCGAGGATACGACGCTCAGCGCGAGTCTGACCGGAACGGACGCGGAAAACGATCCGCTCACCTTTAGCATCGTTACTCAGCCGAGCCACGGGACGATCAACCTCGTGCCATCCACGGGCGAATTCACATACACTCCCGACGCGAATTACAACGGCCCCGATTCGTTCGATTACAAGGCGAACGACGGCACCTTGGATTCCAACGTGGCCACGGCCAGCCTCACCATTACACCCGTGAATGATGCTCCGGTCGCAACCAACAATAGTCTCTCGACAAATGAAGACACGGCGGTCAGCGGCACTCTGCCGGCCACGGACGCGGATGGCGATCCGCTGAACTTCAGCATCGTCTCCTTCCCGACCCACGGCATCTTGTCATCGTTCAATCCCACGACGGGCGACTTTACCTATACGCCCAACCTGAACTACAACGGGCCGGATTCGTTCAGTTTCAAGGCCAACGATAGCGCTTTGGATTCCAATGTGGCGACCATTGCCATCACTGTGGACCCGGTGAACGACAATCCGGTGGCCAACAACGGGAGCGGCTCGATTCTTGAGGATACGCAGATGATCGGCGCCTTGAGTGCGTCCGATGTCGATGGCGATGTTTTGACTTACAGCAAGGTCTCGGATCCTGCTCATGGAACGTTGATAGTGACCGCTACGGGCACGTTCGTCTACACGCCGGAGTCGAACTACAACGGGCCCGACTCGTTCACGTTCATGGTCAATGATGGAACGGTTGATTCGAATACGGCAACTTACGACATCACCGTGATTCCGGTCAATGACCCGCCGGTTGCCAACAACGGCAGCTTCAGCACCGCGGAAGACACGGCTCTGAACGGCACTCTGAGTTCGAGCGACGTGGATGGGCCGTCCACGACCTACACGATCCTGGCCAACCCGATCCACGGTACGATCTCCGGGTTTAACCCCGCAACCGGCGACTTCACCTACACGCCGAACTCGAACTATGACGGCCCCGATTCGTTCACGTTCAAGGCCAACGATGGCAGCCTCGACAGCAACATCGCGACGATTGTCATCAACGTCACGCCGGTCAACGACGCCCCGACGCTGCTCGACGATGCGATCGTACCGGCGGTCCTGCAAGCAACGGTCAGTCCTCCAGGCAGCAAGATTTCGACGCTCTTCAATGGAATTGTGAGCGACCCGGATGCGAGCGACTCGGTGAGCGGCATCGCGGTTGTGGGCAATCCGCAAGACCCAAATCAGGGAAGTTGGCAGTACTCGACCGACGATGGAACGACCTGGTTCAGTATCGGCACGGTTGCGGATAACGCCACCGCTTTGGCATTGAGCGCGGCCACGCGAATCCGGTTCCTGCCGGCGCCGTGGTTCACGGGTGATCCAACCCCGTTGACCGTGCGAGCAATGGATTCGACGTTCGCGGGTGCTTTCACGTCCGGCGCAACCCGCCAGACAGTGGATGCCAGCGTGAACGGCGGAACGACGGCGATCTCGGCCAACACGCGTTCGGTGCTGAGCCCGGTCTTCCCGGCCGACGTACCTGGCGCCTGGTTGTCGACTTCAGGCGACCTGTTCGTCGCTGGTACGGCGGGTAATGATCGGATCGCCATTGTTCCGACGACCATTAAAGTGAATGGCATCAAGACGCCATACATCCTGGTCAAGCTTAATGGAACCACGGTCGGCTCGTTCCCGACTTCGACCGTGACCGGCCGAATCATGGCTCGCGGCCTCGGTGGCAACGACAACATCGCGGTCAACGCCCGGATCACGAACGGGGCCGACCTCTACGGTGGAGCCGGCAACGACGTGCTGACCGGCGGTGCAGGGAACGACCGCTTGTTCGGCGAGGCGGGCAACGACCGGCTCACCGGCGGCAAGGGCCAGAACCTGCTCGTCGGCGGCGATGGCAACGACCGGCTTGTCGGTGGCATCGACCGCGACGTGTTGATCGGCGGTGCTGGAGTCGATAACCTCAACGGCGGCGGCGGACTCGGCGAGGATCTGCTCATCGCCGGCTCGACAACCTTCGAAAGCGACTTGACCGACCTGTCGCAGTTGATGGACATCTTCAACGAGTGGACATTGACCGCCGACTACAACACGCGGTTCAACCACCTGACCGGTACGGCGGGTGGACTCAACAACGGAACGTTCCTCAACGCGACGACTGTCTCCGACGACGCCGCCGCGAAGGACATCCTGGCTGGCAATAACGGACTCGATTTGTACGTTGTGAGCGCCCCGGACAAGTTCACGCTCAAGACCGGCGAACAGTCGATCACGATTTGATGTCTGGTTACTCGGGAATCTTGCTGTGATCGGTTAACTTCGAATCGGGAGTCTTTGATCCGAGTGGACAAAGGCTCCCGATGCTTTTTGGGAACCTACCATGGCCATGACGTCCAAAATCGGAACGGTCGGGTGGTTCGATTTGACGGTGCCCAACGCGGAGGAAGTGCGCGATTTCTATCGTGCGGTTGTTGGCTGGGAAGCGTCGTCCGTCGAAATGGGCGATTACTCGGACTACTGCATGCGGCCGCCGGGCGCCGATAAAGCAGTAGCCGGAATTTGCCATGCCCGCGGCGACAATGCCAATCTCCCGGCCCAGTGGCTCATCTACATTATCGTCGAAGACGTTGCCGCCGCCGCGGCACGCTGCACCGATCGCGGCGGCAAGCTTGTGGCCGGCCCGAAAGAAATCTGCGGCTACGGTCGCATGTGTGTCATTCAAGACCCCGCCGGCGCCATGTCGGCCCTGTTTGAACCAATCGCAAGCAAGGGCGAACCGGCTGCGTGAACTACTATTTGGTCTCCACAGTCCGGGCCGGGGTTCGACGCGCGCCTCGCGGAAACCCGCGTCCCGCATCCAGTCCCTGCAGTCGGCCCCCGTGTAATCGAATCCCGCCGCGGTCTCGATCAGCATGTTGAGGCTCATGAGCAGGCCAAATGCATTCTGTCGGCGATCATCGTCAATCAACGCCTCGTAAACGATTAGTGCTCCATCGGCGGCAATGCCGCATAAGCCTTGGCGATCAGTTGCCGTTTTCGCTCGAGGTCCCAATCGTGCAGGATGGGACCGATGACCAACACGTCTGCGCGGCCGGCAGCGGATCCCTGAAGAGGTCGCCGACGTGGAATTGCAGGCGATTCTCTAAACCGAACGAGGCGACCATCGTAGGCGAGTCGGGTCGGTATATAGCGCGTCGAAAGGACCGATGCCGGGGTTGTCGCGCAATTCGTTTTGTGGGCGGCCAGAACGCAGGGCCTCGGTCAATCTCGCCCGAAATGGATAAAAGCGGGCATTGGTCATCTCCAGCAACCCGGCGACTTATGAGAGCTTCGCGCGATCGAGAAAGAAGACCATGAACTCCTTCCATTTCAGATCGACAACGACTTCGGCGTAGAGCGTTCCCAATGTGAAAATGCGCGCCCGCCCCGCAGCAGCGGCGACGAGCTTGCAGTCCCTCTTAAAGATGCGCAGGTTGTACGAGTAGTACGGTGAATCGTATGCCAACACGGCTTCCAGCAACCATCGCGTGGTCGCTTCCGGGCGAGCGACCACGCGCATATGACAGAGGGACAGCGAGGTCCCTCGCTGCGGTGTGGGAGCGATAATCATCGGCCCGGAAGCTCGATCACCTCGCCGCCATCGACAGTCATGAGCGCTCGAAGCTGATCATCGGTCAACTCATCGCGGTGGAGGGTCCGGACCGATCCATCGCCAAATAGCGCATAGAACCATTTGCGCTTCGGGTCGCCGACCTTCGGCGCCTTTTTCGGATCGAAGACTAGATCGTCCGGCTTCGCCCAATCGACGGCGTCCGTTGCCTCGACAACCATGATCGTGTTCGAGGTGCCGTCGGTGATGTTGGCAAATGTCGTGCGCCGGCCCGCGACCTGGAACGGATTGCCGCCCGGCACCGGCCGCGGACTGAATGGCATTTGCAAATACGTCTTGCCCTGGTCGGCATCGCGACCGTAAACCCGGAAAACGCTCGGCATCGTTGCCAGGATCTTCGCGTTGACCGGATCATTCCATGGCCTGGTGAGATCGAGCCGGCGGTACATGTTGTCCTGCTCGATGAACGGCAGGATCGCCACGCGCCAGCTAAAGAGCACCTTGCCATCCGGCCCGACGACATTCTGCGGCATGTAGCCATATGTGTCGTGATGATTGTGACATGCCAGACCAATCTGCTTGAGATTGTTCAGCGTCTTTGTTTTGGTGGTGGCGAATTCCACCCATATGGGAAATGCGGCCATGGCCTTGGCGATCGTCGGGCCGATTTCGGCGTCGATGCGCGTCGAGACGATCGCGCCATCCGCTGTAACCTCGGCCTTGTCGAGGGCATTCGACGCGAAATCGATCAAGGGGATGATGACCCCTGCCGACTCCGTCTCTTTCGCCATGCGTTTACGCATGTCGCCGAGCGCATCCACGCCGCTCTGGATGAGCGTTTTGAGAACTGGCTCGGCCCGTTTTGCCGTCGCCGCATCCGCAAATGTCAGCTTCGCCACGACAGTCGTCTTCGCGGCCAGGTCGGCTGTGAACACTGCGGTCTTCGCCTTGAGCAATGAACGGAATGGCGCGAATTGGGGCGGCAGACCGCCCTCGGCGCGAACTATTTCGCCGATCGGACCAATATTCGCGGCGGCGACAAGGGTGTGCTTGTCCGCATCGGCGAGTGCATCGGCTAGCGGTCCGTCTGCCTGGCGGCGCAGGAGTTGGCCGAGCAAGCTCACGATGCCGTCCTGGTGGAACTCGAATGATGGGATGTGCAAGAGCGTCCGCTTGTCGAGCATATAGACGGCCATGTACGGACCACGTTCGCGGAAGAAGTAGTCGGGGCCGGAAGCGCGTGCATCGTCACCAGCAGGTTTCGCTCGCACGGGCTGTGGACCGCTGGCCGGCGGCGCTCCAACTTGCGCCTTGGCCTGGGAAACCCTTGGGCGGTCCCTTCGGTGGTGGTGGAGGAGGCGGAGGTGGGATTGGCGCGCCAACGCCAGGCGGGCTCTTCGGCAAAGCCGGCGGAAAGTCGATTGCCTTCGCGGCCGGCGGAGCAGCCAAACCGGCGCCGAATGCGCCGCGGCGTCGATCGCGGATGGCAGCGGACGGTACGGCTTCGAGAGCTTTCAGTACGCTCGCCTGGTTGTAATTGTCTTTCGTGGTGACCACGATGTAAGGCGTCGTGTCGCCGCCGTTAGCCGGAGCGGCTGGCCAGAAGAACGTCAGGCGATCGATCTCATCGAGCGGGACGCCCAGCATCTTTTCGAGGCTGCCTTCCGATTTCTCGATCTTGGCGATCGCCTCGCGGATCGGCTTGAGAACTTCCACGTCGTGCAAATCCGAGACACGAACGGTAACAAATGCGAACGAGGTGCTCGGGACAATCCCGACGGCGGACTTCGCCGGTTGCGCGGTCGCCGCCGGCAACACCAAGAGCAATCCGCCCAGTACGAGAATCGTTGGTCTCTTCATGAATGAGTCCCCTGGGGTTCGACGTGACATCAGACGATGGGGAATCGGCATCGTACTCCGAAAGTGGGTCATTGGACAAGAGGTCCAGGTAACAGCATGCGATGGCACGGAGGTTGCGACAATTCAACTGCGATGCTCATTTTGTCTAGGTCCGCCCGGAAAGGAATCTCCGATGCGATTCATGAGATTCGTCGCCCCAATTGTGTTTTCAACGTCCGCAGTGTTTGCTCAGGCCCCACCGACACAGCCGGCTGCCAACCCGCCTACGACTTCGCCCGCGACCCGGCCGGGCAGTCCGCTTGCCCCAGGGACACCCGCGACCACGCGGCAGCCTTCCGTGCCTGCAACTGGCACCGTCGCGCCCGGCACGCCCGCAACAACGCGGCAGCCTTCCGTCCCTGCAACCGGGCCAATTGCTCCGGGTACACCCGCGACAACTCGGCAGCCGTCGTTGCCTATGACCCTGCCGGGCACCACGGCCGCACCGGGAACGCCCGGGACCACGCTTACCGCGCCGACCCCGATTTTCCGCATGGACAGCATTTCGCAGGCGCTGACACTGAATCGACGGCAACTCAACCAGCTCAACACCATGACCCAGCAATTGCAGCAGCGCTATCAGGTGCAATACGATCGATTGAACCGCTTGCCGGCCAACCAGCGAACCAATCGGCTCATGGAATTGAACCGCGAATACAACAACTCCTGGCTTAATGGGGCGAAGAACTTCCTGGACCCGACCCAGCTTTCGCGCTATCAGCAATTGCAACTTCAATCGGGCGGATTCGCCACGTTCAATGATCCGGCCATTCAGAAAGGGCTCAATCTAACCGATCCCCAGATCAAGCAGTTGAACTCCGCGCAGACCAATAGCAACAAGCTTTTGCAGGAGATTTTGACCCTGGGCCAGACCGATCCAGCCCAGGCACAGCGTGCGTACGTCGCCTTTACGCGAGCGTATCAGGATCAGCTCACGCAGATCTTGACCCCCGAGCAACAGCGCCAGTGGTCGCAAATGACCGGTGAGCCATTCCCCTTCCCGCCGCCGCCATTCGGAACGGGCGGAACAGTTCCACCGAAGCAATAAGGTCGGCGCGCGTCGCGACGTGACCGAATGCATTCGGTCACGTCGCGTTTACGCCGCAACGTGTGCCGGAAACTTCGGCGGCTTGCGCACCTTGGTCGCTTGCTCGAAGGCGTAGGCTAGCTTGAGCAGGGTTGGCTCGCTCCATTTCCTTCCGAAGAAACTGAGTCCAATCGGCAAGCTCGCGATGTGGCCCATCGGTACCGTGATCGATGGATACCCCGCCACCGCGGCCGGTGAGGCCGTTCCGCCCGAGAAATGATCGCCGTTGATATAGTCGGTCAGCCAGGCTGGGCCGTTGGTCGGTGCGATCAGCGCATCCAGCTTGTGTTGAGTCATCACCGCATCGACTCCCTCGGCGCGAGCACGCTTCCAGTTGCGCTGACGAGCATCGAGGTATTTCTTGTCGGTCAATGGGCCGCATGCTTCGGCCTTGATCAGGTTGTCCTGACCGAAGTATTGCAACTCTTTCTCGCGGTGCTTTTCGTTGAACGCAAACACATCCGCGAGGAATTTGACCCGGGTATTCTTCAGGCGAGCAAAGTATGCGTTCAGTCCAGCTTTCAACTCATAGAGCAAGACAGTCATTTCATCCTCGTCGAATTCGCCGAAACTCTTGGGATCGACTTCGTCGACCAGGATTGCCCCTTCTTTCTTGAGCGCGTCAAGCGCTACGCCGTAAACGGCGAGGGTGCGCTCGCCGAAGCCTGGCAACTTGCGGAGTACGCCGAGGCGAGCGCCCTTGAGTCCGCCCTTGTCGAGGAACTTCGTGTAATCGGGGGGAACATGTCTGGCGGTATCAGCCGTTGCGCGATCGTCCGGGTCGGTCCCGGCGAGTACGCCGAGCAAGACGGCGGCATCATGGACGGTTCGCGTCATCGGACCGGCGGTATCCTGCGAATCCGAAATCGGAATGATACCGGCCCGGCTGATAAGCCCGACCGTCGGCTTGATGCCCACGAGTCCGCAAACCGACGATGGGCTAACGATCGAGCCATCGGTTTCCGTACCGACGCCGAGCACGCACAGGCTCGCCGCGACGGCCGCCCCGGTGCCGCTGCTCGATCCGGAAGTGTTGCGATCGAGCGCATAAGGGTTGCGCGTCAATCCGCCACGGCCGCTCCAGCCACTGGTCGAGAAGCTCGAGCGAATATTGGCCCACTCGCTCAAGTTGGTCTTGCCGATGATGACTGCGCCGGCCTGGCGCAGCTTCGCGCGACTCCCGAATCCTTAGGCGACTTGGCGCCGACTAAGGCCAGCGAGCCGGCCGTCGTCTGCATTTTGTCGGCGGTGGCGATGTTGTCTTTGATGAGGACGGGGATACCGTGCAGCGGCCCCCGGTCGCCTTTCACCTTGTCGAGCGCCTCGGCAATGGCCATCGCTTCGGGATCGATTTCGATGACGCTATTGAGCGCCGGGCCCTTGCGATCGATCTCGTCAATGCGAGAGAGAAAGGCCTCGGTGACGGCTCGACAAGTCATGCGGCCCCTCTGGATCTCCTTGCCGATCATTTCGAGCGTTGTTTCGTCCCATTGCCAGGGTTTGACCAAGGGATCGGCGGACGCTACGGCTGGAGTCGTCAGGGCGGCCAAGGGCAGCGCGGCGGCCGTGCAAAGCGCTTCGCGGCGGGTCGGCTTCACAGCTCACTCCAGATAGGCCGGGCGACTGACATTGTCCCCGCCGCGCTGGTTGGAAGCAAGACACTCGCTGAATCTGGCCGTTATCAAGGTTCGACCGCTCGAGTATCTGGCACATGCGGTCGTTTTCCCTGGCCTATCCCGCGCGAATGCGCAACCTTTCTGATCCCACCAGCAGCGTCCACGACGCACAGGCAAATAGCATCCAATGGCCGGAGAAGCCGCGGACTTCGTATGCTTGTTGTCGATGGTATTCTGCCTCGGTTAATTCGCGGATAACTTTGCCGTGGCTCGTCAGCAAGTAATTGCCATCCCGCATTATTGGTCCCCCGCCCTCGTTGAGATGCATGAAGACTACGAAGTTCAGAATCGCGTAAGCAAGAAGCGCGACCGTCAGGCTCCGGAGCCACCACGGGGCGCTTTCGAACACGGGGTCCAGGTTTTTCGATTTTGCTTCGGGGAAACGCGAGGCGTACCAAATCGCCGCGATGAACGGGGGAAAAATCGCCACGTGCAGGAACATGACACCCGGCCATGCCGCCAGCGGATCGAATTCGAAGAAGGTCGATACATGGACGATAAGCGCTACGACTAACAGGATTGCGGCGAACCAACGCCATGCAGCGATCACCGGCGACCACTCCTCGGGGCGAGAATTCAATTCACAACACACCGAATTGCCACCCTCCCCATCGTCCGCGACCAGACGGCTTCGAGTCGCTCCGGGTTCGGCAGCCGGCGTTCGGGATCGTGGACGTACCAAATGAGCGCCACGCAATCCGATCGTGAGCGACAATACTCGATGTCTGCGGCTCGCCGGCCATCCAGTTCCGCCTCTGCCAGTTCCGAACCGACCAGGTGGGCAATCACCATCGCTCGAATCTCGGGGAGCCAAAATGCCTTGCGCGTGTGCGGCGAATATGCGGGCGTTCGGGATTCAGTACGCACGTCGTCGACATGGATCGGCAACAGCGCTCGAACCAGATCGTCGAGGTCGCGGTCGTCGCGGATCGTGAGCGGCGAGCGTTCACGGCGGCCGAGTTCGCGGGCGACCAGCGGTAAGCGGCGTAGCAGGTTTTCGAGCCGTTCGAGCGCGTTGTCATCCGGCGGCGTGTCTGCCTTGGCCCACGGGAATGCTGCGCCGCAGGTGGTGCAAACGGTCGGTGGACGCCGCGTTGCCACCGGGTCGA
The DNA here is from genome assembly GCA_963773845.1 of uncultured Gemmataceae bacterium. GTDB lineage: Bacteria > Planctomycetota > Planctomycetia > Gemmatales > Gemmataceae > SIAJ01. Next base: position 267,497 of record CAVZCU010000011.1, read on the forward strand.
ATGGAACGGGGTTTGCGCCGCCGAAGAGTTGGCCACACGTCTCGCAGCGATCAAGCGTATCGGCCCCGCAGCGATCGCAACGGGGCAAGCGCAAATCGGGGCGTGCTTTCAATCGATCGGTGATCACGTGCCCGTTGCGGCAGACGAGCATGAGATCGCGCAGGATTGTGGTCATGGTTGTCTCGCAAGAATTGGCGAGCGGAGCCGCGTCAGCGGCCCGATGATGTTTCGCTTACATGCCATCATCGGGCCGCTTACGCGGCTCCGCTCGCCATTGGTTACTTCTTCCCATTCAGCGACTCCATCGCTTCCTTCACCATTCGCTCTCCGTACTGTTTGAACTCGACCGATTCCTCCGGTAGCGATGCGCCGAAGCCGGACTTCTCGGCGACGAGCAAGTCGAGCAGCATGCCGAGCGCACCACCCGGGCCCGCAGGGCCACCGTTGCCGCCGTTGACGAACACGCGCTCCGGCACCAGGGGTTGCGTGCTGTGTGCCAATTTCTCCGCGACAACCGATAGCGCATAAAGCCGCGGATCGCCGAACGCCGCCGCCTTACGGAGCAATACGGTTGCTTCGGCCAGACCGATCTGGGCGACCTTTTGACCTTCGCCGCGGCCGGCGAGGATCTGCTTCTTCGACTCGGCCTCGGCGACGAGCACCGTTTGCTCCGCTTGCCGCTTCGACCGGGCCAATTCCGCCTCGGCAATCACGACCGTCTGCTCGGCCTGCTTGCGGGCACGGGCCAGCTCCGCCGAACCCTGGCTCTCGGAAATCCGCACCTGGGCCTCGGCGTTGGTCAACTGCGTCTGCACGGCGGCCTGAGCTTGCGCTTCGTTAAGCGTTCTCAGCTTGTCGGCCGCGGCACGCTGGCGCTCATACGTTTCCAGTTGCTCGATCGACAATTGTCGCAGGCGCAATTGTTCGAGCAGCGTTTCAATTTTGCCGCCCGCTTCTTCCGTGCCCGGCTTGCCGATTAGCACATCGACGCACTCAATGTCGAACTCGCGGAACTTGTTCCGCAATTCGACGCGGGCTTCCGCCTGGATGGCATCACGCTCATGTAGTAGCTCCAACATCGTCTTCTTGTGGGCGATGTCGCGGAAGTAGGCGCTCAACATCGGGTCGAGCGTCTGCGTGATCAATTTCTTCACGTCGCCAAAGCGTTGGATCACGCTCGGGCGCGCTGGTAGTCGATGTGGACGACCACGGACAGCGGCAGCATCGGCTCATACGCGTCGCGCGTCACCAGGTCGATCGACTTCAGACTTTCGTCGAAGCGATGCGTCTCGGTTCGCCCCGTGATCCAGTGCAAGACGAAGTTCGTCGTCGGCACCAGGATCACCTGACCGGCGTAGGTGTTGAATGGGTACTTGCCCGGGCCAAGCGGCCGTTCCCACACGCCGCGTTCCCCTTCGGCGACGCGCTCGCCGTGTCGGAATGCATCGCCCGAAATATCCCGACCGGCGCGACCGTAGTAACTCACGACCACGCCGACGTGGCCGATCGGCACGACGGTCTTCGGTACGAATTCCACCGTCGCGAACCAGCGGTTGAGGAAATACGTGCCGTCCGTGAGCGGAACATACTGCCGACCACGGCGACCACCCGCCCGCAGGAAAGCCTCCGGGTCCTGGTAGTTGTTGTGGTAGTCCGGACTGCCTACTTCCGTGCCAACGGCCGGCGCGATGATTTCGCCGACCGGCAGCGACGGGCCATCGTGAATGGTCACGATGCCAATGCTGTCCACCGCCAGCGTTCGTTCCGGGCTCGCGGCGTCGGCAGCGGACATCGTTCCGCCGATTACGATTGGCCGGAATGCGCCGGCTTCCACCAGCTTCGAATGCCAGCCTTCGACTGCTTGTCGTTCTTGCCAGGCCAGCAAGTGGCGAAGCTGATACACGCATTCTTCGGTAATGACCACGAAGAGCGCCGGGTTGATCGCATAGACGCCCTCGCGCAGGATGCCGCGCTGCCGGCCACGCTGACCGGCGGACACTTGCTCGCGATTGGCGGTTTCCCCTAGGAATGCGCGCGCATCTTGGAAGTTGTTACACATGGCGATGCGGCCAAGCGTCTGGCTCGGTGGCAGCGGATCGCCGTCGCGGGCATAGACGTAGCCGATCTGCCCTTGCGGAATCGTGACCAGCGAACACTTGTGAACGCGGTACTGCCAGCGCCACAGGCCGAAGTGCAGACCACCACGGAGGAGGTCCGCCTGGTAGCCGGCCTCGCCATCGAGCGCGATGATGCGTCCTTCCGGCACGGAGCCGGACTTCGACCAGAGCTTTTCGACCACGCCGACCATTTGGTTCGGGATGTACCGGGCCATCAGCCAGGTGGCAATGATCGTCACGACGAAGAAGGCGATGACGCCTCCGAGAATCAAAGCGGCATACGAGCCGGTAGCCGGTGCCGTGCCGCCCTCGGCGAACACAACGATGGGAAACATGGTCGACCCGAAGGTCAGAGACTGGGGCTCGTCGTCTCGAGATGAAAGACGGGGGCGCCCTTTCAATGGCCCGGACACGTGCCGGACCTGCCTGCGAGGTTAGCTGACGGGCTAGGGCTTGAAAGCGCCCCGATCACTTGCGTGATCCTCGCCCCGGAGTCGTCTCTCGGCGACTCGTTGGGTCCCCCGCTCTCACGCCGTGCGGCGCAAGATTCGGCTGCATTGGAAAAGAATCATAATCCGAAAAATCGATCCGGGGAAGTGGACAGACGTACGATTCGCCGTAACCGCTTGTCCCATAATCGCATTCAGCAACCGGATTTTTCGGGTGACCACGATCCGCGAAACGGGTTGGGCGGGTCAACGAATAACCATTTCAGGGCCGAGGTCCCTGAACATGATTACTCACCAATTTGAACCCGAACTGAATCTTCCGACGCCACGACAGGTACGTTACCGCAATGGATTTGCAACCGGCTGCGGAATGTGGTCCATCCGACTGTTTCTGCTGCCGCACACAATCGTCGGCATTGGTGCTCTGTGTGTCGCGCTCTGGTCGACCGGAGTGTACGTGGCCGTCGGTCTGTTCGGCACGAACTACGAGGGACGAATCGTCAAGAAGGATGAATCCCGGAGCAGCAAGGGCGTGAAGCATTACTACATGAAATACACGTTCACCGTCGACCGCCAGCCCTATTCGGAAGACGTCCCGGTGAGCCAGGAGCGTTTTGCGGAAATTCACGAAGGCGATGCCATCACGGTTCGCGCTCTTGAATCCGCCCCGGACACGGGCCAATGGCCGCGCATCCCCGGCCATTGGCCGATTCAGGAACTGGGCGGAAAATGGTTCTTTGCGCTATTCTGGAATGGCGTGATGTCGATTTTCGTCTGGCAAATGTATGTCGTCCCGTATCGGCAATGTGGGCTGGTGCGCTGGGGCCAACCGACGGAGGGAATCATCCGAAACAAAACGAAGCAGGTGAACAAGGGCACGAAATCGTATCGACTGACGTACGAATTTGCGGCACCCGCGGCGGATGGCTCTAAGGGACAAGTTCTGACCGGCAAGATGACGACTACGCTCACGGAGGCCGCGAATGCGCACGAAGGACAACTGGTCACGGTGTTGTACCATCCCGACAAGCCGTGGCGGAACACGCTTTATGCGTATTCGTGTTACCGGGCGGCGATCGTCCCGTAGGACGGATTGGCAATCCGTCCTACTTGGGACGTAGGACGGATTACAAATCCGTCCCACTTGGAACGTAGGACGGATTGGCAATCCGTCCTCCCACTCATTAATTCGAGACATTCCAAATTACGACCCGCCCATCGCGATAGCCGGCGACGAGGTGTTGACTGTCTGGCATGAACATGATGCATCGAACCGTGGTGGGGAAGCCGCGCAGCGTGATTTCCTCCCGGCCGGTTTCGGCCGACCAGACGCGTATGACCGACGACGTGTTGTCGTGCGCCGCTAGCCAGCGTCCATCGGCAGAAAAGCAAGTGCCCGCGACGATCGAGAGCTGCGAATCGAATTGCCGTCGCTCGCCTTGGTAATTCAGAATGCACATCTCAGTCGAGCGAGCCGCGTTGGCGCCACAGATGGCGGCCCGCTTCCCATCGGGCGAAAGCGCGATCCCTGTGACTCCATAAAAGGTGTCCGGGCATTCGAAGCGATGGGATAGGGCGCCGCTATCCGCATCCCAAACGGAGAGTTCGTGCGGCAATCCGGCCGTCACCAGGTAGCGGCCGTTGGGCGAATAGGCGGCCTGCATAAGGTTGCCCACCTTCGTCTGCACTTCATACAAGACTTGCCCGGTATCCGTGGCTTGCACGGTCCCCGAATGGGATTGGTTGGCGCAGTGAAAGACCTTGGTTCCATCCGGCGATGCCACGAACCGCAAGGGACGGGCAGGAAGAGTCCAAGCGACGCGGGCTCGTCCGTTGCTGGGGTCCATGGTGGTTAGGACACCGGCATCCTGCCGCTTTCCATTCTTCAAGGTTGTCATGGCCATCGCGGCAAAAACGCGACCATCTTCGGCAAAACTCATGGAGTGCGGGAATTGGTTGGGCAGCGTGAACTGATGCTCAATTGCGCCGGTGCTTGCATCCCAAACGATCGACCGGCTAAAGCCGGAGCCGCCAGCGATCTGTTTGCCGTCTGCGCTGACGGCGATGGCTTCAATCGCCCGACCCGCTGGCTCTGCCAGAATTCGGGCGGCCTTGCACGCGCGATTCAGGACCGACCATTCCCGCGTGCGATACACGGCCGGGCATTCGGCCAAAGCCCGGCGAGCGCCATCGAGATCGTCCGTGAGCCAGGCGTATCGAGCGTTGGCAACGAGGAGTTCGGCGCTGCGTGCTTCGGCTTGTTCGCGTTGACCGTGTTCGTCGCGGCGCGCTTGGCCCTCAGCATCGCGGGAACTGGCTGCCTGTTGCCAGAGAACAGTCATGGTGGTTAAACTTGCAGCCGTCAGCAAGACGATGAGTCCGAGCATTCCGGCAATGGCAGGCCGACGCCGACACCACTTGACGACCTTTTCAAACTTGCTCACGGGTCGAGCCTGGATCGGCTTGCCGTGCAAATAGCGATCGAGATCTTCGGCCAGTAAGCTCGCGGTCGAGTAGCGCTTGGCGGGTTCCTTTTGCAGGCACTTGAGAACAATCGTTTCGAGATCGCGGGGCACATTGGGCCGCAATCGCGATGGAGAGACGACGTCGGTGAAACGGACCTGGTCGATTGTTTCGAGCGGCGTTGCGCCGACAAATGGGGGCCGGCCCGTGAGCATCTGATAGAGAATCGCTCCCAGGGCATACACGTCCGCTGGTGGGCCGATGTCCGGACGGCCAAAAGCTTGTTCCGGAGCGGCGAAATTGGGCGTGCCGACGAAATCGCCCGCTCGGGTCACGCCGTCCGATCCCATCTGCTTGGCCAGACCAAAGTCGGTGACCTTGATGATCCCCAGTCCCCAGTCCCCAGTTTTCGGTCGATTGCTACTGGCCTGGGAGCCGAACAGCAGGATGTTCGCGGGCTTGAGATCGCGATGCAGGACGCCGGCGTCATGGGCGTGTTGAATCGCTCGGGCCAGCGTTGCGATCAGGGCCGCGGCCGGCCGCGGCGGCATGGGCGGGCCGGCAATGAGATCGGCCAGACTTTTCCCCGGCACATATTCGAGGGCCAGGAAGGGTAAGCCGTTCGCTTCGCCGACTTCGTAGATCTGGATGATGTTGGGATGGGAAAGTCTCGCGATCGCCCGTGCTTCGGCCTCAAAGCGCACTCGTTCGCCCGAGTCGTGAAACTCGCCGGAGCGGATCATCTTGAGAGCCACGACTCGATTGAGCTTGATCTGACGAGCCTTGTAAACCACCCCCATGCCGCCGCGGCCGATCCGCTCGAGAATCTCGTAACCGGGCGGCGGCGACGGAGCCGGCGGTTCGCCCGATATGCCTGCGGGCTGCGTCATCGCGGCGCCGATGGCGGCATCGACTTCGAATTGCGTGCGAATCGGTTCGGCGAGAGCGGGGAAGCGATCGATGTATTCGTCGGGCGTCGGCTGCTCTCCGGCTTCTCGGCGCAGCACGACTTCGGCATAGATGAGGTCGAGAAGGATTTCCGTGTTTTCACGCAGGCCGGGCTGATGGCCGAGAAACTCCTCGACGCGCACTTGCTCGCCGCGGTCCCAGCGCGAACGTTGTTCCGCCAAGAGCGAACTCATCAGGGTCGATCCGCTCTCGATGCCCATTACTCCGCCTCCAGCCCGAGTTCGCGGGCCACGCGGTCGAGGGCCCGGGCATGCTTCTTGCGCAATGCCTCAGCGCTGCCCGATAAGCGTTCGGCGATCTCCTCCCACTCGTGTCCTTGATTGCGCAGTTCGACGATTTGCCGTTCGTCGGGCGTCAAACGGCGATCGAGTTCGGCGAGCAACTCGCGGTGGACGGCGTGTCGGCTGGGCGTCGGATCATCGCCCGGAAGCTGATCGGCGAGCACGGACGCCGGCACCTCGCGACCCACATCCCGCTTTTGCGCCTTTTGCCGTCGGACTTGATAGGCGAGCTTGTGGCGGGCCATCGTCGCGAGCAGTTTGAGCAGGTCGTCCGGCGAATCGATCTTATATTGCCCGGCGGCCATGCGCAAGAAGAAGCTCCCCAGGACCGACTGGCAGACGTCCATGGAGTCGAACAGCGCCGCCATGCGACCCCCGAGGCGAACGCGCACTACCCGACGAATGGCCGGTTCGTAACGGCGAACCAGTTCGACGGCCGCATCGGGATCGCCGGTGCGGATGCGTCGAATGAGTTCGTTGAACGACGCGGGGTCGGTCATGAATTGGGCTCCGCGAGTCTGTTCTTTGTACCCTGTCGCAGCCAATCGTTCAAAGAAATCCGGTCGAGCGTGTCCGCTTGGCGACGGGAATGCGATAAGTCGGTAGCCAAGCGCTGCCTTCGATTGGCATCCGGTCGAGTGCGGGAAGATTGCCATGAATCGGTCTCGACGCGTGGATATTTGCGTTGCGAATCAATCGCTGCTTTTCGTCATCACGTCGAAGAACCTGGGCGGCTATCCCTCTGCGCACCGGCCGGGGAGCAAGGCGTGGAATGAGCTAGTCCATCACGGAATCTTGCTGCCGATGATGCTCGTCGACGACAAGGGAATCCATCTGCGCGTCATCATCGACGACGATTTGACTCGGCACGAATTGAACGAAGCAGCCGGTCATTTCGCGTCGCGGTTGCGTCTTCGCGACGGCTATCTGGCCTTATCGGGGGGCGACCGCCAACATGTCGAGTGTGCGCAGTTCATCGAAGTACCCCGCGGCGACTACCGAGCCGATGTGTATTCCTGTTTTGCCGGCATGAATGGTCCATATCTCACGGAATTTCAAGCCAAGGAACTGGGCGAGCCGTTGGGCTCCTGGTTTCGGCGAACGCGGGGCGATGAGTATTTCCCCCGCTGGCTCTCCGACTATTGTCGGGCCCATCCATCGAGTGATCCCGATCACGAGGACATGTGGCGAAATCGCACGGATCCCGCATTCGACCCGCCGGAGTACTTGGACTTCATCGTTCGCCTATCGCCGTGGCAGAATTCGATCGCACTCGAACCGCTGGAACTGGATGAGAACGGCTGCATTGTTTCGACACCACTTCTGCCGGCGATATGCCCCATTGGCATCACGCTGAATTCGCGGTAGCTCCATACGGGCCGCTGATGGGTCGATCCCACTCGGCCGGGATCGGCACGTCGTCGGTTCGCAGAACGAGGTGGACGTCGCTCACTTTGACAGTGAACTCAAGTCCCGCGAATTCGTTTGGCATGGTGCTGCCCACCCCTTCTCAAAACAATGTGACATGGAAAACCATGCTTCCCGGGACGATACGAAAGGGATTTGAATGACGGGCGTTTGACGACCTCTGCTCCCTCCCGAAATGCGCCGATCGGTGAAAGCGGCTGGCGTCTGCGATCATTTCACCGGATAAGGCTTTCCTTCACTGAGCCAGGCTTCGTTGAACGAGACAACCGATTGCTTGGTGCCTGCGATATGGATTACACCATTCGGCGCTTGGGCGGCTGACATGTAGCCATGCACGCCGTCCAACTTGCGAACGTGGGCCCAGGATTTGCCATCATCGAGCGACAATGCGGCGAAGGTCGCCCCCTTGCCGACGACGGAGCCTTTATTATCGACGCTGACGAGCAAGAGCGACTTGCTTTGCAGCTTGAGTGCCGCGGCCTTCTGTCCGCCATGAATGCCCGGGAAAGGTGAATTCTTCTGCGTCCACGTTCGGCCCATGTCTTTTGAAAACTGAACGGGCATCGGATCCGGATCGCGGAGGAAGCAAATGATTTGCCCGTCGTCGCGCTGGGCGACAGCCGGGTGAATCGCATACCGCCCGGCAGTCTTGCGCAGGTCGCCGGCGGCGACTTTCCAGGTTTTGCCGCCATCGCCACTGACGAGCAAGCGTTCGTCTTTGTGTTTGTCGCCATCGCAGGCCAGCACGATCTCGCCCGTCTTCGCCACGAACGCCGAGCACGGTTGACTCATCGCGTGCGGATCATCGCGGCTGACCATGATGGTCGGCTTTGACCAGGTGACGCCGTTGTCGTCGGAATAGCGAACAATGTCGCTCGCGTTGTCCCAGCCACGGAGCGATTGCGTGCAGAAGTGGTAGATGCGCTTACCCGATGTTAGCAGCACGGGAGCGTGATCGTTCACATCGGGGACATCGAAGAACGAACTGGCCGGCTCCCAGCGATCGGCCCCGACGCGTAGCCGGCTGACGGCTTCAGCCAACTCGCGACCCGGTTCGTTGACGCACGTGTACCAGGCCATCAGCACGTCGCCGTTCGGGCAGACACAGATTGCGCCGAAGTGATTATGATTGGCAAACACCGGCCCAAATGCATCGGCAGATATGGATGGGTTGTTCTTCTCGGCAGTCCAGTTTCGGTAGTATGGCTTCTTCGGGTCGAGTCCATCGATGGGCGCAGGCGTTTGCTTCACATTCTTCTGATAATCAGCCTGCACAATGGGCAGTGGTTTCGTACTTGGGAACACTCTCCTAACAACGCGGAAGCCGGTGTAGCGATTCGCGTCCTCGGGCAGGAAGCCGGAACGATTCGCGCTGCGCCAGTATTTCAACGGATGGAGCGTTCGTTCGGGCCGGTGAAAGCACCAGCCTCGGGCAACCCGTGCATAGCCATCGGATCGTCCGACCGGATCCGTCTGGTCGCCGCCGTCGTATGGCCCGTACCAATCGTGGCACCATTCCATGACGTTGCCGTGCATGTCGTGCAGGCCCCAGGCATTGGGCTTGTAGCTGCCGACCGGCACTGTGGTTGCTTGGGACTTGCCATCCTTTTTGAGGCCGATATTTGCTTGCTCCGCCGTCAGCGTTTCGCCGGTGTTGAATGGCGATGTCGTGCCGGCCCGGCATGCATACTCCCACTCCGCCTCGGTCGGCAATCCGTATGGGTTGCCGTCTTTCTTGGATAGCCACGCGCAGAATTCGTTCGCCTGGCGCCAGGTCACGAACGTGACCGGTTCGTTGTCCCCCTTGCTGACGCCGTCCTTGCCGCGGAATTTCTTGTGGTCGGGATCGAACAACTCGTACTGGGCGTTCGTGACCTCCATCACGCTCATGTAGAACGCTTTCGAAATGGTGACCTTGTGAGCGGGCGCTTCGTCGGAATCGCGCTTGTACCAGTCGGCGAGCGTCTTGGGTGGTGATTCGCCTTCGCCCATGACGAACGTACCCGGCTCGATCCGCACGAGCTTCATGCCGATTTGGTTCGCTATCGGCTCGGCGGCGAAGAGGGGGATGGCCATCGCGAGGAGAGTGAGGAGAGTTCTCATGGTGGAAATGTATAACGATGTGAAAGGAACCGCGATAACCGCTTCGAAAATGCCGGGCAGGCTGGAAGCCTACCCCACGGGCAGACGCGCTGTTGCCCGTGGGGTAGGCTTCCAGCCTGCCCTGATTTACCGCACGGCATTGACGGACGACCGGGTTTGCTGCTATCAGATTGGGGATGGAGGAACCATCCGAGAAACGTGCCCCAGGACGGGGGCGTGCCCGGTTGCAGCTCGCCGCCGGGTTCGCCGTCGCGGCGATTGCGCTGATCGCGATCGGCGAGGTTTCGCTCCGAGTCGCTCCGCCGCGGGCCGTCAGACCGTATCTTCCGGATGACAAAACGCCTGGTCCGTTTCGCTCCGATCCGGTTTATGGCGTGCAGTACAAATCGTGGCAAGCGTTTCACGACGATTACAAGACCGAAGTTCGTTCCTCACGATAAGTTGTTCACCGCCGAGCATCCGCCCAAGACCTGGGCGATGTTCGGCAGTTCATTCGTGCACGCGCACCGACATGCTGGCCGACACGACTCGCAAATATGTGCCGAATCGTCACGTCTTCAATCTTGGCCGTAACGAGTTTGTCTACATTCGAGCGGCGCAGATCGACTTGCTTCTCGAGCACGGACTGCGTCCGGAGCGAATTCTCTTCGAGCTGATGCCGCTCGATATTTCCGTGCTTGGCCGGCATACGTTCGAAATGGTGCACGCCGGAAAAGGTGGGGCACTGGCTTATGAACCGCGGTTGCCGCCGATCGGCGGGGCGATTGTGCGCGACAGCCGGCTCGCACTCGCGGGCTGGGTTCGAGCGGACTTGCAGATCGCGATTCCATTCTTCAATCCCAACCACATGACTAAGTGGATGGATCCCGTCCTCATCGACCAGTCGCGGCATCTCTTCGAATGCATCGCCAATGTGACCAGGCGACATCACGTGCCGGTCACCGTTCTTTTGATTCCGAACTGGGAACAGGTGACCAAGGGGCAGCCCTATGCGTTTCAGGATGCGCTCACGCCGATCGCGACCGAAGTGGGGTTCGATGTGCTCGATGTCCGCGATCCGTTTCGCAACTATCCCGATAAGGCGGCCTTGTTCATTCCCGATAAGCACTTCTCCGATCTCGGCAATCGCATCTTGCTCAACGAATTCGTGAAACACTTGCATGCCCTGGGCCAAGCGGCCGATGTGACACTTCCGGAGGGTTTTCCGGAATGAGTTTTGAAGATCGGCCGTTTCTGACATTGTTCGCGATCACGTACGTGCTCTGGTGGATTGTCCGCCATCGCGAGCGCACGGCAGTCGTGCTTCTGCTCACCGCCAGTCTCGTTTTCTACGGCTATCGGCAGTGGTATCTCCTGCCGATCCTGCTCACGTATTGCGTTCTTGACTGGGGCGTCGCGATGATGATCGAACGCGGCCGCCGTCCGCGTTTGTGGATGACCTTGGGCGTGACCTTCAACCTCGCGGTCCTGTGCTTTTACAAGTACACGCCGCTCGTCGTGACGACGTTTGACCACTACCTGCCGTCGCAAATTCAAGCTGCGTTGCCGCACGATTTCGACAACTGGTCGATTCCGTTTGGCATTTCGTTCTACTCGTTCACGGGCATCGCCTACATGGTCGATGTCTATCGCCGAGTGCATCCGGCCGAACCGAACTTGACGCGCTACACGCTGTCGGCCGTCTTCTTCCCGCACTTGGTGGCGGGGCCGATTCTGCGGCCGCATGAGTTTCTCGATTACGTTCGCCCCGGTCGTCTCGCTCAGGAGCCGCTCGCCATATCGGAAGCGTCGTGGCTCATCGCCCGCGGTTTCTTCAAAAAGCTCGTCGTGGCCAATCGAATCGGGGCGGCGATCGATCCGTTCTTCATGCACGTCAACGACCCGAGCACGGCGGGCGCCTGGGCACTGCCGTACGTCTACCTGTATGCCTTGCAAATCTATTTTGACTTTTCGGCATACACCGATCTGGCTCGCGGCATCGGCCTGATGTTCGGCTATCGCTGGCCGGAGAATTTCAATCTGCCGTATCTAGCGACGAGCATTGCCGACTTCTGGCGGCGCTGGCACATGACGCTGTCGCGCTTCCTGCGCGACTATCTTTACATTCCGCTGGGAGGCAACCGGAAAGGGCCGATCCGCACGCAGGTCAACCTGATGATTACCATGCTGCTCGGCGGCCTCTGGCACGGGGCGAGTTGGTCGTTCCTCGTTTGGGGCGGATTGCACGGGACATTTCTCGTTGGCCACAAGATCTGGGCGGCGACACCGATCGCTCGTTGGCTGAATTCCATAACCGGCGTTGCTCGCTGGCTCTGGTTGCTCGTGGCGATGGCGCTGACGTTTCATGCGGTCTGCCTGGCGTGGTGCTTTTTCCGACTGACGAAGTTTGCGGAGAGCATCGAGTGCGTGCGCAAATGCGTCCAATTCGATCAGGCGAAAATGTGGAGCGGCACGTACACCGATCCTTCGGTCTTGATGGCACTCGGCTCCTATGCGGCGATCCTTGTGGTCGCTTCGGCGGCCCGTTATCGCGGCGAGCCGACCGCGTTTCGCACCGGGTTTGCGTGGGGCCTTCGCGCCGCCACGCTCTTGTTGGCGGTCTTGCTAGCGCCGCCGGTGACCAGGCAGCCGTTCATTTATTTCCAGTTCTGATCCCGAACCCACCACAAAGGCCCAGAGCGGCCGAGCCGCCGTTTTACCCTCCCCCGGCTTTGCGGGGGGAGGGCAGGGTGGGGGGCGGAGCGCTCTTCAGCCCGGGGATACAGCATCCCGACCAAGCCAGGTCTTCCCCCCACCCTGCCCTCCCCCCGCAAAGCCGGGGGGAGGGAAAGAAAGGGAGCCTCCCCTGCAAAGCCGGGGGGAGGGAAATTCTTCGCGCGACGAAGAAATGGAAACGTTAGTAGTACAAAGATCACACAAAGATTCACAAAGTGGGTAACTGAGACAGAGGTTTTTCCTTCGTGGATCTTGGTGTGATCTTTGTGCCTTTGTGGTGATGCCTTCAGGTCCGATCGCATGGCTCCGCACATTCCGCCTGCCGATACTTCGACCGTCTGGGAAAAGCAGGCGAGCCGTGCCGCTCCGGAGACGACCAAGTTTCTCGAAGGGCCGCAGCCACGCGGTTTCGAGTTGGCGCGGGCTGCACGCGTCTTCTACGAAATGATGCGCGGCTTTCGAACATTGCACTTCGTCGGCCCGTGCGTGACCGTGTTCGGCTCCGCTCGATTCAAGGAGGATCATCCGTATTACGGGATCGCTCGAACGATCGGGCAGAACCTGGCCCACGCCGGCTTCACCGTGATGACCGGCGGCGGACCGGGGATAATGGAAGCCGCCAATCGCGGCGCCAAAGAAGCCGGCGGATACTCGGTCGGCTGCAATATCCGCCTGCCGCGCGAACAGCAACCCAATCGCTACCTCGATCAATGGCTGACGTTCAAGCATTTCTTCGTGCGCAAAATGATGTTGGTGAAATACTCGTACGCCTTCATTGCGATGCCCGGCGGCTATGGAACGATGGATGAAGTATTTGAAGTGGCCACCCTCGTGCAAACGGGGAAGATCCACGACTTCCCGGTCGCGTTTGTCGGCACGGAGTTCTGGACGCCGCTGTTGAAGTTCCTTCGCGACACGATGGCGGCGGCGGGCACGATCGACCCGCCGGACGTGGATCGGCTGATTATCAGCGACTCGCCCGAGGAAGTTGTAAATCGTATCGCGGATCTGGTCGTGCCGCGGTTCAACCTGCGCTACGGCAAGCGGCCCAAACGCCGCTGGTGGTTCGCGGAGTGGGGATGAGGCACGCGTTCCCTTTCGCGGCGGCCACTCTCACACACCGCATGGATTGCGTTGCAACCCCCGGTCAGGAGCCCTGCAATCCATTTTCGGCGGGATCCAACTGCCGGCAGCGGATTTGGTTGTCTGGCCTGTAGCATCACGTCTCAATCCGGCCGCGCCGATTCAAACGTGATAGTCGTTTCTTCGCGAGATCCAAGACTCCCGACCCGTCAAGCAACCGCGATGGACGCGCTCGCCACGAAGATAGGCCAAGAAATCCTTGTCGGACTCTGCGGAGATATCGTTATAAGTGATCTCGGTGCCATCGAGGAACACCTAGACCTTCCCGGCCTGAAGCGAAACTCCACCCCTTTCATGCATTCGATTCTCGTGGGGCGGGATGGAGATCTTCCAAGCTGAAACTCCGAGCCCCTAGCCAGATCACGGTCATTGAGTTCTTCGTCGACAATGGCGCGTTGTCCTGCGCTATGCCCAGTCTTCTTGTTCAGGCGGACCACCGACCAGGTCATGTATGCAGCCCAACAAATGAGTGCCGCAATCCCAACTGACATGATCAGCCGCAGTCTGTGAGATCTCTTCTCCCATTGGCCCATTTGGACCTCCGCTCGCAAGCGCGTGTTGTGTAAGAGATCGGGTTGGACAAGCGGTCGGTGAGTCGGGAGTCGTTTATAACAAAACTCCCAACCCCTTTCTTCACCCAGATGTCTGAATCAAGCCCCGAACGAACATTCCGCGTAGGATTCAAGGCTTGGGCGGTGTTATTGGGTTCGGCGAATCAAGGTCGGTTCCGTTCCACGATTTCAGTATCTTGCGATCAACAATCACCTTCCAGACCTTCCCGGCCTGAATTGACACTCAACCACCTTCTTCACTCCCTCAAAGAGTAGGTGTACCGACTGCTCATTTAGCCAATGGCCATCGGTTCGCACTTCGTCCTCCTTAGAAAGTTCCGCTGCTCTCGCAATCGCTTCTTCGGGGCTCGAGGCGTCGATGATCAGGATGTTTTCATACCCAACGAGAGACTTTGCACGCGTCTCAACGAAGTGATATCGCATTAGCACATGCCGGCGTACCACATATCGTCGCCCCCCAATGGACTCAGTGGTCTGTTCGTGTTGGATTTTATCCGAACGCCTTTTGATCTTCCATTATTGAGCCTGCCCCGATTAGGGGAATGGTAGAGGCCACAGGCCTCATCGGCGCGAATGGCGCGTGGCATGCGAGTAGCATATCGCATGCGCAGCCCAAATTAATGATACATGAACCCTTTGATTTGCTCTGTGGCGGGCGAGCGGGTGTCGTAAGTTCATCATTTCTGCGACAGCGTTGGCTATACTTATCTCTCATCCCATTGTTGTCCCGATTGCGTCCGCGAACGCTCCAGAATTGCTTCACGCGACGGAGAGCTGCCATGCGCGACCAAACTCACGATCTTCCTTCGCGGTCATTTCGGGACGAGAAGCCTGTACGCGCGAGTGACACTTCCAATAGCGGCGAGTCAGCCGACGGGACAGAGAGCCGTTCCTCCGCGAACACATCGCCGCTTGCGCTGCCGGGTTACCTCGCGATCGAAGAAGTCGGGCACGGCGGGATGGGTGTCGTTTATCGTGCGCGGGACACGAGCCTCAACCGCGATGTGGCGGTGAAACTGCTGCAGGAGAAGTACGACTCAAGCTCGCTGGCCGCACACCGCTTTCTAGATGAAGCCCACATCACTGGTCAGCTCCAGCACCCGGGTATCCCGCCAGTACACGAAATCGGCACTCTGTCCGATGGACGTCCTTTCTTGGTTATGAAGCTCATCAAGGGAAAGACGCTGAATGCCCTCCTTGAAGACAACTCATCAACCCGTGGCTCACTGGTCGCTGTGTTTGAGCAGGTCTGCCAAGCAGTCGCCTATGCCCACAATCACGGTGTCGTGCATCGCGATTTGAAACCAGCGAACGTCATGGTCGGCGCTTTCGGGGAAGTCCAGGTTATGGACTGGGGCCTGGCCAAGTTCCGGTCCGCGGCCAGATCGGAGTCAGCGGATGCGTCGAGTTCCACGACGTTTCATGATCCGCGCTCGGAAGACGATACGGACCTGCGAACAAGGACGGGTTCATTCCTCGGGACTCCCGCTTACATGTCGCCTGAGCAGGCGATTGGCGCGGTCGATCAGATTGATGAACGCAGTGATGTGTTTGGCCTTGGAGGCATTCTCTGCGCGATCTTGACAGGACAGCCGCCGTTCGTCGGCAACACGGGCGAGTCCACCAGACAACTCGCGGCCCAGAAGAAACTGGCTGACGCCTTCGCCCGGCTCGATGCGTGCGAAGCGGAACCTGAATTGATCACCCTGTGCAAGCGGTGTCTTTCCGCGGAGCGCGATGACCGGCCAGGAAACGCCGGCGAGGTCGCAAGTGCAGTGGCGGAGTTGCGGGCGGACGCCGAACAGCGAGCCCGGCAAGCGGAGCTTGACCGCGTACGTGCCGAAGGGGAGAAGGCAAAAGCCCAGGCCGAAGCGCGCGAGCAACGCAAAAGGCGGCATGTGCAAATGGCGCTAGCGGCGGCCGTAGTGCTCATGGTTGGCGGTGGCGGGTTGTTTGCGTGGTGGCGGGATAAGGAAGCAACCAGGCAGCATGACCGGCTAGCCCGCAACAGGGACACCGCGGCGGCCCTGCTAGGCGTGTGCGAGGACGCTCTGCGCACGACGACGCTGAGAAGGCGGGACTTGCGATGGAGCAAGCCGACAAGAGAGCTGCCGAGGGCGGAGCAGACGATCTGCAGGATCGTTTCAGCCGATGTCGCGCCGAACTGAACCTGCTGCGCGAACTCGACGCGTTGGACACCTTCCGATGGACCCCGATCGAGAGGAAGATTCCCGACTGGAAGGAAGTTGCGGCGCGGCTGCGAGGAGCATTGGCCGGATACCAACTCGTGGCGGAGCAAACTCCGGCAGCCGAGGCCGCCGCCCGGATAGGAGCGTCACTCATTCGGGATCGGCTCTTGGCCGTTTTCGACCTAGGGCTCGTTATGGACCCCTCACCTCAGATGTGGGCACGTGCGGTGCTGCAGGCGGCCGATGCGGACCCTTACCGGGACGAAGTTCGGGATGCGATTGTCTCCAAGGACTACAAACGGCTGTCCGAGCTGATTCAGCGGCCGGACGCGCTGTCCCAACCCCCCGGGTTCGCGGCCGCCCTCGGCCAGCGTACGGTGGGGGTTTATTCTGAGCGCCCGCGGACGGTGCTGCAGGCCGCCCTTCGATCCCGGCCCGGGACTCTGAGTTTGTTGATGGCACTCGGCAACTCGTACCCGATCAACCAGCGCGGGGGCGGATGAGCGGCTGCGCTGGCACCAGGCTGCAATTGCTGCCCACCCCCGCAATATGTCAGCTCACAAGAGCTTGGCGATAGACCTGAGTGACAAAGGCGATTTCGACGCAGCCATTGCTGAATACCATGAAATCATCCGGCTCGACCCGAAGGACGCCGGTTCCCACCACAACTTCGCTGTCACCCTGAAACAGAAGGGCGATTTGGATGGGGCGATCGCCGAGTACCGGGAGGCGATCCGGCTCGACCCGAAATTCGCCCTCGCCCACAAAAATATCGGAGACGCCCTGACAGAAAAAAAGGATCTGGACGGGGCCATCGCCGCGTATCGAAAGGCGATCCGACTCGAACCGAACTTGAGCTTCGCCCACAACAACCTCATGGTGGCCCTGAAGGCCAAGGGCGGACCGGACGCGGCCGTAAATGAGTATCGGGAGGCCGTACGCTTCAAACCAGAGGACGCCACGGCCCACAACAATCTGGGCAACGCTCTACGCGACAAGAAAGACCTGACGGGGGCGATTGCGGAGTACAGAAAGGCCATTGACCTAGACGCCAAACTTGTCGTGGCCCACGTCAATCTCGGGTACACATTGCGGCAAAAAGGCGACCTGGATGGGGCCATCGCTGCATACTGGGCTCGCTTTCTTTTCGATCCAATGGATACCGGCTCCATGCCCGGTTTCACACTATCGCAAATCCGAGAATGCTATGATGCCAAGGGCGATCCCGAAGGCGCGGTCCGGGCGATTCAAGAGGCTGTCCGCCTTCATCCGACATTCTTCCTTACCCACCATATTCTGGGCGACGCATTGCTTTGGAGCAAGCACGATGCAGTTGCGGCCGCAGCAGCTTACCGCGAGGCCATTCGCCGCAACCCCATCTACTGGTGGTCCCACGATCACCTGGGTACAGCGTTGCAACAAGCAGGAGATCTGGACGGGGCCATAAATGAGTTTCGAGAAGCGATTCGCCTTGAACCGAGGCATTTATTTTCAACAGCGTTCGACAATCTTCGGAAGGCCTTGTCGGCGAAGGGGAATCCGGAAGGCGCCATCGCGGTTTGGAGGGAGACGATCCAAGTCGACCCCAAGAATCCTGCAGCGCACGCCGAACTAGGGCTCGCATTGACGGAAAAAAAGGACCTGGACGGAGCGGTCGCCGCTTTGAAAGAAGCAATTCGACTGGACCCGAATATAGCAGCATACCACCAAAAGTTGGGTCGTGCCCTGCATGCCAGGAAAGAACTAGATGGGGCAATCGCCCAGTATAAGGAAGCGATCCGCCTTGAACCGAATATTGCTATATATCGCGTTGATCTCGGAAATGTGCGCTCGGACAAGAAGGATCTGGATGGGGCAATTACCGAGTACAAGGAGGCGATTCGGCTTGATCCCAAGCATGTAGCGGCGCACAACAACTTAGGTGACGTCTTACACATCAAGAAAGACCTCGACGGCGCGATTAAGGAGTTCAAAGAGGCGATTCGCCTCGATCCCAAAGATCCAGTGCCGCATCGGAACATGGGAATCGCGCTGTTGAAGAAGAAGGACTTGGACGGAGCGATCACTGCTTTCAAAGATTCCATTCGGCTCGACCCCAAGCACGCAGGGACGCACAACAATTTGGGTCATGTCTTGCGTATCAAGAAAGATCTCGATGGCGCGATTGAGGAGTTTAAAGAGGCGATTCGCCTCGATCCGAAAGATCCTTTGCCGCATAGGAACATGGGACTTGCTCTGTTTGACAAGAAGGATTCGCTCGAGGCAATCGCCGCTTTGAGGGAAGCAATCCGGCTTGAGCCCAAGTTCGTGGAAGCGCACCTTAACCTAGCAAATATTGTAAGTTCCAGTGGTGACTCGATCGGTGCGATCGCTGAGTACAGGGAGGCGATTCGGTTAGATCCAAAACTCGCCAGGGCCCAAAACCTTTTAGCCTGGCTGCTCGCGACAGGCGCGGACGGAATTCGCGACGGCCGTCAAGCGGTAGTTCACGCCGCCCAGGCATGTGAAATAGCCATGTGGAAAAACGCAAATTACATCGACACTCTGGCTGCTGCACACGCTGAGGCCGGTGATTTTGATAAAGCTATCGAGTTCCAGAAGAAGGCCCTGTCCGACCCGGACTTTGACAAGAAGGCCGTTAGTGCCGCCCGAGCAAGGCTTGAACTTTACATGCAGAAGAAGCCATATCGCGATCCCAAGCTTGCCATTCCACCCCGCGAACACGCCCCGCAACCGCGGGAATTGAAGCGTTAGGACAAGTCGACGAGGTACGACAGCACTGAGAGGAGTCTAGAGAAAACAAAGGAGTCAGGTCTGTTTGGGCGCGGTGCCGGGCGCACTTGCGGGCGACCGCAGGTGCGGAGCGTGGACGTTAGCCCTAGCCGCTGGACTATGGTCATGGTCCAGGCTTCGTCGCCCAAGGGATTCCCACGCTGGATCGATCGCCGCAGGTTGACGAAGGCAGTATAGTCGCCCTCCTTATGGAAGACGGTCCGGCGGTCATTGTACCGGCCCGAGTGGGAATATTAAAATGCGGAATCATGTCACGCGGATCGTCGCCCGCGATGGGCCACGTTGGTAAAATCATCTGACCCAATCCGCCCAGGTTAGCAGACCGGACGCCAGCCGGCTAAACGGAATTGAGCCGTTGATTGACCCCAGTCCAACCGCAGCGGGCGACGAGATGAGCGCGTCACTCCAGCTTCACTCCACCCCGGATCCGCTTGCTTCGCTGGCGGGCGGCGGGGAAATGGGTCAGCGGATCCGGGATTTTGACTGGTCCGCCACTTCGCTCGGATCGATCGAAAATTGGCCGCAAAGTCTGCGCTCCGCCTTGAGCATTTGCCTCAACTCCAACTTTCCCATCGCGATCTATTGGGGACGCGAGCTGGTCCTGCTTTACAACGACGAATGGAGCCCGATTCCCGGCGAGAAGCACCCCGGAGTCCTCGGCCGGTCGGCCCACGAAGCGTGGCCGGAAATCTGGCACATCATCGCGCCGCTCTTCGATCGCGTGATGACAACCGGGGAAGCAACCCGCAGCCGGGATCAACTCCTGCCGATGCATCGCCACGGCTTCACCGAGGAGTGCTATTTCGACTACACGTTTAGCCCGATCCGCGGCGAGGGTGGCAACGTGGAAGGGATTTTCAACGCGGTTTTGGAAACGACGACTCGGGTCATTGGCGAACGACGGTTGCGGACGCTTCGGGAACTCGGAGCGTCGAAGACATCGGAAATGTGGTCGGCCGAAGAAGCGTGTCGGGCCGCGGCCGCGATCGTGGCTGATAATCCCCATGACCTCCCCTTCGCCTTGCTGTATTTGCTCGATGCAAGCGGTCAGCGGGCGACGCTCGCGGGACTCACCGGGCTTGGCCGGGACACGCCAGCGAGTCCGATCTCCATCGATCTGGATGCGCCGGATGTTCCATGGCCGTTCCGCCAGGTGGTCGCGAGCGGCGAGCCGGTCGAGGTCGCCGCGTTGCCGACCGCGGTTGGACAATTGCCCGGCGGCGCTTGGCCGGAGGCCACGCAGCGTGCCGTGGTGCTGCCGCTGACCCGATCCGGACAGTCCCAACTTGCCGGTTTCGTCGTCGCCGGCGTCAGCCCGCGGCTCGCCTTGAACGATGAGTACCGGGGTTTCCTGGACTTGCTCGCCGGCCACATTGCCGCCGCCATCGCCAAGGCCCGAGCGTACGAAGAGGAACGTCAGCGCGCCGAGGCTCTCGCCGAACTCGACCGGGCCAAAACCGCATTCTTTTCCAACGTCAGTCATGAATTCCGCACGCCGCTCACGTTGATGCTGGGCCCGGTCGAGGACGCTCTCTCCGGATCGGATGAGCAGTTAAGCCCCGCTCAACGAGAGCGACTCGAAGTGGTCCGTCGCAATGGCCACCGCCTGCAACGACTCGTCAACACGTTACTCGACTTTTCACGGATCGAGGCCGGCCGGGTCCAGGCGACCTTCGAGCCAACTGACCTCGCGGCTCTGACAGCGGATCTGGCCAGCAACTTTCGCTCGGCGTGTGAAAAGGCCGGACTACATCTGTCGGTCGATTGCAAGCCGCTTTCCGAGCCCGCCTTCGTCGATCCGCTCTTGTGGGAAAAGATCGTTCTCAATTTGATGTCGAACGCGTTCAAGTACACGTTCGAGGGGGAAATCGACGTTTCAACCCGTCAGGTGGGAAATCGCGCGGAGGTTCGAATTCGCGACACGGGCATAGGCATTCCGAACGAAGAGTTGCCGCGATTATTCGAGCGGTTCCACCGCGTCGAGAATGTCCGCGGGCGAACGCACGAGGGGAGCGGCATTGGACTGGCAATGGTCCACGAATTGGTCAAATTGCATGGCGGCTCGATTTCCGCCGAAAGCGAACTCGGTCGGGGGACCACGTTTGTCGTCTCGATCCCGCTTGGCTTCGATCACTTGCCGCCCAACCGGGTCAATCGCAAGCGCACTCCGACGAGTCCGACCGCGGGCTCGAATCCGTTCGTGGAGGAGGCATTGCGATGGCTGCCGTCGGAGTCCAGGGACGAATACGGCCTGGAAGACGCCTCGGTCGTTTCCACGTCGTTCAAAGAGCATCGAGCGGATGACACCCGACCCCGGGTGCTGGTCGTGGACGATAACGCGGACATGCGCCAATATGTGGCGCGACTCTTGGCCGACCAGTACGTCGTCGAATCGGCGGGGGATGGAGAGTCGGCGCTCGCCCTCATTCGCAAACGACCGCCGGACCTCGTGGTTTCGGATGTGATGATGCCGCGCTTGGATGGATTCGGTTTATTGCGAGAACTTCGAGCCGATCCCCACACCGCCGGCTTGCCGATCATCCTGTTGTCGGCACGCGCCGGCGAGGAAAGTCGAGTCGAGGGCATGGCGGCTGGGGCTGACGATTATCTCATCAAGCCTTTCAGCGCTCGGGAACTGCACGCTCGAGTGTCGGCACAGATTCAACTGTCGCGATTGCGACGGGAATCGAGAGAATCGCTGCGGCAGATGGAGGAACGGTTTCAGTCGTTCATGAATAACAGTCCGACCAGCGCATACATCAAGGATGCCGAGGGGCGGTACATATATGTGAATCGCATTGTGGAGCAGCATTTCGACCGCCCGGTGGCCGAATGGGTCGGGAGAAATGACTTCGAGATTTTTCCGCCCGACGAAGCGGAGGCCATTCGGCAAAACGATCGCAGTGTACTCACTTCGCGGCAGCCGGCTCGGTACGAGGAGACCTTCCACCGGCCGGACGGTCGGCGACATTATTTATCGTTCAAGTTTCCGCTGCAAGATCGAGACGGCAGCCTGCTCCTGGCCGGCGTGTCCGCCGACATCACCGAGCAACGGCAGGCCGACGAATTGCTCCGACAGGCCGAGCGACGCTTCCGCGCGGTGTTTAACCAGCAATTTCAGTTCATGGCCATTTTGTCGCGGGACGGCATCGTCGTCGAAGCCAATGAAATGTGCTTCCAAGTCACGGGCGTCAAGCGCGAAGACGTGTTGGACCGACCGCTATGGGATGCTCCCTGGTGGAATCGTTTGCCGGCGACGCAAGAGCAATGGAAGCGGCTCATTTCGGAGGCGTTGCAGACGGGCGGGCCGGTTACCGGTGAACTGGACTACTTGATGGCCGATGGCTCGCCACGGTTCGCCACCGGTATTGTGACCGGTCTCCGGGACGAGTCCGGTCGCGTCACAACACTCATTGTGGAAGGTCGTGATGAGTCGGATCGCAAGCAGGCGGAGGCCGCGCTCGCGCGAGCGAGTTGCGTTGGCGGACGATGGCCGAGGCATTGCCGAATCTGGTCTGGACCGATCTTCCGGACGGCCAATGCGACTGGCTGAGCAGTCAATGGGGCCAGTACACGGGCATTCCGGAACAGGAGCTTCTCGGCCTCAATTGGTTGGATCGGGTCCTCCATCCCGACGACCGAGAGCGGACATTGGCGTCCTGGCAAGCGGCGTGTGCGGATCAGGCCGACTACGACTTGGAGTACCGCATTCGTCGCCACGATGGCGAGTACCGTTGGTTCAAGACCCGGGGCGTGCCGATTCGCGACGAGCAAGGCAAGATTATCTATTGGTTCGGAACCTGCACCGACATTGAGGATGTCAAGCGAAGCGAGGAGCGGGAGCGCGTGCTCCTCGAGCGCTCGGTCGCCGCGACGGCCAAGTTCGAGGCAGTCTTCAATCAATCCGGAATCTTCGCGGGCATCATGGACGTGGCGGGGCATCTGCGCGAAGTCAACGATCTGGCGGTGCAATGGTGCGGGTACACAAGAGATGAGGTCTTGAACCGACCATTCTGGGATACACCGTGGTGGCGTGGTTCAAACGAAGTGCAAGCCCGGATCCGCGCTGCAGTTCTCGAGGCGCGTTCGGGTAATGTGTTCCGCGATACGTTGCGATATTGGGTGGCCGACGGCAGCGAACGGTTCGTCGACTTCGCGCTGCACCCGATCCGCGACCCGTTCGGCAACGTCATTTTTCTGCACCCGACCGGGATCGATATCACGGACCGCCGGCGAGCAGAAATTGCCACCCACCGTCAATCGGAACAACTTCGCCGTCTCGCCGATATTGCCACTCGATTGAATGTCGCCGCGGATATTGCCACCATCACTCGCGTTGTCACCGAGGAAGCACGCACGCTGGTCGGCGCCCACCAGGCAGTGACGAGGTTCACCATCGACCAGAATTGGGGACAAGCGATCAATAGCGTGTCGCTTTCCGACAAGTACGGAAGCTTTCTGGGGTACGATGAACGGCCGGACGGATCGGGCATCTATTCACTGGTCTGCCGCATGAATCGACCCATGCGGCTGACTCAGGCCGAATTGGAGGCTCATCCCGCCTACAAGTGGTTTGGCAAGCACGCGTCGGACCACCCACCGTTGCGCGGTTGGCTCGCGGCCCCGCTCGTCGGGCGGAACGGTCGGAATCTCGGGCTTATTCAATTGTCGGACAAGATCGAAGGGGAGTTTACTGCCGAGGACGAAGTCATTCTGGTGCAACTGGCACAGATGGCAGCCGTCGCCGTCGAGAACGCCCGGCTCGTACAGGATCTGCGCGATGGCGATCGCCGTAAAGACGAGTTTCTGGCAACGCTCGCACACGAATTGCGCAATCCACTGGCTCCGATTCGCAACGGCTTGCAAATCATGCGACTTTCGGGCGGCGATCGGCAGGCGATGGAGCAGGTTCGCACGATGATGGATCGCCAGTTGTCGCACATGGTCCACCTGGTGGACGATCTATTGGACCTGAGCCGCATCAGCCGCGGAAAGATCGAACTCCGCACCGAGCGCGTGGAACTCGCCAAGATCGTGCAGCACGCCGTCGATACGAGTCGCCCCGCCATCGAACAGGCGGGACACGACTTGACGGTCACCATGCCGCCGGGGCCAATCTATGTCGACGCCGATACGACCCGGCTGTCGCAAGTTTTTGCCAACCTTCTCAACAACGCCGCCAAATACACGGAACGCGGCGGGCAAGTGCATTTGAGCGTGCGGCGCGACGATGGACACACGGTGGTGTCGGTGAAGGACAATGGGGTCGGCATCCCGACGAACATGCTGCCACATGTATTCGAGATGTTTACTCAGGTCGGCCGCCACCTGGAGCGGTCACAGGGCGGGCTAGGGATCGGATTGTCAATCGTCAAGCGACTGGTTGCCATGCATGGGGGGACTGTCGAGGCATTCAGCGACGGGCAAGGCACGGGCAGTGAGTTTATTGTCCGGCTGCCAGTCGTTGCGACGCCTGCCTCGGTGGATGGCGACTCGAATGGCGAGGCGCGAAAGCCCGTCCCCAGTCGCCGCATTCTGGTTGTGGACGACAATCGCGATGCGGCGACGAGCCTGGCCATGATGCTCCAGATGATGGGCCACGAGACCCGGACCGCCCACGACGGCCTGGAGGCGTTGGAGATCGCAGCGGCCTTTCGACCGGAGATCATCCTGCTGGACATCGGGATGCCGAGGCTGAATGGCTACGATGCGGCCCGACACATTCGCGAGCAGGCGTGGGGCCAAAGTGTTCTGCTTGTCGCTCTGACCGGATGGGGTCAGGACGAGGACCGGCGAAGGTCGCGCGAAGCGGGGTTCGATTCGCATATGACCAAGCCTGTCGACCTGGCGGAATTGGAGAAGTTGTTGGCGGAGCGTCAAATCGATTGACCCGATTGCATTTTCACGCCTTCGGGTCTTCGTAGAAATCCCACGGATCGGCCGCGGCCAGGTCGACGAGGAACTGGCCGATCTTGTCGGTCACGGCTTGAAAGTAGCGTTCGCCCTTTTCGGCCGACGCGGCTCGGGGGTCGCCGACGCCGGTGTCGGTGGAGACTTGTGTCCATCGGCGGGGCGCCCAGGCCCAGCCCTCGCGCATCGCCCCGATCTTCGGCTTGCGTTCCCGGCCATCGCCGGCTTCCGAGAGCGGCAAGACGAACTCGGGAACGAAGTGCATCATCACGCTCGTTTCCATTTCGCCGCCGTGGTCGTCGGGCTTGGAGAAGTACGGCTTCTGGTCGACGATGCGAAACCAGTTTATAGCGCAGAGAAACAGATTCACTTGCGGCTGAAGTTCACGAATCATCTGGCGAAAATCATTGCCGCCGTGGCCGTTCAGGATGACCAGCTTGCGAATGCCTTGCCCGGCCAGGCAGCGGGCCAGGTCGCCGAGAATCGCCAACTGCGTGCTCGGATTCACATTCAGGCAAAAGGGAATATCAAGCTGACCGGTCTGCACGCCGAAGGGCATCGTTGGCAGCACCATGACGCGGGCGCCGGCCGCCCAGGCCTTGCGTGCCGACTCGGCCGCGAAGTGGTCGCTCTCGATCGTATCGGTGGCGTAGGGGAGGTGATAGTTGTGCGCTTCGGTTGCGCCCCACGGAAGGACGGCGACTTCATACGACGTTTCTCGAACGCTTTTCCAGGTCGTCTCGGCGAGGATGTAAGGTCGGCCCGACATGCTTTGGCCCTCCGCTGCGGATAGGTGCCAAGTTACGCACTCGATCAAGGGATTGCCAGCGGGCGAGCCGAATCCGATGCTGAGCGTATCCTGGGTCGTCTGAGAGAAACAGCGATGCATTACTTGCTTCTTTATGACGTCGTGCCAGAATACGTCGAACGCCGAGCCGCCTTTCGTGCCGAGCATCTGGCGCTGGCTCAGGCAGCCCATGCTCGCGGCGAACTGGTCCTGGGCGGAGCGCTGGCCGATCCAGTCGATGGGGCGGTGCTGCTCTTTCGCGGCGATTCCCCGGCCGGAGCCGAGGCGTTCGCTCAGGCCGACCCCTATGTCCGCAATGGCCTCGTAACAAAATGGCGGGTCCGCACCTGGACCACCGTCGTCGGCGATGATGCGCAGGTGCGGCTGTGAATGTTGCCGGCAAGCGAATCCTGGTCACCGGCGCCGGCAACGGCCTGGGCCGGGCGATGGCTCATGAATTCGCTCGTGCGGGCGCCTCGGTTGTTGTCACGGATCGCGACCCGAAGCGCGTCGAAGCTGTGGTTGCCGAAATCGGCAATGCCGTCGGCTATCCGATGGATGTGGCCGAATTCGACCAGATCCTTGCAATTCGCGATCGATTGCGTGCCGAGGCCGGGCCGATCGACGTTCTGGTCAACAACGCCGGCGTCGTCTATGGCGGCGAGTTCCAGAGCGTCCCTCTCGATCGCCATCTCGCGACGATCCAAATCAACCTTGTGTCTCTTCTTGCGGTTACACACGCGTTTCTCCCGGATCTTCTGGGCCGCCCGGCAGCGGCGGTAGTCAACATCGCAAGTGCCGCCGCCGTTCTGTCGTTGCCGTTGGCCACCAGTTACGCTGCGAGCAAGTGGGGAGTGCTTGGCTTTTCCGATTCCCTTCGCGAAGAATTGCGCCGGGCGGGTCATCGACATGTGGGCGTGACGACGATTTGTCCCAGCTACATCGCGACGGGTCTGTTCGATGGCGCTCGGCCCGCTCGTTTGACGTCGCTGCTCACACCGGAGCGAGTCGCCCTTTCCGTGCGGCGAGCGGTGGAACGCGATAAGAAGTTCGTTATGTTGCCGCCCTCCGCCGGAATCCTCTACGCGGTGACGCGAATGTTGCCTCGCTCCATGCAGCAGCAAATCTGCCGCTGGCTCGGCGTGTCGAACTCGATGGCCGATTGGCGAGGACGGAGCGAGCCAGACGATGGGGGACGATAGCGAGCCGGGCGCGGCGGACCGGTTCTCCGCATTAGCCAAGGTTTTTTCATAGCATCCCCCCGTCCGCGGGAACGTACTGATGTAAGCCATGACCCCTTCGTTCCTCGATAGCGTTTTGCGTGGGGCCGAAGCGCTCGCCGCCCGCGATCCGGTCGGGACACTTCCCGATGCGGAATTGCTGCGGCGCTTCGCCACGGACCGCGACGCCTCGGCGTTCGCGGTGATCGTTCGTCGGCATGGGCCGCTCGTCTGGGGTGTTTGTCGAAATATGCTCTCGGCCGATGCCGACGCGGAGGATGCGTTTCAGGCGACGTTTCTGGCGCTCGTGCGATCGGCGGCCACGATTCGCCGAACCGAGGCGCTCGGCGGCTGGCTGCACGGGGTCGCCTATCGGGTCGCCATGAAGGCCCGTCGCTCGGCTGTGCGCCGCAAGCAGCGCGAGACCATCGCCGCCGCACCGGAGAATGATTCGCCGGTTTCGGATGCCGCATGGGACGAATTGCAAGCGGCCGTCCACGAAGAGGTCTGCAAGCTGCCCGAGAAACTGCGCTTGCCGTTCATTCTGTGTGGATTGCAAGGTTGGCCGCAGAAGGATGCCGCCAAGCAGCTCGGCTGGACGATCGGGACATTGTCGGGCCGATTGTCGCTTGCTCGGCAGCGGCTGCTCGATCGATTGGCCCGCCGTGGCGTGCCAGTCAGCATCGCGGCGGGTGCCACTGTTCTGGGAGCGACGTCCGGCACTGCGGGAGTTCCCAATTCGATTGCGATGAAGACCTTGTCGGCGGTAAGTTCGCCCAATTCGATTTCCCCCGTTGTTATCAACCTCGCCCGAGGAGTCACCCATATGTATTTGACGCGAACCAAGTTGATAGTCGCCGGGATCGTTGTCGCTGGCATGTTGACGACTGGCATTGGCAGCCACTTGATGTCGTCGGCCGGCGCTCAGGCGCCGAACAAGGGAGAGGCCGATGCCGACCGGCTCAAGAAAGCGATTGACGAATATCTGCGGGCGACGCAGAACAAACCCCAGGATCGCTGGGAATACAAGTTTGTGCCGATGAAGTCGGCCCTGTCGGCCGCGGATCTGCAAAAGGTGTTGAGTGCGAACGATCGAGAAGGCTGGGAGTATTGCGGATCGCAAGATCTGATGGCCGGTGGCAAATCGATTCCGCACTTGACGTTCAAGCGCCCAAATGCGGAATCCCGCCGACTGTCCCGGAGTGCCGCCGAGCGAGCAGCGATCGAATCGCTATTGGGATCGTACAGGAAAGATGCCAGCAAGGAACTGCTCGATCGAGCCCTGAAAGCAGCAAGCGACGAAGCGGCCGCCAAGGCCCGGGCCAATGAGGAATTGCAGCGAAGGAATCGCGACTTGATCGATGATGCGCTACGGAAGCAGGCAGTGGAAGCCGAGGCAACGAAGCGGGCCGAAGCTGATGCGCGCCAGCTCGCCGAATTGGAGCGCGTTCGAACCCAGGATGCACTCCAGAAGTCCGCGCAAGTAGAAAAAGTTCGCGCTCAGGAACTGAACGCAAAGATCGAAAAGTTGAACGCCGAGCGTGCGGCCTTGCTGAACAAGCTCAAACAGTTGGAAAAACAGAAGTCCGCTGTCAACGAGAAGACGCCCGGTGGAACGCAAGTCGTCCGGATCGCATTGAAGAACATTCAATCGGCCGAAGCGGTCAAGATGTTGGCCAAGATTTGGCCTGATGTGAAGGCAGTTTCGGCCGATGGGGCGAATTCGATCATTCTCCGCGTGTCGCCGGATGTTCCATACAGCAAGGTCAAAGAAATCATCGCGAAGATAAACGAGATCGATGCGTCTAATGGGGCTTCCAACTCCGCAACGCAGAAGATTGAGATCGCCGTCGTTCCGCTGAAGTACATCGACGCGAATTCCGCCTTGGCGGCCACCCGCAAGCTGATCGCGGAAAAGAAGATGAGAGTAACCGCCGATTCGGCCACGAACTCGGTGATCCTTGCCGGGCCCCACGAAGCGCTGGCCGACTTGAAGAGACTCATCGGAAAAATTGACGTGAAGCCAAGCGGCCCAGGCATGTGAGCGACGGAGCGGGCCGCCCGCCCTTCCCGAGACGGGACCGCGTCCGGTATGATGTCCCGGGGAGGGCTCGACTATGACCACCGAAGAATTGTTGCGGAACGAGATCGAAACACTGAAGGCGGAGAACGCTAGGCTGCGCGAGTTCAATACGCTCTTGCAGGCTCAGCGGAAGGAACACTTGGACATCATTTGCGGTCCCGCGGACAAATACGCCCCGACCGAAGAAGAAATCGCTGAGGGCATGAAGAGCCTCATCCCGTTCGATCAGATACTTGCCGAGTTGGGAATCAAACGCGAGGACTCCCGCCGATGATACCCGACCCTTCGCCGCCGTTCGAGTTTTCCTCGCTCGGACGAGCGCGCGAATCGATTTTGCAAATTATGGTGCGCGCAAGATTGATTGGCTTGGGTGCCACGGCCGAAAACTGGTTCCGTCACATGGAGTTCGAGTTGCGGTATCATCCCCGAAGCTGGGGCGACCCGATCCGCAATCTCCGGGGTCTGCAACAGGTTCAGTACCGGGGCATTATTTCACCACTCATTGCTTACTACTCCGTCCACGAACGAGTGCCGATCGTCGTGCTCGGAGATGTCGTCGCGAAGCCAGACCATCCGCTGGCGCAAAGTCTCTAAATCGTCACCATGCTCCCGTCGCGTATCGACCTTTCGCATGCTTCGATCATCTTCTGAGCGGTGATGGCGTCCGCCATTGTTGACAGTGGGGCTTCGCCGCGGCGGACGCAGTTGTCGAGGAAGTGGCGCACTTCATTCATGATCGACCCCGCGTAGGCGGTGTACGTTTGCGAGTGGACCAGTCCGGGCTTGATCTCGACATGGTCGCGATAGCTGTAGCGCGTGCTGCCACCGGTGCCGATCACCTTGACCATCACCGTCCACGGATCGGCCGCATGATCGTCGGCGGCGAAACTGGCACACAGATGGGCCAGGGCGCCGTTCTCCATTTCCAGTTGCACCATCGCGATGTCTTCTTCCTTGTATTGCTTGTAATGCAGACACGCCTTCATGGCGCAGAGCCGCTTGGGTTTGCCGACGAGGTACAGGAGGATGTACGAGTTGTGCGTCAAGATTTGCCGGACGACGCCGGGATAGCGCGATGCGACCTCTTCCGGGTGGTGAATGTTGTACATCGCGTAGCAGGAGACGATTCGTCCGAGATCGCCGGCCTCGATTAGATCCTTGCTGCGATTCATGCTCGCTTCATAAATGTAATTGTGGCCCGGCATGCAGACGAGCTTCTTCGCGTCGGCCAGGCGTTTCATCTCCTCAATCTCCGCGACCGATACACCGACCGGCTTTTCGACCAGAGCATGCTTGCCGGCGTTGAGGGCCAGTGTTGTGTACTCGAGGTGGGTCTCCAAATTGGTCAAGACGAAGACGGCCTGGATGTTCGGGTCATTGACGAGCACATCGGGACTCGCGAAATTCTGGCAACCGAATTCGGCGGCTCGTTGCTGGGCGCGATCCTGGGAGCGATTCCAGAGGCCGACCAGTTTCGCGCCGGGACATTTCGCCACAGCCTTGGCATGCAGGATCGAAATGTCGCCGGCGCCGATGAAGCCGACGCCGATAGTATCACTCGCGGCCATGAATTCGCTCCAAACATTGAACTTGTTTTCTAACCTGTCCTACAAACCGACGCTTCCGTTCGGCCAGTCGGCAAGCAATAATCTATGCCATGGAAAACACTCGCGACGATCCAACGATTGAACTCCAGACCCCCGAGATGGCCGCCACGCTGACTCGCGTCGGCGGCGAAGACATGCCGACTCGCGAGGCGCCGGCCAATTTCGCCCCGCCCGGCTACGAGATTCTGGGTGAACTCGGTCGCGGCGGCATGGGGGTCGTTTACAAAGCTCGCCAGAAATCGCTGCAACGACAGGTTGCCTTGAAAGTGATTCTGGGAGCCGGCCATGCCGGGACCGATCAACTCGCCCGCTTTCAAAGCGAGGCGACCACCGCCGCCCAGCTTCAGCATCCGAATATCGTTCAGATCTTTGAGGTGGGCGAGCACGATGGCCAACCGTTCTTCTCCCTCGAACTCATTGAAGGCGGTTCGCTCGCCGATCGCCTGAAGGGCGAGCCGCAGCCCCCGCGAGAAGCGGCCGAATTGGTTCGCGTGCTTGCGACCGCCGTGCAGCATGCACATGACAAGGGGGTCATTCATCGGGATTTGAAGCCGGCGAACATCTTGATCGTTCCCAGTCCCGAGTCACTGGTCCGCAGTCCCCACTCGGAAAGCATGCGGGGACTCGGGACGATCAAGGTCACCGACTTTGGCCTGGCCAAGCAGCAAGCCAGCGACAGCAAACTGACAACCAGCGGAGCGATTCTGGGAACGCCATCGTACATGGCCCCGGAACAGGCCGCGGGCGATGGCAGCCAGATTGGACCGCCAACGGACGTCTATGCGCTCGGCTCGATTCTCTATGAGTTGCTCACCGGCCGACCACCGTTTCGTGCGGCGTCGGTGATGGATACCGTGATGCAAGTTCTGCACGATGAGCCAATTCCCCCTTCTCGACTTCAACCCAAGTTGCCACGCGACCTGGAAACGATCTGCTTGAAATGCCTGGCCAAAAAGCCCGAACAACGATACCAATCGGCGGCCGCATTGGCCGACGATCTGGGTCGTTTTCTCAACGGCAAGCCGATTGAAGCCCGGCCTGTTTCATCCATTGTCAAAGCATGGAAGTGGTCGCGACGACACCCCGCCCTCGCGACGATCGTGTTCATACTGGCGGTGCCATTGCCCGCCATGCTCGGCGTCATGGTTTATTTGTGGTCGGAGACTCGTGCGGCCAAGCACCAGATTGAAACGGAAAAGGGAGTCGCGGTGCGGGCTCGCGAAGACGCCGACCACGACCGCGAGCTCGCGCAACAACACGTCAAGAATGCGCTCGGCACAATGGATCGCATCCTGGATCGCGTGGGCGGCGATGAATTCGCACGCATCCCCGGAATTCAAGACGAGCGGGCAGCGATCATCGCGGACTCCCTTGGCTTCTACGAAACGCTGCTTCGGATCGACAGCAGCGACCCCGCCATTCGACAAGACACTGCACAAACATTCGCGCGCATCGCGCGAGTGAGCGTGATGGGCGGACGCATCGAGC
Source organism: uncultured Gemmataceae bacterium (assembly GCA_963773845.1). GTDB lineage: Bacteria > Planctomycetota > Planctomycetia > Gemmatales > Gemmataceae > SIAJ01. The sequence continues at coordinate 299,814 of CAVZCU010000011.1, forward strand.
AATCGGTTCAGGCGTCGAAGAAAAGCGTGGAATTGTACGAAGGACTCGCTGCCGAATTTCCCGATCAGCCGGAGTTGCGCAATGAACTTGCACAAGCTCAGATGTTCTTAGGCCATGCGCGCGTTCTGAATGCCGATTTTGAGGGCGGCGTGAAAGCGTACGAGAAGGGCGCGGCGACGGCGACCGCACTGAGTAAGGAGTTTCCGGATCAGCCGAGTTATCGAGCCACGGCGGCGGAGTGCTTTCGCAGCCTCGGTTATTTCTACAGCAATGCCGGCAGCTCCGGCGGTGAAGCGCAATTTCGGCAAAGCCAGCAATTGGCCGACGCATTGGTTCAGCAGCATCCCGAGAACGTCGAATATCGGGCGCTTTTAGCTTCCGTTTTGGGCGCGTTTTCGCAGCTCCTGGTCGAGCGTGGCAAGACGGCCGAAGCCGGCCCACTGATTGCGCACGGGCTGGAAATAGTGAAGATTTCCCGCGAATCTCTGCCTCGTCATGGACAAGCAAGGCTTCATTACGATCAAGGCGCAATCACGCTGCGATTGGCGGCTGCCATCGCGAAGTGGCGGGCCGGACGGCCGCAAGAGTCCGTAAAGTTGTTGCAGCAGGCAACCGCGGGTTATGAGACCTTGATTGCCAGTCAGCCGCAAGCATTCCCCATTCGGTTGCAGGCGATCCAGGCGTACATGGTGATGGCCCGCGTCCTGACTCAACAAAAGAACTATCCCGAAGCCATGAAGGCGACGACGCGAACGCTCGAACTTTTCGACGAAATCATGCGCGATTTTCCGGTGTTTCGGGATAATTCCAAAGCGTTCTGGTTTCATCGTCAGCGAGCGGTCGCGCTCACCGTGCACATCAACAATTTGCTCGAACTGGGCCGCATGCCGGAAGCGAAAAAGCTGGTCGAGGCGCTGCAATCGTTGCCCGACATGACGGGCACGAGTGCTTACAACATGGCCTGCCTGTATGCGCGAATCGCCGTCAACAATGAAGCGGAGCGCGAGCAATACATTGCCAAGGCCATGGATTGGTTGAAAAAAGCTGCGGCGACCGGCTACCCGAGCACGCCCGCTCAAGTGGAACACGTCCGCGTCAAGGATGAAGATCTGTCCGTCTTACGATCGCGTCCCGAGCTTCAAGTATGGGTCCAGTCGCTCAAGGCAGTAAAGAAGTGATGCCGATGGACGACGAATCCCGACCTTCGCGACCTACTGCTGGACGACTCAGCCTCTATCTGCGCTGCCTGGAGGGTTGGCGGCGCGAAGAACGCGAAACGGTGTCCAGCCGCGACATCGCCACTATCCTGGGACTCGGCGACGCCCAGGTGCGCAAGGACCTCGCTCATCTCGGCGGCCTGGGCAGACGCGGTGTCGGCTATCGCGTCGATCATCTCATTGCCGCGATTCGCTCCGCACTGGGAATCGATCGCGAATGGCTGGCCGTTTTAGTCGGCGCGGGCAACCTGGCTCGAGCGCTCTTACGCTATCGTGGCTTCCCCGAACGCGGCTTCCGCATTGTCGGGCTATTCGATGCGGACCAACAAAAGGTTGGGCAGCAGATCGAAGGCCTCGAAATCTTTCCGATTGCCGATCTCGAGCGACTGGTTCGAAGCCTGGGAGTGCAACTAGGAATTGTCACCGTGCCATGGGAAGCGGCTCAGGACGTGGGCGCTGCCCTGGCGTCGGCGGGCGTGCGGGGCGTGCTCAACTTCGCCCCGGCGGTCTTACGCCTGCCATCCAGCATCGCGGTGGTCAACGTCGATTTGACGATCCAACTGGAGCAGTTGGCGTTCCAGGTACAGGTGGGACGAGAATAGCCATAACCTTCGAGTAGACCTATTCGATCTTGAGCGTGCTAAAGAATGTCTTGACCAATGCCGCATCGGGCCTAACCCAATCGCCGCCAACCATGATTAGGATCATCCGATCTTGCGCGAGGATGACGCGAAGGATCGCCATGCCCTTTCTGTGTTCCTGCGGATCGTCAATCTCAATCACGGCCTCGCGACCTGGAAATCCCTGATAGGTGATCGAAGTGTTGCTCTTGAGAACTCCGTTCTTCGCTCGACTCTGCCAACCATTCACCGCTCCATCGAGGATCTGGTCCGGCGAAGCTCCGGCCGCTGCTGCTGGCATCTTTGAAAACGCAACGACGTAGGCGTCGTTGGGCGATACGGCCTTGTAGAGCTTTACTTCAATTGTCTCGCCATTCGGCAGAGTGCGGCTTTCGTTGACTGGCGCCGAGGCCGGTCGAGGCAGCTTGACCCGAAAACGCCCCTCTGGCTCCGCGAAATCTACCCACCCGCTCGTTGCGGATCCAGAGCCGGACGGCGTTGCTGATCCTTTGCTTCCCCCGTTCGCTTGCGGCGTGTCTGTCTTCGAGTCCTCCTTAATGAGCCCGTAATAAACCCCAACCGCACCGCCGCCGAGAACGAGCAGAGCGCCTACGCCGATCAAAACGAACAAGAGGACGGGTGAACTCTTTTGCTTGCGACGCTTGCCAGTGCCTTTCCTCTTGCGCTTAGGCCGCGGCTCTTCGTCGTAGTCCTCGTCGGCATCGACGATCTGAGCGGACTCGATGACTTCCGTGTCCTCATCAACCGCTCGGCGGGCGGGTTTCTTCCGCTTTTCGAGCGGGGCTTCTTCCGTCGGATCGTCGTCGAGTTTTCGTCGCGGGCGTCGCAACTCGTCTGCCTTCGTTCGGACCGTCTTCTCCTCCGCTCCTCCTTCGTTGCCGTCGCCCGGCCGGGCAACGAACGGTTCGCCGCACTTTTTGCACTTGACCTTTTTCCCCTTCAAGGAATCAGGCGCATTCAGACTCGATTCGCAACCGGGGCAATGGGTCGTAAACATGGCGAGTACCCGAAATTGAGTTGAGGGGGATTGTAGCCGAATCGTCAACGCAAAGCTTGGCGATTCGGCGGTACTGATTCCGGTAGTAGGTCCGCCGAGCCGAGGCGGACCGGGCGGCGCCCGCGAACCGTTGGCCGCCGTCCCGTGGGGGCCGGCCCGGTCCCGCTCGGCTCGCGGGACCTACCTTTCGCCGTCGGTCCGGCTCGGCTCGGCGGACCTACTCAATGCGAACCAATTTCTGGAATAGCCCCCTACCTCTACCGTGTCGCCAGCCTTCACGGTAGAATCAACAATCATTCCCGCCGGCCGTTTGCCCGTTCGCTCACCTGCCTTCCCGAGATTGCTTGTGCGTCTCTCTCTTCTGCTTTCCCTGGCCTTCGGCAGCGCGGCAATTGCCGCCCCGGTTGACTACTTGCGCGACATCAAGCCGATCTTGCGTGACCGCTGTTATTCTTGCCACGGGGCACTCAAACAAAAGGCATCGCTGCGCCTCGATAGCGGGCAACTCATTCACAAGGGTGGTTCGTCGGGACCGGCGATCGTGCCCGGCAAATCGGCCGAGAGCCTATTGCTCGAGAAGGTCAGCGATGCCGACGCCGAGACGCGGATGCCCCCCGAGCTGAAGCCGCTGACTGCCGAACAGATCCAGACGCTCAAAGCCTGGATCGACGAGGGGGCAAGATTCCCAGCTAGCGACAAGCCGGAAGCAGATCCCCGCGACCACTGGGCGTTTCGCACGCCGGTTCGCCCCGCCGTGCCAATGTCGGGCTGGGGCAAGAATCCTGTCGATGCGTTTCTGGCGGCCGAGTGGAAAAAGCATGGCCTGACGCCGCAAAAGCCGGCCGACAAGCGGTTGCTGCTTCGCCGCGTCTACCTCGACCTGATCGGCCTGCCGCCAACGCAGACACAGATCGACGCCTTCCTCAATGACTCTTCAGCGGATGCTTATGAAAAGGTCGTCAACCAGTTGCTCGAATCGCCGCAGTATGGCGAGCGCTGGGGCCGGCACTTCATGGACATCTGGCGCTACTCCGATTGGTGGGGTCTCGGCGCCGAGGTGCGCAATAGCCAGAAGCACATGTGGCACTGGCGCGACTGGATTATCGAGAGCCTGAATGCGGACAAGGGCTACGATCAGATGGTCCGCGAAATGCTCGCGGCCGACGAGCTTTACCCGAATGATCCCGACAAGCTGCGCGCGACCGGCTACCTGGCTCGGCAGTATTTCATTTTCAATCGCACGACGTGGATGGATGAGACGGTCGAGCACACGGCCAAGGCGTTCCTCGGCTTGACCATGAACTGCACCAAGTGCCACGACCATAAATACGACCCGATCGCGCAGACGGATTACTATCGATTCCGGGCGTTCTTCGAGCCCTATCAAGTGCGCATGGACATGGTGCCTGGAACCGCGGACTACGAGAAGGACGGCATCCCCCGGGCGTTCGACTGCAATCTCAACGCGGTCACGTACAAATTCGAGCGTGGCGACGACCGCAAGCCGATCAAAAACCTGAAGATTACTCCCGGATTGCCCGCGGTGCTCGGCGGCGAGTTGAACATTCAGCCGGTGCAGTTGCCGCCCGACGCTTATGCTCCGCAGTTGCATCCATTCGTCGAAGCGAATTATCTCAAAGCTGCCGAGGCGCGAGTCGCGTTGGCACACGCCGCGGTGGCCAAGGCGAACACGGCCCTCGCACAGGCCGAAAAGCTCGCGAGGAATAAGCCAAAAACCGAGGCGAAGAGCAGTCCAATCGTCGAGGGCAAGTCGATTGCGAAGGACGGCTTTGCACGAGCGAACGCGGATCTCTGGGATATCGGGCCCGGCAAGTGGCAATACGAGAAGGGGGTTCTCAAACAAATGCGGCCCGACGCCGAGCGCAGCCGGATACGCTTGAAAGCCAAGGTCCCTGACGACTTCGTCGCCAAGTTCAAGTTCACCTTTACCGGCGGCGAACCGTGGCGGTCCGTCGGGCTCAGCTTCGACGTGGCCGGCGACAACGAGACGATGGTCTATGCCAGTGCCAACACCGGCGCGCCGAAATTACAGATCGCATACAAGCAGGGCGCCAACTACGTTTACCCAGCGCAGGGGATGCAAAATCGCCCATTCAAAGTGGGCGATACCGTTGAATTGACCATTCGCGTCCGCGGACCACTGATCAATGTCGATGTGAACGGCAAGCACGCACTTGCCTATCAATTGCCGATTTCACGGAAGCCGGGGTCAATCGAGTTGATTACCTTCGCCGCGACCGCCGACTTCAAGGCGTTCGAATTGGCTTCGCTTCCGAGCGACTACAAGTTGGTGGCCGCGAAGCCCGCCAAGGGCTCAACCGCCAAGCCGACGACTCCCGAGGATGCGCGACGACTGCTTGCGATTGCCGAAAAAGAACTGGCAATCGCCGAAGCGGAGCCGCGAGCCATTCGCGCCCGCTTCGCCGCCGAACGAGCGAAATACCGAAAGTCCAAAGACGCATCGGCGCTCGCCAGGGCCGCCGCGAAAGCCGAGAAAGAAATTGCTCTCCGCAAAGCCGAGGCAGAGCTTGCGAAAGCGGAGCGGGAACTCGCGAGTGCCGCCACGGCACAAAAGGCCGCCGTTCAGAAGAAACGCGACGCCGCCAAGGCCGCAGTCGCTGCCGCGACCAAGGCGGTCGAAAACCCCGGTGATCAATACACCGCGCCGCGCGGGTCGCTCAAGACCAAGGAAAACAACCTGGAAGCCGAGCCATCGCTGAGCAAGCCGTTCCCGACGACGAGCACCGGCCGGCGAACGGCGCTCGCGAAGTGGATGACCGATCGGTCAAACCCGCTGACAGCCCGCGTCATCGTCAATCACGTGTGGATGCGACACTTCGGCAAGCCGCTGGTCGCCACCGTTTTCGACTTCGGCCGCAAGGGGGCCAAGCCAACGCACCCGGAATTGCTCGATTGGCTGGCGGTCGAATTGATGGAGCACAACTGGAGCCTGAAGCACTTGCATCGGCTTATGGTAACGTCGGCAGCATATCGGCTGTCTTCCTCGAGCGCCGGTTTGGAGAAGACGAACGCGGCCGACGCAGAGAACAAGTACCTCTGGCGAATGAACCCGGTGCGAATGGAAGCACAGGAAATTCGCGATAGCTTGCTCCAGCTCGCAGGCCAACTCGATACCACCCAGGGCGGGCCGTCGATCGATGTGAACGCCGACACGAAGCGGCGCAGCCTGTACTTTGTGCACTCGCACAACGACCATCACAAATTCCTGATGCAATTCGACGACGCCGGCGTGCTCGAATGCTATCGCCGGACGGAGAGCATTGTTCCGCAGCAGGCGCTGACGTTGGCGAACAGCAAGTTCTCGCTGACGATGGCCGACGCGATTGCGGCGCGGATCGCTACGCCGCAAGCGGCGGACGGGGAGTATGTGCGCGGCAGCCTTCGGCCTGATCCTCGGGACGCTGCCGAGCGCGGATGAGCAGCAGGCGTGCCTCGAAGCGATGAGCACCTGGGAACGGCTATTAGAAGACCAAAAGCATCCGAACCCAGTGGCAAAAGCACGAGCCAACCTGGTCGAGGCGCTGGTGAACCACAATGATTTCGTGACGATTAGGTGAATGGGAGAGTGCAATGTTTAGTCGCCGCGACTTCTTCGGTACAAGCTTCGCCAGTGTCGCCCTGGCCGCGATGTTGCATCGCGATGGCTATGGCGCCTGGGCGCCGCCCGATGGCAAGCCGCACTTCCCGCCGAAGGCCAAGTCCGTCATCTGGCTGTTCATGAACGGCGGCGTCTCGCACATGGAGACATTCGACCCGAAGCCGGAGCTCACCAAGTACGCCGGCAAGTCGATCGGCCAGACGCCGTACAAGAGCGTGCAGGATCCGGAGAAGCTGAAACTGGCTCGCGTCGTCGTCGTCAACGACGCCAACGGCCAGCAGCGGAACAAGATCCTCGCCACGCAAGTCGGCTTCAAGAAGTACGGCCAGAGCGGCATCGAGGTGAGCGACTGGCTGCCGCACACCGGCGGGTGCATCGACGACATCGCCGTCATTCGCTCGATGTACACGACCGACGACAATCACGGCGCGCAAACGCAGTTCCACACCGGCCGGCACATGCTCGACGGCGAGTTCCCGACGCTCGGCGCCTGGGTGCATTACGGGCTCGGCACGCTCAACGAAAACCTGCCGCAGTTCATCACCATGGGCAAGCGCGAATACTGGAACTTGAAGGACGGCCACTACCTCGGCCCCGCTCACGACGCGGTGCCGATCCGCGTCGATCCCGCCAATCCGCTCGACTACGGCAAGCCCGAAGCGAGCCATTGCGCGCCGCGGAGCAGAAGATCGGCTTCGATCTCGTCGGCCGGCTCAACAAGCTGAAGGCGGCCGAGTACCCCGGCGATTCATCGCTCGACGCCCGCATCAAGTCCTACGAGCTGGCCTTCCGCATGCAGAAGTCGCTGCCCGAGGTGCTCAACTTCGCGAAGGAAACCGAGGAGACGAAGAAGCTCTACGGCATCGACCGACCCGGAGACGCGCGACTTCGGCATGCAGATGCTCGCGTGCCCGGCGGCTGGTCGAACGCGGCGTGCGCTTCATCCAGGTGCAGCACGGCGCCGGCGGCGCCGGCGTGTGGGACGCGCATGGCGGCTTGAAGGCGCAATCACTCCAAGAACTGCCTGGCGGTCGACAAGCCGATCGCCGGGCTGCTGAAGGACCTGAAGCGCACGGGCCTGCTCAAGGAGACGATCGTGATCTTCGCGACGCGAGTTCGGCCGCACGCCGGGCACGCAGGGAAGCGACGGCCGCGACCATCACATCTTCGGCTTCACGGTCTGGATGGCCGGCGGCGGCCTCAAGGGCGGGCATCGTCCACGGCAAGACGGACGAGATCGGCTTCCACGCCGTGGAGAATCGCCACTACGTCACCGACGTCCACGCGACGATCCTGCACCAGCTCGGCCTCGATTCGCGGAAGCTGGAAATCCCCGGCCGCAAGCGGCTGGACATCGACCACGGGAATGCGATCAAGGAGATCATCGCCTGAAATTCAAAGCGAGCCGAGCGGCGTAAGCCGCCGGGTAATGGTCTCTCGCTCAACTGCCATTACCCGGCGGCTTACGCCGCTCGGCTCGCCTATTTCAATTCTCGCAGTCGATCGACAATATCCGCGCAACACTTCGACATCACTCTCTGGCCGCCTTAGCCCCTGCGGGTGCGGCGCATCGCTGTTTAGCCACCCGCGCAACTTCAGGAACTGAGCCGCCGAATGTTTATAGGCCGGCACCGGCGGGCGGAAGGCGAAGAAGCCAAGGTACTGGAGCAGGTCGTTCAACTCGTAAAAGCCCGGATCGCCCATCGCCCACATCGCATCGCGCCGAGCAAACAGATCCGGGGCAAAGGTGCTCAAGCCCAGGAGATAATCGCTGCCGTACATCACCATGTCGATGCCGAGATCGTTGCCCGTGAGCACCAGGAAATCCGGTCGCTGCTCGTCGCGCAAGTTGCAATCGTTGCCACTCGAGCATCCGGTCGAGCGACGAATGTTTGGCGCCGATGCACTCCTTCACTGACAATAGGCCGGCAAAAGTTTCGAGTTCGTAAATGCGGCCGAACGGGGCGAACATGGTGCCCAGCTCGAAGGCGATGAACCGCGAACAGTGCCGGGCGATTGAGCGATAAGCATCGATGACTCGTTCACCCTCGAGCGAAGTGAGCCCGTACGACTGAAAGATTACCGGAGTCCCAGAATGCTCGCGAATTTCATCGATGGCCCGCCGATATGCGTCGAGGTCGAACGCATGCGCCCGCGGCATCGCGGATAAACGCGCCAGCGACATATTCGCGTCCCTTGGCGATCCGTCTCGTTTCATTCAGCACAAGCCGGCGTTCTTCCGGCGCGATCAGGTTGACGTAGCCGGTATCCATGTTCACGGCCGGGATCAAGCCAGCGGCAAATGTTCGCGCGAGATGGCGCGAAAGCCGTCCCAATCGATATGCCCGTGATCGTCGAAGGGCAACAAGATAGCCGACATGCCGACGATCTGGCGTCGCGGGCGATGCATGGCGATGGGGTCGATGCTTGGCATGGCTGTTCCTGATTGGGGAGAGCGTTTCGGCGCTCCGCTCCGAAGACTTCGCGTCGCGGCTTCACGAGCTTCGTGCTCGTTCGACGCTCTGCCTAGATGCGAGCGCCGGCAGTTACCATATGCTCACATCCACGCAGAGCGTGGATGTTCGCATTCGACGCGGAGCGTCGAACGAGGTTGGCGCACTCCGCCTGCCGGCTACTATAACGTCCCCAATCCTTTCTTCCACGGAGCCCGCTGATGGACTCATCCCTGACCCCATCGCGCCGACAGTTGATGAAGACCCTCGCGGGCATTGGCATCGGCAGCGCCGTTTTTCAGCGCGCTGTCGTCGCCCAGGCGCCGAAACGCGGCGGCGCGATCACCGTGGAGATGATTGAAAAGGCCGAGTGGATCACCGGCCTCAAGCTCAGCGATGAACAACGCAAGGCGCTCGTCGGTCGACTCAGTGGAAGTCAGCGCAACTTCGACCGGCTCCGCAAGATTCCGCTGGCGAACGATGTGCCCCCGGCGTTCGCGTTCATTCCTTCGACGACGCGTGTCGATTCCCGGTTGCGTAGCACAGTGGAACCGATTAGCTCAGCCGTGCCGAAAAAGCCCGACTCGAAAGAAGACCTCGCGTTCCTGCCGGTGACAGCCCTGGCGCAACTCATCCGCACGCGGGCCGTGTCGTCCATGGAATTGACCAAGCTCTATCTCGAACGCTTGAAGAAATACGACCCGGCGCTTCAAGTGCGTGGTCACGCTGACGGAAGAACTGGCACTCAAGCAGGCTGAGGCGGCCGATCGTGAGATCGCAGCCGGCCGATACCGCGGCCCGCTGCACGGTATACCGTGGGGGGCCAAAGATCTGATCGCCTATCCCGGCTACAGGACGACCTGGGGCGCCGGGCCGTACAAGGAGCAGACGCTCGACACGAAAGCGACCGTCGCCCGCAAGCTGGAAGAGGCAGGGGCGGTTTTGGTCGCCAAGCTGACGCTCGGTGCACTGGCCCTGGGCGATCAGTGGTTCGGCGGCATGACCCGCAATCCGTGGAACGTCAAGCAGGGTTCGAGCGGCTCGTCGGCGGGGCCGGCATCGGCGGCGGTCGCTGGGCTCGTTGGTTTCACCATCGGCAGCGAAACGCTCGGCAGCATCGTCTCGCCTTGTAGCCGATGCGGCGCGAGTGGACTGAGGCCGACATTCGGCCGTGTTAGCCGGGCCGGCTGCATGACACTTTCGTGGACCATGGACAAGCTCGGGCCGATTTGCCGGTCGATCGAGGATTGTGCACTCGTCTTCGGCGCGATTCACGGCGCCGATCCGCTCGATGCGGCCGCCGTCACCCGTCCGTTCCACTGGCCCATCGAGCCGCGACTTTGCGCTCACTCAAGGTCGGCTACGTTGAAACGAAGAAAGACGCGAAGGATCGCTCGGAGTTGCAAGTGCTGCGCGACCTCGGCGTCAAGCTGGTGCCGATCGAGATGCCGACCAAGTACTCGGCCGAGACGAGCACGATCCTCTACGCCGAATGCGCCGCCGCCTTCGATGATCTGACGCGCAAAGGGATCGACGAAGGCATCGGCACGTGGGGCAATACATTCCGCCAGGGCCAATTCATTCCGGCGGTCGAATACATTCGTGCCAACCGCATTCGCACACTGCTGATGAAAGAGATGGAAGCGCTCTTCGAGAAAGTCGACCTTTACGTCGGCGGCTTTTTCGACCTGGGAATCACCAACCTCACGGGCCATCCGACGGCCGTCCTGCCAAACGGCTTTAACAAGCGAGGCGAGGTCTCGACGCCGGTTCCGATCATGTTCACCGGCCGGCTATTTGGCGAAACGGAGCTGCTCGCCGTGGCCCACGCGTATCAGCAGGCGACCGGCCATCACCTGAAGCGGCCGCCGATGGACAAGGTGACGCCGGAGAACGCGGGGTTGAAGGGGTAGACTTTCCGTCGCAATCCAGGTGATAAATCGCGGGTTTAGGACTCGATTCATGTGTGTTGGAGTGGATTATTATGAAGCAACGCCGGAAGACCGCCGCGGAATTGATGGCCGAACTCCAAGCCGATCCAACCTTTCGCCAATGGGAACTCGAAAAGGAACGAGAGCTACAGGCTCTCGAGCAACAGCATGCGCGGCTGATTGAACCCGTTTTGAATCGACTTCGGGAGCATAGCCTTCGAGGCAACTCAATCGAAGAGATTGTCCGCAACCATGCCCCGCTTTCCGCGGACGCAATCGAGGTACTGTTGGCTGCACTTCCAAAGTTGAACGACGACCGAGCGAAAGAGTCAGTCGTTCGCGCATTGGGGGCTGCAGGGCAATCGTTCGACGGACGATCCTTAGTCGATTGCTTTGCACAGACGCAAGACGAGAGGCTGAAATGGGCGGTCGTAAACACGATTGCCCTCACCAACCCCCACTCGATCGACGATTGGCTTGCGAAAATTACAGACACTTCATGGGAAGAGACACTTCAAACGTTGAGAGGTCAGGGCCGGAGCAAGAAGAAAAGATGAGCCGCTACTTCATGGTGCTTGCCGCGATTGATGTAGGACCAGGCTTCATTCTTCATCATCCTCGGTCCGCACACGAGAACCTTAAGCTATCGAGTCGACGGGCCGCCAGGAACGCATCGACGGCTCGGATTCAAGTAACTCCAGACGGTTCGCGGAATCGCCAATAGTCAGCCTTCGCTGTATAATGAATGAGTTATAGCATAGGTTGAACATCTAGACTTCTTTTGGCATCTTTATCCCGTACCATTCACTCGCGAGGTTACCGGAGGAAGTCATGGGCCAATCCACTCTTCTCTTCGCAAGCCCATCCTTTTGGGAGGGTGTTGCCCGGTCAATCGATGCTGGCGGTACCATGACAGAGTTCAATTCCAGTTTGACTCCACAGCAAGCGGATGTCTTTGCCTTGCGTTCCGACTGGTCCGCCGTCGGATCCGACCTGTGGACTGCTCTGTTGACCGCACAGAACCAACTCGCGAGACAGCCCATTGAGCAAGAAGAAGCAACAACGAGCGACAGCGGCGCGACCCGGTGCCGGTAACGGAGCAATGGTTCCTGAAGGTCTTCGAGTTCCGTTTGCTCGTCGGGGTTCAGGGCACCGTCGAGTTCTTTGTCGATCAATTCGCAGCGGCGGTCGTTCCGCTCGTTGGTCCATTCGTCAAGCGAGGTGGATTCCCCGTTCCGCTCTCCGGGCGGCAAAATCCTTGCCACCGGGCGTCCATCCAATTTCAGAACAGCTCCTTCGGCTTCGACTGCCAACCACAATACGAAGCGACGAACCGATTCGTTCTGCCCGTTGAGGTTTACGTGCTTCATAACGAATCCCGGCGATTTGAGCCCATTTGATTCTCCAGCGTTATGGCCTATCCCGGCTATCTCTAAGTGGGTCCGCAAAAGGTTTTTGACAATTGGCCGATGTCGCGGAGCCCGAAGCGCAGCGAGGGACCGCGACGAGGCGGCTGCGAAGTCGGTGAAAACTGCGGTTCGCCATCGCGGCGGACCCTCGCTGCGCTTCGGGCTCCGCCGCCACCGGCTTACGAATATTGTCAAATTCCTTTTGCGGACCCACTTAGTACGACAGAGTACTGCGCGACGTAGCGCAACGAGGTCCACGTAGAACGGCACTCCTGAGCTGGTCTCCACGCTTCAGGAGAACCGCGCCACAGCCAACGAGTGGCGCCAGTCACACAAGTTCATCAAACGCCCACTTCCTCCTCTTCCTCCTCCGGCGCGCCGAGCAGGCCCTGGTGGGGCGATAGATAGGTAATTAACACGCCGACCAGATACAGGCCAAAGGTCGGGATGTACAAGCTAAGCCAGGACACCACGTCCGTCGACGGGCACAGGAGCGCCGTCCCGATCGCCAGTCCGAACATCGCGTAGCGCCACGTCCGCTTGTGGATCTCATACGTGACGACGCCGATCTTGTTGAGAAACATCATGACCAGCGGCGTCTGGAACGAGATGCCGAACACCAACGGCATGAGCAGGGCAAAGCTGAGCCACTCGTTGAGCCGCATGTCCGGCTCGATGTCGAGCCACTTGTAGAAACCGAGCATGGCCTCCACCGCCCGCGGCATGACCAAGAATTGACACAGAAGAACCCCGACCAGGAACAGGCCGATGCTGTAGGGCAGGTAAACGTTGACGAGCCGCTTCTCATGCGGATAGAGCCCGGCGCCGATGAACGCCCACATTTGGTAGAAGATCCACGGGCAAGCGAGGATCACGCCGCACAGCAAGGAGACCTTGAAGTAGACCATAAAGGCCTCCATGATCCCCATGCCCTTCAGGCCGGGGTCCATGTTCGAGTTCCCGCGGCCCTCCACGTCGGCGACGGCGATGTCCGTCGCCGTAAACGTGAATGTGCCTTGGAATTCGACCAGCCCCTCGCGGCCTGGAAACTGGTCGGTGCGGAACGAGCCCGGAAGTTCAACAGTCCTTTGAATCCGCTCGTTGTCGTGGTGTTCGCGGGCATCCTTCAGATTTCCCTTCGCGGCCTCAGCTCGGTCCGCGTAGAACTGTTTCACCTGCTCCTTGATCGGGTCGGTGATGACCTTGAGCATCGGTCGACCGATCCCCAGCCAGGGGAGGCCGGCGCGATCGCCAATGCCATCCAAGATGAACCCAATGATCAGGCATAGCCCGAGCCCCTTGATCGCCTTCCACATGCGCGTGCGTAATTCTTCGAGATGATCGCCGAAGGACATCCGCGAATCGCGGAAAAAGTCCTCGTCGTACTCGGCCGGGGAACGCCGCTTGTTCAGGAAGTTCGCGAACATGGCAATACGGGGTCACAGCGGTGACAACCGCGGGCGGAGATGCCGGGGGTTGGGAGTGGGTATTCTTGGCGAACAATCCTCGGCGAGGGTGCCGGGAAATGCCGCCTACGAAGGTGTAGTGATATTAGCAGCGAATGCGTAATTGGGCAAGGCGGCCCATAGAGTGAGAAAGATCGGTCGTTCGTGCAATGCGGGTCTTGCACCCAACGGAATCACTTCCGGCCCGAAACGCTGGCGTCTCATGCCGTGGTGCGGTACGATAACTCTATCTGCCGGCCGCCCACGTCCTTGTCCGTCCCGCCTTCGGAGCCCCCATGCGTTCGTGGCCTTTCTACTTGATGCTCATCGCTACGCCCGCGTTCGCCGCTAGTCCATCGCCGAGAGCGGCAGACGTCGAATTCTTTGAAACCAAAATCCGGCCGGTGCTGGTCGAGCAGTGTTATTCGTGCCACGGCGAGAAGAAGCAATCGGGGGAGTTGCGGCTGGATAGTAAGGCGGCAATCGTGAAGGGTGGCGAGAACGGTTCGCCGATTGTGCCCGGCAAGGCGAAGGACAGTCTGCTGGTTCGCGCGATCAAGCGGCAAGGCGATCTCAAGATGCCGCCGAAGAAGCCATTGCCGGCCAATGTCGTCGCCGACTTTGAGAAGTGGATCAATGCGGGGGCTGCCGACCCGCGCGATGGCTCGGCAATTAGCAGCATCGACTGGAAGAAAGCCCGCGAGTTCTGGTCGTTCAAGCCGGTCGTTAAGCCGACACCGCCCCCTGGTCCGGAGACGAATCCGATCGATCGCTTTATCCGCGCCAAGCTCGATGAGAAGAGTTTGCATGCGGTTCCGTTAGCCGATAAACGGACTTTGATCCGTCGATTGACCTTCGACTTGACCGGTCTGCCGCCGAAGCCGGAGGAGATCGAGGCATTCTTGAAGGATCGATCGCCGGACGCGTACCGGAATCTCGTGGAACGACTACTGGCATCGCCGGCATATGGCGAGATGCAGGCCCGGCACTGGCTCGATGTCGCGCGCTACGCGGAGGACCAGGCGCACACCTTCGCAGTCAAGCCGTACACCGAAGCCTGGAAATATCGAGACTGGGTCATTCAGGCTTTCAACGAAGATTTGCCGTTCGACAAGTTCGTGAAGTACCAGATCGCCGCCGATGCGTTCCTGGGAGAAGCGCCCGGCGAGTTGCGCCACCGCGAGGCGCTCGGCTTCATCGGCCTGGGCACTCAATATTACAAGAACTCCGACGCCGCCAAGGCTGCGGCCGACGAGTTGGATGATCGAATCGATACGCTCACGCGCGGGTTCCTGGCCTTGACCGTTTCCTGCGCTCGTTGCCACGACCACAAGTTCGATCCAATTCCGACGCAAGATTACTACTCACTCGCCGGTGTGTTCTCGAGTTGCAAACTGGCCGACGTGCCGCTGGCGCCGAAAACCGAAGTCGATCGCGTTGCCGCCGCAATGAAAAAGGTCCAGGACGCCGACAAACGAGTCAAGGATTTCATCCAGCAGGAAAAGAATCGGCTCGCCAGTGAAAAGGCCGACGCCCTGCCGCGATACGTGCTTGCGGCCTGGAAATTGGAAGCTAGGCGATTGCAAAAGCCGAACGCGTCGGCGCAGGAGATCGCCAAGGACGAGAAGCTCGATGCCGGCGCCCTGGAACGACTGGACCGATACCTGGCCAAGAAGAACGTCGCCCGCGCGATGAGCGACTGGAGCAAGCATCTGCCCAAGAAGGCGAGCGATTCCGATCCGCCCGCCGAAGTAAAGAAGATGGCCGACGCATTTTGCAAAGAGGTCAAGGAGGCAATTGCCAAGCCACGCGGCAAGCCGAGCCAGATGGTGCAAGCCCTGTTCGGGGACAAGGGGGTGTTCCCCATGACCGACCGCGAAGCGACGGCGGCCATGTCGCCGGAGCGCAAAGCGACGTATCAACGGATGAAGAACGAACACGACGAGTTGAAGAAGCATGAGCCGCCACCGGTGCCGGTGGCGCATGGAGTGGTGGAAACCAGCCCCGTCGATCTCAAGGTCTATCTTCGCGGCAATCCCGCCAAGCTCGGCGATGTCGCCCCGCGGCGATTCTTGCACATCATCGCCGGCGACAACCCCAAGCGGTTCACCCAGGGGAGTGGCCGCAAGGAACTGGCCGAGGCGATTGCCGATCCGAAGAATCCGCTGACCACTCGCGTGTTCGTCAATCGAATTTGGCAGCAGCATTTTGGCCGCGGAATCGTCGGCACGCCGAGCAATTTCGGCCATCTCGGCGAACGGCCGACGCATCCCGAATTGCTCGATTGGCTGGCGGCAACGTTCATGGAGAGCGGCGGCAGCGTGAAGGCGTTGCACCGCCAAATCGTGATGTCCGAAACTTACCGTCGAAGCGCGATGGCCGATGCCGCCAATGATGCCAAGGACGCGGACAATCATTACCTCTGGCGCGCCAATCGCCGCCGACTGTCGGTCGAGGCGTGGCGCGATGCCCTGCTCGCCGTCAGCGGCCGGCTCGATCCCAGATTCAGTGGACCAACGACCAACCTCGATGCCGCCGACAACGTGCGCCGAACGGTCTATGCCAAGATCAGCCGGCACGAATTGAATGGTCTTTTGCGGCTGTTCGATTTTCCCGATGCCAACATTACTTCGGCGGCTAGCGAGTCGAGACAACCGTGCCGCAACAGCAGTTGTTTGTCCTCAATAGTCCATTCATGGTGACCCAGGCGAAAGCCCTTTCGGCTCGGATCGACAAGGAAGCGAAAGATGACCCTGCCCGCGTTCGGCTGGGGTATCGACTTGCCTTCGGTCGAGAAGCGACAGATGAAGAAGTGTCGCTTGGTGTCCGGTATTTGCAAACGTCCGACGGCAAGGATGCGAACAAGAACAAGCTGACTCGCCGCGAGCGCTACTGCCAGGCGCTCTTGGGGAGCAACGAGTTCATGTACGTGGATTGAAAATGCGGTCGGCACATTCCCTGTGCCGACTGCTTTAATCAGCCCGGCTTTTTGAACAGGTCGAGAAACCGGTCTTCGTATTCCTTAAAGACGTTGAGCCGATCCAATTCGCGTTTCAATTCAAACGCTTTTGAGCGATCCTTGCGCCATGTTAAAAAGGTTCTCGATTCGCCGGCGGTCCGATTCCTCGATCTCTTCCTTGCTCTCGGCGGGCTCGGGCAAGACGTCGTCGTCCTCGGAAGACGATTGCCGGCCATAGGCTTCTTCCACGCGAGCCAGCAATTCGCCCAGTTGTTCTTCCGAGGTCTTTGCCTGCTCGGAGAGTTCCGCGAAATCGATTTCAATGTTGAACATCGTGGTGAACGTTTCCAGCACTGCCAGCGAGGCCTTCGGAAACGGAAGTTGCGCGAAGACATGAGGCATTTCGCCGAGCAGGCATGCCCCGTGCAAACCGGCCTCGGCCGCGGCGCCGAGCAACACGCCGTTCAACCCGCCAATATGCCCCTCTTCGAGCAATTCGAGTTCCAGCCGCTTCAGCTCTTCGAGGTTGTCTTCGTTGGTGGCGGCGCCGAAGACCCTGGCCCGATGCTCGGGGTGCATGCGGGTCGCCATGGCCGCGAACGTGATGACGCGCTCGATGCCAATCTCTTTGGCAAAGGAGACCAGTTGCTTGCAAAACGGATAGCGGCCGATGGGCGGTTGCGCTTCGCCGAGGAAGACGACGAGATCGCGATGCTCATCGGGATCGTTCCAGACGAAGAAGCGATTGCGCGGCCGGCGGGCCGGCTCGATCATTCCGTCCTTGACTTCGACGTGATCGATGTCGAATAGCTCGCCGGCCTCCAGTTCGGCCAGGACCGCCATGTCGAGTTTGGCGAGCATGTAATAGCCAGCATTGAGGGCGACATGACCCATGCCAGGCCAAACGGCCACGAGCCAGGGGTGATGGAGCTTGATCTTGTTGGCCATCGCACACTCCCGACTCGAGTAGGCTTCACGCTCCGCGTGAGGATTACTGTGTTGGAATCGTATCGGCCGGTCGTGGTCCGACGTCCTTGCGGCCGCTGCCGGCCAATCGACTGATCGCTCGCACGGCCATGTCGTGGTTGCAAAGAATCTGGCAACTGAGTCGCACTCCCGTCAGACCGCGAGCCGTCAGCACCGCGCGCTCTGCTTCTGTCATGGTAGCCGGTTCCCCGGAAATAAACTCGACCCGACAGGTCGTACACCGGGCATTTCCGCCACACGCGTGTAATTGGTCGACCTTGGCCTCGTCTTCGAGCGCCAGAACCAGGCGCTTGTCGGCCGGCACTTCAAAGTCGCCAACCCCTTCGACCGTCAATTTCGGCATGGCAATCTCCTTTGCTTCCATCCATAGTAGGGCGGCTGAGGGAAGTCGAGATGCTCAAAAGCGTGGATTGCAGATAACCATCAACGACAACGGCCTGGGCCAGCTCCTGCTTGCCCAGGCCCTCCGTGAGTTTACGAAGCCGGTCGGACATTCGCATTCATCGCCGCCCCATCGATTGTCGTGAATGCTGCAGCAGAGCCTCGCTATCGCAAATTCGATTTCCACGAACTTCCCGGGCCGCTCCATTCCTGAGCTTCGCGACACTGCAGGCGATGATGCGAGTTTGAGTTTCACCGTCAAATCGCTTTCGCCTCGAAGATCAAGTTAAACGGCGTGCTCGTCGCCGTGCGAAACTTCGTGAAGCCCCCCGACGTGACGACCTCGCGAATGCGCTTTTCGCCTGCCTGGGCGCCCAATCCCAGACCGACTTCCTGGCTCAACGAAGCCGGCACGCAAATCATGGTGGAAGCCGCGTAGATAGAGTCGGCCGACCGGGTTCAAGTTGCCTTCGGTCGTGTCCGCGGCGGCTGGCTCGACGATCAACCAGGTGCCATCGGGGGCCAGCGATTGGCGAACGTGTTTCGACGCGCCGACGGGGTCGCCCATGTCGTGCAGGCAATCGAAGAACGCGACCAGGTCGTAGCCCGTACCCGGAAAGCTTTTGGCCGCCGCAACCTCGAACTTGCAATTGCCGGCAACACCAGCTTCCTGCGCGGCGGCTCGCGCTCGTTCGACCGATGGAGCATGATAGTCGAACCCGACGAATTGCGACTTCGGGAACGCCTTGGCCATCACGATGGTGGATGCCCCATGACCGCAGCCGACGTCCGCGACCTTGCCCCCCTTGCCGAGCTTTTCGCAGACGCCAGTCAATGCGGGCAACCAGTTTTGCACCAAATTGGCGACGTAGCCGGCCCGGAAGAATCGCTCGGTGCCGCGGAAGAGGCACGGACTGTGTTCGTGCCAGCCAACCCCTTTGCCGGTCTTGAACGCGTCAGTGATTTTCGATTCGTCCTTGAACATCGACGCGACCACGTCAAAGGCACCCGCAACGAAGGTCGGGCTGTTCTCGTCGGCGAAAACGGCTGCCTGTTCCGGAGTCATTGAGTATTTCCCCGACTGGTGCTCGACGTAGCCGGCAGCCGCCTGGGCGTTGAGCCATTCGCGCACATAACGCTCAGCGGTGCCGGTCTTCGACGCCAAGCCAGCAGAATCGATTGGTCCGGACTGAGCCAATGCCTTGTACAAGCCGAGCTTGTCGCCCAACACAATGAGAGGAGCACTGACGGCTGCTCCCATGTCCCCTACCATCTTGCCCATGAACGCTTCCAATTTAGCCGGATCGGGTTGCATAATGGTGCCTCCAAGGGAATGTTTGGAGAGGAGTTTAGTCGAAGCGACAGGGGAACGGAAACAAAATCCGGGACTCTTCGAAACGTCGATTATTCCTTTTCGCGGAAGCGATAGCCGACGCCACGGACCGTTTCGATTAATTCGGTCGAGTCGCCTTTCAATCTCCGCAAGCTTCTTTCGCAGCGTCTTGATGTGAACGTCGATTGTGCGCTCGAGAACGATCGATCCTTCGCCGATGGAAGCGTCCATCAACTGATGCCGCGTAAACGCTCGGCCCGGCTGGCGAATCAGACATTGAAGCAGCCGGAACTCGGTCGGCGTCAAGTCGAGCCGACGGTCGCCCACGGTGACCTGATGCCGCATGCGGTCGACTTTCACGCCCAGATGCTCGGTGACCTCCGTAACTTCAGGCGCTGTTTCCGATCGCCTCAAGAGCGCCTTAATTCGTTGCAGCAGCACTTTGTTGCTGAATGGTTTGGTCACGTAGTCATCCGCGCCCTTGGCAAAGCCCTCCACCTGGTCGGTTTCTTCCGCGCGAGCCGTGATCATAATGATCGGGATGTGCCGAGTTTTCTCGCCCGTCCGAAGTTCCCGGCAGACGTCCAATCCGCCCATGCCGGGCAACATCAGATCGAGAAGAACGAGATCGGGCAAGATCGCCTGGGCCTTGCGCAGCCCTTCCGCGCCGTCGGCCACGGCAATGGTCTCGTATCCTTCCCGATCGAAGTACCAGGTCAGGGACTTCACCAGGCCTTTTTCGTCTTCGACGATCAGGATTCGGGGTTGCGACATAGGGGGTCAGCGTTCAGGGGCCATGAGTCGGTGATGCCGTATCGCTGATGCTTGGCACTAACCATTGCCAATAGCTTCCGGCCGATGTTTCACGATCTCGCCTTCGACCAGGTAAATGACGTCTTCGGCGATATTCGTTGCATGGTCGGCAATGCGTTCCAGGTGCCGGGTCGCGGCGTAAAGAATCAGGCCGGGGTCGACGGCGTTCGGAGATGTTTTCATCTCGGCAGCCAACTCCGCGATGATCTCGTCGTTGTACCGGTCGACTTCATCGTCCATGCGCACCACTCGGCGGGCGAGCTGGCTATCCAAGTTGACGAACGCATCCAGGCTCTGGCGCACGAGCGTCGTCGTCACATCGGTCATCTGGGTGAGCTTCGTGGGGATCGGAAAGTTCAGGCCCGCGAGAGCGAGCGCCGCTTCCGCAATGTGTTTGGCGAAATCGCCCATGCGCTCGAGATCGGTAGTGATCATGAACGTCGTCGCGATTCGGCGCAAGTCCGTCGCCACGGGCTGGTGAAGAGCGAGCAGCTTGAGGCACTCCTCGGCCAATTCGTTTTCCGCCCGGTCGATCGCCTCGTCGCCGTCGATCACCTCGTGAGCTTGATCGGAGTCACGCTCTTGCATGGAATGCACGGCCTTGAAGATCGCCTCCTCCACGATGCTGGCAAATTGAACGATTCGCTTTTGCAAATGTTCGAGGTCGCGTTCCAAATGCTTGGACATTGCTTCTCCCGCCTTAGCCGAACCGGCCGGTGATGTAGTCTTCCGTTTGTTTCTTATTCGGCTTGGTGAAGATCTGCTGGGTCGGACCCGCCTCGACAATCCGCCCCTCGTAGAAGAAAGCGGTGAAGTCGGACACCCGGGCCGCCTGCTGCATGTTGTGCGTGACAATCACGATGGTGTATTGCCTTTTCAAATCGTCGATGAGGTCCTCGATCTTCGCGGTCGATTTCGGATCCAGGGCGCTGGCCGGTTCGTCCATGAGCAGCACTTCCGGGTCGGTGGCAAGAGCGCGAGCAATGCACAAACGCTGCTGCTGTCCCCCGGAGAGGTCGAATGCCGATTGGTGCAATCGATCGCTGACCTCATCCCACAAAGCGGCTTGCTTCAGGCAGCGTTCGACCGTGAAGTCGAGCCGGGCCCGATCGCGGATGCCGGCCACCCGGGGACCATAGGCAACGTTTTCGTATACGCTTTTCGGAAAGGGATTGGACTTTTGAAACACCATGCCCACACGTCGCCGCAGGTCGACCAGATTGACGTCGGACGCATAGAGATCCTTTCCATCCATGGCGATTTTGCCCTGCACGCGGCAGCCATCAATCAGGTCGTTCATTCGATTTAAGAGCCGAATGAAAGTGGACTTCCCGCACCCCGACGGGCCGATCAGGGCGAGGACCGATTTCTCCAGCACGGTCAAGTTGACGTCCCATAAGGCCTGCTTGGCCGGATACCAGAAGTCAATCTTGTCGCATTCAAACTTCGGATTGAGCTGCGAGTAATCCCCGGACTCGCCCGCTTTTCGGTGCGTGAAGATGTCCGAGAAAAGTCGTGACACGTCTCACCCTCGCCCGCGCAGCAAATGGCCCAGTTAGTTGTAGATCCGAATTATGAAGAAACCGAGTAGAGATTGTGAAGGTCGATGCCAGAAAGGGATCATCCAACCGCCCGGACTTGTGACGAGCGAACCTCGCCGTTGGTTTCCACGATCGCGTCGTCCGTCCTGGACTCCTTGGCTAATGGCAAGCTCACCGTGAACGTCGTACCTTCCCCGAGCCGGCTCATCGCCCGAACCGTTCCTTGCATGGATTGAGCCAGATGCTTGACAATCGATAACCCCAGCCCGGTGCCGCCCAGTTCCCGCGAGCGGGCCTTATCCACGCGATAGAACCGCTCGAATATTCGGTTCAAGTCGCGTTCGGGAATACCGGGGCCATTGTCTTCAACGCTCAGATCGACGTGATCGCCCTCAGCCGACCAGCAAACGCGCACGGTACCGCCCGCCTGGGTGTATTTGACCGCGTTGTCAACGAGGTTGTCGAGAATCTGGCCGAGGGCCTCTTCGTCGGCCCAGACGGCGAGCGGCGCCGCCACCGGCCCCGCTCCGAGCGTCATCCCCTGCGCTTCGGCGCGCGGACGATGGCGCTCGAGGCACTGACGCACGACGTCCCCAACCGACACGTTTGTAAACTCGAAGGCTTCGTCGCCCGATTCGATTCGGGCCAGGCTCAAAAGATCGAGGATCAGCGCGTACAGTCGGTCAGCCCCTTCGGCAATCTGCTGAAGAAACGACCCACGCGCTTCGAGATCTTCCATCGCGCCGTCTTGAAGAGTCTCGACACAGGCCTTCATCACGGCCAGCGGCGTCTTCAATTCATGAGATACGTTTGCAACGAACTCGTGCCGGATTCGTTCGAGCCTTCTCAATTCCGACGTGTCGTTCAACACCAAGACCGCTCCGGGCGCGCCATATTCGGCCAGCGGGGCGACGTGCAGGCTCAGGTGCCGCGAGATCGGCTTTTTGAGTTCCATATCTTCGCGTTCGAACTCCCCCGATGCGAGCGCTCGATCCAGGGCCGTCTGAATCGCCGGTTGCCGGGTGACTTCATAGAGCGGCCGCCCGATGGCGGTGGCGGGGTCGAAATCGAGCATGTGGCCCGCGGCTTCGTTGGCGAACAGCACCCGTTGGCCGGGCCCGACGCCAACAACGCCTTCGACCATGCCGCCCAGGATCGTTCGCAGGTGTTGTCGTTCGGCGTCGAGGTGGTCAATATGTTCGACAAGCCGCCGGCTCATTTCGTTGAAACTGTGCGCCAGGTCCCGACTCTCGCGCCAGGTCGCCGCCGTGGATCCGTTGACCGAAATCGCCGCCCGCGATCTGTTCGGCCCCCGCCTGCATCTCCCGAAACGGCCGGACAAATGCGCGGGCAAAAACCCACGCCGGCGCAACCGCTAGAATTCCGGCCACAGCGACAATGCCCACGGTCCGGCCAACGGACCAGTCGAGATGTGTCTCGCGAAGGATCAGCACCGCGGCGAGCGCCGAGGACAGCGCCGCGAAGCCGAGAAACGTAAGGAGCAGCCGGTAAAACATGCCTGATTCTGAAGCCAACCCCTCGGACGCAGAATCATCTTAGTCGATCGGGAGGGGCCGGGGTCAACCGACCATCGGCTATTGACTCGATACTTCCGGCCTCAGTCGGCTCGCGCGGCGGAGACCAAGCGCTTGCCGGCCAACAAGCGAATGCCCACATTCAGCACCACGATGAACGCCAGCAAGACGAATGCGCCGCCCCAGGCGAAGCGCTGCAATTCCTCATAGGAACTCGTGGAGAAATCGTAAATGTAGAACGGCAGAGAAGCCATGCTCTGATCGAGCGGACCGGGCCAGAAGCGCGAATTCTGCGCGGTCAGTAACAAGGGGGCGGTCTCGCCAGCGATGCGTCCCATCGCCAGGAGTACGCCGGTCACGATCGCCGGCATTGCCGCCGGGACAATGACGCGCAACACAGTCTGCGATTGAGTCGCGCCCAGAGCATAACTCGCCTGACGCAGCGAGCCGGGCACGAGATTGAGGGACTCTTCCGTGGCGCGAACGACGACGGGAAGCATCATCACGCCCAGAGCAAAGCTCCCGGCCCACGCCGAAAACCCATGCGAAGTGCTGGCCCAGGGCGGGTAAACAATCACCGAGTACGCGAAGATGCCGATCACGATCGATGGCACACCGCCAAGGAGTTCGACCATGAATCGGATCGGTTTACTCACCCATTGAGTGCGGTTCTCACTCAGGTAAATCGCCGCCAGAATACCGATCGGCACCGCGAACACAGACGCGAGTGTGACCATGATCAAACTTCCGAGCATGGCGTGGCCGAGTCCGCCGACGTGTCCATCCTTGAACGGCGGTGCGGCCGGTCGCTCGAGGAACAAGTCCGCGTTGACGGCCGGCGCTCCGCGGACCACGATGTAGCCGAGGATCAGGAACAGCGGCACGATCGTCAATCCCTGGCAAATCGCCAGCAGCCGAGTCATGAGGCGGTTCTTGAATTGAGCCGCACCGCTGCCGACTGTCGATCAATGCGGCTGGCAGCGGCGCCGGCGGCTGAGCAGCGACGAACAACAGCCTCTTCCGTCCACGCGGCCGACCGGCGAGGCCAATCAGATATCGCCCCGTGACGTTCGTCAGGGCCGTGATCAAGAAAAGGATCAAGCCAAGTGCGATCAGGGCCGCTCGTGTTTGATCGTTTGCTTCGTGCAACGTGCCCGCAATGATGCTGGCAATCGAATCGCCGCGTGCGGCGATCGAGAAATTGAGATAGCGGACGTTGCCGATCAGCATCGTGACCGCCATGGTCTCGCCGAGCGCGCGGCCGAGCGCGAGAAAGCAGGCCGCGAGGATTCCCGGCCGCGCGTAAGGAAGCACGACACTCCGGATCATTTGCCAGCGGGTGGCTCCGAGCGCGAGCGCTCCTTGCCGCTGGGCGCTGGGCACCGCCCGGCACACGTCGAAGCTGATCGCCGTGATGTACGGCAGCACCATGATGGCGAGAATCAAGCCCGCGGCGAGTATCCCCTGGCCCGAAGCAGGACTGCGGATGCCGAACTGGCGGAACACCCGATCCACGACAGGAGCTACAAAGAACAAACCCCAAAAGCCAAAGACGACGCTGGGAATTGCCGCAAGCAACTCAGTCAGGAAGGCACACGTGCGGCGAATCCATGCCGGCGCGATCTCCGACAGAAACGCCGCCGTACCGATGCCCAGTGGCACGGCGATCAGCATGGCGATTGCGGAAGTCGCCACCGTGCCGTAAACGAACACGAGCGAACCGTAAACCGGCGAGTGGTCGGGCGTCGTGGTTCCGTTCGGATCCCAGTTGCTGCTTGTGAAAAGCTGAAAGTGTCCGGGTCGGCTGAGCACCGGCCACGATTGGTACGCGAGCAACAAGACGAGAGCGAGAACCACCGCGATCATCAAGAGTCCGGACAGCAGAGTCAGAACTCGGAATGCGATGTCCCCCAGGCGAGTGGCGGTCCCTTGCGATCGCGATGCAGGCGGAGTCGGCACGGGCGTTCACTAGGGTCAGTTGGTGAATTCAATCTTGCCGAGCAGGTCGGCAACCTTCTTACCCAGGTCGGCTGGCAATGGGGCGTAGTGCAACTCGGTGGCGAACTTTTGGCCATCGGTCGTCGCCCATTTGAAGAACTCGACCAGGGCTTTCCCCTTGCCCGTGGGCTGCTTCTTGTAAATGAGTCCGTAGGTAATCCCGCAAATCGGGTACGCTTTTTCGGCCTCCGCATTCGTCAAGGAAAAGGCCAGTTCGTGCAACGAATACGGCTCCTTGGTTTGCGGCTGCGCCATGGCCGATTCGGCCGCGGCGGAAACGGCATCGGCTTCCGGCAGGACGAATGCACCCTTCGCGTTCTGAACGGCCGCCATCGGGATCGAATTCAATTTCGCATACGCGACTTCGACATAGCCAATACAACCCGCGTTGTTCTTCACATGACCGGCGACTCCGTCGTTGCCTTTTTGTCCCAGACCGATTTCCGGCCACTTGGGCTGCGTCGAGGCGCCGACCTTTTGGGCAAACTCGGAACTCACCTTGGAGAGAAACTCGGTGAAGATGTTGGACGTCCCGCTCCCCTCCTGGCGATAGACGGGTGTGATCGCCAAATCGGGCAGCTTCACACCGGGGTTCAGCTTGGCAATCGGCTCCGCGTTCCACTGTTTGATCTTGCCCAGATAGATATCGGCGATTACCGAGCCGCTGAGTTTGAGATTGGGCGCATCCGGCAGGTTGTACACGATCGCGACGCCGCCGATGATGAGCGGAATATTGATCGCTTCGCCGCCCTTCGCTTGGGCGGCATCCATCTGAGTTTTCTTCATGGGCGCATCGGAGCAGCCGAAGTCCAGGTTCTTCTCAGTCATTTGCTTGATGCCATCGCTCGAGCCGGACTTGGAGTAATCAATTTCGACTCCCTTGGCCGACTTGTACTCGCTGCTCCATTTCTGCATGATCGGATCGATGAACGACGAACCTCCTCCCTTCAAGCGTGAGGCTTCCTCCTTCTTGCTGCTGCATCCGATCGTGAAGAACGTGGCAACAAGGGGGAGAACGAGAGCGCAAGAAAGGAATGTGCGTCGCATGGGGAATTTTCAACTCCGGGGTGGAACGAGCGCACTTACCCTAGGGGCGGGCGCAATGCAAACAATGTGAAGGACGTGAAGATTGGATGAAGACTGCAACTCCTTGTGGATACTGGAGTTAGCGCTGGTCGTCGGTTGAGATTTCCTTGACCTCCTTCAACTGACCTTCCGCGATTCGACCCACAAAGACCGGCCTGCGTGCCGTATGATCCTCGGCAAACGTCAGCGAGCCAGTCAGCACTTCAAAGGGTTGATCCCGCTTCGTCAGCTCACTGCGAATGGCGGCGGGGTCGAGCCCGTTCGCCCGCCGGGCTGCCTGAACCCAAATTGTAAGCGAATCGTACGCTAGGACGGCATCCGTATCTGGTGCTCGACCGTATGCCTTTTGAAACTTCTCCTGGAATGCAGCCAAGCGCTTCACTTTGCGCTCCCGCGCAATATGGGACGGCAACCACCAAGCCATCGGCGTCCGAGCCGGCAAGCAATAACTCCGCCGGGTCGCCGCCAAAAAGCCGGAGCGAGTTTTTGGGCCGATATTTGAGTGCCACCCGTGCCGAACACGCGAAAAACACTGCGTCCGCCATGGGCTTGTTATCATTCGCGGCGTCGGTCTCGGAGACACGGATTCCATCGGACGACAGTTCGGCGAGGAAACGGTCGGCTGCCCGATTCGCCGCCTTTGCCAGCGGATCGCGCACCACGAGAATGGTCTTCGGCTTCTTGTCCTTGGCATACCGGGCCAGCGCCCGTCCTCGTTCAGACGGAGCTAGACCGATTGTGAAGAGGCCCTGTGATGGAATGGCAGACCAGCCGGCGGTGCTCACGGCCACAAGTCCCTTTCCCTGGATGGCGGCGCCGACCTTTTCCGCGTCCTCGGAAAGGCCGCCACAGATCAGTGCAGAAACTTGATTGAACGCGATCAATCGAGCGGCCTGGCCCTCCCATGCCTCTGGCTTCGATCCGCCCGGGGCATGCCGAATCTGTATTCGACGGCCCTGGGGCAGCCGCGCCGGATCGGCATTCAAGTCGTCCTTGGCCATTTCCGTCGCTCGGAATTCGTTGTCGTTCTGCGTGACGTCGTAAATGTGGCCGATTTCGATCGGCGTGCCTGCTGCCGAGTCCTTGCACCCGACGAGCAGCGGCAGTGGACCGCCGACCGCGAGAAGGGTCAGCAGCGGCAAGCGTGAAAGATGCATGTCGAGTACTCGTTTCAGCGCAAGGCGGATGCAAGTTCCCGAACGGCGTCGAGCAAGGCGGTTGGCCCGCCCTGCTCCAGCTTCTTCACCAGGGCGTCCCGACGATGATCCCGTCGGCGATTCCCTTCAACTGCCGAACGTGCTCGGGCCGACTGACTCCGAAGCCAACGCACAACGGCAGGTCGGTGATCGATCGAAATTGGGCAAGTTGCTGCGTCAACTCGGCCGGGATCCGATCTCGTTCGCCAGTAATGCCGACTACGCTCACGCAATAAACGAAGCCGGAACAGAGGCTGACAATTTTGGCAGCCCGTTCTGCTGTGGTCGTCGGCGTCACAAGAAGAATGAGCTTGCAGTCCGCGTGCCGACAAATCGCCGCGAAATCGTCGGCTTCGTCGGCTACCAGGTCGGGGACAATCAAGCCGCTCAAGCCAGATCGCAACGCGGCAGCGACAAACGCTTCCGGACCACGACGGTGGACCAGCGAGTAGGAAACCATACCAACCAGAGGCGTTGTGAATCCGGGAGTCGCCGTCACCTGGCGAATGGTCTCGAAAACGCCGTCGATCTTCAGGCCGGAATCGAGGGCTCGCGAGTAAGACGCCTGCACGACGGGCCCGTCTGCAATGGGATCGCTAAATGGAAAACCCACTTCGATCAAATCGGCCCCGGCGGTCGCCAATTGGGAGAGAACGGACGCGGTGGTTGCGAGGTCGGGATCGCCGGCCGTGATGAACGGCATAAAGGCCTTTCGACCCTCACGCTTGAGTCGGGCAAACATCGCGTCAACGGGATTCATGAGGGTGGTTTATCGTTCGAACGCGGCGAAGGCGAGCGGAGATGACATCGGGTGCCCGCTTGACCCAAGCGTCGGCATCGGTTCTGATATGTCGGTTCTCCACGAGGAACTTGCTCGTGCCCAAATTCGTCGTTACTGAGGTCATCGAGGAACCGCGGTTCCAAGCCGGATTCGACCGGCTATCTAATCTGGGGCCGTTGATGCGGGCCATTTTGACCGAAAAGGTCCAGCGATTGAAGGCGGAGTTGATTGAACACCGCGCCGTCCCACTTGGAGTTTTCCCAGACCCCCAATTGGACGGCAGCTATATGGTGGAGCGCGAAGGGTTGCGGGTCCGGTATTACGTAACCGCGGCAGCCCCGCAGGTAGGCTTGGCCGACTCTTGCAACGGGTTTCGGGACGTACCGAGGAACGTCGACTTCGCGTCCGGCTCCAGGGCCTGGATTGGCCTGGAGTCGAGCGGCTGGCCGGAAGCTAAGTGGGTCCGCAAAAGGAGTTTGACAATGTTCGTAAGCCGGTAGCGGCGGAGCCCGACGCGTAGCGAGGGTCCGCCGCGATGGCGAACCGCAGTTTTCACCGACTTCGCAGCCGCCTCGTCGCGGTCCCTCGCTGCGCTTCGGGCTCCGCGACATCGGCCAATTGTCAAAACCTTTTGCGGACCCACTTAGAACAATTTGATCGGCGGGCCCTCGCGGCGGATCACTTCTTCCATTTCCCGCCGGATCGCTTCTTCGTAACCGGGCTCTTTCGTATGCGCATTTGCATCCCACGGCTTGGCGCAGGGAAGCAGGATCGCCGTCACCAGGCCTTCGTCGTTCCAGATGAACGTCGGCGCTTCGCTCCCGTTCGTGCGCTCGTGGTGGATGCGGACTAATTCGTTTAGCACCGCCATTTGCTCGCGCAGAAGATTTACGCACCGCCGCCAGAAGCTCGATTGCCGCTTGGGGTTCTGCCGTTGCTGTGCTCATCTCAGGCTCCTCGTTCCCCATGTTACCCGAACCGGATCGAATTCGCTATCCTTGCTCCGCTCCGGTGAACATGCCCATGTAGCTGTGATAGCGCCGGACGCTGATCTGTCGGCGATCGACAGCCCGCTTGACCGCACATTTCGCTTCGTGCGTATGCGTGCAATCCGGGAAGCCACAAAGTGCCACGAACGGCCGGAACTCCGGGAAGAAGCCCTCGACCTCTTCCGGAATCGTGTCCCACGGTTGGAGTTGCCGAACCCCCGGCGTGTCCACCACCCAGCCGCCGAAATCGAGCTTGATTAACTCGGCCGTCGTGGTCGTGTGTCGACCCTTTTGAGTCGATTCACTTACATTGCTCACCTTGAGGGAAAGCTCCGGCTGAATCGCGTTGAGCAGCGAAGATTTGCCGACGCCGCTCTGACCGGCGAATACCGACGCCCTGCCGACGAGGAATTCACGGAGCCGATCGACCCCTTCGCCTGTCTTCGCCGACGTCAAGAGCGTCGGAATACCGAGTTGGCTGTAGGCGCCAACAAGTGGTTGAAGGTTCGCATGCTCGACCAGGTCGGCCTTGTTGAGGCACAGAATCGGCGCCAAATCTCCTTTTTGGGCCAGCGCCAGATAGCGATCGATGAGGTGCGGCTTCAAGTCGGGTTCAATCAGCGACAGAACGATGATGAGTTGATCGATATTGGCGACGATCACTTGTTCGCGGCGGCGCGAGGCCCGGGTGAGCACGCCATGCCGGGCTTCCACCCGCTCGATCATTCCCTCGCCGTTGCCGGCGTCGCGGAACCAGACGAGGTCGCCGGTGGTCACGATGCTTCGCTCATCCGTCACCAGGCTCTTGAGCAGTCGGCGAATGGCACAACGATAGATCACGCCATTGTCCGACTCGACGACGCTCTGCAAGCCATGAACGCGAATCACCCGGCCCAACTTGCACGAGAATTGATCGGCGGCGGGCATGCCATCGGCGCCAGTTGCTCCTTCCGTCGAGGCATCGTCCTGGATGATGGTGCGGTAGCGCGACAGGTCGCCTTTGGCGTGTACGCGCTCGTCCGATTTTGTGGCCTCGTCCTCGAAGCCGTGATCCTGAAAGCCCCGCGTCCAGTCGCGTTCTCGGGGCGGCTTGGTGCGGTTCTTGCGAAGTTCGACTCGGGTCTTCTTCTTGGCCATCAATCCTCAGCATAACCGCGGAGCCAGCGTTGCATAATGCAAAAAAGCAGAGCGGAAGCATACGGTGCCTCCGCTCTGCATTTTAGATAGCGCAATGACCCACGAAATCGGCAAACTACCGATTACAGTTGGGTCCTGATCAGGAACCGCCGATCCGGTAGCCCGGCGCCACCTGGTATTGCGGGGCGTACTGGTACGTCGGTACATAAGCCGCTCGGCCCGCGGGAGCTTCGCGCACGACCGTCTCGGTCGTACGGACAGATTCCTTTGAGTCGGCGTACTTTTCCAGCGTTTCTGCGAGTTCATTCTTGGTCAAGGTTCCCGACAGGCTGTACGCCTGCGTGGCTCCCGACCGATCGCTGATGATCAAGCCGTGGCTGGCGACGTCGAATTGCGCGGCCAGCGTTTTGCCGGCAGCGGTGTCCGTGTTCACATAAACACAAACAAACTTCTCAGCCAACAGCTTCTTGACTGCGGGATCGATTCCGCCATCGCGGATAATCGATGTCCATCCATCGTTTCCATTCCCGACAAACACGGCCATAGGCTTTTTGACCACGGCCACGCGCATTTGCGCCTGGCCGTAGTCATTGAGCCATTGGGGTGACTGGGACAAACTAGCTGTCGAGATACTGGCCGACAAAACCACTACTGCCATGTAGCTAAACATCGTGTTGAAAATCCTTGGTGCGAGTACGGGCGATCCAATAAACACGCCTTACCAGCCGCAGCAGCCTCCGCCACAGCCACCGCCGTAGCCTTTGCCACAGCAGCCACCGCCGTAATAACCGTAGCCGCCGCCGTAGCCCTTACCGCAGCAACCGCCGCCCCAACCACAACAGCCGCCACCCCAACCACAGCAACCGCCACCGTTTCGGTACCCGTAGCCGCCCATCGGCGCGGCCATCATAATCGGGGCGGGGGCGGGTGCCGGCTTCGTCTGAGCCTTCATCTCTTTCTTCATTTCCTTCTTCTCAGCCGTCTTTTGGATGACAACCGTCATCTGGACCGGGGCGCCGTAGCCGTAGCCGCCCTTGCCGCAGCAGCCCCAGCAGCATCCGCCGCCGTAGCCGTAGCCGCCCTTGCCACAGCACCCGCCGCCGTAGCCGTAGCCTCCCTTGCCGCAGCATCCGCCGCCGTAACCATAGCCGCCATAACCGTATCCGGGACCACCAGGTCCGCCCATGTAGCCGGCTTGCATCACGCCGCCGCCCATCATTGCCGGTCCGCCTGCGGGAACAACTTCGGTTCCGTTCGATGCCGGTTCGTCCGCGTACTTGACCAACGCCCGCTCAAGATCAACTCGTGACGACTGCGGTTCGCGGCACTAAAGGCTTGCGAAGTGCCCGCCCGATCACTGATTACCACGCCCACATTCTTGATTTCGAGCGCGTTGGCCAGTTTTCGGCCCTCGGACTTGCTGGTGTCTGCGTACACGCAAACAAACTTGCTAGAAAGCAGCTTCGTGATGGCGGGATCAAACGTTCCTTCGCGGACCGCGGCCTGGAAGCCGTTTTGTCCGCTGCCGATGAATACCACCATCGGCTTGCCAATTTGGGCCACCTTGGCCTGGGCGAGTTGATAATCGTTAAGCCAGGTCGGAGTCGGGGACAGCTTCCCCGATGTCATACCCATCGTCAGAGCGACGATGGCCATTGCGGTGTACATCTAGGTGACCTCCACAAGTAACGGGACATTACTACACTTCATGCCGGATCAAAACGAGTTCCGGCAAGTGAGGCACTTTTTTAGTATGCCGGAAGCCTTGGGCAACTGGCAAAGTCAACTGAAGGCCAAAAAAATCGACAGAATAGCCCACATTAGAATGACGAATTTGCCGGAAAATAGACCTTTTCACCCATCAAGATGGTTTGATATGTTCCGGCGCTCTGGCGAAAATGATCGGAAAGAGACAAGACAGATAAGATGGGCGGCCTGCCAGCCCAGCCCAGAACCAAGCGTATATACATTTATATTTGTAATAATGTTCGTTTATAATTCCGCGCTCAAGGAGGCCGGGAACATGGCCAAAGGGGGGATGGAGAAATCGGTGGCCGCCTTGGCCATGTTGGCCATCTTGGCCGCCTTCCTTATATGAGACTCGCTGGATCGGCTGGGTGGTCAAACCATAAAAACTCATTGCAAAGCGGGTAGAATGCGCTGACTATCCGTCGCCGGACGATTTTGCCACGGAGGCCGCCTTGTCCGAACCTGCGGTCGACCCCACCAATCTTCCCCCAGCCGAGAAGGTCAAAACCTTCCCCAACACTCCCGGTGTCTACCTGATGAAGGATGCCGAGGGCAAAGTCATCTACGTCGGTAAGGCCAAAAGCCTTCGCAGTCGGGCCGGATCCTACTTCACGGCGATCGCCGCCGCGGACCGTCGTACAGCGGAGCTGGTCAAACACATTGCGGACATCGACTTCATCCCCACCGATACCGAGGTCGATGCCCTCCTCAAGGAAGCCCGGCTCGTCAAGGACATCCGCCCGCGGTTCAATAGTGACTTGAAGGATGACAAGACGTTTCCCTATCTCCAAATTCGCATCCGGGAGGAATTCCCGCGGGTGGAGTTCACGCGCAAGCCGCGCCGCCGGGGGGTCAAACTTTATGGCCCGTTCACCAGCGCTCGCAGCCTGCGGGCTGCGATTCAAGTACTGCAGCGCGTCTTCAAGTTCCGCACCTGCTCCCTCGACATCCGCTCCGACGACGAACGCTGGCGCTGGTTCCGCCCCTGTTTGCTGTACAGCATTCGTCAGTGCACAGCCCCATGCAACTTCCGCGTCACCCGCGAAGACTATCGCAAGCAGATTCGTTCGCTGCGGCTGATCCTCGAAGGGAAGAAAAAGCGTCTGATACGCGAAATGACTGCCGAGATGCAGCAGGCAAGCGCTGCCCTTCAATTCGAGAAAGCGGCCAAGATCCGCGACGACATGGTCGCCTTGCAAAACCTCGAGCTGCGTGGCGACGTCAATCGCGACATCCAGCCGGAAGTCTTTCACACCGATCCGAAGAAGGGACTGCACGGCCTGAAGAAAGTCCTCGGCCTGCCAAGCGTTCCGCGCTCGATTGAAGGCATGGACATCGCCCATCTCGGCGGCGAAGACACGGTCGCCTCCCTGGTCGCATTCCTCGACGGCCTGCCATTCAAGGCTGGCTATCGCCGCTTCAAGATCAAGAGCGTGGAAGGCATCGACGACTTCGCCTCGATGCGCGAGGTCGTCAGCCGGCGGTTCTCCGACCACAACCGGGAGGAGTGGGGCACGCCGGACATCCTCCTTATCGATGGCGGCAAAGGCCAACTCAACGCGGCCGTGGAAGCGTTCCGCTCGCAAGGCATCGAACCGCCGACGCTGATCTCGCTGGCCAAGCAGGAAGAAGAAATCTTCCGGCCCGGCGAATCGGCATCAATCAAGTTAAGCCGCAGTTCGGCTGCGTTGCGATTGTTGCAA
This sequence comes from uncultured Gemmataceae bacterium, assembly GCA_963773845.1. Classification (GTDB taxonomy): domain Bacteria; phylum Planctomycetota; class Planctomycetia; order Gemmatales; family Gemmataceae; genus SIAJ01. The sequence continues at coordinate 333,735 of CAVZCU010000011.1, forward strand.
TTTGTGCGCGACGAAGCCCATCGATTTGCTCAGCACTATCACCATCAATTGCGGAAGAGACGCTTGCGGGAAGAGTAGCGAAAGGCCACAGCCAGTTTCTTCCCGGCTCGTTCGCTCAGTTGCTAATCCCCCGATTTCCCGGTTATCCCTGCGTGCAATGTCAGCCCGGCCCAAGGTCCTTCATCGGTTTCTGTCATGGGCGCCAACGAAAACCGCGATTGGTCGCTGTATCGAGGGCTGGTCGGCGACGGGCGGCCGCCGCTCGCTGCACTGGCGATTGGGCTCGTCGCCGCGGGCGGTGCGGCTCTATACGTGGCGGCCACGCGTCGATTCCTGCCGCACGACGAGCAATTCCTCGGCATGACGGCCGACGATCTCTGTTCCCAACATGGCTGCCGCGTCGTGCATTTCATGGTCCACGACCGAGCCGCATTTGGCGGCGTCGTGTTGGCGATTGGTTCGCTCTACTTGTGGTTGATTGCGTTCCCCATGCGCCAACAGACCCCCTGGGCGTGGTGGACGATCTTGTTCAGCGGGTTCGTTGGATTTGGCAGCTTTCTCTCCTATGTCGGCTATGGCTACCTCGACGAGTGGCATGCCGTGGCGACTCTGGCGTTGTTGCCATGCTTTGTGATCGGGATGATCGCTACTCGCCGAGATTTGCAGCCGCCCCGTGGAATCGGCGCAGTATGCCTACCGTCGCACCGCACGTCTTGGTATACATCGGAAGGAATTGGCCGAGCCTGTCTGCTGATTGCGAGCTTTGGCGCCACGGGAGCCGGACTTGTGATTCTGGTCGTCGGCATGACCGCCGTGTTTGTGCCTCAGGACCTGGACTACCTTGGCGTTAGTGTCGGGCAACTGCGAGCAATCAGCCCGCGACTGATCCCACTTATCGCCCACGATCGGGCTGGATTCGGCGGAGCGCTGGTGTCGGCCGGCATCGCGGCGACCCTGTGCGTGTGGTGCGGTCGGCCATCGCGGGCATTGTGGCAGGTTCTTTTGCTCGCAGGGTTGGCGGGATTCAGCCCGGCGATCGGCGTGCATTTCTGGATTGGCTACACCGATCCGATTCATCTCGCTCCGGCCGTGGCCGGCGCCGTACTCTTTGCAACGGGATTGGCGCTGACGTACCGATCGATGTACAGAGGCAGGCATGAGTGATCCCAATCACAAACCGACCGAGCGCATTCCGCCGTTCCGAGAGTTGGGCCTGGACCTGATTCACCTTTCCCAAGCCCAACAAATCACGGCGTTGGGCCTGCCATTTCTGTGTGCCGGCGCCTATTTCGCGTTTGCCTTTGCCGGATGGTGGCCGGCGGCCGTTTTGGCACTGATCGCACTCAGTTTCGTCACGTATGGCTCGATATCTCACGACCTGGTCCATCGATCGATGGGACTCGGCAAACGAACGAATGAGTTGTTCCTGTGCGCGATCGAATTGCTCGCGCTAAGGAGCGGCCATGCATACCGGGCCGGACACTTGCACCATCACGCTCGATACCCGGCGGACGATGATATTGAAGGCGCGGCTGCTCGAATGAGCTGGATTGGGGCATTGGCGGACGGATTGACCTTGCAATACCGCGTGTGGTGGTGGGCCTTTCGACGTGGAGGCAACGAGCGCTGGTGGGTAATTGGCGAGGGGTGCGCCTGTCTCATGCTCGTCGCCGGCTGCGTGATCTCGATGGCGGTCACTCCCGTGTTCCTGCTATATGCAGCTCTGATGATTGCCGGAAGCTGGGTGATCCCTTTGGCGACTTCATACGTTCCACACGATGTCAATGGAGCGAGCGAGCTATTTCAAACTCGTGCATTCCGCGGCGCAATGGCTTCGATGATTGGTTTGGGGCATCTCTATCACTTGGAGCATCACCTCTACCCGGCGGTCCCGCACCAAAACTGGCGAAAGTTGGCGACAAGGCTCGACCCATTTTTGCATCGCGCTGGCGTCAAGCCCGTGAGAATAGGATTCGCAAGGACGCCGAGAAATTGTCGACTCGGCAACGGTGAGCCGAGTTCCTCGGCACCGGGACGTTCGGCCGAATAACATGGGCCCCTTGCGGCGCGCAGAATCCTGACAGCACGGACAGGTCGACTCTCGACATCGCGCGTGGACGAAGCGACTGGTACCATCTGCCCGAGGCCAACTACTAGCTGACACGCTGTTCTTGAACCCACGATAGGACGATCTCCATCGGCCCCGTCGCGCTGTCCACGGTGATTGTCATTGGCGTCGCATCGTCTTGTCTTCGTGTACGAACGAATTCCGGCACCACGCGCAGGCATGCCTCGACCATCGATAGTTCCCATGCCAGCGGTTGGCGTAGGGCCAGGCCGCGTTCCTTGTGGAAGACTGATGGCCAGGCGTCGGGACGGGCGATCGGCCAGCCGTACTTCTTCGCGGCATCCACATCTCTCGTCCGCGCGTCCCATTCTTCGCCAAAGATCACACTCGTACAGACGGCTTCGCGCGTGCCGTCGTGGTGGTCGTCATCGTCTTCGGTCAGGAGCCGTCGCAGCGCCGCCAAGTTTTCATAGAGCGCAATTCCCCGGGTCATCCCCGACTGACCCATCAGCACTCCGTACCACGGACCGCTCTTGAGGCCGGGGCTTTCAATCCGGATCGCCGACTCGAAGCCGACTCTTCGCCAAGGGGCCGCGCGGAAGTAATCGGCGGCGGCAGCGTACATGCGGCGGACACTCTCAACGTCGATCCCTGGCATATCGAGAATTCCAGGTTCCGGTTCGGCATCGAGATGGGCGCACATCTCCTTGAACGCCCCATCGAATTCGTCGAATTCATCGCACACGGTCAAAGCAACATCGATCGCCTGCAAATGCGGCGTGAGCGGCTCCCAACGTCCAGCAGATGGAACCTCGATCTCGGTCGGCCGATGCGGCTCGCCGGCAATCGGGTTTTGCATTGCTTGCGCAAGAAAGTCCCAGAGTTTGGCCATTGACGGTTCGTCTTGCAGCACTTCGTGTTGCAAAACGAGGCCACTCGTACAACTCAATACGAGCACGGTCCAGGGTCGAATCGGCTGACCGGCGACGCCTATCCACGAAGGCAATTGGCGGGCATCGACTTGCCAGACGTCCTTCTCGATCGGCAAATGGTCCTTCAGCCAGGTCTTGATGAACCCCAACGGTCCCTTGGCCGGCGGCGTGGAGTCCTTGGGCGTCGAATACGCAACGGATCGCAACCAGGCGATCGCTCCGGCCGTATCCTTCCAGGCAGCCAGCGTGTAACTCACATAGATCAGTGCCTCGTTGTCGTCGCCGACGCCGTAGTGGTCCGGTAGTTCCATGGCGGGGCGCTTTTGGCCGACTAGATATTCAACGACGTGCCGGTTCGATTTCACCGCGGCTTTCAGCAGTTTGCGCATGTTCGGAGTCGCCTTCTTTGCGGAATGCAAGCAGCGCTCGGTTATACGCCCAAGCCGCCATGCCATCGTCGTCGAACTGTTGGAGAAGCCTGGCCAGATCGTCATCGCGATCTTCTTTCAGGTAGTAGCCGGCGAGTGCGTAGCGAATCCCCTGGTTGTCGTTTGGATTCAAGCGGAGCATTTCTTCCAAGTGTGCGATGGCTTCATCGCGGCGGCCGGCGGTCCACAAGCAATTCGCCAGGCCCTGTCGAGCACGCATATAGGGGCGTGTTTCCAGAAGTCCCCAGAAGTGGCCGACGTCGCGCTGAAATATCTCCGGCCCCAGGGTTCGCTCGGCGGCGGCGACGCCTTTCTCGTAATATTCGAGAACTTCGCGGCGGTTGTTCGCGCTTTCGGCGAGAAGAACGTAGGCGTCGGCACAATCCGGATCAACGATCGCGGCGTCTTGCGCCAGCGACCGGCGAAGGCGCGGATCGGTTTCCTGAAACGCTCGATCCAGCAATGTCTGCGCTTGGGCCGCGGGCGAATTCGGTTTGGCGACTCGGCTGCCCATTCCTCCGAGCAACTGGCGGACACCAGCTTCCATCGCCCGCCGGTCCGGCAGGATGGTCGGCTCCCGGCGTGGCTGCGTTGGCGGACTTTTCTTCGTTTTGCGCTTTTTCCCGGCCATGAAATCGCCTCCTGGCAGTGGGCAGCGGGGCATATGGTCTACAGATATGCTTTGAAAACGATTTGAAGACCCTTTATTGTGGTTGAATTCGGGCTCTGGATAAGTCTCCTGGCCGCTTGCATTGCTCGGCAGGTGAATCCCTCTCGCGATCTACCCTTCTTCCATGTCGTCAATCCTCGATAATGATCAAGTGACTTGCCGTCAACTCGCCAAATAACAATCGTGAAGTCTATGACCGTATTCGAATCCCTGCTCGACTCCTCAGCCGAAATCTACACGCTCACCACGCGCACCCGCGGCCCCGAAGGCAAACTGCCCGTGAACGATGAGTTGCTTCGCCATGCGCCGAGTGGCTTTCTCTTCGGCTGGACGCAGAACGTCGGCATGGGGCTGCAGCCGGAACTGCTCGGCAAGCAGGAGTTCCTGATTCTGTCCACACACGGCGGATTGCGAGGCGAAGACGGCTCGCCGATCGCGCTCGGCTATCACACGGGGCACTGGGAGGTCGGCCTGCTCGTGAAGGCGGCGGCCGAGGAATTTCGCAAACTCGGCAGCGTGCCGTTCGCGGGGGCCGTCACCGATCCGTGCGACGGCCGTACGCAAGGCACGCCAGGTATGTATGACAGCTTGCCCTATCGCAACGATGCGGCCACCGTCTTTCGCCGATTGATGCGCTCGCTGCCGACGCGGAGTGGCGTGCTTGGCGTCGCGACCTGCGACAAGGGCCTGCCCGCGATGATGATGGCTCTCGCCAGCGAGCACAACCTGCCGACGGTACTGATTCCCGGCGGCGTCATGCTCGCGACTGAAGGGCACGAGGACACCGGCAAGGTGCAGACGATCGGCGCCCGATACGCTGCCGGCGAGATCACTCTGGAAAAGGCGGCCGAGGAGGGGTGTCATTCGTGCGGCTCGCCGGGCGGCGGCTGCCAGTTCCTCGGCACCGCGGCGACATCGCAAGTCGTCGCCGAGGCGCTCGGCATGTGCCTGCCGCACTCGGCGCTGGCCCCCTCGGGTCAGCCGGTGTGGCTCGATATGGCCCGGCGCTCCGCCCGCGCGTTGCAACAACTGGCGAAGCGCAAGCTGACCACGAAGAACATCGTTACCGATGGCTCGGTGCGAAATGCGATCACCGTTCACGCGGCGTTCGGGGGGAGCACGAATCTGTTGCTGCACACACCGGCGGTGGCGTTCCACGCGGGACTGCGCCGGCCGACGGTGGACGAATGGGCGGAGGTGAACCGCAAGGTGCCGCGAATTGTCGACGCATTGCCGAACGGTCCGGTCGGCCATCCGACGATCCGCGTGTTTCTGGCTGGCGGCGTGCCCGAGGTAATGCTGCATTTGCGCAATGCGAATTTGCTCGATTTGAATGTGCTCACCGTGAGCGGTGAAACGCTTGGCAAGAATCTCGATTGGTGGGAAAAGAGCGACCGCCGCCAGCGTTTCCGCGACCTGTTGGCCACGCAGGACGGAATTAACCCGGACGACGTCATCATGAGCTTCGAGCGGGCGAAGGCGAAAGGATTGACTTCGTCCATGACGTTTCCCCGCGGCAATCTGTGCCCCGATGGGTCGGTCATCAAATCGACATCGATTGATCCATCGGTCGTTGATGCCGACGGAGTCTATCGCAAGACCGGGCCAGCCAAAGTATTCACGACCGAGAAGGCGGCCATTGCCGCCGTGAAACAGCAAGGCCCGGTAAAGGTGCAGGCCGGCGACATCGTCGTTTTGGTCGCCCGCGGCCCAATGGGAAGCGGCATGGAAGAAGAGTACCAGCTCACCAGTGCGCTCAAGCACATCAGTTGGGGCAAGCACGTCGCGGTGCTCACGGACGCCCGGTTCAGCGGCGTCTCAACCGGGGCGTGCATTGGCCACGTGTCTCCGGAAGCGTTGGCCGGCGGCCCGGTCGGCAAGCTGCGCGACGGCGATCAGGTGAGGATCATCATCGACCGCGACAAGCTCCACGGCAGCGTCGACTTGGTTGGCGAAGCCAACGGCATCCACGGCGAAGCATGGGGCACGGCGGAGCTGGCGAAACGTAAACCCCGCCTGGACCTGAAGCCGGATGAACTGCTGCCCGAAGACACGAAGCTTTGGGCGCTGTTGCAGAACGCGAGCGGCGGCGTCTGGGGCGGGTGTGTTTATGACGTAGAGGCGATTGCGAAGCGGTTGGATGAGTGCCGATGACTTGCGAGATCTGGGAAAACGCGACCGCGCATGAAATGATTGTGTTCCTCGGATGGCAAGAAACGGGCTCTCCACCATGGATGTGTGAAACAAAGAAGGGGCACGGCCAATTGCCGTAACCCCTTACATAGTATCGAGTGCCGAGGACAGGACTTGAACCTGCACGACCTTGCGGCCACCAGGCCCTCAACCTGGCGCGTCTGCCAATTCCGCCACCTCGGCATTGATATATCGCATTATCCCGGCGGGGATTCCGCTTTCAACCCCCTGCCGCGTGATTGTCTCCCGCTCGCCCGATGCCGTAATAGGTAAAGCCGTAACCGTGCATCGTCTTCGGCTCATACAGGTTGCGGCCGTCGAAAATCGCCCGGCCATTGAGCAGCCGGCGCATCACTTCGAAGTCTGGATTGCGGAACTCCGCCCACTCGGTGACGATGGCCAATCCATCCGCGCCTTCAATCGCTCCATAGGGCCGATCGGAATACGACAATCGATCGCCATAGATTGCGCGCACGTTGCCCATCGCCTCGGGATCGTGAACGCGAACGGCCACACCCGCTGCCAGCAGACTGTCGATCAATGTCAGTGCCGCCGATTCGCGGATGTCGTCCGTCCGCGGCTTGAATGCTAGACCCCAGACGGCAATCGTCTTGCCCTTCAGGTCGCCGCCAAAGTGCCGATTGATCTTTTCAAAGAGGATCTGCTTCTGTCTTTGGTTCACGCGATCGACGGCCAGGGACAGATCGAGCGGCAGATCGAGCGTGCGGCCCATGCCTAGAATCGCCTGGATGTCCTTCGGGAAACAGGATCCGCCATAGCCCGGACCGGGGTGCAGAAACTGGAAGCCGATGCGGGCATCGTGGCCCATGCCGCGACGGACGTCATTGATGTCGGCGCCGACCCGATCGCAAAGGTTGGCCATCTCGTTGACGAAGCTGATCTTGGTCGCCAGCATCGCATTGGCGGCGTACTTGGTCATCTCGGCGCTTTCGGGCGACATGACCAAGAACGGATTCTCGTTGCGCAGGTAGGGAGCGTAGAGTTCGCGCAAGACTTCCGCAACCTCCGGCTTGCGCACGCCGACGACCACGCGGTCCGGCTTCATGAAGTCGACAACAGCGGCCCCTTCTTTCAAAAATTCTGGATTACTGGCGGCATCAATGTGCGCACAGCCGGCGGCTCGTAATCGCTCGTGCAGTTTGGTGTTCGTGCCGACCGGGACTGTACTCTTGATGACCACGACCCGTGAGCCGGGTGGGCCGGGCGGCGCGCTCTTGAGCTGACGACAAATCTCATCGCCGACCGCCCAGATGGCGGACAGATCGGCATCGCCTGTTGAGGATTGCGGAGTGCCGACGGCGATGAAAATAAGTCGAGCACTCTTGACGGCGGCGGCGAAGTCGGTCGTGAATTGCAAGCGCCCCTCGCGGCGATTGCGTTGAACGAGTTCGAGCAAGCCGGGCTCATAAATCGGCAGCTTGTCGGCATTGAGCGTCTCAATCTTGCGCGCATCCTTGTCGACGCCAACGACCTCGTTGCCGCTCTCCGCCAGGCACGTGGCGGTGACGAGTCCGACATAACCGGTGCCGACGACAGCCACTTTCACGGCGAGTCTCCTACGAAAACGCTAGCCATCTTTATACTGTCGGACCTGGTTTGAGGAATGACTGCGGATCAGGTGGAATTGGGAAAATGACTTTACAAATTCGGATCGCGAAATATGAGGAAAGGGCGACAGGCGCGGTTCATTCGTTGCGCGGACACCCACACCCCTTTGCAACGAAACGACGGAGTTCTGCAACGAAAGGGCCGATTTCTGCAACGAATCTGCAACGAATCTGCAACGAATGGCTCGCGAAGGGCGAGTCCAGGGTCATGGAGGCGTTCACCGAGTCGTTGCCGAGTATCGGTCAATCCCGATGCTTGCTTTGAGCGATCGGTTTCAGCCGTGGCGAGCTTCCAGTTAGTCCATGGACGGGCGGCAACCGCTATACAACCGTCAAGCAGTTCCAAATGTGCTGAGTAGCCCGCAATAGAACCCGTTGCGAGGAATAACGCCCTTCATCGTAGAATGAACTCAAACGAAGAGTGGAGTTACGGCGTGCCCAGCGCAGATGCGAATCGCCCGAGATTTCACCGAATCGGCGGAGCGAGTGTGGAAAACTTGCGGTTGCGTCCGGACGAAATGAAGCTAAGCCAGCCGGGAATCTCTGTGCTGAAGGCTCCAACGCCCCTCGAAGCGGCGATCGACATCCGCACCGCGTATCCGGACGCCACCGGCCTGCATGAGGCGGCGAAGGTCGTGGGATCCGCGTCGTCCGAAGCAATACAGGCCGCCGGCTTCGACCTCATTCCGACGCCGAGCAAGCGACTCCCGAACCACCACCGGATCGTTCACCCGGACGGAGTCGCTGGGTTTACGGACGAAAACCTCGCGCGCCTCGCCCAGGCCTTTACGAACAGTACGGGGAATTGACTCATGACGCCGCTGCACGTTTTACTCGTGGATCGATCGTCGGCTCGAATAGCCGAACTGGATGTCACTGAAGTCGGCGACTCTTACCGAGGGTTGATCGATCTCGACTCCACCCCGCCCCTCATCAGGCAACTGTTCGAGAGGTTTGAGGAACTCGTCGAAAGTCAGGTGTTCAATGTGGCGGACGAGGTTGAGGACAAGATCGCCGAACTTGCGTTGAAGGCCGTTTTTCCGAATGGGAAAGAGGCGTTCGTCGACGATCTTCAGGTATACCCGAGTACTCGCCGTGTTTCGTTTAAAGCTGGGCACCGAAGCCTGACGCCAGCGTCGCTCTCGGGCTTGGGCATCCGAGACTTGGCCGATCCAGGTCAAGTTCCCGATAACGCCTAACGAGAATCCCTCCGACTGCGTTGGATTACAGGTTGCCTGTTCGATATTGAACAGGGGGTGTCGAGACGGGCAGCAACGAGGCTGAGCGCATGATCGCCGACCCCCCATCAGCCGGCTTCGCAGGTCTTCCCAAAGAACTCTGCGTGTTTCACCGACTCAGCAATTCCTTGCCAAGTGAAACCTCGGTCGGCCGATTCACGGTCACATACCGCCCGTTCAATGAACTCGCACTTGAACCGATTGAGATTGAGCCGTGTGTGGCGGACTTTTTTCTTCCGCGCTCGGACAGCGTCACCGTGAGCGCCGTTCCTTGCTCGGCCGTCGTTCTGGCGACGATCAGTGCGGGCGAATACGACACCTATCGACTTCTTTTGTGGGTCCCAGACATTGAGCGGTACGCAATCTGGAATAGCCTGGACCACTCGATTCGATTGTTTGAGTCGCGCGTAGCCTGGCAGGACATTATTGCAACGCCCGAACAAGCCCTGTTCGGCAAGGCAGAGGGCGAATTGCATGTCGCTCCCGATTACGGATCGACAATCGAGAACACGCGAGCGGTTCAGCGTCAGTTGATGATTACCTCGCTGCTGCGCTTTCGCCGGCCGCGGATCCGAGACCTTGCGTCTTCCGCGGTAGCGGTTGTGTCGCTCCTCGGCATTGGCTTTATGGTGCTCACGTCCGAGTTGCCAGCCATTTCGCCGGAGACATTCGACCAGATCGAGATCGGCATGAAGGAACACGAGGTGATGCGAATCGTCCGCGGTACTCCGGGGTGGTACAGCGGACCCAACTACCTCAACGGCCAACTCCGCTTCGACGAGAGGGACGATTGGCCATACGAGTCAAATACACTCCTCAAGGGCTTCGTTCGCACCCGCAAACAGTACGTATGGGCGAGCAAGGATGGAAAACTGACGGTTGATTTTGATGGAAATGGGGCTGTCAGTTATGTGATCCTAGAATATCCGGCAGGTCGCCAATCGACGCACCCCGAACGGTGGCCATTGTGGAGGCGACTCGTGAACCGAGAGACACCCGGTCGCGAACCTGCGATGTTCTTTATCTCAATGTGACGAGGTCGAGTGGCCCAGGGCCGGCTGATCCTGGTCCTGAAGCACTTGCCGCGGCGAGTCGCTCCGAAATGGGAGGGCGCGTGATGGAGAAGCGGATCGCCAGCCTAAGCACTGGCCCGCACACCGTGAGTTTGGCCGATCGCGAGTGCAGCCTGTTCATAGACCCGACGACGGGCTCGATCTTCGTCGATGAAGGCGAAGGCGAAGAGCGGATGAATGGGGCGGTGTTCTCAGCAGGAAACAACCCACGGTTTACGGTCCGCCGCGTAGGCGATGCACGGTTCGAATTGGTTCTCGACTACGTCGGGAGTCAACATTCGATTGGACGATCACCGGACGAGGCCGGTTTGCAGCGGTGGTCCGAGAGCGCGAATGCGCTGCTAGCGTCGAAAGCAACGCGGCCGACCGGCGCGGAGCGACCGTTGTTTGGCGATGACTCCGTCGTTCGCATGCCCGCGGGAAAGCCATGAGAGCGTCTGGCTCAGACTAACCGCCATGAGGGTTAAACTCCGACCCGTTTTACAAGGGAAGCCATGCATCCAAACAATTCACCTTCCTGCCCCGACTGCTCCGCCGACTCTGCCCTTAAGGGCAGTTCTGCGGCGACCTATTCTGCAAATCGCATATGCGGGTTGCACCAGCCGCTCAGAAGATCCATCACGTCCATCACTGCATCTTCCTCGTCTTCGCGACCCGCATCGCGAAGTTGTTGCCGCACCTGTTCGAACTCGGTTTGAACGGCTTCGCGGCTCCGCCCTTCATCAAGGAGATTCTGAGCAAGTTGGCGCAATGTTATGACGCGGTCATCCGACCGCAATGCCTTTTCAAAACGTGCGTCAAGCATCATCGCAAGAACTCCCGCTCATCGGCCTATACTTATCCCATCCCACTCCCTTTTGAAAGAGCAGACCATGTCAGAGAACTCGATTCAATCCTGTCCCGACTGCTCCCCCGACTCCGCCCTCAATCGTCGGAGCTTCCTCGCCTCTCTCGCGGCGACCGGACTCAGTTCCGCTGTCTGGACCGCGCCCTCTCTCGCTGCTCCCTCGCCGAAGTCGGCGGCGGAGACTGCGGTCAAGAGCTTCTACGACACGCTTTCCGAGTCGCAGAAGAAGACCATCTGCTTCGACTGGGATTTCAAGCACCCCGATCGCGGGTTGTTGCGGTCGCATGTGTCGAACTTCTGGCCGGTCTCGAAGCCGTTCCTGACCAGCGATTTCTACACGAAGGATCAGCGCGCGATTCTGTTCGACATCTTCAAGGGCATCTTCAATCCGGACTGGCACGAGCGGCTGGTCAAGCAGCTCAAGGACGATCACGACGGCAAACCTTGGGGCGGCGGGTTGAGTTGTGCCGTCTTCGGCAAGCCCGGCAGCGACAAGTTCGAGTTCGTCTTCTCGGGCCGGCACATGACCTGCCGGGCCGACGGCAATAGCAACGCTCATGTCGCCCTCGGCGGGCCGATCTTTCACGGACACGCTCCCGTCGGGCTTCAACGAGAAGGTGCACCATCCGGGCAACATCTTCTGGCACCAGGCCGAACTGGCGAACAAGGTCTACCAGATTCTGAGCGGCAAGCAGCAGAAGAAGGCCCTCGTCGAGCATCGACCGAAGAACGAGTTTGACATCCCGTTCCAGGGGAAAGAGGAACGGCTCGCCGGCATGCCGATCTCGGAAATGTCGCGCGACCAGAAGGACGCGGTGCACAAGGTGCTCGAAGGCCTGATCGAACCGTATCGCAAGGAGGATCGCGACGAAATCCTTCAATGCCTGAAGGGGCAGGGCGGGCTCGACAAGTGCTGGCTGGCGTTCTACAAGGACGGCGATATCGGCAACGATGGCGAGTGGGACAACTGGCGGCTGGAGGGTCCGTCGTTCGTCTGGTACTTCCGGGGCCAGCCGCACGTGCACATCTGGATCCACGTCGCGGACGACCCGTCGGTCCCGTTGAACGCGAAGAACTTCTAAGCGCGGTGCAGCAACAAGGTGCCAGCTTGTCTCATGCCTGACGAGCTGGCAGCTTGTCGCTATGTCGCCGGCCGATGTCGGCTGGTCGCATTGCGCCAATCGAAGGCGACGTTCTGTTGCCTTTGCCAGATTCTCCGTGACATCGCGTGGCTCTGTGTTAGAATCCGCTCTCGCTGGCGGCTGGGATACGGACTCGATTCTGATCGAACTATCGAAACTCGCGATTATTCCCCCGCAGCGTACAACACGAGGTCCACCATGAACTGGAGCCCAACTCGCTCTCGAAGTGCCGGTTCGCACCTCCGACTGGAATCACTCGAAGTCCGAACCGTTCCCAGCGGCGGCTCGCTCGATGGAGCATCCGGATCGATCGCCGGCCGATTCGCCAAGGTGCCGTTGCTGCCGAATCCGCCGGCGCCCACGCCCGAGCAATTGGAACAAGTGCGCGAACACGAGTTGGAGGAGGAAGAAGACGATCAGGGCGAGTTCCTGATTGGACCTGGCGAGGGGGACATATTCGGCGGCGCCGAAACCCAACTTGCCGGCGGTACACAAAGCGATGGTCAGGGCGACGGCGTCAACGCGCCGGGGGATTTCACTTTTTTCCGAAACACTAATCTTGGAACGGGGACCAACGGATTCACTTCCGAAGTCGGCGAGCCGAGCATTGGCACCATAGGTCGCACCGTTTTTCAAACGGGAAACTGGTACGCGTCCATGTCCGGCGACAACGGCAGCAATTTCCGTTACGTGAATCCGTACACAGCTTTTCCCGCGACTGGCGTTTTTGCCAATGGTTTCTGTTGCGACCAGCGCGTCGCTCAGGACCCATCACATAGTATGTTGCTCTGGTACCTGCAGTACATCGAAACCGGCAGTGGCACATCCGATATGAACGGCGTGCGGATTGCCGCAGCCGTTGGCGAATCGAATCTGCTCGATGGCAACTGGATTTACTGGGACTTCACACCACAGGATTTTGGCCTCGGGACGAATCGAATGCTCGATTTCCCGCACATGGAAGTCAGCCAAAACTACCTGTATTGCACTAGCAACATTTTCCAGCTTTCCGGCGGGAACGGTTTTTCACTCGGCTCGCTGATTTGGAAGATCCCCCTCAGTCAACTCGCGGGGGGCGGGACGATCAATTACACGTATTGGAATTCCCAGAATTTCAGTGGGACGGGGGCCAACGCATCGTCCATTTGCTTGACCAGTAACGCGGGAACGACCATGTATGCTGCCAACGTCCGCGGCGGCAACGACGTCAACGTGTTTCGTCAGCCGGAAGGTGAAAGCACCATTTATTGGGTCAACGACACCGGTCTCAACACGACTTATGGTGGCGCACATACGTCGTTGGATGGGAGTGGCAACAATTGGACGGGGCGGGCCGACGGCCGCATTCAGACCGGCTGGGTCTCGGGAGATACCGTCGGCTTCATGTGGAACTCGGCGCAATCGGGAGACGCAACGCGGCCGCAACCATTCGTTCGCGCGCTGCGTGTGCACGCAAGCGACAATTCCAGCGTGATCGATCAGCCCGACCTGTGGAGCAATGGGTTTGCTTGGCATTATCCGTCACTCACAACGGATGCGCGGCGACATTGCTGGCACTGTTTGGTATGGAGGCGGCGGCACGGCGCCGAACATGGCCACTTTGATCTGGGACGGATTCAGCGCCTATCCGGTGACCAACGGCTGGGAAGCGTACGTCGCGGAGTCCGGGACCTCGGGCGGCAACAATCGCTGGGGCGACTATTTGGGCGTTCAGCGCGACGATCGCTTCCCGAATACCTGGATCGCGACCGGCTACACCCTCAATGGCAATGCTGGCGGCGGCGGGGTGAACGCCGGCATTCAGCCTCGAGCGTTCTGGTTCGGTCGCAGCCAGGACAATCCGAATATCCTTGGTTCAATGACGGACGTCGGGGACGACTCCAACAGTTCATGGGACGCGTTCCTCGATCCCACTTTCGGCGGCACCTACTCGAACACGAATCCACTGTGGAATGCCCCCTACGGTCGAGCCGACGTCGATTTATACCGGTTCCAGGCAACCGCCGGGATGCTCATTACCGCGAGCACCTCGCAACCGAGCGGCGGGGATGCGGCGGATACCTACTTGCGCCTGTTCGACTCGGCCGGGCACGAGTTATACCGCGACGACGACGGCGGCTCGGGCTTTTACTCGCTCATTAGCGGGTTCAGCCTGCCGAACACCGGCACCTATTACCTCGGTGTTTCGGGTTATGGCAACAGCAATTACAACCCGTTCGTTGCGGGTACTGGAAACAACGGCGCGATCGGCGACTACCGACTCACACTGACGACTACCCCGATGCCGGGTTGGGCTAAGGCGACCGGGAGCGCGAAGAAATCCGCGCCGGATGAAGGCCGTGCGATCGTCCTCGACTCCGCGCGAAATTCCTACGTCGCCGGCTCCGTCATGGCGGCCGGGGACAAGATTTCGGGTCACGGCGACGTGTTTGTCGCCAAGTACGACCCGGCCGGAAGCATGCTATGGTCCGTCCAGTTTGGCGGACAAAGTGACGATCGCGGACAAGGGATCGCGGTGGATAATGCCGGCGATGTCTATGTGACCGGTTACTTCAAAGGGACTGTGGATTTCAATCCCGATCCGGTCGGCACCGCGAACTTGACAGCCAGCGGCAAATTGGCGGATGCATTCGTGGCCAAGTTCGACACCAATGGCAATTTCGTCTGGGCGCGTGCGTTTGGCGACGCGGCGGCAAATGATCGGGGATTGGGGATTGCCAGTGACGGCGACCGCGTGTTCTTGACCGGATCGTTTACCGGAAAGTCCGTCGATTTCGATCGCACCGCCAGCTATAGCGACAACCGGGACCTCGTGAGCAGTACCGAGATTCGACCTGGCCATAACTCGCAGGACCTCTTCGTGCTCGCTCTGGACGGGGCTGGCAATTTCTTGTGGGTGAAGGGCGCCGGAAGCAGCAGCAAGGATGAAGGGACGGCGATTACGGTCGCGCCATTCGGTTCAGTTTTCGTCACAGGCTCGTTCCGGAAGACCATGACCCTCGACACGGTCGGCGGCCCGGTAACGCTCACCAGCAACGGTGGCGCCGATGTGCCGGTGCTCGCACTTGATTCGTTCTCCGGCGATGTACTTTGGGCGACCAGTCTGGGGGGTAAGGCAAATAACCAGGGGAGCGCCATCGCCTACGACTCTCAATTCGGGAACCTTACTGTTGCGGGCGCGTTCAATGGCAAGATGACGGTCGGTGCGGACCTGCTCAAGAGCAAGGGATCGAGCGATGTGTTCGTTGTGCAGACGAATGCCGGCGATGGGAGCGTCAACTGGGCACGGCGGTTCGGCGGAGCGGGTGGCGACCAGGCACGCGGCGCAGCCGTCGTTCTGGATGGAAGCGTCTACATCGCGGGCTGGTTCCGTGGCAAGGTGGAATTCGATCCAACTTCCCCCGGAGCCGCACTCGTCAAATCGGCCGGCAGCCGTGATGGCTATCTTACGCGAATTGATCGGTTTGGCGACTTCGTCGGTGTCGAGCGGGTGGGTGGCAAGGGAGCGGATGCGGTAATGGCGGTCGCGGCCGATTTCGGAGGTGGGAATGTGTATCTCACTGGGCAATTCTCCCGCGATGCGAAAATCAATGTTGGAGGCAGTTCAGTGCCGCTCACCAGCCAGGGGAACCTCGATGTCTTCGTCGCTCATGTTCATGGGGTCAATGCCGTCGTCCTCTCGAACGCGGCAGACACCCTCGCTCCGTCGCTTGCCGTCGCCGTTGATCCCGCAAAAGCAACCTCGGCGCAGCGCCAGGTCAAATCGACCCCAAGGGCGATCCGAGCTTTGGCTCGACCATGCTGGCCAATGGTCATGACGACCCGGTGAAGACCGCGGAGCGTTCCGACTTGCGGGAGCCTGCTCGGCTCATGATTCCTGCCCCGAGCGCGATCCCGTCTGCGGCCCCTGAGGGGACGACATCAATGGAAACAATTCCGGCAGTACGATCAGAAGAGCCAGCGCTCACGCTTGAACTGTGAGGTCGGAAGAGCCCAACACAGAGACCCAGCGCGGCCGAGTCGCCGTCTTACCCTCCCCCCGGCTTTGCGGGGGGAGGGCAGGGTGGGGGGTGAATCGCCTCCAGCCCGAGGTTGCATTGTCCCGACCCGGCCGCCACTTCCCCCCACCCTGCCCTCCCCCCGCAAAGCCGGGGGAGGGAAAGACAGGGAGCCGGCCCCCGCAAAGCCGGGCGGAGGGAGATTCTTCTGCACGACGAAGAAGTGGAAACGTTAGTAGTACTAAGATCACACGAAGACACGAAGAGAAACAGCATTTTTCTTCTTTGTGTCTTTGTGTGATCTTTGTGTCTCTGTGTTAGGTTCTTGACTCGTCAAATCAACTCGCGCATTGGCTCCATGCCGCCGTCGACGAGGTAGTGCGGGCGGCCGGTGTGATCGGTGACCGTTGTGCGATTGGGATCGATGCCGAGACTGTGATAGAGCGTGGCGAACACTTCCTGGAAATGAACCGGGCGGTCTTTCGCGTGATCGGCCAGGCGGTCCGTTGAGCCGATCACTTGTCCGGTCTTCATGCCGCCACCGGAGAGCAGGGCACAGGCGACTTGCGGCCAGTGGTCGCGGCCGCCTTCCTTGTTGATCTTCGGCGTGCGGCCGAATTCGCCCCAGACGACGACCGAGACATCCTCGTGCAAGCCGCGTTGCCGGAGATCTTCGATCAGCGCGGTCAAACCGAGATCGAGCATCGGCAGATGATTGCGGGCGTTCTCGAATGTCGTGCCGTACGGCTTGCCGTGCCAATCCCAACGGCCATAGGCAAGGGTGACGACTCGGACGCCGGCTTCGACCAATCGCCGGGCGGCGAGGAAATAATCGTTGAGCAATGGCCCCGCGTCGCCGTAGCCCGCCGGCTTGTCCGACCCGCGGCCATAGCGATCGCGGATGCGCACGTCTTCCTTTTGCAGATCGAGGGCATCGGCCAACTTGCTTGAAGTGAGTATTTCCAGGGCCTGCCGAGTCTGCGCATCGGCGCCGACCAGCGAGCCGGTTGCATCGACTTCGCGGCGGAGCCCGTCAAACTTGCGCATCAGCGACGTGCGATCCGCCAACTGATCGACCGTCATGCCGGTGAGCGTCATGCTGGCGAGGCCATCCGCATTTGGGTTGACCGGCGCGTAGGCCGGCCCCAAAAAGCCCGGCTGGCCGTTGTCCGCCCAGGTCGAGGTCTTCATCTTGGGCGCCAAACCGACGAACGGCGGCACCGCGGGATCCACTGTCCCCTGTAACTTCGCGACGACGGAACCAAACGACGGCCAGCCGCCACCCGGCTGGCCCCGATGCGTGCGGCCGGTGACGCACTGAAACGCCGCGTGCTGCCCCTCCGAGCCGACCAGCGAGCGAAGGACAGCGAAGCGATCCATCATTTTCGCCAGCCGCGGCAGATGTTCGCAGATGTCGAGGCCGGGTACATTGGTGCGGATCGGATTGAATTCGCCGCGAATCTCAGCGGGAGCATCCGGTTTCAGGTCCACCATGTCCTGATGCGGTGGGCCGCCGGACAGGAAGATCATGATGACTGATTTGTGCGATTGCTTGATGCCCGATTGCGCTTCCGCGCGAAGCAATTGGGGGAGCGACAACCCCCCAAGCGCCAAACCGCCCACTTGCAAGAACGTGCGCCGCGAGGCGACAAGACCGGAGCGGCGAGGATGAAGAACTGGCATTTCGCCCTTCGCGAATGATGAAGCGAAGTATGGATGAAGTGTAACCCGATTCAAACTCTCAATCAACTCTTGTGTGAAAAAGCAATTTGGTGATAATAATGTTTCGCGATCGTGCCTGACGCCCCCGCCAATTCTTTGAAGGTGGGTTCGGCCATGCGTGCCTTTCCAATCCGCGCGACCTCCATCTTCTTGCCATTGATCATCGCCCTGGCAGGCTGTTCCGATCGATCAACGTCGACGACGACACGCGAGCCCGCTTCGGCAACAACACAAACGACGAAAGACGATCCGCACGCCGCGCTCCAGCGCACCGAGGAGGAATTGGCGGCATCGCGCGCTCAGGTCGAGGAACTGAAGCGCTTACTCGACGCCCAGACCAGACGTCCGGACCGCTCCACCGCCGGCCCGAATTCGCTGCCCGCGCCGTCCGTGGATTTCACGATACTGGCTCGGCAGCGGCTGCACGATTGTGGTATTTCCAGCATTGCCTTTTCGCCGGATGGCAAATGCGTGGCCACCGCCGACGTGAACGGCCGCGTTTTGATTTCGAGCGCGAACAATCTCGATCCCGGCCGTGCGATGGAAGCGATTACCGGCGGAGGCGTTCGCAACGGCACTTTCTCCGTCCGATTTTCGCCGGACAGCAACCTCATCGCGGTCGGCAGCGAGGATCGTACCGTGTGGCTGTGGCGAACGAAGGATGGGCACCTCGTGAAGCGCGTTCGCGGACACGAGGCTCCAGTCGAACACGTCTTTTTTCTGCCGGACTGCAATGGCGGGCTTTCGTTCGATCAACAGGGAATCGGGGTGGCGTGGTCGCTCGATAATCGGATCAACCGGAAATTGATCCCCTCCCGGCGCATGCGACATGCAGCCCTGACGCCGGACGGCAAGACGCTGGTATGGTCCGATGGCGCGCGCACGTTCTGCGGATCGCCCGATGATATGGAAGCGACGCGTCTCGGTGCGTTTGCCGACGCCGTCGCCATCACCAGTGATGGATCGCTGGTCGCGAAAGGGTCCAACAATTTCTGCGTGGAAGTGTGGGACGCACGATATGAAACGAAGAAGTGGGGCAGCGTGCCGCTTTCGAGCAAGGTGCAGACCCTGGTGTTTACTCCCAATGACAAGCGCTTGATCTCGTTGGCAGCGAATACGGTTTCGATCTGGGATGTGCGGACCGGCGACGAAATTCGGCGGGTTCGCCTGCGAACCCGGGACCTCGTTGGCCGCCTGGCCGTGTCGCCGGACGGTCGCACCATAGCCCTGGCCAATCGTCAGGGTATCGTCACGCTCGCGCGGCTGCCGGAATAGTCCCATTCTTCGGCCCGCGAAATGTCAGGAAAGCAAGGAGTTTTCCGGCACTTCCCTTGCCCCGTACAATCGGGGAGCCAATTTCGTCTACCGCGTCGACCCTGCTGCCGCTAACCTGAATCGGGTATGGATCCCACTTTTATTCCGACCGCCGAGCGCCGCAAGCAAGTCAAACTGCGGATGCGAGCCGATCTCGTCATTACCGAGCAACGGTACGAGGGTCGCCTCTGCCACGTGGTCAAGGACCCGGTCAGCCTCAAGTATTACCGATTCAACGCCCAAGAGTATTTCGTCTTCGAGCGGCTCGATGGCGGTGAAACACTCGAAGAAATTCGCAAGGATTTCGAGAAGCACTTCGCTCCCGACCGGCTGACGCTCGAAGACCTGGAGGGGTTTGCCCGGCAATTGGTGACGGCGGGGCTGGTTCAACACGAGTCGCCGAACGCCGGCCGGGAGCTATTCGACAAGCGGCGCAAGCAACGTCGCACCAAGCGAATCGCGACGCTCACGAACATTCTGTACATCAAGATCCCGGTATTCGATCCGGACCGCTTATTGTCGTGGATGCTGCCCAAGCTGAACTGGATTTTCACGAAGACGTTCTTGTGGTTTTCCGTCGGCCTGATGATTTTCGCCGGCTTGTTCGTCGCCTTCCACTACAAGACCTTTTACGAAAAGCTGCCGGCCTACCACGAGTTCTTCGCGTTCCGGACGATGATGTACATGTGGCTGTCGCTCGGCGTGGTGAAGGTCATCCACGAATTCGGCCACGGCCTGAGTTGCAAGGCGTTTGCGGGCGAAAGCCACGAGATGGGCTTTCTATTCATGTGCTTTTCGCCGGCGCTCTATTGCAACGTGACCGATGCCTGGACCGTGGCCGACAAGTGGAAGCGGATCACGATCAGCTTCGCGGGCATCTGGGTGGAATTGATCATCGCGTCGATTTCCACGTTCGTCTGGTGGTACACGCCGTACTGGCCGTTCGTGAACAACGTGGCGATGTGCCTGATGGTGCTCTGCTCCGTCAGCACGTTCGTATTCAACGCCAACCCGCTCATGCGTTTCGATGGCTATTACATCATGGCCGACTGGCTGGAAGTGCCGAACCTCCGCGAGCGCTCGAACCGATTCCTTTCGAATTTGTTCCAGGAGCATGCACTCGGCATCGAAACACAGCCCGAAGCCTACATGGCGCCGAATCGCAAGGTGCTTGTTCATCAGCTATGCGATCGCCAGCTTCGTTTATCGATGGGTCGTTACCGTCAGCATCCTCTTCTTCCTGGCCAAGTGGTTGAAGCCCTACAAGCTGGAGTCCCTGAGCGTCATGCTCGCACTGGGGGCGCTGGCATCGCTGGTCTTTTGGCCGCTCTACCGGGTCGTGAAGAACATCCGCCAACGGGGCAGGTTACCTGACATGAAGCGCAAACGAGTGATTGGGACCGGCGTTGTACTGGCGTTGATTCTCCTCGCCTTTTTCGCCCTGCCGTTGCCGGTCGGCCGGGTGCGGGAGATTGGCCTGGTTCAGGTGCAGCGATGGCTACCGCGAATCGGTTTACGTCCCGGAGAACGGCATCCTGACCGAAGTGCTGGTTCACGACGGCCAAGAAGTGGGACGTGGACAGGATCTGGCCCGGTTCCGCAATCCGCAGTTCGAGTTCGATCGACAGCAAATTGAAAAGGAACGCGATGCGGCGGCTGCCCAGCTCACTTCGATCACGGGCCGGCTGGCCGACTTTCGCGGCGATTTGGCCGCCCGGGCCAAGTTGGAACAGGATCGCAACGATGCGGACAATGCGTTCAAGACGGCCAAGGCCCAACTCGCCCGGCAAGAAAAGATGATCGGCGATTCCGAAATCCTGAAGGCGCCGCGAGCGGGCATGGTGATGGGCACGCCGAAAAAGGAAGACATCAACCGAATGTGGGAAAAGGCGGAATCGCAGCCATTCTGCACCGTCGGCGATGTGGAAAAACTGAGAGTCCTCATGCCGGTGAACGCGGCCGATTACCGTGAGATCCGGCAGAACCTGGAACGCGTCCGGCGCGAACACCCGGACGCCCCGTATCTGGAGGTATCGATCCTCGCCAAGAACCGATCGGATCACGAGTTCACGGGGCGAATCACCCGCGTTCCGGATACGGACGAGAAGAACGTGCCGTTGCCGCTCACGCATCGCGGCGGTGGGACGCTGGCCACGAAGCCAGGCGGCGATCCGAACGTCAACACGCCGATGGTTCAGACCTTCCTGGTCGCCGTTGAGATCATCGACCCCGATCCGACGCTGGTGCCCGGCACGCTGGCAACAGCCAAGGTTCACCTCAAATGGCGATCGGGCGCCTGGTGGGTATGGCGAAGCATCGCCTCGTCGCTGGACGTCGGGCTTTGGTGATTTGCGGTTCCCGTAGGACCTAATGCGTCCATGGGACCTACAGGTCTCATGGACGCATTAGCCGAGACACACAGCTATCATGATCTGCCGCATTCTGCTCCTCCTAACTACTGCCAGTCTTTCATTCGCGCAATCCCGCGAACGCGGGCACTTTAGCCTCCAAGGCGTCCCGGCCACATGCATGGCCATTGATCCCAAGCCAAAGTCCGTGCTGATCGCTTTCAGCGACGGCGGGATCTGCGTTTTCCCCGCGGATCAACGCATCGTCAACGTCTTTACCTATCCGATTCACAAGAAGGCGATCACCGGGGCGTGCTTCATGCCGGATGGCAAGGCGTTTGTCACGTGCAGTACCGACGGCATGCTCCGAATCTGGGACACCGCCGCGGCAATCAAGCGGCATAAAGAAGCGGAATCGACCAATGGCAACGCGAAGTCGGCGCCGCCGCCGCCCTTGCACACTGTAAAAGCTCATTCGGGTTACGGGGTGAATTGCGTTGCGGTCAGCCCCAATGGAAAGCGCATCGCAACGGGCGCGACGGACGGTACGGTCAAGGTCTGGGATGCAGGCTCGCTCAAACAGTTGCATAGCCTGGCAGCGGCTCATCTCGGGGGCGTGAAGTCCGTGCAATTTTCGCCCGACGGCAAGATGCTCGCTTCAGGTGGGAATGACAAAACGGCCAAGCTCTGGGACATCACCGCCGGGAAACCGGTGCTGGCGCACAAATTGGAAGGTCATTCCGGGCCCGTGTACGCGGTGGCATTCAGCCCAGACAGCAAGCATCTCGGAACCGGATCGGGCGTGCCCAAGAAGTCGGGCTACGTGCAAATCTGGGACACGGGGACCGGCAAAGCGGAGTACAAGCTGGAAGGACACAACGACGTCGTGACCTCCCTGGTCTTCCACCCGAAAACCGATCACCTCGCCAGCGGTGGCGCTGACAAAGTCATCCGTATCTGGAATCTCAAGGAAAAGAAAACCGAGTACACCGACGAACAAGGAGAGCCCTTGCGCAATCTGGTCATCCCGCCGGACGCAAGTCGCTTAGGCACATGCAGCGATCATGCGGTGTTTTGGTGGGTGGGGTTTGGGAAATGACCAATGACCCACCCATGTCCAACGAATGACGAAGACCGAATGTCGAATGTTGAAGAGGCGGCGTCCTCTTCTTCATCCTTGATCATTCGGTATTCGACCTTTCCTGGTCATTCGCAGGTCACTGGTCATTAGTCATTTTTACAGTCCGGCCCCGAACGGTTCGTCGCCCTTGCGACTCACTGCCCCTTTCTCGGGCGTATTCAAGTGAGTCCGACTGCCGGCCGGATGTCCGCCATGAGCGCGGAAGCCGTTCTTTTGACCGGTCACCATTCCCGCATAGCTCGGGCTTTCGTAATCGAAATCGCCGCCATCGTAGTCGTCGTACGTGCAAACATAGCCCGGCATCTTGGCGCGTTCGCGTTCGTCCTGGTAGGACTTGATGATGGCCATTTGCATGACTTCGCGACAAGCACTGTTGATTGGATGAGCGATGTCGGCGTGCAGCTTGGCCCGCCCGTCCGCATCGCGGGGAGCGCGGTTTTCATCGAGATGGCTGCCGCATGAATTGCAAAAGCGGCCGCGCAGAGTGGTTCTTGGACCCACACCGCGGACAACGATCGGTGAGCTTGCGGCTGGGCATGGCCACGAACAAGCCGCTTGGTGCCCTCAATGATCTTCAGGTCGCGGATGACGAACGCGTTGTCGAGCGTGATGGAGCAGAATGCCATCAGACGCTCATTGTTCTCTTCGACCAGCTTGATGCGAACTTCGGTGATGACCACAGTGGTCCTCCTTTAACCTGTGGCGGTCTATCAGGGCCAACTCCGAGCCAGGAAGATGCGGGTTGCGGACATGGCTTCGGAAGCCAACCCGCGCGACAGATCATCGTGGATCTGCCGGGCTTCCGAAGCATTTCGACCGAGGGCGAACAAACACGAACCCGAACCGCTCATCAAGCGCGCCAACCGTCGCCGTCGCTTGCAATCGGCGGCGCCATTCGGCCACTGCCGGCGACAGTTCAAACGCCGGCTCTTCGAGGCGATTGAACAGCAACCGGCCCAACCCTTCCACGTCGCCTGCCGCCAGACGCCGACTTCACCGCTTCGCCATCCACCGGCGTCGCCGGAACCTTCAAGCGGCGATAAACGTCTGCTGTTGCCAGCGCCATCGGCGGCTTGACCAGCACGAAATCGAGCGGCTTACCGATCGCTGCTGGACTGACCACTTCGCCACGACCGGTACACCACGCGGCGGGACCATTCAGGAAGAACGGCACGTCGCTGCCCAGTTCCGCTCCGATCCGAGCCAGTGCCGCTCGGCGAAATGGCCGAGCTTCCATAATTCATTCAAGCCAATCAGCGTGGCCGCCGCATCGCTCGATCCGCCTCCCAGGCCCGCGGCCCAGGGAATTCGCTTGGTCAGTCGAATCGCCGCGCCATCGTGGCAGCCGGTTTCCTTGCGAAGTCGGTTGGCCGCCCTGGAGCACCAGGTTCTCGGGTCCAACCGTTAATGCCGGGTCATCACATGTCAAAGACAGACTGCCGTCCGGCCGCGGGTGCAAAATCGAGCACATCGGCCAGGTCGATCGCCAGCATCAGGGTGGCGATCTCGTGGTAGCCATCCGGCCGTTTGCCAAGCACCTCCAGAAAGAGGTTCACCTTGGCCGGGGCCAGAAGTCGAATTTCGTTCGCGGGCACGGGATCAAGACCCGCCCCGGCGGATCCGTGGCGGAGATTCATCGGAAGACTCGACGGCGGGAGGGAAAGGAGTCCCGTCCGTGGGTCGGCGACGACATGGTTCCCGAACCGTCCCTGGTTGGGTTTGCCGACTGGGCAGGCGGCGGCCTCTAACCCGGGTGCGAATCTCGCAAGCTGGCGGATAATACACAGCTGGCACCGTCCGCGTCAAGTGCGTCTTTGAATAGATTTTGGAAAATTAGAACGGCAATTCCGAAAACTGCATGTCATAAGCGACCGGGAAGTCCGATTCGCGTCAGTTTAAGTTAGCCAAACCCTAACGCCGATAACGAAGGAACGGGTTATTCCGCCTGCGCCGGGGGATTGCGCCTTGACGTCTGCTCATTGCCTCTCCGCGATCCGTCGCCTGCCGTGGCTGGTGCTGCTTGCTCGCCATCGCGGCGGGCTGCACGCGGCTCGTTCTTCCGCAAGAGTGCCGATCGCGACGTGGAAGGGCTACTCAAAGAGAAGAGCATTGATCCGCGGTGGGCCGTCGACCGAAGCTGGTACGTCTATCCCGATCCTCGGGCCCGATTCGCCGACTTCGACAAGCCGGATCGACCGAAAAAGCCGCCCGACGATCCCGAGACGGCGGCCTTGTCTCCCGACCCGCAGCCATTCCGCACCAAGTTCCACTCGGGGCCGGACCAGGAAGGACAGGGCTACCTGGAATTTCTGCGCTATTGCGATCAGTCCAACCGGGCGCTGCAGGCACAGGCGACTTCCAATAACGGGCAACCCTTGGCCTCCCTGGGCAGCCCGATCCAGCCGACGAACTACTCGAGTTCGGACACCGGCGGACGCGGGGTGCCCGCATCACTGGAAAAGGCATTGCGAACGGGTGAGCGGGGATTCCTCATCACCATGGATCAGGCCGTCGAGCTGAGTCAATTCAACGCCCGCGACCTCCAAGATCGCCGCGAGGATTTGTATCTGGCTGCTCTTCCGGTGACGCAACAGCGCTTCAACTTCTACCCCCAGTTGTTTGCCAATTCGCAAGCGATCCGCGAATGGCGTGGCCGGCAAGTGGCCGGTGGGCCCGCATCGCTGTGGAATATCAACAGCACTGGCGCGGTGAACCAATTATTCCCGACCGGGGCCCAGCTCGTCGCGCAACTGGCCAACCAGATGGTGATCGACCTGGGCAACGGCAATATGACGACCAGTGTATCCAATTTCACTCTGCAACTGACTCAGCCTCTTCTCCAGGGTGGCGGCTGGGCGGTCACGCTCGAGCCACTCACCCAGGCCGAGCGCACACTGGTGTACGCGGTCCGGTCCTTCGCTCGGTTCCGCGCGAACTTCTATGGATTCATCGCGGTGGGAACGGATCCGTTCAATAGCGTCTTTTCGTATCCTGGGCTCACGCTTCGCGGCATCACCCCGAGCCCCAACTCGCCGAATCAGGGATTTTTGCCCACTCTGCTTGCCGAAGCGATCGTGCGCAACGATCGTGAAAATCTCGCCACTCTGGCCGATTATTTCGCGCTGTACAAGGAATTTGCGGGACGGGGGGACGTTTCCGAATTGCAGGTGGGACAGGTCGAGCAGCAGATCCTGAACAGCGAAGCAAGCACAATGCGGGACGAGTTGAATCTGATGAACGGACTGGATCGTTTCAAGATTCAGCTCGGGCTTCCGACGCGTTTGCCGCTCGAACTGGATGACGGGCCGACGCGCCCGATCAAGGATGTGCTCGCCGAATTCACCGCGCTCGAACCGACTTCAATGCCGTCCGCGACGAGGCGGAGCGATTCCGGGCACAGTTGCGGACGCCACTCCAGGCACTGGCGGGATCGGCAATCAGTCCGCTCCCAGTGCGTGTACCGCTGCGAAACAAAGTGGCACAACTTTTATCGAATTCGGCCATGAGCCGAAGCACCAAGAAGTTCCGGTCGACTATCGCGAAGCGCTGGGATCGATGGCGAGGGTTGTCTTCCGCCGAGTTGGAGGCGGAGATATTGCGTCTGGCGGAGCGCCAGCGCAATTTGGAAGTGCGCCAGGCCCGGGCCGAGGCCGCGAATCAGCGACTTACACCCGAGGATGAGGCCCTCTTGAATTCGCTGCCCAAGGAACTGGCCATTGCGCAACTGGAGCAATCGCTCCGAAAATACGAATCCGCAAACCAGAAAAAGGGAATTACGGTCCGACAGACGGCCGTGCTCTACGAAGATGCGGTTAACAATCTGGTCCGGGTCATGAATGAGGCACGCACGGAACGCCGCGAAATCATTCGCGCTGCCTTTCCGACGCTGCCACCTGTCGCGGTTGACGGGGCCGACATGCTCAACGACGACCTCGACAAGGCGCAAACGGTGGCGGCCCAGGTGGCATTGGCCAATCGGACGGAATTGATGACGGCGCGGGCCGAGATGATTGACGCGTGGCGGCAGATAGCCGTGCGGGCAAATTCGTTGCTTGGAGTGCTCAATGTCGGCTATAATCTATCGACGGCATCACCCCCCAACGCAAATGAGCCATTTGCACTCGGCGGTAGTCGGAGCACCCACCAGTTAATTATTAATGGCGAATTGCCATTGGTGCGACGGGCCGAGCGGAATAATTACCGTACGGCGCTGATTAACTACCAACGATCCCGCCGCAATCTGCAGGCTTTTGAGGATTTTATCCTCAATGACGTTCGAATTGACTTGCGGAACCTCCGGGTGCAGGCGGAGAATTACCGGATTCAGCGGCGGGCAGTGGAGGTGGCGTACGATCAGGTGGAGAATTCGCTCGACGTGTTCCAGGCGCCGCCGCAACCGGCAACCGGTCCTGCCCAGCCGGGTTCGGCGGCGGCGCAGGCAAACGCCGGTAACGCCGCCGCCCTGACTCAGCAGTTATTAAACGCTCAATCATCGCTCGTGAGCGCACAGAACGCTTTATATACTGCCTGGGTCAACTACTTGGTCTTTCGCACTAACTTCTATCGGGACATCGAGCGTTTGCCCCTCGACGCACGCGGAGTTTGGATCGATGAGTATAGCCCCTCTCCTGCCGTCAAACCCG
This sequence comes from uncultured Gemmataceae bacterium, assembly GCA_963773845.1. Lineage (GTDB taxonomy): Bacteria > Planctomycetota > Planctomycetia > Gemmatales > Gemmataceae > SIAJ01. Next base: position 361,120 of record CAVZCU010000011.1, read on the forward strand.
AATCCCTCCCCGAACCCCGTCCTGTCGGGGATCCCGACCCTGGACGATTCGCCGAATTCCGGCCCGCCGGAGATCGGTGATGGCCCGAGCCGCAAGTTTCCGACTACCCTGATCGTTCTTGGTGTTGGCGGGGCAGTCGTTGCCGCGGGCGTTCTTATGTACGTGTTCACCGGTCGCGCCTCTGGTAATCGTCCCGATCTGTTGTTACACACTGTCAAACACGAGGATCTCGATCTCACGGTGGTGGAACGCGGCGCTCTCGAATCCTCCGACAACCGCGATGTCGTTTGCAAGGTCAAAGCAGGTTCCAAGGGCAGCTACGCGAGCACCATCAAATGGGTGATTGATGACGGTACGCTGGTCAAAAAGGGCCAGTTGATCATGACCCTGGATTCATCTTCGTTGGAGGATTCGTTCCGGGCACAGAAGATCGTCGTGGATACGGACCAGGCCGCATGGGTGGCCGCCGAACAAGCTTACAAGATCCAACTCAGCGACAATGAAAGCGCCATCGCGAAAGCCCGCAGTGACATTTCACTCGCGGAATTGAACCTGGAAAAGTACGTTGGGCTGCCCAAGGGAACTCTCAGCAATCGAAAGACGGGAAGAAGCCCGAGCTTTGCTTCTGGAAATGGAAGCCAGTCTCGAATCGTTTCTCGCCCGCCACAAAAACGGCTTTCCCAACCTTGAAGGCGAATTCCACCAATCGCTCAACGACCTGGACGGGCAGATCGAATCAGCCAAGGCCGACGTCGAAATGTGGAGCGATCACCTGGCCTATTCGCGACGGATGGAAATCAAGGGTTACCTGAGCCCATCGCAGGTGCAGGCCGACGAGTCCCGGCTGTTTGGCTCCAAGGAGACGCTCAAGAAACTCGAAACCACCAAGTTGCTCTTGATGAAGTTCGACTCGCAAGTGCAGGTAAAGACTTTTTCCGCGGCGGTGCAAGAGGCCTGGCGGGCTTACGATAAGGCCCTAATCCAAGCCGAGGCTAATGAAGTTGACAAGGAGGCGAAGCGAAAAACCGCTCGGTCCGTGTACCTGCAAGAAGCCGACAAACTCAAAGAAATCGAAGACCAGCTCCGCTATTGCAAAATCACCGCCCCTCAGGATGGCATGGTCGTTTATTACATTCCTGAATCGAGCCGATGGAGCCAAACTGAACGCGGGCTCATCCAGCAGGGGGCCAGCGTCCAGGAAGGCCAGAAGATGATGCGGATTCCGGACTTGGCCAAAATGCAGGTATCCACCAACGTGCACGAAGCGATGGTCCGCCGGATCCGCGGCGACGTCCGTAAGACTACTGGCGTGCACGAATCGGTTCTGGCCGGCTTGCTGCTGAACCCAAGTCCCTTTAATACACCCGTCCCGGTGCACGAGCAACTGATCGAGCAATTGCGGGAAGAGTATCGGTCGCACGAATACGTGGAAGCGTCACGCGGCCAGCCGGCTTCCATTCGCGTGGATGCGTTCCCGGAGATTCCCTTCAAGGGCCACGTTCGCAGCGTGTCGCTGATCGCTGCCGCGACGAACTGGATGTCATCCGACGTCAAGGTCTACTCGACCATCGTCGCCATCGACGACCCGCTCCCCGGACTGAAACCGGGCATGAGCGCGGAGGTAACCATCCACGTTAGTAAGACGCTGGAAAATGTACTGGCCATTCCGGTGCAGGCCGTTGTCGGCGGGGCCGAAAGCGGCCGAACGCGCAAGTGTGTTCGTGATGACTCCCACCGGCCCCGAGGAGCGGGAGATCCAGATCGGCCTGAGCAACGAGAAGATGGCCGAGGTGCAGTCCGGCCTACAAGAAGGCGACCAGGTGGTCGTGAATCCCAAGGCCATACTCGGCGATTCCGCGAAGACGCACGACGAGACCCCGACGCCCGGGTCCCGCAGCAAGGGCAAGAGTAAAGGCAAGGCCGGCGGAGGCGCCAGCGGCCCGCCGAAGAAGTAACCAGAAGCCGAGCAATGGGAAGGGCCTGCCCATGTGCCCTTCCCATTCCCCACGATTTGTTGTCGACCTTTCCACATGCCATCCATCGTTCGTGTTCAACGGCTGATCAAGAATTACTATCTTGGTGCGGTCACGGTCAACGTTCTCAAGGGAATCGACCTGGAGATTGAACAGGGCGACTTTGTTGCCCTGATGGGCCCCTCCGGCTCGGGCAAATCGACATTGATGAATATTCTCGGTTGCCTCGATCGGCCGACGACTGGGGATTACATCTTGAGCGGGCGAAATGTCGCCCACCTGAACGACGATCGGCTGTCCGACGTGCGGTGCCGTTATCTCGGCTTCATCTTTCAGTCGTATAACTTGCTCCCGCAATACACGGTGGTCGAGAACATCGAATTGCCACTCATGTACCAGGGGATCCCGCTGGGCGATCGGACGCGGCAACGCTGCGTGGCCTTGGCGGAGATGGTTGGCCTCGGCGACCGGCTCGATCATCGGCCGCTCGAACTGTCTGGCGGTCAGCAGCAGCGCGTGGCCATCGCCCGTGCCTTGGTCAACGATCCACACGTGATCCTTGGCGACGAGCCGACCGGCAATCTGGATTCGCGCACGAGCGTCGAGATCATGGAAACGCTCACGAGCCTGAACAACGCGGGCAAGACGATCATCATGGTGACGCACGAAAACGATATTGCCGCCTGGGCCCGAAGAGTGATCAAACTTCGCGACGGGCGAATCGAAAGCGACGAACGACACAGGAACTGAGTTTCAAGTTTCGAGTTTCAAGTTGTCGACGCCCGAACTTGGAACTTGGAACTTGGAACTTGGAACTAGAAACTAGAAACTTGAAGTGATGTTTGCAAGCTTCTCCAAATTGCGCCGCAACATGTCGCTGGCTATTCGAAGCCTGTGGCTGCACAAGCTGCGCACGTTTCTCTCGGTCCTCGGCATTATCATCGGCGTGGCCTCGGTCATTTCGTTGCTGGCGTTCGGCAAGGGATCGATGAAGGAAGCGCTCGACGCGATCAAGCGTCAAGGCGCGACCAACATCATTGCCCGGAGCGTCAAGCCACCGGATGATTCGATCACCTCGTCGCGATCGTTCGTGGCCAACTATGGCTTGACCTACAAGGATTTCGAGAAGTTTCAGACCATCTCGGCGATTACCCGCGACGTACCGATGCGCGTCTTTCCCAAGGAGGTTCGCCGCCTCGACCGGTTGGACAACGCTCGGGTGGTGGCGACGATTCCCGAATACGCGGAAGTCAACAAGCTCGAATTGGCGCGCGGCCGATTCCTGATCAAGACCGACGGCGAACTGTTTCGCAATGTCGCCGTCCTGGGAGCAGCCACGGCCGACAAACTCTTCCCGTACGACGACCCGATCGGCCAGTCCGTGGTGCTCAATACGCATGACTTCCAGATCGTCGGGATCATCAAGGACCGAATGCCCTCGGCCGGCACCGGCGGCAGCCAGGCCGCGGAGGATTTCAATGACGACGTGTATATTCCGCTGACCACTTCCCGGCGGCGGCTGGGCGACATCATCGTGCAGCGGAGCACGGGCTCGCGCGGCGCGGAACTGGTCGAGTTGAGTCAGGTCACCATGACCGTCGATGCGAACGTCGACAATCCCGAAGAACGCAAGAAGGTGAAAGCGGCCGGCGAGTTGATCAAGGAGATTCTCGAGCGATCGCACTTGAAAAAGGACTGGGCGGTCACCATTCCGCTCGATCAACTCGAAGCGGCCGAACAGACGGAGCGGAACTTCGAGCGGTTGCTCGCCCTGATTGCGTCGATTTCGCTATTGGTCGGCGGCATCGGCATCATGAATATTATGCTGGCCACGGTGACCGAGCGAACTCGCGAGATCGGCATTCGCCGGGCACTGGGAGCGAAGCGCCGTGACATCGTGTTCCAGTTCTTGATCGAAGCGATCGTTCAGACGTCGATCGGGGGATTGCTCGGCATCGGGGCGGGCATCGGCATTGTTTACGGTGTGCCCGCCGTTGCCAAATGGCAGGGAACCGCGATTCCGGCAGTGCTGCAGGTTCAGCCGATGGTCTATTCGTTCGTCGTCGCGGCCTTGATCGGCATGGTGTTTGGCCTTTATCCCGCCTGGCGCGCGGCCCAACTTGATCCCATCGAGGCGTTGCGGCACGAATAACGGACTGCTGAGACGTCCTATTTGTCCGTCTGCGAAAAGAATGGCGCGAACCACTCTTCGAGCTTGCGAGTTGGCACCAGGCTGCTGAGGTGGGTTCGGCGAAATGCCGGCAGGGATAGCTTGCCCGGCTGGGCATCCAGCAGCAAGTGGGCTATCCGCTGGACTCGCAAGTCCGGTGGGTTGCTGGCATTGGCCTTGGCGTCGAGCGTTCGGCCGAACGACTTCTGCAACTCGGCGACTTTGCCCGCCTCGGTTTCGTCGGCGACCGTATGCAGGTGCATGCCTCGGTCGTCGAATGTCACCCCCGCGGCGGCGAAATTAATCTTGCTCGCGGCCGGCTGCGTTCGGGCCCAGCCGGAGCGCATTCCCATTGCCGCGAAAGCCGCGAATGGTCGTGTGTGAGCGAATTCCAGGCCCCGTCCGAACGTTGGGTCCGCGAACTGGGTCGTTTTCATCCCTTCGTGCTTACGGAGCGCATCCACCACGCGTTGCCGGTGGGATGAGATGATCGCACACGTTTCCGACGTGCCGACGAAGGCGCGGCCCGCGCCGGACTGCGATCCAAGCACGAGCAGGTCCGGGCCATCCTGCCATGCCGCTTCGCTTTCCACTCCGGGCATGGACTTGACGGCATCGATCAAATTGGGTGTGACGAGTCCGCGCCCCTGAAGTACGATCACTTCCCCGGACTTTTCATTGGCGCCTAGGGCAACGATCACTCGTTCTACAACTGCCAAGAGATCGACCCCCGTTGCGCGATGGAACTTCGCCAACCTTTCTGCCATCGGCGCCAGGGCAAACTGGCGGGCTGGCTCATACACCTGCCAAGCTTTCAAGTCGAATACAACCGCGATGGTCGAATCGTCGGGCAGGTACTTGTCGATGACTTCCAAATCGCGGACTGGCGGTGGGTCCGCCTTCGCCGTTCGGGGGGGCGGTTTCGGCGGCACCTCGTTCTTGACGGGTTCGGAGTTTCCAGGCGACGCTTCTGCCTTCTTGCGAGCCGCGATGGCGATTCCGATCGCAACCAGGGCGACCAGCATGCTCGCCGCGAGAATGGAAGCAACGACGATCAACCAGGGGAAATTCCTGGACTTTCGCTTGGTTGAGCGTGTGGGCGCAGCCCGGCGCGTCGACTCGGGCGTCGCCGCCTCGACCTGATGGCCAAAATCGAAAGGGTCCTGCGGAGCAGTCTCCAAAGTGACCGAGGTCGGGTCGACCGCCTCCGCCGTTGGCACCAATGCGGGGGGAATCGCGGAGTTGCCGGCATCCGAACACCAAGGCTCCAACGCGTGGGCCAAAGCCATTGCGGACTGGAATCGATTGTCGGGTCGTTTGGCCAGAAGCGTGTGCAGAATGGTCGCCACCTCGGGCGGTACGTCCATGCGAATCAATTGCACTGGCCGCGGGCTGTCCATCTGGTGTTGAAGTAATTTCTCCAGTGGCGTACCCGTTGGAAACGGCGCTTCGCCGGTCAAAAGGTGGTAGAACGTGCATCCCAGCGAATAGAGATCGGACCGGTGATCGACCGCGCTGGAATTCTTGGCTTGTTCCGGCGACATGTAATCGGGTGTGCCGATGACCGTTCCCGTTCGCGTCAATTCGGTGGAGATGTTCTCGCCGGCCAGATCGTCCGACTGAACGCGGGCGAGGCCCATGTCGAGGATTTTGACCACGCTACGGACCGCGAATTGCCCCTTCGGGTCCGATGCAATCAGCAGGTTGCTCGGTTTGATATCCCGGTGGATGAACCCCAGGTCGTGAGCGCTTTGCAAGCCGAGGGCTGCCTGTCGAACGACCGAGCAGGCCATGCCAATCGGCAGGGCGCTGCGTTCCTTGACCATTCGCGCCAGATCAATCCCGGCGATGAACTCCATCACGAGGAAATGCCGGTCGCCGACTTGATCGGCGTCGAACACGGTGACAATGTTGGGATGTTTCAGTTTGGCAGCGGCCCGAACTTCGCGCTGAAAGCGCTTGAGCGCGACCTCATTCTTGAGCAACGAATTTCGAACCACTTTCAAGGCGACCATACGGTCCAGGCTCAATTGCATCGCCTTGTAAACTTTTCCCATTCCGCCTTCGCCGAGCTTGTCGAGAATCACATAGGGACCGATGACCAGGTCGTCAGGCCTTCCCGAAAGCAACTTCTTCGCTTGATAAACGGTAATCCAGCCGCGCTTGATCAGCGCAAGAGCCAGTTCCCGTGGCTCGGTCTGAGTGGAATTCTGCTCGCGGGTCAATTGCTCGAACTGATCCGGCCGGAGGATAGGCCGGCCACGAAGGGCGTCGATCAGGGAATCGGCGGTGACAAGCGGCATGGGTGCGTCCCTGACCGACCGCTGACGGCGCGAGTGTCAGCCGACAGCAGAATGGTCACCAAACCATACTTCATGACTGGGCGAGAAGTTGCAACCAGGAGGTGGATTAGAATTATGGCGTGACCTCAATTCTTTGTATTGAATCTCGCCGCACCAATTGTAACCAGGCAAGAATTCCGAGACTGATGAACATCAAAACCGCCGTCCAACGAATGAAACCCGACTCGTAAACGACAGTTCCGTTGAAGACGACGAACGCCATGAATGCGTGAATGCCGCCCTCGAGCCATCGCGACCGCGAATCGTAACTGGCGGGCCTGATCCACCACCAGGCGACATCTATGATCCACAGAATGCTGAAGGTGTACGAGACGAATATGCCCACTCCGAAGCCACTCACCTGTTGAACGTGATCGAAGGCCGCCGCATGAGACCAGTGATGAACGCGATCAAATGCCGTCGCAACGTGAACCAAATAGGCGGCGCAAGCGAGCGTCCAGATCGACTTGGCGTCCGTTCGCCGGTTGAGCAAGAGGGCGGCTGCGGCGACTCCCCAGAAAAGCACCGCCACGCGGGCAGTTAGCCGCGTCATCATCTCTGCCGAATGGGTCTCGTTGAGAATCCGCGGAGTCCAAAGCGCTGCCGTCTCCAGAGCCAGCCAACAAGCGACGAGCGCGATCCCGAGTTGGCGACTGCTCCGTGAGCGCATGAATCACCGCTTTCCCATCCCAATGCTCGAAGTTCCGCAGGTTTCGCCGCACCCGCATTGTAGCCACACTGGGACCGGCGACGGATGCTCTCGACATCGTGCGATCCAACTTGGAAGCAGTGTCGACGTCGTCCGAATCAACTTTTCGCACGTCCGACGACCATGGAACGCGAATCCGCCAATTGCGCGAAGCCGCCAAATAACATGAGCGTAATGGCCCAATCCTCGCCGATCTCCCTGGCCCCAAGCTTCGAGTTCGGCTCAATTCGCCGCGCCACCGGGCGTTGGACCACGAAATCGCCTTCGCTTTTTCGACCCAGCCGACCAACGCTAATGCTTCGTCCCGACACGCCCTTACGAATTTCCGCCCTGTCCCAGCAGGATCGCGACGCTTTCGAAGTAGCGGCACCAGTCGGTCGATGACCAAGTAACGCATCTGGTGGTCGAACTGGCCGAAGGCGTTGGGGCCGACGCGATCGTGACGCCGGCGTGGTCCAGTCGAATAGCCCAACTGCTTTGGCGCTGTCCGAGCGACCTCGATCGCTGGTGAACTAAACGCCGGCTCCTCATTGTGGTCTTGGCGGATCGTCTCATCGAGAGCGGTGAGCGTTTGCTCACCATTCGTCGGGTGCGGGTCGGCGAATTTGAGTGAGCGATTGAGCCCGGAACAGAATGACTGGTGTTCGGATTGCCACTATCCTTGCGAATTTGCACCGTTTACTGGAGAGAATTCATGCGGGTGTACAAATCAAACATACGCGGCTGAAGAATTCACTCACGCGGACTTTTGTGATTGGATAGAAATTACTGGGAGAGTGAGCCCGCCGATTGCGTCAAAGAATGTGCACGCCCTTTCGACTTCGAGATAACCTTCCGTGGTGAATTCAATGAATGCTCAGCGCCCAGTTGCACAACTTGCCGGTGGCTCTCATTGCGCTCAAGAAGATTGGTTCTCTGAAGTGTATGCCGTGGCGGAGGCTCTTCGACGCAACGGTCGGCACCGACGCCTTCGCGACGTGACCATCGTTCTGCCGATTGACCACACCGCCGTCGAGGCGATTGAATTGGCGTGCCTCGCCCTTTCCGAGGGAGAATTATCCGAGGCCGCGGGCGATCTGGATCGCTTTTTCGATCGCATCGCCCAGGACTCTTTTGAAGCGGACCGATTCTTGGTCTCGGTCCGAAATGTCGCTCGACGCGTGGGCACGATCTCGCGGTAATGGCAGGGCTTCACGGATGAGATCACTCATTTCATCCCAGTAGCTCCGTCTGCAATTGTCCAGCCCCCGCTATTGGCATCGGCTTGCCAAAACGATCGGGGATGGCTGTTAGCGGATCGATGCCGAGGAGATGAAACGTCGTCGCCAACACGTCCTTGGGCGAAATCGGCTTGTCAATGACGTCGCCTGCGATCGAGTCGGTGCGGCCGACCAGATTGCCGGCGCCCATCCCGCCGCCAGCGTAGACTTGCGAGTATGCCCGCGACCAATGGTCGCGGCCGCCGCCTTTCACCCTGTTGTCGAGCTTCGGCGTTCGCCCGTGCTCGCTCATGGACAGGACCAGCGTTTCGTCCAGCATTCCACGCGCTTCCAAATCGAGCACGAGTGCGGAAAAAGTCTGGTCGAATACAGGCAACAAGAAATCCTTTAGGCGCGCGAAATGATTGTCGTGCGTATCCCAACCGCCGGCGTTCAAGCCGAACGCATCGAAAAACACGGTCACGAATTTGCAGCCGGCCTCCACCAGTCGCCGAGCGGCGAGCGCTGCCTGACCGAACAGGCTCATGCCATACGTCTCGCGCAGGGCAATGGGTTCCATGCCAACGTCCAGTGCCCGATGCACCTTGCCCGATGTCAGCAAATCAAAAGCGACCCGCTGCTGGCTACCAAATGATTCGAGACGCTCATCCACTTCGAGCCGTGCGCGGGCCCGATCGAATTGATTGAGAAGAGATCGGCGCAATTCGATGACGTCGCGAGCGATCGGCTCGCTGTCGCCGGCGCCCAATGTCATCCGATCGGTCGGCTTGATCGATAGGAACGGGTCGTTGAAAATATGCTTGCGGATGACCGGCGCCGGTCGGTCGCCCTTGGCGGAGAACTCCGTGAATAAGGGATCGTGTTGCGCGCCCAACCACGTTGCATAGGGCCCGGCCAGCGGAGGGATTTCGGTCTTCGAACCGAGTGGGAATGGCATCGCCACGTTGCGTGGCACCGCGGGCATCTTGTTTCCGGCCCGCCGGTCTTCGATGTAGTCAACAATCGAGCCGATGAACGGCCATTGCCGCGGATCGCGTGGCTTGCTTTCGATGCGGGTATCCACTTGCGGAATGCCGGTCATGGCATAGACGGTGCCATGCAACGGATAGGGATGCGTCAGCGATCGTACCACGGTCAGGCGATCCATGATTCGCGCGATTCGTGGAAGATGCTCGCAAATGCGGATGCCGGGAACGCGGGTCGGGATCGAGCCGCATCTCGCCGCGAACTTCGGCCGGTGCGTCGGGCTTCGGATCAAAGGTCTCGTGCTGGGCCGGCGAGCCGTACTTGTAGAGCAGGATGCACGCTTTGGCCTGGCCGAATCTGCGTGTTGGCGAAGGAGCCGCTTGCGCTTCGTGCAAGGTAAGGTAATCGCCGATGCCTACGCCAAACAATCCCAGGCCCCCGAGATGCAGGAGATCACGGCGAGTTGGGCCGTTGCACAGGCGTTTCGGTGAACCGAGTAAGCGAAGCATCGTATGAGTAGTCTACCGCATGGCGTCGGCGGATCGCAAGTATTCAACTGAACCGGCGAATACACGTGACCGAGCGGCAGCCACTGCAGTTTGTTCCGCCGTCGCCTGCGGTTCGGTAGCGCCGAAGACCGGGATTTGCGAACAGGGCCGAATGTAGGACGACAATGGATGCGCTGCGCTGTATGATGGGTGATCTCCACGTCGCACCAACGGTCACGGTCGTTTAGACAATTTAGGCAATGAGGCCAGTTCGCTGCTCGCCCCCTCCGTTTCTCGCCTGGTACTCTTGGTCCACCGGTGAGTTCCTGGCGGTTGAATTCCGGGGATGATGTTCATGACGATTGCCGGATACAAGATCCTGATCGTGGGCGGGCAAGTCGAAGATGTGCGGGCATTCGATTCGGGTGTTCAGGGCCTCGATGTGTCGGTCGATTGGGTCGAACCGGCTGATCTCGCCACTCAACTGCGTGCGTCCAACAATCTGGTCGTCGTTCTGCCCCTGGATAAGTCCGGCCTGGGCATGGCCAAGCAATTGCGCGGCCACGAGCGCACGCGACGCATTCCACTTCTATTTGTTGCGGATAGCGGCAGTCCACCCGAAACTCAGGGACAGGCATTTGCCTTTCCGTCGTCGGGCAGTCTCTCGAGGCCGATCGCTCCGGAGGTGATCCGGGCGACGGTGGAATTACTGCTCAACCTCCGCCGAACGCGTCGGCCCGTCGGTGGTCCCGCCGAGGAGGGCAAAGTCCACATCGCAACGCTCGGCGATCATTTGCCCGGGGTCGCGATTTATCAGATCGTGCAGGATCCCAACGGGGGTCGACGATTCACCCATATCAGCGCCGGCATCGAAAGGATCTTTGGCATCTCCCCGGCCGAAGTGCTGGACGATCCCTACACGCTATACGGCCTCATCGTTCCCGAAGATTTACCCCGCGTAATCGCGGCCGAGATCGAGGCCGGGCGAACGCATGGCGTTTTCGATTGTCAGTTTCGACAGCGTAACCGCTCTGGCCAGGTTCGATGGATCCGCTGTCGATCCGCATGCCAGCCCGTGGGCGAAGCGTTCATTTGGGATGGGTTGATTACGGATGTGACGGTCGAACGTCGGCAGGAAAATGAACTTCGTAAGCGAGAACGGCGCTTTCAAAGAATGGGCGATTCACTGCCGGTCCTTATTTGGCTCGCCGGGCCCGACAAGAGATGCCTCTGGTTCAACCAGCGTTGGCTCGATTTCACCGGGCAAACGTTGAACCAGGCGATCGGTGATGGGTGGACCGCGGCGATCCATCCGGACGACCAGAAACTCTGTACGCAGACATACAGCGACGCTTGCGATGCCCGCCGACCGTTCGCGATCGAGTACCGGCTTCGTCGTCGCGATGGAAGTCACCGCTGGTTTCTGGACAATGGCGTTCCACTCGCCAGCTCGGACGACTCATTTACGGGGTTCATTGGGGCGTGCGTGGATATTACCGAACGCAAGCAAATGGAGGAAGCGCTTCGGGATGCGGACCGGAGGCGCGAGGACTACCTGGCCATGCTGGCCCACGAATTGCGGAACCCGCTCGCGCCGCTCCGAAATGGTCTGCACTTGCTCTCCCGACGGCCAGATGACCCGCAGTTGGTCACCGAGACGCGGGCCATGATGGCCCGACAGGTCGAGAACATGGCTCGGATCGTGGATGACTTACTCGAAGTGTCGCGAGTGTCGCGCGGCAAGGTCGCCCTTTACCGAACTCGGCTCGACTTGTCCGATGTGGCTCGGACCTGCACGGAGGACCGGCGGGCGGTGGCCGAGGGCGCTGGGCTCCAATTGATATTCGCCGCGCCCAGCGGTCCCGTTTGGGTGGATGGCGACGCCACCCGGTTGTCTCAGGTGCTGGATAACTTGATCCAGAATGCGATCAAATTCACGGCCAAGGGCGGGACAATCGCGGTGACGGCAGCCGCCGAGGGGGATGCGGCTCAGGTGAGCGTGCGTGACACTGGCATGGGAATCGATCGCGAGATGCTCCCCCATTTGTTCGAGATTTTTACCCAGGCCGATCGTTCGCTCGACCGGTCGCGCGGCGGACTGGGACTGGGATTGGCGCTGGTCAAAGGACTGATGGAACTGCATGGCGGCACGGTCGAGGCACGGAGCGATGGCCCGGGCAAGGGCAGCGAGTTCATCGTTCGCCTCAAGAAGTTCCGAGAGCCGGCCGCGCTGACGGAGATTCCGGCGTCGCCGAGTTCCATCGGCCGCCGGGCACGCGTGCTGGTCGTGGAGGACAACCACGACTCCGCCGAGAGTCTGCGAATGCTGCTCGATTTAACCGGCTATGAAGTCGAAGTGGCATACACCGGACCCGCCGGCGTCGAGGCGGCTGGCCGATTCCGTCCCCACGTTGTCGTCTGCGACATCGGTCTGCCGGAGCTGGACGGATACGGCGTTGCCCGTGCTCTCCGAAAGCAGCCGGAATTGACGGGCGTTCGGCTCATAGCGGTATCCGGCTATGGTCGGCACGAAGACATCGAGAAATCCCAACGCGCCGGCTTCGATAAACACCTCACCAAGCCGGTCGACCCGCAGGATCTGCTGGAACAACTCGTCTTCAAGCGCTGAGTAATTGGACGGCCCGGACTCCGGATGACGCCCGGGCCGATTCGCGATTCCCATGGGATCAACTACTGCGTTACCTCCAAATGAAATGCTTTGTTCTTCTTGTTGGACTCGTCGATGAATCCGCTGCCGAGGGTAGCCGACGCAGCTTGTCGGAAAAGATCCCGCGCCTTAGCCGTCAAATAGGCAATGGGAATGTCCAACACATTCTTCAGGGCGTACTTCTCCGGCGCAACACAATGGTTCGAAACAAGTTCGGGCGGGTCGTTGTTATATAGCTCCTTGATCTTGTCCACCATCGCTTGGTGGATGGCGATCGCGTTGGCTTTGATTTCGTCCACAGTCGTGTAGTCGGCAATCTGTTCTTCGTAGACGTCGATTACTTTGTCGCCCGTCGGCTTATATAGATTGTGCTGCTCATCGATATTGGCCTGGATTTGGGCCATCGTGGTTGCGCCTTTCAGAAGATACTCAAGCATGATCCGGGCCTGGTCCTCGGCCGTTCGGATGGTGCTCGAAACTCCCGCCGAAGCGGTTCCCGCATAACGCAACAATCCCTTGACCACATTGATCGTCTTCTGCTTGAGCACGCTGAAATCCGCTGTCTGCCCGGCCGGATAGATGCTCACGTCCTTGACCGAAATCGAATTGGTTTCATCGCAAACCGCAATCACGTGGGTGATCTGGCTGGCGATGTCGTCTGGAGGCGATTGCAGATTCGCACCGGGAATCTGTTCCGTTTTGGAGGCCCCCTTCTTCGTTCCCGCGGGGACCGTGAATGTATAGACTGCCGAGCCGAGCTCGTTATTGACCGACGATCCGGACGCGAAATAAACATCCACTTGCGTGTCTTCTTCGATGTCCGCGGTGGTGGTGTACTTCAGTTTCAGTCCCCCTTTGCTGCTATCCCATTGGAGCGACTTGAACTTGACGTCGGACTTCTCCTTCTTGATGAAGTCGACTTGCACGTTCGAATCGTACAATCCATCCGCCACGTTGGCGACCGTGATCGTCGCTTCGACTTTGTCCCCCTTCTTATTGACGGGCAAGGTGAGTTCTCGCCACTGGGTGGCCCCGGACGCGTCGAATGCGGCCAGGCCAAGTCCATTCATCGTGTTTGTGTCTCCCTGGTTGCCGGACTGGGAGGACCGGAGACTGACTGAGTACCAGTCGTTGTACTGCGAACCAAAATACCCCCCTGGCACCTCGGAGGTGATGAACCGGTATCGGATGCGCACGGATGATTGACCCGCCGGCACGTCGAACGTCGTCGATGCCGTTCGCGGCCCCTCGCCGGAGGTGCTGAGTTGAAAGTTCGGATTCGTGATCTTAGCGCCATCGTCCGCGCCATCGACGATTGTGGCATTGGCTCCGGGGCCAACGGTCCAGCCGACGAGTCCCTGCGTGAAGTCAAGGTTCTCGACAGCTGCCGGGTCCGGGATTTTGGAGACCGTGACCACAATCGTGCCAAAGGCCGCCACATCGCCACCATCGCCGTACCACTTGCCACCAGTTGCCTGAGTGAGAACCGTCCAGTTGGGAACGTTCGTAAACGTTGCCTTTCCGCCGACCGTCCCATGCATGGCGAAAACGGACTGATCGTCGCCGATCGACATCTTGACCTTCATGCCGGTCTTCACCAATTGGCCCGTTTCATCCCGTGTCTCGACGACAACCTTCAGATTGCCGGCCCAAACGATGAACTGGGCGGACACGGGCAGGCCCGACCGGGAATAGCCGCTGACCACAAACAGATTCTTGCCGCTGACGAGTGAGTTGCTCGCGACGATCGCGCTCGGGGTGATTTTCAACGCATCCGAGGACAAGGAAATGCCGTTCCTTGTCACCGTCACCGGTCCGAAGAGAGTATCGAACTTGTCTCCCACGAGTTTGAAGACGACTTTCTTGGTGACCGGGTTGAATTTCGTAAGAGAAACACCTGCGATTTTGACAGTCGGCGAAGGGACAACGCCGTCGCCGGCGTCCACAAGCAGTCGACCATTCTGTGTGGCACGGTTGATCTCAGAATTCCCGGCGCCAACGGGCTGCGCAGCATTCGGCTCCGGACGAATGTCGCTCGGCGACGGCACAATCGCCGGCGATTCCGGCCAGACGTACTGTGGCAGCCATGGTCCGGGGACAACCGTTGGTACGGTCCGATCCTCCAATTGGCGAACAACCAGACAAGCACGGCGAGGCCGACTTGTGTTGATGGTCCCGGAGGACGAAAGGAATCGAGGCGTCCAGAGGCGCATGTGGGGCTCCCAGGTGACGGTACAAAGAAGAACCCGAGTCCTGCGAGTATTTCGGGTCGGCGACTACGTTAGCCGAGGAACTTGAGGGCTACAAGTAAAAAGCAATGATTTCTTTATTCGAATTGATTTCCTGAATTGACGGCCTGGGCGGGTGGCCACTGCCTGAATTGATGCATAAGCGAGACGCATGAGCTCCGTAGCATAAGCGACTCTCTCGTGCGTTCGAGGGTGGATTGGGTTCTGCGCCGGCGACTTCGATGCGGTTGCGACTATTCGTCGTAAGCGCCCAATGGCGATTGGACGCATTCAGCTGGACCACCAAAACAACTACCAACTGTCCATTTCGGCCAAGCATTCGTGAAGCCGCGATGCGAGAGCGGAGCGCGAGCGCTTGCCCATTCCGATCGCCCGCGCTCCGCTTCGAAGACGTCGCCTCGTTGATCCGTGAGGTGGATGTCGCTGCGAGAAGCGCTCCGCTCCGAAGACTCCGCGTCGCGGCTTCACTTAGACCAGTTCGGAATCTTCCGGGTGTTTTGGATTCGTCCACAGAAGGGGACGAGGTTGACCGGAAGAATCCTGGCGATGCGTTTCCCTTGGCGTTCGAGCATGGTATGCTGGACGCCTCACCCTGAGGTGTCGTCATGCGATTCTTCTCCCTCCTCTTTTTGACCGTTAGCCTGCTTCCGTTCGTCGACTCGCAAGCCACCGGCCAGGCCGGTTCCAAATCCAAAACAAAGCCCAAGCCCGGCATCCCTTGGTCGGCAATCCGGCCGATTTGCCGAAGCCGGGGGAGCCACTCAGCATTCGCACTCCGGTGCAACGACCGGGTCCACTGCGGAACGCGCGGTCGTGGACCATCGAGACCAAACGGCATCGCTGGTATCCCACGACCCTGGCGCTAAGTCCCGACGGCAAGCATCTCGCCACGGGCGGTTACGACGGCATCATTCGCATCTGGGACACCGATTCCGGAAAGTTCGAGAGGGCACTCGTCGGCCACGATTCGTATGTGTTCGGCCTCGACTGGTCGGCGGATGGGAACTACCTGGCCTCGGCCGGAAGCTTTGACGGTACTGCTCGAATATGGGACATGAGGACGGGAATGCCGGTGCGTGTGCTGAAAGGGCACAAGGGCTACGTACATCATGTCGCCTGGTCGCCGGACGGGACGCGCTTGCTCGCCGCGGGTGGCACAAGCGGATTCATCACGCTCTGGGACGTGGCCGCGACCAAGCAACTGGAAACGGCCGAATATGGCAACCCGATCTATAGCATCTCCTTCGCGAAGAGCGGCGCTTACGTAGCCACGTCGGCCGCCAAAGCGGGCACGTTCATCGCGGACGCGAGCACGCTCAAAACGGTGCATACGTTGACGGAATCGCTCGACGCCACCGCCGTCCAGTTTTCGCCGGATTCCAAGCTGGTCGCCGCCGGCAGTTCCAAGCAAACAATCGTTTACGACGTCGACTCCGGACAAATCAAACACAAGCTGGCGAGCCCGGGCTTCGCACTGGCCTGGACGCCCGAGGGCGGACTACTCGTTGCCCCCCAAAACGGCGGAGTCGTTCCGCACGCCCCGAATGGACTCGCGGCCGGAAAGGCGATGCAACTCGTCGCAGCAGCGATGGCTCTCTCGGCGGACGGCACTCAACTCTTTGCGCTTGTGCCCGGAAATGTCACGAATTGGCACATGGGCAAAAACTCGGTCGTGCGAACGATCGAAGTGGGTGAAGTGGAACGCCTCTCTTGGGGGGCGCATCATCCGATTCTCAAGGGAATCAATGTTACCAAATCGCCAACGCTTTGGGACCCGGCCACGGGAAAGCTTCTCGCGACACTCGATGGCCACACGGGGGTCGTGACCGACGCGGCTTGGTCCGCAAACGGCAAAACCCTGGTGACGGGATCGCAGGACAAGACCGCCAAGGTATGGGATGTTGGCAGTGGCAAGTTGCTGAGAACCCTCGCTGACCATGGCGGAATAGTCACGACCGTCGCCGTTGCCACGGACGGCAAGATTGTGACCGGCTGCGCCGATAAGAAAGTCCGTGTTTGGCCCGCCAAGGGCGAGAAGCCATCGCAGACGCTCAGCGAACATAGCGCGGTCGTCACGTCAGTCGCCTGGTCGCGCGACAATCGTACGCTGGCGTCGGGCGGCAACGACCGAGACATCGTTATCTGGAATGCCGACACCGGAAAGATCATCAAGTCAATCGACAACCCCACCGAAGTCCAGTCACTCGCGTTTTCACCGGATGGCAAGCGGATCGCGGTCGGCAGCGTGGACGATCGATTGCGAATCTACCAGGTCGCGACTGGAAAAATGCTCGCGGAACTGGAACAGCCCGGCAGTCCGCCGAATGTTTCGGCTGTTGCGTGGTCGCACGACGGGCTCTTCGTCCTCGCCGGCCGCGGCAATCACACGATGCAACTCTGGAACACAAGGACCAAAAAGGATGTGTTGAACATGGGCACGATGGCCCCGGTCACGGAGGTTGCATTTTCGAGTGATGGCCGGACGTTGGTCGCGGCCACGCTCGATCGCTCGATTCGCTTATGGAACTCGGCCACGGGGCAGTTGAAGACAACCATCGTCGCGGACAAGAACCAATTGCTGGCCATCGGCTCAGACGGCAACTATCGCTGTCCGCATCCGGATGAAAGCGAATTGATCGCGGTCGTGCAGACGACCAAAGGTCAGGAAACGCTGACGCTCAAGGAATTCGCCACGAAGTTCAGCCACCGCAACTCGCCGGGGATGGTGAGGTAATGATGGGAGTCGATCCATGGCGTCTGCAGAAGAAAGCAGGAAATTCGACGTTCCATTTGACGAAATCCGCGCGGCCGTCTCCATGGTTCTCCGCGATATGAACGCGACGAAAATCGAATGGTCGCCCACGGGGCTAGTAGCTGAAGCGTTCATTCCGCCCGGAATTCTAGCCATCTGGAACAAGATTGGCTGGAGGATCCTTGTGGGTGTTGAACCCAACGGATTGGTCTATGTCCGTTCGGAGAGCATTTCCTGGTTCAACTTGAACAGGGATGGCCGGAACTGCCGGAATTTCCTGTCGAAGCTTGAAAGGCAAATCGGATCGAAGAGCCCTTCCAATCAGGACGGACCCCAGCATTGAACCTATTCCGCGGGGCATATCTGAGCGATTTGTCCTTCCATTCCGTCGAATTCAACGGTGCCTGCTCCGGGTTTCTACCGCTGCCAAATTCGCACGAGGAGTTTCGCCAAGTCGCTATGGTGACGGCGTCACCTGTGCCGGTTTCGGACTCCCCGGCGACTTGTGTGATTCCACTTCTTCCTTCGACATCAATACCAGAAACGTACCCAGCGCGACGAGAACAATTCCCGCGGGCAGCTTCCAGCCGGGGATCTCGAAGTCGAAGACGAACGGATTGCCCGCTTTCGGATGCCACAGCAGGCTCAAGATTGTGTTGATGGCCGGCGCCAGGGCGAAGATCAAAGGAGCAATGTAGATGCGATAGGTGGCCGGGTTCACCCCTTGCGCCTTGGCGGATTCGACGGCGGCCTTACTCGCGAAGATAACGCAAATCGCGCCGACCGCACCCGCCACACCAGCCAGACCGCTGAAAATGAGACCCGTCGACTTCCATTCCGGCTTCGCATCGTCTCGAATAGTCATGAGCACAAGCGGAACAACGACCGCCATTACGAAATAAGCGATGCCCACGCACAGGATCGATGCCAGTCGGCCGCCGATCGTTCCCGGGCGAGTGGTTAACTCCGTGCCGCCGAAGAAGATCAGTGGGACATACACGCCCCACGCCAAGCCGGCCAGAATGACATAACCCCACCAAGGAATGTTGCTCACGGGTACCTCAACAAAAACAAGGAATCAGGAGCCAGCAGTAAGGGTATTGGTTGGGTCCTGACGGCTGATTCCCGACTCCATCTAAACTCGAAAATGGGGAAGGCGGTAGGAATGACCCTGACGGGATTCGAACCCGTGTCGCAGCCTTGAAAGGGCTGTGTCCTAGACCTCTAGACGACAGGGCCAACCCCCTGATTTGTACGGCGATTGCGAGCGGCAGTCAAGGAAGGCACAATTGCAGTTTATGGCACCGGTCCCGACGCGGGGCCATGCCGGCGAATCCTTTCCACCTCTTGGCTACTCGAATTCGAAGATTGACCGCACGGTCGTTTATCTTCACAATACTAAACAAGTGGGCTGCGCAATAAACGCAAGATCCCACCTCAAGGAGTCCGGAATGGCCAGCGCCAATGTGCACGAGTTTGGGACCGACAACTGGCAGGCGGAAGTGATTGAGAGCGGCGTGCCTGTGCTCGTCGACTTCTGGGCTCCCTGGTGTGGGCCCTGTCGGGCTTTATCCCCCATTGTTGACAAGCTCGCCAAGAAGTTCGCCGGCAAGTTGAAAGTCGGAAAAGTCAACATTGACGAGAATGGCGACCTCGCCGCCCAGTTTGGGATCAACTCGATCCCCCGCATTCTCGTCTTCAAAGGCAGCCCTTCGCCCGTGCAGTCGGTGACCGGTCTCCGCAGCGAGGCGGAACTTTCACAAATGCTGACAAACGTCATTGGCTAATCAGCTGTCAGTTTCGGAGCGGGCGGGAGAGTTTTGTGCTTGAATGGAACTCGACCGTCCGCGTCTGTTTCGAACAAATCCCCGATTATCCGCAAATTTGCCAATCTGCGCAAACTCAGCATCTCTATAATAATCGGCACAACTGAGATGAACGACCTGATGTCCAATCGCTCCCAATCGCGCACCGAGCCTCTGGCAGGCGAACTCATCGTTCGCAACGGTCCGGACTGCGGCATCTCGCGAACTCTCCTGGTTCCAGTTACGCTCATCGGGAGCAATGAGAACTGCGATCTCCGCATTCTTGATATTTTGGTTCGGGCTGTACACTGCGTTGTTTCCGTGACGCCGGAAGGGCCGCACCTCCGTTCGGTCGGTGGGACGACTCTTGTGAATGGCATTCCCTCATCGAGCCGATTGCTTCGCTCTGGGGACATTCTCACGGTCGGGCCGCTGGAATTGGAAGTGCATTGGCGATTGCCGCCGGGCCGGACGCCAAATTCCTCCGCGCTTCTTGCTCGACCCAAGCTCGCACCATTTGATGGCACCAACTCGATCGCGAGTGGTGACAGCGCCAGACGATCGGCCTGCCGTCAGGCCGGTTAAAGCTGGACGGCAATTCTTTCCCCCTTACGGGCCGCATTAGCGGGGCGGCCGCGCTTCCAGGATCGGCTCATTTCCCAGCCTGGGCATTGCACGGCCCAGTCGCGTGTACCCGGTGCGGGCCTTAGTAAGTGCCGCTGGCGGCAGGTGCATTTCGACGAGCTGCAAAAAGTGGTTGAGCCCGCCAATGAGTGAGTGAATGCGGATTTTGTCGCCGCTTTCCGAAGCGAAGACGAACCATGCATTGAACGGACTGTAAGTCACTTCGCCAATGTCGTCCCACGGAATCGACCGGAGTCCCGTCCATGCCGATCGTCGCTCCAACCCCTTCGCGCCCACGGAAACGTAATATCTGCTGGTTTCCCAGAAGAGTGGAATACCAATCGCCACGAACAGGACATACGCTCCCATAACGTACCAAACCGCTCCGGCTCGCGGGGGAAACGCGGCGATCAACGCCGTGATTACGATAGGAACGCCGAATGCCGCAAAGAGTGCGAACCAACGAATCGCGAATTTATAACGAAATGTGTGCGATTGGCTGCCGGAGCCTGCGGCCGGGCCGCCACGCTGAGCAGTCCAACTCATGAGAGCCATGAAGATAATCGCGCCGAGCGCGATCATCCCATAGCTCAGGAATGGAATCACGTGGCGCATCGAAAGCTCACGCGGCGGTATTGGCCTCTTGGGCGATCACGGCGGGGCTGCCAATTCGAGCCGCCCGTCGTTTCGCGAGCCAATTCTTGCGCCTGCAATCAATCCAGGCGAGATCGACAACAAGACAACCACGATAATCACCTTCTCGACGTGCTTGGCGGTTCGGAAATCTTCGCCGAATATACTCTTGAGTGGCTGGTCGATCACGGGGGTCAACAGATAGCCGAGCGTGAGCATGCCGCCCACCCAAAGGATTGCCCCGACTACCGTAAACGTGAGAAACCTCCGAAATGGCATTCGCCCAATCCCCGCGACCACCGGGGCAAAAGTGCGGATAATTGGCATGAACTGGGCGATGATGATCGTCTTGCCGCCGTGCCGTTGATAAAAAGCCTGCGCTTTGAGCAGGTACGATTTGCGGAAGAACAACGATTCATCCTTCGTAAATAATCGTGGCCCGGCGGTGGCGCCAATTCGATAGCCGGTGCTATTCCCAACGATCGCAGCCACACACAGCAAGAGCATCAGCCAATGCAGTGGCCAGCCCGCGTCCCAGGCCACGATGCCGACCGTAACCAGAAGCGAATCGCCGGGCAGAAAGAAGCCGACGAGTAATCCCGTCTCAGAAAAAATCACGAGCGCAACCGCGATGAAGGCCGCGGTCATGATTTCGGGCTGGGCCAGCACCTTCAGCAAGCCTTCCATGTCGAAGGTGATAACCTTGCCGAAGACTTGCTCAATTTGGTCGAACAGGCGCCCCATGCGAGATCCTCAAAGGTTCAGTCAATAACGTCAGAGTAACTCACAGGGGGCAGTTGCGCGAAGGCCAAGTGGCGCGGCTGCCGAGCTCACTTCTTCTTCATCACGATCAGGAACTGCTTGTTCTCCTTGGTCGAGGAGAATTCCTTCGGCCGTTCGACTTTGTCGCCGCGGTCGGCCCAGCAGATCGTGATCGTGTCCTTGTCAACCTTAATGATGCCCAGCATCGGCTTGCCAGCCTCGGGCCCATTCTTGGGCGTCAAGTCGATGGCGGCCGGCTTTTGCGAGGGATCGATGACGGCCGTCGCTTCCTTATCCTCGCCCTTATCGCCCTTTTTGAAGCTCACAGTCAACGTGTCGCCTTTGATTGTGATGGAAACAGTGTTCAAGAAATCATCGGGCGCTGGTGCGCCAGCCCGGGTCATCGACGTTGCCAGATACTTCCCTTCAATAGGCTTGAGAAACTTCTTGGTGGCATCCTCCGCCATGCCAACGGCGGCAAACAAGAGTAGCACAGCAACGGTCGCGACGCGTTCCATGGTCGTCTCCGGTTGGACAGGCGAATGGTTTAGGATAGTGAGTCGGATTGGGAAGAGTCATCTACATCAACGCCGTTCCCTCATCATACCCGAACATCCGGTTGAAATTCTGCACGGCCACGCCGCTCGCGCCGCGGATGAGGTTGTCCTCGCACGCCAACAGAACGATACGGCCACGGATCAGTTTCACGCAGACGTCCAGAAAGTTCGTGTACGACGTATCCTTCGTCGCCGGGAGGTTTTCACGGACGCGAACGAACGGCGCCTTCTCGTAGCACTCGCGCAAAAGTTCAACGAGTTCGTCCTCGGTGACCTCCCTGGTCGGCGTGGCGTAGATGGTCGAAAAGATGCCTCGATCCATCGGCACGAGGTGCGGCGTGAAGAACACTTCGACCGGCTCGCCAGCCGCGTCGGCGAGGGCTTGCTCGATCTCGGGGGTATGGCGATGCTTCCCGACGCTGTACGCCGACACGCTCTCGTTGCATTCCGGGAAGTGCGTATGCAACTTGGGCGTCCGACCCGCGCCCGATACGCCGCTGCAGCTATTGACAATGATGTTCTTCAGATCAATCAGCTTGTTCGCGGCGAGTGGCGCTAGCCCAATGATCGCAGTCTGTGGATAACAACCGGGGTTGGCGACAAGATCGGCTGAGTCGATCTGCTCGCCGTACAATTCCGGCAGACCATAAACCGCCTTTGACAAGTTCTCGACATCATGCGGCGGCTCGCCGTAATAGGCTTCAAACACCTTCGGATCACGCAATCGATAATCGGCACTCAAATCAACCACGCGAATCCCCTGGTCCAATAGCGGCTTGACGCATGTGGCACTCGCTCCGTGCGGCAAGCAACTGAAGGCGCACTGCACGCCGCGAACCTTCAAATCATCCGGATCGAACGGTTCGCAATTCAGATCGATGCGCCCGAAAAGCGACGGGTGCAATTCGGCAATGGCGGGTGTGCCTTCCTGACGCGAAGTGACCGCCTCGATTCGCGCGTTCGGATGGCGGAGGAGGATCTTGATGAGTTCGGCGGCGGTGTATCCGGAACCGCCAAGGATTGCAACTTTGGTCATGGAAGCTCAATTGGACAGGATTGACAGGATGAACAGGATTCCAACCTTCGGCCTTTGCCCCCTCCATTCAATCTTGTAAATCCTGTTCATCCTGTCCAAGTGGTTTTTCGTTATGCACACTATAGCATCCGCGGCCCTAGCGATTCGCCAGGGCGAAATCACTCCGATCGAGTTGCTCGAAGCGTGTCTCGGCCGGATCGACCAACTCGAAGAGCGCATTCGCGCCTGGGTGCTCGTGGACAAGGAGCTTGCTCGGGCCGACGCGGTTCGCTTGACCGATGAGTTGAAAAAGGGCGTCGATCGCGGTCCCCTGCATGGCATCCCGATTGGCGTCAAAGACCTGTTCGATGTTTTCGACTGGCCGACCGCCGCCGGGTCGAAGCGCTGGGCAAACAGCTACGCGCGTCAAGACTGCCCGGCCGTCGCCCGATTGCGCGAAGCGGGCGCCGTGCTCATGGGCAAAACGGTCACGGTCGCCTATGCCGCGTTCGATCCGCCCGCAACCAAAAACCCGTGGAACGCCGATCGCACGCCTGGCGGATCGAGCAGCGGCTCAGCGGCGGCCGTGGCCTGCGGCATGTGTCTCGGAGCCCTCGGTTCGCAAACTGGCGGCTCCATCACCCGGCCGGCATCGTATTGCGGCGTTTACGGTCTCAAGCCGACTCACAGCCGAATCAGTCTGGAGGGCGTGGTGCCATTCGCGCCATCGCTCGACCACGCTGGAGTCATTGCGGGCAGCGTTCGCGATGTGGCCATCATATATCAACCGTTGGCCTGGACGGGTGAAGGGCCCGCGCCCGTCAATTTGGCGAGCGAACTGGCCACCCATTGCTGAAACGGCTGGGCTTGCCCGGCGGAATCTTCGAACAGAAGGTCGAGCCAGTCATGGCACGCGCTTTCAACGAACTCATCGAGAGACTTCGCGACGCGGGTTGGAGCATCGAGACCTATCCACTTCCCGAGTCCGCCGCCGACATATTCTGGCACCATCGCCAAATCATGTCCGCCGAGGCAGCCGCATTTCACGGCAAGCGCTTTCGTCGCTATCCGGACGACTATCCGCCGAAGATGAGCGAAATACTCGAGGAAGGCCTGGCACTTTCAGGCCGCGACTTGTTGGTTGCTCAACGGCATCAGCAGGCGCTTCGCAAGGAGATCGACGAACGCTTCCCTCATCCGATTGAAGCGTATCTTGCTCCCGCCACACAGGACGCACCCCCGGACTCATCGACCACGGGACCAAACCTCTTTCAGGCGCCCTGGAGTTACATGGGTTTGCCGACGATTTCCCTGCCGTTCGCCTGGACCGACGACGGCCTGCCGCTGTGCGTGCAGGTCGCGGGTAATCATTGGTCGGAAGACGAATTGATTGGCGTCGCGGTCGCGCTCGAAAAGGACATCGCATTCGAGCGCCGTGAAGTGCCGGGCTAACAAGATTCCGAAGCGATGAAATGAGGCGGCACGTGAACCGCTTGGGTTGAGAAATTCGTTCGGGATGGTGACGCCCACCCCTTCTCAAAACCATTTGACAGGGAAAACCGCGCTTCCCGGGACAATACGAAAGGGATTGGAATGACAACCGGAATCGGCATCCGGAACCGATGGAAATTGTTCATGCTGCTGCTCGCGTCGGGGTTGCGGACGCCGTCAGCGGCTTGAACGCTTTCACAACCAGGAATCGACCAATCAGTCGTTCCAGGGCCGGCAAGGGAAACCAACGCCAAACGTAGGGCAACTCGGAACGCCGCAGATGCCGCTTGTAGACGTGTACGTCGGCAAAGACTGAAAAGCCCTCTCGCAACTCCCTGCGCGTAAATCGGCCGGGCAGACTGCGGAGCGGCACGAACAGATGTCGCCAAGGCATGAGCAGCGTCTGCCAGCGGGCCGCGTCGTACTTGGAAGGAAGCACGACGAGGATCTTTCCGCCCGGCCGTAGTATGCGATACGCTTCGCCGAGTGCCGTTGCCCAGGGTACCGCCGGCGGCTCATTGAAAACGGCACAGACCACGTCGATCCGCGAATCGGGTGCGGGCAGGTGATCAAATGTTGCTTGCTCGAATCGCCCCGTCACACCGCGGGCGGCAAAGTGCTTGCGATAGAGGCGCAATCGGTCCATCGATGGATCAACGACTGTGACATCCGCTCCACCTTCGGCATAGCGGACCCATTCGAAGCCGAGACCATCGCCCACGGCGAGCAGACTCTCGTTGGCATGCCGGCTGAATTCCAGAAACGTGTTGAGCCATTGTCCATGGCGGCGATAGCGCTTGCGATCGAGATGCTGAAACCACTCGGCGGTCAGCGGTTGCAGCGAGCCGCCCGCCGGATTGTCGCTTGGGAACACTCGCCAGATATCGCGCCGGGCCAGTTGCTCGGCAAGTGTCGCGTCCGGTTCGGGCTCGACCACGGGCAGGGGCTGCGGTGTCGGCGCAACCTCCCAGGCGTAAACAGGTTGAATGGTCGGCAGGGGCATCGACACGGCCCTCCTGGCCTCGTCCAGCTCATGGGAATAACCCGGGTGATTCGGCCCGTCAAGGCGGACCGGGCTGGCGGCGTCGGCCGGGAAAGAGGCCTCATCGGGGCGGTCGGAGTGTGGTACCATGACCCCGTCAACTCTCCGAGGGAGGGAAAACATGCCGTTGAGTCTTCGCCCGCTGGAGCAGGGAGATTTTTCCCGCGGGTTTCTGGAATCGCTCGCCCATCTGGCCCCCGTCGATTTGACGGTCGAGGAGGCAATTCGCATTTGGCGCGGGCGAAACGCGGCCGGCGTTCGCACGGTCGTTGCCGTGGATGAATCCGGGCAGGTCATGGGCACTGCCAGCCTCATCCTGGAACACAAGTTCATTCACAAGGGCGGCACGATTGGGCACATCGAGGACGTGGCCGTCCATCCGGATCACGAAGGCAAGGGCGTCGGCTCCGCCGTCGTCCGGCGCTGATTGAATTGGCCCGCCATTCGGGCTGCTACAAGGTCATTCTGAGCTGCAACGACCAGAACATCGCATTCTACTCCAAACTCGGCTTCCGCCGCCACGACAATGGGTTGCGCATCGATCTAAAATAAGCACTGGAAAACCCCGGGCAGCGTCATCAAGAAGCAGCAGCAGCGCATACCCCATCGCGGATCATCTGGAATTCATGCGGCGTCGTAAGGCAATTCATTCCACGGAATAAATGGGTGTCGTTTCGTTGCACAGGAAGCCCATAGCGATTCAACGCCGCGAGACGGCAAGATTGCGCAACCTGCGAGGCCGGATATGGATGCTGATCCACTTGATGGACTCCAATGGGACGAATCCGCTGGCCGCTGGTACGGACTCATCGATGTCGCCCTCGCCGGCAGAATTGAGATCGTGGTTCAAGGCGGTCGGCGCGATCCGGCTATTCCCCTGGCGCTGGCCAAGTTGGCGTTTTCGCTTATTCAGCCACGCATCGACGAGGCCCAGACATTCGCGGCGAAGGAACTCCTGGAGTATTACAACGTCTTCAACGCCCACCTGGCCAACGGCGAACAGCTCACCGAGGCGGAGTTTGCCAGTCGATTGGAACTGGAAGCGATTTCCTTCAAGGAGAAGGGGAGTTCCACCCTGGAGTTCAAGCACAGCCTTTATCGCGGATACCGCAACTGGGAGGGCGGCATGATAGTGGTGATGGCGCGCTTCGACGGCGAGTTCCGCAAAGCGGCATGGGTCACGGCTGCCGATGCTGAGGAGTGGCGAGAACAGCGACGCGGGAAACTACAAAATACGAATCCGACGACCGGCGAGCCGCCGACGTAACAGCTTTGTTTAAGCTGCTGTACGCCAACGGCGTTCAATCTCGAAGCCCAGTTGGCTATAGGTGGGGTGGAAAAGGGGATGCCTCGAAAGTGGAATGGTGTTCGGTAACGACTACCGGTTCCACGTACAGGAGGTCATCCCCGTGAAGAGCAGAGCATACCGTGCCGTCGATGTCAATCGAATTGAACTCGATGATTGGCTCGCCGGCCGCGAGGGCTTGGTGGTGCATGCGGGATTGGACATCGGCAAGGAGTGGATCTACGGCACGCTGCGTTGGGGCGTCGGCGATTTCGATCGCCCGTGGCGAGTACGCAATCCCGCGGACGTGATTCGGCTGGCGGAGTTGTTGCGTGATGTGGGCCAGGGCCGGCAATTGATCGTCGCGATGGAGCCGACCGGGACCTACGGCGATGCGGCGCGGCAGGCGCTGGAGCGGGCGGGCGTGGTCGTGCATCGGGTCAGTCCGAAGATGGCGTCGGACTATGCGGAGGTGTTCGATGGCGTGCCGTCGCAGCACGACGGCAAGGACGCGGCGGTGGTCGCTGAGTTGGCAGCGCAAGGCAAGAGTTGGCCGTGGCCGATGCCGAAGCCAACCGAGATCGAGCAGGAGCTGGCGTATCAAGTCGATTGGCTCGATGGCCAGCGTCGTCAGATGATGCAGTGGTGCGGTCGGGTCGAGGCGTTGTTGAGTCGGCATTGGCCGGAAGCGACGCGGATCGTGCCGTTGTGTTCGGGAACGATGTTGGCGTGTCTGGCCGAGTACGGCGGGCCGCGTGGATTGGCGCTGGCGTTGGATGGCGTGGAGCGCGTGCGAAGTTGGGGCCGATGCTTCTTGAGCGAAGAGAAACGCAGGCGTTGGTGTTGAGTGCGCGGTCGACGGTGGGCGTGGCGATGGGCCCTTGGGATGAAGAGCGCTTGCGTCGATTCGTTCGGCAAATCCAGGGCTGTCGTCGCGAGATGGCGATGGCGCGACGGCGGATGCGGGCGTTGACGCGTGATCATGCGGGGATCGTGGCGATGAGCGCGGTGGTCGGGATCGGGACGGCGTGCGTGTTGTGGGTGGAACTGGGCGATCCGAGCGCGTACCATTGCGGGTCGGCGTATCGCAAGGCGATGGGGTTGAACTTGGCGGAGTGCTCGAGCGGCCAGTGGCAAGGAAAGCTGCGGATCAGCAAGCGTGGTTCGTCGGAGGTGCGGCGGTGGTTGTATCTGGCGGCGTTGCGCTGGCTGAGGCAGGAGCCGGTGCGGGGTTGGTATCGGCGTCAGAAGGCGCTGCGTCGTGGCGAAGGCAAGGCGGCGGTGATCGGCGTGATGCGGAAATTGGCGTTGGCGTTGTATCGGGTCGGCGGGCGTGGCGAGGCGTTTGATCGACACCAGTTGTATCGAACGGTGACATCGGCGAACGCGGAGTGAGACACGCGTCGGCACGGGCGCCGACGTGAGTGGTGGTGCGGAAGGGAATCCCGAACGAAAGGAGCGCGCATTGACGCGAGTGCAGACGACGCCTCTGTTGTGCCACCTTCTTCAACAACCCTTAGCGCCCCTCGCGGAGTGCCAAGCCCAGTTTCGAGGGGCCGCAACGGAGTTCATCGGCGTGATCCTCCATGGAGCCAATTCGATGGTCCCGAACGATCGGGATACATTCCAGGCAAAAGGTTTGGGCTAGCCGATGGCCGAAGTTCAGAGGAGGCGTAGGCGACGAGTCGAGGCGGATGGACAGGAACGATGGTCGAAGGATCGAGGAGAACGGAGGGCGGCGGACGGGGAGTGCTCGGCTGCGTCCTCCGCGGCCTGCGGCCGCGAAGGCCGCAGCCGAGCACTCCCCGTCCGTAAAGAACGTGTGGCATCCCCGAAAAAAAACGCCTTGACATGCTTAGAAAAGGGTTGAACGCGCAGCGTTCTACCCTGGGTCAGACGCACCGCCTCCGGCGGTCCATACCGCGAAGCGGTTATATCACGCCGCTGTTTCCGCCGCGTGATATAACGCCTTCGGCGTAAAGCCCTCGGGGCCTGCGAACCGAGGGTAGAACGCTGCGCGTTCAACCCTTTTCTAAGCATGTCAAGGCGTTTTTTTTCGGGGATGCCACACGTTCTTTACGGACGGGGAGTGCTCGGCTGCGGCCTTCGCGGCCGCAGGCCGCGGAGGACGCAGCCGAGCACTCCCCGTCCGCTGCCCTCCGTTCTCCTCGATCCTTCGACCATCGTTCCTGTCCATCCGCCTCGACTCGTCGCCTACGCCTCCTCTGAACTTCGGCCATCGGCTAGCCCAAACCTTTTGCCTGGAATGTATCCCGATCGCTCGGGACCATCGAATTGGCTCCATGGAGGATCACGCCGATGAACTCCGTTGCGGCCCCTCGAAACTGGGCTTGCGCTCCGCGAGGGCGCTAAGGGTTGTTGAAGAAGGTGGCACAACAGAGGCGTCGTCTGCACTCGCGTCGATGCGCGCTCCTTTCGTTCGGGATTCCCTTCCGTCCCACCACTCACGCCGGCGCCCGTGCCGACGCGTGTCTCACTCCGCGTTCGCCGATGTCACCGTTCGATACAACTGGTGTCGATCAAACGCCTCGCCACGCCCGCCGACCCGATACAACGCCAACGCCAATTTCCGCATCACGCCGATCACCGCCGCCTTGCCTTCGCCACGACGCAGCGCCTTCTGACGCCGATACCAACCCCGCACCGGCTCCTGCCTCAGCCAGCGCAACGCCGCCAGATACAACCACCGCCGCACCTCCGACGAACCACGCTTGCTGATCCGCAGCTTTCCTTGCCACTGGCCGCTCGAGCGCTCCGCCAAGTTCAACCCCATCGCCTTGCGATACGCCGACCCGCAATGGTACTGCGCTCGGATCGCCCAGTTCCACCCACAACACGCACGCCGTCCCGATCCCGACCACCGCGCTCATCGCCACGATCCCCGCATGATCACGCGTCAACGCCCGCATCCGCCGTCGCGCCATCGCCATCTCGCGACGACAGCCCTGGATTTGCCGAACGAATCGACGCAAGCGCTCTTCATCCCAAGGGCCCATCGCCACGCCCACCGTCGACCGCGCGCTCAACACCAACGCCTGCGCTTTCTCTTCGCTCAAGAAGCATCGGCCCCAACTTCGCACGCGCTCCACGCCATCCAACGCCAGCGCCAATCCACGCGGCCCGCCGTACTCGGCCAGACACGCCAACATCGTTCCCGAACACAACGGCACGATCCGCGTCGCTTCCGGCCAATGCCGACTCAACAACGCCTCGACCCGACCGCACCACTGCATCATCTGACGACGCTGGCCATCGAGCCAATCGACTTGATACGCCAGCTCCTGCTCGATCTCGGTTGGCTTCGGCATCGGCCACGGCCAACTCTTGCCTTGCGCTGCCAACTCAGCGACCACCGCCGCGTCCTTGCCGTCGTGCTGCGACGGCACGCCATCGAACACCTCCGCATAGTCCGACGCCATCTTCGGACTGACCCGATGCACGACCACGCCCGCCCGCTCCAGCGCCTGCCGCGCCGCATCGCCGTAGGTCCCGGTCGGCTCCATCGCGACGATCAATTGCCGGCCCTGGCCCACATCACGCAACAACTCCGCCAGCCGAATCACGTCCGCGGGATTGCGTACTCGCCACGGGCGATCGAAATCGCCGACGCCCCAACGCAGCGTGCCGTAGATCCACTCCTTGCCGATGTCCAATCCCGCATGCACCACCAAGCCCTCGCGGCCGGCGAGCCAATCATCGAGTTCAATTCGATTGACATCGACGGCACGGTATGCTCTGCTCTTCACGGGGATGACCTCCTGTACGTGGAACCGGTAGTCGTTACCGAACACCATTCCACTTTCGAGGCATCCCCTTTTCCACCCCACCTATAGCCAACTGGGCTTCGAGATTGAACGCCGTTGGCGTAAAGCAATTGCATTAGATCAGGCACGTTGAGAGTACTGCAACGTCGGCGGAGGAACGTTGGCCGTCTCTTGGCTGCGGCCGGTGAAGTCCGTGTTCCCGGCTGCCAAGCCCAAGAAGCAACCGTTCCCTGGACGATGGGCTACCTTCACGGACGGGGATTTCAGCAGGTGGCGAATGCTGGGCGCATGTAGAATTGCGGTAGTGGGTTATGATTGTGTTGATCTCGCGCGACGGGACAGACGCCAAGCAAAGAAGGAAACAGGGATCATTATTGAGTAAATGGCTATGCCGTAGGTAATGAAGGCCCAGGGGCGACCAAGACGTTCAACTCCGGCCAAGTCTAAACCAATGGTAACAGCCCAGGCCACCAGGCGCCAACAACGAAGACGAAAATGGACAGCGGAGTCATTTTAGCTGGCTCCGGTACGGGTTTCTCTTCCGAATAATCCTCGCGTTCTATCGCCATGCCAACAGTATGACCGAACGACCGGTTGTCCGCAAGCTGGCCGACAGCAGCAAGGAATCAGTGTTAGCTCGCGCCATTTCTCCAGTTTGGCGCTGGATTCCTCGGTAAGTTTGCCGGTCCGGTTGTAACGTCCCTGCTTTCTGTTCGCACTTGATTTTTTTCCCACTTTCCCGATAAGCCTAAGTGCTTTTGCTTATCTACCTTCCCAGGAGCCGCTATGCGCACTCCCGATCACCCCACGCTCATTCGCCGCATGCTCGATGCCCGGCTCCGCAAGGTGACCGCCGCCGGGCCCGTCCTTGCCGCGTCCCTGTGTTTCTATTCCCATCGCTGTGGCAGTCCCGAATGTCGCTGCCATCACGGTGGCCCGCTCCATGACTCGCAGCATGTCACCTTCAAGGAAGATGGCAAGACCCGCACCGTCTACGTCCCCAAAGATTTAGTCCCGGAGGTCCGCGCATGGATCGCGCAGCACCGTCGCCTCAAGACCCTGCTGAAGGAAATCCAGCAGCTCAGTCTGGCCTTGATCCGCACGCACACCCGACACCAACGTCTCCGGGCCGGCCGGACTTGATCGTCGCCAACGCGTTCGTCCAAACCGTTCGCCACTTCTTTCCCGAGTTGAACGACTGGCTGCAGGCCTTGCCTGACACCCGCGATCGCGATGCCATCACCTACGAAACCCGCTTCCTCGCCTGGATCGGCCTGCTTCTCTTTGTGTTGCAACTCGGCAGCCGCCGGCAACTCGACTTCGCCTTGGACAACTTTTCCGATGCCGCTCTAGCCAACCTCAATCGACTGGCGGACACCCAGCAGGAATCATTGCCGGTCCATGATACCCTCGATCACTTTCTCGACCACGTTGCTTGGCATGCGTTTCCACAGGTCCGCTGGCAGATGGTGCAACGCCTCTTGCGCATGCGGGCTCTCGAAGACGCGCGGTTGCTCGGCCATTATGTCGTGCCGATCGATGGCACTGGCTTGTTTACGTTCCGCGAGCGGCATTGCGACCATTGCCTCGAACGCAAGCACAAAAGCGGCACGCTCTATTACCACCAAGTCCTGGAGGCCAAGCTCTTGGGACCGGCGGGCATCACGATCTCCATCGGCACCGAGTTCATCGAGAACGCGGACGCCAGTTCGGCCCGCGATCCGGATCAGTTCAAGCAAGATTGCGAACTGAATGCGTTCGAGCGCCTGCGCCCAAGTTCAAAAGCGACTATCCGCAGTTGCGCGTCGTCGTCGCCGGTGATGCTCTGTTCGTCTGCGGCCGCGTCTTGCAGATCACCCAGGACAATGACTGGTCGTATGTGCTGACTCTTAAGGAAGGGCGTCTGCCAAGCGTGTGGGCCGAATTCCAAAAGCTCAAGGAACTGTGCCCGGAAAACGTGCGCGAGATGCTGCTGCCCAACGGGACGCGACAGGTGTACCGCTGGGTGCATGACCTGTCCTATGAGGACGATCAGAAGCGACGATGGACGTTCCATGCTCTGGAATGCACGGAGAAATTGCCAAGCGGCGAAGTGCGGTACTTCGCCTGGATCACCGATCTTTCGGTGAGCAAAGCCAATGTGGCCCTGATCGCCCAGGAAGGAGGACGATCCCGATGGAAGATTGAGAACGAGGGATTCAATCGTCAGAAGAATCACGGCCCGAATCTGGAACACGTCTACAGCACCGACCCGGAGAAATGGAAGGCGTACTACTACTTGTTGCAGATCGCCTTTATCCTGACCCAGTTGCTGGAACGAGGCACCCTCTTGCGGCAGTTGGCGGCTTCGTTTCACCGCAGTCCCCAGCAGCTCTTTGGCAGTTTGGCCAACATCGTCGGAAGGTTGCGGGAAGTCCTGCGCCGGCTGCAATGGCCGGACGACTGTTTTGATGCAGCCAGTGCTCGACGCCGCCGGATCGGTTTTACGGACACGTCGTAAATATCCCCGCCTGACCAAATCTCCGGGAATAACGGTCCGTGCTTCGGATGGGAATTCAGGTCGAAAGCAAAGAACTCGCTCCCGGTGCGCGCCGACGTCACATCAATGCCCCACAAACGAAAATCAACCTTCCCGCAAAAACTGATTCCTCAGGGCTGGCTGGCCGATTTGAGACTGGATAATTGCGACGTTATTGGCCATGATGACAGGATGCCAAAGCGGTCACGCAAACCACGCCTACCCGATCCCAGCGAACTAGCCTTCGCGATTGTTCAATAAGAAAATCGAAAAGAAAAGCGGACGCAGCTCATTTCCGGAAACGAGATGCCTCCCCTTTTCTTAGTCCTGGCAAAGAAAGCTGAGCGTCTTCGAGTGAGGGTACTCTCGGGAGTGGAAATCACGATGTCGCGAGCGGCCACCGCAGCTTTCCTCACCGCCGTCACCGCCGCGCTGGTCGGCCAAGCATTCGGACCGACCCCGGCGCGCGAAACCGCACTGGGAAGCCAGAAGGCCGAGCCGGGGGCGCCGACGGTGAGGGAAGTCGACCTGACCTCCATTTATTCAACGAGCGGTCAGCGAAAGCTGGTGGACGTCTACAACACACTCGACGAACGCGCCCCCGAATGGAACGAGCCGTCTAACATCGGAGAGGCCTTGCGCCGGGCGAAGTCGCAGCCCATGCTGGCCGTCGTACGCGGGGAAACCATCAAGGAGGCGGTGCACGCCACCGCCCGGCACGTCCGCCTGAAGAAGCCGCCCGAGCAGCCGGTCGGCCCGGACGACAAAAGCGCCAGCAAGAAGTATTGGCTGTTCGTCTACCTGGGCAGCGGACACTCGGGGCCGCTCATGTGGCGCGTCTACCCGCCGACCGTGTACGGCGCCAAGGTGCAGTTCTCGTATGCCAGCTTCACGGGCTGGTTCCTCTCCGACCCGGACGAGACGTCTGAGGCGACCGCCGATGACCACGCCTACGAGTACTGGGTGCCCCTAGGCACATTCGAGGACCCCAGTCAACTGAAGGCCGAACTTGTCGAACTCACGAAGAGAGTGAAGGCCGCATACCCGGCGGCGAAGTCCAAGAAGTAAGTGAAGCGCTATGCGAACGCATGGATTGATCGTTGTTGCATTTATTATCATGGCTTGCATGGTTGGAGGGTGTGGCGGCCCTTCGCCCGATGCTGTCTGCGGACCTGCGGCAAACAACCAGCGCCGGTCGCACCGTCTACCTGTGATCCCTACAAATTGGATTGGAAGTGGAACAGACGATTGTGCGAACTGGACGAACCCTGCCTTAGCCGATCCGAAGACTGAACATCTTCCGATGCATGCGAGCAAATACACCGTCGCTGACAAACTGGGACGACTGACGCAAGAATTTGATTACTATTATAGTGGGCGACAATACCCCTCGTTGTCTGAGCCAAATAGCATGGAGCGCGAGCGGCTAACCATCGAGTATGATTTTGAGGCTGAACGAGCCGGTAATAACCCGTGGCGTTGCGATGTTAGTTGTGGGCCGCATTACCGAAGCGGATCAAACATGGACAATGGGCAAGTATCGCTTGAGGAAGCGGAGGCGATTCTCAAAGAATGGGGACTCAGCCGACTGAATTATTAGACAAGAAAGGCCGGCAATACTTGGAAGCCAGGACGAGACGCAGCTCGTTACAAGAGATTGTCTTTAGACCTCATGCTGGCGGGGGGCCGTGCCGCACTACGCAGACAATCGAGAACTACGTCGACGGGACGGTGAGCGACACCGACGACAAAACCGTCGAGGTCGAATGCGGCCCTGCCGGGCAGACCAAGGTACGGCTCTTACTCACGGGCGGCGACGAGCAGACGACGGAAAAAAATGGGACGCAGCTCATTAAGACATTTTGTCTTAATGAGCTGCGTCCCGTTTTCTTTTTCACGAGCAGCAGTTATACAGGCGGGGCTGCAAATGAAGGAAATGGATGGTCTACACCGGGGCAGGAACGGGCAGGAGACGCTCGACTTCATTAAGAAGATGCGCCTGCCACGTAAGGATAAATGAAATGAGCGCCCAGCGAATCAACGAGTCTACCTTCCGGTGGTAGAGTCAATCATAGGTGGTCAGCGGTGGTACCGCACCTTCGGCCTTGCGTTTATCGCAATGATTGCTGGCCACCCGAACGACGCGGGGAATAGGGTGCGAAGGTCACCAGCAAGAGCAAGACCACGGATGGCCGGGGATTCGCCCTGATCAGGCCACTTCGAATGGAGGCGCGGGCAATTGCTAGTCGCAGTCGCGGAAGGCACCGCCCAACGAAAAGCAGTTTTTCGTTTACCGCAATTGGAGATGAAAAATGGAATCTACGCCATTACGATGGCTACCCTGCCAGCTTGTACGACGGGCGTTCTCGCTAATGGTCGCTTCGATGCTAGCCTTCGGCTGTCGCACGTCGCTGAATGCCGAACCAAAGTCCAATGACAAGAAACAACTGCGAGGAAAGTGGGTTGTCACCACTGTATCCTGGTGCGGCAAGCCGCTCGACTTGACGAAACTAGCGAAGGATCGTCAGCGGATCACTCTAACCGTTAAGGACGATCACTACAAACTATCTGGCACGCACGGAGGACCTGAGGAAGGAACAATCGGGGTCGACGCAACGGTATCGCCGAAACAAGTCGATCTAACCGCGACTACTGGCGACATTCGAGAGCCCCGAAAGGGGATCTACTCCGTTCAGGATGGCCGACTCAAGATCGCCTTTAGTCTGTGGTTCGCTCCGGGAGAGAGGGATGACGAGGCCAAGGAACTCAAGAAAATGTACGCAACTCGCCCTAAGCAACTTGAGTCGAAGGCAGAAGATCTTGTCGTAATTCTCATCTTTGAACGGCAAAAGTAGAAACCGGGGAGTCCTTAAGCGAAAAATCAAACGCCGACCGAAAAAGCTGGCCATATTTGAATTGAGGCGGCCGAAAAGAAAAAGGGAAAAAAGGGCGCTTCGTTAGGACATAATGTCTATCGCCGCTCGCTCGACCCAAAGGTTCGATAAGCGCTGCCGTCGGGTCTCACGGTTCTGCGGGCGGCGCGATCCTTCGGATCGAGACGGCTTACGACGGCCAGGGGAATTCCTACCTGATCACCAGCTATAATGCGGCGAGCGGGGGCAGCGTCGTGAATCAGGTCAAACGCGAGTACAACGGCCTCGGGCAGTTGATCAAGGACTGGCAGGCGCACGACAACGCGGTCGGCAGCCTGAAGGTGCAGTATGACTACTCCTTAGCCCCGTCGGGCTCCAACAATGATTCGCGGCTGACGGAAGTCACCTACCCGAAAGGCCGGGTGGTGGGCTACGACTATGGGATCACGGGTGGGCTGAACGACCGCATCTCGCGGCTGGGAAAGAAGGTCGGGAGTTGCACTCCCCCTTTTCTTGCTCCCGCCACTCGCGGGTATAGCGTTACTCCGCCGACTTACGTCGACGGCTCGCCCGTTTTGATGTTGGTCAACTCTGGCAAAAAGTCGCGGACGTCGTCGAGCAATTCCAGCGCCGCCAGTTCTTCTTCCACTCGGGCCGGCGAGGGATCGTCCAGTCCTAGTTGAATCTCTTGAACCAGCAACTCGGCGAACTTCAGCCTTGAGCGATGCAGCGTCTGGCGCAAACTGTCGGCCCGAACGGAAAGGCCGGTCTTCTGATAGAACTTGACGGCAAGCTGCTCGCCCGTGTCGTCCGGGAAATCGGCCCGCAGCCGCAGCAACGTATGGGCCGGCTTTTTCGGGTTGGCTTTCTCGTAGTCCTTGAGCGCTCCCCAGGCGTGATCGAGCACCGACTTTTGCCAGGCGGCGAGCCAGGGGTCGCCGGGTTGCTCGCTATCGGCAACGAGTCCGAGATCGGCATCGACCGGCCGGCGGCGGGATTGCTTCTCCCAGAAGTTGCGGACCATGTTGCGAACGGCGGTCTTGAGCAGGTCGCGGAATCGACCCCGCGTTGGATCGGCACCGGCAAAATCCCCCTTGAGCAGACGAACGACCACTTCCTGGGCAAGCTCATCGGCGTCTTCCTGATTCTTGAGCATGCCGCCGACATAGCTGCGAACGGCTTTCGCGTAACGGAGGACAAGCGTGGATCGGGCGGCCTGCGCATCGCGGTCGGTCGCGTGCGCCTGGCGTATGAGGCTCCAGCGGGTGGTGATCGCGTCCAGCCGGCCCGTGGGGCCAGGAATGTTCGGCGTCATCGCGTTGTCTTTCCAGGCGGCAGGGCTTTGATTTGGTCCGCCATCTTTTTCGAACGCGATCGTTCGCGTTCGGTGATTGCTTTGAGACGGCTCTGCGAGGGAAGCAGCGGAGTCTTTTTTGCCAGTTCGTCGTAGTTCTTGAGCGCCTCGTCATAATGTTGGACGGCCATCGTCAGGTCGGCGAGCCGTTTTGCCGGCTCCGCCTTTCGGTTGCCTTCCTGGAACGAGAGGCCGAGCATTAGATGCACTTCCGCGATTGCCGCCGGGTCACCCTCGGTGTTCGCGAGGTCCAGGGCTTCCAGGTAACATCGCCGCTGCGCTTCGACATTGCCTATTTCACCATAACACGTGCCGAGGCTCGTGAGGCTGATTCGCAGGCCAATCTGTTTTCGGCGGTCGTCGGCGCCGCGGCGCAAGTCGCGGTTGAATTCAACCGCTTCCTCCAAGAGCGGGACGGCCTGCTTTGGTTTTCCGGACATATTCAGGCCACGGCCGAGTTTTTCCAAGGCAATCGTAAGATCGCGAACGATGGATTTGCCGTTGGGGTCGGCAGCCTTGAGCCGGCGAAAAAGCTTCAGGCCGGCTTCATAGGCCTTGTTTGCTTCGGTGAAATTCTTTTCGTCGAGAAGAAGGTCGCCGTAGCTCAGGATGTTGGCGGCCAGTTCGTGAACGAAGCGGATGTCGTCGCGGTCGGCATCAGCAAGTGCGGTCGAAAGCTTGAGGGCCTCTTCGAAGTATCTCTTGGCGGCACTCAGATTGTCGGCGGACATCTCGAGTTCGGCGAGTCGCGCCAGCAGTTGCGCCTTATTCCATGTCATTTGCCAGTCGGCCGGGCCTTTGTCGCTCGCGCGAACTTCTGTCAATAACGCCCGCAAATCGGCGATGCCTTCGGTGCGCGTGCCATCCGCGATCTTCAACTCGGCGAGGCCCATGCGAATGTTGAATCGAAGTTGAAGGACCGCCCGGGCGTCCGCTCCGGTGGCGGAAATCGTGTCGAGAAGTCCGTTCGCTTCTTGCCCGAGACTCTTCG
Organism: uncultured Gemmataceae bacterium; assembly: GCA_963773845.1. Classification (GTDB taxonomy): domain Bacteria; phylum Planctomycetota; class Planctomycetia; order Gemmatales; family Gemmataceae; genus SIAJ01. Next base: position 399,392 of record CAVZCU010000011.1, read on the forward strand.
CGGCCACCCGATGCCCGGCGACGGTCGCCAAATCCGCCAGCATTTCCAGACAACGGGCACAGTCAATTTTGGCCCGGACGTCATCGGCATGATCGGCGAGATAACTCCGACGAAGCGCGAGCGATTTTTGCAGCGTCGTTTCGGCCGCGGCGGTGTCCCCCAGGTTGACGTTGCCGGGATAGCCTTGCACCTCGGCAAGCCGCTCGTAGGCGAGCGCCAATTCGGGAACCGTGATATCGCCAGGAATTCGATCGTGGCCCTGAATCTCGGCGGCGAGATGATCGAGATACGGCAACAACTCGGTCACGAGTCCGCGTAGCGCGGTCGTGCTGCCTTTGAGCGTCTGGATCAGCGCGGTGTGATCGTGCAGCAAATAGCGAACGAGTTGATGTCCATGGGCGAACATTTGCTCGGACCGATTCAGTTCACCCGCGAGGCGATTGTTCGAAGTCTCCAGGTCTTTGTTTGCCGAGGCCAGGCGGCCGTTATAAACCGCCCCCACGGCAACAATCGTGGTGAGCGCCAGGACGGAAACAGCGATGAGAGCGGCGGCGGCCGGCCGGCGCTTGGTCCACTTGATCGCTTTTTCCCAGGATCGAATGGGCCGAGCATGAATCGGCCGGCCTTCGAGGAATCGGTGCAGGTCATCGGCCAGTTCGCCGGCCGTCGCATAGCGCTTCTTCGGTGTCTTTTCCAGACACTTCAAGCAGATCGTGTCGAGGTCGCGCGGCAGTCTTGGCTGCAAATAACGGGGCGGGATCGGGTCCATCGACAGGACCATCATGATCGTCTGCACCGGGTCCGGCGAGGTGAATGGCGGCCGACCGGTGAGCAAGTCGTACAAGATCGCACCGAGAGCGTAGATGTCAACGCCCGGTCCGATTTGTGAGACGACCCCCGACGCTTGTTCCGGCGCCATATAGGCCGGCGTGCCGAGCACGTCGCCGGTTTTCGTCAAGCCAGCGCCTTCGTGCAGGCGCTTGGCAAGACCGAAGTCGGCGACTTTGGCAATTCCCAGTCCCCAGTCCGCGGCCGTCAATTCGGTGTTCCCCGTCTCGGTCGCGACTACCGTTTGCGACTCCGGACTTGGGACCGGGGATTGCGGACGATTCAGCAGGATATTGCCCGGCTTCAGGTCTCGGTGCAGCACGCCGCGTTCGTGGCAGTGCTGGACTGCGCGAGCGATGGTTTCCAGCAAGCCGGCGGCATCGCGTGGCGCGAGGGGCTTGCCGGCCTGGGCCTGGCCGAGCGTTCCACCCGCCACATATTCCATGACCAGATACGGCCGGCCTTCGGCTTCGCCAGCCGAGTAGACTTGCAGGACATTCGGGTGGCGGATGGTGGCGACCGCTGCCACCTCTTCGCGAAAGCGGGCGGCGAGTTCGGGCTCGGCGCCCGCGAAGAGCGTCTTGATCGCCACCTCGCGGCCCATTTGCAAATCGCGCGAGATAGACGCAGCCCATGCCGCCCCGGCCGAGCAGACGCTCGACAGCGTAGCCCGGAATGCGCGGCAGCGGCTCTTCGGTCGGCGCGTCGGACGCTTCTTTCGCAAAGACCGTCGTCAACATGGCTGCGGTCAATCGGGAATGGGTGAGTGCAATTGATCTACAGACGCCGTTCTTGCGCGGCGTAACGCCGCACTATGGTCGCTTGGAGAATTCACTACGGGCCAACGGCCGCATTATATCGCCATTCGCCCAGATGCCGAAAGTGCTTCACACGTCGAATCCGAGCAGGCGCAAGAGGACAAGCCCATTTCCCCGCGGAACCACTCCAGGCCGCAACCGATAATCGAAAACGACCTGGCCCTCTTTCAATTGATCCTCGAAATGCACATTCATCGCTTTCGACCCGAGTCGATCGACGATTTCAGCTAAGGCGAGATCATGCGTCGAAACCATGCCGATCCCACCGCGATCCAGTAATGCCAAAATCACAGCCTCGGCGCCGATCCGCCGGTCATGCGAGTTGGTGCCGCGGAGGATTTCGTCGAGCAGGAACAGGATCGGCCGGCCATCCTTCGGCAGATCGCGTATGGCCTGCAACCTGCGAATCTCCGCATAGAACGCGGATACGCCCTCGTGCAGCGAATCCCCCTGGCGCATGGCGGTCGCAACGACCAGCGGCGAAACTCGCATCCGCGAAGCGCATACCGGGCTGCCGGCAAGCGCCAGGATCACATTCAGGCCGACTGCTCGCATCAGCGTGCTCTTGCCCGACATGTTCGAGCCGCTCACCAGCAGGAGGGCCGGTTCGGAGCCGAGGCGCACGTCGTTCGCGATTCGCCGACTCGCCGGCAGGAGCGGATGGGCGAGATCGGCGGCGTCCAAACTCGGTGGTTGAGTGATAACGTCCGGGAATGTGTATTCGCGATGCTCATAAGCGAATGCCGAGAATGAGCAAATCGCCTCGAATTCGCCGACCGCGTTCAGCCAGGCTCGCACGCGCCGGCCGTCGCGCAATCGCCAGCGCTCGATGGCATAGACGAAGTGCATTGGCAGCATGAAGACAATCGCAAAGGGAAGCACGAACTGGTTGCGGATTACGGTGTCCCAGTTATCCAGCAGCTTGGCCAGCCGGGCAACGCGCCGCGACGGCAGTTCGCCATCCGCCGTGAGCCGGCCGTGGATTGCTTGCAAGAGTGGACTGTTGAAGTGCTGTTGTTCGACGAGTTGCAGGATGGGCAGGAACGCGTCTAACTCGGCAAGCATGGTTCGCGCATCGCGAGTCAATTCGCGTATCCGCCCCCACTGCCGGGCGATGAACACCATCTCGATGATGACCACCAGAAGAAGTGGCGACGGCCCCACGCCCAAAGCAATCCATGCGGCGAGGCCCGCGAAGCCGAGAAATCCCAAGATATGCGCGACAATAGGCCCGACTCGGCCGGTCAGGACGGGTGGCATCTCCGGCCACGAGAGCAATGCTCGGGACTTGAGTTCCGGCCGCTCGAAGTCGCCGAGAATGCCGACCGCTTCGCGCACGTCGATCTTCGACCGCAGTTCGGCGACGGCAGTTTGCCGGTCGCGGATCGCATCGAGTTCAGCGGGTGTCTGCAACCAGGCAGCGAGCGTATCCTGCCCAACTGGCGTGTGGGCATCGCATAAGTATTGAAACAAAGAGCCCCGGCCGAATAAGTCGAGATCGCTCGAATTCGGGTGTGCGGGGTCGGCATAGCGTTCGCCGGCCGGACCGTGGCCAATCCACTGGTCCTGGAGTCGATCGAGGCACCGTGCGAAATAGCGAGCCGCCCGCCGGGCTCGGGCACGGGCCCGCACCACCCGTCGGTGCCAGGCGATCGCCCCGAGAAAGGCGGCGGTCGGGAGGCTGAGCCAGACAAATAGAAAATAGTTAGCCGGCAAAACAATTAGCAGTACGACGATGAGCAGAAACAGAACGATGCGCAGCCAGCCGGCAGTCCGCTCGCGTTCCTCGAGACGAAGGGCGGCGGCCGCATGCCTGGAACGCCGGCGTTCATATTCGAGGGTCGGAGCGGAGTCGGGAATGGGGGGCCCTTTCTGACCTTGTTGCCTGCAGGGGAACGTCTTACGACCAATCGGCGGTTCTGTCCGGACCGCCGCGACGCGCCCGACAACGTATGATGAATTAGGACCGATTGGGAAGAGGTGGTATGTCGCTCCTGTTGTTGCTTTTATTGACGTTGGCGTGTTTGCCCATCGACTGGCAGCCGCCGATGTTCGGCCTGGGCCCGAAAGGAAGCGCTGCGTTGACCGGCGGCATCGTGGCCGCGCTGCTCGCGGTTGCCCGGTTATTTGCGTCGGCAACGATTCATCGGCTGACCCGCAATCCCGAGGACCGCGAAGCCGTCAGCCGCGCCATGGGCTTCGACGTCTCATTTTCTTCTTTCTCAATCTGGGAGGCTTCGCGGTCGCGCTGCTCTGCTGCGGCTGGGGTTGGACTGTCCACGAGACGCTGACCATCCACGGCCGCTACATGCCCGGCGCCGAGTTAGTTGTGCTTGCCCCGTACCTGATCACGCTGATCGGCTCGTGGGCGATCTTCTACGACGCGGAGCGATTGTTGCATCTGACGAGTTCAAACGTGGCAATTCACGGTGAATTCTGGTCGCGAGGCGGCTACGTTTTATTTCTGCTCCGGCATCATGTGCTCATGGTGTTCACGCCCGTGCTGCTCATGGTCTTTCAACTCGGGATATTGCGAGTTTATCCGAATCTGCTCGAAACCCCGTACGCCAAGATTGCCGCATTCGTCTGCCTGTTCTTCTTCATTTTGATGATCCCGTCTCTGGTTCCGCTCGTACTCGGCCTGCGGCCCATGCCGCGGGGACGGCTTCGCGATCAACTGGAAGTCGCGGCGAAACGACTCGGCGTGCGGTATCGCAATCTGTACATCTGGGACACGCGCGGCAACATCGCGACTGCGATGGTCACCGGGCTCGTGCCGCGTTTTCGGCAAATCGTCTTTACCGATTTATTGCTGGCCACGCTAAACGAGGATGAAGTCGAAGCGGTTTTCGGCCACGAGGTCGGCCACGTTCGCCACGGGCACCTGCTCTATTATGCCGGCTTTCTGATGCTCTCGTTTTTGACGCTCGGCGCCGTTTATCGGTCGTTTGAACTGTGGGCAGGCACGGCGATGCCGAAGGACGACTACGTGCTGGTTCTGACGGTGCTCGTTACGGGATGCTACCTGTTCCTCGTTTTTGGCTTCATCTCGCGGCGCTGTGAACGCCAGGCGGATGTATTTGGCTGTAAGGCCGTTTCCTGTGCCGACCCCGATTGCATGTCGCACGGGCCGGAGACAACCCTCGTGAATCGTGGCAAGACGTTGTGCCCGAATGGCGTGGCGACATTCGTCCGGGCCCTGGAGCGGGTGGAGGAAATCAACGGCGCCGCCCGCGGATCGGTTCGGTCCCGGCAGGGCGGACTGTTCGCGCGACTGGGCGGATTGCTGCGCCTGGTGGGTGTTTGCCTTGCGACCTGGCAGCATTCGACGATCACCAAGCGCGTTGAGTTTTTGAAAACGCTGGCCGTGGATCCGCGGCGGGAGCGGCGATTCCAGCGTCGTGTGACGCTCTTGCGATGGGGCCTTTTGTGTGTTCTCGCGACCGGTATGCTTGTCATCGGCTACCTGAGCGACTGGCGCCGATTGCTGCAGGGAATGTAGGTGACGAGCCTGAAACGTCGCCTTCCGACCCCGGTCGCGAACAAATGCATTTTTCCGCCCTCTATACTGGAACAGTCTGCTTATTTCGAGGATTCTCATGCCGCGGCGGGTTGTGCTGGCGATGTCCGGAGGTGTCGACAGTTCGGCTTCGGCCGTCCTGCTCAAGGAACAGGGCTACGAGGTGATCGGCCTGTTCATGCGGACTGGCGCGCATAGCGATGAACGCGATAGTCGCCGCGACAACAAGAAGGGATGCTGCTCCGCCATCGACGCGGGCGACGCCCGACGCGTGGCCGACCGACTGGATATTCCGTTTTACGCGCTCGATTTCGAGAGCGAGTTCAACCACATCATCGATTACTTTGCCGACGAATATCTCAAGGGTCGAACGCCGAATCCGTGTGTGGTTTGCAACACGTGGCTGAAGTTTGGCAAGCTCTGGGACTTCGGCCAGCAACTCGATGCCGACTTCATCGCGACCGGCCATTATGCAAACATCGTCGCCGGCCACGATGGCGAGCCGGAATTGCACAAGGCGGCCGATCCGGAAAAGGATCAGTCGTATGTGCTCTATGGCATTCGCCGGGAGATCTTGCGGCATCTATTGTTTCCTGTCGGCGGTTATCGCAAGGACGAGATTCGGTCGCTGGCACGCCAGGCGGGCCTGAGCGAAGTCGCCGGCAAGCCGGACAGCGTGGAGATTTGCTTCGTCCCCGATGGCGATCACGCGAAGCTGATTCGCAAGCGACGCCCCGCGTTGGCGACTGCGGGCATTGTGGTTGATGCCGCCGGCAACGCGCTCGGCGAGCACGATGGCTATGAGCGCTTCACGATCGGCCAGCGCAAGGGACTCGGCATCGCGACGGATCGCAAGCGCTATGTGCTCGACATCGTGCCGGAGACGCGAACGGTCGTGCTCGGCGATCGGGACGACTTGCTGGCCGGGGGGTTAGTCGCAAGCGGTGTCAACTGGCTGATCGATATTCCGAATGGACCGGTGCGCTGCACGGCGAAGATCCGGTATCGCAATGCGGGTAGTCCAGCGGCAGTTGTGGCAACAGAAAGTGGCGGCGCACGTGTCGAATTCGACGAGCCGCAAACCGCAGTGACGCCAGGCCAGGCGGTGGTCTTTTATGCCAGAACGCGCGTTTTGGGAGGTGGCTGGATCGAGAAGGCGAGCGGAGCGGCGTCAGCCGCCCGATGTTGACAGCATCGGGCGGCTCACGCCGCTCCGCTCGCCCGACGCTTATTCGAGGGTAATCCGCACCTTTTGGCCGTACTTCGGGCCAACTTCTCCGGGGGCAAGGTCGATCGAGATCTGGCAGTCGAGCACCTTGTCGTCGCTCACGGGGAAGATGTCGAGTGGCGAACCGCCGCTTTGTCGCTTCGGCAAGAATTGATCCGAAATCTTGGTCACGTGGCCGTGCCATTTTTGTGCGGAGTCCGCTTCATCCTCGATCGTCGCCGACTTGCCCATCGTGACGCGACGAGCGAATTCCTGAGTCACCTCGGCGCGAACGATCTTCGGGCTCTCCTTGAGGAACCAGAAGGCCGGCTGCCGCGAGATCTGTGAAAAAGTTTCGCCATCCGATACGAACGAGCGAAGGATGCGTCCGTCGGCGGGGGCCGGACACGCGACCTGATCGCGGGCTTTCACGGCTGCTTCTTTCAAAGTTTCGAGCCGCTTGATATTCGCGTTCGCTTGGTTGACCAGATAGGTAGGCACATCCGCCTTGAGCCCATCCAACTTGATCTTCGCGGCCTCCAGATTGAGTTCTGCCGCGAGCACGGCTGCCTCGGCCGCATCCAGTTGGCTTTGACTGGCTAGCTTGACGTCGAAGAGTCTCTTCACTTCCTTGGCTTCGTTCTGCTTGGCTTCCAGTTCCTTTTGTTTGGCCCGCCAGGTTTTCTCCTGGAAGTTCGCTTCCACATTGTGCATCCGCACTCCGGCCTCAGCCTTTTGTTGCAGGGATTTGGCCTCGGCGATTCCGTCGTCGGCTTCTTGCACCTTCAGGTTCAACAACTCGATATCAAATTCCAGAAGCGGCTGGCCCTTCTTGACCAGGGCGCTCTCTCACCAGAACTCTGGTCACCCGCGAGGGTTGTGGGAAGTTCCTCGGATAAATGGCGACGTAACGGTCCTCGGTATCGACTTCGCCGATGCATACCAGGCGATTGTCGGCGACAAATGTCGCCCCGTCGTTATCGTTCGGTTTGTCGTTCACGCCACGCGCGGCGACGACGGCGGTCAGGAAGACCCCGACCAGGACAAGCACTCCGCTCACGGTGAGAATGCGTGTTCGGTTCATGGTCCGGTCCTCCAGGGTTCAAAGCCGCCTCGATTTACGGGAAGTTCCGTTTCCGTCAGCCGCCCGTCATCCAGGTGATAGGAGACGTCTACATGCTCCAACAACCGATGATCGTGTGATACCACAATGATGGTAGACTCGTACTCGTGTGCAGCCTTCTGCAATTGATCGATCACCACCTGCCCGCTTCCCCAGTCCAAAGCGCTCGTCGGCTCATCGGCGAAGCAGAATTTCGGCCGCTTGATCAGGGCCCGGCCGATCGCGACGCGCTGCTTTTCGCCGCCCGATAACTGAGCCGGCTTCTTGTTTTCTTTGCCCTTCAGTCCCAGCAGCGCGAGCATTTCGTCCGCTCGCCGTCGCGCTTCGCGTCCGCCCAGGCCATCGCCCCACCGCAAGACAATCTCCAATTGCTGGCGGGCAGTCAAGGCCGGGAACAGGTTGTATCCCTGGAAGATAAAGCCGCAATTCCGCAGGCGGAACTGTTCCCGATCGCGCGGGCTCAATCGCCAGACATCGGTCCAGGAACCATTCTCGCGGGCCAACACCTGTCCCCGATCCGGCGCCAGCAAGCCGGATAAGATGGCGAGGAGCGTCGACTTCCCGGATCCACTCGGGCCCATCAAGAGAGTGATCTGACCGGGAAACAACTCGAACGTCACATCGTCAACGACATTGCGGCTGCGTCCCCCGTCGCTGAATGAGCGAAACAGGGAGACGCCCCGCAAGGCCGGTTGTTCGTCAAGGGAAGCGGACAATCGTAACCCTCAGTCTCCAGTTCCCGGTCCCCAGTCGCCAGTCTTTTGACTCGCGACTGGGACCGATGACCGCGGACTCACCTAAGCAGGTTCATTGGCTCAATCTTTCGGACCGATCGCAAGGCCACCAGGCCGGCCAGCATCGACATTACCATAGTCACCGCGCCGGCAAGACCTAGTAGGGACCAGGGCAGCGGGATTAATACGTGGGCGAGTTTCCCCAGTTCCGCGAGGAGATGAACAGTCGGGTAGGCAACCAGTACGCCAAACAAGCCGACCCAAAAGGACTGAATCAAAACCGTCATCGTCACTTTCCGTCGCGGAATGCCCATGGCCAGCAAGATGGCGTACTCCTTGGCGGACGCCGTCGTGGCCGCGTAAAGCGTTTGACTCGTCACGACCGCTCCGACCAGCAAACCCAGCAGGGCGGTATAACCCAGCGCGATGCCCGCCTTGGTCTTGATGAGCCAGTGCAACCGCGATCGCGTGGAGAAGTCGCCGGCCGTCATGACGGTCATATCACGGCGATTGTGATACTTCTCGTTCAGGTCGTTCGCCAAGGACTTGGCGTTCTCGGTGCGCAAGCGCTTGTCGTCGCCTCCCTTGCAGCGGATCAGGTAATAGGTCGCCGTGTCGCGGGGGGTCATATTGCGCAAGATGTATCGGGCTGTATCGCGATTGCAGAAAACATAGGGGCCGGCGAGGCTCTTGAGCCCCTTGGTCAATCCAACGATGCGCACTCGAATCTTGTTGATCTCGGCGTAATCGCCCTCGCCTCGGATGCCGAGTGCATCCAGTTCCGACCGGTCGACGACAATGGAATTCGGCTCCGTGAGTGCTGCCCGCATCTCGGGGGTCAGTTCCGTGATCGAACCGAGGTTCCCGTCGTCGAGGTTCGAACCGATGATAACGCACAGCGACGAACCGCCATCCGGCTTGATCCACGAGGCAAACGCCTGGTAGTACGTCTCATATTGCTCGACCCGTGGGTCGCCGGCAAATCGGGAGACGCGCGTCAGCGGGATCGGTCGACCCAGGTCGACGCTCTGCGCATTCTCCGAACAGATCCAGACGTCCGCACTCGTATTGTCCACGGGAATGCTGGTGATCTTGAACAGGCCGAGCAGCAGACCACACTGAAGCGCGATCAAGACGGCGGAAAAGCAAACGGCCCCGATCCCTGGAAGGAACCGCGGTCGCTCGTGCCACAATGTCGACAGCGAATAATTCATCGTTTCACGTACGAGTTTCAAGTTTCAAGTTCGGAACCGCTAGCCGGCCGCAGCCATTGACTGCGATCCCAAACTTGGAACTTGGAACTTGGAACTTGGAACTTTGCTCTCCAGGTCCGCCAAGTCACCACTGACAAACAGATGATGCCACAACTGGGTCGCCGTCACTGCCGCCAATCCCATCTCGATGCTCGTTTTCGCCAGCGATCGCCGCATGTTGGGAATCGCCTCGCGATATTTCTTCACCGCCTCCGCATCGAAATAGCCGGTCTTCCGCAACGATTCCGGGCTCAACACCTGGTCGATCCATGCGGGCCGGTCGGGGCCAATCAGGTGGAAGCTATCGAGCGGCGCCCGGAACATCTTCTTCGGCCGGCGGGCGATCTCGCGAGGCACCCACTTTTCCGCCATCCTTCGGAGGATGTACTTCTCGGTGAGCCGTCGCAACTTCCACCGCGGATGCAACTGATTCGTGTAGGCGACCAGGTCCTCGTCCAGGAACGGCGGCCGCAACTCGACCGATTGCCACATCGCCACCCGATCGCCCTTCGAGGCCAGCAAGTGTCCGGCCAACATGATCCGGGCTCCCAGCATGATGCTCCGGTGGAACGGATGCCAGCGAAGCAACTTGTCCCGATTCAATCCCAACTCGCTATAAGGCGACCGCTGAAGCAACTCGCGCTTCAAGTCCTCGTTGTAAAACCGCAACTTGGACAGGCTCATGATCCCATAGAGATCGAGCCAACCATTGTGCCCGCCGACGTAGTCTTGCGCCTCGCGCAGTAAGTTCATCGAGAACCGCGGCGAGCCGCTCAACTTCAGCGCCGCCGCCCGCAACCAATTGCCCAGCCGCACTCCGGGCAATACCTCCAAGGCATTCATCACCCGGTGAATCTTGAACCACGGATAGCCGGCCAGGAACTCATCCGACCCCTCGCCCGTCAGAGCCACTTTATACCCATGTTCTCGCACCGACCGCGCCAATCGCAAGAGTGCCGCGGCCGCCGTATCGACCACGGGAAACTCCGCCGCCTCGATCAGGTCCGGAAACGTTTCGCGAACCTCCGCGTGGTCGTACTCCGCGACGATGTTCTTCGTGCCAACGTGTCGAGCGACCAAAGCCGCCTCGCTCGACTCATCAAATCCCTTCGAGCGAACGGCAACCGTAAACGTCGGAATCGGCCGCCCCAGCACTTTGCTGGCAATCGCGACCACGACCGATGAATCGACGCCGCCCGACAAATAGGCGACAACCGGCACATCGGCCCGCAACCTCCGTTCCACCGATTTGACAAAGAGCCGCTCGTATTCGCCGACCGCTTCGCGCTCGGGCGGGTTCAATTCATCGCCGCGATCCGGGAAATCGAGTTCCCAGTAAGTCCGCTCCTGGATCGCACTTTCGGGGTCGCTTGTCTCCAGCTGCACACGAAGGCAGTGACCGGGCGGAAGCAGGTTGATCCCCTGAAAACAGGTGATCGGTCCCGGCAGCGCGAAGAAGGTAAATACCTGATTGATGCCGCGAAGATCGGGCTCGGCCGGCACCATGCCGGAGGCGAACAGCGCACGAATCTCGGAGGCGAATAGCAGGTAGTGGGTGTCCTCCCTTCGACGAACGGTCCAGTAGAGCGGGCAAATGCCAAATCGGTCGCGGGCCAGGAATACCGTCTTCTTCCGAGTGTCGTGAACGCAAAACGCAAACTGCCCTTTCAAATGATCAATAAGCGCTTCGCCGTAATCTTCCCACAGGTGCGGAATCAATTCGGTGTCGGTATGGGTGCGGAATCGATGTCCTTTCGATTCGAGCCGGGCGCGAACCTCCGGATATTCAAAGAACTCTCCGTTGAAGACGCACCAGACCGAACGATCCTCGTTGCTAATCGGCTGTTTGCCGTCGGCCAGGCCAACGATCGACAGCCGGCGATTCGCCAATCCCAGATAGGGCAGATCCAAATAACCGTCATCATCGGGACCGCGATGAACAATGGCATCGGCCATGCGGCGCAGCGTTGCCGGCGGTGCGGCCTTCCGGCCGGCCAGGTCTATGACGCCGGCAATGCCACACATGCCGATCCTTTGGCTACACAGTCCCTAGAGACTGTTTCACAAGTAGGTCCGCCGAGCCGAGGCGGACCAAGGCGCCAGCCGCAAAGACCGCATGATGCCATTCCCGTGTGCAAGGTGGTCCGGCTCGGCTCGCCGGACCTACAGGAGACTGTTTCAGAAGTAGGTCCGCCGAGCCGAGGCGGACCAGGGCGCCAGCCGCGGAGACCGCATGATGCCATTCCCGTGTGCAAGGTGGTCCGGCTCGGCTCGCCGGACCTACTTGTGAAATAGTCTCTAGTATCTTAACGGCCCCGGACAGCCCGGTTTTGCAAGGCGAGTGGACGGTATGGCGGATAGAAAGTCAGGCGTACCCGTTCTCATCCCTTTATTTTACCGAAATTACCGGGATGGGAAGCTTGTTTGGTAAAACGAAGCTCGGTGGCAACTACGTTCCAGTCGGCAGACGGGCAGAATTGCGCTTAATCAGTCGACGCGCGGCTGTCAAGAGTTGCTCGTCATCAACATCGTAGATTCCAGAAGTCTGAGGTGGACCCCATTCTTTGGACAAAAACCGGGCGAATTTAAGCTACACTTTTCCCAGTCCTCCAATCGCTTCTTTCGACTTGCTCTTGTCTGTGGCCCACGTGTCCGTTATCTCCCGCTTGCCGGGTGAAACGGAGGTTGGCTCTGCTGGCGAGCAACCAGCCAAGGGATAGCCCGGTCGACGGTACGCCGATGGCGACCTGCCCCGGCTTCGGACTGAGGCCGGGGCTTGTTATTCCATCGGATACCCGAGCCATGCCTCAAAAAACGCACCGACGACCCACTCCATAAACCTCCGCCGGCGTTCGATACGCCAACGATTGATGCTGCCGTCCTCGGTTGTAGTACGGGAAGTACCGCGACAGGCCTGCGTGCAACTCCGGCACCGTCTCGTGTCGGTACAGATAGATTTCCTCATACTTCACCGTGCGCCACAGCCGCTCGACAAACACGTTGTCCAGACATCGACCTTTGCCATCCATGCTCACCTTCGCCCCCGCGGCCTCCAGTCGCGAAGTGTACGATGCCGACGTGAATTGCACTCCTTGATCCGTGTTGAATACTTCCGGACAGCCACAGCTCAATGCCTCCTCCAACGCTTCCAAGCAGAACTCCACATCCAGTGTGTTCGATAGCCGCCACGAAAGCACGTACCGGCTGTACCAGTCAATCACGGCCGTCAGATACATGAACCCCGCCGGCATCGGCACATAGGTGATATCCGTGCTCCACACCTGGTCCACCCGGTCGATCGCCACGTTGCGGAGCAAGTACGGATACACCTTGTGGCCCACACCCCCGGCCGACAACTTCGGCTTCGGATAGACCGCTTCCAGGCCCATCAACCGCATCAGCCGTTGCACCCGTTTGCGGTTCACCTCGTGTCCTTGGCTACCGAGAAACTTCGCCATGCGACGGCTGCCCAAAAACGGATGGGCGGTGTACTCCCGGTCGATCTCCTCCATTAACGCCAGGTTCTCTTTCGTCTCGGCGCCGGGTTCGTAGTAGTAGCTCGATCGACTCAGTCCCAGCACTTCGCACTGTCGACTCACGCTCAACGTTGCGTCCGTCGGATCGACCCACGCCCGCTTGATCTCAACCGAAGCGGGCAGCTTTTTTTTTGAGCCAATCCAACTCCGTCTGCAGCCGGCCGATCTGCTCGTAGAGCTGCGACTGGATCGCCTCGTGATCCACCGTCGATGTCTTGGTCCCCCGCTCGAACAACTCCTCGACATTGCCGAGCAGTTGCTTCTTCCAGCCATGAATCATGGTCGGATGCACGCCGTGCAAACTGGCCAGCTCATTGATCGTCTTGTCACCCTTGATCGCCGCCAAGGCCACCTGAGCCTTGAACGCGGCTGTATGCGACTTCCGTTGTCGTGCCATCGATAACCCCCTTCTTGGACAGCCGACACTAGCTTATTCGACTGTCCAGTTTTTGGGGTCCACTACAGTCAGTGCACCCAGCGGCAGTAGTGAGATTGGCTACGAGTTGGCCGAATCGCATCTCTGGGAAGATCGACCGAAGTTCTTCGACCGCCTGGATGAGACTGTTTTGGTTTGAGTCGATCATGGCAACCTCTCCTGCACCGTCGGATACTTGCCGACGGGAATCGGAACATCATCGATCACTTCAACCCGAACCAATTTGCCTGGCATCAGCTTTGCGATTCGCGTCGCACGGTAACGCCATCGACGATCTGCAGTTCCCCTTCAGTTCCTCGATTTACCAGAATTGCCGGCATTCCGTTTGTCGCACGGCCATGTCGAGCAATTTGCTGTAGCAATTTGGCTGAATCGGCTCCGCTCAAACGCGAAGTAGGCAATCGAAGCGTTCGCGGATCGACATCCATGAACAGTTACGGGCGCATGCATGTACCTTACACGAAAAGATGCACGATCACCACTCGCTCAAACAGCTTGCTCACCGACTCACTCTCGTGGATAGGGCGCCGGCGGTCTACAGCCAGCGGGCCAGGAATTCGCGGAAAGTGGGCAATGTCTCGGACTCAAGCTCCGCCCGGTACGAATGGCTTTCGTTGACTCGCTATGGACTTGGCGAGCTTCGCTCGAAACGCAGAGTTTTTCTGCAGCAAGTCATCCACCAAACGATCGCCTTCGCCTGGCTCAAGCGTCTGGATGGCGAGCACGCGCTGGTCCAGCATTTCGATCACTACGGCTTCACCGCTATCGATACACTCGTCCAGCGTCGCCCGCAAGTTGGTCTCCAAGCGATTCAGGGGGATTGCCTTTATGGCGATGGAATTCCTCTCCGTCCACTATCAGTTTGTTGCCGACTTTGCGGCCAACGAGGAGCAAGATGACTTCGGCTCAATCTTCCAGAACCGAATCATGGTAGTTTCAACTCGGCGATCCGCGTTGACTTCTCCTCACAACCCCGCCATCACTCCAAGTTTGAGCACCGTGTTCCAATTCCGCGCCGTGCCGCGAATGCCGAGCGTTTTTTCGATCACTGTGTTGGTCAACTTCGACTCGCCAATTCCATCTGGATAGATGGCATATAAGTGCTTGCCCTTCGCGTGAATGACTTCAGGGCCGCGAATCGCCGCGCGCAAAGTCTCGACATCCTTGTCGGCCAGCTCCTTCTTGAGAAAGACCACAACCAGATGACTTGGATCATTCAGCGCTGCATCGGTGAAAGGATTGCCGGCGATGACATGCTCCAACTCGCCAGCCGTGCGAACAACGAAATCCACCGAGGTGGCAAGCCGTTCTTCCGTTTTCGACTCCAGCAGTTTCTCGAGCTTTGAGCCGGTTTGTCGAGGAGCGTCGAAAACAACATTGCCACTTTGAAGTAGGGTGCGGACGCCGGTGAATCCCATTTCCCCAAGCAAATCACGCAAATCGGCCATGGCGACCCGGTTCCGGCCACCCACGTTGATGGCGCGAAGCAGTGCGATGTGAATCGGCATTCGGGAGCCTCATGCTGGCAAGCTGGCAGCTTGCCGCTACGTAGCCGCAAGCTGCCAGCTTGCGGAATTGCATGCTGGCAAGCTGGCAGCTTGCGGAAGTGTGCGTGGCA
Organism: uncultured Gemmataceae bacterium; assembly: GCA_963773845.1. GTDB lineage: Bacteria > Planctomycetota > Planctomycetia > Gemmatales > Gemmataceae > SIAJ01. The sequence continues at coordinate 414,465 of CAVZCU010000011.1, forward strand.
ACGCTCTAGTTAGAGATTCGCGCTTATCATTGTTACTCAAACAACTTGCTCACCGATTCGTTCTCGTGGATGCGCCAGATCGCATCCGCCAAAAGCTTGTCCACGCTCAGCACTTCGATTTTGTCGATTTGCTTTTCATTGGGCAGTGGGATGCTGTCGGTGATGATGACCTTTTCAATCGGCGAATCCTTCAAGGTCTGAATGGCCTTGCCGACCAAGACGCCGTGCGTGGCGAACGCATAAATGGCCTTCGCCCCGTTCTGCTGGGCGATCTTCGCTGCCCCGCCGATGCTGCCGGCAGTCGAGATCATGTCGTCGAACATCAGCACCGTTTTGCCCTTCAAGCTGGCGCCGATCAGATTGGCTTGTTCGGTCTTGGACTGCGCCGCTGCGACGCTTGTCGACGATGGCCAATTCGCCGCCGATGCGCTTCTGGTACCGAGCGTCGATTTGACCCGCCCCTCGTCGGGGCTCAAGAAAACGACCTGGTCCGGCGATAGCCCCATCTTGCGGATGTGCATGACGAAGACGGGCGCAGCCGTCAGGTGATCGACGGGGATATCGAAAAAACCCTGAATCTGGGCCGCATGCAAATCAAGCGTCAACACGCGATTCGCCCCGGCGGCGGTCAGCAAGTTGGCAACCAGTTTGGCCGAGATCGGCACCCGTCCCTGGTCCTTGCGATCCTGCCTTGCATAGCCGTAATAGGGAAGCACGACCGTGACGCGGTACGGACTGGCCCGCTTGAAAGCGTCGAGAATGACGCACAACTCCATCAAGTTTTCGTTGACTGGCGGGCAGGTCGATTGAACGATGAATATATCGCGGCCGCGAACATCTTCGTCAATTCGGACGGACGTTTCCGTATCCGGAAAGCTCTCGACTTTCAGGTTGCCGAGCGAATCATTCAGTTGTTTGGCAATCCGCTCGGCCAGGGCTGGGTTGGCACGACCGGTAAAGACGCGCATCTTGTTGTGCAACATGGAACCGTTGTCCGGAACTTCGGGCTGGCTGTCAAGATTGGTAATGTTACACATCAGTTTACGATTCTCGAACCGACTGGCTCGCTCGCCTGTCCGTACATTGATCAACTGGCTTCCTGGCAGTTTCGTGGAGTGACCAATGGCGGATGCGACGACAGACCTGACCACCCTGGAGACGCGGGCGACCCAAGAACTCGAAGCCTGCGCTGACGAGACGTCGCTGCGTGCGTGGAACACCAAGTATTTCGGCGACAAGGGTGAGGTGAACGCGGCCCTCAAGGCTTTGGGAACGCTGCCGAAAGATCAACGTCCCGCGTATGGCCAGGCCGTCAATCGAACAAAGCAAGTACTAATTGCGGCCAAGGACCAGAAGGAAGCCGCGCTGAAGGAACAGAGTCTGCTGGCAAGCCTGTCCGCAAATCCCATCGACGTCACGCTTCCGGGCCGTCCGGTTCCCGCGGGCGGGCTTCACGTCGCCACCAAGGTGATGCGTGAGATTTATGCCATCTTCGCGGATATGGGCTTCCAGGTCTTCCGTTCGCGCGAAGTCGAAGACGACCAGACCAACTTCGAGCTACTCAACATGCCGCCGCACCACCCGGCGCGCGACATGTGGGATACGTTCCACACGAAGACTCCCGGCGTGCTGTTGCGAACGCACACTTCGCCAGGGCAAATTCACGTCATGCGCCAATTTGCTCCGAAGCCGGTGCGAGCCGTGTTGCCGGGCATGTGTTACCGGCACGAGGCGGTCTCGACGCGCAGCGAGATTCAGTTCGAACAGGTCGAAGGGCTGGTGATTGGCCCGAACGTGACAATGGCCGACCTGAAGGGCACGATCACCGCCTTCGCCCGCCGGCTGTTCGGCCAGGAACGGCAAGTGCGGATTCGCTCCAGCTACTTCCCGTTCACGGAACCATCGATCGAAGTGGACATCGACTGGCCGAAAGAAGACCCGAACGCGGACCGGCTGACGAAAGGAACCGGTTGGCTGGAAATCATGGGCGCTGGCATGGTGCATCCGATTGTCTTGCGCAACGGCGGCTACGATCCGGATCAGGTCAGCGGTTTCGCGTTCGGCATGGGCCCGCAGCGTATCACGATGCTGAAATATGCAATCGACGACATCCGGCAGTTCTGGAAGAACGATTTGCGGTTTCTGCGGCAGTTCTGAAGATTTGGTATGATGACGTGCGGACCCCTTAGGTTGGAGTCGGCGCATGCCTGTCCTTGTCCAAAACCGCGAGATTGCCAAGCGCTTGCTGAAGGAGCGAGAAGCGTTGGGAAACCAATCGCGCGACGAGGTATGGGACGGAGTAACAGTAATCATGCCAGAAGCGGACGTCGAACACGACGATATTGCCGGCTTCTTTTATCGGGCATTTTGGTCGGCGTTCGGGGAATCAACTGGCCACCACATTCAGTTCCGGGTGAACGTGAGTGACCGGGTGCGTGGATGGAAACAAAACTATCGAATCCCCGATACGTCCATATTCTTGACTGGCAATCCGGCGAAGCTGTGTGGAACTCATTACGCTGGTGGACCGGATTTTGCCTTAGGCAGCCGCGCAAATAAATCTACCGGTCACTGGGGCTCAATGATGAGGCTCCATTTGGGCAAGGTCTGGGAACGGATCAAGCGGCTCGCGATGGGGGCAAATGCGGTTTGGGTTAGCCGGACACCGCGTTCGTAAGTCGTGGTGACCGCGGATCAACGGGTGAATCGTCCGCCATGTCATCGTGCCCGCCCAGCGCAAGGCTTGCTCGATCGAATGCAGGAGCGTGCCGTTCCAGTGCTGCTCCAAGATGCCCCAGCAACGCTCGATGGGATTGTACTTGCTGTGGTACGGCGGCAGGTACACCAGTTCGACTTCGATCCGGTGGCGATCGACGAACTCCACGAGGCGTTTCATGAACTGCGTGCGGCAACTGGCAATCTCGGGACCATTATCGAGTTCGATGTGCAGTCGCTGGACGCCCAGATGAACCGTCTTCCGCTCGTTCCACCATTGATCGAGACCATCGGCGATGAAGTCGCTGGTTTCTTTCGAATGGCCGAACAGGAACCACGGTTGCTGGATCGTCACGTTGCCGCGATTCAACTCCAGCACGCCGAACGGGACCAGCACGGCGTCGGGAGACATGTCGTGATCGACGGCCCTGACGGGTTCGATGCCGCGTGCCTGACCGCCGCGGGAGAATTCGCCGATCTTGACTTTCGCTTTGGTGTCGAGGGAGATTCTCAGCGTGTCCGCTTCGCTCGCCGTCCGAATGCGGGCGGCTTGGACGTTCGCGAAGATCGCGTCGGTTTCGGGAATTTTTTTTCGGGACGGGCTTTGAGGACCCGGCGGAGCCGGTAGCCCAGGCGGTTGAGCAGACAGCCCACCGTCTGCCGGCAGGGTACGAAGCCCTTCAACTCGGGCTCGGCTTTCAGGGCCTCGCGAACAGCCTTGGCGGTGATCCGGGTGAACGCCAGGGTGGTCTGAAACTTGGGGTCGGCCTGCGCATGGGGGTCGACCAAACGATGGACATGCTCCTCGAGTTTCGGGCAGAGTTCTTCGGTCTTTTTGCGTCCGCGGAGGTGACAGGCGTCCAGGCAACGGATGCCGGTACGGAGTTCGCCGAGCCCCGTGATCACCGCTGCACGTCCCCAACCGAAGGTCGTCTCCGCCTCACGGGCGGAACCGTTGCAGTATTTGATGGCGGTCTCGGCTTGGAACTGTCGGCGCCGATAGCCGGTAAGAAGCTTAGTGGCTGACTGGATGGTCTGAATGACATCTTCCGTGAGCGGTGACATGGCCGTCTCCTCCTTGAGACAGGCCTACTCATACACGATTGGGCGGAATGATGGTAGATCATTTCCACGCCGCTGCCTTAGAGGTTGTCAGTCCCGACGACCGGAGCCGAGATAAACTCGACTTCTATGCAAAGGCCGGTACCGGCGAGGTTCTCGTCGTGGACAGGTATCCGTGGCAATTGGAACTGTATCGCCGACGCGACGACGAGATGTGTCTGGTTGGGCGAATCAAGCCGGGCGATCATCGAAAGCTTTTGAGCGCCGTCATTCCATTTGAATTTCAGCTTCTCCGCGGCCGGTTGCGGCCGAAGATAAAGATCATCCACGCGGGTTCGGAACAGCAGTGGGTAGGTTAGCGTCGAATTGATACCGGGGAGAGCGCACGTGCAGAACTTTGAGTCTCACGAATCGCGCTACGGCTGCTACGAGATCGTTCGCGAGCTTGCCCATGGGCGCTACTCGACGGTTTATGAAGCGAAACACACCCATCCCAATTTTCACGACCGCCACGTTGCGTTAAAAGTACTGCGGAATTGGCAAAGCGCCCAACACTTCATGAACTCATTGCGACTGCACGCCTGCTTCCGACATCCGAGGATACCGCCAATTTACGATGTTGCACACGACGGCCGAGGGCAAATATTCGCGGCCAGGATGTTAGTCGAGGGCGATGATCTCCAGAACGGGATTGGGAATACCGGTCGAACCTTCGCGCAGGTGGCGGCGAATGTCACCGAAGTCGCGGTCGCTCTGGACTACGCGCATGGACTCGGAGTGGTCCACGGATATGTGCATCCACGACATATGCTTTTTGGAAGAGATGAATCCACTTGGCTGATTGGATTTGGCGAATATCCGCCTGCTAGCGATGCCCACATTGGCAACCCATTGCACTTTGCCCCCGAACAGCTTCAGGGCGCCCATCGAGCGACACCAGCTACCGACGTGTACGCATTGTGCGAAACCACGATTTGGCTGTTGACCGGCCAGCATCCTTTCCATGGCTTCCACGGCGCCGGTCTCTTCCGAGCCAAGCGCAGAGGGCAGCTTTGGCGAGCTATTCGAGATCTGATTCCGGGCATCTCGTCGAGACTGGAAGGTGTGTTCCGGCGCGGATTGGCGGTCGACCCGCGAGCCCGCTATGCAACTGCGTTTGACTTCGCAAGCGCGTTTTCCTCAGCGGTCGAGGAAGGCATACATCCTCGCCGCTGGTGGCTCTGGAGTTGATCGCACTGCTGAAGTCCGTTTACGCCTTCTTCTGCCCCGCCGCGAGCGCCTCCAAGAGCGGGAACTGAATCGGCGCTCGGCTGAGTTCATTGCGCAGCCAGGCATCGAAGATTTCCTTGCGCAGACCGGCCTTGATCCCATCATCGAGCACGGCGGGCAGGAATTCTTCGACACGGAACACCAGGAAGCCTTGTCCCGCTTGCACCGGGCCAACCACCTTGCCGACCTCGGTACCGAAGACCGCATCGCCCAATTGTTGGGCCAGGTCCACCCGGCGAACGATGCCCGCTTCCCCACCGACGTTGCGGGTGACCAGATCGAGCGATTTCTGGCGGGCAGTGTCCTCGAACGTCGCCCGGTTGTTGTTGATGTCTTCAACGATCTCGCGGGCTTCGGCTTCGGTTGTTACCAGGATTCGCTTCAATCGAACGCGGGCAAAGCGAGCCGTGTTGGCGTCGAAGACTTCCTGCAAGCGTGGGTTGGCAATCGTTTGCCGAAGTTTTTCGACCAGGAGGTCGCGTTCCAGTCCCGCGGCAAAGTCGTCGGAGGTGATCGCCTCGCGATTGAACCATTGAGTGGTTTGCTCGGCGCTCGCCATTCCGTTTTTGAGCCGGAAGTTGTCAGCGGCCTGCTGCAATTCTTGATCGTTGATCGAAAGCCCGGCCCGGCGAGCGCGCTGGACTAAATAGTTCTCGACGAATGCATCCAAGAGCAGCGGCCGCAACCGCCGGGATCGCTTCATCGCGCCCAGGAAATCGCCGAGGGAGAGGGTGTCGGCGCCGTGGACAACGGCCGGGCGAATCATGTCAGGCATGTGCAACTCATTTCCAGGTATGGCTTCTCGTCAATATTATCCGCCAAAGGACTTTCGCAAAAGGGCCGGGTCCGTCTTTCCAAATTGATGGACTTTGCCGGTTTTCAGGTTGCGGAACTCGACCTGAGCCGGCGAGAACAGCATCGGGTCGATCTTGTAGAAGTCGCCATTATAGCGGCGAAAAGCGTCGGCGAAAGGCAATCCGTAGTCCGACGATGCACTCGACGGCACCTTCGGCCCCACTTTGCCAAGAGTTTCGTCATCGCTTCGCACCCACAGCACCACGCGGCCGCCGAACAGAATGGCGTCGTTCGTCCAGCCGATTGCCTTGCCCTCGTCGGCGGCGACCGGCGGGATTGGCGCGACGCCGAAGCCCGAGACGATCTGGTGCAGATCGAATTTCAGTTCATGGAGTTTGTGTAGCGCCGTTTCCAAACTGCGGGCGACGACCTGAATTGTGCCGGCCATGCTCGAAGCAGGGGCCACCGCGAGCGTCAGTTTTTCCGCGGAAATTGGCAGTTGCGACACAATAAACGAAACGACTTCTTCGGTAGGGTGTTTCCGCGATTCCAGCACCCCGACCGCACACGGCGGCTGCTCGCGGCCGGGAATATCGTTGAATAGCTCTTCCCGCCCGACGGCCGCACGCATTGGCCCGGATCCCATCGCGAAGAAATTCGCCGTCTTGATTTGCCAACCCGCATATTGCGAAGCGAGACAGGCCCGAATCGGATCGTCGGAATAGACCTGTATTTCGGGACCGTCGACGCCGGCGTGAAGGGAGACTTCCGCCTGGCCCGCGGTGCAGATCCGAGCCAATTGCAAGCCGGCATTCAACCCGCCAGCGACGGCGCCCCCGCAGTCGATGATCCGCGCCCCGCCGACATTGGCGACTGCACATCGCCATAGCTCCGCGTGGGCGGCCAGCACGTCCGCACAGTGCATCGCCGATTCATTGAGCGTCATATTCAAATCTCACGTTGTTTGAGCAGGTTCCGGCCTAATGACGCGTCGCGGTCTGTGAACGGACCGTCCGACGCATCGCGAATCAGACACCGAGCGTACATTTCCATCTTCGCATCGAGATCATCCGCATGATGCAGCAGAATTGCCTCTGGGATCAAAGGCAATCGCGGCGATCCCCACTCCGGATGATTCAAGTGCGCCACAATCAGGTGCTCGAGAAGCTGAAGCAATTCCGGGTTGACATCGCCCTGTTCGCGGGCGGCGTCGCGAACCAGGTCGCGGCCGAGAAACAAGTGGCCCAGCAAACGACCGGGGATTGTCAACTCCACGGGATCGGTGATTGATTCGCCGGGTGCAAACTCGGCCACACGGCCAATGTCGTGCAACACGGCGCCCGCCACAACCAGGTCGCGATTGATCGGCGGCTGGAGTTCCGGGAAGTGCTCGCGATAGCGGTCGGCCAACCAGATCACATTCTTCGTTACCGAAAGGACATGTTCCAGCCAGCCGCCAGCGAAGGGATAAAATCTTTTTTCAGTGGCCGGCAATTGCTTCAGGGAATCCGCGTTTCGATCGATGATGCCCGATGTCAATCGACGCAACGGCTCATCGGCGATGGTCGACTCGATGAGTTGGCGAAGCTCCGCAAGGAGAAGAGCGGGGTCGAAGCGCGAAACCTCAATGATCTCAGACTTGTTGAAGCCTTCGAGCTCGTCGCGTGCCTCGACCGGGCGAATCTTGAGCACATCGATTTGCGGGCCATACCGTTCGTGCTCTTCGAATTTGCCGTTAATCTTGAAGAATTGACCCTCCCGCCACTGTGCATCGCATACGGTGAAATGCGGGCCGTCACTCCAAACCATGTAGGCCACGGTTCGACGTAGATCGCGAAAGCGGCACGTATAAAACGCTTTTTTCTCGCGCGTCTCCGAGCGCTTGCGTTCGACGAGAAGCGCAAAAAATGTACCGCGTTCGCCCGGTTTCAGGTCCCCGAGACGCACAATGGGCGACGGAATGGGCTTGATCGACATCGCAAAACTCGATCAGCTTCGAACGGCAGCCCGCTTGGCGATCAGGGCTGCCACGTAACCCGCCTTGAACCCGGCGTCGATATTGACCACCGATACATTCGCCGAGCAAGCATTCAACATGGTCAGTAACGGCGCAACCCCGGAAAATGCCGCCCCGTAGCCGATGCTGGTCGGGACGGCGATCACCGGGCAGTCAGCCAGCCCCCCGACAACGCTGGGAAGCGCTCCGTCCATTCCGGCCGCAACGACGATTGCGTCCGCCTGGGCGATGCGTTCCCGTTGGCGCAACAACCGATGAATGCCCGCGACGCCGACGTCGGCGACCAATTCCACATTGCAGCCGATCGCACGAGCCGTTACGACCGCTTCCTGGGCCACCGGCAAATCGCCTGTTCCTGCGGTGATCACCAATACTCTTCCGATGGCGTCCGGTCGTTTATCGGGCGTGGGAAGCCAAAAGGTGCGGGCCAATCGATCTTGCTCGGCGTGGGGAAAGCACTCTTGCAAATGGGCCGCTTGCTCGAGGTTGACTCGCGTGCCCAAGCAGTCTTGTCTCGCCTCAATCATTCGCCGAACAACGCCTTCGACCCACTCGGGCGTTTTGCCCTCGCAGAAGATCACTTCTGGAAAACCACAACGAGCCCGGCGGTCCAGATCGATCTGGGCGAAGCCCAAATCGGCGATTGGGGCCGGATGGAGATGTGCCAAAGCCGATTCGATGTCGGTTCGTCCACTTCGAACGCTTTCCAGAAGGTCCCGCAGGTCGTCGCTAGTCATATCAGGCTCAAAGGCGACTGAGGCAAAAGCTGTTTTAGGAGGGCGGTGGCCGAAGCGGTATACCGGCTGGGAATTGGCTCGAAATCTGAAAAAGCGGATGCCTTGTTAACCGGTGGCAACAATGGAATCGTCGTAGAGTCCGTTTCACAAGTAGGTCCGCCGAGCCGAGGCGGACCGGGGCTCCAGCCGTGGAGACCGCATGACGCCATTCCCGTGTGCAAGGTGGTCCGGCTCGGCTCGCCGGACCTACTGGAGACTGTGTCACGAGTAGGTCCGCCGAGCCGAGGCGGACCAGGCGCCAGCCGCGGTGACCGCATGATGCCATTCCCGTGTGCAAGGTGGTCCGGCTCGGCTCGCCGGACCTACTAGCGAAACAGTCTCTGGCCAGCCAATCGCCATTGATCGGATTTGCCATTTTCTGTATCCGATTTACTTCCAGTTTGTAGGGAGGAAACGCGTGGGTAACCGAATCGCGGCGTTCGGACTTGTGCTTCTTGCAACGATCAATTCAAATGCAGCGGAATTCCAATACTCGGTTGCCGTTGATAACAGGCCGGCGGGTGAATTCTCCGTGATTTTCAAGCCAGGCGGCAGTGGGACGGAGGTTCATGCCCGTATCAAAGTCGATCGCAACAAGGACTATCAATTCCAATACGAAGGCACGGAATTGTGGAAGAAAGGCCGGCTCGTCCGTCTTGATGGCACGGCTGTGGAAATGAGCCAGAAAAGGAACGTGTCTCTTGTCGACGGCAAGGCGGGATATGCACTCAAGTCCGGCATCAAGGAAGTGACGGTGCGGGGCGAGGTCTGGCCGACAACTTATTGGATGCGGCCGGACGTTGAAAGGCCGCACATCGTTACTGTGCCGACTGGCGAGGTGTCGCGGGCCAAGATTGCGTCTTTAGGCCCCGATCATTTGCAGGTTGATGCCAAATTGATTCATGCGACCCGGTTTCGCGTGACCACCACCGGCGCATCCACGGAACTCTGGTATGACGCTGCCAATCGTCTCGTCCGCCGAAAATGGGAGCGGAACGGCCGCTCAATAGTGATCGAGTTGGTTCACATCAAGAGCAATTGAAGCGAATGCGCTCACTTCTTTTCGATCACTTCCCAGTTCACGACTCGGCCCGCCAGAAAGCAATCGGACGCCCGGAAGTCCATGACCTTGGGCGGACCGTCGACGGGAAACGCGTCGAGGTTGAGGTACGTGAGCGCTCCGAAGAAGCCGATTTGCACGTCCTTCAGCCGAATCAACGGAGCGCTCGGCCGGCGTTGAAAGCGATATTCCTCAACTCCCTCGAATGCGATTCGCAAGCGCACCGACTGCTTGGTCGAAACGTCGAGAGCACTCAGCCGAATTTCGGCGGTGGTGGCATCTCGACGCCGAGGTCGGATTTGAATGCGGATCAGTCGGCCGTCACGGAGTTGGTATCGTTTGAGAAATGCGTGAACATTTCCCGGTGTCAATTCATTCATGTCGATCCACCGCGAACGGGTAAGCGGTTCGTGCGCGGCTTACCTGAATTCTAGCACGACCGGGCATAGCAATCCCACTGGCCGGACCGAAAGATAGAACAGATTCAACGACTTTCATGACCTTTATGCCGCCGCTAACTCTGCTCACCCGCACCGCTGCGACTCTCGACGAAAATCTCGCTCTCGACGAAGCGCTGTTGCTCGCGGCCGAGGCGGAAGAGTCGGGTGAGGTCTTGCGCTTCTGGGAATGGCCGACACCGGCGGTTGTGCTGGGCGCTGGCGGCTCCATCGCGATTGACGTGAACGAAGATGCGTGCCGGTCGGACGGAGTGTCGATCCACCGCCGGGCTAGCGGCGGCGGCACCGTCTTGCTCGGTCGTGGCTGCCTGTTGTACACACTTGTCCTGAAATACGATCGAGCCGCCGAGCTTAGCCATGTGAGTCCGTCGTATCGTTGGATCCTCGGGCAAATTCGCGATGCGCTCCAAGGCGTGGCGGCGGTCGAAATTGCGGGCATCAGCGACCTGGCAGTTATGGGAATGAAGTTTTCGGGCAACGCGCAGCAGCGCAAGGCTCGTCATGTGTTGCATCACGGTACCTTGCTTTATTCGTTTCCCATCGCGTCGGTCGGGAATTACTTGCGCTCGCCGGAGCGGCAACCGAAATACCGGGATGACCGAGAACACGCCTCATTTCTTAGCAATCTGACAGTGGATGCGCCAACACTGCAACAATTGATCGCGGAGAAGTTTCGGGTGCTGCCTGGTGACTTGGCGACAGCGGTTTGGAATCGCGTTCCGGGATTGATTGCCGAACGGTATGGGCAGGCAGAGTGGGTGCGCCGCCGATGAACGGTCAGACCATGCCCCAGGCCCGCCTCAGGCCCCATTCGAGACCGAGGATGGCAACGAAGAGAATCAGGACAATCGGCAAGAACCACTTTTGCTTATCGCGCCGCCAGTCCGGGTAGGGTTTGGGCTTCGCGGCACTGATGGTCGGCGGATGATTCTTCATGTCTTCGAGGAATTTGGGCAAATGATCGGCGCGATAGACAAAAGGGGCTGCCGTTCCATTCGCCGTATTCTGCAAGGTCAAGAGGAATTCCGGCTGAGCCGCTGGGCGCAGCATTTCGTCCGAGACCTCGGGATATACGACGAATCGTGCCGTTGCATCGCCCGCGATCTTCTCGCCATTTGCGTCGGATCCTTCCCCCCAGGCCGTGATGCGATATTCGCCCGGCTCTTTGGCTTCGAATGCGACACGAGCCCCGCCTTTTGGATCGCGCTCGGCGCGCTTGGATTTACTCTTGTCGGCTGCTTCGTCAACGCGGTGAATCTGGTAACGAATCTCGGATTCTTGAACCTCGTCGCCGCGCTTGTCGCGCACGCCCATACGTACATTCTGTCGGCCATTGACGATCAGCCGGCGAAACTCCGGCCGAACGTAGACATTCCCTTCCACTTCATCTTGATGGGCAAGCCAAAGAACTACTTGCTTCCAGAACCGTGTGTGGAGATCGTAAGTCGCCCGGCGGTTGTTTGGGTCCGGTCCGGGCTTGGTCCAGTACCAGGTATCGGAAACGCCGAACGCCAACGACCGCGCCGGCAGCGCCCCGCCCTTCGGGATGCCAACATCCATTCGCACCATTAGCGGTGGACCTTTGAGCGGATCGTTGGCCCGCGCCAAGATCTCGGCCGTCGGCTTCGGCACGCCCAGGACTGTATAGCCGGGTAGCTTGGTGTCCTCACTATTGAGTAGATTCCAGGCCTCGCGATTCTTTTTGCCGTCGGCGTTCAATCGCAACAGGTAGTTTTGCAATCCGGCGTCCGTCGGCTCCAGCGATGTGGGCTCGTTCACCGGATTGGCGGCGTCGGCTGGCAAAAGGACCGGAAGGATGTCGGCTATCGGCGTATCCCGCCAACCGTCCGCGTTTGGGACGCCCGCGGTGCCGGCGAGCGAATAGGCTCCGCCGGTCATCATGAACCCGACCCCCTTGTCGCGGACCAAATCGCGAATCTCTTGGAGAATCTGCGGCCTAGCCGAGGTAAGCATCTTGGGAGCCACGTCGCCGATAATGATGACGTCGTAGCGCTGCTGCGGAATGTCGTAGGCCTTGGCGTCCGCCGCCGTCCCTTCCGCTTCCGATGTGCGCGTGATCTCAACGTAATCAAAGCGCTTGTCGGTCGCGAGCGCCCGGCGAATCCCCTTCAGCTCCCAGCCATCCTTGCTGATGACCAATACGCGAACCCCTTCCCGAGTCACCGTGAGATAGGTTTCGATCTTGTCGTTGAGCGTCGTCGTCTGGCCCTCCGGCGGGTCGACCAATTCCAGGGACACCTTGACCTCGCCGGGCGTGTCCGGCGCCTTGGTGCTGAGTTCGATTTCGTTGTCGAATTCCTTCGTCAATTCGAAGCTCTCGGTCACCTTCACTTCGTCGTTGATTTTCAGGCGAACCTTGATCTTTTGATTCGGAAACCCCGGGGCATTAATCTTCGCCCGCACCTTGATTTCCGCTTTGATCGCGGCCGGCGAAGGATCGGGACTGATGGAAGTGAAACCAATGTCCTTGAGCGTCGGATTCACGGTCGTGGATCCGACCGCAAAGCAATAGACTGGGCAGCCGATTCCGCGCCAGCGACTCGCTTCGGGCAACGCCGGCTTGGCGCCGTTGTCCGCGCCGTCGCTGACGATAATCAGTCCCCGGAGCAATCGCTCGCCCTGATGGCGATCGTAAAGCTTCGAGAGCATCGTGCCGAATTCAGTGCGCTTGCCTTCGGGCTTGACATCGTCGTTCAGCTTGTCGCGCTCGGGATCGAAGTTCTTCGAGAAGTGGTAGAGGTATATCGTCGTTTGCTGGTCGTCGCGCATCTGGTCGAGCAACGGACCACACTTGTCCAGCATCTTGCGCACGACTTCCCAGCGAGTATAGTTGGCCTCGTCCTTGACCGACATGCTTTCGGACGCATCGACAACAACGATTAGCGTTGATGGCAGCTTGGGAATCTCCGTGATCGCCGCCGACGGACGCAAGGCGAGGATGATGGCAAGCAGCAGAGCGAACAGTCGCAAACCGATCAATGTGGCGACTCTACGTGGGGAACTGGCAGCCGAGCCGGTGTAGGTGGATATGGTCAGGACGACCAGCAGCCCAGCGACCGCGAGGAGCGCTACGTATCCGGGCAGATCGCTTTCGGTGAAGGGTCGCCACGCGGGATTCGTGACGATGTTCCAGATTCTGTCGGGCTCCACGATTGTTTGCTCCTCAAGCGGCCGGGGCAGTTAGAACTTCCCGCCAGCGCCGGGGAAATTTCTCGAAGGCCAGCATGTAAGTCTCTTCTAAAGGCGCGAAGATATACAGGTCCGGTTCGAGAATCAGGGGCATGTCGGGCAAACGATCGCCAACCGCAACGGACTCGACAAATGCCCGCTCCTCTTCCCCCGCCATATAGGTGGCAATGGTGAGAGGCTTAGCCGGCGATGCAGACGGGAGCGACGAATACGCATTCCAAATCGCTTGGTGAATGCCGTGCGGATCGCGTGGCGTGGGAGGGAAGAGGTCGATGACATGCACATGGACGCCCATTTCCAGGAATTCGATTGCTTTGGCAACAAAGGCCCGGATGCTCTTGCTGCTTGACTTGTTTCCGGGCGAGACCAATTCGATGATGGCGACAATTCGGTCCCCGGCCGCGCGCCGAATGGCAACGACACGCTGTTTGCCTCGGTGGGTCTCGTCGTCAGGCGAGCCAAAATCAAGAGTTACCACATCGGGTTCAAGACCCAACGCTTTCCTTTCGGGTAATGCATAGTACCTGGCTGGCAGCAATTGGTTCAGCTTACCGGCCAACTCGCTCAACCAGGTCACGTGGAACCCGTGAAATGTTCCTGCGTCCACTCGTGTCCAGTCGTGGATCGGCATGTGTCGCCTCCAATTACTCCGTCGCCCGTTTTCTTCTGTAGAACTTATTCCCCATCCAATTCTCAACGGCCAGGACAATCAAGAGCAAGATCATCAAGAACGGGAACAGCTCAATTGGCTGCGTGAACTTGCCGCTCAGGATGTCGGTCAGCGTGAGCTTTTTGTCCGCCGGGTAAACGGTGTCCGAGCCGAATAGTTCGGTGATCGCCTCCGACGGCAGGCGTTCGAGATTACTCTCTTCGACGGGTGCATTGATGCTGAATCCATCCGTCCATTTGCCGTCCTCGGCCGAGAGCGTGAACGCCCCGGCCGTGCCCGTCTTCTCCGGGCCGAGGCGGAAATAGGCCTGTCCTTCCTGGCGCTTGATCGTGGCGTCCGTCGCCGCGACATCCGGCCCGCTGAGAAAATACGAGATCCCTGGCTTCGCCTCGCCCGGCGGCCACTTGACGAGCACATTCTGGCCGGCCGTGAAGTTGAAGGTCTGGTCTTCACTGTCGCCGATCAGCGTACGCACCGCTTCGTTGACGAGGACGAGGTAGAACCAGGATGTCGCATAATTGTGAACGACATCGTTCGATCCCAGGCCCATCGGCACCGTGAACTGGTACACCCGACCACGCTGACCGACGTTCCATTCCAGGACGGCTGGCGAACGTTGATCGGCATCAGGGGCATCGTTATAAGCAACCACTGTCCGATCCTTCGCACCGTCCTGGACTTTCCAAAAGCCCTTGGTTGAAGGCGGATGTTTGTCGAAAAAGTCGTGCTCGTCGCGGTATTGGCGGAATACGTTCAAGAGCGGCCGCTGCGAGCTGAGAGCACTCCAAGTCCAGGTCACCGTCTCGCCCGGCGGCGCGGCATACCAACCCGTGAACTTCCGCGGCAGCACATTCTGGGCAGCTTCGGTCTGGTAGGCAGCGACGTCCATTTCCGGCCCGCCGGGCACGATGATCAACTGCCCACCGTTCTTGCCGAATTCGAACAATTTGTTCCACAGCGTCACGCTTGGTCGGGAGACATCCAGCAGCGTGATTTCTTCGTACTTTGACCAGTCGATGCGATCCATCTCATCGTCGGGCGGAACGGGCCGCACATCGCAGTTGTACCAGCCGACCGAATCCAGCACACGCTTCCACACCTCGGCGTGGCCTTGAGCGGCGCCCAAGACGCCGAGGCCGCCGATCACAAGCGACTCGCGTGGCGTATCGACGAGTGCCAGCACATTCCGTGGCTCGCGAATGCGGAACGTGATGTATCGCTCGTTGTCGAATGGCAGGGCGTCCGGCGTGACCAGACTAATCTTCGCCTGGTGCAGGCCTGGCTTCAAACCATCCTTGCGAAGTTGCCGCGTAATCGGTCGATCCGGGCCTGGATTCACCGGGATCTTTTGGGGCTCATCACCATCCACCGAGAACAACAGCACGTTGTCGGTTGCGCCGGTTGCTTCCACGGTCACGTTGATCAGCACCGGCTGATTGGCTGGTACGATCTGCGGCTTCATTTCGACAGTCGTGATCGCGGTATTCACCGGCTTATCGATGCCGACGTCGATATAGACGTGATAGACGCTTGGCGGCGGCACGCGGTCGCGCAGCGATTGCAACTCGGCCACGCGATTGACGTCCCACGAGGGGGCCGTGCGATCCGAGAACACGACCAGCAATCGCGGGTACGGTTCCTGGCCCGGCTCCAACTCGGCATCGACACGGGATAACAGCGAATAGGCGGTTTCCAATGTTCGCCGGGTTAATGGCTCGGCGTTCGCCTTCGGCTTCTTGATGTCGCGCACGCGCTGGCGGGCTTCGGCGAGCCCCGCCTCGAAGACCGGCTCCGAGCGATCGGCGGGGTCGAGGATCGCGACCTTGCTGCCTGGCGGCAAGTCTTCGAGTATTTCCATTGCCCGGCCGCGGGCTTCGTCCAGACAGGTCCACGGACCATCGGCGCGTTCTTCGAGCAGCTTCAAGCCGCGTTGCCGAGCTTCCGTGAGGCCCGTACGCTCGGACAACACGTAGCCCATGCTCGGACTGGTATCGATGACAAGCACCGCTGCCACCGGCCGGCCCTTGGCGCCGAGGCTCAAGCCTTCGCTCAGCACGGTTGGTTGCCAGAGCGAAAGACAGATGAGCGCGATGAGGGCCATGCGCAACAGCAAGAGAAGCAGGTGGCGCAAGCGAATTTTGCGCTGGTTGATCTGTCGGCGTTGCTTGAGAAAGCGAAAGGCGGGAAATGGCAGGCGCTTCGGCTCCTGCCGCATGATCAGGTGCAACAGCACCGGCAGGCCAACCAGGGCTGCGCCGGTGAGCAAAATTGGTAAGCCGGTGATGATGGCTCAGTCCCCAGTCGCGAGTCCCCAGTTCGCGGTCGCCAGTCGACCTGACTGGGGACCGCGAACTGGGGACTGCGGACTTCTGGTCATTCTACAGGATGGCGGAAATTGGCTCGCCGGTGCAGAGGGACATGGGACGGTTCAATCGATCGCGCACCAGCATTTGCGGATCGACCCCTAAACAATGGTAGACAGTCGCCGCAAGGTCCGACGGAGAAATGGGATTGGTAGCGGGGTAAGCGGCATAGCGATCGCTCGATCCATGCACCACTCCGCCTCTTACGCCGCCGCCGGCCAGGATGCTTGTGAAGCAATGCGGCCAGTGATCGCGGCCATCACGGCCGGCGCCGGCCCCGCCTACGACCGATTGGCCCACCCGTGGCGTGCGGCCCATCTCGCCCGTCCAGAGGATCAGCGTTTCATCCAGCATGCCGCGGGCTTCGAGATCATCGAGCAGTGCGGAAAATGCCAGATCCGTGACCGGACATAGGCGTTGCTTCAAGTCGATGAAATTGCGATTGTGCGTGTCCCAATAGACGCTGACGTTGGTGATGCCGTCGTTCGGCCAGAAGACTGTAACAAGCGGAACCCCGGCCTCGATCAATCGCCGGGCTTGCAGGACCGACTGGCCGTGCACGTTCATGCCGTAGCGTTCGCGAAGTGCACGGGGCTCCTGGGTGATGTCGAACGCCCGCGTTACGTCCGGCGAGGAGAGCAGGTCGAAGGCGCGCTGATAATTCGCCTTGGTCGCCTGCGAATCGAGGCTGGCATCCATCGTGCGCTTTTGCGCATCGAGCCTGCTGAGCAGTTCGCGACGCTCGTCGGACCGGCTTGCGGGCACCTCGGCCCGCAGGTCGAACTCGCCGACGCGGTAGTTGGGTTTGCTGGCGTCGGCGTCGATGCGCATCGGGTTATAGAGCGGGCCCATCCAGCCGGCGTCCTGTCCGTGCGTCTCTTCGACAAAGCGCGGTGCACCGTTCGGCACCACGGGCATCATCGAGACGTAGGGTGGCAGCGGTCCCTTGCCGCGGCCGAGTTTGGCGAGCATCGCCCCGTAGTTCGGCCAGTCTTCATTCCGCGGGGCGCCCTCGGCTCGCGGCGAGGGCCGGCCGGTCAGCATCCAGTGCGGAGCGGTGACATGATTGACGTCGCTATGCGTGACGGAGCGAAGGATCGCCAGCTTGTTGGTGCGCTGGGCGAGCAACGGCAGATGCTCGCAGATGCGGTAGCCGGGAACAGTGGTGGCAATCGACTTGAAATCGCCACGATATTCAGACGGAGCATCGGGCTTCAAATCCCACGTGTCCTGGTGAGCCGGTCCGCCCCACATGAACAGGACGATGCACGATTTGGCCCTGCCCAACGGCCGCGAGCCGCCCGTGGATTCTCGCGCCGCCAGCAACTCGGGCAAGCCGAGGCCCACCAGCGGCAAGGCGCCAGCACGGAGGACTTCACGGCGGGAGGGAACAAAACCGATCATACAGCCATTATCATCGGATGCGTCCGAAGGTGCAAGCGATAGGCCATGCGATTCGCCAATCCATGAGTGTTCTCTTTTCACTCGCACACACGGAATGGATTGCGCTGCAACCCCCGGTCAGGAGCCCTGCAACGCATTTTCGTCCGGTCTAGACGTAATCACTGATCGAGGCGGAAGTTGATTCGTTGCATTGCGCTCGGCTCGGGTTTGAGCATGCGACAGAGTCCAGATTTTTGTGGCATAGGCCTCCCGGCCTGTGCGAACTCACAGGCCGGGAGGCCTATGCCACAAAGACAAAGGCAGTCCCAGCATGCGTCGCCTCGATAGGAGGCGTCGGCGGCACGAACTCGTTCACCGGTTCGCAAAACGTGGGCGGCTCACGCCACAACACATGGTCATGTGGCGAATTCTTGTCCGGACCGTCCAAGTTGGCCGACCTCAGTTCCAGCCGCCTTTAACTCGCGACAAGGAATTCACGCAGTGCATGTATTTCTTGGCGTGGTTTTTTTTGCTTGACAAGCGTATGAGAACGGAGGACTATCGTTGCCACTCGGTGGCGTAGGTCACGCCATGCTCGCACCAGATTCTGGATTTCAAACCCAGACTCCGTCCGATTTGCACCGTGCATTCGGACGCTCATGTGGCCCAGGCCTGTTCGTGCCCAGTTGTCGGCGCCCAAGAATGATTCCGGGGAACCGATTTAGCCGTTGAGGCCCGCGAGAATTGTGACCTGCACCCCCTCATCCACTCGAGGTGCAGCATGTTCTCGCCCCGTTCGCTCCGGCGTGCGCTCTATTTCCTCTTTCCCCGCCTCCGGCGTCGGCGCCCAATCACACTTCCTCGCATTTGGCGTGGCCGCGACCCCATCACTCAGCTGTTTCGCCTGCGCGAAGGGTTGATGCGGCTCGAACAGCGTGCGATGCCCGCGATCTTCACCGTGACGAATACGGCCGACACCGGCCTGGGTTCACTGCGGCAGGCGATCATCGACGCCAATACTGCGCCCGGCGCGGATCAGATTCAATTCAACATTCTGCCGAGTGGGCCGCAGACGATTCAGCCGTCGAGTGAGTTGCCGGCGATTACCGAAGCCGTGAATATCGACGGGACGACGCAGCCCGGCTGGGCTAGCGCGCCGCTTATTCAGTTGAGCGGCGACCTCGCCGGCGGCGCGGCGAACGGGTTCACGATCAATTCATCGGGGTCAACGATCCGGGGGTTCGTGATTAATCAGTTCGGTGGAAGTGGCATTCTGATTTCGGGATCTTTGGCAACCGGGAATACGGTCGCCGGCGATTACATCGGCACGAATGCAGCGGCAACTACGGCGGCGGGCAACAACTATGGGATTTCGCTGACAGCCGGCGCGAGTGCGAACATTATCGGTGGCATTGTCGCCACGGACCGCAACGTCATATCCGGGAATTCGAGCTTGGGCATCTTCGTTTTTGACACCGGAACGTCGGGCAACACGATACAGGGGAACTACATCGGCACGGACGTGACCGGCACAACGGCAGTACCCAATTTCTACGGAGTGATGGTCATCCAGGGACCTTCGAACAACATGGTCGGGGGGACCGTTGCCGGAGCCGGTAACCTGATCTCCGGGAACGTGCAAGTCGGAATGTACATTGCTGACGCGACTGGAAACACGGTCCAGGGTAACCTGATCGGAACAAAGGCAGGCGGGACATCGGCGCTGGGGAACGGTCTTTACGGGGTCTACCTCCAGAACGCGACGGCGAGCACAATTGGCGGCATATTGCCCGGAGCCGGCAATGTCATCAGCGGCAACACGGGCACGGGGATTTACCTCGCTGGCACGACTGGGAGTACAGTGGCGGGCAACTACGTTGGTACGGCGGCCGACGGGGCCACCGCCGTGGCGAACGGGGGTGGCGGCATCTCGCTCGTCAGCGGGGCAACGAACAACACGATCGGCGGCACGGCCACCGGCGCCGGCAACGTGATCTCAGGTAACAACGGAAGCGGCGTAGCGATCGTTAATGCAGGGTCGACGGGGAATGTCGTGCAGGGGAACTACATCGGCGTCGACAAGAATGGACAAGGACTGATACCAGGGACAGTGAGTTGGTGGAAGGCGGAGGGGAATGCGAATGACTCGGTGGATGGCAACAACGGCTCTCTCCATGGGGCGTTGAGTTACACGGGCGGGGAGGTGGGCCAGGCTTTTGCGATCCACTCAACAGCCGATTTCATCACGGTCCCGGACTCGCCTGCGCTGGACATGGCTGGCCCGTTCACGCTGGAGGTCTGGATCCAGGCAACCCCGGCACCGGGGTATCCGTTTGTGCGTGACATTTTCGACAAAGCAACCCCGGTCGGTGTCGTCCCGTTCACGCGGAACTACGGCCTGTTCATCCTCCCGGGAACGGGAACCCTGGTGTCGAACTTTGAGATCGCGGGGAGTCCCGGTAACTTCGCCCAGGTGAACGGGAGCAGGTCTGTCGCCGACGGGGCCCAGCACCATGTCGCGGTCACTTGGGACGGATCCAATTTCGTGGTTTTCGTGGACGGTCAACCGGACGGATCTGCGTCGTTTCCCGGTGTCGTGCCTGTTACGAACAACGCCGCGCTCACCATTGGGGCTGGCGGCGAAGGGACGTTTGACGGATTCAAGGACGGCTTGATCGACGAACCCGCCATCTACAGCCGGGCGCTCACCGGGAGCGAAATTCAGGCCATTTACGCAGCCGGCAGTTCCGGCAAGGCCAATCGCGTTGGCAACACCGGCAGCGGCGTAGCAATCTCCGGCGGCGCTTCGGGAAACACCATCGGCGGCACGACGGCTGATGCCCGGAACGTCATCAGCGGGAACACAGTCCGGGGGGTGCTGCTCACCGGCAGCGGGACGACTGGAAACGTCGTCGAGGGAAACTACATCGGCACGAATTCGGCTGGGACGGTCGCTGTCGGCAACGGTGACCCCGGTGACCCAAACTACTGGGATTCCAACGAAGGCGTCCGCGTCGAGGGCGGCGCGGCCGGGAACACGATCGGCGGAACGTCGGCCGGCGCGGGGAACATCATTAGTGGCAACGCCGGGGCCGGCATTCACGTGCTCGGGGACACGACCACCGGGACGGTGATACGCGGCAACTCCATCGGGACGAACGCCGCCGGCACCGCGGCCGTCGGCAACAAGTACGTCGGAATTTGGCTGGAAGGGGGGTCGAACACGACGATCGGCGGCGGCATGGCTGGCGCCCGCAACGTCATCAGCGGGAACCAGAACGACGGCATTTACGGCGGATCGGACGGCGGCCACATCCAGGGGAACTACATCGGCACCACCGTGGACGGCACTGCCCTGCTGTCCAACGCCAGCCACGCGGTGCAACTCGGCGGGGCCGGGCTGGTGATCGGGGTGGATGGGGACGGGGTGAACGACGCCGGCGAGGGGAACGTGATTGACGGAGCCTTCGGGGACGCCCTCACCCTTGGGCCGGGCACCCTGACGGGCCTCGTGGTGGCCGGCAACCGGGTCGGGCTGAACGCCGCTGGTACAACCTACCTCGGTGCCGGTCCGGTCCGGGTCTTCTACCAGACGGGTGCCATCGGCAACGCCGTCCGGTTTGGAACGGACGCCGACGGGGTGAGCGACGCCCTGGAGCGGAATTTGTTGGCCACCGGTCTATTGCTACAGGGCGGGGCCAACCACGTCGTTGCCGGCAACTACTTCGGGACGGACGCGACCGGCCTGGTCCCGCTGGGCGGCGGGTACATCAGCATCGAAACGTCCGGAGTGCGCTTCGGCACCAACGCCGACGGGGTGAACGACGACGCCGAGCGGAACGTGGTCGGCAGCCTGGTCAACGGCCTGCTCATCTACAGCAGCAACAACACGGTGGCCGGGAACTACTTCGGCCTCGGGGCGGATGGTTCCACCGTCCTTGGCACCCAAGGCAACGCCTTGTACGGCGGGGTGTCCATTATCGGCTACGCCCCGGTGTACACCGCCACCGAGAACGTGATCGGGGGCTACACGGCGGCGGCCCGGAACGTTTTCGGCGGGATCGCGAACGGGGCCGGCGTCACCCTCCGGTACGACTACACGTTCGGCAACACAGTGGTCGGCAACTACATCGGCACCGACGCCACTGGGCTGCTGGCCCGACCGAACGCGGTCGGGGTGTCGATCGAGGATGGGGCGCACGATAACACGATCGGCGGCACCGCGGCCGGTGCCGCTAACGTGATCGCAGGCAACACCGGGGCTGGCGTGCGGGTGTTCAGCGACGTGGCCGGCACGAACGTGGCCGGAGTCACCCTGTCCGGCAACCCGGCGTCCGGAAACACGCTCGCCGGGAACTACATCGGCCTCCGGGCAGACGGGGCGGCCCTGGGGAACGGCACCGGGGTCCTGCTCCAGAGCGGGGCGTCGAACACGACCATCGGCGGAACGGCGGCAGGCGCCGGCAACGTCATCAGCGGCAACTCCGGCGACGGTATCAAAATCGCCGGCGACGGACCGCTTGCGGGGACCGTGAGCTGGTGGAAGGCAGAAGGGAACGCCGACGACTCAGTTGGAACGGCTAATGGCTCGCTAACCGGCGGCGCCGGTTACGGCCCTGGCGTGTCCGGCAGTGCGTTTCACTTCGACGGGACGGATGGCAGTGTGTTGTTCGACGCTCCGTTTGTGTTGAACCAGTCGGGCGACGCGTCAATCGAGTTCTGGCTGCGCACGAACGCAGGTTCGATGTACCAGACGATTTTGTGGGGGCGAGGCGACGACAGCGACACGGACCGATTTCAGTTGTTCCAGTATCCGGACAACACGATCGGTCTCGACTACCGGTCGCCGTCCGGCGACCTACACAGCTTGATTGGCGGGAGTACCACGGGCGTGCCGTTCCCAACCGGCATCTACGGCCACATTGGCATTGTCCGAACGGGAAACACCTATTCGCTTTACATCAACGGAGTGTTCGCGGCATCGGGCACGGACAGCAGTCCCGACCTGCCCACCGCCACGAGCTGGCAGGTCGCCGGCCGCACCGGGTTGCCGCTCAACGGCGACGTCGACGAACTGGCAACTTACAACCGGGCACTGTCTGCGGACGAGCTGGCGACCATCACCCGCATTGGTGGTTCAGCCAAGGGTGGCAACACGGTTCAGGGCAATCTGATCGGTGTCAACGCAGCCGGCACCGCTAGCCTACCCAACGCCGGCGATGGCATCGAGTTGAACGGCTCTGCCGGCAACTTGATTGGCGGCGTGACTGGCACCGCGGCCAATATCATCAGCGGCAACACGGGCGACGGCGTGCGCATCACTGGCGCCGCGGCCACGGCCAATCGCATCCAGGGAAACTCCATCGGGCTCAAAGGCTTCGGCCCGGTGACGATCGACAACCAGGGTGCCGGCGTTCGCATCGACGGGGCGAGCGGCAACTACGTCGGCACCGACGGCGACGGCACGAACGACTCCGCCGAAGGCAACGTCATTGCTTTCAATGGCCAGGGCTCGGTCCTCATCATCGGTAATCTCGCCAGTGCGCCCGCAGAGAGCAATGTGGTGGCGGGCAACAAGATCGGCGCCACCGCGAACGGTCAAGGCGGGACTGCCAACGGCGGTCTGGTGATCATCAGCGGCGCGTACGCGCAGTCGAATCGGATTGGCTCGGATGCGAATGGCACGAGCGACGATCTCGAACGCAACATCCTCAGCTCGGTCTATCTCCAGTCGGGCGCGCACAACAATCTCGTAGCCGGCAACTACTTCAACGTCGCGGCGGACGGAACCTCTGACCTCGGGATCAACGCGTTCATCGGCATTAGCGCCGGCGCTCACGACAACACCATCGGCGGAACCACATCGGCGTCGCGCAATGTGATCGCAGCAGGTACCGGCCCCGGCATCGAGATTTCGGATATCGGCACGTCCAACAACGTCGTCGAAGGCAATTACATCGGCACCAACCCGGCCGGCACCGCCGACTGGGGCAACGCGAGCGACGGCGTTCGCATCAAGTCGGGCGCAACCAACAACACGATCGGCGGCTCGACGATCGGAGCTCGCAACATCATCAGCGGCAACAACGGGTATGGTGTTTCGATCAGGGATTCGGGAAGCACTGGGAACGCGATAGTCGGTAATTACATCGGGCTAAACGCAGCCGGCACTCTGGCTCTCGGCAATTCCGCCGGCGGCGTCGATGTCATCGCACCGAACAACATCATCGGTGGGTCGACGGCCACGCCAGGCACCGGTCTGGGCAATGTCATTAGCGGCAACCCCGGCAAGGGCGGCATCTTCATCGACCAGACGAGCGCCGACCGTGGTGCAAGGCAACTTGATCGGGACGAATGCGGCCGGTACCGTCGCGGTGCCCAACGCCGTCGGCATCGAACTGGAGTACACCCCAAACAACGCAATTGGCGGCGATATCGCTGGAATGGGCAATGTCATCAGCGGCAACACGGGCGCCGGCGTCTTCTTCTATACGGCAGGGAACGCGGGCCACCTGACCAACAATCTGGTCGCGGGGAACTACATAGGCACCGACATTACCGGTTCTTTCGCCGTGGGCAACGACATTGGCATCGCCATCGGCGGAAACGCATCGGACAACACCATCGGCGGCAGCACGGCGGCGCGCAACATCATTAGCGGCAACCGCGGCGACGGAATTCACATTTATTCGGGCAGCCAGACCAATGTGATTTCTGGAAACTTCATCAGCGTCGATGCCGCCGGCATAGCCGCAATCCCCAATGCCGGTGCGGGCGTGTTCGTCGCCGGTTCCAACAACACAATCGGCGGGACAACTGCGGCGGCTCGCAACGTGATAAGCGGCAACGTCGGCGACGGCGTGCAGATAACGGGGGAACGTCATTAGCGGCAACGCCTTGGACGGCATAGCGACGCAGCAGCGGGACGACCGGCAATGTTGTCGAGGGCAACTACATTGGCACCGACGCCGGTGGCACTTCGGCCGTCGCCAACGCGAATGGGGTGAGCATTCAATCAGGAGCCACGGGCAACACGATCGGCGGCGACGCTCCCGGCGTGCAAAGCGTGGTAACGGCCGGCGGACTCTTGACCGCGGTGTACGGCGTGGCGGTCGCGGCCAATGGTGACCTGGTCGTCTCGAATCCAGATTCGACTAATCCGACTCCCGACATCATTCGAGTCAATCCGATCACCGGCGTCCAAAGCACGATCTCATCCGGCGGTCTGCTCGTCGATCCCGACGGCGTGGCGATTGCCCCCAACGGCGACATTTATGTGGCCGACGCCGTGCCGCCGACATCGTTCGCATCGACCCCACCACGGTGCACAGACTCTGATCTCTTCCGGCGGGAGTCTGGTATTTCCAGCGAGCCTGACACTTGCGAATGACGGCAGCCTGTACGTGGCAGATACCGGAGCCTTCGGGGGCAACGGCGCCATCTTCAAGATCGACACAACCAATGGCGCCTCAGACACTGGTGACAGAAGGCGACTCTTCCCTGCAACCGGGCACGGTCCGAGCCGCCAGCGACGGCAGTCTGTTGGCAGTATTTGTCGCGGCGACGACCGGCGGTCCGGGCGAGGTGGACCGTGTGGACCCGGTCACGGGCGTGCGGACAGTCGTCTCCGCGGGTGGGCTTTTGGTGAACCCCAGCGGATTGGCAATCGACCGGGACGGGAGCCTTCTGGATAAGAATTTGGTCGATGCCAGCTTAACGATTCCTGGCAACGTTGTTCGCATTGATCCGGCGACCGGAGCGCAAAGTGTGGCCTACAGCGGTGGCCACCTCTTCGCTCCGGGAGATCTCGTCGTCGCGCCGAACGGCGATTTGTACGTCACGAACACTCTCAATGACGTTTCCTTCACTGCTCAAGTGTTGGTGATCCCGACCAACGCGGCCCGCAACGTCATCAGCGGCAACAGCGGCGACGGCGTGCACATCACCGGCAGCGGCACCACGGGCAACGTCGTCGAAGGCAACTACATCGGCGTCAACTGTTGCTGGCGATGCGGCTCTAGGGAACGACCAATACGGCATCCAGATCGCAAGGATGCGGCGGACAACACGATCGGCGGCACCACGGTGGGGTCCAGCAATGTCATAAGCGGCAACGGGACCGACGCCACGCTGGCCCCTGGCATTTTGATCGACGGAGTGGGAGCCACCAACAATGTCGTCCACGGCAACTACATTGGCCTCAACGCGGCGGGCGATGCGGCAATCGCCAACCAGGGCGATGGCATCTGGATCGCCGACGGCGCCTCAAACAACCAAATTGGCGGCGGCGTCGGCTTTGTCGCCGGAAAAGTCGATCAGCGGCAATCGCTTCTACGGCGTCGAGGTCCAGGGCTCGAATTCTGACGGCAACCGCATCCAGGGCAACCGCATTGGCACCGACGCCGGCGGCACCGCGGCCATCGGCAACAACGGCACGCTCAGTGGCTTCCCGGTCGGCGGCGTCGGCGTCTATGTGTTCCATCACGTCAATGGCACGATCATCGGTACCGATGGAGATGACGTATTGGTGCCGGCGAGGGTTACTGATCGTATGAGGCATCCCCGACGTAGCTTGCAGGATGTGGCGAACGAGCACTGTCATTGCTGGCAACTTCATTGGCACCAACGCCGCCGGCACGGCCGATCTGGGCACCCTGGAGAGGCCTGGCGGTCGACCCGACGGTCACGGCCGCATCGGCACCAACACCGACGGGAGTCTGATGCCGGCGAGCGTAACGTCATTCTGAGAAGACGGGCTCCGGGATTCAAATCGACGGGGCTAGCGGCACCACGGTCGCGGGTAACTACATTGGCACAAACCTAGCGGCGCCGTGTCCCCGGCCGGTAACGTGGCCGGGTACAAAGGCGACGGGAATGCGAACGACTCGGTCGGGGCGAATGACGGCACGGCGGACAGCGGAGTGACATACATTCCCGGCAAGGTCGGGCAAGCGTTCAGCTTCGACGGCTCGGGCGGGCTGAGCATCCCGAACAACAGCATGTGGTGGAGTGCGTGGACCAACGACTTCCGCTTCGGATTCATGGATCAACGTTTCCACGGACGATCATCGGCTTCGACTCCGGTATCAATCCTCCAAACTGCTCCGGTACTTCAGATTCCACCATGACGGCCGGAACTGGTACGGAGCCAACACCAATCGAGCGGTGTTCTACATCCGCGATGCCGGCGGCCACGTGGCCTACGCCCTTGGCACCACGCTGGATGAACGACGGCAAGTGGCACCACATCGCGGGACTCGCGCCATGGGCAAGACTTTCAAATCTATGTCGATGGAGTCCGGGAAGCGAGTACTACCAGTGCAATCCTCGGCAGCCTGAACAATACGGCCTCGGCCATACCATCGGGAAATTCATCTCCCAGAGCAATGGAACTATGGCGGTATTGACGAAGTTGGCATCTACAACCGCGGTCTCTCTGCCAGCGAAATCGAAGCTATCTACGACGCCGGAGCACCGGCAAGGGCAACGCGGTTGGCAATAGCGGCAACGCGTGCAGATCGACGCGGTGCAACCGACAACACCATCGGCGGCACGACTGCCGGGGCCCGGAACATCATCAGCGGGAACACAGGCGATGGCGTTCAGATTGCCGGCAGCTGCACGACCGCGAACACCGTGATCGGCAACTACATCGGCACGAACGTGGCGGGCAGCGGAGCAGTCGGGAATTCTTCCCACGGGATCGAGATCATCGGCGGAGCCTCGAACAACAGCATCGGCGGGACGACAGCCAGCGAACGCAACGTCATCAGCGGCAACACTCGGCGACGGCGTCGAAATCTCCGATATCGGCGCGCGGGTACGGTGGTGAGCACCTTCGTCAACGAACGTGACTTGATTATACCCGACCGGCGAGGCATTCGACGCTGCCGGCAACCTGTATGTCTGCCAACTATCACAACGGCATTCGATCTCCAAGGTGACGCCGGCGGGGGTTGTCACCACATTCGCGAGCAGCGCGCTGTTCACAAGACCCTCAGGGCTTGGCGTTTGACGCCGCGGGCAACCTCTACGTCGGCGACTACAACGGCGGTACGATCTGCAAGAGTGACGCCGGCTGGCGCGTCTCGACGTTCGTCAGCGGATTAAGCGACCTAATCGCCTTGGCATTCGACACCGCCGGCAACCTGTTTGTCACGAGCGGCGGCAACGTCGGCAAGATCTCCAAAGTGACGCCATCCGGGACCGTGTCAACTTTCGTTAATGGACTCAATAACCCACTTGGCCTGGCTTTCGACGATGCCGGCAACCTGTATGTCGCTCATCGCCAACGCCCTCGAGGCGAAGATCTCCAAGGTCACGCCGGCAGGGGTCGTGTCGACGTTCGTCGATGGATTCGTCTATCCGTACGCTCTCGCTTTCCACGCCGGCAACTTGTACGTCACGAACCAGCGCGCCATGACGGTTTCATGGTGACGCCGTCGGGGGTTGTATCCACGTACGCCACTGGTCTCCCTTCTCCCTACGCCTTGGCCTTCGACACCGCTGGCAACCTGTTCGTCGCCCAAGGCGACCCGAACAAGATTTCCAAGGTGACGCCGGTAGCCACGACCGGCAACGTCGTCGAAGGCAATTACATTGGCGTCGACGCCACCGGCATGGCCCCATTGGGCAACACCCTCGACGGCGTACTGATCACGGACGGGGCGTCTGGCAACACCATCGGCGGCACGACGGCCGGGGCCCGGAACATCGTCAGCGGGAACACAGGCGATGGCGTTCAGATTATCGGCAGCGGCACGACCGCGAACACCGTGATTGGCAACTACATCGGTACGAACGTGGCGGGCAATGCAGCGGTCGGGAATTCCCGACGGTATCGTCATCAGCAGTGCGGCTAGCGGCAACACTATCGGCGGGACGACGGCGGGGGCCGGAAACGTCATCAGCGCCAATACAGGCGACGGCGTCAAGATCACCGACCCAACGTCCGTCGGGTCATCGGTGATCGGCAACTACATTGGGCTCGCGCAAATGGCAATGTCGCCTTGCCGAACGCGACGGGTGTCAATTTCAGCAGCGCCCCTCTCAATACCGTCGAAAACAACACAATCGCTGGCAACAGCTCCAACGGTGTACTGGTTTCGGGCGACACGACTCTCAACGACGGCTTGGTGTCGCATTTCCCGTTTGACAGCTCAACGCAGGACGCGCTCGGCGCGAACAACCCGACCGCGACGAACGCCGTCACATTTGGCGCCGGACAGACCGGCAACGGCATCAGTTTGGGATCGGGCGGCTACGTCGAAATCGCGGACAACAGCTCGCTCGACAATCAACAGTTCTCTCTGGAAGCATGGGTGAGCCCGGTCAACGCGGGATCGTTCGATGCCAATGGCAATGCGATCATTGAAAAGGACTTGAACAGTGGCTCAGTCGGATCGGTCAAAATTGGCTGGAGCCCGCAAACTAACAAGTTCGGTTTCGGCTTCGGCAACTATGGCACCGAGTATATTTTCTCGACCGATACGTTCGCGCCCGGCCAATTCTATCATGTGGTGGCGACGTATGACGGCAGCACGTTCAGTCTCTATGTGAACGGAACGCTCGAAGCGTCGCGCGTACTGGCCAAGACGATCACCTATGACACGGCGATTCCGTGGACGATCGGTTCGAACGCAGGGATTTTCGGTTACGGCCGTCGGTGGCAAGGTACGATCGACGCCGTCGGCTTTTTCAACCGTGCACTTTCTCCCGCCGAGGTCTCGGCGCGAACGAATGCCGGGGCCCGATCCGGTGCGGTCATTCGCGGCAACTCGATTGGCATCAATGCAACGGGAACAGCCATACCCAACACCGGGTCGGGCGTCCGGATCGAAGCTGGAACACGCTTCACCCTGATCGGCGGCACAACGGCCGCGGATCGGAATGTCATCAGCGGCAACGCGTCGTTTGGCGTTCAGATCACTGGCGCTGGCAGTACGGGCAACACGGTTGCCGGGAATTACATCGGCACGGATTCGACCGGCACGCTCGACCGCGGGAATGCGATTGACGGCGTCCGCATCGAGGGCAGCGCCACAAACAATATCGTTGGCGGCGCAGGTTGCAGGCGCGGGCAACTTGATTAGCGGCAACGATGCCAGTGGTGTGCGAATGAATGGGGCTGGCGTTTCCAACAGCGTCGTCCAGGGCAACTTGATTGGCACCAATGCGGGCGGCGCCGCTGCCTTGCCCAACACCACCCACGGCGTGACCATCTTCTCCGGCGAGGCGCGAATACCGTCGGCGGGACGTCTGCCTTGACGCGTAACGTCATCTCCGGCAACACGGGCGTCGGCGTGTTTATCAGCGGTTCGGGAAGCGACAGCAATATCGTCCAGGGCAACTACGTCGGCCTGAACGCGGCTGGGACTGGGGCGCTTGGCAATATCGACAACGGTTTGCAGATCGACGGCGGGGCGAAAAACAACACCATCGGGGGCACGGCGGCCGGCGCTGGCAATGTCATCGCCTCCAACAACACCGGCATCCGCCTCCGTGCCGTCGGGACCACCGGCAACCTGGTGATCGGCAACTTGATCGGCACCAACTCCGCGGGCACGGCGGCCATCGGCAACATCCTCGACGGCATGCGAATCGACCAGGGCACCACGGGCAACACCATCGGCGGGACAACCTCTTCGGCTCGCAACATCATCTCCGGCAACGCCCGGTTTGGCATCCTCATTACTGACAGTGGCACTTCCAATAATGCCGTGCAGGGCAACTACATTGGCACCGATGTCAACGGCACGGCGGACCTGGGCAACACCAGCGATGGCATCCACATTCAGGCCGCCGCGAGCAGCAATACGATCGGCGGCACGACCGCAGGCGCGGGCAATGTCGTCAGCGGCAATGATGGCAACGGCGTGACGATCACCGGTAGCGGGACGACGGGGAATACGGTCGCGGGTAATTACATTGGGACCGACCTGCGGGAACGGCAGCATTGGCGAACAGCGCCATCGGCGTGAACATTACCGACCGGCGCATTATCGAACACCATCGGGAGGTCCGCCTCCGGTGCGCGAAACATCATCTCGGGCAACACCAATACGGGTGTTTTCATTACCGGGTCGGGAACGAACAGCAACGTGGTCGCGGGCAATTACATTGGCTTGAACGCGGCCGGAACCGCCGCCATTGCCAACCATGCCGGCGGCGTCAAAATTCGGCGGCGCTGAGTCAAACCGCGTCGGCACGAACGCCGACGGCGTGAATGACGCCAACGAACGCAATGTCATTTCCGGCAACGTCAGTTCCGACGGCGTTTCCATCGGTGGAAGGCGGGGACGAACCTCAACGTCGTAGCTGGCAATTATCTGGGTACCGATGTGACCGGCGCTTTGAGCGTCCCCAATAGCGACTCCGGCGTTTCCATTGTCTCGGGGGCACAGTTCAACCGCATCGGCACCGACGGCCTCAAAGGCGCGACCCTGGATGCGGTGGAACGCAACATCATCGCGGGAAATGGCCTCGACGGCGCTACGGATCGAGGCGTCCAGCAACAACACGGTCGCGGGCAACTATGTCGGCCTGAACGCCAGCGGCGCCAATCTCAGCAACGGCGCGACGGGCATCATCATCCTGGCCGCCTCGCAAAGCAACACCATCGGCACGAACAGCGACGGCGGGCGATGCCGACGAACGGAATGTCATTGCGGCGAACACCACTTACGGCGTCCTCATAACCGATGTTGGGACCAGTTTGAACAAAGTGGCCGGTACTTACGTGGGCACCGACGCCACCGGAACGCTGGACCGCGGCAACACGCTCGACGGCGTTCGCATCCAGAGCGGCGCGACGAACAATACCATCGGCGGGACAGCTAGCGGGGCCGGCAACGTCATCAGCGGAAACAACGGCAATGGCATGACGATCACCGGCAGCGGAACAACCGGTAACACGGTGGTCGGGAACCTGATCGGCACGAACGCGGCCGGCACGGCGGTGCTCGGCAATTCGGGCAACGGCGTATCGCTAGTCAATGCGGCTGCGAACGCGATCGGCGGAACGGCGGCTGGAGTGGGCAATGTCATTAGCGGTAACGTCGGCAACGGCGTTAGCGTCACCGGGAACGGAGTGTTCCCCGGAGGCATTAGTCGGTTCCTGTGCGGACGGAACTGCTAACGACTCCCATTGGCAGCAACAACGGTAGTCTCCACAGGGGGGACCACTTTTGTTCCGGCGTCTCGGGGCAAGCGTTTAACTTCGATGGCACGGGTTATGTGAAGTCCCCGACAACGCCAGCCTGAACCAGCCAAAGTCCACGGTCGCGGGTTGATTAAGCCGGTCTTCACAGGACGGCCGGCGACTCGCCGGCGATTTTGACACGATCTTCACCAAGGGCAATGGGGCCGGATTGGGCTATGGTCTGTGGACGATCATGGACCCCACTGCCCACCCGTTCCAAGCTCCTCCCGGTGGAGTTCCCCTAGGCACGCCGTCGTTTTATGCCGACATTAGCGGTAGCGGGCAGGCATATACAGCCCAGTTCCGTTGCCGAATGACGGGCAATACCATCACGTCGCCGGTAGCTACGACGGCACCACGATGCGACTCTACATCGACGGGGTTAAGTCGCGAGCACCGTTGTGGGTTCGATAATCAACACGTCGGTTGACGCATCAATCGGCGGTGAGCCATTTGGTCCGCCCTTCGACACGCTGGCCGTGCGGCGATCGACGATGTTCTCCTGGCCGATCACCGCGCTGTCGGCCGGCGATATCCAAACGCTTGTCGCGGCTCGGGGCGAGGGAACGCTCGGGAATCAAGTTCAAGGCAATCTATCGGCCGGATAAGACTGGAACAATCGATCTGGGCAACACTGGCGATGGTGTTCACATCGACGGCGCAGCGAGCGGCAACCTCATCGGCGGCTCGATGGCCGGGGCGGGCAATGTTATCAGCGGCAATAACAGCGACGGCGTCGAGATCAACGGGAGCAGGGGTACCACCGGCAATACGGTGAACGGCAACCGCATCGGAACGAATGCCAATGGCACCGCCGCCGTCGGCGACTCGAATAACGGAATCTTCGTACTGGGCGGCAACAAACACGCGTATCGGCGGGGACACTCTCGAAGGCCGCAATGTCCTTTCCGGAAACGTCTTCGGCGGCATTCGATTGCAGGCGGTTCCGGGGCGATCGTAACCGGAAACTACATCGGGCTGAATGCGGCCGGCACGGCGGCGATCGCAAACTCCGGCGATGGAATATGGGTGGACGCGATGGCCGCGGTCCGGATCGGCACCGATGGGGACGGGGTGAACGACACGGGCGAGCGGAACGTCATGCCGGGAATGGCCAGCAGGGAATTGTCGCCGGGAACGCGACGATCGGAACCGTTATCGCTGGGAACTTCATTGGCACTACTGCAGACGGCCTGGCACCGATCGGGAATGGCCCAAGCTTCCCCGGCATCAAGTTGTACCAGAACACGCAAAACGTGCGGGTAGGCACGAATGGTGATGGGACAGGTGACGTGGCCGAGCGGAACGTCATCTCCGGGAAGCAGCGGACCCGGCCTTCAGATCGAAGGCGGTTCCGGGTTCGTCGTGGCCGGAAACTACATGGGCCTAGGCGCCGATGGGACCACCAAGGTAGCGAATACCGGTAACGCCGGGATCGTGGTTACGGCGGGGGCCGCAGGCACCCGTATCGGCACTGACGGCAACGGGGTGGCAGACGCTGAAAAGCGCAATGTCATTAGCGGCAATAGCCAGGAAGGGATTCAAGTTGAAGGGACTGGGACGACGGGAACTGTGATCGCGGGGAACTATATCGGGACCACGGCGCGGGAACAGCAGCCGTTGGCAACTCCTTCTCCGGTATTCTGGTCTGGGCGGGTGCAACCAACACACGTGTCGGGACGAATGCCGACGGAGTGAATGACCAATTCGAGCGCAACATTATCTCGGGGAATCGCAGCAAGGCGTTCGAATTGAGGGAACTGGGACAAACCAGAACGTTGTCGCCGGCAACTTCATCGGGACTAACGCCGTTGGCACTTCTGCTCTGGGCAACGCCAGTGTTGGGGTCTACGTCTTCAATGGACCGCAACTCAATCGGATTGGCGAAGGAGGAACGGAGGCGTGCCCCGACAGCCGCGCGGAACATCATCTCGGCAAATGGCGGAAACGGCGGCATTGTCATCCAGAGCACAACCAGAACACGGTCGCCGGCAACTACATTGGCACCGATGTAACCGGCTCGGCCGCCATTGCGAACGGATTCAGCGGTATCTACCTTTTTCAGGCCAACCAGACGATCGTCGGCACAAACAGCGACGGGTTCGGCGATTCCTTCGAACGGAATGTCATTTCCGGCAACATTCACAACGACGGAATTACCATCGACACGAGCAACAACGTTGTGATCGCCGGCAATTACATCGGCGTGGACGCCACGGGGACCGTTGCCCTGGGGAACAGGGGTGACAGTGGCGTGTTCGTGACGGTTGGCAACGCCATCCGCATCGGCAGCAACGCTGACGGCGTGAACGATACGGGCGAGCGCAACGTTATCTCGGCCAATGTCCGCGGCATAACGCTCTTTGGCGCGAACACGTTCAACAACTCGATTGCCGGGAATTACATCGGGACCAACGCGGCCGGGACTGTCGCCCTCGGGAACACAGAAAACGGAGTGAAGATCGTTTCGGGGGCCCACAACAACACCGTTGGTGGGGCGAATACAGCACTGCGGAATGTGATCTCCGGCAACGCCGGCAATGGCATACTAATCAGCGACGTCGGGACGAATAACAACATCGTCGCCGAGAACTACATCGGGCTGAACGCGGCCGGGACGGCCGGGCTGGCGAACTCGAACCGCGGGGTGTACGTCCTCGGCGGGGCGGCCGGCACCCGGATCGGGACCGACGGGGACGGGGTGAACGACGCGGCCGAGCGAAACGTGATCAGCGGGAACGGGATCGAGAACGTATGGATCGAGGGAGTTGGGACCGACGACACGGTGATCGCCGGCAACTACATCGGGCTGAACGCGGCCGGGACGGCCGGCATCCCGAACGCGAGCGGGGCCGGGCTGGCGGTGAATGCCGGGCCAAAGCGGACCCGGATTGGAACCAACGCCGATGGGATCGCGGACGCGGACGAACGGAACGTCATCTCCGGCAACCGAGCTGAGGGGCTGCTGGTGGCCGGGCCCAACACCCAGTTCACCACGGTGGCCGGGAACTACATCGGGACCAACGCGGCCGGCACGGCGGCCGTCCCCAACCTGTGGGTCGGGATCCAGGTGCGGACGGCCCCGACCGACACCCGGATCGGGACCGATGGGAATGGCGTGAATGATGCGACCGAGCAAAACGTCATCAGCGGAAACAACTCGACGGGGGTGTTCATCCAGGGGGCCGGGACTGCCCGGACGGTGGTCGCCGGAAACCTCATTGGGCTGAACGCGGCGGGGATCGCCCTCGGCAACAATGGGTACGGGGTCCACGTCGCCGCCGGGGCCACGGACACGCGGATCG
This sequence comes from uncultured Gemmataceae bacterium, assembly GCA_963773845.1. Classification (GTDB taxonomy): domain Bacteria; phylum Planctomycetota; class Planctomycetia; order Gemmatales; family Gemmataceae; genus SIAJ01. The sequence goes on from CAVZCU010000011.1 coordinate 449,748, forward strand.
GAACCGACGGGTCGAACGACGGGTTCAACGCCGCCGAGCGCAATGTCATCAGCGCAAACAACGGTCACGGCGTGCTCATCACCGACCTCGGCACCGATCGATCGGTCGTCGCTGGCAACTACATCGGAATAAATGCCGCCGGAACCGCGGCGATTGGCAATAACGGCGTGCCCGTCGGCGTTGTCAACGGCGCAAAGGATACTCGGATTGGCACGGATGGGAATGGCGTGGGCGATACGGCGGAACGGAACGTGATGTCGGGAAATCTATGGGAAGTCTTGGTCGAGGGAACCGGAACGGACCGCACCGTCATCGCCGGCAATTACATCGGCACCAATGCCGCCGGCGACGCCGCGATTGGCAACGGCGCCGGAATCACGGTCCGATACGGGCCCCACGACACACGAATCGGCACCGACGGCAACGGCAACGGCTTCGACGGCAATGAGCGCAACGTCATCAGCGGCAACAACTGGGTCGGCATACAGGTTCAGACGACATTGTGGAACGGCCAGATGCCCGCCGGCGGTGTGACCACGGACCGCACCGTCATCGCCGGCAATTACATTGGTTTGAAGGCTGATGGCTCAGCGCCGCTCGGAAACGCGAGCGCTGGTATTTACATCCATGACATGCCGACCAACACGCGCGTTGGCACGGACGGAAATGGTGTGGCCGACGACCTGGAGCGAAACGTCATCAGCGGCAACCAGTACACGGGAGTATATGTTGCGGGCTGGGATTACATGAATCTCCTGGTAGCCGACCAACTCATTTCCGGCGCGATTCCTCGGACGATGGCAACCGCGACTGTCTCCACCGCGGATTACTCCGATGTTACGTCGACCTCTCCCGGCAACTGGACATTCGACAATCCTGTCCCCGGTGGTGGCGGCGACTTCTATGTCATTCGATCGACTGGCACGATCCAAGTTAACACCGCCGGCGCCTATACGTTTGCGCTCAGTGGCGACGACGGCGGCCGATTGCGAATTGATGGCGCTGACGTCGTTGTCGACGATTCTGGGCACGGTTTCGCCGATCGATTTGCAACGGTCAATCTCGGTGTCGGCACGCACACATTTGAATGGATCGGGATGGAGTACAATTTCGCGGCTGGATGGGAATTGTCAGTCGCGGTCGGCAGCGGGCGAACCGGTCCGGTCACCGAAGCAAATGGCTGGCGCGTGCTGGCGCGGCCAACGCATTGCCACAAATTGCACTTCAGGGAAGTATCGCTTCCACCGCGTATTACGCGAATCCTGGGCCCCTGAATCTGTCGATCGCCGGCAATTACATTGGCACGAACCCGAGTGGCACGGGCGCTATTGCGAATTCCGCCCTCGGCATCTTTCTCCTCTATCGCGCCAATGGTGTCCACATCGGGACCCCAGCAAGCGGCGCGGCGGACGCTCGATTCCGAAACATCATTTCCGGTAACGCAGGCCCAGGCATCGATCTCAGTGGGATCGACGTCACAAGTAACACAATTTCCGGCAACTACATCGGCGTCGACGAGACGGGCCAAAACCCAATCGGAAACACCGGCGACGGCGTCGCCATTTCGGCGCAGAGCTTTGGCAACACCATCGGCGGTAGCACCGCCGGGACGGGCAACGTCATTTCGGGCAATACCCAATCGGGGATCGCCATTTCGGGACCATCGGGCGCGGTACCCAATCCGACTCATTGGTTCAAGGCCGACGGCGACACGGTTGACTCGATCACCGGCGCATTGGCAAGCGTATCCGGGAACATTGCTTACCCGGCGGGGGTGCATGGTGCCGCGTTCGGGTTCAATGGCGACGGCAGTTACGTCGACACGGGCGCTCAGGTCTTCGGTACAAGCGATTTCACCGTCTCGTTTTCGTTACGCACCATCGACACCGGCATTCAATTCGTATTCGGGAACCGTTCCACCCTCGGCCACGGCAATTTCTTCAATGCGCGCTTGTGGCATGGTGCATTGAACGTTGAGCTCGATCAATCCGGCTCGAATTACAACCCCCTAAACGGCCATACGCTGATCAACGATGGCGACTATCACCAAATCGTTGTTACACGCTCGGGAACGCTCGCGTCGGTCTACATCGACGGCCTGCTCGAGATGAGCGGCTCGACGAGCGGCGTAACGAATTTGACCAGTACCGCGCCGTTTGTAATCGGCAGCGTTCCGTTCGTACTAAACGAGCCAAAGCTGACCGGTTCGATCGATGATTTCCGCATTTTCAGCGAGGCGCTCAGTCTGAATGAAATTCGGGCTTTGATAGGGGGTGACAACGTTATTCAAGGGAACTGGATCGGCACCAACGCCGCGGGGAATGTGGCGCTAGGCAACGGGGTTAATGGCGTAAGCATCTCTGGCTCGGCAGACAACCTCATTGGCGGGGCCGCGCCGGCCATGCGAAACATCATCTCGGGCAATACGGCTAACGGCGTGTCCATCAACGGTGGCGGCTCGACCGGTAATGTCGTTGCCGGCAACTACGTCGGCCTGAACGTGGATGGGACACAGGCGTTGGGTAACCAGCAACAAGGCATCTACATAACCGGCGGCGCAAGCAACAACACGATTGGCGGCCTCACTTCGACGCCGGGAACAGGGCTAGGAAATGTCGTCTCCGCGAATGGCTACAGCGGCATCATTGTCCTTGGTTCGAGCAATAACGTCATCCAAGGCAATATCGCCGGCCTGAATGCGGCCGGCAACGCGGTCTTGGGAAACACATTCCAAGGCGTGGGGTTCGTTTTCGGCGGCACGGGCAACACAGTGGGCGGGACTGCCCCAGGTGCACGCAATGTAATCTCGGGCAATAACGGTGGCGGCACACAGGGCGGCATGGCCATCGGCGCTGGCGTGACGAATACGCTGGTCCAGGGCAACTACATCGGCACGGATATCACCGGCACCATCGCTCTCGGCAACACCGCTGGCGGAGTTGAGATCCTCGGCGCGAGCAACAATACGATCGGCGGAAACACAGCCGCGGCCCGCAACGTCATCTCCGGCAATAGCGTCTACGGCATATCGATCCTAAACGCCGTCAACTTCTTCGGGTACACCGGTCCGTCCACGGGCAATACTGTGGCCGGCAACTATATTGGCACGGCATCAGACGGTACGAGTCCGCTTGCAAATAGTGGCGATGGCGTGATTATCAGCAATGGAGCGAATAACAACACGATCGGCGGAATATCCGGCACTACGGGGAATGTTATCGCGTTCAGCGCATTATCGGGCATCACAGTCGATGGCGCCACGACCTTGCACAACTCGCTCCGGCAGAATTCCCTATTTGCCAACAGCGGCGGCAGCATTGCATTGACCAACGGCGGCAACAGTGGTCAGGTCGCACCCGTGATCGTTGCCGCGGTTGGCGGCGATTCGACGCGGATCATTGGCACTCTCGCGGCCGGGGCAAATACTTCGTATGTGCTTGAATTCTTTGGTTCGCCTACCGCAGGCGACGCGAAGCAATTCCTTGGCTCACTCACCGTCACCACCAACGACAACGGTAACTCGACCTTCGAGGCCGTGTTCGACATTCCTCTCGCCTTTGGCAGCCAGGTTACGGCCACGGCCACTCGTCTCGACACCGGCGACACCTCTGCCTTGTCCCCAAGTGTGGCCGCGGCCGCGGCGATCATCACAGGATTCCCGTCGGCGATTTCCGAAGGGACCCCGGTGACACTCACCGCGTTCACCGCGGCCGACCCCGGTGGCGGTCAAAGTCTCGCATACGATTGGGACGTGCTCAAGAATGGGGTCGAATTCGCCCGCAGCGTCGAGGCGTCGATCACATTCGTCCCGGACGATGAAGGCACCTATTCGGTCAGGCTCACCGTCATTAATACTCAATCGACTAATGCCACCGTCGGGCCGCTGTCCTTCGATGTGATCAATGCCGATCCGGCAGTGCAAATCGTTGGCGCACCGTCCACGGTCGCGGTGGGGGCGACCGTCAGCCTGCACAGCGAGGCGAACGATTCGGGCGCCGCCGACGTTCTCAGTTACGCGTGGACGGTCCGCCAGAACGATGAAAATGGGCCCATCCTTGCTTCCGGCGCCGGCCCCGACTTCACGTTCGGCGTCAACACCGGCGGCTTGCTCTATGTCTCCTTGACGGTCACCGACGGCGACGGTGGATCGGATACACGTTCGCTCGTGATTTTTGCTCAAGGCGGCGCCCCGGCGGCCACGGTTCTCGTACCGCCGACCGGCCAGGAAGGGACGCCGGTTCGCGCCACGGCCGAGGTTGCCGATCTCATCCGCACCGACTTCCTCGACTATCAATGGTCGGTTTTCAAGTCGGGCATTGCCTATCCGTTCACGCTTCTCGACGAAGGCTCGATCGAATTCGTGCCCGACGACAACGCTCTGTATCAGATCGGACTGACGGTGATGAGCAGCGGCACATCATACGACGCGACGCCGGCTTATGTCGACGTCCTCAATGTCGATCCGGAAGCCGAAATGGTCGGTGTGCCGGAGACCGCTCAGGCCGGCATCCCCGTCACCGTGACGGGCGTCGCCCGCGACCGCGGCACGGCTGACCTCCATACTTTCCAATGGGAAGTCATCGGATCGCTGGCTGTTCCCGGTGGGACCGGCCCTTCGTTCACATTCACTCCGCCGGCCGCGGGCGAGTACGTGCTTCGTCTGACGGTCCGGGATGACGACGGCGGGACCAGCACGGTTGCTCGCGACCTTGTCGTGGAAGCGACGGCAGTCGATGTATCGATCACCGGCGCCGGCGACCAGCACCGAAGGCACGACGCTTGAGCTGGATTCGACGATTGCCAATCCGTTGGGAGCGACGTTCCGCTACGAATGGTCGGTCACGCGTGACGGCAATCCGTTTGCGACATTCTCTTCCGCTACTCCGGTGAACCCGAACGGATTCATCGCCGGTTCGCTGCCGCTATCGCTCCTGCCGACCGACAACGGCGACTATCTGGTCACGCTCACGGTGACCGCGAGCGATGGCCGCGTGGGATCGGCAACCAGTGCCATTAGCGTCACCAATCTCGATCCATCCGTTACGATCGCTGGCGGTGGCGGCTCGCTCTTCGAAGGAACCCCCGTCACGCTGACGGCCATCGCGACCGATCCGGGGTCGGAGGATGTGTTGAGTTACGAGTGGCGCGTCAATGGGGTGTTGCAGTCGATTGACCCTTTGGATCCCAAGAACTTCGTTTTCACTCCGGTAAACAACGGCGATTACACCATCGAAGTTACGGTGCGCGACGACGACCTGGGATCGACGAGCGCGATGCGAACGCTGCACGTGGAGAATCTGGCGCCCCTACTCTTGATTTCCACTGACCCGACTACGACGGCTGCAGATGGATCCGTCATTGGCCTCCAGAGCCTGACCACGGATGCCGGCGCTGCCGACGTGTTCACTTATGCCTGGTCGGCGACGCGCGACGGAATCGAAATTGCGACCGGCAATCAACCGACATTCAGCTTCGCGCGGATGGGAAGCGGCGTCTATGTAGTAGCCCTGACCGTCGACGACGGTGACGGCGGAGTGGTGTCGGCAAGTACATTGATCCTGGTAGCCGATCCGGCTGGCGGAACGGTCAACGTGACCCCGGCCACGTTGACGGGCCTGCCGGGGAATCCAGACCTGAATGAAGTCCTCGTTCAAGGATCGGGCGGCAACGACAATTTGATCGTCGATCCGGCGGTCACTCTGCCAGTCGTTCTCGACGGCGGCGCCGGAGACGATCTGCTCCAGGGAGGCAGCGCCGGCGACCTCTTAATCGCTGGAAGCGGCAACAACACGCTCGTAGCCGGCGCCGGCGACGACACGTTGCAGGGCGGTGGCAGCGACATCCTGGACGGCGGCGAAGGAAACGACGTCTTCCGTCCGCACTTCAGCCAAGTCCAACTCTTCGAATCGGGCGACGGCATCGACACGATTGATCTGACGGAAGCGCCGCAGGGCATCGAACTCAACCTGAGCGTTCAGGACGGGACCGCACAGCCGGTCTTCACAGGCAGCACGTTGGCGCTCACCGGCTCGTTCGAAAAGCTCATTGGATCCGATTACGGTGACCGCCTGACCACGGCGACCAGTCAGACAACTCTTTTTGGCGGACTGGGCGACGACACACTGACGGCCCAGGCAGGCATCGACATCACGCTTTTTGGCGGTTCGGGGAATGATTCGCTCATCGTCGGTGGTACGGCGGCGCAGGTCACGTTGTTCGGCGGCGATGGCAACGACTCGCTTTCCGTCCTGGCCGGCCAGAATATCACCGTCTTTGGTGATGGCGGCGACGATTCTATCTCCGTTGCGACCGGAATCGATGTCACGGTCTTCGGTGGCGACGGACGAGACACACTCGCGGTCAAGAATGGCATCCGCGTCACGGTGTTTGGCGGCGAAGGCGAGGACGATCTCCGAGTGGATGGCGGCAACGGCGTACTCGTGCTTGGCGGCGAGGGGCAGGTCGTCGGCGATAAGGTGACTCTGTTTGGCTCGGCGGGCGGCGATAACGATTCGATCGCCGTTGCCGGGGGAATCGACGTCACCGTCTTCGGCGGATTGGGAGACGATACGCTGGCGGTGCTCGGCAACGTCAGCAACGTCAGCGTGTTCGGCGGCGATGGCAATGATTCGATGGTCGTCGCCGACGGCCAGCAAATCACGCTTTTTGGCGGGCTCGGCGACGACAGCGTGGCCGTTGTCGGCGGTTCACTTGTGACCGTGTTTGGCGCCGAAGGGAACGATTCACTCTCCGTCGGCGGCACGGCGAACCAGGTGACTGTGTTTGGCGGCGACGGCAATGACTCCCTGGACGTGCTGGCCGGCCAGAACGTGACTGTTTTTGGCGACGGCGGCGATGATTCGATTTCCGTCGCGACGGGAATTGACGTCACCGTCTTCGGTGGCGACGGCCGAGATACGTTGGTCGTCAAAAACGGGTTGCGCGTCACTGTCTTCGGCGACGCGGGCGATGACTCCATTGCCGTCGCGAATGGAACTGACATCACCGTCTTCGGCGGCGACGGACGCGATACGCTCGTCGTCAAAAATGGCCTTCGCGTCACAGTATTTGGCGGCGCCGGCGACGATTCGCTGTCGGTCGACGGCGGCAGTGATGTGACCGTTTATGGCAGTGCCGGCGACGATTCGGTCCTCGTTTCCGGCGGCGAATCGGTCACGGTGTTCGGAGCGGAAGGCGACGATTCGATCACTGTCGCCGGCGGGACCAATGTGACTGTCTTCGGCGGTGATGTGCGGGACACACTGACGGTCTGGAGTGGCACGCGCGTCACGGTGTTCGGCGATGGCGGCGACGACAGCATTTCGGTCGCCGGCAGCGTCGAGGTCACCGTCTTCGGCAGCGACGGCAACGACAGCATCCAAGTGTCGGGCGGCGAACTCGTCACCGTCTTCGGCGGCGATGGCAACGACTCGCTGCTGGTCGACGGGGCGGCATCCCATGTGACCGTCTTCGGCGACGGCGGCGACGACACCTTGACCGTTCTGGGTGGCACGGACGTCACGGTCTTCGGCGGTGACGGCCGGGACACCCTCGTCGTGAAGAATGGCCTGCGCGTCACGGTTTTCGGCGGCGACGGCGACGATTCGCTCGCAGTGGCCGGCGGCATCGACGTCACGGTTTTCGGCGGCGACGGCAGAGACACTCTTGCGGTGAAGGATGGCCTGCGCGTCACGGTGTTTGGATCGGCGGGCGATGACTCGATCGCAGTGGCCGGCGGCACCGACGTGACCGTCTTTGGCTCCGAAGGGAATGACTCGCTGGCGGTGACCGGTGGCGTCAATGTAACCGTGTTTGGCGGCGTCGGCGACGACTCGGTGGCGGTGGCGGCCGGAGTCGATGTCACGGTCTTCGGCGGCAGCGGCAACGATTCCATGCTCGTCAGCGGCGGCGAGCACGTCACGGTTTTCGGCAATGACGGCGACGACTCGATAACCGTCGCGGGCGATGTGGCTGGCGTGACGGTATTCGGCAACGAAGGCAACGACTCCCTGGTGGTCGCCGGCGGCGAACGCGTGACCGTGTTTGGCGACGCGGGGGAAGACTCGATAGCCGTAACGGGCGGGACGGACATCACCGTCTTTGGCGGCGACGCGCGCGACACTCTCGTAGTCAAGAATGGCCTGCATGTCACGGTCTTTGGCGATGGCGGCGGCGATTCGATCGGCGTTGCTGGCGGCATACAGGTGACCATATTCGGTGGCGATGGCGATGATTCGCTGACGGTTTCCGATGGTAACGCGGTCACCGTGTTTGGTGGCTTTGGCGACGATACGCTGTGCGCCACAGGCGGCACAGACGTCCATCTTTTTGGCGAAGTGGCGCCGACTCGATGTGTGCCGCCGGTGGGGCCAACGTGACCGTCTCCGGCGGGTCCGGCGGCGATCACCTCGAGGCCCTGGGCGGCACCGGGGTCGTCGTGCTCGGCGGGTCCGGCGCCGATATGCTCGAAGCCTCGGGCGCCGATGCGGTCACGCTCTCCGGCGGCGACGGGGACGATACCCTGATTGCCGGCGCCGCGCAGGATGTCTACCTGCTCGGCGACAACGGCAACGACATGTATCAATTCGCCAGTGGCGCACCGCAAGCCGTCCGCATCAAGGAAATCCTGATCCTCGATACGCAGAACTTCGAGGCCTCCGCCGTCACCGCCAGCTTGCCCGAGAAGACCCATTCATCCGACGCCCGTGGCACCGATACCCTCGACCTCACCGCCTACTCGGGCGTTGCGATCGATTTGGGCCTGTTCGGCTCGGAGGCCGACCCGCTCATCGGCCAGCAACTGGTCGCGAACGGATTTAACTTGACCATTTTCGGCAGCTTCGAGGACGTTGTCGGTACGGACGGGAACGACGTCCTGATCGGAAATGCGGAAGCCAACCATCTGGTGGGCGGCAGCGGCGACGACCGGATCGAAGGACGAGCGGGCGACGACACCCTGGAAGGGGGCTTGGGCAACGACACAATGGATGGCGGCGCCGGCAACGACCTCTATGTTTTTGGCACGGGGCAGCTCGGCGTGGACATGGTGACCGAAGCAGCGAACCTCGACAGCGATACGCTCGATTTCGGGTCCTTTGGCGGCGCAATTAACGTCAATTTGGGCGTCACCGCCTCGCAGTCATTTGGCCCGAACCTGAGCCTGGCGTTGTCCGATCCCGCGGGCATCGAGAACGTGGTCGGCACGAGCTTTTCCGATTCCATCACTGGCAACGCCCGCGACAACATTATCGAGGGCGGGCCCGGCGACGACGTGATGGCTGGCGCGGCGGGGAGCGACACCTATCGCTTTGCCGGCGCCGGGCTGGGCGCCGACCAAATCATCGAAGCCGCGAATGCCGACAGCGACACGCTGGACTTCTCGGCCTTCGACGAGCCGTTGAATCTCGATCTTGGCAGCACGGCGCCGCAGATCTTCGGCGTCGGAACAGTTGACGTCAACGCGCCGCCTGCTGGCCTGGACTTGACGCTATCGGATCCATTGGGCATCGAGAACGTTGTTGGAACCGGCTACAGCGATCGCATTCTCGGCAATGACCGCGACAACGCGATCTACGGCGCCGGCGGCGCCGATCTTCTCGATGGCCGCGGCGGCAACGACCTTCTCCAGGGGGACCTCACGCAAGTCGTGCTCATCGATTTCGACTCGGCGACTCACGCCGATTCGGGAGACCACGTCTATACGCCGGACGAGCGGCAGGCGATCGTCGCTCGATTGACAGAGCTCTTTGGGCCCTTCAATGTAACGATTACGACCGACGTGGCGCTGGCGGCACAACTTACCGAACGCTCGGGCCACTCGTTCGTCTCCGTGGTCATGAACGATGGACCCGGCGGCGGCATCGGCGGCGAGTCCAACGAACTCGACTTCCGAAATCTTCAGCGTCAAAGCCATATCTCGATCAATGTCAACGAGCTTCTCGGCGGCGATGGTCAGCCCGAGGCGACAAGTGAGAACTTCGTCAAGCTCTCGGACACCGTCATTGCCCACGAACTGGGCCATCTCTTTGGCTTGCGACACAGCGATGCGTTCGGTCCAATCGGCTCGGGAATTTTTGCGGGCGTCGACCCGGCGAGCTATTTGCCGGCCTATACCGGCCCGATGAACGCCGATGAAAGTCCGCTGCACATCATGGCCAGCCCGCGGTCGATCGGCGTTACGCTCTTCGATTCCGTCGGCGATACGTTCTTTGGCGAGCGCGAGGCGATTCGACTCGCTTTCGCCGCGACCGGCATCGTCGTCCGCGAACAATCGACCGACCTCGATAGTCACCAAAGCTTCGCCACCGCCGAGGCGCTCGGTGTCCTGCCGGGGCTGTACGTCCCGAACACCTTGGCGCCGGGCAGCCTGCATTACGGCCAATCGTTCGATGTCTCGGCCATCGACGTGGTCGGCGAAATCCGCCGCGGCGACGGCCCGAGCGAAAACGACATGTATTCCTTTGTCGGCAAGGCCGGCGATCTCATGAACATGGAGGTCATCTCGCGCAGCCTGGAGCCGAGCCGCGGCAACCCGATCGACAGCGTGCTCCGACTCTATGACGCCGGCGGCCATCTCTTGACCTGGAACGATGACGAGTTTGAGACGACCGACTCGACGATTGTCGATTACCACCTGCCGGCCGACGGCGTTTACTATGTCGAAGTCGATACATACTCGGCAGCGCTCGACGAGGACGTCGGCCGCTATGAGCTTTTCATGTCGCGGTTCGCCGTCGGCACGCCGAGTGCGAACCTTGGCGACACCATGATCGGCGCCGAGGGCAACGACACCATGATCGGCTCGGCGGCCGACGACATCCTCCGTGCCGAACGCTCCGCTGTCGGTGAGCAGGATCAATACCTGGGCAGTGGCGGATACGACACGCTCGATGCATCCAAGTTCGTTTCCTTCGACGAGGCCGTTCAATACCTGGCCGGAACGACGCAGAATTCGATTGAGAGAATCATCCGCCCGGACAACACCGCTCCGATATTGACAGTTCCATCTTCGATTTCGACCACGGAAGGCGTCGTCGTGCACTTCACGGCGCAGGCGAACGATCCCGGCGACACGGTGACCTTCGCCATTGTCTCGGGGCCATCCGGCGGCAGCATCAACCCATCGACCGGCGAATTCACCTGGTTTGCCCCGAACGAGGGGAGCTACACATTCGCGATCAAGGCTACCGACGGCGCCGGCGCATCCGACACGAAGACCGTCCTTGTCAACGTGTCCAACGTATCCCCGGTCATTTCGATCGGCGGCGACGCGACGATTCCGGAGGGCGGAACGCTCACCCGATCCGGCAGCTTTACCGATCCGGGCGCCGATGTATGGACCGCTGAAGTCAACTACGGCGATGGCGGCGGCTGGCAGTCCCTGGCATTGGCGCTCGACAAGACCTTCTCGCTCCGGCACACCTTTACGGACGACGGCGTATTTGTCGTGGGGGTTCGCGTCCGTGACGATGCGTTTGCCGTGCCCGCAACCGCGTCGTTTAACCTGACCGTCACCAATGTGAAGCCGACGGGCAAACTCGTGAATGCCGGCCCGGTTGACGAAGGAAGCACGGCGACCGTTTCCTTCACAAATCTAGTGGACCCGTCGCCCAACGATTTGAGCAAGTTGCGTTTCTCCTTCGATTTCGATAACGATGGCACATTCGAGATCGTCGATAGTGCCTCGCCGTCGGCGATCGTCCCGGCCGCTTATTTACCGAACGGCCCGGCGACGCGCACCGTGCGTGCCGTGGTTGCGGACGATGACGGCGGCGCCTCGGAATACTTCACTGACATCGTCATCCTGAACGTGGCTCCGACCGCGACGATCGAAGTATTGCCGGCGACAACAGTGGTTGAGGGCACGCCGCTCTCGTTTACGAGCACCGTTGTCGATCCCGGGACTGATTCGATCGCGCGGCAATGGGTTGTTGTGGCGAGCAATGGGCAGGCAGTGCCGGGCGGCGGCGATCCGTCATTCGCATTCACTCCGGCGAAAAACGGTACATACACGGTTCTGTTCAAGGCCACGGATTCGGATGGCGCCAGCAGTATCGCAATCGTTGAAATCACCGTGCTCAAGGGACCGCCGATCGGCGTCCTCACCAACGATGGTCCAGTCAACGAAGGTCAATCGGCGATCGTGACGCTCACGCCGACTGATGTCACGCTCGTCGAGGCGGCCCAGTTGCGCTACGCTTTCGATCTCGACAACGACGGCACATTCGAAGTCGGCGACGGCACGTATTCCGGCTCGGTATCGACGAACGCGGCGACGGTGCCCGCGACACTCCTGGCGGATGGGCCGAGCAGCCGCATGGTGCGAGCACGCGTCATCGATCCCGACGATCGCTTCAATGACTACACCACCACGATTCAGATTAAGAATGTGGCCCCGACAGTCCTCGCCGGCGGCGCTGCATCGCTCAGTGAAGCGAGCCCCATGCTGTCCCGCGACGGCAGCTTCAGCGATCCGGGCGCGGACACCTGGACCGCCGAGGTGAACTATGGCGACGGCGGCGGCTGGCAGTCCTTGACGCTCAACGCGGATCACTCCTTCCATCTCGAACATTCATATGGCGACAGCGGCAACTACCCGGTGAGCGTCCGTGTCACCGACGACGAGGGAGCGATCGGCGATGCTTCCTTCGTCGCTACTGTCGCGAATGTCGCCCCGACGGCGACGTTGACGAACGGCGGCGCCGTCGGCGAAGGGAGTCCGGGTCTCGTTTCGTTCAACAATCTTTTTGATCCGTCGAGTGCCGACCTCGCAACATTGCGATTCGCCTACGATTTCGACAACAACGGCACGTTCGAAGTCGGAGATGGCTCCTACGTTGGCTCGGTAACTTCAACGTCCGAGGTCGTACCGGCCTCGTATCTGATGGACAACCCCGGTCGCACCGTTCACGCTCGCGTCATCGATAAGGACGGCGGATCCACCGACTACACGACCACGATCGTTGTGAACAATCTCAATCCGACAGCCGCGAACGATTTCGCGACCACCGACGAGGAGGTCGCAGTTGAGATCAATGTGCTCGCCAACGACTCCGACCCCGCCGGCGTCAATGATCCCTTGACCATCAATTCATACACGGATCCAAGCCACGGTACGCTGTCGCTCGCGGACGACAAATTCACTTACATGCCGGGCCCCAATTTCAACGGCAGCGACTCGTTTACCTACACAATTGACGACGGCGACGGCGGCACGGCTACCGCCACCGTCCTGATCACTGTGAATCCGATCAACGATGCTCCAACCGACATTGGATTGACGCCGAACAGTGTTGCGGAGAATCAACCGGCGTTGACCTTGGTAGGCCAATTCTCGACATCCGATGTCGATGCCGGCGACGTATTCACCTACAAGCTAGTGAGCGGCGACGGCGACGCGGACAACGGAGCGTTCATAATCGTCGGCAGCGAGCTGCGCACCGCGACGGTGTTGAATCGCGAGATCAAGGCGAGTCTTTCGATCAGGGTGCAAGTGACCGACTCGGGCGGGCTGACCTTTGAAAAGTCGATCCCGATTGATGTTGTCGATGCCGGAGAAGCGACGCCGCAGTCGGGAACGACTGGTGGCGTCGGCTGGATTTACACCCCGGCATCGGACACACTCACCGTCACGGGGCGGCCTGTTGCCGACAACATTCAAATCGGCACCGCTGTCGTAACCAATGGAATCGTTATCGTCCTGACCACCAATAATGGCGCGTCCATCACCTTCGATGGGCTGGCTGGCAGGCCGGCGATCTACGCGCAGCCGCTCAATCATTTGAAGCGCATCATCGTCAACGCACAGGGTGGCGCGGACACCGTCATCTTGGGCACTCCGGGCACGCCTCTGCCGACATCCGCGTACGATGCTGGTGAACTGAATGGCGATGGCGGCAACGATACGCTGTTCGGCGGCCAGTCGCCTGACACACTTCATGGGGATGTCGGCGATGACAAAGTGGATGGCCGGGGCGGATCCGATTCTTACACGGTCGCCGCCGCCGAGGCCTTGCAAGACGTCATCACCGACACCGGGGCCACGGGGATCGATACGTTCAAAAACATTGGCACCGCACACGTCGACGTACGCAATTTCGCTCCGTCCAATGGAATTGAAGTCGTTGACATGGCCGGCTACGCGATTCGCGGCGATGGATCGAACAATGTGCTGGACTTCCGCTCGGTCGAGTTGAAGAATCTTGTCTACGTCGATGGCGCGAAGGGCGACGATCTTATCTACACATCGGCTCTGCCAATCTCGTACGCCCTCTTTGAGGGATATTTCGGCGACGACGGCAACGATACGATCCAGGGGGGCCCAGCCGACGACAAGCTGTTCGGCGAGAAGGGCAACGATTTGCTCGCGGGTGGAATCGGCAATGATAGGTTGGATGGCGGGGTCGGAAACGACACGTTGGATGGCGGTGTCGGGAACGACGTTCTTGGTGGTGGAGCAGGAAACGATAACCTTTCCGGCGGCGACGGACCGGACTTGCTCGATGGCGCCGACGGTGACGACACGCTCGTCGGCGGCAATGACAACGACACGCTCATCGGCGGCAATGACAACGACACGCAGGACGGCAACGACGGTTCTGATCGTTATGAGGTCGCCGGCACTGATGCCCTGCTCGATGCGTTCGCCGACAGCGGAGCTACTGGCGTCGACACGATGATCAACGTTGGCGCATCGCACGTCGACGTTCGCAATTTCTATTCGACCAATGGGATCGAGATTGTCGACATGGCCGGCTATGCGATACGCGGCGACAACAAGGACAACACGCTCGACTTCCGCAATGCTGAGTTGAAAAAGCTCGTCTACGTCGATGGTGCGAACGGTGACGACCTCATTTACACGTCGAGCCTTCCGGTCACGTACGCCCAGTTCGAAGGTTATTTTGGCGACGACGGCAACGACACCATCCAAGGCGGCTCATCGGATGACAAACTCTATGGCGAGAAGGGGGATGATTCGCTGCTCGGTGGCAGCGGGAACGATACGCTCGGCGGCGGCGATGGGACGGACATCCTTGATGGCCAGGCGGGCTCCGACACCTATGCGGCGATCGGCGACGAGGCGCTGCTCGACGTCATCGCCGACACCGGCCCGGCAACCGACACGGACACCTTGAAGAACGTCGGCGCTCCCTATTTCGGTGCGCCAACCGCGGACCTCGAATTGAGCAATTTTACGCCCGCGAACAAGATCGAAGTTGTCGACACCGGCGGGTTTGCAATTCTCGGGGACCACCACGATAATGTTCTCGACTTCTCAGCCGCCCGTTTGGTCAATGTGAAATTTGTGAGTGGGGCGAAGGGTAGCGACCTGATCCGAGCTTCCAATGTGCCGGTCTCGAATTCGGACTTTGCAGGCTACTTCGGCGACGACGGCGACGACACTCTGACCGGTGGCAATGCTCCCGTGATGCTATTTGGCGAGAAGGGGAATGATTCACTCATCGGCGGCGTCGGAAACGACACGCTCGTCGGCGGAGCTGGGAAGGACACTCTCAACGGCGGCCTTGGCAACGATGTCTTCTATCTCGGCGACATCAGCGGCCCCGTCGTCAATGATGACGTGAACCATAATGGCATCGACGACGATGAAGAAGGACTGGTGACGCCGGGATTCGTCGGCTAGTCGCTCACAAGTGTGCTCACAGGGGAACGAGCGTTGACGAGGTCGTGCGTCGGAAAATCCCTTCGCTTTCATCGAATTCATGTGAAGGGATGCTGCTGAATGGAAGTGCTGTTCTTGCATCAGAATTTCCCCGCGCAGTTCGGGCCAGTCGCATCCCGATTGGCGAGTCGCCCCGGATATCGTTGTCTCTTCGCCCACCGGACCGGTGACGGGGCCATTTCCGGTGTCGAGCAAGTGCCATTCAAACCCGCCGGCGGAGCGACGGCCCGGACGCACTACTACAGTCGAACGTTCGAGAACATTACCTGGCAAAGTTATGGTGCTTATACGGCACTCAAGGCGCGGCCGGACATTCGCCCCGATCTAATCGTCGCCCACAGCGGATTCTCGTCGCCAGTGCCATTGCGCGAGCTTTACCCGAACGCTCGGGTCCTGAGTTACTTCGAGTACTTTTATCATCCGCACAATTCAGATCTCGACTTTCGTCCCGACACGCCGGTCTCCGACGACGATCGCAACCGCTCACGGTTTCGCAACGCTGCCCAACTGCTCGATCTGCATGGTTGCGACGCGGGCTACAGCCCGACAAACTGGCAACGCGATCGCTTCCCCGCCGAATATCGCGACAAGATCCGGGTCATCTTTGACGGCGTCGATACGGAGATTTGGCGGCCGCGGTCCCGGCAGCCACGGCAAGCGGGCCGCATCGTTGTTCCCGAACACGTGAAATTGGTCACCTATGCAGCGCGTGGCCTCGAGTCGATTCGCGGTTTCGACATCTTCATGAAATTCGCCAAGGCCCTCTACCGCCGCCGGTCCGACGTGCGCTTCATTGTCATCGGCCGCGACCAGGTGCATTACGGCGGCGACCACCTGCGCACGGGAGAAAAGTCGTTCAAGAAATGGGTGCTGGCCCAGGACGAGTACGATCTTTCTCGGTTTGTATTCCTCGGCTCGGTGCCGCCGGACGTTCTCGCGTCTTTTTTCTCGATCACGGATTTGCATGTCTACTTGACCGTTCCATTCGTGTTAAGCTGGTCGCTATTCGATGCGCTCGCTTGCGGGGCGACGGTGCTCGCCTCGCGGACCGCTCCGGTATGCGAAGTCATCGACCACGGCCGCAACGGTCTGTTGGTGGACTTTTTCGATGTGGAGGCGATGGCCGAGACGGCTTCGCGGGTGCTCGACGACCCGGCGGCCCATCGCTCGCTCGGCGAGGCGGGCATCGAGACGATTCGCGAACGTTACTCGCTCGATATCTGTTTCCCGCGTTTGCTCGAACTCTACGAGGCGACGGCACGCAAGGCCTTGAGTGCGACGATGTGAAACTTAGCGGCGGCTTCTTGGTCTGCCGGCCACAATTGACTGCATAGTGCATAACCGACGGAGTACTCGCGATGCCCGATGAGCCGACCGTGAGTCAGTCGTCCGATCGTCCGGTGCCCGATCTGGTGCGAATCCTGATCGATCGATACTGGAGTGTCTGGGAGAGGGTGCAGCCTCTCGGATCGCGGCCATCGGCGGCCGACGTGCTGTCCGCGATCCCGGAACGTGAGCGTGATAGCTTTCGCGATTTTCTCACCGGGTTCGATGCGCTCGTGAACAGCGCGCGCGCCCCCGCCGCCGTCAAACCAGACACGATTCACAAGGGGCCGGAAAAGACGGTTGTCTATGCGCCCTATCAGCCGGTCGCCTCGGCCGATCACGCCATGTCATACACGGGAGATTTCACACCATCCACTGCCGATCTTCCGAACGGGGCCGCCGGCCAAGGCACTCAATCGCCGTCCGGCATGCAGATTCCCGGTTACGACATCCTGGACGAACTGGGTCATGGGGGAATGGGCATCGTCTTCAAGGCGCGGCACAAACGGCTGCAGCGCCTGGTCGCGATCAAGCTCATGCTCCAGGCGGACTACGCGGGCAAGACGGCCCGCGATCGCTTCGATGCCGAAGCGCAAGTCGTCGCCCGCATGCAACACCCGAATATCGTTCAAGTTTTTGAAGTCGGCGAAATCGATGGCAAGCCGTTCTTCTCGCTGGAATTCGTCGATGGGGGGACCCTCTCAGAAAAGGTCGCCAAAAACCTGATGCGGCCCAAGGAAACCGCAACCATGATGGTGACCTTGGCGCGCGCGATCCATTATGCCCACGAACACGGCATTGTCCATCGCGATCTCAAGCCGGGCAACGTCCTGCTCACTGAAGACGGCGCGCCAAAAATCGCCGACTTCGGCCTGGCCAAGAAACTCGAAGAAGACAGCGGCATGACGCGGATGGGAACCATCGTTGGGACTCCGAGCTTCATGCCGCCGGAACAGGCGGCCGGTGAAGTGAATCGGGTCGGCAAGTCGGCGGACATTTATTCATTGGGCGCAATCCTGTATGACCTTCTGACCGGTCGGCCGCCATTCAAAGGCGCCAATGTTATCGAAACGCTCCAACTCGTGCGCTCGCAAGAGCCGCTGGCGCCAAGCAGCTTGCAACCGGGCGTGCCCCGCGACCTCGAGACGATTTGCCTCAAGTGCCTGCAAAAGGACCCCGCCCGGCGTTACGCGACTGCGGCCGAATTGGCGGACGACCTGCAACGCTACCTCAAAGGAGAGCCAATCCTGGCCCGGCCGATCGGCACGCCCGAACGCATCTGGCGGTGGTGCAAGCGGAACCAACGTGTAGCGGCGCTACTCGGCGCCGTTGCCGTTTTGCTCATCCTCATTACTGCCGGATCGACGACGGCGGCGATCTTCATCAACAACAGCCGCAACCAAATCCGCGAGCAGCGCGACGAGATCGGCCAGCAGAAAAGCACCATCGCCGGACAACTCGTTGAAATTACCGCGAAGGAAAAGCTGGCGAAAGATCGCCTCGAAGCATATCGCGAGGGAGTCGATGCGTTCGTTAACGAAGCGCCTTCGATTCTCGAAGGTTATCCGCTCGCCCGGGCCCCGTCGGAAGAATTGCTGCAACTGACGGTCAAGCTTCTGGAAGATGCGCAAGGCAAGGCCAATGACGCGGGACTTACCGATCGCGGTCGGTTGTCGATCCTTTTGCGGCAGAGCGAGCTCGCGCGGGCTCAAGGCAATTACGACGAGGCGGCGCGGCTATTGGCGGAATCGCATCAACTGGCCGTGACATTGGCTGCCCCCGGACAGCCGGAGCGTGACAAGAGCGCGGGCAACTTGGCGTTGGTCCTCAACCTTCAAGCCGCCGTGGCGCGCGGCAAGCGAGATTTTGCCCACGCTCTTGCTTTACATGAGCAGGCGCTTCGCCAGCAACAGGACGTGCTCGACCACCCTGAGTCCGGTGAGATTCCACCCGAGGAAGCGCGCACCTGGATTGCCAACACTTTGTTCAGCATTGCGGAGACCCGCAGCGAATTGGCGAAAACTCTTCGCGATCCACAAGCAGCGCGACGGGAACGCACACAGGCGCGCCGGTCGCTCGAGCAAGCCGAGCCACATCTGAAGGCCGCTATTCCGAAGGTGCCGCCGCGACAGGCGGAGCGCTTAACGAATCGACTGGGGGTGGCCGCGCTGGAATACGGACGGATTAGCGAAAAACTGGATGATCTCGATGGCGCCGGCGATGGGTTCGGCGATGCGGTGGCGACATTTCAAAAACTCGTGCAAACTCATCCCAGCAACTTGATGTATAAACAGAACCTTTCCGTCGCGGCGGCGGAATACGGCGATATTCTGCTAATCAAGCGGAAGGACTTCGCCAAGGCGCGGCAGATGTATACGTTCGCCGTGTTCTACTTGTTGCCGATCGCGCGGCCAAGCGAATTGGACAGCGCCGTCAACACGCTTGCCATCAATTACTATCGAGTGGCGACGGCGGCACGGATGGAAAAGGACGAAGCCAACGCCAAACGGCTCTATGGACTGTGCCTCGAAATCCGCGAAGCACAGCTCCGCGCCGCCGAGCGGCGCGCCGCTTCCGAAAAGGCCGCAAATCCTCCCTACGTGGGAACGGCGAAGATCAACTTGATGTTCGCGCAAGCGCGGTTCGGTCAATACAAGGAAGCCGCGGCAATCGCGAATGAAGTTGCCAACCGAGTTCGATCGCCAATCGGGCAGAGCGCTGTCGCAATGGCGACGAGCGCTCTGAACGGATCCAGCGGGGAAGTGCTTGCGACCGTCGCGAGACTGGCAAGGGAGTTTCCGCAGCTCTCGCTGCGGCAATTCAACGCGGCTTGCGGTTTCGGCCTCAGCGCCATTGTGGTTCCTGCCGGTGATCCCGAACGGGCAAAGTTGCTCGACCTGGCGTTTAAGAATCTTTTCAGCGCGCTGAAGCTCGGCTATCACGATCGCGAGACGATCGAGCAGGACCCGGACGTCGAGCCACTCCGTTCCGACCCCCGCTTTCAGGAAGTCCTTGAGCTGCTGGCGAAATCACAACCTGCGAAGAAGTAACTGGGAACGTGCCCATGAAGGTCCTGATGGTCAACCACCCGAACGCCGAACGCTTTCAGGGCGGCGATGTGGTGCAGATGCGAAAGACTGCCGCGGCGCTTCGATACCATGGCGTCCGCGTGACCGAATCGTTCGCGCCAGAGCCATCGCCCACGGGATTCGACCTCGTCCATGTTTTCAATCTGCGCACTGCTCAGGACACGCTCTCGCAGCTCATTCATCTCAAGGCATTTGGAATTCCGGTTGTCCTCTCGCCGCTCTATCTCGATCCGGCCATCAGCCTGTGGGGTTCGCGGGCGGTGATGGGGTTCTTCCAGGACGATCCATCTCCCGAACTGCTCGATCGCCGCCTGGCGAATTTGCGCGATCGCAATGTCTCGGTGACTGTGCCCGAGGGCTCCGTTTTTACCGCTCACGCTCCGAATCGCCCGTATCCGCATTGTGATCGCGATCAGCGTGCGGCTCTCCAGCTCGTCGATCTTCTGCTCGTCAACAGCACCCTGGAACTCAGCGCACTCATTCGCACGCTTCGCGTGACCAATGTCCCGTTCGCGGTCGCTCCCGTGGGAATCGACCCGGAAATCTTTCGCGATGCCGATCCCGAGCCCTTTGTCCGCCAGTACGGGCGGCGCGACTTCGTTTTGCAAGTGGGCCGGATCGAAGCGCCGAAGAACCAACTGTTGCTCGCGATGGCGTGTCACAAAGCTCGGTTGCCGCTGGTGTTGATCGGCAGCAGTCAGCAGCCGCAGTACCTGGAGTGGGTGAAGAAATACGGCCCGGACGACTTGCTGGTGATTCCGAGTCTACCGCACCACGAACTCGCGTCGGCTTACGCCGCTTGTCGGGTCCACGCGTTGCCGAGTTGGGGGGAGACGTGTGGCCTCGTCAATCTGGAGGCGGCCATGTGCGGCGCGGCCGTCGTCGCCGGCATCCTGGGGTACGAAATCGAGTACTTGGCCGATCTGGCCGATTACTGCGACCCGGCAGACGTCGAGTCGATTGGCGAAGTTGTCGTCGGGGCCTGGAATGAATACGAGGCAGGCGCTGCTCGCCGCGCCGACTTGCGTCGCCGAATCGAGAATCAATTTACCTGGGAGCGCTCGGCCGCAGCGACTTACGAGGCTTATTGCCAACTGCTCAACCGATCCTAATGGTCATGGCACGAAATAGTGCAACAAATTCGCATGCGGCTGATGCGGGTGGTTGCAACTACTGGGTTGCTTCCGGGAGTCAACACATATCCAATTGAGCATATACCGCTTCTCTCACGCCAGGATTCCGTGGCGCTGGCCCGGCGTCGCGGTGCGTCCAAACGACACTCGCACTCACACACAGAATGGATTGCGCTGCAACCCCCGGTCAGGAGCCCTGCAAGGCATTTTCGTCCGGTTTGGACGTAAATACTGATCGCGGCGGAAGTTGATTCGTTGCATTGCGCTCGGCTCGGGTCCGAGCATGCGACAGAGTCCAGATTTTTGTGGCATAGGCCTCCCGGCCTGTGAGTTCGCACAGGCCGGGAGGCCTATGCCACAAAACTCAGGACATTGCCCGGGGCTCGAGTGAACCGCGCCCGTCAGAGTGCAGAAAGTTCCTTTGCTTGACGCAGATCCAGGCACGCCGACTCCCGCCATGGCCTCACCGATCTTGCGAGCGATCATTCCGCGTCGTTCCTTTCCGCGAATTGTCGTCTGGTATATAGTCAGATTCATCTTGATCGTTCAATTCCGAGTTCACTCATGCACTCCTACCGAATCACTCTGCACCTCGTCTTGACATCGCTTATCGCGGGCCTCTTCTGCTTCGGAAATGACCCGGCAATTGCCGGCGCCCCGAAGCCTTATCCGACTATGGGGAAAATCGAGCGACTCGACCCCAAGTTCGACACACTGATCGCCCGCGACGCTCGGCTCGAAAAACTGGCAGATGGGTTCAGTTGGGTTGAAGGTCCAGTTTGGGTACCCAAGGATGGTGGCTACTTGTTGTTCTCGGATACGATCGAGAACACCATTTGGAAATGGCAGGAGGGGAAAGGCAAGAGCATCTTTCTCCGGCCGAGCGGCCAGGTGACGAAGAACAATCTTCGCGAGCCCGGCACGAATGGACTAACGCTGGACAGCGAAGGCAATTTGGTCGCTTGCGACCATGGCAACAACCGAATCTATCGGCTTCGGGAAGATGACGGTTTCCGAAAGACGTTGGTCGACCGCTACGACGGCAAGCGATTAAACAGCCCGAACGATCTCGTGTTCAAGTCGAACGGTGATCTGTATTTCACCGATCCTCCCTATGGGGTCATGGTCAAGGGGTCCGAAGGCTTCCCTGGCCGCCAACTCGACTTCAGCGGTGTCTACCGGCTTTCCAAGGACCGTAAATTAACTTTGCTGACGAAGGAGTTGACCCGGCCGAATGGTCTCGCGTTTTCGCCCGACGAGAAGACGCTTTATGTCGCCAACTCGGATCCGGCCAAGGCTGTTTGGATGGCATTTCCGGTCAAGAACGACGGCACGCTTGGTAAAGGGCGGGTCTTTTTCGATGCCACTCCCTGGGTCAAGAAAAAGAAGCCGGGCTTGCCCGATGGACTCAAGGTCGACAAGGACGGCAATCTGTTCGCGACTGGCCCCGGCGGCGTGCATGTATTTTCCCCCAATGGCAAACACCTGGGCGTGATCAACACTGGCGTGCCGACCGGGAATTGCAATTGGGGCGGCGACGGCGGCGTACTGTATGTGGCCGCCGACAAGAGTTTGTGCCGCATTCAGACGAAGACTCGGCGGGCGAAATGAAGCCATTGGGAAGAATGCCTTAAGATTTCGGATGCCGCCTGTGGCATCGCCATCGCGATGGATGTGACAACTACCGAGCCGAGCCGACCTCTCGACACTTCGGCCCCGGCAACGACACGTTCAACCACAACGTGCCGATCACCTGGCCATCGACAGTGCCGGGGCTGTGACGGGGAGCGGGTAGGGAGTTCCGCCGGCCGGCGCCGCGCTTCGGCCTGCTCCTCCTGCCTCACAAGTGCAGGCACTCGATCGCGCTCTATGCGACCAGCGAGATTCCCTTGAGCGGCGACACGGGCAGGGCGGCCAGGTCGGTGGCGTGTTTCACGAGCACAAGCCCGTCGATCGCCGTGTCGCCGTCGCCGAGGTTGAAGCCGGCGGGGCCGGCGTTGGTGAAGTCGAAGATCTCGTTGTGATCCTCGTCCGCCCCGATGACCTGGGCACTGATCATTGTCAGCGACTGCACGGCGTTGGCGCTCGTGATGTTGTTCGCCGCGGGCCGGCCGGCGAAGATGGCGGCGATTCGCGTAGCCGAAACCTGCGAGATGCTGCCGTTCAATGCGATGCCACCCGTGCCGGCCTGGCCAGCGATCAGCCCACCCATGCCGCTGTCGACTGCGAGGTTGGAAGGTAGTCCAAAGGCGCTGGCGAAATCGCCGATGTCGCCGGCGACCTGGACGTTTGAGATCGAGCCGCCGTTGCCGCTGAGCGCGCCGCCATTGCCGCCGTTGCCGGCGAGGATCCAACGGACGAATTTGCCGACACCGGTGATGTTCACACCCGTGACTGGACCGCCGTTACCCCCCTGGCCGTTAGGACCGGTGCCGCCACCGTCCCCCGCGTCAATTCGCAGCGCGCCGACGTTGCCGTGGACATTTGAAACGGCGCCACCGTACCCACCCTGAACTGTGCCATTACCGCCGACGGAGGCGCT
Source organism: uncultured Gemmataceae bacterium (assembly GCA_963773845.1). Classification (GTDB taxonomy): domain Bacteria; phylum Planctomycetota; class Planctomycetia; order Gemmatales; family Gemmataceae; genus SIAJ01. The sequence continues at coordinate 473,523 of CAVZCU010000011.1, forward strand.
CACTTGGAAATTGCTTCGCGGACCAAATAACGAGACATTGGAAATCGAGCCGCCACTGCCGCCGTTTCCGCCCGCTAGCCCTGTACCGCCAGGCTGGGACTGGACCGAGACGCTCGCAGCGCCATCGGAAGAGAAATCATTGATCTTCACATTGTTAAGTGAACCGCCACTGCCGCCATCACCTTTGCCGCCGGCGTCTCCGGCATCGCCGCCGGATGCCCCGAAGACCTGAATACCGTCGGAATGGCCATAGTTGTTGATCGTGACATTGGAGAGAGCGCCACCCTTACCGCCATTGCCCGATCCGTGATGAGTCGAGAACCCACCTGCGCTAATGCTCAAGATATCCACGTCGCCGAGGCTGTTTACAATCACGTTGGAAAGCGAGCCACCGTTGCCGCCATTTCCGTTGCCGCCAAGCAATCCGTTGCCAGAGCCCGCACTGATTGTCACTTGGTCAATCGGGCCATCATTCTCAAACGTTACGCCGTTCACGTTGCCGCCGGCCGCCCCGTTGGCATCGCGGCTCGAACCGGCGGTGCCGGAGGCGATTTCGGCGTGGCCGAACGAAGTGTTGAGCCTCAATGCGACGTTCGCGAGACTTCCGCCGGCACCTCCCGTTCCCTTTGTCGAGCCGGCGTCACCCCCGTCGCCGCTAAAGATCTGTGTCTCGTCACCCATGAAGCCGTGCAGATTCGCGGAGACATTCGAAATCGATCCACCGGCTCCGCCGTTGCCGATTGTTCCACCGTGGCCGCCGTTGCCAGCAAGCAATTCGAGGGCATGGCCATCATGAAGGAGTTCAAAGTTGAGTCCAGTCAAGTTGCCGCCCGCGCCGCCAATGCCTGGGCTCGTAGCCGTGGTTTCGTTCCCCCCATTGCCCGCATGGATCGATACCTCGTTGTTGTTGCTCAAAATCGTTGAGAACAATGGAGTTCTTGCGAAGGACGCCATTGACCCGTACGGACCCAAAATTGCCGCCATGTCCGCCAACGCCATTGCCGCTAATGCTGCCACCGTCGAACCCGTTTTGAATTCCAGGATCGTCGAAGTCCTGCAGATCGACGAGGCCGAGGAAGCGAATGTCGTTGCCGTTGAAGGCCCCACCGTCGCCGCCTCGAGTCACCCCGGCCCCGCCGGCGCCGCTGCCGATACTGGCCTGGCCCACGCGGCTGCCGTTCACGTCGATGCCGAGCGTCTCATTGACCAAAATTGTTGAGCCGGACACGGCACCGCCCGCGCCGCCTCGGTCCGTGGAACTGTCGCCGCCCGGACCGGCGCTGACAAAGAAAATGGGAATTGAGCCCTCAGTATCAATCGCCTCAAGTCTGCTATTCACGATGGCGCCGCCCGGGCCGCCGGACGTTCCGACGCCGGCGCCGCCCGTGCCGCCGACCACGCTTAAGACGCCGCCAACGAGGTTGCCGGCGATGACGCGTCCCAGGCCCCCCGTGACACGGATCGTCGAGCCAACGATCTGGCCGCCGTGACCCGCAATCGTATTCTTCCCGCTTGCCTGACCGCCGATCCCGGAGTTGACTGCCAGGACCAGTCCATCGCCGAGCATGTTGATTGTTGTGTTGACCATCGAACCGCCGTTGCCACCAGAGCCGGCGCTGGAATCGCCACCGAAGCCAAAGAAGAATGATCCGGGCGTCAAAGAGTTGCTCTGGAACGTGATCGAACTTTGAGCCAGATTACCGGCGGTGCCGCCATTGCCGTGGACCGAAGACCCGCCCCTACCCGTGCTCAAGCTAAACCCGGCCGGCGAGTTGACCACCGTGAGCCCGACGACGCTCCCCCCGGCGCCACCGTTGCCGGTTCCCGATGCGATCGCGCCGCCGTCGCCCGCCTCGACGTCCGCGGCGCCGTTTTCCAGCCGAACATTCGTGATGTTCCCGCCGTTCGCCCCGGCCGGTTGCGTGAACGAGAGCGTGAATGGATTGCCCACCGGTGCATATCGCACGACATCCAGATTGCCGGACGTGCCCACCAGAATGCGCGCGACGCTTTGCTCCGGCGTCAGTGTAAATAGCCCCGACCCGATCCGCACGTTGCTAATGTTCTTGCCAGCGACAATATCGCCGAAGACGCGGCCAGCGATGTTCAGGCCTGCAATCGACGCATTTTGTAGTGCTGTTTGCGTGAACTGCCCGGCAGCATTGAGTGTGGTCGTAATCGGCCCATTGATATCGGTATTGACCGTACCGATGAAGCCATTCGAGACCGCCAGTCCGGAGACGTCGTTCTCATCGAAAGAGCCCGCCGTCGGGCCGAAGCCGTCGCTCAGGAACACCATCGCCCGGCCGGCAGTCACCGATACGAGCACACGCTCCTGTGGATCGCGAACGTGATTGTCGTTCGTGTCGAATATCATCGCGTCGCCGGCGTTCAGAAGGATCGCCTTGTCTGCTCCCGTTTGGGATTGCGCCGCCGTTTCATTGGCGAGGTTCTGGGCATCGTTGCCGGCGGCGTCTTTGACGGTGAGCGCTGCGCCGCTGACGAAGAAGTTGGCGGGCGCAAGGCGCGATTCAAGCCGCTCGAGGGTAAGAGGCGAGTTCGTTTTCACGGTAGGCTTCCGCGGGCGATAGTCGTTGGAGTGCGAGCGGCGGAGTCCGTGCCGAATATGCGCGATGCCGACGGTCGAGTCCCAACGGTCCCCGCCGAGCAATCTGATCATACCCGGTGTCAAGCCCCCTCGCTATGGTCATTCCTCCTTCCCATTCGCCTCCATACCATCCAAGTGCACGTGGGTGCCATTCGCTCCACGTAATTCGATTACCCGGTCGGCTCGGCCTTGGGTCAGGTACGCGGTGAGATCCACGCCCATCTCCTTGAGCGCCGCAAGGTGGTCGCGCTGGCGACTGTTTGCGAGTGTCCGAGCTTCGACCTCGGCATCCGCATCGGACCGACGTTGTTGCCGGATCGCTGTGTGTTGCGCTTCTTTGCGCTGCAATTCCGCTTCGTCGCGCTTGCGGCTCAATTCCAGCTCCGCTTCCACTTCGTTCGTCTGCTCCATTCGCCGTTTGGCGGCCCGAGCGACCTGGGCGTCGAGCTTGTAATCCTCGAGTTGCTGGGATTGTTGTTCGGTTGCGCAGTTCCAATTGCAGTTTGGTGCGCGCTTCGATCGCCTGATCGTGCATCGCCTGGAGTCGATCCGGGGCGCCATAACCACGGTAGACCACCTTGTTGATGCGATAGCCGCACTGACTCGCCCGGTTCATCAATTGGCGGTAGGTGTCCAGGTCATTGAGTTGACTCGTGTTCTGCTTGAACGACTCGAAGCTGTGCCGGCCGGTGAAATCGACGACATCCGAGGTGGCGGCATTGATGAAGTCGCCGATCGGGTCGTGCGTCGTGTCCAGCATACGTTCGATGTCGAGCAGCTCGAAGAAGATCATCAGGCGAATGGTCAGCACCGCGTCGTCGGCGGTGCGAACGTCGCTGACGTCGTGGTACATCTGGTCCGGCATCAGCCAGAGCTTTTGGAAGACGAGCCCCTTGGCGACTTTCTTGACCCCCTCGGACCCGCCGTCGGAGCCGTGCCAGTTGAAGGTGTGCAGCCATTCACCCGGGGCCGGGACGAACAGCGTCGGCCCGTTGACGATCCGGCGGGCCACGGGCTCGCTCTCGCCGGCGCGACTATAGACGACGACGGCTTCGCGAGCCGCGACCTGAAGGGCGTCCTCGCGCGAAATCGATAGATGAATGCGGGGATCGAACCAGACTTCCGCCGGGCCCGAGAGATGTTCCTGCTTTCCATCGCGGAAGCGAACGATGAGGAACTCGCCCGGGTGCGCGACGAAGTGCTTCATGGGGCGCAACTGATTCGACCCGAGCCAGCCTCGCTTCGGGCCGACGACTACTTCCATGCGGCCATCGCGGGAGACCTTCAGGGCGCGCTGGCCGTCTTCGACGATGAAGTACCACATGTCGATGTTCCGAATGGGTGAAGTGGGATCTTGACCTGGAGGTAGCGGGGGGGCGGGGACTCCGTAGGCCATCTCGTCGCAGGCCATCTCGGAGATGTTCTCGTCCGCCATTCCCCGTATGCCGCGTTTGAATTCCGTGACGTTCCTGCCCAGGGCGACCGCCGGGGCCATGAGGCGCTGGAGACGCCGTCGAGCGACTGGCGATGAAAGATCTTCTTCGAAATCGACGGCTGTGTCCGTAAATTCACACAGCATTGAGTCGATGGACTCAGTTTCGGTTTTTCCGTAATGGCGGTTGATCGCGGCACGAAGTGTGGCCAAATCGGTGGGGACAAGCCGGACCTTCTTGTTGAGCATGAAGGCGAGCTTGTCTTGCAAGTGGATGTTATGGGCATTGACGGCGGCGCACGTGAGGGTTTCGCCGTCGAGTGCGATGGGCAGGACCATGTTCTCGCGGGCAACCGATTCGGGGACGAGTTCGATCAGGGCCCGCGGCGGGTTGAGATTGGGACCATGGGCGCGGCCGTCGTGCGACTGCAAATTTTGCAGGGCGCCCGTCTGCAAGAGGTACTTGTACTCGAGGCCCATGAGCATGCACCTCCGGGGCCTGAAAAGAGGTTGCGGGCGACGCGGAACCGCCGAATGGATTGGCCAAATCGTCAGCGGGCATTATTCGCTGGCCTAAGTGTCCGAGAACGGAACTACGCCGCGCGCGGCGTTACTCATCCCGAAATGGCTTCTTTTCTCGGTAGAGGTTCAGTCGCTTGCGGGCGCCGTCGCCGTCGTCTTTCATGAATGCCGGGCAGTCGATCGCTTTTTGCTGGGCCGCGACTGCTTTGTCGAAGTCGCCGACCTCGGCGTAGGCCGCGGCGAGCGTATCCAGAAAGCGGCCGTCGCGGTATTGGATCATGTCCACCGCCTTCTTCGCTTCTTGCAAGGCTCGCTTGCCGTCACGGAGCTTCTTCTCGGGGGCGGTCGCCAAGACGCGGGCCAGGTTCATGTGCAAACCGGGCACGTGCGATTCGTTTTGCAAAGCCGCCTCGATGTCCTTGAGCGCGAGGTCGAATTTCCGCGAGCGCACATAACACTCCCCGCGGTTGTAAAGAGCGAAGAAGTAGCGCGGATTGGCGTTCAAGAGCGCGGTGAATTCCTCGATCGCCTTCTCGTAGTCCTTGCTCTTCATGTAGCATTCGCCGCGATTGTTTTTCCACGAGACGCTGCCGGGGTTCAGCCGAACCGCCTCTTCGCCATCCTTGAGCGCCTCGATCCCATTCCTTGACTTCCAGGTACGCCCAGCAGCGGCAGGAAATCGCCCGTTCGTCCTTCGGATTCTTATCGAGCACGGCCGTGTAGAAGTTGATCGCGTCCCAGGGCCGCAAGGCGGTTTCCTTTTTGATCCAAAATGCGGTGTCGTCGTGCTGAACGCGGACAAAATCCCCCTTCTCGTCAATGACGCGCAGATCGAGGTAGCGAATCGTGTGCGGCTCCAGCTCAAACGTTCCGTTGTCGAGCTTGCGATAGGTTTCCGGGCTGCTACTCTTACAGCACACGACGATGCCGACCCACGATTCTTTCTGCTTGGGCGGCGCCGGGGCGGCAACGCAGGCGGCGGCAACCAGAAGCAGTGACGCGAATCGAAGCATGGCGGATCCTCCGATACCATTGTTGCCGATTGTACACCGGGCGGCCGGCGAGTAAAACGCGAAGAGGAGATGCCATTGCGCATCGTTCTTGTGAAGGCTGGAGATTGATGTTATCACCCGGGACCGTGATTCTGATTCTGAAGATCGCCGTATCGGCCGTCACGGTATTGCTCGTGACATCGTTGATCGCCTTGGCGAGCGGCCGTCCGCGTTTGCATGGGCAGATCAATCGCGTGTTTTTCGCGTTGACGATGGCCACCGTGCTCGTGTTCGAGGGATTCATCCGCCTGGTCGATCCGAACCTCACCGCGGCGTTCTCGCCCGAGCAGCGCGAGGCGCTGACCATTCATCTTGCCTTCGCGATGCCGTCGGCGGTCTTACTGCCGATCATGCTGTATACCGGCGCGCGGCATTACAAGAAACTTCACGTCGCCATCGCGGCCGGCTTTCTGGTGTTATGGACCGGAACGTTTGTGACCGGCGTCTTCTTTCTTCCGCATTCGTTCGAGCCATAGCGATGAGCGAAACGGCCAAGCCGGAGCTGGACCCGCTGGCGAACGCCCAACAACTGGGTGAGAGCTTCGCCGCCCTCGTCGGCACGCACGACTGGCACGTGGACGAGGCGCCGGACGCGATTCCCGAACCTGCCCCCATGGCTGCGTCCCCGTCGCCGGCGAGTCGGACCGAAAAGCCCCCCCTCGCCGAGCCGGTCAACGAGCCGACGGTCCCGCCGACGCCGTTGCAGATTATCGAGGCGCTGCTCTTCGTTGGAGGGCTGCCACTCACCGCCGAGCATGCGGCCGAAGCGATTCGCGGACTCTCCGCCGACCAATTCCGCGAGTGCATTGACGTACTGAATGAGGTCTATCGCTCGCAGAGCCGGCCGTATGCCGTCGAACATGGCCCGACCGGCTATGTGCTTCGCGTCGGCCGACGGTACGCCGGAGTGCGCGAGAAGCTTTTCGGCGGGCCACGGGAAGCGCGCCTCACTCAGCAGGCTCTGGACGTGCTTTCCCTGGTGGCTTATCGGCAGCCGGTGGGTAAAGCGGAGATCGACGGCTCCCGTGGTACGGATTCCGGAACGGTCTTGCGCCAACTTCTTCGCCTGGGGCTTATTGCAGCGACGCAAACGGAAGCAAAGGAAACGCTTTACGCCACCACCACGCGATTTCTGGAAATCTTCCATCTGCGTGAACTGGACGACCTTCCCGAGCTAAGCGAACCGAAGCGGATCGGATAGCTCCGCGGTCGGCACTCGGTTTGCACTTCCTCGGCAGTCCATGTCACGTATAACCGACCATTTCCGTGAGGAGAATGAAATGCGGACTCATCGTTTACTGGCGGGGGTGTTGGGCGTGGCCATTTGCTTTGTCCAGTCCAACTGGACGGCGGCTCAAGATCGAGCGCAGTCCACCGATCCGAAGGAAGTTGCGAAGAAGAACCAACCGTACTGGGACTGCGCCAAGGCTTGCGACGATTGTGGGCGCATGTGCAAAGCATGCGGCGCGCACTGCACGCAGATGGTGGCCGACGGACAAAAGCAACACATGGAAACCGTCCGAACCTGCCAGGATTGCGCAAGCATTTGCGTAGCGGCCGGAGCGGTGACTGCTCGGTCGGGCCCGTTCTCGGACGCCATTTGTCTTGCCTGCGCCGATGCCTGTAAGCGCTGTGGCGATGCCTGCGCGAAGCACGCCAGTCATGACTCCATCATGAAGAACTGTTCCGAGGAGTGCCGCAAGTGTGAAAAGGCGTGCCGGGACATGATCAAGCACGTCGGCCACGGCGCCGAACGGCGCTAGCGGGAATGGCATCCGATTGAAAGCCCGCACAAAGACACAGCGCGGGACGCGCTGTGTCTTTGTGTTGCGTTCTACATGATCGATGGGCTTACCGGATCCGGAGGCGCCGGGAATTGCCGGTTGAGCTTTCCGCCATGACGCGAGTCAATTCGTCGAGCAATTCGTCGGGCTTGTCGAAGCGATCGGCCGGCGACTTGGCCATCATCCGCAAGAGCACTTCGGAAAATCGGAGCATTCCCGGCTCCTGGACGTGGTCGTATGCGGGCACGGCGATTTCGTTCATATGGGCCAACACCATCTGGGTTGGCTTGCGGTAATTGAATGGCAGCTTGCCGGTGACGGCATGATAGAGCGCGCAGCCCAGGCCATAGACATCGGTGCGGTGATCGAACGGCCGGCCGGGTCGAGCCATTTCGGGCGCGATGTAGGCGGGAGTGCCAATGAACCGAATCGTGTCGGCCGACGGCGATTCCGGCAGTTCCTCGCCAACGTCGCCGGCCATTCCCCAGTCGATGACCTTGACGTCGCCGGCCGGCGTCACCAGCAGGTTGTCCGGCTTCACATCGCGATGAACAATGCGCTGCCGCCAGGCGGACGCCAAACCTTCGATCGACTTAATCGCGATCCGGATTGCCAGCCGCGGGGCAATCCGCCCGCCGTGGCTGGCCCGCAGTTGTTCGAGTGTCAGGCTCTCGATGTATTCCGTGGCGAGATGCGGCATCTCGGCGTCATCGCGGTAGTCCCATAGGCGAGCGACGTTTGCATGATTGAGGCGGGCCAGGGCGCGAAACTCGGACCGCAGGTGGGTTGCCAGCACTGGGCGGTCGGCCCGGCGACGCGGCGACAGGACCTTGACCGCCACCGGCAGCCGGAGATCCCACAACTCGCCCAAGAACACGGTGCTGTTGCGGCCGGCCGCCATGTGCGTGTGAATCCGGCATCGGCCTAGAAAGGTTCCCAGCGGAGGGAGGGGTGTTTCGTCCGGTTCGTGAGCATCGGCAAAGGTCGACGCCTTGCCGATCACGGCCGTCTGCATGACGTCGCTCGAGTCCAACTCCGCGGACAGGTGCGGGTGTTCCACGACGGATGCGGCCGCTGGCATCGATGAATCTCGGGATTGTGCCGACCGATCTCAATTTCTCCATACAAGGAATGCTGACTAATCTGCCGTCGGGCGCTGGGAATACCGAGAATCCGGTCGCGCCGATGAGGCGCGACCGTTGAATAAAGTGAACTTCCGGGGAATTCGATTTGATCGTTAGAAACGATACAGCCCCGCATCTCTGCTACAGATCATACAACCGTCCGTATTTGTCGCGCAAATAGGCGATGAGCTGGGCATGGCCCAGGCCCTCACCCGTCACGCGCCGGCACAATTCATCCGATCGATACGATCGCCCGGGGCGATGCACTTTCTCGTTCAACCAGGTTTTGAGCCGGCCAAACTCACCTCGAGTGAAGTCGTCTTCGAGACCTGGCAATTGCTTTCGGGCGGCCGCCATGAACTCGGCGGAATAAAGGTTGCCGAGCGTGTAGGTCGGGAAATAGCCGATGCCGCCCATGCTCCAGTGAATGTCCTGTAAACATCCCCGGCGGTCGTCGGGCGGCGTCAGGCCGAACATCTTCTGGAAGCGATCATTCCAGGCGCCCGGCACGTCGGCGGGCTTGAGGTCGCCGGACATGAGACCCAGTTCCATCTCAAAGCGCAAAATGATGTGAAGGTTGTAAGTCGCCTCGTCGGCCTCAACGCGGATCAATGATGGCCGGGACTCGTTGATCGCAAAGTAGAAATCGTCGAGCGGAATGTCGGCCAATGCTGTCGGAAATGCCTGCTGGGCTTTCGCATAAAAGTGCTGCCAGAACGGGCGGCCGCGGCCGACCTGGTTTTCCCATAGGCGCGACTGCGACTCATGAATGCCGAGCGAGCAGAATGTTCCGAGCGGCGTGCCGAAGTGATCGGCTAGCAATCCCTGATCGTAGATGCCGTGCCCCGCTTCGTGAAGCACGCCAAAGAACGCCTCGTTGAAGAAGCGCGGATTGTAGCGAGTGGTGATGCGGCAATCGCCCGGTCCAATGCCGGAACAGAACGGGTGGGTCGTGACATCGAGCCGGCCGGCCTGGAAGTTGAAACCGATCGCCTCGGCAGCGGCGCGAGCGAACGCCGCCTGGGCGTCGACCGAGTATTCCCGTTCCAAAATGTCGCGTCGCGGCTTGCGCTTTGATTGCCCGATGGCCGCGATCAACGGCACCAATTCCGCCGAGAGTGCAGCAAAGACCTGGCGAACCTCCCCGGCGGTTGCTCCCGGTTCGTATTCGTCCAAGAGGGCGTCGTAAGGATGTTCCTTGTAACCGACGGCATCCGCCTCCCGGCGTTTCAGGGCAACGACCTTCTCCAGCCACGGCTGAAATGCGGCAAAATCGTTCTCGGCGCGTGCCTCCTGCCAAACCTGCTGCGCCCGCGTCGTCACGCGGGCGATTTCTTCGACCAGTTCCTTGGGAAGCTTGACGGCTCGATCGTTGGCACGACGAATCTCGCGAACGTTGATCGCTTCGGGCGAGTCCGCGTTCTTGACGAGCGGCGAGCCCTCGACGGCCGCGAGGCACTCACCGATTTTCGGATCGATCGCCATTTCATGCGTGAGCCGGGCAAGCAGGCCCATCTGGTCGCCGCGAAATGCAGAGCCATCGTGCGGCATGTAAGTGCGCTCGTCCCAGCCGAGCAGCGCTCCGCACGAAGCCAGCAAGGCGGCTTCCTTGGTTCGGCGAATCAATTCGGCATAAGCGTCGTTCGGTGTCATCGGGATTGGCTCGTATTCGTGTCCGTAGTTCAGCTTAGACGAGTTCAAGAGCGGCTTTCCATTGCTGCCTGTCATTCAACCAGTCGGTCGCTCCAAATTGGAATGCAGAGGCCGACGCGGTTTGAACTACTTTGGCGAGGGCGAGCGTCGAGCCGTCAGGCCGACGTGAACCTGCCCCATCAATTGACTTGACTGCGGGGTAAAGTCCACGTCGGCCTGACGGCTCGACGCTCGCCTTTGCCTTCGGATTCCGCCGCACGGCCGTCACACTTTCTCCGGCATCACGAACGGCTTGCGATAAACGCGGCTCAGCAATGCATTCGCCTCCTTTGATCCTTCGCCGGTGAACCGCTCCGCGGCTGGATCGAGCGTCAGCGTTCGTCCGAGCCGGTAATTCGTCTTGTCGAGCTTCACGCCGACGCCGGTCAAGTTCTCCTGAATGTTCTGAAAAGTCTCGACCACTTCGCGGTTGTCGCCGAGCTTCGCCTTGCCGTCGAACGGCACTTGTTCGCCGAGACGATAGGAAATGTTTGACAGATGGCACAAAGCCGCCGAGTAGTGGCCGTGCTCCGGGCCGGCATTGCAAACGGCCGGGTCCTGGCTGCGCACGGCGCGAATGAAGCTGCCGAACGCGCCGCCGGGGGTCACTTTTACGTCGAAAGCAGCCAGCTTCTCCGCCTTCCCGCCCGAGCGTGGATAGAACAGGCCCCGCTCGATCCGCCCCTCGGTCGTGTAATACTCATTGCTCACTTTGAACTTGAATTTCGTCTTGTTCTCGACCAGGCCGCGGACTTCGAAGATCAAGAGCGTGTCGCCGAATTCCATGACCGCCATCTGCGTGTTCGGCGTCTGGCCCTGATCCTCGTAAGCGAATCGTCCGCCGATGCTCCAAACCTTGCTCGGCAGCGTGGCGCCCTTAATCGCCCAGCGGGCCACGTCTATTTCATGAACGCCCTGGTTGCCAATGTCGCCATTGCCGAAATCCCAGAACCAGTGCCAGTTGTAGTGGACCAGATTGTCGTGATACGGCTGTTCGTGCGCCGGCCCGAGCCAGATGTTGAAATCGAGCGCCTCGGGCGGCTTGCCCGTCGGCTTTTTGCCAATGCTCCAGCGCGGCTTGCAGCAATAACCCTTGGAAACGAGCAGCTTGCCATACTTGCCCGACTGCACGGCCGCTATCTCGCTGGCGCGGCCGGCACTGCTGCGCTGTTGCGTGCCGTGCTGGACGATGCGCTTGTACTTACGGGCCGCCTCGACGACATGACGGCCTTCGCTGACGTCATGACTCATCGGCTTCTCGACGTATACGTCCTTGCCCGCCTGACACGCCCAGTAGGTCATCAATGAATGCCAGTGGTTCGGCGTGGCGATGGAGACGACATCCACTTCCTTGTCTTCGAGCGCCTTGCGGACGTCGGTCACGCATTTCGGGGCAACGCCGTATTGGGCAGTGATTGCCTTGCTGCGCGAGTTGAACAGACTTTGATCCGGGTCGACGAGATAGGTGATCTGGACTCCGGGGATCTTCAGATATTCGCTGATGTGAGCGGTGCCTCGACTGTGAATGCCGCAGACGGCGACGCGAATGGTGTCGTTGGCGCCCAGGACTCGGCCGGACGATTTGGTGCCGGCAATCGTAATGGTGGCGGCCGCTTCCAGTGTTGATTTGAAAAAGTCACGACGTGTTTGGTTCATGACGGTGCTCCAATCGAATGGGTTGTGGCGTGATAAGAGTGTCCCCGATGAAGCCGCGGAAGGCAACGGACTTTTCGAAAATCAGGCTCGACGGCCGGTGCGATACCAGTCGTGAATCGCGCTGGTCCGCTGGCAGTCGGGGCATGGGACCGAGGGGAACATGGACTTGCAATTCGGGCACACGCCGCCGTTGGCGAACAGGTCGAAGCGGTTGCGGCAGCGATCGCATATCCAGTAGTCGCCGGCCGGCGGCCGGGCGTGGCAATTGGGACACAGCGCCTGTGCGTGGTGGGGAATCGCCGCCATCTTGGCCAGCACCCGCGCTTGTTGGAAGCCCACGAACGAGCGGTAGCCCACGAAGATCGCCATGATCACGTACCACCAATACATGGAAATCAACGCGATCACAATCACCACGGCGGCGACGACCAGGCCGATAACGCTCACGACCATCAGGCTCTTGGCCCGACCGATTATGAACCAGAGCAGTGATTGCAGGATTTGCCCACCGTCGAGCGGGTAGACGGGAAGCAAGTTGAAGGCCAGTAAGACCGTGTTGATTGCCGCCAGCGACCAAAGGAATTGAAGCACGTCCTTGTCCGTCTCTGCCATCCCTTGCGACGAGGCCAGCGCAAATGCACCCCAGGTGATCGGAAGAAGTACAACATTGACCAGCGGGCCGGCCGCGACGGTCCAGAGCACGGCTCCCGGTCGTGGCGGCGGATTGCCAAAGGCAATCCCTCCTAGAGGCCACAGAACAATTCGATCCGCCTTGCCGCCGACTTGCCGGCAAGCAAGCGCATGTCCAAATTCATGGAGCAGCACGATGGCGAATAGCGACAAATACTCGGCGATGTTCCAGAACTGTGATCCATACAGCCCGGCCCGATCCTGAATCTCGTACGCCGCGACCAGGAGCCACGACCAGTGCACGAAAACCGAGATCCCGGCGACCTGAAAGATTCTCAGAGAACCCGATAGCGGCGTCGACGTGTTGGGTGGCGGCATGGGAATTCTCAGCGAGTCGGTACCAGAAACCAATCCCTTTGCGCTGCCTCGACCATTCCGGGCGGCGGCAACGGGTCGCCAGTGATGGACGCGATTGCCCAGCGACAGGCATTTTCGATGCGGTCCGTCGTCGGCCCAGCTCCAGCCGCGTTGGTCAATACCATTACCGCGTGTTGGGCCCGCAGCCGCCCCAGGGCGACGGCAGCGGCATAGCGAAGGCGCTCGTCGTCTGGCGTCATGCTCGGTACCGGAATTAGAGGCGTCTCCAGAAGGGTAACCAGCTCCCCGTCTGCTTTGCCTTCGTGCAGTCGGCCGAGTGTCCATGCGGAGGCCGCCCGCGTTTCCCCGCTGGCCACACTCCGGGAACGGGGAACAATCCTCCGAAGCAAGGCATCGCACGGCTTGTAATTTGCCTGTCCGAAGAATTGAATCAATTGCGAGAGCTGCCGATCGACGGCGTCGTCCGGCATATCACGAAGGTCGGCTGGGGGAGGATCCGAACGCCAGTTTTGGTATCGGCGTTCGACGAACGCGAGAACCGCCGGAAGCGTGCTCGGTACCGCCAAAACGCGGATTCCCCAGCCGGCCGCCATCGCCACCTCTGGCCGGTGCGACTTGAGCAGTTCCAGCAATCGATTGGTGATGGATTTCTCGCTCAGATGCCCCAGGAGAAAGGTTGCCTGCTCCTGACCACGCCAATCGTCGGCGTTGAGCACGCGGACGGCCTGCTCGATAATGGCACTGCGCGATTCGCGCTTGCCAGCCAGGTCGCGCAAGGCACGTTGAGCCTTGGCACGCACATCCGGATGGGCATCCGACAAGCGATCGGCGAGCAAGCGCACGTGTTCCTTGGAGGGTTGACGGAATAGGACCTCGACGGCGAGTTTCCGAACTTCCGAGTCCGGACTGGCCAAATCCTTGGAAATTGCTGGTACCGCTAGCTGCGGATCAATTTCGATGAGTCTCGCCAACGCCGCGGCGGCAACCGCCGGCTCGCGGTCGGCGGCCAACGATTGCAGGATCTGGACCGCGTCGTCGCCTTGATGTTTCCGCAACAGCGAAGCGGCGAGGAGTCGCGACTTTATTCCCCCGGAAGACGCGTCGAGCGCCAAGCTCTTCGCGTCCGTTTCGAACCCGGATGGACGAATAACGGCCAAAGAGCATGCGGCCGCCAATCGATAGGGGAAGGATTCATCGGGCGACAAAGCGAGTTCGCGCAGCTTGGCGATCGCCTTTTCCTCGCGCACGATTGCGAGCGCGTCCATTGCCAGGATCAGGCGCCGATGGCGTGGTGGGGGTTGATTCAATCGATCGAGCCAGATTGCTCGAGCGGGCTTGTAGTCCCATTTGGCCAGCGCGGGTTCGACAATTTCACGAAGTTCCGCCCCGCCCGACTCGGACTGTTTGAGCAGCGAAGCAGCGGCGTCGCGTGCATCGAGTGCCACGAGCGCCCGAGCCGCTGCCAGGCGCACGGCGGGATGCTGATCGGCTCGATTCAATTCGCGAGTCAGGGGCGCAATCGCGGCTTCCAGCCCCGTCATGCCGCGTTCACGGGCGAGCGCGAAGGTCGCGGCCGCTCGATAGCGCGTGTCCGCGTCGGGCCGCTCCAGGGCAGCCAACCAACGCTCGAGCGATCCTTTCGGAAAGGTCTTAACGACTTTGGCGACCGGAATCTCGGGATCGTGATTTAACGGAGAATCGGCCAATGGCTCCGCCGCGGAACCGATCGGAGCGGCCGCGAGCAGAACCGCAACAAGCCGCACGGTCGTCGCCATTACCGGTTTCTCCATTCTCGTTCGCAAGCTCACTGGCTGAGTCATCGATCAAGTCCCTGTGGATTTACTCCGGTCGATAGAGCTGCCGAGTACGAACAATCAGAATCGCGAGCAGCGCCACGCTGGCCGAGCCGATCAGCCACCAGTTCATCGGCAGAAGCTGATAAGCGGTAAATCCGGGGGTGTCGGAGGCTCTCAGGGCGGCCGCGACCGGATCAATCATCAATGCGGTCTCAACCGTCCGATGGCCGAACGGAGCTTCTCGTCCCAGCCAGACAAGGAGCGGTGCAACGCAGACCGCGACGACGGTCATATAGGAAGCCGCGGTTGCCGCGGCGGTTGACCGAAACACGCTGCTGGCGGCCGCTGCCACGAGCACGGCGAAGACTGCGGTCAAGCCCATGCACGTCATGACTCTGGCAATTTGGTGCGTCAACTCCGGCTTCACCGTGGTCAGGACCACGTAGCCGGGCAGAGTCGCGGCCATCAACAAGACGACGGGCCAGGCAACCGAGTACAGCTTGCCACGAATGATCTTCGCGGGCGACAAAGGCGTCAGCCGCATCAACTGCCAACCGCCTGACTCGCGTTCGGCACTGATCAAGCCCGCCGCGAGGCTCGGGACGAACAGAACGAGAATGAGCGTTTGCAGAATGACCAGCGCCCCACCGATCACCTCGATGCCCCACCCGAGCGCTCCCACGACGGCCAATACGCTCAGCGCGAGCGAAAGGATTGCCGCCAAAGCCAGCAGTCGCAACGTCCAGTCGGAGCGGCCGAAGCGGCGAGTTCGAAATTCCTTCACCATTACCGGGTTGACCAGAAGACTCGTGCTTCCGGATCGCCGGCGCGGATCGACGAGGAAGATCAAGCGTCGAATGAGTCGACCGCGTAACTTGCGATCCTGGGTCATGATGCCGGGCGGCCGCGGCCGATCGAGCGGCGTGAAGTACAGCCGGGCCAGCGTCAGCGCCGAGGCCAGGAGCGACATTCCCGTCGCCACGATCAGATAACGGACGACGGCGCCCGAGGCATAACTCGTCCCCGGCATGCCCGCCTCGCCCTGACCGACGGCTTCCATCACGGCGGGGGCCGGCGAGAACGATCCGAGCCAGGCGGCCAGCATGGCCATGTTCGGATCGTCGCGAGGCATCAACCAGTGTGCGAGCAGCGGCAGAACACAGATGGCCAAGACGACGGCATAGGTTGTGCGCAATGCCCCGTCGATGCTTTGCGCCCGGCTGCTGACCAGGAGTCCGAGGGCAGTCACCTGAAATGTGGCCGCGACAAGCACCACATAGAGGAGAACCACGCCGCCCTGACTCGTGGATCCGCCAAGAGCATCGCAAGCGGCAGCGCCCGGGATGGTGATGAGAAGCAGCAGCCCCGTGAATCCGAGCACGCCGCCGAGCTTGCCGAAATAAATCGTCGCCACCGACAACGGGGAATTGAGCAGAAGAGGTAATGTCCCCCGCACTTTCTCACGGACGATGGCGGTCGCGGGGAATGCCGGAACCACGAGCAGCAGAGCGGTAAGCAATCCGTAGCCGAATACACGGAGCACTTGAAGCGCAATCGCTCCGTTGAGATCGCCGACGCCTTCGGCCGGCCAGCGCACAACCACGAGAATCGCCACGGCAATGGCGAGTACGACCTGGGCGGCGACGGCCTTGCGAGTGCGAAGGAGACCCACCAGCTCTCGCGTGAGAACGGGATTCATTTATGTGTCTCCGTCGGCCTCGAGTCGTCCGCGCGAGCCACCGAGAGAAAAGCTTCCTCCAGGTCGGTCTGCACTTCGCGAAACTGCGTCAAGCTGACGCCGGCCGAGACCAGGGCCGTCAATAACTTTGCCAGCTCGTCTTCCGCCTTGGCCGTGCGAAAGCGCACGGCGAGTTCGGCGGCCGACGATTGGACTTCGGCGCCCGGTTCGATGTGGCGACGAATCAAATCCGCCGCTTTGTCCAAGTCGCCGGCATTGACCAACAGCGCCTCCAGAGTCCGCAATGGACTGAGCTGGCGAGCGATCTCTTCGAGAGTCCCAAACGCCCGGAGCCGGCCACGGGTAATGATCGCCACCTTGTGGCAAACACGCGCCAGCTCGGGCAGAATGTGACTGGTTACCAGCAACGTTTTTCCGCGCTCGGCCAGGGCCATCAAGAGCTGACGCATCTCGATTCGAGCTTGCGGATCGAGGCCGTTGGCAGGTTCATCGAGAATCAGCGCGGCCGGATTGTGCAGCAGCGTGCGGGCGATCGCGACGCGCTGTTTCATGCCGTGGCTCAAGCTCTCCACGAACAGATCCTTGAATCCGCGGGCGTTGGCGAGCTCCAGCACCTCATCGATGCGCGACAATCGCTCGCGCCGCCCGATGCCGAACGCGGCGCCAAAGAAATCCAGGTA
Source organism: uncultured Gemmataceae bacterium (assembly GCA_963773845.1). Lineage (GTDB taxonomy): Bacteria > Planctomycetota > Planctomycetia > Gemmatales > Gemmataceae > SIAJ01. The sequence goes on from CAVZCU010000011.1 coordinate 490,576, forward strand.
CTCATTGACGCGCATGTTGTCGTACGAGCCGAACGTGTCCGGCATGTAGCCGATCAACCGTTTGACCTTGCGCGGTTCTTTCGCGCAGTCAATGCCCGCGACCCTGGCAGTTCCGGAAGTCGGTCGGGCGAGTCCAACGAGGATCTTGATCGTCGTCGTCTTGCCGGCCCCATTCGGCCCAATGAAGCCGAGAATCTGGCCCTTGCCCACCGAGATCGAAAGGCTTTCCAAGGCGGTGAACGAGCCGTACTTCTTGGTCAACTCGCGTGTTTCGACAACGGCCGTTTCCGTCCCCATGACTGCTCCCTATTGCCAAGCACTTCCGGCCTTCGCGGACTGGGCAAAACACCAGTCCCACGAAGTTCCGGACGCTACCTTATTTTCGCGCTTCCGTGCGGCCCACGATTTCAAGCGTGAGAGATTCGATGCGCCAGGTCTCATCCAATTGAACGATGCCGGCCGCCGCGTCGCCGCCGGTTCGACCGCTAACATCAATGCCCAGGTGAAGATATCCCTGAGAATCAACTTGTAGGTGTCTGGGATCCTTGAGTTCCACGACGATCGGGTCGATGGGACTTTCCACCGTTTGCACCGTGACGGGTTGATTGTCGGCATAGGCGACGATGCTGAACTTCCGCGACGGCGCACGGACGCGAACGCGCACGGTGGCTCGCTCGATCGTTAGCGGCAAAACGGATCGGGGCAGGCGGAATCCCAGTTGCATGTTCGCCGCGCGATTGGATTCCGTCGTCGGACGGACATAGTGCCCTTGTACGATTGCAAAACTGGGAATGAAGCCTGCCGGGATCGTGATTCGAGTGCCCGCCGCGGGACGGTCGAACTCGATTGGGATGGCGACCAGTGCCTCGCCGATCGCTTTATCGCCTGGCTCCGTAACAAACGTCGCGGTGTTCAGATCGGTCCAGGCGAGCAGGACCGTTCGACCGTCCAGGTGCCGAGGAATGGGCCGCGTGAAAAGCCGGCGATAAACCTCGAGTCGACGCTGCTGTCGATCGGTCAAGACCGTGTTGGAGAGATACTGTCCCGGCGGCAACGCGTCGGCAATGCCCGAGGCAAATGACCCATCGTCGCGTAATTGCAAACCGACGGCGTCATGGGCCGGGGTCAAAAGTACCGGCTCGGTTAACGATGCGAACGGTCCGCGATTGAATCGGCCTTGGAGTCCATCGGGTCCAAATCGAGCGACTGCGGCGAGTTCACCCGTGTCAATCGTGGCTCGGAACGGTCCCGTGCGAACCCCGGCCGGCAAGGCCAGTCCCTCCCAATTCCACGAATCGATGTCGGTCACAACGCGCTTGCGTATTTGACCTTCGAGACCCGTGGCGTCGAAGTCGACATTCCCGCCGTGCTGCGACGCGAGATGGGCAGGGCCGGCCGTCGGTCGATACATGCCGAACAGTCCGCCGATCACCGCTTCTCCATTCGGGGGAACCGCGTCGATAATGGCCACCGTCCCCGCGGTCGGTGGAACGGCCTGCCGACGCGCCTGACCGAGAGTCACCAGGATCGCCGCTGCCACCACCGCGGACATCGGCGCCAGCCAGCCAGCCATCGCCGGCCGCCGACTCTGACGAACTAGCCAGGCAATCGCAACCAGGCTGACGGCAAATCCCCCCAGCACAAGCATGACCGTCGGCCGACCAATCACGGAGTAGCCGATCTCCGATCGAAGTATCGGCGCCAGGTCCTCGTTTTGGATCCCGCCACGATCGCGCTCCGGTTGCAGTTCCAAGCCCAATCGATCCATCGGGCCCAGCGGAATCGGTGCGAATGGGAAGCTCGGAAACGGCGACTTCTCATCGCGCGGCTCGCGCGGCCGGTACCACGCTCGGCCGCCCAGGGTCGTGAACAGGATCTTTCCCCGCCCGACCGGCTTGGTAAAAGCCGCAGGCCAACCATCCACTTGGAAGAGCACGTTCTCCGACCCGTCCAGAGCCACACGCACAAAAGAGACCGGGCGTTCGAACTCGCGAGGAACGCCAACGCCGGCCGACTCCCACGGCTGCAAGATCTGGATCGATGTGAGACTCGTCCGACCAACCACCTCGAATCCCAGGTCTTCACCCAGGATCGAAGCGATCGCCCGCGGTTCCACCAGGTCGAGCAATACCCACAGCTTGCCGCCCTGTTGCAGCCAATGCCGAAGCGCTCGCTGACCGGCCGGGTCCCCCGCGATCCGATTGGATGCCAAAACGAAATGATCGACCCCGTCGAGCGCCAAGGCATTGGCAGGGATGAATGCCTCGCGATACTCCGTCACCATCTCGGACAGCGATCGCGCGAGACGGAACGAGCGGGCAAAATGGACGGCCTCGTTGTAATCCGAGTCACGCGTTGCCTTCGGATCCGCGGTATAGACGTCCGTGGGTGGTCCATCCAACAGCACGGCTGTGGTTGGCTCCCGTTTACGATAGACGACCAGCTTGGTTCGCAAGCGGTCGTCGCCTCCGGGGCTCAACAAGTGCGGTTCGCCGCCCCTGAGGTCATAGAGGAGGTAATTTAATTTGCGGCCGTGGGCGGACGATTGATTCGGCGCCGGACCGATTGTGAGCCACGTATGCACTCGCGATTCCGCGGGCACCCAAATGTCGCGCTCAAATTGCACGTTGGGCTGGTCGGCGTAGAAGATGGCGATTCGAATGGCTCGCGGGATCGGTTCGGGGTTGGTCAGGTCGATTCCGAGCGAGCCCCAATTCTCGGTCACCGAGCTTCTTCCGCCGTTCGGGTCGAGCCCGCCAACGCGAACAGGAGAGGATTCCTTGCGCTGAGCATGGACTGCTGAACTCAGGATCGTCGAAAGAATGACGGCCAGGATGGCGGGGCCGGTCTTTCCCCATCGGCTCATGAATCTACTCCACCGACATTGCAAGTCGTTGGCGACCGCGGTCGGGTCGCAAGGCCCCGAGCGGCTGCGTCGCCAAATTCGCCCAGCTGAAAGGTATATCGCGCCTGACGTTTGGCATGGCGCGAAATGGGCCAAATGCCTTACCGGAATTCCCCACCCACGCATATTGGCCGAGCGAGAAAAATGGCAGAATCCTGTAAATCTAGTTCGATTGTAGTGATTGTAACGTAGATTTCGGATGCTCGCGCATCTGTGCGTATTTCGAAGCCCGCCCGCCACGCCCCGCATGGACCTCATCACGCCCGCCACCGTCATCGACCAGCCGCCTGCAATTGGGCCAACGTCATCCGTTGATCCCTCGCTTCGAGTGACGCGCGCGTACGAGCAATTCGCGGATCGATTACTGAATCGAATACGGGCCCGGCTGCCTTCGACTCTGACGGCCCGCACCGATCCCGAGGACGTAGTCCAATCGGTCTTCCGCCGGCTCATAGCCCATTACGGCCAGGGCGGATACTCCGCTCCGGATGGCAACGAACTCTGGCGGCTACTTCTGACCATCGCGATGAACAAGATTCGCGACGAGGATGCGTACCATCGCGCACGGCGGCGGGACATTCGCCGCACCCGATCGGCCAATGCGGATTTCGCCGACGAGATTCCCGATGATCCCGGGGACACCTTGTTGCGCCTGGTAATTGAAGAATTGATTGCGCCGTTGTCGGCCGATCGCAGGACTGCCGTGGAACTTCGCCTGGAAGGACACGACTTTGCGGAAATCGCCGCGAAGGTCGGGCGGTCCAAACGAACCATCGAACGGTATCTGCAGGAATTTCGGGATCGACTTGGCGGTACTTTGGCTTGACCGCTCATTCGACTGGAGCCCCACATGCCCGCCACGCTCGTGTCACATTCGTTCTTTCCACGAACTGCTCGTCCAGCTAGCGACTCGGGCGACGAGGCGATGAGCGAGTTTATTGAAGCGTTTGAATGCGCTCGGACCGCGGGGCCAATCGATCTCGTCGGCTTTCTGCCGCCCAAGAACGACCCCCGGCGCATTCCGGTTCTCGTCGAACTCATCCGCGTCGACCTGGAGATCGGTTGGGAAACGCAGCAGCCCACGCCGCTGGTCGATTATCAGCGCCGATTCCCCGAGATCTTCCGCGAATCGGTCGCGCGACAACAAGTGGTATTTGAGGACTATCGCCAGCAGATTCGAGCGGGTCTGGAGCCGGTGGCAGCCGATTTCGCACGACAGTTCAACGTGGAGACCGCCAACTGGCCGACGCCGGAGCAACTTCGCTCGCCAACGGAGGACAACGTCCCTTTGATCGCCGAGGCCACGCTGCGTGATCCGATGGGTTTCGCCGCGGCCGCGCAGGCGTATCAGGAATTCCGGGAACGATCGGGAGACGAAGCAAGCGCGTGGAATCAGCCCGACAAAGACAGCGGCGTCACGCGAATCTTCGGCGACTTACATCAGCGAAACCCGCAGGCCGCGTTGCGCTTGGCCGAGGCGGCCATGCACATGCCGACGGCTGGCAGCGACTTCGCGGGATTCCGGCTCGTGTCCGAACTCGGCCGCGGCGCCTTCGGCCGCGTCTTCCTCGCGGAGCAGAACGAGCTGTCGGGACGGCAGGTTGTGCTCAAGGTGTCGGTGGATGCCAAAACGGAGGCACGGGCGCTGTCGCAACTTCTCCACACCAACATCGTTCCGATTTACTCGATCCATCAAAGCGGGCCGTTCCAGGCGGTGTGCATGCCGTTTTGCGGATCGACAACACTGGCCGACGCGATTCGGCGCTTTCGTGGCGAAACCGTTCCGGATTCCGGCAAGCGACTGGTTACGATGCTGAATTCATCCGTGTCCAGCCGGCGGCCGGATGCATCGCAGTTGGCGGAACCAGATCTCCCGCGGCACGCAAGTTCGACCGTGATCCTCGAGTTACTCGAACGATACTCTTACGTGGATGCCGTATTGTGGATCGTCAGTCGACTGGCCGATGCCCTTACCCATGCCCACGAGCGGGGAATTCTGCACCGCGACCTGAAGCCGGCCAACGTGCTCTTGACGGACGAAGGCCAGCCGCTGCTCCTGGATTTCAATCTCGCCACCGACACCAAATTCGACTGCCTCGCGGAAGCGGCCCGCCTGGGCGGCACGCTGCCTTATATGTCGCCGGAACATCTCGAATCATTTGGCGGCGTCGAACGAGTCATCGATGCGCGGGGGGACATTTATGCCATCGGTGTGATCCTCTGGGAATTGCTGACCACTCAGCTCCCATTCCCGAATTACCGTCGAGCGTCGCGCGAAGTCATCGCGCGAATGATCGCGGATCGAAAGCGATTGCCCCGACTGCGTGAACTCAATCCAGCGATTTCGCCGGCGGTGGAAGCCATCGTCGGTAAGTGCCTGGCATACGATCCCGCGAAGCGCTATCCGAGTGCTCGGGCCCTCATGGAGGACCTCGATCGCCAGTTGAATCATCAGCCCTTGAAGCATGTGCCGAATGGCTCCGTTCGCGAACGGTTACGCAAGTGGCGCCGACGACATCCACGCCTGTCGTCGTGGGCATCGATCGGCACGTGTGCGTCGGTCGTCGTCGTGGCGACCGCCTGCTTTGCCGCCTACCAGCGCGAACGTCGATTGGGCTTGGAGGCGAAGGAGAATTGGGGAACCTTCCGCGACGATTCCATGCGCTTTCAATTGTCGTTGACCGGCCTTCCCGAAGACGACCAGAAACCGCTGACCGAAGCCGTCGAGAACGGCCGGCATGCGTTGGCACACTATCCCTCGCCGAGCGATCCCCGCTGGGAAAAAGACCGCTCGATCCGCTACTTGTCTCAAAGCAATCGCGCGGAACTCCGCGAGGAAGTCGGGACCGTCTTGCTCATGCTCGCTCATGCGACCGCCCGCGCCGACGCGGACCGCGAAGCCGGCGAGGAAGCTCTTCGACTCAATGAACAGGCAGAGTCTTGCTTCCCAGCCGGATCGATTCCCCATCCGCTGTTGTCGCAACGGGCGGAATTGTTGGAGCGACTGAACCGGCCGGACGAAGCAAAGGCTCTGCGGAATTGGACAACCGGCCGACCGGAATCGGCGCAAGGTTTGTATCTGGAGGGCTGGGAATTCGCGCGTAAGGGCCAATATGGACCGGCAGTGCCGCTTCTCGAATCGGCGACACGGAAGGACCCGCAGGCGCTTTGGGCGTGGTTTCTGCTCGGGCGTTCTTATGACGGACTCGGCCGCGATGCGGATGCGGTCGCTTGCTATTCGACGTGTCTGGCCCTCAAGCCAGACGCTCACCAGGTTTGGTTCAATCGGGCCCTGGCCCAATTACGCCGCGGCGATTTCAAGAACGCGATCGCCGACTTCGACCGAGCGATTGAATTGAAGCCGAACGTCGCGGACGCCTACTTCAATCGCGGTCTGGCGCAAGGCGCTTGGCGATTTATCCGGCGCGGAGGCGGACCTCACGGCCGCACTCGAACACGGCACTGATTTGACGCGCGTATTCTTCGTCCGCTCCGAGGTGCGTGCCTCACGCGGCAACAAGAAGGGCGCCGACGCCGATCGCCAGGAAGGATTCCAGCGGGTTCCCATTGAAGAGAGCTGCTGGACAGCTCGGGGATTTGCCAAACTCGACTCGGACCCGAAGGGGGCGTTGGCGGACTTCGACAAGGCTCTCGAACGCAACCCACGCTATCTGCCCGCCCTCGTCGACAAATCCCACGTCCTGGCCGACATTCTCGATCGTCCAGCGGATGCGGTTCGCGTTCTCGACGCGGCAATCGATTTCCATCCGCAACAAACCCAGCTTTGGGCGGGGCGGGCCGTGTACCTGGCTCGGCTCGGCAAACGCACGGAAGCCCATCGCAACGCCAAGAAGGCCCTACAACTGAGCGGCGATCCGGCCACTCGATATCAGGTCGCCGGCGTGTACGCCTTGACGTCGAAAGACCATCCCGAGGATCGCCCGGAGGCATTTCGCCTTCTGGCGTCGGCACTCCAGAGGAATTACGGCTTCGAGTATCTCGATGACGACCCGGAACTGAAGCCGGTTCGCGATTCGTTGGAATTCAAGGAGTTGGTCAAAGCGGCGCGGTCACTCAAGCGTGCCAGCCCCAAGTGACCACTGGCAGTCCTGCGATCAGCCGGCAACGGTGCAAAGGAGATTCACCACAGAGTCACAGAGGACACAGAGAAGACAGAAATCAAAATTGAATTCTCTTCTCTGTGTTCTTTGTACTGCTAACGATTTCACTTCGTCGTCGCGCGCGAAGAATTTCCCTCCCTCCGGCTCTGCGGGGGAGGCTCCCTGTCTTTCCCTCCCCCCGGCTTTGCGGGGGGAGGGCAGGGTGGGGGGAAGACCTGGCTTGGTCGGGACGCTGCAACCCCGGGCTCAAAGCGCTTCGCCCCCACCCTGCCCTCCCCCCGCAAAGCCGGGGGGAGGGTAAAACGGCGGCTCGGCCGCGCTGGGACTCTGTGGTGAGTAAGTCGGATTCGATCTGAATTGTTGCGTGAAAGAATAGTTGGCGGATGCGAACCCCGGATGCCGTTCATGAGTATAAGAGCAACCGTGCTCACGCTCAGCTCGCATCCCAGAGCGAGTCAACAATATGAATGCCCACCGCGCCCGCCTGGCACTTCAATCACTTGAAGATCGCACTGTTCCAGCCGTCTGGAATAATCCCTGGGTTGATCCGGGGAACTTAACCATTTCCTTCGTTCCGGAAGGGACGACAATCGACGGCGATCCGAGCCATCTTTACCAGGAACTCGGGCCCGCGACATCCGCGTGGCAGCAGGAAATTCTTCGCGCTTTTCAAACGTGGGGCTCGCAAGTCAACGTCAACGTCACAATCGTGCCTGATGACGGGGCGCCTTTCGGCGCACCCGGTCCCACCCAGGGAGATGTCGGGCACGGCGATATTCGAATTGGCGCCCGGTCGCTGGGCAATACGGAGTTGGCCGTCACCACGCCGTTCGATCTGTTCAATGGCTGGTCCGGCGAAGTTGTCCTCAACACCGACCTCGCGTTCAATCTCAACGGCTCGGGGGCGTACGATCTTTACACGGTGTTCTTGCAAGAATCCGGACATGCGTTCGGATTGCCGAACAGCACCGATACATCGTCGGTCATGTTCGAGTATTACTCCGGACCGCGAACCGGCTTGTCTTCCAGTGATTTGGCGAGCATTAAGAGCCTTTATGGCGCCCGAACGCCGGATCGCTTCGACGCCAGCAAGAGCAACGGTTCGCTCGGCTCCGCCACGAAATTGAGCTTCATTGGCGATCTGACCCAGCTTTTGGGGCTCGACGGCACTCTCGGGATTTATCCCACCATCGCCGCGGGAGACTTGACCACGCTTTCGGACGTTGACTACTACAGCGTTTTCGCCCTATCCTTGGGATCCTTTAGCGTCAGCCTAAGGACGTCCGGCATCAGCCTGCTCAAGGCTCGCATGACCGTCTACAATTCATCGGGACACGTCGTCGGGTCGGCGGTCGCGACGGACCCAACCGACGGCGACCTGACGGTCACCGTCAACAATTTGCTGTTCCTCGGCACCTATTACGTCAAGGTCGAGAAAGCGGCGAGCGACGCATTCGGAGTCGGCGCCTACAGGCTTGGGGCGGGTCATTCATCGACGCAAGCGGTCAATGACGACATCATCGCTGGCCTGCTCACTCAGGACCTCCATTCGAACGATTCCCCCGGCAGCGCGACTCCGCTCAGCAACGATCATCCATCGCAAGACCTGCGCTGGGACTATACGCTTCGCGCGGTTTTGAACGTCGCCTCGGATGTCGATTGGTATCGGGTTCACAGCCCCTCGGCGAACGGCGGAACGCTGGTTGTCGCGGCATGGGGTATGAGCGCGGGCGGCGTCGATCCATTGGTAACTGTTCTCGACAGTCACAAAGACCCGGTCGCGTTCCAGGTGCTGACCAACGACGACGGCACTTTTACGCTTCAGCTTTCGAACGTTGTCGCGAATAGCGATTACTACATCAGCGTTCAAGGGGATCCGGCCACAGGCCGTCGAACAGGCAATTACTTCTTCGGCGCGGACTTCCGATCGAGCAGCATTCAGACGCAGCGATTGTCAGCCGGTACGCTGACGCAGACGGCGCCGCAGGCCGCGACGACCATGACAGTCTACGAGACGCAGTTGCTTCACTTCAGCTTGAGTGCGCTCACGGCGAATTCGCAAGTGACCTCGGCGATTCGCATGTCGATCCTCGACGCGGATGGAAACGAAGTTTACACACTGTTCACGCCGGCCGGTCAATCCATCAGCGGCGATGTGCTGCTAGCGGCCGGCAACTACACGATCATCTTCACCGCGGGAACACCCGACGGCACGAGCCTGCCCGATTTGAGCTTCACGCTCGATGTGCTGGTCCGTTCCGACCCAATTGGATTAAAGCCGGCGAACTCCTCTGATTCGCCCACTGGCGGCAGCGACACATCGCCAACGAGCGGGCCGACCACTACCTACAGTGGGCCGTATACGAGTCCTTATCGGCCGTCGTAATGGAATATTCGCTGAACGGAATATGAATGGCATCATTCGAACCCGCTGGCCCTCAGTTCTTTGTCCTTGTTCGTGGCCTTGTGGATTTGTGGTCGATTGCCGGCATTTCCGCGCGATGGCGAGCCAACTCGTAGAACTCGTGCAGTTTTGTCGGTAGCAGTTTTTTGGCCGGCAAGTGAGTCTGATACTCAGCCACCAATGCGGGTGAGTGAGCCCGGCTCAACGCGTACTCGACGACTTCGTGATCCTTGGTGGCACAGAGCAGGATGCCGATTGATGGCTTCTCGTGCGGCTTCCGAACATCGCGATCGAGGGCCGCCAATTAGAACTGAAGTTACCCGAGATCGGCCGGCCTGAATTCGTCGACCTTCAATTCGAAGGCCACCAAGCAGGATAGCCCGCGATGGAAGAAGAGAAGGTCGATGAAGAAGTCCTTGACGCCGACCTGCAACGGATACTGACTACCGATGAAACAGAAATCGCGACCCAGTTCAATGAGAAATTCGCGGAGTTGCTCGATCAGACCATTTTGCAAATCGCCTTCGGTGTGATTCGCCGGGAGGTTCAGAAAATCGAGGAGATAGGTGTCCTTAAAGATCGCGGTGGCGTCCGGGTGTAATTCGCGCACCAACGGTGCGGCTCTTGGCGGCGAAAGGACGGCACGTTCGAATAACGCCCCTTTGAGTTGGCGTTCCAGTTCTCGTTTGCTCCAGCGCTCTTGCGTCGCCATCCGCAAATAGAATTCACGTTCTTCTGGTCGTTTGGAGCGGCTGAGAATGAGCAGGTTATGTGTCCAGGGCAATTGTCTCACCAGTGGTGAGACTTTCTTGTCGTTTCGGTAAGTCTCGTAGAGTTGCCGCATCCGAAAGAGGTTTGGACGATTGAATCCCCTCAGCTCGGGGTACTTCCGGGCGATACAGTCCGCAAGCTGCTGCACGACTCCCTCGCCCCAATCGGCCAACTCGAGTTTGCGGCTGATGTACTCGCCTACCTGCCAGTACAAGTCAATCAACTCGGTGTTGATTGCAGAAAACGTGCGCGCTCGGGCGGCTTCGATTAGGCTAACGACTTCGTCGAACTCCACTGAGCTCGACGCCTGGGACACCGAGGATTTCGACGACTCCCGCCTCGGCTGTTTTCCAAGTGACCTGCTCATACACGACCCTCGAATCGAAGTGCATCCGCAACAACTCATTTGCCGCCACCGCCCGGCAACCTTCCCGGCGTCCAGGGGCGCCGAGCTTATCGAGCAGCCGATCCAATTCTTTGAGGTCCTTTTCGGAAATCGCCCGCAGCTTCGCTGATTCCTTGTCGAGTTCCGCGCGGGCGATCTTGAGCTGCTCACTCTGGGTTCCGGTGGGCTTGTTGACAATGGTTCGAGTCGCGGCGGCCGCGGTCCCGACGCGCTCGGCAATCGAAACTGGCGCGTTCTCCGATCGACCTTGAAGGAACGAATCGCCACGCAGCTTGCCGCAGAATTGCCCGGTTGTGCTCGATCAGTTTCCGGACTTGCATACGAGCGTCGGCCGGCGCCTTTGGTGTTTGGTCGAGAGCGATCCTCACTTGCTCCAGACGATCGGACAGAACACTGGCCAGGGATGTCGCCGCGTTGAAGTCGCGCTCCAGGCGAATGGCTTGCTGCCGAAAATCGGCCAAGGCCTTGAGATCGTCGGCGCCAAGCGGCTCCGGGCCGACGTAACGCACGTTAAAGTCCACGGGCCCGGCAAGCTTCGTGACGACGCCGTCAACGCGCTTGGAGATCGTCACCTGATACTTGCCGGGAAGCGCCAGCGGACCGGTCGAGCGTCGAAATGGTGCATCTTCGTCCGGTGCCGCGCCGGACACTCGGCCGCGGCAAATCGGCGCCGGGAAGCCGCAGGTCCCAGGTGATTCTGTGGACACCCTGGCCCGAAGAGCCGGTCACGATTTGCACGGGCGTGCCTTCGGCGTCGGCAATCGTGAGCAGGATCGCCGGCTCCTCTTCCTCGACTTCCGCTCGCAGTTCGGCAAGACTCGGATAGACCGGATTCGGTCCTTTGGCGGCCTCCTTGCGTTTTTGCTTCTTCGTGGGCAACGCGTCCTTCAAGAAATAAGTAAAGTGGACGCCAAACGGCGGATTGTCCGCGGTATAGAACGACTCGCCACGCGAAGCCTTGCCACGCCCGCCGAATTGGTCGCGCGGCATGTACAGCAATCCATCGCGAATGGGAAAAATCGCAACGGGCTTCTCGAACGACGACGGTGATGCCTGCCGAAGCGCGGAATAGTCGTCCAGGACATAGAAGCCGCGGCCGAACGTTGCGACGACGAGGTCGTTCATGGACCGCTGAATACCCAAGTCTCGGACGGCGATCGTCGGCAGGCCGTTCTTCAAGCGATGCCATTTCGATCCACCATCCAGTGTGAAGTAGAGGCCGAATTCCGTGCCGCAAAAAAGAAGCTTCGGGTCGATGTGATCTTCCACCAGCGCTAACACGGAACCGCGAGCCGGCAGGTCGCCGGCGATCGATGTCCAGGTCTTGCCGGCATCGGTGCTCTTCAACAAATAGGGAGCGAAATCGGCGTTCTTGTGGTTATCGAACGCGGCGTAAACTGTGTCCGCGTCGTGGAGTGAGGGAACAACGCGGGCCACGTAGGTCATGTTCGGCACGCCGGAGAACTTGGCGATCTTCGTCCAGTTCTTGCCGCCGTCCGATGTCGTCTGGATCAGCCCGTCGTCGGTGCCTGCATAAAGGCGGCCTTCCTGTTTCGGGGACTCGGCAAACGTCGTAATGTTGCCGAAGAACGATGTCGAACCATGCTTGAACACCGCCTCGGGCGGCTGAGTTTTGCCGAACACGGGGAGCTTGTCGCGATCGAGTTGCCGCGACAGGTCGCCGGAGATTGGCGTCCAGGAATCGCCCCGATCGTCGCTACGGAAGACGCGGTTCGCACAGAAATAGATCCGCGTGTGCTGGTGCGGACTCACGAACACCGGCGAGTCCCAGTTCCAGCGCAGGGGCGGTTCGCCAGGCGCCGGCAGCGGTTGAATTGGCACCCGCTGACCGGTTCGCCAATCGAAGCGCACGAGTCCGCCGTATTGCGATTCGGCATAGACAATGTTCTTATCTTTCGGATCGATCTGACACTGGAAGCCATCGCCGCCGACGATGACTTGCCAGTCCCCATTGGTGATTCCGTGCGTGCTCGTGGTCCGCGCCGGTCCGCCGAGGGTATTGTTGTCCTGGGTCCCGCCATACACGCGGTAGAAGGGTGAGTCGCCTTGTTCGACGGCGAGATCGTAGAACTGCGTTACGGGCAGGTTGCTCGCATGCCGCCAATGGCCGCCGCGATCGGCGCTCTCATAAATGCCGCCATCGCAGCCAACCAGGTAGTAATCGGGATTCGCCGGGTCGATCCAGATTTCGTGGTTGTCGACGTGCTTCCAGCGTTCGGAGAGAAAGGAAAAGGTCTTGCCCCCATCGTTGGAGACCTGGATGCGCATATTCATCACGTAAATTCGATCCTTGTTCGCGGGATCGACGACCACGTGCGAGTAATACTGCCCCTGCTCGTCAAATGAGTTTCGCTTTTCCCAGGTGATTCCGCCGTTGGTGGAACGAAAGACTCCGCCTTGCTTCTCAGCCGCTTCGACCGTCGCGAAGATTGTCGTCGGATCGGAAAGAGCCGTGGCCAAGCCGATGCGGCCAAGGTTGACGCTGGGCAATCCAGATCGAATCTTGGCCCAATATTTGCCACCGTCGGTGGTGCGGTAGATCGCGCTCTCCGGCCCGCCGTTCACGATGGTGTAAACATGCCTTCGCCTTTGATAGGCAGCCGCGACCATCACTTGTGGATCGTTGGGACTCTGAATGATGTCGGTGACGCCGGTGTTTTCGCTGATGTTGAGAATCTTCGTCCAGGTCTTGCCGCCGTCCGTTGTCTTGTAGAGTCCGCGATCGCCGCCTGGGCCCCATAGCGGGCCCTGGGCGGCTACATAGACCGTGCCGGAATCCCGTGAATCGATCAATATTTTGCCGATGTGCTCGGATGCCTTTAGGCCCACGTTCTGCCAGGTTCGCCCGCCGTCGATCGACTTGTAAACGCCGTCGCCGTAACTGACACTGCGCTGGCTGTTATTCTCACCGGTGCCGACCCAGACTGTGTTCGGATTCCGCGGATCGAGCGTGACGCAGCCAATTGAGTAGGAGCCTTCGCCGTCGAAGACCGGTGTGTAACTCATCCCGGCGTCGGTGGTTTTCCAGACGCCTCCCGATGCGACGGCGACGAAATAGTGCGAGCGATTGCCCGGCTCTACGGCGAAGCCGACGACGCGGCCCGATGTCAATGCGGGGCCGATCGAACGCAGCTTGAGGCCGGCCATGGGCTGCGCCTTGGCTGGCCCATCGGATTTCTTGGCGGGTGCTTGCGCAGAAGCCAGCGCGGCGATCAACAAACAGATGGAGGTAGCGCTCACGGCTGCATCTCGTGGGGTGTCGGAGAAGGTCGATTATGCGAAGAACTGCGGCGAACGCAATCATCCAATTGCTTGGCGACGCGGAGATTTGACCGGGCGAACGAAGACCGACGGCCGCGTGGAGCGCACGCGGCCGTCATGATCAATGAAATGGCGATCGCGTTACTTCTTGACCTTCACGTGAAAGCCGGCTTCGTTCAGCGCCTTGACGAGTTCTTCGGCGTCGAAGTTGCCGGTGACCTGGAATGTGTTGGCTTTCGGTTTGGCCGTGTCGGCTTTCACGCCCTCGCAATTCTTGCAGGCGGCCTTGATCTTGGCACAACAGGACCCGCAGCAATTGTGAACGCCCGTGACAGTTAGGCTCTTGACCTTTCCCTGGCTAGCGCCGCTATCATCCTTGATCTTGAACTTGTCGCTATCGGGAGTGCCGTGGAACCCGCCGGCAGCGAGGGCATCGATGGCCTTCTGAGCCGTCGCGTCGTCCTTGGCCGTGATCGTGACCGTGCCGGCCTTCTGATCGCACTTTCCGCTGGCGCCGGCATTCTTGACGATGGCGCCGACGGCCTTCACGCATTGGCCACAGCACAAATGCGTCCCCTTGAGCACGACCTTGGTCTCCGCGCGAGCCGCGGATGATCCGAGGAAGAGAACGGCAGCAGCCAGTGCCATGAGTCTGGCAAATTTCATCTTGGAACCTTTCAACTGGAAGATCGCCATGCGATCTAATGGGTGGGAGGGTCTTGTAGGCGGAGTGGATGGTATCATCCTCCTTCCGCACGGGCAACAGGTTTTTCGAATCTCGTACTTCCCTAATTGCTCATAAATCTGGACGATTGTGCCGAGATTCTATTTGAGGTCGCCGTCCTCTATCATGACTCGATGATCACCCCCGAGATGCTCGAAATCCTTCGCTGTCCCGTGGATCCCAAGAGAGAAGCGAAGCTCGTCGTCGAGGATGCCCACCTGCTTTGCTCGCGATGCCGGCTGCAATTCCGCATCCGCGAAGGATTCCCGTCTTTGTTAGTCGATGAAGCCAAGCTTCCCGAAGGATGTTCCAGCCTGAATCAGCTTCCATGCCAGCGGAAATCGTAGCGCGAAGGGTAAATCCGAAGGGGGACCAAGAGCGGTCAACGTACTTTCATGCGGTGCGCGTCCACCGTTTGTTGCTTGGTCAATACCGTGGCAATGGCGGCGAGAAATTGACCTCGCTGTTGCGAATTGCATGGCGTGATCGAAGCCTCGCCCCACTTCCGGTTGGAACTGCAGCTGCCATTCGCAACTAGCATTTTTGGTCCATCGCCACCGCGAGATTGATAGGGGCGGAAGAGCCTATCCTGCCGGGTCGAGGCAGTTCGCCTGTTCAACTGCCATATAATGCGTTAAGAAGTATAGAGATCCACCTAATCATCTCATCGGAGTAGTTTTGTTGATTGCTGAGTTGACCGAGCCCGAAACACAAACCGGGTTCCGTGCCTTACACCTCATTCAGCCGCTTCTCGATTCGCTCGAGCGGGCTGGCTACACGCAACCAAGTCCGATCCAGGACGCCCTGATTCCCATTGTCATGACCGGTCGGGATGCGCTCGGCCAGGCCCAGACTGGAACTGGAAAAACCGCCGCATTTCTGTTGCCCTTCATGAATTCCTGGCGCGGCGGTGATCCGTCCAAGCCACAGGCGCTTGTATTGGCGCCGACCCGAGAACTGGCAATTCAAGTCGCCGAGGAAGCGGAAAAACTGGCCCCAAGCCGCCACTTCAAAACGGTGGCCGTCTACGGTGGTCA
This sequence comes from uncultured Gemmataceae bacterium, assembly GCA_963773845.1. Lineage (GTDB taxonomy): Bacteria > Planctomycetota > Planctomycetia > Gemmatales > Gemmataceae > SIAJ01. The sequence goes on from CAVZCU010000011.1 coordinate 506,226, forward strand.
ACGGTTCGGATCGCAGCTGACCAAGCTGCGGCAAGGCTGCACACTGATTGTGGGCACGCCGGGCCGGGTGCTCGATCATTTGACTCGCGGCACCATCAATTTGGAAAAGGTGCGGTTCCTGGTCTTGGATGAAGCGGACCGGATGCTCGACATCGGCTTCCGACCGCAAATTGAGCGCATCATGCGCCGCGTCCCCGAGGGTCGGCAAACGCTGATGATGTCCGCGACGCTGCCGGCCGACGTCATGAAGCTGAAGAATCGCTACATGACGGATCCGGAACACGTGAATGTGTCGCCTGCCGTAATGACCGTCGAAAAGATCGAGCAGCGGTACATCACGGTTGACGAGGATCGCAAGACCGAGTTGCTGCTCAAGGTGCTCGGCCGCGAGCAACTCCGGCAGTGCATTATTTTCGTCGAGCGGAAGCGCGGGGCCGATCGGCTGTATCGCGAAATCAAAGCTCATCACATGAAGGCGGCGGCGATTCACGGCGACCTGCCACAATCGCAGCGGGAACGGATCATGCAAGCCTTCCGCGATGGCAAGATTAAAGTGCTCATCGCGACGGACGTCATGAGTCGCGGGATCGATGTCTCGGGCATCTCGCACATCATCAACTACGACCTGCCGAACGATCTGGAGAATTATGTCCACCGCATTGGCCGAACGGGCCGCATGGGCGCCGACGGAATTGCCGTCTCCTTCGTCACGCCAGAGCAAGGAGAAGTTCTGACCAGCATCGAGGCGATGATCAATCGGGAGATCTCGGCCGATCGGGTCGAGGGATTCGAAGCGTTCATTCCTCGCGTCAAGGTCAACAAGAATGGCGAAGCACCGAAGCCGGCGGCGAAGGTTTTCGGTCGTACTGCGCCGAACGTACTCGAATCGGCTCTAGGAGTTTGTCGCGGCGCCGGGCCGATGCCCGCAGGAGAAGCCAATGACCCAATCTCCTAAAACGGTTGAACAACTTTGTGCCGAGCATCAAATCGACGCCCGACAACTGGCCGAGCGTTCGGGCGTCGATGAGCAACGCGTGATCGCGATCATCCTGGGTCGTTGGACCCCAAGCCCACGTGATCGCGATGCCATCGCCACGGTCTTCGGCCTGACTCGCGAGCACATCTTGTGGGGACATAAGACTGTAATTCAACACATCTACGGCGCCGGGCCAGCCTGATCGACTGTCGGTGTCTATAAGTGGGAACGACATTACCTCTCGGAGGGCGTGTGGATGTTCCCGCCTCAAATGGATGACGGTCATCGAGCCTCGTCACGTAAAAGAGACGAGGCATGAGCGCCCCCCTCTCAACGCGATCTGATGCTCCGATCGATTCGGTGGCGAATTGCCGCTTGGCGGACTCGCCCTGGCGGCCGCTTTGCCATCCAGTTTTTCGAGTGCTCTGGATCGCCTCGATCGTTTCGAATGTTGGCGCCTGGATGCACGACGTCGGCGATTCGTGGCTGATGACCTCGCTATCGTCGTCGCCTCTGCTGATCGCGCTCGTTCAGACCGCCGACAGTCTGCCTGTGTTCTTGCTGGCGCTCCCCGCCGGGGCGCTTGCCGATATCTTGGACCGCCGGCGATTGCTCTTGGCGACCCAAACTTGGATGTGCCTGACGGCCGGCGCGCTCGGTGTTATCACGCTGGCCGGATTCGCGACCCCTTGGATCGTGCTGGCGGCGACTTTTTCCACCGGACTCGGCATGGCGTTGAACATGCCGGCCTGGCAATCGCTGGCGCCCGAATTGGTTACGCGCCGGGAGTTGCCAGCGGCCGCGGCGCTCGCCAGCGTCGGCTTCAACGTGGCGCGGGCGATTGGGCCGGCACTGGGAGGCTTGGTCGTTGCGGCCGCGGGACCGGGCGCTGTGTTCCTGTTGAACTCCGCTTCGTTTCTGGCGGTGATTGCCGTTCTGTATCGATGGCAACGCCCGCAAAGACAGAGTGTGTTGCCCGCCGAGCGGCTGATCGGGGCCATGAAGGCCGGCCTGCGTTACACGCGCGATGCCCGCATTTCAAGGGGTATTGATTCGAACCATTGCATTCACCATTTGCGGCAGCGCTCCCTGGGCCCTTCTGCCCGTGGTCGGTCGGCATGAACGCGGCCTCAGTCCGCTCCAGTATGGCATACTTCTCGGCTGCATTGGAACCGGCGCTGTGGCGGGGGCCATGATCTTGCCGCGCATCCGTCGCCACGTTTCAGTGGATTGGCTCGTCGCATGCGCCACGCTGGGCTGGGCGGGGATGGCAGTGGCGCTCGCCACCGTTTCGAGTTATGTCTGGCTTTGCGGCGTGGCCCTCATCGCGGGCATTGCATGGATGTCTGTGGTGTCGAGCTTGAACGTTTCGGCGCAGACGGCGATCCCGGAATGGGTTCGAGCGCGAGCCCTGGCGGTCTATTCGGTCGCGCTGATGGGCGGCATGGCGGGCGGGGCGGCTTTATGGGGTATCATCGCCACCCGTTTGGGCACACTCGACGCGCTCTGGTTGGCTGCGGGCGGACTGATTCTCGGCTTGGGCGCCGCGCTTCGCTATCACTTGGCCGCGGCTGAAGATCTCGATTTGACGCCCTCGCAATCGTGGCCGGCCCCGCCGATGGCGCTCAAGCCTCATCTGGACGATGGGCCGGTGTTAGTCGTCGTTGAATACTCGGTCAATCCAGATCGAACCCGTGCGTTTGCGGAAGCAATACAGAAAATGGAGCCCGTGCGTCGTCGCGACGGCGCTTTTCGGTGGGGAATCTTTCGCGATATCGCCGAGCCGGATCGGTGGTTGGAAACGTTTGTAGTTGAGTCCTGGGGAGAACATCTCCGGCAACACGAGCGCCACACCGCGGAAGATCGACCGGTTGAAGACGATGTGCGATCGCTGGTCAAGGAAAACACAACGCCTTCCGTTTCCCACTACATTTGGGGTCGAGTGCCCGCGGAGAATGGACTGGAGTCAGCCGCGATTTCCGAGGCTGGAATGTGAATTCACGAAAGATGCGAAGTCCGGTTCCCAGGGTGGCGGAAACCGGGCTTCACACCATCCGAATCAACGGAACCGCAAGCCATATCCCCAGCTCGGTGCGTAGTAGCCACCATAGTACGAGGGATAATAGTAGCTGCTCGGGTAATAGTAATACACCGGCGAGCTAGAAGCCGCTGGTACGACGTAGTTGCTGTTTGGCGTCGTGGTGGTATACACGTTGGACGTATTCGTGTTGGCGTTGTTGTCGGTCGAGGTCGAGGTCGATGTCGACGGAGCCGATTGAACGATCACTGTGCCTGGCGCATAGTACATCGGTTCGTAGGCGTAAGCCGGTCCACCGCCGTAGTAGCCCGCATAGCCACCGTAGCCATAGCCGCCTCCGTAACCCCAGCCGCCGCCATAGCCTCCACCCCAACCGCAGCAACCGCCGCCGTAGCCATAGCCGCCGCCCCAGCCGCAGCCCCAGCAACAAGCACGGGCGTCGCTTGCCAAGGCAAGCGCCCCTGCGAGTGCCATTGCGCACAAGAAACGAATTCGCATCTCGAAGCCTCCTGGGAAAATCTTCCGGGGTGGCATCCTGTTCCGACTTTCCTTCCTGGTTCTACCCCGCTGAGTTCCTGCAATGTAGGTGCCGCGCACTCTCCAGCATTCCCAAATTGCCGAGTTCAGCTGGACTGACGATCACGAGTCGCGATTGGGGGAAGGTCAACCAATCTCTGTCAATGCAGAAGGTTTAAGGTCAGTGACCGGAAATGACGGCCCACGCTCGCTCGATGGTGTCCGGTAATCCGTAGAAATCGAGTGCCGTGATCAGGACAGCGGAGGTCCACCCGATGATGAGCAGGAACCAGCCACTTCGGAAGCGACCCATGATCTTTCGCGAACTTGTGAAATGAAGGAGAGGGAGCATCGCCAACGGAAGTTGCAGCGCTAGAACGACTTGACTGAGCACCAACAAGTCGGTCACGCTGCCTTCGCTGCGCAAGCCAATGATGAGTATGGCCGGAATGATGGCGAGGAGTCGCGTAATCAACCGGCGAATCCATGCCGGCAATCGCCAGCGCATGAATCCTTCCATCACGACTTGACCGGCAAGCGTGCCGGTGATCGTGCTGCTCTGCCCACTTGCCAGCAGTGCGACGGCAAAGAGCGTCGATGCAATCGCCACTCCCAGCAACGGGGAAAGCGTCAAATAGGCGACCTGGATCCAGTCGGTGTCGTCGTTGAAGGTTGCAATCGAGCCATCGGTCTGAGGCGCTTCGGTTCGGCCGTGAAAGACCATCGCCGCCAACACCAGAATTCCCGCATTCACCAAGAACGCGATCGCCAGTGCGATGACGGTATCAATCGTGTTGAACCGAATCGCGCGGGCAGTAGCGCCCGAATCACCCGCCACGCGGCGCGATTGGACGAGTGCCGAGTGCAGGTAGAGGTTATGAGGCATCACCGTCGCGCCGATGATGCCGATGGCAATGACGATCATGCCATTTTCGCCCAAACCCGGCGTCACAAGCGCTTGGCCCATCTCGGCAAAATTCGGCTGGGTCTGGGGGAGGATGAAGATTTCCGCGAAATAGCAACCGCCGATCGTGGCGACCAACACCAAAACGATCGCTTCGATGAAGCGCATGCCCATGCCCTGAAGCGCGAGCAACAGCAGCACGTCCAACGCGGTAATCAGAACTGCCCAGAAGAGCGGGATTTGCGGAAATAGCAAGTGGATCGCGACCGCACTGCCAAGCACCTCCGCCAGATCGCAGGCGGCAATCGCCAACTCGCACAACAGCCAATTCGGCCAGCGCGTCCATCGCGGATAAAAATCGCGACACGCTTGAGCCAGGTCTTTGCCGCAAACGAGGCCGAGCCGGGCCGAGAGAATCTGCAAGACAACAGCCATGAAGCTCGACAGGGCGACCACCCAAAGCAAACCATATTTGAATTGGGCACCGGCCGCGAGATCGGTGCCCCAGTTGCCGGGGTCCATGTAGCCGACGCTGACCAGAAATGCCGGTCCGACGAACGCCCGCCATTGTGGCCAAAATCCCGCCGAGGCGGGCGGTACGGGGACCGTCCCGTGCAGGCCTTCCAGCGATTTGCTGCCTGCGTTGGCACGGGATTCGTGAGCTAGCGAAGTAGGACTCATGAAGTTTCAATAATAACCGCCTTGAATTAGGTTAGCCTAATAGTCGTAGTTAGGCAAGCCTATTTTGCGCCATCACGAGCTTCCATCATCCGGCGAAGTAAGTTTCGAAAACAAACTGGACGCAAAGGGAAATGAACCTATCCAGCCCCATTGCAAACTTCGTTCATGCCCAATGTGATTGGCCTTTTTCCCTTTGCCCACCCGTGCTATAGCCCCGCGCCCACTTCGAGAAGGGAATCTCGAAGCCGTTCGCCCGAACTCCTTTAGGAGATCTCCGCATGCGCAGGGACGCGTTGCGGATTTTCATAATCTGCGCTGGTACTCTCGTTTGGCTTTTGACCGGTCCGAATCGCTCCGGGGCCGGGTGAAGTCGCGAGGGCGTATGTGCCCCTGGATTCGGCGGTCCGCCGATCTCAATGCCTCAGCAAGCCACGACCCCGATCTCGTATGTTCCGCCGCGACTGCCTTCGCCAATCGCGAAACGGACTCCGAGCGAGCCGATCGTTCGCGCTCAGATCGCCGACGCTAAGCCACCGTTGCGGATTCCAACGCCCGAGGAACTGGGCATCGGCAGCCCGCACGCGATTTCTGCCGACACTCCGCTTGACTGGAACATGGTTGAGCGAAAACTCGATTCGGCCGGCGTGACTTCGTATCAGATGGAGCGCACGGGAACCGGTTTCCGCTTCACATGCAAGCTGGCCACGCGATTAGTCGCCGGCAGCGGCTCCAACCGCAACGAGGCGGTTCGCAACACGCTTGATCAACTGACACATTGATTGTCCGGTGAGCCGATCGCCCGCAATAACGAGCCGAACGTCCGCAATTGCGAGCCAAGCGTCTTTTGGCGAGCCGAACGCCGTAAGGCGTCGGGTGCAGTCATTACCCGACGCCTTACGGCGTTCGGCTCGCCAAGGCTTGCGTTTGGCACGCCCAGAATGGTCGTTCGGCTCGCGTTGCCACTGTTCGCTTTTCGCAAGCGGCGAATAGACTTTCAATTTCCCCGCCGTGAGCCTCCCATGCTCGTCTTCGACGCACACCTTGATCTCGCGTGGAATGCCCTCGACTGGAATCGCGATCTCCTCCAGTCGGTGAAAGAAATTCGCCGTCGCGAACAGGCCGCGACCGATATCGATTTTAAAGCCCGCGGCCGCGGCACCGTCACGTTCCCCGAATTGCGCAAGGGCAAGGTCGGCATCTTCATCGCTACCCTGCTCGCTCGGCTATTTCGCCCGAACTTGATGCCCGCGATTCAGCGTTACGCATCCATGGATGCGGCCCATGCTGCCGCGATGGGGCAACTCGATTACTATCGCACGCTGGAAAAAGCAGGGCATCTGAACTGGATCAAGGACGCGGCCGGGCTGGAACGGCATGTCGCCACCTGGCAGTCCGGCGAAGCGCCAGAACCGCTCGGCTTCATTCTGAGCATGGAAGGCGCCGACCCGGTTTTGACCCCCGACCAGGTCCACGAATGGTATGCCGCCGGCTTGCGGATCATCGGCCCGGCCCATTACGGGGTCAGCCCTTATGCTCATGGCACCGGCACCGAAGGCGGTCTATTCCCGCCAGGCAAGCCGTTGCTGAAGGAAATGGAAGAAGTCGGCATGATCCTGGACGTGACGCACCTGTCCGACCAGTGCTTCGACGAAGCGCTCGAAATCTATGGCGGGCCGGTGCTGGCCAGCCACCACAACTGCCGGGCACTCGTCCCGGATCAGCGGCAATTGACCGATGACCAGATCAAGCGGCTGGTCGCCCGCGGGGCCGTGATCGGATCGGCCCTGGACGCCTGGATGCTCGCGCCCGGTTGGATTCGTGGCAAAACCATGCCGAAAGAGGCGAACGTTTCGATGGCCACGTATGTCGATCACATTGACCGAGTCTGCCAGTTGGCGGGCAACACCCACCACGCGGCCATCGGCACCGACCTCGACGGCGGCTTTGGCACCGAACAGACGCCCTACGATCTGGACACGATCGCCGACCTGCAACGGGTGCCCGAATTGCTACGCAAACGCGGCTATATGGATGCGGATGTGAGAAACATCATGCACGGGAACTGGGTGCGGTTTTTCAAGAACGCGTGGACTAAGGGCAAATAGGGGTAACGATGGCATCCTTTATTCCCCGCAGCCTTGAGCCTTACCAGAAATCGGAGTTGCTAGAGAAGCGAATCTGCGAACTCCGAAAGGCTGTCGAATCTGGCGCCAGCGCGGAAAAGGCTACCCGAGTGGCCGAGAAGGTAAGAGCCGCGGTGCTCGCCGTGATCAAGGCGCGGCGTTCACTGCTGGCAAGCACAACTGCTGCTCAAACTCTGCCGCCGGATCACCCGGATGCGGAAAAGCTCACCCGACAAATGGAAAATCTTCGCCAGAGCGAGGAGCATTGGCGTTCACTCGAATGGAGCGAAATTGCCCGACATTACACGAAACAAGAATAGCTCAAGTAGTTAGCGCCGCACTGCAATTGACAGCATTCCCCGCCCAGCTACAATCGCCGTTCTTCGTGGATTAACATCTCGATTGGCACCATAACCCCAAGAGTCCCCGTGTCTTCCGATATCACTAGCGGCGATCCTGTTGCCAGCCGGCTCGAAAAGCTTCGGCGGATCGAGGCGCTCGGCCTCGACCCTTGGGGTGGCCGCTTTGACGGCCACATTCCCATCGATCAAATCCTCGCTCATGCCCGCCGAATTGCTCGGAAGATCAGCGGCCGCGGGTCAAGGCCGCGGGCCGCATCGTCAGCCGGCGGATCAAGGGCAAGCTGCACTTCCTCGACCTGTGGGACGCTTCGGGCAGGCCACAGATGCGCAAGACCCGCGAGCAAGAAGGCAAGCACGAAGCGAGCGAGTACCTCGGCTATTCCAGCCAGGTCCAAATCATGCTCGGCGCCAAGCAGATCGGCGAGACCGGTTGGGCACTGGCGCAAGAATTGGACCTCGGCGACCTGATCGGCGTCGAGGGCTCGTTCGGCAAGACCAAGATGGGCGAGCCGACGATCTTCGTCGACAAGCTGACGCTACTCACGAAGTCGCTGGAGCCGCACCCCGACAAGTGGGGCGGCATGGCGGACATCGAGTACCGCCTGCGGCACCGCTATCTCGACTTGATCTACACCCCGGAGACGCTGGAACGCGCCAAGCAGCGCGTGAAGATCGTCCGCACGATGCGCAACTACCTGGACGAACAGGGCTACATGGAAGTCGAGACGCCGACGCTGCACGCCATCGCCGGCGGCGCCGCGGCCAAGCCGTTCATCACGCATCACAACGCGCTCGACATCGACCTGTACTTGCGAATCGCGCTGGAGTTGCACCTCAAGCGATTGCTCGTCGGCGGGATTGAAAAAGTCTACGAGATCGGCCGAGTGTTTCGGAACGAGGGGATCAGTCCGAAGCACAACCCCGAATTCACGATGATGGAGCTGTACCAGGCGTACGGCGACTATCGCGTCAATGATGGATCTGACCGAAGGCGTGATCGTCGCCTGCGTCGACGCCATCGGCGGCGGCCGGGTCCGGCCGTGGGCGGACAAGACGGTCGACTTCAATCCGCCCTGGCAGCGGGCCCGGTACGAAGATCTGTTCCAGGAATATGTCGGCTGTTCCATGTTCGACGAAGCCGCCGTTCGCCTGGCGGCCGGCGTGCATCACATTCCAGCGGCCGGCAAGGATCACGAGGTCCTCGTTCACAACCTGTTCGAGCTGCGCGTCGAGCACAATCTCGTCGGGCCCGTGTTCGTTCACGATTACCCGGCTGGCCTGTGTCCGCTTGACCAAGCGGAAGCGCGATAACTCCGCCGTGGCGGAGCGCTTCGAGCTTTACGTGCATGGCATGGAGCTGGCGAACGCGTACACGGAGTTGAACGATCCGATCACGCAGGAGGCGACGTTCAAGCGGCAGCTCGCCGGGCTGCCCGAGGAAGATTCGATGGCCAAGATGGACCACGATTTCATTCGCGCCCAAAGGCACGGCATGCCGCCGGCCGGCGGACTCGGGATCGGCATTGATCGACTGGTGATGCTATTGACAAACACGCAAACGATCCGGGATGTGATTCTGTTCCCGCTGTTGCGCCCGGAGTAAAGTCGCTCGCGCTACGCCGCAAGCGTGCGCCAAGGGTCGGCCTTTCGCAAATTGCGCTTTGCTGCTATCTTCTCGCGTCGGTCAAGATGCCCAATCCATGCGGATCATGCCGGATGCGCGGAATGGGTAAGACGTGTTTCCAGCGTGCGTTCGCGGTCCGGCGCCATCGCCGTTGATCGACGAACCTAGGCTTGGAACGGGTTATTCAATCCACCGATCGGAGGCGGCGACGGACTGCCGGATACTCATGTACAAAGCCCTTCTCTGCTGGCAGTATCTCCGCACTCGCTTCCTGGCATTTGTCTGCATCGTCAGCGTGATGCTCGGCGTGGCGACACTCGTTGTTGTCAACAGCGTCATGGCTGGCTTTAGCAGCAAGCTCAAGGATCGCTTTCACGGCCTGATGTCCGACGTCATCATCGAGTCGCCGAGCAACAACGGCTTCCCCGAAGATACCGACGAGATGATGGCGAAGATCCGCAACTCGCCGGCCAACGAATACATCGAAGCGATGACGCCAACGATCGAAGTCTTCGGCATTGTCACTTACGACGTACTGATGAACGGCTCGCTGGAACAGGTGATCGTGCCGGTTCGCGTGGTCGGCACCGATCCCGCGGGCCGGGCTTCGGTGGGCGGGTTCGGCGAATATCTGACGGCAACGACGCTCGGCAGAAGAAGCCGTCCTTCGAATTGACGCCGGAAGCATTGACGGCGCTGGCAACATTCCTCAATGCAGCCACCCGATCCGGGGCCGCCCAAGCCTTTGCCAGACGGGCCTCCGGAGATCGCGCCGGCTCCGGCCGAGCCCGTCGAGCCCACGGAGCGATTCCCGGCTATGGCATCACGCATTTTCGCTACACCGATCCCGTCACTCATCAGCCCGCCGAACGCGATATTCTCCCCGAAGGTTCGCTCATCAAGATCGCGACGCTCGGCGCCGGCAAACAGCAGCTCGAGCCGGTGTATTCCAACTTCGTCGTGGTCGATTCGATCAAGACCGAGATGACTGAGTACGACGGCAAATTCGTCTACGTGCCGCTCGACTACCTGCAGCGCCTGCGGGCGATGGGCAACCGGGTGACGCACATCCAGATCAGGCTGAAGCACTATTCGGATTGGCCGGCAGCCAAGGCGGAACTGCGCAAGCTGTTCCCCGATCCATACGCCTACCAGATCAGTACCTGGGAGGAGAAGCAGGACTCGCTGCTCAAGGCGGTCGACATCGAGCGCGGCCTGCTCAACCTGCTTTTGTTCATGATCGTCGGCGTCGCGGGTTTCTGCATCCTGGCCATCTTCTCGACGATCGTTCGTGAGAAGACGCGGGATATCGGCATCTTGAAATCGCTCGGGGCCTCGAACCGCGGGGTGATGCAGATCTTCCTCGGCTACGGCCTGTTGCTCGGCGTAATCGGGGCCGGGTTGGGGACGATTTCGGGATTATTGATCACATTCAACATCAACCCGATCGAGCACCTGTTGTACAAGTTGACCGGCGTCGGCTTCACCCCGGACGTCTACTACTTCGACTCGATCCCCACCCATGTGGAGCCGCTAACCGTCACACTGGTCAACGTCGGGGCGATCGTGATCGCCGTCGCGTTCAGCGTCTGGCCGGCGATTCGCGCTGCCTGGATGCGGCCAGTGGCGGCATTGCGGTACGAATAGAGTCGTTTCAAGTTTCAAGTTTCAAGTTGAAGACAGAACTTGAAACTTGAAACTTGAAACTTGAAACGGAGGCCGAGATGCTCGTCGCCAACAATCTGTTCAAGACCTATCGCCGGAATGCGGACGTGGTCAAAGTGCTGCAGGGCGTGAACCTCGACGTACGGGAGGGAGAGTTCCTCTCCATCGTCGGTGCATCGGGCTCGGGCAAAAGCACGCTGATGCACTTGCTGGGCACGCTCGATCGGCCCGATTCGGGGACGATTTCGCTCAACGGCAAGCGCATCGACAACCTTGGCGCTCGCGAGCGCGATCGGCTCCGGAACACGACTTTCGGGTTCATTTTCCAGTTCTACCATCTGCTGCCGGAGTTGACGGCCCTGCAAAACGTGATGATGCCGGCGATGGTCGGCAATTCGGTCTGGAACTGGTGGGGCCATCGCCGCGAGGCCATGAAGCGGGCGACGGCCATCCTCGAACGGGTCGGGCTCAAGGATCGCCTCAAGCACAAGCCGAAGGAAATGTCCGGCGGCGAGATGCAGCGAACCGCGATTGCTCGGGCCCTGGTGGCCAACCCGAAAGTGCTGTTCGCCGACGAGCCGACGGGCAATCTGGATATCGAGAGCGGCGAGGGGATCGTCAAACTGTTGCGCAGCGTGAACCAGGAGGGCGTGACGATCCTCATGGTAACGCATAACTTGGAGTTAGTCCGCCACACGGACCGCCAGGTCCGCATGGTGGCGGGGAAATTGGATCAGGGTTCCAAGTTTCAAGTTTCCAGTTCCAAGTTCAAGGCCGAACTGGAGCTTGCGACGACATGAAGCTTGGATCGGGGTTTCAAGTTTCAAGTTTCAAGTTCCAAGTTCGTGGCCGAATTGGAGCTTGCCACGACATGAAACTTGAAGCTTGAGACTTGGAACTTGAAACTTGGAACTGAGATCATGACCCGCGTCTATATCAACGGCAAGTTATTCGACCGCGACGAGGCCAAGATCAGCGTTTACGATCACGGCCTGCTTTATGGCGACGGCGTGTTCGAAGGAATCCGCGTCTATAACGGCAAAGTGTTTCGGCACCGGGAGCATATCGAGCGCATTTACGAATCGGCCAAGGCGATCGCTCTCGAAATTCCCATGTCGCCAGCCGACCTGATGAAAGCGGTCGACGACACGGTCAAAGCCAACAGCAAAGTGGAAGGCTACATTCGCCTAGTGATCACCCGCGGGCCGGGCAATCTCGGACTCGATCCACGCGGCTGCAAGCCGAACGTCATCGTCATCGTCGACGACATTAGCCTGTATCCAAAAGAGCTATATGAAAACGGGCTCAAGATCGTCACCTCGTCGCTGATTCGCAATCATCCGAATGCATTGAACCCCCGGATCAAGTCGCTGAACTACCTGAACAACATTCTCGCCAAGATCGAGGCAATTCGGGCCGGCTGCCTGGAAGCGCTGATGCTCAATCACAAAGGCGAGGTCGCGGAATGTACCGGCGATAATGTGTTTATCGTGAAGCACGGTCTGGTGAAAACGACACCCCCCGATGCGGGCATACTGGAAGGCGTGACGCGAAACGTTGTGATGGAGTTGGCAAAAAAGGCCGGCATTCCGCTCGTGGAAGCGACGATGACCCGGCACGACATTTACACGGCCGATGAGTGCTTCCTGACTGGCACGGCCGCAGAGGTGATCGCCGTAACGGACTGCGACGGCCGGATAATCGGCAGCGGCAAGCAGGGGCCGGTGACGAAGCAATTGCGCGAAGCATTCGTGCGGTTGACGCGGGAATAACGCACGGAACCGCGATCAAAACTTCGCCCATCGAAGAATCTCGAGCGGCTTGGTAACAAAGACGAGTTGCAGGTCCCAATGAACCGCGTACGTAATTGCCAGAGGACCATAGCTTCCGGTGTATTCGGTCAATCGCAATGATGGATAGTCTCGAATCGGCTCGCCTAGCGACGTCGGGTCCGATCGGAGCCACGATTGGATAATCTGGAATGCGCGGCGAAATTCGATCTGCTTTCCGGCAGCAACGGCCCGCGCTTCCAGGTTGGGAAGCAAATCCGAGACGCGCTCTGCGAATGAGAGGCGGTAATAAATATCGCCCGAACTCATGTTGGGTCGGGATACTTTCGCTTCAGTTCTTCGAGATAAGGTTCGATTGAGACGCCACCATGTTCCATTAGCTCCTTGTACTGTTGTAGCGCCTCCTCGTAAGGGATTTGGTTTTCCATGATTTCCGCCATGATTTCGGGCGGGATCGGCTTTAGCGGTTTGGGCAACTCGGCGGTGATCCGTTTGCGTAGTTCTTCGGGTGTAAGTGGCTCGTCCATCGTTTCGTCCTCATCGGAAAACACATCCACCCAATTATAACGTCCCCACAGTTGATTAGCTCACCGCTTCCCGGCCGCGCACATTCGCAATTGGGTGCTCAGGAAGAACGTCTGTCCGTTCTTTTCGAATTCGCATTCCGCATAAAACGTTCGCCAGCCTTCCGTCGGCTTTTCCACCGATCCGGTGACGGCGCCTTTGTCCAGCTTCACTTCCTTTTCTCTCCAGGTCGATTTGCGGAAGTCGCGCGTCGGAGCGTCGGCGACCCAGATTCGCGCCGCCTTCGGCGCCGGCGAACAGTTCACCGCTAGCGTCATGCGACTGCCTTCGTCGCCGTGTTTCCAGGTCATCTTTGGCATCGGCTCGCCGCACACTTCACAGCGCGCATACATCGCCAGCGTGCTGATCGCCCGATTGCGATCCCTTCGGCCGTCGCCGTAATTCTGCTCCAGCCCATGGCCGGCGTTCGGAACATACAAGACCCACTTATCGCCCTTGAGGTCATCCCAATAGAGGTTCAAAGCATCCTGCGGCCAATACGGGTCGTTTGCCCCGTTGATGAGCATTTTCGGCATGGTCAGCTTGTCGCGGTACATCCAGGGATCGACCATCGCCCAGAGTTTATGGCCCGCTTTGGTGTCCGGGACGGGAATCAACCCTCGTTCGGTGTAGTCCTTGATCATTTCACTTGGCTTACCGAAGGAGAGCACCTGATGCGGAAGCTGCTTGCCGAAATTGAGCATATCGATGACGCACGGAGCAATCGCCTTGACGCGCGAATCGGCGGCGGCGGTCAGCCAGGATGTCCAGCCCCGTTTTGACGCCCCCGACACGACGAACGACTTGAGTTCGGTCTTCCATTTTTCCTTCGAGAACTCTTGCAAGGCATCCATCGCGCGCACGAGGCTCTTGGCCATCGGGAAGAGGAGCGGCCAGCTCTCGTCTTCGGTTTTCAGATAGCGAACGAAAGTCTCGGCGATGAGGCCATCTTCCTTCTTGCCGCCGAACAGCGGTTGATTCGGAATCCCGTACAAGAAGGCAACCGGGATCTGACCGCGACGGCTCAATTCAAATGCGATGAACGAGCGCAACGGATCGGGCCGGCCGCCATCGTTCCACAGCAGCATGCTGTCGCCCGGCTTTACTCCCGCGGGAACATAGACGACAAGCGTGTGCTGCCACTTGATCCCCTGCCAGGTCTGCGAGGTCATTTCGATCGTGTATCGTGTTCCGGACGCGGCGGTGTCATTGCTCTTGAGCGACCAATGGAAGCTGTTGTCCGGTTTCTGCACGTAGCCGAGCAGATCGGCACGAACGGGGGCAGCCGTCACGAAGAGCGCGACGGCGAGAATGGGGAATCGGCTCATGGGAGGATTGGCATCGGGTTTGAAGGTTTAGGAATGATTCTACCGGCCGGTGCGGTAATCTTGAAAGGGTTTCCTGAAATGTTGCGGACCGCGAATCGTCTTCTCCTTATAGGGGTTTGATTTCATAGCGCCTTCGGAGTCCGCCAATGCGTCTGCTCGCTGTCTCATTGCTCGCACTCGCGTTATCATTCGCGGCCGTTGCCGATCCGCCGAAATCCCCGGCCTCGCGAGAAGCGCTCAAGCCGTTCAACATCCTCGTGGGCTCGTGGAAAGGCGCCGGCATGATGGAGGGAACATCCGAAGAGCGCCAGAAAGGGCATTGGCTCGAAACGGTCACGTGGGCATGGCACTTCAAGGGGGATGACGCCTCGCTGACCGTTCAATTCGACAAGGGCAAGTACTTCGCCAGTGGAGAACTTCGTCCCGCGGCGACCCAGGGGAAGTTTGACCTCGCTCTCGTAACGGTCGACAAGGAAAAGCGGACCTACACGGGCACGTTGAAGGGACGACAACTCATGTTGGAGCGGGACGTTCCGGGCGGCAAGATCATCGAGCGGCTGACGTTCTCGCTTCTTCACGACAATCGCATCACTTATCGACTCGAGACCCGGCGAGCGA
This sequence comes from uncultured Gemmataceae bacterium, assembly GCA_963773845.1. Lineage (GTDB taxonomy): Bacteria > Planctomycetota > Planctomycetia > Gemmatales > Gemmataceae > SIAJ01. Next base: position 521,415 of record CAVZCU010000011.1, read on the forward strand.
CTGGCACCTTGCTGACGAAAAAGTATCTCGTGGGTTTGACTAAGGAGGGCGTGCCGTTTGTCGATGTCGGACGTTCGGAGCGCGAGTGCATTGTCAGCGGCGGAACGGGGACGATCCCCGTGACGTACGAAGGCAAGACCTATTACGTCTGCTGCACTGGCTGCCGCGACGAGTTCAAGGCGAACCCGGCGAAGTACGTCAAGGAATGGGAAGCGAAGCGGAAGAAGTAATAGATTCAAGTTTCAAGTTTCGAGTTCCAAGTTCCAATTCAGAACTTGGAACTTGGAACTTGGAACTTGGAACTTGGAACTCACGTGTGGATCGCGTCGTAGAAGGAAATCGCGAATGGCCCGAACACGATCACGGGCAGCCACGCCGCGAAGGCTGGCGAAATGTAGTCCGCCGTACCCAGGAACTTCCCGCCGAAGACAACCGCGAAGAACAGAACGCACATCACCAGGCACAGACCCGCCGAGATAAAAATGTGCCGGGTTTGATCTCTCAGAATGATCGAAAGGCCCATGATGACCAGCAGCATTCCGACGATGGGCCGCGTCAGGCGCATGTGAAATGTGACGGCGAGTTCGTTCATGCGGCCGGTATCGGATCGTTGCATGAGATGGTAGAGTTTGCTGGTGGCGGCGAAGGCCTGCGTCTTTTGTCCCTGGGTGACGCGTTCGAAGCTAGCGTCGCGGACATGCAAGAAGTAGCGGCCGGGATCGATGATTTCGATAACATCCGGATCGTAGGTCCCGGTGGGCAGGGACTCGGGGGTGGTTCCGCTCATGTACCATCCGCCGGAAAAGTGCTGCCCCTCCGCGGGCGGAATATAGAGAGCATTTTCCGCGCTCAAGTGGCGCATTTCTGAATGCGGTCCGACCGGCAGGGTGACGTTGAAACTCTTCACCAGCTGGTCCCGGCGGAAAGCAACCATGCCATCGATGTGCGCTCCGTTCGGGTCGTAGCAGCCTTGGACGACGAGATTCTTGTTTCCTTCGGGGTCGTTGCGATCGGTAACCAAGGCCGGCGCAATGTAGGGAATCAGGTATTCCTGATTAACGACGCCCATGAGAAGCATGACCGCGGCCCCGAGGAGGATCGGGCGCAGGAACCGATGCGTCGAGACGCCGGCGGAGAGGATCGGGATCAATTCGTTGTTGCGTTGCGTCCAGGCGACCGTGAACATTGCCGCGAGTAAGGACAACGCCTCGCACAGCCGGTCGTAATACTGAATGGTGCGATAGCCGTAATACGTGATGATGTGGACGGCGATTTCGAGACCGTTCTTGTCTTTCTGAAAGAAGTCGTCGATGTTGGTGAACAGATCGACGATGATGTACAGACTCAGCGTGCTCACCATGCAAATGGCATAAGCCCGCAGGAACGCACTGAACAACATTCGGTCGAGAATCGTCACGGCAGCCGAGAGTCAGAGGTCAGAGGTCAGAGGTCAGAGGTCAGAGGTCAGAGGCCAGAAACTGACTACTGACCTCTGACCTCTGACTTCTGACCTCTGGCCCGGGGCTTGTATTGATAGAGATATTCCAGGATATAGTCGTTGGCAGTTGTCGCTTTTCGGTCGCCGTATCCATTCGCGCGCAGTTCGCGCATCGCTTCGGCCGGCGACCAGCCCTCATACTCCATTCGATACACGGCGGTCAAGATGCCTGTGCGGTGCAGGCCGGCCAGGCAATGAATGAGGATCGGGTAGTTCGATTGGTCATCGCACAGCTTGAGAAAATCATCGATCACCTGCGGCCGGTGTTCGGGGGTCGACTCGGTGCGGGCCAACAGTCCCCGTTCGCCCGCCCAGGTGAGTAGCACGTACTTCACCCCTTCTTGCCGGCATACCTCGCTTTCGCGAATATGCGGCGAATCCCAGTAGCCCGAGGGTAACAGCGGGTCCGGGTACTCATCTTGAAGGTTGATCACCAACTTGATCTTGTGTTCGCGGAGCTTGGCGCGAAAGCCATTCGCGGTCATCTGCCCACAGCGATAGAATCGGCCCGGCGTCACCTCGCGGAAGCGCTTTTCGTTCTCGTAGACCATGCGATAGTAGACCAACGGCACGCCCACCACCGCGACGCCGACGATCAACGCAATCAGAATACGCAACTTGACCCCCATGCCCGCCTCCCGCTCGCCTCTGCTGATCGTGTCAGGAATTTGCATTTCCGACAAGGTCGATTGGTTGGCCTTCCACGCTGGCTCCTTCGTTGTTATAGGGTTGACCCTCCTATTCGTTTCCGAGGTGCACGTGCGCACATTTCGCGTGGTCATCGGCCTGCTCGTCGCGATCGCGATTCCCGTGGTGCCGACGTCGTACGCCAGCCACCGATTGACGACATGGCGGCATTTTCGCGTGGTCCATGAAGGTAAGTTGTATCGCAGCGGTCAGCTTTCTCCGGAGGCGCTCGACGAGGTGATTCGCGAGCACGGCATTCGCACGATCGTTTGCTTACGCTCGCTCGCTCGCGACGGCGATACGCATCTGGAAAACGCGGAAGAAAAGTGGTGCGTGGCCCGAAACATCGAGTACGTCCGACTCAATCCCGCGGAGTGGACGAGCCCGAAACTGGAAGAAAACCTGCAAGCGTTCCTGAACGTGGTCGACAATCCCGAACGGGGCCCGGTGCTGGTCCATTGCTTTGCCGGCTTGCACCGAACCGGTGTCTATTGCGCTGTCTACCGGATGGAACGCGACGGCTGGTCCAACGACGAGGCCATCGCGGAAATGTACGCCATCGGCTACTTCCAGGAAGATCGCGGCGCTTTGAAATTCCTGCGTCAGTATGTGCCGGGACGGCGATGAAGTCCTCGCCGCCCGCATATTGTCCAAGCCCTCACTCCTTGCCGCTATCGACATCGACCTGCACCGCCTGGAGCACTTCTTTGGTCTCATCGTTTTGCACGAATGCGACCAGCTTCAGATTCTTGAGGTCCATGGGACGTTGGTTGAACTTGAAATCTGCTCCCTCCTTCTTGAGGGCGGCCACAAAATCATCGAGCGACTTATTGTTCGCCGCTCGAATGTCGTCCAGTTTCACCGTAACCATCTGCTCGGCGGAGGACTTGGGCAGCGGGAATCCCTTGGGCCCGCCGGGCATGGCCCGCACGACGGCGTGGTGATATCGAATGCCATTGCCGCCGGAATAGCGAATGCGCTCCTCGGCCAGCGCGAAGCGAAGCGATACTTTGTCGCCCGGCTTTTGCAGGTCGGCGACGTTGGCCTTGATCGTCAGTTCGTTGCCCTTCCGGGCCACGTTGGCGGTCAACTTCACGGGTGCCGGCTTCTCTAATAGGCCGTCAATCGTTTCGCGGAACGCGGTGTATTTGAGCTTGGCCAATCGGGGTTGCGAGCCGCCGCCAGTGCCGTCGGCCTTGCCGTTAATGTAAATCTGCGGTGTCGATTTCTTATCGTCGCTCTTGACATAAAAGCTCATTCGCGCTTCGCCGTCCTTATTGACGAGCGGGTCGGGGCCGGGAATGTGCGCGTGATATTGAAGCAGGATCACATCGCTTGGCTTGTAAGTGCGACCGAGCGAGTCGAAGGCCAGATCGACCGATACGCACGGAGAGCATTCCGCCCCGGTAAATAACTCCACGAGCACCGCCCGATCGCTCTTGCCTTTGCGACCCTTGAACTCCTCTGGCTTGAAGGGCGGCATGATCTTGGCGTACTCGGCATAGTCGCGGGGCTCGATCTTGGCGATGCGACGTTCGACCTCGTTGGCGTCGGCCGCCTTCTTCGCCTTGCGCAAGACGCGGGCCAGCGTGTCGAGCGTTTGCAGTTGCGTCGCGATGTCGTCGTTCCGCGTTAACAGTCGTTCCCCCTGGTGGGCCTGTTCGACGGCGATGGCGACGAATGGTTCCTGATCGGCAAGCATGTCGGCAAAGCGAAACGCAACCGTCCGCTGCCAGCGCGTCCCATATGGCTCGGCAAGCTTGGCCGCCTTGTCCGCATAGGCGCGCACTTCTTCCGGTTTGAGCTTCTTGGCGGCTGCCTGACTGATCACTGGAAACACGTTGTTGAAGAATTCGGCGGGACTCTCCGCCTGGTCGACCGTTTCGCGGGCGGCGGCGAACGGATCTTTGGTAAGACTCTTGAGCTTGGAGGGCCCGAGTTCCACCAGCAGCATATCGCCGCCGATATCGAGACTCCCCTTGATCCGTTTCTCCTTGGCGGACCATTTGCCATCGAAGGCGAACGAATTCGGCCCGAACTTGAGGGTGAACTTGACCGTGTCGTCCTTCACGTTCAGGTCAATGGTCGGATCGACGCCGACTTGCAGGTTCCAGTCGAGAAAATCGGCGACCCATTTCCCATCGGACTCGCTGAACATCACCAGCAGGCGAACGGTTCGCTCGCCTTCCCGAGTTTGCACTGGGAAGCTCGTTCGCCAGGTTCCGGCCGGTCCCTCGGCAGCCTCGGCGGGAATGGCAACACAAACCAGAACGAGCCCGGCGAGGATGGCGGCACGGGATCGAAACATGAGGCATATCCTTTCCAAGCAAAGCACCGGAGCGACAAGTGCGGATTTTATTTAGCGAAGGCGGGCGGCGTTACGATACGTCTTACGAATTGCGGCTGCAACCTGTTCGATTTCGACGTCGCCAAGCAATAGGACGGGATGATGCAAAGCCACCACGGTTCGGCCCGCGATTTCCGCATGTTCCAGCGTGCCCGCCGTTTTGTAACGTCCGGCAGCCCGGCCGACGTGCAAAGCGCGAAAGCCGGGATCGAACGCGATCCCTTCCGCTCGCAAGGCCTTAACAAATAAATCGCGCGACAGGCCGAACCCGGCCTCATCGAGGAAGAAGCCGAGCTTGTAGTATCCGGGCAGGTTCACCGAGTTCAACGATCGAAGTTCATTCGCGAAAGCACGCAATCCCGGCACTTCGCGCAATAGATCGATCAGCATTGATACCGATCGTTGGCGATGCCGGGTCCGTTCCGCCAGCTTGCGTACTTGCGGCATGAGTGCCGCGGCCTGGAGCTGACTGAGTGCCGCCCACTGCTGCACGCCGCGTGAAAGCACCAGGCGAGCCCGTTGAAATAGGTCCGAATGACGGGTAATGATTGCACCGCCCCGGCCCGCCAAGAACAGCTTGGATCCGCCAAAACTCAAGACGCCGACATCGCCCCAACTTCCCGCCGGCCGGCCTTCCACAATGGCGCCGCTTGCCTGGGCCGCATCTTCAATCACTCGGATGCCGTGTCTTTGTGCGATCGACATCACTTGCGACATTGGCACATGCCCGCCGTGCAAGTGCGTGGCGATCACCGCCTTCGTCGACGATGTGATGGCACTTTCCATCTTCGCGGGATCGATGCTGACGTTGGCGGCCAGGACATCCACCAACACGGGCTGAGCGCCGATCGAATGGATCGAAAGAAAACTCGGCTCGTAGTCGTAGGCGCCGACGATGACTTCGTCGCCCGGCCCAACGCCGACGGCGCGCAATGCGGTTTCAACGGCCAGCGTGCCCGAGGAGCAGGTTATGACATGGGGAACGCCAAACGTTTCGGACAAGGCCGCTTCCAGTTGGGAAACGTGCGGCCCGAGGTATTCGCCCCAGGAACCGTCCGCGAGCGCGGCGTTGACTGCGGCTGCGACATCGGCATCCGGAGTTGGCCAGGCCGGCGGCCCTTCGGGGCGTATGGGCGCACCGCCAAGCAAGGCAGGAAGATCGTCGGACATACGGTTGGTTTAGTGGCCCAAATCGGATTGGACGACTGAAGGGGAGAAGTGAGTGCCCGAGGCGAATCAATTGCGAAACAAGTGGAAGAGAGTTGCGATCATCATCACGACCACCAGAATGAATGTGAGATTCATGAGGACCGAGCCGCGACCGAAGCCGCCCATTTGGCCATCAAGTTGGCGAATACGTATCCGGGCTTCAGCCCGGTCCTGTGCCTGTTCACGGCGATCGGCTTCGCGGCGTTCGTTCTCGAGGGCTGTTAAGGCCTCCAGTCGGGCAAGGGATTGTGCAATCCGTTCGCTGACCTCCGTCTGCCGGCGGATCGCCTCTGCTAATTCCATCAACCGCGGATCGTCCCAGGGCTGCGACATTGGGCAACTCCAGCCAATTGTGAAATGGTTCTCTCAGGCCATTGTAATCGCGTAGGTGCTCTATCAGCGCTTCTCGATGCGAGGAAGAGGGGCGGGCGCCACTTCTGGCACTGGGGTTGTCGGGCCGCCATCGTATCGGAATGTCCTCGGCGCGAGCGATTGGCGAACTCGTTGCGGGACGGCTCGCCTGCGATCGTCGGGAATCACCACCATCGATCGCGGGTAATAATACCCGCCAGGCGTGGCGAACGGAGTGTCGTAATAAAGCACCTTTGGCTGCAGCGGCATCGAAACGCGGGAACCGAATGGGTCTTGCAACGTAACCCATGGCCGGCCGGTTGAGTAATGAGACTGGCCGCCAACCGCGGGCGGAAACGGGAAGCGATCGAAGTAGCCCGAACTTTGAACCCAATACCCGCGTGGCGAATCGGCAACCGCGGCGACAGAAGTCAATAGGGTCAGGCCGACGCTCAGTGCAGGCCTAATAAGGTTGACGGGACGCATGATTGTTCTCCCTGGACTAGCTCAGAGTATATTGCGCAAACCACGTGCCTCGTCGGTTCCATTCGCCATGTCTCCAGGTGCGATTCGGTAGTAGGACGGATTGGCAATCCGTCCTCTCCGGCCCCGAAAGGACGGATTGCCAGTCCGTCCGATTGCAATCTCGACCTGCGCACTCCACCTTCAATTCAACGCTTCCAGCGCCGCTTGCAGCTTTCGCCCCGTTTCCGGCTGGACCATGGCGACGTACGCAATCATTCCTTGTACCCAGCCACGAAAGTTCGGATGCCCTTCGCGATTCTGGGCGGCGAGGCCCTCCGACTTGGCTCGATGCAAGATCGCTCGAAGCCGTCGCACCTGATCGCGTGGAACCGCCGGTTGGACATTGACCACTAGCCCCGTGACCATTTGCCTCGACTCTGGTCGTTGCACGCGGGTCTTTTTCCGATTGATTGCAAAGCCCTCGTCTTCCGCGATATGGCGGATTCGGGCAATCAGATAGCCAATATTCTCGCGGTGACCCGGCGGCGCGGAAAACGTCATGTCATCCGCATAGCGGGTGTACTGCCAGCCCATCTTCAGCGACAAGCCCTTGAGTCGGCGGTCGAGACGGCGGGCAATCTGATTCGACAGGGCGGGACTTGTACAAGCTCCCTGCGGCAATCCACGCGGGCCGGTCGCCACGTAGTATGGTTGGCCCGCGTAGACCACTCGCTTGCGTGGGCATTCCGTACACAGTAGTGCGAGTAGCGTGGCGACCGACCCCGAATACCCGAGACGTTGAAAAGCATGTCGAACACGGGGGAAACCAATCGACGGGAAGAAGTTTTCCAGATCCATGTTGATCAGGACATCGCAGTGGGCGTGTGGACGTGCGTTGGTCACCGTCGAACGATTCGGCACGAAGCCGTGCGCGGAATCGTCCACCGGCAGTTTCGCCAAGATGTTGGCGAGCATCCATTCCTGGGCCCTCGCCAGCGTTTGATGGGGGGCACTGAGCGTCCGCGTGCCGCCCGATTTCTTCGGCACTTCAAATTGCACATAGTGAATGCGTGTCGTCGCCTCGGTGTGATAACAGAGCCAGCGCAAACGTGAGATCGTCAAATTCAACGCACTTGCCAAATCGGCGGGCGTACTCAAATTGGGCAGGCCAGCGAGGGCCAACTTCCCCGAATCGCTTTCGCGATCGTTCATTCGCGCCGACACGCCCCTGCCGACGAAAATGATGTCAGTCGCTTTGCGATGAGCAACCTCTTCGGCGTGTTGCTTCTGACGAGCGGCGGCCTCCGCTTTCTTTTGCGCCTTCCGCTCCGCACGCGCAGCCCGGTCGGCTTCAACGGCCTGCTCGGCGTTCTTGCCGGCCTGGACCTGGATGTTTTCCAGGCGATGTTCGTGCTTGTGCCATTCGTCGCCAACGCGGTGCATTTCTGCAAGTTGCTCGGCCGAGAGAAATCCCTGGGTCAGCAAGCCGCGATCGATCAAGAGCGTTCGCGGATCGCTTGTCGGCGGAATGATATCCCGGCGGCCAAACCACATCCACGCCGTTGTGCGCCGAACCTCTTCTCCTTGTCGAAGGAGGTCGTCGCGTTTGATAGGCAGGAAGTCGCCGGGTTTCGGACCATTGGGCGGCGAAGTCACTGACGGCACGCTTGCAGTTGTGGCGGCTGGCTGAACTGCCGTTGTTGGAGTTGGCGGAGGCGCGACACTCCGCTCGGACGCCTGCGCGGGTTGCGGCGATTTCGACCGGCCGAACGCTTTGAGAAAATCCCAGAAGGCCATTGTGATTACCTGGAAAGTCGAATGGATGGGTGGAAGGCGGCCGGTTCGACTTCAACGCACGACCGAGGACGTTCACCAAGCAGCCGTCCGACCTATGCCGGCCGCAACGTGTTGCCTCAGGCGAGCCGGCATAGGTCGGACGGCTGGCCCAAGAGCAACGGCCTCGGGGACGAATGGGATGGAAACCTCTCACCCTGGCGGAACACCAGAGCATTGCGGTCTCGAACCCGGCACGCCCTCCACCCATCCATTCGATTCAATTCGTAATCCAGCGATACCACTGCTCCACGCTCGTAACTTTCTTCTCGCCATTGGCCACGCGCCGCAGCGCCTGCATGTGCCGGCAAGGCCCAGCGCGAAGTTTGAAGCGGAAATAGTGCGAGCAATTACACTGGCCGCGCGTGATCTTGCCATCCGAATCGGCGAGAAACTCCACGATGCGATTCTCCACCTTGCCGATCACGACGCGAACGCCCGCGACGGTTTCATCGCGTGTGACTTTCACCGGGCCACTTTCGACCAAGGCTCGGGCAGCCTCTGCTTCGGGACTATCCATCTTCACCTGCTTGAGCGACGCTTCGACCGGCATGATCTGCCGCCAGCGGTAAACACCGCCCGCCAGATCATGAATCAGTTGGCCCAGAAGCGCGAAACGATTCAAGCCCGCGGCGACGAGATGCGGGACGGCGCCAGTTCGCTGACGGACCTGGTCGAACGTGAGACTCGGCGATTCGTGGAACGCCGTGGCGATATCGCCGAGCAAATCCTCGCTCGGCTCGGCGGGCGGGGCGAGGTCGGCCAGCGCGCCACCACCGCTCGTCCAGTCATTGGCCGTCCAACCGGAAAGCCCGAGGAGCAAGCGCATGCCACCCATGCGCACGCTCCAAAAGCTCGGCAGGCCGGTCCCCATCAGGAAGACGTCTGCACCGTCGGCGATCGGCAACAAACGGGCAAGTGTCAGCAAGCGATCGCGGCCCCAGGTGCGAATCGTTTCCGCCTTCGACCCGGCATACGGGGTCTCGTGCAGTTTCACGCGAACTTCCCACGGTTCGAGTACGATCGCCACCGGAGCGCCAGGCTGCAACTCGAAGCGCACGGCACGGGGGCTCGTTCGCGCTCGGTGGCGCTTTAAATGTGCAAGCACCGAGTATAAGCCTTCCCGGCTTACGGGAACGCGCCGCAAGGGCAGGCTCATCGCCGCCTGCAATTGCATGAAGCCGCGCAGCCAGCTTGGCGGCAAATCAATCTTCTCTTCGCGATAATCGGCCGATCCTTCCGTTGAGACGTCGAAACCGGCGGGATCAACCGCGAAACGCGTGCGGCGGTATGTTCGCAGCCGCTGAAATTCCTCGTACAGCGGCAGCGAGTAATCGACATTCGTCGTGCCGAGCGCAACGTCTCCCGGCGTGGCGAATAGATCTCGATCGACGGTCAGACAACCGTAGCTCGATTCATCCTTGCTGAAGCATTCGAAGAACAGGACATCGGGGGCAACCGTGATTACTGGGTCGCACGGCACGAGCACGCGAAAGAGAGCCGGATCGTTCTTGGCGAGAAAGTCCGCATAGCGAATGCGGGCGGACCAATACTTCTCACGCAGCAAGTTGAATTGCTCTTTAAGCCCGGGTGGGATCGGTTCGGGAGTTTCCGCGAGCAACTTCTCGCGATTCTGTTTGTATGCCAGTTGCCGAATCGCCTGCTCGCGCTCGCGGATGCGGCCGAGATACGCCTGGTATGCGGACTTATCTTTCGGTCGGAACTTGAGGTCGCTAACAACAATCGCATGCAGCGCGCTTACGGCTTCGCGAAAGCGCACAGGGTCGCGCAAATCACCGACGAACGACACGCGATCTCGGCGCAAGTTCGGCGCGAACGATAAGGCCATGCCTCCCGCGGTATTGGAGACGCCACTGTGTCCCTTGTAGGCAACCGAAAAGTTCATGCGGAAACCTCAAGCAACAAGCTAGCAGCTTGTTGCTACGATTTGGGCAGCTTGTTGCTACGATTTGGAGTCATCGTCGTGGAAGCCGACCGGAACCGACTTCAACGCACGACCGAGGTCGTTCACCAAGCCGCCGCACGTGCTGTCGCGGCCGCAACGTGTTGCCTCAGGCGAGCCGCGACAGCACGTGCGGCGGCCCAAGAGCAACGGCCTCGGGGACGAATGGGATGGAAACCTCTCACCCTGGCGGAACACCAGAGCATTGCGGTCTCGGCCCGATCGGCTCCCACAATGATGACCTCCGATGTTCGATCAAAACTCCAGTTCCGGAAACTTTTGCCGAATGAGCGGCACGAACTCCGGTTTGCTCTCCGCCAAGGACACGACGGCGGCCAACCCAGCACGAAACTCCGGGCCGCGCAACGATCGCACGGCGACGGCCAAAAGCGGCAACAATCGGTCCGCATCCGACGGATGCCCGGACAGTCGCTCCGAAACCTGGGCGATGATCCCCGGCTTGTAGCGCCCGCCGCGAGCAATATTCAGCAGTACGCTGGCCCACAAAAGTTGCACGGAGTCCGGGTCGGCATCCTTGGCACGCAGTTGCAGATGCTCAATCAATGGCATGCGAATGTCGTCGTACGGCGACTCGATCAGATGATGCCAGATCGTAGGATCGTTCACCAATGGTGAACTGTTCAGCCAATCCCAGCCCGCCGCTCGCACATCGCGGTGCTTCGAATCGAGGAATTCCAGAAGCCAACGGCCACGCACTTCGCCAAACGACTCGAGAGTCGCTCGCAGCCAGGCGATCAATTCAGGCCGAACGGCTTCGGATTCGGCCTGCACCAACGGTAGGATCGCAGGAACATCCTGCTCGGCGAGTGTGCGCCTCTGCAAAATGTTCAAGCCAAACGCCGCGACTGGTTTCGATTGGAAGCCGGCCAGACGAATGGCATCCGCCAGGGGGATTCGGCTCGAGTCGAATTTTCGCGCGAGCAAGTCGGACAGGCGGCGCAACTTCTCAAAACTATCGCCCGATAGTCGTAGCAGCCATTCCTCGACGGGCACATCTTCCAGATGCGTCGCCAGTTCCAGCAAGTCGAATCCGAGTTGGGAAAGATCCGCCTCCGGATGATCGACGAGACGCAGCAATGTCGAAACAGGTCGAGAGGCGAGCCAGGCTTCGTGATGGGCGCGCAAAAGCCACAATGCCCATTGCCGAACCGCTCGCGATTGGGCGGCGAAGAGGATGTCGAACAATGCCTGGGGATTCTCCCGCCAGATTTGCTCGAATCGGGGAGCGGGCGCCAAATTCCCAAGCGAGCAGCCCGGCGCAAAGTCCCACCCCCGCGCATCACTCACGAGTGCCGGGCTCAGCGCCGAATAGCGCGTGCACCAGTCCCCAGTTATCGAGCAGGTTGATGTCCGAGGCCGTATCGGCATCCGTGTAACGCGGCAGGAATGCCAGCGCCGCTTGCAGATATCGCGATCGATCCGTCTTGCCGATTGTCCGGAAGTAACGCCAAGCGCGTCGACGAAGATAGCGCCGAGTCGGTATCGAGAACAGCCGAAAGCGCTTTTCATATCGTTCGCGCACATAGTCGGGCAATGACTCGTTCCGCTTCCATTGTGCTTTCGGCGGCCGCGGCATGACCGTGTTGCCCGGCATCATGACGACTTCTTCGGACTTCGAAGCATAGGCGTAGATATTGCCCGACCAGCGATTGATATTGGCGTTGAGAAATCCGTCATCGGCCCAACGGCCGATCGCCGCTTGGGCCGCCGCCTCGTTGGTGAAGTTTTCGTACTTGTGCCGGGTGATCTTCTTCCGCACGCGGCGAATGGCTCGATCAAACGCGACGAGAAAGGCGCCGATCACGACGTCATCCCCGGCTTGTTCGGCCAGTTTGAAGAGCCGTTTCACCAGCGCTTCGTGACGGTAGGAATTCAGGGGTTGAGCGAGATAATCGAGAAGAGCCTGTCGAGCGAACGGTAGTGAATCGGCAATCCACGTGGGAGCGAAATCGCCGAGGCGTTCCGATGCATGGACACGACGTAACTCATCCACAAATCGGGAATCGCCCTGAGTGAAGAGTTCGAGTGCCAGGGTCCAGGAACCGGCGGCCATGTTTCATCCCCCGATAGAGACGGAAGATAACCGGACGCGAAGCGAGTTGCAAGCATCGTAGGAGGAAAACCAAAATGCACAGCTTGAAGAGAAGTCAGCGAGAGCCAAATGTGGGGATCAATCGCTACCCGTCTATTGCAGAATACTGCACACGAAGCGCATCCATTCTTCCCAAGCCGTTCGGCACGGCTCGGGCGAGCCGGGCCACAGCCAACGTGTTGCACCCTTTGCGCAGATTTGAGCAACGGCATGCGGCATGGGCTGCACGATACAGGGAATGGAATTCGGGCTCGGGTCAGCGTAACCAATGTTCGTAGCGGCCCGACGCACTTCCGGACAATGAGTCCCGTACAATACGCGCCTCGGAAGTCACCCTCGCCTTTCTTGTTTCAAGAGATTTCCATGCGTGCCATTGCGATCCTTTTCCTTGCCACAATCCCAGCCGCTGCCGCCGAGCGATTGGCCGAGTTTGTCACCGGACTTCACGAGCCGTTCGGCATGGACTTTCTGGATGGCCAGCTCGTTCTCACCGAGTTTGGCGGCCATCGAGTGCTGCGGATCGATTCGGCCGGCAAGGTTTCGGTCGTCGCCGGATCGGGACAGAAGGGGCTAAAAGATGGGGCCGCCCGGAACGCGGAGTTCAACTCGCCGCACAACCTCGTGGTCGCGCCGGACGGCATGATCTACGTGGCGGACACATTCAACCACTGCGTGCGCAAGGTCAATCCCAAGATCGGCGTGGTCCAAACGATTGCCGGTGGCGAGAAGGGGTTCGCCGGGGATGGCGGGCCGGCGGCGAACGCCCGGTTTGACCAGGTGTATCACGTGGCCATCGATGCGCCTGGGAAGAATTTGTACGTCTGCGACTTGGGCAATCGGCGCATCCGCAAGATTGATCTGGCGGCCGGCACGATCGCCACTGTCGCGGGCAATGGTAAGCGTGGCCTGCCCAAGGACGGCGCCAAGGCGACCGATGCTCCGCTCGTCGATCCGCGAGCGGTGACGATCGACAAGGCGGGGCGGCTTTGGATTCTGGAGCGCTCCGGAAATGCCCTTCGAGTGGTCGAGGACGGCCGGATTCGCACCATTGCGGGAACGGGTGCGAAGGGATTTGCCGGCGACGGAGGCCCAGCCATCGCGGCGAAACTGAACGGCCCGAAATTCCTGTGGATCGATCCGCACGGCGATGTCCTGATCGCGGACACCGAGAACCACTGCATCCGTAAGGTGGTCGTGAAAGACGGTTCAATCGTCCGAGTCGCGGGGACCGGCAAGAAAGGCAAAGGCGCGGGTGGCCGATCGCCAACCGAAGTTCAACTGACACAGCCACACGGCGTGGCGATCGGACCGGATGGGACGATGTACGTGGCCGACAGCATGAATGGCCGAATACTCAAAGCGGTGAAATGAGGCGAGCCCGCCGCTCCAGCAAGTGCCTTGCCGGCGCGGCGGGCTCCCAGCACTCGCGACTAACACAAAGGTATCAGGATGCGGCGGCCGTCGGCTGCGCTTCCGGTCGGGGGTGATTCAACGGCAACAGTTCCTGCCGATAGATGGGCACATCTCGGGGCGCCTCGATGCCCAGGCGAATCTTGCCGCGGTCGATGTCCACGACCGTAATGCAGATGTTATCGCCGATGTAAATCTTTTCCCCGAGTTTGCGGCTGAGGACCAACATGTTCGCATCCCTCCGGTTGGCGACCGATCACGGCCGCGGAGTGCCTGCGAAAACATATTCCACTCCCCCCCATTGAGGAGGGGAACGGCTGCCTTTTTTACCCGGTTTCTCAGGTTGGTCGCCTAGCGCGTGCGCTATCCCATGTTTGTCGCATATATTCGGTACGACAGGAATCGGCCCAATTCCTTGCTTGATGGCCGTTTGCGCCGAAAAGTACATTCCGAACGCCAGCTGCGCCGGGCCCGGATTTTCCCTAAATCTCACCTGAATGATGACCTTGGTGAACTGGCCCGGCGGTTGGTGCGCGACCATTCCATCAGCACGATGGGCTCCGATTCCCCCTAACCGAAATAGGGTGGACAATGGGAATGTTTGCGTGGCGTCTTCGGATTGGTATCCTGAACGCGCCGAGTCATTCCACGAAGCGCCGATGGCCGACGAACCCGAACGACCGGACCCTTCGGAACTGGATCTCTTTTGGTCCGGTCAGAGCGGTTTTGCCATGCTTCCCGGCCTGGTCATTGGTGTATTGGCGTCCGCGGTCGTCATGCTTGCCGCGCCTCCGATTGGCGATTGGATTCGTCTTCCGGAGGAACTGACCGCCTTTTTGCGATTCTGGCTTGTGTTGATTGGCTGGATAATCCTTGGACTGATCTGGTCGTATCGAGGAGCGGCGTTCGTTTACCGATTGACGTCGTCGCACCTTTACATCGACTTTGGCATGCTGTATCGGCCAACTCCCCCAATCGAACTGACGTCAGTCACGAATGTCGAGTGCCAGGCATGGGCATTGCGTCGACTCTTTCGAGTTGGCTCCGTTATTGTGTCGGTCGCGGGACGTGAACCCGTGCGCTTAAGAGGCATCTTCCACCCGCAATTATTCGCGGACGCCATCCGAGCAGCAGCGGCCAAGCGTCAGAAGTCAGAGGTCAAAAGCACAACATGACTTCTGACTTCTGACTTCCGACTTCTGATTTCTGATCTCTGACTTCTGACTTCTGCTGTCTGACTTCTGCTGTCTGACTTCTGACTCCCGACCTCTACTTCAAGGGCCGGATCTGGATATTCCGGAACGCGACGGGGTCGTTGTGGCCGGCAAAGCCAAAATGGCCTTTCAAGTTGTCCTTGCCGGGATGCTTCTTGTCGCCCATGAACTGTGTGACCTTGCTGACATCGCCATCGACGATGCGCGTTCCGTTCAGCTCGACCTGGATCTTGTGCCCGTGGACGGTGACTTGCATGAAGTTCCATTCGCCGATCGCTCGCTCGTAGCCGCGATGGGCGGGGATCATCCCGTAGACCGAGCCGTTGTACTGGCGGGGATCAAGTTTTGCGTGCTTCGGCGCGTTGTCATCGAGGATTTGCACTTCGCACATCGCTTCGCTCGACGGCTGGCCCTTGCCGGGATAGCGAATCGCGAGACCGTTGTTGCCGCCCGCGGGCATCTTGTATTCGAGACGAACCGTGAAGTCGCCGTACTCGGCTTCGGTGAATACATTCCCGCCCTTTTTGGGCTTGTTGACGATTGCGCCGTCCTTGATTTCGTAGCCGTTGGTGGCGCCGGCCCAGCCCGTGAAGTCCTTGCCGTTGAAGACGTCCGTGAATCCCTGAGCGTCGTGCTTGCGGAGAATCTCATTGGCCTCGGCCGGCGGGATCTCACGAACGAAAATGTTGCGCCAGCGAATCTCACCCCCATGAGTCTGGAGTTGGATGACACCGGTTTTCTTGAGCGGCAGCATTCGATTCCAGAAGTTCTCGAGCCGTGCCAGATCGACGACATGCTTGCCGTTCATGGTCACATCGACGCGCTCGCCCACCATGAGGATGCGGAACGTGTTCCATTCGCCGAACGGCTTGTCGGCGTGGACGAGCGGGTCCTTGCCCGGCGCACCGGGGCTATTGTTCCACAGCCCGCCGGATCCCTTGTCGGCGCCGAGGTTCCACTTGCCGCCTTCCTTTCTCGTGTCCCAGATTTGCACCTGGGGCGTCGCGCGCAAGTAGATGCCACTATCGGCGAGAGGCACCGTCTTATATTCAATGAGCAACTCGATGTCGCCATATTCCTTGTCGGTGGTAAGGTACTCGCCATTTCCGTCGTTCACGAGTTCGCCATTGTCGGCCTTCCAATGTTTGGCGGCCCCGGCATTCCATTTGGCGATCTGCGCTTTTCGATCGGCTGCGGACATTTTCTCAAGCGCATAAGGGTCGAAGTGCGGCATGCCGTGCCAGCCATCGAGATTCTTGCCATTGAAGATGGCGGTGAATCCTTTTGGCGGGTCCTGCAGCCCCGGAGCGGCAACTAAGACACCCGAGGCAAACAAGGCGACGATAACGGAGAGGAATCGCATAGGTGGGAATCCTTGGGACTGGATGATGTTGGCGAGGGTCATTTCTTCGGAGTCATGCTCAGCGCTTTGGACACTCTCTCGGCAATGAGCTTGGCCCCGGCGGCATTCGGGTGGATTTGGTCGGGAAACAGTTCCGGCTTGCCGGTCAGAGCGCTGTAGAGGTCGATCACGGGCAGGCCGAGGTCCTGGGCAACCTCCTTGATCTTGGGCTGAAGTTCCTTGACGCGGCTATCGGCAATTCCGTAAGCCCCCTTGTACGCCGGCACCGGGAAACAGACATAGATCTTCGGCTTCGCGTCCAGCGCCTGAAACTCCCCGATCAGCGACTTGTAGTCCGCAACATAATCATCGACATGTTTCCAGTTCTGTGGCTTTGTGTCGTTCGAACCGAGCTTGATGACGACGATGTTCGGATTGAACTTCTTGGCGTCGGCGAACGCCTTTTGCTTAACGTACGGCTTATCGCCCTTGCGCAAGAGCGTGGCGCCATTGACGCCGAAGTTGCGAACGTCGTATTTGTCGCCGAGTATTCTCTGGAGAGCAGCCGGATAACTATTTTGAGCGCGTTTTTCGATGCCGGCGCCGTACGTGATACTGTCGCCGACGCAGGCGACGCGGATCGTGTCGTCGGCGCTGCAAGTCGTGGAAATGATCGCAGTGGCGGCGAAAGCAAACAACAGATGGCGTCCGAACATGCAAACGGCTCCGGAAAGGGAGTGGGGGTGAGTGAGGAGAAGTGTATGCAGTTGCCGCTCACTCATCGAGCGGGTTCAGCGGTGCAATCGGCCAACTCGTCGAGAGCATCGCTTCGCCAGATCGTCGCTAACATCGCAACTCCGTCAATCTTGCTTCGACCAGTTCGGCCGTGAACCGAGTTGCGTTCGAATCAGTCTCCCGTCGGCACAACTAAGCGATCCATCAAGGCAGTCATCCGCCTTTTCGGCTTCGACGCCGTGACTGAACGTCAACGGCAGCCGCGTAAACCTCGGACGATTCGCTAGCCGTCGATCAGAATCCGGATGCCCATTCCCGCCGACGATTGTGCTCAATCGCTCGCTGAGTAGAATCAAGCTGTCCACGGCTTTTGCCTTCACGTTCAATTCGATTCGCCATGAGTGAGCGGTCCGCGACTGTTGTTCCAAGATGGCTAATTGCAGTCGGCGTCCTCGTCGCGGCGGGGATTGCCATCGCCGTTTGGCGGTGGCCGTCGCCGAGCGAGCCGAAGACCTCGTTTCCGACTTCACCAGACTTTCCGGTCCCCGCGTTCACCGAAACTCCCTATCTGAATGTCGGGCCTGAGGCGCATTACATCGGCATCGACGCCTGTGCCGAATGCCATAGAGACAATCACAAGTCGTACCTAATGACCGCTCATAGCCGGGCTCTTGCAAAAGTCGACGTCCAGGGAGAGCCCCCGGACGCTGCCTTTCATCACCAAGCGTCTGGCCGCGACTACCGGGTCTATCGTCGCGATGGCCAGCTTCGGCACGAAGAGGTGCTAAGGACGAGCGGCGGAAGCGAGATCGCGCGTCTCGATCTGCCGGCCAAGTACGTGATGGGCTCGGGAAGCTTCGGGCGAAGTTATCTGGTCGAGGCCGATGGCTTCTTGCAAGAGTCGCCGATCTCCTGGTATAGCTCGAAAAAGAAATGGGACCTGTCGCCTGGCTACAATCAGGCCGCTCACTGGAGCTTTGAGCGCCCAATCCGAATTGGCTGTCTGAATTGCCATGCTGGACGCGTGCAGCCGGCGGACGGTTCCACGCACAAGATGCTCATCCACGAACAGGCGATTGGCTGCGAGCGCTGTCATGGGCCCGGCTCGCTGCATGCGGAGCAGCATCGCACGCATCAGCTCGCGCCGGGGCAGGCCGATTTCTCCATCGTCAACCCCACTAAACTGTCTCGACCCTTACTCGAATCGATCTGCGCCGATTGCCATCTCAATGGGCCGGCCGTGGTCGCGCACCGCGGCCGAGGGCCGACCGATTTTCGACCCGGCCGGCCGCTCACCGATTACCGCACGGATTATCGCTTCGATTCGGGCAATGAGCAAATGACCGTGGTCGGCCACATCGAGCAATTGCGACGGAGCAAGTGCTATCAAAATGCCGACAGTCTGACGTGTATCACCTGCCACGATCCTCACGCCACCGAACGCCCCAAGAATCCCGTTGAATTCTACCGGCAAAAGTGCCTGAATTGCCATGCCGACAAGGGTTGCTCGTTGGATCGATCGGAAAGACGCAAGCAGAGTCCAGCCGACAACTGCGTCGCCTGCCACATGCCACGCGGCGACACGGACATTCCGCACATCGCCTTCACGCATCATCGGATCGGCATACATCGCACGCGGACACCCGCCGCTCCCGATCGTGTGCCGGCGTTGGTACCAACCGACGATGACTCCCAATTGAGTCCGGCGGATCGTGAACGGAACCTGGGATTGGCGTATGTCGTCGCCGCTTCGAATGCAGAATATGCGCGTTATGCCAATGCATTTCGCGCTCACGCGCTTTCGCTTCTGGAGGGAGTGAGCGCGGCCGGATTGAATGACGGGGCGACCGATCAAGCGCTTGCCGAACTCTTGTCGAAGAGCGATGGGGAACGGGCCCGCCGATACGCCCGTGACGCACTCGATACCCCGGACCTTCAACCTGAACCACGAGCACTGGCACTCATGCTCTTGGCCAGCACCGAATTCGACGAGCACGATTATAAGGCAGCCATCACCCGTCTTGAGGAACTAGTCCGTTTGCGCCGCTTTTCCGAGGACTGGCGAGTCCTCGGCGTCAGCTACCTGTTGGATGGCCGGGTTCAATCCGCGATTCGGGCTCTGGAGAAGTCGCTGGCGATGCGCCCGTTTCAGCCCGCCACGTGTCGAGCACTGGGGGAGGCCTATAGTCGCTTTGGCGACCCGCGCCGCGCGCGCGAGTATCAGGATAAAGCAAAGTTGCTGGAAAGCCTGCATCAGCAATGACCGCCGAGCGCATCGAGCACCCTGTTGGGGCCAAGGCGCGAGAACTACAATCATTCCGTCCATTGCCAATCCATTCCGAAAAAGCTTCTGATGAACGATCGCGCCACCCCGATAGGTTGGAAAGGCAGGCTCCTGGCTCTTGGCGTTCTCGCCACGGTAGGAACGGTCATTGCCGTCTGGATGTGGCCCACAACCGAAAAGCTCGGCGACTCGACTCCGACCGCCCCGAGTTTTCCGATCCCGTCATACACCGACACGCGCTTTCAAAATGAGGGGCCGGACGCCCATTACATCGGCATCCGCGCCTGTGCCGAGTGCCACAAGGACAACTACAAGTCATTCGCGCTGACAACGCACAGCCGAGCTTTGAGCGACCTCGATCCAAACGCCGAGCCGCACGATGCCGCCTTTCACCATCAGGCATCGGGGCGCGACTATCGGGTTTATCGCCAAAACGGCCAGCTTCGCCATGAAGAGGTGTTGAAAGACAAGGACGGCAAGGAAATCGCCCGGACCGACCTGCCGATCAAATATCTCATCGGCTCGGGTAATTTCACACGCAGTTATCTGGTCGAAGTCGATGGCTTTCTCATCGAGTCGCCACTGACGTGGTATCAGTCCAAGAAGAAATGGGACATGTCGCCGGGCTATGATTTCGCGCATCACTCGAGTTTTGAGCGACCGATTTCCGCCGCCTGTCTCAACTGTCACACCGGTCGCTCCGAGCCCGTGAGCGGCGCCGTGCATCGCATGACGATTCACGAACAAGCAATCGGCTGCGAGCGCTGTCACGGCCCCGGCTCATTGCACGCCGAGAAGCATCGGGCCGGCCAGAAAGCGCCGGGCGGCGAAGATTGGACCATCGTCAATCCCGCCCGATTATCGCGACCACTCCTCGAATCGATTTGTGCCGAATGCCACCTGAATGGGCCGGCTGTTGTTGCAATTCGCGGGCGAGGGCCGCGAGATTTTCGCCCCGGCCGGCCGCTCACCGATTATCGCATGGACTATCGTTTTGACTCCGGCAGCGAACGCATGACCGTGGTCGGCCATATCGAGCAGCTTCGCCGTAGCGTCTGTTATCAGAAAAGCGAAACGCTCACGTGCACTACGTGTCACGATCCGCACGCTCGCGAGCAGCCCAAAGACAAGGTGGCTTTCTACCGGCAGAAATGTCTCGAATGCCATGCGACCCATGGCTGCGCGTTGCCACCGGAAGAACGGTTGAAGAAGGAGGGCGATCATTGCGCTGCCTGCCACATGCCGCGAGGCGATACCGATATTCCGCACGTGGCATTCACGCATCATCGCATCGGAATTCATAAGCCGAAAACCGAGGTTACTTCCGACCGCATTCCCGAATTGGTGCCAACGACCGACGATTCCCGCCTATCACCGATCGACCAAAAGCGGAACCTCGGGCTCGCCTACTACAAGGCATCGCTGCTCGCGGAATACGACCGCTACGCCAGCACGTTTGCCGACCGCTCGAAATCGCTTCTGGAAGACGTTCGCGCCGACGGCTTGCGCGAAGGACTGGCGGCCCAGGCGCTTGCCCAGTTCGAATGGAAGAAGGACTGGGACCGAACTCGGACTTACGCTCGCGAAGCACTCGACTCCCCCGATTTGACACCGGAGTCGCATGCCATTTCGTTACTGCTTTTGGCATCGTGTGAATTTCAGGATCACAATTACAAGGAAGCCATCGCGCTCCTCGAGCAACTCGTGCAATTGCGTCGACAGGCGGAGGACTGGCGCTTGCTCGGTGTCAGCTATCTGCTCGACAATCGACCGCAAAAAGCGCTGGACGCCCTGCAAACCGCACTGGCGATCCGCCCCTCACGGCCCGATATTCACGGGGCGCTTTACGAAGTCTATCGCCGCCTCGGGGACCAACGCCACGCTCAACAGCACCTGGACAAAGCCCACTGGCTCGAGCGCAATCGTCGACAGTGAAGCGCGCAGCACCGTTTCCAATCGATCCAGTCCGGCGTAGCTGATTTCGCCCGAATTCCGCTACGCCATTTTCGAACTTTAGACGACTTCGAAGAGATCAAATGTCACCGGATTGAAATCCGTCCAGGCGAGTTCCAGTGGATCGAAGATCTGGAACAGATCGGAATCACCCTGGCCGTACATAAGATCGGGAACGAGGTCGAATCCGCCGTACAGAGTGTCCGAGCCCCATCCGCCGTAGAGGATGTCGGCATCGTCGCCGCCGACCAGGTGATCGTTGCCGTCGTTGCCAAACAGCTTGTCGTGACCGCCTTCGCCAAAGATCTGATCGTTGCCAATGCCCCCGTAAAGCATGTCGTTGCCGTCGCCGCCTTGCAGCGAATCGTTGCCGCCTGCTCCGTCCAGCGTGTCGTTGCCGGCATCGCCGTTCAGCTGATCGTTGCCAAGACTCCCAAACAGGTAGTCGTTGCCATCGCCCCCGTGAATAGTATCGTCGCCCGTGAATCCATCGAGATGATCGTTGCCGGCATCGCCCCACATCTCGTCGTTGCCGGTGCTGCCTTCCACCGTGTCGTTGCCCGCTTCGCCGGCCATGTGATCGTCGCCGCTGCTGCCGAACATCGAGTCGGCGCCGTCGCCGCCAAACATCGAGTCGTTCCCTTCGCCGCCATCCATGTTGTCGCCGCCGGCGTCGCCGGTGATCTCGTCATTTCCTTCGTTGCCGACCAGGAGATCGTTGCCATCGCCGCCGTGAATGGTATCGTCGCCCAGATTCCCTTCGACCGTATCGTTGCCGCTGCCGGCATTCAGACTGTCGTCGCCATCGCCGCCTTCGAGGCGGTCATTGCCGTCGCCGCCATTCAATTCGTCATTGCCGCCATCCCCGTACATGTGGTCGTTGCCGCTGCCGCCGTCCATGTCATCGATGCCCTCGCCGCCTTCCATCCAATCGTTGCCGGACTGGCCGAGCATGGCATCATCGCCGGCATTGCCGTACAGCCAGTCGCCTTCGGATCCGCCGTCAAGCGAATCATCTCCGTCGCCACCCGTCAGGCGATCGGAACCGGCGCTCCCGTACAGGGAATCGTTGCCGGCCGAACCGTCAACCGTGTCGTTCCCCGCGTTGCCGTCGAGCCAATCATTGCCGTCGTCGCCGCGCAAGTAGTCGGCGCCATCGCTGCCGAGAATGAAATCATTGCCGGCCTCGCCCAATAGGTTGTCGTTGCCCGTGCCGCCGTCGAGGTAATCGTTGTCATCGCCGCCGACGAGCTGGTCGTTGCCGGCCTCGCCGAAGAGAGTGTCCTGGCCCGCATCGCCATGAATCGTGTCATTCCCGGAATTGCCATGTACGGTGTCATTGCCGAGCCCGCCGTGTATGGCGTCGTTGCCCGTGCCACCGTCGATGCTGTCGTTCCCATCGCCGCCGTCGATGTTGTCGCCGCCATCGTCGCCCAAAAGCGTATCGTTCCCGCCTTTTCCGAGGATCGTGTCGTTGCCGGCGCCGCCTTCGATATGGTCGTTGCCGTGCAGACGGCCTTCGACCTGGCCGTCGCCGTCGAGAATGTCGTTGCCGGCGCCCCCATAAATCTGATCGTTGCCGCCATTGCCGATAATGACGTCGGCCCCGCCACGACCGTAGATGACATTGCCGAAATCGTTGCCGTGAATCACGTCGGCGAAGTCGGTCGCGATCACGTTGTCAATGCCTTGCATGGTGAGCGTCAAGTTGCGTGGGCTGACAACCTGGTCGCCGGTATCGCGCAAATCGACGACGACCGGGCCGGCGAAATTGGGAATGCCGAGTGAAGCGGGCAAATCGCCGAAGATGAGCGTGTTGTTCTGGCCGGGGGTATCAATGATGGTATCGTGCCCGAGGCCGCCGCCGGAGAAGAAGTACTTGTCGAGCGACGATCCGCCGACCATGGTGTCGTCGCCTTTGCCTCCCTCGTACGAGCTGACGCTTGCGCCGCCTTGCAGCCAATCGTTGCCGTTGCCGCCTACAAAATGGACTCCGAAGGTGAATGCGGTGCTGGCCCCCGGCGTGCCGGCCGCGCTCATGATGTCGTCGCCGTTTTGGCCGTAGATCCGGAACTCTTCCATATTGCCGGCGATGACGTCGATGTCGCCGTCGCCATTCACGTCCACGACCGGCATATTGTCCGTCATGCCGAGCGTGATCTTGTCGTTGCCATTCGTTCCCTTGAGGAAGAACATGTCGTTGCCCGGCCCGCCGCCATCGATCTGAATCTTGACTTCGTCGCCCGTGGCATTCACAAACAGGCCATTTGTGAAATCGAGAGTGATGGCGTCGTTGCTATCGCCGGTGAAGACGGTGATCGACTGCGTATTCGTCAAATCGGCGCCGGTGGCTTTGCCGTCCAGCAGGATATGGCCCGCAGCGTCGCGACTCAGGACGCATGCATCGGCCGATGCGGTGCCGACAATGCCGAGCGACTGATTCGCGGCATCAAAAAACGCGGAGCACGCCGGCATGCAACGCACTTCCATTTTGTCCAATGACAAGGAACGCGATCGCAGCCGGTTCGCCGAGCACGGCCCGGCATAAGCGAAGACGAAAAAGCCTGGCAATCGACCAACGCATTGCAGGTTCTCCCAATGCAATCTGGCAAGCGGATAACAATCTCACGTACCAAGGAATTGCAAATGCGCGGGAACCGGACACGCGGACTCCAGTTTATTCGGAAAAGTGATGGATCGCGCGGCCGCCAGACGTGTACGAGTCTAACTCATCGACCCCAGCCACGCGTCATTCATGAGACTGCCGCGGCATCCGTGAATGGGGGCCGTTCGTATACTATGTCACCTGATAGATGAACCGCCGGTCGAATCAAGCGCGAGGCCGGGGGGTCGCGTAACCGCGATGTAACCCACCGGTGACGCGAATGGCACATCGTCGTCATTCTTGAAAACGGATCGTCCATCGGAGCATTCCATGCGCACCGCCCTTTCCCTGGTCGCCTTCGTCGCGACGATTGGCTTGGTTGAGGCCGATACCCTCGTTCCAAAGCCAACCTCGCCAGACGAGCCAATCGCCAAGTCGCTCAGCGCCACGAAAGCGGCCGAGTACATCGACGGCGTCGGCCTCGCTTGGACGCGGCAACGCAAGTGCATGACCTGCCATACGAACGTGCCTTACATGTTCGCCCGGCCGAAGGTCGCCGGCGGCGACTTGAAGCCAATGCGGGAAGTACGTCAATTCCTTGAAGCCAATGTGAGGAAATGGGAAACCGCCAAGCCGCGTAGCGATTATGACGTGGTTGCGACCGCGGTGGCTCTGACCTGGAACGATGTGGCGACCACCGGCAAACTGCACCCGATCACAAGGGCCGCTCTCGACAAAGTCTGGACCGTTCAAAAAGAAGACGGCTCGTGGAAATGGCCCGATTGCTCCTGGCCTCCGCTCGAACACGACCAATTCTATGGGGTGGCCTATGTTGCAGTGGCGGTCGGCATGGCGCCGGACAATTATCGAGAGACCCCTGCCGCCGTCAAAGGACTGGAGCGGCTGCGCAAATACGTGCGAGCCAATCCGACAACCGAACTGCACCACAAGGCAACTCTTCTGTGGGCGTCGGCCAAGATCGATGGGCTGCTCAACGATGCGGAGAAAAAAGCGATCGCTGGCGATTTGCGCAAGTTGCAGTTGCCGGACGGCGGCTGGAATCTGCCATCACTCGGCCCGTACGCGACGCGACGCGGAATGATTGAAAATCGGATGGATGTCAGCGACGGCTACGCGACCGGCTTTGTGACCTTTGTCTTGCGGCAAGCGGGCGTGCCAGCCGACGATCCAGCATTGAAGAAGGCGATCGCCTGGCTCGAAAAGAACCAACGTGAATCGGGACGATGGTTCACCCAATCGCCCGGTGGTAGCAAGGCACATTACGTGACCAACGTCGGCAGCGCGTTCGCAATTCTCGCTCTCGACGCCTGCGGGGTCAAGTTGGAGGCGGATTAGGGTTGAGTAGCGACTAGCGCGGACGGGAGCCCGAATCGCAGGCAAAGAAAAGGACTTCATTCGCCTGCGCTTTAGGCTCCCAGCGCCTGCGTACTACTTCTTCTTTTCACCGCCCTTTTTCAGCTCCTCCACTTTCTTCAACGTCTTGTCCGGGTTCTTCTCGGCGTCCTTGACGCACCCCTTGCAACAGAGAAACACCGGCTGACCCTTGATCATCACCTTGATCGGCGGACCCATTTCTCCTCCCAATGGCTCGTCCGAAATCGGACAAAGCCTTTGCGCTTTCACCAGGGCCTCATCCTCCTTCGTGAGCTTGTCTGAATCGGTCGTGCTCTTGGCGACCGAAACCGAACCGGTCGAAGCGCCCGCGGTTGTAGGCGGCGACTTAGCGTCGTTACAGCCGGCAACAGCAATTGCCCCAGCGACCAACAGAATTGCAAAACGATTCACGACCGTCTCCTTGGAGAGGGGATCAGTTCTCGGGCGAAATACTTCTTTTGTATGTCGAAGTATTGCGCATGGCCCTGCTGGTATCATACCGTGCGTTCGACACAATGCTTGCAACAGACAACCCCCCTGCTTGGCGAACGGGTCATGCTGCCCATGAAATGACAAGATCGGTTGGGAGAATTGAGTCGATCACCGAGGTTGACGCCGGCGGCTTTGTCGACCCGAGGTGGACCAATCCTTCACTCAGTTGAAGATGCACACGTAGTTTCCCCGTCGTTCTTGAAGGCCGCCGGATAGTGAACCGCGTACGTCCCACAATAATGCAGCGAGTCCCCATCGAGCCGGAAAACGGCCCTGCAGCTTTGCCCCTTCGTCACCTCACCCTGCTTGCGCCTCACACTATCATCACCTCGAAGTCGCCGATGCCCTGCGGCCTCGGCAGGGCGGCGTTGTACTTGAACTTCGTCGGGCCCTTTACGGTGATTGCGCCCAGACTCTCGTTCGCGTAGAATCCGAATTTGCTTGCCGGATTGTCCGGATTGAGATTGGCAATCGTCACCGTCTTGAAGTTGGAGGCGATCACTCGACTGTTCGCGAATCCGTCGATCTTGCCGGTGCACCGGAACGTCGTCACGGTCGCCGCGAAGTTGAAGCCCGCCGGGTCGGGAATATCCGGACCGGTGTAGCCAGCAAACAAACGGCTGTCGCGGAACGCGCCCACGACAACGGTCCCGACGTTGCCGTCCACTTCGATGTCGGCGCCGGTCACGGCGCCCTTCACCCGGAACAGTCCGACGCTCGGCGCGCTAAACGAACTGGCGCCGAAAGACGTTGCAACCAAACTGCTTACGCTCGCTCCCACCTGGATCGCCGAATCGTCGCCAATCGCCAGAGCATTAATCCGCGTTTTCTGCTTCGGATTCGTCGTCGCCAGCGTCGTGACGTCGGCGCCATTGGTGATGTTGCCGATGACGAGTGCGCCGAGGTAGCCATTGAGATTGATTCCGTCCCCGTCCAAGTTGGCCCTGCGAGCGGAAATGCTTTTCAGACCGGAGCCGGTGATCGCGCCGAGCCCGACCGTCCCCCCGTCCGTGGACGTCCTGGACTTGGCAACGGAGATGACCAGACCGGCCTTCGGCCTGAGCGGATCGGGCAGTGTGTCCGTCAACTCGATCCACTCGATGGGCCCCCGACCATCGCCGTCGGGATCGGTGCGGTAGTAGAGCAAGGAGCCGGTTTTGCCCGTGAGTTTGATCGAATACTTGTCGCCGTCCTGGTCGAAGTAAACGCCCGGTCCCTGGGGATCGCTCGGGGCGATGGCGACGGTCGCAGTGGCGAGGCCGAGGTCGGGGTTGCCAACAGGGTTGGTCAGGGCCAGATGGATGAGTTCTTGGCCTTCGTTCAGCGTGTCTTCGAGGATGGGAATGTCGAATGTCTTGTCGCCTGTCTCGCCGTCGGCCCAGTTGAACGTGCCGGACGCGCTCGTGTAATCGACGCCGGCATGGGCAGTATTTGGAATGGTGGCGTAGTCAATCGATAGTGCACCTTCGCTTCCGCCGCTGCGTGAGACGGTGATTCGGAGTGTTCCGGCTTCCTCGTTCGTTTCGTAGTTTGCGGACGAGAACGAAATGGTACCAGGATTCGAGAATTCGACAGTGTTATCCGTGCTCGTGGATGCCAGGCTTAAGTTGCCCGCCGAGTCGCTCGCAGCTCCAGCCGGGACGGAGGCCACGACCAGTCCGCCGCTGGTAATCCCAGTGACCGTTACCGTGTACGTATCGCCGGACCCGGTCACGCTTGCTACAAGCGTTCCGCCCGCGGTACTGCCCAACAAGCTCACGTCGTCGGCCGTGAAGCCAGTGACCGCTTCGCTGAACTTCACGTCAAATGCGATCGAAGGCAGGTTGGTGGGGTCGTCCTGACCGGTTGCCTGATTGATCGTCACGGTCGGGAGTTCGTTGTCGAAGTTGACCACATTGTCGCTGCTCGTGGATGCGGCGTTGCCATTTCCGGCGGCATCGGCACAAGCGTCCGCCGGGATGCTCGCGACGACGGTTCCCTCTCCGGTCATTCCGTTCACTGTCACGGTGTAATCGGCCCCGGCGCCGGTGACCGTGGCGAGCAGTGTGCCAGCCACCGTGCTGTCTGCGAAACTGATGTCGGAGTTGTCAAAGCCATTGACGACTTCGCTGAAGTGGACCGTGAATTCGATCGGCCCAACAGTCACCGGGTCTGGCTGCCCGGCTCCCTGATCGATGGTCACTGTCGGTGCAAGGCCATCGAACATCACTATGTTGTCGTTGCTGGTCGAAGCCTGGCTGGGCGATCCCGAGCCATCGAGTGCCGCACCAGCCGGAATGCTCGCGACGACCATTCCTTGACCCGTCATACCGGTGACGGTGACCGTGTAATTGCTTCCGACCCCAGAGACTTCGGCTACCAACGTCCCGGACACGGTGCTGCCGGCGAAATTGATGTCGGCCGCGTCAAACCCGGTAACCGTCGAGCTGAAATGGACCGTGAATGCAATGAAGGACTGGTTTGTCGGGTCGGCTTGATCGGCAGCCTGGTTGATGGTTACCGTTGGCTGCTGCACTTCGACCGAGCCTATATCGACCGCCGAGCCAAAAATCCGGTCGAATCCGAGGCCGCGTTGATCGGTCGATAAGTCCGCCGGCACCAGAGCATTCGATCCACGGTTCAACAAGGGGCTGACCGGCAGTGGAGCCATCGTCAGCGTGGGACCACCGTTGTCTTGCAGCGGCCCGAGCATGGGATTGGTGCCCGGGGGCAAGTTGCCCGTCCCGTTGCTTTCCGAGAATCCTTTCTTGTTACCGATCAAGCTGAACGAAGAATTGACCCAATCATACTGCGAAAGGACATCGGGGGCATTCGCGTTGCCATTGCCTGAAATGATGCAATTCCGGATGACCAGATCACCTCCATAGACAATCGCGACTCCACCGCCGCCGAACGGATAGTCGTAATAGTTCGTACCGGTGACACTCGAGCTGTTTCCAGTAATCGTGCTGTTCTGAAGCAGCAAAGTGCCGGAGATATCGGTGCACAGAATTCCGCCGCCGGATCCCGTCGTCGAGTTGTTGACGATCGTACTGTTGCGAATGACCAGGACGCCCGGAGTGAAACCTTCGGGCGGATCGTCGTACACGTTGCCATAGAAACCGATGCCCCCGCCGCCATAGTAACCCGCCAAGCTGGAGCCGGGCGTCGAACGGTTCCCCGAGATCGTGCTGTTCTCGACAACCAACGAGCCACCCCAATAAAAGCCGATGCCTCCGCCAATCACCCCAGCGGTGTTGCCCGAGATGGTGCTGTTCCGCACCGTCAAGAAACCGCCAGACTCGATTTCGATTCCGCCACCGACGCCGGTGTAATAATCGACCTGGCCCGTCGCCATGCAGTTGGAAATGACCATGCCGTCCAATGTGACGATGCCCCCAGCTCTGATGCCGCCGCCGTTGTCGTGGTTGACAAACCCTCCGGTGATGGTGAAGCCAGATAGACTCAGCGTGGGCGATTCGGAATCGAACACTCGGAAATTGCCTCCGGCGTCAACTGTCAGGTTTGCAGCCCCTGGCCCCGCGATCGTCAGTCCGCCGGCGTCACCGAAGAACTTCGGCAGGACGGTTTCCAACTCGATGTCTCGATGAGTCGCGAAGAAGCCGGGATCGAATACGATGACGTCGTCTTGCGAAAGGGAGTTGGCCAATTCAATCATCGATCGCAGACTGCCGTCCCCCGAGTCGTTGGCGTTTGTCACGACGAATGGCGCGATAATCACTTGGAATCGGCCAATGGAGGTTGCCGGCGCGAAATTGCCGTCAAGGTCAGCGACCTGGTTGGGTTGAATCCGCACCGTGTACAAGCCCGTGTCGTAGTTGTTCCATGATCCGCCGGGCGGAGCGACCGAGTACGTCACGGTCCGTGGCGTACCGTCGGTCGGATCGTCGATGGAGACGTAAGTCGCCGGCAAATCGATTCCGCCCGGGCCCGTCACGTGGACGGCATCGTTGTTGCCGATCAAAGTCGAGACGTCGATGCCGTTGTTGCTCTCGAGTGGGTCCGAAAACGTCACGGTGAACTGGTATTCCGTCGCATCCGCAACGACGTCAGGCGTCGACGCGGTGGCAAATGGCCCGCCGACCGGTTGGGCTTCGAACGCCCCGATATCAACCGCGTCGCCGTATAGTCGGAAGTAGCCGGATCCGCGTTGGTCGCTGATCATGTCGATGGGAACCAAGGTCTCCGAGCCGGCATCGATGGCGGCGCTGCCGGCGCCAAGGGCCATCGTTTGCGTCGGGCCGCCATTGTCTTGCAGTGGTCCCAGATTGAGTTCTTGGCCGATGAGATTGTTGTTGCTGGCCAAGCTCAAGAAAAAGCCGTCGGTGCTTCCGATGGCGCTGGAGTAGGCATTGACCTGGTCCCACCACTGGATATCCGGAGCGTTTTGATTCGAATTGCCTGAAACAATGCTGTTCTTCAAAATCAGCGGATCGAAGGCCCTGAGGCGCCACATGGATATCCCGCCGCCCCCATAATACGGGGCGTAATAGCCTTGAGTACCGGCGTCCGCGACGTTTCCGCTGACAGTGCTGTCTTGCAGTAATATCGAACCGAAGAAATCTTTGAAAAACAATCCTCCGCCCGAACCAGTCGTCGTGTTATTGGCGATGGTGCTATTACGCACGATCAGCGTGCCCAGAAAGTAGCCATCCGGGTCGGGTCCGTGATCAACAAGACCGGCGAAATAGACTCCGCCGCCGCCATAGTTGCCGTAATAGATTCCCGTATATGAGGTGGAGTTTCCGGAGACTGTGCTGTTTTCCAGTAGAAGGGAGCCGCTCCCATATGGATAGCAATTGAAATAGATCCCGCCGCCCGACACAAATGCTGAGTTGTCGGAGATCGTAGTGTTGCGGACGGTGAGGGCCGAGTCTGGGACCATCCCAATCGCCCCGCCGGCCGCGTCCGCTGTATTCGCGGTGAACACCATGTCATCGATGGTGACTGTCCCGCCGGCCCTCAACCCAGCGCCATATCCGCTGGCTGCATGTCCGCCCGTGACCGTCATACCAAAGAGATTCAAAGTTGGGGCTTGCGAATCGAAGACGCGAAAAGCCCCGCCGGCATCCACGGTTACGTTGTTTGCCCCAGTGCCCACGATGGTCAAGCCGCCGCCGATGGCGGAAATTGTCGGGAGAGCGGTCAGTAGATGGATTGTCTGCTGTGTGCCGAAGAATTCCGGATCGAATTCGATGAGATCGTCGCCTGAGTTCGAATTCGCCAAGTCAATCGCGGCGCGGAGACTGCCGGGCCCGGAGTCGTCCGCGTTCGTCACGACGAATGGTCGGATCACTACCGATATGGTTCCGAGCGGGAGTTCTGGGATCAGGTTGCCTTCGATGTCGGCGACCTGGTCGCCCGGCAACCGCACCAGGTAGTCGCCGTCGTCCAGGTTGTTCCAGAATCCGCCCGGTGGCGTGAACGAATACGTGACCGTCCGCGGGGTGCCGTCGGTCGGGTCATCGATGCTCATGTACGTCGCTGGCACGTCAAAGCCGACTGGTCCGCTGACGCGAACTAGATCGTTGTTGTCGATCAGCGTTGAGACGTCGATGCCGTTGTTGGTCCCGTACGGGTCGGAATAGGTCACGGTGAACTGGTAGGTTGTCGCGCCCGGAACGATGTTGGGGAGATGGCCGACACCGAATGGCCGGCCGGGAGGTTGGACTTCAACGGCGCCAATGTCCATGCTCGCGCCGTACGGGCGATAGAACCCCAAGCCGCGCTGATCGGTAATTGATCCTGCCGGGGCTAATTCGTCCGACCCCGCATCGATGAGCGGGCTGCCGGCGAGCGGGGCCATTGTGAGCGTCGGACCATCGTTGTCCTGAAGAGGCCCCAACAGTGGGTCCGTATCCAAAATGTTGTTTGCACCGGTCAGTGTGAAGCCCGTCGTGTCGCCGATAGCGCTATAATTGACATTCACGACCCCGCCACTCCCGATATCCGGAATGCTGGCGTTGGTGTTGCCGGCCACGACGGAGTTGGCGATCGTGATGTCGCCGCCGCCGATGCGCTTGATTCCGCCGCCGCCGTACGGATACGAACCCCAGAAGCTAAGGCCCGAGGCATCCGCCGAGTTTCCGCTGACGGTGCTGTTCTCCAACACGAGCGTCCCGGAAAAAGACTTCAGGCCGATCCCGCCGGCGGATCCGGTGCTCGTGTTGTTAGCGATCGTACTGTTGCGAACGACGATCGCTCCCGAAGTGAAACCGGCCGGCGGCGCCGTGCTGACCGCGCCGGCAAACAGGATTCCGCCTCCACCGTAGTAGCCGATATAGTTCGTGTAATAGCCGTAGGGATTGCCGGCGGTGATCGACTGATTTCCCGAGATGGTGCTGTTCTCGACGACCAGTGAACCGCCGCTGGAAAAGCCGATGCCGCCCCCGTTCGCTGCCGCTGTGTTTCCGGAAATTGTGGTATTGCGGACCATCAAGTAGCCGCCCGCATCGATGCCGATTCCACCGCCATTGCCCGAGCCCCAAAACCCGGTCGCAGTGTTCCCGGTCACAATCATGCCGTCCAATGTGACTTGACGGCTGGCCCGGAGACCTCCGCCATTGCCACTGCTGGCGAATCCGCCGGTAATGGTGAATCCGGTCAATGTCAAATTCGGCGAGTCGGAATCGAGCACGCGGAAGGCGTTGCCGGCATCCACCGTCAGGTTGGCCGCGCCTGGACCCACGATGGCCAATGCGCCACCCGAGGCGGGGATCGTCGGTAAAGCCGTCGC
Source organism: uncultured Gemmataceae bacterium (assembly GCA_963773845.1). Lineage (GTDB taxonomy): Bacteria > Planctomycetota > Planctomycetia > Gemmatales > Gemmataceae > SIAJ01. The sequence continues at coordinate 554,047 of CAVZCU010000011.1, forward strand.
CAGATCGATGTCCCGGTGCGTGCCGAAGAACGCCGAATCGAACTCGATCACATCGTCGTCCGGGGTTGCGTTGGCAAGCGCGATTGCCGCGCGCAGACTGCCAGCACTCCCGTCGTCGAGCGCATTGCTGACGGTAAACAGGGCCGGCGTCACCCGGTCCTCGAGATTCAGGACAGTCAAGCGCGATCGGCGTCGTTGGCCAGCGCGACCAATCGATGACCTGCGCAAACGATCTAGCCAGGAATTTGCTGATCGAGAAGTTCATAGTTGAGTCTCCCGAGTATTGCCGGGTCTAATTCGGAGGCGCAGCACTTCAAGACATTCGCGACAGTCTAAAGGACATTGATTGCCACGCTGCCTGTGAGAGAGATGGTCCGGGTATCGGCCACCGTGATGGTTTGTATTCCCCTCTTCTTGAGCACCAGGCCGGTGAAGGTATGCACGCCGCGATCGGCCGCGGTGAACGCATAGTTCTTGGGCAGCTTCGCCGTCGAGTCCGAGCTGTGGAAACGAATCGTGCCCCGGTAACCGGTGACGACGTTCCCATAAGCATCCACGACGGAGATTGTCATGCTGAAGCGAAGTCCGGCCGGGACACTGGACGGGGCGCTGATGAGGAACCGGCTTGCCGCCGCCGCGGTGACCAGGATACTTCCCTGACTGCCGGTGAGCGCGTCGTTGGCGGTATCTGTGGCTGTCAGCGACTGGTTGCCTGCGGTCTTGAGCGTTGCACTGAACGTGTGCGTTCCGGCGTCCGCACCGGTGAAGGTGTAATTGCCGGGCAGGACCGCCTTGGCATCGCTGCTTGTGAAAACGACCGTGCCGGTGTAGCCAGTAGCCCGGTTGTCGTAGTCATCCAACGCGGTGAAGGTGAAGCTGCCGGGGGTGCCAGCGGTGACCGGCGACGGGAAGCCCGTGACAGTGAAGTGGCTGGCCGCGGCAGGGTCGACGGTGATGCCCGATTGCGTGCCCGAACCGCTGGGGATCACGATGTCAGTGGCGGTGATGGATTGGCTGCCGGCCGTCTTCAGGGTGGCACTGAAGGTATGCACGCCCTGGTCGGCGGCAGTAAAGGTGTAGCCGCCAGGCAAGAGAGCCCTGGGGTCGCTGCTGGTAAAGTGGACGGTGCCCAGGTAACTGGTATCCGTGGTGCCGTCGGCTTTCTTCGCGGTGACAGTGAAACTGCCGGCCACGCCGGCCGTGATGGTGGCGGGGAACCCGCCCAAGTCCAGGCTCGTGCCTTCGGCCAACATCCACAACTCGTTCCCATGAATACCGTCGTCGGCGGTAAAGAAGAGCGTGCCGTTAACGCTCGTGAGCGAGTCGGCGACGAGGTCCGTGACGAGGACCGTGCCGTCGGCGGTGCCGTCGCTCTGCCAGAGCTTCCACACACCCGTACCGTCGTCGGCCTTGAAGAAGAGCACGCCACTAACGTTTGTGAGCGAAATTGGGGTTGACGAGGCGCTGCCCGAGTTGATGTCCTTGACCAGCACCGTGCCGGCGGCCGTACCGTCGCTCTTCCACAACTCCCTCCCATTCGCACCGTCGTCGGCCACGAAGAACAACGTGCCGTTGACGTTCGTCAGGTTATTGGGCAAAGAGCTGCCGCCGGCGACAATGTCCTTGACGAGCACGGTGCCGGCCGCGGAACCGTCGCTCTTCCACAACTCCCTCCCATTCGCACCGTCGTCGGCCACGAAGAACAGCGTGCCGTTGAGGTCAATCAGGTTGGCGGGGGAAGAGCCTCCGTAACTGGGATTGATGTCCTTGACGAGCACGGTGCCGGCGGCGGTGCCGTCGCTCGTCCACAGTTCCCAGCCGGTCGTGCCGTCGTTGGCCGAGAAGAACAGCGACCCGTTAAAGTTCGTGAGCGAGTAGGGATCAGAACTGCTGCCGGGGTAAATGTCCTTGACCAGCACGGTGCCGGCGGCGGTGCCATCACTCTTCCACAGCTCCCGCCCATCCGTGCCGTCGTCGGCCCTGAAGAACAGCGTGCCGTTGACGTTCGTCAGGTTGCTGGGGTAAGAGCTGTTGGGGTCGGGGCCGGTGTAATAACCGCCGCCGTAGCCGCCCGGATAGATGTCCGTGACAAGGGTGGTGCCGTCGGCGGTGCCGTCGCTCTTCCAAAGCTCCATTCCGTCCGTGTCGTTGTAGTCGGTGAAAAACAGTGTCCCGTCTACGTTGGTGAGATTTCTGATCGCCTCACCACCGACGAGGATGTCGTCGAAGTCGAATTGCTTGAGGAGCACTGTGCCGTCGGCGGTGCCGTCGCTCTTCCACAACGCGTCGTAGCCAAGGACGTCCGCGAAGAACAGTGTGCCGTTGACGTCCGTGAGGTACGTGGGCAAGGACCACCCGATGCCGGCGTTGATGTCCTTGACAACGGTCGTGCCGGTGGCAGTGCCGTCACTCTTCCACAACTCCCGCCCGTGCGTCTCGTCGTAAGCCGAGAAAAACAGCGAGCCGTTGACGTTCGTGAGTGAGGATGGGGAAGACGAGGCGGCAACGGTGTTGATGTCCTTGACCAGCACGGTTCCGTCGGCAGTGCCGTCGCTCTTCCAAAACTCTCCCCCATGCGTGCCGTCGTCGGCCCTGAAGAACAGGGTGCCGTTGACGTTCGTGAGGTACATGGGCAAGGACCATCCGATGCCGGGGAGAATGTCCTTCACGAGGGTGGTGCCGGCGGCGGTGCCGTCGCTCTTCCACAACTCCTGACCGTGGGTGTCGTCCATGGCCCTGAAGTACATCGTGCCGTTGACGTTCGTGAGGTACATGGGGAAAGAGAAGTCGCCGCCGGGGTTGATGTCTTTGACGAGCACGGTGTCGCCGGCGGTGCCGTTGCTCGTCCACAACTCCGAGCCGGCTATGCCATCGTTGGCCGCGAAGAACAGCTTCCCGTTCACGTTCGTCAGGGAGCCAGGGTAAGAGCTGTTCGGAATCCACCAGCCTCCACCATTGGGGCTGCTGTACCAGCTCGATCCCGGGTAGATGTCCTTGACGAGGGTGGTGCCGGCGGCGGTGCCGTCGCTCGTCCACAACTCCCAGCCTATCGCGTCCTGGTAGGCTGAGAAGAACAGCGTGCCGTCGACGTTCGTGAGCGAATTGGGGTCAGAGCTGGCACTACCTGAGCGGATGTCCTTGACCAGCACGGTACCGGTGGCGGTGCCGTCGCTTTTCCACAGCTCCCGCCCCTGTGTGCCGTCGTCGGCCGTGAAGAACAGTGTCGCCGTTGACATTCGTCAGGTGGCGAGGGTCGGCGCCGTCGCTGCCGGTAGCAATGTCCTTGACGAGCACGGTGCCGGCCGCTGTACCGTCACTCTTCCACAACTCTCGACCGTTCGCGTTGCCTCCCGCAGTGAAGAACAGCGTGCCGTTGACGTTCAACAAGTAAATGGGGAAGGAGCTACCGCCGGCGACAATGTCCTTGACAAGTACGGTGCCGGCTGCGGAGCCGTCGCTTTTCCACAGCTCCGTCCCATTCGTACCGTCGTCGGCCGCGAAGTACAGCGTTCCGCCGACATTCATGAAGGAATGGGGGTACGAGGTAGCGCTGCCGGGGTTGATGTCCTTGACCAACACCGTACCGGCGGTCGTGCCGTCGCTTTTCCACAGCTCCCGCCCGTGTGTGCCGTCGTCGGCCGTGAAGAACAGCGTGCCGTTGACGTCCGTGAGACACCAGGGGTACGAGGTAGCGCTGCCGGGGTTGATGTCCTTGACCAGCACCGTGCCGGCGGCGGTGCCGTCGCTTTTCCACAGCTCCCGCCCCTCGACGCCATCCTCGCATTGAAGTAGGCGGTCGGGCCGATCACTGTCATCAATAATGGGTTCGAAGACAGGGTGTTCGAGTTGATGTCCAGGACCATCTGCGGGGTCAGCGACGGCGTGACGCGATCCTCCAGCGCATCTAGCTTGAGTCGCCGCGTTCGCGCATGTGATGCCGAGATGCTGCGGTTGGCGTGGTGAAACGAATTGGACCAGCGACGCCAGAATGAAGTCTTCATGCGATGGCTCTCTATTCGGTTGAACTCGACTCTGGGCGCGGCGGATAAGCGCCACGCCGGTTCACGGTTTCACGATCCGTCAGGGGCCGGCGGCGGCATTGTCCAGGGCGCGTTCGCCCGAACTGTTCCCTATGTCACATTGATCAGCGCGGTTCCCGTGAGGGAGCTGTCGCGCGTGTCGGTTGCCGTGATGGTTTGGTTGCCCTTCTTCTTCAGCACCACGCCCGTAAAGGTGTGCACGCCCTGATCTGCTGCCGTGAAGGTATAGTTCTTGGGCAGCTTGGCCGTTGCGTCTGAACTGCGGAAGGTAATCTTGCCCCGGTAACCGGTAACAATATTGCCGTAGGCATCCACGACTGTAACCGTGATGCTGAATTGCACGCCGGCTTTGACGCTCGATGGGGCGCTGATGATGAACCGGCTCGCCGCGGCCGCGTTGACCTGGATCGCTCCCTGAGTGCCGGTGAGACCGCCATTGACGGTGTCCTTGGCAGTCAGCGACTGCGTGCCCGCCGTCTTGAGCGTGGCGCTGAACGCGTGCGTTCCAGAGTCCGCGCCGGTAAAGGTGTAGTTGCCGGGCAATACCGCTTTGGCGTCGCTGCTGCTGAAGTGAACGGTGCCGGTGTAGCCGGTGGCCTTGTTGTCGAAGGCATCCCAGGCACTGATCGTGACGGTGCCGACCCCGCCAGCGGTGACCGGCGACGGGAAGCCCGTCAGAGTGAACCGGCTGGCAGCGGCTGGGTTGACCGTAATTCCCGATTGCGTGCCGGCGTCGCCGGGATTCGCTGTATCAATCGTGGTGATCGACTGACTGCCCGCCGTCTTTAGAGTAGGCGCTGAAGGTGTGGACGCCCTGATCGGCGGCGGTGAACGTGTAGTCCTCGGGCAATACGGCCTTGGGATCGCTGCTGGTGAAGTGGACGGTGCCCAGGTAACCGGTATCCGTGGTGCCGTCGGCTTTCTTCGCGGTGACAGTGAAGCTGCCGGGCACTCCGGCCGTAACGGTGCCGGGGAACCCGCTCACCCCGAGGCTCGGCCCTTCGGCCAACATCCACAACTCACTGCCATGAATACCGTCGTCGGCCGAGAAGAATAGCGTGTTGTTGAAGTTTATGAGCGCACTCGTGCGGAGGTCCGTGACAACCACGGTTCCGGCAGTGGTGCCGTCGCTCTGCCACAGACTCGGACCGTTGCTGCCTTCGTGGGCTGTGAAGTACAGCGTGCCATCGACGTTCGTGAGGAAGCCCGGGAAAGAGCTGGCGGCGCCTGGGCTGATTTCTTTGACCATCCCCGTGCCTGACGTCGTCCCGTCGCTCTTCCACAATTCCCAGCCGGACGTGGCGTTGTACGCCGAGAAGAACACTCCGCCGTTCACGACCGTTATGCTGGTCGGGGATGAGCCGCTGCCACCGGCGTTGATGTCCTTGACCAGCACCGTGCCGGCCGCGCTGCCATCACTCTTCCACAACTCCGGCCCGTTCGTGCCGTTTGCGGCCGAGAAGAACAGCGTCCCGTCCACGTTTTTCAGAGAACTCGGATAGGAACCACTGACGCCGGGGTTGATGTCCTTAACCGCGACTGTGCCGGCTGCGGTACCGTCGCTTTTCCATAGCTCGAAGCCATTTCCGCCGTCGTTGGCTGAGAAGAACAATGTGCCATCGACATTGGTGAGCGATTGAAGATAGGAGTAAGAGTTGGAGGTGCCAGGGCGGACGTCCTTTACCAACACGGTGCCAGCCTCGGTGCCATCGCTTTTCCATATCTCTCGCCCATGCGTACCGTCGTTCGCCGCGAAGAATAACGTGCCGCCTACGTTCGTAAGACTGCCCGGATTCGAGCTGTTCGGGACATACCACCAGCCTCCATAGTAGTCGTACTGCCGGCTGTATCCCGGGTAGATGTCCTTCACGAGGGTGGTGCCAGCGGCCGTTCCGTCGCTCTTCCACAGTTCGATGCCGTCAGATCCGTAGATGTCGCCGGCCGTGAAGAATAGTGTGCCGTTCACATTCGTGAGATTGGATGCGTTCACTCCGGCGATCGGCACGGTACCGTCTTCGGTGCCGTCGCTCTTCCACAGCCCGCCGCTGGCCGTGAAGAAGAGCGTCCCGTCGACGTTGGTCAGTTGGCTGGGCCAGATGTCCTTGACGAGGGCAGTGCCGGCGGCGGTGCCGTCGCTCTTCCACAACTCCAGTCCGTTGATGCCGTTATCGGCCGTGAAGAACAGCGTGCCGTTTATTTCCGTCATGCTTCCGGGAAAAGAACCAAGGGTGTTGGTGCAGATATCCTTGACGAGGACGGTGCCGTCGACGCTGCCATCACTCTTCCACAGCTCGATCCCGTGCCCGCCGTCGTTGGCCGTGAACATCAGTGTCCCATTGGCGTTCGTGAGCGAGTTCAAGCCGGACGACGTGCCGCCGGGATAGACGTCCTTGACAAGTTCTGTGCCGGCCTCGGTACCGTCGCTCTTCCAAAGCTCCCGCCCGTTGGCGCCGTCCGCCGTGAAGAACAGCTTGCCGTTGACGTTCGTCAGGTTGCTGGGGGACGAGTTGTTGAGGTAGTAGCCGCTGCCGTAGGGACCGGAATAAGAGTAGGTGCCTGGGAAAATGTCCTTGACGAGGGTGGTGCCGGCGGTGGTGCCGTCGCTCTTCCACAGCTCCTGACCGTGCGTGTCGTCGTAAGCCGAGAAAAACAGCGAACCGTTGACGTTGGTCAGGTTCGTGGGGTTGAACGCCGACGTGCTGACGAGCATTGTGCCGGCGGCGGTGCCGTTGCTCGTCCACAGCCCGAGGGTGCCTGTGCCATCGACCGCCGTGAAGAACAGCTTCCCGTTGACGTTTGTGAGTTGCTGGAGTTGAGAGCCCCCTGTGCCGGGGTTGATGTCCTTGACTAGCACGGTCCCGGCGGCGGTGCCATCGCTCTTCCAAAGCTCTGTGCCCGTGGTCCCGTCGTTGGCCGTGAAGAACAGCGTGCTGTTCACGTTCGTCAGGTCGCTGAGGCCGCCGTCGAAGTGCTTGACGTAGGTGGTGCCCGCGGCGGTGCCGTCGCTTTTCCACAGCTTCATGCTGGAGTAGCCGTCGAAGGCCGTGAAGAACAGCGTGCCATTCACGTTCGTCAGGGCGCTTGGGACCGGGGTGTAGACACCGGGGTCGATGTCCTTGACGAGCGTCGTGCCGGCAGCGGTGCCGTCGCTTTTCCACAATTCAATGCCGTGCGTGACGTCGAAGGCCGTGAAGAACAGCGTACCGTTCACGCTCGTCAGCTGGCTGGGGCCAGAGCCCCAATACGGGTCGGGGAGAAAGTCCTTCAGGGGCACCGTGCCGGCGGAGGTGCCATTGCTTTTCCACAACCGATAGCCATTCGTGCTGTCCCCCTCCGCGAAGAACAGCGCCCCGTTCACGTTCGTGAGGGAGGCGAGGTTCGACCCGGCACTGCCGGGATTGATGTCCATGAACAGGTTAGTCCCGGCGGCGGTGCCATCGGTCCTCCACAGTTCCCGACCATGCAAGCCATCGTCTGAGGTGAAGTAAGTGGTCGACCCGATCGTCGCCATGTCCGACGGGTCCGAGGACAGGGTGGTCGCGTTGATATCGAGGACCATCTGCGGCGTCAGCGTCGGCGTGACGCGGTCCTCCAGCGCATCGAGCCTGAGTCGCCGCGTTCTCGCATGTGATACCGAGATGCTGCGGTTTGAGTTGTGAAGCGAGTCACACCAACGACGCCAGAATGAAGTCTTCATGCGATGGCACTCCAATTGTTGGTATTCGATTCGAGGCACGCGGAAGAGTCCGCGCCCGTTCATGGTTTCACGATCGTTCGGGCGGCGGCTGCGGCACCGTCCAGATCGGCGCGGCGCCGTCGAGGCTGGCGTACGGTCCGGATAGCGTTGGGCAGCGAGCGCTTGGTACAACCTGCACGTCGAAAATCTCCTCCACGCCAGTCAAGAATTCGAGGTGGGCGACGAGTCGGCCGGTGGTCAGGTCAACGACGCCGACACCGCACTTCAGCTCCGGCCGTCGCTCGGCGATCGGCATGCCGCCAAACGTCGAGGTCTCGCGAATCTTGGACAGGCCCACGAACGCAAATCGGTCGTATATGGCCAAGCCGCGAGTGTAGCCGGGCAACTCGGTAACGGTCTCCGCCCGGCCGCTCATCGGATCAACCAGCACGAGTTGGCCCGCCCCCGAGTGCAGCATCCAGACCCGGCCGCGGTGGACGCGAGGCGAGTGCGGCATGGCGAAGCCGCGCGCCACCGTCTGGCCGCTGGCGACGTCGATCAAGCAGCCGCTATGCACTTTGTTTGCCCGCCAGCCCTGCGGCGTATCGGTCTCGGCCAGGGCGGTCACGAATTTCGGCACGCCGTCAGCCATGGCCAGGCCGTTGAGGTGGCAGCGATCCTCGGCCGCGAGACAACTGATAAACGGCGGCCGCCAGCGCGGCACGAAGCTGTGCCGGCCGTCGAGCGTGCACAGGCAGCCGAAGGCGGTGTTCACGAGCCAAAGTTCGTCGCCGGCCCAGGCCAGCTCGTGGGCCTGGACCTCGCCGGTGAAGTGGGAAGTTCGTGTCAGGAAGCAGGCGTCGAACCGACCGGCGGGCTCGACGCGGGCCGCGAGATCGGGAGCAGCCTGTAAGAACCAGACCTGTGCGCGTGACGCGACGGCGATGCCATCCGGCTTGACGGCCAGCCCCATGGCGCGCTCGAAGTTGTGATAGGACAGAGTCAGTTCGCCCTCGGCCACGCCGATCGCGGCGACCTTACCCGCCTGGTAAGTGGACACGAGCAGCGAGACGCCAAGCTGGCTCAGGAGTGGCGGCAACGAGTCGCGTGTACTCGTGGCGGACTTCGCGCGTAGGCAGGGCATCCTTCCGTTCCAGCGGCGCGGCGCCGGCGCTTGGCGCGGAATTTCGACTTCGACCGATAACATGGGAACCTCCTTGGATTTCTTCTTTGCAACCGTCGCCTGCTCTACAATGGCGACAACATCTCTCGACGTGCGCAAAGCGAGCGCCGGGGCGGTGCCGGGCCGGTGGGGGGCTTGCTTGGCGGTAAGGACCCCTCCGGCCGCTTTTCTTCAAATCGATGGCGAAGCCATCATTCACCCGACCCGTCTGACTAAACGATCTCCACTTTGAAGTCGCCGATGCCCTGCGGCGTCGGCAGGGCGGCGTTGTACTTGAACTTCGTCGGGCCCTTTACGGTGATTGCGCCCAGACTCTCGTTCGCGTAGAATCCGAATTTGCTTGCCGGATTGTCCGGATTGAGATTGGCAATCGTCACCGTCTTGAAGTTGGAGGCGATGACGCGACTGTTCGCGAAGCCGTCGATCTTGGCGGTGCACCGGAACGTCGTCACGGTCGCCGCGAAGTTGAAGCCCGCCGGGTCGGGAATATCCGGACCGGTGTAACCAGCGAACAATCGACTTGTCCGGAACGCTCCGACCACCACGGCCCCGACATTGCCGTCCACTTCGATGTCGGCGCCGGTCACGGCGCCCGTCACCCGGAACAGTCCGACGCTCGGCGCGTTAAACGAACTGGCGCCGAAAGACGTTGCAACCAAACTGCTGACGCTCGCTCCCACCTGGATCGCCGAATCGTCGCCAATCGCCAGGGCATTAATCCGCGTTTTTTGCTTCGGATTCGTCGTTGCCAGCGTGGTGATGTCGGCGCCATTGGTGATGTTGCCGATGACGAGTGCGCCGAGGTAGCCATTGAGATTGATGCCGTCCCCGTCCAAGTTGGCCCTGCGAGCGGAAATGCTTTTCAGGCCGGAGCCGGTGATCGCGCCAAGGCCGACCGTCCCCCCGTCCGTGGACGTCCTGGACTTGGCCACCGTGATGACGAGCGATGCCTTCGGCTTGAGCGGATCGGGCAGCGTGTCCGTCAACTCGATCAGTTCGATGGGCCCCCGACCATCGCCGTCCGGGTCGGTGCGGTAGTAGAGCAAGGAGCCGGTTTTGCCGGTGAGTTTGATCGAATACTTGTCGCCATCCTGGTCGTAGTAGACTCCGGGCCCTTGTCCATCACTCGGGGCGATGGCCACCGTCGCGGTTGTGAGACCGAGGTCAGGATTGCCAACCGGGTTGGTCAGGGCCAGGTTGATGACTTCCTTGCCTTCATTCAAGTCGTCCGGCAAGATCGGGATGGTGAAGGTCTTGTCGCCACTTTCGCCATCGGCCCAACTCAGCGTGCCGAAAGTAGTCGTGTAGTCCGAACCAGCGTGGGCCGTGCCCGCGCCAGTGCCGTATTGAATCGATACCGCCCCATCCGTCTCGCCAGTCCGAGTCACAGTGATCGTGACGGTACTGGCGTCTTCTGCGGTGTGGTAAATGGCCTGCGCAAACCCGAGTATGCCGGCGTTTAGGAACTCGACCAAATTATCCGTGCAGGTGGAGGCAAGGTTTCCATTGCCTGCTGCGTCGATCGCGGCTGCGGCCGGAATGGTCGCGATGATGGAACCGCTGGTCGTCATGCCGGTGACCGTCACCAGATACGTATCCAGTGAACCGGTCACGTCGATCGACAGTGTGCCGCCGGTCGTGCTGCCGGCCAGGCTCACGTCGGCCGCATCGAACCCGGTCACCGGCTCGCTGAACTTCACGTCAAACTGGACGGACGCGACGTTGGTCGGGTCGGGATGGCCAGGCGCCTGGTTGATCGTCACCGTCGGCGGGTCACCGTCGAATGACACTGTGTTATCGGTGCTGGAGGAGGCTGCGTTCGCGGTCCCGAGGTCATTGACCGCCGCACCCGCCGGGATAATGGCCACTACAGCCCCCGTGCCGGACATACCCATGACCGTGACGGTGTAATCCTGCGCTACACCGCTCACTCCAGCGACCAGGGTGCCGGCAACCGTGCTGCCGGTGAACAGAACGTCCGACCCATCAAACCCCGTGACGGCCTGGCTGAAGTGAACGTCAAAGGTGATCGGCGACGAGTTGGTCGGATCGAGTTGCGAAGCTCCTTGCTCGATGGTCACAGTCGGGGGAACGTTGTTGAACGTCACCGTGTTGTCGGTGCTGGTCGAGGCCAGGGTGGGCATGCCCCATCCATCAATCGCGGCCCCGGCTGAGATAACGGCGACCACGGTGCCGGGACCCGTCATGCCGGTAACCGTGGCCATGTAGGTGCTCCCCGACCCGGTTACCGCGGGCACAAGCGTCCCACCGACCGTGCTGGCGCTCAGGTCAATGTCGGCTGCGTCGAACCCGGTGACCGGTTCCTTGAAGACCACGTCGAACGCGATGGTCGAGCCGGCCGTTGGATCGGCCTGACCGCCCCATTGATTTATCGTAACAGTGGTCGTGCTCCCGGCGTTCAGTAACACGGTCGCAAAGTTCGCGTCCCAGTTGGCCTGCGCGAGATCGGGGAAGCCGTCGCCATTAAAGTCTCCCACCGCCACGGACCTTGGGCCCAGGCCGGCGGTGTAGCGAGCGGGAGCCAGGAACGTGCCGTCCCCCTGGCCGCGAAAGACACTCACGCTGTTTGATTGAGGGTTTGCCAGAACCAGGTCGAGGACGCCGTCGGCATCGAAGTCGCCCGCAGCAACGTCCCAGGCCTCGTAGTCCACAGGGTAGTCGACGGCGGCCTGAAAGGTACCGTCGCCGTTGCCCAGGATCACACTCACCCCTGTTGTGCCATTCAGGGAGTCGGCGTTGGCCACCGCGAGGTCAACGTGGGCATCGCCGTCGAAGTCGGCGACAACCACGGACCGGCCGACACTGACGAGACCGTAGGGCACGGGGGTCTGGAAGGAGCCATCGCCATTGCCCAACAAGACGTACAGCTTGTCGGCAGCCCGCCCGTATACGTTGGTCACGACTAGGTCGATATCGCCATCTTCGTCGAAGTCCCCTGCCGCGACGGAGTAGCTTCCAATCCCGGCATTGAAGTAGCTGGCAGGCTGGAAGGTGCCGTCGCCGTTGCCCATCAGGACGGCCACGACCGAAGGGCTATCCGAATAATAAACGGTGAGAGCGATATCCAAGGCGCCGTCGCCATCAAAGTCCGCCGCGACCACCGAATCGGAGCTTGTGGGTACGGCAAGGTAAAATGTGGTAGGTCCAAATGTGCCGTCGCCCCGGCCCAACAAGACATCCAACCTGAGACCAGTTACGGCGAGGTCTAGGTGGCCGTCGGCGTTGAAATCGCCCACCACCAGCGCGTGAGTAAAGTTGCCGGTGGCGTAATTGGCCGCCGTCTGGAAGGTGCCGTCGCTGCGGCCCAGGAGCACACTGACGCAATCACCGTGATAGGTCGCAATGGCCAGGTCGGGCACACCGTCCTCGTTGAAGTCTCCCACCTCCACGCCCCCAGGGTGGAGGGCGACGCCGTAGCTCCGGGGCGCCGCGAAAGTGCCGTCGCCGTAACCCACGAGCACGGACACGTCGGCCGAGAGGCCCTGGCCGGCGTCGGCCACGGCCAGGTCGAGGTGGCCATCGCCGTCCCAGTCGCCGGTTACCATCGCCGCGGGACCGTACCCGAGGGCAAAAATGCCACCCGGCCGAAACGTCCCGTCCTCCGCTCCCACCAAGACTCGGACCGTGTTTGACGTTTTGTTGGTCACGGCCAGGTCGAGGTCGCCATCCCCGTTCCAGTCCCCCGCGGTCACGGAGCTCGCGTCCGGGCCGGCGGCGTAGTTCACCCGTGGCTGGAACGTGCCGTCGCCCCGGCCCGGGAGCACGCTGACGTTGTCGCCGTCCGAGTTGGCCGTGACGAGGTCGAGGGCCCCGTCCCCGTTGACGTCCCCGGTTGTCGCCGACACAGGGTGTGTGCCGACCGAGTAGTTGACCGCCGGCGCGAAAGTAGCGTCCCCGATACCCCGGAACACACTTACGTTGTTCGTGTTGGAGTTGGTAAGCGCCAGATCGATAGCCCCGTCGGCGTCGAAATCACCCGCGACCACCGAGAACGGAAAGGAGGGAGTAGGGTAGCTGACGGCCGGCTGGAAAGTGCCGTCGCCGTTGCCCCGAAGGATGTTTAGGGTTTGCCCGCCCAGGTCGGTGACGGCGAGGTCGGCGGCCCCGTCGGCGTCGAAGTCGGCGATCGCAACATCCCACGAACTCGTGCCGACGGCGAAGTCGCGCGGCTCCTGGAAGCTCCCGTCGCCGTTGCCTAACAAGACGTGCACGACCGCCGGGTCGGAGGGCGGCGCTGGTCACCACGAGGTCGAGGGCCCCGTTGCGGTCGAAGTCTGCCACCTTCACCGCCCGGGGAAAACTGCTCGCGACTGCCGGGAACGTGTGAGCAGTCTGGAACGTGCCATCCCCGTTGGCCAGCAGGACGCTCAGCGTCCCGAAGTTGACGTTGGCCGTGACGAGGTCGGGCGCGCCGTCGGCGTTGAAGTCCCCCGTCGCGATAGCGTAGGGACTGTAATCGACCGCGTACGTGGGAGCTGTTATGAAGCTTGGCAGTGCGCGGACCTCGAGACGATCGAGAAACAATCTTTTTGAATGGTCGTTCTGCCGCCCGGCTCGGCGACCGTGAAGTAAGTGTGACTGCATGACTCAGGTGTCCTTGGCAGGTTTCCTCTGCATCGATTGCACGTATCGCCAGTACCCTGCACACCCGCCGACTCACAATGCGCCGGGGCGGTGCCGGGCCGGTGGGGAGCTGGCGGTAAGGGCCCCTCCGGCCGCTTTTGTTTTTTTCACATCGCCGGATGCTATTTCTTTGGCTTTTTGTCTCCCGATTCTTTCTTCTTGCAGTCCAATTCTTTTTGTTTCTCCGTCAAGTCGTTGATCAGCTTCGTGAAGTCTCCTCGGCCCTGCAGCGGTTTGAGGTCGGAGTCCTGTTTCATGTGAGCCAGGTCGCCGAACCCCTTGGCAAATGCACGGCGGAGCAATTCGACGGCGCGACTGGCATACGATTCGGCCATCGACTTATTCGCTTCGGCGAACTTCGCCGCGAGCGCCAGGACGCAGGCGGCGTTGTAAATGTCCTCGCCATCCGCTATCGCCGAGTCAGCGATTGCCTGGGCGTCGGCCGCGGCCCGGACGTGATCCTTCAGATGTAGTAGCGCGGACGCTCGCTTGACACGCAGGCCGACGAAGTAGCGGCCGTCATCCAGCTCGATGGCTCGACTCCAGTCATCCACCGCCGGTTGATATCTCTTCAATCCCCCTAGGGTCAGCGCCCGTGCCCAGTGGGCTACCAGGAGCGACTCGCGAACCTTGAGTAGTCGACTATCTTTGCCAAGCGCTGTTTCCAAAGTGTCGACGCCCTTAGTAAGCACGGGCAGCGATTCCGCAAGCTGACCGTTGTCGCCCATCAACCTACCCAAGTTCGTGTACGTGCCCGCGAGTTCCACGGCGTAGAGTGGAATGGCACGAGGGTCGGCGCTCAATCGCTCATAGATGCCGACGGACTTCTCGTAGGCGATCTGCGCGTCCTTCGGCCGTTTAATGGACGCCAACAGGGCGCCGCGGTTGTTGTAACTTCGAGCCAATTCATGGCGGTACTGCGGCACGGACGGGAACCTGTCCGCCAGCTCTTCCTTGATGGCGAGCGATTCACGTTGAGCCTTCTCGGCTTCGGGGTAGCGGTGTGCGTCGCGATGAATGACGCCGAGATTATTCCAGGCGCGCCTGCGCCCTGCCAGATACTTCGGGGAGATCGGCGAACCCCCAGCGAGCTTCTTGAGTGTTTCTGGATCGAGCAGGTCGATCGCTTGCTGGAAGGCTTTCTGGGCGTCGTCTGCCTGGCGCTGACCATACTGAAGCCCGCCCAGGTTGAGCCACGATTGCGCGAGCTGCCCGCGCAATGGCAACGACTTGGGCTGTTCTGCGACCAACTTCTCCAAGAGCCCGAGCGCTTGACGGAGCATTTTCTCTGCGTCGGCCGGTCGGCTCGATTCCTTCAGCAAGAGGCCGAGACTGTTGGTGGCTCGCGCCAGCGATTCGCGATAATTCGGCTCGCCGTGGTCCGAAACCAATTGATCGAGTATGTCGTGCGCCTGCCGATAAGCCTGCTCGGCAGGATCCACCTTGCCTTGATCGACGAGGTTGTCTCCTCGACTGATCTTGGCGTCGGCAAGGTGCAAACGGTAAAGCGGTCTTTCGGGAAATGTCGTCGAGAGTTGTTGAAAGATACTCTCCGCCTGGTCGAAATCGGCCACGGCCTGTGGCAGATTCCCCAGTTCTCGATGAACGAAGCCGAGTTCCCCGAAAACTTCGCCGCGTTCCGCTTCGAGGTCGGGGTCATCCTGCTTCTGTCGCACGAATTCGAGATAAAACGGGATTGCCGTCTCCAGGAGTTCCTTGCGCAACTGCTGAAAATCGCCGGTCTTGAGGACTGGGTTGTCACTGGTCTTGATTAAGAACTCTTTAACGGCATTCCGCGCTCTTGCCAGGTTCTCATCCGCGCGTCCCTTCTCTTCGATGGTGCGCTCAAGAGCGGCTTCTTTCTCTTTCTTCTCTCGGGCGACCAGCCAGTTGTTGATCGCCAGTCCGGTTATGGCGAACAGGATGACCAAAAGGCCGCTCGCGATGGCCCCGAACGCTGCCCGATTTCTTCGGACCAGTTTGCGGAACCGATAGCCCGCCGACGGCGGCACCGCCTGCACCGCCTCGCCGCAAAGATACCGCTGCACGTCTTGCGCAAACCCGTTGGCCGACTCGTAACGCCGGTTCCGATCCTTCTCGAGCGCCTTCATCACAATCCAGTCCAACTCGCCACGCATCAATTTGGTCAGCTCGGCGGGCTCCGTGCCTCGATTGGCGGCCAGGGTCGGCAAGCCCTCCGCCGTGCTCAGCTTGGTACTCGGCTTCGACGGCTCCTGCTCGCGAATGATGCGAAGCATCTCGAGCATCCCGCCCAGTTCCAATTCCTTGCGACTGAACGGGGGGCTGCCGGCCAGCAACTCGTACAAGAGGACGCCCAGCGAGTAGATGTCGCTGCGGGTATCGACGTCGAGCTGATTGACCTCGGCCTGTTCGGGCGACATATATTCCAGCGTGCCCACGACTGCGCCGAAACCGGTGACCAGCGTTTGGTCGGTCAGCTGCTGCCCGACCGCCTTGGCGACGCCGAAATCGATGACCTTGGGCACCGGCTTGCCGTCATAGAGCGCCACGAGCACGTTGGACGGTTTGAGATCGCGATGAATGATGCCCTTCTGGTGTGCGTGCTGCACCGCCTGGCAAACGGGAACAAATAACTCCAACCGTTCTCTCGGAGTGAGATGATGCTCGTCACAATACTTCGTGATCGGCACGCCCTTGACGAGGTCCATGACGAAGTACGGTCTTGGCGAGCCTCCCGCGTCCGCGGCGGAAGTTTGTCCGACGTCCAGCACGCGTGCGATGTTCGGGTGTTCCATCAAGGCCAGGGCCTGCCGCTCAGCCTCGAAGCGGGCGATGACTTGCTTCGAGGCCATGCCGGTCTTGATCAGCTTGAGCGCAACTACACGCTTGACCGGCTCCATTTGCTGAGCCATCCAGACCGTACCCATGCCACCTTCGCCGATTTGCTCCAGGAGCTTATAAGGGCCAATGACACTGTGGGGGAGTTCGGGGACGGGCTGATCGATCGTCGGTCCCAGCACGGGAGCGGCGTCTAGCAGCGGCTGAGGACTTACATGGGCCTGCAATAGCGCTTGGACCTCGGCACGGAGTTGCGGATTGCCGGTGCACGCTTGTTCAATGAACGCGGCTCGCTCCGCTTCGGAATCCATCTCGACAGCGGTCAGGAAAATCGATTTCTCGGATTGCTGTTGTCCAGCCATTCGAATAACTCGCTTGCCGAACCAATCGGCACAAGGCAGTGCGAAATTGGCTCAGAATTGGGGCCAAGGAATTGAGGAAAATAATCCGGTTCACTGTTTCGCGTGGTCATATGCCGACAATTGGCGTCCGAGCCAAGCTCGGGCATAAGCCCAGTTTCGTTTGACTGTCCGCACGGACATGCCTTGCAATTCCGCGACTTCTTCGACAGTCATTCCGACAAAGACCCGAAGTTTGACGAGTTCGGCCGCAGTTGGATCAGCCAAGGCGAGTTTGGCCAGAGCGTCGTCGAGGTCCAGCAACTCGTCATTGAGAGGAATTTCAAACCGGTCGCTGTCGCGGAGATCGAAGCGCTCCAACTTCCCACCCCGACGCAGGCTCTGTTTACGGCGAGCGCCCTCGACGAGAATCCGCCGCATCGCCTCAGCCGCGGCAGCAAAGAAATGGCCGCGGCTGTTCCAGTGCTGAATTTGCTCCCCGTCGACCAGACGCAGGTAGGCATCGTGTACAAGGGCCGTGGGCTGGAGAGTTTGGCCCGGCTCCTCATGAGCGAGCTTTTGCGCCGCCAACTTCCGCAATTCGGCGTAGACAAGCGGCAGCAGTTGCTCGGCCGCGGATGGATCGCCTCCTTCGATCGCGGAAAGAATGCGAGTGACCTGGCTCATGATCAACAAACATAACGCCGCGGCCGACGGTCAGCAATACAGCACCCGCTGATTCATGCAGAGCTTTCAGGCGTCGGAACCGCCTTCAACAAGTGCTGCTCTCGCCGGCTTCCCGTCGTTGGCAACGTCCGAAAGATTCTCCATATGGGATTCAGCTCAGCGAATCGGCTACGATTCGCTGTGCCTCGCCAAGAATAGCGTCGAGATGCTGCGGGCTCTTGAAGCTCTCCGCGTAAAGCTTGTAAACGTCTTCCGTGCCGGACGGCCGCGCGGCGAACCATCCGGACTCCGTTACCACCTTGAGTCCGCCAATCTCGGCGTTGTTGCCCGGAGCGCGGGTCAGCTTCCCGACGATCGGCTCGCCAGCGAGCGCCGACGCTTTCACATCGTCCGGCGACAATTTCCGCAGCCGTGCCTTTTGGGCGGCGGTTGCTGGGCTGTCGATCCGCGTGTAGTTCGAGGCGCCGAATTCGGTCGTTAACTCCCGGTAGTGCTCCCCTGGGTCTTTCCCGGTTCGGGCTGTAATCTCGGCTGCGAGCAGTGCCAGAATCAGCCCGTCCTTGTCGGTCGACCAGACCGTTCCATCCCGCCGAAGGAAACTTGCCCCCGCACTTTCCTCGCCACCAAAGCAGACAGAACCGTCGAATAACCCGGGCGTGAACCATTTGAAGCCGACTGGCACTTCGTACAGCCGTCGGCTAAGTTTGCGGACGACGCGGTCGATCATCCCGCTGCTGACGAGCGTCTTGCCGACCGCCGACTGAGCCGGCCAGTCGGGTCGATGCGTGAGCAAGTAGCGAATCGCCACCGCCAAGTAGTGATTGGGATTCATCAGGCCCGCCGAGGGCGTCACGATCCCGTGCCGGTCCGCGTCCGGATCGTTGGCGAAGGCCACTTGGAAGCGATCCTTCAGTCCAACCAGACCGGCCATCGCATAGGGACTCGAACAGTCCATCCGGATCTGTCCGTCGTGATCGACGGTCATGAACGAAAATGTTGGATCGACCTTTGAATTCACGACCTCAATGTTGAGCCCGTAGACCTCGTTGATCGGTTGCCAATATTGAACCGCCGCCCCGCCCAGCGGATCGACACCGAGCTTCAGCTTCGCGGAACGGATCGCCTCCATGTCGATGACATTTCGCAAATCGTCGACGTACGGCCGGATGAAATCTTCCTGGCGGATCGTCGCTGATTGGATAGCGGATTCGAAAGCAATCCGCTTGACCGCCGTGTTGTTTTGCTGGAGGAAATTGTTAGCTCGATCCTCGATCCACTTGGTCACATCCGCGTCGGCGGGGCCGCCGTTCGGCGGATTGTACTTGAAGCCGCCGTCTCCGGGCGGATTGTGGGACGGGGTAATCACAATCCCATCCGCCAAATGCTCCGAACGTCCCCGATTGTAAACGAGGATGGCACGCGAGATGACCGGCGTGGGCGTAAACCCGTCGTCGCGCTGAATGATCGTCTGCACACCGTTTGCGGCCAACACTTCCAGGGCCGTTCGCTGCGCGGGGGCGGAAAGGCCGTGCGTATCTTTGCCCATGTAAAGCGGACCGTCGATTCCCGTGTCGCGTCGGTAATCGCAAATGGCCTGGGCGATCGCCAGAATGTGCGCCTCGGTAAACGTCCCCTTGAACGGCGAACCGCGATGCCCGCTCGTGCCAAAGCTGACGCGCTGTTCGGGCCGAGCAACATCGGGCCGGCGCTCGTAGTATTCGCGCTCCAGTCGACTCGGATCGATTAGCAATTCGCGAGGCGCCGGCTTGCCGGCGAGGGGTGATAATGCCATTGGCAAATTCCTTTTCAATTTCGCAAAGTGGCGGCGTCCTTGGTTCTTTGAACTAACCGATTCGGTTATTCAATGTGCTCGCCTCGACGCCTGCAAGGCTGTTCCACACGCCGCCCTCGCTGCCGGGTCCCGACGATCGACAGAGTTCTATGCACAGTCGAAGTTTTCGAGGTTTTGTCCGGCGAAATACAATTTCCGGACGGGAGATGCGAATGGCCCATCTGCCCGACCGAAAGCGGCGAACCCGCGAACACGTGATCGCCGATCTGAGCGTCAATCACGTCGAGCGATTCATCCTCCAGTGCGGCTGGACAGCCCGCGACGCCGTATTGGCGGAAAGAGAGCAGAGACACTTATGAAAACGACACCTGCGACGTTCGGCCAACTTCGCCAGTTGCTTCGAGAGCTGCACTTTACGGAATCTCGTCACGCGAAAGGCTGGCAGTTCGAAGAGCCCGTATCAGATACGGTGTTCTTGTTCCGCCCGTATCGCCCGGACGAGAACCTTAGCGCCGCGGACCTCCTAACGACTCGCACACACCTCGAATGGCGCGGACTCTTAAGCCCGGACGCCTTCGACGAACAGTTGAGCAAGACTCTGGCCTAATGCTGCTTCGCCGTCTCCCCCGCTCAGGCATGCAAAGCCGACCCGCTCCATGCCGCACGCGCGGCCTCCGCGAGTGATTCCGAGAGCGTTGGGTGCGCGTGGACGATCCGGGCGATGTCTTCGGCGCTGCCCTGAAATTCGACCACGGCGACCGCTTCCGCGATCATATCCGACGCTCGTGGGCCGAAAATGTGGACGGCGAGGACGCGATCGGTCTGGGCATCGGCGAGCACTTTCACCACGCCTTCGGTTTCATCCATGCACCGAGCCCGACCGCTGGCGATGAAGGGAAATTTGCCAACTCGGTACTCGCGACCCGACTCCTTGAGTTGCTCTTCGGTGGGTCCCACGCTGGCGACTTCGGGCCAGATGTAGATCACGCTCGGCATCGCATCGTAATTCACATGGCCCGATTTGCCGGCGAGCAGTTCAGCCACCGCGATCCCTTCCTCCATCGCCTTATGCGCCAGCATTGGGCCAGCGATCAAGTCGCCGATGGCGTAAACCCCCGGCACGTTGGTTTGGTAGCGCTCGCCGACGTCGACGCGGCCGGTCTTCACATCGTGCTTGATGCCGGCTTCGTCGATGCCAAGTCCATCCACGTTTGGCTTGCGGCCGACGGCGACGAGCACTTTATCGCCCGTGAACGAGCCTTCGCGATTATTCTTGTCCGCGGTGGTGACGGCAATTTGCCGGCCGCCCGGTCGCGAGCCGGTCACTTTTGTATCGAGGTGAAATTCCATCCCCTGGCGTTCGAGCGACTTTTTCACGAGGGCGGCGATTTCGCCATCCGTGTTCGGCAACAATCGCGGCAGGAATTCGAGAACGGTGACCTTCGAGCCAAGCCGAGCCCAGACCGAGCCGAGTTCAAGTCCAATGTATCCACCGCCGACGACGATCAAGTGCTTTGGCACTTCGGTAAAGCTCAGCGCATCCGTCGAATTGACCACGAACTGGTGATCGAATTTAAGGAACGGCAATTCGATGACCTCGCTGCCGGCAGCGAGGATGATGTTCTTGCCTTCCAGCGTCTCCTTGGTCCCTTCGGCCCGCTTGAGTTCGACCTTTTCGGGTCCCAGAAGTCGGCCAGTGCCGTTGTAGGTGGTAACTTTGTTTTTCTTGAGCAAATAGCCGACGCCGTCGGTCAGAGATTTGACGACCTGGCTCTTGCGCTTCATCATCGTCGCCAGGTCAAGCGTCAGCCGGCCGACGCCGATGCCATGGTTGGCCAACTTGTTGCGGGCGACGACCAATAGCTCGCTGGAATCGAGCAGCGCCTTGCTCGGTATGCAGCCAATGTTCAGGCAAGTGCCCCCGAATGCCGGCCGCTTGTCGATGCAGGCGACACGCATGCCGAGCTGAGCGGCACGGAGCGCCGCCACATACCCGCCCGGCCCGCCGCCAATCACAATCAGGTCGTACATGGTGCTTCCCGAAAAGGCCAAACCACAAAGGCACGAAGATCACACAATGGACCACAAAGTAGAAATACAGTTCGTCTTCTCTTTGTGCTTGTTTGTGCCTTAGTGGTCTGCTCTTTCAAATCTCCAGCAACATCCGCTCTGGGTTTTCGATGCATTCCTTCACGCGCACCAGGAATTGCACCGCTTGGCGGCCGTCGACGAGGCGATGGTCGTAGCTCAGTGCCAGGTACATCATCGGGCGAATCGCGATCTGGTCGTTGATGGCGACCGGCCGCTTTTGAATCGTGTGCATGCCCAGAATTGCGGACTGCGGCGGATTGAGGATCGGCGTCGAAAGGAGCGAGCCGAAAATGCCGCCGTTGGTAATGGTAAACGTGCCCCCTTGCAAATCGCCGAGGCCAATCTTGCCATCGCGGGCTTTCGCCGCCAACTCCGCAATCTTCTTTTCGATGTCTGCAAAACTGAGCAGATCGGCATCGCGAAGGATCGGCACCATGAGACCACGATCTGTGCTGACGGCGACGCCAATGTCGTAGAAGTGCTGTTCGATCATGTCGCCGCCGTCGATCCTCGAATTCACCACGGGATACGCCTTCAATGCGTCGACCGCTGCCTTCACGAAGAACGACATGAAGCCGAGGCCGACGCTGTGCTTTTCCTTGAACCGGTCCTTGAACTTTTCACGAAGTGCCATGATCGCCGACATGTCCGCTTCGTTAAAAGTGGTGAGCGTTGCCGTCGTCTGTTGCGATTGAACGAGCCGCTCGGCGATACGCTGACGAATGCCGGACATTCGCGTGCGCGTTTCGCGCTCACCCGCGTTCCTCGGCGAGCCGGCGACGGGAGTCGCCGGAGGAGCCTGGCCACTCGCCGGAGGAGCCTGCACGCTGGGAACGCTCGCTCTTTCTCTCGCGACGGACGCCGCCGGCTCGCCGTTGCCCTTGAGCACGTCTTCTTTCAACACCCGTCCGCCGCGGCCGGTGCCGGTGAGCTTCGAAGTGTCCAAACCGGCTTCTTGCGCAGCGCGCCGAGCGGCCGGCATCAATACGGGGACTTTCTTCTCCTCGATCGATGGCCGGGTCGCTGTTGCCGCTCGCGGCGTAGCGGTCGGATCGACGCTGCCAATGATGACGCCCACCGCGACCGTATCTCCTTCCTTGGCACCGTGCTTGAGCACGCCCGCGGCGGGTGCGGGCACCTCGGCGGTGGCTTTATCGGTTTCGAGTTCGCAGACCGGCTCGTCGATCTTCACCGAAGCGCCGTCGGGCTTGATCCAGCGCGAAAGCCGCCCTTCGGTCACCGATTCGCCGAATGAGGGGACGCGGATGTCGATCGGCATGAGTGATCCTCAATCAATGTCGAGCGTCGAGGCGAAAGCCCGACGCGCGCTGGAACCCGGGGCCACGCTCTTTCATGGGCCAAGCGCATCGATCGGTCCTACGCCTCGACACTCGCCAAGTCGTGCTTCTTCGCGACGCCATTTCGATCTGTACCGACCAGATGCGGGGCCGGCCCGCCGTTCAGAGCGGCTTCGACCAGCTCCGCCTGCTCGCGCTGGTGGATCTTCAATGAGCCGACGGCCGGCGAGGCGCTGGCATCGCGGCCAACGTAGACAACGTTGTAGCCCATTGCCCTCAATCGCGGCTCAATGAAACTCCAGGCGCCCATGTTCTGCGACTCTTCCTGCACCCAGACGATTTCCGCTTTGCGATAGCGATTGAGAGTCGTTCGCAACTGCGCTTCGGGGAATGGATACAACTGCTCGACGCGAACGACGGCAATATCCTCGCCGGGCTGCTTCTCAATGAGGTCGTAATAGACCTTGCCGCTGCACAGCAGAACTCGACGGACGCGCTCGGGTCGAGTCGCCACATCGTCGATCACCTCGCGAAATACCATTGCGGTAAACTCGTCGGCACTCGAAACGCAGTCCTTGTGCCGGAGCAGGCTCTTGGGGGTCATCAAGATGAGCGGTTTGCGGAAGTCACGCTTCACTTGCCGGCGAAGGACATGAAAGTACTGCCCGGGCGTGGTCAGGTTGCAAACTTGGGTATTGTCCTCGGCACACATTTGCAGGAATCGTTCCAGGCGAGCCGATGAATGCTCGGGTCCCTGGCCTTCGTACCCATGGGGTAGAAGCATCACCAGCCCGCTCGACCGCTGCCACTTCGATTCGGAGCAGACGATGAATTGATCGATAATCGTTTGCGCTCCATTGGCAAAGTCCCCGAACTGCGCTTCCCAAAGCACCAGAGTATTCGGCGCATCGAGCGAAAAGCCAAACTCGAAGCCGAGCACGGCTTGCTCGCTGAGCATGCTGTCGTAGATGCCGAAAAAGGTTGGCGGCTTGGCGAGAGCCTTCAGCGGCACGTAGCGTTGGCCGGTGTTCGCGTCCGACAAGGTTGCATGCCGTTGACTGAACGTTCCCCGCCGCGTGTCCTGCCCCGTAAATCGAATGCTGATGCCTTCGGAAACGAGCGTGCCGAACGCGAGTGCCTCGGCCGTGGACCAGTCGATCCCCTTGCCCGCGTGCACGATTTCGCGGCGATGCTCGAGCAACCGGGTGATTTTGGGATTCACCGCCACGTCGGCTGGCACCGTGGTGATGTGATCGATGACATGCTTCAAGTCGTCGTGCGAGACGGCCGTCATCGCGGGCTTGTCGTCGTAGCGCGGCTGCAACGCTTTCCAGACTCCGCCGAACGATTTCATGCCCCGCCGGCCCGGCGGGCTTTTGCGCATCTCCTTCTGCGCCGCGTTCAATTTATCTTGAAACTGCCGTTGAATTTCCTCGGCCTCTTCGCGTTTCAAGGTGCCATCGGCAATTAGCTTTTCCGTGTAAATTGCCGAGGCGGTCGGCCGATTCTTGATTTTCTGATAAAGGATCGGCTGCGTGAATGCCGGCTCATCTCCTTCATTGTGACCATGCCGGCGATAGCAGTACATATCGATAACCACATCGCGATGGAAAGTCTGCCGGAACTCCATCGCCAGCTCGGCCAGAAACACGCATGCTTCGGGATCTTCGCAATTCACATGGAAAATCGGCGCCTGGATCATCTTGGCGACGTCCGTGCAATACGTGGTCGATCGAGCGTCGCTCGGCGAAGTGGTGAAGCCGATCTGATTGTTGACGATCACGTGAATCGTTCCGCCGGTCGTGTAACCCTCCAGGTTCGCGAGATTGAGCGTCTCCGCGACCATTCCCTGGCCGGCAAAGGCGGCGTCGCCGTGGAGCAAAAGCGGTATGCCCTGCGTGCGCTCTCGATCGCCTTGCATTCGCTGCTTGGCCCGCGTTCGCCCTTCGACCACGGGATCGACGGCCTCCAGGTGGCTTGGGTTGGGCGTGAGTGAGATGTGAACGCTCGCCCCGCCACTGGTCGTCACGTCGCTGGAAAAGCCCAGGTGGTATTTCACATCGCCATCGCCATCGAGCGAGTCGGGGAGAAAGTTATCTTCGAACTCGGCAAACAGTTGCTGATACGGCTTGTGCAAAATATTGGCGAGCACATTGAGCCGGCCGCGATGGGCCATGCCCAGGACGAATTCTTTCACATCGAGCGTCGCCCCCTTTTCGACAATCGCATCCAGAATCGGAATTAGCGTTTCCGCGCCTTCCAGGCTGAAGCGCTTTTGCCCCTGATAGCGGGTGTGTAAAAAGCGCTCGAACAACTCCGCATAGTGCAGGGTCATCAGCACGCGAAGCTTCTGCCGGGTCGCGAGATCGGGCCGCATCCGCCGGGGCTCGATCTTTTCTTCGATCCAGCGGCGAATCGCCGTGTCCTGAATGTGGAGAAACTCCACGCCCACCGAACCGCAGTAAGTCTCTTCGAGCGCCGATTTCAACTCCCGTAAGGTCGCCTGGCCGAGTCCGCGGAAGACCGAACAATCGAAGGTGCGATTCAAGTCGGCTTCGGAGAGCCCAAACTGCGAAAGTTGCAGCAATGGATGGGCAGCAGGCTTTTCCGAAAGCGGATCGAGGTGCGCCTGCAAATGGCCCGCGTTGCGATAGACATAAACCATCCGGACAACGCCAGTTTGCGACGTGTCCGACGGACACTCACCTCGACCGCCAAGCTCGAACCCTTCGAAGAACGCCTGCCAGCGCTCATCGACCGAATGAGGGTCGGCCTGCCAACGGCGATAGAAATCCTCAATGAGGTCCAGATTCTGCCGGCTGGCGAAGGATGGCTGGGACATGAAGCGCGATCCCGTGAGCGTTGGTGCCTAATGGGAATGATAGGGGACCAATGACCGAGTACCGACAAGTCCGACTGGAAGGAAGAGGAACCTGGCAAAGTCCGAGAATGCGTCGCGGCGGAGGCCGAAGCAAAGCGGTGGTCCACCGCGGGAGCGAACGCAGTCCCGAACCCAACACAAAGACACGAAGATCACACAAAGACACAAAGAGGAATGGCATTTGTCAAACTTCGTGTCTTCGTGTGATCTTCGTGTCTTTGTGTTGGGTTCTTTCTTGTCGGCCCCGTCGCTCAGCGTCGGGCTCGCGACTTCGGCCAACTGACAAGAGTCGGATTCGCCAGTGGACGGCGGTTTGGTCGTATTGCTAATCCTGCTGCTTCTTTCAATCGTCTTCCTAATCTTAATCTTCATCCTACGCATATGCCTCCGGATCTTTTGTGGTGCAGGAGCCATCGATGTTGCGATTCTCCATTCTCGCTTTAATCTTGGCCCCTCTCTTCGCCGACGCCGCCGATCTTTATCGCGTTGGCCTCGCCCAGGTCGACATCACGCCGTCGCACCCGATCCGCCTCAACGGCTTCGGCTTCCGCCGTACGGAGTCCGAGGGGGTATATCAGCGCATCTGGGCGCGAGCGATGGCAATTGAAGACGAGAGCAAGGAACCGGCTTTGCTGATTACGGTCGATATGCTCGGCATCCCCCAGGACATTCGGTCCGAATTGGCTCGGCGTTTCGCGCGCAAGGCCAACCTCAAGCCCGAGCGGCTTGCCATCACCGCGACGCACACGCATACCGGCCCGATGCTCAAGGGGGCCAACCAGACGCTGTTCGGCGTGCCGATCCCGAAAGAACATCTCGCCAACATCGACAAATACACCGCGGACTTCCTCGACAAGCTCGAAAAGGTTGGCCTCGAAGCGCTCGAGAAACGCACGCCAGCCAAGTTGAGCTACGCGATCGGCAGCGTTGGCTTTGCGGCCAATCGGCGGACGAGAGGCGGGCCCGTCGATCACGATCTGCCGGTGTTATTCATTCACGATCCGAAGGGCAAATTGCGAGCGGTTTACACCAGCTATGCCTGCCATTGCGTCACGCTCTCCTTCAACAAGGTCGGCGGCGACTGGGCCGGCTTCGCGGCCGAGGAAATTCAAAGCGCATTCTCCGGTGCGATGGCGTTCATCAGCGTAGGTTGCGGGGCCGATTCGAATCCCTCGTCGGGGGTCACCGGCGACAAGGTCGAAGTTGCCATGCTGCAAGGCCGCGAGGTCGCGAATGAGATCAAGCGACTGAGTTTATCGTTTCGCGCACCAGTTACGGGCAAGATCACGACGAAGTGGAAGCAAATCGAACTGCCGCTCGGGTCGCTGCCGACGCGAGCGCAATGGGAAGAGAAAGCCAAACGTAAAGATGCCATCGGCTATCACGCTCGCGTGCAGCTCGAAAAGCTCGACCGCAAGCAAGCCCTGCCGACCAGGATCGATTACCCAATTCAGACCTGGTCGTTCGGTGACGCATTGGCAATGGTCTTCCTGCCCGGCGAACCGGTAGTCGATTATTCACTGCGCCTCAAGAAGGAACTCGATTGTCAGCGGCTGTGGATGAATGGCTATGCCAACGCCGCCCCGTGCTACATCCCATCCGAGCGCGTGCTCAAGGAAGGTGGCTACGAGGGTGGCGGGGCGATGATCTATTACGATCAACCCTGCCCGTTCAAGCCGGGCCTCGAAGAGCCGATCGTCGCCACCGTCAAGGAACAACTCGGCAAATCGTTCCCGCCCAAGTTCGATGCGAACAAGGTCCAGGGCACGATGCCGCTGTCGCCGCAGCAATCGCTCGCCAAGATCGTGACCAAGTCGAACCTGGTCGTGGAACTGGTCGCCGCGGAGCCGTTGATCGATTCGCCGGTCGCCATCGACTTCGGGCCGGATGGGAAGCTCTGGGTCTGCGAGATGATCGACTACCCGATGGGGAAGACCGGCAAATACGAACCGGGCGGGCGGATCGTTTTCCTCGAATCGACCAAGAACGACGGCCATTTCGACAAGGCGACGACGTTTCTCGACAATGTAGCGTTCCCGACCGGTGTCAAAGTCTGGCGAAAAGGCGTGCTGATTTGTGCCGCCCCGGACATTATTTATGCCGAAGACACGGATGGCGACGGCAAGGCCGATAAGGTGAAAACGCTGTTCAGCGGCTTCGGCGCCGGCAACTATCAGGGTCGCGTAAACGGACTGGAATACGGTCTCGATGGCTGGGTCTACGGCTCGTGCGGCCTGTTCGGCGGGACGATCAAGAGCTTTAATGGCAAGACCTATCAACTCGGCGACCGCGATTTTCGCATCAAGCCGGATACGGGGGAACTCGAGCCGGTCACCGGTCGTTCGCAGCAGGGCCGCGTGCGCGACGACTGGGGCAACTGGTTCGGCTGCGACAACAGCACGCTGATTCGCCACTATCCGCTCGACGATCATTATTTGAAGCGGAACCCATACGTCGTCTCGCCGCCGTCGAGCGTGTTCGTGCCGGCCGACCCGAATCCGAATCACCTGTTCCCGATCAAGATCGATCAGCAGCGCTTCAAGCTCTCCGGCCCGCCAAACACGGTGACCGCCGCGTGCGGCCTCTGTATCTATCGCGACAACCTGCTCGGCGAAGATTTCAAAGGCAACGCCTTCACCTGCGAGCCCGTGAACCTGTGCGTGCATCGATTGAAGCTGACGCCGAAAGGTTGTACCTTCGAAGGCCACCGCCCCGCCGACGAAAAGGACCGCGAGTTCCTGGCCTCCACAGACAACTGGTTCCGCCCCGTGCAAGCGATAACGGGACCCGATGGCTGCCTGTGGATCGTCGACATGTACCGCCACGTGATCGAACACCCACGCTGGATCCCACCCGAAGACGCGGCGAAGCTCGATTTGCGAGCGGGAGCGGGCATGGGACGGATTTATCGGGTTCGGCCGAAGGACACTGGGCCGCGCCCGGAGCAGTGGCGACTGCTCGATAAGAAGGGGAACGAACTGTACTTCCTAGGCGGAAGCCGAAATGGATGGGTGCGGGACATGGCGGCCCAGCTTATGAGATGGAAGAACCTCCTACCTCCGGCCGCATACGCTTTTGTCGGCCCCTGGTGGCCACCGGACTATTTTCCGCTGCACGAACTTGTCGTGGACGGTGAGGACCTAAAGCCGTCCGGTCACTTCATCGACGCCCCCCATCACCCAGCGGTCCGACGGTGGGCGATCTACTACACCGCAAAGGAGAAGATTACCGACCCGCAAGTTGGATTGGCTATTGCCGGGCTCGCAAACGATCGCGACGCGCAGGTCCGCCTCCAAGTCGCCTACAGCCTCGGCTACTGGGACAACCCTAAAGCCGCCGAGGCGCTCGGCCGCATGGCGATCAAGAACTCGAAGGACCCATACCTTGTCGCGGCCGTTTTGAGCAGTGTCAGCAAGAAAAACTTGGCCGGCGTGCTGGCGACAGTGCTTAAGGAATCGGGCGAAGCTGGGCCGCCGCCAATCGTCGTCAGCCAGCTTATGCGCATGGCGACCGGCATGAAAAGCACCGCGGCGCAAACTGAATTGCTCAAGGCTGCGACGACGCCGAAGATGGGCAAATACTCCCGCTGGCAATTTGAGGCCGTGGCCGGATTCCTCGACCGACCAGGCAAGATCGACGCCGCTCTCAGTACCGCCATCGAGGAAATCGGGAAGTCCGCACTACGCGTAGTGGTTGATGAAAAGGCACCAGAAGCGAACCGAATCGCGGCCCTACTGCTTGTTGGCCGTGGAGCGGTGAAGGACGCAGAAAGCGATGCCCTCGCGGGCATGCTTTCACCCGCGACATCGCCTGCCCTTCGCTCGGCCGCCGTAGTGCACCTTGGGCGGATCAAGGATGGTCCCGGGATTCTGGTCAACGGCTGGAAAGCATATCCTCCCGCGACGCGGGCCCAGGTCCTTGACGTGTTATTGTCGCGGAGAGATGGGCCTGGGCAAATCCTCGATGCCATACAAACCAAGGCAATCGCCGCCGGCGAAATCGATGCCAAGCGCCGCCAGCGCCTGCTGACCAACGCCGACCACACGATTCGTGATCGTGCCGCCAAGCTCTTCGACGGCGCGATCAATCCCGATCGCGCCAAGGTCATCAAGGCCTATTCCGACGTTCCGGCCAATGGCGACCCGGTCAAGGGCAAGGCGGTCTTTGCGAAGGTCTGTGCCGCGTGTCACAAGCTGGGCGATGTTGGCGTTCAAGTGGGTCCGGATCTGGCGGCGCTCGCCAATCGTACGCCGGGCTACCTGCTGCAGGAGATTCTCGATCCGAATCGCAACGTCGATTCGCGCTATGTCGAGTACCAGGCGATCACCAAGAACATGCGCACGGTCAGCGGCATCCTCGTTGGCGAGACGGCGACGAGCATCACGCTCCGTGGTCAGCAACGCAAGGACGAGACGCTATTGCGCTCGGAAATCGAAGAACTTCGTGGCAGTGGAAAGTCGCTCATGCCGGAGGGGTTGGAGAAGGATTTGCCCAAGAAGGATTTGGGCGACCTGATCGCCTTCATTTCCGCCACGCGCCCGCCGGCCAAACAATTCCCGGGCAATATCCCCACTCTCCTCAAACCCACCGCCGGCCGCTTGCGGCTTAGCGCAAACCGCCGAAATTCGCGGCGCCGACATCGCCTTCGAATCCGACTTCAAGAACATCGGCATGTGGCACGGCGTGAATGACGTCGCCGAGTGGCGCGTCGAAATCCCGACGGCTGCGACCTTCGATGTCTATCTCGATTACGCCTGCGACGCCCACTCCGCCGGCAACGAACTCCTAATCGAAGGCGGCGATGCGCCGGTTCGCTGGAAAGTGGAGAGCACCGGCGCCTGGTCCAAATACCGCACGGTGAAGATCGGGACGATCAAGCTCGCCGCCGGCGAAGGGCGCATCGTCGTGCACCCGGCGGGGCCGCTCCGCGGGGCTCTGATTGACCTGAAGGCGGTAAGTCTCGTCCCGCCGAAGTAACCTCGATTCTTCACCACAGAGTCACAGAGGACACAGAGAAACTCAGAGTGCCTTGATTCGTTGAACGCTGCGAAGATTTCAAAACCCCTGACAACGGCGAACCCGCCGCGTTGACGCGGCTCCGCTCGGCTAGTTGTCGCCTCGTTTCGATTTTGGGCGTGCCACATCCTCGAAGCGTGCGCGGACGTCGGGGTTCAATACGACGACCAGGGCCCAAATGCTGGCCGGTAACGAAATCATTCCGCAAGAAATCAACGGAAGGGGAATGAACGATAGGGCGATTGACCAAATCACCAAACGATAACTGCGGAATTTCGCCATTCGACGAGCGCCAATAATGACCACAAGATTCAGGACGGTACAAATTGCGAAGATCAGAGTGCCGAGGATGACCTCCGGCCACTGAGGCCCATCGTCGTCGTAGAATTCTGGATCAACCCACTTCAAGACCATTGCACTTGGAAGCCAAAGGAATCCGGCGATCGATAGTGCGAACTGAATTGCCCCAAACCCCGTCAGGACAAGTCCAGGCCAGTGGACCCAGCCAGCTATGTTGTTGGGCCGTTTACGAGGCCCGTCATCGTAATCTTCGCGTTGATCATGCTCGCTCATCGCATTGCCTTTGACAGGTCCGCGTTCTGCGCATCGTTCCAAGCTTCGACCGTGCCGATCGGCAGCCAGAACGTGGACTGCACGATGTGGAACGGCTCGCGTTTCGCCAGCATGTCGGGCCACTCTGTTAACTCATACTCATTGCGTTTTGATAGCGTGAGCGGAATGTCGAACACCGTCCGCGGCAGAAGATACGCCCCAATATTTGCGAGGGCCGGCCCGTCCATGTCCGGCTTTTCCACCAGGCGATCCATGAGGGCGGGGTTGTCCGTCTTCGGAAAGATGATCCCCCACTTGCGGGGGTCGTTCACGGGCTGCGCCAGGATGCCGGCCGGCGTCGCGGCGAGCTTGGCCAGGTCCGCTGCGCCGTAAATATCGTCGCCGTTGAGAACGAGCATGCGCTCGCTCGTAATATGTGGCTGGCAGACGCGGAGCGCATCGCCCGTGCCACGCGGCACTTCCTGACGCACCGTGTGCCAATTGCGGATATGCTGCTGACCAGCGAGATACGCGTCTACTTGCTCCGCCAAATAATGCGTCACCACTACGAGTCGATCGACCTCAGGAGGCAAGGCGCCAATGATCCAGTCGAGGATCGGCCGGCCCTGGACTTTGAGTAATGGCTTCGGAACCGTGTTCGTATGTGGGCGAAGGCGAGTGCCCAGGCCGGCGGCGAGTATGACGGCGTCCATCAATTCTGTTCCTTTTGCATAAAGCGGTCAGCTCAAAGCTCTCAGCCATCAGCTTTCAGCCGACCCAAGCCATTCTGGCTGACCCCTTACCGCTGATCGCTGATAGCTCGGAGCTGAGATTCTCTTGCCCATCTTATCTCGGCACAAGGCTCGTCTGGGAAAAATGGGTTAAGCACAAAAGCCGCGTATGCCGAAAGAAACGGTGAAAGATGGGCGGTCCACGTTGACCGCTGGATTGTCCCAATATTGCTGGCGCAGGAGGCTGCCGGCAAAATGGACCAGGGAGGGAACCCATGCGCAAAATGATGACGGCCGCCCTGTTGGCGATGCCATTCGCCGTTGGTTGCACTCATGTCGGCGGGATCTGCGATTGCGGCCGATTCCGGGCGACTCGACGGGCTACAACCCGCACGTGACGTATCACGCAACCTGCCCCGGTTGCGACGCCCCGCCACCACTCGTCTCCTCGGCGAGCACGTCGACGGTGTCGACGAAAGGTGACAATTCGTTCGAGTCGATCGGCGCCCCGAAGACGATGCCGAACAAGGTGAGGTAAGAATCGATCCACCGATGTCGCGGACGATGCTGACAGCGTCATCTGGACGCCACCGACCAAAAGCAAATTGGACCGGATTAACAGGATTGACTGGATGAAAGACAAGCTTGGATTCTCATCCGGTTGATCCCGTTAATCCCGTCCAATTGAGTTTTGTCGGAAACGTCCATCTGCGACATCGGTGGATAAAATAGTCCCGATGGACGCCATCTTTACCCGTCGCGGGTTCTTGCCCGAGCCCGATCCGGTCACGCACTTCCCGCCCAATTCCGAGTTCGCGCCACTCGACGAGATCGGCCGCGATCTGCCGAGTCTGCTCGAAGACAAGGGCTTTCGTGCTTTTGCCCGCTCGTTGTCGCTGCCGGCGTGGCCCGACGGTCAAATCACGCCCGAGCAGTTACCGTACTTGCGGCTCTACTACGTTCGCCTCGGCTTCCTGGCCTCCGCCTACATCAACCAAGTGCCGTTGCCGCCGGAATCGATGTTGCCCAAGAACATCGCACTGCCGCTTTGCGGCGTAGCGCGATTGCTGAACCGCCCACCAATCCTGAGCTACGACGGCTATGCCCTTTACAACTGGAAGCGCTTTCGAGCCGAAGAGCCTATCGCACTCGGCAATATTGATACGATCCAGAATTTCGTGCACATGTACGACGAACACTGGTTCATCCTCGTGCACGTCGAGATCGAAGCGAACGCCGCCCAGATATTTGCAGCGATCGAGAGCATGAAGCCCGCTCTCCGGGCCGGCCGCCGCGGCGAGGAGATCGACACCGGGCTGGCCGAAATCGCCAAGGCGGTCTGGAAGCAAGTCGAGGTGATTCGCCGGATTCCCGAAAAGATGGATCCTCACCAGTATTTCAAGACGTTTCGGCCATACATCCGCTTCTTCGAACACGTCGTCTACGAGGGGGTCGAATCGGCGCCGATGAGCTTTCGCGGCGAGACCGGCGCGCAATCGAGCATTCAGCCAACGCTGGTGGCATTTCTCAAGATTCCGCATCAGCCATCGCTGTTGACGAATCACTTGAACGACATGCGGCAATTCATGCCGGCTGCCCACCGAGCAATGATCGAAGAAGTGGAAGCCTTGCCGCCGGTGAAGCCTTTGGCGAGCCAGGACGTGTTCAACGACGTCCTGGAAGCAATCGCGACATTCCGCGAAGTACACTTTGGCTGGGCGGAGTTGTACATCCATCGCCACGTCCAAGATCCGCGCGGCACGGGCGGCACACCGTATCGCCAGTGGCTACAGCAACTCATCGACGAAACCCGGCGGCACCGGATTGGATAGGCGTCGCGAACGCGAGCCCCCGTTCAGCCTCGTCCCTGGCGAAAACACGCGCAAAAAAGAACCCGAGAAAATCGACAAACCCCCTAGCGGTCGGAGCGGCGTCACAATACAGGGAGTTGTCCCCTAGGGGCCAATGCGCGCCGAGGCCGGAAGGAATGGTGGTCCAATGGTACAAAATGGAACATTTTGGAACACGGAAAAAAGATACTACGCCTCGTCTGCGACGTTCGTCCGATGCGTAGCGGAACTCGCCAGAGTTCCGTCTGGCTCATGCCAAAACGGAGGTTTCGCGATTTCCGCTACGACGCGAGTAGCGGAACTCGCCAGAGTTCCGTCTGGCTTGCGCCAAACGGAATTCTGGCGACTTCAGCTACGATGCGAGGCAGTTGTCCGCGTATCGACAACAAATTATCGATACGCACCCGATAAGGGCCTACGCCACTCGCCGACACGGGGACGGACCGCCGGCCTGTCCCAAGTCCAAGGCGCAGCCGGATAGACTGAGAAGGTCCTGGCCGGCGAAGAAGCTTGGGCGAATTTTGTCACAACCCGGCCGGACGACAGCCGTGACTTGCGTTGCCACTGAGTTTGCGCGATAATTCGTCTATCAACCATCGCGATCGGTCCTGGTGCCGGCCGTTCGCATCTTACCGAGGATCGGTCATGCGCCCGTCCTTTCGCATCGCCCTGACGCTTCTGGTTGCGTTGTTCGCTTTCACGAGCGATAGCCAAGCTCAATTCCGTGGCGGGTTCGGTCGTCGTCACACGACATTCTTCCAAGTCCGCACGGGGCCGCTCAGTTCGTTCACGTACATTTCCAGCGGCTATGGATTTGTCGTTCCGATCTACAACTCGGGCTGGTATTACGGGCCCGGCGGCATCCCGATTTACAACAATCCTTATTACAACCCGCAGCCACCGGTTGTAATTCAGAACATCGTTCAGCAGCCGGTGGCGGCGCCTGCGCCCCCGGCCGTCAGCCGGTCATTCCCGCGGAGTTTGGCCCGGCGGCCAAGAAGCCGGCGGCGCCGAAGGCAATGAAGCCGCTCGGACCAGCGCCACCCATGATCGCTCCCGAACCGCCCGCGCCCGCACCGCTGGGCCGAGCCGATGCCGACCACATCGCCGAGGCGGGCCGCAAAGCGTTTGCCGCCGGGCAATACGGCCGGGCGCTCGAATTATTCCGGCGGGCAGCCACAATCACGCCCAATGAACCATCTGCCCATTACTTGATCTCGCAGGCACTTTTCGCGCTGGGCAAATATCGAGAGTCGGTCGCGGCCATCGCAACGGGCATGGCGCTTCGAGCCGACTGGTCCGAGGCTCGATTCGTCGCACGCGATCTGTATGGAAGGAAGCCGGAGGCTTTCGACGACCAGCTCCAATCACTTCGACAAGCCGTGGATCAATTTCCCGCGGATGCCACGCTGCTATTCCTCCTGGGTCATCAACTTTGGTTTGATGGCAAGCACGAGGAAGCGAAGGCGCTGATTTTGAAGGCTCGGATGTTTGGCAAGGACGCGACTCCCGCGGAGGCATTTCGGGTCGCGACGCGATGAATAGAATGACGAATGACCGGCGCGTGACCCACCGATGAACCAATTCGCCTTCGACATCGGTGGGTCATGCGCCGGTCATTCGTCATTCCCGAGGTTGCTGGATGCTGCTTCTGAGTTGTTCCCATCTCACGCGCGCTTTCGATCGCGGACCCCTGTTCGACGACGTTTCGTTTGAACTCTTCCACGGCGAGCGCGTCGGTTTCGTCGGTCCGAACGGCTCGGGCAAGACGACGCTGATGCGCATCCTCGCGGGACAGGACACTTCGGACGCGGGCGACGTGCGGCTGCATGCCGGCGCCAAGGCGATGCTTCTCGAACAGCACGAGGAATTTGCCCCAGGCCAGACACTCTTCGATGAGGCTAAATCCGCGTTCGGTGAACTTCTCAAAGCCCAGGAGGAGATGGTTCGCGTGGCCGACCAGATGTCCCATGCGAGCGATCCGATTCAACAGAAGGTGCTCGCGGCCCGCTATGAGCGGCTCACCGAATTGCTCCACCACAACGATGCCTACACGCTCGACCACAAGGTGGAAACCGTCCTCGGCGGCCTCGGCTTTTCGTCGGCGGACAATGATCGCGAAGTGCATTCGTTCAGCGGCGGCCAGCGACGCCGTCTGCTCTTGGCCAAGCTCCTGCTCGCCTCCCCGGACGTAATGCTCCTGGACGAGCCGAGCAACCATCTGGACATCGACACGGTCCGCTGGCTCGAAAACTACCTGGTGCAGCAATCGCAGGCGATGCTGATTGTCAGCCACGATCGCTATTTCCTCAACAGGGTGGTCACGAAGATTTTCGAACTGCACGAGCGCAAGATCACGAGCTATCCGGGGAATTACGCCCAGTACGTGCACTGCGCGATGAGCGCTACGAACAGCGAATGCGCGAATATGAATCGCAGAAGGAGTACATCGAAAAACAGGAAGAGTACATCCGCCGGGTCCATTACGGGCAACTGGCGAAGCAGGCCCAATCGCGCGTCAAGGCGCTGGAGAAAATCGAACGCATCGAAGCGCCCACTCGAGTGGAAGTGCCGCGGATGCACTTCGGTCAGGTGATGCGGGCTGGCGATGTCGTCTTCGAGGCGGAGAACCTTGGCAAGGCATTCGGCGAAAAGCGCCTGTTCTCAGGATTGAGTTTTCAGCTTCAACGCGGCAAACGTTTGGGCATCATGGGCCCAAATGGCTGCGGTAAGACGACCCTGTTGCGCATTCTGCTCGGCGACGAGGAGCCGACCGAGGGTTCGGTGAAACGGGGCCACTTGATCCAGACCGGCTATCTCGATCAGCACCTGAAGCTGCTTGACGAAGATAAGCCGGTGATCCGAGCGGTCTGGCCGCACCCGGATCCGGAATTGACCGAGCAGCGGATGCGCGATCTTCTCGGCCGCTTTGGACTCGCCGGCAAAATTGTCGACCAGCCAGTCGGCGAGTGCAGCGGCGGCGAGCGCAGCCGGGCGGCACTGGCCCGACTGGTTGTTGAAGGAGCGAATGTTCTCATTCTCGACGAGCCGACCAACCATCTCGATCTCTGGGCCTGCGACGCGCTCGAAGAAGCGATCAAGGAGTTCGACGGCACCGTCATCGTCGTCAGCCACGATCGATACTTCTTGAACTCGGTCAGCGACCTTTTGATCGTCATGGAGCCGGACAAGGTCGAGGTCGTGTATGGCAATTACGAACTGTACGAATCGCTGCGTGCCACTCGCGAGGCGGAGGAAGCGGCGGAGCGGAAGAAGAAAACGGTCGCTCCGAACAATGATGGCCGCGTCACGTCGCCGACGACGAGCAAACCCGTCAAACGAAAGCGCAAGTTCCCTTACCGTAAGGTCGAGGAACTGGAAAAGGAAGTGATGGAGCAAGAGGAGCTAGTCGCCGAACTCGAAGCGAAGCTGGCAGCGCCGGAGATTTATCGGGATGCCAATCTGGTTAAAGAGACGATGCAAGACTTCGAGGACGCGAAAGAACTGTTGAAGACGATGTACGAACACTGGGAAGAGTCGATGGAGTTGAATGGGTAATGTGCTTCGAGCAGTCCTGGCCAGAGAGTTGGCGAATTCATCGAGGAGCAGACCGGGTTGGCCCGCAAATAGGAAAAGTGCGCATGGGGGATGGAGAAAAAGTTGGCGGAGTTGGCGGCGACTCTGCCGTTTTGACAGTCGGCAGATCGATTTGTTCTCCTTTAATTTCCACCGGCGGGACAATCGTTCGGCAACGTCGCCAGGGGCTGGTCACAATTTCACTGGCGATCTTGGCGATCTTGCCCCCACTCACGAGACATTCGCGGCGGGGCACAGCCGCCGCGAAACGAATGCCGTATGTGTGAAAAGAAAGACTGAACCCGCTCCGATCCGAAATTCGCCCTGTCAGTCGTCGCGCCGCCGTCTCCGCGGCCGGTCGTCGTAGTCATCGTCGTCCAAGTCATCATCAACGGGCCGGCGTCGCCGCCGGCGCGGTCGGTCGTCGTTCCGTTCCTGGAGTCGGCGTTCTCGTTCGTCATCCAGGAAATCGTCCGCCCGTTCCTGTCGTCGCCGGCGTTTCGGTCCGCCTTTCCTCTTCTTGCGCTTCTCGATCGGCTCGGTCACCGCGACGATGATGGTGAAAACGATCGCTGGCAGCAGGGCCACGGGCATACATCCCATGCCCAAGAAGATGCTAAAGCCAAATCCGGTCCAGGCCATCGACTTGTGGCCGCGCATGAGTCCAACGGTCAAGGGCACAGCGCCACACAAGGCGCCTACAAGAGCGCCAATCAGAAGGCCGAGTGCCAGTTCACTACCATCGGCATCCACATTCCAGAAGAACATTGGTCGATCCACTGGGCGGCGAGTCGGATTGGGGCATCCCGTTGATTGTCGGACCAAATAGCCTGCTGTTCAAGCGCGATACTGCAACAGCCGGCAGGCAATTTTCCCATTCCAGAATGGCGTGACGGAGCGGGGCTTCAACCGGATTTCTCGCCACGGCGCATCGTTGGACGTGAACACAAAGCACGACCAGCCGGCACAGCGTCCGGCAAAGACCTCGCCCATCAAGCGATAAAGCGGACGGAGTTCACGCTCGTCGCCAATTCGTTCCCCATAGGGGGGATTACAAATGAGCACCCCGGGTGGACCATCGGGGAGCCGAAATTCGCGCAAATCTCGACGCTCGAAATTCAGCAGGTGGCCGATGCCAGCCGCCCGGGCGTTGGCGCGTGCGTGTTCGATCGCATCAGCCCCAACATCGCTCCCGCCGATGAACGCCGGCAGCTTCTTGAGCATTTGCGACCGCGCCTCATCGCGCACCGCCGTCCACATCGCAATATCAAAGTCCATCCAACCCATGAAGCCGAAGTGTTTGCGGGTCAGTCCCGGTGGGCGGCGCAGGGCAATCCACGCGCCCTCGATCGGCAGCGAACCCGAACCGCACATGGGGTCAACGAGCGGCGTGTCTCCGGTCCAACCGGTGCTGAGCACCAGTCCCGCGGCCAAGGCTTCGTTGAGGGGAGCTTTCGTCAATACCGGACGATAGCCCCGCTTGTGCAACGAATCCCAGGACGAATCGAAGCTAAGCACCGCATTGTTCTTGTAGATGTGCAAGTTGAACGGCAGCATTGGCCGCTCGACGTCGACACTTGGCCGCCGCCCGCACTTCGCGACGAATTGATCGCATATGGCATCTTTCACTCGGCGGGCGGCGTATTGCGAGTGCGTGATCCGGGAATCGCGCACATTGCAATCAACCGCCAGAGTGTGCTCGGGGGTGAGGTACTGCGACCAGTCGATCGATTGTACAGCGGAGTAGAGTTCGTCCGGCGATTCGACATGCGCTTCGAGCACGGGCCGCAACACGCGAACAGCAGTCCGCAGCCAGAGATTGGCTCGGTAGAGAATGGCCAGGTCGCCGGCGAAAGCAACGCCTCCGCGACCCGTGCGAACGTCCGATGCGCGAAGGTTGCGCAATTCCGCTGCAAGCTGAGTCTCCAGTCCGCGTGCACAAGTGGCGAAGTAACTCGGCATATGACAATCGAATGGCGGCGACCTATAAGCCGGCTTGTAAGCTACACTCAAGATGCCGTCCCATCTTCCAAACGACAAGACTCTGCCCGGTTGTCCATTCGTGATTCGCCTCAATGACCACGCGTCCGAACTAATGAGGGAGGGCTCTGCGCCCGCAGGGAGCGCCGACGAATTGGAACTCGTTCCCGTTCGCTGCGCGATTTGCCGAGTCGATACGGGCGAGCCCGTCGGAGTCGGTGAGGATTTCGACTTTGCCGACCGCGGGACATCGGCCGTCGCCTTCGCTGACGCCACAGGCTCCGCGCAACTTAACGATCAGTAGGTCGCCCAGGGGGTCGGTCGCTTGTCGAAGAAGGCGGCCAACCCTTCGCGGCATTCGTGGCCGAGCCTGGGCGCCGCGCTCGCTTTGGCCCCCTCCTCAACTGAAAGGGCTTGCGTCGAAAATCTCCTGAGCAACTCTTTTGTCGTCGCCAGCGCTTCTGGACCGCCCTCGGCGCATGCTTTGGCCCACACAACGGCGGTGTCCAACAGGGAATTCGCATTGACTACTTGATTGATGAGACCGACGCGAGCGGCTTCGGAGGCATCGATCAGTTCGCCGGTGAGCAGCAAATGGCGAGCGGCGCGCTCGCCGACGTGACGCAGCAAATGAGGAAGAACCATCGCGGCGACCAGACCGCGGCGCACTTCCGGATAGCCGAACTTCGCCGTCGGGACCGCCAGCGCCAGGTCGCACACGGTCACCAGGCCGGCGCCGCCAGCGACGGCGGCGCCGTTGACGGCGGCGATGGTCGGCTTGGGAAGGGAGTAAATTCGGTCGTAAAGCTCGGCGAGCCGTTGGGCGTCGGACCATATGATTTCGGCATCGGCCGTCAGCGTCGACCGCAATTCCTCCAAGTCCATGCCGGCGCAAAAGGCCGGCCCCTCGCCGGTGAGGATCACGCAGCGCACGCTGGCGTCGTTGGCAGCGCGGCAAATGGCGCCATCGAGATCGGCGATTAGTGCTCGACTGAGGGCGTTGCGTTTATCCGCCCGACCGAGCGCGAGAATGACGGCGGGGGAGCGATTTTCATAATGAACGAGAGACATGACGAAGCCCTAGGCCCGAGATCGAAGCATGGCAGCATGGTCGGCCGGCAATTCAATCGACATTTGCAGCAGCGCCAGCGCCAGCGTCTTTCCCTGGGTATCGGTCCGCAATGATTGCGATGCGCCGCCGGCCAGCACGTCGTGCAGGACGAAATTCAGTCCGAGCACGTTGCTCGCCTCAAACCGTTCGACCTTGGAAGGACCGAGCGGCGCAAAATAGGCAGCGACGCGCTCGGCGGTCAGATGGTCACGCAGCCATGTAAAGCCAGCGCTGGTATACGCAATGATCGCCACGTTGGCGTGGTTGCCCTTGTCGCCACTACGACCGTGCGCGATGTCCGAAAGTTGATTCGTGTGGGGCATGCCTCACCGCGCGACGAATTCCTTGAGATATTCCGGGTCGGCATCCTGGCCGAATTCATCCAGTTCGATTTGCGCCATGACGTTCTTCGCTTCCAGCACCGAGTCGATGTCGGATGACGGCTGGATCAATTCAACGAGCCAGCGTTCTTTCGATCGCCGGAAGCTCCAGATCTCCTGGTAGGCATAGGTCTTCATGTCGCCACGCACCAATTCGCCAGTCTCATCGTCCTCATAGAAATCCTTGGACCGAGCCGAAATCAACGCGGTATACGTGTGATTGTCTTTGCCGACGGGCGCCTCAAAGTGAATCACATCCACATCCGTCACTTCCACACGGCCAATTACATGCAGCTCGCGTTCCTTGCGAAGGCGCTTGATCTCCTCCTCCAATTCATTGAGACAATCGGGCGTCACCCGTCGCTCGATCCCTTTCAAAGAACGTGCCTCCAGAGCTTCCTTGATCAAGCGAAACGCTTCATCGGCAACATCGGACATGTATTTCTTTTCCCACCAGTTGTCCGTGCACGAGAGAAACTTGAGCGCTGCCTTGGTCGCCTTTTGCCGGCCCGCGATCTTCCAATCTGGGACCTTTTCCCCTTTGAACATCACCTGGCGCTTCTTGGGAAGCTCATCGAGCATTTCCGACATGGTCGGGCCCATTTTCTTGCCGCGATTATGTTCGCGCATAAACCCGCGAATGACTAAAACGGGAATGCCAATGAATACTAAGCTGCAACAAGCAATTCCGGAAATCCACCCCATGACCCGCAAGCCGCGCGAACCGGGAGGCGCTTCCTCTTGATTCTGGGCCAAGACCGGTGATGATGCCAGAAAGAGCAAGATGATGGCGAGTGCAGCACGGCTGCGCATGGCGCGTCTCTATAGGAGGGTAATCTTCACGTGCGGATCGACGGCCGACTTGG
The DNA here is from genome assembly GCA_963773845.1 of uncultured Gemmataceae bacterium. GTDB lineage: Bacteria > Planctomycetota > Planctomycetia > Gemmatales > Gemmataceae > SIAJ01. The sequence continues at coordinate 595,559 of CAVZCU010000011.1, forward strand.
CGATCAGAGCCGGCCAATATGCAAAAACCTCGCGAACGGCAGGTCTCCCCGTTGTGTAGCCCGTGACGCCCGGCGGGCCGGAGGTCACCAGTGGTGCGAACTCCTTCGTGAATCGTTCGACGTGAGCACGGTTGGGCGAACGCACGGCCACGCGGAGGACGACTTCCGGACTCGGTGCCACGGCTCGAATCACGCCCGCGACGCAATCGCCCGCGCCCAGGCATTCGATTCGGCTATGGGCGAATTCTACACCTGCGGCCCGCAGGCGGTCGAGCAACATCTGCCCAGCAAATCGTGCTTTTTTCTCCGCCTCTGGTCCGAGCAGCACCAGCATTCCGCTGGAAGCGAAGCCATCGCGATAGGCGATCGACACCTTATATGAATCCGTTGCCGGCTTGCCGCGAGCGCCGCGAACCGCAACCACGTCGCGCTTCGGTTCCGACAGCATCACACTCGTGAAGTCCGCGGTCACATCGGGAGTCAAATACGCGGCTGGGTCGCCGACCTCATAGAGAAGCTGCTCCGAAATCGTTTCCGTATTGATTGCCCCGCCGCTTCGTGGCGGCTTCTCGATGGCAAATGTCCCGTCGGCGGCGATGTCGGCAATCGGGTATCCAACGTGGGCGAGATCGGGGGCGTCGTTCCAATTGCACCACAGACCGCCGGTCGCCTGCGCTCCGCATTCGATCAAATGGCCAGCAACGGTCGCCGCACAGATTCGGTCGATGTCGTTCCAATTCCAACCGTGTTCGAAAGCTGCCGGCCCCACCGTCAATGAGGCGTCGGCAACTCGGCCGGTGACGACGAAATGGGCGCCTTGACCGAGAGCATCGGCAATTGGCTTCGCCCCCAAATAGGCGTTGGCGCTAACAACTCGATCGCGAATTGCCGCGAGCGATTCTCCCGTGTCGATATTGGTCAACGAATGCCGCGACTCGATGAGTTCGTCGAGTCGGGGCAAAAGGTCATCGCCGGTTACTACCACTACTTTGCGATCGGCGAGTCCGGCACCGGCGAGAATCTCTTTGCGCGCGCCGCACATGAAACCGGATTCATTCCGCCGGCATTGGTCACGATCTTGAGATTCGGTTGCGTTTTGAGGATGGGGGTTAGTCGATTCAGGACTTCGACGAAGTCGTGCGCAAATCCCGCCGTCGGATCGCGCTGTTTGAGCAACGCGAGAATCGACATCGTCAATTCAGCCAGGTATTCGAGAGTGAGATAATCGAGTTGTCCATCGCGCGCGAGGGAGACGGGAGCGTCGACATTATCGCCCCAAAAGCCGCAGCCGTTGCCGATCCGCACGCGCTTCATTCGAGAGACTCGCCGTTCGCCCTACCGAGGGAGAATAGGCGGAAGCCAGGGCGGACTCAAGCCTGGAAAAGCGGGGTTATTGAGGGCTCCCGGAGGGAATGACAACCCGCATTCACGAATTTTGTTCTCGGGTCGAGTGGACGCTTGCAATCTTCCAAAGTCATTGCTAGAACTAACGCAACCTTTGCCGACCGGTCCACGTAACAGGTCACTCGCCTCGGATCGCGGAAGTGAAGGTCGGCCATTTTCTCTTTCCGTTCCCGGGCGATTCTTCAGGAGCTAAAGCGATGTTTTACGACCTACCGCTGTGGGTGATGGGCCTGATGCTTCTCGCCGTCATCGGCCTGATTGTCCTCTTGATTTACCTGCGCAAAAAGGACAGGGACTAAGGATCCTCACGGGATACAGGCGAAACAACACGGCCGGGCCAGCTCCATGGAGTAGCCCGGCCGCGTTACTTATCGGACGTAGCGAGTTCCCTACTTCTCGGTCCGGAGCCTGGCTTGGGCCTGGTTCCAATCGCCGACGACCGCATTGATCGCTTGGAGTCGTTTCTCTCGCCATACTTGCAATCGGACCTTCTGACCGATTGGGAATCCCGCAATCATGTTGATGAGATGATTCTCGTTGCGAACCGCGACGCCATTGACCTCCAAGATCACATCATTGCCCCGAAGACCAGCAATGGCCGCCGGCGTTTCGGGATAAACCGATTCGACGAGCGCCTCTGCGCCTTGTCGAGTCCCAGGCGCAGGGCGTCGGTCGATTCCAACGCGGTCGCCAGGTGCACGCCAAGATATCCCCGGGCCACCGATCCCTTTTCCACTAGTTGGCGAACAACGCGCTTAACGAGATTGATTGGAATCGCGAACGCCACGCCGCTGTTGCTGCCCGAGTGCGAGGCGATCGCGGTGTTGATTCCAACAACTTCTCCATCAAGATTCACAAGTGGCCCGCCGCTCGACCCCGGATTGATGGCGGCATCGGTTTGCAGGAAATCCTTGATCCGGATCGTACTGCCGAGACTGACTTGACCCCGATCGCGAGCGCTGATGATCCCGTGCGTCACCGTGCGATCGAGCCCAAAGGGCGAGCCGAACGCGAGCACCCAGTTTCCTTCGCGAGTCGCGGTCGCTATCGGCGAACGGCGCGGCCGTCAAATTGTCGCCTTCGATCTTGAGGGCGGCGATGTCGGATTCCGGATCCGCCCAGATTCGGCTGGGGCGAAGGATCTTGTCGTCGGCGAAATGGATGGTGATCTGGTCGGCCTTGGCGCCATTAATCACGTGATTGTTGGTAATGACCACAATTCCGGGCACCCCGTCAATTCGAGCAATAACGCCGGACCCCGATTCTTCCGTCGACTTGGTCTTGCCTGGGCTCGGCGGTTTCACGGCTTCGACCGATACCACGCTCGGAGCCATTTGACGAATGACGGCTTCGAACCGCTCGCCCAGATGGTTGGCTGGCAGAGTCGTTGCCCCCGCCGGAGGCGGCGCCGGACGGGATTGTGCCTGAAGCAAATCGGTGTGATTCAGCAAGACACTTCCGGTGGCTGCGCCGCCGAATGTACATGTGCCCAAAAAAACGGCTTTGACGAATCTATTCATCGGTGAGATTACCGCAAGGGTGCAAATTGATGAAACGGGTCCGCCGGAGCATGGTGGCAGATCAAGATGTCAAGCCGACGGCCCGTTCCATTCCAGTCCTTTCCATGGGTCGGATTACGAATCCGTCCTACGGAGCGAGCGGCGTCGGTCGCCGCCCGCCTGAACTTTAGGGAAACTCACACGGGAAAGTTGAATGGAAAGTCCGGTTCGACCGGAAGAAGTTGCGCATTCGCGCGTCATAAAACGCATAAAGCCCGCTGTCGGTCCTCCGAACAGCGGGCTTTTAGTGATTTGAACAGGTTTGTCGATTGGTCCTGGGCTACTTGCTGTAATCCATTTCCAGGTCGGACAGGCGGACCTCTCGATCCTCCATGGGTGATCCATCCGAGACCGCTTCCCAGTTGGCATTGCGTCGCTCGGCTAGCCAGTCGGCGTCGCTTTCCGCCTCGCGCTGGCACTTAATGCACAATGTGCTGTAGGGAAGAACGTTGAGGCGAGCGACCGGAATCTTGCAGCTACAAACTTCGCACAGGCCGTAGGTTCCTTGCTTTAGCCGAAGCAGAGCACGCTCGACCTGATTGAGTTCGCGCGCTTCCAATTCAGCCAGCTGCGATGACAATTCTTCGCCGGTATGGTCGAATGCCGCATCGGCCGCATCCCCTGCAGCCGTATTGAATTTCTGTGAACCGAGTTGGGCTAGGTCGGCGCCGAGCCGCTTACGGAGTTCGTTCCGCCTGCCGTTCAGGGTTTTGTGGAGTCGAAGGAGTGCGTCGCGTCGTGCCATGGCTCACCGCCTTTTCGGCGTCTCCGCCCGGTTTGAGCCGGAGGAGTTCGAATTTGAAAACACACAGTTTGGAGAAAGTACTCCGGTCAATCGTGTCCAATCTTACGTCAAACTTTCACTAACTCGCTTCATCAGCAATATAGATGCCAAATCAAGGGGCCCGCAAAGTCGGTTGCAACGATTCAATCCCCCCGTCCTTACCCCATCCCTTCGTCTGAACCCCATAGGTTGTTCGTTTTCCTGTACACCCGTATTTCATTCCCCGTTCCACCGACACCAAATATTGGAGGAGGTTCGGTACTACTTTGATGCCATATTCGGTGCCTGATTTCTCAATCTTTCCCCAATCCTCAAGTAATTGCTCGAATGGTCATGGGTGAGATTGAACAACCCGCACACCCCAAGTGCATGCCTATTCATCACTTTTGTTGGCAAATATGGGACTCGACTCGGCCGCATCGAATCAGGAGGGTCAGCTGACTTTTGACTTGTCCCGGTTGCGGTTCCCTTTTTCAAATGAGCGCGGCCGTTCGATGTGCGATTCTGGCCAAGTACGATTACAGCACTGTCCAAAAAGAGTACTGGACTTGAGCACTTTCGCTTCATATAAATAGGATGAATTTAGTTCTCTTTCGAGGAACTCCCGCAAGCCGGGCGACAATGTCCACGCTACTCAGCAAGAAAACGGACTACGCGCTGCTGATTCTGTCGCACTTAAGCGACCGGCCCGGAGGCGGTAGCGCTCGCGAGATCGCCGACCGTTTTGGACTCAGCAAGGCCTTCCTGGCCAATATCCTGAAAGAGCTTTGTCAAAAGGGATTTCTGGTCAGCCACCGCGGCGTGAAGGGGGGATACGCCCTGCAACGCCCAGCCGAGCGAATCAGACTTGCCGAGTTGCTCGAGGCGATGGAAGACGGTTTGAAACTGACAACGTGCAGCGGACAGACGGAAACCGATGAACACGACTGCTCAGTCCATAGCCTCTGTCCGATCCGGGAGCCACTGAACGAGATATATCGCGCGATTCTGAGCGTGCTCCGTGGAGTGACACTTGCTGATGTATTCCACCCCGTATCCTCGACGACGTTTCAGCCAGTGCTGTCGATCTTGGGGCATCGGCTACCGGTAGCGACACCCGAGTTGCATGAGATTACCGCCTAGAAGAACACCTGAGGCATCCCATGGTGAAGACGCCGATTTACATGGACAACAACTCGACGACACGGGTCGACCCGCGGGTCGTCGAGGCGATGCTGCCCTATTTCACCGAGAAGTATGGCAACGCCGCGAGCCGCAGCCACGCTTTCGGCTGGGAGGCCGAAAAGGCGGTCGAAACCGCCGCGAGCAGATCGGCGGCCCTCATCGGCGCCGGCGGCAAAGGAGATCATCTTCACCTCCGGCGCCACCGAGAGCGACAACCTTGCCCTCAAGGGCGTCGCTCAGATGTACAAGAAGAAGGGCAACCACGTCATCACGCAGGCGACCGAGCACAAGGCGATCCTCGACACCTGCAAGCGCCTCGAAAAGGAAGGACTTCAGGTCACCTATCTGCCCGTGGATCAATACGGCCAGGTGTCGCGCCGAGCAGATGCGCGAGGCGATGACGGACAAGACGATCCTCGTCTCGATCATGGCGGCGAACAACGAAATCGGCACCTTGCAACCGATCAAGTCGATCGGCAAGCTGTGCAAGGAGAAGGGAGTCCTGTTCCACACCGACGCCGTGCAGGCGGTCGGCAAAGTGCCCGTCAACGTCGAGGAAATGGGCATCGACTTGCTGAGCCTCTCCGGCCACAAGATGTACGGTCCGAAGGGAATCGGCGCCTTGTACGTCCGCAAGAAAGACCCGCGCGTTCGGCTCGAACCGCAGATCGACGGCGGCGGCCACGAACGCGGCATGCGGTCTGGCACGCTGCCGGTGCCGTCTATCGTCGGCCTCGGCGTCGCCTGCGAACTTGCTCGCAACGAGATGCCGGAGGAAGCCAAGCGCCTGTATCGCTTGCGCGAACGGCTTCGCAAGGGCATCATGGATCGGCTGCCGGAGTCCTATCTGAACGGCCATCCCGACGAACGCCTGCCGGGCAGCGCGAACATCAGTTTCGCCTATGTCGAAGGCGAAGGCCTGATGATGGGAATCAAGGACGTGGCGGTGTCCAGCGGCTCGGCCTGCACGAGCGCCAGCCTGGAGCCGAGCTACGTCCTGCGCGCTCTCGGCGTCGGCGACGAGTTGGCCCATTCGAGCATCCGTTTCGGCCTGGGACGTTTCACCACCGAGGAGGAAGTCGATTACGTGATCGATCACGTGGTCCACGAAGTGAACCGTTTGCGTGAGATGTCGCCGCTCTATGAAATGGCCCAGGAGGGGATCGACATCAAGAGCATCGAGTGGGCGGCACACTAATCCCCGCTACGCCGCAAGCGGCGAAGCAATTGATTTACCTGGGAGAAGACCCCATGCCATACAGCGAAAAAATTCTTGAGCACTACAACAACCCGCGCAACGTGGGCAGCTTCAGCCAGACCGATCCGAAAGTCGGGACCGGCCTCGTCGGCGCTCCCGAATGCGGCGACGTGCTCAAACTGCAAATCCTGGTGAACCCCGAAACGGGAATGATCGAGGACGCCAAGTTCAAGACCTTCGGCTGCGGCAGCGCGATTGCATCGAGCAGCCTCGCCACCGAATGGCTCAAGGGCAAAACCATCGACGAGGCGATGGCGATCAAGAACACCGCGATCGTCGAGGAACTGGCTTTGCCTCCGGTCAAGGTCCATTGTTCCGTCCTTGCCGAGGACGCCATCAAGGCAGCAATCAAGAATTACCAGGACAAGCAGGAGAACGGCGCTGCCGCCCCCAAAGCCCAAGAAGCCGAAGTCGCCTGTGCCGCGAGCTAGGCCAGGCGAGCGGCACGCGCCGCTCGGCTCGCCCGTATAATTCACTAACCAACTATCCAGACCGAGAGGACCGATCCATGTCGACCGCTGTTATTGACCAACCTACCGTGGGCTTGAAAACCGCGGACGCCCCGCCGATTGCCGTGCCGATCGTCGTAACGGAAAAGGCGGCGGCCGAGGTGAAGCGGATCATTGCCGACCAACAGGCAAGTGGTGCGGCCGAGACCCTCTATCTGCGCATTAGCGTGCGCGGCGGCGGCTGCTCGGGCTTCCAAAACAAGCTTGACCTGGACACCGTCTTCAACGAGAAGACCGATCTGCGTTCCGAGCAGCACGGCGTAACGTTGGTTGTGGACAAAAAGAGCCTGCTCTATCTCCAGGACGCCCAGATCGACTTCCACGAAGACCTGAACGCTCGGGGCTTCCGCATTACGAACCCGAATGCCAAGGGCACCTGCGGCTGCGGAAGTTCGTACTCCATGTAAGCGCGTCGTTTCAAGTTTCAAGTTCCAAGTTTCAAGTTCCTGATCCGGCGGCTTGGAGTGACAACCTGAAACTTGGAACCTGAAACTTGAAACTTGGAACCTGAAACGCAAATGGACCATTTCGAGCGCCTCGGTCTACCGAGGCGTTTTTCGCTGAATGCGACTGACCTGGAACGCGAATATCGAGCGCGTAGTCGAGCGCTGCATCCCGATTTCCATCAACTCGGCGGCACGGCCGAGCAAGCCGCCAGTGTGGAATTGACCGCCGCTCTCAACGAAGCGTACACCACGCTCAAAGATCCGTTCCGGCGGGCGGAGTATCTCTTGAAGTTGGATGGCGGGCCATCGGCCTCGGAACAGAAGGACATGCCGGCCGAGTTCCTGGAAGAAATGCTCGAGCTACGCATGGAAATCGCGGACTTGACCCCCGATTCACCGGAAGCCATCGCCATGGAGAAGCGGCTGAGCGAACGCCGCGATGCGCTGCTCAGCCAAGTCGGCGACCTTCTCGAAGGATCGAATCCGACGCGCTTGATTGAGTCCCGCCGGCTCCTAAATGCGACGAAGTACGTGAATAATCTAATCCGCGACTTGCGGGCACTGTAAACTGACAGTCCGGGCGCTTAGCTCAGCGGTAGAGCGTTCGCCTTACACGCGAAATGTCACAGGTTCGATCCCTGTAGCGCCCATTGGTATAATTGATTAGCCGAACGCAAGTTACGTTACCCTCCGGCGGTCGGAGGCGCGGCGCGAAAACCCAAGTTTTGCGGTAATTACCGCAATTAGGGATCCGTCGCATGTCAAGACCGGTCAAAGTCCCCCCATATCGCAAGCATTCCCCATCCCGCCAAGCCGTTGTCACGCTGACCGGCCCTGCCAACCGAAAGGACGTTTACCTCGGTCCATATGGGTCGCGGGAATCCCACACAAATTATGCACGCGTCATCGCTGAGTGGGCTGGGACGGTGGCCGGTCCGACCGGTTCGGACCGCCAAAACTCATTCGGCAGTTTTTCGGTCAATGAGTTGATCCTGAGTTTCTGGGACCACTGCCGGCAGTGTTACGTTAAGAATGGCCGCCCGACCTCGGAACAGCACAATTACAAGGCGGCATTGAAACCGCTTCGCCTGCTTTACGGGGCGACGGCAGCCGCCGGTTTCACCCCGACCGCCCTAAAGTCGCTTCGAGAGCATTTTGTCTCCCAGGATCTATGCCGGAACGAAGTCAATCGGCGGGTCCGCCTGGTCCGTTCAGTTTTCAAATGGGGCGTCGCCGAAGGGCTGATTCCGGTGGCCGTCTGGGACGCGCTCCGAGCCGTGGCGGGGTTACGGCGCGGACGAACTCGCCTCGCGGGAATCGCCGCCGGTTCGACCTGTTGATGACGCGATGATTGAGGAAGTGCTGCCATGTCTTCCACCGATCGTCGCCGACATGCTCCGATTGCAGCGACTAACCGGCATGCGGCCCGGCGAGCTTTGTGCCATGCGACCCGCCGACATTGATCGCGCCGACAATGTTTGGAAGTACACGCCAATTGCGCACAAGACTGAGCACCACGCACGGAGCCGGGTCGTCCATCTCGGACCCAGGGCACAAGCCATTATCGCCAAGTACCTCGATCGGCACCCGGAGTCACATTGCTTCTCTCCAGCCCAAGCGGAAACCGCCCGCAATTCAAAGCGGTCCGACGATCGGATCACCCCCCTTTGGCCATCTCATCGCCGTCGCAATCTCAGTAAGCGGAAGGCATGTCGTAGTCGCGGCCCAGGTAAGTCCTATAGCACGATGACATATGCCCGCGCGATTGAGCGGGCATGTACGAAGGCATATCCGCCCCCGGATGTGTTAGTCAGATGTGAAGATGAAAGTTTGGCTGAATGGCAAAAGCGGCTCGGCTCTCAGGGAATCGCTGAACTCCATGCCTGGCGAAAAGGGCACCGGTTTCACCCTCATCAAGTCCGCCATCGGGCGGCAGCCGAGTTCCGCGAGAAGTTTGGCTTGGAAACGGCCCGCGCTCTACTCGGCCACAGCTTTGCCGCCGTCAGCGATCATTATTCCATTGCAGCAGATGGCAAGCTCAGCTCCGCTGCCGCCGCTGCGATCGGGTGACCTCGTTAAAGCAAGATGCCACAATCTATGAGCATGTAGATCAAATTGCAATTACTCTCCAATTTGACGAGGGGCTCGTAAGCTGCACCAAATTGCTTGCGTCAGTAGCAGGCGAAATCTTGATCGGCTTCGAGCCAAAATGGTTCTGAAGGCTTCGCGCAACGGACACGCCCCCGCAAAGTTGCAGGCTTGGGTAACGGGCCGAGCGATCATGTAACACATTTCAACGGCGGTCGCCGCGCCATCGATCCGGTGGACGGAAAACAATTCGTTCGGTTTTTTTGCGGCCATCGAACCGCCTGTCCTCATCAAATCAGTGTAACCCACTAGTATGTAGTCACTTATGGCTCAAAAAATGGCCGATAAGGTATCCGTCATTAAATAAATCAAATGAATATGTTAATATCTACGATGAGAATGGGGACGTATCCGGGTCTTGCGAGGGGATGCGATGGAGCTTGATGGAACGAGTGCCCACCTCCTCAACGAGCGGCTGATAAGTTTGCCTGCGGCCGGCCGGCGGTTTCCGCCTCGGCGCGGTAAAGGGCCGCACCCAACACCGAGCGCCGTCTGGAGATGGGTCAGATCTGGAGTACGCGGACCAGATGGTCGCAGGATCTATTTAGACGCGATTCTCCTTTGTGGGCGATGGTTAACGTCGATCGAGTGCTTGAGAGATTCGCCATCGCTCAACAGCCTATCAACGAGGCCATCGTTAAACCTGCCGCAATCCAAAAACCTCGATCACTAGCCGACCGGCGTCGCCTCGCCGAGCGGGCAGGCGAACAACTGGAACAACTCGGCCTTTGACGCAAGGATGCATCACTCAAACCGTATCGACCATCTTGATTGACAATGCCAAAACAGGAGGTGCAAGCCATGTCTGACGCAGTTGACGCGATGGAGGCGACAGACGGTGATCCACAGGTGCCCGAGGCAATTTTCCGATGTCGGGTGAACGACAGGCACATCGTAGACGGACCGCCGGGCAAACAAGTAACAGCGAAGGTTCTTAATCTCACCAAACATGGAGTATCGCAGCGATGGAAAGACTGACCCTCAACGACAAATCGTACGGCCTTCCGTTCGCCGATTTGCTACCGCCGCTCACCCCGGAGGAGCGGCAGGCGCTGTTGGCCGACGTCAAGGAACACGGCATCACCGTTCCTGTCGTAGTGACCGACGCGGACGAGGTCATCGACGGCAATACCCGACTCCAGATCGCCGTAGAGCTGGGGTTGACGGATATCCCCGTTAAGGTGGTCTCGGGCCTGTCCGACGCGAAAAAGCGGGAAATGGCCCTCTCTCTGAATCTGCACCGCCGGCACCTCACCAGCGAGCAGAAGCGCCAGATTATTGCCGACCGGCTACGCGCCGACGCAACAATTTCGGACCGGCAACTTGCCGCCGAAATCGGAGTGGACAATAAGACGGCCAGTGCTGTCCGACAGTCCCTTGAGGCAACTGAGGAAATTCCTCAGTTGCCAGAGACGCGCGGCGCAACGGCGCACACGGCGACGTCGTCACGATCCCAAAGCTATCGCTGCCGGCAAGTGCCTACGGGCGGATGCCATGCGCAGCGACGACACCATTGCCGAGGAGGTCGGCTGCAAGGTTGATGTCGTCAAGGCCATACGCAAGCGTCTGGAGGAGCAAGGCCAGATCGAACGCCGCGACAAGCCACGCACGAAAAAGAGCGATGTGCACAAGGACGAGGTCGGCGTCGAGGTGCCGAGCGAATTGTATGACACCTTCGGTGACCGCTGGTTGGCTAATGCAGCCAATGAAGTCGAAGAGGCGGTGCGTACGCTTAGGCGCATCCGCCTGGCGGTCGAGACGCATCACCGCGATTACCCGTGGCTACTGACCAACCAGATCATCAATTGGCTGAAGACGGCCGAGCAAGAGAGCGTCCAAGCCGCTGAGAATATGCTGGCGGCCAGGCCCTATGCGGTCTGTCAGCAATGCGGCGGCAAAGGTTGCTCGCCCAAGGATCGGGCCAACCACTGCCATCGCTCGGGCTATCTGCCCAAATGGCGCTATGAGGAAGTGAAGGCCGTGCCAGTAGCACCCGCCGTTCCCGCTATGGCCTAACCCGGGCCTAACCCGGATCAATCTTGGCCCCACAGCTACGTCCCATCCGTTAGTGGCACGGGCAGCGGCTTGTGCCCGGTGAGCTCTTCGGAAACCGATCCTGACTTTCCCAATGTCGTGCGACGCCGGGGGGCACCCGGCGTCGCTGGGGGTATTCACATGAGTACGGGTTGTTATCTTCGTGCGAGTGCAAAGCACGACTGCGTTCCTCTCTATGTCCCAGAGAATTTCGATCACGGGTTTCTGCCGCCCGACTGGCGTCCCTATGGGGACTGGCTGGTTAGCAAGCTCTACCTCGCTCGACATCTCGACCGGCGCTATACTGACGGCGCATATACGCCGCTGTATTCCCCGATTCTCGCCAACATTCTGCCACGGCGAGACTATCGAAAGATCGTCGATGCCCTTGCCCAAGCCAGCGTGACCGAGTGCGACGGAGTTTATTGGCACGGCAACGAGGGGCGACGTGGCCGATCGAAGGGCTATCGACTCACATCGCTCTATCGCGAGGCCCAATTTCGTCGGCACTGGCTACACCATCCGGAGCTGGCCGGCAAGCTGGCGCGGCAGCAAGAGCAAGCCAAAAGAGGTTTCCTGCCGGTTCACCGGCACCTGAGACGCATGCTGAGCGAGATCGAAGTAGTCGGCAACGCGCCGCTGATTTCGCTGCCGATTGTGACTCTCATCCACGGTGACTTTTTCTTTGTGGTGTGCGAGTAAGGCCGGGTGCACAATAACCTCACGAATCTGTCGAAGGAGTATCGAGAGCACATTCGATGGCGTGGAAAGGCGCTCTGGATGATCGACATCAAGAACAGTCAGCCTCTTATACTTGCACTTACATTAAATAATTGGACCAATGCTCCAAAACCCCCTACAGGCAAAGGCAAACCCCACCACCACCCAAAACCACCAACCCCCACCCCATATGTGTTCACCTTGTCTGACGCTTGTTTGAATGACGACCGCAACCAATTCTTGCAACTCTGCGTTGATGGCCGCATTTACGAGGCGCTGGCCAAGAAAACTGGGCTCAGCCGCGATGAGGTAAAGAAACGATTCTTCGCCGTCGCTTATGGAGGCCAGGACGATATGAACACGCGCGTCGGCAATGCGTTCGGCGAGATGTTTCCCGATTGTTTTGCGGCGATTCGTCAGATGAAGCCGCGACAGGCCGCGCGGCCGAGGAATGGCGAACGCCGGATCAAGGATCCGGCGCAGGGCGAACTCGCCCGGCGCATGCAACGGCTGGAATCCGAACTCGTCATCGGCACAGTCTGTGACCGGCTGCGACGAGAGTCGCCGGGCGCTGCCTCTTAACCATCCACGATTGTCTCGTGACGACCGAAGAACACAAGGACCGCTTCGCCCAGGTCCTGACCGAGGAATTTGACGGAACGTACGGCGTCCACCCACAGCTTCGCATTGAGCCGTTCGGCGGTAGCTGAGTGGATAATCTGGCTGCCACCTCGCCGCGAATTCCAAGGATTGGACAGGCAGGCGATTGGCAGGGAGTGCGAGGGGCTCTCGGCGACGTTGACTGCGGGTAATTTGTAGGAATCGACAAATTCCAAGCCCGAACGCCAACACCTCGACGCCGGTGGCTTGCAGGGAGTGCGAGCGGCTCTCGGCGACGTTGACTGCGGGTAATTTGTAGGAATCGACAAATTCCAAGCCCGAACGCCGCGTGTTTCACTCGGACTAAAATGAGAGTAAGAGAGGACCGTTGTGCAACCTCTCGCTCTGGCTAACAGTGCGAGGAGGATGCTTTTCGGTGCAGGCCGCCGGTGGATTGCCTGAGAAAAGCAAAGCTGCTTGAAAACAATAAGCACTTCTTTGCATGGCGACATTTGGTGACAGTTTTTATCCATCGGACGCCAGCAGGTGACCGTAACATGGCCACTCCAGTCCGTTCAGAAAGTCCCCCGCCACTTGTAAAGCCCTTTAGCGCGGATCCCATCGACTCGCTCTCTCGATCACCAGCAACCAATGCTTTGCTGGCGGCATTGAGGCCCCTGGAGCGACGGTTCGCGGAATGCGTTGCCGCTGGCATGACCGGGGCGGCGGCGTATCGCAAGGCGAAGGGAAAACAGGGCCGGCAGGATCGAGACTCCAGCCGGCAACAAGCTTACAAGCTCCTGCAACGGCCCCATGTCCAAGCGGCACTTCGAATGCTGCTGAATGATTTTGGCGACAGTGTGTCCATGCAGAGGGGAGCGACGCTCATGCAACTACGAGCCGTTGTCGAGGAAGCGATCAGTTCGGATAGCCTTGCAGCATGGCGCGCTGCGGGGACGGCGATCATGGCAATGGCCCGGATTCAGGGCGAGCTTTCGCGTAGTTCACCGATACCGCGAATATCGGCATCGGCCACACCCAGTCGCGGAACGATTCAGCAATGGATCGATCAGGTTGTCGCGGACGCCAAGCGGATCGCGGATTAGCCGGCAACGACAACAATGCGAATGCGCTGCTCTAGCAAGTTGGAAACCGGCGAGCGTGACCATCGACCGCATGCAGACTTTCCTGCGGCGACCCAGGCAACGGTTGGCCCTTCGCCGAGGGCCCCGAACAGACGAAGCCAATGGCATTGATCGGCCGGATTCGGCCAGCCGTCGATTGGGAGAGCTGTTCATTGACAATCATTCAGTTCCCGTCCGGCCGGTGCCGCTGACTTTGCAATGAATTTGTCTAGCTAGACAAATTCCCGCTCCAAATCCTTGTTCCGGCAACTTGGGTGTGGTCAAATGTTACCCTCTTGCGAGGGCTTGGCCGTGGGCGTCACATTCTGCTGGGAGCATTCGGCAGAAGCCACCAATGTAACGACCGCCTGGTAGGCTGCATGATCTCTTGACAACCGTGCGGCCGCGAAATGTACATCTCTGGCGACGGTGTGCTTGTCGAGCCAGTACCGCCCAAGCCAAAGTGCGGCGTCTGCCTGATCCGCCTCACAAGTGGTAATGCATATCCTCGCAAACCGGGCGGTTTGCATACAAGCGAACTGAGTTTGGTGCGGAATAGCGTTAAATTGCAAGGAAAGGTCGGTCGATGTAACCGAGGCGCGCAACTCCTGGGGATTCCACCGTTGAAAGCGGTTATCGCGGATCGACACGAGAACATCCGCTGCCGGCCAAATATCGGCCGCCAGCCAGTCACGCCATCGAGATCTGATGGTATGGAATCAGACTTGCGGTGGCTTGAAGCACAGCCGGATGATCCCATCGCGGGCGAGCGGTTGCAGCAGTTCGGGAACTTTTCCATCAGTTGTGCGGAACGCCTTGACATAGTAGCTTCCGGTCGCGACCGCGGGCAGATCCTTACCTCGAAGCCAGTCGCCGACCCACTCCCGGCGCTCGGCGTCCACCCTGGCCACAGCGCCGAGGTCGAGCCCCATGAACGCCCGCGCCGCGAGGCCGTTGAAGAAATAAGTAAACCACTCCCACGCCTGGGCGTACTGCCGTTGGTAAGGGTGGCCGCGCGGCACGAGCGCTACCCCGAGCTGTGACGCTGTCAGACCGAACCCGCGGCTGAAGCTGATCGACAGAACCGACTTCTCGAAAACGCCCAACAGCGACTCCGCCACCGATCGCCGTTCAACGGGCTCGAGTGTCGGGAAGAGATTCAGGTTCAGGAGACACGCCCCGCCGTCGTCGAGGAACTGTGTCATCTCTGCGGTAAGGTGGCCGTTGCGGACCGACGGCACGCACAGGCATGCCAGCCGGCCCCGGCTGTTGGCGTCCCACTTGATGCGCGCGGGGTGCGTCGAGCCGACGCGGAAGCCGAACCAGTCGCCAGGGTACAGGCTGATCTCCTCGGAGGCCGCGACCGCTTCGACGAGGTGGGCCATGAAGTCCACGTCGCTGCCAGCAGCATAGGCGTCGAAATCGGCGAGGTCCCAGGCCCCGCCGCTCAGGTCGCGGAGCGTGTCCTTCAGGCGTGGGACGAACTCGCCGTGGAACCAGTCTAGCCCGGCGGTATAGTGCGAGCTAAGGTCGGCCGGCGTGAGGTCAGCGACCGCCGCGCGGTATGCCTGTACCCCAGCAGCGTAGCCGACCGGCAGGAGCGGGCGGAACTGTTCGACATCGCTGCCGATCGACGCTACGAGCAACTCAGCCGGTACAACAGGCTCGAGGTCTCCTCCAACGAGGCGTATACCGAGCCGTCCGACAGCAGGTTGCTCGATCGGCACGTCCGGTTGTTGAGTTCCCACTGCGGCGTCGGTTCGTGGTAGAAGCATGCTTGAATCCCCCTAATGCGGCGGACGCGCGGCCCCCACGGGAGCGACGCCACCACCTCGCCTTCGTGCCCAAACGGGTCAAACTCCACCTGATGTTCGCGCGCCCACGCGTCCTCGGCCGAGCCGCGAAAGAGCGACCCGTCATACGCAACGTAGGTGTGTTTGAACGTAAATTCAGTCACGCCAAACGGCCGCAGCGCGTCAACGTAGCCCCACACCCCGGCGGTGTCCTCGACCGACCCGCGGGTCATGACGCACGTCGCCCGCACTCTCAGCGGCCCCGCCGCCGCGATCAACTCCGCCAGCTTGGGGGCGCCGTCGCCCATGAGCCGACGATTGGCCTCGTCGTCCGCAGCGTGGCGGGAATAGCACAGGTATGACAGCCCGGCGTCGTGCAGTCGGTGGCCTAGCTCACGAGTCAGGAGCGTTCCGTTCGTGAAGCACGCGACCTCGTTGAAGTACCGGCGGCCCAGCCCTACTAGGTAGACAACATCCTCCGGGCGGAGCAAGGGCTCGCCGCCGCCGGTGACGACGAGCCGGGTCGCGCCGCGGGCGCGGGCGAACTCGTAATATCCCGCTACGTCGAGCCTTTGCCAGTTGGCCCGGTCGTGCCGCAGGGCGCTAACGCTCGACTTCGAGAAGCAGAACGGGCACCGCAGATTGCACGCCATCCGCACCGGTAGGATGCTACACGTCAGGAACCGGCACTCGCGCCACCCGGCGGTCGTCGCGTCGTCCTGTTGAAGCAGTGAGACCATGTTGTCAAGCGACCTCGGCTGTTTGCCGCAATGCCTCGGCGATCCACTCGCGGCGGTCGCGCGGGATGTGGTGCCAGGCGGTACACAGGTCCGACTCCGTCAGGCCAACGCGGGCCATCCGGTCTCGGACGCGGCGCCGCACCCCGCTATCCGACGACTGGAGCGCTTTGCGGAGCGGGTCAGCCAGTTGCTCACTCTGGGCCAGCTTTTCTTCGAGGCGATCAAGCTGGAACAGCGACTCCGCTGCCGCCTCGTCGTAGGCCCGGCCGCCGAATGCCTCCCGAAGTTTGGCCGAGTTGTCCGCCCCCCTCAGCCGCCCCGCCGCGTCGGCCAGGGGAATGTCACCGGGGACAAACCCTACCGTGGCGTGATCCACGCCCGGCCTCGCCTTCGCCACGTAGACGTGCGGCACTCCGCTGTGCCACGGGCCGAGGGCGAGCGGGCGGAGCATTACGAGCCGCCCGGTCTTCTCGTAGTCGGTGTACGGCTCGATGTGGGCGGCCGTCCGCATGTAGACGATCGGCGACAGCGGGCCAGCCAGCCGGGGCAGTTTCCCGCGGAGGAATAGCGTCAGAGCAGCCGGGCCGATGTCGCGAAAGAGTACCGGGCATGGCTCGCCCTCGACCACCGGCTTTAGAGTCACGCCGGTGTGCCACCGGAAGCCGGACAGGTCGTCGCCTCGGCTCGGCATGTCAGTGCTTCCCCCGGCGCGACCGTCGCATCTCTTGTTCGTCTTGGAGCTTCTTGAGCCGCTCGGCCCGTTCCGTCGCCGCCAGTCGGGCCTGCTCGGCCTCCGCGAGCAGCCGGCCGTAGTCGAGCCGGTGCAGCTTTTTCTTCGACTCGTCCGCAGTCTCGTTTGCGACCGTCGCCCCAACGTCGGCAATGAGGCGACGGGCCAACTCCTCCACCCGCAGCTCGCTCTGTTCTAGCACACCGATCGTCAGCAACGGCGTTTCGCGGGCCAGCCCCACGATCGCTGTGACTGCCGCAATTCCCGAGCGGCCAGCGGACAGTTGTGGCAGCGCCGCCCGCACGATAGCAAGGTCGAGCACACCCACCAGGACGGCCAGCCGCCGCCACGCCTCGCCGTCGAGGCCAGTCGCGGCCGTGTCGAACTCGTCGGGCAAAGCGGGCGGCACGGCCGCGTCGCGGCAGCCGTCGGCGAGGCGGGCGCGGGTCAGGTCCGGGTCAGGGTCGCCGACGCGACGCACCGCGTCGGCGAGCCGGGCCTGCACCGCAGCGAGGTCGAGCTTCGCCCCGGCCGGGCGGCCGAACAGGCGTTCAGTAAGCGACACGGTGTTCCCCTCCGAACAGGGCATTGGACAAGGCCGCCGCCATCGTTGGATAGTCGTCCAGTTCGCTCACCGGGATCACCCGCGCCCCCGCCGCCCTGTACGGCCGCGTCCACGGACCGTCGGAAGCGTGCAGCATCAGAATAAAGTGCGGCGATCGCGCGACGGCTTCCGCCACGATGCCCGCGTTCTCGCTAAGCGCCTTGTAGTTGTGGTCGAAATCGGTGTCGGTGATGACCACCCGGATCGGCTGGTCGCTGCCGCACTCCGCCATGCTGTCTTGGAGCAGGTCGAACGGGAAGTCCGTGCCCGCCCCGATGTAGTGCATCAGGAACTTTGACAACTCCGTCTCCGACCGACACCACTCGCGGTACGACACGTTGGACGACGAGTAGAGCGTCGCCCGCGCCCAACCGTTGGCCCGGATGGCCCCGGTCACGAGAATTTGCGCCGCGAGTGTCATTGCGTTGCGGGTAACGCGGGGATCGGGCATCGACCCGCTCACGTCCAGGTAAATCTCGACTCGAGGTTGCCACAGCGGGACCTCCCACCCCTCCGACTCCGCCACCCGGACCCGTTTCAGCGGACTAGCGGCTCCCAGGACTGGTCCGCGCTGCATGAGTGTCGCAACCCAATCGATGTCCCGTACCGGGTCGCCGAGTTCCCACTCGTCGAGCGTTGTCGGTGTCGTCGCCTCCCCGTACCGGAGTTGCGGCGGCGGGCGCAACAGGTACGCGCTCGGCCTGCTGGCGATAATACGCGGCCATCACCGCAGGTACGCTGGTGGCGTCGGCGTCGTCCGCCCCCCCCGGCAGCATGGCGATGCGGCGGTCGGTCGTCTCACGGTTGGTCATTCGCTCGGCTGTCTCTTCCGAAATCCAGCCCGCCGCTCTGGCGCGGCGGATCGCCTCGCGCTCGCGGCCGTCCGGCGTGAGGGCGTCGGCCCAGTCGTCCGGCGATGGCTCCCCGCACCCGCACGAGTACGGGTCGTTGTTGACAGGCTCCCGGTCCTCCTCGGGTAGCGCGTACCGGGACACGACAGAGACGAAGTATAGGAATTGCGTGTATACGTTCGGCCCGAGGCGGAACAGCTCCTCGCCGAGCACTTGGGCCTCGGCGCGATAGCCCGGGTACGCCTTCGCGAACTCCTCCTCGCTCGCCTCGCCCATCATCGAGCCGGGCGGCTGCCGCCACCGTTCCTCATACACCGCAAGGTAGAACGTGAACGCCGGGTCGATCTGCCAGTCGGACTTGCCCACGAAGCTCCGGTAGACGCGGGCGAGTTGTTCTTCGTAGGGCGGCCGTAGGACGTCGTTAATCATCAGGTCGGTGAACAGGTTCGTGACCGAATAGTCCTTCAACGGCAGCAGCCCGCGCTCCAGCAATCGCATCCGGGCGTGGACGGCGAGCGTGCCTGGATAGCGGACGTGGTGCCCGACCTCGTGCGCGAGGATCGCCTCCAGGCAGTCGCCCAGCCCCTGTGCGCGGATCAAGTCGAGGTCGAGCGCCACCTGCCGCGTGCCGAGGTCGATGCGGGCGACGCTGCCGCACGCGGGATGGTGGACCGGCCCGCCGAGCAGCAGGAACCGCGACCAAGCTTTCAGCGCGAGGCCACGCCTCGGCGACCGCGACGGCGAGGTCGTCGGTCCCGCCGAGAATCGGCACCGGTTCGGCTGCGGACGGCTTCTTGTCCAGGTCACGCATCATTCGCTCTCGATCACCCAGAGTCGCTGGCTGTCCGGCGCGCACGCGACGACGTACCCTGCCCGCACGACGGCGAACGACTGGCACCGACGGAACATCGGCAACGGGACGGCATTCGCCGCGATCGTCACCCGGCCGTCGGCGAACGTCACCTCGGGCAGCAAACCCGGCTCGACATACTCCCCCAGGCCCGGCACTACGCCGAGCGGTTCGCTCTTTCGGTCGCGCCGCAGCAGCACTCCGATATGAAGTTCGGGCCGCCGGCGGTCCTCGACGCACAGCACCGTCGGCGCGGCGAGCCGAACGCGGCCGGGTAGGAACTCCCCGTGAACGGGGCGGAGGTCGAGGACGCTGACGCGGATCTTGCCGGACCACGACGCCGGCGGGGCAGGTGCGAGGACCGGCTCGAGGGTGCGAACCAAGAACGCTTCGAGCTGGTCGAGCCGTGTGAGGGCTACGGAGCAGGCGTTGACATAGCGGTCCACCCACGTCGGCTCGCGGAGAAGTCCTTCGCCGAGGTTCCACACTTGAACGAGCACGGCCAACTGCCTCGCGGCGACAACCGTGGGCAATTGGGCGGGCACCAACTCGACCAGCAGTCGTTCGAGGAAGTTCGACCACCCCGCCGACCCTGGCTCGACTTGCTTCAGCACGCCCGTACCCACACCCTGCTGGACGAGTCGCAAGTACCCTATCAGCACGCCGTCGGCGTCCGGTTGGTCGTTCAGTCGCTCGGCGAGAGTGTTCGCCGGGCCGCTCACGACGGCGTCGAAGGCCCTAGCGTCCCATTGCGAGAACCGCCGCGGTCCATCGGCCCGCAGCTCTGCGACCTGTGCCAACACGGAATGATTCATCGCCCCGACTCCCTGCGGTCAAGTTCATTGCGGCTGCGCACGAACAAGTCCTTCAGCAGGACCAGATCGGAGTGCACGACCGCGTTCAACTCGCTCTCCTTGAGCACATGCTCTATGCGGTCGCGGACGGCGTCGAGGCGCCAGCGGAGTTCCGGCGTGGTCGCGGCCCCGAGGTTCGCCTCGCACATCGTCGCGAGCTCTAGCGTCCGCCGCCGCAACGAAGCGTGGGCCGCATGCTGGGCGACGGCTTTGTCGAAGAGCTGCCAAAGCCACGAGATACGGTCGGTAAGGTAGACGCGGTTTTCGGGCTTCTGGAAGAACGATGATTGCGGGTTGACCGGCAGCTTATCGTGTAGAATCCACGGCAGCACCGCCCGCGCGTCCTCGACCCCGACCTCCGCGCGGCCGCGGAAGTACGCGAGTGCCTGGGCAAAGTGCAACAGCGCCTGGCCAGCCCGCGGCGAGACGCCGGACTCGGTCTGCGTGCAGAGGTTCACGCTCCTGTCGAGCGGGCAGTCCTCCGTACAGACGTGCCCAACCCGCCGTCCGGCGAGGTGAAGCGTATCCTTTGTCTGGTACTCCAATCGGTCCGATGCCCGGCGGCAGAAGTCGAGTTGCCCGAGGAATAGGCCGAGCAGGTCGCGGATCTCGGCCGGCACCGCGACGTCCCGAACTTCGCGCGCGGCGGTGTCAAGTTCTTGGTTGTCCCAGATCAGGTCGCCGGGCATGAATTCCTCGGGTGCGGACCCGGAGGCGACCCGCTCGGCAAGCACGCGCATCAGCCCGGGGTGGAGCGGCGGGCAGCGGACGACACCGTCGATACGGTCCCGGAGCGCCTCAATGACGGGAAACGTTCCGCCGCCCTGATCGTCGTTGGCGGTCAGATACCACGCCGATGCACCGCACTCGACTGTCTGTTCGTACTGTTCGGCGTACCCCTCCGCCATGAGCGATAGGAGCGCGGACTGCGTCTTGGTGGGGATCCGATTGTATTCATCGATGATCTTCACTCGCGCCGTGATCCACCGCCGCCAGTGGATGGTGACACCGGACGCCTCCTCGGCACGGACGAGGTCGCCGGGCAATGGGGAGCCGAGCAGGTCGGCGAGCGTGAGCTGCGGGTGCCCGTGCTGGACGGCGCGGCGGACCTCGGCGAGCGGTGCGCCGGCGAGCAGCGCCATGAGCGTCGCCATCGTCGTCTTGCCGCGGCCTGGCCCGCCGACGAATACCAGCCGCCGGTTCGTGAGCATGTTGAGCAGCGGCATCAGTACGAACGAGGCGTACCCAGCCGAACCGGGAAGGTCGATGCGGCAGGTATCGTGGCCCACCGTGGCGGCCGCGCCGATCTCCATGTCGTGATATGGCGTGATGAGCGCTCGGGTGGCGATCCAGTCGTAGGCGCGGCGTAGCTTCTCGGCGCGCTGTGGTTTCGGCAGTTCCGCGAAGGCCAATACGCTGTCGTCGCCGAGTCGGGCACGACCGTTCAACCACGATCGGACGAGTTGCTGGGAATCCATGTATGGCCCGAGAGAATGCCTTTCGTGCCAGGATAGTGACATGAACAAGGAGTCTTGACGGCATCTCGGGGTTCTCCGCCCGGCGTGCCAGTCATGGTTGGTTTGATCTTAACGACCTGTTCACGCGAACGCCACTGCCATTTGCGACATCGAGGCGAGGAGTCCTAGCATCTTGCCCGCTTCGGTCCGACACGCCGGAGCACTTCCGGAATTGGCCTGAGCATTATCATTCAGGGAAGCGAATTGCCTTGAATCCTTTTACGGTGTTTGCCCGTGAATTGTCGAAGCTCGATCGCTTTGCATCCGTCGCGGTTTGGAATGCATGCATCAGTCAGAATCAGAAGCAGAATTCGACTAGCTTTGGTCGCTTCGATTTCCGATTCGACTCCGTTTGACTTCCAGGTAGTTCGTGAGCGTTTCGGTGGCGGTCCGTTCCGCCCGCGTGAGGAACCGGGTCTGCCTGCGGAAGATGCCAGTGACGTCCGCGTAGTCGATCTCGCCCACGAATGGCATCTTCGGCAATCCGACCAGCCGACCGCTGTGCGGGATGGCCTTGCGTAGATTGCGTTCGTTCCGATAGCGTCGAACCAGATAGTGCCCTTTGATCGGACTCAAGAGCAAAACCACGAAGTCCCGCGGCGTGACGTCGAAAAGTGCCCGGTCGCGAAAACAGCCACATCGGTGTAGACCAACGCGGATGTTGCGAATCAACTGATCGGCCGGGAATCCACCTTGACCGTCATTGTTGGATGTGGTCGCCGAAAGATCGGAACCGTACTTGGCTTCGACGAACACGGTCGTGGGTGGATTCTCCCAGGTGAGCATGCAATCGACCTGAGTGCTCCCCTCGTCGTATGGCAGGAGTTCGCGGGGGTATTTAGGCTGGTTCACCCACGGCTGTATCTGGAACTTCCGGTAGTATTGTCGCTCGAAGCGGTGCGAACCCAGGCCGACGTTGAGTAGGTCCGGCAGCCACCAGCGGGGGTTGAGGAGTCGCAGCGTCTGCACGATGTGGCTGGTGATCACGTCCTCGGACGTGCTGCGAACGATGAGCGGGCAACGGATTGTTCCTTGCCGGGCATGGGAACAGAGCGAGCCGCCCTTGGCGTGCAGTTCGGTGAGCATCAGGCCCCCCGATCTGAAACACTTCCTGCCGTCGCCACAGATTCAGCTTCCGTTCGGTGTCCCCATTCCCTGCACGGTTGGCGGTACGGGCACGAGGAGCAGTTGAGCGGGCTTTCCACCGGGTAGAAGATTTCGGCGTCCACCGCTCGCTCGACGTTTTCCACGATGTCGCCGAGTCGGGCCCGGTCCTGGTCGTTGCGGACGGTGGTCAGGCGCTGAATTCGCGGTGTTTTTGTTTTCACCAGCACCGTGTACTCGATGATCGGGATCAGCCCGATGGCATCCTGCACTGCGTTGGCGTAGCAAGTGGCCTGGAGCGACGTTTCGACTTCCAGTTCCGAGTAGGCTCGACCGCTCGTTTTGAATTCCCGGACCGTCAGTTCCTCGTTGTCCTCGGTGATCAGGTCGGCCACGGCGAGGAGCGGTGTCTCCAGAATTTCGCCTCGGCTGGTGTGGATCGGGGCGAGGATCTCTTGTTCGATGCCGATGATGTTCTGGGGCGGCGGTTCCTTCAGGTACAGCTCGATCAGATTGATCCCTTGCGCCTTGCCGTCGTCCTGAGTTGTCCCGTCGCGGTAGCTGACTTTGGCTTCGCTTTCCCGCTTCGTCCAGGTTGCGTTGAAGATTTGGTGCAAACCGGCGGTGTCCGTCGGCTCGTCGTCACGAACGCTGCGGTGGTAACGGGCCAGAGCCGCATGCACGGCTGAGCCAAGGACGAGGTTGCTGCTGACCGTCGCTTGCGGCAGGTGCAGGACTCGTTGGAAATAGAAGCGCAGCGGACAGGCCAGGTATTGGCTGATCGAGCTATAGCTCCAGTGGGGCCGGTGAGTCATGGCCGATCCTCGTGAGATTTATCAGTGCCTTCGTCGCAGTCGTCGCGCCATGACGATTGCGACTTTGCAGGCGTACTTCGCCAATTTCCGGTTCCAGTAGTCGTCGTTGACGCATCCGGTGACCGCTGGCGGGAACCCGCCCTTTTCGAGCCAGTCGAGCAGGTCTTCCCCGTGATTGCGCACGTCTCGCCACTGGTTGGCCTCGATGGCGTCCAGCAGCATTTTCCAGGTTGTTTGTGGTTCCATCGATGAGTCTCAAGACTTTGAACCATTGGGCTGCCCGCCGTTGGTCAACTGGTCGAGTACCCGGCCGGCTTCCTTCTTCGTCAACTGGTTCGCCCCGCACTTTCGACCGATGATCTGGCCGATTCGGTTTTCCAGTTGCGGCGGTGTAAGCTTGAATCGCTTCGCCATCGACAGGAGGAACTGAACTTGCTTGTCGGTCGCGGCGTCAGCGTTGCCGTTGCCGTGACCGTTTGCTTCGGTGCCGTTGCGAGCCGGTGAGTTCTGGTTCGTCGGTGCCGGGCCGCCCGACTGCGGCGGGTTGGCGGCTGGTTGGTTGTTGTTCGTGGCCGGTGCCGACGGCTCCTCGTCGCGACGACCGATCGCTTGTTCGCCCTGGTCGCGATCGATTTCGCGGAACAGTGCTTCCTGGGCCAGGTTGAAGAGTTCCCGGACCTTCTCCAGAACGGCCTCCGGGTCGTCCGGCGTGAAGGGAATTTCCCCGTCGATGTTGACGGAATAACCGGTCGAGTTGTAATCGCGGGTGATCTTCCGGCTCAAACCGATGTTTGCCTTGAGCATGCACGGACTCCTGTTGACGTTGAATTGCGAACGATGGCAAGCTGATTACCCGGCTGGTCGCTCTTAAGCTGCTGACCGAATACCCCCGCACGCAGTTTCGAAATGTCAACGGCGGCAGGAGGGATTCCTACGCGAGTAGGGTCGCGTCTCGACAAGACATAATGATTGCTCGCTGGCCGCCATGAACGGTCGTTTCGCCGACCTTGTCGTCGATCTCGTCGAACAGTGTCAATTGCCTGAAATGGGTTCCTCCAACGATTATGGCCGCCTCGTCGAGGCAAGAACGTGCTCATTCTTATGTCGGCCGGCACTGGACACCTTGTCCCATAATCGGCGGGCGTCTCCTTCGTTCATGCGATCGACCAGGCTGCGAGCCAGGGCGATTTCGACGTTGGCATCTTCACCCGCCATCGCCACCAGGCCCTCGCTGGAAAACTTGCCTTCCAGCGCCTGGGCCGCGGTCAGTTTCTTGCCCATCAAGGCCAGGGCTCGGTCCTGCATCGTCCCTTCGTAGTAGAAGTAGACGACCCGGCACGGTTTGCGTTTGGCCGATCCGCCACGATCGCCGCGACGCCTGCCGTAACGTGAACAGGTTGTAGCCGGTCTCGTAGAAGCAGATGGTCGGGAAGTTGTGTCGGCCGGCCTTGTCGAACAGGTCGAGACCGGTTTCGACCAGTCGCGGATGGCTGATCACTACGTCGAGTTGGCGGGCGTGCTTGGCGATCCAGTCTTCGCGTCGGGACAAGAGGGACGCTGGCACGCAAGACGCCGACGCGAAGGCCCGCCTCCTGGAGCAATTGTTCGAGCCGGCCCTGAACGTCGTGCTTGTCCGTGTACTGGACGTACACCCAGACCTTTCGCCCCTGAGCCTTTTCCGACTGCACCAGGTCGATTAGTGCCCGTTCCTTGGGGCGAACGTCGGGGCCGAGATTCGGCGGCACGGCGACCGTCACGAATTGGTCGCCCTTCCAGTAGCCGATCGGCTCCCATCCAAACGGATAGTCGGGGTAGGCGAGCAGTGTCTGCAGGAAGGCGCCCAACAGCCTCCGGTCCCGCCGCTTCATCATCTCCTTGATCGCTTCGACGAGCGGTGCCTCCACGTCTTGCCGGTAGGCTGTTGCCAGTTCCTGGTCCATCCGTACCGGCAATGCACTCTTCGCTCAAGGGCGGCAGATTGCTGGCGACTTCGTTCAATCCCAGGAACACGCACTTGTCGATCAGGTGCCGGCCGAAGAGCGGCGGCATGATTCCAGGTCGCGGTGTTTTGATCGTGGCCTTGGAGCCACGCGACATGCGGTTGTCGGAGTCGCGTCGGCCGCCGGAACGCTCGGTGATTCTGGTTTCGATGCGACCGTAGCGTTCGTTGAATGCCAGGGCGTCGTGCCAGCCGAGCCCCTCTTGAACCAACGATCCCGGAGAGAGGCGGAATAGCAGGGGTCGAAGATGCTCGGCATAGCCGCCGATGAGCGTGCCGGTCAGGGCGATGACCTTTCGACAGGCTGAGACGAGGGCCGCGGCTGCGTGGCCCTGGGCTGTGTTCGCTCCCTTCTCTTCATGGATCTCATCGACAAGGAGGTACTTGAAGTAGTTGCGCAGTCGGCGCTTGATGAATAGTGCCGGTTCGTAGCGGCGAAGCTCGCCGCTCATCTGCCAGAGTGGGCTGCCGCAACCGTCGACCAGCCGATTCGCCTGAGCGTCGTCGGAATCCGGACCGGTTTCGTGACTGGACAGCACCCACTCGCACTTGGAACGCTTTCGCCACAGGCCCGTGCCGGGCTGACCGTCCTTGCCCGGTGTGCCGGCCAGGAGCGGCTCTCGTTTGTCGTTCACCAGTCGTCGGCCGCATTGCGGGCAACGCAGGAATCCGTCGACAAGATGGGTCCGTTGTTGAAAGCATGGTCGCCATTTCGCCCCCAGCTTGGCCCGGTCGCGGGCGATGATGTACCACTCGACGCCCGCCGGCTTCTCGGTCCGCTTCAGTGGCAGCAGGGTTTTCCAGCTCTCGATCTGGATGACTTCGGCGCCGGGGATCGTTTCTCGGATTTCTCGTTCCCATTTGTTGACCAGTTGGCCCGGACAGAAAACCAGTGCCCGGTAAGGTCGGCCTGCCGCGTGGGCGTGAACGGATGCCATTCCCATGATGGTCTTGCCGGTGCCCATTTCCCCGACGAGCAGGATGCTCTTTTGCCGCCGGAGGGCTTTGCGGGTCGCTTCGATCACGTGCGACTGGGCTTCGAATGGCTGGCGCAGGAGTTCGACGGTCGTCAATGGATGTTGCCCGGGAACATGCAGCGGCTTCAGGGACCGCTCGGCGTGTTGGCCCAGTAGCGGTCCGTATGTGAGCATGTATTCTTCGAGATTCTTGATTTCCGCATGCCGGCACCTTCCATTGTGGTCGACTCGACCAGCGTCGTGGCCCCCGATTGCCAAGTGCTTCTTTCGGAGGCCTTCGCTGACCAGTTCGTCCAGCGTTTCGTGCTTGGCGAGCGCTAACCCGGCCTGACAGCCGCTCTGGTTGAGTGGAACGATGTGGCCCCGGTTCCGCATTTCCTGACGCAGCCAGGGCATCCACTCCCGCAAGATCGGCGTCGTGAAACGATCGCCGTGGAGGAGTTGCCAGACCGTCTCGTCGGTCACGACCGGCATGAAGCCGTCTCGCTTCGCCAGTAGCAGCGACGTGCCACAAGCCGTAGTCCAATTTGGTGCGGTAGACACGGTAGCCGTCCGGGCATTTGCTCAGGTTGGACTCGTCCAGGTCGCCGACCTCGGACCGAGTAGGCGATTTGTTTCTGGTCCCTGCCGGATGAACGCAGACCGGCTGTCAGCGCTTTGACCGCGGTTTCGGAGCCGACCACGGAAAGCAGCAAGATCTCGCGGTCGTGAAGTGCGATGGCATTGCACCGGACCGCAAAGCAGGTGCAACGCGATCTGGCCGCCTCGACCGGAGCGAAAGACTTCGAACTCGAATGTTCCGATGACGGGATCATTCGCTTCCGGCACTTCCTGCATGACAGACCTCGCCCGGTGGAGGGAACCTCGCGGTTTACCCAGGCGAGCTCGGTCACGCGGATCGTGCTGTCAGCAGGCGTTCATTCGTCTTTTCCCTCCGACTCGGAAAAGGTTCGGATGCGGCCAGTGTGATCAACGGTCCGGATCACCAGCTCGATGCGTTCGGAGATGGTCGTTCGAGTGGTCGTGCTGCCGTCGTCGTTGACTGTAGTCGGTCACGTCTGCGACGAATGAGCGTTTCCGCGTCGTGCCGCGAACGACGTGGGGCAATTTGCCTTCCGGCTGCACGAATCCATTCAGGTGCCCACTGGCGAGAAGGAGGGCCACGTGACCGATCCCGAGCGGCAATGGCGGAGACGGCAGCGGGACTTCGGGTGGCGACTTCAGGTGCCGATGCAATGGGGACGTGGCCAGCATCCGCTTGAAGTTCGGAATCGGTCGGTTCGACCTTTTGAAAGACGCGTGGTCCGTTGCCGGGCGGTATCTCGTAACAGAATCCCTTCGGTGCGAGAACGGCTTCCCAATCCCTTCCGTTGCGTGAGTCGCCGCAATTCCCGACCGGCCGGGAGCGCTTGTGCCCGAAGACGATCACTTCCCGAAATGGTCGGTGAGCGTTCGGGAATGGCACGACGCTGACGTTCTCGTAGTACGTGGCGAAATGCTGGCGGGCGTCCGAGTACTCGTCGACGACATCCTCCGGACACACTAGGGCCATCACGCCGTTCGGCATGAGCCAGTCGGTGGCTCGCCAGAGGAATTCCTCTTCGACACGATGACCGCCATAGCCGTGGTCGAAGGGTGGGTTCAGCCAGATGAAGGAAAAACTGTTCGGACTGGCCCGGCAGCCGAAGAAGTCGGCCGGTGCCAGGACGTTGGACTTCGGGAAGGGCCGCATGAACCGTTTCGGCCCGAGCTGTCGTCCAGCTCGATGGCGAACAATTGTGATCGATGGGCAACCGAGCAATTCGCCGAATTGACGAAGTGCCTTCCCTTCGCCGGCACACGGATCGAGGATGGCGAAGTTTCCGCCCGCCGGTGGCCGCAAGAACGAAGCGGCGAGTGCGATCGCCATTTCGTGGGCGGGGTAGAATCCGCCGCGTGCTTGAGCCGCAAGCCTCATCGAGGACCTCGATTTGGAGATTCGACGGCCGTTCGACATCGAACGTCCACGGCCGTCGATTGCTTCTTGATCCGGGAATACGACAAATATGCCGGACGGGACTGACTCGATTGTTGACGAGCGTCAGGCGGCGGTCGCCATTTGCAGGGCGAGGTCCCAGGCTCGCTGTTTCAACCGAGCCCCGGAGCCGAACCAGATGGAGTCAAGCCGCCGACTGGCTGCGGTCCACGTCGTTCGTCCCTCGGCTGGGCCGAACGTGGTCCACGAACTCGGTGACGGCGTTGAAGGCCGTCCAGGAGGAGTGCTTGATCTCCGGGGTATCGTGGCCGATTCCCGCTTCAAACAGTCGGTGCAGTTCGTTGCGCAGTCTTCACCGCTCGACCGCTGTCCTTGCCGTCTTCGGGGTCGGGATAGATTTCCTTGAAGTAGGCGGAAAGTTGGGCCTGGGTCGGGTAGTGGCTCGCCAGCCGGTTGATTCGCTCTTCGGCATCGTCGTAGAACCGTTGGGCAAAACCGAGTACTTGCTGGGCGTCCTTGATCTTCGCCTCCAGGTTTCCCTTGTGGAGGATGCTGACGCCTTGACCCTGCCCTTGCCGTTCGGCGAGGTTCAGCGTGTTCTGACAGACGACGCGGATCGGCGTGAAGAACACCCGAAGTGCCCGGCTGCCGTCGTGGGTATTCGACAAGAGCAGGAACTTGTCCACCAGGTCGTCGCTGTTCTTGACCCGAATGTGGCTCGGCAGCTTGGCGAGCATCCAGACGCGTTCGCCTTTGCCGATGGCGCCGGCCGTGTGGTAGCGAAGGCCGCCTTCGGCCACGATCGCGTCCAGGAAGCCGAACGCCTGATGGTTCTGGACCGGAACGTATCGTTCAGTGACGATCCCGAGCACGGTCTGGTTGTCGTAGCGGACGACTGCCCGGGCCTTGTGGACCATCATTCCGTCGACGGTCGCGACCGGCGTGAGGGTGACCTCGTAATCGAGGCCGGCCGCGGCGATTGCTTCCCGAGCGGTTGCGGGTTGGTCGAGTTTGGTGCCGAGCCGATGCCACGGGACTTCGCCCGTGTACATCATGGCCGGCTTGTCGTTGGTCGTGGCGATTTCCGCGGGCATATCGAAAGTCCTCCAAGGTTGGTGTTGCGACTTCGGCGGCCGCAAGTGGAGTACTCGCCCGAGCATCGAAGGGTGACCGGGACGGGCTTTCGGTGCCGGTCCTGACCTGCTTGAACCCGTTGATTGACGGCCTCAGTTCGCGTTTCGAGTGATGAAAATGACCAAACTGGATGACGTAACTCTTGTGGGCCGCGTCGCGATACCGCAATCCTTGCCGCGGAAACACTGGCCAAGCTAGACCCTTGCGGCACAATAAGGCAGCTCCTAATCGACGAGTCGCAATTCCGCGCTTGCCGGATCGACGGCCACGAGAAGCGGTCTCCCCATGTGGGGAAACGAGACAATCGCCTGACCCGGGGCCAAGGCCGGAAGTTTGTTCCAGAGACTTGGATCAATGCCACTGACGGTCTTCTTGAGTTCCGCCACGATTTGCGGGTCGGTGATCTTGTGCAGCACATACGAGTTGACGAGACCAAAGATTTGCCGTGGTAGGTGCTGCGGAAGTTGCGTCACGAAGACGAGACCAAGCCAACGCTTTCGGCCGCGCTTGGCGATCCTCGCCGTTTGCTCGAACAAAGTGCTCATTTTGTCGATGCGTTCCGCGCTCGAAAACTCGTGAGCCTCTTCGATCACGATCAATGTTCGCGTTGGCGCCACCGACTCACGGCTCTCTCGCTTTGCTTTCTCGTACGACTCGTACGCTTTGTCCTGGGCATCCTGAATGCCGCGCAGGATATCGGCAATCACGATATTGTTCAGTTCGGACATGCCGGAGCCGGAAAGATCGATGACGGAGACGCTCCCGGGCGCAAGCAGCCGGCTGTAGATCATCGGCTCGACGCCGCGAACAGAGCTGTCGAAGACGTTCAAGCGGCGCAAGCGATGCAGACGATTCAGGAGCGCTCGCCACGAAACGGCAGAGTCGGGCCGCGTGCCCGCGTGAATGTGCTTGCGGATCGTCGATTTCGCGTTGTCCGATCGAAAAGCCTGCGTGTAGGCGACATATTCGATTTTCTGTTCCGGCTCCCTTTCCTTGCTTTCCTTCTTGGGTGATTCCGCGATCTGTAAGCACATACCGGCAACGTCGATGATCATCGACAAGGTCATCCGCGGATAGCCACGCTCGAACTCGTCGACTTCCATTGCCAGGCGTTCTTGCTCTGCATTCTTCTCCGTGGGGAATATGCCCAGATCACGCATTACTTCCTTTGTGATGTCGTACGCCCGCAAGAAGCGCGTCTGCTGCACATCGTTCAATCCGAGTATCTCGCTGGCTGCATAGGGCGAGAGCATCGCAAATTGCAGCGAAAACTGTCTGCGGTTCGGGTGCTGGGGATTCGCCGTCTCTCGGCCTACCAGATGGTAGACCGACATCTTTTCGGCCGGAATTCCCTCTGGTTTCAACTCACGGTCGGCCAGTGCCGAAAGCATCCGTTGGTTGCTCGTCGGCTGATGCAAGTGCGTGTATTCGCCTTCAACATCGAGAAGCACGACGGCCATGTTGGCTGCTTGCGCCTGCTGGACGAGGCGAGCGATTGTGGTTGATTTGCCGCCACCGGTGGTCCCGAGAACGGCCGTGTGTCGCGGCAGCACCGACTTTTGATCCGAGGGGATGCCGACCACGACATTCTTGTAGCCCACCACCATGCCCAGACGAATGTCACCGGCCGCCTTCAGCACTTTCGCCGACTCTTCGTCCGAGAGTGCGTAGACGAGGCTGTTCGGCAGCGGTCGCAAACGTGGAGGTGAGACCGATCCGTCAGCCAATTCTTCGCCAAGGATCGTGACTTGGACACGTCCGTGGTATGGGGCCTGATAACTGCCGCCGCGAGTCGCGACCGTTACCAGCAGATGCGAATCGGCTCGCACGCTATCCGGCTCCGCGAACGGGCCCGCCGTCACGATGCCCAGATACGATTTTCCGTCCCCGTGCTGGCGGCTCTTGACTCTTACGAGCGACTGCGATGCCGCCTTCTGGGCCGATTCCTTCGGCAGCAGGACTGTGACCGTGTTGTCCTCGCTGCCGGGCAGGTCGAACATGGTCGTCCCGATTGTTCCTTCCACCTCCGGGTCTTTTGCGAGGATTCCGCCTGCGTTTTCGATGTCCGCGGCGAGCCGCTCTTTCAATGGTCGCGAAACATCAGGCACCGCTCGGTTCGCGAACAGGTCGGTTGACCCATTGCTTCGATTGATCTGAGTCATAGTTCGATTCTCCGTCCGCGTTATCGATCGGTGCGCCGGCTGGAATATCGCCAAGGAACTCCGGCAGCGGCGTATGCGTTCTCG
The DNA here is from genome assembly GCA_963773845.1 of uncultured Gemmataceae bacterium. Lineage (GTDB taxonomy): Bacteria > Planctomycetota > Planctomycetia > Gemmatales > Gemmataceae > SIAJ01. The sequence continues at coordinate 627,498 of CAVZCU010000011.1, forward strand.
GCCAGAGCTGCGAGACTGTCGCCGAAGACGGTTTGACAGACCTGTCGGGCCATGTCGACAAGCATCGGAAAACCGCGATGCTCTTGCAACACACTGTCCGCCAGCACAACGTGGGCAGCGAGGTCGGCGTGATCCACGTGTGCGTAGAAGACCTGGGCCGGCGAAACGATCGTCGCTCGGAACAGCCCGACTGCAATCTTCGAGGCGACGCGTTCAATGAAACGCGGGATCCAGTCTGTTGCTGGGATCGCTTCGCCATCCCAGGTTAGCGGCTGTCCGGCCTGAGCCTTGAATCGCTTTTGATGCAGCCAGTGTTCGAGCCGTTCGTCCAACGTGCCGACGATCGCGTATTCGGTTGGTCGCAGTGCTTGCCCGATCGTCAGCAGCATCTGGTCGCCCGGCTCGTGAGCGACGAAGGCGAACTTCTGGTGCTGCTCGACAAGCTGTCGCATGACGCTCGTTGCCTCGACCATCAATTCCAAGTTGCCGCCGCCCGTCAGCAATTCATACGTGACCGGGTTGCCGTGGCCCATGAGCCACGGAGCCTTGGAATGCTTCAGGAGAATGGCACGTTCGGCGTAATCGAGAAACGCCTTCTGCACCAGTTCGCCCAGGCCATCTTTGGAGCCCGGCCCGCCACGGTCCGATCGGCGATTGAGCAGCGCGATTACCTCGTCTACGCGATTGGTGCCCGACTGCTTCAAGTCCCGGCGAAAGAGTCGCTGCGACCACGTGCCTTGATCGCCGGAGTAGGAAACCAGGGTGACGCCGACCTGAAAGATCGTTAACGGTAGCGTGTCGTGAATCTGAATGGCACCGTCACACGCCTCGACGCCTCCGCGAAATAACAGGTCATTGTGAATCTGCTTGATCAGTTCCTGGTCCGCATTGTGTACGCCCGCATTCCTGGGCGCCTTTTCCCGCGTTTCAATGACGGGGAACACTCGCCGTCGAATCTCCTGCTGCCAGCCCGACTCATGTTCCACGGCCAAGCGCACTTCGCGCTCGATGCGGCCATATTCCTCGACCAGATCGCTCCCGGATCGCCAGGTGGTCAAATCCAACGTGCGACGGATGTCTTCGCCGAAGCTTTCGAGAAAGTCCGTGGCGCTAACCGAATCGTCAAGGGCGTCCGATGGCAACGGCCCGGCGGAACCGCCATAGACCGGATTATCGGGCCTCAGAGAGTTGCTGTCAGCCGCCATGGAGTATTCTCCACTGAATCAATCCGACGCCGCCGTCGAAGTTCGACTCGGAATTCAGGTTGCGGTCGCGATTCGCAACAAGAACGGATCGGCCGCTCGTTTTCGCGGGACGAGTAGCCGGGCGTAACGTTCCGCGTGTCGGCGCGGAAGGCCATAATCGCTCACCAGCATCTCGACGATTGCTTTCAATTCGTTGACACAGCCGAGGTTTGCGGCGATGTGTTCCGCCGGCGCGAGCAGTTCGTAAGCCAGCCGATCGGCATCGCTCTCCGCCGCCGCGATGTTATTGGGCATCGATCCGTCTTCCTCGTCGCAGTCCATCAGATGCACGTGGTAACCAATTTGCACGCCGGAAAGTACCGTGTGAATTCGCTCGTCGGCCGTCGACGGCCGTTGTCCGTCGAGAACTTCGATCGCCGCCGCCCCAATACGCTCGACGGCCTGACGGCGCGGAAGCAAATAGTCCCGCAGGAAGTGCGCCAACTCGTGAGCGAGCGAGAATCGCTGCTCGTCCTCGGGATCGGTGGCGTCGATGAAGGCAAAGCCGTAGCCATTACGAGCGACCGGGCAGGCACGCATGCGTCGACTCGGGATGTTCAGCGGGCAGATGATGCCATTGTCCCGAAGCCATTCTTCAATCGACTTGACGGTCGGCCGCGGCAGCAAGACGACTGCCATTGGCACCGCATTGGCGATTGGCCTTTGCAGTCGGCGCGGAAACGGCTCCGCTTCGCCCGCCGCTCGCCAAAAGAACTTCGCGAGTTCGCTGGCCCAAAGTGGAACCATCATGGGCGATTCTCCTGCGGCTCGTCGGTTTCGTTCTCGTCGTCGCGAGCCGCGAGCACGAATCCACGGTCGGCCGGGGTATCCCCACGCATCCTTAGAGTCACCTGCCCGTGGCGCGTTGCCGAGGCGAGAGTATTGCGGTCGATGTTGAAACGCCTGGCAATCGTATCCATGTCCTCCTTGAAGTGATCGTCGCGTGGCATCCGACACAGCCGGAGGGCCGTCAGTGTTTCCGGCGAACAACCGAGTGTGCTCGCTAGGCCGGCTTCATCGAGCTTCTGGCTCGTCGCGAAACTTCGAAGCGCGCAAGCGAGGAAAGACGGATCGCTTTCAAGGCGTTTCGCGAGCGATTCAAGATGAGCCTCATGGCGGCTCCTTCCTCGTTTGATCCGGTTTTGCAGCTTGTCCTTGACCTGCTTTACGCGACGGCGCTGCTCTTCGTCTGGAAGATGTTCGATCTTCAAGGCTCGCGCGTAGGGCCGTGTGCTTCGTTCTTCATCGAGCAGAAGTTCCAAGCATTCGATTTCCTGGGGTGAAAGACCATCTCGAAGCTCGGGCAACTGCGACTCTTTGATGATGTCGGCTTCTTCGCGAGTGATAAGCTGTTCCAACGGATCGTCGTCTTCACACAATTGAATCCCGCGATCCATCGATTGTTCGACAGAATTCAGCGGGATTTCGTTTCTGCTTTGCCGCTCTCGCTTCTTCAAGCAGTTCTTCAAGTCGGCGCTGGCAGACATCTGCAGGTATGAGATCAACGACCGCTTCGAGTCCGGGTTGTACGAACCGGGTGTCTTGATGAGCGAGACAATTGCGTCACTCGCCGCCTCGCCGATTAGATGATCGTCAATTCGGGCCGAATTGCGCTCCCGCAACCAGTCGACGAGATAATCGACATACGCGATCGCCAAATCAGAAGACGCCGTCGGATCGCCGTCCGTGAGACGACGGTGCAACTCAAGCTCCTCGTCAGGAGTCGGGAACTCTCGCGGCACTGAAGCCCTGCGAAAGCAAAACTGTGCTTGGATATGCGGGTCGGGAGGTTCGTGACCTGGGCCAAGCGAGGACCCTTAGTCCATTTTCTAACCATCCACTCTAACGGCTCGAAAAAGGCTTGTCAGCGGAAATCCAGCGAAGTTCCTTCAATTCTTGTCGCACTTTCGCCGCGTCCGCGGAATGAATTCGGAGCAACGAGCTGATTCACAACCGAGGAGCAACGATGCACACCATCATCTGTCCGAATTGCCAATTCGAAATCGAAGTGCAGGCCGCGGCGACGGCACAAATGCGCGACCACCTCCGCAAGGAACTTGAGGCCGACATTCGCAAAATGGAATGCGAACTTACTGGGCGTGAACGCGAATTGCACCTGCGAGAGCTGCAGCTCAACGACGCTCGCCAAGTCATTGACGAAGAAGTTGCACGGCGACTCGCGGTCGAACGAAAGCTCTTGAGGGAAGAGGCCGAACTGACCGTTCGCAATTCGATGGCCCACGAAGTCCACGATCTTCAGGAAGAAATGGCTGGCCTGCGTACCAAGCTTAGCGAGGCTTGTGCGGCGGAACTCCAGGTCCGCAAAGAGCGGATAGCCCTGGAAGATCAGAAACGCGAATTGGAACTGACCGTTCAACGCCAAATCGACGATGAACGCAACAAAATCCGCGAGCAAGCAAAGGGCGAAATCCTCGAAGAGAATCGCCTGCGCGAGGCGGATAAGGAAAAGCTCATCGGTGATTTGCGCACGCAAATCTCCGATCTGAAGCGCCGCTCAGAAGTGGGCTGCGCAGGAGTGCAGGGCGAAGTCCAAGAAGTCGAACTCGAAAACCTGCTTCGCCAGCATTTCCCCTACGACACGATCGAGCCAGTGCCCGTGTCGTTCAACGGCGGTGACGTCATGCAGCACGTCTTCGATAGCACCGGTCAGGCATGCGGGACGATTCTGTGGGAATCGAAGCGCACCAAGTCGTGGAACGCGAATTGGCTGCCGAAACTCCGCGACGATCAGCGGGCCGCCAAGGCCCACATTGCCGCGTTGTTAACCGCCGAGTTGCCCAAGGACACGGCGAACTTCGGCTGCATCGACGGCACATGGGTCACCAACCGAGCGTGCCTCGTCGGCCTGGCCGCGGCGCTGCGGGCAGGCTTGATCGAAACTGCACGTGCTCGCAGTTTGCTCCACGGCCGGCTCACCAAGTTCGATCTGGTCTTCCAGTACCTCGCCGGCGCCGAGTTTCGCCAACGGGTTGAAGGCATCGTCGAGGCAATTGTCGCCCTCAAGTACGACCTCGATTCCGAAAAGCGAGCGTTCAATCGCCGGTGGACCAAGCGCGAGAAGCACATCGACCGAGCCATCGCCAACACCGCCGGGCTTTACGGCGAACTTGGCGGGCTCACGGGAGTGAAGCTGCCGCGCATCGCACTGCTCGAACTCGACGGCGGCGAACTGCCCGAACACGCCGACGAAGATGCTGAATTCGCCGTCGCTTGATCCTTACACAAACACCCCTGGATAGCACAATGGCCACGATCGCTCTCGACCTGATTCCCGTTCGCGCCCTGAATCAGGTCACCTACTGCCCAAGGCTCTATTACCTCGAATACGTCGATGGCGTCATGCCCACGAACGAGTTCGTCGAGGATGGCCTGTTTCAGCATCGCCGCGTCAACGACCCGGCGCTGGAAAACAAGACTCGCAAAGATGGCGACGCCTCCCAAACTCGCAGCGTCTCGCTGACCAGCGAACGCCTCGGCATTACTGGTAAGCTCGATCTGGTCGAGCAATCGGGCGGCCGTGTTTATCCAGTTGAATACAAGCGCGGCAGCGCCTTCGCTCTGCGCGGGTTAGGCTCGGGCGGTTGAACTAGTTCCGCATCCCTAGTCGCAATCTCGTTGAAGTCGGCGGCGATTACCTTCTGCGTCGACGGTGCACCGCCAGCAGCTAGCGAGGCGTCAAGTAATCGCAATTGAGCTGATTCAAGTGCGGTAAGGACGGACGTATCGACGATTCGACCAAATTCCATGCCTTTGCCTTCTTCTCCGACCGGCCAGGGATCGTTTGGGAAATACTCCCGTGGAACTAGGGCCCACGCCGGAAGTGAAAGCAATTGGCCGAAAACTCCACGAACAAGATCAAAAAGCGGCGAAGTTGGAGCGCATGCGAGGTTTCGAACAAAGTCAGCCATGAGCCACAATGTCCATGTCCGATCAGTATCCCGCTTGGCGAGAATGCACTCTTCAATTTCGCCTTCGGAGTTTGAGAATCGGCGACACAGTTGGCGGAAAATCTTCTTGCTTGTCGAATGCTCCGATTTCGTCGCGAAATGTCCGATTCGTCAGTCGCCATCCTTCGGGGGATGTTGGGTGCAAGAAACGAACTGGTGCGAGGAAATCGTTGTTGTGCCACACATTGAGCCGGCGGATGAGTCCTGCCAACTCGGCGGCAAACGTGCCAACGCTCCACGGTTCACTGGGGCGATGCTGGACAACAGGAAATCTCTGCGAAGGATTGGTGCCGTCCACGTTGCGAATCTCCAAACCGGCGGGCCAGGGCGCACCGTGGGGAGATTCGCTGACCCGCGGCTTGCCCCCAGCTGTCGGCGAGGAGCTACCCCGTCGGCCGGTAATGAATTATCGCGTAAAGCCGCTTGTCGAGCAAACTCAGTTATTGCTTGGTTGCGAGACTGACTTTCGCGAGACCCGCATTGGAACCGGTGACCACTTGACTCACCCAACGCCGCGCGAGATGATCCACGGACTCCCCGACCTTCGCGCGCACAATGTCTATTCGCTTTCGGTGCCCGAACTGCAAGACGATTTACACGGTCGTTGATCGCGACGCCGGCAAGAAGGCGAAGTGCAAGGAATGCGGCCAGCTTGTGCAGGTTCCATCGCCACCGCCGACGAAAGCAGTACTTGGCGAACTGCTAGCCGACGACGATTCTGAACACCCATCACTTGATGATTTGAGCCGTGCACGCGCTGCGAAGGCGAAGAAGGCAGCCGAAGCCCCGTATCGACGTTGGATGGTACCAGGCGAAGAGTTGACGCAGGAATTGAAAGAAGAAATCCACCGCTATTGGCGCAAAATGGGAATTCACAAAGACCTGACTGATCCCGTCATGCCTCCGACGGAGGAGTACTACGATCCAGCCAAGCACGGCCGGCCGCGTGACTGACCTCCACTTCGCGGCCGAGGAGTTTTCGGTGTTAGCGGCGAGCTAGCTCGTTGGGTTGGCATCTTCGTATACTCTCAGCAATTCAGTGTCCTGAAGGTACTCGCGTTCCATGCTTACCGGCGAAATTCGCAGTCAGATCGACCGCATTTGGGACGCCTTCTGGTCCGGGGGCATTTCCAATCCGCTCGAAGTGATCGAGCAGATTACCTACTTGCTGTTCATCAAGCGGCTCGACGACTTGCAGACGCTCGAAGAGAACAAGGCCGCACGGTTTGGCAAACCGGTCGAACGACTCGTGTTTCCAGCGGGCAAGGATTCCAAGAAGCGGCCTTATGACGATTTTCGCTGGTCACGGTTCAAGAACTTCGCGCCGGCCGACATGTACACCGTTGTCGGCGAACATGTATTCCCGTTTCTGCGCACGCTTGGCGGCGAGGAATCGACCTACGCCACGCACATGAAGGATGCCCGGTTCACTATCCCGACGCCGGCCCTTTTGGCAAAAGTCGTGGACATGATCGACCACGTCCCGATGGAAGATCGGGACACCAAGGGCGACCTTTACGAATACATGCTCGGCAAGATCGCCTCGGCGGGGCAGAACGGCCAGTTCCGCACGCCGCGGCACATTATCCGTCTCATGGTCGAGATGACGGCGCCGACGCCGAAGGACATCATCTGCGACCCCGCTTGCGGAACGGCCGGCTACCTCGTCGCCGCCGGCGAGTATCTGCGCGAGCGGCATCCGGAAGTGCTGCGCGATGCGAAGCTCAAGAAGCACTTTCACGCCGGCATGTTCCACGGCTTCGATTTCGACAACACCATGCTCCGCATCGGCAGCATGAAACATGCTGTTGCACGGCGTCGAGAACCCCGACATCCGCTATCGCGATTCGCTCGCCCAGGACCACGCCGGCGAGGAGGAGAAGTACACGCTGGTTCTGGCGAATCCGCCATTTGCCGGCAGCCTCGACTACGAGAACTGCGCCAAGGACCTGCTGCAAATCGTGAAGACGAAGAAGACGGAACTGTTGTTCCTGGCGTTGTTCTTACGGCTGCTCAAGCCGGGCGGACGGGCGGCCGTCATCGTTCCGGACGGCGTGCTGTTCGGGTCGTCGAAGGCGCACAAGGAGCTGCGGCGGATGCTGGTGGAGGATCAGAAGCTCGATGGCGTGGTGTCGTTGCCGGGGGGCGTGTTCAAGCCGTATGCGGGGGTATCGACGGCGATCTTGCTGTTCACGAAGACGAGCAGCGGCGGAACGGAGCACGTTTGGTTTTACGATGTCGATGCGGACGGCAAGAGCCTGGATGACAAGCGGACGGACTTGTTGCCGCCCGACAAGTTCGGCCCGGTGCCGGCGGTGGCTTTGACGGAGGAGGAGCACGCGAAAAACAACTTGCCGGACGTGCTGGCCCGCTGGGCGTTGCGGGACACGGACGAGCGCAAGCGGCCGCGAACGGCGCAGAGCTTCTGCGTGCCGAAGGCCGACATCGCAGCACAAGGCTACGACCTGAGCCTGAACCGCTACAAGGAAGTGATTCATGAGGAAGTGAACCACGACCCGCCGCAAAAGATCCTCGCGGACCTGGCGACGATCGAGGAGGAAATTCAGAAGGGGATGAAGGAACTCCGGGGGATGTTGAAGTGAGAGGAACTGATTCTTTGCGTGACACGGTGCTCGAAGACGCCTGCGACCTGATTACTGACGGGACGCACCACTCGCCGCCAAATGTTGCCAAAGGTGATTTCCTATACGTCACTTCGAAGAACGTTCGGCCGGGAAGAATCGACCTCTCAGATATCAGCTATGTGACGGCCGACGTTCACGCATCGATCTATGCTCGTTGTCCGGTTTTGAAAGGAGATGTCCTCTATGTGAAGGACGGCGTCAATGCGGGTACCGCGGCAGTGAACTCAGTTTCTCAACCATTCTCGATGTTGTCGAGCGTCGCGCTCATTCGACCAAAATCCGGAGTACTTGATGCCCGATACCTGGTGCACTGGCTGAATAGTGACGAAGGATATGAGAAGATGATCCGGACTAAGTCCGGGTCGGCCATTACCCGTCTAATCCTGCGAGAGATTCGTCGTTGCCGGATCCCGCACCCACCATTCGCGCAGCAGCGTCGGATCGCGGACATCCTGGACCGCGCGGAGTCGCTGCGAGCGAAGCGCCGCGCCGCCCTCGCGAAACTCGACACGCTGACGCAGGCGATTTTCACCGACTTGTTCGGCGACCCCGTGCGAAACGAGAAGCGGTACCCCATTTTTCGTCTGGGGGGTGTTTGCGACGTGCGGGACGGGACACATGATTCTCCGAACTACATTTCGGATGGTGGCTATCCACTTGTCACGTCGAAGAACTTGAGCCGCGGTGTTCTTGATCTTTCGGAGGTGAATTACATTTCTGAAGAGGACTACCTGCAAATCAACAAACGCTCTCAAGTAAGTCGCGGTGACATTATCATGCCTATGATCGGAACAATCGGTTCGCCGGTGTTGGTGGATCACGAGCCCAATTACGCCATTAAGAACGTCGCGCTCTTCAAGTTCCGAGAAACTTCGCCGTCAGCAATCTATGTCCGACAGCTACTCAGTAATCAGTATTTCGATCACATTATTGGTCAGAAAAACCGAGGTGGAACCCAGAAGTTTGTGTCGTTGGGGGATCTACGCGCTTTTCCGCTACCGCTTCCACCACACGATCGCCAGCACGAGTTCGCCCGTCGGGTTGCGGTGGTGGAGCAACTGAAATCGTCGCATCGATCATCGCTGGCGCAACTGGACGCGTTGTTCGCATCGCTGCAACACCGGGCGTTTCGGGGGGAGTTGTAGCGATGCGCACCGCCGTCCCCGAGAAGGTTCTGGCAATCGCCGACGAAATTGACGAACGCGGTTCCGCCGAAGTCACGCGGCTGACGGTTTTGAAGAAGTGGTTCCAGCGGCCGGAACGCCTGACCGCCGTCGCTCTGTGGGTGGCGGCGCGAGCCACCTCGCGCAAAGGCAAGACCGGCGGCCAGGCAGGTCGACTATTTGCCGAAGCGCGAAAACTGCTCAAGGGATTGGACCGAGTTCGCCCGAAACCGAATCGCCAGGCTGCCGCCGAGCTTCACGATCGTCTACGCGAGTTTCAAAACGAATACGAGCGCCAGGCGCTGGGGACGAGTTCGCATCATCAAGAATTGGAACCTATTCATCGTGGAAGAGGCCTTGGCGATTTATCTGGCCTACGACAACTTACCAGCGGCAGGCTACAAATTGGCAGCCGACTACTGCAAGCATTACGATTCCCGTTATGGGGAAAACTTGAACGGCCCAAGCAGCACGAAATTGGTCGAGCTGGTGCGGTTCATGTACACGATTGAGGCGCTGGAGGATGATTCGGAGAGGCGGGCTATAATGGCGTGAGCTTCGGGACAAGATCTTTGGCTTTGCATCGCGCGGACCCAGGAGTTTGGCCAATGTCCCAAAAGAGAATGACCGACACCCGATCCCATTGTGTTGTCGTCTACACGTTTCACAAAAAGAAGCGATTCTCGATCACATCGACTGATGCGAGCGGCGAACGAATCAAGCGGAAGAACAAGAGCATGAAGAATGAAGGCTGGGACGTGCAGCTTTTAGCGACTGGACTAGAGCCGGACGCGGCCGACACAATGAAAACCGCAATCCGCAAAGCCTACGAACAGGCAGGATACAAGTACCAAGCCGTCGGAAGCTGGACCAATGGAAAATACCTTGATGGCTTGGTCGATGGCGAATATCAGGGGTGACGTTGGCCAGTCGGTCCCGCTAGCCGCGACAAGTTCAAAAACGCTGCGCCGATGTCTAGCCAGAGGCCGGACAATCCAATAACCGAACGTCCAACCCGTCGGATATTTCAGAAACCTGCGAGACGGACGAGGAATTCAATGTGGGCGCAGGTGACGGCAACCATGTGTTCAGCATGTTCCCGCCCTGCGACATGAACCGGTGTCGGCCCCTTCCCATGTGCATCCCCCATCTTGTTCCGCACGGTCCCGATTGCCTTGAAGATCTCGGCGTACAGTGGCGGAAAGAGTCCCTGTGCCCGACAGATCTCGACTAGGGTCGAGCAAGTGTCCTTGTTCGGATCATAGTTCCACTTCTTATCGTCACAGATCGTCCGCAGGACGCTTTCGAACGCGGACCCGCAAGAAGTGATGGCGTCAGCGTAGTCGCCTTTGCGTATCTCCTCGAATGCTTTCAATAGCTCGCTGTTGGCGACACTGAGCCGAGTTTCTCGAAGTGCCTCCAGCGCCGGCTTGACGGCCAAGCCGTGAACTGTCCGGTCGCCTTTCTTTACGATCTGCGGATGCTCCAATCGCAACTCGTTGGTCCCGACAGCGTCCGAACAAATAAGCGGGTTTGCCGGTGTCGTGCCATTTCGGCAGAGTCAGTTCATATCCGATCCCCTCCTCTTCGAAGATGCGATTGATGGCGACAACCGCGGCTTCAGCCTCGTTGCTGAAACCCAGGGACCGCGTGCGGAAGCACATCTCGATGAAGTCCAGAGCTTCGTCATCCTTGCACGAGTGGAAGTGCTCAATGACAGGGTGATCGCTGGTCCGGGCAGCCTCGTAATACGGAGCTCGAAGGCCGCCGTATTTTGCGACGGCCTGTTCCCCGACTTCGTCGAGCAGGTCCCTATAACCGTAATTCGCGCCAGTCATATTTTGACGCAATGCGTGCAGGACCCTCGACCGCACCTTAGCCGGTACGACGTAATGGTAGCGGGCGGCTGGCTCAGAGTTTCTCTGTGAAAAAACGGGCATGTGCGTTCTCAGTTCGATCTAATTCTGTGTTGTTGCGGGATTGTATAAATGATTCTTCCGCACGACCGGAGGTTCGGTCTGGGGAGCGGTCGGTCGCTGTGCAGAATGCCCGACACCCGATGTATAATAATCATCGCACGAATCTTCCGTTCGTGAAGGCCGCGTCCAGAGGCTACTCTATGCCGAAGGTCATTTTTCTTGTCGGATTATGTGGGTCGGGGAAGAGTCGGTTCGGGATGACACGCGCCACACCCGCCCGACTCTGGGTCGGTGAGGGGATCGGTAGCGACCCTGTCAAGTACCAGGAGATGATCCGCCTTTTGAAGGCGGGCAAGGAGTGTTACGCCGAAGAGTTCTTTACCTTGACCCCCGCGCAGCGGAAGCACTTGGAGTCACGTATCAGGCAAGACTGCGGCGATCCCACCGACCTGACAGTCGAGTTCTGGTACTTCGAGAAGGACAAGGACAAGGCGACGCGCAACATCCTGAGCCGGCCGGACGAGGAAAAGGCCAAAGCGGCTCATCTGGCGATTAATGATGTCAACTTCAACTCCTACGAGATCCCGCAAGGGGCCGTCGTGATGGAAATCGAGCCTCCGACTCCTTACGTCAAACCCGTATGAGCCAAGGGCTACACTTTGGGGGTCGACAGAAGGAGGTATAGTCGTGGCCTTCCAGTTGATCGATCGCGGCTGGCAACAGGTCATGGACGATGCATTGAAGGCGCACCGATCCGAACTGCGGATAGTCTGCCCGTTCATCAAGCGAGCGGCTACGGAACGACTGCTGCGGCAAGCGAAGCCGAATGCCATTCGCGTGCTGACGCGATTCAACGTGTGCGACTTTTACGCCGGCGTTAGCGACACGTCGGCGCTGCGGCTCCTAATGGAGAACGGCGCCCAGATTCGCGGCACCCGCAACTTGCACGCGAAGCTCTACCTTTTCGACGCCACTCGCGCAATCGTGACCTCGGCCAACCTGTCAACTAAGGCGTTCAACAGCAATCACGAGTTTGGATTCGCGTCGGATGATCCTGCCATCCTCGCGACGTGCCGTCAGTACTTCGACGACTTGTGGACCCGAGCCGGGCCCGACTTAACCGCCGCCCGCCTCGCCAAGTTCGAAGCGAAGGTGACACTAGCACAAGCGGCCGGCTCGCGGCCAACGCCGCCGCCAGAACTTGGCGACGAGGGTGCCGATGCCGGCGTTCCGCCGACACCGCCCGACACGCCGTCAATCGTAGGCGAAGCAACGCAATGGTTTGTCAAGTTCTTCGGTGTCAGTAGCAAACGAGTTGAGCGTTCGATGTCGGTGATTACGGAAGTTGATCGGTCGGGGTGTCACTGGGCTTGCACGTATCCTAAAGGCAAACGCCCAAAGCAGGTCGAAGACGGGGCTGTCCTCTTCATGGCCAGAATGATGAAGGATCCCCCGGACATGCTGATCTACGGTCGCGCGATCGGAATGAGATACGTCAATGGTCGTGACGATGCCACCGATGCCGACATCACGCTTCGACCCTGGAAGACGGATTGGCCGCATTACGTGCGTGTGCATCATCCAGAGTTTCTTGCCGGCAACTTGTCCAACGGGCTATCGCTCAACGAGTTGATGGACCAGCTTGAATCGAATGCGTTCGCCTCTACGTTGCGAAACCTTGCCCAAGGCAAAGGCAATACCGATCCGCGGAAGGCTTATTTGCAGCAGGCGGCGGTCGAATTGACGCCGGAGGGGTTCAGTTGGGTGAACGAGCGGCTGGAACGTGCGTTCGCTCAACACGGAAAGCTAACGCCGGCCGACATGGCCCATTTGGACCGGCCGGAAGTGCCGGAATCCGCAACGTAGTGGCGATATGAACGAGCAACAATTCAAGAAGGCATATCCGCTGCTGCGGGATATTTCGCTCGGGAAAACGCCGCGCCCGGCAGGGTTGCAGCAACTTATGAAAGAATTCGGCGTGAACGGGAATTCGGCGATCAGTGCTGTGAACAACTTCCGCCACTTGCTCAAGGGAACGGAATACCAACGTGTGATGAGCAAGCACGAAACGGGACACATCCTCAAGATGATCGGGCAGGAACTGGGCGCGGGTGCGCTGCGAAAGGCATTGGCAGCCGTGAGGCTGCACATGGCTTACTACAAGAAGTCAACGGGCAACAATCAGCCCGGCATTCAGCGCATCGTTGAAGGATTCGAAGCCACCTTGTCGGAAAGCGTACCCGAGGCCGTCGCAGAATTGAAGAAGACCCGTGACACGTTGGAAAAGGAAGGAGAATACGATCCCGCGGACGATGAGGATGAGCGTGAATGGGTGATGCGGCTCATCGCCAAGCGGCAGGGGCGCAGCGAGTTTCGAGACAAACTGCTCAAGCTCTATCGAAGTCGCTGCGCGATTTCCGGTTGCCCTATCGAGTACGTGCTTGAGGCCGCGCATATCAAGGGCTATCACGGTCCGAAGTCAGATCATTCCTCAAATGGGCTCTTGCTCCGTACCGACTTGCATACTCTTTTTGATCTGCACCTGATTTCGATTGACACTTCGTCTTGGAAGGTGTTGGTATCCACCGAATTGAAGGGCAGCATTTACGATAAGTATGCGGGAAGGAAATTGCGTTTGCCGAAAAACCGCAAGCGCTGGCCGAGCGTTGAACGGCTGAACTGGCATCGGCAGCAGTGTCTTCTGTAGGCCGGTGGAATGAGCTTTGCGCTCTTCGAGTTCGTCGCCGAGTTCTTGTTTTTCGCGTTTTTATGCAGATAGTGGCGAGGTGGGGACCACAGCCCTTGTGGTTGTAACAAAAACAGGCTAGTATTTGTTACATGTCAACAGTTAAAAAATCGACGCAAAGTGTTGATTTACAGGTACTTTCTAGGATTTATGGAACTGGTAGGGGTACGATCGCTGTTCCAAGGCGATTTCTCGACCTCGGCAGCCGTGTCGCCATCGGCGTGGCCCTGCATCGACTAGCCAAGAAGGGCGTTATTCGGCGGCTCGCCCGCGGCGTGTACCTTTACCCCGAAACCCATGCGGTCCTCGGCGAATTGACTCCGTCAGCCGAGACGATCGCACGGGCCATCACCAGCCGCGACCGCGCTCGCTTGCAACCAGCAGGCGCATATGCTGCCAATCTGCTCGGCCTTTCCGAGCAAGTACCGGCCAAGGTCGTGTTCCTAACCGACGACGCGAGCCGTACCGTACAGATCGGCCGAACGACCATCCAGCTTCGGCGGACTACGCCGCGGAACATGGCCGCCGCCGGTCGCCTGAGCGGACTCGTGATCCAGGCACTGCGCGACCTCGGCAAAGAGCATGTGACCCCCGAACGTATCGCGCATCTGAAGCGAACGCTGCCGGCCGAACAGCGGCAGGCATTGCTCAAGGACATCAAGCTGGCGCCGGCCTGGATGCACTCGATCCTGCGCGAACTGGCGGAGGCGTAAGCCATGCGACTCGACTTCCTGAAGCTAAAGTCCGACGAGCGCCGGCTCTACTTCGAGCAAGCGGCGGCCCGGCGCGAGCCTGTCGCCCAGTCATCATGGAAAAGGACTTCTGGGTGTGCTGGCTGCTCGGCGTGCTGTTCAGTTCGGAATTCAGCGACGCGCTGGTCTTCAAGGGCGGCACGTCGCTGTCGAAAGTGTTCGGCGTCATCGATCGCTTCTCGGAAGACATCGATCTTTCGTTATCCCCCGAGTTCTTGCAACTCCCCGAGGCCGGAACGAGCCGAAATAAGGCCAGCAAGTGGATGGAAGCCGCCGAAGCGGCATGCGGATGCGCCGTGCAAAATGACGTGCGGCCGGAACTCGAACGGACGATCGTCGATTCACTTGGCAAACGCGAAGGCCCGTGGCTGCAATTCAGACGGACACGACACACGAACTCACCGGTTTTATTCTTTCACTACCCAACAACGCAGCCGAGCGGCTTCGACTACCTGCGCCGGTCCGTCAAGTTGGAATTCGGTTCGCTTACGGACCAACAGCCAAAAGGCCGGCATCCGGTAAAAGCCGTGGCTGGCCGAGGAATTCGCGCCAGCGTTTGCCGACTGGAAGTGCGAAGTCGTCGCTCTCGAATTGGAACGCTCGTTCTGGGAGAAGGCGACGATTCTGCACGCCGAGCACCATCGGCCGGCCGACAAAGTGACGCCAGACCGCTTCTCGCGGCACTACGCGGACACGGCGGCTTTGGCAGTTCATCCCGTTGCATCGAAGTCCGTGATGCACGACAATCTACGTGCCCGCGTCGTCAGTTGGAAAAGCCAGTTCTTCGGAAGTAGCTGGGCTCATTACGACCTGGCCAAGCCGGGATCGTTTCGACTGGTCCCGCCCGCTGAACGACTGCCGGCATTGAAGCAAGATTATCAGGCCATGAGAGATATGTATCTGACCGAGCCACCAGATTTCGACGCGATTCTTGCGACGCTGGCCGAGCTGGAACGACGAATCAATGGCGAGAATGCCCCATGAGCCCGCATTTTCAGTTTCTCGCGGCCGAATGGCCGGATGTGTTCGAGGCCGCGACGAAGGCGGAAGCGGCGGCGCATCCCGATCCGCGAACGTCCTGCTTCTACGCCCGGAGAGCCTTGGAGATTCTGGTCCACTGGACCTACAAGCACGACAACACCCTTCGCCTGCCGTATCAGGACAATCTCGCGGCATTGATCCACGAGCCGACGTTCAAGACCGCCGCCGGCGACGCGGTGTTCAACAAAGCTCGAATCATTACCCGGCTCGGCAACACGGCCGTTCATAGCCCCCGGCCGGTCAATCGATTCGACGCGCAAACGGCCGTCAAGGAACTCTTCCATATTGGCTATTGGTTGGCCCACACCTACGCGAAGCGATCGAAGCCGGCGCCGGGACTGGCATTCGATCCAAGGTTGCTGCCGACGACTTCGCCGGTCCCCAAGCAAACGGTCGACCAGCTCAAGTCGCTAGAAGCACGTCTCCGCGAACGGGATGAAATGCTGTCGGAGTTGCTCGCCGACAAGGAGGCGCTTGACGCCGAACTCGTCCGGTTGCGGGCCGAGATCGCCGAGGCGAAGAGAGCGAACACGGCCCAGGCGGACACCCACGACTATTCCGAGTCCGAAACCCGCGACTACTTTATCGACTTGCTCCTGAAGGAAGCCGGTTGGCCGCTCGATCAACAGCGCGACCGTGAGTGCGAAGTCACGGGGATGCCAAACAACCAGGGCACGGGCTACGTCGATTATGTGCTGTGGGGCGACGACGGCTTGCCACTCGCTTTGATCGAGGCCAAGCGGACAAAGCGCGATCCGCGAGTCGGCCAGCGGCAAGCCGAGCTTTACGCTGATTGCCTGGAGACACAGTTCCGACGGCGGCCGATCATCTTCTACTCGAACGGCTACGACCACTGGCTGTGGGACAACATCAACTACCCGCCCCGTCCGGTGCAAGGATTCTTCAAGAAGGCGGAGTTGGAGCTGCTGATCCAACGGCGCACGAGCCGCAAGCCGCTAGGGAAAGCGGAAATCAACCAGACAATTGTCGAGCGATACTACCAGACTCGGGCGATCCGGCGGGTCGGGGAATCGTTCGAGAACGACAAACTCCGCAAGGCACTTCTGGTGATGGCGACTGGTGCCGGAAAAACGCGAACCGTGATCGCGTTGACCGACCTACTGATGCGAACGAACTGGGTCAAACGGGTCTTGTTCTTGGCTGATCGCGTCGCGCTGGTCAATCAGGCAGTGAATGCGTTCAAGAAGTTCCTGCCTGACGCATCACCCGTGAATCTCGTGACCGAGAAGGACGCCGAGGGTCGGGTACTCGTATCGACCTACCCAACGATGATGGGCCTGATCGACGAGACGCGGGACGGCCAGCGGCGATTCGGCGCGGGACACTTTGACTTGGTGGTCATCGACGAGGCCCACCGCTCGGTCTTCCAGAAGTACAAGGCCATCTTTGACTACTTCGACTCGCTGCTGGTCGGGCTCACGGCGACGCCAAAAGGCGAAGTGGATCGGAACACGTATAGCCTCTTCGATCTGGAAAACGGCGTGCCGACAGACGCCTACCCCTTGGAGGAGGCGGTCAAGGACAGGTTCCTAGTGCCGCCGCGGTCGGTATCGGTGCCACTCAAATTCCAGCGCGAAGGTATCAAGTACGACGAACTCCCCGAAGAGGACCAGGAGCAATGGGACGCGCTCGACTGGGATGAGGACGGACAGGTGCCGCAACAGGTTGATCCACCAGCTGTCAACAAGTGGCTCTTCAACAAGGATACCGTGGACAAGGTGCTTGAGCACTTGATGACGCGCGGCCTGACAGTTGCAGGTGGCGACCGACTCGGCAAGACGATCATCTTTGCAAAGAACCAGGACCATGCGGACTACATCGCCGAGCGATTCAACGCCAACTACCCGCATTACCGCGGCGAGTTCGCCCGCGTTATCACGTTCAAGACCGAGTACGCTCAGAGCTTGATCGACAGTTTCTCACAGAAGGACAAACCGCCGCACATAGCGATCTCGGTGGACATGCTCGACACTGGGATTGATATTCCCGAGGTCGTGAATCTGGTGTTCTTCAAGTTGGTTCGGTCAAAGACTAAGTTCTGGCAGATGGTCGGTCGCGGCACCCGGCTTTGCCCCGATCTGTTTGGCCCCGGCAAGCACAAGCTGTACTTCTACCTCTTCGACTACTGCGAGAATCTGGAGTTTTTCAAAGGGAATCCCGAAGCTGCGGACGCCGCAGCAGGCGATTCACTTGGAAGGCGGTTGTTCAAGGCGAGGCTGGAGCTAGTCGGCGTGTTGGACAAAAAGGGGGTGCCCGCCGGCGGCGACGCTTCAGCACCTGCGCCTGAGGACGAACTTCGTCGAGAGACCGCCGAGCAGCTTCGCAACGAGGTTGCGGCAATGAACCTTGAAAACTTCGTCGTGCGACCGAAGCGACGGCTTGTCGAGAAATACACCAAGCCCGAAGCGTGGAAACTCCTTTCAGACAGCGACCGTTACGAACTGGGACGCGAAGTCGCGGGACTACCTTCCGAATTGGAAGCCGAGCCCGAGGAAGCAAAGCGGTTCGATTTGCTGATGTTGCGACTGCAATTGGCAGTCCTGCATATGGAACCATACTTCGAGCGACTTCGGGGCCAGGTGAAGGAAATCGCCGGACTGCTGGAGGAGAAATCGACGATCCCGATGGTCCGGGACCAATTGGCGCTGATTCTGGAGATTCAGGCTGACGAGTGGTGGCAGGACGTAACGGCGCCGATGCTGGAGACAGTGCGCAAGCGGCTTCGGATGTTGGTCCGGTTCATCGAGAAGGCACAGCGCAAGCCGGTCTATTCTGACTTCGAGGATGAAATAGGGTCGGAAACGACCATCGAACTACCGGGCTTTGTCGGCGGCGGCGACTTCGAGCGATTCAAGTTGAAAGCCCGAGTCTTCCTCCGGGAACATCAAGATCATAGTACGTTGCGAAAGCTCCGCGCAAATGTGCGATTGACTTCAGCGGACTTGGCTGAACTGGAACAGTTGCTCGCCGGGAGCGGGGTCGGCAGTTCCGAGGAAATTGAGAAGGCGAAGACCGAGTCAAACGGGCTAGGGTTGTTCGTCCGATCACTCGTCGGCTTGGATCGCGAGGCGGCCAAGCAAGCCTTGGGAGTTTTCTTGTCGAGTAAAGCGCTTTCGGCGAATCAGATCGAGTTCATCAACCTCGTCGTGGATCACCTGACCGAGCACGGCGTCATGAGCGCGTCACTCCTATACGAATCGCCATTCACGGACATCACTCCACAGGGGCCAGAAGGGTTGTTTAGCCGGCAGGAGGTGGAGGACCTCGTGACGATTCTGCGGCAGGTCGAGGCGGCGGCGATGGCAGCGTGAGGATGAACTTCGCGCGAAGACCGTGGAAACTTCAGGTCGGGGAACACGATCGCGCTGCCGCCGGGATCTACAGTGTACCCCGGACCCAGTCGGTGACGACAACCCCGGCCATCGAACGTCCACAAGGACCGCAATCAATTCGGCAGTGTAGAAGAGACCAGCCAGTCTTTCTTCAATCATCCGTACCGGCGGCACCACGAACGTGTCGCAACGGCTTGGACTGTCCTCGATTTGCAGTTTTGGCTGGTGTCCGTTGGAACTGCGTGCGACCGTCAGCGGGGATAAATCGGCTGCACGGGTACAAGGATGACAGGCGGGGGTGGGGGCGAAAAGAGCTTACAGTACACGCGGGTTACTTCACCGCCGCGGACTTCCACGTCATGAGTGATCTCGCACTTGTGACCATCCTTTTCCCATTCGACTTTGAGCCTAAAGGTCGTCTTCGCTCCCCTGGCCAGCGGTGCCACATTATAGATCCGGAGTTCTCCGGTGGGTTGCGACTCGACCCCATCCAAAGTTACTTTGGAGTTGGCAGGCACCAATATGTTGACCACGCCGGTTCGCGCGGTGGGTTCAACCTCGATGGCGGCAAGCCGGCCCGGTGCGTACTGATCGGCATAGCTCATCTCCGGCGATGGATAACGGATCGCGACGCCGGGAACAGATGTGGGGATATCGACGTGAACTGCCACGCGAACCTCGCCTACGACTCGCCCGATACGATCAACGTACTTCACGAAGTCGCCCCGAAGCAGGTACGGGGCACCAGCCAACGCCCTCGCCTCGGCGTGGAGGTCAATGCCGTCGCGATGGAAGCCGGTGCGTGGCTTGTCGTCGGGGATGACCTGCATCGTGTACGGACTCTTCCACTTGAGCGGATATTTCACGGCCTCGTCTACCCGGAGGCTGATGACAGTTGGCGATGTCTGTTCTGCCGACTGGATGAGCAGAGTTATCGACGAATTGAGCCCGTTCTTCAGTTCAATGGACTCCTGTGCGACTGCGCGGCTCGTGAGAGCGATCAGCCAGGCCAAAAGGACCCACATGAATTGCGTTCTCGGCAGCTTGGATACACAGATGCGCATCGTAAGGCTCACTTTCCGATTCGGCTTTCCATCGTGTCGATTGCGAAAGCGATCCCCGGTTGAGTAAGGTCGCGCTGAATGACAAGCAGCGCGCGTCGCGAAGCGAACAAGTCATAAATGCCGAGAGGTTGTTGCCGCTCTCGGTTGGCGATTGGGTCCACATAACGCACAAAAAGGGCGAACCAACCCGTGGGGTTGTCGAATTCGTCGAACGTTTGCCAGTTGCACTCGCCGTCTTGGGGGATCGCTTCGTCTCGGCAATCGGCCCAACCAGTCCCAGTAACTCGATTGGGGCCGCCCCTTGCTGCCGCCGCGCAGTCGTAGGCGACAAACGTAATGTCCCGGTCGGAGCGGTTCTTGACGGTGAGCGACACTTCGCGCTTCTTGAAGGTCGAGGATTGAAGAGCCACGTCAGTCGCGATGTTACGGTCGGCCAGCATGCCGCGAACGGCTTTCCAGGAGGGCATCGGATCTCTGGGGATCTGAACCTTTTGCATCTCGATGGTTACTTCCCCGTTCTCGATCCGAAATGTCCACGGCGGCGCTTCGCCTTGCGTGTTTCTCTTCACTGTAATTTGGACGAAAAAGTAAGAAAGGTGACAGCCCGAGTTTTTCTGCGGTTTCCGTGCCTAGTAAGGCCATGATCCCGCTCATCGTTTCGTTTTGCTTGCGTCAGTCGGCAGGACGCCGGAAGGACCCATGACAATCACCACAAGCACATCGTCGCCTACCCACGAAGGGTGACCAACCAGGCGGCGTTGCGGATCGCTTCGTGACATCTCATCGTCTGTCTGTACATCTAGCGATACGAATCCCTCGGGGCAGAGGAGTCAATACGATCACCAAAAATCGAGGCGGATCATGGAGAACCGATCACGTATGTCGGCCCCGCTGCGAGGCGTTTTTGCGGGCCTCTGGCGGTCGGGATGATGCTGCCGATGGAATTTCCGGACAAGCCCGCCGCGCTGCTGGGGGCCTTGCTGAATCGGTTCGGAGTCGGACTGGTGATCGGCTGCGTGCGACTGTCGTGGCCGGGGTGGGCCGTCGGACTACTCTTCGGGTTGCTGCTGAGCCTGCCAGACGCGATCATCACAAGAGCCTACGCTCCGATTTTGCTCCTTTGGCTGTGTGGGTGGGCTAGTCATCGGCGGGTTGATCCACGGTTGGCGGAGGCCCGCATGATCGTCGGCCGATCGGCGGGAGTTGGGCCTGGACGCGGCACACGGGCTTGATACGGTCTCGCTTACACAGGCGCGGAGGTGTGAGACATACCGAACATGAACGAGCACTTCGATGGCAAGGCTTCCGAAATCAGGGCGATTTATGATCGGCTGGTAGTGATGGCCGAGGCCTTCGGGCCGGTCGAACAGGTCCCGAAGAAAACGTCGATCCACTTGAACCGGCAGACAGCGTTTGCCGGCGTTCCGGTGCGCAGTCGCGAATCCCGCCAAGGGTGAAAAACGGGGTGAACGTGGCGCGGGGCCGATCAAGCCGACCGGCTACCGGCCAGGGCGGAAGTCGGCTGGAAGACGGCAGGGAAAAAAGCGGAAGTCGAATGGCGGACCGACGCAGTGACCGAACACGCCGCGGTGATTGGACAGGGTCCGTCAATCGAATCGCCCGTTCGCCTGACCGGGATGTGCATGAGGGTCATCATCAACGGGGCGGGGATCGCTGGTCCTACTCTCGCCTACTGGCTGCAGAGAGCCGGCCACGAGGTGCTGCTCGTCGAGTCAGCGCCCGGCTTCGCAGCGGCGGTTACATCATCGACTTCGGGCTGGTCGGCTACGACGTTGCCGAAAAGATGGGCCTCATCCCCCGAATCCACGAACTGGGCTACCAGGTGAAGGAGCTTCGCTTCGTGGATCGGCATGGCCGCGAGCGCGGCGGCACCTCGACGGAGGCTATCAGCCACCTGCTCCGCGGCCGCTACACCAGCCTGCGCCGTTCCGACCTTGCGGCGACGATCTACGGCGCGCTGGATGGGACGGTCGAGAGGATCTTCGGCGACTCCATCGCAAGCATCGAAGATGATGGGCATTGCGTGCGGGTTGGTTTCGATCACGCTCCCTCTCGTGAGGTCGATTTGGTCATCGGCGCCGACGGATCGCATTCGCGCGTCCGCGAGCTTGCGTTCGGACCCGACGCGGGGGTTGAAATGTCGCTCGGTTATCACGTCGCCGCGTTTGAAGTCCAAGGCTATCGCCCGCGTGACGAACTCGTCTATCTCGGTTACGGGGTTCCAGGGCGACAGATTTTTCGCTTCTCCATGCGCGACGACAAGACGCTTTTTCTCTTCATTTTTCGTGAGGAGTACCTCACGACGGGGAGGCCAACGAGCGAACAGGAGCGCAAGGCAGCCTTGGCTCACGTATTTGCCGACGTCGGCTGGGAGTGTCCGGAGATTCTCGCGGCCTTGGCCGGCGTCCGCGACCTCTATTTCGACAGTGCCAGCCAGATTCGCCTGGGTCGCTGGACAATGGGCCGCACGGCACTGATCGGCGATGCAGCGGCCTGCGTCTCGCTCATGGCCGGCGAAGGGGCGGGGCTGGCGATGGCGGAGGCGTATGTGCTGGCGGGCGAGCTGCGTAACTGTGGAGATGATTACAGAGCCGCCTTCGCTCGCTATCAGGAGCGACTGATGCCGTGGCTCAGGCGCAAGCAGTCAATGGCAGCGAAGTTCGCTTCCTCCCTCGCCCCGAAGACAGCGTTCGGCATTGCTTTCCGCAACGTGGTCACGCGGCTGATGCGGCTGCCGTTGGTTATGGAATTCTTCATTGGCCGCGCACTGCGCGATGAGATCAAGCTGCCCGACTATGGGTTCTGACGGAAAGAGGCTCTCGTGCGCATTTCGGTCCGGCGCACAAACACCTCTTCAACCGTAAGGATAGAGACGGCCCGATGATAGCATCGGACTGGAACAGCGTAACCGTTCACCGGTTACACAAGTCGCACAATAGATGAACAAGGTCAAAATCGAAAAGAACAGCGACGGTACATACAACGTCACACTTCCGATGGGCGGCCAAAGTGTTTCGTTGTCTCCGCAAGACGCAGTCAAACGTCTAAAAAACGCAGAGCAGGAGTTTCAAAAAACGCTCGATGACATCAAGGCTGCGGACCGAGGCCTTGGGAGGGGAGATGGAAGGGACCGGGCTGTACGTCGCAAGCGCCGACCACAAGGTGGACTGGATCGTCATCAAGGCGATTCGCGACTGGGCGGACGGCAACAAGAGGGTCAACAAGAAGCAGCGCCCGAAGAAGGCGGCGACGAACGCCGTCGAATTCCTGGTCGAGTCGCTCAAGTACGCCGCCCTGAAGCGGATCGATTCCGGGCATCCTCACCGCCCTTGAGTGGCCCGTCGCAAGACGTTGTGCCGACCGCGGCGGGCCCGGAACAGGCAGACGACCTCATCGGTCCGGACGGCAACTGGCAGAACCCCAAGCCCGAGGCCGTGCCATGCAAGTGAGTCCGCTTGCGGGAAAGCCAGCCGAGCCCGCCATGCTGGTGAACGTGCCCCGACTCGTCACGGCCTACTATGTTGAGACGCCCGATGCCTCGGTGCCGGCACAGCGGGTCTCGTTCGGCACCTCGGGTCATCGCGGTTCCGCGTTCGATACGGCCTTCAACGAGTGGCACATCCTGGCCATCAGTCAGGCCATCTGTTTGTACCGGAAGCAGAAGAGGATCGACGGCCCGCTGTTCCTCGGCATGGATACGCACGCCCTTTCCGTGCCCGCCTTGGCCAGCGCCCTGGAAGTGCTGGCGGCCAACGGAATGGAGGTCATGCTCGCGAAGGGCGACGAGTACACCCCGACTCCAGCCGTTTCCCACGCGATTCTGACGTACAACCGCGGGCGGAAAGCCGGCCTGGCCGACGGCATCGTCATTACGCCCTCTCACAACCCGCCTCACGACGGCGGCTTCAAGTACAATCCGCCACACGGCGGGTCGGCCGAGCCGGCCATCACGAATTGGATCGAAGCGAAGGCCAACGAGTTTCTCGAAAGCGGTCTGCGGGGCGTGAACCGGATTCCCTACGAGCAGGCGTTGCGGGCCGCCACGACACACCGGCACGACTACCTCAACGCCTACGTTGCAGATCTCGGCAACGTGATCGACATGGAGGTCTTTCGCGGCGAGAAGATCCGCCTGGGGGTCGATCCGCTCGGCGGCGCCGGCGTCCACTACTGGGAACCGATTGCCGAGCGTTACGGGCTGGACCTAACGGTCGTCAACACGGTCGTCGATCCGACATTCCGGTTCATGACCGTCGATTGGGACGGCCAAATCCGCATGGACCCGTCCTCACCCTATGCGATGGCGCGGTTGATCGGCCTGAAGGACCAATTCGACATCGCCGTCGCCTGCGATACCGACCATGACCGTCACGGCATCGTGACCAGGAGCGCGGGCTTGCTCCCGCCCAATCACTACCTTTCAGTCGCCGTTCTTTACCTCTTCCAGCACCGGCCGAACTGGCGCACGGAGGCGGCGGTCGGCAAGACGCTGGTTAGCACCCAGATGATCGATCGGGTTGCCGCCAAAGTGGGCCGGAAGCTCTACGAGGTGCCGGTCGGTTTCAAGTGGTTCGTCGATGGACTGTTGGACGGTTCGCTCGGCTTCGGCGGTGAGGAGAGCGCGGGGGCGTCCTTCGCTCGCCTCGATGGCAACGTCTGGACGACGGACAAGGACGGCATCATCCCGGCCTTGCTGGCGGCGGAAATCACCGCCCGGCTTGGCCGCGATCCCGGCGAGATCTACCGAGACCTCACGCGCGAGTTCGGCGAACCCGCCTACGACCGAGTCGAGGCACCGGCCACCTCCGAGCAAAAGCGACTCTTAGCGAAACTCTCACCCCAGCAGGTCAAGCTCACCGAGCTCGCGGGCGAAAAGATCCAGACAATCCTCACCCACGCGCCGGGGAACAACGCCCCGATCGGCGGGTTAAAGGTCGTCGCCGGAAGCGGCTGGTTCGCGGCGCGTCCATCAGGGACCGAGGATATCTACAAGATTTATGCGGAGAGCTTCCGCGGAGCCGGTCACCTGCGCCGCATCCTCGATGAAGCGCAGACGATTGTCGGCGATGCGTTGGCCGCGGCGCCGGAGCGGGGCGAGCCTCGCGCGTCGCCGGCACCGCATGAGCAGACGGTCAGCGAAGCGAAGGAAGTTTGGCGTAACGAGGGGAACCCGAACTGATGAATTCGAAGATTTGGTCCAGGTTGGGCTCGGAGACGGAAACATGAGCAACCAAGCACGCGTGAGCCACCCGAGATACAGCCTTCGGGCCGTGGAGGTTGAAGGATTCGACTCCCTGGCGGAGTTGGCGCTGGATCTGCGCTGGTCATGGAACCATGCGACCGACCACGTGTGGCGGCAGCTCGATCCCGAACTCTGGGAAATCACCCACAACCCCTGGGTCGTCCTCCAGACAGTTTCGCGCGACCGGATCGAGGGGGTACTGGCCGATCCCGTTTTTCGCAAGAACGTCGACGATCAGGTGCGGACTCGCCAGCAGGCGGGGGAGGCTCTCGCGTGGTTTCAACAGAACCACCCACAGAGCCCACTGACCTGTGCCGCTTACTTCAGCATGGAATTCATGTTGAGCGAGGCCCTGCCCATCTACTCGGGCGGGCTCGGCAACGTGGCCGGCGATCAACTCAAAGCCACGAGCGACCTGGGCGTGCCCGTGGTCGGCGTCGGACTGCTGTACCAGCAAGGCTACTTCAGTCAGGTGATCGACAAGGACGGAATACAGCAGGCCCTCTACCCATACAACGACCCCGGCCAGTTGCCGATCACGCCGTTGCGACAACCGAACGGCGAGTGGTTGCGGCTGGAGATCGCCTTGCCGGGTTACTCGGTTTGGCTCCGCGCCTGGCAGGTCCAGGTCGGGCGGGTGAAGCTTTACCTGCTGGACAGCAACGACGCGGCTAACATCCCCGCTCATCGCGGGATTACCAGCGAACTGTACGGCGGCGGGCCGGAGCTGCGCCTCGAACAGGAACTGCTGCTCGGCATCGGCGGCTGGCGGATGCTCCACGCGCTCGGCCTCCGGCCGGAAGTCTGCCACCTGAACGAAGGGCATGCGGCGTTCGCCATCTTGGAGCGTGCGCGTACGTTCATGAACGAGAGCGGGCAGCCGTTCGAAGTCGCACTGACCGTCACGCGAGCGGGAAATCTGTTCACCACCCACACGGCAGTGCCCGCCGGCTTTGATCGCTTCCCTCCGTCTCTCATCGAGCAATACCTCGGCCGGTACGCCCAAGAAAAGCTCGGCATTCCACTTCGTGACTTGTTGGCACTGGGCCGCCAGAACCCCGACGACACGTCGGAGAATTTCAACATGGCCTATCTGGCCGTCCGTGGGAGCGGGGCGGTCAACGGCGTGAGCCGCCTGCACGGGAAGGTGAGCCGGAACATCTTCGAGCCGCTCTTTCCGCACTGGCCGGAGGACGAAGTACCGGTCGGACATGTGACGAATGGCGTCCACATGCCAACCTGGGACTCGGCCCCGGCCGACGACCTCTGGACGGAAGCGTGTGGAAAGGACCGTTGGCTGGGCACGACGGACGCGCTGGGACAGGACATCCGCCGCGTCTCCGAGGAGAAGCTCTGGGAATTTCGCACTTCAGCGAGAAGATCGCTGGTGGACTACGCCCGCGAGCGTTTGTCCCGGTGCCTTGCCGCCACCGGCTCACCCCCCGAGGCGATTGAGGGGGCGAAACACCTCTTCGATCCGGACGCGTTGACACTCGGGTTTGCCCGCCGCTTCGCGACTTACAAGCGGCCGAATCTCCTGATGCACGACCCCGCGCGACTGTTACGTCTGTTGAGTAACCCCGCGCAGCCGGTGCAACTCATCATCGCCGGCAAGGCACACCCGGCGGATCGAGGGGGTCAGGAGTTAATCCGTCAATGGATTCAGTTCATCCGCCGCCCCGAGACCCGGCCTCACGTCATCTTCCTCAGCGATTACGACATGCTGCTGACCGAGCATCTGGTGCAGGGCGTGGACGTATGGATCAATACGCCGCGGCGACCGTGGGAGGCGTGCGGCACGAGCGGCATGAAGGTGCTCGTCAACGGCGGCATCAATCTCTCGGAGTTGGACGGCTGGTGGGCGGAAGCCTACTCGCCTGACGTGGGGTGGGCGTTGGGCGACGGCCGGGAGCACGGCGACGATCCCGCCTGGGACGCGGTCGAAGCTGACGCGCTCTACGACCTGCTCGAACGACAGGTGATCCCGGAGTTCTATGCCCGCGACGCGAGCGGCATTCCCACGGCATGGGTCAAGCGGATGCGGGAGAGCATGGCGCGGTTGACGCCGCATTTCTCAGCCAACCGCACGGTGCGCGAGTACACCGAGGAGCACTACCTCCCATCTGCGGCAGCCTACCGCGAGCGCGCGGCCAACAAAGGCGCCATCGGCAGGCAAATCGTCGATTGGCAGCATGCGGTGGATCAAGGGTGGGGCTTATTGCGCTTCGGAGAACTGCGGGTCAAAAGCAATGGGACCAGCCACGTGTTTGAAATCGAGCTTTTTCTAAACGATCTCGACCCGAATGCGTTGCGCGTCGAGCTGTATGCGGATGGAGTTAACGGTGGCAAGCCCGTCCGGGAGGAGATGAAGTGTGGCGGAACGCAGCCCGGCACCTCCCGGCGCTGCGTCTTCCGGGCAACGATAGCGTCGGCACGTCCCGCGAGCGAATATACGGTGCGTGCAATCCCTGTGCGCTCGGGAGTGGCGGTTCCGTTGGAATTCGGTCGAATCTTGTGGCAACGATAATGAAAAAGACCCAACGCGATCTACGCGATTACCTTTCGGAGATCTCCGAGCACGCGGACGTTCGAGTTGGCTCTCCGTTGCCATTGGGAACCATGGAACGAGAAGGCGGCGTCAATTTCGCGATTTTTAGCCGCCATGCCAGCCGCGTTCGACTCGAGCTGTTCGACCATGCCGAAGACGCGGTGCCTGTCCGGGTCATCGATCTCGATTCGGCGCGTCACCGTACTGGCGACATTTGGCACGTTTGGGTAAAGGGGATTGGTCCCGGTCAACTCTACGCGTACCGCGTGGACGGCCCTTACGAGCCAAGCGAAGGCCGCCGTTTCAATTTCAACAGGCTTCTCCTCGATCCCTTCGCGTCCGCGATTTCGCGCGTACCTCATTGGGATTTCGCGGCGGCACGTGGATACGACCCAGCGGCGCCGGAGTCAGACCTGGCTATCTCGACACGCGACAATTCCGGTTCGATGCCGAAATGCGTGGTCGTCAACGAGCCTTTCGAGTGGGATGGGGACCGGCCGCCTCGGCATCCGTGGTCGGAGACGGTGATTTACGAAACGCACGTTCGCGGCTTCACGATCCATCCCAGCTCAGGTGTGAAGCATCCGGGCACTTACCGCGGTCTCTTGGAGAAGATCCCGTATTTCATGGACCTCGGCGTGACGGCCGTCGAGTTGATGCCCGTGCAGGAGTTCAACGAAGCCTCGGTCACGCGCCGGAACCCGCAAACGGGCCAGCCGCTCAAGAACTATTGGGGCTACGACCCCGTGGCATTCTTCGCACCAAAAGCGTCCTACAGCAGTTCGGGAGGCTTGGGCCAACAGAAGTTGGAGTTCAAGGAAATGGTTCGGGCGTTGCACAAGGCCGGCATCGAAGTGATTCTGGATGTGGTGTTCAATCACACGGCCGAAGGCAACGAACTGGGGCCGACTCTCTGTTTCCGCGGAATCGATAACGAGATCTTCTACACGCTGGCGCCAGAGAAGCGTTACTACGAGAATTTCGCGGGCACCGGCAACACGATCAATGCCAACCATCCCGTGGTGCGCGACCACATTCTTGCCGCGCTCCGGTACTGGATGGTCGAGATGCACGTGGACGGATTCCGATTTGACCTGGCGTCGGTTCTCGGCCGGGACGAAGGCGGCAAGTTGCTCGCCAATGCCCCGCTGCTGGAACGGATCGCCGAGGATCCAGTCTTGCGCGATGTCAAGATCATCGCCGAGGCGTGGGACGCCGCTGGTGCGTACGAGGTAGGGAGTTTTTCGGATCGGCGCTGGGCGGAGTGGAACGGCCGGTACCGGGACGACGTGCGGCGCTTCTGGCGCGGCGATGAGGGAATGCTCGGTCTGTTAGCGAACCGCATTTGCGGGAGTGCCGACATCTATGCCCGGTCCGGCAAAGGCCCCGAGGGCAGCATCAACTTTGTCACCTGCCACGACGGCTTCACGCTAAACGACCTGGTGAGCTATCGCGACAAGCAAAATCAAGCCAATGGCGAAAACAACCACGACGGAACCGACGCCGACTTCAGCCAGAACTGCGGCGCGGACGGCGAGACGGCGGATGCTGCGATCGAATTCGAGCGAAAGGTCCAAATCAAGAACTTTCTGCTGACTCTTTTCATCTCACGCGGCGTGCCGATGTTGCTCGGTGGAGACGAATTTCGCCGCACGCAGGGCGGCAACAACAATGCCTACTGCCAGGACAATGAAACGAGCTGGTATGACTGGCGCTTTCTGCAACGGCACGGGGACATTTATCGCTTCGCGCGCGGCATGATTGCTTTTCGTATTGCTCATCCGGTTCTGAGGAAGGAGCAATTCTACACGGATGCTGAAATCCACTGGTTTGACCCACAGGGGCAATTGCCCAACTGGACCAACCCGAACGAGAAGCAGTTGGGCTGTGTGATCGATGAGGACGAGTGCCACGCTTTGTGAGTGATGTTCAACGCCGGGGCCGACGCAGTCGATTTCGAGTTGCCCCTCGTCCCGTCTGGTGCTCGGTGGCATCGGGCCGTGGACACCTCTCGCGAAACGCCAAACGATCTGGTTACCGCGGGCGAGGAACCCCTTTGGGAAGATTCAAAAACGTACCGACTGAGTCCCCGATCGAGCGTCATTCTTCTGGCTCGATGAACGGTGGCAGACTCTGTTGATGGAAGCTACATGACAAGCAAGACTCCGATCACGACCTTATTCCTGGATATCGGCGGGGTACTGCTCACCAACGGGTGGGATCATCATGCCCGCGAACGCGCGGCTACACACTTCAAGCTGGAGTTGGCCGAGATGGAGGATCGGCATCACCTGACGTTCGACACCTACGAGGAGGGCAAACTCTCGCTGGAGGAATACCTGAATCGCACCGTCTTCTACGAGAAGCGACCGTTCACGCGGGATCAGTTCTGGGCATTCATGGTCGCCCAGTCGCAACCGTATCCCGAGATGATCGAAATGGTCGCTCAACTCAAGGTCCGGCACGGGCTGAAGATCGTGGTCGTCAGCAACGAAAGCCGCGAGTTGAATGCGCACCGAATTGGCAAGTTCAAGCTGGACGGGTTTGTGGACGCGTTTATTTCCTCCTGCTTCGTCCACATCCGCAAGCCCGACGCGGACATTTTTCGCCTGGCGCTGGACATCGCCCAGACGCCGGCCGAGAAGATCGTATATGTCGAAAACACGCCGATGTTTGTCCAGGTCGCGGAAGGCTTGGGCATTTCGAGCATTCTTCACACGGACTACAAATCGACCTGCGCCAAGCTGGCTTCGTTCGGATTGCAAATCGAAGGAGGAGTCGGCCATGCAACCAGCTAGCACCCGCATCCTGACGATCAACGGCGGCTCGTCGAGCATCAAATTCGCCCTGTTCGACGGGAGCGACTCGCGGCGCCGTGTTCTCGACGGGGTGATCGAGCGAATTGGACTTCCAGACGCCTGCTTGCGCGTCAAGGGTGTAAATGCGGCGGACAACGTCTCGCGGTCCGTGGCGGCGCCGAATCACGAGGCGGCAGTTGGGACTCTGATGGATTGGCTCAAGCAGCACAACGGGAGTGATGCATTGGCCGCCATCGGTCATCGCGTTGTGCATGGCGGGCCGAAGTATTGCGAGCCGCGGCGAATTACCACGGAAATGGTCCAGGAACTGCACCGCCTCAGTTCATTCGACCCCGAGCATATGCCGCAGGAGATCCTGCTAATCGAGGCATTTCAGCGCCGACTTCCCGACCTGCGCCAGGTCGCGTGTTTCGATACAGCCTTTCACCACGATCTGCCACGCGTGGCCCGAATGCTGCCAATCCCGCGCCGCTACGAAGCAATGGGTGTGCGGCGTTATGGGTTTCACGGCTTGTCGTATGCGTTTCTGATGGAAGAACTGGTTCGGCTGGCCGGAGCCGAAACCGCACAGGGCCGGGTCATACTCGCCCATCTGGGCAACGGCGCAAGCCTGGCGGCCGTGCGCGATGGCAAATCCGTCGATACCAGCATGAGTTTCACGCCGACCGCCGGTGTTCCCATGAGTACCCGCGCCGGCGATCTCGATCCCGGACTGGTTTGGTTTCTGGCGCAGACCGAGCAAATGAGTGCCAGGCAATTCAACGAGATGGTCAATTCTCAGTCCGGCTTGCTGGGGATCTCCGAGACCAGTTCTGACATGCGCGATTTGCTTGAATGCGAATCGCGGGACCTGCGGGCGGCGGAAGCAATTGCATTGTTTTGTTACCAGGTCAAGAAATGGATCGGCGCATTCGTGGCGGCGCTCGGCGGACTGGACACGCTCGTCTTCGCAGGCGGCATCGGCGAGAACGCGCCCACGGTCCGCGCCCGGATTTGTGAGGGGCTGGGATTCCTTGGAATCGAACTCGACGCGTCGCGAAATGCGGGCGAAAGTGCCGTGATTTCGACGGCGGCTGGCAGGGTTACGGTCCGCGTGATTTACACGGACGAAGAACTCATGATCGCCAGGACGGTTTGCAGCCTCCTCGGTCTTGGCTGAACAAGGAAACGAGCACCATGAAGACGACAACGATGGAAACAAGCGGCCCGAAGACCCGCGTGCTCCCCCCGGAGCTGCTCCACAAGATGGACGCCTACTGGCGTGCCGCCAACTACCTGTCGATCGGCCAGCTCTACCTCTACGACAATCCGCTATTGAAGGAGCCGTTGAAGCTGTCGCACGTGAAGCCGCTGGTGGTCGGGCACTGGGGGACGACGCCGGGCCAGAACTTCATCTACGTGCATCTGAATCGGGTCATCAAGAAGTACGAACTGAACATGTTCTACGTCGCCGGCCCCGGCCACGGCGGCCCGGCCATCGTCGCCAACGTCTACCTCGAAGGCACCTGGAGCGAGGTATATCCGAACGTCACCCAGGACGAGGCGGGGCTGAAAAAGCTCTTCAAGCAGTTCTCGTTTCCCGGAGGAATCTCCAGCCACGTGGCACCGACGACGCCGGGGTCGATTCACGAAGGCGGTGAGCTGGGCTACTCCCTCAGCCACGCTTTCGGGGCGGCGTTCGACAATCCCGACCTGATCGTCGCCTGCGTCGTCGGCGACGGCGAGGCGGAAACCGGTCCACTCGCGACCGCGTGGCAATCGAACAAGCTTCTCAGCCCGGTCACCGACGGGGCCGTACTGCCGATCCTCCACCTCAACGGCTACAAGATCAGTAACCCGACCATCCTGGCCCGGATCGAGCACGAGGAACTGGAGCAGTTTCTGCGCGGTTGCGGCTGGACACCTTACTTCGTGGAGGGCGACGAGCCGGAGGCGATGCACCAACTCATGGCCGCCACCTTGGACACGGCCGTCGAGGACATCCGGCGGATCCAGAGCCACGCGCGGAGCAAGGCCGACACTACCCGGCCGCGCTGGCCCGTGATCGTCCTGCGGTCACCGAAGGGGTGGACGGGACCGAAGGTCGTCGATGGTCAGCAAGTCGAGGGGACGTTCCGGGCGCACCAGGTTCCGCTCATTGTGGATGCCGAGCATTCCGAGCACGTCCAGCAACTCGAAAGTTGGATGAAGAGCTATAAGCCGGAAGAACTGTTCGGCGAAGACGGCCGACTCAAGCCGGAGTTGGCCGAGCTGGCCCCGAAGGGCGACCGGCGGATGGGGTCCAATCCCCACGCCAACGGCGGTCTCCTGCTGCGCGACCTGCGCATGCCGGACTTTCACGACCACGCGGTGACCGTACCTTCTCCCGGTGCCGTGGACGGCCAGGATACGCTCGTCTTGGGGCAGTTTCTGCGCGACGTCGTTAAGTTGAATCAGGAGCAGCGACATTTTCGGATCTTTGGGCCCGACGAGACGCTCTCGAATCTCCTCGGCGCGGTCTTCGAGGTCACCAACCGGCAGTGGGACGCGCGGGAAATCAACAACGACGAATTCCTCGCGCCGACCGGCCGGGTGCTGGACTCGATGCTCAGCGAGCACCAGTGCGAAGGCTGGTTGGAAGGCTACTTGCTGACCGGGCGGCACGGGCTGTTCAACAGCTACGAGGCGTTCATCCGCATCGTCGACTCGATGTTCAGCCAGCACGCGAAGTGGCTGAAGGTCACCCTGGAACTGCCCTGGCGGCGGAAGATCGCGTCGCTGAACTATCTGCTCGCCTCCCACGTCTGGCAGCAGGACCACAACGGCTTCACGCACCAGGACCCCGGCTTCATCGACCACGTGATCAACAAGAAGGCCGACATCGTTCGCGTGTACCTTCCCCCCGACGCCAACTGCCTGCTGTCCGTATTCGATCACTGCCTGCGCAGCCGGCATTACGTCAACGTGGTGGTGGCCGGCAAGCACGCCCTCCCGCAGTGGCTGACCATGGACGCCGCGGTCGTCCACTGCACGGAGGGCATCGGCATCTGGCAGTGGGCCAGCAACGACCAGGACGCCGAGCCGAACGTCGTGATGGCCTGCTGCGGGGACACCCCCACGCTGGAGATACTGGCCGCCGTTTCCATCCTCCGCCGGCATCTGCCCGATCTGAGAATCCGGGTAATCAACGTCGTCGATCTGATGAAGCTTCAGTCCGCGAGCGAGCACCCGCACGGGCTGAGCGAAGCGGATTACGACTCGCTCTTTACGACAGACAAGCACATCATCTTCGGCTTCCACGGGTACCCCTGGCTGGTCCACCGGTTGACCTACCGCCGGGCCAACCGCAACCTCCACGTCCGGGGCTACAAGGAAGAGGGCACGATCACGACGGCGTTCGACATGCGGGTGCAGAACGACCTGGACCGCTTTCATCTCGTGCAGGACGTGGTGGACCGGCTGCCGCACCTGGGCACCAGGGGGGCCTATCTGAAGCAGTTGATGCAGGACAAGCTCATCGAGCACAAACACTACATCGACGAGCACGGGCATGACATGCCGGAAATACGGAACTGGAAGTGGGGGAATCCGCAATGAACGCGCAGGGGTTGACGAGAGTAATCTTACCCACGGCCGCGTTGGGGGGACGATGAGCAGTACGGCTTTGAACACGGGCACCGTTGTCTCGCTGCGCGGCAGTGTCGTGGACGTCCGCTTCGAAACCCGCTTGCCGCCGGTCTACTCCGTACTGCGCGGGTGAGAACGGGCGAATCGTCATCGAGGTGCTGGCGCAGCGTGACGCGCACCACGTGCGCGGCATCGCGCTGACACCCACGCAAGGCCTCGCCCGCGGCACGGCGGTGCATGACACGGGCGGCCCGTTGAAAGCTCCGGTGGGCAAAGGCGTGCTGTCACGAATGTTCGACGTGTTCGGCAATGCCATCGACCGAGGGGCGGCACCCGCCGAAGTCGAGTGGCGTTCGGTCCATCGGGCACCGCCGCCGCTCGCGCGACGGTCCACCAAGTCGGAAATCTTCGAGACCGGCATCAAGGTCATCGACGTACTCGTGCCGCTGGAGCGAGGTGGTAAGGCCGGACTGTTCGGCGGGGCGGGCGTCGGCAAGACGGTGTTACTGACCGAGATGATCCACAACATGATCGGGCACCAACAGGGCGTGAGTATTTTCTGCGGCATCGGCGAACGCTGCCGCGAGGGTGAGGAGCTCTACCGCGAAATGAAGAAGGCCGGGGTTCTGCCGAACATGGTGATGGTCTTCGGCCAGATGAACGAGCCGCCGGGCAGCCGGTTCCGCGTGGGCCACGCAGCACTCACGATGGCCGAGTACTTCCGGGACGACGAACGCCGCGACGTGCTGCTCCTCATCGACAACATCTTCCGCTTCCTCCAGGCCGGAATGGAGGTGTCCGGCTTGATGGGCCAGATGCCCTCGCGGTTGGGCTATCAGCCCACGATGGGCACCGAACTGTCGCGATTAGAGGAGCGCATCGCCAACACGGACACCGGTGCCATCACCTCCATCCAGGCGGTCTATGTGCCGGCAGACGATTTCACCGACCCCGCGGCGGTGCACACCTTTTCCCACCTCTCCGCGTCAATCGTGCTTTCGCGCAAGCGGGCGAGCGAAGGCCTCTTCCCGGCCATCGACCCGCTCCAATCCAGTTCGAAGATGGCCACGCCGGGCATCGTCGGCGAACGGCACTATCGCCTCGCGCAGGAGATCCGCCGGACGTTCGCGCAATACGCGGACCTCAAAGACATCATCGCCATGCTCGGCCTGGAGCAGCTTTCGCCGGTAGATCGAAAAGTCGTCGCCCGCGCCCGCCGGCTGGAGCGGTTTCTGACTCAGCCCTTTTTCACGACCGAGCAGTTCACCAACCTCCCGGGGAAACTCGTCAGCCTCAAGGACGCGCTCGAGGGTTGCGAGCGAATCCTCCGCGATGAATTCACCGACTACCCGGAGCGCTCTCTCTACATGATCGGGACGATCGACGAGGCGAAGAAGACTGCGAACCTCGAGCCGCCGACACCCGGCGGGAAGCCGAAGCCGACAGCCACGCCCAAAAGCGTTGGCAAACCCGATGAGCCGGCGACGTCCGGAGCGAACCCTCAACCGAAGGCCGACCATGCCACCTGAACTCATGACGCTCAAGGTTCTTTTGCCGTTCCGAATCTTCGCCGAGACGGCCGGCGTGTCGCGCATCGTGGCGGAGACGCGGGACGGCTCGTTCGGACTACTGCCGCACCGACTCGATTGTGTGGCTGCGTTCGCGCCCGGGATTCTGACCTACGAAACCGAGGCGGATGGCGAGGTTTTCGTGGCCGTCGATGAGGGCGCGCTGGTCAAGACCGGTTTGGGGGTTCTCGTCTCCGTTCGCAACGCTATCGGCGGAACGGACCTCGACCGACTGCGAGAAGCTGTGGAGCGGGAGTTCCTGACCCTGGACGACGAGGAGCGAAGCGTCCGCTCGTTGATGGCCAGAATGGAGAGCGGCTTCATCCGCCGCTTCGCGGAGTTTCACCATGAGTGACGAACCGGAACCGAAGAGCGAGCAGGACCAGAGTGACTTCAGCCGTGAGGTCGGCGCGAAGGCGGCCCGTAAGCTCAAGGCCCAGCGGAACCCCCCGCACGTCTGGTTCGGCCTGGGCATGATGGGACTCATCGGCTGGTCGGTGGTGGTCCCGACGCTGCTTGGTGCGGCCCTCGGCCTCTGGCTCGACAAGCGGCACCCCGGAAGCCACTCCTGGACGCTGGCGTTGTTGGTTGCTGGGCTCGTGATCGGCTGTTTGAATGCGTGGCACTGGGTCGCCAAAGAGGACAAAGCGATCCGGGACGAAGAGGAGAATACCGATGAGTGAGTCTCTGACGCTGGTGCTGGCGTGGATGGCGGGCGTGGCACTCGGTGCGCTGTTCTTTGGCGGCCTGTGGTGGACTGTTCGCAAAGGCGTTTCGTCCGAAACGCCGGTACTGTGGTTCTTCGGCAGCCTGCTGCTGCGCACGGGCATTACCCTCGTCGGATTCTACCTTGTTTCGGGTGGCCAATGGCAGCGGCTGCTGCTCTGCCTCCTCGGGTTCGTCATGGCACGCCTCGTCATTACGCGGCTGACCAGGCCGGCGGGCAAGCACTCGATCCAACCGTTCCAGGAGGCCATCCATGCGACTAAGTTCCGATGAGATGATTTTCTGGCAACACGGGTTTCTCAAACTCAACGCCACCATTTTGTTCACGTGGGGCCTAATGCTCGCGCTGGTAGTGGGGTCAATGCTGATTACGCGCAAACTGTCACTCGATCCGAAGCGATCGCGCTGGCAGAACCTCCTGGAGATCGTCGTCACCGGCATCGCGAAACAGATCGAAGAGGTCGGCCTCAGTCGGCCGCAGGAATACCTCGGCTTTCTGGGCACGCTCTTCCTGTTCGTCGCCACAGCCAGCCTGTGCACCGTGATCCCCGGCTACGAGCCCCCGACGGCTTCTCTCTCAACCACCGCGGCACTCGCGCTGTGCGTGTTCGTAGCCGTGCCGGTCTTCGGCATCGCGGACCAGGGACTCGGCGGCTACCTCAAGTCCTACATCGAGCCGACGTTCATCATGCTGCCGTTCAACATCATTAGCGAACTTTCGCGCACGCTGGCTTTGGCCGTGCGCCTGTTCGGCAACATGATGAGCGGGGCGATGATCATCGGCATTCTTCTCACCATCACGCCGTTCCTCTTTCCGATCGTTATGACGGTGCTCGGTCTGCTGACCGGCATGGTGCAGGCCTACATCTTCTTTATCCTGGCCACGGTATACATCGCGGCCGCCACCCGCACCCGCAAGCCCAAGACCGCGCCTGCGACAGAAACTTGAACCAACGATGAAACAACGAAAGGACATGCCATGGATACCGTGACCCTCGTCGCAATTGCTTCGATCGTTACCGCTGGCCTGACGATCGCCCTGGGGAGTGTCGGGCCTGCACTCGGCGAAGCGCGTGCGGTCGCGATTGCATTGAGTTCACTGGCGCAGCAGCCCGATGCCTCAAAGACGATCACTCGCA
This sequence comes from uncultured Gemmataceae bacterium, assembly GCA_963773845.1. Classification (GTDB taxonomy): domain Bacteria; phylum Planctomycetota; class Planctomycetia; order Gemmatales; family Gemmataceae; genus SIAJ01. The sequence goes on from CAVZCU010000011.1 coordinate 665,062, forward strand.
CCTTGTTCGTGGGCCTTGCAATGATCGAGTCCATTGCGATCTACTGTTTCGTGGTTTCGATGATACTCATCTTCGCCAACCCGTTCTGGAACCACGTCATCGCCCAAACCGCGGGAAAGTAACCCATGCTCATCGATTGGTTCACTGTCGGTGCGCAAGCGCTGAACTTCCTCATCCTCGTGTGGTTGATGAAGCGCTTTCTGTACAAGCCCATCCTCAACGCCATCGACGCGCGGGAGAAGCGAATTGCCGCGGCGCTCGCGGACGCCGACGCGAAAAAGGCCGAAGCGAATAAAGAGCGCGAGGAGTTCCAGCACAAGAACCAAGAGTTCGACCAGGAACGTGCTTCTCTCCTGAGCCAGGCGACGAACGAAGTGAACACCGAACGCCAGCGGCTCCTCGGCGAGGCGCGGAAAGCGGCCGACGCGCTTCGAACCAAACAACAGGACGCGTTGAACCGCGACCGCCAGAGCCTGAACGACGAGGTCACCCGCCGGACCCGGGAAGAGGTGTTCGCCATCGCGCGTAAGACGTTGACGGACCTGTCCGGGACGAGTCTGGAAGAGCGCATGTGCGACGTGTTCACTCGACGCCTGCGCGAACTCAACGGGGAGGCCAAGGAAGGTCTCGCCAAGGCGTTAAGGGCGTCTCACGACCCGGTTCTCGTACGCACCGCGTTCGACCTGCGGGCGGAGCAGCACGCGGCGATCCAAAAGGCGCTCAACGAAACGTTCTCGGCGGACATCCACGTCCGGTTCGAGACCGCTCCGGCCCTGGTCAGCGGGATTGAACTCACGGCGAACGGCCAAAAGGTGGCCTGGAGCATCGCGGAATACCTTGCATCGCTGGAAACGAGCATCGGGGAGCTACTGAAAGAACACGCCAAACCCCGAGTGAGCCCCGAAGTCCGACCCGAGGCCGAGCCCAAGCCAAACCTCGCGACTCCACCTGACGCCCCGCGGGAGTCCAAATGAGCGAGCCGACCGATTCGTTGCAAGGCGTCTTCGACCGCACGTTTGCCGGGCTTAGCCGTGGCCGGGAAACGTTCTCGCCGCAACTCACGCCACACGAGGTGGGCACGATCACGAGCGTCTCGACCGGAATCGTCCGGGTCTCCGGCCTTCCCGGCGTGGGTTACGACGAGCTGGTGACATTTCCCGGCGGCGTGTTTGGCATCGCGTTTAACGTGGACGAGGATGAGATCGGCGTCGTGCTGCTCGGAGAATTCTGGCACCTCCACGCGGGAGATGAGGTCTACCGTACCGGTCGGGTCATGGACGTGGTCGTGGGGGAGGGTTTACTGGGGCGCGTCGTCGACCCGGTCGGCCGGCCCCTCGACGGCAACGGGCCGGTGGCCTCCGTCGAGCGGCTGCCCATCGAACGCCCCGCCCCGTCCATCATGGACCGTGCGCCCGTCACGGTACCGCTCCAGACCGGCTTGAAGGTCATCGATTCGCTGATCCCCATCGGGCGCGGCCAGCGCGAGCTCATCCTCGGCGACCGGCAGACGGGCAAGACCGCCATCGCGCTCGACACCATTCTCAACCAGCGCGACCAAGGCGTGCTGTGTGTGTACTGTGCCATCGGTCAGCGAGCCTCTTCCGTGGCCAAGACCGTGGCCACCTTGCGAGAGAAAGGGGGTCTGGATCACACCGTCGTGGTCGTGACCGAGGGCAACGACCCACCGGGTCTCGCGTACATCGCCCCGTACGCCGCGACCAGCATCGCGGAGCATTTCATGGAACAGGGCCGGGACGTGCTGATCGTCTACGACGACCTCACCCACCACGCCCGCGCCTACCGCGAACTCTCGTTGCTGCTGCGCCGCCCGCCCGGCCGCGAGGCGTTTCCCGGCGACATCTTTTACATCCACTCGCGGCTGCTCGAACGCTCGACACACCTGCGCAAGGAGCTCGGCGGCGGCTCCCTGACGGCGTTGCCCATCATCGAGACGGAAGCACAGGACATCTCCGCTTACATTCCGACGAACTTGATTTCCATCACGGACGGGCAGGTTTACCTCTCGCCGTCGCTCTTCGAACTGGGGGTGCTTCCCGCGGTCGACGTCGGGAGATCCGTTTCGCGCGTCGGCGGGAAGGCCCAGCGCGCGGCGTACCGCGCGGTGGCGGGCGACCTCAAACTCGCTTACGCACAGTTCGAGGAACTCGAAACCTTCTCCCGGTTCGGAGCGCGCCTGGATGAAGACACCCGAAAGATCATTGAGCACGGACGGCGAATCCGCGCCTGCCTCAAGCAGCCGGAATTCGACCCGGTGCCCGTGCCCGCGCAGATCGCCGTGCTGCTGGCACTGAGCGCCGGACTGTTCGACGAGGTGCCACTGGACCGGATGCCAGAGGCCACCCGGGCGGTGTGCCTGGCGGCTGCGATGATCCCGGCGGAGGTCACGGAGCGATTGGATACCGCCGACAAATTGAGGGATGAAGATCGCAAAACGATCGTCGAAGTTGCCCGCCAGACTCTGAAGGGGTTCCCGTTTAAGCCGAAGTCGACGCCCGAGACCAAGCCGGCTGAGCCCACGCCGGAACCCGAACCTAACGCGGCACCGAAGGAAAACTCGTGAGCGACACCACGGCGAGCCTCCGCCGAAAAATCAACAGCGCCGGGGAGCTCCAGTCCGTCGTCCGCACCATGAAGGCACTCGCCGCTTCGAGTATCGACCAGTATGAGCAATCGGTTCGCGCGTTGGCCGACTACTACCGTGCCGTGGAGTTGGGGTTGAGCGTCTGCATCCGGGGCACCGGGACACTGGCGTCGAAGTCCGAAGGGCCGAGACGAACAGCGGCGGTTACGGTCGGCGCGGTCGTGTTCGGTTCCGACCAGGGGCTGGTGGGTCAATTCAACGACATCATCGCCGAACACGCGGTGAAGGCCCTGGCCGCTCGGCCCGGCGGATCTCAGGTCTGGGCGGTCGGCGAGCGCGTTCATGCGCGATTGAAGGACGCGGGTGCGCTGCCGGTCGGCCTCTTCGTCGTGCCGAACTCCGTCAAAGCCATTACCCCGCTCGTTGGGCAGATTCTCATCGAGAGCGAAAAACACCACAGTCTGAGTGCGGTCGCCGAACTCCATCTCTTCTACAACCGCCCCACGACCGGGGCGGGTTACGAACCCGCCAGCCAACGATTGCTGCCATTGGATGAGACGTGGCGGCGCAAGCTCGCCCAACATCCCTGGCCGACCGGAAACTTGCCCGAGGTCGTGGGCGGCGGCTCCGAGACCCTACGGGCGTTGATCCGCGAATACCTCTTCGTCTCGCTCTTCCGGGCGTGTGCCGATTCCTTGGCGAGCGAGAATGCGAGTCGTCTGGCGGCGATGCAGCGCGCCGACAAGAACATCGATGAATTGCTCGGAACCCTCACCAGCGACTTCCACCGCTTGCGCCAGAGCGGCATCGACGAGGAGCTGTTCGACGTCGTCTCCGGCTTCGAAGCGCTGATCGGACATGAGCAATGATGCGTTTCGGCGGAGCCGCCAATACCGTGTTCGGCGACAGTCGTTTCTCGCCTTAAGTGACAATTGGAATTCCCCACTGAGTCATGTCAGGATCAAGTTGTAGCCGGCGATTCGGGATCGTTGAACCGCGCGGTCGCGGGCGAAGGTGATCACGACCACACCGTGCGAACCCGGCCAAGGGCGAGAAACCGGGCGGGCGCGGTATCGGCCCGGTCAAGCAGACGGGCTACCGGCCAGGAAGGAAGTCCGTCAAGAGGCGGTTGGGGAAGAAAAACGGCGGCGGTTCAGAACCACTACCTTAAAGGGCGGCTCATCAATCGATCGACGCAGCTCGTTCGCGCGGACTGTGCACCTGAGAGTTTCGAACACTCCTAGACGCCCGCTTGATGATAATATCGGGCTAGAGAAACAAGCGGGGAGTGCCCACAGGTTGGGTTCCCTCAACGCGGATCGTGGATGATTGATCTTTATGCACAGGGACGGTGAGATCGTGACTTACATATAGTCCAGAAACCGTGACTCTCATCACTACCAGATTTTCCTCGCGTCTGTCCAACACAATTCGACACACCGACGCTTTCGGGCGAAGACGAGGGCGGCGGGCTCATCGCGGCCATAGCCACGAAAGAACGCTGACTCCGGCTTCGGGCCATGATTTTCGGGCTGATCTACGCACCCAGCGTATTCACTGCCCAAATCATGACAATGTATCCGGGAACCGACACGTTGTTAACCCTCAGTTCAGATGTCCACGACGGCAGGTCCCGAATGACCGCTGCATTGTCCGAGCCTCTCGCGACTCCCTGGCCGATTCGAGACCGGCGATAGGTTACTTCGACTGGTCCATGCGCGGTCGCACTCGTCATTCCATCTTCATCTGTGAAGTTGAGATACACTGTGACGGTTTGGTTACCGAAGACAAGCAGCGCAGCCGACAAAGCCACAAAGTACACAAGGCCCGTCGCCGCCGCCCCGCCTAGACGGAAAGCGAACTTCAACTTCCCAAGCGGCGAGTCGCCATCAAATGAGCCGTCGGCAGAAGCATTGGTGTCCGGAAACATGTGAAAGACGAGAATCGCGGCACCGACCGAAGTGATGAAGAACAAGACGAGAACAAAGGGCAAAGGCAGACCCTGGGCAGCGATTAGGTACGCGACGCACCCAACCAACAAGCCTCCTAATGCCCAAAGCCACTTATGCTGAGGCCCCTCCGACTGCCCCGGTTTTTTCTCTTTACTTGCGCGATGGGATGTATCGTCAGGTACAACGCCGTTGGTCGCCGATGGCGTTGTTCCAGTAGTATTGGCGCCGCGGTACGTGTTTATCGCCTGCTTCAGCCACGCTGTTCGCTTGGACCCGAATCCGAGTACGTGGCCCAGCCCCGGGTCTTGGCCGAGCGCCGCTTCGGCGCGCCCGATGGTGGTTAGTCCGGCGCGTTGCAATAACAGAAGCGACTGAGCATCTGGTTGCAGCACCTCAATCGGTGGGTCGTCGGGCGTAGTGCAACTTTGGTCGGGCAGCTCGGTCATACAGTGAAGTTGCCTCTTTCCAATGCGTCTCGCGGGATTCACAACATTTCCCCTTACGGGGCCAATCTCTTTATTATACGGTCGTTCGCGACTGGTCCCGAACTGTGTTGCGGCGACGCCGTATCTCGTCCGCGAAACAAAGGGCTCGCTGAACATGGCTCATCTGTGCGAGTCCGAACGCCAGAAGATTGAATACGGCGAGGCCCACTTCGGCGAGTTGAAGGTCGATTTCGAGTTCGTGACCGGGGCGGATGATTTGCAGGTGAAGACGCGGATCGAGGGACAATGACGTTCCACTCCCGGCTACAATTCATTCAAGTCGAATACTCTCGTGACATCGCGCTGCGCCGATAAGTCGCATCAATTTCACGCGAAATGTTCCGAAGCCGGAGAGAGGATATGTCGGAACCTACGAAGGCTGAATTACAGACTGAAAATGAGCGACTCCGGGGTGAACTAACTCGCTTGCAAGGCGAGGTCGAAAGGTTAGCGCGTGAGGTGGGGTCCCCAACGCAAAAGCGGCCACGCTTTTACCAAGAGACGGCGTTCTGGACAGCGATTGTCGGGGCAATCATTGCCATTTGTGTCGGTCTCGGATCTTGGTCTCGAGCCGGCCAGTCAATCGAAGTGGCGCGTGCTGAAGGAGTAAAGTCGCGAGCACAGCTCTTCACAAGCTCAGTGATTGAACTCGATGATAAGAGGGCGCAAAGCTACCGGGATTACCAAGGGCCCGACCGTTCGCGGATCATGGATAATTACGGATTTGATCCCTTGGAACCTACGGCAACAAGGGTTCTCTTCGAGCGTGCTAAGCGACTAGAGGGCGAGGTATCGAGTGAAACTGGCTTCGCAGAGTACCTTGTCCTGGCGAACTTCGCTTGTGCCTTTGCAGGATTTGACGAAGCGGAACTCTACGTAAAAAAGGCGCTGGAACGTCTTCCGCCCGAACCAAAAGAACCAAACAATCGGTGCATCGTGTATGCAACGCTCGCAAGGATGTACTTCCGCTACTATCCCGTCCTTCCTGTCGAAAGGGGCCGGAGCTACTTCCGACAGGCGACCGATGCCCTGCGCCAAATTGGCAGCGGGGCAAAGAACCCAACAATTGAGGCAGAGATTTGGGCTGATTGGGGAATGTCGGAACTGCGAGCGGGCTTCAATAAGGAAGCGAGTGATTGCTTCAAGCAGGCGGCACGAATTATGGGTTCTCAATCGCTCCCAACCGCCTTCCTGATGCGGTGGAAAGCATCCCTCCGTCGCGATGCCGACTATCTGCTATCGTTCGGAAGGCCAATGCCCAAAGTACCGCCATTCCTTGACTGGGTTGTCGACGACAACTTCGACATCGTACCGTCGAAGGAGTCGCTGCCCAAAGTGAATTTGAAGGAGATACCCGAGCCAGTCACCCCAAAAACCAAGAACTGAGGTAGGTCGAGTTCGGAGGTACGAGTTACCCCCGTCGCTCAGTCTGAGCATCTGAGATAATGCAGAGCGTTCGTCAGCAGTCAGCCCGGTAACCAGTTTCGCCAGCAGGGACACGGCTGGTGACGGGCACGTCCCGGAAAGCGCGTCGGATCGCGCGTCGCCTACCGTCGTAACCTGCGGTTTTCCCGCTTGAACTGCCAATTCGTTCGACTCCTGTCGGGCGTGCTGATGGTTTCCTTCCATTTTGGCCTACAACTCACAAGACTGCCCAACGGCTCAACGGCCAAGGGAATTAGCTGATACCCCCTTCGATCTGTTTGAGCATCCGCGCAAGCGCGGTGCATTCGTCCGCACTCAAGCGGGATAGCAGGTGAGTGAGCGTTTCGAGAACTGCCGAAGGGGGCATTTCCTGGCCAGTCTCTTCAAACGAGTGCAAGCGGGAGTGCAAGCCGTCAGCCGACGTATCGGAAATGCCTAGTTTTTCAGGCGTTTGCACCGAGTCGGCGTTGGTTCGGGACCAAGAGGTCGCAGGTTCAAATCCTGTCAGCCCGACTGTTTTTCTGACGATGCATTTTTGTGCCTGTTTTTGTGTGCCTATTCGGTTCAATCGCGCGGGCGACTTTCCCGACAAACACAGTGGCTCGCCACAACTCGTGACTCAATAGAGACTTCCAGAGTTCAAATCCTGTCGCCAGTTTGGCGTTCTGCAACTTTCGGCGCTTCGGCCGACGCCCTGACGGGACCCAGGAGGCAAGGAGTCACTTGCACGAAGCGATTGCCTCAGATAAATGTCTGCTGCGCTCCGACTTCGGAGTACGTGAAGCTCATCCGCCGATTCTCCGCCACCGATACCGATAAACTAGTGCCTCGTCAATCCTTAATTTTGGGGTAGAGGCGTTTGAGTTTTCGGCGGGCGTCGTCGATCTTGAATTGCCAATCCACACCGCGCTGTTTGGTGTTCGTCTTTTTAGACCAACTCGCGATTTCGGCTTGCAGGACGGATAGGTCGCCGATGCGCCGGCCGCGCAGGCATTGGCTGGTCAAGCAACTCAATTCGCACTCAGCCACGTTCAGCCAACTCCCGTGCTTGGGCGTATAGACAATGTGAAGACGTCGCACATAGGCGCGGGCCGTGTCCGGGTCGAACGCTTCGTAGAACGCCCCGATCGTGTGCGTGTTCAAGTTGTCGCACACCAAAGTCACCCAGTCGCAGTTGGCATCAGCGCGTGTCCAACAACTCGGCCAGTTCCTTTGCCCAATCGACTTTGGTTCGCTGCGGACGCGCCGTCGCCTGGCGGAATCCGGATAGCGGTTCGGCAAACATGAAAATGCTGGCCGTTCCCAGTCGCTCGTATTCGTAATCGACGCGATCGGGGTGTTCCTTGGTCGCGGCGATTGGCTGGCGCGTTTCACCGATCAATTGCACCGGCTGTTCATCCATGCAAATGACTGGATGAGCCGGATCGTAGGCTTGGGCATAAGTATCCAGCACGTTTTCCATGTGCGCGACAAATTCGCCATCGTTTTCAGGCGGAATCACCCAGTATTCGATCTTGCGCTTGGTCATGCCGTTTTTTTTAGCGTCTTGCGCACCGTTTCCGGGCTGATGGAGTCGACAATCTCCAACTCGACCATTTGATCGGCCAACAGACAAAGCGTCCATTGCCCGTAGCCGGCCGGTGGCCTTCCCAGGCGCAGAGCGATCAGCTTGGCTTCTTTCGCGCCATCCAATAGCGGTGGTGTGGGTGGTGTTTCCCGTTTCTTTCTCTCCAGGGCAGCCTCGAACCCTTCGGTGACCAGGGTCATGCGGACATTCTCGACGGTTTGCACGCGGCAGTCGTAGGCTTCGGCAATGCGGACATCCGTCCAAGCCGGGCCATTGGCGTCGGCCTTCAACAGGATCTGCACCCGACGAACCTTTTGCGACGAACCTTTAAGCTTCTTCACCACCTCCTGACATGCCTGCCGTTCCTCATCGGAAAGCCGAACGATATACTTCTTATTCATGGGAAACCTCCGTGTTTCCAGATGTTTTCCCATGAATCACCAAGACCATTCAACCCCAACATTTAGGGTTGATGAGGCACTAGACTCGGCAGAACACAAGCATGACCGAGCACTTGCATTGATAGGAAGAGGAATGAACGATGACGAAGTCAGAACAGACGCCTGCCAGGACGGAAGGGCCGAGCCCCAAGCAAACCATCATTGCGGGTTTCACCATCGCAGCCATCGTTCTGCATCTCGTCTTGCGTTTCGGCGTCGGCCTCTCGACGCCCATCCTTGGTCTTCCGTTCTACCAACTCCCACTGGTCGCCGCGCTTCTATTCGGCGGTATCCCTCTGATCATTGATCTGTTGGCCAAGGTGCTCCAGGGAGAGTTCGGGACCGACATGCTAGCTGGCATCTCCATCGTCACGTCCGCCATCCTGGGGACGCTGGGCGGCGGGACCGGCAGCGAATATCTCGCTGGCGCTTTAGTCGTCCTCATGCTTTCGGGCGGCACCGCACTCGAATCCTATGCCGTCCGCAGTGCCTCTTCGGTTCTGGAAGCCCTGGCCCGACGGATGCCGTCGCTAGCTCATCGCCGGAATGACGGTCAGATGGCAGACGTGGCTCTCAGCGAAGTGGCAGTGGGCGATACGTTGATTGTCTTCCCGCATGAAAATTGCCCGGTCGACGGCACCGTACTTGAGGGGCATGGTGTCATGGACGAGTCCTACCTAACGGGTGAGCCCTACATGATGTCGAAGCTGCCAGGCTCTGCGGTGCTGTCCGGGGCCATCAACGGGGAAACAGCTCTGACAATCCGGGCCGACAAGCTCGCAGTCGATTCGCGATACGCCAAGATCATGGAGGTGATGCTCGCCTCCGAACAGCGCCGGCCGCGCCTGCGGCGCATCGGTGACCAACTCGGCGCATACTACACTCCGTTCGCCATAGCCGTCGCCCTCGTCGCCTGGGCCGTCAGCGGCGACGTCATTCGTTTCCTTGCCGTGCTCGTGGCGGCCACCCCGTGCCCGCTTCTAATCGCCATCCCAGTCGCGATCATCGGTGCGATTTCTCTCTCGGCACGCAAGGGCATCATCATCAAGGACCCCGCGGTACTCGAAAAGATTGATACCTGCCGCACCGCGATCTTTGACAAGACTGGCACGCTGACCTATGGCAAGCCGAAATTGACGGCGGCGGTTCCCGCTACAGGATTCACGGAGAAAGAGGTCCTTGGTCTCGTCGCCAGTCTTGAGCGATACTCCAAGCACCCGTTGGCGGAAGCAATCATGGAAGCTGCCCGCAGCCTGGGAGCGTCCATTGTCGAGGCCACCGAAATCCGCGAACCGCCCGGCTCAGGGCTTCGGGGCACCGTGGCGGGACGAGAGATTCAGGTCACCAACCGGAAGAAGCTGATCGCTCAACTACCGCACCTTGAGAAGGAGATTCCCCCGTTCGCAGGGGGAATGGAGTGCGTGATCACGATCGACGACCGCTATGCGGCAACATTCACCTTCCGCGACCAACCGCGTGCCGAGGGAGCCTCGTTCATCCGCCATCTCGGGCCGAAACATCTCTTCGAGCGAGTGATGATCGTCTCAGGGGACCGGGAGTCTGAGGTGCGTTACCTGGCGGAGCAAGTGGGCATCACCGAGGTCCACGCGAGCCAGACGCCTGAGCAAAAGGTGGCGATTGTTCGTCAGGAGACCGAGCGTGCGAACACCGTGTTCCTGGGAGATGGCATCAACGATGCTCCGGCACTGACCGCCGCAACAGTGGGGATTGCCTTTGGCCAGAACAGCGACATTACCGCTGAAGCCGCTGGGGCGGTCATCATGGACACATCCCTCGAAAAGGTGGATGAGTTCATGCACATCAGCCGCCGCCTCCGATCGATACTCTTGCAAAGCGCGATTGGCGGAATCGCCCTGAGCCTGATCGGCATGGGTCTTGCCGCAGCGGGCTACCTGCCGCCAGTCGCAGGCGCGATCATGCAGGAGGTGATCGACGTGGTCGCCGTCGTGAACGCCCTTCGTGTGGCATTCCCGCCGAAGACGTTGACCGATTATTAGTCTGGCAATCCGATAATACCTGCCGCGTTCGGGTGGCACGGCTTGGGTATCAATGTGCTTTCAGCCACCGCTGCCGCCGACAACCGCGCCGTTCCATTTCGCTGGAACGGCGGTGTTCGAGTGGTACGGAACAATTTGCCAGCAGTCGTAAGATCAGGTTGCTTTTGGTCTTGCGCCATCAAGTCGCCGGTACAACCCGCTTTCCCAGTCCCGGACTCCTGAGACAAAATGTTCAATAGCCATCTTGTCGCCCCGATTGCTTAAGACATATCAGCCCGTCCTGGGCAATCACCGGATACGCGGCGAAAACCGAATTCGAACTTCCGACCATCGGTGCGCACTTCGGGTTAGGCATATGTTCGACGGTTGCCCCGACGGATGGTGGCGCGCTGTTGAAATAGTCTCAGTCCACTTCCCAGGGTAGGTCATGATCTCCCTTGACGAACTCAACTAATGTGGCCAGCGTGTTGACTTCTTCGGTATCGAGATCAAGTTCCACGGCCAAAACCTGGAATATCAGAGACGCGCCGCCGAACTCCACCGGGAACATCGCCACCTCTCCGTACACAAGAACCTGACGCTTGGTCATGACGTCGACAGCGACGATGAGGTCCGCCGACCGGACGATCCTCTCTGGATCGCCGAATCCCCAACCCAGCAAACCATGGAAAGGAACTCCGCGAAGATCCCATCGAGAGCGTGGATAACGGAGGCGCTGTAGCACGCTGCGAATGGGGATTGCCATCGATGTCTCTTCTGCCAGAGTGACCGCAGTTGGAATGAGGTGACATGGAGATTCTATCGGATTGCCTGGTCACTTGTGCCGATTGGCTTTGTACCAGAACGACGCTTGGCTTGGTTTGCCTCACATGCAGGCGATACAACATCGCCTTGTATTCGGCCGCGGACTGCATAGGATAAGAGTGATGGTTGGGTAGATAGCCACCTTTCTTAACTGACTGCCCGCTCCAGGGCGCCATCTAAGCAATCTGTCTATCATTGGTCGTCGGGGGCCGAGCGGCCGACTCGTTTGGGTCGACGGCTGCACGAATCCCCGCCTGTAGGGCCTGGGATGGCGACTCCGGTTGCGATACGCTTGCTCCCGAATGTCGCGAAGAGTCGTCGATTCGGCTCAAGGGCGTACCGTGCCGCCGAAGGAATCCAACAATGGCGCCGGCGACCTGATCGCTGACGCCCGGAGCGCTTGATGCACTTCCTTGTGATTGACAACCGGTTTCGCGTGCCGATTTTTGTGTTTCTGGAGCACGATCCGAGTGCAGGGGTCGGCTGCCCGGTCCAGGGCGGCCGGTGGGTGACGCTGGAGCCAGCGGCTCAGTCCGAGCTGGGTTTCAGGCGCGTGCACAGCCGACTGGCTGGCCCGGTCTCGATTGGCAGCGACCCGAAACGATACGATCGGTTCGCGGAGTTTCCAACCGACAATGACGTCCGAGCGGCTGGATTTACCGTAATCGAGCCGCGATACGTTGGGCCGAGTTGGGAGACATATGTCGGCGTCTTTCATCCAGAGGGCGGCAAGCGCTCGGTGCAACTGAATCATCGCCGCCAATTGGTACAGTGATGCCGGCATGTGGAGCGGCCATGCCCGTTAGGAGTTGGCCCGAGCGGCAAGGGGAACCGCGACATGACGAGATCATCGACTGGCCCGTTGTTACGAGGATTGGCGGACACCCGACTGTTGGCTTATGTAGCCGACCTGGAAGTCGAGGTTGACCGCCTGCGTCGAAACAATCGCCGGATGTACCAGGAAGCTCGGGCGGTCGTGGATCGCATTCGGCCACTCTGCGAGGAGTTGCCCAAGGCAGGCGAGATCAAGAACGTGGTAGACGGTTTGGCCGCGGCTCTGGATGACCTTCGCGAATTGCCCGGCTATCATCCCGCTCACGATCAGGTTATTGCGGTGGCATTCCGACCGCTGGCGGAGCAAGTGTTTCGCTGGCAACGTCGACTGCAAAATGCCGAAGGGGCCGAACTTCGGCTCGAACTCGAAGAGGAGTATGTGGAATGGTTCCCCGCCCGGCTTCGACACATCCTGGATAACCTCGTGTCTAACGCGTTGCGCTACCGCGATGTCGACAAGGCGGAGATCTGGGTGCGAATCGGTTTGCGCATAACGCCGGAAGGTTACGAACTCCGAGTCTCCGACAACGGCCTCGGCATGCCCGCGGACGAGCGACGGCAATTGTTCGAGTTGTTATACCGGGCCGATTTGGCCCGCGGCGCCGGTGTCGGCGTCGGACTGGCAATCGTCAAACTGCTCGTGGAAAAAAGTGGCGGTACGTTGAGCGTCGACTCCGGAGCGGGCCAAGGCACCACCTTTGTCGCATTGCTGCCGCGTTTTGAAGTCGATGATCATTTGGAATAGGACTGGCGACCGGAACTCACTCGCGGCGAAAGGTAGATATGGCGGCCAATAGACTCGAGGTGCTCGACGCCGAACGCTCGGTTACCGAAGGTGCACAGCTCTTCGAGCGAATTGGCGACCAGATTCTGCAATCTCTGGGTGCACCGACCGGACTTCGAGGTGTGAACGTTCGGCGACTATGGGAGAGTCATTATCGAGCCAATGTGGTTGTTGGCGAGAATGCCATCTCCGCCACGGTGGCTCACAGCTATTTCGTCGTTGCCGACGCTTCGGGCAAAATTGTAACGTCCAACCCCGTGATTAAACGGCAATATTAGTCGATTAATTGCAAGTGAATTGATCCGATGCTGGTAATGGAGCAATCATGAATCCGACCTATCGAATTAGGTTCAGCCTCAAGCCCTCCACGCGGGCTCGCACACCGGCGGATGTCGAGACCGTTGATCTGAATGCCGAACTGGAGCAGATTCCCGGCCTTCTACCGACGGGGGCCTACATCATGTACATCGAAGACCTGCTCGTTCGCGAGAATGTCCATTGGACTCGCTGGCCGAAGTCCTATCGTCCAGGGTTCGGCGGCGACCAGCCATCCGGCCCGGCAATCGGCGAGAGTTTAGTGTTACCAGTAAGATGAGAGTTGGAAAAACCCGATAGTAAATACGCCCCATCACGTCGGACAACCCAGGGGATCGAATGCGCATTGTGCCGTTAGAAGTATGGGTCGTGTACCAAAGGCCCATGAAGGGCAGCCCCGATGGCATTCGCGCGGTCTGCGAGCAGCGGGAGTGGGAGATCATGGACCGGGCCAAGCCGGGCCATTACACGCTGATTCAGGCGGGCATTGTTAACGAGGGCGAGGCCGAGCGGCTGGCACGGGGCGCATCTGGAGAAGCACGTGCACGAAATACCAGACGGAGAATGCCCTCGTGGCCCGGTGAAGCCGTAGCGGTTGTTTCCGGACCCGAATGTGTTGTGTCCGGCTGACGGAGTGACTGTTCCTTACGCTTGCAGCCAACGCTTTGGAACGGCATAGCGAACGATGTCGGCGCGGCTCGAAAGTCCGAATTTGTCAATCGCACGGGCTTTGTAGGTTTATACGGTCTTGGCGCTCAGCTCGAGTTGCGACCGGCCGGCCCATGGTCTCGCCACGGAGCACCACCTACACACCTCTCACAGAGCCTTCTTCCCTCGCGACGGCCTTGCAATAGAACGGGGCAGTCCCCGAACGGCCGGATGGAATGGCTTTGTAAATAGACATTATCGCGCATGGGGGGATGGAGAAAACGCTGGCCGCCTTGGCCGCCTTCCTTCTCCTTTGCCACCGTGCTGGACGAAATCGGCACGTCGTTGACTGCGGAGCGCCATTCAGGCAAATTTGTTGGCGGTTCTTGGGAGCGATTCCGACTGATCTTCTCGCAGTCCCCTCACTTCTCAATCCAGGGACGACCTCGCCCCGTGGGTATGCGAGTCCCCACGGGGCTTATTTGTCTCAGCCAATTCGCCTTCGCCTAGCCGCACTTTGGCTTCTCTTTCGCCAAATCCATCGTTACCCACGCGAAGTGGGTCTGCGGACCGGGCAGTGGCCGAAGTCGCGGAGGCTGCGGCGCCGCGAAGAGGCCGCGTTATTTGCCACCTATTCTGCGGATACTTTTGCCCTCGCGGCGTCGCTGCGATTCGACCACCGCCGAGTCGGGCTCAAATGTCAAAGTACTTTTGCGGATACAGTCAGTATTGGATTGGCACTTCCATGCCAAAGTTGTAGCCCGCCGACGATTGACCCGCGACGACCGCAATGCCCGTGACCGTATTCTCCCCTGGCGTTCCGCCAAAGGCGCCAACCTGGGAGTGGCCCGGTACATACCCGTCCGGTGTCGTCACGGAAATCGTGTAGTTGCCTGCTGCAAGAGTGCCAAAATTGTACGCGCCGTTCGCGTCAGTCGTGGCCGTCATGTTGACGGCAAGCCCAGCGGCAGTGGTACCGGTTAGTGTGACCGGCACGCCGGGAAGCAGCGGCTCGCCAGCCGTGTACATGGCGTCGAGGTCCGTATCGACGTAGACGAGCCCACCAACAGCACTAGGCGAAGTTACCGGCGGTTGACACTTCGGTGGTGTTGGCCTGCAACTTCTGTGCGACCACTGATCGCCACCGTTCCAACATGAGTGATCGTTGGTCGGGCTACAGGTCCGGTTCCAGTCGCCGCCGTCCTGGTTGCCTCGATGGCTGCAACTGGAATACCCGGAATGGCTCCAGGTTGATGGCCAGGCCCAAGAACACGCCCAGTCCCAACCGCCCCATCCTCCTGGCGCCTCGCGACCTTCCAACATATCCACGCTCAGGCGCACTCGCGAAGTTGGCCGCCGATCATCCATCTTGGCAATGGTCATTTCCGCTCCTTGGTGAGACCGTGTGCCGCCCGCCGACTCCCAAGCCGGACGATGGGCAAGCGAACTTACGGTATTCGAGACGCAGGCAATTGGGTAGTGGCACCTGGAATTGGTCGCCGATGCTACCACTGTCCGGTGAGACTCGCGAGCGCACTCACTCAGGAACCGATTCCAGCGCCGCACGGTAGTTCGGGTTTGAGGGTTCCAACTGGATTGCTCGCCGTAGCGCCGCGCGAGCCGCATCCTTCTGTTCTTGCTGGAGGTAGGCCAAGCCAAGGTCATACCAAATTGCGGCCAAGCCGTCATTGATTTCTAGCAGCTCGCGATAAAGCGCGATTGCTCCAACGACATCGCCATTCACTTGCCGATCATATCCGGCCGACATGAGTACGTAGGCCAACGCTTCACGTGCTTCCTTGTTGCTCGGTCGAAGCGCTACCTCCTTGCGAAATGATCGAACAGCCGCTTCATTTTGCTCAAGCTGTTCCTGAGCGGTACCGAGGTTGTGCCACCAATCCGCCTGACCGGGATCTTTTTCAACCGCCCGCTGATACCGATCCGCCGCCCGTTCGATCCGGCCGCTCACCAAGTCGAAATAGCCGAGGTAGGCCAGTTCCGCAGCGGAAGGAGTTCGGATTGCAGCCCCAATTAGCGAAAGCACAGTGGCGGCGATCAAAGCGGTGGCTGCCAGGACCCGCCGCCGACCGCGGGCAATCCATGTCCAGCCAAGCAACAGACCGAGGATCGCTCCGGCGCCATGTGCGACATTCGCGATTTTCCAAGCACCCGCTTCCGTCATAATCCAACAGAGTACGAACCAGCCGACGAACATCGCCGCGATTCGTCCATCGATGACCCGGGCAAACCGGTGGTCGCGGCGACCGAGGACCAAGAGCATGCCGAAGAGTCCATAAACAAGTCCGGAGAGCCCCACTCCTGGTACGGACAACGCGTATTGGGCCGCTGCCGATCCGGCCGCAAGAATAAGGACTATAACGCTGGTCGCCAGCCAACCCAGCGGTCCCTCGACAGCAGTTCCCAGAACCCACAGCCAGTACAAGTTGAACGCCAGGTGCATGAGTCCGACGTGTGGAAGCGCGGATCCAGGAAGCCGCCAGAGCTGGCCGTCCCATGCACGCGCATCCATCAAGAGAGGATCGCAATCCCATCCCGTCCAGTTCGCGACGGTCGTAATTATGGCGCCGACGCCGACAGCAGCAATGATCGGGTACTTGTAGAATGCGGCGAGCGACGGCGGTGCTTTCCTCTCGGCGCCGATCTGGCCTGGTGTTTGTTCCGCATTGTCAGTGCCAGCCAGCTCGGGCTCGGAATTCACTTCTTGCAATCGCAATCGAATCGGCTCGGGCATCGTTCACCTCGCTGGCCAGAACCCGGAGACACTCCCTATGAGACTACCCGATCTCCTGGTGTTACAGCTATGGAACACTTTGACATCAGTGTGTGCGTGGTCCGGCGTGTCTTTGTTTTTGCAGCACAGATCTCGGGACCTGTGGTAGATGCGGCAGGTTGGCCTGGTCAGCGACGGTCGTCAAACTGGTGGATCAAAATGGCCCGCTACGAGGATTATTGAAGTGGAGGCGACGATGGCGGCGAGGTTAAAGTCGATGCCGACTAGTCCGTTGAGCGTGGTCATCCAGCGCTTCTTGGCCGATTTTGGGCCGGATGGAGGCGGGACGACCGACGGCGAACTCTTGGCCCGCTTCGTGAGAAGCCGGGACGATGGCGCCCTTGCCGCTCTGGTGCGGCGGCACGCCTCGATGGTCTGGGGCGTTTGCCGCCGCCACCTGCACAACCCCAACGACGCCGAGGATGCGTTCCAGGCCACGTTCCTAGTCCTCGTCCGCAAGGCTGCCGATGTGCCTAGCAACGCGGTCGCCAATTGGCTCTTCGGCGTGAGCCGGCAGACGGCGATAAGGCTGCGGGCGACCGCGGCGAAGCGGGGGCGGCGTGAGATGCAGATGGTAAAAATGCCTGAACCGACCGTGGCGAACGTTCGCGACGCTGATTTGCAATCGGTATTGGACGAGGAGTTGAGCCGTCTGCCAGACCACTATCGGGGAGTCGTCGTCCTGTGCGACCTTGAGGGCATGACCCGCAGGGAAGCCGCCCAGCAACTTGGTATCCCCGAAGGCAGCGTGGCGAGTCGGCTGGCGCAGGCGCGGGCGATGCTGGCAAAGCGCCTCACGCGGCGGGGCATCGCGTGCTCCGGCGGGTCACTGGTGGCGATGGTGTCGGCAGGGTCGACGTCGGCGTCCGCCCCACCCGCTCTGGTCGCATCCACGATCAAGGCCGCAAGCCTGATGGCGGCAGGGCAAGCGGCGGGCGTCATCTCGGCCAAGGTCGCCGCTCTTACAGAAGGAATGGTGAAAGCCATGTATGTTTCCAAGGTCAAGAGTGTGCTGGCAGTGGTATTGATCGGCGGGCTGACCCTCGGCGGGATCGGGTCGGGGGTCGGATTCTCGACGAACCCGGTCGCAGCGGCTCCGCAAACCGGAACCAACTCAATCGAAGGCAAAGCGCCGAAGACGAATGCCAACGAGTTCGATTGGAGAATCCAGGTGCTCGACGAACAAATCGCCAAATTCCAGGAATTGCAGAAGCAGACCGAACAAAGAGCAGCGGCAATTGCGAGGACCGTCGGAGACCTGTGCGCGCGCGCGAGCGACTCTCAAAGACGCCGTCAAAGCCAGCCGAGAAGAACGCCCAGAACGAACAAAAAGTGCGGCCCCTCGAAGAAGCCATCGCGGCGCTCGATCAAGACATTCCCGAAGAGAGCGGACGCATTGTCGTCCACGGCATGTTGGAGAGCGTTGACGCGAAGAAGGGGACCATGACGGTCAAGTGCATCACGGGCAATGACGCGTCCTCGGTGATGATGCTTGTCGCTTTTGCTTCTGACCAGAAGCCGGCCAAAGGTGGCGCCGCGGACGCACTGCTGAGGGACTTCAACGCGAACAACTTCTCCAAGCTGGTAAACGTGCCCGTGCGGTCGGACGCTATCTGGATTCGTAGCAGTGGAGTAGGAGTGGTCAAACAAAAGCTCCAGGTGAAGGACTTGCCAGCGGGTCAGGTCATTTCGCTGCAACTCGCACCTGACCGCACCAGGGGGTTAGTCGTCGTCGGTATCCGTGTGCTGAACGAAAAACGGCAAGGCGCGAGGCCTTGACTCAGGATGCTCCCCCGACGTGATCGATCGACGTGTCCTCGGGAGACAGCGGGCCTCCTTGGCTGATTGGCGGCATCCGTGGTCGGCGGCCCATTTCGCCTGGACAGCAAGTGACCGGAACGCCCGAGCGACCGGTCAATCGATTCGACTTCTTTCGTCGGCGAGTCTGCGTCCTCGCGCTCGCCGGACTCGATGGCTGGACGTACAACGGTCCAATCGTAGTCCGGTCCGAGGCTTATCCGCGAAAGGACTCCCCATGTTCCGACTGCTCGTGGCCGCCATCGTTGGATTCGTCTGTGCCGGGCCGTTGACGGCTCAGTGCCGCCAATTCATCCCCTTCGATCCGCCGCCGATCTACATCAGTCCATCGGTCTTTTGGGGAACGCCGCCGCCTCGCCCCCTACCGCCTGCTCCATTCGTTCCCAAAGGCGGCGCGGGCGTCCGCGAGGAGGAGTCGAAGCCGCCGAAGTCATCCGACAAATCCAAACCAAAGTCGGACGAATCGAAGAAAAAGGAACTGCCGCGAATTCCGAAGACCAAGCTGCCGCTCCCTGACGATCCCGATGTTCCCGCCAACAAGCCGAAGTCCAAAAAGGAACCGCGTGCCGATAGTGGCAAGGCCGTTGAGCAATTCCCCATTCCTGCCGAGCGCAACCGGTCCGAGCGGCCGGCGGAAGTGAAAATCGGCTTCTTCAATCACAGCGATCGCGATCTGATCCTGGAAGTGAACGGCGAGACGCTCAAACTCCCCCACGAACAATACGTGACCCTGCGTTTGAAGCGCACGTTTACCTGGGCGGAAAAGGGGCAGAAGCCGACGGACGTGGCCGTCCCGCCGGACGCGGATGGGATGGAAATCGTGTTTCGGAAATAGCCTGGCGGCAAGCGGACACAGCACCGTTTACAGTGCGCGACCCGATTATTCCTCCGCCCCGTCACCGTCGCCTTCTTCGGATTCGAGCGCCTCGAGTCGCAACGGCTGCCAGACGTGCGGCCGATTCAGCGGCTCGATGTGCATCACCACTTCGCCATTGTGGAAGACGCGGGCCGCTCCGGTTGTCTGGCTGACGCAGACTGCAATTGCGTTGGTTTTGCGACTGACTGCCGCCGCCGCCAGGTGGCGCGTGCCAAATCCCTTGGTCGTCGCCAACCCTTGACGCTCGGCATTCAGAGAAACGCACGCGGACACCGCGACGCCATCGGGGTCAATCAATATCGCCCCGTCGAGCTGGGCGAATTCCTTCACCGATTCGCGAACTTTTCGATCCTTCAGATCGCGCTCTTCCTTCGAGTATCCTTTGAACGGATTGAAATTGAGTTGGCTCGACATGCTCTGCACCCGGCGCACATCGCCAACGACTAGAATCGTGCCGACCGGCTTGCCTTCTCGGCCCTCGCGACCAATTTCGGTTGCCAGGTTAATGACCAGTCGCAATGTATCGAGCGGTATGTTCGTGTTGAGTCGGCGCAGGTCTTGAAGCGTCAGTTGCTCGAGGTGCTCGCTCAAATGAACCAGGCTGATGGAATCAATTGGCTCGGGCAGATCCTCCGGATTGGCAATGCCGTTGTAGAGCACGACGACATGAGCCCCCGGTTTCAGGTGCCCGGTATTCACGGCCTTCAGGAGGGCAAGACTCATGCGCTCTCGGGTCGGCACCGGTTCTGGATCCAGGTCGATAACGTCGAGGTCCGGGTTTTCACGCAGCTTATCGGTCAATTCGCGGCTCTCGGCCGCGATGAGAACCCGGCAGCCCTTGAGATGGTTATAGACGGCGTTCCAGTCCAAGGTGGTTTCCGTCAGCAGCAGAACGGCATCGGCCGGCAGGCTGCGAACCACGTCGCGGGCCGAATCGAGCAAAGCAGCCGTCTGTTTGGCGAGGGCCATGCGATCTCCGTAATACAGGTTGAGCGAAGTCTACTCGAAGTTCTGAAATCCGCAAACGCGGATTGCGAATGAATCTGTCCGCTGACACTTGCTCGGCCTCGGAGAGAACCAGCAGCGCGGATTGACCGTGTCGGCCTTGTAACGCAATGGTCCGTTTCCCGACAATAGCCACATCGCCAAATGGAGCCCGTTGATGCACGAAACGATCCTGCAATCCGTTGGTCACACTCCGCTAGTCAAGCTCCGACGGATGACGGAAGGCCTTCACGCGACGGTGGCCATCAAAGTTGAGTCGGCCAATCCAGGCGGCAGCGTCAAGGATCGGGTTGCGATGGCGATGATTCTGGACGCGGAACGCCGCGGATTGTTGCGGACTGGGGGGACCATTATCGAAGCGACGGCGGGCAATACGGGCGTTGGCCTGGCAATGGTCGCCGCCGTCAAGGGCTATCGCTGCATCTTCGTTTTGCCCGACAAGATGTCGCCCGAAAAGATCGCTCTACTCAAGGCCTATGGCGCTGAAGTCGTCATCACGCCGACAGCGGTCGCGCCCGACTCGCCGGAAAGCTACAACGGCGTCGCCGATCGACTGTCGCGTGAAATCCCTGGCGCCTGGCGACCAAACCAGTTCGCGAACATGACAAACCCGGAAGCTCATTATCGCACCACTGGACCGGAAATCTGGGAACAGACCGACGGCAGGATCACTGTGTTCGTTTCGGGTGTTGGCACGGGCGGAACACTTTCCGGCGTCGCACGCTATCTCAAGGAGATGAACCCGGAGATCAAGGTGATCGGCGCCGATCCGGATGGCTCGGTTCTCTCCGGCGGCACGCCGAAGGCATGGAAAGTCGAGGGCATCGGGGAGGATTTCGTGCCCAAAACGTTTAATGGTCAGCTGGTCGATGAGTGGGTTCGCATCGGCGATGCCGAATCATTCTTGACGGCCCGATTGCTTGCGCCGGGAAGGGATTCTCTGCGGAGGATCGACCGGCACGAACCTCGCTGCCGCACTTCGCTACGCCCGCCGGCTCGGCCCCGAGCATCTCGTGGTGACGCTCGGCTGCGACACGGGGCGCAATTATCTCTCGAAGTTCTTCGACGATGATTGGCTTGCGAACAATAACTTGACATCGGCCCCAGTTCCCGCGCAATCGATCGGCGACCTGATTCGTCGCCGCGGCCCGCGAAAACTGGTGACCATCCTTCCGGAGACGACGGCCGAGCAGGCGATCGCTTTGATGGAAGGGACAGGGATTTCGCAGCTGCCCGTGGTCACAGCAGACGGCAAGTCGGTCGGGAGCGTACAGGAAGTGACGCTTGCCCGGCTCCTGCACGACGGCCGCGATCCGACGACCGTCAAGGTCGAGGACGTCATGGCCCGTCCGCTGCCCACGCTCGACATGCTGACGCACCTGGATGAAGCGTATCGGCTGCTGCTGGCCGGCTACACAGGCGTCTTGGCCACGGAAAAGGACGCGGTGGTGGACATTATTACGCGAATCGATCTGATTCACTACTGGGACAAGACGCGGGAGAAATGAGGGGTCTATGCCGTTACTCGATCATTTCCATGAGCCCATCGATCCTCGGGCCGATTGGCAATCGTTCCACCATCGGTGGGCGAATACCATTGCGAACACACTCGATCGAACTCTCCCGGAGCGTTTTTTTTCACGGGTTGAGGTGAATCTCGGGTTAGACGCCGGTGCGGATGTCACCGAGGAAGAGCTTCACGAGGAGATCGGACTCAATGGTGCCGGGGGAGCGGTCGTGCAGACCGTTGCCCCTCCTCGACAACTAATTATTCCCGCAGTCTACCCCGCCGAATGCGCTGTCGAAATTCGGGAGTCGCATCGCGGGGCTCGACTCGTGGCTGTCGTCGAGTTGGTCAGCCCAGCGAACAAAGATCGTCCCGATCGACGACGGGCGTTTGCCATCAAGTCCGTTGCCTATCTTGAGCACGGGGTCGGACTAATCATCGTTGACCCGGTCACCAACGCGCAATTCAACCTACACAACGAAATGATGCGAGCCCTGGACGTCGGGACGAGTTATTTGATGGCGGGTGATCCAACCATCTATGCGGTCGGCTATCAACCGGAGTACGAGGAAGAGCGTTCGCAGATTGTGGCTTGGCCGCATGCTTTAGCGATTGGACAGGCTCTTCCCACCGTTCCCCTGTACCTTCGCGGCACGGGCTGTATCCCGCTTGACCTGGAATCGACTTATATGGAAACGCGCAAGCTGGCGCGAGTGAAATGACTGGAGTGTCCCCATGATCAGGAATGAAGCCGGCTTTGCCACCCGCGCCATCCACGCTGGCCAGGATCCCGATCCGGCGACCGGGGCCACCATCGTCCCGATCTACGCCACCTCGACCTACACCCAGGCCGGGCCGGGACAACACAAGGGCTACGAGTATTCGCGCAGCGGCAATCCGACGCGAACTGCACTGGAAACGTGCCTGGCTGCGCTCGAAGAAGGCGAACGCGGACTCGCCTTCGCATCCGGGCTCGCCGCGAGTACAGCCGTCTTCGGGGCTTTACTTCGCCCGGGCGATGATGTCGCGTCCTCGGCGGACCTTTATGGCGGCACGTTTCGACTGTTGGAGCGGGTTTTCAAACCTTGGGGGCTCAACACTCGTTACACCGAGGAATCGAATGCCGCGGCGTTCGAGGCCATCATTACGCCCAAGACCAAGCTTGTCTGGATCGAATCGCCGACCAACCCGCTCTTGCAAGTGCTCGATATCGCAGCAATCGCACAGATAGCGCACAAGCATGGCGCCAAGCTGGTCGTTGATAATACTTTCGCCTCGCCCTATCTACAGCAGCCGCTCAAACTCGGCGCGGATATCGTAGTGCATTCGACGACGAAGTACCTCGGGGGCCATTCGGACGTTGTCGGCGGTGCGGTCATCGGCTCCAAAGAACTGCTCGAACCGATCAAGTTCTACCAAAACGCCGCCGGCGGTGTGCCGGGGCCGTTCGATTGCTACCTGACGCTACGAGGACTGAAGACGCTCGCGGTCCGCATGGATAAGCACTGTGCGAACGCAGCCGAACTGGCCCAGTGGCTGACGACGCAGCCGGCCGTCGAAAAGGTCTATTATCCTGGCCTCGCCGACCATCCCGGACACGCGACGGCAAAGAAGCAAATGCGCAATTTTGGCGGCATGATCTCGTTACGGCTCCGCGGCGGGACCGATGCGACGAAGCGATTCTTCACACGGACCAAGTTGTTCGCCCTGGCCGAGAGCTTGGGCGGCGTCGAATCGCTGGTTTGCCATCCGGCGACGATGACGCATGCGAGCATCCCAGTCGAAGTACGCACTAAACGCGGCGTGGACGACGCGCTCATTCGCTTGAGCGTCGGCATCGAAGACGTCGCCGACCTCAAAGACGATTTGCGCCGGTCGATGGAATGACGGACGGAAGCCATCGACGGACGCAATCATTTCCCGATAATCGTTCTGCATGAAAAAATGGGTCACCGGCACGGCGCCGACCGCGCGGGCGGCGGACGTCGCGGCTTGCTCAATCGCCGACCGCCTTCAGGCGGTCCAGCGTTATCTCCGCCGATCGGTAAGGAAGCCCGATGTACCGGAAAACGTTCATCAACTGCGAGTCTGGTCACGCCGCTCCGAGGCGGCGCTGGCGCTGTATGCCGATCTCTTACCCAGAAAGCTGTTCAAGAGCGTCCATCGCATGGTTCGCAAAGCTCGCCGGGCGGCGGGCCGGGTCCGCGACTGCGATGTTTTTGCTCCTCAGGTCGCGGGCCCCGGTGGCAAATGGCCGGATTGGCTGAAAAAGGAGCGGGTTCGAGCCCAGCGAAAGCTCGTCACGTTGTTCGATCGCCTGGATGGCGGACGCAAGCTCAAGAAGGCATCGGCCAAGATGCTCAAGCGCCTCCGGCAACGAACCGAGCAATCCACCGAACCCTTTGCCAGCCGAGGCGCGAGTCGTTGCGGCCTATTGCCTCGGCCTTCTTCGATATGTTTCCGGGCCCGATTGCCGACGAGAATCTCCATCGATTCCGAATTGCCGGCAAGAACCTGCGCTATGCGATCGAATTGCTGGCCGGGGCGTTTCCGCCGGCGGTTCGCAATGAGCTTTATCCACTCTTGAGCAACATGCAAGACAAGCTCGGCCGCACTAACGACCTGACGGTCGCGGCCGATAGGCTCCGCAAACGGATGGAAGAAAGTGCGGACCCAGCCGCCATCAGCGACTTGAGGCGACGTCTAACCTCCGTGGAGGACGAACTCAATAAACAGCGCGACGATTTCCGCGCCTGGTGGACGCCGGAATTGCGCATGTCGCTTCGCGCCCGGTTTGACGAGATCCTCAAGATGCCGGAAACATTGGCAACGATTTCGACGCGCCTTCACTGACTCCATCATCGCCGGTTGCGCCTTGCAACTTCGGTCCGCCCGCCCATAATCGTCTGCACCTACTCTGTCGCCCCGTCGTCAATCAAGGATCATTCATGCGACCCTGCCTCTCTCTCTTTGCCGCGCTGGTTCTGGCGCTGCCGGTCGTCGCCGACACGAACGTCACCTGGAAGAAAATCGTTCTCGACAAGCATTTCCGCTCCGAGGGCGTCGCCATCGCCGACGTCAACAAGGACGGCAAAATGGACGTCCTCAATGGCGAATACTGGTACGAAGCTCCCGACTGGAAGCCACACGAGATCCAGCCGTTCAAGGATCACGGCACCGGCGAACACAATTACAGCCGCACCTTCCTGTGCTGGGCCGACGACATCAATGGCGACGGCTACCCCGACTTGATCGTCATCGACTTCCCCGGACAACCGTGCTACTGGTTTGAGAACCCCAAGGGCGATCCGAACAAGCACTGGGCCAAGCACATCATCTGGCACAGCGCCTGTAACGAGACGCCACAATACGCGGATCTGTTCGGGACCGGCAAGCGTGTGCTCATCATGGGTTTTCAGCCCAAGGGGGCAAAGTCCGACAATCAAGGCCAGATGGCCTATTTCACGTCCGGCAAGGACCCGAACGCTCTGTGGGAGATGCACCCGATCAGCGAGCCGAGTTCGCCGGGCCGGCCGCCGGTTCCCGGCACCTTTCACTTCAGCCACGGCCTCGGCGTCGGCGACATCAACGGCGACGGCCGAGCCGACGTCATGTGCACTGGTGGTTGGTGGGAGCAGCCCGAAAAGGTAAACGGCGAACCGTGGGCGTTCCACCCGGCGAATCTCGGCCCGGCATGTCGCCGATATGTTCGCGTATGACGTCGATCTCGATGGCAAGGCTGACGTGATTAGCTCCAGCGCTCACGACTTCGGCATCTGGGCCTACCATCAGAAATCGGGCAAGGCCAATCCGGAGTTCGTCCAAAAGCCGTTGTTCCGCGAGTTGGTGGGCGAGACGCACTCGATGCACTGCGTAGACATTGATGGCGACGGGATCAAAGACTTTGTGACGGGCAAACGCTTCTGGTCGCATGGACGCAGCTACGTGGGCGGCTCGGATTGGCCCGCGATGCTCTATTGGTTCAAAGCGACGAAGGTCACGGAGAAAGGCAATGACAAACGGCCCGACCGGCACTTCATCCGCTTGACGCCATACATCATCGACACCGACTCCGGCGTGGGCACGCAGTTCGCGGTCGGCGACATGAACGGAGACGGCCGCCCGGACGTGATTGTCTCCAACAAGAAGGGCGTGTTCGTATTTATCCAAGAACGAAAATAACCTACTGAATCGGTTTAGCGGGCGGCCCAACGGGCCGCCCAAGGCGAGCATAACATGCGCAAGATCCCCACCGCCCTCGCTCTATTCCTCTTCGGATCGGCCTGCCTGGCAGCCGACCCGCCGTCAATCGACAATCTCGTCGAACAACTCGGCCACCGTTCGTTCACCGTGCGTGAAAGAGCATCCAAGGAATTGAGCGAACGCGGTCCGGCCGCATTGCCGGCATTGCGAAAAGCGGTCCAGAGTAAGGACGAAGAGGTCCGCAAAAGGGCCCAGGCATTGATCCCGCGGTTGGAAATCGAAGAGGCGATGTTGCCGAAGCGGGTCACGGTAAAGGGAAATGGTCACCCAATCGAAACTGTGCTCAACGACTTGGAGAAGCAGACGGGCTATCAGGTTCGCGGCGGCGGACACCCTCCGGGAGCTACCGACATTTCTCGGACCGCCAGCGTTAAGACGGAGGTGAAGGATGTACCCTTTTGGGAAGCCATTGAGCAAATCGCAAAGGACACCGGCTGCAGGATCGAACTTTCCTCGTACCAAAACAAGCCGATGGTTCACTTCCGATCCGCGACGAGCCAATCACCGTTGGTCAACATACGTGGCCCGTTTCGGCTCGAAGCTCAGTGGTTTCACGAGGACCGCGACATCGACTTTCGTCAGGCAAAGGCGGGCCATACCGGGGATCGTTCGCACGGGTTGACGCTGTCGGTCGCGCTCATGGCCGAGCCGAGGATCTCGTTTTTGAAGGTCGGCGCCGCGAAGGTCGAGAAAGCGGTCGACTCGGAAGGCAATTTGTTGCTGGAGCCGACCGGGGCGCCGACGGTTCAGTTTCCGGGCCGCGGGACATTTCGCGGCGAATCGCTGACATATTCCGACATCAGGCTGCGCCGGGCTTCAGAGTCTGCCAAGACCGCGCAGCTCATCCGCGGCACAATCCCGGTGAAGATGGTCCTGATCCGCAAGCCGGTCGTCGTGACGAGCAAACTCCTTGAATCGACCGGCACCACGTTCCGTGCCGGTCCGGAATCGCTGCAAATTACCCGCGTGCAGAACCAGGGTGGGGGATCTGTGGAAGTGAAGATCCTTGTGCCGCGCGACCCGAACAACAACTGGTCCAATTACGAAAAGTGGTATCAGCGCTTCCATGTCGAAGACGACGCTGGCCACAAGTTCCAGGACCACGGCCGCGGCAGCGAATCGAACGGCCAGCAATATTGGATCTCCCTCTACTACGGCCCGCCGAACGGCAAGGCGGTCGGCCCGCCGACGAAGCTCGTGTTCGAGGACTGGGTCGTCCACGACTACGCGATTCCATTCGAGTTCAAGAACGTGCCGCTGCCGTGACCGCGGCCAATGAACGGCTCCCCATCCTACACCCGCCCGCAGCGCAATCAAGGCATTGACATCGCGCTCCTTTGCGGTGATGGTCGGTCGATGGTCACAAGTAGCCCGTGCACCATCATTTCACCTCGCGCGGCCGTGGGCCGGTTTCGAGCTTCGGTTGCTGCTTCTGCAGAAGGGCAGCGAGATGGCGCTTGGCCCGTTCGTCGTCCGGGTCTAACCGAAGTGCTTGCTTGTACTCCACAATCGCTCCGGCGAGGTCTCCTTTGTCTGTCAGGGCGTTCCCCAGATTGACATGCGTGACAGCGTCCTTCGGCTCGAGGCGAATCGACTCGCGAAATGCCGCGATTGCCTGGTCAAGTTGCTTTTTCTGGTAGAGAGCTACGCCGAGGCCGTTGTGAGCGGCGCATACTTCGGCGCCAGGCGAATAGCCTCGCGATACTCAACGATCGCCCCGTCATAGTCGCCTTTGTCTTTCAGAGCGTTCCCGAGATGAGTACGAGCGGGCGGGTACTTCGGATTGAGACGTATCGCTTCCCTGAACGCAACGATCGCGCCTTCCACATCCTTCTTATCCGCCAGAGCGACGCCCAAGTGGTTATGAGCAACCGCATCTTTTGGGACGATGCGGATCACCTCGCGAAACTCAGCAATTGCCCCGTCGGAGTCGCCCGCGAGTGCCAGTGCGACTCCCAGGTTGTCGTGAGCGTCGGAATACTTTGGGTCGAGGCGGATCGCCTCGCGGTATTCGGCGATGGCGCCTTTCAAGTTCTTCTTGGCTTTCAGAGCGACCCCGAGATTGTTGTGCGTATGGGCCACATTTGGGTTGATGTGAATCGACTCTCGGTAGGCCGCGATCGCCCCATCCAAGTCGTGCTTGGAGTAGAGATCAATGGCCAAATTATTGAAAGCGTCGGTATGCTGTGGATCAAGACGGATCGCCTCTTTGTACTCCCGGATCGCGCCGTCCATGTCGTTCTGGCCATCGAGCGCAACTCCCAGGTTGAAATGGACCATCGCATATTTCGGATTGAGACGGATGGCCTGCCTGTATTCGGCCATCGCCCCGGTGACATCCTTCTTGGCATTGAGTGCGAGTCCGAGGTTACTGTGGGCAGAGGCAAGTTTCGGATCGAGGCGAATTGCTTCCCGATAGGCCGCGATCGCTTCGTCGATGTTTCTTGTGTGGTATAGGGCGAGTCCGAGGTTGCTGCGGGCGATAGCAAGTTTCGGGTCGAGGCGAATCGCCTCCCGGTATTCGGCGATGGCGCCGAACACGTCTTTCTGGTCGTAAAGCGCATTGCCCAGGTTGAGATGGGCGGCGACATTCTTGGGCGCGACACCAACGGCCGCCTGAAACCACCGCGTCCGCTCCTCCGCCCCTTCGCGCCGATTAAACGGGTAGCTTCTGCCGAGAGTCATCAACAAACCAAGATCGCCCGGATCTCGCCGCAACGCCGCCCGCAGCACCTGTCGTCGGCGCGGCGTCGGGATAGTGCCATTCGCGCCGAGGACCGCGGCGAACCTGGCAGGTTGCTCGAGCGCCTCGGCCTTGTCGATCAGCTCTTTGACTTTTGCCCCGTCGCGCTTTTGCACGGCATCCCGAAGGGGATCGCGAAAGCCATCCGGATCCACCGATTGCAGCACGGCGAGGACATCGGCGGAGCGCTCGGCCAGAAGCCACCAGTCCAGGGCTACCACCAGCCGGTCGCGAATGGCCGAATCGGCTATTTGCCTGGCCGCGTCGCCAATCGGGTTTTCACCGGGGACGATGCCGAACTGGGCGAAGGCGACCTGGAGTCGTGCGGCGATCTCCCGCGGTTCTGGGTAACGGCGGCCGATCCATGTTGCGCGAAACGTATCGATATCGTCCAATTCTCGAAGGGTCGTCAGGTCGGTCTGAAGCCGAGCGAGCCGATGGCCGAGATCGTCGGCCCCACCCTCGGCCGATCGTTTCTGGGCCGCCTCAAGGGCGACCGCCGCCCGGTCGCGGTCGTTCGCACGAAGCGCCTGGTCGGACTGTTCGAGCAGGGCCGCGACCGCCGTGGCATTCCGCCCGAGTCTTTCGCGTTCGGTCCGTATTTGATCGGCCCGCCACCAGACGGCTGAGCCTCCGACAAGCAGCAGTAAGCCGGCTGTTGCCCCCCAAGCGAGTTGCATTCGCCGGCGCCGGCGCTGGGCGATCGCGTCGGCCAGGGCCTTGGCCCGCTCACCTTCGGCGCGTACCCGATCCAACTCGGCTTGCCGCGCTCGCTCATCGGCAGCCGCGCGAAGACCAGCAACCGACCTTGCCAGCTCGCCAGCATTGGAAAGGCGGTCAGTCTTTTCGACCGAGAGGCATCGTTTGCACAACGCGACCAATTCCGGCTCCGCACCGCAGGCATCCAGTCTGACGAAGGCGTCTTCCAGTCGGGCACGGGCGGCGAGTTGACGGGTCGACTCGGAGTCGGCCCCGACATAGGGCGGCTTGCTGGTCAATATCGCGCATAGGATCGCCCCCAGTCCAAATACATCGCTGCGCTCATCGATCTGGTCGACGGCGCCGATCGCTTGCTCGGGCGGCATGTAGGCGGGCGTTCCCAGGACGCTTCCCGCCTGGGTTGCTTCGTCGGCTGCCCGCATGGACTGAATATCAGTCCGTGCCACTGTCGATTCATCGAGACCGATGGTCTGGGCCTTGTTGCCCGGAACGGGCAGGACCTTGGCGAGTCCCCAGTCCATGACTTGCACTTCGCCGAACGCACCGACCATCACGTTGCTCGGTTTCAAGTCGCGATGAACGACATTGTGGGCATGGGCGTATCCCACTGCCTGACAGATTTGTTCAAATACGGCTATAAAGTTGGGAGAGCCTGGTCCGCGGTTCGTCAGCAATTCATCCAGCGTCGATCCTTTGATGAGCCGCATCGCCAAAAACGGTCGGCCATCGGGAAACGCGCCTAGATCGTGAATCGCCGGGATGTTCGGATGTTGGAGCTGCCCCGCGATTCGCGCCTCATCGACAAATCGGCGCACTCCGCCCGAACCCGGCCCGAACTGATGGGACAACACCTTGACCGCCACCTCCCGCCCCAGCACCGTGTCGGTAGCGCGATAAACGACTCCCATCCCGCCGTGCGCAATCTCTTCGATCAATTCGTAGCGGCTTGCTTGCGCGGACGAGCGCAATTCCTTCGCGACACCGATCTCCGACCCAGTCTCTGTGCTGTTCGAGTCGACGGGATTGGATGCATTCTCGGGCAGTGAAACGTCTGGAAGTGGGGCGGCCATGTGGAACTCCAGAATGCCAAGCACGCTCGATTCATGAGTAGGTCCGGCGAGCTGAGCGGGACCGGGTTGCGCCTGGAAATGGCGCCGTTCCTGTTCCGGGGCGAGCCGCTTGGTCCGCCTCGGCTCGGCGAACCTACTTATGGACCCGACTTCCCGGCTCGGTGGTATTGCCGCTTCAGCGAGTTGAATTCTGGTGAATCCACATACACGCTTCCACTGAAGTGCAAATTCAAACCCGCTGCGGACCAATGGTGCGCGATCAACGCGCATCTTTCACCACATCCAACTTCTTCCGCCACTCCGCAACCTTCTCCGGTTTTCCCCACCACTGGTAGAGTTGTACCAGACGCTTCACCGCCTCGCTCCGCCGCTCCAGGCGGTAGATGCCCGGGATTTTGTCCGCTCGCTTTTCGATTCCTTCTTGTCCTTGCAACAGCAATGGCTCCGCCTCGGCGAACTTCTTCTGGCCGGCGAGCGCCTCGCCGAGAAGCGACTGGGCGTTGAACGTATTCCACACATCCGGCTCAAGCTTTTCGCGGATGACGAGCCCCTCGCGGAGGACCGGCTCGGCGTCCGACCAGGCTTTCAGATTATTCATCTCGCGGCCGAGGCCGACGAGTTCGGAGGCCAGCGCCGAGCTGCCAGCGGGCTTCGTCCGGCGGGCCTGAGCCACATCCTCTTTGAGCATCGGCAGTGCTTCGGTTACTTTGCCGGCGCGGACATAGGCCCTGCGCAATTCGCCGCGCGCCCATTGCAGTGACGGATTCGACCGACCCGCGCTCGGCCTGCTCGAGGAGCGGGATCGCTTCAGCGACCCGGCCGGCGTCGCGGTAGTTGATGCCGAGGTTGATCTGCGTGTGCAGGGTGATCGGGCTCTTGTCGCCGTGGGCGGCCCGGTCGGCCCGCAACAGTTCCTCGAAGATCGGAATCGACTTGTCGTATCGCCTGAGCCGCCAGTAGTTCACGCCGAGGCGGTTGAGCGTCGGCTCTCGCCTGGCGGCGTCGAGCCCGGATTCGGCCAGTCGCCCCGCCACCCGATCCGTCCAGCGAAGGGCGTCGGCCGGCCGGCCCGCATCGCCAAGGGCCGATGCCAGATGGAGGAGGTCGGACAGGCCCATCCGCCGCTCGTCGTCGGTCGGGTCTTTTCGGGCAGCGATCGCCTCTCCCGTTGCCTGGGCCCGTTCGAGCATTCCCAGCGCAACCTCTTGGTGCAGCTTCCAGTTCAGGGCGGTCGGGTCGTTCGGCTTCTGCCGCAGGGCCGATTCGGACAGGTTTAGCGCGAGCAGCGGGTCGCCGCAGTCCGATGCGACCGACGCCAGCGTCAACAACGGGCCGGTCGGAATGTGGGCCGACACGATCTCTCGAACATTCGCCAGCGCCTTCTCCTTCCATTTGGCTTGGTCCTTGGCGGCGGTCTTCGGGCTTGTTCCCAGGTCGCGCTGGACGATGGCCAGGTGAAACCGGGCGACGGGGCGGATATTCGCCCACGAGGTGTGCTCCAGGGCCTCTCGCAACTTCGCTTCCGCTGCGGTCAGCTTCCCGGCCCGGTGAAGCAGCGCCCCATGCATCATGAAATAAGTCCCGTCCGGCAGCGCTGCGGCGACCGCCCCAAACAGGTCGGCCATTTTGGCCGGCTGGTTCAAGAGCGCCAGTTGCCCGAGTGTACCGCCGGCCGACAGATCTTTGATGATCGGCGACTCGGCGAGGGCCCGGAACATCGGGAGCTGGAAGAACTTCAACTCGTTCAGCTTGGTCTCGTCGGCTTTGTCGTCGCCAATCATCCGCGACGTCTGCTGCCCGAGCTGGGAGAGTTGGGTCGCAAACCCGGCCATCCGCTGGGCCTTGTTCGGGTCGAAGAAAAAATCCTCGTCCTGGGCCATAATGACGGCATCGGCCATGGATCCCATGGTCGAGACCATTTCCTTGTAACCGGTCTCACCTAGCTGGGCCAGCGCCCGGTCCACTCCGGCCCGGTCGCGGTCCATGGCTCGGAGGTAGATTTCCGCACACAGGAAGTAGGCCGAATCCGGCGCGACAGCCGGAGCTGGGTTACCGATTCGCGGAGGAGGTCTTTGCGCCCGGTCACGAAGGCGAGCGGGGCAAGGATCTCGAGGCTACGCGAATGAAACGGGTCGACTCGAATCGCCTCTTGCAGGTGTCGAATCGCCTCGTCCGCGTTATCGACCACAAATACCTGGGCGTACTCACGGTCGGCGGGGGGCAGCCCCTTGGCGATCGCCTCTTTGGCCAATTCGCGGGGTCCGTTGCCGGACTTCCGCCAGAGGGCCATTTCGGCTTTTCGAAGCCAGACCGGGCCAGCGTGGGGACCGAGGTCGGCCCGGGCCGCGAGCGTCTCGAGTTCGGCGATGGCGGCGCGAACCTGACCGAGAGCCATCCGGGCGTCGATGCGGCCAAGTTCGACCGGGATGTTCCCAGGGTTGATTTCCAGTGCCGTGTCGTACAGCTTCAGCGCATCGGCCCAGTGGCCCCGGCCGGCCGCGAGCTGAGCGGCGGCCGCTGCCGTTTTACCCAGCTCCTGCCGCCGGGCCTCCTCGGCCTCGCGCGTCCGCTCCTCGCTGGCGACCGCCTCCGCCCGGGCCTTCTCCCGCTGCTCGCTCAGCTCGATCGCCCGGCCCTCGGCCCGGTGGGCACGGATCGCCAGACCGGCCGCGACGACCGTCCCCAGCCCGAGCGCCGCTGCCAAGCCGTACCAGACATTCCGGCGCTTCCGCTGTTCGGCCTCGCGCACCACGATGGCTGCCCGGTCGACCTCGGCCTGTCGGGCCCGTTCGTCCGCGTCGGCTCGGAGCCGGGCGACCGCGTCGGCAACTTGCCCGGCGTTCGTCGGCCGATGCTCGTACTCGCCCAGACAGCTCTTCGCCAGCGTGACCAGGCCGGGCTCGGCCCCTCCAGAATCCAATCGGGCAAAAGCGTCGCCGAGCTTGCCGCGGATGGCTTGCAGTCGGATAGTTTCCGCGTCGCCGCCCCGATACGGCGGCTCGCCCGTGAGGATGACGCAGAGGATCGCCCCGAGGCCGAACACGTCGGCCCGCTCATCGATCTTGTCAATCTCCCCGCCAGCCTGTTCCGGAGACATGAAGGCCGGCGTGCCGAGTACGCTGCCGGCCTGCGTCAACGACCCGTCGGAATCCCGCATCGAGCGAATCTCGGTGCCAATCGTTGCGGTCGGCTCGACCATCAGCCGGCTCGACGCCACCGCGCCGGGGGTGAGCACCTTGGCCAGGCCCCAGTCCATGACTTGGACCTCGCCGAATCCGCCGACCATCACGTTGGCAGGCTTCAGATCGCGATGAATGACCTTGTGATCGTGGGCGTAGCCAACCGCCTGGCAGACTTGCTCGAAGATGGCGATAAACCGCCCACGCTCGTGAGCCACATCCGGCCGGTCTTTCAGCAACTCGTCGAGGGTGCGGCCTTTGACCAGCTTCATGGCCAGGAACGGTCGGCCGTCCGGAAGCGTGCCAAGGTCATGCACGGCGGGGATGGCCGGGTGCTGGAGCTGGCCGGCGATCTTGGCCTCATCGACGAACCGCCGGGCGGCAGCGGAATCGGGGGCAAATCGCTCGTGTAAGACTTTGATCGCCACGCCGCGGTCGAGCACCTGATCGGTAGCGCGATAAACGACCCCCATGCCGCCGTGGGCAATCTCGTCCAGGAACTCGTAGCGGCGCGTCCGCTGCAAGAACACAGAATCGGACACCGAAGTCGCGGCTGAGCCACTAACCATCCCTGTTACAGTTCCCTGAGGAATTGACGGATCGACCGCCCGGGGATCGCCGGCTGTTTCGATGGAAGGCGCGCCGCTTGGTAGTTGATTGGCCATGGCTCTCCCCCGATTTGACGCAGGAAAATCTTAAGACAGGCGCGGAGATCCGAGAAGTACCTGCCGGAGGAGTTCGTATGCAAACCGCAGCGTGGAGATCGCGCACCAATTGACGGCGCTCGTTTGGAATGAGCCACCCGCCGCACTTCCGCATGTGCTGGCGAAACTCGTCGACGCACAGGTGAGTCGTCCATCTGTCATTGCATCCGCATCGGATGATGTAGCCCGAATGTAGCTGAATTCTTCATTTCGCCGGCCTGGCGACACATCCGATACTTCTTCCCTACTGCTCTTTATTGGCCTTCGGACGCAATTCGTCCGCAATTCCCTATTTGGATGGCGGGCCCTCGATCTGGATTTCGACCGGATTGCTGACGACACGGACAGGCTGTTTCTGGTCCATCGTGACATACGCGACTCGAACAGTGTGTTTGCCCGCCTTCAACGCAATCGGTTTGTTGCCTCTGGCCCATTGGGCCTCCAGGATCACACGAACCTCGAAGTCGTCGTAATGACGGCCTGCGGCCCACGTGCCGGCGAGAATGCTGACTGGGCCGTTCCAATCGTACCAGGCGCCGTCGAATTCCAGTTTGCAGGCCGCCTGGGACATATGAATATCGAGGTCGCGCTTACCCTGGTCGCGGACTTCGAGTTGGAAAGCGGGAACCGCATTGGCCTTCCAGACAGCCTTGTCCGCCCGCAGTCGGCACTGAAGCCCTTCGACGTTCTTGCTCCAGGGTGTGCCGACATCCTCGATTTGAAAGCTGCCCATGTACATGCCCAGCGGCGGGACGCTCGCCTGGTGATCTGCGGGCATCTGCGCCAAGTTTCCCTTGGCGATCACTGTTTTCCCAGTCAGCCCCTCGAGCTTTCGGACGAGCACCTTATTCTCGGAAATGTACAGCCACACGCGCATTTCCTGTTTTGCCCTGCCGGCGGTCTTTACGGAAATGTAGTAGCCGTGTCCGCTCGCGAAGTGGACGGTGCCCCTCACCTCCGCTTTGATGCCATCCTCTTTGTTATCGTTTTGCGACTTTGACTTGTCGGCATGTGCGGACGACATCGTAAAGGCTAGGACAGCCGCCATAATCAGCGTTGGATTTCTCAACATCGGCATACTCCCTCGCTCGGCAAGGAGAACAAGATTTCTGGTCGCCACTATATGACGAATCAGCGGGTTGCCATTGACGCCGATGGTGCAGTTCAGCCGGCTGCGGCGACTGAGAGGACTGCCTCTTGCGACTACCAGATCATTGACTTGCGGGCTTTCGGGTAGTTGTCCGCCCCTCCTCGGGTTCGGGTATCCGCGCCCTTATCACTTCACCTCCCGCGGCCGCGGGCCGCGCTCGCGCGGGACGGGGTCGAGCGCCGGGTCATGGCAGGGGATCACGGCCCGCAGCCGACGTGGGTTTCTCAAGGAGTTCGGTCATGGCGACCCCGCAAGTCGAGTCGGCCTTATCCTAACATGTCGGCAAACGTCAGAAAAGAAGCCGCTGGCAAAGATTACTCGTAGTTCCCGATGGGAATTGGCGAGCCGGTACTCTGAAATTGGCATAACGAAACCGAAGGAATTAAGTTCTTTCGGCTCAATTACTTAACTACATTTCAATGTTCTTCCCTTAATTCCCGTTAGTTGATTTCGGAAAAGTTGAATTCGTTTTAACTGGTGTGGGTGGGGGGCGACCGAAACAATCCGTCATGGCCGCCCGCGGCCTGGTTCGTAGTCCGGCAGGTCGCGCAACGAGCCGAGGCCAAACGACTGAAGGAAGCGCTTGGTTGTCCCGTACAGCACTGGCCGGCCAAGTGATTCTTGGCGGCCGGCGATCTTGATGAGTCCCTTTTCCATCAGTTGAGTCAGTAGTTCGCCGCAGCCCACGCCGCGGATCGCTTCAACGTCGGCGCGCGTGATCGGCTGGCGATAGGCGACAACGGCGAGCGTTTCTAGGGCAGCGGGCGTTAGCCGCACCTCGCCGCCAGTCCGCTGCGCCCGCAAGAGCCACGGGCGGTAGGCGGGACGCGTCATGAGTTGATAGCCGCCAGCAATTTCTTCGATCTGAAAGGCAGTGGCATCGGCGTCGTACAACTCGCGGAGCCGAGCAACGAGCCGGCGGGCTTCGGCGACATCGGCGAGGCTCGCAACTGTGGCGATCTTGCGCGCCGTCAGCGGCTCCGTAGCGAGGAATAACGCGGCCTCGACGCGTGCCAACCGGCCGTCCCGAGCGTGGGGATCGTTCGCGACCGGCTCTCCATGTTCGGCGAGCAGGCGATATGCCAGCGGCAGCCGGGCGTTCGGCGGCAAGCGATCGGTTCGGCGACGTAGGGCGGGACCACGCATCTGCAAGACTCAGCGAGCGTTGACGAGTAAAGCGCACAGGATGTATTCACTATCGGGCACCTTACGGTGCTCCGCTCGCCAGTCAATACATTGCCACGATTGCCCACCCCGATAGAAAATCAATCCTGTGCCCTTGACCCGGACTCGACGTGACGGACCTGTTGTCGTTTCTCCCCGCCCCGTTCGATCTGATCGCCAGCGCCCTGGTGATCGGGGTCATTTTGGTTTCATTCCTTGCAGGCGTTGCCAGCGTCTTCGTCTGGTTGGAGCGCAAAGTCTCCGGGCGCATCCAGGATCGTCTGGGTCCGACCCGCCTCGGCTTCTGGGGCCTGCCGCAGATGATCGCGGACGCAGTCAAGCTCCTTGCCAAGGAAGACACGTCGCCGGATGTCGCCGATAAGTTCCTTTTCAAGATCGCCCCCTATCTGGCATTCTGTGCTTCATTCACGGCGTTCGTGTCGCTGCCGTTCGGGCCGGGGATTGTTCCCTATCAGTTGAATGTCGCGGCGTTCTTTATTCTGGCCGTGTTGTCGAGCGAAGTGTTCGGCGTGATCCTCGCGGGCTATGCCTCGGGCAGCAAGTGGTCGCTGTTCGGCGGCATTCGCGAGGCGGCCCAGGTGGTCAGTTATGAAGTGCCACGATCGATGTGCGTGTTGATCCCCGTCATCGTTGCCGGCACGCTGAATCTCAACACGATCGGCAAGCAGCAAACGGGCTTCTTCTGGGAGTGGAACATGTTCCACGACCCGTTCACCTTTGTCGCGTTCTTCATGTTCTTCATCGTGGCGACGGCAAGTTGCAAGCGGGCGCCGTTCGATCTTGCCGAGGCCGAGAGCGAACTGGTCGCGGGCTTTCACACCGAGTACAGCGGGCTGCGCTGGTCGTTCTTCTTCATGGCGGAATACGCCAGCATGTTCGCGGTCAGCGGAGCGGCGGCGATTCTGTTCCTCGGCGGCTGGCACACGGGATTTTTGCCCTTTGAGCCGGCGAACAACCTGGGGTTGGGTCGGATATGGGATCGACATCATCGTCTTCATTTCCAAGGCGTCGTTCCTGGTTCTAGTCATGATGTGGATGCGCTGGTCATTGCCACGATTGCGGATCGATCAGGTGATGATGACGTGCTTGAAATATTTCCTGCCGATGTCCTGCGTTCTGTTGCTGGGCGTTTGCGTGTGGGAATTATTCATCCCGTCGGCCGTCGGAATCGGCTGGCGATATCTGAGTGCGATTGTCAGTGCCCTATTCGTTGTCGGGTTGATTTTGCGGCTGCTGACGGCGCCGTTGACGATGGCCCGCGGGCAACTTCCCGGCGCGTGGGCCGCGATCGATGTGCCCATGAAGAAAGCCGAACCCGCTGTTGTGGAGGCGAAGTGAGCCTCGATTTGATCCTGTTTGCGGCAATCGCATCGGCGACGGGCCTGTCGGCTCTCGCAGTCGTATTCTCGCGCAATATCGTCCGCAGCGCGGTCTGGCTGCTGTTCACCCTTATTGGCGTTTCGCTGTTGTACTTCCTGCTTGGGGCCGAATTCGTGGGCGCGACGCAGTTGATCGTCTACGTCGGCGGCACGATGGTGCTGGTCGTCTTCGGCGTCATGCTCACAGCGCAGCAGCAGTTCTTGAAGATCAAAACGCGGCCGCAGGAGTGGATCGTGGGCGGCGTCTTGGCCGTCGCTCTATTTGTGTTGCTTGCGAACACATCGATGCAAATGGGCGAAGGCAAAACGAGTCCTCCATCCGAACCGATGCCGGGCGCCGGCCAACTGGGGGTCGGCTTTCTGAACACCTATTTGCTGCCCTTCGAAATTGTTTCCGTCCATCTGTTGGTCGTGCTCATTGGGGCCGCCTATCTCGCTCGCGCGAAACGCCGGGCAAAGGAGCAAGCGGCCCCATGACCGAACTCGGCCTGACGCCTTATCTGATGCTCGGGGCGTTTCTATTCGCCTGCGGGCTGCTGTGCATCGCGACCAAGCGCA
This sequence comes from uncultured Gemmataceae bacterium, assembly GCA_963773845.1. Classification (GTDB taxonomy): domain Bacteria; phylum Planctomycetota; class Planctomycetia; order Gemmatales; family Gemmataceae; genus SIAJ01. The sequence continues at coordinate 703,885 of CAVZCU010000011.1, forward strand.
ACGCGATTGGCATATTGATGGGCGTTGAACTCGTGCTCAACGCGGCAAACGTGAATTTCGTGGCCTGTGCGCGTTATGTGCCCCAGTTCGCCCTCGAAGGACAAGTGTTCGCGCTGTTGGTAATTGTCCTGGCCGCCGGCGAGGCGGCGGTGGCGTTGGCGATCATCCTGAACTTTTACAACAACCACGCAACCGTAGACGTGGACCGGGCGGACGAGTTGAAGGGCTAACCTGCTCGCCGCTTGCGGCGTAGCGCAGAGCAAAACAATGGTCAGTTGGCTACTCGCGACACCGGGCCGGCTGTATGTGGTGGCTACCCTTTTGCCGCTCGCCGTCTTCTTTCTCCTCTTGATCGGCGGGGCGCTGCGAAATGTTTGCCGCCCCTATCGCGAGGCTCAGGGCCTGGCCCGATTCATTTATTTCTTCCTCGGCGGCAATCGCCCGCTTCGAGCGGGGGCTTACCTCGCGACAGCGGCCATCGCCTGCTCGGCAGTGTTGGCAATCTACGGCCTGGTAACTTACGTCGATGAATCCAGCACGCACTTGCCAACTGAACTTGACAACCGCTGGGCCGAGCAGACGACGTGGGCCGAAGTCGGCACGAGTTCATCCGGGCCGGCGACATCCCTGGAAATCGGTTATCGCATCGATCATCTCACCGCCCTGATGTTCGCGATGGTCACGTTCGTCTCGACCATGATCTTCATCTTCTCGCTCGGCTACATGCGGGACGAAACAGAGGTTGTTCATGAAGATCATGAAGCGCATGTGTCGCGTCCAGGGCGCTACGGGCGGTTCTTTCTGTTCCTGTCGCTGTTCTGTTTCTCGATGTTGAATCTGCTGATCGCGGATAACCTGTTCCAGGTCTTCATCTCTTGGGAACTCGTCGGCGTTTGCTCGTTCTTTCTGATCGGCTTTTACCACGAACGGCGGAGTGCGGGCCTGGCGGCGAATAAGGCATTTATCGTCAATCGCATCGGCGACGCGGGATTCATGGTGGGCCTGGCGATCGTCTGGACCTATTTCGGCACATTCAATTTTCAGGAAATCTTTGCCAAGATTGCGACGGATGGTCCGCCGATGCCCGCGTACCTGTTCGGGATAATGGGCGTTGGCATTTTCCTTGGTTGCGTGGGGAAGTCGGCGCAATTCCCGCTGCACACCTGGCTGCCCGACGCGATGGAGGGCCCGACGCCGGTATCCGCCCTCATTCACGCGGCCACGATGGTCGCGGCCGGCGTCTACCTCGTCGGGCGAAGCTATCCGATGTTCAACGGCGAGGTACGCTTGCTCATCGCCTATACCGGCACGATTACGCTCTTCCTCGGGGCGACGATTGCATTGGTGCAAACGGATATCAAGCGCGTGCTGGCCTACTCGACCGTCAGCCAGTTGGGGTACATGATGCTCGCCCTCGGCGTCGGCGGCTGGGTGGCGGGACTATTGCACTTGCTGACGCACGCCTTCTTCAAGGCTCTCTTGTTTCTTGGCTCGGGCAGCGTGATTCATGGCTGTCATCACGAACAAGATCTGATGAAGATGGGCGGGCTACGGCGAAAGATGCCGATCACGGCGTTGACCATGCTCATTGGCGTGCTGGCGATATCGGGCACGCCATTCTTCAGCGGCTGGTATAGCAAGGATCTGATTCTCTCGAGCGCGATGGGTTTTGCGATGCACGACCCATCGCATATGGCGCTCTTCATCGTGCCGCTCGCGACCGCCGGACTGACTGCTTTCTACATGTTCCGCATGTGGTTCCTGGCATTCGCGGGCAAGCCGCGCGATCCCGTCTCGGAACATGCGCATGAATCGCCCTGGGTAATGACGTTGCCATTGATTGTGTTGGCGGCGTTCAGCATCTTTGTCGCATGGGGTTGGCCGCTCTGGGAACCGGACGCAAGCTACCTTGGCCATTTACTCGAAAAGGCCCAGCCAGCAGTCCCTGACGTGACGTTATACGAAGGGCATGCGGCCGGCTGGATCGCGCTGGCGCTGGCGGTGATCAGTGTCGGGATGGCTGTGCTCATTTATGGACTGCAAAAGATCGATCCGGCGATGCTGCGTGCCAAGGCCGGCGTCCTGTATGGATTCTTGCGCGAGAAATGGCACTTCGACGAAGTTTACGATGCCATGTTTGTTCGCCCCGCGGTCGCTTTGGGATTTGGCACCGCACGCTTCGATAAGCGATCGACTCCGCTTGAACAGGCGGAGGTAGCCGACCGCACCGTGAATGTCACGAGCCTGGATGGGGTCCTGAACGCGATCGGGCTCGGAACGCTGTCGATGGGACGAAGCCTACGCAGCACCCAGTCCGGGTTGATTCGGAATTATGTGACCGTATTGGTGCTGGCAGTCGTTGCACTCTTGGCATTGTTTGCCGCCGTTTATCTGGTCGGGTAAGCCTTCAAGTTTCAAGTTGGAACTTGATCGCATCAAACTTGAAACTTGAAACTTGGAACTTGAAACTTCAAGCAAGCCATTCGACATGATTGAACGAGACCTGATTGTGATGTCGCTGGTGATCTTCACGCCAGCGGTGTTTGGGCTGATTGGATTGCTGTTCCCATCGAAGTGGGCGGAAGGCGTGCGCTGGTGGGCGCTGATCGGCTCGGCGATCACGCTGATTCTCGCGCTCTGCTTGCTGATCGACTACTACGCGATGCTCGACACTCGTTCCGATCGCGGAATTCGTTCGCTCCACCATCCGAGCACGCTTTTGGATGCCCGCGTGGACGAGGCGATGCGCCGCGAAGCCAATTCGGATCGCGAGCCGCAACTCGGGTATGATTGCGTCGCTTCCGTGCCGTGGATCTCGCGCTTCGATGTGAACTATTCGATCGCGGTTGACGGCTTCTCCATGCCGCTCATCTTGCTGACGGCCGTGATTCTCTTTTTGAGCGTGATCGCCTCGTGGGGAATCGGCAAATATGTCCGCGCCTATTTCGCATTGCTGTTGATTCTCGAAACCGGAGTACTGGGCACCTTCTTCGCCACCGATCTGTTGATGCTTTACATCTTCTACGAGATCATGCTGATCCCGATGTACATCCTGATCGGCGTTTGGGGTGGTGGTCGACGAAAGTATGCGGCAATGAAATTTGTCCTGTATACGCTCGTGGGCAGCGTGTTCATCCTGGTCGCGATCATCGGGCTCTATTTCACCGACGTCCGCGATTTTGTCGACCGTGCGACCGTCAAGGATCGAGCCGCCGAACGGCTCAAGGAAAATCCGCGTCTTTCACCTGCCGACGCGGAGGAATATCACACATTCAACATCGTGGTCCTGCAACGGGCCGGCCAGGCCGCCATGCTGCGCCTCAACGGGCAAAAGGACAGGTTGGCGGCGAAACCCGACTGGGATCCCGAGATTTTGGAACGACCAGCGGAGGATGGAAAAGTCCGGCTGCTCGGTCGCGGGGTTCGTCAGGATGAGGCCCTGACGCGTATGCAGCAGCCGTTCTTTCAACCAACATATCAATACTTGTTATTCCTTTTGCTGTTCGTGGGCTTCGCAGTCAAAGTGCCGATCGTGCCTCTTCATTCATGGCTTCCGGATGCCCACGTCGAAGCGCCGACGCCGATCAGCATGGTCCTCGCCGGCGTGCTCTTGAAACTCGGGGGCTATGGCATCATTCGCCTGGCATACCCAATCTGTCCGTGGGCGGCGGAACAGCTTTCGATGTTCATTGGGGTCCTCGGCGCATTTGCCATCGTCTACGGCGCGTTCGTGGCGATGGGTCAGCGCGATTTCAAGCGGCTCCTCGCCTATTCGTCGGTCAGCCACATGGGCTATGTCATTCTCGGCTTCGCAGTCTGGTCGTCGGGGGCCAAGGCGCAATACTGGTCGTGGGCGATGAACGGAGCGATGTTCCAGATGATCGCCCACGGCATCAGCTCGGCCGGCATGTTCTTCGTGGTCGGCGTCGCCTACGATCGGGCCCATCACCGGGAGATCAATCGGTTCGGCGGCTTGATGACTTCGATGCCCCTCTATGGCGGATTGGCCGCGATCTTGTTCTTCGCTTCGATGGGTTTGCCGGGCCTCTGCGGATTTGTTGGCGAGGTATTCGTGGTTCTTGGCTCGTGGAACTTCAATCCCGGTCTCGCGATCCCGGCGATCGTGGCGACCGTGCTCACGGCCGGCTACCTGCTCTGGACGTGGCAGCGCGTTTATCTCGGTGTGAATCCGGCTACCGCGGATTACCCGGATCTTGACTGCGCGCGAGGCCGTGGTGCTCGCCACGTTCTGCCTGCTGGCGATTGCGCATCGGTGTTTTGCCGCAGACGCTAGTCTTGAGCTGGATGGAGCCGAGCGTTACCGGGCAGGTCGAGGCGTTGGCGCGATTGCGGCCGTAGCGACTATTCGATGACTTGCACCATGACATTTCGCGTCCGTGGTCCATCGAACTCGCAGAAATAAACTCCCTGCCAGCGGCCGAGTACGATATCCCCGGCATCGACGATCAGCGTCACGCTCGGCCCGACCAGGCTGGCCTTGATGTGCGAATCGCTGTTTCCTTCAGCGTGGCGAAAGCCCGACTGCTGCTGCGGAATCGTTTTGTTCCAGTACAAGAGCATATCGTGGACGACGTCCGGGTCGGCGTTCTCGTTGATGGTAATCGCGGCGGTCGTATGAGGGCAGTAGACCACGCAGAAGCCGGACCGGACGCCCGACGCAATGACGGCGTCGCGAACGCGGTCTGAGATCTCGACAAGTTGATTGCGGGCGATCGTCTTCAATTCGAACTTTGTCATTGGACACCTGATTTGGCGGTTACCAATTCTTTCGTGCCGATTTGAGCAATTCCGATGCCTCTTGCCGCGTAGTCGAGCTGCGTGCTTCGCCGCGCATCATGCTGGCCAGTTCTTCCAGTCGCTCGTCATCGGTCGTCAAGGGCGCGATCGTCGTTGTTGTGCGCTTTCCTTTGGTGTTCTTGCGAATCGTCCACTGGTGACGGGCGTACGCAGCGACCTGGGGCAAGTGCGTCACGCAGATGACCTGGTGCGTCCGGCCAAGGGCAGCCAGCTTCTCCCCGACGATGTCGCCGAGCCGACCGCCGACATTCGCATCGATTTCATCGAAGACGATTGTTCCGACCGGATCGTGAGCAGCCAATACGGTCTTGAGCGCGAGCATGGTGCGCGACAGTTCGCCGCCCGAAGCGACCTTCCGCAAGGGGCGGAACGGCTCGCCTGGATTGGCAGCCAACATGAACTCCAGCGCATCGGCGCCGCCGACTGGCACGTCGCCCACGAACGGATTCTCGCCGAGCGAAATCGGCTCCAGACTGCAATCGAGCTTCGCCGACGACATTCCCAGGTTGACCAGGTGTTTCTGCGTCTCGCCGGCAAGCTTCTTGGCCACCTTGTTTCGCGCTTTGCGTAGATCATCGGCGGCTGACTTCAGGGCCGCGAAGGCGGCGCTCAATTCGTCGTCAATTGCCGACAAGCTCGATTCATCGGCCGACAACGCCACCTCGCGAGTATCCAGCTCATCCCGATAAACCACCAACTCGGCGATCGACTTCTTGTACTTGGTTTCGAGTCGTCGCAGTTGCTGCAAACGTCTCTCCACTTCGTCCAGTCGAGCCGGGTCGGATTCGAATCGCTCGCTTTGATCGCGACACGTTTCGGCGAGATCGCGAACCTCAACGCCCAGTGATTCCAGCCGCTTCGCGACGTGGGCAATCTCCGGATCGATGCTGCTCCAGTGCTGGGCTTCCTTCGACAGGCGGCCGAGTTGCTCGACGACGGAATTGTCCTCGTCGTAAAGCCGGCCGGCGGCGCCGGCGGTGAATTCCTGCAATGCCTGCGCATGCGTCAAGCGGTCTCGTTCCACCGCGAGCGCCGCGTCCTCGCCGGGCTTGAGGCGCGCCGCATCGAGTTCTTCGCGCTCGAAACGGATGAGGCTTAGCTCGCGCTGCCGCGCGTCCTGTTTCGCGAATAGATCCGCTCGCCTTTTGCGGAGTTCGCGGACCCGGATGGCCTTTTCATCGTACGCGCGGCGGAGTTCACCGAGCTTGCCGAACGCGTCAAGCAGTTGAATCTGATAGGACGGCTCCAGGAGCGAATGGCTTTCGCGCTGGCCATGCACGTCGACGAGCAGTTCACCGAGCTTGCGCAGCAATGTGACCGAAACAGGCGAATCGTTCACATACGCCTTGCTGGCGCCTTCCCGCTGCAATCGGCGAGCGACGATGACTTGGTCTTCTTCGAGTGTGAGTTCCAGCACCTGTTCGACCGCCGTCTTGAGATCGGGTCGATTCAATTCGAACAGCCCGGTCACCCGCAATTCGGCACTGCCGGCCCGAATCAGATCGGCGGAGCCGCGTTCGCCGATCAATAGGCCCAGCGCCCCGAGCAATAGCGATTTGCCGGCCCCCGTCTCACCTGTCCAGGCGCAGAATCCATCTTGAAGGTCGACGCGAACGTCTTCGATCAGTGCGAGGTTTTGTACGGAGAGTTCCCGCAACATACCGGAATCGTACGGTTGCACGCCAAAAGGCGAAGACCTCGGCAACGTGGGTTGGGGTCACCGTCCCTTTTGCCCAATCAGAATGGATGGCCGCACTCCGCCAAATGTCCACAGCATCGTAACGATCGAGAGCACCCGGTTGTCTACCCGGTGGAGATTCGTTAGCCCGGCGCCGGCCAGGACCGCGACGTACTCGGATCCGTGCTTGATGTCCCGCAGTAGGAGCCAACCGCCCGGCTTCATCACCCGGACAATCTCCCGCAGAGCCTTGTCTCGATCTTTCGCCGCGTACAAGTTGTGGACGGCCCAACTGGAAACAATCGAATCGAACGTGCCATCGGCAAACGGAATATCGCGCATGTCGGCCGTTCGGATTTCCACGCGGTCGGAAACGCCTTCGAGTTGGGCGTTCTCTATGGTCGCTTCTGGGCGATTGCCGCTCTGATCCTGAGTCTGCCAGATGTCGATGCCAATCGCCCTGCCGGTCGTGAGCTTCTTGGCAGCGCCGATCAACATCAAGCCACGACCGCAGCCGACATCGAGCACGTGCTCGTCGCCTCGCCAGGGAATGTGACCCAGGAGTCGATTTCGACCCCGGACTTTGCCGACCTTGCTCGCGTAGATCATCAGAAGCGCGGTCGTCCCGCACGTAATCGAAAAGCCGAAGCCGAGGCCCGCCAGGGGAATGCCGCCGATTTTGCCGGACCATAAACCGGTCAGCGTGGTCACGAATAGCAGCATGCCCACCGCCGCGACGAAGGCAAGCGTGCCGACCACTCCCGGAGCATCCACTCCGTAATCCGGTCTTTTGGGCTTGGACATGACTTCCTTTGCGCCTGCGAGGCGGTCTCGGGTCGCGGTACTATAACACTATTTCCAACGAGCATCCACCAACTTGAGGACCTCTCCATGAGCAAGTTGCTTACCGTAATTGCCACGCTAACCATCGCTGCCGCCGGATTTGCGGGAGACAGTTCGAAGCCCGGGATCACCAAGAAGCCATACGGCAAAATGCCGGACGGGACACAGGTCGATGAATACACGCTGACGAACAAGAACGGCATGTCGATGAAGGTGATAACGTTCGGCGGAATTGTAACCGAGATTCACGTACCGGACAAACACGGCAAGATTGCGGATATTTGTCTCGGCTGCTCGAATCTGGACGAGTATCTCGAAGGTCATCCGTACTTTGGCTCGATCGTTGGCCGAGTCGGCAATCGCATCGCCAAGGGCAAGTTCGCGCTCAACGGTAAGGAGTACATGCTGGCGACTAACAACGGCCCGAACCACCTGCATGGTGGGAAAGTCGGCTTCGATAAGCGCGTGTGGAAGGCCGAGCCGGCCGATCTCGGGGACCGTAAAGTGCTGGTCCTTCAGTATACGAGCAAGGATGGCGAGGAAGGATATCCTGGGACGCTCGAAACCAAGGTCACGTATGTGTTGAATGACGGCAACGAGTGGCAGATTCAGTATGCAGCGACGACCGACAAAGCCACGCCAGTGAACTTGACCCAGCATTGCTATTTCAATCTTGCCGGACATAATTCTGGCGCGATTCTAGACCATATCCTTTGGATCAATGCCGACAAATACACTCCGACGGATGACACGCTTATCCCGACCGGCAAGATTGAGCCGGTTAAGGGAACGCCCTTCGATTTCACCAAGCCAACCGCAATTGGCGCGCACATCAAGGAAATCAAAGCCGATCCCCAAGGGTATGACCTCAATTATGTGTTGAACGGAAAAGCGGGGACATTAAGAAAGATCGCCGAGGCGACCGACCCGAAGTCGGGCCGGACGATGACGGTTTGGACCACGCAGCCCGGCGTTCAGTTCTATTCGGGGAACTTCCTCGATGGCAAGCAGAAGGGCAAAGGGGGAATCAAGTACAAGCAATACAGCGGGTTTTGCCTGGAGGCCCAGCATTATCCTGATTCCATCAACCACCCGGAGTTTCCAAGCGTGGTGCTGAAGCCGGGAGAGACGTATCGGCAGACGACGGCATATGTGTTCGGCGTGGCGAAGTGAATTCTGTTCCCAAGGTCGCGTCGAGTGCTCGATTAGCGAGCCGAACGCTTGTCTTGGCGAGCCGAACGCCGTAAGGCGTCGGGTGATGACAATACCCGGCGGCTTACGCCGCTCGGCTCGCCACGAAGGCCCTTCGGTTTACCAAACAAGTGCGCAAGCCGTCACTTCTTCAGTTTGTCCTTCACCCACTCTTTCCATTTCGCATGGGCGGCATCGCGCTTTTTGTCGTCGCTGAACGAGTAATAGTAATAGATGTAGGACGTAATTGCCAAAGCCGTCGGAGGCCGGTGCTGAAAGCCATAGTCCGATAGGCTCTGATCCGTGAGATGAATTGCAGCGCCAAGAGCGACGTCGCGCATTTCCACCGTGCCACGCTGGCCGTTCACACTCACGTTTGCAATGTGGAGCTTGTCGTTCAAGAACGATTGCAGATCCTTGAGATTCTCCTTGCTCGCCAGCTTGCCGAAAGTGATTAACGCCGAGGCCCGGTAGGTGGCGGATGTTCCCGATTCCTTGGCGATCTTTAGCGCAACCGGTGCGCATTCTTTGACGCGATATCGGGCCGCCGTGTCGAGACCCCGCCGCATGGCGATCGAATAGCGTTCTTTCTCAAGCCAGGCGGCGAATAGCTTGCGAAAGGGCGTGGCGGGCGGGTCGGCGGACAGCATTTTCGTCGTGAATGAGACGGAGAGAAACTGCGAATAATAAGCTGAGCTGACGCCGCGACTCGCCGTTCGTTTATCGCCCGCCGAACCCAGGAAGAAGAACAAAAGTACTTCGGATTCAGTCGGTCCCGTTACGGAACTGAGCGGAACGTTGCGAGCGGTCCGCAGATGCATTCGGGAATAGACATTGCGCATGAGTTCGACATACAACTCGCGTGCACGCTCCGGATGGAGTTGGGCATTTAAGAGCGGCTCCGAATGGGCTTTCACCATCTGGGCATAAAGCTCTCGGCTCTCCTTGCCGTCGCCGGCCACTTCGATCCAGCGGGAGGCGCCGGGCAAATCCTCGGGGATCGGCCCATCGGAGTTGTCGAGGAATTTCGCGATCCGCCGTTCGAGGTCGTGGCGGAGGATGGCCGGGTAGAGCTTCCGACAGCGTTCGCTGATTTCGCCGTCCGGATTCTTCTGGCCGGCCTGGACCGCATTTCTGGCGGCGTAACCGATTTCGAGCAATTCCTTCGTCGCCCGTTCGCGCTCGCGGTAGTCCCGATCTCCCAATTGGGAGACAAGTTGCTCGGCCCGCTTCTGGAGTTCCGAATCGTCCGGCGGAGCGCCGAGAGTCAAAATCAGGGTCAGGCAATGGCAGGGAAACATCGCTTGCCTTCGGATGGAATCACTTCAATGCAACCATCACTTCTTCGATAGATTCTTTTTGGCCCACTCCTTCCACTTGGTGTGGGCGTCCTCGCGCTCCTTGTTCTCCTTGCCATCGCCATTGTCGTGGAAGCCGAAGTAAATGTATGAGGTCGGCGTGGTCCCCCCGAAGCGGTTATCGAATCCATAGTCCGCGAGCTTCTGGCCCGACAAGAGAACTGAGACCCCCATGGCCACGTCCCGAACTTGAATTGACATCATGCCGCCGTTGCCGAAGTTCACGCTGCCGATCATGGTCTTGTCGGACAGATAGGGCTGAAGTTTGGCGATATGCTCTTTGCCGCCGAGCTTGACCAACGAAATCATGACTTGGGCCTTCGTGTAGGTCTGTTGACCCGGCTTTTCAAGGACTTTCAATGCGACCGGCACTGCTTCCTTCATGTTGAGTTGGGCAGCGATCTGAAATCCCCGTTGCTGAAGGTTTATGTCCACATCATTGTTTTCGAGCCAGCTGAGAAACAGCTTTTTCATTATCGCGCCGGTATCTTTCTCCTGAATCGCTTTGATGAGCTGATTGCCATAGAGAAGGACGTAAGCGCGATTCGCGATCATGTGTGGAACCTTCTTCAACCGGTCGTCCGATGAAATTCTGAGGAAGAATGTGATGTCGGCTCGCGAAGAAAACATGTTGTCGTACGTGTACCGTCCGGTTCGAATGGACGCCTCGTATCGGCCGTACGCTTCGTCGCAGAATTGCTGGTAATACTCCGCGGCCTTGCGGGGATTTTCCTCGATTGCCTCCAACGTCCGGTGATGGATCGCCATCATTTCCGCGTAGAGTTGCCGGGAAATCTTGGTATCGCCCGCGACCTTCAAGAATCGCTCCAACCCCGCGAGCCCCTTGGGCGGTGGCGCTGACGGGTCCCTGAGCAATGCGGCGAGTTTTTCATTGCGTTCCGCGGACGCTGCCTGCGGCAACAGTTGCCGGCAGCGCTCGCTGACTTCCGGGTCGGAGTCTTTCATTCCCTCGGTAAGAACGGCTACGGCGGCCGAGCCCTGCCTCAAGAGTGCGTGCGCGGCGCTCTCGCGGCGTTCGGTAGGACTTGTCGCCGAGTTTGCGGACCAAGGCGGCCATTTTTGGGTCCGGCGTGACCACCGGCGTCGATGGGCTCGCAATCTGAAGAGCCAGAGAAAGGATGGCAACGGCGCTCATCGTCGATTCTCCGGGCGAGTGGCAAGTGGATTAGGGCCATCGTAGCCCGAATGGACCGTCGAAGAAAGGGGGGTAGATGTATCAATACCGGTCAATAAGGGGGCAGCATGCGGCGGAAGACATGGGCGAAAACGACCCCCGTAAAGACCATGTTCCGAGCGATGATGCCGATTGGGTTGAGCGGCACGGTCCGTCGCGGTTCGCCGGCCTCGATTCCACGGGCCAATTCGCGACCAAGGCGGGCAATCCAGCGAAGATTTCGTGGCCATTCGGCGAGGCCACTCCGCCACCGCTCCGGAATCCCTTCGACGCCGACTCGGGCTCCGACAATTCCTCCGACAATCGCGGCCGTCGTATCGGTGTCGCCGCCGCAACGGATGATTGAGCGCACAGCAGAGGAATAATCGTTCGGGAAGCGTAGCCATGCGTGCAGAACTACCGGCACGGTGTGCATGACGAAGCCGGTGACTCCGTTCGCCAACCCTAGCTCGGCGGCGAATTCCTCGGTCGGGCGATCGACGGCCGCCGCGACCCTTCGAATAAGTTGGTTCAACTCGTCGGCCGACGAACCCAGGGCCGAAGTAATTCGCTCGGCAGCTTCACCCGGTATCGCGATGCCAAGACTCGACAAATGGGCCGCAATCGCCACGGCCATTGCCGCCTGTTCGGCTCGAACGTCGGTGTGGGTAATGCGTGTTGCCCGGCGGACAAATTCGCGAAGCAACTGCGGTCGATCGCCGAGTGCCACGCCGAGAATTGGCGCTCGCATGCACGGTCCGTTGCCGGCGGAATGAACGCCGCTGCGTGTCGGTGGAATTCCCAGCCACAGCCGAATGCAGGAAAGCAAAGTCGCCTTGCCAATCGCCGGCGGACAGCCAACCAGCCACCAGCGGAGCCGCCAGCCGAGCGAACGCGAAAATCGACTCGCCTCTTCCCCCGCAGCCAGCAGTGCCTGTCCCGTCATGCAGGCATGCTCCGTGTCATCGGAGAACATGCCACGGTTGAAGAGAAAATGGAAACGATCGACATCAGGAAACAGCCGGCGAGCCCGACGTGGCGAGAGGTTCTCGCAGGGGAGTCCGAGCGCGTCGCCGATCGCGGTACCGACCAGAGAGCCGGTGAGAGCGGTTTCGTTGCCCAAGTGTAATCCCGTAGGTCCGCCAAGCCGAGGCGGACCTGCTTGCGCCCGCGAGCCGATTTCTGCCATCTCGTCGACTCGGCTGGTCCCGCTCGGCTCGCGGGACCTACTTGCTGCTTCCGAGTCCTGAAATATCATGACCAGAGCAACAGCCCTCGGCACTATGGCCGGGGTTTTCTTTTGGACGACTTCGTGAAAAAAATCACAAAGTCGACTCTTTTCCCCGGAGGACCCCGATGGTCTTCGCCGACGCGGTGCAAACGTCCGCCGGGGTCGAGGCCGCCTTTCGGCTCGCCGATTATTATCCGATCTTTCTGTTTCTGGCTTTCCTGATCGTCTTCGTGCTCGGCACTTTGTTCTCATCTCAGTTGTTTCATCGCCTCGGGCTTAAGCCGTTCCGTGAAACGCCGGTGAAGCTGATGCCGTACGAGTCGGGCATGGACCCGGTTGGCAGCGCCCGCATGCAGTTCGATGTGAAGTTCTATCTGATCGCGATTTTGTTTCTCGTCTTTGACGTCGAATTGTTGTTCCTGTACCCCTGGGCGGTGGTCGCCTATTCCGACGGGGCCAGCGCTGCCTGGCATGAGGCGTTCGGCCGGATGGTCTTTTGGGAAATCATTGTGTTCATCGTGTCGCTCGGCGTCGGCTATGTCTACGCATGGCGGAAGGGGGTGTTCCGATGGCGGTAGCCAAGCAAAGACAGCAGACAGCAGACAGCAGAGCGATCAAGAATCATGTCTGCTGTCTGCTGTCTACTGTCTGCTGTCTTGCCAGGAGGCGTCAATGACCCTCCCGGATTTTCTGATCACCAAGCTCGATTGGGTCGCCAATCTGGCGCGGGCGAATAGCCTGTGGCCGATGCCGTTCGCGACAGCGTGCTGCGGCATCGAGTTGATGGCGACCGCAAGCAGCCGATATGACATTGCCCGCTTTGGCTCTGAAGCGATGCGCTTCAGTCCGCGACAGTGTGATTTGATGATCGTCGCCGGGCGAGTGGTGATGAAGATGGTGCCGGTGCTGCAACGCATTTGGTTGCAGATGCCGGAGCCGAAATGGTGCATTTCGATGGGGGCCTGTGCGTCGTCGGGCGGCGTGTTCGATACGTATGCCGTTGTGCAGGGCATCGATCGATTTATTCCGGTCGATGTCTATGTGCCCGGCTGCCCGCCGCGGCCAGAGCAGTTGATTCGGTCCGTACTGGATTTGCAAGAGAAGGTGAAAGCGACCGGGACAATCGACGCCCGCGAGTTCGCCGAACGCAAAGTGTACGAAGGGCCGCGAAGCCTGCTAACGAAAATGCCCCCGGATGAGACGATGATCGTGCCCGGCGATTATACAACGGCCACGCGGCTGAGAGATTGAAGGATCGACCACGGAGTCACAGAGCACACAGAGAAGAACAAGAAATGTCTTCTCTGTGTGCTCTGTAACTCTGTGGTGAATCAAGCGAACTTATGCCCGATACGCAGCAGCTACTCACCGAACGATTCGGCGACACGATCCAGCGATCGGTGTTCCGGGATAACGTGCGCTACGATGTGCCGGCCGATCAATTGCTCGATGTTTTGACGGCTTTGAAGAACGACGGTCAATTCGACTTTCTCTGCGACATCGCCGGCATTGATTACCTCCACTATCCGGACGCGACGGATCGCTACGGCGTGGTTTACTGCTTGGCGAACACCGAGACTGCCGAGCGCATCTTTGTGCGTGTGTTTGTCAATGATCCGGAACCGCGACTTCCATCGGCCTATTCGCTTTGGCAAGGGGCCGATTGGATGGAGCGGGAAATCTATGACATGTACGGGGTTGTATTCAAAGGCCACCCGGATCTGAGGCGGATTTTGATGCCCGAGGGATATACGTCGTTCCCGCTCCGCAAGGATTACCCCCTCCGCGGCCGCGGCGAACGACACAATTTCCCGATCGTGACGCGGGCTGAGAGTTGATTTCAAGAATTGGTATCGGACGTATGGGACGTATATGACACATAGGTCGTATATGTCCCACACGTGCCATCAGTTGACGCCTGATAACTGGTTGTTGCCATGCCATTAGCCGCCGCAGCACCGTATCCCGTTGAGGAGGAGACTCCTGAAAAGGAGTTTCTCTACACGCTCAATTTCGGTCCCCAGCATCCCGCGACCCATACGACTCTGCGTTTGATTCTCACACTTGATGGCGAGACGATTGTCAAAGCAGTTCCCGATATTGGCTACTTGCATTCGGGATTCGAGAAACTCGGCGAGGACCTCGATTACAACCAGTATGTGACAATCGTCGATCGGATGAATTACATTTCGCCGATCTGCAATGAGGTTTCCTGGCATCACGCGGTCGAAAAGCTCATGGACATTGAGCTGACGCCACGGTGCAAATACATCCGGACGATTATCGCGGAACTGGCCCGAATCAGTGATCACTTATTGTGTGTCGGGGCAGCAGCACTCGATCTCGGCGGCATCACGGCGTTCCTGTACGCATTCAACATGCGCGAGCGCATCTATGACATTTTCGAGATGATGGCCGGGCAACGATTCCACCCGAGCTATACACGCGTCGGTGGGCTGATGGTCGATGTCAAGGAAGAGTGGATCGAAAAGATTCGCTCATTCATCGGGGACGATTTTCCCAAGGCCCATGCGGATGTTACCCGGCTTCTCAACCGCAACAAGATCTTTATCGATCGCACCAAGGGGATCGGCGTTCTCTCCAAGGAAGAAGCCATCAATCGCAGTGCGGCGGGACCGATTGCCCGAGCGTCGGGCGTGACCCGCGATCTGCGCAAGGACGAGCCCTACCTCGCCTATGCCGACCTGGATTTCGATGTCGTTTGCTCGAAGGCGGGCGACTGTCTGGCCCGGTATATCGTTCGCATGGAGGAGATGCGCGAATCCGCGAAGATCATCGCCCAGGCCGTTGAGAATATTCCCGCCGGGTCCGGTCAACGTCGATGTCGAAGATAAGCTCACGATCCCGGACAAGGCCGCGACGTATCGAAGCATCGAGGGGTTGATTCAACACTTTGAACTTTTCATGTGGAATCGCCGGTGGAAGCCGCCGGTGGACGAGGTGTACGGGGCGACCGAGGCGCCGAATGGTGAGCTGGGCTTTTACATTGTCAGCGATGGCGAAGGGAGGCCCTACCGCTGTCGAACGCGGCCGCCATCGTTCATCCACTTCGCGATGTTCCCGTATCTCATGGAAGGGCACACGATCAGCGACGTGCCCGCGGTGCTGGGGAGCTTGAACATCATCGCCGCGGAGCTGGACCGGTGAGGCGATCCGGAGCGGCAGGGCGGGTGAGGCGAGTATGAGCACTCAACATGAACCGAAGCCGCGGCGCAGGCTCGGCCCGATCTCGATCCTGATTTGCCTTGTCTTCGCGGCGCTTTTCGGGGTCTGGAATGTGGGCGCCGTAAAGATCTATCGAAAGGCGGTGCAAAGTGAGAAGTGGGTGCGGACGACCGCGACAGTGACTGAGCTGGAGGTGCAATCCGACTACACCAAAAGGCGAGGGACGACGTACAAGATTCACTGCCGGTATGTTTACGAGGTCAATGGCGCTGAGTACGTCGGTTCGACCATCAAGATCTCGCCGTTCAGGAATAAAGTGGATTATCCCTCGGAGCGCGTGGATTGGATTTCGGAGCGCTATCCCGTGGGGTCGAAGTGCGATGTCTGGTATAACCCGGCCGACCCCTCCGACGCGGTCCTCGAACCGGGAATCGCGTCGTGGGCGCCGCTCGAGTTCGCGTACTGCTACGCCGGGGTCGTTACGGTCGGGCTGTTAGTCCTAGCTGCATGGGGCCTCACACGCAAGCGAGGCTCCTCGAAGCTGAAACCGTAGGCATTATTTTCTTCCGCGAGAGACCCGTGCCCGTGCTTTCCGAAGAGCTGAAGAACCGCATCCGGGCCTATATCTCCCGGTATCCCAGCAAGCAGGCGGTGACCCTGCCGGCGCTGCACATTGTCCACGACGAGTTGCGTTGCGTGCCGACGGAAGCAATCCGTGAGATCGCCGACCTGCTCGATCTCGCCCCGGCCGAAGTTCAAGACACGATGACCTTTTACCAGTTTTTCAAAAGCGAGGACGACAAGCTCGGGAAGACGAGGCTGTGGGTCTGCCGGACGCTGGCGTGTGCGTTACGTGGGGCGGACGACCTGTTAGAACATTGCTCGAAGAGGCTGGGCGTGCCGGTCGGCGGGACCACGGCGGATGGGAAGATCACGCTGGAGTTCGCCGAGTGCATCGGCGCATGCGAGGGTGCGCCGGCGGTGCTGGTGAATGATGAGCATGTGATGAATGTGACCCCCGAGCGGGCGGACGCACTAATCGAGGAATTGCGGAGGTAGCGGAAAGCGGTCAGCGATCAGCGGTCAGCCAGACAGTCCGCTGAAGTTGGTTTGGCTGACCGCTGATCGCTTACAGCTAATAGCTCTTATGCCATACGAACCCGTGCTATTGGCCCGCGTCAACAAGCCCGATAGTTATCGGCTCGAGGGTTATCGCGCCGACGGCGGCTATGAGGCCTTCGAGCGCGACGCTGCGCGACAAGCAGCCGGCCGACGTTGTCACCCAGGTCAAGGACTCCGGCCTCCGCGGCCGCGGCGGGGCGGGGTTTCCTTGCGGCCTGAAGTGGACGTTTTTGCCGAAGGACCACCCGGGGCCGATCTACCTGTGCGTCAATGCCGATGAGTCCGAGCCGTGCACCTACAACAACCGCATCTTGATGGAAAAGGACCCCCATCAGGTGCTCGAAGGCGTGATGCTCGCCTGTTATGCCATCAAGTCGCAGACCGCGTATTTCTACATCCGCTACGAATATGGCTCAGCGTATCGCGCGTTGCAGGCGGCGATTGACGAACTCTACGCAGCCAGTTTGCTTGGCAAGAACATTTTGGGCACTGGCTTCAGCCTCGACATCTTTCTGCATCGCGGCGCCGGGGCCTACATCTGCGGCGAGGAGACCGGCCTCATCGAATCGCTCGAAGGCAAGCGGGCCTGGCCGCGGATCAAGCCGCCGTTCCCGGCAATCGAAGGGGCGTTTCGCAAGCCAACGATCGTCAACAACGTCGAGACGCTTGCCTGCGTGACGCAGATCATTCGCCGCGGCAACGACTGGTTCAAATCGATCGGCGTGCCGCCCGACCCGAAGAACCCGCGTGATGCTGGCAGTTATGGACCGAAGCTCTACACGCTCGCCGGGCATGTCAATGAGCCGAAGTGCGTCGAGCTGCCGATGGGGATTTCGCTTCGCGAGTTGGTCGAAAAGCACGGCGGCGGAGTCTGGAAGGGTCGCAAGGCGAAGGCAATCAACCCCGGCGGCATCAGCATGGGCTTCGTTGACGTCAACGCGAAACTGAAGGACAGCGATCAGACGGAGTACGACATCCCGCTCGATTTCAATGGTCCCGGTCGCGTCGGTTGCTTGGGACTCGGAACGGCCGCGGTCACCGTGATCGACGATCAGACGAGCATGGTCGACGTGCTGCACAACGTCTGCCAGTTTTTCTCGCATGAGAGTTGCGGCCAGTGTACTCCCTGTCGAGAAGGAACGGGCTGGATGCTGAAAATCATGGATCGGATGCGGCGCGGACAGGGCCGGCGCGAGGATTTGGATATCCTGATTGATGTCGCAGATCGCATGGGGATTATTCCCGGCACGACGATCTGCGGCCTAAGCGACGGGGCCGGCTGGCCGGTGAAGACGGCGATACGGAAGTTCCGGAGCGAGTTTGAGGAGGCGATCAAGATCGGGCGGAGGAGCGTGGTAAAATCGCTGGATATGGCTGGGACTCACTGAGGGGGTTGCGATGGTTGTCAAGCTGCCGACAAGCGTGCCGCCGGTCACGCATCTCGACTTACCCGATACGGATGGGTTGCCCGTGGACAATGATTTCCAGTTCACACAAGCCATGCTGTTGACCACCGCAATTCGACCGCTCATGGACGAGGCTTATCCAAAGGGCGACTACTTCATTGGCAACGATGTGGGAGTCTATTGGAAGTGGACCGATCCGCCCCTCGATGGCTGCAAGTCACCGGACTGGTACTTCGTCCCCGGGTGCCGGCCGGACCAGCCGGGAGTCTACCGCCGTTCGTTCGTGATGTGGGACGAAGGTGTCGCGCCATTGATCGTCATCGAATTCGTTTCGGGCGACGGTTCGGAAGAACACGACGACACGCCGGGTTCGGGGAAGTACTGGGTGTATCGCCGAGGAATTCGGGCGTTCTACTACGCGATCCACGATCCAGTTCAAAAGACGCTTGAGGTCTATCAACTCGATGGCGTTGAATACCGCAAGCTTTCACCTAATGAGGACGGCTTGTATCGCCTTCCCCGGTTCGGTTTCGCGCTCGGCCACTGGCACGGCAAGGTGGACCAGCACACGCTCACTTGGCTGCGGTTTTTTTCGCTGGACGGAACGATGATCCCCAGTGAACGCGAGCGTCGAGAACTCGAGGAACAGCGGGCTGAGAAGGAAAAGGAGCGGGCCGAGAAGGAGAAGCAGCGGGCCACTGAAGCTGAGGCACGCCTGGCGGAAGTTCTGAGCAAATTGAAGAGCAAGGGAATTGACCCGGATGCTCTGTGACCGCGTTTAGGAGGTCCAATGAAACGATTCTTGCTGATCGCTCTCGCGTGTTTCATGGCGGCGGGGTGCAAGAAGGCGCACGAGGATTCGTCGGCGAAGCCTGCAGGCGGACCGTTCGACGTACGTCCCGGGGCCGGTCCCGGTGTGATGGGCGTTCATGGCGCCGTTGATCGCGTGCAACTCAACCACGCACTCGATCAGATTCGCCTTTTCATTGAGAACGCGTCGGCCGTTGACGGGAACATGCCCTCGATCGAAACGACTTACGCAACACTCAAAAAAGAAGCGTCGAAGTACGCCAAGTACATCGATGACGGGCTTATCGTTCTCAACCCCGCCAAGACCCGCGATGAGGTATGGGCGTGGGCCGTCCTTCCGCAGGGAAACTATTCCGTGTTGACGTCGTCAGGCATTCAACCAATGACGCAGCAGGAACTCAATCAACAACTCGGCAGACAATAAACGGAATGGCAACCGTCTACATCAACGACAAACCGGTGGACATCGGCCACGATCGGCTCAACTGCGTGCAGGCAGCGGAGCGGGCCGGGATGTTTATCCCCACGTACTGCTACCATCCGGCGCTCACGGTTGTCGCTTCTTGCCGGATGTGCCTGATCGAGATGGGCGACCTCAAGGACGGCAAAGTGACGATGATTCCGAAGGTCTTTCCCGGCTGCCAGACGCCAGTGAAGGACGGCACCGTCATCGTCACCGGCGATTACGATAAGCGCGACACGAGCATTCCGGCACTCCCGTACGATCCAAAGTACGTGCCGGGCGATCGTGCCAAGAAGTCACAAGCGGACACGCTTGAGGGTCTGCTACTCAATCATCCACTCGACTGCCCGGTCTGCGACAAGGCCGGCGAGTGCAAGCTGCAGGACTACTCATTCGAGTTCGGCCGCAGCGAGACGCGACTGATCGACGAGAAGAATCAGCCGGCAAACAAGCCGGGCATCTCGTCGAAGATTACGCTTGTTCACCGATCGCTGCATCATGTGCACCCGCTGCGTGCGCTTTACACGGGAAATCGCGGGCACGGCGGAGTTGACGGTCACGAGCCGCGGCCATCATTCGGAGATCGACATTTTTCCCGGCGAGCCGCTCGAGAACAAGCTTGCCGGCAACGTCGTCGATCTTTGTCCCGTCGGGGCGCTGGGCGACAAGGATTTTCTCTACAAGCAGCGCGTCTGGTACTTGAAATCGACCGACAGCGTTTGCAATCGATGTTCGACCGGCTGTTCGATTCATATCGATTCGAACAAGGACATCGTGTTCCGCCTGCGGCCACGCGAAAACCCTCAGGCACAAGGGTACTTCATGTGCGACGAGGGGCGGTATGGTTATCACCATGCCGACGCTGCCGACCGCATTAAGCGACCGCTCATCCGTCGCGGAGCGGGAGTTGGTCCCGGTCGTCTATGAGGATGCGGTCAAGGAGCTTGCACGACGACTTTACCGGCCACATTCGCCGGCATCCGGGCGCCGTGTGGGTTGTGCTGTCTCCATTCCTGACGGTGGAAGAGGCATACCTCACCGCTAAGTGGCTCAAGGGACAATCCGCCCAAGTGAAACTGCGCTCGGATTCGTGCCGATCGTCGGCGAGGACGACACCTATCCGAAAGATCGTCGTGGCCGGCCGATCGAGCCGGCGAAGTTTACAATCCATGCGGAGAAGTGCCCGAACCGCCGCGGCGTCGAGGAAGTGCTTAAACACTTCGAGGGATCGCTGATCCCATTTGCAACCGCGATGGACGCCGCTCGCGGCGAAGCGAAAGCGCTGCTCCTGACCGGCGGCTACCCCGACAAGGGCACGCTGAACGTGTTCGGCGACAAACCCGCCGATCTGCTCCTAGCCGTCACCGAAACCTTTCAGGGACCGGCAACGAGCCACGCCAAGTACGTCTTCCCAGCGACTGCCTTCAGTGAGAAGGAAGGAACTTACGTGAATCGCGCCAGCCTGGCGCAACGCGTTCGCCGCGCCTGCCGCCCGCCGCTCGAAGCGCGATCGGAAGGTCAGCTTTTCACCGATTTGATGCGCCGACCTGGCCTGTTCAATCCGAACGCGGTGCGAAAGGAATTGGCGGAGGAGATCCGATTCTTTGCAAAGCTGGCTGAAGGAATCGGAGAACACGGGATTAAGTTAACGGGTTGAGAGCGCGACGGAGTGCCCCGAAACATAGACCACGGGTGACATGACGGAATTCGATTTTACACGCACGATTCTGTTGATCGTCGTCGTCTTCGCGACGGTCATGGGGTCCGTTGCTTACCTGACGTTCGGCGAGCGCAAGATCTCAGCGTGGGTGCAGGATCGCATTGGGCCCAACCGCGTCGGGCCCTGGGGTCTATTGCAAGTGGTGGCGGACGGGCTGAAGTTCTTCCTGAAGGAAGACATCGTCCCCTCGCACGTCGATCGCATCTTTTACTTTCTCGCGCCCGGCGTCGGCGTGGCAACTGCCTTGCTCGCGTTCAGTATTGTGCCGTTCGGCCCGTCGTACCCGGCGCCGGGGCCGGTGCCGCTCACTCCGGGAACGTCGCCGGAGGCCGCAGCCCAGGAACTGAATCGTCAACTAGCCGAGTACCATTCGCACACCACGTTCGCGATTGCCCCCGGCCTGAGCATTGGCATCTTGTTCGCCTTTGCCATTGGCAGTTTGGTGGTCTACGGCATCATCCTCGGCGGCTGGTCGTCGAATAGTAAATACTCGCTGCTTGGCTCACTCCGTTCATCGGCGCAAATTATTAGCTATGAGATACCGCTCGGCATGTCGGTGCTGAGCGTCTTCGTTGTCGTCGGATCGGTGAATTTGGAGAAGATCCTCGACTATCAGATCACACACGGGTGGTTCATTCTCTATCAGCCACTGGCGTTCTTGTTATTCCTGGTCTCGGTGTATGCGGAGTGCAATCGCTTGCCGTTCGACTTGCCGGAGGCCGAGCAGGAATTGGTGGGCGGGTTCCATACCGAATACGGATCGATGAAGCTGGGCCTCATGCTGATGGTGGATTACATCCATATGATCACGACCAGTTTTTTCCTGGCGATCATCTTCTTCGGCGGCTGGCATTTCCCCGGTTTGTCCAATATCGATGGCACGCTCGGCCTGATCGTGAAGTTCGCGGTCCTCGGGATCAAGGTGTTCTTCTTCCTAATGCTCTACATGATCGTCCGATGGACGATTCCACGATTCAAGTTCGATCAACTGATGGGACTCGCCTGGCAGGTGATGATTCCGCTGGCAATCATCAACTTGTTTTTGGTCATGGTGGTCATGGAATTCCATTTGTCGCATTGGTTGCTGACAATCGCATCCGTTGCAACGTTTATGATCGCGGCGGTCATTGCGACGCGGGAAAAGAGCACTGTCGTTTCACGGCCGCGGGAGCCGCTTGCGGTATAGCGAGGACATTCATGCCTGCGGGAACCAAGAGCGTTCGCTGGGTTGAGCAGCCAAAGATCGGGCTGTTCGAGCGCATGTATCTGCCGGCCATCGCCCAGGGAATCTCGACTACAGTCCGGCACATCTTCAAGCCGCAGGTGAAGACGGAAGGCTATCCGGAAGTGGAGCCTACTCTCCCGCCGAACTACCGTGGCGTGCATCGACTGAATCGCGACGAACAAGGACGGGTGCGCTGCGTCGCATGTTACATGTGTGCGACCGCTTGCCCGGCGCATTGCATCGACATTGTCGCGGCCCCCGCGCCGCCGGAATGGAAAGATCGCGAGAAATACCCGGAATTGTTTGTCATCGATGAGCTGCGCTGTATCTACTGCGGAATGTGCGAGGAAGCGTGTCCCGTCGACGCCATCGAATTGACAACTCTGTACGACCTGACCGGACTGAGCCGCGAGCAGATGATGTTCGACAAGGAAAAACTGTTGAGCGTCTGGGACCAGACAACGAAAGCCGGCACCGATCCGGTGCGAACTCGCGCCGGCCATTATGGCCCGGCATCGGAACTGCCGCGTGAGGCTCCGGAGGGAGCAACTTCTTGATAATCTTGGCCGATTCCGCCGACGCGTTGAACTGGACAGTCCTCTTGCCGGTCGTTGCCGGCGGGCTGGCGGTCTGGTATATGCTGCCATCGCCAAAGCGCCGGCCGGTTGGGTTTGGCATTCTGGCGGGTGTGATCGGCCTGGCCGGACTGGCGGCGTTTCTCGTGCGCGGCTCGGCGGCCAGATCCCTGAGACGGTCGAGGCTGGGTTGTTTTTCGGTTTCTCGGGTCTCGCCATCGTTTTTGCGGTGCTGATGATCACGGACCGCAACCCGGCACGCTGTGCGCTGGCATTCGCGATGGTGATTCTGAATACCTGCGGGCTATTTCTTTTGCTCGCTGCACCATTCCTAATGGCCGCGACCATTGTGATTTACGCGGGGGCGATCATCGTCACTTTTCTGTTTGTGATCATGTTGTCGCAGCAGTCGGGACCGTCGAGCGCCGATTTGCGTTCGCGCGAGCCGGAACTGTCCGTTGCCGCGGGTTTTGTCCTGCTGGCCTTGTTCCTCGTGGGATTGCAGCGCGTTTACGATTGGCGGACCGTGGATGCAGCGATTGAGCATGCCTCGGCAATGGCCAAGACTAGGGAGATCGATCCGGATTATTTTGCCCGGCACGACGCCGGCGAGGATGGCATGAACTTCCAGCCCGCGCCGCTGACGCCGAAAGCAGAGGCATTCGTCAACGAGATGCGGGCGGCCTTGGAGCGCGCGAAGGTCGGCGCGCTGCGCTCGAAGGACGATCCGCGGTTGTCCGAGCACAAGCTGGTTCGAGACGTTCAGAATGTAATCGATGATTTATTCAAGGATCCCGATACCGTTCAGGACGATTGTCAGACCATCGTGGACGGCCTTACCAAGCTTCAGGCCCTGCGCGCGGCGAGTCGACATTCGATGACGCAACTCGGTCCCCCTACGGGGAGTCGAAGCCGATCGGCGGCGGCCCGAAACGACTGCCTGCTGCCAACGTCGCGGCCATTGGCCGGACGCTTTTTAGCGATCACCTGCTCGCGGTCGAACTGGCGGGAACGCTGCTGCTGGTGGCCACGGTCGGGGCAATTGCCATTGCTGGTCGACGGGAGAGGGCCCACGCATGATCAGTCTCTCGTACTACCTGGCAGTCGGGGCGGTGCTGTTTGTCCTGGGACTGATCGGGTTCCTCACACGGCGAAACTTGATCCTGATGTTCCTTTCAGCCGAGCTGATGCTTCAGGGGGTAGCCCTGAATTTGGTTGCGTTCAGCCGCCAGCACGGCAACCTGCACGGCCAGGTCTTCACGCTATTCATCATCGCGGTCGCGGCGTGCGAGGCGGGAATCGCCCTGGCATCTTCCTCATGCTTTACCGCCGGAAGCGGTCGCTCGATATCAGTTTGTGGCAGACGCTACGGGAACCAGGATTGGAAGAAACACGCGACACCGAGCCACTGCCCCCCGAACCGAAGGAGGAGCCGATCCCCCAATTGCCGCCGGCAGGCGTTGAACCGGCGAAAACAGGGGATCGCCAGTATGTTTGATTC
The DNA here is from genome assembly GCA_963773845.1 of uncultured Gemmataceae bacterium. Classification (GTDB taxonomy): domain Bacteria; phylum Planctomycetota; class Planctomycetia; order Gemmatales; family Gemmataceae; genus SIAJ01. The sequence goes on from CAVZCU010000011.1 coordinate 728,186, forward strand.
CGGCACCTTATTGCTGGCTATCCCGCTTCTGCCACTTCTGGGCGCTCTGTTGTGCGCGCTGTTCGGCGCGGTCAAGGAATTGAAGGCATGGTCCCATCTTCCCGCCGCGTTGTGTGCAGCCATCTCGTGCGGCTGTGCGGTGGCGATCGCCAATCAATTGGCGGCGTCGGCGAGTGCGGTCAGTTATCCAGGCGATCAGGGGAGCCCGATTACCTGGTTCGCTGTGGGCTACGAACGCAGCAAGCTCATCGTGCAGTTCTCGTTGTCGGCGGATCATCTGTCCGGCATCATGCTGCTGGCTGTTACGTTCATTGGCTTCTGGATTGTCGTGTTCTCCGTCGGCTACATGCACGGCTCGCCGGGCTTTGCACGCTACTTTGCAGTGGTCAGTTTGTTTCTCGGCTCGATGAACTTACTCGTTCTCGCCGACAACTTCTTCCTGATGTTCGCCGGCTGGGAAGGCGTGGGGCTTTGCAGCTATCTGCTGGTTGGTAATTGGCATCACCGAAACTCGGCGGCAAATGCGGCTCGGAAGGCGTTTCTCGTCACGCGATTGGGCGATGTCGGCTTGATTCTGGGGATCTTTCTGCTTTGGATCATGCAAGACCCCCGGCGCTTTCGGCTCGACTACGAGTGGATATTCTCGACGGCCTCGGGAATGATCGAAAACAATCCCGTCTTATTCTCCGTTGCCTGTTTGCTTATCCTTTGCGGGGCGATCGGTAAGTCGGCACAATTTCCACTGTACGTCTGGCTGCCCGACGCGATGGAAGGTCCGACTCCGGTATCTGCTCTGATTCACGCCGCCACGATGGTGACGGCCGGGGTCTATCTCTTGGCCCGCTGTACGCCGCTCTACGTGCTCGTACCCGGAGTACAACTCACCATCGCGATCATCGGCGCCTTCACCGCCCTATTAGCAGCATTCATCGCACTCACGCAACATGACCTGAAACGAGTGCTTGCTTATTCGACCGTCAGCCAGATTGGCTTCATGTTCCTCGCCGTCGGTTGCGCCCAGCCGGCGATCATGCAGCTCGCCATCACGGCCGCTCTGTTCCACCTGTTTACGCATGCATTCTTCAAGGCCTTGTTGTTCTTGTCGACCGGCAGTGTCATGCACTCGATGCACGATGTAATCGACATGCGCCAGTTCGGCGGCCTACGAAAGGTGCTGCCCATCACCCACATTGCGTTTCTGTGCGGAGCGCTGGCGCTGGCGGGGATCCCCGTGTTCAGTGGCTTCTGGTCGAAGGACATGGTCTTCGAATCGGTGCTGGAGGCCGGCCATTCCGAACGATTTGGTTCGATTTACATGGTCCTGTTCGGCGTAGCAACGGCGACGGCGCTCTTGACCGCGTTCTACACGTTCCGGGCGTATTTCCGGACCTTCTGGGGCGAACTGCGAATGCCCGAAGGTGCACATCCGCACGAATCGGGCATCATGATGCTCCCGCTCATCGTTCTCGCCATCGGCGCGGTTGCGGTCGGAATTGTAGCCGAGCCATTCACGCACTGGTTCAGCGACTTCCTGACGCGTTCGCCGTTCTTGGCCTCAACACATGAGCACATCACACACGAATGGAACTGGACCTTGATGCTGAGTAGCACCGTGGTCGCATTGATCGGTTTTGCCGCGGCCTACTACATGTATCGCGTGAAACCCGCTGCTGCCGAAAAGGCCGCGACCGCCGCCGGAGCGACATACTACCTGTCACTCAACAAACTGTATGTCGATGAGATCTACAATTTGCTCCTCGTCCAGCCGCTCAACTTGTTGGCAGGCGTTTGCGGGCTAATCGAAGCAGTGATCTATGACCTCGTGCGGCTAATCGCGTCCATTCCCCGGGCATTAGGGGTTGTTTTGAAACCCATGCAGAACGGGCTCGTGCAGTTTTATGCGCTGTCCATGATGGTCGGCGTGGCCTTGTTTATCGGATACTTAGTGTTGTTCGCAAAGTGACTGACCCAACCATACGATGTTGACCCCGGACCTTATCCGACTTGTCTTGCCGGCCCTCCTCGGGTTGCCGATCCTGGCCGCGCTGGTTTTGCGCCTGCTGAATGGCCCCCGGGCGCGAGTAGTCTCGATTAGCTTCGCGGCAGTCCATCTTGCTCTTACGTTGGTGATCGTCTTTTCGGGAATGAGTCTCGTCCAGGACGATCCCACGCTCAGCTTCACGATTGATCGAACGAAGAAGAAAACCGAACGCGTGATGGCGCCGCAGTTCGTGCCTGGCGACCCGCTTCCCGGTGGCAACTCCTCGTATTCAACGACTTACGATGTGCTCACGTTTCACGGGACTGACGAACATGGCCAGGAGGTGCGCATTGGAGCGGCGCAGTTTTTCATCGGACTGGATGGACTCAATATCTGGCTCGTGGCTCTCGCCAGCTTCATAATGGTCCCGGTGATTCTCTTCTCCTGGGACTCGGTGCACGATCGCGAAGGCGGATATTACTCCTGGTTGTTCCTTCTGCAAGCCGGCGTGCTGGGCGTATTTCTCGCTTTTGATTTGCTGCTTTTCTACGTTTGCTTCGAGTTGACGCTGATTCCGCTCTTATTCCTGATCGGTGGCTGGGGCCCGGGGCCGAATCGACGCGACGCCGCCCGCAAGCTTTTTCTATTCACACTGGCGGGCGGCCTCTTTACTTTGCTCGGTGTCGCCGGCATCGTTCTCTTCGTTTACGCGCAGTCGGGCGGTCAAAACCAGCCGCGCGTCCTGACCTTTTCCATTCCACAACTCGCGGACATCATTCAGTTGAAACTGAATCAGTCCATGAGCGAAGAGAACCGGGCCATTTGGCGACAGGCGCAAACATATTTATTCCTGGCGCTCGCCACAGGCTTCGCCGTCAAGATTCCGATTGTGCCACTGCATTCGTGGTTGCCCAATGCCTATGCGGAGGCGCCGACTGGCGTGACCGTCATGCTTTCGGCGCTTCTGGCGAAAATGGGATTATTCGGGCTGATTCGGATTTGTCTGCCATTATGTCCGGACGCCACGCTCGCAGTCGGCCTGCCCCTGCTCGGTACGCTCGGCGTGGTCGGGATTATCTACGGAGCGCTCTGCGCATATGCGCAAACCGACATCCGCCGGCTGGTCGCCTATAGTTCCGTTTCGCATCTCGGCTTGTGCGTCGTTGCCATTGTGGCGTTCACCCAGGCCGGGATTGCCGGGAGCGTCTTGCACATGGTCAACCACGGACTCTCCACAGGCGCCATGTTCCTCGTCGTGGGCATGTTGACCCGTCGATACGGCACGGCACAGATCGCGGATTATTCAGGTGTCTGGAGCCGATTGCCATTGTTGACGTTTTTCACCATGTTCATTGGCCTGGCGACAATCGGTTTGCCGGGACTCAACAACTTTGTGAGCGAGATCCTGATGCTCGGCGGTGTGTTCGACGCGGGATCACGCGATGCTTCCGTGATGACGCTCGCGTTTCTGGCCGCACTCGGAATCTTCTTGAGCGCCTGGTACACCTTGACGATGATTCGCCGAGTTTACTTCGGCCCGGAGAAACTCCCTCCGGCGGTCGGCCCTGTCGCCGACTTGACACCCCGCGAACGCTTCGCCATCGGCCCGATCGCGATCCTGTGCCTGTTGCTCGGATTATTCGTCCAACCCGTATTGGATGTGATGTATCGCGATGCGACGCGACTGGCGCAAGAGGGGGACAATGCCCGGTTGCGAGTAGGGAAATAAACAATAGGAGTCGTTTTCGGTGACTGTCGACCAGACGCTGCAACACGTATTCCAGCTTGCCTTGCCGGAGGCCGCGCTTGTCGGCGTTGCGTGCGTCTTATTCATTCTGAGTACGCTTCGGACCGCGAATCGGACGATCGCGGGCGTATTGGCGTTGATCGGCCTTGGCATTGCCGTGGCACTGCATTTCGCGAGCACCCCTCCGGAAGGCATAGTCCGAACGGTTTCGCCGCTCTGGCCCGACGGGCTCTCTGTATTTGTTCGACTTTCGGCGCTTGTAACGAGCGCTGCGTTGGTCCTGTTCAACTGGCACGAATGCGACGATCGCCATGCGGCCGATTATCATGCGTGCTTGCTGATTGCGACGGCTGGGTTCTCGCTCGTCGGGTCGGCGAACGATCTGATCGTACTATTCCTGGCGCTCGAACTCATCAGCATTCCAACCTATGTAATGCTGTACTTGCCCCGTGCCACTGACCCTCGGGCTCAGGAAGCAGCGGTCAAGTATTTCATGCTCAGCATACTCTCGTCTGCTTTAACATTGTTCGGGTTCAGCTATCTCTATGGCGCCGTCGGTTCCACAAACATTTCGGCGTTGATGCAGATGTTGCCGCGCCTTGTGCCCGGCGAGACTTCCACGACAATTCTCATTGCATCTGTCCTCATAGCGGCTGGGCTCGGCTTCCGAGTGACCGCGTTTCCATTTCACTTCTATGCGCCGGACGTTTACCAAGGAGGACCGACCGGCACCATCGCTTTCCTGGCATTCGTTCCGAAGGTGGCCGGCTTTGCAGCCCTATTGAAATTGTTCAGCTACGTCGGCGACGCGCACGTCGTCGCCAACGACTTCGTGAAGCGGATCATGATGCTCTTCTGGATGCTCGCGGCCGTGACCATGACGGCCGGCAACGTGATGGGCGTCTTGCAAACGAACCTGCGGCGAATGCTTGCCTACTCAAGCGTCGCCAATGCGGGCTACATGCTCATTGGTTTAGCGCTGATTCCCGCCCAGGCGTATCGAACGGGGAGGGAACCGTCCCCAGCAAACGGCGGCGAGGCGCTGCTCTTCTACCTGATCGCTTACGGGGCCATGACGGTCGGCGCCTTTGCGATTCTCGCCTATCTGGATTCGCCGGAACGGCAGGTGGAATCGATTGACGACGTGGCCGGACTGCGGGAATCGCACCCTGTCTCCGCCGTGTTGATGGGTATCTTCTTGTTAAGCCTGATCGGGTTCCCGCTCACGGCCGGGTTCGTCGGCAAGTTCCTTCTGTTCATGGGAGCGCTGAATGCGCCGGCTGAGGCGCCGATGCAGGATCTATTCCGCGTGCTGGCAGTCGTCGCTGTCATCAACGCTGCCGTCGCGGCCTATTACTACTTGCGCGTGCTCAATGCCATGTTCTTGCGCAGTTCGCTCTCGTCCCCGATGCCGGCAGTGAAATGGAGCCCGCTCCTGTTGACGGCGATCGCATGCGCGATCGTGACCGTTGTATTCGGGATCTATCCCGGTCCGCTTCAGGATGTTTGCCGCTGGGCGTTCGAGGCGGTGCGGCCCGCGGGGTATTAACCGCACTGCACTTCAAAGAGATACCACTCACGCCGCCACCGCCTCCATCTCCGTCGGCGGTTCAATCACGCGCATTGACTTCCACTTGCCGGTGCGGAATCTCCACAGGAAGCAGACCGCCATCGCCACGATGTAGGCGGACGCGAAGATCCATGCCCAATACAGGTTGCCGTGGAACTGCACGACAAAGAATGTGGGCAGCACCATGATCGGCCAGGCGAGCGCGAACGTCAGCAACGACACGAATCGTGTGTCGCCGGCGCCGCGAAGGGCGAACGCAAACGACACATTGCCGGCATCGGCCAATGAATAGATCGCGGCGCATGTCAGCAACGTCGGAATCATCGCCGCCACGACGGCAAACTGTTCCGGATCGCGGTCGCTTTGGAAGATGCTGACCAAAACATTCGGGATCAGCACGTACGCCGCCGCGACAATCGACATATAGCCGAATACCCAGCGCAGTCCGGTGTACGTGGTTCGTTCCGCGATGTCCGGGCGATCGGCGCCAAGGCGCTGGCCGACCAGGATGCTCACCGCCTGCCCCATTCCCATCATCGGCAGGAAGGCGACCATATTCAGGCGAATGGTCAAAGTCGTGGCTGCCAGTGCTGCTTCACCGAGCCGGCCGACCAGTTGCGTGAAGACGTGGAAAACCAATACGTCGAGAAATACCTGAGCGCCGGCCGGCCCGCCGTACTTCATCAGCCGACCGAACAATTCGCGATCGAATGCGTAGCCAGCGAGCGTGTTGAACTCCACACGAAACTTGGGACGGAGGAATAAGCAAAGCCCAAAGAGGGCCGATGCAAACGACCCCGCGACCGTCGCCCAGCCGGCGCCAGCGATGCCGAGTTCGGGAAATCCGAGGCGACCAAAGATCAAGACCAATGCCAGCGCGATGTTGACACACGTGCCAAAGGCCTCGATGCCAAACACGGTCCAAGTCTGCCCGCGACCGGAGAAGAAGCCGTTCACCGCCGCCAGCACCAGCATCGGCAACGCTGCAAACGACAGGCATTGCAAGTACTTCACTTCGAGCGGTTGAATCGCCGGCGAGTGACCGCCGATCGCAATCAGGAATGGAGCGGCCGGCGCCATCAGCATGAACAGCAGACCGGCAAACACTGCGAAATAAATCCCCTGCCAGACCGCTGGACCGACTCGCTGCGATCTGTTGGCGCCGGTGTACTGCGCGACGAATGTCGAAACGTAGCCCGCGGTCACCTGCAGGAGCCCAAATGCGAGCCAGAACCACATGACGGCCGGGAATGATGCCGCCATTTCCAGCGGGTTGTGCCAGGAAAGCAGAATCGTGTCGAGAAAGACCTGAACCGTCATGAAACCCTGGCTGACTACGAGCGGCAGGGCCAACATTAGCAATTCACGACTGCCGCCGGCTTTGGCTATTGAGCGCTCTGGTGCAATCGATTCCGATGAGGCGTCCACCATGATTCCTTGACTCATTGCACGCCTCTCGAACGGGACCGGTATCCCGCTTAGAGGCTGGCACTGGCCGCTGGGTTCGGAGCTTGCGGCGAATTCATCCAAACGGAGAGCGACAGGCTATGATTGCACGGCAAATCGGGCAACCATACTCCCATTTCCCGGCTGTCGCCATAACCTATCCCGACGCCCCGACCCGCACGACCGCATGACCGTCCACGCTCGCCGCCGCAAGGATTTGGCCCGTGCCGTCCGCGAAGCGCCGCTCGATGCGCTGCTCGTCGCCAAGCCATGCAATGTTTCCTATCTGACTGGCTTCACCGGCGACAGCAGCTTCTGCCTGGTCACTCCGAAACGGACGATCCTCATCAGCGACGACCGCTTCCGTATTCAGATCGAGGCCGAGTGTCCCGACCTGGAAACGCACATTCGCGGACACGACAGGAATACGTATCAGGCGATTGGCGAAGTCGTGACGAAGCTCGGTCGCAAGGATGTGGGTATCGAGGCATCAGGCGTGACGCTCGAAGAATTCGAGACCCTCGGCAACGAGTGCAAGAGCGCAAATCTCGTCGGCCGATCGGGCTTTGTTGAAAAGCTGCGTGCAATCAAGGATGAAACCGAGATCGCGGCGATTCGCAATGCGATCCGCATCGCCGAGCAAGGCTATTCCGCATTGTCGCAACGTTTCGCCCCTCGGACAGCGAAAAGGAAGTCGGCGATTTGCTGGATGGCTACATCCGCCGGGCGGGTGGCGACGGGATGGCGTTCGCGCCAATCGTCGGCGTCGGTGATCGCTCGGCGCTCCCGCACATGACTCTGAGTAGCAGACGTGTGGCGGAAGCCGATTTCCTATTGGTCGACTGGGGAGTGCGAGCCGGCCTTTACCACAGCGACCTGACGCGAGTCCTCTGGGCGCCAGGGGCCAAGCCGCAACGAACTGTTGAAAGCCGACTTCGGAAGATATATACCGTCGTTCTTGAAGCGCAGACTCGTGCGATTGCCGGCCTTCGGCCCGGCGTGAGCGTGAAGGTTGTCGATGCAGCCGCCCGCGGTTACATCGCCGAGGCAGGCTATGGCAAGAACTTCAACCACGGCCTCGGTCATGGCCTTGGACTGGAAGTGCATGAGTCGCCGGCGATCCGATCGAACTCGGACGACGTGCTTGCCGCGGGAATGGTGGTCACGATTGAGCCGGGCGTGTACTTCCCCGACTTTGGCGGCGTGCGAATTGAAGACGATGTGTTGATTACACCCGACGGGCCGGAGATACTCACATCGGTGCCGCGGGACTGGGAGAGCTTATGGCAATGACGAATCAGTTGTTCGTCATTCGTCATTTCGCGAGGGGTCAACAACGTGGCAGACACTAAGCCATCGGAGTCGCCGGGGCCGTTTGACGTGGGCACCGTGCGCGAACTCGTCGAGTTGATGGACAAGTTTGATTTGAGCGAAGTCGACCTCAACGACGGCGATCAGCGCATCCGCTTGCGCCGCGGCGGCAAGCTGGTGCCGGCCACGCCGACGGCGTTCTCGATGTCGTTGCCCAATTCGGTCGGCGGTCGCGCCGCCATCGGCAACATCGGCAACGACACCTCCGACGCCCGCGGTCCCGACGAAGAAGCTGCTCGAAATCAAGAGCGAACTGGTTGGCACGTTCTACGCGAAGCCGGCCCCGGATAAGGACGACTACGTCAAGATCGGCTCGCGCGTCTCGCCGGACACGATCGTCTGCAAGGTTGAAGCAATGAAGATTTTCAACGACATCACGGCCAAGTGTTCTGGCACGATTGTCGAAGTCTGCGTGCAGAACGCCCAGTTCGTTGAGTTCGATCAGGTGCTCTTCCGGGTGGAACCGGCCTAAACTCGCTCGGGTATAGGACCTATGGGACCTATACGACCTATACGACCTATCCGTCCTATGATCCTGACTTGACCTCTATGTTTCAGCGCATTCTAGTAGCAAACCGCGGCGAGATTGCTCTGCGAGTCATTCGGGCTTGTCGCGATCTTGGTGTCGGCGTGGTTGCCGTTTACTCGACCGCGGATCGCGGAGCGCCGTGGCTTGCATTGGCGGATGAATCGGTCTGCATCGGCCCTGGACCGGCTGGCGGAGAGTTATTTGAAGGTTCCACGGATCATCGCGGCGGCCGAAAAAACCAACGTCGATGCACTTCACCCAGGCTATGGCTTCCTCTCGGAAAATGCCGACTTCGCCGAGATGTGCCGCGAGTGCAACATCGAGTTCATCGGCCCGCCGCACGACGCGATGCGCAAGCTCGGCAACAAGAACGAGGCCAAGAAGATCGCCCGCGCCGCCAAGGTGCCGCTCGTCCCCGGTTCGGATGGGCTGATCGCAACCGAAGACGAGGCGCTCAAGGTTGCTCGACAGATTGGCTATCCGGTGTTGATCAAGGCTGCGGCGGGCGGCGGCGGGCGGGGAATGCGGGTCGCGCGCAACGATCATAGCATGGTCGCCGGTTTTCAATCGGCCCGTCAGGAAGCCGAAGCGGCATTCAAGGATGGCAGCGTTTTCCTGGAAAAATATCTCGAACAGCCCCGGCATATCGAGGTGCAATTGCTCGGCGATCAGCACGGCAATGTGATTCACCTCTACGAACGCGATTGCTCGTTGCAGCGGCGGCACCAGAAGCTCGTCGAAGAATCCCCGGCGCCGAACCTGCCGACCAAGGTTCGCGATGAGATGTGCAAGGCGGCCGTGCGCCTGGCGAAGGCGGCCGGCTACTATAGTGCCGGCACCTGCGAATTCCTCGTCGATAAGCAGAACAGTTTTTACTTCATTGAAGTGAATTCACGGATCCAGGTCGAGCATCCAGTGACGGAACTGGTGACCGGCATCGATCTCGTCCGCGAGCAGATCAAGATCGCCGCGGGCGAGAAGCTCAAGATCCGCCAGAGCGAAGTTGTGCAACGCGGCTCGGCGATCGAGTGCCGCATCAATGCCGAAGACCCGGCCAACAACTTCCAGCCCTCCGCCGGCACAATCACGCGCTGGCAACCGCCGGGCGGCCCGGGCGTGCGGCTCGATACGCATGCCTGCGCTGGCTATCGCGTGCCGCCCAACTACGACTCGCTCGTCGCCAAGCTGCTCGTGCATCAGCCAAGTCGAGCGGAAGCGATCGCGGCCATGCGGCGGGCACTCGGCGAATTCGTCGTGGAAGGCATCAAGACTACGGTGCCGATTCACCAGAAGATCTTCAGCACGTCGGCCTTTGTCGAGGGCCAGGTCGATACCACTTTCATTGAGCGTGTCTTCTTCGGGCAAGGGACGGCCGAGCCGGGAAAGTAGCCGGGCACTCTCGCGTTGTCCCATGTTTCATTTCACACACAGGATGGATTGCGCTGCAACCCCCCGTCAGGAGCCGCGCAATCCATTCTGGTTGGTTTTGGAGTTAAACACTGATACGGGCGTGACTTGATTCCTTGCATTGCGCTCGGTGCTCGTGTCGACATGGGCACGAGGCTCACGGAAATGCCGAACGGCGTGAAATGAAACGACCACGTCATTGGTGAATAACCGCCGAGCCCGAAGCGCAACGCGAACCCCTGCGCCGCGGGTCGGCCCGGTCTTCCCGGCGATTACAGCGCCTGGGGAGGGCGAGCCGGGCGGTGAGGCGCGCGACCGGAAGCGGGGCTGCGATGCGCTTCGGGCTTGGCTGAGAGTGCGGGCCGAAGTAGAGTTGCTCTCATTACACCGAGAAGTTACCCGCCAAGCCCGAAGCGCGACGCGAACCCCTGCGCCGCGGGGCGGCCCGGTCTTCCCGGGCGATTACAGCGCCTGGGGAGGGCGAGGCGTCATACGTCGGAACCGGTCGGGAGATCAACCATGAACCAACCGATTGCCTGGTTCGTGACCTGGACGACTTATGGCACCTGGCTTCACGGTGATCCCCGCGGCTCTTGGGACCAAAGCGGCACCTATGTAGTTCCGGATGAGCGCCGCCGAATGGAAGCCGCCGCCACATTGCTTGAAGAACCGGTGACCTTGACCGAGGAACAACGGGCCATCGTCGACGAAGTAATCGTCCAACATTGTGCTCTCCGCGGATGGATACTTCATGCACGCAGCGTTCGGACACAACACGTCCATGCGGTTGTATCCGCGGCGGTTGACGGGAAAGTGATCCGTGCGGAATTGAAGAAATGGGCGTCCGTTCGATTGTCCCAACACGCGGGTCTGCGCAGGGCGTCAGCAGGAACGGCGTCCGGCGTTGGTGGACCGAAAAAGGAAACATCGAGGCGATTTGGGATGATCGCGGATTGGCTGCGGCAATTCAATATGTCGAGGACCAGTAGTATCACCGGGCGCGATCGAGCACACCGCCCATTTCGGGCGATGCTGCCAGCCGAGCCCGAAGCGCAACGCGAGTGCAAGTTGGCCAGTAAAGTGCGAAACGCGACACGAGGGTTCGCCTCGCCCTCCCCAGCGCTGTAATCGCCCGGGAAGACCGGGCCGCCCCGCGGCACAGGGGTTCGCGTTGCGCTTCGGGCTCGGCTGAATGGGTCGCTAGAAGCGCCAGTGGCAATCATCGGCGATAGAACAACCACTCACCTGGTCTGTTCACACCGCTTTCCATGGATCAACTCCACGACACACTGCAACGCTTGTTCGATCTGACTTCGTTTCGTCCCGGTCAGGAAACGGCGTTGCGACAGGTGTTGGCTGGCCGCGATACGCTGGCGGTGATGCCGACCGGCGCGGGCAAATCTTTGATCTATCAGCTTGGCGCCATGCTGCTGCCGGGGACGACGCTTGTTGTGTCCCCATTGGTCGCCTTGATGCGCGATCAGGCGGCCCGTCTCACCGAACGGGGACTGCCGGCCGTCTACTTCGAAAGCGGCGCCGATGTCAATCGCGAACAGCTTCAGCGTCTTGCGCAAGGGCAATACAAGTTGGTATTGGCGGCGCCCGAGCGCTTGCAATTGGCGAACTTTCGGCAAGCGATGGCGGCAAATCCATGCGGCCTTTTCGCCGTCGATGAAGCGCATTGCATTTCGCAATGGGGCCACGACTTCCGCCCGGATTTCCGACACCTGGCCGAGATTCGCCGACAGCTCCGACCGCACGCGGCCATCGCGCTGACGGCAACGGCCACGCCGCCGGTTCGCGACGACATTGTTCGCCAACTGGATCTGAACAATCCGGCGTCAGTCGTCACCGGCTTCGATCGACCGAACTTGTTGTTCGAAACTTTCAGCATTTCCAACGAGTTCGAAAAGCAGGATCGCATCGGCAAGTTCCTGGCGAAGCGTCCGGGGGCGGGCATCATTTACGTCGGCAAGCGGCGGGATGCCGAGGATGTCGCTTCCTTTCTGAGCAGCAAGCTCGGCCGATCGATCCCCCACTATCACGCGGGCATGACGCGGCTCGAGCGCACCGCCGTTCAAGATCGATTCATGTCCGAACCCGCCCCCTGCGTCGTGGCGACGAATGCATTTGGCATGGGCATCGATCGGGCCGATTTGCGCTGGGTCATTCACTATCAGATTCCGGGCACGCTGGAGGCGTACTATCAGGAAGCCGGCCGGGCCGGGCGCGATGGCCGCGATGCCCGTGCGATTCTCTTGTATTCGCACGCGGACCGCAGCCTCCACGAATGGTTCATCGAAAACGATGCCCCGTCGACCGATCAACTCTTGACGCTTTACCATTGGTTGCGATCCGCGGCCCACGGTCAGCAACTCGGCATGTTGCCGATCCGGGACGAAGCGCGGACGCGAACCGGATTGTCGGACCAACACGTTCGCGTCGGGCTGGATCAATTGCTGACTGCCGGCGCGATCCGCCGCGAGATTCCCGACCCCACGCGCGATCCGATCTGGGAAGTCGGCAGCTTGAGCCGGGCGACGCTCAAGCAGATTGAAGGGGCTAACAACACGCGCCGCGTTCACAAGGAACGGCAACTCGAGCGCATGGTCAGTTATGCGACCACCTACAATTGCCGACGACGGGTTTTGCTCGAATACTTCGGCGATGAGTATCCTGGCTCGTCGGCGCGCTGTTGCGATTGTTGCCTCGGGCGGGTGAAGCGTCCGGCCGCGCCGAAACTCTCGGTGGTGACGCCGCTCGCGGAATATGACCGATCAGCGCTCACCGTCGCGAATGCGATTCGAGAATGCGTTGAGACATTCCCGGAAATCCTTTCGAAGACGAATCTGTCGCGCGTCCTGATCGGCTCGGAATCCATTCACGTGCAGGATTTTGCCAGTCATCCGGTGTTTGGCAAGTTACGAGGATTCAGTCGCAAAGAAGTATCGAGATACGTCGATGAGATGGTTCGTGGGGGCCAACTCGCGTATACCGATGACTTCCACCTTATTGCGCCTGAGTCCCCGGTCGCCCAATCTACGAGGTTCACGTCAGCCACGAAGGACCGTGGACTGGCCAATCGAGTCGTGGCGATGGGCGAGTCGGGCGATCTCAAGCATGTCCCCGAGCTGGTCGCGGCACTGAGCGATCCGGACGGCAACATTCGTCGCATGGCGGCGTCGGCACTCGGCAAGCTGCGCGCTTCGGAAAGCGTCGATTCGCTGCTGCAATTGCTGGAACATGAAACCGGGCCGCAGGTTCGACAGTATTCAATCGTCGCGCTGGGGAAGATTGGTGACCCCCGAGCTGTCCACGCGCTCGAAAAAATCAGCAACGATGCCGCCGAGAAAGGTTACAACCGAGTAGCCGCCCGCGAAGCGCTGACGCGAATTCGGGCGAGCGCTGACAAGTGACGATCCCGGCAAGGTGAGAAGGCCGGCGCGGCTATCGGTTGGCAAGTTCCTTCCATGCCCACAGACAGGCCAAGAAAAACTTGCGGTCGTCGGAGGTTGGCAGTTCTTGAAACGCTAATCCTCGTCGTCGGATTCCTCGAGTTCGCTCGGTTTGGCCAGAAAGACATAGGGAAATAGAGTTATGCCATGATTTCGCAGGCTTTCGCGAATATTCGACTTCAATTCTCCCACTTCCCTGCCGGCATTGGCGGCATCGACTGATTCATCAATCACGACCAACAGCTTGAGCGCCTCGTCGCCGGTCGAATCGGCGTATTCCTCGGCACTGATGCTCAAAACCGGAAGCGCTGCCGGAATCTTCAGGTACTTTAAATCGAGCGCTTTCTCGACATCGGCAAATTGGACTGGCATGCGTACGGCCTCCGAATTCGGGGCATCGACGCCCATTTATTCTAGCAAACGGGTTATTGATCCATCGTCGGCCTTCTCCGGCGTACCTTGAAAACGCGGTGATCACCACCGAATTTTCAAGGTACGATCAATCGACTATCTCAAGGGATGTCGCCGACGACGAACGAGTGCGGTTAGGAAGAACACGGCGACACCGGCCAGCGCGATCGAGGAAATCCACTTCCCCCGCCGATACGATTGCGGCTCGAAGTGGAACACCACTTCCCGCGATCCCTCCGGCACCATGACGCCGCGGAAGGCATAATCGGCTTTCCAGATTGGGACTTCCTGGCCGTCGACGCGGCAGACCCAGCCGGGATACCACGGGTCGGTGAGCACGAGCAGGCCGGCGGCGCGGCCGTCGAGGTCGATGCGGATTTCGTTGGGAGTGTGGGAGCGGATGTGGGCGGGGCCGGCGACATTCGGCGACCCGGGCAGCGGGGAACGAGCAGCGTCCCATCCATGGAGCGTCGCGGTGTGGTGGAAGTCGATGGCTTTGAGCTGGGTCAGAACGTCAGCCTCGGCTGCTTCGGGAACGGCCGAGGGAACGACAAAAGCTCGCGGCATTACATTCTTGTTCTCATGTAGAAACTGCGGTGCTAGTAGCTGAATACCCACAAGGAAATCGAATGCTTGCGGCGTCATGTCCGTTGTGTCCAGCCGCACCAGGTTCGTTGTCTCGTCGTTCGATAGATAACCCTTCGCCGCAATCAAATAGCGCACGCCAAGTAGATCGATAAGTCGGCGATTCACGAACGGAAAGTCGAGGACGACAGGATGTGTAAAGCCTCCCGAAAAAGCGGTCTGCCGCTCGTCGATGTTAGCGATGTAAGCCAGAAACTGTCGATACCGTGCGACATCGAGCGGATTATAGCCGCGAATCGAAGGCACGCCATGGACGGACGCTGCCGGGCTGCCCGGCCCCAAGAGACTGACATGGTAGCTTCCCTGCAGTTCTAAATCGTAGGTTCGATGCCCGTCTGGATTGTGCTCGCGGATGTAGTCGATGATTGGCGATCGCGGATAAATCTCGTCGGCTGGACGCGTATCCGGATACGAAACGTCAATGAACAGCAACTCGGCGATCATGAGTGCAGCGACCGTAACAGCGAGTTGCCCAGGTCGCCAGTGATTCTTTGCCACGACCAGCGTCCAAGCACAGCCGAGCAGGAGTATGTACGCGAACCAGCCAATCCGGTAGGTCCCGTGTGTCTGGAGCACCAAAGCAATCGTAGCCATGTTGATCAACACAATCGCCCAGAACGCGCTGGCCAGGCGCAGTTCAGATCTGGCCCGTTCGTGCGTCACCGATTGCACTCCGTGCCCCGCCAGAAACGCCACCGGAAACGCCAACGTCAGCAGCATCCGCGTCGGCATGCGGAAGTTGTTGAAGCCTGGTAGGCGGTCGATGAAGTAACTACCACCGAGAGCGTAAGCGAGCATTCCGAGGGCAATCGCGGTCGGCACAATCGTCTTGCGGCCGCCAAGTCGGGCGCCGAGGACTGCCATCACTGCCCAGGTGAAGCCGATGCCGCCACGCGTTTCCCAGTGAATGGGTTCGGCGACTTTGTCCGGGATGGGACCGATGAGGGTCATCGCAGCCGCCTTGGCGCCGTCCAGACTCCACGATTGACCCATCCCGCGAGCCCGGCTCGATTCGCCGGCGGCCTCCATTGTTGGCAGAAGTTGCACGGCACAGAGAGCGACGCCGATGGCGACGACCGTGGCTTCGACGAGGAGCCAGCGAGCGAGCAAGAGTCGGCAGGACGAGGGCGAGCCTCCCGTTCCGGACTGCGAGCCTCCCGCGACGATTGGCGAGCCTCCCGCGACGATTGGCGAGCCTCCCGCCATGATTGGCGAGCCTCCCGCGATGATTGGCGAGCCTCCCGCGTAAGCGGGGGGAGTCGTTGCGGCTTCCTCCCCCCGCTTACGCGGGAGGCTCGCTGACTGGAGCGGGAGGCTCGCCGACCGGAATGGGAGGCTCGCTTGCCCGAGGCTCGCTGGCCCGAGGCTTGCCGAGGCGACGCTCGCTGGATTTCGCTCGGCGAGTAATCGCAGCGGCCAAAAGCCAATCAGCAAACTGCCGTAGAACGTCCACTGCGGGTGCGTACCCAAAATCAGCATCGCGTATGCTGCGCCGCCAACGACCGCCCAGGTCCATTCCCTGCGGAGCATCGCGCGCTCGATGCACAGCAATACGAGCGGCAGCCAGCAAATGCCTTGCGTCACCGTGTGGCCGGCAACGAAGATCTGGAGCATCCATCTGGGAGATAGCATGTAGCCGACGCCGGCGGTGAATGCGGCTAGTTCGCCCAGGCCAGCGTGGCGGGCATAAGCGAACATGAACCAGCCGGCGAGGAGGACGTGCAGAAAGACAAGCCAGCTTGCGACCGGCCCGATGGCCGGCTCCGAGATGAAGTAGAAGGGCAGGTTCGGCGGGTAGAACAGGCCGACCTGAATGTCGTGCACGAACGGCGAGCCGGCGTACTGCTCGGGGTTCCAGAGCGGGAGTTCGCCGGTCTCGCGGAGCGAGCGGACGAGGAAATACTTGGCCGGCAGATGCTCGGCGAGGAGGTCGCTGGTGTTGGAGTAGAGCGTTTCGGTCGGATGCAGGACGAGCGGCCAGAAGGCGATCAGTGCCAGGACGAGCAACACGAAATATGGACGTGGCAGTTCGCATCGACATGTGAACCGCGACGCGGAGGCTTTGCGGAGCAGAAGCGCAACGCCGGCCAACTCAATGACGTCGACCTAGCGTTCGCAAGTGGCCGCGTCTCGCGTCCGCTCCGCAAAGCCTCCGCGTCGCGGCTTCACGGGCGCGTACGACATTACTCCTCGAGGTACGTATACCCGTCCATTCCCTCCTCGTAGAAGCGCAGGAACTGGCGGGCTTCCTTCGACGAGATTTTGCCGGCGCGCACGGCCTTATCGACATCCTTGCGCATGCGTTCCACGAGCTTCTCCGCGGAGAACTGCACGTAGTTCAGGACTTCGCTCACCCGGTCGCCGGGGATGAAGTCGTCGATCTCGTAGGTGCCGTCGTCGAGCAGGTTGATGTGGACGGCGTTGGTGTCGCCGAACAGGTTGTGCATGTCGCCGAGGATTTCCTGGTAAGCGCCGACCAGAAAGGCCCCCAGGTAGTACGGCTCGCCCGTGAACGGATGCAGCTCCAGCGTGCTGCGGACATCGCGGCGGTCGATGAATTGATCGACCTTGCCGTCCGAATCGCAGGTGATGTCGCCGAGCACCGCCCGCCGCGTGGGGGCTTCATCCAGGCGATGGATCGGCATGATCGGGAAGAGTTGCTTGATCGCCCATGAGTCCGGCATCGACTGAAACACGGAGAAGTTGCAGAAATAGGTGTCCGACATCATGGTGTCGAGATTGTGCAGTTCCTCCGGCACATAATCAACTTCCCGGCAGATGCGTTGCAGCTTGCGGCCAACCGCCCAGAACAGGCGCTCGGCCAGGGCTCGCAGTTCGATGGGCAGGTAGCCGAGGTTGAAGAGGTTGAGCACTTCTTCCATGCGTTCCAGCGAATCGTGATACCCCTCCAGGTAGTTTCGTTTGTTGAGGTCGCGCAGCGTTGCCAAGAGATCGTGGATCGGCTGCGGGGCATCTTCGGGAACTTCTTCCGAGTATTCGTTGCGGTCGAAGTTCGAGGTGCCGAGCACGTCGAAGACGAGCACGCTGTGATAGGCGACCACGGCCCGGCCCGATTCGCTGATGATGGTCGGGTGCGGGACGCCAGCTTCGTCACAGACCGTCTTGATGCGGAAGACGACGTCGTTGGCGTACTCTTCGAGCGTGTAGTTGATGCTCGACTCGAAGTCGGTCTGCGAGCCGTCGTAATCGACGCCGAGTCCGCCGCCGACGTCCATGTACTTCAGACCAGCGCCGGCTCGATGCAATTCGACGAACACGCGGGTGGCCTCGTTGAGCGCTTCCTTCACCTTGCGGATGTTGGTGATCTGGCTGCCCAGGTGGAAGTGCGTCAGCTGGAGGCAGTCCGCCATGCCGCGGGCCTTGAGGTAGTCGAGGGCCTCGAGCACCTCGGTGACGGTCAGGCCGAATTTGGACCGGTAGCCGGCACTCGTTCGCCAGCGGCCGGAGCCGCGCGACGCCAGCTTGACGCGGACGCCGATCACCGGACGGACCTCCAGTTCCTCGGCATACTTGACGATCAGCTCCAGTTCGCTGAACTTCTCGACGACCGGGATGATGTTCTTGCCGCACTTGCGGGCGAGCATCACCAGCTTGATGAATTCGTCGTCCTTGAAACCGTTGCAGATGATCGGCGTGTCGCCGCCGTTCGTGATGGCGAGCACGGCGAGCAGTTCCGGCTTGGACCCCGCCTCGATGCCGAAGTTGAACGGCTTGCCGAAATCGAGGAACTCCTCCACGACGTGGCGCTGCTGATTCACCTTGATCGGGTAGACGCAGCTATAGGCGCCCTCGTAGCCGGATTCCGTGATGGCTTTGCCGAAGGCGTCGGCGATCTCGGCGACGCGATGGCGCAGAATGTCCGCGAAGCGGATCAGAATCGGGACGTTGTAGTCTTGTTCGCGCAATTCGTCGATGAGGAGCTTGAGGTCGATGGCCTCTTCGGGCTTCTTGTTCGGATGAACGGTGACGTGACCGAGGCCGTTGATTCCGAAGTAGCCTTTACCCCAGTGTTGGATGCCGTAGGTTTCGGCGGAGTCCGCGAGCTTCCAGTGTCGGGCGATTTCCGGATCGGTGCTGGATCGCTCGAGCGTCGTGCCCATCAAAGTCTTCCTCTAGCCCAATGGGAAACGGGCCGACCCCACGGCGGCCCGATGCGCGTTTATTGGAACGTGTACATCATACGTCGAGAAGTTTGCGGTGCAATCGGTGTGCGCGACGTGTGGAAAAAATTCTTGGGGTCTGCGCCAGAGCGCCCGCGGCTCGAAGCCATCGCCGCGGGCTTTAGTCGGACGCCCTACGGGCTGAGGGCGCCGAGACCGTTAGGGCGATGAGAATAAAGCCCACGGCGATGGCTTCGAGCCGTGGGCCGAGCTAGTCGACGAAGGGAGGAATTGCCGACGGTAATCCGACGCGCATGAAGAAGCGAGCAAACGCCTGGGAAAAATGTTCCAGAAATGGGGGTTGCAACCGCCAGCGGTCACCGAGTGTGGTCGCATGTCGCCCCAGGTATTCGATCGGCAAGCTGTAAATCTCGCGAAAGTTCACCACGATGGCATCCCGATTCACGCTTGGACTGGTCGGCGAAGCCAAAAGGTGCAATCCCTCGCGACGCCCCTTGCGCACTTCCTCCCACACGCCTTTCTTCGCGAAATGCGGATTCGTCCCTTCGAATTCGGGAAGTGTGTAAGCCGGACCCAACGCGACCAGCCCAGTTTTCATGTTGATGAGATCGCAGCTCTGCGTCACGACAATCAATCTGCCCTCGCGAAATGGAACGACCGATGGCTGCGGGTTCGTGTCGAAGTCGCCTGGAATGATGGGGACCTTGCAACCCGGCAGCATATCGCCCTGCTGAAGTGATGCATCGCGGATTGAAATCCAAAATGGAATCATCCCATTATTGCTCGCTGTCGGAATACGTTGGCGGTATTAAACGACCTCCGTTGACGAACCGCGCCTGTGTTGCACCCGAAATGGGCAACTCGACCGACTTGTATTCCAACTCTTCGCCGAACTCATCTTCTGGGTAGTTGGTTGGAATCAGAGGGAAGTTCGCCGGGCAGGTCTCTCTGGCGTCTTCTGCAACGGTACGTTGAAGAACGCCCACGAGCCAACTACCAACCTCGCGACCGCTTTCTTTGCGCGGCGACGGACAGCCTCTTCCAAGGCCGGCGGCAATTCAAGTTCGATGGTCATTAAATACCCTCTTCTACCCTTAATATCGATGGTACCACACATGGCCGATCACGCAAAGCCTCCGCGGGCTCTCTGGAATACCATATCGCCATGCGAAACATCTCTCTCCTCTGCCTCTTCTTTTCGACGCTGGCCTTCGCTGCCGAGCCGGCAAAGAAGATTGTCCTCATTGCCGGGCCGCTGGATAAGAGCCATCCGCCGGGCACGCACGAGTACGAGAAAACGGTTCGCGCATTCAAGTATTGCCTGGAGCACGCGCGAAACGTGAACGGTCTCCACGTGGAGGCGCATTTCGGCGGGTGGCCGGAGAAGCCGGAAACGCTGGACGATGCCGACACGATCGTGCTCGTTGCCAGCGGGTCGGATCGCAAGGAGACTGGATCACCCGTTCCTCGTCGGCGACGGCTTGAGCGTCATTGACAAGCAGATGAAACGCGGCTGCGGGCTGTGTCTCATCCACTGGTGTACTTTCTGGCCGAAGGCGAAGGCCGGCGACAAGGCGCTGGAATGGGTCGGCGGCTACTTCGACTACGAATCCGGGCCGGCGAAGAATGGCTGGTACTCGAAGATTCAGACCGTGACGACCAAGTGCTTCCCGGCAAGCACCCGATCACTATCGGGAATGACGCCCTTCGAGGCGAAGGACGAGTTCTATTACAACATCCGCTTCCGCGAACGCGACCCCCGGTCTGGTACGCCGATACTGAGTGTCGCGATGGGCAAGGAAGGCGAGCAGACGGTCGCGTGGGCGGTCGAGCGCAAGAATGGCGGTCGGGGCTTCGGCTTCACCGGCGGGCACTTCTTCGATAACTGGAAGAACGAGAACTACCGCAAGATGGCCCTCAACGCGATCCTCTGGACCGCGAAGGCAAAGGTGCCCGACAGGCGGAGTGCAGTCAGAGTTCCCAAGCGACAAGGAGTTGGGGATCGCAAGGGCTTCCGAGAAGAAGCTCACCTTCGCTGACGGCAAGTTTGGCAAGGCGCTCGACGCCCGCGTGGCACCGGCGAGCATCGAGGGCGACGATCGCTACCGCCAGGCGCCGATCACGGTCGAGTGCTGGGCAAAACTGTTCTCCAAGAGCGGCTTCAATGTGCTGGTCTCGTGCGATCCGAAGTCGTCGAGGAATCACTGGGAGATTTACAGCTACGCCGCGAGCGGCGTGTTTCAGCGCGTATCTTCCCGGCACGACGCAGGGAGAGATCAAATCGGCGGTCGACATCTGCGATGGCAAGTGGCATCACCTGGCGATGACGGACGATGACAAGACGGTGGCGCTGTTTGTGGATGGGAAGAAGGTCAAGGAATCGGCGATTGACGTTGCGCGTGGACGCTACGCCGCAAGCGGGGCCGCTGGTGATTGGCGGGGCTTATGCGGGGGATCATCGGGTGGGTTGCGATGGATTGGTGGACGATGTGCGCATCTCGAAGGGCGTGATTGACATCAAGGTTCCGATGGCGGCGCTGAAGCGCGACCCGAACACGCTGAGCCTGTGGAACCTGGACGGCGACGAGGGGATTTCCGCCGACACGAACTGGACGCCGCCGACGCCGATCGGGGCGAAAGAACCGTGGGAGATCGCCACCGACAAGGACTGGATCGACGGCCGGTTCCGCAAGATGGACACCGGGCCGTTCCTGAACGCCACGATCGACTACGAGGGGCCGAAGGGCAAGGTGCGGTCGTACAAGGGCACCGCGATTAAGGTCGGCGACAAGGGCGAGGCGACGGTCCTCTTCGACCGCAACCAGCTCCGTTTCGCGGCCGCCTGGACCGGCGGCTTCCTGAACCACTCCGACCGCCGCTTCGGCCTGCTCAACACGCCGACGCCGAACGGGACGATGGTGTTCTCGACCAGCAGTCTCGCCGGCTGGGCGGACGAGAAGGGGAACTTCGAGAGCAAATACCCGCCGACGGGGCCGCTGCCGAGGGAGTGGGCGAAGATTCAAGGGATTGCACCTGAGCGGCAATCGTGCGGTATCTGAGGTACCAGGTCAATGGTGTCGAGATATCCGAGATGCCGCGTTTTCAGGTCGTGACGGGATCGCCGGTTTTTTCCAGAACGATCGAAGTGGGGAAGCACGGATTAAGCGTTAATTGTCTGCTCGCAGAGTCCCCAAGCGTCAAGGGCGATGGAGTTTATCGCCGGGATTGGATCGGATGGGTGACGTTTGGCAAAGATGGGCGGCATGCGTTTTGCTATCCGGTTGGGCCTGACCTCACAGTAGTTCACCACGATACCAAGGGTCGCCTGTACTTGCAGTTTCCTCCGTCTAAGCATGCACAGAGGTGCACAGTCTACTACTGGTACGTTAAGGGCAGCGAGAACGCAGTACTCATAAAGAGAATAGACAAAATCCCGAGCCCCCAACTACCTGCAACTAAGTTCGGCCCGCCTCGCTGGACCAAGCCCATCACCACCCGTCTCGAACCCGGCAAGGACACCGGCGGGCCGTTCGTCGTGGATACGTTTCCGCTGCCCTACGAGAACCCCTATAAGGCCCTCTTCTTCGTCACCGGCGTCGATTTCCTGCCGGACGGCCGCATCGCCATCTGCACGGCGCATGGCGACGTCTGGACCGCGAAGGAGAAGGACGGCGTCATCGAGTGGCACCGGTTCGCGACCGGCTTGTATCAGCCGCTGGGCCTGAAGGTCGTTGACGGCAAGATCGTCGTCACCGAACGCGGGCAGCTCACCCGGCTGCACGACACCAACAACGACGGCGAGGCGGACTTCTACGAGTGCCTGAACAACGACTGGCACACCGGCGGCGGCGAGCACTCGTACGACACCTGCCTGGAAACCGACCCCCAGGGCAACTTCTATCTCTTCAAGACCGGCGATGACCACACGCCAACCGGCGGCTGCCTGCTCAAGATTTCCAAGGACGGTTCGAAGTCGGAGATCTTTGCCACCGGCTTCCGCCATCCGATCGGCCTCGGCGTTTCGCCTGATGGCAAGATCTCCGGCGCCGACCAGGAAGGGAACTGGATGCCGGTCACGCGGCTCGATTTCTACAAGAAGGGCGGGTTCTACGGCGACATGCGGACGCACCATCGGGCCGTGCCGCCGAAGATTTATGATGAGCCATTGCTCTGGCTGCCCAAGGAGGCCGACAACTCGGCCGGCGGCCAGGTCTGGGTGCCGAAGATGGAGCGAACCTCCCGCGACAACGATCAGCGAGCCTCCCGCAACAACGATCAGCGAGCCTCCCGCGACAACGATCAGCGAGCCTCTCGCGACAACGATCAGCGAGCCTCCCGCGTAAGCGGGGGGAGTTGGGGCACCCTCGCCGGCAAAATGCTGCACCTCTCCTACGGCCGTTGCAAGGCCTACGCGATCCTGCCGGATGGCGACAAGTTCCAGGCCGGAGCCGTCGATCTCGGCCTGACGTTCCTCTCCGGCTCGGCGAGGGCGCGATTCAATCCTATCGATAAGCAGTTATATGTCGTCGGCCTCAATGGCTGGCAGACGGCGGCGAAGAAGGATGGCTGTTTGCAACGGGTACGTTACACCGGCAAGCCCTATCCGTTCCCGGTGGGCTTTGCCACTGAGAAAGACGGCGTGAAGCTGACGTTCGACCAGCCGCTCGATGGTACGAAGCTGGCGGCCGCGAATTTCCGGGTGACGCGCTGCAATTACCGCTGGAGCGCGGAGTATGGCAGCAAGAACTGGTCAATCGCCAACCCCGGCAAGGAAGGAATGGACGAAGTGCCGGTAACCATTTCCGGGTTCAGCGACGACGGCAATACGGTGATGCTCAAGTGCGACATGCGGCCGGCGATGCACATGAAGATCGTCTATGACTTGCGTTCAGCAAGCGGGGCAAAGCTGGCGGGAGCGGTGTATACGACGATTCACGAAGCGAAGTGAGCGTTTATCGGATCATTGGGACGTATTGGTCATATAGGACCTATATGTCACAGCTCCAGCGAGCAAAGTGCGCTATCCTCATTGGCGCGGCGGTTGCTGCGATCTTCACCGCCCGCCCTTATGCCGGTAGTTGGAACGACGGCAGCCGGCTGGCGATGGTTGAATCGCTGGGCGATCGCGGGACATTTCGAATCGACGATTCCATTTATGTACAGCCGGCGTCCGCAGACATCCCTCCGTATACACCCGGCGATGAGTTTCTCGCACGCCATGGCACCAAGGACAAGATGTACATCGGCGAGCATTATTACTCGGACAAATCGCCAGTCCCCGGCGTGGCGATGGCGGGCACGTATTGGCTGTTGCGCTTGCTTGGACTTGCGCCAGCCGCGAGCGGCCCGACTGGTTTGCCCGAGTCTTGACCTGGTTGTTCGCGGGCGTGCCGTATGTCTTGGCTGTCTGGTGTACTGGCCGAATGGCTCGACACCTGGCCGTACAGCCGCCATGGGACACGGTGCTGACTGCGGGCTTCGCATTTGGCAGTTTAGCCTTGCCCTATGCGCAATTCGTCAACAATCACATTCTGTTATTGGCCGTTGCGGCGGGCATTTGCGAAGCCATGTCGCGTCGCGGGCCGGTGACGTTCAAGCGTGCGGTCGGGCTGGGCATACTGGTGGGACTCGGTTACACGATCGATCTGGGCGCCGGACCACTCCTTGCGGCGGCCGTCGGCGCCTGGCTTTTATGGCAGCGCCGCGGGGCGGTCGCGTTCGCCTTCAGCGCCGTGCCGTTCGTCTTCGCTCATCACGCGTTGAACTACCTGGTCGCGGGCACCATCGTTCCGGCCAACTCGAATCCTGAATATTTCCGCTGGCCAGGCTCGCCATTCGACGCCAGCAATATGACCGGCGCCTGGCAGCATTCGTCGGTCGGGCACGCAGGGCTATACGCGCTGGATTTGCTTTTTGGCAAGAAGGGCTTCTTGCTCTTTTCACTGCCGCTCGTCCAAGCGGTTGGCGGCACATATTGGCTTTTGCGGAATCGTTATGCAGAGCGGCCGGCGGTCGTCACGCTGGGAATTTGGGCCGTCGCTACCTGGCTTCTGTATTCCGCCGCGTCCACGAATCATTCCGGCTTTTGTCTATCCATTCGCTGGTTCGTGCCGCTCCTCGCGCCGGTTTTTTCGCTTTGATGATTCTGTCACGCGATTATCCGCGCTGTCGACGCCCGCTAATCGTGTTGATCCTCGGCAGCTTCGTACTGAACGTGGAATTAGTCGCCCGGGGTCCGTGGTCGGCACGCGTGCCGATCCTGCTTTGGCCGGTGGTTGGCGGGTCGCTGACGTTGTGGCTTAGCAACGGCTTGCGAATTTTTTGCTTTGAACGCCGGAGTGACATCGCGACGACCCGATTGGGTTCATCAGAACATCGCGCACCTTCCCGAGCAGAGCGGACGGAGTAAACGGCTTTTGCAAGAAGTGTCTTCCCTCGGCCCGGATTCCTTCTTTCAACACCTCGTCGGGCGTGTACCCGGACAGGAACAAGGCGGGGAGGCCCGGCCGGCGAATGCTGACGGCCTCGGCCAGTTCCCGACCCGACATTCCTGGCATGACCACATCGGTCACCAAAAGATCGATTTGCCCCGGAAATCCATCCAAGAGTTGCAAGGCTTCTTCGCCGCTCGAAGCGACGATCACTTCGTACCGACCCATTTCGAGCACGCGACGTTCCAGAAGCTGCACGGCCGGCTCGTCTTCGACGAGGAGGATGACCTCGCGATTCGCCGGCGGCGGGGTGGCGGGAAGCGGAACGGGCGAAGTCGGCGCTTCATCGGCACAGGGGAATTCCACGGTGAATGTGCAGCCCCCGCCGCGTTCACTTTGAACGCTAATCGTGCCGCCAGCCTGCTCGACGATGCTCTTGACCGTCGCCAGACCGAGCCCGGTCCCCTCGCCGGCCGCCTTGGTGGTGAAGAACGGTTCGAATGCCTTGGCCTTTGTGGCAGCGTCCATGCCCGTGCCGGTGTCCACGACTTCAATGCGGATGACGCAGGGCTGGGACCGCGTCCGGATCGTGAGGGAGCCGCCGTTCGGCATGGCGTCGCGAGCGTTGATCGCCAGATTGACGAGAACCTGTTCGAGCTGGCCGGGATCGATTCGGATTGTTCCCGCGAATTCATCGAGGTCGGCAATCAACTCGATCCGGGCGCCAATGAGGCGGCCCAGCATTTTCCGCAGCGACGAAATGGTGTCGTTCGGGGAGAGAACTTGCGGCGATACGACCTCTTTGCGGCTGAAGGTCAAGAGTTGCCGAGTCAGTGTCGCGGCCTGTTCGCCGGCCCGGACGATCTCGTCGGCCAGACTGGCATCCATCCTTGTCAATCGAGAGCGCAGAACCTCGGCGTTGCCGTTGATGACGGTCAACAGGTTGTTGAAGTCGTGGGCAACGCCCCCCGCGAGCCGGCCGATCGCCTCCATCTTTTGCGCCTGCCGCAGGTCGGCTTCGAGACGCCGGCGCTGCGTCAGATCGCGAGCGATCGCCTGCACCCCCGCGGAGACCTTGGCGTGCAACATCGGA
Source organism: uncultured Gemmataceae bacterium (assembly GCA_963773845.1). Taxonomy (GTDB): domain Bacteria; phylum Planctomycetota; class Planctomycetia; order Gemmatales; family Gemmataceae; genus SIAJ01. The sequence goes on from CAVZCU010000011.1 coordinate 754,414, forward strand.
CGGGCGCTCACTTCGAGGACAATTGGCCCCGTCGGGCTCGACAGAGTGATTTCGCGGGTGATGGGAGTTTGCAATCCGATCAATTCCCGCGCGACACTGCAGGACTCCGGGGCGACCGCCGCCAAGAGCGAGTTTCCTTCATTGAGCCCGGTGAGCTTTCGGCCGGCGAGATTGATCGAGACGATGGCGCCCGTCGCGTCCAGTGTGAACACCGCGTCGCTGGCCGACTCGAACAGGTCGCGATATTGGGCCTCAAGACTCGCTTCCCATTGCAGGCGTCGACGGATTTGCTCGGTCTGTCGAAGAACGCGCCGGCGCAGCGTAGCCACCCAAGCGCAGGCCACGAGTGCAAGTGCCGCGATCGCACCGGCCAGTGCCAATGCCTTTTGCGACGTCCACCAGGAGGGCTGTTCAATGACCTCAATATCGTCCGAACTGCGGACGAGAATGCGGAACGAAGCTATCATCGAGCGGTCGTACGGCAATCCGCACGCGCCGGACACCCGCAAATGCGTGCCCGGCTTCAATTCGAGCAATTCCTTTGTGACTTGATCGCGCGGCAAAAGGGCGGGGAACATCAGGCGGGGCGAGTGCGGCGCTCGATCGACTGCAGGAGCAAGACATAATCGGAATCTCCCGCCGAGAATTGTTCGAGCAGGACGGCCTCGACGCGGATCATCGTCGCGGCGTAATTGCCCCCGGCTGCCTCGGAGGGCGTGACGTCGATCGGTCCGGGAGAGTCGTCCGGCGAGGACAAGATTCGCGATAAGCTGTCTTCCATTGCCCATCCGTTGGCTCGGTAAATTGGGAATCCCAGTACATCGACGCGATCTCCGGCCGCACATTTCTGGCGAGGTTGCAGATCGACGGCGATGCCACCCGTGGTGTCTTGAAGGAGGATGGTGTCGTGCCGGCGCGATAGGACCCGGCCGGTCAATTTCACCGGTTCTGATGAACGGCGTTCGGGGTCAAACTGAGAGAGGCTCTCAATCGTGCGCGGCTCCAGGACCGACAAATCCGGCGGCGCCGGTTGAACGATTTGAATCGACTCGACGGACGGGATGTGGAAGAGAACGCCGGTCCACTGCCGGCGAGGGTTGAACGTGCTGCCGCATACCGCCCGGATCCGAACGGTCGCGCCGAACAGGCGGCCAAGTGACGCGGGGTCCGCCGCGGCAATCCGTGCGGGAGTCGTCGCCGAGCCAAGTCGAAGCATCAGCAGACCTTCCCCGTAGTCTCCCGTGCTCGTGCCGCGCACTGCAGCTTCTACCTCGACCCATTGCGAATCGGCCCGACCGCCAACTAACTCGTCGTAGCTGTATCGTCGCGCGGCCGGCAGTCGCCCATTGCGCACCAAGGCGACGCGCTCGGCACGAATCGTCGGCGCGAAGTCGCCTGAATCCGTGTACCCATCCACCTGAACGATGTCTCCACCCGATAGAGGCTTCGGCAACTGCGGCGGAACGACAAATATTCCCTCGCCACCATCGTGAACGAACAAGACAAATGGGGAATAATAAGTCACCGTGGCTCGGAGCCGAATGGGGTACCCCTTTGCCGCCTCGGATGGCGGCATGCGTCGAATATCACGGACCGACTGGATGATCGGCAGCAATTCCGAGGACGGCAACGGCTTAGCGGGCCGAGCATATCCTCGGATGAGAGCCTCTTCGAGCAAAGGCACGCCGTTGCGCAGGCTTGCAAAGCCGACCGCGTCGAATCGTTCGCCCGCATGCGCGACGAGATTGGCCGAGACTGAAACTTGGACGGGTCGGCCCTCCACATGGAGGGTGAGAATGCCGTCCTGGACCGGACCTGTTGCCGTGCCGGAGACCCGAACGCGATGCGGCGTCCAAGTCGGAATTTCTTTTGCCGACACCGGCGTGAGAGCAAAGGGGGATTCCGGCGCCGGCCGGACCACTTGCACATCGTCGAATGACTGGACCAGCAACTCTTCCCCCACCGCCGGGCTTGGCGCAACAACAGGTGTGCCGCACACACCGGTTAACTCCACCTCGGCATCGATGTACCGATCGAGATTGAGGGGGCCGGGCGGCATTCCGCGAATCCACACGCGGATTGGCAATCGGCCGACCAAAGCACGCAGGATGACGTGATCGCCCTCCACCACACTCGCCCGAATGACCGCCACGGTGGTCACTCGCAAACGAGCCAACTTCCCCGCCGCCAGATCCCCTTCCCGAATGGGGACTACTTTCGGCACGGCATCATCGCTCAGAAAGCGGACATCGTTGGCATTGAAGGAGTGGTTCGCGATGGCTTTGCCGGTCACTTCGACGCGTTGGCCCGGCCGGAATTGTCGAGTATCGAAGGGAATCCGGACCACCAGTCCAACATCCCCGTCCTGAATGCAGAGACGCTGTCCCCCGGAATCGCAATAGGTCACGATACCACGGACCCGAACGGGCGCGGCCAAGCCGCGGCTGCCATCACGTGCGATGGCGCCGATCGGGGTCAAGGGCGGGGGGCTTTCGGCGAGCGCGGTGCTCACCCATCCTTGAAATAAGGCGATGGCAACGATGGTTCGCATCTACCCTCACTCTAATTCAGCTTGGCGGAAGCACGGACGTGGGCGCTGATACCGGTGAGCAATCGTTTCTCATTCGGTCAAAGATTTCGTTTGCTGGCCGAGTTCAATTTGGAACGTTGCCAGTCATGCGGTTGTGTGCATGATGACCAGAAGCCAATTCCTCTCGGGAGATGATCATGACTCCGTCTCGCCGGCAGTTCATTGCCGCCTCCACCGCACTTGGTTTGTCTGGTTCGATGCGCGGCGACGGTCCTAAAGTCGACGCAAAGCCCCTACTCTTCAAATTGGGCATGGTGACTTATAACGTCGCCGCCAAATGGGATCTGCCGACGATCCTGAAGGTGTGCAAAGGAGTTGGCATTTCCGCCGTGGAATGTCGGACGACGCACAAACACGGGGTCGAGCCCACCCTCAATGCCGATCAACGGGCGGAAGTGAAGAAGCGCTTCGCGGACAGCGGCGTCGTGTTCTGGGGCTGCGGGAGCACTTGCGAGTTTCAATCGCCCAACGTGGCGGTGGTGAAAAAGAACATCGAAACTTGCAAGCGGTTTATCGAGTTGGTGCATGACATTGGCGGAACGGGCGTCAAAGTTCGCCCAAATGGCCTGCCCAAAGGGGTCTCCAAGGAGACGACGCTCGAGCAGATTGGCAAAGCGCTGATCGAATGCGGCAAGGCCGCGGAGAATTTCGGAATTGAGATTTGGGTCGAAGTTCACGGCGGCGGCACGCAGGAACCAGCCAACATGAAGACGATCATGGACCACTGCGGTCACAAGAGCGTGGGCCTGACTTGGAACTCGAACGCCACAGATATCAAGGATCACTCGGTAAAGGCGGCCTTCGACCTGCTCAAGCCGTGGATCAAGTCGTGTCACATCAACGAGATCTACAAGGACCTGTCCGGGGTATACCCCTACCGCGAATTGTTCCGCTTGTTCCGCGAGATGGGGTACAACCGCTACACAATGATCGAAGTCGGGCGCACCCCGACGGACGTGGCGAGCGGCGAGGACATGTTGCGCTATTACAAGGCGCTGTGGACGGAGTTAGCACGAGCGTAAGGGCGAGAGGAGCGGCGCACGAATTCTTCCTTCGTCCGTTCGGCGGCGCGACCGCTTGAAAGAACGATCGGACACTGGGTATTACCTTTGTGTCGCGGAATTCGAGACGCCAACCGTGCGCCTGGGGTTTGTTGACAGCCAGAGGTAACAGAGATGTCGATTGCGCAATTGCCCGTGAGCGATATGCTCGTAACCGTCAAAGCTCGTGAGATTCAGCGTGGGCTTCTAGCCGAGCAACGCGGCGATCAAAGGGCTCTCGTTCGACACTTCCGGGCTGCCGGGCATTTGGAACTCGTTCTCGCTGCCGATTACGACGAGGCCGGCCAGTCGCGCCTCGCTCGACGTAGTCGGATTAGCGCCGCGTCGTGCCAATGGCGCGGGGCAGCTTTCAAGGCGCTCGTGAGATCCTGGACGAACTGCGCCTGACGATCCAGCCGAAATCGATTCGCTCGTCGCTGAATTAGAACGCAATTACCCGCCACACTAATTGTCGATCAGACTGATAATCAGGCACGCTTGAACCGCTCTTGCAGCGGCACGACCATCAATTCTTCCTGGCGCAACGCCCGGCAGGCCTGGACGGCCGCATCGGCCGCGGAGATGGTCGTGATCGCCGTCACGCGATGAGCAACCGCTGCCGCCCGGATTTTCCCTTCGTCGGTTCGCCGGCCCCGGCCGCTGGGAGTATTCAAGATCATCGCAATTTCGCCATTCTTCATGCGGTCGAGCAGGTTCGGCCGACCTTCCTGGATCTTCGGGATCTCCGTGACCGGCACGGCGCCATCGCGAAGAGCCTTCGCGGTCCCGCGAGTTGACAGAAGCGTGTAACCCATTTCGGCGAACTGCCGGGCAATGGGAACAATCTCCGTCTTGTCGCGATCGTTGACGGAAATGAAAATCGTTCCGCTCGCCGGCAGCGGCGAGTTCGCGGCCATCTGGGCCTTGGCGAACGCCATCGGAAAGTGATCGTCGATCCCCATGACCTCGCCCGTGGACTTCATCTCCGGGCCAAGGATGATGTCCACGCCTGGAAACTTGCTAAAGGGAAAGACGCTTTCCTTCACGGAATAATGCGTCGGCACCACTTCACCCTGGATGCCCAGCTCATCGAGAGTCTTGCCAGCCATAACCAGCGCGGCCAGACGAGCCAATGGCACTCCGCATGCCTTGGAGACGAACGGCACCGTGCGGCTGGCCCGCGGATTGGCCTCCAGCACATAGATTTCCCGATTCGAGTTGTGGGCGTTGGCGACGGCGAACTGGATGTTCATCAAACCCTTGACATTGAGCGCCCCGGTCAGGGCGATCGATTGTCTCTTGATCTCGGCAAGGACGTGCGCCGGCAGGCTGTGCGGGGGAATGACGCAGGCGGAGTCGCCGGAATGAATTCCCGCCTCCTCGATGTGTTGCATGACGCCGCCGATGACGACCCGGTTGCCGTCACTCAGGCAGTCGACATCCACTTCAACGGCGGATTCCAAAAACTTGTCGATCAGGATCGGCCTGCCACTCGAAGCCTCCAGTGCGAACCGGGCAAAGCGAGCGAATTCGCTCTCGTCGTAAACGATCTCCATGGCCCGGCCGCCGAGCACAAAGCTCGGCCGCACCAGGACCGGGAAAGTCAGTTTGCGGGCGATGTGCAGGGCTTCCTGGAGGTCCTGGGTCGTTCCGCTGGCGGGTTGCTTCAGGCCCAGTTCATTGATCAGCTTGTTGAATTTCTCGCGATCCTCGGCAATTTCGATACTCTCAACCGACGTTCCAATAATTGGTACGTTGTGCCCACTCAACGCCTTCGCCAAGATTGAGCGGCGTCTGTCCGCCGAATTGAACGATGACCCCCGTCGGCTGGACACGGTCGCAGATGTTGAGCACATCCTCAACCGTGAGCGGCTCAAAGAAGAGATGATCCGATGTGTCATAGTCGGTGGAGACCGTCTCCGGGTTCGAGTTGACCATGATGGTCTCGAAGCCGTTCTGCCGTAACGCCAGCACCGCTTGCACACAGCAGTAATCGAATTCGATTCCCTGGCCGATCCGATTGGGTCCGCCGCCCAGAATAACGATCCGCGGCTTGCCGCTGAATGGCCGAATCTCGTCCTCCACCCCTCGTTCGCCGCTCGCGGCAGTAGTCGCACCGGCGCCTCATACGTCGAGTAATAGTACGGCGTATACGCCTCAAACTCCGCGGCACACGTGTCCACGAGTTTGAAAACGGCAACGATGCCGAGTGCCTTGCGCTTCTCGCGAACGCTGCCTTCGCTCGAATTCCAGATATTCGCAAGCTGCCGATCGATGAAGCCGTATTGCTTGGCGGCAAGCATTAAGTCAAAATCGGCCGCCTCGAGCGAAGGACATTTCTTCAGAGTGTCTTCCATCTGCACCAGGTCGTGAATTTGATTCAGGAACCACGGGTCAATCTTCGTGCGCCGATGCACCTCCTCAACTGATAGCCCTGCCTTGTACGCGTAGCGAATGAACCAGATGCGTTCCGCGTTCGGTGTCGCGAGCCTGCCGACGATCTCTTCCATCGTCGGCTGGTTGCTCGTGCCCCAACGATCGAGGCGATCGCTGCCGATTCCGAATCGCCCGACCTCCAAACCGCGCAATGCCTTCTGAAGTGATTCCTTGAACGTCCGCCCGATCGCCATCGTCTCGCCGACCGATTTCATCTGTGTGGTCAGAGTCGGATCGGCATCGGGAAATTTCTCGAAGTTGAACCGGGGCACCTTGGTGACGACGTAATCGATCGTCGGTTCAAAACAGGCGGGTGTTTCGCGAGTAATGTCGTTCTTCAGCTCGTCAAGCGTATAGCCCACTGCAAGTTTGGCGGCGATCTTGGCGATCGGAAAGCCGGTTGCCTTGGATGCCAGTGCACTCGATCGCGAGACCCGCGGGTTCATCTCGATGACGATCATCCGCCCATTCGCGGGATCGGTCGCGAACTGGATGTTCGAGCCGCCAGTTTCGACGCCGATCTCGCGGATAATCGCTTTCGCCGCGTCGCGCATCCGCTGGTATTCCTTGTCGGAGAGCGTTTGCGCCGGCGCGACGGTGATCGAATCGCCCGTATGAACCCCCATCGGATCGAGATTCTCGATCGAGCAAATGATGACGACGTTATCCGCCCGGTCGCGCATCACCTCCAGTTCGTACTCTTTCCAGCCGATGACCGACTCTTCGATCAGCACTTCGTTGCGTCGGCGACAATTCCAGGCCGTGCGAGACAATCGAAATGAATTCTTCGCGGTTGTAGGCGATGCCCCCGCCCGATCCGCCCATCGTGAAGCTCGGCCGCAAGACGCACGGCAGGCCGATCGTCTCCAACAATTGAATAGCCTCGGCGAGCGTGTGGGCGACGCCCGAACGGGGAACGTCCAGGCCAAGCTTCTGCATCGCGGCTTTGAATTTGGAGCGGTCTTCCGCCTTATCGATCACTTCCGCATTGGCGGCAATCATCTCGACGCCGAATTTCTTGAGCACGCCGTGCCGATGGAGGTCCATCGCAGTGTTGAGAGCCGTTTGGCCGCCGAGCGTGGGGAGCAAGGCGTCCGGGCGTTCCTTCTCAATGATCTTGGCGACGACTGGCCAGGTGATCGGTTCGATATAAGTGCGATCGGCCATCTCCGGGTCGGTCATGATGGTGGCCGGGTTGGAATTGACCAACACGACCGTGAAGCCCTCTTCGCGAAGGGCCTTGCACGCCTGGGTGCCGGAATAATCGAATTCGCAGGCCTGGCCAATAACGATCGGCCCGGAGCCGATGAGGAGGATCTTCTTGATATCGGTGCGCTTCGGCATGGAAGGATGTGTCTCGCTCCTCGTGTGATGTTGCGGGGTGCGTTCCCATGAATCCTACGGATGCGGAGAGGGGAACCAAGGGCGCATTCCATCCGGTCAGGCGAAGCGGCGCGCATAGCTTCCGCGCTCGACGTGGAGCGATTCTTCGTCCTGAGAGTAGCGAACCAGGAACGCAAAGTAGTGTTCACAGATTCGATTCGCTGGATCGACGAATTGAAATGCGAAAGTCATTCCGTCAAACGGCTCGTTCGTGCGTACCAAACGGTCAGCAGGATTCTGTGACAGAGCGTCGACGCGAAGGTATAGTTCAACCAGTACCTGGTCGGGAAGGGCCCAGGACTGCACGGTTCTACGAACCGACTGGCGCCAAACGACCCTGTAACTCACGGCGTGCTTCCTCACTCATCTGCGATTCAAGGAACCGGAGAAACTCGTCGTGGCTGAGGTAATCCTCATCAGGGCCAATTACTTGTTTCGGGTCGAACTCAAGCCAGTGGCTGAGGGTATCGGATTGCAACCGCTCCACGTCGCGAATCACACGTTCGAGCAATGGAAGCGATGGCACGGAACGGCCGACCTTTTCCGAATTCCAGGCGTGATCCCGAAGCTTACGTAAGCCCGCGAGGGCGAATCTGAAGTAGTCCGTCAGTCCTTCCCTGTGTCGATTTAGGTAATCGAGAAGTGTACCGTCGCGGGGGATGAAAGCGAATACATTGTCAACCGTTTTCTTGGCCTGTGCGGATAGTTCAAGCGACGCGGAAATCGCCTGTTCGATGGCGCGCGCACGGCCATCCGGATCCGCCGGTGGCTGCCAATCGTGAATTGCACGATCGAGGGCCTCGGCCTGCGCGCGCCGGACGTCGAGCAAGAGGGACATCTTCGGCATGACCAAAACCTCCGTACCAACATTCTACCAGACGCAGGCAACGAGAGTCAGCTTCCCTCCGCCGCCTTCTCCTCGTTCTCCAGCGGTACTTCTCATTTCAGCGCTTCGATCCGGCCAATGGTCGCGTTTCGAATGAGTATCCCTCCTGGAATTAGAAAGCTTCGCCAGATTAATAACCGGCGAAACGTGCGCTGTCTATCAGTTACCGTCCTGAACAAAACCTCCTGCCACCGGGTCGAAAGGAATCAATCCTTCCGGGGTCCACTTCGCAAACCGCACCGTGACCGGCTCCGATCGGACTACCTCGTGTGGTTTCGGCGGCAGGAAGACGCGCACGTTGACCTGCACCTCGCGAATAATAATTCCCGGCAGTTCCGTTTCGACCCGCCAGCGAATGTACGCGGATAGCGAGCGCCGGTAACAGGTCACATAGTCGCGGATCGCGTGCCGCCATTCTTCGCCGCGCGTCGCGAACGAATCGAGCTTCCATTCGGAATACACGAGGGCGTAGGACATCTCGCGGTAGAAGAGACGATAGTTCAACACATCGAAGCGAACGTAGTGCGAGGGATCGGCGGGCTCGAAGCGGCTCCGCAATTCGGTTCGCGACCCGTCGGCGGCGACCACATCGAGTGTCAGAAACGTCCCCGCTTGTCCAAATCGCGGAGCGAACAGCGACCACCCTTGATTTTGTGCCGTTAATTCCGCCCAACGGTCGCATATCTTGCCCGTCGAGTCGATCGCTGATTGAAGGGAGTCCGAGCCAGTCGCTCGTCCTTCACGCTGGTGGCGGCCGAGGATCTCCTGGGGAAGCGGATCCGGCTGCCGCGGCACGCGTTGGAGGAAATTCGCCAGCGGGAGATAAGCGAGTTCCGCACAGACGAATGCACCGAGCAGATAGGAACCCAGGCGTCGCAACATGATTTACACGTCGAGCGGCAGCCATTCGACGACGTCGAAGCGGGCGTGCGGCGAGGGAGAAGGGCGATACGCTCGTTCCTCATAAGGCTCGCGACAATATTGCATGGCCTCGCGGACGTCCGCGGGCCGCAGGCGGATCTCGCGACAGAACGTGATCTCATTCGACCGGCTAGCGCGCATGATCGTACTGCCCGGGAAGTCGAGGCTGGCATTCTTCGATACTTTTTCGCCGCCGGGCGTATCGGGCACCAGCAAATAACATTTCTCGCGGTCCCCGGACCCTGCGACGGTCGGAGCTGCACGCTCGAATGCCCGGCGCATTCGCAGCCGCCCATCCTGTCCACGCTGGGCGGGGAATTCCGCCACGTCCGACAGTGGAAGCATTTCGCCCAAAAACGCCACGGTTTGGTCGACCATGGGATCGGCCAAATCATGGATAAAATCGCCAGACTTCTGGCAGGCGCCGAACAGGCCGCCGCGCGGCTCGAGTACCAGCGCCTGAAGCACACGGTCTAATTTCGTGAGCTGTTCGGGCGGAATCGTTTCGATGAAGCGCTTGGCGGCCCATTCGATCTCCTCGCCGCCGTCCGGGAGAAGCAGCTCCACGGTGGGCGAGGGACCGCCGCAAATCGAAGCGCCGGCCGTTTCGGGAACTTCGAGTGCTCGTCGCAAGTGAGTGAGCCGCTGCCGGCAAATCGCCATGTCGCGCTGGCGATCTTCGAGACCCGCCTTCAGCTTGCGGAAGAACCGCACTGCCCCGGCCTGGGCTTCATCGGCCGCACGGGCAGCGGCGTAGTCGGTCAAGGCCGTCATCAGCGCTCGCATGTTCCGCTGGTCCTTGCCGCCGAATAGGCTGAATCGACCACCGTGGGCGCACACTTCAGCCGCCGCGCGGGCCTGAGCGTATCCTTGCTCCGATCTGCGGATAAAATCCGCCGCTCGGCGGACCGCATCCGCCTCGGATTGTTCGCAGAATTCGATGAGTCGAGCCAGAGCGGCCTCCGCCGCGGCCACCCGCCGGCCCGGCTGTTCGAGCAGGCTCAGGCCGGCGCCTCCCAGCTTCTTTGCCCAGGCGTCGCTGACTGTGTTCACCGCCATCGTGTATGCTTTGGCGAGTTTGCCAGTCCGGACCGCATCGGCCGGATCGGTGGATCCCTTGACGCCGACCACGTTGATCACGGCGTCAAAGGCGTCGCGGGCCCAAGCCGCGGTCGTCAGGTCGGACGAGAGGAGTTTCATTTCCAGCGATTTCAGCAAGCTGGAAACCTGCTCTTCCGGTCCCGCATGGCTCGCGCGGACAACTTCGTCAATCTGAACGACGATTCGATCGGGTTGAAGGGCGGGATCGGCGGTCGCCTTCTTGCATATCTCGTCGACAAACGGTGAAAACGCCGGCCCCGGCGCCTGCCATTGCGAGATCAGCCGTTCGCAGATATGCCGGGAAGCGGAGCGCAGCAATAATCCCCGTGGGAACCACACGCCGCCCGTGCCGAATGAACGGAATAGCCCCGGCATGCTGGAGCGCGAGGCATCGAGGTCCGCTCCGAGTGGAGTCGTCAGATCGAGACACAGATAAGCTGCCAGGCGTTCCGCACATTCCGCGGCCGCCGCCGGCCCGCGGCCGCCGCGCTGGATGAGATAGACGGTCGAAAATGGCTGATTCGGCGATTCCAGTTGCGGTCCGTCCGGCCCGCCGTATCGAGATCGGAACGTGATCGAGTCGTCCGCGTAATGATTGAGTTCGGTGAGTGTCGCGTAGACGTTCGCGCCTTCTTCCGGCGGTGTCGTGGGGTCGGCCGGCGCGCCGAAATACAAGAATGCCGCGACGTCGGTTGGAAGCTTCAGTTGCGTGAGCAACCGCTTGAGCGCGTAGCCAATATCGGGCAGGCGCCGGACGAAGCGCCGCTCGCCGCCGCGAGGACAAATACGCGAGGCCGCGTGTCGCGAGCCGACAAGCCGGAATGATCGGCGGACCGCGCGATCGACTCCGGGTGAGCCGCGATCTCCAGTTCCCGCCGAACGCGGGTGACAAAGCGCAAGTAATTCTCGGTGAACGCAAGTCTTCCGAGGGCCCGCGACCCTTGCGGGTGCATGTTGCGGGGAATGGCGTGCAGCTTTTCGCGGGGCAGCCATTCCGTCAACAAATCCAGGGCCGCCCGGCGATAGCGAGTCACCGGCTGCAGGGGAGTTGGGAAAACTTGTTCCGCCAACAACGCTCGGTCCGGCGAGCCGGCCATTCCGATGGCGCGGGCCTCCGGATCGGCATCGAGATACAAGAATCGGACGGCCGGTACATGTCGCAGATCGCCTGCCCGGTCCGTGAGACGGCTACGCAATTCCCGCAACGCGAGGAGACCAAATCCGCCAATTCCAATCACCAAGGTCGGCCGTAGCACTCCCCCTTCGGCTTCCGGGAGATCGAAGCTGACGCGCTGACTGTCCTCTCGGGTCGAGACCGAAATCGATTCTTGGACCTCGACGGCATAGGGAAGCGCGGTCGGCCCCGTCAACGCGGCGGACACGTTGGAAAGCTCGCCCGACTCGACCGCAAGTGTCTTTGGTCCCAGCTCCAAGTCCAGCTGAAGCGTTTTCGGTGCGGAATCGTAGTCCCAGGCGACCAATTCCCCCGGCTGTTGGGTCGGAGGAGTTGCCGGCACCTGCATGCCCAGATCGGCGCCACTGCCGCCCCGCGAGCCGAATGCCTCGACGAAGGCCTTGCAGCTCGGAAATCGCTTGAAGGGATCCTTGGATAGAGCGCGAGCAACCACGCGTCGATCGCGTTCCGGCAGCCCGGACAGGTCCGGATCGACGTTCATGTGTTGCAGAGCAAGTTCGCGAATCGTCTTGCCCGTGAACGGCCGCCGGCCGGTCAAGAGTTCGTGGTAAACAATCGCCAGACTGTATTGATCGCTAAACTTGGTGATGCGCGAAGCGAATGTCTCCGGCGCGGCGTATTGGGGCGAAATCCCCGCCATGATGCCTGACGAACTGGATCGTTCCAAATGCTTGGCGAGTCCAAAGTCCGCCACTTTGACGTGATCACCCACGAGAAACAGGTTTCGCGGCTTGACGTCCAAGTGCATCAAATTGTGCGTTTCGCCGAGGAAATCGAGTCCGTCGGCGGTATCGGCCATGTAACGCAGCAGCCGATCGCGCGGTATTCCAGGGTATCCAGCCTGTCGCACATCCTGAAGCACGTCATAAAGGCTGTTCTCCGCCAGTTCCATGACGATGGCCACTTCCCCATCGAGAATGTCGATGCGCTCAATGGAGAGAACGAACGGATGACGGACTTCCTTGACGCGCTGAAGTGCGTGGAACTCCTGACGGGCACGCCCATCGCCAGTGGCGGACGCGTCCAGGTTGCCGAAAACGAACTTGATGGCCTTCAGGATCTTGCCCGGCGCTTCACACTGCCACACTTCGCCAAAGCCACCCGAGCCAAGCGGCTTGATCAGGCGGTAGCCGGGAATCGGTTCCTCGTCGGCCTCACGAATCCAACTCATTCAGGTGCATTCCATTGGGCGGAGAACCCCCTGGGCGCAGGATCTTCCGCCTGAAGAGTAATTCATGGGATGGCGGAAGTCCAATGGCGTCAGAACTGATGCCACGGAAAAAGTGTCAGAGTCCGGCCGAACCAAGCCGACGCTCCGTCGCCGCCAGCAGCGATTCCGGCGGGCGATTGGAGGTTCCGTGCTAAAAGCCGCCGCCAAACGGCAGCCCGGGAAAGCCGCCTTTCTTTTTGTTGACCGGGCCGACAATCGACAGCGTGACGGTCGCGCCGCTCGAGGAAACGTCGAACGATTCCACGTCGTTCATCTTGTTCTTGGACTTGTCGAGCGCTTTTTTCAGGTCATCGGCCATGCGCTTGGCCGCATCCGAATTCTCGTACGTCGATTCGAATCGTCCCGTGGCGCGATTGCCGGACACGTTGAAGGAAAGCAACGTGCTCTTGCATTTCACCGTCGACTTCGCGCCCCCACCGGCTCCCGGTTTGAACATGTTTCCAAGCCCAGCCATCAGGCCAATGATATCTCCTTTTTCCGCGGCATCGCCCGTCGCCGCCATCCACATCAAGCCCTCGCCCCGCTTGGCAGCCGAGCGCAAGTCGTCCGAAATGACGATTTTCCCTTCATCTTTTTGCAGAAGCCCCACAAGAGTGGACTCAGATTTAGTGACCACAATCATCTTGGTGGACGGGAAATAGAGTCCGGCGCCGCTCTTCGTCTTGTAGTACTTCTTGCCATTGGCCGTCGCCTCGGTGCCACCGGCGGAGTCAATAATCTTCTTTTGATCGGCAGTCTTGCGGAGCTTGATGACGGTGACGTCCGCATCGCCGCGACCCATGAGTCCCGCTCCCTTGCCCGCGCCCAAGACGGTCGCGACGTCTTCTGGCTTGAGCCCTAACTTGGCTGAGTCCGAAAGTTCGCCCTTGAACGAACCTTTCATTTCGTCCACCTTCTCCATTTCTTCGACATCCATGAACGTGACCATTTGTGAGTCGGCGGGCGCCCAAGCGAGCATTTCCGAACTGGCTCCTCCGAAAATGCCAAAGGGATCGAAGTAATAGAAGGCGGCGCCGCCCCCACAAAACAAAAGCATCGCCGCAATTCCGCCGATGAGCGCAATCAGCAGTGTCTTGTTGCCCTTCTTGCCCGTTCGACGACGCGAACGAGGCCGACGATCTTCATCGTCGGTGTCCGCACGATTTCTTCGGGAAGGCGGAACATCCTCATCGTCGGCCATGCCCCGTCGACGGCTGGGTCGATCGTCGTCGTCCCGACGGCGGCGACCTCGGCGGTCGTCGCCGATGTCGTCATCGTCGTCGCGCGAACGCCTCGATCGCGAACGTTCGCCTTCGTCCTCATCCTTGCGGCGACGACCTCGCCGGTCGTCCTCGTCGTCCTCGTCTCGCCGCCCCTTAGCCTTCGGCCGCGAGGAATAATCGAAGTCGGCTGCGTCCACGATGTCCGCCGATTCAATGTCGTTGATTTCGGCCTTGCTGCCCCGCCGCGGCGTCACCACATAGCGGCTGCTTGCAGTCCCCGAAGGTGGCCCAGATGCAACAGGCCGGGTGTCCACTTCAGCGGCCGGCTCGGTGAGCGTGAACTTGCTCTTGCATTGAGGACACGTCAACGTCTTGCCGACGGCGACCGGCTGAGCGGATTTGAGTTTCGCGGAGCAATTCGGACAAACAACTTGATAGGCCATGGGATCGTCTCAGCGACTTGGACAAGGAGCCGGTGGAGGGAGTGTTTTACAAGTATGCAAACTGCGCGCGTAACCTCAATATCGTACGGAGCCGACGGCTCGCATCGCCTCGCTGGCCGGCAATTGTAGCTTCGCCGAAACCCGATTGCCGTGGTCTTGGACGCTGGCCTGTTCATAGCCGCGCCGGATATCGGAGATATCTCCCGAATCCGTCCCGTCGCGAATATTGATCATTTGGCCGAGGTCATTGGTGCTGCGCTGAACCAGGAAAGCGCTTTTCAGGTTCGAAACGGCCTGCCGGGCCTGGGCGGCTTTCTCGAATTCCAACTCAAAACGAACCTCGGCGACCGGGCCATCGGGAACCAGCCATGCCGCCGTGCCGGCCGAAGGACCAACGCGTAACGAAAACCCGTCGTCGCCAGCGCCCAGTCGGCCGTGATCGCTCGACGTCATTCGCCCGGAGGCGCGCCAGACCGGTCCGCGAACCTTGTTGACCATGGACTGCAAATCGCCATTCAGTCGGCCTTGCCCCTGTTCGCGGAGCGCTCGGATCGCTGGTTCCTTGTCCGCCAGGACCAGCGTTTGGTCGTCGGCGAAGTAGCCAAACTTGTAATTGCCCGTCAAGCTCGTGAATGCGCCATAGTCCTTGCCCGGCTCGATCGCCAGTAGGAACTTCGACTTGTCCGGCGCCGCTTTGAATCGCACGGCGCAGGTATTGCCGTTATTCACGGTGCGCGCGATCAGCACGCGCGACAAATCCGCGGCTCGCAATCCAGCTCGATCCAGTTCCACGATGTCGGGTGGCGCTGCGGCACCATTGCTTTGCGAAAAGCATCGTTCCGGCTGAGTGCGTCGAAGTCGTAACCGGAAAGGATAATTGCGTCGGTCGGGGCATGAACTATCAAATCGCTCGCGGCCGGCTTGCTCGTATCGCGCACCAGCAAATAGATGCCAATCCCGATTCCCAATAGCAGGACGAATCCGGCGGTGGAAAGGCCCAAAATCGGGGCCGGCGCCGCTCGTTTTTTCGAAGCGGCAAATTCCCTCCGACGCGGGCAATTGCGCGGACGATCAACGTCCTCGCTATATCCGCGGGAACGCTTTCGCGGACGATCGTCATCGATGTCGCTGTCACGCATCGTCAAGAGTGGCCAGAATGCGAGCCCGCAGCCGTGGCTATCGTATCGGGCGAGCAGGGTGGACTACAACCCCTCATTCCGCGGAGAATTCGCCCGGTCGCCCTCTGGAACTGTCGACCCGACTTTTGGTCTGGCGTACGGAAGTGGCTAAGGGCAATTGCCGACCGCTTTGCCCATTCAGGTCAATACTTCAGGAATGACTTCACCATAGGGCAGCAAGTATTTCGGCCTTGCTTCGCGGTCCGGAATCGTGACCTCGTTGGGATCGAAGCCGAGGAGATGATACATCGTCGCCAAAACATCCTTGGGGTTGATTGGCCGATCGATTGGATAACCGCCTTGACGATCCGTGGCGCCGACGACCGTACCCCGTTTGATGCCGGCGCCAGTGAGCAAGGTGTAATACGCGTAACTCCAGTGATCGCGTCCGCCGCCGGTGACGTTTGCCAGTTTCGGCGTGCGGCCGTGCTCGCTGGTCAAGATCACCAGCGTTTCCTCGAGCAGGCCGCGTTGCTCGAGATCGTCCAGAAACGTTGGGAACACCTGATCGAGCGTCGGGCAGAGGCCTTCCTTGAGCCGGGGGAAGTTGTTGGCGTGCGTATCCCAGCCGGTGTTCGCGGGGCCAAATTCGTCCCAGTACACGGTGACGACGCGGACTCCGGCTTCAATCAATCTGCGGGCGGCGAGACATCCTTGGCCGAACAACGTGAGACCATACTTGTCGCGAACCGCTCGCGGCTCGCGGGTCACATCCAATGCATTGGCGCACTTGGGCGACAGGATCATGTCGAACGCCATCTGGCGGAAGCGATTCAGGCCGCCGGTGTTGGACACCTGCTCGGAGTCAAATTGCTTGAGCAAGTCGCGGCGACCGGTCAGCCGATCGTGCGGTACGCCCGTCGGCAATTCGACGCCGGATCGACCAATCTCATGCAGAATGCCATCCGCCGGCGCTTGCGACAGAACTGTCGGCACCGTGAAGCGAAAAGTGCTGGCCGCGGTGATGCCGTCGTGCGGGTCGAACTTGCTGCGAATTGCAGTGTTGCCATCGGCGGATGGAGCGCCCTCGGCACGCGTTGCTTGGCCGGCGAACTCGGCGTAAATGGTTTCCCACTGCCGGCCGAGCCAGGCGGCGTGCAAACCCCGGTGGCTCTTGTTCGCGCTATGGCTATGCAAAGGCCAAGGCAGGCACATGTTTCGCGGCACGCCGGCCGGTTGCCGGGCATGTTCGTTTGCCCACAAGTAATCGAGCACGGAACCATAAAAGGGCCAATGGCCACGGACGTCGCGCTCCGGATTGACCGGAATGCCGGACAAAGTGTAGGCCACGCCATGCGTCGGATATGGGTGCGTCATCGATCGGATCAGCGCCGTGCGATCGAGCAGTCCGGCGATGCGCGGCAGATGTTCGCAGACTCGAACGCCGGGCATGCGGGTGGGAATCGTTTTGAACTCGCCGCGTGCTTCAGCCGGCGCATCCGGTTTCGGATCGAACGTATCCATCTGACTGGGCGAGCCGTAAAGATGGAGGACGACGATCGACTTGGCTTTACCGAAACTGCTGCTGGAAGTTTCTTGGGCTTGCAGTAAGTCGGCAAGCGAAAGGCCCAATGCACCAATCCCACCCACCTGAAGAAAGTGCCGGCGGTTCATGCCGTTGCAGAATTGCTGCGGATTACCGAGAACGCTCAGCATGACCGACCCTCAGGATGACCACCTATCAGAGGGTAGCCGAAGCGGAATGGGAGTGCAAGAACCGAAGCGATTCCGCCCCTCGTTCCGCGCTAACGCGCGGAACGAGGGGATTGGTTTCCCTAGTCGCACGCGCGAATCTCCACGATCAGGCCGCGGTGGCGAAGCCGGTCGGCTTCGCGGCGGGCTTCCAGACGATTGCGGAACGTGTCGTGAACTTCCCAGCTATCGCGGTGGCGCACGCGGACTTCGAATCGATCGAAATGGCGATGGCCGCGGTGAATCGGCCGCTCGTGGGCTTCAGCGGTAACGGGCGTGAACGCGAGACCGGCGATGGCCCCGACGGATAGGATGCTTCCCAGAATCAGCTTGCGGAACATTGTGTCGCTCCTTTGGTTGTCGGAGCGGCTGCTTGCCGCCCCGTCATCCGAGAAACGAATCGGTTCTGGCACTTTGCGCATCCTCTGGCGGCAGCTCTCATCCAGCATTCATGATGCTTTGGGACATGCCGAGTTGATGGATTCCACCTCAGGGTCGTCACTTCGCGCCGCCCGCGCTTGTAGTAAAATGCCAGCAGGAGAATCGCCATGCCGATGCACAATTGGTCACGGGTCGATCCGAATATCTATCATCACTTCCATCAAGTGTGGACCGCCGAGATTTGCCGAGTCCTCAATTTCGGAATCTTGCCTGTTGGATACTCGGCGTTAATCGAGCAACATGCGGGCTCTCCGGTTCCCGACGTCCTGGCAGTTGAACGGAAAATCAAGCGCAAGCCAACCAAACAACCTACGGGCGGAACGCTCATCAAGACGCCGCCCAAGACTCGCTACAGTGCCGAGAGCGCGAAAGCAGTTCTCGCCGCCAAGGGCAACCGTGTGGTTATCCGTCACGGACTGGGAGATGTCGTTTGCGTCAGCGAGCTTGTTTCACCTGGGAATAAACACAGCAAGCTCGCATTCAACGATTTCATCGCAAAGGCTATAGCGTTTTTGCACCACGGCGTGCATCTGCTCATCATCGATCCGTTCCCGCCGTCAAAGCGCGATCCCAACGGCATTCAGTACGCCAACTGGGAGGAGATCGATGAAGTTCCGCTGGAGTTTGACCCTGCCAAGCCGCTCACACTTGGCGCTTACGCGGCGGGCAGTGTGATTGCCGGCCTGAATACGATGGTCTACGTCGAGCCAATTGCCGTTGGCGACATATTGCCGGACATGCCCGCCTATCTGGAGTATGGCGAATACGTACCAGTCCCTTTGGAGGCTACATATCAAACTGCCTGGGCCAATTGTCCCGCCGACATGCGGGAACTGGTCGAGACCGGAAAGCTCACGGATGAGGAGTGATCAATTCACTCGCCACTCCAGAATGCCGCCTGAATAACCATTCTCTAATTGCACTTCGAGCCGCAATGCCGGCGTGGTCACCTTCTTAAACTTCACCGCGCAGAACTTGTCCCTGGCGACGACGTAGTCGCTGACGTCGGCGACCGGCTTCCAATCCTTGCCATCGCGATAGAGGAGCCGCCAGCTTTTTGGCAGCTTGCAGCCCCCCTTCGTCGGCGTGTCGTCGAACCAGTAGACACTGGCACTGGAAACAGTCATCGGCTTGTCGAAATCGTACTGCACCCACTCGACGCTGCCCTTGCGAGGCCACCAGGTGAAGCGATCGAGGCCGTGATCGTTCGAGTTCTTCGGCACAACGTCATCGCACAGGGCATCGACTGAATCACCTTCGTAGCAATGCGAAGCGCTGGCGACGTATTTCGGCTTCGGCGGCGGCGGCCAGTCCTTGCCGGTCTTGTTGTCGATAATGGGGAATGCCGTGATACGCAGCCGGCAACAGCCCATCGGAATGAGCGTGATGTCTTCGAGCTTTTCGTTGCTCTTGAAGGGACCGGGGACAACCTCGTTGACGAGGCCACGCTTGTCCAGCGTCCAGTTCGGGATGCGGCGGGCTTTGGCTTTGATGCGGCTTGGCGTGGACTCGGAAAAGATCGCTCTATTCTCGAACCCCACTTTGTACCACGCGCGAAAATCCGGTCCCGCCGCCGTCATCGTCTTGATCGAATCGAGTTCCAGCCCGTAGTTCCACGGGGAATCCGCGAAGAGATCGTAGGCGGGCCATTGGTCGGTGCCGCTATATCGAACTTCCTTCTCTTTGATTTGCAGCGAATACGTCAGCGGCCCGCGAACGACCGAAAGCGTATTCGTTCCCGGCCAGCGCTTGAGCTTGATTGCCATCGGCGTGTCCAGCATCACAACATCGCCCGCTTTCCATTCGCGGTTGATGCACAAGATCTTGCCCGGTGTGCATTTCACTTTGACCGGCTCCTCGTTAATCGAGACCTTTACGCCGTCCGACCAGGTCGGAATGCGGAGATAGAGCGGGAACTTGACCGGCTTGTCTGGTACCACGGCAATGTTGATTGATTCATCGAATGGGTAGGTGGTCGTCTCATTAAGGCTCACGTTTACACCGCCCGCCACCTTCGCCGTCGCGGCACATGGTGCGTACATGTACGCCGCCAGGCCATCGTCAGCGGTTGCGTACCACAGATGATCGTTGAAATACGGCCAGCCTTGTCCGCAGTTGTGCTGGCAGCAGCGGTGGGCGAACGGGTTCATGCCGAGCATGTCGCCGCCGTTGGCGATGCCGGGGGCTTTGTTCGTGTGATCGCTTTGCGGCATGTTCGGGGCTGTGAGATAACGCAGGCACTTCATGTCCGGGGTAAACGCGGCCGGCATTGAATTGAAGGCGACGTCCTCGCAACGTTCAGCCCATTTCGGATCGCCGGTGATTGCCACGAGTAATTCGTCGGAGAGCATCTCCTCGACGATGCCGCAGGTCTCGATCATCTGCCGCGGACCGGTGTAGCGGTCGCGGCAGATCTCGTCGCCGCCGAACATGCCGCCGGGCACCTGGCCCCACTTCTTGCGCACGTCGCTCCAGACTTTTTCCGTCGCATCGAGGTCGGACTTTTTGCCGGAGACTATCCACCATGTGGCCGGCTCGCGAAATGCCTGGGCAATGTTCACGTTGTGCCGATCGATGAGGCCGGTGTCCCAGCGCGCCGCCCGGCGATGGGTCTTGGCAGCCAGATCGAGCAGCCACTCGTCGCCCGTGCGATTGTAGAGCCAGAGGATGCTATAAAGCTGATCGCCAGCCCGCATCGACGGCCAATAGCCGACCAGAAATTCCTTTTCCGGCACACTGGCGAGATATTTGAAATACTTCTTCATTACCTCAAGGACGCGCTTGTCGCGAGTCTTCTCGAAGTAGTCCTGGAAAATGAAGAGCATGATCATGTTGGGCCACAGGTCGGTCTTGCCAACCAGATCGGTGGCAATGCCCTTGCGTCCCGCGCCGGGCCCGAACCAGCCATCCGCTTGCTGGCTATCGAGTGCGGCCTTGACCCAGAAGTGGGCTTCCTTGATCATCTTCTCGTCGTCGAGCGCATAAGCGCAATTGAGGTAGCCCTTCAGCCAGTACGGTACTTCCTCCCAGCCCTGTTTGCCGGCGCCGGTCTTGGAAAGCCAGGCGTTGCCTTCCTTCTTCAAGTAGGGGCTGATTTCCTCGAGATGGCCATGAAAGCCATCGGCCTGCATACGGAGCATCGCCTTGAGCCAGCCTTCCGGCTTCACGGACCCCGGCGGCAAGCGCACGAGCCCGCTCGGCTGGAGCGGCTTGCGGTTGGCGATGTACTGAGTATTCGCCGGCGAAGTTGGGGCCTTGTCGACGACTGTGACATCGGCCAACGCGGGAATGGCGAACAGGAGAGGGAGAAGCCAGCGCATGAATGCGACCTCCGGGCATGAGGTCGTTATAGGTGCCGATCAGTTCCGAGGGCCC
Source organism: uncultured Gemmataceae bacterium (assembly GCA_963773845.1). Taxonomy (GTDB): domain Bacteria; phylum Planctomycetota; class Planctomycetia; order Gemmatales; family Gemmataceae; genus SIAJ01. The sequence goes on from CAVZCU010000011.1 coordinate 775,528, forward strand.
ATTGAAACGCGGAGATCGCGCTTGAGTTGCAGAGCCGGAAGCGCAAAGCGAAGGGAGCGGCGTTGCCTTTGCGAACGCTACTCCCTTCGCTTGCGCTTCCGGCTCTTGATTGCGTTTTTCGACTCTTACTTCGGCGGAACGAATGGCTTGACGGGCAGCGGCGGATCATCGGAACTAACGGGTGTTTCGGCCTTCACGGGGACCACCGCGCCGGAAGTATCCAGTGCCGGCAGGTCCGGAAGTTTGCCCGGCTCGTTCCGCGATAGGCCAGCCTTGCCGGGCATTGGCGGCATCGGCATCGGAACCCCCGGCCCCGGCTCCCGATTATCAATCTTGGCCTTCCCGGCATCGGGTCGCTGAAGTGGATTGCCGGCCTTGCCGGGCGTCACGCCGGGCACATCGATCTGCAGCTTGCCCGGCGGCTTGCCCAGCTGGTCCGCATCGAGAACGATGAACACCGTGGCCGCGACGAGAGCCAAGAATGAGATGGCGAGCAAGCCCGTATAGGCATCGTTTCGCGGCTTCTGTCGGACTTCCTTGACTTCGGTCTCGGTGGCCATTTCAGTTCCTCAAATACTCGGCCAAATTCCTGGCTGCGCGGGCACTACTTGGCTGCGGACTTGGTCGGCGCCGCGCCGCCGCCAGGCACGTCGAGATTCAGATTGCCCGCGGGCGGTTTGCCGATGGAATCCATGTCGAAATAGAGCAGACCGGAGGCGACCACCAAAGCGAGCAACGAGATCGCCAAGATGCCGGTGTAGACATTGTTCCGCGGCTTGTCTTCGATGTACCGTGCCATCGTTTCAGTCCCCTAATGGAATCACTGCGGGATGGTCGAAAAGCTCGTGATAACTTTATCGCCCGCCAAGATCTTCGAGGTTCGCTTGGCCGGGGTGAACTTGCCCACCGCCGACTTGGGCAGCACGGAGGTCAATTTCAAGTCGCCCTTGTATTCGTTTCCTTGATACACGGTGAGCACATTGCCCGCGGACAGGCCCGAATCGCTGCCGACGTCGACCTGGGCCAAGCCGCTGCTGCCCGTTCCCACATAGGTCACTTTGCCGCGTACCCCGCCCGGAGCCGTCCGCGGCGGCGGTTCGACGATCGATGCATTTCCGCCACCAGCCGGCCCGGTGCCGATCGATTCGAGATCGCGGACTTTGACCGTCAAATCCTCCACGGACCGCAGCAGGTTGTTGTTCTTTTGCAGGAGGTTTTTCGCTTGCAGGTCGGCGTTAATTGCTTGATTGCGCCACTGGTCGATTTCCTTCTGCTGGCTGACGATCCGACCGCGAAGATCATCCTTTTCCTTGACGAGACCTTCGCGTTCGATCTTGATCTGCTTCAACTCTTCTTGAAGGGCCTTCTCCGTCGTGTTCGCCTTGTCGGTGAGGTTCTGCTGGCTGGCGGCCGCCTTGGCCAGACGATCGTTTTCAGCCTGTACATTCGTCAAGTCAGTCTTAACGCGATTGATCTCGGCTTCGAGTCCCTTGGCTTCCTCGGTCTTCTGATCGACATCGTTCTGGTGCGCCGCCTTCTCGCTCTTGTACGCGGCCTCAGCGGCCTCGGCCTTGAGCTTCGCATCGGCGTAGGCCGTGTGCCAGCTTGCACGGGTTGTGAATACGAACACGATGAGCGCGCCGGTCACAACGGCGAACACCAGGTTCATGAAGACGAGGATCTTGCCGAAAATCGTCATGGGAATCTGCCTCCTGGACGCGGCGGTTCCCCCGCCTCGTCGCACCCGTCGCTTTACCTAGAGAGTGTTCCCCGAAGCGGCCGGATATACCGGACACCTCGGCCATGTCAACCGCAACCTCAATTGCCGCCTGTACCTGTCTTCCGTTCCTTCTTCTTCCAATCGTTGAGTTCATCGATCCGGCTTAGCATCGCATCGCGGCGTTTCTTGAGTAGTCCGAAGTCCGCCTCGCGATTGGTGATGAAATCGATGACGTATCCATCTTCGCGCTGTGCCCGTTCCTTGAACGTGATCTGCTCCAGCAAGAGCGTGCGCAGCCCCTTCTTGAGCATCGGCTGCGTATGGCCGATGATGTCGTCGTTCAGCTTGTCGCGTTCAATGATCGCTTTGGCGTTCTTGATCTGCGATGCCTGAATATCCTCGACGAGTTTCACCATCTTCGTGTTATAGCCCGCGATGCTGTCGGCTTTGATGCCCGGTCGGACCATGACCGGCGGCCGATTCGCGGTCCTGACGTCGAGAAACCCGTTCGGAGCGTAGACGAGTTCGCGGACGGGATTCGTTGACTGGACCGACTTGCCGTTGGCAGTCGTCCGTCCCGTGCGAATCATATCCAGCTCGTTCTTGTAAAACTCACGCCGCGGATAGCGTTCGGCTTCCAGGACCTGGACCTGAAACAGATTGCCCGACCAGCGCGTGTACGCTTTATCGACCGCCCCATTGTACTGGGTTGCGAGCGCCTTTTGCTTGTCGAACAAGCCGGTCTGCCCGTCCTTGGGGGCTTCCTTGGGCGTGTTCCAATCGATTCGCTGGGTATAGACGGCGAGCGCCCATGCCAAAACGCCGAGGCTCAAGGCCGAGTGTACCACAACCAGCAGCTTGCCGATGAACGCCATTGCCATCTCCTGGTGACCGACGCGTTTGGTTCACAAAGCTCCGCGTCGCGGCGAACCTAGTTTGTTCCCAATTCAATTTGTCGCAATTGCTTTTCCAATGCCAGGATCGCCGACTGAGCGTCGCGAAGGTCCTTTTGGATCGCGAACAAGCGAGCCTGAGTCTTCTTCAACTTGTCCAGGGCTGTCTTGGCGTCTGCCTTGGCCACTTCCAGGGATTTCTCCAGGTTGGCCTTTTCCGTCTGACGCTCGGCTCGGAGGCGGTCGTTTTCCTTGGTGATCGCGTCCTGGGCCTTCAGTTGATTGTCGAGCACCTGCCACTGAGCGAACAAGTTAAGAACGCGTTGCACTTGCGAACGGTATTCAGCCTCGAAGGCGCTTTGCTCTTCGGTAATAACGCCCACCAGGCGCTGGCTGGCGTCGGCGTATTCGCTGGCCTCGGCCTCGGCGGCCCGGATGTAGGCGGGCAAGCCAATGATCGCCGCGACGCGCTCGTGCCACTTCTTGCGTTCCGCCACGACGGCCGGGGTCTTATCCGCGTGACGCCAGGCGTCGATATGGAATAACAGGTGCGCGATTTTTCGGGCCTTTTCATCGCGCGGGTCGCCCTTGCCGGACTTGCCGCTGCTCGATGGGAGTTGAGCCTCGTCGAACTTGGAGTTTAACAGATTCAGTGCCGCGCTTTGGACGGTCGCGTCCAGATCAAACCCCCGCGGCAACGGGTCCTGTTGCGACTGGCTGATGAGGTCGGCAATGTCCTTGAGGCCGGCACTCTCAGTCGGCACAAGGGCCTTGCTCTGCGCGAATGCCAGCAGTCCGGCAACCGCCCGGTCGCAACTCGGCTTGTTGTTCAACGGCTCGACCGCCACGTTGGCGAGTTGCGTCCACCCTGCCGCATCCGCGGGGGCTGCGTCCGCAAGGGCCTTCTTCTCCGCATCGCCCGCTTTGTCTTTCAAGGCATCGAGAACTTTATTGGTCAAAGTGCGACGCGGTTCATCGCCCACGGCTCCGTGGGGCACTTCGCCCAGAAGGAAGCTCTTGACCGCCTCGCGCGTCAGGGCAATGCGACTGGTACGGGCCGATTCCGGGATAATGGCCTCGGGATCACCCAGATCCGACACCTGAACGATCGCTTTCAGGGCCGCGACCTGAGACGGGGTACGAGCGACCAAAGGCAAATCTCGGCGAGCAGCTCGCGTGCGCCCTTTGTCGCGGATATCCAGAAGGGCATTCACGCCGTCGCGTTCGGCGCCGGTGGAGGCCAAACTGAGAAGATAATTCTGAAGCCCGTTGAAGCGTGGCTGGCCTTCGGCGGGAATCGAGGCAATGACCTTTTTCTGCAGCCGCGCCACCTCGGCAGTCTGGTCGGCGACCGGTCCGTCGCCGTAAGTTTCATCCCCCTTGGGGATCATCGAATCGAGTCGGTCCTTGGGAATGCTTCGGTAAACCAGCCCGCCTGGCATCTCGAAATAGAACGCGACCCGTTTGTCACCCAGCTCGTCGGCGGCCGGCGGAGGATTCTGCGGCTCCACGGCAATGCCGCGTAACTGCACCTCGCGAGACAGCGCATTCCACGTGATTTCCTGACGTGCCTTCCAGTCCTGGAGAGTGAAATAGGCGAACGCTCCCGCAGCGAGGAGATTGAAAACGATCAGCAGCTTGCCGAAGATGCTCATTACCCGCTCCGCGTCGAATTCCCAGTTTCGTGTTTCAAGTCCGAAGCCGTGCCGTGCGCCGGGAATCCTCCCGGGCGAAATTGAAGCTCAAAACTCAAAACTTGAAACGTCCTGCTCCACCCCGCCGCAACCCGTAGCCTTTAACTATCTTCTGATTTTGCCCCGTTCGACCAATCCTGACAAGCAAATCTTGCAGTGGATTCCACGAACTGGATGTGGGCCGTACGATGCTGACGACGCAAACAGCAACGCCAATGACCCGGATTATGTGCTAAATATGGGTCAGAGGAGATATTCTACACCTTCACCCCCCGCCCATAAGCGGACCAAGTGTCCGACTCGCCGGATTTGACTGTGGGACAACTTTCCCGGTTTGTCCTGCCTAAAAGAAGGCCGTGTGAGATCTTTCTCCTAAGTCGCGTGAAGTTGGTCGGGCAGTCGTAACCCAACCAATGTCGCTGCCGAAGAAGACCGCTGTCCGACTCCGGCTTTGTTCGCCGGATCTGGACATGCAATCCCCGCCTCACCCAGTCAGGGCAGGAGAGAGACGGATGCCGACCGACGCCCGCGCCGTAGCCCCTCACAAGATTGGCGACTACGCCGTTCTCACCAAGATCGCCGAAGGCGGTATGGGGGCGGTGTATAAAGCCCGGCATGGGGTCACCGGCGAGATTGTCGCCATCAAGGTATTGCCGCCAGCGACCGCCAAAAACCCCGTTCTTCTCAAGCGTTTTGAACAAGAGTACAAAGTCGCCGCCGCTCTGGATCATCCGCATGTGGTTCGGGCGATCGAATTCTGCGGAGTCGGTTCGGCGCCATTTCTGGTGATGGAATATGTCGACGGCGAGTCGCTCGGCGCCCGAGGTCGAGCGCGACGGGGCCATGCCGGAAGAACAGGGCATTCTGCTGATCGCCCAGGTTTGCCAGGGGCTACACCGAGCCCACAAGCAGAAACTCATTCACCGCGACGTCAAGCCGGACAACATCCTCTTGACCCCCGATGGCATGGCGAAACTGACGGACCTCGGGCTGGTCAAGGACGCCGACAATGAGATGAACCTCACGAAAACCGGCCGCGGCCTGGGGACGCCGAATTACATGGCCCCCGAGCAATTTCGCGATGCCAAGAACGCCGATGTCCGTTGCGACGTTTATTCGCTGGGCGCGACGCTGTACACGCTGATCACGGGCGAAGTGCCGTTTGGCAAGGTCGGGCCGCTCGAGTGCTGGCTGCGCAAGCAGCGCAACGAGCTGCCGAGTCCTCGCGAGTTGAATCCGGCCATTAGCGAACGCGTCGACTGGGCGATCATGCGAGCCATGAGCGGCGACCCCTCGCAACGGCCGGGTTCGTGCAAGGAATTCGTCGAGGACTTGACGGGCAATTCGCTGCGCCAGGCGGCCCCCCAGGCGGTCAAGCCCACGGGCGATTTGTGGTATCTCGTTTACCGCGATGACGAAGGGCAGACGCACACGGTGAAGGGAACCACCGACGGCATCCGCAAGGCTTTGAAAGATGGTTTGCTGGGCGACGCCTCCAACATCCGGGCCTCCCGAACCAAGCAAGGACAATTCCTATCCTTGCCGGGCTGCCCTGAATTTCGTGACCTGGTCATCAAACCGGCCCCCGTGCCTCCAAAGGAAGGGTCCGTTTCCGGCCAGATGATGAAGCAGACGCCGCATGTTTCCCACCGAACGCCGGTCACTCCGCCGCTGTCCCGGCCCGATCCCGAAGCCGTGGACTACGCGCCGACGCCATTTCCCATACGAGGTTCGCAATACGACCCGACTCAGGATTATCGCCCGGTAGGGGAATCGACCACGCGGCCATTAATCCCGGTTGGGCAGAACCAAAACTCTGGGAACGACCTCGAAAAGAAGGGAATTGATTGGCTGCTTTGGGGCGGCGTCTTGGTAGTCGCCTTGGCGACGTCGCTCGCCGCAGTGTTCTTGCTGCCGCGCATTATGCATTAAGCCCATGCTCGTGAGACGGATTTACAATCCGTCTCGCGGACTTCATGCTGCCAACGGCAGGCATTCCAATAGCCCGGTGACATGTTTGCAACGGTGGTTCGGATTCACTTCGGTTCGGTAAATAGCGTCGGCACAGGTGCAATGCCACTTCAATCGTCCGGGCGACACGCGTTCCAGGGCGATTTGGTAAGGCGTCCGGCCGCCCGACACCTCCCAAGTCATCATGCAACCGGGGTCCTGACCTTCGGGATTCCGATACGTCACGCGGTAGCAATACAAACCGGGTGAGCGCTTGCGGTCCGTCCCCGGCAGGATCTTCATCAACATTCCATCGGGTGAGGGGGTGCGTACCATGTTGGCTTCTCGCTAAATGCCTCTTCCAATAAAGCGTAACAGGCGGGTCAAACGTTCGTAACGTCAGTTGTGCGCGGCGACTTGGTGTGAATTACGCTTCGCCATCGCTCGCAAACCGGGTACGATACCAGCAGACTCGGCCAGGATGGCCTCGCCCGGAACGGTTTCGCGCATGCCGCTCGAATCCCTGACACCAATTCGATTCGCTCCGATTTTCAAGACCGCCGTGTGGGGCGGGACACGGCTGCGGTCCTTTCTGAATGTGGCCCCGTCGTCCGAACCGACCGGCGAGGCCTGGATACTTTCGGATCACGCCAGCAATCAAACCATCGTTGCTTGCGGTCCACTGGCCGGAACGACATTTCGCCAACTCCTGGAACAGCATTCTCAGCGGATTCTCGGCCGCGCACGCCTGGTCAATGGCCGATTCCCGATTCTGTTGAAGTTCATCGACGCCCGCGAGCCGCTGTCAGTTCAGGTCCATCCCAACGACTTGAAGGCACGGAAGCTGGAAGGTGCGGCAGCGGTCGGGAAGACGGAAGCGTGGGTGGTATTGGAAGCGGAGCCGTCGGCTCGCCTGTACACAGGTTTGCGCACGGGTACCACACCCGGGCGATTGCGAAACGCGATCGTCGAAGGTGGTCTTGAACAATTGCTGTACGCCCACGCGCCAGTGACGGGCGACTGTCTGTTTCTGCCCGCGGGCACGGTTCATTCGATTGGCGGCGGACTCCTCCTATTTGAGATCCAGCAAACAAGCGATTTGACCTATCGCCTGTACGACTGGGGTCGCGTGGATCCGATCACGGGCAAGTCGCGCGAACTCCATGTTGAAAAAGGGCTGGCAAGCGTTGACTTTGCGATTGGCCCATGTTGGCCATCTTCCCCAACCGCCGAAGGCCGCGGCCGCGTGCGGCGGGCCAGATTGGTTGAATCCGACTACTTTTCGTTGGGCCGTTGGGACGCGGACAAGCCATTCCAGGTGGGGGCGGCTGGAAAATGTCGAGTGCTTGTCGGCATCGGCGGCCGCGCCGTGATTCAACATGCCGGCGTCAATTATCCAATTGGGCTAGGAGATGTCTGGCTGTTGCCCGCCGAAGTCGGCGAGTGTGAATGCGTGCCGGCGGAAGCCGTAGCCCTTCTGGAATGCGGCCTCGTGGAATAGGCCCGTGGCCTATCGTGCAACACCCGAAATGAACCCCGCATCCGCCGTTGCCGGCCTGCACCTGTGCCATGACGTGCAAATCGACATGGATCGGCATGAAATTACGTTGACGCGCGCGTTCCACAGTTTGTCGACTCCCATCCACCCAAACTACGCCAGCCCCTTTTGGGCCTTCGCAGAGCTATATGGGCCAATTGGGAAGGGCATTCTGACTTTGACGCTCCTGACGTTGGACGAACAGAAGATGTTCTACGTGTTCAAGCATCCAACTGAATTCAGAGATCGATTCAGCCCGGTATATTTCAGATTGAACCTGCGTGAGTGCCGATTCCCAAGAGCGGGCGATTATGAGATAATGCTCTGGTTGGACGGCGACATCGTTGCACAAAGGCGATTCATCGTGGATGGAGTTCAGCCATGAATGCGAACGGACGTCCAGCGACACCAAGCCGATTCGAGCCAACATTGCTTGATCTCGACGATCGACGTCATCCACCGATTCTTGTCTGGCGTGGCTCAGACGAAGAGAGCTTCCGACCCGTATCGACCGAGGATATTCAGCATCTGCTGAGCCTGAAGGTAATGGGTCCGGCATCTCGCGCGGCGGCGATCGCGGAATTGGCTCAGCGGGGCGTCACGCCGCCGGAGGCTTGAGTCAGCCGGTGTCCCAGCAGTGCCGTGTTCCGAGCAACGCCGATACCTAATCATTCCAAGCATGATCCCCGCACCCACCGTTGCCGGCCTGCACCTGTGCCGTGACGTGCAAATCGCTATGGATCGGCACGAGATCACCCTAACGCGGATATTTCGCCATCTCAACACGCCTCTCTACCCGGCCACGGCAAGTCCGTTCTGGGCATTCGCAACGATTTACGGACCCGTCGGGCAGGGACGACTTCGCGTAGTCATCGAGGCACTCGATAACGACGAGTTGATCTTCCACCTCCAGACTCCGATCGCGTTTACGGGCCGCTTGAGCCCGGTCTATTTGAACTTGAACATGGCCCACTGTCGGTTCCCAAGAGCGGCTGAATATGAGATCATGGTGTGGGTAGACACGGACATCGTCGCACAACAACGGTTCCTGGTATTTGAAGGAGCTTGATGATGGACTCCAATGGCAACATTTTGGGGACTAGAAAGATCGGCAACCCGGTCGTCCTGGAAGTTGGTGACGAGCGCCATCCGCCGAGTTTCGTCTGGCTCGGTTCGTTGGAAGAGAGCTTTCGACCGGTGCCGACGGAAGACATTCAGTGGTTGCTGAAGTCCAAAGTCATGGGCCCTAGGTCGCGTGCCGCGGCCCTTGCCGAACTTGCGCGGCGCGAAATCTCGCCACCGGCAGGATGATCTAGGCCGCACAGTTTGCGCCAAGCTCACGGCTCGATGCGATCCGCAATTCCCAGTTCGACAGCCTTTTCGGCTATAAGTTGGTGGCCGTACCGAAAATCGAGCGTCCATTCCGCTTGCGGGCGACTGGTGTGGCGTTCCATGATCGCCGCAAGCATTAATCGATCTTGTTCCAGTTGCCGTTCCTCGGCGTCGTTGGTGGCGCCCCAGACCTCGGTGATCGAGACGACCGCGTTTGCTTGGACGGTACGATAGCCATGAGCACCGCATGCGAGAATGATTGCGGCTCCTCCGTGCGCGCTAAGACGGCAATGAGTGTGGATTGGAGAATCAAGGAACTCGATGGTATTGACGATCGCCAGCGTGGCCGATACTGATCCGCCGGGCGAGTCGATGATCTCAATTTTGATCGGCCGAGGCGGATTGTCGTACGCGAGGAAGAGTAGCTGTTGGATGACTCGGCTTGCCTGCGAATCATCAATTACACCTGCAAGTGGAACGACTCGCGCTTCCGCGAGTTCTTCCGTCATTTCAAATGGGCCATTCGCGCCCGTGTTGTCGGCCTGTTCCGGCGAGATCGGTTGATCGGGTTGCTTCCCGCGACTGAATGGCCACATTCAGTTCTACCCCTTCTCTTCCCCATGCACAATCGGCAGCGTCAGCCCCGGCTGGTCCTGGTACTTGCCCTTCTTGTCCGCGTAGCTGGTCTTGCACGGGGCCGCGGCTCGGAAGAAGAGCATTTGGGCGATGCCCTCGTTGGCATACACTTTCGCCGGCAGCGGGGTCGTGTTCGAGATTTCGAGCGTCACGCGGCCACGCCATTCCGGTTCCAGCGGCGTCACATTGACAATCAGTCCGCAGCGGGCCAGCGTGCTCTTGCCGACGCAGATAACCAAAACGTCGCGAGGCACCTCGATGTATTCGATCGTCTCGGCCAGGACAAAGCTGTTCGGCGGGATCAAGCACGAATCGCCTTCGACCTCGACAAATGACCGGGGGTCAAAGTTCTTCGGATCGACAACGGCGCCCCAGACATTCGTAAAGACCTTGAATTTCCGATCGAGTCGGACATCGTAACCATAACTGGTGACGCCATAGGAAATGACGCCGGGCCGCGACCGTGTCGCCTCGAAGGGAACAATCTTCACGTCGCGCTCGATCATCCAGTCGGGAAGCAGGCCGCTTGACATTGGTGTCGATCTCCTGGGCACGGTCAGCATAGGACTTATAAGACCCACGTGACCTATAGGTCCTATGCTGACCTCTGACCTCTGACCACTGGTCGCTGACCTCCGATTGACAGCCTGGCCCATCCCCCGTATATCCCCCCGTCGGATGCTGTTTCCTACCTCCAAGTTTCTGGCCTTCTTTGTCGTCGCGTTCGCGGTCTACTGGCTGCTCGGCCGGCACCGGTGGCGGCTTCTGTGGCTGACTGCCGCCAGCGCATTCTTCTACATGTGCTGGAACCCGTGGTTCATTCTGCTCATTGTCGGTTCCACATCCGTTGATTACTTCGTTGCGCTGCGCTTGCCTCACGTGAACGGATCCCGGTCACGCAAGGGACTGGTGGCGCTCAGCGTGACGGTGAATCTCGGCATTCTCGCATACTTCAAGTATCGGGCGTTTGCACTCGACTCGGCCATCGATGTGACCCACTGGCTCGGCTGGACGATTCCCATTGAGCCGGTGAAAGCGTTCCTGCCCCTCGGCATCTCGTTCTATACGTTCGAGGCGATCAGCTACGTCGTCGACGTCTGTCGCGGCCGCACGCAACCGGTTCGTAATCTGCTCGATTACGCGCTCTATATCTTGTTCTTCCCGCATCTGGTCGCCGGACCAATCGTGCGGCCGAACGAGTTCCTGCCACAGCTCGCCCGGCCGAAGCGCTTTGATTGGCCACGCTTCCAGGCCGGTGTGCAATTGTTCTTGCTCGGGTTGTTCAAGAAGTCGGTCATTGCTGATCAAGTAGCGCTCGCGGTCGATCCCGTTTTCGCGGAGCCAGGCAAGTTCGGCAGCGGGGCGCTGTGGCTCGCGGCGCTCGGTTATGCAGTGCAAATCTATTGCGACTTCTCCGGCTATACCGATATGGCGCTTGGTTTAGCACACACGCTCGGCTTCAAGTTGCCGCACAATTTCAACGCGCCCTACCTGGCGACGTCTCCCAGCGACTTCTGGAAGCGATGGCATATCAGTCTTTCGCGCTGGCTACGCGATTATCTGTACATCCCGCTCGGGGGTAATCGCAAAGGGCCGACGCGGACGATGGTGAATCTGTTCATCACAATGCTGCTCGGCGGTCTCTGGCATGGAGCGAACTGGACCTTCGTCGTGTGGGGAGCGTATCACGGAACGCTTCTTGCCGTGCAACGCTTGCTGCCGAAATCACTGGAACATCCGGCGCTGCGCCGATCGGCATGTTGGTGACGTTCCTGGCTGTGTGTGTCGGGTGGGTGCTGTTTCGTGCCCAGACGCTGGCCGATGCCTGGACCATCTTGCGTGGCATGGTCAAGCCGACGAGTGGCTACAATTTGGCCGGCGACGGGGCCGCACTCGTCGTTGTCTGTTTAGCAGTGACGTTGATTGGCCAGTCGCTTGGCCAATGGAAAGGATCACGGCAAGCGGTGCTGCGCTTACCGGCGCCGATTGCCGGCGTCGTGATGGCTACGGCGCTCACGCTGGCCCTCTTGCTAACGCCCGGCGATGGGAAGGCGTTTATTTACTTTCAGTTTTGAGGTCTATTCTCTGTATTACTCACTACCGATTTTTAGTTGCCATAACACAATTCTTATGCGGCGAGTGCGAGTATTTGCACATTGGTATCGTGGATGTAGCTGATGGCCGTGGCGAGGAGTCGACCGCGATCGGTGATTTTGTAGCGGTGGCTCTTGGGGATCTTGCGGATCAGTCCGTGGGCGCGGAGTCGTTGCAATTGCCGCGTCACGCGTCCGCTCTGGCGTTTCGTCTCGACCGGGTTGGTCGGGGCTGAGCCAGTCAGGAGCATGCGGAGGTCGCGATTCCGGAAGCCCGCGATCGCGAACTCACCCCGGTTGATCGCGCGCAGCAACGCGCCATCGTCGCGCGACATCAAATTCAGTCCCCGGTGGCGACGGCCCGCTTTGGTCACCGGCCGGCTCGCGGCCACCAGAGCCGGGCCGAGCGTCTCGGGGGACTCGACGGCCGCGAGGGCCGCCAAGTACGACTCGTTGGCCGCTTGCGACAACTGGCAGCGACGGTACAGGTCCGCCACGCCCCGCCGCAGTGGTTGCCAGGCCAATCTCCCGCTCGGATCGCCTTCCTTCGGACGGTACACCTTCAAGCCTTCCGCCTGATGGATCGTCGTTTCGATCCGCAAGATGCAACCGAACTTGTCGTACATCTTCAAACTGTTCCGACCCAGGCGGTGCTTCACGCGTGTCCCCTCGACGTGCGTTTTCGTGCTGCTCACGACTTCGCCTTGAAAGCGACCGTCCAACGCTCCGGCCTTTGTCAGCCGCTGCTGCAAGAAAAGTGCAGCACATCGGGGCTCGACAGGTTCTCGGTCGCGTGCCGAACCAACCGGCGATACAACGGCCGCAACGCCGCCACCGAACGAAACGCCACGTCGGTCGCCCACTCCGTCTGTTCGGCCGTCCAGTAATAGTCGCGGAGTTGCCACTCGGTCAGCAGCCGCGCGAACTCCGGATGCGACTCGCGAATCACGCCGGTCAACGTCGCCGACCAGTCCGTTTGCAATTGTTCGTCGAACAGGGCCTCGCGCCTTCGGGAAGTCCGCCACCCAGGCCAAGCTGTTGTCTCGGCGCTGGTACTCGATGCCCGCCGCGTCGAGTTGCCGAGCCAGCCACTCGCGGCCGTTCAGGCAAATCTGCACGGACATCGGGAACCACGTCATCAGACGGATGTGCATCATGCCGAAGCCGCGGATGGCGAAGGTAGATGTAATAGTGCAAACACTTGCGCTGGGCCGACACCAGTTCCAGCATCCGGGTGGCCGCGTTCTTGTACAGTTGAAAACTGCGACAGTTCTCGACGCAACTGAGGACGGCAATCACGCCCGTGAAATCGTCCGCCACCGCGTGCTGCCGGATCAGATCGTGGACAACCGCCTCTTTGTCGATCGTGCCGGACAAGTAAACCACCTTGCCAACGGGAGTCGTCGCGGCTAACCGTTCGGTGGCGAGCTTCAGTCGCCGGGCCGTCCCGTCAAAGAAGCTCTTGAATGCGACCAGCAAGACCTTGAGGAAGCCCAAGTAGCGGGACAAGCCGTCGGCATAGCAGATCGAACGTAAGGTGCCTCGAAAGCGAACACGATCCAAACCTGAAAGAACTCCGTGGATATGGTCGCTGTGCTGTTGTAAGAAGGTCTGCATGGCATGCTCCGGTTGCTGAGTAATGTGCGCTAACACCACTCTATCCAACCGGACATGCCTGCTTCATTTGGTTGCGGCCAAGGGCCGCGCTGTGACTCTTGCGCGATCTTTGTGCCTTTGTGGTTTTCCGAACATCACGACGATGACACAAAGATCACACAAAGAGTCACAGAGGAAAGGCGTTGGCCAACGGCTTATGCGAAGTAGTAGAGCGATCTTCAGCCGGCACTCGCGACGAGCTTCGCTTTGGGCCGCCGGGCTGTTCGTGCTCGGCCAGGTCGTGGCCGGGTTGTTGCTCGACTACGTCTTTCCGCTCACACGATTTCCCAGTGCCGCCAAGGCGATGGAACGGGCGGCCGAGGAACCGCATCCTGCCGTCATCTTTTTCGGCAGTTCGCGGACCGAGTCGGCGATCGTCGCCAGCGAGGCCGATCGTATCCTGGCGGAAACGTCGCATCGCCAGCCGCCGCCGCGAGTGCTGAACGGCTACATTGTCGCCGGTGATTCGCTGAGCAGCGAGTTCGTTTTCACTCGCATGCTGGACCGCGGGACAAAGCCAGAATGGATCGTGCTCGAAGTCAGCCCGGAGATGGTGAACGACAAACCGCCGTTCATGCGCGAACACGCCATCCGGCAACTCACCTGGCCCGATTTGTTCACGAACTTCTCGACAATCGTCAGAGCCAATGCGATGTGGGTCTACGCGGAAGGGCGACTGGTTCCGCTCTATAGCCATCGTCGGCAAATCGTGCTGAATGGCAAGAACGCAATCCGCGACTACCTGCCAACACCCGGTAAGACATTGCCTATCGCACTGCCCGGCGCTGCCATGCCGGGCCGACCGACCACTGCCGACGCCGACCCGGCGGCGAGCATGAAGCCGGCGTTCGCCACTCCCGCTACGGGCGGCAACCAGGACGATTTGCTCAAGCAGAGCCGCTACGGGGCGGAAGAAGTCGTTCGTCGATGGCTCAAGGACTATCGCATCGGCGGGCCGACACCGGCGGCACTGGAGCGAATTCTCGATCGCTGCCGCTCGGAAGAAATTCACGTGATACTCATGGGCATTCCCGCATGCTCATTCCATCGCAAGGAGATCACGCCGACCATCAACAATGCCTATATCGGGTACATTCAGGAACTCGTCGCGAAGTATGACTGCGAATTCGTCGACTGCCGCGACTGGGTGCCGGACACGATGTTTGGCGACACGCTGCATCTGCGCAGCGACACGGGCGGCAAGTTCTTTACCGATCGTTTCACGCGCCAAGTGCTCGTCCCGGCAATCGGAAAGTAACCCTCATCACAATTTCACTGGCCGAATCGAAGCCAGCCTCGCACCATGCACCTTGGCCCATTCCCATCTCTTGGAGCATGTCATGAAAGTGTTCGCGACGCTATTTGCTCTCGTAGCAGTTTCCGGGTTGGCATTCGCGGAAGAAAAGCCCAAGTTCGATGCGCAGAAGCTCGTCGGCAAATGGAAATTCACGGAAGGAACCAAGTCCGGTGAGAAGGTGGACGCGAAGGCCTTGGAATCCGAAGTCACGTTCACCAAAGACACGGTGACGCTCAAGGATCCGACGCAGACGCACGTGATGAAATTCAAGATCGATGCCACGAAGACGCCGATTCAAGTGGATTTTGTGGGCGAAGAAGGGCCTGCCAAGGGCTTCAAGGCCGAGGGGATCATTTCGCTCAAGGGCGATACGCTCACACTCGCGTACGCGACCAATATTCCCGGCTTCGAAGGAAAGCGGCCCGAGAAGTTCGAGAGCACCAAGGACAATAAAGCGTTTCTGTTCGTGATGAAGAAGACCAAGTAGTTCCAAGTTTCAAGTTTCAAGTTTCAAGTTTCAAGTTTCAAGTTTCAAGTTTCAAGTTTCAAGTTTCAAGTTCCAAGTTCCAAGTTCCAAGTTCGGTTGGCGAGGTTCAACTTGAAACTTGAAACTTGAAACCTGAAACTTGAAACTCCTCGTTCAGGCCGGCACGAAGAAATAAGACCTATTTGAACGACGCTGCCAAATCGACCTATGCCTCAGGAAGTGGTCGCTGCCAGTCTGGCAGTAGTCAGATCCCGAATTCCAGCGGCATGATTTCGTAAAGCCTTGCTAGGCATAAGTTTATTTCAATCATCTCCCCCGGCACACCGGTTGCATAGCCTCCCGCACCTTTGACTCGAACTCATCCCGGGTTCGCCGGGCGATTGGACTCCATCAGGAGATTGCAAAGTGGCTGCGAAACAACTGTCCTATGCCGATGATGCCCGCCAGAAACTGCTTGCCGGCGTCACCAAGCTGGCTCGCGCTGTCCGTTCGACGCTCGGGCCGCGGGGTCGAAATGCCGTCCTCGACAAGGGCTGGGGAAGCCCGAATGTGACCAAGGACGGCGTGACGGTCGCCGAAGACATTGAACTCAAGGACCCCTACGAAAACATGGGGGCCCAACTCGTCAAGGAAGCGGCGAGCAAGACATCCGACGTGGCCGGCGACGGCACCACCACCGCGACCGTGCTCGCGGAGTTTGTATATCGCGAAGGGCTCAAGGCCGTTGCCGCCGGCAGCGATCCGATGGCCGTGACCCGCGGCATCCAGAAGGGTGTCGACGCGGTCGTCGAAAGCCTCAAGGGGATGGCCCAGAAGATTGATCCGAACGATCAGAAGGCAATCAAGGAAGTCGCCACGATCGCCGCCAACAACGACAAGGAGATTGGCGGCAAGCTCGCCGAGGCGATGCAGAAAGTCGGCGCAACTAACGGCGTCATCACGATCGAAGAAGGCAAGACCGCTGAGACGGAAGTCGTTGTTGTTCAGGGTATGCAGTTCGATCGCGGCTATCTCTCGCCGCATTTCGTCACCAACCAGGAAGCCGTCACCGTCGAGTTCGAGAACCCTTACATCCTCATCTACGAAGACAAAATCTCGAACGTGAAGGACCTGGTGCCGCTGCTCGAAACGTTCTTCAAGAAGAACGAGCCGCTGGTCATCATCGCCGAGGACCTTGAGGGCGAGGCACTGGCAACGCTCGTACTCAACAAGCTCAAGGGCATTCTCAAGGTCGCCGCGGTGAAAGCCCCCGGTTACGGCGATCGGCGCAAGGCGATGCTCGATGACATTGCCACCCTTACGGGCGGCAAGGCGATCTTCAAGGACCTGGGCGTCAAACTCGACGCCGTGACGCAGACCAAGGGCGGGTCGGAGCCGACGATTCTGTCGTACCTCGGTCGAGCCAAGAAGGTGAAGATCGATGCCGAGAACACGACCATCACCGAAGGGGCCGGCGACAAGAAAGCAATCGACGGCCGGGCCGAGTCCATCCGTAAGGAAATCACCAAGACTGACAGCGAATACGATCGCGAGAAACTGCAAGAGCGGCTGGCGAAGCTGGCCGGCGGCGTCGCTCAACTCAAGGTCGGCGGTGCGACCGAGACAGCCATGAAGGAACGCAAAGCGCTCTACGAGGATGCACTGCACGCCACGCGGGCAGCCATCGCGGAAGGCACCGTGCCTGGCGGCGGCGTGGCGTTCCTGATTGGCCGCAAGGCCCTCGACAATCTGAAATTGACGGGCGATGAGGACGTCGGCGTGCGCGTGCTGTACCGAGCACTCGAAATGCCGACGCGAATGATTGCCGAGAACGCCGGCAAGGATGGCACCGTGGTCGTCGCGCACATCATTCGCAAGAACGATGCGAACTGGGGTTACAACGCGGACACCGATACGTACGAGAATCTCCGTGTGGCAGGCGTCATCGATCCGGTAAAGGTCACGCGCAGCGCCTTGCAGAATGGCGCCAGTGTCGCCGCACTGTTGCTCACCACCGAAACCCTCGTTGCGGACATCCCCGAGCCCAAGAAAGAGGGTGGCGATCACCACGACCATCACGGCGGCATGGGTGGAATGGGAGGCATGGGAGGCATGGGTGGAATGGGCGGCATGGACATGATGTAGGCAGCGATCAGCGATGAGCGGTCCGCTATCAGCCGGACCGCTCACACAAGGAACTATCAACAACCTAACGACATTGGTTGGCTGAATGCTGATCGCTGAAGGCCGACCGCTTCTGGAGATGGACATGGCAATTCGACCCCTCGACGACCGCGTTCTGGTGGAGCCGCTCGAAGCCGAAGAGAAGACGGCCGGTGGGATCCTCCTGCCCGACACCGCCAAGGAAAAGCCGCAGCGCGGCAAGGTGCTGGCGGTTGGACCAGGCAAGCTCCGCGATACGGGCGATCGGACGGCGCTCAGCGTGAAGGTCGGCGACGAAGTCTTGTTCGGCCGTTACGCCGGCAGCGAGATCAAAGAAGGCGGCAAGGAACTCAAAGTGATGCGCGAGAACGACATCCTGGCAAAGATTTTGAAGTAAACCAAAACCTTCACCACAAAGGCACAAAGATCACACAAAGGCCCACAAAGTTGAATTTTTCCTTTGTGTTTCTTTGTGTGATCTTTGTGCCTTTGTGGTGAGCTCTTACCCGGAATCAAACACATGGCAAAACAACTGCTCTATACCGACGACGCTCGCAAAAAGCTCCTCTTGGGCGCCGAAAAATTGGCGAAGGCCGTCGGCATCACGCTCGGGCCGACTGGCCGCAATGTGATCATCGACAAGTCCTTCGGCGGTCCGACCGTCACCAAGGACGGCGTGACCGTGTCCAAGGAGATCGACCTCCAGGACCCGTTCGAGAACATGGGCGCCAAGCTCGTGAATGCCGTCGCGCAGAAGACATCGGACGTGGCCGGCGATGGCACGACGACCGCGACCATTCTCGCGCTGTCCATCTACCAGGAAGGACTGCGGATCATCACCGCCGGCGCCAATCCGATGGCGGTCAAACGTGGCATCGACAAGGGCGTTGAGGTCGCGACCACATACCTGACCGACAAGTTGACGCGAAAGCTATCCAAGAAGGAAGAGATGGAGCACGTGGCCGCCATCTCCGCGAATAACGACCCGGCCATCGGCAAGCTCATGGCCGACGCGTTCGAGAAGGTCGGCAAGGACGGGGTCATCACCGTCGAGGAAGGTAAGACCTCGGCGACCGATCTCGAGTTCGTCGAAGGCATGCAGTTCGACAAGGGATACATTTCGCCGTACTTCGCGATCAATAATCCCGATCTGAAATGCGAATTCGAGGACGCCCTCATCCTGATCTACGAGAAGAAGATTTCCAGCGTCCGCGATCTGCTACCCATCCTTCAGAAGGCAGCCGAAGCGCGCAAGCCATTCCTCATCATCGCCGAAGACGTCGAAAGCGAAGCTCTGGCGGTCCTGGTCGTGAATCGGATTCAAGCGGGATTGCCGGTTTGTGCGGTGAAGGCCCCCGGCTTTGGCGATCGCCGCAAAGCGATGCTCGGCGACATCGCGACTCTCACCGGCGGTACATTCATCAGCGAGGATCTGGGCATCAAGCTCGAGAACGTCCAGCTCAGCCATCTGGGCTCGGCGAAGCGAATCGTCGTCGAGAAGGAAAGCACGACCATCATCGACGGCGGCGGCGAGGCCAAAAAGATCCAGGACCGGATCAATCAGATTCGCACGCAAATGGGCCAGACCGAATCGGAGTACGACAAGGAGAAATTCTCCGAACGGCTTGCGAAACTGACAGGCGGCGTGGCGATCATCCGCGTCGGGGCGGCAACCGAGGCCGAAATGAAGCAGACCAAGGCCCGCGTCGAAGACGCCTTGCATGCGACGCGTGCCGCGGTGGCGGAGGGCATTGTGCCCGGCGGCGGGACTGCCCTTCTGCGCTGCGTGAAGCCGGTCGCCGATCAGGCCCGAACTCTCGAAGGCGATGAGCGGCTCGGAGCCGAAATCGTTGCCCGCGGCTTGAGCAAGCCGGTCCGGACAATCGCCGAGAACGGCGGTGTCGACGGCGCTGTCGTCGCCGACGACGTGACCGAGAAGGGGAGCCAGAATCCGAACATCGGCTTTGACGCCAACACCGGCAAGTACGTCGATATGTTCGACGCCGGCATCGTCGATCCGACCAAGGTAACTCGATCGGCATTGCAAAACGCGGCCAGCATCGCCGGACTGATGCTGACGACCGAGGTCATGGTCACCAAGATCGACGAGGATGATAAGAAGTCGCGGGTGTCCGGGGCAATCGCGTAAGGCGGGCGGTCAGCCAGCAGCGGTCAGCGGCAAGCCACACGGCGACCGCTGACCGCTTTTTTGTCGGAGAGATGCGTGTTTGATCCGGTGCTGAAAGCGGTCGCCGACAAGTATCAACCGGAATGGACTGGCTTTCTTCGGAGTCAACTTGGCTTACCGCCAAGTGGTGATGTAACGGTTGTCCAACCGAACTTATCGAAAAAGACAATTGATGCCGATCGCGTCTATCGAGTGTCGAATCCAGCTCCAATGCTCATTCATACCGAATGGGAATCAGGATCGCAACTCGGCCGGCCCGCACGGTTTCTAGTGTACAATGTACTGTTATCGGATCAGACAAAGCTGCCAGTACAGACGGTCATCGTCTTGCTCCGCAAGGAGGCGAACTCCACCGACCTGACCGGGGTCTTCACACGGACCTTGCCAACGGGTCAAGATTATTTCGAATGGCGGTATTCCGTTATCCGGCTATGGGAGTTGTCGTCCGAATTGTTTTTAGATAGTCCGGGCCTTACGCCGCTGGCACCGCTTGGCAACATCGAACCGAGCGGCTTGACGCAACTCGCTCGGCGGATCGAAGAGACTTGGGCGGGGTTGCCTTTAAGACAGGTTAAGGAGTTGAAGTCGGCAACGGAAATCTTGATGGGGTTGCGATTTGGGGATGACTTGGTCGAAGGTCTTTTCGGCGAGGTTGATGCAATGGAAGAGTCCGTTATTTACCAAAAGATCTTTCGAAAGGGTGAGGCCAAAGGCCTTCACAATGCGCGGGAAACGCTTCTGGAAATCGGCACGAAGCAACTTGGCGCGCCGAACAAGGCCCAGCGGAAGAGAATCGAGCAGTGTGACGACCTCGACCGGCTCAGTCGAATGACCATCGTCGCCGTTGACGCTCCGAATTGGGCGGCCGTTTTGGCCACAAGGTAGAATCAGGTATTCCAAGGAACCTTTCCTCGCATGTCCGGACAGAAGCGCGATTATTACGAAACCCTCGGTGTGGCTCGCGAAGCGAACATCGACGAAATTGAGCGCGCCTTTCGCAAGCTCGCCCGGCAACATCATCCCGACCGCAACATCGGCGACAAGGACGCGGAGGCCAAATTCAAGGAGATCACCGAAGCGCATGCCGTTCTCGTCGATGAAACGAAGCGCGAGCGCTACGATCGCTATGGCCATGCCGGCCTGGAAGGCATGAACGAACCCGGCTTCGGTCAAGCGTCGTCCTTCGCGGACATCATGAACGATTTGTTCGGCACGTTCATGGGCGGGAATGGCCGGCGGGGCCAGCGGGGGCCCCAACGTGGCAACGATTTGCGGATGGCTTTCGACATCACGCTCCAGGAAGCAGCCAAGGGCATAAAGCGCGAAATCAAAGTCCGCCGCCACGAAGTCTGTCTCGACTGCACCGGGACCGGCAGCAAGACCAACAAGCGATCCACTTGCAGCCGGTGTCGCGGCCGCGGCGAATTCATTCAACGGCAAGGTTTTTTTGAATTGCGGCAAACTTGTCCGGCCTGTGGGGGAGCCGGCACGGTGATTGCAGAACCATGTTCTGCCTGTCACGGCGGCGGTCGAATTCAGGTCGAACGAGCGATCACCGTCACCGTCCCGCCCGGCGCCGATACTGGTTTACGATTGTTCGTTGGCGGCGAGGGGGATGCAGGCGAGCCGGGGGCTCCGCGAGGCGATCTCGAACTGGTCGTTCGCGTTGCGGAGCACCCGCTCTTCAAGCGCGAAGGCTCGGACTTGTTCATTCTCGGCTTCCCACTCACGTTCAGCCAGGCTGCATTCGGCGCAACGCTGGAAGTGCCGACTCTCACGGGACGAACCAAGCTGACCGTGCCGCCGGGAACGCAAACGGCTACAGAATTCCGCATTCGCAACGAGGGAATGCCCGAGCTTCGCGTCAATCGCCAGGGCGCGCCGATGGAGAGCGTTCGCAAGGGGGATTTGCGCGTGACCGTCGTCGTCGAAACGCCGACTCACCTGACCCATCGACAGGAAGAATTGCTGCGCGAAATGGCCGAGATTGAGAACAAACAGGTGTCGCCACACCGCAAGAGTTTCTTGGACAAGATCAAAAACCTGTTTACTTCTTCGGAGACCGACGCCGTGAAGTAACCGAGCCGGTGAGTTATCTACGGATTCGTCAGGCGATGAAACGAAATGGCTGAAGAAAACACCACGACCGAAATCGATAAGTCCCAGTCCCCGCTGGCCGGTGAATCGGCTGCGCTCAAGGATCGCGTTGCTACCCTGGAAAGGCAGAACGACGACATGCTGCGTCATCTGGCCGAATTCCAGAATCGCAACAACGAGATGCTTCAGGTCATGAAGCGCAAAGATCAGGACCTGGATCAGCGGCTGAAATTCGCGCACGAGAAACTCGTGCTCGAACTATTGACGGCCCTCGACAACCTGGATCGCGCGATCGATGCCGCCAAGAAGTCCGGCGACAAGGGCGCGCTCGCGACCGGCGTGATGGTCACGCAGGCGCAAATCATGGACGTGCTCAAGAAACACGGCGTCACGCCGATCGATGCGCTCGGCAAGCCGTTTGACCCGATGACACAACAGGCGATTCAAACGGTCCCGGCCGGCAAGGGTCAAGAACCGAACACGGTGGCCGCGGTTGTTCAACAGGGATTCATGATCCACGACCGCGTGCTGCGACCCGCGGCGGTTATTGTGGCCCAATGAAGAAATGACGAATGACTCACCAATGACGAACCATTCATTCGTCGGTCATTGGTGAGTCATTCGTCATTCGGAGAAATAAATGCCAACATACGATTATCGCTGCGAGGCTTGTGGACACGAGTTTGAGGAAATGCAGTCGTTCAAGGCAGACCCATTGAAGACCTGTCCGAAGTGCGGGCAGGACGCGCCTGCGCCGACTGTTTGGCACCGGCGCTGCAGTGCTCTTCAAGGGGAGCGGTTTTTACGAGACCGATTACCGGAGCGAGTCCTACAAGAAGGCGGAAAAGGCCGAGTCGACGCCGGCAAAGCCGGCAGATTCTAGCTCATCCGCCACTTCGAGCGGTTCGTCGCCGCCTGCTTCCGGGACAACCGCGCCCAAGTCGGACGGGCCGGCGAAATAACGGTATTCGGAAAATCCTCGAAGTCTGGGATGAAGGCGGACGATGAATAAGGTGCGATGCCCGATCTGCGGCAGGGACATGCCTGGCCAACACAAGGAATGGCCGGACTATCCTTTCTGTTCGCCCAAATGTCGCAAGATCGATCTCGGCCGGTGGCTGGGCGAAAAGTATCGGGTTCCGAGCACCGAACAGTCACATGCCGAGGACGATTCGAGAAGTGAAGAGTAGACCCCCGTTCCGGCCGGTTCCTTCGGCCGATTGCTATAGATGAGGCGGAGCGCGCGCTCCGCCTCTATTCTTTCCAAACCTCGATGTCGATTCGGCTCACAAACTCTCCAAACTCATTCATGGTGCGCAGGAAATCGTCCCAAGTGGCGACCACCACGGGCATGCCTACCACTTGATGGAAGCCGGCGCGTGCTCGACGTGGCGGCGATCGAAACAATCGATAGTGGTGATGATCCGCTGGATCGATTCCGACGCACAAGTTGTCCGGTGCGCTGTTCGCTCGAGAATTTGGATTGGCCGAATCGTCGAGCTGGATGTCGCGCTCGATGGGAAATGGGCAACCGCAAGGCCTTGGGTCGCGTTCCGTGAAAACAAGAAACTGATTGACCCGCACAAGATAGCTATTCATTGCCGCCCCCGGCCGATTTGAACTGGGCGGGGCTCTATCGATGATAACCGGTTTCAGGTGTCCGACCCGCCATATCGCGTCCAGCCGGATGCGAACGAAATGCCCACTTTCTGCCCGCATCGAAAAAGTTGGGTAGCGGGAGAGTCGGCCGCGAGTCTCTTTCCCGTGACAGGACAATTTGATCACCGTCACTTCCCGGGTGAACTACACAACTTTTACGTAACATCACACGCCTGACCGCACGATCCAACTCGCCGCAGACGGATCGCCCAGGAGTTTGCCGGCGTGCTCGCACTCGTTCGACCCAGAACCGCCGCCGTCTCCCTCGTTGCGATTGCAGTGGTCGCTTCGCTGGTTGCTGCCGTTTTTGCCCTGGCGATTCCCCCGACGGCGATGGCCGTCGCCCTCGTGCCCGCGACAGCAGTGATCTGGTGGCGAGGTTGGCGACGCGTGGGACGAGTCGAGGAGGCATTGCGGGAAAGCGAGCGGCGCTTCCGTGAAACCCTTGAAACCGCTCGATTGATTTCGGTTTGGCTCGACCTCGAGGGTCGGGTTATCTTTTGCAATCATTACCTGCTCGCCCTAACTGGCTACACCGCGGACGATTTGCTGGGCCGCAATTGGTTCGACACGTTTATCGCCGAGGAGGAGCGCGAACCAGTCCGGGATCGATTCCTACGCAACGTCCGATGCGGCAGTATCCTGGCGAACTTCGAAGGCGAGATTCTTCTGCGCTCGGGACAACGCCGGCTGATTTCGTGGACCAACACCATCCTGCAGGATCCGAACGGCCGCCCCATTGGCACGAGCAGCCTGGGCGAGGATATCACCGATCGTCGTCGGGCCGAAGCCGCCCTGCGCAAATCCGAAGCGCTCTTGCGACTGGTCTGGGATACCGCCGCCGACGCGATGCGCTTGACCGATGCCGAGGGAACAGTCGTTCTGGCGAACCCGGCGTATTGCCGGCTGATTGGTCGGCCCGCCGACGAGTTGGTCGGTCATTCCCTGGCGGAGGCTTATGCGGAATCCCGCCGAGCGACCGTCCTACGCAAGCATGCGAGCCGATTCGATTCCCAATCGACTAGCAAATATTTCGAGACCGAAGTGGATCTGTGGGATGGGAGTCGGCGCTGGTTCGAGGCGGGCATGGCGTTCCTCCATGCACCCGATGAACCGCCCATTCTCTTAAGCGTGTTGCGCGACATCACGGATCGAAGGCAGGCGAACGCCGCTCTGCGCGAAAGCGAGGAGCGCTACCGCCACCTGTTCGAGGCCAACCCGCACCCCATGTGGGTTTACGATGCGGACACTCTTCACTTCCGTGCCGTCAACGAAGCGGCGACCAATCGCTACGGCTACACGCGGGATGAATTCCTGCAAATGACGATTCTCGATCTGCTGCCCGATGGTCACAATGGCAACGAATGCAACGGGCAGCCGACGTCGGACGTGTCGCCCACCACCGTATGGCAGCATCAGTGGAAAGACGGCACGATTCGCGACGTGCAGCAAACGTCGCATGCGTTTGTCGATGGCGAGCGACCGGCCCGCTTGGTATTGGCCCTGGACGTGACCGACCGGAGACAGGCGGAGGCCGCGCTCCGGGCGAGTGAAGAGCGATTCCGCCGGCTGTTTGAAGACTCGCCGATCGGAATTTATCGCACGAGCCCCGAGGGCCGGTTCATGCTGGCGAACCCGGCGGCCGTCCGCATGGCGGGTTGCACTTCGTTCGGCGAATTGGCAGCGATCAATCTCGAAACCGACGCGACTGCCGCCGGCTACGATCGAGCCGAATTCAAACGGCGAGTGCATGCGGCCGGAGAGGTCCACGGTCTCGAAACCGCATGGCGGCGGCCCAACGGCGAGATCGTTTACGTCCGCGAAAACGCTCGGGCCGCCCACCGCCCCGACGGCGCCGTCGAATACTACGAAGGAACGCTGGAAGACATTACCGATCGAAAGCGGGCTGAGGACGCGTTGCAAGAGCGCGAAGAGTTGTTGCGCAATGTCATTGCCCATATCCCGGGCGGCGTCTTCTGGAAGGACAAGCGGTCGGTCTACCTGGGGTGCAACGAATTCGTCGCCTGCAATGCGGGCATGAGCCCCGCGGAAGTCGTCGGACGGACCGACTGGGACCTCGGCATCGATCCCCAGGAGGCCGAATCCTATCGCGAATGCGACCGCCGTGTCATGGAGACTGGAGTTCCAGTCCTTAACCTGGAGGAAACGCAAACCCGGGCCGACGGCAAAGCGACATTGTTGACCAGCAAAGTCCCGCTTCGCGATGCGTCCGGGGCGGTCGTTGGTGTGCTCGGCATTTATCAGGACATCACCGATCGCAAACGACTCGAAGAGCAATTCCGCCAGGCCCAGAAGATGGAAGCAGTCGGCCGGCTCGCCGGCGGCATCGCCCACGACTTCAACAATCTGCTCACCGTGATCAACGGGTTCAGTCAGGTGGTGTTGGATCTTCTTCGCAAAAACGATCCGGCTCGGACGCTGATCGAGGAAATCGCTAAGGCCGGCGACCGGGCGGCCGGTTTGACCGGCCAACTGCTTGCGTTCAGCCGGCAGCAAGTCGTCACGCCGCAAGTCGTCAACTCCAACGTCGTGATCGACGGCATGGATCGCATGATCGGGCGGTTGATCGGCGAGGACGTGATCGTTTCCACCATACTTGAACCCGAGCTGTGGTCCGTCCAAATCGATCCGAACCAACTCGAACAGGTGTTGATGAACCTGGTCGTCAACGCGCGCGACGCGATGCCGACCGGCGGCCACCTCACGATTCAGACGCAAAATATCGTTCATTCCGGTGGCGCCGCGCCGAGTATTTCGGCTGGCGATTGGGTCGCCCTTTCCGTGACGGATACGGGCGTCGGCATGGACGAGAGCACGCGGGCCCGAATCTTCGAGCCGTTCTTCACTACCAAAGGCGTCGGCAAGGGAACCGGCCTCGGGCTCGCAACGGTGTACGGGATCATCGTGCAGAATGGCGGTCACGTCGTCTTCGACACACAGGAGAGGCGAGGGACGACGTTCACGATCTACCTGCCCCGCGTACCCGACTCGATACCCGTGTCCCACCACGGACTCGCGGACGCAACCCTGCCGCAAGGTACGGAATCGGTCCTCATTGTGGAAGACGAGCCCGCGGTCCGGCGCTCAATCGTCACGTGCTGGAATCGTGCGGCTACCGGGTTCTCGAAGCATCGGACGGGCTCGAAGCCGTGGAATTGGTGGAATCGCTCGAAGGTCCTCTGGACGTACTCGTCTCCGACGTAGTCATGCCCCACCTCGGCGGCGGCCAGCTGGCCGAGCGCCTCCACGCCATTCGACCGCAACTCAAGGTTCTGTTCGTCTCCGGCTACACCAACGACGAAGTCGTCCGCCACGGCGTCGGTTCCAACTTCGAATTCCTGCAAAAGCCATTCACGCCAATGGGACTGGCCCGCAAAGTGCGCGAGATTTTGGACGCGACCAGGGCTTGAAACGTGCGGACCGCCTCTGTCGTCAATTCTCCTGGACGCTCAACTTTCCAGCAATGAAGCGGAATGCACGGCAACTCGATTCTCGAGTTGCGCTCGATTTCAGGACCACACCGACCGGGCTTAAGCTCGGTGGCGGAAGTGCAGGGAAGCCGCATCACACCCACAACGCTTCGGCATCCTCCTTGCCTACTTCGGCCGTGGGATAGGAACTGGGGTCAACGGCGACGTTGTCGTCCACTTGGCCTGGGGGGTTCGAAAGGCACGTCGGCGTGTCGGACCGCTCCCCGCAAACCATTGGCCAGGTCGGGGTAGACCCATTCATCATCCGGACAACGCCCACTCGGTCGCCTTGACCCACCGCCGGATCCCATGATTCGCTCCTGAGCGGCCGGGGTCAGGGGCCGGCCCATTCGATCACGACGAGCGACATGTCATCCGCGAATCGCGTTCCCCCGGCCCATTCCGCGAGCGCCTCGAGCGCCGCGGGTTACGAGTTGCGACACCGGGGTATCGGCCAGCGAGACCAACAGTGAACGGAGCCGTTCTTCGCCGAATTCCGCGCCGTCGGACGGTCGGGCCTGCTCATGAAAGCCGTCCGAGTACATGAAGAACCGGTCGCCCGGCAGCAGCGTGAAGGCAACATCCCGATAGTCACCACCATCGACCAGGCCGAGAGGGAAGCCGCCATCTTCGCTGAGCGGGATGGTGCGCGCGGCGGCGCACGAGGACGGGGAGCGGGTGACCGGCGCGGGCAAAAGCGGCGCGGCCACTGTGCGTGTCGAATGCGAAGAGCACCATGGTAAGGAATCGCTCGTCGTTGTCGCTGGCGCACAGGCGGCGGTTCAACTCCGCCACGGTGCGCGCGGGCGACTGGACGGGGCCTAGGCCGTCGCCACTTTGCGGGCCCAGGAGGAGTGATGCGCCCTCACCCGCGGGGGCGAGCGCGTGCATGGCGGTGACGGAGAGGAGGGCGGCGGGCACACCGTGTCCGCTGACATCGATGACATACGCGATGAGGTACCGCTCGCCGATGAGTTCTAAGCCGATGGCGTCGCCACCCAGTTCATCCGTCGGGACGTAGGTCCAGGCGGCGCGGACGCGCTGGTTTTCGATCGGCTTCCTCGGGAGCATCGCTCGCTGCAAGCGGGCGGCGGAGCGGAGGTCGTGGCGCATGCGGTCGCCGGCGGCGGCGAGTTCGCGGTTCTGCTCGTGGAGGGTGCGTTCGAGGCGGACGACGCGCTCGCCGGCCAGGACGCGGACGCGAAGTTCCTCGCGGTCGAACGGCTTGGAGATAAAGTCGTCGGCGCCAGCCTCGATGCCGGTGACGATGTCGGTTTTGTCGGTCCGGCTCGTGAGCATGAGCACGTAGACATAGTTCGCCGCGGCCGACTCTCGGACTCGCTTGACCAGCTCGAGCCCGGATAGCAGCGGCATTTCCCAGTCGGTGATGACGATGTCGAAGCCGCCGGCCTGGAACTGCTCCCAAGCTTTCTCGCCATCTTCGGTCGCCGTCACGGAGTGGCCCCAGCCCTCGAGATGGCGAACCAGCGTGGCCCGCGTGATCCGCTCGTCTTCGGCGATCAGAATGCGCATCAGGACCTCGCTCGGACTAAGGCGACCAGCTCGACAATCAGCGCTTCCAGCGCCGGTTCCAGCTTCGCGGATGCCACGGCAGCACGCGCGACGTCTCCGCCCTTCCCGGCCTTCTCCACGTCATGTGCGAGCGTTTGGACCGCCGGCGAGCAGAAGTTGGAGATCATCCCCTTGAGCGTGTGCGCGACGCGTCCAATGGTTGGCGCATCGCCGGAGGCAACGGCTGTCTGGATCTGAACCATCATCGCGCGCCCGTCGGTCTCGAGCATCTGCACGGTGTCGGCCAGGAACCCGAGATCGTTGTCTACGTGCTCCATGAGTTCGCCCTCGTCAAGCCAAATGCGCCACGGTCGCCTCCCTTCACGCCATCGACGAGCACTCTCCCAATCTCCGCGAAGAGCAGTTCCTTCTTTACCGGCTTGGTGACATAGCCGTCCATCCCGGCCTCGATGCACATCTCGCGATCGCCGGTCATGGCGTTGGCGGTCATGGCGATGATCGGGACCTTCCGCCCCAACTCGGCTTCGCGGACACGAATCGCGCGCGTCGCGTCCAGGCCGTCCATCTCCGGCATCTGAACGTCCATGAGTACAAGGTCGAATGGCTGCACACCGCTGAGGTCTACCGCCTGCCGGCCGTTGTGCGCCACGGTGACCTTGTGGCCCGCCTTCTGAAGGATTTGCATGGCGAATTTCTGGTTGATCTGGTTGTCCTCGGCGAGCAGCACATGGAGCGATCCGTGCGCCGGCGCGGCCGGGGCTTCGACCGCCGCCCTGACCGCTTCGGGACTGCTCCGGTTGCCTCCGGCCAGGATGCTCACAAGATTGTCGAGCAGGTACGAAGCCTTGGCAGGCTTGAGTAGCTTGGCGACTATGCCCAGCACGCGGCATCGTTCCTGATCGCCCGGTGAAGCGGACGACGTCAGCAGGACCGCCGGCAAGTTCCGGTAATCGGGGTGCGCTCGGACGGCGGCCACCAGATCGAAGCCGTCCATCTCCGGCATGTGCAGGTCCGTGATCATCACCGATACCCGTTGCCCGGCACTTTGGCTCCGGTCCAGGAGGGCGAGCGCTGCGCTTCCGGAGTTGGCCTGGATATTGCGAAGACCCCAGGCGCCGAGCATGGTGGTGAGAATGCGCCGGTTGGTCTCGTTGTCATCGACGATCAGCGCCGTCTTGCCCTCGAACACCCTGGCCGCGTCCTGGGCGGTGGCCGGCGAGCGCGGCGTGCCGGCCTTGAAGCGGACGTTGCAGATGAACGTGCTCCCGACGCCCGGCTTGCTCTCGAGACGGATTGAGCCCCCCATTAACTCCACAAGTTGGCGCGAGATTGCTAGCCCCAGCCCGGTGCCGCCGTACTTACGCGTGGTGCCAACATCGGCCTGTTCAAAAGGTCGGAAGAGCCGTGCGGCCGCGGCATCATCGATTCCGATCCCCGTGTCGCGCACCCGCACCTCAAGCATCAGGTCGTCCTCGGTCCTCTCCGCAAGGCCCACATGGACGACCACTTCGCCGGTGTCGGTGAACTTGATCGCATTGCCCACGAGGTTCACGAGAACTTGCCGCAGACGGTTGACATCGCCGACCAGCGCATCCGGCACGTCCGGGTGCACTTCGTAGGCCAGTTCCAGCTTCTTGCTGCTCGCGCGAAGGGCCAGCGGGTTGAGCATGTCGCTGATGGAATCGCGCAGCAGGAACTCGATCGGATCCAGCTCGATGCGCCCGGCCTCGATCTTGGAGAAATCGAGAATGTCGTTGATCAACGAGAGGAGCGCATCGGCCGACGATTTGACGGTCACCAGGTAGTCGCGCTGCTCGGCGGTGAGGTCGGTGTCGAGCGCCAGCTCCGTCATGCCCATGATGCCGTTCATGGGCGTGCGGATCTCGTGGCTCATGTTGGCCAGGAACGCACTCTTGGCCTTGGTGGCGTCGTCGGACTTCTGCAAGGCCACGCGCAGTTCCGCTTCCAGCCTCTTCTGATCGGTGACGTCTTGGATGTACCCGCGCCAGCGCGCACTGCCCTCGGCATCGACACGGGGCGCTGGGGCATCGACATACAACCAGCGAATCTTCCCGGTTACCGCGTGGCGGATGCGAACCGTGAAACGATGATCGCTGCCTGTGGTCGCCGAGCGGTCGATGTCGGCAACATAGCCCTCGACATCCTCCGGCAGCACGGTGGCGAAATAGCGGCGCACGTCTTCCATCACTTCGGCGGCGGAAACCCCGATCAACGCTTCCATGCCACCACTGACGAAGGACGCCCGCGCGGTGCCGTCGCGCATTTTTTCGAACTCAAACACGACACAGGGCACGTTGTCGGTGATCTCGACGATGCGGCGGCGCGCGTCGCGGGTCTGCTCGAGCTGGGAACTGAGCAGCTTGTCGTTGCGGTCGACCATCAGCTCAAACGTCGCGCGGCTGGCCTCCAGCCGCTCCACCTGCTTCTTCAGGGAGCGGATTTCCTTCTGGAGCTTGCCGACGTCGTCGGTCGCCATCATGCACTCCCGGTTCGGCCGCCCAACAACAACGTCGTGAACGTCTCGTTGTGATAGTGCGAGATGCCATCCTTCGACAGCCGAGCGATTTCACCGTATCCGTAGAACCCGGCCGCGGGCACATCGCCGAGCAGTTCGTGGACGATGCGTCCCTCCTCTTGAGTGCGCGAACCCAGAATCTGCTTGCGCCCGGCGCAGGAGATGCACAGGGCCAGGGCGGGCTTGCCGCCGCCCCCGGACGCCTTGGGAAAGTCATCCAGGGCGTGTTGAAAGGAACTGCGGGTCGCGTCCAGAATCTGGTCGCGATTGGTTATGGTGATGTGGACGCGGGCGCCGTCCGGCACATCGCCGAGGAAGTGGATGGATCCGCCCGCCTCATCCGTGCGGCCGGGAGCGCACGGAGGTAATAGCCTCGACCATCATCCGCCGCTACCGCCAGCGGATATTCCGTGAGCTGCGTGATGTCCGCGTTGCCCAGGAACTCCCGGTAGAACGCGGTCGCCGGCCGGCCATCGATGGCCCGCACGACGTGGCCATCAACATCCGTAATCCGCCCCTCGCGCCCGATGGGACGCCATCCGGTTTCGACGCCAAAGGAGAAGACGACGCCCTCGCCAAATAAAAGGAAAGGCACGGAATCCTGGAGCACTTCCGTGCCATGAAACTGTCGAGTGCCCTTGAATCGCCACTGGTCGCCGGCAGTGCCGCCGAACACCGGGACCGCATCGCCCAACACCGCCCGCAACGCATTGAGGGCAGCGGACCCGCTCACGGTCAGGCCGTCAGGCATCGTGATGCAGAGGCGCGGCGCTCCGCCACTTCCGGCCAGGCGCTGGATCGCCTCGTTGGCACTGGCGCGAATGGAACCCGCCACGTCGGTCGAGACCGATCTGGCTACACCAGATACTGCGGAAAAGTCATCGCCCGATAGCAAGACCAGAGCGAGCGAATCTTCCGCAAAGAGGATGTGCGAGGACATCTCGCCGTCGGTCGTGCAACCGATGAGCACAATCCCCGGCCACTGGGCGTTGATCTGCTCCAGCACAATCGCAAAGTCGTGATCAATTCCGGCAAATAACATCGCCACTCGGGGAACGGACGCTCCCAGCGCGACCTTCGCGCCGGCAATCAGTTCCGCCACCGCGTCGGCTGAGTCGATGTCCACACTATGAACGACACATGCGCGCATGACGATTCTCCGGATCCGGTAGCACTTATCGTAGCGTTCGCCCGTCGCCGTTACATACCAGGTCTGCTCGTCATTATGCATCCCGCCACGCGTTTAACCATCGACAGCTCGGGCAGGTTTGGGCGATGAGCGGGCTCGCCGCCTACCTTCGGAGGGGAACAGCGCATGAGACTAATCCCACGGATGTATGCCGCCCTCAGTATTCTTCCGCGATCAATGGCCCGATAGCTCGGCGATGTTGTCCAAGGCGGGCACAGCCGCCACATGCTTCTGGTCGGTCCGCGGCGGCTTCACGGGTCAGTAGGATATTGCATGACAGTCGGGGTCGAGGCGGTACAAAATCTCTGCTATATTCCACCGGACGCGCTCTGTATCTGCCTGTGCTTCCTGTCCGCCTGCCTGGGAGAATCTCATGTTAAGCATGCCTGTGGGTTTCGAAGGGCCTTCGTTGAGCGGTAATCTAACGCGTAGGCAGCTACTTCACGCGGGCGGGCTCAGCATGCTCGGGCTGGGCTTGCCCAGTGCGCTGTGCGCGAACTCACCGGCAATACCCGCGCGGGCTCGCGAACCGGGATCGCAGGCGTCCGCGTCCGACAAGTCTTGCATCTTCATTGTGATGGGGGGCGGTCCCTCGCACGTCGACATTTGGGACATGAAACCGCAGGCGCCGGTCGAGGTCCGCGGTCCATACAAGCCGATTGCCACGTCGGTGCCCGGTATGCACATCAACGAGTTGATGCCGCGCCTGGCCAGGCAGAGCCAGCACTTTAGCGTCATTCGTTCGATGACGCACACCGCGCCGATCCGCAACCACCCGGACGCGATGCACAACTGCCTGACCGGGACGGCGAAAGCCCCGGACGATGCGCCTTGCTATGGCTCGGTGTTGGCCAAGTTGCGGCCATCCAAGCGCGTTTTGACTCCGTATGTCTGGCTGCATCGCTGCGATGGCAATACGACGGTTTTCTGCTCGCCTTTCATCTCACTCGGTGGCTTTCTGGGACGGCCCTACGCTCCGTTCTTCGTCGGTAACTCCACGAATCACCCAGCGATGCCGAATTTCCGACTGTCCGAGTTGGACTCGGTCGTGGGCACGTCGCCCGAGAGGACGCTCGATCGGGAAGACTTGCTCGGCCGGCTTGAGCCGTCGCTGACCAGCGCAACAGGCTACCGGGCGGCAACCGGCTGGGACGATCTACGACAACGCGCCGTGGAACTGGCGACCGGCCCAGACGGCCGCCGACCCTTTGATCTGCAGCAAGAGCCCGCCAAGGTGCGCGACCGTTATGGCCGCCATCCCCTGGGGCAATACCTGCTCATGGCCCGCCGGCTGGTGGAGTCCGGAGTGGGCTTTGTGAGTGTCAATGGCTGGTGTGGTTTTGCTCCGGGCGAGGGTTCCCAGGGCGGAGCCGCGAGTTTTACCTGGGACATGCACGGTGGCGGGATGGGCCAGGGGAATATCTTCGGCACCGGATCCTACGGGCTGGGCTGGGCGCTGCCGCGACTCGATGAAGCGCTGTCCGCCCTGCTGGAAGATCTGCACGAGCGCGGTCTGCTGAAGAACACGCTGGTGGTCGTGGTTGGCGAATTCGGGCGAACGCCCAAGATCGAAACCAATAAAGGCATATCCGGCCGGAGCCACTGGCCGGCCTGCTTCTCCGCAGTGCTGGCAGGCGCCGGCATCGGCGGGGGCGTCTATGGCGCGTCCGACAAGATCGGCGCTTACGTGAAGGACCGTCCGGTCCCACCGCAGGTCCTCGGCGCTACCCTCTATCATGCGCTGGGTGTTCCGATCGATTCCAAAGTGGGATCGCGTCCGATCACCTCGGGCGAACCGATCCACGAGTTGTTCAGCTAGGTCCGATGTCGGCCTCGACCGAATCTCGGAACCGCGCCCTGAAAACCGGATCAGCAAAAGCCGTCGCGTAAGGTACTCGGGACCAGGGCGAGTCACCGCGGCGGACAGCTTGAGAGCTTGACCGCCTTGTAGAATGGGGGGAAGCGGATTGATCGCTTGGACGCCAAACCGATGCGATGAGGGCAACATCGTGCTGCCCCCATCGGAATGCTTGGCCGCCGGCAGTGTACGTCGAAGCTGAGGAGAAGACAATCCTTGACGCGTACTTCAGCCACTTCAACTTCCCGCACGGGTTCACCGGCGTCAACGCCACGTCGAGCACGTCCGGCACCACGCCCACCTTGTAAGCCGTCGAGTTCTTGTTCACCACATCGTCATAGCCCGCCCCTTGGCGAATCTTCTCCGTCAGTCCCGCAGTCAACGTATCGGCCATCCCCGCCCCGAAATCCGATACTTGCTTGAACCAATCCCCTTCGTTTGTCCACGTGCTCGGATCATCACTGTCCCAGTGCCAATCGACGTTGTAGCCCGTCAACGGGTCGGTGCCGGTTCGATCGATCACCGTTTGCGTGTGGCCGGTGTCCGACACGTGGCCGTCGCTGAGCGACATGGTCCGCGGCCGTCTGACATTGACGACCTCGTAGTACCCGCCGGCCGGCCCGGTCAACGTGTTGGTGATGCCCCTCTGGTGCAACCCGCTGCCGCTCGCCGCGGTCAATGTGTGCTGACCGTTCGATTCGGTCTCGCCGGTCTCCTCGTGCCAACTGGTGTTGGACCAATTGAATTGCACCGTATGCACGGTGTCGCCTTCGACCGTGTCGTCCCAAGTTAGCGTCTCGTTGCGCGTTCGGTGCGGTCATCGGTCTCGGTTTCGGTCAGGTTGTCCGAACTCCGCGACTGCTCATTGCCGTTGATCATCTGGACCTTGTTATCGGTCAGTTGGTAGTGCTCATTCGCGACCGGAAGAGGAGAAGAAACAACTACGATCATTGAGACGTTATGATCCAATCTCGATCCTAAAGGACGTGAATAGTGCCGCGCGGACGCGAACGAGGTTAGCAGCCGTGGACGTTTATCAGGTGATGTTCGACGTGAGCGTCGAACGCAAGTATACGGGTGATCCTTCCAATGCGACCGTCGCGAAGGGTCATGCAGATTAGGTCGAGCAAAGCCGGGAAATAAGATGGGGAGATCGACATAGGAATATCGGATACCGTCCCAGCGCTGATCACGCAGCCCAAGACGGCTTCCGAAAGCGCCTAGTCCAATGCATCCTCGACGCCGCCCCGGTCGACAAACTCCGAATCTTCCAGGCTTCGCGGCTGTAGAAGTTGAAGTACCAGAACGATTCGCCGGAGCGGGCATGGTCTGACTGGCGGCTAGGGCGGGTAGGCGTGTGCTCGCTTCAAAAATCGGAACGACGATTTAGCCACGAGAAGTCGGTCAGAACGTGGTAATCATCACCACTCTGTCGGGGCCAACTCGAACATCGAGCACCGGAGCTCGATAAAAATCGAAACGAAGCCGTCAATACCAAGCAGATTCGTAGGTTTTCAGGGCGGTTGACGAGGTTAGCAAGTTGGTTACCTCATCGCGCGGTCGCCAGCCACTTTTGAGGCGGTCGACTAGCACATTAACCGGTACCAGCTCCTACATTGACAGAGCATAGTATTCGGGAGCTAGCCGACCTATCTTCGAAGACGCATTGACATCCCAAAGAAACGAAGTCTTGACGACGGTCTGGTAATTGGTATTGCAAGATTTGAACAAAGGTAGGATTCCACTTGCTAATGGTATGTCTTCGTTAGCAACGATCGAGAACTTACTCGCGATCACCGCAGGTGCGGGAAAGAAGAAGGCCGAAGAGAGTTCTTATTGACGGACAAGATTGGCGGAATCGGGGACCGCTTTGCGTAGACGCCGGGAAATCAGATCAAATGTACGTTCCCAGGGGGCTCCGCGATCGTAGAAGACGAAGGAAATAAATCGGGGTCGAGAAAGGAATTAGAGACGTCGAGGAAAGAGAAGAAGAGAGAAGGCCGTAGATAAAGATAAAAAAAAAGAAGCAAAGTAGTAAAAAGAAAAATAAAAAAAAGGAATAAAAAAAGAGAAGTTTACGAGGAAAGAGTAAGAGATGGAGATTATCAAGTATCCCTGGATAGTGGAACGAGAAGGGGCGTAAAGATCGATAAGAAAGAGAAGATAGAAAGAGAAATAAAAAAAAAAGAAAAAAGAGAGCAAAGGAAAAAGGAAAAAGGGGAAAGAAAAAAAAAAAAAAAGAAAAAAAAAAAGAGAAAAAAAAAAAAATAAAAAAGAAAAAAAAAAAAAAAAAAAAAAAAAAAAAAAAAAAAAAAAAAAAAAAAAAAAAAAAAAAAAAAAAAAAAAAAAAAGGCAAAAGGAAGAAATAAGAATGGAAAAGAGAAAATCGGCCAAAAGGGCGTGCATCCCGATTTCGAAACTGCGGCCAACCATGTCCGATCCCAACGCAACGTGCACACTTACCTGCACGTGGTTGGCCGGCCACGCCACGCGAGCACCTGCTGGCCACAATCTGGCAGGAGCGGAGCGGCGCCCGACACGTGGGCGTCGAACGGCGTCACGATCCGGCCGACGATTGAGACCGCAGGCAGAAAAAAAAAAAAAAAAAAAAAAAAAAAAAAAAAAAAAAAAAAAAAAAAAAAAAAAAAAAAAAAAAAAAAAAAAAAAAAAAAAAAAAAAAAAAAAAAAAAAAAAAAAAAAAAAAAAAAAAAAAAAAAAAAAAAAAAAAAAAAAAAAAAAAAAAAAAAAAAAAAAAAAAAAAAAAAAAAAAAAAAAAAAAAAAAAAAAAAAAAAAAAAAAAAAAAAAAAAAAAAAAAAAAAAAAAAAAAAAAAAAAAAAAAAAAAAAAAAAAAAAAAAAAAAAAAAAAAAAAGAATGCTACCTGATCACCAAAAGATATAGACGCGGCGAAAAGCGGAGGGCGGCGAGAACAAAAGACGAGAATGAAAAAAAAAAAAAAAAAAAAAAAAAAAAAAAAAAAAAAAAAAAAAAAAAAAAAAAAAAAAAAAAAAAAAAAAAAAAAAAAAAAAAAAAAAAAAAAAAAAAAAAAAAAAGGAAAGGGAAAAAAAGAAGAAAGAAAGACTACGATGGCCAGGAGAATGCCTACCTGATCACCAGCTATAACGCGGCGAGCGGGGAAAAAAAAAAAAAAAAAAAAAAAAAAAAAAAAAAAAAAAAAAAAAAAAAAAAAAAAAAAAAAAAAAAAAAAAAAAAAAAAAAAAAAAAAAAAAAAAAAAAAAAAAAAAAAAAAAAAAAAAAAAAAAAAAAAAAAAAAGGGGAAAAAAAAAGAAAAGAGAAGGGCAGCATCGTGAACCAAATCAATCGCGAATGCAACGGCCTCGGGCAGTTGATCAAGGATTGGAAAGCCCATGAATGGCGCGGTCGGCAGGAAAATAGAAGAAGAAGAAGAAAAAAAAAGAAGAAAAAAAAAAAATAAAAAAAAAAAAAAAAAAAAAAAAAAAGTCGCCCGAAGGTGCAGTACACCAATTCGTTCGCCCCGTCGGGCACGACCAATGATTCGCGGCCGACCGAAGTCACGTACCCGAAAGGGCGGGTAACGGGCAACGACTACGGCACGACCGGCGGGCTGAACGACCGTATCTCGTGGCCCTTGTCGATAATGCCGAGTCCATCGGCGACGGATACTCAACGAAGCGGAATGCACGGCAACTCGATTCTGGAGTTGCGCTCGATTTCAGGACCACACTGACGGTGCATAAACTCGGTGGCGGAAGTGCAGGAAAGCCGCGGCACTCCCGCAATGATTCCGCATCCTTCTTGCATACCTTGGAACAGGAACTGGGTTCCGCGGCGACTCGGATCGGCGCGCAAGCCCTGGTGATGAAGAGGGTCACGGTTTCTGGACTCCAAACGCGCCACGACCTCGTGGGGCGTAGCTTCGTGTCCAGTTGAAGCCCTGCGGGTGTGAGGCGGACCCAAAGGTATTGTGTCAGTCTGAGGGAATGAGCCTAATTTAGGCTTGCAGCCAGCCTTTTTGAACGGCATAGCGAACGATGTCGGCACGGCTTAATAGGCCGAGTTTCTCCATCGCACGAGCCTTGTAGGTTTCCACGGTCTTGGCGCTCAGGTCGAGTTGCGTCGCGATTTCCTTCGCGCCATAGCCGGCGGCCGTCAAGCGCACGACCGCGACTTCTCGCTCGCTCAAGTCGCCGCTGGTCGCCTGGCTGCCGCTGCCGTTTGGTCGCTGCACAAAACCACCCACGACCTTGCCGGCCAACGATGGATCCAGATAGATGCCCCCATCAGCGACGATCCGGATCGCGTGAATCAATTCGTCGCCGACTGCACGCTTGAGCACGTAACCGGCAGCTCCGGCGGCAAGCAGTTGTCGCAGATAGCCCTTGTCCTCGTGAACGGTCAATGCGAGCACCTTGACCGACGGGCATTCGAGTTGCAGCCGCTCGGTCGCCTGCGCCCCGGTGAGACCGGGCATCGACACATCCATGACGACCACGTCCGGCTGAAGCTTCGCAACTTGTTCGCAGGCATCAAGCCCATCGGCCGCTTCACCGACGACCTTCATTCCCGGCTGT
Organism: uncultured Gemmataceae bacterium; assembly: GCA_963773845.1. Lineage (GTDB taxonomy): Bacteria > Planctomycetota > Planctomycetia > Gemmatales > Gemmataceae > SIAJ01. The sequence goes on from CAVZCU010000011.1 coordinate 814,068, forward strand.
GCGCCGATCAGGGCCTTGAGTCCCTCGCGAACCACGGCGTGATCGTCGGCGAGGAAGACACGTACTTCCGTCATGGGACACCCTCCGTGTCCACGCCGAGGGGAATTCGGGCGATCACCGTCGTGCCGGTCCCGAGTGCAGATTCGAGCGTCAGTGCACCCCCGACTAGCTCCAACCGTTCGCGCATTCCCAGCAAGCCAAGTCGCCCGCCGACGGCGGTCCCTTGCTCGGACTCAAAGCCTTTGCCGTCGTCTTCGATCACGGCAATCACACCGAGCGGCGTTCGCTGAAGGACCAGGCTGACGCGTTTGGCCTGAGCGTGCCGCAGAACATTGGTGAGGGCCTCTTGAACGACTCGATACAAGGTTGTCTCAATCGTCGCGGGTAGGCGGCCGTCATCGAGCCCCGTCGCGTGGAAATCGACCGCTACGCCAGATCGTTCCGACCACTCCTCCGCATAGGTCGCCAGGGTCGTCGGCAGGCCGAAGTCGTCGAGGGCGGTCGGCCGAATCTCGAGGGCCAGGTCGTGGACCTCGCGGCCGATCTGATCGGTGAGCCGACGGAGGTGTTGAAATTGTCCCACCGTTTTCGGGAACCACACGGCGGCATCCTCCATGGTCTTCAGCCCCAAGCCGAGGGCCGTCAGGTACTGCCCCATTTGGTCGTGGAGTTCGCGCGCGATCCGCCGTCGTTCATCCTCCTGTGCGGTCGCCAGCCGCCCTTGAAGATCGCGCCGCGAGGTCTCGGCTCGTTCGCTGCGATTGATCTGGCCCTCCAGGGCCACATTGACGCGGGCGAGGTCGGCGGTCCGCTCGATGACTCGCGCCTCCAGGACGCTGTGGGCAGTTCGCAAATTGTCCTCGGCTCGTTTTCGATCGGTCACGTCGCGAATGTTGCACTGGATCACCCGGGCATCGCCGACCATGTAGACATTGCTGACGAACTCGACTTCGATATGTCTCCCGTCCTTGGTGCGCAGCGGCAGGTCCTCGTAGCGGATGTAACCGCGTTCTTGCAGTTCCCGGAAAGCGATCTTGCTGGCCTCAATGTCCTTGAACAAGCCGATCTGCCAGAGTTCCTTGCCGACTAATTCATCGCGGCTATAGCCCAGAAGATCGGTCAGAAACGGGTTCGCGTCGAATACTACCCGAGTGCTCGCATCGACGATGAGAATTCCGTCCTGAGCCGTCTCGAATAGCCGGCGGTAGCGGACTTCGGAAACCTTAATCGCATCGGCCAGGCGTCGCTGGTCGGTAATGTCTTCGATCGCAAGCAGAATAAGCCGCGCCGGGGCGATCGGGCGAGCATTCAGCAGCATCGCACGCCGGCCCAATCCCGGCAACTCCCGATCGAATTCAAAGTCGCTAAGTGGGGCGGCCCGTTCGAGAGCATCGGTTAGTCGTTTACGCAATCCTGCAATTCGCCAACGCTGATTGTCCATATCGAGGAACGGTTTGCCTTCGATCCGCGACGGGGAACCTCCAAATGTCCGATAGAACGCGCGGTTTGCGGTTCTCACATTGAGCCCGGCGTCGAGCACGATGAGCGGTTCGCGGACCGCCTCGACGATCCCCTCGGCGTAGCAACGGGCATCATCGGCCGCGCGCTCGATTCGCCGGCGTTCGCCGACATCGCGGAAGACCAGTACGGCGCCAACGAGGGTTCCAGACCCATCACGGATTGGCGCAGCGCTTTCGTCGAGGATCCACTCGGTTCCGTCGCGGCCGAGGAGTATCGTGTGATTGACAACCCCGGCAATCACGCCGGTGACGAGGACCTCGGCTACTGGGTCTGCAACTGCTCGACGAGTCCGCTCGTTCTCAATTCGGAAGACGCTGGTGAGGGATTGGCCGAATGCGTCGTCTTGCGGCCACCCGGTCAGCGATTCGGCGACCGGGTTCATCGAGACAACACAGGCACGTGCGTCGGTCACGATGATTGCGGTGCCCACACTGGCGAGCGCAACCAAGATCCATTCCGACTGATGTCGGGTGGCGTCCTCGCCGGATGTCACGAAGGCTTCTTTCTGGGGCGAATTCAGACAGCCGCCGGATTGGAGATGATTGAAATCAGAGCGGCCAAATGAGTCGGTGCACCGATATGGCAATTGTCATTGTATGCGGGAAACCAAAAGCCGTGCCGATCGAACGGAGAATCACAGTTCATGCCGTGTCGCCGCGTGCGCCGGTGCGTCGAGCCCGCGTCACAAATTGCGGCTTTTTCCCCGGCCGAAGAAGAGCCAGGTGGCCCATGCGATGCCGCCGACCAGTCCGCCTGTAACTTGGCCGGCAATTTCGCCAACATCGCCCCACGAGACCTTGCCCGCGACGGCGCCGGCGGCCGAACCGGCGAAAATCGCCATCAAAAGAACGAGCAACCTCGGATTGCTGATCAAACCGAGCAACCCGCCGCCCACCGCGCCGAGGACGCCGCCGACCGGGACCGCAACGGACACATGACCGCCGCCCAGGCCGAGCATTTGCCAAAGACTTTGCGCCACACGAATACCTGCGGCGCCGCCAAGTAGCATCCAGAAGGCCATCATCAGCATGGGGGCCAACGGCGCCTGTGCCTTTGGCTCATTCTTTTTCTCAGTCGTCATGTTCATTCAACCTCGCATCTTCTTGTCGATCAAACAATCTTCCATTCATGTCTTTCGACAACTTTCATTATTGCGACGTTGGGTCGGACACAGCTGACTCAAGCGGCAAAGATACCTAGTCGGACAAATCCTGACACAGGAATGGCATATCTCCCGACAGCAGCACGTCGCCGGCCGACTAAGTTATAAGTGTCCCCGATTCTGTCGTCCGCCGGTCACTGAGCCCTCGCGGGCCACGTCTTTACGAGCGGCAACCCCAGACTCTCCGACGCACCGGGCCTGGAACCCATCATCCCATGCATGGGGTGAGGAACCGGCGCCATTCTCTTACTTAATGGGAGACATGTCATGTCAATGATTGCACAGATCTACCTGGAGCCGGGCGGGATCATCGCCTGGTTAATCGTCGGCTTGGTCGCCGGCTTTCTCGCGGGCAAGGTCATGGGAGGCATCGGGTACGGCTTGGTCGGCGACCTCATCGTCGGGCTAGTCGGGGCGTTCGTCGGAGGCTTCGTCTTCGGGCTGCTGGTCAACGGCGACTACGGCATCGTGGGCAGCATCGTAGTGGCGTTCCTCGGATCATGTCTGCTGATCTGGGTGGCGCGTCGATTCGCGCCGGGACCAGCCTACGCGTGACCAAAAAGAGGATCGAAAAACCAGGAGCATCAGAAATGGAAACGGTTCGAGACATCGCCCAGATCCTCTACTACTTGACCCTCAGCGTCGCCGGCCCGCTTGCCCTGATCGAATACTTCAAGGCAAAGAAGCGGGACAGGCTGGCGAATGAGTACAAGATTTACGACGAATTGAACAACCGGTTCTTCGAATACCAGAAGATCGCGCTCGAATACTACGACCTCGACATCCTGGATGTGCCCAACAACGACCCGTCCCTGTCGTTCGACAAGAAGCGGAAACAGGAGATGGTGGCGTATTCGATCCTGTTTTCGCTATTCGAGCGGGCATATCTGATGTTCTTCCATCAGGCGGAGACGTTCCAGCTTCGGCAGTGGTCGGGCTGGAAGCACTTCCTGAACGATTTCATCCGCCGTGAGAGCGTGCGGACTGCCTGGCAACTCAGCAAGGGAACGTACGACACGGGCTTCCAACGTTTCATGGACGAGAAGATCGCGGAGATCAAGTCTCTTCCGCTGGCGCAGCCAGCCGCCACGCCGATACCGGCACTGGCACGCGAACAGGTTACGATCCCGGTCGCGTGAGCGATCAGGCCTGGCCAAATTACGAGTCCGAGGGGAGGTTCGCCTTTTCCTCAACTGGAGCAGAGACATGAGCACCGAGCCACAGACCGTTGCCAAAACACTAGCCGTGCCGCGAGCGGCCGTGGCGGTTTACAACGTTCCCCGGCCTGGCATGAACGGGGAGGCCGACCACGTCGTCGTTTACGGCCACTCGAGCCTGCTTTATTGGTGGCCGGTCTGGCTCGTGTGCTTCATCCTCGCGGCAGCGACCTATGCCGAGGGCGACCGCTCCGGAGGCGTGACCGTGAGCAATACCAACGGCCCGGGAGCGTTCTTTGTCGTCACACTTCTCGTGGTAACGGTATCGAGCACGGTCATCTTCCGCGGATTAGTGTCCGTAATCGCGGCTGTGTTGATCCTCGCTGTGGTTGTGACATTTGCCTGGTTTGGCTGGTGGGGACAAATCTTGAGCTTCCTCGGTGGACTGGAGATCCGGATCAACGCGGCAGGATACCTGTGTTTCGGCATCCCGTTGTTCTTTGCCTGGCTGGCGGTGATCTTTGGTTACGATCGGCAGCACTACGTCATTTTCGGCCGCGGCCAGATTCGGTATGTCGTGGAGGTCGGAGACAGTGAAGTGGCGGTCCAGTCCGAGGGGGCAGTGGTGGAGAAGAAGCGAAGCGACGCCTTCCGGCACTGGGTTCTCGGACTGGGCGCTGGCGATCTGATCATTCGGGCGGGCGGAAGAAACGGACTGGCAATTGAACTGAAGAACGTCTTGAACATCCATCGGAAGTTGACCGTCATCGACCGAATGCTGCGTGAGAAGACGGTCGCCGTGAACTAACGAGCAAAAGACCGACGCTCGAGCTTCGAGTCAAGTATCGGCCGACAAACATCCTGGGTAATGCCTATCGCTCCAAGGAGAATCCAAATGAAACCGACTGCATACGGCGTGCGTGCTTGAGCGTTTTACTAGTCGTCATTGCGGCCGTGATCTACCGTGCCCCGAGCACTGGCGCCTCGGGCAACGAGGTCATGCATGCGGGGCAGTCGACTTTGTCTGTGCTTGTGTTCTCCGGCGCGGTCGTGGCGGCCGTCATGGCTTTGCTCATGCTTCGGTTCGGAGGAAAGGGTTATACCGTTACGAATTCTCCACCAATAAGGCGATAAGCGCTCTGAACACTTACGGAGATTTTCAACCATGCCGCGTTACACGCTTGAAACGATCATTGTGATCGTGCTCCTACTGTGGCTGATCGGTGCGTTCGTTGCCCCCTTCGGCGGCAACTTAATCCACCTGCTGCTGATCGTCGTGCTTGTGGTCGTGATAGCCCGAGTCCTCCAAGGGCGTGCGGCTCTGAACTAAACACACGACTGTTGCGGCCCCGGACGGTGACGTCCCCCCGCAAGGCTCGACAACCACCATGGAGATTGGTGTGACGATTCTTTATTTGAGATCCGTGTAGTTGGGAAGCGTCGCCCTCGCGCCGTGCGAGAGCGGATTGGATACACACTCTGAGAGGTCAACTTCTGATGTCGAGATTAGTCATCGTTCTTTTAGTCGGGTCATTGGTTGCCGTTGTCGGCTGCGACCAAAGCAAGCAAACAGCGGGCGGGCCGGGGGTCACTACCTCCGGTGAAAAGCCGCCGCTTTACGGCCAGAAGGACGACACGTTTAACTTGACCCTTGCCGCGCAGTCCGTCAAGCAAGGCGATTCCAAGGAAGTCACGGTCGGCATCAAGCGCGGGAACAATTTCGAGCAAGATGTCGGCCTCCAGTTCGTCGATCTGCCTGCTGGAGTGACCGTGAATCCGCCGAGTCTTGCCCTCAAACACGGGGACCCGGAAGCCAAGGTTACTCTGAAAGTCACCAACGAGGCCGCGCCGGGCGATTACACGGTCAAGGTCATGGGCCACCCGATGAAGGGGGGAGATGCCACGACCGAGTTCAAACTTACGGTAGCTCCGAAAGACACGTTCACCCTGAGTTCGTCATTCCTGTCGCCCTCGCTCAAACAAGGTGAGGCGAAGGCAATCGCCATCACCATCAAGCGGGACAAGGCCTTCGACCAGGATGTGACGCTTTCCTTTGCTGATTTGCCGGCCGGCGTCACCGTTGAGCCGACTAGCCCGTCGATCAAGAACGGTGAAGGGGAAGCCAAGTTTACGCTCAAGGCCGCAGATGATGCCGCTCTGGGCACGTTCACGGTGAAAATGACCGGACACCCGACAACGGGGGCCGACGCGACTCACGACTTCAAATTCACTGTGGCCAAGAAGTAGAGCACCCTGGTGCCGGCGGTGGGCCGGCACCCGTTTTTCATCGCGAACAATTCGCGCGGCGTAATTCACCCGCATCGCAGCCAGCTCAGGACCGCTTTGGTGAAACTGAATACCGGCGAAAGGCAGTGGATGATGGACTCCGGCCCGGAATGCCCGAACTACCCTTCGCCGCCGACATCGCGCTCCAGCCCAGCAACCAAAGCGAGAATTGCCTCTTTGTCGCGCATGTGCGTGGCCACAATCTGGGACCTATCCTGGTCGGCATGGGCCTGAATGTGTTCCGGTCCGTCCGTCGCCTTGTGAACCAGGAACTGCAGTTCGCCGTCGCGAGTCAGAATGGCAACGCGCTCGTCGGAACCGAGATCGTCTAGAACATGCTGCGGTATCATGGCCTGTTTCTCAATGGATGCGCCGGCGGGGTACCGTAGTATATCACCGAACAACGCCGCCATTTCGACACTTCGCGGCAAATCTCGGCAGAGCATTTCAGTTAGTTCCGACAAGCGCCTCCACAAGGTCCGCGTATCTTCACCGCTCACCTCGTCAGCATGGCCGCCGATCGCCGGCGGATTGGCTTGCTATCCTGGTCGGTCGCCACCGGAAATCCTGACACCCATTTCCACGATTCCCTGACAAAAATCGTTATCGCAGTTTGGTAGTCTGTGCACATCGCGCGAATTACACGCGTCGCCCATTCACCCATAATTAGGGATTCCACGATGGTTCCCGATTCCAGACATCGCCCGTTGTCAGTCCTTGTCATCGACGACTACCCGGATGCAGCATCTAGCCTGGCGATGGTTCTTGCGATTGAAGGATTCGCTACCAGGACGGCTGGCTCTTGCGCCGAGGCGCTGGCGTCTTTGAGAACTGAACGCTCAGACGTTGTTGTCCTTGAGCCGCGAACGGTCGGTTGCGGCTGGGCGTTCGCGGGTCGGATGACGGACCCGGCAATTAGTCGACGGCCCCTCTTGGTGGTCTACACGACAGACACAAGCGCCGCCGGTCGTAGCGCTGCACAGGTCGCGGGTGTCGGATCATATTTGATCAAACCAGAGGATCCAACCGTCCTCACGGGCCTCCTTCGGGAATACCAGCAATCGACAGGCGAGGACAACACGCCCCTGTGGCGTCCGCCGGAAATCCTGACACAGACTTTCCCGATTCCCCGACAAGCATCGGCAACGCCATTGGTTAACCTCTCGGTATCGGGGTGAATTACACGCGCGTCAACCTTCCAGGAGCCTCAGCCATGCTGGTCTTGTCACGGAAGAGTCAGGAATCAGTTGTGGTCGGCGGCGCCGATGGATTCGATCGACTCTTGAAGGTCACCGTTCTGGCGATCAAGGGCGGAACGGTGAGCCTTGGCTTTGATATCGACGCCAGCATTCCCGTCTTTCGCGAGGAACTCTGGGAGCGAATACGCGCAGACAAAACCCCAATCGGTCCGCCGGCCCCGAAAGCGACGGGCGCGTAACACGACCAATTCGCAAGCCAAAGACTCTCGTTTCTGGAGGACTGGCGTTCCGAAAGCCATTTAGCGCTTTTCGATCAAGCGGTGGATCAGTGAGCAACACGTGTTCATTCCAACTACACGGAGTCATCGCGATGACCAATCATCTGCAATTGCCGAAAGCCTTCAATCGAAACAAGCTCGACGTGGCAAGCAAGCCCACGACAACGGCGGCGGCGGCTCGACAAGCGCTAATCGACGGACTTAATCACGATCTCGCCGGCGAATACCAGGCGATCGTCATGTACACCCACTACTCCGCGAAGCTCACCGGTCCGTATCGCCGGGAGCTTCGCGCCCTTTTGCAGGCCGAAATCGCGGACGAACAAAGGCATGCCCAGTTCTTGGCGGACAAGGTCGCTGCCCTCGGCGGTGAACCCACCACAGATCACGGGCTTGTGCCGCACGCCGCCCAGCCACGCGAAATGTTGGAACACGTATTGGTGGCGGAAGCAAAGGCCATCGCGGATTACAGCACACGCATCCGGCAGGCGGAGGCACTCGGGGAAATCGGCCTCAAAGTAGCGCTCGAAAATCAGATTGCCGACGAGACACGGCACAAAGAGGAGATCGAACGTATCCTTAGCGGTTGGAACGAATTGAATCTGGAACGGGCTCGCAATGAAGACCGCTGGCAAGACGACGGCGGTGGGGAGGGGTAGCCGGTTCCTTCAGAGATTAGATGCCACCACGCGAAACCTCGCTAAACCTCAGCCGAAGACTTTTCGGAATTGGCGAATGCAGTTGAGGTGCAGACAATCGCGCCCTACTTGGCAGTTGGGAAATCTCCCGACTTGAGAAAAGGGTTAGTCCTGACAAACGCGGCTATGTTGCTTTGGTATCTTTTCGTGGAGTTGGTTCAGGCGTCCGGCGGATCCGTTCGAGCATCCTGATCCGCACCATTGTTCGCTGTCGCTCAGGCGCCCGTTGCCCTCCAGTCAGCCCAGGGCTGGAGGGTATCCCAATTCTCATAAGCGCGCTGCGATTCCCTGTTTTCTCACCAAATCGAATGCCGAAGGCTAAACGAATCACTCGTTCGCGTACTACATCCAACGGCCTCATCCAAGTCAATCGTGAACATCTGGTGAGAAGTCTGTTGTGGTGAGCGGGGGTCAACTCGCTAAATTAGGTTCATCCGGGATGAGCGTACTTGAAGGTTGGTCAAAATGAGGAGCATGTCGTTTCTTGAAGGGTAACCACACCTTCTTCAGGAGCACGGCATGTCCTCGACTATACTGTATCGCGCCTTGGGTTTCCGCCAGTACCAGTGTGTCCGAACGACCGCCGACAACGGCGTCATCACTCTCGACCTCGAACAAGACCCCAAGCACGACCGCTGCTCCTCCTGCCAGTCTCCCGATGTTATCCGTCATGGGGCGGAAGAACGCGTCATCGGCACGGTGCCGATCGGCGGCAAACCGGTCGAGTTTGCGCCTGCCCATACCCCGACTCGGCTGTCGCACGTGCGGCCGCGTCCGTCAGGCGGCGATCCGCTTCGCCGCGCCCTTTCGTCGCTTCAGCCATGCCTTCGAACGCTACGCGCTGAGCCTGCTGTCGCACATGACCATTCGGGCCGTCGCCAAGGTAAGGTTTTTTCAAAGTGTAGGTGGCACATTTCCTGCGCCAACGGCGCATGGGTATGGGACAGGACCAACGCGAAGGTCGGCGCCAGGATGTACTGACACGGCGAGACGCGAAGATTTTCCCGAAGGTCCTGTCTGTCCCCCGGATTTCCCGGAGGGCAACACCAGTTGCGGCGCCCCCGCAACTCAAACCACCCGAGAACTCCGCGCGTCGCGGTGTGGCGGGTGACCACCAGGAGCTTCGTTATGAGACTCGACCCCTTCATCCGTCGGACAGCCCGCGGAGCGGCCGGCCTGCTGCTTGCTGCCCTCATCGTTGTTCCGGCATCGGCCGGCGGCGGCAACTGCAATGCCAACTCTCAGGTCTTCGCCCCAAACGCCAGGCCATACGGCGATTCGTATGGCCAGTGGAGCGCCGCGTGGTATCAATGGTCGTACTCTTTACCGGTCGATCAGCACCCACTCTTCGATGCTCCCGGTACAGATGGCAGCGAGGGCCAGAGAGGCAGGGTCTGGTTTCTGGGCGGAACGTTCCTCTCGACCGAAGTCGCACCAGGCATGTACTTGGGGAAGGCCGATCGTTGTATTACGGTGCCGAAAGGCACATCGCTGTTCTTCCCGATCGTGAACGCGGCCGCCGCCGAACTTGAAGGCGACGGCAACACCGAGGAAGCGCTCCGAGCCCGAGCCAATTTCTTTGCCGACCTGATAGTTAAGGACTCGCTGTACCTGAGGATCGACGGCAAGAAGGTGACGGACTTGGGCGATTATCGCGTTGAATCCCCACTCTTCACCGTGGGACCGCTCCCGGAAAACAACATCTCAGCTTATTTCGGTTACGACGTTCCCGAGGGAAGCGTCGGACACATGGTTAGCGATGGGTATTACGTGATGCTTAAGGCGACTTCCGGTTGGCAATCATACGATTGAATTCGGTGGCGTCGTCGATGCGAGCGATGTAGAAGATCTCGGCTTCATCTTTCAATTGGACATCAAGTATACGGTCAAGGTTGTCCGCTGACAGAATGGCGGTGACGATGATTGATGAATGAGACGCCAAGGCTGCCGGGGATCAAACTCGGCAGCCTCAGTTCGTTTGTACGCGCGCGACCGCGAAATGTGCCAATACAATGTCTGAGATATCAGTCTATTGAAACAAAATCCGACGATGGAGCGTGGACTATTGCCGTCGGGGCCGACCGGCTTATCTGACCCTAGTCGCAGGCCTTTGAACATGTCCGACGTCACCCGACTATTGGACGCTGCCGCTGCCGGGGACCGTCAGGCCGCGGGGGAGATCATGCCGCTCGTCTACGACGAGTTGCGCAAGTTAGCCGCCGCTCGCATGGCGGCCGAATCTCCGGGCAACACGCTTGATGCCACGGCACTCGTCAACGAAGCCTATTTGCGTTTGATTGGAGACCAGAAGTTCGACCATCGCGGTCATTTCTTCGCCGCCGCTGCCGAAGCGATGAGGCGCATCCTGGTTGAATCCGCTCGTCGTCGCGGGCGATTGAAGCGAGGCGGTGGCCAAGATCGCGTTGGGCTGGATGGGTTGGCAGCAGCCGGCGAAAACCGGGGCACCGATCTGGTCGACCTGGACGATGCGTTGACCCGACTCGAAGCCGAGCACCCAAAGGAAGCGGCCGTGGTCAAGCTGCGCTATTTCGCCGGTTTGACCACCGAGAAGGCGGCGGACGCCCTGGGCATTTCGTTGCAGACGGCCAACCGATACTGGAAATTCGCTAAGGCCTGGCTGTTCCAGCAGATGGGCGGTGCAAGCGACTCGGGCGAGAAGTAATCCGCGAATCGCTGGCACATTCTAGACACGAATGGCGCATGGATGGGTGGAACAGCACGAACGGGAGCCAAGGGCCTCCCGGCGGCTGGCACCCAATGCTCTTTCATTCCTCGGCTGATGGCTTGACCGGGGCAATCGGAGAACGGCGATGCGAAACTCTAACAAAAACCAGGCAACGACATCCGTGACGAAATCGCCCCGTCCTCGATTTTGGGAGATTTTGCTGCGGTGCCTTGGAAGCATTGCTTGTTGATTCGCCGCGTGCCGCATCCGAGGAATTGATTCGCCGAGGTTCGTGCCGTGAGTCAATCGACACCAAATGTAAAAGAGATCTTCGATCGCGCAGCCGAGATCGATTCTCTGATTGAACGCGAGGCTTTCTTGGCCGAGGCCTGTGCCGGCGCCGGAAGCGTGGCGTGAGGTGGATGCTCTTCTCCGGGCATTCTCGGAAGCAGGCAGTTTCCTTGAGACGCCGGTCGTCGCGCCCATAAACCTGGCCGAGACACCGATACTTGCCGAGTTGGAGACCGTCACACTCCCGGCCGGGACGAAGATCAATCACCTTGGGAACTACGAACTGCTCGTCGAGATCGGCCGTGGGGCGATGGGAGTCGTCTATCGGGCGACCGACACCGTCTTGGGCCGGGAAGTGGCGATCAAGGTTTTGTCCGACCGGTTCGCCCCCGACTCCGGGGCCTCGCGCCGGTTTACGGATGAAGCGCGGATTGCCGGGCAGCTACAGCATCCCGGCATCCCGGCGGTTCACGACCTCGGCACCTTGCCGGACGGACGCCCGTTCCTGGCCATGAAATTGGTCAAAGGCCGCACTCTGGCCGAACTTCTGAAGGACCGCTCGGACCTGGCTGTCGACCGTGTTCGGTTCCTGGCTGCGTTCGAGCAGGTTGCACACGCGGTAGCGTTCGCCCACGCCCGACACGTGATCCACCGTGACCTAAAGCCGGCAAATATCATGGTCGGGGCATTCGCCGAAATCCAGGTCATGGATTGGGGACTGGCCAAAGTGCTCGCCGCGGGGCAACGGGAACCGGCGTTCATGCCCGCAGCCGAAACGAACGCGTCGGAGATATTGACAACGCGGGAGGCGGGGTCGTCTACCCAGGACGGAAGCGTACTTGGAACGCCTGCGTTCATGCCGCCGGAGCAAGCTGGCGGGGAGATCGACAAGCTGGACGAGCGAGCCGACGTGTTCGGCCTCGGGGCCATCCTGTGCGTGGTCCTCACTGGGAAGCCGCCCTACGTTGCGGACACGGCCGAGGCCGTTCGATTGATGGCCGTCCGTGGTCGGCTGGAAGATTGTTTCGCCCGATTGGACGCTTGCGGGGCGGACCCCGAGTTAGTCGCCTTGTGCCAACGATGCTTGGCGGTCGACCGGAACGCGAGACCGCGGGACGCCGGGGCGGTGGCGGTGGCGGTGGCGGCGCACTTGGCCGAAGTCGAAGGGCGGGCTCGGCGAGCGGAGCTAGCCCGAGCGGAGGCTGATGCAAGGGCGGCAGCGGAAGTGAAAACGCGGCAAGTGGCCGAGGAAAAGGCGGCCGAAGAGCGGAAGCGTCGAAAGATACAAGTGGCGCTGGCCGCCGCAATTGGCCTGCTGCTCGTGGGTGGCGGCGCGGTCGCGTGGTGGCAAGATAAGCAGGCGGACCAACGGAAAGCACAAGTCAATCGAAACGCGGACGCACTCGACGACCTTCTCGACCGCTGTGAGCATGCACTTCGGGAGAACGACGCAGCGCGAGCGGCCGTCGCGCTCTATGAGATCGACCGACGGCTGCGCGAGGGCGGCGACGACACGAAGACCGCCCGCGCAGAGCGGTGCCGATTGGCCCTCGCGGTGACGCAAAAGTTGGATGCCATTGACGATTTCCGGTGGACTCCAGTCGAGAACAAACTCCCCGACCAAAAGAGAGTTTGCAACCAGTGGCGGGCGCTGTTCGCGGGACTCGAAGTATTCCCTGGCGAAACTTCGACACACACGGCGGGTGCGCTAGTGTCCGAGTCGCTGCTCCGCGACCGGTTGCTAACCGCGCTAGACCTATGGCTAGCAATGGACCTGGACCCGGGTGTGCAGGCGATCTTGCGAGCGGCCGACCCGGACCCATATCGGAACCTCGTCCGGGACGCGACCGTGGCGGCGAACCGAGACCGGCTAGTCGAGCTGACTGGGCGACCGGTCGCGCTGACCCAGCCGCCGCGATTCGCGGCCGCCCTCGGCCAGATGCCATCGCTTCCGGCGGAGCGGCGGCGGGCAGTGCTCTTGGCAGCTCAACAGTCACGACCTAGCGACCTGACCCTCCTCATGGGACTAGGCGGCTCGTACCGGCGAAAGCAGCGGCTGGCGGCAGAGGAGGTGCGGTGGTATCAGGCAGCGGTGGTCGCCCATCCGAAGAATCCTACTACCCACAACAACCTGGGCCTCGCGCTGCGCCGCCATGGGGGACCTGGACGGGGCGATTTCCGAGTTCCGAGTGGCCATTGGTCTCGACCCGATGGCAACCTCGGCTCGTAACAATCTAGGGAGCGCCTCAATAACCAGGGCGACCCTGATGCGGCAATCGCCGAGTACCGGGAGGCTATCCGCCTCGACCCTACAAATGCCAACGCGCACAACGGCCTGGGAAGCGCCTACAAGAAAAAGGGCGATTCGGATAAGGCCATCGCCGAGTATAAAAAGGCGATCCAACTCGACGCGAAGCACGCCCACGCACATTCCAATTTGGGGCTCGCCTTGAGCGCCAAGGGGGACCGAGACGGGGCTATCGTCGAGTTCCGAACTGCCATCCGCATCGACCCGGAATTCGCCCCCGCTCATTACCATCTAGGTGTTGCCCTTGGAAACAAGCGGAAACTGGACGAGGCCATCGCCGAGTGCCGGGAGGCCATCCGCCTCGACCCGAACGACCCTGACGCTCACAACAATCTGGGGACGATTCTCTGCGACGTAAAGCGGGACTACGATGCGGCAATAGCCTGTTTCAAGGAGGCCATCCGCATCAAGAAGGACGCCACGTCCCACTGTAACCTAGGAAACGCCCTGGTCGGCAAAGGTGATTGGAATGCAGCCATCGCCGAGTTCCGAGAAGCTATCCGCCTCGACCCGAACGACGCAGACGCCCACACAAACTTGGGGGCGATTCTCTGTGATTTGAAGCGGGACTACGATGCGGCTGTCGCCTGTTTCAGGGAGGCCATCCGAATTAAGGAGGACGATGTCGAGGCCCACAATAACCTCGGCGTTGCCCTCCGCGGGAAGGGGGACACGGACGGGGCCATCAACGAGTTCCAAAAGGCCATCCGTCTTAATCCGCGGTTCGCCCTCGCCCACGATAATCTCGGTAATGCGCTGGCCGCTACGGGGGATTTGGATAGGGCAGTCGTCGAATTTCGAGAGGCCGCGCGACTCGGCCTGAGAGCCCCCGGGTTACAGGCCCGGATCCTGAAGACTGAACGATGGCGGGAACTCACTCCCCGCCTTAAGGACACGGCAGTTGGGCGCGGCGGGCCAAACTCCCCGGCCGAAGGGTGCGAACTCGCGGAGCTAGCGTCCCGGCCGTTTCAACGGCGTTATCTTTTGGCCGTAAGGCTGTATCAACTGGCATTCGCTACCAACCCAAAGTTCGCCGCCATGCACAGCTACAACGCCGCCTGCGCCGCTGCCCAGGCTGCGGGAGGCACGGACGTAACATTGCGTGCGTTTTCCGTGGACGAGTGGGGCTATCTGACAGGGCTCGCGCACGGGTGGCTGCGGACCGACCTAGCGGCCTGGGCAAGCCGAGCCGCGGACCCGAAACAAGGTCCGACTACGCGCCAGGCACTCACCTACTGGAAACGGGACCCGGACCTGATCGCAGTTCGCGACCCGGTCAGGTTGGCGGCAATGCTAGATGTGGACAAAAAGCGCTGGCAGTCCCTCTGGGCCGACGTCGACGCTCTACTCGCCAAGGTCAGCCAATCAGAAAAGTCGGGAAAGTAGACCGTGCGAATGGGGCGTGGACTTGCGGACCGCGAGCAAGAATCTCCGCCGAACAAGAAGCCGTCGACGCTGCCGGGAAGGCACTAAGCACGACGGCTATTGGTTTGGCTTGGCCATGGGCGACGTCGACACGTCCAAGTTCGAAACAAACGTCAAATCGCTGGCACACTCCTCTCACAGATGGCGCATGGAAGGGTAGTTGGGCTGACGCCGACACCTTTCCAAGAGCCCGGCGAAGAGTTCGTTCGGGGCGTCCGGAGAATAGTCATGTTAACCACAACCCGTAACCACACCTTGATCGTACAATCCAAGAAGGCGCGGACGAAACGTAAGACTCGCGAAACCAATTCCACACCTTCGCCAAAACCGCGGTTCTGGGGATTGCTGTTGCGCTGCCTCGGCGCGATGCCATGAACAAGCTCACCGCCCTTGGCGTCGAAGTTGTCGGCATCAGTGGCAACTCGGTCAAGAGCCACTAGATGTTCAAGAAGGCTCAGAGGATCAATTTCATCTTGCTCGCCGACGAGGAGGGCAAAGTCGCCAAGTTAGTCGGCGTGCCGTTTGGGAAAGGCGGCAAGGCCAAAGGGAAGGATGCGGACGGCAAGGTGATTGAGATCGAGCGAGCGAGAACGGCCGCCCGCTGGACATTCATCATCGGAAAGGACGGGAAGGTCGCGTACAAGAACATCAAGGTGATACCGGTTCAGGACGCCAAGGCAATCTCCGAGTTTATTGCAAAGGCCGCGGAAAAGTGATTCGCCGGAATGAAAACAGCGAGCCGCAGCCAGGATAATGGCAAATAACCCGGATCGTTGCTGGCACATTTTCATTACGGACGGCGCATGGAAGCGTGGATAGTGCGATCGGAAGCCACGAGCCTGCGGTCGACTGCCACCCGAATCCTTTTCAAGCCCTCGGCCGATTACTCGCCGAGGGTGCCCGGAGAATGGCCATGCGAGAGACAACCCATCATCAGCCGTCAAATGTCAGGGTGTGCAAGGGGAATTCCAAACCGCTGATTAACGAGACCAAATCCGCTGGCCCGCCTCGTCGGCGATTTTGGGAAATCTTGCTGCGGAGCCTCGGTGCTGTTGCCTGGTGATCAGCATGGTCCGCGAATGACCAGTGCATGACAGGAACCACATCAATAGCGAGGAGTTCTGAACCGGGGAATAGGCTCGCAAAAGCGCATCGACTTGCTGCCGGACGTCGGAGGCATCGCGACGAAGGGACCAGCACGCGCACTCCGCCATTCACGCCGCCGACCACAAACAACCCCTGCGACATCCACTCGCCGACCAGAAACGCCGGGATCCCGGCCTCCTCCAGCACCCCGCGCACCACGACTGCTTGCGTGTGATCGCCAAACGTCGCCGCCGTCATCAGTTCGTCGTCCATGGGCACACTCCAACGAATTAACGATCGAACTCGGCTATCGTATGGCTGTTTGGCCCAATACTTTGGTGGATGCAATCAATCGAATTGCACCTGGGCCGTCAGCATTATGTGACGTCGCCCCCGTCATCCGGTCGGCACAGGCTCGATCGATAAGCCTTTGTCTTGGCGCTGAATTCATGCCTGACCATAATTGATTCGGAAAAGTTGGTCGATTTCGGAAAAGTTGGATTCGTTTTGAGAGGTGTGGGGCGGGGGCGACCGAAATCAATTTTGGGCGAGTGGACTCTGAACCCGGGCGTTTGAACCGTTCTCCGTTTCGGCGGCGACCAATAAAATGATCGGCGTCGGGCCGGAAGCTCAACGGTCGAGCAGGGTGCTCATAACGCCTTGGAAGTGGGTTCGACTCCCACCCGGCCCATTGTTCATCAGGGCATGATCGCGAAGCGCTGGAACTTGCCGGTCGGCTTGTGCTCCTCGGTCTGTTCTTTGTGAATGTCATCTTTCCAGTGGATGCGGATCGCTTTCAGGAACTTGTCCACCTCATCAACCGGGCCTTCCACATCGATTTGCACGCGCCCGTCGGCGAGATTCTTCACCCAGCCGACCACGGCATAATCGCGGGCAATCATCACCGCCGTCGCGCGGAAGCCGACACCCTGAACGTTGCCGGAGTAGTAAATCGTCATCGCCTTCATCGGTTTCTCCGGGCACTTGCCATCCGCGATCACTCCGGGCAATGGCCACGCCACCGCGGCAACGACGAGCGGGATGATAAGGAGTCGCGCGGAAATGAATCGGTCGATCAAGCACATGGCGGTTCCAAGGTCTCTCATTAGAATCGCAAACAACGTAGCGGCCATCGTTTAGAGCGATTCGGCAAATCGCTGGCGTTCCCGCCAATCGTGTCCTATTTTATTATCGGCTTGCCCCTACACCCATCTCGCAGGCCCGTCCGCCCGTTGCTAGATCCGGCGGTACCAAGGATATGGATTCTGCCAACTCTGTGCCGCCGTCCACGACCGATGGTTCCTTGCTGAGGCGTTTGGCCGAAGGACAGGAAACTGCGGCGGACGCGCTCTATCGCCGGTACGCGGATCGGATCCGCGCTGGCCCGGACGCGGCTGCCAGACCATCTCACGGCCCGGATGGATCCGGACGATGTCGTTCAGTCTGTATTCCGGGCGTTCTTCCAAAGTGCTCGCCGCGGGCTCTACCAGGTGCTCGACGGCGAAAGCCTCTGGTGCCTGTTGGCCGCGGTAACCGTCAACAAGGTTCGTTCCCTGCACGCGTACCACGGCGCAGCCAGGCGCAATGCGCGTGCCACGGTTCCATTCGAGTCGAGCCGTGAGGATCTTCCGGGCCTGGAATCCGGCTTGATGGAGTTGGTCGTGCGCGACGTCCTCGAGCAGTTGCCTGTCACCGAACAAAGCGCGGTCGAATTGCGACTCGAAGGATACGAAGTCGCGGAGATCGCGGGTCGCATGGGCCGGTCGAAGCGGACGGTTGAGCGTTCGCTCCAGAAGGCTCGAGAACGATTGACGGAGTTAATGGGACCGGCTCCCGTATGAGCCGTTCCGAGCATGGGGCGCCCAAGTTTCTGTCGTTCGCGCCCGTCTGAGGTTTGTGACGTGTCCCTTCCGGACCGTTCCGCCCAGATTGACGAAGTGCTGCTGGCCTTTGAGAACGCAGCCGCCTCGACGCGGGTTCCCGATGTCGAGCCATTTCTTCCGCCCCCCGGCGACCCCGGTCGAGCCGAGGCGATTCGCGAGCTAGCTCGCGTCGCGCTCGAACTGCGCTGGATGCGCGGCGAACGGCCGGATGCGGCGGAGTATCTGGCTCGGTTTCCCGAGCTGGCCGATCGCGTCGCGGCCGCGGAAGTCGTCTTCGAGGATTACCGTCAGCGCATCCTGGCAGGCGATGCGCCGTCGCGCGAATCGTATCGTCGCCGGTTCGGCGTGGATGTGACCGATTGGCCCGGCCCGGTCGCGAGCACCGCCAACGCGGACCCGACGGCATTCGACACTCCCGCTCCCGTGGGGGACACGCCCACATTGCCACTTCGACCGGACATCGCGGTCACCGAAATCGACCCGGTCGCGCGGCCGTTTCCGAAATCGGGCGACATCTTTGCCGGCTTCCGACTGATCCGAGAACTGGGCCGCGGAGCGTTTGGCCGCGTGTTTCTGGCCGAACAGATTGACCTGGCGGATCGACGGGTCGCGTTGAAGATCTCGTCCAAGCACGCGGGGGAAGTTCGCACGCTGGCTCGTCTGCAGCACACGAACATTGTGCCCATCTTTTCGTCGCACCGGGCACTGCCATTCACGGCGGTGTGCATGCCTTTCTTTGGCGCGACGACGCTGGCCTCGGTGCTCGCCGATGCCATCCCGCAACCGCGCTCGACATCCGGTCGAATCTTCGTGCAGGCGATTCGCCGCCGACAGATCGACGACCCGATCGCCCCGCGCGCGCAGTCCGCGACCATGACGTTTCTTGAATCGGCCAGCCATGTGGACGCGGTATTGTGGATCGGCGAGCGGATCGCCGACGCCCTCGCTCACGCGCACGAACGCGGGATCAGGCATCGCGACATCAAACCGGCCAACGTTTTGATTGGCGACGACGGCCAGCCGATGCTTCTCGATTTCAACTTGGCGGACGATACCAAGGAGTCTCTGTCCGAACGGGCCCGAGTGGGGGGAACCCTGGCCTACATGGCCCCGGAGCAAGTGCGAGCGTTCGAGGGCGCCCATGAGACCCTGGACGACCGCGTTGATGTCTATTCCCTTGGCGTGCTTCTATTCCAACTTCTCACTTGTCGCCTGCCCTATCCCGATCACTTCGGCGAAACCGAAGTTGTCTTGACGAAGATGCACGCGGATCGAAAGGGCGGGATTCCCCGTCTTCGCCCGCACAATCCGGACGTGACACCGGCCGTCGAATCGATCGTCCGCACTTGTTTGCAACCCGATCCGTCGCGGCGTTATCCGTCCGCGGCGGCCCTTCGGGATGATATTGCTCGACATCGTGCTGATTTGCTGCTCAACTTCGCACCGGAACCTTCCTTGCGCGAACGAGCACGAAAATGGATTCGTCGGCATCCGCAGCTCGTGTCGCCGGCGGGCGTGGGCGTATACACGGCCGCCGTGTTGCTCATCACTTCGGCGATTCTCGTGCGCACATCGCTCGATGCCCGCGTCCAGCGCCAGGATTCGGAACGCGCCGCCGCCTATCGGCAATACGAGGAGTTCCTGACGCAAGCGGATCAAGTGAAGTTGGCTGCCGGCGCCCCGAATGGCTCGCCGGATGTGTTCCAGATCGGGAGTAACGCACTCCATCGATATGGAGTGGCCGAACCCGATTGGGAGGATCGCCCCGCCGTGACCTCGCTGCCCACGACGGAGCGATCGCGGTTGAAATCCGAAGTGGGTGAGTTGGCATTCTTGACCGCCCGAGCCGCGGCCGTACTGCGCCGCGACGCGGACCTTGCGGAACGATGGAACACATTGGCCGCGAACACCCTGGGGCCAGACGAAAGACCGGTCGCCGCCGTTCAGCGATCGGAGCTGCTGGGCATTGCCCCGAGCCGGGTCGCAGTAGCTGTCGGAAATGGCGGCCGGAGTGATTTCCTGCGCGCTTGCGATCTGTCAGTCCGGGGACTTCAACGGGAAGCGCTGCCGTTGGTCGCTCGATTCGTTGCCCGACATCCCGATGATTTCGGCGGCTGGTATCTCAAGGCTCGCTGTCATGACATGCTCGGTCAATTCGAGGACGCTCGTGCGGCGTACTCGACCTGTGCCGCTCTTCGACCGCTCTCGCCTCGGCCGGTCGCGGCTCGAGGGGACCTGGAATTCCGCCAAGGGAAAGATCTCGATCAGGCCCGCGCTGATCTCGATCGAGCGCTGCAACTCGATCCGCGGCTCGAGGATGCACGGCTGACGCATGCGCTCGTCCTCCGCGCATTGCACAAGTATCGCGAGGCGCTCGCCGATCTCGACGAACTCATTGCCAGTAACCACTGTCCAACGCGCGTTTACTTCGTTCGCGCAGGTGCGGGAAGCGGCCGGCGATCGAACCGGCGCCGATGCGGACCGGGCGGAGGGAATGAAACGTGAGCCACGCGATCCAGCGAGCTTCGTCACTCGCGGGCTGGCCCGGGCCACTCGCGAACCGCAACAGGCTCTTGCCGATTTTCAGGCTGCGGAGCGTCTCGATCCTCTATACGCGGACGCGCTCGTCAACCAGGCGTGGCTCCTGGGTGAGAAGTTGAACCGTCCGAATGAAGCGATCGCCGCGACCGATCGGTTGTTGAAACACTATCCGGATCACATGAATGGCCGGACCGGTCGGGCAGTCTTGCTGGCACGCGTGGGTCGAACAGACGAGGCGATTGCCGAAGCGCGCCGCTGCATCAGTTCGGCGCCCCATCCATCGGCTTACTATCAGGCGGGGTGCGTGTTCGCGGTGGTTTCTGCCAAAGACCCCAGATTTCGCGAGGAAGGACTGCGATTGCTAGCGACCGCTCTCCTGCGCGGTTACGGCTACCAGTACCTGCTCACCGACAGCGATTTGCAATCGCTTCGCGGCGACGAACGATTTCAAAAACTAGTCGAAGGCGTCAAGGTGATGAAGGAACTCGGTGGCACCCTAAATGGAAGCCGAAAGCGTTAGCGGAACGTGCATAGAGGATATCTTATGCGACAATCGCGTTTGTCTCTCGAGGCACTCGAAACCCGCGAGGTGCCTGCCCAGTTCGGCATTCCGTGGGCGAACCCAACGGCCGTGACGGTCAGCTTTGCGCCGGACGGCACCAACGTTGACGGTACATCGAGCCAGTTGAGTGCGCTCATGGCACGTTCTGGCTTGAGCGCATCCGTTTGGCAGGGACAGATACTCAAGGCGTTTCAAGCCTGGGTGTCGCGGGCCGATCTCAATGTCGGCGTGGTCGCGGATGACGGATCCGCGATCGGGACGTCCGGCTATCAACAGGCAGACGCGCGCTTTGGCGACATCCGGATTTTCGCCGTGCCGCTCTCGTCGAGCGTCCTCGCCATTACGACTCCGCCCGGCGATTTGGCCGGCACTCGCACCGGCGACATCATTCTGAATAGCAACTACAACTTCGGCATCGGCTCGCCTGCAGAGCGCGATCTCTACACCGTCTTGCTCCAAGAGGCCGGCCATGCGTTCGGCATTGCCAACAGTTCGAAAACGACATCGGCGATGTACGAGTTCTATCAGGGCGTTCGAACCGGGCTCAGTGCCGACGACATCGACCAGATTCGCCAGCTCTATGGCGCCCGGCCAGCGCACACGTGGGAACCATCCAGCGGCAACAACACGAGAGCCGTCGCAACGCCGCTGGCCACTTCCGGAACCCCCGTAACCTACGGTGACATCGCTTCCGCGGCGGACCCGGACTGGTATTCATTCACCGCGTCGGCCAACGGGACGGCCATTGTGCAATTGCGAGTGTCGGGCCTGAGTCTCTTGGCCGCTCGTCTGGTTGTGATGACTCCCGGCGGCACGGTCGTCGGTGTGGCTAAGGCGATTGGCCCCGGGCAGGATTTGAGTCTCAGCCTCACCAAGTTGACAACAGGCGGGAAATACTTCATCCGTGTGGACGAAATGAGCGGAACGCCATTCGGCGCCGGCCAGTATCGACTACGTGTCGACCGCGGGGATGGGACGCCAGATGTCGTCACCCTGGCCGGCGAGCCGCCGGTGGACGACCCGGGGACAAATGAATCGTTCCTGACTGCCACGTCGCTGCAAAACAGCGATCCAAATGGAGGCACATCGTATGCGACGTTTGCCCATTTGCGCGTTGGCGATGTGGACGTTTACCGCGTCCATTCTCCGTTGCCGGGTCTCAACCAATCCAATGTCCTGACCGCAACAATCCGTGCGTTCAGCGACCTTTCTCCGCAGATCAAAATCTTGAATGCTCTTGGGCTTCCCGTGTCCGCGCAAGTCACTGCGGACGGCAACGGTCTCTACACCGTTGTGGCAACGAACGTCTTGCCGAACGTGGACTGTTTTGTTGTCGTTCAGTCGCGAACGGGATTGGCTGGCGACTATGAGATGCATGCGGCGTTCCGCTCTCGGGTGACCAGCGCCCACCAGGTTGAATCCGGATTGCTCACGTTCCTCAATCCGAAAAAGGTCGGTACGCTCGAGGTAATCGGTAGCGCCGAGATTTATTTCCAATTGACCTCGGCGCTGACGCCAATTATCGGGCCGTCCGTGGTCTTGCGCGTCTACGATGCTGCTAACCATTTGCGCTTTCAGCTCCTGGCCCATGCTGGCGACAGCGTCGACGGTGTTGCGTTGTTGGGCGAAGGGGAATATCGCATCGAAATCAGTGCGAACGGGGGGCTTCTGCCGAATCTGCTGTCCGCCTACACCCTATCGTTGGCACTGTTGACCGATCCGACCGGGGTAACGCCTTCGGATCCCAATAACCCAGGCAGCGGAGGCGGTTCGTCCGATCCGCCATCCGGTTACAACTATTACAACGATCGTGGCTACTATGTCTGGGGCGAACGCACTCCGAGCGGCAGTGGCTGAGACCCGCCATTCTCGTCGATTCAATCCCTATGCTCGAACTAACCCCTGAGCGGGCGGCGCGATTGCGCGACAGGCGCGGACCGCACCGAAGGGACCCAGGCGATCACTTCTCGGATTGTGACCATTTCGTTTGCCCCATTCCCATGCGCGGGCATCCTTACTTCCGACCTTTCGGTGCGCGCTTGCGCCACTACGCGAATAAGGAGCGTTCGCATGTACAGTCTCGTCATGATGACTGCCATGATGGCTGGCCCGGACCTGCCGCAACACTGGATGTGTCCCGTCACCCCATCCAAATACGGATGTGGATTCTGGCTTTCCCACTGCTTCTATGATTGCTGTGCCCCGGCTCGCTACGGCTGGGTCAACTGCTGGAACAAGGGCTTTGGCTACTATCCCGGAAACGCCCGCAGCTTTTGCGGCGGATGCGGATGCCCTCCGAGCTTTGGCTACTTCTACAACCCGGGTCCGTGCGCCTGTCAATGCGGTCCGTGTACAAGCTATGGCGGAGGATTCGGCGGCGGATGTTCGTGGTGCGGATGCGGCTGGCCAATTGGCAATCAGCCCGCGTATTACACGTCCGTGCTCGGCTGTCCTCCTTACATGTCCGGCCCGCCGTACGCTTGCTGTGCCGACAAGAACCCCTGTTGCCATGTCGCTAGCCTCGCGTTCGATACCGGCCTGGCCGGTCTGTCGCAAGGTGCGGGCTACGCGGGCATGGGAGGGTATGGCAACTTCGGCTTCTACGGTGCCGTGCCGATGATGCATCGGCCGACAACCAATGACCTACCTCCGTTCCCGCAATACGATCGCGGTCCGTCGGTCCTGCCGAGCGCGCCTGCGCCGATGCCGCCGTTACCCAAGGGCTTTATCCCGGAATCGAAGATCCCCGAACTGCGCGGCAGCCCGGCGATTCCGCTTCCCGATGATCTCAAGAAGTCCCCGCCGATGAAGGAGGCGCCCAAGAAGGACGAATCCAAGAAGCCGCAGGTTTCTCGACCCGCACCGGCGACGGTGGTGTTAAGCGTGCCCGTGGGCGCTGTTGTCACTGTCGAGGGGGAATTGCTCCACAGCATGGGGCGAGATCGCAAATTCCGCACGCCGGCTCTGGCGCCGGACAAGGAATACGTCTACACCGTTCGAGCTGTCATGATGGTGGCCAATCGCGAGGAAGTGGAAACTCTCCAAGTCCGAGTGATTGCCGGCGAAGTGAGCCGAGCGTCGTTCGAAAGGTTGTTCGCCAAAGCCGGGTCGGGCGGCAGAATTGTGGTGGACGCATCGACCGGGCGGTAATTTTTTTGGTCATCAGTTCAACCGCTGCGGGGACCGGCCATCGGCCGGTCCCGCGCTGTTTCCAAGCATTGCGGCCTAAGCCTTCTCGGGTAGAATGTTGTCTGGAGGTATGCACCGCATGAGCCACTCAAACGACGAAATGTACAATCGGCGGATCACCGAATTGGAGGCCGAGAACGCCCGCCTCCGAGACGCTCTTGAGTTCGTCAAAGCCGAGCGCAAGGCGCTACGCGACGAGCTCTATGGCCCCGTCCACATTGATGTCGAAACCACCGACGATGAATATCTGCAACGAATGAAGAATCACCAACCGGGCTCGGGCGTGAGGTTTCTGGAAGAACTTGGACTCCACCTGGAGAAGCCGTCGTGATTCCAGATCCGGCGCCGCCCTATGAACTCGATATGAGTGGAATCCTCAAACAGCGGATTCGTCGGATGGTAGAGCGGGCCGACCAACTCGGTGCCGGGCCAGCGATCCGGCGGTCGATCGCAAAAATGTTCAATCGGTTAATCAACAGGCCCCGCGAATGGGGTGACCCAGTGCAAAATCGTCCGCACGCGCAGCTCGTCGAATACCACGGCCGCTACGGCGAATTCGTGGCGATCTATGCGGTGCACGATCGAATCCCAATGGTATTCTTCAATCACCTCATTCCGCTGCCGCGTAATCCGCTCTTTGGCGAAAACTTTGCGGATTGATAAAGCGACCCGAGGGTCACGATCCGTTTTGTCTTCTCCCCGTTCCCCCGCGTTCCCGCTATCGTAATGCAATTACGACTTGTTCGAAGCCGCGAGCGGCTTCACATCGGGGAGCCTCTCCATGAAAGAGATTCGCATCGGCAACCACGGTCGAGCAGTGCGTCGAGCGCTCGGATTATCCGCCGGAACGCATCAAGCAAATCCTCGGCAATGAAACCATTGCTGTTCTCGGCTATGGCGTCCAGGGCAAGGGCCAGTCGCTCAACATGCGCGACAATGGGTTGAACGTCATCATTGGCCTGCGCGAGGGCTCCAAGGGCTGGCAGCAAGCCCAGGAAGACGGCTGGGTGCCCGGCAAGACGCTTTTTCCCCTGGAAGAAGCAGCCACACGCGGCACGATCATCCAGTACCTGCTCTCCGATGCGGGACAGAAAGACTTCTGGCCCAAACTGAAGCCGCACCTGACCAAGGGCAAGGCCCTCTACTTCTCGCACGGCTTCTCGATCGTCTTCAGCGATCAGACGGGGGTCATTCCGCCGAAGGATATCGACGTGATCCTGTGCGCCCCGAAGGGCTCGGGCACGACGGTTCGCCGGCACTTCCTCGAAGGCCAGCGGCATCAATACCAGCTTCGCCGTTCATCAGGATGCGACCGGCCGAGCGCAGGACCGCGTCCTGGCCCTCGGCATCGCCATCGGCTCGGGGTACTTGTTCGAGACGACGTTCCAGAAGGAAGTCGTCAGCGATCTCACCGGCGAACGCGGCGTACTCATGGGCGCCATCTACGGCCTCTGGCTCGCTCAGTACGAAGTGCTGCGCGAACACGGCCACAGCCCGTCCGAGGCGTTCAACGAAACAGTCGAAGAGGCGACGCAGAGCCTGTACCCCCTGATTGCCGAAAAGGGCATGGACTGGATGTACGCCAACTGCTCGACGACTGCTCAGCGCGGCGCGCTCGACTGGTTCAAGAAGTTCCGCGATGCGAGCAAGCCGGTGTTCGAGTCGCTCTACAAGTCGGTGGAAACCGGCGAAGAAACGCGGCGGACACTCGAAGCCAACAGCCGAGCCGACTATCGCCAGCAGTTGGAAAAGGAACTCAAAGAAATCGCCGACAGCGAAATGTGGCAAGCGGGCAAGCAAGTTCGAGGCCTACGGCCGGAACAGCAGGGGCGGTGAGGCGGTGCGTTGGCCGAGGGTAAGGATCAGCCCGCGGGCCGCCGGCGGCCGGTGATCGGGTCTGCCAACTCTCCGATAGCGATCAGGTGCACGCGGCATTGCTCGCAGAGGAAGCGGCCGTCAACGATTGACCCGTAATCAAGGCCGTCGAGCCGATCGGGCTGATCTACGTCCGTGGCCCATTTGTTGCATTGATCGCATCGACGTGCGTTCTCCGACTCATCGTCCAGGTAATGGAAGGCGGTTGCACCTACCTGGTCAAAACCAGGGTCGCCCGAGAACGACCGCTGAACGGCTTGGTGAAGTTGTTCGACAACCGCCTCCAGTCGTTCGAATAGCTCATTCTCGTCGGCCGGCACGGCCAAGATTACCGAGGCGGTTACGAGAACCGGACGAGTCGAGGCAGAAGTAGTTGATGAATTCATCTCCGCAGTATGACCGGCCGGGCGGGCAGGGACAAGACTTTAGTCGCTTAAGGCGATCCACGTCCGTCGCGGATAGACCCACGTCCGCCTTCCTCGTAGTCGCGCATCTCTTCGGACGGTAGCCGGCGGTCGGGGAGGGCATACCCGATGAAGACGAACACGATCGCGCCAACCGCACAAATGATGAAAGGGACCGGGTGCCGGCCGAGAGTCGCGACGGCCTCGTAGCAGACGGCGAGCAAGGCGCACACCACCGCCGCCTCCCAAGCGAACTTGCGGTACTTGGTGCGGGACCGGGATTCGGTCAATTCGTTGGACTCGGCCATCCTCGCATTATGACCGGCCGGGCCGGCGCGAGCAAGCAATCAGTCGACGGCGACCGGCGGTTTGTCGAAGGCCGACAAGAAGACCACGGCGACTATGGCGGCGAGTGCAACAATCACCAGAAGACCGCTAATGGCGCAAGCTGCGCGCCAGAGTGACGGCAGGTCATGCTCCGGCGGGCTGTCGTAGTCGAAGTAGTCCTCGCGCTGTTCGTCCATGCTCCGGAGTATGAACGCTTTGGCGTTCGGAGGCAAGCTCGTGGACTATCGAAACTGGGAATTCCTACGCCTTGCTCGGCTCGATCGTTTCAAAACAAATCGCGCCGAAATGAAACCAGTGGGCACGATGGCAGGTCGTCCGAGGTGTCATCATTGACCTCCCGGATTGGCGCGGGCGTCCCAGTAGCCGGGACGGACCCGGAGGTCGAGCCACTCCAACGGCGCAAACAACGCGGCGGCCGACTTGCCACCGACCCTGCATCGCGGCCCCCGCCAGCCTGCGAAGCCGCTGCATTGGGTCGTGTCCAGCAAGGCAAAATAGGTACCGACGTATGAATTGAGGAGAAACGCCAGAAGAAGGATAACGGCAATTAGCGCAGACCTGACTCGAAACATGGCAAGCCCCTCCATCTCCGCAGTATGACCGGCAGGGCAGGATAGAGCAAGCCGGTGGCTTATCGAATCAATTCCAACGCCCGTTGCGGCGAACTTCCATCCACGGTCGTGAGCAGTGCGGTAGAATAAACTTGGCCCGCAGGAGATTGCCCGTGACCACGTTTATCGATGCCGTTTATCACGACGGCGTATTTCGGCCAACGACGCGGCCCGACTTGCCGGACGGGACGGCTGTGCGCCTGACCGTCGAGCCGGCGTCGATAGCTGGGCCATCGTTACGTGATAGCCGGCAGTTCTATGAACAATTGAAGGCTATTGCCGAGATGCCGGAAGAATCGGGGGGCGATCCAACAGTCACTGGGAGGGACCACGACCGTGTCTTATACGGCAGTCCCGGCGGTGTCCGATGACTTTTGTTGACACCGGGGCGTGGTTTGCCCTTCTGGTCCCGAAGGATCCGGACCATGCGGCCGCTGCCGCCTGGATGGCTGTTAATACAGATCCGCTTTTGACCACTGATTATGTCATCGACGAGACTCTTACTCTGCTCCGCGTCCGTGGCGAGCGGAGGAAGGCGGTTGCGTACGGTACCGCGATTTTCGCCAATGGTCCGACTCATGTTCACTATCTAACGCCCGCCGAAATCAGCGATGCCTGGAACGTCTTCCGTCGATTCGCCGATAAGGACTGGAGCTTTACCGATTGCACCAGCAAGGTGGTCGTCGAGGCGTTGGGGATCGCCAGCGTATTCGGTTTCGACCATCATTTTCGCCAGTTTGGAACAGTGGTCGTAGTTCCGTGATCGGCCGGTTTGAGTCCCAACCGCTGCGCAGACACAATAAAGCAATTGAGTCTTCAACGGGACCATTCTCACGCCGACTGCCTGAGCACGACCCCGTCTCCGGCATTCTCGGCGACATAGCTGAGCAGTTTATCCCAGAAGCCATTGTCGGAGGGAACTTCACTGGCGGCGCGGTCCAGGTCTTCGAGCAAGGCCGCGGTCGAGGGATAGACGGCAAGCGGCACGCCGCCTTCTTCGGGGGTCACGCCGAGGCTGCGTAAGACGTCGACCAGGCCCTGTGGGAATGGCTTCAACTTCACGCCCTTACGCCGGCCGCCGAGCATCCAGCCAAGGGCTACTTTTCCCAGTGATCGCAAGTCGTCTTCGGCCGTTGCTTCGCGGTCGCCGGTGCCGGGGTGCAGCCAGGGCGGTTCGCCGACACCAACCAGCTTGACCACGCCGGAGCGGGTCAGCAGGAACGAATTCGCGGTCAGCCGGCCGTGCGTCAGGCCGACCGAGTGCGCGGCTTGCAGGCCGAGTGCCGCTTGCATCATCAGGCGATGCCAAACTCCGGGCACGGACACTGCCGCCGGCCAGTCGCTGCCCGAGAGGCCTTGCAGCCATTCCTGCACCACGGCCGGGCGGCTGTTGATATCGAGCACTTCGAGCGTCGCTGCCACGTTCGGATGCGCCAGGTCGCGAATCGCACTGAAGCGCTGCCGATACTCATCCGGCCGGACCGCATCGAGCATCTCCGCTTCGCCGAGATGTCGCAGCAGGCAAGTTCCGGTTTCCTGAGTGGCGGACTCGTCGCTCTTGAGCTGTGGATCGAACACGCGGTAGAGCGCTTCGCGGGGTGTCGACAGCAACCGGTCGATAACTCGGAAGCGGCCAAGCATGAGCCCTGATAGGTTGCCAGATTCGATGAGCGCAAGCTGGTAAAGCGTGAGGTAGCCGCCCGATAGCAGCACTTGCCGAAGCGTGCGCCGCTGCCGTCGCGCTTCATCCCACATCGCGTGCAGCGTTTCGTGATCGACGATATTCAACGTTCGCAACAACTCGCCGAGCTTGCGGTCCGCCGGCTCCAGGTCGTTCGGCAATGGGAGGATTACCCCTTCGGATTGCGGATTGCCGATTGCCGATTGCCGATTGCTGTCGCCGGCACGCGACGGAAGTTGAAGGATCCCTGGCTCCTGGTCTCTGACTGCCGGCTCCTGACTCCTGTGCTTGCTCCATCGCGTCTCGGCGATTTCGCGGAACTTCTTGCGAAACCACGACTGCATGTCCCCCAGGTGGCGATCGACTTCCGTGCGCTTTTCGGTGACCTCATGCTCTTGCTGCTGAATCTTCTCGGCTCGTTCGGCGAGTTGCTCGGCGGTGGCTTGCACTTCTTTTTCGCGGCGATCGAGCCGGGTCTCGCCTTGATGCAGCGCTTGCTTCATGGTCGAAAAGCGGCTTTGCCATTCGATCAGTTGCTGGCGGAACGACGACACGGCCAGTCGATGCTCGGACTTCGCCCGGTTGAGTGCTTGCTCCTGTTCGTGCAGTCGATTCAACTCGTCCTGCACCTGCGATGCGCACCGCTTGCAAATCTTCCTGGCTCTTGAGCGCATAGGCATGCAGTTCGGCCAGCTGCGAGCGCATCGCTTCGCGTGCCTGCGACGTGCGATCCATTGCCGCCTGAGCCCGCTGCTCCAGGTCGGGCATCTGATCGAGCAGTTCCTTCGTCCGGGCCGACAGCGCCTCTTTCAGCTCCTCGATTTCCGCGCGCGCATTCGCGAGTCGGTCCGCTGCTTCCGCCTGTTCCAATTCAAATCGAGACTGAGCCTCTTCGAGCTGCTGCTTTTGCGCGGCGATGGTCGCTTCGGCGGCGCGCATTTTTTCGTCGCGATCGTCGAGTATCGCCGCTTCTTCGTCGGTCAAGCGCCGTGCCGAGGTTGCATCCGCGCGAACTCTTCGATCTGTTTCAACTGACTGGCGAGTTCATCCGCCTGAGCACTGAGCAGATTCGTTCGCTCATCGAGTTCGCGCTGCCGACTGGCAAGCTCCTCCGAGCGCAGTCGAAGTTGCTCTTGAAGGGCCTCGCGCGATTCCTCGGCCTGGCGGATCGCCGCTTCGCGCTCCTTCACGGCCTTGCGATCCGCTTCGATGCGGTCCTGTGCTTCCAGAAGATTCTCGGCCTGGACCTTGATCAGGGCAGCTTGCTCCGCATGTTCGGCCGCTCGGGCGCTGAGGTCTTCCTCGAGCGTTTTCAGCCGCTCGCTTTCGGCGGCGACCTGGTCCTGCATCGCCTTCATGCGCTCGACCGCTTGCGCGATCAATGCCGCCCGCTCTTGATAAAGGCGATAGCCCTCCTCGCGGTCCGATCGATCGGCTTCGACTTGTTCGCGGGCCGCCTCGGCCAGTCGCAATCGCTCGTTGGCCTGGCGAAGTTCCTCTTCGGTTCGGGCACGTTCCTCCGCGACGCGCGATTCCTGGGCCATTAATTCATCGCGCAAATGTTCCAGCCGGCTGCGCAATGCGACCAGTGTGGTTTGTTGCGTTTCGATTTCGGCGAGCCGACCGTTGAGCCTGGCCTCGCGAGCATCGAGTTCGTCGCGGCGGGCGGCGAGACGGGCTTCCTCGTCCTTGACGCGTTCCTCGCGATCGTCGAAGAAATGAAGTGTCTCCTCGAAGTCGCGCGAATCGTGGCGGAATTGTTCGTAGCGCTGGTCGATCTCGACCGCTCGAAGTTCGAGCGAACGCTCCTTGGCATCCAGTGCCGCCGACAGGCGGTCGACGCGAACCAGGTCCGATTGATACTGATTGCGATCGCGTTCCGCGGCGGCGGCCAACTCGCGAGCGGCCAATTCGCGAGCAGCCAACTCGACTTCCCGCCGGGCCAGGTCCTGTTCGCGCTGGTGTAGCCGAACTTCCTGAACACTCCGTCCGGAATCGGCCGCCTCACGCAGCTTCTTCAATTCCGCAAGCTGAGCGTCGACCGCGCGTTGCCGAACGTCCAGCTCTTGTTCGCGCTCCGACAGTTGCTGCATCCGCGGATCGATGTTCTGAAGCGCCTCCTCGAATTGCTGCTTCCGTTCGCGCAGGTTGATGGATGATTCGCGAATCGCAAGCTGCATCCGCTCCAGTTCATCGCGACGCGATTGATAGTCGGCGGTAACCTCTTTTTCGATTCGCGCCCGCACTTCGGCAATGAGCGCCGGGTCGGGCTGGATCGGCCGCTCGCGGGCCGCCCGCAGTTCGTTTTCCATCTCCCGGCGGCGTTCATACCAGAGCACCCGGTCCGCTTCCAACTCGCGGGCCTGTTCCTCCAACGCCTTGGCCCAGGCTTCCAGATCCCGCTGTTTGTTCGCCAGCTCCTCGGACTGCGGTTGCTCCACGAAACGGATGGCGGGGGCGGGCGGCAATGGACGCGGGATCGGTTCGGGAATGCTGAATGGGATCGACATGTGCAAATCGACGGCGCCGACCGAGATGACATCGCCGTGTTGCAATGGTGCGTCGCCAGTTGGCGGTATTGGACTGCCGTTCAGCAATATGGGCAGGGCGGGCGCGACCTTGCGAAGCGTGGCGCCGTCGCGCGTGCGATGAATGATACAAACTTGCGGCGGGAGATTGGCCCCGGGGATGCGCAGATCGCACCCGGGCACGGAGCCGACGACAAACTCGTCGCCGAGCACGTCAAAGCCAACCGCGGGCGCGGCCCCATGTCGGACCTCGACGCGGATGGGAGGCGCGGCCGGGTGGTGTCGCTGCTGGGAGCTGGGAGGCATATCCATGCCGGTTCGCGGGGAATCCGTACCACCGCCAACCGGAATTGGAACACGTAGCCGGGAATTAAACAAGGCGAGTTTTCGGAACTGCGAATGGCCACGAGAAGGCCCTGATTTCCCCAGAACCCTTTCGACTCCGGCGCAACATGAAAGGCGGACGCCCCTCTAGGCGCCAATACGCTCGTCCGGACAAGCAACTTGAGCCCAGCGCGAATCCCCGTTTGTTGTCAGATGATTCCGGATGATGCGCGATGATTCCGGATGATTCCGGATGGTACGGAATAGGGCATGCGCTGCTGCTGCTTCTTGATGAGGTGATCACGACGGGTAACTCGGCAGCGATCATGGCGCTTATTCACGTATCTCTTCGCTGCCAGCGATTCAAAGTTTCCACTCGCGCTGTTGCATGCGTTGGAGCATGGCGTGATGGGTGAGGTCGAATTGAAGCGGCGTCAGGGTGATGTAGCCCTCCGCCAGTGCGAATTCGTCGGTGTCGGGATGCGGCTCGGGGCAACCGTAGTCCGCCCCCATCCAATAATACGTGCGCCCACGGGGGTCGCGGTTGCGGACGAATGTTTCCTGGTAGATGGCCACGTTCTGTGGCAACACCCGGATTCCCTTCGGCGGGCCGAGTTCCTGGCGTGGAATGTTGACGTTGAACAACGAGCCCGCATCAGGCTTCATTTCCAGAATGCGTTCGATCATCTTTCGCGCGATTAAGGCCCCAGCGGCAAAATCGACGGCTCGCGGCTTGCCGTAGGCCTGCGAGACCGCAATCGCCGTTCGTCGAAAGAACGCCCCCTCGATCGCGGCGGCGACTGTGCCGGAGTAAAGCACGTTAATCCCCGCGTTGGCCCCGGCGTTCAAACCGCTGACAATCAAATCCGGCGGTTCGGGCAAAAGCTCAACCAATGCGAGCTTGACGCAATCGGCCGGCCGCCCTTCGACCGCCCACCCCATGAAGCGTCTCTCTTGATCGAAGACCTCCTGCACAATGAGCGGCCAGAGCAGAGTTACCGAATGCCCCGCAGCCGACTGCTCCGTGGCGGGAGCACAGACGGTGACCTCGCCCAGAGAGAGCAACTCCTTGCGAAGCGCTTGCAAGCCGGGAGCGTAGATGCCGTCGTCGTTGGTGAGAAGGATGCGCATGGAGACAGTTTAGGCCGGGCGATTCGCAGTTCGCGGGCGTCTGGTGGAACAATTGTAATGAAATTCAGGAAATGCTTTGAACATCCCCGGCAGGTCGCATAGGATGGTGCTGCTCGCAAACAATTATTCCGTTCACTTCGGTCTCGTTGCACCGCGTTCAATCCTTGGCCAACTGGTTCCCGACACTCAATGGAGCCACGCAATGCGCACGCGTAGTATCGCTCGACAGCTGTTCTTGAGGCACGTTTTAGTTCGCCGCGGGGACAGCGCCAGGCGGGCCGGTCTCGCTCCACGCATTCGCGTGGAGCAACTGGAGGATCGCACGACACCGGTGATCAATCAATGGATTGGCGGCGATGGGTTGTGGTCCGATGACGCCAGTTGGAGCCTCACCCATGCGCCGACGAGCAGCGAGGACGTGGAGATTAGCAACGGTCACATTGTCACGCACAACGCCAATAGCGACACGGTCAACAGTATCAGCATCAGCGGGTCCAGCACGCTCATTCTCTCGGGAGGCTCGATTACGGACGGCGATCTCGGCGTCGCCGGCGCCACGTCGTTCTTCAAACTTCAGGGCGGAATCCTCGCTGGCGCGAACTTGCTGGCCGGCTCAACGATCACCGCTACTACTTCGGGTGGTACGCTGAACTCCGTGACGCTCAACGGCATCCTCGACGTGACGACCGCCTACAGCGCCCGCGTCAGCGTCACCGGCGGGCTAACCCTGGCCAACGGCGCCATCCTGAAGATCGGCGACAACGTGGGCGACTACGGCTACGTCAGCTTCAACGGCGGCAACCAGACTTTGAGCGGCTCGGGCAGCGTCCTGTTCGGCGACAGCGTGGCCAACACGCTGTGGACCGGGCAAAGTTCCGGCACGAACCTGACCATCGGCCCGAACATCCTCATCCACGGTCAGAACGGCTACATTGGTCTCAATACGGCGTACCTGGGCGGCTTCACTGACGGCACGTTCACCAACCAGGGGACCATCAGCGCCGACGTGTCCGGCGGCGCCTTCCGGCTCGAGGGCACCAACTGGACCAACTCCGGAACCATCCAGGCCCAGAACGGCGGCACGGTCACCCTGGCGCGGTCGTGGACCAATAGCGGCACCTTCGACGTGGCCGCCGGCTCGACCCTCAACCTCGCCGGCACCTTCGCCACGTCGACGCTGGGCACGATCAACAGCGCCGGCGCGACCGTCAACCTGACTGGCACCCTGACCAACGACGCGCCGCTGACACTGAACGACACCACCGGCTCGTGGCGGTTCGCGGGTGGCACGATCGACGGTGGGACGATTGCGACCACGGGCAGCAACGCCCTGATCGGCACCACCAGCGGCGGCCTATTGGCCAACGGCGTGACGCTCGACGGCACCTTGGACCTGAACACGGTCAATGGCGCCCGCGTGACCGTCACCGGCGGGCTGATCCTGGCCAACGGCACCGTCTTGAAGATCGGCGACAACGTGGGCGACTACGGCTACGTCAGCTTCAACGGCGGCAACCAGACGCTAGGCGGCACGGGCAGCGTCCTGTTCGGCAACAGCGTGGCCAACACGCTCTGGACCGGGGCCGTTTCTGGCACCAACCTGACCATCGGCCCGGATATCCTCGTGCACGGCCAGAACGGCTACATCGGCCTCAACACGGCCTATTTAGGCGGCTTCACCGACGGTACGTTCACCAACCAGGGGACCATCAGCGCCGACGTGTCCGGCGGCGCCTTCCGGCTCGAGGGCACGAACTGGTCGAACGCCGCCGACTCGCCCAAGGGGATCCAGGTGGCTGCCGGGGCCACAATGACGCTGGCCGGCTCCTGGAGCAACAGCGGGACCATCGCCGCGGCCGCCGGCTCGACCCTCAACCTCGCCGGCACCTTCGCCACGTCGACGCTGGGCACGATCAACGGCGCCGGCGCGACCGTCAACCTGACTGGCACCCTGACCAACGACGCGCCGCTGACACTGAACGACACCACCGGCTCGTGGCGGTTCGCGGGTGGCACGATCGACGGTGGGACGATTGCGACCACGGGCAGCAACGCCCTGATCGGCACCACCAGCGGCGGCCTATTGGCCAACGGCGTGACGCTCGACGGCACCTTGGACCTGAACACGGTCAATGGCGCCCGCGTGACCGTCACCGGCGGGCTGATCCTGGCCAACGGCACCGTCTTGAAGATCGGCGACAACGTGGGCGACTACGGCTACGTCAGCTTCAACGGCGGCAACCAGACGCTAGGCGGCACGGGCAGCGTCCTGTTCGGCAACAGCGTGGCCAACACGCTCTGGACCGGGGCCGTTTCTGGCACCAACCTGACCATCGGCCCGGATATCCTCGTGCACGGCCAGAACGGCTACATCGGCCTCAACACGGCCTATTTAGGCGGCTTCACCGACGGTACGTTCACCAACCAGGGGACCATCAGCGCCGACGTGTCCGGCGGCGCCTTCCGGCTCGAGGGCACGAACTGGTCGAACGCCGCCGACTCGCCCAAGGGGATCCAGGTGGCTGCCGGGGCCACAATGACGCTGGCCGGCTCCTGGAGCAACAGCGGGACCATCGCCGCGGCCGCCGGCTCGACCCTCAACCTCGCCGGCACGTTCAACGTTGCCGGCGTCGGCGCCATCTCCAGCGCTGGCGCGACCGTGAACTTCACCGGCATCTTGACGAACACGGGCACTACCGTAACCCTGGACGGCCCGTGGCGGCTGGCAGGCGGGACGATCGACGGCGGGACCATTGCGACGACGGGCGGAGGAGTCCTAATCGCCACCACCAGCGGCGGGCTGCTCGCCAACGGGGTGACGCTCGACGGCAACCTGGACCTGACCACGGCCTACAGCGCCCGCGTGACTGTCACCGGCGGGCTGACCCTGGCCAACGGCACCGTCCTGAAGATCGGCGACAATGTGGGCGATTACGGCTACGTCAGCTTCAACGGCGGCAACCAGACGCTAGGCGGCACGGGCAGCGTCCTGTTCGGCAACAGCCCGGCCAACACGCTGTGGACCGGGCAGAGTTCGGGCACGAACCTGACGATCGGCCCGAACATCTTCGTGCATGGTCAAAGCGGCTACATCGGTCTCAACACGACGTATCTAGGCGGTTACACCGACGGCACATTCACTAACCAGGGGACCATCAGCGCAGACGTGTCCGGCGGCACCTTCCAACTCGACGGCCTTAACTGGACCAATGCCGGCACTGTCCAGGCCCAGAACGGCGGCACGATTGTCAGCGCGGGAACTAACGCTAACTACTCCGGCGGCACCCTCACCGGGGGGACGTGGAAGGTCTTCGACAACAGTGCCCTACGGCTAATCGGCGGCAGTATTACCAACAACGCGGCCGACATTGTCCTCGACGGCGTCAATTCCAACCTCTTCAGCGACATGGGTTCCACCAACGCCCTGGCCGGCTTTGCCGCCAACGCAGCGGGGGGCAGCTTCACGATCTTGAACGGCCGCGACTTTACCACGGCCGGCACCCTGAGCAATGCCGGCGACGAGACCATCGGCGCGGGCAGCACGCTTTCGCTCGCGGCCGGCGAAAACCTCACACAGACTGGCGGGGTTACCACCGTCAACGGCGCCTTGGCGACCACTAGTCTGGTGGACATCCAGGGCGGCCTCCTGCAAGGTAGCGGCACGATTGCCGGAAATGTCACGAACGCCGGTCAGATGAATCCCGGACCAACGACGAGTGTGCTGACGATCGACGGCGACTACACACAGACCAGCGCCGGCGAACTGGATCTCGAGATCGGCGGCATTGCGGCGGGCACGCAATTCGACCAGCTCAACGTCGCCGGTACCGTCAGTCTCGATGGCGCGTTGAACGTAAGCCTGATAAACGGCTTCATCCCGGGCGTCGGCAATCCCTTCCTCATTTTGGACAAGACCAGCCCAGGCGCCGTCGGCGGAACCTTCGCCGGTCACGCGGACTTGACTACGGTCTTCGTCGGTGGAGTGCCCAGGTTCCAAATCTCTTATGCCGGTGCAGGAAATGACGTCGTGCTGACCGCGATCAACATCGCCCCCACGCTCGACTCGATCCCGGACCCCGCCCCGATTCTCGAAAACGCCGGCCTGCAGACGATCAACTTGACGGGCATCACGGCCGGCGGCGGCGAAACGCAATTCTTGACCGTTACTGCCCATTCAAGCAACCTTGCCGTCGTCCCCGATCCCGACGTTAATTACACCAGCCCGAACGCGATTGGTTCGATTTCCTACACTCCCGCGGCGGACACGTCGGGCGTTGCCTTCATCACGGTAACGGTTACGGACGACGCCGGCACTGCCAACGGCGGTGTCGATACGTTCTCGCGAACATTCCGCGTCGAGGTCGGTTTCGTCAATCACGTCCCGTCGTTTACCAAGGGCAGCGATGAGATCGTCCTCGAGGATGGCGGAAGTCAAACGGTGAACGCCTGGGCCACGAACATCGACCCGGGGGGCGCCGAGGACGCCGGACAAGCCCTAACGTTCCTGATCTCGACCAACAACGACGCGCTGTTCTCCGTTCTGCCCGCCATCGATCCGGTCACGGGCGATCTCACCTATACGCCGGCTGCGAACGCGAATGGATCGGCAACGATCACCGTTCGACTAATGGACGACGGCGGCACGGCGAACGACGGTGTCGACACGAGCGATCCGCAGACATTCGGCATCGCGGTGACCGCCGTCAACGATGCACCGTCCTTTACCAAGGGAAGCGACCAAACCATCCAAGAGGATGCCGGATCACAGATCGTCGCCGGCTGGGCGACTGCCATCAGCGCTGGCCCGGCCAACGAAAGTGGACAGGCCCTCACTTTCCAAGTGACCACGGACAACGACGGGCTCTTTGCGGTTTTGCCGAGCGTCGATTCAAGCGGGCAACTGACCTACACACCCGCGGACAATGCCAATGGAAGTGCCATCGTCACTGTGACGCTCAACGACGATGGCGGCACCAGCAATGGCGGCGTCAACGCGTTCACGCAAACGTTTGCCATCAACGTACTTTCGGTAAACGATCAACCCGTGCTCGATGTTACCGGCACGCCGCTGCTGCCGTTCATTCCGGTTCTTGGAAAGTCGTTGCCGACCGGCGGCCTCATATCCGATCTGACCAAGTTTGTAGCCGATGCGGATGCTGGGGCGATCAAAGGCACCGCCATCATCGGCGCGGACATAACCCACGGTCAATGGTGGTACAACCTCACCGGCGCGGATGCCGATTGGACCGTCCTACCGACCGTGGCCGCCGATAACGCGTTGCTTCTGGGCGACGACGGCAACACCCGCGTGCGGTTTGTTCCCAAAAAGGGATTTGCCGGCTTCGCCAGCCTGACGTTCAAGGCATGGGATCAGACCGACCTGCCGAAGATCGAAGGAGACTTTGACAATACCACGAACGCGAGCAACACGGCCTTCAGCGCCGATTCCGACCGGGCCTGGATCGCCGTCGGCAAGACCAAGCCGACCGTTGATCCAGATGGGCAAACCGTGCTCAAGACAGTCCTGCCGGTCTACAAGGAGAACGCCAAAATCAAGCCGTTGGCTCCCGTGCTTGCGAAGGACATCGTCGGCATTGCCGGGCTCGAAAAGGGAATTCCCAAAGTTGGGCTCGGGGTCGCAATAACCGCCGCGGACGAAGCCGATGGTCACTGGGAGTTCTTCGACAAGACGACCAAGACGTGGACCGGTGTCAATCCCGTCAGTGAGTTGGCCCCGTTATTCCTCAAGCCGACCGACAAACTACGCTTTGTTCCGGCAGACGCCAATGCCGATGGACCCGCGCCCCTCACCTTCCATCCCTGGGACGGGACGACAACGGGCGCGTCGACCGGAACCGCGGTGCTCGATCTGGTTCCCATCCTCGACTTGTCGGTGCCCGCGGTGCTCAACCCGATCGATGCCACTCACCCGCCGACGCCGGCGTTGTTTGGCGATCTCATGTCCGCGTCGCGCGTGGTTGGCTCGAACGTGGGCGTGGCAGTCATCGCCACCAAGGGGGCGGGCATCTGGGATTACAGTTCGGACGGCGTGAATTGGGTTCCGGTCGACAAAGTATCCACGGGCAAGGCCCTGTTCCTGAACCTGACGGACTGGATCCGGTTCACGCCGACGTCGAATACAGTTCCGCAAACTGCAAGCCTGTCGTTCAAGGCATGGGACATGACCAGAGTCGCGGCTTACACGCGCGGACCGGCCAGCGGTACTTCGGTCAGCAAGGAGACGGAAATCCTGACGGTGGCGGTGGCCAATCACAAGCCGACGTTGAGCATACCCGGCGTCACACTGCCAGCGATCCCGGTGTCGCAGTCGAACGGAAAAGGCGCGGGCATGGTCATCAAGACGGCCCTGCATCTGGTCACGGCCCAAACCGACGATCCCTTGGACGGAGCCAAACCGTTGAAGGGGATCGCGATCACGGCCGTGACTGGCAACGGAACGTGGCAATACTCGCTGGGGGGCAACGTGTGGCGTGATGTTGGCGGCGTGAGCACGGATCGGCAGTATTGTTGCCGGACACGGCGAAGATCCGCTTCGTGCCGACGAGCAATGTGACCGGGGATGCGACGATCTCGTACAAGGCCTGGGACCGAACGGCCGGTCAGGCGGGCGACCGCATCGACACCACGGGCTTATTGAATTCCTTCAGCGCGGAAGTGGAGACGGCCAGCATTACGGTTACAGCCTAATATGACCGTGCGCAATTCGGCAGCATCCTCGTAGCGACAAGCTGCCAACTTGTCCGCTCTCGGATCACAAGCTGGCGGCTTGTGGCCAAGCCGCTACAAAATCGCGCACGGTCATTTCGTTTGCGCGACTGTCCCGCTCCAAGCGAATGGAGAACAAAATGGATGCGAAGACTGCCGAAATGGCAGAGTCGCCGCCAGCTCCGCCAACTTTTTCTCCATCCCCCTGGCAGGGGCGGGGTCGAAATGCGGTCCTTCCAACGCTTGGTTCAATCCCAAATGCTCTTGAACTTCGAGCCTGCGACCGAATTGAGTTACAACTCCTTTCGGGTTGCGCCGAGCGCGACAATTGCGGCCCGCCGCACCGAGACTTAAGGCAGCGGCGTGGAAATGATCTACCATCATTCCGCCCAATCGTGTATGAGTAGGCCTGTCTCAAGGAGGAGACGGCCATGTCACCGCTCACGGAAGATGTCATTCAGACCATCCAGTCAGCCACTAAGCTTCTTACCGGCTATCGGCGCCGACAGTTCCAAGCCGAGACCGCCATCAAATACTGCAACGGTTCCGCCCGTGAGGCGGAGACGACCTTCGGTTGGGGACGTGCAGCGGTGATCACGGGGCTCGGCGAACTCCGTACCGGCATCCGTTGCCTGGACGCCTGTCACCTCCGCGGACGCAAAAAGACCGAAGAACTCTGCCCGAAACTCGAGGAGCATGTCCATCGTTTGGTCGACCCCCATGCGCAGGCCGACCCCAAGTTTCAGACCACCCTGGCGTTCACCCGGATCACCGCCAAGGCTGTTCGCGAGGCCCTGAAAGCCGAGCCCGAGTTGAAGGGCTTCGTACCCTGCCGGCAGACGGTGGGCTGTCTGCTCAACCGCCTGGGCTACCGGCTCCGCCGGGTCCTCAAAGCCCGTCCCGAAAAAAAATTCCCGAAACCGACGCGATCTTCGCGAACGTCCAAGCCGCCCGCATTCGGACGGCGAGCGAAGCGGACACGCTGAGAATCTCCCTCGACACCAAAGCGAAAGTCAAGATCGGCGAATTCTCCCGCGGCGGTCAGGCACGCGGCATCGAACCCGTCAGGGCCGTCGATCACGACATGTCTCCCGACGCCGTGCTGGTCCCGTTCGGCGTGCTGGAGTTGAATCGCGGCAACGTGACGATCCAGCAACCGTGGTTCCTGTTCGGCCATTCGAAAGAAACCAGCGACTTCATCGCCGATGGTCTCGATCAATGGTGGAACGAGCGGAAGACGGTTCATCTGGGCGTCCAGCGACTGCACATCGAACTCGATAATGGTCCCGAGATTGCCAGTTGCCGCACGCAGTTCATGAAACGCCTCGTGGAGTTCGTCGATCGCCACCGGATCGAAGTCGAACTGGTGTACCTGCCGCCGTACCACAGCAAGTACAATCCCATCGAGCGTTGCTGGGGCATCTTGGAGCAGCACTGGAACGGCACGCTCCTGCATTCGATCGAGCAAGCCTTGCGCTGGGCGGGCACGATGACATGGCGGACGATTCACCCGTTGATCCGCGGTCACCACGACTTACGAACGCGGTGTCCGGCTAACCCAAACCGCATTTGCCCCCATCGCGAGCCGCTTGATCCGTTCCCAGACCTTGCCCAAATGGAGCCTCATCATTGAGCCCCAGTGACCGGTAGATTTATTTGCGCGGCTGCCTAAGTCCCTTGCTGGCACTGCGGGCCAGTATTGTCGCGCCCGCGCAAATAGAATGTGGTCGCGCTCGGCGCAATGGTCAATTCGCTCGGCGCACGCCATGTCAGTTCAAGAATTTCTCCGTTTCAGTTCCGCCCAGATTCAAATCCTGGACGCTATCGATCTGATTCTTCGCAAAGAACCAGTCGAGACCCTGGCCACCCGTGAGCACGTTCGCTAGCCCGTCGGCGCTCACGGTTGCGGTATTCAAGAAGTAGGACTTGTTTAAGCCGCCTTTCGCTTCGCCAAGAAGATGCTTGATCCGAACCGCGTAGGATGCTCTTCCCCCCCATTCGCGGACAATGGCGTCAATTGCCACTCGGTTCCCGTCATAGATTGTCGTGCCGCCGATAAGAATGTCCTCGCCGTCGCCGCCGAGAAGTCCATCGGTTCCGAGTCCGCCGATGAGCACGTCGCGCCCAACGCCTCCAATGAGTTGATCGTCGCCGTCGCCGCCCAGTAGCAGGCTGTTTCCGCTACCGGCTCGCAGGATGTCGGCACCGGCGCCACCCGAAAGCGTAGTCTTGCCGGTGAACGCGGTCGCATCGATCGTGTTGTCGCCGACGCCGCCGGTAAGTTCCGCTTCTTCGATTGAGTTATTCACGAGGGTATCGTTGCCCAATCCCGACAGGCTGTCCTGGGTCAGTATGAAGTCGACATCCCCCGATTCGACGATTCGATCGATCCCCTTGCCGCCATCCAGAGTATCGTCGCCGATGCCGCCCGTCAGTCGATCGTTCTTCGGTCCACCGATCAGCGAGTCGTCACCGGCCCCGCCGTCGATCACGGTCGATCGTGAGACCTTTGCCAGGTTCAACTGATCGTTGCCGTCCAATCCAAATACCAGCACGCGGCCTGTGACTTTCGACTTGGTAATTGTTGAATCGCCGATTCTGGTGATCTTGCATGTTCCCCCGCCCGTGACCGTGATCGTATCGTCCGCGTCGGTCCCATAGACGACCAGGTCTTTTAACTTGGGCGAGGTCGGATTGGTTTGCAGTAGCACTTGGCCGGTCAGCGGATTGAGTGGAACGCTTCCCGAAACGATCTGCGGTCCCCCGCTACCGGAGTTGCCGAGATCATTGACCGTTATGGCCACAGCGTCTGGCTTTAGCGAATCTTGGTTCGGTAGGTAGGTTAGATTGGAAAGCGCGACAGAGACATTGGTGATCAAGCCAGTGAAAGTCATCGACGAGTCGGCGGTTCCGTCACCTAATGTGAATGCCAGGCCCGCGGTGGTCGCCAGCGAGAGCGTGCCGTTCTGCACGGAAAGCCTGACTTCAAGCAAGCCACTGCCCTGCAACACATCCGGGTCGCTGACGAACAATCCGTTGACTACAAGAGGCGTGTTGGCGAGGATGGTTTGCGCGCGGGCAGCGTGAGTTGCGGTGGATCGTTCACGGGCAGCACGTTGACCAACACCCCGGCTGTCGATGTCGCTCCGTTGACGTCCGTGATCGTGTATGTGAACTGGTCGGTGCCGTTGAAGTTGTCAAAGGGCTCGTAGGTGAGGCCAGTTCCACCGCCGGTAATGACCACTTGGCCGAAAGCGCCTTGCGTGACGGCCGTGATCGAGAGTCCGCTCCCGGTATCGTTGGCCAGCACCGCGAGCGGTACGGCGGAACCGTTCTCGTCAATGCCGAACACGTCGAACTGCGCACTCGGCGCGGAATCGTTGTCCGAAACGATCACATCGACGCCGATCACTTGCAAGTTGTTGTAATTCGGGTCGGTACTGGCAACCGCGTGCGCAATCGGGACGATCCGCGTTCCCTGGTCGGTGACATCATCGACGGCATCAACATTGACAACTTGCGGAAGGTTCCAGTTGCCGGTTGTGAATGTCAATGTGCTGGGCGAGACGTTGAGTTGATTTCCGAAGAGCACTGTCACCGTGACGTCGGCAATCGGTTGCGAGTTGAGCGCTATGGAGTAGCTGTCGCCAACCCCGCCTTCCGCGACTTGCGTGTTGCCCCCGCTTTGTTCGATCACAACAGCCGCCCGGTCGTTGTCGGCGACCGTGACCGGCACATCAATGTCGGGCAGACCGTTGTAACTCGCGTCCGCACTGGCCGCGGACAGGGTTAGGATCGCTCCTTGAGTTCCCTCGGCAACTCCGTCATCGATGGCATCGACGGTGATGGTCTGGGGGACGTTCCAATTACCAGGCGTAAACGTCACAGTCGGAGTGGAAGTCATCAACTGGCTATCGGGTGACACGCTGACCGTCACATCCGCGGTCGGCTGAGTTGCAAGTGTTACCGACAGCGAGTCGCCGGTTCCGCCTTCGGTCACGTTGGTCGTGCCGCCGCTGGG
The DNA here is from genome assembly GCA_963773845.1 of uncultured Gemmataceae bacterium. Lineage (GTDB taxonomy): Bacteria > Planctomycetota > Planctomycetia > Gemmatales > Gemmataceae > SIAJ01. Next base: position 857,989 of record CAVZCU010000011.1, read on the forward strand.
AACGACGAGCAACGCGGGTTTGGTATCGTTGTCGAAGATCGTCGCCGTGATGTTGTTGACAGCGATCTGGTCGTAGTTGCCGTCAGCACTGATGACCGAGTGCGAAATGGTCGCGAAATGGACCCCTTCATCATCCAGATCGTCGACCGCTTGCACTGTCACCGGTTGCGGAACGTTCCAGTCGGCCGGGGCGAATGTGAATAACGACGGCGAGACGTTTAGCTGAACGCTGGCATTCAGTTGCACGATGACGTTGGCGGTTGGCTTGCTCAGCAGCACGATGCTATACGTGTCGTCCGTTCCCGCCTCGCTTACCACCGTATTGCCCCCGGTTTCGATGAGCAGGACACCTGCGGAGTCGTTATCGGTAATCGTGACCGGCACATCCGCAATCGGAATGCCGTTGTAGCGCGGGTCGGCACTCGACGCCAAATGCGTAACCAGCCCCGAATGCGTTCCTTCGGCAACCACGTCGTCGATCGCGGAAACGGTGACGGTCTGCGCCTGGAACCAGTTCGCACTCGTAAACGTGAGCGTTGGAGGTGACGCAATCAGTTGGCTTCCTGCTGTTAGCGCAATGGTGACATCGGCGATTGGCTGAGTCGCGAGGCGGATCGAATAAGTGTCGGTGACCCCGCCTTCTGCTACGCTGGTATCGCCGCCATTGGGTGCGACGATGACGTCGGCCGTGTCGTCATCGACGATGGTTCCTGTGACTTGCGTCTCGTGCAACAATAGGCCGACGGGGCTGGATAATTTCAGGAGGAACGTCTCATCGGCCTCATCGATGACATCGCCGAGGACCTTGACGGTGACGGTTTTTGTGAGTTCGCCGCTATTGAAGGTGACGGTCCCGCTGGTCGCGACGTAGTCTTGACCCGCGGTGGCTGACCCATCCGCTGTGGTGTAGACGACACTCGCTGTGCCAGTGCTATCCGATCGCGTCAGGGTGAATACGGCATCCACCTGGCCTGTGTCCCCCTCGCTGACCTCGGGGGACTCGATGGAGAGGCTCGAACCGGGGGCGAGAACCTGCAAGTTGTAGTCGTGATTACCGCCCAGGGTATTTTCTCGCGGGTAGACTTGGACGTAGTAAGTTCCCGCCGACTCGCCCGCGAGGGAAACCTCCTCAAAGTCTCCGTTGCTTTCCGAGTAGTTGACCAGAGTCACGCCGTCCTGTTCGTACACATACAGGTCCAGGTTGCCGTCCGTATTGGCGAAATCCAGGCGGACGTAGTTTGCGGTCGTGCTGGCCAAAGTGGTCTCGAACCGGAACCAGTCGCTGTTCCCGTCCGACACCAGATTCTTGAGAACCGCCGATCCGGCCACCTGGCCCAGGTTGGGCGAGTACAGGCCGGTCGCCCGATCGGCGTCCGCCTTGGCGTCGTTGATTTCGTAGGGGTCATCCAACGCGGCCGGCGGGGGGATGACTTGCAGGGTGTAGTTGGGGTTCCCGACTGATTCGTCGCGGCCGTAAACCGCGATGTAATAGGTTCCGCTCGGCTTGCCCGCCAGGGAAACCTCCTCAAAGTCTCCATTGCTTTCCGAGTAGTTGACCAGAGTCACGCCGTCCTGCTCGTACACGTACAGGTCCAGGTTGCCGTTCACGTCGAGGAATTCGATGCGTACATAGTCGGCAGTGGTGCCGACGCCAGCCGTGTCGAACCGGAACCAGTCCGGGGCTCCGGCCACGAGCTGTAAGCTGGAAATCGTCTTTTGCGAAGTCAATACCCCCAGGTTCGGCGAGTTGGTTCCGGTCGGCCGGTCGGCATCGGCCTTCACCTGGTTGGGCGCGTAGGCATCTTCGAGCTTGAGGCCGGCAATATTGTTCAAGGCCGCCGGGCGGAAGAGCGGCGCGGCCCCGCGGATACCGGCGTGGTACTCCCAAACCAAGTCGGCCCCCTTCACATTGCCGACTGCATTCGTGCTCGCATAGACACTGGCTCCCGTTTGCCGGGCAAGTGCGTCGACGAATGTCTTGCCATCCCTGCCCGCCGCCACGTCGCAGGCATAGAGATCGATGCGGGCATTCGGGGACAATAAGGCGTGGAATTCGTCCCATGTCGGTGATGTACTGACCACATCGGCGGCGTTCAGCGTATCCAGCGAGCCGAGGTGAATGCTCCCGGGACTACCATGTGCAACGAGCCCGAGATGGCTGATGCGGGCTCCGCCATGCTCGGCGGAAATGCCTTGGAGGATTCCGGCGAGGCTCTCGAGCGTCGCTGACCGGGCGTCGTAAGTGACAGCCACCACCCCTTTCGCGGCGGCAGCTTGCACCTGTTCTGCCTGAGCTACGGCATCGCTGATCAGCGCGACGTTTAAGTAACTAGTCGCTGCGGGAACGGTCCGATCTTCCAGCGATTCGATGGTCAGTCGTCCGGCGCTGTGGCGGCGCACAGTCCTGCTAGGCATGGGTGGCCCTCGGAGGGTAACAAGGTTCACGAACTCAGAATGCGGATTACGAGTACGGTGATATTAAACCGACCAATTGCGACACACAAGTATTTATTCGTTGGGACTTGTGCAAAAAAGATCGAAAAGCAAAACGGGCGGCCCGTTGGGCCGCCCGCTAAACAATTGAAGCGAGTTGTAATTGCTCAGTCTTCCATGACCTTTTTCATTTCAAGCCGATAGCTCGTCGTGTTGCCGTTCCCGGTGTACAGGTATTTGCCGTCTGGCGTGAAAGCAAGTGATTGGACGGCGGCGTCGAACTGTCGCGCGACAACTAGCCGGCCGGTGAGGACGTTCCAGACGCGGATGGTTGAATCGTCACTGCCGGAAACCAACCAGCTTCCGTCCGGGCTGAACGCAACCGCATTGATTCGATCGTGATGGCCGGGGAGGTCGAAGACTTTCTCTTGCTTCTCGAAATCCCACACCACCACGGATTGACCCGATTCGCTGAAGGTGCCAGCCGCGAGGTAATGGCCCTTGGAGTCGAAGGCCACGGCCGTCACGCCGGCTTCAAGCGTCATCAGCTTGTCGCGAGCTTCGAGGTCCCAAACACACAGTGCGCCGTCCGTTCCCGATGTTGCCAGCCAGTCAATCCCGCCCACCGCCACGTACTTCCCGCTCGGATGGAAGGCGACCGATTCGAGCGTGCAATTATCGGCTGCCTCGGGGATCACCAACACGGCTTCCGGCGTGCCGATCTTCCAGACCCATAAGAGCCCGTCGGTCACGCTCGCGGTAGCGAGCATGTTGCCGTCAGCCGAAAACGATGGCGAGCCGATCGGACCACGGGTGTGTGAAAGAATCTGTTCCAGCTTGCGGTTGTCGACACTCCAAACCCTGGCATCCAGCGAGGGACCGGTGGTCGCAATTCGCTTTCCATCCGGGCTGGCGGTCACGAAATGGACTGGTTCACTGTTGTCAGTCGGCCAGGCTCGTTCACCCGTGTCCAGCGTCCAACCTTGTAACAGATTACCCCCGGTGCTGAACAGGATCGAATCCGCGATGGCGATCGAGTGCCGGGCACTCGGATTCGGTCCCGCCACCAGCTTGCCGGTCGTCATGTCCCAAATGTGGATAACGCGATCGGCGCCGGCGCTGGCGAGCCGTGTTCCGGTCGCGTTGAACGCCAGTGTCCGGATCTCGTCGGTATGCCCATCCAGCACAAACTTCTGCGCGGCGCTACGCGGCTCGTCCCAGACATGAATCGTGAAATCCGAATCGGCACAGGCAAGCAGCCCGCCGTCCGGACTGAAGGCGACGGCATTGACCTGATCGGAGTGAGCGTTGAGCAACATGGCGGGGTCATCCTTGCCCGGCTCCCAGACTCGGGCGGTCGTGTCCCAGCCGACCGAGATCAGGAATTGACCGGATGGATGCCAGGCCAAACCGGGCACGCGATCCGTATGCCCGAGCCATTCGCGAACTTCCTTCTTTGCGCGCACATCCCAGACGCGAATGCGATGATCGTCGCCCGCACTGGCCAGCTGCAAACCGTCGGCCGTGAACGCCAATGCGGAAATGGCCTCGTCGTGTCCGGCGAATTCGCCGGCTGGGGACAACGCCGGCACCGTCCACAAGTAGATCTTGCCATCATCGTGTCCGCTCGCCAGCAATTTGCCGTCGGGCGAAAAGGCCAGGGCAGTCACCCACGAGTCGGCAGTAGTTCGTGACAGTTCCGTCGCCTTGCCGGTGTGCCAGATGGCAATCTCATTGGTGCCCGAGGCCAGCAACGAGGCGTCGCGGTTAAAGGCCCATACGTCTTCGACATCGCTGAGGAACTCTCGTTCGAGCAGCCGGCCGTCGGACGCCCAGTGCCGCACGACCCCCGCTTCTTCGATGGTCCAAAGCGTCTCGTCCGGCGCGTATTGCACCGCGAGGACTTCGCTTTCGGTGTGGAAGAGCGGCTCGCCATAAGACCGATCCACAAACGTAGGCGGCGTATTGTAATCGGCGACGATATGCGACAGAAGGGATGCGGATGCATTCATAACGCGGTATGTCCGAGTATGCCGACCAGACTGATCACCCGAATAATTCGGGACTTACGGGTGGCATTACCTTAGCTGTTTTTCGGAACCTTGGGAAGAATCATTACACTCTAGTTCATGATTTTTCCCTGCGCGAAGTGCACGGTGCGTACAACCTTCGACGGAAGTCGTTTGCTCGGCGAATCTAGCGATTGGGCAATTCGAATCGAGGCTCGATTATGGCCGGCGCTGAATAACCGTTAGCATCGTTAGATTCGTGATCGCCGTCGCAACTGTTCCGCACGGTCCATTTGGAACTGAACGCGAGTGCGCAGGTCGTCGAGCATTTCTTCGCGCGACATGTTCTTGTAGATGGAGGGGTCAATTGGCTTGCCGATCGAGACGGCGATTGTTCGCTTGGAGGGCGGCATGAACAACGGCGCCAGCCGTGGCAACTTCTGCGTCCGCGGCCAGGCCGCGTAGGCGCCGGCAATGCCAGCCGGAACAATGGGCGCCTTGCTCCGCTTCACCAGGAGCGAGAAGCCGGGCTTGAACGCGTGCAACTTGCCATCGTGCGTGCGCTCGCCTTCGGGAAACATGCCGACGCAGGCGCCGCGATCCAGCGCATCGAGCGTCGCCTGCAAGCCTTCGCGGGAAAAGCCCCGGTGATCGATCGGTATGGCACGCAGGCTGCCAATCAATCGAGCGATGAAGCGATTCTTTCGCAGCGTTTGCCGGGCGACCCAACTGATGTAGCGCGGAACGCCGAGGCCAACGAGGACGGGGTCGAGAAATGTTTGGTGATTGCTGAGAAGCAGCACCGGGCCAGATCGCGGCACATGCTGCCCGCCGGCGGTTCGCAGGCTAAAAAGCGAAGTGAACGTGTAAAAGCAGGCGACCTTGCCAATGTCCCACCAGCGGTCGGCTAACCACGCCGGCATCGCCGCACCTCCGACTCCAATCGATCGAGCACTTGTTCCGGGGTCAAGTCGTCGGTCTGGATGACAATGGCGTCCAGTGGCGGTAAGAGCGGTCCGACTTCGCGATTGCTATCGCGAGCATCGCGGATTTCCAAATCCTCCATGACCCGTTGCACCGTTGTGATCACGCCGCGCGCTCCTAGATCGGAAAGCCGTCGGGCCGCACGCGTTTCGATTCGGCCAGTCAGGTAGAACTTGCACGGCGAATCGGTGAAGACCACGCTGCCTTGATCGCGTCCTTCACAGACCATGTTGCGGCCCTGAGCGATTTGCCGCTGCCAGCCGACCAGCACGGCTCGTACATGGGGTTCGACAGCAACGCGGCTAGACGCGTCGCTCATCGACGGATGGCGAATGGCTTCGGTGATGTCCTCGCCATTGAGCAAGATCCGGTCGGCCGGCATTTCCAGGCGTGTGAGATTGAGAAACTCGACCACGCGACCCGCATCGGAGAATGGGATGTTCGCACGCGTCAAGGCAAGCGCGACGGCCCGATACATCGCTCCGGTGTCGAGAAATTCGAACCCCAGCCGTTTGGCCAGCCCGCGGGCGGCCGTGCTCTTGCCGGAGCCAGCGGGTCCGTCGATCGTGATGATCATGGTTGAGGTCAGCCTTGCAAGCCTTCGATTAGTCTACGGTGGGCAAGCAGCACGCCCACCCAAGTCATCACGAAGAGCAAACAAGGAATGCCAAAGGTCAAAAGCAGGACCCAGATTCGCCGTCGGCGCGAAAGGCCGATTGACTGGGCCAGCGCCGATAAGACGACGCTGGTGGTCATGAGCGCAAAGGCGATGAGAAATGCAGCCAGCACGTGGGCGACGACCCAACTCGAGATTTTGAGTAAGACGGAAGTCGGCTGGTCGATCGTGAAATGGAACTGTCGAAACAGACGATCGTAATGCGGAAGAACGAACAGATACTGAAAGAGCAGCAGTGCCCACGGAAGAATCGACAGGAGCGTGATGAGACGCTGACGAGAGCCAGCGCCCCCTCTCCGCCTCCGGGAGGGGGGTTGGCGGGAGAGGTTCGGCTCACGGCAATGGATAGATCCGAATCGTCTTGGTTTCATTCGCGGTGATCCGCCGGTCTTGCGGATAGCGCTGCAGTTGAAGAACCTGATAGGTGAAGTCGCCTGGCGGTACTGTCAGCAGTCTTTCCTGCCCGGGAAGCAAGCGGTAGGACCGACCATTCAGAACGACCGACATTTCTTCGGAGAACTCATTGATAAAGCGCACGCGACCCTGGCCGCGCGTGGTCGCCGAATCCGATTCCGATCGGTAGTACGACGTGGACGCGTTGTCGTTCAATTTGCGCTTGATTTCACGGATGTCCTTCTTGATGTCTTGAATGTCCTTGTCGATGAGATCGATCTTCGTGTCGATCGTGATCGCTTTGCCTCGCAGTTCGTCGGTCTTGAGAGCGTCTTTGATGTCTTGAAGTTCTTTGGTCAACTTCTCCACTTTGTCCGTGGCTTTCTTCAGTTCCTCGGCTGTCTGAGCGGCCGCGGGTGCGGCGGCAATCGCGACTCCCAGCAAACCAGCGAATGCAAATCGGGTGCAACTCATGGTTGGTCCTTCCAAGATGTAGGCGGCAGATCTTAACCAATCCGCAAAATCAGGCATGCCTGTGCGGTCCTCGTGAATTGAGAGTAATACGGGCAGGGTGCCTGCGGCAAGAGAAATATCGCCGAGAACGGTCGGGAAATGATTATCGGATGTAGCGAATATGGCGATTAGGCAAGCTGGGGAGCGAATACTGACTTGGCGAGCCGAGCGGATTAACGGCGAGCCGAGCGGCGTGAGCCGCCGGGTGTTGTCATTACCCGACGCCTCACGGCGTTCGGCTCGCCAAGTCAAGCGTCGGCTCGCCAAGTCAAGCGTCGGCTCGCCGCTAGTCCGCTGGGCTCGCCTGTACGTTAGTTCTCTTCATACTGCGCGATGCGGTTGCGCACTTCGTCGTCGTCGCCGTCGTCGATGAATTCGGCGATGCGATAGTCCATGAGATAGGCGTCTTCGCCGCTGTCCTCGTAATAGGCGCGGAGGACCTTCGAAGCTTTGAACGCCTGCGAACGGAAGAACAGCTGCGCCGGGAGGTTGGACTCGCGGACTGCCAGCGTAATCTTGGTCCGCCGGTGGCTTGAAAGTTTGCCAATCAGCTTCGTGACCATCTGGGTGCCGACGCCGAGTCGTCGCCATTCCGGAGCGACCGCGAAGTTCAGCACGTGCAGTTTCGTTTTGTGCAATTCATAAATCATGAACCCGACGACCCGGTCGTCGATTTCGGCCACCATGCCGATGCAGTTTCGCTGGCGCAGGCAGCGGAGGAAGTCGTCCTCGGTCCACGAAAAATCAAAGCTCTCTTGCTCGGCCTGTAGAACTTCGGGCATGTCCCGCCGGATCATCCAGCGGATGTGCACGCGAACCCGGTCCTTCGTCGGCGTACGACCCGTGCTCATGCGACGGACTCCTCACCTCGGCGACGCGTGCGTCCTTGTCACGGCGAAAGGCCGTCGCGCCGTCCGTTTCCCGATTCCCAGATTTCGTCCGATCCGAACACAACCTTCGGGCAACGGAAGGCCGGATCATACCACCGCTCACGGACTGCCTCAAGACCATCCCGGAAGTCAGAGATCAGACGTCCGAAAACAAACATAACTGACACTGACCTGCAGCGGACCTGTGAACATTACGGCTGGAAAAAGTTCGTGGCTTCTTCCTTGAACACCGGCTGCTTGAGCTGGTCGCACGAGAGCTGCACTTTGCATCGCAGGTCCCCCGCCGTCGTTCCCTTGGCCTTGATTCGAATGACCATGTCCGCCTTGACTGCGAGTCGAGGGATGGCATCGAACGACACCGTCTGTCCGGAAATGTTGTGCTTGGTTGGGCCAGTGACGATGGTTGCGTTCAAACCATTGGACATCGCTGCCGCAATGCGAACGTTGGTCAGCGGACAGGTGCCCTGGTTGAGCACGCGGATCTCGTACGTCACTTCCTTGCCCACTTCGGCCGGGTTGTCGAGATTCACGACTTCAAAGCCGACGGCTGGCACACCTTCGACCTGCAGGACGACGGACGACCGGGCGTCGAGCGCCTTGCCATCCACCTTCATGGGCGACGCGGCGATCGCTCGGACCTCGATCTTGCCGGCCAGTCCCGCTCGAAGCTTAAACGTCAAATTCTTTTTGGACCCACCGGCTTGGGCGCCGAGGTTCCAAGTGACCGTGCGACTGCCGGGCTCGTAGTTGCCGCCGTCGGTGGCCGAGACGAATTCCAGGCCCTCCGGGAAAGAGACGGCAGCTTGCACATTGGGCGAGGGGGCGTTGCCCGGATTATTCACTTCGAGCGTAAAGGTTGGCTCGCCACGCACCATCGCCTTACCGGGACCAATGAGCTTGGCTTCCAACATGGGCTTTTGCACGGTGCAAGTCGCCTTGGCGGTGACGGCGCCGCATGCTTCGCCCATGACGGTCAATTCGCAAGTTTGCAGCCTTGCTGAATCGCCGTCGTTTTCAGCGTCACGGACCTGGTCTCACCCGCCGCGATGACGGGCAGCTCGGCTTCGACCGGCGAGCCATCGCGCTGTTGTGGATGCTTCAGCCCCGGGGGCAACGCGACGTGAATCTTCACCTTCGTCGCCGGACCGGTGCCTTCGTTCTTCACTTGAATGACGAACGCGGCCTCCTCGTTGATCAAAACGCCTTCAGGCCCAGTGACGCTTGCCGCGAGCTTGGGCCGCGTGATCTTCACAACGTTTTGGGTCGAGGTACTGAAGGTGGCCTTGGGGTGAGTCGTATAGTCGCTGTCACCGGCCGGCTTCACGCTGAGCTTCAAATGCTTCTCCGCGCCGGCGGCCAGATCGCCAACGTTCCACCGCAGAGTGTTCAAGGACAGATCGGCCATCGGCTCGCCGCCCAGATAGCGGGCGCCTTGTGGGCATTTCTTCCTCGACGCGGACGCCCGACACCGGAATCAGGCCGGTATTGCGCACGACGATCTCGTAGTTAATGTCCTTGCCGAGAGGGACCGCATCGGGCACCGACGTCTCGATCGTCACGGAAGGCGCGACGCGATTCGACTGCGATCCGCCGGGAAAAGCCGGCGCCGTGATGATGGGCGGCTTGACTTCGGTGTGGGCCGGTTCGTGCTTGGGCTTGGGCGGCATGACGACCGGCTTCATTTCGATTTCCGGAGCGTCCGGCAAACCGGGTTTTGTCGGCGGTGGGAGAATCAATGGCGCCGCGGTCGCATCCTTGGTCGACTTCGTCGGCACCGGCTTCAAGTTCGGCTTGGAGGGCAAGTCGATGCTCGGCATTGGCGGCAATGGCGGCATGACGATGTCTGGCATCGGCGCCGACGGCAAGGTCGGCGTCGTGTCCTTCTCTCCGATCTTCGGAGCGGCAAATTCGGTGGGAACGACCACCGAGCCGCCGCCTTGGCGGCCGCCGTATGGAGACTTCGCGGGCTCGGCCGCGCCTTGGACGATTGTGAAGCCCATGACCCCTACAAGGCCAAGGGCCAGCATGGCGAAGTGGATCCGTCTCACGGCCATTCCCCCTTTATCGTCCCTGAGACCGAACCGGGGCAGGGGCGGGGCGGCAAATTCCCCCCGGAACTGCCCGGCGACTCGCGCCAGGCATGCCGCCCCGTTCCCTCTACCAACCGGACCTGCCATTTTGCGTTCGCAGTTTGTGGATTGCGGTTGGTAGTGTGTGAATACCACCAACCCCAAAGCCCAAACAACTAGGCGCTTACCACCGGGTACTTCGACTCATTCTTCCGCAACTTCTCGGCAACCGCGTCGCTTATGTCGATCCCGCTGTGCAGGCTGAACAGCATAAACAGGTAAGTCACATCCGCCAGTTCATCGGCGATGGCGACACGCTGTGCTGGATCCTGGCAAACCGCGAGCGATTCCTCGCCCGTCAGCCAGCGAAATGGCTCCAGCAATTCCCCAATCTCGCTGGCCAGCGCCATCGCGAGATTTTTCGGAGAGTGGAACGGCTCCCATTGCCGGGCTGCGGCGAAGGAACGGGCAGCCTCCTTCAGCGCTCCGACCGTGGTCGTTGCGTCAGCCATGCGTCTTTCGCAGTTCGTCGAATCCACCCGGATAGCCGCGCTTCTGCTTTCCCCCGCGCGGAGTCACCCAAGGCAGAGCGTGCTTATAACGGGGTGCCGAGAATTGTCAACGAGAAATGCGTGCCCGTTAAGTGTCGTCCTCACGCCGAGAGCTTGTGCACGAATCGGCGTCATAGTCGCCTTTCGCTCCGCGAAAGGAAAGGGCTCGCCGCTCGCGAGATGGTTCAACGCATCTCAGGGAGCCGCCGTTGCTTTCGCGGAGCGAAAGGCGACTTTGGCGCAGGCTCGGAGCGTGAGGACGACACGATTTTACTGCGGATTCATCGAATATCGGATCCACAATCCGAGCAGAACGATCACGGCGATAATTCCCACGAGGCCGATGCCGTTGATAACAATCGCGAGGTTGCGCTTTCGGCTGGCGAGGTCGGCATGCGGCTTTTTTTCATCGTAGTGGTGTCCGCACTCGTTGCAGATGACCGCCTTGCACACGATCGCCCCGATCGTTCCGAGATACCAGGGCCACGGGCCTTTGCGCACCGATTTTGCCCCGCACTCCGGGCACGGAATCTTGGTGTTCACCGTGTTCTTTCGTCGGCGACGGCGCGGCCGATCGTCCTCGTCGTCATCAAAATCATCGCGTTCGGACATGTGCGAGTCTCCTGGCGTATTCCACGACTGTTCACCGCCACCCGGTTTTCATCCGCCACCGTTCCCCATTGTCCATGGTTCGACGGAGGTAAGCGCTTAATTGACCAGTGTGATGTTGGATATGCCTGATGTTGTACAGATGCAGCTCGCGGCGTGAGAACGGCAGCCAGGAAAAACCCGACGCGTCCTCCAGCGATGCCGTCGTTCCGGCTTCCAGCGACGCAATTGCTGTCTGGCGGCAATCGACCATGTACTCAAGCGCTTCAACTCGCGGCAGGCGAACGCTGATTGCGCTCGTTCATTGCCGCCGCGGCGATGAATGTCCCGTAACTTGAACGTGGACTCGCTGGTCGACAAATACAGGTCGGTAAAGACGACGGTGTGATTGGCGACCTGGCGGATTGTGTCGTTGCCGATCTGGCCTTCCCAAGGCTCGTCGGGACATTTGCGCACGCACTCGTGCATCATGCAGAGCGACGCCTCGTAATGTGCTCGGAAAATCGACTGGATGAACCGAAGCATGGCGACTCTTGGGTCAGGGAGTGCCGTCAACAGGACTACCGACCTTGGATACGAAATGCGCAATCGTCCTTCGCAGCCCTTCTTCACGGCCGACCTTCGGCTCCCAACCCAGGAGCTTCCTGGCCAGGGAAATATCCGGTCGGCGCTGTTTCGGATCGTCCGCTGGCAACGGTTTGTAAACGAGCGGGCTCTTGCTGCCCGTCAATCGGAGAATCTCTTTGGCAAAGTCCAGGATCGTGATCTCCGAGGGGTTGCCCAAATTGACCGGCATCGCGTAATCGCTGTGCAACAATCGGAAGATCCCGTCGACCAGGTCGGAAACGTAGCAGAAACTCCGCGTTTGTTGCCCCTCGCCATAAACAGTTAGCGGTTCGCCCCGGAGTGCCTGGCCGACGAAGTTGGGCAGCACTCGGCCATCGTCCAGGCGCATGCGTTCGCCATAGGTGTTGAAAATGCGGACGATGTGCGTGCGGACGTGGTGCTCGCGGTGATAAGCCATCGTCATCGCTTCGGCAAAGCGCTTCGACTCGTCGTACATGCTCCGCTCGCCGACTGGGTTCACACGTCCCCAATACTCCTCGCGCTGCGGATGCATTTCGGGATCGCCATAGACTTCGCTCGTGCTGGCAATCAAGTACTTGGCGCCATGGGCTTTCGCAATTCCGAGCGTGACGTGGGTGCCGAGTGAACCGACCTTGAGCGTCTGGATCGGACTTTTCTGGTAATCGACCGGACTGGCCGGGCTGGCGAAATGCAGCACGTTGTCCATCAATCCATCGACTTGCAGCGGCCGAGAGATATCGTGGACGAGCACGCGGAAGTTCGGGCGGTCGAGCAGGTGGCGAATATTCTCCGGCCGGCCGGTGATGAAGTTGTCGACGCAGACAACGTCGTGCCCTTCGGCGAGAAATCGCTCGCACAGATGCGAGCCAATAAAGCCGGCGCCGCCGGAGATGAGCGTTCGCATATCGATCTCGGTTACTTTCCAGTCAACGATAAGCAGACCAACTGCTTGTCATCCCGAACATAGATCCGCCCGTCGGCAATGGCCGGATGGGCCCAGGTTGCTCCGCACGCTTTCGACTTGGCCAGTTCTTGATATTCCGTGATGTTCGGCGCCAACAGGTGCAAGCTGCCAGTCGTGTCGTCTTGCATCAACAGTTTGCCGTCAGCCATTCGCAACAATGCTGCATGATACTTGCCGACATTCGGCTTCTTCCAGACTTCCTTACCGGTCGCGGTCTCGACGCAACGGAGTGTCACCGCCGGATTGATGGAGATCGTGCCGGTGACCATGTACAGATGATCCTTGTCCACCGCAACGGGGGTCGAAAAGTAGCAAGATAACGCGGGATTCTTCCAAACCTGGATGGCCCCCGGAACACCATCGTTACTTGTTTCCTTGACGGCAACCGCACCCGCCGTGACCGAAGCGGCAATGAGCAGATCGCCGGATTTGATCGGCGTCGTCGAACTTTCATTGAGTCGATCCTTGAAAGGAAACTCCCAGCGCGAGCTTGCCGTCGCGAGAAACAGACATGAGGTTCTGACCCGTTAGGACGACAATTTCATTGCCGAACAACACGGGTGCTGCATAACTCGCCGGGTCTTTTCCCGCGGTCCAGGCCGGTTTGCCAGTCTTGCAATCAAAAGCCTTCAATCCGCGGCTGCCCTTGCCGCCGCCTTGAACGATTACATTTTGTCCAACGATGAGCGGGGAAGCCGATACGCCAAAGAAGAGATTGTCCTTTTTGGGATCGGCGAGAGTATCGCGCTTCCAAATTGGTTTGCCAGACTTTGCATCCCAACCAGCGAGTACGCCGGTAATCCCGAACGTGTAAATCATGCCGTCGTGAAGGCAGGGTGTCGCACGGGGACCGTTGCCGAAGAGCGTCGTGAATGCCGGCTTGTCGTACGCCTGTTTCCAAACCTCGTTCCCCGTTTTTGCGTCGAAGGCTTGAACCATTTCCGCGTCTTTTCCGGCGACCTTGGTGTGCAGGTAAACGAGGCCGCCAGCGACCACGGGTGAACTGTGTCCCTCGCCCACGTCGGCCCGCCAGAGAACTTTCAAGTCGCCCTTCCAGGGCACGACCTTCTCGGGCACCGATCCATCGCGGTTCGGTCCAAGCCATTGCGGCCAGTCGGCGGCCGCGGCGAACGGGGATAAGACAACGAGGACCGCGAGTGTCGTCGGCAATCGCATGGTGCATTTCCTCACGATGACAAGCTCAGCCGGAGACCGTCAGCGGGATTCGGGTCGAGATCTCGGGATTCACCCCGACCGGACCGCGTGCTTCCGCCTCATTGAGAAAATAATGGAGCGGAGCGTATCGCCAACCGGTCTCAAACTCATCGGCCAGTTCTTTGAGTCGGCGAAGATATTTCTCCGTGATCGCCTTCCCTGTCTCTTGATATGAAGGATCGCAGAAATAGACCCGGCAGCCCAAGGGCCGGGGCTCGCGCGCCGTGCAGAGGTCGTTCACCTGAAAGGGACAAAAGTCGGCGGACACGGGCTGCACATACGGCAGGTGCGGCGGCGAGCAAGACGTCCGCTTCCAGATTCGAGATGAACAGCGTGTGCCCGTATTCCTTGAACCGGCAACAGCGGCCGGAAGCGTCGCACGTCGGCCCGGCCGCGGAGACGTCGCCGTCAGCTTCGGCGTAGAGGGCAAGGATACGGTCGCGAAGGTCAGGCGCCATGGTCAGAAGGGCACGTAGTATAAATGGTTCGTCAAATCGTTCGGAAGCCCCGCTACCGCGGAATACTGCAAATCGGTGATCAATCGACCTATCAGGCGGTTGTCCTGAACTGAATAGAATACACTGGCAAATTCTTCCCCGGCCCGTTGTCGCCGAGCCACCTCTACAAGGAAGTCCTGATCTTGCGTGAACATTACTCGACCTAGCGCCTGAGCACGGTCGAGTATCAATGGGTCGGCCGTGTTGTCGAAGCCATCGTCCTGTACGGTCAAGACATCGATCCCGCGCAGGCGGAGGCCGTTTGTGATTGCAGAAGTCACATGCTCATCCATGTAAAAGGCGAGGGGCATTGGCGCTCACGTTTGATTGGCTGATTCGGTTGATTCGCGAGCCGCTCTCATCGCTAGTACTTTCTGCACGAGGGGCAAATCGTGCTGCAGGAGACGTCCTTCTTCAAACATTTGTCGCACGCGTTCGAATTCCGCATCGATCTCCGCCTGGTGATCGTAATACCAGGCCAGCGCGGCGTGAATCCGGGCCAGTGTAAGATTCGAATGCGGGTATGCGTCAACGATCTCTTGCGGCGTCATCGGATCCGGACCAATCGCGTCGGCCACGACTTGATCGACGCGAACATTGGTTTCATCAATCCAGGCTCGGCCGCGGACGTCGAGCAAGATATGCGTGGTTCCCGAAGGGGCTCTCAGCTTATTTGTCGACATTGTTTGTCCTCCTCATATCCGAATTACCCGCACCCGCCGCGTGATTTCTTCCGCGGAAATCAAATCTCCCCGGTTGCAGCCTGGGCACTCCTTGGCCGCAGCGGCCCAATCCAGCGGGCTTCCTGTATTGCATTCCCAAAATGGCCACGTGCGGCATTGTCTCGGCCGAACGGGGTAAATCGTGCAGCCGGCTTCGCGATCGTAGAAGATGCACTCGTTGTTCGCTTTTTCCTTCAGCGACCGGCGCAAACCCTCGCGCCGAGTGTAGAGCCCAACCACTTCTTCGACCGGCTCGCCGCGGAACTCGGCGATGGCTCGAATCTCCTCGTCATTCACCCAGACAAACCCCGGCTCGCCGGTGCAGCAGTGGCCGCATTGTGTGCAGGCGAAGCGTAAGCCATCTGCGTACCACGGTTGGGACATAAAAAGCCCTCGGACTTATATCGCAATTCTACACGATTGGCGGTCGTTGTTGCGGCGACGTTTACTTCAGCAATTCCCGTTCGACGCGGTCCAAGAGATCGCGGGCTTTCCACGAGCGATCGCCAGCCTTGATCGCTTCGTTCTTCTCCAGCCAGTCGCGAACGCGCTTTTCGGCGGCAACCGCCGTGCTATGCGTCTTATTGCCGAAGTATGCGCTGATTTCGCCGAATGTCGCCGAAGTGTGCTTGCGTGCGAGATAAATTCCGAACATGCGGGCATGACTGACCGTCCAGGCTCGCGATTTCGCTTTGAGCGCTCCGGCCGGCAGCTTGAGCGAAGCGCATAGCGCCGCATCCACATCGGCAACACGGACGACGCGCACCGCATGCCGAAGCAATTCGCCGAGTGCTTCGCGGGCGAGTTCCTTGGTCACCGGCTGACCGCTGACGCGGGCGAAATGGCGCAAGCTATGAATGGCCCCCTCCAGTTCACGAACATTGCCCCGCAAGTTGGCGGCCAGAAACTTGAGCACCTCGGTGGGAATCGCCGGGCCCGGTCCCGCCGCTTTGGCGGTCAAAAGGGCCAGCCGGGTCTCGGCGTCGGGCGGCAGCACTCCCCAAATCGCACCACCTAAAAGGCGATCGGTCAGTTCCGGCATCAACTCTTCCGAAAGACGCGGGTGGCAATCGCAGGTCACGACCACCTGGCAACCGTCGGCCACTAGGGCGTCGAATGTGTGCAGGAACTCGATCTGCGTCGCCTTCCCGCCGGAAAGAAACGTCAGGTCATCGAGCAACAGGGCGAAGCACTCGCGGAATTGCTTGCGAAACGTGTTCGCCTTTCCCTGTCGCAGTGATGCCAGAAATCGGTTCATGAAATCCTCGGCCGATACGAAGATCACCCTCTCCAAGGGCTGTCGTTTGCGAAGCCCGACATAAATGCCTTCGAGCAAATGCGTCTTGCCCGTGCCCGTGGGTCCGTAAAGCACTAACGGATTCGGGCCGAGGCCCGGCTCTTCGACCACGCTCATTGCGGACGCGTGCGCCACCCGATTGCACGGGCCGACGACGAAATCCGTCAGATGGCGCCAGCGCCGTTTGTTGGCGACCGGCTGCTTCGCCTTTCGCGTCGGCGCTGGCTTCGGAACCTGGGCGGGCGCGTTGGGCGCGGACTTCTTGTCTTCCGCGTTGGGCGTCTCGCGTTCCGCGCTCCGTTGCGCCTGAAAAAGCTCCGCATCGATCGCAAAGCGCACGGCAATCGGACTGCCAACGACTTCCGCGGCGGCGGCGCGAACTTCGGATCCAAATGTTCCTTGAAGCCATTCCTGGAAGTAAAGATTGGGCACGCCGATCACGACCGAATCGCCGAGATGGACGAACCGCGTGTGGTCGCGGAACCAAAGATTGAAACGCCCTTCGCTGATGCGCTGAGCGATCGCGGCGGCTAGCCGCTGCTCGAAGCCGACTGCCGTTTCGGCCGGGAGCTTGGACAGCACAGACTCTCTCCTGGTGCGCTGGCGTGATGCGTGCGACTCAAGAGAGATTGGATCGAACCATCGCGGGAGACGGGTCCGACGCTCGGATGCCTTGGGGAGGCAGGTCTAGTATGGGAACTCCGAAACGGGCGTGTAGAGAATTTATGAAGGAACGAAGTGCATGAAATGAAGCTCGTCGGCTGTTAGTATTCCACCACCGAAGACTTGCGTGTTCGGGATGCGCGCGATTCGGAAATAATTTTCAGGAACACTTCGCGAGCGCCAACGACCTCGAAGCCCAGTGACGCGTAC
Organism: uncultured Gemmataceae bacterium; assembly: GCA_963773845.1. Lineage (GTDB taxonomy): Bacteria > Planctomycetota > Planctomycetia > Gemmatales > Gemmataceae > SIAJ01. The sequence continues at coordinate 875,272 of CAVZCU010000011.1, forward strand.
AGCTGAATCGCCGGGACGTTCCGCTCGTCGACGATGAGCGAAAGTTCTGGCGAGATTCGGCACGCCGATTCAACGATGGCATGGCCCATTCGTTGCCCGCGTCGCTCCGGAACAACGCCGACGAATATCAACTCGACGCCACTCAGAACCAGCACGCCAACAGGTTCGGCATTCCACTCGGCTAGCCACCATTGGCCTGTAGCCGGCGCACATTCTCGGTAGCCCGCAATCACCTCATCCGCCGTCAAAACTTCTTGCAATTCCGGGCAATCGAGCGAATTCTCGTGACATTGAACCAGCACCTGGTGAAACGCTGCTGAATCCAATTCTGGGTATGGGCGGAGGTTGATCGCGCTATTCAATCGGCTTGGCGAGTTGGACGGCGGTGGAACGGGCGTGGCACGCCTGCGCATCAGGTGCACACGCGTCACATGCCGAAAGCCAATCCGTAAAAGCGATGCCGCGCGAATCAAGTCGTTCGGCGACAGGAATGATTCAATGACCTTGACGCCGCGCAAGTGCTCGATGGCCGCCACGTTCAGTGCGTCTTCGATGATCGCATCGCCATTCGCGCTTCGGGCCGGCAAGATGACTCCGGTCGCACCCTGCATCGGCTGCGCGGACACTGCTCCGAGAATCTTCCCATCTCGGCGGGCAACCAGGATGCAGTTGGCCGTCTCGGGTCGCTCGACGCCGACAGGCTGCCCGCCAAGGACCGCCAGGGCATCGTCGAGTTCAGACGCGGTGGCAGGAGAAATGATCACGAGTCAGCCCAATATCGGAGGTCACCTTCCCGGCGCGTCAATCCAACGCGATCCAGATACTCGCACAGAGGTATGGCATATTTCGCGTCGTCCCCAATAGGTCGCGAATCTCGGCTACCGTTGCCCCGGCGCCGCCGGCGAGCTTGTCCTTCAGCCGTGTGCGCATGTCCTGCACAACGTCCGCGTGCAGATAAATCTCATTCGTCACGCGAATGAGCAGTCCTTCCGCGACTGCGACTTCGTAAATGTCCTTCAGGCTGGCGGCATTGCCACCCGACTTCGGCACAAAGCTCGCCGGATCAGGGGGCTGGAAGGCCGCCATTCGCGTCGCCCCGACGATTTGGTCCTTCAACTTTCGCTGATTCGCGCTCAGCTTGGGCTTAAAGTCCGCCCGCGCAATGCGCCGGGCGTCGCCAACGAGCTTTTTCGTCTTTAGCAAGCGCTCGGTGATTCCCTGGAGGACCCCTTCATCGCCAATGTAAGACAGTTGCGACAGCACGCTCGGTCGGTCGTGCGTCGTCATAAGTGGGTTCTGCTCGTGTAGCTCGCCGAGAACGTCGAGGAGGCGGCCTTCGATGTCGCTCACCCGGTCGGCATGCAGGAGCACTTTTCGAGAGCCGGCCGAGACTTCGACGATTTTGCCCATCTCCTGCAGTTGTTGCAGCATGCCGCCGACTTCGGCTGGACGGACGCCGGCGCCGCGGACAAAGTCGGCCGCCGTGCAGCCCGCGAAGCCGCCGAACCAGGCGACCATCTCGGCTCGTGTTAATGGGTTCTCGGTCCACAGCCGCTCGATGCGCTCCAACATATCGATGTGACGGCGGCGGACTTTGGCGGCGACGGGCTGCAATACCTGGCCCCCGCCCAGCGTGTGTTCGGCTGATGAATCGCGCAATACGAACGGCTGACCCCAGACGGCCGTGATCGGATCTTCGAGAAACAGCTGCGCCAGCGCCCATTCCCCGGCGCCGACATGATCGCAATCGAGCAGGGATACGGTGGCCATTGTCTCGGCCGTGCCGATGTGCAGGCGGACCTGGAGGCGATGCTTGATCGGCCGGCGATTGCCGGCCAGGGTCTGCAGTCGAACGGTCACCACCCGCGACGGAACGAGATAGCCGGGCGTCGCCAGTTCTTGGCCGCGCTCGACTTGATCGTGCGCCACGCCGGCCAGGTTGATTGCCGCTCGTTGGCCGCGATGCACCTCTTCGGCGGAGTGATCGTGGCTTTGCAGAGAGCGCACTCGAACGATTTCTTTTCGCGGCAGCCATTCCAATTCATCGCCCACGCGAACGCTACCGGACGTCACCGAGCCGGTGACGACGGTGCCATGCCCTTGAACGATGAATGCCCGATCGATTGCCATGCGGAACCAGTCCGATTCTTGCTTCGCGACGACCTTGGCGCACTCGGCGACAATGGCCGCGCGCAATTCGTCGATCCCCCGACCGGTGATCGCCGACGTGGCGACGATTGGCGCTTCAGCCAGAAAACTGTCCTTCACCAGATCGCGAATGTCGAGTTTCACGACCTCTTGAGTCGTTTCGTCGACCAGGTCGGCCTTGGTCGAGCGCGATGACTCCGTGTTTCAAACCGAGCAGCCGCAGAATTTCCAGGTGCTCGCGGGTCTGCGGCATGACCGAATCGTCGGCCGCCACAATCAGGAGCGCCAAGTCAATGCCCGTGGCGCCGGCGAGCATGTTGCGGATGAAGCGCTCATGACCCGGGCAATCGACGATGCCGAGTTGATAGTCGCCGAGATCGAGTTGCGCAAAGCCGATGTCGATGGTGATGCCGCGTGCCTTTTCTTCCGGCAGACGATCGCAGTTGATCCCCGTCAGCGCCTGGACGAGTGCGGTCTTGCCGTGATCGATGTGGCCGGCGGTGCCGAGAATCAGATCGCGCATGGATTGCCTGATCGGGAGAGCGAAATCATCCGTGTATTGTACGGTGCAGCGCGAGTGGGTTAGATCCGCGTGCGGGCGGGTGGGAAATAGACAAAGACAGACACAATGCGCAGCTCTCGATGGCTAGTATCTTTTTTTGGTGTTCCAAACTGTTCCGTTTTGTTCCATTGGCACTCCCCCTACCGGCCCCCGGCGCAATTCCGCCCGGGCCTCCCCCCTGTATTTCGAGCCGGCCAAAACGAAAGGGGCTTCTTCGATTTTCCCAAGAATTCCATGACAATCGGCTCGCTGGCTTCGCCCCGCGGTGGATCAGCCGGAGCGAGGCGAGAAAGAAAACGGCCGACTTCGAGAAAATCTTTGCCCCCTGCCCTCCGACTTCCGCCGCTCAAACGATAACGGACCTTCCCGGAATGTGGGGAAGCGAGACGTCGAATAGGCGGCGGCGACGTGATTTTTTTGCCTGCCGTCCCTGAACCGAGTTCACTCGACTTTACTCGCAGTCCATCGTTACTCGCGCACTTTCACAGACTCCATTGAGAGCCAGCATGACCACGCGCCAATTCGCACGCAGATATTCCCCGCGCTTTTCGCTGGGCGCACGCAAAAACACCAAGGTAAAGCGGCGGTTGCGCCTGGAAACCCTGGAGGACCGATCGGTCCCGACTGCTTACAGTTGGACGGCCGCCGTCTCCGGCAACTTTAACGATCCCTCCAAATGGACTCCCAACGGCATTCCGGGCGCTGGTGACGACGCCACCATCGGCCAGACGGGCATTACAGTCACGTCGCCGGCGACAACGACGGTGCAAAGCCTGACGAACGCGGCAACGCTGGCGGTGTCGTCGGGGACGTCGTTTACGGTCACAAACGGCGGGTCGGACACCGGGACGATTGATGTTGCCTCGGGGGCTACCTTCGATCTAGCCGGCGGAACCCTGGGATGGACCGCCGGCACGATTAGTGGCGCCGGTATTTTCCAGATCGAAAATCCGGCATCACTCGCCCTGTCCGCCGCGAATGCCAAGACGCTCGACACGACGACGCTCAACAACTTGGGCACCGTGTCGTTCGCGGGGACCGGCGATCTGCAAACCGGAAATAACGCCCTAATCGCGAATGCCGGCGCATTCGCCATCACCACGGACGCCGCGGACATCACCAACAACTTCGGCCTGCGGGCCGTGTTCACCAATTCCGGAACGATTACCAAAAGCAGTGCGAATGGGCTCGAAAGCTCGATCGGCACGACGTTCAACAATGCCGGCGGAACAATCACCGTCAACAGCGGGCAATTGACGCTCACGGACGGGACTAGCTCCGGCGGAATCTACAACGTCAACGACGTCAATGCGATACTGGACCTCACCGGCGGAGGAACACAAAGCTATACCGGCACGTTCAGCGGTTCCGGAATTGGTACTGTGCGGCTCGGCAGTGGCATTATCAATGTCACGCTGACCAACGCGGCCTTCAACTTTCCCACCGGTCTTTTCCAATGGACTGGGGGAACGATTCAGGGACTCGCGGGCAGCTCTTTGACGAACGACGGCACGATGAACCTGAGTGGTTCCGGGAATATGTCGCTCTCGACAGTGGCGCTGACAAACAATGGCACGATCAATTTGACAGGTCCAGGGAATTTCAATACCGGCACCACCACGATCACCAACGCTGGCACGATCGACTTACAGTCCGATGCGAACATCGTGTGGGGCTTCGGGTCCGCGCCATTGCTCGTCAATGATGGGACAGTCAAGAAATCAGCCGGCGCTGACTCCGTGATCGACGTCATGACGAACAACGACGCCGGCGCGATTATCAGCAGTCAGGCAGGGATCCTGGACATTAGCCGGGATGGCGTCGGCGCTGGAACCTTCGACGCCGTAGGAGCGGCGAAGATTCAGTTCTCGGACAATTACACGCTTAACGCTGGCGCCGCTTTCACGGGATCGGGTTTTGCCGTACTCGCGACCAACAACACCCTCACGCTCAACGCTGCAATCAGCGCCCCGAACTTCCGCTGGGAGAATGGCGGCTTCTTCGGCAGCAGCGGGTCACTCACGGTGAACGGCACCCTTGATATGGCCACGGGAGGCAACAAGTTCATTAACAATACGACTGTGGTCAACGCGGGGACGGGAACTTGGTCGGGAACGGGCAGTCTTAACTTCGGAAATGGAGGGGCATTCACGAACTCGGGAACGCTGACCATCCAGAATGATGCCCCAATTCTGCTTTCGTTCGGGACGGCCGGAACCTCATTTAACAATAGCGGCACGCTTATTAAGACCAGTGCCTTCTCTAGTGGCACAACGCTAGTTCAGAACATGATCTTTGGGAACACAGGCACCATACAAGTGAATTCCGGCGTCCTGGATTTTCTGACAAATTCATTCGGCGCGACTAGTTCAGGGCCCATAATCGTCGCTCCGGGAGCAACCCTTCAGTTCGATGCCGGAACCACGAACTTGAATGCAGGAACGACGATTTCCGGGACGGGAAATGTCGTCGTTGGGAGCGGCACTGCGGTTTTCAACACGCCAGTCACAATCGCCAACCTCGTGATTAACGGGAACGCGGGAGTGACTGCCGGGGCAGGTCCACTGACGGTTACTAACTCGCTCAATTGGACGGCAGGCGGAATTGCCGGAACGACGAACGTGCTGCCCGGAGCGACCCTGACTCTGTCCGGCGGGTTGAATAAAAACCTCAGCGCCGCGACGCTCACGAACGCCGGCGCCGCCACGATCAACGGCACGGGAAACCTCGATCTCGGCAACGGAGCTGCTTTCATCAACAGTGGATCGTTCAGCTTCCTGTCCGACGCCTCGGTCCGCTACGAATTTGGCAACCCCGGAAACACCTTCATCAACTCCGGCACAGTCACAAAGACCAGTTCTCAGACATCCGGCACCAGTCAGTTCTTCAACCTCACCTTCATGAATTCGGGAACCGTCAATATTAGCTCGGGAATTCTTCAAGCGAGCGATGGGACCTATTCCGGCTCGTTTAACATCAATGCAAATGCGAAATTGAGCTTGATCGCAGTGGGTAGCGGCTCGCACACTTTCAACGCTGGGGCCCAGTTCACCGGCGACGGCATCGTCGAAGTCGCGAGTAACGGCACCATTGTCGTGAACGCGCCCGTCACGATCCCACATCTGATCCAGAACACCGGCGTGCTAACCGGCTCCAGCAATTTGATCGTTTCTTCAGACTTCACTTGGCTAACGGGGGTCATCGGCGGCCCGAATGCCCCTTTCGTCCTAACGATCGCGCCGGGCGCGACGATGGCCGCCAACGGCGTGGGCAACAAGTTCATCGACACAAGCACGCTCCGGAACGAGGGCTCGATGGTCTTCGGCGGCACTGCCAACATTCAGTTCGGCAATGCGGCCATTCTGCGCAACCTCGGCTCTCTCGATATTCAATCCGATGTCGGCTTCAACTGGGGCTTCGGCGCCCAGGCGGGAAATCGAATTGTCAATAGCGGCAGCCTGACTAAGAGCGCGGGAGTCGGAACCACCACAATCTCGAACTTCGTCGAGTTGGACAACACGGGCACGGTGCAGGTAAACTCGGGCACTCTCAGCGTTGCCGGAATAGTGACTCAACTCTCGGCCGGGACCCTCTCTACAGGCACATGGAAGGTCGGGCCCGGTGCGACGCTCGTCCTTCCCTCGAACGTCACGACTAACAATGCCAGCGTCACGCTAACGGCGTTGGTTCGACTCTGGCCCAGATCAATGGCCTGACCACGAACAACGGAACCTTCCGTCTCGCGGGCGGCCGCGATCTGATGCTGTCCACGCCGTTGACCAATGCGGGCACTGTCATTCTTGGCCCCGATTGTTTGTTGGCCGTTTCCGGAGCGTACACTCAGCTCGCTGGCGGGAAATACATCTCGGAAATAGCCGATCAACCTGCCTCCGGGCAGTTTGGCGTCCTGACAGCAACTGGCTCGGCTACGTTGGACGGAACCGTTGAGGTCGATCTGGTCAACGGCTTCGGGCCGACGGCGGGCGGCAATTTCCAGATCATGAACTTTGCCAGCGAATCGGGGAATTTCCAGTTCATCAGCCCGCATACCCCCGCTCAGGGCGACCTGTTTGCTCCGGTCGTGAATGCAGACAGCCTCGTCGCTCAGAGCATCGTGAACGCGTCTGATTTGGCTGTCACCGATGTGTTCGTCCCGGCCAGCGGCACCCCCGGTACGCCGGCGAATATCGGCTATGTGGTCAAGAACCTGTCCACTTCCGCGACGATCGTCAGCGATTGGGTCGACTCGGTGTATCTGTCGAAGGATGCCATCCTCGATCCCAGCGATGTGCTGATTGAACGCGTGTCCCATTCGGGCACGCTGAACCCCGGCGAGACGTACAACGGGCAAACCACCGTAGCGCTGCCGGCGGCGAACCCCGGCGAATACCACGTGATCGTCGTGGCGGATGAGCGGTCGTTTGTTCCGGATACGAACAGGTCCAACAACATGGTGACGGCGGCAGCGACGTTGAACGTCACCGTGCCCGCACTGACCATCGGCCAGCCGGTCAATGGCACAATCCGCAACGGGCAAGACATCTATTACCGCGTCGATCTGCCGCCAGGCAAGACGTTCCGCATCGGCAGCACGTTCGGCACGGCTTCCGAAATGGAAGTGTACGTCGGCTATAAATACGTGCCCACGCGAACCGTATTTGATCAGAGCACGTTCCCAGTCGGACAAACGACTGGTGACCTGGTTCTGCCGAGCACTCAAGCTGGCCCCTACTACATCTTGCTGCACGGCCGCGAAAGCGCGGCGGCTGGTAACTCCTTCAGCTTGACCGTCGACGAGATTCCGTTCGGCATTCTCGGACTGGACAACGCCAAGGGCAGCAATGCCGGCAAGGCGACCGTGACGATTCACGGCGCCGGTTTCACACCGAACACGACCGCGAGGCTCGTTTCCGGCCCGGTCATTCGTAATGCCAGCCGGTATTGTTCAAGGATGCCAACACGGTCTACGCGACGTTCGACCTCGCGGGACTCGGCACCGGCACGTTACGACCTGACGGCCATCGATGGAGTCTCGGCCGATACCAAAGTCGGCGGCTTCACGGTTTCGACCGGGAATCCCGGCCGGCTTGTCTTCCACGTCTCGGCCCCCGCGATCACGCGCGCCTTAAGCGAGACCACGGTAACGATCGACTACGAGAATACGGGCGATACGGATGTGACGGCGCCACTGCTGACGCTGAACGCCGACTGGGCGATCATGCGGCTGCCCGAGCAGGATGACTATGTGGGCAAGAGCATTCAGTTCGTCGGGATCAATCCGGACGGCCCGGCGGGAATTCTCCCGGCCGGCTTCAAGGGGAGCATCACGTTCCCGGCGCTTTCGGTGAGCAGCCAGGGCCACGTGGGAATCAAGTACGACTTGCAAGTCGCGTCCGACAATGTCCCGATCGACTGGGCCAGCCACAAGGCGGACATGCGGCCGGCCTCGATCCCGGTCGGACGCCTGGGACGCGGTATTCGCCAACTTCGTCGCCCAGGTCGGCAGCACCACGGCCAGTTACCGGCAAGCGATTGCCGACGACGCGACCTACCTGAGCCAACTCGGGACAGTGACTTACGATCTGAACCGGATGGTGTTCCTGGAGTACATGAAGGCCAACGCGGACATTTCGGCCGGCAGTCTGGCGAACACTGTGGATGCCTCGATGCCGTCCCCGGGCATTCCATTAACGTTCGAACGGACTTACAACTCCACGATTGCGGGCCGTTACGAACTCGGCCGGCTCGGTCGCGGGTGGACGGACAACTGGGACATTTTTGCCACGACCGACGCGAACGGCGAACGCCACGATTCACGAAAACGGCATCGGCAGCTTCTACTCGCGTAATCCGGACGGCAGCTACAGCGGCAATCATGGGAACTTCAACACGTTGACATTGTCCGCGGGCCAGTACCAGCTTCCAATTTACCGATGGGACGATCGAGGCGTTCCGAACCGACGGTAAGCTCGACTACATTCAAGACACCAACGGGAACCGGATCACCGCCGGGTACGACGGCAGCGGACACCTGATCACGTTGACGCAATCGAGCGGAGCCTCGTTAACGCTCGCCTACAACGCCCAGGGGCGAATCTCTTCAGTAACGGATTCGGCCGGCCGAGTGAGCAACTACACGTATGACAGCAGCGGCGAGCAACTGGCGACCTACGCTGACAAGTTCGGGACCACGAATTACACGTATTACGCCGGCGCCGATGTCGGCCGTCTGCACGCGCTGACCGAGATTGCGTATTCGGACAATACGCACATTGATTTCAGCTATGACGCGCAAGGCCGGCTTGATCGATCAACATCGAGATAGCATTGCGGGCGTTCCGCAGGAGGACCTGACGTTCACGTATGGGACTGTCGGCGCCAGCTATACGGTCACCGATGCCGACAACGATCAGAACACAGATGTTCTTCGACGACAAGGGCAATGCCCGCCGGGTCATCGACCCGAACGGCAACGTGACGAACTCGACCTATTGCGATTGCGGATTGCTCCGCAGCCAGGTCAATTCGGACGGCACGACTGACCACTTACGACTACGACAATCTTGGCAATTTGACGCGCCTGACCGACGCTCTCGGCAACAGCACGTTCTTCACCTATAACGCCGACAGCCGGCTGACGTCCTACACCGACGCCCGCGGCAATACGACCACGTATCAGTACGATTTCAGCGACAATGTGACCAAGGTCACATATCCGACGGCACGTTTGACACGTACGGTTATGACGCGCACGGGGAACGTGACGAGTTGGACGAATGCCCGAGGGCAGACGCTGCAGTATGCTTACAACTCACTCGGCCTCGTCACGAGCAAGACCTATGCCGATTCGTCCACAGTCACATTCAACTTTGATCCCAGCGGATTCCGGCTCCTCAACGCGACGGACAGCTCGGGCACCTATGCGTTCACTTACAACGTCGCAGGACCTGATCGCGACCTACGCCGACCCATATGGCCACACGCTGGCGTTCGCATACAACACCGCCGGCCAACGGCTGTCCAGCACCGACGAACTCGGCTTCACCGTGAATTACTCGTACGACACCTCGGCCGCCTCGGGAAGCTCACCGACGGCAGCAACGCCTCGATCGTGCAGTACACGTACGACCTGGCCGGCCGGCTCGTGCGCGAGGACAACGGCAACGGGACCTTCACCACGTACGCGTACGATCCGGCCGGCAACGCCATCAACGCCACCACCACCAGGATGCTTCCACGGTCAATTCGAGCTACGACTATACTTCGACAGCATGAGCCGGATCACCTCATGACGACAGGCGGCGTCGAAACCGACTACGGCTACGACGCCGTCAGCCAATTGACCTCGGTGAACATGCCAGGCCGGTCCATTCAGTACGTGTACGACGACGTCGGCAACCGCGTATCGGTCACCGACAACGGCGTGCCGACGAGCTACATCGTCAACAGCCGGAACGAGTACACGGCCGTCGGGACTGACACCTATGCCTACGACCCGGACGGCAATCGAATTTCCCAGACAGTGGGCGGGGTGACAACCAATTTCACGTTCAATCAGGAGAACGAGTTGATCGGGACGGCCACGCCGTCGGCGGGGAACTCGTGGGCGTACCAGCTCGACCCGTTCGGCCAGCGCGTGGCCATGACGGCCAACGGTGTGACGACCCGCTCCATGATCGATCCGACGGGGATCGGCAACCTGGTTGCGACCTACGACGGCACGACCGGCAACCTGACCGATCACTATGTCTACGGTCTCGGCCTGGTCGAGCCAGGTCGATCCGAGTAGCACGGCGGAGTTCTACAATTTCGACCTGACCGGCTCGACAGTCGGCATGACCGACGCGACGGGTCAGTACGTCAACCGGTTCCAATACCTCCCGTTCGGCGAGTCGACCGTGACGGCCGGGGCGGCCAACCTGTTCATGTACCTGGGCGCGCTACGGGGTCACCCCAGAAGCCGGCGGGTTGGTCCACACGCGGGCCCGCGGCTACGACCCGGTCTTGGGGCAGTTCGTCTCGAACGATCCTCTCGGGATCGCGGCCGGCGACCCTAATACCCGGCGCTACGCCGTCAACAGCCCGACAAACCTTGTTGACCCAGTCGGCCTCAACCCGGGCGGCAGAAGTAGCTTCCAGTCGAACATGAGCCTCATGAATCGGAATAACTATACCGGCAATCAAGGGTCGACGGACCCGACGCAACTCATCAACGCGTTTCTCAACAGGTACCCACCCACCCCGGGTGCATGCGCAAGATGTTCAAGTGCGTGAACAAGAAGACCGGTAAGACGACTGGCTACGGAGTGGCCGAGTATCAGACGGTCATCACCGGCTACGACTCGAACAATAACCCCATCTATTCGAACCAGTACGTCGGAAGCTCAACTTTGACGCGAGCGGCAACTACACCGGTTACTCCCCTGCGTCCGGCGGCGCGGCGCGAACTCCGGCGACCAAGGGCGCTGGCTCCGACGCATGTGAGCCGGAGCCGCCTCCGCCTCCGCCTCCGCCGGGAGCCCCCGGTGGCGGCGGCGGGTCCGACAATCGCACGCCAAACGATCCGAACGATCTGATCGGGCCGGCCGGCGCTGGCGCCGCGGGTTCGTCGCGACGGGCATCACGTTGCCTTACACGATCCGCTTCGAGAACAAGCCCGATGCCTCGCTGCCGGCTCAGGTCGTTACCGTGACGCAGACGCTCGACGCGGATCTGGATCTCGATACGTTCCAGCTCACGACGTTCAACTTCGGGTCGTACACCGTCAACATTCCGGCGGGCCGCGACAACTACACCGCTCGCGTCGATGCCCGTGCGACCACCGGGCTATTCGTGGACATTACCGCGAGCCTGGATCGCGACACTCGAGTATTGACGATCGTCTACGAGTCGATCGACCCGACAACGCTCGATCGCACGGCCGATCCGCTGGCCGGCTTCCTGCCGCCGGACAACGCCGCTGACGATGGTCAGGGGCTTTTCTCGTACACCGTCCGGGCGAAGGCAGGTCTGCCAACCGGAACCGTGATCGACGGCCTGCCGGCGACGGTCCAGTTCGACAATCTGCCGACGCTCGATACGAACGCGACCGTCAATACGATCGACGCTGGCAACCCGACCGGCACGGTGACGCCGCTATCCGATATCTCAACTTCACTCACCTTCCCGGTGAGTTGGACCGGGACCGACGACGCGGGGGGCTCAGGCGTCGGCACGTTTGATGTGTACGTCTCGGACAACGGCGGGCCATGGACACTGTGGCAGAGCCGAACATCGGCATTGACCGCCGACTACACGGGCCTCGAGTATCACACGTACAACTTCTACGCGGTCGCCTACGACAACGTTGGCAATGCCGAGGCGAATATCCCCGGCGTCGAAGCGACCACCATCGCCACCAACGGCGCTTACGCCCGAGCGGATGTGTATGGCGTCGATCCGGGCCGGAAGATTTCCGCGTCGGCCAGGACCGGCTTCCTGGCCAACGATCCCAAGAAACCGGGCCTGACCTACACAGCCCAATTGGTGACTCAACCGAGCCACGGTACGCTGACTCTCAAGCCGGATGGCAGCTTCACTTACACACCCGATGGCACGCTTCACGGGGCTCGACTCGTTCACCTATCAGACCAAGGACAGCAACAACGTGCTGGGCAACGTGGCGACCGTGACGCTGGCGACGCAGATCGTCACGTTCCGGACGACGAAGGTGAACGCGGTGGAGAAGAAGCCGGCAACGCTCGTCATTCAGTTGCGCAAGCCGGCGACGACTGCGACGAGTGTCGACTACTCGTTCCTCGCGGGCACGGCCAACGCCGGCGGAGATTTCGACGCGACGCCGGGCAGCGTCACCTTCCAGCCGGGCGAAAAGATCAAGAAGATCACGGTTCCAATCGTCAACGATGCCACGGATGAGTTCGACGAGAAGTTCCAAGTTGATCCTGCAGAATCCGAATGGCGCCGTGATCGGTTCGGCGTCGGCCTCGACCGTAACGATCAAGGACGACGACGCTCCGCCGAAAGTCGGCTTCTCGGTCGTTTCGTCGTCGTTCGGCGAAGGAGCGGGAGAAGTCACGATTCAAGTGAGTTTGTCGGCCGCGTCGGAGAAGCCGGTCAGCATTGCTTTCTTCATCCCGACCGGCAAGGCCGGCGGCACTGCCTCGGGGACAAGCGACTACACGTTCGCTCCAGGCACGCTGACATTTGCTCCGGGTGAAACGACGAAGCTCATCACGCTAACCCTGACCCAGGACACGGTGCACGAGGCAAACGAGACCATCGTGATGAAGCTACGGAAAACGACGAATGCCAAGATTGGCGTCTCGACGCATAGGCTCACTATCGTGGACGACGATCCGTAAGCAAGGGATGCGTTGGGCAGAGTTAGGCAGGATTAGGATTAGGATGAAGATTAGGATTAGGAAGAGGATTAAGAGCAAGATCAGGATTAAGAACAGTACCAGCCGGCCGGTCACCGGTCGATCCTGATCTTGCTCGTAATCCTGCTCTCAATCCTCTTCCTAATCCTAATCTTCATCCTAATCCTAATCCTGCTTCAGCCCGGGATCCCCCAGGGACTGGGCGCGCATCCGAAGATCACTTCGCCGCCGGATCGTTCTGCATCATGCCGAAGATGTTTCCCTCGGTGTCCTTGGCGTAGGCCAACCAGCCGATGCCGGGGACCGGCATTTTCGGCAATGCGACCGTGCCCCCCGCTTTCGCCAGAGTCGCCAGCGAGGCATCGAGGTTCGCCACGCCCACCGTGCAGACGTAGGCATTCACCGCTTGACCGTCGGCTGGCGGCGGTCCCATGCGCTTCATCAGTCCGCCATTGATGCCGGGCTCTTCTTTCGGTCCAGTGGTGATGAGCCAATAGGGCATGGGGCCTTCCCACTTTTGAATCTGCCAGGCGAACATGGCCGTGTAGAACTTGATCGCCCGTTCGGGATCATCGGCGTGGATTTCGAAATGCATGACGCGGGACATAACCAGGCCTCGGGTTTGAGATGAGAGGTCACGATCACGAATTGATATGCGTACGGACTCGTAACGAATAGCAGTCCCGCCGACTTCTTGACGGCTGCGCGGTCAATGTCCCGCCAAGGAAAAGAAGAGTAGGATTACGATGAGGACTAGGATCAGGAAGAGGACTAAGAGCAGGAGTAGGAGTCAGAGAACGAAAGCCAGTTGCTCGCCGGGCCGCTTTTGGTCCTACTCCTTCTCTTGATCTTGCTCCTAAGTGGATCCGCAAAAGGTTTTTGACAATTGGCCGATGTCGCGGAGCCCGAAGCGCAGCGAGGGACCGCGACGAGGCGGCTGCGAAGTCGGTGAAAACTGCGGTTCGCCATCGCGGCGGACCCTCGCTGCGCTTCGGGCTCCGCCGCTACCGGCTTACGAACATTGTCAAATTCCTTTTGCGGGCCCACTTACAGTAGTCCTCTTCCTAATCCTAGTCCTCATCTTACTCCTACTCTGCTTCGCAGCGGATCTCCGTCGTGACGCATTGGCAGCGCAGCGGTCAATCGTGTCAGGCGCTCGGTCTCGATTTCCGACGCGATCGCTCACAGCAACTCCTCGATCACCCGCCCCCCTGTAGCGACGCCGAGGCTGGCTGACAGTTCGCTGTTGATTCCGACGGCATGGTGAACCGTGGCACAAAGATCGGCTGGCAAGAGCGGGTTCTCCTTGACCCGTTCCGCTTTCGCGTCGCTCTCGCCAACGACGCGGCCGCCGATCACGCCCCCACCGCAAACGAGCACTCCATAGCAGTGAGCATGATGTTCCCGGCCGGCCTTGTCGTTGATTTTGGGCGAGCGCCCGAACTCGCCGAACGCCAGGACGAGCGTCGTTTCGAGCAAGCCGCGTCGATCCAGGTCGCGGATGAATTCGGAGAACGATTGATCGAGCCACATGGCGTGGCGATCCTGCATGATCTGGAAGTTGCGGTAATGATGGTCCCAGCCGCCGTCGCCGGCATCCTCCTCGGCCTCGACGTGATCGCTCCAGTTCACTTGCACGAAGGGGACGCCATGCTCAATCAATCGGCGCGCGAGAAGGCACGATTGGCCGAAGCGCGTGCGACCGTAGGCGTCGCGCAACTTGGGCGGCTCGCGCTCCAGATCGAACATGGTGCGAGCGTTCGCCGAGGTCAACATCGCGAACGCCTGGGCGCGATAATCGTCGAGCGCTCCGGAAGCGCGAGCCTCGTCCGCCCGGCGTTCGGCCACATCGAGCGCGTGCATCAGCGCGGCCCGATCGCCAAGCCGGTCGGGGGTCAATTCCGGCGCCAGTTGCAGTGCCGGCACCTTGGTCCCGGTCACGGGGTCGTATTCGAGGCGGAAGGGATCGTACATGTTGCCGAGCGGCCCGCCACCTTCGCCGATGATCGGCTTTTTGCCCTGATGGAGCTTGCCGCCAATGACGAGGAACGGCGGTAGCTTGGCGGCATCGGGCGACTTGCGGCCGGCAATCGCGGACACGGCTCGCGCCACCACGGAGCCCGTCGCCGGACGCGGTGAGCCGGGAAGCGGCTTGCCATCGAGTCCCGTGCCTCCGGTTGACGAGCCGGTCAATCCGAGCGTACCGGCGACACCGTGGTCACTGGAAGTCGTGTTCAGCGATCGAATGACCGAGAGGTGATTCGTCAGGGAAGCGATCTTGGGAAACAGTTCACAGATGCGCACCCCGGGTATACGCGTTGGGATCGTGCCAAATGGACCGCGATATTCCAGCGGCGCATTCGGTTTTGGGTCCCAGGTATCAAGGTGACTCGGTCCGCCCCAGAGCCAGACAAGCACGACCGATTTGGCCGTTCCGAGCGTGTTGCCGCAAGCGCGTTGCTTCAAAAGGTCGGCCAGCGACAGGCCGAGCACGCTCGAAGCGCCAACCTGCAGGAACGCCCGGCGCGAGAGCGTCTGGCAAGTGCGAGCAGTCTGGCGACCAACAAGGAGCATGGAGAGAACACTCCGACGGCGGGAATAGCAAGTATACCTGAGATGTCAGAGGATCGCTATGTAGAGGAGCCTCAAAAATATGGAAGCGATTGTGGATGTCGGCGGAACGCCATTCATCGCATTCAAGGCCAACTGTCATCGGGCGCTTGAGAACCAGCCACTGATGGGCGCTTCAAAACCAGCCAGTGGTTATGGGAACTGAACTGCTCGACCTGATTTCTTTCTTCGGCTCGTCTGGCTTCTCGCTTCAGTGTTTCGGCGTCAGGTGACCGCCGCCAATGTACGATCCATTTTTCGCAGGGGTTGCTACTGCCTCCTTTCGTGGCATTCGGGGGTCTTGTCGACGCCTGCGAACAGGGATCTTCGTCGCCGCCGAGCCGATGGGCGCTTTGGCTGGTTTTCAGTCGTCCGCCTCCGTGGTCGAGCCGATGGGCGCTTTGGCTGGTTTTGACTTCGCCCGCTCGCCGGCTCCCTTCGGCGGCCGCGACTCGGACTCCTCCTCTTTCGACGGATCTTCGGTTTTGCCGCCCCGATTGCGCAGGCGGTAGCTCCGGCCGGTGATCGTCACCAACTCGGCATGGTGCAGGAACCGGTCGAGGATGGCCGTCGCACTCGGCACGTCCCCGAGCAACTTCCCCCAGTCCTCGAGCGGACGATTGGACGTCATCACCGTCGACCGCGTTTCGTAGCGGCGCATCACGATCTCGAACAGGTACTCGCCGGACCGCTTCGGCAGTTGCTTCATCCCCATGTCGTCGATGAGCAACAAGTCTGGCTTCAGGTACCGGGCCAAGACTTTCTCCTCACCGCCCAACGCCTCGTCCTGCAGGAAGTCGCGGACCAAGTCGAAGATCGATCGATACAGGACCGCGTAGCCGCACTTGATCGCCTGATAGCCGATCGCCTGCACGAGGAACGACTTCCCCACGCCCGGCGGACCGATCAAGAGTACGTCGCGATACTCGCGCACGAACTTGCACGTCGCCAACTCGAATATCTGATTCCGCTTGATCGACGGATTGAACGACCAGTCGAAGTTCTCCAGTGTCTTCACCTCGCGGAACTGCGCCGCTTTCACACGCCGCCGCACCTGCCGGTCCGAGCGCACCGCCAGTTCATCTTGAACCAACAGTTCCAGGAACTCCGCATGGTTCAGGCTGTTGCCCGCCGCCTCATGCAACCGCACGTCGAGGCTCTCAAGCGCGCCCGACAACCGCAACTGCTTCAATGCCGAACGCAACGACTCACTCATCACCGACCTCCCTGTCATGGGTTTCGACCATCCGACCGTACTCCGACAGATCGCGAATCAATGGATGTTCGTCGAGGAACGGCAACGACTCCTGCCGCGGAGCCGGCTGTTCCAACAGCTTGCGAATCGTGCGCAGGTGATCCGCGCCGCGCGACGCCGCCGTGTCGCAGGCTCGCTCCAACGCCGCGCTCGTATGCCGCTTGGCCAGGTTCAGCAGCCCTTGCAAAACGCGAACGGCCTGGATGCCTCGGCTGGCTGCGACCGCTTCCGCCCAACGGAGACTGTTCGGGCCAATCAGACGCACTCGGCCCATCAGCCAATCGAGGCCCCGCTCGACGCAGGCGATCTTTGCACCCGCGATGTGCGACGAGTGCGTGCTGAACCGGCCCGGCTCGTGCCGCACGTGCGTCGCGATCAACTTCATCCGCTCGTCGAAGATGCGCACCAGCCGCGAATCGTACCGTACCCACACGGGCCGACTCAGATACTCCGTCGGCGCCGAGTAATAAGCCTTCTCGACTTCGACATGGCCGTCGCGATGCACCGTACGCTTCACTTCGCGGAAGCATGGGAAGCGCGTGTCCGGCAGCGGCTTCAGCGACGGCTTCTCCGCTTGAAATTGCGCCGCGACTTGCTTGCGCGTCGTGCCATGCAAACGCGTGTCCGCCACCGTTCGTTCCCACTCCAGGAGGAAGCGGTTCTGGTCTTCCAGACTGTCAAACACCCGGCCGCGCAGGGCATTCTCCTGTACGTAGTCGATGCCGCGTTCCACCTTCCCCTTGTGTCGCGGCGTGTACGGCCGCGTCGGCATCAGCACGATCCCGTAGTAGTCCGCGAACGATTGCACCTGGGGGTTGATCTCGGGATCGAACCAGTCCGCCTTCTTGACTGCGGCCCGCAGATTGTCGAGCACGAGTCGCTGCGGCACGCCGCCGAAGTGCCAGAATGCGTCTTCGAGACAGCGCAGAAAATCGTCCGTCGTCTGGCGAAAGACGACTTCGCTGAACCCCTTGCGCGAGTGGCTCAAGATGATGCGTAGGACATGGGTCCGCCGCCGCTTCCCATCGGCCGCGACGATCGGAGCGCCGGCGCCGAAATCGACCTGGGCTTCCTCGCCCGGCCCACACTCAATTCGTCGGAACGGCAACTCTTGCTTCGCATCGAGCCGGCCGACGAACCGGCGCACGCTGTAGTAGCTGCCCGCGAAGGCATACTCGGCGACCAGATCCTGGTAGATCCGTTGGGCGCTGAGCCCCAGTTCCAGCTTGTCCACAATCACGCGCGGAACGGCCCACATTCGCTGGCGCGACCCGCGTGTTCCACGACTTCGGAGCCGATGGGCGCTTTGGCTGGGTTTGGATCAGAATCTACGGCCTCGGAGCCGATGGGCGCTTTGGCCGGGTTTGCATCCGATGAAGTGACCTTCAAGTGCCGGGCCACCGTCTCGCGATCGATGCCCAATTCCCGGGCAATGCGACGCTGCGACCAGCCGCGTCCATGCAGCGACAATATCGTCTCGATCATGGCCACTTTGAGCAGGTTGGACATCGTCGACTCCCCCAAGGTCGCGGGCGACCCAGGAAGTTAACGACCCTGCCTGCCCATCCTCAAAGTGGCTGGCTTTCAAGCGCCCATCAGTGGCTGGGTTTGAAGCCGCCCTGACAGCCAACAGGACCGGCGGCAAGGGTGGTATCTTTGAGAAAATGTTCCACCAGCATTCGATGAGTTGGGAAGCCTGCATGGCCTTGAATCACCAACATTCAAATGTGGAGAGCCCGGTAAGCATGGTCAAGGCGAAATTCGGCGATGTGGTCCGCCCGCGAACCGATGTGGATATGACGAACCAAGTGCTGTGCAAACTCGTCGCTCACAACATTTGCTGGCTCATCTTGTCGCAAGTAGAATTACGAATCGAGCCAGTGTTTGAGAACATGCGCGAATCAATCGTTGAATCCAAGATGCGCAGTTGCTGGAACCTGTCGCGGTCGAAGCGGTCGATTAATTCGATCCGCGAGGCATCCGATTCTCAGACTGACATGGATCAAGAGCGCGACGACTACGCCGAACCCGACCTGCGACCACCGTGGTGGAAGTCGCCAGCCTTCATCGTGTGTGCCGTTGCGGCGTCCATTCTTGGATTGGTGTCGCTAACTCATCTCGTCATCGTGTGCCGAAGTGTCGCGCCATGACCGCCCCCTCAATGAACCGATATTATTTCATTTCAACGCGGCCAGTTTCCTTTCAGCCGGTCATTTCATTACGAGGCCGTCACGCGCGGCTCCGAACGGGCTCGACCTGGGCACGTGGCAAATGGACCACACAGCGCTGATCCGTAAGGTTGCTCAGGACCACGAATCGCAAGAGTACAAAGTTTGGACTGAGGGGCAAAACGTATTCGCCCTCAAGGGGAAGTCCGGCACACTGTCCGGCAAGCCCGACGTGGTGGCCGTCAACGGACATTCAGGCTGGGTGGTGGACACGAAGACCGGGTCGCCGAAAGCGTCGGATCGGATCCAGGTGATGCTCTACATGTGGGCGATGCCGAGGACGAATCCGGCGTTTGAACAGGTGACGTTTGATGGCAAGGTGATCTACAAGACCGGCTACACGATCATCACGGCCGACGAGATCGACCCGGTCTTCATCAAGCGGATCGGAGAGCTAATGAAGGAGATCTGTGGTGAAGATGAGCCGCACAAGGCCCCGAGCTACGGGGAGTGCCAGCACTGCCCGGTCACGCCCGAGGACTGTGCAGAGCGGGTTCAGACGGAGGAGGCGTACCATGGCGAGACGGACGAGTTCTAATCGTTTATACCTGTTTATAGCTGGCCAGGAGGATAAACGGATATATCTGACGGCGGGCACGGACGCCCACATCCTACTGCTGGGATCGACGTAATCGCTGCAAAATGCTCTCGACGCTCGACGAGTCGATGGCCTGCTGGGCACGCCTAACCTGCTCCATCAGTTCGGTGACGTTGATCGACTCGGCGTCTTTCTGTGCCCGCTGCAACTGCTCCGACAACGCCTGCAAGTCAATAGAGCTGGCGTCCTGTTGAGCCAGCCGCAATCGCTCCATCAACGTTTCCACATCAGTCGATTCGATTTGTTCACGCACCTGTTCTATCTGATCGACGCAGTCTGAAACATCTACAGGTCGAATTGAGCCTCGAATCGCCCTCGCTCTTCCGGCTTCTTCGCCCGCTCCAACAACCGTCTTGCTATCCGGCGACTCTGCTCTTTCTCGGCCCTCTGTTGTTCGAGCTTCTGCTGTTCAAGTGCTTCCAGATCGCTAATGACCTTCTTGTCCGGAGACGTTCGATCCTGTGCGGCCTTCTGTTCGATGAAACGAACCGTGTTGTACATGTAGAACGGCACCTTGCATTGGTCGAAGAACTCTTGCAAAAGTTGCGGTTGCGGACCGACTGCTTGCCGTCGATCTCCTGCCACCAGTCCTCCTTGTTGTCATTCGTGATGAAAACAATGGGCGTCTTCTTCGCCTCAGCATACTGCATTAGCTCGAACCACAGGACTGCATCCCCGTATTTCTCGTTTGTCCGGTTTGCTTGCATCCTTCCATCCCGGCGGGATAAGCTTCTTGTACCTATCGGCCGCCTTTGCGTGCCACGCCTTTAGTTCTTCTGCGGACAGAGGCTCGCCGACACGGTTCTCAAGAATAGACCCAGCAGTAGCAAGGTTCGGGTCTGACTTGGTCAAATCCTGGTGGCCAGCCTCCAGCTTTTTCAGTTCAGCGACTAGCTC
Source organism: uncultured Gemmataceae bacterium (assembly GCA_963773845.1). Classification (GTDB taxonomy): domain Bacteria; phylum Planctomycetota; class Planctomycetia; order Gemmatales; family Gemmataceae; genus SIAJ01. The sequence goes on from CAVZCU010000011.1 coordinate 895,949, forward strand.
ATCTGCGAGCTTGCCAATCCGGTCCCCAAACGATTCCAGTGGGATGTATGGGTGGCGAGGAAAGGCCCCTTGGAAACTGGCTTTAAGCTTGGACAGGTGTTGTTCGACGGAGTTGTATGTGCCCGCTGGTTTTCTGATTTCTTCCGGGTAATGCCGAAAGAACTCCATGCCCGCTTGATGGTAAGCCAGATTCGTTCCTTAAGACTCTTCAGAGCCTCTAGGAATGCCGATGCCGTCGCCGTGTTCACCCGATAGATGTCGAGGAGTACATTGGCGTCAAATGAAAACGTCGCCGTACTCCACAACGTCTTGAACTCGTCATCGGTGTACCGGACATAGCCACGGAACTGGTTTTTCATTTGCCCGCTCCTTCAGTTCAGGTAGTTGCGGACACCAACGTCGGGAAGGCTCGTTTTCCGGTCGGTTCCATGACTTGCTACGGTGCAGATCCGACCTACCGAGGTAGACTCATGCGTGGTAATAGTGTACAAATGTTTGAGGTACCGAGAAGTCCACACGGACGACCACAATCCCTGCATGAGCATCGTCACCAAGATCCAGTGGGTGGACTCGACCTGCAACCCGACCATGGGCTGCGAAGGGTGCGAGTTATGGAACCCCAAAACGGGGGTCCGGAAGTGCTACGCCGGCACGTTACACACCCGGTTCGGTGGCGTCACCAAAGGGTACTCTCCCACGTTCGACGAACTCACCTTCTGGCCGGGCCGGATGGACGAAGCCGCCCGATGGCCTGACCTCGCCGGCATCGCCCGACGAGACAAACCGTGGCTGAACGACCTCCCCAGGCTCATCTTCGTGTCGGACATGTCGGACGCTTTGTCCTCGGTTGTCCCGTTCGACTTCCTTGAACGAGAGATTATCCAAACCGCACTGTCGCCGAATGGCCAACGACACCAGTGGCTTTGGCTGACCAAACGACCTGACCGAATGGCCAAGTTGTCGGAGAACGTCCAAGGCCAAGGGAGCCCGATGGCCGAAGAACATCTGGGCTGGAACCAGCATCACTTCTCAAGCGACAACCAGCCGGATCAAGCACCTGCTGCGGGTCGGCGACGACCACACCATCCGGTTCCTCTCGGTCGAGCCGCAGCACGAGCCGATTGCGTTCGGCGAACTGTTGCGACGGCTGGACTGGGTCATCCAGGGCGGCGAATTCGGGCCGTGGAGCCGAACCATTCCGCCTTGAGTGGGCGTTGGACCTGATCCAGCAATGCCGAGATGCGGGCGTTGCGTACTTCCTGAAGCAACTTGGGAGCGTGGTCTTTTGGGCGACCGTCGCCTGACCTTTGACGACGGCCACGCCGGTGACTGGTCGGAATGGCCCGAAGCGGTCCGAATCCGCCAGATGCCGAAACGGATTGAGATTAGAAAGCCGTCAATTCCTGGTGACCAAAAGCGGCCTGAGAGAGTCCCGCTGGAAGTGATCGCCACCAAGAGCAAAGGAACCCAGGCGGCCCTAAAGGCATGGGCGACTCGTCGTGAAAACGAGCGGAAGCAGAAAACGGGCGAAACCAAAAGCGTGGGGGCCGCTCGGCGACTGAAACAGGAGAGCGGCGTGGCGTGAGGATCGAATACACCCAGACGAGCATGAGCGACAAAATGAACCAAGCAGACAGCAACCCGGAATACTGGGACGACTACTCCAACCTGCAACACGTCAAGCACGAGTTGATCCGGGAATACCTGAAGGGCTGGTTCCCAAGCTGACTCTCGGCCCGACCGGGTGTCGGCGGCTCCTCTACATCGACACCCACGCTGGTAGGGGCAAGCACAGAACCGGCGAACTGGGCTCGCCGCTGGTGGCCCTGACCACGCTGCTCGAACACACGTCCCGGAGCAAGATCTCCAGAACACCGAGGTCCGCTTTTACTTCATCGAAGGTGACCAGGAGAACGCCACCGCCTTGCGGACGGAGTTGGGAGGCCACGCCCTCCCGAACAACGTCTTCGCCGAGGTCGAGTCCGGCGACTGCTTCCAGATCATCGAGAAGGCTGTCGCCGACATGGAGAAAGACGGCAAGCGGATGGCCCCGGCCTTCATCTTCGTCGATCCGTATGGATTTAAGCTCCCCGGCAAGCTCCTTCGCAAGCTCCTGAGCTACCCCAAGGTCGAGCTTTTCGTGAACGTGATCTGGCGGGAACTCGACATGGCAATCCAGCAGTGTCGAGGAGGAGCCTGTGTCCCGCAACCAGTGAACACTGGACCGGATCTTTTCGGCATCGAGCCTGACCCGGAACGAGAAAGGGCTGCGGCCCAGAGGCGAGAGAGCGGACGGGCGAGTCTGGAAGCCACCCTCAACAGCGTCTTCGACGGCGACAAGTGGCGGAACATTACTGCGGATGGGGCTGACAGCCGGGCCGAGCAGTGCGCAGAAGATCTTCCGGCAGATGACGGGTGCGAAATGGGGCACCTACCTCCGAATGCTCGACAACCAACGGGTCCGGTACTTCCTACTACACCTGACCAAGCACCCGGACGGCCGAGACCTGATGAAAGACTGCATGTGGAAGGTGTGCCCCACAGGTGGCTTCTATGCCAACAAGTCGGACAACCCGAGGAAAGGTCATCCTCCTCCAACCCGAGCCAGACTTCCAGCCGCTCCACGACTGGGTCGTTCAGCGGCTCTCGACTGGCCCGAAGCACTGGCAAACCTGATCTACCGAAGTTCGGGAAGAACTTGGGGCTCGGGAAACACCTCAACGGCGTGATTAAGTTGATGAAGGACAATGACCTGATCGTCGCCGACCAGTACACGGGGCTGTTCGCCCAGACGAACAACCCTCGCCTGAGACTTGCCCGTCAGGTTCAACTCCTCTTGAAAACAGGAGGGGGAGGGGTGGATTTTGGGCAGAATGGTCACTTGCCCAGTAACCTGCCCAAGAAGACTGGTTACTGGGCAAAGCCGCCACGCGCCGCCAATGAAAAGCAAGGAATCCGTTTCACTGCAACGCCACACAGGTGTTAAGCGCTTTTGAGATGCTCGTGGACGAACTGAACTGCCATGGAGCCTTCGCCCACTGCCGAGGCGACGCGTTTGACGGAACCGGACCGAACATCGCCTGCCGCGAAGACGCCCGGCCAGTTGGTTTCCAAAAAGAATGGGGGGCGCTTGCCCGGCCAGGTCGACGATTGACTCACCACTTGCCCGGTGGCGACAAACTGCTTGCGGTCGCGCTCGATTTCGGGCGGCAACCAGTCGGTGCGCGGCGTGGCGCCGATGAAGCTGAAAAGAGCCGGCGTCACTACCGCCCGTCTCTTTCCGTTGGATTTGTCGAGCAGCTCCACCTCAGCCAGCACGCCGTCGCCGAGCAGGCGACTGACTTCGGTATTCAAGTGGATCTCAATATTCGGCGTCTGCTGGACACGGCTGACTAGATAGCTCGACATGCTCTTGGCGAGATCGTCTCCACGCACAACGAGGAACACTTTCTTCGCGACCCCGGACAGAAAGACCGCCGCCTGCCCGGCCGAATTGCCAGCGCCCACGACGATTACGTCCGACCCACGGCACATTTGCGCTTCGACCGGCGTGGCAGCGTAATAAATGCCACGTCCCTCGAATCGATCGCAGTCCGAGACCCCCAGCAATCGATATTCGGCGCCGGTCGCGATCAACACACACCGAGCGGCGATCGGTTCGCCGTCATCCAGATACACGACAGGCCCGGACGACTCCATGGAGAGGCGCAAGACTTGCGTGGCGAGCGGCATGTGCGCTCCGAACTTGCTAGCTTGCAGGACGGCCCGGTCGGCCAGGTCGCTGCCGGTGATCCCGGTTGGAAAGCCGAGATAGTTTTCGATGCGCATGCTGCGCCCGGCCTGCCCGCCATGAGCAATTCGTTCGAGGACGACCGTGCTCAAGCCTTCGCTGGCGCCATAAACCGCCGCCGCCAACCCGGCGGGACCAGCTCCCACGATGACCAGGTCGTAAGGCTTCGATTCGAGTTTTCGCCGAAGACCGAGTGCATCCGTCAACTCCCCGTTGGACGGATTGCGCAAAATGAGCTTTCGGCCGCACATGACCACGGGCGTGTCCGATTCACTCAAATTGAATTGGCGGAGCAGGTCCAACACCTGCGGGTCGGACTCGAGGTCAAGCCAGGTAAACAACACGTTGTTCTTGGCCAGAAAATCACGGACGCGAAACGTATCGGACGAGCGCGGACCGACGACCCGCAGTCCCGTGAACTCCCCCGACTCGCGCAGGAGCTGCCGGCGGGCGATGAATGCCTGCAGGATGATGTCGGCCAGTTCCGGTCGATTGTTGAGGATGACGCGAAGTGCATCCTGGGAGATTTCATACACCTCGGTATCGCCGCGAGCAAAGGCGCTGACGACAGCGGGCCGGCCGGTGATTTGCGATACGTCCCCCGCAAACTCGCCGGGACCGTGGAATATGACGGTCTTGGGCGCGTCGCCGGTTTCATCGACGATCTCGACTTGGCCCGAAATGACGACGAAGAAGCGGCTGTCGCGATCGCCGGCGCGAAAGAGCGCTTCCCCATCGTGGTACAGTTTGCGCACCGTCTTCGAGCACTGTCCGAGCGCGGTCAGCCGATCGGCATCGAGCCGGGGAAACGCAATGGAATAAAGGTCGTGCTCGGCCAAGGTGCAATCTCCCTTGCTGTGTTGAAATCAATCGCGCAAATAAGGCTCGGCCGCCGCGGGAACGGGCAGTTCTTCCTCGTCGATGTAGCACCATGCCCAGCGCTCGCCCGGCTCGAATGACGCCATGACGGGGTGTTTGGTTTGGTGAAAGTGTTTGGTGGCGTGCCGATGCGGCGAGCTATCGCAACAGCCGACGTGTCCACACGTCAGGCAAAGTCGCAGATGCACCCAGCGGCTGCCGATCTTCAAGCACTCCTCGCAGCCGGTTGTCTTGGGCGGAACGGGTTGCACGCTGTCAGCATGCGGACAGGACATGACTCGCCTCCTGCCGGAAATGAAGTGTCACTCATGTCGATGGGACGCTCTCCGCTCCGGATGACCGCGGTTGCGAAGCAGGACTAAGCTCAATATACTCAGGAAAAGTGCAAGTCATTGTGTCGAGCACACCTGCAGCGCGAACGATCACGAACGGTGACCATCGAGCGCTGACCACCATCCCCCACGTGAGACGGCTCAATGCCCGGTCGGCGGTTCCTACTGACTCCCGGCCGAACGAGCAAGCAAGGCCAACAGATCAACGTCGGCAAGGACGATGCCGCCTACGAAGCGATCGTCAACACGATGACGATGCACAAGGAGGACATGAAAGAACTCGGCATTACGTCCGGGGAGAAGGTCCGGGTTCGCACGGAATTTGGCGAGGCCGAGTTTCTATGCAAAGAAGGGAACATCCCGCAAGGCTTGCTGTTCGTTCCTTATGGACCGCCAACGTGTAAACTGATGGGTGGGGCAACCGACGGAACCGGGATGCCGACGTCGAAGGGATGGGAAGTGGAAGTGGAGCCGGTTCGGTCGTAAGTCGCGTGTTTCGTTGCAGATTCGTTGCAGATTCGTTGCAGAAAATTGTAAATTCGTTGCAAAGGGGTCTGGGTGTGTGTGCAACGAACGATTCGGAAGAAGGGATATCATGAAATCGACTGAGGTTCGCCGCGATCCGCAAGAGCGGGAGCCAGATCAGGTTGCGGCGGATTCGCTGGAATCCGTATCTGCCTGGTCCGAGATCGAGCCGGGCCGGTTCATGCCCCGGCGGATTCGTGGCAGCTATCGCGGCGCCAAGCTGGGGTGAGCCTTTGTAGCTCCGTCCGGTCCGGACGGATCAAAGTAGCCCGCACACTCCGTGTGCGGGCGTTCCGCACACGGAGTGTGCGGACTACTATGGGACTGAGATGGAATTGACAGTAACTAAAAATGCGACGTGCACCTTTTGCGGCTGCGTCTGCGACGACATCGAACTGCATGCGGACGGCGAACGGATCACGGAAACCAAGGGCGCTTGCATCCTCGGCCAGTCGTGGTTCAAGAACCACACCGCCGAGCGCCTCTATCCCGATGCCCTAATCGACGGCAAACCCGCGACGGTCGACGACGCAGTGGAAGCGGCTGCGGAGTATCTGCACGCCGCCGACATGCCGCTCGTCTACGGGCTCAGCAACGTCACTTGTGAAGCCACGCGGGAGGCGGTCTCGCTCGCCGAGATGATCGGCGGAGTGATCGACAGCCATACATCGCTTTGACACGGGCCCACCGAAATCGCCGCCCAGTTGGGTGGCAAGGTCTCCTGCACATTGGGCGAAGTCAAGAACCGGGCCGACCTCATCATCTACTGGGGCGGCAACCCGGCCGAGTGCCATCCCAGGCACTTCACGAAATACACCATCATGCAGAAAGGGAAGTACCTTCCCAAGGGGCGCAAAGAACGCACGATGGTGCTCGTCGATATCCGCGAAACGCCGAGCGCCAAGGCTGCCGACATCTTTCTGCAAATCCGACCGATCAAGGACTTTGAAGTCCTCACCATCCTGCGGGCACTGGTCAAAGGCCAGTCCGTGAGTGCAGAGCAGGTCGCGGAAACTGGGCTGACACTCGAACAACTTCAGGACTTCACCGACCGGATGAAGCGTGCGCGGTTCGGCGTGCTCTTCTTCGGTATGGGTCTGTCGATGACCCGCGGCAAGCACATGAACTCGGCGGCCGCCCTGACGCTCGCGGCGGAGCTAAATGCGTTCACCAAATTTGTAGCGATGCCAATGCGTGGCCACGGCAACGTCACCGGGGCCGACGTGGTCTTGCGCTACACGACGGCCTACCCGTTCGGCATCAATCTGAGCCGCGGCTACCCCCGTTTCAACCCCGGCGAGTTCTCGACCATTGACGTATTGGTGCGCGGCGACAACGACGCAACGCTGGTCCTCGGCGCCGACCCCGGCGCGACGATGCCACAGCCCGCGATCGACCATCTGGCCCGGACGCCAACAATCGTCCTCGACCCCAAAGTGACGCACACCAGCCGGCTCGCCCGCGTTCACATCACCACGGCAGCGACGGGCATTAGTGCCCCCGGTACGGTCTATCGCATGGACGAGATTCCATTGCCGCTAAGGCCGCCGCTCAAGTCGCCATACCCGACAGACGAGGAAGTGATCCGGCGGATTCGCCAGGCGGTAATGAAGAAGCCGGCGTGGTATGCGGAGGCGAACGGGGTGGGGCAGGTGGCGTGATGACGATATCATTCACTCAGATGAATCGAAATCCCGAACAGAAGGCGGAGGAGCTTCGCATTCGCGAATTGCACCGACTGAACCCGATCCGAGAGGTGCCGAGCGACACGATCACAAATGCGGACGCGTGGCGAATGCTGAAGTTCCTCGCCGTGATGAAGCGAGAGCGAGAGGCTCAGGGGCTGTCGCTGGAAGAATTGGCAAAACGCGCAGCGGTTGACCTTGATGTGTTGACCCGACTCGAAGCAGCGCACAGTTTTAACCCGACTGTCTCGATTCTATTTCGAATTGCTCGCGCAGTTAGGCAAGAGCTTCGTCCTGGCGATGGAGGAGGCAACACCGCAATGATTGAGGAAATCAAACTCGTTGATCGCGGCCGCGGACTGCAACTCTCGAATAATCGCATCACGGTTGCGGATTTGGTACCCTACTTCCGTCATGGCCGCTCATACGAAGAGATCATGTGGGCGATGCCCTCGCTAACCCGCGACGAGATCGCCCTCGTCGAGGCATACTACCGCGAACGCAAGGAAGAACTCGACGAACGGGACCGACAGCTTGACGAGTATCGTGCTGAACAAGCCCGGCTGCAGCGATTGCAGTTTCCACCCCTCTCCAAGGAGGAGCGAGAACGACGCCTAGAGCAATTGCGACGGGCCCGTCACGAGGGTGGGAATGGTCAAGGGCCTTCTAGCGGACGCTAACGTCATCGGTCCGGTCCGGGCCCTCGCTCAACGGATGCAGACCGACCCCTGGGCCGATTATTGGGCCCTGCTGGGATTGTCGCTTTTCGCATTCGACGACGTTGGCCTCGTTCCGAATTCAAAGGACGTAGATGTTTGGAACACCTGCCAACAGTTTCAGTTGATCCTGATCACCGATAACCGCAACGAGAAGACGGCGGATTCGTTGGAGGCGACGATCCGCACTTTCAACCGGCCAGACTGTCTGCCAGTGTTCACGATCTCCGATTTCGACAAATTCCGAGACGACCGAACCTATGCTGACCGCGTCGTCGAGATGCTTTATGACTGTCTTATCCGTATCGATGACCTGCGAGGGACCGGACGACTCTACCTCCCATAACCGATTTCCAACCGCCCCGCCGCGGCCGGCGCTGAAGTCGCCACACCCGACGGATGTCGAGGTGATCCGGCGAATATGGTAGGCGGTGATGAAGAATTCCGCGTGGTATGCAGAGGCGAATGGGGTGGGGCAGGTGGCGTGAGACATCCAATTAAGGCGAAGAAGAAGATTCCGGTAACCGACTCGATTGCCGAGTTCGCCGAGTTCTGGGGCAACTACGATCTGACCGAATTTGACACCGAACTCTTCGAGCTAGTTGAGAACGTATTTGAGCGGACTCCCTTTGACCTTTCGGACCTGTCAACCAAGCAAGCGGAATACAATCGGAGATGGTCAAATGCTAACGCGAGTTAGATTCAGGATCCAACATGCTCCGCATCACCAACGGCAAAGTTTACGACCCGAAGAACAACGTTCACGGCGAGGTGCGCGATGTGTGCATCTCCGATGGCCGCGTCGTCGCCAATGTCGACGGTGGGCGCACCATCGATGCGTCGGGCATGATCGTCTTTCCCGGCGGGGTCGATGTGCACACGCACGTGGCCGGGGCGGCGCTGAACTTCGCCCGCGGATTGATTCCGGAACAGCATCGGCAGGCCCATGCCCTGGCGCGCACGGCCGTCACGCGGGCCGGCATGGGCGGGACCACGCCGACCACGTTTGCGACCGGCTACCTTTACGCCGGCATGGGCTGGACTACCGTCAACGAAGCCGCCGTCCCGGTTCTGTCCGCCAAGCACACGCACGAGGAGTTGCACGACACGCCGATCGTCGACAAGACCTGCCTCGTGCTCATGGCCAACAACGAAATCGTGCTCGATCTAATTGAGGCCGGCGAATTCGAACGGGCCAAGGACGTGGTCGCCTGGCTAGTCTGGGCGGCGAAGGCGTACGGCGTGAAGGCAGTGAATCCCGGCGGTGTGGCGGCGTGGAAATGGGGCAAGGACGCCAAGCAACTTTCCGATCCCGTCGAGGGCTACAAGAAGATCACTCCCGGTAAAATCGTTTCGAGCCTCGCGCGCATCGTCGATGAATTGGGCCTGCCACACCCGGTTCATCTCCACTGCAACAATCTCGGCGCGCCGGGGAATTACACGACGACTCTCGAAACGATGAAGGTCCTGGAAGCGAATCGGGCCCATCTCGCCCATCTACAATACCACGCCTATGGCGGCGACGACTGGTTCACGATCCGTAGCGAGGCCGCCAAGATCGCCGACTACTTCAACGCTCATCCGAATCTCACCACGGACGCCGGCGCCGTGCTCTTCGGCAACACGGTGACAATCACTGCCGATGGTCCGTGGCAGCATCTCTTGTACAAGCTCACCGGGCACAAGTGGGCCAACCTCGATGTCGAGAACGAGACCGGCTGCGGCATCGTGCCGTATGCCTACAAGGAGAAGAACCTCGTCAATGCGGTCCAGTGGGCGGTCGGGCTGGAGCTTTTGCTGCTCATAAACGATCCGTGGCGAGTGTTTCTCACCACGGATCATCCGAACGGGGCGACGTTCTGGCGTTATCCCGAAATCATTCAGCTATTGATGGACTCCGAATTCCGCCGCGAGCAGATCAAGAAGCTGCCCGCCAAGGCGCAGGAGCGAATCCTCCTCGCCGATCTGAATCGTCAGTACACGCTCAGCGAGATCGCGATCATCACTTCGGCTGGGCCGGCACGAGCGTTGGGGCTATTGCAGAAAGGCCACCTCGGAATTGGAGCGGACGCGGACGTGGCCATCTTCAATGAGAACAAGGACGTGGCCCATATGTTCGCCTATCCACGCTACGTCATCAAGGGCGGCGAAATCGTGATCGAAGAGGGTGAAATGCGCCAGTCGGTCGAGGGTCATAGTTTTGCCGTCAAGCCGCGATACGACGAGTCCGTCGAGACGTTTCTGCGACCAGTCTTCCAGCAGCAATACACGATGTCGTTCGACAACTATCCGGTGGAAATGGAGCGCGTACGCGGATTGAAGATTGAAGATTGTCGATTGCCGAGTTGATCCGGACAATCAACAATCGTGAATTAACAACTGGCCGTTCTATGCTGGTCCTCTCCCTCAAAGACGAACCGCACGTTCCCCTCGAAGCCGAGGCGATCTCGCCCGACCGTCTCGCGGGGCTTACCAACGAGGCGGTGCGTGCTCTGGCAGTTCATCTCGGCAAGCGGACGCTCCGGCTCGATGAAATCTTCACTGTCGAAGGTAGCGGGAGCGACGAGCTGGAAATTCGCGGCGATCTGACCAAGGTCAAGTGGATCGGCCGCGGCATGACCCGTGGGAAAGTGACCATCGTTGGCAATGTGGGCATGCACCTCGGCGCCTACATGAAGGGCGGATCGATCGAAGTGCGTGGCAACGCCAGCGACTGGGTTGGCGGTGAAATGACTGGCGGGCTCATTCACATCCGCGGAAACGCCGGCGGTCAAGTCGGAGCGGCGTACCGCGGCAGCATGTCCGGCATGAATCGTGGGACGATCCTGATTGAGGGATCGGCCGGAATTGAAGTCGGCATGCGGATGAAGCGCGGTATGATTGTGGTGAAGGGTCCGGTACGCGACTTCGCCGGTTTGCAGATGAAGGGGGGAACGCTCTTCCTGCTTGGCGGTGCGGAGATTCGCACGGGCGCCTGGATGATCCGCGGAACGATTGTCACCCTCGCACCGATCCGCTTGCTGCCAACATTTTCGTACGCGTGCGCATACGACCCGACATTCTTGCATCTGTATGGCCGTCGCTTGGCGGCGCTCGGCGTGAATCTTCCGACCGACGAGCGTGCCGGCCTGTATCGGCGCTACCTCGGCGACGCGGCGGTTCCGGGCAAGGGCGAAATCTTGTGTTGGCAGCCCGTTAGCTGAATTGCGTATCTGGACCAATCGTGACCCACAAGCTGGGCAACCTTCGGTTTCTGCTGCCAGTCGTCGCGAGTGGAGTGCTCTCGTTCGCGTTGTGTGCCGCCGTCGCGGTTTTTCTCTTTCGCGAGCAGGCGTTCACGGCGGCGGCGCTCAAGGAAAACATCGACAGCCACCGGGCCGCGGCCAATTTGGAAGAGGCGCTGAGCAATCTCGTCGCCCTTCTTCAACAACGCGTTGATGGCGTTGCCGCTCTCAACGATCGAATCCAACAGCACATCGAAGTTAGCGAGCGGATGGCCGATCAGCCGGAAGAACGTGAACTCGTCGAGCGCACCCAGCGAGCGTTTCAGGCCTATCTGGACATCTGGCTCCATGTGCCACAGCAAATGGGCCCGGGACGCGAAAAACAAATACGAGCAGCGTTGCACATAATCGAAGGGGAGGCTTTGAAAGCCTGTCATGAGCTAAGGGTACACAACAGGCGTCGAATTGAAGTCGCTAATGAGGAGCACACGGCGACCCTACGGCGATTGGCATGGGGCCTGGCGGCGATCGGCGGGTCGGCGGGACTCGCGGGAATGTTCCTCGGCTTCGGCGTGGCACGCGGACTGAGCCGATCGATTCAGCGGCTTCAAGTTCGTGTGCAAGACGCCGCGGGATTGCTGGGCCACGATTTTCCGCCCATCGAACTCACGGGGACTGCCAATCTCGAAGACCTCGATCGTCAGGTGCAAGTTCTGGGCGATCGGATTGAAGAAGTCGTGGAAAGACTTCGGCAGCGCGATCGCGAAATCCGCCGGGCGGAACAACTCGCCGCGGTCGGCCAACTGGCCGCGGGCATGGCTCACGAGATTCGCAATCCGCTGACTTCGGTCAAGCTGCTCGTTCAAACGGCCAGCGAGGAAGACCCCGCGGGTCTGACGGCCGACGATCTGCTCGTGATCGAGCGCGAAATTCGCCGCGTCGAGCAATCGCTCCAAACCTTTCTTGATTTCGCCCGTCCGCCGCGGCCGTCGAAAACTCCGACCGATTTGGCCGACGTCATTCGGGAAACGCTGGAAGTCACGCGCGGCCGAGCCGCCCGGCAACGGGTGGCGATCGCGTTTGACCCGCCGATCCAATCGGTGATTGGGAATGCCGACCCGATTCAACTTCGCCAGGTGCTCGTGAATCTCGTGCTCAATGCGCTGGATGCGATGCCGGGCGGAGGAACGCTGACCATGGAGTTGCATGCGAATGGACCGATCGTTGACGTGCGCGTGTTGGACACCGGGCCTGGCATTGCCGAGAAATTCAAACCCCGCTTGTTCGAGCCATTTGCCAGTACACGCGAAACGGGCCTTGGCCTCGGCTTGGTAATCTGCCGACGGATTGTGGAAGATCACGGCGGTTCCATTCACGGCGAAAATCGAATGGAAGGCGGGGCCAGGTTCACCGTGACGCTGCCAATCGTCGCGGCCGTCGCGAGCAACGGGCCGGTGGCCGACGATACGCGCGGACCGGCGCATACTGCAACGGCCACGAGCAAACCATGATTACGCTGCTTGTCATCGACGACGAGGACGCCATTCTCCATGCCTTTCGTCGGGCTTTTCGTGCGCCGGATTTCGCTCTTCACACAGCTTCCACCGCGGCGGAGGGATTGGTTCGCTTGGATGCCGTAAAGCCCGATGTCGTTGTCCTCGACATTCATCTGCCCGACGCGTCCGGCCTCGATACATTCGAACAAATCCGCCAAAAGGACGCACGGCTGCCCATGGTCCTGATCACGGGGCACGGCACGACCGACCTGGCGATCGAGGCGATCAAGCGCGGCGCTTACGACTATCTTCTCAAGCCACTCGAACTGGCCCAGCTCCGGGGGCTCATTACGGGCGCTGCCGCCACGCGCCGGCTTATGACCGTCCCGGCCGCGATGCCCGAAGTGGAGCCGACCCCGGATCAGGCGGACGTCCTGCTCGGTCGATGTCCCGCGATGCAGAAGGTCTACAAGGCGATTGGGCGCGTTGCCCGTCAGGAGATCACGGTCCTCATCCTCGGCGAAAGTGGAACGGGCAAGGAATTGGTCGCCCGGGCCATCTACCAGCATTCGAAACGGGGCAACTTGCCCTTCCTGGCCATCAACTGCGCGGCGATCCCGGAAAGCCTGCTGGAAAGCGAATTGTTCGGGCACGAAAAGGGGGCCTTCACCGGCGCCGATCGGCAGCGAATCGGCAAATTCGAGCAGTGTACCGGCGGCACCGTGTTTCTGGACGAAGTGGGCGACATGTCGCCTTTGACCCAAGTCAAGTTGTTGCGTTTCCTTCAGGAACAGGCCTTCGAACGGGTCGGAAGCAATCAAACCATCCAGACGGACGTCCGGGTCATCGCGGCCACGAATGCCGATCTGGAGCAAATGGTTTCCGAAGGCCACTTCCGCCAGGATCTGTTCTTCCGGCTCAATGTCTTTCCCATTCGGCTGCCGCCGTTGCGCGAGCGGGGCGATGACCTGCCGTTGCTCATTGAACATTTCGCCCGGCGGTTTGCCCTCGAACTCGAGCGACCGGTCCAGGCCATCGCTCCGGAGGCAATGGAAATCCTCCGACGCCATCCCTGGCCCGGCAATGTCCGCGAGTTGCAGAGCGCCTTGAAACAGGCGATCCTTCATATGAAGGGCCAGGTCCTGACACCGGATGCGCTGCCCGCCGGCTTGGGGGATTCGCAGGTTTCCACGAATCGGGGTCTTGCTGAGCCCGCCTTGACCTGGGATTCCTATGTCCACGAACGAATCGAAGCCGGTTCCGAGAGTCTCTATGCGGAGCGCTGGCGCTGATGGAACGCGAGGTCCTGGTTCGAGTCCTTCGACATACGCATGGCAATCAGGTTCAAAGTGCCCGAATCCTGGGTATCACTCGCGGCAGTTTGCGGAACAAGATTCGCCAACTGAACATTTCCATCGAAAAGTCCGTCTGGTCGGACGACGATCAGACTGGTTGATCGACGACCAGAACGGATGAGCGGCCGTCGTGCCCGCCAACCGCCGATTTACTCAGCTTTTCTCGGCAATTCAGCCAACTCTCGGGGCCAGCTGATGAGCAGTCGCCGCCGGCACCGCGCTTGCTTTACGAGGCGTCTGCCATCCCGGACCGCTTGCGGCCTAGGGACGTTGCGATTCGGCCCGAGGTAGAGGGCCGGGCTCAGACAACGGGGAGCTGCGTTGGTTCCCCGTGAGGGTGGTCTGTGCTCGGCACCTCTGCCCCGGCGGCCAGATTAGTCATGCGAGTACATCCAGAAACCAATTCGGATCCACCGCTGACCCGGCAAATGGACGAGCCGTCTCAGCCGAAAGTGGTGCGACGAATCGAAGCCGCCGAGGACCCGGCAGTGCCGCTGAAGTCCGGCTTGAAGTACGCCATCCTCGGGACCTTGATCGTCATTGCCTGGCTGCTCTTCTGTCTCATCCTCCGCAGCCGCATTTGAGAATCTCGGCAAGAGCGGGCGACGCGCGCGTGAGCCCGCTTCCCGGCCTTCGTGGACGAACACATTCGGTCGGAGCAATCACTATGCGTCTGGCGACTGTCGACGCCAGGCGCGGCCGTGTCCTGATTTTTGTGGCATAGGCCTCCCGGCCTGTGCGAACTCACAGGCCGGGAGGCCTATGCCGCAAAAACGAAGACGAGCCCCCAGGCGCCGGCTTCATCAAGAAGAAGCAGCACCAATACCCCCATCCCGCATCATCGCGCAGCATCTCGTCTCATGTGTCGGCAAATGGAGTTCATCCGGCGCGAGAACGATGTTGCCGGCGGCCATTCGGCCAGCCTTGACGGACCGTATCGAACGTGTGCAGCGCTTGCGCGGGAAGGACTTGGCGGCGGAATTCTGCTGGCAATATGTCTTTCCATCGGCGAAGATTTCCATTGATCCGCGGTCGGGCGCCAAGCGCCGGCATCACGCCCATGAGGCGGCGGTGTCGCGAGCGATCACGATGGCCGTCCGACAATCCGGCATCCGCAAGCGGGCGACGAGCCATTCGTTCCGCCACAGTTTTGCGACGCATCTGGTGGAAGGCGGATATGACATCCGAACGGTGCAAGAGTTGTTGGGCCACGAGGATGTCAGCACGACGATGATCTACACGCATGTGCTCAACAAAGGCGGGCTGGGAGTGCGGAGCCCCTTGGATGCGGAATAGCCGCGCAAGGGTTGTTAGTGGGATCGATGACCTTGCAAACGGTGGATCGATCCCACGGAAGTGATGAACTGAACACAAGATGCCGGCGGCGGAGCCGGCAGAATTGCGTCCGGGGATAGGTTGCGCGGCGCAAGTTAATAACAAGTTCGCCGATCGGAGAATCTCGGGTGACCGAAGCCGAATTCTGGGACAAGCTGGAAGGAATTGGGTGGCTCGACGCAGTGCAGGCGGTCGAGCGCAGCGCCTTCAGGCCGCGGTGACCGATGCCTTTACCCGCGAGCCGAGGTATGCCTTCTATTCGCTGGCCGTGACAAGCTTCGACCCCGAGTGCATCGAGGGGAGTGGAGCTGACGAAACTTGTTCGTATTACTCGGTGGTCATGCAACTGGCTAAAGCTTCGTCTGGGAAGTTCGCTCCGACGGACCTGCGTGATCAACTCGACACGGCCGCGGGCGTGGCGCGCGTCTCGTTCAACCATCGGGGGAAGCACTTCGAGTGCGAGGTCGCGTGGGAGGACGATTGGTTCCAGCCGCCGGTCCTGGACTTGGTCAACAAGGCTATCAAGGCGGGTAGGGCCAAAGAGCAGTTCATCCCGTTGCCGCCGTGTGATCAGACAATTTCCTTGGTGCTGGTGCCGCCGGCGCTATACAAGAAGGCCATGAGCGCGGGGCTGATTCCTCGGGAGGCTTTGCTGGAGGGGTAGTTTCAGCGCCGAACACCAAATTGGAGCAGACCGCCGCCTCCAAGCGTGCGATTGTAGTTCGTTGTCATCGAAGGCGGCGGCTGCTCAATTTTGACGTTCGGGCTTCGGCCCCGATGACTTGTAGGCAGGGCCAATCGAGTGTTCCAGGTCATCTTTCGGTTCGAGGATACGGGCGAGGAACGGGTCATCAGCGCAGATCCGGTGGAATTGTCCAAGCGCCGCGTCGGCCTGCCGGGTTCGGTGTTGGATATTGCCCTCCGAGCCGGAGTCGAGATCGACCACTCATGTGGCGGCGTCTGCGCCTGCACCACCTGCCACATCAAAGTAGTCGAGGGGCGTTCATCCTGCTCGGAGCCGACGGCGGACGAAGAAGACATGCTGACTACTGCGAGGGGCCGGGACCGGGACTCCCGGCTCGGTTGCGTCTGCGTTCCGGATGGAAGTACCGCCTTGGAAGTGATTGTGCCAGGTTGGCCAACTGACGAACCGGGCGGGTCAGCGCCGGCCCCGACCCAAGGCACTGGCCCTCGGCCGCCCTCGGCCGGTGCTTATGCCGCCGAACCCGCCCGTGCACCGGTCCGCGGCGGCGGAAAGTGATTGAATAGGGACTGTCACTGTGCCGCCGCGGCCAGTGACGAAAGCGTTCGGCGGAGGAATCCACGGGAAATGATGCTGCTAGGCAACCCTTATTCGATTACCGATGGCGTGGTCTACTGGCGACAGCACCCCGTTCCCAGGGCAGACCCCGCCACATTCCGCCACCTCGGCGGCGACTGGGGTCGAGACGCCGAGCGTGTGTTCGTGCAGGCAAAACAGAAGAAGGTCGACGCCGTCAGCTTTCAACTTCTCAACCCTGTGTTCGCGATAGACGCCATCGCAGCGTACGATCGGGAAGGCCCGATCAAGGGAGCCGATGCGGCATCGTTCGAGGTACTCGATGCCGGCGTCCAGGTAGGAGACGAGATTGTTGCAATGATCTCGGCCCGAGGTTACGCCCGAGACCGCAATTTGGTCTTCTATCACGACCAAGGAATGGGGCGGGCGACGGCTGTTCGCGGCGCCGACCCCAAGTCGTTCGTCTCGCTGCGCAACGACTATGGCCTCGACCTGGGCGGTGTGTGGTTCCAGAAGTCGCGCTTGCCCAAGGCCGACCCGAAGTCTTGGGTGCATCTCGGCTACCTTTGGAGCGGCGATCGCGAGCGGATCTTCTACGCTGAACGTGAGGTCCCCAACGTCATCCGCGAAAGCTTCACAGTTGTGGCCGCGCCCTCACTTGGATTGTATGCGACTGACTGCGAGCGATTCTTCATGGCGGAGCATGCGATCAGTGAGGATGAGTTCTGGACAACGATCACCGAATCGTTGGCGGGCTTAGAGAAGGAACTACGCGGACGCTACAACCGTCTGCGCGGAAGCTGCACCGTTTGCGGCGGCTCCGGCAACTGCTATTGTAACCGCAAAGGGCAAGACGCAGGGGCGTGCGAGAGATGTAATGGCACAGGCAAGTGCCACGTTTGCAAAGGGCTCGGCAGAGTCGCAAAACTCAGAGAGCTTTAGTCCTACGCTCGAAGGACCAATCGCCGAGGCCGAACAAGGGCGTTGCACTTGACCGGGCCGGCATGACGGCTTTCTGAGAGATCGCGCTGCTTGCACCCGGCCCGGCAAGTGAACGCGGTCGTTAGGCGTTAAATCCCCGAGATGCGGAGGTCAACGGTTGGACGCGTGGGACCGACTCCGCTGGCTATTTGACACCGACGACGGCGGGCTGTATGACATCCGGCTAACGGGGCTCGACGAAGCAGGTCTGGTCAAGGCTTTCGAGTTCATCCGCTCCCGTGCAGACATCGCTCCGGAAGGCCGGTTCTGGCACACTGAGCTACAGCAAGACCAGCTTGTTGCCGAGTACCCAGACGCTGCCAGAATGGTGGTCCAAGGCATAGCAGAGCCGTTCCACGTCCTCGCCCGCGGCTTGGAATTCCAGGGAGCGGTGATCCCGGACTTGGGCGTGTTCGTGTGGGCCGACGAAGTGACGTTAGACTACCGCATGGGGCCGGAGTGGGACCGGTCGCAGTTGCTCGCCCTATTCGAGTTGCTGCGCCAGCTGGCGTCCGCGACCGACGGCCGTGTGAGTTTGGGCAGGCATGTTCTGCCGGATGTGGATGCGCAGTTCGTCGGCGAATGGCGGGCATACTGTGCCGGATGTGGCACAAACGCCTAACAGTCTTATGTCCCGTCCGACTTGAGTAAAAATAGCGAGGGCGGGCACGTCTGATCTAACGACGTATGTCGCTGTGTTTATTCAACCTGCCTGGAGCTTGGGCCCCGATCTCTCGCGAGCGCCGGGATGGTTCTTCGCAACGGTGTCGCACTCGATCAAGTCGAGCGGCACCAAACAGCCTTAGGAGGTCGGGTCTCTTCACTTTCCGATGAAGCGACTGTCACGGGGAGATCACGTCGGGCTTACGCCTCGACGCTCGCCTTTAGGGTCTTTCCTCTGACCTTCTACGCAGGATGCGGAGAACATTTTACTCAAGCCGCTAGCGCGTAGCGGCGATATGTTCGCAGCGCGTCGCTGAGCACACTCCGGCCTTGATCCGTGACTCGCCAGCGGCGCGTTCGCGGAACTTTTGCCACGAAGCCGCGAACGTGCAGACGTTTCAAGAGTCGGCCAATCGCAGCACTTCGGCGCTGGCCTTTCGCGTCCCGGCCGAGTTCGGCGTCGAGAGCCGTGCGGATGTCTTTGTTGCGGAACCCCTGCGCGATGTGGTCGCCGGCCAGCACGGCGGCAAAGAGCCGAGCTTCCTCAGCTCGGGCCGGGTTGAACCCCGCATAGCTGCGGCCCTTTTCATGCTGGCGCTCGGTCAACTCCTTCAGCTGGTCGTACGTCGGCGTCGGATCCGTGACGGCCGCCAGCGCCTCCAGGTATCGTTGGTTGCAGGCCAAGGCGTGTCTTTGATAGTGGTGCAGATTGCCAACGCCCTTGCACATCGCAAACCAACCCGTTGACGTGGTGCCGTCCCGATGCCGACATTCCCGCAAGACTTTGAACTCTCCGGGTTGATTGATGACGGTCTCCACGCGTAGGAGCAAACCCAACTTGTCGTACATCTTCAGCCAGTTTCGCTTCATGAAGTGCTTGATGCACGCGCCGGGCTCACGCACCGACTTGTAGTGCGTTTGCACTTCGCCATCGAAGCGCTCGTGCCACTTACGCCCCAGATAGCAGTAGATTTTCTTGGGACTGAAGGTGAGCAAGGCGAACTCCAGCAAGCGCACAAACAACGCCGCCAGCGCGTGCCGGCTCGCGAAGCAAATGTCGGTCGCGTACTCGGCCTGATCGATGACCCAGTAATGGCTGAGGCCCTTCAGTTCCGTCAACAACAGCGGATTGACTTGCCGCGCGTAGCGTTCCAGGAGTTTCGGCCACGGCAACTTGGCGAAGCGGTCGGCGGCACGCTGCGCCGCCGACGGATCGGCCAACTCCACGAAGGCGTTATCAACTTGCTCGAAGGCGATGCCTTTCTCCTTCAGTTGCCGCGCCACGTAGTCGTGGCCATTGGCATACACCTGACAAGTGAACGGTGCCCAGGTCTGCAAGCGGACGTGCATGAGTCCCAGGTCTTTGTCGACGAAGTAGTAGTACAAGACGCGCTGCGGCACATACCGGGACACGAAACCCGGCCGATCCTTGCCGGGAGCAAGCTTGAAGGTGCGACAGGCTTCCATGACGCACACGATGCCGACCAGGCCATCGACTCCTGGCGACTGCTTGAGCTGTTCCTTGGCCCAGGCGTCCTTGTCGATCTTGCCGGTGAAGTACAGGTAAGGACGCCGCGACCGCTCGGCGAAGCGTTTGGCGTGTTCGACCAAACGATCCGACCACACCGGCCCAACGTCCTTCAAGAAATCGGCACGGCGAATCTTCAAGACGTAATCGATGAAACACTCGAATTGATCGACACGGCTGATCGGCAAATGCCCTTTGAAAAGAACCCGGTCAAAGCACGACAAAACCCAGGAGATGATGCTGGCAAACTGGCCGCAAAACGAGCATACTGTCTTCATGGCATCCGCTTTCTGAGTGACTGCTGGTAACAATCATTTTGGAAAGTCGGATGCCTGTTTTCTTCATGGGGCGGTGGGCGAAGCCCACGTTAGGACTCAGAAACCTTTGGAGTGCCGACGCAGCGGTCACTCAAATCGGACAGCTCGATCCCCGAAGGGTAGCGGCTTCACGCTGGCGAATTCGCGGGGAATCGAGACCCCGTCGGTCGTGGTTCCAGCACAAGGCCGCATCGGCTCAGTTAGTCGTTGACTCGTTCGTCGGGCCGCATCGGTCGCCTGCGTCGTCGGGCGCGACGACGCTTGTTCTCGTCAGGTTGATCTCGTCGTCATCCAGCCGGTCACCGGCTCGGGGGCCAATCCAAAGCAAACAGGGTCAGGCGTGTGCCGCAGTGTGATCGAGGGATCGAGTCCCAATAGAACGTCACGGCAATTGCGGTTGCCTTTGTCGCCCCAGTTCGGCGTACAGCTCCCCGTGCCGGGCCGGTGGTCGCCGTGACGGTCGCGGCCGGGCTTTGGCGGCCCCGACCGTCACGGCTCATTTCAACGCATCAAGGTCCGTTCATTTGTTCTCTCCATCGGCTCGTGATGTCGTTCCCTTCAAGCAAGCGCCCAGCACTCGATCGATCCATTTCTTCGTAGGGGTTTTTGTCTTTTGTCTTTCCGGGCCTTCGCGCTCCGCTCCGCAAAGCCTTCGCGTCGCGGCTTCACGGCGCCGGTCGGATCGTCAGCCCTTGTGGAAGCGCTTCAAATCGAACGGCACTTGTTTGTGCCACAGGTGATACACCGTTCGGCCGATCTTCGCTTCCAAGACCGCGAGCGCCTTGCGCTTGCCGCGCTTCTTTTCTTGCCGTTGCATCCATGACTTCACCGCCGGCACCGCTCGCTTCATCAGACACGCCGCCTCGCTGAATGCCCACTTCAAATGCGCGTTGCCGATCTTTTTGCCCCCCGACCCCTTCACCTTCCCTGCGCTGGAATGTTCGCAACGCACCAGACGCGAGTACGACAGGAAGTTACCCGCCTCCGGGAAGCGTTTGATTTGGTCGATTTCATAGAGCGGGATCAGGCCCAGGATCGGCCCGATGCCGGGGATCGTCTTCAACAGCCCGAAGGTCACCGCGTCGTCGATCTTGGCGTTCCGCACCAAATAACTCTCCATCTGGCGAATCTGCTGGTCGTAGTGATCGATCATCGCCAGGTCGGAAGCGATCATCAACTTCGTGCTCGGGTCGCGGAAGCGCTCGGCGATCGCGTCGCTGCGATTGCTGGCGTAGCGCAGCTTCTTCGGCAACACCGGCAGGTTGAACTGACTGTTGGTGTTGACGATGTGAGCGATGAGCTGGGCGCACTGCCGGACGAAGTGGCTGCGGCGCCGTAGCAAGTCGCGGGTCTGCCGCTTCGCGCGTGGATAGGCGTAGGCCAAGGGGAACAGTCCGCCGCGGAGCATGGCGGCCAGCTTGCCGGCGTCGATACGATCGTTCTTGGCTTTGCCGCCGTGGATGTGCTTCATGGCCAGAGCGTGGCCCAAGGCGAAGGGGATCTTCTCGTCTTCGCACAAATCGCCGAGCCAGTACCAGGCGAACATGCACTCACATCCCACGACGATGTTTTTGCGGTAAGGCTTGATGGCATGGAGGAACTCGTCGGGGTCGGCGGGCAAGTTCTTCTCGAAAACGGTTTTACCCTTGTGGTCGAGCACGTGGGTGAACATCGTTCTGGCGTGCAGATCGACGCCGCAGTAGAATTTGTGTTGGGTGTTGTAGTTCATGCTCATGTCCTCGTTGGTGACGGGTCGTCCTGATCCCGCATCGTGGTTGCGAGTACCGCGCGTACTCGCTGAAACTTCCACGTTGAGACACAGGAGCGATCCCGTGATCTCTTTACTAATTGGCGACAGGCTCCGACCCGTCACCGATGGGGACATGAGAAGTATCCAGGCGCTGCAGCAGACGGCGGGTCATGAGTTATTTCCCCGTGCTCAGTAGGCCACTCCCGCCGCTGCTGAGCGTAGGCGTTCGGAGGCCGAGGGCGCGATGGCTGCGGAACGGGTGGAAGTCGTCGCGAACTTCGTTGAGCCGTGCGGTTATTGCGGCGCGGCTTGTACCGGCACCGTCCTTGTCTCGTACCTCGACGGCGGGCGGCGGGTGGCATTCGAGACGGATCGGGGCAGCTTGTCGGAGCCGCTCCGGGCGTTGGTGGGCGCGGCCATTGAGCGGGGCGAGTACGATGCCCTGCCCTCGTTCGTGCGGGAGTGGAACGAGGCGCGGGGATGGGCCGAATTCGCCTCTGACGGGGCGGCGGTCGCGGCCGACGACTTGTTGCGGACAGTGGATGCTCTCGGCCAGTTGCGGCCGACCGCGGATGTGCTCGGCGGCGAGATGTTGGCCGGACTGCGGACGTTCGCGGCCAAGGCCGCCCGCGATGGCCGCGAGCTGTGGGTCGCGGAGACATGAGCCGCACGCACGTCGGGGTAGCGCAGACGCCGAACCCGTTCGTACACCGGACCGCGGCGGCAGCAAGTGATTGAATCAAGAAAGTCACCGCGCCGCCGCGGCCGGTGACTCGGGTGTTCGCAGCCTTGATGGGTGGGTGACGAATGACGCGAGAAGAATCGTTGCAGATCATTCGTGAAGCCTTTTCGCACGTTGATGTGGAACGAATCGTCGTGGAGTACGACCAGGCGGTGGATGAAGATGTGGCCAAAGTCTACGTCAGCGATGAGCAACTTGGCGCGGCGCTTGGTGATGACGGATACTATCCGCGCGGGGTTGCGATGAGGGCGGGACTGGCGATCGAGGTTTTGCTGGCCAGCGGGTGAGGTCGCCAGCGAACAGTCTTATGCCCCGTCCGACTTGAATAAAACGTAGCGATTCCGGGTACGCCTCTTCTAACGACGTATGCCGCTCGGTTTATTCAAGCCTGTCTGAGTCGAACGACCTACGCACACGCAGCGCCGGGATGGTTCGTGCAACGGTATCGCACTCGCAAGCGAGCGGCACCAAACAGCCTTACGGGGTCCGGTCCCATCAACTTCCGCTGATGCGACTGTCGCACCGAAGCGCGACGCCCCAGAAACCTCTCCGTGCCGACTCGACGGTCATTCAAAACGGACGGCTCGATCCCCGCAGGGTAGCGGCTTCACGCTGGCGAATTCGCGGGAAATCGAGACCCCGTCGGTCGTGGTACCAGCGCTCGGCCGCATCGGTCGCCTGCGTCGCCGGGTGCGACGACGCTTGTTCTCGTCAGGATTAATCTCGTCTGTCGATCCGCGGCGAGTCGGCCCCACGCTCCGAGCCTGTGCACGAATCGGCGCCATAGTCGCCTTTCGCTCCGCGAAAGGAACGGCGGCACCCGGAAATGTGTTAAACCATCTCGCGAGCGGCGCGCCCGTTCCTTTCGCGGAGCGAAAGGCGACTATGGCACATCGGTCGCCGATTTGTGCGCAAGCTCTTGGCGTGAGGAACCATCAATCCGAGCGCGGCCAGCTCGGGGGCCATGCGAACACAACGGGGTCGTAGCGGACGACTGTGCCTCGCTCGAAGAGGCTTTTACTCTGCGCACAAATCGCCGAGGCTTTGCCCGGCACTGCCAAGTTGCAAAGGGCCGCGACTTTCACGGGCTGGAGACTCCTGGTAGAATCTTCAAATGAACCCGCGGGTCTTCCTCGTCGTCGATCCGCGGACATTGCATGTGCCCCGGTCGCGACAATCAGGAGCGGACCCTTACAAGCTTCAACGCCAGATTGCTCAATTCGGTAGTACCGATCAAGGAATGCCGCCGATTGAAGTGAGTCGTGGCACCGATGGCGAGTTGGTCATCAACAATGGAGTGACGCGGGCGACGCGAATTGCTCGATTTGCTCCGGGACGAACCGTGCGTGTGGAAGTGATCGACGATCTTCCGGTCGCAGTCGCGTCGTTCAAATCGATAGGAGATTTGATCCCATGAGTATCGCGGCAACGGACGAGTTGGTCGAGGCTCTTGCCGAATTGCGACAACTATTTCCCGACTGGAGGATGGGCCAGCTTGTCGCCAATCTTGCCCTCGCGGCCGGTGCAACCGAAGGGGATGCAATTTGGGAAGTCGAGGACGAACAATTGCTTAACGCAGCCCATCGCTTAATAGATCGAAATCGCGGGCGCGAGTCGGAAAACGCCGAACCACTCACTTCACCTGACCGCGGCGGCGTCAAGCCTGCTCCAGGGTCAACGCTTTCCGAGCCGCCGCGGCCGGTGAGCTGATCGTCTGGAGCTCTTCCCCTCTGTTGGAAGTCACTATGAGATTCTTACCTTCATTGGCTGCGACCGTGCTCGTTTTGCTCGCCGCAGTCATGGGGAATGGCCAGGACAAGGAGAAACCGTCCACGCTTCCAGGAGCGAAGGGGCCGCTCTCCGAGAAAGTCGGGAAACTCAAGGATGGGGTCGAGGTTCTGAGTGCGGACGTGTCGAACGATGTCAAGGATATCAAGCTTCATCCGGCCGAATCACCTAAAACCCGAACCCTTCCTTCTGGAACGAGCAGCGGATTCAGGGTCGGGGTGAGATTCAACAAGGAGCCGGTCGGCAAGTGCTCGATCGAAATCTACAACACGGCCGGCAGGGTCGATTTCGTCCACGCCCACACCACGTCCACCGACAAGCGCACTGGTCGCTGCACGATGATTTTCACAGGGCAAGGAAAAGAGAAACTCGCCGATGGTCCATATCAGGCCAAGGTCAAGATCGGCGATGACGTGTTTCTTCTGGTGAACTGGCATATCGGCGAACTGCCAAAGTGATCGCCGATAGGATTGGAGACCGTGCCGAACAAGGGCATTGCAGATGTAACGTAGGACGTCAAAGCCCCTCTCTGCGATGACGCGGCCTCGGGTTGGTCCGAGCCCTGGTCGCGGGCGCAGGCATTCTTCGATCCACCCAATCGCACGCGTTGTTAGCCCATTGAGCAACGGATAGGATGTCCAAAGCACTTCGGCACTCGAGAAAGGTCGGCGATGGACCGGGAAACATTTACTGCGACAATCCTCGCGTTCAAGCAACGCGCACCCTTCCGGCCATTCATGGTGGTGACCGTTAGTGGGAACCGGCATGAAGTTGACCATCCCGACGCGTTGGCAGTGAATGACGGTGTGGCCCTCTGCGCGGGACCGCGGGGGATTCCTGTAATCTTTGACTTCGAAGGCGTCAGCGAAGTGATCGGCGACCTTTCGGGCAGGGGGCCGAGACGCAAGGGCCGAACGAACGGCTGAAGCTTCTGACCGGGGCCGCACTTCTAAGTGGGCCCGCCAAAGGAATTTGACAATGTTCGTAAGCCGGTAGCGGCGGAGCCCGAAGCGCAGCGAGGGTCCGCCGCGATGGCGAACCGCAGTTTTCACCGACTTCGCAGCCGCCTCGTCGCGGTCCCTCGCTGCGCTTCGGGCTCCGCGACATCGGCCAATTGTCAAAAACCTTTTGCGGACTCACTTAGTTTTCCGAGCTTCAACGTCCTTGCCGGCGGCCCCCGTCAGCTTGGCCGAGCGTTCGGCGCGGAGGGAATCTGTGAGCCATCGAACGGTGGTTCTTTCGAGCTTCGAAGAATACCTCGTTGCCGACAACGTATCGGCGGCCGAACGACCATTCCACGAGCGAGATAGGAATGAGCAATTGTTGCGCTTTCCTTTCAGCGTGATGCTGCAAGTTTCGTATCCAGAGTTAGATTTCGCCAACCGTTGGTGCTGGCAACAGTTTGGACCTCCCGCCGGTGAATGCAACCAACATTGTTCCGAGTATCGTATGTGCGACAACACCGAGCCCCATTCCCATGTCGGAAAGTGGACCGCGTGTTGGCACGCGAAGACTGACTACAACTTCGGATTTAACGAATGGTACTTTGCAGAAGCCACTGACTGCGAACGGTTCCTCGCAAATGTGAAGAACATCAACTGGGGTGAGCATTACCCAAAATAATCGCCGAACGAGCAGATGGAGCTGAGCCCCGCCTCGAAGCCCGCGATAGGGCTCTTTGTCGTCGAAGGCAGCGGCTCAACTTGGCGTTCGCCAACAGAAGGGGACCGACGTGGACCAGAAGCTCTGGCCGTTCCCAGCGATCCCGCCGGACCAGCAGACCGATGAACATCGGAAAGAAATCCGGTTCTTCGAGGACGCGTATCGGGAGGGGTTCAAGCCGTTCGAGGATTACGCTGGATACGGGGCATCTTCACTCGACGGGCGGATAGCGAATCTGGTTCGTAGGGGCCGCACGCGGGATCGAGCGAGTCGATGGGAAATCTTCCTGTCCGCTCCGGAACCAGACGAAGGGTTAAGTTGCTTATTCTTGACCTTCGAAGTAGCTACGGAAGCACTATTCCGGTGGCTACGCGGCGAACCGGCAGCGGCCTTGCGTGAGTACGTCATGCAACATCGATTCTGGTAACAGGCTCGGGGACGACGAGGCGAACCGTCCTCTGTCCGTCCGACTGCTCTGAAATCTCCCCCTGAGTAAGCGGCGTACCGTGGCGCGATCGGCGTTGAGTCGGCCGAGTGACGGATTGTGCCCGGGCTGTGATGAGGCGGTAGTGGCGACGGCCGATATCGCACAGCGCCGGGATGGTTCTTGGCAACGGTGTCACACTCTATTCGAGCGGCGCCAAACGGCCTTACGAGGTCGGATCGCTTCGCCTGCCGACAAGGCGAACGCTCCGCAGGCGGCG
Organism: uncultured Gemmataceae bacterium; assembly: GCA_963773845.1. Taxonomy (GTDB): domain Bacteria; phylum Planctomycetota; class Planctomycetia; order Gemmatales; family Gemmataceae; genus SIAJ01. Next base: position 922,700 of record CAVZCU010000011.1, read on the forward strand.
GTCGGCCTGCCTCTCACGGACAGCTTGCACGAATCGAAGCCGGCAGATAGCGGACGATCGCTCCGCGATCGCTTCGGGCCGCTAGCCCGAGAAACCTCGTCGACTGCGCGGCGCCGGTTTACGATCTGCAGAGCGATCGTCCACTATGATGAGCATGCATGCACAAGCTCGGAGCGAAAGAGCTGCATCTGCGGGTACCGTGTACTCCGCGTGCTCGCTGAAACTTTCATGATTGAGACACAGGAGCGATCTCGTGATCTCTTTCGCCATGGGCGACCGGCTCCGACCCGTCACCCGCGGGGACGTGGTGGCTTATAGTCTCAGTAGTCGGCCCGGTGGTTGAGTTGAGCATTCCGCAACGGAGACGTGCCATGGCGCACACCTTGATTTTGCTGTGGTTCCTGTTCTCGGCGGCCGCTCTGGCGCCGGCTGCTCCTGCTCTCAAGGAGCGGCCGAGAAAAATGCCCCCGATCTTTGGCGAGTGGCTGCGGGTCGGCCACACCCATGCCGGGAAGTCTGTGTGGACCGCGAACGAGATCCACCACCAGGTGTTTAGCCCCGACGGCGTGTGGCAGTATTCCTACGGGGGCCACCCAGACAACACCCGGGGCAAGAGCTTTGCGATCGATTCGCAGAAGACCCCCGCGACGATCGACATCAGCATGGGCGGCGGGCCGCCCAATTGGCGTGGGATCTACAAGGTGGAAGGCGACACGCTGACGCTCTGCCTCGTAGACGGCAACCAGGAACGACCGAAGACATTCGAATCCAGCGCCGGCAAGCCGACCACCATCTGGGTTTTCAAGCGGGTCAAGGCAAAAGACTGAACCGCAGTTGCGGAATAGTGTGACGAGCGAATCCGACTCTCGCGACACGGCGTGCGAACACCTTGCCACCGGCGTCGATCAACTGGTGAACCAACTTCCGATCCGTAAGATGGCAAGCGAGAGGTCGTCCATCCTCCACGAGGCCACTGAGTGAGGTGCATGCCGTTTCGCTACGTTCGGGGACGGGCTCGCTTGAGGAACTTCAGCACATCGTTGATCATGCGGCCCATTTGTTGCCCGCCCAGGGGCCCATTCCGGTCTTCATCCATCACAACACGCTGCACGCGTTCGAGCATCTGACATTCTCCGAAGCGGTCGCCCAGGGGAGCGAGCTGTTCGGCTGTCAGCCGTATCTCAGCGAGGATCGGTACCGTGAGGAGATGGCGCGCGGCCGCATTCGCTACGAAGGGCTAGACGAATCGTTACGTGAAGATCTTGCGGATGCGGCCGAGCAGGAAATCGCTTTGGGCTGCACGCGGTTCCAGCTTCGGCGCGCCATGCTGCTCGCCCCACTGCGCAGCGGGACGACCGAGGAATTGCACTGGTTCGTGGCCGAAACGGACGCCTTGCGCCGGGTCGCGCCTCACTTATCCGCGAGCGATCGCGCTCACTTGGTGGCCGAGACGCGCCGCTGGGCCCTGCGCGATCTGCGCGGTCAAGCCGACCGGCCCGGTGCGGTCGCCGTCGGCGCACTCGCGGAGATATTCGATCGCTTTGGCAATCGCCATATCGAAACGTGGGGACCAGATGCCTGGGAGTCGTTTGGCTTGCAGGTGATGTGGCGGATCTGTCGCTCGGGCGTGGCCGATGTGCCGCAGTTTGCGAAGTCCCCCGCCCTGCCCATCCGCCATCGCGACCTCTTGCGTCGCGTCGCCGGCGCCGACAGCGACCTGCTCGTTCACGACGTCCTCATTCGCTTTTGCGCCGCCTTTCTGGATCAGGGACTGGGTCACTGGGCGATGCCTCACCGCGACACGGGGATCTTCCGGGCGTTTGGCACTCTTTATCAGCAACCCGGCGGACCGCCTTACCATTGGCGACGCGGCCTCGCGGAGGAGTTGAAGCGGATCGAAGCCGCCGGAATCGATCCGCTCCAATCGCTCCTTGAATCACTGACGCTTCTCGGCGTTCCGACGGACGAATGGGACGCCTACATTTCGGCGACTCTTCTGGCGCTGCGCGGCTGGGCCGGGATCATCCACTTTCTGGAGGAACGACCGGATCGATCGGTCCATTCGCCGCCCAAGGGGAGCCTGATCGAGTACCTCGCGATTCGATTGATCCTGGAACGTCTGGCCCTCGCGCATCTGGCCCGGTCTTCGTTTGGATATACTGGGCCGCTGGATGGCTTGCGCCGTACTGCGCTCATGTCTCAAGCCGTATCAACCCCCCGGTTCGGAGCAGCGCGCGTTCTCGCTCTTTCAGCTCGCCCAGTCGCTGGGCTGGACTCCGGTCGAGCTGTTGCAACTCGGGCCGGCCGAGTGGGAATCGCTCTTGCGCGAAGTGGAAAGCTTCTCGGACCTCGAGCGACGAAAGGTTTTCCATCTCGCCTACGAACGGCGATTCTACATTCGCTCACTCGACGCCATTGCCCTGCACGCCAACGCGCCAGCGCCGACGCCGCGGCCGGCACGCTTTCAGGCGATCTTCTGCATCGACGAACGGGAAGAGTCGATCCGCCGGCATCTTGAAGAAGTCGCGCCGGATGCCGAGACATTCGGTACGGCCGGCTTCTTTTCAGTGGCCATGTATTACAAGGGAGCGGCGGATGCCCATTACACGCCGCTGTGTCCGGGCGTGATGCTTCCCCAACACTGGGTGGCCGAAGAAGTCATTGACCATGATCGCGACGAACAGCGTCGGCGGAACAGGCTGCGGCGAGCGATCGGTTCCGCGCGCTATCGCGTTCACGTCGGCAGCCGCCGTTTCCTATCCGCGGCATTGCTCGCCGCGGCGGGCGTCATGGCGTCGGTGCCGCTCGTTGCGCGCACGCTGTTTCCCCGGCTCACGGCTCGGGTGCGCGCGGCGCATCGGGGAGGTTTTTCGCCCTCCGGCCACGCGGCTGCGGCTCGAACGGTCCGATCCGACCCCGGGGCCAGAAGGCCCGCATATTGGCTACACCGTCGACGAGTTGAGCGACATCGGCGAGAAAGTGCTGCGCGACATCGGCTTGACCGATGGCTTCGCGCGGCTCATTTTCGTCATCGGTCATGGCTCGACAAGCATGAACAACCCGCACGAATCGGCCCACGATTGCGGGGCCTGTGGCGGGTCGCGCGGCGGACCGAACGGTCGCGCACTTGCGCAAATGCTCAACGATCCGCGCGTGCACGCCCGACTCGGCGAGCGCGGGATCGCCATTCCGAGCGACACGGTATTCGTGGGCGGCATGCACAACACCAGCAGCGAAGCGCTCACGCTCTACGATGCCGATCGCGTTCCGGATGCGCTTCGGGCGGAGTTCGAACGCGCGTATTCGGATTTGCAATTGGCCTGCGACCGCGACGCGCACGAACGGGCCCGACGCTTTGAGTCGGCGCCGCTCACGCTGTCCCTTGCCGCTGCCCGCCGGCATATGGAGGGGCGTTCGGAGGACTTGTCGCAGGTTCGACCGGAGTGGGGCCATGCGACCAACGCCCTTTGCATCGTCGGTCGACGCGAGCGTACACGCGGCCTGTTCCTGGACCGCCGAGCGTTCCTCACGTCTTACGATCCAACTCAGGACGACGCGGATGCCAGCATCCTGACGCGGACACTGCAAGCGGTCTTCCCCGTCTGTGGCGGGATCAACCTCGAATATTACTTCTCTTACGTCGATAACATCGGCTACGGATGTGGCACAAAGCTGCCGCACAATATCACGTCCCTCTTGGGCGTGATGGACGGGGCCGGCAGCGATCTGCGCACTGGCTTGCCGTGGCAAATGGTGGAGATTCACGAGCCCGTTCGGCTGCTGGTTGTTTTGGAGACGCGCCCGGAAACAATACTCGGCATCTTCGAAAGGCATCCGGCGCTGGGACAATTGGTCCGTAATGAGTGGATCATGCTTGCCGTACTCGACCCGAATTCGCCAGCGATTCATTTACTTCGCAACGGCGACTTCGTTCGTTATGAGCCACAAGCGAAGGCGCTGCCGCAGGCACCAACTTCCGTTGACTGGTACCGCGGTTGGCGCGATCATCTGGAGTTCGCGGCCATCGGTTAGGTGGCGAGTCGAGCGAAATGAAGGCGAGCCAAGCGCCTTCCTGGCGAGAAGTCCGCTTGTATCGGCGAGCCCACCGCTTGTATCGGCGAGCCCACCGCCGTAACGGCGGCGGGTATTGACTTCACCCGCCGCCTTACGGCGGTCGGCTCGCCAGGAGGGCTGTCGGCTCGCCAGGAAGGCGGGCGGCACGCCAAGTCCTTGATGTATTCACTGAAGTATCGCCCAGGACGCTGGGAGATCGTGAGTTCCATGCCCGACTTCGACTTCATCGTCCAGTGCGTTGGCCTCGTGGTGGTCGCCACGCCGGCACTGTTATTTGCGGCGTTGGGCATCGCCTCGTTGCTCGATCGAAAGCTCACCGAGCGCTCGATCGCGCTCTTGTGTCACACGGCCATTCTGATCGGTCTCGTCGCGTCGGCCACGGTGTTCGTATTCATGGTCGCGACCGGCGAGCGATTGCTTGAAGTTGACCTCGGTGACTGGGTGTCGGTCGATCAGTACCACTTCGGCATCGCGATCGTATTCGATCGCCTCTCGGTGCCATTCACATTTCTCACGTTCGTGCTGTGCGGCACCGTCGGCGTGTTCGCCAGCCGGTACATGCACCGCGAGCCGGGATATAACCGCTTCTTCGTTCTGTATGCGATGTTTGTCGCCGGCATGGTGTTGGCCATCCTGTCGGGGACAATTGAAACGCTCTTTGCCGGCTGGGAAATGGTCGGCTTGTCGAGCGCCCTCTTGATCGCGTACTTTCAAGAGCGGCCGGCGCCGTCCCGGAATGGTTTGCGGGTCTGGGTGGTGTATCGCGTCTCGGACGCGGCGCTTCTCATCGGCGCCGTGGTCTTCCACCACGTCGTCGGCTCCGGCCGACTGCTGGGTCCCAGTTCGTGGCCCGAGGGCGAATCGCAAATCACCGGCCCTTCGGCCCTGCTCGTCGGCTTGCTGCTTCTCGTAGCCGCGGCGGGGAAGTCGGCGCTGATTCCGTTCAGCGGCTGGCTGCCGCGGGCGATGGAAGGGCCGACGGCATCGAGCGCCGTCTTCTACGGCGCGCTATCGGTGCACCTGGGGGCTTATCTGCTCTTGCGGGTGAGCCCTCTGATGGATGAATCCGTCTGGCTTGCCGTCGCGGTGGTCGCCCTGGGACTCGCAACCGCCGTCTACGCCTATGTGGTCGGCAGCGTTCAAACCGATATCAAATCGGCGCTCGCGTATGCCTCGCTGGCTCAGGTCGGATTGATCGTCGCCGAAATCGGGCTGGGATTGCGCTATATCGCTCTGGCGCATTTACTGGGACATGCTTGCTTGCGCACGATGCAATTCTTACGGGCTCCGACTCTACTGCACGATTACCACACGATGGAAAACGCCATCGGCGAGCATCTTCCCCCGCCGGGCGGCCCGCTCGGGCGGCTGCTATCGGACAAAGCCCGAATTTGGCTTTATCGTTACTCTCTGGAACGGGGCTACATGGAAATGTGGCTGGCGCTTTGGGTGGTCCGCCCGTTTGTGAGTGCCTTTCGGACGTTCGACCGGCTGGAGCGAGCATGGACCAACTTGCTGGCCGGCCGAGTTTCGCGAGAAACCGCCGAAACTCCCACTGGTGGCCGATTTGATGAACTCATATGAGCGAGTTTCTTTCATTACCTTGGCTCGAAGCGTCAATCGCGGTCCCGCTCGTGGGGGCCATTGTGCTGAGCCGCGTGCGCACCCCGCAACATACGGCTGCCTGGGGATTGTTCTTCGCGTTTCTCACACTGATGTGCACGTTCGCCGCCAGCTTGACGTTTATGACGGGAGTTGCGCCAGCCTCGGGCAAATGGGACGTGCAAGCGCGTTTGTTCGGCGGCCATCTGTTTCGACTCGACGAATTGAGTGCACCGCTCGTCCCCGCCGTGGCACTTCTTTACCTGCTCACCGCATTGGCGACGGCGAAGATCAAGCTGCGGCGATTTTCGTTTCCCTGGTCGTTCGCCGCCGAAGCGCTGGCGCTCGCCACATTCAGTTGCATCGATCCGTGGACGCTGGTGCTCATCCTTTCGCTTGGAACATTGCCGCCAATTGTCGAGTTGCTGAACCGGGGTCGGTCCTATCGCGTTTATGTCATTCACATGGCCCTTTTCGTCGGCCCAATGGCGGTCGGCCAATTGCTTGTCGATGTGGGATCGATCGCCTGGGGCTCCGCACTATTGTTCGCCGCCGTACTCGTACGCTGCGGAGTGATCCCGATGCACTGTTGGATCACCGACTGGTTCGAAAACGCCACGTTCGGCCGAGCGCTCTTGTTCGTCGCACCGCTGACGGGTGTCTACGCGGCGATTCGCCTGGTGCTGCCGGTGGCGGACGATTGGATGTTGCGCAGCCTGAGCCTGGCGTCGCTCGTGACCGCGGTCTACGCGTCGGGCATGGCGACCGTGCAACTGGAAGCTCGCCGATTCTTCGCCTTCCTGTTCCTGAGTCACGCGTCGCTGGTGCTGGTCGGCCTCGAATTGCATACCAGCATCAGCCTGACGGGCTCATTGCGATTGTGGTCGAGCGTGATCCTGTCGCTGGGCGGTCTGGGTTTGACATTGCGCGCGCTCGAATCGCGCGTCGGCCGCCTTTCGCTGAGCCGGTTTCACGGGCTCTACGATCATTCGCCGGCGCTGGCCGTGTGCTTCCTGGTAACGGGGCTCGCGAGCGTCGGCTTTCCGGGCACGGTCGGATTCGTCGCGGCGGAGATGCTGGTCGATGGCGCCGTCGACGCGAGTCCGTGGGTCGGCCTGGGCGTCGTAACGGCCGCGGCGCTGAACGGCATCGCGATCGTCCGGGCGTATTTTCTGCTCTTCACTGGCACTCGCCACGCCGCGACCGTCCCGCTCGGCATCACGTTGCAAGAGCGCATGGCAGTGCTGACACTCGCCGCTTTGCTCATCGGCGGCGGCCTCCTACCCCAGCCGGGGGTCGTGGCCAGCCACCGGGCGGCGACCCAACTCTTGCAAGAGTCAGCCTCCCGCAATTCGCGACCGCCGAGCGAGTAGCTGATTTCGGTAGAATTCTGTTCTTCGACTCATCGGGGCCGCTGAATTCTCGCAAATCCAGATACGAGCGTGGCGAAGAGCGATCGTGCCGATTATGCCGATTGTGCCGAGACGGCTTGCCGTGCCAATTGGCCGAATCGTTCGCTCTGTCCCGAAGAAATGCAACTTGCCGATTAGACTTTCCGCAAGGACCTGGAATCTCCGCGGAGAGAGGCTTCGCGCATCGGCCATCCCAATGCTGATCGGAATTGCTGGGCTCATATTGCTCGGCGGCTGTGCGTCTGTGCCCACCCGAGTCACGACATACAAGCCGCCGTCGCCGCCCCAGGGCATGGTGATCGTTGTCGAAGGCGCTGGCGGCAATCCGGTGGCGTCGCGCACTGTCACCGCCGCGGTCAAGTGGTACAGGCTCCCTTACTATGTTCGTTCCATTGATTGGACGCACGGCCCCGGACTCGGCGTGGCGGACATGACGGACGTCGAACATTCGGAAACCGAAGGACAACGTCTCGCCAGGCAGATCTCGGACTTCCGAACCCGTTTCCCCGGCATGCCGATCTATATCGTGGCGTATAGCGCCGGCGCACAGGTCGCTCTGGAAGCCACACAACGGCTGGAGCCCGACAGTCTGGAACGCATCATTCTCCTGGCGCCCGCCGTTGCCGCGGACTACGACTTGCGTCCGGCCCTGGTGGCGGCACGCCGGGGAGTGGATGCGTTCACGAGTGAGCGCGACGGCTTTTATCTTGGGCTCGCCACCACCATTGTGGGCACGGCGGACGGCGAGTTCGGCGTCCCGGCCGCGGGACGGGTTGGGTTTGATTTGCCCCTGGCCGGCCCGGACCTTGCGCTCGCGGGCCGTCTTCATCAACACCCGTGGGACCGAAGCATGGTCTGGACCGGCTACAACGGCGAACATTCCGGCACCTTGCGGCCGGCCTTTTTTCGAGCCTATGTCCTGCCGCTCCTCGGCGAGCCGATCCCGGTCAATTCCATCAGGCCAGCCATCGCCAACCGGTAAGACAAACAATCATGCGCAACGTCCACGCGGCGCCCAACGCCTGCCAGAATTCGGGCCGATGCCGCGGGAGAAACCGCATCAATGGCCAAGTTCTAAAGCGTGAGCGGAAGCCGATGGGCAGGCTTCGGCAGCTTCCCATTAACGGGCGTTCTACGACCCCGGCCAGGGTCGTTTGGATTCTTGGCTTTCTGTCGGCGGTCGAAGCGTAGCGTCGACCGCCGGTCACCGACGGCACCTCGGCATCCGACCCCGGCCGGGGCCGCAGAACCCGTCGCCAACCGGGAAAATCCTCGCAAGCCGGGAGGTGAAGCGAGGCGCCGCGACAAGCCACGCAAACTTCCGAAACTGACCAAGGAATACGGGACAGGCGTCGTTCGAGTTCCAATTTCAGCTGGCTATCACCAGGGCACAAGCGCAGCCAAATCACGCTGAGTGACTTGCGGAATGGCGAAATCCGACAAGGCCCCCTACAAGACGCTTGGTGATATAATCACCGCCGGGGGTAACAAGCCATGTCCTCGGTCCCCATCTCCGATGCTCAGTCGCGATTGCCCGAACTGATCGATAAGCTCGAGCCGGGCCAAGAATTCGCCATCGTTGAGAACGGCCAGATTGTCGCCCGGGTGACCCGAACGCTGGGGAATGAACTTCCAGTTGCCGCGGAGGAGAATCCCCAAGGAACGGGGCAGCCTGCCGGTCAATCACTGGAAGATGCGCAGGTCTCGATCGTGACGGCCCCAGCCTCAAATAGAAGCAGGCGTCGTCGCATGGCGATCGGGGCCGTGATCTTGATTGCGATCGGTGGGGGAATCTGGTTCGCCGTCAGCAAATACCGAACAATCGAACGCCAGCACGAGCTCGCCCGCCTTTGCGATGAAAGCGACTCCGCTTGCCAAAGCGGCAACTACCGAGAGGCGATTGGACGGGCGAATCGGGCAATTGAGTTAGCGCCCGAAGCCGCTTTGGGTTATGCACGCCGGGCGCGCGCCCGCTTTTTCCTCGGCGATGAACTGGCCGCTCTGGCTGACTGTAACGAGGCGCTTCGCCGCGACCCCAATCTCGCCGTCGCCCTCGCGTATCGTGCCCCGCTCGCGGGACTCAAGGACTCGGCAAGTGCCGGCGTTTACGATGGCGAACGGGCCCTGGAATTGGATCCGAATCTTCGCGACGGCCCGCCATGCCTTGCCCTGGCCAAGCTCAAAGCGGGTGACGCCAAATCGGCCGAGGAACTGTCGAGCCGAGCGATCGAATTGCATCCCGAAGATCCGGAAGGCCATCGAGTTCGCGGCCTGGCGCTGGCGAAACTCAAACAAGAAGGAGCCGGAGCAGAATTCAACGCTGCGGTTTCTTACTCGGGAAGTCAGGCGAACTACCTTGTAGCCCGCGCGGAGTATTTTGTGCAACTCGACGCTGCCCGCCCGAAGGCCAAGATCGCAACGCTACTGGAACTCGCACGGGCCGACGCTCAGCGAGCAATTGAAGCAAGCCCCAATTTCGCTCCAGCCTATGTGGCATTGGCCAAGGTCCACGCTTCAGAAGGACGCTGGAGCGATGTCAACGCGGATTGCGAGAAGGCCATCGGCATCAACCCACAATTGGCTTCCGCCTACCTGCGTGCCGCCGACTGCCTCTCGCCGCGCAGCCACGCACTACCGAATGCTGCAAGAGGCCCTATTGCAGAGACTCGATTTGCGGCAGTTCGAGTCGAGTACTCGAACCTTTGGTGAATTCCTGTCCGAGATTCAACGACTGTTAACGGTCAAAATGGGTCAATACGTCCCGGTGCGAATTGATTATCAATCCTTTCCGCCCGAAGGTCGACTGACATTGCCAGACTTAAAGTTCAATTTGAACAGCGTCATGGATGTATCGGGTGAAAACCCGTTGCGGAGCGTCACGGCCCAGACAATTCTGGAAACCATTTGCCGAGAGTTTAATGCTGTGCTTTGGGTCACCCCCGAACACATCGACATCGTGAGCCTTGACCGGGCTCAGGAACTTGCGGCAACCAAGCCGCGGTTGAAGTCACCTGGCGTGCTCCGTTCGACAGATCAATTCGTTGGACGAAGCCGCCGGGAATTGTTTGAAGACGCACTCAAGCTGCCGATCGGTCCAATGGATCTGCCAGCAAGGGCTATCCCGACCAGGGTCCTTTTGACGCATCTTCAGCGGCTGGTTTCAACGCGAATGAAAACGGATGTCCCACTCTACATCAACTACCGTTCATTTCCGCCGGAAGCACGGCAGACTCTAAACGACCGCATTATCGGCCTATTTGACTTGTACGACGTGACAGGCGATCGACTACTACCCAATATCACATTGAAGGACGTTCTCGACCAAGTTGCAGTCGAACTGCGCGACTGGCTGTCGCAGGCGGACGCAAGCCAAGTCCGGTTCCGTGCCACTGCCGAATACATTGAAATCTACAACCATGTTGTCGAGCATCCGGACGATGGCCCACACACCATCAATCAGTTGATCCTTTGGCGTTGGCAATTCGAACTACTCAGAACCGTGCTCGGTCTCCGGCCTCAATCTCTTCCAGTAGAAGCTCCGCGGTTGGCCAAGGCCAAGCCTCGGCCCGAAGCGATCCGCTGGTTGACTCGCGGCATCGAGGCGGTCCCCGAATCGGCACAACTCCATTTCGCTCGCGCCGAAATCTACCTGGAAATGGGAGAGTTCCAATCGGCCATTCACGACCTGGACCGCGCCATCGAGTTGAATCCCGGTTACAACGACGCCATGCGACTGCGCAATTGCCAATGACGCCAAGAGCAAGGAGCTTCCGTTACCAGCGCTGGCAGCATAACTTTTCGGCATCCGGGAAATCCAAACGTGTCCCTCGACGATTCGCCGCCCCTGTTTGCTCCGCAACCTCGTGCTCGATCCTTTCGTGCCGTCCCGTGGCGGCTCGTGGAGGTTTTAATTGTTCTCGGCCCGCTTGTCGCCTTGCGAATCGCACCGCTTGTCGCCGGTGAAAACTGGCTCGACGATACGCCCGATTGGCTGCGTTATTCCGCGGCTCTCGCCGCTCTTTTTTGGATGCTGGTTCTGCCCATCGGCGTTGCCCGCTGGCGACTCGGGCGATTTCCGAGGGCGCCTCGGTTTGCAAACGTCGTGATCGATGGCGTGGTCGCATTGCCATTGCTTCTGGGCGTGTGGCTGCTGCTATTCGTTGGCTTGTTCGCTTGGATAGTTCTCTTCGGGCAGCCGGAGATGGATCGGACGTCGTTCGAGCCGTTCGTTCGCTCGCGAAAGTGGTTGATTCTGATCATCTACGGCGCGCTCATTGTCGTCATTGGCCCGATGGCGGAGGAGGTATTGTTTCGGGGCATGATTTACAATGCGTTGCGCCGCCGCCTGCCGATCCTGGCTGCGGCGATCATTCAGGCAATCGCATTTGGCGCCTTGCATCAATACGGTGCAATGCAAGCGGGCGTCGCGGGCTTTCTGGGCTTTTGTCTCGCCCTCGTTTACGAATGGAGACGTTCACTGGTCACGCCCATCATCATGCACGGATTGCACAATGCCGCCGTGCTCGCCCTGGCCTGGCTTTATGCAACGATATTGGCGACCCCGATGATGGGCATCCACGGCGAGGCGGTCGAGAATGGCGTCCACGTCACGCAGGTCGTGCCCGGAAGCGGTGCGGACGAAGCGGGCGTTGAGATCGGCGACATCGTTGCAGCGATCGACGGTCATCGGGTATTTGATGTTCCAGACATGGCCAACATCGTACGGACCAAGCATGCCGGCGACTGGGTGACTCTCGACCTGATCCGCGACGGCAAACGCATTCAACTTCCCATCCGATTGAAGGCCAAACAATGAGGGGACCGGCCCGACCCGTCGCTCCCGACATTCAGAACGGCAACGGCTCATCGTCTTCCGGCCCCATGCGGTCCGGGGACGTGCTGCTGTCATCGTTCTCTTCTTCGGTGTCGAGACTATCGTCGCTTTCATCGTCGTCGGTCACCCAGAATTCTTCGCCGTTCTCATCACGGTAGTCCGGATCGACCGGCATAATGTCGAAGCCAAAACCCATGCCGTCACAGCCCGGGATGGGGCAGCACCAGAATCCGTGCGGCTGGCCATTCCAGTCGCGCCGAACGCGCCACTCGATGCGGTAACTGTCGTACTCCTCGCCGCAGTGCAGGCAGCCGACCATCGTGGAAATCGCAGGTGGCCGGAACGGATCGGCGGATGCATCAAGCGGATCGTAGGCTGCCATGAAAACCTCGCGGACAGACATCACGGTAGATTGAGTTGCCACGATACCCCGAATCGATCGCTGACCCAGGCGAACTTGGAACTGAACCCGTAATTAGCGGGCGGCATCAGGACTTTCCCATCTGTGGAGAGCGTTGTGAACGCGGCGTCCAACTCGGCCTCGCTCTCGCAATCGACGAAGAGCGACATTGATGGTGTAAAAGTGAAGGCATGCGAGACCGGGCTGTCGAAACACCGCAACCGCAGCCCGGCGACGATGAAGTGACATTGCTTCACGTTGCCCTCAGCCCCGTTCTCGCCTGGCCCATACCGCTCGATCATCTCGATTGAGGAATCACGGAACAACGAGACATACAAGTTCGCTGCTGCCTCGGCCGATCCCTCGAACATCAGAAACGGAGTCACGGACTTCGCCATTCGATCCTCCACGATTTGGTGTTTTCCCGCGAAACGTAATCGTCATGCCGCCACCGTATTCAGCCATGAGGCACCGCGCCAGGCGACAATCTTCTTCATCGCCCGCATCACTTCTTGCGGGTATACACCACCACGAACTGCTTGTTCTCGGCGGTCGAGGTGAAGTCCTTGGGCCGCTGTTTGGTGGTGAGATTCCAGCAAATCCGGAGCGTGTCGCCGTTCAATTCGAAAATGGCCGGCCGGGCCGGGATCCTCCGTTTACCGGCCTTCGGACTGAGGTCGAGGGTGTTTGGCTTCTTCGAGCGATCGACCTTGAACGTTCCCTCCTCGGTGATTTCGCCGAGGGAGGACGTGTACTTGCCGTCGGCGAAGGCGAGGCTGGCGCCTTTAACGAAGTCATCGGGCACCTTCTGGCCATCCTGCATGGCTCCGGTGGCGACCCAGGCGCCGTTCAGGTCCTTCTCGTCGGCAGCCAGACTGAATGCCGCCCAGGACAATGCAGACACGATCGCAACGGCAAAGTGTCTCTTCATTGTGAAGACTCCCGACGGGTTGTCATGAAACCTTCCGCCACGCTGTCAGCTCGGCGGCGAACAGCTCGCAGCGACTCGACACGAACTCTCCTCAGGCAAATTCGACCCCGATCTCCACATCCTCGACGAACTCGTGCACGATCGTGGCAAAGCGTGCGGTTCCCACCGTCGCCCAGAACCCGAACGGGAATTCGATGTCGTTTCCGTCGGTGGTTCGGATAACCACGTTCTCGGGCCTCAGGCGGGTTTTTACGAATTTGCCCACCCGGATCTTGAGGATCCGGTCCCAAGGCAGTTCGATTGCCTGGTCCTGGCGGAGGAGCCGCGTGCGCCACACCGCGACCGCCGCCACGATGAACGGCATCGCTACTCGCCCATTGCACCGGAACAACCGCATTCCGCCCTCACAGACCTCGACCTTAGCCAGGGCCGCTTTCCAGTTCGTGCTCACATAAACCAAGGCTATTCCCGCCCCGACGCCAAGGACGACCGTCGCCAGTACCCCGCCGTCCGGCCGTAATACGCGAATGAGGATCGCGGCAATCACCCCGCAGCCGAAGATGGCCGCGCCGACGGTCATGATCCACTTCAGCGATTTGCCGCCAAAGCTATCGAGGACCGTTCCCACGTTTCCTTCCGCCAGCGATTTCTCGTTTGCCATTTCGCCCCCAAATGGGCATTCGGTCGCGCGCTTCGACATCAGGGAGAAACTACGCGTTATTGTAAACTCCGAAGCGTTCGAGCACCTTGTCTACCTGCCGACGGCCCATGAATGTGCCCCTCCTCTTTTTTCGTGCCCGGCCAAGCGCCCTCCTCCCGGTTGGACAAACATCTTTGTTTTCTGGGTCAAACTGGGTCAAATTGGCTCACCTCTCGTCGCAGTGGGGCAAGCGCGCCGCGGCCGCGCCCCTTCCTGATATTTTCGCGCGACCAAAGTGCAAGGGGGATTCTGGGAAAAAATGCGTGCCCAGCGGGCCGTGCAAGTAACGTTTCATCTCGAGGCGAATGAGGGTGACGCAAGTCGTTTTACGAAACGATCTGCGTACATTTTTCGGTCCGTTGTTGTCCACCAACTAGCGTGCCGTACGTAAGTCCTGATGTTGACGAGGCAAAGTCCCCGATTTACAGGACCCGACCGATGTGGCCCAACTGCATTCGAAACTGGCGGCGATGTCAAAATCAACGGAAAGCGACAAGAGCACGCTCGTCGTGCCTCAGAATGGACAGCCTCGAAAATCGCTTGGTTCCCGCTGTTTCCGCTTACTTTGACCCGATGGTCGGTTGCCTTCAGGTAACGATCGACGAGGATGCGTCCACGGGTCAAAACGTGCGGATCGCCGCCGCCGCCGGCTGGTCCAGAATCTACAGTGACCAGGCCTTGGTTCCCATCACCACACCGTCGGGAACGGCCAAGATCCCCGCGAGGCTGATCCGATCAATCGAGATCAACGGATCATCCCTGGACAATGGCATCAACTTGAGCGGCGTTTGGGCAAGGCCCTTTGCCCGCTTGGATGGTCCGATCGAAATCCGATCCGGGGCCGGCTCGGACACGGTCACCGGCAGCCAACTCGACGATCGCATCTGGGGGCAAGACGGCGACGACGTGCTCTCGGGCCTGGGCGGCAACGACTGGCTCAACGGTGGTTCCGGGAAAGACACCATCAATGGCGAGGACGGCGACGACTTCATCGATTCGAACGATGGCGAGCCGGACATCCTCGATGGCGGGCAAGGCGAAAATGTGGACCTCTCCGACTCGCTGGACAACCTGAGTAATTTCTTGCCGCATGGCCTCCGGGGCGAGTACTTCGCCGATAGCGCGTTCGACCAACTGGGCACGACCCGAACCGATCCGACGATCAATTTCAATTGGGGCCAAGCGCAGCCGCCCTATACCGGCGACCCGATGCCGACTCTCTGGACCGACAACCTCAATCAAAGTTGGTATGTGCACTACACGGTCCGCTGGCTCGGCCGCGTGGTGCCGAAATTCTCCGAGACCTACACGTTTCATCTCACCGTCGACGACGGGGCCATGCTCTGGGTCAACGACCGGCTGATCATCAGCGCCTGGAAGGACCAGGGACCGACCGCGTATACCGGTGAAATCGATCTGACGGCCGGCGAGCCCGCCAACATCAAGCTGCTCTATTACAATTCCTGGTTCGGCGCCACCGTGAAGCTGCGTTGGTCGAGCACCAGCCAAAACGAAGAATTCATTCCCACGAGCCAGCTTTTGCGCCCGCTCGCCAGCCATCACCGTCCAGCACGCTGCTGCCATCACTGGCCGGTCGCATCACGACCAACTCGATCGTGCTGCCCGATGCGGTGAATTACGCGCCTCGCGGCGGATGGGGTGACCTGCCCAATGTCATTTTCGCGCCGTTACGAAAAGGCGGCTTCAAGGTTGGCTGGAATGATGTGAACGGCGACGCTCATATCACCACGCTCAATTCCGATCGACAAGTCACGGGACCGGACATCGTTCTGCCTGACCTCGACCTTCGCGGGCTCGTCGCGCACGATGATGGCTTCGTCGGCGTGATGGCCGCGCGCGATAACTATCAAATGGTCGTCATGCGTCTCGATCCGAAGGGCAATCAGGTTTTCGAGACCGTTCTGACCGGCCTGAATCCCGATCCCACGCAGGGCACGCATCTGGATGATTTGTGGTGCTACCGCGGCCGGTTCATTACCTCGGGAAACGCGTATGCCGTTCACTTCGCCCACATCGAGCCCCACGGACACCAGGGGGGGTTATTACGCCGTGATCGATTTCACCGGTAATAAACTGGTGGAGAACGGCTGGACCGTCAGTCATAGCCTTGATCAACGGCTGCTCTATCACCAAGGCCAGTTCTTCTCGATGTCGCTGGGTGACGTCTACCCGAAAGGCTTTCACTTCGAGAACCGAACCCTGGGCCGCGGCAAGGTGATCTATCCCGCCAAAGACGAGATCGGCCAGTGGAACCCCGGAGACGCTAATTTGGGCAGCATGGTTTCCGCAGGCAAGAATATCGGCGTGGTTGTCGCGTCCAAGGATGGAACATCGAAGGATCTGTTCTACTTGCTGGTAGACACCGAGGGCCGAATTCTCAAGACCACGCGACTGACCCGCACTTCCAACATCAACGAGTCCCTCGTCCGTCTGATCCCCTACGGCAACAATCTCCTACTGGCGTGGCAAGAGAAACCCAACCAGACCAAGGTGGCCATCATCAACTACGACGGCAAGATCTTGAACCGCCCGGTGATCGTCAACCAGCCCCTGCCTGGCAACGACGAACTCGTCTCCTTCCCCAACGGCGACGTCGGTTGGCTCGTCGCAAAGGATCACGAGAAGATGGTGACTCTGGTGCGCATTCGGGTGTAGACAGGGCGGCGGAGCACGCGACATCAGTAAACAGGTGACGTAGGTCGTTTCGTGAAATGTTCTGCGTCACCTGTTTCGGACGGATATCTGGATTACGGGCGATCGAACCCGAAGAATTGCGCTGGAGCACAGTTTCAACACACACGCTTGAGGGCGGTTCGCTCGCGTTTAGCCCCCGCAACATTGTTTGTACTTACGGCCGCTGCCGCAGGGACAGGGGGAATTGCGGCCGACTTTTGGTCCCTCGCGTTGGCGGGTCGCGGTCGGCATGGCCGGCGGAGAGAGCATTGCTCTACCGCTGGGATGGCCATGAATTGCGGGAAACATCTCGTGATGTCTTTGGATCATTGGGTCGATGATATCGCGGCGAAACTCCGAAAACTCTTCATCATTCATCTGCAAGGCCGGCTGCATCTCGTCGATTGCTTTGTCGCGAATTTCTGCTGGCATAATGGCGAAGTTCCAGCATGCCTGTCCGATCGCCATCGCCTTTTGCATCTGCTCCAACGAACCATCGGTGTGTTCCATGAGCGGCCGCGTGTATTCGGCAATCGCCTCTGCAATAGCGCCCATGATTTCGACTCCATCGGTAGATGCGGGCTGCCGCGGTCTCAAGCACTTTGAAGCGTCCCCTCTCGCCGGTCATCGCTTCATCGGAACCGCCTGGCCAATATCGTATGCCAATTTGGGCGGCCGTTCCGTATCGGACTTGCACTTCACACGTGGACCCGGAGACGCGACCTTCCGTTCGGCAACAACAGGGAATTTGTCGATGGCGAGCCGCCAGGCCGAACAGTTTTTGCCGATGAACCAACTCGATCAAGCGTCCGAGCCCACGTCGGCCTGACGGCTCGACGCTCGCCTCGCCAGAAAGCTGCCTGCGCGAGGTAACCCAGCGCGAAATCTCTTCCGCAGGTAATAAATTGCTTCCAGCAGATAACTTCAGTACATTCCAATACTCTTTCCTCCGATTGAGTTCGTTGGCACTGGACCGGTTGCATTCTTCCATAGAAGGGGATGGCAAGGGTTCGGCCGGAGGAATTCCGGCTGGCCAGGTGGGAACCCTGCGGAGCGCGGGGCCGTCCAACTTGCGGGCCCTTTCGGCGGCCGTTACCATTCACTTAGCAGTTGTTCAGCGCATATCTCTCGCGTGGTCCGGAGGCCTTCGTGGTCGATCCGTATGACTGGCTCGGCCTGACAAAGGGCCAGCGTCCGCCGACGCACTATCAGCTCCTCGGGCTGGATGCCAGTGTTACGGACCTCGCTGCGATTCGCCAGGCCGCGGACCGCCGCTTCCGCATGATCCTTCCACATATGACCGGTCCGGACGCACTCGAAGCGGAGCGCATCTGGAACGAGCTGGAAGACGCCCGCGACACGCTGCTCGATCCCGATCGCCGAGCGCAATATGACTCAACCAATGCCGATGCCGCACCACCCGAGAACCGAACGGAACCCGGCGATAGACCCCAGGCCGAAACGCCCGAGCCCGCCGAGACGCCCCTGAGCCCGGACGAGTTGGCGGCCGCATCGCTGCCCGATCCGGACCCTTGGTGGAAGTCGACGCCCGAAGCACCCACCAAGCCCGAGCCCTGGTGGCGAGAAAAGCGCACCCGATGAACCGGCGCCGCCACCCCCCGCGGTCAGTCCGCCGCCGAGCCCTGCAATCGAACCCGTCC
This sequence comes from uncultured Gemmataceae bacterium, assembly GCA_963773845.1. Taxonomy (GTDB): domain Bacteria; phylum Planctomycetota; class Planctomycetia; order Gemmatales; family Gemmataceae; genus SIAJ01. The sequence continues at coordinate 941,008 of CAVZCU010000011.1, forward strand.
CCGACTCCGCGAATGACGCCGATCGGCGGAAGGTATCCAGCACGACGACTCAGATTCTCATTCTCATTGCCGGGTTGCTCGTTGCGGGCGGCACCGCGACCGGCGTCTATTACGCCTTCAAGCCGAAACACTCCACTCCCACGCGAACGCACGAGCCGATCGTCGAGTCACCGACCGATCACAAGTCATCCGACGGCGGATCAGTGAATCGGATCGAAGAACTGGTCCCCGATGTGGCGTTGCCGAGCACGTTCGCCGATCAATTGCGGCCGAGGACATTCGTGGGCCACGGCGGGGCGTTCAATGCCCTCGCGGTGTCCGGTAGCGGTTCGCGCTTGGTCTCGGCAGGCGCCGATGGAACGATTCGCATTTGGTCGGTCGCGACGGATCAGTCCTTTATTCGAGAATCGCTGCGCAACCCGGCAGTCGCGACAGCCTGGTATGCGAGCAATCGCGGAATCATGGCTGCCGACTCATCGGCAGTGAGCTTCTTCGATGCAGCCGGGGCGAAGTCGCCCCGTACATTGGCCAGCCCACGCGGCGCCATCACCTGCGTGGCGATCACGAATAATGGGTCGCGAGCCATCGCCGGCCTGAACGATGGCTCGGTTCGCTTATGGGATACCGCCGCCGGACGATTTGATGAATGGGCGATTGCCGCTCGCGGGCCGGTGACGTCCGTGGACTTTTCTACCGACGCCACGCAGGCGCTTGTCGCAATAGCCGACGGGCCGGTTTCACTATGGAACCTGACCAATCACAGTCGCGTTCAGGAATGGAGCCCGCATAAGGGCGGAGCGGTCGCCGTTCGCTTTTCGCCCGACGGCTCGCGGGCCGCCACGTGCGGACCCGATGGAACCGCAACAATCTATGATCTCGCAGCGAACAAAGAATTGAGCCGACTCAACGGGCACACGGGACCGGTAACGGGAATTGCCTGGACGCCGGACGGTCGGCAAGTGGTGACCGTCAGCGTCGATCGAACTGCCCGACTCTGGGCTGCCGGAACGGGCCAACCGCTGCGCTGGGTGCAAGCCTTGGATGGCGAAGGCAATTGCGTGGCTGTCGACCCCGGCGGCCGGTATGTGTTGGCCGGCACGGCAACCGGCACAATTCACTTGTTGCCGCTCCCCCGCGTCAAGGCGGAAACGGTGTCCGGGCCGCCTGCCAAGCCGCCGCACAATCCGCTGGCGGTTCCCGATCCAGACGCGGTGGCAACGGCGATTGCCGGTGTTCGCGCGCAGCGAGCGCGCGAGTTCGCCTTCAATCGGCCCGACGACATGGCTCTTCTCGCCGATAATCTGCGCAGGCGGGCGTTAGTCGATCGGCTGTCGCCCGCGCAACGCTTTGGCCTTCTGCACGAGTCGCGATCGCTGGCAACACGGGCCGGCGACCCAATCACGGCCTTCCAAGCGATCGAGGATGCGGCCGCCTGGTTCGATATCGACGAGTTGGCGGAGAAGGCGACGACGCTGGCCGCGTTACCCGTCGAAGCCGGCGTGCAAAGCCAGGTCGCCCTGGGCTTAAATGCCGCCGAGCGCGCGGAGTTAGACGACCGACCGCAAGTGCTCGAGCGATTTCTGAAACGACTTCCCGAGTCACCGACGGGCATTGCAGCCGAGGTCGTCGCCCGCCTGACGGCATTACGCAAGCGCGCGAGCGCCGCCGCCGCGGAACGGAAGGCAGTTCGCCAGGCCCTGGCCGTTCTGAAGAATGCCCCCGACGATCCGACATCCAATCAAGTGGTCGGAGCCTATCTTTGCTTTTCCCAACAGGATTGGATTCGTGGGTTGCCAATGCTCGCGAAAGGAACCGATGCCCGCCTGATCGAGGCCGCGAAGACCGATCTCACGGCGCCAACCGATCCGAAAGCCCGGCATAGCCTGGGCGAACTGTGGCTCAAACTCGCTCGCGACCAGACCGATGAGCGCGGCAAGCGCACGATTCTTCGCCGAGCGCGCAGTTTGGTTCGAGCGCGAGCTGAAGGCGAAGCTCGACGATGCCGACACGGCCCGGGCACGGGCTCGGTTGAATGAAATTGCCAAGCTCGATGTGCCGAGCAAGGATGCGACAACGCTGCCCCTCTACGCGCCATTCCAGGTTCGCCGGGCGTACAACACTCTCGGGGCTGACGTTCGAGCGCATGAATGGCAACTCACGGGCGGGGCGGCAGGCCGGCCGGAAGGCGTCGCCCTGCCGGACGGATCGCCCGGATTGAACACGCGCTTCGGACTGGGACTGGGAGGTCGCCTAACTCTGGCGATTCGCCCGGACGGCCGGGAGATCCGAATCAATTGCGCCGGGCAGGAGTTCGCTTTTGCGGGCACGGGCAAGGCGGTTTCCATCGCAGTCGAACGGGGCGAACAAGCCGTGACGGTGACAGCAACCAGTGATGACGGCGAGCCCATATCGCGCAGCGGCCGGCTGCCGACGAACGCACAGGGCCCGCTGCACATCGCGATTCGCATGACGGGAACCCCGGTGCGGCCAGGGGGGGCCATGGTCGAATCCGCCAATGTACATGGCTTGATGTCGCTTCCTCTACCACTTGTTGAGTAAACTTGTCATGGCCTTTTCCGCCGAGATCAGCCGAACCAATCCGACGTGTCTGCTATTCCTCGTGGATCAGTCGAAGTCGATGGACGGGCCGTTCGGTGGGCAGCCAGGCAAAAAGAAATCCGAAGGCGTTGCCGACGCCATTAATCGGCTGTTGCAGAACCTCGTGCTCAAATGCGCCAAGGCCGACGGCGTCCGCGATTACTTTCACGTGGGTGTCATCGGCTATGGACAGGACATCGGCCCGCGACTGGCCAGCACGACCGCCGACCAGCCGCTGGCGCCGATCAGCGAGGTGGCGAACAACCCATTGCGGTTGGAGCAACGGCAGCGCATGGTTGATGATGGGGCCGGCGGATTGGTCGAGCAAGCCTTCCGGTTTCCCATCTGGTTCGAACCCGTGTCCGGCGGCAAGACGCCGATGAACGCCGCCATGATTCTGGCCCGCACCACCATCGCCGACTTCATCGCCACCTATCCCGATTGCTTTCCGCCGATTGTCATTAACTTGACCGATGGCAAGCCGACCGACGCCAATCCGCTCGACGCCGCCGTTGAACTCAAGTCGATGAAGAGCACGGATGGCAACGTCCTCTTGTTCAACGTCCACATATCGAGTTCGCCGGCGCCTCCGGTTTGTTTCCCAAGCGACGAGGCTGGCCTGGCGGATAAGTACGCGAAGCTCCTGTTCCGGATGTCGAGCATCCTGCCGCCCAAGTTGATGTCGGCCGCGAAGGATGAGGGCTACGAAATCGACGGCCCGGCCCGCGGATTCGTCTTCAATGCCGATCTGGTAGCGGTGATTCGCTTCCTCGATATTGGCACGCGGGTAACGCCGGGGCGGTGACGAAGTCATTCACGGCAGCGCACGGAGAGCATGTGCATGGATTGGCGCCATAGTCGCCTTTCGCTCCGCGAAAGGAAAGGGCTCGCCGCTCGCGAGACGGTCTTACGCATTTTCGGGAGCCGCCGTTCCTTTCGCGGAGCGAAAGGCGACTATGGCGAGCGAAAGGTGACGATTCGTGCGCGGCTCTGATAGGTAGAAACCAATAGATGTCTCAATTTCCGCTTCACTGGCGATCGTTTGTCGTTCCCAAGGACGGGCACGCGCTCGACGAGTGCGAGGACGCGATTGCCGGTGATCGGCGGGTCGGCCGTTTTGCCATCGCCGATGGCGCTGCTGAGAGTTTTGCATCCGGCGATTGGGCCCGCCGATTGGTGCATGCGTTCACGCAGTCCGGGCCGGTCGAAAACTGGCTCGTGGCCCCGCGGAAGGCGTGGAAGTCGCGAAGCAGCCGGTCTTGCGAGTAGTTGGTACGCGGAGGAAAAGCTGATTGGCGGCGGCCATGCGACGTTCTTGGGAGTTTCGATCAAAGACTTGGATGGCGATCCCTCGTGGGAAGCGATTGCGGCGGGAGATGCGTGCCTGTTCATGTTGAGTCACGGCGCGTTCCTGAGTTCCTTCCCGCTGCAACATTCGAGCGCGTTCACCGGCTCGCCCGCTTTCGTGACTTCGCATAAGTTGGAACCGGACTGGAAGCGTCAAGACGGCTTGCTCTGCCCGGGCGATACGTTCTTGCTGGCCACGGATGCCTTATCCAAATGCCTGTTCGAGTCGGCCGAGGCCGGTGCGTTCGTGGGGCGCGATCTAATCGACATGACCCCGGATGACTTCTCGCTGTGGGTGACGGTCGCGCGAGCCTCTGGAAAACTGCGAAATGACGATGTCGCGCTGGGGGTGATTGAGTTCAAGGAGACCTGATGGCCTGGCCGTTATCCCAGGATTACAACGAGGCGGTCCAAAACCCGCGAACCTCTTTCGGCGATCCCGATCTGAAGGTCGGCGAGGTGGTGCCGGGCCCGCTCGGCATTCCGATGCCGCGCTCGGGCAACTTCGCGGACGTCTACCAGATTCGCGCCGCCGATGGTCGAGCCTGGGCTCTCAAATGCTTTACCCGCCCCGCCGCCGGGCTCCGCGAACGCTACCTGAAAATCGATGCTCAACTCCGCGACGCCCGGTTGCCTTTTTCCGTCGGTTTCGAGTTCCTGCCCGAGGGGGTCCGCATTCGCGGGTTGTGGTATCCGGCCCTCAAAATGGAATGGGTCGAAGGCCTTCAGCTCAACGCCTTCGTTCGCCAAAACGTCGACAGGCCGGATCACTTGAAAGCGCTGCTCGGCATGTGGGTGCGGCTGTGCAAGCGGTTGCGCGACGCACGCATCGCCCATGCCGACTTGCAGCACGGCAACGTCCTGCTCGTTCCCGGCGCGACGACCAACACGCTGAAACTTCGTCTCATCGATTACGACGGCATGTGGGTGCCGGCGCTGGCCAAAAGCCCGTCGGGCGAATCGGGGCATGCGGCGTATCAGCACCCCGCGCGATTGCGCGACAGCACGTACTCCGCCGACGTCGATCGCTTCCCCAACCTGGTGATTGGATGTGCGCTGCGCTGCGCTCGCGGTCGCCGGTAAGCCGCTCTGGGATCGCTTCGACAATGGCGACAATCTTCTCTTCCGCGAATCGGACCTTGCCAACCCGGCCGGCTCTACCCTCTTTCGCGCGCTGTGGGATTTGGACGATCCAACGGTGACGAATCTGATCGCGTTGCTAATTGTTTCCGCCCAGCGGCCGATCGGCGATACCCCCTGGCTCGACGAAGTCCTTTCGGGCGATGAGTCCGTACCGGTCAGCGATGCGGTTCTCGCCTACACGGCCGACACGCTTCGCGTTCCGCGACGAACCGCGCGCACTCCCCTGGCCGTCGCGCAGATTTACGTTGTGCCGCAAGAAGCCAATGAGTTTACGGAGTTGGGGGGCCGAGCGGGTGTCAAAGGCCTTTCCCGCGGCCTGGGACTGGGCGCGGCGATGATTGCGGCAGGCTGCGTCCTGGTCGCCGCGGCGGTGATTGTCGTGGCACTCGTGACTCGAGGTAAGCCCTCCACCGGCGTGCCGGACGATACCGGAAATAACCAGCAGGCACAGGCGCCACCGCAGGACGACCGGATCCAGCCGCCGGACTCCCCCCCGGTGAAGACCGGCATTGTTGAAACGCAATGGACGCCGATCGCGGCCGGACCGCCGATCCACCAATCTCGGGCGCTGATCGCTGGCATCGACATCGCGCCGCCCGCGAGCAAGATCGTTCGGACATTTCGGCGCCCCGGCGTCGCTTCATTGGGTGCGTGGTTTCTTCCGGATGGTCGGCATGCACTGGTCGCCGGCCGCAAGGAACTCGCCCTGCTCGATTTACATTCGGGGCAGCTCTTACCAATGCCACATACAGCCGGCGACTGGTCGCGTGCCCTCGTTGGTCCGGACCTCCGGCACGCAATCCTCGCCGCCCTTGACAACTCGATCCACTGCATCGATCTCGAAGCGAGTCAAGAGCTGTGGTCGCAGAATTTCCCCGGCCCGATCGGCGCCCTGGCGATCACTGCCGACGGCCAGCGGGTGATCGCAACCGCGGACAAGATCGGCTACATCGAATGGGCGGTCGAAAAAGGGAACGCGCTGCGCAAGCACGAATTGCTCCAGGCGAGTTCGCTGGCGATGACTGCGGACGGGAAACTTGCAATCGCGGCAGCAGACGATGGTGTCGAACTCTGGTCGCTCGATGACGCAAAGACGACCCCACTTGCGCCGAAGCTCCGTGCGTCGGCAGTTTGTGTCTCCGCGGATGGGAACCTCGCGGTCGCCGCCGTCGACCAATCGATTAAGAGTTGGGATCTTTCCTCCGGTCAGCCACGGACCGACCGGCCATCGCCGATCAAGACGCCAATTGTCTCCATGGCCATGACAACCGAGGGGGTCATCGTCGTCGGCAATCAAGCCGGCGAAATTGGCATGGTCGGCCGCGATGAGCCCGCCACCATCACTCTCGAACCGGCCGGCCCGGTTGCGACCCTGGGCCTGACCACCGATGGCCAGCACGGCCTGTTCGCGACCGACCAGTCGAGTCCCGTGCTGTGCCGGGTCGGCGACCTTGTCCGTCCGTTTGGACCGTCGCGCACGGGCCCGATGGTCGGCTGTCTGGAAGTCGTTCGATCGGCGGAGATCACCCCCGAGCAGACCATGTTCGCTGCCGACGCCCGTGGCCAACACTTCCTGGCAGCATCCGCGTCCCGTCTGACGATTTATGATGCCACGAAGTTTGAGAAGACCGATTCATTTCAAGTTGTGGACGGCAAAGTCGTGGCCGCCGGATTCGGTCCTAACTCAACGGTCGTGATCTGCAAGGCCAAGGGCGATGAGTTTGACACGCGGTCCTACGACTTGAAGAAGCAGGAACCGGGAAAGATATTCGCAATACCAGATATCGAACTCAAGAAAATCTCACGCATTCTCCCCGTCTATGATCGGCCGTGGGTGCTCGCCACGACCGACCCGGCTGGCGATGTGCTCTTCGATCCGGAAACGGGCGAGCCGGTCGAAGGCTGGCCGACACCACGAGCTTCCGAGCCCGCGGTTGCCATTCCAGGTCCACTCGGCCGGCGCATCGCGATTGGCAGGCCCGAGAATCCGGTCCGGCTGTGGGATTGCGAGACGATGCGGCTCGGGCCGCGCTGCGAAGCGTCGTCGGGCGTCAACGCGTTGGCCTTCACGCCAGACGGCACCAAGCTGATCGGCCTGTGGACCGATGGCCGCATTCGCATTTGGGATTCGGTCACCGGCAACTTCATCAAGGAAGTCGATCACGAATACCCCGGCCCCTTCAGCGAATTGTCCGCAATCGCCAATGACATCATTGTCCTGACGACGACCACCGGCCGCGTGCTCATGAATATCGACACCGGCAAGGTGCTCAACCTTGGCGACGGGCCCGATCCGTTGAGCGGTCGCGGCATCGCGGTCCCCAAGCATCGCTGGATGCTCCTAACCGACGGGGACGAACACCTGACCGCATGGCAGATTGATCCAAAGGTCGCGGCAAAGTTGCCTGCCCAGCCGCCCCCGCCGAGTCCCTGGCCGGAAATCGCGCTGGTTCGCAGCCTTCCACCCGAGCTGATCGCCGGCATCACATATGACGGAGACAGTGACAATGTCCTGATCGCATGGCAGACGGGAAAGCTCAGTCGCTATTCCGCCGATCGCTTGCTGTATGTCAATGAATTCGACACCAGGGAACCGCCGATGCGGGAAATGGTTTCCGTCGGCAATCGGCTCTACTTCCTGACCAAGCGATCCAACGTCATCGAACGGGACGCAAAATCGCTTAACCGAATCGAAGAATTCACGACCGCCGCGCCCATGGCGAGCATTCCGAGTCTATTTGTCGTTCAACCGGATGGCTCGCACTTCCTGCTGGTCGTGGACAAACTTCGTTTGACGGACACGAAAAGGAAGAAAGATGTAGCCACTGCCCTGGCGCCCCGAGGGGCTGCCGGCAAGCTGCTGACGCAGTTCGCCTATTCCGCGGACGGTAAAATTGGCGTTGCCCGTTGGGGCGACGCGGTCATGGCGATGTGGCATCCAAGCCCCCCGGGTAGCGCGAAGATCTTGGAGAACTTGAAGACCCCCGTGCCGGCGGCCCCGCATGCGCTGGCACTTACCCCGGATGGCAAGATCGCCATCCTCGGCACGGGCGACGGACGAATTACGGCATGGGATACGAAGACGAAAGCCGTTCTGCACAAGGAAGACGTTTATCCAGCCGGCGATGCGGGCAATGCCATAACCACTGTCGCCGTGTTTCCGGATGGTAGTCGCTTCATCACCGTAGGCCTCGACGGTCGCGTGATTCTCTGGGAACTGCCGAGTTTCAAGAAGTTGAAGGAATTCCACGGCCGCGAGGGCGTTTGGCAATTGGCAATTGCTCCCACCGGCAAGTCCTTCGTGATGGTGCAGCCGGGGTATATTCAACGCATCGATCTTCCGGACCCGGCCAAGCGCGAGCCGTGATCACGACATCATTTCGTATATCTGATGGAATACGACTAAGCAGGTCGTCATAGGCTTCTTGACCATTGAGTTCGCCGCGAGGGCGAAAGCTGTCCCGAACCCACCACAGAGGCACCAAGTTCACACAAAGAAACAAAGAAGAAGAGAGTGGTTTTCTGCGTGTCTTTGTGTGATCTTTGTACTACTAACGTTTCCACTTCTTCGTCGTGCGCGAAGAATCTCGCTCCCCCCGGCTTTGCGGGGGAGGCTCCCTCTCTTACCCTCCCCCCGGCTTTGCGGGGGGAGGGCAGGGTGGGGGGAAGTGGCGGCCGGGTCGGAACGCTGCAACCTCGGGCTGGAAGCGCTTCGCCCCCCACCCTGCCCTCCCCCCGCAAAGCCGGGGGGAGGGTAAGACGGCGGCTCGGCCGCGCTGTGTCTTTGTGTTGGGTTCTGACCAACCAACCTCGTCACGGCGCCTCGCTGCGGTTGGGCTCTCCTATGTCGACCGCTGGCAACGTACTTTTGAACCACGTGCTTAGCGCGGACGACGCTTCTAAGGCGGGCCTGCTCGCCCCGATTCCGGAGATCGATGGAATGCCCTTCAGACTGCGACAGCGTAATTTACAACCGGAGATCATGGATAATCCAGGACTGGATGCCTCCGCCCATCACCAGGCTCTGAACTCGCTCGCCCGAATCAATTGGATCAGTTCTAGCTCACGCATTTTCTGGGGACCGATCCGCAATTTGTGTCGGGAGCGGCAGAAGGCAGGCGATGCGCGCCCGGTCCGCGTTCTAGATGTCGCGACGGGCGGCGGCGACGTCGCAGTCGGCATCTGGCAACGCGGCCAGCGCGCCAGCTTCCGGTTGAAGTCGCGGGCTGCGACTTCAGCCCGCTGGCTATCGAACATGCCCAGGAAAATGCCAAACGCGCCCAGGCAAACGTCTCGTTCTTTCCACTCGACGTGTTAGCGGAACCGATCCCGGCGGGCTACGACGTGATTACGTCCTCGCTATTCCTGCACCATCTCAATGAAGAGCAAGCACTCGTCGTATTGCGAAAAATGCGCGAGGCAGCCGGCACACTGGCTCTCGTGAATGACCTGGCCCGCGGACAATTAGGATGGTTGGCGGCGTTTTTTGGGTCCCGGATCCTGACTCGCTCGCCTATGGTGCATGTGGACGCATTGGTGTCCGTCGAGGGAGCCTTCACACCGGACGAAGCGTTGACCGTCGCCCGCAAGGCTGGTTGGGAAGGCGCCACCGTACGACGCAAGTTCCCATTTCGCTTCTTGCTCGAATGGAGTAGGTCCGCCGAGCCGAGGCGGACCATTTGAGCCTGGTCCCGCTCGGCTCGCGGGACCTCCAAGGAGACGGGCGTGAGCATTGACCCGACACTGTCGCCCGAAGCCGCTACTCGGCGGCTGTGGGATGTCGCAGTCGTCGGCGCCGGTCCCGCGGGGTCACTCGCCGCGCGCGAGTTGGCTCGTCATGGTGCAGCCGTCTTGTTGATGGATCGGGCGAAGTTTCCGCGCTACAAGGTCTGCGGCGGATGTCTCAATCCGCGGGCGATACACCAACTTCACAAGGCTGGACTCGGCAAGCTCACGCAAAGCCTGGGCGCGATTCCTTTGACGAAATTGCGCTCGGCGCTGGCGGCAACTACGCGGATATCTCGCTACCGACCGGGGCTGCCATTTCTCGCGAGTCGCTCGACGCCGCTCTCGTTCAAGCGGCGATCGAGGCCGGCGCTCAGTTTCTGCCGAATGCGACCGCTGCCTTGCTTCCCTTGTCCGCGGGCGGCGATCGGCGAACGATGCGCTTGCGAATCGCGAACCGAGATGACGCCGTCGAAGCCCGAATCGTCCTCCTGGCGGGCGGCCTGGGCAGCAAGCTCGAGGAGTCGCCGGACGAGGACCACAATGGCGAAGCGGCCCGGTCGTGGCAGCCGGGCTCGCGGGTCGGGGCCGGAGTGATGCTCCCCGCGTCCGGTAATGACTACGAGCCGGGCATCATCTACATGGCATGCGGTGAAGAGGGCTACGTGGGCCAAACCGTCGTTGAGGATGGCCGAATCGACACGGCGGCGGCGCTCGACCCGATGGCCGTCAAACGCGCCGGCGGCACGGGAGAGTTGGCCACCGCGATCCTCGAGCGCGCGGGATTTCCCGTATTGCCCGGACTTGCCCGACTATCATGGAAAGGTACGCCGCATCTCACCCGTCAAGCCCCGCGGCTTGGCGGCGAACGGCTGTTTGTGCTCGGCGACGCGGCCGGGTACATCGAGCCGTTCACCGGCGAAGGGATGGCCTGGGCGCTCGCGGGCGCCGGGATCATCGCTCCGCTCGCCCTTCGGGGGGTTCGTCACGGCTGGCACCCCGATTTGTTGGTTCGCTGGCGCAGCGCCTACCACCGGAAGGTAACTCGCCGCCAGATCATTTGCCGGATCACCGCCGACCTTCTGCGTCGTCCCATCGCTACTCAGGTCATGGTCCGGTCCCTTTCCCTCGCGCCCTGGCTGTCGCGCCCTTGTTCCGCATCATGTATCGCGACTGAGAGGAACTCCATGTCACTCGCAATCCAGGGCCTGGGCACGGCCCTGCCTGCCACGCGCATGCTTCAGGGTGAAGCAGCCGAGGCCGCCAAACTCTATTGCGCTCAAACCGACGAACAACGGCAATTGCTGTCGGTCCTCTACCGGCAGACCGAAATCGAGACCCGGCACATCGTTTTCCAATCCGACAAGTTCCGCGAAGTGATCAAGGGCGGGCAGTCCGAATCCGAGTTCGCTCGGCGTGGGAACACCGAGCGCGGGCCCTCCACGTCGCAGCGCATGGAGCGCTATCACAAAGAGGCGGTGCCACTCGCCCTCGAATCGTCGCGCAAGGCGCTCGCCGAGGCTGGCATGAAGCCGAATGAGATTACGCATCTCGTGACCGTTTCGTGCACCGGGTTCCGGCGCCCGGCGTGGACATTGGGCTCATCAAAGGGCTCGGCCTGAAGCCAACGACGTTGCGAACCAACGTCGGCTTCATGGGCTGCCACGGGGCCATCAATGGATTGCGAACGTCGAACGGATATGCTGGCGCCGATCCGCAGGCGCGCATCCTCATGTGCTGCATCGAGCTTTCCAGCGTTCATCACTACTACGGCTGGAATCCGAAGAAGATGGTCGGCAATGCCCTGTTCGCCGACGGCTCGGCCGCCGTCGTCGGCGTTGCGGACGACTCTGCCGACTGGCAGGTGGCCGCGACCGGCTCATGTCTATTCCCCGATTCGGAATACGCCATGACCTGGGACGTCGGCGATTTTGGCTTCGACATGATGCTCTCGACGCGGGTGCCGAACCTGATTCAGCAAAACCTCCGCCCCTGGCTGGAAAAATGGCTGTGGGAAAACGAGTTGACAATTCAGGACGTCGGCTCGTGGGCGATTCACCCCGGGGGCCCGAGAATTCTGTCCTGCGTCGAAGAAGCCATTGGGTTGCCCAAGGGTTCAACGGAAGTGTCCCGACGCATCCTGGCCGGTCATGGCAACATGTCGAGCCCGACCGTCCTGTTCATCCTGAATGAACTGCGGAAGGCGAATGCTCCCCGGCCATGTATCGCCCTCGGCTTCGGACCCGGTTTGGTCGCGGAGGGGGCTCTGTTTCGGTAAGCGTTGCCCCCACCGGCCCGGCCGGTTACACTGCGGGGATGAATCAAGAGCGCGAGTACGATCCCAAATCGACCGGCGCCAGGCCCGGGCGAAGTGAACTGGCTTGGGCTGTCCTCTTGCTCTTGAGCCTTCCGCTGGTAGTCGTCACCGTCGCACTCTGCTGCGTGATCGGATTCCTTGACTGATCGGCCGATGGCTTCCTCCCCGTGCCAAATGGTTTCATTTCAACCAGTTTTGCTTTAGAGCGGTCGAGCGGGGCGAGGCCACCTTCCTTCACAACACAATTCCCGGCGGGCGGCCGGAGAAGTCTTCGCGTGGCGCAAACTAGTCAAAAACCTGCCCAGGTCCGCCAGGGGAGGATGGAGAAAAAGTTGCGCGCCCTTGGCACCCTTTCCTTCGCCCGGGCCTCAATTCGGGTACCCGGCCCATTCCCACTCACTTCCCTGCCGCGTTGCAACGCCGATTCGACGATCAAACGGATTCCTTAAGTGAAATGCAGGTAATGCCGCCGTTGTCAGACCGCCGGCCGCATGACGATTGTCGGGGCCGTGCGGGCGAAGTCCAGGTCGCCGATCAGGCACGGGTGCTTGTACTGCTCGGGCACTCCGCCGGAATGCCGCAGCCTTTCCAGGTCCCATTTCGCCCAAAAGCCGGCCGGTAGAACATGCGCTCGCAATGAGCCGAGCCGGCCGCTCGACCGTTTCGCTTCGTATTCCATGTTGCTCTCACCGAGCCCAGATCCAGGGCGAGCACGAATCGCTTCAATAGTGCCGGATTGCGGACATCATCTTCCTCGATGAACAGCCCGTAATACGCTTGCGTCTCGTCCCAGCACGGCGCCAGGGCGTACGTCGTCAGCGGTTGCGGAATTGTCTGCACGACCCGGTCCACCGAGCGGGTCACATGATGCTCCGAGAGTTTTTCTCCCGTCAGGCTGGCGAACCGGTGCCCTTTGCCAAGGAATTCGATGGTCGGCGTGTTGTGGAAGTGGCCCGTGACGCGCACCACGTCCGAGATGTGGTAACGATAAAGACCAGCCTTGGTGGTCGGAACGATGTAGTACTGCTTGCCGACCTCGACTTCGTGCGCACCGAGAACCGTGGGATTCGCCCGGTCGATTTCGTCTTCGGGAATGAACTCGAAGTAATGAGTCATCACATCAAGTACGCCGGAGGACGTTCCGTCTTCGACCGGAATGCTCATCCGCCCTTCGCTGGCCAGGAGCCCCAGGTCGCGGATCGGGGCGTTGCCATAATACTCGGGCAACTGGCGCAGGTAGCAGCCGACGCTGCCCCCGGTCCAGCAGCCAATTACCAACGGCTCGGCCGGCCAGACGTCCTTAGGCAAAAGTTTTTCCGAACGATTGACAAACTCCGATAACTCGCGAGCCCGCTTCCTCCTCGGCTTCAACCGCCGCGTTAAGACAGCCCGGATATCGGGCGGAACGTTCAAGTCCTTCTTCAAGGTGCCGTCGTGGACATCGCGGATGAGCGATTCCTTTTCGCGATCCATGAACCGGGCCAGATTGACGAGCGTGCTGGGATTGGCCGACGCGAGCAGGCCGAGCTTCTTCGGAATGGCCGCCCGCAATGCGACGTAGGTTCGCGCAAATGGATCTTTCACCTTGCCCGTCTCGGGCGGAACGACGTACATCCAGCGCATGATTCGCTTTTGCACCTGCGCGCTGAACCCGGACAGGTTGCCGCACGGAATGCCGGCCTCGGTTCGATATTCGTCGGCGTCGCCGACCATCGTCAGAATGGGCTTGAGAAACACGGATTTGTGGGCGCGAATAGCACTCACGCCCCATAAGTTCCAGCCGCGGCGGTAGTCGTTGAGATAGTTCTGCGTGATCGGAATGTGTTTGCGATTGGAGGCCGTGCCGCTCGTCAGCGCGAACATCAACACTTTCGGGTCGGCGAGCAGGGCATTCGTCTCGCCGTTCATCACCCGGCGGATGTACGGCTCGAACTGCTCGTACGGGGCGACTGGAACGTGCCGCCGATAGTCGGCGACCGTGCGAATGGAGTGGAAGCCGTGATCGCGACCGAACGCGGTGTCGGCATGGAAGCCGAGAAGGCGGCGGAGCAATTGTTCCTGCGTGTGCCGCGGATTTTGACAAGCGGCCTCAAATGCAGCGAACCGGCGATCGAGCGGCCAGGCGACCGTCTCGGCAACGATCGTAGACAGGAACCCCCGCATCAGACAATCGCCGGGCGCGAACCATGTTCAGAATAGTTTAGTGCATTGTCCAAGCTTAAATGTGGGGACTCCATCGCCGAACGTTGCCAGACTTCCGCTACTTCAATTCTGGAATCGACTGTTCGGTCGGTCCCTAGCTGTGTTTGGATCGCTTTCTCTTCTGACGGCGACTGTGCACTCGTCTCGGTGCACACAGGACCGCGATATGAAGAGGATCCTTCGCCGGGGTCGGACGAGTTACGAGGTCTCTTTTATGTGTCTGCCTCCGTTAGAAATGGTTGCCGACCTCGCCGACAAGCGAAATCAGATTGGCTGCAACAAACCCGCCGCGGCTCTCCCAATTCTTGAACATCTTATCGTTGGGGTCGAATGGTGGGCTTAGCACTTCGAGCGTGTCTCCTGAAACCTGCGGGCCACCGTCGATCGAGTGCTTGAGCTGTGCCAGCACGACTTGTTGACCAATCATAAGCTTGTCGTCGCCGGCGCCGGCCCGAATCGTCAGCTTGCTCTGGATGCTCGTATTAAGTCCGTCTGGATTCGAAGAGTGGCCCAGGCCAACGACATCGTCTCCTTTCCCCAAATTGATGCTGACTCGGCCGCGAAGCAAGTTCGCGCCAAAGCCCTCGAAACGGCCGATCATGACCTTGTCGTTGCCGTCGCCCATTCGGATGTTCGTGGTCCTGATGACATCGATCCCGGACGCGGCGAGGAAATCGTCGCCGGCGCCGGCGTCGATATTGAGACTCTGCACGCCGAAATTGCCCGAGCCGAAGAAGTTGTAGACGCCGAACAGCCCGATTTCGTCCCTTTCGCCCTTGGTCTTCACGGTCAGGTTGCCCTGAATAGTGGTGCTTCTGACCTCGACGTGGTCCTGGCAATCCTTGGTCAGAACCGTAACGCCCTTTTGCTTCGGCGGGCTGTGGCTGCCATCGAAGCCCAAATTGCTATTCCGAATTCGGATGTCGCTTCCGAGAGGCCCCTTGTTGGCATCGACGGCCGATATGCCGTTTCCGACATGAAAGTCGATTGTCGTCTTTAGGGCGTAGATCGCGTCCATGTTCACGACGCCGCCGTTCTTGCCTTTGATCAAGAGATCGCCGCTGAGGAATATGTCGTGGATTTGCACACGATCGACGCCGGAGGCGCCGCGCACGTCGTTCGGGTCGGAAATGCCAGCCTTCTTCAGGTCGATCGTGAGTTTGCCGACGGCGTCGCCCGCCGGGAGCGGGTCGTTGATCGCGACGCCTGTGCCGTTATTCCCGACGATGTGGAGGGTGTTGGCCGCGGGACTGTTGTCGACGAAGATCGAGATATCGTTTTCCTGGTCATCGCCGGTAATCTTGATGTTGCTGCCGTGTACGTCGACCACGACTGTGCCGGCTGGCGTCAGGCGGCTTTCGAGTTGTTCGACCTTGAGTCGGGTAAGCGGGGCGCGGCGGCAATGCATAGCGGTGGCTCCCTTCAGAGAAGTTGGCTGGTCGGTTTCCATCGAGTCAAGAAAATGCGGCAAGTCCGGCCTGGGTGCTTACTTTATCGATTGATCTGACCGACGCATACGAGTACCAGCGGAAGTTGCGCGCGTTCAGCGGTCAAGGAATCGCGAGAAAGTTCGAATTTCTTCAAAAATAACAAGCAACGCCCGTCCAGAAGAAGTTCCGGAAATGGGTTGCGTCAACTTTCCCCCAAACGGCCGCGACGGGTCACTGCGGCGTTCATTGTCCCCCGACGATCCACAAAACCCGGACTCGCGCTCCAAGACACGCACGGCGAACGCTCGAAGTCGGGGACTTTGCCGTCGGCAAGAAGTTGGTCGCGAAGTCTGCGCTCTTCGTCGGGTTGGCCTTGGCTCGCGTGGTCGACCTGAGGTCGTCGACCCGCGATTGATGCTTGGACTCGTGGCCGGGATGGGAAAGGGCCATGATGCCCCCGGAATGTGTCGGCTACGCTGCGCCTTCCGACCGCCAGCCGATAATCGCCGACGGTATGATAAGATGAATTCGAGGTGGTCTCGATTGGAGGACCCGCAATGCAAATGGTCAAAATTCAGATTCCGGATCAACCGAACCGGGCGCAGGCCACGCTCGAAATCTCGCGGCGAGGACGGATGGATAGTTACCCCGAGCACGTTTACATGGTCCCGGAGCCAGCCTTGGACCTGCTCAAGGAACATGGCGTCGCCTACACCGAACTTGGCCGCGGGGGCTTCGATTATGCGGAAAAGACGCTACGAGATGCTCTTGCCGCTCACGCACAACGACGGCCGGCTCGTCGATCCCGCAAAGCACGAAAAAACGCATGAGGAGCTGGTGTCAAGATTCGGAGCACTTTCTCACTTGCCTGCCACCATGCGCGGCGTCTGAGTGCGCGAAGGACAGCGATACGAGGAGGAGTTCATCCGCTTGTTCGTCGACGTGCCCGACACGCAAGCGAATCGAAAGTTCTTCGTCCGCCTGAAGGCAACCCTTCTTGAACGATTCGAGCAAATTGAAATCTACATCGCCTCGTATCCAGTCGACATCTTGTAGACTTAAAGCCGCGACGAGTGACCGAAGGGTTCATCGTCCCCGACGATTCGCAAAAGCCGGACTCGCGCTCCCAGCGACGCACGGCGAACGCTCGAATTCGGGGACTTTGCCGGCACCAAGAAGGTGGTCGCAGTCGCGAAGTCTGTGCTCGTCGTCGGGGTTGGGCTTGGTTGGCGTGGTCGACCCGAGGTTGTTGATTCCCGATTGAGCCATTGGATCAGCCGGCGGTGAGGGGACAAAGGCACGATGCCGCCTAACGTGTCTCCTTCGTCCAGTCCTCGACAATGATCCCGGGAATTGCTTTCAGGTCGGTGTCCTTGGAGACGACGATGCAATTCGGCAGTGTTTGGGCCACGGCGCCAATCTGCATATCGATTTGTTGAATGACGCGGCCTGCCCTTCTTAGCTCCGCGAAAATGACGCCGAATCGTTCGGCCGCTTGCGGCGTGAATGGCCAAATCGAAAGAATCCGTAATGCTTCAAGCAACGACGCGCGATTTCGCTCGCGGTTAGTACTGAATTCGACGCCGCTCCACAATTCACCGAGCACCGGCATGCAAATGCCGACCCGGTGGCCATTCCGCCGATGCGCCGAGCTCGGCTACGAACATCGCCTCGGCGGTCCTGGAAGTCCTGGGCCGGGCCGGTGTCGAGCAAGTAGCGTCGTCTCATGATGATTCGCCGCTCGGCATCTGGTCCATTTGTTTTCGGACGGCCTCCAGCGTGTATTGCCGCACCTTTTCGCGAAACGCCTCGAACTCTTCGCGTTCGCCGGGCTCCCAAATCATGGGCTCTATCTTGTCGACCGCAGCCGCCCACGCTTCAATCGATTCGGGGTCGTCGCCCCAATCGTCATCGCCCGGAACGAGTTCGTTGTCTGCAATAGGTTCAACTCGCAAGCGGCTTCCCTCCGGCCAGTCGACCGGCTCGGAGGGCACGATCTTCCCGTTTTTCCAGGTTGCCATGATCGAATTCATCGTGCTCCTCCTAGGCAAGAATTATAACGGCAAGCCGGCGCGATCGCGACGGGTGACCGGAACGATCTTTGTCGCCCGACGATTGTCAAAAGCCGAACGCTTGGCTGCAAGCGACGCACGGCGAAAGCTGGCATTCGGGGACTTTGCCCTCAGTAACTGGGTAGTCGCAGTCGCGAAGTCCGCGCTCTTCTTCGCAGTTGGGCTTGGTTCGCGCAGTCGACCCGAGGTTGTCGAGTCGCGATTGAGGCATTGGTTTCGTCAGCGGTGACGGGACAAAGCACGTTGTCCGCTTAATGTGAGCCTTCAATACAATGTGCCGATTCGCAGCAGGTTTCAGTTGCTCTCCGGCCCGCAACCATTGAGACCAATCATGCGCAATCTACATCGATCGCTTACGCGTCGCCTCCACATCGAAACTCTGAGCGAGCGCATCAACCCGGTAGTCATCAACGGCACCGCGGGAAACGACACCATTACCACCCAACTCTTGTTTGACCCGGGCGAAACGACGCCTTACGCCGCGGACATTCTGGTCAACGGCGCCGCCAAGGGTCAGGTGCAAATCATCGGGCAATGGGATCTCCCCTCGACCAGCTACTTCATCGATCAGGATCTGATCATGAACGGTCTAGGCGGCAAGGATCGCATCGAAGTCGGGCTCTTGCGACCGCAGGACAATTCAGTCACGCACATTGTTCTGAATGGCGGCAACGGCAACGACACTCTCGTTGGCGGCAATGGCCACGATGAACTGAATGGCGGCAATGGCGCTGATGACTTGTACGGCGGAATTGACGAAGACGAATTAACCGGCGATCAATCGGATACACGTTTGGTCGGCGGCGGCGGAACGGACACCTTGATCTTCGCGGCCCGTGGCAACGTCCAAGTCACGACGTCGTCGCTCAACGCGAACGGCCATGTGCTGTCCGATTCCGATGGCACCTTTGGCGGCTTCTTCTCCATCGTATTGAATGGTTCTTCGGGCCCCGATGTGCTCGATGCCGCCGGTTTCACCAGCGCCGTCGTCGAGATTCACGGCAAGGGAGGCGCTGACGTGATTTCGGCTGGCTCATCGGCGCCGTCCTCGATGGCGGCGGCGGCGACGACACGATCACTGGCAGCCCCGGCGACGACACCGTCACCGGTGGCGCGGGCGATGATGTGATCTCCGGCGGCGTCGACACATATCCGGAGTTCACCGTCAATCGACTCGAGGGTGGTGGCGGACGCGACACGATCACAGGTGGCACCGGCTTCAATACCATCCTCGGCGGCACGGGAGCTGACAACTTGACCGGCGGACCGCTGGGAGATGTGCTCTATGGGGAACGGGGGAATGATTCATTGTCCGGGCTGGCTGGCAACGATGTCCTCATAGGCGACGGCGACGAAACCGGCTTCCCGCCGACCTATTTGGGTAAAGATGCATTTGACGGCGGGGCCGACGACGATATCCTCGTCGCCGATGACCGCGACACCCAGTTTGACGGCGGCGACGGCCTGGGCGATGGACTCGATATGACGGGAATCCGCAGAACAGCAATACTCACGAACTCAACGCTCACTTTGGGGACCAAGACTTATTCGGCCGCCGGCCTCGAGTACGCTAATCTCAGAGGGTCGAATCGCGCCAACACGCTCGATGTCACGGGCTTCAGCGGCAGCGCGAACCTCATCGGTCTGGGCGGCAACGACGTCCTCCGCGCTGGAGCCTCTAGCGCAGCGCTCGAGGGAGGCGCAGGCGCTGATGCTCTGTTTGGCGGGCCCAGCGACGACATTCTTTACGGCGACGCGGACGACACGGAGTTTTCCGGCGGGGGCGGCGTCGACATCCTGAGTGTCTCTGGCTTCGCGGGCGCTGCCGCTCTCGCGGACGCCCAGCTAACAATCAACAGTCACAGCATTCCGCTGAGTGGCATCAGCAACGTCGTCCTCTCCGGTTCCGAAGACGCGGACACGATTGATGCCTCTGCGTTCACTGGCTTCGCGAGCCTCTATGGATTGGGTGGCAATGATGTCCTGACAGGCTCGCAAGGGGGCACGTATCTCTCGGGCGGCGACGGGGACGATTCGCTCGTCGGCGGCGCCGGCAACGACACGCTTTTCGGGGAAGCCGGGACCGATACGCTGATCGCCGGCGCTGGCGAGGACTATATCGATGGCGGCGAAGGGACCGATCTCTTGACCGGCGGCGCGGATGCCGATCAATTCGTCAAGGACTTCGATCCTGACATATACGCCATCGAACACGCCAATTCGGACTTCAATCCCGGCGAGGGTGACGTGGAGTTGTAGGCCGTAGGGCCGCGACAGCTGACCGAAGCGTTCATTGTCCGCCGACGATTCTCAAAAGCCGGACTCGCGCTCCAAGCCACGCACGGCGAACGCTCGAGTTCGGGGACTTTGCCGTCAGCAAGAAGGTGGTCGTAGTCGCGAAGTCTGCGCACTTCGTCGAGGGTGGGATTGGTTCGCGTCGTCGGCCTGATTGGATTCGTTGCCGGTGAGGGGACAAACCACGATGTCGACGTGATATGATGACGTTATGAGACGGAAGCCCCAAGCGAATCCGATCGCCAAGCCGGAGCGGTGGTATCGCGGGGATCAAGTGCCGATGGCGGCGATCCGCAAGTACGTGCGCCAGGTCGCGGAGCAGTTCAACCCCGAAAAGATCATCCTGTTCGGCTCGCATGCTTACGGCACGCCGAACGAGGACAGCGACGTTGATATCCTGGTCGTCATGCCGGCCCGCAATCAGATTGACCAGGCCTGCCGAATCGACGACGCCATTGATCCGCCGTTCCCACTCGACCTAATCGTCCGAACGCCGGAGAAATTGGCGCAACGTCTGGCGATGGGAGATTCTTTCGTGCGCGAGATCGTGGCCAAGGGGACGGTCCTGCATGAAAAAGACAACGGCCGAGTGGGTCAGAAAGGCGGAGGCCGACTACCAGTTCGCCGCGCGAAAGTTGCTCGCCGGTGAACGGTTCCACGACCAGCGCTGTTTCTTCTGTCAACAATCGGCCGAGAAGTATTTGAAAGCTCTGCTGGAAGAACTCGGGCAACCGATTCCACGTACTCACATCCTGCGCGATCTCTCGGCACTAATCTGCGCCTCATCACCCGATCGTCCGCTCGTTGAACCGCGGGCTGAAGTACTTGACCCGATTCGCGGTCGGCACTCGATACCCGGGTGATGATGCGACAAAGCGCCAGGCCGTTGCCGCGCTTCGCTGGGCGGGTAAGGTACGGGAACTCTGCCGACGCATCTTGGGCCTCCGTGAACCTCGTCGGCCGAAAGGGCCGTAACAGGCCATTGATCCGCGACGGGTAACTGGGGCGTTCATTGTCCCCCGACGATTGTCAAAAGTCGGACGCTCTGTTCCAAGCGACGCACGGCCAACGCTCGAATTCGGGGACTTTGCCGTCAGCAATCAGGTGGTCGCAGTCGCGAAGTCTGTGCTCGTCGTCGGGGTTGGGCTTGGCTCGCGTCGTCGACCGGAGGTTGGGTTTGAACTCCAGATCCCGTGATCGTTCCCATTTTGCTCTCGACGCGTGCCAGTGGTAAGATGACGGGTATCTGTTGTGCGATGACGCCAAGAAGCCGCGATGAAAACTGTGGAAATCGTAGAAACCGACAAGGGCCAGGCAGTTCCCCTGCCGGATGAATTCCGCTTTAGGGACCGCACTGTGTCCATTCGACGCGACGGCGAAGCCGTGATTCTCGAGCCGATCAAGCCCAATGAGTGGCCAGATCGATTCTTCGAAACGATCCGGATCGACGACCCCGCATTTGTCCGCCCAAATCAAGGGGCGACTCCACCGGCTCCGCGCCTGGACTGAGGCACGCGCCCAGTGACACTCTACCTTCTGGACACGAACACGTGCATTGTGGTGATGCGCAGCCATCCCAACGCGGTTCAACGGATGGCGGCAGTTGCTCCGGGCGATTGCGCGATCTCCACCGTCACGGCGTACGAACGTCACCTGTCAAAAAACTCGTCGTATCGCTGGTACAATTGGTTGTTGACGCGGTCGATCCAATCGAGGATCTCGCCAAACTCCCGCTCCATGTCGCGGCGCTTCAACCACAACCTGTACGGCTTGTTCGCGAAGTGGATCGTCGGACAGACATAGCGAATCTGAGCCGGTTGATAATGTGGGAACGCTTTGTATGTTCCATCATCGTTGCGAATCAAGCAGTAGTCCAAGGACTCATTCCACGAACCGTGAATGGACTCAGACATCATCCCGTACGAGCAACTGTAAAGATCATTGTCAGCGGCGTTGTCGATGACGAACTCGAAGATGTCTCGAAATGTCTTACCCTGGATTCTCCACTTGTTCTTCTTTTGAACGTCGAAGTCCGTCGTCGAGAGCTTCTCGATAGCCATCTTCTCCCTGATCGACTTGACGAGCCGTTTTCCGGGCTTTGTGTCAAAGAATGGTGAGCCATTTTCTAGTCGCCGCAAAATACGCAGACGATCTTTGTACGAGCATTTTCTGTAGTCTTCCATGACGGCCTGGTCGTTCATCATCAGGTAGGATGCTACGACCGCTGCCTCAAGGAGCGGTCGGTCCAGGATGCAGATAATCTCGGCATTATCTGCCTCGTAGTATCGAATGATCTCTTTGAGTAGCTTCCAGATTCGGACGAGCAGCCCAAGAATTGGTGCGTCCTTCAAATCGACACCGGCCTGTCCGTGTTCGACGACCCGAGTCAGAGCGTCGTAGAGTTCAGCCACATCCTTGAAGAAAGTCAGCGCGAACGGGTTGATGTCTGTTGCTGAGATGAGATGCGTCTCGATGTAGCTTCCGTCGTTGTACTTTCTCAATACGGCTCCGATTTCGTCCATATTGCACCGGCAAATGTGGGGAAGGGGCTATAGGTCGGAATAGACAAAGACCGGAAGCGGTAGGTTCGCTTGGTTATTTGTCGGGCCCTTTCACTACGAGACCATCCAGACGAAGCTAACGAAGAGCGTGGCAAAAAGGGGACGCAGCTTAATTCGGGAAATGAGCTGGGTCCCCTTCTTAGGCTTTCTTCCGGCGATTGACTCCTACTTGCTGCGGGTCCTAATTACGTCCTCACCTGCGTCCAGGAAGCCTTCTGCAAATTCATTTTGGCGGCGGCGCGGGATCAGATCCATCTGGCTGGGAAAGTTCTGTCGGAACCACTTGAGAATGGACTCGTTGACAGCCTCCCGCCACTTCTTGCCACCCGCCCTCATTAGCAACCCCGTTTCGAACTTGTTCTTGATCTCTTCCAATTGCTCGTGCCATTGGTTGGGAGTAAATCCGGGCGGCGGACCGGGGGGCATGTTGCTCGCCCACCTGTAGCCGACCCTGTGAAACCCGAACGATCCTCCGCGGGCGGCTTCGCGGCACAGCGATCGAAACCAAGAAGGAACGGCAGCGCGCCGTTTGGCTTGCTTCACGGGAGGCGATTCGGCATCTCTGGAAGGCGCTTCCTCGACCTCGTCAAACAGAGTCGCACGTTTCGGTTGCTTTGATTGCCGAGATTCGACGTCTTCGACCGCTTTCATGATGTTCTCCTTGACAAAAGTGGTAACGGTCTTGTTCTGGTTGATGGCTGCGGCCTCGATTCGAGCCTTTTGCTTTTCATCCACACGGAAGCAGATCAGTTTGGACATGAACCAATGTTATACACCGGCAATGGATTTGTCAACCACTGTTTTACACTGGCAGCAACGACGGGAGATTCGTCGGCCCTTAGCGACGCTCGAAAGGGGCCAAGAGTTCGTCAAGCCTCGCGTTAGTCAACGCATAGGCAGAGCGCGGGCGGGTTGGGTCAAAGAGCAAATGATCAAACCGAGGGAATGCGGCAATTGGGGAAGCGAATAGGGGACATTGCAAACTGCGTCCGCTGTTGCCATCTCCCAGCCGCGATCCTGGAAATAACCGGCTTCCTACCGACGTGCCCCGCCCGTTTCGCCAATGTAAGGGCTGACACGCCAGGCGGCTGTCTGGAGCGACCGATGCGAACGCTGCGATCGCGGGGATCGTCCACCAACTCCGGCGCCGCTTGGCCGGTGCGCGGTCCGACGCCGAACTGCTCGACGCGTTCATCGCGCGCCGGGACGAAGCCGCGTTCGCGGAACGCGAAGCCCTTCAATCGCTCTCGCTGTTCTGGTAAATTGGCAGCGGAGGATTTCGTGCCAACTGCAATAACATATCCGCACATCGTCGCGGCCCCCGGTGACTCCGCTCACCTGGAGAATCATCCGCGCATGCGCGTCGCGATGATTGTGATGGACTATCTGGCTCGCGGGCTTGGCCCGGAAGATCTGGCAGGGCACCATCCCTACCTCACTTTGGCCGAAGTTCACTCGGCGATGGCGTAATACCACGATCACCGGGACGAAATCGACGCGGAAATACAGGCGGAACTCGATCAGCTTGCCGGCGAAGGCGATGTCAACAGGCGCTCGGCGCTCTGGCAGAAGTTGAAGGCGAAGGGCGCTATCCGACCAGCAAGATTGCATGCCCATCGCGCTTTATTTCGATGTCCATATCGACCATGCGATTCTCGCACAATTGCGCCTGCGGCAGGTTGACGTGATCACCGCGCAGGAAGACGGTGCCGACCAACTCGCGGATGACAAGCTACTTGATCGGGCAAGCTCATTGGGCCGACCAATATTCACGTACGATATCCGCTTCAAGGCGATGGCCGAGAATTGGCAATCGCAGGGACGTCCATTTTGCGGACTGATTTTTGCTCACTTGCTGCAAGTCTCTATAGGCCAATGCGTGAAGGACCTGGAACTCATACCGACGCGAACGATTGGGTTAGCGAAATCCTGCGTCTGCCGCTGTGATTAAGCCCTGCTGCCATCGCCGCGATTCTGGGAGAATATTCGAATTCCCACCGCCGCCCCCGCCTGTTTCGCCAGCATAAAGGGTGACACGCCGAGCGGCGGTCAGGAGCGACAGATGCGAATGGTCGCGGTCGCGGGGATCGTCTACCAATTCCGGCGCCGCCTGGCCGGTGCGCGGTCCGACGCCGAACTGCACAACGCGCTCGATCTCGCGCCGGGTCGAAGCCGCGTTCGCGGAACTCGTCCACCGGCATGGACCGAAGGTGTACGCCGTCTGCCGGCGCGTGCTCGCCGAAGACGCGTACCAGGCCAGTGGTCGATTGGCCTGAGGCATTTGGCTCTCGAAGGCGAGGGAGGACGACTCCGCTGCAGCGGACTATCGCCCCTTGCTTGCCCCTTTTCGACGAGCTTTCCGCGCGGCCCCGCCGCTGGGCTTTTGCGACGGCTTGGCGACGTCCGTGACGCGCTGGGTTTTGCTCTTGCCCGTCCTCGACTGTTTGATGGCGATGGACTTGGTCATCATCCGCGCCGCCGCCGATTTAGGCTTCGCGGGCACAACGCCTTCCATTGGTGAACCGGTCGTTTCATCAGCGCCTTTCGTCGCGTCACCCGTGATGCCCAGCGCCGAACCGACAGGTTGGACGATATGCTGATTCGCCGCCGTCACTACCGTCGCGACTGCGTCCTGGACAGCGCTCGCCACCTGAATGACCTTGCTCTTCGTCTTCTCTGCCATATTCGTGCTCCGTTGGGAATAGTCCCTGAGTAAGATGGTTCATAATAGCCGGCATGGGAAAGCGGTTCCATGCCGCCTCAGTTCCCAGCCTGCGGCGGCGACGAGGGATTCCCTAATCCGAGCGCGAGTTTCCAGATGGCGACCATCGGGATTCGATCGTGAACCGAATGGCTCACGATGAGGTTGTGCCTCTTCTTCTTACCATGTTCCGGGCCAGCACGTCCAATGACTTGGGACCAAATGCCGGGAAGGGCGGCTGGCGGATTCGACTGAGTTTTTGCCGTTTTGATCGTCGTAGACCCGGCTTGTTCGCCGGCATTGTGGGACGATTCCGGCAACAAATCATTGCCATTCCGGAGCTTATGATGCTTCTCGGTTAGAAGCATTGCGCGGCCGAGCGAGCAGGAAGGTGGCCAAGGGGGGATGGAGAAATCGGTGGCCGCCTTGGCCATCTTGGCCATCTTGGCCGCCTTCCTTTTTGCGTTCGCACCTCAACTGGACATCAGCGCTCAGGCGACTCCATTTGTTCGCCCGGCCGCCGTCCAACGAGCGTGTTGCGTATGTAATGCAAGCAATAAATCTGAACGCGCATAGCCGCCATTGTCGGCCTACCCTCCGGAGCAAGGTCGCCGGGGTGAAGAGCGATTGGCGGCTACAGCCAACTTTGCAGCCGCCAAAAGTGCCCAATCTGCCCCCTGGTCGGTCTCTTACTTCTTGAAGTCCCCCGCCCGAATGATGACCAGTTTCTTCGGGTCGATGCGCTTCTGGAACGCCTTGCGGATGTCTTCCGGCGTCAGGTCGGCAATCTTCTTTTCCATTTCGGCCGTGTGGGAGAACGAGCGGCCCAGATTCAAGTTACTGATGATCTGGCTGGCGATGCCGGCGTCGCCGGTGCGGCCAACCTTTTGCGATTCGAGATAGGCTTGCTTGGCGTCGGCGAGTTCCGTGAGCGACGGTCCTTCCGAAACAAACTTCCCGAGTTCTTCCATCGCGGCCTTGTCCAACTTGTCGATGTTCATCGGATTGGTGATCGCGTTGATCGTGAATGTGGCGACCGCGTCCCGTGTGCCTGCGCTGAACGACGAGGTCACCCCATAGGACAGTCCCTCTTTCTGGCGAATGCGATTGCCGAGCCGGCTCGACAGCGTGCTGCCGCCCAGCATGAAATTGCCAATCCGCAGCGCGGCGAAGTCCGGATCGTCCTCGTTCATTGCGAAGGTCAAACCGGCCATGTAGACCGCATTGGCCTTGTCCGGCGTCAGGATCTCTTCCTTGGAGCCGGCAATATCCGACTTCACGGTGCGGTTGATGCGGCGATACGGGGATCTTGGATTCCCAGCCTTTCAGCATGGACTTGACTTTCGCGAGCGTCCCCTCCGGATCGAAGTCGCCAACGACCGCCAACTCGGCATGACTGCCACCGACTTGCTTCTCGTAGATCGATTGGATTTGCTCGAGGGTAACAGCATCGATGCGCGCGACATTCTCCTCCAGCGTTGGCACGTAACGAATATCGTCCTTCGCGTAAGGCGACAGGGTGCGACTGAGTTTCAGGCCGGCGAGCACGGAAGGTTCTCCCGCCCCGCTGGACGTCATGAATTTCATGCGCCGCTTGGATTGCTCGAACTCCGCAACCGGGAACGCTGGCTCGCGAAGGATTTCCGCCAGGAGATCGAGAGCCTGTGGCAACGTCTCCTTCTTGGCACTGACCGCGAAGGTGAGTTGGCCGAGAGCGCCGCCGCCACCGCCCCGACCGCCTCGTCGCCCGCGACCGCCGAAACCTCCGAACCCCGAGGAAATGCGAATGCCGAGCGACTCCATGGCTTCGCGCATGGCTTGCCGATCGTGCTTCTTGGTGCCGGCCATCATCATGCCCGGGAAGCATGCCGGCCGCGGTCGTCAGACCCTTGAGCGAGTCCTCGTTGCCATAGTGCAGCGTCAGGGCGAGCGAAACAGTCTCGCCGCGATTCTTCTTTTCCAACAAGCCGGCCTTGAGGCCCGGAGACTCGACGATTTTCGTTCGCGTATCCAGGTTGGCCGGCGACGGATCGAACGCCTCGCCGGCGGCGATCGTGGCGCCGCCCTTGTAGTCCTTGACAATCGCATCGATGCTCGGGACCGCGGGGATCGCCAACCGTTGCGGCTCGGTCGTCGGAATGTACACGCCGACCGTGCGATTATGCGGCTGGAAATAGGTCTTGGCGACACGATTGACATCGTCGGCCGTGACGGCGGCAATGCGATCGCGCTGGATGAAGAGCAAGCGCCAGTCGCCATGCGCGGATGCGGTGCTCAGCGATTGGGCCATTTGACTGCTGTTGGCCGGCAACTGCTCCGACATGCGCTTGCTGCGCACCTTGGCCTTCTCGACTTCCGCAACGGTGAATGGCGTGGTCGACAGGTGCTCCATGATCTTGAGTACGGCTTCGCGGACCGTGTCGAGTTTGTTGGGCTCGCATGAAGCCGAGACAAAGAAGAGGCCCGGATCGTGGGCATTGTCGGTGCGGCGCATTGGCCGACGTGGCGAGCTTCGATTCGACGAGTGCGGAATACAGACGGCCGTTCGGCGACTGGGAAATGATCCCCCCGAGGAGACTGAGCGGCGCCCAGTCCGGATGGGACGCGGCGGGCATGTGATAGGCCACGCCAATCGATCCCACCGTGCCGACGCGACGCAAAGTCACATTGCGTTCGCCATCCTGCGGCGGCTCTTCGGTGTAGGTATTGTCGAGCTTCCGCCGGGGTTTCGGAATCGAGCCCAAGTATTCGTTCGCCAATTCGAGGGCACGCGCTTCCTGGAACTTGCCCGCGACGACCAGGACGCAGTTATCCGGCTGATAATACTTCCGGTAGAAGGCTTGCAGATTCTCGATCGGCACTCGCTCGATATCCGAGCGATTGCCAATGGTCGATTTGCCATAGTTGTGCCATTCATACGCGGCGGCGTGAATGCGTTCATTCAACACGCCTTGCGGGCTGTTTTCGCCGCGCTCGAACTCGTTGCGCACCACCGTCATCTCGGACATCAGGTCCTCGCGCTTCACGTAGCTGTGAACCAGCCGATCGGCTTCGAGCTTGATGCCGAACTCCAGGTTCTCGTCGGTGGCCGGCATCGTTTCAAAGTAATTGGTTCGATCGACGTTGGTCGTGCCATTGAAGCTGGAGCCGTGATCGCGGAGCGCCTTGGGCACATTGGCAAACGTCGGCGTGCCCTTGAATACCATGTGTTCGAGCAAATGCGCCATGCCAGTCTCGCCATATCCTTCGTGCCGCGAGCCGACGAGCACGGTCATGTTCACGGTGATGGTGGGCCGGGATTGTTCGGGATAGAGCAGCACCCGGGCCCCGTTCGCGAGGCGATATTCCGTCACCCCCTCGACCGTGGCGACCTTGACGGGCTTGTCCGCGGCGGCCGCGAAGGCGGCAACCGCGAGAAGCGAGAATATTGACAGCCGGCGCATGATGGTCTCCTCCGCGCGAGATGGTCGAACTATGAGAAAGAAATGAGCGAGACGATTCGCCTCGGACAAATTGGTTGTAGTCCGCATTCAGCGAGCGTCGAGGCGCTACGCGGTCTG